>NZ_CP113264.1:0-4800000 GCF_026642255.1 Streptomonospora nanhaiensis | reverse complement strand
TGGTCCACGAGCGGTGGCCCAACGAGGCCCTGCAGGGGGAGGCGGCCCAGATCCTCCCCCTGCCCCGCCACTTCCGGCAGCTCACCGAGGGGCTGGTCACGGAGCAGATGGCGGCGGAGCAGGTGACCTGCGGGCCCGACCCCGAGGCGCACCTCGCCGCGATCAGGCCGTACCTGGAGTCCGGGGTGGACGAGGTGTACGTCTGCCAGGTCGGCGACGACCAGGAGGGCTTCTTCGAGTTCTACCGGAAGGAGATCCTGCCCCGGCTCAGGGCCGGGGGCTGAGCCGGCCCGGCGCGCGGGCGGCCCGCCCGCGCGCCGGGCCCGCAAGGACGACCAGTGAGGAGGAGACATGAACGCACGCACCCGTGACGGCACTCCGGCCCCTGCCGCGCGCTACCCGGACCCGATGCCGCCGATGCCGCCGGACCCGTTCCCCCCGACCCCGATGCCGGACCCCCCGTCCCCGCCGGATCCGCTGCCGGAGCCCCCGGGGCCCGCGCCCACGCCCGAGCCGCCCGGCCCGGAACCCGAGCCCGAACCCGCCTGAGGACGGGCCGGTCCCGGGAGGGGCCGGGGCCCGGTTGCCGAGCCCGCGGACGCGCCGCTCCCGGCGCGCCCGCGGGCTCCGCGCTGTTCGCGGTCCGCCGCCGCGGCCGGTCGCGGGGAGCGCGGCGGGCCCGGGCGGTGGGGCGCACGGGAAGGGTGCGTATTCGTCGCGTAAGGGGGCTTGACCGCTCCGTGACCGAAGTCTAGGTTGCGAGAAAAGAAAAGACTCCTTCCGGTTCGGTGCGACGTCCTCCCCCGGACCGCGCCGGGCCGCCACCCCGCTGGAGGAAGCCCGTGGCGCACCACCCCCCGTCCCCCGCCCGCACACGCCGGACCCCCGCCGGCGCCGCGCTCGTGGGAGCGCTCCTGCTCGCCGTGGCGCTCCTCGTCCTCGCGGGGGCGAACGGCCCCACGGGGGCGGCCCTGGCCTCGACCGGGCAGACCCGGGCGCCCTCCGGCCCCGAGTCCGCCGCAGGCCCCGCGGACACCCACGGGCAGCTCACCGTCTGCGGCGTCAAGCTCTGCGACAGCAACGGCGACCCCGTCCAGCTCACCGGGATGAGCTCGCACGGACTCCAGTGGTACAGCGACTGCCTCACCGACGGATCGCTGGACGCGCTCGCCCACGACTGGAACGCCGACGTGCTGCGCGTGTCCATGTACATCCAGGAGGACGGCTACGAGACCGACCCGCGCGGGTTCACCGACCGGGTCCACGAGCTGATCGAGGAGGCCACCGCCCGCGGCATGTACGTCATCGTCGACTGGCACATGCTCACCCCCGGCGACCCCAACCACAACACCGGGCGCGCCCGCACCTTCTTCTCCGAGATCGCCTCGGTGCACGCCGACAAGGACAACGTCCTGTACGAGATCGCCAACGAGCCCAACGGGGTCTCCTGGGACGCGATCAAGGGCTACGCCGAGGAGATCATCCCGGTCATCCGCGCCGAGGACCCCGAGGCCGTCGTGCTCGTCGGCACCCGCGCCTGGTCCTCCCTGGGCATGTCCGAGGGCTCGGACCACACCGAGATCACCGCCGACCCGGTCGACGCCGACAACATCATGTACGTCTTCCACTTCTACGCCGCCACCCACGGCTCCTACCGGGAGGCGTTCCGGGCCGCCGCCCAGGAGCTCCCGCTGTTCGTCACCGAGTTCGGCACCCAGCAGGCCACGGGCGACGGCCCCAACGACTTCGCGTCGGCCCAGGCCTACCTCGACCTCATGGAGGAGGAGCAGATCAGCTGGGTGAACTGGAACTTCTCCGACGACTTCCGCTCCGGCGCGGTCTTCGAGACCGGCACCTGCGCCGCCGGAGGGCCCTGGACCGGCACCGACTCCCTCAAGCCCGCGGGGGAATGGATCCGCGACCGGATCCGGGAGAGCGGCGCCGCCTGACCCCCGCCGCGCGGCGGCCCCCTGCCGGGGAGGCCGCCGAACGCGGCGGGGACCGCCCCGGGCGGTGAGGGGGCGCACCGGGAGAAGGGTGCGCCGCTTCCCGTCGGGGGCTCCGGGCACGCGGGGGCGCGCCGCGACCGCGGCGCGCCCCTCCGGCCGTCCCGGCCCGCCTCAGAAGGCGGGCGCGGTGGAGATCCGCAGGTCCCCGTCGTCGCCCGCGTCCACGATCACCCGGTCGCCCGGGACGACCTGCCCGTCCAGCACCATGCGCGAGAGGCGGTTGCCGACGGTGCGCTGGATCGTGCGCGCCAGCGGCCGGGCGCCGTACGCGGGCTGGTACCCCTGCTCGGCCAGCCACGCGACCGCCTCGTCGGTGAACCGCACCGTGATGTCCTTGGCCCTGAGCCGCTGTTCGAGGCTCTCCAGCATGAGCCGGGTGATCTGGGCCAGCTCCTCGTTCCCGAGCTGCTTGAAGACGATGACCTCGTCGATCCGGTTGACGAACTCGGGCCGGAACTCCTCGCGCAGCCGCCGCATCACCCGCTGCTCGGTGTCGGGGTCCATCTGGCCGTCGGCGGTGAAACCCATCGGGCCGCCGCCGGTGATCGCCTCCGACCCCAGGTTGCTGGTCATGACGACCACCGTGTTGCGGAAGTCCACCGTCCGTCCCTGGCCGTCGGTCAGCCGTCCGTCGTCCAACAGCTGCAGCAGCAGGTTGAACACGTCCGGGTGCGCCTTCTCGATCTCGTCCAGCAGGAGCACGGAGTAGGGGTTGCGGCGCACCGCCTCGGTGAGCTGGCCCGCCTCCTCGTAGCCGACGAACCCGGGAGGCGCGCCGGTCAGGCGGCTGGTGGTGTGCCGCTCCTGGAACTCGCTCATGTCGATGCGCACCATGGCGTCCTCGGACCCGAACAGGGCCTCGGCCAGCGCCCGGGCCAGCTCCGTCTTGCCCACGCCGGTCGGCCCCAGGAACAGGAAGCTGCCCACCGGCCGGTCGGGGTCGCCCAGCCCGGCCCTGGCGCGGCGGATCGCCTCGGAGACCGCCGTGACCGCCTCGTTCTGGCCGATCACCCGCGTGTGCAGCACCTCCTCCAGGTTGACCAGCCGGTCCCGCTCCTCCTGGGTGAGCTGGGAGACCGGGATGCCGGTGCTGCGGGAGACCACGTCGGCGATGTCGTCGCCGGTCACCTCCGGCACCGCGGAGCCGGTGCCGCGGGCCTGGTGGATCGAGCTCCGGGCGGCGGAGATCTCGTCGCGCACCGCCGACGCCCGCTCGTAGTCCTCCTCCTGGACCGCCCTGTCCTTCTGCTCCTCCAGCTCCTTGAGCCTCTTCTCCAGGTCCCGCAGGGAGGAGCTGGAGGTCTTCAGCCGCAGCCGCACCCGGGCGCCCGCCTGGTCGACCAGGTCGATGGCCTTGTCGGGCAGGAACCGGTCGGTGACGTAGCGGTCCGACAGCTCGGCCGCCGCGACCAGGCTCTCGTCGCTGAACCGCACCTGGTGGTGGGCCTCGTAGCGGTCGCGCAGGCCGCGCAGGATCTCGACGGTGTCCTCCACCGACGGCTCGGGCACCTGGATCGGCTGGAAGCGGCGTTCGAGCGCGGCGTCCTTCTCGATGTTCTTGCGGTACTCGTCCACCGTGGTCGCGCCGATGACGTGCAGCTCGCCGCGGGCGAGCGCGGGCTTGAGCATGTTCCCGGCGTTCATCGACCCCTCGGCCGCCCCGGCGCCCACGATCGTGTGGATCTCGTCGATGAAGATGAGCAGGCCCTCGGACTGCGCGCGGATCTCGTCCACGATCGCGGTCAGGCGCTCCTCGAAGTCGCCCCGGTAGCGCGTGCCCGCCACGATCCCGGCCAGGTCGAGCTGGACCAGGCGGCGTCCGCGCAGGGTCTCGGGGACGTCGTCGTCGAAGATGCGCTGGGCGATGCCCTCGGCGATCGCGGTCTTGCCCACGCCGGGGTCGCCGATGAGCACCGGGTTGTTCTTGCGGCGCCGGGCGAGCACCTCGATGCACTGCTCGACCTCGTCGTCGCGGCCCACGACCGGGTCCAGGCGCCCCTCGCGGGCCAGCGCCGTCATGTCGGTGCCGTACTCGTCCAGGGTGGGCGTGGCCGAGGGCTCTTCCTCGCCCCGGTCGGCGGCGGGCACGGGGCCCGCGGCCTTCTGCAGTGCGGGCGGCGTGATCCCGGAGTCGCGCATGAGCTGGCTCACCGGGCTGTCGGGGTTGACCGCCAGGGCGAACAGCAGGTGCTCGGGCGTGATGCTGGAACTGCCGGTGGCCCGTGCGATCTGGAGCGCGTCCAGCAGGGCCCTCTTGGCGGACGGGGTGAGCCTGGCCGACCCGCGCACCGTCCGGGGCGCCTGCGCCACCGCCTGGTCGATCACCGCGGTGAGCTGGTCGGTGTTGGCGTCGGTGCGGCCCATCAGCTCGCGCGTGGGCTGGTGGCGCAGCAGGGACCACAGCAGGTGGACCGTGTCCACGTCGGCGCCGCCGGCCTCCAGGGCGCGGCGCACCGCGGCGTCGGCCACCTCCTGGGCCTCGGCGCTCATCAGCTTGGACAGGTCCACGCGGCGGACCGGGCCCCGGGCCCCGAGGAACCGGGCCAGGAACTCGTCGAAGGACCCGGGGTCGCTGCCGCGGTCGTCGGGAAAGTCGTGTGTCATCTCGTCTCGTCCCCCGTGCGTGTGGTGGCGTGCCATCGCCAAGTAGTTGCTCGGTAACTCTACGTGAATGACCTTGAAACGGGCGTCGGTGCCCTCCGGTGTGGCCGGGCCGTCGGGGCCCGCGGCCACCGGCCCTCCGGCCGTGCCCGGCGCCCTTCCGGCGTGTGCGCGACGATCGCCCCCCTCCTCGGATCCGGTGCCGCCACGGCAGTGCCGACACGGCCGTCGGCGGGACCACCGGTACCGCCGCGGCGATCGCGGGAGCGCCCCCGGGTCGGGCTCCGGTGGGTGCGGTCCGGCGCACCGCCGGTCCCACGCTACCCAGCAGGGCCGGACCCGATGCCTGTCCCCTTCCGGCGGTCGACCCCCGCCCGCCTCCAGGTCTTCCCGGCGGCGGGCGCGAACACGCCGGTGGGCGCGAGGGCGGGGTGTCGGCGGCTGTCGAGCGGCACGCCTCCGAGCCTCGTCGCGGCGCACCTGCGCAACTCCAGGGGCGTGACTTGTTACTCTGAGTGACCATTGTTGTTTCAGCAGGAGGAGTCCCATGAGTCGTGTCCTGGCAACCCTGGCCCTGTCCGCCGCACTGGTGGGGACCGCGATCGCCCCTGCTGCGGCTGCCGCTGAAGACCACGCCGGCATGGGGGTCCTGACCGACGTCATCCCCGCCGTCCTCTTCGGCGGCACGACCTCCCAGGCCTGACGGGGGAGCGTCCGCACGACCGGTCCCGCCGACTCGTCGGCGGGACCGGTCGCGTTTCCGGCGCCTTCCGCCCGGCCCGTCCTCCCCGGCGAGGCCGCGCCCTCCGACGCCCCGCACGCGGCCCCTGCGCCCGGATTCCCGGCCCCGGCGGCACTCCGCCCGCGTGTCCTCCCGGCCCGAGTGCGCTCCTCGTCGTCACCCGGGGTCACGCTGTCGTCGCCTTCTGGTCGCCTCCACTTCTGGAAAAAATAATTAATTAGTATTTATTCTTGACGTTACCTGCGTCACGGTGGCATGCTCTCAGCGAGCCACAGAGGTGTCCGCGCAGGTGAGAGCGGGCGCTGACATATCAGGGAGGTCCCCCATGGAGAGACGACCGCGGCGCTTCCGCGGGCGCGCGCTCGCCGCACTGGCGGTAGCCGTGTGCGCGGTGACGCTCGCAGGGTGCGCCGGAGGAAGACTCGGCGAGGACGGCCGCATCGGCGTCGTCTACATGGACGCCCAGGGCTACTACGCCGGGGTCCGCCAGGGCATGCAGGACCACGCCGAGGAGTCCGGGCGCGAACTCCAGCTCCTCGAGCTCAACGCCCGCGGCGACGCCTCCGAGGAGAGCACCTTCGTGGACGTGACCGCCTCCGCGGGCGTCGACGTGCTCGTCCTGTCCCCGGTCTCGGCCACCGCCTCCATCCCCGCCCTGCGGCTGGCCCACGAGAGCGGCATCCCCGTCGTCTGCTACAACACCTGCATCGAGGACGAGGCCGCCCGCGAGTACGTCACCTCCTACATCCTCGGTGACCCGCACGAGTTCGGCCGCCTGCTGGGCGAGGCCGCCGCGGAGCACTTCGAGGCCGAGAAGGTCGACGACCCCAAGATCGCCGTCCTCAACTGCGAGTTCGTCGAGGTGTGCGTCCAGCGGCGCGAGGGCTTCGAGGAGGCGCTCTTCGACCGCCTCCCGGACGCCGAGATCGTCGCCAACCAGCAGGGCGCCACCATCGACGAGGCCGTCGACGTGGGCGAGCGCGTCCTCACCGCCCACCCCGACCTCGACGCCTTCTACGGCGAGGCCGGCGGAGCCACCATGGGCGCGGTCCGCGCCGTGAACAGCAGGGGCCGCGACGGCGACGTCGTCGTCTTCGGCAGCGACATGTCCACCGACGCCGCCCGCGCCCTGGCCGACCACACGGTTCTCAAGGCCAACGTCGACATCTCCGGCATCGCGGTGGGCCGCATGGCCGGGCAGACGGTCGAGGACATCATCGCGGGCGAGGAGGGCGGCGAGTTCGTCACCAACGCCCCCATCGACCTCTACACCACGCCGGAGGACGGCTCCCGGTGGCTGGAGGAGCACCCGGACGGCATCCCGTGACCGGCGACCCGCACCCCAGCCATCCCACCCGTCCCACCAGTGGAGCACCCATGAGCGACACCTCCCCGGTAGCGGCCGACGCGCCGGTCGTGGCCCGCACCCGGGCCGCCACCAAGACCTACCCCGGGGTCAGGGCCCTGGACGGCGCCGACTTCGAGGTCCGCGCCGGAGAGGTCCGCGCGCTGCTCGGCCGCAACGGAGCCGGAAAGTCCACCCTCATCCGCATGCTCTCCGGGGTGGAGACCCCGGACACGGGCGAGGTCGAGATCGACGGCGCGCCCCTCGGGGAGGGCGGCGTCCGCCGGGCCGCCGAGCTCGGCGTGGGCACCGTCTACCAGGAGCTCAGCCTGGTCCCGCAGCTGTCCGCCGCCGAGAACCTCTACCTCGGGACGTGGCCCACCACCGCCGGGCGCGTCGACCACGCCGCCATCAGGAACGGCGCCCGCGAGGCCTTCGCCGAACTCGGCGTCGACATCGACCCCGCCGCCGCGGCCGGCGACCTGCCCCTCGCCCAGCAGCAGCTCGTGGAGATCGCGCGCGCCCTGCGCTCGCGCCCCCGCCTGCTGATCCTGGACGAGCCGACCAGCGCCCTCGCCGCGGGCGAGGCCGACATCGTCCTGGAGGCGGTCACGCGCGTCGCCGCGAGCGGCGTCGGCGTCATCTACGTCAGCCACCGCCTGGACGAGATCCGCCGCGTCGCCGACACCGTCACGGTCATGCGCGACGGGACCGTCGTGGAGACCGTCCCCGTCAAGGGGGCCACCACCGCCCGGATCGTCTCCCTCATGCTCGGCCACGACGAGCAGGAGCAGGAGAGGCCCGGCGGTAAGGTCGACCGCTCCGGGACCCCGCTGCTGTCCGTGCGGGGCCTGTCCGTCCCGCCCAAGGTCGGCGACGTCTCCTTCGACGTCCACCCCGGCGAGGTCCTGGGCCTGGGCGGGCTGATGGGCTCCGGCCGCACCGAGATCCTGCGCGCGCTGGCCGGCTTCACCCCCGCCACCGGGACGATCGAGGTCGAGGGCACGCCCGTCGCCAGGCCCACGCCGCGGACCATGAAGCGCCTCGGCGTCGGCATCACGCCCGAGGACCGCAAGGGCGAGGGCGTCGTCCCGCTCCTCGGCGTCTCCGAGAACATGGTGATGACCTGGTTCGGCGGCGCCTCCAGGGCGGGCACGGTCCTGCCCTCCCGGGTGTCGGCCATCGGCGGCGGGCTCATCGAGCGCTTCTCCATCAAGGCCGCACGCCCCGACACACCGATCGTCAACCTCAGCGGCGGCAACCAGCAGAAGGCCGTCATCGGCCGCTGGCTGCACGCCGGGAGCCGCATCCTGCTCCTGGACGAGCCCACGCGGGGCGTGGACGTCGAGGCCAAGGCCCAGATCTACCGCATCGTGCGCGAACTGGCCGCCACGGGCGCGGCGGTCGTCTTCGTCTCCAGCGAACTGGAGGAGCTGCCCCTCGTGTGCGACCGCGTGCTCGCGCTGCGCGGCGGACGCCTCGAAGGCGAGTTCACCGGCGACGACATCACCCTGGACAACATCATGGCCGCCGCGATGGCGGCGTGAACGGCGAGGAACTATGACCACCACCACCCAGGTCACCGGCGAGGCGGTCTCCGCCCGCGGCGACCTCATCGGCCGCTTCGGCCCCCGTCTCAACGAGATCGGCCTGCTGGCCGCCATCGTGCTCCTCTACGTCGTGCTCGGCTCCACGGCCGCCGGGTTCCTGAGCCTGGACAACCAGCTCGGACTCCTGCGCAACGCCGCGATGATCGGCATCGCCGCCTGGGGCGTCACCCTGGTGATCGTCGCCGGCGAGATCGACATCAGCATCGGCCCGGCGGTCGCCTTCGCGTCCGTCATCGTCGCCAAGGGCGCCACCGAGTGGAACATCGGCGTGGGCGGGGCGATCGTCCTCACCCTCGTGATGGGCGTCCTGTGGGGAGCCCTCGCCGGGTGGCTGCGCGCCCGGTTCAACGTCCCCTCGTTCATCACCACGCTCGGACTGTGGAGCGTCCTGGGCGGCCTCGCCCTCTACATGACCGACGCCCTGCCGGTCCCGCTCCCCGAGAGCGCCGTGTTCGACGTCCTGGGCGGATCGGTCCTGGGCGTGCCGACCTCCGCGGTGATCATGCTGGTCCTGTTCGCGGTCTTCGCGTACGTCTCCCGCTACACCGCCTACGGCCGCTCCGTCTTCGCCACCGGCGGCAACGCCGCTGCCGCCCGGCTCGCCGGGATCAACGTCTCCCGGGTGCGGATCGCGCTGTTCGCCACGACCGGCCTGCTCGCCGCCATCACCGGCGTGCTCATGGCGGCCCGCCTGGGGTCGGGCAACGGCGGCGCCGCCGCCGGGCTGGAGTTCGACGTCATCGCCGCCGTCGTCATCGGCGGCACCGCCCTGGCGGGCGGGCGCGGCTCGCTCGGCGGGACCTTCCTCGGCGTCATCTTCATCACCGTCATCGCCAACGGGCTGGTCCTGCTCGGGGTCAACTCGTTCTTCCAGGACGTGGTGCGCGGCCTCATCATCGTGGCGGCCGTCCTCGTCAACGTCATCATCAGCAGGCGCGAGTCCGCCCACAGACTCACCTAGCGGAGCGCCCGCGGGACCGCACGGTCCCGCGGGCGCCCCACCCGAGCCGGGGCGGCCCGCCACACCGCCCCGGCCGTACGCCGTCCGCACGAAGAAACGGGGGAGACCCATGAACGCGACCACCGAACCGCTCCCGGACACCATGCCCGGGGTGCGCCTGCCCGGCGACTCCACCGCCGTCCTCGACACCCTGCCCGTGCCCGAGCCCGGCCCCGGGCAGGTCCTGCTGCGGGTCGGCGCGTCCGGCATCTGCGGCAGCGACATCGGGTTCATCTACCACGAGCACAAGACCCACCGGGGCGTCGACGGCCCCGCCTACCGCGGCGTGGTCGCCGGCCACGAGCCCTCCGGCACCGTCGTGCAGGCGGGGCCGGGCTGCCGCCGCTTCGGCGCCGGGGACCGCGTCATCGTCTACCACATCGCCGGCTGCGGGCTCTGCGACAACTGCCGCCGCGGGTTCATGATCAGCTGCACCGACCCCTCCCGCGCGGCCTACGGGTGGCAGCGCGACGGCGGCCACGCCCGCTACCTGCTGGCCGACGAGTCCACCTGCGTGCCCCTCCCCGACGAGCTGTCGTTCGTGGACGGGGCCCTCATCGCGTGCGGGTTCGGCACCGCCTACGAGGGGCTGCGCCGGATCTCGGTCAACGGCGACGGCGACCTCCTCGTCGTCGGACTGGGCCCCGTCGGGCTGGCCGCCGGCATGATCGGCCGCGGCATGGGCGCCGCCCGCGTCATCGGCGTCGAACCCTCGCAGGTGCGCCGCGACTGGGCCGCCGGCCTCGGCGTCTTCGACGCCCTGGCCTCGCCCGAGGAGGCCGCCGAGACGGTCGGCCGCGCCACCGGCGGACGCGGCGCGGCCACCGTCATCGACTGCTCCGGATCGCGCCCCGGCCGCTCCCTGGCGCTGGAGAACGCCGCCGAGTGGGGGCGCGTGTCCCTGGTGGGCGAGGGCGGGACCCTGGAGACGGAGGTCTCCGACACCCTGCTGCACAAGCAGCTCACCCTGTACGCGTCCTGGGTGACCTCCCTGCCCGCCATGGCCGAGCTGGCGCAGAACCTGGTGCGGTGGGGGCTGAGCCCCGAGCGCGTGGTCTCGGACCGCTTCGCGCTGGCCGACGCGGACGAGGCCTACCGGCTCGCCGCGGGCGGCAGCCGGGGCAAGGTCGTCCTGGTGGACGGGGACCGGTCGTGACCGGGGCCGTCACGGTCGAGCGCGACGCCTCCGGGGCGCACGAGCTCGTCGTCCTCGACAACGGACTGCTCAGGGTGACGGCCGCACCCGCGCTGGGCGGGCGGATCCTGTCCGTCCGCCACCTCGGGCGCGAGCACCTGTACCGCAACCCGCGCCTGCTGGGGGAGGACCTCCAGCCGCTCCCGGGCGTCGTGCTCGGCCCGGTCGGCGGGCCGATGAGCGCGTGGCACAACGTGGGCGGCGACAAGACGTGGCCCGCGCCCCAGGGGTGGGACGGCCCCGGCCAGTGGGCCGGACCGCCCGACCCGGTCCTGGACTCGGGGGCCTACGCCGCCGAGACCTCCACGGCCCCGGACGGCTCGGCCACCCTCACCATGACCAGCGGCGACGACCCGCGCTCGGGGCTGCGCCTGGTCCGGCGCCTGACCCTGGAGCCGGGGGCCTCCGGCTACCGCCTGGAGCTGGAGGCGGTCAACACCTCCGGGGTCCCGCGCGAGTGGGCCCTGTGGAACGTCACCCAGATCGACGGCGGCGACGGACCCGGCGGCGCGGACGGCGGGACGCCCGCGGACGCGCGCGGCCACGGGGTCTACGTCGGTGTGCGCGGCGGGGGCCCGCACACCGTGCCCCTGGTCGCGGGCGACGCCAACCCCGCGACCGCCGAGCACACCCCCTCGGTGGTGCGCGTGCCCGCGCAGGACGTCGTCGGCAAGGTCGGCTTCCCCACCGCCTCGGGCTGGCTGGCCCACGTGGGCGCGGCCGGCACCCTCACCCAGCGCTTCGCCGTGGACGAGGGCGCGGCCTACCCCGACGAGGGGTCGCGGGTCGAGGTGTGGCTGGAGTACCCCGTCGAGCAGCCCCTGGAGCACCTGGGCGGCCTGCGCCCCGTCGACAGGGTGGTCGAGTGCGAGGCGCTGGGCCCGCTCACCGTCATCGCCCCGGGCGCGAGCACCGCCCTCACCGTCGAGTTCGGCTTCGGCACGACCGCCGGACCCGTCCTGGGGGTGACCCCGCAGGGCTACTGGTCGCAGCCGTCCGGCCCCGGGACCGGGCCGGACGCGGACCCGTCCCCTCCCGCGGTCTTCACGGCCCTGCGGGAGGGAACACACGACGGGGGCGCCCCGGCGGGGGAGCCCGCAGGACCCCGGCCGGGAACCGCCCACGGCCCCGGCACGCCCGCGTCCGCCGACCGCGCGCGGACCCACGACCACCACCCGGACCAGGAGTGACATGACGAACAGCAGGCACGACGGGGTCACCGCCGTGGTCACCGGCGCGGCCCAGGGCATCGGCGAGGCCACCGCCCGCCGCCTGGCGGACGAGGGCGCCGCGGTGGTGCTGGCCGACCTCTCGCCCCGTGTGGAGGAGGCGGCCGAGCGCGTGCGCGCGGCCGGGGGCCGGGCCGCCGCCGTCCGCGCCGACGTGTCCGACGAGGGCGACTGGGCGCGCCTGGTCGGGACCGCCCGCTCGGAGTTCGGCCCGGTGGGGATCCTGGTGTCCAACGCCTACACCGTCGAGGTCGCCCCGGCCCACGAGACCACGCTCGCCTCCTGGGAGCGCCAGCTGTCGGTGAACCTCACCGGCGCGTTCCTGGGGATGCGCGCCTGCCTGGACGACCTCACCGCCCAGCGGGGCAGCGTCGTCCTCACGTCGTCCGTGCACGCCTGGTTCGGGCTGCCCGGCCGCCCCGCCTACGCCACCACCAAGGGCGGCCTGACCGCACTGACCAGGCAGCTCGCCGTCGAGTACGGCCCGAGCGTGCGCGTGAACTGCGTCCTGCCCGGACCCATCCTCACCTCCGCCTGGGACGGGGTGGACGAGGAGGACCGGCGCGAGAGCGTCGCCCAGACCGCCGCCCGGCGCTTCGGCGACCCCGCGGAGGTCGCCTCCGCCATCTCCTTCCTCGCCTCCGCGGAGGCCTCCTACGTCACCGGGGTGAGCCTGCCGGTCGACGGAGGGTGGAGTATCTACAAGGCGTCGTCGTGACGCACCGGAAGGGGAGGAACTGATGGCGGCCTACTCGGGGCGCGGGGTCCACGGCCAGACCGTGCGGTTGCTGGGGGAGCGCGTGCTCTCCGGCCGGATCGCCGAGGGCGAGACGATCGACCTGGCCGCACTCAGCGACGAACTCGACCTCAGCCTCACCGCGATCCGCGAGGCGATCAAGGTCCTCGCCGCCAAGGGCCTGGTCGGCTCCCGGCAGCGCAAGGGGACCTTCGTGCGGGCGCGCGCGGACTGGAACCTGCTCGACCCCGACGTGGTCAGGTGGCAGATAGCGGCGGGCGCCGGGGACGTGTTCTTCCGCAACCTGGCCGAACTCCGCGAGGCCCTCGAACCGGCCGCCGCCCGCCTGGCCGCCCTGCGCGGGACCGCGGAGGACGTCGCGGCGCTGCGCGCGGCCGTGGCGGACATGGCCGAGTCCGGGGAGGCCACCCCCGAGGCGGCGGCCGACGCCGACCTGCGCTGGCACCGCGCCCTGTTGGCCGCCACCCGCAACGAGCTGTACACACGCACGGACGTCTTCTTCGCGGCCGGGCTCTCCGAGCGCGACCGCCTGGTGCACGGGGGAGCCCACAAGGACCCCGTGCCCAGCCACGCCGCCGTCACCGAGGCGGTCGCGGCCGGCGACCCGGTCGCGGCGGAGCAGGCCATGCGCTCCCTGCTCGACCAGGCCAGGGAGGACCTCCTCCGCGCCACCGGAGAAGGCGCACACGACGACGATCTGGAGAAGCCCCAGTGAGGATCACCCGCATCGAGACGTTCCTCGTCCCGCCCCGGTGGCTGCTGTGCCGCGTCGAGACCGACGACGGGGTCGTCGGCTGGGGCGAACCGGTGGTGGAGGGCCGCGCCGAGACCGTGCGGGCCGCCGTCGGGGAGCTGTCCGACCTCCTCATCGGCGAGGACCCCACACCCGTCGAGCACCACTGGCAGCGCCTGACCAAGGCCGCGTTCTACCGGGGCGGCCCCGTGCTCTCCAGCGCGGTCGCCGGACTCGACCAGGCCCTGTGGGACATCGCGGGCAAGCGCCTGGGGGTCCCCGTGCACCAGCTCCTGGGCGGTCCGGTCCGCGACCGGGTGCGCGTCTACGGCTGGGTCGGGGGCGACGACCCGGCGGAGCTGGCCGACGCGGTCTCCGCGCGGGTGGAGTCCGGCCTCACCGCCGTGAAGATGAACGCCTCCGGCGTCATGGGCCGCTCCGCCACCGTCCGCGAGATCGACGCCGTCGTGGACCGCCTGGCCCAGGTGCGCGACGTCCTCGGGCCCGACCGCGACGTGGCGGTCGACTTCCACGGCCGGTTCAACGCCGCCACCGCCCGCCGTGTCCTGCCGCTGCTGGAGCCGCTGCGCCCCATGTTCGTGGAGGAGCCGCTCCTGCCCGAGTACGGGCACCTGCTCCCCGACATCGTCCGGTGCAGCCCGGTGCCGATCGCCACGGGCGAGCGCCTCTACAGCAGGACCGACTTCCTGCCCGCGCTCCAGGCCGGGATCGCGGTGGCCCAGCCCGACCTGTCCCACGCCGGCGGCATCTCCGAGGTGCGGCGCATCGCCTCCCTGGCCGAGACCTTCGACGCGGTGCTCGCCCCGCACTGCCCGCTGGGCCCGGTCGCCCTCGCCGCCAGCCTCCAGGTCGCCTTCGCCACCCCCAACTTCCTCATCCAGGAACAGAGCATCGGCATCCACTACAACAAGGACGCCGAAATGCTCGACTACGTCGTGGACGCCGGAGTCTTCGCCTTCCCGGACGGGAACATCCACCGTACGGACGCCCCCGGGCTCGGAGTGGAGGTGGACGAGGACGCGGTGCGCCGCGCCGACCGGGTGGGGCACCGGTGGCGTCCGCCGGTGTGGAGTCACGAGGACGGATCTTTCGCGGAATGGTAGGGGGACCGATGGAACCGGTGGTCAGCGTCTGGAGCGAGGACCGCTTCGAGCTCGGGGAGGGGCTGCGCTGGGTCGGCGGCGACCTGCTCATGGTGGACATCCTCCGGGGCCGCCTGCTGAGACTGGCCCCCGGGGACCCGGGGCCCGCCCACGAGCTCGCGGCCCTCGACGTCCCCTTGGGCGCGGTCGCCCCGGTCCGGCACCGCGCCGGCGCGCTCGTGGCGGCGGCGGGCACCGGCATCGCCCTGCTGACAGGCACCGGCGGCGGTTCCGCCGCCGTGGAGTGGCTGGGCCGCCCCGAGGACGGCGCGGCCACGCCGATGCGCATGAACGACGGCTGCTGCGACCCGCACGGACGGTTCTGGGCGGGGTCCATGGCCTACGACGGCACCCCCGGTGCCGGGTCGCTCTACCGGGCCGACCCCGCCGGAGGGGTCACCCGCGTCCTGGACGGCTACACCGTGCCCAACGGCCCCGCCTTCGCCCCGGACGGCTCCGTGATGTACCTGGCCGACAGCGCGGAGGGGCGCATCGACGCCTACGCACTGGACGCCGAGGGCCTGCCCGGGGAGCGGACCGTGCTGGCCCGCGTCAAGGAGGGCAGCCCGGACGGCATGCAGGTCGACGCCGAGGGGCACCTGTGGGTCGCGGTCTGGGGCGGGGGGCGCGTGCACCGCTACGCGCCCGACGGCACGCTGGACCGGGTGGTGGAGGTGCCCGCCGCGCAGCCCACCAGCGTGTGCGTGGTCGGGGACGATGAGCCCGTGCTCATGGTCACCTCCGCGACCGTGGGGCTCACGGACCCGGGGACCGGCGACGGCGCGGTGTTCGCGCTGCCGGTGGAGGTCCCCGCCGCGCCCGCGCACCACTTCGGCTGAGCCCCCGGGGCGGGCGCGGCACGCCCGCCCCGCCCCGGGCCGTCCGGGCCCCGCGCACCGTGCCCTCCGGGGTCCCGTGCGTGCGTTCGCGCTGCGGGGGCCTGCGCCGTCCCCGCGGCCTGCCCACGAAGGGGCACGGGGCCCGTGCCCCTGGGCCGGGCGCGCCCCCGGGGACCGCAGGGCCGCTGCCGCACCCGTCCGGGGCCGCAGTGGAGGGCTCAGCCGCGGCCCCCTCCGGGACCGCCCCCCTGCCCGGCCGTGCCGGACCCCTCGCCGACGGACTCCTGGTAGAGGTCCGCGTAGGTGCGCGAGTCCTTGACCAGGTCGTCGCAGAAGGCGGCGACGTCGTCGCCGATGAGTTCCAGGACCCCCTTGCCGGCCGCGGCGCCCTCCTCGAAGAACTCGACGATCCCCGGAAGCAGGTCACCGTCGGCCAGGTCGACCGGTCCGACCTTGAAGAAGTACCTCTGGATCTCCTTGTAGACGATCCGGTAGTCCGGCGGAAGCGCCTTGACCCGCGCCACGTGCGCCCGCCACTGCCTCTTGCCCTCGATGATGTCCTGGACGCCCACGTCAGCCTCCCAGCCTGCCCAGTTTCCTTGCGACGTTGCGGTTCAACTGCTCGCGCCACCGGTCGCGGTGGTTCCGGGACCCCTTTCCGCCGGCCAGTGCCGCGCAGAAGCCCGCGATGTCGTCGCCCAGCACGTCATGGATGTCCTGCCCGTCCGCCGCCGTCTCCTCGAGCAGCCCCAGGGCGTTGTCGAGGATCGGCACCAGGTTGCGGCCGGTGAAGTCCGAGTAGGGGAAGAGGTGGGCCTTGATCTGCTCCCACGCCGCCCGGTGGCCGTCCGGCAACGCCTCGGCCCGGACCTCGAACGCCTTCCACTCCCTCGTGAGGTCGCTGCCCGTCATGGTCTCCCAGAGGTTCATCTCCCACCCTTCCTGAGCTCGTCGACGCGTGAGGAGAGGTACTCCCACTTCGCCCAGAACGTCGCGAGTTCCGCGCGCCCCGCGTCGTTGAGCGCGTAGAACTTGCGCGGCGGCCCCATCCCGGACGGTCGTTTGGTCACCTGGACGAGCCCGTTCCTCTCCAGCCGCAGGAGGATGGTGTAGACCGTCCCCTCGACGACGTCGGCGAAGCCGAGTTCGTTCAGCCGCCGCGTGATGGCGTAGCCGTAGGTCTCCTCGCCGCCGATGATCTCCAGCACACAGCCCTCGAGCGTGCCCTTCAGCATCTCCGTCAGGTCGTCCATCGCGGAGCCCTCCGGCCTCTCCTTGGTACTACGTGTCATTAGGTACCGCTACAAAGTAGCACAGGGTAGAGGATCCCGTTCCGCGGACGGGGGTGAAGGCCACGGCCGCCCCTTCGCGACACGGGGACCGGGACGGGAACAGGGACGGCGAAGCCCCGGGACGCCCTTTCTCCGGGGCGGCGGCCTGCCCGTCGCCGCGGACCGGACGGACGACGGGTGTTCGTTGCGTGCTCCCGCGGGTACTTTCCGTAGGGGCGGGTCCGCCCCGCCCCGGGCCGCCCGGCCCGGCGGACACCCCTTCCGCGACGTACCGCCCCCTGCCCCCGGCGGTCGGTGACCCCCGCTCCGCACAGACGCCGTCCGCGGCCACCGCCGACGGCCGGCGCGACCCGGCGCCTCCCCCTTCCGCGAGGCGTCCGGCCACCGCTGCCACGCTCCCGACCCGTATCCCACGGGGAGTGCCGACGCGCTCCGGACGACAGCACCTCGGCCGGGACGCCCGCGACCTCCCCCGCCCCCGAGAGGAAGACGACATGCCCCGACACCGCCGCTTCGAGAAGGACCGGGCCCAGACCCTCACCCCCGGCGAGTGGACGTCGCTGGAGTTCGAGACCGTGGTCGACGCCGACCACGGCGGCACCTCCACCGGCAGCCTGTACAGCCTCGTCGGCGTCAACGAGCCGGACGGCGCCCTCTACGACTTCTCCGTGGGGGTGACCATCAGCGACCTGTCCGCCGGTGCGGAGGTGCAGATCCGCGCCACCGAGTACGAGCCGGACGGCGACGGCGGGTGGCGGTACGCCCGCAACCGGCCGGTCGACAGCCCCGTGCAGGCCGGGGGGAACGGCCACTTCACCTACACGTGGAAGGGCAACCTGGCCAAGGGGCGGCGGGTGCGGGTGCGCCTGGCCCAGCAGGGCGACACCGCCGCGACGATCGTGTCGGCCACCGCGGACGTCTTCTACTGGCCCAAGTAGCGCCGCGGAGCGGAAGGCCGGACCCCCGGGGACCCGGAGGTCCCGGAGGGTCCGGCACCGGAGCCCTCCCGTGGCGCGCCGTCGCGGGAGGGGCGACCCGTGTCCGGCGCGGCCCGGGCACTGCGCATGGGCTCCGCGGAGAGCCGATGCGGCGCCACCGCGAGCCCTCTGCGTGCGGCGGGGCCGGTCGAGTCGTCGTCACGCACCGACCGTGGGACCGGGGTCGGGGTCCGGGGCGATGCCGGTTGCGGAGGCCGTGGCCTGCCACAGCCCGCCCGCGAGCACGGTGTCCCGCGCGGTCGCCGACCGGCGGGCGGGACCGGCCGGACCGCGGGTCTCGAACGGCCCCGTCGGGCCCAGGTAGCTGCCGCCGGGGACCGGCCCGGTGGCCGCGAGCAGCTGGGGGCCGATCCCGGCGGCGACCGGCTGGGAGAGGTAGCGGTCCGGCAGCACGAACAGGCGGTCCTTCCACGTGCCCCCGCGGGCGAGGGCGTTGTTCAGCAGCTCCGAGGTGGTCAGCCCCGGGTGGGCGGCGACCGACAGCACGGGGTCGTCGGCGCGTCGCAGCCGTCGGTCGAGCTCGGCGGCGAACAGCAGGTTCGCGAGCTTGGAGGCCCCGTAGGCGCGCGTCGGCGAGTAGCGCCGGCGCTCCCAGTGCAGGTCGGTGAGGTCGAGTCCGCCGGTGCGGTGTCCCAGGCTCGACGTCGTCACCACCCGGGAGGGCCGCCCCGGGGTCCCGGCCGACCGCAACGCGGGCATCAGCAGCCAGGTCAGCGCGGCCGGACCGAGGTGGTTGGTCCCGATCTGCAGCTCGAACCCGTCGCGGGTCCGTTCGTGCGGTCCGAGCGACACGGCGGCGTTGTTGACCAGCACGTCGACCCGGTCCCCGGTGCGTTCCCGGATGTCGGCGGCGGCGGCGCGCACCGAGTCGAGGTCGGCCAGGTCGAGCAGAACGGCCTCGGCCGATCCCGGGCCGTCGATTCCTGCCCGCACCCGCTCGACGGCCGCCTCTCCGCGCCGGGCGTCGCGAACGGTCATCAGGAGCCGGGCCCCGGCCCCCGCCAGCGCACCGGAGAGGGCGAGGCCGAGGCCGGAGGTCGTCCCGGTGACGACGACGGTGCGGCCCGTGAGGTCGGGGAGGTCGTTGGGCGGAGGCGCCATGGGTTCGTGTCTCCTGTTCGGATGGTCCTGCCCGCCCGAGCCGGCCGACGCGGCGCCGCACACGGTTCGCCCGCGCCCACCGGTGCTGTTCCGGAGGCGGTGGGCAGCCCGGACGGGCGGCGCGCGCGGACATCGTCCGCGGACAATTCATGTGACGGTGTCACGTGAACTACGGTCCCCCATACGGATGACGCTGTCAAACGGATGGGCCGCGTGACGCTGCCCGAGGGCGGGGAGCCGGACGACGCGGTGGGCGCGGGAGCCCGGCGGTCCGCCGCGTCCGCGGTCTCAGCCGCGCCGTTCCGCCTCCCGTTCGAGGAGGGCGCGGAAGGAGCCCGGGGGCCGTCCGGTGACGCGCAGGACGGTGTCGGTGACGCGGTCCTCCGCCCCCTGGGAGATGGCGTGGTCCATGTCGGCCAGCAACGCGGCGAACGCGGGCGGCATCTGCGCCGAGAGGAGGTCGCGCATCTGCTCGCGGGTCAGGCGGCGGTGCTCCACGGGCCGGACGGTGACCCCGGTGACGGCCGCGGCGATGTCGTCGTGGCTGAGCGCCTCCGGCCCGGTGAGGACGAGATCGGTGTCGGGGGCGTGTGCGTCGGTCAGGGCACGGGCGGCGACGGCCGCGATGTCCTCGGCGTCGACGAAGCCGATCCTGCCGTCGCCCGTGGCGGTCCGGATGACGCCCTCCTCGCGGATGCCGGCGGCGTGCACGTGTGTGCCGGTGAAGTTCTGCATGAACCACGAGGGCCGCAGCACCGCCCACTGCCCGAACAGGTCGGGCAGGGCGCGGTGCACCTGTCCCACCGCGGGGCCGTCCTCGGGGACGGCCGAGGAGCTGAGGAGCACCGCGCGGCGCACGCCGCAGGCGCGGGCCAGCCGGAGGAACGGCAGCATGACCGCCGCCGGACCGGGGTCGCCCACGGGCGGGACGAGGTAGACGCGGTCGGCGCCGCCGAGTGCGGCGGCGTGGGTGGCGGGGTCGTACCAGTCGAAGCGGACCGGTTCCGCGCCGGGGACCGGGGTGCCGCGGCGGCTCGCGGCCCTGACGCGGTGTCCGGCGGCCGCCAGCCGGGCGGCGGTGCGGCTGCCGGTGGTGCCGGTGGCGCCGATGACCAGGGTGGTGGAGGTGGCGGTCATCGGCTGCTCCCGGTGAAGTCGGCGCCGGTTTCGAGGACGGCGAGGGGGTTCCAGTAGTCGCGGTAGGAGGAGATGAGCCCGTCCCGGGCCGTCACGACGGCGATGTAGGTCATGTCGAAGGGGCTCCCGCTCTCCACCAGGCGGCCGACGCCGCGCATCTCGGCCACGACGGTCTCGGGCTCGGCGGTCAGGTGGATCCGCAGCTCGGGGAAGTCGTGCAGGTCGATGTGGTCCGGGTAGCGGCTCATGTACGCGGCGACGGCATCCCTGCCCTCCAGGCGCTTCGGCCATCCCTCGGGGGCGAAGGGGAACTCCATGAGGCCGTCCTCGGCCCACAGGGCGACCCATGCGGCGATGTCCTTGTCCAGCAGGAGCCGCAGGCCGTGGCGGTGGAGATCCGCCGGGGAAGTCGGTGCGGACACGGGTGTCCTCCCTCTCGCTCGATGTATTCGGACCGTGGGTCCGTTTAAAACATACGGACTGGCGGTCCGCTTTGCAAGTGCGGGAGCGGCCGGGCGGTGGGCTCTCCGTGGGGCCTGACTCCCGTGCGTCTGCTCGGCGCAACCCTTCTTGGGGTGCGCGTTACCCAGGCATTACTCCAATTGGTAATATGACGATCACTCTGAGTGTCGATGGAGTGCTGTGCCGCGGCCTGTCCGCGGTCCGACGCAACCCCTCGTCCCGCCCGGAGCCGCACCCCGTCGTCCCTCTCCCCGGAACGGAGCAACCCCGCATCCCCCACACCCGACTGAGACCCGTGAAAAAGGACATGAGCAACCGTCAGCCCGAACCCCACGTGAAAGAACTCCACGCCACGGCCCAAGCACTGTGGCGCGCCGTCTACGAAGCCAGCGCCGTGGTCTTCGCGGAGCGCACCGTGCACCAGGCACGGCTGGCTGATCTCGACGCCGCCCAGCAGTGGGCCCGGACCCGGGTCGCCTCCGCCCGCAGGGAGCTGGTCAGGGCCTTCGACGCCAGGGACGCCGTACGGGTCGAAGCCGCCCAACGGCACCTGCGGGAGTGCGAGGACGAGGAGGTGCACATCGACCTCGCGGTGACCGCCGAGGCGCGCGCCCTCGTCCGTACGGGACTGGCGGAGCTGAACTCGACCCTGGAACAGGTCTGCCGCGCCCTCGACGCCGACCGGAGGGTGCAGGAGGCCGTCGCCCGCGAGCACGGGGTGCGGCCGGGCGCGAGGGCCTGAGCGGGGAGGCCCGGCGGCGGTCCGGCGGCGGGCCGACTGCCTCGCCGGGCCGCCCCGCCGGACGCGGAGCGCGTCCCCGCCGTGCCTCGCGCTCCGGGACGGCCGGGTCCGGCCGCCGGCCTCCGCCCGGTCAGGCGCGGGGTGTCCCCGGGCCGCGGCGGCCCGGGGGTTGCCGCCCCATGCCGTGACCAGGCCCCGCGCATCGTCTGCCGGCCGAGCTCCGGGGGCACGGCCCTCCGGATCTGGCGTTCCCGATTGTTTGCGCTCCTCCATTCGGGAGAGGCTCAACTACCTGGGGTAATAAAAGGGAACGGAAGGTAGTCATGCGTCGTTTCGCCACCACTCTGACCCTCGTCCTGCTGTGCGGCGCCGCGCCGGCTGCGTCCGCGCACGCCGCGGCCATCCACACCTGCGCCCGGATCGTCTTCGACGAGGCGAGAGCCGTGGCCGAGGGGACGGACTGCGAGAGCAACGGGGAGTCCAGCCCGGGGGAGATGCACTCCGAGGAGGTCGGCACGAGGTACGCCTGCGAGGAGATCACCCCGTCGGCCGACCGTGCGGACGCCACGGGCGCGGGGTGCCGACCGCTCTCCTGACCGCGGTCGCGAGGGGGCCGCGTCGGTCCGCTCCCCGGTGGTCGCCGTCCCGGCCCCGCCGCCACGGCGCGACCGGGCCCCGCGGGCAGGCCGCTCCGCTCCCCGCCGGGCGGCTCAGCCGTCCGAGGCGGGGCTCCACGACACCCGTACCAGGCACTCCACCGATTCGGGCGGCGGACTGAACCCCGCGGTGCGGGCCTCCTCCGGGGTCATCCACAGGATCAGGTCGGGGAGGTCGTCCTCGTCCTCGTAGGCGGACGCCACCGCGCGGACCCGGTCCGCGTCCAGGTCCGGGCCTCCGCGCACGAACCCCGCCGCCCGCCGGATGATCCTCATGCCGTCCGGCACCAGGTGGTCGAGCGCGGGCACGCCGGCCTCCGCCACCCGCGCGATCTCCTCGGAGGGAGCGTTTCGGGCAGGGTCCGCTTCGACGGCTTCCTCCCCGGTGGCGACGTCGGCGCCCGGCACCTCGTGGCCGCACGGCTCGTACCGGGCGCGTGCGTGGGAGAACGCGCCCGGTTCGGAGCCGGGCAGGGCCGAGTACCTGGGGGAGCGGTGAACTCGGACGGCTGGGGTGCCGCATGTAGGGCAGAGGATCATGGTCCGCCGGTACCCGTCAGGTGTGGTGCTCATGCGGAACGGCCCTTCTGCGGGGGCCTCAAACTCGCTGGTCGAGGACCGAAACCCCGTGCGTTGCCGAGGTGGCGCACGGGGCGGTTCCTGCGGACGCGGGCGGCATGCCTGTCATGTGCCGGGTGTTCGCCGAAGCTTCTCGTCCTGTGTGTGCAGGGTGGTGATGAGGTCGTCGATGTGTGCGGCGGTGGTGTGGGCGCCGGTGTCGGTGGCCAGGTCGCGGGCTTCTTGGAGGGTCTGGAGGAGGCGTCCGTGGTCGGGGCGTGCGTCGAGCAGGGTGTGGAGCTGGGTGCGGGGGTAGCGGCGGTGTCCGCCGAGGGTTTTGACCGAGGCGAGGCGGCCGTCTTTTTCCCAGCGGGCGACGGTCTTGGGGTCCACGCGGAAGAGGCGGGCGACCTCTGCGGGGGTGAGCAGGGCCTCGGCACTCTCGAGCAGGTCGGGCAGGGGTGCGGTGGGCACGGTGGTTCTCCGTCGGTGTCGATCGGCGGTTGTCGATTGTGGGCGGCCGGTGGCCTGTGGAGCGGGCTCGGGGCCGGACCGGGGAAGTACGTCCGGCCCCGAGCGGGTGGGGCGGGGCCGCCGGCCCCCCTTTTTCTTGGCGGCGGCCCCGCGGCCCGGTGGTGGTGTGCCACCGGGCGGGGGAGTGGTTCAGCAGCCGAAGACGGCGCGGACGGTGATCGCTCCGCAGGGGGCCTGGGTCCAGTCCCAGTAGGCGCACACGCCCTCGACCAGCCGCAGGCCGTTGCCGCCGACGCGCAGGGGTCCGGGGTCGGGGACGGCCGGGAGTGTGGGGGCGCTTCCGGGGGTGGGGCCGTTGTCGGTGACGTGGAGTTCGAGGTGGCGGCGGGTGCGGTGGATCTCGATGCGCACGGTGCCGCCGGGCAGGCCGGAGGCGGTGTGGCGCAGGGCGTTGGCGGTCAGCTCGGACACCGTGAGGGTGAGGGGGTCGGTCAGGCCGGGGCGGGAGCGGGTGGCGTGGGCGGCCCACTGGCGGGCGGCCTTGACGTGGCTGGGGTGGGGGCCGATGAGGATGCCCGATGTTGTGGGGGTTCCGCACAGGCGGCGTGGAAGTGCGGGGGGAGGGGCGGTAGGCTGCATTTGTTGCACCTCGGGGCTTTCGGGGTGGGACATCAGCTCCGGCGACCGCTCTCTCACTTCGGTCGCCGGAGCTTTTTGATGCCTTCGTGTGGTCATGTACTCCAGCCACGTTCTTGTGTGGCCGGTGTCCTATCCGATTCCCACCATGCCTGAACTGGGGATAGCCCTTCTAGATGTGGTCGGATATTGAATCCGAAGTTCTTCTCAGCCTTCTCGACTGTAGCTACTAGTGGTTTCATGTAGTCATGACCGTCAAGAGAAGCTCCGCTGAACATGCTGCAATCAAGCAATTCGGCAATGAACTCAAGCGTCTGAGGGAATTGTCTGACATGTCGCAGAAGGAACTAGGTGACCGGATTGGGGTTTCGAAACAGCAGGTCGGAGCGGTGGAGCGTGGAGTCCGCAAGCCGTCGAAGCAGTTCGCTGAACTGACTGATGTGGCTCTGGAGTGCCACGGGAGCCTACGAAACCTGTGGCCCGGGGCGCGCCAGACTCAACCGTGGTGGCTGCAGGAATTTGTGGAACTCGAAGCAAAGGCGCAGGTCATCTACGAGTTTCATCCTCAGGCTGTGCCTGGTCTGCTCCAGACGAAAGGCTACGCCTGTGCCTTGGTTGACGCCGCATTCCCACCCCTGCTGCAACATGAGAAGGATCAGGTGATTACGGCACGTTTTGAGCGACAGAAGATCCTCAACCAGAACGCGCCACCCCTGACTCTGTTCGTCATCGATGAAGCGGCCCTTCGCCGTCCAGTGGGTGGAGAGCAGGTCATGGAGGAACAGTTAAGGGCCTTGCTCGCGGTTGCCTGCAAGCCCCGGGTGCAGATCCAAGTCCTCCCCTTCGCGAGGGGTGCCCATAGCGCCATGAACGGCCCACTGGTCATACTGAACATGGCGCATGCGGAGTCTCTTGTGTACGCCGAGACTCCAGGCTCGGGGCAGGTGATCACGGACCCGGGGGTCGTGGCAAACTGCGTTGAGCAGTTCGGAGACCTGCGCGGCGTCTCACTGTCGCCGGTCGAGAGCTTGCGATTCATCGCATCGCTAGGAGGAGAAGGCACGTGACCCACGAGTGGCACAAGTCCAGCTACAGCGGTAACACCGGGCACTGCGTCGAGGTTTGCGAGGGTGTGGTCACGGGCGTGCGTGACACCCAGAACCGAGAGTTGGGACAACTCGACGTCCCCGCTCCCGAATGGACCGCGCTGCTGAACGCGATGCGCAGCTGGTAGTACCACCCTCACACACGCGAAGAACCGCACCCTGCCGTCTGCCTGGGCAGGGGGCGGTTCCCATGTTTAGGAGATCGGTTCACCCACGGGAGGGTGCACCGCCACGGCCGAGCGTCCTTCGACGTGCTCGGAACAACCACTCCGGCCGATGACCACGGACAATGGCGGATCGGCCTTCCCCGGGGGAACGCGGACAACCTCCGATGTCGCCCACACCCGCGCCACTCGTGAGAAGATGAGACACACCGCCCACCAGGAGGAATCGATGGGTCTCCATTTCTCCCGATCTCCTTTCGCGCCTCTGGTCACCGGCTGGACCTGCACGTACGGCAATCACCCGCACCGCCCCGGGGCTTCGATCCTCGAAAGCCCTTTCTGCGAGGACTGATGAAAACCCTTGCCCCTTTCGGGGGAAATGTCCGAATGCCCGGAAGGTAACTTCCGGCGGCTGTCTGACAGAAGAAAGGCCCGCCTGTGAGCCCCCACCCCCCCACTCCCGCCGAAATACCTCTCCCGATCGACGAACCCTCCACCCCTTCCGCGCCCATCCGCGTCATGGTCGTGGACGACCACGCGCTGTTCCGCCGCGGTCTTGTCTCGGTCCTGGACGAGGAGGAGGACATCAACGTCGTCGGTGAGGCCGGACGGGGGTCGGAGGCCGTCCGGCTCGCCGCGGGGGTACGCCCCGACGTCGTCCTGATGGACGTGTGGATGCCCGGTTCCAACGGCATCGACGCCTGCTCACAGATCCGGCAGGCCGCCCCGAGGACCAAGTTCATCATGCTCACCATGAGCGACGAGAACTCGGACCTGTTCGACGCCCTCAAGGCCGGCGCCACCGGGTACCTCCTCAAGGAGATCGCGGTCACCGACATCGCGCGCGCCGTGCGCGCCATCGCGGACGGCCAGTCGTTCATCAACCCGCGGATGGCCAACAAGCTCATCGGGGAGTTCGCGGAGCTGGCCAAGCAGGAGGCCACCCCGCCGTCCGCCCCCGCCATCCCCGACCTGACCCCGCGCGAGACCGAGGTCCTCAAGCTGCTCGCCCGGTCGCTCAACAACCGTGAGATCGGGGAACGGCTGTTCATCACCGAGAACACGGTGAAGAACCACGTGCGCAACATTCTGGAGAAGCTGCAGGTGCACTCCCGCACCGAGGCCGCCATCTACGCGGTGCGCGCCGAGTACGTCAGCTAGGGTTCCGGAGCCGACGGCCCCGACCGGCCGGCGCCCGAGGTCGCCGAGGCGCTGGAGTCGGCCCGTACCTGCTAGGCGGGGTCGGGCTCCGTCGTGGTTCCGATCCAGCGCAGGTAGTCCGGGGAGCCCGCCACGATCGCGGTCGCGACGACCTCGGGGTTCGTCCACGGGTGGTGCTCGACCAGGTGCGCCTCGATCTGCGGGTACCGGTCCGCGCGCGCCTTCAGCAGGAGCTGCCACTCCTGCCCGGCGCCGAACTCGCCCAGGTGCCAGAACACCGACGTGACGGGCCCGACGATCTGCGCGCCGGCCGCGAGCTTGGCCGTTACGAGGGATTTCGCCAGGTCCACCGCCTGCTCGCGGGTCTCGGTCGCCGTGGACACCTGGACGTAGCCGGTCATGGAGGGGTCCGTTCCGTCGTGGGGATTATCCGGCCAGTTTAGAGTTCATCCCCCTTGTCGAATCGGCGGTAGCAGATCAGTGTGCGGGCGATGCGGGCGAAGGCGCGGAAGCGGTCGTCCCGGTGTTCGTGCAGGTGGCGCGGGAAACGGCATCCGGCCGACCTCGGACGGTTCGCGGTGACGAACGCTAATGTCACGCCCTGTTCCTAAACTGCCGACATGCACATATCCGAAGCAGAAATGGCCGATTCGGGCGCCGGTGCGGACAGCTCGCCCCGGGTGACGGCAGCGGTGCGGGACTGCCTCGCGCCGTTGCGGGTGTCGGAGGTCTTCGAGCCGGTGGCCGAGCACGTACTGCGCGGTACCGGTCCGGAGGTCCTGGCGGCGCTGCGTGAGCGGCCGACCGGCGCCGACATGATCGCCAAGCCGGACGTCACCTGGTCGGCCGCGCGGGTGAGGGCCGTCACCGACCTGCATCCCGGCTGGTCGCCGCAGGACGCCGAGGCCGCACGGCTCACGGTCTACCGGACCGCGCAGGCCGACGTCCTCGCCCGGTTCGGGCAGGTGCTGCACGCCGCCGGCGACAGGACCCCGGCCTCCGGGGAGCCGTCGTGGCTCCTCGTGCTGGCCGACGACGTGACCCGTGCGTACGGCGCCGCCGGGGCCGACGCCGAGGACGTCCAGCGGCGGTGGGACCCCCGCTTCCTCACCGAGGTCGCCCGGGCCGGCGACGCCCCCGGCCGGACCCCCGTGCACGCCACCCTGTCGGCGCTGCTGTACGCGGACTCACGCCATTGGGCGCACCGTCGGCACCAGCTTCTGGAGAGCGACGCGGGCATCGCGTTCCTCGCCCGGTACGCCGACGAGCTCGCGGACGTCGCCACCGGGCTCGCGGACCACAACCGGAGGTCTGTGCTGCGCCTGTGCGCGCGCAGACCGGAAGCGCACGCGGCACTCGCCGCCGAGCTGGCGGCCGACGCCGACGCGGGCGTCCGCACGGAGGCGCTGGACACCCTGTCCCGGCTCGACGGGCCACGGCAGGTGGCCCTGCTGCGACAGCACCTGCGGACCGCGTCGCCGGACCGCCTGTCGGACCCCCTGGCCCGCCTGGCCGACCTCGACGGCGGTGTCGTGGCGATCGAGGAGGCCCTGGCCGAAGGCGGCGACGGGCCGGAGGACCCGGAACGCGAGCAGCTGCTGCGCCGGGTCGTGTACCGCGTACGGGTGCTGAGAGCGGCGGAGGCCGTCGTCCCCGTGCCGCCCGTCGCCGCGCCCCAGGACGCGGACCTCGCGGAGGAACTGCGGGCCCTGGGGGCCGACGGTCCCGGCGGAGACGACCGTTCCTGGCACGGTGTCGAGGGGCGGCTTTCGCTGATGCCCGACGTCCGCGCCCTGCGGGACGCGTACCGTGCCGCCGGGATGCCCGACGCGGACCGGCGGGCCGCCGCGCTCCTGGTCACCCGCACGACCCACGCCCGCCGAAAGATCGGCGCCTTCCTGACACCTGAGGACGCCGAGCGCTGGTGGCCCCTCTTCGCCGAGCGCCTCGACCTCGCGGACGAGTACCTCGACGGCGGCGACGGAAAGCGGCACCCGGACCAGTCCGCCGTCGACACGACGACGATGATCCTGACGATCCTCGAACGGTTCCCCGCCGCACCCGAAGCCCTGGTCCCGCGCCTGACCTCGCTCGCGCTCGGTGCGAACCGCCACCGCCTGCCGGCCCGGCGGGTGCTCGGCGACCACCCGGGCGCCCGGGCGGCGGCGACGGCCGCGCTGTCGGACGCCGACGCGGGGACCCGCTCGTCCGCCGCGGAGTGGCTCGCGGGGCTGGGCGAGCCGGGAGCGGTGGCGCCGGAGCCCGGCTGGGAGTTCGGCGCGGGGGTGCTGTCCCCGGCGGTGAGGGCCCTGCCCGCGTCGACGCTGTGGTGGCTGGACCGGTTCCGGGAGCAGGCGCTGGACAAGGGGGTTCCGGCGGACGACGTGGACCGGTGGCTCGGGCTGGCCCGCCCGAAGCTGCGGACTGCGCGCGACGGCTCCGGCCCGGCCGTCGGCCGGCTCGGCGGTCCGCTGATGCTCCCGCCGGACGTGCCCACCCCGGCCACGGTGTGGGGCCCCGACAACTCCTACGAGTACCAGCTCATCGCGACGCTCGACCTGGCGGCGATCCCGCCGGGCGCCACCGACCTCCCGCTCCCGCCCGACGGCCACGTACTCCTGTTCGCGAACGTCGAGCTGGACGAAGAGCTCCTGCCGGGCGGCGCCGTGTACGTCCCGGCGGGAACCCCGGTCGAGGAACGGGAGGTCTCGCTCGACTACGAGCCCTACGAGTACGACTCCCCCGAGGCCCTGGACGACGAGCTGCGGCGCACCGGCGACCTGCGGCTGACCCCCGGCGTGGGACTGCCCTCCTGCCCTGTCGGGGACGAGGCCCTCGCCCTGCACCCCCACGCGGAGACGCTGCAGGAGGTCTGGTCCGAGCAGTCCGACGAGGGAGGCGAGTGGCAGATCGGTGGCTACGCCGCGGACTTCGACGGCTACGGGGACCCGGCGCCCGCCTCGGCGTACTCGGAGGAGGACGGGCAATGGCCGGGCCCCGGGGACTGGGTCCTGCTCGCGCAGTGGGTCGGGGTCCCGATGGGGATCCTGTACTGGACCATCCCCCGCCAGGACCTCGAGGCGCGCCGCTTCGACCGCGTCGTCGTGCAGATGTACGCCAACCCCTGACCGGCCCGTCTCCTGGGCGCGCGGCCCACTGCGTACAGGTGGGCCGCGCGCGGTGCCGCGACCGGTACGCCGGTGGCCGCGCGCCGGCCGGGGACGCCTCCGGCGCACCCGCCCCGGTTCAGGCGCCGGGCAGCAGGAGTCGGGGGAAGGCCACCCCCGTCAGGGTTTCGGAGGCCTCCCACAGGCGTCGCGCGACCTCGGCGTCCCGCGCCCTCGCCGAGCGGCCGACCAGCTCCGGTGCCCCGCGCCCCTCCAGGAACCCGCCCGGCCCCGCGTAGCTGTCGCCCGGGACCTCCGCCACGGCCGCGTACAGCGTCGGCAGGGCCCCGTCCTCGTCGCTCTGCGCCAGGAAGCGGACCACGGCCTGCTCCACGAGGTGGCGCACACGCCGCCGCGGGTCGGTCTTCAACAGGTTCGTGGCCGCCAGGCCGGGGTGCGCGGCGGTGGCGGTCACCGGGGAGCCGGCCCGGGTGAGCAGCCTCTGGAGTTCCGAGGTGAACAGGAGGTTGGCCAGTTTGGACTGCGCGTACGCGGCCGTCGCCCGGTACGGCTTGCGCTCCCAGTTGAGGTCCTCGAAGTCGATCGCGCCCGCCTTGTGGCCGTTGGACGAGACCGTGACGACCCGGCCCCGCAGGCGTGGCAGCAGCAGGTTCGTGAGCGCGAAGTGCCCGAGGTGGTTGGTCCCGAACTGCAGCTCGAAACCGTCGGCGGTGCGTGTGAGCGGAGGGAACATCACCCCCGCGTTGTTGACCAGCACGTCGACGGGCTCGGTGAGGTCCTCGGCGAAGGAGCGGACCGAGGCGAGGTCGGCGAGGTCGAGCCGCCGGACCTCGACGTCGCCCGTCATCGCGTCGGCGGCGTCGCGCCCCTTGGTGGCGGTGCGCACGGCGAGCACCACGCGTGCGCCCCTGGCCGCGAGGAGGCGGGCGGCCGCCCGGCCGATGCCGCTGTTCGCGCCGGTGACCACGACCGTGCGCCCCGCCATGGAAGGGATGTCCGAAGCAGAGAATGTTGCCATGGGCTACAAAGTAGTCAGTGAAAACAAAGTAGTCAACGAAAACATGGCCTGCTAGACTCGGGTCCCATGTCAGACCCCAACGAAGAGCGGCCCTACCACCACGGAAACCTCCGGGCCGTCCTGCTCGACGCGGCCGATCGCTGCCTCCGGGAGCGCGGCGCGGACCAGCTGTCGCTGCGCGACCTCGCCCGGGAGGTGGGCGTCAGCCACGCCGCGCCGCGCAGGCACTTCTCCGACCGGCAGGCGCTGCTGGACGCGCTCGCCGAATCCGGGTTCGCCCAGCTGGACACGGCGCTGCGCACCGCTCTGGCGGGCGCGGGGGAGGACTTCCCGGCGCGCGTGCGGGGCGCGACGACGGCCTACACCCGCTTCGCGACCGAGAACGCCGCGCTCCTGGAACTGATGTACTCCAGCAAGCACCGGCCGGGGGCGACGCGGGTCATCGAGGCGGCCGAGGCGCCGTTCGGCCTGATGGCCGACCTGATCGAACAGGGGCAGGACGAGGGGGCGCTCCGGGCGGGCGACCCCGAGCGGATCGGGCTCGTCCTGTTCGCGACCCTCCAGGGCATCGCCTCGATCATCAACGGCAACTTCGTCGGACCGGACATGCTCGACGCACTCGTGGAGACCGCCGTCGAGCAGTTCCTCTCCGGGAACCGTCCGGTGGAGTGAGACGATCACCCGAAGCGACCACGCGGTCTCCCACGGTGCGCAAGCATGGAGTGGCACGTCAGCCGCACCGACGAGGAGAACACCGTGTCCCAGCTGCCCGAGAACCTGCGCTACACCGACGACCACCTCTGGGTGCGCGTGGACGGAGACACCGTGACGACCGGCCTGACCGCCCACGGGCAGGAGCTGCTCAGCGAGATCGTCCTCGTGGAGCTCCCCGAGGTCGGGGACGAGGTACAGGTCGGCGGCACGGCCGGGGGAGTGGAGTCGGTCAAGGCCTACAACGACCTCTACGCCTCCGTGGCGGGCGAGGTCGTCGCGGTGAACGAGGCGCTCGTCGAGGAGCCCGGTCTGGTCAACGAGGACCCCTACGGGGACGGATGGATCTACAGGCTCAGGCCCTCCGACCCCGGAGCGGTCGACGAACTGCTGGACGCCGCGGTCTACCGGGCGACCATCGACCAGTGACCCGCACCCGGCGGCCGACCGGGTCGGCCGCCGAACGCGGTGCCGTGCCGTGGTTCGGCACGAGGACGACGCGGGGGCGCATGCCCCGCGCACGGAGCTCGCCGGTCACCTGCCGGAGCCCGAGAGGCCGCCGGTCCACGGCGTGAAGTGGGCCGGATCCGCCGCACGGGCGGGGCGCCGGTGCTCAGGGGCGCGGTGTCCGGGCCGTGCGCGCGAAGGGGGCGGCGTATCAGTACTCAGTCGAAGTCCTCCGCGTACACCACACCTCCGCCGAACAGGCCGGCCTCACGCAACCGGTTCTGAGCCTCCCGGGCCATGTGCGGGCCCAGGTCCTCGTCCTCCGACAGGCCGTGGTCGGCACGGAAGGCCGCTTCCAGCTCGGGGGTCATGGCCGGGTGGACGTCGAACTCGTGGATGGTCATGGTGTCAGCCTAGACCGGGGAAGCCCGCCGAGCGCTCAAGCGCCGGACCTCCGTCGGTCCCCGCCGTCACCGCACCGGTCTCCGTGGTCGGGCGAAGGCAAGGGGCCGGCCGGTCCGGGCGAAGTGTGCCATGAATCTGAGCTTCCGGCGGCGGCTCCGGCGTCGGTTGATCCACTTCCTCTCCTCTGTTGTCGGGGGCGGGCCGTTCGTGCTGTGGCGCGGGCGGCCCGCCGTCGTTTCGGGGATGAGGTCCGGGGGAGTGTCCGCCCGGGACTGTGCGGGTGATCGACCCGCCGTACGGGCACGACGGGTTCCTGATCGAGGTAGACCGGGTGGCCGGGCCGGTCCGCGAACTCCTGGCGGACGGGGACCGAGGCCGGGACAGGGCGCCCTGTCCCGGCCTCCCACGACCTCAGGAGACCCCGGATCCTCCCGGGCCGGAGTCCTCGGACAGCAGCTCGGTCGACTCCTCGTCCAGCCGCAGGTGGTTGACGGCCATCAGGTCGGTGAGCTGGTCGGTGTTGCGTGCGCTGGCCAGGACCGACGCCACGGCCGGCCGGTCCGACAGCCACGACAGCGCGACCGAGGCCGGGGAGACGCCGTTGCGGGCCGCGACCGCGTCCAGGGCCCCCAGGACCAGCTCGGCGCGCGGGTCGTCCAGGTAGGCGCGGGCCGTGCCCGCGCGCGGGCTGTCGACCTCCGCACCGCCCCGCCGGTACTTGCCGGTGAGGAACCCGCGGGCCAGGCCGAAGTAGGGCAGCAGGGACAGGCCGCGCTCCAGGGCCAGGGGCACCAGGTCCTCCTCGACCCCGCGCTCCATCAGGTTGTAGTGGGGCTGCACGCACACCGGGGCGTGGAGCCCCTGGTCGGCGCAGATGTCCAGCCACTCGCGGATGCGCCCGGGGCTGTGGTTGGACAGGCCGATGTACCGGATACGGCCGTCGTCCACCAGCTCGGAGAACGCCCGCGCGCTCTCCGCGAGCGGGGTCCCGGGGTCGTCGTGGTGCGCGTAGTAGAGGTCGATCACCTCCACGCCGAGCCGGGCCCGGGAGGCGTCCACGGCAGCGTGGACGTTGGCGGCGGACAGGCCCGGGAACTCCGGGTGCCCGCTGACCTTGGTCGCGAGGACCAGGCCCTCGGGGCGGCCGCGCGCCGCCAGCCAGCGGCCGATGACCGTCTCGGACTCTCCTCCGCTGTTCCCCTCGACCCAGGCGGAGTAGGAGTCGGCAGTGTCGACGAAGTTGCCGCCCCCGGCGACGAACGTGTCGAGGACCTTGAAGGAAGTGCTCTCGTCGGCGGTCCAGCCGAAGACGTTCCCGCCCAGGCACAGGGGGGATACGCGCAGGTCGGTGCGGCCGAGAGGGCGAAGCCGTACGTCGTTCATGCTCACCGTGTTCCGTCGGGTGTGTGGTGCCGCGGACAGGTTAGGCCAGAGCGGGGCGCCGGGCCACCGTTTCCCGGAGAGTGCGCGGGGCTGCCCCGGCCGCCGTGACGGCGCGCCCCGCCACGCGCGGTCCCGGCCGGGTGTCCGGCCCCACCCGGGCCGGAACCGGTCGCGCACGGCCGGCCCGCGTCACCGGACCCCCGGGTTGGCGGGGGTCTGGAGGACCAGCTCCTCCTCCCGCTCGGGAAGGTAGTGCACCGTCAGCACCCGTCCCACCTGCACGCTCACGACCGAGGACGCGGGAAGGACCTTCACGACGGCCGCGTGGAAGAGGCTTCCGTCCGGGCGGGTCACCCCCAGCCCGATCTCCATCTCCGGGTTGCCGTTGAGCAGGCGCCCGGTCGGCCGCACCGAGGAGACGACCCCCTGCGCCCGCACACCGCGCGCCGCGATGTCCAGGTTGCGTTCCGTCGTCAGACCCGCGCGCACCATCACCGCGTTGTAGGCCGCCTGCACCAGGGCCGGGTCCTCCCCGCGGTCCAGGGAGACCACCCCGGGCCGGTCGTGCAGGTACCGGACCGGCAGCACCGTACCCGGGACCAGTTCGGCCACCTGGGTGATGTCGACGACGTGCTTGGCCACCGCGGAGAACCGGTGCCCCTCCGGCGTCTCGACGTCCATGCTGATCGCCAGCTGGGGCTGGTCGTTGACGCTCAACCCGGTACGGGCCACCCCGGTGACGGTCCCGATCCCGACGGGGGCGTCGGCCGCCTCCTTGCGGCCCAACCCGCCTCCGAGTCCGCCGAGCGCCGAAGCGACCCCCAGCATCGGCAGCGTGGTGCCCAGCATCACCAGCGCCCCGATCGGCGCCCACATGTTGCGCAGCCACGGGCTGACGAACGCGTCCGGGGGCGCGGTCACCCCCGCCCACACGTACCAGCCGACCAGGCCGAGCGCCGCGACCGTCTCGACGAGCACCACCGAACGAACCACCGACCTGCCCATGGATGCCTCCCTCTCACGCTCTCGATGTCCACCGGGACCCATCAGACCCCGCCGCCGCGTCCTACCGATCCCAGGTTCGGACCTGCCGTCGACCGGAGGGGCCGGGCCGGTACCCTCGTCCTGTGCCAGCGACTCCCCTCGGGACGCTCCAGCCCCGGTCCCAGGTCATCGACCGGGCCTGGCGAGCGCTCGGCCCCGGACTGGAACCGCTCAGCGGCCCCGGCGGCGCCCCGCTCACCCGCGCCGTCAAACTCCTCGTCCTCCCGCTCGTCCTGCGCCCCGTCCTGCGCCCGGAACTCGCCGGGGACCTCCTCACCGACGAGGCCGCCGACCTGGCCGCCGGCCTCCTGCGCGGGGACGGGCCGCGACTGGCGGCCGCCGCGGGCTGGTTCACGCTGCTCAAGCGGGTCCGCCGGGCCCTGCGCGTGGTCGGGGGCAACCCGCAGGACCTGTACTTCCAGCGCTGCTACGAGCTCGCCGCCGAGCACGGGGCCCCGCGGCCCCCCGACGCGGAGGAGGTCGCGCGGAAGGTCGTCCTGGAGCTGGCCGCGCGCGACGGCGGGCGCACCGTCGAAGCCCTCAAGGCCCACCTGCGCGATCCCGCGACGGAGAGGTCGGTCGCCCAGGCGCTGTCCCGCGCCTGGGGAGCACGCCCCGTACCCGCCGCCCCCGGCGCCGTCCCCGAGGCGGACGCCCTCTCCCTCGCGGACACCGTCCTGGACGGGTGCGCACCGGCCGACCGGGGCGCCTCCGGGAAGCGCGGCGCCCCCGGCGGCGCCTTCCCCGCCGACGGCCACGTCCCCCGGTACCGGGAGCAGGAGTGCGGGACGGACCTCCGGGACCCCGGTGACACCGCGGAGAGCGCCCTCGCCGCCCTGGTCGGGGGCGGCCACGGCACGCGTCTGGGGTCGGCGCTGTGGGCCGCCGGTCCGGCCTCCGCCTGGGGACCCGAAGGCGTACCGCCCCACCTGGGCCTGAGCGCCGACCCCCCGCCGCCGCGCCCCGGCGTGGGGAGCACGGCGTCCACCGCGACCCTGCCGGCGCCCCTGGACCGCACCCTCTACGAGAGGGTCTTCACCGTCCTGAGGGCGCCCGGACACCACGATCTGCCGCCGGTCCCCGAGCTCGTCGCCGCCGAGACCGCGCGCAGCTGCTCGCCGCTCGGCCTGTCCGACGAGTCGCTGCGCGTGGCGCTCCTGGTCGGAGGACGCCTCGCCGCGGGGCTCGACCCGCTCGGCACCGCCCCGGGTCCCACGCGCGCGCACCGCGCCATCGACCGCCGCTGGCGCCGCGAGTCCTCCGTGGCGCGCGCCCGGCGCATGACCGTGTCGCCCTTCGACGCCCCGAGCGCCCACGGCACGGGGGGCGGGGCTCCCGGCGCCGGTCCCCCGGACGGCGGGGCGCCGGGGACGGGGCCGGCCCCCACGCAACCCCCGGCCCCCACCGGCCCCCCGGCCTCCGGGGAGGACCTTCTCACCGACCTCGGCCGCTCCCTGCGGACCCCGTGGATCGCCTACACCCGCCGCCTGTGGGCCCGCCTGCACGGCCGCGACGCCCACGCGGCCGGGATCGACGGCACCGCCGAGCTGTGGTCCCTCCTCGACGGCGTCTCCTACTCCGTGCTCATGGACCACCGGGCCCGCGTGCGCGCGGCCCTGCGGACGCTGACCGACACCACCTCCGGGAGCGCGGCATGACCTGGATCGAGGTGAGGGCGGAGGAGGACGGCGTGAGCGTGGCCGTCGAGGACCGCCTGAGCGTCCCCGAGTTCGGCCGGTCCGTCCTCGACGCGGCCGGCGCGCTCCTCACCTGGCCCGACATCGCCGGGCCGGGCGCGGTCGCCACCGGGGTCCCCCCGGGAACCGCCCTCTCCGATGCGCGGGAGGGGGCCGCCGCGTCCGGGGCCGCCCCGTTCGGCGGCCCCCGTCCCGACCTCCTCCCCGACGCCCTGGTGGAGTCCGCGCCCGAGGCCCAGACGTGGCTGTGGGCCGTCTACGGGGCCGGGGCGGCGCGCGCCGTGGCGGCCTGCGCGAGCGGCCGGGCGCACGCCCTGCGGGTCGCCGCGGAGCCGGGTGCGCTCGCGCGGGACCTGCACCGGCTGGCCACGGGGCACTGGGCGTCCCGCTGGTGGCCCGCCTCCCACCTGGACGGCGTTCCCGCCCTCGACGCCGACCTGCTCGGCCTGGAGCTGGCCGCGCTCACCCACCGGTGCCAGCAGGTGTGGGACCCGGACGCGGACCCCGCCGCCGACCTGGTCCTCGAACACCGCGCGGGCGTCCGGCCGCTGCTCGACCTGTGGCACGCCCGGCCGGGCGCCGTCTCCGACGTCCTCCGGTCCGTGCGGGCGGTGGCCGACGACGCGGGGCTCGACGTCGACGGTCTCGCCGGACCCGACGACCCCGGGGGCCGGGGCGGCTCCGGCCCCGCCGGGTGGACGGCCCCCGCGGGCGGTGCCGTCCCCCGTCGGCCGGGCGCCCTCCCGCAGGACCACGCCCTCGCCGCCGGCGGCGCCGCGGGGCCGCCCCCCGGCGCCAGGGTGATGGGACGGGGGACGGGGACCAACGACTGGTGCCGGTACCCGCCCGGGTTCGTGGACGCCTCCGAGGACGCCGTCACCTGGACCGCCTTCGCCCACGGCTCCCGGCGCGCGGTCCTGGTGGAGGCGGTTGCGGGGGAGGTTCGCCCCGCCCCCGGCGTGCGGCCGGTCGCGGAGGTCCGGGTCGGCGCCACCGCCCCCGTGCGGGTGCGCTGCGAGCGCGCGGGGGACGCCTGGACCGCCCTCGTGGACACCGCCCTGCCGGACACGGCCGCCCCCTCCCCGGACGTCCAGGTGGTCCTGCCGGGGTTCGACCCCGGACCGCAGGACCCCGCCCGCGCCCGCCGGACCCGTGAGGGGCTGCGCGCGCTGGCCCGCCGCCGCCTCGCCGCGGCCGGGGGCGCCACCGGACCGGACGGAGCGGGAGCGGGGGAGGGGTTCGGCCCCGCGCCCTTCCTCGCCGAGATCGTCGCGGCCCACACGGAGGAGGACTTCTGACATGGCCCACCCCCACGACCCCTCCCGCACCCCGGCCGGGGCCGCTCCCGCCGACCCCCTCGACCCGTCCCACGCCTCCGCCGGGGACGCCCCCGAGGACCGACCCATGGGCTTCGGGGAACCCTTCGACTCGGGGCTGGCCCACAGCGAGGCACTCCTCGCCGGGAGGGAGCTCGCCGCCGCCGAGGACGTCCTCCTCCAGCTCCTCGACGCGGCCGAACGCCTCCCGGACAGCCCCGACGTGCGGTTCCTGCGGGGACTGCTGCTCACGGACGTGGGCATGGTCCGCTCCGAGCGCGGCGCACCGGGCGACGGGGTCCCCGCCCTGGACGGCGCGCTCGTCCTCCTGCGCGCCGTGGAGCCCCACGCCACCGGCCCCCGCGGCCGCCCCCTGTGGCTGTCCATCCTCCTCAAGGCCCTCCTGGAACGCGCCGAGGCCGCCCGCAGGTCGGGCGACCACCGCACCGCGCACACCCTGCTGGACGAGGCCGACCTCAGGGCCGGGGAACCGTGCGACGACGGCGCCCGCCGGGCCGAACTCGCCGACTCCCGGGCGCGCCTGCTCATGGAGCGCGGCGACTGGGGCGCGGCCGAGGAGCTCCTCACCGCCGCCCTGGCCACCGCCCCCGAGGGACCGGCCCCCTACCTGCTGACGTCCATGGGCCTGCTCCTGGCGAGCACCGGCCGGCCCGAGCAGGCCGAGGACCACCTGGACCGCGCGGCCGAGCGCTTCCGCGCGCTCGACCCCGCCGGAGCCGAACCGGCCTTCCTCACAGGCCACCGGGGGTTCGCCGCCGTGCGCCGGGGCGACCTCGACGCGGCCGAACGCCTCTACCGCACGGCCTCCGTCGCCCTCGAACGCCAGGGCGACCACGTGTCCCTGGCGGTGTGCGAACAGGCCCGCTCGCTGATCGCGCAGGCCAGGGGATCGGCCGACGCCGCCCGCGAGCTGGCCGCCTCCTCCCTGTCCCGCTTCGAGGACCTCGGGGTGCGCCTGGCGGCGGCGGACGGCCTCGTCGTGACCGCCCGGCAGGCGTTCGAGGCGGGGGACCACCTCGCGATGAAGGACATGTGCGAGCGGGCCCGCGCCGTCTTCGAGGAGATGGGCGCCTACGAGCGGTGCGCCCAGACCGACTTCCTCGTCGCCCGGGCCGTGGACGGGCTGCTGCGGGCGGGCCGCTTCGAGGGGCACGAGCGGGAGGCCCTGGACTCCGCACTGGCCCTGGCGCTCCCCGCGTCCCTCGCCCTGGAGTCCATGCGGGCCGACTTCGCCACCGGGCACGCCCGCGACCAGTGGTCGGCGCTCTCGCGGAGCGCCGTCCGCCTCGTCTTCGAGCTGGCCCTGCTGCGCCGGGACCAGGGGCTGCTGTTCGAGCTGGTGGAGTTCCGCTGCGCCGGCGCCCCCCTGGCACCCGCGCCCGCGGCGGAGGGGGCCTTCCCGGGGCCGGGGGCCAGAGGACCCCTCGCCCCTCCGGACCCGGAGGGACCGGACCTGTCCCCCTCCGGAGGGGGAGCCGTGGACGTCTCCCTCGCAGCCGGGGGAGGGCAGGACCCGGGCGCCCGGGGCGCCGACGGGGTGAGGGTCGAGCTGCCGCCCCGCGTCCTGATGGGGGAGGGCACCGACCGCACCGCGCTCCAGGAGTACGTCGTCGCGGCCGAGGGCCGGTACCGGCGCAGGGTGACCTCCGACCGGACCGTCGTTGCCACCGCCGGGCCGTCCCCCTCGTTCCCGTATCCGGTGCCGACCGTGCTGGTGCGGCTCGCGGACGCCGGGGACCTGTACATGACCTGGCGGTGGACGCTCGGCGCCCAGGGCTTCGGCACCGGGTACGCACCCGGGGACGACGCCGACGCGGTGACGGCCGAACTCGCCGCCGCGCTCCCCGGACCCGGAGAGGACGTGGCCGCGGCCCTCGCCGACGGGGCCATGACCGACCCCGCGCGGGAGCGGGACCTCGCCGCCCGGCTGGCGTCGGTCCTGTGGCCGGCCGAGCTCACCGACCAGATCCGCCAGGTGGGGGAGGGGACGGGCGTCCGCCCGCTGGTGCGGGTGCAGCCGTCCCCGCGCACCGGCCAGGTGCCCTGGGAACTCCTGGCCGTGGACGGCGGCCGGCGGCTGCTCGACCTGGCGGACGTGGTGCTGGCGGTGCCGCTCGCCCTCGGGGCGCCGACCGACGTCCAACCCGCCCCAACCGCTCTACCCGGAACACCGCCCCCACCGGCGGCGTCCGGGGCGCCCGGCCGTCACGGGCCGGGGGAGCACGGGGCCGCCCCGCCCCCCGACCCGGCCGCGCCCACGGGCCGCACCGCCACCGCCCCCGCCGTCCTCGTCCTCGACCCCCGGGTCCCGGGCTTCCGCGCGGACTCACCGCTCGGGTCGGTCCTGGGAAGACCGGGCACCGACCCCGACCTGCTGGCCCTGGTCCGCGCCCACCGGGACGCGGGCGACATGCTGCCCGCGGTCTCCGCCCCGGAGGAGGCCCTGCGCCGCACCGACCAGGACCGGGAGTGGCTGGGACGCGCCCTGCGATCGGGCGCCCGCCGCCTGCTCTACGTCGGCCACGTCACGTCCGCCCCGGTGGAGGGCGGCCAGAGCGAGGACGCCCGCCTGCACCTGTGCTGCGGCCCCGAAACCGAGGGGCACGCCGAGGTCGTCCGCTCCCACCGGCCGCTCTCCGCCAAGGACCTGCTCACGGGCGGCGCCGACGGCCGCCCCGGGGCCGAGCTCTGGCCCTCGCCTCCCCGGGTGGGGCTCATCGCGTGCGAGAGCGGCGCGGACGCCCGCTTCACCGAGTCCTTCGGGCTGGCGTCGGCCGTGCTCCGCAACGGCGCGGACCTGGTCACCTCCGCCCGGTGGGTGCTGCCCACCAACCTCGCCCTGCACCGCTTCGGGAGGGTGCCCCCCGACGAGCGCCCCCTGTCCGCGCTGGTGGCGGCGGTGGACGCCGCCCACGACGCGCCCGACCCCGTGCGTGCGCTGGCCGATTGGCAGCGCACCCGGCTGGACCGCTGGCGCACGGCAGGGGACCCCTCCGCGACCCCGCTGATGTGGGCCGCCCTGGTCACCGCCACCGCCGAGCCGCCCCGGAGCCGCTGACCCGGAGAACACCCCGCCCCGCCGGACCGGCGCCCGCCCGTGCTCCTGCCGCCCCTCCGGGGCCCCCGTCCGCCCGACCGTCCCCACCCGTGAAAGGCGATCCGCCGTGAACGCACCCCGCCCGCTGTTCGACGCCCACCTGCACATCGTCGACGCCCACCTGCACATCGTCGACACCCGCTTCCCGCTGGTGGCCAACGGCGGCTACCTGCCCGCGGAGTTCACCGCCGAGCACTACCGGCGGCGCGTGGCGGACCTGGGGGTGGTGGGCGGGGCGGTCGTCTCCGGATCCTTCCAGGCCTTCGACCAGGGCTACCTCCTGGACGCCCTGGAGCGGCTGGGACCCGGGTTCGTCGGCGTCACCCAGATCCCCCACGACACCCCCGACGCCCGCATCGCCGAACTCGCCGCCAAGGGGGTGCGCGCGGTCCGGTTCAACCTGCGCCGGGGCGGTTCGGAGGGCGCCGAGCACCTGGAGGCCCTCGCCCGGCGTGTGCACGCCGTGGCCGGGATGCACACCGAGCTCTACGTCGACGCCCGCGACCTGGGGCGGATCGCCGACACCGTGGCCGCGCTCCCGGCGGTGAGCGTGGACCACCTGGGCCTGCACGCCGACGGTCTTCCGGACCTGCTCCGCCTGGTGGAGCGGGGGGTGCGGGTCAAGGCCACCGGTTTCGGGCGCGTGGACCTGGACCCGGTGGCGGCGATGCGCGCGGTGCTGGAGGTCGACCCGTCCGCGCTGATGGTCGGCTCCGACCTGCCCTCCACCCGCGCGCGACGGCCGTTCGAGGACACCGACCTGGACCTGGTCTCCCGGGCCGCCGGGGAGCACCTGGACGCGGTGCTCCACGACAACGCCGCCGCCTTCTACCGCGTGGGGAGCCCGGGGGAGCGGCCGTCCCGGCCCCTCTGACCCGGCTCCGCGGAGGCGGCCGGGGGCCCGGGCCCCCGGCTTCTCCCGCGAGGGCCCGCTTTCGCCGGCCCCGGGACGGGCTGTCCCGGCCGAGCCACCCGAGGAGTTCCCCGTCGCCACCACCACGTGACCCCGAGGCGTCGGGACCGGCTGCAAGTACAAGGTCACCGGGGGCCGGGGCGCGCGCCGGACCGGCCTCCGACCGGCTCACCGCGCCCGGACGGCGTCCGACCCGAGGAAGGCGAGCACGAGCGTGACGACCCGCTCGGGGAACTGGTCGTGCGGGTAGTGCCCCGCGCCCTCGATCATCTCCAGGCGTCCGAGGCCGGACGGCAGGGCGTCGACGATCGCCGTCCCCTCGGCGTGCGGGTCGGCCCAGTCGGGGTCGAGCGTGCCCATCACGACCAGGACCGGGCAGCGGACGTCGCCGAGGTGCGCGCCGGCGTCGGCCGGGGCGCTGCGGCCCATGTTCTGCAGGGCCTTCATCCGGCCAGGCTCGCGCAGCATGGAGTCGATGCGGTCGAGCCGCTCGGCCCAGTGGTCCGGCTTGGCGCCGGGGTAGGCCACGTCGAGGTAGGAGCGCCAGAGCGGCACGCTGCCGAGCACTGCCGCGCCGAGCAGCCGCAGCATGCCCTGCCGGAAGCGCCTCACCCGCAGGTCACTGAGGCCGATCGTCTGCTCGCGGGTGAACGGCGCCAGCTCGACGACCGCGGTGACCAGCGAGGGCTCCTGTGCCGCGGCGATGGTGGCGGCCCCGCCGGAGAACGAGTGGCCGACGAGCACGGCCGGGCCGCCCAGGTGGCGGATCACGGCGAGCAGGTCCGCGGCGACGGCGGTGCGGCTCCATTCCGGCCAGTCGACGCCGGACTCCCCGCTGCCGCGCATGTCCACGGCGGCGACCCGGTAGCCCGCCGCCACCAGCGGCGGGACCACGGCGCGGTAGGCGGCGCGGCTGTCGCCCATGCCGTGCGCGAGGACGACCAGCGGCCCGGTGCCCGACACCTCGTAGGCGATCGTGCCGCCGTCGACGGCGAGGTACTCGGTCATGGCATCCCCCAAGTGGCTAAGTGTGTTAGCTAAAAGCTAATGGCATTAGCCAGCCTTGTCAACGGCGTGTCCGCCGGGGGATCCGCGTCCCCGGCGGCACGCGGGACCGCCCGTGCCGTCGCGCGGGGGCGGCGCCGACCGCAGGGCGGAGCGCGGAGCCCCCGCCGCGTCCACATCCCGCACCCGCACCCGAACGCACCCGTGCCCCCGCCCGAGCCGGGCGGGGGCACGGGACCGGGGTCAGACGCCGTGGAGGGACCCGCGCGCCTCCGCGTAGGCGCGCCGTACGAGGGGCGCGTCGACGGGCTCCAGCTCGGCGCCCTCGCCGAGGTCCCAGACCGGCGGCTCGGCGGTGCCCGCCAGTGCCCAGGCCGCCTGGCGGGCCGCGCCGACCGCGACGTACTCGGCGGGCGGCGGCACCGCCACCGGGACCCCCAGGACCGTCGCCGCGACCTCGCGGACCGCGGCCGACCGGGCGGCCCCGCCCACGAGCAGGACCCGCCCGACCGGCACGCCGGTGCGGGTCATGGCGGACAGGCCGTCGGCCAGCCCGCACAGCATCCCCTCCACCGCCGCGCGCGCGACGTTCTCCGGCCGCATGTTGGCCCGCCGCAGCCCGTGCAGGGAACCGGCGGCGTCGGGCAGCACCGGTGTGCGCTCGCCGTCCAGGTAGGGCAGGAGCACGACCCCCTCCGCGCCCGGTTCGGCGGCCAGCGCGAGCGCGTCCAGCCCGGCCAGGTCCACGCCGAGCATCGCCGCGGTAGCCCCGAGGACCCGCGCCGCGTTCAGCGTGCACACGAGCGGCAGGTACCGCCCGGTCGCGTCGGCGAACCCGTTGACGATCCCGTCCGGGTCCCGGCTCGGCCCCTCGCTCACCGCGAACACGGTCCCGCTGGTCCCCAGGGACACCACGGCGTCGCCCGGCCGCAGCCCCAGCCCCAGGGCGGCGCCCATGTTGTCACCGGTCCCGGGGGCGATCACCGCGCCCGACGGAGTGTGCCCCACGACCTCGGAGGGCCCGGCCACCCGGGGCGCCTCCAGTTCGCGTCCGAACGCTTTGGCCATCAGGTCGGTGCGGTAGGACCCCTCGGCCGGCGACCAGTACCCGGTGCCCGAGGCGTCGCCCCGGTCGGTGACGGGGTCGGCCCCGCCGCCGGCCAGCCGCCAGGTCAGCCAGTCGTGGGGGAGCATCACGCGGGTCGTGCGGGCGGCGTTCTCCGGCTCGCGCTCGGCCAGCCAGCGCAGCTTGCTGACGGTGAGGCTGGCGTTGGGCACGTTGCCCACGGCCCCGGCCCACTCCGCGGGCCCGCCCAGTTCGCCGATCAGGTCCAGGGCCGCCTGAGCCGAGCGGGTGTCGTTCCACAGCAGGGCCGGGCGGACGACCCCGCCGTCCGCGTCCACGGCGATCATGCCGTGCTGCTGTCCGGCGACGGCGACCGCCGCCACGTCGTCGAGCAGGCCCGAGGAGGCCTCCTCCAGGGCGGTCCACCACTCGCGGGGATGGACCTCGGTTCCGTCGGGGTGCGGTGCGCGGGCCTCGCGCACCACCGCTCCGCCGTCGGCGTCGCAGACCACGATCTTGCAGGACTGGGTCGAGCTGTCGATTCCGGCGACCAGTGCCATGTCGGCTCCGTGAGGGTGAGGGGGTGGGTGTTCGGAGGGTGGCGGTTCGGAGTGGGAGGAGGGTTCGGCGCGCGGGCCGGTGCGTGGAGGGGAACGGCCGGGGCGGGCCCGCCGGCGGCTCAGAGGACCGCCGCCTCGATGAGCGTTCGCGCCGTCGTGGTGTCGGTGACGAGGGAGGACACCACACCGGTCTTGAGCACGGAGTGGATCGCCTGCGCCTTGCCGGCGCCTCCGGCGACCGCGACGACCTCGGGCACGTCGCGCAGCTGCTCCAGGGTGATGGCGATGATCCGCGAGGTCAGCTCCGGTGCGGTCGGTGTGCCGTGGACGTCCACGGTCCGGGCGCACACCTCGGCCTGCACACCGTCGCGTTCGAGGGCGGCGCCCTCGGCCGGGGAGAGGGCGTCCCGGACCAGGGACAGGGTCGGTGACCAGGATCCGATGGCGACCACCGCCTTGTCCAGCTCCGTGTAGCGCTGCATCGCCCCGGCCACCTGGGGCTGGGCGCGCAGGGCGTCGGCGGTCGCGGGGTCGGAGACCACGAGCGGGGCGTAGATGGGGTAGGCCGGGCCGCGCGCCAGGCTGGCGACCCGCCGGACCAGCTCCACCGAGTTCTCCTCCACGCCGCCGGGGAGCACGCCGGTCAGCTGCACGACCGTGCACCGGGGCAGCTCGTCCAGCGCCAGCGTCATCGCGTTGAGCGTGCGCGAGCAGGCCAGACCCAGGGTGTCGTCCTCCTCCAGGATCTCGGTGAGGTACTCGGCCGCGATCCGCCCCAGGCCGCGGTGCATGGCGCCGCCCTCGCCGGGGTCGACGACCGCGATCGCCTGGTGCAGCCCGTAGGCGGTCCGCAGCTGGTGGGAGAGGTCGGTGTCGACCTCGGTGGGCTCGGCGATCTCGATGCGCACGATGCCCGCCGCGCGCGCGTCGTCGAGGATGCGCGCGACCTTGAACCGGCTGATCCCGAAGTCCTCGGCGATGCGGATCTTCGACTCCCCGGCGATGTAGTACCTGCGCGCGATGGCGGTGGCGCGGATCAGTTCCGCCGGTCGGAACGCGGGTTTCATCGACATCCTCCAGGGGTTCGCTCATATGAGCATGCTGACGCTCATTATTGCATCCCGTCTTGACCCGTGATGCCAGTCACAACTTAAATGAGCCGCACGTTGCTCATCTGCTCAGGAGTCTGCTCATCTGAGCAGACCCGTGGCGGCCTGACACCCCCACGGGACACGGCTCCCCGCAACCCGGGCCGCCCCCCAGGAGGAAGAACATGCTCACACGCACGACGCGGCGCGGACTTCCCGCCGTGGCCGCCGCCACCGGCCTGGCGCTCCTCGCCACCGCTTGCGCCGGCGCGGGAGGCGGCGGCTCCGACGGGGAGCGCGTCGTCACCGTCGCCACGGTGGCCAACCCCCAGATGGACGACATCCAGGCCCTCGCGGACGAGTTCAACGCCTCGCACCCCGGCATCACCGTCGACTTCGTCGTCCTGCCCGAGAACCAGCTCCGCGACCGCGTCACCCAGGACATCGCCACCCGGGGCGGCCAGTACGACGTGGTCACCGTGGGCACCTACGAGGTGCCCATCTGGGCGGAGAACGGCTGGATCCTCGGCCTCGACGAGTACGCCTCCGACCCCGACTACGACATCGACGACATCATCCCGACCGTGCGCTCCGCCCTCTCCCACGAGGACCGGATGTACGGGGCGCCCTTCTACGGCGAGTCGTCGCTGCTGATGTACCGCGAGGACCTGTTCGAGGAGGCGGGCCTGGAGATGCCCGACGAGCCGACCTGGGAGGACGTCGCCGCCTTCGCGGAGGAGCTGGACGACCCCGAGGGCGGCGTCTCCGGGATCTGCCTGCGCGGCGTCCCCGGCTGGGGAGAGCTCCTCGCCCCGCTCAACACGGTCATCCTCACCCACGGCGGCCGGTGGTACGACGAGGACTGGAACGCGCACCTGGACTCCCCCGAGGTCGAGGAGGCCGTCCGGACCTACGTCGACCTGGTGGGCGGGTACGGGCAGCCCGGGGCGCCCAACGCCGGGTTCACCGAGTGCCTGACCACCATGGCCCAGGGCGACGCCGCCATGTTCTACGACTCCACCGTCGCAGCGGGCAACCTGGAGGACCCCGACTCCAGCAGCGTCGCCGGCGACATCGGCTACGCCTCCGCCCCGGTCGCCCGGACCGAGCACGCGGGCTGGCTGTGGGCATGGGCGCTGTCGATCCCCACGACCTCCACCGACCCCGGGGCCGCCTGGGAGTTCGTCTCCTGGGCCACGTCCCGCGAGTACCACCGCCTGGTCGGGGAGCGCCTCGGCTGGGAGCGCGTGCCGCCCGGCGCCCGCGTCTCGACCTACGACATCCCCGAGTACCGGGAGGCGGCCGAGGCCTTCGCCGGTCCCACCTACGAGGCCATCGGCAACGTCGACGTGGAGCGGCCCGGCCTGCACCCGCAGCCGTGGACCGGCGTCCAGTACGTCGCCATCCCCGAGTTCCAGGACCTGGGCACCCGCGTCTCCCAGGAGATCTCCGCGGCCATCGCCGGACAGCAGTCCGTCGAGGAGGCGCTGCGCAAGTCCCAGGAGTACGCGGAGGAGACGGCCCTGTCCGGCGGCTACCGCGACTGAACCGGGTCCGGGCCACCCCGGCCGCACCACACCGCCACCGCCACGACACCTTCGAGGAAGCCCATGACCGCTCAGACCACGCCGGACACGGCGCGGCGCGGGCCCACCACGCGCGAACCCGCGCGGGGGGAGCGCTGGATACGCCGGACCCCGCTGCTGCCGGGCCTGCTGTTCGTCATCGCGATGACGCAGATCCCGTTCCTGTTCACCGTCTACTACAGCTTCCAGGACAGCAACCTGCTGCGGCCGGACTCCGGCTCCTTCGCCGGGATCGCCAACTACGGCCGGGTCCTGGGGGACCCGCTCTTCCGCAACGCCGTCGCGAACACGGTCGTCCTGACCGCCGGCGCCGTCCTGCTCTCCCTGGCCCTCGGGCTGGCGCTCGCGGTCCTCCTCGACCGCTCCTTCCCCGGCCGAGGGGTCGTGCGCACCCTCCTGATCACACCGTTCCTGGTCATGCCCGTCGCCGCGGCACTGCTGTGGAAGACGTCCGTGTACCACCCCGTCTACGGACTGCTCAACTGGGCGCTGTCCCCGTTCGGGATCGAGGCGGACTGGGTCAACGACTTCCCGCTGCTGTCCGTCGTCATGGTCCTCACCTGGCAGTGGACGCCGTTCATGATGCTCATCATGCTCGCCGGCCTGCAGAGCCAGTCGCCGGAGGTGCTGGAGGCGGCGCGCGTCGACGGCGCCCGGCCCCTCGCCGTCTTCCGACGCATCACCTTCCCGCACCTGCGCCGCTTCGTGGAGCTGGCGCTGCTGCTCGGCACGATCTACATCGTCCAGACCTTCGACGCCGTCTACATGATCACCCAGGGAGGCCCCGGCCAGGCCAGCACCAACCTGCCCTACTTCATCTACCTGCAGGCCTTCCGCGCCTTCGACGTGGGCGAGGCCGCGGCCGCCGGGGTCATCGTGGTGGCCGCCACCCTGGTCGTCGCCATGTTCGCCCTGCGGGTGGTCTCCAGCCTCTTCGAGGAGGAGTCGTGACAAGCGTGACCGAGGCGCCGGCCCCCGCCGCAGCCCCCGAGGCGGGGCCCGCCCCCCGCAGGCGCCGACGCCGGCCGCTCCGCCCCGCCGCGGGCCTGCTCGCCTGGGCCGTGGGACTGCTGTTCTTCTTCCCGGTCCTGTGGATGTTCCTCACCGGGTTCAAACAGGAGTCGCAGGCCTCCACCGACCCGCCGACCCTCTTCTTCCGACCCACCCTGGACCAGTACGCCGCCGTGCTCGGCCGCGACTTCGTGCCGTACCTGCTCAACTCGCTCCAGGCCTCGGTCCTGTCCACGCTCCTGGCCGTCGTCCTGGGCCTCCCGGCCGCCTACGCGCTCTCACTGGTGCGCATCCCCCAGTGGCGGGACTCGCTGTTCTTCTTCCTGTCCACCAAGCTGCTGCCGCCGGTGGCCATGATCCTGCCGCTCTACGTCATCGCCCAGAACCTCGGCGCCCTGGACGACGCCCGCACCCTCACCCTCGTGTACACGGCCATGAACATGCCGATCGCGGTGTGGATGATCCGCTCCTTCCTGGTCGAACTGCCCAAGGAGGTGCTGGAGGCCGCCCGGATGGACGGCGCGCCCAGGCTCACCGAGATGCGGCGCGTCATCCTGCCGATGATCGCGCCCGGACTGGCCGCGACCGCCCTGATCTGCTTCATCTTCGCCTGGAACGAGTTCTTCTTCGCCGTCAACCTCACCGCCACCCGAGCCGCCACCGTGCCCGTGTTCCTCGTCGGCTTCATCAGCGGCGAGGGGCTGTTCTGGGCCCGCCTGTCCGCCGCCTCCACCATGGCGGCCCTGCCCGTGATCATCGCCGGATGGACCGCCCAGCGCTGGCTGGTCCGCGGCCTCTCCCTAGGAGCTGTGAAGTAATGCGTGCACTCGTCGTCAGCGAACCCGGCCACTTCTCCCTCGAGCGGGTGGAGGACCCCGCTCCCGGCCCCCGCGAGGTGGTCGTCGCCCCCTCCGCCGTGGGCGTCTGCGGCACCGACCTGCACATCATCGACGGGGAGTTCGCCCCCACGCCCTACCCGATCGTCCCCGGCCACGAGTTCGCGGGAACGGTCGTCGCGCTCGGATCGGAGGTCACCGGCCTGGCCGTGGACGACCGCGTGGCCGTCGACCCCTCCCTGTTCTGCGGCGCGTGCTCCAAGTGCGTCGTCGGCCGGGGGAACCTGTGCGAGAGCTGGAACGCCATCGGCGTCACCGGCCCCGGGGCCTGCGCCGAACTCGCCGTCGCCCCCGCCGCGTCCTGCTACCCGATCCCCGAGCACATGCCCTTCTCCCACGGCGCGCTCATCGAGCCCCTGTCCTGCGCGGTGCACGGCTTCGACCTGCTCCCGGGCCGGGTCGGGGAGCACTACCTCGTGTACGGGGCGGGAACCATGGGCCTGCTGATGGCCCAGCTCGCGCGTTCCGCCGGGGCCGCGAGCGTGTCCGTCGTGGACCCCAACAAGGACCGGCTGGCGGTGGCCGCCTCCCTCGGCACCGACGCCGTCGCCCCCGGCCCCGACGAGCTCGACCGCCGCGACTGGGAGGTCGTCGTCGACTGCACCGGCGTGGTCGCCGCCATCGAGGACGGGCTGACCCGCGTCGCCCGGGGCGGCACCTTCCAGGTGTTCGGGGTGGCGCCGGCCGAGGCCACCGCGTCCTTCTCGCCGTTCCGCGTCTACAACGACGAGATCACCGTCGTGGGCAGTATGGCCGTCCTGCACAGCTACGGGCGGGCGGTGGACCTCATGGCCAAGGGCGTGGTCGACGCCGACGCCATGGTCACCGACACCTTCGCCCTGGACGGCTTCGGCGACGCCGTCGACGCCTTCCGGGCGGGCCGTGGCCGCAAGCTCCAGATCAACCCCCAGCTGTAGAGGAGGGATCCGCCGTGGCATCGGTCGGTTTCGAGAAGGCCACCCACTTCTACCCGGGCACGGAGGCGCCCGCCGTCGACGAGCTGAGCCTGGAGGTGGAGGACGGGGAGTTCCTGGTGCTCGTGGGTCCCTCCGGGTGCGGGAAGTCCACCTCGCTGAGGATGCTCGCGGGGCTGGAGGAGGTGGACTCGGGGACCATCCGCATCGGGGGCGAGGACGTCACCGACAGCAGCCCGCTGGAGCGCGACATCGCGATGGTCTTCCAGTCCTACGCGCTCTACCCGCACATGTCGGTGGCGCAGAACATGGGGTTCGCCCTGGAGATGGCCAAGGTCGCCAGGCCGGAGCGGGAGCGCAGGGTCCTGGAGGCCGCCCGGCTCCTGGACCTGGAGCCCCTGCTGCACCGCAGGCCCAAGGCGCTCTCCGGGGGGCAGCGCCAGCGCGTCGCGATGGGGCGCGCGATCGTGCGCGAGCCCCGGGTGTTCCTCATGGACGAGCCCCTGTCCAACCTGGACGCCCAGCTGCGCGTGTCCACCCGCACGCAGATCGCCGCGCTCCAGAAGCGGCTGGGCGTGACCACCGTCTACGTCACCCACGACCAGGTCGAGGCGATGACCATGGGCGACCGGGTGGCGGTGCTCAAGGACGGGGTGCTCCAGCAGTGCGACAGCCCCGTGCGGCTGTACGAGCACCCCGCCAACGCCTTCGTCGCCGGGTTCATCGGCTCCCCGGCGATGAACCTGAGGGAGTTCCCCCTGAGCCGGGAGGGGGTCCGGGTCGGCGACGCCGCCCTGCCGCTCACCCCAGGCCAACGGCGCAGGCTCGCCGACGAGGGCGCGTCCTCCGCGCTGCTGGGCTTTCGCCCCGAGGCGGTCGACCTGGTGGGGGAGGGCGAGGGGTTCGCGATGGAGGTGGGCCTGGTCGAACACCTGGGCGCCGACTGCTACCTGTACGGCGGCCTCCCCGGGCATCCGGCCGACGGCGATCTGGTGGTGCGGGTGGCGCCGCACGCGGCTCCGGCGGCGGGTGGGACCGTGCGCCTGGGCGTGCGCCCCGGACGGGTGCACGTGTTCTCGCCGGGAACGGGGGAGCGCCTGGACGGCTGAGCGCCCCGCCGCCGCCCGGCCTCCGGGCGGCGGCGGGCTCCACGGTCCGGACGACGCCCCCTCATGCGCGGGCGGCCCCTCCCGGTGGCACGGCCCTCCGGGGGCACCCCGTGCCAGGGACGCCCCCCGAGTGCGGCGCGGTACGGGAAGGGGTCAGCGCAGGGCCGAGACCCCGCCGAACGCACCCCGGTGGTAGACGAGCGGCGGACGCGGGTCGTCCAGCACCAGCGTGTGCGTCACCTCCCCGACCACCAGCCAGTGGTCGCCGATCAGCCGGGTGTCGAACCGGGAGCAGACCAGGTGCGCCGAGGCCCCGTCCAGCAGCGGGACCTGCGACGGCCCCCGGCTCCACGCCGTCGGCGCGGCGAACCGGTCCTCCCCCCTGCGGGCGAACCGGTCGGCCAGGTCGGACTGCTCCTCGGTCAGCAGCTGCACCCCGAACTCGCCCGCCCTGCGCAGCGCCGGCCAGGTCGTGGAGGACTCCGCGATGTAGAAGGACACCAGCGGCGGGGCGAGGCTGACGCTGGTGAAGGAGGTGGCGGTCAGCCCCACGGGCCGCCCCTCCACGCTGGCGGTGATGATGACGACCCCGGCCGGGTGGTTGCGCAGCGTCGCGCGGAAACGGTCGGCCTCCGCCAAGGACGGGGAAGCGGTCTCGGCGATACTCAACGGACTCTCCCTTGTGGTGGGTGAAGAGAGGGGGGAGGACTCAGGCGGCGGCCGACCGGGTGCGCACCGCCGCGCGCAGCACGGGGGCCGCGCGCCCGGCCCACGGCGCGAGCACCCCGTCCAGGCGCGGAGTGCCGTCGGTCCCGCCGTCGGAGGGGACCGCGTCCTGGAGCAGGGCCAGTCCGGACGCCGGAACGGTCGCGCCCAGTTCGAGCAGCAGCGGGCGCAGGTGCACGTCCACGGCCAGGGTGTGGGCCGCGGACGCCATCACCAGCACGGGCACGGCCGTCACCCCCGCCAGCCCGCCGGACGGCAGCAGGTCCAGGAACACCTTCAGCAGACCGGTGTAGGTCGCCTTGTAGGTGGGGCTGGCCACGACCAGCAGGTCGGTGGCGCGCACCCTCTCCAGGGCGGCCTCCACCTCCGGCTGCGGGCCGGGGGCGAGCAGCAGCTGCCGGATCCGCGACAGGTCGAGCAGGTCGTCCGGTCCGGGCACGTCCGGCAGTCCGGCCGCGTCCGCGGCGTGACGGGCCACGGCCAGGCCGGCGGTGGCGGTACGGGAGTTCGGCCGGGGATTGCCGACGAGGACGGTGGTGGTGGTCATGGCGGTCTCCGGTGCGGGGGCGGTCAGGACGTGGCCGGGGCGGACACGGCGAAGGGGACGTGGGGGGCGGCGGACTCCTCCCCTCCCTCCGGGTGCTCCCACAGCCCGCGCTCCCGCAACAGCGGCAGTACCCCCTCGCCGAACCAGTAGGCCTCCTCCAGGTGGGGGTACCCGGACAGGACGAACTCGGTGGCGCCCGCCCGGTGGTACTCCTCGATCAGGTCGGCCACCTGGGCGTGGCTGCCCACCAGTGCGGTGCCGGCCCCGCCCCTGGCCAGGCCCACACCCGCCCACAGGTTGGGGTGGACCTCCAGGTCGGCGGCGCTTCCGCCGTGCAGTTCGAGCATCCGGCGCTGGCCCTCGGACTCGCTCATGGCCAGGTGGTGCTGCACCTGCCCCACGGTGTCGGGGGCCAGCCCGTCGAGCAGGCGCTGGGCCTGCGCCCACGCCTCCTCCGCGGTGTCCCGGCTGATCACGTGCAGCCGCACGCCGTAGTCGAGTGTGCGGCCGCGCTTGGCCGCCAGGGCGCTGACCCGGTCGATCTTGTCGGCGACCGCGCCGGGCGGCTCACCCCACGTCAGGTACGTCTGCACGCGGCGGGAGGCCACGTCGAGCGCGGCGGGGGAGGAGCCGCCGAAGTAGACCGGCGGCAGGGGGTCCGGCGCCTTCGCGAGCCGGGCCCCCTCCACCGTGACGTGCTCCCCCCGGAAGTCGACGGTCTCCCCGCGCCAGAGCCGTCCGACCACCTGGAGGAACTCGTCGGTGCGCGCGTACCGGGCGTCCTTGCCGAGGAAGTCGCCGTGCTGCCTCTGCTCGGCGGACTCGCCGCCGGTCACCACGTTGAGCAGGAGACGTCCGCCGCTGAGCCGCTGGTAGGTCGCGGCCATCTGCGCCGCCAGGGTGGGCGAGAGGAGCCCGGGGCGGAACGCCACCAGGAACTTCAGCCGCCTCGTGCTCCCGGCCAGCATCGCCGTGGTCAGCCAGGCGTCCTCGCACCACGCGCCGGTGGGGGTGAGGACGCCCTCGAACCCCAGCCGCTCGGCGGCTCCGGCGATCTGGGCGAGGTAGTCCAGGGTCGGCTCGCGGGTCCGCCAGGCCGAGGCCACGACGTCCGCGCCGTGGCCGCCGCCGACGATGCCGCGGCTGTCCCCCTGCGTGGGCAGGAACCAGTGGAAGGTCAGGGGCATTGAGGGACGCTCCTCCGTTGCGGGATCAGATCTGACCGTGCCGCGGTGGGCGGCGACGGTTGAGGGAGTACTCCCCGACGTGCTGGACCTTCCAGCGCACCGGGTCGTGGACGGTGTGGGTGCGGGCGTCGCGCCAGTGGCGGTGCAGGTTCTCGGAGTCGGCCGCGGCCCGCGTGCCCGCCACCTCGAACAGGGCGGAGGAGACCTCCACGGCGGCCCGTCCGCCGGCGACCTTGGCGGCGGCCACGGCGACCGAGGCCTCTGCGGTGGCGTCCTCCGCGCCGGGGGCGCCCCCGGCCAGGACGGCGTCGGCGGCGTCCACCCGGTCGGCGGCGGAGGCCAGCAGGGCCTCCGCGGCGCGCACCTGGATCTCCAGCTCGCCGAACCGGTGGACGAGCAGCGGGTCCTCGGGCGCGGTGTCGACGCCGCTCTCGAACCAGGGGCGGCTCTTGGAGCGCACGAAGGCCGCCGCCTCGGCCAGGGCGCCGCGCGCCGCGCCGACGTCGATGGCGGCGTGCAGCAGCTGCGCGAACGCGCCGTAGGTGGTGGGCCCCTCGAACGTCAGGTACTGGGGCAGGACCAGGTCGTCGGGCACGGCCACGTCGGCCAGATGCACCGTTCCGCTGGCGGTGGTGCGCTGGCCCATGCCGGCCCAGTCGTCCTCGACGCGCACGCCCGGGGCGTCGGCCGGGACGAAGGCGATGTGCGGGCGCGGTCCGTCCGGGGTGGCCGCGGGGGCGACCACGGCGATCCAGTCGGCGAGCAGCGAACCCGTGGCGTAGTACTTGCTGCCGTTGACCCGCCAGCCGTCGCCGCCGCGCTCCAGGCGGGTGGCGTGGGTGTGCGCGGTCCTCCCGGACCGCTCGGCCTGGGCGTTGGAGACGAGCGAGCCGGAGAGGACGTCGCCGAACACCCGGGCCCGCGCGGTCCCGCCCCCGCGCAGGCGCAGCGCGTTGAGGAACGCGAAGTGCGGCTGCGGGATCTGCGCCAGGCTGAGGTCGGCGGTGCCGAGCAGGCGCAGGATCTCGGCGACGGTCCCGGCGTCCGCGCCGGCCCCGCACAGGGCGCGGGGCACGGTGATCCCGAGCAGGCCCGACCGGGCCAGCTCGCGGACCTGCTCCCGGGGCAGACAGCGGTCGCGGTCGCGCCCGGAGGCGCCCTCCGCGAACCGGGGGACCAGGGCGCGGGCGGCCTCGACGGCCTCCGCGTCCGAGGCGATGATCCGGACCTCGCCGCCGGTCGTGCCGGGGGTGGGGCCGGTGACGGTCTCGGACATGGTGAACCTCCTGCTGGGACGCACGCCGACGTGTGCCAGTAAATACCTACCGGAATTATGGGGAATCAAAGCACAGGTCGGTGTGCGGCGGGCGGCGGTTCCGTGTCCTCGGCGTGGTGTTCGACCAGGAGTGCCGTGCGGGGGCGGATTCGGTCGGGGGCCTGTGCGGGGTACGCGGCGGTCCCTGTCGGATGTCGGGCATCGGGTCGGCCTCCCGTCCGATCGCGCGGCGTGGAGGGCGTTCCGGGCCGAGGGTCGGGCGGCTCCGCGCATGGCAGCCCCCTCGGCCCGGAACGCCGGGACCGGCCTCGCGTTCGTCCACCCGGCGGGGTGGCCCGGGCGGCGCGGGTGGTCGGCGGGTCCTGGCCGACGGCTCCGCGATTCCGTCGGCCTCGTCCACCAGCCTGATCCGCTAACCCCATTTTGTCAACCGAAAAAGTAGGGAATCTTCGGTGGTGTGTGCGGGAGGAGTGGGAACGTGCAGGTCGGGCGGGGTGTGTCGAGGGGTGTGGTGACGCCGGGGCGGGTGTGACACGTGCGACGGGAGGCTCCTACCAACTAAACCTGTAGGGAATGTGGTTTACTGCGGTCATGGCAGTCAGAACACCGTCACACCTGCGGCCCCCGGCCTTCGACGGGCACTGTTAGCGGCCGCCGGACCAGCGCAGACTCCGACCGCCCACGAATCCGAGAGCAAGAACCCATGACCGACACCGCAGCCGCGCCCGCCGCGCCGACACCGCTCACCCTGGACCGCCTGTCCGAGCTGACCGCCGCGGTCGCCGAGGAGGTCCGCCAGGGGCTCCACGAGATCCGCTTCGACGCCGAGAACCGCTGGTCGGTCCGCCTGCGCGCCGACGACTACACCGACGTCTGGCTCATCTCCTGGACGCCCGACCAGTCCACCCGGCTCCACGACCACGCCGGTTCGCTGGGCGCGCTCACCGTCGTCGCCGGGGAGCTGGTCGAACGCTACTGGGACGCCGGCCTGTGCGAACGCACCCTCGCCGACGGCGGGGGCGGCCGGTTCCCGCTCGGCCACGTGCACGACGTGGTCAACGCCGCCGCCGCGCCCGCCGTCAGCGTGCACGCCTACTCGCCGCCGCTGACCGCCATGCACTACTACGAGGTCAGCGGCGACAACGCGCTGCGCCGCACCGGCAGCATCCTGACCAGCGACCCCGAGCCCGACGTCCCCACGCTGGACGCCGTGCCCACGGCCGGGGCGGGGGAGCGGCGGTGAGCGCGATCGAACGGCTCCTCGACGGCAAGCGCGCCCGACTCGAACGGCTCTCGCCGGCCGAGGCGCTGCGCGCCCAGGGGGAGGGCGCGCTGCTGGTCGACACCCGGCCCGCCGTCAACCGCGAGGCCGAGGGGGAGATCCCGGGGGCGCTGGTGATCGACCGCAACGTCCTGGAGTGGCGGCTGGACCCCAGCAGTCCCGACCGGGTGCCCGAGGCCGACTCCGTTGACCGGCTCATCGTGCTGTTCTGCAACGAGGGGTACGCCTCCAGCCTGGCCGCCGTCCAGCTCCAGGAGCTGGGGCTGGCGAGGGCCACCGACATGGCCGGCGGTTTCCGCGCCTGGCGCGCCCGCGGGCTGCCCACCACCGAGCCCGTGCTCCGCGCCGAGTCCGGACCCGGGGTCGCACACCGGGGCTGAGGTTCCGGCTCCCCGCGCCGGGGCCGGTCCCGTCGCAGTGTGCCGGACACGAGGGCCGTGCTCCCCGTATCGTCACCGCCGGGCCGTCGGGCCCGGTCCCACGCCCCTTCCGGGCGCCGGAAGCGGGTCTGGCGCCTTACTCGGCCATTAACTACACTAAATGAGTAGGTTTAGTGTAGTTAGTCGCCGTTCCGGTCGTATCCCGTCCCGTCCCCCGAGGGCGCCCCCGCGCCCGGAGATCGAGGAGAACCATGAGCGAGACACCCACCACGCCCGCTTCCACGCCCGAACCGGCTCCCCCGCGCCCCCGGTGGCGGATCGGCGAGGACTGGGCGGCCACCGTCACCGGACTCGTGCTGCTCGGCCTGGCCCTGCTCGGGGTCATCCCGGCGGGACTGGTCCCCTGATGGCCATGCACACCCCCGGCCCCGGAGAGGACGCCTCCCGGGCCGACGGCGCCGGCGCGACCGGGACCGCGGACGGCACTGCGGTCGGCCCCGACGACACCGCCGGCGGCCCTGAGGGCGGCGTGACCGGCGACGGCGGGGCCGACGCCCGGGAGGACGCGGATGCCCCGCGCGGACCCGGCGCACCGCTCTGGTCCGCCCTCGGCCTCCTCGTGGTCCTCGCCCTGGCCGCGGCCACCCGCTTCCTGGAGTCCTGGGTCCCCGCCGCCGCGGAGGGGTCCCCGCTGGGCGGCTTCGCCGAGGCCGTCGAGTACCCCGTCTACGCGATCCTGCTCGGCCTGCTGGGCAACCTGGTGCTCTCCCTCCTGGGGGTGCGCGACCGGCTGGCCCCGGCGTTCAGGACCGAGTTCCTCATCAAGACGGGCCTGGTCCTGCTCGGCTCCACGGTCCTGTTCGACGTCATCGCCCAGGCCGCCGGGCCCGCCGTCCTCCAGGCCCTGTTCCTGGTCACGTCGGTGTTCCTGTTCACCTGGTGGGTGGGCGGCAAGCTCGGCCTGGACGACCGGCTGCGGGCGCTGCTCGCCTCGTCGGTGTCCATCTGCGGGGTCAGCGCCGCCATCGCCGCAGCCGGAGCCGTGCAGGCGCGCAGGGAACAGCTCGCCTACACCGCGAGCCTGGTCATCCTGTTCGCCGTCCCCTCGATCTTCCTGCTGCCGTGGCTGGTCGGCGTGCTCGGACTGAGCACCGCCCAGGCCGGCGCGTGGATCGGCGGCAACATCGACACCACGGCGGCGGTCGCGGCCTCCGGGGCGATCGTCGGCGAGGAGGCCCTCCAGATCGCCTCCATCGTCAAGGCCACCCAGAACGTCCTGATGGGCGTCGTGGCGGTGCTGCTGACCGCCTACTTCGCCTTCCGGGTCGCCCCCGCCGAGGGCGGCGGCGCGGTGGAGCGCCCCGGCCTGCGCACCCTGTGGGACCGGTTCCCCAAGTTCGTGCTGGGGTTCCTGGCCGCCTCGGTCGCCGCGACCCTGTGGTCCAACGGCCCGGCCGCCGACCCGCAGGCGGGCCTGGACACCGCCAGGGCCCTGCGCGACTGGTTCCTGATCGCGGCGTTCACCAGTATCGGCCTGGAGTTCAAGCTCGGCTCGCTGCGCGAGGCGGGCTGGCGGCCGATCGGCGTGTTCGGCCTCGCCACGGTGTTCAACCTGGCGGTCGGACTGCTGCTCGCGGTGCTGCTCTTCCGCGGCTTCGCCTTCTAGGGGCGTCCGGCCGGGCCGCTCCGACCGGCGGAGGAGAGGGGCGCGGCGTGTCCGGGCGGAGGCGCCGCGCCCCGCCGTGTCCGGGAGGCCCGCTCCCCGGACGCCGGCGGCCGGTTCCGGCGGCTGACCGCTTCCGCGGGACCGGGCGGTCCCGACGGCCGTCCCGCGGAGGGGCGGGTCTCCGGTGGGGCCGCCCGGCGGCGGCCCCACCGGTCAGACGCCCAGGGGCGGCGACGGGGGGCCGTGGTAGATGTAGCCGACCTTGCGCACGGTCGCGATGAGGTCCCCGGCCCGGCCGAGCTTGCGGCGGAGCCGGTGGATGTGCACGTCGATGGTGCGCGAGTGCAGGTCCTTGCGGGTGCCCCACACGCGCTCCATCAGCTCGCCGCGGGCGATCGCGCGGCCGGGGGAGTCGGCGAGGCACTCCAGGAGCTCGTACTCCTGGTAGGTGAGCTCGACCTCCTGCCCGCCGGACCAGACCCGGCGGGCGTCGCGGTCGATCAGCAGGGCGGCGCCCGGGACGGGGAGCGGTCTGGCGCGGGCGTGGGGCTCGTCCACCACCACCCCGTAGACCAGCATGTACTTGCCGCTCTCGGGCAGGGGCAGCACGCCGAGGAGCGAGTGGTCGGAGCCGGGCTCTTCGGGGGAGGTCAGGACGGGGCCGCCGACGGCACCGCCCGGCCCCGCCTCCGGCCGGGGCAGGGCGGCCAGGGACGGTTCGCCGCGCAGCGGGGCCGCGCTCCGCAGGGGCACGGCACGGGTGTCGACGCTGGGGAGTGAGCTGTGTGCGCTGAGCATGCCCACCATCATGCGCCGTATTCCCGTTAATTTCTACCGGATTAGTCGGTAATATGGTCCATGTGGTTCATGCCACGCGAAGGGCGGGGCGAAACGGATTATTCCTACCAAACAGGTGGGATAGTGTCTGATTGGGTCGGTAATACCCCACGGGGGGCACTACCCGCCCGGGCCGACGGTGTTCGCGCCGACGCCGGGACCCCCGCGATCCTCCACCCCACGATCCCCTAAGGAGTGCACATGCGCACGACCTCAGCCGTCATCGGCGCCGCCGCCGTCACCCTGGCGCTCTCCGCCTGCGGCGCCCCCAGCGAGCAGGCCGCCGAGGCCGAGAACGGCGGCGGGGACGTCCTGACCGTGGGGGTCAGCCCCGTGCCGCACGGCGACATCCTCGCCTTCATCGACGAGAACCTCGCCGAGGAGGCCGGGCTGGACCTGGACATCGTGGAGATCTCGGACTACAACACCCCCAATGCGGCCCTGGTCGAGGGGGAGCTGGACGCCAACTACTTCCAGCACCGCTCGTTCCTCGGCGAGTGGGTCGAGAACGGTCCCGACGCCGAGCTCACCTACATCACCGACGTCCACATCGAGCGCCTCGGCCTCTACTCCGAGAGCGTCGAGAGCGTCGAGGACCTGCCGGACGGAGCCGAGGTCGCGGTGCCCAACGACCCCGCCAACCTCGCCCGCGCGCTCGGCGTCCTGGAGGCCGAGGGCCTGATCACCGTCGACCCGGAGGCCGGCGAGTCCGCCACCGAGAACGACATCACGGACAACCCCCGGGACATCACCGTCACCCCGCTGGAGGCCGCCCAGCTGCCGCGCTCGATCTCCGACGTGGACGCGGCGATCGTCAACGGCAACTACGCCATCGAGGCGAACCTGCCCGAGGAGTCCAACGTCCTGGCCTGGGAGCCGGAGGGCGAGGACTACGTCGAGGCCTACGCCAACGGCCTGGTCGCCCTGGAGGAGAACGCCGAGGACGAGCGCGTCCAGCTGCTCGCGGAGCTGCTGCACGACGAGCGCGTCCTGGAGTTCGTCCAGGAGTCCTGGCAGGGCGTCGTCCTGGCGGTCGACGGCGACGGCAACGTCGTCGAGACCGGTGGGGCGGCCGACGAGGAGTAGCCGTCCGGCGGCCCGGCCGGCCGCCGCGCACCCTTCCCCGTTCCCCCGAGGGCGGTGGAGCCTCCCGGCTCCACCGCCCTTCGGCGTGTCCGGGGTCGGACGCGGGGTCGTCCGGGGCGCGCACGCAGGCCGCCGGTCACGTTCCGGAAGAAGGGTCGGACCCACCGTGACCAGGGCTCTCCCGTGATGGAGAGGCATACGTGTGACCTGCATCACCATGGGGTAAGTTCCACAAAACCTACTCATTTAGTAGAGTTTTACACGACCGGCCCGACCCTCCCCGAACCCCCGAATGAGGACCCGAGATGAGCATGCGCACGTCTGTGCTTCCGACCGCCGCCGCAGTACTGGCACTGGGACTGGTCGCCACCGGGTGCGGGAGCGAGGGGGAAGGGAGCGGCGGGGACGGGGGCTCCGGCACCCTCACCCTGGGCTACTTCCCCAACATCACCCACGTCCCGGCCCTGGTCGGCGTGGAGAACGGGACCCTCGCCGAGGCCCTCGGCGACACCGCGCTGGAGACCCAGACCTTCAACGCGGGCCCCGACGCCGTCAACGCCCTGTTCGCGGGCGAGGTCGACGCGACCTTCATCGGCCCCAACCCCGCCATCAACGGATGGGCGCAGTCGGAGGGCACCGCGCTGCACATCATCGCCGGGTCCACCTCCCGGGGCGCCGGACTCGTGGTCCGGCCCGGCATCGACAGCGTCGAGGACCTGCCCGGCACCACCCTCTCCACGCCGCAGCTGGGCAACACCCAGGACGTGGCGCTGCGCTGGTTCGCCCAGGAGCAGGGCTGGGAGGTCGACACCGAGGGCGGGGGCGAGCTGTCCGTCCTGCCCCAGGACAACGCCGAGATCATAGACAGCTTCGTCCTCGGCGAGATCGACGGCGCGTGGGTGCCCGAACCGCACCTCAGCCGCCTGGTCGACGAGGCGGACGGCGAACTGCTCGTGGACGAGACCGACCTGTGGCCGGAGACCGGAGGCGAGTTCGTCACCACGCACCTGATCGTCAGCGCCGAGTTCCTGGAGTCCGACCCGGAGGCGGTCGAGAACCTGCTGCGCGGCCACATCGAGACCGTCGACTGGATCAACGAGAACCCCGAGGACGCCCAGACGGCAGCCATCGCCCACCTGGAGGCCCTCACCGGCGGCGGGCTCTCCCCCGAGGTCGTCGCCTCCGCGTTCGAGAACGTGACCTTCACGGTCGACCCGATCGCCCCCTCCCTCCAGGGCGGCGCCGAGCACGCCGAGGCCGTCGGCCTCCTCGACCCGGTGGAGCTGGACGGCATCTACGCCCTGGACCCGCTCAACGGCCTCCTCGCCGAGGCGGGCCGCGACGAGGTCGCCGGGCTCGGCTGACGGACGGCGGAGGGCCTCCGACCCCGGGCCGGTATCCCACGGCCCGGGGCGGCGGCCTCTCGCCGGCGATGGGCCGCGGGCCCACCGCGCGGTGGGCCCGTCCGGCTCAGAGGAGCTGGTGGACGCGGACGAGGTTGCCCGCGGGATCGCGGAAGGCGCAGTCGCGGACCCCGTAGTCCTGGTCGGCGGGTTCCTGGACGACGTCGGCGCCCGAGGCCCGGACGCGGGCGAAGAACCCTTCGAGGTCGTCCGTGGCGAGCGTGACGGAGGTGTAGACGCCCTTGGCGATGAGTTCCAGGACGGTGCGGCGCTCGTCCTCGGAGATGCCCGGATCGGTGGCGGGCGGGTGCAGCACGAGGGAGGTGCCGGGCTGCCCGGCCGGTCCGACGGTGATCCAGCGCATGTCCTCGTAGCCCACGTCGTTGCGGACCTCGAAGCCCAGCGCGTCGCGGTAGAAGCCCAGAGCGGCCTCGGGGTCGGTCTGCGGAAGGAAGGCCTGGTGGATGGTGACGTTCATGGGCGCCACGTTACGCAGGACCACCGGGGCGGGCTTCTCGATTCCTGACCGGCCTGTTCACGCGCTTGGCCAGGCAGGGCGGGATCCCCGCCCCGTCCCGGGAGCGGTCGCGGCGGTAGACGCTCGGCGGCACGCCCACCAGTTCGGTGAACCTCGTGCTGAACGTGCCCAGGGAGGAGAAGCCCACCGCGAAGCAGACCTCGGTGACGCCGAGGTCCCCGCGCCGCAGCAGCGTCATCGCCCGTTCGATCCGCCGGGTCATCAGGTACGAGTACGGGGACTCGCCGTAGACGCGGCGGAACTCCCGGCTCAGGTGCCCGGCCGACATGTACGCCCCGCGTGCCAGCGCCTCGACGTTCAGCGGCTCGGCGAACTCGCGGTCGATCCGGTCGCGGACGCGGCGCATCGCGGCGATGTCGCGCAGGCGTTGCGCCTGCGCGCCTCCAGGTTCCATGTCTCCATCGTTCCACGCCGCACCGACGTTCGGGCGGGTTCGGCCCGCGACCGACCGGTGCCGGGACAGCGGGACCGGGGGTTCCGGCCGCCGCGCGGCATGTGTCGGGAGCGGGGCGGGCACGGGTCGGGAGTCGAGAAGCGGCGGGGTTGCGGGCACGATTGGCGTCGGAGGCGTCTCACACCGATTCCGACCAGGGGAGTGGCAGCGATGAGCGCGAACACGGGCACGACGGGCGGCGGGGCCGCGGAGGGCTTCTCGGAGGAGGAGCGCGCGGCGATGAAGGCGCGGGCCGCCGAACTCAGGAAGGAGGCGGAGCGCGGGCGGGGCGCCAAGGCCGCGGCCGGGGAGCTCGACGTCCTGGCGAAGATCGCGGAGATGGATCCCGCGGACCGCGCGGTGGCCGAGCGCGTCCACGCCATCGTCACCGCCAACGCCCCGGAGCTGACACCGAAGCTCTGGTACGGGCAGCCGGCCTACGCCAGGAAGGGGAAGGTCGTGTGCTTCTTCCGGAGTGGGCAGGCCGACAAGGAGCGCTACTCGACCTTCGGTTTCACCCCCGAGGCGAACCTCGACGACGGCGGCCTGTGGCCCACGTCCTTCGCCGTCACCGGTCTCGGCGAGGTGGCCCGGGAGGAGCTCGCCGCCCTCGTCCGCAGGGCTGTGGGCTGACCCGCCGCCCCGGCGGCCCGGCGGGCCGCCGGGGCGGCGGGCCGCCGGGCCATCTCGGGCCTCCGACACACCCGGGCGAGGCGTGGTGATCTGGATCACATTATGCGAAGTGCTGCCGACCGTGCTGGCGTGGCGCGGGGGTGCGGCGGGTGCCCGGTGGCGCGCATCGCGACCGGCGCGCCGTTCTGACCTGGGTCTTCTCGGTGGGTGGGGTCATCCCTGGAGTGCGGTTCGGGGTGTTTGGGCTGGTCATTCGGGAAGCGGGGGACGATTCGCCTGCTTCCACAAAACCTACTTATTAAGTAGAGTTTTGCTCGTCCTCCGACGCAGCACGAAAAGGACCACTCCATGCGTGTGCCCTCCCTCCCCCTGAGAACCGCCCTGGCGGCCCTGGCCGTCGGCCTGGCCGCCACCGGGTGCGGGGCGGCCGGCGCCGAGGAGGCCGACGGGTCCTCGCTGACCCTCGGCTACTTCCCGAACATCACCCACGCCCCGGCCCTCGTGGGCGTCCAGGACGGGATCATCCCCGGCGCCCTCGGCGAGGACGTCGCCTTCGACACCCGCATCTTCAACAGCGGCCCCGACGCCGTCAACGCCCTGTTCTCCGGCGAGGTCGACGCCGCCTACCTCGGCCCCAGCCCCGCCGTCAACGGGTGGGCGCAGTCCGAGGGCCAGGCGCTGCACGTCGTCGCCGGGGCCGCCACCAGGGGGACCGGGCTCGTCGTGCGCGAGGGCATCGACTCCCTGGACGACCTGCGCGGCACCACCCTGGCCACCCCGCAGCTGGGCGGCACCCAGGACGTGGCGCTGCGCTGGATCGCCGAGGAGCAGGGCTGGGACGTCGACACCGCCGGGGGCGGAGACCTGTCGATCGTGCCCCAGGCCAACGCCGAGACCGTGGACGCCTTCGCCCTCGGCGAGATCGACGGCGCCTGGCTGCCCGAGCCCCACCTGAGTCGGGTGCTCGCCGAGGACGACGCGCACCTGCTCATCGACGAGGCCGACCTGTGGCCGCAGACCGACGGCCGGTTCGTCACCACCCACCTCGCGGTCGGCGCCGAGTTCCTCGACCGCAACCCCGAGGTGGTCGAGGACCTGCTGCGCGGCCACATCGCCTCCGTCGACCTGCTCAACGAGGAGCCCGAACGGGCGCGGGCGGCGGCCGGGGACCATCTGGAGTCGCTCACCGGCGCGCGGCTCGACCCCGGCATCACCGCGTCGGCCTTCGACAACGTGGCCTTTACCGTCGACCCCGTCGCCCCCTCGCTGCTCGCCGGCGCCGACAGAGCCGAGGCCGTCGGACTGCTCGAACCCGTCGACCTGAACGGAATCTACGCCCTCGACCTGCTCAACGGTCTCCTCGCCGAGGACGGCCGCGAGCGGGTCGCCGGGTTGGAAGGGTAGAGGCCCATGACCACCGTCACAGAGACGCCCGCGCGCACCGCCGCCGTGGAGATCCAGGACATCTCCAAGGTCTTCGGACACGGCAAGGGCGCCGTGACCGCGATCGACGGGATGTCCGTCACCGTCGGCACCGGGGAGTTCCTCGCCATCGTGGGCGCGTCCGGCTGCGGGAAGAGCACCCTGCTCTCCCTCGTCGCCGGACTCGAACAGCCCACGACGGGCAGCGTGGACGCGGGCGGCCACAAGGTCGCGATGATGTTCCAGGAGGCCGCGCTGTTCCCGTGGCTGACCGTGGGCGCCAACATCGAGGTGCCCATGAAGGTCAACAAGGTGCCCCGGGCCGAGCGCAGGAAGCGCGTCGCCGAACTCCTGGACCTGGTGCGGCTCACCGGCTTCGACCGCAAGCGCCCCCACGAGCTGTCCGGCGGCATGCGCCAGCGCGTCGCCCTGGCCCGCGCGCTGGCCCAGGACGCGGACGTGCTGCTCATGGACGAGCCGTTCGGCGCGCTGGACGCCATGACCCGCGACATCCTCCACGACGAGCTGGAGCGGATCTGGCGCGAGAAGGAGCTGACCATCCTCTTCGTCACCCACAACGTGCGCGAGGCGGTGCGCCTGGGCGACCGGGTCGTGCTGCTGTCCAGCCGCCCCGGCCGGGTGATCGACGCCTTCCCGGTCGAGGGCGAGCGCCCCCGCCGGATCGACTCGGTGCAGATCGCCGAGCAGGCCGCCACCATCACCGACCGACTCCGCGAGGAGGTCTCGCGCCATGCCTGACACCGATGTGCGGGACGACCGGCGCCGCGTCCGCGGACTCGACGCACTCGAACTCCAGCCCCGGCGCGGTACGGGGGAGCGCAGTGCCGCCGAGACCGCCGGGAGGATCTGGGCAGCGACCTGGCCCAAGCTGGCCGCGGTGGCCCTGGTGCTGCTCGCCTGGCAAGCGGTGGTGTGGTCCGGGTGGCGGACCGAGTTCGTCTTCCCCGGACCGGACAGGGTGCTGCCGACCCTCTTCCGGGAGATCACCACACCCGAGTTCTGGGAGGCCGTCCAGGTCACCATGCGGCGGGCCCTGACCGGCTTCGCCCTGGCCCTGGTCGTGGGCGTGATCATCGGCATCGCGGTCTCGCAGTTCAAGCCGCTGCGGGTGGCGATCGGCTCGCTGATCACCGGGCTCCAGACGATGCCCTCCATCGTGTGGTTCCCGTTCGCGATGCTGCTGTACGGCATCAGCGAGTCGGCGATCATGTTCGTGATCGTGCTGGGCGCGGCCCCCTCCATCGCGGGCGGGCTGACCTCGGGCATCGACTACGTGTCCCCGTCGCTGCTGCGGGCCGGGCAGGTGATGGGCCTGCGGGGGGTGCAGCGGTACACGGTGCTGATCATCCCGGCGGCCCTGCCGATGTTCGTCACCGGCCTCAAGCAGGGCTGGGCCTTCGCCTGGCGCTCGCTGATGGCGGGCGAGCTGCTGGTGATCATCAACCAGCAGAACTCCATCGGGTGGGCGCTCAGCCAGGCGCGCCAGCTCAACGACGCCGAACGGCTGCTCAGCTACATCATCATCGTGCTCGTCGTCGGCATCGTCATCGACGTGTTCTTCAACTGGGCCGACCGGGCCCTGCGCCGCCGCTGGGGCATCACCGGCTCCTGACCGGTACGGGCCCGCGGGAAGGGACGGGGAGGACGTGCGCGGGGGCGCGCGTCCTCCCCGTTCTCGGTGTACAGGGCTGGACCGGGGTGTTAACCCAAGCAAAACCAACAAGAACAACAAGAAGCCAACAAAAAAGCCACACAAACCTGGTTTTTGACGGCTGGTGTGTGGTTGACTGCGTTGCGCCACTACCCCCGGCACGTCCCGGTCCCCGCTCGGCCGGCCCGTACCCCCTATGGTTTTTGGAGACGCACATGTCCATCTTCCGCAGAGGCAAGGCCCTGACCTCGTCGGTGCTCGCCGGCCTGCTCCTCACCTTCGGCCTCGCGCTCGCCGCCGCCTCCCCGGCCTCCGCCGCGGGCACCTTCCGGCTCTGCAACGTCGGCTCCGGCTACTCCGCCCAGGCGACCTTCCCGGACCGCGGCGGCTTCTCCACCTACGTCGTCAACTCCGGCCAGTGCACCAGTGTGAGCACCAACGGCAACGAGGGCTACTACGTGACCATCAGGAACAGCGGCGGGCGCTTGAAGTCGACCGGGGGCTACCGCATCCCGAGCGGCAGGAGCGTGGACTTCTCCACCGGCGGCACCTTCGCCGCTCCGCAGTTCCACGCGCAGGTCTACTAGAGGACCGCTCGTACCGGGGCCGGGCCGCGATGCGCGGCCCGGCCCCGTCGTCGTCGGGCGGAAGGGCCATCGCGACGGGTCCCTGTCCCGGCGGCCTCAGGGCAGCAGGCCGGCCAGGTAGACCACGCCGGTGGCCGTGACGAGCGCGCCGAGCAGGAAGCGCAGCGGCTGCTCTCCCAGGCGGCGGGAGAACCCGATTCCCACCAGGGAGCCGAGCGCGCCGCCGAGCCCCAGCGCCAGGCCCACGCCCCAGTCGGGGGCGGCCGGGGCCGCGCCGAAACCGATACGGTCGAACACCGCGTAGGCGGTCAGGCCCACCACGGACGTGGCCAGGGTGGTGGTCAGGGCCACCACGGCGGCCCGCGAGGTCAGCCACCCGGCCGCGCCGATGAGCAGTGGCGACAGCAGGGAGCCGCCGCCGATGCCCACCGCCGCGCCGAACAGCGCCGCGCCGCCCGCCGCGAGCGCGAGCAGGGCGCGGCCCCCGTGTGCGGGCCGCGCGCCCCCGGCCCCTGTCGGCGGGGGAGCGGAAGCCCGTGCCCGGCGGACCGCGAGGAGGCGCGCCCCCATGGCGAGCATGAGCACGGCGAGCAGGCCGCGGAAGAGCGCGGGATCGGACAGCCAGGTGACGCGCACGGCGGCGCCCGCCACCGCGCAGGGCACGGCGGCGGCCGAGGCCACGAGCATCTCCGCGCCGTGGCCGCGCGCCGACCGGGCCAGGCGGCTCAGGCCCAGCGGCGTGGCCACCACGTTGTAGAGCAGGTTGGTGGCACTGACCGCGGGTCCGTGCATCCCCAGGGCGCTGAGCTGCACGGGAAGCAGGAGGACGGCCCCCGAGATCCCCACGGGGGCCGTCACGGCCGCGACGGCGAATCCGGCCATGACGGCGACGAGGATCTCCATGCGGATAACTCTACTAAACAAGTGGGTTTTAGGGGGATTGTGGGTACTCCACCGCGGATGTCCGGTGGCGGCGGTGTCCCCGGCCCCGGGTCCCCCCGGCGGTCCCGCTCCCGCGCCGTTTCCGAGCGCTACAGGGGTTCCACCGCCCGGGACGCGCGCTCGTCGTAGGCCGCGCGCGCCGAGGCGATCTCGTCCATGTGCTCCTCCGACCACAGGCGGATCGACCCCATCAGCGCCTCCACCTCGGCTCCGAGCGCGGTCAGGCTGTACTCCACGCGCGGCGGGGTCGTCGGGTACACCCGGCGGTCGACCAGCCCCGCCCGCTCCATCTCGCGCAGGGTCTGGGTCAGCATCTTCTGCGTGATGCCGTCCAGGCGGCGGCGCAGCTCGCCGAAGCGCGCGGGGCCCTGGGAGAGCACCCCCACCACCAGGCACAGCCACTTGTTGGACAGCAGGGAGAGGACGTTGCGGGACGCACAGTTCCGCAGGTAGACATCGGCGCCGCCGAGTTCTCGCAAGTCAGGAGTGGTATACACCAGGTACCTACAGATGGGGAAAGTGCCTTCTATACAAGGGATACCTTAGCCGGGAAGCTGGGCGCATGACAGAGCACATGCGCACCGTCCAGCAGAAGTCCGTCGGCGGCCCCGAGGTCCTGGAGATCGTCGAGGCCCCCGTGCCCGAGCCCGCGCCCACCCACATCCGGGTGCGGGTGCACGCGGCCGGCGTCAACCCGACCGACTGGAAGATGCGGACCACCGGCTACTGGTACACGCCCCCCTTCGGCCAGGGCTGGGACGTCTCCGGGGTCGTCACCGCCGTCTCCCCGGGGGTCACCCGCTTCGCCGTCGGCGACGAGGTCTACGGGATGCCGAACTTCCCCGACACCCCCGGCGCCTACGCCGACCAGGTCACCGGCCCCGCGCGGCACTTCGCCCCCAAGCCCGCGGGACTCGACCACGTCCACGCCGCCGCCCTCCCGCTCGCCGCGCTCACCGCCTGGCAGGCCCTGGTGGACACCGCGGACGTCGGAGCAGGACAGCGCGTCCTCGTCCACGCCGCGGCGGGGGGCGTGGGCCACCTGGCCGTCCAGATCGCGAGGGCCCGGGGAGCCCACGTGATCGGTACCGCCAGCGCCGCCAAGCACGACCTCCTCCTGGGCCTGGGGGCGAACGAGGTGGTCGACTACGCGGCCGAGGACTTCGCCGAGGCCGTCGGCGACGTGGACGTGGTGCTCGACGCCATCGGCGGCGACTACCTGGAGCGGTCGCTGCGCACCCTGCGGCCCGGCGGGCTGTACATCGGCCTGGCCAACCCCTTCGACACCGAGGGGGTCGCCCGGGCCGCGGAGAAGGCGGGCGCGGGCGTCCGCGGCGTGACCCTGATGGTCGAACCCGACCACAAGGGCCTGGAGGCGGTCACCGCGCTCGTGGAGGAGGGGCGGTTGAAGCCGCTGGTCGCCGCGACCTTCCCCCTGGAGGAGGCCGCCGAGGCGCACGAGCTGGGGGAGACGGGCCGCACCACCGGAAAGATCGTGCTGACCCTGACCTGACCCGGCCACGGGGCGACGCCGGACGCGGGCACGCGGAGAGGAGCCGGGCCCGGCCCCTCCCGGTCGCGGCAGGTTCCCGCTCCGGGGACCTGCGGGGTCCCGAGCGGACCGGGGCACGAATCCCCGGTGCCCGGGGCGGGCACGCCGTACGCGAACCGGCTGCGGGCGCCCGCGGGCCCCGCACGCCGTCCGGCGGTGCGGGGCCCGGACGCCTCAGGCGTGGACGAGCGGGGTGTCCACCAGGTGCTCGGCCACGAACCAGGCCTGCAGCTCGTTGACGCGGATCACCTCCGAGACCAGCAGGTCGTTCGTCCCGTCGTCGCCCATCTCCTGGGTGCGCGCGGCGGCGTCGTGGCAGTCCTCCAGGATGGTCTCGTGCGCCTCCAGGAGGCGGGAGAGCATCGCGGGCACCTCCTCGACGCCGTTCGGCGGACGCGGGACGTTGGTGATCTCGGCGACGTGCCGAGGGTCCCCGACCGCCACGCCGCCCAGGGTCTGGACGCGCTCGGCGATGGTGTCGATCAGCTCGGTCTGCTCGTCGGCGTGCTTGTCCATCAGCAGGTGGAGCTGGTAGAACGTCTGCCCGCGCATCAGCCAGTGGTGCTTCTTGTACAGGTCGTGCAGGATGCGGGTGTCGCACAGCACCTGGTTCAGCCGCTGGCACGAGTACATCCGCGCGTCGTAGGAGAGGCCGACCGGAAGCTGGCGAACCGTGCCGAACTCCTGGATCTCCTTGCCCTTCTGGTGCAGCCACGGCTGGCTGCTCCTGGGCTTGGGCGTCGTTCCGGCCTTGCGGTCTGCGGTCGTCACTCTGGTCCCCCTCCAGTCGGTGTGACTCGTCTCGCGACTGGAGCGCACACGGTGGCGCGCTCCGTGTGTCAGTCTCGGTTACCCACCGGTGCCGGGCGGCTAACGTCCAGCCAACCGGGAGTAAGTTTTCTGTGCTTTCGCCGCTTCCGGTGCGGGCCCGGAAGGGGCCGCCCGCGACGGGCCCCGCCCGCCGCTACCTCCCCGTACGCACGGGCAGGGCGAACAGGCCGTGCATGATCATGCTCGGCCACCACCGCAGCTCGGACTCGTCCACCGCGAGGCGGAGTCCGGGGAACCGGTCGAGGAGGGCGCCGACCGCCACCCGGGCCTCCATCCGCGCCAGCTGCGCCCCGACGCAGAAGTGCGCCCCGTGCCCGAACGCCAGGTGCGCGTCCCCGCGCCCGGGCCGGAACCCGTCGGCGTCGTCGTAGCGCCCGGGGTCCCGGCCCGCGGACAGCAGGGAGACCAGGACCGGCTCGCCCGCCTCCAGCGCGACCCCGCCCACGGTGGTCGGCTTGCCCGGGAACCGCCAGGTCGCGTTCTGCAGGGGGCTCTCCAGGCGCAGGGACTCCTCGACCGCCGGGCCGAGGAGGGCCGGGTCCGCGCACAGGCCCTCCCAGCGCTCCGGGCGGCGCAGCAGGGTGAAGAGCATGTTCCCGATCAGGGCCACCGTGGTCTCGTGCCCGGCGACCAGCAGCAGGAACGCCGTGGACGTCACCTCGTCGCGGCTCAGCTCCCCGGAGCGGTGCGCCTCGACCAGGTCGCCCAGCAGGTCGTCGGAGGGTTCGGCCAGGCGGGCTTCCATTAGTTCCCCCAGGTAGCGGTCGAACCAGTCGGTGGTCGCGGCGACGGCCTCCATCTCCTCGTAGGACGAGGAGTCGATGACCGCGGCCCGCCGGTGGAACTCGGGCCGGTCCGCCCCGGGAACGCCGAGGATGTCGCAGATGATGGCGATGGGCAGCGGATAGGCCAGGTCCCGGACCAGGTCCGGCCGGTCGGAGGCCGCGATGCGGTCCACCAGGTCCGCGGTGACGCGTTCGGCGCTCTCCTTCAGAGCTCTGACCCGGCGCGGGGTGAACGCCCCTCCCGCGACCCGGCGCAGCCGCGTGTGGTCGGGCGCGTCCACGTTGACCATGCTGCGCACCAGGCTGGGCCGGTGGTCGTAGGGGAGACCGAGGCCGGCCGCGCGCCAGGCGGCGTCGCCCGCCGCGGGGTCCTTGAGCATGTCGGGGTCGGCGAGGACCCGCCGCGCGTCGGCGTGGCGGGTCACCAGCCAGGCCCACGCCCCGCCGGGCAGGTCCACGCGGTGCACGGGGGAGTGCTCGCGCAGCCACCGGTAGGCGGGGTGGGGGTCGGACTCGAACTCGGGACCGTGCAGCTGCGGTGGGGAAACGGACATGGCGTGCCTTTCGTACCGGGGGGTGCTCCGGGTGCTTCCTACCCCCGCGCCCCACGGGGCTACGCCGAAGGGCCCCGGCCGGTGGCCGTTCCGGGGGTCGAGGAGGAGTGCTACGGATGTGGCGCCAGGCCTTCCCGGGCCCACCGGTCGGTGGTGAGCGCCTCCAGCGCGCGGGCCTTGTCCACCTCGCTCGGCAGGGTGTAGCGGCGAGTGGTGTTCAGGTCCGCATGGCCCCTCAGCTCGGCCACCAGCACCACGTCGACCGGCGCGGTGGCCACCTTGCCGCGGCCGCGCACCGGGTCGGTGCCGAAGGTGTGGCGCAGCACGTGCGGTCCGAAGGCCTCGCCGTCGTCGGCCGGCCCGATCCCCGCCGCGGCCCCGAGGGTGCACACGACGGTGTCGGCGGCGCGGGTGGACAGCGCGCGGCCGTCGCGGTCGCGGATGAGCGGCCCGGCGGCGGGACGGCCGAGCTCGCCGAGGAGTTCGGCCGGGGTGGTGCGGGCCCGGGCGTACAGGGGCACGCTGTGGTCCCTGCCGCCCGACCGTCCCTTGCCGCGCACCCGCACGCTCCCCTTCCTCGCCGAGAGGTCGGGGGCCGCCGTCGCGGGGGTGCGGGGCATCCAGAATGTAGAGCGGGTCGCGGACGGCGCCGGGCACCGAAGGCGGTGAAATCCGGATGGTGCGAAAGGAGCAGCAGCGCTAGCGTGCGCGTATGAATCTCGAACCCGGAAAGACCGTGCCCGCCGTTCCCGTTCCTCTCGATGCCGAACTTCGGGTCGCTTATGACGCCTACCTGGCGGAGGAGGCGGACTCGGCGCCGATGAGCCTCGAGAAGCTGTCGGTGATCCGCACGGAGACCGACGCCGCAGTGGCGGCGCTCGGGGACCTCAGCCATGGCGGTCGCTTCACCGTCTTCCAGCCTTCGGTGCCCGGGCTGGACGGCGCCCCCGAGATCCCCCTGCTGGTGTGCACACCCTCCGGCGCGCCCGCATCACGGCCGGTGCTCTACTCCATACACGGCGGCGGCTTCTACTGCGGCGATCACCGCACGGAGCTCGACGAGATACTTGAGACGGCCGAGCGGTTCGGGGCCACGCTGATCTCGGTCGGCTACCGGCTCGCGCCCGAGCACCCCTACCCCGCCCAGATCAACGACGCTTACGCCGGTCTGCTGTGGGTCGCCGACCACGCGGACGAACTCGGCATCGACCCGGAGCGCATCGTCGTCACGGGCTTCAGCGCTGGCGGCACCCTCGGCGCCGCGCTGGCTCTGACCGTGCGCGACAAGGGCGGCCCCCGCCTGCTCGGCCAGCTGCTGATCGCGCCGCTGCTCGACGACCGCAACGACAGCGCCTCGGCCCTGCAGATGGACGACGTCGAACTCTTCGACCGCAGCCGCAACAGGTTCGCCTGGAGCTCGCTGCTCGGCGACGCCCAGGGCGGACCTGACGTGCCGCAGTACGCTGCGCCCGCCCGCGCCACTGACCTGGCCGACCTGCCGCCCACCTTCCTCGACGTCGGCTCCGCCGAGTGTCTGCGCGATGAGATCCTCGCCTACGCCGACCGGATCTGGCAGGCCGGCGGCGAAGCCGAGCTGCACGTGTGGCCCGGCGGAATCCACGGTTTCGACCGGAAAGCCCCCGAGGCGCGGATCAGCAGGGCCGCCGTCGCGGCACGCCGCAACTGGCTGGAGCACCTTCTCGCCACCAACTGACGGTCTCCTCCGGCGGTAGTCGGTCGCGGGATGGCCAACGTGCCGGCCAGGCGTCCGTAGCAACGAGGTCGAGGAGCCTCGCGACGGAACCCAGGCGGATAGCCGCGTGACACGGAGCCCTCCACGGTTCTGGACCGACAAGTGTCCGGCATCCCGGCTCCGTCGAACCCCGAGGGCATGCGTCGGCCTCCGACGAGACGTTGTGGAGGTCACGCGGCAAGTGCTCCCAGCTGCGATGCCTCGATCTTCGGCAAGTCGGATCATCACAGCTCAGGGAGCACTTCTGCGTTCCGACACCAAGATCCGGACCCGCCCGGTGAACGCGTCAGGCCAGTAGTTCCACGGAAGGCTCCCGTGGTCGGGGACGCCATGCTGTGAGGCATGCAGAACGTGAGCATCTGGAGTGAGGGGTTCGGCGCCGACGTCGAGCCGGTGGACGCGCTGCACCGGGTGCGGGCTCCCACGCTGGTCGTGGAGGGCACCCACGAGCCGGTCAAACCGGGGCACGGCGCGGTCATCGCGGGGCGGGTCCCGGGGGCGCGGCTGATGCGCGTGGCGGGCATGGGGCACACGCTGCCGTCGCAGATCCACCAGGAGCTGGCCGAGGCGATCCTCGCCCACACGGCCGAGTGAGGAAGTCCGTTGCAGAATCCCTGTGTTCCCGCCATCGAAGTGGCGGACCTGACGCAGTGCTTCGGCGCCAGGCTCGCCGTCGACCGGCTCAGCCTGAGCATTCCGCCTGGAATGTTCTACGGCATCGTGGGCCCCAACGGCGCCGGAAAGACCACCGCCCTGACGGCGATGTGCGACGACGAACAGTTGCTGTGCGGCCGGGTGCACGGCCACGACGGCCCCGCCCGGGCCCGCCGCCGCACCAGACGCACACCGCTCCGGTCGGCCGGCCGTTGGACGGCCTGCTGCTCGACATCGTCGGCTGGCGGCCGGAAGAGATCGAAGACGGCGTCGCCCTGATGACCGAGCCGGGGCGGTGGCCCGGCGGCCGGTGAGGCGCCCCCCGCCTGCCACGATCGTGCGGCGAGCTCCATGGTGTCGCCCCGCAGAAGTTCGTGGAGGGTATTCAGCGTGATGGCGGCTTGAGCAGGGTCCCGCCGGTCGTCGACGGGGGCGGGGGTTTCGAAGGCGAAGGGGACTGAGCGGCCGGGGCAGCCGGAAGGGTTGATCAGCCGCTGACCGTGCGCAGAAAGTGATCGGCGTCTTCCGGCTCGCCGAGTCGGCCCAACTCCAGCCAGGAACCGTCGGCGAACGCGAGCCGGAAGGTGGCGTACCCGCGCGGCTGGCCCGCCTCACCGTCGATCCGGGCTTGGTCGAGGGTGAACTCCGTGACGGTCCGGAAATCGTCGGCCTTGGTCGGCGACAGCCGACGGCGAGGGGACGCCGCCACGCAGATGCGGTCGCGGGCCAGCATGACCAGGCGCTTAGGGTTGGGCGAGTACCCGTACCAACGCAGCAGCAGCTGGCCCGCGGTCAGGTTCCAGTCCCCGTCGAAGACCCCGTTGGTCGGGTCCTGCCCGCGATCCCTCTCACGAGAGCGGCCACGGCCGGAACGCTGTGTGTCGGGTGGACACGGCTGCCCGGTCTGACCGTCACGGCTCCGTCCCGACAGCCGTTGGTCGAGTCTACGGCTGAGACTGTCCAGCAAGATCATCGGTACGACCACGAAGAAGAACACCACGGCTCCGGCGTACCACAACCAGTGGTGGCGCGATTTCAGGCGTCCTCTGCCTGCAGCACGGTGAACGTCCTTGGGCGGTGCGGGGATGGGCTTGTGGATCTCACACCAGACCAGGGCCACGGGTTTCTCGCCCAGGATCTTCCGCGCCCGCCGCTGCACCTTGCCCTTCGCCATGCCAAGATCCTAGCGTCGGCCTTCTGCCGGTGGGCGGTGGGCGGGCAGTTGGCGGCTGAAGCCCCTCTCCCTCGGCGGAACCGGCCGACGCCGCCGTCCGGGTTGCCGTTCGCGTCGAGCCGGTCGAGTGCAGCCGGGATCGCGGCGGTTCCAGCGACCTACGCTCACGGCGAGGCCGACCAGAGGGGCGGGCAGCCGCTCGCCGCCGGTGCCGTCGGCGACGACGACCGAGCGGCGCCCGTCCGCGCAGGGCCGCCCCGCGCCAGGCCCTCCGCCGGACGCGCACGGCTTCCGGGCGCGGACCGGGTTCGCGGCTCCGGGCCCGCTCCCGTTCCGTGGGAGCCCCCGGCGCCGCCCGGGGGCGCGGGCGTCCGCCCCGGGACGGTCCGCCCCGCGTCAGGGGGCGATGGCGCAGGCGGTCTCCAGCACGAAGCGCGGCCAGGGCCGGTGCGGGTCGTGCCCGGTCAGCTCCCGCACCCGGCGCAGCCGGTAGCGCAGGGTCTGGGGGTGGACGTGCAGGGCCTCCGCCGCGGTGGTCGCCGCCCCCTCCCGGAAGTAGGCGCGCAGCGTCTCCAGCAGGTGCGCGTCGCCCGCCGACAGGAGCGGGCCGAGCACGGCGCGGCGGACCGCGGACGGGGTGACCGGGCCGCCGTTCAGGAGGGCCAGCACGCACGCGTCGGAGTCACGCAGCAGCCCCTCGGGGCCGAACGCGTGCGGGGGCGCGGTCTCCAGCGCGTCGTCGGCCAACCGGTAGGCGGCGGACATGTCGGCGAGGGCGCGCGGCGCCAGGACGCACCCCCGCCAGGGGTGCGCGCCGAGCACGGCGGCCACCCCGGCGGCGTCGGCGGGGGAGACCAGCAGCACCACCCGGCCCGCGCGCGTGGTGAGCAGCGGGTCCGCGCCGACCGGTTCGACCAGGCCGAGCAGCGCCATCCCCGCCGACACCGTGTCCCCCTGCGGGGCGCCGCCGGGGTGAGCCCCCTCCGGCTGCGCCACCACCAGGACCGCGGGGTCGGGCGGGGCGATGCCCAGGGTCCTCGCCCGGTCGCGGATCGCTCCCCGGGAGGCCTGCCGCCCGATGAGGAGGTCGTCCAGGAACGCCCGCCGGGCCCTCTCCAGGTCGGCGTCCAGCCGGTGGGCCGTCTCGGCGTGGCCCACCGCCAGGCTCTCGGAGATCTGGTCGATCGAGGTCAGCAAGAGTTCGCCCAGAGCGAACACGTCCGCCGCGTCGAGCCCCTCGGCCGCCAGCTCGGAGACGGCGCGCACCGCCGCCGCCGACCCGACCCGGTGCGCCCGGACGACGGCGCCGATCGAGCGCCCGTCCGCGGCCCGGGAGCGCCCGATCCCCCGCAGCCGCTCCACGTCGTCCGGGGGCAGCCGGGTCTCCCCGGCCACCCACAGCTCCATCGACCGGGACACCAGCCACCCGGTGATCGCGCGCACCTCCTCCAGCTGCGACCCGTGCAGCGCGCGGTAGGCCGGGACCTCGGCGTACACCTCGGCGACGATCCGCTCCACCAGCCCCGCGCGCTCCCGCGCCAGCCCGGCGCTGACACGGGCGCGCTGTTCGTGCCCCACCGGCCCACCTCCCGTCCCGGGCCGGCAGCCTACCGGGCGCCGCGCGCGGCGACACGCCGGGCGCGGCGGTCCGGGCCGGAGCCGCCTTCGGCCCGGGGCAACGGTAAAAAGCCCGCACACGAGCGGCGCAGCTTCGGTCCGCCACCCGTGTTGACATGGCAGTATGCGACTGCGGCACGGGGAATGCCGTGCACTGTACGACAGCAGGGCCGTTCAGGGCCGACGGGGGATGAAAAAGATGACGGTTCCGGGCATCACACTGGCCAATGGTGTGCGCATTCCACAGCTGGGCTACGGGGTGTGGCAGGTGCCCGACGACGAGGTGGAGCAGGCGGTCTCCACCGCGCTGGAGGCGGGCTACCGCAGCATCGACACCGCGGCCGCCTACGGCAACGAACGCGGGGTCGGCGAGGCCCTGCGCAGATCGGGACTGGACCGCGACGACCTCTTCGTGACCACCAAGCTCGCCAACCCGGACCAGGGCTACGACACCACGCTGCGGGCCTTCGACGCCAGCGCCGACCGCCTGGGCACGGAGACCGTCGACCTGTACCTGGTCCACTGGCCGCTGCCCCGGCGCAACCTCTACGTGCCGACCTGGAAGGCGCTGGAACGCCTCTACGCCGAGGGGCGGGTGCGGGCCATCGGGGTGTGCAACTTCCAGGTGCCGCACCTGGAGAGGGTCATGGAGGAGGGCGGGATCACGCCCATGGTCAACCAGGTCGAGCTGCACCCGCTGCTCACCCAGAAGGCCGTGCGCGACTTCGACGCCGAGCACAACATCGCCACCGAGGCGTGGAGCCCCCTGGGACACGGAAAGCTCCTCGACCACCCCGGTGTCACCGAGGTCGCCGAGGAGCACGAGCGCACCCCGGCCCAGGTGCTCCTGCGCTGGCACGTCCAGCTGGGCAACGTGGTCATCCCGAAGTCGGTGACCCCCGAGCGCATCCGCTCCAACTTCGAGATCTTCGACTTCGAGCTCTCCGAGGAGGAGATGGACCGGATCAGCGGGCTCGACTCCGACACGAGGTTCGGCCCCGACCCCGACGAGTTCGACGGCGACTAGGCGCCGGCCCCGGCCCCGGCCGGCGACGGCCTCCGACCGGCAGCGGCCGGAAGCCGGGGTCCGGGCCGGACGGGCGCGGGCTAGCCGCGCAGCTCCCGGTGCCTGCGGGCGCCGGCCAGGACGGACTCGGTGCCGTTGCGGCGGACACGGCCGACGTAGACGGCGCCTCCGATGAAGATGGCGGCGAACAGCGCCAGCACGGCGACGAGGGCCAGGGCGGACAGCAGCAGTGAGATCGACATGCGCTCATCGTAGCCGCACGTCCTCGGAACACCCTCCGGGGGACCGTTCCGGGACGGGCGACGGGAGCCGCACCAACCCGGAGGGCACGCCGATGGACCGGACACCGCACGAGATCGTCAACCCGCTCTCCCTCGCCGATCCGGTGGGGTACTCCCACGCGCTCGTGGTCAGACCCGGGCGCCTCGTCCGCGTCGGCGGACAGACCTCGCGGCGCCCCGACGGCAAGGTGGTCGGGGACTCCGTGGCGCAGCAGTTCGACCAGGCGCTCGCCAACCTGGTGGAGGCGCTGCGGGCCGCCGGCGCCGAACCCGCCCACGTGGTGGACATGTGCGTGTACACCACGTCGATGCACTCCTACCGGGTCAACAGCGGCACCATCGGGTCCGTCTACCGGCGGCACATGGGCCGCTACTACCCGCCGATGACGGCGGTGGGCGTGACCGACCTGATGGACCCCGACGCCCTCGTGGCGCTGACGTGCACCGCCGTGATCCCCGAGGACGCCGCGGACGACCTCCTCCACAGGGCCGAGGCGCGGGAGCTGGTCGAGGAGGCCGAGGAGACGCTGGCGGCCGACCCCCTCGCGGCGCGCGACCCGGGCGTCCGGCCCGGGCGCACCCGCCCGTAGCCCCGGGGCGCCGGGGCCTGTCCGGGCCCGGCGCCCTGCCGCGCCCCGGTGGTCGGGGTCAGGTCCCGTGGGCGGGCGCGGCGTTCACATGTAGCCGAGCCGGGACAGCTCCACGCCCGCCACCTCGTGCACGTCCGTGTGCTGGGTCCGGGACAGGCGCTCGCGCCACGAACCCACGCCCCACGCCTGCTCGGTCAGCAGCTCCGACGCCGACACCCGGGCCCCGCAGAACTCCCGCAGCCGCTCCGCCGTCTCGACCTCGCCGCCGTGCACGTCCTCGTAGCGCAGGGTCAGCAGCCGGTCGGCCCCGATCTCCCGGCGCAGCAGGGCCGACATGCGCACCGCCCCCCGCCAGCGCATCGCGCACTTGGCGGCGGTGGAGCCCTCCGTGAACGCGTCCAGGTCCGACTGGTCCTCCAGCCCGAAGAAGTGGTTCGGGAACTCGTGGTCCAGTTTCATGAAGCTCGGCTTCAACCAGGCCAGGGAGCGCTCGTCGTCCATCATGTCCGCGATGACGTCGCGGCCGTCCCGGATGATCTGGACGAACAGCGCGTCCGGGAAAGCCGCGTGCAGGGCGCTCGCGGCGAACAGCAGGTCGGGGCTCGCGTCGCCGTAGCGGAGGGCGTCGGCGCTGTGCTCGCACGGTTCCGCGGAGGCGTTCGCGGGCACGCGGGCCCACGGGCCGGGGCACTTGGGACAGGTCAGCGGGGTGAGCTGCCAGGCCTCGGCGTAGGCCTCGCGCAGGAGGCTCGCCGTTCCCGCGACCTTCTCCCGCGCCAGCGAGGGGCGTCTGGCCACGGCGTAGACGGCGTTGAGCACGCCCGGGGACCCCGCCCCCAGGTGGAACCCGGGTGCGCGGGCCAGGGCGCGGGAGACCTCGGAGATCCCGGAGTGGGGGGCGCCCAGGACGAACACCGGGCGTTGGACCTTGGTCCCGTTGACCACGAGGATGTAGGACGGCTGCTTCATTTGTGTCGATTTTTGCACCCTTTGCCCCTCTCGTGTGCATCGGCCGCGCGTTTCACGCTCCGCGTCCGCGAGTTCCCGGCGCCGCGGCCCTCCGGAGGGGCACGGCGGGTCGGGGAGAGCCTCGGGAAGCCCCGGTCCGGTGTCGCTGCAACAATGGGGTATGGCCTCGATGAGCACCCGTTCCGCGCCGTTCGCCGACCCCGAGGAGTTCGAGCGCGCCGCCGACCTCCTCTCCTCAGCCGGGAGCATCACCGTGCTCACCGGCGCCGGCGTCTCCACCGACTCCGGGATCCCCGACTTCCGGGGGCCGAAGGGACTGTGGACGACGAACCCGAGCGCGGAGGCCATGTCGGACATCGACTCCTACATGGGCGACGTGGACGTGCGCCGCGAGGTGTGGTCGCAGCGCCGCGTCCACCCGGTGTGGGAGGCCGAGCCCAACGCCGCGCACCGGGCGTTCGCCGACCTGCGGGCCATGGGCCGGCTGCGGGCTCTCATCACCCAGAACATCGACGGCCTCCACCAGCGCGGCGGGGTGCCCGACGACGCCGTCATCGAGGTGCACGGCACCATGCTGCGCATCATGTGCATGGCGTGCGGGCTGCGCACCCCCACCCCCGTGGTGCTGGAGCGGCTGGACGAGGAGTCCGACCCCCACTGCCTCGTATGCGGCGGCATCCAGAAGGCGGACACCATCTCCTTCGGCCAGCGGCTCGACCCCGACGTCATCGGCGAGGCCACCCGCGCCGCCCAGGAGTGCGACGTGTTCATGGCCGTGGGGACCTCGCTGACCGTCCACCCCGTGGCCGGGCTGTGCGACGTGGCGATGATGGCGCGCGCCGCCCTGGTCGTGGTCAACGCGGAGCCCACCCCCTACGACGACTTCGCGGGGGCGGTCCTGCACGACCCCATCGGGGAGGTCGTCCCGGCCCTGGTGCGCCGCGTCCGCGGGACGGCGCCGCGGAACTAGCCGCCGCCACCGCCGCTGCCGTACTGGTTCGCGGCGGACTCCACCCGCCGGAGGGGGAAGGCCGCGTCGACCGGCGGGGGATCGGACGGGGGCGGCTCCGCCCCAGGGTCGGCCGCGCGCAGGAGCCCCAGGACGTGTTCCCTCACCTGGGCGGTGACGATGTCCCCGGGCAGGGAGGCCAGGACCGGCATGACGAGGTCCGCGCCGAGCAGGGGGCCGGGGACGACCTCCCGCAGGTGCGCGAAGTAGCGGCGCAGCAGCTTCGCCAGCTGCTCGGGCAGCACGGTCGGGAAGGGCGCGGTCGAGGCCGCGGCCAGGTCGGCGGCGGCCTGGGTCAGCGTGATGAGTTCGAGGCGGCCCAGACTCGTCTGGGAGAGCAGCCTCCGGTAGCTGTCCAGGCGCTGGTGGGGGTGGAGCTGAGGGGGCTCCATCCGCAGCCGCTGGACCTCGTGCAGCTCGGCCCAGACCCGGTCGTCCTTCGGGTCCTGGTACCAGGTGCCCAGGTCGTCGGAGACGTGGCGCAGGTACGGCACGAGCCCGAGCGCGAAACGCGCCGCCGTGCCGTTGACGCGCATCGCCATCGACCGGATCAGGCGGGAGGTGACCGAGTCGTAGGGCACGGTGACGCCGTAGGGGTCCATGACCACCGGGCCGGGGTGCCTTCGCCTGCTCAGCTCGAACCCCATGCACTCCCCGACGTCGACGGGCGAGCCGTCCTCCCGCTCCAGCACGGTGACCACGCCGTCCTCCGACCAGCCGTCCAGGTGGCGGACGCGGATCGCGGACATGATGCTGTACCACTCCGAGCCGGGCAGGAGGCGCCACATCGACGTCGTGCCCCGGAGGAACTGGTCGGGCTCCTCGGCCCCGGGGAACAGCTCCAGGGCGTTCACCGGCTCCTGCCTGACCAGGACCAGCAGGATCATGAGGTTGGCGGTGTAGTTCGCCTCGCGGTGGGACAGCCGGAGCCGGGCCGGCTCGTACTCGGTGTAGGACCGGTTGGAGGCCGGGAAGGGCGCCTCCTGGAACAGCTCCACGAGCAGCCCGGCGTAGTCCTCGCGGGCCTCCGGCTCCTCCGCGAACCGCCGCTCCAGCATCTCCGAGAGGAAGTCCACCACCTTGTCGCGTCCGGCATAACTCGCGAACGACGACAGGGCGAACAGCTCGCCGTCGTCCGTGCGGACGCTCCTGCCCCGGCGGCGCGACGAACGCGCCCGGGCGTCGTCCAGGTCGGCCAGGGCCGCGTCCACGGCCCTGGCCACCAGGTACTCGCCGAAGGTGGCGTGCAGGAACTCGAACACGCTCGCGGATCCGTCGCCCACCCGGGCCCGGGACTCGTGGACGAAGAAGAAGCGCCCCAGCACCTGGTGCGCGGCGTCGATCCGCCCGTGCGGGCCCGGGTCCTCGGGGCGCACCGCCGCGTCGGGCATGAGGACCGCGAGGTCCTGCTCCAGCTCGTCCGCGGTGACGCTCTGCTTGCGCCGGGTGAACATCGCCAGGGCGGCGACCTCCAGGCGGCGCAGCTCGTCCTCGACCGCCGCGGCGAAGTCGCGCGTGCCCAGCCCCGAGCGGTGCTTCTCCACCTCGCGCCGGGCGAACATGGTCAGCAGCCGCTCGTACAGCTCGCCCTGCCCGAGGGCGTCGCCCGCCCGGCGCAGGGCGTTGCCCTCGCCGTCGTACACGAGCAGCATCAGCAGGAGGAGGGGCTGCTCGGCCAGCTCCGAGTACGGCGCCAGCACCCCGGGCGTGAGGGGGGCCAGGCCGGAGGAGGCGAAGGCCCGCGCGTTCGCCCCGTTCCACACCTCCAGCATCTGCCCGATCCGCGGTTCGTCGAAGGGCTCCAGCCTGATCACGGTGGTGCCCTCCGGGAAGCGCGCCCGGTCGGCCACCACCGTGCGGCTGGTCACGACGACCACCACCGGCCGGCCCAGGGCCTCCTGCTGGAGCTGGAACTCCTGCACCCGCTCCAGGTAGTCGGAGCGGTCCACCCCGGTCGCCTGGAGGAGTTCGTCGAAGCCGTCCAGGATGATGACGGGGAGCGCGCCGTCCGCGGACTCCGCGAGTTCGCGCCAGGACACCCTGGTGTGGAGGGTGGCGGCCAGCCCCTCCTCGATCTGGACGTGGATGGGGGAGTTGGGCAGGACCGACCGCAGCTCCACCCGGATCGGCAGGAAGTCGGACTCGGGGAGCCTGGCGGAGAGCATCTCCGTGAACTTGGACTTGCCCGCCCCGGGGTGGCCGAGGACGACGGTGGGGAACCCGGTGCTGTCCGTGTGCACGAGGTGGGCGGCGAGGAACCCCTGGAGGTCGTCGAACAGGGTCTGCCGCTGCCACCACTCCTCGGTCGAGGGCGAGGCGCCGCCGTGGATCCGCGCTACCCGGCCGCGCGGCGGGATGTAGGCCTCTTCCAGGGGAGGCAGGACCAGACCCGGCGCGGTCTCGTTCGTCCTCAGGACGGGCTGCCGCAGGACCGCCCGGTAGGAGGCGGCCAGCTCCCGGCGCCGGACGTCCACCCCGCGCCGTGACGCGATCGCCGAGAGCTGCCGGTGCAGCTCCCCGAGGCCGGTGTCCAGGCTCCGGCGCGTGTGCTCGTGCGCCTCGAGCTGCGCCCACATGCCGAACTCGGGGATCTCCGAGGCGAGCCTGCGGTAGTTCTCCCGGTAGCGGTCGTGCGCGCGCCGGGGCAGATCCAGCGCCAGCAGCTGGAGGGAGGGGTGGTCCACGGACGTGATCCCGTGCTCCGCGGCAGCGGCCGCCCCCGGGATCCCCCGGACGAAGGCCTCGGCCGCGCCCAGGTAGAGCACGTCCCCCTGATCGACCCCGCCCGTCTCCTGGAGGTGCGCGGAGGTCAGGGCTCCCGGCAGCGCGGGGTCGGCCGGATCCCCCTGGAGGACCACCGCGAGCTGCCCCTCCGAGGCCGGTCGCAGGTCCTCCAGGGGGAACGGCACCGAGGCCGACTCCCAGGACTCCTCGACCGCCTCCAGGAAGGAGACGGCCAGGAGGATCCGTCGGGCGGCCGCGATCCTCTCGGTCCGCGACATCCGGCTCTCGCCGGAGATCTTGTCCCGGATCCCCTCGACGGCCTGCCGTCCCTTGCCGACCAGGTAGGACCTGGCCCCGAAGAGGTCCGGCACCCCCACCAGGCCGAGCCCGCCGTCGGCCAGCTTCTCCGCGAAGTCCAGGAGGTCCGAGTCGTTCTTGCCGAGGATCTTCAGCGCGTCCGCGTAGGAGAGCCTTTTCGCCATGGCCAGGGGGCCTTTCCGCTTTCAGGGGGTGGAACGCGGTCGGACCCGGCACCGGGGGAGGCGCCGAGTCCGCAGGTCGACAGGGGAAGGGGTGGAGCCGGTGGCGCTAGGGCAGCTGCCAGTCGACCGGCTTGGCGCCCTGCTCCTCCAGCATCGCGTTGGTCTTGCTGAACGGCCGGGAGCCGAAGAAGCCGTTGCGCGCCGACAGCGGGCTGGGGTGCGCGGACTCGACGCACGGCACGCCCGGCATCATCGGGCGCAGGTTGCGGGCGTCGCGTCCCCACAGGATCGCCACCAGCGGCTTGTCGCGCTCGGCCAGTGCCCGGATGGCCTGCTCGGTCACGGCCTCCCACCCCTTGCCGCGGTGCGACCCGGCACTGCCGGGGGCCACCGTCAGCACCCGGTTGAGCAGCAGCACGCCCTGCTCGGTCCACGGGGTGAGGTCGCCGTTGGAGGGCATGGTCGTGCCGACGTCGTCCTGCATCTCCTTGTAGATGTTGCGCAGGCTCGCGGGAAGGCGCACGTCGGGGGCGACGGAGAAGCTCAGCCCCACGGCGTTGCCGGGGGTGGGGTAGGGGTCCTGGCCCACGATGAGCACGCGCACGTCCTCGAAGGGCTGCTGGAAGGCGCGCAGGACGTTGTCCCCGGCGGGCAGGTAGGTGCGTCCCTCGGCGACCTCCCTGCGGAGGAAGTCGCCCATCGCGGCGATCTGCGGCGCGACCGGTTCCAGGGCCTTCGCCCACCCGGCTTCCATGATTTCGTTGAGGTCCTTGGCCATGGCCAGAACCCTAGCGGCAGACAGCGACATCGACGCCCCGTCCGGACGATCGGCTTCCTCGCGATCCACAGATCTCACCCCCGTGCGCTGAGTTCGGCCCTCATCCCGCCTCGGTCGTCCTGCACCACGTGCGGGTGGGCCCGGTCGTACCGGCGGGCCGCTCGTATGCCGACCGGGAGGCGCGGGCGTCGAGGCCGGCGATCTGCGCGGCGAAGAGCCGCAGCAGTTCGCGGGTCCGCGGATCCACCCCGGTACCGGACTCCTCCAGTACCTCCAGCACCCCGTTCACGTCGAGCGGCCGGTCCAGCGTCAGCACCTCGATTCCGACCGGACTGCCGTCGGCGGAGCGGTCGACGAGGAACGATCCGTGGTCGGCCGTCCTCCGCACGGGAGCGTCGGAGAGCGTGAGGTAGCCGGCGTCCGCGTCCTGGTCGACGGTCACCTTGCGAGGAGCTGCCATGGGATCCACGATACTTCCACCGCCGTCCTCGTCACAGGGGCGGCGTGCCGCCCGGGCGGCGGGAGCGGTCCTGCCACTGGCGCAGGTGGGCTCGGATGCGCGCCGTCGCCTCGCTCTGGGCGCCGTGCACCCGCGTGTACCGGGCGAGCAGCGCGTGGTACCGCCGGGCGGCCTCCGCCGGGCGTCCGGCGTGGCCGAGGTAGGCGGCGTGGTAGTGGAGGGCCCGCAGCGTCGCGGCGTCGTCCTCGCCCAGCCGCCGGGTCAGGTCCGGAACCAGCTCCTCCAGCAGCTCCACGGCCCGCTCCGGCCGGCCCGCCTCGCCGACCTCGAACGCCAGGTACAGGCGCGTGGTCAGCACCCTCTCCGAGCCGGGCCCGTGCACGGCCACCAGGTCGGGCACCAGCTCCTCGTGCACCCTCGCCGCCAGCGCGTGGTCGCCCGCCCGCCCCACGTTCGTGGCCAGGTAGTACCGGACGGCCAGCGTCTCCGGGTGCCGGGCCCCGTGGACCCGCAGCAGGTCGGACAGCAGGGCGTCCAGGAGGACCACCGCCCGCCGGTGCTCCCCGCTCTTGCCGGTCAGGTACGCCTCCTGGCGGCGTGCCCGCAGGGTGTCCTGGTGGTCGGGGCCGAACGTCGCCCGCAGCCGGGGCAGCAGTCCGCGCAGCTCCCGCGCGGCCGCCGCGAACTGCCCCGTGTCGGCGGGAGCGCGGGCCTCCTCCACCAGCGCCAGGAGGCGCGCGGGCTCCTCCGGGCCGACCGTCTCCGGGCGGGTGGTCCCCGCCCGCGTGTACGGCCGGGTGCCCGGGACCGGGACCGGGCCGACCGGCCCCGGCAGGGACCGCGGCCGGGACGGCCGCCCGGTGCGGGAGGGGAGGAAGGGCGCCAACCGGTCCCGCACGTCCTCGGCGCTCGCGGGCCGGTCCTCCGGGCGCTTGGCCAGCATCGACGCCACCAGTTCCGACAGCGGCGCCGGAACCTCCGGGCGCAGTTCGGCTGCGGCCACGGGGGTGTCGACCAGGTGCATGCGCAGCACGGCCAGCGGGTTGTCGGAGTGGAACGGGGGTCGCCCCGTCAGCAGCTGGTACAGGATCGTGCCCAGGGCGTAGAGGTCGCCGGACCGCTCGACCTGCTCGCCGCGGACCTGCTCGGGCGGCATGTACAGGGGTGTGCCGATGACCTGGCCCGTCTGGGTGATGCGGCGGCTCTGGGTGGCCGCCGTGATGGCGGCGATCCCGAAGTCCAGCACCTTCACGGTGCCGCCCCCGGAGCCCTCCCCGACCACCATCAGGTTGCCCGGCTTCACGTCCCGGTGCACGACCCCCGCCGCGTGGGCCGCCCCCAGGCCCGACGCGGCCTGCGACACCAGGTCGGCGGCGCGCGGCACCGGCATCGGGCCGCTCTCCCGCAGGACCGCCGTCAGGGAGCGCCCGGACACCAGCTCCATGACCGCGTACACCGAGCCCGGGGCGCCGGGGGAGTCGTCCCGGCCGAAGTCGTGCAGGATCACCACGTTGGGGTGGCCCGCCAGGCGGGCGGTGATCCGCGCCTCGCGGCGGAACCGCGCGGAGACCTCCTCGGACCCCGCCCGGCCGGGCCGGATCAGCTTGACGGCCACATGCCTGTCCAGGAGTTCGTCGACGGCCCGCCAGACCTCGCCCATCCCGCCCCGGCCCAGGAGGGAGAGCAGGCGGTAGCGACCGCCGAGGACCCGTTCTCCGGTCACCGCGGCCCCCGTCCGTGTTCGCGCGCGAGACGGCCGGCGGCCACTTACGGCCTTCCGGTCGTACAGGGCGTAAGAGTACATCCGACCGCGTTACTGTGGTCTCCCGCCCGAGGGCGGGATCCCCTGCGCCCCAGAAGCGCCTACCCCCCGTGTGGAATGAGTGTCAGAGAGTGAGCCTTCATCTCTACGTCGGTCCGGACACCCAACCGGACAAGTACCGCCTGGTGCGATCGGTGGGCCGCGGCGGCGAGGCCACCCTCTACCTCGCCGAGGTGACCCTGGCGGGACAGACCGAGCCCGTCGTGGTCAAGGTCCTCAACTCCGACGTGACCGCGAACGAGGAGCAGTTCGCCGAGCTCAGCGCCAGGTGGGGCGAGCAGGCGGAGCTGCTGCGCTTCATCAACCGGCTCGGGGTGGTCGGCGTCCGCGAGCACTTCGAGGGCGCCCCGGAACACCCGGCCGAAGGATCGGGCGAGTACACCGACCGCGCCCTCTACCTGGTCATGAACTACGTCCAGGGCGTGGACCTGCGCGACTGGCGGGCCGAGCACGCGGTGGAGGGGCCGCGCGGCCAGCGGGAGGCACTGCGCTACCTGGAGCAGGTCGCCCTGGTGCTGGACGTGCTGCACTCCGGCCGCGCCACCCCCTCCAAGCGGGTGGTGGTGCACGGGGACCTGTCGCCCGGCAACGTCATGATCAGCGACGAGGGCCAGGCGACGCTGGTCGACTTCGGGCTGAGCCGGATCGCCGCCCGCCACATGACCGCCCGCCCCTGGTTCACCCCCGGGTACGCGGCCCCGGAGATCTTCACCGGCGAGTACTCGGCGGCCACGGACCGGTACGCGTTCGGCGCCATCGCCTACTTCACCCTCACCGGGGAGGACCCGCCGCCCGCCCCCGAGCAGCTGCGCGAGCGCTTCGGCGCGCTGCCCCTGGTCGCGAACGCGGGGGAGCGGCAGCGCGAGCTCGTCATGGCCATGTTCTCGGCCGAACCGGGCGACCGCCCCGAGGCCGCGGACTGGATCCGGGCCCTGCGGTCGCTGGCCACGTCGGCGCCGTGGACCGGGCCGGCGTCCGACCCGGGCGACGCCGTCCTGGCAGCGGCCGTGACCGAGACCCCCCACGGGGCCGCGGAGCCGTCCGCGCCGGAGTCCTCCGCCGGGGACGCGCCCGGCGCGCCGGACGACCACCGTGCGTCGGTCCCGCGGGCCGAGGACTCCGCCGCCGAGGGGGCCGCGCCGCCGCAGGGCGCCCGGTTCTCCGGCCCGCCCCCGGTGAGCGCCCCGGCCGGAGGCCCGTCCCCGCAGCAGGAGCGGCCCGGCACCGAGGGGACGTCCGCGCCCCCGGAGGCGCCCGCCGCGCAGGCGTCCGCCCCGGCCCCGTCCGGCCCGTCGGTGCCGGACGCCGACGACATGCCCCCGCGCCCCGTCGGCGGGCTGCGCGGCGCGCCCCAGGCCGCCCCGGGGCCCCAGCGGTCCCAGGCGGCGCAACCGCCCGTCGGCGGCCCCCGGGGAACGGGGCAGGGCCCGGCGCCCCGGAGGCCGGGGCAGCCGCTCCGCGGGCCGCACCCCGGCGCACCGGCACAGGGCATGCCGAACCGGCGTCCGCCCGCCGGCGGCGCACAGCCGGGGGCCGGCGCCCACTCGGGCCCGGCCCACCCGCCCCACCAGGCGCCGGCCGGCTCCCGGCCCGGCTGGAGCGTCCCCCCGCGCCCCGAGGCCACCGGAGCCTTCGCCCCCGCGGCCCACGCGCCCGCGGACGCCGCGGCGCCCGCCCGGCGGAAGTCGCGCAAGCCCAAGCTGATCGGGCTGGCGGTCGTCATCGTCCTGGCCATGCTCGCGGGCTCCGCCGGCACCTACTACGTCATGGTCCGGATAGCCTCCGCGACCGCGGCCGCAGAGGAGCCGGACGGAGCGGGAGCGGGGGAACCGGAACCGTCCGGGAGCGACGGGGCGGGCACCGCCTCCGAGCCCGCCGAGGAGGAGACCGGGCCGGTTCCGGGCGACACCGACCCGAGCGGGGACGTGGCGTCCGGCGCCCCGAACGGCGGGGACACCACCCTGCTCACGCAGGTGGTCTCCGTCGACCAGGAGGGGAGCTGGGAGCCGGAGACGGGCCGTGCGCAGGTCGACGGCCAGGTGTACACGCGGGCGCTGGCGCCCGGCGCCTGCGCGGAGTCCGAGTACACCGAGTGCACCGGCTGGGTCGACTACGACCTCGGCCGCAACTGGACCACCTTCACCGCCGTCATCGGGGTGCAGGACGATTCGCGGGCGGACGCCGCCACCACGTTCATCGTCCACGTGGACGGGGAGCCGCAGCTCACCGAGACCCTGGGCCTGGGCGAGCCCCTGGAGATCGAGGTGGACGTGCGCAACGCCCTGCGCCTGCGCCTCGAGGTGGAGAGCGACGACTACAGCGTCCACCCGGTGTGGGCCGACCCCGTCCTCGCCCGGGACTGACCCGGGCCGGATCCGGCCGACCACGCCCCCGCGACCGGTACGGTCGCGGGGGCGTGGTCGTCGGGCCGGCGGGGGAGAGGACCCGTGAGGGGTCCTACTCCGCGCGCCAGCCGCCCTGCCGGGCGGACAGGTTGAGGGCGGTGGTCACCAGGGGCACGTGGCTGAACGCCTGCGGGAAGTTCCCGACCTGGCGTCCGGCCCGCGGGTCCCACTCCTCGGCGAGCAGGCCCACGTCGTTGCGCAGGGACAGCAGCCGCTCGAACAGCTCGCGGGCCTCGTCCTGGCGGCCGATCGCCAGCAGGGCGTTGGCCATCCAGAAGCTGCACGCCAGGAACGCGCCCTCGTCGCCCGGCAGCTGGTCGGCGGAGCTGTCCAGGTCGGTGCGGTAGCGGAGCACGAACCCGTCGACCATGAGGTCCTGGCGGACTGCCTCGATGGTGCCGACGACGCGCGGGTCGTCGTAGGGGAGGAACCCGACCTCGGGGATGAGGAGCAGGGCGGCGTCGAGCTCCTTGCTCCCGTAGTACTGGGTGAAGGTGTTGCGCTGGGGGTCGTAGCCGTACTCGCACACCTCGGCGTGGATGGTGTCGCGCAGGGCCCTCCACCGCTCGATGGGGCCCTCCTTGCCGAACTCCTCGATGCTGCGCACCGCCCGGTCGGCCGCCACCCACGCCATCACCTTGGAGTGCACGAAGTGCTGGCGGGGTCCGCGCACCTCCCACAGCCCCTCGTCGGGCTCGTCCCAGCACCACTCCAGGTAGTTGACCAGGGAGCGCTGCAACCCCCAGAGGTAGTCGCCGCCGCGGATGTTGTGGCGGCGGGCCAGGTGCAGCACGTCCATGACCTCGCCGTACACGTCCAGCTGGTACTGGCCGACGGCGGCGTTGCCCACGCGGACCGGGCGCGAGGCCTCGTAGCCGGGCAGCCAGTCGGCCTCCCACTCGGTGAGGCGGCGCTCGCCCCGGATGCCGTACATGATCTGCATGAGCTGGGGCTCGCCCGCGACCGCCCGCACCAGCCACTCGCGCCAGGCCAGGGCCTCGTCCTTGTACCCGGAGCGGATCATCGCCTCCAGGGTGATGGTGGCGTCGCGCAGCCAGCAGTAGCGGTAGTCCCAGTTGCGGACCCCGCCGATCTCCTCGGGCAGGGACGTGGTGGGGGCGGCGACGATGCCGCCGGTGGGCCGGTAGGTGAGGGCCTTGAGCACGATGAGGGAGCGGATGACCGCCTCCCGGTAGGGGCCCTCGTACGTGCACTGGTTGACCCACTTCTCCCAGAACCGCTCGGTCCGGGAGAGCGCCTTCTCGGCGTCCAGGTGGTCGGACTCCTCCACCTGGGAGGGGTGCCAGGTCATCACGAACGGCACGCGCTGGCCCGCGGTGACGTCGAAGGTGGCGTCGTGGGTGAAGTTGTGGCCCTGGAGCTCGACGGGCGTGCTCAGCCAGACGGCCTCGGGGCCCGCGATCGCGACGAGTTCGGCGCCGGTGCGGTGCACCCACGGCACGACGTGGCCGTAGTCGAAGCGGATGCGCATGGAGGTCTCCATGCGCACCGACCCGCGCAGCCCCTCGACGATGCGGACGATGTGGGGGGCGCCGCCGCGGGGAGGCATGAAGTCGATGACCCGCACCGAACCGGTGGCGGTGTCCCACTCGGACTCCAGGATGAGGGTGTCGCCCCGGTAGCGCCGGCGGGTGGCCCGGGGTTCGCCGTCGGCGGGCCTCAGGGTCCAGCTCCCGTTCTGGTCGTCGCCCAGGAGGGCGGCGAAACAGGCCGAGGAGTCGAAGTCGGGCAGACACGCCCAGTCGATCGAACCGTCACGCCCGACCAGCGCGGCGGTCTGCATGTCGCCGATCATTGCGTAGTCTTCAATCCAGCCGGGCACGCGGCTCACCCCCATCACGTCGTCCTGGTTGCTGCGGTCGGCGCCGATGACTCGCGGGGGTCTGCCGCACCATCGCGGACGGTTTCGCGCACGACCGCGTGCGCGCCCCTCCGGGGTCCCTCCCCCCGCCCGCCAACGGGTGGGAACCCGCTGGTGGGACAGGGCGCCGTTCGGGTCACGCGCGTCCTCCGGCCGGCCCGTCCTCTGCCCTCGTACCCGGGTATGTGCCCAGGTAAGGGCAGCCGAAAAGGCCGGTCGCCGAGGAACCGTGCCGAAGACGGTCCTTCCGTTCACCGCGGTCCCATCTTCCTCCCTCCGCCGGGCCCGCGCTACCCGCAAGTGCACGTGCATCTGGAGGTGCAGCGAAGTATGTGGGGTATTGGGGGAATTTGGTGAGCAGAAGTTATGACGCGGTGATCAACGACCGGTGACGAAATGGCTAAGACCCCTGTGGGACCGGGGTTTCGGGTGTCTCGTCCGGCATGCGGAGCAGTGGTAGGAACAGTTGCGCGAGGGGACCGATCGCCACCGCGAAGACCACGGTTCCCACCCCCACCGTGCCCCCCAGGAGCACCCCGGTCACCACGACCGACACCTCGATCACGGTGCGCGCCAGCCGCACCGACCACCCCCGCGCGGCCAGTCCGGTCATGAGCCCGTCCCGCGGGCCCGGACCGAGCCCGGCCCCGATGTAGCACCCCGTCGCGATCGCGCACACCAGCACCCCGAGCACCAGCAGCCCGACCCGCGCCATCAGGGAGTCGGTTCCGGGCAGCAGCCACAGGAACAGGTCCACCGTCATGCCGACCACGACCACGTTGCTCAGCGTGCCCAGGCCGGGCTTCTGCCGCAGGGGGATCCACAACAGCATCAGCAGGGCGCCCACCAGCACGCTCCACGTGCCGATGGACAGGCCCGTCTGGCGGGCCAGGCCCTGGTGCAGCACGTCCCAGGGCATGGAGCCGAGCTCGGAGTGGACCAGCAGCGCACCGCTCAGGCCGTAGAGGGTCAGTCCCGCGTACAGCCGGACCAGGCGGCGCAGCCGGGGACGCGGCAGGACCGGGGTGATCATCACCCGGCCGAGCAGGCCGGCTGCCGTCGGGCGGACGGGGTGCTGTTCTGCGGTCACTGGGGTTCCTGCCCTTCGGTCGGGGACGCGCTCCCGGCGCGGTGCGGACCGCGCGGGTCCCGGCGGCGCCGGGACCGCCCTGGGGAACGCATTCCTGGGATCATCGGATGAAGCGCCGCGGGGTGAGGCGGCGCAGGAGCGGGGCACGGCGGCAGGCCGCCGGGCGCCCGCGGCTCGACCCCCACCGGCTCGTCCGGACCGGGAGCCATAAGGGGATCCACCTCGATATCGTGGCGGAGGTGGCGCTGGAAATGAAGTGCCAATCCAGTCAACTGGCCCGTTTCGCGACGCGGGGGAAGACGGGGGAACGGCATGGCGAGGCAGAGCGGCCGCCGCCTGGAGCGCACCAGCGGCGGGAGCGGCACCCGGCGGATCAACGGCCGGCTCCTGGCGCGCCTCATCGGAGAGGCCCCCGTCGAACGCCCCTACTACCTCGCCATCTCCCGGGCCGTCAGCGCGCTCGTCCTGGACGGCAGGGTCCCCACCAACACCCGTCTGCCCGCCGAACGCGACCTCGCCGCCGCCCTCGGCGTCAGCCGCAACACCATCACCGCCGCCTACGCGTGGCTGCGCGACAACCGCTTCCTGGAGAGCCGGCAGGGCGCGGGCAGCTGGACCGTCCTCCCCGACGCGGCCACCGGCGAACCCTCGCCCTTCTCGCACGCCTCCGAGCACATCGACCTCGGCGTGGCCGCTCCGCCCGCGGTGGAGGGCCTGCGCGCCGCCGCACTCCAGGCCGCCGAGCAGCTCTCCGCGCACGTCGGCGGACTCGGCTACTACCCCTACGGCCTCCCCGAGCTGAGGCATGCCATCGCCCGCCGCTACGTGGAGCGCGGCCTGCCCACCACCCCGGAGCAGATCTTCGTCACCAACGGCGCCCAGCAGGGCATCGCCCTGATCATGGACCTGCTGGTCCAGCCCGGCGACGAGGTGCTGGTGGAGTCGCCGACCTACCCGCACGCGCTGGACGCCGCCCGCCGAACCGGCGCGCGCGTGCGCACCGTCGGGGTGACCCCCCAGGGGTGGGACATGGAGTACCTCACCGACGCGTTCCGCCAGTGGAGGCCCGAGCTGGCCTACCTCATCCCCGACTTCCAGAACCCCACCGGCGCCCTGATGGACGACGACGAGCGCCGGGTGGTGGTGCGCGAGGCGCGCAGGGCCGGCACCCACCTGATCGTCGACGAGTCGGTCTGCGAGCTGGCCATCGACTCCGGGGACCTGCCCGCCCCGGTGGCCGCCCACGACACGGACGGGCGGGTCCTGACCGTGGGGTCGGTGGCCAAGCTGCTGTGGGGCGGCCTGCGGGTCGGATGGGTGCGGACCACGCCGCCCATGGTCGCCAGGCTGATGGCCACCCGCCAGCGCTTCGACCTGGCCGGGGCGGTCCTGGACCAGCTCACCGCCACCCACCTGCTCGCCGACGTGATGCGCGTCCGGGCCGAGCGCAGCCGCCAGCTGCGCCGCAACCGCGACGCGCTGCTGCACGCGCTGCGCGAGCGGCTGCCCGACTGGCGTTCCAGCGTGCCCGGCGGAGGGCTGGTGCTGTGGACGACCCTGCCCCACCCCGTCGCGGGAGCGCTGTCCGCGGCCGCCGTCCGGCACGGGGTGCACCCGGCGGCCGGCCCGGTGTTCGGCGCGGACGGCACCCTGGAGCGCTACCTGCGTCTGGCCTACACCCAGCCGCCGGACGTCCTCGCCGACGCGGTCGACCGGCTGGCCACCGCCTACTCCGAGACCCTCGCCCACCCCCTCCAGCCCCGCGGCCAGCTGTACGTGTAGCCGTCGGGGCGGGGGCTCCGGTTCGCCCCTCCCGGGGCGGTCCACGGCGGCCCGGGGCCGCCCCGTCGGCCCCTGTGGGCCGGAACCCTCCGCGGCGCCGCCCCGGGCGGGACCGGCGGCACGCCCCGGAAAAGCGGTGGCGGGGGCGCTGTTCGCGGCCGCCGCGCTGCTGTGCGCGCCCGCGGCGCCGCGGTTCCGCGCCTGGGGCGGGAACAGCGGGCGCGGGAGCGGGGCGGGGACGCCCCCGGGCCCTAGAGGGTGACGTTCGCGACCGCGAACCGCTGGGCGAAGCGGACGACCTCGGCCATCACCTCGTCCCGGTTGGTCTCGTTGAACACCTCGTGCCGCGCGCCGGGGAAGATCCGGGCGGTGAAGTCCTCGCCCGCGATCGCCTCGATGCCGACCCTGGTGTCGGCCACCGGCACCAGGCGGTCCTCGGACCCGTGCACCCACAGGAGCGGCAGCGACCCCAGGCTCCCGGATCTGACGCCCCACTCCAGCTCGGCCAGCAGGGCGTCGACGGTCTCCCGCTTGAACGGGCCGTGCCACACCAGCTCGTCGGCCACGTACGCCTCGCCCACGGCGGGGTCGCGCGAGAGCGTGGCCGGGTCGATGGGGGCCTCGGGGATACGCTCGGCGGCGGCGACCTGCTCCAGGGCGGTCCAGCGGCCGAGGACGGGGCCGGAGAGCACCAGCGCCTGGAGCGCCTCGGGGTGGACCTGCGCGTAGCGCGACGCGACCAGTCCGCCCATCGAGTGGCCGATCAGGACCAGCGGCAGCGTCCGGTAGGCGGTGCGCGCCTGCGTGATCAGGCGGTGCACGTCCTCCACCACGCCCGCGTAGTCGTCGATCAGGACCCGCTCCCCGGACGACAGCCCGTGGCCCCGGTGGTCGGCCCCGTAGACGACGGCGCCGGCCGCGACCAGGTCGGCGGCGACCTGGTGGTACCGGCCCAGGTGCTCGCCGTAGCCGTGGACCAGCACGGCCAGCCACGTCGGCTCGCCCTCGGTCGGCGCCCAGGCCCTCGCCGCCAGCTTCCCGGACCCGTCGGGTCCGCCCGCCAGGGCCCACTCGCGTGTGGTGATCACCGTGTCCTGCCTCCTCGCCCGTGTCGTCGTCCGCGGCGGCCGGCCCCGGCCGCGGCGACGGGTGCCGCCGGGACGCTCTCTGGGATGGTCACCCTAAGGGGCTGCGGAGCCCGTGTACACGAGGCCGGAGCGGGCAGGCGGGGCGGGCCGCCGGGCCCGAGGAATCCCGGACGTCCCGGGCCGCGGGCCTGCGGGGCCGGGCCCGTACCTGTGCGATCGCCCTACCAGCCGCTTCAACTTCGTGTTCGACAACGAAATGCGTCATAGGGTGTGATCAGGATGTCCGGTAATGAAAGGGATCTTCTACGCTGATCTCTGCCGAACCCCGCGGGCGGGTATAGCCCACAAGACAAGCCCGATGACTCGGACTGGAGAGGGTGGGGCCCGTGCTGGCCGATTCCTATGGGCGACTGGCGACCGACCTGCGTGTGTCGCTCACCGATCGCTGCAACCTCCGATGCACCTACTGCATGCCCCCCGAGGGCCTGGAGTGGCTGCCCAAACCGGACCTGCTCACCGACGACGAACTCCTCCGACTCATCGGGATCGGGGTGACGCGGCTCGGCATCACCGAGGTCCGCTTCACCGGCGGCGAACCCCTGCTCCGGCGCGGGCTGCCCGGCCTCGTCGCGGGCACCACCGCCCTCGCCCCCCGACCCCGGACCGCCCTCACCACCAACGGCATCGGCCTCGCCCGCATGGCTCCCGCCCTCGCCGAGGCCGGCCTCGACCGGGTCAACGTCTCCCTCGACACCCTCGACCCCGAGGTGTTCGAGACCCTCGCCCGCCGGCGCAGGCTCGACGACGTCCTCGACGGACTGGCGGGCGCCGCCCGGGCCGGGCTCACCCCGGTCAAGGTCAACACCGTCCTCATGCGCGACATCAACGACGCCGAGGCCGCCGGCCTCCTGCGCTACTGCGTCGAACGCGGCTACGAGCTGCGGTTCATCGAGCAGATGCCGCTCGACGCCCAGCACGGATGGCGGCGCGACAACATGATCACGGCCGAGGAGATCCTGGGCCGTCTCGAGGCGGAGTTCACGCTGGAGCCCGCCGACGGCGACACCCGCGGCAGCGCCCCCGCGGAGCTCTTCCACGTGCGCGGGGTCCGCTTCCCCAACGGCGAACCGGCCACCGTCGGAGTCATCGGCTCGGTCACCAGGCCCTTCTGCGGCGCCTGCGACCGGGTCCGGCTCACCGCCGACGGACAGATCCGCAACTGCCTCTTCGCGCGAGAGGAGTCCGACCTGCGCTCCCTGCTGCGCGGCGGCGCCACCGACGACGAGATCGCCGAGCGCTGGATCGCGGCCGTCTCCGCCAAGCTGCCCGGACACGGCATCAACGACCCCAGCTTCCTCCAGCCGTCCCGCCCCATGTCGGCCATCGGCGGGTGACCGCCCACCTCCCGGTCCCGAGCCCCGTCCGAAAACCCGTTGCCGCCGCGCCCCCGTTCTGGCTTGATGTCCGGGGGCACGGCCACGTGCCCGGACCGACGACGCACAGGCCAGATCTGGAAAGGGAGGTGGCCTGACCATGCCCTACACCGAAGTTCCCGGTGATCGCGTTCCCATCCGTATGTGGGCCGCGCCCGACGGGGTCGAGGCCGCGGCGATGGAACAGCTGCGCAACGTCACCCGCATGCCCTGGGTGCACGGACTCGCCGTCATGCCCGACGTCCACTACGGCAAGGGCGCCACGGTCGGCTCGGTCATCGCCATGCGCGACGCCGTCAGCCCCGCCGCCGTCGGCGTCGACATCGGCTGCGGGATGACCGCCGTGCGCACCGACCTGACCGCCGAGCGCCTGCCCGACGACCTCGGGCGGCTCCGCTCCGCCCTGGAGGCGGCCGTCCCCGTCGGGTTCCACGCCCACGACGAACCGGTCGACCCCGCCACCGTCCCCACCGTGCGGGAGACCGACTGGACCGGGTTCTGGAAGGGGTTCGACGACCTGGCCCCCGCGGTGCGCCCCCGCCGGACCCGCGCCCGGCGCCAGATGGGCACGCTGGGCGGCGGGAACCACTTCCTGGAGGTGTGCCTGGACGACGACGGGGCCGTGTGGCTGGTGCTCCACTCCGGATCGCGCAACATCGGCAAGGAACTGGCCTCCCACCACATCGAGCAGGCCCAGGCGCTGCCGCACAACCAGGACCTGCCCGACCGGGACCTGGCGGTGTTCGTCACCGGGACCCCGGAGATGGACGCCTACCGCCGGGACCTGTTCTGGGCCCAGGACTACGCGCGCCGCAACCGCGACGTCATGATGGGCCTGGCCTGCCGGACCCTGGTCGAGCAGATCCCCGGCACCCGCTTCGAGCAGTGGATCTCCTGCCACCACAACTACGTCGCGGAGGAGACCTACGACGGGGTGGACGTCCTCGTGACCCGCAAGGGCGCCATCCGCGCGGGCTCCGGCGACCTGGGGATCATCCCGGGGAGCATGGCCACGGGCACGTACATCGTCCGCGGGCTCGGGAACCCGGCCTCCTTCAACTCCGCGTCGCACGGCGCGGGCCGCAGGATGAGCCGGAACAAGGCCCGCAAGACCTTCACCGAGGCCGACCTGGTCGAGCAGACCCGGGGCGTGGAGTGCCGCAAGGACCGGGGTGTGGTCGACGAGATCCCGGCCGCCTACAAGGACCTGGAGTCGGTCATCGCGGCCCAGACCGACCTGGTCGAGGTGGTCGCCCACCTGCGCCAGGTGGTCTGCGTCAAGGGCTGACCCGCGGGCCCCTCCTCGCCGGAGGGGCCCGCCGTGGTCCATCCTGGGGGCATGGACACCCCGAGCACACGGAGCACGCCGCCGCGCCAGGACCGCCCCGGGGCGCTCGACGCGGTGATCCTCGCCGGGGGCGGAGGGCGCCGCATGGGCGGCGTCGACAAGCCCGGGCTGGCCGTGGCCGGGCGCACGCTGCTGGAGCGCGTGGCCGACGCGGTCCGCGCCCACGGCGCGGCCGCGGCGGGGACGGGGACCGACACCCGCCTGGTCGTGGTCGGCCCGAACCGGGAGAGCCCCCGCGCGCTCTACGTGCGCGAGGACCCGCCGGGCTCGGGACCGGTGCCCGCCCTGCGCGCCGGGATCGCCCACGTGAGCTCCGGCTGGTTCGCCCTGCTCGCCGCCGACCTGCCCCACCTGGCCCCGGAGCACCTGGACGCCCTGGCGGGGGCCGCGGTCCGGGGCGGATCCGGGGCCGTGTTCGTGGACCCCTCGGGCCGGGAGCAGTGGCTCACCGGCGTGTGGCGCACCGACGCCGTCCGCGACGCCCTCGCCGGGTACACCGGCCGCTCGCTGTACGGGCTGCTCGGCCCCCTGCGGCCGCGGCCGGTCCCCGCCGACGACCTCGCCGCTGCCGACTGCGACACCCCCGAGGACCTCGCCCGGGCCCGCGGGCTCCTGGAGCCGCCGGCCCCCTGACGCGGCGGCCCGCGCCCGCGCCGCGCCCCCGCCCACCAGCACGGCTTGCCGGATCCGGCCGCGGTGGTCCATCATGAGCGCCATGACGATCAGGAAGGGCGGATCCCGCCCGGGCCGTTGAGCCCCACCGCGCCGGCGTACGGGTCGGCCGACCACCTCCTCCGCTCCCTCCGGGACGAAGCCGCGTCCCCGCGCATGCGGGCCCTCGCGCTCTACGCCCGCGACCACGCGGGCACACCCCACCTCGCCGGGATCCTCCGGCAGCTCGAAGCCGACGGCCACGGCCGCCTCGCCGTGCACATGGCCACGGCCGCGCGCGACACCGCCGCCGTCGCCCGCCACCTCGCCGGACCCGACCACGCGCTCCGCCGCGCCGCGCTGCGCGCCGTCCGCGAGTTCCCGCTCCCCGACGAGGCCGTCCCGCCCGTGCTGACGGACGCCCCCACGGGTCTGCGCCGCGCCCTCTACCGCACCCTCTTCCACGCCCGCCGCACCTCCGTCGCGGACCTCCTCCTGCCCCGCGTCCGCGCCGACCACGGCGACGCCGAGGCCGCCGCGCTCCTGCCCGCCTGCTCATCCGCACAGGTGGCCCGCCACCTGCCCGACCTCCGCCACGCGGTCCGCTCCTGGACCCGCCTGGCCCGGCGCCACCCGGACATCCTCCTGGAACTCCTCTCCGGCGTCCGGGACGACCTCCGGGAGCACGGCGGCCACCTCCACAGCGTGTTCCCCGACTGGCGGCGCCTCTGCCGGGCGCTCGACCCGGTCCGCCCCGCCGAGCTCGGCGGCCTCGCGAAGGACCTCGGCCCGCGCGTCGCACTCCGCTCCGGGGCCTTCCCGCACACCCTGCGCGCGCTGCCGGCGGACCCCGGCCGCAGACAGTACCCGCAGCGCTTCCCCGCGCTGCCCGACGGAAGCCGCGACGTCCGGGTCCTGTACAGGGAGATGCGCCGCCGCCCCCCGGTGGCGCTGGCGGTCCTGCGGTCCATGCCCCCGGCGGTGCGCGGCGAGCACGTCGACGCGTTCACCGACACGGGCCACGACCGCGGCGGGTTCGCGCTCCTGCCCTTCCTCGGGCTGCTCCCCCGCGACCGGGCCGAGGCCGGGGCGCGCGTCCTGCTGGAGCGGCTCACCGCCTTCCAGGCCCGACACCCCGGGCACTCCGACCCCCACGGCGACCTGGACGCCATCGCCCACCTGCCCTACGGCGAGGCGGCCGCACCGCTGGAGGAGGCGGCCTCGGCCGGGGACGCCGACCGCCGCGCCCGGGGGCTGGCCCGGCTGGTGGAGGCCACCGCGCGCACCGGGGACCCGGGCCTCCTCGCACGGGTCCTCGCGGAGCGGGTCGACCGGTCCCGCTCGGAACGCGATCCGGTCCGCCGCGCCCTGCTGGTCGCACTGGCCGCCGTCCCGCCGGGGCTGCTGGTCGGCGACGAGCCGCACGGGCGCGCCGCACCGGACGGGGAGGCCGACGGATCCGGCGTCCGCACGGCCACCTCGCTCCCCGCCCTGCGCGGGCTGCTCGCCGACACACTCCGGACCCGCGACACCTCACCGCCCACGCGGCGCGCACTGCGCGACCTGGCCGCACGCCTGCTCCGCCACCCTGACACACGCGGGGTCCCGGAAGCGGTCGGATGGGCGCTGGACGCCTACGCCGGCCTGGTAGCGCGCTTCGGCGCCGACGGACTCGGCGAACCGGGACGCCCCCGGTCCGGTCCGCCGTGGTGGGCCGGCGGGGCGCGGGCGGACCGCGTGCCCCGCGCCCCCGAACCCTTCCTCGACCAGGTGATGCCCCGGGGATCGGAACAGGACCTGTACCGGAGGCTCGCACCGGTGCTCCGGGCCGCCCGCGCCCGGGACGACTTCGCGCCCGCGGTCGCCCTGGCCCGGGAACTCGGCCGCCGCGCCCGTTCGCTCCCCGGCCTGGGGGACCAGCTGGTGGCCGCGATCCGCCACGACCCGTCCGGCGCCACCGCCGCCGAGGCGGCGGACCTGTACCTGGCCGGGCCGGACCTCCGGGCCGGCGCCCTGGCGCTGTTCCGGTCCGACCACGCCACCGCGCTGGTCCCGCGCGTGTGGGACGTCCTCTCCCGCCACCACGCCCCCGGGATCGTCCACGCCGCCCTCGGCGCGGCCGAGGCCCGCCGCGCGGCGGCCGCCGCGGACACGGGAGGCCGGGGCGCACCGGGCCCGGGCACGGGTCCCGGAACGGCAGACGCGGCCTCCGCCCCCGCCGGACCGGGGCACAGGGCCAGGGCGCACAAGCCCCACGGCACCGCGCTCCCCCTGCCCGGGGACGGCGCCGGCGCCGGTGCGCCCGCGGACCGCGCGGTCCGCGCCCGCGAACTCGACACCCGCCCGTCCGTCCCCGCGTTCACGGATCCCGCGGCCGGCCTCTTTCGGCCCGGCGCCCGCACGCCCGCCTGGGTGCCTCGCATCGACGCCCGGACGGCCCGCGACTGGCCGGGGGACCTCCGGGACCGCGTCGCCGCGTACCTGGAGGGGCTCGTCGGCGATCCCTCCCTCGCGCTCGACGAGCGCGAGGCCGCGCTGTCCGGCCTGGGCCGCCTGCCCGGGACGACAGACCGCGTCGCCCGCTTCCTGGACGGCCCGGACATCGTCCTGCGGGAGGCCGCCGCCGGGGCGCTCGGCCACGGCGACAGGCCCGAGCACGCCCTGCGCCTGGTGCTGGCCCACGCCGACGGCCCGCAGTCGCGGGCCGCCGCGCCCGCGATGTCGCGCTGTGCCCTGGCGGTCGCGCCCTCCCTGCTGGGCCCGGTCCTGGGGCGGGCGCTGGAGGGCCCGGCCAAGGTCACCGTCCGCAAGGCGGCGGCGCGGCTGCTCGCACACCACCGGCCGCCGGAAGCCGTCGACATCCTCGCCCGTGCCCTGGACGCGGAGGGGTTGCACCGGGACGTGCGCGCCGCCGTGGCGGGCTCGCTGATGCGAGCCCTGGACCACCCGGCCGCGCTTCCCGCGCTGACCGCGAACGTCCGGGGGTTCACGGAGGTGGAGGTCCAGTTCTCCCTGCTCCAGGTGTCCCCGATGCACTGCCCGCCCGCAAGCCGGGAGGCCGTCGCCGCCGTGGTGGCCGCGCTGCCCGACCCGGGCCGCGACCACTGGCGGCTCGGCGGGTGGGCCGGCCGCTGGGCGCCCTGGACCGAGTACGACCTCGACGACGCCGTGGAGGCCCTGTGCGACCCGGACAGCCCCGTCGACCAGGCGTTCCGCGTCTTCCACGCACTCCTGGGCAGGGGCAGGGGACGCGACCGGATCGCGGAGGCGCTCTCCCGGCTGCTGGCCTCCGTCCCCGGGCCGGGTGAGGGCGTTCCCGTGCGGCGGCCGGACGGCGGGTCCGGTGGTGGGCCCCACAAGCGGGTGCTCCGCCTGGTGGACCTCCTGTGCGACGAGGCGGTGCGGGCCCCGGCGGGCGACGACCCCGTCCTGCGCCGGCAGGTGTGCTCGGCGCTCGACCTGCTTGCGGCCAGGGACGAGTACGGGCCCGAGGCGGTGCGGCTCGTGCAGGCGATGATCACCCGGGAGGTCTCACGGGCGGACGGCGACCCGGACCCGGGTGCGCTCGGCGGACTGTTCCTGCGCGCCGCGGCGATCCTGTCCCGGCACGCGCTCCTTCCCGAGGAGGACGCCGAGGGCGTGGTCGACACCGTGGCCCCGCGCTTCGGGCGCGACCCGGTCCCGCGGGAGACGCTGGCCTCGGTGGCGCGGCACGTCTTCGGGGCCGCGGCACGGACCGCGGGGCCGGCGGGGGAGGCGATGGGCCTGATCGGCCTCGGCATCGTGGAGCGGGCGGGGCGCGCCGACGGCTGGCCCGCCCCCTGGCCCGGACTGCTCTCCCGGGCAGGGGAGCTCGGCCACGCACCGGTGCGCCTGGCCGCCTGGCGGCTGGCCGTGGAGTGAGCCCTCCGGGGCGGGACCGGCGGTGTGGGGCCGGTCCCGCCCCGGGTGACGCGGGCGGGTGCCGGACCGGGGAGAACGCGGTCCGGCCCCGTCTCAGCCCTCGAACTCCGCCATGGGGACGCACTCACGCAGGAACCCGCGCACCTCCAGGAAGCCGGACAGGTACTCGCGGTGCTCGTCGCAGGCCAGCCACACCTTGCGGCGGTCCGGGGTGTGCAGCTTGGGGTTGTTCCACACGAGCGCCCACGCGGCCTCGGCGCGGCAGTCGCGCCTGGAGCACCGCGTCGGGGCGGCGGAACCGGTATTACCCAATGGTGACCCCCAGGGAGCGAAACGGCTGCCCCGGTCAAGCCGGGGCCACGATCGGGTCGGTGCACCGATCGAATGCGAACAAAAGGCGACGCCGGGTGGTTACGGGGGCAAACCACCCGGCGTCGCACGCGATGTTCCAACGGGGGCTCGGAACATCGCTCCCGCGCTCCGACGGGGGACCGAAGCGCTAGTCCCAATGTACACCGACGCCCCCCGGTGTACATCAAGAGTCAGTTACGACGTTGTCTCGGGAGAGTCCCGCCGGGCGCGTGTCCTCGGCCCCAGCTCAGGACTTTCCTGGCACGTCGTCCAGGGAAAAGGCCGCTTTCCGGGCGGGAGTCCACACCACCCCGGTCACGTGCGTCCCACGCGTGTACAAAGCATTCCCCGGTCGGGGGTAAAGCGCCCCGGAGGCGCTCCGACCTCGGAACGAGCCGGTCGAGAGGCGTCCTGTGTGGCTCCTGGGGAATCAGGGGAGGCAGTGAAACGGGGGTCGCGCCGTGCGCGACCGCGCAACCGACTACCCAGGGGGTCCCACATGTCCCACCACACCTACCGCGTCACGGAGATCGTCGGCACCTCCCCGCAGGGGATCGACCAGGCCATCCGCAACGGCGTCGACCGCGCCTCGGCCACGCTGCGCGGCCTGGACTGGTTCGAGGTCACCGAGATCCGCGGGCACATCGAGGAGGACGGCGTCGCCCACTTCCAGGTGGGGCTCAAGGTGGGGTTCCGGCTGGAGGACTGACGCCGGGGGACCCGCACGCGCCGACGGCCGGGCCCGGTCTGCCGGGCCCGGCCGTCGGCCGCCCGTCAGCCGCCCGGGGACTCGCTGCCCCGCTGGACGTCCACGTGGACGTGGTCCAGGTGCCGCAGGATCTCGTTGTCCGGGTCCGCCTCGTAGTCCCGCCATCCCAGCGACGGGTAGTAGGTGCTCCAGATGCGGTCGTCGAAGATGATCACGTCGACGGCGTAGTCCGGCGCGTGCGCGATCAGCCAGTGCGCCATCACCCAGCCCTCGCGCCGGTTGTCCGCGTCGACCGGCCGGTAGAAGACGTCGATCGCCCGGCCCTCGTAGTGGGCGGACCCCTCGCCGTGCCCCGTGTCGTAGCCGCCCGGGTAGTAGCCGCCGAGGCTGAGGTCGGAGAAGTGCTCCTCCATCCCGTCCTTGAGCTCCTCTGCCCGCGGGGTCAGGCCGGAGGGCTCCAGGTCCTCCTGGACCCGCAGGTCGGGGTCCTTGACGGACCGGCAGGTCAGCGAGGGGCCCGCGTCCTCCTCCGGGCCCTCCTCCAGGACCGTCATGACGGCGTCCGGGATGTCGTCGGTGCCGGGGGCCTCGACGGGGGCGGAGTCGCCCTGCGCGGAGACGGCGGCGGCCGTGGTCGCCCGCCGGGCCTGGTCCCGGTCCAGGCGCACCTGGTCCTCGCCGGTCCACACCGAGCACTCCGGGCCCCACGGCGTCGACACGGGGAAGACGTCGGTGTTGCGGGCCAGCCAGCGGGCGCCGACGACCGCCACGAGGCCGAGGACGGCCAGGATCGCCACGGCGGCCAGGAGCCCGTGCCAGCGGCGCCCGGGCCGCGCGCTTCTGTGTGTCATGCCCTTCCGCCCCTCCGTGTTCGTGCCCGGCGGCGTGCGGGTGCCGCCGACGCGCGTTCAAGAGTGGTCAGTCTCCGAATATTCCATCAGATTTCAGGCACTAGGGACATATTGCCCAGATCAGTTCCCGTCTACCGCCGCGCCGCACCGGCGGTCACCGGATCGACCAGAGGACGAACACGCCCCCCAGGACCAGGGTCAGCGCCCAGATCCGGTCCATGGTCACCCCCTTCCAGCGCAGGGCGTGCACCCCCAGGAAGTCGTAGGCGATCAGGGCCGCGACCCCCGAGGCGAACAGCATCGCCGCCGTGTGCACCCCCGTCGCGGCGAGCCCCGTCAGGGTCGCGTCCCACAGGGACCACCCCCCGTCGGGCGCGCCGGGCGCCGCTCCCGCCGGGGCCGCCTGCGCGGCAGGGTCCGGCGCCGTCCCCCCGTGCCCCGCGTGGCCGCCCCCCTCCGCGTGCGAGAGGCGGCCGGCCAGGACCGGCATGAGCATGAGCCCCGCCCCGTGCGCGGACGACATCAGGAACGACCAGGCGGCCACCTGCCACAGGGGGAGGCGCACCTCCCGCCAGTGGAAGTGCCGGCGCGACAGCAGCATCAGCAGCCCCACGAGGACGATCACGGACCCGCCCACCACGGGGAACAGCACCGAGGCGGTCACCGAACCGGTGACGGTGACGGCGACCGCGGCGACGGCGACGCTCCCCGCGTGCCCGGCCGCGACCGAGGGGAGGGAGCGGAGCACCTCGGAGCGGCCCCCCTCCTGGAGGCCGCGGGACACGGCCAGCAGCCAGCCCATGCCCGGGTGGAGGCCGTGGAAGGCGCCCAGCGCGACGAGGGTCCAGAGCTGCGCGGTGGTCACCGCGTCAGAGTCACACGGCCCGGACGGGGCGGCAACGCCCCCCGGTGCAGCTGACCGACTCCGGTCAGTCACGGTTGCGCGGGGCCGCGGAGGGGCAGCGGGGACGTCTTCCGAGCTCCCCGCCGGGCGGGCCGGCGGGCGGTGGTGTCCGCGGAGGCCGTGGACGCAGGAGCGGGGCGGGGACCGCGCGCCGCCTCCGGCCGTGCGGGCGCCCGGACGCCCGGGGGCGTAGGGCGGGCCGCGGAGGGGCCGTGCGCGGTCGGCGGGCCCGGACGCCGCAAGCCCCGGGACGCGACGGCGCCCGGGGCCCGACGGGCTCCCGGGCGCCGTCGCGCGCCTGGTCGGATCAGGGGCAGATCGTGTTCAGGTCGGTGGCCTCCGAGCCCACCTGGCGGCCCGGGTCGGCGGGCTCCTCCTCGTCCAGGCCGGTGTACTCCTGCCACTCGGTGCGGTCGTCGCCCTCCCCGGCGGCCTCCTCCGCGTCCTCGCCGCCCTCCTCGGGCGAGGCGGAGGGGGAGGTCTCGTCGGGCATGTCGTCGGTCTCCCCGCTCCCGGCGGCGATCGCCTCGGCGACCAGGTCCCTGACCTCGTCCCAGTCGGGGTTGGCGGTGTTGACCTGGGGCGGGGACAGCTGGAACGTGCTCATCCGCCCGGTGTCGGTGACCAGGTCGGCCAGTTCGATGAACGCGGGCACCTTGCTCTGGGGGATGTCCGTGCTCAGGGTCCGCTTGGTGGCGCCCGCGAGCCTGCGGTAGCTCGTCAGGATCGTCGTCGGCTCGACCTGTTCCGTGACGTACTTGATCAGGCAGCCCTGGCGGCCCATCCGCCCGTAGTCGTCGCTGTTGACCCGGGACCGCCCGTACCAGAGCGCCTCGTGGCCGTCGAGCCTGCGCAGGCCCGGTTCCAGGACCCCTCCGTGGACGCCGTAGGGGATCGGCTCCTCGATGCGGACCTGCACGCCGCCGATGGCGTCGATCAGGTCGCGGAAGCCCATCATGTCGACCATCGCGTAGTAGCCGATGTCCAGGCCGACGTTGTAGCCGATCACCTTCTTGAGGGTGTCGGCGGACGGGTCTCCCACGACGGGGTTGAGCGCCAGCTCGTCCGGCTCCTCGGCCACCGTCTGGTACACGTCGTTGAGGAGGAGGTCGAAGCCGTACGGCTCGGGGTAGCGCTCGGCGAGGGCGCTGTCCTCCGGGAACCGCACGTTCTCCAGGTTGCGGGGCAGGCCCACCAGGACGGCGTCGCCGGTCTCGGGGTCCATGCTGGCGACCATCATGGTGTCCGTGCGGACCCCGTAGCGGTTGTCCGCCGAGTCCGCACCGATCAGCAGGACGTTGACCCGCTCCGCCCCGTTCCAGGGGTCGGCCGCGTCGTGGGGGGGCAGTTCGGGGTCCTCGTCGCCGCTGAACACGTCGGCGAGGGTCTCGTGGGCCGTGTACCCGCCGTGCAGGGCCAGCGCGGAGGGCGCCGCGATGGCCAGGCACAGGACCAGCACCACGGCCCCGCTGAGCAGCCGCCGGCCCAAGGGCATCCCCGCGGGCCTGGTGATCGTCCAGGAGTGGAGGACGACCGCCAGCCACAGGACCGCGGCCACGAACACCAGGCCCATGGCGCCCAGCAGCCAGCGGCTCTGGACCGCCATTCCGGCGAGCAGGGCCATGGCCCCCGACTCGTGTGCGCCGATGCGCCAGGCCGAGAAGGCCAGGGCCGCGATCCCGGCCAGGTACAGGCCGAGGATCACCGCCCCCGCGACCCTGCGCCGCATGCGCAGGTGGGCCAGGCCCGGGAGGGGGACCGACGCCGCGGTCCACAGCAGCGCCCGCCCCGTACTCAGGCGCGCGGGCGCCTCGTCCCGCTGATCGTCCTCCGCTGCCACCGACGATTCCTCTCCAGCATCGGGACGGCTGGGTCCGCCCCGTTCGGTTGTCCCCCGTCGCCCTCGCCGCGCGACGGTCACGCCCCGGGGCCCGGCTCCGTGTCCGGGCCCCTGTCGGGTCCGCGTCCGGCGGGGCCGCGGGGAACCCTCCCCGGCGGCGCCCGTCACGTCGGACGCTCGGTGCGGTACGCCTCCCGCCCCGGGGCACGTGTGCCCTGCCGGAGCGGTGTGCGAGGGTCCGCAAGTTCAGTGTGGCGCTTTGTGAGAGTTGTGCGCACGACTACTCACTCAAGAGGGATGTTCTATACAAGTCTGTTATGTGGTCCCGACGCCGTGGTTGGGGGATTGGATGATGCTTTCGGGCCGATCAAAGGGGTGAATCAACCGATTTCTTTCGCGATCAGTAGTGAACGGGCTCCACAGCTGCGATGATCTGGCCGCAGGAGGGGGCGTCGTCCGGGGGAAGGGCGGCGTCATGGGAACGAAAGGCACCATCGTGCTTGATGCGGTTGACGCCGCGCTTATGCGCGCGTTGCAGGGGGACGGCAGAGCGACGTTCCAGGCGCTGGCCGACGGAGTCGGCCTGTCCCGGACGGCGGTTCGCGCCAGAGTGCGCCAGCTGGTCCAGTCGGGGGCGATCCGGATCGTGGGGGTGCTGCACGCCGGAGTCGTGGGCATGGAGGTCCTCGGTCATGTGTCGTTCCGGGTCAGCGGCCCCGTGGGGCCGCTGCTGGAGGCGCTGGGCGAGCGCGAGGCGGTGACCTTCGCGGCGCAGTCGGCCGGGAGGTTCCCGGCCGTCGCGCAGGTGCGGGTGGCCGACGACGGAGCCCTCACCAAGGAGCTCGCCGACCTCCGCTCGCTGCCGGGGGTGGAGGGCGCGGAGGTCTTCCGCGCCAACGCCGTCTTCAAGGACGCCCACAGCAGCGTGCGGGAACTGCGCGACATCGAGTTGGACGCCCTGGACTGGCGTCTGGTTCGGCAGTTGCTGAAGGACGGCCGGGCCTCGTACGCGGACCTGGCCCGACAGGTGGGCCTGTCGCAGGCGGCGGCCCGCTCGCGGGTCGTGCGGCTCCTGAACTCCGGTGTGGTGCACGTGACCGCGCTGGTGGAGCCGTCGGCGGTGGGGGCCAACGAGCAGTTGGGCTTCGGCCTGCGCTGCCGGGGCGACGCCGAGGCGCTGGGCTCCGCGCTGGCGAACATGCCCCGCGTCTCCTTCATGGCCAGCGGCTTCGGCCGCTACGACATCATCGGCACCCTCACCGCCCCGGACCGCTGCCAGCTGGTGGAGGCGCTGGAGTCGGTGCGGTCCGCGCCGGGCGTGGGCTACGTGGAGACCTGGGACCACCTGTCCGTGCGCAAGGAGCGCAGGGGCGGGGAGCGGCCGGTGGAGTGGTTCCCCGGCTGAGCGGGGCCGTCCGGGCCGACCGGCCCCGACCAGGCGAGGGCCCGGTCGGGGCCGGCCCTGTGCGTGACGCAGGGTGGGAGGCCGCGTGCGCTTCGGGCTCATCTGTAACCATCGGTAGCATTTTTACGTGTTTCCGCCACGTATGGCTTGCGTCACGCTTAAGTTACCCGTGAGTATGGAGGAGGTCGGTCCGAACCGGCCGCACCGGGCGCGGGTGTAGTGGGAGGCTGACGTGGCGCTTGCGAAGACGTTGACGGCTGTGGGAACGGTGGCACTGGCCCGCTGCGGCGGCCGGCCCTTCGGCACGCACCTGTTCTCGGTCTGGCCGGGGGCCGCGTTCGCCGCGACCGCCTTCCCGGTGCGCTGTACACCGGGGGACAACCTCGCCCTCCACGTGGCGGTGGCCCAGGCACCGCCCGGGGCCGCCCTCGTCGTGGACGTGGCGGGGGAGTCCGAGTACGGCTACGTCGACGAGATCCTCGCCGTGGCCGCCCGGACCCGCGGCGTGAGCGGCATCGTCCTGGACGGCTGCGTCCGCGACATCGCCGCCATCGCGCGCTGCGAGCTCCCCGTGTTCGGGGCCGGGGTCGCCGTCCGCGAGGCGGGCCACGAGGCGGGCGGCTCCGTCGGCCGGGAGATCAGCATGACCGCGAGCGGCCCGGCGCCCCTGCCGGTGCGCCGCGGCGACTGGATCGTCGCCGACGACGACGGCGTGGTCTGCCTGCCCCGGGGGCAGGTGAGCGCCATCATCGCCGAGACCATGAGCAGCCTCTCCCGGGAGCAGGAGATCATCGACGCCGTGTACGCGGGGGAGAGCACCCTGGACCTGCTCGGCCTGGACCCCTCGCGGGTCTCGGGCTGGGAGGGGGCCGCCGGGAGCGGGAGCCGGCCCGCCGCGGGGCGCTCCCGGGCCCTGGGCGCGGTGCGCCGCGACACCGCGTCGCTCGCGGCCGAGGGCCACCCTGCGGCGGGGCGACCCCGTGTGGGGCCGCGCCCGGCCGTGGGCGAGGCCTACCGGGGAGACTGAGCCCCGTCCGCGTGCCCGGACCCGTCCTCTCCGGACCGGCCCGGGCTCCCGCCCCGCGCGGCGGCGCCGGCGACGCGCGTCCGGGGCGTCAGTCCTCGGTGAGGGACAGCAGCTCGTCGATGTAGCAGGTGGCCTCCCGGGCGGCCGCCGCCGGGTCCGCGGAGCGGATGGCCTCGGTCAGCTTCGAGTGGTCCACGCCGTCGGTCTCGGACGAGGGCTGGTTCGTGGCGCCGTCGTTCTGCTCGTACGCCGTGTGCGCGATGCTGGCGTACACGACCTGGGCGATGTCGTCGTACAGGTCGATGAGCAGGGTGTTGTGGGTGGCGTTGACGACCGAGCGGTGGAACGTGAAGTCGGCCTCCACGAACGCGCTCATGTCGCGGTCGCGCCAGGCGGCCTCGCGCAGGGCCATCGCGCGGTCGATGTCGGCCATGTCCTCGTCGCTGTGGCGCAGGGCCGCCAGTCTGGCGGCCTCCACCTCCAGCGCGCGGCGCACCTCCAGGTTCTCCCGCAGGCGGGAGCGCTCCAGACGGCGCCGGAGCGCGCCGCCGAGCTCGCTGGAGGCGCGGACGAAGGTGCCCGCACCCTGGCGGATCTCCAGCAGGCCCGCGTGGGCGAGGGCGCGGACGGCCTCACGCACGGTGTTGCGGCCCACCTCGAGCTGGTCGGAGAGCTCCGACTCGGTGGGGATGCGGTCGCCGACGCCCCATTCACCCGAGTCGATCTGCGCTCGTAACTGACTGATGACCTGGTCTACGAGACCGGTCCGGCGTGTCGAGGCGAGGGGCACGCGTTTACCTCCTAGGGGCGGGTCGCCGGATGACAGGGCCAGCGCACAGGTACGGAACGGTTAAGGCCGGAGCTTAGACCAGTTACCGTCGGGAATTGGCCTCGAACGGCAATGCGTTATCCTCATGAAGTACATCCGGTCATCCTACGAATCTGCGAGTCGCCTTCCATGAGCGCCGGATCAGCGCCCCACACGCCCGTGACGAGCGGTCCCCCCGCAGGCACGACCGCCCCCGCCCGCCCGCCGCGGGCCGTCCTCCTGCTCCTCGCGGCCGGCATCGCCCTCGCCGCCCTCAACCTGCGCACGGCGATCACCAGCGTCGGCCCCGTGCTCGGCGAGGTCACCGCCGGACTCGGGATGACCGCGGTCGGCGCCGGCCTGCTCACCACCCTCCCCGTCCTGTGCTTCGCCCTCTTCGGCGGCCTCACCCCGACCCTGGCCCGCCGCCTGGGGGAGCACCACCTGCTGGTCTACGCGCTGACCGCCGTCACCGTCGGCCTCGCCACCCGCGCGCTGGTGCCCGAGCCCTGGATGTTCCTGGCCCTGAGCGCCGTGGCGCTCTCCGGCGGCGCGGTCGGCAACGTCATCCTCCCCGCCCTGGTCAAGCAGCACTTCCCCGACCGCGTCGGCCTGATGACCACGGTGTACACCACCGCCCTGGCCCTGGGCACCACCATCGCGGCGGCCTCCACCGTCCCCCTGGAGCAGTCCACGGGGGAGTGGCGGATCGCCCTGGGCGCCTACGCCCTCTTCGGCGTCGTCGCCGCCGTGCCCTGGCTGCTGGCGCTGCGCCACGAGCCCGCCCCCGGGGACCCCTCCCAGGCGCTGGGCTTCCGCCAGGTGCTGGGCACCGGCATCGGCTGGCAGGCCATGCTGTACTTCGGCACGCAGTCCTCGGTGGCCTACATCATGTTCGGCTGGTACGCGCAGATGCTGCGCGACCAGGGCATGTCCCCCCAGACGGCGGGGCTGGCCCTGTCCTACCTGACCGTCCTGGGCATCCCGATGTCCCTGGTGCTGCCCACCCTGCTCACCCGGCTCCGCGACCAGCGGCCGTTCGTGGTCGTGTTCGCCGCCGCCTACCTCGCGGGCCTGGCCGGGCTGTGGTTCTCCCCGCTCTCGGGGGTGTGGGTGTGGACCACCCTCGTCGGCATCGGCATGGGCAGCTTCGTCTTCGCCCTGACCTCCTTCGCGCTGCGCACCCGCACCGGCGCGGGCACGGCCGCCCTGTCGGCCTCCAGCCAGAGCCTGGGCTACCTGATGGGCGGAGCCGGCCCCTTCCTGTTCGGCCTGCTGCACGAGGCGAGCGGCGGCTGGCACGCCCCGCTGCTGCTGGTGGTGGCCCTGGTCGCGGTCAACCTGGGTGTGGGCCTGCTGCTGGGCAGACCCGGCCACCTGGAGGACGCCATCCGGGACCGCGCGCTCAGAAGGGAAGCCAGTCGATCCGGCCGATGAGGTACACGGAGCCGACGAAGGCCACGATGTCGATGACGGTGTGCGCGACCACCAGCGGCATGACCCGCCCGTAGCGCAGGTAGAACCAGCCGAAGACCAGCCCCATCACCAGGTTGCCGAAGAACATGCCCACCCCCTGGTAGAGGTGGTAGAAGGCGCGCAGCACCGAGCTGGCGAGCACCGCCTTCCACGGCGCCCAGCCGAGCTGGCCCAGCCGGTGCAGCAGGTACCCGACGACGATGACCTCCTCCAGGACGCCGTTCTTGGCGGCCTGGAGCACGAGGACGGGCACGTCCCACCAGTTGCCCTCCAGGGTGCTGGGCACGATCGTCAGGGTCAGCCCCAGGTTCCAGGAGACCACGTACACGGCCAGGCCCCCCGCGCCGATCAGCGCGGCCAGACCGGCGCCGGTGCCCAGGTCGAAGCCCGGCCTGCGCACGTCGAAGCCGATCGTGCGGGAGGACTCCCCCGAGCGGCGCATGAGGTAGGCCACCAGCAGTACCGGGGCCAGTGAGAAGACCAGCGCGTACAGCTGGCGGGACAGGTCCAGCCAGGGGCGGGCGTCGGCGCGCGGGTTCACCAGGCTCGCGGTCTGCTCGGCCAGGCCCCCCGGAGCCGTGAGCACGCCCGCGAAGGAGATGATCGCCGATACCGCGGACGCGCCCAGGGAGAGCGCGAGGACGCACACGACCTCCCAGCGCAGCAGGCCCCGCTCCGGCGGTGCTGTGGGGGAGGACGGCGTCCCCGCGTCCTCGGCGGTGTGAGGTGCTCGGGTCTTGTCGGTCACGCGTCGCAATCTACGCGCTGTGCGCCGGACGCGTGACCGGGGGGCTCAGGGACGGGGCTCCCCGGTGTCAGCTCTCGCCGTCGTCGTCCTGGTCGTCCTGGTCGTCCTGATCGTCGCCGTCGCCGTCCTGGTCGTCCTGGTCGTCGCCGTCGCCGTCCTGGTCGTCCTGGTCGTCGCCGTCGCCGTCCTGGTCGTCCTGGTCGCCGTCGTCCTGCTGCTCCGTGTCCACGTCCGGCAGGACGTCGTCGCAGGCGGCGGTGCCCAGGACCACGAACGCCGACAGGGCGCCCACGGCGAGGACGCGGCGCAGGACGGGAAGGGTCGCGAGGAGCGGGTCGAGGAGTTTCACGGGTGCCTCCTGGTCTTGTGGCGGGCCGGCGGGCGCCGACCCCGCGCGGTCGCCAGCCTAGGTCCCGGTACGGCGGGCGGCCAAAGCGACGCGTGCGCGAATACGCGACGGAGGACGCCCGAAACCGGACACGGACAAGCCGCCGGCCATACGCGTGTGACACGGACCGCGTACGGCCGACGGCCAGGGGGCGGAGTCCGTCCCGCCCCGCCCCAGCCACGAAAGCGGGGAGGGACGGACTCCTGGGAACGAAGACCAGGTCAGTGAGCCGCTGAGAACTGGTCTTCTTCGGTGGAGCCGGTGAGAGCCGTGGTGCTGGCCTCGGGGGAGATGGTCGTGCTGATCGCGTCGAAGTAGCCGGTGCCGACCTCGCGCTGGTGGCGGGTGGCGGTGTAGCCGTCGGCCTCGGACGCGAACTCGGCCTCCTGGAGCTCGACGTACGACGTCATCCCGTTCCGGGCGTAGCCCTTGGCCAGGTTGAACATCGAGTGGTTGAGCGAGTGGAAGCCCGCCAGGGTGATGAACTGGAACTTGTAGCCCATGTGGCCCAGCTCGCGCTGGAACTTCGCGATGGTCGCGTCGTCCAGGTGCCGCTTCCAGTTGAAGGACGGCGAGCAGTTGTAGGCCAGCATCTGGTCCGGGTACTCCGCCTTGATGCGCTCGGCGAAGTCGCGGGCGACCTCCAGGTCGGGGGTCGCGGTCTCCATCCAGAGCAGGTCGGAGTGCGGGGCGTAGGCCAGGCCGCGGGCGACGCAGGCGTCCACGCCGTTGCGGAAGCGGTAGAAGCCCTCGGCGGTGCGCTCGCCGGTCACGAAGGGCCGGTCGCGCTCGTCGATGTCGCTCGTGATCAGGGTCGCGGCCTGGGCGTCGGTCCGCGCGATGACGAGGGAGGGGACACCGGCGACGTCCGCGGCCAGGCGGGCGGCGTTCAGGGTCTTGACGTGCTGGCCGGTCGGGATGAGGACCTTGCCGCCCAGGTGGCCGCACTTCTTCTCGGAGGCCAGCTGGTCCTCCCAGTGCACGCCGGCCGCGCCGGAGGCGATCATGCCCTTCATCAGCTCGTAGGCGTTGAGGACGCCGCCGAAGCCGGCCTCGGCGTCGGCCACGATCGGGGCGAGCCACTCGGGAGCGGTGTCGTCGCCCTCGGACCAGGTGATCTGGTCGGCGCGCAGCAGGGCGTTGTTGATGCGGCGGACCACGGCCGGGACCGAGTTGGCGGGGTAGAGGCTCTGGTCCGGGTAGGTGCTGCCGGAGAGGTTCGCGTCGGCGGCGACCTGCCACCCGGAGAGGTAGATGGCCTTCAGACCGGCGCGGACCTGCTGGACCGCCTGGTTGCCGGTGAGGGCGCCGAGGCTGTTGACGTAGTCCTCGGTGTGGAGCAGGTCCCAGAGGCGCTCGGCGCCCCGGCGGGCCAGGGTGTGCTCCTCGGTGACCGAACCGCGGAGCTTGACCACGTCGTCGGCGGAGTAGGTGCGCTCGATACCGGCCCACCGGGAGTTGGTCTCCCAGTCGCGCTGGAGTTCGGCGCTGGCTTCCTGACGTCGAGCGCTGGTGCCCATGTTCGTTCCCGCCTTACGTGTAGTCCCCAAGGTGTTCGCACCGGTCGAGGGAGTTCCTGCCAGGACCAGGGGCTGAGCCCTGGGCGTATGTTCCCCGCCGGTAACTATGATTCTTGGTGAAGTTCCAGAGCTTTTCCACTTGAAATCGTGCGAAGATCAGCGATTCTTTCCGTAAGATGAACCCATGGCGTACTTTGGTGCTGAAGAAATACCGTCTTTGACAGGTGACCTAGATCTCGTCACCTTTGGTCAGCGGCTCCGTCATCTGCGGCGCGCGCGAGGTATGACCCTCTCCGACCTGGGAGAACGCGTCGGCAGGGCCCCCTCCCAGCTCTCCCTGCTGGAGAACGGCAAGCGCGAGCCCAAGCTCTCCCTCCTCACCTCCCTGGCCTCCGCCCTCGGCGTCTCCGTCGAGGAACTCCTCTCCAAGCAGCCCCCGAGCCGGCGCGCGCAGCTGGAGATCTCCGTGGAGGAGGCCCAGCGCGACTCCCTCTACCAGGAGCTCAACCTCCCCCACCTCAAGGTCGGCAAGAGGGTCCCCAACGACGTGCTCGAACACATCGTCGGCCTCTACGACGAGCTCAAGCGGCGCCACGCCAAGCCCACGGCCAGCCCCGAGGAGGCCAGGCGGGCCAACGCCGACCTGCGCCGGCAGATGCGCGAGCGCGGCAACTACTTCGAGCAGATCGAGAAGGCCGCCACCGAGACCCTGGACGCCGTCAACTACACCGCGGGCGCCCTCTCCCAGGGGCAGATACTCGCGATCGCGACGCACCACGGGTTCAGCCTCAGGTACGTGCAGGACCTGCCCCGCTCGGTGCGCTCCCTCACCGACCACGTCAACCGGCGGATCTACCTCAAGCGCGAGACCACGCTGGGCATGCACAGCCCGCGCACGATCCTCCTCCAGACCCTCGGCCACGTGGTGCTCGGCCACGGCCAGCCCCGGGACTTCGGCGACTTCCTGCGCCAGCGGGTCGAGGCCAACTACTTCGCGGCGGCCGTCCTCATCCCCGAGAGCACCGCCGTCACCTACCTCCAGGAGGCCAAGCACGCACGCGACCTCTCGGTGGAGGACCTGCGCGACGTCTACTCGGTCTCCTACGAGATGGCGGCCCACCGGTTCACCAACCTGGCCCACCGCCACCTGGACCTGGTCTGCCACTTCATCCGCAACGACGAGACCGGCATCATCTACAAGGCCTACGAGAACGACGGCCTGGTCTTCCCCACCGACGAGACCGGCGCCATCGAGGGCCAGCGCATGTGCCGCCAGTGGTCGGGGCGCCAGGTGTTCGCCTCCCCGGACCGCTACTCGATCTACTACCAGTACACGGACAAGCCCAACGGCACCCACTGGTGCGTGGCGCACGTGGACCCGAGCCGGGAGCGCAACTACGCCATCACCCTCGGCGTGCCCTACAAGGAGTCGCGCTGGTTCCGCGGACGGGAGACCACCAACCGGACCCAGTCCAACTGCCCCACCGGCGAGTGCTGCGTGCGCCCGCCCGCGGACCTGGCCGCCCGCTGGGAGGGCAACGTGTGGCCGTCGGCCCGCGCCCACTCCCACGTGCTGTCGGCCCTGCCCTCGGGCACCTTCCCGGGCGTGGACGAGCACGACGTCTACACGTTCCTGGAGAAGCACAGCGGGGAGGACCGCGTCTGAGGCGCCGGAGGAGGACGGACGGAGAGGGGTCGGGGCCAGGGGCCCCGGCCCCTCGGTGTTCCCGTGGCGGGGACGGTCCCGAGCGCGCCGGGGCGACGGCCGCCCACGCGTGGCGGGGCGGCCTCGCCGGGGGACGCCGGGCGCGGGTGCGCCCGCCCGGGAGACCCCCGGCCGTCCGCCGTGTCGGCCGCTGCGGAGGTCCTCCCGAGGGGAACAACCGCACCTCAGGGGGCCGCTACCGGGCGTACCAGCTCCTTGTCGTTTGCCCGAACCGCCTGTACCGGTAGTGGTACCGCCTTCGGGCGGTGCGTGTGCCGGTGCTCCGCCGAGGGGGAACCGCTTCGCGTGGTGCGCCGCTCCGCCCCCTTCGACACCCCTGAGAGGGAGCCCATGAACCTGCCCGCGAACATCCGCACCCTGATTCCCGTCATCGTCGGCGTCATCGTCGGCGCGGCCGTCCACCACGCCAGCTCACGGGGGATCGTCATCCCCGAGGGGTCCCTGGCCGAGGTGGTGACCCCGGTCGTGTCCGGCGCCGTCACCGTGGCCTACTTCGCGGCAGGCCGGTTCCTGGAGACCCGGGTCCCCGCCCGCGTGCGCACCGTGGGGCGTGTGCTGCTGACGTGGGGGCTCACCCGCCAGACGCCGGCGTACGGCCCGGCGGGGGAGGTGGAGGCTTCCCGCGCTGCCGCGTGAGGGGCCCGTTCCTGGTGCCCGGCCTTCGATGAGCACGCCGTTCCGAGCGTGCGTTCGACGGGTGGGGGCCTGCCCGGCAGCGACCGGCCCCCGCGTCCCTTCCCCGGACGCGGGGGCCGCTCCCGTGTTCCACCGTCCTGCTGAGTCCGGTCGAGGTGACTTCCCCTTGGCGCTGCGGATCGCCGGTGAAGCCTGAGACGGCAGGCCAGCCATCCCCCGGCTGGGGCCGTTTCCCCGGTGTCCCACCGGCACAGGCAGGAGAGGGGACGGTGGGCGGCAGGACTCCTCGGACCGGTGTGTCCCCGCCTCACCTTCCACCGTGCCCAGGGTTTCTCCCCCTGGTCAGGCTTCCGCGCCCCTGTTGCCGGCAACAGAACCGGCAACACTCGTGCGGGAAAGACCGGTAAACCCCGGTAACCCCGTCCTCCCCACCCACCCGACACCATCCGTCCGCGACCCGGGGCGCACCGAGGGAACCGGCGCTCCGACCTGCACGGACGTCACCGGATCGGCAGGCCGGTGACGGCGCGGCCGATGATGAGCCTCTGGATCTCGCTGGCCCCCTCGAAGATCGTGAAGATGGACGCGTCGCGGTGCCAGCGCTCCACCGGGTAGTCACGCGTGTAGCCGTTGCCCCCGAGGATGCGCAGGGCGTTCTGGGTGACGAAGGTGGCGGTCTCCGAGGCGTAGAGCTTGCTCATGGAGCCCTCCGCGTTCGTGAAGTCCTTGCCGTTGCGGGCCATCCAGGCGGCGCGCCACACCAGCAGGCGGGCGGCGTCGATGCGGGTGGCCATGTCCGCGAGGAGGAAGGCCACGCCCTGGTTGTCGCCGATGGGGCGGCCGAACTGCTCGCGCTGGGTGGAGTAGTCCCGCGCGTACTCGTAGGCGGCGCGCGCGGTGCCCACCGCCATGACCCCCACGCTCGGGCGGGAGGCCTCGAAGGTCTTCATGGCGGCCTGGCCCTTGGAGCTGCGGCCCTCGCGGGCGCGGGCGAGGCGTTCGTCGAGCTTGTCCTTGCCGCCCAGCAGGCACGAACCGGGGACCCGGACGTCGTCCAGGACGACCTCGGCGGTGTGGGAGGCGCGGATGCCGTGCTTCTTGAACTTCTGGCCCTGGGACAGGCCCGGGGTGTTCGGGGGCACGATGAACGAGGCCTGGCCGCGGGAACCGAACTCCGGCTCGACCGAGGCGACGACGACGTGGACGTCGGCGATGCCGCCGTTGGTCGCCCACGTCTTGACGCCGTTCAGGACCCACTCGTCCTTGGCCTGGTCGTAGACGGCTCGGGTTCTGATGGCCGAGACGTCGGACCCGGCGTCGGGCTCCGACGAGCAGAACGCGCCGAGCTTGACGTCCTCGGCGCTGCCGAACATCTGCGGGACCCACTCGAAGAGCTGCTCCTGGGTGCCGTTGGAGGCGACGGAGACGGCGGCCAGCCCCGTGCCGGTGATGGACAGGGCGATGCCGGGGTCGCCCCAGTAGAGCTCCTCGAAGGCGACGGGGATGCCGAGCCCGCTCGGCTCCAGCCACTGGTTGGCGAAGAAGTCGAGGGAGTAGAGCCCGATCTTGGCCGCCTCCTGGATGATCGGCCAGGGGGTCTCCTCGCGTTCGTCCCACTCGGCCGCGGCGGGGCGGATGACGTCGGCGGCGAACCCGTGGGCCCAGTCCCGGACGTCGCGGACGTCCTCGCTCGGTTCCAGGCTGAAGGCGGGCGCGGGGGCCTCACTCATGCGCTTACATCCTTTGTCGGACCCTCCGGGGGCGGAGGGGCGGTCAATGCGTGTTACCAACGGTAACAGCAGGATCTTCCAGGCACAATCGTCCGCCGGGCGCGGCCTGCCCCTCGGCGGCGGAGGCAGGTCACGCCCGGCGGGGCGAGCGGGCGCCGCCGGTCGCGCCCCCGCCTCCCCCGCCGTTCGACCGACCCCGCCCTGGCCGGATCCGGCCACAGCGCCCGGCCGTCCCCGTTCCGCCGAACCCGCGGCCGGCGCGGCGGATCGTAGAAGTCCCGCGGAGAACGGGGACACGGCCGCCCGGGGCCTTCCCGACACCACCGGGAGCCCTCCGGCGGGCACGAGCACCCCCACCGGACGACACACCGGCGAGCAGTACGACACCCTCCGCGCCGCACGGCGCGGGGAGCCCACCCGGCGGACAGCCCACGCCGGTCCTGTCCGCGGCCCCCTCCGGGCCGCGCCGGGCCCCGCGCCGCTCGCTCCGCTCGCCCCGCCCGCCGTCACGACGAGACCGCCGACCGGACCGGTACACCGGCCGGCGGCGGAGCGGTCCACCTCATCGACTCCCACGACACCCCTAAGGACCCCCGATGACCCCCAACCGCACCACCACCGCCGTCCTCGCGACCGCCGCCCTCGCACTCGGCCTCACCGCCTGCTCCGTCAGCGTGGACCCCGACGAGATGGGGCTGGAGTACAACGCCGGCCTGTTCTCCTCCACCGCCTTCGACCAGTGCGTCGAATCCGGGAACCGGGAGTACTACGGCCCGGGCGACGAGGTGTACGTCTACCCCGGCGGCCAGCGCACGTTCACCTTCTCCGGCGGCGAAGAGGCGGAGATGTCCTCGGAGACGGTCGTCACCGCCGACAACCTGGAGATGACCTCCACCGGCGTCGTGACGTTCCAGCTCAACCCCGACTGCGACGTGTTCCAGCAGATGCACGAGCTGGTCGGGACCAAGTACGAGGCCCACGAGGACGCGGGCTGGAACGAGATGATCCGCGACTACGTGGGGCAGCCGCTGCGCCGGGCCCTGGACGACGCCAGCGCGGAATTCGAGTGGCAGGCCCTGTACTCCGACGACGACGCGAAGCGGGAGTGGGAGTCCCGTGTCGGGGAGCTGCTGGTCGAGTACGTGACCGAGATGGGCGGCGGGGCGTTCTTCATCAGCCCCACCTACACCACCGAGGACGGCGACGACCTGGGCGCCCCGCAGCTCACGCTCCAGCGGCCCGTGCCGCCGGAGACCGTCCGGGAGGCCATGACCGAGGCCCACCAGGTCGCGGAGCAGATCCAGACCGCGGAGGCCCGGGAGGAGCTGGCGGACGCCGAGGCCGAGGCGATGCAGTCGCTCGTGGACCTGCTCGGCCCGGAGGGCGCGGTCCTGTACGAGGCCATCAAGAACGGTGACGTGGACGTGGTGGCGCTGTCCCCGGGCGCGGGGGTGTCGGTGACCGGGAGCGGGGACTGACGCGTCGGCGCGGGCCGGGGGAGCACCCCGTCCCGCGCCGTGCCGTCCCGCCGTCCCGTGCGGGGCCGTGCGTGTGATGCCCGTCCGGCCGGCCGGACGCGCCGGCCCCCGCCCGTGTGCGCGCCGGGCGGTTCTCCGGCCGCGGGCGCCCTGACGGTCCGATTCATCCGACGTCTACGCTGGCGCCATGAACGCCACCACGGGCGAAGGCGCCCCCACCATCACCGTCCCCGCCGCCTACAACGGGCCGGACGGGTCGGGCAACGGCGGCTACACCGCGGGTCTGCTCGCCGCACGGCTCACCGCCGTCGGAGGGCCGGCCGTCCAGGTCACCCTGCGCACCCCGCCGCCCCTGGACCACCCCCTGGCGGTGGAGGGCGACCCCGCCGCCGGCCTCCGCCTCACCGACCCGGCGGTCGGAGAGGGACAGGCGGGCCACCTGGTCGCCGAGGCCGCGGTCGCCGACCTCCCCGGCGGGCCAGGAGCCCCCGGGATACCGGGAGGCCCGATCGGGCTCGCCGAGGCCGCGGAGGCCGAGAGCCGCTACGCCGGACTCTCCGGGCACCCCTTCCCGCGCTGCTACAGCTGCGGCCCCGAGCGCGCCGAGGGCGACGGCCTGCGCCTGTTCGCCGGTTCCGTGCGCCCCGGCGCCGGCCCCGGCGGTGCCGGGAACACCGTCGCCTGCACCTGGACCCCGCACCCCGGACTGGACGACGGGACCGGCGCCGCCGAACCGGTCCAGGTGTGGGCCGCGCTGGACTGCCCCGGCGGCTGGTCCAGCGACGTGGTCGGCCGCCCCGCCGTGCTCGGCCGGTTCACCGTGCGGATCGACGAGGCCCCGCGGATCGGGAGCACCTACGTGGTGGCGGGCCACCTGGCATCGGTCGACGGGCGCAAGATCCACACCACCAGCGCGCTCCTCGACGGGACCGGGAGGACGCTGGCCCGCGCCGCCGCCACCTGGATCGCGCTCCGGGCCTGAGCCGGGGAGCGGTCGATCCGCCCTCCCACCTCGCAGAACCGCTACCGTGAACCCTTGTGGCCCTCGAACACCCGCGCTCGACCGCGCCGACCGACAGCACCGACGCCTCCGGAACCCCCGCCCCGGAGATCCCCCCGGCACGCGGGGGGCGCGGGGGCCGGGGACGCGACCCCGAACGGCGGCGCGCGATCCTGGACGCCGCCGACCGGGTGATCCAGCGCGACGGGCCGGACGCGTCGATGCTGGCCATCGCCGCCGAGGCCGGGATCAGCAAGCCGATCCTCTACCGCCACTTCGGTGACAAGGGCGGGCTGTACCGCGCCCTCGCCCGGCGCCACGTGGACCCGCTCATCGAGCGCATCCGCGAGGAGCTGCACCAGCACACCCGGTTCGAGGTGAGGGCGCGGGCCACCGTCGGCGCGTACCTGTCGATGATCTCCCAGAACCTCAACCTCTACCGGTTCCTCATGGACCGGGCCACGTCCGAGGACTCCCGCATGCGCGGTGACCTGGGCATGATGGTCCGCCGGCTCGGTGAGGAGCTCGCCGAGCAGCTCCTCGCCGAAGCGCGGGTCGGCAGCCGCCTGCGGTCCCAGATCGTGGCGCACGCCGTGGTCGGCATGGTGCAGGCCGCGGGGGAGTGGTGGCTGGAGCATCCCGAGGTCAGCGAGCGGGAGATCATCGACGACCTCACGGACGCGGTCGTCGGTGCGATCCGGGGCGGAAGCGGCTGAGCGCCCCGGCCGGGGGGAAGGCCCCCGCACGGGGAACTTTCCGGCAATTCGTCGGAACCCCTTGACCTGGAGCGCACTCCAGGTCCCATGCTTCTCGACATGAGGGACTACTACACGCCGGGCGAGGTCGCCGAGAGGTTCGCACTGACCCTGGACACACTGCGCTACTACGAGAAGGCGGGCCTGCTCCGCCGCGTGGAGCGCTCGCCCAGCGGTCACCGCCGCTACAGGACCGACGACGTGGAACTCCTCCACCTGGTCCGCTGCCTGCGCGACACCGACATGCCCATCGCACGCCTGCGCGACTTCGCCGAGCTGGTCCGCGCCGGTGACCACACGGTCCCCGACCGCGTCGAGGTGCTCCAGGGACACCAGCGCCGGCTGGACGAGCGCATCGCCGAGCTGCGCGACCGCCAGGCCGTCATCCAGCACAAGATCGACTACTACCTCGGCGTGCTCGCCGAACGCACCCCCGAACCGGTCGAGGAGACCATCTGATGCGCCACACCACCATCGGCGACCGCAGCGTCAGCGCCCTCTGCCTGGGCGCGATGAAGTTCGGCAGCCAGACCGACGACGCCACCTCCGCCGCACTGCTCGACCGCTTCGTCGAGGCCGGGGGCACCTTCGTGGACACCGCCGACTGCTACCAGTTCTGGGTGGAGGGGTTCGAGGGGCACGAGAGCGAGACCTTCCTGGGCCGGTGGCGCCGGGAGCGGGGGATCACCGACGAGGTCGTGATCGCGACCAAGCTCGGCGCCCAGCCCACCGTGCCCGGCACGGGGCCGGAGACGAAGGAGGGGCTGTCGGCGGCGGCCGTCGCCACGGCCGCCGAACGCAGTCGCGAGCGACTGGGGGTGGACCGGCTCGACGTGCTCTACGCCCACCACGAGGACCGGTCGGTCCCGATGGAGGAGACCCTGGGCGCGTTCGCCAAGCTGGTCGCCGAGGACGCGGTCGCCGAGCTGGGCCTGTCCAACCACCGGACCTGGCGGCTGGAGCGTGCCCGCGCCGTCACCGAGGCCAACGGCTGGCCGCGCCCCCGCGTGCTCCAGTACCGGTACAGCTACCTCCAGCCCCGGTTCGACCGGCCCCTCGCCTCCACGGGGCACATGCACGTCACGCCCGAACTCCTCGACTTCGTGCGGGAGGAGGCCGCCGAGGGCCGGGAGCACACGCTGGTCGCCTACACCTCCTTGCTGTGGGGCGCCTACACGAGGCCGGAGAAGGCCGCCGGGCTCGACCCGGTCTACGACCACCCCGGGACCCCGGCCCGGCTGGCGGTCCTGGACGAGGTCGCACGGGAGACCGGTGCCACCCGCAACCAGGTGGTCCTCGCGTGGCTGATGGACAGTGACCCGCGTGTCGTGCCGCTGGTGGGGGTGAGCAGCCTGGACCAGCTGAACGAGGCGATCGAGGCCACCGACCTGACGCTCAGCGCGGAGCAGTGGGGGCGCCTGGCGGACGCCGGGTAGCGGCCACGGGCCGCCGGGCCCGCCGGTCGGGCGCCCGACGGGGCGGGGGCCGACCGGCGCGGCAGCGCCTCCCCGTACCGGTGCGCGGCGGCCCACGGGACGGGAGAGGCGGTGCTCCGGGGGCGGGGGCTCCGCGGGGGACAGGGGTGGCGTGGCCGGGGCCGGTCAACAAGACCGGGGCAAAGTACGCATACGCGCACATAAAACTGTGTGTACGGTTTTTCTCAAGCCATGACCGGATACCTTCCCTAGTGGCGGCGGGGCGGCCGCGCCGCCTCGGTCCGCGAACCCGTGGGAGGGGCGACTTGCCCGAGAGCATGTACCACCAGATCCACTTCGCCTGGGCCGAACCCACCCTCCTCGGCAGAGTCGGACCCGGTCCCGCCTCCTCCTCGCTGCCCGAGACGGAGCAGCCCGTACTGCGCTCCTGGCGCGACCGGCTCATCCCCGCGCTCACCGCCGACTACCGGTCCGCCCTGCCCGACACCGACCCCGCCGACTACCCCGAGACCCTGTGGGCGCACACCTACCCCGACGGGCAGGCGGCCCTGGTCTACCGGTGGCCCGGGGACGTCCGCTCCGCGCACGCCTGGGCCATCGTCGGCCCGGGGTACGGGCTGACCCTGCCGCGCGTCCTGGCGCTGCACGAGAACCCCAACACCCGCCCGGCGCAGCGCCGCCCGCCCGCCCCCGGCTGGGCCGCCATGGACACGCTGCCCGCCCCCGAGCCCTGGGAGCGCACCGCCGCGCCCGGCGCCGTGCGCACCCGCGACCGGCACGCCGCCGAGACCGCCGTCGGCGGAGAACCCCTCCTGGTCGGCGCGGTCGCCGCCGCCCTGGCACGGCCCGACCTGCCCGTCCACATCGCCCTGGCGCCGGAGCGCGCCGACCTGTGGCAGGCGGTACAGCTGCGCTTCCTGTGGGGGATGCACCGGGCGCTGCACGACGTGCTCACACCGCCCCGGGCGATCCCGGCGGCAGGGTGGAGCTGGTCGTTCTCCACCTACGACCCCGTGCTCGGCACCGCCGACGGCCGACACCTGGCCTTCGGTCCGCCCGCGGCCCCGGCGGCGACGCCGTTCCTCAACCCGCCGCCCCCGGACCACCGCAGGACCGCCGAGGCCCTGGTCGCCGTGCTCCGCGAGGAGGGCGGGGACGCGCTCGCCGCCCACTTGGCCGAACGGGGGATCCCGGAGGCCCCCACCTTCGCCGACCGCCGCGACCTGCTGGCCGACTGGCTCGCCCCGTCCCCCCGCCCGTCCCGGACCGTGCCCGCGGAGGCCCCGCAGGCCGTCCCCCTCCCGCCGTGCGACGCGGGGGCGGGCGCCGCGTCCCCGGAACCGGCGGAGGGGATCGAGGCGCACAGAGCCCCGGAATCCGCGCCACCGCGCGGGTTCGGGGAGGAGGCCCCGGAGTCCCCGGCCGAGACCCGCGCCCCCGGATACGGCGATCTCGACGACGACCTCGGACTGGAGGACGTCCCCGAGGCCGAGGCGCTGCCGGACGGCGAACCGGAACCCGGGAGCGGGGACGGCCTCACGGGTGCGCCGGACGCCGACGCGGACAGGGGGTCCGACGGCGACCGCTGTTCCGCCCGCGACCGGCACCCGGGCGGCGACCGCGCCCCGCACGGTGGACGCGGCTCCGCCGGCGACCGAGCCCCTGCCGGCGGCGGGAGCTTCGATACCGCGTCCGAGCAGGACGACATCCCCCTTCCGGACCTCCCCGAGGCCGAGGCCCCGGGGGAGGAGGAGACCGGACCCCGCCCGCCCTCGGAGCCATGGGCGCCCGCCGAGCGCACCGAAGCGGCACGCCCCGCCCCCGGTGCCCGGCTGGGACAGGGCTCGCTCCGGGCGTTCGCCGAGGAGATCGCCCGGGCCGCGGACGCGGAGCGCGAGGCCGGACGAGCGCGGTCCGCCGCAGGGTCCGGACGCGACCCGGACGGGAACGCCCCGCAGGGCCGGACCAACGAAGCGCTCTGGCCCTCGTCCGACCCCGAGCCCCTGCCCGAGGCGCCGGAGCCCGTGGACGGGCCCGATGGCGCCGCCGAGGCTCCCCCCAGGGCCCGCATGCCCCGCATCGCCCCCGCGCCCGGGGAACCGTCGACCTCCGGCGCCCTCCGGACGGGGGAGGCGGACGGGGGCGAACCGCAGGGCGGACACCGGCGGACGACGGGGATCTTCGACGCCCCGGAACCCTACGCGCAGCACGGGCCGGTTCCCGCCCGCGACCCCCTGGCACCGCCCGCCTACTACGAGGCGGGCGAGATCGTCACCGACGACCCGACCCCGGTCGCCGGGCGGCCGCGCATGTTCGGCCGCACCCTCCGCAGGGCCGTCGACCGGGACGCGAGGGCCGCCCAGCGCCGCGCCGCCGAACGCCGGGAGGCCGAGGAGGCCGCCCTGGCTCCCGGGGCGGGGGAGGCGCCGGAGGTGCCCGAGGCCACGGAGACCCAGGAGCCCCCGGCCTGGCGGGAGCCGCACGAGCGGACGGTCGCCGTGCCCCCGGCCGAACGCCGCGACCTCCCCGCAGACGCTCCCCCCGAGGACTTCGCCCCTCCGGCCCCGCTCGAGCCCGTCGCCGCCCCGGAACTCCGGGCCCCCGCCGACGCCCCGCCCCTCGGCGTGGTCGCCGCGGCCGACGGGGAGAACGGGAACCGGGGCGGGAACGAACCCCTCGACTACGCGGCCGAGACCGAGCCCGGGTTCGACGACCCCTTCGACGAGGGGCCGGCCGACGACAACTGGCCCACCCAGTACGCGGACCTGCCCCTGGCCCGCCTTGAGCGCTGGCACTCCCGCCGCGGCCCGGAAGGGGCCCGTGTGGACGTGGTCGACGCCCGCGCCGCCGTCCGCGCCGAACGCGCCGAACTCCAGCGGGTGCGCGAGGAGCGCGACCACTACCACGCGGAGGTCCAGGACCTGCGGCGCGACGTCGCCCGGCTGGACCGCCCCTGGCTGGACCCCGAGGACGAGGAGGAGCACGACGCACCCCTCGCCCCCCGCACCCGCCGCCGGCTCCCGCGCGTCCTGGTGCCGATCCTCCTGGTGGCGTTCCTCGCCACCGGCCTGGAGGCGGGCGCCCGTCTCGACCTGGGCGCCCTGGACCTGCTCGCCCTCCTCGGCGACGGGATCGCCTCGCTGTTCGGGTGACCCCGCCCGGCTCCGGCCCCGGGGGCGTCCCGGACCGTCCCCGCCCAGGACCTCGGCGGATGGGTTTCCCCGGCCACCTGTGGTGGGGGCGTCGGCAGATCCTCGGCAGGATCGTGCCCCCGTACGGCTCGCTCCTGACGTCCGGGACGCTGCCCCGGTACCGGCCGCGGCTGCACCGAGAGGGCTCAAACTGGGCCGTCGGTGTGCCGGAGCGGGGCCCCGCCGGTGGTTTGGGTGTGTCACATGGCACTGCTAGCGTTCCGCGCGTGAAATTGGCGACTCTTGAACAGAGATTACGGGACCACCCCGGTGATGCAGCGATGTGGCTCTCCTACAGTGACCGGCTTCGTGAGCGGGGCGACGCCCGGGGAAGACTGATCCGCCTGGAACAGAGCCGTGCCCGAACCCGCCCCGCCGATCGAGGTGCCGTGGGGCGGGAGATCGAGGAGTTGGTGCGGGAACACCGGCGGAGCTGGGACGCGGGGCTGCCACCGGAAGCGACCGTCCTGGAGCGCCGGTACGGATTCGCCACGAAGATCGCCGTCGAATGGTCCGAGAGCGCACCGGCGCCGGTCGACCGGGCCCTGCGAGGCCCCTTCGTGACCGCACTGCGGATCACGTCGAGGAACGACGTCCCTTCGGACGAATGGGACACGGACCCCGACAGCGATGAGACGGAACCGGCCCCGAACTTCGAGTCCGGCACCCTCGCGACACTCGACCTCAGCCGACTCGACGAGCTCGATCTGTCCTACCAGCGCATCGGCACGCTGGGCGCCCAGGCCCTCGCCGCCTCGGCGTACTTCCACAGCGAGGCCACCGACGTCACGGCACCGGCCACCTCGACCACCGCGGGGCGGCTGAAGACGCTCGACCTGCGCTACTGCCGCGTCGGTGACGTGGGCCTGGCGGCGCTCGCGGCGTCCCCACAGTTCGGGGGCGTCCGATGCCTGCATCTTCAGAGGAACGCCCTCTCCGCCGCGGGGGTGCGCTCACTGCACCGGTTCGCAGGGCTGACCGAGCTCGACCTCCGCTACAACGGGATCGGTGAGGAGGGGGTGAGGGCCCTGCTCGAAGCCCCGTTCGCCGGCTCGCTCGGGCGGATGCTGCTCAACCCCGATGACGTCGGCTCCGACGGCGCGAAACTGCTCGCATCGGCCCCCCACATCCCAGCCGCACTGCGCATGTATTGGAGAAGCGTATGAGCATCGAGCTCCGCGACCGGTTCTTTGCCCTGTCGACAGACCGGGCACCCGAGGAGGAGGTCGCCCGGTACCGCGCCCAGGTCGATGAGGTCGACACCGGTCCCGCGACGACGATCGACGGGTTGGCCGTCTCCTGGCATCCGACCGTGCGGTTCAAGTCGGTGCGCTTCGTCGACGCAGACCTCATCGACGCCGATGTGCGCGAGTTGTTCGCCCGGCCCAGCGATACCGCGCCGTACCTGGCCGCCGTCTTCGTCGACCCCCGCGAGCTGTCGTTTCGCACGTTCGAGAACATCCTCCCCCTCGACCACCTCTTCGCGGACGCCGGACTGGAGCTCCGGCTCACGGAGCGCCAGGAGTTCGCCGAGGGCGCGTACTCGTTCGCGATGCGGCTCCCGGACTCCGCGCGCGCCCGCCTGGCGGACCTCGACTCGCTGGACCTCTACGTCCCGCCCCTCAACGCCGCCTCCCGCGGCGGCGACCGCTTCATCTTCCACTCGGCGCTCCTCGCCGAGGCGCTCACCGCGGCGGTGGCCGCATCCATGCCGCGGGAGCGGCTCGACGGCTTCTCACACGTGAACCCCGTGTTCCGCTGCAACCGCTTCGAGCCGGACGACGCCAACTTCCACCGCCACCTCGACACCCCCTACTACGACGCCGCGCGCCATCACGTCTCCCGCTACACGATCCTGCTGTACCTCACCGGTGGGTCCGGCGAGTCCGTCCTCGACCTCACCGGCGGTGCCTCGCTCACGGAGATCGAGCCCTTCACCTGTGTGGTCTTCGACCAGCGCTACGAGCACGAGGGCGCGCCCTACCGCGATGGCCGCAAGGTCTTCCTGCGTACCGAACTCGTCTTCACCGATCCGGACGTCGAGCACGATCCCGAGATCGGTGCGCTGTTCGGCAAGGCGTGCTACCTGACCGGGGAGAGCGCCTTCGCACCCGAACTCTCCCGCTACGCCGACGCCTACTACAACCGGGTCGCCGAGGCGCACTGGAGAGGCCTCGTCCCCGGTTCCTCCCGCGAACCCTTCGTCCACAAGCGGTTTCGCGACGTGCACTTCGTCGCGAACGGCTACGACTTCTGGTTCGCCAAGAGCGACGGGCTCTCGCTCGCCGAATGCGCCGCGATCACGCTGCTGGACCACTTCAACTGCAAGGTCGGTGACACCGCGTTCCGCGCCCAGTGCCGCTCAGAGGTGATCGAGGCCGACGACAGCGCCTGGATCCCCGCTTTTCTCCAGGGCAGGAGTGGCGGGTCGGCGGTCCCACCGTTCGACAAGTCCGTTCTCTTCCCCGGACCGGAGGAGCCCAACACCGCGGACATGCCCGCCTGCGCCTGCTACTTCTGCGACGGCGACAACGTGGCGAACCCCGATTTCGACACCGCCCGCAACGAGGAGGTCATCGAGGAGTACACGCGCGCACAGGACGCGGCGAAGGCGGAGGTCGACCAGGCGCCGATCCTGATGCTCGGACAGGACGTGGTCCTCGACCCGGAGATGTTCGTCGTCGAGGGCAACCGCATCCACGTCCTCGGCAAGGAGTCGCTGACACCGGTGAACTTCGCCTCCTGCCAGGCCGGTCCCGGCATCCGGCCCGCCAAGGAATTCATCACCGCCGCAGCCACCGTCGGGGCGGCGCACTTCCTCGTCCCGCCGATCCTCTTCACCGAGTCCGACGATTGCTATCACCTGAAGTTCGACTTCTTCCGCAACACCTGGACGGTGCGTCACGAGCAGTCCACCGTGTCCGTCCCGATGATCCGCTCGTTCGACCTTGACTCCGACATCGACCTCGACCACAAGGAGGACTGGTACAACGAGGAGGATGACGAAGAGGACTTCGAGGACGAGGACGAGAAGGTCTCCTGACCGGAGCTCAGGGGACCGGAGACCGGCTACGTCGGCGGTACGGAGGGGGCGGGGCCCTCATCAGGGGGCGTCGCCGGTGAGCCCGGGGTCGGCCACGGACAGCTCGGCCATCCGGGCCAGGGCCGTGAACCAGAAGCGTTGCCGCTCGCGGGTCTGGCCCACGAGATAGGTGGCCCGCAGTTTCGGCGGCAGGTACGGGAGCAGCCGCGCCACCACGTCGATGTGCCTCTCCAGTTGGGACAACTCGGCGTTGGAGAACACCTGGTGGACCAGGTCGGTGTCGTTGGTGCCCTCCTCATCGGTCTCGGTGGCGGCCGACAACCGGGCCGCCCAGACCGGGAGGTCGCCGGCGAGCTGGACCAGGCCGATCTGCCGCCGGTCAGCCAGGCGGGCCTCCAGCTCGGACAACGGTACCGGGGCATACTCGCCGTCACCGAGGTAGATCAGGGCCGGTTCCAGCGGCATCCCCTCCCGGTGCAGCTTCACCAGCCGTTCCAGGGTGCGCTTGGTGACCCAGGCCCGCCCCTCGTCGTCGATGTCGTTCTTCCACCATTCCAGAACCGTCTCGGCCGTCTCGCCGTACGTCGAGATCAGCCACTCGTTGGCGGGGATGTCCTCGGGGAGCACCTCGTAACTGATCGTGAACCGACTGGCCTGGGCCACGTTGTTGCTCGAGACCAGCAACTTGCGGCCGAGGTGGTACGGCGGGTTCTGGAGTGCCACCTGCGCCCGCAGACCGGGGAGCTCTCGTCCTGCCAGGGTCCACTCCTGGGTGATCTCCATCAGCCTCGCGAAAGTGGCCTTGTCCTTCGGCCGGTTGTACTCGTCCCAGACCAGTACCTTCGGTTCCGGGTCGAGCAGGGACCGGGTGAGCATGGCGTCCAGCGCCCCGTCCGGGGTGGGCACCGGCACACACAGATCCTCGACGTTGGTCACCGGCAGGGAGAAGTACACGGGGTCGCGACCGGTCTCCTCCCGGACGATCTGCTTGGTGATCTGTGTCTTCCCGCACCCAGGCGGACCCTGCAGCAGAACCGCCCAGCGGTGGGTCGTCGCGGCCCGGAGGATGCGGCGGACCGGGTCGGCCACGGTGGCCGGATTGCGTGCCCCGACCGACTCGGCGATCGCGTCGAGCACCTCCGAGGTGCGATCCCGGCCCGGCTTGCCTTCCTTCGTCTCCTCTGTCAGCGCCAGCCGGCCGCCGTTCTGCAAGGGCAGGCCCCAGGCCAGCGGAAACCCGGCGCGGGCGCAGTCGAGCACGTGCTGGAGGGTGCGCGGTGAGAGCAGCCGACGTAGCCGGGGGTGGAGGGCGGCCCATTGCCGGAACACCTCGCGCAGATCCCAGTCCGGGTACCGCGCGGCCAGCGCCGACCGCCAAGCGGTGTCGTTCGCGGTCAGCTTCATGGTGACCATCCGGTCCAGGACCGCCAGGTCCGTCCGGCGCGCACCGGTCTCGGCCAGGGACTCGTTGTCGGTGAGGAACACTCCGACGCAGCCCAGTTCACGCAGGTCGTACTCGCCCAGGGACCAGTCGCAGGCGATCTGCATGAGCTGCGACTGCACGGTCTTGCCCGCCTGGAGGGAGTCGTCGATGAGCAAGATGAACGGCTTTCCCGGGGCGAGCTGCCGCATGATGAGCTGGCGGAGCACAAGCTCCCCGCTGTGGTGGTCGCGTACGGGGGCGTTGACCAACAGGTCGTCGGGGGCGAGGTTGGCGGCGGGGACGACCACCAGGGTGGTCCCGGGGAACCGCCGCGGAATGTACGACACGAACGTGGACGTCTTTCCGATGCCGTGCTCGCCGAAGACCTGACCGGTCTGGCCGGTGGCGACCATCGCGTCGATGAACTTCTCGAGCTTTGCGGTGGGATCGCCCTCCGGTGGCGCCGGATAGGTGGCGGTGTTCCCCCACCGCCGTTCCACGCCCGGCTCCACGTCCCCTTCGAAGGGAGCGCTTCCCGGCGTGGTCGGGCGATCCGCCCGGGATGTTCTCACGGTGGGCACGACCCGGCTCTCCTCAGTGTTGTCCGGACACGACTCGGTGGCAGGCCATCGGCGGGTGGTGCCGTTCCGGCCAGTCATTGCCGTTGTCGGTGATCAGCCAGATCCATCGGTCGGGGTCGGCGGGGGTGACGGCGGGCGCGTACCCGTCTGTCACCACGATGATCGCGTCGGGTTCGGTCTCGAACCGCCTGCCGTTCACCTCCAGTCGGCCCTCGGCGTAGTCGACGACGTTCTGGAAATCGGTGCCGCCCCCGCCCAGCACCCGTTCTCCGGGGGCGAACAGCATCAGGGCCCCGTCGAAGCTGAGCCAGTGGCTCTCCACCCCGTCGGTCCGGCCGACCAGGGTGGTCAGCCAGTCGACGACGAAGCCGGGCATCGACCCCGATGTGTCGAACGCGATGAGCACCACCTTCGCCCGTTCCGGTCCTCGACGTGACAGCATCGGTTCGTGGCCCAGCGCCAACATGATCGCCCCCTGCTTCTTCGGGTAGACCAGCCGGTCGCTCTCGGCCAGCTTCGAGGCGAGCACGTCGGTCAGCCACCGCTGCCACCAGTCCACCCGGCGGGTCTTCGGGGTGACGCCGCGCAGTCTGTCCAGACCCAGACCGCCCCACAGGCGGGTCAGCCGTTCCCCGCCGTCGAGCGTGCGGTCGGCCAGGTCGAGCAGCTCACCGCGTGCCGACCTGCCGCCGCGCAGGGCATCGCGCATCACCTCCCCCAGGACCTCCTGGCCCACCCGTTCCACGGTCTCCGGGTCCGCCGGGACGGTCACCCGGCCGCCCGAGCCGTTGGCGCCCGGATCACCGGCCAGGTGCATGCAGAACGTCGGCACGGGCTCGTCGAACGAGGCCATCCGGCGCAGCTCGGCGTACACCGTGAGGTCGGTGTGGACGAACTCGTCGTACGGTAGCGGAGACAGTCCCCGCTGCCGCAGATCCTCCTCGTACGCCTGATGGACGAGCACCGGGTCGATGCCCACGGGCTCCCGTGCGCCGTCGCCAGCCCCTCCGCGGGCCGGAACCGTGGGCAGGTCCGAAAGGTCCAGCCGACGCAGGGCGACGTGGTTGATGACCACCTCGGCGGCCAGGGTGAACGCCGGGTCGCCGCGCAGCTCCTCTTCCACGTGTAGGTGCCGGTGCATCAGGTGCCGGGCCTCGTGGAACAGCACGAACCCGACTCCCTCGGGGTCCAGTTCGACGAAGAAGTACGGGTTGTAGAGCAGTGCGCAGGCGCCGTCGCCGGTGGCGACCACCGCGGCGGTGGGGACCACGGTGGTTGGGATGTGGTGATGGCACTTGGCGTACAGCCACGACGCCACCACGCTCTGCCCGACTCCGAAGCCCAGCAGCGCGGACTCCTTGCGCTGCCGGGCCTGCTCCACGACCTCCGGGGCGGCCGGTTCCTCCGACAACAGACGACGCAGGTCCCACAGGAGGGGCCCGGATCGGTGCCGAGACGTCGGGTGGGTGTGTTGGGAGTCAACCGGACGGTGGTCGGCGGTGCCGGTGTTCTCGATTGCTCTGCGGCTCATGAGAGCCCTTTCGCCGGGGGAGACCGGTGCGGGGTGACGTGGAGGAACCTGCACGATAGCGGCCCGGTGCGACAACGCGAACGGGGTCGTGAACTCCACGGCCACTTCGGGCGTCGAACCCCGTCGTCAACGCGAGATCGTCGCGTCGAATGATGAGGAGCGGTTCGTGTTCGGAATCCTGCGCCCCTGTCGGCACTCCCTGCCCGACGGACTCGCCGAGGAGTGGATGTCCCACATGTGCGGGCTGTGCCTGGCCCTGCGCGACGACCACGGCCAGGCCTCCCGGGTCGCCACCAACTACGACGGACTGGTCGTCTCGGTCCTGACGGCCGCGCAGTCCGAGAAGGAGGCCGACACCCGCGCCGCCGGCCGCTGTCCGCTGCGCGGCATGCGCGGCGCCCGGGCGGCCAACGGTTCGGGGGCGTACCTGGCAGCCGCGGTCTCCCTCATGCTGGCCTCCGCCAAGATCACCGACCACATCGAGGACGGCGACGGCCTCTACGGCCGTCGCGGCGTCCGCTCGCTCGCGGGCCGGGTGGCCGCGCGCTGGCGGCACGGGGCCACGGAGGCGGGGGACAGGCTCGGCTTCGACGGCGCCGGGCTCATCGCGGTGATCGACCGGCAGCGGGAGGTCGAACTCGCCGCGGGGGAGGGGACCGACATCCTCACGGTCACCGCCCCCACCGAGGAGGCCACCGGTGAGGCGTTCGCGCACACCGCCCTCCTCGCCGACCGCCCCGCCAACGCCGCTCCGCTGCGTGAGGCGGGGCGCCTCTTCGGCCGTATCGCCCATCTGCTGGACGCGGTCGAGGACCGTGAGGAGGACCTGGTACGCGGCGCCTGGAACCCGCTCACCGCCACGGACACCGGCCCCGACCGCGCCCGGGAACTGTGCGACGGAGCGGTCCTGGGTGTGCGCCTGGCGCTGGAGGAGGCCGAGTTCACCGACGACCGCCTGGTCCGCGCCCTGCTGGTCCGCGAACTCGGCCGCTCGGTCGACAGGGTCTTCTCCCAGGCGGGATACCCCGCGCCGGGGCCGCACGGCCCCCACCACCCTCAAGGCCCGCACCAGCATCAGGCCCCCGGGCCCCACACGCCCCGCTACTCCCACGGCCCCCACGACGCCTACGGCGTGGAAACCCCGCACCGGGGAGGAGGCCACCACCACGGGGGGCACGGACCCGGCGAGGGCGGCCACGGCTCCGGCTCCGGGGGCGGCAAGTCCGGCGGGGGAGGGTGCTGCGACGCCTGCTCGTGCGACACCCCCGCGCTCTCCAACCCACCGAAGACGCGCGGCTTCTTCAGCGGGTGCGCGGTGGCGCTGTTCATGTGCGGCACGTGCCAGTTCTGCTGCCGGGACCCGCACCCCGGGCCCTGGACCGGGAAACCCCGCAACTCCTGGTGCGACCTGTGCGAGTGCTGCAACTGCTGCCAGTGCTGTGCCTGTTGCGAAGGAGTCTGAGACCAGCCGCCCCCGTACCCCCGGCTTCCGGCGGCGTGCGCGACCGTGCCCGTCGGAAGCCGGGGGCGCCCCGCCCGGCGCCCGCGCCGCCTCCGGGCCCCGGCGGCACCCGGCCGCCCCCCGCGCTCCGGGCGGGGCCGTGACCGGAGTCGGCCAACCCGACCGCCTGCCGCCGACGGCGAAGGAGAATCCCCGGGTACCCCCAGAGGAGAAGAGGACGATCCCCCATGCCCCGACACGGTTTCGGCGGGCTGCTCACCGACCTGGAGTGGGCCCGCCTGACGGTCGCGATCCCCCGAACGCCCTTCACCCCGGGGCAGACCCTGTTGAGGCAGGGGGAGACCGGATCAGGAGTGCACCTCATACTCAGCGGGAGGGCACGCGTCGAGACCACGCGCACCGACGGTACGTCGGTCCCCCTGGCCTTTCGCTCCTACGGAGACGTGCTGGGCGAGTCGGTACTGGCGGGGGAGGGCCGTGCCCGCAACGCCACGGTGACGGCCATGTGCGAGGGCAGCACCGTGTACTTGACCGCGCCCCACTTCCAGAGCAGGCTCACCGAGCTCAAGCTCGTCGCCGCCCTCTGGCGCAGTGTGTTCGAGCGCCAGGACGAGAGCGACCAGATCCGGGTCCAGCAGGCCGTCCTGCCCGCGGAACGCAGGCTGCCCGCCGCACTGGTGCACCTGGCCTCGATGCTGGGGGAGCCGATCCCCGCCATGCTCACCGACCGGCCCGGCGTGCAGAAGGAGGGCCGCCTGCTGCGCATCCCCCTCCCCCAACAGGAGATCGCGGCCTTCGCGGGCCTCTCCCGCACCTCTGTGCACAACGCCTACACCCAGCTGAAGGAGCAGGGTCTCATCCGCACGGGAAGGCAGTACGTGGCCATCCTCGACCTGGTCGGGCTGGAGGCTCTGGCACGCGGAGACAATCGCGACTGACGTGGCTTGCGTCACTCTGCTCCTGCTCTGTTCAGAAGTGAACAGAGGGTCACCGATCCTCCCGGAATGCTGTCGGCAGGCAACAGAAGCCCTGCCGAGCACCCGACGAGGAGATCCCCATGGAACTGATTCCGCCCCGCTACGGAACGGTCGCGCCCCTCCCTCCCTACCGCGCCGTCCTGGCCGTGGACATGGAGAAGTTCAGCGCCACCAGCTCCCTCAACCAGCAGACCATCGGCATCCTCATCCCCCACGTGCTGGAGCTGGCCCTCAACCGCTCTGGCCTGAGCCACGTCTGGGAGGGACGCCGTTTTCCGCGCCACGGAGGAGACGGCTACGTGTTCGGTACCGATCCCGAGCACCTGCCCTTTCTCATCAGCCCCTTTCTGGAGAACCTGCAGCAGGTGCTGCAGGAGGTCCAGCCGAACCTCGCCGGCCTGGACCGGGCCCTCCGGATGAGGCTGCGTGTCAGCGTCGACGTCGGTCCCCTTCCCGACCTCGGGGAGGGGGACCCCATGAACGCCATGGGCGAGGCCATGATCAGCACCCACCGCCTCCTGGACTCCGAACCGGTGCGGGAGGAACTGCGCCGGACCGACGCCGACACCACCCTGGTGGCCGTCATCGTCTCCCGGCGCGTCTACGAGGACGTCGTCCTGGGCGGTTTCACCCCCGTCAAGGCCCCCCGGTGGCAGCCGGTGCAGGCGACCGTCGCCGACAAGGGTTTCCAGGCCGAGGGATACCTGTTCGTCCCTGTGCCGTCGCGGGCCCAGGACGACGCGGCCGCGCCGGAGAAGACGGACCGGGCAGCCGACGTGTCGGCCCCCGTGAACGGTGCTCCTGGGGTCGGTGAGCCCCACATCGGCAACTCGATCAACACCAACCACGGTCAGGTGGTTCAAGCCGAGACCCTGAACGGTGGGGCGGTCTTCGGAGGCGGTGCATCACATGGCGGATGATGTGCCGCTTCCCGAAGATGCGCGAGGAGACGGAGGAAGCGATGAGACCGGAGGCCCCCCAGACACGCCGAAGCCACAGACGGGCCACGACGGCAAGGACGTGCCTCGGCAGTCGCCATGGGGCAACCGGGTCGATGAGAACCGGGGCCAGGCGGTCACCGCAGGTCGGATAGACGGTGGGGTCCATTATCACGAGTACATCGGGGAGGGGACCACTCGACGGCTCCGCCAGACGGCCAAGCTCTCGCCTGAGCGGGTGGGTGAGGTGCGCGCCACCTTCTGTTCCCCCGACGAGGGCAAGTACGCGGCGTTCCAGAGCGACCTGCGGTCCCATGGCGTGGGGGTCATCACCGGTAAGCCCGGCACCGGCCGTGCCTTCACCGCGGTGCACGCATTGGACGGGGTCCGACCCAGGACGTCGATCGAGGAGCTCACCATCGACACGGGGGAGAAGGACGCCGGTATCTCCCTGATCAGCTTGAACTCCGACCACTCCCGTTTCCTCGATCTCACCTCCCTCACCAGGCCGACGACAGCCCAGTTGGTCGCTCTGCGAGGTCTGGTGGAGGATGCCCGTGACGCCCGGGCGCTGCTGGTCCTCATCGCGGGGCCGGGGCAGCGGCAGGAGTTCCTGGCCGAGTACCAGGCCTGGCTGCACATCGACGCCCCCGCCAGCGCTGTCGACGTCTTCCGCCGGGCTATGGGGCAGCGCTGCGGGCTCGAAACCGCTGACCGGTGGTTGAGGTATCCCGAGGTTCGGGACGTTCTGGAGGGGGCCGAACCCTCGAGAGCACTCAGGCTTGCGCAGGAGGCGGACCGGAGTCGTCGCCACGGGCGGATGCCGGGGGAGGACGAGGCCGTCTGGATCAAAGAGGTCCTCGACAGCTTCGCCGACGCCACCGAGGAGATGGCGCGGTGGTTCAACAGGCATGACGCCGAGACGGAGTTCAGCCGCGTGCTGATGACGACGGTCGCCCTGCTCGAGGGCGGACACCGCGAGGTGATCACGCGCCACGCGGATCGGTTGGCCCGAGAGTGGCACATCCCGCCGCTGTGGCGCACGCCCATCTCCGGCGAAGGATTGACCTCGCACCTCTGGGAACTCGGCGCACACGTGATCGAGGACCGGGTCCACTTCAAGCGTCGTGGAGGTGCGGACGATGCGCTCGACTACCTGTGGCGCGAACATCCGGGCACACGCGAACACATCCAGGAATGGGCGAGCACAGCCGTGACCGACCTGGACAGTCCGCAGCGGGCCGTGGCCGCACAGCGGTGGCTGCGCCTTGCACGGCGCCATCGTGACGCCGCGCCCGTACGGGCGCTGATCGAAAGGTGGGGCCGTTCCGGAACCGGTATGTGGGAGGCGGTGCCTGCGATCGCGGAGGCCGCCGTCACGCCGGAACTGGGGACACAGGTGCGTTCCGTGCTGTACCAAGTGGCCCGGGGGGCGGGGGTGACCCTGCGGGACCGGACCGTTCTCGAGGCATGCCGGGTCTACGGTCGGGTCCAACCGTCGACGGCTCTGACCCGGATACGCCACATCGCGGAAAAGGTACCGACCCACTGGGACCAGGCGGTGATCCGGGCTCTGGAGGACATTGCCGGGGAAACCCCCAACGACCCCGTCGTCCTCGAGGAACTGGTCTCCTGGACGGAACGGCCCGAGAGGGGCCGACGGACCTTCGTGGCGGCACTTGCACTGTGCCGGATCCTGGACGCCCGGGAAGACGACACGACACCACGGGTGATGGCCGAGGTGAACCGGCGCGAGATCGACAGAGACCTCGTGGCTGTCGCGTGGCGTGCGGCCTCACGATCGGGCAGCAAGGTGGGAAAACCCCTGTGGTCCTGGTTCGACGCTCTCGAGGCAGGAGGGGGAGGACACCCCGGAGCTTTTGACGTCCTGCGCCGCGCGGGTAGCGGTCACGAAGCCCTCTCCCACACCCTGGCCCGCTCCATCGGGCGGTGGAAGCACGCCCATGCACGCAGGTCCCCCGTTCTCGACGATCTGGCTCACTGCCTGAGCACACATGAGGAGAAGCGATGAGCGCATGGCGACGCAAGGGCGACGGCGGGGAGGTGCCCTCCTGGAGCATCGCCTTCAGGACCCCGGACACGACGCACGCCTTCCAGGCCCGGGTACCGACCAACACCGAGGGCATGTGGTTCGAGGGGGCATTCGAGGTGACCGTCTCCTGGAACGGGGCAGGGGCGGCGGCGCGGGCACATGCACTGGCGAGGATCCAGCGCGAGGTCATCCGCATGGCCTCGAAGGAAAGTGCCCGGTTCTCCTTGGGGGACCACGGCTCGGCCGAGGCCGAGATCGCCTGTGGGCTGGCGGAGGCACGGAACTTCCGTGAGGAGGTGGTGCGCGAGGTCGCGGTGCTGGTGAGCCTGACCGCCGACCAGGAGGACCTGGCGTTGGACCGCGAACGTGAACGGATCGGTCCGCGCAAGGAGATCCAGAGGGCGTTGCACCGGGTGAGTATGGAGAGGGTCGGGGAACTCCGCAAGGACGTGCTCAGCGACCCCCAGGTCGCGCGCGTGTGGTGGTACGAGCAGAACCCGGACCTGCTGCACGACATTGAGAACGCGGGGGTGGCCCTCGACACCATGGCCACCTCCCGTGAGGAGGTGTCCGGAGTCGGGGAGGGGCGGGAGGCCGCGGGCGACCCTGTTCTGGACGCTTTCCTGGAAGGACTGGAGGAGTGGGAGGTCCCCGCGGTTCTGGAGCGCCTGACCACGTTGCTGGAGGGCTTCGAACGCCCCGACCTGGTGAACCTCCTACGCGAGAAGTGGCCGAGCGCATGAGCCCGGGCGACCGGTCCGCTCACGGGTGAAACGAGCCGGGACAGCGGGGCGAACCGGGGAGCGGTCCGGCCTGCCAGGGACCCGGGGAGGGGTCCCGGGGGACGGGACCGGAGGCCACGGGCGGGCCGGTCACCGCAGGTCCGGGCCGCTCCTAACCTGGGAGCATGACCGACAGCGCACCCCTGCCCCCGTCCCCGCTCCCCCCGGAACTGGTGGGGGCCCTCTTCGAGATGGACCTGCCCCAGCGGTACCTGGACGACCTGGCGGCGGCCCCGGACGAGGCGGGGGAGATCCTCCTGAACGCGGCTCAGGGGCTGGGCCCCACGAACCCGCGGACGGCGCGGGATCTGCTGGAGACACTGCGGGAGTTCGCCCCGAACCCCGACCACCGCCAGTACGCGACCCACATGCTGGCGGCCTCCCTCCGCGCCGAGGGCCGCGTGGACGAGGCCGACCACCTGATCGAGGGGCTCATGCGCCCCGGGGTGCTCGGCCGTGCCACGGCCGTCGTGCTCGCCGACGAGTTCGCCCGCGAGGGAGACCTCGACAAGGCGCTGTACTGCTACAACGTCGCCTGTCGCGCCATCCTCGCCCAGCCCGCGCAGATCATCTCCCAGCTGGACCCGTACGGACTCCTGCCGCTCGTCGGCCGGGCCGTGGCCCGCGAGAGGCTCGGACTCGCCCCGGACGCCCACGACCGCGCGGCCCTGGCGGCGGACGGGGCGCCGTCGTCGCTGGAGACCGCCCTGGACCGGGCCGACGACGCCGTCCCCGGCCGGGGCCCGGTCGTCCACGCGGCCTTCGCGCGGGACGCCCTCCCCGAGGCCCGGAACCTCGGCCTCCTGTCCGACGACGCGGACACGGACGCCCACCACCACGGCGTCGAGCGGTCCCTGCGGGCGGAGTCCGCGGAACACACCGGCGCCCTCATGGCCACGGTCCTCACCACCCCGGAGGAACTGGGCGCCTTCGCCGGCGCCCGAGGACTCGACGCGGCGGACGGCGATGCCCTCCGGCTCTGGGCCGGGACGCTGTCCCCGGAGTCCGGGCGCCTGGCCCCCTGGCCCCCCGGACGCAACCACCCCTGCTGGTGCGGTTCGGGGCGCAAGTACAAGAAGTGCTGCGGGTCCCCGGCCGTGCGCTGAGCCCCGCGGTCCCGGGCACGCCGCTCCCGCCCCTGCAGACGGACGGGGGCGGCGGATCGTCCGCCGCCCCCGGCTGACCGGCCCCAGGACCTGTTCGACGCCGCCGACGCGGTGGCCGGGGCCCGTTCTCACCCCTCCAGGCGCTTGAGGACCTCGGGCAGGTCGGAGGTGTGCGCGACCGTCAGCCGCCGGGTGGCGCGCGTGACCGCCACGTAGAGGTCGTTGGCGCCGCGCGGCTGCTCCAGCAGCGTGTCCGGTTCCACGACCACCACCGAGTCGAACTCCAGCCCCTTGGACTCGGTCGCGGTCAGCACCACCACCGACTCCTCCAGGGCGTCCCTGACCGGGCCGGGGCGGGCGGCGTCCGGAAGCGCCTCCGCGACCTCGGCGAGTCGGCGGTCCGACGTGACGACCGCGACGCGGCCCGCGCCGACAGCCGCCGCCTCCTCGGCCACGATCCCCGGCAGCCCCTCGGACAGCGACGCCAGCCGCACGGCGCGCGGCGGCTCACCGTCCTCGCGCACCGACTCGGGGACCTCCTCGCCGGGCGCCGCCTCGCGCAGCACGTCGGCGGCCACCGCCATGATCGGCGCCGGGGTCCGGTAGTTCACGAGCAGCCGCTCCACGTGCACCTTGCCGGGGGCGTAGGGCTCCAGGACGTCCGTCCATGAACGGGCGCCCGCCGCGCTGCCGGTCTGGGCCACGTCGCCGACCACGGTCAACGACCTGGTGGGCACCCGCCGCATCACCGTGCGCCACGCCATCGGCGACAGCTCCTGGGCCTCGTCCACGATCACGTGCCCGTACGCCCACTCCCGGTCCTCGCCCGCCCGCTCGGCGGTGGTGCGGCGCGGGCCGCTGTCGCGGTGCCGGTCGGCCAGGGCCTCCGCGTTCATCATCTCGTCCTCGGCCAGGCCGGTGAACTCCAGCACGCCCTGGGCGAACCGCACCTCCTCGGCGCGCTCCTCCTCGGCCCGGCGCTCCCGGATCCGCTCGTCGGTGTCGTCGCGCCCCAGGACGTCGGCGGCCTCGTCCAGCAGGGGAACGTCCTCGACCGTCCACGGCGACCCGGGGGAGCGCAGCAGCGCCGCCCGGGAGGCCTCGTCCAGGCCGACCCGCGTGCCGACGCGCTCCAGCGCCGCCGCGTCGGTGAGCAGTTCGCGGACCAGCCGCTCCGGCGACAGGTCCGGCCACAGCGCGTCCAGCGCCTGCCGCACCGGCGCCTCGTGCCAGAGCCGCTCGCCCACGAACGGCAGGTCGTCGTCCTGGACGGGGCGGGACAGCAGCACGGACTCGGCCCGCGCCAGCTCGCTCAGCAGGGTCCGCACGACGTACTTGCGCGCCGTGTTGTGGGCCAGCGGAAGCCCGCGCGCGGTGTCCAGCACCCGCCGGCAGGCCTCCTCCGGGACGGTGAGCGCTCCCGCGTCGGCCTCCACCACCAGGTCTCCCGACCCGAACGCCTCCAGCGGAGTGCGCTGGCGGTCGAGCACGGCCGCCGCGACGAGGTCCGCCATGAGCGGGGAGCCCTTGACCGCGGCGGTCGCGTACGCGTCGTGCGCGGTCGCCTCCACCCCCGGGAACAGCTCCCCGAGGGTGCGCATCACCACGTCGGTCTCGCCGAGGGAGGGCAGCACGTCGCTCACGTAGCGCAGGAACGCCGTGTTGGGGCCCACCACCAGCGCCCCGCGGCGCTCCAGTACGTTGCGGTGGGTGTAGAGCAGGTAGGCGGCGCGGTGCAGGGCGGCGACGGTCTTGCCGGTGCCCGGTCCCCCCTGGACGACGAGGACCCCGGCGAGCCGGGCGCGGATGACCCGGTCCTGCTCGGACTGGATGGTGGCGACGATGTCGGCCATCCGCCCGGTCCGCTCGCGGTGCAGCGACTCCAGCAGTGCCGCCTCCCCGACCAGCTGGCGCCGGTCGCCCTCGGAGAGGCCGGCGGAGTCGAACACCTCGTCGTCGAGTCCGGTCACCCTGCGCCGACGCACCCGCAGGTGGCGGCGGCGCGTGAGCCCCTGCGGGTCACCGGGGGTGGCGGCGTAGAACGGCCGGGCCGCCGGGGCGCGCCAGTCCACGAGGATGGTCTCGTGCTCGGTGTCGCGCAGGCCGATCCTGCCCACGTAGCGGGCCTCGGGGCCGTCGTCGTGGGAGAAGTCGATCCGGCCGAAGCACAGCCCCTCCTCGACCGCGCTGAGCTGGGCGCGGCGCCGGGCGTGCTCGTAGGCGCGCGTCTCGCGCTCCACGAGCGCCGCGTAGCCGGTCTGCGCGTCGAGCTGGACCTCGGCGAGCTGCTCGGCGGTGCGGGCGCGCAGGACGTCGAGCCGCTCGTACATCGTGCCGACCCGGGCCTGTTCCGCGGCCAGTGCGGACTGCTCCGGTGACGCCTCCCCGGCGCCGTCTTGACAGAACTGCATGTGCTTGATATCCTACCTGTTGCAGGTAACTATGTTTTTGCTCGGAAAGGCACAGTGGGTTCCGAAGCTTAGCACAGTCCTGCGCTCCCCGACCGACCGGCTCGTCCAGCGTTCCGCACTCCTCCTGCGGGACACGGGCGCCGACTTCCCCGTCGGACTCCCCGAGCCCCCTCGCACCCGCTACACTCGGGCCCATGCGAACCACCTCGCCCCGAGCCCAGTGGTGGCGCCGCCTCTAGGCGGTGCTCCGATTTCGCATACCCCAGCGACCGCCCCGGACCGGCGGTCGTTCGTGTTTTCACGGCCCCGGCCGGTGCGGTCATCCCGTCCGCACACTGCGCAAAAGGACCGGCCGTGAACGCCAGCGCCACACAGACCACCACGTACAGCACCCCGGGCGGCGTGACCGTCCACCGCAGCGCCACCCCCTGCGACCCGGAGGTCCTCACCGACCTCGTCCGGTCGGTCGAGTACCGGCGCGGGGGCGTCCTCTCCTCCGGGATGGAGTACCCGGGCCGCTACGACCGCTGGCACCTGGGGTACGTGGACCCGTGCCTGGAGATCACCACCCGCGGACGCCGCGTCACCGCCACCGCCCTCAACGACCGCGGACGCGTGCTCCTGCCGGTGCTGGCCCGGGCGCTGGGCACCGTCGGCGCCACCGACGGGCGCGACCGCGACCAGGTCTGCGTCGTCGTCCCCGAACCCGACCCCGACGCGTTCTTCACCGAGGAGGAGCGCAGCCGGCGCCCCAGCGTCTTCACCGCGCTGCGGGCCGTCATCGCCTCCCTGCGCAGCCCAGAGGACGCCAACCTGGGCCTGTACGGGGCGTTCGGCTACGACCTGTCCTTCCAGTTCGAGCCGATCGAACAGCACATCGAGCGCGACCCGGACGACCGCGACCTGGTCCTGCACCTGCCCGACGCCGTCATCGTCCGCGACCGCAAGCGCGAGACCTGCGTGCGCTACACCTACGAGTTCACCGTCCCCGCCGAGGGGGACCGCCCCGAGGCCACCACCGAGGGCCTGCCGCGCGAGACCGAGCCGACCCCGCCCGTGGTCGCCTCGGAGGTTCCCGAGGGGCCCGAACCGGGCTCCTACGCCAAGGTCGTCGCCCGGGCCAAGGAGAAGTTCCGCCGGGGCGACCTGTTCGAGGTCGTCCCGGGCCACCGCACCTACGCCCGCTGCTCCTCGCCCGCGCGCTTCTACGAGCTGCTGCGCGAGCGCAACCCCGCGCCCTACGAGTTCTTCTTCAACCTGGGGGAGGGCGAGTACCTGGTCGGCGCCTCCCCGGAGATGTTCGTGCGGGTCACCGGTGAGCCGGGGACCGGCCAGCGCGTGGAGACCTGCCCGATCTCCGGCACCATCCGGCGCGGGGAGGACGCCCTCGGGGACGCCGAGAACATCCAGGAGCTGCTGTCCTCCGTCAAGGAGAAGTCCGAGCTGACCATGTGCACCGACGTGGACCGCAACGACAAGTCGCGCGTGTGCGAGCCCGGCAGCGTCCGGGTGATCGGCCGCCGTCAGATCGAGATGTACTCCCGCCTCATCCACACCGTGGACCACATCGAGGGCACCCTCCGCCGCGACTTCGACGCGCTGGACGCCTTCCTGACCCACATGTGGGCGGTCACCGTCACCGGCGCCCCCAAGACCTGGGCCATGCGGTTCATCGAGCAGAACGAGTCCAGCCCCCGCCGCTGGTACGGAGGCGCCGTCGGCGTCGTCAACTTCGACGGCTCCATGAACACCGGCCTCACCCTGCGCACCGCCCACATCCGTGACGGCGTGGCCGCCGTGCGGGTGGGCGCCACCCTCCTCTACGACTCCGACCCCGAGGCGGAGGAGCGCGAGACCTTCCTCAAGGCGCGCGCACTGCTGGAGACCCTCGCCCTGGGAGAGGAGGCCGCACGCCGGGAGGTCCTCACCGCCGAGGGGGCGCCCGCGGTCCCGGAACCGGTCGCGGCCCCCGCGGCGGACCTGTCCGGCGAGGGGATGAGGGTCCTGCTCGTCGACCACGAGGACTCCTTCGTCAACACCCTCGCCGACTACGTGCGCAGGCACGGGGCCGAGGTCACGACCGTCCGCTACGGGTTCGACCCGTCGCTCCTGGACCGGCTCGCCCCCGACCTGGTGGTGATCTCGCCCGGCCCCGGCCTTCCGGAGGACTTCGGGATGTCCGCCCTGCTGGACGCCCTCGCCGCCCGGAACCTGCCGGTGTTCGGGGTCTGCCTGGGCCTCCAGGGCATGGTGGAGCACGCCGGCGGGGAGCTGCGCACCCTGGCCGATCCGGTGCACGGCAAGCCGGGCCGCGTCAGGGTGTCCGGCGGGCGGCTCCTCAGCGGGCTGAGCGAGGAGGAGGCCTTCCCCGCGGCCCGCTACCACTCCACCTACACCCTTCCCGACCTGGTGAAGGGCTTCGAGGTCACCGCCGTCCTGGAAGACGGCGCGGACGGGGAGGAGGTCGTGATGGCGATCGAGGACCCGGCGACGCGCCGGTACGCCGTCCAGTTCCACCCCGAGTCGATCCTGACCGCGAGCGTCGGGGAGGGGATCGTGGCGCGGGCACTGCGCCTGGCGCGGGACTGACGCCTCCGGAGGGGACGGCGGATCCGGGCCCGCGCGTGGCCTGTGCCACGTGCGGGCCTCCTCACCTGCACCGATGCCACCAAAGCAAAACAAATCACCGCACGCTGTTTGATGATTTCGTTATAGGACAGTGGTTGTGTATGGGTATTTTGCTAACGATCCTCGGAATCATCCTCATCGTCGCCGGTGTTCTCGGAGTGCTGCGGGGACAGCTCCTCTGGGGCATCATCTCCATCGTCGTCGGGCTGGTTCTGGCCCCCGGTACCTTCTACGGCCTCTAGCCGGTGAAGGCAGGCCCGCCGCCGAGCGGGAAACCTCCACCACGCCGACACCACCGATACCGGTCCGAGGGCCGGGTGTCCTCCCAGGAGGACACCCGGCCCTCTCCCGTCCCCGGACGTGTACCCTCGGGTGAGGCTAATCGGCCCCGCCCCCACACACGCCCCCGTGCCCCCGGAACCCCTGGTCACGGTGTTCACGCGTGCCCGGAGGCGGGGCCCACCGAACGGGAGGCAGTGCTGTGAAGAGGGTCGAGCCGCAGGTTCGTCTGGTCGCGCGTCCGCAGGTCGACTACGACGCGATCACCGACTACCTCAAGGAGGTCGGCGGTGAGGCGTGGATCGAGCGGTTCGACCGCGGCGAGCTCGACGCGCACCTCAACGATCCGCAGAACCTCGCCGAGTTCGCCGGGCGCCTGTGCTACCGCTCCTGGGAGCCGGGCCTCAACCCGAACGTCACGCGCGTGCGCACCGACCAGGACCAGTACCTCGGCAACATCCTGGCCAGCCTGCACGGCTCGGTCCTGGAGCACGTCAGCTTCAGCTTCGTCCTGCACAACGTGTCCCGGGTGCTCACCCACGAGCTGATCCGGCACCGTCCCGGCGTCGCCGTCTCGCAGGAGTCGCTGCGCTTCGTGCGCCTGAGCGACCTGCCGTTCTGGTTCCCGGACTGGGCGGAGGAGGACCCGGAGCTGATGGAGCGGGCCACGGCCATGCTCCAGCAGATGGAGGAGTTCCAGCTCTGGATGGCCGACCACTTCGGCCTGGACGACGACGGCGTCAAGTTCGCGGAGAAGAAGCACAAGACGTCCTTCATGCGCCGCTTCGCCCCCGAGGGCGTCGCCACCGGCCTGGTGTGGACCGCGAACGTGCGCACCCTGCGCCACACCCTGGAGGCGCGCACCGCCCCGGGCGCCGAGGAGGAGATCCGCCTGCTCTTCAACCTGATCGGCGAGACCCTCAGGAAGGAGGCCCCCGCCCTCTTCGGCGACTACGAGGTCGAGGACGGCGCGTGGGTGCCGCGGTGGCGCAAGGTCTGACCCCCTTCCGCGCGCGACCGGCCGGTCCGGTCCCGCGCCGGCACACGGCCCGTCCGCCCCGGTTCGCCCGAGGGCGGGCGGGCCGTTCGCACGGGGGCGCGGCACCGTGTCCCCGCGCCGCGCCGGGGGACCGCGTCCGCTAGGTTCGTGGGTAAGGAGCACCCGAGCGGAAGGACCGTGGGCATGGGCGGCGAGGAACCGCGTACCGACCGGGGGACCAGGACGGTGCGGGCGTCCGCCGCCGCGGTCTACCGCGCCATGACCGATCCGGGCTCCCTCGAGGCATGGCTGCCGCCGGAGGGGATGACCGGCCGGATGGAACGCTTCGAGCCGTGGGCCGGCGGAGGTTTCCGCATGGTGCTGACCTACCTCGACCCGGCCGCCGGACACGGCAAGACCTCCGATGCCAGCGACGTCACCGACGTCGGCTTCGCCGAGCTGGTCCCGGGGGAGCGGATCGTGCAGCGCGTCGCCTTCGAGTCCGAGGACCCCGCGTTCGCCGGGACGATGACGATGACCTGGCGGCTGGCCGAGACGGAGGACGGCACCGAGGTGACCGTCGAGGCGACCGACGTGCCCCGGGGCATCTCGCAGGCCGACCACGAGGACGGTCTGGCCTCGTCCCTGGCCAACCTCGCGGCCCACGTCGAGGCCTGAGCACCCGCCGGCGCGCACGCCTCAGCCGTCGGCGGCCAGCCGGAGCAGCCGCGCCTCCACATCTTCGGCACGGGGGTCGCCGTGGTCGCGCAGGTAGTCCAGGGCGGCTCCCAGCCCGAGTGCGGTGTCGAACCCGCCGAGGTCCGCGCGGAAGTCGGCCAGGCTGAGCAGCCCCATGGCCTCCCCCCGCCGCTCTCCCGCCTCGTGAAAGACCCCGATGGCCCGTTCGACGGTCTCCACGGCGCCGCCGCGCTCGCCGCGTTGCCAGGCCACCACACCGAGTTGGCGCAGAGCGAACCCCTCCACCCACGGGTCACCGGCCTCGCGGTTGGAGGCCAGGGCAGCCCGGTAGTGGCGCACGGCCGCGTCCAGGTCGCCCAGCAGCCATTGGGCGTCGCCCGTCCCCAGGTGGTTGCGAGCCGTTCCGAAGGCGTCGCCCGCGCTCTCGGCCGCCCGCAGACCGAGGGTGTGGAGGTCACGCCACTCGTGCCAGTACCGGCGCAGCTCGAACAGACCGTAAACGGTCGCGGGCAGTCTCCAGGCGGTGCCGTGGTGGCCGTGCTCCAGAGCGGCACCCACAACGGCGACCAGGTTCGTACGCTCGGTCTCGAACCAATCCAGCGCGTCACGGACAGAGTCGAGCCCGGGAAGCTCGCGTCCGGCCGGGCGATGAGGCGTTCGGCGGCCACTCGGAGAGCGAGGGGGAGGCGTGCGCAGTGCTCGGCCAGTTCGTGTGCCGCGCGCGGTTCCGAGTCAACCCGGACCCCGACCGTGTTGCGTAGCAGGTTCACCGAATCGGCCACGGGAAGGACGCCCAGCGCGAGACGCCGGGCCCCTTCGCGCGCGACGAGCCCGGCCGGCGCGCTGCGGCTGGTCACCACGACCATGCAACCGGGTGACGCCGGCAGGAGGGGGCGTACCTGCGCGGGGTCGAGCACGTCGTCGACGACGACCAGGATCCGCTTGCCGTCGAGCTCGGACCTGTACAGGGCCGCACGGCCGTCGAGGTCCAAGGGGATGCGGTCCGGTGGGACGCCGAGAGCACGCAGGACGGTGTCGAGGATCTGGCCGGCTTCGGCGCGTGGGCCGGGTCCGTGCCCGTGGACACCGGCGTAGAGGTCCCCGTCGGGGAACCGGTCGCGCGCCCGGTGCGCCCAGTGGACGGCCAGAGCGGTCTTGCCCACACCCGGTGGGCCGACGAGCACCGCGACCGGAACCCCGGTCCCGGCTTCGGCTGCCGGCGCGTCCAGGTGTTGAAGATGAGTGGTGCGGTCCACGAACGCGGTGGCGGCCGGCGGTAGTTGTCGCGGGACCCGAACGGATCTGGCGGACCCGGAGACGATATGGATGCCGCCGTGCACGAGACCCGCTTGCACCGATGTACCGGGGCTGCCGTGCACGGTGTTCGCGGTCCGGTGGTTGTCGATGTCGGTCACAGGGGATGCATGTCGGCGTCGAAACGCTTCTCGTACTCGGGAAAGGGGACAGCCCGGTGCAGGGCCCGGTCGCGTACCGCGTTGGCCCGGACGATCTCCTGCGGGTCGCAGACCAGTTCGGGGGTGAGCATGGTGCCGTCCGGGGCGTAGTTCATGCGCACCAGCCGCTCGGAGTCGAAGAGCCAGTAGTCGTGCCGCGGGATGCCCTCGGGCCAGGTGTCCTCGGTGACGGGGAGGATGTTGACCTCCTCGCCCGCTTGCACGCTGGAGCGGTAACCCCACACCGATGCGAACCGAAGGTAGTCGGTCAGCGGTTCGACGACCACGTGGACCCGGCTGAACCGTCGGCTTCCGCCGACGAGGCGCGCCCAGGACTCGTGCGACTCGGACGTGATGACCTCCCCGTCCTCAGGAATCGGCGGAACGCCTCTTTCTCGTAGCCCACGTCGTAGACCTGGAGGGTCTCCAGCCGGAACGCCGTGTACCGGCAGTCCTCGAAGAATCGGTCGAACTCGTCCCCGCCCACAGGCCGGGAGCGGACACCTGCCAAGGTCACGCGTCCCTCCGCCGGAAGCGTTCGACGGCGGCGAGGACGATCTCGGGGGAGATGCGGACCGCGGTCTCGCCCGGCAGGGGATCGACCAGCTTCGCGAAGTCGGCGTCGTCGAGGCCGGCGTCCTGGACGACGAAGTCCCCCGTATCGCTCAGGTAGACGGAGGGGCAGCCCTTGTTCACCGACTTGTCGTCCTCGGCGAGCAGTTCCAGTTCCATGGCTCTCCGTTCGGGCCCAGTAGAACGTTCCCAGGCCTTCGAAGCTAACACGGAACCCTTGCGCCGTAGGGCTTTCGGTCACATCTGGTCTCAGCCCTCCACGTACCTTCGCCGTATCCGTTCCACTTCGTCCCCATCGTTCTCACGCGACGCGCGAACCAGCCGCTTGACGTCGGCGGCGGCGAGCGCGTCGAGCAGGACACGCATCTGGTCTGTGTCATGCGGATCGGTGCGTTCCCCGGCGTCGTTCATCTCTTCCCTCCCACATGTCTCCTACCCCAACCGGTCGGACGTACGGGGTAGGACGGCCCTCTCCGGTTCGTTCGCGTCCGACCGCGGTCGCCCGGTGCCCGGAGCGGCCGTGGGGAACGAGGCCCTTCCCGTACCGTGGTCGGCGGGCCCTCCTCCAGTGAAGCGCATCCGCCTCCTCCTCAGGAGCCCGTCCGCCCGGACGGCCCGTGCAAGGCGAAGCCCCGCATCCGGCCCCACCTGCGGTGCTGCGCGGTCGGAGGCGTAGCATTCGCCGCGCGTCCGGGGCCGGTCGGTCCCCGGCGCACGTACCGGCACCCGTGTGGAGAGGCCCACCATGGACGAACAGCCCCGTACGACGGTCTTCCGCGACCTGCGCCCCCTGGGCGGCGACCCCGTCGACCTGGTCGTGGTAGACGGAAATGTGGCCGCGGAAGCCGAGGGGGAGACGGCCGTCGTCGACTGCGGTGGGTTGATCGCCCTGCCGACCCTGGTCGACGCCCACATCCACCCGGACAAGACGACCTGGGGCGAGCCCTGGCACTCCCGGAGCCCGGCACAGGGCATCGCCGGGTTCGGGGCCCAGGACGCCGAGCTCTTCCGGACCTCGCCCACGCCGGTCGGCGTCCGCGCGGAGCGGCTCATGGCCCACGCCGTCACCCGGGGCACGCGGGCCATGCGCGCGCACGCCGACGTCGCGCCCGTCTACGGGCTCGAGGGCCTGGAGGGGGTCCGGCGGGCGGCGCGCAACCTGGCGCACGCCCTGGACGTCCAGACCGTCGCCTTCCCGCAGCACGGTGTCCGGCGCTCGCCCGGGACCGACAGCCTTCTGGAGGAGGCCGTCAGGACGGGGCTCGCCGACCTGGTCGGCGGCATCGACCCGGAGGGCTTCGACGGGGACCCCGACGGCCAGCTCGACCTGGTCTTCGACATCGCGGACCGCCACGGCGTCGGCGTCGACATCCACCTGCACGACCGCGGCGACCTGGGCGTGCGCACCATGGACGCCGTCATCGAGCGCACCCGCGCTCTCGACATGGGCGGCTCCGTCACCGTCAGCCACGCCTTCTGCGTGGCCCAGGCGGGTGACGGCTTCGACCGGCTGGCCGCCCGGATCGGCGCCGCCGGAATCTCCCTGACCACGGTCGCCTCCGACGCGGCCCGGGTCCTGCCCGCCGCGCGCCTGCGCGAGCACGGTGTCCGCGTGGGCGTCGGCTCGGACGGTGTCCGCGACTCCTGGAGCCCCTTCGGGGACGCGGACATGCTCCACCGCGCCCACATGATGGCCAGGGCGCTGAGCTCGCGCCTGGACGGGGAGCTGTCCGACGCCTACCTCACCGCCGCGCACTCCGGCGCGGAGGTGGTGGGGCTGCCCGCCGCCGACCTGGCCGTGGGCTCTCCCGCCGACTTCCTGCTGGTGGACGGGGAGTGCCTGCCGCAGGTCGTGGTGGACCTCCCCCGGCGCCGGACGGTCGTCCGTGCCGGGCGCGTGGTCGCCCGGGACGGACGCCTGGTCTGACCCGGGCGCGGCCGGGGGCGCCGGTCCCCGGCCGTCAGTAGAGGTCGTCCAGGGTCCGGAGGAGGGCGCGGAACTCACGGGCACGGCGGGAGGTCATGCGGTGGGCCACGGCCTCCAGCAGGACGCGGGCCTCGTGGGGGTCGCCGCAGCACTCCCATACGCCGCAGCTGTCGTCGCGCTCCTCCCACAGCCGGTGGTACGGGGAGCGCACGAACCGCCGCCAGATCCCGACCAGCTCGCGCGTCCACCCCGGGGACATCTCCGGGTGCCGGTGTTCGAGCCGCGAGATCTCGGCCATCGCGGGTCCGGAGAGGCCGTCGATCGCGGTGTGTCGTCGCCGTTCCCGGGGCGGGGCCCCGGAGCGGACGTCTCCCGGCCGCCTACGCGGCACGGTCCTCTCGGCTGTTGTGCATGGGACGGATTGTGCCAGAACCCCTGTCTCCGTGGCCAGACCCGTGTTCCATGCGTAGTTGCACGGCTACCCGGAATGCGCTTTCCGTGTTAGGTTCCGGACTCCTGGGAGCGCTCCCTGTCCCCGCTCACCCCTCCCGGGACGCAGACGTCCCGGAGTTCGCACAGGAGAAGCACCGATGACACCCACCCCCACCACCGGAGGGCGCGGCCGGACCCGCGCCGCCGGACCGCGACGACGCGCCCGCCGCCTCCTGCTGAACGCGGCGCTCGCCGCCGGCCTCGCCCTGGGAACGGCCGCCGCGGCCGTTCAGGCGCCGGCCGCACCCGAGCCCCACGACATCCGGAACGCGGGCAGCGACCGAAGCACCGCGGCCGCCGCGTGCGGCGACAGCGGCTTCGACGCCGAGGCCTACCTGCTCGGCTCCACCTGGGTCGCGCGCAACGGCGGCACCGTCCTCTACGAGGGCGGTGACATGCTCACCGCCATGCGCACGGCCGTCGGCAGCCTCACCCCCGGCCGCTCCTCCCAGGAGCGCGTGGTGGTGTGGCAGTCGGGCACCGTCCCGGGCAACGCCTCGCTCGACCTGCCGAGCCACACCTCCCTGGAGGTCTGCGGCACCATCCACGTCTCCGGCGCGGTCGCCGCGGACCACGCCCCGGTACGGGTGCGCAACGCCCAGAACGTCTCCGTGCCCCACCTGTCGGTCACCGGCGCCCCCTACTTCGGGGTCTTCGTGCGGGGCTCCCAGCAGGTGCACCTCGGCCAGATCGACCTGCGCCTCTCCTCGGGCCTGGGCATACGCGTCGACAGCCGGGGCAGCGACGCCGTGCGCACCACCCGCGACATCACCATCGACGACGTCTACGTCTCCGGCACGAACAACCACGGCGTGGAGACCTACAGCGTCGACGGGCTCACCATCGGCACCGTCACCGCCCGCGACACCGGGTACTCCGGTCTGCTCCTCAACAACACGGTCAACGCCGACGTCGGCCTGGTGGACGCGGTGGACGCCGGAACGGGCACCGGCTACGCCGCCTTCCGCATGGCCAACCGCAACGGGCGGATCGGGAACGGGTACCCGGACAACATCCGGGTCGGCGAGGTGCGCGCCCGGGGAGGCGGCCGCGGGATCTTCTGCGTCTCCGAGAGCGGAGGCGCGGTGATCGAGCGCGTCGACATCGCGCAGACCGGGAGCAATGCCGTCCTGGTCGAGAACTGCCACAACGTCACCATCGCCGAGGACGGCGGGACGATCGCCGGTCCCGGCGACATCCGGATCGCCGCCCGCTCCGAGTTCGCCAACACCTCGGACATCACGTTCGAGAACCTGAGGCTGGTGAACACCGCGCTCAACGAGAACCCGTGCGCGGCGGGCACGGTCGTCCGGAACATCACCTGGGACAACAGCCGGGACAACACCTGCTGATCCCGTCCGGCGACGACGCCGGGGGCCCGCCGGACCGCTCCGGACGGGCTCCCGGTCGCGCCCCGGGCCGTCTATCCTTCTACGCACTCGACGCCCGGCCCCCGTCGGGCGCGGAACGGAGGAAGCCGAGCCCGTGAAGACCATCGCGACCGTCACCCCCGACGACGTGCTCCGGCGCTTCCGCGCCACCCACCCCGTGAGCGACGAGGTCTCCCGGCGCACCAACGAGTACGCGGAGGGGATCCTCGACCTCGCCTCCCGCCAGCTGGGCGGCACGTGGCACAGGGTCGCCCTGGACCGCGAGGACGTCCTGGCGACGGTCCTGCCCTGGCACACGGGGGAGGGCGGCGAGCTGGTGCTGGTCGACCCCGAGGGGACGACCGTGGCCGACGCCGTGGACACCCTCTCCTCGTGGGAGGGCCGCTACATCGAGAGCAACCCGGTGTGCTGGGGGAAGCTGGCCTGGCACGCCGCGGCCGACCCCAGTCCCGTCTTCCTGAGCTCCTCGGCCGTGGACCACCCCTACTACGAGAGGCTCGAACGCACGGACGCCCTGACCCACCTGGACGGCCTGCACCGCATGCTCGCCTGGGCGCTCTGGGGGCGGCTGCCGGACGGGCCCCGCCTGGAGGCCTACGTGGCCGGCCCCCTGTAGGCCCACGGCCCCGACGGCGCGGGTGCGCGCACGCGCCCCCGCGCGCCCTCCCCGGCCCGTGCCCCCCTCGGGCCCGCACCCCGCTCCCGGAGCCCCGGGGGCAGGGCCCAGCCGTCGCCTCCCTCCTCCGTCGCCCCGGCGCCCTCCGGCCGGGCACGGGTCAGGGGCAGACCGAGGCCAGGGAGCGTGCCAGGGCCGCTGCGCCGACCCGGTCGAGCCCCCGCTCGTCCGCGACCTCCCGGGTGCTCCGGGCGAGGTCCGCCCCGCAGTCCGGCGAGCGCAGGGCGGGGCCGGCGTCGGCCAGCGCACGCACCAGCTCGGGGGTGAGCCGGTCCAGTTCGGCCCGGACCCGGGAGAGGTCGGGTTCCGTTCCCGGCCCGCCGCCGGGGTCCGCGTGCCATCGGGCGTGCAGGCTCCGCTGAACCGTCTTGTTCGCCTCGATCTGGTCGCGCACCACCGCCGCGACGGCCTCCGGCTCCACCCCGAGCGCCGACGCGTGGCGCTCGGCCGCGGCCAGGACCTCCCTCTCGCGTTCGGGGGAGTCGACCGGGTCGCCGCTGTGCCACTTGGCCGCCGCCACGGGCAGGGCCGTCGCGAGCCGGTCGGCGGACAGTTCCACGACCGCGCCCGGCCCCACGGCACGGGTGGAGCCGGCGGCGGGACAGGCGAGCAACAGGACGGCCAGCGGGACGGCCACGGCTGGGCGCACGGCGGATTCCTTCGGACGGTTCTGGCGGGGACCCCTGGAGTGTATCCGTGCGTGTTCGTCCGCATGCCAAGAGTGACCGGCCGTGGTCGAACGTCCATGGAGGACAGCGGCGCCCCTCGCGCGGGTCAAGGACTGGAGGCCGGGAAAAACTTCTGCTCAATTCTCGGCCTCGGCCCGTTAGCGGCTCCCTTTCACGGCTCTTCCCGCAGGCCACGAGGGGTAGGGGTGAGGTCGTACGAGGCCGGGACACCCGGTGTTCCGGCAGGGGACCGCAGAGAAGGGGAGGGACCATGGCACGCGACCGCGCACCCGGAGATCTCATCGGACACCACGTCCTGGACGAGGAGGGCCACAACGTCGGCAAGATCAAGCAGGTCTACCTGGATGACGAGACGAACGAGCCGAGCTGGGTGTCGGTCGAGACCGGCCTCTTCGGCCGTAACGAGACCCTCGTGCCCCTCCAGGGCTCCCGGCCCAAGGAGGAGGACATCCAGGTGCCCTTCGACAAGTCCACGGTGAAGGACGCCCCGAACATCGACGCGGACAGGCACATCTCCCCTGAGGAGGAGCGGCTGGTCCGCGACTACTACGCCCGCCACGGCAGCGCGGACGCCTCCGGCGGCGAGCGCGCGGGCGGCGTTCCCCCGGCGGGCATGGGGGACCGCGCCGGCACGGCTGGTACCGCGGGAACCGCCGGGGCGGCCGGCGACACGGGCCGGCCCGAGGCGGACGACATCTCCATGGTCCGCTCCGAGGAGCGTGTGGACATCGGTGTGGAGCGCCGCGAGGCCGGCCACGCCAGGCTCCACAAGTACGTGGAGACCGAGCAGTACGACGAGACGGTCCCGCTCCATCACGACGAGCTCCAGATGGAGCGCCGTCCGGTGACCGACGAGACCAGGGCCGACGACGCCGGGGACATGCACGAGGAGGATCAGACCTTCACGCTCTACGAGGAGCGGCCGGTCGTCTCCAAGGAGCGCGTGCCCGTCGAGGAGGTCCACGTCCGCAAGCGCGACGTCACCCGTGAGGAGCACGTCCAGGGTGAGCGCCGCAGGGAGAGGATCGAACTGGAGGACGAGGACGGGGAGCCCTCCGGCTCCTGACCGGAGCCGGGGCCGAGCGGTTCCGACCGAGGGCGGGGTGTCGTCCCCGGGCGCGGCCCGGGGACCGCCTACAGTCGCTCGTGTCGGTCACCGGCACGGAGGGGGAGTTCCATGACTGACCCGGGTGACGCGGGCGGGGAGAACACGCAGGGGGAGGACGCCGGACGGGGGGCCGGGAGCGAGCAGGTCGAACCGCGCGGGCGCGAGGCGGGCCCCGGGCGCGGCCACACCGTCGTGGTGGGCGCCGGCATGGCCGGACTCGCCGCCGCGGACCGCCTGGCGCGGGAGGGGGAGCGCGTCACCGTCCTGGAGGGCCGCGACCGCACCGGCGGGCGCATCCACTCCGTGCGCGACTGGGGCGGCTCCACGACGCTGGACGTGGGCGCCTCCTGGATGCGGGGCGAGGAGAACAACCCCCTCGCCGACCTGGTCAACGAGATCGGTCTGCGCACCGCCGTGTTCAACAGGTCCACCGAGACCGCCTACGACCCCAAGGGGCGGAGGCTGCTCTTCGACCGCCACCGCCGCAACATGGAGGACGTCCACCTCCTCCAGGAGCACATGTACTGGGGGACCGTGGGCGCCAACCCCCAGGAGTCGATGGAGGAGGGCATCAAGCAGGCCCTCTACGACGCCAACCTGGTGCGCGCCCGTGCCCGCGACGCCGACGAGATCGTGCACCGCATCGCCGAGAGCGACCACGGCGCGGACGCGGAGGAGATCGCCTTCTCCGCGGTCGCCGCCCGGCACGAGTTCAGCGGTGACGACGTGGTCTTCCCCGACGGGATGGACCGGATCACCGACCACCTGGCGCGCGGTCTGGACGTGCGCCTGGAGCACGTCGTGCTGTCGGTGGGCCACAGCGGCGACGGCGCCAGGGTGCGGGTCGACACCCCCGAGGGGGAGAGGACCCTGACGGCCGACCGCGTCCTGGTCACCGTGCCCCTGGGCGTCCTCAAGGCCGGGCAGGTCGGGTTCGACCCCCCGCTGCCCCAGGAGAAGCGGGACGCCGTCGAGCGCCTGGGCAACGGCAGCCTGGAGAAGCTGTTCCTGCGCTTCGACGAGGTGTTCTGGGGCGACGCGGAGGTCATCGTCCACCTGGGCGCGGAGGAGGGCGCCTGGTTCCACTGGTACGCGGGCCAGCGGGTCCTCGGGGCGCCGGTCCTGGTCAGCCGCAACGGCGGCAACGCGGCCCGGTTCCTGGAGGGGAAGGAGGACGGCGAGGTGGTCGAGCACGCGATGGCCACCCTGCGCGGCATGTTCCGCAAGGCGCCGGACCCGGTGGACCACCTGGTGACCCACTGGGGGGACGACCCGTTCGCGCGGGGCGCCTTCTCCTACACGGCCGTCGGCTCGGGCGACGCGGACCGGGTGGCGCTCGACAACCCGGTGGGGGACAGCCTGTTCTTCGCGGGGGAGGCGACCGAGATCGAGCACACCGCCACGGTGCACGGCGCCCTGCTGTCGGGCCGCCGCGCGGCCGACCGCATCCTCACGCTCTAGCGGCCCCCGCGGTGTCCGGGGGAGCGGCCGCGCCGGGGGAGGCCCATGCGGCCGGGAACCCCGGGGGAGGCCCCTTCGTTGGAACCCGTGGGAGGGAGCGGGCGCCGTGGCCGGAGGCGGCCGGATACGCGTCCGTGCTTTCCGAAACAGACACTGCGCTGGTAAAAGGCCCAAAACGTACACGGTACGATTGGCGGACGATCGTCCCTCGGGCCACGTCGGGGCCGTCGGCCCCCGTGATGGCGGGAAACGACCCACCCGCCCGTTATCGTGGGCGCCATGGGGCGATCCGCGGAAGATGGCAGACTCGAGGCGGGGGGCGATGTGGCCAGCCCGGCGGTCAGTGACCGCATCTGGACGGTTCCCAACCTGCTGAGCATGCTCCGGCTGTTGGGCGTGCCGCTGTTCCTCTGGCTCGTCCTGGTACCCCAGGCCGACTGGTGGGCGCTGCTGGTGCTCGGCTTCGCCGGGCTCAGCGACTGGCTCGACGGCAAGATCGCCCGCGCCTGGAACCAGACCTCGCGCCTGGGCACGGTCCTCGACCCGCTCGCCGACCGGCTCTACATCTTCGCCGCGCTGCTCGGCCTGGTGATCCGGGACATCGTCCCGTGGTGGCTGATGGCCATCCTCGTCCTGCGCGACGTCCTCATCCTCGGCGCGCTGCCGCTCCTGCGCCACTTCGGCTACGGGCCCCTCCCGGTGAACTTCGCCGGGAAGGCCGCCACGCTGTGCCTCCTCTACTCGTTCCCCCTGCTTTTCATCGCGGGCTACGAGTCCACCGTGGCGGATGTGGCGAGAATTATAGGTTGGGCCTTCGCGCTCTGGGGAACTGCTCTCTACTGGTGGGCCGGACTGCTCTACGCCGTACAGGGCCTGCGCCTGATGGCCCAGACCCGCCGCGACGAAAGCGCTGATCACCACGGGGACCGACCGGTCGCCGGAGACAGCGACCACGTCCGCGGCCACGACACGGATCGACCCGATCCAGCCACATCGGCGGCCGCTGACGGCGATCCTGGAGCGGTAGCCGAAGGCTCGGACCGGCCGAGCCGCCCGGATCAGGGACGGACCGGACCCTGATCCACCGACGGACCGGCTCACCGCGAGTCCTGTCGGATCGAAAGGGAGTGTCGTCTCCGTCATGAGAACATGTCCCACCGCGCGCCACGGCGCGCGCTCCGAGAACCCGTCCCCCGCCGCGTCCTCCCACGGCACCGTCCTACGGAGGCACCGGCGATGAGCACCCACGAGGAAACCCCGGAGAGCGCTTTTCAGGCGCCTCCCATGAAGGCCGTCGTGATGGCCGGCGGCGAGGGGACCCGCCTCCGCCCCATGACCGCCAACCAGCCCAAACCCCTGCTTCCGGTGGTCAACAAGCCCATCATGGAGCACGTGCTCCGCCTGCTGCGCAAGCACGGTTTCACCGAGACCGTGGTCACCGTCCAGTTCCTGGCCACCCTCATCCGCAACTACTTCGGGGACGGTGAGGAGCTCGGGATGAAGCTCCACTACGTCGCCGAGGAGGTCCCCCTCGGCACCGCGGGCAGCGTCAAGAACGCGGAGGAGCACCTGCGCGGGGAGCCGTTCATCGTCATCTCCGGCGACGCGCTCACCGACATCGACCTCACCGACATGGTGCGCTTCCACAAGGAGAGCGGCGCCAAGGTCACCATCGCGCTCAAGCGGGTCCCCAACCCGCTGGAGTTCGGCATCATCATCGTCGACGAGCAGGGCCGGATCCAGCGCTTCCTGGAGAAGCCCACCTGGGGCCAGGTCTTCTCCGACACCGTCAACACCGGCATCTACATCATGGAGCCGGACGTCCTGGACCGGGTCGCCGAGGGGGAGGTGGTCGACTGGTCGGGCGACGTCTTCCCCCAGCTCCTGGAGGAGGGCGAGCCCCTCTACGGCTACATCGCCGACGGCTACTGGGAGGACGTGGGCACCCACGAGAGCTACCTGAGCGCCCAGGCCGACGTGCTGTCCGGCAAGGTGGACGTCGACATCGACGGCTTCGAGGTCTCTCCCGGGGTGTGGGTCGGCGAGGGGTCGGAGGTCCACCCCCGCGCGATCCTCAAGGGCCCGCTCTTCATCGGCGACTACGCCAAGGTCGAGGCGGGCGCCGAGCTGCGCGAGTTCACCGTGGTCGGCAGCAACGCCGTGGTGCGGTCCGAGGCCTTCTGCCATCGCACGGTCCTGCACGACAACGTCTTCGTCGGCCGGGGCGCCAACCTGCGCGGCTGCGTCGTCGGCAAGAACACCGACGTCATGGCCGCCGCCCGGATCGAGGAGGGGGCGATCGTCGGCGAGGACTGCGTCATCGAGTCCGAGGCCTACGTCAACGCCGACGTCAAGGTCTACCCCTTCAAGACCATCGAGGCCGGCGCGGTCGTCAGCACCAACGTCATCTGGGAGTCGCGCGGGCAGCGCTCGCTGTTCGGCCCCCGCGGCGTGTCCGGGCTGATCAACGTCGAGATCACCCCCGAACTGGCGGTGCGCCTGGCCAACGCCTACGCCACCACCCTGAAGAAGGGCGCGCTCGTCACCACGTCCCGTGACGTGTCCCGGGCCGCCCGGACGCTCAAGCGCGCGGTGATCAGCGCGCTCACGGCCGCCGCCATCGACGTGCGCGACCTGGAGGTGGTGCCGCTGCCCGTGGCGCGCTTCCACACCTCCCAGAGCGGGGTCAGCGGAGGCATCACGCTCCGCACCACCCCGGGCGACCCGGAGTCGGTGGACATCCTCTTCCTGGACGGGGGCGGGGCCGACCTGTCGCCGGCGGCCCAGCGCAAGCTCGACCGGGTCTTCTCCCGCGCCGAGTACCGCAGGGCCTTCCCCGGGGAGATCGGGGAGCTGACCTTCCCCTCGCGCGGTGTCGAGAACTACTCGCACGACCTGCTGCGCTCGGTCGACACCTCGGGGGTCGCCGAGGCCGGGCTCAAGGTGGTCGTCGACTGCGCGGGCGGCAGCGGCTCGCTCATCCTCCCCTCCCTGCTGGGGCGGATCGGCGTGGACGTCCTCACGGTCAACAACCGGCTCGACGAGGCCTCGCCCACCGACACCGTCGCCAAGCAGAACCGCGACCTGGAGCGGCTGGGCGAGCTCGTCTCGGGGTCGGGAGCCGACTTCGGGGTGCGCTTCGACCCCGTGGCCGAACGGCTGGCCATCGTGGACGGCAACGGCGAGCTGGTCGACAACGACCGCGCCCTGCTGGTCGTCCTGGAGCTGGTCTGCGCCGAGCGCGGGGGAGGCCGGGTGGCGCTTCCCGTCACCACGACCCGGGTCGCCGAGACGGTGGCGGCCGCGCACGGGGTCGAGGTGCACTGGACCGCCACAGCCACGGGCGAACTCACCAAGGCGGTCCAGAGCGGGGGCGAGGACGTCGTTCTGGCCGGGGACGGCCGGGGCGGTTTCGTCGTCCCCGAGTTCAGCCCGACCAGCGACGGCATCGCCGCGTTCGTCCGGCTGCTGGGACTGGTGGCCAGGGACCGCCGCTCGCTGAGCCAGATCGACCGGGCGATCCCCCAGGCGCACCTCCTGCGCCGTTCGGTGCCCACCCCCTGGGCGGTCAAGGGGAGCGTCATGCGCGCCGTCGTGGAGGCGGCTGGGGACCGTCGGCTGGACACCACGGACGGCGTCCGCGTCCTGGAGTCCGACGGCAGCTGGGCGCTCGTCCTCCCGGACACGGCGGAGGCCGTGACCCATCTTTGGGCCGAAGGTCCCGACTCCGACACCGCTCACCGCCTGCTGGACGAGTGGGCGGCCGTGGTCGAACGGGCCGAGGGCTGACCGGTGCGACGCGCGGGCGAGGGCGGTCCCCCCGTCCCCGCCCGTGCGTCGCGCCCGGGGCGGTCACGGCCCTCCGGGCCGCCCTTTTGAGGGATAAAATGGACATATCACCAGGTTGAGGCCGTCCGATGACGGCAGTGCGAATCCGTGGGGGTTCACCGAGAACCAAATCCCCCGGAGGAGCATCAGCATCAGGACAGGTGTTTCACTGTCCCGAGGCCGGCCACCGGTGGAGGCGGCGCCCCGGGCGCCGGGTCCACCGATCCCCGCGCCGCACGAGCGGCCGGGGCGCCTACGGCAGGCCGAGGAGGAGCGAAACCCTTCCTGGACAGGGATATGGTTTAAAGTCGAGTGTTCCCTGGAGCGCCGCGTCGCCCACCGGACCGGGTATCCCGGCAACGGCGGACACCCTGACCGGGGGTGACGAGGAGTACGACACGGGGGATGAGACCTAGCGACCGACCGTGTGAGGCGCACCGCTGCCGCGACAGCGAACCGCCCCACCACGTGCCGGGCGACGTGTGGACCAGGTGTCCGCGCGGGACCCGGGGCGTGTCACCGATCAGCCGAATCAAGCACCGCCCCGTGCGGTAGGAGGCCGAGCCGACCTATGTCGAGCGTTTACTGCACGCAGTGCGGTCACGCCGTTGCGGATGATGCCCGTTTCTGCTCCCACTGTGGAACCCCCGTCCGCAGGGCCGAACAGCAGGGCCCCCGACCCGGTTCGGGTGGGGACGCCGCCGGAGACGTCACGTCCACCATCTCCATCTCGGGGATACAGGCCCTGGAGGAGGAGGAGTCCGGCGACGAGCTGGGCGGTGACGACCCCGCCAACGCCGACGCCCTGCCTCCGGGCACGGCGCTGCTCGTTGTCAGGCGTGGCCCCAACGCGGGAAGCCGCTTCCTGCTGGACAGCGACGTGACCACCGCCGGACGGCATCCCAACAGTGACATCTTCCTTGACGACGTCACCGTGTCCCGACGCCACGTGGAGTTCTTCCGCCGCGGCGACGGGTTCGGCGTCCGCGACGTGGGCAGCCTCAACGGCACCTACGTCAACCGTGAGCCGGTCGACGAGGCCCAACTCGGTGGTGGGGACGAGATCCAGATCGGCAAGTTCCGCATGGTTCTGCTGACCAAGCCGCGCCGCTGAGGGGTCGCTGACCACGGACGACGGCGGCGGGTGGGCCGATGAGGTTTGCGGCCCCCCGCCGCCGGAGAGCTTTGTAACGAAGGGTGCCGATTTCGCCTTCGGGTCCTGAATCCGACGGCGGTCAGGTGACGAGCGCCCATCCGGTATGACGACGCGTGGGACGGAGCCGCTGTGAAGCACATGGAGGTTGTCGGCGTCCGGGTCGAGATGCCCTCGAACCAGCCGATAGTCCTGCTCAAGGAATCCGAGGGGGACCGCTACCTGCCGATCTGGATCGGCGGCGTGGAGGCGACCGCGATCGCGCTGGCGCAACAGGGCGTCGCGCCGGCCAGGCCGCTCACCCACGACCTGTTCAGGGATGTCCTGGACGCCCTGGACACCGGCCTCACCACGGTGAACATCACCGGTCTCAGCGACGGCATCTTCTACGCCGAGCTGGTCTTCAGCAACGGCGTGGAGGTCAGCGCCCGCCCCTCCGACTCCATCGCCCTCGCCTTACGCACGGGTGCGCCGATCTACGCCCACGAGGACGTGATCGCCGAGGCCGGGATGCCGATCCCGGACGAGCAGGAGGACCAGGTCGAGGCGTTCCGGGAGTTCCTGGACAACATCTCGCCCGAGGACTTCGGCAGGAAGGCCGAATAGACCGCTGCGGGGTCCGTGCGGCGAGGGCTCCGACCAGCGTGGAAGCAGAAGGGACACAGCTGCGACCTGCGGCTTTGTCCGACGTGCCGGTGATAGATTGGGCTGGGGAAGTGACCGTGGCGGTCAGGGCCGAAACCCGTGGAGGCGCACAGGGCGCCTCCGGGCGGGCCCCGGGGCACCAACGGCGCGCGCACTTGGCGACGCGCCGGGTCCTGTCGTTGACGCTGCCGGTCGGTAGTCCTACCGTCAGTGCAGTGGAACCCGCGGCGCACCCATCCCCTGAGTGGATATCCCCTGTCGAGGCCGCCGCGGGACGAGAAGCCGGAGGTCGGCGTGGCGGTAGCGAGCGGCAAGCGGAATCCCCATGACAGGCGGTCCGCGCTGCGGCTAGCGGGGCAGCAGGGCCTACTGTGCGAAGAGGACGTGGTGGCGCGGCCTATGGACGTCGGGTATCGGGGCCCAGCGGCGTGTACCGCCGCCGGGATCACCTACCGTCAGCTCGACTACTGGGCGAGAACCGGCCTGGTCGAGCCGAGCGTGCGTACCGGAGCCCAGAACGCCCCCCTGTACAGCCTGCCCGACATCCTGATGCTCAAGGTGGCCAAGCGGCTGCTGGACACGGGCATATCGCTGCAGCAGATCCGGACCGCGGTGGACCACCTGCGCGGACGCCCCGCCCCCGACCTGGCCCGCATCACCCTCATGAGCGACGGCGTCAGCGTCTACGAGTGCACCTCCCCCGACGAGGTCGTGGACCTCATGCAGCGCGGCCAGGGCATGTTCGGCCTGGCGCTGGCCCACGTGTGGCGTGAGCTGGAGGAGGCACTGGGCGTGGTCCCCGACGAGGAGCGGACCGAGCTCCCCTCCGCGCCCCCGCCGGTGGACGAACTCGCCAGGCGGCGCAGGGAGCGCCGGACGGGCTGACCCCGGGGACCTCCGGGCATCCACCGGTGTCGCCCGCGCGCGCCGGAGCAGGCAGGCATTCGAGAGCCGTTCCCCGACCGTGCCGTGCCCGGCCCGTGCCCGGGCGACCGCGGGCCTGCGGTGTGCCCGGGGGCCGAGCAGGGAGCGGCCGCCCGACCGGTCCGCCGTCGAGGCCCCGGGCGCGGGGACCCGGCGCCCGAGGCCGCCCCGTCGGCGGCGGGGACCGTTCCGGCGACCGCACCGGCAAGGCAGGGGTGTACGCGGCCCCCCCGACAGGTGGCGGACCCCTGTGCGCACCGGTGCGCACAGGTGGCCGAAACGCGTGGGCGGGCTCTGCGCCTGCGGTGATGATCGAGTACCGTCGTACTCACAACAGGGACGAAGGGTGGAATTCGCCCTGTCCCCACATGCGTACATAGCGTCAGCAGGCTGTCAATACCGCGCGGGAGAGACCCCGACAGGGGCGCCGACGGGGCAATACTCCCCAGTAACCTCTCAGGCACCACGGACCGCGCGGAGGAGGCCGCTCTGAAGCCGGGGCACGTCCGTGCCCGGTGACAGAGGGGGAGACCGTGAGGAACACCGCCGAGTTGACTCGGCCCTGTCACCAGGAGGTCTCCGTGCCCGATCAGCCCGTGAACACCCCCGGCGCGCCCGCCCGGGTGTTCGCCGACCGCCACATCGGCCCCACCCCGGCCGAGATCCAGGAGATGCTCAAGACGGTCGGCCACGGCTCCACCGCCGAGCTCATGGCGGCGGCCGTACCGGAGTCCATCCTCACCGGCCCCGGCAGCAGCGCCCCGCTCGCCCTCCCCGACGCGATCGGGGAGGCCGAGGCCCTGGCCGAACTCCGCGACCTGGCCGCGCGCAACGACGTGCGCACCTCCCTGCTCGGCCAGGGCTACTACGGCACCTTCACCCCGCCGGTCATCCTGCGCAACATCATGGAGAACCCGGCCTGGTACACGGCCTACACGCCCTACCAGCCCGAGATCTCCCAGGGCCGCCTGGAGGCCCTGCTCAACTTCCAGACCATGGTCTGCGACCTGACCGGCCTGCCGGTCTCGGGCGCCTCCCTGCTGGACGAGTCCACCGCGGCGGCCGAGGCCATGACGCTGGCCCGCCGGGCCTCCAAGAGCAAGGCCGACGTCTTCGTCGTCGACGCCGACGTCTTCCCGCAGACCCTCCAGGTCCTGCGCACCCGCGCCGAACCCCTGGGCATCGAGGTCGTCGTCGCCGACCTGACGCAGGGCCTTCCCCAGGGCGACGCCTTCGGCGTCCTCGTCCAGTACCCGGGCTCCGGCGGCGCCGTGCGCGACCCGGGCGACGTCATCGCCGCGGCCCACGAGCGGGGGGCCCTCGCGGTGGTGGCCGCCGACATCCTCGCCCTGACCCTGCTGCGCAGCCCGGGCGACCTCGGCGCCGACATCGCGGTCGGCTCCACCCAGCGCTTCGGCGTCCCGCTCGGCTTCGGGGGCCCGCACGCCGGCTACATGGCCGTCGGGGAGAAGCTGCGCCGCCAGCTGCCCGGCCGCCTGGTCGGGGTCTCGGTGGACAACGCGGGCAAGCCCGCCTACCGGCTCGCCCTCCAGACCCGGGAACAGCACATCCGCCGCGAGAAGGCCACCAGCAACATCTGCACCGCGCAGGTGCTCCTGGCCGTCATGGCGGGGATGTACGCGGTCTACCACGGCCCCGACGGCCTGCGCGCGATCGCCCGCCAGGTGCACACCCGCACCGCGGCGCTGGCCGACGCCCTCGTCGAGCGCGGTTTCGAGATCGTCCACTCCGCCTACTTCGACACCCTGCGCGTGCGCGTGCCCAGCGCCGCCCGCGTCGTGGAGACCGCACTGGAGGCCGGGTACAACCTCCTCCCCGTCGACCAGCACACGGTCGGCGTGAGCGTGGACGAGACCACCTCCGTGGCCGACCTGGAGGCGGTGCTGGCGGCCTTCGGCGAGGCCGAGCGGGGCTCCGCCAAGGGCCTCCCCGACGTGGACCCGGAGGCCGCACGCCTCCCCGCCGAGCTGGCCAGGGAGGTCGACTACCTCGCGCACCCGGTGTTCAACACCCACCGGAGCGAGACCTCCCTGCTGCGCTACATGCGCCGCCTGTCCGACCGAGACCTGGCCCTGGACCGCACGATGATCCCGCTGGGCTCGTGCACCATGAAGCTCAACTCGACCACGGAGATGGAACCCGTCACCTGGCCCGAGTTCGCGGGCCTGCACCCGTTCGCGCCGATCGACCAGGCCGCCGGGAGCATGACCGTGATCCGCGACCTGGAGGCCTGGCTGGCCGAGGTCACCGGCTACGACGCCGTGTCCCTCCAGCCCAACGCCGGGTCCCAGGGCGAGTTCGCCGGACTGCTCGCCATCCGGGGCTACCACCGCTCGCGCGGCGAGGCCCACCGCGACGTGTGCCTCATCCCCAGCTCCGCGCACGGCACCAACGCCGCGAGCGCCGTGATGGCGGGTATGCGCGTGGCCGTCGTCGCCTGCGACGACAACGGCAACGTCGACCTGGACGACCTGCGCGCCAAGACCGCCGAGCACGCGGACGACCTGGCCGCGATCATGGTCACCTACCCGTCCACGCACGGTGTGTACGAGGACACCATCACCGAGGTGTGCCGCCTGGTCCACGAGGCCGGCGGCCAGGTGTACGTCGACGGCGCCAACCTCAACGCGCTCCTCGGCTGGGCCAAGCCGGGCGAGTTCGGCGCCGACGTCAGCCACCTCAACCTGCACAAGACGTTCTGCATCCCGCACGGGGGCGGGGGCCCGGGCGTGGGGCCGGTCGCGGTCCGCTCGCACCTGGCCGGCTTCCTGCCCAACCACCCGGCCCAGTCCGAGGCGGGCCCGCACACGGGGGTGGGCCCGGTGTCGGCCGCGCCGTTCGGTTCGGCGGGCATCCTGCCCATCTCCTGGGCGTACGTCCGGATGATGGGGGAGGAGGGCCTGCGCTCGGCCACCGAGGTCGCGGTCCTGTCCGCGAACTACCTGGCCAAGCGGCTGGAGCCGTACTTCCCGGTCCTCTACACCGGTGCGGGGGGCCTGGTGGCCCACGAGTGCGTCATCGACATCCGCCCGCTCCAGAAGGCCAGCGGGATCAGCAACGAGGACGTGGCCAAGCGCCTCATGGACTACGGGTTCCACGCCCCGACGATGTCCTTCCCGGTCAACGGCACCCTCATGGTGGAGCCGACCGAGAGCGAGAACCTCGCCGAGCTGGAGCGGTTCGTGGAGGCGATGATCGCGATCCGCGCCGAGATCGACCGGGTGGCCGGCGGGGAGTGGGACGCCGAGGACAACCCCCTGCGCAACGCCCCGCACACCGCCGAGGCGGTCACCGCCGAGAAGTGGGAGCACGGCTACACCCGGGCCGAGGCCGCGTACCCGCTGCCGTCGCTGCGCACGGACAAGTACTGGCCGCCGGTCGGCCGTATCGACCAGGCCTACGGCGACCGCAACCTGGTCTGCTCCTGCCCGCCGCCGGAGGCCTTCGCGATGTAGGCGAGCGGGACGGACGAGGGGCGCCGGTCCGCGGACCGGCGCCCCTCCGCGTGCCCGGGCCGGGTGCCCCCGGAAGTGAATCTACGTCGTAAAGGCGCCGCATGGACAAGCGCCCCGTCCGGTGAGGGGACGAGCACCGGACCGACATCCCCACAGGGCCGCCGCCTCCGGGCGTGAGCCGCGTTAGAGTTGCGGCGACCCGGTCCCGCGTCCCGCCGCGAGACCCGCCGCCCCCATGGAAAGCGGAAGCAATGACCACGACGTCCGGACATCCCGCACGCTCTGGCCCCGCCGACCCGCCCCCGGCCGCCGATCCCCAGGACACCGGGGAGACCGACGCGGTCTCCGCCCAGGACGCCGCCGACGTGTGCGACCAGGCCCAGGACCTCGCCGAGAACGGCCACCTCAAGCGCGCCGCCAAGCTCTACCGCAGAGCCGTCGCCGCTGACCCGCACCCGCGGGTGCTCGCCCGAGCCCTGCTGGGCCTGGCCGTGGTCGAGGATCAGCGGGGGGACCTCCCCGCCTCCCGTGAGGCCGCCCGCGGGGCGGTGGCCACCGGCGACCCCCGGTACGCCCCGCGCGCCGCCTACCACCTCGGCCTGTCCCTCGAACAGGAGGGCGAGCACGTCGAGGCCGAGGGCGTCTGGCGCAGGCTCGTCGACCTGGGGGACCCCTCCTACGCCGCCGTGGCCCACTACGGTCTGGCGAGGTCGGCGGAGGACCGCGGGGACCCCGGAGCGGCCGAGGAGCACTGGGAGGCGGCCCTTCGCCTTCCGCGCGGCTCCGCCCCGCTCGGCCGCCTGCACGCGGCCACCGTCGTCGAGGCGGCCAGGGACCTGGCGGGCCGCCTGCTCGGCCGGGGGCTGCCGGGCGCCGCCTCCGCGGCCGTCGAGCGGGGGCTCTCGGTCGCGGACGACCCCGGCCTGCGCCTGCTGCGCGCGGCGGCCCACCTCGAACACGCCATCGCCGACGTCGGCGCGATCGTCGACCCGGGCGAGGGGGAGCGGGACGCGCCCGCCCCGGACGCGGGGACCTCGGCCTCGGCGGTGGAACTCCTCGCCGGGCTGCTCGCCCTGCGCGGGGAGCCCGACGGCGCCGAGCGGGTCTGGCGCGCGGGCCTGGGGGACGGGGACCCGGAGACCGCGCACGAGGTGCGCCGTCGGCTGCGCCGGGGGTTCGCCGCCCCGGAGGACGAGGGGGCGGGCCCGTGGTGGGAGCCCTACCTGGAGGAGGCCGCGGCGACGGCCACCGCCCCGGCGCTGGCGGGGGAGCTGTTCGCCGTCATCACCCGGATGCACGCGCTGCTGGCGCTCCCGGTGGTGGAGGGGGAGTCGCGCGCCGACGCGCTGCGCGCCGCCATGGAGCAGGCCCTGCGCACCCCGAGCGGCCTGGTGTGGGGCGCCGACGTGCACGCCGACTTCCGGAGCCGGCTGCGGGAGGCGATGGGGGGAGAGGACGTCCTGCCCGAGGGCTGGCCCGACCTGTGACACGGAACCGCCCGGGGCTCGTCGCCTTCCGGGCGGGTGTGCGTCGGCCGGGGACCGCGCCGGCGGTGGCCCGGGGCCGGCGGCGGGCGGTGTCGCCCGCTTCCGGTGCGTGGGCGGGACGGGTCCCTGGCCGTGTTCCCCGGTGTGCGGGGTCAGGCGGCCACGCGGGGCCGGTGCGGGGCGACAACCGCCCCGTCGGGCAGCAGTTCGCCGGTGTCGTCGAAAAGGACGACCCCGTTGCAGAGCAGGCTCCATCCCTGTTCAGGGTGGCTGGAGACGACCCGTGCGGCTTCGCGGTCGGTGTCCTCGAAGGACGGGCAGGCGGGTTGGTGGCTGCACATGGGACAGGCCTTTCGTTCCAGAAGAGCTCGTCGTTGAGCTGACGCCAACTTTAGTGGCTCACATCACATGCTTGCTCTGGTTTAGGCCCACCGCAGTGGTCCCGGTGTCGTCGTCCGCTCTCACACGGTGAGATACCCGCAGGCAGGCAATGGTTCCGGTGTGTCCGGCTCCGGCCAGAACGGTTTCAGTATCCGCCGCGCGTTCGGCGTGCCGCTGGACGGCTGCGCATCCCCGCCCCGGCGAGCCCGCCGCGCTGGAAGGCCCGCACCAGCTCCCCGCCGAGGTTGACCCCGGCGCCCAGCGCCAGGCCCACCATGACCGCCTCCACCACGCTGAGCAGGCCCGACACCGCCGTGCCCTGGGTGATCTCGATCAGTCCCCGGTACAGGATGCTGCCCGGGAGCAGCGGCGCGATCGACGGGACCAGGTACGGCAGGACCGGGCGTCTCGTGCGTCTGGCGAGCCAGTGCCCCACGACGCCCACCGCGACGGCGCCGGCCATCGTGCCCACGACCGGCGGCACGTCCAGGAGCGAGCGCAGACCCGCGTAGATCACCCAGATCATGACGCCCAGGGCCCCGATCGTCGGGAGCATCCGGGGCGGGACCGCCAGCGAGATCGCGAACGCCATCGCGATCCCCGCCGCGCCGATCAGGACGGGGACCTCCAGGGAGGTGCCCGCCGAGGGCAGGCTGTCGAGGTCGACCGGCACGCCCAGGCGGATCGCCGTGTAGGCCACGGCGCCCACCCCCGACACGATCGCGCCCAGGATGAAGAAGGTCTCCAGGAGGCGCGCCGCGGACGACACGTAGCTGCCGCTGATGCCGTCCTGGAGGCTGGACACCAGGGGCCGCCCGGGGAGCAGGGCCATGATGTTGCCGGTGATGATCGCCGCGGCCTGCAGTCCCAGGTCCAGCGTGGTGCTCACCCAGAGCAGGGCCACGCCGATGGTCGCCGCGACCACCGCAGCCGCGGCCATCTGGTAGAACTCGGCGACGCCGCGCCGGGCCAGGAACACCGCGGTCCGGTCGCCCAGCACGGTGGCGAGGAACGCGGCGGCGGCCACGACCAGGCCGCCGCCCATCATCACACTGGCGCTGGAGGCGATCAGGCCGAACCCGAACACGATCACCCAGTTCGGGTACGGCATGCGGGCACGCCGGATCTGGGACAGCCGGGCGGTGGCGTCCTCCAGTTCCAGCAGCCCCAGCGCGGCCTGCTGCACCAGGGTGTGCAGCTCGTTGACGCGGAAGTAGTCCAGGGAGCGCCGGCGCACGACCCGTTCGCCGGTGACGGGCGGCTGGTCGCCGCCCGGGTGGGTGGACAGGGTGATCGTGGTGAAGGTGACCGACACCTCGGACCGGGGCAGTTCGAAGGCGACCGAGAGGCTGAGCATCGACTCGCTGACGGCCTCCGTGCCCTCGCCACTGGCCAGCATGAGCTCGCCGACGCGCAGGACCAGGTCCATGGCCCTCGCGTCGGGCAGGTTGACGGCCTCGTTGTCGTCGAGGCCGTCCGGGGTCAGTTCCCGTTCGTGTTCCGCCCGCCAGTCCCGCATCCTGCTGAGCAGGCGGTCCTCGCTCGGGGGGACCGGTCGCTCCCGCTTGCTTGGCATCCCTGTTCTCCGTTCCCTCCCCGCCTGTACCCCGTGGTGGTCGGCGCGTCGATCACAACCCCAGAGGGGACGCAGTCCGGACGTGTCGGGTTCGCCTGGAACAGGAGCGGGCGCCGGTGAGTTCGATCACCGGCTCATCCTGTCAAGGCGGGATGGACTCCGACAGCGACGCGCCGGGGCCCGCGGGGCGGGTGGCCCGGTGCCGCGGCGCGCCCGGACGGCACCGTGCCTCAGCCGTCCCCGTCGGGCCGTCCGGGCCTGACGAGTCCGTGTTCGTAGGCGTAGACCACGGCCTGTACGCGGTCCCGCAGTCCCAGTTTGGTGAGGATGCTGCCCACGTGCGACTTGACGGTCGTCTCGCCCAGGACGAGGTGGGCGGCGATCTCGGCGTTGGACCAGCCGCGCGCCACCAGCCGCAGGACCTCGTGCTCGCGGGCGGTCAGGGCCGCGGCCGGGGCCTCGTCCCCGGCCGCGGGGGGCAGCAGCGGCGTGAAGCGGTCCAGGAGGCGGCGCAGGACCGGTGGGGCCACGACCGCGGCGCCGCTCGCGACCACCTCCACGGCGGTCACGAGATCGGCGGGCGGGGAGTCCTTGAGGAGGAACCCGGTCGCGCCGGCGCGCAGGATCTCCACCACGTACTCGTCCAGGTCGAAGGTGGTCAGTGCCAGGACCCGCACGCTGTGTCCCAGCGGCTGGGCCCAGGACGTGATCCGGCGGGTGGCCTCGACCCCGTCCATGCCCGCCATGCGGATGTCCATGAGGACGACGTCGGGGACCAGGGTCCGGGCGGCCCGCACCGCCTCGCGGCCGTCGGAGGCCTCCCCGACGACCGACAGGTGCGGGGCGGACTCCAGGATCATGCGGAAACCGGCGCGGACGAGGGGCTGGTCGTCGACCAGCAGTACAGAGACGGGCACACGGCCGATTGTGCCTCATCGGGGGGCTTGTCCGGTCCCCGCCGTCCGGGGCGCGGCGGGCGGGGCCGGGCCGCGGCCGGTCAGGCGGTGGGCAGCGGCGGCGGGGTGCCGCCGAACTCGGGGCACAGGGCCTGGTGCTCGCACCAGCCGCACAGCTTGCTCTTGCGGGGCGCCCACACGCCGGTCCGTCCGGCCTCCTCGATCCGGGCCCAGATGCCGGAGATCTCCTCCTCCGCGGCCCGGAGCTCGTCCTCGGTCGGGTCGTACCAGCGCACGGCCCCGTCGCCGCCCAGGTAGACGAGCTGGAGGCGGGTGGGGACGACGCCGAGGTCGCGCCAGATCATCACGGCGTAGAAGAAGATCTGGAAGCGGGCCTTGTCCTCGAACCTGGGGTGCGGGGACTTGCCGGTCTTGTAGTCCACGATCCGGATCTGTCCGGTCGGGGTGACGTCGAGGCGGTCGACGTAGCCGCGCAGTTTGAGCCCGGTGGGCAGGGCCACGTCCAGGCGCATCTCGCGGTCGCGGGGCTCCAGGGCCGTCGGGTTCTCCAGGTCGAAGTAGCGGCGCACCAGGTCGCGGGCGGACTCCAACCAGGTGTCGCGCTCCGCCTCGTCGGCGAAGAGCTCATCGACCTCGGGCTTCTTCTCGCGCAGAGCGGTCCACTGCGGGTCGACGAGGGCGGCGGCGTTGTGCGGGGTGCGCGACTCCGCGGGGAGTTCGTAGAGGCGTTCGAGGCAGGCGTGGACCAGGGTGCCGCGCAGCGCCGCCGCGCTGGGAGCCTCCGGGAGCCGGTCGATGGTGCGGAACCGGAACAGCAGGGGGCACTGGAGGAAGTCGGAGGCACGCGAGGGCGAGAGGGCGGACGGAAGGGGCGCGGTGGTCATGGGACGAGCCTATGAGAAGGTCGCGACAGGCCGGGCGCGGTAGCCCCGTACCCTGGGGACGTGACCACCGGTAGTGAGCCCTCCGCGCCCAGAACCCGCGACCGCGCCAAGAGCAAGGGGCTGCTCCTGGGCCGCCCCTTCGGGATTCCCGTGTACGTGACGCCGTCGTGGTTGATCGTGGCGGTGCTGATCACCCTCGTCTACGGGGGGATCGTCGAGGGGCGGCTCGCGCTGGGGCCCGCCTCGTACCTGTTGGCGTTCGTCTTCGCGGTCCTGCTGTACGCCTCCGTCCTGGTGCACGAGCTCGCGCACTCGGTGGTGGCGCGCATGTACGGGCTGCCGGTGCGGCGGATCGTGCTGTACGTGCTGGGCGGGGTCTCCGAGATCGAGCGGGAGGCGCCCACCCCGGGGCGGGAGTTCTGGATCGCGTTCTCGGGTCCGCTGTTCTCCCTGATCCTGGCCGCGGGCGCCTTCGGCCTGTACCAGTTCGCCGACCCGTTCAGCGTGGTGGGCGAGCTGCTGTTCCAGCTGTGGATCGCCAACTTCCTGGTGGGCGTGTTCAACCTGTTGCCCGGGCTGCCCCTGGACGGCGGCCGGCTGCTGCGCGCCGGGGTGTGGAAGGCGACCGGCAGGCAGGTCGCGGGGAGTGTGGCGGCGGCCTGGGGCGGCCGGGGGCTGGCCCTGGTGGTGGTGGCGATCCCGTTCGTCCTGGCGTGGTCGTCCGGCGGGCGGTTGAGCCCGTGGGCGGTGGTGTGGGGCCTGCTCCTGGGCGGGTTCATGTGGATGGGCGCCACCGACGCCCTGCGGGCGGCCCGGGTGCGCGAGCGGGTGCCCGGCCTGAGCGCGCGCGACCTGGCCCGGCCGGCGGTGCGGGTGCCGTCCGACACCCCGCTGGCCGAGGCGCAGGGGAAGGCGCGCGAGGCGGGGGTCGTGGAGATCGTCGTGACCGACGCCGACGGCACCCCGACGTCGATCGTGCACCCGGCCTCGGCCGCGGCTATCGCGGAGGGGCGCCGGGCCCGGGTACCGGTGTCGAGTGTGGCGCGGGCGGTGACGGACTCCTCCCTGGTGCCGGTGGACCTGAGGGGCGAGGAGCTGCTCGACGCGCTGACCGGGCACCAGCTGCCGGAGTACCTGGTGGTGGACGAGGCGGGGGGCGGGGTGTTCGGCGTGCTGCGCGCCGCCGACGTCAACGCGGCGATGTCCGGCCGGGCCTGACGCGGCGGACGGCCACGCCGGCGCCGGGCTGCCGCTGAGCGCTCCCGGGGCAGGCCGCGGCGGCCGGCGGTTCCGATGCGGATCACGGGTACCCCCCGCCGCTCCCCGCCCCCTGACCAGGGGCCCCGATACCGGTCATGAGCGACGTGAGCCGGCGGTCCAGGTCGTCGACGCATCCGGCCCGGGGCCCCCGGTACCCGCGCCTGAACCTCCGCACCCGTCCGATCACCCGTTCGGAGTCGAAGCGCACCCCCGTGGCGAGCGCCTCCCGCGCCAGGCGGAACGCCTCGTCCACGTCGCCGGCCTCGGCGTGCGCCGAGGCCAGCTCGACCTGGAGGACCGCCGCCTGCTTGGCGTTGGCGGCCTTCTGGGCGAGGGCCTCCGCGAAGGCCTCGCGGGCCTCGTGCGGGCTCCGCAGGCGCACCCCGACCAGGGCGCGGTAGCCGGCGACCTTGGCCTGGTCGAAGGCGAACACCCACGGCCAGGGCGGGTCGGTGTTGGTCGTGCGGGCGGCCTCCTTCTCCGCCCTGCCGATGGCGCGGGAGGCGGCGGCCCCGTCGCCGGTGCCCGCGTGCGCGAGGGCGCCCACGCAGGCGAGCCAGGCGCGGGCCGTGGGGTGCGCGGAGGGGCCCAGGACGTGCTCGGCCTCCCGCACCAGTCCCAGGCCCAGTTCGGGGTCCTCCGCCGTGTCGATCTCGAAGGCGGCCAGGGACCCCAGCATGTACACGTCGAGCAGGCGCATCCCGGCCTGGCGGGCCCGGACGACCGCCGTGCGGTAGTGGACCCGGGCCGAGCCCATGTCGCCCAGGTCGGCGTGGAGCCAGGCGGCGAACCCGGCGGCCTCGCTGGCCGCCGCGCTGAGCGCCGGGCGGAAGGGCGTCCCGCGCGAGTGCGCGAGCATCTGCTCGGCCAGCTGCACATGCGTCACGGCGCTGGGCAGCAGGTGGCGGGCGGGGGCGGACGCGTCCATGCGGCGCTGGCCGCCGGTGATGGAGCGCAGCGCGGACGCGGTGGTCTCGTCGACCGGGTGGGGCGCCTGCGAAGGCGGGGGAGCGGCGGGGGCGGCGGTGAGAAGGGCCCCGGCGGCGACCGCCTTCCCGAACTCGCGTCGTCTCGTGGTGTCCACCTCCTTCTGGACGGGTCCGACCGGCGGCGGGGCGCCTCCGAAGCGGAGCAGGTGCAGCGGGACGTCCAGGCGCTGGGCGAGGTCCTGGACCTGGCTGACCGTCAGGGCCTGCTGTCCGTTGACCACCCGGGAGACCCAGCTCTGGGAATAGGCGACCGCGCGGGCGAGGTCTCCCTGGGACCATCCGCGCGCAGTGCGCACGCCTTCGAGAACTGTGGCCATGTCGCAGGTCGCCAGCGCGTTCGCCATGCGGGGCCGCGACCACAGGTCCGGTGGCAGAACACCGTCGGGTTGGGGCATGAGCTTAGATTAGGGATTCCGGCCGCCCTGGGTGGCTATGTGTGAAAAAGAAGGTGCGATGCGTGATCCGCATAGAGACGCCCCGTACCGGGGCCGATGCGGGAGAGTGCAAGAGTCGTTGGTCCCGGCAGGCATCCGGGAGGAAAGGGAGGCACCCCGTGACCGTGGAGACCCCGCCGGCGGGCAGCCCGAGTCTGCGGTGGGAACCCGCCGCGGCTGATCCGGCGGACCGCGTGGACCCCGCCGGTCTGGCCCTGCGGGTCCTGGCCGCCGAACTGCGCTCACACGGCGTGGAGGTGCGCGAGGACGGGGATTCCGGAACGGTCGACGCCGGCCCCAGCGCCCGCCCCCAGCGCGCGCTGCTCAGACCGCACAGGGGCGACCTCTGGTGGTGGATGCGCTGGCCGGCCCAGGTGGATGTGCATCCCGCCCTGTCGGGGGTCCCCATCTCCCCCGCCACCCGGACCTCCGACGCCGCCAGGCGGATCGTGGGCGCCCTGTCCATGACCGTCGGCGACGCCTGAACAGGCGCGGGTCCCCCTCCGCGCCTCCCCGGGCGTGAGCGGTGCCCGCGCCCGGGAGGCGGGCGGGGCCGGGTTCCCCCGAAACCCGGTCTCCCTCCGCGCGGGGTCCTGCCCGGTCCCGCCCGCCCACCCGTTCGACCCCCCCCGTGCGCGGGCCGTCCGCCGCCCGGCCCCCTCCGTCCCGGTGTCCGGCGGGCGGCCCGCGCCTTACCTCCGGCGCACCCGGTCCGTCCGCGTCGTCCCGGCCCCCAGGCGTACGGCGCGGCCGTCCGCCGCACGGAACGCCCCCGGGGTGGTGCTGAACCGGGCCCGGTCGCGGGGGCTGGCCGCCGCGCTCTTCACCGAGGACCTCTTCGCCACCGGCAACGACGACGACAACCGGGCCGCCGTGCTCGGGGCGGCCGCCGAGGACCTGGCCCTGGCGGGGGTGGCGGTCCACGGGCCCAGGGGCGACGTCGACAAGGCGCTCAAGGGGCTGCGCCCGCACCCCTGAGGGGCCCGGTGCGGGAGCCGCCCGGATGTCACCGGGGAGACCGCGGGCCGCCGCCCGGCGTGGACGGGACGGCGGCCGGGGCTCAGACCGTCCCGGGCTCGGCCGCCGCCAGCGCGGCGCCGACGATCCCGGCGGTGTTGCGCAGGGCCGCGGGGACGATGGGGGTGCGGATGTCCACATGGGGGAGGAACTTCTCCGACTTGCGGCTCACCCCGCCGCCGACCACGATCAGGTCCGGCCAGAGCAGGTCCTCGACCACCCGGTAGTAGCGGTGCAGGCGCTGGGTCGCCCACTCGTGGTAGGAGAGGTCCTCGCGCTCCTTGGCGCCGGAGGAGGCCCGCGTCTCCGCGTCGTACCCGTCGATCTCCAGGTGCCCGAACTCGGTGTTGGGCACGAGTTTGCCGTCCACCACCAGGGCGGAGCCGATGCCGGTGCCCAGGGTGGTCATCAGCACCACGCCCGGCACCCCCTTGGCGGCGCCGTAGCGGCTCTCCGCGACCGCCGCGGCGTCGGCGTCGTTGAGGACCCGCACCGGTCGGCCGGTCGCCTCGGTGAACAGGGTCCGCGCGTCGGTGCCCACCCAGCTCTTGGGCAGGTTGGCGGAGGTGCGCACGACCCCGCCCTGCACCACCCCTGGGAAGGTGATGCCCAGCGGCGCCTGCGAGACCTCGGGGAAGTGCGCGGCGATCTTGCCGACGATCTCCGCGATCGCCGCGGGGTCGGCGTGGCGGGGCGTGAGGACCTTCATCCGCTCCCGGAGGAACTCCCCGGCGACCAGGTCGACAGGGGCGCCCTTGATGCCGCTGCCCCCGATGTCGATCCCCAGTGCCGTGTTCGGCTGTGACATGGGTCGTCGCCTCCCGTGTTCCTCGTGTGGTGGATGGGCGTCGTCGCGGTCCCGCGGTGTCGATACTGCCCCGGAGGCGGGGTGTTCGCACGTTCGGCCCCGGCGGGAGCCGCCCGTTTCCGGACTTGTGCCCGGACCGCTACGACCGTCCGTAGTCGGTTCGGGCCGCCTCCGGCCGTTCGCCACGGTATCGGGGGGCCGATACCCTGGGCGACTGCCCTGACTCAACCAATTGCGACGTGGGAAGACGAGAGCGACGTTGACCGGTATCCATGGCCGCCGCGGCCCCTTCACCGACGGCGACACCGTGCAGTTGACCGACCCCAAGGGTCGCATGCACACGATCACCCTGCGCGAAGGCAGCACCTTCCACTCCCACAAGGGCAAGGTCGAACACGACGAGCTCATCGGACAGCCCGACGGCAGTGTGGTCCGCTCCAACACCGGCACGGCCTACGTGGCGCTGCGCCCGCTGCTGATCGACTACACGCTGTCGATGAAGCGCGGGGCGACCATCGTCTACCCCAAGGACGCGGCCCAGGTCCTGGTCGAGGCGGACATCTTCCCGGGGGCCCGGGTGGTCGAGGCGGGCGCCGGATCGGGAGCCATGTCCAACTGGCTGCTGCGCGCCGTCGGTGAGAACGGCATGGTGCACTCCTACGAGCGTCGCGCCGACTTCGCCGAGATCGCCCGCAAGAACGTGGAGAGGTTCTACGGCGGCCCGCACCCGGCGTGGAAGCTCACCGTCGGCGACCTGGTGGAGGAGCTCGACGAGACCGACGTGGACCGCGTCTTCCTCGACATGCTCGCCCCCTGGGAGTGCCTGGACGCGGTCGCCGGGGCGCTGATCCCCGGCGGACTGCTCTGCTGCTACGTCGCCACCACCACGCAGCTGTCGCGCGTGGTCGAGGGGCTGCGCGAGGACGACCGCTTCTACGAGCCGCGCTCGTGGGAGACCATGCTCCGCACCTGGCACGTGGAGGGGCTGGCGGTGCGCCCGGACCACCGCATGATCGGGCACACCGGGTTCCTGGTGGTGGCCCGCCGCCTCGCCGACGGGGCCGAGGCCCCCGAGCGCCGCCGCCGGCCGGCCAAGGGCGCCTACGGCAAGGACTTCACCGCGGCCCGCGAGCAGGACGGCCGCGGTCCGGCGCAGACGGCTCCCGGTACGGCGCCCGCCGTGGGCGGGGACGCCCCCGCCGAGGCCGGGGTCCCGCAGGCCCCGGAGACCCCCGACGCGGGCCCGGAGGAGCCGGGCACCGCCGGGGAGTAGCGGGAGCGCCCGCCACGCCCCCGAGTCCCACCGCACCGCGCGAGGCCCGTCCGGAACACCCGGGCGGGCCTCGCGCGTGTCCGGGGCCGCGGCCCCGCCCCTGCGGCCGACCCCCGTCCGAGGTCCTCCGGGGGGAGACCTTCCTTGCCCGGGCCCGGCACGGAGGTTACTTTCTGATTACGTCGGGTCATCCGCTATCACTGTGACCTGGTGTAACGCAAGAGTTCAAAATGAGTCCTACGACACTCCCCACGGCAGACAGGTTAGGAAATGGGCAGGGGTAGGTAGGCTCCGAGTAGTCATACTTCTCCTAGGGAGGTGGCGGACGTGGCCGAGCGCGACGACGAGCGTCAGAGCGACCGGGACCGTGAAGTCGCTGAACTCACGGCTCAGGTCTCCTACATGGAAAAGGAACTCAGCGTGGTTCGGCGCAAGCTCGCCGACTCGCCCCGACATGTACGCCTGCTGGAGGAGCGGCTGAGGGAGGCCCAGGCCAACCTCGCCGCTGCCAACGGCCAGAACGAACGGATCGTCTCCACGCTGAAGGAGGCGCGCGAGCAGATCGTGGCGCTGAAGGAGGAGGTCGACCGGCTGGCGCAGCCGCCGTCCGGATTCGGCGTCTACCTCGGTTCACGTGACGACGAGACCGTCGAGATCTTCACCAACGGCCGCAAGATGCGTGTCAACGTCAGTCCCTCGGTGGACCTCGAGAGCCTGCGCCCCGGCCAGGAGGTCATGCTCAACGAGGCCTTCAACGTCGTCGAGGTCGAGTCCTTCGAGACCGTCGGCGAGGTCGTCATGCTCAAGGAGCTCCTCGAGGACGGCGAACGCGCCCTGGTGATCTCCCACCACGACGAGGAGCGGATCGTCCGCCTGGCCGAACCGCTGCGCGACGAGCCGATCCGCCCCGGCGACTCCCTGCTGCTGGAGCCGCGTTCGGGCTACGTGTACGAGCGGATCCCCAAGTCGGAGGTCGAGGAGCTCATCCTCGAAGAGGTCCCCGACATCGCCTACACCGACATCGGCGGCCTGTCCGGGCAGATCGAGATGATCCGCGACGCCGTCGAGCTGCCCTACCTCTACAAGGAGCTGTTCTACGAGCACAAGCTGCGCCCGCCCAAGGGCGTCCTCCTGTACGGCCCTCCAGGCTGCGGCAAGACGCTCATCGCCAAGGCGGTCGCCAACTCGCTGGCCAAACAGGTCGCCGAGCGCACCGGCCGCGACGTCGGCAAGAGCTTCTTCCTCAACATCAAGGGCCCGGAGCTGCTGAACAAGTACGTGGGCGAGACCGAGCGGCACATCCGCCTGGTCTTCCAACGTGCCCGTGAGAAAGCCTCCGAGGGCACCCCCGTCATCGTCTTCTTCGACGAGATGGACTCGATCTTCCGGACCCGCGGATCGGGTGTGTCCTCCGACGTGGAGAACACGATCGTCCCGCAGCTCCTCAGCGAGATCGACGGCGTCGAGGGCCTGGAGAACGTCATCGTCATCGGCGCCTCCAACCGCGAGGACATGATCGACCCGGCGATCCTGCGGCCCGGCCGCCTGGACGTCAAGATCAAGATCGAGCGGCCCGACGCCGAGGCGGCCCGCGACATCTTCGGCAAGTACATCACCGAGGACCTGCCGCTGCACGAGGAGGACCTCGTCGAGCACGGCGGATCGACCAAGGCCACGGTGGACGCCATGATCCAGCGGGTCGTGGAGCGGATGTACACCGAGGGCGAGGAGAACCGCTTCCTGGAGGTCACCTACGCCAACGGTGACAAGGAGGTCCTGTACTTCAAGGACTTCAACTCCGGCGCGATGATCGAGAACATCGTCTCCAGGGCCAAGAAGATGGCCATCAAGGACTTCATCGACCAGCAGTCCAGGGGCATCCGGGTGTCGCACCTGCTGCAGGCCTGCGTCGACGAGTTCAGCGAGAACGAGGACCTGCCCAACACCACCAACCCCGACGACTGGGCGCGGATCTCCGGCAAGAAGGGCGAGCGCATCGTCTACATCCGGACCCTCGTGACCGGCAAGAAGGGCGCGGACGCGGGCCGCTCCATCGACACCGTCGCCAACACGGGCCAGTACCTGTAACAACGCGCCTGCCACGCGCTCGGAGGGGGCCGACCGGATGTTCCGGTCGGCCCCCTTTCGCGTCGGTTGTCGCCGGGCCCCGTGATGGCGGGGTGATGGCTGTTCAGCCGAGTGAGGGCGCGAACACGCCGTCGAGCCGGTGCTCGATCAGCTCCACGGCCTGCTCGGGACTGTGCTGACCGAGCAGGACGCTGGTCTGCAGGCCGATGGCGCCCGCCACCAGGAACGCGCTCTCGGCCTCGGTGTCGACCTCCGGCGGCACCTCGCCGGACTGCCGGCCCTGGTCGAGCAGACCGGACACGAGGTCCTCCAGGGCGCGTGGTGAGTCGCGGGCCGCGGAGGCCAGGGCGGGATCGGTGACGAAGGGGATGAAGTAGGCGGCGTACACCAGGTGCCGGGTGCGGCGCTCCTCGTCCAGCGGGAGCAGCTCCCACAGCACCCCGCGCACGAGCGCGCGCATGCCGGGGGCCTCGCCCAGCTCGGCCAGGCGTTGCCCGGCCCGCTGCTCGGCGTCGGCGTTGAGGATCTCCAGCGCTCCCAGCAGCAGGCGGTCGCGGGTGCCGAAGTAGTACTGCAGCAGCCGGGCGGAGACCTCGGCCTCGGTGGCGACCTGGCGCAGGGTGACGTGTTCGAGTCCGCCCCTTGTGGCCAGGCGCCACACCGCCTGGGCGATCTGGCGACGGCGCAGGTCGTGGTCCACCTGTCGGGGCATGGCGGTTCTCCTCGGAGTCGCGTGCGGCGGACGCATTTTCGTGGTGCGATCGTACCAAAGCCGTGTTATGGTTCGATCGAACCATAAAGAGACGTGCGTCGGAGGCCCCGGTCCCGGTTCCGCGCGTGCCAGAGGGAGGGCGAACGATGGTGTATGTGGCGTGCCTGGTCGTGGGGCTGGTGATGCTGGTTCTGGGGGTGCAGGGAGGTATCCGGCTGCTGGCCGACCACGGTGAGGCCGGAATTCTCCACCAGGTGCCAGGGGGGTTCGGGGTGTGGCTCGCCTGCTACGCGGCGATGGCGGTTCTCGGCCTCGTCCTGGCCGGTTGGGGCTCGGGAAGGGCCAGGCGGTCCGGGCGCGCCAGGTGAGCGGTCGCCGTGCGCCGCGGCCCACGGCACCTCGCCCCCGGCCGACCGATCGGACGGAACGGTCTTCCTCCACCATTTCCCGAGCGGTACTTTGCGTGCATGAGCGAACAGAAGAAGCCCTCCGCCGTGGAGAACACGCTCGGGGAGACCGGCCCCGGGGCCCACCTCACCCGGCTCGGCCACATCGGCGCCCCTGCGGAGGGCGGGACGGTCCGCAACACCATCGGCAAGGTTTCCGGGAACGCGAAGGTGGTCCAGGCGGGGGACATCGTGGGCGACCTCCACCTGTGATCCGCCCCGGCTCGACGGAGGAGAACGACCTCGCCCCGACACCGCCCGGCGAACCCGCGTGTGACGCTCCACAACGCGCACGGGCGGCCCTGGAAGACCTTTCCAGGGCCGCCATCGCGTTCACGTGATGTGCGCATAGGCGAGCCGTAGACGCTGGCACGGCTCGGCCGAAGAGTTCGGTGGTGACGTGAGGGGGTGAGTTGTTCGGAACACCCTTCTCGCAGGGAGATCCGCGCTCAGCGGTGGCGGGCGGTGGCCAGGCCGGTGTGGGTGGCGCAGCAGGTGAGGACGTCGGTCCGGAGCCCGAGCCGGCGGTCCGGGGAGCGCGGTCCATGGTCTGCGCCGCTCCCGCAGCGCAGCACGGGACACCCCTGACCCCCGGCACGGGAGAGCCCTTCCGGCGCGGTCGTCGGAAGGGCCCGTCCGTCTTCGGTCACCGACCGGGTCAGTGTGCTCCGCTGATCGTGCTCGAGGAACCCGCCCCGTGCTTGCCCGCGTGCGTACAGGACTTCGAGTACCAGGACTTGCCGTCCTTTGCCTTGGACTGCACTTCGCAGTGGTGGGCGCCCTTGGGCCCGGCCGAGCTGGACTCCGACCCGTAGTAGGCGTCGGCCATCGACACCGCAGGGGCTCCGAAGGCCAGAGCGGGAGCGATGGCGGCGATGAGTGCGAAGCGGCGCAGGGTCTTCTTCGGCATGCTGGCTGTGTCCTCTCACGGAAGGTCCGGCTCGGCGCCGGACCCGCTCAGGCCCTTCCCCCGCGGCCACGTCGACGTGGCGGGGTCCCGGACCTCGTCCAGGTCCCACACTGCGGTCCGGGCACACCAACAAAGAACCCCAGCTGTTCCCATATACGCCCAAACCGCTCGTGGAGCACCCGGTCGTCTGGAGCCGAGGCCGCTCCTTGCACTCGTCCGGTCGGCTGAGACGGCGAGGTGCGGACAGCATCGTTTCGCCGCTGAGCGGACGGACCGGCCGAGCGGAGGCGCCGGGTGACCCGGGGTCGTTTTCCGTGGGTCGGGGCTGGGCGGATGTGTCCGCCACCCGGTGCCGGGCCGGATACACCACGCGGAGGGTAGGGACGACGTCCGGAGGAGCAAGGGCGGGCCAAGACATGGCCACAACTACTTTAAGTTAGCATTTGAATACTCAGGGTTGCCAATTGGTTGGTGTGGATATTTATTGCGTGGGGCCGGACACCGACTCCGACCCCCGCACACGGTTCCTGTGACATGTCACCCCACGGGTGGCCTGCCAGGCCCTACCGAGAGGACACACCCTTGGACCGCAAGACCGTGACCCGCCTTGCCTTCGCCGCTGTCGTCGCGCCCGCTCTCGCCTTCGGCGCTCCGACCGCGGCCGTGGCCGACTCCTTCTTCGCGACCGGCCACACCGAGGCCGGTCTCCACGGCGCCTCGCAGAGCGCTGTCGTCGCCTTCGCCACGGACGGCCGCCACGAGAACGGCGAGGGCGGCCACGAAGGCGGCAAGAGCGGCAGCTTCTACATCGAGAAGCACAGCGAGGCCGGTCCCAAGGGCGCCTCCGAGGGCGGCGCCGTCAGCGCCGTCGGCTAGGACGCTCCAGGGGAGCCCGCGGTGACACACCCGCGGGCTCATGAGGACCACAGCCCACAGCCCGAATACGGGTGAGCCCTGGCGCGGTGGTGGTTCCCCCACCGGACCAGGGCCGTTTCCACCTCTGAACACGATAGGCATGATCGATGGTTCTCTCATACCGTGCCCTGGCCGTGACGGTCCTGGCACTCGGCCTCACCCTGGGCGCGCCTGCGGTGGCCTCGGCCGACGCCCGCTTCCAGAGCCTGGACCATTTTTCCGGGCCGGAAGGGGCCGGCATCACGATGATCCGCAGCGTGGCCGCCGACGACGGAACGGTCGTCTACGAGATGGTGACCTACTTCGCGGGTCCGCACGGCGCCGGGATGAGCCGCACCTTCAGCTCCGCGAACTGACGTCGAGCACGAAGCCCGGTCCCCCGCGGCCACGACGTGGCCGCGGGGGACCGGGCGTGAGGGAACAGGGCTTCCCCTGCCCCGGCCACGAACGCGGGAAGGCTACGGCACCTCTCTCTGCGCGAGAACGCGGCCAGGAGGCAGTCCTGCCCGCCGAGGCAGGGCCCTGACAGCCCGGAGCCGGCGCCGACCTTTCCGGACACGAAGCGGGCTCACCCCCCGGTCGTCCGGGCGTGCGCGACCCCGCCGCCCCGATCGCAGGGGCCGGTCCGCCGCGACGGGACCGCCGGTCGTGCCGGCTTCCGTCACGGCGGACCCGTCTGACGCCCGGTCACCAGGTGAGGGATGTGGTCCACGACTCGCCGTCGGCGGCCACGTAGCAGAAGGCCTCCTGGATCCCGTAGTCCCACGATTCCTCGTTCGGGGCGATGTAGCCGACGAAGTACGTGTCCGGCATGCGCGCGGGGTCCAGGGCGCTTTCGCTCATGGGGCTGCACGTGGCGTCGATGTCGGCGGTGAAGGCCGCCTCCCCGGGCCAGTCGCTCCCTGAGGGGGAGTAGGAGCCGATCACCTGGGCGTTGTGCGGCTCGTCGCAGGAGGTGAGCTCGACCTCGTAGAACTCGGCGGTCGCCGGGTCGATGAAGCAGTCGCCGGTCTCCAGCGTGCACACCGTGGCGTATCCGGGCGAGGGCTCGCACAGGTCGACGGGGGAGGGGCCCTCTCCCTCGCCGGAGGCGGAGGGGAGCGTGCCCGGGATGGACAGGTCCGTGTCCTCCGAGGCGTAGGAACCGGAGTCCGCCTGCGCGACGATGACGGCCGCGGCCGTCCACCCGAGGCCCCACATGCCTGCTGCCAGGAGCCCGACCAGGGAGAAGACGACGCTGATCGCCTTGGCGGCCGCGAACCCGCTTCCGGCTGCCGGGACGAAGGGGGCCGACGCCTCGGCGAGCGGAGGTGTGAACGGCGGACCCGCCGCACCGGGCGTGGGCGCCGGTTGCGGGTACACGCCCGCGTGGAATTCCGCCTGGCCTGCGAACCGGTCCGGCGTGATCGGCGCGGCCGGGTCTGCCCCGGGGGGAGTGGCCGAACCCGAGGGGTCGGTCTGGCTCACCGACCGGTCCGGCGTGAACGGAGCGGCGGGGTCCGTGCCCGAGGGCGCCTCGGCGCCGGAAGGCCCCGCCTCGCCCACGCGCCCGTCGGGTGCGCCGGCCGCCGGGTCGGCGGCGGGTCCGGACGGCCAGGCGGGCTCGGTCGGAGGGGGAGTGCTGTTCGCCGCGGCCCCGGCGTCCTTGCCGGTCGGGCCCGCGGGGCCGGTCATCGCTTCCCGGGGCCCCGCCGCGGACGGTCCTCCGGCGGCGGACGCGCCGCCACCGGCCTGGTCGGCGCCCGGGATCTGGGCCTGGGACGGCGACCGGAGCACCCGGGTGAGGGCCAGGAGCCCGAAGACGATGGCGAAGGGGATGGGCAGGACGAGGAAGCCCAGCAGGCCCAGGACGAGCGCGGCGATGGAGAAGCCGCTGATCTTCCGCTCGTGGACGGTGTTGTGCACCGTGTGGTGGACGTTGTGGTGCGTGTTGCTGGTGTTGTCGCCCATGTGGATCGGGCCCTGATGGTCACCGCCCACGCTCACGTTGTGGTGGCCCGTCACCGTGAAGGAGGACACCCGTATGTTCATCATGGCGGCCACCTCCCTGGTCAGACCCGGGTCCTCCTGCAGGGCCTGCCTGATCCGGCCGTGGAGTTCCCCTGCTGCGCCGGGGTCCTCCGGCGCAGCGGCGAGCCCTCTGACCGCGTCCTCGACCTGGGGTGCGGTCCTCCCGCGCCTGAGCACGGCGGCCAGCACCCGCTGGCCGAGCCGCACGGTGCCGCTCGCCGCCGCGTCCTCGGTCTGTGTCAGCACCGCCTGCCCGTAGGCGCTGATCGCGCCTTTCACATAGGGAAACACCTGGGAGGCGAGTGTTTCGGGATCCATCGAAGGCGCTCCTCCTCGGTTCCGGCGGCATGCGTCGCGATGACGCGAGGGGGCCGGCCGGTGGGGGCCACCACTATAACGACGCGGTGCGCGCGCACAAGGAGGAATGCGACAACGGTTTACCGGGTTCGTGGAAAACGGTCGTTCCACAGCCCTCGGAACAGGAAAAGGAACGGTCTGAAATCGTAGAACGCCCTCGGAGTCGGTGGTTGCGCGTCCATGTCCGGAAGTGGACACGGTTTTTCGAAACCGCTCGGGAGTCTGCCGCTCCACCGGCCTCCTCGCGAACCTGACGAAGGTCCCGAACAGGAAAAACCTGGGAGACGGCGAGGAGTCCGCGTTTGTTTATGGGGCTGGAGAGGCGAAGTTCGTGCGCTTTCTGGTTTTGGGCAAAAGGTCGGATTCGGGGTGATTTAGGGTGAATGTAGAAGCTGCTGCGGGCCATGGCGGGGAGGCGCCCCAGCGGCCCGGTTCCGGACTCGGGGCCGCGGCGGACCGTCACCGTGCGGGCGGTTCCCGCGTACACGGGAACCGCCCCTCGTACGGTCCGGGAACGGGCTCAGTCGCCGGCCAGGGGGTCGTAGGCCTCGCCGGTCACCGGGTTGGTGGCCAGACCCGTCGCGGGGTCGTAGTCCACGTCCATGCCCAGCTCGGGGTCGTGGTACAGCCCGGTGTCCGGGTTGCGCGGCAGACCCACCTCGGGGTCGACCTCCCAGCCGGTGACGGGGTCCACGGTCGGCGCGGGAGCCTCGGAGGGCTGGGCCGAGGGCTCCGCCGTCGGCGCGGCGGAGGGCGCGGGCTCCTCCTCCTGCCGCTCCTCCTCCTGCTCCACCGCCACGACGTCGCTCCTGGCCGCCTGCGACTCCGCGCCGCCCTCGGGGTCGAGCACGCCCCAGCTCACCAGGGCCAGGATGAGGATGCCCAGGCCCACGCGGTAGTAGACGAACGGCATGAAGCTGTGCGTGGAGATGAAGCGCATCAGCCAGGCGATCACCACGAACCCGACCACGCCGGCGACGAGGGTTCCCACGATCGTGGCCCCCCACCCCGCGTACTCGTTCCCGCCGATGTCGGTCAGCTTGTACAGGCCGGAGCCGAACACGGCGGGCAGCGCGAGCAGGAAGGAGTACTCGGCCGCGTCCTTGCGCGTGAACCCGAGCAGCATCCCGCCGGTGACGGTGCCGCCAGACCGGGACACGCCCGGGATGAGGGAGAGGGCCTGGAAGAGGCCGAAGACCAGGCCGCGTGAGGCCGTGAGGTCCTCGATCCCCCGGTGCTTGCGCGTGTACCGGTCGACGATGCCGAGGATCACGCCGAAGACGATGAGGGTCAGCGCGATCAGGCGCAGGTCGCGGAAGACGCTGTCGATCTGCTCCTCCAGGAGCAGGCCCAGGACCACGATCGGCAGGGAGCCGAGGATGACGTACCAGCCCAGGCGCGCGTGGATGTCGCCGCGCAGCTCGCGGTCGAACAGCGACCTGGTCCAGGTGGAGAGGATGGCCCAGATCCGCTGCCGGAAGTAGATCAGGACCGCCAGCTCGGTGCCGAGCTGGCTGACGGCGGTGAAGGCGGCCCCGGGGTCGGGCCAGCCGAAGAACGCGGACATCACGCGCAGGTGTCCGCTGGAGGAGACGGGCAGGAACTCGGTCAGCCCCTGGACCAGGCCGAGGACGATGGCTTCGAAGAGGGACACGGCGGGAACTGCTCCAGGCTGCTTCGGGCGCCCCTGGGGAGGGCGGGGTGGCGGGTGAGCGGCGGGGGATGCTCCGGGAAGCCGGCCGAGGGCGGCGGGGCCCACAGCGTCCGTTCCCGGTCGGATCGGCGCCGCGTTCGGCGGGGCGGGCACGGCGGCCCGCTCCCGGGAGGTCCGAGCGTACGCGGAGCCGCCACCGGAATTCCCGGCGGGTCGGCCGCGACGCAGGCGAGGTGGCGCGGGGTGAGGCGACGGCCGTCCGACGAGAGGCGTCCGAGGCGTGACTCAACGTCACACCATAGCTGCGTCGGGTAGCGGTTCGCGACTCGGGGCGGGGCCGACGGCGCAGGGGCCGAACGCGGCAGGGTTCTTGTCCGGAAGCGGCCAGGGTTTCCCTCCGTACGGGTCACCACCGTGAAACGCCTGTTCCGGGGGTGCGCGTCTTCCCGGTCCCGCGCTCCGTGCGGGCCGGGCGAGGCGTGATCCCCTGCCGCCGGCGCCTGCTCCGCCCCTGCCGTACCCGGTCCCCGTTGCCGCGGACGGGGGCGGGTTCTGGGGCGCCCGAGCGGAATGAACAGCGGCTTTTCGCCCATACCCGACCCCGTGCGGGCCTCCCGGAGAGGGCCCCTAGCGTGAGTGCCACGGACGGACAGCACCAGGGGAGAGAGCCATGGACGTCGTCATCATCGGAGCCGGAGTCGGCGGGCTGGCGGCGGCCGTCGGCCTCAGGCGCAGGGGACACGACGTACGGGTCTTCGAGCGGGGCGAGGTACTGCGCACCGGCGGAGCGGCCCTGGCGCTGTGGTCCAACGGCACGGCGGCCCTGGGCGGGCTGGGCATCGACCCGACCGGGCTGGGGCGCCCCACCGAGGTCATCATCGGATCCACGCACACCGGCGCCGAGCTGTACCGGATCGACCTGCGGTCCGTCTCCGCGCGCCTCGGGTGGCCCAACCTGTGCCTCCCGCGCCGCGAGCTGCTGGACCGGCTGGCGTCGCAACTCCCGGACGGCGTCGTCCGCTTCGGTCCGGCGTGCACCGGTGTGCGACAGGACGCCGACGGCGTGACGGCGCTGTTCGAGGACGGCACCACCGCCCGCGCCGACGCCGTGATCGGCGCGGACGGCGTCCACTCGGCGGTCCGTGCCTGCCTGCGCCCCGGCGACGTGCCCCGCCCGCGCGGCTACGCCAGCTGGCAGGGCCTGACCCCGCTGCCGGTTCCGCTCGCCGAGAGCACCACCTCGCGCTGGCTGACCGGACCCGGGGGGACGTGCGGCATCATCCCCACCGGCGGCGGGATGGTGCAGTGGTGGTTCGACCTCCCCTGGGCCCCCGGGGACCCCGAGCCCGCCTCGCCCGCGGAGGTGCTGCGGGAGCGCTTCGGGGCATGGACCGATCCGGACGTCCGCGCGGTGCTGGCCCACGCGAAGGACGAGGACGTCACCAGCTTCCCCCACGTGCAGACCCCGGTCCCGAAGACCTGGGGCAGCGGGCGGATCACCCTCCTGGGCGACGCCGTGCACGCCTTTCCCCCCTCGACCGCGCAGGGGGCGAACCAGGCGCTGGAGGACGCCCTGGTGCTGAGCGCCGCGCTGGACGGCGTCCCGGGGGCCGACGCGGCCCCGGCCCTGCGCCGGTACGAGCGGGTGCGCGGCCCGCGGGCCGCTCGGGCCTCCTGGGTCTCCGGTCACCAGCCGACCCAGCGTATGAGGGGGACGAGGCCGGTACCGCTCTCCCCGGCCGCGATGGGCGGACTGCTGGAGGGGTATCTGAAGCTGGTCAGCAACGCCCTGCGGAACGCTCCGCGAGGACCGCAGGCCCGGGGCTGACCGCAGGCCGGGCGGCGGGGAGGAAAGGCGGGAACGGGACCGGGCACCGGAGGGCGGTTCCGCCGTCTCCACCGCCGCCGGAGAAAAAAGAACGGATGGCGCAAACGCCTCCGATTTTCCCCACTGGTGTTCCGGGATCCGTTGCGACCTGCGATGACAACGGATCCGACGCTTGCGGCGAAACGCCCGGGAAGACGGCGCTTGGGCCACGATTGGCGCGGAAGCGTTCAAGAGCGGGTCGCGGTGGATAACCTCTCACCATGAGTGTGCGGCGGATTATGGGTATCGAGACCGAGTACGGGATCTCCGTGCCAGGCAACCCCGGGGCCAACGCGATGGTCACCTCCACCCAGGTGGTCAACGCCTACCTGGCCGCCTCGGCGGCCCGGGCGCGACGTGCCCGCTGGGACTTCGAGGAGGAGAACCCGCTGCGCGACGCGCGCGGCTTCGACCTCGCGCGTGAGGTCGCCGACCCCACGCAGCTCACGGACGAGGACCTGGGGCTGGCCAACGTCATCCTCACCAACGGCGCCCGCCTGTACGTGGACCACGCCCACCCCGAGTACTCCGCGCCGGAGGTCACCAACCCGCTCGACGCGGTGCTGTGGGACAAGGCCGGGGAGCGCGTGATGGCGGACGCGTCCGCGCGGGCCGGGACCACCCCGGGCATCGACCCCATCCAGCTGTACAAGAACAACACCGACAACAAGGGCGCCTCCTACGGCTGCCACGAGAACTACCTGATGAACCGGTCGACGCCGTTCGGCGACATCGTCCGGCACCTCATCCCGTTCTTCGTCTCCCGGCAGGTGGTGTGCGGCGCGGGCAAGGTCGGCATCGGCTCGGACGGCCAGGGCAGCGGGTTCCAGATCTCCCAGCGCGCCGACTTCTTCGAGGTCGAGGTGGGTCTGGAGACGACCCTCAAGCGCCCCATCATCAACACCCGGGACGAGCCGCACGCCGACCCCGACCGGTACCGGCGGCTGCACGTCATCATCGGCGACGCCAACATGAGCGAGATCTCCACCTACCTCAAGCTGGGGACGACCGCGCTGGTGCTGTCGATGATCGAGGACGGGTTCCTGAGCGTGGACCTGTCGCTGGAGACCCCGGTGGCGGACCTGAGGGCGGTCTCGCACGATCCGGGGCTCACCCACAGGGTGAAGCTGCGCGACGGGCGCAGGATGACCGCGCTGGAACTGCAGGGCGAGTACCTGGACCAGGCGCGCAAGTACGTGGAGGACCGCTTCGGCACCGACGTCGACCCGGACACCGCCGACGTCCTGGACCGGTGGGAGTCGGTGCTGAGCAGGCTGGGGTCCGACCCGATGAGCCTGGCTGCGGAGCTGGACTGGGTCGCCAAGCTGAAGGTGCTGGAGGGGTACCGGTCGCGGGACAACCTGGAGTGGTCGCACCCACGCCTGCAGCTGGTGGACCTCCAGTACTCGGACGTGCGCCCGGAGAAGGGCATCTACAACCGGCTGGTGGCCCGCGGCCGTATGCAGCGCCTGGTGGAGGAGGCCGAGGTGAACCGCGCGGTCACCGAGCCGCCGGAGGACACCCGGGCCTACTTCCGGGGCCGCTGCCTGGCCAAGTACGCGGACGAGGTCGCCGCGGCCTCCTGGGACTCGGTGATCTTCGACCTGCCCGGCTACGACTCCCTCCAGCGGGTTCCCACCCTGGAGCCCCGCCGGGGAACCAAGGAGCACGTGGGAGCCCTGCTGGACGCTTCGGACACCGCGGCGGACCTGGTCGCGGTGCTCACCCGCAGGCAGTGAGGTACTGAGACGACGTCTGGGGCGGGACCGCGAGGTTCCGCCCCTCGGTCGCTGCGGTCCCCCGTTTGATCACGCGGAGATAACGCCCTGCGTTTGCGCAGGTCGGCAACTGTGAGCCCCGCGCACGCGGGGATGGACCGTGGGCGCGGACCGGTGATGTGCAGACCCGGCGGTGAGCCCCGCGCACGCGGGGATGGACCGCTGAGGTTGCGCACCCCGGACTCGGCGTTGGTGTGAGCCCCGCGCACGCGGGGATGGACCGCCGGTTGCTGCATAAATTTGTACGAACGGGTGGTGAGCCCCGCGCACGCGGGGATGGACCGAGATTGTCGCAGGTACCGGTAAGTAACTTGGAGTGAGCCCCGCGCACGCGGGGATGGACCGCACCTGCTTGCGGTACAGCTGGCCGCCCACAGGTGAGCCCCGCGCACGCGGGGATGGACCGGGGGCATCGAGCATCTGGCGGGCGCGGTCGTTGTGAGCCCCGCGCACGCGGGGACAGACTCGGCGGACAGCGGCGGAAGTGTGAGCCCGTGCACACCGGAGTTCCGCACGGGGTGGCCCTCCAAACCGTGCCTGAGGACGGTTTTCGCAGGCCAGGCGCCGACCGCTATGTCCTGAAAGCCTGTGGCGGGATCCCCGCTTCCGAGGCCGCTCCGAGTCGTGTGGCAGTCCCATGTTTGCCCGCGGCGAATCGGGTAGAGAGGGGTGTAACGCATCTGCGCGCCCCGAGGACCAGGGGGTACGGCCTCTACGGTCGTGCGGTCCCGGGATGACACAGCGCGGGTGCGGGGCCGGGCGCTCATGGGGGTGCGCGCGCGGCCCGCGCCGGACCGCCGGTATCGGGGGATGCCGCAGGGTCCGGCGAGACGCGGAGGCCCCCGCGCGACCGAGCGTCGCGCGGGGGCACTTCCCTTTTCCGGGACGGACGGGCGCCCGAGGGCTGCTCCGCAGCCGACCCCTCGCCGGAAGGGGTCACGCCGCCGGCGGCTGCCCGGGCTCGCTCGCGGGCTCGCCCCCCTGGGCTGCGGCCTCGCGTACGGCCTCGGCGATGGCGTGGAAGTCCTTCTTGAGGATCGCGCCGTGGTTGCTGGGGACCTTCGCGCTGACCCGGATGCGGGGGTTGCGCGCGGTCACCTCGTCGAGACTGGTGCGGATCTGTTCCTGCTCGTCACCCTTGCTGCCGAAGGACGTCCCCGAGGCGACCACGTACCGTGTCGGGACGGCGATGGCGTCCAGCACCGGGCCCAGTTCGCCTTCCCGGGAGATCCGGCCGAGCTCGATGTTGCTGTCCGCCATCTGCTCGGCGTTCATCCGCGGGGTCAGGCCCGTCGGACGCATCAGCGTCATGAAGGGGCTCAACCGCTTGAACAGCTTCCGGATCCGCTGCTCCGTGGCCTCGTCGATCCAGTCGTAGGGGAAGGCGCCGTCGACCAGGACCGCGCCCAGGGCCCGGTCCGGGTTGCGGCTGGCCCAGTGCGCTCCGACGAACGCGCCGTAGGACCAGCCCACGACCAGGGCCCGCTCCACGCCCCTGGCCGCCAGGACGGCGTCGACGTCGCGGACGGCGATCTCGAAGGAGTAGTCCGCCGACGTCTGCGACTTCCTGCCGCGGGCCCGTTCGTCGTAGGTGATGTGCCGCCATCCGGGGCCCAGGTCGGCGATGACCCGGCGCCAGTAGCCCTGGGTGGCGAACTGTCCGTTGAGGTAGACAACGGGGGTGCCGGGGCCGCCGGTGTCGGTGACGGCCAGCGCCGTGTCGTCGACCGGCACCATGCCGGTCCATGCCGCGCGGGTCGGGGAAGTGCTGTTCTTCGTCATGTCTCGCCTTGTCCTGTCTGGTTTTCTGCGGGAGTGGTCAGGGCTCCGTGTCGGCCCGGTCGTGCTTTCTCAGAGGCTGCTGGCGGTGATGTCGCCGAGCGAGGTGGTGGCGCGGATGTCGAGTCCGGCGGCGCCGTCGTTCTTGAGGGCGTTGCTGATGCGGCCCCGGTCGGCGCCGGCGTCCAGGGAGGCCGAGACGCCGGTGGCGGCGGTGACCGAGATGTCGCCGGACTGGGTGCGCAGCACGACCGTGCCGCGTACGGCCTCGGCGATGCGGATGTCGCCCCGGGTGGTGCTGATCTCGGCGGGGCCGTTGAGTCGGCCGACCTCGACGTCGCCTTCGACCGCAGTGAGGCGGACGCTCGCGGCCTCGTCGATCTTGGTCCGCCGGTGGGAGCCCTCGAAGGCGACGTCACCGAGGCGTCCGACACCGCGCAGCTCTGTGGCGGCGGACGTGGCCTCGACGGCCGAGCCGGCGGGCAGCCGGACGGTGACGTCCAGGGACCCGGTGGAGCCGAAGAGCCGGTCGGGGGCCGGGGCCGTGATCCGCAGGACGCCGTCGGTGTAGGCGACGGTGGTCTGCTCGGCGGCCCTGGTGTCGCGGTTCTTTGAGGGGTCGGCGGGCCGGACCTCGACGGTGGTGTCGGCACGGTCCGCGGCGATGATCTGGATGCGGCCGGCGGGGACGTCCAGGACGGCGGAGATCGGGGTGGGGGTGGTGAACTTCTGCATCGTGTGCTCCCGTGCTCGTTTGTTTCTGATACGGGAAACGCTACGTTGTCTTTCCTTGTTCGGCAACATCCTTGTTGTGCGAAATTGCCATCAGCGCAGGTGAATACCGTGAAAGTGTTGCAGTGAGAGTCGAGATAATGCAACGACGGGGGTGTTATTCATTGCAATGGTTGAAGGATGAACGCTATGGGGGGCCGGCCGGGGCCGCCGCTCCCGGTCAGCTGTGCCAGATGCCGTCGAAGCAGGGCATGGGGTCCAGGCTCAGCGCGGTCCACAGCTCCAACCGGGTGCGGGGGTCGTCCAGGGACCGGCCCATGACCCGCTCGGCGATGCGCAGCCGCGAACGCAGCGTGTTGCGGTGGATCCCGAGGTCCCGTGCGGTCGCCTCCACCTGGGCGCTGTTGTCCAGGTAGTGCAGCAGCGTGTGCGCCAGCTCCGTCGCGTTGCGCGCGTCGTGGTCGCGCAGCTGCCCCAGGACCGCCTGGTCGAAGACGCGTGCTCCGGTCGCCGGGACCGAGGACCGGAGCAGGGCCCACGCGTCGGCCTCGTCCACGTGCCGGTAGCCGTCGGCGGCGGCGTTGCGGGCCCGGTCCACGGCGGAGGGCAGGTCGTCCGGACGGCGCGCGCCGCACGCACCCGCGGCGGAGGGGCCGTCCGCCTCCGAGGCCAGGGCCGTGAACAGGCGCTCCCCGGTGTGCGGCCGACCGCTCGCGGGCAGCACCGCCAGCAGCACGTCGTCCAGGGCGGCGAGTCCCACCCGGTGGGCCACGTCGGTGTCGCCCAGCACGTCGACCAGCGCGTCCGCCGCGCGGTCCATCAGGGCGACCGGGTCGGGGGTTCGCAGGCACACCACCTCCCACGGGGGGACGGGCAGGGTCAGCTGGACCTGGGGGCGTCCGGTCGCGACGGCGCGGAGCACGGGCGCGCGCTCGCGGTACAGCGCCCGCCGGGCGTCGCGCGAGTGCAGGAGGTCCACCGCCAGCAGCGACGCCGCGTGGTTGGCGAGCATCCGCACGTGGGGGGTGACCGGGAACGGGCAGTGCAGCGCCAACCAGCCCAGCGTCCGCCCGGCCGGGCCCAGCGTCTGGAGCAGGATCGTCGCGTCCCCGTCCGCCAGCAGCGTCATCCCCCGCGGGCGTCCCGCCAGCGCCGAGCGCACCGTCGCGTGCCAGGGGGGCTCGGTGTCCGGCACCGACACACTGGTCATCCCGTTCCGGTCCAGCAGGAGGGACGCCCCGGCCGTCGACGAGGACAGCTCTCCCATCACCCCGGCGGGCCCCGACCGCAGGGCGGCGCGCGCCATCGCGTCCTGCGCGGTCAGCAGCCGGTGCTGTTCCCGTGTCCGCTCGGCCGCGTAGTGGTCGGCGACCGTCTCCACCACCGCGATGAACGGGGTCTCGCCCTCCACCCGCAGGACCGGCAGACCCAGGGCGTCGCCCTCCTCCAGCACCTCGGGCGGGATCTCGCGCAGCCAGACGTCGATCGCGAAGGCCAGTCCCGCGCACCCGGCCCCGTGCAGGCGGCGGACGTACTCCCGGCGCGACCGCTCGTCGGAGCCCAGCCCCAGCCCGACCGTCAGCACCAGTTCGCCGCCGCGGAGCCACCGCACCGGGTCGTGCAGCTCGGTCACGTGCGCCCATCGGATGGACCGGCCCAGGCCGGTGTGCCCGGCCGCGGCCCGCACCTCCAGGGCGGGGTTCGCGGTGATGTCGCCGACCGTGATCGTCACGGGATCCCACCTCCGGAGGGGGTTGTGTGCACCTTGCACATTTGTAACAGCGCGTGGAGTGCGGACCGTCCCGACCCGGGCGGCGTCGGGGTGTCTACGGTCACAACAACATCCGAACCGGCTGTGGCCAGCGGCGACACCCCTCCCAGGGGTGCGGCCGGGACTCACCGAACGCGCAACGGAGTACACATGTCAGACCGGACCGCCCCCACGTCCTCGCACCCGGCGCGTGCGGCGATAGCGGCCTTCGTGGGCACCACCATCGAGTGGTTCGACTTCTACGTCTACGCCACGGCCGCCAGCCTGGTGTTCGGCACCCTGTTCTTCCCGCCCGGCACCGACCCCATGATCGGGCTGATGGCGTCCTTCGCCACCTTCTCCGTGGGCTTCTTCGCGCGCCCGCTCGGCGGGATCGTCTTCGGCCACTTCGGTGACCGGCTCGGCCGCAAGTCGGCGCTGGTCATCACGCTGCTGATGATGGGCGTGGCCACGTTCTGCGTGGGTCTCCTGCCCACCTACGAGCAGGCCGGCTTCATCGCCCCGCTGCTCCTGGTGCTGCTGCGCTTCGTGCAGGGCATCGCCGTGGGCGGGGAGTGGGGCGGCGCCGTCCTGATGGCTGTCGAGCACGCCCCCGAGAACCGCAAGACGTTCTACGGCGCCTTCGCCCAGCTGGGCAACCCCGCCGGCGCCCTGCTCGCCACCGGTTCGTTCGGGCTCATCGCCGCCTGGGACGCCGACCTGCTGTACACCTGGGGCTGGCGCCTGCCCTTCCTCGCCTCGGTCCTGCTGGTCCTGGTGGGCCTGCTGATCCGGTTGAAGGTCGAGGAGTCCCCGGTCTTCGAGGCCGTCCAGGAGAACGACGGCCGGCCGGCGGAGCTGCCCCTGCGCGAGGCCGTGCGCACCTCGTGGCGCCCCCTGCTGCTGGGCATCGGCATCCTGCCCGTGGCCGTCGGCGGCTACTACATCGTCACCACGTTCCTCCAGGCCTACGGCGTCGAGGTCGGCGTCAGCGAACAGGTCATCCTCAACGGCCTGAGCCTGGCCGCGTTCGTCGAGCTGGTCGCCACCCTCGGCGTGTCCTGGCTGGGCGACCGCTTCGGCACCGTCCGGGTCGTCACCATCGGCCTGGTGGGGGTCATCGTCCTGGCCCTGCCCCAGTTCCTGGTCATGGAGACCGGCAGCACCCTCCTGATCTTCGTGATGCTGTGCGTCATGCGCCTGGCCATGGCCGCCGTCTACGGCCCCATCGCCCGCGTCCTCGCCCAGATGTTCCCGCCCCGGGCCCGCTACACCAGCATCTCCATCGCCTACCAGGTCGCGGGCGCCGTCTTCGGCGGCCTGTCCCCGATCGTGTGCACGGCCCTGTTCGCCGTGACCGGCAGCATCCTGCCCGTCGCCGGCCTGCTCATGGCCATGGCCGTGGTGAGCATCGCCTGCCTGGCCAAGGCCCCCCGCCACCAGGACGACGACCTGGTCACCGCCGCCTGACGCGGCCGTCCGCACACCCGCCGCCGCACCGCGGCGGCACCACCGCACACCCACCGCCGCCGGGCCCTTCCGTCCGGCGGCACCCCACCCAGGGAGGAACCGCACCCGTGTCCGGTCTGCTCATCCACAACGCCAACGTCCTGACCATGGACGACACCAACCCGCGGGCCGAGGCCGTCGCCGTGCTCGACGGACGGGTCCGCCTCGCCGGGAGCGTCGAGGCCGCCAGAGCCGCCGCAGGTCCCGGCGCGACCGAGGTGGACGCGGGCGGGCGGACCGTCCTGCCCGGGTTCATCGACCCGCACAACCACCTGCTGTCCACCGCCGAGTCGCTGGCCGCCGTCGACGCCGGCTACCCGCGCGTGGGCAGTGCGGCCGACCTGGTCGCGGTCATCGGGGCCGAGGCCGAGCGGACCCCGCCGGGGCAGTGGATCCGCGCCTTCCACATGGACGACGCCAAGTTCCCCGGGGGCCGCCCCACCCGCCGCGACCTGGACGGCGCCACCGGCGAGCACCCGGTCATCGTCTACCACGTCTCGGGCCACCAGGCGGTGGTGAACTCCGCCGCCCTGGCCTGGAGCGGTATCGGCGAGGACGTCCCCGACCCGTCGGGCGGCTCCTTCGTGCGCGACGAGGGCGGGCGCCTGACCGGGATGGTCCTGGACTCGGCCATGGAGCTGCTGCTGCCCCTGGCGGTCGACATCGGCTGCCACGGCCCCAACTTCCACACCGACCTCCCGGCCGAGCAGCTGCTGGGCTGGCTCTCCGCCGCCGCCGTCCCCTACCTGTCGGCCGGTGTCACCACCGTGTGCGACCCGCAGGTGTCGGCGCGCGAGCTGCGCGTCTACCGGGCTGCCCGCGCCGCCGGGACCCTGCCGCTGCGCACGTTCGGCATGCCGCTCTCCCACCAGCTGGACTCGCTCACCCACGCGGGGCTGGCGAGCCCCTTCGGCGACGACTGGCTGCGCCTGACCGGCATGAAGTTCTACTCCGACGGGACCCTCCTTGGCGGTACAGCCAAGTTCAGCGTCCCCTACGGCGAGCGGGGCGAGTTCGCGGGCAGCCTCTACCACCACCCCGACCAGCTCGTCGACCTGGTGACGCGGGCGGCGGCAGAGGGCTGGCAGGTGGCCATCCACACCCAGGGCGACGCGGCGATGGAGAACACCCTGGCCGCCATCGCCTCGGCCGCGCGCGTGTCCGGCCCGGACCCGCGCCCGCGGGTGGAGCACTGCGGCTACCCGACCCCGGAGCAGGCCAGGCGCTTCACCGACTACGGGGTCATCCCGGTCAACCAGCCCAACTTCCTGTACGACAGCGGCGGCGACTTCGTCCGCCGCCTCGGCGAGCGGGCGCACCGGCTCCAGCCGATGCGCGAGGAGATCGACCTGGGTCTGCGCCCGGTGCTGTCCAGCGACTCGTTCGTGTCCAGCCTGCGTCCGATGGACACCGTCGCCAACGCGGTGTGCCGTACCACCCGGGAGGGCGCCCCGATCGGTGTCGAGCAGGCAGTCACCCTGCACGAGGCGCTGCGCGCCCACACACTGGACGCCGCCCACGCCCTCGGTGTGGAGGACCGGCTGGGGGCCCTGCGCCCCGGATACCTGGCCGACCTGGTGGTCCTGGACCGCGACGTCGAGTCTTTGCCGGAGCAGCGGCTGCGCGAGGTCGACGCCTGGTTGACGGTGCTGGACGGGCGCGTCGCCCACCGCGCCTCCTGAGGGGCCTGCCCGGTCCCGCCGCACGCGGGGGCCGGGCGGAGCACCGGGGCGGCGCCGGGCACCCGGTGCCGCCCCGGGGACATGGGCGTCCCCGCCCGCTGACGCGGACGGGGACGGTCAGGGGTGGTGAGGAGGGTCAGCTGGTGCGGATGCTGACGCCCCAGGAGTTCACCATCGGCAGGACCTCCTGGTAGAAGGTGGTGCCGCCGACGGAGCAGTTGCCGGAGCCACCGGAGGTGACGCCCTGGGCCTGCGAGCCGGAGATGAACGAGCCGCCGGAGTCACCGGGCTCGGCGCACACGTTGGTGCGGGTGAGCGAGTAGACGGTGCCCTGCGGGTAGCTCACCGTCTGGTTGCGGGCCTGGATGGTGCCGCAGTGCCAGCCGGTGGTGGAGCCGGAGCGGCAGATGGCGGAGCCGACGGCGGCCTGGCTGGTGCCGGTGACGCTCTGGTAGCCGCCGGAGTTGTAGCGGGAGACCAGGTTGGTCAGCGTGAAGTTGGAGGTGCCCCGCACGAACGCGGCGTCGTTGCCGGGGAAGACCGAGTTCTGGAAGGTGCCGCGGCCGTTGCCGATGGTCACCGCGGTGCCGACGCGGCCGCAGTGGCCGGCGGTGACGAAGCCGGGCTGTCCGGCGCTGTTGGTGGCGGCGAAGCCGACCGAGCAGCGTCCGCCCATGGTGTAGGCGAGGCCGCCGATGATGTCGGCGTAGGTCTCGGGGGTCTCGCTGGTCTCCTGGACCTGGACGGCGGAGGCGTCCACGCCCGCCTCGGCGAGCAGGGCGTCGATGTCGGCGCCGGAGCCCTCCAGGACCTCGACCACGACGGTGTCGCTCGTGACGTCCGGGTACCAGCCGACGATGCCCTCCGGGACGTCGGCCGCGTTGAGGTCGTCCACGACCTCGGCCAGGCCCTCGGTCCCGTAGGAGACGACGCTCGCCTCGGCGCCGGTCGCCTCGACGGCCTCGACCGCCGCGGCGTCGGTCACCAGGACGGTGAGGGTGTGGGTGTCGATGTCGAAGGTGGAACCGCCGTAGGCGGAGCCGGCTGCCTCGGTGGCCTCTGCGTCGATCTCCAGGGCGGCCTCCTGGGCCTCCAGGAGGGACTCGGCCTCGGACTGGGTGAGGTCGAGGTCCCGCTCGAGGGCCTCGAACATGCTGGCGGCGTTGTCGTCGGCGACGGGGCCCTGGGGGAGGGGGGCGGTCGCCGCGAGGGCTCCCGGTGCCAGGGACAGGGCCAGGCCGAAGGCCAGGGCTCCCGTGCCGATGGCGGAGATGACGGGGGAGGGTCGCATGGGTGTCTACTCTCCAAGGGGGATCAAGGGGGATTCGGAGTGTCCGCGCCGGTAGGGACGGAAACCCCATTTCCGAAGGACGGAGTTGTTCCGACGTCCGGAATTCACCGAGACATCCGGTAAACGATCCCCAACATAAATGGACACTTTGGTGAGGGAAAGACCCGCTCTGTGTTGATCTATTCAGACGTACGAAGGATCGTCCGATGACCCTCTGTTCCGTCATGGCTACGCGTAGCCGTCCGGTGTGCGACCTTGCGGTTTCCGCAGTCGGGCGCTCACGGATCGAAGCGGTGGCCCGTGCGCAAGGGATGCTCCGTGGCCGGATGCGGACACCGGTACCCGGTACCGTTCGTGACAGCCCGGCTACCTGGATGTAACACCAGAGGTCACAGAGGTGCCAAAGGGGCTGTGCGGACGGTTCGCGGCGCGGCCCCGGGCGCGGACGTCTGGCCGGATGCGGACGCGTGGGCGGCCGGCGCCCTTGCGGGACGCCGGCCGCCCACGGGGCGGAGACGGCGGCAGGCCTCAGGAGGTGACCAGCTCCAGGCCCCACATGGCGAGGAGCGGGTTGACGTCCTGGAAGTAGGTGGTGCCGCCCGAGACGCAGCTGCCGGAGCCGCCGGAGGTCACACCCTGGGCCTGCGAGCCCGCGACGAAGGGGGCGCCGGAGCCCCCGGGACCCGAGCACACGTCGGTCCGGGTCAGGCCGTGGACCGTGCCCTGCGGGTAGCTCACCGTGTGGTTGCGGCCCAGGATCCTGCCGCAGCGCCACCCGTTGTAGGGGTTGGACGTGCACACGGTCGATCCGATCGGCGCGGGCTGTGAGCCGGTGACCTCGACGAACCCCCCGGCCTGGTCGTCGACCAGGTTGGTGAGGGTCCACCCGGGCCCCACGCGGACGAACGCGCCGTCGGAGCCGGGGAACTGCGAGTGCTGGAAGGTTCCCGAGGCCCCGGCGGGGATGCTCTCCACCGGGGCGCCCGCGGTGCCGCAGTGCCCCGCGGTCAGGAAGCCGGGCTCCCCCGAGGCGGTGGCGGCGAAGCCGATGGTGCACACGCCTCCGCCGGTCCGGAACAGGCGGCCGCCGACGACCTCGGCGTAGGGGACCGCCTGCTCCGCGCCCTCCCGCACCCGCACGGCGGCGGGGTCCACACCGGCGTCCTCGACGAGGGCGGCGGCCTCGGACGAGGCCCCGCCCACGGTCTCGACGACCACGGCGCCCTCGGACGGGTCCGGATACCAGCCGACGACCCCCGCGCGGGGCCCGGCCGCGTCGAGGCCGGCCACGACGCCGTCCAGCTCGTCGGCGGAGCGCGGGACCACCTCGACCCGCGCTCCGGTCCTTCGCACCTCCTCGGCGACGGAGGGGGTGTCGACCAGGACGGTCAGCCGGAGCGTGCTGCTGTCGAAGACGGAGCCCGCGTAGGCGGGACCGGCGGCCTCGGCGGCCTCCGCGTCCGCACGGGCGGCCTCCTCCTGGGCTCTGAGCAGGTCCCGGGCGGCCGACGGGCTCAGGCCGAACTGCGCTGCGACGGCGTCGGCCGGACCGGCGGAGGACCCGGGGCGGGCGGGCGCGGTGGAGTCCGGGGCGGCGGGGAGGGCGGCCCACGAGGGCGCCGGCGCGGATCCGAAGGCGAGGACGGTGGTCAGGGAGAGCGCGAGGAGGGCGCCGGCGGTTCGCGGCACGGGGGAGGGGGAGGCGTGCATGGTCGTCCGTTCTCCTGGGGGGGGGAGGGGTGTCTCCAGGAGAACCCGGAAGTCCGCTCGGCGCCAGACGTCCTCTGCCCCTGTGGACGACGGAGACGGCAGGCGTCCCCGCCCGCGGGTGCGGACGGGGACGCGCTGCGGTGGGCCGGTCGGCCCGGTCGGCGGCCGGGGTCAGCCGGTCACCAGGCTGAGCCCCCACGAGCTCAGCAGCGGTCCGACCTCCTGGTAGTAGGTCGTACCGCCGGAGGTGCAGTCGCCGGAGCCGCCGGAGGTGACGCCCTGGGCCTGCGAGCCGGAGATGAACGAGCCGCCGGAGTCGCCGGGCTCGGCGCAGACGTCGGTCCGGGTCAGGTCCTCGACCGTGCCCTCCGGGTAGCTCACCGTCTGGCCGCGGGCCTCGATGGTGCCGCAGTGCCAGCCGGTGGTCGAGCCGGAGCGGCACACGGCCGACCCGATCGGCGCCTGGGTGGAGCCGGAGACGGTCGAGGAGCTGCCCTCGACCCGGTTCGTCCCGGTCCAGTTGGACGTGGCAGCGACGTAGGCGCCGTCGCTGCCGGGGAAGACGGACTCCTCGAACACACCGGAGCCGGTGCCGTCGGAGCTCTCGGCGGTGGTGCCGGCGGTGCCGCAGTGGCCCGCCGTCACGAAGCCGCCCTGCACGGCGAAGCCGATGGAGCAGCGGCCGCCGCCCATGTAGTAGGCCTCGCCGCCGACGATCTCGGCCAGCAGTCTGGGCGCCTCGACCGTCTCCTGCACCTCGAAGGCGGAGGCGTCCACCCCGGAGGCCTCGATGAGGCCGTCGGCGCTCGCGCCCTCGGTGACCTGGATGACGACGGTGTCGCGCTCCACGTCCGGGTACCAGCCGACGACGCCCTCGGGCGCGCCGACCGCGTCGAGTTCGTCCACGACCTGTGCCAGGCCCTCGGTGCCGTACGAGACCACGGTGGCCTCGGCGCCGGCGGCCTCGACCGCGTCGACGGCCGCGGCGTCGGTCACCAGGACGGTGAGCTCCTGTGTCTCGGGGTCGAACAGGGAGCCGCCGTAGGCGTCTCCCGCGGCCTCGGTGGCCTCGGTGTCGGTCTCGAAGGCGGATTCCTGGGCCTCGAGAAGTGCTTCGGCCCCGAGCGGGGTGAGGCCGAGGTCCCTCTCGAGGGCTTCCAGCATCGTCGCGGACCCGCCGCTGGCGGCGGGCTCGGCGGGGACGACCGCCGCGGTCGCGCCCGGCGTCACGGAGAACGCCAGGCCGAACGCGAGTGCGCCGGTGCCGATCGCGGAGATAACGGGGGAGGGTCGCATAGATCCCTACTCTCCTTGGGGAATTCTGACGGGGGTTCGGGGCCCGACACCCGCCGGCGAGGGCGTCGGACCCCGGACCGGAGCCCGTGATGAGACGAAAACTCCGGCCGGTTCGCCGTATGTCCTGCAGTCAAGACACTCGGTCAACGTTCATCCACGTTAAGTGCACATCTTGGGCAACGAAAGGACCGAGAACCTGGTATTTCATTCACGTGACGAAAGGATCATGTGATGATCCGATGCTTTTGTCCCGATCACTCATCGTCACGACATGTCTGACCTTGTAGTTTCCTACTGTGATCATTTTCGGATCACACATCGGCTCTCGGCGCAAGGGGTGTTGTGTGGCCGGATCCGGCCACTGGAACCGGGTGCCATCTGTGATGGTTCGGCCACGCATATGTAACTGCAAAGGTCAGAGCGGTAACTCATGGGTAACTTTGTTTGCCTGGCGAACGGGCGTGCGTTTTCCGAACGGCATTGCGATGTATCTCGTTCTGCTCGGAGGTGCGGGCCCGGGGGCCGAACGCCCCGGGAGCCGCTCCGGGAGACACGCCCGGTGCGAAACGGGCGCCCGCGCGGGCCACGACGCGCGCACATCGGACGATCCGAGGTAACTAGCGGGTATCGGGCCCCGGGAAGGGGGTTGAGTCGCGCGGTGTTGGGCCAAGATAAGGGCGAGAGCCCCGAACGGGAGCCCGAACGGGAGGGAAGACGCCATGGCGACGAAGGACACGGGCGGTCAGAAGCACGCCTCGCGCCGCGACGAGGAGGTCGAGGAGACCGAGGCGGCGGCGGACGTCCAGGAACGCAAGGACCAGCTCGACGAGGACGTCGACGACATCCTCGACGAGATCGACGACGTGCTGGAGAGCAACGCCGAGGACTTCGTCCGGCAGTTCGTGCAGAAGGGCGGCGAGTAGCCGCTCCGCGGCGGTTCGCTGACAGCGCACCCGGGCGCCCCCGGCACCGCCGTGCGCCCGACTAGGGTCAGTCTCATCGGCCGGAGCACCGCCCGGCCGCCGAAAACAAGGACAACAGGCGCCCCACCCGCCCCCACGCCGGGGTGGGGCGCGAGTGGAGGGAGTCGCGTGTTCGAAGGGTTCGAGGGCGGACGGTTGCCGGCCGCTTTCATGAGTGCGGGAACCTCGTCCTTCACCGAGTTTCTCAGTTCGGTCAGCCCCGAGATGCTGCCCGGGCACAAGCTCCCGGCCGGAGGTGGGACGGAACACCTCACGCCCGACGCGACGACCATCGTCGCCCTGACCTTCCCCGGGGGAGTCCTGCTGGCGGGCGACCGCCGGGCCACCCAGGGCAACGTCATCGCCAACCGCGACATGGAGAAGGTCTTCCGGACCGACGAGTACTCCGCGGTGGCCATCGCGGGCTCCGCCGGGATCGGTATCGAACTCGCCCGCCTCTACCAGGTCGAACTGGAGCACTACGAGAAGATGGAGGGCCGCTCGCTCTCCCTCGAGGGCAAGGCGAACAAGCTCGCCCAGATGGTCCGAGGCAACCTCGGCATGGCGATGCAGGGCTTCGTCGTCGTCCCGATCCTCGTCGGCTTCGACGAGAACACCGGGGTGGGACGGGTCTTCAGCTACGACGCCGTCGGCGGACGCTACGAGGAGCAGCGCTACCACTCCATCGGCTCCGGGTCGGTCTTCGCCAGGGGCTCCATCAAGAAGCTCTACCGCGACGACCTGGACGAGACCGGCGCCGCCAAGGTGGCGCTCCAGTCCCTCTACGACGCCGCCGACGACGACTCCGCCACGGGCGGACCCGACCTGCACCGCAAGATCTTCCCCCTCGTCGACGTCATCACCGAGGACGGCCACCGCCGCCTGCCCGTCGAGGTCGTCGCCCGCCTGGCGACGGAGGTGGTCGAGGGGCGCGCCGAGCACCCCGACGGCCCCACCGTCGAGTTGGGCTGATCCGGCAGCCGTCCCCACCCCAGACTTCTCCCGACTAGGTAAGGAAACGATCCGCGGTGTCGATGCCGTTCTACGTCGCCCCCGAACAGCAGATGAAGGACAAGGCGGACTACGCGCGCAAGGGCATCGCGCGCGGCCGCAGCGCCGTCGTCCTGCAGTACGAGGGCGGGATCCTCATGGTGGCGGACAACATGTCCCGCACACTGCACAAGATCAGCGAGCTCTACGACCGCATCGGCTTCGCCGCCGTCGGCCGCTACCCCGAGTTCGAGAACCTGCGCCTGATGGGCGTTCGGTTCGCCGACGTGCGCGGGTACCAGTACGACCGCCGCGACGTCAGCGGGCGCCAGCTCGCCAACATCTACGCCCAGACCCTCGGAACCGTCTTCAGCGAGAGCCTCAAGCCCTGGGAGGTGGAGATCGTCGTCGCCGAGGTCGGGGACACCGCCGACGACGACGAGATCTACCGCATCACCTTCGACGGCTCCATCGTCGACGAACAGGGCTTCGTGGCCGTGGGCGGATCGTCCGAACACGTCTCCACCCAGCTCAAGGACCGCTTCGCAGCCGACGCCCCGCTCAGCGCCGCCCTCAACGCGGCCACCCGCGCCCTCGCGCGCGAGAACGGCGAGGAGCGGGAGCTGGAGGCCTCCAACCTGGAGGTCGCGATCCTGGAGCGCTCCAGGCAGCACCGCAAGTTCCGCCGCATCCAAGGCCGTCGCCTGACCGCCCTCATCGAGGAGGGCAAGGCCGGAGGCGCTGCCGCCCCGGGCGGCGACAGCACCGAGGACGAGGCCGACGAGTGATCTGAACGATGACGACGGTGCGGCGCGCCCGAGGCGCCGCACCGGCCGGGCGGGTGCGGACGGCGAGGGCCCGTCGTCCGCACCCCGGTGACGGGAAGTTGGTGAGGCCGCGTGGAACGACGGATCTTCGGGCTGGAGAACGAGTACGGGGTCACGTGCACCTTCCGGGGACAGCGCAGGCTGTCGCCCGACGAGGTCGCCCGGTACCTCTTCCGCAGGGTGGTCTCCTGGGGGCGCAGCAGCAACGTGTTCCTGCGCAACGGCGCCCGGCTGTACCTGGACGTGGGGAGCCACCCCGAGTACGCCACCCCCGAGTGCGACAGCCTCGTGGACCTGGTGGCCCACGACAAGGCCGGCGAGCGCATCCTGGAGGGGCTGCAGGTCGACGCCGAGCAGCGCCTGCACGAGGAGGGCATCGCCGGCGACATCTACCTGTTCAAGAACAACACCGACTCGGCGGGCAACTCCTACGGCTGCCACGAGAACTACCTCGTCGGACGGCACGGGGAGTTCGGCCGCCTGGCCGACGTGCTCATCCCCTTCCTGGTCACCCGCCAGATCATCTGCGGCGCCGGCAAGGTCCTCCAGACCCCCCGGGGCGCCCTCTTCTGCGTCAGCCAGCGGGCCGAGCACATCTGGGAGGGCGTCTCCTCCGCCACCACGCGCTCCCGCCCCATCATCAACACCCGCGACGAGCCGCACGCCGACGCCGAGCGCTTCCGGCGCCTGCACGTCATCGTCGGCGACTCGAACATGAGCGAGACCACCACCCTCCTCAAACTGGGCTCCACCGACCTCGTCCTGCGCATGATCGAGGCCGGGGTCGTCATGCGCGACTACACGCTGGAGAACCCCATCCGGGCGATCCGCGAGGTCAGCCACGACATGACCGGCCGGCGCAAGGTGCGGCTGGCCAACGGCCGCGAGGCCAGCGCACTGGAGATCCAGCGCGAGTACCTGGACAAGGTGCAGAGCTACGTCGACCGGCACGGCACCGACGCCACCGGCAAGCGCATCCTGGACCTGTGGCAGCGCACCCTGGAGGCGGTCGAGACCCAGAACCTGGACACCGTCGCCCGGGAGATCGACTGGGTCGCCAAGTACCAGCTCCTGGAGCGCTACAGGGACAAGCACGACCTGTCGCTGTCGTCGCCGCGCGTGGCCCAGCTCGACCTGACCTACCACGACATCCACCGCGACCGCGGACTCTTCTACCTCATGCAGAAGCGCGGCCAGATGGACCGCGTGGTCGGCGACCTGAAGATCTTCGAGGCCAAGTCGGTGCCCCCGCAGACCACGCGGGCCCGGCTGCGCGGGGAGTTCATCCGCCGTGCCCAGGAGCAGCGCCGCGACTTCACGGTGGACTGGGTGCACCTCAAGCTCAACGACCAGGCGCAGCGGACCGTGCTCTGCAAGGATCCCTTCAAGTCGGTCGACGAGCGCGTGGAGAAGCTCATCGCCGGAATGTGACCTTCCGCAGCAGTCGGACAAGGGCCCCGCCCGGAGGACGAAAGCCCTCCGCGGCGGGGTTCTGGCGTTCGGTGCGCTCCCGGGGGTGGTTACGGCCCTACTTTTCGGTAGTGTGACCCTGTCCCAAGCCGGAAATCAGAGGTTGTGACTCATGCACCGACGTGCCGCCGCCCTCGCGGTGCCGCTGGCCGCCATCACCCTGGCGGTCTCAAGCTGCGGAAGCATCCCAGAGGAATGGCGAACGCCAGCCTTCCTGCGCATGAACGGGGACCAGCTCGACCCACGGCTGCCCACCGTCACCGGCGAGGTCGGTGAGGAACCGGAGGTCGCCTTCCCCGAGTCCGACCCGCCGGACGAGGAGATCTCGGGCATCGTCAGCGCCGGCTCGGGTGAGGACGAGCTGGTGCGCGCGGACGACCTGGTCGTCGCCAACGTGGTCCAGTACCAGTGGACCGGCCCCGGCGAAGGCGAGCTCGCCGAGGGCATGTCCAGCTACGAGACCGGCGCCCCCGACCTGATCCGCATGGAGCAGATGCCGGAGCAGATCAGCGAGGTGCTGGTCAACCAGCCCGTCGGCAGCCGCGCCGTCTACGTCATGCCCCCTCTCACCGAGGACGAGCAGGCCCAGGCGGAGGCGGCCGGACAGGCCGCCCCGGCCGGCGCCAGCGTCCTGGTCATCGACCTGGTCAACAGCTTCAACAAGGGCTCGGTCGTGCCCGGGGAGCAGAGCACCGACGGCGGCGACGGCCTGCCCGTGGTGACCCAGGAGGGCCACAGCGAGCCGACCATCGAGTTCCCGGAGGACGCGGAGGCCCCCGAGGACCTGGAGGTCGTCCCGCTCATCGAGGGCACCGGCGACGAGGTGGAGGAGGGCGAGCAGGTCATCGTCCAGTACACCGGCGTGCGCTGGGAGGCCGACGACAACGGCGAGCACCCGTCCTTCGACTCCACGTGGAGCCGCGGCGGCGACCCGTTCGACACGACCATCGGCGCGGGAGCCGTCATCGAGGGCTGGGACGAGGGCATCGTCGGCCAGCCGGTCGGCAGCCGCCTGCTCCTGTCCGTTCCCGCCGACATGGCCTACGGCGCGACGGAGGAGGAGACCATGGGCGCTCCCGCCGGTCCCCTCGTCTTCGTCGTCGACGTGCTCGGGTCCTACAAGAACCCGCCGCCCGCCGAGGAGGAAGGCGGAGCCGCCCCCGAGGAGGGCGCCGAGGAGGAGGCCGACCCCGCCGAGGGCGGGGAGTAGCCGCCTCCGCGCGTACGCGTACGACCGCCCCCGCCGGCCTCCCGCGGGGGCGGTCGCGTGTCCGGGGCCGTTCGCGCCCCGGCGTGTCCGGGCCCCGGGGCAGGCGGGCCCCTGCGCGGCGCCGGCGCCTGACACGCCCGGTGGGTGCGGTCCCGGGCCGGACGAGGTCCCCGTGCGTAGAGTCGGAGGATCCGTGGACAGGCGAGGGGGAGTGATGTCGGACCGAAGGCGCTACTGCTACGTGTCAGGACTACGCCTCGGGGTTGCGGCCCTGGAGGAGCTCTGCGCCCAGGGGCGCCCGCCCGCCCTGGTGGTGTCCTACTCGGGGGAGCTGGCCCACCGCTGCGGGTACCTCGACTACGAGTCCGTCGTTCGCCGCCACGACCTGACGCACCTGCGCGTCCCGGACATCAACTCCGACGAGGTCCGGGACGCCCTCGCCGCGCACGGCGTCGACCTGATGGTCGTCGCCGGGTGGTCGCAGCTGGTCCAGGAGGACGTGCTGGACCCGCTGGCGCTGGGCGCGGTCGGGCTCCACCCCTCGCCCCTCCCGGTCGGGCGGGGGTACGCGCCCATCCCCTGGACCATCCTGCGCGCCATGCGCTCCAGCGCGGTCACCCTCTTCCACCTCGAACGCGAGCCCGGCACCGGCGACATCGTCGACCAGAGCTGGTTCGACGTCCCGGCCGACGCCACCGCCACCGGCCTCTACGAACGGGTCGGCCACCTCCAGTCGGAGCTGCTGGTCCGGCACCTGGACGACCTCCTGGAGGGCTCGGCCCCGCGGCGGCCGCAGAGCGGACACGCGTCGGTGTGGCCCACCAGGCGGCCCAGCGACGGCCACCTCGACCTCACCGCCGCCGGGAGCGACGTGGACCGGATGGTGCGCGCGCTCGCCTCCCCCTACCCGGGGGCGTTCGCGATGTTCGGCGGCGCGCGGATCACCCTGTGCGCGGGGGCGCTGCACGGGGAGGCCCGGGGCGGGGACCCCGGACAGGTGGTCTCGGTCGGGGAGGGGCGCAGGTGGGGGATCACCTGCGGGGACGGAACGGTGTTCGTGCCCGAGTCCCTGCGGGTCGACGAGGGGGTGCGGGCCGAGCCGACCTCGCTGTCCATGTTCCGCCCGGGCGCCTATTTCGACGCACCCTCCGAGCACATGCTCGCCTCCACCCGCAGGGTGCCGGTGCCCGGGCAGGCGCCGAGCCCGGACGCGCTCCAGAGCGCCTGAGAACCGGGCCTCCGGGGCCCGGGGCCGTGGGGCCCTGCCGCCGGACGGGGCGCGGCGGGCCGGGAGGCGCCCGGGCACCGGGAACGGCAGGGCCGGTGCGGACGGGCGGAACGCCGCGTCCGGCAGGCGCCGGGGCGCACACGGGGCGTCCCCACCCCGTCCCGTCCCGGGCCGGTGCGGGCGGGTCTGGCGGGCGCGAGGGGTGTGCGCACGGGCGGTCCCGGGCAGCACCGGGCCGGCGGAGCCGTGGGCCCCCTGTATCCAGGAAACCCCACCGGAGGGCGCGGGGGAAGGGGCTGTGGACGGTCCCGGGCGGACCCTACAGCAGCGCCGCCGCGTGGCGGCCCGCCGCGGCGGAGCTCAGGAACGCCGCCCGGTCCTCGTCGAGCCCGCGGCCCATCGTCGACACCTTCACCGGCAGGGCCGCCAAAGCCTCCTCCAGGCCGTCGACGCCGACCTCGACCAGGGTGTGCCGCTCACCCAGCGGCCGGGCCTGGGCGCGCACGCGCTCGCCGAACACCCCCGGCAGGACCGGCACCACCACGTCCGCCCGGGCCAGCGCCACGCGCCCGTACGCGGTCATGCTGTGGTGCGACACCCCCCGGTGCCGCTCGCGCTCGTCGGCCTCGCTCACCCGGAGCGCGGCCACCGGGCGCCCGCCCAGCACGGCCGCCGCGTTGACCGCCTCGCCGCAGGAGACCCCCGAGAACCCCCACGGGGTGCCGGTGCCCAGGTTCCCCGGCCCCTGGCACACCACCGCCACCTCCGCGCCCATCACGTGCCGGGCCGCCAGCAGCCCGGAGTGCACGGTGACCGCCTCCAGATCGCCCCCGAAGGCCTGCCCGGTGGTCACGCACCCCTCGACCAGGCCCTCCTCCCGCAGTGCCCCCACCAGCTGCGAGAACGCGGCGGGCAGGGCCCCGCCGTCCAGCATCACGTTGACGATCCGCGTCCCCGGCCGTTCCGCGCGCACCCCGGCGACCACCGCGGGCAGCGCCGAGTGCAGGTCGGCCACCACCACGGGCATGCCGTCCACGCCGTCGGCGGACCGCAGCACCCCGTGGTGGGGCGACCCCTGCTCGTCCGCGCCCAGCACGGTCGCCTGGAGCGGCGTGTAGCGGGCCTTCACCAGGTGTCCGGGCCCCTCCCGGTCGGCGGGGAGGCGGTCCGGGAGAGCCACGACCAGCGCGTACCCGCCCGTCCCCAGACCCAGGTCCAGGGCCCCGGTGTTGAGCAGCACGGAGTCCCCGACCCCGGGCTCCCCGACGAGGTCGGTGTAGGCCAGCGCACGGCACGTCGCCACGGGGCCCGTGCCTGTCCCCTCCGTGACCCCGTCCCCCTCGTCGGCGGGGTCCACCGCCACCAGGGCCAGGGCGACCCCCGGCCAGGACGGGAGGAGCTGACGGACTTCACCACGGCGCCACCGGATCATGCCAGGCACGGTACCGTCGTTGCTGAACCGGAGTAGGGACGACGCGCCAGAGCGCACCCCGGCCGGTCCATCCACCATGCGCGGGCGAGAAGGGTGCGGACGATGTCTCGCAGGAAGACGGAACGACAGCTGAACCTGGTCATCTGTCTGTTGTCCACACGCCGCCACCTGACCGCCCAGGAGATCAGGCAGACGGTGCACGGCTACGCCGAGGCGGACACCGAGTCGGCGTTCAAGCGCATGTTCGAGCGGGACAAGCGCGAACTGCGCGACAGCGGCATCCCCATCCAGGTCGGGACCGGGGACGCGGTCAGCGGCGAGGAGGGCTACCGCATCTCCCGTTCCGACTACGAGCTGCCGGAGATCGAGCTCCTTCCCGACGAGGCCCTCGTCCTGGGCCTGGCCGCCCGCGCCTGGAGGCACGCCTCCCTGGGCGAGGCGGCGGCCAACGCCCTGTTCAAGCTCCGCTCCGCGGGGGTGCCCGTGGACAGCGAGGCCGCACCCGGGCTCACCCCCGCGATGCGCACCGACGAGCCCTCCTTCGGCCCCGTCTGGCAGGCGGTGCGGGACCGGCGCCCCATCTCCTTCGACTACCGCAAGCCGGGGCAGGCCGAGTCCGAGACCCGCGAGGTCGAGCCCTGGGGCATCGTCAACCTGCGCGGCCACTGGTACGTGGTCGGCCACGACCGGCTGCGCGACGCGCGCCGGGTGTTCCGCCTGGGCCGCATCCGGGGAGAGGTGACCGTCCTGCGGGGAGGCCCCGACGTGGTCATCCCCGAGGGGGTCGACCTGCGCTCGGTGGTCGCGGGCCAGACCGCCGAGCCCGAGCGCACCGCCCTCCTGCGGGTGCGCGCCGACTCCGCGCACGCCCTGCGCCGCCGCGCCCTGCGCGTGGTCCCCGGGGAGAGGGACGGTTCGGGCAACGGCTGGGACACCCTCAGCTATCCCTACTCGGACACCCCCGCCCTCGTGCGGCGCGTCGCCTCGTTCGGCTCGCGAGCCGAGATCGTCGAGCCCGCCGGGGCCCGCGAGGCGATGGCGGCCCACCTGGCGGCCACGGCCGGGTCGGCCGGAGCCGCCGCGTCCGAGCCCGTCGGCACGGGCGGAGCCGGGGGGACCGACGCCCCCGCGCGCGGGCCCCGCTCGGCCGACCAGCTGCGCCGGCTGCTCATGCTGGTGCCCTACGCCCTGGGCCGCGACGTGCGCGTCCCGGAGGTCGCCCAGCACTTCGGGCTCAGCGAGAAGCAGGTCGTCGCCGACCTGAGCCTGCTCTGGATGTGCGGGCTGCCCGGCTACACGCCCGGCGACCTCATCGACGTCGACCTCGACGCGGCCAAGGAGACCGGCGAGATCATCATCGCCAACGCCGACACCCTCGCCCAGCCGCTCCGGCTCACCGCCGACGAGGCGGCCAGCCTGGTCGTGGGCCTGTCCCTGCTGGAGGCGCTCCCCGAGACCGAGGGACTGGAGGGCGGTGCGCTCAAGCGGGTCGGGGAGAAGCTGCGCACCGCGGCCGGGGCCGCCCTGGGCTCCCTGGCCGACTCGGTCCAGGTACGGGTGGAGGGGGACGAGCAGGTCGCCCGGACCCAGCGGCGCTGCGCCGACGCCCTGGAGGCCGGGCAGCGCCTGCACCTGCGCTACCTGTCGGGCTACCTGGACCAGGTCACCGAACGCGATGTGGACCCCATGGGCCTGGTCGTCCAGGACGGCTACCCCTTCCTGGAGGGGTACTGCCACCTGCGCGAGGACGTGCGCCTGTTCCGCCTGGACAGGGTGCTGGAGCTCACCGTCCTGCCCTACGCCGCCGAGGTCCCCGAGGGGGTGGGCCGCCGCGACCTGTCCGCGGGGGTGCTCCAGCGCTCGGACCGCGACGCCCAGGTCACCCTCGACCTGGAGCCCACGGCGGGCTGGGTGACCGAGGACTACGTGTGCGAGTCGGTGACCGAGCTCCCCGGGGGAGGGGTCCGCGCCACACTGCGCACGCCCGCCCCCGCCTGGGTGGTGCGCCTCGCGCTGATGCTGGGGCCGGAGGGGCGCGTGGTGGCGCCCGGAGCGCTCGCCGAGGAGGCGCGCGCCGAAGCACTGCGGGCGTTGGAGTACTACCGCACAGAACAATCCTGTGGGAAATTGGTCGAGACCACTTCGTCGCCCGAGTGAGGCCCAGCTGTTCACCGGGGGCAGGGGTGGCGGTCACTCCGCAAGGGATAAGGTGAACGCGTGATCGTCCTCGCCGTCCTGTTCGGTGTGTTCACAGCCGGACTCGCCGTCGTCGCGGCCCTCGCCCTGCGGGTGCGCCGCGCCGCGGGCGTGCTGTCCGAGCGGGTGGCACGGGCGTCGGACGAGTACCGGGCGAGCAGTGATGACCTGCGTGAGCGCGTCGGTCGAAGCGGTGCGGGGACATGACGGACCCGTATCCGCGTACGCGTACCATCGAAGGCGCTTGTTCGCGCCCCACAGAGAGGTAGAACCATGGGACCGTTCAACGGACCTACCCTCGCCATCCTGGCGATCCTGGCCCTGCTGCTGTTCGGAGCCAAGAAGCTGCCGGACCTGGCCAGATCCCTGGGGCGCAGCGCCCGCATCCTCAAGGCCGAGAGCAAGGGCCTGATCGACGAGGACGAGAACGCCGAGGCGAACGGGGCCCAGAACCAGCAGGCCTCCCAGCAGCAGAACCCCGCGGCCGGCCAGCAGTACCCCCAGCAGCCGTCGCAGCCGCAGCAGCAGAACTACCCGCAGCTGCCCCCCGGCCAGCGCATCGTCGACGAGTCCGGTGAGACCACCCACCGCACCTACGGCAACTGATCCAGGCGCCACATCCGCGTGGAGCCGCGCTCCGCGGTGCCCCCCGCACCGCGTGACGCCGCGGTTCCGCCTCAGCGGCCCGCCCGAGGGCGGCGCCGCCGGGCGCCCGACGCCGAGAGGCGGGCGGCTCCCGTGACGGGCACCCCCCGGTGCCGGACACGGGAGCGACACGGGCGCGGCGCCGAGCAGGAGCGCCGCGCCGCACGGCTGTCATGGGGATCCGCGCCGACCGCGCGGACCCGGAGGAGAAGAGAGTGACCACACGATGAGCGCACGAGGCCGGGCGGCCAATCCGGAGGCCCGGATGCCGCTCATGGAGCACCTACGCGAGCTGCGCAGCCGACTGACCAAGGCGGCCATCGCGCTGGCCCTGGGCGCGGTGGTGGGATACCTCGTCTACGACTACGTGTGGGCGTTCCTGGTCGAGCCCTACTGCTCCCTGCCGGTGTCCCAGGTCAACGGACCCGACGACTGCTCCCTCATCGTCACCGGCCCCTTCGACGCCTTCTTCGTGGCCTTCAAGGTCTGGCTGTTCGTCGGGGCACTCGTCTCCGCGCCGTTCTGGCTGTACCAGCTGTGGGCGTTCGTCGCCCCCGCGCTGCACGGGCGCGAGAAGAAGTACGCCTACCTCTTCGCGCCGCTGGCCGCCCTGCTGTTCGCCGGCGGCGCGGCCCTGGCCTACGCCATCACCTCCATGGCGCTCACCATGCTGTTCGGCTTCCTGCCCGAGGACGCCGACCCCTTCCTGACCATCGGCGAGTACCTCAACTACATGCTCATCATGATGGGCATGTTCGGCATCGGCTTCGTGCTGCCCCTGCTGGTGGTCCTGCTCAACATCTCCGGGGTCCTCCCGCACGCCGCCATCGCCAAGTGGCGCCGCGTCATCATCTTCTCCTCGTTCGTGATCGCGGCGGTCATCACCCCGGCCGAACCGATCTCCATGCTCGCGCTGGCGGTCCCGCTCGTCGTCCTCTTCGAGATCGCCGAGCTGTTCGCCTTCCTCAACGACCGCCGCAAGAAGCGCGACGACCCCTACGCCGGCCTGGACGACGACGAGATCTCCGAACTCGACGACACCCCGTCCGCCCTGGACGAGCCCGACGTGGGAGAAGAGTCCGGAAAACGCTCATGAGGGGCCCCGGCACACGCTAGGGTCGGGCGGTGGGGCGGGCTCGTCCCACCGTCGGCTCCGGTGCACCCCCGGGCCGACCCGGGCCGCGGAGAAGGGGAAGACCGATGAGTGAGCAGAGAGAAGCCCGACGGGACCTCCCTCCCGAGGCCATGGGCAACGAGAAGTGGCACGACACCACCGACGCCGTCTGGATGCGCTCCTCCCTGTCCAAGGAGGAGTCCGAGGCGGTCGTGGAGGTCGCGACCTTCGACGACGGCTTCCGCGCCGTACGCGACGGCAAGTCCCCCGAGAAGGGCACGCTGTACTTCACCCCCGCCGAGTGGGAGGCCTTCGTCCTGGGCGCCCGTGACGGCGAGTTCGACATCCCCGAGGAGTACCTCACCGAGGAGGAGCGCCGGATCCAGAACGGCGAGGTCGACGTCGAGGTCGCGTGGGTGCCCTCCCCGCTGAACACCCCCAAGGCGATGGAGGAGTACCATCGCCGCCAGCGTGAGGAAGCCGAACAGCGGGCCGGGGCCTCCGAGACCTCCTGACGCACCCCCGCGCGCACCCGGGCGCGAGGGGTGCGCGGGCGACCTCCACAGCTCCGAACTCCCTCCCTGTCCCTTACGGGGTAGCAAGGACTGGTATGCCCCCTCACATCGCTCTTCTCGTCAACCCCGTTTCCGGCAGGCGCCGCGCCGCCGTCACCGCGGTCCGGCTCAAACAGGCGCTCCGCGACGCCGGGGCCAGAGTGCACGTGTACACCGGGCGCTCGGCCTCCGACAGCCGGAGGATGGCGCGCCTGGCCGCCTCCGACAACCCGGACGCCCTCGTCGCCGTCGGCGGTGACGGCCTCGTCCACCAGGCCCTCCAGGGTGTCGTGGGGACCGGGGTCCCCCTGGCCGTGGTGCCCACCGGGACCGGCAACGACATCGCCCGCGCCTTCGGCCGCCCCAGCGGCCCGGCCCGGGAGGTGGCCGCCGCGATCCTGCGGGGCCGCACCCGCCCCGCCGACACCGTGCGCATGACCCTGGCCGACGGCACCCAGCGCTACTACCTCAGCGTCCTGGCCTGCGGCTTCGACGCCAGGGTCAACGAGCGGGTCAACGACTCCCGGTTCAGGCTCGGTCGCGCCGGCTACGTGGTGGGCCTGCTCGCGGAACTGCGCTCCTTCGCGCCCGTCGACTTCGAGATCGAGGTGGACGGCAGACGCATCGCCGAACCCGGCATGCTCGTCGCGGTCGGCAACACCAGCGCCTACGGCGGAGGCATGCTCGTGTGCCCCGACGCCGAACCCGACGACGGACTCCTCGACGTGGTCTTCGTCCGCGAGGCCCCGGTGGGCCGGTTCCTGCGCCTGTTCCCCCGCGTCTTCAACGGCAGCCACACCGGATGCGACGAGGTGGTGGTCGAACGCGGCCGCTCCGTCACCATCCGCGCCGCGGCCGGCGCCGCCTACGCCGACGGCGAGCGGGTCGGGGAGCCGCCACTGGTCTGCGAGGTCGTCCCCAAATCGGTCGAGATGTTGGAGCTGACCTCATAGGCTGGAGGCCATATGAGTAGTCACTCCGAGCGGTACGCCGCCTTCCGTCGGCGCCAGGCCGCCTCCAGCCCCGCCATCGAGGCCTTCCAGGGCCTCTACGGGTTCGAGTTCGATCCGTTCCAGGTCAGGGCCTGCCGGGTCCTGGAGAACGGCCACGGGGTGCTGGTGGCCGCCCCGACCGGCTCCGGCAAGACCGTGGTCGGCGAGTTCGCCGTGCACCTGGCCCTGTCCGAGGGCACCAAGTGCTTCTACACCACGCCCATCAAGGCCCTGTCCAACCAGAAGTACAACGACCTGGTCAAGCGCTACGGCGCCGACCGGGTCGGACTGCTGACCGGTGACAACAGCGTCAACGGCGAGGCCCCCGTGGTCGTCATGACCACCGAGGTGCTGCGCAACATGCTCTACGAGGGCTCCTCCACCCTCGGCGGGCTCGCCTACGTGGTGATGGACGAGGTCCACTACCTCGCCGACCGCTTCCGCGGCGCGGTGTGGGAGGAGGTCATCATCCACCTGCCCGAGTCGGTGCGCATGGTGGCCCTCTCCGCGACCGTCAGCAACGCCGAGGAGTTCGGCGAGTGGCTGCAGCAGGTGCGCGGCGACACCACCGTCATCGTCGACGAGAAGCGCCCGGTGCCGCTGTGGCAGCACGTCATGGTCGGCAACCGCGTCCACGACCTGTTCGTGGACATGGAGGAGGACACCGGCCCGGAGGAGGAGCCCGACTCCGGCGGCCACCGCAGCAAGGGCAAGCGCAAGCGCGAGAGGCGCCGCCCGCAGCAGCACCGGGAGATCGAGGTCGGCGGCCAGAGGCTGCGGATCAACCCGTCCCTGATCCGGTTCGCCGAGGAGGACTCCCGGATCACCCAGCTGGCCGACCGGCGGCGCCACCCGCAGTCCAGGGCCCGGGGCAGCATCCGCCCGCGCTCGCGTTTCGCGCCGCCCTCCCGGACGGCCATCATCGAGGAACTCGACGACGACGGGCTGCTGCCCGCCATCACCTTCATCTTCAGCCGCGCGGGCTGCGACGACGCCGTCCGCCAGTGCGTGGCCTCCGGCCTGGTGCTCACCAGCCCGGAGGAGGCCGCCGAGATCCGCGAGTACGCGGAGACCCGGTGCGCCGACATCCCCCCGGCCGACCTGGCCGTGCTCGGCTTCGACCAGTGGCTCCGCGCCCTGGAGGCGGGCATCTCCTCCCACCACGCGGGGATGCTCCCCACGTTCAAGGAGATCGTCGAGCACCTGTTCTCCCGGGGGCTCATCCGCGCCGTGTTCGCCACCGAGACCCTCGCCCTGGGCATCAACATGCCCGCGCGGACCGTGGTCATCGAGAAGCTCGACAAGTGGAACGGCGAGGCCCACGTCCGGCTCACCCCGGGCGAGTACACGCAGCTCACCGGCCGTGCCGGACGCCGCGGCATCGACGTGGAGGGCCACGCCGTCGTCGTGTGGCAGGCAGGGACCGACCCCGAGGCCGTCGCCAGCCTCGCGGGCACCCGCACCTACCCGCTCAACTCCAGCTTCCAGCCGTCCTACAACATGGCGGTCAACCTGGTGGGCCAGGTCGGCCGCCGGCGCAGCCGCACCATGCTGGAGGAGTCCTTCGCCCAGTTCCAGGCCGACCGCGCCGTGGTCGGCCTGGTCAAGCAGCTGCGCAAGCACGAGGAGGCGCTGGACGGCTACGCCAAGGCCGCCGAGTGCCACCTGGGCGACTTCATGGAGTACGCCTCGCTGCGCCGCGCCCTGAGCGACCGCGAGTCCGTGCTCTCCAAGACCCGTTCGGCCCAGCGGCGCGACGAGGCCCTGGAGAGCCTGGAGAAACTGCGGCCGGGCGACATCATCCGCATCCCGTCGGGCCGCTTCTCCGGACACGCCGTGGTGCTCGACCCCGGACTGCGCCACGACCTGCCCGCACCGCTGGTGCTCACGGCGGACAAGCAGGTCAAGCGGGTCAACGCCAGCGACTTCACCGTTCCCGTGCATCCGTCCGGGCGGATGCGCATCCCCAAGTCCTTCTCCGCCAAGTCGCCCAGGTCCCGCCAGGACCTGGCCTCCACGCTGCGCAACAAGCTCAAGGAGCGCGGCACCGACCCGGTCTACGAGCGGGGCGGACGCGACGCGGGCGAGGACGCCGAGGTGCTGCGGCTGCGCACCGCGCTGCGCGAGCACCCCTGCCACGGGTGCGCGGACCGCGAGGACCACGCCCGCTGGGCGGAGCGGTACTTCCGGCTGAGCCGTGAGACCGACTCGCTGCGCCGCCGGGTCGAGGGGCGCTCGCACGTCATCTCCCGTACCTTCGACCGGGTGTGCGGCGTCCTGGAGGACCTAGAGTACCTGTCCGGGGACAGCGTGTCCGACGACGGGTCGCGTCTGGCCAAGATCTACTCGGAGCTGGACCTGCTCGTCGCCGAGTGCCTGCGCCGGGGGGTCTGGAAGGGCCTCAACCCGGTGGAGCTGGCCGCGTGCGTGGCGTCCCTGGTCTACGAGGCGCGACGCAACGACGACGCCTACCCCCGCGTCCCCTCCGGCCCGGTCGAGACGACCCTCGCCGAGATGGTGCGGCTGTGGGGCGAGCTCAACGAGGTCGAGGCCCGGCACCGGGTGTCGTTCCTGCGCCAGCCGGACCTGGGGTTCGTGTGGACGGCGCACCGGTGGGCGCGCGGCGACCGGCTGGACGACATCCTGCGCCAGGCGGACATGCCCGCGGGCGACTTCGTGCGCACCGCCAAGATGCTGGTGGACATGCTCAGCCAGATCGCCGGGGCGACCGGTGACGCGGAGGTGCGCTCCACCTCGCGCAAGGCCGCCGACCTGGTGCGCCGCGGCGTGGTCGCCTACTCCTCGTTCAACTAGGCGCGTTCTGCGCGGCGGCCGGTCCGGTGGGGCCGGCCGCCGCGGGGAACACCGGCGGTCGCGGGGGCGTTCGTCGCATTGCGGGACCCCGGTGGTCGCAGCCGCTCCCGGCCGGGTCCATCATGGGAGACGCACGGGACCCCCGACACAGGGGCCTGTAGTTCGCAAGACACCTGAAACGAGGCTCGAACAGTGCTGCGCACCCTCATCAACGGCAAGATCCACCGCGCCACGGTCACCCAGGCCGACCTGCACTACGTCGGCTCCGTCACGATCGACGCCGACCTGATGGACGCCGCCGACATCGTCGACGGGGAGCAGGTCCACATCGTCGACATCGACAACGGAGCCCGCCTGGTCACCTACGCCCTCGTCGGGGAGCGCGGCAGCGGGGTCATCGGCATCAACGGGGCCGCCGCCCGTCTGGTCAGCCCCGGCGACCTCGTCATCATCATCGGCTACGCCCAGGTGGACGAGGCCGAGCGCGCCGAGCACGTCCAGCACATCGTGCACGTGGACCGCGACAACAGGATCGTCAAGCTGGGCAACGACCCGGCGGAGCCGGTCCCCGGCGACACGACACTCGTCGCCGGGCGCTGACCGGCCCGGACACGCGCGAGGCGGACGCCCGTGCCGGCGCCCACGGCGTCGGCACGGGCGTCCTGTCCGTGCAACGGCTTTCGGAGCGCACCTACAACCCTTGCAAACTGGCCGATTCCGGCCTGATCGGTCCTCCCGGCGGCGGGTATGCCCACAGTCGGCATGGACGACACAGGAGACGAGGAACAGCGCCGGATCGCCGAGCACATCGAATGGCAGAAGCAGGGGGCGTGGGTCGTCGTCTGGGGGGCCTACACCCGCTGCTTCTGGGCCTACGCGTGCTGGCCGGTGGTCCCCGAGAGCGGCGTCGTCATCAGTGCGCGCGACCCGCACAACCTCTACGCCGAGATGCGCTACGTCGAGCGCGAGCACGACTTCCTGCGCTGGCGCTACGGCCGGGCCTAGGAGGGCGTCTGCTGATTCGGCCCGAACGCACGCGTTCCGCACACGCCCCCGGACGGCGACCGCGGTAAGGCGTTCGCGTCGCGTGGGAGGCGCCACGGGTGGCGGGGGCGCGCCGACCGGCGCGGGCCCTGTGCGTACCGCCGCCGTCCGCCTCGGGGACGCCCGGAGGAACCAGGGACCCGTGGCACGCATGCGCCCCCGCCCCAGCGGACAGACCGGACGTATGGGAACCCTCTACCTCGCGCTCTCCGCCGCCTCCACCAGGCCGGAGGAGACAGCCCCCGACCTGGTCCGCCTGCTCCAGGGGAAGGGGTGGCGGGTCACCGTCCTGTGCACGCCGACGGGCACCCGTTTCCACGACCTCGACGCACTGGAGGCGCTGACCGGGGAACCGGTCCGCGTGGACTTCCGGCGTCCCGGCACCGGCACGAGCCTGCCCCCTCCGGACGCCGTCCTCGCCTGCCCCTGGTCCTTCAACAGCACGAACAGGACCGCCCTCGGCCTCACCGACACGTTCGCCGTCGCGCTCGTCTGCGAGATGATCGGGCGCGGCGTCCCCACGCTCATGGTTCCCAAGACGGGGGACGGGCTCGCGGGCCATCCCGCACTGGACCGCAGTCTCCGGCTCCTGGACGAGATCCCCCACGTCACGCTTCTGCGCGATCCCGCCCACGGTCTTCCTCCGTGGCGCCGGGTGGCCGAAGCCCTCGCCGGGGCGGCCGTACAGTAGGGGGCGCCCTCCCGTCCCGGTCCCCGGAGCACCGCCCCCGCACGGCTGGATTCAGGCGGTGGTGACCGACCGGGTGTTCCGCGGGCTCGGCCGGGCCCGCGAACGGGTCAACCGCTTCATGGCCGACGCCCGGAACGCGGGGGCGCGGTCGGTGTCCGCCGTCCCTGATGAGGGAGCCGGAGCGGAGGAATTCGCGCTGCTTCCGCGCGAGCGGATCCGCCACCACGCGGGATGACCCCGGGGGAGGATCGCCGGGGACCTCGAAACGCGGTAGACCTCGCCGGTGAGGCCGTGGTGGCCGGTTCCGGCAAGGAACGCCCACCGGGGCGGTTTCCCTGGGATCATCTGCTCCCGACCGAGCCGAACCCCCTGGAAGCGGTGCCATGGCCGACCCCCTGCGAGACAGCGACCCCGCCCACATCGGCCCCTACACGCTGCACGCCCGTCTGGGCGGCGGAGGGATGGGCCAGGTGTTCCTGGGCCGTTCCCCCGGCGGGCACACCGTCGCGGTCAAGGTCGTGCGCCCCGAACTCGCCGACGACGCCGACTTCCGCCGCCGCTTCGCCGCCGAGGTCAAGGCCGCGCGCAAGGTCGGCGGGTTCTACACCGCCCCCGTCGTGGACGCCGACACCGACGCCACCCCGCCCTGGCTGGTCACCGCCTACATCCCCGGCCCCACCCTGCACCGCGCCGTCACCGACCACGGCCCCCTGCCGGCGGAGACGGTGGCTGTTCTCGGCGCCGGCCTGGCCGAGGGCCTGGCCGCCGTGCACGCCCAGGGGATCGTGCACCGCGACCTCAAACCCGCCAACGTCCTGCTGGCCCAGGAGGGGCCCCGCCTCATCGACTTCGGGATCGCCCGCGCCCTGGACACCACCTCCCACACCCACAGTTCCACCGTGCTGGGAACGGCCGCGTTCATGTCCCCCGAACAGGCGAAGGCGCAGAAGGTCGGCCCGGCCTCGGACGTGTTCTCCCTGGGATGCGTGCTCGCTTTCGCCGCCACCGGCTGCAGTCCCTTCGGGGAGGGACCCGCACTCGCGGTCCTCTTCCGGGTGGTCCAGGAGGAGCCCGACCTGGCGGGCCTGCCCGTGCCCCTGGCGGGTCTGATCAGCGCCTGCCTCGCCAAGGACCCTGCGGACCGGCCCGGCCTGGACGACGTGCTGACGGCCCTGACCGCCATATCCTCCGCCCGGGCCCGCGACGGCGGCCGATGGCTGCCCGATGACCTCACCGAGGTCCTGGCCCGCCACACGCTCAACTACACCCGGATCGAGACACCGCAGGCAAGGCCTCCTGCGCGGAAGACGGCCGAGCCGAAGACGAAGCGGTCTCGGGCCTCCGAGCCCGGCACGGCCGCTCCGGACCGGGCGGCACTGGTGGTCGGCAATCTCAGCCTCGAACCGGTGGAGGTTCTCCTCGACGGCATAGCCGTCGGGGCCGTCCCAGTGGGCGGGCGCAGTCGCTTCCCCCTGGAGGCGGGCCAGCACACCGTGCAGGTCGACGCCGGCGGACGGCGCAGCACGGTGCGCCGCATCGAATTCAAGCCGCGCGGCACCGTTCGGAAGGCCTTCGACATCGGAACTGGAAGTAATGCCCGGCCAGAACCGGTGGAGGAGGTGGAATTCAAAGGATCCTGGGGAGTGCCGGAGGTCCTGGGAACAATCTTCCTCCTAGCTTCGATTGTGCTCCTCGGCGGCCTCATCAGCAGCATCGCGAGTCTCATTGACCCCCTGTTGGGTCAACTGTGCATAGCCGCCGGGTTCATCCTGGCCGTCTGGTGGGTCGTCTCCGCGATTGCCGAAGGTCCCCCACATCTTGGTCTGCGCGACAGCGGCCTGACGGCCGGGACCGAGAGGGGGCCAGGAAAGCGGATGGCCTCTTGGCAGGACCTGACTCAGGTCAGCCTGGTCGGTGGGGGAGCCGAGACCCAGTTCGTGATCTGGCCCGGCAAAGACCTCCCCAAGTTCGCCTCGCTCAAGGATTTCCAGGGGGGAAAGGTCGTGTGCCTCGCCAAGGAAATAGGTGCCGCAAAGCATCACGACATCGAGCGCCTGCGCGCGGCGCTGCGGTGGTTCGCCGACGACCGCTGGGTCGAGCAGACCGCCGGACGGCAGGGGGGTCGGTAAGGAAGTGCCACCGGGTGCGGAGCCGTCGGTCCGGGCCCCTGTCCTGTCCGGGGACGGGGGCGTCCTGTCGGCTGTCCGGGGGGAGCGGGTCCGCCGCCGCAGTTCACGGGGCGGGGACCGCCCCCGTGGGGCGGGGACCCGACGCGTCCGCCCCCCTGAGCGGCCGGTTACGATTCCTCCGTAGATAGGACGAATCGGAGAGCAGGCCTCGTGTCGACAGAAAACGCTCATGTCGGGGAGGCCCTCCCCGAGGAGGCGCGCGCCCGCATCCAGCGCCGCACCGTCCTCGTCCTCATGCTCGCCCAGGTGGTCGGCGGCATCGGCATGGGCGCCATGCTCGCCGTGGGCGCGCTCATCGCGCTCGACCTGTCCGGCTCGGACACCTGGTCCGGTATGGCCACCACCATGATCACCCTGGGCGCCGCCGTGTTCGCCCTGCCGCTGGCGTCACTGGCCGCCCGCCGGGGACGCCGTCCCGGCCTGGCGCTGGGCTGGACGCTCGGCGCCTTCGGCGGAACCACCGTCATCGCCGCCACCGTCCTGGAGTCGTTCGCCCTCTTCCTCCTCGGGATGGTGCTCGTCGGAGCGGGGACCGCGACCAACCTCCAGTCCAGGCACGCGGCCGCGGACCTGGCGTCCGAGGCCACGCGCGGCCGCGACCTGTCCGTCGTGGTGTGGGCGACCACCGTCGGCTCGGTGGCGGGCCCCAACCTCATCGGCCCCAGCGGGAGGGTCGCCGCCCTCCTCGGCCTCCCCGAGCTGCTCGGCCCCGTGGTCTTCACCACCACCGGGTTCGTCCTGGGGGCGGTCCTGATCTTCGCCCTGCTGCGCCCCGACCCCCTGCGCACGGCCACCACCGAGCTGGCCCGCAGCGGAGCCCCCGCCGGTGTACGGCTGTCCGTGCCCGGAGCCCTGCGCGTCGTCGGACGCAGCCCAGGAGCCCTCCTCGCGATCGTGGGCATCGTCGCCAGCCACACGGTGATGGTCGCGGTCATGACGATGACGCCCGTGCACATGTCGCACCACGGCGCCGCGCTGACCGTCATCGGCCTGACCATCTCCCTGCACATCGCCGGCATGTACGGCCTGTCGCCGGTGGTGGGCTGGCTCACCGACCGGTTCGGCCGGGTCCCGGTGCTCCTCACCGGCCAGGTGATCCTGCTGGTCGCGACCGCGGTGTCCGGGACGGCCGGTCACGACGAGGTGCTCGTGACGACGGGGCTGGTGCTCCTGGGGCTGGGCTGGTCCTTCGGTCTGGTGGCGGGGACGGCCCTGCTGGCCGAGTCGCTGTCGGCGGACGTGCGCCCGCGGGTGCAGGGGGTCAGCGACCTCACCATGAACCTGGGCGGCGCCGCGGCGGGAGCGCTGTCCGGTGTGGTGCTGGCCCAGGCGGGGTTCGGCGGACTCAACCTGTTCGCGGCGCTGTTCACCCTGCCCGTGTTCGTGCTCGCGGTGCGCGCCCTGGCGTCCCGTTCCCGAAGCACCCCGCGGACGCCGTGAACCGGGCCCCGTAAAAACATCCGGACCTTTACCGGAAACGCCCCCGCAGCTGTCCTACGAGTCCCCGGACCGCGGTTACCGTGCAGTTTTGGGGCGCCTACCGGCCTCGGTGGGCGGATTCCGCTGACAGGGGGTGTTCTCAGTGACCGGTCGAGAGCCCGAGGACGGGGCGGGGGAAGCGTCGGAACCGCGTCCCGACCCGGTGAACCACCACCCGCCGGAGGAGTGGAGGCCCGGGGACCCCGGGGACCCGGTCGAGGGCGGCCGGCAGCCTCCCGGCGAACCGCCGCACGAGTTCCCCCACCACGATCCGCACATGCGGCAGCCCCCTCCGGGCGGGGAAGGAGAGGGGTACACCTCCCAGGACCCGCCCCCGGGCGGGCTCCCCGGCCGGGACCGGCCCTTCGGAGCGCACCCCTACCGGGAGCAGCCCTACGGCGACCACCCGCAGGAGGACGGCGCACCGGGGGAGACCCCCGCCGGCGGATCGTCCGCGCCGGGCGCCGGTGAACTCTCCGAGGGACCCAACGGGCCCGCGCAGGCGGGCTACGAGCACGAGGGGTACCCGCCCGGCTACGGTGAGACGGACACCTCGGAGGCCGGCGCGGGAGGGGCCCCGGACGGAGGCCCGCTCCCCGGGGACCGGAGCTCCGGCCAGGGACCCGGTTACGGCGAGGCGGGCGGCTACCCGTCCGGCCAGGGGCCCGGGTTCGCGTCGGACTCCGGGTACGCGGCCCACCACGACCCCGGACAGGGCTACGGGCAGGGGCCCGGGTACGGCCCGGGACAGCCGCCCGGATACGGCCCGCCGGGCTACGGTCAGGGACCCGCCTACGGCCAGGGCTGGCAGCCGCAGCCCGGCTACACCTACCCGCCCCAGGGCGGTTACGGACCGCCGGAGACCAGACCCACGCCCTGGGGCAAGATCATCGGGATCGGCTGCGGCGTCCTGCTGCTCCTGCTCCTCCTCGGCGGCGGGTGCACGGCCATCGCGCTGATCTCGGCGGGCGTCGGCGACCGGGCCACGGAAGGGTCCGGGGAGCGGGCCCCCGGGGACGAGGGGCTGACCGAGACCCGGGGCGCGGAGGTCACCGCCGGCGAGACCGACTTCGAGCCCAGTCCGCTCTACGCCGAGGGCGTCTACACGAGCGTCGCCGTCTCGGTCACCAACTCCGGCGAGGAACAGCTGGACGTCAACCCGCTCTACTTCAGCATCGTGGACGAGGAGGGCTCCGTCCACAGCACCAGCGAGGCCATCGGCATGGACGCCAACGAGCTCGGCGCGCAGACCCTCGCCCCGGGACAGACCACGTCCGGGGCGATCACGGTCGAGGGCCGGGTGGACGCGGCGCGCGTCGTCTTCGAGCCCTTCTACAGCGGCCCGGTCGAGGCGCCGGTCACCTGAGGCCGGTGGCGGGGGCACAGGACCCCGGGCTGTGCGCAGGCGTGCGTCAGGGGGCCAGGGCGGGGTCGCGCAGCCACTCGGACAGGGCCTCCTGGCGCTCGCCGTCGCACTTGAGGGGGCAGGTGGTGCAGTAGCCGTGCTCGGGGTCGCCCTTGTAGTCGAAGCAGCAGGTGCCCCGTACGGCCCAGGTCCCGCGCGGGTTCTCCGGGGCGAAGGGGAACAGGCGGGGCCGTTTGCGGGTCACGGCGCCCGCCTCGACCACGGCGTCCGCCAGCCGGGTGGCCAGTCCCCAGGCCTCCTCCGCGTCGCGGCCCAGGTACCGGGCCGGGTTGAGCATGTAGAAGTGCAGGGTGTCGAGCACCCACCCCCACAGGGTGCGCCTGCCCGCGCGCGAGTGCGCGTGCAGGGCCTCGACCAGGGGCGAGAAGGTGGCGAACAGGCCCTCGGCGGCCAGGCGCAGCTGGTCGTCCTCGTTCCGGGCGGCCACCGTCCCGGGACGGCCCGCGGCCGGGTCGTCCGGCAGCACGGCCAATCGGGTGTCGACCGACGCGGGGGTGCGGAACCGCGCCTGGACGGTGTCCCAGGGCAGGTACAGGCGGTCCGGGGACAGGACCGGCGCGCGCCCGGTCAGGTACAGGGAGGCGGAGACCAGGAAGATGGGCTCGCGCAGGGTGACCCGGAGGAAGTTGGTGGCTGCCGGGAGCCGGTGCCCGGGACCGTGCTCGGTCTGCAGCTTGTCGAACAGGACCGGCACCCAGCCCTCCGACGCCAGGGAGTCGGACCGGTACCAGTGCACGCCGCCGACCGTGTGGGAGTGCAGGTCGTCGAGGGGGAGGAGGGCGGGCAGAGGCGCGAACCTGAGCCCCGCGCAGGCGTCGCGGAGCGTGTCGAGCGGGTCTGGAGTCACCGCGGAACCTGCCCTTCGTCGCTGATGCCGTCGTGTCCGGGGGTGCGTTGTCGCAGTTCACACCCCGGGGGTACGGGTACATCTGCGTCTCTTAAGTGAGGCTACCCTAACGAGTGGTGATGTCGCAATGAACGTCGGGGTGACCCGGATCCTTCCCCGAAGCGCGGTCGGAAAGTCCGGTTCGCTCGAAATCTGGTGCGTTTTTGTCTTTTGTCCGCTGTTCCGGGTGTCCGGGATGTGCGGTGCGGAGCCGCGGCAGCGCCGTCGCCACCGCGGCCCCGCACCGGATCACGCCGTCCTCGGGGCGCGTGCCCCGCGTCCGCGGGGGCGGCGGTACTTGAGCCACCACTCCACGAACAGCAGGGGGAGCACGGTGTTGAGGAACGCCGCGCCCGGGGCGATGTCCAGGATCAGCGCCTCCATGTCACCGCCGTAACCCGACTCCAGGCGGGGCAGTACGGCGAGCATCAGCAGGGGCACGCTCACCCTGGCGAGGGGGATGGACAGGATCAGCGCGAAGCTGCGCAGCATCCACTCCCGGTGCACGCCGTACCGGCGCCGGCGGGCCATCGTGTAGCCGATGGCGGTGAAGGCCAGCCACGAGAGGGCCCACACGGTGTTGATGAGGGCGACCGAGGTCCCGCCGTGGCTGTACGGCGCGATGAGCAGGGCCGGCACCCCGACGAAGGGGATGCCGAACACGACGTAGGCGCGCCCGCTCCACCGGTGCACGGCGGGGTACGCCAGGCGCAGCCAGGGCCACACCTGGAGGGTCACCAGTGCCATGAGCACGGTGCCGCCGAAGATGTGCGTCAGCAGCATCGGGTAGTACCAGCCGGGTTCCTCCCAGATCGGTATGGGCGCGGTCGCGGGGTCCAGTCGCGCGTAGGGCGGGACGGAGAACGCGGCGAAGGTCCCGCAGAGCAGGGCCAGCGGTGCGATCCAGGGGCGCTCCCACCAGCGCGCGGCGGGCCGCTTACGGCCGGCGCCCGTTCCGGGGGGCTCCGCGGTGAAGGTGGTCATGGGTCTTCTCCTCTGTCGTGAGGGGGCGAGGAGCGGGGCAGGGCTCGCGGTGGCGCGGCGGGACCGGGTCAGCGGCTGAGCCGCCGGAAGCGCCGCACGGCCAGGGGCGCGGCCACGGCGACGGCGAGGACCGGGACGGCCAGCGCCAGCAGGAGGGCGTTCTCCGAAGGCCAGGCGTCGGAGGGCAGCGACGGGTTCCCGAACAGGTCGCGGGTGGCGGTGACCACCGCCGAGAGCGGGTTCCACTCGGACACCGGGGCCAGCCAGGACGGCATCGCCGAGGAGGGGATGAAGCTCGTCGAGAGCATGGTGACCGGGAAGACCAGCGGGTAGACGACCATGCTCACCGCGTCGGGAGTGGGAAGCAGAAGCCCCATGAGCACCCCCAGCCACACCAGGGCCAGCCGGAAGAGCAGGAGCACCCCGATCGCGGCGGCGGCGCCCCCGGGGCCGTCCTCGGCGCGCCAGCCCATCGCCAGCCCGACGAGGAGCAGCACGGCCACCTCGGCGCCCGCACGGGCCATGTCGGTCAGGACGCGGGCGCCCAGCACGGCCACCGGGGACATGGGGAGCGTGCGGAAGCGGCTCATCACGTCGCGGTCGGTGTCGCGGGCGATGCCGGAGGCGGTGCCGCCGACGCCGTAGACCATGACCATCGCGACCATCGCCGGGACCAGGAACGCCCGGTAGCCGTCCGTCCCCGGCGGTGCCATCACGTCCCCGAACACGTAGCCGAAGAGCAGGACCATCATGACCGGCATGGTGATCGCGATGGCCGGCTCGAAGGGGTCGCGCGCCATGTGCAGGAGGTTGCGGCGGGTCAGGACCAGGGTGTCGGAGAGCGCCTTGCGCCACCCGCGGAGGGCGCCCGGCGGGCGGGGCGGGCCGTCCCCGGGCGGTGTCGGGCGGGGCGTGGTTCCGAGGCCGGCGGCGGTCATCGGTACTCCTTCCGGAGGGTGTTGTCGGAGGCTGCCGGGTTCCCGGAGCCCCCGCCGGAGCGGTCGGCGGCGGGCTCCCCGGTGAGGGCGAGGAAGACCTCGTCCAGGCTGGGGCGGCGCACGCCGACGTCCTCCACCCGCAGGCCCGAGCCGTCCAGCGCGCGGACCACCGCGGTCAGCACGGCCATGCGGTCCCCGGCGGGGACGCTGACGCGCTGCTCACGGCGGTGGACGCCGACCGCCCCGGGGACGGCGGAGCGCAGGAGTTCGGCGGCGGCCTCCAGGTCGGCGGGGTCGCGGACGATCACGTCGACGCGGTCGCCGCCCGCCCTGGTCTTGAGGGAGTCGGGCGTGCCCTCGGCGATGACCCGGCCGCGGTCGAGCACGGCGACGGAGTCGGCGAGCCGGTCCGCCTCCTCCATGTACTGGGTGGTGAGGAGCACGGTCGTGCCGGAGGCCGCCAGGGCGCGGACCGAGTCCCAGACCTGGAGGCGGCTGCGCGGGTCGAGCCCCGTGGTGGGCTCGTCCAGGAACAGCACGGCGGGCCCCTGGACGAGGCTCACGGCCAGGTCGAGGCGGCGGCGCATGCCGCCGGAGTAGCCGTCGGCGCGCCGGTCGGCGGCCCCGACCAGGTCGAAGCGCTCCAGGAGGGCCTCGGCGCGGTCCGCGGCCTCGCGGGGGCCGAACCCGTACAGGCGGCTGAACATGACGAGGTTCTCGCGGCCGGTGAGGAGTTCGTCCACCGACGCGTACTGGCCGGTCAGGCCGATCCTGGTGCGGACCAGGTCGGCCTGGGCGACCACGTCGTACCCCGCGACGAGGGCGTGCCCGGCGTCGGGGCGCAGCAGCGTGGCCAGGGTGCGCACGACGGTGGTCTTGCCGGCGCCGTTGGGCCCGAGCAGGCCGAGGACGGTCCCGGGCGGGACCGTCAGGTCGACGCCGTCCAGGGCCCGGGTGGAGCCGTAGCGCTTGCGGAGCCCCCGGGCACTGATGGCCGGGGTCGGGTGGGTCATGGCGTGCGCCCTCTCAACTGTTTATCTCATACACGTATTAGTGTAATAGATACACAGTTTTAGGATGGGTGTCAACGCGACCTGGAAGCCGAAGGGGCGCAGCCGACGACTGGTGGGGTATGACGACCGAGCAGCAGCCGACGAGCCGGACGACGCGGGAGGTGGACCTCCTGTGGGGACTGGACCGGCCCGCCCCCAGACGCGGGCCCCGGCCCAAGCTCAGCCGGGAGGCCGTCGTCGACGCCGCCGTCGCCGTCGCGGACGCGGAGGGCCTGGAGGCCGTCTCCATGCAGCGGGTCGCCAAGGAGCTCGGCTACACCACGATGTCCCTCTACCGGCATGTGGACAGCAAGGAGGACATGCTCGTCCTCATGAGCGACCGGGCCATGGAGGGGACGCCGCCCGCGCCGCGTCCGGACCGGGGGTGGCGGGCCGGGGTCGAGGAGTGGGTCCACGAGGTGATGGAGGTGTACCGCCGCCACCCCTGGGCGATCCAGCTCCCGCTCAGCGGGCCGCCCGTCGGGCCCAACGGCCTTCGCTGGATGGAGGCGGGCCTGCGCGAGGTCGTCCGCTCGGGGCTCGACGTGGGGGGCGCGCTCCAGATGCTCTCGATGCTCTCCTCCCTGCTGCGCGACACGCTCCGCCTGGAGGCGGACATGGCGCGCGCGGCGAGGGAGGCGGGGAGCACGATGGCCGAGGCCGAGCGCGACTACAGCGTGGGCCTGCGCAAGGTCGTCACCCGCGAGGAGTTCCCCACGATCGCGATGATGCTGGAGAGCGCGGTGCTGGAGGAGGAGCCGCCACCGGGGCGTCCGGACCGGCTCGGCGGCCCCGCGGAGGAGTTCGACTTCTCCCTCCACCGCGTCCTGGACGGCATCGAGGTCCACGTCGGGCGACTGCGCGCCGAGCGGGAGGGCGGGGGCGGGGACGCCCCCGCCCGCTAGCCGCGCTCCCGCGACCGGTCAGCGCACCAGCACCAGGTGGTGCCTGGCCAGCACCGCCACGATCTCCGCGGCCCGCTCCGGGGCCACCCCCGCGCGGTCGGCCAGCGCGCCCACCGTGAGCGAGCGCTCCTGCGCCAGCACCGCCAGGACCGGCTCCACCTCGGCGGGGAACCGGTACCGCCGCCCGCTCACCGACACCGCGACCCGCCCGTCCTCGCGGACGAGCGGCGGAGGCAGGATCGGCACGAACTCCACCCGGGCGTCCTCCGGCGGAGCCCCCTCCTGGACGGGCCACGGGAGCGAGAACGACGTCCGGCGCGGGAACCGGGCGTCCCGCTCGGCCAGGAAGTCGTCCACGCCCCACTCCTCGGCCAGCTCCACCAGCCGCGCCGCCAGCTCGTGCTGGTGCTTGCGCCGCACGTCGGGGTCGCAGAAGCGGGGCAGGTCCCGCCGGAACCCCTCCTCTGCGAACAGCCGCCGCACCAGGGCGTCCGCCCAGTCCACCCCGGTCGCGCGGGTGAACCCGAAGGTCAGGTGCATGCTCACGTCGCCCGTCCCGGTCACGGTGTGCCACCAGCCGCGCGGCACGTGGATCACCTGGCCGGGGCGCAGGACCCCCTCCCACACCAGGTGCAGCCCGCCGTCGGCGTCGCGGGGGGGCTCGTGGTCGTGCTCCAGGTCGTTCTTCATCGGGAAGGGGCGCGAACCGGGGCCGTGCACCTGCCAGTGCTTGGTGCCCTCCACCTGCACGATCACGGTGTCGTGGTCGTCCCAGTGGGTGTCGAAGCCGCGCGACTCGCCCCAGATCAGGTACAGGTTGGCCTGCGCGCGCTCGCGTACGAGCCGCATCAGGTCGTCGGCCGCCGCCCCCACGGGCGGGTGCATCCTGTCGACCCCGTCCAGGACCAGGCTCGCCCCCGCGCGCAGTTCCCGGTAGAGCGCCTCGGGGCGCACCACCCGGCGCTCGGTCCGCGAGGCGGTCGCCGTCTCGGTGTAGCGGTCGACCGGGACGGGAGACCCGTCGCGGTGCAGGCGCAGTCTCGGCGGTTCCGGCGAGCACGCGGCCAGCAGCCCGTTGAGGTCGTCGAAGGTCAGCAGCGAGCGCACCGCCTCCGCCCCCAGGTCGGCGAAGACGAACTCCTCCGACAGGCGTGTGGTGAGGGCCTCCCGCCCCACGATGTCGCACAGCGTCCGGGTGAACAGGTGGCCGGGGTCGGTCACGGGTCGTCCTTTCCGTACAAGGGGGAGGGGGCGCCGCCCGGCCCGGGCGACCGGGCCGGGCGGCGCCCCGGTCCCGAGATCAGATGAAGTCGGAACTGGAGTCGGTACCGTCGCTGTCGCCGCCCGCGGTGATGTCGCGCGACGTCACGTCGGCCAGGTCCTCGATCTCGACCTCGATGGGGTCCATACGCACCGCACCTCGCTTTCTGTGTGCTTCTCGTGCTGTTTCCTCTGTCCAGGGCCGCCCGCGCGCGTCAGCGCGGGGACAGCCCCGTTCGGTGGGCCGCGAACGCGTGCGCGTCGGCGGCCAGTCCCACCGCCCGGCCGACCGCGCGCGGGCCGTGCCCGACGTCGCGTTCGTACCGGAGCAGGACCGGTGGGCGCGCCCCGTCCCGCGCGGCCGCCAGGAGCGCCGCGCACATCTTGCGCGGGTGGGCGGCGTCGGTGCGGGTGTCGCCGTGGAAGCCGGTGAGCAGGACGTCCGGGAAGTCCGGCCGCGGCGTGCGCGCGGCGGCCTCCAGGGCCCGGTGGTAGGGGGAGTAGGACATCAGGGCGGCGAAGTCGTCCGGGTCGGCAACGGTGCCGAACTCCCGCGTCCACATCCGGCCCAGGCCCATCCGCTCGAACCGGGCCATGTCCGCGAGCGGAGCCGAGGCGATCACGGCCCCGCACAGGTCGGGACGGGCGGTCGCCGCGGCCAGGACGAGCAGACCGCCCGCCGATCCGCCGGACAGGCACAGCCGGTCCCGCGTGCACAGCCCCGCCGCGACCAGGGCGTCGGCGGAGGCCACCAGGTCCTCGACGGCGCGGGGTTTGGCGCGGCCGGATCCGGCCAGGTGCCACGCGCGGCCGGCGTCGCCGCCCCCGCGCACGTGGGCGACGGCGTACCGCCCCCCGGCGAGCAGCCAGGCCAGCACCGTGGCGCTGAACCCGAACTGGCGCGGGCGGCCGAAGCCCCCGTAGGCGTGCAGGATGGTCGGGGCGGGACCGGAGGGATCGGGCGCACCGGCGCCCGCCGCGCCGAACACCGTGACGGGGACCCTCGTGCCGTCCTCGGAGCCGCACCACAGCACGGTGCGCTCCACGGCGGGGGAGGGCGGGGCGTCCGGGGCGCCCGGGGGCCAGGGGCCGGGCCGCCGCTCCCCGGGCGGCAGGCGCAGGATCCTCTGCTGGGCGGCCACGTCCGCGTACGCCAGGTACACCGATCCGTCGGGGGCGGTCTCGGGGGTGGAGACCATGCCCTCGCCCGGCAGGTCCACGGGGTGCAGGAGCGCGCCGGTGCGGGCGTCGTGGACGGAGGCCTCGCTGATCCCCAGGCGGGTGCGCGACACGAACAGCGCCGGGGCGCCGGCCCCTTCGCCGGGGGAGCGGGCCAGGACCGCGAACGCGTCCAGGGTGGCGCCGCTCTCCTGCGCCACCACCTCGGTCCAGTGCTCCACCCCGGGTTCTTCCGGGGAGACCGCGCAGATGCGCCTCCAGGGCGCTCCCAGGGTGGTGCGCAGGTACAGGAGGCCGTCCGGGCCCAGTCGGGCCTCGGTCTCGCCCTCCTCGCCCACCTGGACGGGTCTCGGCGCGGGCCGTGCGGTCCGGCCGCCGGACAGGTCGGCGAGCCACAGGTCGGTGCGGTGCCCGGTGCCGTGGCTCTCGGTGACCAGCAGCCACCGTCCGCCCAGGACGCGGACCCCGGGCACGGTGCCGGGGGCGGTGCAGGCGTGGACGAGCGTCTCCGCGCCGTCGCGGACGCGGCGCAGCCAGACGCCGCGCACCCCCCGCTCGCCGTCGCGGCGCACGTAGAAGAACGAGGGGTCGCCCTCGGGGGCCCATGCGACGTGGGAGTAGCGCACCCCCGGCACCTGCGGTCCGCACGGGTCGCCGGTGGCGGTGGAGAGCACCCGCAGGATCCCGCGCTCGACGCCGCCGAGGGAGGTCTGCACGGCGACCATGTCGCCGCCGGGGCCGGGTTCCCAGGCGTCCAGGGTGGTGCGTCCGGTGGGGTCCTCGGCCGCGGGGTCGTAGACGGTGCGCGGGGGCGCCGGCCCCTCCAGCACGACGAGGCGGGGGTGTTCGCTCCCGGCGGGGCGCACGGTGGCGAAGGCCCGGCCGGGCCGGTGCGCTGGGACGCTCCACAGGTCGGTGGCCACGAGGGAGCGGATCCGCTCGGCCAGGTGCTCGCGCAGGGGCCAGGCGGCGGCCTCGCGCTCGTACTCGCGGCGGCGCTCGTCGAGCCAGCGGGCGGTCTCGGGGGAGTCGGGGGTCTCGAGCCAGCGGTGGGGGTCGGCCACCCGGCGGCCGTGCAGGGTGTCGACGACGGGGCCGGGGGCGAGGGCTGCTCCGGGGGCTCGGTTGGGCACCATCACATGGTTCAGGTGGGCCGAGTCGGCGGTCAAGCAACAGCTACCTCACCCACAGGAACATGAGTATGTCCGACTGGTCAGGTTTATGCACCTTTTGGGGAAGTGTGAGGGCTCGCGTCCCTTGTGGGCGGAGCGGCTCCGAACGGGTAGGACCCCGGACGCGGGACGCCACGTCCCGCGGACTCGACGGGCACACCGCCCGGGACCGGGAGGAGAGCATGGGGGAGACGGTGGAGCGGCGCGGGGCGCCGCTCGGTCGGTCCGTCCTGGCGGCGGCGGGGTTCGCCGCGGCCGTCGCAGCGGTGGCGGCCGTGGGCGGGGTGGCGGCGAGCGGGTCGGGCGCGGTCTACGCGGGACTGGAGCTGCCGGCCTGGGCGCCGCCCGCCTGGCTGTTCGGCCCCGTCTGGACCGCGCTGTACGTGGTGATCGCGCTGGCCGGATGGCTGGTGTGGAGGGCCTCCGGGACGGCGGGGGCTCCGGCCTTCTTCGCCGTCTACGCCCTCCAGCTCGTGCTCAACGCGGCGTGGACCCCGCTGTTCTTCGGCGCGGGCCTGTACGCCGCGGCGCTCGCCGACATCACCGCCCTGGCCGTGGCGGTGGCCGCCGCGATCGCCCTGGGCCGCCGGCACAGCACCGCCGCGGCGCTGCTGCTCGTGCCGTACCTGCTGTGGGTGCTCTTCGCCGCCGCCCTCAACCTCGCGATCGCGGTGGCGAACTGAGCCCCGCCCGCCACCCGCCGCCCCGGTGACCAGGGGCGGGGCGGCTCCCCGCGTCGCGCGGGGAACCGCCCCCGGGCCCCGGAGGGCGGCGGACCGGCCGGAGGGGCGGGACCGCGGCTTCGGGGCCCCGGTCCCGCCCCCTCCGAACCCACGGCTCACGGAGCCGGAGGGACCGCTCAGGCGTTGTCGGGGTGGCCGATGGCCAGACCGCTCTCCTGGTCGAAGAAGTGCAGCTGGCTCACGTCCACCGACAGGCTGACCTTGCTGCCGGGGCGCACCTGGCTGCGGGGGCTCACCCGGGCGGTGAAGAGCGAGCGGTCGCCGCCCAGGGGCAGTGCGGCCTCGGCGCTCTCCTCGTCGTCGCCCGCGGCGTCCCGGGCCAGCGCGGTGGCGTCCTCGTGGCGCACCGGCGGGGCGTCGACGCCGAAGATGATGTTGATCTCGGTGCCCAGCTCCTCGGTGACGCCCGCGGTCACCTCGATGCGGGGGTCGCCGTTGCCGTCGAACTCGGCGTCGTTGAAGTCCGAGGGGCGGATGCCCAGGATGACCGAGCGGCCCAGGTAGTCGCGCAGCTTCGGACGGGCGTCCAGGACGGCCGCGGGGACGGGCAGCTTGTGCTCGGCGAACGTGAGGGTCGCCCCGCTGCCGTCGGCGGTCAGCTCGGCGTCGACGAAGTTCATCGCGGGCGAGCCGATGAAACCGGCCACGAACAGGTTGACGGGGGAGTCGAACAGGCGCTTGGGGGTGTCGACCTGCTGGAGCCGGCCGTCGCGCAGCACCGCGACCCGGTCGCCGAGGGTCATGGCCTCGATCTGGTCGTGGGTGACGTAGACCGTCGTGACGCCCAGGCGCTCGTGGAGCTGGTTGAGGGAGGCGCGCATCTGCACGCGCAGCTTGGCGTCCAGGTTGGACAGCGGCTCGTCCATGAGGAACGCGCGCGGCTCGCGCACGATCGCGCGGCCCATGGCCACGCGCTGGCGCTGACCGCCGGAGAGCGCGCCCGGCTTGCGCTTGAGGTAGGGCTCCAGGCCCAGCATCTCGGCCGCCTCCTGCACGCGGCGGGCGATCTCGGGCTTGGCGACCTTGCGCAGCTTCAGGCCGAAGGCCAGGTTCTGCTCGACGCTCATGTGGGGGTAGAGCGCGTAGTTCTGGAAGACCATCGCGATGTCGCGGTCCTTCGGCGGGCGGTCGTTGACGATCTCGTCGCCGATGACCAGGGTGCCGGCGGAGATCTCCTCCAGGCCGGCGATCATGCGCAGCGCGGTGGACTTGCCGCAGCCGGACGGGCCGACGAGCACCATGAACTCGCCGTCCTCGATCTTCAGGTTCAGGTCGTCGACGGCCTTGACGTCGCCGCCGTAGATCTTGTCAACGCCCTCAAGGACGATCTCCGCCATGGTTTCAGCTCCCGCGCTGGGCTCGAGGTGGGGGTGACGGGGATCTCGTGGCCGAAGGTCCGCGTCACCCGACCCGGTGTTTCCGAAGTTGATCGAAACGGGCCGATTTACTGATCACATCAGACACGATCGTGATCGAAAAGTCCAGGCTTGGCCTGATGTCGATCCGATTGCGGTCAGACACAAACGGCACCGGTCCAGCTGGCGTGGCGGCCCCAGGTGCGTTAGCCTGTCCGACGGTTCATCGCTATCTCCCCTCCAGGCGCTCGAAGCGGCGGTCACGACACGGCAGCCGGGTTGAGGCATCCGGTTGGGGAGTCTGGGTAACCTAACGACCAGTCCAGCACTGGACGGACCGGTTGTGCGGCCCCCGCTCGTCCGATCGGACGCTGCATCACGCGCCAGGTGCAGTTGGGATCGGGTGAGGGGCGGAGTACCACGACCGGGCGGGGGGTTGGACCCGGAAAAGGCCCGGACATCCAGTAGACAACGGTCTTCCGAGCTCGCCGCCGACGGGACGGAGCCGGTCCGAAGGGTGGCTCGGGCCTTTTCCGCGTCCCCCCAATATGCTGACCGCCAGCACTTCACCCGCCAGCGGAAAGCGAGCACCCCACGTGGTTGCCGAGCACATCGAGCAGGGCGACGCCCCCGGCTCCGACAGACCCTCGCCGGGACCGGAGGGGCGGGAGCGGACGGCGAACCCGGGACGCTCCCTCGCCTCCGCTCTGATGGCGGGACACCGCTGGGGACGCCTCGACCTGCTGTGGCGCGTACTCGCCGCGGTCGGCTCCGGCCTCGCACAGCTGCTCGCCCTGCCGCCCTTCGGCCTGTGGTGGCTGGGCCCCCTCAGCGCGGCCCTGCTCGCCTTCGCCGTCGCCGGGACCCGCATGCGCCGCGCCGCCTGGATCGGCGCCCTCGCCGGAGGCACCCTCATGGTGCCGCTGGTGCACTGGCAGGACATCTTCGGCGTGGACGTGTGGCTGGCCATCGCCGGCGCCGAGACCGTCTACTTCCTCCCCATGGCCATGGGTGTGGCGCTCGTCATGCGCCTGCCCGGCTGGCCGCTCTGGACCGCGGCGCTGTGGGTGGCCCAGGAGGCCGTGCGCGCCCGCTGGCCCCTGGGCGGCTTCCCCTGGGGCAAGCTCGCCTTCGCCCAGCCCGACACGCCCTTCGTCGGCTACGCCGCACTGGGCTCCTCCGCGCTCGTCTCCTTCGCCGTCGCCCTCACCGGCGGGCTGCTGCTGTGGAGCGTGCTGCGCGCGGCCCACGCCCTCCCCGTCGCGCGGGGAACGGCGCCGGACGCCCCACCGGCCCGCACCGGGTGGATCGGCGCGGCCGCGGGACTGGCCGCCTGCGCCGTCATCGTCGCCGGGGGCTCCCTGGCCCCCGCGATCGGCCGCCCCGCCGTCGACGACACCGTCACCGTCGGCATGGTCCAGGGCAACGTGCCCAACGTCGGCCAGATGTCCATCCTCGGCGAGCGCATGCAGGTGCTCAACAACCACGCCGACGGCGTCCACGAGCTCGCCGCCGCCGTTCGCGAGGGGGAGTACCCGAGCCCGGACATGGTGCTGCTGCCCGAGAACGCCACCGACATCGACCCCTTCCGCGACCCGGTCGCCCGCGAGGTCATCGACGCCGCCGCGGCCGACGCGGGCGTCCCCCTGCTGTGGGGCATGAGCCGCTTCAACGACGACGGCACCCGCTACGTCAGCAGTGTCGTCTGGGACCCGGAGACCGGGCCGGGCGAGCTGTACGACAAGCGCTACCTGGTGCCGTTCGGCGAGTACGTCCCCTACCGCGACTTCTTCACGCGGTTCGTCGACCGCCTGCAGCAGGTCAGTTCCGACGCCGTCCCGGGCACCGAACCCGGGGCCCTGGACGTGGCCGGCACCACGCTGGCCGTCGGCATCTGCTTCGACGTCGCCTTCGACCCGCCGGTGCGCGAGTCCGTGGCCGCGGGCGGGCAGGTCATCGTCATCCCCACCAACAACGCCAACTACAACTTCACCGGCCAGTCCGACCAGCAGCTCGCCATCACCCAGCTGCGCGCGGTCGAGCACGGCCGCCCGGCGGTGGTCGTCTCCACCAGCGGCGTCAGCGCCGTGGTGGACCCCGACGGCAGCGTCGTCTACCGGTCCCCCGAGGGCGAGCCCGACATCCACGTGGCCGAGCTCGACGCCATGGACGGCACCACGGTGGCCACCCGGCTCGGCGCCGCCCCCGAGGCGGCCCTGAGCGCCCTCGGCCTGGCCGCGGTCGCCGCCGCACTCGTGATCGGCCGCCGCCGGGCCTGAGGACGCCACGGAACCCGCGCCGGGCGCCCCGCCGGGGCGTCCGGCGCGTTCGCCCGCGGATGAGCGGGCCCGGTCGGGGAACCATCAGGGCCCCGGGCGCGTTCACCCCTGTAAGGGAGGACCCGTTGGCCGACGACCCTGAGGATGGTTCCGCATGCCGCTGCTGACAGTGCTGGCGCTCATGGCGCTGCCCTTCCTCGAAGTGTGGCTGATGATCGTGGTGGGCGGCTGGATCGGTGTCCCCTGGACACTGGCGGCACTGGTCTCGCTGATGGTCCTGGGCGTGGCCGTGCTGCGTCGGGCCGGGACCAAGGCCTTCCAGGACGCCGACAGGGCCATGCGCTCCGGTGAGCCGCCGCGCGGCGGCCTGCTCGACCCGCTCATGCTGATGGCGGGGGGCGTCCTGCTCGTCATCCCCGGCTTCATCACCGCCGCGCTCGGACTCCTGCTCGCCCTGCCGTTCACCCGGCCGGCGCTGCGCTGGGCGTTCGCCGGATGGGCGCAGCGGCGGATGAGGAAGATGCAGGACCGCGTGAACCAGGAGTTCGTCGTGCAGGGCGTCGGCGTCCCCGGACAGGGCGGACGCGCGGGCGACCCCTTCGGGGGAGGCCCCGGAGCCGCCCCCTTCGGCCGCCGCCCCGGCGCCGACGCGGCGGGGGACGCCCCCGCGTCCGACCGCGGACGCGTCATCCAGGGCCGGTTCGAGCCCACCGACGGGGACGACGACACCCCCAGATGATCCATCCACCTCCCGGGGCAGGCGCGCTCCCGGGAGCGACGAGGCCCGCCGCGGATCGCCCCACGGCGGGCCTCGTCACGTCCGGCCCCCGGTCGTCAGTCCCGGTCGTGGAAGTGCGCCTGGAGCGCGCGCACCTCCTCGGCGAGCGCCTCCACGGGGCCCTCCACCTCGACCCCGGGCACGACGTCGTTGACGGGCAGCGCGCGCACGGGTCCCGCGGGCACCCCCCACTCCTCCAGCCAGGAGACCAGCTGCGCCGAGGAACTCGCGTACACGATCCGGCCGAGGCCCGCCCAGCCGTGCGCCGCCGAGCACATGGCGCAGTGCTCCCCGGAGGTGTACACGGTCGCCGCCGCGCGCTCGGCCGGGGTCATGCGGGTCGTCGACCACCGGGCGATCGCGAACTCCGGGTGCTGGGTGCCGTCGCCGCCCGCGACGTGGTTGTGGTCCTCGAACAGCACGGTCCCGTCTGCCGCGACCAGCAGTGATCCGAACGGCTCGTCCCCCGCGGCCAGCGCCTCCGCGGCCAGTTCGACCGCACGCCTCAGGTGCCGCAGGTCGGTGTCGTCCACCATGCCCTCCCTCTCCTCGCGCCGCGGCCCCCGGCCGCGGTCCGCGCCACGGTACCGCCGGGGCGGCCCGGACGGCGAACCCCCTGCGGGAGGCGTCCCGGGGCCAGGCCGGGGTCAGCGTCCGCGGCCGAACCCTCCTTCCCGGACCGCGCCCGCACCGCCCACGGCGCCATCGCCGCGGAGCGGGCCGAACCCCACCGCTGAGGGTCGGGCAGGGGCCGGCCCGACCGGGTCCGCACACGCGGACGGCCGCGCCGGAGCACGTCCGGCGCGGCCGTCGGGGGCCGGTGCGGTCCCCTAGACCATGGAGGCCTCCCGGTGCCCGTCCTCCTCACGGGCCGCCTCCTCGGCGGCGCGGGCCTCGGAGCGGGCTATCCACCGGTCGTCCACCACCCGGATCACCGTGATCGCCACGATCGCCACCCCGGCCACGGCCAGACCGGTGAGGACCTTGGCCGGGTCGCTCACGTCCAGGTCGAAGAACCACTGGCCCAGCGGCGTCACCATGGCCAGTGTCAGCAGGCCGACCATGGAGCCCACCATCAGGACCTTCCACCACACGTACGGCTTGGCCACCAGCAGCAGGACCCACAGGGTGGTCGCGCACAGCGTGATCACCACCGCCGTGCGGTCCGCCGGGTCCGGGACGGTCCGCCCGCCCAGCACCAGCAGGTAGGTCGTCACCGCCGCGAAACCGGCCACCATCCCCGAGGGGATGGCGAGCCGCAGCGTGCGCATCACGAACCCCGGCTTGGCGATGTCGGTGTTGGGCGCCAGGGCCAGGAAGAACGACGGGATGCCGAAGGTCACCGCGTTGATCAGCGTCGCGTGCCGGGGGAAGAACGGGTACGCGACCGCCAGCAGCCCGACGATGATCGCCAGCGTCATCGTGTACACGGTCTTGGTCAGGAACAGGCTGGCCACACGCTCGATGTTGCCGATGACCCGGCGGCCCTCGGCCACCACGCGCGGCAGCACCGCGAAGCGGTTGTCCAGCAGGACCAGCTGCGCCACCGAGCGCGACGCCGGGCTGCCGGAGCCCATCGCCACCCCGATGTCGGCCTCCTTCAGGGCCAGCACGTCGTTGACGCCGTCGCCGGTCATCGCCACCGTGTGCCCGCGGTCCTTCAGCCCGCGCACCATGTCGCGCTTGCGCTCGGGGGTCACCCGGCCGAACGCCGAGCGCCTCTCGACCTCGCGGGCCAGCTCGTCCGCGTCGGCGGACAGGGAGCGGGCGTCCACCGGGTCCTCCGCGCCGGGCAGGCCCAGCTCGCGGCCCACCGCGCCGACCGAGGCCGCGTGGTCGCCGGAGACGATCTTGACGTCGACGCCCTGGCCGGCGAAGTAGTCGAGGGTGGCCCCGGCGTCCTCGCGCACCTTCTGGTCCAGGACCACCAGCGCGACCGGGGCCACCTCGCCGGGGGCGTCGTCGGAGTCCACCCGGGCGGAGGCGCGGGCCAGCAGCAGCACCCGGAGCCCCTGCGAGCCGAGCCGTGCCGCCTCGGCCGCGGCGGGGGAGTCGGGGGAGGACAGCACGTCGGCGGCGCCCAGGACCCAGTGCTCCTCGCCGCCCGGGGTGAGGAAGCCGGCCCCGCTCCACTTGCGGGCCGACGAGAACGGCGCCAGCGCGATGACGGTCCAGTCGGGGGCGGACACCCCGCTCGACCCGAACCCCTGCGCGATGGCGGCCATGCTCGCGTTGTGGTCGGGGTCGCAGGCCGCCAGGGCGGCCAGCACCTGGGTCGGCGAGGGGTCGTCGCCTACCGCGCGCCCTCCCAGGTCGCGGATCTGGGCCAGCTTCATGCCGGCCTCGGTCAGCGTCCCCGTCTTGTCGGTGCACACCACGTCCACGCGGGCCAGGCCCTCGATCGCGGGCAGCTCCTGCACCAGGCACTTGTACTTCCCCAGCCGGATCACACCGACCGCGAAGGCGATGCTGGTGAGCAGGATCAGCCCCTCGGGGATCATCGACACCAGCGCCGCCACCATGCCGCGCAGCGCGTCCGCCAGCGGGCCGGAGATCTGGCCGCCCGCCGTGGGCTCCTCCAGCGTGACGTGGCCGCCCATGAACAGCTGGCTGTAGATCAGCAGGGCACCGATCGGGAACAGCGCGTAGGTGATCCAGGTCAGGATGCGGTTGATGCCCGACCGCAGCTCCGAGTGCACCAGCGAGAACCGGCTCGCCTCCTCGGCCAGGCGTGCCGCGTACGCGTGCCGCCCCACCTTGGTGGCGCGGAAGCGCCCGGCGCCCGCCACCACGAAGCTGCCCGACATCACGGTGTCGCCGGGCCGCTTGAGCACGGGATCGGCCTCGCCGGTCAGCAGGGACTCGTCGACCTCCAGCCCTCCCGCCCAGGTGACGACGCCGTCGACCGCGATCTGGTCGCCCGTGCCGACCTCGAGGACCTCGTCCAGGACGATCTCCTGGGTGGTCACGCGCACCGTCGCGCCGTCGCGCACGACCCGGGGGTGGGCGGCGTTGACGATCGCGAGCTTGTCCAGGGTGCGCTTGGCGCGCAGCTCCTGGACGATGCCGATCAGCGTGTTGATCAGGATCACCATCGCGAACAGCCCGTCCTGGACGGGACCGATCACGGCGATGATCGTGAACAGCACCGCGATCATCGCGTTGATCCGCGTGAACACGTTGGCTCGGATGATCTGCCCGACGCTGCGGCTGGCACGCACGGGGACGTCGTTGGTCCGGCCGGTGGCGACCCGCTCGGCGACTTCCGCCAGGGTCAGCCCGGTCTCGGACGGGGGGCCGTGGAGGCCCGGCCCGGCACGCTCGGGCCGCGCGCCGGCGACGTTCGGGGCAGCCGCCTGCGAATCCCTGTCCGAGGCGCCTTCCGCACCGTCGTCGGGTCGTTCGGGTTGGACGGGCACGCACACTCCTGGGTGGTACGGGAGACGGGTGGACGGGCCCCTGAACACGCGAGGGGGCGCACCGGCCACGGACGTCCGGAGAGTAAGGAGATCCACAGCCTAGAAGACCCCCGGACCACTCGCGGGCGTCCTGCCCCCCCCGATGCCGGGTGGTACCCGCACCACCAGGCGTCCGGGGGGCGGCCGTGTCCGGCGCCCGCCCCGCCCTCCCCGGCAGGCCCCGAGCGGACGTAGAGTCCGGGTACAGTTCCGTCCACCCTCCGGTCGGGCCTCTCGGGCCGTGCCTCCGGGGAGACAGCAGAGGTCCTCATGTGCACCGTCATCGTCGGATTCGATCCCGGCGCCGACACACCACTCGTCATCGCGGCGCTCCGGGACGAGATGTCCCTGCGGCCCTGGGACCCGCCCGCGCGCCACTGGCCCGACCGGCCCGAGCTGGTCGGCGGGCGCGACCTCACGGCGGGGGGAACCTGGCTGGCGGTGAACCCCGCCCGCCCCCGCGTCTGCGCCGTGCTCAACGGGTGGCCCTGGGACGGGAGCATGCCCTGGGAGGGCGTGTACCCGGCGAGCCGGGGGGAGCTGCCGCTGCGCGCCCTCGCGCACCCGGTGCGGGACCCGCTCCAGGGGGAGGACCCCACCCGGTACGCGCCCTTCCACCTCCTGGACGCCGACGCCCACAGGGTCGGCCTGCACAGCTGGGACGGGCGGTGCATGGACACGAGGCCGCTGCCCGCGGGGGTGAGCATCGTGGTGAACACCGGCCTGGACCCGCACGACCCCAGGGCGGCGCGCCACACGCCGGCGTTCGCGGCCACCCGGCCCGACCCGGCGGACCTGGCCGCCGCGAAAGGGGTCGAGGAGATCTGGGGCGAGTGGCCGCGCCTCATCACCGAGGCCGCCGGCGCGACCCCCCGTTCCGTGGGCGCCGACGGCCAGGGCGATCCGTCGGGCCTGGTCGCGCGGGCCGATCTGGGACAGGGGCGGATCTGGGCGACGGGCTCGGTGACGCTGGTCGCGCTGGACCGTGAGACGGTCCGCTACGCCTTCACGGACGCCCCTGCCGACGCCGGGGCGTGGCGGATGGTCGAGGTGTGAGGGGCCGTCGCCGCCCCGGCCCGGGGCGGCGACGGGCCGCGGAGCGAAACCTCCGCGAAGGATTCCCGCAACGGGGTGTTTACAGGAGGTCGGCCGCTGGCTACTCTCATGGGAGCGTTCCCAAATGACTTGGGTCACATTCTTTCGACATCCCCCTCCCCCTGACATCCCCCGACATCCCCCTCCTCCCACACCCCTCGCCCGGCGTCGCACCATGGTGGTCGGGTTTTCTTCGCCTGCCGTGTGGGAGCGCTCCCACATCCCCTGGCGCACCGCGCCCCTGCCAGTACGAGGTCGTCATGCCCCGCGCACCTCCGTCCCCGTCCACGTCTGAGCGGACCTCACGCAACCGTCGCCCGCACCCCCGGTCGACACTCCGCAAGCTCCTTTTGGTCACCCCCCTCCATGAGGAAGAAGACGACATGAGCAGGATCCACCGTGGCGCGAGCACACGCTCGCGGACACGACGAGGCCTCGCCGCGGCCTCGGCCCTCGTACTCGGCACCACCTTGGCACTCCTTCCCACCACGCCCGCGAGCGCCGCCCCGGGCTGCGAGGTGGACTACCAGGTCAACGACTGGGGCTCCGGTTTCACCGCGAGCGTCGAGATCACCAACCTGGGAACCGCCCTCAACGGCTGGACCCTCGACTGGTCCTTCCCCGGGAACCAGCAGGTCACGAACCTGTGGAACGGTACGCACACCCAGTCGGGGCAGGACGTGTCGGTGACCGCCGCCGGTCACAACTCGTCGATCTCCACGAACGGGACCGTCTCCTTCGGGTTCAACGCCTCCTACTCCGGGAGCAACGCCGCACCGTCGGAGTTCACCCTCAACGGCGTGGTGTGCGACGGATCGGTCGACCCCGGTCCCGGACCCGACCCGGACCCGGACCCCGACCCGGAACCGGGGGACCGCGTGGACAATCCGTATGAGGGCGCGGATGTGTACGTGAACCCGATCTGGTCGGCCAACGCCGCCGCCGAGCCCGGCGGGGACGCGATCTCCGACCAGCCCACGGGTGTGTGGCTGGACCAGATCAGCGCGATCGAGGGCAACGACAGCCCCACCACCGGGTCGATGGGCCTGCGCGAGCACCTGGACGAGGCGGTGGCCCAGGCCGCGGGCGAGCCGATGGTCTTCCAGGTGGTGATCTACAACCTGCCCGGCCGCGACTGCGCGGCGCTGGCCTCCAACGGCGAGCTGGGACCGGACGAGATCGACCGCTACAAGCACGAGTACATCGACCCGATCGCGGAGATCCTGGCCGACCCGGCCTACGCGGACCTGCGGATCGTGACGACGGTGGAGATCGACTCGCTGCCCAACCTGGTCACGAACGTGTCCCCGCGCGAGACGGCCACGCCCGAGTGCGACGAGATGCTGGCCAACGGCAACTACGTGGAGGGCGTGGGCTACGCCCTGGCGCAGCTGGGCGCGATCGACAACGTCTACAACTACGTGGACGCGGGCCACCACGGGTGGATCGGCTGGGCCGACAACTTCTCGGCCTCGGCGGCGCTGTTCTACGAGGCGGCCAACACCGCCGGCGCTTCGCCGGACGACGTGCACGGGTTCATCGCGAACACGGCCAACTACTCGGCGCTGGTCGAGGACAACTTCTCGATCGGCCAGACGGTGGCCGGAACGCCGGTGCGCCAGTCGCAGTGGGTGGACTGGAACCAGTTCACCGACGAGCTGTCCTTCTCCCAGGCGCTGCGCGAGGAGCTGGTCTCGCAGGGGTTCGCCTCCGACATCGGGATGCTGATCGACACCTCCCGCAACGGCTGGGGCGGACCGGACCGCCCCACGGGCCCCGGCCCCGAGACCAGTGTGGACGCCTACGTGGACGGGGGCCGCTACGACCGGCGGATCCAGTCGGGCAACTGGTGCAACCAGTCGGGCGCGGGGCTGGGCGAGCGCCCGCAGGCCTCCCCCGAGCCGGGCATCGACGCCTATGTGTGGATGAAGCCCCCGGGCGAGTCCGACGGCTCCAGCGAGTTCATCCCCAACCCCGAGGGCAAGGGCTTCGACCGCATGTGCGACCCGACCTATGAGGGCAACCCCCGCAACGGGTACAACATGAGCGGCGCGCTGGCCGACGCCCCGATCTCGGGCCACTGGTTCTCGGCCCAGTTCCAGGAGCTGCTGGACAACGCCTACCCGCCGCTGAACTGACGCCTCCCCGCCCCTCCGAGGTGCCGAGGGGGATAACTGAACAGGACGCCCGTCCGCTCACCGAGCGGGCGGGCGTCCGCCACGGGAACCCCGGGCGGCGCGCGGGGCGCGGCTCACGCTGATCCGGGAGCCGGCCCGCCGCTGGAGGCGCGTGCGACGAACTCGAAGCCCAGGACCTCGTGCACGGGGTCGTCGTTCACGGTGCGGCCCGCGAGGATCTCCACCACGCGCCGCGCCATGGCCTCCGTGGGTTGCTGCACCGTGGTCAGGGCGGGGATCGACACCAGGCAGTTGCGGGTGCCGTCGAACCCCACGACGGCCAGGTCGTCGGGGACCGTCAGTCCCGCCCGGTGGGCCGCGTACAGGACGCCGAACGCCTGCTCGTCGGTGGTGCAGTAGACGGCACGCGGCCGGTCCGTCCCGCTCAGCAGCGTGTAGGCGGACTCCGCGGCGTCGTGCCGTGAGATCTCCGAGCGGATCGTCCACGCGCGCACGCCCTCCGCGCCCGCGACCGCCCTGTCGAAGCCCGCCCGGTGCTGCCGCGCCCCGGTGGACTCGACCGGGCCGTTGAGCAGCACGATGCTCCCGTAGCCGTGCGCCAGGAGGTGCTCGGTGGCCCGCTGGGCGGCGGCCTCGTAGTCGATGGTGATCGACGAGGCGCGCTCGCGGTCCGAGATCGGGTGCAGCGCGACGACGGGGATGCCGGCCTCGAAGAACTCGCCGAGGTCGGGTTCGTCGCACACCGAGACCAGCACGACCGAGTCGACCTGGCGCTCGACGAGCGAGCGGGTGTGGCGGCGCTCCTGCTCCGCCGAGAGCGCGGAGTCGGCGATGAGCAGCAGGTTGCCCCGGACCCCCGCGGCGTCCTCGATGGCGCGGGCCAGTTCCGCGAAGTAGGGGTTGCAGATGTCGGGCACGATCAGCCCGATCGAGTGCGTCCGGCCGCTGGAGAGGGAGCGCGCCAGCGCGTTCGGCCGGTAGCCGAGCTCGGCCGCCGCGTCGAGGACCTTCTGCCGGGTCGCCGGGGCCACCCCGCGCGGTCCGTCGTTGAACACGTAGGAGACCACGGCGGTGGAGGTACCCGCCCGTCGCGCGACGTCCCGTGCTGTCGCCATGCGGCACCAGTCCCTTCCGTTCTCCCTAGCGTGAGGGTAGCCGTCCCCGCGGGCGGCCCGGGTGCGGGGGCGCCCGGAGGGCGCCGGGTCACGAATCGGGCCCCCGACCTTGTCATTTACCGTTCACATGAGGTTTGCTAGCTTATATCTAAGCGCATAGATCGCTGACTTCCCGGTGAAGGCCTCCGCGACCCAGCAGTGCCGTGCGAGCCGGAACCCGCCTCGAAAGGTCACCGTCCATGAGAAAACGACAGAGAGTCCTGGCGTCCGTCGCCGGAGCGGCATCCCTGGCACTGATCGCGGCCTGCTCCCCGGGCTCCGGTGACGGGGGCGGGGACGGGACGATCCAGTTCCTCGGCCCGGAGGACCCGGCCTTCTTCGAGCCCCTCATCGAGGCCTTCGAGGCATCCCACGAGGGCTACACCGTCGAGTACACCCAGGTGCCCTTCGACCAGTACAACAGCACGGTCCAGCAGCGGCTCTCCGCGGGCGACGAGTCCATCGACGTCTACGCGGTCGACCAGCCCCGCGTGCCGTGGATGGCCGCCCAGGGGCTCCTGGAAGACCTCTCCGACCTGGAGGACCGCGCCCGCGAGGCCACCACGGAGGGCCAGTACTCCACCGGGATCCACCAGGACAAGCTCTGGGCCCTGCCCGTGTGGAACTCCACGCAGCTGATGTTCGTCAACCAGGACGCCCTCGCCGCCGCCGACATCGAGGGACCGGGCACCGACCCCTCCGAGCGCTGGACGTGGGAGCAGACCGCGGAGGCTGCCGAGGCGGCCCAGGAGGCCGGCACCGAGTGGGGCCTGCTCCTGGAGCAGACCGACTTCTACTACCAGCTCCAGCCGCTCATGGAGTCCAAGGGCGGCGGGAGCGGGGTCGTCGGCGAGGACATGCTCGACCAGGACGTCGCCAACGCCGAGTGGGTCGAGGCCATGGAGTGGTTCGGCGCGACCTTCGAGGACGGGCTCTCCCCGCGGGGCGTCGGCACCTTCGAGACCAGCCCCCTCTTCTCCGGCGGGGACGTCGCCTTCTTCGTCGGCGGCCCCTGGGACCTGGGGGAGTTCGCCGACTCCGACGTGGACTGGACGGTCGCGCCGATGCCCTACTTCGAGGGCGGCGAGGAGGTCACCCCCTCCGGGTCGTGGTCCTGGGGCGTCAACCCCGCCTCGCAGGCCAAGGACGCCGCACGCCTGTTCCTGGAGTACGCGGCGCTGGACCCCGCCGGCAACCTCGCCAGCACCGAGCGCCAGACGATCATCCCGGCCAACACCGAGGCCGCCGAGGAGTACCTGCCGCGCATGGACGCCCTGGCGGGCGACCGGAGCGCCGGAGCCGCCGACCTCATCTCCCACGAGGTGGCCAACACCGGGGTGGTGCGGCCCGTCACGGTCGGCTACGCCCAGTTCGAGGAGGTCATGAACACGGCCTTCGCGGACATCCGCAACGGCTCCGACGCCGCGTCCCGGCTGGAACAGGCCGGGGAGCAGCTCGAAGACGCCTGGGCCCCGCTGCGATGAGCGGTCCCTCCACACGGGCCGGGGACGGCGGGCGGGCCGTGAGCGCCCGCCCCCGGCCCGGCCACTACCGGCGCCCGTGGTGGCGCGGGACCGCGGCGGTCGCGCTCGCGTTCCTGCTGCCCTCGCTGGTGGCGCTCACCCTCCTGCGGCTGCTGCCCGGCGCGACGGCCCTCTGGGAGAGCCTGCACCACACGTCCCTGCTGTCCGGCAGGAGCTTCGTCGGACTCGGCAACTACCTCGACCTGTTCGCCAACGCCGACTTCCGCGGCGCGGTGGCGGTGACCCTGCTCTTCACCCTGGTGGTGAACCCGCTGCAGGTGGCGGTCTCCGTCGCGCTGGCGGTGCTGTACACGCGCCGCCGCATGGCCGGCTCCAAGGTGTGGCGTGCGCTGGTGATCCTGCCGATCGCCACCCCGCCCGCGGTCTCCGCCGTGGTCTGGAGCGTGATCTTCCGTCCCGAGGGCGGGCTCGCCAACGCCCTGCTGGCGGTGGTCGGACTGCCCCCTCAGGGGTTCCTGACCTCACCCGACCAGGCGCTGGCCTCGATCATCGTCCTGCTGTCGTGGATCGGCGTCGGCTACTGGATGCTGTTCCTCATCGCGGGGATCAACGACATCCCGGCCGAACTCTACGAGGCGGCGGAGCTGGACGGGGCGTCGCCGGTGCGCGCGTTCCTCAACGTCACCCTGCCGATGCTGCGCAGGCCGCTCTCGTTCGTCCTGGTCGCGGCCACCGTCTCCAACCTGCTGGTCTTCGCGCCCGTGCAGATCCTCACCGGGGGCGGGCCGGAGGGGTCCACGAACCTCCTCATGTACGACATCTACTCCCGCGCCTACTCGCTCGGCGACATGGGGCGCGCCCAGGCGGAGGTGGTCGTGCTGGTGGTGATCACCCTCGTGATCGTCGCCGTCCAGTTCCGCATGCTGCGAAGTGAGGACTGAGCGATGCCGACGAACACCTCCTCCGGCCCCGGGGCGCCGGCCGCCCGGGCGGACCGCCCCGCAGGGCGGACACGGCGGCGCCCCCGCACACGGAGGGCCCTGATCACCGCCACGGGCGCCGTGGTGGGACTCGTCTTCGTGGTCCCGCTGCTCTGGGTGCTCACCAACTCCCTCAGGCCGAGCGCCGACACGTTCCGCTTCCTGTCGCCGGTCGGCTGGGAGACCTTCCTGACCCTGACACCGGCCCTCGACAACTACACGGCCCTGGTGGGGACGGGCCTGGGCCGGGGCATCCTCAACTCGCTGCTCATCAGCGCGGTCACGGTCGTGGTGGGGCTGGTGCTGTGCGCCACGGCCGCGTTCGGGCTCTCCGCGCTGCGGTTCCGCGGCCAGGGCGCGGTGTTCGCGGTGATCGTGGTCAGCTTCCTGATCCCGTTCGACGCGATCGCCATCCCGCTCGCGGACCTGTTCCGCGACTGGAACCTCCAGAACACCTTCACCGGGCTGATCCTGCCCGGCCTCGGCAACGGCATGGCGATCTTCATGCTGCGCAACTTCTTCCTCGCCGTCCCGGAGGAACTGGTGGAGGCCGGCCGCCTGGACGGCCTCAGCTGGTGGGGCGTGTTCTGGCGGATCTACCTGCCCCTGTCCAGGCCCGCGCTCATGGGGGCGGGCCTGATGCTGTTCCTGTTCCAGTGGCAGGCCTACGTGTGGCCGCTGCTCATGGGGACGGACGCCGAGCACGTCGTCGGCCCCGTCGCCCTGGCCAACATGCAGGGCCAGTTCAGCGTGGACTACGGCCTGATGTTCGCCGGGTCCGTGGTGCTGATCCTGGTGCCGCTGGTCGTGATCCTCTCCCTCCAGAAGTACTTCATCCAGTCCGTCTCGACCTCGGGGCTCAAGTGAGCCCGTCGAACCACACGAAAGGCTCCTCCATGCCCGCCGCCCCTACCGCCCGCGCCGTCGTCCTGGACACCGACATCGGAACGGACGTGGACGACGCCATGGCGCTCGCCCTGCTCCTCGGACTGCCGGGGGTGGACCTGCTCGGGGTCGCGACGGTGTACGGGGACACCGCGCTGCGCGCGCGGCTGGCCCGGCGCTACGGGGCCCTGGCCGGGCTCGCCCTGCCCGTGCGGGCCGGGGAGGGGAAGCCGCTCTCCGGCCGCGAGGTGTGGTGGGCGGGGCACGAGGGGTCGCTGCACACGGGCCTGGACGGGGAGGCCTACGAGGACGGGCCCGCCGTCGAGTGGCTGGTCCGCACGGTGGCCGAGCGGCCCGGGGAGGTCGACGTCCTCGCCATCGGTCCGCTGACCAACATCGCCCTGGCGCTGGAGGCCGATCCCGGCTTCGCGGAGAACGTGCGCACCCTGTGGGTGATGGGCGGCGCGTTCGACGACGTCGAGAGGACCGAGCACAACTTCCGGAGCGACGCCCTGGCCGCGCACCGGGTCTTCTCCTCGGGCATCCGCGCCGTGGTCACCGGCCTGGAGGTCACGCGCAGGGTGAAGGTGCTGGAGCCGCACCTGCGCCGACTCGGGGCCGCGGGCGCGCTCGGCGGCGCGCTGGCCGCCGACATCGACCAGTGGTGGAAGTTCTGGGACGAGCAGTGGAACGTGCCCCACGACCCGGTGGCGGTCCTGAGCATGGTCAGACCGGAGCTGTTCACACTGTCCGAGCCGGGCACGGTCCTGATCGAGACGGAGGGGGAGGACGCCGGGGCGAGCGTCTTCAGGCCCGGCGGCGGCGGTCGGACCCGCCTGGTCCGGGACCTGGACACGGCCGAGGTCCCGGAGGAGATCGTGCGGGGGATCGTCGCGGCGGGAACCGGGCGCGAGCCGGCGGCGGCAGAGGCCTGAAGCCGCCCGGGCTCCCCGGGAGGGGATGACGGGGGCCTGCGCGTCCGGGGGCCGCTGCGTTCCACGGCCCCCGGGTGCGGGCCCCCGTGCTGCGGGGGAGCGCCACGCGCGGGCCCCGGTGCCGCGGCCTCAGGCCGCCCCGAGGGCCGCGGCCAGGTCGTCGAGGCTCTTCGCCTCCAGGTCGAACGCGTCCGCCGCCCCGGGCGGGTCCCCGACGGGGCGTTCGACGTAGGCGGTCCTCATGCCCACCGCCTGGGCGCCCCGGAGGTCCCAGGCGTGGGCGGCGACCATGAGCAGGCGTTCCGGCGCGCAGCCCGCGTTGGCGATCGCGAGCCGGTAGACGTCGGGACGGGGCTTGTAGCTGCGCGCCTCCTCGGCCGAGAGCACCTGGTGCCAGCGCAGACCGGCGTGGGCGCCGATGCGGGTGAGCGCCGCGCGGCTCGCGTTCGACAGACCCACCACCGGGAAGCGGGAGGCGATCCTGTCCAGTGCCCGGACGGAGTCCGGCCAGGGGTCCAGCCGCTGCCCGGAGGCTGCCAGGGCGCGGATCGCGTCGGCGTCGCCGACACCGGCCCGGGCCGCGACGCGCGTCGCCGCCTCCAGGTCGAGCACCGTGCTGTCGGCGTAGGCGCGGCGGCCCGCGAGGATCTCCCGCTGCTGCTCGTCGACGTGTCCGTGCCACAGCGCGGCGAGCTCGCCCACCCCGGCCTCGTCGGTGTCCGGGAGCAGTGCGCGCAGGCCGCGCCTGAGACCGGCGGGTTCGTCGACCATGGTCCCGAGGATGTCGAAGACGACCACGTCGATGTCGGAGTGGGGTGTCAAGGGGGTCGCTCCTGGGCGTCTCGGCCCGCGCGGTCCGGCGCGCGGGGCCCCGTCGGAGGGGCGCGGGGTTCGGCGCTGTGCCGGGTTCGCGGGCGAGCATAGTGCGCCGGTCCCCCCGTGTCAGGCGCGTTCGTCCGACCTGCCGGTCCGCTGCCGGTCCCGGCCGGGACCGGCCTCGCGTTCTCCGCCCCTGGAGGCACGAGCTCCGGGCGGCACGCCGCGCCTTCGCGGGTCCACCGCTCAACCCTGCGTCGATCATCCTCGCCCCGGTCCCCGCGACCGGTCGGCGAGGGGCACGGCCGCCCGGCCTCCGCCGCCACGGGAAAGCGCATCGGGCCTCTGACCACGCGGAACTCGCGGACCCCGGAAAATGGCTCGACGGCCGCGCGGAGCCCTGCCACAGTGACGCGGTATGACGAACCCGGAGCTTCTGACCGCCGCGGACGTGCGGCTCATGCAGGGTCTGGCGCAGCGTGTCACCGCCGTCCGCCCGGACCTGGTGAACAGCGACGCGTCGTTCGGCGAGCTGGCGTGGAACTGGGGCAGGGGGCACGCCGCCGTCGGCGCGAGCTGGCGGCGCCGGCTGTGGTTCTCCGGCGGGGAGCTGGTGGCGTGGGGCTGGGCCCACCTGCCGCGCCGTGTGGAGCTGAGCGACGGGTCGGTGAAGGACGTCGCCAGCACCTATCTGGCGTACCAGGTGCATCCCGACCACGCAGGGCTGGTCGACGAGGTGATCGACTGGTACGACACCACAGCGGCCGGTCTCGAGCGCTCCGTGCTGCCGGGAGCCGCCGACGGGTTCGCCCTGCGGCGGTGGACGGAGCACGGGTACACGACCGATCCGGCCTCCCTCGGCGACACGGGGGACTGGACCCAGCTCAACGTGCGGGACCTCGCCGTCGTGGAACAGCCGGTGCTGCCGGCCGGATACCTGTTCCGCACCGCCGACGAGGCCGGGCCGGAGGCCGCGGTCCGGGCCCACCTGGACGCCTGGGCCCCCTCGGCGTACACGGCCGAGGGGTACCGGGGCGTCCGGCAGACGGACGGGTACCGGGGCGACCTGCACCTGCTGGTGGAGGCGCCGGACGGGACGATGGCGGCCTCGGCCGTCATGTGGCTCGACGAGGCGAACAGGACCGTCGAGTTCGAGCCCGTCGGGACGCACCCGGACCACCGGCGCCTGGGGCTGGGAAGGGCGATGCTCCTGCACGGGATGCTTCTGGCGCGGGCGGCCGGGGCCGTTCAGGCGACGGTCGCCTGCCTGGGCGCGCCGGGTCATCCCGGGGCGCGCGGACTGTACTACAGCGTCGGGTTCCGGGAGTTCACACGGGACGCGCCGCTCGTCAAGGCCGGGACCCCGGGCTGAGGGCCGGCCCTCAGCCCGGGGCGCCGGGGGCGCGGCCTCGCTTCAGGGGGACCCGTCGCGCCCGTGCAGCAGGCAGAACTCGTTGCCCTCCGGGTCGGCCAGCACCGTCCACCGGGCGTTCTCGGGCTGCCCCACGTCCACCGTCACCGCACCCAGCCCCCTCAGCCTCTCCAGCTCCTGGGCCACCGTCAGCCCGCCCGTGACCCTCAGGTCCAGGTGCAGGCGGTTCTTGACGGTCTTGCGCTCGGGCACGGGAAACACGTCGATCCCGATCCCGGCGTCCCCGGACGGGGCGAGGACGATCCCGTCCTCCTCCTCTTCCACGATCGGCCAGTCCAGGACACGGCTCCAGAACCCGGCCACGGCCCTGACGTCGATCGCGTCGATGGCGACCACTGCGATTCGGCTTCCCATGGCCGGGACCCTACAGGACGGCCCCGCGGACCGGCCGCACGCTCCCCAGGCGTCCCCGGGGCGCTTCTACTCCCGGCCCCCGTCGCCCAGCCGCGCGTCGCGCACGGCGTTGGCGACGAGGACCCGGTTCGGGGCGTCCAGCTTGGCCATCACCCGGCCCACGACCGCCTTGACGTTGCTGACGCTCATGAAGAGGGCCTCGGCGATCTCGGTGTTGGACAGGCCCCGGCTCACGGCGAGCGCCACCTCGCGTTCGCGGTCCGAGAGCACGGCCACGCGCTCCCGCGCGCCGCGCAGCGCCTCGTCCTCGGCGCTCCCGACGGCGAGGTCGATGAGCCGCCGGGCGGCCGAGTCGGCCAGGTGCGGGCGCCGCCGGTGGACCGCGAGGACGCCCTCGACGAGTTCGTCCGGGGGCGAGTCCTTGAGCAGGAAGCCGCTCGCGCCCGCGCGCAGGGCGCGGACCAGGGCGCGGTCCGAGTCCAGGGTGGTGAGGACGAGCACGGGCGGCGCGCCGGGGGCGCCGCGGATGCGCTCGGTCGCGGCCACCCCGTCGGTGCCGGGCATGCGCAGGTCCATGAGGACCACGTCGGGGGCGTGCTCGGCGACGACCCGCACCGCCTCCTCGCCGTCGCCGGCCTCCGCGACGACCTCGACCGGCCCGCCGCCGAGGAGCAGGCGCAGGCCGCGCCTGACCATCGGGTCGTCGTCGACGACCACCACTCGTACGGGTTCGCTCACGGCGACCATGGTAGGCGCACCCTCAGCTCGAAGCGGTCCTCCGTCTCGCCCCAGTCCAGGGAGCCCCCGCAGATGGCGGCGCGCTCGGCCAGCCCCACGAGCCCCACCCCCGGGTCCGGCGCGCCCTCGGCGGGGGAGCGGGGGAGGGGGTTGGCGACCTCGATGAGGACGGTCCCGCCGGCCTCGGGCACGACGCGCACGTCCACCGGCCCGGGCGCGCCGTGCTTGCGGGCGTTGGTGAGGGCCTCCTGGAGGATGCGGTAGGCGTGGCGGCCCACGTTCGCGGGCGCCGGGAGACGGCCGCTCACCTCGTCGTGCACCCGCAGCCGCACACCCGCCCTGCGGTTCTCCTCCCACAGGCGCCCGAGCTCGTCGAAGGTCGGCTGCGGCCGGTCCCCGTGCCCGTCCTCCGCCGAGCGCAGGTCGGAGAGGACGCCGCGGACCTCCGCGAGCGACTGGCGGGTGTTGGTGAGGATCTCCCGGGCCAGGGCGTCCCGGTCGGCGGGACCGAGGTCCGGGCGGTGGGTGAGCGCGGAGGCGTTCAGCGAGATGAGCGTGAGCCGGTGGGCCAGCACGTCGTGCATCTCCCGGGCGATGCGGTTGCGCTCCTCCATCCTGGCGTTCTCCACGCGGAAGCGCTGCTGCCGCTCGGCGTCGAGTGCCCGCTCCCGCAGCACGCGGACCAGGTCGACGCGGGCGCCCCGGTAGGCCGAGGCCGCGGCCAGGGCGGCGACGGCGGCGGCCACGAGCAGCAGCTCGACCCACAGGGGCCCGATCGGGCTCACGGGGGACCAGGGGTTGTGCAGGCACAAGGCCAGGGCGGCGGCGAAGACCCCGCACAGGGGCACGACCGTCCGCCACCTCCTCCCCGAGGCCTCCCGGGCGACCGCGAGCGCGGCCAGTCCGGCGGAGGCCGACGACACGGCCGGCGCGGCGGCGACCAGCCACGGGGCCCAGGGGCGGTCCCCGAACCGGCGGTTCCCCGCGATGAGCACGGCGCCCAGTGCGGCGTCGGCCGCCAGGAGGGGCCAGGGAACGGTGATCATGTTGCCGAGGTAGGAGTCGGTGGCCGCGAGGGCGGCGAACACCACGGTCGACCAGGGGGCGAGACTGCCGAGAATCCTCACGAGCACACCGTATAGCCGCTGTTCACCGGGGTTGTCCGCAGCGGCGGACCTCCGGGGAAGCGGGTACCGCGGTCCTCCCCGGGCGGTACCCGCGGCCACCCCGCCGGTACCCGGGTACACGCCCCCCGGGCCCCCGGTCGGCCCCGACCGGGACCCGGGGCGGCGGGCCCGGCACCCGGGACACTGCCCTCCACGGCGGCGCCTCCCTAGCGTGATCGGTGCTGCCCCGGAACACGTCCGGGGCACGACCACGACGACAAGGAGTCGCATGTCAGCGGTGCTCTTGGTCGCGTCGATGATCGCGTTCGCGGGCGCGGTCACCATCGCGGCGGCCCGTTTCCTCTCTCCCGGCGGGACGAAGGGGTACGCCCTCCCCGGCGCCCTGCTCCTCGTCTACGCCGTCCTCTTCGGCCTGTGGATCGTGATCCCGTGACCCTGCTCGACATCCGCGGCGTCTCCATGGCCCACGGCCGCCACCAGGTGCTCCGGGACGTCGACCTGCGGGTCGAAACCGGCCGGGTGTACGGACTGCTCGGCCCCAACGGCTCGGGCAAGACCACCCTGCTCAAGTCGGTCCTGGGCGCCAACGACCACACCGGAGCCGTCGAGCACGCCAGGGGCCTGCGCATCGGCCGCCTGATCGAGTACCCGGCGTTCTACGGCAGCCTCTCCCTGCGGGAGAACCTGGAACTGCACGCCCGCTACCTGGGGACCCCTTTGGGCGAGGTCCCCGGTCTGCTGGAGGAGGTCGGCCTGGGCGGCCGGGCGGACCTGCGCTTCTCCCGCACCTCCCTGGGCATGCGGCAGCGGCTCGGCATCGCCCGGGCGCTCCTGGGAGAACCCGGCCTGGTGCTGCTGGACGAGCCGACGAACGGCCTCGACCCCCTCGGCATCCGCGACATCAGGGAGCTGATCCGGGCCGTCCAGAGCGAACGGGGGACGAGCATGATCGTCTCCAGCCACAACCTGACCGAGATCGCCTCCCTCGCCGACCACCTGCTGTTCATGCGGGAGGGCCGGATCGTCCGGCGCATGGACGCCTCCGAGGTCCGGGGCGACCTGGAGGAGCTGTACGCCGCGATCCTGGGGGAGGGCGCATGAGGACGCTGGTCGCCAACGAGGTCCGCAAGATCCGCAGGGAGAGGTTCGTGTGGGCCGTCCTGGTCCTGAACGTCGTCCCCTTCGCCCTGGTGGTCGCCAACCACGCGGTGAACGGCGGGGATCCCACCCCGGACCGCTTCTACTTCACCTTCCACAACCAGTACACGATGGTCCTGCCCCTGGTGGTGTGCGCGACCGTCGCGGCCTGCTTCCACACCGAGTTCAGGAACGGCACCTACTTCGAGTGGCTGACCTGCGGCCGCTCCAGGTCCGCCCTGTGGGCGGCGAAGCTGGCCGTCGCCTGTTCCCTGGTGGTGCTGATGGCGGCGGTGAACCACGTGGGCCTGGTGGTGTTCTTCCTGGTCGAGAACCCCGGAGCCGGGATCCTGCGGATGAGCGCCGCCTACTGGCTCCTCGTCGGCGTCTCGATCGCCTCCGTCGCGCTCCTGTGCGCCCTGCTGACGCTGGTGACCCGCAACGTCGTCATCGTGAACGTCTTCGGGATCGGCCTGACCGTGGCCACCCTCGTGTTCATGGCCGCCGACTTCTCGTACGTGATCCCCACGTGCTTCGCCTACCGGATCAGCCTGGGCATGATCGTCCCCGACGCGGCCTACCCGGACCCCGCGCAGGCCCTCACCGCGGGCTGGGCGGTGACGGCCCTGTCCCTCGTGCTGCCGCTGGCGGCCAACCTCGCGGTCGTCACGCGCCGCCGGTACCTGCGCTGACACGGGGCTGTCTTGCGGAGGTGGACCGGCCCGGGGACGTGCCCCGGGCCGGTCCGCCCGTGCGGCGCGGCGGTGTGCCCGGGCCGGGGCACACGCGCCGGGAACCGGGATCAGCGCCCGGTCGCGCCGTCGATCTGCTCGCGGAGGATGTCGGCGTGGCCGGCGTGGCGGCCGGTCTCCTCGATCATGTGGACGAGGGCCCACCGGACGCTGGGGGCGGGACGGCCCGGCCGCATCCGGGGGAGCGGTGCGCCGAGGTCGGCGCACCCGTCGAGAACGGCGTTCGCGCGCTCGACCGTCCTCTCGTAGCGGGCGACGACGTCGGCCACACCGTCCTCGGGCCCGGCCCGGAACGTCGCCTGCCAGTCGGTGACCTCCTGCCCGAGGAACATCGCGCCCTCGACGGAGGCCAGGTGGTCGAGCAGGCCGAGCAGGTTCGTGCCGGAGGGAACCCCGGCCGACCGGACCTGCGGTTCGGGGGCGCCGGCGACCTTCGCGGCCATCGAGGCCCGCAGGTAGTCGAGGAACCCGCGCAGGACCTCGGCCTCACCGCCGCCGGTCCGCGGCGGAGGGGTGTCGCCGCGGCGGTCGCGGCGGTGGAGGGTCGGCACGGTGGCCTCCTTCGTCGGTGGAGCGGTTCCCTGCACCGGTCAGGCGGTGCGGCGGACGATCAGGACGTGGTCGGTGACCTCGGCGGTGCTCCCGTCCGGACCCGTCGCGATCCGGCGGGGGGCCTCGGCCCGCTCGACCGTCCACGACGCCGGGTCCAGGGCGATGCCCTCGGCGACCTCCTGCGGGGACGGGAACCGGGCGTCGGGGTCCTGGTTCCACGACCACGGCGCGACCGAACCGTGGTCGACGACCAGGAGCCGCCCGCCCGGACGCAGCGCGTGCGCCGCCGAGCGCAGGACGGCCGCCCGGTCCAGGGCGAAGAAGGTCTGGAGGTAGTGGGCGCTGACCAGGTCGAACCGGCCCTGCGGGAAGGACGCGTCCAGGTCGTGCCGCTCGGCGGCGACCAGGTCGCCCAGGCCGTGTGAGCGGGCGAGGCCGGTGAGGCGCTCGACCGCCACGGCCGAGATGTCCACGGCGGTGACCTGCCACCCGCGCCGGGCGAGCCACAGTGCGTCACCGCCGCCTCCGCACCCCAGGTCCAGCACGCGGCCGGGCGGCAGGTCCGCGACCACCTCGGTGAGGCGGGCGTTGGGCCGCGGGTCGGTGGCCGCGGGGTGGGACGAGTGGACGTCGTTCCAGAACGTGACCGCATCGGTGGTGTCCATAAGGGCTCCTTCAGTCGGAATGCTCCCAGTCTCACCGCACCCACCACGATCTGGCACGAAAACTTGCGGTTCTGGCAAGCTGGCGGGATGGACCGTGAAACAGAAGACGTTCTCGACGTGGTCGGACCCCGACTGCGCGCGCTGCGCCGCGAGCGCGGCATCACCCTCGCCGACCTCGCCGCGACGACCGGGGTCTCGGAGAGCACCCTGTCCCGGCTGGAGAGCGGCCGGCGCCGGGCGACCCTGGAACTGCTGCTGCCGCTGGCCCGCACCTACGACGTCCCCCTGGACGTCCTGGTCGGCGCCCCGCGCACCGGGGACCCCCGGATCCACCTGAAGCCGATCCGCCGGTTCGGAATGGTCTTCGTGCCGCTGTCCAGGCGGCCGGGCGGCACGCAGGCGTTCAAGATGGTCATCCCCGCCGTGCCCGCCCCGCTCGAACCGACACCGCAGACCCACGAGGGGTTCGAGTGGCTGTACGTGCTCAACGGGCGCCTGCGGCTCGTGCTTGGCGAGCGGGACCTGACGCTGCCGCCCGGCGAGGTGGCCGAGTTCGACACGTCCCAGCCGCACTGGCTGGGCAGCGCCGACGGCGGCGCGGTCGAGCTCCTCATCCTGTTCGACCTGCAGGGGGTGCGCGCGCACGTGCGCACGGGTACCGCGTCCCAGGGCAGCTGAGACGCGGTCGGGGCCGGGACGAACGCCCGGGCGGGAGCCCCCGGCCGCCCCGCTCCCGGGGCCGGGAGCCGCGCACGGCTCGGGCCCGCTCCGCGGCTCACCGCAGCCCCGGAGCGGGCCCGAACACTGCTCAGAAGAAGAACCCCGCGACGCCCCGACCGGCCGCGACCGCGGTCCGGCACCAGTCCATGCAGGACTCGGCGGCGCTCAGGACGGAGGGGTCGAGGGCGGCCCTGCGCTCCTCGGTGACGGCCTCCCACTGTTCGAGGGCCTTCCGGCACTCGGTGAGGCTCCACTCGCCGTAGCACGGCTCGAGCTCGGGTGCGGGAAGGGGTGAGGGCACACAGCCGAAACTGAACTCCTCGACGCCGACCGCGGTCACCCCCAGCTCCGCCAAGCCCTTGTCGACCGTCTCCAGCCACCCCGACCTCATGGGGCTGAAGTCGTTGTTGAACAGGGAGCGGCCGTGGAACGCGCAGATCCACTTGTAGGCGTAGCCGTACACGAAGCCGTACTGCTCGTCGAAGGGGCCGCCCTCGATGACCGCGCGGATCGCGTCGCGGATGGAGGGGCCGCCCTCGTCGGAGACGTGGGAGAACTGGTCGTCGAAGCCGCTCAGGTGCTGTTTGAACCGGCCGCCGATCATCCGGCGGAGCTTGTCGTCCTTCGACCCCACGGATGCGTGCAGGACGTCGAGGTCGACCACGTATGTCGTCAGCGAGTAGCTCATAGCGGGGAAGCTATCGCCCGGCGACGACATCGGGGAGCGGAGGTCGGTGCCGGTGGTCTCCAGGGGCCAGGGGAGCGAACCCGTGCCGGTGACGCCCGTTTCCGTCGGAGCGCTGCATCCCATGTCGGTCCTCCTCGTCCGTTCCTGTGCCCCTCCGGGGCCGGCCCGGTCCCGGCGCCGGATCCGGTGTCGGCTCCGGTCAGTCCTGCGCGGTGGCGGTGTCGGTCTTGACCAGGCGCTTGGTGGAGCGGCGGAAGGCCCAGACGACGGCGACGGCGGCCAGGGCGGTCAGGGGGAAGCCGGTCACGGTGTCGGCGATGGCCAGGCCGGCGGTGGAGTCGGCGACGTAGAGCCACTGGCGGACGATGAACCGGCCGGCGAAGACCGCGGTTATGGCGAGGGTCGCCAGGTCGTGCACGAGCAGGGTGGGACGGTCCTCGCGCCAGGGGTGGGCGCCGCCGTGGACGGCGTTCCAGATGACGCCGGTGAGCGGGCGGCGGACCAGGAGGGAGAGGAGCGTGATGACCCCTCCGGCGAAGGAGGCCCAGATCCCGATGAGGAAGAAGTCGTTGGCCGACCCGGTCATGGCGGAGACGCCTCCGGCGGCCGCGACGCCGAACACCCCGCCCAGCGCGGACATGAGCTTCTCGCCGCGCCACATCCGGAAGACGGCCAGGGCGGCGGCGATGGCGATCGCGGCGCCGATGGCGGCCATGAGCGACATGAAGGGGACGGCCAGGGCGAAGGCCACGACCGGCAGGGTCGTGTAGACCATCCCGGAGGGGCCGCCCAACCCGTCGAGCACGGCCTGCTTCATGTCCACCGGCTGCTCGGGGGCCCCGTCGGCGCGGTCGGGTCCGGGGACGGGGGGCGGGGTGAGGCCGGTGTCGAGGTCCTTGGCTGCGGTCATCGCGTCCTCCCGGTGGGTTCGTCGTGAGTGGTTCTGTGCCGCTGTGGAACCAGTCAAAACCGTGCCGTTGCGGCATGGTCAACCTGCTCGTCACGAAAAGTCCCCGGGCGCGACGGTGAGTGACACCCTCTCCGGGTTCCTGACCTGCGGAGATCCTGTGCGATGAAAAAATCGAACTTTCCGTCGATCCCTGACGGTTCTCCGCCGCGTCCGTGCCGGGGAGTGCGGCCTTTCGGTCACGTCCGCCCCTCCGGGCCCGTGCGGCGCCCCGGTCCCAGGACTGCGCGGCCCGTTCCGGCGGGGTCGGCCGCGCGTGCCCGGAGCGGAGCGGAGCTTTCTTCGCTCCGCTCTGAGCCGCTCGGGAGACCCGGTGCCCGTGCGGTTGGCCTCAGCCCGCCCCGAGGTGTGGGGGTCGCGTGGCTCGTTTCACTGCCGCCCTCACAGCGTGCTCTCATCGGGATGATGCTCGACCGGCTGGTCGGCGCCGGGAAAGGCCGAGCCGTACCGGCGGTTGTGGGGCGAGGCTGACGTGCCGAGGGGCGACGCCGAGACGGTCGCCGGCCAGGCCTGCATGGAGGCGCCGCAGGGATGACGGAAGCCCGCCCCCAGGGAAGCGGGGCGGGATTCGGTGTCTACATGAGTTCAGCGCGCCGAGCCAGGGCGTGGAGAGTGATGACGCCGACGGCGATCAGGGCCCAGATGGCCCAGGCCCACCACGCTGCGCCCGGCAAGAGGGTGATCAGGGCGAGGGCGAGCGTCGCCCACGAAATCCAGACCCACGTTTTCGTGCTCATGGTCTCCCTCGGGGGTTGGGGGTCAGGTGAGAGTCCACGCCGGATCATAGTCCGGGTGGTCGGTGTAGGGGGCGGGCGGGAATCCGGAGACGCGCCGCCCCGACCGGCTGGTACCACCGCGGTCGGGGCGGTCGTGCATCTGCTGGCCACCGCCATCGAGGTGGGCCGGGACCTGTCCTCGATGAGCGGCATCTGGCCGACAGCTCCTATCGTCTGCTGTCGGCCTGGCGGGCCGGCCTCACTTCAGGTGCCGGGCGAAGAACCGGTTCCCGGCGTCCCCCTCGAACTGCGGGACGCCGGTGTGCCCGCCCATATTGGCGTGCAGCGTCTTCTCCCTGGAACCGAAGGCGTCGAACAGGTCCAGGGCCAGCTGCCGGTCGTTTCCTTCGTCGTCCCACTGCAACAGGACCTGCAGCGGAACGGTGACCTGCCGGGCCTCCTCGAACATGGTGCGGGGCACAAAACTCCCGGCGAACAGAAGGGCTGCCGAGATGCGCGGCTCGACCACCGCCAGCCGGATGCCGATGGAGATCACTCCCCCCGAGAACCCGACCGGGCCGCCGATCTCGGGCAGCGAAAGGAGGGCGTCCAGTGCGGTCCGCCATTCCGGGACCGCCTTCTCGACCAGCGGGAGGACGAGCCGGTCGACGATCTCGTCGTTGACCGGCTCACCGGCCCCCAGCGCCCGGAGCAAGTCGGCGCGGGCCTCCTCGGCGGCGGCCGAACGAGGCCGGTCACCGCCCCCAGGGAGCTCGATGGTGGCCGCGGCGAAGCCCTCCGCCACGGAGTGCCGGGCCCGCTCCGCCAGCCGGGGGTACATCTTGCGCAGTCCGCCGGGGTGGCCGAGCAGGATCAGCGGGGCCGGTGCGGATACGGATCCGGGCGTCCACAGGATGCCGGGGATCTCGCCGAGAGTGAATTCGCGCTCGCGGACGCCTTCGTCGAGGCGCTGTTCGGAAGTGAATCGCACGGTCGTGCCTTTCAGGAGTGCTCTTGAGCGGCGCTCCCGGACGACCTATCGTCCGACCATGACCCCGGAGGGGAGCACCCATGTTGATACTGCGTTCACGGGTACCACCTCCTCGCTCTCCGGCACGGCCTCCGGAAAAGTAGCAGTGGTCGCCGTGGTCCGCCAACGGGTTTTTGCGGAGCCTCCGGGGCCCGCCGCGAAGGCGATCACGCTCAGCCAGCAAGTTCCAACGGATCCACAGCCGCTCGCTCAACAAGTGCAGAGAAGGTCAAGGACATGAGCGCCTGTCCCCCAGGACGGGTTGTCGTCGTGTCCGGGGTGGGGGCCGCCCAGCTGGTAGAACTCGCCCCGCCCGTGTGAACCGCGCACCGCCAGCCTGGCGCGCAGCTCGGCAACCGGGGCGGTCGGGACCACCTGGAGTCGGGCGGTTCGTGAGCCCCACATGTGGGGATCGCGTCGTGGTCCACCGGGTTCGGCTCGCGTGGCGGGACGCGTCAGCCCTCGTGGCCGGGGGAGGTGTTCAAGGGCTGCTGGGTCCCGGCGACGTGGGGGAAGGCCCTGCCGGTGCCGGTCCGGCAGGGCTCTTCCCGTCAGGGGGGCGGGGCCACCCGGTTGTCGGGCTCGTCGATCCACACCTGGTGGCCGATCGCGGTGACGGTGAGCCCGAACCGGTCCCGGCCGGGCATCCCCCATCCCGCCCACGTGAGGTAGGCCCTCTCCACCTCGTCCCACAGGTCGCGCGGGCCCCTCTGCTCGACGCCTGTCCGGGCGTAGCCGGGGTCGTAGGCGATGCGGGCCTGGGAGGAGCCGTCCCACATCCACACCTGGAAGGCGCCCTCCTCCCCGTCGGCTCCGTGCGCCTGGACCCCGGGGACCATGGCGCTGACGGTGACGTGGGCCCCCGGCGCGGCGCGCATGACCCGGCGGGGGTCGAGCAGTGTCGACCCCTCGCGCCAGCCCTCTCCGTCGAAGTCGGGGCCGGCGGGGCGCTGGGCCCGCATCAGCATGTAGGTGCTGCCGCCCGCGAACCGGCCGACGGCGCGGCTGTCGTCGAGGACGGTGAGTCTCACACGGTGGCCGTGGCCGAACCCGGGCACCCACGGCGCGACGACGGTGCCGCCCGGCCGGGTCTGCTCCACCCACGCCATCGGGACCTCGCGCACGCCGCAGGTGGCGTGGACCCCGTCGTAGAGGGCGCCCGACTGCCAGCCCAGTGCCCCGTCGCCCGTGACGAGGGTGGGGGTGAGGCCGGCCCGCTCCAGGTTCACCGCTGCCTGCCGGGCGACCTGTTCGTCGACCTCGATCGAGGTCACGGCGTCGGCGCCGAGCACGGTGGACAGCAGCGCGGCCGTCCACCCGGTCCCGGTGCCTATCTCCAGCACCTGGTCGCCGGGGTAGGGGTCGAGCAGTTCGAGGAAGGCGGCCACCATGCCCGGCGCGGACGCGGAGCTGGTCCCCGTCCCGGTGCCGAGGGTCAGGTCGCCTTCGCCGTCGTCGAGCTGGGTGACGACGGCGGTGTCGGTGTAGACCGCCGCACGCCAGGCGTCGGGGTCCCGGCCCCGGTCGATGGGGTGGGGCGGAGCGCCGTCCGTGGGAACCGCCCACGCCCGGGCCGGGACGAACTTCTCACGCGGTACGGAGCGCAGTGCGTCGCGCCAACGCGGTTCGGTCAGGTACCCCGACCGCGTCAGCGCGTCGACCAGGTTGTCGGTCCCGGGCATTACTTCGGCTTCTCGCGGGTTCCGCCGCCCGGGGGCGGCGTGTCGGGGGACTGCGGCGGCGGTTCGTAGGGCTTGCTGGGCTTGGGAGCACCCTGGTGTTTGGCCGTCATGGCACTGTCCTGTCGCTCAGGGAGAGGATTCAGAGTGACGGTAACTCACCGTGACTGATCTGTCAGTGGACCGGCCGATGCCGGACAGCGCGGGTTGCACCGCGTTGAGCAGGGGCACCGCCAGTCTCCCGGGCCGCCTCACTCGCGAAGGCCGGGTCCTTGAGCGTCCCTTCTTCGCCGGTGTGAGCCCCACGCGCGTCGGGATGGGCCGTCGTGCTGCGCCGGGCCCACGGGCCCGGCGCCGACGGCCTTCTCCCGCCGCGCCTCTGGTGTGGGGAGCGGCCTTCTCGGTCGGTGGGATGTCGGGAGAGGGGGGTAGGGCGCGGTCTGGGAGCAGCAGAGGCAGGACTCCCCGCAGGCGGCCGGCGCGCCGGAGCCGACACCCTCACCGACGCCGGCCTCACGGCAGGAGGTCACGGCCACGGCCTCCGACGCGGCACGCATCCGCGCCTACAGCGTCAGTGGTGAGACCGCTCTGACCGTCCACATCTACCTGGGAGAGTGCACGTCCGGCCATGTTCCGGCCAGTGCTCGGGAAGAGGCGCAGAGGCGCTGCCCCTGACCCCGGCACGAAGGTCCGCGTGGCCGGACGGGGCCCGGGTCGCACATCGTCGGGCGCACACCGCCGCGCCGCGTCCAGGAACAGTGCGGGACACGGGCGGCACCGCAGGTGCGGGAGCGTGCGTCAGGGCTTGCGACCCACCCCGCAGTGCTCGTCCACGTCGTTGGCCGAGCCCACCTCGGTGGGGTCCGGCCGCCAGCGGGGGCAGGAGACGACCCCGGGTTCGAGCAGTTCCAGGCCCTCGAAGAACGCCGCGAGCCGTTCGGGGGTGCGGTTCACGCGGGGACTCCCGCCCGAGGCGTTCCACCGGCGCACCATCGCGTCCATCTCCTCGGGGTGGATCACGTCGGTGTCGTCGGAGACGACCAGGAGGCTCCCCGGGGCCAGGGCCGCCATGAGTTCGGCCACCAGGACACGGGCCTCCCCGTCGTCGGTGACGTGGGCCAGCACCCCGGCCAGGACGAGCGCCACCGGCCGGGAGAGGTCCAGGGTCCGGGCCGCCTCCCGGACGATCCTCCCCGTCTCACGGATGTCGGCCCCCACGTAGCCGGTCGCGCCCTCCGCGGTCCCCACGAGCAGGGCCCGTGCGTGCGCCAGCACGAGCGGGTCGTCGGCCACGTAGACCACGCGCGACTCCGGGGCCGCCGCCTGCGCGATCACGTGGACGTCCTGCGCCGTGGGCAGCTCGCTGCCGACGCACAGGAACTGGCGCACCCCGTGCTCGTGGACCAGCCGGGTGATCGCCCGGCGCAGGAAGTCGCGGGCGGCCCTGGCGATCTCCAGGACGTGCGGGTTCGTCTCCAGGATCTCGTCGGCGACCGCCTTGTCCGCCGGGTAGTAGTCCTTGCCGCCCATCCAGTAGTTCCAGACGCGGGCCGACTGCGGCACGGAGGCGTCGATCATCGGGGGGCGTGCCTCGGAGGGGGTCACATGCGGCTCGCTTCTGTCCTCACGGGTCGACCGGGGGAGGGGACCCTGTCCGGTCGAACAGAGTGGCACAGCGCGGGAAGCCCTGCCACCACGGGACTCCAGTGTCTCAGGCGAGCTGCGGCGGACGGCTACCGCCGCCCGGGACCGGCCGCCGTGCGGCGCCGTAGGGGGGCGAGACCGACGGCCAGGCCGAGCCCGATCACCGCCATCCCCAGCCAGGTCCCGGCCGTGGGGAGGGGCGCGCCGAACAGGGCTCCGATCAGCGCCGCGGCCGGTGCGGCCGCGCCCGCGGCGAGCCCCGCGCCGCCTGCCCCGATGCGCCCCACACCCGTGAACCACAGGACGAACGCCAGCGCGGTCGCCACGACCCCCAGGTAGGCGACCGCCCCCAGCGATGCGGGGGTGAGGAGCAGGCCGAGGTCCGCGCGCTCGGTCGCGGCGGACAGCACGGCGAACACCAGCGCGGCCACGGCCGCGGTCGAGGCCGTGTAGCTCCAAGCCCCCATGCGCGGCAGCGCGGGTGCGCCGAACAGGGTGAGCCCCGCCTCCAGGGCGATCAGGGACAGGGCCATGAGGATGCCGAGGGCGTCGGCGGTGCCCCAGCCGGTCACCGCGACCGCTCCGAGGCTGACGACGACGGCCCCGGCGACAAGCCGCCGCGACGGGCGCTTACCGCGGGTGAGCGGACCGGCCACCGAGAGGACGATCGGGATGCAGGCGACGGCGGCGCCCAGGACGGCGGGTTCGGCGTGCGCGGTGCCGATCACCACGGCGATGTTGAAGCCGACCAGGCCCGAGAGGGCGCCTCCGGTGACCCAGAGGAGGTCGCGGCCCCGGGGGAGTACGAGGCGCTTGCCGAGCAGGCGTGCCAGGGCCGCCACCGTGAGGGCGGCGACGGCGTACCGGGCGCTCTGGAGGCCGAACGCGGGGAGTCCGGCGGTTGCTCCGATGACCGCGACGCTGCTGCCCAGCAGGGCCATGCCGGCGAGGGCGGGCCACAGCCCCCACAGGATGCCGGGGGAGCCGGGGGCGGTGCGGGGGCGCGGGGAGGACGGGACGGGTGTTGTCTGCATGCGGTCCAGACTGGCCCCTCCTTGGTCCCGCCGACAGGGCCAAGTCCGGCGCAATAGAATGGTCCAAATGGGCCAGGGTTCCGACTTCCTCCAACTCGACGCCGCCGGGGTTCCCAGGGGTGGGCGCACCGGCTGGCTGGCCTCCGCCCTGCGCGAGGCGATCGGTACCGGTGTCCTGGGGCCGGGGGCGCGCATGCCCGCGACGAGGGCACTGGCCGAGGACCTCGGCTTCGCGCGCGGCACCGTCGTGGAGGCCTACCGGCGCCTCACGGAGGAGGGGCTCCTCGCCGCCAACCGTGGAGCCGGGACCACGGTGGCGGCGGGCCCCGTCCTCCGGGAGCCGTCGCCCCGCGTGGCGCCCCGCACCCGGTCCGGGGCCGGCTCCCGCCCCGGAGCTGGGGGAACAGGCGACCCCGCCGCCGCACCCTCCCCCGAACCGGGTCGACGGCCCGGGGAGGGGTCCGGGCGGACGCCCGGCCCCGGCGTGACCGCACCGGGTCCCGGACCCGGTGGTGTCGCTCCCGGCAGCACCGCGCCCGCCGAGGTCACGGACCTCTCCACCGGTCTGCCCGACCTCGCGGCGTTCCCGCGCGGCGCGTGGCTGCGGGCCGAGCGCGAGGTCCTGGCCACCGCGACCGCCCGCCAGCTCGGTTACGCCCCGCCCCAGGGCACCCCCGAACTGCGCGTCGAACTGTCCGCCTGGCTGGCCAGGTCGAGGGGCGTGGACGCCCCTCCGGAGCGGATCGTCGTGTCGGCCGGGGTGACCGGGGCGCTCAGCCTCCTCGCCCAGGTGTTGCGCGACCGGGGTGTGGAGGAGGTGGCGCTGGAGGACCCCGGGGCCGACGGCAACCGCCGCATCCTGGGCTACTGGATGGACCGCGTCACGCCGGTCCCCGTGGACGGCGAGGGGATCGACGTGGCCGGGCTGGCGCGCACCTCCGCGACGGCGGTCTCCGTGACCCCCGCGCACCAGTTCCCCACGGGTGTCGTCCTCTCGCCCGGCCGCCGGCGCGACCTGGTGGCCTGGGCGGGGGAGCGGGACGGGATCGTCATCGAGGACGACTACGACGCCGAGTACCGCTACGACCGCTCACCGGTCCGCGCCATGCACTCCCTCGCCCCGCACGCCGTCGCCTACACCTCCAGCCTGTCCAAGACCCTGGCCCCGGCGCTGCGCCTGGGCTGGCTCGTCCCGCCGCCGCGGCTGCTCGACGCGGTGGTGGAGCGGCGCTGGGCCACCGACCTCGGCTCACCGGTGCTGCCCCAGCTCGTCCTGGCCGCACTGCTGAGGGACGGGACGCTGGCCCGGCACCTGCGTTCGATGCGTACCAGGCACCGGGCCCGCCAGCGCGCGGCCGTCGCGGCGGTGCGCGAATACATGCCCGGGTGCCCGGTCCTCGGGGTGGCGGCCGGGGTCCACCTGCTGGTCATGCTGCCGGACGGGGCGGACGACGAGGAGGTCGCGGCCCGCGCCCTGGACGCGGGGGTCGCCGTGCAGCCGCTGAGCCGCAACCGCTCGGCGCCCGGCGCTCCGGGCCTGGTGGTCAGCTACGCGGGCCACGACCCGGAACGGCTCCGCGACGCCGTCGCGCGGCTCGGCCGGGTCGTCTGAGGGGCGGCGGGCCGGAGGTTGTCCACAGGGCGGCGGCCGGGGCTGGTCGGGGGCGCGGACGGGCGCCTACGCTGGAAATCGGGGGGACCCCACGCGGGCGGCCCATGACCGGGCCCCGACGCGCGAACACGCCGACGCCCTCCCCGCCCCAGCGTCGGCTCCCGCGCCCTCCCCGCTCACGCCCCCGCCGCTGCCCGGGGCCCTGGCACAGCGGACGGCCGCCGCCCACCGGGTGGGGAAGGCCCGGTGGGCGGCGGCCGTCGCGCCTGTGTGCTGGTCGAAAGCGACGTGACTCCGGTTCAGAGCGAGTAGACGCGCACGTAGTCGACGACCATCCGCTGCGGGAACTGCGTGCTGCCGTCCGGGTAGCCGGGCCAGTTGCCGCCGACGGCCACGTTGAGGATCATGAAGAACTGCTGGTCGTAGACCCAGGGGTTTCCGCGCGTGTCGGCGGAGGTGTAGGTCTGGTAGGCGTTGCCGTTCACCGACCAGGTGACCGAGCCGGGCCGCCAGTCCACGGCGAACGTGTGGAACGTGTCGGCGAACGACCAGCCCTGCGGGTGCATGTAGGAGCCGGTCAGCGGGTTGCCGCCCGAGTAGCCGGGGCCGTGGAGGGAGCCGTGGACCAGGTGGGGTTCGCGGCCGATGTTCTCCATGATGTCGATCTCGCCGGAGTTGGGCCACGGCGTGCCCGGGAAGCTGCCGCCCAGCATCCAGAACGCGGGCCAGATGCCCTGGCCCCGGGGGATCTGGATGCGGGCCTCGATGCGTCCGTACTGCGGCTGGACCTTGCCCTGGGTGGTCATGCGGGCCGACGTGTAGGAGCCGTTCGCCTCCTGGCGCGCCGTGATGACGAGGTTGCCGTTGCCGTCGAGGGCGGAGTTGTTGCGGCTGTTCGTGTAGTTCTGCAGCTCGTTGTTGCCCCAGCCGTGGTTTCCGGTCTCGTGGTTCCAGTTGGCCGGGTTGGGCGCGCTGCCCGACGGGCCGTTGAACTCGTCGGACCACACCAGGGCGGCCTGGCTGTCCACCGTGTCGGAGGCGGGCGCCGCGGAGGCGGGTGCGGTGGACGCGGAGGCGGCGCCGGGGGAGAGGAGGGCCAGCAGGGTGAGGGCCGCCGTGGCCACGGGGGCGAGGAACGTGCGGGGGGAGCGCTCGGTGCGCATGGTCTGCTCCGGGGGGAGGCCCCGCCTGGGCGGGGCGGTCAGCGGGCGGAGGCGGGCCGTCGGACGCGGCCCCTGGGAGGTCACGGCGGGAGGCGACCCAGCGTGGTCGCCGCGTGACCCGGTGGATTGTAAAGTTACTGTACGTTTAGTCACCTTGGTGTGCAAGGGGTGGGAGCCCTCGCTCTTGCCCGAACCCGGCGAAGCGGTCCCGACGCCGGGCGCCCCATGCCCCGGCCGTGCCCGGAAGGCGCCACCTCGCAGTCCCCGGCCCCGCCGCCCGCCGTCCCCCCGCCGTCCCCCCGCCGAGCGCCCGGCAGGGCCCCGAGCCCCTTGCGCGCCGGCCCGAGCCCCTTGCGCGCCGGCCCGTGCCCCGCACGCCCTCCCGCCCCGCGTCCTTCCCGCCGACCCCTACTTGTAGGCCGCCGCCCCGTGGCGCCAGTAGCCGACGAAGGAGACGTTCGCCTTGGGGACCCCGCGCTCGCGCACCAGGGCGCGGCGCAGGCCGGTGGGCAGGCCCCGCTCCCCGGCCACGAAGCAGTAGGGCGTCCCCGGGGGGAGCTCCGCGGACAGGACGGTCTCCAGGGCCAGCGCCCCGGGCACCGCCGCCGCCCCGCCCCGGGGCAGCCAGTGGACGCGGACGCCCTCGGGCGCCGCCACCTCCCGGACGTCCCCTTCCTCGGGCACCTCGAGGAAGGCCTCGGCCCGCAGGTCCGCGGGGGCCTGCTCGACGATGGACAGCAGCGCGGGGACCGCGCTCTCGTCCCCCACCAGCAGGTGCCAGTCCGCGTTCTCCGGCGGCAGGTATTGACGTCCTCCCCGGGGTGAGCCCCGGGGATTCCCGCAGCCTCGCGGCTGTAGGCGCGAGACGCCTCGCGGCGTCCGCTGGTTCCTGCTTCGCGGACCGGTGCCCCACCCGAAAGCGGTGGTCTTACCCGGCCTCCACAGGCGTTTCAGCTCTCCGCTTCCCGCGCTCCGGCGAGTTTGCGTCCAGCGGCGAGCACGACCCGGGACGCGTTGACGTCCCGATCGTGGATGGCCTTACAGGCCCGGCAGGTCCACTCCCGCACGTGCAGGGGCTTGGGCCCGTCCACCACCCAGCACGTGTGGCAGGTCTGCGAGGAAGGCAGAAACCTGTCGACCCTGGCGAAGGTGCGCCCATACCGTGCGGCCTTGTACTCCAGCATGCTCACGAACGCCGCCCACCCGGCGTCGTGCACGCTCTTGGCCAACCGGGTGCGCCCGAGCCCCTTCACACACAAGTCCTCCACGTACACCGCTTGGTTGTCACGGATGATCGTGGTGGAGAGCTGGTGGTGGAACTCGCGGCGGGCATCGGCCACACGGGCGTGGACGCGGGCGACCCCCAGACGGGCCCTGGCCCGGTTCTTGGACCCCTTGGCCTTGCGGGACAGGGCGCGCTGGGCCTTGCGCAGTTTGCGTTGGGCGCGGCGCAGGAACCGGGGGTTGGCGACCCTGGTGCCCTCGGACAGGACGGCGAAGTGCCCCAACCCCAGGTCGATGCCCACATCATCGGTGGTCTGGGTGAGGGGTTCGTCCTGGGTCCGCACGACGAAGGACGCGAAGTAGCGGTCGGCGGCGTCCTTGAGGAGGGTCACGGTGGCCGGGGCCGAGGGCAGGGGCCTGGACCACTTCACCTTGACCTCGCCGATCTTGGGCAGGGACAGTTTTCCCTGGCCGGTGATCTTCCAGCGGGCGTTGGCGGTGAACCGGGCCGACTGCCGGCGGTCCTTGCGGGACTTGAACCGGGGCGGGCCCGTCTTGGGGCGTTTGCCTTTGAGGCCGTCGAAGAAGTTGCGGTAGGCGGTGTCCGCATCACGCAGCGCTTGCTGGAGCACGACCGCCGACACCCCGCCCAGCCACTCGCGTTCGGGGGTGCGCTTGGCGTCGGTGATCAGCTTCTTGGACAGCTCGCCGGCCGTGGGGAACGCCTGACCCTGGGCGCGCGCGGTCTCACGGGCCCGCAGGGCGTCGTTGTAGACCACGCGAGCGCACCCGAACGCCTTGGCCAGTGCGGTGCGCTGGTCGGCGTCGGGGTACACGCGGAAGGAGTACCGCAGCTGCACACCCGCATCCTAGCGTTGGCCTAGGGGCGAGGAGAGCGATGTCAGGACGGCAGACACTGTGTTTTCGCGATGCACGCGCACTTGGTTTTCGTGACGAAGTACCGGCACCGGGTCTTCACCGACCGCCACCTGTCACGGATGGAGGAGATCATGCGGGCGATGTGCGCCGGCTTCGAGACCGAACTGGAGTCCCATTACTGGCGAGCCGAACGCCTGTGGTCCGGGTCGTACTTCGCCGGGTCGGTGGGCGGCGCGCCGATCGGTGTCCTGCGTCAGTACATCGAGGACCAGAAACGCCCGTCCCGAGGGACGGGCGTGTGTTCGGATCCGATTCACCTCTGGCGTGAACGCCGGAGCACCCTCGGACAAGACAGGTAGCACCCCTCCGCGAACAGCCCGGCCTCGTAGCCGGGCTCGGCCGCGGACGCGGACGACGTGCGCGCGGACCATCGCGCGGCGTTCGGGTTGCCGGATGCGCATGGCGTTCTCTTCTCCAGGGGGCGGGGAGGGGCGGAGGCCGCCGGGGTCGGGCGACCTCGGGCGGGTCAGGAAGAAGTTAGGTTAGCCTACCCAACATTCTTCTCCCCGTGCGGGGCCCGCCGCCCCGGCGGAAGCGGCCACGCGTTCCCGCGGTCCCTGGACGGCCGGAACCACCGCGTCCGCCCCGGTCGGGCGAAGCCTCCCCGCTCCGGCCTGCGGCGATGCCCCGCCCGGCCCGGCCGAACGGAGCCGGTGGCAGGAACCGCGGCGACGGGGGCATAGGGGAGGGCCAGAAGGGGAGGGAGATAGCAAGAGTTGCCGGAAAACGGTGTTGGAGGGACCGGAGTGATCTCCGGGCCGATGCGTCGTCCGCGAGGGCGGCGAAAGGATTCCGAAACCGCGTCATAGGCGCGGCACGGGACCGTGTACTCGGTGAACCCGGGGCACGGAAACCGTGTCGAACCGTGCACCCGGGGCTTTCCTGAACACCGACCCACCTCAAAGGACCATTCCATGAGCGCCACCGCATCCCACCAGGCCCACCCCGTCTCCGACCAGTTCGCGCGGGCCGCCTCCCGTGACACCTCCCGCGCCCGCTGGCGCCTGCGCGCCGTCCGGGCGGAGATCGTCGAGTTCGGTCCCGACGGCGACCCCGACCTCGTGCGCGTGACCGACGAACTGGAGCACCTGGAACTGGCCGCCGCCGCCAGGCCCTGACCGCGGCGGCCTCCGGCCGCCCGGAACCCCCGGGCCGGAGCGCCGGACCGTCCGCGGCCGGCGTCGCGCGGTCCCGACCGGTGGGTCGCGCGGACTCCCCGCACGTCCGCGCCCACACCGGCCCCTTCCGATCCCCGCCCGCCCTCCGATCGCCTCCGGGCGGTCGAGGTACCGGGCAGGGCGGGCAGCAGCCCGCGCCCGCCCCGCGCTCCGCCGCCTCCCCCCGCCCTGTCCGAACTTCGCTCCCGTATGCCGCACGTCCCGGGGCCGTGTGCGGCGTGTCCGCTCCCGGCCGGGGCGCGGTGTCACGCGGAAACGGGAGAGGAACACCCCGCCCCCTGACTCCCGCGCCCGCTCGTGCGCGGTGTCACGGTGCCGGCGCCGGTTCGGCCGTTCCGGCGTCCGGAGAGGGTGCGCCACCGCAGCAGCCGGCCGGGGCGGCCGCTTCCGTGCCGGTCACGGGGAGCAGGTCCCGGCGGAGGGAGGGCACGGGCGTCTCCGCTCCGGACAGGCCGCCGCGGCGACCCCCCTGGTCCACGGCGGGCTCCTCCGCCGCCTCGGCGGGGCCGCAGCAGCCGCTGGCGTCGGCCTTGGTGGCGGTGGGGTCGTCGAACAGCCCGGCGCCGCCGCACACCCCCGTCTCGGGCAGGACCAGCTCCACCCGGGCCGCGCTCTCGTGGTCCCCGGCCAGGTGCGCGGCGATGCTGCGGACCTGCTCGTAGCCGGTCAGGGCCAGGAAGGTGGGGGCGCGACCGTAGGACTTCATCCCCGCGAGGAAGAACCCGGGCTCGGGGTGGGAGAGCTCGGCCGCCCCATGGGGGTAGACGGTGCCGCAGGAGTGCTGGTTGGGGTCGATGAGCGGGGCCAGTTCCACCGGCGCCTGGAGGGCCGGGTCCAGGCCGAGGCGGATCTCGGACAGGAAGGACAGGTCGGGTCGGAACCCGGTCAGGGCCACCACCTCGTCCACCGGCTCCAGCGCGCGCCCGCTCTCGCCGACGAGCACGAGACGGTCGTCCGCCGAGCGGACCTCGGCGGTGCGGAACCCGGTCACCACCTCGATGTGCCCCGCCTCCACGGCCGTGCGGGCCCGTTGGCCCAGGGCGCCTCGCGCGGCGAGCTGGTCGGCGGCCCCGCCACCGAAGGCGTCGCCGACCTCCCCGCGCCGCAGCACCCACACCGCCTTCGTCCCCGGGCTCTCCTGGGCCAGTGAGGCCAGGGCCACCAGCGCGGTCAGCGCCGAGTGCCCGCGCCCGACCACGGCCGTGGTCCGCCCCGCGTGACGCGCCCGGACCGCGGGGTCGGCCAGGTCGGGGATGCGGTAGGTCAGGTGGGCGGCCGCGGCCTCTTCGCCAAGAGCCGGCAGGCCGTCGCCGCCCACGGGGTTGGGCGCGTTCCAGGTGCCGGAGGCGTCCACGACCGCGCGGGCCGGGATCCGCTCCTCCCCGGCGCCGGTGCGCACGCGCACGGTGAAGGGCTGCTCCCCGCGCCCGGCGTCCACGAGCCGGTCCCGGCCCAGGCGGCTCACCCCCCTCACCTCGGCGCCGAAGCGCACACGGTCACCGAGGACCCCGGCCAGGGGAGCGAGGTAGGCGTCGACCCACTCTCGGCCGGTCGGGTACCCGCCGTCGTCCGGGCGCCGCCACCCGGTGGCGGCCAGGAGCTTCTCGGCCGCCGGGTCGACCAGGTCGCGCCACATCGAGAACAGCCGCACGTGCCCCCACTCGGACACGGCCGCCCCGGCCCGGTCGCCCTTCTCCAGGACCAGGACCGGAAGCCCGCGCGCGACCAGCTCCGCTGCCGCCGCCAGCCCCGCGGGGCCGGCGCCGATCACCACGACAGGAGATTCCCCGGCCATGACACACCTCTTTCATCGACTGCTGCCTATGAAGCGTGACTCTATCGATGTGTATCGATGGAAGCAACCATAGATAGTGGTCGATAATGTGGGGCATGACCGTGACCCGGCCCGAGCGCGCCGTACCCGCACTGCCCCAGCCCGAAGCCGAGACCTACGCCGCCTGGTTCGCCTGCCTGGCCGAACCCATGCGCGTCCAACTGCTCCACGCCATCGCCACCACCCCCGGCTCGGTCAGCGTGGGACAGCTCGCCGAGATGGTGGACGTGCGCCAGCCCACCGTCTCGCACCACCTGCGCAAACTCGCCGACGTCGGCTTCGTGACCCTGACCAGGGTGGGCACCTCCACCCGGGTCGCCGTCAACCCCGCCTGCTGCACCGGCCTGCCCCACGCCGCCGACGCCGTCATGGGCATGCTCAACGCCCGGCCCTGCTGCCCCACCGACCTGCCCGCCGACACCACCACCCGTGCCATGGCCGACGCAGACCTGGCCGAGGTGCACCGCATCTACGCCGAGGGCATCGCCACCGGCGACGCCACCTTCGAAACCGAGGCCCCCGCCGTCGAGGACCTGAAGGCCAGGTGGCTCCCGGGGCACCGCTGGGTGGCCGAGACCGACGGGACCGTGGTGGGCTGGGCCTCCGCCTCGCCGGCCTCCTCCCGCGAGGCCTATGTCGGGGTGGCCGAGACGTCGGTGTGCGTCGCCGAGGGCGCCCGCGGCCGGGGCGTGGGCAAGGCGCTGCTGTACCGGCAGGTCACCGAGGCCGACGCCGCGGGCCTGTGGACCCTGCAGACCTCGGTCTTCCCCGAGAACCGGGCAAGCCTGGCCCTGCACCACCAGGCCGGCTACCGCACCGTCGGGGTGCGCGAGCGCATCGCCCGCCACCACGGCGCCTGGCGCGACACCGTCCTCCTCGAACGACGGCGGCCGGAGGGCGACCGGGCCGGATGACACGGCGGGGGCGGCGCGGGCCGGGGCGCGCGACGGCCCGGCCGGGCGGGGCGCCGTCGCGGGAGGCGCGGGCGGAGATTTCGAGACGACGGGGTCCGCCCGCGGGGCCGAACACTCCAGCCACACGGTGCTCGCGCCCCCCACCGCCCCCTGAGCAGCCCCACAGCTCCTCCTCCCCGGTGAACAGGGGTGCGGCCTTCTCCATAACCACCGTCACATTGTTGGTGGGAAAGATCTGTCAACCCCCTGTGTGACCACGGCGTCTCTGAGAGAGACGGTGCTCGCGCCGTCGAGCGCGTGGGAGTCACGCGTACGAGGTAGGGGGAAGCATGGAGGGCCGTCACGGCAACCTGGTGGAGAGCGGGGCGTACTGGCTCCTCTACGTGGTCTCGGTGAGCGGTGCGCTGCTGCACTGGCGGCTGGGCAACGAGGGCCTCGCGGCGGTGTGCGCCGCGGCCGCGGTGTCCGGCGCGCTCCTCATCGGCAGGGGGCACCGCGGCATCGCCGCATAGCGCGGCCGGAGCTCCGGCCGCGGCACTATTCCCGGCTGTACTGGGGGGATTTTCACCCACCGCCCGCACCCGTCCCCGGGCGTTCGCCGCACGGCCGTGCGGATAGTCTTCCGGGTATGCGTTCATGGTCTGCGCCTGACATCGTCCCCCTGCCGGGTACCGGCGGCCCCCTCCGTATCCACGACACCACCACCGGACGGATAGAGACGACGACGCCGGGGCCCCGGGCGGGGATGTACGCCTGCGGGATCACCCCCTACGACGCCGCCCACCTCGGACACGCCTTCACGTACCTCACCTTCGACCTGGTCAACCGGGTCTGGCGCGACGCCGGCCACGACGTCGACTACGTGCAGAACACCACCGACATCGACGATCCGCTCCTGGAGCGGGCCGAGGCCCTGGGCGTGGACTGGCGCGACCTCGCCCACCGCGAGATCGATGTGTTCCGGGACGACATGGCCGCGCTGCGGATCATCCCCCCGACCTCCTACGTCGGGGTCGTGGAGTCCGTCGACCTCATCAGCGAGCTCGCCGCGCGCATCCGCGGCACCGGCGCCGCCTACGAGATCGACGGCGACCTCTACTTCTCCATGGCCGAGGCCGAGCACTTCGGCGAGATCAGCCACATGAGCCGCGAAGAGATGCTGGAGGTGTTCGGCCAGCGCGGCGGCGACCCCGCGCGGGCCGACAAGAAGGACCCGCTCGACTGGCTGCTGTGGCGCGCCGAACGCCCCGGCGAACCCGCCTGGGAGAGCCCGCTCGGTCGCGGCCGTCCCGGCTGGCACATCGAGTGCAGCGCCATCGCCCTCGACAGGCTCGGCCCGAACTTCGACCTCAACGGCGGCGGCAGCGACCTGATCTTCCCGCACCACGAGATGGGCGCGGCCGAGACCCGCGCCACGACGGGCGGCCCCAACGCCCAGCACCACCTGCACGTCGGCATGGTCGGCCTGAACGGCGAGAAGATGTCCAAGTCCCTGGGCAACCTCGTGTTCGTGTCCAAGCTGCGCGAGCAGGGCGTCGAACCGGCCGTGATCCGCCTGGCCATGCTCACGCACCACTACCGCTCCCCGTGGGAGTGGACCGACGTGGAGCTCCCCGCCGCCGCCGAGCGCGCCTCCCGCTGGCGCGCGGCCCTCGCCCTGGGTGCGGGACCGGACGCCGCTCCCGTGCTGGCCGCCGTGCGCTCGGCCCTGGCGAACGACCTGGACTCGCCCGGCGCGCTGGCCGCCGTGGACGCCTGGGCCGACACCGCCCTCACCGCGGGCGGCACGGACGCCGCGGCCCCCGCCCTGGTGCGGGCCACGGTCGACACCCTCCTGGGCGTCGCCCTCTAGGGTTTTCCGGGCCGGGGGCCCGCCCCGGCCCCGGGGCGCTCCGACGCCCCGTCCGCCGCAGGAAGGGCGCACCGCGTCGCGCGCAGGCGGCGCCGCGCCCCTTGCCGGGCACGGGCCCTGTCGGGGCGCGGGGTTTGCCGGAGGCGCCCCGTCAGGGCGCCGAGAAGTCCGGGTAGGGCGACCGGGGCGGGTCGTCGGGGCTCAGCCGCACCACCGGGATGCCGTTCTCCGGATCGGCCCCCACCCTCGCGAAGGACTCCGGGCCGCCGTCCACCTCGTGCCCCAGCCCCCGCATCAGCGCCACCGCGGCCTCGGGGTGGCGCTCCGCGTAGTGCGCCAGCGCCTCCCCGGACTCCTGCGGGGAGAGCACGGTGGCAGTGCCCCGGTGGCGCCGCCCGCCGACCTGGAACAGCACACGCGGCTCCGCGACGATGTTGCGGAACCACTGGGAGCGCCGACCGTAGCCGGAGGCGATCAGCACCGCCCCCGTGGTGTCGTTGCGTCCCACCACCTCCAGCACCGCCTGGCGGGCCTCCCCCGTCGTGCGGCCCCGGTGCGTCAGCAGCACGAACCGGCCTCCGAGGGCCCCGCCCAGCCCCAACCTGTAGATCCAGATCGGCGCGCGGAACAGGGCCCGGCTCAGGGGTGTGGTGGGCGGTTGGGCGAACGGCATGGCGTGGCCTTCCTGGGTACGGTCCCGGGCACGGGCGCCCCGAGTGTAGCGACGACGCCGCCCCGCCCCGCCGCCGCCACGCCCGCGAACCGTCCGAGGGCGGTGCCACAATCCCGGACATGCAGACAGGACCGGACGTACTCCGCGACACCGACTGGACCCGTACCTTCCACGCCTACGGTTCCGGCGCCGACGCCCCCGACCACCTGGCGCCCCTGCTCACCGGAGACCCCGGCGGGAGCGAGCGGGCCCTGGGCTACCTGTACAGCGCGATCCTCCACCAGGGGACCGTGTACTCCGCGACCGTCCCCGCGGCGCTGTTCGTCGCCGGGATCCTGGACCGCCCCGCGCTCGCGGCCCCGGCCACGACGCCGTTCACCGCCTCAGGGGAGTCCGCACCCCTCCGGCAGCTCCTGCTGGGCTTCCTCGCTTCGGCCGCCGAGGGCGCGCTGCACTGCCCCGCCCCCGGGGACCAGGCGCCGCCCGAACCGCCCTCCGAGGCCGACCTCGACCGCGTGTACGCGGCGCTGAACGCCCCGGACGCCGCCGAGGACGCCGAGATCTGGGAGGACCCCGTGATGGACGCCCTCATGTACCGGGTCGGCCCGGACATGCGCGCCGCCGCCCCCGTCCTGTACGAGGCGGTCCACCCCCACCTCACCCACCCCGACCCGGTGACGCGCATGCACGCGGTGGAGGCCGCGACGGCCGCCGCCCGTCTGGGCGGGTTCGACCCGGACCTGTCCGGCGCGGCCGACATGGCCGAGTCCCGCGACGAGGGCGCGGTGATCGTCCTCGCGGTGGGACAGGCCGGGCGGGACACCGCCGAGTTCCTCGCCCACGCGGACCCGGCGATCCGTGCCTGCGCCGCCCTGGCCCCCTCCCAGGCCGGCAACCCGGCCGCCACCGACGAGCTGGCCGCCGCACTGGCCGACCCGGCCGCGGCGGACGCCTGGTTCGGGAGGCGTCCGGCGTACTTCCCCGGCCACGTCCGGTTCACCCTGGCCCGGGCGCTCGCCGAGCGGGCGGCCCCCGACGACGCCGAACGGCTGCTGCCGGTGCTGCGCGCGATGGTGCCGCTGTCCTCCACGTACGTCGGCGCCCAGGACGTCGGCCCGCTCCTGCGGGTGGCGTTCCCCGCGGCCGGGGAGGCCGGCGCGTGCCGGGACCTCACCGCGGTACAGCGCGCCTACCTGTCGGCCCTGCTCGACAACGACGCCCTGTGGGAGGGCAGGATCGCCAACTTCCGGGTCCACCTCAAGGGGCTGGGCCTGCCGGGGGACCGCGTCGGGATCAGCGCCCTGGCCGGGGTCTGAACGCGGGGGCGGACACCGGGTGCGGGGCCCGGCCCGCAGGGGCCCCGTCCGCTCCCGGCAAGGCCCGGAGGGGATTTGTTCATCTTCGTCTCGATATGCACGTGCAGGGTGACCACCTGTGGCCACGACCTCGGCCAAACACCCGTATCAGGGCTCCAGGCGTGGTGGGATAACCCCCATGACAACCCCCACGCGGCACAGCGCGGCCGCCGAACTCATCGCGGACTTCGTCTCCACCGGTGGTCACCTGACGGACCGGGCCGACCTCGCGCGGTTCCTCCGCCGGCACCACCTGGCCACCGAGGGGGCCATCCCCATCACCCTCGCCGACCTCGACGAGGCCATCGCCCTGCGCGACGGGATCCGGGCCGTCCTGGACCGGGACTCCGAACCGGACACCGAGGCGATCGCGCGGGGGCAGAAGGTCCTGGACGGCCTGCGGGTCACCGTGCGGCTGGAGCCCGCCCGCGACTCCGGGGGACAGCTGGCCCCCGCCGTCGTGGACGAGGTGCGGCGCGGCCTGGCCCGCATCGCCGGGGCCTGGGCCGCGGTCCTGGCCACGGGGGAGTGGCGCGGCCTGCGGGTGTGACCGGGACCCTTCCGGCCAGGGGCGGGACCCGGCGGCGGGGTGGCCGCGGCCGGGGCCCGTGGGCGTCGCGCCCGGATGTCAGCCGTCGTCGCGGCGGCGCAGGTAGCGCTCGAAGTCCCGGGCGATCGCGTCGCCCGAGGCCTCGGGGAGCTCGGCGGTGTCCTTGGCCTCCTCCAGGCCGCGCACGTACGACGCGATGTCCTCGTCCTCCGCGGTCAGCTCGTTGACGTTGGCCTCCCACGTCACCGTCTCCTCGGGCAGCGAGCCCAGGGGGACCTGGACGCCCAGGAAGTCCTCCACCCACGCGAGCAGTGCCAGGGTGGCCTTCGGGCACGGCGGCTGGGCCACGTAGTGGGGGATGGCCGCCCACAGCGACACCGTCTCCATGCCCACGGAGCTGAACGTCTCGTGCGCGACGCCCAGGATCCCGGTCGGCCCCGAGTAGGTGGTCGGCTCCAGACCCAGGTCGGTGCCCAGGTCCACCGGCGTGGCCATCCCGGTCACCGGGATCGGCCGCGTGTGCGGGGCGTCCGCCAGCAGCGAGCCCAGCATCACCACGCGGGTGACACCCAGCTCCCGCGCGATCGCCAGCAGGTCGGCCGCGTACGAGCGCCACCGCATGTTCGGCTCGGGCCCGGTGACCAGTACCACGTCGCGCCCGGCCCCGGGCGGAGAGGCCACCTGGACCCGCGTCGTCGGCCATTCGACCTCGCCGACCACGCCCTCCACCACGGACATGCGCGGACGCGTCACCTGGAAGTCGTAGTAGTCGTCCGGAGCCAGGGCGCACAGCTCGTACGCGCCCCACTCCCTGGACAGGTGTTCCACGGCGAGGCTCGCGGCCTCCCCTGCGTCGTTCCAACCCTCGAACGCCGCCACCATGACAGGCTCGACAAGCTCCCGGGCGAGCTTGATCATCGGTGGCCCCTTCCTGCACGTGGACGGAGTCCACCCTATGGGGTGCCGCCCCACCCGGGAAACCGTTATGCGGGCCCGGCCAGGGGGGCCTGGCGCACGCGAGGTGGGACACCTGTCTCACGTGCTGAAACAGCCTATGGGGTAGCCTCGGAGACAGCGACTGAAACGGACGCAGCTGTCCCCGGACGCCCGACCCGCCCCGCGCCGCGGGTCGACCCAGTGCCACGCATCACGGGGACAGAACTGGGCCGCCCCGGTGCTCTTACATAGAGTTGCTGAACATGAGAGCTCGCCTCACCTTCCGTGAAGCACTGTCCCGACGCGTCCTCGTGGCGGACGGAGCTATGGGCACCATGCTCCAGGCTCACGATCTCGACCTCGACCAGTTCGAGGGCCACGAGGGATGCAACGACATCCTCAACCTCACCCGTCCCGACATCGTCCGCGACACCCATGCCGCCTTTCTTGCCGTGGGTTCCGACGCCATCGAGACGAACACCTTCTCCGCCAACTTCTCGGGTCTGGCCGAGTACGGCATCGAGGAGAGGACCTACGAGATCGCGGAGGCCGGAGCACGGGTGGCCCGAGAGGCCGCCGACGCCTACTCCACCCCCGACCAACCCCGCTACGTCCTCGGCTCCGTGGGACCCGGCACCAAGCTGCCGACCCTGGGCCACGCCCCCTACGCCCTCCTGAGGGACTACTACGAGCAGTGCCACCGGGGCCTCATCGACGGTGGCGCCGACGCCATCCTCATCGAGACCTGCCAGGATCTGCTCCAGGTCAAGGCCGCCGTGGTGGCGGCCCAGCGTGCCCGCAAGGCCCTGGGCAAGGACATCCCGATCATCGCCCAGGTCACCATCGAGACCACGGGCACCATGCTGCTCGGATCGGAGATCGGCGCCGCGCTGACCTCCCTCGAACCCCTGGGCATCGACGTCATCGGCCTCAACTGCGCCACCGGCCCCGCCGAGATGAGCGAGCACCTGCGCTACCTCTCGCACCACTCGCGCATCCCCATCTCCTGCATGCCCAACGCGGGCCTGCCCCAGCTGGGCGCCAACGGGGCGGTCTACCCGCTCTCCCCGGCAGAGCTGGCCGACGCCCACGACACGTTCACCACCGAGTTCGGCCTGAGCCTGGCCGGCGGCTGCTGCGGCACCACCCCCGAGCACCTGCGCCAGGTCGTGGAGCGCGTCCAGGGACGCGGCATCAAGGACCGCAAGCCGTTCGTGGAGGCCTCGGCCTCCTCGCTCTACCAGAGCGTGCCCTTCCGGCAGGACGCCAGCTACCTGGCGGTCGGCGAGCGCACCAACGCCAACGGGTCCAAGAAGTTCCGCGAGGCGATGCTGGAGGGCCGCTGGGACGACTGCGTGGAGATGGCGCGCGACCAGATCCGCGACGGCGCCCACCTGCTCGACCTCAACATCGACTACGTGGGCCGCGACGGGGTCAGCGACATGCGCGAGCTGGCCTCACGCTTCGCCACCTCCTCCACCCTGCCGATCATGCTGGACTCCACCGAGCCCCCCGTCCTGGAGGCCGGGCTGGAGTCCCTGGGCGGCCGGGCGGTCGTCAACTCCGTCAACTACGAGGACGGCGACGGCCCCGACTCCCGCTTCACCCGCATCATGGAGCTGGTCAAGGAGCACGGCGCCGCCGTGGTCGGCCTGTGCATCGACGAGGAGGGCCAGGCCCGCACCGCCGAGTGGAAGGTCCGGGTCGCCAGCCGCCTCATCGACGAGATCACCGGCGACTGGGGCCTGCGCACCGGTGACATCCTCATCGACTGCCTCACCTTCCCGATCACCACCGGACAGGAGGAGACGCGCCGCGACGGCATCGAGACGCTGGAGGCGATCCGCGAGCTCAAGCGCCGCTACCCCGAGGTGCAGACCATCCTGGGCCTGTCCAACCTGTCCTTCGGCGTCAACCCGGCCGCCCGTATCGTGCTGAACTCTGTGTTCCTGCACGAGGCGGTCCAGGCGGGGCTCGACTCGGCCATCGTGCACGCCTCCAAGATCGTGCCGATCAACCAGATCCCCGAGGAGCAGCGCAAGGTCGCGCTCGACCTCGTCTACGACCGGCGCGAGGGCGACTACGACCCGCTCTCCGCGTTCATGGACATGTTCGAGGGCGTGGACGCCAAGTCCATGCGTGCCTCCCGCGCGGAGGAGCTGGCCGCGCTGCCCCTGTGGGAGCGACTGGAGCGCCGCATCATCGACGGGGAGCTCACCGGCATCGAGGCCGACCTGGAGGAGGCGCTCCGGTCCAAGCCGGCCCTGGCCATCGTCAACGAGACGCTCCTGTCCGGCATGAAGACCGTCGGCGAGCTGTTCGGCTCCGGCCAGATGCAGCTCCCGTTCGTCCTCAAGTCCGCCGAGGTCATGAAGAAGGCGGTCGCCTTCCTCGAACCGCACATGGAGAAGACCGACGACGACGGCAAGGGCCGCATCGTCCTGGCCACCGTCAAGGGCGACGTCCACGACATCGGCAAGAACCTCGTCGACATCATCCTGTCCAACAACGGCTACGACGTCGTCAACATCGGCATCAAGCAGCCCGTCTCGGCGATCCTGGAGGCGGCCGAGACCGAGCGGGCCGACGTCATCGGCATGTCCGGGCTCCTGGTCAAGTCGACGGTGATCATGCGCGAGAACCTGGAGGAGATGAACTCCCGGGGCATCTCCGAGCGCTTCCCCGTCCTCCTCGGCGGTGCGGCGCTGACCCGCTCCTACGTGGAGCAGGACCTGGCCGAGACCTTCGACGGCGAGGTGCGCTACGCCAAGGACGCCTTCGAGGGCCTGCGCCTGATGGACGCGTTCATGGCGGTCAAGCGCGGCGAGGAGGGCGCCTCGCTGCCGGCCCTGCGCCAGCGCCGCGTCAAGACGGGGGCCAGGCTCAAGGTCACCGAGCCCGAGGAGATGCCCGCACGCAGCGACGTGTCGACCACCAACGCGGTGCCCACCCCGCCGTTCTGGGGGGACCGGATCAGCAAGGGCATTCCGCTGGCCGAGTACTCCGCGTTCCTGGACGAGCGGGCCACCTTCATGGGCCAGTGGGGCCTCAAGGCCGCCCGCGGCGGAGAGGGCCCCTCCTACGAGGAGCTGGTGGAGACCGAGGGCCGCCCGCGCATGCGGATGTGGCTCGACCGCATCCAGACGGACGGCCTGCTGGAGGCGGCCGTGGTGCACGGCCACTACCCCTGCTACAGCGAGGGCGACGACCTGGTGGTCCTGGACGACGACGGGGTCACCGAGCGCACGCGCTTCACGTTCCCGCGCCAGCGCCGCGACCGCCACCTGTGCCTGTCCGACTTCTTCCGGCCCAAGGAGTCGGGGGAGCTGGACGTGGTGTCCTTCCAGGTGGTGACCGTGGGGGCGGCGATCAGCCGCGCCACCGCGGAGCTGTTCGAGAAGAACGCCTACCGCGACTACCTGGAGCTGCACGGGCTGTCGGTGCAGCTCACCGAGGCGCTCGCCGAGTACTGGCACACACGCGTCCGCGCCGAGCTGGGCTTCGCGGGAGAGGACCCGGCGGAGCTGGACGCGTTCTTCAAGCTCGGCTACCGGGGTGCGCGGTTCTCCCTGGGCTACGGGGCGTGCCCCGACCTGGAGGACCGGGCCAAGATCGTGCGCCTGCTGGAGCCCGAGCGGGTGGGCGTGAACCTGTCGGAGGAGTTCCAGCTGGTGCCGGAGCAGGCCACCGACGCGATCGTCATCCACCACCCGGAGGCGACGTACTTCAACGTCTGAGCCGGACGCGCGGCCCCGCCCCCGGACCGGGGGCGGGGCCGCGCCCCTTTTCCCGGGCGCGGACTGTGGGGCAGCTCTCCTCCCGCCCCCGCCCGAGTGTTCGTAGTGTGGAAAGGACGCCGACAGGTCCTCTTCACGGCGCGGGCGCCCCCGGTTCGGCACGATGAACGGCAGGGGCGCCCCGCGGGCGGGCTGGGGTACCCATCACACACGAGGGGAGAGTGCGGCGCTCCGCCCGGCCGGGTGCCGGGACGCGCCGCCGAACGCATGAGTGAACCGAGCACGCTGAGCCGTGAGACCTCCGAGACCGGGACCGGGAGACGGCTCCAGGCCGTGCTGCTGGACATGGACGGCACCCTCATCGAGAGCGAGCACCTGTGGGGCGAGGCCGAGGCCGAGCTGGTCGCCGAGCTGGGCGGGGTGTGGACCGAGAGGGACCACGAGGCCAACGTCGGCAACGCCGCCGAGCCCGTGGGCCGCTACATCGTCGCCCTGACCGGAGCCGACCACCTCACCCCGCGCCAGGTGGCCGACCTGCTCTACGCGAAGTTCCGGACCAAGCTCGAGGGCGGTGCCCAGCTGCGCCCGGGGGCCAAGGAGCTGGTGGACATGCTGTCGCTGGCCGGTGTGCCCGTGGTCCTGGTGACCTCCACCGAACGGCAGCTCATCCAGGCGGCGATCGGCGGCATCGGCATCGACAGCTTCGACGACTCCGTGGCCGGTGACGAGGTCGAGGCCAACAAGCCGCACCCCGACCCCTACCTCAGGGCCGCCCGGCGCCTGGGCGTGGACCCCGAGCGCTGCGTCGCCTTCGAGGACTCGGTGGTGGGCGTGGCCTCGGCGGCCGACGCCGGGTGCGTCACGGTCGCCGTGCCCAACCACGTGGAGATCCCGCCGCGCGAGGGCGTGGTCTTCCGGGACAGCCTGGTGGGCGTGGACCTGGACTGGCTGGAGTCGCTGGTCGCCGACCGCTGACCCTCCTCCCCGGCCCGGGTCGGGGAGGACGGCCGGCGGCGGGCCCGGCGTCCGTGCGCCGGACTTCCCCGCGGCCCCGCCCGGCCCCGGGGGACCGGCGGGCGGGGCCGCCGTCGGGGTGCCCCCGCACCCTCCTCCCGGCCCGCCGGCACGCGGGTAACGTGGGAGAAGGGCCCCGGCACGGGCGCCGGATCGGGGGCAAGCCCTAAGGGATCGACCGGATGTGCGCTCCGGCGCCGGATGGGAGACTGGGCCCATGCCTGAGAACCTGACGTGGATGACCGGTGTGATCCTGGGAGGCGGCCTCACCCTCGTGGGGCTGGTGATCTCCTTCGTCGTGTGGCGCGCGAAGGGCGCCGCCCACGGTCTGCGGGGGGTGGCGTGGTCGCTGCTCCCGCTGGCCGCCGGTCTGATCGGGCTGATGAACGCCGTCTGGCAGTTCGTCATGAGCATCGTCGGCATCCTGGTGGGGCTGCTGTTCAACCCCGCCGTGTGGGCGGGCGTGGCCCTGGCGGGCCTGGCGGTGGTCCTCTACGTCGTCTCCGGCGTCATGGCGGCCCGGGGCGTGGGGACCCGGTCCAGGGGCGGGGCCTCCGAGGAGCCGAAGGCCGCCCGGGGCGGAGGGCAGGCGGGCGCCGCCGGTGCGGCCAAGCCCGCGGCCGGCCAGGTGGGCGCGGCCCCGAAGAACCCGAAGAAGACGGCTGCCGACGACGACCTCGCCGACCTCGGCGACATCGAGGCCCTCCTGCGCAAGCGCGGTATCGACTAGGGCCCCTTCCGCACCGGCCCCGCGCCCTCTTCCCCAGGGCGCGGGGCCGACTGCTGTGCCCGGCTCCCCCCGTTACCACGGACCGGTCGCCGGACGGACCGGGGGCCGGCCCCCGGTCCCGTGGCGGGCGGCCCGGTTCCGGTGACGGAGCGTGCGGACCCCCTGGTTCTCGGGGTGATGACGGCACAGTAACGGCCGAGTCACTGTTCGCTTTGCGCGTTCATGTCGTCACTCTTCGACGCATAGCACTTGCCATAGGACGCCGTTCTCGGGGTGGACGCGGGCAGAAGCGGACGTATCGTGGGGGATCGCGTCAGTGCCACATCGCCCCAGCTCGCGGCCGGTCGTCGGATGAATGCGAACTCTGTCATCATTTGTTGTTATATACGTTTTTTGACAGTGTTTGTCACGATTTAGATACATGGCCGGGGATTGGACGATATGCGCTCAAAGGGCGAGTAGGTTTGTCGCTGTGTAACAGCCCGGGCGTGACGGTCCCCGGATGTGCCCAACTCCTCATGTGAAGCGGCGCACCCCGGCGGCCAGAGTCAGCGAAGGCGGGGCACCCACCCGCCGCGCGGACCAGCGCCCACGCCAGCCAGCGTCGAGAACCGGCCGGCCCCACCGTGAGATCCCCGACGGGTCAACCCCCGGAGGTCTCACGCGTGGGATCTGCGCGTTCCCCTCGGCCAGAAGCGTATGAGTGGAGAGTGGTGGCCTGATGAGCGCGCCCTCGCATGTCCCTGAGTCGGCGGAGCAGTCCGACGCTGTGGACGTCGCAGTGACGGCCCCCGTGGGCCGCAGTGACGCGGGCAACCGGTCCCTCCGGCAGATCGCCTGGCAGCGGCTGCGCAAGGACAAGGTCGCGATGGTCTCCGGGATCGTCGTCGTACTGCTCATCCTGGCCGCGATCCTCGCGCCCCTCCTGGTCAAGTGGTTCGGGTACCCCCCCACCCAGTTCAACCAGGACCTGATCGAGCCCAACACCGGTCTGCCGATGAGGGACCCCGACAACCCGGACCCCTTCGACACCGACCCGTGGGGCGCCATCAGCGGCGACCACCTGCTGGGCATCGAGCCCAAGACCGGCCGCGACCTGTTCAGCCGCATCCTCTACGGCGCCCAGATCTCCCTGCTGGTGGCCTTCCTCTCCACGCTGCTGTGCGTGGCCCTCGGGACCGTCCTCGGCATCATCGCGGGCTACAAGGGCGGCTGGGTCGACACCCTCATCAGCCGGGCGATGGACGTCTTCCTCGCCTTCCCGCTGATGCTCTTCGCCATCGCGCTCGTGGGCGTCATCCCCGACGGGGTCCTCGGCCTCCAGGGCAACGGGCTCCGCGTCGGCGTCATCGTGTTCATCATCGGGTTCTTCAACTGGCCCTACATCGCGCGCATCGTCCGAGGACAGACGCTCTCGCTGCGCGAGCGCGAGTTCGTCGAGGCGGCCAGGAGCCTGGGCGCCAGCAACCGGCACATCCTCTTCCGGGAGATCCTGCCCAACCTGGTCACGCCGATCGTGGTCTACTCCACGCTGCTCATCCCGACCAACATCCTCTTCGAGGCGGCCCTGAGCTTCCTGGGCGTGGGCATCAACCCGCCCACCCCGAGCTGGGGAAAGATGCTCTCCGACGCGGTCCCCCTGGCCCAGTCCGCCCCGTACTACATCCTCTTCCCGGGCCTGGCCATCTTCATCACCGTCCTGGCGTTCAACCTCTTCGGCGACGGCCTCCGGGACGCCTTCGACCCCAAGACCTCCGACTGACCAAGGCCGGTGTGGCTGCCCCGCCCAGCCCACGCCATCCAAGGCACGGGTCCGACCACTGGTCGATCCCATCCCCACATCAGGTTCGCAAGAGAGGCAGTTCCTTGAGGAAACGCACCCTCGGATTCGTCGCGCTGGGCGCGGCCGCGTCCATCTTCCTTTCAGCTTGCGGCGGTGGTGGCTCCGAGGGCGGAGACACCCAGGCCAACGGCGCCTACGACCAGGGCTCCACGGAGATCGTGAACCCGTCCGACCAGACCGGCGGCACCCTGCGCTACGCCATCTCCTCGGACTTCGACTCCACCGACCCGGGCGACACCTACTACGGGTTCAGCTGGAACTTCACCCGGTACTACGCCCGTACGCTCCTGGCGTTCACCCCGGCCCCGGCCAACGCGTCCACCGAGCTGACCACGGACATGGCCACCGGCATGCCCGAGGCCAACGACGACTTCACCGAGTGGACCGTCAAGATCCAGGAGGGCCTCAAGTACGAGGACGGCTCCGAGATCACCGCCCAGGACATCAAGTACGCGATCGCCCGCTCGAACTACAACGGCGGCGAGCTGCCCAACGGGCCGCGCTACTTCGAGGCGCACCTGGACCAGGAGCCGTTCAACGTCTTCGAGAGCGACGACCCGCTGGCGGACTTCACGGCCGTCGAGACGCCGGACGACTACACCCTGGTCTTCCACCTCAAGGACTCCTTCTCCGAGTTCCCGTACATCCTGACCCAGCCGCAGACCGCCCCGGTCCCGCTGGACAGCGACCGCGGCGCGCTCTACAAGGAGAACGTCGTCTCCTCCGGGCCGTACAAGTTCGACGGCGCCTACCAGCCCGGCGTCGCGCTCAACCTGACCCGCAACGAGCACTGGGACAGCGAGACCGACCCGATCCGCCCGGCCCTGCCGGACGAGGTCACCGTCGAGATCGGCGTGGACCAGGACGAGATCGACCAGCGCCTGGTCAACGGCGAGATCGACGTCGACCTCTCCGGTGTCGGCGTCGGCCCGGCCATGAAGAGCACGCTGCTCACCGACGAGGCGGCCCAGCCCAACCTGGACAACCCGCTCTCCGGCGCCCTGCGCTACGTCAACATCCACACCCCGGTCATCGAGGACGTCGCCTGCCGCCAGGCGATCATGTACGCGGCCGACCGTGACAGCCTGCACCGCGCCTGGGGCGGTGAGAGCGGCGGCGACCTCGCCACCAACCTGCTCCCGCCGACCATCCCCGGCGCCGACCCGGAGTCGGACCTCTACCCGTCCACGGACAACAAGGGCGACCTGGAGGCCGCGCAGGCCAAGCTCGAGGAGTGCGGCGAGGACGAGGGCTTCGAGACCACCATCGCCGTCCGCGACGGTCGTCCCAACGACATCGCCACCGCCGAGGCCCTGCAGGAGTCCCTGACGCGCGTCGGCATCCAGACCGACATCCAGACCTTCCCGGCCGAGGACTTCTTCGCCCAGTACGCCGGCTCGCAGGACTACGTCCGTGAGAACAACATCGGTCTGAGCGTCTCCGGCTGGATCCCCGACTGGGCCACCGGGTACGGCTTCGCCTCCAAGATCACCGACGGCGACGCCATCCAGGCGACCGGCAACTACAACACGTCCGAGCTCGACGACCCCGAGGTCAACGGCCTCTGGGACGACGCCCTCAAGACCGAGGACCCGGACGAGCGCGCCAACATCTACACCCAGATCGACACCCTGGTCATGGAGCAGGCGGCCATCCTGCCCGTCGTCTTCGACCGTGCGATGTTCTACCGCTCGGACGAGCTGACCAACGTCTACTACACGTCGTCGTACGCCATGTACGACTTCATGGCCATCGGCGTGGACCGGGGCTAGAGCCCCAGCCGGCCTGAACTAGTACGAGAAGGCAGGTGAACGCGGCGGGGGTCCCACGGCCCCGTGGGTACCCCCGCCGCCGACCGCGATGCTGAACTATATTCTTCGCCGCCTCGGAGCGGGGCTGCTGCTGCTCGCCGTCGTCACGGCGGTGACCTTCTGTATCTTCTACGTCCTGCCCCGGTGGGCGGGCGTGACCCCGCGCGGCATGGCCGCCATGTACGTGGGCAAGGCGCCCACGCCCGAGGCGCTCGACGCCACGGTGGCCCGGCTCGGCCTCGACCAGCCCATCGCCGTGCAGTTCTTCGACTTCGTGAAGTCGCTGCTCTTCGGTTCCGAGTACACCTTCGGTCGGGAGACCGTGGAGTGCGCGGCCCCCTGCCTCGGCTATTCCTTCACCACCAACAGCCCCGTGCTGCCGCAGCTGCTCGACCGCCTGCCGGTCACGATGTCGCTGGCCTTCGGCGCGGCCGTCATCTGGGTCATCGGCGGCGTGGCCGTCGGCGTCCTGTCCGCGGTCAAGAAGGGCAGCCTCTTCGACCGCCTGGCCATGGGAACCGCCCTCGTCGGCGTCTCCATGCCCGTGTACTTCACCGGCCTGCTGGCCCTGGCCTTCCTCGTCCACGAGTGGAACCTGTTCCCCGTCTCGCGGTACGTGCCGCTGGGGGAGGACCCCGTCGGCTGGTTCCAGGTCATGATCCTGCCCTGGGTGACGCTGGCGTTCCTGCACGCGGCCCAGTACGCGCGGCAGACCCGCGCGGGGATGCTGGAGACCCTGGGCGAGGACTACATCCGCACCGCCCGCGCCAAGGGGCTCAGCGAGCGCCGCGTGATCTTCAAGCACGCGCTGCGCCCGACCCTGACCCCCATCGTGACGATCTTCGGCCTGGACCTGGGCCTCGTCCTCGGCGGCGCGATCCTCACGGAGAAGGTGTTCTCCCTCAACGGCGTGGGCGCCTACGCCATCGACGCGATCATCGGCAAGGACCTGCCCGTGGTGCTCGGCGTGACCCTGCTGGGAGCCGTCTTCATCGTCATCTGCAACCTGATCGTCGACCTGCTGTACCCGATCGTCGACCCGCGGGTGCGGATCGCGAAGTAACGCGCGACAGCGTTCGACCAGACCAGCTCTAATGAAGGAATGTGACATGGCCTCGACCGAGCCCGTCGTCCGCGTGGACGACCTGAGGGTGACGTTCCCGACCATGGACGGCGACGTCCAGGCGGTGAACGGGTTGTCCTTCGAGGTGCCCGCCGGCGGCGCCCTCGGCATCGTGGGCGAGTCCGGCTCGGGCAAGAGTGTGACGTCGCTGGCGCTGATGGGCCTGCACCGGGGGAGCCGGGCGCGGATCAGCGGTTCCATCGAGGTGGTGGGCAAGGACGTGGTGTCGGCGTCGGACAAGGAACTGCGGCGCATGCGCGGCAACGACATCGCGATGGTCTTCCAGGACCCGATGCAGTCGCTGCACCCGCAGTACACGATCGGCAACCAGCTCGTCGAGGCCTACCGGATCCACAACCCCAAGGCCTCCAAGGCCGACGCGGTCAAGCGGGCGGTCGAGTCCCTGGACCGGGTGGGCATCCCCGACCCGGCCAAGCGGATCAACTCCTACCCGCACGAGTTCTCGGGCGGCATGCGCCAGCGCGTGGTCATCGCGATGGGGCTGATGTGCGATCCCAAGGTGCTGCTGGCGGACGAGCCGACCACGGCCCTGGACGTGACGGTGCAGGCGCGCATCCTGGACCTGCTGGACGAGCTGCGCCGCGACCTGAACATGGGCCTGATCCTGGTCTCCCACGACCTGGCCGTGGTCGCGGGTTCGGTGGACGAGGTCGTGGTCATGCGCCACGGCGTGGCCGTGGAGCGCGGCGACGTGCGCCGGGTCCTGTCCGCACCCGAACACCCCTACACGCAGGGGCTCCTGGCCGCGGTGCCGCGCGTGGAGGTCTCCCGCGCCCAGCGGCGCGCCCAGGACCGCGCGGACCGGATCGAGAAGGAGCAGCGCGACGGCACGGTCACCGAGCCCGGCGAGTTCAAGGCCTTCGTCCCGCCCGTGAGCGGCACAGGCGACAACGCCGGCGAGCCGCTGCTGCGGGTCGAGGACGTGGCGCAGCGGTTCAAGGTGCGCGGCGGCACGTGGGGCAAGGCCACGGACTTCTGGGCGGTCAAGGGTGTGTCCTTCGATCTGCACCAGGGGGAGACCCTGGGGATCGTGGGCGAGTCCGGATCCGGTAAGAGCACGTTGTCGCGGATGGTGATGCGTCTTCTGGAGCCCACCCGGGGCCGGGTGGAGTTCGAGGGGCGCGACATCACGCACATGTCGGAGCGGGCGCTGCGTCCGCTGCGCCGTGATGTGCAGATGGTGTTCCAGAACCCCTACTCCTCGCTCAACCCGCGTCTGACGGTGGGGGACGCGATCGGTACGGCGCTGCGGGTGCAGGGGGAGAAGGACGGCAGGAAGGTGCGCCGGCAGGTGCAGGAGCTGTTGGAGCGGGTGGGGCTGGAGCCCAACCACTACAACCGGTTCCCGCACGCGTTCTCGGGCGGTCAGCGCCAGCGGATCGCGATCGCGCGGGCGCTGATCCTCAAGCCGAAGCTGATCATCTGCGACGAGCCGGTCTCGGCGCTGGACGTGTCCACGCAGGACCAGGTGCTGCGGCTGCTGTCGGAGCTGCAGGACGACTTCGGTCTGACGTACATCTTCGTGGCGCACGACCTGGCGGTGGTGCGCCAGGTCAGCGACCGCGTCGCCGTCATGCGCGCCGGCGAGGTCGTCGAGTCCGGTGACAGCGACTCGGTGTACGAGAACCCGCAGAGCGATTACACGCGCCAGCTGCTCACGGCGGCGCCCGTGCTGGACCCGGACGAGGCCCGCCGCCTGCGCGCGGAGCGCGTGGAGAAGCGCGCCAAGGGCGAGGCCGCCTGAGCCCGGCCCGGCAGGGACGGGCCGCCGGCGGGGCGGAACGGTAGGACGCGGAGGCGCCGTGGGGACACCCCCGCGGCGCCTCCGCCGTTGCGGCTCACCCCCGCCCGGTGGCCGCTTCGGCGAACAGGTCCGCCATCTCGCGGGCGTAGGCCCCGTGCTCCTCGGCGGGGCGCCGTGCCACGGACCGCGGGGCGGAGCTGAGCGCGGCGAACAGGGCGTCGGTGAAGACCTCGGGGTCGAAGGGGCGGAACTCCCCGTGGCGCTGCCCCTCGGTGAGGAAGCCGACCAGCTCGGCCCGGCCGGCCTCGTTCCCCCGGGCGACGTGCTCCTGGAGCGCGGGCGGGAGCGCGGCGGAGAGCACCTCCCGGCGCGCGACCATCTCCTGGGGGTGGCTCGCGCAGTACGTGACGTGGCCGGTGACGATCCGGCGCAGACCGTCCTCGAAGCCCTCCAGGGGTTCGGGTCCGCCTTCCATCGCGCGGTCCAGGCGGGCGTCGATGTGGCCGAGGACCTCTCTGATCAGGTTCTCCTTGGTCTTGAAGTGATAGGTGATCAGCCCCGGGCTGATCGAGGCCCGTGCGGCGATGCGCACGAAGGAGGCGCGGGAGTACCCCTCCTCGGCGATGGCGGCGATCGCCGCCGTGACGATCTGCCTGCGGCGGGCGTCCTCGATGAAGGACCGGTCTCCGTCCGTCCTGTCGACTGGTTGCATGAATAGAAACCTATATGCTCAACTAGGATCATGGCGAACACCGGCGGAGAGGACCTCGGAACCCCGTGAAGAACGACCGCGTACTCGCCCTCACCGGAGCGACGGTGCTCGTGGGCGCCCCGCTCACGCCACGACGGGACCGCACCGTCCTGGTCTCGCAGGGCCGCGTCGGCGCGGCCGGACCCGGCCGCGCCGCCGACCTCCTCGCCGTGCGCGGGGACCCGCTGACCGACCTCGGCGCGCTGCGCCGGGTCGCCCTGGTACTGCGCGACGGGCGAGCCGTCGTCGACCGAACCCGAGAGAAGGCGTCATGAGCAGGGCCGAGCAGGCGACGAACCGACCGACCGTGGTCCGCGACGGAGCGGTGGCCCACGTGCTGCTGTGGACGTGCTTCCCCCTGCTCGGGGCGGCGGCGGGCTGGGTCCTGTCCATGGTCCCCGGGTGGCTGGCGGCGCTTCCGGAGTGGGTCCACGCGCTTCCCATGGTGCCGGGCCGGGAGCAGGTCGACCTCCTGGCCGGGCTGGACGGACCCGTCCTCACCGCCGTCCTGAGCGCCGTCGGCCTGGGGGCCGGCGCGCTGCTGGCGCTGCTGTCCTACGGCGACATGGTCGTGGTGGAGGTCGGCGACGGGGGCGTGCGGATCACCCGCGGGGGGAAGGGGCCGGAGATCGGACGCGACCGTGTCGGCACGGTCTTCCTGGACGGCAAGGACCTGGTCGTCCTCGGCCCGGACACCGCCGAAGCCGCCCGCGAACGCACCGACCACGGCGCCGGGCGCCTCCGCGCCGCCTTCGAGGCGCACGGCTACCGGTGGCGTGACGGAGACCCGCACGCAGACGAGTTCCAGCGCTGGGTGGACGGGATGCCCGGCCTCGAACAGCACGCGCAGGCGGTCCTGAGGGCGCGCCGGACCGCGTTGGAGTCCGGGGACGCGGACGACTGCGCGGAACTGCGCGGCGAGCTCGCCCGGCTCGGCGTGGTCGTGCGCGAGGAGGGGAAGCGGCAGTACTGGCGCCCGGTGCGGCGCGGAGCCGTGGGGGAGGGCTGACCCGCGCCCGACGGGGGAGCGGAGGGCTGCCGGAGCCGGAGGGCGCGCCCGGCGCGCCCTCCGGACGCTTCAGGGGCGGGAACGCGGCGGAGGCCTCCCCCCTTCCCGGGGGTCGGGCGCTCCGTCCTGGAGTCGCGCTGTTCCCCGGGCTCCTGCCTCCCGGGGGCCGGGGCTTTCCCGGGGACCGGGGCGGTGCGGTGGCCCGGTGCCGGGCCCCTGCGCCGACCGGGCCGGTTCTCGCACCCCCTCGCCGATGCGGTGGTTGCCGCGCGGCCCGTGCGCGGGAGAGCCGATCCTGCGCCTGCAGTACGGACAGGGTCCGGAGACGACCACGGTTGCTCCTCAGTCGTTGATCATGGCCAGGAGCAGGACGCCGCAGAAGACGAGGAAGGCCGTGGTCGGCCATGACGAGAACTGACCCTTGAAGTTGCGTGCGGTCACAGAAGCCTCCGGGTGCCGAGGGAAGGGGAAGACGGAACCTGAGTACCACGCGCCGGTGACACTCCGCAGTTCGTCGCTACGAAAAGTCACCCTCTGTCCTGCTTGTCAGGTGCCCTCCGCCGTGGCCGGGGCGGAAGGCCCCACGGGCGCCGGTGGCGGCCGCTGTGCGGCGAGTCCGCCGTGCGCCGCCTCCCGCCGGTCGGCCCGTCGTCATCGGAGCGGTCGATCCGGGAATGAAAACGGTTATCATTGGCTTATTAGGCGTGAGACCCCGAGGAGGCATCCATGGCACGCAACGAGGTACGCCCCATCATCAAGCTCAAGTCCACTGCGGGCACGGGCTACACCTACGTGACCCGCAAGAACCGGCGCAACACACCCGACCGGCTCACCCTGAGCAAGTACGACCCCCGGGTCCGCCGCCACGTCGAGTTCCGCGAGGAGCGCTGACCCGGCCCGGCCGCCCGCACAGCCGCCGCGCCCCGGCCCCGACCGGGGCCGGCGCCGAGGACACCGCCAGGAGGCACGCATGAAACCCGGAATCCACCCCGCCTACGGGCCCGTCGTCTTCCGCGACCGCGCGGGGGACTTCTCCATCCTCACCAGGTCCACCGCCACCAGCGACAAGACCATCGAGTGGAGCGACGGCAACACCTACCCGCTGATCGACGTCGAGATCTCCAGCGCCAGCCACCCCTTCTACACCGGCAACGCCCGGGTGGTCGACACGGCCGGACGCGTGGAGCGCTTCCAGCGCCGCTACCAGCGCAAGGGCTGACGCCCGACCGCGGCGGGGCGAGCGCCCCGCCGCCCGACCCACCCCACGACAACGACGAGGACAGGGCCGATGGCCGTACCCAAGCGCAGGATGTCGCGCTCCAACACCCGCACGCGCCGTTCCCAGTGGAAGGCCACCACCCCGGACCTGGTGCGCGTCACCCTGGGGGGACGCGAGTACCTGGTGCCGCGCAACCTCGTCCGCGCCTACCGGCGCGGACTGCTCTCCCCGCCCGCCTGAGCGGGACGCGACGACCGCCGCCGCACGCCGGGCCGCCCCGGGGCGCGGCGGCGTCCGTGTTCAGACCACCCGGACGATGTGCTTGCCCCGCACGCCCCCGGCCTCCAGCGCCCGGTGCGCGGCGGCCACGTCCGAGAGCGGGTGCACCGTGTCCACCACGGGTCGCAGGGCGCCCTCCTCGACGTACCGGGTCAGATCGGCGAACAGCGCGTGCCGGGGCTGGCCGCTGAAGAACCGCACCCGCCGTGAACCGAACACGTACGAGGCCAGGACGTAGCCCACCATGGCCGCCGAGTCGAAGGACAGCCCGATCATGCGCCCGCCGGGCGCCAGCAGCCGCCGCAGGGCCGGCAGGTCCGACCCCGCGCTGTCGACGATGACGTCGAACCTCCCCAGATCGGCCAGAGGGGTCGCGGCGTAGTCGAAGGCCTCCTCGGCGCCGAGCTCGCGGACCAGGTCCAGGTTGCGCGCGGACGCGAGCCCGGTGACGCGCCCGCCCATCGCCTTCGCGATCTGAACCGTGGTGTTGCCCACGCCGCCGCTCGCCCCGCGCACGAGCACCCGCTCGCCGCTCCGGAGGCGGGCCTTGTCGCGCAGGGCGGTGATCGAGGTCGTGCCGACCGGCAGTGCCGCAGCCTCGACCAGGTCGATGCCCTCCGGTGCCAGGGACACCTGCCGGGTCGGCACCGCCACGTACTCCGCCGCGCTGCCGAACCCCATTCTCGGCAGCAGGCCCCACACCCGGTCGCCCACCCGGTAGCCGGTGGCGCCCGGCCCGGTCTCCGCGACCTCGCCGGTGAAGTCCATGCCGACCCTCTTGGGGAAGGAGCGGCCCGCCACCCACCGAAGCCCGCCCGAGCGCAGCAGCAGTTCGCCGCCGTTCACGCTGACGGCGTGGACCCGCACGAGCAGCTGCCCGGGGCCGGCGGTCGGGGCCGGGACCCGGCCCTCGTACAGGACCTCCGGGGGGCCGTACCCGTCGTACAGCGCCGCTCTCATCAGGCTCGCCGATCCCATTGCCCACTCCTTCGGATGTGCGGAGGACACACTCCCCGCCTTATGTGGACAGGGTCGTCCGCTTTCTCTCCACGCTAACGCGCCAAACGGACAGCACCATCCGTTTGCCGTAAAGTGAGAGGCATGGCAGAGCGGACCTCTCGGATGGAGCCCGGCGGCGCCGCCCGCGTCGCGGAGAACCCCTCGGGCGCAGGGGCGGAGCCGCCCGCCGTGCGCGAACCCCCGATCGCGGGCCGGGGCCTGCGGTCCGACGCCCGGCACAACCGCCGGCGCATCATGGAGGCCGCCCGGGCGGCGTTCGCCGAGCGCGGGATCGACGTGCCGATGGTCGCGATCGCACGCCGGGCGGGGGTGGGGCCGGCGACCCTCTACCGCCGCTTCCCGACCAGGGAGACCCTGGTCGCCGAGGTCTTCGCCGACGAGATGGCGGAGTGCGCCGGGCTGGTCGACGAGGCGCTCGCCGACCCCGACCCCTGGCGCGCCTTCTGCACGGTGCTCACGGAGGTGTGCGCCATGCAGGCGGCCGACAAGGGCTTCACCGAGGCCTTCCTCGCGGCCTTCCCCGACTCCGACGGCTTCGACGAGCGGCGCGTCCACGTCGAACACGGCCTGGACGAGCTGATCCGCAGGGCCAAGGAGTCGGGGCGGCTGCGCGCCGACTTCGCCCGGGAGGACATCGTCCTGGTGCTCCTGGCCAACGGCGGCATCGTCACATCCGACCCGGAGACGACCCGGGCGGCCTCGCGGCGCCTGGTCGCCCACATGCTCCGGTCCTTCGAGAGCGCGGGCGGCTCCGGGGAGCTGCCCCCGGTGCCCCCGATCGGACTGGGCCAGCTGTACCGGCTGCCGGGGGACTGACGCCGACCGGGGCGCGCCCCGACCGGACGTACGAAACGCCCCCACCCCTGGCATCCGAATCCCCGCGGGTCGGGCAGGCTTGGACCCGTGACGACCCGAACCGCCCCGGACGCCCCCGTCCCGGACCCCAGCACCGCGCGCACACCGCGCAGACCCGTCGACCTCCTCCTGGGCACGGCGGGCCTGCTGCTGGTGGCGGCGATCATGCTCGCCGTCCGCGTGGCCACCGACAGCGGCGACGCGGCCGACCCCGACCGGCTCCGATCGATCATGCCCTCCGGCCTGCTCCTGTTCGTCGCGGTGGGCGCGAACCTGGTGATCATCGTCCTGGTCTGCTACGTGGTCCTGCGCACCCTGTTCACGGGGAGGCCCCGGGACCTCGCGCGCGCCATGGCCTCGGGCGTCGCCGCCTACGTCCTCGCCTCCCTCATCAACGCCGCCCTGGCCACCCTGATCAGCCCCGGCCAGGTCCCCAACCCCCTCACCCCCGCCCCCGACGACGTCTTCACCGGCGCCACCCTGGGCTACGTGGCCGCGGTCCTCGCCTTCATCCGCACGATGCCCACGGGCCTGCCGCGCACCCGCTCCGTCCTGTGGGCGGGGAACACCGCCGTCGCGGTCTGCGCCCTCCTGGCCGGGGTCACCAGCCTGCTCGCCCTCGTGCTCACCGTCCTGGTCGGCCTGACCTGCGCCTTCCTCGCCCGTTACGCCATCGGCGCGGGCGCTCCCGCCCCGGCCGACGACCGGCGCCTGCGCGCCGAGCTGGAACGGTTCGGCATGACCGCGACCACCGTCGCCCGGGCGGGCGAGGACCGGGAGGGCAACCCGCGCCACCTGGCCGAGCTAGACGACGGCGGCCGGGTCGAGGTCACCGTGCTCAGCTCCGAGAACACCTCCGGGTTCTGGCGGCGCCTGCGCGACCTGGTGTTCCTGCGCGGACCGGTCGCCCCCCGGATGCTCTACGGCGTGCGCCGCCGGGCCGAGCACGCCGCGCTGATGAGCTACTCCGCCCGGAACGCCGGCGTCACCGTCCCCCGGGTCCTGGGCGTGGGCGAACTCGGCCCCGGCACCGTCGTCCTCGTCCGCGAACTCCCCGGCTCCCTGCCCCTGGAGGACCTGGACGACGACGCCCTCACCGACGACGTCCTCGACCTGTGCTGGAACGGGCTCGGGACCCTGCACCGCCACCGCATCGCCCACGGCGGGCTCAGCGGGGCCACGGTCGGGATCCTGGGGGCCGCCCCGGAGAGGGCGGGGTTCACCGGCATCGACCGGGGCACGGTGGCCGCACCGCAGATGAGGATCTCCCTCGACCACGCCGCGATGGTCACCCTGCTGGCGATGCGGGTCGGCGCCGAACGCGCGGTGGACTCGGCCGTGCGCTCCCTCGGGGTTCCCGCCACGGCGGCGATCCTGCCCTTCCTGCAACCGGCCGGCCTGCCCTACCCGCTGCGCTCGGGCCTGCGCGCGCACCGCGGGCTCCTGGGCCGGCTGCGTGAGCGCATGGTCGAGACCGCCCCCGAGGCGCCCGCCGAACCGGCCCGCCTGGAGCGCATGCGGCCCCGCACGATCGTCAGCTTCGTGGTCGCGACCGCCGTCGGACTGGTGCTCCTCTACCAGCTGACCGGGGTCGACTTCAGCACCATCGGCCAGGCCGACCCGGCGTGGGCGGCCGCCGCCTTCGTCATGTCCACCGTGTGCATGGTCGCCGCGGCGATGATCCTGGTCGGGTTCGTGCCGGTCCCGCTGCCCTGGTGGCGCACGGTCATGGTCCAGTACGCGGCCTCGTTCGTGCGGATCGCCGCCCCGGCCGGGCTCGGGTCCATCGCGGTCAACACCCGCTTCGTCACCAGGGCGGGAGCCCCCGCCGCGCTGGCGCTGTCGGCCGTGGGCCTCACACAGCTGGTCGGGTTCCTCATCCACGTGCCGCTGCTGCTGGTGTGCGCCTACCTCACCGGCGCCTCGTACTGGACGGGCTTCACCCCCTCGCCGACCGTCGTGGGGATCAGCATCGCGGGGACCGCGGTGGTCGCCGTGGTCCTGCTGTCGCCCCGCATGCGCCGGGCGATCGCCTCCCGGACCCGCCCCTACCTGCAGGGGGTGCTGCCGCGGCTGCTGGACATGCTCCAGAGCCCGTCCTCCCTGCTCCTGGGGTTCGGGGGGACGCTGCTGCTGACCGTGGGGTTCGTGCTGTGCCTGTACGCCTCGGTGGCGGCCTTCACCGACCCGGGCACGCGGGTGAGCCTGGTCGCGGTCGCCGTGGTCTTCCTGGCGGGCAACGCGATCGGCTCGGCCGCGCCCACCCCGGGCGGCCTGGGTGCGGTCGAGGCCGCGCTGATCGGAGGGCTCACGGCCGTGGCGGGCGTGCCCGCGGCCGTGGCGCTTCCCGCGGTGCTGCTGTTCCGGCTGCTGACCTTCTGGTTCCCGGTCCTGCCGGGCTGGGCGGCCTTCAGCCACCTCCAGCGCCGTGAGGCGATCTGACCGGGAGGATTGCGGCGGGGTGCGCGCCCGGCCCCGCCGGGGGCGGGCGGGGGCGCGGTGGCCGGCGCCGCTAACCTGGGAGGACAGGGCCCGTGCGAGCGGGCGGTGCGCGGCCCCCGGTCCCTCCCCGCCTGTCGGCGGGACTCCTGTCCCGGCGCGGGGCGAGGGGGTCGAACACCGCGGCCCCGGCCCCGGAGACGAGCGGTTCGGGCAGGTCAGGCGAGTGATCCCATCATGTGCCGTTTGTCACTGGCGGGCGTCGGCGGGGGTAATCCTCAATTAAGATCGGGAAAATAGGAAATTCTGGTGGCAGGTCGGGTCCGTCCCGTTCCCTCCACCGCACCGCACCCGTGAGGATCCCCTTCATGCGCCGCACCGCCATCGCCGTCCCCGCCACCGCAGTACTCCTGGCGGTGGCCGCCTGTGGCGCCCCGTCCGAGAACGCCTCCGAAGCCGCCTCCGGCGAGGACACCCTCGTGGTCGGCGCGACGGCGGTCCCCGCCGGGGACATCCTGGAGTTCGTCGACGCGGAACTGGCGGCCGGGGCCGGGCTGGACCTGGAGATCGTCGAGTTCTCCGACTACATCGCCCCCAACGCCGCCCTCGACGAGGGGCAGCTGGACGCCAACCTCTACCAGCACGCCCCCTTCCTCGACGAGTTCAACGAGGGCAACGGCACCGACCTCGTCTCCGTCCAGGAGATCTACCTGCCCCCGCTGGGCCTGTACTCCAACAAGGTCGACGCGGTCGAGGACCTGCAGGACGGCGCCGAGGTCGCGCTGCCCAACGACCCGACCAACGAGTTCCGGGCGCTTTTGCTGCTGGAGGAGGGCGGCCTGATCACCCTGGCCGAGGGCGTCGACGAGGCCACCTTCTCGCTCTCCGACATCGAGGAGAACCCGAAGGACCTGGAGTTCCGCGAGGTCGAGGCCGCGCAGCTGCCCCGCTCGCTGGACGACGTGGACGCCGCGATCGTCAACAACAACTACGCCCAGGAGGCGGGCCTGGACTTCGAGGAGGACAGCATCCTCCTGGAGCAGGTCGAGGGCAACCCGTACGTGAACGTCCTCGCCGCCCGCGCCGACAACGCCGACGACCCCCGCGTGGCCACCCTCGTGGAGCTGCTGACCTCGCAGGAGACCGCGGCGTTCATCGAGGAGGAGTACGCCGGCAGCGTCATCCCCGTCACCGCCGGCTGATCCCGGCCTCCCGCGCACCCCGTCCGGAGGCGCACCCGCACGGCCGTCCCACCGCACCGGTGGGGCGGCCGTCGGCCGCTGCCACCGGTGGAGGCCCGGGCGGCCCCCGTGGCCGCCGACGGGTCTCCCCGTAGGCATCGGCTCCGGCCGGAAGGGTCGGCCACGGGTTCGACCGCTCGGACCCGTGGCCGGATGGGGCCATCTCCCTCCGCGGCGGTCCCGCGAACGCCTACCGTGGTGGCCCCTACTTCGGAGGTCCCATGAGAGGCTGTCTCGTCTTCCTGGCTCTGGGCATCGCGGGCGGCATCGGTTACCCGCTGGTGGGAAGGGCGGCGGGCGGCGACCTGTCCGCACTGCTCCCGCTCACCGCACTGGCGGCGGCGACCGCGGCGCTGGTCCTGTTCATCCGCACGCGGCGGAAGGGGGCAGCGGATGACGGCAGCACGTCCGTCGCCGCCGCTGCCGCTGCCGCTGCCGTTGACGGCATCGCCGGCAGCGACGACAGCGACGACAGCGACGACGGTGCCGAGGAGGGCGGGAACGGCGGGAACGGCGATCGGGAACGCGGTGGCGGTGGCCGTGTCCGGAACCGCGTGGCCAGGGCCGGGCTCGTCCTGTTCATCGGCATGTTCCCCGTCCTGTTCCTCCTCGCGTTGTTCGAGGCGGCCTCCTGGCTCGCCCCCTACGCGATGGGCGCGGGCGGCGTCGGGTTCGCGCTCTCCCTCTTCGGTGACGGCGGCAGCACCGGCGGGGACGGCGGTGACGGCGGCGGTGAGTGACGGTGGCCGGGCCCGCACCGCGCCTGCTCGGGCCGGTGGTCCCGAAGCCGCGGTCGAGGGCAGGGCAGCCGGGCCGAGCGGGAGGAAGGCGGTGGGCCGGCCGTCCAGGTCCGCCGACAGGTGTGCGCGGAACCGCCCCGCCCCGGGCCGGGGAGGCGCCGGCAGCACGGCGGGTCCGCGCTCCACGGCGGTTGAGTCTCAAGCCGCTCGAGACCCGATAGTGGCGGTATGCACGACAACGACCTGTACCCGATCGGGGACGCCGCGCGCCGATCCGGCCTGAGCGTCAGCGCCGTCCGGTTCTACTCCGACGCCGGGGTCATTCCCCCCACACGCCTGACCGGGGCCGGCTACCGGCTCTACGACGTCCACGCCATCGCCCGGCTGGAGCTCGTGCGGACCCTGCGCGAGCTGGACGCCGGCCTGGAGGACATCCGCCAGGTGCTCGACGGCGAGAGGACCCTGCACGACCTCCTCACCGCCCACCTGGGGATCGTCGAACGCCAGGAGCGCGGTCTACGCGCGAGGCGCGCCGTTCTGAGGACCCTGGTCCGGCAGGAGGGGACCGCCGCCCAGGCGGCGCTCCTGCACAAACTCGTCTCGATGACCGACGAGGAGCGCGAACGGCTCGTCGACGACTTCTGGAACGAGGTCGGCGAGGGCCTGGACGTGCCCCCGGTGTTCGTCGAGCGGTTGCGGCAGCTGCGGCCCCAGCTGCCGGAGGACCCCACCGCCGCCCAGCTCGAGGCCTGGATCGAGCTGGCCGACCTGGTCAGTGGCCGGGAGTTCCGCACAGCGGTCCACGACTACCTCCAGGTCACCTACACGACCGAGCCGGGGAAGCTCTTCGCCGCCTCACCGGTGCAGGAGTTCATGTACGAGACGGGGGTGCCGATCATGGAGGACATCCTCTCCGTCCACCGTTCCGGGGAGCCCGCGGAGTCCCCACGCGCCCGGGAGGCGGTCGTCCGCCTGGCCGATGCCGCCGCCGCGCTCGGCGGCGCCCGGTCCACCGCCGGGTACCGGGACAACTTGGCGTCGTACCTGGTCGAACTCATCAGGCTGGAAGAGGAGGAGCCGGTGGAGGACCCCTGGTTCGACAGCACGCACGGCAGGTACACGAGCCTGGTGGCGGTGATCAACGGGGGCCCGCCCGGCGGGGAGGAGGGCCCGGTGCCCTGGCCGTGGATCATGGCGGCCCTGCGCGCGTCGGTCCCCGGGGACTGACGGGCGCGGGGCCCGCCCCCGGACGGGCCCCGCGGCACGGGGTCAGCCCGTGAGGGCGTCGGCGAAGAAGGCGAGCGAGCGGTCGACCTCTCCGAGGGAGGGGCCGCGGTTGAGGTGCCCGTGCGGCATCCCCGCCGCGAGGTAGGTCCTGTGGGGAACCCCCGACTCCTCCAGCTGCCTGGCGAGCAGTTCGCCGGAGGGCCGCAGGTCGTCGTACTCGGACAGCAGGATGCTGGTCGCCGGAAGGCCGGACAGGTCCGCGGCCCCGGGCATCGCGTCGGCCGGGAGCCCGCCCACGCGGCCCACGTAGTTGCGCACCATGGCCTCGATCGACTCGGGGGTGAACCGCAGGACCGGCGGCAGGACCTCCATCCGGGCCGCGCCGTCCGCGTCCAGCGCCGGGGTCGGGAAGTGGACGAAGGGGTAGGCCAGCAGCACCGAGCGGGGGAGGGGGAGGCCCCGGTCGCGCAGCCGCAGCGCCGTGGACAGGGCGAGCGCGGAACCCGCGCTCGCCCCTCCGAGGGCGACGGCGCCGGCCTCCGCCCAGCCCGTTCCGGCGAGCCACGTCCACGCCGCGTACGCGTCGTCGACGGGGACCGGGTAGCGGACGCCGTCCACGGCGAGGCGGTAGCCGACGGAGACGACCAGGGCCTGTGCGCGGGCGGCCAGCTCCGAACCGACGGTGTGTGCCTCCGGCATGTCCAGGTCCCCGGCCATGAACCCGCCGCCGTGCAGCCACAGCAGCGCGCGGCCGCTCTGCTCCCGCGGCCGGTAGATCCGTACGGGGACCTCCCCGTGGGGGCCCGGGACGGTGCGGTCCTCGACCGAGACGTCGGGCATCCGCCACTCGGCGGGGTCGCGGTGGTACTCGGCGAAACACCGCGCCGCCTCGGGGTCCGAGCGCGCCATGGCGCGGTCGCCGAGGCCTTCGAGGTGGTGCAGCCTGCCGGCGAGGTAGGGGTCGAGGGTCATTCCGTCTCCGGGTTCTCGGGTCGGTGCGTCCCGGGTGTGTTCCGCGGACCGCGGGGAGCGGCCGGACCGGGCACGCGGAGGACGGCGGTGTCCGTGGCGCACGCGGCAGCGGGGTGGGACGCGGTGATCCTGTCATACCTGGGGTCCGGCGCCCCGAACCGCTCCGGACGGTACGGCCGTTGCGTGCGCGGATCCCGGTCGCCGCGCACCCCGGGGCCGCCTGCCGCCGGCGGCACGGGAGGCCCCGGCACGCCGCCGGACACGGACGAGCCCCGCCCGGGCTCCCCAACCCGGGCGGGGCTTCTCTCCTGTGATGGTCTGGTCAGCGGTTGGGCGGGGCCGCGCTCACGTCCGCCAGCGCGGAGTCCTCGTCGACCACCCGCGCCAGGTCGCCCATGGTCACGATGCCCACGACCTCGGGCCCGTCGACGACGGGCAGGCGGCGCACGCTGGACGCGCGCATGGCGTGGACGGCGTCCCGGAGGCTGCTCTGGCGCGGAACGGTCACGACCTCGGCGCTGCAGACCTGGCCGACCGTGACCCTGTCCGGGTCCCCCTCGTCGGCCACGCAGCGCACCACGATGTCCCGGTCGGTGAGCACCCCGCGGATCCTCCCGGAGTCGGTCACCACGACATCGCCCACGTCCTCGTCCCGCATGATCCTGGCGGCCTCGCGCAGGGTCGTTTCCGGTGCGACCGTGTGAACGGTCTCGCTCATCACTTCGGCGATACTGTCCGCCATGGTCAGCTCCTCTCACGATTGCCGGCCTCGCACAGGGCCCTAGCCGACTTCCCGACGCCTAAACGTTCCCGTCCCTCCTTCCTCGCGTGTCCCGGGGCGCGGCTCCGACGCCCGGGAGGGCGCGGGCCGGGCGATACCTGGTGCGGGCCCGCAGGTGGGAGTCGGGCCGCCGGAGAGGACCGGTTCGACGGCCGGGGGGCCGCGCCGGACCTGTGGGCGGCGGCAGACCCATGCCGGCCGGGGCCGACGCGTTCCGGTGAGCGGGGCGCCTCGGCGCGCTCAGGAGCGGGGGGCAGCGGCGCCCCCGGCGGCGGTGGCGGCCGCCCGTGCTCCGAAGGCGAGGCCCGCGGCCGCCAGCTCCCCGAGGGCTTCGACCGTCCGGGGGTCCTGGGCCGCGTCGGGGGTGACGGTGCGCAGCCCTCCCGGGCCGAGGGAGGCCAGCGCCCTCGTCAGGTCCGGGGACGGAGGGGACACCGGATCCTCGAGGGGGAACGGCGCGAGCACGGCGAGGGCCGCGGCCACCGTCCACAGCTCGTGGAGCAGGCCGTAGCCCAGCGCCCCCTCCAGGGCGCGGCCCGTGGGGGAGGCCGCCCACCGGTCCAGCGCCCCGCACAGGTCCGCGTGCTCGACCCCCGCCTGTCGCAGTTCCTCCCGCATCAGGGCCACGTGGCCCTCGTAGCGGTGTGCCGCGGTGTCCCAGCGGATCGCCGCGGCGCGGGCACGGCGCCAGCTCACGAACGGCACCAGCCCGGGTGCGTGAAGGACGTCCTCGGCCACGGCCTCCCCGGGGCGCGCGAGCAGGGCGGACCGCCGGGCTCCCATCGCGTGGTCGTTGCCCACCAGGCTCGTGTCGCCGTCGTGCTGGACCAGGTTGGGCACCGTGACGAACGCGCTCCGGCCCCGCTCCTCCAGGAACCGGGCGACCACCTCGTCGTCGTGTTCGGCCGGATCGTGGGAGTCGATCGCCCTGACCAGGGCGGAGGCCGTCGCCGCGGGCAGGGCCAGGCCGACGGTGGGCACGAAGGCGTCGACGCACTCGGCGAGGCCGAACCCGCCCATGGACGCCCACCGCGCCATCGACCCCGTCCCCGACCCCCATTCGCAGAACAGGGCGACGGGAAGGTCCGGGTGGGCGCACAGGACCCCGGCCAGGGCGTCCGCCATACCGGCCACCGGTGCGGCGTCGTCCTGGAGCACCAGGTGGTGGGTGGCCCCCGGCGGTGCCGCCGCCCAGGCGGCACGTGCCGTCCGCAGGGTCGCCGGCGGGCCGTCCGGTTCCGGGTCGAGGACGACCCGGGGGGAGAGCCCGGGGAGGGAGGCCGCCAGGCGGTGGGCCGCCGCGGAGCGTTTCGGGTGCGCCATGATCGCGCAGGAGAGGTGGACGCCGGACATCAGTGCCCCCGATGGGTGGAAGGAAGGGCATCCCCGGACCCGGGGACGACGGTGTGGTCGTGGGATCTCGCGGTCGTCCGCAGCCGCGCGGTACACCCGGTAGGACGGGGACACCGGCGCGGGGAGGACGCGGTCATCGCTCCGGCTGCCGGAGCCCGGACACCGGTACGGGACCGGTGACGGCCTCCTCCCCGGCGCCGCGGCCTCCCGGGGCGGCGCCTGTCCCCCGGCCCGCGCCATGCGCTCCTCCAGGGCGTCCAGGGACTGCCAGGCCCGCATGCCCAGGGAGGTCTGGAGGTCGGCCTCCGGGTAGTTGGCGCCGCACATCACCATCGCGGCGGTCGCCTGCAGCGCCAGCGCGAGCCCGGTGAGCGAGACGGCCCCCTGCGCGGCGCCGGAGGCGAGCAGGGCCAGGACGGAGCAGACCGCGAGCAGTCCCAGGGCGGTGTAGCCCAGGTACGGGACGAGGAACACCCGGCGCCTGGCCCGGGACACGCGGTCGTGCGCCCTCGTGTGCTCGTCGACGTAGCGGTCGGTGAACCAGGCGGTGAGCCCGAACAGTCGCAGCTCCTTGGCGTCGCGGGCGCCCATGGCCACGCCGCGCAGGTGGTTCGCGCGGCGCAGCACCGCGCCCACCCCGGTGTCGTACACACGTGACAGCACCCGCAGGCCGCCGCGCTGCCCCGTCCGGAAGACGAGTACCGCCACCAGGAGCGCAGCCGCCATCGCCCAGGAGGCCACGACCCCCAGGAGGGCGGTCAGTGCGGCGAGGCGCACGTAGCGGGCCACGAGCGCCAGCATTCCGGCGCAGGCGCCGCCCGGGGTGTGCGCCCGGGCCTCGAACCAGCGGTTCACCTCGTCCAGGGAGTCGAGCGCGGCCGGGTCCTCCAGCGGGCCGATGCCGGTGCTGCGCAGCGACGCCCGGATGAGGCGCTGCTGCAGGAGGCCGTCCATCCGCCGCGTCATGAGCTCGCCCAGCATGTGCTGCACGGGGGTGAGGAGGGTCTGGAGGGCGAAGAGCGCGGCAGCGGCCAGGAAGGTCCGCACGAGCGCGGACCAGGCCTGCGACCCCACCCCCGCCGCCACCGCCGCGGGCACCTGGCCGATCACGACCGAGGTGGTCACGACGAACGCGACGGGCAGCACGCCCAGGACCACGTTGACCAGGAACAGCGCCGAGGACAGGGCCGGGCCGGTCGAGGGGATCGCCCGGATGATGCGCACACGGGCCAGGACGGCCTCGTCCCACCAGCGTTCCACGCCCGGACGCCGGTCGCGGGTCCCGGCCCGGGAGGACGTGCGGGAGGGGGTGCGTGCTCTCGGTTCCCACTGCTCACGGGCGGCTCCAGGTCGGGGTGTGGCGCGGACGGGACCCGGGTCTGCGGCCTCGGGGCCCCGCGTCGTCGGGTCGACGGGTGTGGGGAGCTGGGGCGGACGGCGTGCTCCTGCTCGTCGGGTCTGCGGGGCGCGCGGCGGGTCTCTTCCGGCCGACGGCTCCAGATCGTAGGCCACGGATCACCGTGTGTCCGGGGTCCGTCCCCGGCGGAGGAACGCCCTCGGAGTCCGTTCCGGTGGACCGGATCCGCTTGACGTGGGAGCGCTTCCATCCCAGGGTGAACAGAAGGAAACCCTGGCCACATCCGGCCAGGGGCGGGGCGTCCGGCCAGGGGTCGGGGCCGGTGGTGGACGCCAGCGGGGACGGGCGCCGTGTTCCCCGTGGTCGCCGCGGGACGGGGGCCTCGCATGCTCCGCCCCCGGTCGGCCGCCCGCGCCGGCCGGCCTGCCCCCGCTGCCGACGGGCCGTGCCCGGACGGGTGGAGGATGGGCGGTGGCCGAAGGAGGAGCGGAGGGCGGATGGCGTTGCGGATTCTGTTGGTGAGCGGGATCAGGCCCTGGGACCCGTTCGGCGGGGCGATGCGGACGAAGGTGATCGCCGGCGCCCTCGCCGGGCTCGGCACCGTTGACCTGCTGGTGCTGCCGCTCGACGGGAAGCACGAGGAGCCGCCCGCGGACTCCGTCTTCGACCGGGTGCTCACCGTGCCGCAGGAGTTCTCCCCGTTGGACCAGGACAGGTCACCGGCGCGCCGGGTCACCGAATTCCTCAGGGGCACCCTCGCCGCGCAGATCGGCAAGACACGCGGGGCCGTCCTGGAGAAGGCTCCCGGCTGGTTGGCGGGTACCCGGTACGACCTCGTCTGGTACATGCGCGAACACGTCTGGTTGATGACCCGTGGCCTGGTCTCCGCGCCCACCGTCATCGACGTGGACGACCTGAGGGACGTGCTGCTGGCCCGCTGGCTCTCCATCGGCAAGGCTGACCGGGGCATGGAGCTCACCCCGGTCCGCAGACTGGACATGCACCGGGTCATCGCCCGCTGGCGGCGTATCCACCGCCGGGCCGCGCAGGGTGCGGACGTGCTGATCTACTCGGGACAGGGCGACCTCCGCCGTTCCGGTTTTCCGAACTCGCTGGTGGTCCCCAACACGTACACACCTCCCGCCGGGGACCGTGTGGACGGCGGGGCGCAAACGGCGGAGGAGAGGGGGCCGGGAAGGCCCACCATCCTCTTCCAGGGGGTCCTGTCCTACGCCCCCAACGCCGACGCGGCCGCATGGCTGGTGAAGGGGATCGCGCCCCTGGTCCGGGAGGAGTTCCCGGACCTGCGCGTGCTGCTCGCCGGCCAGTCCTCGCCGCGCATCGACGCACTCGGCCGGTCCCCGGGGGTCGAGGTCACGGGCATCGTTCCCAGCATGACGCCCTACCTCCGTCAGGCGGACCTGGTGGTCGCGCCCCTGCGCGTGGCCGGGGGCACGCGCATCAAGATCCTGGAGGCCTTCGCCCACCGGGTGCCGGTGGTCTCCACCACCGTGGGGGCGGAGGGGCTGGAGGTCCGGGCCGGCGAGCACTGCGGGATCGCCGACACCACGGAGGCGATCGCCGACGAGTGCGTGCGGCTGCTCTCCGACCGCGCCGCCGCCCGCGCCACGGCCGACCGCGCCCACGAACTCTACGATTCCTCCTACCGCCCGGAGAAGGCCGCCGAGCAGGTGGCCCGGGCGGTCGACACGGCCCTGTCCGGGGGGCGCCGACGGAGGGCGGCGCGGATCCCCCGGGGGCCGCAAAACGAGTGGACCGCCGCGCGGAGGAAGCCGATCATGGGGCGATGAGCGAGCAGCCGACGGTCAGCACCCTGACCCTGCGCCACAGGATCCCGGACGACTGGACGGCGGACCCCTGGGCCGAGGTGCGGCCCCTCGTCGATGGAGCCGACGTCCTGGCGGAGGTCCACCCGGAAGGCAGGGCGCGCAGCTGCCGGTTCTGGACCGGGCCGGCCGCCGGCCGGCCGCTGGCGGTCACGGAGGAACCCCGCAGGACCATGATCACCGAGCCGACCTGCACGGCCGGCTGCTGCGGCGCCCTGTACGCCACCATTCGCCGCGAGGGGGGCCGGGTGGTCTGGGACTCGTGGGAGAACACGAGCGACAGCTCCGTCGTACCGGCGGACCTCCACTTCGACGCCGCCCGGTACGAGGCCGAACTCGCACGGGCCGCCGCCGACCGCAGCTGGGAGGAGCCGGTGGACACCGCCGCCCGGCTCCTCGGGCGGACCCTCGCGGAGAGCCGCTGGTTCGAGCGCTGGGGCTGCGTCCTCACGGAGGTCTCGCCGCGGCGCGAGGATCCCGGCCTGCCGGAGGAGCTCCGGGAACCCGAGGGCGTGGACGTCGGGTTCCACCGGGCCGGGGAGACGGGCGAGCGGATGGACGCCTACCGGTACACGCTGTTCGTCGACCGTGACCGCCCCGTGGCGGAGCAGGTGCGGAGGATGGCGGACCTCGTCCTGGCGGAGGATCCGCGCAGGACCGCAGAGCGGGAGCGCTGAGCCCGGCCTGGAGGGGGAGAGGGCGATCCGGTCCCGGGGGAGACCCCGCCCGCGCGCCTGCGTGTGCCGGCCCCGGGGCTCGCCCAGCATGGTCCCCATGAACGCATTGGCTCTCGTGTGCAGCCTCAAACCGTCGCCCGCCCCGTCGAGCAGCGAACTGATGGCGCGGCAGGTCCTCGACGCCCTGGCCGGCCACGGTGTCGCCGGCGACCTCGTCAGGGTCGTGGACCACGACGTCCGCCCCGGTGTGGAGACCGACATGGGCTCGGGCGACGCCTGGCCGGACATCCGGCGGCGCCTCCTGGCCGCGGACATCCTCGTGATGGCGACGCCGACGTGGGTCGGCCACATGTCCAGCGTCGCCCAGCGGGTCCTGGAGCGGCTCGACGCAGAGCTGGGCGAGACCGACGAGCAGGGGCGTCCGTCCATGTTCGGCAAGGTCGCCGTGACGGCGGTCGTCGGCAACGAGGACGGCGCTCACAAGATCACCGCGGACCTGTTCCAGGCCCTGGGGGACACGGGTTTCACCATTCCGGCCCAGGGCGGCACCTACTGGAACAACGAGGCCATGAACCCCAAGGACTACAAGGACCTGGAGCAGACCCCGGAGGCGGTCGCCTCCACGACGGCCACCCTGGCCCGCAACGCGGCCCACCTGGCACGGAGCCTGCGCGAGAACCCCTACCCCGCACCCTGACGCGGGCCGGGGGAGCGGCGCCGGCCGCTACCGGCCCGGCCCCTCCCCGCGCGCCGGGGACGGCGCGGGGGACGGCCCGGGGGCGGCGGCGCAGGCGGCCAGGACCTCCTCCGCACCGATGGACTCCGGGTCCGGGGCGAGGCGCTCGGAGCGGGGGTCCCCGCGGCTTCCCGCCCACAGGCAGCGGTGGGAGTCCCGGTCGACCAGCGGCCCCCACAGTTCCGCTCGTCCGCGCACCCGTGCAGCCTGACCGCACCGCCACCGACCCGTCGGCGCGAGGACGAACACGGCGGGCCGAAGGCGCTGCGGCCGCGCGGCCGCGGAGCAGACCGTGTGCGGATCCGCCTTGGGACCATGTTTACCGGCGACCGCCTTCGGTAGTCGAGAGGGTGCGTTCGCCATCACACCCCAGTCTCGGAGGGAGCGGTCGCATGCGCATTCTCGGGGTCAACGCCGTGTTTCACGACCCGGCCGCCGCGCTCGTCGTGGACGGGCGGACCGTCGCCGCCGCGGAGGAGGAGAGGTTCTCCCGGCGCAAGCACGGTAAGGAGGCCGTCCCCTACTCCGCCTGGGAGCTGCCGTCGGCGTCGATGCGGTGGTGCTTGGAGCGGGCGGGCCTGCGGCCCGCCGACCTGGACGCGGTCTCCTACTCCTACGATCCGGCCCTGGCCGACCCCTCCGGGCCGGGTCAGGACGTGGCCTGGGAGCAGCTGCGGCTGTTCTACGTCGAGCGCGCGCCCCACTTCCTGGCCTCGGAGCTGCCCGGCCTGGACCCGGCGAAGGTGGTGTACGTCCCCCACCACGTGGCCCACGCCGCCTCCGCCGGGCTCGCCGCCCCGCCCGAGGCGGGGGGCGGGGACTGCGCGGTGTTCGTGGCGGACGGCCGGGGCGAGGCGGCCTCGCACCTGGCCGGCTCCTACACGGACGGGCGCCTGGAGGTCCTGGCGCGCCAGCCCCTGCCGGACTCCCTCGGGCTGGTCCACGAGGAACTCACCGAACACCTGGGGTTCCACCGCTCCAGTGACGCGTACACGGTGACGGCCCTGGCCTCCTACGGTTCACCGACCATGCTCGACCGCTTGCGAGAGAGCATCGGCTACGAGGGGGAGGGGCTGGTCCGGGCGGCGGGCGTGGACTGGAAGTCCCTCACCGAGCCCTGCCGGGAGGGCGAGACGCCCACCCGGGAGCACGCGGACCTGGCCGCGAGCGTCCAGGCCGCCATGGAGGAGGCGCTGCTCGGCGTCCTCGGCTGGCTGCACCTGCGGACGGGGAAGAGGAGCCTGACCATGGCCGGGGGCGTCGCGCTCAACTGCGTCGCCAACAGCCGTATCGCCGCCGAGGGGCCCTTCGACAGCGTGTGGGTGCAGCCCGCAGCCGGGGACGCGGGCACGGCCCTGGGCGGGGCGATGCACCTGGCCTCGCTGTCCGGGGACGCGGTCGAGCCCATGCCGGGAGCCGAACTGGGCCGCTCCTGGGACGAGGAGGAGCTGCGGGCCCTGCTCGACGAGGCCGACGTCGAGTTCGAGCGCCCCTCCGACCTCGCCGACGCCGTCGCCGCCGAACTGGACGCCGACGCCCTGGTCGCCTGGTTCCAGGGAGGGGCGGAGTACGGCCCGCGGGCCCTGGGCCACCGGTCCCTGCTCGCCAACCCGTTCAACGCCGGCAACCTCGAACGGCTCAACGACGTCAAGGGGCGCGAGTGGTTCCGGCCCGTGGCGCCCATCGTGGCCGAGCGCAGGGCGGGGGAGATCTTCTCCGGCGGTCCCCTGCCGAGCCCCTACAAGCTCTTCGTCCACGAGGTGGAGCCCGCCTGGCGCGAGCGCCTGCCGGCGGTGGTCCACGTGGACGGCACCGCCAGGGTGCAGACGGTCTCGCCCGAGGACGACCCGCTCACCGCGCGGCTGCTGGACCGATTCGAGGAGCGCAGCGGCCTCCCCGTCCTGGTCAACACGGGCCTCAGCACGGCGGGGCGGCCCATGGTCGACTCGCCGCGCGACGCCCTGGAGTGCTTCGGGTCGGCGCCGGTGGACATCCTCGCGATCGGCCCCTTCCTGGTGCGCCGCCGCACCCGGGCGGGCCGGCGGTAGCGGCCCCGGGTACGCGGTCGTCGTCCCCGCGGCGGGCCGCCCGGGAGCGGAAGGCGCTGCCCGCCGAGGTCGAGAGCGGGCTCAGGCCGCTCCCGGGCCCGCCGCTACGCCGGGTGAGGGGGACCGCGCGCCGGGTCCCTCCGCCGGGACGCCGCGGGAGGGGCCCTGTCCGGCGACGTCGGCCGCCTCGGACCGTGCCTTCAGCCCGACGCCCGCAGCCGGGCCCCGCCCAGGAGCTCGTCGACGTACTCGAACTCGTCGAGCAGGCGCCGGGTCTCGATGAGGAACACCCCGTAGGGCCGGGTCGGGTCGCCCAGCGGCGGGGTGCCGTCGCTGCCGCCGGCGCAGACGCCCTCCAGGGCGGACCCGTGCCGCCGGACGCCCTCGACCGCCTCGTGGAACCGCTCCGCCTGCGCATGCGTGCGCAACCCGTCCGGCTCCTCCAGCACGCTCAGTGCCGAGGCGACGGACTGCACGAGTTCGCCGCACCTCACCAGGAACTCCCAGTGGGGGTCGGCGCGATCGTCCTTCTGCCAGCGGTCCAGGGCCCGAGCCAGGGACTCGACCTGTCTGACGGCCCTTTCCAGGCTGTCGACGAGCTGCTCGTAGAACTGCGGCCGGGGCTCCGAGCGCCCCCGCCCGCCCAGGACCCGGCGCGGGTTGTAGTACACGCTCTCCCGCGCGGTCCCGACGGCCAGCCGGGACTGCCGGACGGCCGGTTCGAGCGCGTTGGCCCGCTGCCTCCACCACGCGCTCGTGGACTCGTCGATCCGCCCCTCCAGCAGGCCCCGGCTCATGTCCGCGCACAGGTGGCGCAGGGAGCCGACCAGGGTCTGCAGGGCGGACTCGGCGCTGCGGAACCGCAGGGGCGGGAACACGAGGAGGTTGACGGCCACGCCGATCGCGCTCCCCACCAGGACCAGCAGCACGATCTGGCCGAGCTGGGAGAGCCGCTCCGCAGTTCCCGAGGTGGACACGTACGTGGCGAAGGCGAAGAACGCGGCGGTGGCGACCTGGGGCCCGTACCGGCCGAGGGCGCGCCACTGCCCCACGCCCAGGGCGACGAGGGCCACGAGGACGAACGTGAGGATGTCCGGGCCCGCAGTCAGCGCGGACACGGCCTGGAGGGCGACCCCCAGGACGATGGCGCCGACGAAGCGCAGGGACTGCACGACGGACTGGTAGACGGTCACCTGCACCATCAGCACCGCGGAGAACGGGGCGAACGCCGGGCTCGGCGCCGCCATGAGGTGGTGGGCGACGAGCCACGCCAAGGTGGCGGCGAGGGCGCCCTTCGCCACCAGGGCCAGGGTGTGCCGCTCGTAGCTCCCCGAGGCCACGGACCTGGTCAGCCATACCCGGAGCCGTGCGTACCAGTCCGTCCCGGACGCGGCCGGCCCACCGGGGCTCCCCGGCCCCGCGTCCGTGCGCCACGTCCCCACGACTTTTCTCAGGAGGTCTCCTCGCACACCCTCTCCCTCGTCTCGTCCGGAACGGCCGGGAGCGGGCGGGGGAGCGCGCACCGGTCGCGCCGTCCGCCCCCCGGCGCCGACATGCCCGGGGGCGATCGTGCATGTAGCTGCCCCGGAGGGAGCCGCCGAAACGGCCGGTGTGTGTGCGACGTTTCCTGGTCGTCGGGAACGGGGTTCCCTCGGCCGCTTCGGGAGGGGCCGGAAGGGAGGACGGGGAGCGCCGGGAGGGGTTCCGGGAAGCTGACGCAACTCCCACGGACCCGGGGGACGGCGGCCCGGGGCCGCCCACGGCGCACGGTGCGCGCCTGTGGACGGCGGTCCCGGGGGCCTCAGGCGCGGGCGTGCGCGTGGTCGTGCAGGCCGTGGACGTCCCATTCCGGGAAGGGGTCCTGGAGCGATTCCCAGGGCGCGGCGAGCTCGTCGTCGGTGAGCAGGCAGGAGCGCAGGGCCCGGTCCAGGGAGTCGCGCCGCAGGGAGGTGCCGATGAACACCAGTTCCTGGCGGGGCTCCACCGGTTCGCTGTCCGCCAGGTCCTCGGGCGCGTAGCCCAGGGCGGCCCCGTCGGCCGGGTCCCACACCCCCGCGGGCTCGAACCGGGCCACCGGCCCCGCCTGGGACCACAGCCCCGTGGTCCGGGCGCGGGTCGCCAGCCAGAAGAAGCCCTTGGTCCGCAGGATCGTGCCGTGCCGGTCCCCGTCGAAGCCCGCCGAGACCAGCTCCCAGAGCCGTCCGGGGTGGAAGGGGCGGTCGGCGCGGAACACCAGGCTGGAGATCCCGTACTCCTCCGTCTCGGGGACGTGGTCGCCGTTGAGCTCGGCCACCCACCCCGGCGCGCGGGAGGCGCGTTCGAGGTCGAACCGGTCGGCCCCCACCAGTTCGCGCGGGTCGACGCGGCCGTGCGTGACGCGCAGGACCCGGGCGAGGGGGTTGAGCCTGCGCACGGCCGCCTCCACCCGCTCGGCCTCCTGCGCGGTGACCAGGTCGGTCTTGGTGACGAGGAGGAGGTCGGCGAACTCCACCTGGTCGACGAGCAGGTCGCTGACCGTGCGCTCGTCGTCCTCGTAGGCGTCGAGTCCGCGTTCGACCAGGTCGTCGCCCTTGTCGAGTTCCGTGAGGAAGTTCGCGGCGTCGACCACCGACACCATCGTGTCCAGCCGCGCCCCCTCCAGGAGGGGGCGTCCGTCCGGGCCGGGGACGGCGAAGGTCGCCGCCACCGGCATCGGTTCGGAGATGCCGCTGGACTCGATCAGCAGGTGGTCGAAGCGGCCCTGTTCCGCGAGACGGGAGACCTCCTCCAGCAGGTCGTCGCGCAGGGTGCAGCAGATGCAGCCGTTGGTCATCTCCACCAGGCGCTCGTCGGTCCGGGACAGGTGGCCCTCGCCCCGGACCAGCTCGGCGTCGATGTTGATCTCGCTCATGTCGTTGACGATCACCGCCACCCGCAGGCCGTCCAGGTTGCCGAGGAGGTGGTTGAGCAGGGTCGTCTTGCCCGCGCCGAGGAAACCGGACAGCACGGTCACCGGGAGCCCGTCGGGTGCGCTCATGGCCTCAGCCCTCCGGGAGGAGCTTGTACAGCCCGGCCTCGGAGGGGCCGTGCGGCACGGCCCGCAGGCGGTGGGGCGAGGTCTCGGCGCGCAGCGCCTCCTCGGTGATCGTCCACCAGTCGTAGCGGACGTCGTCTGAGGCGAGGACCCGCCCGTCCCCGCGGACCTCGTAGGTCATGTGCCAGTTCACCCGCTCCGGGCCGCTGGGCTCGGCGGCGGCCCAGCCGACGTAGGAGCGGTCGCCGAGGCGGACCTCGCTCATCCGCGCCCGTTCCACCCGCTCGGGCTTCAGCGGTGCGGCGAGGTTGAGCAGGATGAACGCCCCGGGGGCCAGGCGCGGGGCCAGGTCCTCCCAGAGCCGGTCGCGCTCGTGCGGGCTGAAGTGCCCGATGAGGTTGGCCATCACCATCCCGCCGATCCGGTCGGGCAGGTGGGCCGAGAGCAGGTCGTCGCCGTCCACGGTCACCCGGTCGCGCAGGTCGGCGTCCTCGGCGATCCGGGAGAGCAGCACCGTCCTCAGCGGGAGGGAGGGCTCGACGGCCAGGATCCGGGCCCCGGGCAGGGCGGCGGCCACGAGGCGGGTCCCGTGGCCCCCTCCGGCGCCGGCGTCCACCACGGGGCCGGCGTCGGAGGGGAGCTCCCCCAGAGCCTCGACGAGGGTCTCCCCGTGGTGCTCCCACCAGCCTGCGATCATGATGTCGATGTACTGCCCGGAACGGGCGTAGGGGTCGTTGTGTTCAGACACGGTGCGTCTCCTCGCCGAAGTGGTGCGCCCTGGTCGGGGTGGTGGCCGTGGCCGCTCCCGAGGGCCTGCGGCCCTTCCGGCGGGCCCGGCCGGGGCCGGGCGCCCCGCTCCGGCCGGACAGCCGGAGCGGGGACGCCCACGGGTTCTCCGCTACCAACTGGACTTGGTGATGCCCGGCAGCTCCCCGCGGTGGGCCATCTCCCGGAAGCGGATGCGGGAGAGGCCGAACTTGCGGAGGTGTCCCCGCGCGCGGCCGTCCACCGAGTCGCGGTTGCGTACCCGGGTCGCGCTGGCGTCGCGGGGCTGGCGGCGCAGTTCGGCGAGGGCCGCGGCGCGCACGTCCTCGTCGGTGCGGGGGCTCTTGATGAGCTGCTTCAGCTCGGCGCGGCGCTCCGCGTAGCGGGCGACGACGGCCTTGCGCTGCTCGTTGCGGGCGATCTTGCTCTTCTTCGCCATCTCAGACCTTCTCCCCGCGGGCGCGGATGTCCGCGACGACGCGCTCGATCCCGCGCGCGTCGATGACCTTCATGCCCTTCGTGCTCACCCGGAGCTTGACGAAGCGCTGTTCGCCGGGCAGCCAGTACCGCTTGCTCTGGATGTTGGGGTCGAACCTGCGCTTGGTCCGCCTGTGGGAGTGGGAGACGGCGTTTCCGAAGGACGGGGACTTCCCCGTGACCTGGCATACGCGGGACATGGTGACTCCTTGTCTTTCCAGGACCGTTTCCGGTCCTTCTCAGGCCTTCTGCGTCGGCGTGTTGGAGGGGTAGGGCAGCAGGGCCATCTCGCGAGCGTTCTTGACCGCCGCGGCGATCAGCCGCTGCTGGCGTGCGGTGACCCGGGTCACCCTGCGGCTGCGGATCTTCCCCTTCTCGGAGATGAACTTGCGCAGGAGGGCGGTGTCCTTGTAGTCGACGTAGTCCTGTTCGCCCAGGGGGTTCGTGAAGGTCCGCGACGTCTTGCGCTTGTCGGAACGGCGTGCTGAAGCGGGCATGCTCACCTTTCTGAGAACTCCGCGAAGGGGTCGGTGCTGAATTCCTGGCCCGTCTCCTCGTCGGTGACCAGGCAGGAGTCCAGCAGTGATTCCAGGGCCGCGGTGTCGAGGCCGACACCGACGAAGGAGAGGTGCTGGCGCCGGTCGCCCGCCTCGGGGTCCCAGTCCAGGAGCGCGGAGACGCGCCTGGCCTCGGGGGCGAGGTCCATGGCGGCCGGGGGCAGGGCGTCCATCCACGGGCCGCCGTCCTCCACCAGGAGCAGCGCCCCGAACGATTCCCAGACGAGGAGGGAGTCGGCCTGGCTGGCCAGCCAGAAGCGCCCCCGGCCGCGGACGCTCGTGGACAGCACCTGTTCCAGGGCGTCGGCGAACCGCTGGGGGTGCAGGGGGCGGGTGCGTGTCCAGGTGAAGGTGCGCACGCGCCCGTCGAGGCGGTCGCCGTACTGGGCCCAGGCCGGGTTGGACCGGGCGTGGGCGGCCCCCGGGTCGAAGAGGCCCCGTGTCGGGTCGATCGCCCGGGACCCGGGGAGCGCGACGACCGCCGCGGGGTTGAGGTGCTCCACCAGGACGTGCGCCTCGCTCCCGGCGTCGGTCCCGTACAGATCGATCACCGAGGGGTACTCGATCTGCCTGGTGAGCACCTCGCTCACGGTGCGGTTGTCGTCCTCGGCGATGTCCAGGCCGCGGTCGCCCAGGTCGTCGTCGCTGAGCAGGTCCTCGACCAGGCGGCCGGAGTCCACCGCGCCGACGACGGCGACCAGGCGCAGGGCCCCCTCGTGGGCGATCGCCTCGGCGATCAGCTTCGGTTCGACGCCGTCCCAGGCCTCCACGACGCACAGGCCGGGCGGATCCTCCGCCGCCATGCGGAGCAGGTAGGGGATCAGGTCCTCCCGCAGCGTGCACGAGGCGCAGGCGTGGACGAGGTCGACGTGCTCGCGTTCGACCCGGCCCGTGGCGTCCCGGACCACACGGTGGACGATCCCCTCCCCGATCTCCTCCAGGTCGTGGTGCACGGACACCGATCCTGGGGACGTGGCGAGCAGTTCGTCGACCGAGAGTCCACGTGCCGACCGGTGTATGCCGGTGACCAGGACCACGCGCATGTGCCCTCCTTCCCGTAGGGGCTTCCACCAAGGAAGTGAAAACGATTATCGTTTCCGAAAGTCTACAGGGTGTTCGGAAGGGGTGTGTCCACGACCCCCGTGGGCGGGGTCCGGTTCGTCGGTGCTGTACGGCCGGGTCAGGACGCCGGGGCCCTCCGCTGCCCGCGCGGGTCCGGGGGCGGCGCGGGCAGCACGAAGCCCCCGCTCCGGACCGGGGGTCCTGTGGGGAGCGGGGGCTTCTCGTGCCGGGGCGGCGGGCCGGACGGCCCTACCGGTCGGGACGGGCCGCGGGGGAGGTCACCGCCGACTCGGGTCCTCTTCGCTGGCGGGCTCGGCCGGAGAGGCGTCCGTGGGCCGCCCGTCGAGCGTCCGGTCGACGGCCGAGGCCAGCTCGGCCAGCCAGGCCAGGTGGCTCCGCAAAGCCGTGCGGCCCTCGGGGGTCAGGCGGAACCACGTCTTGGGGCGGCGCCCGACCGCTCCCTTGCGGACGTCGAGGTAGCCCGCGGTCTCGAGGGTGCGGCTGTGCTTCGACACCATCGGGTCGCTGACGCCGAGCAGGTCGCGGACGGTGGCGAAGTCGACCCAGTCGGCGCTCTGCAGGAGCGCGCACATCGCCAGCCTGGGACCGGTCTCCAGGATCGGCCGGCGCCCGGTGCCGCTTGCGCCCGGTTCGCCGTCGCCGGGGTGGTCAGGCTCGGTCACGGCTTGACCCGACCGGCCTCGATGCTCCGGCGCATGGCCGCGCGGACGAGCATGTACCCCACGAGCATGACGGTTGCGACGGGGACCAGGGCGGCGAGCGCGAGGCCCATGTGTCCGTGGTCGACCAGGGCCTGGATGCCGAGGAAGCCGGCGCCGGTGGCGGCCAGGGTGGCGACCCACAGGATCCGGGCGCCGGGGTAGGAGGTGACGCGGCGCGGGAGGTACACGCCGGTGCGCCGCCGCCGGACGATCGCGTAGACCGCAGACGCCGCGGCCAGGACGACCAGGCCCCAGTCGAGGTAGGCGCCTGCGGTGGGGAGGAGCGCCCTCCAGATCGGAAGGCCCGCGATCAGAGTGCCGGCGAACGCGAGGAACACCCAGTAGGAGCCGGGCAGTGAGGCGTGGGCGGCGATCCTGCTGCGGGCCTCGGCGACTTGGTCGAGCTCGGGAGTGCTGGCCATGTCTGTCTCCTCTTTGGTATCTGCTTTCCTTTTGGAAAGTAGATACCAAAGAGTGGGTGATGTCAACGGTGGAGAGGCCGCCGCGGGCCGTCGGCTCCGCCGGTGGGCGGGTGTTCTCCCAGGTCGGGGCGGGGCAGGACGAATCCACAGAAAAACGGGGGTCCGGCGGTCCCCCTCGGAGGGGAGCGGGGCGGACAGGACGGGGAACCCGGCCTCGGGTGCCGCGTGGATGAGACGGGCCGATGCGTCGGGAGGGCGGGCGCCCCGCAACCGCCCCGGCCGCAGGAGGTTCGCGGCCCCGGTCACCGGGACGTCGGCTCGTCCTCCCGCGTCACATGCCGACGGAGGGGTCCAGGAGCACGGCCCGGCCCTCCATCCAGTTCTGTCCCGTGAGGCGGCGGAACGCCTGGACGAGGTGGTCGCCGAAGTCGAAGGAGGGGTCCAGGAGCCACTGGGCCTGGAGGCCGTCCCAGGTCGCGAGGAACTGGCGGGCGACCCCGACCGCGTCGAGGCCGGGGTGGGCCGTGCCCGCGCGCTGGCGGTGGCGCACCACCCGGGCGAAGTGCGCCACGGCCTCCCGGTTGTGGCGGGAGAGGAACTCCTGGGCCGGGTGGTCGGGGGAGGTGGCGCGGCCCAGGAGCGCGGTGTGCAGACGCATGATGTGCGTCCGCTCCGCCGTGGTGTCCACGAACGCGCGCAGGTCGTCCAGGCCCATGGCGGGGTCGGACGTGAAGGGCCGCAGCGCGGTCTCCTCGTCGGACAGCTCCAGGGCGGCGACGAGGAGGTGCTCCTTGGTGGGGTAGTGGTACAGCGCGGTGGCCTCGCTGGTCCCGGCCCGCCGGGCGGTCCCTGCCGTGGTGACCCGCTCGTGGCCCTCCTCCAGCACGGTGTCGAGCACCGCTCGGGCGATGCTCCTGCGGCGCTCGGTCGAACGGGCGTAGGGGCCGCGCGACCCGGTGGAGGTGGTGCTCATGGTGATCACTCTAGGCTTCCCCCAAAACCGATGTCGACTCGAATTTCCTCGAAGCGATGCCCTTGTTCCGACTTCAAGCAGGCCGGTATGCTGCGAATCCCTTGCGAAAACTCATCCTCACTCAGTTTTGAGGGGCCGCCCTCGGCGTCCACCGCACGGCGGCGGCACCGCCGTCCCGCGGGCGCGGAACGCGGGATCCGGGGCCTTGCGGGGCCACCGCGACCGCGGCACGGCACCGGGTGAAGCACCGCGAGGGGACCTACGACCGACACGAAGGAGCTCGTGCCTTGAACGCACACCCCGGACCCGTCCCCGACCTGAGCGGGCTCACCCTCGCGGAGCTGGCCTCGCTGAGCGGCGGCGCCGACTTCTGGAGCACCAAGGCCGTGGGGGAGGTCCCCTCCCTCGTGCTCACCGACGGGCCGCACGGGGTGCGCCGCCAGGCCGGAGCCACCGACCACCTCGGGCTCGCCGAGAGCCTTCCCGCGACCTGCTTCCCGCCGGCCGTGGGCCTGGCCCAGAGCTGGGACCCCGACCTGGTCCGGCGGGTGGGCGCCGCACTCGGGACCGAGGCCGGAGCCCTGGGGGTCGACGTGCTCCTGGGCCCGGGGATCAACATCAAGCGCGACCCGCGCGGCGGACGCAACTTCGAGTACTACTCCGAAGACCCCTTCCTCACCGGCGTCCTCGGCGGCGCCTGGGTGACCGGGCTCCAGGGCACCGGCGTGGGCGCCTCGCTCAAGCACTTCGCCGCCAACAACGCCGAACACGACCGGATGCGCTCCAGCTCGAACATCGACCCGCGCACGCTGCGCGAGATCTACCTGCGCGCCTTCCAGAAGGTCGTGCGCACGTCCGCCCCGTGGACCGTGATGTGCTCCTACAACCGCATCAACGGCGTCTACGCCTCCGAGGACCACTGGCTGCTCACCACCGTGCTGCGCGAGGAGTGGGGCTTCGACGGCGTGGTCGTCAGCGACTGGGGCGCGGTGCGGGAGCGCTCCGCCTCGGTCCCGGCGGGGCTGGACCTGGAGATGCCCGGCGACGGCGGGGCGAGCGACGCGCGGCTGGTCGCCGCGGTGGAGGACGGCTCCTGCTCACCGGAGGACGTCCGCACGGCCGCCTCCCGCGTGGCCGCGCTGGCCGCGAAGGCGGCCCACGCCCGCGGGGAGCGGGCGTCGCGGGAGTCGGGGACCCACGAGGTCGCGGCGCAGGACGCCGAGGCACACCACACGCTCGCCCGCGAGGTGGCGGCGCGGTGCGTCGTCCTTCTCAGGAACGAGGGAGGACTCCTGCCGCTGGCGCCGGGCTCCTCGGTCGCCGTCATCGGCGGGTTCGCCCAGAACCCGCGCTACCAGGGCGGCGGCAGCTCCCACGTCAACCCCACGCGCCTGGACGTGCCCCTGGAGGAGATCCGCGCCTTGGCAGGGGAGGGCACGGTCACCTTCTCCCACGGGTACACCGAGGGGGAGGACGTCGACGCGGGCCTGCGCGAGCAGGCGGTGCGCGACGCGGAGAACGCGGACGCCGCCGTGGTCTTCCTCGGCCTCGCCGAGCACCAGGAGTCCGAGGGCTTCGACCGGGACCACATCGAACTGCCCGCCGAGCAGCTCGACCTGCTCGCCGCCGTCGTGGCTGCGCAGCCCCGCACGGTCGTCGTGCTCTCCCACGGCGGCGTGCTGCGCCTGGCCCCGGTCGCCGAACTCGCCCCGGCGATCCTCGACGGGGCACTGCTCGGCCAGGCGGGCGGCGGCGCGATCGCCGACGTGCTGTTCGGCCGGGTCAACCCGTCCGGGCGGCTGGCCGAGACGGTGCCGGTGCGGTTGCAGGACACCCCCGCGTACCTGAACTTCCCCGGGGAGAACTCCGCGGTGCTCTACGGCGAGGGCCTGTACGTGGGCTACCGCTGGTACGACGCCCGTGAGACGGAGGTGGCCTTCCCCTTCGGGCACGGGCTGTCCTACACCAGCTTCGCCTACTCCGACCTGCGGCTGGAGCAGGACGGGACCGGCGTCACGGCGAGCCTGACCGTGACCAACACCGGCGACCGGGCCGGGCGCGAGGTCGTGCAGTTCTACGTCTCCAAGCCCGACTCGGCCGTGTCGCGGGCGCCCCGCGAGCTGAAGGGCTTCGCCGGCGTGACCCTGGAGCCCGGACAGAGCGAGCGGGTCTCCGTGCTCCTGGCCCGTGAGGACCTGGCGTACTGGGAGGTGCGGGTCGACCGCTGGGTGGTCGAGGGCGGCGAGTACACGGTGTCGGCCGGTGCTTCGAGCCGCGACCTGAGGGCCGAGGCCGCGGTCACCGTCGAGGGCGACGAGCTGCGGCTTCCCGTGACGCTCGACTCGACGCTGGGCGAGGTCATGGCCGATCCGAAGGCGGCGGCCGTGCTCGGAGAGGCCCTCTCCTCCTCGCCGCTGGCCTCCGGCGACTCCTCCGCGCTGGGCATGGACATGGTGCGCATGATGGCCTCGATCCCGCTGGGCCGCCTCGCGTCCTTCGGGCCGGTGGGGCGCGAGGAGCTCGAAGCCCTCATCGCCCGCATCAACCAGGAGGCGTGAGCGCAGGGCCGCCGTCCCCGGAGCGGGACGGCGGCCCACCCCCCTCCGGTCCCCGATCGCTGACCCGGCGGATCCGGGATCCGGCGTTCCCCGAGGCGCCGAGCGCAGGAGAAGGTCGAGGCCCGCAACAAGCTGATCGCCGCCGCAGCGGCGGGGCTGGCGCAGCTGGTGGCGGACGAGCTGGGGATCACGGTCGGCCTGGAGTGCTTCACCACGGGTGATCTGGGGGCGTGCGGTGAGACGGCGCTGAACGTCGCGTCGATGTTCGTGGGTGGCCTGGCGGGCAAGATCGACAACCTCTGCGCACCCGGTAACAGCTTTGTGCCCGGTACACGGGTGCTGATGGCCGACGGGTCGACCAGACCCATCGAAGAGGTCGATGTCGGCGAGAAGGTGTTGGCGACCGATCCGGAGACCGGTGAGCAGACCGCGCGGACGGTGCTGGCCACCATCATCGGGTCGGGTGCCAAGCACCTGGTGCAGATCACGGTGGACCCGACCACCGAGCGCGAAGCGGCTGATGAGGATACCGGTTCCGAAACTGAAGGGCAGCAGGCCGAGCAGTCGGGCATCCCTGGCCCGGTAACGACGGGGGACGTGGTCATCGCGACCGACGAGCACCCGTTCTGGGTGCCCGACTTGGGGCAGTGGGTCGACGCGGTCGACCTGGCTCCGGGCACGTGGCTGCAGACCTCGTCGGGCACCTGGGTGCAGGTCTCCGCGGTCCGGGCCTGGACCCAGCCTGCGACGGTCCATAACCTGACCGTCCAAGGCGTCCACACGTTCCACGTGACCGTTGGGGACCTGAACGTCCTCAACCACAACTGCGGTGGTGGAACAACTGTCTATCGCGGAGTCTCGGAAAGAAGCGGGCAAACGGGGGATATGAACCCTGCTTTTGAGGATGCCACTAACGGAGTTGTGAATCCTCGCGGTGGAAGCGCGACCCCTGAGTCGCATCATAACGGTAAGACGAACAGTGAATATACGAGTTGGACAACTAGTCCTAGGGTTGCACTAACTGCGGCAACCAAGGACGGTGGTGCTGGGGTTGTAATCCGATCAAGAATTCCTTCTGGCAGGGTGCATGTCCATTCAAATGAACAGCCTTGGGTGGATTTCCGGGGGGAGTATGAAGTGATAATCCAGGGTCGCATGACAGGAGATGCCATTCCGGCGTGGGTGGGAATGTCTACTGATGATATGGTATTCTGATTCCGTCCGGGATTTAATTTTGTTTTGATCGGGGGCGCGGTGCAGTATCAGATTTCCTTCCCGAGGCTCAGTTTGATGCTTCGTGAGAGTGGTTGTCGATCATTGAAATTCGTTCCAGGGGAGATTCTGGAGGGAGTGTTCGGAGACGTCCGGGAGGCTTTCGATGTCGGAGTTGCGGAGAGTTCGCTGTTCTTGGATACTTACAGGTTCAGGTATGCTTCCTACCCTGATGTCGCGGAGGCCAGGTTCGGGTGGAATGAGTTCTTCGAAGTCCTGCGCAGGGATTCGGAAAATGGCATTTTCGCCGTGAGGTCGTCTTCCTGGAGGGCGATCCTGTTGACAGATTTCCGGGTGCAGAAAATCGAAGCTGCGATCGTCGGTCCGCCCGAAGACTTCACGTGGCCGGAAGGGGCTGCGGATTCTTAGCTGTGGGCTGGTGAGAGCCGGCCAGCTCATGGTCGTCGTCGTTTCTCTGGACATCTCTCAGTGTCCCGAGGTCGGAGAGGGGCTGGCGCACGCGTTCATCGGGTGAAGTCTCAGGGGCGACCGTAGGCGGCCTGTGGACGGTCTTCGAGTGAACGTGAAGTCGGTCGAGTTCGAAGCCGGCCTGTGGGGCTGGCCGGGGTTCAGGACGATGACGGGTGACGCGTCCTTCGTTCCGGTGTGCTTCATGGAGTTGGTGTCCCAGGGCTCCGAGAACGATGCCATGGACCACTACTGGGATCTCGAGAACTCGGTCTTCGTCCAGAGGCAGTTCTTCGAGGTGGCGGAGCCGACCATGGCCCTCGCGATGGCTGCACTCGTTTCTGATCCTTCGCCCCATGTGAGGATTGTGCTCCTCGAGCCTGATATTTCAGATGGTCAATGGTGTGGCCCATGGTGCTGTCATCGACCGAGGAGATCTCGGCCTGGTGTGGAGGTGCAGAGATGTCGCCAGAAGGGGGATCCTGGTTCTGTACGGGGAATCCCTCGGGAAGACGGGTGAGCAGGCTCTGGATGTCGTGGACCTGATCGAAGGCGACCGTTCGAGGCCGGCCGGCTTCAGAGACGTTGCCGCCCGGTTCTGGGGCAGCTGAGAACGGGGTTCCCCGAGTCGGGGAGCGGAAGCAGCGAAGCGCTCATCGCCCGTGCCAACCGGGAGGGGTGAAGCGGGGGCGGAAGAAGCGGCGGCCCTCGACCACCGCCCCGGACACGATCTCCCGCAGTGTCCACGGGTGGGCGGAGTGGTCGTCGACCGTCACACCGCCGTTCGCGAGGAGCAGTGCGACGGCCCGGTGGACCTCCGCGATGCCGTACACGCGCCCGGAGACGTCGATCTGCACCGCCCAGGCGGGGCGGTGCCCGACCGCTGTTGCGAGGCCCGCCACGTCCTCGGGGTCCCAGTCGGAGAACAGGAAGCCCGTCTCCTCGTCGTCGATGTCGATGTAGAGGACGCCGTCCAGGATCCACGGCTCGCGCTGCCCGGGCACGCTCCGGTCCAGGAGGGCGGCGGTCACGGACCGCTCGCCCGGGGGGAAGACGAACACGCTGCGCACGCGGGGAGTGTAGCCGGTGCGGTTCCGCCGCGCCCGTGGACGCTTCCGGGCGTACCCCGCCGCCGACGGGGCGCACGGCACGGCCCGACAGTTCAGCCGTCGCCGTCCCCGGCGGCCGTCCCGGCGCCACCGTGTCCGGGGGAGTGGATGTGCAGCTCGCCTATCCGTCCGGCCTGGATGACGGTGCCCGCTCCGTCGCCGTGGAACTCGTTCCGGCTGATGAGGGGCTGCGCGGCGGGAGGCCCCGTCCCGGCCGGGCCGCACCGGGGTTCCGCCCGCTCCAGCCCGGGCCACCTCTGCGCGGCCTTGTGGGTCATGACCCTCACGAGGAGGTCAGCGGTTCCCGCGGCGACCTTGCAGGCGAACAGGCCCGCGGCGATGACCAGGAGGAACTGGAGGAGCGTGGCGGGGCCGAGGTGGAGGGCGAGTTTTCGGGCAGGCTCCGCCAGCTGTGACGGCTCCGGAAAGACGAAGCCAGAACGCTCAGGGCCAGTGCCTCGATCTTCGCTCGCGCCTTCCTGTTCGCCCGAAGGGTGACCGGGCCGACGCTACCGGAGGCGGACGGCGGCGCGCGAGGGCGGGACGTGTCCGGACCCGGCCACGGAGCCCGCCGGGAGCGCCGAACCGCGCGGACCGGCCACCACGCTGCGGTCGGGCCGACCGGGCCCGGGCCGGCCCGGCCACGGGCGTGTCAGAGGCCGACCATCGCCATCCCCCGGGCGTTGTACCGGTCCCCCCGGACGCCCACCCGTGCGGCGAGTGCGTCCAGGTCGGCGACCTCGTCGGCGGAGAGCGCGATCCGGGTGGCCCCGGAGTTCTCCGCAACCCGGCCCCGTCGGCGCGTGCCGGGGATCGGCACGATCCACGGATGCTGGGCGAGCAGCCAGGCGAGCGAGACCTGGCCCGCCGTGGCCCCCTTCGCCTCGGCGAGGGCGCGGACGTGCCCCACCAGCGCCCCGTTGGCGTCGATGTTGCCGGCGTCGAACCGGGGGATGGTGGAGCGGATGTCGCCCTCGGCGAACTCGGTCGAGGAACCCACGGTCCCCGTCAGGAAGCCCTTGCCGAGCGGGCTGAACGGGACGAACCCGATGCCGAGTCCGCCGCAGGCCGACAGCACCTCCGGCTCGGGGTCGCGGGTCCACAGCGAGTACTCGCTCTGCACCGCCGTGACGGGGTGGACCGCGTGGGCCCGCCGGATCGTCCCGGCGCCCGCCTCGGACAGCCCGAAGTGGCGGACCTTGCCGGCCGCGACGAGTTCGCCGACCGTCCCAGCGACGTCCTCGATCGGCACGTCGGGGTCGACCCGGTGCTGGTAGAAGAGGTCGATCACGTCGGTGCCCAGCCGCCGCAGCGACGCGTCCGCGACGCGTCTGATCTGCTCGGGCCGGGAGTCGGTCCCGACCATCCTGCCGTCCTGGATGTCCCAGCCGAACTTGGTGGCGATCACGACCCGGTCGCGCAGGGGCGCCAGGGCCTCGCCGACGAGTTCCTCGTTGGCGTAGGGCCCGTAGACCTCGGCGGTGTCGAAGAAGGTGACACCCTCCTCCTCCACGGCGTGGCGGATCACGCCGACCATCTCGTCGCGGTCCCCCGGGTTGGGCCCGTAGCTCTGGGACATGCCCATGCAGCCGAGGCCGACGGCGGAGACCTCCAGGCCCTGTCCGAGCGTGCGCGTGTGCATGACGGCCTCCTCAGGCCTCGGGGATCTCGATGCCGAAGTTCTCGCGGGTGATGTCGGCGGCCTCGGGGCCGCCGCGGATGCCGGTGTCCAGCGCGTCGACGGCGGCGAGCTGCTCGCCGGTGAGCTCGAAGTCGAACACGTCGAAGTTCTCCGCGATCCGGGACGGCGTCACCGACTTGGGGATGACCTGGCGGCCCTGCTGGATGTGCCAGCGCAGCATCACCTGTGCGGGTGTCCTGCCGTGCGCGTCCGCGATCTTCCCGATCACCGGGTCCTCCAGGGTGGAGCCCTTCGACCCGTCGCGGTAGAACGTGATGCCCCCGATCGGCGACCAGGCCTGGTTGAGGATGCCGCGCTCGCGGTCGTACTCCAGCAGCTCCGACTGCCGGAAGTAGGGGTGGACCTCGATCTGGTTGACCGCGGGGACGGTCCCGGCCCCGGAGAGCAGCCGGTCGAGGTGGTCGGGCATGAAGTTGGAGACGCCGATCGCGCGCACCCTGCCGTCGGCGTGGAGCTTCTCCAGGGCCTTGTAGGCCTGGACGGTCAGCTCGAACTCGCCGGGCAGCGCCTGGTGCAGGATCAGCAGGTCCAGCTGCTCGACGCCGAGCTTGCCGGCGGACTTGTCGAAGGCGTGCAGGGTCTCGTCGTAGCCGTAGTCGGTGATCCAGACCTTGGTCTCGAGGAAGACCTCGTCGCGCGCCAGACCGGAGCGGCGCACCGCCTCGCCCACCTCGCGCTCGTTCCCGTAGGCCGCGGCGGTGTCGATGTGCCGGTAGCCCGTGGACAGGGCGGTCTCCACGGCCGTGATCGTCTGCTCCGGCGGGGTCTGGTAGACGCCGAAACCGAGGACCGGCATGTCCACGCCGTTGTTGAGAGTGACGCTCGGAATGCTCATGTACGCCACGCTAGATCAGGGGTGACCTGCGGAGGAGTACCTGGTGATCCGGGTACCCGCAGTGCCCCCCACGCACCGGATCCGGTGGCCGGACCGGCGCGTCCCCGGCCGGGCGGGTCCCCGTCCCGCGGCCGTCCCGGGTAACGGCAGTACCTCCCACGCCGCGGGCGGTGCGCCTACCGTGGGGGCATGGCGACGATGGACCTGCGCAGTGAGATCCGCGAATTCCTGAGTTCGCGGCGGGCGCGCATCACCCCGCGGCAGGCGGGCCTTCCGGCGTACGGGGGCAACCGCCGGGTCAAGGGGCTGCGCCGCGAGGAGGTGGCGATGCTCGCCGGGGTCTCGGTGGACTACTACGTGCGCATGGAGCGCGGCAGCCTGGCCGGCGCCTCCGAGGGCGTGCTCGAGGCCCTGGCCTCGGCGCTGCAGCTGGACGAGGCCGAACGCGAACACCTCTTCTCCCTCGCGCGGGAGTCGGGCGCGCGGAGCGGGCGCCGCGGGCGCAGCGCCCCCGCGACCGTCCGACCGGCGCTGCGACAGGTCCTCGACGCGATCACCGACGCCCCGGCCTGGATCCGCAACGGCCGCCACGACGTGCTGGCCATGAACCGGCTCGCCCGGGCCCTCTACGCCCCCGTGCTCGCGGACCCGCGGCGTCCGGCGAACACCGCCAGGTTCGTCTACCTCCAGCCGGAGGCGGCCCGGGAGTTCTTCGTCGACTACGACCAGATCGTCCGCGACGCGGCCGCGATGCTGCGCCTGGAGGCGGGCCGCAACCCGCACGACAAGTCGCTCATCGCCCTGGTCGGCGAACTCTCGACCCGCAGCGAGCTGTTCCGGCAGAGGTGGGCGTCACAGGACGTGCGCTTCCACCGCTCCGGGCGCAAACGGCTCTTCCACCCGGGCGTCGGCCTGCTCGAACTCGACTTCGAGGCGATGGAACTCCCCGCCGAGCCGGGCCTGCAGCTGAACGTCTACACCGCGCCGGCCGACTCACCGGCGGCCGACGGGCTCAAGCTGCTGGCCTCCTGGGCGGCCGACCAGGAGCGGCTCTCCACCGAGGAGCCCCCGGCCATCCGCTGACCCGGCCCCGGGGGACCGCCCGGGCCGGCCCCGGTCCCCCTCCGTCCCCGGGCCGTCCGGAGTGCCGGGCGGGCGCGCGGCGCACCCCTCAGTGGAACACCCGGTCGGACCCGGCGGGGGCGGCCAGCCGGACGGCGGACTCCAGCATCAGCGCGTGCACGAACGCCTGGGGGAGGTTCCCCCGCATCTGGCGCTGGCCGATGTCGTACTCCTCGGCGAACAGCCCGGGCGGTCCGCAGGCGGTGCGGTTGCGCTCGAACCAGCGCAGTGCCTCGCCGTGGTGGCCCTGCTGGTGCTCGGCCAGGGCCGTCACGAACCCGCACAGCAGGAAGGCCCCCTCGGCCTCCTCCAGCGGGCGCCCGTCGTGCCGGAAGCGGTACGCGTAGTGGTCGTGGGTGAGTTCGCGGACGAAGGCCCGCAGGGTGTTCACCGTCCGCGGGTCCCCGGCCGGAAGGGCGCCGCGGAGCGGGGGTAGGAGCAGGGAGGCGTCCAGCCCCGGGTCCTCGGGGCTGCGCTGCCACCGGCCGCCGGGGTGCAGGCTGGTGGCGGCGGTCTCGGCGGCCATGGCGTCGGCCAGACGTGTCCACTCGTTCACGCGGCCCGCGGTGGGGGCCGCGCCGGCCAGGGCACGGAGCCCGGCCGCGCAGGTGAGCCTGCTGTGGGTCCACGCCCGGTCGCCGATCTCCCAGATGCCGGCGTCCGGCCTCCTCCTGTACCGGGCGACGGCGCCGACCGCGGCGTCCGCTGCGCGCCACCCCTCCGGTTCCAGCCGACCGTGCCGGTGGGCGGTGGCCAGCAGGATCAGCGCCTCGCCGAAGGCGTCGAGCTGGAACTGCCGGTTCACCCAGTTGCCGACACGGTCGAAACCGCCCGGGTACCCCTCCAGGCCGAGCGTCTCCTGGCCGGGTATCCGCTCCCCGGCGACGGTGTAGGCCGGGGCCATGTGCGGGCCGTCCTCGAGCAGCCGCGCCGAGACGAAGTCCACCGCGCAGTCCAGGAGGGGGAAGCTCCCCGCCGCGGCCGCGGCCAGGCCCGCGTAGCACTGGTCCCGGATCCAGACGTACCGGTAGTCGTAGTTGCGCCCGGTCCTGGCGCGCTCGGGGAGGCTGGTGGTGGCCGCGGCCACCATCCCCCCTGTGCTGCTGGTCAGCCCCCGCAGGACCGCGTAGGCGTGCCGGGAGTCCCGCGGGGCGAGGCCGTGGTCCAGGGCAGGGACCGTCCTGGACCACTCGGCCGTCGTCGCCTCCCACGCGCGGGAGGCGTCCACCACGGCGCCGAGGGGGCAGTCGGCGATCTCCAGCACCAGGTCGTGGTGTTCGCCGGCCGCGAGGGAGACCTCGGCCGCGAGGCCGGCGGGCTCCCCGCCGCGTGGCACGGGGTGCGCGGAGGGCGCCCCGCTCCACCGCAGGCGCAGGTCGCCCGACCGCGCCGTCCACACGCCCTCCTCCAGGTGGAACGAGGGCGCGCCGCTCCGGCCGAAGTCGGCCGCGGGCTCGAGCCGCAGGTCGAGGCGGGCGTCCCCCTGCACGGCCGTGATGCGCCGCAGCAGCACGGCCCGGTGCGGGTCGCCCGGGAACGCCAGCGCCTCACGGCACTCGGTGATGCCCCCCGAGGTGGTCCAGCGGCTGCGCCAGACCAGTGTGCCGGGCTCGTAGTGGCCGCCGCCGACGAAGCGCCCCCGCGGGGCGACCGTGTAGTGGCCGGGCCCTCCGACGAGGTCGCCGAAGACGGCGCCGGAGTCCCAGCGCGGGGCGCACATCCAGACGATCTCCCCGTGCAGGCCGATGAGGGCCCCGCGCTCGCCGTCCGCGAGCAGCGCGTAGTCCCGCAGGGTCTGCGGCGCGGGCCTTCCGTGTGAGTCCCCCATGGTCCTCCTCGTCCCGGGCGCCGCGTCCGGCACGGCGGCCTCCCGCACCCGGTCCGGCCCCTCCGGCCGTTCAGCCGCGCTTGTGGTGGCGCCCCCGGCCCGGGAGGAAGTCCTGGATCTTGGCCTTGACCCCCTGCCTGACGATGCCGGCGCTCTCGCTGTCCCCTTGGAGGACCGCCGAGGCCGCGGCCTCGATCTGCTCGAGGGTGGCGTGCGGCGGGATCGGGGGGACGTCGGGGTCGGTGCGGAAGTCGATGACGAAGGGCCGGTCCGCGCCCAGCGCCCTGTGCCAGGCGCCCTGGACGTCCTCCGGCCTCTCCACGCGCACCCCGTCGAGGCCGATCAGGCGCGCGAAGTCGGCGTAGGGCACGTCGGGCAGGGACTGCGAGGGCAGGAACTGCGGCGCCCCGGACATGGCGCGCATCTCCCACGTGACCTGGTTGAGGTCGTGGTTGTTGAGGACGGCCACGACCAGCCTGGGGTCCTTCCACTCCTGCCGGTACTTGGCCGCGGTGACGAGTTCGGCCATGCCGTTCATCTGCATGGCCCCGTCGCCCACGAGCGCCACGGCGGGCCGGTCCGGATGGGCGAACTTGGCGCCGATGGCGTAGGGGACCCCCGGCCCCATGGTCGCGAGCGTGCCCGACAGGGACCCCCGCATGGTTCCGCGCATCCGGAGGTGGCGCGCGTACCAGTTCGCCGCCGAACCCGAGTCGGCCGTCAGGATCACGTCGTCCGGCAGGAGCGCGTCCAGGGCGTGCACGACGTACTCGGGGTTGATGGGATCGGCCTCCACGGCGGCCCGGCGCTGCATGACCTCCCACCAGCGCGCCGTGTCCTTCTCGACCTTCCTGCGCCAGGCCTTGCGCTTCCTGTCGCGTTTGAGCTGGGGGAGCAGGGCGGCGAGGGTCTCCTTGGCGTCCCCGACGAGGTTGACCTCGAACGGGTAGCGCAGGCCGATCATGTGCGGGTCGATGTCGATCTGCACCGCGCGCGCCTGGTCGAAATCCGGGAGGAACTGCGAGTAGGGGAAGCTGGACCCCACCACCAGCAGGGTGTCGCAGTCCCGCATGAGCTCGTAGGAGGCCCGGGTGCCGAGGAGACCGATCGAGCCCGTCACGTACGGCAGGTCGTCGGGCAGGACGTCCTTGCCCAGCAGGGCCTTGGCCACCCCGGCGTCCAGGCGCTCCGCGAGCGCGACGACCTCGGCCCGCGCGCCCGCGGCCCCCTGGCCGACCAGGACGGCGATCCGTTCCCCCGCGTTGAGCACCTGCGCGGCCCGGGAGAGGTCCGCGGGCCTCGGGACGGGGACGGGGGAGGACAGGCCGAGGCTGGACGGGACCATCTTGAACTCGTGGGTCGGCGGCGAGTAGTCCAGTTCCTGCACGTCGGCGGGGATGATGACGGCGGTCACCGTCCTCCTCGCGTACGCGGTGCGCATCGCCCTGTCGATGACGTTGGGCAGCTGCTCTGGGACGGTCACCATCGCGCAGTAGTCCGAGGCCACGTCCTTGTAGAGGCTCAGGAGGTCGACCTCCTGCTGGTAGGAGCCGCCCATGGCGCTCCGGTCGGTCTGCCCCACGATCGCCACCACGGGGACGTGGTCGAGCTTGGCGTCGTAGAGGCCGTTGAGCAGGTGGACGGCGCCGGGCCCCGAGGTTGCCGCGCAGACGCCGACCCTGCCGGAGAACTTCGCGTAGCCGACCGCCTCGAAGGCGGCCATCTCCTCGTGCCGGGCCTGGACGAACTTCGGGTCGTTCTCCGCGCGCCCCCAGGCGGCGAGCAGGCCGTTGATGCCGTCGCCGGCGTAGGAGAAGACGTGCTCGACGCCCCATTCGCGCAACCGCTGCAGGACGTGGTCCGAGACCTTGACCGCCATGGGTTCCCTCGCCTTCCTCGTGGTGGGACAGGTTCCGCGACCGTGCGGACCGGCGGCGCGCGGGCGCCGGTCAGGCCCGCCGCCGTGCGCGGTACCGGGCGCCGGCCGCCGCGCCGGGCACGGCGGCCGGGAGGGACGCTTCCGGCTCCCCACCGGATGCGGGCCCGGCCCGGCGCCGCGTCCAGTCGGGGACGACCGGAGCGCCGGTGTCCTGCCCTCCCGAGCCGGTTCCCCCGCCCCGGGAGAGAATGGAGGCGCCGAACCGGGCGCCGACGGAGACGGCCTTCGCAGCGGCCCCGGCGTCGCCGCGCACCATGGCCCCGAGGGGGACCCGGCGGCGGTCGGAGGCGTCCGTGGAGCAGACGCCCGCGTCGCACCGCGCCTCCCCGTCGGCGCGGCGGCGCAGTTCCTTTCGCGGGGCCGCGACGTCCACGGGAGTGCCCTTGCCCGCGGCCGGACCGGAGACTGCGCTTTTCGGCATGGGGGCAGCGTTCCCGCAGGCGGTGTCGGCCACGCCGGGAATTCGGGACGGTCGGCAAAAAATGGCCCGGGCGGCGGCAAAGAAGGCAATGGGAGTGTCTTCGGGAAGAAATTCATGGCCCTGGTGAAGGGAAACGCTGTACGCATTCCCCTTTCCGTTTCCGATCGGGAGGCGTGCGTCGGGCCGCCCCGCCGGAGCCGCCCCCCGCGACGGCCTCCTCCACCTGGAGGCGCGCGGCCACCCCGGGAACCGGTACAGCCACCGCGTCGCCCCGGCCTCCCGGCGGGGCTCCGGGCGCAGGCCGCCGGACCGGGCCGCGCGGTGAGCCCGCCCGCCCGGGCGGGCTCGCCGAACGGCTACTGGCGGAGCGCGCGGCGCGTCAGAGCAGCCCCTTCAGATAGGCGCCGGTCCTGCTGTCCGGGGCGGCGGCGATCCTCGCCGGATCCCCCTGGGCGACGATCCGGCCGCCCTCGGAGCCGCCGCCCGGGCCCAGGTCGATGACGTGGTCGGCGGTGGCCACGACCCGCATGTCGTGCTCGGCCGCCACGACGGTGGCGCCGGCCCCGACCAGGTCGTGCAGGCGGCCCATCAGCACGTCGGTGTCGTACGGGTGGAGCCCGGTGGTGGGCTCGTCGAGCAGGTAGAGGGAGTCGGCGACCCGGCGGCGCTGGAGCTCGGTGGCCAGTTTGATCCGCTGAGCCTCGCCGCCGGAGAGCTCGGTGGCCGGCTGGCCCAGGCGCAGGTAGCCCAGCCCGACCCCGGCCAGGGTCTGCAGCGACCGCCGCACCGACGGCTCCCCGGTGAAGAAGCCCTCCGCCTCCTCGACCGACATGGCCAGCACGTCCGCCACCGTGCGCCCCCGGTACCGCACCCGGAGGGTGTCCTCGTTGTAGCGGGACCCGCCGCAGGCCGGGCACGGGGCGTAGGCGGTGGGCAGGAACAGCAGCTCCACCGACACGAACCCCTCCCCCTCACAGGTCGGGCAGCGCCCGCCCACGACGTTGAAGGAGAACCGGCCCGGCCCGTAGTCCAGGGCCCGCGCCTCCTCGGTGGCGGCGAAGAGCTTGCGCACCGTGTCGAAGAGCCCGGTGTAGGTGGCCAGGTTGGAGCGCGGGGTCCGCCCGATCGGCTGCTGGCTGACCCACACCACCCGCCCGTGCCCGGCGGCGCGGTCCGCGACCGCCGCCAGCAGGGTGGACTTGCCCGAACCGGAGACCCCGGTGACGGCGGTGAACACCCCCAGGGGGACGTCGGCGTCCAGCCCCCTGAGGTTGTTGCGGATGACCCCGCGCAGTTCCAGGTGTCCGCGGGGCGTGTGGGGGCGCCTCTCCGGCAGGGCGTCGTGGAACAGGTAGCGGCGGGTCACCGACTCCGGGACGTCGCGCAGCCCCGCCACCGGACCGCTGTAGAGGACCCTCCCGCCGCGCTCGCCCGCCTCCGGGCCCACGTCCACGATCCAGTCGGCCCCGCGCACGATGTCCAGGTCGTGCTCGACGAAGCACACGGTGTTGCCCCCGTCCCGCAGGCGCCGCAGGATCCCCGACAGCGCCTCGCAGTCGGCCGGGTGCAGGCCCGCCGAGGGCTCGTCCAGGACGTAGACCACGCCGAACAGGCCCGTGCCCAGCTGGGTGGCCAGCCGGATCCGCTGGAACTCGCCGGTGGACAGGGTCGGGGCCGGGCGGTCCACGCTCAGGTAGCCCAGCCCCAGTTCCTCCAGCACCTCGACCCGGCCGGTGATCTCCCCGGCCAGCGCCCCGGCGGCGCCGGCGTCCTCCCGCCAGGGGCGCAGCAGGGCGGCCAGCTCGGTCAGGGGCAGCCCCGCCACCTCGGTGATGGTGCGGCCCGCGAAGGTGACCCGCAGCGCCTCCCGGCGCAGCCGCCTCCCGCCGCACTCGGGACAGGTCCGGTCGACCATGAACCCCGCCGCCCGGCGGCGCCGCGCCTCGCTGGCCGAGGAGGCGTACGCCTTGAGCACCAGACGCCGGGCGCTGCTGTACTCGCCCTGGTAGCTGCGGTGCACGCGGCCCGCCTCCCGGACCGGGTGGACGGTCACCACCGGCTGCTCCTCGGTGAACAGGATCCACTCGCGCTCCTCCCGGGGCAGCTCCCGCCAGGGCCGGTGGATGTTGTACCCGAGGGTGTCGAGGATGTCGCGCAGGTTCTTGCCCTGCCAGGCCCCCGGCCAGGAGGCGACGGCGCCGTCGGCGATGCTCAGCGAGGGGTCGGGCACCAGCGACTCCTCGGTGACCTCGTGCTCGACCCCCTCCCCGTGGCAGACGGGGCAGGCTCCGGCCACGGTGTTGGGGGAGAAGGAGTCCGAGTCCAGGCGGTCCGCGCCGGGCGGGTAGGTCCCGGCGCGGGAGAACAGCATGCGCAGCGTGTTGGAGACCGTGGTGAGGGTGCCCACGGTGGACCGGACCGACGGCGCGGTGCGCGGCTGGGCCAGGGCCACGGCCGGGGGCATGCCGGTGATGTCGTCCACCTCCGGGGCCGGGAGCTGTTGGAGCAGGCGCCGCGCGTACGGCGCCACGGACTCCAGGTACCGGTGCTGGGACTCGGCGTACAGCGTCCCGAAGGCCAGCGAGGACTTGCCCGACCCCGAGACGCCGGTGAAGGCCACCAGCGCGTCGCGGGGCAGCTCCGCGTCCACGTTCCTCAGGTTGTGGATGCGGGCTCCGCGCACCCGGATGCGGTCGTCGTGGTTTTCCATGGGACCAGGCTTACCCGGTCGCGGTCCCCGCCGGATCCATGGACCGTCCGGGTACGGCAAACACCCCGGGCCCCGCACGCCCCGGGCCGGACGGGGCCGGCCCGGGAAGGGCGTGCGCGCTCCCCGGTCACGGGTTCCGGGAGACCCGGCCACGTTCTGTCCAACTCCGGTCGCCCCGGCCGCCGTCGGCGGGCGCGGTCCCGGCCGCCCCGCCCACAGCCCCCGCACCGAGGCGGTCCCGGGGCCCGGCCGCCTCCCCGCCGTACGGGCGCCCGACGCGGCTCTGTGCGCCCCCGGTCGGCCCCGTGTCAGCGGTCGGCGGGACCGCTGTGCGCGCTGCGCGTGCGCCCGGCGGGACCGGTGCCGGCCCCGCGTGGGCGGCCCCTCCTTTCGTGGCCTGGTCCCGACCGCCCACCGAGGGAGACACACCATGTGGACCGGACTGCTGCACACCGCCGAGCGCGAGTTCCTGCGTTCGGACCTGGACCCGCGAGAACTCGCCGCCCTGCTCGAACCGTTCACCGACCCGCGCCCCGCGACGCTGCTGGAGGTGCGCGAGGCCCTGCTCTCGGGCGCGGTCGCGCGCCAGGTGCGCGACGCCGTCTGGCGGCGGGTGATCATCGACGCCCGCCTGTCGGAGGAGTGGATGGTCGCCGCCGTCGGCCTGGCCGTGCCCGGGTTGAAGGCGTGCGCGCGGCGGCTGTGCGAGGGCCTGGAAGCCTGCGCGGCCGAGGACGTCCAGGGGGAGGTCCTGGCGGGTTTCATCGCCGCCGTCCACGAGATCGACACCGGCTGGTACCGGCTGCCGTGGATGCTGCGCTGCCGCGCCCAGCGAGCCGGCCTGCGTGCGCGCCGTGACGCCCTCGCCCACCCGGTGGCGGGGGAGGGGCCCGAGCGGGGCGCCCTCGCGCCCCGGCCGCCCGGGAGCCCCGACCTGGTGCTCCGGGACGCCGTCCGCCAGGGCGTGCTCAGCGAGTCGGAGGCGTGCGTCATCGGCCTCACCCGGCTGGAGGGCGTCCCGCTGACCCGGTTGGCGAGAGAACGGGGGACCGCGTACTGGAAGCTCGCCAAGCGGCGCTCCCGCGCCGAGAAGCGCCTGGCGGACGCGGTCCGCTCCGGCCGGGTCGCCGCCCGCTCGCCGGTCCCGGCGCCGGCCTGAGGGTCCGGACCGGGTAAAGGAATGCCTTGACCCGGTCCAATCCCGCCCCTCCACCGGCTTCTTTCCCAGTAGGCGAGCGGAAGGGGGCGGGATGGGGGATCCGCGCGGTACGGGACGGACGCGGCGCCTGCCGGCGGCACGGACCTGCGTCCTCGCGGCGGGAGCGGCCCTGGCGCTCGTCGCCCTCGGCGGCGACCCGGCCGCGGCCGAGGTGGAGGCCTACACCGTCCACATCAACGAGGTCGTCCGGCGCCTGACCCGGGTGGGGCAGAGCATCGCCGTCTCCTTCGCCGTCCTGTTCACCGTGGTCGCCGGTCTGCGCTGGATCCTGGCGGGCGGCGAGCCGGGGGAGATCGACAAGTCCAAGCGCGCCTTCGCCGGCGCGGGCATGGGCTACCTCGTCGCCTTCTCCGGCGAGGTGATCCTCCTGGCCCTGGACTACGTCAACGGCTACGACGCGTGACGGGGGCGCCGGTGAGGCCGGGGGAGCCGGAGGAGCACGGGGACGCCGCCACGGAGCAGACCTACGCGGAGGTCTTCGACTGCGGTGCCCTCGAGGTCTCCTGCCACATCACCCAGTGGTTCCACGGGCTGGTCGTCGGCGTCCTGGACCCCCTGCTGGGCTGGGTCGCGGGAAAGCTGTTCGCGACCCCCGGGCCGACCGCGGGGGTGACCGCCGTGTGGGAGGGCGTGTCCGCCACGGCCAACGCCCTCTACCTGCTCCTCGTCCTCGCCGCCGGGTTCGTCCTCATGGCACACCACAGCGTCCAGGCCCAGTACGGGGCCAGGGAGGTCCTGCCGCGCCTGGTGGTGGGGTTCGTCGCCTCCAACGCGTCGCTGAACGTGGTGGGCCTGGCGGCGGAGGCCTCCACCGCCGTAGCCCGGGCCGTCGGCGACGACGGCATCGACGCCGGCGCCGCCGCCCGCCACCTGAGCAGCAGGTCCACCCCCTTCCTCGCCGACGAGACCTCGGCGGTGGTGCTGTTCCTGCTGGTCCTCGTGGTCCTGCTCGTGCTGTGGGTGGTCGTGGAGATCGTCCGCGTGGTCATCGTGATCCTGCTGATGGTCGGCGGCCCGCTCATGCTGATGTTCCACGGGCTGCCGCAGACCAACCGGGTCGCGCAGATGTGGTGGCGGACCCTGGCCGCGGTGTGCCTCGTCCCGGTCGCCCAGGCGATCGCGTTCGTGGCGCTGACCCGCGTCTTCTTCGAGGGCGACACCCGTGCGCTGTTCGGGGTCGTGCACATCGTGCGCGGCGAGGCCGACCTCTTCGACCTCTTCCTCCTCCTGGTGCTCGTCTACGTTCAGATCCGCATCCCCGTGTGGGCCTACAGGGCCGTGTGGTCCCCGCCGGCCGGAAGGTCTCCGGCGGCGGACGCCGCCAGGTCCCTGGCCTCGACCGCGGTCCTGGTCGCGGTCACGGCCGCCACCGGAGGGGGAGGGGCGCTCGCCGCCGCGGCCCGGAGCACGGGCGGCCGGACCGGCGCGCTCCTGCGGGCGGTCGAGCGCCGCCCGCGCGCCGAGGCGAGCGTCCCCGCCCTCCCCAGGCGCGTGCGCACCTGGCGCTTCGGCACCCCGGACTCCGGATCCTCCCCCGGCTCCGCGTCCTCCGCGCCGCACCGGTCGGCCGCCGCCCCCACCTCCCGGAGCGCACCGGGACCCGCGCACGCCCCGCCACGGGGACGGGGAGGGCCGGCGGACGCGGCCGCGCACCGGAGGCCCCGCAACGCCCCGGCCCCGCCGCCCGCAGGACCGCCGGACGGACGGGGAGGGACGCCCCGGGCCGTCCCGCGCCGCCCGGGCACACCGCCCGCGACCGGGGCCGACGCCTCCGCCGTCCGGCCGGAGCCGCCACGGGACCGCGGCGCCGAGCCGCGGCGCGGCCGGAACCCGCCGGACCCCGACGCCCGGCCGGTACGACCCCGGGCCGAGCCCGGGCACCGCCGACCCGTTCCGCCCCGGCACCGGCCGCGGCGCGAGACCTGAACCGACACCGAAGGACGGCCTCATGGACCAGGACGCCTCCACCTGGCGGGCACGCGTGCCCGCCGACATCGACCGCCCCGAACCCGTGCTGTGGAACCTCACCGCGCGCCAACTGCTGCTCATGGCCCCCGCGGCACTGGCCTCCTGGGCCGTGTTCTCCGCCGGATCCGGACACCTGCCGGCGTGGCTGCCGGGGATCGCGGCGGCCGTACTGCTCGGCCCCGCCTGGGCCCTGGCGTGCGGACGCAGGGACGGCGTCGGCCTCGACCGCCTCGCCTGGTCGGCCCTGCGCTGGAGGACCGCCCCCCGCACGCGGCGGGCGGACGAGGCCCTGCCCGCGGTCGGCGCCGACGGGGTGGTGGACCTGGGCGGCAGGTCCGCCGTCGTCCTCGCCTGCACCAGCGTCCCGCTCCACCTCCTCTCCGGGGAGGAGCAGGACCGGGCCCTGGCCACGTTCGCCGCCCTGCTCGACTCCCTGGCCGAACCCGTCCAGATCCTCGTCCGGCGGCGCCCCACGGACCTGGCCCCGCACGCCCGGCGGCTGCGCCGCGACGTCCCGAGGCTCCCCGCGGGGCTGCGCCGCGCGGCCCTGGCCCACGCCGCGTTCCTCGACGACCTGCAGGCCCGCCACGAACCCACCCGCCACAGCGTCCTGCTCGTCCTCACCTCCGACGGCGCCCCGGAGACGGCGGGGGAGGCGCTCCTGCGCCGCGCCGAGGACACCGCCTCCCACCTGGCGGCGCTCGACGTCCGCGCCCTGACCTGCGACGGACCCACCGCCGAACGGCTCATCCGGGAGTCCCTCCCCACCGCCGGCACCGAGGGGGCCCACCGGTGACCGCACCCGAGATCCGCCTGCGCCCGCGCCGCCTGGACTCGGACGGCTGGTTCGCCCGGACGATGGTCGTCACCGGCTACCCGCACCAGGTGCGCGCCGGATGGGCCGACCCGCTCCTGTCCTTCCCCGGCAGGGTGGACGTGGCCTGCCACCTCACCCCGGTGCCCGGACCGCTCGCCGCCCGACGCCTGCGCCGGCGCCGCGCACGCCTGGAATCGGCGTGGCGCACCGACACCGCCCACGGACGCCTGGAGGACCCCCAGCGCACCGCCGCGGCCGAGGACGCCGCGGACCTGGCCGAACGCGTGGCGCTGGGGGAGACGCGCCTGTTCCGGCTCGCCGTCTACGCCACCGTGCACGCGCCCACACCGGAAGAGCTGGACGCCGACGTGCGCCGCCTGGCGGCGCTGGCCGGATCGATCCTGGTCGACCTGTCGCCCGCCACCTACCGCGCCTGGGAGGGATGGCGCTCCACCCTGCCGCTGGGCACCGACACCCTGCGCACCGGGCGCACCGTGGACACCGAGGCCGTCGCGGCGCTGATGCCCTTCGCCGGGGCCGAACTCCCCACCGGCGCCGGGCGCACCGCCGTCGTCCACGGGGAGAACGCCCACTCCGGCGGGCTGGTGGTCTGGGACCGCTTCCACGGCGGCCTGGACAACGGCAACGCCGTCATCCTCGCCCGCAGCGGCGCCGGAAAGTCCTACCTCGCCAAACTCGAACTCCTGCGCTCCCTCTACACCGGTGTGCAGGCGAGCGTGATCGACCCCGCCGACGAGTACGGGCGCCTGGCCGAGGCCGTCGGCGGCGACCGCGTCCGGCTCGGGCTGCCCGGGGGCCGCCTCAACCCCTTCGACCTGCCCGCCGCCGAGGACCGGGCCCCCACCACCCGGGCCCTGTTCCTGCACACCCTGGTGACCGCCATGGTCGGCGCCCTCACCGCGGACGAGGGCGCCGTCCTCGACCGTGCCGTCCTGGACGCCTACGCCGGACGCGGCATCACCCCCGACCCCGCCACCTGGCAACGCACACCACCGGTCATGGCGGATCTGGGCACGGCCCTGCGCGACTGGACCGGCCCGGCCGAGCAGGCCGGCGCCGCACGCACCCTGGCCGCCAGGCTCGGCCCCTTCACCCACGGCTCCCGCCGGGACCTGTTCGACGGACCCACCACCGCCCGCCTCACGGGCCACCTCACCGTCGTCTCGCTGCGCCACCTGCCCGAGGAGCTCAAGACCGTCGGACTGCTCCTGATCCTGGACGCCCTGTGGCGCCGGGCCCGCGACCCCGCCGACCGCAGACCCCGGCTCATCACCATCGACGAGGGCTGGACCCTGCTCCGCGACCCGGTCGGGGCCCGCTACCTGTTCGACCTCGCCAAGAACGCCCGCCGCCACTGGACCGGGCTCACGCTCGTCACCCAGGACGTCGCCGACCTGCTCGCCACCGACCTCGGCCGCGCCGTCGCCGCCAACGCCGCCACCCAGATCCTGCTCCGCCAGGCCCCGCAGAACCTCGACGCCGTGTGCGAGTCCTTCCACCTCTCCCGGGGAGAGCGCCGGATCGTCGCCACCGCCGAACGCGGCAGCGCCCTCCTGGCCGCCGGCCGCCACCGCGCCGTGTTCCGCGCCCTCGCCTCACCCGTCGAACACCGGCTGATCACCACCGACCCCGCCGAACTCGCGCACCTGGAAGGCGAAGACCGATGAGCGCCCTGTTCCCGGCCACCGCTGCCGCCACCGCCGGATCCGCCCTGCTGCTGTGGGCCGCCTCCGTCATCGCCCTGCGCCTCGCGCGCACCGCCTACCTCTCCCGAGGGGCCCACACCCTGGAGATCCACGCGCCGCCCCGGACCACCGTCGACCACGCCCTCGCCTTCTGGACCCACACCCTCGGACTCCTGCGCCCGCGCTGGACCCACCGACTCGTCCCACCCCACCTGGCCTGGGAGTACGTCGCCTCCGCCGACGGGGTGCGCATCCAGATCTGGGTCCCGGGCACCGTCGACGCCCACGCCCTCGCCCGCGCCGTGGCCGCCGACTGGCCCGGCGCCACCACCCGCCTGCGCCGCGCCACCGCCGCCGTCCCGCGGGGCGAGCACGTCACCGGGAGCTGGCAGCGGCTGGCCCGCGGGGACCAGTACCCGCTCCGCACCGGCTTCGCCGACGACCCCCTGCGCAACCTGTTCGGCGAACTCTCCGACCTGACCCCGGGCCAGCACGCCGTGGTCCGCGTCTGCGCCCGCCCCGCCGGACCGCGCCGGGCGGCCGGCGCCCGCACCGCCGCCGCACGCCTGCGCGGCCTCGGCACCCCGCTCCTGGCGACCGGCACGCCCTTTCGCGGCGGCGGCCGCACCACCCTGTACCCCGGGACCGCCGACGACGTGCGCGCCATCCTCACCAAGGCCGCCTCACCCCGACTGGCCTGCCAGGTCATCGTCCTGACCAGCACCGAGCACCCCGGCCGCCCGGCGGCCGGACGCCTGCGCGCCCGGGCCAAGGGCATCACCGCCTTCCTGTCCGCCTACACCTCCGGCCTCAACGGGTTCCGCCGCCAGTGGACCCCCTTCCCCGGCCTGTGGACGGGCCGCCGCCACCTGGCCCGCGGCTCCCTGCTCAGCACCGCCGAACTCGCCGCCATCGCCCACCTGCCCACCGACGCAGCCGTCCCCGGACTCACCCGTGCGGGCGCCCGCCGCGTCGCCCCCGACCCGCGGGTGCCCCGCGCCGGCCGCGTCCTGGGCGAGGCCGACGCCGGTCCCCGCCGCCCCGTCGCCACGGGGATCGCGGAGGCCCGCCAGCACACCCACGTCATCGGCAAGACCGGCTCCGGCAAGTCCACGCTCCTGGCGCGCATGGTCCTCCAGGACGCCGAGGCCGGACGCAGCGCCCTGCTCCTCGACCCGCGCGGCGACCTCGTCCTGGACGTCCTCGACCGCCTGCCCAGACGCTCCGTCGACGCCACCGTGCTGTTCGACCCGGCCGACCCGACGCCGCCGCCCCGGCTCAACGTCCTGCGCCTCGGCACCCCCGAGCACGCCGCCGACACCCTCACCGGCATCTTCCGCAGGATCCACGCCTCCTCCTGGGGGCCGCGGACCGAGGACATCCTCAGGGCCACCTCCCTGACCCTCGCCCGGGCCCAGGACCCCGGCCTGACCATCGGGCACATCCCGCGCCTCCTGGCCGACGACGCCTTCCGGGCGGGAGTCCTCACCGGACAGCGCCCCGATACCGCGCTCGACGACTTCTGGCACTGGTACACGCTCCAGTCGCCGCAGATGCGCGCCGCCGCCACCGACCCGCTCCTGAACAAGCTCCGCGCGATCCTGCTCCGACCCTGGGCCGCGTCCGTCCTGGCCTCCGGGGCCTCCACCGTCGACCTGCCCCACCTGCTCGACCACGGCGGCCTGATCCTCATGCGCCTGCCCAAGGGCCGCCTGGGCGAGGACACCGCGTCGCTCGTCGGCACCCTGGTCCTGGCCGCCGCCTGGAACGCCGTCACCGCCCGCGCCACCACGCCCGAGCACCGGCGCCCGGACACCTGCCTCTACCTGGACGAGGCCGCGAACTTCCTGCGCCTGCCCGGCTCGGTCGCCGACATGCTCGCCGAGGCCCGCGGCTACCGCACCGCCATGGTCATCGCCCACCAGGAACTCGGCCAGCTCCCGCCCGCCACCCGCGCCGCCGTGGCCGCGAACTGCCGCACCAAGGTCTTCTTCACCACCTCACCGGACGACGCCGCCACGCTCGCCCAGCACACGCTCCCGCACCTGAACGCCCACGACCTCTCCCACCTGGGACCCCACCAGGCCGCCGTGCGCACTCTGCACGGCGCCGCCGAACTGCCCGCGTCCACCATGCGCACCGAGCCCCTGCCCGAACCCGTCAACGGCCGCGCACGCCAGGTCCGCAAGGCCGCCCGCCGCTTCGCCCCGCAGCCCGAACGCACCCGACGTACCGACCCGCGCCGACAGGAGCACCACCGCTGATGGCCACCATCCGACTCACCGAGCGCGACCTGCGCATCCTGGACACCCTGCACCTCCACCGCGTCCTGACCACCCCGCAGATCGGCGAACTGTTCTTCTCCGGCACCGCCTCGCGCGCGGCACAGCGCCGCCTGCTCGGATTCGCCGAGAACGACCTCGCCGACCGCTTCACACCCCGCCACCACGGCTGGAACGCGCCCCACCACTGGACGCTCGGACCCGAGGGCGCCAGGGTCGTCGCCACCCGGCTCGGCCTCACCCCGAAGCAGATCGGCTACCGGCCCGACACCCACCTGCGCCTGCGCGCCTCCACCCGGCTCGGCCACGCCACCGGCCTGGCCCAGACCTACGTGCGCTTCGCCACCACCGCCCGCGCCACACCCGGCGCCACGCTCCAGCGCTGGTGGTCCGAGGCCCGCTGCCGCACCGCCTGGGGGCACCGCGTCTGCCCCGACGGCTACCTGCGCTGGCGCCAGGACGGAACCACCCTGGACGCCTTCGTCGAGTACGACACCGGCACCGAGCCGCTGGTCCGCCTCACCGAGAAGATCAGCCGCTACCGCGACCTCGCCGTGGAGACACGGCTGGCCACCCCGGTCCTGTTCGTCGTCCCCGGCCCCAGGCGCCTGACCAGCCTGTGCCGCGTCCTGGACGGCGGCCCCCGGGTACCGGTCCACGTGACCACGCACGCCCGGCTCGCCTACCCCGGCCCCACCCGCCCCGTCTGGCGCAGGGCGGGCGACCCCGACTGCGGTGTCCGCCCGCTCGTCGAACTCGCCTGACCGGTGCTCAAACCGGTCGTCGGGACCGCCGCCCTCGTCATGGTGCTGGTCACGGTGCTCGGCGCGGTCGGGACGGGGAGCGGCGAGCGCGAACGCGTCGAGGACGCGCGGGCGCAGGCGGGGGAGGTGCCCGGAATACCCGCGGTCCTCCTCGACGCCTACCGGCGCGCCGCCCGCGGCCTGGAGCAGCGGCACCCGGGCTGCACGGGGATGAGCTGGGCGGTCCTGGCGGGCATCGGCCGTGAGGAGTCCGACCACGCCGCCGGCCACACCATCGCGCCCGACGGGGACACCGACCCGCCCGTCGTCGGACCGAGGCTGGACGGCACCGGAGCGGGCGGCAACCGCACCGCCCACACGGACAGTGACAAGGGACGTTGGGACGGTGACACGGAGTACGACGCCGCGGTGGGGGTAACCCAGTTACTACCGGCGTGGTGGGCCGGGCACGGAGTGGACGGCGACGGGGACGGCGAGGCCGACCCGCACAACGTCTACGACGCCACCGCCTCCACCGCCGCGGAACTGTGCACCGGCCACCCCCTGGCGACGGTGGACTTCACCCACGAGGAACAGCTCGCCGACGCGCTCTCGCGCTACAACCCCTGGGACACCTACGTTGAGAACGTCCTGGCCAACATCGCCGAGTACGAGGAGTTCGACACCGCAGCGGACGGAGGGCACGCCGTGAGCGGATCCGGCGGCGAGAAGGGCCGGACCGCCGCCGAATGGGCCCTCGAACAGGTCGGCAAGCCCTACGTGTGGGGCGGGACGGGCCCCGAGGGGTTCGACTGCTCGGGCCTGGTCATGAAGGCCTGGCAGGCCGCGGGGGTGCGGATCCCGCGCGTGACCACCGACCAGGTCGATGCCGGGGAGACGGTCGCCCTCGACTCCCTCGTCCCCGGCGACCTGCTCTTCTACGACACCGGCAGCGGCCCCGCCCCCTCCCACGTGACCATCTACGCCGGCGACGGCACGATGGTCAACGCCGCCCGGTCGGGGACGGACATCCGCGTCGAGCCCGTCGAGGGGCCGTACTACTCCGCCCGCTTCATGTCCGCGACCCGCCCGGGGTAGGGGAGGGAGAGGGAACCGGGGAGCCGGTGACCTCTGCCGTGCCGAGGTGGTTCAGGGCGGTCGCGATCTGCGCCGATGAGTGCTCGCCCAGGTCGTAAGGTTGCGTTGGGAGACGGTCGCGGCTGTGGAGAGCCACTGGGCGACGGGTGTCCCTCACTCTGGAGCGCAGGGTGGTTTCCGTCCCGGCGAAGGTCCCTCGGTCACCGGAATGGTTGATCGGATGGAGTCCTCCCGCTGGTCACGACGGATCACCGTCGCGGCCGTGCTGCTGCTCGCGGGCATCGCCGCAGTGGTGTCCCGCTCCCACATGTACGAACTCGCCCTGCGCCACGGCTCGGCCCGCCCCGGTGCAGGAGTTCGTGTGTCGACGTCCGGCCCGAAGGGAGCCCCTGCCCATGATGGTCCCCACCGACGCGCTGGCGGAACTGCGGCGGATCCACGAGCACGAGCCCGCACTGCTGGACGGCCCGCTGCCCGAGTGGGGACTCACTCCGTTGTCGGGAGGCCGCAGCAACCGCGTTTACCGATGGGACAGCCCGGCCGGCCCGGTGTGCCTGAAGCTGTACCGCACCGACAAGCGCGACCGCTCCGGCAGCGAAGCCCTGGCTCTGTCCCATCTGGAACGGCACGGTGTGGACCGGGTGCCCCGGCTGTTGTGGCACGACGACCATGATGTGCTGCCTGCCGCAGCCTTGACGCTGCTGCCCGGCGCCCTGCTGGAAGCCGATGCGCACCTGGGCAGGCCCTGGCCTGCGCTGGTCGAAAAGCTGCGCGAGATGCTGAACGTGCCGGTCGGCCCGTTCGCCGAGCTGTCGCGGTCGGAGTCGGCCGGCCACTACATCCACCGCATCACCCGGGTGTGGGCGCCCGCCCTGCGCGAGGCCGAACCGGGCCCGCTCACCCGCGACCTGGAGGCGATGTCGGCGGTGTGGGAGGACGCCGGTGACGCCCACACCTTGGCCGCCCCTGCGCCACGGGTGTTCTCCCATGGCGACAGCAACCTGCTCAACTGGCTGTGGAACGAGGCCACCGGAACGATCGCGGTGGTGGACTTCGAGTTCGCCGGGTACAGCGATACGGCCTACGAGGCCGCCGAACTGGTCGAGCACATCAGCATGCGCCACATCGACGACGACACCCTGCGCGCCCTGGCCGTGGACATAGGCGTCGACGGCGGTCACCGGGAGCGGTTCCTGGCCGCGCAGCGCACCTGCGCGCTGCGGTGGCTGGCGGTGCTGTGGCGGCAGCGCGGCAAGCGGGCAGAGGAGTTCGACGTCCAACGCGAGCGGGTGCGGCTCCTCCAGCAGGCGCCGTTCCTGTGAGCCGCGGGCTCGCCCCCTGAAAGGGTCGGGCCCGCGCCTGCCATCGATAGCTCCGAGCACGGCTGTGCTGGACGCCTCTTTCACGCGCTGAGTTGCCGGGCCTGTGATGCCGTGTCCGCGGTGGGCAGGGCCGCCGAGGCCAGGAGGGCCAGCTTCTCCGCGTCCGAGGACCCGGCGTCCGGGTGGTACACCACGAGTTGCAGGGTCTCGGCCCCGCCGATACTCAGCCGCTCCCTGTTGAGGTTGAGCTCCCCGACCTGCGGGTGGTCGAACCGGAGCTTCTCCCCGCGCTGTCCCCGCACCTCGTGCCGGGCCCAGAGCTGGCGGAACCGGGCGCTGGCCAGGGCCAGCTCTCCGGTGAGTTCGATGAACCGGGGGTCGTCGATCTCGTTGCCCACGGCCTGCCGCAAGTTCGCGATGTAGCATTCCGTGACGTTCTCCCACTCCGGGTGCAGAGCCTGCTCCGCCGGATCCAGGAACATGTCCCGCAGTTGGTTGCCCCCCACCACCAGGCGCGGAGAGAGCTGCCTGGCCAGGGCGTTCGAGGCCAGGATGTCGAAATACCGATCCTCGACGAAGGCCGGTTGGGCGAGGGAGTCCAAGAGCTTGAGCGTGCCAGGAGGCACACTCTCCTTGCGCGGCCGCCGTCTGCGCCTGCGCGGTGTCTCGGCGACCAGGGTCGACAGGTGGGCGAAGTGGGCGTCGTCGAGGCGCAGCACCCGCGCGATCGACTCGAGCACCTGCGCCGAGGGGTTGCGATCGCGGCCCCGCTCCAGCCGCAGGTAGTAGTCCGCGCTGATCCCGGCGAGCATGGCGACCTCCTCGCGCCGCAGCCCGGGAACACGCCGCACGCCGAACTCGGGGATACCCGCCTGCTCGGGTGACACCAGTTCGCGTCGAGCACGCAGGAAAGCGCCCAGGGGGTTCGATGTCTCACTCATACGACCAGCCTAAAGAGTGCCGGGGCGGACAGAGGGGGCCCTGTCGCACCCCAGGCTCCGGAGGGCCCTGTCGTCGACGCGCGACCGTGCATAGCGTTCCCCACGACCCGATCGCGACACCTACTCCGAGGGGACGGGCATGACCGTCACATTGATCACCGGCGCCAACAAAGGCATCGGTTTCGAGACAGCCCAACAGCTGGTGGCGTTGGGCCACACCGTTTACATCGGCGCGCGTGACGTCGGACGGGGCGAGAAGGCGGCGGCGGAGGCCGGCGCGCGCTTCGTGCAGCTCGACGTGACCGACGACGCGTCGGTGGCCGATGCGCTGGGCGCCATCGACTCGGCCGAGGGCCGGCTCGACGTCCTGGTGAACAACGCGGGAATCCAGGTGCTCGGGGCCCCCGACGGTCCCACGGCCCTGCGGGTCTTCGACACCAACGTGGTGGGCATCGTGCGCGTCACGGAAGCGGCGCTGCCCCTGCTGCGCAGATCCTCCAACCCCACGGTGGTGACCGTGTCGAGCAGTGCCGGGTCGTTCTGGGCGGTGACCAACCCCGACCGGCCGGAGTTCCACCTGCCGTCCGCTCTCGCCCTCTACTCCGCGTCCAAGACGGCGGCCACCATGCTGACGCTCCAGTACGCCAAGTCCGAGCCGGGCATCAGGTTCAACGCACTGGAGCCCGGCACCACCGCCACGGACATGACGGCCGCCTTCGGAATCGGAAGGCCGCCCGCGGAGAGCGCGAGGGCCGTCGTGCGTCTGGCGGGTCTCGACGCCCACGGTCCGACCGGGACCTTCCAGGACGAATTCGGGGAGTTGCCCTGGTGAGCCCGTGCGGACCCCGGAGGAGAAGCAGGAGCGACCGCCGTCACGACCGGTCCGCGGAGGGCATCGCGAGTCGTCGGGATTCCGGTGCGGTTCCCGACCGGGTCCGGAGAGGAAGACATCATGGCCGACTTTGACATCCACGAGTTCTACCGTCGTTACGTCGGGGAGCTCAACGCCCACAAGTTCGACGGCATGGACGAGTTCATCCACGACGAAGTCGTGCTGAACGGTGTTCCGGGCACCCGGGACACCGTCATCGCGCTCCAGAAGGCGGACATCGAAGCAGTGCCGGACCTCCACTGGGAGGTCCAGGAGTTCCTCGTCGACGGCGACCGCGCGGCGGTCCGTGCGATCAACACGGGAACCCCCGTGAGGGAATGGCTCGGAGCGGCTCCCACCGGAGCCTCGTTCGAGATCGTCGAATACGCCGTCTACGAGATCCGGGACGGACGCTTCGCACAGATGACAGCCCTGCACGACGCCTCGGACCTGGAACGGCAACTGGCCGGCTGACCACCGGGGCCGCGGCCGGGCCCTCATCGAACCTTCCGGACACCCCGGTCCCCGCCTGCCTCCGCACGAACGCCTCCCGGGCGGCGCCGTAGCGGTTCCGGCAGGCGGGGAGCGTTCTCTCCGTGGGCTTCCGGCGCGGGGGCCTCAGGTCGCCCCGGCCGTCCTCCCGGCCTCGGAAGCCGGTCGTCCTGATCGCCGGGCCCCGGGAGGCCCGCTCCCTCACGCCTCCCAGGCGGATCGGCGCAGCAGGCGTGCGCCGTTGAGCGCGACCAGCACGGTGGATCCCTCGTGCCCTGCCACCGCCAGTGCCAGCGGCAGTGTGGCGACCAGGTCCCACGTGACCAGGACCGTGATCACGGTGGCGGCGACGGCGAGGTTGGCGATCACGTACCGGCGGGCCCTGCGGGACAGCCGCACCAGATTGGCCACCGAGCCGAGCTCGTCCCGCACGATGATCACGTCGGCGGTGTCCAGGGCCAGGTCCGAGCCCCGGCGGCCCATGGCCGCCCCCGTGGAGGCGGCCGCCAGGGCGGGGGCGTCGTTGATGCCGTCGCCGACCAGCAGGACCCTCTCGCCCCGGGCCTCCAGGCCGGTGACGAGGGCGACCTTGTCCGGTGGCAGCAGAGAGGCGTGTACCGTGCCGATGCCGGTGCGCTCGGCCACCGTGGCCGCGGCGGCCGGGTTGTCGCCGGTCAGCAGTACCGCGGGAGCCCCGGTGAGACCGGCTGCGGCACGGACCGCCGCGGGGGCGTCCGGACGCAGCCGGTCCGTCAGCGTGATCGTTCCGATCAGCGACCCGTCGCGTCGCACCTGTACCAGGGTGCCGGTGGTGGAGGAGTCGGCGGCGCCCCGCTCGACGGTCACGGTGCTCCCGTCCACACGGCCGACGACCCCGAGTCCGGGCAGGGCCCGAAAGCCGGTGACCTCCTGCAGGGGCAGGCCGCGTTCGGCGGCGGCGCGCACGATCGCCCGGCCCAAGGGGTGTTCGCTGTAGTGCTCGACCGCCGCGGCCAGGGCCAGGACCGTGTCGGCGCCGTGGCCGGTCATGGGACCGATGTCCGTGACCTCGGGGGCACCCTCGGTGAGGGTGCCGGTCTTGTCGAAGGCGACCACAGTGGTGCGGCCGATGCCCTCCATGACGGTCGCGGACTTGACCAGGACGCCGTGGCGGCCGGCGTTGGCGATGGAGGCCAGCAGCGGCGGCATGGTGGAGAGCACCACCGCGCAGGGGGAGGCGACGATCATGAACACGATCGCGCGCAGCAGCGCGTCCTCGAAGGCGTGGCCGAAGAACAGCATCGGCACGGCCAGTACCAGGAGGGTGGCGACGACCACGCCGAAGGAGTAGGTCTGTTCGACCTTCTCGATGAACAGCTGGGTCCTGGCCTTGGTCTCGGAGGCTTCCTCGACCAGGGTGGCGATGCGCGCGATCACGGAGGCGGAGGCGGGCCGGGTGACCTGCACGGTGAGGGTCCCGGTGCCGTTGACGGTGCCCGAGAGGACCTCGTCGCCCACCCCGCGGACCACGGGCACGGACTCGCCGGTGATGGCCTGCTGGTCGACCTCGCTGGTTCCGTCGACCACGGTCCCGTCACCGCCGATGCGCTCCCCGGGGCGGACCAGGATGCGCTCCCCGGGCTCCAGCTCGCGGCTGGCGACCGTGGTCGTGGTGCCGTCCCCGTGCAGGAGGGTGGCCTGTTCGGGGGCCAGGTTCAGCAGGGAGTCGACCGAGTCCGCGGTGCGCTGGGTGACGACGACCTCCAGTGCGCCGGAGGTCGCGAAGATGACGATGAGCAGGGCCCCGTCGAAGACCTGCCCGATCGAGGCTGCGGCGATGGCGGCGACGATCATCAGGAGGTCGACGTCCAGGGTCTTCTCGCGCAGGGCGCGCAGCCCGGCCAGGGCGGGTTCCCAGCCGCCGGTGGCGTAGCAGGCCAGGTAGAGGCTCCACCACAGCGGCGCCGGGGCGCCGCTCAGCTGGAGCCCCCAACCCAGGAGGAACAGGACCAGCGCGGCCAGGGCCCAGCGCACCTCGGGCAGCTTCAGTCCGGTGGCGAGGACCGAAGGGGGCCGGGGCAGGACCCGGTCCTGGACGACGGCCGGAGCCCGGGGCGGTGTCATGCCTGTTCCTGGGCGGTGTCGCCGGTGTCTGCGGCGGGGCAGGAGGCGGCCGTGCCCCGGTGCGGGCGCGCATCGACTCCGGCACGGTGGTGGGCGGGGGTCTCGTCCAGGGCGTGCTCGGCCTGGAAGACCGCCTGGGCGACCAGTTCTCGGGCGTGCTCGTCCTGGAGGCGGTAGAAGACCCGGGTGCCCTCCTGGCGGGTGGCCACGATCCGGCCCCAGCGCAGTTTGGCCAGGTGCTGGGAGACGGTGGTCGGTGACTTGCCGACGGCTTCGGCGAGCTCGCCGACCGAGTGCTCGGTCTCGCGCAGGGCCAGGATGATCCTGATCCTGGTGGGGTCGGCGAGGAGTCTGAACACCTCCGCCGCGAGATCCACGTAGGGGCTGTCCGGTCCGAAGCTGCAAACCTTCTTACCTTCACTCATGCGAATATAATAAGGTTCGAGTACTCCGAGGGCAAAGCGGGGTGTGAGGCGGCGGGGACGGTGCGGCGCCGACGCGCTCGGGCGCGGGGGCGCCTCGGCCCGCTCCCGGACGGGGTGGGCTCGAAGGCGGGGGCCGGGCCGTCCCACGGGTCGTCACCGACGCCGTGGAACGGCCCGGCCCCGGTGAACGGGGCCGCCTCTCGCGGGGATCTCCGGCCTGGACGACGTCACCGGGGTGCTGCGCGGCGGTGCGGCCCGGCAGGAGATCCTGGTTCAGAAGGCGTCGGGGTAGAGGCGGTGGGCGATCGTCTCCACCGCCTCGATGTTGCCGAGGGTACCGGGGTGCAGATCGCTGGAGGGAACGGCGATGAGGAGGTCGTTCTCCACGGCGGGAAGGTCGGGGAAGGTGCTGCGAAGGTAGTCGAGCGACCGCTCCTCGTTCCCGGGGCCGCTCACTCCGAACACGATGGCGTCGGGGGCACGGCTGATGATCTCCTCGGGGTTGATCTCGGCGGCGAAGAAGTCGGCGAACTCGGGGGAGTCGGGATCGAAGACGTTGTCCCCGCCGGCCGTGGCGATGATGTCCGCCTCGACGCCGGCGCCGATCGCCGACAGCGAGTTGCCCTCGATGAAGACCTGGGCGACGGTGGGGCGCGGCGAGCCGCTGATCGCGGATTCGACGGCGGCCAGCCGTTCCTCCGACTCCTGGGTGAGTTCCTCCGCGGCGTCGGGAACACGCAGGATCTCACCGAGGTTGGCGATGTCCGTCAACAGGTCGGTGACCTCTGCGGTGTTGCGGCGCTCCGCGCATCCCCCGGTCGCGACATAGGCCTCGGCGCCGTTCTGGTTCAGCTGGTCGATTCCGGCGAAGCCCTGTTCGGCGGTGAACTCGTACTCCGTGGGGGAGACGACGAGATCGGGTTCGACGGCGAGCAGGTCCTCACGTGCCGGCGGCGCGTCGGTGCTGATCTCAGGGACGTCGGCCGCGTGTTCGGCGATGTCGTCCGACAACGGTGAGACGGCGGTCTGTGCCTGGCCGACCAGGGAGTCCTGGACGCCGAGCCGGATGAGCAGTTCGGTCTGGGAGGGCATCATCCCGACGATGCTGGTGGGCGTGGTCCCGAAGGAGAGTTCGCGTCCGCAGTTGGTGATCACCACTGCTTCCCCCGCATCTGCGGTCTCCTCCGGGCTGACGACCCCCGTGCCGCAGGCGGTCAGCAGCAAGGGCGTCACGAGAGCGGTGCACGCGACCGCGAGGTTCGGGAGACGGCCGCGGAACACCGACGGGGTCTCGGCTGAGGGATGTGTCATGGGGCTTCGGTCTCTTCCTGGGTTCGGGAGAACTGGTGGGTCGTGGGACGGCCGTCCGGACTCTCCGGACTGCGGGAGTCGAAGAGGAAATGGCGCCGTCCGGAAAGGGGGTGGGCGACCGAGGTCGAGTCCACACCGAAGACCGAGCGGATCAGGTCGGTGTGGAGGACTTCCTCCGGAGCGCCGAGGGAGAGCAGGCGTCCCTGGTGGAGAACGCCGACGGTGTCGCATGAGCGCGCCGCGAGGTTCAGGTCGTGCAGAGCGACCAGGACGGTGCGGTCGGTGGACCTGATCAGATCGAGGAGTTCGATCTGGTGGGCGATGTCGAGGTGGTTCGTCGGTTCGTCGAGGACCAGGACCGGGGTGTCCTGGGCGAGCGCGCGGGCGAACAGGACCCGTTGCCGCTCGCCCCCGGACAGGGCGGAGAACGAGCGGTCCGCCAGGTGCGCGGCTCCCACGCGTTCCAGGGCCTGTTGTGCCGTGGCGATGTCCTGGTCGGAGTCGCGACCGTATCCGCGCCCGTGCGGGATCCGCCCGAGCAGGACCATGTCGAGCACGGGCATCTCGAACTCCTCGCTGTGCTCCTGGGCCATCACCGCCACGCGACGGGCCAGGTCCGTGCGTTTCAGGGCGGTGATGTCGGTGCCGTCCAGGCTCACACGTCCGGACGAGGGCGCGGCCAGGCCGGAGACCACCCGGAGCAGCGTGGACTTGCCGCTCCCGTTGGGACCGAGCAGTCCCAGCACGGAGCCCGAGGGCACCTGGATGCTCACATCGCTCACGACCGGCCGTCCACCGCGGTGGGCGGCCAGGTTCTCGATGTCCACTCTCATCGGTCCACCCCCACGCTTCCCGCGCGGTCCCGTCGCAACAGCCACAGGAAGAAGGGCGCTCCGACCAGTGCGGTGAGCACGCCCAGCGGGATCTCCGACGGGGCTGCGAGGGTGCGGGCCAACAGGTCGCAGGTCGCGAGGAACGCCGCGCCTCCCAGGAGAGCGACCGGGAGCATCTTCCGGTGGTCGGCGCCGACGAGGATGCGTGAGATATGGGGGATGACCAGGCCGACGAAGCCGATGCCGCCGCAGACCGCGACCACGGACCCGGTCAGCAGGGCCGCGGCGACGAGGACCCCGCTGCGCATCCGGTTGACGTTGACGCCCAGTGACGCGGCCGCGTCGTCTCCGATGAGCAGGGCGTTGAGGGCACGCGCCCGGAACACCGCGTAGAGTCCCACGGCGATCAGGGCCGCCACCGGCAGGGCGAGGTGTCCCATCGTGGCGGCGGAGACCGAGCCCAGAAGGAAGAACATGATGCTGAAGACGTTCTGGGCGTCGGTGGCGATGGTCAGGTAGCTGGTCACGGCGCTGAACAGGGAGCCGAGGGCGACCCCCGCGAGGATGAGGCGCTGTGGTGCGATGCGCCCGTTCTTGTGGGCGAGGAGGTAGACGGCCGCCGTGGCCATCAGGGCTCCCACGAACGCCGCGGTCCCCATCCCCAGGGAACTGACACCGACGCCCAGCACGATGAACGACACCGCGCCGACGCCTGCGCCGGCGGAGACGCCCAGAATGTAGGGCTCGGCCAGGGAGTTGTGCACCACGGCCTGCATCAGAGCACCGGCCAGGGCGAGTGCGGCCCCGGCGGTCGCGGCCAGGAGCGCGCGGGGGAGCCGGAACTGCCAGATGGCGTTGTCCTGCAATGTGCTCAGTGATCCGTCGGACATCCAGGGCATGCCGGGCACGAGGTGGCCGATGACGATACGCAGGGCGTCCGTCGGGGAGACGGCGATCGTCCCGACGGTCGTCGACAACAGCAGGACCGCCACCAGGACGAGCACGAGGGTCGGCACGAGTAGGCGAACGGCGAGGGCGCCGCGTCGTCGGCGGCCGGCTGCTTGCGTGGTTCCGGGAGGACCCTGCGGGCCGTCGGGCGCGTCACCCTCTGGCCGCGCCTTGCGCAGCAGGAGGTGAAGGAGGGACGGCGCGCGTCCCCCCGTGGTTGTTCTTGCCATCAGCGGTGGTTGCTCTTTCAGGTGGTCTGTGACCAGGTCGTGCGTGACCCGGTCGGGGCGGCGAAGCTGAGGACGGTCGCCCCGGGAAGGTGGGGGCTGTCGAGGTGGTCGCTGCCGTGACCGGTGCGCGGCACGCGCCACACGGTGGCGTCGCCGCCTGCGCGCCGCACCGCTCGGACCGCCGCGGTGTCGACGGTGTTCACCCGGGCGTCCTCAGCGGGCACGACGCCGAGAACGCGAGGGGGAGCGCAGCCGGGAGTGGGGCCATGGCGCGTTCCAGGGGGAGATCCGGCGCAGGTGCTCGACGCCCTCAGGGGTGTCCGGGTCACCGAACCCACCGAGCCGTCGTCGCCCCAGGGGGTGGGCCCTCATCCCTCACCGCCTGATGTGTCGGTGTCGCCACCGCGCCGGTGGAGGCGTCCGCCCTCGGCGAGCGGGCCGGGCACGGCGACGGTGTCGGGTTCGTCCCCCTCGGTCACGTGCGGCTGTCCGTCGCCGCCCCGCGTGACCGGGAACCCCGTCCCGCCGGGATCGACGGCTACGGCCCGCCTCTGTGCCGGTGAGCCGCCGGCCGGGTCCCGCGGCAGGCGCCCGGGGGCCGGTGGACGCGACATCGGGGGGAGCGGTGTCCGGTGAGGTACGTCCGTCCCGGGCTCGGCGCGGTCGACGGCGAAGGTCGGCGCGGAGCTCCCCCGGCCGCGCGGAGGCAGCTTGAGAACCCCGGCGTGTCCGGCCGGGACCGCGTCGCCGAGCTCACTCGCGGCCCCGCCGCCGACGGCGTACGTGCGTACCGCACGGTAGTCGGGCACAAGGAGCTTCTGGGGGTTCATGGGGCAAAGCTATTGTAAGTGAAAATCATTTTCAAGTACGGTGTGTGGCGTTCGCCCCCACGGACACGCGTCGGTGCGGAGCACCGGCGCGCGATCCGACCGTAAAAGGGGTCTCGTCGTGAACGACCGGATCGTCACCGAGATCGACGAGTCCGCGTAGCCGGCACATCTGCCGGCCTCGCACAGCAACGCCCTCGTCGAGAACCCTTGCGGGTGACCGCCGTCCCCCGACGTGGTCAGTGAGATCCCCCACCCGGTCGGGCGGCCTCCGTGCCGTTCAACCGGTTCGTCGCCACACACAACCGCCGGATCGTCCACGCCCCGGCGATGCTTCCCGGCGGACACGTCCTCGACAAGGAGCCCGACGCATGATGATCGTCCCCCAGCTGTGGCGGGAGGCAGCTCGTTTTCCCGCGGCTCTGGCCTGGAGCGTCGGGCTGCTGGTGCTCGTCTTCCTCACCCATCTCGGCCAGGCCGGGGCGATCGCCTGGTCGATGTCGGCGGTGCTGGACGGACGCCCCCGGGACGTGCTCGTGGCGGTCGCGCTCATCGTCGGTATCGCGCTGCTGAGACTGGCGCTCTCCCTGGCACAGACCTCTGCCGCGACGCTGCTGGGAGGCCGGGTCCGACAAGCGGTGCGCGGCCGCGCCATGGCGGCGGCGCTCGTACCCCGGCGCCTGCACGACACGGTCGCCCGCGACGGGTCGATGCGTTCGGGCCTCAGCGACGGCGTCGACGGCACCGACGCCTACGTTTCCAAGTACATCCCCGCCGTCGTGCACATCTTTCCCACCTGCGCGATCGCCGTGTCCGGCCTGTTCCTGCTCTCACCGGGAGCCGGGCTGCTGGTCGCCGCCGCCATCGTGTTCGCGCTGCTGGGACCCCTGGCCTGGAAGCGGATGATGGCCCGGCGCGGGCTCGATCACTGGGACAGTTACGACGCGCTCAGCGCCGACCTGCTCGAATCACTCCGCGGCATGGCCACCCTGCGCACCCTGGGCGACGTGTCGGGAACCCGGGAACGGTTGGACGACCGTTCAGAGGCACTGCGCCGCGCCACCGAGCGCGTCATGCGCGGTTCCCTGGCCGAAACGGCCGTCACCGACCTCGCCGTCCAGGCAGGGGTGGTCGCCGCCGCGATCGCCGCCACCGCGCACGCGGTCACAGGACAGGCCCCGGCCGTCGAGGTCTACCTGATCCTCCTCCTGGCCTCGGAGGCCTTCCGGCCCGTCCGCGACCTCTCACGGCACTGGCACGCCGGATTCCTCGGCCTCACCGCGGTTCCCGCCCTGGACCGCATCGGGGCGTTCACCGAACCGCGCGGCACCGCTCCGGATCCCGCGACGCCCGCTCCCGGGGGGCGGGCCCCCGCCGACGGTACGGCGGAGCTGCTGAGCGTGAGGGGGTTGACCTTCCGCTACCCCGACGCCCACCGGGACGTCCTCCAGGACTTCGACCTGACCGCCCGGCGGGGGACCCTCACAGCCGTCGTCGGAGCCTCCGGAGCGGGAAAGTCCACCTTCTTCGACCTCCTCCTCGGCTTCCTCGCTCCACGTGCGGGGCACGTCGAACTCGACGGGCGGCCTCTGCGCACCTCCGATATCGCCGTGGTCTCCCAACGGCCCGTGCTCTTCGCCGGGACCATCCGCGACAACCTCGCCGTCACCGGCGACCCCGAGGAGGCGGAGCTGTTCGCCGCCTGCGACGCCGCCGGGATCCTGGACGAGATCCGGAGTCTTCCACTCGGTTTCTCCACCGAGGTCGCCGAAGCCGGCACGAACCTGTCAGGCGGTCAACGCCAGCGCCTCGCCCTCGCCCGTGCGCTGCTCGCGCGCCGGCCGGTTCTCCTCGTGGACGAACCCACGAGCGCGTTGGACGCGGATCGGGCCGCCGGTGTCATCGACACGCTGCACCGCGTCGCCCGCGATCGCGTCGTCGTGATGATCAGCCACCGTCCCGAATCCCTCACCGGGGTCTCTCGCATACTGCGCCTCGACCCGGTGCACCTGGACAGGAACCCGTCATGATCACCCTCTCCGCAGCCGACACCTTCCGCGGGCTGCTTCCCGTGCTGCGACCGGAATGGCGCGGAATGCTGTGGAGCTATGCCGTCGGTACCGCGAGCGCGCTGACCCTGGCCGGCGTCACGATCCTCACCGCCTGGGTCGTCGGCCACGCCGTCGTGGAGCGGACAGCGCCGGAACCCGCGTGGTGGGCCGTCATCATCGGGCTCGTGCTGCTGCGCGTCGTCCTGACATGGCGTGAGATGGACGTCTCGCATGCTCTGGCCTACCGCGTTCTGGCCCGGCTGCGCATGGCGTTGTTCGACGCCTACGCGCGCAGCGTCCCCGGCCGGCGCCGCGAGCACTCGGGCCGCGCCGCCACCGTGGCGATGGACGACATCGAGAAGCTCGAGTTCTTCTACGCCCACACGATCGCCCAGATCGGCGCCTCCCTCACGCTGTTCACCGCTTCCCTGACCACCGCCTCGATCCTGTTGCCTGAGGCCGGGATCGTCGTCTTCACGGGCAGTCTCGTCCTGGCGAGCAGCGCGCTGTACTGGGCGCGAACGGCCAGACGCCTGGGGGAACAGGAGCAGCGGGAACGATCCGACCTGTCCACACGGATCGTCGACGCCCTGGGCGCACTGCGCGAGGTGCTCGCCTACGGCCTGTCCCCGCAGGTCGTCGCCGAGACGGGTGCGGCCACCGCACGCGCCACCGCCATCGCGCGCCGCCGCGAACTGCTCGCGCAACTGGTCACCTCGCTGCGCGAGTTCGTCACCACCGCAGTGGTCATCGGCGTCATCGTCGTGGGCAGCGCCGCCGCCGGCGTCCTCTCGGACACCGCGCAGACGCGGCTGTCCCCCGCCGAGCTGCCCGCCCTGATCGCCCTGGCCCTGGTCGGCGTCGCGGCGGTCACGGACGCCACCGCCACCTTCACGCGGCTGCACCCCCTCGTTGCCGGCGCCGAGCGCGTGTCATCCGGGATCAACCGGCCACCGGTCGTCGCGGTGTCCGACAACCCACGGCAGCTGCCGCCCGGAGCGCTCGGTCTGCGCTTCCGCGACGTGTGCTTCGCCTACGAGGACCGGCCGCCCGTTCTCACCTCCTGGTCCATGGAAGTGGCCCCCGGGGCACACGTGGGGCTGAAGGGGCCCTCCGGCTCGGGCAAGAGCACGGTGATCGCCCTCGCGGCCCGTCTCTGGGATCCTTCGTCCGGCATCGTGGAACTCGTCACGCCCCGAGGCGAGGGAGTGTCCGTCGCGGACGTCGACGACCGCGCTCTACGCGAGGCGGTCGCCCTGGTCGACCAGGATTCCGTGCTCTTCCACGGCACCGTCCGGGACAACCTGCTGCGCGGCGGCGCTCCGCGGCCGGACAGTGAGTTGAACACGATGATGGAACGCGTCGGCGCAGCCGACTGGATCGGTCTCGACGACGATCTCGGTGAAGCCGGTGTACGCCTCTCGGGGGGCCAGCGAGCACGCCTGTGCCTTGCCCGTGCACTCGTACGGCGGCCGCGGGTCCTCCTCGTCGACGAGGTGACGGCCAGCCTCGACCCCGCCACCGAGCGGGTGATCTCGGACGTCATCGCTGACTTCCCCGGTACGGTCCTTGTCGCCTCCCACCGTGCCGAGACCCTCGCGCGTCTGGAACACGTCGTGGAAGTCGCCGGGGCCGCTCCTGCCCGGCCGGGCAGCGCACCCTCCCGCGGACCGGACCCCGATCGCACGTGAGCGGGAGGACCGGCATCCACCGTTCGGTGGATGCCGGGGGTCGGCCGGATGCGCGGGGGATCGGGGCCGGACGGGCGATCCGCTGCGGGCCCCGGGCGGACAGGCTTGTGGGCATGGCGATCGTCGAGGTCACAGAGCTCAGCAAGAGGTACGGCAAGCAGGTGGTCCTGGACCGGGTCTCCTTCTCCGTGGAGGAGGGGGAGGTCTTCGGGATCCTCGGGCCCAACGGGGCGGGCAAGACCACCGCCGTCGAGTGCGTGGAGGGCCTGCGGCGCCCCGACTCCGGGACCGTACGGGTGCTCGGGCTGGACCCCGTCGGGCAGGGGGCGGAGCTCCGGGAGCACATCGGCGTCCAGCTCCAGCACACGCAGCTGCCCGAGAACATCAAGGTGTGGGAGGCGCTGGACCTGTACGCCTCGTTCTACGCGAGGCCCCGCGACTGGCGGGAGCTGCTGGAGCGGTGGGGCCTCGCGGACAAGCGCGACGCCCGGTTCGCGAAGCTGTCCGGCGGGCAGAAGCAGCGCCTGTTCATCGCCCTGGCCCTGGTCGGGGACCCCAGGATCGCGTTCCTGGACGAGCTCACCACCGGGCTCGACCCCCAGGCCCGCCGGGCCACGTGGGAGCTGGTCAAGCGGGTGCGCGCCGAGGGCGTGACCGTGGTCCTGGTCAGCCACTTCATGGACGAGGTCGAGGAGCTGTGCGACAGGGTCGCGGTCTTCGACCGGGGCGGGGTCGTGGCCCTCGACAGCCCCGAGGGGCTGATCGACGGCGTCGACGCCGAGTACCGGATGAGCTTCCGGTTCATGGACGGGCAGGCCCCCGAGCCGGGCGGCCTGCTGGGGAGCCTCCCCGGGGTGGCCTCGGTGTCCCGCACCGGCGACCTGGTCGTCGTGGCCGGGCGGGGGGACTTCGCGACCGAGGTCACCGCGTCCCTGGCCCGGGAGCACGTGCTCGTCCGCGACCTGCGCATCGACAAGCGCACCCTGGACGACGCCTTCATCGCCCTGACCGGCCGCTCCCTCCAGGGCTGGCCTCCACCTCCGGGCCCGAGCGGCCCGGCCCCGAGAACGGAAGAACCGTCGTGAAGACGCTTGCCAAGCTCACCGCCGTCGAGACCAAGCTGCTCGTCCGCGAACCCGGAGCGGTGTTCGCCCTGGCCATCCCCCTCTTCATCCTCGTGGCCTTCGGCAGCGGGATCACGGAGGGCGACACCGTCCTGCTGCCGATGGCGGTGACGCTGGCGATCGGCATGGTCGGCCTCTACCTGCTCCCCACGACCCTGGCCTCCTACCGGGAGAGGGGCATCCTGCGCAGGCTCTCGGTGACCCCGGTCCGCCCCGGCAACCTGCTGGCCGTCCAGCTCCTGCTCCAGCTGGCCCTCACCGTGTTCGCGGTCTCCCTGCTGCTCGTCGCCGGCATCGGCCTCCTCGGGGCCCACGCGCCCGGGGCCGCGGGGTTCCTGGCGGCCTTCCTGGCCGGCACGGCCGCGATGTTCTCCGTCGGTCTGCTCATCGCCGCGCTCGCCCCCAACGGACGGTCCGCCAACGGCTTCGGCGTGCTGCTGTTCTTCCCTCTGGCCTACCTGGGCGGACTCATGCAGCCCGTCGAGCACATGCCCGATATCCTGGCGCTCGCCGGGGGGTACACCCCGATGGGCGCCCTGCGGCAGAGCCTCGACGACGCCTGGAGCGGTGGCGTCCCCGCGCCGCTGCCCCTGGTCACCATGGCCGCGTACGCCGTGGTCCTGGGCCTCGCCGCGGCCAGGTCCTTCCGCTGGGAGTGAGTATGGAGACGGTGTCCGAGCGCGACCTCGGGCTGCGGGAGGAGCGGCTGCGCCGCCACCTGGCCTCCGTGCCCTACGTCCTCCTGGCGGCCTCCACCCTCCTGACCCTGGTCACCCACGACCTCTCCCGGGCGCGGCTCCTGGAGACGCTCGGCCTCGCGGCCCTCACGGCGGTCCTCCTGTGGGCGATGACCGCGCTGAACCCCGACCCGGCCTCCCGCCCGGGGATGACGGCCGCCTCCGTCACCGTGCTGGTCGTCATGATCGCCGTGCTCAGCACCCGCAGTGTCTGGTTCGCGGGCTTCTTCGGCTTCACCGGCTACGTGTACTCCTGGCAGTTCCTGCGGGGCCGGTGGAGGTTCGCGGGGGTGACGGCCACTGCCGCCGTCACGGTCGCCGCCTACATGGGCGGACTGCCCGATCCCACGCCCTCGTCGGTCCTCCTGTACCTGTTCTTCATCGCCGCCATGGTGGTCGTCGTCGCGGCGTTCAGCCTGCTCGGCGAGGTCACCACGGAGCACAGCGACGAGCGCGGGCGCATGGTGGAGCGGCTGCGGGAGACCATCCGGGAGAACGAGGGCCTCCACGCCCAGCTGCTGGTGCAGGCACGCGAGGCCGGGGCGCACGACGAGCGCGAGCGCATGGCCAGGGAGATCCACGACACCCTGGCCCAGGGGTTCGTCGGCATCATCGCGCAGCTCCAGGCGGCCGAGCGGGCCGAGGCCGGGGGAGGGGGCGGGAGCACGCCGGAGGGCGGCGGGACCGCAGGGAGCTCCGCCGGCGGGGCGGAGGGGGACCGTGCCGAGTGGCGGCTCCGGGTCGCCAACGCGATCCGCCTGGCCCGCGAGAACCTGGCGGAGGCGCGCAGGTCCGTGCACGCCCTGGGACCGGCGCCCCTGGAGGACACCCCGTTGCCCGAGGCCCTGGCCGGCCTCACGGCCGAGTGGTCCCGGCTGAACGGTGTGCGCGCCGACTTCACCGCGACCGGACCGGTCCGCCCCCTGCACGGGGAGGTCGAGGCCGTCCTGCTCCGCACCTTCCAGGAGTCGCTGGCCAACGTGGCCAGGCACGCCCGGGCCGCCCGGGTCGGCGTGACCCTGTCGTACATGGAGGACCTGGTCGTCCTGGACGTGCGCGACGACGGTGCGGGCTTCGAGCCGCCCCCGGTCCCGGGGACCGACGGCCGGGGCCCGGACAGCGGGTTCGGCCTGACGTCGATGCGGCAGCGGGTGGGCCGCCTGGCGGGGACACTGGAGATCGAGTCCGAGCCCGGTTCCGGGACGGCGGTCTCCGCCTCCGTCCCGGCCGTTCCCAGGGAGGACCCCGGTGCGTGAGGCCCCCGTCCGCGTCCTGATCGCCGACGACCACCCCGTCGTCCGGGACGGCATCCGCGGCATGTTCGCCCGCGACCCGGGGTTCGAGGTCGTGGGGGAGGCCGCCGACGGCGCCCGTGCCGTCGAGCTCGCGCGGTCCCTGGAGCCCGACGTGGTCCTCATGGACCTGCGCATGCCGGGGACGGGCGGTGTGCACGCCATCCGCGAGCTGGCCCGGCTGGGACTCCCGGCCCGGGTCCTGGTCCTGACCACCTACGCGACCGACAGCGACGTCGGTCCCGCCATCGAGGCCGGGGCCACCGGATACCTCCTCAAGGACGCCCTGCCCGAGGAGCTGATGCGCGCCGTCCGCCTGGCCGCGCGCGGCGAGACCGTGCTCTCCCCGCTGGTGGCGACCCGGCTGGTCGGCCGCGTCCGCGAGCCCGCCGCGGCACTGAGCGACCGGGAACTGGAGATCCTGCGGCTCATCGCCGACGGCTCCACCAACAGGGAGGCGGCGGCCCGTCTGTTCATCAGCGAGGCCACGGTCAAGACCCACGTCCTGCACATCTACGGCAAGCTCGGCGTCAACGACCGGGCCGCCGCCGTCGCGGCGGGTTTCCGGCGCGGCCTGCTGGACCTGGGCGAGGGGTAGACCCCGGTTTCCCGGCGGCCCCTGTGCGGTCCGGGCCGTGGGTCCGGGCGAGCAGTCGGCAGTGCCCCGGCCCGTCGGCATACTCGGACCGGGCCCTCCGCCGGGCGTGCGGGGCTGCCGGTCGGCGAACCCTCGGGGGTCGCGGGAGGGAGGGCCGTGCCCGTTCGGTGAACAGATGTGCGCGCGCCTGCGCGGCGGCGTGATCCGCGCCGATTCGGACGGGTGGCCGGGTCCGTAAGCGTTCGTCCTCAATGCACTTCCACCCCGGGTCGCAGATGCCTGCAAAAGCACCCATCTCCGCTGTGCACAAGGCGTAAAGCTCCGTTTTCTGTTTGCCATCGGGGCGTCTCCGGCAATGATCAGGGCGCACGCGGACATCACCGGCGACGCCGTGTCCTCCCCGTCCCCGAAAGCCCCGCAGCATCCGAGAGGCCGCACATGCTCCCTGCCATGACCCGAGCCGCACGCGAGGAGTTCCTCGCCGGAGTCCACGTGGGCGTCCTCGGCGTCGACGACCCCCGAGCGGGCGGCGCCCCGCTGGTCGTGCCGGTCTGGTACTCCTACGCCCCCGGCGGCGACGTGGTCGTGCAGACCGGCCGCGACTCCCTCAAGGCGCGCCTCATCGGCGCCGCGGGCAGGTTCAGCCTGTGCGCGCAACAGGAGGAGCCCCCCTACCGCTACGTCAGTGTGGAGGGGCCGGTCGTGGACGTCGCCGACCCCGCCGACCCGGACGAGCGCCGCGCCATCGCGGTCCGCTACCTGGGCGCGCGGGAGGCCGGGGACTACCTGGCCGCGACCTCCGGCCAACTCGACGACGACGTCACCTTCCGCATGTGCCCCGAACGCTGGCGGACGGCGGACTTCTCCTCTTTCGCCGCGTCGGTGTTCACCTGACGCCGGCACGACCTCGACTCGACGAGAGGAATTCCTCGTGACGAAGAGTCCGGCAACGCACGCCCCCTCCGAGGCGGACCTACGCGGTCCGGTCACCGACCACCTCCGCGACGCGCTCCTGCACGACATCTTCGCCACCTGGGCAGCCAGACAGCCGGGGGCCCCCGCCGTCCGCCACAGGGGGCGCGAACTCACCTACGGGGAGCTGGCCCGGCGCTCCCGGGACGTGGCCGCGGGCCTGCTGGCCGCCGGGGCGCGTCCCGGCGACGCGGTCGGCGTCTGCGGGCGCCGGTCCCCCGAGGCGCTCGTCGCCTTCCTCGGGGTCCTGCGCGCGGGCTGCGCCTACGTGCCGCTGGACCAGGACCACCCGCCCGCCCGCGTCAACGCGATGGCGGAGGACGCGGGCGTGCGCGTCGCGGTGGTCCTTCCGGGGGCGGTGTGCCGGGTGCGGCGCCTCGCCGCGCGGGTCGGGATCGAGGCCGACGCCGGGCCCGCGGCGGCCGGACCGCTCCCTCCGACGGGCGCCGCGGCCGGCGACTGCGCCTACGTCATGTTCACCTCGGGCTCCACCGGCCGGCCCAAGCCGGTCGCGGTGCCGCACCGGGGGGTCGTCCGCCTGGCGGTGTCCGACCCCCGCCTGCCCCGGCCCGGTCCGGGGGACCGGGTCCTGCACGGCTACGGCCTGTCCTCGGACGCCTCGACCATCGAGATCTGGTCGGCGCTGACGGGCGGCGCCTGCCTGGTCATCGCCGACCGGGAGGAACTGGTCTCCCCCGAGGCACTGCACCGGCGGCTGCGCGAGGACGCCGTCGACATCGCCTACCTCACCACGAGCGTCTTCCACCACGTCGCCCGGACGGACCCCGGGGCGTTCCGCGGCCTCGACTTCGTGTCGGCCGGGGGCGAGGCCATGGACCCGGACCTGGCCCGGGCCGTGCTGCGCGCCTGCCCGGACACCGAGGTCGTCAACTTCTACGGCCCCACCGAGAACACGGTGGTGTCCACGTTCCACAAGGTCCGCGGACTCGCGGACGGGGCGCGCTCGGTGCCCATCGGCCGACCGATCGCCAACTCCACCTGCCGCGTCGTGCGCGCCGACGGGACCACCGCCCCGGTCGGGGAGGAGGGCGAGCTGCTCGTCGGCGGCGCCGGCCTCGCGCTGGGCTACCTGGGCGACGCCGACCTGACCGCCGAGCGCTTCGTGGCGGCGCCCGACGGGAGCGGGGAGCGCCTCTACCGGACCGGCGACCGTGTGCTCCTGGGCGCGGACGGCGCCCTGGAGTACCGGGGCCGGATCGACCGCCAGCTGAAGATCCGGGGGCAGAGGATCGAACCCGACGAGGTCGAGGCGCGCCTGCGCGAACACCCCGACGTCGCCGAGGCCGTCGTGGAGGCCGGCGCCGCGCGCCTGACCGCCCACGTCACCCCGGCCGATCCCGGGCGCGGCGTCGACGTCGACGACCTGCGGGGCTTCTGCGCGGCCTGGCTGCCCCCGGCGGCCGTCCCCCGTGTGTTCCACCGGTGGGCGTCCCTCCCCGTCTCCTCGGCGGGCAAGGTCGACCGGGTCCTGCTCGCCGAGCGGTCCGCCCTCGCGGAGCGGTCCGCCCTCGCGGAGCGGTCCGCGGCCCCCGAACCGTGCGAGCCCGCGTCCCCCGGGCGGGAGGGCGGCGACGGGTCGCTGCGGGACGGTGTCGCCGCGGCCTGGCGGGAGACGCTGGGGGTGACGCCCCGTCCGGGGGACGACTTCTTCCGCATCGGCGGCGACTCGCTGCTGGCGGCGGAGGCGGTCAACCGCACCCGCGCCCTGCTCGGCATCGGCGCGGAGCACGGCAGCACCCTCGTCCGCTCCCTGATCGAGGGGCCGACGGTGGAGGAGTTCACCGCGGCCGTCCGGCGCGCCCGCGCCGGCGCACCCGCCGCACGTGAGCCCGGGGAGGCCACGGACTTCGGCGCCGAGGGGCGCCTCGGTTTCGCGCTGCCCGCACGGCGCGGCCCGGCCCCCGACCCGCGCGACCCCGCGGACGTGCTGGTCACCGGGGCCACCGGCTTCGTCGGCGCCTACCTGGTCGACCGGTTCCTCTCGCGCACCGGCGCACGGGTGCACTGCCCCGTCCGCGCCCGCGACCCCCGGCACGCCCGCCGCAGGGTGCTCGCCAACCTCGCCCGCTACGGGCTGCCGGCACGCGACCACGAGGAACGCCTCGTCTGTTTCCCCGCCGAACTGGAGGCCGACCGGCTCGGTCTGGCCGCCGGCCACGCGGCGGACCTGGCCGACCGGCTCGACCTGATCGTGCACTCCGGCGCCCAGGTCAACTTCATCTACCCCTACTCGGCCCTGCGGTCGGCCAACGTCGAGGGCACCCGCCGGATCGTGCGGCTGGCCGCGCCGCGCCGCGTACCCGTCCACTTCCTGTCCACGATCGCCGTCCTGGCCGGGTTCGGCAGCGCGGGTGTGGGCCTGGTGGGCGAGGAGACGCCCCTGGCCCACGCCGAACGCCTCACCCTGGGCTACGCCGAGAGCAAGTGGGTGGCCGAGCAGGTGCTGCGCGACGCCGCCGGGGCGGGGCTGCCGGTGACCGTCTACCGCCCCTACGAGATCACCGGGGACCGGCGCGGCGGGATCTGCAACACCGAGACCGCGATCTGCTCGATGTTCAAGATGATCGCCGAGACCGGCACGGCGCCCGACATCGACCTGCCGATGGACTTCGTGCCGGTGGACCACCTGGCCGACACCATCGCGCACGTGGCCACGGGCCCCTCCCCGGCGCGCGGGACCTACCACCTCACCAACCCGGCACCGGGCCGCCTGGCCGACGTCGTGCGGCGCATGCGCGCCGCCGGGTGCGAGATCACGACCCTGTCCTACGCGGAGTGGGTCGCCGAACTGGTGCGCCACGTCGCCGAGGACCCCACCAGCCCCACCGCGCCCTTCGTGTCGCTGTGCGTGGACCGGGGCCGGGGCACCGACCTGTCGGTCAAGGAGCTGTACCTGGAGGGGGTCTTCCCGCGCCTGGACCGGACCAACGCCGAGGCGGCCACGGCCGAGGCGGGACTGGCCTGCCCGCCGGTCGACGACGCCCTCATCGACCACTACCTGGACCACCTCTTCGGCTGCGGGTTCATGCGAAGGCCCAGGCCCACCGCCGCGGCCGGGGCCGACCGCCGGCTCGCGGAAGGGGGGAGGGCGTGATGGACGACGCCGCCGGCCTGCGGGCGGTCCTGCCACCGGTCCCCGAGGCGGAGACCGGCTCCCCGGGGTCCCCCTGCGCCTACGCCGCCCTGCGCGCCGACGGCCCGGTGACCCGCGCGCGGCTCCCCGAGGGCGATCCGGTCTGGCTGGTCAGCCGGCACGACGACGTGCGCCGGGCGCTCGCCGACCCCCGGCTGGTGCGCCCCGTCATCGCGACGTGGCCGCCGAGGGAGGGGGAGCAGTGGCCCCGCCGGGTCCTGACCCTGCTGGAGCTGAACGGCGCCGACCACGCCCGGGTGCGCGGCGCGGTCGCGCCCGCCTTCACACCCCGCCGCCTCCAGGACCTCGAGCCCCGTGTCCGGGCCCTGGCCGAGGACCTGACCGCCGACCTGGTACGGCAGGGGCCGCCGGGCGACCTGGTGGCGGGCTTCACCGAACCCTTCCCGCTGCGCGTGCTGTGCGCGTTCCTGGGCATCGACCACACGGGGTTCGCCGCCGTCGCCGAGCACATCGAGACCGTCCTGCAGGCCACCCGGGTCCCGCTCGGCAAGACCCTGGCCGCCCTGGACGCGCTGCGCGACCACGCCGCCGCACTGGTCGACGCCTGTGCGCGCGGGGGCGGCGACGGCCTGCTCGCCAGGCTGGCCGCCACCCCCGCCCACGAGGGCGGCCTCGGGCACGAGGACCTGGTCAGCGTGACCATCAGCATGCTCATGGCGGGCTACAGGACCAACGTCCAGCACTTCGGGGCCGCGCTGGTGACGCTCCTGGAGCGCCCCGGACTGGTCCGGCGCCTGCGGGAGCGGCCCGGGGAGATCCCCGGGGCGGTGGAGGAGCTGCTGCGCCACGTGCCGCTCATGAACGCCATCGTCGTCCTGGTCGCCACCGAGGACCTGGACATCGGTGGGCGGCGCATCCGTGAGGGGGAGGCGGTCATGCCGGTCATCGCCTCCGCCAACCGGGACGGCGACGCCTTCGAGCGCGCCGACGAGTTCGACCCCGGGCGGGACCCCAACCGCCACCTGGTCTTCGGCCGGGGACCGCACTACTGCCCGGGCGGCCACCTGACCCGCATGGAGCTGCGCATCGGACTGGAGACCCTGCTCGCCCGCCTGCCGGACCTGCGCCCGGCCGAGCCGACGGAGCGGCTCGCCTGGAACGAGGACTCGCCGCTGCGCGCACCGCTGCGGCTGCCCGTCCTCTGGTGAGGCCCGCACCCGATCCGACCGCCCACCGGAGGGAGACCACCGCCGTGACCACCACCGACCAGGCGCTGCCGCACTATCCGTTCAGCACCCGGGGAGACCGTCTGGCCGACGAGCTCCGAGGCACCTGCCCCGTCACGCGCGTGACCACCAACGCCGGACACGAGGCGTGGCTCGTCACCGGCTATCCCGAGGCGCGCCGGGTGCTGCGCGAGGAGCGGTTCCGCCGCTCCCGGGTGGCCGACGAGGGCAGCCCCGTCCAGGACGTCCCGGTCTTCGCGCCCGAACTGCTCGACGCCATGGCCTACCTGGGCAGGGCCGGCCTGCTGGAGGAGGCACGGCGCCTGCTGAGCGACCTGCCGGACCTGCCGGAGGAGGAGCTCCGCGCCGAGGCGCGACGGGGGCTGGAGGAGATGGTGGCGCAAGGGGCGCCGGGCGACCTCCAGCACCACTTCGCGGAGCGGGTGGCCGGGCCGGCGATGTGCCGCGTGATGGGGCTGCCCATCGGCGACCTGCCCCGCCTCAGGCACTGGGCCGACACCGACCTCACCATGCTCCTGCCGACCGAGGAGGTCCACCGCAACTGGGAGCAGCTGCGCGACCACCTGCTCGAACGGGCACAGCGATGTGACCCCGGCGTCCCGGGCCTCGTCCCCCGGCTCACGGCGATGAACACCGGGAGCGACGCGCTCACACCGCACCAGCTCGCCAACGTGCTCGGCGTCGTCTTCGTCGCCGGCTACGAGGACCTCGCCAGCTTCCTGGGCGGCGCCGCCTTCCACCTCGCCCGGATGCCCGGCGCCCTCGCCCAGATCCGCACCGACCCCGGAGCCGTCGAGGGGCACGTCGAGGAGCTGTTGCGCTACAGCGTCCTCATGGGCAATGCCCTGGCCCGGATCTGTACCGATGGCACGGAGCTGGGCGGACGGCGGCTGCGCACGGGGGACCTCGTGCTGGTCTCCACCGACGCCGCCAACTACGATCCCGCCACCTTCCCCGCCCCCGACGCCTACGACCCGTCCCGCCGCCCCAACCCGCACATGCGCTTCGGCCACGGTCCGCACTACTGCCCCGGGGCCAGGCTGACACGCCGGGTCGGGGCGCTCGCCCTGACCGAGCTGGCCCGTCTGGAGGGGCTGAGGCTCGCCGTTCCCCCGCAGGACGTCGAGTGGCACCCCGACCGGATGGCGATCATGCCCGCCGCCGTACCCGTCCTCTGGTGAGACCGGCCCCCACCCCGTGGACCGGCCGCCGACGAGCACCGGAACCGCCCCCGGACCCCGAGGAGTGTCCGCCCGTGCAACGACCCCCGCCCGTACCGCGCAACGGCGGACCGGCCCCCGGCCCGGTCCGGCGCCCTCCGTCGACCGGGACACCCGGCCGCGCCCACCCGCAGAAGACCCCGGGGCAGGCCGAGGTCCTGTTCCCCGGCCTTCCCCGGCCCCGGACCGGGGGCGCCCCCGGTCCGCGGCCCGACACCACGACGGCGCCGGGGGTCAGCACGGACCGCCCGCGCCGGAGCCTGTGCCCGCAAGCCCACAAGTATCGGGGGATCCACTGATGGACACCACGGCCGCCACGTACGCACCGGCCCACCACGGCGTCACCGTGCGGCACAACTTCGAGACCGCGCACCGGCTGCCGCACCTGGGCGGCAAGTGCACGAACCTGCACGGCCACTCATGGTGGGTCGAGGTGTCGGCGGTCGCCCCGGCCCTCGATTCCAGCACGGTGGTCGAGTTCGGGGCGTTCAAGGCCGAACTGCGCTCCTGGATCGACACCCACCTGGACCACGGGGCGATGCTCGGCGTCGACGACCCGCTGGCCAAGGTGCTGGCCGACCACGGCAGCAAGCTGTTCCGCTTCGGCGCCCCCCAGCCGCTCCCCGCCGAGGAGTTCGCGGCGAACCTGCCCCACCCGACGGTGGAGGCCGTGGCCGTGCTCCTGGGCCGGGTGGCGATGGACGTCCTGGTGGGGCTGGGCCACGCGCCCGGCGCCAGGATCGAGGGCGTCCGCGTGACGGAGACCCATGTGAACAGCGCCCTGTGGCGCGGCGGGAGCGCGTGAGCGGTCCGCCCCGAGCAGTCCAGAGCCCCCAGCGCGAACGAGGAGTCGGAGCCGTGACCACCAGCGCTACCGCAGCACCGTCCGACCGCCCCCTGCCCGCCTCTCCCGAACAGACAGCCGCCGAGCACGCCCGTGCCATGCTGGAGGCCCTCGGCATCCCCTGCACCGGCGAGTCCATGCACCGCACGCCCGAGCGGTACGTCCGGGCGATCGCGGAGATGACCCGCGGGCTGCGCCTGGACCCGGACCGCCACCTGGGCGTGCTGTTCCCGGCGGAGTCCACCAACCAGGGGATCATCGCGGCCGTGGACGTGCCGTTCGTGGCCCTGTGCGAGCACCACCTCCTGCCGTTCCCCGGCCGTGCCACGGTCGCCTACCTGCCGGCCCCGGGGGCGCGCATCGTCGGACTGTCCAAGCTGGCCCGTGTCCTGCAGGAGTACGCCGCCCGCCCCCAGGTGCAGGAGCGGATCGGCGAGCAGACGGTGGCCGCGCTCGACAAGAACCTGGACGTGCGGGGGGCGGCCTGCGTCATCCGGTCCCGGCACGCCTGCATGACCCTGCGCGGCGTGGAGGCGCACGGCGCCGCCATGCTCACCACACACCTGACCGGGGAGCTGGAGACCGATCCGGCGCTGCGGGCCCAGGTGCTCTCCTACGGGCCGTCGGAGGCGGTATAGCGACCCCCCGCTGAAGGCCCTGGTCGGAGGCGCCACTCCGACCGGGGCCTTCGGTGTGTCCGCGGTGCGCCGCGGCACGGCCGTCCCGGCGCGGGGCCGGCACGGGCGCGGTTCAGGACGGGGAGCCGGCGGACGCACCGCCCTTGCGGGCGACGATCGTCATGGTCTCCGGAGGGTGTCCGGGCTCCCCCCGGTCGGTGGTGGCGGAGTCGGGCCCGGGCATGTGGTGTGCCTCCACGCGCAGTCCCGCCGCGGCGAGCAGGCTCTCGACGCGCGCGGGGGGGGGGGGGGGGGGAAGATCGTCAGGGCGTGACCGGACGTGGTGCGCCGCCACATCCCGCCTTCTTCCCGGGCGAAGTAGTCGATGCGCAGGTCGACCGCCTCCGTGCCCGACGTGGAGCGTTCGGCCCGGAAGACCGACATGCCGCCCTCGTGCTCGACCACCTTGGGCGCGCGGACGAGGGTCTCCACCCCGGCCCGGTCCATCATGTCGAAGACGAACAGGCCGCCCGGCGCCAGCACGCGTGCCGTGCTGCGGAAGGCGGCCGCCAACTCGTCCTCGTCGGCCAGGTAGTTGAGTACCGCGCCCGTGCTCAGCACCGCGTCGAAGGGGCCCAGAGGGGGCAGGTCACGGGCGTCGCCCACGACGAACTCCACTCGCTCGGCCCCGGGCTTGGCCCTGGCGACCTCCAGCATGCGCGCGGAGGAGTCCACCCCCGTGACCTCGAACCCGTCCTCGGCGAGCGGGATCGCGCCCTTGCCGGTGCCGCACCCCAGGTCCAGGAGCCGTCGGCCGGGCGTTCCGTGATGCCGGAGCGCGCGCCGACAGGTGGCGAGCAGGTCCGTGAGGTTGTGGTCCCTGGCCATGCGGTCGTAGGAGTCGGCCGCGACGTCGTAGTCGTTGTAGACGATCGTGTCCATGGGGGGAGTTGTTCCCGGAAAGCGGTCGGCGGGTGCGGCCGCGGTGCGGCTCCCGCCGTGCCCGCCCGGTCTTGTCCGGACTCAGGTGTTTCGTTCCGAGCTCCGACGCCGGATACGGGCATCCGATTCACGGGAAAGGGGCCTCGGAAGGGCAGGGGTCGGACGGTTTGCCGGGTGCCTTTCCCTCCTCCCGGAAGCGTGTCTCCGGAAACTGGGACCACATGACACACCCTCGTTGGAGGATGGTCGCTTTTTGCTCTTCCGGGTGTTGGGTCACGAGTTTCCCGGTGTGCCTCGGCGGGGCGGAGGGGGTCTTCCCGGAGTGGTCGGGGGCTGTGAGGGCGAAGCCCCCGAAGGAGGCTCTCGCCCGGTTCCACGGGTTATGTGCGTACCCGGGAAGGAGCGTCCCGCAGAGGAAAATCCACTGGGAATTCCTCCGTTGCGCGAATGCGGAGAGACGTTTCTCGGCGGGTGCGCGGCGGGTAGTAACCGATTGTCCTCCGAAACTGCAGGGAACGGCTCTTCGGTGTGGTGCTCCATCCCTCTTCATTGCGAAAGGCCGCATATGCCCTCCTCCTGTGTTCGTGTTCCCAGGGGTGGCGGCGCCCTCGCACCGGCGGCGTCCCGCACCGCACTCGGAGAGGCTTCCCGCGCACCGGGCGGGGTACGTCGATGAGCGCCCCCGACCCGTGTCGCGGCACCGTGCTGCGCGGGGCCGCACTGGTCCTGACGATGGACCCGGACATGGGCGAGGGGCCGCTCGGCACACTGGCGCACGCCGACGTCCTCATGGAGGACGGCGTGATCACGGCGGTCGGTCCCGACGTGCGCTGCGGTCCCGGCACGGAGGCCGTCGACGCGCGGGGACGCATCGTCCTCCCCGGGTTCGTCGACGCGCACACGCACCTGTGGCAGAGCGCCATCCGCGGACGCGGCGCCGAGCTGGGGTTCTACGACTGGTACGGAACGTGCGTGGGGCCGGCCCTTCCGGCGATCGGCCCAGAGGAGATGGACCGGTTCGTGCGGCTCTCCGCGGCCGACGCCCTCCAGTCGGGTGTGACCACCGTGGTCGACTGGGTGCCCGCCGTCGACTTCGCCGTGTCCGAGGCCTACGTGCGAGCGGTGGACGAGAGCGGACTGCGCTTCGTGCACGCCCCGTACCAGGAGCTGCCCGACATCGGCCTCGTCCGCAAGGTCGTACAGGACCTGGTGGCCCCGACCGCGCGGGGCACGGCGCAGGTGGGCTCGGCCGCCTGCCCGGGGTACGCGGACACGGTGCGCGCCCACGCCGACCTGGCCCGGGAACTGGGTGTGGGCCTCAACCTCCACCTGCTCGAACACCCCGACGACCGTGCGGACGACCCCGTCGGCATGCTCGGGGAGGCCGGCGCGCTGGGACCGCGCACGCTGCTCAACCACGTCATCCACATCACCGGCGCGGAACTGGACCTGCTCGCCCGCAGCGGCGCCGCCGTCGCCCACTGCCCCCTGAGCAACATGCGCCTGGCGACGGGGGTGATGCCGCTGCCCGAGTTCCGGAGGCGGGGGATCCGGGCCGGCCTGGGTCAGGACGGGGGCACCAACGACTGCGGGGACATGTTCGCCTCGATGAAGGCGGCCGTGGGGCTGCAGAGGGCCGTCTCCCTGGACGCCGGGGTGTATCCCGGACCCCGGGAGGCGTTGGCGATGGCCACCCTGGACGGCGCCCGGGCGATCGGGGAGGCCGATCGCCTCGGATCGCTCACACCCGGCAAACGCGCGGACGTGGTCGTGCTCGAACCGCGGGCGCTGAACTTCGCCCCACGCGGTGACTGGCCGGCGCAACTGGTCCTCAACGGTCGCCCGGACAACGTCACGGACGTGTACGTGGACGGGATACCGCGCAAGAGCGGGGGGATGCTGACCGGCGTGGACGCGCCCCGCCTGGTGGCGGACGCGGAGGCCGCGGCCGACCGGGTGTGGACCTGAGCAGGTGCCCCACGGCGCGGGACGCCTGCTCGGGCCGGCCCCGCACACGGGGCGGGGCGATCCGGGTCAGAGCCGTTCGGCCTCGACGAGCCACGCCGGGTCGCCCCCGGCCGAGGACGGGGCGTCGAGGGCCGAGGCGCGCATGCTCCTGACCCACCACCCGGCCGCGGACAGGGACGTGCGCAGCTCGTGTTCGGAGAGGCGGCGCAGACCGGGGGCGGACTCGGGGGCGCGGTCGGAGAGGCCGAGGAGGACGAGCCGGGTTCCGGGGTGGCTCACCCCGTGCAGTGCCTCCAGGTACAGGGAGCGTTCGGAATCGTCGAGGCAGTGGAAGTGCGCGATGTCCACGACGGTGGCGAAGTCGCCGACCGACGCATCGATCCGTGTGGCGTCCTCGACGCGGAAGTCCACGGACACCCCGGCCTCTCGCGCCCGCAGGGAGGCCTCCTCCACGGCGGTGGGGGAGACGTCGACGGCGACCACCCTGTGACCGTGGCGGGCGAGGTGGATGGCGTTGTCACCCAGCCCGCACCCGATCTCCAGCACCGGTGAGCGGATCCCTCCCTCGTCCTGGATCGCTACCAGCCCCCTCTGGGGGCCGGCGATGTCCCACGGAATGTCCTGGGGGCGTGCGGAGTCGTTCAGCCTGCTCCGGTAGAACACGTCGAAGTCGTTCTGGGTCATCGTTTCTCCGGTATTCATGAGGGTATTTCCCGGTCGAGTGGGGGGCGGCATTGTTGTCGTTCTGCCGGGAATATTCGTTCGCAAGGGGGAAGGGAACACCCTTTGCAGGACGGTAGCACCATGGTTGGCCGCTGTCCCCGCTTTGCGAATGCAGGGACCCCCGGTCGGCCCGGTCCGGATCGGCGTCCCCGGGTGGGACGACGTCGCAATGCCCGCCTGATGCGCCCCCGTGGCCCGGACGCCGGGCAACGCATCGGGGCGCGGTCGGCGAAAGCCGCAAGTCCGATGATTTCCTTTTCCGGGAACTCCGGGCGGTTATCAGGTTCTCTCGGCGTCGGCCGCGAAGGCGAAACGACTTCCCCGCTCCTGAACCCGGCCCCGCGGGCGCCGCCCCGACAGCCGGTGGCCATCGCGCGACGCGGAGAAGGCCCCCGGGGGGGTGGTGCCGGGAACTCCGGGAAGCGCGCCGGGCCGCTCAGGCCCCGGTGAGGCTCACCCGTTCGAGGTAGGCGTCGCGGGAGGGGATCAGGTGGGCCCGGCACGTGCTCGCCAGAAGGTCGCGGTCCCCCTCGCGCAGCGCGTCCAGCATCCGTCCGTGCTCGTGCCGGCTGAGGCGCAGAGACTCCGTCGAGGTGACGGTGACCGAGCGGATGGCGTGGGCGACCCTGGCGTACCGGTTGATCGCCTCCATCAGGGCCTCGTTGTCGGACAGCGCGAACAGCTTGCGGTGGAACTCCATGTTCGCGGTCACCACGGCGCGCGGGTCGTTGGCCTCGACCGCGGCGTCGTGGCGCCGCTGGGCCTCGGCCAGGTCCTCCAGACGGGCGGGGTCGACGGGGAACTCGATGAGCTCGGCGGCCCGCACCTCCAGCAGGTCGCGCAGGACGTAGAGGTCCCTGACCTCCTTGGCCGTGAACGACCGGACGAAGGCCCCGGCGTTGGGCCGGCGCTCGACCACGCCCCGGGACTCCAGGACCTGGAGGGCCTGGCGCACGGCGTGCCTCTTGGCGTCGAAGCGCGCCATCAGCTCGTCCTCGACGAGGCGCTCGCGGGGGAAGCGGACCCCGATGACGATCTCCTCCTCGAGGAGGTCCGCCAGCCTCGCCCCGGTCATCCGGGAGGCGGTGGTGGCCTCGGCCGTCTCGGGCATCTGCGTGCTCCCTTCCCGGCCCCGTAGGCCTTCGCGCTGGTCCGCGTCCAACGGTACTTGCGCCGGGCACGCCTCCTGTGGTTCGCTCTGCGGTGTTCATCACACATATTATCGATAATGAGGGCAATAATGCAGGACGGACCTCCCGGGCTCCGGGGCAACCTCACCAACTACGGGGACAGCGGGTTCGCGCTCTTCCTCCGGAAGGCGTTCATCAAGGGCAGCGGGTACACCGACGACGCCCTGGACCGCACCGTCGTGGGCATCGTGGACACGGGCAGCGGCTTCAACCCCTGCCACGGCAACATGCCCCAGCTCATCGAGGCCGTGAAGCGGGGCGTCATGCTGGCGGGCGGCCTGCCGGTGGAGTTCCCCACCATCTCCGTGCACGAGGCGTTCTCCCAGCCCACGAGCATGTTCCTGCGCAACCTGATGTCGATGGACACCGAGGAGATGATCCGCGCCCTCCCCGTCGACGCGGTCGTCCTCATCGGCGGCTGCGACAAGACCGTGCCCGCCCAGCTCATGGGCGCGGCCTCGGCCGGGAAACCCGCCATCCAGCTCGTCACCGGGTCGATGCTGACCGGCTCGCACCGCGGCGTCCGGGTCGGTGCGTGCACCGACTGCCGCTCCTTCTGGGGCCGCTACCGGGCCGAGGAGATCGACGACGAGGAGATCGCCGAGGTCAACGGGCGGTTGGTGGGCAGCGTGGGCACGTGCTCGGTCGCGGGCACCGCCAGCACCATGGCGTGCGTGGCCGAGGCACTGGGCGTCTCCCTCCCGGGCAGCGCGACCCCGCCCGCCGTCACCGCGGACCGCACGCGCTACGCCGAGATGACCGGCACCCGCGCGGTGGAGATGGCCCGTGAGGGCCTGACCGTCGACAGGATCCTCACACGGGGCGCGTTCGAGAACGCCCTCCGGGTGCTCCTCGCCCTGGGCGGCTCCACCAACGGACTGGTGCACCTGGCCGCCGTGGCGGGCCGGCTCGGCTACTCGCTGGACCTGGAGCGGTTCGACGCCATGAGCAGGGAGACCCCGGTCCTGGTCGACCTCAAACCCGCCGGCGACCACTACATGGAGGACCTCCACCGAGCCGGGGGCGTCCCCAGGCTCCTGCTGGAACTGCGCGACCTGCTCAACACCGACGAGCTCACGGTCACCGGCCGCACCCTCGGAGAGGAGCTCGACCGGGCCCCGGCGCCCTTCCCGCAGGAGGTCGTCCGTACCCGCTCCGCCCCGGTCTACCCCGCCGGGGGCATCGCGGTGCTGCGCGGCAACCTCGCCCCCAACGGCGCGATCATCAAACAGGCCGCCGCCGACCCCGTCCTCATGGAGCACCGGGGGCGCGCGGTCGTCTTCGAGGACTCCGAGGACCTCGCGCGCCGCATCGACGACGAGGACCTGGACGTGACCCCCGACGACGTGCTGGTGCTGCGCGGCATCGGCCCGATCGGCGCCCCCGGCATGCCGGAGGCCGGATACATCCCCATCCCCCGCAAACTGGCCCGCCAGGGGGTGAAGGACATGGTCCGCGTCTCCGACGGCCGCATGTCAGGGACGGCGGCGGGCACGATCGTCCTCCACGTCTCGCCGGAGGCCGCCGCCGGAGGGCCCCTCGCCCTCGTCCGCGACGGCGACACGATCCGGCTCAGCGTCGAGGAGCGCCTCATCCACCTCGACGTCCCCGACGACGAACTCGCCGCACGCGCCCAGGAGGCCCCGCGCGCCGCGGCCGCCCCCCGGCCGGGACGCGGGTACCGCAAGCTGTACGTCGACCACGTCAACCAGGCCGAGCACGGGTGCGACTTCGACTTCCTGAGATCGGAGACCGACCGGGGCGCCGTCCCCGGCGCCCCCGCGGTCCCAGGGGCCGGCGGCGGAGGAGCGCATGTCTGAGACAGCCTGGATTCTGACCGCCTCGGTCCTGGCCGTGGTGCTCCTGCTCCTGCTCATCATCAGGTTCAGGTTCCAGCCCTTCGTCGCCCTGCTGGTCGCCGCGATCACCTTCGGCCTGGCGACCGGAACGGCCCCGCTCGACCTCGCCGAGCAGATCGTCGACCGCATGGGCGGGGCCCTGGGCCAGGTGGCCCTGATCATCGGGCTCGGCGCCATCTTCGGCGAGGTGCTGCAACGGGCGGGGGCAGCCGAGCGCCTGGCCACGACCCTGGTGGAGAGGGTCCCCGACCGCTACCTCTCCTGGGCCCTGGGCCTGGCCGGCTTCCTCGTCTCGATCGCCGTCTTCATCGACGTCGCGATCGTCATCCTCGTCCCCCTGCTCTACGCGATCGCGCGGCGTACGGGCCGCTCCCTGCTCTACTACGGCATCCCCCTGTGCGCCGGGCTGAGCGTCACCCACACCTTCATCCCGCCCACGCCGGGGCCGATCGCCACGGCGGGCATCCTGGGGGCGGACCTCGGCCTCGTCATCGTCTACGGCGTGGTCTGCGGCCTGCCCGCGATGGCGGTGGCGGGCCCGCTCTTCGGCCGGTTCGTCGCCAAGCGGATCTTCGTCCCGGTCCCCGCCGAGGCCGACGCCGTGAGCGTCACCGCCGGCAACGGGGCGGAGGGGGCGCGGAGCGGTTCCGGAGAGGGCCCGTCCGCCATCGGCGGGGCCGAGGACGGCGCGGCCGACCCGCTGCCGAGCTTCGGTTCCGTCCTCGGAGCCCTCCTGCTCCCCCTGGCCCTGATCCTGGGCGGAACCACCAGCAGCCTCCTGCTGCCCGAGGGCACCCAGGCCGCCACCGTTCTCGGATTCGTCGGCCACCCGGTGATCGCGCTCCTGCTCACCTGCCTGTACACCCTCTGGTTCTTCGGGGTGCGCAAGGGGCGCTCGGGCAAGGAGCTCCAGGAGATGGCGACCAAGGCCCTGGCGCCCGCGGGCGTGATCATCCTGATCACCGGCGCCGGCGGGGTGTTCGGCGGACTGCTTGTCGACTCGGGCCTCGGCGAGGTGCTGGCCGCGGGGATGCAGCAGATCAACATGCCGATCGTGCTCTTCGGCTTCCTCGCGGCCGCGGTCATCCGCGTCTCGCAGGGATCCGGGACCGTCGCCATGATCACCGGCGCGACGCTGACGGCGCCCCTGCTGGAGACGATCGGGGCGAGCCCGTCGCTCGCGGCGCTGACCTGTGTCGCCATCGCGTGCGGCGGAACGGCGTTCTCCCACGTGAACGACTCGGGCTTCTGGATGGCCAACCGCTATCTCGGGATGTCGGTCGGGGACACGCTCAGGTCGTGGACCGTGATGAAGACCCTGGTCGGACTGACGGGCCTCACCGTGGCGCTCGTCCTCACCCTGTTCGTCACCTGAGCCGCGGCCCCGGTGGAGGAGCGCCCGGAGGGCTCCTCCACCGGGACACGGGCCGCGGGCACCGGGTCCTCCCCGCCCCCTCGTGCGCGCCGGGCAGCGGACCGCGGCCGAATGAGCGGGGGAGCGCATGCGGCGTCCCGCCCGCGCCCTCTTCCCCGCACCGGAGGCAAGAAGGCGCGGGCCCGGGGAGTGTTTTTTGGAGGCTTTCGGGTCGGCGAGCGGCCGTCCAGGCCATCTCTCGCAAGCCGATGTGCGAAGTTCAGCCTGGTTGTGCTTCACGAGCGCAGAGGCGCAGCGAGAGGCAGCCTGGTGGACGCGAGCCCGGAAGAATCCACAAAACACGACCTAGACTGAGCGGGTGTTCGGGAGAGTCCAGGGATGGTTGCGGCGGCACGAAACGCTCGTCGACGCGCTCTGTGTGGCCCCGTTCCTGGCGTGGTGCCTGATGAGGACACTCTCCTACGCCGGCCCGGACGACCCCGGCCATCTCACCGCGGCCGTCCGGATCGCCTTCACGCTCGTGCTGCTGCTGCCCCTGGCGCTGCGGCGCAGGTATCCGGCGGGGGTCTTCGCGACCGTCGCCGCGGCGACCGTTCTGCAGCTGGCGTTCGGCGTCGACCTGTTCCTGGCCGAACTCGCCGTCGTCGCCGCCATGTACACGGTGGCCGCACACCGCCGCCTCGCGCCGGCGCTGGCCGCTCTGGCCGTGGTCGAGCTCTGCCTGCTGCTGATGATCGTGGGCTCCCCCTATGCGGACCGGGGCTCCTGGACCGTGTTCGTGTTCTACACGTTCTTCATCATGCTCTGCTGGGTCACCGGCCTCTACACGAACGTGCGCCGCAGCCACCTCATCGGCCTGGAGGAGCGCGCGCAGTGGCTCGAGCGCGAGCGCGACGCCCGTGCCCGGGCGGCCATCGCCGAGGAGCGCGCGCGTATCGCCCGGGAGCTGCACGACGTGGTGGCCCACAACGTGAGTGTGATGGTGGTGCAGGCCGACGGCGCCGCATACGCGATCGATGACGATCCCGCGCGGGCCAGGACCGCGATGGAGACCGTTTCCGAGGTGGGCCGGACGGCCCTGTCCGAGATGCGCGGCATCCTCGGGGTGCTCCGCGAGGGGGAACACGAGGAGGGGTTCACACCCCGGCCCGGTGTGGAGCAGTTGGACCAGTTGTTCGCCCAGGTCCGCCGTGCCGGGCTGCAGGTGGAGTACACCGTGGACGGCCCCGTCCGGCGGCTGTCGGCAGGGGCGGGGCTCGTCGTCCACCGGGTGGTGCAGGAGGCGCTGACCAACACCCTCAAGCACGCCGGACCCGGGACGGTCCGCGCCAGGGTACGCCTGCGCTTCGGGGACGACGCCCTGGGGGTCCGGATCCTCGACGACGGGCGCGGCGCGTCCGTGCCGGCGGGGGCGGGCCCCGGGGAGGGGCGCGGTCTGACCGGTATGCGGGAGCGGGTGTCCGTGTACGGGGGCTCCCTGCGCGCCGGGCCGTGCCCGGACGGGGGATACGAGGTCGTGGCATCGCTGCCGATGCGGGCGATCACCACGTGAGTGAACCGGAAGGGAACGCACCTGTGGGCACACCGCCCCGAGACCGGCGCCCGGAGGCGATCCGCGTCGTCCTCGTGGACGACCAGGAACTGGTCAGAACGGGTTTCGGCATGGTCCTGGACGCCCAACCCGACATCCGGGTCGTCGGTGAGGCCGGCGACGGGCACACCGCGCTCGAACTCCTGCGCACCCTCACAGCCGACGTCGCACTCGTCGACGTCCGCATGCCCGGTATGGACGGCATCGAGGCCACACGCCGCATCTGCGCCGACGGCGGAGGGCCGCGGGTCCTGATCCTGACCACCTTCGACATGGACGAGTACGCCTACGCGGCCCTGAGGGCCGGGGCGAGCGGTTTCCTGCTCAAGGACGCCCGGACGCAGGACCTGCTGTCGGCGATCCGCTCCATCCACTCCGGCGACGCGGTGGTCGCCCCCAGCACGACGCGGCGCCTCCTCGACCGTTTCGCGGGCCACCTGCCCACCGGTGACGGGAGGCCGCCCGCCCCCGAGTCCCTCGGCGTGCTGACCCCGCGCGAGAGGGAGGTGCTCGCCCTGGTGGCCCGCGCGCTGTCGAACACCGAGATAGCCGACCGGCTGCACGTGTCCGAGGCCACGGTCAAGACGCACGTGGGGCGGATCCTGACCAAGCTCGGCCTGCGCGACCGCGTCCAGGCGGTGGTCCTCGCCTACGAGACCGGTCTGGTCGACGTGCCCCGGTCCTGAGACGCCCGCGCCTCCCCGGAGCCGGCGGGAGTGCCCTCGGCACACCGCCCGCCCCGGGGCCGCCCCCCGACCTTCGACACGGGTGCGCCTGCCACCTGAGGACCAGGGCGGCGCCCCGGTCCTCCTGGAGGATGACGGAAAAGGTCATCCTCCGGCGAGATGTCCGGAGACCGCCCCGCGGACATGCTGGACCTGTGTCTCACATGATCACGACCCATGACCTGGGCAAGACGTACGGCGACCGAACGGTGGTCGCGAACCTGGACCTGCGCGTGCCCGAAGGGTGCGTGTACGGCTTCCTCGGCCCCAACGGGTCGGGGAAGACCACCACGATGAAGATGCTCCTGTCCCTGGTGCGCCCCACCACGGGCGAGATCCGCATCATGGGCCGCCCCATGGAGCGTTCCACCCGCCGCGAACTGCTGGGCCACATCGGTGCGCTCATCGAGACCCCGCCCTCGTACGAGCACCTCACGGGCCGGGAGAACATGCGCCTGGTGAAGCGGCTCCTGGATCTCGACGAGGGCCGGACCACCCGGGCGGTGCGGACCGTGCGCCTGCAGGACCACCTCGACAAGCGGGTCCGCGACTACTCGCTCGGCATGAGGCAGCGGCTGGGCATCGCGATGGCCCTGGCCCGCGAACCCCGGCTGCTGATCCTCGACGAACCCACCAACGGCCTCGACCCCGCCGGTATCGAGGAGATCCGCCGCCTCCTCGCACAGCTGGCCGGGGACGGGACCACCGTGATGGTCTCCAGCCACCTGCTGGGCGAGATCGACCGGACGGCCACCGTGCTCGGCATCCTCGGCGAGGGCCGCATGCTCTTCCAGGGCACGCGCGACCAGCTCCTCGCGAGGTCCACCCCCGACGTGCTGATCGACACCCCCGAACCCGAGCGGGCGACCGCGCTCACCGCCCGGTGGAGCGCGTACCGGGACGGCCCCGCCGTGCGCCTGCCCGGACTCGACCGGACGGGCACGGCTCGCGTGGTGGCCCATCTCGTGCACGAGCGCGTCGACGTCCACGGCGTGCGCCGCGACGCCCAGTCCCTCGAGGACGTCTTCATGGACCTCACCGGAGGGCGGGGCCTGTGATCGGTCGTGCCGTGGCGAACGAGTTCGCCAAGATGCGCCGCCTGCGCGTCGTGCCCGTGGCGGCCGCCATGACGGTCGGTGTCGTCGCACTGTCCTGCTACGCCCTCGCGGCGCCGGGTTTCCCGGAGTCGGTGGACGACCCCGCCGAGCGGCCCTGGCAGTGGCTGCTCGGAAGCATGGCACTGGCGGTGCTGCTGGTCTCGCCCGTCCTGCTGGCGGTGCTGGCCAGTCGACAGGTCGACATCGAGCACCGGGGAGGCGGCTGGCTGCTCTCCCAGACCTCGGGGCTCACCCCCGGGGCCCTGTGCCGGGCCAAGTTCGCGGCCTCCGGCGCGGTCGTGGTCGCGGCCACCCTGGCCCAGAGCGGCCTGGTGGCCGCCATCGGCGGGCTGGCAGGCATCACGGTGACCTTTCCGGTCGGGCAGTGGCTCGGGTACACCGCCTCGGCCGTCGTCGTGAACCTGGTGCTCTTCGCACTCCACCTCTGGCTGGCGGCACGGACCGCCAACCAGCTCGTGGGGCTCGGGGCCGGGGTGCTGGGCGTGTTCGCGGCCGTCTCCGGTACGGGGATGTCCACAGGGGTCGCCCACTTCCTCCCCCCGTGGGGGTACTACGCGCTGTCCGTGCCCGTCGACGTCCGCGAGGCCGGCGTGGTCTCCCTGGACCCGCCGTACCTGAGCGTGGCCGCCCTCGGGGTCGCGGGCGGGGCCCTGTTCCTGTTCGCCACCCGCCTGTTCGACCGTCGGGAGGTCTGAGCCATGGGTTCGGTCCGAGCCGAGTTCCTCAAGTTGAGGCGTTCCATGAGCTGGGTCGTGGTGGTGCTCCTGCCGCTGACGGCCGTCGTCGCGGGAGCGGTCAACACCGTCGTCGCCGGTGAGCCGCTCGAAGACCACTGGCACACCCTGTGGTTGCGGGCGGTGGTCTTCTACGGCCTGTTCCCCCTGGTCCTCGGCGTGGCCGTCCTGGCCTCGCTGGTCTGGCGCGTCGAGCACCGCGGCGGCAACTGGAACGCGCTCATGGGCCGCCAGGTGTCGAGTCTCCACGTGGTGGTCGGCAAGACGGCGGTGCTGGCCGCGCTCGCCGCGGCCATGCAGGCTGTGCTGGTGGTGGGCATCGTCGTGGTCGGCAAGCTGGTGTTCGCGCTCCCCGGCACCCTGCCGCCCGAGTACTTCCTGGTCAGCGCCGTCATCGTGCTGGCGTGCCTGCCGGTGGCGGCCTTCCAGTCCGGCCTGTCGATGCTCATGAGGTCCTTCGCCGCTCCCATCGCCGTGGCCCTCCTGGCGTCGGCCGCGGGGATGCTGCTGTGGATGACCCGCATCGAGGCCCTGGCGCTGCTCCTGCCCCACGGTCTGGTCGGCCGGGCCACGCAGATGGGGACGGGGATGCTCGCGGACAGCGGGACCGTCACGGCCGGTGCGGTGACCTCCGTCGTCGTGATCGCCCTCGGTCTCACAGCGGTGGTGACCCTGGGTACCGCAGCCGTTCTGGACCGGCGCGACATCCGCTGACCGGGGGCCGCCCGGCGGGGGTGATCCCGCGCCGGGCGTTCCGGGGGAGGGGACGGCACGACGACGGTTCCGCCGGTCCTGGCTCCCAGATCCGCGCCCGACCTCGAACGGTCATCCCACGGACGCGTAGATCACCGTCCAGTGGTCCCGCTCGGCGTCGTGCAGCATCTCGCTCTGGAAGGTCTGCCACCCCCGTGTCGGATGGAACAGGTGCTTGACGGCGGAGTGCCCCACCCCGACCTCCCCCCGGGCCCAGAAGGACCGGAAATCGGCGCTGGTCGCCGAGAGTTCCGCGTGCAGGGACCTCAGGTACCCGTCGTCGGGGTAGCGGCCCATCGCCGAGCGCAGCTCCGCCGTGGCCCATCGGGCGTACCGGTGCGCCCCCTCCTCACCGAGGACATGGCGGGCGTGGGAGGTGAAGCCCTGGTGGACGATGTTGCGCCGGAAACGGCCTTCGCCGGAGAGCGGGCCGAGAAGCTCGGCCGCGGCCGCGTTGCGCGCCATCACGTCCAGGCGGCCGTCGTGAACGGTGACCGGGACGGTGCCGTCGAGGCTGCGCAGCAGCTGGAGCAGGCCCGGCCGGATCTCGCCGCCCGGCGCGAGCGGCTCGGGCGGCAGCTCACCGGCGAGCCGGAACAGGTGGCCGCGCTCGCCGGCGGTGAGACCGAGGACCTGAGCCAGGGCGGTGAGCACCTCGCGGGAGGGGCGGGGCGCCCGCCCCTGTTCGAGGCGGGTGTAGTACTCGACGGAGATCCCGGCGCTCTCGGCCAGTTCCTGCCGTCTCAGCCCGGGGACCCGGCGCCGTGAGGCCGGCACGACGGCCGACGGCTCGGAGGGGACCAGCATGGCCCGCCGACCACGCAGGAACTCCCCTAAGTCTGTTCTCAGCCCGGTTGGCATGCCCACGATGATACCGGGGCGCTCCGCACGATCCCCGCCGTTCTCCCGCCCACGGCGTTTCCCTGACTGGCCCTGCCAGTACCAGGCCCGACGGAGTCTTCCCCGCCTGTCGGGGTTCCCGCACAGTGGTCCTCGAACGCCCGACACAGGTGTTCGACCACCACACCACTACCATCCGAGGACTCTTCACATGCCCACGAACCGCGTCGCTTTGATCACCGGGGCCAACCAGGGCATGGGCAGGCACGTGGCCGGGGAACTGGTCTCCGACGGGGTCGCCGTGTTCCTCGGCTCCCGCGATCTCGCCCGCGGCGAGGCGGCGGCCGCCGAGATCGGCGACGGCGCCACCGCACTCCAGCTCGACGTGACCGACGCGAGGTCCGTCACCGCGGCCGCCGAGAGGATCGAGAAGGAGGCCGGACGGCTCGACCTCCTCGTCAACAACGCCGCCGTCTCCTCCACCCGTACCGGCCTCACCATGGCTCAGCTCCGGGCCACGGCCCGGCCGAGCACGGTCTCGCTCGACGAGGTGCGGGCGGTCTGGGAGGTGAACGTCTTCGGCCCGCTCGCGGTCTTCCAGGCCGTGCTGCCGCTGCTTCGCGCCTCCTCCGACGCACGCGTCGTGAACGTCACGAGCGCGATGGGTTCGCTGACCACCATGGGGGATCCGGCCTTCCCGTTCCACCGTGCCTTCGAACCGGTCTACTCCGCGTCCAAGACAGCGCTCAACGCCGTGACGCTGGCCATGATGGTCGAGCTCGAAGAGACCGACGTCAAGGTCAACCTCGTCTCGCCGGGGTTCGCGAACACCGCACTGGTCGAGTTCGAGGGAACGGAGACGGTCGGGGACGCTGCCCGGGAGGTGGTGCGGGTGGCCCGCCTCGGCCCCGACGGGCCGAGCGGCACCTTCACCTCCTGGGAGGGTGCGGACATCCCCTGGTGACCACCACCGTCGGCCGCCGCTCAGCCGTGCCGGGGATCCGGACAGGCAGATCCCAGGAGGTGGGCGCGCTCGGGGGCTGCCGTGGTGTCACCGCGGCCTCCGGCGGGGTCTGCCGCCGCAACCTGTGGCGGCCCTCCTCGGCCCGGCTGCCCCGCGGATGTCCGCGGTTCCGGGGGGACCGGGCTCACGGGGTCGGGCTACGACCCTGAGGACGGCGGTTCTTCCCGTGCCCCGGTGGTGCGGGCCGGGCGGGCCGCCCCGCGGTAGGTCAGTGTGCGCAGCAGGACCTCGGCGGGTCCGCGCTTGCCCGCCCGGTCGAGCAGGTACGCCGCGAGGACGGTCAGCAGCCAGGTGCCGAAGGCCACCAGGACCGCCGACCAGCTGGACAGGTGCACCCCCAGCCCGAGCCCCCACGCCGCCAGGAACGGGGCGAAGACCACCGACTGGGCGAGGTAGCCGCTCAGGGAGCGCCGACCCAGGGCCACCAGGCCCCGGACCGGCAGGGACGGCCCGCCACCCCGGGCGGTGAGCCGGTGGGCGAGCAGGCCGAAGAGCGCGGCGTAGCCCACCCCGGTGAAGATCCCGGTGTAGAAGTGCACCGAGGCCACCGCCGGGCCGTACACCGGGTCCAGGACCCCCACGTGCTGCAGGCCCAGCACCAGGCCGGGGACCCACCCGGCGGCGATGCCCCACACGGCCACCCGGCGCAGCAGGGGCAGGTGGCGCTGCGGCTCCTCCAGGAACCGGTGCCGCGCCGCGAGCAGGCCGATCAGGAACACCGTGGGCAGGGCCAGGGAGGCCAGCCCCGAGCCGAGCCCGAAGAGCCAGGTGGGCAGGCGCACCGCGGCCGAGAGCAGGTAGCCGGTCTCGGCGATGCTGGCCCTTTGCACGGCGGCCGCGTCCACCCCGGGCGCGCCCGCCGGCGCGGCCATGGCACCGAGCACCGACAGGGCGGTGAACAGGGCGCCGGCCGCGAGCAGGACGGCGGTCCAGACCTTGAGGGTGCGGTCGGTGCGGTGCAGGAACAGGGGCACCATGAGCAGGCCGATGAGGCCGTAGGTGCCGATGATGTCGCCCTGCCACAGCAGGAGGGCGTGCACGGCGCCCAGGGCGAGCATCCACAGGTGGCGTGTGCGCAGGATCCTGCGGGCGTCCGCGTCCCGGGTTCCGTGGGCTTTCTGGCGGGTGTACATCTGCCCGATGCCGTAGGCGAACAGGAACCCGAACATGGTGTGGGTGCGGGCGTCCACCACGACCAGGGACGCGACCTGCGCGATCCGGTCGGCGAGGTTGCCCTGGTCGGGGTGGAGCATGGCCAGGCCGGCGGGGGCGTCGTAGAGGAACCACGGCACATGGGCCAGCGCGATCAGCAGCAGCATCATGCCGCGGGCCAGGTCCGGGGCCAGGGCCCGTTCGGTGAGGGGGGTCGAACGCACCGGGGTCCCGGTGCCGGGGGTGGAGGGCGGACCCTCGGTACGGTGGGTCGTCATGCGGGTGGGCTCCCGGCTGTCTTCTCTGGTGATCGGTGGGTCGGGTCGCGCGGCCTGTCGTGACCACGCGGGGGTCGCGCGGACTCCGCCCGAGGACATGACGCCACCCTCCTCCACCTGCACCGTTCTCCGGCAGTGGGACCGTGTCACCGTTCTCCCGTGACTTTTGCACGGGTGAACCCATGACACGGTGTCACTGGTGGAGGCGCCGGGGCTGCCGCCGACACAGGGGCCGGTCCTCCCGGCCGACCGGCTGTCGTGCCGGAGCCGGTGGTGCACGGCGCGACCGACTTTTCCGGGCGCACGCCGAATCCTTTCGGTGGCCCCGCACCTCCTATACATGTGCCGACAGACGTCGGAACGGGACCAGGAGGCCTTCATGATCACAGGTATCGCCGTCGCCGTCGGGGCCGTGCTGCTCTGCACGTGCAGCTACGTCGTCATCCGCAAGCGCGGGAGAGCCCGTGGCTGACCCGTCCTGGCCCGGTGAGCAGCTGGTCGTCGCCGCCCAGCGCGGTGACGCCGAGGCGATCAGCGCGCTGGTGTCGGGTTCGCATCCGAACGTGCGGAGGTTCGCCCGCTCGCTCTGCGCCACCCCCGAGGACGCCGAGGATGCGGCGCAGGAAGCCCTGATCATCCTCTACCGCAAGATCGGGATGCTGCGGGCCTCCGGTGCGCTGGCGTCGTGGATGTTCCGCATCGTCCGCAACGAGTGCCTGCGGCGCGCACGGACACTGCGGACCCACGCGCCTCTGCCGGACGCGGCCGTGCACTCGGCCGAGGAGGTGGTCCTGCAGCGCATCGAGGCGAGCGAGGTGGCGGAGGCCATCGCCGCTCTTCCGGCCGAGCAGCGCGGCGTGCTCATCATGCGGGACATCCAGGGCTACAGCGGTCGCATGGTCGCCGAAGCGCTCGGTCTCAGCACCGCCGCGATGAAATCCCGGCTGCACCGCGCCCGCACCGCGGTCCAGCAGGCACTCCGCGCCACACCCGAACCTGAATCCGGAGACTCCCATGAGGACGTCCAGAGCCGACGGCCCTGACTTCGCGAGCTCGTCCCTGCCCCGCCACCTGGTTCGGGGCGTGGTCGGCTTCGGCAGCCTGATCGGCTCGGTCGCGCTGATCCCGGTCCTCGGCCCGGGCTGTCTGCTGCTCCTGCCTGTGGGCGTGCTGGCACTGCGCGGCTGTCCGACGTGTTGGACCATCGGCCTGATCCAGACCGTCTCGCGGGGGCGCCTGCAACGCACTTGCGAGGACGGCCGGTGCACGCTGACCCTCCCGGGGCGGGACCATGAGGAGCGCCCGACCGCGCCGGCGCCGCTGTAGCGGAGCCGGGCCCGGTGCTTGTGCCCGGGACACTGCGTCCGCCGAGGTCACCCCGTCGGCCTTCGGCCGGCGGGGTGACCTCGGTGAAGGCGGGCCCGGAACGCCCGGACCCGACGGCCCTCCGCTCTCCGGACTCGGTGAGGGCGGTTCGCCCCGGATACGCGGAGACCGTCCGTCCTCCGTTGGCCGTGCCCGTCCGAACCCCCGCTGTTGCGCGGCATGCTCCTCTCATCGGGGGAATCCGGACCCGCGCCTCGGCGGCGCAGGGGATCCGGCGGCAATGCGCGAGCCGGGCAGGGCCGCCGAATCCGTCCGGGTCGTTCGCGTGCGGTCCCTTGTCGGAGCAGTGGCCTCCGGAAGTTCACCGAGTGCAAGCCCGGTCTGTCGAGAGGCTCCGTGCCATTTCGGGCCTCTGATTCGATTGGCTGTTCCGCCGCACTCCGGGTGATGCCGACCGGAGTCGTATCAGAACGGAACCGCAGGTCATAAACGAAATGCACCCCGGCGGACGTGTCGCCCGAACACGGCTCCCGAGTTTTCTCGGCCGATGACGGAGTTGCGCTCCTCCACCTGGGCTGACGTGCGTATACGTTCTGATCGCAGACCTGGTTCCGGTCGCGCGGTTTTATCGGCGGCGCGCATGTCGGGAACGCGGACGACGCCGCGATCCCTCCGGTGGGAGAACCCGCAGGGGAAATCGGATCGGAAACGCGGGCGGACCTGGTCATCAGTAGCGCAACAAGAGGGAACTCGTCGGGGAATGCCCGGTGAGTCGTGCCAGTCGTCACCGTCCGGTGGTCGGCTGTTGGTCGGAAACTGGTTCCTTGTTCAGTCTTGTCGAGAAAGGTTGCTTCCCGCCGGTCCCCCTGGCCGGTTTCTCTCCCCCGCATATCGGAGGCAACCGCATGCCAACGCCCCATTCACGACATGCGCAGACGCGTCGCGCCCCCAGGGCACGCCGTTACTTTCGCACCGCGATGACGGCCTCGATGGCCGCTGCCATCGCCGGTTCCATCACCATGGTCCCCGCCCCGGCCGCGGCAGAGCCGTCGGAGAACGGGGACGACGCCGCCTACCGCGGCGGGATCGAGGTCGTCCGGTCGCAGCCCGCCGACGACTCGGTGCTGACGGGCCGGGTGTTCGTCGACGCCGACCGCAACAGCGTCAGCGACCGCGGCGAGGACGGCCTGGCCGGCGTCGTGGTCACCAACGGCCGCGACGTGGTCCGCACCGACCGGCGGGGCCGCTACGAGCTGCCCGCGTTCGACAACATGACGGTGTCGATCACGCAGCCCTCGGGCTACCAGGTGCCGATGGACGAGCACAACATCCCGCAGTTCCACTACAACCACCTGCCCGAGGGGTCCCCGGAGCTGCGCTACGGCGGCATCGAGCCCACCGGACCGCTGCCGTCCGCGATCAACTTCCCGGTCGTGGAGAGCGGGGAGACCGGCGACTCGGACCAGAGCTGCGTCATCGCCGGAGACCTGCAGACCTACGACGAGCAGGAGGTCGAGTACGCGCGCGCCGGCGCCATCAGGGACCTGGCCGAGCGCGACGACTACGCCGGCTGCGGCACCCTGTTCGTCGGCGACGTCGTGGGCGACGACCTGTCGCTCTACCCCGCCGTCAAGGACCTGGTCGCCGAGACCAACGGTCCGGCCCGCTTCCTGCCGGGCAACCACGACCTCGACTTCGACGCGCCGAACTCCGAGCACTCCTTCGACACCTTCCGCGCCCAGCTGGCGCCGGAGTACTACTCCTACGACGTCGGCGACGTGCACGTCGTCGCGCTGAACACCGTCGACTACCCGTGCACCGCGGCCGAGGACAGCCCCGCGGGCATCGCCGAGCACTGCGCGGACCCGGAGGGCCGCCCGGCGTACAACGGCCGCATCGACGACGACCAGCTCGCATGGCTCGAACAGGACCTGGCGCACGTCGACCGCGACAAGCTCGTCGTGGTCGCCGGCCACATCGGCCTGCTCAACTACGCCGACGAGAGCTCCCCGGTGCACCAGGTCGACCAGGTCCGCCGCGTGCACGAACTGCTGGAGGGGCGCAGGGCCGTGGCGCTGTCCGGCCACAGCCACAGCATCGAGAACCTCAAGACCGGTGACGACGTCGAGGGGTGGCGCACCCTCTTCGGTGTCGAGGGACTGCCGTTCCCGCACATCACCGCCGGCGCGATCTCGGGCGACTGGTACTCCGGCGAGGTCGGCGAGGAGGGCTACCCGACGGCGATCGGCCGCGACGGCGGCCGCCCCGGACTGGTGACGCTGGACATCGAGGGCAACGAGTTCCAGGAGCGCTACACCGTCACCGGTGAGTCCGACGACGTGCAGACGCAGCTGGGCATCAACAGCCCGACCTACCGCGAGTGGTTCGCGGAGCGCCAGGAGTGGAACGCCGACCCCGTGGGCGAGGCCCCCGAACTGGACGAGCCCCTGGTGGTCGACCGCTCCGACCTGGCAGGCGGGAGCTGGCTGACGACCAACTTCTTCTTCGGCTCCACCGGCTCGACGGTCGAGGTGAGCATCGACGGCGGGCGGACCAGGGAGGCCACGCGTACCCAGCAGATGGAGGGCGAGGACGTCAACGTCGGCGTCGAGTACTCCGACCCGTACGCGATCTCGCAGCAGCTGGTCCACGGCGGCAGCCTCGCCGACCGGACGATGCACCTGTGGCGGTTCGACCTCCCCAGGAACCTGCGCACCGGTGAGCACACCGCCGAGGTGACCGCGACCGACTCCTACGGCCGCGAGTTCACCGACACCATCGAGTTCGAGGTGGTGGGGCGCCGGTAACGGGGCTCCACCCGGAGGGCCGTCACCCGCAGGGGTGGCGGCCCTCCTCCGTGCGGACCGGCCCCGCGGAAAGGAGGCACGGGCCACGGGACTCCGCGCGGCGGTGACGGGTTCTGGCAGGGCCTCCCACCCGGGTTCCCGCGGATGTTTCACTGCGACAGGAGGCCGGAAGTCACGGCCCCCGCCTCGCCCCGCCCGCGTGCGGCGACTCCGCCGCGCCCCGGGCGTCGGCGAGGCCGTTCCGAAGAACACCGCTGAGGAGAAGCATGCCCACCGTTGCCGCCTACACGGCCACCTCGCCGACCGCGCCCCTGACACCGGGTACGGTCGAGCGCCGCGAGGTCGGCCCCAAGGACGTCCTGATCGACATCGCCTACGCCGGGGTCTGCCACTCCGACATCCACACCGTCCGCGGCGACTGGGGCGAGGTCCCCTACCCGCTGACCGTCGGGCACGAGATCGCCGGCGTGGTCGCCCGGGTCGGCGAGGAGGTCACCGCCCACAAGGTCGGCGACCGGGTCGGCGTGGGGTGCATGGTGGACTCCTGCCGCGAGTGCGCCAACTGCCTGGCGGGGGCCGAGCAGTACTGCCTGCGCGGGTTCACCGACACCTACAACGGCACCGACCGGGACGGCACCACCACCCAGGGCGGCTACTCGACCGGCATCGTGGTCGACGAGCACTTCGTCCTGCGCATCCCCGACACGATCCCCTTCGAGAAGGCCGCCCCGCTGCTGTGCGCGGGGATCACCACCTACTCGCCGCTGCGCAACTGGAACGCCGGACCCGGCACGAAGGTCGCCGTGGTGGGACTGGGCGGCCTGGGGCACATGGCCGTCAAGATCGCCCACGCCCTGGGCGCCGAGGTGACGGTGCTCTCCCAGAGCCTGAAGAAGCGCGAGGACGGGCTGCGGTTCGGCGCCGACCACTACCACGCCACCGCGGACCCGGCCACCTTCGAGCAGCTGGCCGGCGCCTTCGACCTGATCGTCAACACCGTCAGCGCGCCCATCGACCTGGACGCCTACCTGAACCTGCTGGCGCTGGACGGCACGATCGTGAGCGTGGGAGCCCCGCCCGAGCCGGTGTCGGTGACCCTGTTCACGCTGTTCGAGAACCGCCGCTCCTTCGCCGGGTCGAAGATCGGCGGCATCGCCCAGACGCAGGAGATGCTGGACTTCTGCGCCGAGCACGGCATCGCCCCGGAGGTCGAGGTCATCGCCGCCGACGAGGTCAACGACGCCTGGGAACGGGTGCTGGCCTCGGACGTGCGGTACCGGTTCGTCATCGACACCTCCACCCTGGGCGGGTCCTGACCCCGGACCGGGGGAGCCGCCGGACGCCCCGGGGAACGGCCGCGGGGGCGGGCCCTGCCGCACCCTGCGGTGAGGGGGTCCGCCAGGGCCTGCCACCCCGCGGACGCTCCGCCTAGCCTGGGGGCATGGACAAGAACACCGTCCGCGAGTTCCTGGTCAGCAGGCGCGCCCGCGTGACACCGGAACAGGCCGGGATCCCCGCCTACGGGAGCGACCGCCGGGTGCCGGGGCTGCGCCGCGAGGAGGTCGCGATGCTCGCCGACGTCAGCCTCGACTACTACACCCGCCTGGAGCGCGGCAACATCGGCGGCGCCTCCGAGGGCGTCCTGGACGCGATCGCCCGGGCGCTGATGCTGGACGAGGTCGAACGGGCCCACCTGTTCGACCTCGCCCGCGCCGCGTCCGGAAGCCGTGCCCGCGCCGCCTCGCCTCCCCCCGGCGGGGTGCGGGCCTCGGTGCAGCGGATGCTGGACGCGATGGACACCCCGGCCATCGTCCACAACGCCCGCCAGGACCTGGTGGCCGCCAACCGGCTGGGCCGGGCCCTGTACGCGCCGCACTTCGACACCGACCAGCGGCCGCCCAACATGGCGCGGTTCATCTTCCTGGACCCCCGCGCCCGCGACTACTACGCCGACTGGCCACTGGCCCGCCACACCACCGCGGCGACGATGCGCCTGGAAGCCGGCCGCAACCCCCTCGACAGGGAGCTGACCGCGCTGATCGGGGAGCTGTCGGCGCACAGCAGCCACTTCGCCGGGGACTGGGCCCGCCACAACGTCCACAGCCACCGCACCGGCACCAAGTCCTTCCGCCACCCCGACGTCGGCCCCGTCGAGGTCGACTTCGACGTGTTCGAGCCGACCGGGCAGGACAGGTTGTGGATCGTCACCTACACCGTCGAGCCGGGCACCCCCTCGGCCGACGCCCTCGCCCTGCTGGGCACCCTGGCCGCCACCGACGAGGACGGCCGGGACCGCGGCGCCGCCGGCGCGGATGCCGAGAGCCGTCGCGGGCGCTGAGGGAGGGGTTCTCCGACCCCTTCCACGTCCCGGAGGCCCCGGCCTCTCCCGCGGTTCCCCCGGTGGCATCGGCGCCGGTGGTGAACCCGGCACGCGCGGCCGCATGTCCGTGTCGTGCGGGCAGGCCGTGTGTGTCGGCGGAAGCCCCTCGCGGATGTCGGGGCGGACGGGCGGCGCGGCGCCCGGCCCGGCGGCGGGAGGACCCTCGGGCAGGCCGTCAGGGCGTGAGGAGCGCCTTGGTGGCGCGGCGCTCGTCCATCGCTCGGTAGCCCTCGGCGGCCTCCTCGAGCGGGAGGGTGAGGTCGAAGACCACGCCGGGGTCGATCCGGCCGCTCATGATGAGGTCGACGAGCTCCGGCAGGAACCGGCGCACGGGGGCCGGGCCGCCGAGGAGGCTCACCGTGGCGAAGAAGAGCTCCAGGCCGTCCAGTTCGACCCCGTGCGAGACGCCCACGTAGCCGACGTGCCCGCCGGGGCGGGTGGCGCCGATGGCCTGCGCCATGGACTCCTGGGTGCCGACGGCCTCGACGGTGGAGTGCGCGCCGTACCCGTCGGTGAGCTCCCTGATCCTCGCGACGCCCTCGGCGCCGCGCTCCTCGACGATGTCGGTGGCGCCGAACCGCCGGGCGAGCGCCTGCCGGTCGGGGTGGCGGGACATGGCGATGATCCGCTCCGAACCGAGGCGCTCGGCGGCCATGACCGCGAGCAGCCCGACCGCGCCGTCGCCGACCACGGCGACCGACTTGCCGAGCCCGGCGTCCGCGGCGACCGCTCCGAACCAGCCGGTGCCGAGAACGTCGGAGGCGGCCAGGAGGCTGCGGGCCTGCTCGGGGGTCGGCTCGCCGGGCACCTTGACGAGGGTGCCGTCGGCGAGGGGGATGCGGGCGTACTCGGCCTGCGTGCCGATCGCGCCCATCATGACCTGGTGGACGCAGCGGGACTGGAAGCCGGACCGGCAGATCTCGCAGGTGTTGTCGCAGGCCACGAAGGAGCCCACGACGAGGTCGCCCGCCCCGACGTAGCGGACACCGGATCCGACCTGCTCGACGACGCCGATGTACTCGTGGCCCATCCGCGCGGGGCCGTCCTGCTGTTCGATGCCGCGGTAGGGCCACAGGTCGGACCCGCAGACACAGGTGGCGGTGACGCGGATGACGGCATCGGTCGGTTCGATGATCGCGGGGTCCGCGACGTCCTCGACCCGGACGTCCCCGGGACCGTGCATGACGACGGCTCGCATGGGTGCTCCTCGGTTGTCGGTTCCTCGAAACCTTCTCCACACCACCACCGTTCCCGTCCGCGTGGAGTTCTACCTGGTGGAGGCGCTGACCGGGGTGTCCTCGCGCGGCCGGGCGCCCCGCCGCCCCCTGAGGAGACGGATCGGGACCACGGCGGCACGGGTGCGGATTCCGGGCGGGGTCCTTCGCCCGGGAGCACCCGTCCGCGCCTGCCGGGGAGGCCGGGAACGGCAACCGTGCAGGCAGGGGTGTCCGATCCGCGGACCCCGGGTAGTGGGGTCGCACGTTCCTGGGCGGAACGGTGACGAAGAGGCGGGTCAGAGCATGTTCCGACACACCGGGCACCTCCAGTGCGAAGCCGAGCCCGAGGCTCCGGACCTCCTGGAGTGAGACTCCGGAGAGGGGTGTGGACACCGCCGCGCCGTCAGCGGGACAGGTGTCCACACCCCCGCGCGGCCGGCCGGCGCCTCACGGCACGTACCCGGCCCGGCCCCGGCCGTCCCGGACGCCGACCCCGCGAAGAGCGCTCCCCAACCATGAAAGGCCGCCCATGATCCGCCCCGAGCCCCGAGGCCCGCTGAGTGAGCGACTGCTCCTCTCCCTGACCCGTCCGCCCCTGGAGGGGGAGGCGACGCTTCCCCGAGGCGTGCCGGCGGTCGCCGACCCGCTCCAGGACGAGGACCTGCAACTGTCCCTGTTCACCTGCTACCAGCTCCACTACTCGGATCTGGAGGGGGTGGACGGCACGTGGGAGTGGAACCCCGCACTGCTCGCCCTGCGCGCGGAGCTGGAGGGCGAGCTGGAGCGCGCCCTGCGCGAGGCCACCCCGGGCCACGGGTGGCAGGGGCAGGAGGACACGCTGCCGTGCGAGGTGCCGACCAGGCTCACGGGGATGACCCGTGCCGCCGGAGGGCCGCCCCTGTCGGCCTTCATGCGGCGGCACGCCACCTTCGGGCAGTACCGGGAGTTCGTCAAGCACCGCTCCCTTTACCACCTGCGCGAGGCCGACCCCCACACCTGGGCGATCCCGCGCGTACAGGGCAGGGCCAAGGCCGCCCTCATCGAGATCCAGGCCGACGAGTACGGGCAGGGGGAGGCCGGGAGAATGCACTCCGAGCTCTTCCGGAACACCATGCGCGGCCTCGGCCTGGACACCGCCTACGGCGTCTACCTGGAGTCGGTCCCGGCGGTGACACTGGCCCTGAACAACACGATGTCGCTCCTCGGCCTCCACCGGCGCCTGCGCGGAGCGCTCCTGGGGCATCTGGCGGCCTTCGAGATGACCTCGACCGGTCCCAACCGCGACCTCTCCCTGGGACTGCAGCGGCTGGGCGTGGCGGTCCAGGTGCGCCGCTACTTCGACGAGCACGTGGAGGCCGATGCCGCGCACGAGCAGATCGCCGCCCGCGACATGTGCGGCTCCTTCGCGGCGGACCACCCCGACCTGGTGCCCGACGTGCTGTTCGGCGCCGCGGCCTGCCTGACCCTGGACCGCCTGTGGGCGGAGCACGTCCTGGGCCGCTGGCAGGAGGGGGAGTCGTCGCTGTCGTCGGCGGACGCCCGGGCGGCCGCGGCCACATGAGTACCCCGGCCGAACTCAGCGTGGTCGTCCCGCTGAAGTGGGAGGACGACGGGGAGGCGGAGGACATGACCGCCTACCTGCGGTTCCTCGCGGGCGTGGTCCACGAGGTGATCGTCGTCGACGGTTCTCCGAAGGCCCTCTTCGACGGGCACGCAGAACTCTGGCGCGGAACGGGGGTACGCCACATCCCCCCGGACCGGGCCGCCGTGTGCGCGAACGGCAAGGTGGCGGGTATCCGCACCGGTGTGACGGCGGCGACCCGCGAGAAGGTCGTGATCGCGGACGACGACGTGAGGTACGACGAGCCCTCGCTGGGGCACGTCTCCCGGCTGCTGGACGGCGCCCACCTGGTCAGGCCCCAGAACTACTTCGACCCGGCGCCCTGGCACGCCGTGTGGGACACCGGGCGCACCCTGCTGAACAGGTCCGTGGGCCAGGACTATCCGGGGACCTTCGGGTTGCGGCGGTCGGCGCTGCTGGGCATCGGCGGCTACGACGGGAACACGCTCTTCGAGAACCTCGAACTGGTGCGCACGGTCCGGGCCGCGGGAGGGACCGAGGTACTGGCGACCGGCCTGTACGTCCGCCGCCTGCCGCCCCGGGCGTCCCGTTTCTGGTCGCAGAGGCCGCGCCAGGCGTACGACGACACGGCCCAGCCCGCGCGCATGGCGCTCTTCCTGTCACTGCTGCCCCTCGCGGGTGTCGCCGCCCTGCGCTCACCCGGGCTCGTGGCGGCCGGGGCCGGGGCCGTCGTCCTGCTCGCCGAAGCGGGCAGGAGGAGGGCGGGGGGAGGCGACGTCTTCCCGGTGCGCGCCTCGCTGGGCGCGCCGTTGTGGGTCCTCGAACGGGCGGTGTGCGCGTGGCCCTCGTTCGCCGCCTGGCTGACGGGGAGAGGCGTTCCCTACGCGGGTTCGAGGCTCACCGCCGCCGCCCACTCACCCCGTCTGCTCAGGCGGAGCCGGGCGGGCACGCTCTCCCTCCGCCCCGCCGGGGGCGGTGAACCCGATCTCCTTGTGCGTGCCGTCGCAGAAGGGGCGGATGGATGACGCACCGCAGCGGCACAGTGCCACCGTCCGGCGGCCCTTGGGGATGGGGTCCCCCTCCGCGTCCAGCAGCCGGAAGGGGCCGCGCAGCAGCAGCGGTCCGTCCGGGCAGGCGGTCACCGAGACCTCCGGGGCGGAAGGGCGTTCGTTCGGCGGGTCGTCTTCCATACGGGGCTCCTGCCCCGGCGGGGGGCACGGAAAACGGCGGCCCCGGAGGGCCCGGCCCTCTCCGCGCCGCCGCGGCCGTCCCGGGCGGGCCGGTGTCGCGGACATACGGGAGGACGGCGTGCGACAGGCGGGAGCGCGGGGAGGGTCACGACGCCTGAGGCGGAACCACGTCCAGGGCCCGGCCGAGAGCGGCGGTGAGTCGCGCAGAACGCCCGGGGAGGTACTGCTCGGCCCACACCCCGGCCGACCGCAGGAAACCGGTCAGGTCGTCCTCGGCGCCGGCCACCAGCCGGCGGAGCCCGGGGGCGGAGGTCTCGATGACCGGGCTGCCCGGCTGTTCCTGGTCGGGAGTCAGGCGCACGGTTCCTCCCGAGACCTCGACGAGCGGGAAGGGGTCGTGGCCGAGGTCGAGCCGAAGACTGCGTTCGTCGAGGTAGTCGAGCCAGTCACGCCACTCGTTGAGGTCGCTGCAGCAGCCGGGCAGCAGGGCGGCGCCGGTCGTGGTGTCGGTGATGCGCATTCCGCCTGCCACGAAGAGCTTGTCCGTCGTGAACAGGGGGTGGAGGAAGCGGTCGAGCGGTTCCGCAGGGCGCGGAGGATCCTCCCCGGGGAACACCCCTTCGACGTCGTTGCAGGCGACGATGAGCATCACCGCCGTACCGATGTCGACGGGGGACATCCCGCCGTGCAGCCGCAGGAAGTCGAAGGTGGTGGGTTTGCCGACGGGCCACAGCGAGAATCCGCCGCGGAAGTGGAGTTCCACCACGGGATGCACGACGATCATGCCGGGAGTCTGCCGCACGGCGGGCGGCGGCGCCACAGGTTTCGGCGGCCGGAGCGGCCCCGGCGGCGCTCGGCACCGGGGGCTTCCCGCACGGGGCGTCCGTCGCAGGGTGGCTGGACCGCTACGCCGCGCACGGCGCCCCTCGTCCGCGTGGTCGCACGGCGGGTCCCCCGTCCTCCTGTGGAGGGGACGGGTTCCCACCGTCCGTCCGCGGTGGGCGGCGGCCCCCGGGACGTGGGAGGCCCTGCCGTGCCCCTGGACGACATGTCCTCCCGGACTCCGGCCGGTGCCCGCGCCCCTGCCTCGACGGCCCCTTCCGGGCGGAGGGCCGCGGCCCCTACGCGTCGGGGACGAGCACGACCTTGCCGATGACGGTGCGGGACTCGGCGAGGGCCAGCGCCGCCGCGGCGTCCGAGAGGGGGATGCGGGCGCCGACCTGCGGCGTCAGGACGCCTTCGGTGAGCAGGCCGAGCACCTGGGCCAGGTCCTCGCGCAGCCGGGCGCGGAAGGCGTCGGCGCGGCGGCTCCCGGCCCAGAAGTTGTAGAAGCCGGCGCTGCGGCCGTTGGGCAGCGCGTTCCACACGCCGAGGCGGCCGAAGAGCTTGAGCACGGGCAGCCGGGAGCCGCCCTCGACGTCCTTGGTCGCGGCGGTCCCGTAGGAGACGAGGGTGCCGCCGCGCCGCAGCAGGCGCCAGGACCGGACGACGCCCTCGCCGCCGACGTGGTCGAACACCGCGTCCACGCCGTGGGGCGCCAGGGAACGGATCCTGTCGTACATGCCCTCGTCGTGGGAGTCGACGGGGGTGGCGCCGAGCTCGCGCACGGCCTCGTGGTGGCGCTGCGCGGCGGTGCCGATCACGGTGATCCCGGAGTGCCGGGCGAGCTGGAGCAGCGTGGTGCCGACCCCGCCGTTGGCGCCGAGGACGACGACCGTGCCGCCGCGCGGCACGGCGGCCGTGCGGTGCAGCATCTGCCACGCGGTGATGCCGTTGACGAGCAGTGTCTCGACGGCCGCGGGGTCCGCGTCCTGCGGCACGGGGACGAGGTCGCGGGCGTCGAGGTGCAGGTGGCTGGTCCAGGCGCCGGTCTTCGTGACGGCGGCGAACCTGCCTCCGAGGAGTGCGGCGTCCACGCCGGGCCCGACGTCGGTGACGGTGCCGACGACGTCGTAGCCGGGCACGAACGGGAACGGGGGCTGGTCGAAGTACTTGCCCCGGCGCATCTGCTGCTCGGCGAACGACACCCCGGTCGCCTCCATGCGGAGCAGGACCCGGCCGGATCCCGGAGCGGCCAGCTGCTGCGTGCGCACCCGCAGGCCGGCGGGCTCCACCTTGCCCGGCAGGAGGATCTGGGTGGCGGTGACGGTGGCGTCTCTGGCGGGGTTCATGCGGGCTCCTCCGGAACATGTTGGGTAACGACTGTAACCTTACGCATGTAATCATGGTGGTGCAAGGTCACCACCGGAAAAACTCGCAGCTGTAAGGTGACGCCATGAAGGTCACGAAGGACACCTCGGCTCCGCGCACCCGCAACCGCCGCGGCCAGGGCGGACGCCTGCGCGAGGACATCGTCGACGCGGCGGTCGCCCTGCTCGACGAGACCGGCGACGAGCGCACCATCACCCTGCGCTCCATCGCGCGCCGGGTCGGGATCGCCGCGCCCTCCATCTACCCGCACTTCTCCGACCAGCCCTCCATCATGCTGGCCGTGGTCCGGCGGGCCTTCGACGAGCTCGAAGCGGCGCTGCGCACGGCACTGGAGCAGGCGGGGGAGGACCCCCGGGCGCGCCTGTACGCCGTGTGCCACGCCTACCTGGACTTCGCCCGCACGCACCCCGAGCGGTACCGCACCATGTTCGGCGGCCTGTGGATGCCCACGCTCGCCGACACCGCGGTCACCGAGGAGGACCTCGTAGCGCTCGGCGACTCCAGCCTGCGGATCCTGTCCGGGGTCCTGGCCGCGTGCGCCGACGCCGGGCTCTCCACGAGTACCGACCCCGGCGCCGACACGTACGCGCTGTGGCTCGGCCTGCACGGGCTCGCGCACCAGCGGTCCGTCACCCGCGTGTTCCCCGGCCCCGACGACATCGGCGAGCGGATGATCCCCGCGCTGGCCCGCCTGCGCGAGGGCTGAGCCCGGCCCGGAGCCGCAGGCGGCCGCTCGCGCGAACGCGGCCGGGCGCGGTCGGCCGCGTCATCCCCGTGCCCGGCGGGCCGCACCGCCGGGTCGCGCGGTCGCGCCGGGCCTCGCGTGTGCCCACGCGAGGAGGCCGGCCAGGGCGTAGGAGGCGCCGAACAGGCAGGAGGCCCACCAGCCCCAGGTGGTGTACGCCCAGGCGGAGGTGACGGCTCCCAGGGCGGAACCCAGGGAGTAGAAGGCCATGTAGGCGCCGATGACGCCACTGGCGCGGTCCGCGTGCGCCGAGGTCAGCAGGTGCTGGTTGCCGACGTGGACGGCCTGGACGGCGAAGTCCAGCAGGACGATCCCGGCGACGAGGGGCCACAGGGTCGGCTCCGTCCGGGCGATGAGCGCCCAGGAGGCGACCAGCAGCACGAGGGACCACCCGCTGATCGGCTGGGCGCGGCCGCCGTCGGCCCACCTTCCCGCCCGGGAGGCCCCGAGGGCCCCGGCGAGGCCCGCCAGCCCGAAGAGGCCGATCTCGGTGGTGCCGAACGACCACGGTTCGGCGCCGAGCGGGAGGGCGAGCCCGCTCCAGAGGGTGCCGAAGGACGCGAAGAGGAAGAAGGCGATGAGGCCCCGGCCGAGGAGCAGGCGGTCGGTGACGGCCAGCCGCGCCATCGTGCCGACCGCCCGCGCGTACGGCTCGCGGGAGGTGCGGGGATCCGGGTGGAGGCCCGCGTGCACGGCCGCGGCGAGCACGGCGCACAGCAGCGCGAGCACGAGGTAGACGGCGCGCCAGCCCACCGTGTCGCCCAGTGCGCCCGCCAGGACGCGGACCCCGAGGATGCCGACCACCACCCCCGACGTGACCGCGCCGATGTTGCGTCCCCGCTCGCCGGGCGCGGAGACGGAGGCGACATGGGCCACGGCGACCTGGACCACGACCGCGAAGAAGCCGGCGGTCGCCAGCCCCGCCGTCGCCACCGCGCCGTTGGGGGCGAGGGCCGTGGTCCCGGCGCCCGCGGCGACGAGCGCCAGGAGCCGGGTGAGGAGCCGCCGCCGGTCCACCACGTCGCCGAGGGGGACCAGCAGGATCAGGCCCGCGAAGTAGCCGAGCTGGCCTGCGGCGGCCAGCTGCCCGAGTGACGCGGGCGCCATCCCCAGGTCGGCGCCCGCGGCTTCCAGGACCGGTTGGATCGCGTACACGGTGGACACCGCCACGGCGCACACCACCGCCAGGACGATGCGCTGAGCACTCGTCACCCCTGTCACCGCCCCACTTCTTTGGTTTCAAAATGCAACCATTGGAGGCTAGGGCATAATGGTTTCAAAGTGCAACCAGCAAAGGAGGGCTTCCATGGCGGAGGCGGAAACCGGCCGTGGCTGGACCGATCCCACGTGCCCGGTCGCCCGAACGGTCGACCTCGTCGGCGACCGGTGGAGCCTGCTCATCGTCCGCGACGCGATGGAGGGCCCGGCGTCCTTCACCGAGTTCCGCCGGCGGCTCGGCATCGCCCGCAACATCCTCAGCGACCGGCTCCGCAAGCTCGTCGACCACGGCGTCCTGGTCACCAGTCCCAGCGGCGGACGACACGTCTACGAGCTGACCGGGGCCGGAAGGGACCTGTTCACCGTCGTGGTGGCGCTGAGGCAGTGGGGGGAGCGCCACGCCTTCGCCGACGGCGAGCCCCGTTCGCGCCTCACCGACGCCGAGGGGCGTCCGCTCGCCGAGCTCCGCCCCCGGGGCCAGGACGGCGCCCCTCTCACCGCCGGTGCGACCCGGGTGGAGAGGGTGGGCTGAAGGGGACCGCGGCGTTCCTCCCGGACGCCGCCGGACGGGACCGGCGGCGCGGCCCGACGCGCGGCGACGCCCCTCCGCGACGCCGTACGGCCGGGTAGGTGTACATGCTGGCCAAACCTGGCCATAGCCTGCGAAAACATCTCATCCAGGTTCGGTGGCCTGCCAGGATGACGCTTCCGACAAGCACTCACCCCTGGAGCGCCCATGCCACGACCCGCCTCGCGCGTCACCGCCGTCGCCGCGGCAGCCGTCGCCGCCCTGTCCCTGCTGTCGGCCCCCGCGCAGGCCGCCTCCTCGACCGGGGCGCTGACGGTGACCCATGTGCGCGCCAACTCGGCGGGCACGGACACCAAGAGCAACCTGAACGGCGAGTACTTCGTCATCAAGAACACCAGCACCAAGACGGTGAACCTGAGGGGGTACGTCCCCGACATCACCAGCAACACCTACGGCCGGGTCCTGCCCTCCTACAACCTCCCTGCGGGAGCGGTGGCCTACGTGCGCACCGGCAGCGGTACCAACCGCCGCGACGCGAGCGGCAACCACCAGGTCTACCGCGGCTACGCCCGCCACGTGCTGCCCAACGACGCCACCGGCCGCAGCCCCGACCTGCGCCTGAAGAGGCCCGGAAGCGCGGACAACAACTCCTCGAGCGGATCCATCAGCTCCTGCAACTGGGGCAGGGCCGCCAACGGCACCACCTACCGCTGCTGACCCGGAGTCCGCAGGCGCCGCGTCTGCGCCACCGGGCCCGCCCTTCCCGGGCGGGCCCGGCCGCCGTGCGGCTGGCCTCCGGGCGCCGGAGCGGCTCCCGCCCCGACCGGTCACCCGGAAATCCCGACACCGAAGTCGGTACCGGACACCGCCCCGGCGGCGATCGGACCGTTTCGGCCACGCGGCGGCCATGCGGTGTGGTAGGTCTCGGGGGACACCCTGGGAAAGGCGGGACGTTGGTCAAGATCGCACTGGTCTGCGGAGACGGACTCCCCGTCAGCGGCCTGCTCACCGTCTTCCGCAACGTCGTGACCCGCTTCCACGGGCGACCGGCCCCGCACGAGCCCGTCCCGGCCGACCTCGGCTACTCGTGGCGCCCCGACAAGCCGGCCTTCTTCCCCGACGGCGCCGGAGCGGACTGCTATCCGCCCTGGCTCCGGGTGAGCCGGGCCCGGCCCTGCGCGGGAGCGGACCTGGCGGGGGAACTCCTCGACGTGCGGCGACAGGTCGCCCGGGCGGACGCCCTCGGCCCAGGGGAGAGGGCACGCCTGCACCGGCGCGTCGAGGCCCTGGCCGGCCCCTACCGGGCCTACTTCTCGGAGTGGCTCCACGAGCACGACGTGGACTGGGTGGTGGCGGTCAACATGACCCTCTCCGACGCGGTCCCGGTGACCCTGGCCCTCCACCGCGCCGCGGAGGAGCGCTGGGGCGGCGGGCGCCCCGGCGGAGTCCTCTTCTGGGACCACGACCTGTTCGGCAGCTACGCCGTGCACGAGGGCGACGAACGGGTCTACCCCCCGGCCCCCAACGAGTTCACCCCGCTGCCGGGCAGGCACCCCGCGCACCGCTGGGCGGTGGTCTCGGAGGCACTGCGTGCCGAGGCCCGCGGGTACCCCACCCCGCTGGAGCCGGTCACGGTCCCCAACGTGCTGCCCGAGGCTCCCCCCGAGGGGCTGGAGGACCGGCACACGGAGTTCTTGGAGCAGATCGGCGCCGCGCCCGACCAGCCCCTGCTGCTGGTCCCCGTCCGCGTCTTCAGGGTCAAGGGTGTGGAGATCTCGGTCCGGCTCTTCTCCCGCATGCGGCAGGTGAGCCGGGAACAGGGGCGTCCCGAACCCCTTCTCCTGGTCTTCGGGGACCTCGGCGAGGATCCGGACTACACCAAGGAGGTGCTCGACGAGGCCTCGCAGGAAGGGGTGCTGGACCACGTGAGGTTCCTGGACGGGGTGCCGCTGCAGAGCCACCGGGGGACGGACCTTCGCTGGCGTCTCGACGAGGTCGACCTCCTGCGCGTGAGCGCCGCCACGGGCGGCGGGGTGCTGTTCACACCCAACCGCCCGGACGTGGAGAGCGTGGGGCTGGGGCCCGCGCTCGCCACCGTCGCGGGCCTGCCCAGCGCGGTCGGGGACTTCCACGCCTTCTCCGACATCTACGGCGACGCGTTCCTGTGCGCCCGCCTGCACCGGGACGGCGACCTGAGGAGGACCGCCGAGGAGATGCTCGGGCTCATGCGCGCCCGGGTGGGCGGCGAGCCCCGGTTCGCCGAGGGCATGCGGCGGAACAGGGCGAGGATGGACTCCCACTTCCCCGTCGAACCGTGGCGGCGGCTCTGGGAGGAGCTGGTCTCCGGGACGGAAGGGGCCGTCCCGGCGCCGGAGGACCCGGCCGGCGCATGAGCGCGGTCCCGCCCGTGCGGAGGGGTGGGACCGCGAGCCGTCCGGCCCCGTTCGCGCCCGGCCCGGGAGCGGCGGAGCCCCCGCGCGACGCCTCGTCGTGCAGGGGCTCCGCCACAGCGCGGCCGGCCGGACCGGAGAGGGCCTCAGCCGGGGAGCTCGCCCGAGCGGGTGGAGCGCAGGGTCAGCGCGGTGAGCAGGCCGACCACCGCCACCCCCATCACCCAGTAGGCCGGGGAGACCGGGTTGCCCGTGGACGCGACCAGTTGGGCCGCGATGTAGGGGGCCGTCCCGCCGGCGACGATGGTCCCGATGTTGAAGCCGAGGGAGACGCCGGTGTAGCGGACCGCCCGCGGGAAGAGCTCGGTGAACAGGGGGAACGCGGGGACCTGCAGTGCCGCGTTGAGGATCATGAACACCAGGTACACCAGCCCCACGACCAGGAGCCCCGAGGCCTCGGACATGGCCAGCAGGATGGGGTAGGCCAGCAGGACGTACCCGACGCACCCCGTGGTGAGCACGGTCAGGCGCCCGAAGCGGTCGGTGAGCATGCCCATGAACGGCATGCACAGGCAGGCCAGGCCGATGATCGCAGCCGAGAGCCAGTACACGTGCTGGGAGTCGTAGCCCAGGTCGTTGATCAGGTAGACGTTCATGTAGGTCAGCCCGATGTACCCCGTGCCATTGGTGGCGACGGCCAGGCCGATGACCTTGAGGACCGATCCCGAGTTGCTCCGCAGCACGTCGACGAAGGGGCTGCGGGTCACCTCCGACCGGGCCTCCATCTCCCTGAAGTCGGGGGTGTCCTCCAGCTTGAGCCGCGCCCACAGGCACAGGAGGGTCAGCGGGATACACAGCAGGAACGGGACGCGCCATCCCCAGGCCGACATCTGATCGGGGGAGAGGAGCCCGACGACGATCCCGGCCACGGCCGCCGCGACCGCGAAGCCCAGGGTGGACCCGGTCGGGGTGAAGGCCCCGAAGAAGCCGCGCAGCCCGGACGGCGAGGACTCCGCGATGTAGGTGGCCGATCCGCCGATCTCGCCCCCGGCAGAGAAGCCCTCCGCCATGCGGACGATCACCAGCAGGATCGGAGCGGTGATGCCGACCTGCGGGTAGGTGGGCAGTACGCCCATCAGGGCGCAGCACAGGCCCATGCTGACGACGGTGGACACCAGTGCCACCTTGCGCCCGCTCCGGTCGCCGAGGCGGCCGAAGAAGATCCCGCCGAGCGGCCGCATCAGGTAGCCGGACCCGAACACGGCCAGGGTGGCCAGGATCGACGTGGCGGGGTTGGAACTGGGGAAGAACAGCGGGGCGATGACGACGGCCAGGAACCCGTAGACGCTGAACGCGTAGTACTCGATCAGGGTTCCCACCCCGCCGGCGACCGCGGCCCGCAGTGCGGTGCGCCGGTCGCGCACGGGTGCGCCGGGTGCGGCGACGGCCGGGGAGCTCCCGGCGCTCTCTGCAGAGGACAAGGCGATACCTCCTGGTGGGGATGGAGCTCGAGCGCCCGTCACGGGCTCTCGGGGGGATGGTGCCTCCCCGTGCGTGCGGGGCGGCGGGGCGCCGGCGTGGTGTTCGCGCCCGTCGGTGAGGCGGACCGGGAGTGCCGGTCAGCCGGTGGCGCGTGCCCGTCGGTGCTCGGCGAGGAGCAGGTTCAGGCTCCCGCCGGCCTCGATGACCTTGACCACGCGCTCGCTGAGCGGTTCCCCGGTCAGCTCGGCGTCCTGGCGGGCGAGGCGGACGGCGGGGCGCCGCCAGTCGATGGAGACGCGGTCCCACCGGCGGACGGCGCGGGTGATGCCCGGGACGGTCAGCAGCGGCATGCCGTTGTAGGTCTCCCCGCGCCAGAAGCCGGGGGAGAAGGACTCGGCGACGACGGCCGCGATCCCCAGGTTGCGCAGCGCGACCATCGGCGGGTAGTGCGGGTGCCCGTAGCCGAAGTTGCGGCCCCCGACGACGACGTCGCCGGGGCGCACCTCGTCGGCGAACGCCGGGTCGTAGTGCCGCATGCACACGCTGCGCAGCACGTCGGGGTCGTAGTGCTTGATGTTCTCCACGCCGATGACGAGGTCGATGTCGAAGTCGTCCCCGAAGATCCAGGCGACACGGCCCTCGATGGTGTCGGGCGGGGGCAGCGCACTCACGGGCCCGTCACCTCCCGTACGTCGGAGATCTCCCCGGTCACGGCGCTGGCGGCGACGGTGTAGGCGGACCCCATGTAGATGTGGGCGCCCGTGTCGCCCATGCGCCCGGAGATGTTGAGCACGCCCGTTGACACGCAGTTCTCCCCGGCCTTCAGCGGTTTCTGGTAGCCGAAGCAGAAGTCGCAGCTGGACGTGGCCACGGCCGCCCCCGCGTCGCGCAGGACGTCGAGCAGCCCCTCCTCCTCCGCCCGCCGGTGGATCGCGGCCGAGGTGGGGACGACGTTGAGCTGCACGCCGTCGGAGACCCTGCGGCCCCGCAGCACCTGCGCGGCGGCGCGGATGTCCTCCAGCCTCCCGCTGGCGCAGGAGCCGATGAACGCCTTGGTGACGGGGGTGCCCTTCAGGGCCGAGACCCCCCTCGTGTTCGCGCCCCGCGCGGAGCCGGGGAGCACGACCTGCGGTTCCAGCTCCGAGAGGTCGATCTCGTGCACGCCGGCGTAGACCGCGTCGGGATCGCTGTACAGCGGTTCGGGGACGGCGCCGGACACCTTTCGGGCGTAGTCCAGGGAGAGCTCGTCCGGGTTGAAGATCGCCGACACCGCGCCGGTGAACATCGCCATGCCGCACAGTCCCTGTCTGCGGTCGATGCTCATGGAGCGCGCTCCGGGCCCGGTGAACTCCATGACCTGGTGGGCGCAGCCGTCGGCGCCGAGCCGGGCGATGATGGTGTGGATCAGGTCGCGGTTGTCCACCCCCTCGGGGAAGCTGCCGGTGAGCTCGAACCGCACCGACTCCGGCACGTCCAGGTGGATCCGTCCGGTGACCCACGCCTCCAGGAGGTCGCGCCGCACCCCCCAGCCGAGGGCCCCGAAGGCTCCCAGTCCGCTGATGTGGCCGTCGAAGTGGATGAGGAACCTGCCGGGGAGCGCGTACCCGAGCTCGGCGGCGACCTGGTGGCCGATCCCCTCGGCCTCGTGCAGGGTGATCCCGTAGAAGTCGCACCAGTCCCGGGTGACCTGGTGGACCGCCTCCTCCTTGGCGTCGCCCCGGGTGAGCATGTGGTCGATGAAGACCAGGTAGCGCTCGGGGTCGTCCAGCTCCGTGATGCCGAAGTCGTCGTGCATCTGGCGGAACATCACGTCGGTGTACCCGGGGAAGTCGTAGGCGATCATGTGGTCGGGGCGGAAGGCGCGGTTGTCGCGGGCGCGGACCGGTGGGCCCTCGGCCGTCCGGCCGAGGATCTTCTCGGTGATGGTGCGGCCCATGGTCAGGCTCCTCCCCGGGCCGCGGGCAGGTAGGCCTTCTGTGCGGCCTCCACCTCGGCGAACCCGATCAGGTCGACGAACTCGTGGTGCGGCAGGGCGTCGGCGCTCACGTCCGCGGGGGGCTCGCCCGCCGCGAGCCGGCCCAGGGCCTGTCGCATGGCCCCGGTGGCCGCCATCAGGACCTGGGTGGGCAGGAGCGCGATCGCGACCCCGACCTCCTCCAGGACCCGGGGGGTGAACTCGCGCTCGGTCCAGGCGGACGCGGTGAGCGTGGCCACGAGGGGGACGCCGGCGGCCTCCCTGCACCGGGCCCATTCGTCGATGGTGGAGAAGGTCCTGGTGACCGGCATGACCATGTCGGCCCCGGCCCCGGCGTAGGACTTCGCCCGGTGCAGCGCCTCCTCGCCCCGGGCGTCGGTGCGCGCGATGACGAGGACGTCGTCGCCGACGGCGTCCTTGACGGCGCGCACCTTCATGGCCGCCTCCTCCGGCGGGACCAACGGCACTGGGTCTCCGACGCAGAGGGGGCAGCGCTTGGGCGACTCCTGGTCCTCCATGAAGACCGCGGCGACCCCCGCGTCGCGGAAGCGCCGGGCCGTCCGGGCGGCGTTGACGGCGTTGCCGTACCCGGTGTCGATGTCGGCGATCAGCGGGAGGCCGCTGGACTCGCGGATGCGGCGGGTGGCCTCCAGGTTCTCCGACATGGTGTAGAGCTCGGCGTCGGGGTAGCCGAGGGACGCGGAGACCGCGAAGCCCGAGGCGCACAGTGCGGAGAAGCCGGCCTGCTCGGCGAGGCGGGCGGTGAGCCCGTCCCACACGCCGGGCGCGTGGACGACCCCCTCGCCCATCAGCTCGCGCAGTCGTCGGGAACTCATCCCAACCCCTTTCGTATTGCGGAACGCGTTTCAAAAGGACACTAGGGAGCGCTAGGATCTTGTGTCAAGGGTCACTATGGTCTGTAACCCAGCAGACACGGAAGTGATCTACGTGCTGAAACGGTCTGTGTCGGCGATCTGCTCCGATCGCGATGCCGACCGGATCAGTAAAAAATGGAACGCATTCCGGTCCACCACGAAGAGGGGAAGCCTCCATGATCTCCGCGATGCAGACCGAACCCCTGGGGTTGCACCACGTCTTCGAGCGGGCCGAGGCGGTCTTCGCCGACCGCGAGGTCACCGGTCGGGAACCCGGAGGAGTCCGCGGACTGGACTACGCCGAGCTCTTCGCCGGGGCCCGCGGGCTCGCCGAGGACCTGGAGGGGCTCGGACTCCGACCCGGCGACCGGGTCGCCACCTACGCCTGGAACACGCTGGACCACATGCGCGCCTACATCGCGATCCCCGGGGCGGGCATGGTCATGCACACGGTGAACATCCGCCTCGGCGCCGACGAGGTCGCCTACACGCTCGCGCACGCCGGAGACCGCGCGGTGCTCGTGGACGGCGCCCTGTGGGAGTCCTGGTCCGCCGTCGACCTTCCCGACACGGTCGAGCACGTGCTCGTCATGGGGGAGGCCCCCGACCTCCCCGCCGTCCAGGGCGGCGCGGCCGTGCACCGGCTGGAGACCCGGCCGGTCCCCGAGCGGCGGGGCTGGTGGCGCCCGCGCGACGAGAACGAGGCCGTGGGCATCTGCTACACGTCCGGCACCACCGGCCGCCCCAAGGCGGTCGTCTACAGCCACCGGTCGGTCTACCTGCACGCGCTCACGCTGTGCGGGACCGACGCGTTCGCCATCGGCCACCACGACGTGGTGCTGCCGGTCGTGCCGATGTTCCACGCGAACGCGTGGAACCTGCCCTACGCCGGCCTGGTGGCGGGGGCCGGGCTGGCGTTCCCCGGACGCCACCTGGACCCGCTCGGCCTCACCGGGTTCATCCGGGACTCCCGGGCGACGTTCGCCGCCGGCGTCCCCACCGTGTGGGCCGCCGTGGTCAGGGCGCTCCACGAGGGGCGGGCGCCAGGAGACGCACTGGCGACCATGGACCGGATCGTCATCGGCGGCTCCTCCGCCCCGGAGAGCCTGCTCGACGCGCTCACCGGCCTCGGGATCCGGCCCGTCCACGCCTGGGGCATGACCGAGTGCTCGCCGGTCGGACTGGTCGCGTCGGAACCGTGCACCCCCGACGGGGCGGTGCGTTCGGCCGCCCGGCGCACGCAGGGCCGACCCCTGCCGGGCCTGGCCGTGCGCTCGTCGGCGGAGGGGCGCGAGGCCGCCCGCGACGGCGCCGCGGTGGGGGAGCTGGAGATCAGCGGCCCCTTCGTCGTCGACCACTACCACGCCCCGGAGAAGGACGACAGCGCCTCCTTCACCGCTTCCCCCGACGGGCGCCGCTGGCTGCGCACGGGGGACATGGTGACGGTCGACGCCCGGGGATACGTGACCCTGGTGGACCGGGCCAAGGACATGGTCAAGTCCGGAGGGGAGTGGATCTCCTCGGTCGACCTGGAGAACAGGCTGGCCGCCCACCCGCGGGTGAACGAGACCGCCGTCATCGCGGTCCCCGACGAGGTCTGGGGAGAGCGGCCCGTCGCCGTCCTCTCGAGCACGGACGGTGAACCGCTCGACCCCGACGAGCTGCGGAGCTTCCTCGGGGCGCAGATCCCGCGCTGGCAGCTGCCCGACCGGTTCGTGGTGGTGGACGAGGTGCCCAAGACCGGCGTGGGCAAGTTCGACAAGAAGCGGATGCGCGCGGAGTACGGCCATGGGCGCTGAACCGGCGGGAGGCCCCGCACCCGGGGCCCGCACACGGTGGCGGGAGCGCCGCGAACCGGCCGTTACCCTGTCATCGACGACGGAGCGTGCTAGGAGGTCTCCTCAGTGGCGATGATCGACGGTGAATCGGCCGCTGATTCCAAGGGCACGGTCAACGCGGTGCTCCGTGCCTGCCGGCTCCTGGAGTGCTTCACCCACGAACGGCCCGCGCTCACGCTCGGTGAGCTGGCGGAGCGGACCGGCCTGAACAAGGCCACCACGCACCGCCTCCTGGCCACGCTGGTGCAGGCCGGCTGGGTCAGCCAGCGCGCGGACGGCGCCTACAAGGTCAACATGAGGCTGTTCGCGGTGGGGTCCGTGGCGCTGGCCGAGCTCAACCTGCGCGACGAGGCCGCACCGCTGCTGCGGGACCTGTCCGCGCGCTTCGGCCACACCGCCTACCTGATGGTGCCCTCCGAGGACGGGGCGGTCTGCATCGACCTCGTCGAGGGGGCCGGGCCGCTGACCGTCAAGCAGATCACCGTCGGCAGCGTGCTGCCCTTCCACACGGCGGCGGGGCCGATGACGATGCTGGCCCACTCCTCCGCGCTGCGGGAGCGGTGGCTGTCCCGGCCGCTGCGCAGGTACACCCCGCACACCCTGACCGACGCGGGGGTCCTGCGGGGTGAGCTGAAGAAGATCGCGTCCGAGGGCTACACCGTCAGCGACGAGGACTTCCTCCAGGACGTGGGCGCCGTGGCCGCCCCCGTGTTCGACTCCTCCGGGGACCTGGCGGCCACGGTGAGCCTGGGCGGCCCGGCCACGCACTTCCGGGGCACGGGCCTGGTCGGCGTCATCGCGGCCGTCCGCGAGGCGGCGGCCGAGCTTTCGCACCAGCTGGGGGCCCAGGGGCGGGTTCCCGCCGGGGGCTGAGGGCCCGGGGCGGCTCCGGCTCCCGGCCCCCTCAGCGGCGGGGGCGGCCCCACCCTCCGCCGGGCATCCAGGGCCCCTCGCACGCCACCCTCGACGCCTCCTCGGGCCGGCCGTCCTCCAACAGCCACACGATCACGTGGAGCTGCTCCCGGTAGGCGGTTTCCGCGGACCCGGCCGACGGCCGCCGCCACGCCTCTAGCATGGCCCGTAGCCCGCCCGGACGGCGCGCCTCCGGCCGCGGCCACCGCCACCGGCCGTCCCGTGTGACCACCATGGACCTCTCCCTCCGTGCTCGCCCGGAGCCGCCCGGGGCAGCGGCTCCCGGGGATTCTCGCCCATGGGCCCGGAGCTTGCGTTGAGGCCGGACGAAGAGGGGTGCCCAGAAGATGAAGGCAGGACCGATGGGGGTGGCCGACCTGAGCGACCTCGCGCTGCTCGTGGAGGTGATCGAGGCGGGTTCCATCACGGACGGGGCCCAGCGGTGCGGGATATCGCTGTCGGCCGCCAGTGTCCGCATCACCGCGCTCGAACGGCACTACGGGCTGCGGCTGCTCGACCGCCGCCACCGGGGGGTGACGCCGACCCCGGCCGGCGAGGCCCTGGCAGCGAGGGGCCTGGTCCTGCTCGACGGCGCCCGGGAGCTGGAGGCGGGCATGGCCGCCCGCGCCCGGGGGCTGGAGAACAGCGTCAGGCTGGCGACCAACAGCTCCGCCGCCGACGCCCTCACCGAGTTCCTCGCCGCCACGCTCAACCGCCTGCCCAACACCGCGGTCACCCTGGTCGAGCTGAGCAGCGAGGCGGCCGTCGCCCACGTCCTCGACGGGCTCTCCGACATCGCGGTCGTCTCCTCGGTGCCCGCGGGCGCGGCCTGCCAGACCCGCCGGCTGTGGGACGACGACCTCGTCGCCGTCGGCCCGGCCTCCTCCCCGCCCCGGAGGCCGCTCCGTCTGGCGGACCTGCTCCGCGAACCCGTGGTCGGCCTCCTGCGGGGGAGCCCTCTGCAGGACCTCGTCGACCGGCAGGCGCACGCGGCGGGGACGGAGCCCGCCTACCGGGTCCGGCTGCCCTCGCTCGGGGCCGTCTGCGCCGTGGCCTGCACCGGTGTGGGGTACGCCGTGGTGCCGCGGGGGGCGGCCCGGCGCCACGGTGTCTCTCCCGCGTCCCTGTACGAGTTGGACGAACCGTGGGCGCCGCGGCACGCCGTCCTCGTCGCGGCGGACTTCTCCACCCTCACCGAGGGCACGGCGGCGTTCGTCCACCACCTCCTGGAGCACGGTCCGGCCCTGGACGAGGAGGGGTAGGGCCCGCGCCGCTGTCGGGACGCGGCGGCGGGAGGAGGACGCGGCACAGCGAAACGCACAGGCGCCCCCCGGAGGGCGCGCGGGCCCGGCGCGGCGGCCGGTGTCAGTCCTTCCCGGGGAGGGCCAGGAAGAACTCCCGGACGTCCCGGGCGAGCAGGTCCGGCACCTCCATCGCGGCGAAGTGGCCGCCGCGCTCGAACTCCGACCACTGCCTGATGTCGTACAGCCGCTCGGCCAGCGGTCGCACCGACTGCGTGATGTCGTGGGCGAAGACCGCCACGCCGACCGGTACCGGGCACGGCTCGGTCCGCCGCCGGGCGTCGCGGTGCAGCCGCGCCGAGGAGGCCGCGGTGGCCGTCAGCCAGTACAGCGAGACGCCGGTGAGCATCCGCTCGTCGTCGACGGGCGAGCGGGGGTCGGTCCACTGGGCGAAGCGCTCGGCGATCCAGGCCAGCTGGCCGACCGGCGAGTCGGTCAGCGCGTAGCCGATGGTCTGCGGGGTCGCGGCCTGCAGGGCCTGGTACGGCGGGCGGTTCGCCATCAGGTGCCTGACCTTGTCCAGACGGGCCTCGTCCTCCTCGGACAGCTCGATGCCGGCGTCCGGGTCCGGCCTGGTCGGCAGGTAGTTGACGTGCACCCCGACGACCTGTTCGGGCGCCACCGCGCCGAGCGCGGTGGAGATGCCCGACCCGAAGTCGCCGCCCTGCGCCCCGTAGCGCTCGTACCCCAGGCGGCGCATCAGCTCGGCCCAGGCCCGCGCGATCCGGACCGTGTCCCAGCCGCGCTCGCGGGTCGGCCCGGAGAAGCCGTAGCCCGGGATGGAGGGGATCACCAGGTGGAAGTCGCGTGAGAGCGGTTCGACGACGTCGAGGAACTCCAGGAACGAGCCGGGCCAGCCGTGGGTGAGGACCAGCGCGAGCGCGTCCGGTCTCGGGGAACGGACGTGGACGAAGTGGACGGTCTGGTCCTCGATCTCGGTGGTGAAGTGCGGAAGCTCGTTGAGCCCGGCCTCGTGCTCGCGCCAGTCGTAGCCGGTACGCCAGTACTCGGCCAGTTCCCGGAGCCGTGCCAGCGGGAAGCCGTAGTCCCACCCGGCGTCGGCGACCTCGTCGGGCCAGCGGGTGCGGGAGAGCCTGTCGGCCAGGTCGTCGAGGTCGGCCTGGGGGATGTCGATGCGGAACGGCTTGATCATGGTCCTGGCTCCGGGGATTCATTGGCGACATGAATGTTTGGCCACCAAACGTTTGGGTCACGAACGGTAGCACAATCATTGGAGTCACCAACGGTTCGTTAGACTCCAGGCATGGAGAACCCACCGGAGAAGACGCCCGCGGCCTGGGAGGGCACGCCCAGCTGGCTGCTCACCCAGACCGCCCACCACGCGCACCGCCTGGTGGCCGACGGGTTCTCGTCCGTGCGCGCCCGCGGCTACCACTACCGCCTGCTGGCCACGCTGGAGGAGTCCGGCCCGGCCAGCCAGGCCGAACTGGGACGCCGCAGCGGCATCCACGTCAGCGACATGGTCGCGACGGTCAACGAGCTCTCCGACCGCCGACTGGTCGAGCGTGCCCTGGACCCCTCTGACCGGCGGCGCAACATCGTCTCGCTGACCGCCGCGGGCAGGAGGCAGCTGCGGGTGCTGGAGGAGCGGCTGGCCCGCACCCAGGAGGAACTGCTGGCCCCGCTGGCGCCCGAGGAGCGGCAGGTGCTGACCGGGCTGCTGGCCCGGCTGCTGGAGCACCACGACCGGCGGAGCGGTGCCTCCGGGGAGGCACGGAGCTGACAGGGGCCCGCCCCTCTCCGGAGGAGCGCGGTGCCGCGGCGCCGGTCAGGGCCGGCCGCGCCACCCGCGGGGCAGAGCCCTGCGCTCCACCGCGATCTCGACCCTGTCCTCCTCCACGGCCACGACGTCCTCCCACCGGACGTAGCGCTCGTGGCGCCGCAACCACCCCAGCAGATGCCTCCAGGGGGTGGGAGCCTCCAGGGAGTCCCCGAACCCGAAGCGTCCGGCGAGCGCGGAACGCCCCGCGACCAGTCCCAGGACGGTGTACGCGCCCCCGCTGTGACGGACGACGATGTCCTGGACCGAACCCGCGTCCTTCCCGTTGCAGTCGACGATCCGCAGCCCCAGGAGCGCGCCCGCGCGCAGCCGGTTCACCGCCGCCCCCCGGGGATGCGGCCGATGAGGTGGCGTGCCATCCACGCCTCCAGGGGGCGCATCCCCGGCGGGGCGTCCGTGGACAGCACCGTGGTGGGGGCGAACTCCTCGACGTCGGTGAGGGGGATCCGGGTGGGCGCCTCCTCCGGCGGGCGCATCCGTTCCAGGACCGTCTCCCAGAACCGGCCGAACCGCCCGGCGATCCGTCCGCCGAGGGAGGCCGCGTCGATGATCAGGGCCGTCATGGCCGGCGCCTCCCCCTCCCGCCAGGTGAACTCCACGTCGTCGACCTTGCCCAGGTTCTCGCCCCCGCGGTCGACCACCTGGCGGTCCAGGACGGTGAACCCGATCCGGAAGATCGTTCCGTCCGCCTCGTCGGACATCTCACTGCCCCGCTTTCGTGTAGAGCATGAGGGGGATGGCGGCCACCGACACCACGCACAGCAGCACCAGGTAGACCGAGGCCAGGATGTTGGTGAAGCGCGAGTTGACCTGGTCGCCGAGGTAGCCGCGGTCGTTGGCGACGACGAGGATCGGCAGGTAGGTCAGGGGCAGGGCCGCGGCCGAGAAGACCAGGCTGTACTCGGTGACGGTGATGGGGTCGACCCCGGTGAGGACGAAGAGGGTGCCGCTCAGCAGGCTCACCATGATGACGAGGTGGAAGTAGGGGGCGCTCGCCGGCGGCAGTGTCTTCCCCCAGTGCCAGCCGAAGTACTGGGCGACGCCGTACCCCGCCGCCAGGCCCGACTCCAGGGCGGCGCCGAAGGTGGCGGCGAAGAACCCGAGGATCACCACGATCAGTCCCAGCCTGCCGAGGGTCGAGACGACGGGGAGCGCGACCTGTCCCAGGTCGGACACCTGGACCCCGGCGGGCATGAGCAGGACGGCGGCGCAGCCCATGATGGCGAGGGACAGCAGCCCTCCCAGGGGGAGGCCGAAGAAGACGTTGAGGCGCGCGGTGGCCAGATCCTCGGAGGTCCACTTCTCCTCGACCCCGCCCGAGGAGAAGAAGAGGACGGTGTAGGGGGTCATCGCGGCCCCGAACAGGGTGATGGCGTAGTACCACCACACGGCCGCCCCCTCGTTCGGCGGCGGGGAGAAGGACACCGCCTCCGTGAAGAGCGCCCCCAGGTCCGGGCCCATCCTCCACAGGGCCACACCGAACACGACGAGGGCCAGGCCCAGGAGGCCGTAGGTCTTCTCCATGTACGCGAAGGGCAGCCGCCACAGCACGATCCAGACGAGGAACCCGACGACCGGCACCCACAGCAGGTAGTGGATGCCGCTGGCGAGCTCCAGGGCCAGCGCGATACCCCCCATCTGCGCGGACAGGGTGAGCAGGGTGATGAGGTAGGAGGCCAGGAGGTTGGCGAGACCGACCCTGGCGCCGAGCCGTTCGCGCACCAGGTCGAAGGTCCCGCGACCGGTGGCGGTGACCACGCGGGCGGACATCTCGGTGAACACCATCAGCCCGACCACGCCGACGGGGACGACCCAGGCCAGGGTCATCCCGAAGCGGGAGCCGACCACGGAGTTGGCGACCAGGTCGCCGATGTCCAGGAAGCCGCCGATGGCGGTGAGCAGGCCCAGGGTGAAGGCCGCCAGCCACCTCACGAGAGGGACTCCTCGAGGTCGGAGAGTCCGGACGAAACGGCACGGAGGGTCCGCCCGGCGGCCTCGACCGCGGCGCTGTCGTCCCTCTTCAGGGCGATGCGCAGGTCGGCGAGCGCGTTCACCGCGGTGTCGCAGAGGGGGGAGAGCTCCGCCCGCAGGGCGTCGGACCCGGCGGTGGGCGGTTGGCGCGTCCCGAAGGTGTCGGCGATCGAGCGGGCGGCGTCCTCGGCGTCCTCGGCGGTGGTCTCCGCGTAGGGGGAGAACGCCCTGTCGCCCCGGTGGATCTCGACGAGCAGGACGCCCGTCCCGACGGCCGAGAGGAGGTCCGTGACGGTCTGCTCGGCGGCGTCCCGGTAGGAGCCGGCGGTCGGGGTCGGGGCCGTGCAGCCGGCGACCAGGAGCAGGAGGACCGCCACCAGGGCCAGGACGGGGGCGGTGGGCTGCGCCGGGGACCGGCCGGTGCGACCGGGCTCCTGAGAGGGCGAACGGGGCTGGAGCACTCCACGACGATAGCCATCGGTGACGGGAGAATCACCGAGCGAGAGGGTGGGGCGTGTCGGGGCGGGGGCGGAACGGCGCCCCGGGGCGGTTCCGCTCCCGCGGTTCCCGGTCCTGCGCTCCGGCCGCCCGCCGGGGGACGCGGACGGGACAGGGGAGGAAGCCGCCGTCCGCGGCCCCGCGCGGGCGGTGTGCCGTCCCCCGGCACACCGCCCGCGCGTCACCCGTCCCGGGGTGGGCGCACGGGGTTCCCTCAGGCGCCGTCGTCCGGGGCGCGCATGGCGTCGGCGATCCAGGCGTAGGGCAGCGTGTCCTCCTCGGGCCCGGTCCCGTTGACCACTGTCACCAGGGACAGGTACCGGCCGTGGGTGTCGTCGTAGACGGGGTCCTCGGAGGCGGCGTCCTCCTCGGCGATCTGGCGCTCGATGTCGGGGAGCCGCCGGTAGGCGTCGGCCATCCGGTTGCGGATCTCGGGGGTGAGCGCTGTGTCGGCGGACACCGCCGTGACCGCCTCCATGAAGCGCGTGACCACCGCCTGCGCCCAGGGGGACCGGGGGGACTCACCGGCGCGGTAGGCGGCGAGGACCGCCTCCACGAGCGGTCCCCCGCTCTCGTAGATGAACTCCTGCATCGGCTCGGTCGCCATGGCCTGCCACTCGTCCGTGGTGTAGGTCTCGTGCAGGTAGGTGCGGACCGCGTCGCGGAACGCCGGGTCCCGCACCAGGTCGGCGAGTTCGATCCACGCCTCCAGCTGGGCGGCCGTGGGGTCGGCCGGCAGGATCGGCCGCATCGCGCGCAGCCGGTCGACGAAGCCGTCGGGGACGTCGAGGCCCTCCCCGACGTCGTTCCAGAAGTCGTCGATGGTCTGCTCGCGTTCCTCGTCGGTCATCGAGACGAGCTTGTGCATCAGGTCGGCCTGCGCGGTCGTGCCGCCCTGCCTGATCAGGGTCCGCAGCACCGCCCTCCTGGCCCGCAGGGTGCGCTCCTGGCGCTCGACGATCTCCAGGTGGGTGGTGAGCAGGTTGTGCAGGGTCGTGTCGCCTTCGAGCAGGCGGCGGATCTCGTCCAGGTCGGTGTCCAGATCACGCAGGGTGCGGACGAGTTCCAGGCGGGCGATGGCGTCGACGTCGTACAGGCGGTGGCCCGCCCCGGACAGGTGCGCGGGCTCGACGATCCCGGCGTCGGCGTAGAAGCGGACGGCGCTGACGCTCAGGCCGCTGCGGCGCGCGGCGTCTCCGATGGGGTACAGCTCGTTGTCGTTCATGGGAGCCACTGTGGTACCTCGAGCAGCTTGAGATGCAAGCCCCCGGGGCGCCCGGATCCGCGCGCAGGCGGCGGAGGGGAGGGGAGGGCTTCGCGTACGGGACACCCCGTCCGGTCGATCGCCTCAGGGGCGGGTCCCGCTCCGCGGCCGCCCGCCGACGGCCCGGGAGGGAACTGGGTGGTTCTCACCGACGCGAACGACCGCACGGGGACGCGACTGTGTCTGTGACACGCCCTGTGCCCCGGCGGGCGCCGTTCCGGCGCCGGATCCCGCCCCCGACGCGGCCGGGGCACCTTCCTTCCGTCCTCAGTGGAGATGCCTGTGAAAGACCTGACGAAGTCGACCCGCCGCCGCTGGTGGTGGACGCTCTGGGGCCTGTTGGCCGTGTCGGCCGCCGCTGTCGCCCTCTATTCGGCGGAGCCCTACGCTGTCGGGGACGTGGAGCGCAACAGGATCCCGCTCGACCCCGGGGTCGCCTCCCACTACCTCTCCATCGCCGTGCACGCGATCCCCAGCTCCTTGGCGCTGCTCATCGGGCCGTTCCAGTTCCTCACCCGGTTCCGCGTCCGGTACCCGCGTGCGCACCGCGTCGCCGGCCGGGTCTACATGGTCTGCGTGGTGCTGGGGTCGATGGCGGCCCTGTTCGCCGCCGCCTTCTCCGTCAGCGGGTTCTCGGTGCAGGTCGCCTTCTTCATCCTGACGGCGGCCTGGCTCTACACGCTCGTCCAGGCCTTCCGGACCATCCGCCGTGGGGAGGTCCGGCTCCACCGGGTCTGGATGATCCGCAACTACGCGCTCACCTTCGCCTCCGTGAGCCTGCGGATCTACCTCGGTCTCGGGCTGGCGCTCCAGGCGAACTACTTCCCGTCCCTGACCTTCGACGACGTCTACCACGCGAGCGCGTGGGCGTCCTTCCTGGTGAACGTCCTCGTGGCGGAGTACTTCATCGTCCAGCGCGTGCTGAGGCCCGCGGCCCGCCGACAGGGGGCCGCGGGGACCGCCCCCGCGTCGGCGGGGGACGGCCGCCGAGTCCCCGTGGACGCGGTCGGACCGGCCGGGAGCGGTTCCGGGGCACGGGACCGTACCTGAGCCCGCGCCCCTCCCCGTACGCTCGCGGTCGTGCCGCCCCGGGCGGCGACGGTCCGGGGCGGGGACGGGGCTCCGGGCGACGCCCTTTCAGGGCCGCACCACGGCGAAGGCGGGGGCCGGCGCCTCCAGGACGCCGAACAGCGAGCGGAGCACCCCGAGGCCCCCCTCGTGCCCGATGCCCCGGAGGTCCCGGCGGGTGATGACGCCGACCAGCTGCTGCCTCGTCATGGTGGGTGCCAGGCGCGCCCCCTCGTGGTCCGGCTCGGCGAAGACCGCGTGGTTGAGCAGGGTGGCGGCGAAGCGCAGGTCGCCCTCGCCGGCGAGGGCGTCCGCGTGCGAGGGTCCCGCCGATGCCGCCGAGCAGGTCCACCCAGAGCCTCGACTCCTCGATCGGCGGGTGCTCCCACAGGTGGGCGGGGTTTCCGTCGAGTCAGCCGAGGCAGTGCTGGTGGACGCTCTTGACGTTGTGGCTCAGCGACCCGCAGTAGCCGCGGCTGGCGCACTGCCGGTCCAGGGCGGGAGGAAGCGTGAGCTCCTCCGCGATCTCCCGGGGGGTGAGGCCCCGGTTGACCAGGCGCACCGTCCGGTCGTGCAGGTAGGCGTAGAGGTCGCGCTGCCCGGTCGGGAACCCCTCGATCCGGTCCGCGCCCCAGGTCGGCCGGTGGTGGGTGGCGAAGGCGACGTCGGCGCGGTGGCAGAAGAGCTGGACGGCCTCGGTGAGGTAGCGGGCCCACTGGTGCGCGTCGCGGACCCGGGCTCCTCGGAGGGGGCGCCGCCGCGGACCGGCCGCGGCGGCGGGGCCGGGGGGCAGACCTCCTCAACCGTTCCCGGGAGGGCCGTCGCGCAGGCGGGTGTTCTCCTCCTCCAGCTCCAGGATCCGACCGATCCCCGCCAGGTTCACCCCCTGGGCCGCCAGCTCGACGACCCGTCGCAGCCGGGCGATGTCGTCGTTGCTGTACATGCGCGTGCCGCCCTCGGTGCGCGCCGGGGCGACCAGGCCCCGCTCCTCGTAGGAGCGCAGGCTCGGTGGTGCGACCCCCGCCATCCGGGCGGCCACGGAGATCGTGTACAGGCCGCGTGCGGTACCCGGCCGCGGTTCTGCCATCAGCACGTCCTTCCTCGCCGAGCCATCGGTGCGCCCTCCGACCCTACCTCCGGGCTTGAGAAAACCTGTATCGGACACGGTTGTTTATCTCCCGTGTCCTGAGGTATAAAACTTGCGTCACCTCGCATCAGGTTTTCTCGTAGGGACAGAGGAGGTTTCCATGATGCTGATGCGTACCGACCCCTTCCGGGACATCGACCGCCTCACGCAGCGGATCCTGGGGGAGGCGTCACGACCGGCCACCATGCCGATCGACGCCTACCGCGAGGGCGATGACTTCGTCGTCTGCTTCGACCTGCCGGGGGTGCGCGCCGACTCCATCGACCTGGAGGTCGAGCGCAACGTGCTCACCGTGACCGCCGAGCGCCCCGACGCCGTGCGCGACCGCGAGGCGGTGGTGGTCGCCGAACGCCCCTCCGGCACCTTCTCGCGGCAGCTGTTCCTCGGCGAGACGCTGCAGACCGACGCCATCCGGGCCGACTACGCCGACGGTGTCCTGACCCTGCGCATCCCGGTGGCCGAGCAGGCCAAGCCGCGCAAGATCAGCGTCAGCCGGGGCGACGGCCGGCCTCGCAGCATCGACGCCTGAACCCCCGGCGGCCCGGCTCCGGCCGGGCCGCCCCCTGAGCAGTGTCCGTTCCCCTCTTCTCAGGAAGCAGTGAACCGAATGCCTTCCACACTCCGCAGGACGCGCGCGATGGCCGAGCACATCCAGCGCCACGACCACCGAGAGTCGACCCACCTGGCGTGCGTCCGCTTCTTCCGCGCGCTCCGGGCCTACGAGTCCGCCTGGGGGAGCACGCCAGGACGGCTCCGCCAGGCGCTGGAGGACCTCAGGAGTGCCACCGCCGACCTCACCGGCGATCCCGAGGCCTTCCGGCGCGCGTTCCGGGACCCCCGTCACCGGGGCGCGCCGCACAGCCTCGACGAACCGCTGGCCGAGCAGCTGCGGACGTTCTTGGAGGCCCCGGCCTACGCGGGGGCGGGCTGAGGCGCCGGCTCCAGAAAACCTGCCCACAGGGCGAGCCAAAATCTCCATCGGCCAGAGTAGACATGCGCCGGGACCGCTGATACATTTCCTGTCGTAGCCACAGGGATCCACGAGGTGGACCACCGGAAACGCCGGTGGGGAGCAGGATCGGCGTCCCGCCGACACGGGAGGCGCCGGGGTAGTGGGGAAGGACGCGGTAGGGCTCGACCGGTACGGAGATGTCGGACAGTACCGGGGGCCGGTAGGACCGCAGTGGCAGTAGCGGTGTCCCGCCCGTGGGGGACCGCGCAGTAACGAAGCAGGTCGGCTCGACCGGTGCGCACGTGCATCAGGGCACCGGCAGCCGGTTGGACCGGCGTCCCGTCTTCGCGGGGGACGCCGTGGCGGTGAAGAAGGACGCGGTAGGGCTCGACCGGTGCAGAAGACGTTGGACGGCACCGGGGGCCGGTAGGACCGCAGTTGCAGTACCGGCGCCCCCTTGTACGGGGGCGCCGCAGCAGGAGTGAAGTGCACGCAGTGAGATCGAGAGGAGTAGATGCCATCGAGGATCGCCCGGGTGTGGGTTGTTCCGCTCGGGTACCGCAGGCCCCGGTTCGGAAGAAGGTGGTCCACGGTCACACAACCGCGATCCCCGCGTTCCCGTTCCAGTTCCACATCGGGAAGCGGAAGACCGGCAGCAGCCGGTAGATGGTATTGAACTCTCGGACCCCAGCGCCGTTCGGCGCTGGGGTCCTCGGCGTGCGATGAGGAGAGAAAGAGAAACGCTTGACCAGTTCCGGAACCAACCGGTTCGACGATGACGACTACCCCGCCTACACCATGGGCCGCGCCGCGGAGATGATCGGCACCACGCCGGCCTTCCTGCGCGCTCTGGGCGAGGCCCGGCTGATCGAGCCCCTGCGCTCGGCGGGCGGACACCGCCGCTACTCCCGCTACCAGCTCAGGATCGCCTCCCGCGCCCGCGAACTCGTGGACGAGGGCACCCCGATCGAAGCCGCCTGCAGGATCATCATCCTGGAGGACCAGCTGGAGGAGGCGCAGCGGATCAACGAGGAACTCCGCACCTCCGGAGGCGGGCCGCGGACCGACTGAGCGGTCGCCGACCCGGAGGCGCCCGGGACGGCACGGACTCACAGGACCGCTCCTGGGAGCCCGTCCCGCCCGGTGGCCTCACCCCGTCCGGCGCTCCCGGTGTGCCCGCACCACCTGCCGGTACCAGTGGCAGCCGTCCTCGGGCGTGCGTTCCGGCGTCTCGTGGTCGACCGACACGATGCCGAACCCGCGGTCGTACCCGTAGGCCCACTCGAAGTTGTCGAGCAGGGACCGGACGAAACATCCCCGCACGTCGACTCCGGCCGTGACGGCGGCGGCCGGGGCACGTTCCGGGACTACTCCGAGACCGCCGTGTAGTAGCGGACTCCGTCACCGTTGTGGGCGGCCCTGGGCTCTCGCGGCTCGGACAGGTCGATCTCCACGCCCGGCAGGGCCTCGCGGATGCGTTGACCCACTTCCTCGGACAGGAAGTGGTGGTGCAGGTTCAGTCGGTCCAGGTGCGCGAAGGCGGGCGCGGCCTCGGCCAGGGCCCGTCCGCCCTCGTCGGCGAGGGCGCCCCTGGACAGGTCCAGCGTGTGCAGCCGCCGGGTGAGGGGGGCATCGGCCAGGACGGTGATCCAGTCGTCCACGTCCTGGGCGTTGCACAGACCGAGCGAGCGCAGCCGGGGGAACGCCTCTCCGCCCAGGACGGGGGCGAGGTCGCCCGGGGAGGTGTCGCCCCCGTACTCGGGCACCCCCAGCCACAGCTCCAGGTGTTCGAGTTCGGGGTAGCCGGAGGAGGCCACCTCTCTGGCCAGTTCGCCGGGCAGGCCTCCGCCCTGGAGGGTGAGCCGGCGCAGGGATTCGTGCCGGGGGACATGGAGGTACAGGGCCTCGGTGCCGCGCACCGCGAACTCCGTCAGCTGCGGAAAGGCCCTCAGCAGGAAGGACATGTCCTCGTGCCGGATCCAGGAGAGCTCGCACTCGTCGAAGGTGACGTCTCCGTAGAAGAGGGAGCGCAGTCCGCTCAGGCGGGGTGCGACCTCCACGAGGGACTCCGCGAGGGCGGAGTTGCCTTCCGAGACGAAGGCGTTGCAGACGTCCCCGATCACGATCGCGGCGACCCGGTCCTGGTCGACCGCCTCGGCGAACCGCCGGTAGTAGCCCAGGGGGGAGGTGTCGGAATCGCTCTCCTGCCCGTTGGCGTCGTCGAGCCGCCAGGCCACCGAACCGGGGTCCGCCAGGGCCGCGAGCAGCTCCGGCGGAGGGCCGGAGGAGGCGCCCTCGAAGGCCGTGGCGGAGCGGTACTCCACGACGGGCAGGCCGGCGAACTCGGACAGATGGTGGTTGAAGACCACAGGGACTCCCGGAGGGGGCAGGGGTGAGGTGTCCTGCCTACCAGCGCGCTCCGACATCCCGGCGCCGCGCGGCCCGGGACCCGTCCCGGTCCCGTCCGACACGGCAGCGGGGTGCTTGCACGTGCACCGCCCGCCACGGAACCTGGGAAAGTCCGGGGCGGGCCTTCCGGACACCGCGCCCCGGGAGGCCGGCGGTGCGACCGCCGCGGCCCGGCCGTCGGTCCGCAGCTGACGAGGAGGCGACGCGGTGAGTACCGAGGACAGCACGAAGGCCGTGGTCATGGCGCTGGCGGCCAACCTCGGGATCGCCGTGACCAAGTTCGTGGCCTATCTCCTGACGGCGTCCTCGGCCATGCTCGCGGAGTCGGTGCACTCGGTGGCCGACTCCGGAAACCAGATCCTGCTGCTCATCGGCGGACGGCGGTCGGTGCGCACCGCCACGCCGGAGCACCCCTTCGGCTTCGGCCACGAGCGCTACGTCTACGCCTTCCTCGTGGCGATCGTGCTGTTCACCCTCGGCGGGCTGTTCGCCCTGTACGAGGCATGGGAGAAGATCCGCGACCCCCACCCGATCACCTCCTGGCAGTGGGTGCCCATCGTGGTGCTGCTGCTGGCCGCCGTGATGGAGGCGACGGCTCTGCGCACCGCGCTGCGCCAGTCCAGGTCGGCGCGCGCCCGGGTGGGGTGGTTCGGGTTCATCCGCCGCACCAAGTCCCCCGAGCTGCCGGTGATCCTGCTGGAGGACACCGGCGCCCTCATCGGCCTGGCCTTCGCCCTGGTCGGGGTCGGTCTGACCCTGATCACCGGCAACGGCGTCTGGGACGGCCTGGGTTCGGGGGCCATCGGTCTGCTGCTCGTGGTGTTCGCCGTGCTCCTGGCCGTGGAGGTCAAGAGCCTGCTCATCGGGGAGTCCGCCAGCGAGGAGAACATCCGCCTCATCCGCCGGGCCATCCTGGACTGCGCGGACATCGACGCCGTCATCCACATGCGCACGATGCACCTGGGGCCCGAGGAACTGCTGGTCGCGGCCAAGGTCGCCGTGGACGCCGAGGACGACGCCCGGCGTGTCACCCGCGCGATCGACGAGGCCGAGCGCAGGATCCGCGAGGCCGTGCCCATCGCGAAGATCATCTACATCGAACCCGACCTGCTGCGCCCCCGCTCCCCGGGCTGAGGCGGCCGCGGAGTCCCCGGAGGCCGGGTCCGCGGGGGTGCGGTGCCCGGACAAACGGGTTGCGGCTGCGGGCGGGCGGGGCAACCCTGGGCGTACCGGCCCCCGCAGCGGGTCGGGCCGCGGCCGGGGCGTGGGGTGTGGGCACGCCGGCCTCCGCACCGGGCCGACCGACGAACCACCGAAGGGGCAACGATGATCGACACCCGCCTCGCCGGACAGACCGTCCTGGTCACCGGCGGATCCGGGAACATCGGCGCGGCGATCAGCCGCGCGTTCGCCGCCCAGGGGGCGCGCGTGGCGGTCCACCACCTCGACCGCGACCCTCCGGCGCCGGCCGGGGCCGGGTGGGCCCACGTCACCCCCGCCGCGGGGACCGCGGACGAGCTCGCGGAGGAACTCGGCAACGGCTCCTTCGCCGTCGGCGCCGACCTGTCCGAGCCGGACGGGCCCGTCCGGCTCGTGCGCGAGGTCGCGGACCGGGCCGGACCGATCAACGTCCTGGTCAACAACGCCGCCCACTGCGAGACGCCGGACACCGTCGACACCCTGACCCACGCGTCCCTGGAGCGCCACTACCGGGTGAACGCCGTCGCCCCGGGGCCCGTCCAGACCGGCTGGATGGACGAGGAGCTCGTCGCCCGGGCGGGGGAGGCCGTGCCGATGGGCAGGGTCGGAGAGCCGGACGACATCGCCGACGCCGTGGTCTACCTGGCCTCCCACCAAGCCCGATGGGTCACCGGGCAGGTCCTGCAGGTCGCCGGGGGACACGCGCTGTGACCGTGGCGGGGAGAGGTGCGCCTTCGGCCAGTCCCGCACCGGAAGGCTCCCGATCTCCTGTCTGTCCCTCGGAACTGCTAGGCATGGGGGACATTTCGCCCCCTGAAGCCTGAGAAGAGAACCCCCATGTCCGACCTCACCGAGTTCGCGGGCCTGCCCGTGGTCGAGTTCCCCGCCAGCGGCACGTGGGAGGAGCGGCTCGCCCGCATCCGGGAGCAGGGCGGCGACCCGCACGACCCCGCCGCCACAGCCTGGCGGCTGCGGACCAGCGCGGGCCTGCGGACACCCCCCGAGGACGAGTGCGCCGACTACCTCGCCCGGTTCCTGTCCGAGGTGGACGCCGAGCAGCTGACGGCACTGGTCATCGGCGAATGGTCCTATGCCAATGAGGGAGGCATGTACCAGGCCGCGGACCTGCTGGTCGAGCACGCCGACGCGCTGCCGAACCTGCGCTCGGTCTTCTTCGGCGACATCACCTTCGACGAGTGCGAGCTCTCCTGGATCTCCCAGCCCGACCTGGCGCCGCTCGTGGCCGCCTTCCCCCGGTTGGAGGCGCTGACCGTGAAGGGCGCCGACGGCATGGAGGGCCGGCTCGGACTGCACGTGCCCTCGCACGCCTCGCTGCGTTCCCTCACCCTGCAGAGCGGTGGTCTGCCCGGCCGGGTCGTACGCGAGGTGGCGTCCTCGGGGCTGCCCGCGCTGGAGCACCTGGAGCTGTGGCTGGGGATGGAGGACTACGGCGGCAGCACCTCCCCGCAGGACCTGGCGCCGGTGCTCTCGGGAGAGGCGTTCCCCCGGCTGCGGTACCTGGGGGTGCGCAACGCCGAGAAGTGGGCCGAGTGGGTCCCGGTGCTCGCCGAGGCCCCCGTTCTCGCGGGCCTGGAGGTCCTCGACCTGTCCCTGGGCATCCTCACGGACAAGGGCGCACAGGAGCTCGTCGACCGGGCCGGGGCCTTCTCCGGTCTGCGCCGGCTCGACCTGCACCACCACTTCCTGGGCGAGGAGACGGTGGAGCGGGTGAGGGCCGCGTTCGCCGGATCCGGGGTCGAGCTCGACCTGGACGCCGGCAGGGACGACGATGACGAGGAGTACGACGAGGACGAGGAGCCCTACTACTACACCGCGGCGTCCGAGTAGCCGGAACGCCCACGGCCGGGGCCGGACCGACCACCGGCGGCCCCGGCCGAACACGGTTCCCCGCGCCGCCACATCCCGCCGCTACCCGGTGGCGGGGCTCCGGCGGTCCCGGTGTCCGACCGCCGCGGGCGCGCCCCCGACGAGGTCGCGCAGCTGGGACCGGGCGGTGACTCCCAGCTTGGGGAAGCTGCGGTACAGGTGCGAGCCCACCGTGCGCGGGGAGAGGAAGAGCTTCTCGCCGATCTCGCGGTTGGTCAGCCCCCGGGAGGCGAGCCTGACGATCTGCTGCTGTTGCGGGCTGAGTTCGGCGAGCGCGTCCGGGGCGGAGTCCACGACGTCGAGGCCCGCGGCGCGCGCCTCGGCCCGGGCTCGCTCGATCCACGGCCGTGCGCCCAGACGGCGGAAGACCTCCAGGGCCTCGGCGAGCGGCGCCCGGGCCTCCGCGATGCGCCGTCGGCGCCGCAGCCGTTCGGCGAGGTCGAGCAGGGCCTGCGCCCGCTCGAAGGGCCAGTGCTCCAGGACCGGGTCCGCCAGGGCGGCCCGCAGGTGCGGTTCGGCGTCCCCGGGGTCCGCCAGCAGGCCCCGGGCCCGGTCGACCAGCGCGCGCAGGCGGGGTGAGGTGCCCTTGGCGAGCAGGTGTGCGCAACGCTCGACGATCGCGGCGGCCTCCTCGCGGTGACCGCTGCGCACGGCGGCCGCGGCCAGGTCGGCGAGGGCCGGGTGGGAGGCGTGGTAGTGCACGGGCCCGCCGTCCGCGGTGAAGACCGCGCGGAGGTGGTCGTAGGCAGTGCCGTACGCGCCTTCGACGGCAGCCGCGGCCCCGAGCGCACGGCGGGCGTAGACGCCGATCGAGCGGCTTTCCAGCGGGTCCACCAGGGCGAGCGCCTCCTCGGCCCGGGCGCGGGCCGCGACAGCGTCACCCCGGTGGGCCAGCACGACGGCGTCCACGGCTGCCGCGCAGGCCACGGCGTGGTCGAGGACGGCCAACCGGCCGACCGCCGTGGTGCGGGCGCAGGCCTCCCGGGCCTGGTCCCACCTTCCCCGGTCCACATAGGCCCAGGCGACGGCGCCGCCCAGCCCCTCCGGCAGCGTTCCCCGCACCTGCCAGCGGTCGAACGCCTCGTCGAAGACGCGGACGGCCCGCGGGGTCTCGTCCAGGAGCCATGCCATGATCCCGACGGCGGTGAGCCGCTCCGGCCGGTCCCGCGCCTCGGCGGCCAGCCGCGGGAGCAGGGGGAGGACCTCGTCCCTGGCGGCGAAGGGGTCCGACACGGTCCTCACCCAGGCGCGCAGGAAGGCGTCCGAGGCCCCCTCGGGAAGGCGCCCCAGGAGGTCGTGGACGCGGTCGTGCTGGGCGTCCTCCCCGGAGTAGAAGCGCACCACGGCGGCCTCGGCGAGAAGGTCCAGGGCGGCGGCGGGCCGGGAGGCCGTCAAGCCCCCGGCGGCGTCGGCCAGCCGGGAGAAGACCGCGGTGTGGCGCCCGGTCAGGACCGCCAGCCGTCCGGCCTGTACGGCGACGGACGCCAGCAGCGACGCGTCGTCCGTGCGCGCGCGTGCCGCGGCCGCCAGTTCCTCGACCCGGGCGAGGTCCCCGGTGAACACGGCCGCCGAAGCGGCCCCGACCAGCAGCCGGGCGCCGTCCTCGCGCCGCGGCGCCAGCTCCGCGGCGCGCTGGAGGGCCTCGGCCGCCGCCGCGTGGCCGCCGCGCCGGCGGGCCCGGTCGGCGGTGCGCTCCAGCTCCGCGGACACGGCCGCGTCCGGGCGCGTGCAGGCGGCGGCCAGGTGCCAGGCGCGCCGGTCCGGTTCGTCCCGCAGCAGTCCGGCGAGCGCGAGGTGGGCCTCGCGCCGTGCCTCCGGGGGTGCGGCGTGGTACACGGCGGACCGCACGAGCGGGTGGCCGAACCGGGGGACCGGGCCGGTCCGCCGGACCAGCCCGGCCTCCTCCGCGGGCGGCCAGACGGCGTCCCCGGCGCCGGGCAGCCCGGCCGCGGCGGCGACGTCGGAGTCGGCGCTGTCCATGGCGGCCAGGAGCAGCAGAGCCCGCCCCGTCGCCGCGGGAAGGCCGTCCAGGCGTGCGGCGAAGACCCGCTCCAGGTGCCCGGTGAGCGGGAGCGGGCCCGCGTCGGGCAGCCCCGCGGCCGTGTCGCGGGAGGCGGCCGCCCTTGCCAGTTCCACCAGCGCCAGCGGGTTGCCGGCGGCCTGCTCGGTGATCCGCGCCCTGGTGCGTCCGGTGGGAGCCGCCGGCTGCAGGTCCAGGAGCCGGCCGGCCGCGGCGCCGTCGAGCGGGCCCAGGGTGAGTGTGGGCACGTGGCGGTCGAACCCCGGGAGGCGGTGGCCCTCGCGGGCCGCGACCAGCACGGTGACCGGTTCCCCCGCCAGCCGCCTGGCGGCGAAGGCCAGGGCGTCCAGGGAGGCGCGGTCGAACCACTGCGCGTCGTCCAGTGCCACGAGCACGGGCTGCCGCTCGCCCACGGCCGACAGCAGGCCCAGGACGGCGATCCCGAGCAGGAGGGGGTCGGGCGCTCCCTCGCGAGCGACGGCGCGCCCCGCGCCGAAGGCCTCCCGCAGGGCGGCGCGCTGCCCGTCCGGCAGTTCGTCCACCTCCTCGTGCAACGGCCGCAGCAGCTGGTGCAGGGAGGAGAACGCCAGCCCGGACTCCGACTCGCTCCCCGCGGCGCGCAGCACGCGCGCGCCGTCGGCCCCGGCCCGGCGCGCCGCGCGGTCCAGGAGCGCGCTCTTCCCCGTGCCCGCGTCCCCCAGCAGCACCACCACCGGGTCCGCCGATTCCGGCTCCACCGCACGCAGGAGACGCGCCCACTCCGCTTCCCGGCCGACGAACGGCCCCCCGGCCTCCGGCTCCGGCCCCGCGGCCGTGCCGACGCCGCCTGTGTGCTCACCCACGGAAGCCCCCCGCAAACATGGCTCTTCGACCCGGTGCCGTCCTGCCCCGGCCCCGGCAGGCTACAAGCCGCCCGGCCCCGAGCCCGGAAGGGCCCTGCGCGCAGGTGCAGTCACGTGACGGATACCGGGCCCGCCCGGGCCGCCCGTACGGTTCCCCAGAACCCGCCGAAAACACGAGGACGCCCCATGGAACAGATCACGCTCGGAAACGTCACCATCGACCGGGTCCGGGAATACTACGGAACCGTCGACATGACGACCGACGCCTTCTTCCCGGAGACCCCGAAGGAGGCCTGGAACGACGGCGCCTCCTGGCTGGACCCGCATTTCCTGGATTCCGGGACCAATACCGTGAATTCCGCGATCCAGACCTGGCTGCTGCGCAGCGAGGGCAGGACCATCCTCGTCGACACCGGTGTGGGCAACCACAAGGAGCGCCCGTACTCGCCGGTCTGGAGCCGCCTCGAAACAGACTTCCTCGCCAATCTCGCGCGCGCCGGCGTCGAGCCCGAGGACGTGGACATCGTGATCAACACGCACCTGCACGTCGACCATGTCGGCTGGAACACCTACCTGGACGGGCGGAACTGGGTACCCACGTTTCCCAACGCCACCTATCTCATGCCCAAGGACGACTTCGACTTCTGGAACCCCGAGAACGGGCACGAGCCGAACCTCGGCCGGGGCAACCAGAACGTCTTCGAGGACAGCGTGGCCCCGGTCCACCGGGCCGGTCTGACACTGCTGTGGGAGAACAGCCACCGGATCGACGCCGGCCTGCGCCTGGACGCGGCTCCCGGGCACACCCCCGGCTCCTCCGTGCTGACCCTCACCTCCGGAACGGACCGCGCGGTGTTCGTCGGCGACATGCTGCACAGCCCGGTGCAGATCCTCGAACCCGACTCCAACAGCTGCTTCTGCGAGGACCCCGCGGGCGCCCGCGCCACCCGCCGCAAGGTCCTGGGCTGGGCGGCCGACAACAACGCGCTCGTCATCCCCGCGCACCTGGGCGGCCACGGCGCCGCCGAGGTGTCGCGCGCGGGGGACAAGTTCGCCGTCAAGGGCTGGGCCCCCTTCGCCCCGTACACCGAGCAGGGCTGAGGCCCGCGGAAAGGCATCACCATGAACCACCACACCGGACCCGTCGTCACCACTGCCCGGGGTGCGGTCCGCGGCCTGCGCCGGGGCGACACCGACGCCTACCTGAACATCCCCTACGCGGCGCCGCCCCGCGGCGCCGGCCGCTTCGCCCCGCCCCGGCCGCACGAGCCCTGGGACGGCGTCCGGGACGCCACCGCGCCGGGCCCCAACGCGCCCCAGGCCGAGCGCAGGCTCGGCAGCTTGGACATGTCCCCCTACTTCGGAACCGGCTGGAGCCGAGGGGAGGACTACCTCACCGTCAACGTCTGGGCGCCCGCCGGAGGCGGCGACGGCCTGCCCGTCATGGTGTTCGTCCACGGCGGCGGGTTCGTCGCCGGCTCGACGCGGTCCGCGCTCTACGACGGCTCGGCCTTCGCCCGCGACGGCGTCGTCCTCGTCACCCTCAACTACCGGCTCGGCATCGCCGGGTTCCTGGACCTGCCCGGGGCGCCCGCCAACCGCGGCCTGCTCGACGTCGTCGCCGCGCTGCGCTGGGTCCGCGAGAACATCGCCGCCTTCGGCGGCGACCCGCGCAACGTCACCCTCTTCGGCCAGTCGGCCGGGGCGACCGTCGTCGGCGGCGTCCTCGCCTCCCCCGAGGCCGTGGGCCTCCTGCGCCGGGCGATCGTCCAGAGCGGCAGCGGCCTGGGCGCGTTCACGCCCGAGCAGGCCGCCCGCGTCACCGAGGCGGCGGCACGGGACCTGGGGGTCGAGCCCCACGCAGACGCCTTCGCCGGCCTCTCCGACGACCGCCTGGTCGAGACGTCCTCCCGGCTCTCGGGCATCGACCTGCGGGCCGGGACGCACCGCGACCCGCTGATCGGGCTCAGCCCCTTCAGCCTGGTCCTCGACACCCAGCCCGCCGTCTCCCTCGCCGCCGGCCCCGGCGCCGACGCCGACCTGCTCATCGGGACCAACACCGAGGAGGGCAACCTCTACCTGGTCCCCGTGGACCGGTACTCCGCCTCGACCGCCGAGGACGTCGACGGCGCCGCGGCGCGCTCTCACCCGGATCCCGCCCGTCTCGTCGCGGCCTACCGCACGTCGCGCCCCCGGGCGTCCTTCGGCGAGCTGCGCTCCGCGGTCATGGGCGACGCGCTGTTCGGTGCGGGCACCCGGGCCCTGGCCGACGCCCACACCGCCCTGCCGCGGGTCGCCACCTACGGCTACGAGTTCGCCTGGCGCTCACGCGCCCTGGACGGACAGCTCGGCGCCGCCCACGGGGTGGAGCTGCCCTTCGTCTTCGACCTGGCCCACCTCTCCCGGCTGCGGGGTCCGGCCGCCCTGCTCGGCCCCGAGGAGCCGCCCGCCCGTCTCGCCGCGCGCATGCACGGGGCCTGGGTCCGGTTCGCCGGGACCGGCGACCCCGGATGGGACCCGTACGACGACGGGAACCGGGTCACCATGCGCATCGACGCCGAGTGGTCCCGCGTGGAGGACCCCCGCGGTCGGGAGCTGGAGGCCTGGACGACCGCGTGACGCCCCGTCCCACCGGTTCCGTCCACCCGCCCGCCGGGTGACGGAACCGGTGGGGGCCGCCGCGCCCGCCGGGGCGCTTCGGCAGGCTCCCCGCCACGGACGGGCCACCGGCAGGTGTCACCGGTCCCGGCCGGCGGCGGCCGACTCGACGAGGTTGCTCTTGGGCAGCCCGGCTCCGGAGGCCACGGCCCGGACCCACTCGTCGGTCGTCGCCACGGCGGCGAAGTTCGAGTTGAGCATCGCCATCAGGGTCTCGTGCACGGTCTTCGCGCGAACCGAACCGGCCGCGTTGGCGATGTCGACGGCGCCGGTCGCGTCGGAGAGCACCTCCGCCCGGAGCCCGCGGGCCTCCGCCTCCACGGAGGAGGCGAGGATGCAGTTGTTCGTCATGTATCCCACCAGCGTGACGGTGTCGATGCCCCGGCCGCGCAGCCAGTCCTCCAGGTCGGTACCGGCGAACACCGAACCGTGCTGCTTGACCAGGGGCTTCCACGCGTCGCTGCGGCGCTCCTCGACGGCGGGGTGGAGCTCGTAGGTCGGCAGCGTCGGGTTGAACACGGGGGACCGGTCCCCGGCCGAGTGCTGGACCACGACCACCGGGATCCCGGCTCCGGCGGCGGCGTCGATCGCGTTCGCGACCTTCAGCACGGACTCGTCACGCGGCGGGTACTGAATCGGCAGCAGGCCGGTGAAGTACTCCTGCTGGACGTCGACAACCACCAGTGCACGCGACTGTGCCATGGGTTCCTCCTCGGGTCGGGTGGCGGCGCTCCTGGCCACCGCGGGCATCCTCGCCCGCGTGCAGCGCCGCTGGGACAAGCCTGGCGAGAACGGCGAACGGCCACCAGTGGCACGAGTGCAATCCTTCGATGCATGCGTGCCATAGTGTGAGGATCATGCGGATCGCTGTCTATGCGTTCGACGACGTCACGATGTTCCACCTGTCCACGCCGACCCTCGTCTTCGACGAAGTCGCCCGGCAGGGGTTCGCCGACTGGTCGTCGGTGTTGTTCTCCGAGGCGAGGGGGCGTGTACGCACGGCGGAGGGGTACCAGCTCGGCGGGCTCGCGGACCTCACCGCCCTCGAGGACGCCGACGCGGTGGTGATCCCCTCCTGGCACACGGACTTCCGAAGGCCGAGCCCGGCCCTGATCGGCGCGCTCCGCCGCGCGCACGAGCGGGGGGCGACCGTGGTCGGCCTCTGCCTGGGGGCCATCGCCGTGGCGGACGCCGGTTTGCTGGACGGGCGGGCTGCGGTCACGCACTGGAAGGCGTTCGAGACCTTTCGCACGCGGCACCCGGGTGTCGCCCTGGACAAGAGCGTGCTGTACATCGACCACGGTGACGTCCTCACCTCCGCCGGCACCGCCGCTGGCCTGGACGCCTGCCTCCACCTGGTCCGCACCCGACTCGGATCGCACACCGCAGGCCAGGTCGCCAAGGAACTCGTCGTGGCCCCCCACCGCGGCGGTGGCCAGGCGCAGTACATCGACGGCCCCCGCCCTTCGCGGACCACTGCCGAACCGATCTCCCGGGTCCTCGAATGGGCGCTCGAACACCTCGCCGAACCGATCGACGTCGACACCCTCGCCGGCGTCGCACGTATGAGCAGGCGCACCTTCATCCGCGCCTTCACCGCCACCAACGGCACGACCCCGGCCGCCTGGCTCCGGGAACAACGCCTCAACGAGGCCCGCCGGCTTCTGGAGACCACCGACCTGCCGATCGAACAGGCCGCCGCCCGGTGCGGACTGCACAACGCGGCCACGTTCCGGAAGCACTTCCGGACCTCCTTCGGGATGACACCCTCGGAGTACCGCCGCGACTACAGCACCCGGCACGGCGACTGACCCGGCCCGGCCGGGAACGCGGGGCCGTGACCCCGGTGTCCGTTCGCCCCACCGCTATCGTGGCGACCGGACCAGAGCCGATCGAGGCTGCCTCAGAAGGACGCGACGGAGAGCCTGACGCACGATGACCGACCCGTACGATCCCCAGAACGTCTTCGCGAAGATCATCCGCGGCGAGGCGCCCGCCTTCACGATCCATGAGGACGACGAGGTCCTCGCGTTCCTCGACGTGTTCCCCCAGTCCTACGGTCACGCCCTCGTGATTCCGAAGACCGGGCAGCCCCGGACCCTCCTGGACGCCACGCCTGCACAACTCGCCACGCTCATCCAGAAGGTGCAGCGGGTCGCGCGGGCGATCGCCGACGAGCTCGAACCCGACGGCATCCAGATCATCCAGTTCAACGAGGCCGCCGCCGGGCAGACCGTGTTCCATCTGCACTTCCACGTCATTCCCCGATACGAGGGCGAGACCCTCGAACTCCACGCCGCCGTCCGGGCGGACGACAGCCGGCTCGAGGCGCTCCAGCGGCGGCTGCGGGACCGGCTGGACGCGGCACCGCAGGCTCCGTCCGCCTCCTGAGCGGCTTCGGGAGGACCGGGCCCCTCGCACGCGTGACGCCTGTGCGGCGTGGCACGCGTGCGAGGGGTGTCACTGCTGGCGGAGGGCCGGGTCAGCTGGCGAAGTGGTCGCCCGCCACGACACCGCTGGCGTGGTGGTCGTCGGCGTGCGCGGGGGCTCCGAGCACGAGGGCGGTGGCTGCGGCGAGGGCTGCGGTGGCGATCAGTCGGCGGATCATGTGTGTCTCCCAGGAGAGGCCAACAGGTCCCTTCGAGCATGGCAAGCCTCCCCGGAACTGTCGTTGGCCCCGAGTCGCCGCTTTCTTGATCCTCGGTCGACTGTTCCGGGACGGATCCGGCGGAGGGCGAGGCGCCCTCCTCTCCGGAACGGTCCCGGAGGTCGCCGAACCGGGGCCGAGGGTGTCGGTAAGAGGCCGACCTGGGGCCCGCCGTCGCGGTTCCCCTCGTCCGCCCCGCTCCGGCACCGTGAGGTCACGAGGCCCTGCGCGCGTCGGTGAAACCGGTGAGCAGTGCCTCAGACCGCTCCCGGGCTCCGCGTGGAGACCTCCGTCGCCCCCTCCCGGCCCACCCCGTCCGCTTCCTGGAGGGGGAGGTCCAGCAGGGCGGCGACCCTGGCGGCGAGGTCCGGCCCGCCGTCGGCGTGGACCGTCGTGATGCCCAGCTCCCGGGCCGGAGGCAGGTTGTCGGGGTTGTCGTCCACGAACACGCACGCGCCGCCGTCCAGGCCCAGGCGCTCCAACGTGCGCCGGTAGATCTCGGGGTCGGGCTTGGCGATCCCCTCGACCTCCGACAGCACCGTCACGTCGAACAGCCCGTTCACCCCGAGCGTCTCGTAGGGGTCGTACGGGTCCAGACCGAAGCTGTTGGACAGCAGGGCGACCTTCAGCCCCGCGCGGCGGGCGGTGCGGGCCAGGGCGATCATGGCGGCGTCGGAACCGACCCCGGCCCAGGCCCGTCCCATGAGGTCCTCGTGATCGGCGACGCCCAGCAGCGCCGCGGTGCGCCGGTTCCACTCGCTCTGGGAGAGCCGGCCGGCCTCCAGGTCCAGGTAGAGCCGACGGCCCTCGGGGTGATGGGTCAGCGTCGTCCCCCACGCACGGGGATGCAGCCCCTGGGCCACGCACCAGCCCTGCACGGACGCGCGCACGTTCGCGGTGAGCACGCCGACGAAGTCCAGGAGGAGCCCCCGGTAGGGGCCGGGAGGGGGAGGGGAGGAGGTCACGGTTCACCTTCGCTGTCGGAACGGCGGGGTACGGACGGGCGGACACGGGCCTGTGGCCGTGGGGCCGGGCTTCCGGAGGCCTGCCGCCGCTTCGGGACGGGGCCGCCCGCCCTCGCCGTCCGGCTCGAAGTGGCGGCCCGAGTGATACCTCCTCGCGCGTGTCCTCGAAGGACAGTAGCCCGCCGGGCGCCGTGGGTCCCCGGCGATGACCGGACCCGGTCATTCCGGGCATTCCAGGTTCCCCGGTGCCGGGACGGTCGGCCACGGAGCCGCGGAATCCTCCGCTGCCGGACGGCCCGCGCCCTGAGCAGCCTCCGCGTCGACCGGTCCGCCGACCGTCCCGGGCGTTCGCGTCCGAAGGGCGGCCCCGGGGCGACGTGCGGTGAAGGCCCGCTGAAAGCACCGTCGGTGACCCTGGTGGTACGTGGAGCCACCGGCTGACGGGGCCGGTGGCGGAGCCGAGCGAAGGACGGACACGGTGATCGAGTCGGAGTTCAACACCGACGAACTGCCCGCCGCGGACCGCTTCGAGGTGTGGCGCCGGATCATGGCCACGGCCCCGACGCCCATGGATGCCACGAGCGACCGGATCGCTGACTTCCGGGTCCACCAGCGGGACCTGCACCTGGAGGGCGCACGCGTGTGGAAGATGGGGTTCCGGGCCCTGACCGCGCGCAGGACGGCACGGTTGATCCGGCTCTCCGACCCCGAGGCGTACAACATCTGCCTGGTGCGGAGCGGCACGATGGAACGGGACTGGGACCGGCGCAGGGCCGCGTACGGCCCCGATGAGATCCACGTGAACGACTCCTCCACGCCGTACGACATCCAGGCGCCGGGCGACAAGGGACTCGTCGTGAGCGCGGGCGTCGACATCCCCAAGCACCTGCTGACCCTGCCCCGGAGCAGGGCCGACCGGATCACCGGTCTCCGGCTCTCGGGACGGGAGGGGTTCGGAGCCCTGCTCACCGGCTTCGTCCACCAGCTGACCGAGAACCCCGGAACCTACTCCCCGGGCGACGATCCCCGACTGGCGCTGATCCTGGGCGACCTCGTGTCGGCCCTGTTCGCGCACACCCTGGAGGCGGAGGACACCCTGGTCCCGGAGAGCCGCGGCCGGAGCCTGCTGCTGCGCATCCGGGCCTTCGTCCTGGAGCACCTCCACGACCCGCGGCTGACACCGGCGGCGATCGCCGCCGCGCACCACATCTCCACCAGCTACCTGCACCGCCTCTTCCAGGAGGGCGACACCACCGTCGCCGCCTGGATCCGGGAGCAGCGCCTGGAACGCGCCTGCCGGGACCTGGCCGACCCCGCCCTGGCGGCGGTCCCGATCCACAGCATCGCGGCGCGCTGGGGATTCGACCACGCCGCCGCGTTCAGCCGGACCTTCCGAGCCGCCTACGGGATCCCCCCGCGGGACTACCGGTCGCAGGCGCGGTCCGGTCGGCACGGCGGGCACGCGACGGAGGGCGGGCGTCCCGGCACGGTGCCTCCGCCCCACGGCCCGGCGGGGACGCAGCGGTCGGGCACGGTCCCGGCCGTGCGGCTGCACGTGGTGGACCACCCGGTCCGGGAACAGCGGGAGGGCCCCGGAAGGGTTCAGCGGGCCGGTGGCCGTGCCGTCCGGCGTTCGCCACGGGTGTCACGGGGAGAGACTCCGTAGCTCTCACGGTAGGCCCGGCTGAAGACGGACGCGCTGGAGAACCCCCACTTCTCGGCGATGCGGTGGATCGGCACCGGGTCCAGGTCCGGGTTCTCCAGGTCGGCACGGGCGTTCGCCAGGCGCTGTCCGCGGATCCACGCGCCGACGCTGGCGCCCTCGTCGCTGAAGAGCCGGTGCAGGTAGCTGGTGGAGATGTGGTGGGCACGGGCCACGGTGCGGGGTGTCAGGGACGGTTCTCCCAGCCTGCTCCTGATGAAGTTCCTGGCGCTCATGCGCAGGGTTCTCGCCCGGCTCTCGGGAGGGAGCCGATCCTCCGCCTCCAACGCGTGGGCGAACAGGCCCGAGACGAGGTCGCACACGACGGTGGAGAGGTGGTTGCCGTCCGAGGGCCGGTAGGAGGCGCTGTCCTGTGCCAGCTGGGAGAGGAACCGGCGCAGGAGGGCGCCGTAGCCGTCGGCGGCGGAGAGCTTGGCGCCCACCAGGGGCTCCACGCTGCGCCCGGGGATCGCCAGTCTCCTCTTGGGGATCTCGAGGCCGATGCCCACCTGTCGGGGAAGCCCTGCCGCGGCTCGGATCCGGAAGGGGACCGAGGTGTCGACCACGTTGATCTCGTGCTCGCGGACGTCGCTGGAGCGGCCCTCGGACTCCACCTCGAGCCGACCTGTGGTCACGAGGCTGAGGTGGTAGCGCTCGGGGTCCGAGGCCCGGATGAGCCGCGGGATCCTCTCGAAGGTCACCGGCTGGAAGGCCGTCGGCCACACCATGACGTCGGACAGCTCCATCATGTGCTGGTAGGCGAGGAAGTCGTCGGTGCGGTCGCTGGTGAGGCGGACGGGGGCGTGGGTCATGCCGATGCAGTCCTGCCAGTAGCCGAACCGGTCAGCGGGGGGAAGGTCCCGTGTGTGGAACACTTTCTCGATCACAGAGAGATGTCCTGGGTCTCACGGATTCTGCTTTCGAGGAATGGTACGTCGGCTCGGCGAGCGGCCGTCAAGGATTTCTTCTACCGAACGCCGTGAGGGGAAATCACTTTTCACACCGGGCCGTTGCCGCCCCTCGGGCAACCTTCGGGAAGGGAAGTGCACGGTGTTCCTTGAAAAGGGCTCCCGCTGTTCCGGGGACGCGTGTTCCGGCATTGCCGGTGCGGCGTCAGGGGCTACGGGCCGAGAACGACGTCCGAGGGGCGCCGCGGTTCCGTGTCCGACTGTGCGGGGGCGGGCCCGTGCCGGGCGATCACGCTGCGGGCGGCGTCGAGCTCGGCCTCCTTCGCCTGTGCGAACCCGGCGAAGTCCTCGGGGTGGGAGTCGATGACCTCTCGCTGGATCCCCTCCTCCACCGCGGACCACACCTCCACGAGACCGGTCTCCTCCTTGCAGCGCACGTCCGTGCGGGCCGCGGTGATCTCGAGGTCCGAGGGCTCCTCGGTCTCTGCCCAGGCGGGGTCGCCGTTGGCGTCGAGCGGATCCGCGTAGTCGAACCCCTCCGCTCGCATGCACGTGCTCCACCCGTCGAGGGCCCGCACCACCTCGGGGTGTTCCCGGGAGGCTTCGTAGGTCTGGCCGATGTAGCCGTTCAGCAGGGTGGTGTCCACCGCCGGGACGTCCCGGCGGAGCGTCTCGCGAGCCTCGGCCAGACATCCTCCCTCCCCGTCCTCTCCGTACGCGGTGGTCCAGTGGTCGCGGGGCAGGGCCTCCCTGGCCTGCCACACCCGGTCCCGCGTGCGCTGGTCCTCGGCGGGAGGCGGCGGATGGTAGCCGTGGCGTTCGGCGAGCTCGGGCTCGACCAGCCCGTAGCGCTTGCGGTTGAGCGGGTCGCTGTCCTCTTCGGGAGGGGGCGGCAGGGGCTCCCACGGCAGGCCGGCGTCGCGCATGCAGCCACCGGCCAGGAGGTCCTCCGCGTACTGGACCGTGAGCAGGTCGGGTCTGGAGAGGCTGTACTCGTCCAGGGGAACCCACAAGTCGGCGACCTGTTCTCCCACTCGCGGGGCGGTCTGTTCCGCGGGGGCGGTGGAGCACCCCACGACGGCGAGGAGCGCTCCCGCCCACAGGACCAAGGAAGTCCGCACGGTTGCTTCTTCCCTTCTCGAACGGAAGGGGTGCGGCGCCGGAACCGGCACCGCACCCGGTGCGTCGTTCTCCTAGCTCAGGAACTTGACGGAACTCGCCTTGTTATCGAAGTTGGACGGGTTGTTCGAGTTGCTGCTCAGGTCCTTGTCCTGTGAGGTGGGCTGGGCCCTGTAGGGAGTACCGCCGTGGTTCGGGGAGGGGTACAGGTAGGCCCACATGTCGCCCTGGTTCTTGATGGAGCTGATGTTGTCGTCGATGGTCGCGGTGGTGTTCGTGTTCCACCTGTTGTTGTTGAAGTTGCTGTCGTTCGCGGTCAGGTGGGCCGAGCGGCCCCCGAAGTCGTCGTGCTCGTAGACACGGAGGGAGCGGAGCGCCTGGGTTCCCACGTCGCTGGTCTGGGCGGCCGTCGCGGGCGCCCCCATGCCCAGTGCCCCGGCGAAGCCGAGTGCCGCGAGCGTCGCCGCCAGACCGAATGTGCGCTGCATGTCGATTCCCCTGTTTCTCAGCCGCCCTGTGGGGCGGGAACGCCTTCACCCGTGGCCCGGGTGCGGAGGGACGTGCTCCTGAGAGGGGCCGGGGCCGCCGGCCCGGGGGACCGGTCGGCGCCCGGGCCGCCGGGGCGGGGGACCTGCTCCCACGCCCCGAACCCCCAGGGGCTCGCCGAGCGGACGTCCGTGTGTCAGGCGCCCTGCGGGCCCGGCGTCCGGCTCTCTTCAACGATCGCGCTTGCGCCGCCCGCTGTCATTGACGCAGGATCCACGGTTCCTTGACGTTCCCTCCACCCGGGCCGCCGCGGCATCACGCCCCAGCCCGGCTGCCCCGGCGCTGCCGCCAACCCGCGAACCGGGCCCGTCCCACCGGCTTCCCCACGCGCGCGCGGACCCGGCGCGCGTGCGCCGGGTCCGCCCGGTGCGGGGCCCGTGGGGGCCGGCCCCGCGAGGACCGGATCAGTGCACGTAGGGCCATCCGGAGGAGTCCCAGCCGAGCCAGTTCAGGCCCAGCAGCGCCGTGCCGTTGTCGTCGTAGTAGTGGTAGGCCAGGATGTCGCTGTCGGTGTCGGCGAAGACGTCCTGGTGGCCGGGGCCGTGGATGCTGCCGTGGCCGGACAGGACCTCCGTGCCCCCGCCCGCGAGCATGGCGGTGCCGTTGCGGTCGACGTAGGGGCCGGTGATGCTGCTGGAACGGCCGACCATGATCCGGTAGGTGCTCGCTGCCCCCTGGCAGCACGTGTCGAAGGAGACGAACAGGTAGTACCGGCCGCCGCGGTAGAAGATGGTCGGGGCCTCGATGGCGTCCCCGCCGCGTCCGGCGATCGAGTACAGGGTGCCGTCGTGGCGCTTGCCGGTCGCCGGGTCGATGCGCACCATCTTGAGCCCCGACCAGAACGAGCCGAACGCCAACCACCAGCGCCCCTGGGCGTCCACCTGCAGGTGGGGGTCGATGGCGTTGAAGTCGTCGGAGGTGAACGACTCCACGACCAGGCCCTCGTTGTTCCAGGTTCCGGAGTTTCCGCTGGTGCTGGTCGCCAGGAAGATCGCCGACCGGTTGGAGCCGAAGGTCGAGGCGGAGTAGTAGAGGTGGTAGCGCCCGTCGGCGTAGGACAGGTGCGGGGCCCACAGGTTGCGGTCGCCGCCCGTGTAGGGGGTGGTCCACGGTGCGCCCGAGGGGAAGACCACGCCGGCGTTGCTGAAGGCGGTCCGGTCGGTCGAGGTCTTCAGGCCCACGCCGTGGGCGGTGTGGGCGACCAGGTAGCCGCCGCCGGGCCGCTTGACGAAGGACGGGTCGTGCACCCTGACGTCGCCGGTCACGAGGCCGGGGCCGGGGTAGTCGGCGGCCGCGGCGTGTCGGGGGAGGGCCGCGTCGGCGATGCCCGGGACCGCTGCCAGCGCTCCCGTGGCCAGGGCGGCGCCCAGCATTCTGCGGCGGGAGAGGAAGGGGGAAGGGGTGAGCGGGTTTTCCTTCATGGGGGAGACTCCTCGGTGTCGGTGCCTGTCCTGGCCGACATGGGTGGAGGGGACCGACGCGGTCGCCCGCCCGCGCCGCGGCGGAGCCGTGCCCGCCGCAGGTCGCGGTGGGGGGCGGTTGCCCGGGCGCAGGGGTGGAGCCCGGGGGAGCCGAGGATGTGAGCGTTCACAATGTGAGCGCTAACAATGCGGGCGGCGAAAGCGTCGTGCATGGGGGTCCGTCAGTGGGGGGCTGGGGGATCGCCGGACACCGCACATCCCGATCCGACTCGGCCGTCCCGGTCCCGTGGTTCACCGGGCAGAGGGCGGCGGTTCGGTGGGGGCGTCGGTGGATGTGGTTCGTTGTTACGAACACGCTTCGTAATTGTTCGGTCATCGTAAGATGGCGCCCCTGCAGCGTCAACCCTCCTTCGCGTACCGTCCTGGCCGGCCGGTCCGCGGTGTGTGTGCCGCGTGGGAGCCGACCCCCTCCCGCCCGGAGACGGGCAGCGGCCCGGACACCCGCGCGGTCCCCCGGAGGCCGAGGACGTGGAAGCACCGGCCCTTCCCCGCGAAACGTGTGTACCGACCAGGTGCGACTCGTAGACTGCGGACACCCTTCGAGCCGCGCGTCCTCTCTGGAGCCGACCGGTGACGATCACCGACGAACTCATCTCGACCACGCTGACCGCCTACCTCGGGCAGCGCCCCGACGAGGCCGGGGCGCTCGCCGAACCGGTGCGGTTGCTGCGCCGGGGCAGGGATTTCGCCTCGCGCCGCACCTTTCCCCTGCATGTGACCGTGGGCGCGCTCCTGGTCCACCGGGAGGCCGGGATCCTGCTCGTCCGGCACCGGGCGTACGGGCTGCTGCTGCAACCCGGAGGACACCTCGAACCCGGGGACACCGCCCTGGCCGGCGCGGCCGTGCGTGAACTGGTGGAGGAGACCGGTGTCGACGCCGACGCGGTGTCCCTCTCCTCGCGGGTCCCGGCCTACGTCGAGTTCGGCCGGGTTCCGGCACGGCCGGACAAGGACGAGCCGGACCACTGCCACCTCGACTTCGGCTACGCGTTCACGACCGCCCGCGCCGAGATCGGGCGCGTCCAGGAGTCCGAGGTCACCGGTGCGGACTGGTACCCCCTGCCGCTGGCCGAACGTCTCGTCGGGCCCCGCGTCGCACGTGCTGCGGGTCCGTCGGGTCGGATCGACTGACGGAGCCCCCGGGACGCTCCCGGCCCCACCCCGCCGTCGGAGTCATGGGCAATATGCGGAAACGACCGGACCGGCGGGCCGAAGCCCTCTAAAGTTCTCCCATGAACAGCCCGGACGAGGTGTCCCTGACCTGGCACTCCGACGAGCGACCGCCTGCTGACCTGCCCGTTCGACAGGTCTACGGATGGGTGCTCGACGCCCGCGCCCGTGTGGTGCTCCTGCGCGACCTCGGCAGATGGAACCTGCCAGGGGGAAAGCCCGAACCCCGCGACGGCGGCGACCTGGCCGCGACGCTGCGCCGGGAGGTGTGGGAAGAGGTCCAGGTCACCCTGGCCGACCCGGTCTATCTCGGCTACCAGAGCGTGCACGGGCCCGGTGCGCCCTTCGCGCAGGTGAGAATGGCCGCCCGCCTGCACCGCCTGGCCGAGCGCGCGCCCGATCCCGACCCCGCCAAGAACCGGATCCACGAACGCCACCTGCTCCCTCTGGACAAGGCGTTGGAGCTGCTCGACTGGGGGCCTTCGGTCCTTCCCCAGGTCGCACACCTGGCCCGCGTGGCGGCCGAGCGCTGGGTGCTCGACCTCGGCGTCAGCCCCGTGGCGTGAGCCGGGTGCGTGCCCGCAGCGGCTCGTGCGCCCGGGGACGGTGGCGTCCACCGCGGACCCGGCCAGGGGAGGTTCCGCCCGTGGGCGTCACGGGCCGCCGCCTCCCGGCGGCGGGGCACGCGCACGCGGTGCTCCCGACGGCTTCCCCGAACCGCCGGTGGGCCGGGTCCTGGACGGTGACCGCGCTCGGGGAAGAACGGCACGCCCCGAGGAGCATTCCGTGAGCCGATCCTGGCCGGAGCTGTTGTCCGCGCTGCTGCGCGGACAGGACCTGGGCGCGGCCGACACCCGGTGGGCGATGGGCCGGGTCATGGACGAGGCGGCCGACCCCGTCGAGCTGGCCGGGTTCCTGGTCGCGCTCCGGGCGAAGGGCGAGTCTGCCGCCGAGATGGCGGGCCTGCTCGACGCCCTCATGGAACGTGTCGTGCCCCTGCCGGTGGACGGCACCGCGGTCGTCGACATCGTCGGCACCGGCGGCGACGGGGCCCACACCGTGAACGTGTCCACCATGGCCGCGATCGTGCTCGCCGCGACCGGTGTCCGCGTGGTCAAGCACGGCGGCCGTTCGGTCTCCTCCCGGGCGGGTTCCGCGGACGTGCTCGAAGCGCTGGGCATCCCGCTGGACCTGGGCCCCGACCAGGTCGCCCGGTGCGTCGACGAGGTCGGCATCGGGTTCACCTTCGCCCCCGTCTTCCACCGGGGCCTGCACCACGCGGCCCCGGTGCGCAGAAGGCTGGGGGTGCCCACGGCCGTCAACCACCTGGCCCCGCTCACCAACCCGGCCTTCCCCTCCACCTCCCTGGTGGGCTGCTCCGACACCCGCCTGGCCCCCGTGCTGGCCCGGGTCCTGGCCGACCGGGGCGCCACCGCCCTGGTGGTGCGCGGTGACGACGGGGTGGACGAGATCACCACCGCGGCGACCACACGGGTGTGGGCGGTCGCCGACGGTCGGGTGGAGCGGATGCGGCTGGACACGGCCGGGCACGGACTGGCCCGCTGCGGCCCCGATGCCCTGCGGGGAGGGGACGCCGTCTTCAACGCCGGTGTGGTGCGGCGGGTCCTGGAGGGGGAGCGGGGACCGGTCCGGGACGTGGTCCTGGCCAACGCCGCCGGCGCCCTGGCCGCCCGCCGGGGGTGGGCGCACGGTCTGGACGCGGCGTTCGCCGACGCCCTGGCGGCGGTCGCCCCGGCCGTGGACTCCGGTGCCGCCCGCACGCTGTTGCGGGACTGGGTCGATTTGGCCCGATCCCTGGCCGTGCCGTAGAGACCTCTACCGCGCCGCGGCCACCGCCACCCGCATCAGCTCCCGGAACGGTGCGGGCGCCGAGGCTTCTGCGCCCAGGCGCGCGGTGCGGGCCAGCACGGCGTCGACACGTCCTGAACGGACCTGTCCCACCAGGGGGACCACCGCTGTGGTCAGCACCTCCTGGGCGGCCGCCCATGCCCTCAGGCGCACCAGGGCGTGCAGTTGGTGGACCGCGTAGATCAGCGGCCCCCGCGGATGGTGGGGCGGACAGTGCTCCCGAGCCGACGCGAACAGCTCCTGCGCCCTGTCCCACCGGCCGTCGTCGACGTGGATCATGGCCTCGTGGCAGGTCAGCTCACTGTCGACGATCCACCATGTCCAGGGCGGGTCGTGGTCGCCGGCGCCCTCCCGGAAGCGGGAGCGGGCCCGGCGCAGAGTGGCCAGGGCACGGACCGGTGTGTTGCTCTGCCCGTGGGCCCGTGCCAGACGCAGCTCGAACAGGCAGGCCAGCCGAGGGGAGAGCTTCTGGTCCAGGACGTGCTCGCACACCTGGTGCGCCTGGGACGGCCGGTGTTCGTGGGCGTCGTGCATCGCGAGCTGGGCCAGGGCGAACAGCTCGCCGCCACGGTCACCGCCCGCCCGCGCGGTCACGATCGAAGCGCTGGTCAACCTACGGGCCAACCCGTGTTCATCGGCGTCGAAGGCCAGCCACCCGGCCACCTGCAACGCCTCCGCGGCGGCCGAGACCACGTCCGGTGAGGCGCCGGACCGGGCAGCGGTGCGGGCGGTGCGCGCCGCGAGCACCGCTGCGGGGACCAGGTCTGTTCCGTCCGGGGTCCCGTCCAGGGACACCAGGTGGGCGCTGGTCGCCCGGATACGGTCCGCCTCGACGCGCTTCGCCCGTGCGCCGACGGCCAGATCCTCCGGATGCACGTCCAACACCCGGGCCAGCGGCAACAGGTAGTGCTCACCGGGCCCGTACCGGCCCGCCTCCCAGTCGCGGACGCGCCGTACCAGGCTCCGGGGGGTCTCGGCGGCTCCCCGGCCGACCGCGTACGCCGTCTCCTGGGCCAGACGCAGCGGGTCCCACCCGCGGACGGTGCGGGCGGTGTGCAGGTTCCGCGACCACACCGGGTGTTCCGATGAAGAATCCATGACGTCATCGTCCCCACCGCGCGCGCCGGCCACGCGGCCCGCGGGCACCGACCGGAACCGGCCGGGGGCAGGGGGCGGACCCGCACGCGAGTTCCCGGACGCCGCACGCCCAAGATCGCCAAAACCCCGCGCGGGGGATCACCACTGGTCAGCCTGCCGGTGTGACGACTTCCGACACCTCCGCCCCGGCCCCGGACGCCCCTGCCCCGGACACCGACCGCGCCGACGAGATGCGCGAGCGGTTGATCACCCGGCTGCGAGCCGTCAAGGCCCTGCGCACCGAGCCGGTGGTCCGGGCGGTGCGCACCGTGCCACGCCACCTGTTCGCCCCCGAATTCCCACTGGGGGAGGTGTACGACCTGACGACGGTGCTGCGCACCCGCTTCACCGACGACGGGGCCGCGACCAGCTCCGTCTCGGCGACCTGGGTGCAGACCCTGATGCTGGAGCGCGCCGCCATCCGGCCCGGCATGCGGGTCCTGGAGGTGGGCAGCGGCGGCTACAACGCCGCGCTCATCGCCGAGATGGTCGGCCCCACCGGGGCGGTGACCTCCATCGACATCGACCCCGCGGTCATCGACCGCGCCCGAACCCACCTGACCCGGACCGGATACGCGGACCGGGTGGAGCTGATCGTCGGGGACGCCGAACACGGCTGCTCCGACGGCGCTCCCTACGATCGGATCGTCGTCACCGTCGCCGCCACCGACCTGCCCCCGGCCTGGACCCGCCAGCTCGTCGAGGGCGGACGGCTCGTACTCCCGCTGGGGGTGCGGGGCTTCCAGCGCATCTACGCCTTCACCCGCCACGGCCGACTGCTCCTGGGCGAGACCGGCAACCACGCGGGGTTCGTTCCCATGCAGGGCCTGGGCGCTCCCGCCTCCGCCACCGTGCCGGTCACCGACACGGTCGGACTGACCACCGACGCCGACCCCGTGCCCGCGCCGGAGAACCTGCCCGGGGTGTTCGCCCTGCCCGCACACGAGCGGTTCACCGGGGTCCGCATCGGCGGCACGGAGCCCTTCAGCACCCTGCAGATGTGGATGGCGACCCGACTGCCCCACTTCGCCACCCTGACCGGCACCGTCGACGACTTCCCCCACAAGCCCATGACCCGCGACCTGACCCCGGCGATGTGGGACGGCACTTCTCTCGCCTACTTGTTGTCTCCGGCCATGCCCCAGAACCCCTCTCGGTGCGAGTTCGTCGCCTGCGGCCACGGGCCCGGCGCCGCCGACATGGTGACCCTTCTGGCCGACCATGCCCGCCGGTGGGAGCGCGGGCACCGCGGCGGGCCCGGCCCCCGGTTCCTGGCCCACCCGGCCCTTCCACCCGCCGACGGGGTGGTCCGCACCCGCCACACCCGCCTGCTGGCCCTGTGGGACCAGGCGGAGGAGAACCACGGCCCGGACTGGCCCGCCGACCCCGGCCCGTGACCCCTGCCGGAGCGAGTGTCAACTTCGGGACACCGGACCGTCCCCGCCCGCCGGCCGACCCTTCCCGAGACCGCTCTCGGCGAGGATCCGGTCCAAGCTCTGCCGGAGGGTGCTGTGCTCGCCGATCACCGCCTCCGTCCCGCCGGGCAGCAGGTCGTGCGGGCGCCACCAGGCACGCATCTCGCTCTCGCCGAACTCGGCAGCCGTGGGCCGGGTCTCGTGCCGCCGCAGCGTGGTGGCGAAGGGAACGTCCAGGTAGTAGCAGCGCGAGAGCCCCCGGTGCTCGTCGACCAGGCGGGTGAGCGCGGGCCCGTAGCGGTCGGCGTACAGGATCCCCTCGACCACCACGTGGAAGCCCGCGTCCAGGGCGTGGCGGGCCATCAGGTCGACGAGCCCGATGGCGGCCCCCCCGGGGACGTCCTTCTCCCGCAGGACGGTGCGGCGCACGTAGTCCTGCTCGATGAGAGCCAAACCGCGACCGTACGCCGCGCGCAGTCCGCGGGCGATCGTGCTCTTGCCCGAGCCCGAGTTGCCCCGGATCACCACCAGGCGTGTGTGCTCGCTTCCCGTAGGAGCCATGACCGCGACCCTACAGACCGCTCGTCGCGCCCGGTCCGGGCCCGCCCTCAGCCTCCCCCTCGGGCGTTGAGCCCGGCGGCCCGGCGGGTGAGGTGGTCGCGTTCGGCGAGGTTGGGCGCCTTGAGGGCCGCCTCGGCGTACAGCCGTGCCGCTGTCGCCGGGTCGCCGTCTCGCTCGTGGAGGTAGGCGGCCACCGCGCCGTGGCGGGGCAGTGAGTCGTCCAGGTCCGCGAGCGCCGCCAGGCCGGCGCGCGGACCGTCGGCCTCGCCCACGGCCACCGCGCGGTTGAGCCGCACGATCGGGCTGTCGGTCAGACGTACGAGTTCGTCGTACCACTCGACGATCTGCACCCAGTCGGTCTCCTCCGCGGTGGGCGCGTCGGCGTGCAGCGCCGCGATGGCGGCCTGGGCCTGCAACTCGCCCAGCCGGTCGCGGGCCAGGGCCGCCTGCAGGATCCGGACGCCCTCGGCGATCGAGGCGGTGTCCCACGAACCGCGGTCCTGCTCGGCGAGCGGCACCAGGCTGCCGTCGGGCGCGGTCCGGGCGGCGCGCCGGGCGTGGTGGAGCAGCATGAGTGCGAGCAGTCCCGCCGCCTCCGGGTGGTCGACGGCCGCCGCGAGCCGGCGTGTGAGGCGGATGGCCTCGGCGGCGAGGTCGACGTCTCCGGAGTAGCCCTCGTTGAAGACCAGGTAGAGGACGCGCAGGACCGTGGCGACGTCGCCGGGGCGGTCGAGGCGCACGTCGGAGACGGTGCGCTTGGCCCGGCTGATGCGCTGGGCCATGGTCGCCTCCGGCACCAGGTAGGCCCGGGCGATCTGGCGGGTGGTCAGCCCGCCGACGGCGCGCAGCGTGAGCGCGACGGCGGACGCCTGCGTCAGCGACGGGTGGGCGCACAGGAAGTAGAGCTGGAGGGTGTCGTCCACCGCGGGCGCGGGTCCCGGGGCCGGTTCCTCGTCGAGGAGGGCCTCGCGCCTCCGGCGGGCGGTGTCGGTCCGGGTCGCGTCGAGGAACCTGCGCCAGGCCACGGTGACCATCCACCCCTTGGGGTCGCGCGGCGGGTCGGAAGGCCAGGTGCGGACCGCCTCGACCAGCGCGTCCTGGACGGCGTCCTCGGCCGCCGCGAAGTCGGCTCCGCGGCGGACGAGGATCCCGAGCACGCCCGGCGTCAGGCTCCGGAGAAGGAGCTCGTCCACAGTGTCACTCCGTGATGGTGGGCGGGGCGGTCAGGAACGGGCGCACCTCGAGCCACTCGTGGATCGGCTCCCCGCCCGCCCCGGGGGCGGCCGACAGCTCCCCGGCCAGTTCGACGGCGCGCTCGTAGCTGTCGACGTCGATCACCATCCAGCCGGCGATGAGGTCCTTGGTCTCGGCGAACGGGCCGTCGGTGACGGGCGGGCGCCCCTCGCCGTCGTAGCGGACGAACGTCCCCTCGGGGGCGAGCGCCTGCCCGTCCACGAACTCGCCGCTCTCCTCGAGCCGGTCCGCGAAGTCCTGCATGTACTGCATGTGGGCCGAGATCTCCTCGGGCGTCCACCGGTCCATGGGCACGTCGTTGACGGCGGGCGGGGCGCCACGGTAGTGCTTGAGCAGCAGGTACTTGGCCATCGTGCTTCTCCTCGGTGCTGGTGCGACCCATTGTGGTCGCGTTCACCACGGGGACGGAGCGGGCCACGTGTTCTCGACACGGTCTTCCGAACTTTTTCTGATTCCTCTCCATCGCCCGGCGCGGGCCGGCACGGACCGCGGTGCCCCGGGCCGGGACGCCCGGGGACACCGCCGGTTCAGGACCGCGGTCCGAAGGGGCGGCGATCTTCCTGCTGTTCCTGCTCCCCGGCTTCATCGTCGCGGCCGACGACCTTCCGGCACCGAGCGCGATCCCGTTCTCCATGGCCCTGATCGGCGTGATGGCGATGGCGACGGCCCTCCTCATCCCCGTGGTCGCCCGGAGGGCCGGCGTATCCGGGACCGGGGGCGGTGGCCGCGCCGAACCGAGCCGGAGGGAGGAGTGAGGGGCCGCGGAGCCGACAGGGCCGCTCGTCGGTCGGGCGCGGTCACACGTGCGCGCCCAGGAACGGAAGGACGACATCGGCCATGTCGTCGGGTACCTCCTCCGCCAGATCGTGGCCGGCGTCGAAGACGTGTCCGGTGACGTCGTGGGCCATGAGCCGCATCTGGGATTCGTTGCGGTCGCCGATGAACGCGGATCCGCCGAGCGCCAGGACCGGGATGTCCAGTTTCTTCTGTGCGGCCTGCCGGTTCTGTTCGGCGTCGACGAGCATCGCCCGGTAGATCGAGAGCATCGCACGGATGCCGCCGGGCATGGAGTAGCAGCGCACGTATTCCTCGACCGCGTCGGGGGTGGCGGTGTCGGGGTGGCTGCGCTCGGACTTGATCATGTAGGTGATCAGCTCGCGCTCGTGCCCGCTGATCAGCATCTCCGGCACGTCGGGCTGGAAGTAGAAGCCCAGGTGCCACAGGTGCATGCCGCTGGCGACGTTCTCGGGCGTGAGCGCGGTGTGGTCCTCGAAGCCGAATCCGGGGAACAGGGCCTCGGCGAACACGAGAGCGGTGACGCGGTCGCGGTGGCGCGCGGCGAGCTGGTAGCCGATCACCGCACCCCAGTCCTCTCCCGCCACCGCGTATGTCTCGTGTCCGAGGTGGGCCATCAGTCCGGCGATGTCGTCGCTCATCGTCGCGGAGTCGTAGCCGTCCGCCGGGCGGGCGGAGTCGCCGAGACCGCGCAGGTCGGGCACGACGACGGTGTGGTGGGGCGTCAGTTTCGGGACGAGGTGGCGCCAGTGGTAGCCCGTCTTGGGCACGCCGTGCAGCAGCACCACGGCGGGGCCGGACCCGGCCGTCCGGTAGTGCAGACTCGTTCCGTTGACGGCGGCACGGCCGGTGCGGAGGTGTGTTCCGTCATGGTCGAACATCGTGTTCTTCCCTTTCTCTGTGTGTACTGCGCGGTGCGGGTGTCAGCGGGTCCGGGGAGGGTCGGTGAGGACCACCAGGCGGCCCGGGCCGGTACCGGCCCCGGCTCTCCGGGCAGCGGAGCCGCCGACCGGCCGCAGGGTGACGTTCTCCGGGTAGAGCCGGCCGAGCAGTGCCAGGACGACGAGGTCGTTCTGCCCGGCGGCGTCCAGGGTCGTCTCGCCCGCTCGCGTCCACACCAGCCCCGGTGCGCCCAGCGCGGACCACACGGTCGTTGCGCGGGACCCGGTTCCGGGGTGCGCGTCGTCCGCCGCGGGGGCCGGCCGGTGGGCGTAGCGGTGGCTGCGCAGGGCCTGGCCGAGATCGACGCGGACGGTGGCGCCGTCGCCGGTGACCTCGATGCGGGCGGTGCGGGTCCCGTCGGCGGGCAGCCCGGTGACGGTGCGTGCGGTGAGCGACCCCGGTGCGGGGTCTGCGGGCGGCAGGTCCTCGACGGGGGTGCGGGGCGCGGCGTAGTAGTCCTGTTCCTCGGCGACGTACGTGACGGGTTCGTCGGCGGTGGGGGAGGAGCGCCAGGTCAGCAGGTGCCGGGGTGCGGTCAGGGGCGGATGGTCGAGGACGGCGGGCAGGGCGGTGCCGCCGCCCGCCTCGAAACCGTAGCCGGTGGGGCCGCCGGTGCCGGTGACGGCATGGCGGGCGAAGGCCACGATGCTGGGATGCCGGATCTGACGGACCAGCAGTTCGGTGAGGAAGGCGTCGTGGGCCGGTTCGGTGTGCCGCAGCCCGGTCGGGGTGGTCAGGAGCGGCACGTCCTGCCAGTTGGTGAAGGGCAGGAGGGCGTCACGGAGCAGGACGACCTGGTGCAGCCACTCGTTGTAGAGCTGCATGGCGACGGGCCCGCCGCGCGGGCCGCGGAGCAGGAGGTCGGCTGCGGGAGCGGTGAGCAGGTGGCCGTAGCAGTGGCTGCGCACGACCAGCGGTCCTGCGGGCAGCGGTACCGGGTCGGTGAGCAGCCTCTCCAGGGCCGCGGCTGCCCAGGAGGCCAGCTCCCGGCCGATCGTCTCGGCCTGGGCGCCCAGTTCACGTACTGCCGAGGCGCTGTCCGGGCCGACGGCCAGCGGCAGGGAGGCCTCCCGGGTGCCGAGGGCGAGCGTCGCACGGATCTGGGCCTCCAGGACCGGGCGGTCGGCTCCGGTGAGACCGCCGGCGTCGATGACGCCCTGCAGCAGCGGTTCGGTGGCGGTGAGGAGGTCGCGGGCTGTCAGGGCGGCGCCGTCCGCGGGAAAGGTGTTCCAGCGGCTGCCGCCGAGAGGGGGCGTGCTCCGGGTGGGGGCAGGGGACATGGGTCCTCCTCGGTTGTCGGTGGCGCGGGATCGGCGGTCTCGTGCTCGCGGTCTCCGGCGTCTTTCTTGATCGTCCGATACAGATTCAAGGCATGAAGCAGTCAGTCGAGGGAGGCCAGTGCGACCTCCACGAGGGGCTCGAGGGCGCCGGCGTCCGGCGTGACCTTGGCAGAGACCAGCAGTCCGTTGAGGAAGGTGATGAGGAAGGCGGCGAGGGTGTGCGGGTCGTGCCGCGCCGAGATCTCGCCCCGCTCCGCCGCGACCGCCAGCACCTCGGCCAGCGCCTCCCGGCTCGCGTCCTGCACGTCCCGCACGATGCGCCGGACGGACGGCTCCTCGGGCAGGCGCTCGCAGGCGGCGTTGACCATCAGGCAGCCCCTGCCGTCGTGCTCCACGGCGATGCGCACCCGTTCCGCCAGCAGTCCCCGGACCGCCGAGCGGACGTCCGCCCCCTCCTCCAGGCTGCGCAGGGCGGCCGCCGCGAGGGTGGATCGGTAGTGCTCCAGTGCGGCCCGGTACAGGCCGTGCTTGTCGCCGAACGCGGCGTACAGGGATCCCTGTCCGACCCCCAGGTGCCGGGTCAGATCGCGTACCGAGGTCGCCTCGTAGCCGCGCGTCCAGAACAGCTCCATGGCGCGGCCCACGGCCGCCTCGGTGTCGAACTCACGGGTTCTTGCCATGGCCCCACCGTAACCTATCTGGATCGTACGTTCAAGAAAAGGGGCCGGGGTCCGCCCCGGCAGTGCGCGGCGTGGGCGGCTTCGCGGTCGTGTTCGGGGTCCCACCTGCCCCGACGACTCCCCGGCCGGCGATCGACAGGCCGGTACTCGTGGGGCCCGGACAGGGGCGGCCGGTCATCCCGGGCCGCGAGCCACGTGCCCGGCTCCACGGAACCCGGCGACCACCCGGCGCTCCACGCCGACCGGCGCCGGAGCACGGAAGAGGGGAGGGCGCCCCCGGCCGGGACCGGGGGCGCCCTCCCGTGTCCGGGTGCGGCCGTGGCGAAGGCTCAGTCGTTCTCCTTGGTGATGCGTTCGACGAGCAACCTCTTGCCCTGGTCGCCGGCCTTCTGGTTGTTCTCCTGGATCCTCCGGAACCAGCGGGCGAGCTCCTCGTCGCCCTGGCGCTCGGCGTCCTTGATGTAGCCGTCCAGGCGCCACACGTTCTCCAGCGACTGGTGCACGGCCCAGACCAGGTTGTAGTTCTTGTCCTTGAGCGGGCTCTCCGGCTCGGCCATGACGGCCTCCTCGGTCTCGCGGTTTCTTCGGCCAGGACCCCACTGCCCTGACCCGCCGGGAGGTACACACCGCCGTGCGCGGCGACCGCGGATTCCCGCCCCCGCCCTGCTCCGGTGCGTACGGGCCCCGGGCGCGGGTGCGGAAACCCCCTCGGAGACGGAGTCGATGACGGGTGGTGTCTGTTGCCGGAGGGCGCGGAGGACACGGCCGCCGCCGGGCGGAGGCCGGGCCCGGCGGCAGCCGAACGGCTGCCCCGGAATTGCGCCGGGTCGGTTCCCGTCGTGGCGGCGCCGTTTCCACGCCAACGGGGTCGGAGGTGATCACCAGGGTTTCCCGGCGTGTGTCTCCCGTCGGGGGAGGCGTGTCCTGTGCAGCGGTGCCTCCCGGCCGGGAGACGCGGACGCCGTGGGTCCCGCCTCTTCCCGTGGCGGTCCTCAGGCGGCCGTGTCCATGCCCAGGTCCTTGCGCAGCTGGTCCAGGGTCGCCCGTAGGAGTCGGGAGATGTGCATCTGGGAGTAGCCCAGCCGTTCGGCGATCTCGGTCTGGGTGTGGTCCTGGAAGTAGCGCAGCATGAGGATGTGGCGTTCGCGCTCGGGAAGGCGTGCCAGGGCGGGTTTGAGGGCCTCGCGGTCCACCACCAGGTCCAGGAGGTGGTCCTCGCAGCCCAGGTGCTCCTCCAGGGAGGGCGTGACCTCCCCGTCGGACTCGGAGCCGTCGGGGGCGTCCAGCGACAGGGCCCGGTAGAGGTCGGAGACCTGGCGGACCTCGTCCAGCTGCTCGCGGGTCATCCCCAGCCTGCTCGCGAGTTCGTCGCCGGTGGGCGTGCGCCCCAGTGCCTGGGTCATCTCCTGCCGGGCCTGGTGCAGGCGGATCCGGTTCTCCTGGGCCGACCGCGGCACCCGCATGGCCCAGGTGTGGTCGCGGAAGTGGCGCTTGACCTCGCCGGAAGCGGTCGGCATCAGGTAGCCCAGAAAGGGCACGCCCCGGTCGGGGTCGAAGCCGCGGATGGCCTTGCACAGGCCCACCATCGCCGTCTGGTACAGGTCCTCCACCGGTTCCCCGCGGCCCCCGTAGCGGTGCGCGATCCGCTTCATGGCCGGCGCGTAGTGGGACACGACCCGCTCCCTGAGCGCGCACGCCCGGGGGTCGTCCTCGTCGAGGGCCTTGAGCTGTCGCAGGAGGGCTTCGCCCGGGTCCTGTTCGCCCGGTCCCGGGCGGCGCGGCGCCGGGATCAGGGGTCTGTTGTCGGAGGAGGGGCGGGCTGGGAGCGCGTCGGTGTCGGTGACGGACAAGAGGGTCCCCCTGAAAGTTCGCCTTGTATGTCACTGCCGCGACGGCAGAGCACCGGCATTCGAGTGCCGTCTCCATCCTTCCCTCAGGAAGAGGACTAAAATGTATAGAGGTAACTTTTAGTGTTAAACTGCCATAAATAAGACATTTGACGCAGAAGTCACGAGAGTGGGCGGCCGACGTGCCCGAGGCGCTCCCCAGGCCTGCGAGGGCACGTCGGCGGCCTCCCGCTCCCGGCGACGGCGTCGCGCGCCGTCCCTCATCCCCTGCCACGAGAACCACGGCTCAAACACGCCCCTTCAGGCACACGGCGAGAAACCGTTCCGCTCCGGCGGGGGAGGGTCTGCGCGCCCACGCGGTCCGGGCCTGGTCGCCGGTCGGGCGCCCGCCGCCCGTCTGCGCCCGCCGACCGGGGCGGGCGTCCCGTCAGGGGTGCAGGACGATCTTCCCCACGTGCCCCCGGCGGGCGAGTTCCTCCTGGGCGCGGGCGGCCTGGTCCAGCGGGAACGCCGCGGCGATCACGGGTCGGATCGCGGCCCGGCGGGCCAGGTCCATGAGCAGGTCGAAGTGCGCGGGCGTGTGCATGGCCGAGCCGATCAGCTGCGCGTTGTGCAGGTAGAGGCGGCGCACGTCGAAGGACGCGTCGTACCCGCCGAGCGCCCCGGCGACGACCCACCGGCCGCCCTCGCGCAGGAGCGGAAGCCCCTCGTTCAGCAGGTCCCCGGCGATCACGTCGAGTGCGACGTCGATGCCCTCCGGGGCGGCGGCGCGGACCTGCCCGACGACGTCCCGCGCACGGTCGACGACCTCGTGCGCGCCCGCCTCGCGCACCGCGTCGATCTTGGACCCGCTGCTGACGGCGACCACCCTCGCGCCGCGCGCCCGGGCGATCTGGATCAGCGCGAGACCGACGCCGCCGGAGGCACCCGACACCAGGACGGTCTCCCCCTTCCGCATCCGGCCCCGCTCGATCATGCCCAGGGCCGTGCCGTAGGCGGTCGGCAGTGCTGCGAGCTGGTCGTCCGTGAGCGGGGACTCCGTCACGTCGTGGGCCTGCTCCGCCGGCGCGGTCACGTACTCGGCGTAGCCCCCGTCGCGCTCGCTCCCCATCAGGCCGACCGGGTTCGCGTCCGGCCCCCCGGTGTCGTAGATCGCCGGATCGACGACCACCCGGCGGCCGACGAGGGCCTCGTCCACGCCGGCGCCCACCGCCGCGACCCGGCCGGCCACGTCGGCCCCCTGGATACGCGGGAAGCTGATCGGGCCCCGCCAGCCCGACAGCGCCTCCGGGTCCCCCGGGCGGCCGTAGGCGCCCTCCCGGGTCCACAGGTCGGTGTTGTTCAGCGCCACCGAGCCGACCCGGACCAGCACCTCTCCCGCCTGCGGGGCGGGCACGGCCACCTCCGCCGGCTCGAGGACCTCCGGTCCTCCGTGCTCCGCGATCCGTACCGCGCGCATGGTCTCGGACACGTCCATCGTCTGAACCCCCTCGTAGGTATACCGATCGGTGAACTTCTACCACGGTACACCGATCTGTAAACTCCTGTCACGGTGTACCGAACAGAGAGGGTGCTCGATGCAGGAAGCACAGCCCATGTCACCGGCGGGCCGCCGTATCGCGGCGGCGGCCGAGGAGCTGTTCTACAACCGCGGGATCACGGCGGTCGGGGTGGACCTGATCGCCGAGCGCTCGGGTGTGACCAAGCGGACCCTGTACAACCAGTTCGGCTCGAAGGACCGCCTCGTGGCGGTCTACCTCGCAGAACGCGACCGGCGCTGGCGCTCCCTCGTCCGCGCCGCCGTCGACGCCTGCGACGACCCCCTCGAAGCCGTCACGGCGCCCTTCGAGGCCCTGTGGACCTGGAGCGGGGCCAACACGCGCGGATGCGCGTTCATCAACGCACTGGCCGAAATCCCCGACCCCGCGCATCCCGCGCACCGCATCGCCGCGGACCAGAAGCTGTGGCTGCTGAACCTGTTCGAGGAACTCGCCGCCGCGGCCGGCGGCCCGGCCCCCGCCGCCCTCGCCACCCGGCTGCTCGTGCTGCACGAGGGCGCCCTCGCGGTGCAGCCGCTCCCGATCGACGTCCTGGCGCAGACCGCCGACCTCGCACGAGCCCTGGTCCGGTCCGGCGCACCGCCCCGCCGGTGACGGCGCCGGACCTCCGACGGACGGGCCCGCGGGGGCGGGCGTGCGAAGGGCGGCGGACGCCGTATCGGAGTACCCGCCCGCTCCGGGGGCGTGCCGCGGTGCGGTCGCGGTGTCCCCGCCGCCCGTGCCCCGCCCATCGGACGGGCCACGGGCGGCGTGTGGGGCCCGCGGGGGAGGGGCGCCCCCTTCCCCGCGGACCCGGGACCGGTCAGGCCACCGGCTCCTCGTCGCGCTCCCGGACGGCGCCGTCCCCGTCCTCGCCCGGGGGGCGGCTCGGGGCGACGATGCCCTGCTCGACCGCCATCTCGCGCAGCAGCGGGTGCGTGGTCCACAGCGTCGGCAGCATGACCAGGCCCACGGGGACCGCGGTCACCACGATGAAGGACTGCAGGGCCTGGATGCCGCCGTCCCCCACCAGGAGCAGCGCGACCGCGGCCAGGCCCATGCCCACGCACCAGAACGCGCGGACCAGGCCCGAGGGCTCGCCCGCGTGCATGCTGGAGACCGAGATGGCGTAGGACATCGAGTCGAGCGTGGAGGCCAGGAAGATCAGCGCCACGAGCACCATCAGCACGCCCAGCGCCCCCGTCAGCGGCAGCGCCTCCAGGATGGCCAGTGCCGCGGCGGGCAGGCCGTCCTCGTTGTAGGGGCCCGTGATCGTTCCGGGCGAGCGCTGCTCCAGCCAGATGCCGGTCCCGCCCAGGGCGGTGAACCAGCCCATGGTCACCACCGAGGGCACCACCGTCGCGCCGACGTAGATGTCGCGCACGGTGCGGCCCCGCGAGATGCGGGCGAAGAAGACCGCCATCATGGGTCCGAAGCCCAGGAACCAGCCGAAGAAGAACAGCGTCCAGTACCCGAGCCACTGCTCGTCGCCCCCGTACAGGGCCATCGGCAGGAACTCCTGCGCGTGCACGACGCTCGCCTGCACGAACAGGTCCAGGACGAAGGGCAGGGAGGCCATGCCGACGATGGCGGCGATGAGGGCCAGGGCCACCCAGACGTTGGCCCGGCTCAGCAGTTGGATGCCCTTGTGCAGGCCGCTCAGCACCGACACCGCGGACACGGCGGTCAGGCCCAGGATGATCAGGGCCTGGACGGGATAGGTGTCGGGCAGCCCGAACAACCGGCTGCAGATGTAGGAGATCTGCAGGCCCAGGAAGCCGATGGGCCCCACGGTCCCGGCGATCACGGCGATCACGCAGCTGATGTCGGCGACCGCGCCGATCCAGTGCGTGCGCACCCGCTCGCCCATGAGCGGCCACAGCAGGGTGCGCGGGCGCAGGGGCATGCCCTTCTCCACCCCGCGCATCATGACCAGGGTGGCCAGCGCGCCGCCGATCGCCCAGCCGATGAAGCCCCAGTGGACGAAGCTCTGCGCCAGCGCGTAGGCCGCGCCCTCCGGCCCGCCCGCCAGGTCGGCGTACTGCGGGGGCGGGGAGGCGTAGTGGGCGATGGGCTCGGCCGCCGCCCAGAACACCCCTCCCGCGGCCAGCAGGGTGGTGACGATCATCGCGATCCAGGTGAACCTGCCGAACTCCGGCGAGGAGGTTCCGCCCATGCGGACCCTGCCGTAGCGGGAGAAGGCCAGGATCGTCATCACGACGAAGGTGGCCAGCATCAGGAGCTGCCAGTAGGCGCCGAACCAGCGCGCGGACCAGACGAAGGCCGCGTCGACGACGGCCCCCACCGCACCGGGGGAGGCCAAGGACGCGGTGACGAAGACGACCATGAAGACGCTGGTCACGCCCATGACCCAGGGATCGGAACGTCTGCCTCGCGCGGACGCGCGTGAGCGCAGAGTGGAGAACATGGAGTAGAGGAAGCCCCTCGAATGGAAGCACCGGCCGGGACACGCCGCGGCCGGCATCTGAAGGCCCGTGGCTGCGCGCGGAGGCCGCCGGGAACGACGCCCGGTCTCACTGCCGGCGCAAGAGGTGCTGCACGGGGCCGGCGGGGAGCCGAGAACGGTCCCGCCGGGTCGCCGACGGGCACGGGCGGGAGGGGACGAGGGGAAGACCCCGGGGCCCGTGTCCGCCGGCGCGACGACGACTGTCCACATTACCGCAGGCCCCGGTGTCGGCCCGTGTGAGGGCGGACACGGTCGGACGGGTGTCCGCCGACTCTCCTCCACCGGGAGGAGCCGGCCCGCCGGCTTCGGCGCAGCCGGGCCGACAGCGCGCGGCCCCGGCCGCCCGTCCCGGCGGTCGCCCGGTGCCTCATGCGGGCCCCGTGCCCTCCGCCTCGACCATCGCCACCAGTCTCGTCAGTCCCTCCTCGAACTCCGCGTCCCAGTCGACCGGCAGGTCCAGCACCTCTCCCAGGCGGTGGTGCGCCGGCAGCTCCCGGGGGCCCAGGCGCTCACGCCGCTCCCGGGTCCCGAGGTTCCCCTCCCCGAAGCGGCCGCTCACCTCCGAGACGGCGAAGCCCAGCACGAACGTGCTGAACATCCGCTCCCAGCCCGCCACCCGCTCGTGGGGGATCCCCGCGTCCATGAGGGCGCCGTACAGGGGATCCACCACGCGCATCGCCTCCGGTAGCACCACGGGCCTGTTCAGGAGCACCGAGAACGTTCGCGGGTACCGGTGCGCCGCGGCTCTGGCCCCACGGGCGCACGCGAGCAGCCGCTCGCGCCAGTCCGCCTCCGGATCGGGCAGGGGCACCTCTTGCAGGACTCGGCCGACCAGCCAGTCCAACAACTCGTCCTTGCTCGCGAAGTACCCGTACAGGGCCATCGGCGTCAAGCCGACCTCGGCCCCGATCGCACGCATCGACATGGCTGCGAGACCTCCGTTCTCGGCGATGCGCAGAGCGGCGGAGAGGATCTCTTCCCGTCTTTCTTGATTTATCTTTCCCATGGCCATACTTTACGCCATAGACAATGTTTCTATACACCGAACAGAATGGGTGGTCGTGGCATGTTGGAGGCATTAGGTCTGGTGAAGGGGTACGGGCCGGTCAACGCTCTGGACGATTTCACCCTGGCCGCCCGGCCGGGTGAGATCGTCGGACTCGTCGGGCACAACGGGGCCGGTAAGACCACCTTCGCCAACATCGTCTCCGGGCTTCTGCGCCCCGACGGCGGGCGGGTCCTCGTCGACGGAAAGGCCCCCGGCGCCGCACGCCGCCTCCTCGGGCTCGCACCCCAGCACATCGCGCTGTACCCGACGGTCACCCCCCGTGAGACCCTGCGGCTGTTCGGGGGACTGCAGGGGTTGCGCCGGCGTGAGCTCGGCCGGGCCGTCACCGAGATCGCCGAGGCCCTCCGGATCACCGACTTCCTCGACCGCAGGGTCGGGGTCCTCTCCGGCGGCCAGCAGCGCCGGGTCCAGGCCGCCGCCGCCATGGTCCACAGGCCCGCGCTCCTCCTCCTGGACGAACCCACCGCGGGTGTGGATCCCGAGACCCGCCAGTCCCTGTTGGAGGTCGTACGCGACCACGCCCGGACCGGGGCGGCGGTCGTCTACACCACCCATTACCTTCCCGAGCTCACCGACCTGGGGGCCAGCATCGCCGTCGCCCGCCACGGGCGGGTCATCGCCAGGGGCGAGGCCGGTGAGCTGCTCCACGGACTCCCCGGAGAGGTCCGCCTCACCTTCGACGACGAGGAGATGCGCGTCCCCACGACCGATCCCGCCGCCACCCTGGCCACGATGCTGGTCGAGGCCACCAAGCCCGTGCGTTCGGTGGACCTGAGCCGGCCCACCCTCGACGATCTCTACCGGGCGGTGGTCCGTGCGCACTGACCTTCCCCGCCGCCTGGCCCTGTTGGTCGGCCACAACACCACACTCCGGTTGCGCGACCCAGGCCACCTGATCAGCTACCTGGTCATGCCGATGGTGCTCATGCTCGTCTTCAGCCCGCTCTACAGGGCCGCGCTTCCCCGGGGCGGTGAGGCCCAAGCGGTCATCGGCATGCTGGTGATGTTCTCCGTGCTCTCCCTGTCCGTCGTGGGCACCGCCTTGCTGACCGAACGCACATGGCGCACCTGGAACCGGATGCGGGTCACCCCGGTCTCGGTCGTGGAGATGCTCATCGGCAAGGCGCTGCCCGTCTTCGTGCTGCTGGTCGTGCAACAGACGATCCTCATCGTCTTCGGGGCCCAGGTCGTGGACATGCCCGTCGCCGGCTCCTTCGCGCTGATCCTGTCGGCGGTCTGCGTGTGGTCCTTCGCCCTGCTGGCCATCGGCGTGGCCCTGGCCGGCGTGGTGCGCAGCCACGGAGAGCTCGCGGCCGTCTGCGACGTCGGTGCGCTGACGGTGAGCGCGTTGGGCGGAGCTCTGACCCCGATCGCGATGATGCCCGCCTGGGCTCAGGCCGTCGCGCCCGCCTCCCCCGGCTACTGGGCGGTGACCATGCTCAAGGCCGCGGTCGCGGGGGAGGCCGACGCCGTCGCGCGGGCGGCGCTCGTCCTCGTCGCGGTCGGAGCGGTGGCGGGCGTGCTGGCCTGCATCCGCATCGGCCGGGGTCTGAAGGAACTCCAGGGGTAGAGGCGCGCCTCACCGTCGCGGCCCCTCAGGGGAGGGGGCGCGCGACCGGTCCCACCGCCGGCGCGAGAGGCGCCGCACGGGACCGGCGGGCAGCCGGGACCGGTCCGCCGGGCCGCCGACGGAGAAGGGGGCGAGGGGAGAGTCCCCGAGGGCCTGCCGCGGGGCCGCGGGGGCCCGCGGCACGCGTGCGCCGCCCCCGCGGACCGCGCGGGACATCGACGTGCCGCTGCGCCACCCCGAACGCCGTACCCGGCGCCGCCTGCGACAATAGGGACATGCCGTCCATCTCTCCGTTCCCGGGGCGCACCGCCCGTGCCCACCGGGAGCGGTCGCGCCGCCGCGCCCGCCACGGTGCTCTCCGGGCGATCCCGCCGGGGAAGCGCCCCGCGATCGGCACCGCGACCCCTCGGCGCCGTGCCGCCCGGCGGGTGCTTCCGGCGGGCGGCGGGGCGTGCCGCCCGTGAGCGCGACCGGGGCGGACCCGTCCGGACGCCGTCCGCCCTCCGGGTCGCCCCCGCCCCCCGGTGAGGGCGCGGGCCTGGGGGCCTGGCGGCGTGAGCCGAGCACCCTGGTGAAGCAGGCCGCCCCGCTCCCGGGGGGCGCTGACGCGCCCTTCGTCATCATCGCGGAGTCGCACGTCCCGGGCGCCCCCGCGGAGTGGGAGCCGCACGCCCACCCCGCGCACGAGCTCGTGTGGGTGCGCTGCGGGGCCGTGACCGCCCGTGTCGGCGACCGCGTGTTCACCGTCTCCGAGGGGTGCGGGCTGTGGGTGCCCACGGGGGAGGTGCACGCCGGCCGGCTGACGGCCAGGGCCGAACTCCACACCGCCTTCTTCGCCCCGGACCGCACACCGGTCGCCTTCGAGGGCCCGACGGCCATCGCGATGACCCCGGTGCTGGAGTCCCTGCTCCTGCACCTGGCCCGCACCGACATCGACGCCGGGGCGCGGGCACGGGCCGAGGCGGTCGTGTTCGACGTGCTGGAGCCCTCGCGCCCCCAACCCGCCCTGCAGCTGCCGGGCGACCCCCGGGCCGACGTGATCGCCGAGGCCCTGCTGCGCGATCCCGCCGACGACCGCTCCCTGGAGGAGTGGGCGCGCGACCTGGGGGTCAGCCCCCGCACGATCAGCCGCGCCTTCCGCACCGCCACCGGGCTGTCGTTCGCGCAGTGGCGACAGTCACTGCGCATCCACCGGGCGCTCACGCTGCTCAGCGAGGGGTGCGAGGTGCAGGACGCCTCCGAGCGCCTCGGGTACGCCCAGACCAGCACGTTCATCGACGCCTTCCGGCGTGTGATGGGCACCACCCCGGGGACGTACTTCGACACGCCCCGCGCGACCGCTGACCGGAATTCCGTATCCGGAGTCCGGAAGTCCTGATTGCAGCCTCGGAGCAGCCGTACCTATCCTGAGTGAGTGAAGGCTAACCTAATCTCCTCCTCGGGCGGGCTCGCGTGCGCACGGCCGAAACCGCTGCTCACGGGGCCCGCGCACACCGCCCCCGGCGCCGCCCGAGCCCTGCCGCGGCCCTCCTCCACCGCGGCCGCCGGGAACCCGGCGCGCGCGACGCGCACAGCGCCGTGACGCGCGCACACGCCCTGAGCGGGGAACAGCTGGTCCTGAGCTACGGCAGGTCCACGGTCGTCCACGGAGCCTCCCTCACCCTGGAGGCAGGCCGCGTGACCGCCCTGGTCGGACCCAACGGCAGCGGCAAGTCGACGCTCCTGCGCTCGCTCGCCCGACTCCACCGCGTCGACGACGGCCACGTCACCCTCGGCGGCCGCGACGGGCAGCCCGAGCGCCCGGTGTCCCTGCTCAGCGCACGCCGCTTCGCCAGGGAGGTCACCCTCTTCTCCCAGTCCCGCCCCACCCCCGAGGGACTGGCGGTCAGAGAGGTCGTCGCCTTCGGACGCCACCCCTACCGGCGCGGCTTCGCCGGCCTCTCCGCCGAGGACCGCCGCGCGATCGACCACGCCATGAGCGCCACCGGCGTGCGGGACATGGCCGACCGGGCCGCCGGAGAGCTCTCCGGCGGGGAGATGCAGCGCGTCTGGCTCGCCGCCTGCCTGGCCCAGAACACCGGCGTCGTCCTGCTCGACGAGCCCACCAACCACCTCGACCTGCGCTACCAGATCGAGACCCTCGACCTGATCCGCGACCTCGCCGAGGACCACGGCGTCGCCGTCGGCGTCGTCCTGCACGACCTCGACCACGCGGCCCGCATCGCCGACACGCTGCTCCTGCTGAGCGCCGGCCGCGTCCGCGCCGCGGGCGACCCGGCCGAGGTCCTCACCACCCCGAACCTCAGCGAGGTCTACGGCATCCGGGTCGAGGTCGTCCAGGACCCCCGGACCGGTCGGCTCCGCATCGACCCCGTGGGCCGGCACACGGCCCGCGCCCGCACCACCGCCTCGGACCACCCGAGCACACAGGAACAGAGCAGAGAGAACCACCGATGACCCGTCTCCGCCACCTCGCGGCCGCGGCCTCCGCCGCCGCCGTCCTCGCCGCAACAGCATGCGGCACCACCAGCGTCGAGGAGGCCGAACCCGAGGCCGTCGCCGCACCCGCCTCCGAGAGCTGCGCCGACGACACCACGGCCACCTCCACCGACCCGGTCTCCCTCACCGACGGCGTCGGCCGGCAGGTCGAGCTCGACAAGCCCGCCGAACGCATCGCCGTCCTGGAATGGCAGCAGGTCGAGGACGCCCTCACCCTGTGCGTCACCCCCGTGGCCGTCTCCGACACCGAGGGCTACAGCACCTGGGTGAGCGCCGAGGAACTGCCCGAGGGCGTCACCGACATCGGCAGCCGCGAGGAACCCGACCTCGACACCCTCTACGCGCAGAACCCCGACCTGGTCGTCGTGGAGGCCTTCAGCGCCGACGACGAGATCATCGCCCAGCTCGAGGAGCGCGGCGTGCCCGTCCTCGCCACCCTGGGCGCCGACCCGGCCGACCCCATCGGGAACATGCGCGAGGTCTTCGGGATGATCGGCGAGGCCACCGGCCGCACCGAGCGCGCCGAGCAGGAGCTCCAGAGGTTCGACGACCACCTCGCCGACGCCAAGGAGCAGGTGGCCGCCCTCGACCTGCCCACCACGGACTTCCTCTACTTCGACGGATGGCTCCAGGGCGGCAACCTCACCATCCGCCCCTACGGCGAGGGCGCGCTGTTCACCGCGCTCGGCGAAGAGCTCGGCATGACCCCCGTCTGGACGGACGAGATCAACGAGGCCTACGGCGACGGCGGCGTCAACCCCTCCTACGGCCTCGCGCAGACCGACGTCGAGGGCCTCACCGCCGTGGGCGAGGCCAACCTCTTCTACGCCAACGACGAAGGCGTCGGCGGCTACGTCGAGGAGCTGGAGAAGAACCCCATCTGGACCTCCCTCCCCGCCGTCGAGGAGGAGCGCGCGCACGCCTTCCCCCCGCGGATCTGGGGCGCCGGCGGCCCGCGCTCGACGGAGCAGGCGATCGACGGCTTCGTCGACGCGCTCACCCAGGGATGAGCGGAACACTCCAGGCCCCGCCCCGGCGGTCCCCGCTGCCGCGCGTCGGCATGCGCGGCGGCACCGCCGGGGCGGCGGTCGCCGCGACCCTCACCGCCGCGATCCTCGCCGTCGGCCTGTGGCACCTCACCCAGGGCACCTCCGGCGTGGGCTGGTGGGACCTGGCGCGCTACGCGCTCGGCGAGCGCGAGGACGTCGACGGGGTGCCGGTCGGCCACGTGCTCACCGGCTCGCGCCTCCCGCGCCTGTTCGCCGGCGTGGCCGTGGGCTTCGCCCTCGGCGCCGCCGGAGCACTGCTGCAGTCGGTCACACGCAACGCGCTCGCCTCACCCGACACCCTCGCCGTCACGGCCGGTTCCTACTTCGCGCTCACCGCCGTCGCCGCCTTCGGCCTCGCCGTCCCGCTGTGGGCCTCCGGCCTGGTCGCCTTCACCGGCGGCCTGCTCGCCGCCGCCCTCGTCCTGGGACTCGCCGGCCACGCCGCCGGAACGGCCACGACGCGGCTCATCCTGGCCGGCTCGGCCATGGCGATGGCCCTGGACGCGGCCACCGCCATGATGCTCATCCTGTTCAAGGAGAACACCACCGGCCTCTACGCCTGGGGGAACGGCTCCCTCGTCCAGCTCAACATCGACGCGTCCCTGCGCGCCATGCCGGTCATCGTCGCGGTGCTGGCCGTCGCGCTGCTGCTGAGCCGGCGGCTGGACGTGCTCGGCCTGGGCGACGACACCGCCGCGTCGCTCGGCGTGCCCCTGCGCTCGACCCGGACCATCGCGGTGCTCTGCGCCGTGCTCCTCACCGGGGTCTCCGTCACGCTGGCCGGACCGATCGCCTTCATCGGCCTGGGCGCCCCCGTGCTCGCGCGCCTGATCGCCGGACGGATCCCCTCCCTGCGCCGCCACCTCCTCCTCGTCACCGTCTCCGGCCTCCTCGGCGCACTCCTGGTCCTGTTCGCCGACGCCTCCCTGCGCGCCGTGCTCGGCGCCGAGGGCGCCGCCTCCATCCCCACGGGCGTGCCCACGGCCGTGCTCGGCGGCCTCCTCATCGTCGTCCTCGCCCTGCGCCTGCGCGACGCGGGCCCCGTCCGCCGGCCGCCCGGCGCACGGACCGGGACGCGCACCCGCCGACGCTTCCTCGGCGTCCTCCTCACCGCGGCGGTCCTGCTCGTCGCGGCCGTCCTCGTCGGCGTGCTCGCCGGCAGCCTGTGGCTGCGCACCGGCGACATCGCCCTCTGGCTCCAGGGAACCGCCCCCGACCTCATCGGCCGCGCCCTCGACGAACGGGTCCCCCGCGTGGCCGCCGCCGTCCTCGCCGGAGCGGCGCTCGCCCTGGCGGGCAGCCTCGTCCAGAGCACCGTGCGCAACCCCCTCGCGGAACCTGGCCTGCTCGGCATCACCGCCGGCGCGGGCCTGGGCGCGGTCATCGTCGTGACCTCCGCCGCGGGCAGCGGCCTGCCCTCCCTCGTCACCATGGCGATCCTCACCGGCCTGGCCACCTTCGCCGTGATCGCCGCCCTGGCCTGGAGGGGCGCACTGCGCCCGGACCGGTTCGTCCTCATCGGCATCGGGCTCGGCTACAGCCTCAGCGCCCTCACCACGTTCCTCCTCCTGCGCGCCGACCCCTGGCAGACCCCGCGCATCTTCACGTGGCTCTCCGGGACGACGTACGGGCGCACCTTCCCCGACGTCGTACCGGTCGCCGTGGTGCTCCTGGTCGCGGCGCCGCTGGTCATCGGCCTGGCCCGCCACCTCGACCTGATCGCCGTCGACGAGGACACCCCCCGCATCCTCGGCATGCGGGTGGGGCGGACGCGGCTGGCGCTGCTCAGCGTCGCCGCGCTCCTCGCGGCCGTCAGCGTGGTCGCGGTCGGGGTCGTCGGCTTCGTCGGGCTGGTGGCGCCCCACCTGGCCCGCGCACTGGTCGGCGCCCGGCACGGGCGCAGCATCCCCGTCGCGATCGTGCTGGGAGGACTGCTGGTCTGCGTCGCCGACACCCTCGGCCGCACGCTCATCGCCCCCTCCCAGATGCCGGCCGGGCTCATGATCGCCCTGGTCGGAGCCCCCTACCTCATCTGGCTGCTGCGCCGCTCCCACATCTGAGCCCCCGCAGCCCGCACCCCACGAGGAGACCCCGATGCCATCCAGCCGCCCCGACGCGCCCGCCCGCGGCGCCGTCCTCCCGTTCGACCCCGCGGCCCGGCTCGCGCAGCTGGAGCGGATCGCGCCCGGCCCGGTCCTGGAGCGCTGGGAAGCGGTCGACCGCTCGAACCACGCGCCCCGGATCGTGGCCGTCCCCGACGCCGCAGGAGAGGGCTGGGCCGGCGCCGCGCTGGTGACCGCGCGCCCGCAGACCGCCTACACCAAGATCGTCGACGCCGTCGGCGACGTCCCCGCCGCCGTGGAGGCGGTCCTCGCCCACGCCCGCGACCAAGGGCTCGTGCAGGTCAAGTGGGAGGGATGGACGGCCGACTCCGCCGACGCCGCCGCCCTCGGCTTCACCCCGATGGAGGCCCCGCGCGGGACGGCGGACGGCGCCGCCCGCCCGCCCGCGGGCTACGTGCGCTGGCTGGACGGGGGCGGTGACGGGACGGCGGAGCCTCCGTACCACCGCCAGTCCACGAACTTCACCTGCGGCGCCGTCGTCGCCTTGCTCGCCCAGGTCCAGGCGGGGGCGGCGCCCCGCGACTCCCTCGACCGCACGGCGGAGCTCACGCTGTGGCGCGGCGCCACCAACTTCCCCGCCTGCGAACCCGTCGGACTGGGCGTCGCCGTGCGCCGGACCTGGCCGGCCTCGCCCGTCACCGTCTTCCTCGACACGGACCGGTCCGTCCTCCTCGACTCCTACACCGAGGCCGAACAGGAGTGGCGCGCCCTCCTCCAGCAGGCGTCGCGGACGGACGCGGCCCGGGCCGGGGTCCCGATCGACCCGCACCGCCTCACCCTGCCCGAGCTCCGCGGCGCGATCGACCGGGGCGACCGCGTCCTGCTCCTGCTCTCCCTGGCCGTGATGCTGGGCTTCGACGTGCCGCACTGGGTCCTCTGCCACGGCGCCGTACCCGGCGCCGTCGTGATCGAGGACCCGTGGACCAACGACACCACGGGCGACACCTGGGTCGACGCCCACCTGCTGCCCGTGCCCGACGCCGCGCTCGACGCGATGGCGGCGGTGGAGCGGGGCGGCCACCGCGGCGCCGTGGTCATCGGAGCGCCTGAGGCGGCGGGGGAGTAGCTCGTTCGTGGAGGGGGCCGTAGCGATCACCCCTCGACGCGGTAGGCGCGGGCCTGGATCCCGTACAGCTCGGCATAGCGTCCGCCGAGCTCCATGAGCTCCGCATGGGTGCCCTGCTCGATCACCCGCGCCCCGTCCATGACGACGACGAGGTCGGCCGTGCGCACGGTGGAGAAGCGGTGTTGCCGGGCAGTGTTCCGGCAGAGTCATGCCCGTAGGAGCTTCGAGGGGCGGGGGCATCGCGTTGCGTGTGGCGGTGGGCTTGGGGGAGGGTGGCGTGGTCGGCGTGGTGGAGCAGTTCGACGGCGGGTTCGCGCACGACCCGACCACCTGATCCGAACAGGTACGCGCGGTCGACCACGACGCCACGCTCGAGAACGAGCCCGGTGAGGCCGGTGTCAGGGAAACACCGGATTTCGACCGGACCGCGGACAGGACCCGGGTCGGCCAGATCGGACCCGGGCCGGCGACCCCGAGGAATGCACCCGCATGACAAGCAGTGCTCAGCAGCTGATCGACACGGCACGTCCCGCACCGCCGGCCGCCCCGTTCGACTGGGGACAGGTCAGGCTCCGGCTCGGGGCGCCCGTGCCGCAGGACTACCGCGAGCTTCTCGACGCCGGGGGCGGCGGACTGTGGCTCGGTTTCGTGAGGCTCTACGTTCCGGCGCCCGGCCCCGGTCTCCGGCACGTCGATCTCGAACGGTCGGGATTGGAGTTCGAACAGCTCCAGGACCTGTTCGAGGACGGGGTCGTGGGGCCGCCCGACGACCTCCGCCCCGGTTCCAGGCTGCTGCCCTGGGCCTCGACCGGCACGGGGGTCACGCTCTACTGGCAGGTCTCACCCGGGACGGCGGCCGAGGCGTACCCGATCCGGGTCTCGGACCGCGACGGCGACGTGTGGGAGAGGCACGACCTGCCCGCCACCGACCTCCTCCTGGGACTCGTCCGGGGTGAGGTGCGCGGTGAGCTGCTCGACGGGTCGGGGACGGAACGCGACGCGCTCTTCACGCCCTACGCCGAGGAAGGGGCGCAAGGTGGGTGACGGGCTGCTCACCGGGGTTCTCCCGCCCCGTCCCCCGGTGTGGTGATTCGCCTGCGACCGGCGGTGTGGCCCGCCCCGGGGCATCCGGCCCGAGCCCTGGTGCGTCACCGGGATCACCGCGGCCGCGCCCTCCTCCTGCTCCACCTGCAACGGCTCCACCCATACGACGTGAGAAAACCCCGGTGGGGCCCCGCTCGCACGAGGCCCCACGACGTGCCAGGCCCTGCTCAGCGGTTTCAGTGGGCCCTGCCCATGAAGGTGACGGTGCGGGAGCTGTGCTCGCCCGTGCTGTCCTCCAGGGTGAGGGTGTAGGCCCACCACCGGCCCGACTCCGGTGAGGGGCAGGAGTCCGTGACACCCGTGGCCAGGTGTGCCGGGAGAGAGACCCTCTCGCCACCTCTCTCGGCCAGGGCGGAGGGGCCCGACTCGCGTGGTGACGCGGCGTAGCGGCACGTCGAGGCGAGGTTCAGGTCCAGGGGCTCGTCCGTCCCGTTGAGGAGGCTCACCTCCCACGTGACCCTTTCCTCTCCGCCGACGTCCTCGTGGGAGATGCTCAGGAGCTGCAGCCTGATCCCGTCGCCGTACTCGAAAGGCCGGTTCGCCGGTACGAGCAGGTACCTGGCGCCGACTGCGAGGATGATGAGGGCGAGCACGAGGGTGAGTGCGGTCCACGGCGCGAGTCTGCGCACGATGCCCTCCAGGGGACGGTGGCGCCGAAAGCGCCGGGGGTGCGCACACCCTACGGTGGAACGTCCGGTGCCGGAGACATGGGAGCCTTTCCCACACGTGGTTCCGGCAACACCCGCCGCCTTCCCGACAGCGGATGACGCAGGCAGGGAGATGTCCGGTTCTCGTCGAGGTTTTCTCGTTGCCGGCACCGATCGTGCCCGGCGCCGTCGGCTGTCGAGCCGGACTCGGAAGGCCCCGCACTCGGACAGGAACGTGCGTACGGCACACGTGAAAGGCGAGGGCCGGCGCGGATTTCTCCGCGCCCGCCTGATCACCGCTGGTCGAGAACGCGGTCGCGGCCGGGAGGAGGAATCGGCCCTTCCGCACGGATCGCCGCGGCGCTATACACGTCTGAGGAGCGGATCCCGGGCCCCGCGAGGGGACGGGCGACAGGGCGTGGTGGGTCATGGACGCGGAGACCGGCGAGATCGGCGGATACCGGCTCCTGGAGGAGATCGGCCGGGGCGGCTTCGGCGTCGTCTACCGGGCCCAGGCCCCCGGCGGCGGCCCCGCGGCGGTGAAGCTCCTCCACGCCGGCGCGGGCGCGGACCCGGGGCTGAGGGAGACGTTCGCCCACGAGGTGGCGGCGGCACGCAGGGTCAGCCCGTTCTGCGTGGCGCGCGTCCTGGACGCCGACCCGCACGCCGAGCGGCCCTGGATCGCCAGTGAGTTCATCGAGGGCCGCACGCTCACGCAGGAGATCGGGGCGCGGGGCCCGCGCCGCGGCGCGGACCTGCACCGCCTGGCCGTGTCCACGGCCACCGCGCTGACGGCGATCCACCGGGCCGGCGTCGCCCACCGGGACTTCAAACCGGACAACATCATGATGGCGCCGGACGGCCCCAGGGTCATCGACTTCGGGATAGCGCGCTCCTTCGAGAACACGGCCTTCCAGGCCACGGCCAAGGTCGGGACCCTGCGCTACATGGCGCCCGAACGGCTGAACGACGCCCCGTACCTGACCCCCGCGGTGGACGTCTTCTCGTGGGGCGCGGTGATGGTCTACGCGGCGAGCGGGCGGCACGCGTTCGAGGGGCGCACCCCGGTCGCCGTGATCACGAGGATCCTGACGGGCGACCCCGACTGCTCGGCAGTCCCGGAGGAACTGCGCGGACTCGTCGTCCGGTGCCTGGACAGCGAGCCCGACCGGCGACCGACCGCCCACCAGGTGCTCAACTCCCTGCTGGGACTCGGCGCGGACGACACGGACGTCGAGACCGCGCTGGTCTCGGGCAGGACCGCGGCGACCGGGGCGGCCGGGACGCTGCCGACGGAGGACATCCGCGGCGTCCCGACACTGCGGGAGACCCTGAAGCTGACGGAGGAGCTTCCGGGCCCCGGGGTGCGGCCCGGACGCCCGTACGGGTTCGCCGGCGGGTGGTACCGCTCGCTCGGCGGCTTGGCCGAGGCCTTCCACGCGGACACGGACGCCGCGTGCGAGCTGTTCGGGGACCCGGACGAACGGGCCGACCTGGCCGCGTGGATCGCGGAGCACCCGGGGGACACCGGGATCGACCCGGACCTGCTCCGCCGACAGCCGGTGGACGTCGAGCTGGCGGTCCTGCGGTTCGTCGCCCGGGTCCGACCGGACCTGCCGCCGAGGTACCGGGGGACCGACGTGGGACTGTCCGGAGCGCGGGCGACGGCCGCCGGACGGGCGGACCCGCTGGACGACGACGTCGACCTGCCCCTGAACGCGGCCGAGGCGGCGGCCGGGTGCGACTGCCGGGAACCCGGCCACCCGTGCCGCCCCGGGCAGGGGTGTGACGAGTACCGGCGCATGATCAGGGCGGCGCGGTCCGCGCTGGCCCTCTACCTCCGGGAGAGCGAGCGCTACGCCGCAGTGCTGTCCCCGGCCGAGCCCCGGTCCCGGACGGCGTTCGACCGTAGGGCGGACGGCGGCCTGTTCCTCCGGGCCGTCCTGGCCCCGGACGAGTGGCGGCGCGCGGTCGGGCGGGACCGCGACGCCCTGGACCCGTCGCTGCGGCGGTACCTGCCGACCGAGCCGCCGACCGGGACCCCGCAGCCGGTGTGGGCGTGCCACGGGCTGGTGGTCCGTGTGCTCCGCGAACTCCTCGCCCGACTCGACTCCCGGCACCGGAAGCTGAGCGAGAGGATCGAACGGCGGGAGGCGTTCGCACTGGCGCTCAGGCGCCGGAACACGCAGCACACGTGGGCCCGCCTGATCGCGGCGGGTGCGGCGTGCCTGTTCGCCCTCCCGCTCTACTTCAGCGACGACCGGGCGGTGGACGCGGTCACGGGAATGGCGCTGACGGCGTTGCTCTGGTCGGTCTTCTTCCTGCTCGGTTACGCCCTGGTGATGATCGCCGCCGACTCCCACAAGATGCTGCACCCCCCGCCGTCGGACAGGATGAGGAAGAAGTACCGGTCCACCCGGGGATGGCGGAACAAGGCGCGCCAGGCGGAGGAGGACGCCGCTCGGCTCCGCCGGGAACTCGTGGAACTGGACGGGGTTCGCGAGCGGTTGCCCGCCTGAGGCGGCCCGGACCACTCGGGGCCCGAGCCGGCACGCGCTGCTGGAACGCGACGGCCGGGACGGTGCCGTCGCCGCGGCGGTGGACACGGTCGGAGGGACGACGAACGCGTGCTGGCGGTACACCGGGGCACCGCGGTCGTGCGTCGGGGGAGGGGCGCGTCCGAGCGGGGAGCCCGGACGCGCGGGGGCGGGGGACCGTGCCCGGGCTCAGGGCTTGCGGGCGACGCCGCCGTACTGCGCGATCTCCCCGGCAGCGCCCGCCCCGGTCGTCCCGGGCCGCCAGAACGGGACGGAGACCACGCCGGGCTCCAGCAGCTCCAGGCCCTCGAAGAAGGCGCCGATCTGCTCCGGGGTGCGCAGGTGGATGGGCTGGGCGGCGTTCTCGTTCCAGGCCCTGGCCGCCTCCACGATCTGCCGGCTGGTGTCGGTGCTGTCGCACAGGGCGAGGAAGCTGCCCGCCGGCAGGGCGTTCACGTAGGCGCGGGCCACGGCGTAGGTCCGCCCGTCGGCGGGGAAGTGGCCGAGCACGCCCATGAGGACCAGTCCGATCGGCCGGGTGAAGTCCAGGTGCTCGCGTGCCCGGGCCAGCAGCGCCTCCGGGTCGAGCAGGTCGGCGTCGAGGTAGGCGGTGGCTCCCTCCTCGGTGCTGGTCAGCAGCGCACGGGCGTGCGCGAGCACCAGGGGGTCGTTGTCGGCGTAGACGATCCTGGCCCCGGGGGCGATGGCCTGGGCGACCTCGTGGGTGTTGTTCGCGGTGGGCAGGCCGGAGCCGATGTCCAGGAACTGCCGGACGCCCTCCTCCCGGGCCAGGTGGGCGACCGCGCGGGCGAGGAACCGGCGGTCGGCGCGCATGAGCTCGACGATCTCGGGAGAGGCCTGTTCGACCTGCTCCCCGAGGGCGCGGTCCACCGGGTAGTGGTCCTTGCCGCCCAGCCAGTAGTTCATCACCCGTGCGGAGTGGGGGACGGTCGTGTCCAGGGGGACGCGGGGGGTGTTCGTCATGGGAGTGCCTTCCGGCTCGGCGGACGATCCGGGGACACGGTCGTCCTTCTCGTTCGCGCATCTTCTTCGCCGTCGGGGAAACCCTGCCACACAAGGGTTTTCGCGGCCATCACCCCGTCGGCCACGTGCGTTCGGCGTGCCTCGACACGGGACCTGGCCAGGAACCCCCTCCGTGCGCGGCCGGACTCCGGCGCCCGGTGGACGGGGTGCGGGGCCGACGCAGGGCCCGGCCGGACCGTGTTCCGCCCCTGTGCGGGAAACGGGGCTCAGTAGTCGTCGTTTCCGTGGGACGAGGAGCTTTCGGAGGAGGGGACGGGCCACGGTCGTCCCCCGGTCTCCTTTCCCCTCCACACTCGCGCTCATCCGTTCCGATACCGATCCGTGCCCGCCTCCAGGTCACAGATCGGACGAACCGGCCGGTAACCGGGGGACGGTCGGGGATCGTGGAGCCGGAGCACGCACGCGGCCACGGGCCGGGGCGGCGCCCCACGCCCGGCCGGACGGGCTCCCCCCTCCCCACCGCTCGAAGGGTTCCGATGACTGATCGCACGGAGTCGATCGAATCGATGCGGCAGCTCGCCGCGGCCTGGCGCACCATGGTGCTCGACCGCGACGCGGACGCCGACGTCCGGGACCTGCCCGGCATCGCCGTCCGCTGGGCCGACTGCCGGTTCGCGTTCTGGAACTGCGTCACGCTGACCGACGTCGGCGCGGACGCGGCGCTCGTCGAGGAGCGTCTGACCGGGGCGGCGGAGATCATGCGCTCCAAGGCCCGTCCGGGGTTCCTGTGGCTGTTCGAGGACCTCCTCGGCGAGGACGCGCGGGAGGGGGTGCGGGCGACCGCGGAGAGGGCCGGCCTGGAGTTCGCCTTCTCCGGCACCGGCATGGCCGGGGACCTCCTTCCCGTCGCCGAGCCGTCCCACCCCGACCTGGTCTTCGTGCGCGTGACCACCGAGGAGCGGCTCCGGGAGTACGCGGACCTCAACTCGCGCGCGTACGGGTTCCCGCTGGAGGACGGCCGCGACGGGCTCCTCGGGTCCGCGCTGTGGAAACAGGGGGTGTACGCCTACCTCGGCCTGCGCGACGGCGTCCCCGTGACGTGCGCCGCGACGGTGGAGGCGGAGGGCCGCCTGTTCGTGGCGCTCGTCGCCACGCACCCGGACTGGCAGCGCAGGGGCTACGGCGAGGCGGTCACGCGCAAGGCGCTGCACGAGGGCGGGCGGGCCACCGGCCTGACCCGCGCGACCCTGCACGCGACCGAGGCGGGGGCGCCCGTGTACCCCCGCATCGGCTTCCGGCCGAACTCCCCGGTGCACTTCTACGGTCTGAAGGGCTGAGCTCCCCGGCGTGTCCGGGGCGGACCTCGCGCCCGGGCTGCGGCGAGGAGCGCCGGAACGAGGCGAGCGGCGGGCCCGGGTACGAGGACCCCTGAGCGGCGAACCCGCCGCTCGCTGATCGAGAACCCAGGAGAGAGGGTCCCGGGAATCCTCGGGGACTTCCGGTCGACGGGAAAGACATCCTGAGCAGCAGTTCCGGGGACGCCCCGAAAGGGACGTGTGTTCGCATTCCGGCGCTGGACGGGCCGAACCCCGGACGCCGTCGTGAGCCTTCACTACGCTCGCCCCGACAGCGCTGCGAGGAGAGGCCGAGGATGCGGGAGATCGAGGCGAAGTACCGGGTGCACGACCCGGAGGCGGTCCTGACCGCGCTCCGGGAGGCCGGGGTGACCATGGGGGAGCCGGTACACCAGGACGACACGGCCTACGCGCCCCCCGGCTGGGATCCGGGGCAGGGCAAGCGCGGCTTCACCTTCGCCCGCCTGCGCACCGAGGACGGCGTGCACATCGTGACGGCCAAGACCCCGCTGGCGAACGCGATGGAGTGCGTGGAGCACGAGACGGCCGTCGCCGACCGGGACGGGATGCACGGTGTCCTGACCGCGCTGGGCTACGTGCCGAGCGTGCGGATCGTCAAGAGCCGTCGGACGGGCCGGTCCGGTCCGATCGCGGTGTGCCTCGACGACGTGCGGGGAGCCGGGGTGTTCCTGGAGCTCGAGGTGCTGGTCGACGACGACCGGGACGGACGGGCGGCCCAGGAGGAGTTGGACGCGTGGGCGCGCGGACTCGGGACGGACCTGGAGCGGGTCACGGAGACCTACGACGTCCTGGTGCGCCCCGTGCCCGCCTGAGGCCCGCGGCGGTGCCCCGCGGCCCCGCTCCCGTGGCCGGAGGGCACCGCGCGGCGAGTGCGGGTCGGACTGCACGACGCCTCGCGACGTGATGTCGCTGTGCCGGGGCCCTCACCGGGGGAGGCGGAGGGGCCCGCTGCTCTCCCGGGGCACCAGCTCTCCGCCGGGGAGCATCTCCTCGGCCACCGGTGCGCCCTCGACGGCCCCGATGAGCAGGGCCGCCGCACGACGGCCGTATCCGACGATGTCGCGGCGGACCGCCGTCAGGGCCGGCCTCACCAGACGGCACAGGAGCGAGTCGTCCCAGGCCACGATGGACAGCTCGGAGGGGACCGCGACGCCCATCTCCTCGGCCACCGCCAGCCCGCCCACCGCCATCACGTCGTTGTCGTACACCAGGGCCGTCGGGCTCTCGGGCAGGGCCAGGAGGCGCCGGGTGGCACGCGCGCTGTGCTCCCCGCTGCCGTCGGTGTGCACGACCACGGCCCGGTGGCCGAGGTCGCGCGCGGTCTGCTCGAAGGCCTTGGCCCGCGCGTGCGCGTGGGCGAGGTCGGCCGGCCCCGCGACGTGGGCCAGGCTCGTGTGCCCCAGGGCGACGAGGTAGTGCATGACCTCGTTCATCGTGGGGTGGTCGTCGACCGGCAGTGACAGCGTGCCGTTCCCCTCCATCGCGGCTCCGAGGACCAGGGCGGGCACGGCGGGCGAAGACGCGGGGGGCCGTCCCATGCGCTCCTCGGCCAGGAGCACACCGTCGACACGGCCCCGGGTCTCCCAACGGCGGCGCGGAGAGCCCTCCCCGTCGGGATCGGAGTGCACGATCATGTCCATCCCGGTGGAGGCGAGTGTGTGCTGGACCCCCTCGACCAGGAGCGCGAAGGAGGAGTGGCTGCCCCAGAGGCGGCCCGCCCGGCGTGTCACCAGTCCGATGGTGGCCGTCCTGCCGCCCGAGGACAGGGCGCGCGCCGGGCCGCTGGGCGACCAGCCGAAGTCGCGGGCGGTGGCCAGGATGCGCTCGCGGGTCTGCGCGGAGACACCGGGGCGGCCGTTGAGGGCGTAGGACACCGCTCCTTTGGAGACCCCCGCCGCTCTGGCGATGTCCATGATCGTCGGGCGCCGCATCATCGAGCCCATCGGTACTCCTGTCGGGTGTGTCCGGTCGCGGCACGGGGCCTGAGCGGGTCAGGGCGTGCGGGGTCGGGGCGCGGTGATCTTCGCGACGGCCTCGCGGGTGAGTTCGCGGTCCGCGGGTTCGGGGTCCAGCGCCCGGTGGATCCCCGCCCCCTCGATGAGGGCGTCGAGCAGGCGGGCCGTGCGCGCGTCGAAGTGGCGCTCCAGAGGGAACGGATCGCTGTTCTGTCTCGGTTGAGGTCGTACAAGCGTGCCAGAACCTCAGCACGAACTTTCCCGACCCAGCGCCTCAGCGCTCCATACGAGGTGCTGAACCTGATGTGGCGGTCCAAGACCCGCGACAAGGGACGAAGCCTCGCTGGACAAGGCACGTGCGCTGGTGGGATCTCCTGCCGCTGGACAGTGCGTCGGCAGAGGTGACCACCTCGATGACCGCACATCGGAGCCCTGGGCCCGGGGGAGGCCGGGCCGGTTCCGCGGTTGCGGTGGCCCGCCCGGTTTTCATCGGTCCTCGCATGCGCACTTCACTCAGGAAGAACGGAGTGCTTCGTCAACGCGCCCCACCTCCCCTGTGAGTATGCGTCTACAAGACGGGCTCGCCGTTCTCCAGGTAGACCGTTGTGCCCTCCTGGCGTGCGCGTGCGCCATGGGTGATCCTGCGCGCGAGACGAAGGATCGTTGCCGCCTCGATCGTGGCTACGTCGTGGAACTCGTATCCGGTCAGCTCGGCCGGAGCGAGGGTGATCTGGTCCAGCCACCCCTGACCCAGCACTCCCCCGTCGAAGATGAACAGCTGCTTGTCTCCTTCGGAGGGGTTGGGTGCCCAGTCCACGACCAATAGCCGTCCGATGGGTGGAGCGATCCCCAGTTCCTCCTTCACCTCGCGCACTGCGGCCTGGGTCGGTGTCTCACCGTGCTCGATGTAGCCGCCGGGGATATCCAGGTAGTCCTTGTAGGAGGGAACTACCATCATCACCTGACCGAGGTGATTGAAGAACAGGGCACCTGCGGCGACCCGGGGGCGGGAGAAGGATTCTGTGGGATCAGAGACCATGCTCCGACAATAACGGCCTTCGCGTCAGAACATCCCCATCCGGTGCGCCAGATCCGCCAGCCTCCGATCCCGCCTCCCCGCCTTGGTTCGCATCATGCGTACCACGATCTGATGGCTCGTCACGTGCCGGTGGACATGGGAGACGGCCAGTCTCTCCGCCTCGAGCATGCGCTCAACGGCTGACGGAATCTGGTTGACGTCCGCGAACGCTCCGGCCACGTCGAAGAGATGACGTACCCGCCTCTCCCGTGGCAGGGCCGCGGTATCGACACCAACTCCCAGTTCGAGGACAGCACGCGGATCTCCGAGGCTGGCGGCAACGGTCGCTCTGTGCAGGAGCACGTTGGTCGGCCCGAACGCCGTCCACAGATGGTTGGCGTCTCGCCCGAGCCGGGAAGCAACGCGTTCGGCTTCCTTCAGGTACTCCATCGCGCTGGCACGATCCCCGTTGCGCGCTGCGGCCACGGCTCCCGGCAACAACAGGGTGCCGTAGACGGATAACAGTCGCGTATTGGTGGGACGACTGCCCTGCTCCCGCCGCAGGTACGAAGCGGCTTCCCCTGTCAGCGCGACAGCCGTCTCATGTTGTCCGCGTGAGTGGAGGGAGTGCACCCCCGAACGCATCAGGGAACCCTGCAGGGGCAGATCGCCGTAGTCGAAGGCCGCCTTCATTCCTCGCTCCGTCGCGATCCAAGCCAAATCTGGTTCTCCGACCTTGGTGAGGATCATCGCGCACGCCTGACAAGCCAGGGCGAGCAGAGCTCCGGCCCGCCGCCTCTGCTCACCTTCGTAGACACGCACCGCGGTCTGCGCCTGAGCGAGGAGGTCGGGGAGCCCACGAAACACCCGGCTGTAGTCGGATGCTTGGTAGGCGCCCATGACTGTTTCCGCCTCGTTTCGAAGAAAGCGCAGGTCCGGTTGCTCACCGTTGTTGTCGGCGAACGGGAAAACCGGGCTGATCTGGCGGTAGTCCATCAAGACTGACCGGATCTGTGCGACATGCACGTCCGTTTCCTCATGGTGCCCATGGTGCGAGTGGTCTCCGATCAGAGCGATGAGGGGAACGCCGAGGGCCTCGGCCAGTGAGCTGATCACCGAAAGTCGGTCCAAGGGCGCCCGGTCGTTCTCGACCTTGCCCAGCCAGTCGGCCGTTCTCCCGACCAGACCCGCCAGCACCTCTTGAGAAAGGCCGCGTCGGAGCCGGTGCCAGGCGACCCGCTGGCCGGGGCTGAGCTGAGGGGAGCTCGGCGGCATCAGAGCCCTTCCTGAACACCCCGGAATTTCTTTCCGGGTTACGCGGAGAACGTGGCCTTAACTTCCTAACACCCCGCCTGGCCGCAGAGAAGGCCCGGCCATCCCTCTTATCTGAAATTCCCTTGAAGCTCGTTAACGGACTCGATCAAAGAGGAGACAGTCAATGCACATAACCTGCCACGAAGTCCTCGTTCCCAGCACGGACTCCGGGTTCAACGTGGTCGAACGCAAGGGCATCGGCCACCCCGACTCGCTCGCTGACCTCATCGCGGAGGAGTTCTCCCGCCGCTACTCACTTCACGGACTCGACCGGTTCGGAGCGGTTCCGAACCACTGGGTGGACAAGGTCGCCCTGGTCGGCGCAGAGGCTGAGATCGTTTTCGGCCACTACACGGTTCACAAGCCCATCAGCGCGTACCTGTTCGGCAAGGTGACGCGCTCAGTGGGTGACCGGTCTATCCCGATCGAGGGCATGTTTCGGGCGGTGGTCGAGGACGTCCTGGCCGAGGCGACCGGTAGTGAGGACATCGTCCGTTCCGTGCGCAGCTTCGTGGAGAACACCGCTGGCGTAGGCGCGGACCACCTCTCCTCGTTCTACCGTCCCTCCGCTGGCGACGAGTGCCGTGTTCCGGGTGGCGGCGCGCTGGCCAACGACACGGCCTTCTGTAGCGCCTACGCCCCTGCCGATCCCTTGGACGTTCTGGCAGTCGACGTAGAGAACCACGTCAACGGTTCCTCCTTCAAGGACGGGCTCGACGGCCTCGGTTCCGACGTCAAGGTGATGCTGGTCCGGTCGGGGAGCGTGTTGGAGGTGACGGTTTGCCTTCCGGTGCACCCCGAGGCGGTCGGCTCGCACCGTGAGTACACGGCCCTGGTAGCCGAGGCGTATGGCCGCCTCGACGCCTTCATCAACGAGCATCCGATTGTCCGGCGGCAACCGTGGCTGACCCGGTTGAGCGTCAACACCAAGGACCACGGCCGTAACGCCTACCTGGCACCCTTTGGGACCTCGCTGGGTAAGGGCGATTGCGGGCTTGTCGGGCGCGGCAACAAGGCCAACGGTGTCATCTCCGCCAGCGGCGGTGCGGGAGTGGAGGCCCTGGCCGGGAAGAACCCCATGCACCACACCGGCAAGCTGTACACGCTGGCCGCTGCACGTCTGGCGGACCGAATCCACGCCAAGCTCGGTGTGCCCAACGAGGTCGTGCTCGTGTCGCGCAACGGCGATCGCCTGGAGGACCCGTCGTTCGTGGGCGTTCGACTGGCACCGCGTGACAGCCGTCTCGAACGCGATGCCGTCGAGGAGCTAACCATCGCGACTCTGGCCGAGCTTCCGCTGCTTTCCGAGCGCCTGCTCGCGCTGTCCCCGATGGATCGCTTCCGCGACCCGTCGCTGGTCCTGGAGGTGTGAGCCGATGGCGAACATCGACCTTGCCGAGCGCAGCGTCGTTCTGGTCACCCTGGACTCGTGTCGCTACGACGTCGCGGCGAGCGCGCACACCCCGAATCTGGTGAAACTCGGCCCACTACTGAAGGCCGAGAGCCCGGGAACCTACACGCTCCCCGCCCACGCTGCCTTGTTCAACGGCTTCCTGCCCCGGCCGGTCTCAGGGCCCCTCACACTCGGCGAAAACAGCGTGGAGTCGATCTGGCGTTCGGCCGTCGCCCGACCCTCGAATCGCCATGCCGCCGTTCCCTTCGACGGGCCCACGCTGATGGCGCACTACAGCGGGAAGGGCTACCGGGTGGTGGGCGCTGGGGGCGTCACCTTCTTCGACTCCTCGGATCCGGCCAACGGCCTGCCGAGGTTGTTCCCGGAGTTCCACTACTTCGGACGGGCCTCCCGCGCCCCGGCCACTCCAGAGGCCCGTGTCGCCGAGCGCGGCAAAGACCTCCCGTTGGCCCACACCCGGACGCTTGCGGACCTGTGTCTGAAGGCCGCACGGTTCTTCCTGTTCGTCAACTGCTCCAGCACGCACATCCCCTACACGACCCCGTTCAGCCCTCTCACCGAACGGAACAGGGGCCTTCTTCGACGCCTCTACCAGCTGCACGACTTCCAGCAAGACGCTTCCGACGATGACCTCCTGACCGCTGAAGACATCGGAGTACTCCTGGACATGCAGAGGCGCGCCCTGGAGTGGGCCGACACCCGCTTGGGCGACCTGTTCTCACGGCTGAGCACACGACGCCCATTGGTGGTGGTCTGCGCCGACCACGGCGAGGAGTTCGGAGAGGGCAGCAGGTTCGGCCACGCACACCCGCATCCGACGGTCGCCACGGTGCCCCTGTGGTGCGGCGTGTTGGGCGGGGGATAAGCCGTGGCCGTCCTCCAACCCTGGTTCACGCATCCTGCACTCATCACGGCTTCCTCCGAGGGTGTCAGGACACGGTTGGGCGTCTCTCCCAACCACGCGTCCTTCCGCGCCGGCGTCCTTCGAACCCATCTACTCACCGCGCTTTTGGCCCACAGGGCCGCACAGCATCTTGGTGTCCGTACACGGGTAGCGGTCCGGTGGGACGACAGCGACAGCCTGCGCAGCCGCGACGAACACCGACCACGGCTTCTCCGAGAGCTCACGCAGGTGGCTCAGATACCGGTCGAGGAAGAACAGCGGGTCTTCCGCCAGAGCCAGAGAGGCGACCGGTACCAGCAGGCCTTACAGCGGCTGGATATCCAAGGTCTCCTGGTGACGCGCCGAGGACTTCCCTGCCTCGATGTGGCGGCCGTGGATCAGCTCATGGCCGGACAAGGCGTCTGCCCCAAGGCCTTGACCACCTCGGTGGCCGTGAACACGACCACGGCCCTCTGCCCGGCGCAGGAGACGGTTCCGCTCATGCGCGGTGACGGGCGGGCCCTGTGGCATCTGGCCACAGTCGTGGACGACATCGAACAGCGCACGACCCTGATCGTGCGAGGCACCGACAAACGCGACGCCATGCCCGTCCAGGTCCGCCTGTACTGGGCCCTAAACGAGGGAAGGTGCCCTCCGGCGCACCTGTTCCTGCCCAAACTGCTGGAGCCGGGGTCTGTAGTACCTCGCATCTCAGGCCTGCTCGAACAGGGAGTCAGACCCTCGACGCTGCGGTGCTTCCTCGCTGAGCCGTACCTGGGCCAACTGCAACCAGCTGCACTGCCGGTCAGCTTCTCCGCCCTGGTGGGCCAGGTCCGAACGGTTCTTCCCCGGCACGGGGACAGCCTTCTGGACGAACGACGTCTACGGTCTTTGGACCGGAAGGTGTCCGTCACCCTCACTCCAGAGGTGGCCAAACAGGAACTGGATGACCGCTGTCCGGGGACATCCCCGCGCGTCACCGCGTGGATCACCCGGTGCTACCCGCGGCCGCTGTCCCAACAGGTCCGGCTGTGCCGGGCACTCACCGACATCGAGATCAACCATGAACCGCCTCCCGACCAGGCGGAGGAGGCATGGTGGTGGCTGGACGCATGGTCACGCGACATGGCGAAGGGCCCGCCTCCGCATCCGGTCCGCTGGGTGCTCACCGGGCAACGGGACGGGCCCGCAGCTTCAGAACTCCTTGAGGTTCTACCTCAGGAACTGATGGACTCGCGGCTGGCCTCGGCCCGTCAGGCGTTGAGCCGCTCCAGCGCCGCGCGCAGGCGCTCCAGTGTGCGCTCGCGGCCCAGCAATTCCAGTGACTCGAACAGCGGGAGCCCGACCGTGCGACCGGTCACCGCCACCCGTACAGGCGCCTGAGCCTTGCCGAGCTTGAGCCCTTGGGCGGCCCCGGCCTGCTCAAGGGCTCCCTTGAGGGTTTCAGCGTCCCAGGTCAGGCTCTTGTCGGAGAAGGCCGCGATCGACGCGGTGAGCATCTCCGCGCCGATCCCGGGCTTCATGGCCTTGGACCAGCTCTTCTCGTCGAAGACCGGGGTGTCCAGGAACAGGAAGTCCACGTTCGGCACGATCTCGCTGAGCACCGTCAGGCGGCTCTGCGCCAACGGGGCGATAACGGCGAACACGTCCGGGTCGAAGTCCTCCGCGCGCCAGGGCACTCCCTCGCCTTCAAGGTAGGGGGCGCACCGTTCGGCGAACTCGTCTGCCTCCAGGGCGCGGATGTAGTCGCCGTTGAAGGCCCGCAGCTTCTTCTCGTCGAAGAACGCAGGGGAGGAATTGACGTCGGCCAGGTCGAAGAGCGGAATCATCTCCTCGATCGGCATGATCTCGCGGTCCTCGCCGGGAGCCCATCCCAGCAGCATCAGGTAGTTGACCATGGCCTCGGGGAGGTAGCCCTCGGCCTGGTAGGACTCCATGGCGACCTTGTCACGCCGCTTGGACAGCTTCTGGCGCTTGTCGTTCACCAGCACCGGGGCGTGCGCCCATACCGGCGGGGTGTGTCCCAGCGCCTCCCACAGCAACTGCTGCTTGGGAGCGTTGGACAGGTGCTCCTCGCCCCGAATGACGTGCGTGATGCCCATCTCGACGTCGTCCACCACGTTCGCCAGGACGAACAGGGCGGTGCCGTCACCGCGGGCGATGACGAAGTCCTCCAGGGCCTCGTGCGGGAACTCCACCCGGCCTCGGATCCGGTCCTCGACCACGGCCGGTCCGCCCTCGGGGATGCGGAAACGCAGCGCCCGCCCGGGCCCGGTCTCCAGACCGAGGTCGCGGCAGAACCCGTCGTAGCCCAGGTTGGGGTTGTCCCGCCGGGCCTGGACCTGCTCGCGGGCGCAGTCGCAGTAGTAGGCCAGCCCTTCCTTCAACAGGCGCTGGGCGGCCTCGGTGTGCTTGTCCGCGTAATCGGTCTGGGAGTAGGGACCCTCGTACTGGGTGGCGTCCACGCCCATCCACGCCATCGCCGCCAGAATGCCCTCGGTCCATTCGGGGCGGGAGCGGGCGGCGTCGGTGTCCTCGATCCGCAGCACCATGGTGCCGCCGGATTGTCGCGCGACCACCCAGTTCAGCAGCAGTGACCGGGCATTGCCCACATGGAACATACCGGTCGGGGAAGGCGCGAACCTGGTGCGAATCGAGGTCTCAGTCACACGGGGGATCCTATCCCCGAGAATGCCGCCCCTGCTCAGTTGTCGTCACTTCGCCCTGTCGGGGACTTCGGGTGTGATCCGGGGACACTTCAGTCGCCACGGTCTTCCCGGCAGGGCCGCTGCCCGAAAGGCGCCCACTGCCGGCCGGCGGCCTTCACCCCCGGTGGTGCCATTCCAGCCAGGCGCCGTGCGGGTGGTAGCCGCCCAACACGACCTCGGTGCGGGCCAGGCCGCCGTCCAGGTCGGTGAACCGCAGTCGCGGCTCCTCGACGGGTTCGGCGCGCAGCCACAGGATGCGCCTGCGCTCCGAGAGCCTGCGCAGCAGGTCCCGGTGCTCGGCGCGCGCCCGGGACGTGAAGTGCGCGGTGACGGCGGTGTGGTAGACGCACACCACCGCGTCCACGGGAGCCTGTTCGAGGAGGGCGGGCAGGTGCTGGGAGGCGGTGCCCCGGTGGAGGGTCGGGAGTTCCCCGGTACGGGCGGCGGCGAACGCGGTGTCCAGACGGGCCGCGCGGTCGGGGTGGTCCGGCCAGACGAGGGACCGCAGCCAGGCGCGGTCCTCGGCGTCGGCCAGGTTGAGGGGGTTGAGGTCGATCCCGGCACGCCAGGCGATCTCGGGGCCGCGGTCGAGCGGGGGGCGGTGGGGCCCGCGCAGTTCGCTCCTCAGGAGGAGGGGGGAGTCGGGTGCGCCGGCGGTGGTCCCGTCTCCGTAGGAGTAGGCGTAGCGGTCCGGGACCAGGGTGAGCCCGGCGGAGGGGCCGATCTCGATCGCGGCGAGCGGCGCGCCGGCGTGGCGGCGGACGGCGGTCAGGGCCGGGTAGAGGTAGGAGCACCGGCCGACCTCGTGGGTCTGGACCAGGCGGGTGGTGACGATCTCCGCGATCCGGTCGCGGTGCCGGGTGAGGAACGCCCGCAGGTCGGGCCACGGGTCGTCGACCTGCGGGTCGGGGGCCGGCCGCCCGGTGAGGGTGGGGTAGAAGCGGGCCAGCGCGTGGCCGGGGTCTCGGCGGGCGAGCAGGTACTGCACCGCGCCCAGCAGCAGGGAGGGCGGGTTCTGGCCGTCGGCGGCCCGGGAGGCCAGGTCCAGGGCGCAGGGGTCGGTGGCGCAGGCGGTGGCCATGGCCGCGTGGACGGGCGCGTACCCGCCGCCGGCGCGGCGCTCGGCGATGTCGGTGAAGGCCGCGGCCACCGCGGCGGCGCGGTCGGTGCCGGGCGCGGTCAACGGTCCTCCTCCAGCGCGTGGTGGCCGTGCTCGAGGTAGACGGTGGTGCCGGACGTCCGGGCGGCCAGGGCCGCGGTGGCGCGGCGGGCCACGTGGGCGGGGAGCAGGTCGCCGAGGCGTCCGGGTTCCACCCACGCCCAGCCCGACAGCTCGTCCGGGGGGAGGCGCGGTTCGGCGCCCTCGGGCAGGTGGGCGGTGAACAGCCACTGGAGGGCGGCGGTGCGCTCGCCGGAGGACGGGACCCAGTCGACGGCGGCCAGGTGCGTCACGGTGGCCCGGACGCCGAGTTCCTCGGCCAGTTCGCGGCGGCACGCGGCCAGCGGGGACTCGCCGTGTTCGACGATGCCGCCGGGGAGGCCCCATGGCCGGTCGGGCTTGTAGGCGCGCTCCACCAGCAGCACCTGTCCGCCGGGGGAGAGGATGAGCGCACCCGCCGCGCCCCGGGTGGCGGGCAGGCGCGCGTAGAACTGCCGCTCTGCTGCGGTGTCGTGGCTCACCCGGTCGAGCCTAGACGAGTCGTCCCCCCGGGCCGGTGGCCGTGGACCGTTGGGGACCGCGGCACCGACCGCAGTCCGCTGTTCGACGTCATGGTGGCGCTGGACCGGCCCGACCGAGCGCAGGCGCCGAGCGCAGGCGGCGTCTCCTTCGCGGCCCGGGAGCTGCCGCGGCGCCCGAAGGAGGCCGACCTGTTGTTCGCCTTCGTACCCTCCGACGGGAAACCGGAGCTCGCCCTGACCTGCAACAGCGAGATCTTCCGCGCGGAGCGCGCCCGGGGCCTGCTGGAAGGCCTCTGCCCTATTCTCGACGCCATGGCCGGCAACCGGCCGGTGGCCCGGATCCTGGACCGTGAGGAAACCCCGTATGAGTGACCACGACCTGTTGGCGGGGCTCGACGGCGAGCGCCGGGCCTCGGGGGACAGCACCGGCCGGGGAGGCGTCGTCCGCGAGCACGCGGCGGACGGTTCCGAGCGCCGGATCGTCTACGCGCGCTGCGCCCCCGGGGAACTCGACGGGGTCATCCGGGAGGAGGTCGACCTCGCGCGCCGGACGCCCTACACCCTGGAGTGGAAGGTCTACGGCCACGACACCCCCGCCGACCTGGGCGAGCGGCTCACAGCCGCGGGTTTCGAGCCCGACGACCGGGAGAGCGTGCTGGCGCTGGCGGTCGAGGGGGCCGACCCGGCGGCCTTCGACCCGCAGGGGCGCGACATCCGGCGCGTCGTGGACGAGCGGGGCCTGGACGACTACGCCGGGATCGCCGCCGCCCTCGGCCGGCGCGACGTGGAGCAGGAGCGGCGCAGGCTCGCCGAGGGTCTGCGGAGGGCACCGGAGGCGATGAGCGTCCACATCGCCTACGAGGACGGCCGCCCCGCGGCCTGCGGCCGGATCCACCTGCGGCCGGGCGGCCCCTACGCCGAGCTGGCGGGCGGGCGCACCCGGCCCGAGCACCGCAAGCGGGGCCTGTTCACCGCGCTGGTCGGCAGCAGGCTGAGGGAGGCAAGGGAGCGGGGGCGCACCCACGTCCTGGTCGACGCCCTGCCGACCTCGGAGCCCACGCTGCGCAGGCGCGGCTTCGAGCCGGTGACCTGGACCCGGCCCTACGTCTACGAACCCGGCGCCTGAAGGCCGCCGGGGTGTGGAAGGGGAAGGCATGAGCGAGGACGTCGCCGTGGTGGGGAGCGGGCCCAACGGCCTGGCCGCAGCGGTCACCATGGCCCGGGCGGGCCTGTCCGTGACCGTGTACGAGGCGGCGGAGGACATCGGCGGCGGCCTGCGCACCTCGCCGCTGTTCCGTGACGACGTGGTGCACGACATCTGCTCGGCAGTGCACCCGATGGCGGCGGCGTCCGCGTTCTTCCGCGAGTTCGACCTGGCGGCCCGGGGGGTGGAGCTGCTCACGCCGCGGATCAGCTACGCGCACCCGTTGGAGGGCGGCCGGGCGGCGCTGGCCCACCACGACCTCGACGCCGCCTGCGCGGGCCTGGGCCGTGACGGGCGAGCCTGGCGGGCGCTGATGGGACCGCTGCTGGAGCACAGCCGCGCGGTGGTGGACTTCGCACTGGGCCGGCAGCGCAGCCTCCCCGCCGACCTGCGCGCCCCGCTGCTGCTGGGGCTGGGCATGCTGCGCCACGGCACCCCGTTGGCCCGGCACGCCTTCGCGGGGCCGGAGGCCGCGGCGCTGCTCGCCGGGGTGGGCGCCCACGTGGTCGGCCGCATGCCCACGCCCTCCTCGGCCGCGGTCGCCCTCCTGCTGGGCCATCTCGCCCACGGCTCCGGCTGGCCGGTCCCGCGCGGCGGGAGCGCGCGGATCGCCGAGGCGATGGCGGCCGACGTCCGGGCCCACGGCGGAACCCTCGCCACCGGGCAGCGGGTCGACGACCTCAGACAGGTCCGAGGCGCGCGGGCCGTGTTCCTGGACCTGTCCCCGAAGGAGTTCCTGAGGATCGCGGGCCCGCTGCTGCCCGGCGCCTACCGCGCGGGCCTGCGCGCCTTCCGGTACGGCCCCGGGGCCGCCAAGGTCGACTTCCTCACCTCGGAGCCGATCCCCTGGGCGAACCCGGAGGTGGGGGCGGCGGGGACGGTCCACCTCGGGGGCCGCCAGGGGACCGTGTTCCGGCAGGAGTCCCTGGTGGCCCGGGGCAGGCCGGGGGAGGTGCCGTTCGTCCTGGTCGTGGACCCGGCCGCGGCCGACCCCGGGCGCGTGGGCGCCGGGGGGCACCGGCCGGTGTGGGCCTACGCGCACGTGCCCCACGGGGACCCCGCCGACCCCGCCGAGCTCGTGACCGCCCGCATCGAGCGGTACGCGCCCGGGTTCGCCGACACCGTGGTGGCGCGGAGCTCCCGGAGCGCGGCCGACCTGGAGCGGTACAACCCCAACTACGTGGGCGGCGACATCGCCTCCGGTGCGATGACCCTCAGGCAGACGCTGCTGCGGCCCGTGCCCCGCTGGGACCCGCACCGCACCCCTCTGCGCGGCGTCTACCTGTGCTCGGCGTCCGCCCCGCCCGGACCCGGTGTGCACGGCATGGGGGGCCACCTGGCCGCCAGGTCGGCGTTGCGCCACGAGTTCGGCGTGCGCACGCCTCCGGCGCTGTCGCCGGCGCCCCCGGGGTAGGGCGTGTCCGTCCGGGCCCCGGCCCGGGGACGGCCGGACCGCACCCGTGCGCAGGTGTCGCCGGTGACCTCCTACCCGCGATCACCGGCGAAACCGGGAACGGTACTCCCCGGGGGCCGTGCCCCGGGCACGTCTGAAGGCACGGCTGAAGGCGTGCGGCGAGGCGTAGCCCACCGCGCCGGAGATCGACTCGACCGGCTCGTCGGTGTCGCGGAGCCGGACGGACGCCAGGTCGATGCGCCACTGCGTCACGTACGCGCCCGGCGTCTGTCCGAGGGCGGACCGGAAACGCCTGGACAGCGTCGCCCGGGAGACGCTCGTCGCGACGGCCAGGGCCTCCGTGGTCCAGGGGCGTTCCGGTTGGGCGTGGACGCGTGCCAGGGCGTCGCGCACGACCGGATCACGCATCGCTCCCAGCCATGAGCCGGACCGCGCCTCCGGATGGCGCTCCAGCCAGGCGCGTACGAACTGGACGAGCAGGAGGTCGACGATGCTGTTGACGGCGGCGGCGGTGCCGATCTGCGGCTGTGCGAGCTCCTCGGCGAGAAGTTCGGCGGTCCTCCCGAACTGCGTGTTCTGGCGGGCTGTGACGTGCATCGGCCGGGCCAGGGAGGTGAGCACCGGTGTGCTCACCTCCGGGTCCTGCTCATAGTGCAGGACGATCACCTCCGCCTGTGCCGGCTCCGAGCCCAGCCGCAGGGCCCGGCCGTCGCCGAAAGACCGGGCCGCCGCCTCACGGTCGCAGGAACCCATGGTCACGCCGGCGCCGCCGGCTATCCCGTGCGCGGTGCCCGGCGGCACCAGGACGGCGTCTCCGGCCTGCACCCGAAGAGGTTTCTCGCCTGAGGCGTGCAGCCACACCGTGCCGCGAGAGACCACGTGCAGTGTCGCTCCCGGAGAGGCGTCCAGCCACAGGCCCCAGGTTCCTCCGGCCTTCACCATGACCCCGAGTGCCCCACGCGAACCCGAGACACGCAAGACCTCCGCCAACACGTCCATGGGTCCATTCTCGTCCGCGCCGCGGACCGCCCGCCGACGGGCGACGGCGCACGTTCCTTCGTTCACAGCTTCAGGCCACGTCGAGAACGACCTTTCCGTGCACCTTCCGCGCGAACAGCGCCTGGACGGCGTCGTCCACGTCCCGCCAGTCGCCTCGCAGGCCGACCGGCGCCGAGAGCCTCCCGGCGGCCATGAGGCCCAGCAGGTCCGCCAGTTCCCCGCTGGTCGGTGTCATGTCGCCGTAGGTGGCGATGCTGCGGGGTTCACCGAAGCCGAACAGGGCCCCTGGCGGGAACGTGGTCTCCTGCCCCGAGGAGTAACCGACCACGTGGATGGTGCCGCCCTCGGCGAGCGAGTTCCACGCCCGGGCCACCAGCGGCCCGCCGACCGTGTCCAGGACGAGGTCGAACCGGTCCCCGGTCTCGGCCAGGTCGGTCAGGACCTCGTCGGCGCCGAGTTCGCGCAGTCCGGCGGCCCGGTCCGGCGAACCGACGAGTGCCGTCACCCGGGCGCCCGCCAGCGCCGCCAGCTGGACGGCGAAGTGCCCCACGCCCCCGCTGGCGCCGGTGACCAGGACGTTGCGCGCCAGCAGGGAGCGCTTGCGCAGCACCCGGAACGCGGTGACTCCGGCGATCCCCAGCGCGGCGGCGTCGGCCAGGTCCACCCCCTCGGGAACGGCGCCGAGCGAGGCCGGGTCGACCGCCACACGCTCCGCCCACGCGTGGGGGGTCATTCCCAGCGCGACGCGCGTACCTTCGGGCGGCCCCGAGCCGTCGGATGCGGCGCGCACCACGACGCCGGCCGCGTCGTGACCGTGCACGGCGCCGGCCGGCCACTGGTGCACGTAATTCAGCTCTCCGAAGTTGAGGCCGATGTGCCGTATCTCCACCAGCGCCTCACCGGTGGACGGTACGGGCTCATCGACATCGGCGAACCGGATGGGACCGGCCTCGCCGTGAGCGACCACGAGGGCGCGCATAGTGTGTGCTTCCTTCTGTCGTCGATAAAACGGAACGCTCGGCGCGGCAGTGGGTCAAATACGCAAATAACGTACTGCCGACTTCTTGAAATCCTACGCAGGACCGGGGTGGCGGCCAGCCCCGGGAGAATCAATCAGTTGACGATCTGTGTCAGAGCGACTCGCGGCGCGACGAGCCCTGTGTCCCTCCGGCGGACGGCGCTGTGAGGGGCGAGGGACGGCCGGACGGCCCGGCGCGGCCGGCCTGGGGGCATGCGTCCGGCGCCGGTGCTTCGGCGGGCGGAATCGCCCGCCACGGGTCGCGATGATCACGGCAGGGGCTCCGCCGCAGGGAATTCCGTTATTCGCTGCGACAAAGCCTCGATGGGTTGTCAGCACACGGAATTCCGAAAACCCGACCTGAAAAGGAATCACCGCTACCGCCGTCCGCCGACACCCGCCCGCGGCGCGGCCACGGGGTCGGGTGCGGCGACCCACCGGACTGCTGTGCGGCTCACCGCGGCTTCGGGAGAACCGGACCGTGTGCGGGTGCCGCACGCCTCGGGCGTCGGCGCGTGCGCGTACGGTTCCGCGGGCGCCCCTCCGGCGACGGGCCGGCCGCCCCGACGGCGGCCATCGCGCAGCGCGCCCCTCAGGCGTGGTCGTGCGCAGCCGGCACCGCGCCGACCTCCTCGCCCTCGCCCAGCACGACGAACTGGCCCATCATCCCGTCGTCCTCGTGCTGCAGCAGGTGGCAGTGGTACATGTACGGCATGTTCGGGTCGGTGTGGCCGCCGAAGCGCATCGCGAGCCGGTAGCGCCTGCCCTGGGCCACCATGACCGTGTCCTTCCAGCCCCGCAGGTGGGGCGGCGGGGTCTCGCCGTCGACCGTCAGGACCTGGAACTGGACGTCGTGGACGTGGAAGTTGTGCAGGTAGCCGTTGTCGTTGGTCACCTCCCACACCTCCACGGTGCCCTCGCGGACGCCGAAGTCGATGCGGTCCATCGCCATCGAGCGGTCGTTGATCCGGTCCGAGGCGAGCACGAAGGAGCGCTCCTGCGCCACCGCCTCGGCGGCCAGATCCGGCGCTGCGCCGAGCACCGCGGGGACCTCGGTGTCGTCGGACAGGGTGTCGGCGGCCCTGAACCGGCAGATGTCGAGCAGGTCCGCGAAGCCGTCGAGCCTCCCCGACGCCCCGCCGTACTCCGGTGAGGGGTAGGAGCGCAGGTCGACGGTCTCGCCGGGCTCGAAGGCCACGACGATCTCCGCCCGTTCACCCGGCGACAGGTGCAGGCGGTCGGTCTCCCACGGCTCGGCGAGCAGGCCGCCGTCGGTGGCCACGAGCGAGAAGGCCCGGTCGTCCGAGAAACCGAAGTTGTACAGGCGGGCGTTGGACCCGTTGAGCAGTCGCAGCCGCACGAGCCCGGTCGTGACGTCGAAGTACGGGCCCAGCGTGCCGTTGACGAGGATCTCGTCACCGATCACGCCCAGCGAGCCCGCCAGCGGGATCCTCTCCTCGAACTGGTTGTCCCGGTCGAACGCGCGGTCCTGGACGATCATCGGGATGTCGTCGACGCCGTACTCCGAGGGCAGGTTCAGCGCGTCGGTCGCGTCGTCGTCGACGATGAACAGCCCGGTCAGGCCCCGGTACGTGTGGTCTCCGGTCGCCCCGTGCACGTGGGGGTGGTACCAGAGCGTCGCCGCCTGCTGGTCGATCCTCCACCGCGGCTCCCACGTACCGCCGGGGGCGACGGTCTGGTGCGGTCCGCCGTCCATGGCCGCGGGCAGGTGCATGCCGTGCCAGTGGAGCGAGGTCTCCTGGTCCAGTTCGTTGCGCACCGCGAACGCGACCTCCTCGCCGCGGCGGGCGCGGACCGTGGGGCCGAGGTAGGCGCCGTTCACGCCCCAGGTGCGGGTGGCCGCCCCCTCCTTGAACGCCGTCTCGCCCGACCGGAGACCGAGCGTGAACACCCGGGACCCCGCCTCGCCGGGCGCGGACCCGGCCAGGGGAGGGACGGCCAGCGCCGAGTCGAAGCCGATCCTCCCGGCGGTGTCCCGCTTCGCGGCGGCGTAGTAGACGCCGAGGCCGCCCCCGGCGAGGGCGAACGCCCCGCCGATGCCGATACCGAGGACCTTGAGAGCTGTGCGACGTTCCATGGGACGAACATCCCGCGGAACGGGGCGCCCTCGCGTCGGCGATACCTACGTAGACGGTTCTCCCGGGGCCCCGGAGCCCCGGAGAAACAGGGCGCGGGCCGACGCGGCGCCGCTGCCCTCCTCCGGCTCTGGTGACCGTCGACGGAATGATGCTCCGACCCGCGAGCACACCGACACCTGCGTGGCCGCAGGCCCTGTCATCCCCGCGGCCGGCGACAACCGGCCCCCGGCGCGGAGCCGGTCGGCCGAAAGCCCGGCGGCCCGTGTCCGTCGGTGTCCCCGCGACCTCAGGCGATGGCATCCTCGCGGCCGTCGACGTGCGTCAGGGGCTGGGGCCGGCGTCCACGGCGGACCAGGACGGCGTGGAGCGCGGCCAGGCACGACGCGAGCAGCAGGAGCGCCGCACTGCCGAGGAGCGCGGTCGGCAACCCCTGGAGGGCGAGCAGGCCGCTGGTGGCGATGACGCCGAGCGAGTTCGCCGTGCGCAGGAGGGCGAACATCTCCGCACGGCGTCCGGGCGGTGCGAGTTCGTCGACGACCAGCGAGTAGAACGTCCCCAGGAGCGGCAGGAAGAACCCCAGGACCGCCGCTCCCGCGAGAGTCGGGGCGATGTGCCCTCCGGCGAGGATCACGCCGGAGGCCGCGGTGCTCATCACGAGGAAGAAGGCGACCTTCCAGCGCTCCGGCACGCGGTTGCGGAGGCTGACCCAGACGCCGCCGGTCACGGCGCCGACGCACAGGACCGAGGCGAACAGGAACGCCCAGCCCGGGGCGAGCCCGAAGGAGAGGGCGAACGACACGGCACCGACCTCGACGGCCGCGACCGCTGCGCCCCCCGCGGCCGCGCAGAACAGCCAGAGGAGCACCTCGGCGGGGACCCGCCCGCCCGTGCCGCCGGGCCGGCCGTCCTCCGGTCCGCGCGCCTGCGGAATCGGGGGAAGCAGGAGCATGGGCCCCACCCCGAGCACGGTGATCGCCGCCATCGCCCCGACGGGCGAGACCGCGCCGAGCAGGGACGCGAGCACGGGGGACAGCACGAAGTTGATCTCGTTGAGCGTCGCGGCCACGCCCAGTGCCCGGGGCAGCCCTCCCGGAGAGACCAGGTGGTTGAGGAGGAGCCGCTGGTAGCCGTAGGCGGCTCCGTTGACCAGGCCCGCGGCGACGACCGCGGCGACGAGGAACGCGAACGGGGCCCCCACGGCCGCCAGCACGGTGACCGCGGCGAGGGCGATCGTGCGCACGGCGATCAGGGCCCGAAGGTAGTGCACACTGTTGAACCGCCTGCCCAGGCGCGAGACGGGGACGGCGCCCAGGACCTGGGCCGTGGTCATGGCGAAGACCATCGTGGCGCCGGACTCGACCGAGCCGGTGAGGGGGAGTGCCACCAGGCCGAAGGCGATGGGCGCGGCGGCCTGCGGCACGCCGAGGGTGCCGTAGGCGAGCTGCCACCGTAGGATTCTGGCCCTGGCCTGCGGCGTACCCGTCTTCCGGGGCGGGGGAGTCACGTGCTTGCGGGTCATTCGCGCCTCTCAGCTTCGTCTGTGCACACGGCGGACGGGCCGGCCCGGCAACCGAACAAGCACGCGTGAGCATTATAGTGCTCACCTTGGATCCGTCCCGAGACACCGGCTGAGGAGCGCATGACCGAGCAGATCCGACCCGAGGTGGTCGTCCTCCTGGGCAACCGCATCCGTGCGGTACGGCAGGGCAAGGACCTGAGCGTGGTGAAGCTCGCCGAACTCAGCGGTGTGAGCCGGCGGATGCTCACGCAGATCGAACTGGGCCAGGCCAACCCGAGCATCGCGACGGTCGACAGGATCGCCTCCGCGCTGGGCACGACGTTCCCGGCGCTCGCCGGCGTGCTGGGGGAGGGCCCGCCCGAGGGGGTCGAGGTGTGGTCGACGCCGAACGGGAGTTGGGCGAGCCTCCTGCAGGCGGTCCAGACGAGCCAGGTGTTCGTCGAGATGTGGAAGTGGCATCTGGTCGGGGGCGACCGCTACCACGTCTCTCCCGCCGCGGGCGCACCCGAGACCATGGCCCACGTCCTCCAGGGCCAGCTCCTCGTCCGGTCCGGCTCGTCGGACCTGCGCGTCGACGCAGGGGGATCGGCGCGGATCGGGAACACCGCGGACCACACGTTCGAGGCGGGCACCGACGTCGCCGTCTTCCTCGGGGTGGTGACGATGCCCCGCCTGTGAGACGCCTTCTCCGCCCCGCGCGGAGGAACCGGCCCTACGCGGACGGGGACAGGTCGGGCAGGTCCTTGAGCTGTCGGCGGGAGGTGAGCCCCAGCTTGCGGAAGATGTTGCGCAGATGGGCGTCGACGGTGCGCGGGCTGATGAACAGCCGGGCCGCCACCTCGTTGGACGTCGCGCCGGTGGCGACCAGGCGGGCGATGTGGAGCTCCTGCATCGTGAGCCGGTCGCGGGTGTGCCCGGAGCGGCTGCGGGCCGTCTCTCCCGTGGCCCGCAGCTCGTCGGCGGCCCGCCGGGCGAACGCCTCCAGCCCCGCGCCGGAGAGCAGCGCGTGCGCCGTGCGCAGGTGCGGACGGCAGTCCCGGCGGCGCCCCTCGCGCCGCAGCCACTCCCCGTACAGGAGGTGGGCCCTGGCCCGGTAGGGGAGCAGCGGACTGTCCGCGAGGAGTTCGACGGCCTCCCGGTAGTCGTCCTCGGCGCCGCTCACCAGTCCCCGGACGTAGGCCGCCACGCCCAGGCCCGTCGCCGTCCCGCTCGCCCGGGTCCGTTCGGTCAGCGACGCCAGCGCCTCGGCCGCCGCTTCGCGCTCGCCGCACCGCACGGCGGCCTCCACCAGCTCGGGCAGGGAGAACCCGGCGATGAAGAGGTCCCCGTGGGCGACGGCCCGCCGGGCCTCGGCCAGCGCGGCCCGGTAGTCGGCCAGGCCGTTGTGCAGCACCGCCCCGGCCCAGTGGACGTTGGCGACCAGCTGCCCCACGCCCTGCGTCGCCGCCGCTGCCGTGGCGGTCCCGAACAGAGCGAACGCCTCCTCGCGGCGGCCGCGCATCGCCGCCAGCTGCAACCGGTGGTAGGTGATCGAGGGGGCGCCGGTCGCGTCGGCGATCGCCTCCTCCTCGGCGATCGCGGCCATCGCCCGGTCCAGGTCGCCCGCCAGCGCGGCGCCGGAGGCCGCCTGCGCCAGACCGAGGCGCAGCACGAGCGGCGACCCCGACTCGCGGCCGTTCTTCATCAGCCACTCGATGATCGTCGCGTGGGTGTGCGGGTCCCACAGCTCGGCCGCCAGCGTGACCGCGAGCGCCGGGTGCCGGGTCCACAGCGCCCCGCCGGCTCCGTCGAGGGCCTCGCGGACGAGGGGGACCGCCGCGCGGTGCCCCTGGGCGGCCAGCACGGTCAGCGCGTCCAGGGCGTCGGGCCCGTGCGGGGGCGGCGCGGAGTCCTGCGCCGCGGCCAGAACCGTGTCCATCACACCGCTCGCCCGGCCGACGAGCAGGCCCATCTCCAGCGCCTCCAGGTAGCTCTCACGGGACCGGGCGGGGTCCAGGGGCGCGAGCCGGCGCGCGGCGCGCAGCATGAACACCGGGCCGTCGCCGTCGCCCGGGCGCACGAAGGCGATCTGCCCCCGCAGCAGGTCGGCCTCGGCGTTCCGGAGCTCGTCCGGGCCCGAGCCGTCCACGGCCGTGAGCAGTCGCGCGGCCCGGTCGGCGTCGCCTGTGGAGAGCGCGGCCCGCGCCGCCGCGAGGGTCCGTCCGACCCGCCGGTCGGCGTCCAGCGTCAGCTCCGCCGCACGTTCGAGGAACGCCGCGGCGGCCACGGCCCCGCCACGGGCCTCGGCGCGCGACGCCGAGCGCTCCAGCTCGTCGGCGACGCCGTCGTCGGGTCCCGCGCTCGCCTGGGCGCGGTGCCAGGCGCGCCGGTCCGGGTCGACGACCGGGTCGGTGACCTCGGCGAGCGTGCGGTGGGCCAGCCGGCGCTCGTCCGCCTCCGCCGACCGGTAGACCGCCGTCCGGGCCAGCGGGTGGTAGAAGCGGATGCGGGTGCCGAACTCCACGAGCCCGGTGGCGGAGGCGGCGGCGCCGGCGGTCGGCAGGTCGATGCCCAGCCGCTGCGCGGCCGGCCACAGCAGCCCGGGGTCGCCCGTCGGGTCGGCGCTCGCGACCGTCAGCAGCCGCCGCGCCCCGGCGGACAGGCCGGCCAGCGCCTCCCGGAAGCCCAGCTCGACACGGGTCGTCACCGAGGACGCGTCCGGCGGCGCGAAACCGCCGGCCCTGGGCAGGGCGAGCAGTGCCAGGGGGTTCCCGCGCGCCTCGGCCACGATCCGCTCCCGGACCTGCTCGTCCAGCACCTCGTGGCTCAGCGACGCGAGCAGCGTCCGCGCGTCGGCGTCGGCCAGCCCCTCGACGGTCAGGCCCGGCAGGTCGTCCAGCTCCCCGGCCGGGCAGGGCAGCCGCACCCCGAACACCAGGGCGACCGGCTCGGCGGCGACCCGGCGCGCGAGGAAGGCCAGGACCCTGGTCGAGGCCGAGTCCAGCCACTGGGCGTCCTCGACCAGGCACAGCAGCGGGCGCTCCCGCGCCGCGGCCGCCAGCAGCCCCAGGGCCGCCAGTCCGACACGGAACACGTCCGGGGTTCCCGTCGCCGTCCCGAACGCGGCCAGGAGGGGCTCGCGGTGCTGGGCGGGCAGCTGGTCGAGGTGTCCCAGCACCGGCAGGCACAGCTGGTGCAGGGCGGCGAACGGCAGTTCCGCCTCGTACTGGGACCCGGACACGTGGACGACCCGGAACCCGGAGGCGGCGTCGCGGGCGTGGTCCAGCAGGGCGCTCTTGCCGATGCCCGCCTCGCCGCGCAGGACCAGTGCTCCGCCCCGGCCCGCCCGTGCGGACCCGGTCAGCTCCTCGATGCGGTCGCTCTCGTGCCGCCGGCCGACGAGGGGGCCGCGAGGGGGAGCTGGCGTTCGCATGGCACGTACGTTACCAAGGGTGCGAATCCGGCCGAGTCGGTCGGAACGTCGCTCTCCCGGCGGGCGCGGCGCGCGGCGGCCGGGACGCTGCGGCAGCCGGGCCCGCCCCCTGCCGTAGCGCCCGCAGGGGAGCCGCGGAGAGGGCGGGCGGACGCCCGGCCGCGTCGCCGGGGCGGATCACCCGCTAGGACATCCGGAAACCCGCGGGCCCCCGCACTGTGTCGGCGAGCTCCTCGATCCGGGCGGCGGACACGGGCACACCGGGCGCCTGCTGGACCCAGGCCACGAATTCCCCGGGAGTGAGGCCGGACGGCGGTCGTCCCACGTACGGGAGGGCGTACAACGGGGTGTTGGGTTCGCTGCGCCAGCTGTCGGCCAGTGTGCCGAGGTCCACCGCGTCGAAGCCCAGGACGTCCAGCAGGTCGGCCACCTCCTCCTTGGCGTCCGGGGCGTCGCCGGAAAGCGGCACCGCGGTGCGGTCGGGGGCCCCGGCCGGGCGGAACAGCTCCAACAACTGCTTGGGGCCGATGTTGTGCAACGCCTTCACCACCCGGGCATCCGCGAGGTGGCGCTGCACCAGTTCGCTGGAGGTCAGCTCGTCGCTGTCGAGTTCCGGCACTGCGAAGCCGGGATGCGGCGCGTAGTTCATCGGGTCGATCACGGTCTTGCCGGCGAGCTCCGCCCGGGGCAGCCGCTCGTGGGCGGCCAGCGGCACGGAGGCGATGACCAGGTCACCGGCGCTCGCCGCTTCGGCCGGGGCGGCCGCGCGGGCCCGCCGGCCGAGCTCCGCGACGGTACCGGCCAGCGTCTCGGGGCCGCGTGAGTTGCTCAGGACGACGTTCAGGCCGGCGTCGACGGCGCGGCGGGCGGCCCCGAGGCCGACCATGCCGGTGCCGATGACGCCGAGGGTTGTGGTGCTCACTCTGTTCTCCGTTCGCGTCTCCCGCGCGTCGCGGCCTCCAGCGGACAGGAGGACCGCTCCGGCGGGCTCGTACCCATCACAGCGGGAGCGGGCTACGCGAACAATGACCACAAACGCCCGGCAGCGATCACATCGTGTGATAGATCAGGCAGATGGAACTGAGGGCGCTGCAGTACTTCGTGACCGTCGCCGAGGAGCTGCACTTCGGGCGTGCGGCGCAACGGCTGGGCATCGTGCAGCCGGCGGTGAGCCAGCAGGTCGCCCGGCTCGAACGCGAGCTCGGAGCGGGCCTGCTCGACCGCACCTCACGCCGGGTACGGCTCACCCCGGCGGGCGAACGGGTGCTCGCCGAGGCCCGTAGGACCCTCGCCGCGGCGGCCCGCGTGCGGGTGGTCGCCGCAGAACCGGCGGCCGTCCTGCGGATCGGGGTCGCGTCCTGCGTCACCCGGCGGCTCGACCGGGCGCTGGGCCGACTCGGCGAGGGCGAACGCCCCGCCGAGCCGAAACTGGTCGACCTGCCGGTGGCCGCGCGACTCGACGCCGTCCGCGACGGCGAGCTGGACCTCGCACTGGTGCGGGGAGCGTTCACCTCCGCGGCGATGACGGTCGTGCGCGCCTGGTCCGAGCCGCTGCACGCAGTGCTCGCGCGTGAGCACCCCGCCGCCCGCAAGCCCGCGGTCAGCCTGCACGACCTCGATCCGCACGGCCTGCGGGTTCCCGCCCGCGCCGGTGACCCGCCGATGCACGACGCGATCCTCGCCGCCCTGCCCGTGGCCCCGCTGCGGCCGCCTGCCGGGGACGTGCTCAACGTGCTGTTCGAGGTGGGCCGGGACCCCGGGGGCTGGACGCTGATGCCGGCCGAGCAGTTCGACGGGGCCCGCTCCGAGCGGCTGCTCCAGGTGCCGCTCGACCCGCCGGTGACCGTCGACGGCCACGTCGTCACCTCACCGGCCACCCCGGAGCCGTGCGTGGCGTCGTACGTGGCCGCGTTCGCGGATTGAACCCCCGCCCAGGGTGGGCAGGTCGTGTCGGAAAGGCGCGGCCGCGTCCCGCCCCGAGCCGGCGGCGACACGCTGAGCTCGCCCGCCCGGACCGGCCGCCGGTCGCGGATCTCCGCCGCCCGGGAAGAAGCCGGCCGGGCCGGGGCGGCCCCGGCCCGGGCCTGCCGGGGGCCGGGAACCTCCGCCCGCACCCGCCCTGCCCGTGCGCCGGAGCCCGACGCCGGCTCAGGTGACCAGCCCGTGCCGGTAGGCGTAGACCACCGCCTGGACCCGGTCGCGCAGGCCGAGCTTGGCCAGGATCCGCGAGACGAACGTCTTCACCGTCTCCTGGCTGATGAACAGGGCCGCGGCGATCTCACCGTTGGACAGCCCGTCGGCGATCAGGCGCAGGACCTCCAGCTCGCGCGGGGTCAGCGGCACATCGGCCGGCTCGGCCCGGGAGGGCCGGATCCGGGTGGCGAACCTGCCGACCAGCCGGCGGGTGACGTCGGGGTCCAGCAGCGCCGCCCCGGTGGCCACGGTCCGGATCCCGTGCAGCAGCTGGGCCGGGGGCGCGTCCTTGAGCAGGAACCCGCTGGCGCCCGCGCGCAGCGCCTCGTAGACGTACTCGTCGAGGTTGAACGTCGTGACCACGAGGACCTTGACGGGGTGTTCCACCCCTGCTCCGGCCAGGCGCCGCGTGGCCCCGATGCCGTCGAGCACGGGCATGCGCACGTCCATCACCACGACGTCGGGGCGCAGCCGTTCGGCGAGTTCGACCGCGGCCCTGCCGTCCCCGCACTCGCCGACGGTCTCCAGGTCGGGCTGGGCGTCGATGATGGTGACCAGCCCGGTGCGGATCAGCACCTGGTCGTCGCAGACCAGGACCCGGATCGGCACGCTCATGCCCGGCCGCCCGCCGGGGCGCGGGCGGGGATGCGCGCGTCCACGGTGAACCCCCCGTCCTCGCGCGGCCCCGCGGTGAACTCGCCGCCCAGGACCTCGACGCGTTCGCGCAGGCCGACCAGGCCGCGCCCGCCGCCCCCGGGCGGGACGCCGGAAGCCCCGGAGCGGTCGGTGGTGACGTTCACGGTGATCTCCTCGGGGCGGTGGCGCACGCGGACGGTGGTGGGGCTGCCGTGCGCGTACTTGAGGGCGTTGGTCAGGGACTCCTGCACGACACGGTGCGCGACGAGGTCGGCGCTGCCGCGCGAGGCGGCCGGGGCGCCCTCCTCGGTGAACTCCACCGGCTGCCCGGCCCTGCGGGTGCGCTCCACCACGGACAGCAGCCCTTCGTCGGACCCGGGGACAGGGGCGGAGTGGTCGGGGTCGAGGACGTCGAGCAGGTGGCGCATGTCGGTGATGGCCCGCCGACCGGTGTCGGTGACCGCGGTCAGGGTCTCGTCCAGCCGCTCGGGCGCGGCCGTCAGGTAGCGGGCCGCCTCGGCCTGCACGACCATCGCGGTCACGTGGTGGGTCACGACGTCGTGAAGCTCGCGGGCGATGCGGGTGCGTTCGGCGGTGCGGGTGGCCTCGGCGACGAAGCGGCGGCGTTCGGCCTCGGCGGCCCTGGTGGACCGCAGCCACGCCCCGGTCCCCCAGGAGAAGGCCAGCGTCGCGTAGAAGACCAGGTAGGAGGGAAAGGACTCACCCGCGCCGACCTGGGCCACCGCGACCGCCAGCACCACGTAGGCGGCCGAGCCCACCACCACGGCGGTGGGCCGGTGCCGGTGGAGGTGGGCGCCGGCGCTCAACACTGCGATGGGCAACGCGGTGCCCGCGACCAGGTGGTAGCCGCTCAGCTGGTCGAGGGCGAAGCCGCAGGCCACCACGGCCAGGGACAGGGCCGGCCACCGGCGCCGCACGGCCAGGGGCAGGCACTGCAGGGCTGCCGCGAGCAGTCCCAGGGCGTCGAAGGGGCGGTCCGCCACGCCGCCGAAATCGGTCCCGTAGCCGTGCGTCGACGGGACGAGGGAGACGGAGAGGATCAGCAGGGCCAGGGGCAGGTCCTGGAGGGAGACGTCGAGCCGCCGCCACAGGTGGGAGAGCCGCTGGAGCGAGGTCACCGGGGAGGTGCGGCGGTGGTGGCGGGCCGCGCGTCACGCCGGCGGACGGGGACGATCCGGCCGCGGCGGCGGGCGATCCACATGAACACCACGGTGGCGATGACGCAGAACACCACGGAGTAGATGCTGCCCTCGGGGCCGAACCCGCCGCCGGTGATCAGGGTGTGGCCGGACATGGTGGCGTCCAGCAGCCCCGGGGGTGTGCCGTTGCCCGAGACCTCGGTGCCGAAGAGGGCGGACCCGGCGATGTTCCAGCCGAAGTGCAGGCCGATGGGCAGCCACAGGCTGCGGGTGGCGATGTAGGCGGCGGTGAGCATGCCGCCGGCCTCGATGGCGATGGCGATGGCGCCCCACAGGGTGGCGTGCGGGTTGGCCATGTGCACGAGGCCGAAGGCCAGGCCGGTCAGTCCGAGGGAGATCCAGGTGCCGGCGCGCTCCTCGATGATGCGGAACAGCACACCGCGCCACATCAGCTCCTCGGTCACCGCGGCGGCGCCCATGAAGCCGACCAGGCCCAGGGCGCTCATCGGGGAGCCCAGACCGTGGACCTGGTAGCCGCCGAGGAACGTGATGTTGGCGATGACCAGGGCGAACAGGCCGACCCCGAGGAGGGTGCCCCAGCTGGTGGCGGCGGTGGCGCCCTTCCAGGCCAGCTCGGTCACCTCGCGCTTCTCGGTGCGGCGCACCACCCACCGGTAGACGAACACCGAGATCACGACGGTGAGGAGGCCCAGGGCCAGGGTGAGCCAGGGGTTGTCCTGGACCGCGAAGGCTGCCTGTCCGCCGAGGAAGGCGACCGCGGCGACGGCCAGGAGCTGCCAGAGAAGTCTCATGGGGGTCTTTCATGACATCGGTGCGGCAGGGGAGCCGCGACTGGTGAGAACGCTACTGACCGGGGCGGGGCGAAGTCGTCACCATGGGGTGGACACCTGCGTGTAGCTCTTCCGGGGGACACGGGCCGGCGGAGTACCCCGGCCCGGCCGTCGGGAACGCGGGCAGGGGATGATGAACCGGGCTGCCCGGACCACTCCGGAGCGGTACCGCCTCGGGCCCGTGGCAGCAGACCTGCCCGATGGCGGAAGCCATAACACGGGCCGGTGCCGTAACCGGAGCCGGTTTGCTTCCGTGGTCCGGACCCGGCTTCTTTCGAGAAAGAGGGTGGCGTGGATGGCCAGTATCCGCCTGCGGGGATCAGGCGTTGTATCCACGGTTCTCCTGGCCTCTTCGTGCGCTCTTCCCTGGACAATGGTCAGCAATGACGACCCCGGTCGAAGTCCTGGGGAAACCGGGATGACGGCCATCACAGGCACGGTGTACGACTCCTCGGGTCAGCCGGTCGAAGGTGTGAACATCCAATGGTCGTCGAACGAGGACCCGCCCGTGTCCTCGCACGAGAGGGGTTCACGCACCATCGACGACGGAAGCTACCGACTCGTCCTGCACCGGGGCAGCTGGGACGTCCACGGGACGAAGGACGGAACGGGGACCGAGGTGGAAACAGTGGTTCTCGGGGCAGACGACGCCGTCGTCGACCTGCACTTCCCCTGACGGCAATTCACCACCTGGACGATGGCCCCGGCACAGGTATTAGACCGGCGGAGCAAGAGCCCACACGAGACGAACGCCAGGGGAGGGCCTTGCAGGTCTCGTGGTCCATGAAGGAACTGATGTCCATGTTGGCGAGCTCCAGGTTGACCACCATGATCCCAGCGCGATCGGTACGGACCAGCAGCGTGCCGGGCACACGCGGGCCGTCGCCGGTCCGGCGGAGGGGCAGAGAGGGTCGCGTCACAGAGGGCCTCGCGTCGGGTGGTGCGTGGTGGCCCCGTTTCTCCAGGCCGGGACCGACAGACGCCGCCCCGGCCCGCCTCTACGCGGTCGGCCCCGTGGCGGCGGACCACCGTTCGGCGAGGCGGTGGCAGGCACCGACCAGCTCCTCAGGGGTCACCTCGGTGATCCCGGTGTCGAAGGTGGAGAGGATCCCGGCGACGCCCGCCCACGACCACGCTCCGAGCGTGAGCCGGCAGTGGTCGGCGTCCAGGTGCTGGATGACCGACCCGCCGGGCGCCCAGCGGGCGACGACGTGGGCGGGCAGGTCGAGGCGCGCGGTTCCCATGCACGGCCAGGCGGTGGGGACGTCGCCCCGGTCGTGGCTGGTCATGACGAACCGGGCGACGTCGCCCCCGGGGAGGGCGCGGTCGGTGAAGGGCTGCGTCGTCGGGCGGGGGACCAGCCGGTCCACACGGTGGATGCGCCAGGCCTCCTCCGCGAGGTCGTAGGCGACCAGGTACCAGCGTGCGGCCCACACCACCAGGTGATGCGGCTCCACGCGCCGGGCGGGTACGAAGTCCCCGTCCCCGGGCAGGGCCCGTGTCCCGTCGGCGCGCAGGGTCTGGACGGTGAGCACGTGCCGGTGGCGTACCGCCCCGCCGACCGCGGTGAGCGCGTCCGGGGCGACGGGCGGAGTGGGGAACTCCCAGTAGTTCTGCAACCTGGTCAGGTGCAGGGCCTCCATGGACGCCCGCACGCGGGCCGGCATCACCTGGGTGAGCGTGTCCAGTGCCCTGGCCGCGTCCTCGGCCAGGCCGAACACCGTGCTCGGGGCGGTCTGCAGGGCCACCGAGACCGCGAGCGCCTGATCGTCGTCGAACAGCAGCGGGGGGAGGGTGTGCCCGGAGCCGAGCCGGTACCCCCCGTCGGGCCCGCGGACGGTGGTGATCGGGTAGTCGAGCCCGCGCAGGGTCTCGATGTCTCGCCGTGCCGTGCGTTCGCTGACGCCGAGCCGGGACGCGAGCTCGCCCAGCGGCCACTGGCGCCGAGCCATGAGCAGGGAGAGCAGCCGCAGCGCCCGCCGTGAAGTATCCGCCACCACCCCATTATGGGCAGTGGTGGACATTCGGTGGCCACTACATGCCCCATCCTCCAGCATGACCGGGACGATCCCGGAACGGAGAAGGAGCGGGAACATGGTGCGTGTCGTCGTTGTCGGTGGCGGAATCGGTGGACTCGCGTTGGGGGCCGGGCTGCGCCGCCGCGGGATCGAGGTGGCGGTGTTCGACCGCGACACCGACGTCGCGGCCACGGGCGGATACCACATCACACTCGACCAGCGGGCCCAGACGGCGCTGCGGGAGCTGCTCCCGCCGGAGGTCTTCGAGCGGCTGCTGGCGTCGTCCTCCGCGCTGCGGCTGCGCGACCGCGACGCGTTCTGGGACCGGCGCGGCCGACTGCTGGGACACGGCCCGGACCTCGGCGCCGACCCGAGTGCGGACATCGACCGCATCACCCTGCGCACACTGCTCGCCGAAGCGGTCGGCGACGACCTCCACCTGGGCCGGACGGCGACCGGGGTCGGCCACGACGACCACGGGACGCCGCGCGTGGAGTTCGCCGACGCCGCACCCGCCACCGGCGACCTGCTGGTCGGAGCGGACGGCACCCACTCCCTGGTGGCCCGGCACCTGGCCGGTGGCCCCACGAACACCCCGGCGGGCATCATCGGCTTCTCCGGCCGGACACCGCTGCCCTCACTGAGCCGGAGCGAGCGGGAACGGCTGGGACCGCGATCGGGCCTGGCGCTCGGCGGCCACGGCGCCGCACTCTACGTGGGCTACCTCGACCCCGTCGGCAACGCCGCCCTGGACAGGCCCGAACTGTGCATGGCGCTCACCACGGGCCCCACCTACATCTGGGGGGCCATGCTCCCCGAGTCCTCCGCCACCGACGCCCTGCGCGGCCTGCACGGCGAAGCACTGCGGGCGGCGCTGATCGCCCGGTTCGCCGAGCTGGGCTGGAGCGAGCACGTGCTCGAGGTCCTCGACCGGGCCGACCCCCACACCGTGGCCGCGTTCCGCTTCAACGCCGCGTCACCACGGGCACGGGAGCTCGCACCGTGGCCCGCCGGCCGGATCACGGCGCTGGGGGACGCGGTCCACGCCACCCCGCCGACCGCCGGAATGGGGGCCGGCGCCGCCGTCCGCGACGCGGCCGACCTGGTCGAGAACCTTGGCGGGGCCGGAGCCGACCCCGCCGCGCTCACCGCGGCCGTCGACCGGTTCGAGGCGGCCATGCGCCTGCGGGGCAGCGAGGTCATCACCCGGGGGATGATGACCGTCCGCTGGATCCTGGCCACCGACACCGTGCTCGGCGCGGCCGCCACCACCCTCACCACCCCGCTCCTGGCCGCCGCCACCCGGCTGCTCCACCGCCGCTGAGCCCCGGCCGGCGCGTACCCCTTCTCCGTTCTCCACCTCTCCCAGCCGTGAACCGCATCCCACCCACGCCATCGAGGACTTGACGCTGCAGCAACCAAAACGGGGGTCGAGGAGGATTACCACAGGATTTGGTCACGTGTTGACGAGCACAGGGATGTCAGTACTCGCCCTCCGGATCCGTCTACCAGGCTGACGGTGCGCTCACAGCTCACAGGACGAGTATGAGCTTGCCGCCGGGTCGGCGGGACTGGCTGAGTTCGGCCGCTTTCTGGATCTGGTCGAGCGTGTAGGTGCGGGCGACCGGTACGACCAAGATGCCTTCGCCGGCGAGCCGGGCGAACTCGTCCATCTGGTCATAACGGATCTCGGTGGTGATCCGGACGCCCAGCTCGGCCGCGGCGGCGAAGTCCGAGACGGTGAGGACACGGTCGGGATCCCCGGTCAGCTCGATCAAGGTCGGTAGTGAGCCGCCGGCCGGGCTGGGCTGGTCGGCACGGTCGATCCGACCGCCGGTCGGCGCCGTGTCCAGGGCGCGGTCGACGGGGCCTCCGGTCAGTGCGCTGACGCGTTCGGCCATGCCCTCGCCGTAGGCGGTCACCTGGGCGCCGATCTCTTCCAGGGCGGCAGCCCGGGTCGGCCCGGCGGTGGCGATCACCCGGATACCCCGGTGCAGCGCGAAGCGCACCGCCGCCTCACCCACGGTAGTGCCCGCGCCGTGGACGAGCAGCAGCTCACCCGCCTGGACGCCGAGGTCGTCGAGCGCGCGCCACGCCGTCTCGGCCGCCATCGGCAGCGCGGCGGCCTGCTCGGCAGTGACGCCTTCGGGGATGCGTGCCCAGGCCGGCATCAGCGCGTACTCGGCGGCGCCGGCCGTCGGGCCGTGGAAGGTGGCCGGGCCGAACACGCGGTCGCCGATCCGGACGCCGGTGACGCCCTCACCGAGCGCGTCGACGGTGCCCGCGATCTCGAGGCCGAGCCCTCGCGGCAGTGGCGGCAGATGGTCGGCGAGGAGACCGTCGACGAGGTGCCAGTCGGCCGGTGCCAGGCCGCACGCCCGCACGGCGATCCGGATCTGGCCGGGTCCCGGCTCCGGCTGCGGGACGTCGCGGAGCGCGATCACGTCCGGGGATCCGAACCGGTCGAACTGAAGAGCCTTCATGACGATCTCCTATGTGATGACAGCATCTGTTGTCATCGATCTTAGTGTCACGACGACAGCCTCTGCTGTCATATCCTGGTGGGCATGCCGAGATGGGAGCCAGACGCACAGGGCCGGCTCAAGCGCGCGGCGCTCGAGCTGTTCGAGGCGCAAGGTTTCGAGCGCACCTCGGTCGCACAGATCGCGCGCACCGCCGGCCTGACCGAGCGCTCCTTCTACCGCTATTTCCCCGACAAACGGGAAGTCCTCTTCGCCGGCGACGAACTCCAGACCCATCTCGTCGCCCAGGTCGAAGCGGCCGACCCGGGCCTCACGCCGATCGAGGCGCTGCTGACCGCTCTGGGGACCGCCGACGAGATCTTCCGCCCGCGCGAGTTCCTGCTGCGCCGCGTCAGGGTGATCGCCGCCAGCCCGGCGCTTGCCGAGCGCGATCTGATCAAGCTCGCCGACATCGCCGACGCGCTGGTGCGGGCGCTCGAACACCGCGGCGTCGAGCCCGGCAAAGCACGCTTCATCATCGACGTGGCGATAGCGGTCGCCCGGCGCGCAACGTCCCGCTGGCTGGCCGACCCGGACGCGACCCTCTCCGAGCTCGTCGCCCAGACCGCCGACGAACTGCGTGAGGCGGTCGCGCCGCCGGCCCCGACGGTCGGCTGAGTCTGCCGCACGGGCTCGTGTTCGGCTCGTCGTGGCCGATGCCGGACACACCCCGGGACACCCTCCTCGCGTGGTGCCGCACTCGCGGACAGGGTCGTCGGGCGGCGGTCGCCGGAGGTGCGGGGACAGTGGATCGGCTGATGGATCCGGTGTCGAGCCGGGCCCCGCGTCGTGGCGGGGACCTGCCCTCAGGTGCGGGTGCAACAGCTTGACCGCACGCGCCGGTCCCGCGACCCCGACCCGGTCCGCTCCTTCGATCAGCGGGGACGTCGGAAGGCCGAGCCCAGGTGCTCGCCCATCAGGGAGATGGCGGCGCGGGCGGGTCCGGCCGGCCGGTGGTAGAGGAATCCGTGGTCGACGCCCTCGAACACGCGGTGCACGACCTCGACGCCCGCGCGTTCGAGGGCGCCCGCGAACCGGTCCGCCTCGTCCCTGAGGGTGTCGTGCTCGGCGGTGATGACCAGGGTCGGGGGAAGCCGGTCGAGTGCCGGGTGCAGTGCGGGTGAGACCAGCGGGAGGCTGGTGTCCGCTCCGGCGAAGTAGGTGTTCATGACGAGGTCCATCAACGCCTTTCCGACGACGGGCCGTGACCGGGGCGACGTCCGCTGCGCGTTCGGCAGCGTCAGGTCGACCGGGGCGAACTCCACGGACAGGGCCGCCGGGGAGGGGTCTTCGCGCTCGATGGCCGTCAGGGCAACGCCCAGGGAGAGGTGCCCGCCGGCGCTGGGCCCGCCGACGGAGACCCGGTTGCCGTCCCAGCAGTGGGCCGCGCCGCTGCCGCGGACCCAGAGGTAGGCGTCGTAGCACTCCTGCTCGGCCACCGGATGGCAGACCTGGGGGGCGGCACGGTAATCGGGCATGACGACGTAGCAGCCCAGTTCGGAGGCGAGATAGCGCGCGACGTTGCCTTCACCGAGCGGATAGCGGGTGATGAACCCCCCGCCGTGGATCAGCATGTGCACCGGAGGGCTGCGACCGTCGGCGAGCTGTGACTCGATGTCCTCGGAGGTGGGGCTGAAGACCAGGGCGCCGATATCGCCGTGGCGGGTCGGGATCCGCACGGTCGCAGGCGCGGCGATCGGCTTGGTCGCGAACTCCACCTCCGGCGGGAGCAGCAGAAAGCGGTTCATCGCGGGGTAGGTCAGTTGGAGCGCCCGTGCGGCGAGTGCGTGCCGCCAGGAGATACGGGGGTCCCTCTTCATGCGCTTGGTCCTGTCGGGTAGCAAGGGGGGCAGTGGGGGAGAGCCCGCGCCGACGGAACTGCCTCCACAGGTGTGGGTCCGCCTGGACGAGCACGGACGTCTCCGCGCGGAGACGTCCTGGGCAACGGGTCGGGAAAACAGCGACGCGCACTCAAGGGTAGGCCGGTCTTCCTTGCCGTGGAGGGCGGTCTCGGTGACCCGGCCGGCGTCCTGGGAATTCGAGGTGCTCAGGAAGAGCCGCGGTTCGACACCGGTGTTCCAGCCCGCCCCGGTAGCCGAAACAGAGTTCGCGGGTCAGGGCCGGCGGGGCGCGCCGCCCCGTGTGCACACAGGTCGGCACGTGCCGCCACACCGCGGCGCCTCCTCCCTCCCGCCTCCGCCGAGGAGGGTCGGGAGGCCGGGGCGGTGGGGAGGGCATCGACCACGGGCGGCCGTCACCGGCGCGGGCCAGGTCCTGCCGGTATCGGATCACCGCCTCCTGGCGGGGGCCGGGGCGTCAGTGGATGATGGAGACGATCCGGCAGGCGGCCCCGGCCAGGTGGGGGTCGCCCTCGACGCGGGCGCGGGCCAGGGCGGTGCCCGGCTCGATGCCGCGGGTGCAGAGCCGCCAGGCGGTCTCGGCGTCCAGGCGGAGGGTCGAGTCCGGGTGCCGGACGCCGGGCTCGGCCAGGGACCAGCGGTCCCCGGTGGCCGTGGCGGTCCAGAGGCCGCCGGCCGGGCCTTCGACGCTCACCCGGACCTGCGTTCCCACCGGTGCGTCGACCTCGCGCAGGGTGTGGGGCAGGGCCCGCATGAAGGTGTCCAGGACCAGCGCCAGGGACCTGGGGTCGGGGTCGGTCTCCTGGCCGGCGGCGTGGCGGATCTGCTGGCGGTGGGTCCAGAACTCGGTGAGATCGCGGGCGCTGTCCAGCCACAGGGGCGCCGGGTCGGCACCGGCCCAGGACACCCCCGTCGACGGAGCGTCCGGGTCCGCCGTCTCGAAGAAGCGGACGACCTGCTGGCCGATCAGCCCCAGGGTGTCCGTGAGCGCGGCCGGGCTCACCCGGCGGTGGGCGTCCACCCATTCCTGGTTGATGCGGTGGATGAACGCCTCCAGCGTCTCGCCCGCGGCGAAGGAGGGCCCCTCCGGGTGGCCGTCGCGACCGCGGGCGAGCCGTCCGTAGCAGTCGCCGAGAAGGTGCGCGGCGAGATCGCGCACGGTCCATCCCGGCACCGCCTCCTCACGCCAGTCGGCGGGTGCCAGCCCCCGCAGCGTGGCCATCAGCGCGGTGTGCTCAGGGGCGAAGAGGGGGCGGGCGTCGATCGGGGCGCCGAGCCAGGAGTGGTCCGGCAGGCCGCTGGGCTGGGAGGTCATGGCCGTAGCCTGTCACGCGCAGGGCCGTTCCTCCATCGGATATCCCGCCTTCGCGCTGCCCCGGGAGACGTCGGGTCCCGATGGGGCCGGTGAGGATCACGACGGGGGTGGCGGTGGCCCTTCGGCCGCTCACCGGTCGGTGGTGAGCCCTTCCAGAGCACGGGTCTCGCACGCCTGGGGCGGCCGGAGGAGGAGCGAGGTGGCGCCGTGCCGGTGTCCGATTTACCTAAACCTCGCACGTGATGAGTGTGCTCGCCCGCCGCAGCGCAGATGGCCGGTTTCGGTTGAAGAGGCTCCAGCCTGAGGAGCGGTAATGGCCTACGGCACCTAGGGCAAGGGCTCCTTCCTCGACCCCCTACTGCACCTCGTCGGAGAGCCGGACGATGTGCGGGATGCCCACCGGGCTGCTGATCCAGTGGGCATCCAGGCCGGAGGGGAGCGGTTCCAGTTCGTCTTGGACCGCGATACCGTGCGCGGCCAGGTGTCGGGTCGCGAGGCCGACATCGTCGGTGAACAGCTCCAGCCACAGGTCGGCTCGCGCGTAGTTATCGACGCGGTCGAACCACAGCTTGACCGGACCGAACCGCACTGATGCGCTCCGGGCAACGCCGTTCGCGACGGCCTCGCTGCTCTCATCGGTGACCTCCATCCCCAAAATGTCGCGATAGAAGGCGATGGTGCGGTCGAACTGGGCCTTGGGCAGCTTCATGGCGATGTTGTGGCCGCCGCTAAACGTCGGGGTCATGTCCCATTCCTTCTGTGGTCGTCGAGGTGGTCGCGCAGTGCACCCAGGTGTCCGTCCCAGTCGCGCGCCATCGCGGCGAGAAACGACTGGGCAACGGCGACCGGCCTGGTCTGCAACCGGAAGCGGATCCGGCGCCGTTCCCCGGTCTCCGCTCGGACCAGCCCGGCATCGGACAGCAGGGCGAGGTGTTTAGCGATCGCCTGGCGTGAGATGGGGAGCCGCTCGGCCAGATCGGTCGCCGTCGCCGGGCCGCGCGCGGCGAGTTCGGCGAGGATGCCGCGCCGCGTCGGGTCGGCCAGTGCGGTGAAGACCGCCTGGGCGGTTGACTCGGTATCGGTCTCAGGGTCAGGACGCGGCATCGAGATACTCGGCCAACTCGGTCAGCTCCGTACGCCAGCCCGTGGTGTGGTCCTCGTAGGCGATGGCCAGGTCCTCCGGCATCCGGGCGAAGCCGGTCTCACGCACCGTCAACCGCGTGCCCGTGCCGGTGGACTCCAATGTGAACTCGACCCGGGTCCGGCGCGGGTCACCCGTCGGCAGTCCGTCGATCGCCCACGTGTAGGCGAACCGGCGGGGCGGCTCGACGACCTGGATCGCGAGGGTGTGCCCGTCCTGCTGGTTCCACCACACGCGTGCCTCGCCACCGGGGCGCAGGTCGTTGATTTCCGCGCGGGAGCCGAACCAGCCGCCGAGTCCTTCGGCGGTGGTCAATGCTGCCCATACTTTCTCGGGTGGATGGGCGAGTTCGAGCACACGCTCGATGCTGTCGGGGATGGACACCGCAACCTCCATTGCAACACTTCGGTTGCCATGCAACTTATCACAACCAATAGGTTGCGATACAGGTGTCGACGCAGGGGACTCGTCGCCCGCAGGGGCGGTTTCCGGCCCTCGCTTAGTGACCCTTATTGGCAGGTCGGCAACCCAGGTCGGCTGGTTCGGGCACAAGGCAGCCCCCGCGCAAGGCCACGTTGCACGGGGACGTCGTGGTCGGTCCGTGGCCATCGGCGGGGTCTGCCGCCAACGGCCGCGGCAATCCCCGCCACCCCGGAGCGCTCCCGATGGCGGCGATCGGCCGCGGCCGTTCCGGGGTGTCAGGTCCTCGTCGGTGGTGCGCTCAGCGCCGCGGTCAGGAAAGTGATCGCCCAGTGCCGGGCTGCCTCGCCCGCTACCGGGGACGGGCAGGTCGGGGAGCTCTGCTGGTAGACCTCGACGCGGTCCACGGCCGTCACAGCGAGGATCCCCCGCATCCGGAACCGCAGTTCCTCCGGGGAAAGGTCGGGCAGTGCGCGCCCGAAGGCCGCCAGGTAGCGCTCGCGGACCGTGTCCTCGGCCGGGCCGGTCCAGCTGCGCACCTCCTCGGCCGGGTCGCCGAGGATCGTCACGATCAGCCGGGATGTCCGGGCGCCGCCCTCGTCGCCGGCCTGCATCTCGTCGAACAGCGGCCCCGTGAAGGCCTCCACCAGATCGGCGACCGCAGGGTCGGGAGTCCTGGCGAGCAGCCGGTCGAGCCCGGCGCACTGTGCGGCGTTGATGGGCTCGACCACCCGGCGGGCGACCGCGGACATGAGTTCCGCCTTCGACCCGAAGTGGTATCCGACGGCGGCCAGGTTCGCTCCGGCGAGGTCGGTGATCGCGCGGACCGAGGTGCCGCGGTAACCGCGTTCGGCGAAGAGGTGTTCGGCCGCGTCGAGGAGCTGGGTGCGGGTGTCAGGTGACGCCATGTCTGCGTACACTACAGACGTTTGATTCAAACGAACGTTTGATTGAAATGAGCATACGGAGAAGATCGCCATGAAACTGCTCGTGTACGGCGCCGGGGTTCTCGGCAGCCTGTTCGCCGTCCGTCTGCATGAGGCGGGGCACGACGTCGCGCTCCTGGCCCGGGGCGAGCGCCTGGCCGCCCTGCGCCGACACGGCGTGCAGCTCGCCGAGGAGGACAGCCCGGCCGTCAGGCGGGTACCGGTGCCCGTGGTCGAGCACCCGGACGGCGGGTACGACCTGACCGCGGTCCTGGTCCGCGCCCATCAGGTGGACGCGGTGCTGGGGTCGCTCGCCGGTCTCGAAGGCGACGTGCTGTTCCTGCACAACTGGGCGGGCGGCCCGGAGCCGCTGGGCTCGGTGATCGGCCACGAGCGGGTGCTGCTCGGCTTCGGCACGGACGGCGGCATGATGGACGGCGACGTGGTCCGCCACCGCGCGGACAGCTTCATCACCCGCCGGGTGGCGATGCCGATCGGTGAACCCGACGGCCGGACCACCCCGCGACTCGAACGGATCGTGCGGACGTTCCGCACCGCCGGGATCAACGCCAGGGCCGAGCCGAGGATGGACGCCTGGCTCAAGACGCATGCCGCGTTCGCGATGCCGCTCGAGCAGGCGGTGTACGCGGCGGGCGGCCCGGCGGCGCTGGCCGACGATCCGGACGCGGTCCGCGGCATGCTCCGCCTCATACGGCAGAACCTGGCCGCCATGCCGACGCCGCCGGTCCCTCGCGGGTTCTCTGCGTTGCGGTCCCTGCCGGAAGGACTGCTCGTGGCCGTGCTGCGGCGCTTCCTGCGAAGCCCGGCGGCCGTGTACAGCGGACTCAGCAACGCCTCACCCGCGACGGCGGCCGAACTCGCGCGGCTGGCCGAACAGATCCGCGCCCATGCGAAAGACCGGTAGGCGGCCGCGTCTTCTCGGCCGGATCCCACGTGGGCGGAGAGTGAACCGAGTGCGATGGAAAGGGGCGATGGGGCAACGGTCCTCGGGTCAGAAGGTAGACCGATCCAGCTGGGCGGAGTGGTCCAGTGATCCAGGGTGGTTCGTCCAGATATCAAACGGTTCTGACCGCCGGTCATGCTCTTCTTCGTGCGGTCGGAATGCACGTGGATCCCACCGGAAGCGATCAGGTGACACCCCTTCTGCTCCAGGAGGGGGCGTTGAGGTGGCGAGGGTTCCTGCTCGGGTGTTCCCTCACCTCTGGTTCGGGCAGCGCCGCGCCTGCCCGTTGATCCCGTACACCGTCGACTCTGGGGCGGAGGCATCGGGTAGAGCTTCGCGCTCCCGGCGGCGGGCGCTAACGCGGCTCCAGTTCTCCCAGGTGATGCGCTCCAGCCATAAAGTGTCCGCGTTGGGGCGATGAGGAGGGAACAGGGCGAAAATTCGCGCGGTCCACCGAACCTCGGACGGAGGCCCCTTGCCCCCTGGTCGACAACCGCCTGGTCGCTCGTGTGCCCGAGAACGCCTGTGGGACAGGCGTTCTGTGAATAGGTGCAGGATGCCTCGGTGGCGGGTGGTCCCTGCTTTCTCCGGGCCGCGGTTGCTCACCTCATGACCGCAAATGGTCACACACTGTTGCAGAAGGGAGAAACTCCCTACGCTTTCGAGCGTCCTCACCCCCTGGATGAACGGATCTTATTCGTGCGATTGCTCAAGAAGAGCCTCGCCACCGCCGTCGCGACGCTCGCGCTCGTCGCGAGTGGAGCCTTCACCGCAGCCCCGGCCTCCGCGGCCGGCTACAACGGTGCCTGCGGGGCGGGCTACGGCGTCGTCAACGCCGCTCAGGTGCCGAACAACCTGGGCACGGTCTTCCTGACCTACAACAACTCCAACGGCTACAACTGCGCGGTCACCATCCGGAACAACCCGGGCCCCTCCGTCCGCATGGACGTGTGGCTGCGCAGGGCCGGAGACCCGCCCTCACTCCAGCAGGACATGGGCGTGTACATCAGCTACGCCGGACCGGTGTACGTGTACGGGCGTGGTTCCTGCATGCAATGGGGAGGCTCCATCGACGGCAATGAGGTCAACCCGATCTCCCTCCCCTGCAACTGAGGCGCGCGGTGCGGGCCCGTTCTCCCTGATGTGGTGTCGGGGCAGTTCTCGGCTCCACCGGCAGATCCTCTCCTGGGGGCTGTGCCTCCGACGGTGCGCTCGAAGGGGGAGATATCGGCGGGCGGGACGGCGATCAGTCCCCGCCGTCTCCTCCGTCGCCCCCGTCACCGGAGCCGCCGCTGTAGCCCGCGCCGCCGCTGCGGTCGATGCCGTGCTTGCGCTTGTACTCCCGCCACTCCCGCTGCTGCCGGTTCCACACCTGCCTGCTCATCCCCTTGGGGCGCCGAGGAGTGTTCTGGTCCTCCCCGCCCACGAGGACCATGAACCCGAGTGTCACGACGATCGTCACGACTATGGCCACCAGGGTCAGCAGGCCCTCGAGAAACGCGCCGACCGCGCCGACCACGTCGCCGACCACCTCCCGGGCGCCTGGATGGGTGAGGGCCCCGACCAGGGCCAGGAAGGCGGCCCCGGCGGCAGCCCACATCGCAATGGTCAGGAGGTCGCGGATGCGGTTCCGGTGGCGGGCCCCGTCCAGGTGGTCGGTCGCCCAGACGCACCCGGCGCAGACGAGCACGTACACGGCCAGTATCGCCAGGAAGCCCTTCGTGCCGGTGCTCTCCGGCTGCGCGTGCGCGTGCGCGTGCGCGAGCAGGATCAGGGTCATGGCCGCGCTGCCGCCGGAGGACGTCGCCGCCACCTGCGTGAGTGTGTCGTCGCGGTCCTTGAGGCGCTTCTCCTCGGAGGCGCTGACCATCTTGCTGTAGGAGCCGACCACGACCCACAGCAGCCAGGCGGACGCGAGCGCGCACCCGGCCACGATCAGCAACATCACAGGCATAGCGGCCCTCCGCGGAGTGACGGTGGTCCGCTCCTTACCCGGTCCCATCCCGCCGACGACTGACGGCGGTGGCCGGATCAGGACACCGGCCCACCCCGTGCCGGGGCCGTCCTCAGCGGTCCACGCTCACGGGCGGGCGGCTCACGTGACGCACGGCGCATGGTCCTCAGCCGCGCAGAACGCTGTCGGCGGCGGTGAAGAGGGTCGCGGTCTCCGACGCGAGCAGGGCCTCCGTGCTCGGAAGCGCCCGCTCCAACGTCAGGCCGTTGACGACGGTGAGCAGGAACCTCGCGCGTGGTGCGTTGTCACCGCGGGGCAGCACCCCCTCGTCGACCAGGACCGACAGCCAGTGCTCCACGCGGTGCCGCATCTGGCGTTCGATGCCCAGGTAGGCCTGCCGTGCCTCCTCGGTCGGCTCGCAGGCGAAGTACGTCTCGTACATCGTGGCCCAGGTCTTCCTCGCCTCCTCGCCGGTCTCTGCGGGTGCGAGGAGCTGTCGCATGCAGGCGACCAGCCGGTCCCGTGCGGGCAGCGCCGTGTCGTGGATGGGGTCACCGGGGAACACCGTCTCGTAGATCCCCGCGAGCACCGCGTCCTGCAGGGCGTGCTGCGTCGGGAAGTGGTGCCGCAGGGAGCCGGTACTCACCCCGGCCCTGGCGGCGACCGCCCGCACGCTCAGCCGTGCCGTCGGATCCTCGCCCAGCATCGCCGCGGCCGCAATCAGGATCTTGTCGCGAGAACTCGTCTTCGCGCTGGTCGTCTCAGTCATCGGACCTCCTTCGCCCATCTTGCCAATACGCCGTACTAATACACTGTGTTAGTCTGTCGACGGCACCAACACAGTGTATTGGTGGGGGATGGCGCCGGGACGCGGGAAGGCGGGGGAGGGGCATGCTCGGCCAGTGGCGGAACCGCCTGGCGGCACGGCGCCTGAGGGAGGGGGACGGACACGCACTGCGGCGCTTCCGCTGGTGGCAGCTGTTCGGACGCTCCCTGTTCCACCTGCGCCTCACCGGCGACGACGGCCGCGAGGCCGAGTACACGATCGACGTCCGGCACCAGGGCGAGCCCGAGGACGGAGTGGTCAGGGCGCACCTGTACCTCGACGGCCGACACAGCGCCCGGTCCAAGACCCCCGCGTCCTTCCCCGTCCCCGGAGGCCGCATCGAGGTCGCCACGAGCGGCTTCGGGCTCAAGCGCTGCCACTACGTCACCGACGACGGCGCGGAGCACCGGCTCACCCCCGACCCCCGGTCCGGCGAGGGGCGCCGCGCCCGCCTGGACCGCGAGCACCCGGCCCTGAGCCGCTGGATCGGGGCCGTCTCGGTGGTCCTGCTCATCGTCGGCGTCGGCCTGAACCTCCTCCAGATCATCGAACCGGTCTCACAGATCCCCCCGGCCCAGGAGGCCGTCGGCGCCTTCGCCTCCCCCGTCCGACTGCCGCTCTGGCTCGACATCGCGCTCGGCGCCGGCGCCGTCCTGGGCAGCGCCGAGCGCGCGCTCCGGCTGCGCTACTCCTGGCTGCTCGACGGTGCGGCCAACTGACGCTCTCCCCATCGAAAGGACACCCGTGACCATCCGCGACCCCGATCGCCCCCCGACGCCGTCCACCGGCCCCGTGCGCCCGACGCCGCTGTCGGAGCGGTCCCTGGCTCCCGACCTGGCCCGGGGCATGATGCTGCTGCTGATCGCCCTGGCCCACGTGCCCTACTTCCTGTACACCGCGCAGGCGGGCACGGTCGGGGTGCACCCGGTGGAGGGGGGTGCGGCCGACAGGATCGCCCAGGCCTTCACACTGATCGTGGTGGACGCCCGGGTCTACACGATGTTCGGGTTCCTGTTCGCCTACGGCATCGGACAGATGTACGCGCGCCAGACGGCCAAGGGCGCCGGCGCCGTTCAGACGCGGAGACTGCTGCGCCGACGCCACCTGTGGATGATCGTGTTCGGGGCGGTGCACGCGCTGCTGCTCTGGCAGGGCGACATCATCGGCATGTACGGGCTGATCGGCCTGGTCATGGTGCCGCTGTTCTTCCACCGCTCGGACCGCACGCTCAAGGTCTGGATCGGGGTTCTGCTGGGGCTGGCCGCGCTGGTCAGCCTGGCGGGCGCGCTGGCCACGACCGATGCCGGCGGCGCGGTGGCGGCCGAGGTGCAGCGGGCCAGCATCGCCGAGCCGTCCTATGCGGTCTCGGCGGCCGTGCGGCTCCCGGTGTGGGTGGTCCAGACGATCACCGGCATCGCGCAGTCCGCGCTGCCGGCGGCTTTCCTCATGGGGGTACTGGCAGCGCGGCACCGGCTGCTGGACGAGCCGGGGCGGCACCTGGTGCTGCTGCGACGGCTGGCGCTGTGGGGCATCGCCGCGGGGTGGACCACCGGCGCGGTTCTGGCCCTCCAGCACACCACGTCTCTTGAGTTCGGCCCGGTGTCGGTGCTGACGGGGGTGCACTTCGTCGCCGGGATCTTCACCGGGGTCGGGTACGCGGCGCTGTTCGGTCTGGTGGCGCACCGGTTGAGCGGGCGTGCGGCGGCCACGGCACTGCCGGTGCGGTGGATCGGGGCCCTGGGGCGACGCTCGATGAGCGGGTACCTGGCGCAGTCGCTGGTGTGGGGACCGGTGCTGGCCGCCTGGGGACTGGGCCTGGGCACGCACCTGTCGAGCTGGTCGGTTTCCTTGCTGGCGGTGGTCACCTGGGCGGCGACCGTGGCCGGGGCGGCCGTGCTGGAGCGGTCGGGCCGACGGGGCCCGGCGGAGGTACTGCTGCGCAAGCTGACCTATCGCCCGGTACGGTCCCGGGGCTGAGGCAGGTCGGCCGTCGGGGTCCTCCCTCGGGATCCCGGCGGCCCGGGGACAGCCACGCGCCGACGGAGGACGCGTCGGTGTACCCGGAGGCGCGGTCCTCGACCGCGCCGCAGGGCTGTGGTTCCCCCGGAGGCGTGAGGGCGGTCTGTGGTTCTCCCTCCCGCGGGGGAGGCGTCGACGACGGGATCCGTGTTGGCTTCTGCAATGACCTCCTCCACTGCGTCCACAACCGATCGTTCCCCTGTCCCTCCACCACCCGGCACTGCCGTGACCGCGATCGGCCTGCTGATGGCCCTGTGGTGCGTCGGGTTCGCCGTCTTCAACGTCGTCTTCGAGATCACCGACCGTTTCTCCGACGGCGCCTACGCCGACTACAGCTCCGCGATCACCGTGATGAACTGGCTCGTCGTCGGGCTGAAGGCACTGGGGGCTGCCGTGGCGCTGCTGTCGGTCGCCAAACGCCCGACGTTCGTTCCCCCGGCTCTCCTGGCCGTGGCGGTGTGGGCGGTTTTCGCGACGCTCGGCCTGTACGCCACGGGCAGCGTCGTACAGGTGGTCGGCATGGTTTCCGGCCTGGCGGGCGGGGTCGACCAGATCGACGCCGCCGGTGTCGGCTACGTGCTCCTCTTCCTGCTGGCCGCGGCCGGTTTCGGGATCCTGGCGGTCTCCCACTCACGGCGGAACGGCCTCCGGAAGGGCTTCGCCGTCCTCGGGGTGCTCGGCGCACCTGCCGTGCTGGGTCTTGTCCTGCTGGCCGTCCCGGCGCTGCTGGCCGCCCTCGGCCTCATGCCGGCACCCTGACAGTCCCCGGCGAGCGGCCGGCTGCGCTCGGCGCGCGGCCCCGGCACGGATGTCCGCTCCGGGGCTGCGCGGTTTGCGGGTGGCCCCGCACTCGGTGACACTCTTCTTTTCTGGCCGACACCCCACCGAGGACGGGCACACGAGATGATCACCAGCCGACGGCACCGAGGACTCTGGGTGGCAGCCGGCCTGGGGCTGGCACTCACCGGCTGCCTCCGTCCGGCACCGCTCGAGCCGTCCGGGCCCAGCGCCTTCCCACCGTGTTCGGATATCAACGGCCGGCTGATCGCCGATGTGGACAACGACGGCCACCCCGACCGCATCTCCGGCACCGGGGGCATAGGCAGCGACCTGGCCATCGCCTTCGGCGAGGAATCCGGGTTCGCGGAACCGCGGACCACGGGCGTCCTGCTCGGAAGCTCACGTGAAGCAGGTGAGGAGGTCATGGCGGCGGTGGCCGACTTCGACGGCGACGGGTGGCTCGACCTGGCGATCGCGGCCACCGCCCCCGTCGGAGGAGACGACCCGGTCCCCTCCAGGGTGGCCGAACTGCGCCTGGGCCCCTTCTCGGACCGGGGAACCGGACAGCGCACCCACGAACTGGACCTGGGGACCACGTTCGGCCTGCGCGTGGTCGACTTCGACGACGACGAGCACCCCGACCTCGCGTCCTACCGCTACGAGGGGGACGGCGTGTACGGGACGGGCGCCCTGCTGGGCGGTGGCGAGGACGGGCTGAGCGACCAGGACGAACGCTTCTCCGACGTCGACGCCCCCGGCTACAACCTTCCCAGGGCAGGACCCGAAGAACATCTTCCCCCCTCGGCCTCGGACCGGTTCCACCCGGCCTGCGATGCCTGACCCGGGCGCGCTCACCAGCTGACCCGGCCTGTGGCGCCGGCCTCGCCACCGGGCCGGGCGAGTATCGACCGGTGCCGGCGGGGATCGGCCGCTGGGTACGATGACCGGCATGTCCTCCTGAACGTGTGCGCAGCTCTTCTCCACCGCCGGGCCCGGGTGAGTCGCCTCGGGCGTCCCCGCCGGTGGTCCCACACGTACCAGGAGGAACCCCGTGAACTCCCTCTTCACCGCCCTGTCCGCCATGGCCGAGCGCCCCGCTCCCTACGCCCTCGTCACCACCGCGGACCTGTGGACCGACCCGCACATCTCCGAGCGCATGCTCGCCAACCACCTCGCCCCCGAGGTCGGGGCCGCCTCCCACCGGGCCGAGTTCGTCGACCGCGCCACGGACTGGATGGTCGGGCACTTCGGCCTGGGGGCCGGTTCCCGCGTGGCCGACCTCGGCTGCGGCCCGGGGTTGTACACCACCCGTCTGGCGCGCGCCAGCGCGCACGCGCTGGGGGTGGACTTCGCCCGGCTCTCCGTCGACCACGCCGAGAAGACCGCGCGGGCGGAGGGCCTGGACGCCCACCACCTGTGCCGCGACTACCTGTCCCTGCACCTGGGGGAGCGCTTCGACCTGATCGTGATGGTGATGCGCGACTACTGTGCGATGGCGCCCGAGGGCCGTTCCCGGCTGCTCGGGGTGGTCCGCCGACACCTCGCCAACGGAGGCGTCTTCCTGTTCGACGTGGACGCCGAACCGGCACTGGACCCGGTCCGCGAGGGGGCCGTCTACGCCCCCGACCTCATGGGCGGGTTCTGGGCGGACCGGCCCTACCACGGCTTCCGGCACACCTTCCGGTACGACGACGAGCGGGTGGGCCTGGACCGCTACGACATCGTCACAGCGGACGACACGAGGGTCTTCTGCAACTGGGTCCGCTACTTCACGCCCGACACGCTCGCCGCCGAGCTGGCCGACAGCGGGTTCGGAGTCGCTGAGGTGCACGGCGACCTGGCGGGCGCCCCCTACGATCCGGCTTCGGGGCAGTTCGCCGTGGTGGCCCGCCTGTCGGACTGATCGTTCAGGGGGAGGACCGGGTCCGGGCTCTGGCGGTAGGGCCCGCGGGTGTCGGGCCCCGGTGGAGGTTCCGGGTGGGGCCCGACGCGCCCTCTGCGGTCTTCCCGGGGCGGGCCGGGGACGAAGGCGGCGCGAGCGCCCCCCCCGGAGCCGAAACACATACGGCCTGCCGGGGAACCTCTCGTCCCCCGGAGCTGGGCTCTACCAAGGCAGACGGCGCCGGTCCGCCGGTCCGCTCCGCACGGCCGGATCGGCCTGCCCTCCGAGCAGCGAGAGCGTTGCACCGCGGTCCCTTTCCGGCTCACCCGGCAGGGAACCGCCTCCCACCGGACGGCGTGTCAGGCCCGCGTCGCCTCCAGCACCTCGTCGAGCGCCTGGAGGACCGCCTCGGGCTGCTCGTAGGGGATCTGGTGGCCGGCCCGCTCGGCGACGACCACCCGGCCCTGCGGGGACTGCGCGGCCAGGGCGAGGTGGTCGGCGTTCAGGTGCTCCAGGTGCGCCCGGGGCATACGCGGACGTCTGCCCGCCGTCACGACGCGCACGGGTACCGGCGGCAGCCCGACCTCCCGCCGCACCCGGGCGGTCTCCTCCATGGCCTGCGGCATCCCTGCCAGGATGGTCGCCAGCTCGCGCAGCTCCTGTGCGTTCCGGCCGCCGAACGCGGCACGCAGGCGCAGCAGCCGCGACACCGCACCGAACGACAGGCGGCGTACCGGGCCCGAGCCCGGAGGGGTTCCGGCGGCGGTCGGGTCCACGAACACCAGCCCTGACACGTCCTCGGGGTGGCGGGCCGCGTGGACCTGGGTGACGAGCCCGCCGTAGGACCAGCCGAGGAACACCGCGGGCAGTTCCAGGCCCAGGGCGTGCACGAGCCGGTGCAGGCCGTCGGCCGCCTCGGTGACGGTGGCGGCCTGTGTTCCGCCGGACCGGCCGACGCCGGCCCGGTCGTAGGTCACCACGGTGGCCCGCTCGGCCAGCCTCCGTTCCAGGTCCCGGCCCCAGGTGCCCACGCCCTGGCCGGAGCCTCCGCTCTCCAGGACCACCGTGGGGCCCTCGCCGACGATGCGCGCGCACAGCGCGTGCCCGCCCACGTCGACGGTGATCGGCGTCGGTGCGCCGTTGCTTTTGAAACCCTTGTCGTCCGCCATGGAGTCAACCTATGTTGACTCACGTCAGTGGTCAACTCCAGTTGACTTCCTCGGGTGTGCGGGGAACCCCGTGCGCCGGAAGGTGGCGAGGAGGACCACCACCGGACGTGGCCGCCCCTCGGTCGGCGGCGGGCCCGGACGCCGGGCAGGGCAGTGGTGCGGTGCGGCCGCTCGGTCCGTGTGTTCCCGGAAGCCCACCGGCGGTCCGCTTCCGCGAACGAAGGACTTCGGAAGCTCGACCCGCCCCGAGGACCTCCCGGGCGTCAGTTCCGGCCCGACCCGGTCTCGGGAGCGGTCAGCGGATCCCGGTCCTCCCGCCTGGAGGCCGTGCGGGGCGCGGACCAGCTCGCGAGGAGCTTGAGCCGCTCCTCGTGCGGGGTCCCCGGTTCGGCGGTGTAGAGCGAGAGGTCGTGCACGGCCCGCGGCGAGGTCGGCAGGTCCAGGGACCGGAAGGTCAGCTCCAGATCGCCCGCCTGCGGGTGGTGGAGGCGTTTGACGCCGTCGTGGCGGATGCGCACGTCGTGCGAGGCCCACAGGGAACAGAAGTCGTCGCTGAGGGTCGACAGCTCACCGATGAGTTCACGCAGCGCCCGGTCGTGGGGTTCGCGTCCGGCCTCGGCGTGCAGCAGCGCCACGGTCATCGCGGCCCCCGCCTGCCAGTCCGCGAAGAAGTCACGGGAGGCCGGGTCGAGGAAGTGGTAGCGGGCGAAGTTGGCCCGCCCGTGGGCGGCCGTCGTCGGGCTGGCGAACATCGGCGCGTGCAGGGCCCTGGCGAGGGCGTTCGTCGCGACCACGTCGAGTCGGCCGTTGCGCACGAACGCCGCCGACATCGTGATGGAGTCCAGCATCCACTGCACGGGCGGCGCGAGGGCGACCTCGCGGCGGCGGGTCGCCCTGCGGTGGGCCGGACGTGCGGCGCGGGCCAGGTCGAACAGGTGGGTGCGCTCCTCGTCGTCGAGGCGCAGCGCGTGGGCGACAGCGTCGAGCACCTCTTCGGACACACCCGCGATGTGGCCCTTCTCCAGACGGGTGTACCACTCGATGCTCACACCGGCCAGGACGGCGACCTCCTCGCGACGCAGTCCGGGGACACGGCGGCGGGTACCGGGGGGAAGCCCGACCTGTTCCGGGGACAACTTGGCCCGTCGACTGGCGAGGAAGCCCCTGATGTCCGCGCGATTGTCCATGCCGTCCACGATAGGCGCAGGTGAGCGCCTCAGGGGGGTTGAGGTTGTACCCCCACAAACGCAACCTTCTCCGCGTCGGCGGAGGCCGGTGAAGTGGGTGGTGACAGCGAAGGCACCACCACGACACGAGGTTCGCCATGCACGACGAAGCCGCACGGGTTTCCCATAAGAGCCGTTCGTCCCGTCTCCCCTTCGTCGTCTACGCCCTGGCGCTGGGAACGTTCCTGATGCTCACGACGGAGTTCGTCGTGGCCGGGATCCTGCCCGACATCGCCGCCGACGTGCGGGTGAGCGTCGCCCGGGCGGGAATGCTCATCACGGTTTTCGCGGCAGGCATGATCGTGGGCGCACCGCTCATGGCGATGCTGACCCTGCGGATGCCGCAGCGGGTGACGCTCGTGCTCGCCCTGGGAGTGTTCGCCCTCGGGCACGTGATCGTCGCCGTCGGCTCCGACTTCGGGGTGCTGCTCGCCGCACGCTTCCTCACAGCGCTGGCGACCGGTGCGTTCTGGGCCGTGGCCGCGGTGGTCGCCACCCGCGTCGCCGGCCCGGGAGCGGGCTCGCGGGCCGTGGGCGTCGTCAATGCCGGAGGGATGCTCGCGACCGTCCTGGGCGTTCCGCTCGGCGCGTTCGCCGGACAGCTCGTCGGCTGGCGCGGCACGTTCTGGGCGCTGGCGGTCCTCGCGGTCGTGGCGATGCCCGTGATCGCCCGCCACGTTCCCCGCGACGGCGGGCACCGGTCGATGTCGATCCGCTCGGAGCTGACCGCTCTGCGCTCCGGACGACTGTGGCTGGCGTTGGCGGCCTGCGCGGCCACGACCGGCGGTGTCCTGGCCGCGTACTCCTACGTCGCCCCGCTGCTCACCGGGCAGACGGGCATCCCCTCGGGCCTCGTTCCACTGGTACTCGCCGGCTTCGGCGTCGGCTCACTCCTCGGGTCCGTCCTGGGCGGCCGTCTCGGCGACACCCGCCCGCACACGGTGACGATCGTCGCGCCGTCGGCGACCGCACTGATCCTGTTGACGCTCTGCCTCGTCGCCAGCGCGCCGGTCCCGACGACGATCCTCCTCGTCCTGCTCGGGCTGTTCGGCCTCGGCGCGAACCCGGTGCTGATCTCGCTGGCGGTCCGCTACGCCGCCCACGCGCCCACCCTGGGGTCCTCCCTCAGCGTCGCGGCCTTCAACTTCGGCACCGCGGCCGCCTCCTGGATCGGCGGCATCGCCCTCGGCACCGGCCTGGGCACCACAGGCCCCCTCGTCGTCGGAACGGCCATCGCCGCACTGACACTCATCCCCGCGACCGCACTGGCCGTGATCCGGCGCCGCCGTGACACGGCGGCGGGCCCCGAGGCCGCGAACGCCCTCTCCTGACCCGCACACCTCCGCCGCACCCGGCGGTTCCCGACCAAGAGCACCACCGAAAGAGAGAGCGACCATGCGCGCCACCCTCATGTACCGAGCCGGGGACGTCCGCGTCGAGAACGTGCCCGACTCCCGGATCCAACACCCCACCGACGCCCTGGTCCGCATCACCGCGTCCTGTGTCTGCGGCAGCGACCTGCACCCCTACCGCTCCATGGCCTCAGCCGAGGGCCCCGCCCGGATGGGGCACGAACTGATCGGCGTCGTCGAGGAGGTCGGCCCGGACGTGGCCACGCTCACCAGGGGCGACCTGGTCGTCTCACCGTTCGCCGTCTCCGACGACGTGTGCGAGTTCTGCCGGGAGAACCTGCAGACCTCCTGCTCCCACCACGAGGCCGGCTTCTGGGACGGCATCCCCGACGAAGGCGGCCAGGCCGAGGCGGTCCGTGTGCCGCTGGCCGACGGCACCCTGGTGAAGCTGCCGGTCGCGCCCGACTCGGCCCTGATCCCTTCGCTGCTCACCCTGGCCGACGTGCTGGGCACCGGCCACCACGCCGCCAGGGCCGCAGGCGTGGCCCCCGGTCAGCGCGTCACCGTGATAGGTGACGGCGCGGTGGGCCTGATGGCGGTGCTCTCGGCCAAGCGCCTGGGGGCCGAGCAGATCGTCCTCATGGGCCGCCACACCGACCGCACCGACCTGGGCCGGGAGTTCGGCGCCACCGACGTCGTCGCCGAGCGCGGCGAGGAGGGCATCGCCAGGGTCCGCGAACTCACCGGCGGCCACGGCTCGCACGCCGTCCTCGAAGCGGTCGGACACATGCCCGCCTACGAGCAGGCGCTCGGTGTGGTGCGCCCCGGCGGCGTGATCAGCCGTGTGGGCGTCCCGCAGTACGAGCAGGCGCCGATCGGCTTCGCGAGCCTGTTCCGGCACAACATCCGCCTGGCGGGCGGGCCCGCGCCGGTACGCGCCTACATCGAGGAGCTGCTGCCCGACATCCTGGACGGGACCATCGAGCCGGGCAGGGTCTTCGACGCCACCACCGACCTGGACGGCGTGCCCGCCGGCTACAAGGACATGGACGACCGCACGAGCCTGAAGGTCCTCATCAGGCCCTGACGCGGAGTGCGCCGGGTCCGCCCACGGCCGTAGCGGGCGGACCCGGCTTCCTCCGCGCCCCCGCACCGCTTCCGGCGGTGAGCGCCGGCGAGGGCCCGGAAGCAGCGTTCGAGTCGGCCACCGACAGCTCGTCGGGGGAGCGGGCGCTCTGCTCCGCGGAGAAGGACTCGTGCGGCACGGCCACGAACCCGGGGCCGCGAACAGGACGAACCGGCGCCCTGACGAACCGGCGCCGCCAACGGGGGCCACAGCCGGATTCCGTGGTGACCCCCGGAGGTGTCGCGCGCAGGTGTCGTTCCCTCGGGCCCCGGGCCGTTCACCGGCGACGGGGCCGACACGCGACCGCCGGCCCCGGCCGTCTGACCCGGCCGGCGCCCCGTGGTGTAATGTCGCCCCGCACACCACGACCGAGGAGGTGGGACCGATCACCGCAGCAGCAGGACGGGCGCTTCCACCCCGCGGTCACCCACCTCGCACGGCGTAGGTGAGCGCGGGAGCGCCCCCGGGCACCCCGAAAGGCTCCCTTGCCTCCGCAGTTCTCCCAGCACCACTTGCCACAGCCGCTCCCGACACCTTCCGAGACCGTCGCCCGCCTGCGCCGGGCGGGATGCGTGTTCGCGGAGGAGGAGGCGGCGCTGATCGCCGCCGCCGCGCGCACCCCCGACGAACTCACACGCCTGGTCGACCGGCGCGTCACCGGCTCCCCGCTCGAACACGTCCTGGGCTGGGCCCGTTTCCGCGGCCTGCGCCTGGTCGTGGAACCCGGCGTGTTCGTCCCCCGCCCGCGCAGCGAGTTCCACGTCGAACAGGCCCTCGCCCTCACCCGCCCCGGCGCCGTTCTCGTGGACCTGTGCTGCGGCACCGGCGCCCTGGGCGCCGCCCTGGCGAGCGAACGCGGGGGTGTGGAGCTGCACGCCGCGGACATCGACACCGCCAGCGTCCGCTGCGCCCGCCGCAACCTCGCCCCCCTGGGCGGGCACGTTCACCGGGGCGACCTGTTCGCGCCCCTGCCCCGCTCCCTGTACGGCCGCGTGGACGTGCTGGTCGCCAACGCCCCCTACGTCCCCACCCGAGAGATCGCCCTGCTGCCCTCCGAGGCCCGCGAGTACGAGTCGCGGATCTCGCTGGACGGCGGCTCCGACGGGCTCGACGTCGTGCGCCGCATCGCCGCGCAGGCCCGTCCCTGGCTGGCCCCCGGCGGCTGCCTGCTGGTGCAGACCCACCCCGGCCAGGCGCCCCCGGCGCTGTCCGCCTTCATCCGGGGCGGCCTGATCGCCGACGTCGTGACCTGCGATGACGCGGACAGTTCCGTCATCGTGGGCCGCCGTCCGTGACCGGGGGCCCGGGCCCCTGCCCCGCCCGGTTCCCGGCGGGAGCCGGACGGGGCACTCCGGGCGGGCGCTCCTCCCGGCCGCCCCGGCGGGGCCGCGTCCGCGGGTTCCGCGGCCTCGGGGTGAACTTGTCTGCTCTATGCTGTCCGTCATAAGTTACTTGCCGGTAGCTTCCCGGGTGCGGCGCATACCCACCAGCGGGGGAGCCCTACGTCCGGAAAGGCGGCACATGGGGCCGGGAAGGAGCCGCGGTCGCGAGGCGACGGTGCACAGAGCCGCACTGTCCCGGAGCCGCGGGCTGCCCGTGCCGCGCAGCGAACGCCCGGCCGCCTTCGCCGCAACCGAGGGCACAGCGGTCGTGCGCCGTGCCGGGCGCGGCACCGCGCCGCTCCGAGCCTCCGGCGAGGAAGACCACGACCCGCCGACCCGCGTTCCGCACCCGCACCGGGCCACCGGTGAGGGGCAGTCCCGCCCCTGACACCGTCCGCCACCACGACAAGGAGCACCATGCCCACACTCGAACGCCACGACGAGGTCCTCGTTCTCGACCTGGGCGACGGCGAGAACCGCTTCCACCCGGACTGGATCGCCTCGGTCAACGCCGCCCTGGACGAGGCCGAGCAGGTCCAGGGACCCCGTGCCCTGGTCACCGCCGCCACCGGGAAGTTCTACTCCAACGGCCTGGACCTGGACTGGCTGATGGCCAATGCCGACCACCACGAGGGCTACGTCGCCGACGTCCACCACCTGTTCGCGCGCATGCTGGCCCTGCCGATGCCCACGGTGGCGGCCCTGCAGGGCCACACCTTCGCCGCCGGCGCCATGTTCTCCCTCGCCCACGACCTGCGCGTGATGCGCGCCGACCGCGGCTTCTGGTGCCTGCCCGAGGCCGACATCAACATCCCCTTCACCCCGGGCATGTCGGCGCTCATCCAGGCGCGTCTGGCGCCGCAGACCGCGCACGAGGCCATGCTGACCGCCCGCCGCTACGGCGGCAACGACGCCGAGGCGGCCGGCATCGTGGACCGGGCCGTGTCCGAGCAGGACGTGCGCCCCACCGCCGTCGAACTGGCCCGCTCCCTGGCCGCCAAGGACGCCGCCACCATGGGCACCATCAAGTCCCGCATGTACGCCCCCGTCCTGGACGTGCTGCGGGACGAGGACGCCCCCCTCGGCTGATGCCGCAGGGGGTCCGCGCCCGGCCCCGGGACCGCGCAGTACGGACCCGGGGCCGAGGCGGCAGCGCACGGCCGCGCCCCGCCCCACCGACCCCGCACCCCGGGCCCAGGGCGGGTTGCCGGAACCCGCCGACACGGGTCTGTCGCACGGATGCCAGAGTGGGACCACCACGACCGCCCTCTCTGGAGACCGATCCGTTCACATGCGCTTGCTGCTCGTCCGCCACGGCCAGACCCCGTCCAACCTCAAGCACCTCCTGGACACGGCAGAACCAGGTCCGGGGCTGACCCCGCTGGGCCAGCAGCAGGCGGCGGCACTTCCCGGAGTGCTGGCGGGCGAGGAGATCGACGCCCTCTACGCCTCCACGCTGATCCGCACCCAGCTCACCGCCGCACCGCTGGCGGCCGACACGGGGCTCGAGGTCCGGGTGCGGGACGGCATCCGGGAACTGATCGCCGGCGACCTGGAGATGCGGGGTGACGAGCTCGCCGCCGAGACGTACCTGAGCACCGCCTTCGCCTGGTCCGCGGGGGAGACCGGGCTCCGCATGCCTGGCGGGGAGAACGGGGTCGAGGCCCTCCGGCGCTTCGACGCCGTGGTCGAGGAGGCCGCGGCCACCGGGGCGCGGACGGTGGCCATGGTCAGCCACGGCGCCGTCATCCGCATGTGGGTGGCGGCCCGCGCCGAGAACGTCGACGTCGCGTTCGCGTCGGCCCACGTGCTGGAGAACACCGGCGTCGTCGTCCTCTCCGGTTCTCCCGCCGAAGGGTGGCGCGCGGAGACGTGGATGGGCAAGACCGTCGGTCCCGACAGCAGTGTTCCCGGAGCGGAGAGCGGTCCTGCCGGCGAGGCCGTGGACGGCGTCGAGGCCTGAGCGACTTCCCGGAGCCGCCCGTCAGCTGCCCGAGTGGGCTCGCGCGGGCTCGGCCTCCGGGGTGAGGGCCGCCTGGAAGACGCCGAAGTTCCCGGTCATCCACAGGGCCGTCAGCTTGACCTTGGAGATCCGCCAGCCGGCCGGGGTCCGTTCGAACCGGTTCGTGTAGTACCCGTAGACGGTCTGCTCGCTGTCGCCGGTGCTGTTCGGCAGGTGGTGACCGGCTCGGACGTAGGCCACGCCTGTGGCGTGATCGTCGTCGTCGAAGGTGATCACGTGGTTCGTGATCATGTGCTGCGTCGCCTTGAACGACTCCATCCTCGGTGCGGTCCCCCTGACCCAGTCGTCGGCCTTGAGGCGGACGACTGGTTGGCCGAAGCCGTCACTGAAGTCGACCTCGACCTCGTCGGTGAAGCAGCTCCGGAACAGCTCCCAGTCACGGGAGTCGGTTCCCGTGGCGTAGCGGAGCTGGACGTCGCTGATCTCGGCGCGGTCCAGCAGACGGCGCAGGCGGTTCTCATCGACGGGCAATTCGTGTGACTGTGTCATGCGAACACTGTGGGGTCTTGATGTGACGCTGTCAAGTAGAATGTGCCCCATGGTGACGCGAACCGAAGCAGCCGCGGCGACCCGCAGCGCCCTCGTGCGCGCCGCATCCGAACTGCTCGACGAGGGGGGACCCGACGCGGTGACGCTCCGGGGTGTGGGGGCCCGCGCCGGGGTCTCCCGCGGCGCACCCTACGGGCACTTCGAGAACAAGGAGCACCTGCTGACCAGGCTCGCCATCGACGCCTGGAACTCCCTGGCGGACAAGGTGGAACAGCTGAGGGCCGCACCGGACACGACCCCCGGCGAACGGCTCGAGCACGCCGTGCTGGAGCTCATCGGGGTCGGCCGACGCCAACCGCACCTGTACGCACTGATGTTCAGCACCCCGGCGGACGACCCGGAGGCCGTCGAGGCCGCGAGCCGCCTGGAGAACGCGTTCCTCGCCATCGTCGCCGACGTGGTCGGCGAAGCGGACTCACTCAGCTACGGCGCCCTGCTGATGTCGAGCGCGCACGGCATTGCCGGGCTGGAGCTCAGCGGCCACCTGGCGAAGGAGAAGTGGAAGATCAACGGGGACCAGCTCGTGCGCATGATGATCGACTCCATCCGGGCCGGCGCCGGGAACACCGACGCACGCGCCTGAGAAGCCGACGAACCCGGTCACCGCTGCGGTTCGGTCCCCGGCGGCACGGCGTCCCGGCCGGGACACCGCAGCCTGCCCGTCGGTGGGTACTCCTGCGCAGGGCCGGTGTCATGACCGACCGGACCGGAACCACCGCCGCCGCGTCCGCACCCGAGTACCTGGCCGCGGCCCTGCGCCGCCGTGAGGAGTCGGCCGGCGCCGCCGGGGTGCGGATCGGACACGGTCAGGTGGTGCACCGTCCGGCCACGCACCTGTGGGCGAGGACGGCTGCGGGAGTGGCTCGCCCCGGCGGAAGGCCGGTGCGAACCTCCCTGCCCGCGCGGGACTCTCACCGGTATCCGTGAAGGGGAGGGACATGGCGGGCGTCGGGGAAAGAGTGGACGGATACCGGCTCGTGGGCGACCTCGGCGCGGACCCCCGAGGCGCGCACTTCCGGGCGGTGGACGCCGGGGGCGCACCGCATGTGCTCACGCTCGTGTCGGGCGAAACGGCGCGCACACCCGGGTTCCGCGAACGACTCGAACGGTCGGTGGCGCTGTCGCTGCGGGTGTCCTCCTTCTCCCTGCTGACGGCGGTGGACGCCGACCCGTGGGCCGACACGCCGTGGGTCGCCTTCCGGGACGCCGGGCACGCCGAACCCCTGAGCGAGCGGATCGCCGGCGGGGACCTGCTCGCGGACCGGGAGCTGTACCGGTTCGCCGTGCACACCGCCACCGCGCTGGCGGTCCTGCACGGCGAGGGCATCGTCCACCACGGGGTCACCGGGGAGGACATCCTGGTGGGCGCGGACGGCGCGGTCGTCGTCGACCGTGTCGTCGCCCGAGCGGTGGAGACCACCGCCGACGGCAGCCGATCTCTCCTGACACCGCAGCAGCCGGAGCCGGAGCGGCGGGGCGGTGGTCGGGGCACCGGCGCCGACGACGTCTTCGGTTGGGCGGCGACCGTGGTCCGGGCGGCCACGGGGAGGTCGGCGTTCCCCGGGCCGCCATGCCCCGAGACGGCCGCCCGCGCGGTGACGGGGCGACCGGACCTGGAGGGGGTGTCCCGACCGCTGTCGTCGGTGCTGGAAAGCTGCCTGGTCCACGACCCCGCGCGTCGGCCCGGCGCGCACCGGGTGCTGGCCGTCCTGCTCGGATACACGGGGGAAGACGTGTGTCCCGAACTGGGGGAGCTCCATGCGCGGTCCCTCCGGTTCGGGGCCAGGAAGAGGTGGATGCCCCTGGAGGTCGACCTCGGAGTCCTGGAGGGCGGGTTCAGGGCCCGTGCCCGGGAGGAGGTACGGAGGCGGGTAGCGGCGTCCGAGCCGGAGAATCCTGGTGGATTGAACCTCATCTGGCAGCCGCCGGACATGGACGGCGGCGATGGGGACTGAACCGGTGTAGCGGCCACGCCCGGCCTTGCCTGCCCCGTACTTCGCGGCCGAGGCAGGCACGGACGCCCTCGCCGAGAGCTACATCGACGACGGCCGGGACCTCTGGACCGAGTCCGACACCGGCCCCGTCGGCGCCGTGACCGTCGAGGACTTCCTCGCCCACGGGAACGGCACCCTCGGCGACGGCTCCCAGGCGGGCGCCCGCTCCCGCCCCGTCCCGCCGCCGTCCGTCGCCCCGACCGGGCTCGGGGCGACGGACGGCGGCCCGGTCACCGGTCAGACCACGAAGAACGTGAACGCCCCGTACATCGAGATGCTCAGGGTGTACTCGTCGACCTCTCCGGTCGCCTCGTCCAGCGCCTGGCACGTGAACGGCGCGTCCGTGTCGGGCTCGCCTCGCACGAGGTCGGCCTCCATGTCGCAGAGCACGTACTCGGTGTCCGCCTGCACGCGCAGGGTGTCCTCGACCGTCTCGCGGATCAGCGGCCCGTCCACGAGCTGCGGCTGGTAGGAGACGAGGATGCCGGAGGACTCCACCGTGATCGCGTACTCGAACTCCTCCCCGAGGAAGTTCACCGTGCACGTGGCGGTCTCCCCCTCGGTGCCCGCGATCTCCGGGCACTCGGATGTGGCGTCCGGGTCCACGACCGACGCGAAAATAGAGACCTGTTCCAGGGCCTCCCAGGCGATGCGGTCGCCCAGCGGCGCGGAGCTGTCGGGCTCGGCGGGCAGGTCCTCCGCGGTCACCTCCGGCGCGGCGTCGGGGATCGGGCCCTGGTTGAAGTCGGCGGTGTCGATCTCCGGGGTCTCCTCCTCGGTCACCTCGGCGGCCTCCGGGGCCGCTTCCGGCTCGGGGGCGGCCCCGCCGCAAGCGGCGAGGACGAGGGTGGATCCGGCGGCGGCCACACCCAGGGTGATGCGGCGCGTGAGGGCAGGGTTCAGCATGTGTACCTCGGGGGTTCGGTGGAGGATCGGAGCCCCGCGTGGCGCAGGAGGCTCAGGTAAAGGGAGTGCTCAGACGCCGGATTTGTTGCACGCCGACGCCATATCGTGACCCGAGGCTCTCCCGCGACTCCTCGGGTGACGCCCGCTTCACAGCCGTTTCCGCGCCCCGCCTGACCTGACCGAATCTCCGGTGAGGCCGGTCGCCCGGCCCGCGCCCGGGCCCTCCCAGGCGCCCGGTTCGTCCGGCGTGCCCATCGCTCGGTCCAGGGGCACCGACAGCGGGATCGCCCCGTCCGCGGCCGTCCAGGCGTCGGTGGCGGCGTCGAGGCAGCAGATCACCGACGCCCCTCCGGCTCGGATGCTCTCCGGACCCTTCCCCCTTCAGGACGCCCCGCGGCCCCCGCCCCGGAGCGGGGACCCAGGCCGAAACGACGAGGGACCCCCAGGTCGGCGACCCGGGGATCCCTCGGGAGGCGGCTCGGGTCAGGCCACCGCGTTGATGCACCACACGATCCACGGCAGCGCCACGATGTCGATCAGCACCGCACCGGCCAGCGGGACGATCAGGAAGGCCTTCTCCGAACGGACCCCGAAACGCCGGTTGAAGGCGTCCATGTTCGCCATCGCGTTGGGGGTGCCGCCCAGGCCGTGGCCGACCATGCCGGCCGCCATCGTCGCGGCGTCGTAGCCCTTCCCCAGCAGGCGGAACACGACCAGCGCGACGAACAGCAGCAGGACGATCACCTGGACCGCGAGGAGCAGCACGAGCGGCAGGGCCAGCGCGTACAGGTCCCAGATCCGCAGGCCCATCATGGCCATGGTGAGGAACAGGCCGAGCGACAGCGACGACACCAGCGACAGGGCGCCCTGGTGCATGCGCAGCCCGAACCGGTCACCGACGTTGCGCGCGACGGCCGCCACCACCATGGCGCCCACGTACGCGGGCAGCACGAACCCGGTCGTCTCGCTGAACCACGTGCCCAGCGCGACCCCGGCCACCATCACCACGCCGATCAGCACGGCGGTGTTCACCAGCGGGCCGTAGCCCACCGGCTCCTCCTTCTCCTGCGCCTCGGCGGCGGCGGACGCGGCGGTGTCGGCGGCCGCGGGCACCTCCACCTTGTGGCGCCGCATCAGCCAGGAGGCCATCGGACCGCCCAGCAGACCGCCCGCGACCAGGCCGAAGGTGGCCGCGGCGATCGCGATCGCGGTGGCGCCGTCGGTGCCCAGGGCCTCGGCGGTGGGGCCGAACGCCGCCGCGGCGCCGTGGCCGCCCTCCAGGGCGACGGCGCCGGCCATCACGCCCAGCACCGGGTCGATGCCCAGGGCCGTGGCCATGCCGATGCCCACCACGTTCTGGAGGATCGCCAGGGTCCAGCACGCCAGCAGGTAGACGATCAGCAGCTTGCCGCCCTTGCGGAGCAGGCTGACGCTGGCGCCGAGGCCGATGGTGGTGAAGAAAGCGATCATCGCGGGCTCTTGCAGCGTGGTGTCCAGCTCCAGCTGGGCCACACCGGTCTCCCGCAGCGCCAGGACGGCCAGCGCGAACGCGAAACCGCCGATCACCGGGCCGGGGATGCTGAACCGCTGGAGGAAGCCGATGTGGCGCCGGGCGAACTCGCCCAGGAGCAGCAGGACGACGGCCAGGGTGGTGGTCTGGATCAGGTCCAGGGAGATGTTCACGAGTTCCGTCCTCTGGCCGCGCGCACGCGGTCCACCATGCGTGCGGCGACGCGCGCGGTCCGGCCGTCCACGTCCAGGGACGGGTTGAGCTCGGCCACGTCGAACAGGGCCAGCCGTCCCGAGGCGGCGACCTCCTCGACCACGGCCTGCACCACCTCGGTCGGAACGCCGAGCGGCGAGGGGGCGCTCACCCCGGGCGCCACCCATGCGGGCAGGGCGTCCAGGTCGAGCGTGAGGTAGACGTCGTCCACCGTGTCCAGGAAGGAACGGACGAAGGCCAGTACCCGCTCCAGGCGGGCGGCGGTGCACCGGTCGTCGGTGAGGTACTCGACGCCGAGCCGGTCGGCGCGGTCGAACAGCACGGGGGTGTTCCCGGCCTCGTTGATCCCGACGACGGCGTACCGGAAGTCGCGTCCCCGGGCCCGCTCGGCCTCGCAGATCTGGAGGAAGGGTGTTCCGGAGGTGGGCTCCGGCTCCTCGCGCAGGTCGAAGTGGGCGTCGATGTTGAGCACGCCCAGAGTGCGGGTCCGGTCCGAGCCCAGGCCCTCGTCCAGGCCCAGGTAGCTGGCGTAGGCGACCTCGTGGCCGCCACCGAGCACGACGGGGAAGTGCCCGGCCCTCATGGCCCCGGCCACCACCGAGCCCAGCGCGCGCTGGCCGGCCTCCAGGTCGCCGTCGTCCACGCGGACGTCCCCGGCGTCGTACAGCGCCTCGTCCCGGTGCAGGGCGAGCGGGGCGAGGGCGCGGCGCAGGGCGGCGGGTCCCTCGGCGGCGCCGGTGCGGCCCCTGTTCCTGCGCACGCCCTCGTCGGAGGCGAAGCCGACGATCGCGGTTCCGGCCCGGCCGGCGTCGTCGAGCGGGCGCACGGTGGTGTGCCAGCGCCGGTGTTCGGCGCCGGGGCCGTCGTCGCGCCCGGTCCAGACGGGGGGATCCACCCTGTTCAAATCGTTCCTCCACTCAGGTCACGCGCCGCCTCTTTGACGAGGCGGACGTAGTAGGGGCGCCGGCGCTCGGTCAGCGCCGCCGGGGCCATCACGGTGACGACCCCGTTCAGGGAGCCCGAGTCGCCGAGCACGGGGGCGCTCGCGCCCCACACGCCCTCGTCGAGGGCGCTCTCGCTGACCGCCACGCCCTGCTCCCGCACCAGGGGGTGCGCGGCCTCCAGGGCCCGCACCCGTTCGGCGGGGAGCCGGTAGGCGGCGTACACCTGCTGGCGCCGTGACTCGGGGAGGTGGGCCAGCAGCGCCTCGGCCGTGGCCCCGCGCAGCAGCGGCTGCACGGCTCCGCGGGTGTAGCAGCAGCGCAGCACCCGGGCCCCCTCGACGGCGTCCACGCACAGGGCCTCGGTGCCGACCGGCACCATGAAGGCCGCCAGTTCGCCGGACTCGTGCGAGAGCCGTTCCAGCCGTGGGCCGATGGCGGTGCGCTCCAGCGCGCCGTTGCGGTACTTCTCCGCGAACCGGACCGCCACGGGGCCGGCCCCGTAGGCGGTGCCGACACGCTGCACGAACCCGGTCGCGGACAGCCGGTCCAGCATCCGGTAGACGGTGCTGACCGGGATGCCGGTGGCCTCGGAGACCTCCGCGGCGGTGGCGTGTTCCGCTTCGGCGAAGACCATCAGCACGCCGAGCAGGCGGTCGGTGGTCCGCCCCGCGTTGCCGGACGTCGCGTCGGCTGACATGGCGCCCCCTCTCCCGGACCTGGCCAGCTCCGAGCGGCGCTCGGGACCGGCTCACTCTATGGATCGGACAAAAGGTATGAAAAGGGCAAATTCTCATCCGATGAGAAGGCTACGTTCCGATCCGCGCCCGGGAGTCCGACCGGTTCTGTGAGGCTGCACTCAGCCGTCACCCCTGGTGGGCACACGAAAAAGGCCCTGCTGAGCAGGGCCTTCGCCGGATGGTCGAGGGGACGTCGACCGCCCCCTCGGGAGGACCGGTCCTAGTACTCGGTGATCGACTCGGCGACGCCCTCGACGACCTGGACCTCGGCCATGACGGAGGTGCCGTTCGCCAGGGTGGCGTCGAACTCGTCGAAGTCGCAGATGACGTCGCCGGTGTCGGGGTCCTGGACGCCCCCGGCGCAGGCGTAGACACCGGCGTAGATCACGGTGTCCTCGGCCACGAAGAACGCCGTCCCGTCGATCATGTACTCACCCGGGGCGATGTACTCCAGCTCGCCCCGCACGACGGCGGAGCCCTCGGGGGCCTCGTCGGTCCCGGCGGCGCCCTCGCCGGGAGCCGCCCCGGGCGCCGGCTCGGCCTGGCGGTCGTTGTCGTACTCGGTGATCGAGAGGGCGTTCCCGGGCTCCTCCACCTCGGCCTCGGCGTACACGGGCGCCCCGCCCTGCACCGCGGCCTCGAGCGACTCCAGGTCGCAGTCCACGACGCCGAAGCCGTTCTCGTCGAGGCCGTCCTCGGCGGGGCAGGCGTTGAGGCCGCCCAGGATCTGCGTCTCCTCGGTGACGAAGAAGGCCTCGCCGTCGATGCTGAACTCGCCCGGGGCGATGAATTCCAGCAGGCCGCTCCGGGGCTCCGTCACCACCGCGGCCTCGTTGCCCTCACCCGCGTCCGAACCGGCGGCCACCGCGTCGATCACTTCCTCGGAGGAGCACGCTGCGGAGCCGAGGGCCACCACGCCGGAGGTCGCGAGGGCCAGGACGGTGGTACGGAAATTGCGGTTCATGCGATTCCTTTCTCCCCGAGGGAAGAGATATCTCATTGCGGGTGAGGGTTTTCGGGTATGGCTTTGGCAGGGATTTCGGGAATGGAGAACACGCGCGGTGGGGGAGGTGCGGTGTCTCGTGCAACCCGGGAAAAATGCGCTCCGATGGGCGCTTCCCCGCCGGTCGAGCTCGTCGAGAGGTGCCGTGGCCTCTAGCTATGCCTCATCGACGTCGGGATCGGATGTGTCGGGCTCGTTCCGTCATCGACGCGTGTCCGAGTTTGTGCATTTCGGTCGCCCGGCAACGCGGATCGCCCTTTCTCCTGTGCTCGGCGGGACGCTCCCAGCGCCGCTCCTCTTGTGTCCGTGGTTTCTTTCTGTGCCTTCTGATGTCAGAGGGGCCGGAGGAGTTCTCCCGAATGGCGAAGATTTTTCGGCACCGGGCCGAGACGACGACTCCCCAGGACGAAGAGCCTGGTCAGGACGGTACGACGGGCCCGGTCGGGGAGGGTCGGTGGGTGCGGTGTCCCCCGGTTTCGGAGCCGAGCCCCGATTGCCCATCCCGCCCGACCTCCTCACCCGGCACGGACTCGGGCTGCGTGCTTCGCGAGGGCGCGTGCACCGGACTGCCACCGCGACCGCGGACCTTCTCGGCAACGGCGCCCTCGACGGTGCCGTGAGGAGCGGCCACCGCGCCGCGGCGGAGGCCCTGCGCAGGGTCCGAGGCGGGGGTGTTCCGTCCGGGCGGCGCCAACGGTGCACCGCGCCGCCATCCACTCCGCGTACGCGATGGGCAGGGCAACCGGCCACTCTCGAACGCCACACGCCGCGAACGCGTTCGGCCCCGGCTGCGCACGGACCGGCGCCGTCGCCCCGGGCCATTCCTGCAAGCGGTCGACCGACGGCATTCGGCGACATCCGACACCTGATACCGGTTTTTCCCGTGGCACCGAGAATGCAGTAGCGGATATCGGCTGACAGAACGCCCGACCGGACGCAACCGGCCGACCGCCGGACTCCGCGACCCTGCCCACCGACCTCGGCAACCACCATGCCCGCGATTTCTGCTACAGCACCAGGCAGAAGTGACGACACTCACGCTAACGAATATTTCGCTGTTTCGCGGTGTTACGCTCCTTGCTTCTACCGTGAAACGGAAAGGGTAGATTTCGAGTGCCCCCACGCAATGCCACCCCATCGCCGAATGGCGACCATGCCGCGCAGACCGCAGCCGTGGCCGAGGAACAGCTCGTCCTCGACGAGGCCTTCACGCGCTGCGACGAGATACTCCAGTACCTCGACGCCGAGATCGCGGTCCCGGCGGGCGACACGACCGGGCACGCCCGGCTGCGCATGATGGCCGACCGCCGCGAGGAGCTGCGGCGCGCGGACCGGGGTCTGATCTTCGGCCGGCTCGACGCGCTCGACCGGACGGTCCTGCGCGTGGGGCGCGTCGGTGTGCCCAGCGCGGGAGACGACAGCGATCCCCTGGTCATCGACTGGCGCGCACCTGCGGCAAGGCCCTTCTACACCGCGACGCCGGTCGACCCCCAGGGGCAGGGCCGCCGTCGCCACATCCGTGTCGACGGGCGGGAGGTGACCGGCGTCGACGACGAGCCGCTCGACGGGTCGGGGGCGGGTGAACTGGTCGGCGAGGGCGCCCTGCTCGCGGCCCTCGGAGAGCGGCGCACCGGCCGCATGGGTACCGCGGCGGCCACCCTGCAGCGCGAGCAGGACGAGGTGGTCCGCGCCGACTCCCGGGGGCCGCTGGTCGTGCAGGGCGGCCCGGGCACCGGCAAGACCGTGGTGGCACTGCACCGGGTGGCGTACCTGCTCTTCACCTATCCGCAACTCGCCGCGCAGGGCGTCCTGGTCCTGGGCCCGTCCCTGCGCTTCCTGGAGTACATCACCCAGGTGCTGCCGGCCCTCGGGGAGACCGCCATCGTGTCGGCGACCTGCGACACCCTCGTCCCGGGGGTCGGCGTGGAGCGTGCGGAGTCGCGCGAGATCGCGGAGATCAAGGGCAGGGGGCTCTGGCAGCAGGCGCTCTCCCGGTACTCGGCCTCGCTCGTCCCGCGGCCCGTCGACCTCGAACTGGTGTGGGAGGGGGAACGGTACACGATCGGTGAACACAGGGTCGCCCGGGCTCTCGCGTCGGCGACGGCCGGGCACTCCTACCACGCAGCGGGCGCCCTCTTCGGCCAACAGGTCCACCATCTGCTGACCGACGCGATAGCCGAGCGCAGCGAAGAGCTACTGGCGCAGATGGAAGAGGGCTTCGAGGACCTGCTCGCCCGGTTCGACGCCGGGATCACGCGCTCGGACAACCGCGCCGCGAGCAACGGCACCACCGGAACGGATGTCGACGGAGAGCTCACCGAGGAGGACCTGGAGCGACTGCACGACCGGATCGCCGCCGACTCCGGCGTGGCCGCCACGCTGGAGGGGTGGTGGCCGACCCGCGACACGACGACGGAACTGCGTCGGTTGCTCGGTGACGCGGAACTGCTGCGCCGGTGGGCGCCGGAGCTCACCGACGCCGAAAGGGAGATGGTCGTCGGTGAACCGCAGGAGTGGGCAAGCAGTGACATCCCCCTGTTCGACGCCCTGGACGATCTTCTGGGTGATGTGCAACCGAACGAGGAGCAGGGGGAGTTCCTGACCGACCGGGCCGCGGCACAGCGGGACTGGGTGTACGGGCACGTCGTCGTGGACGAAGCACAGGAACTCTCCGAGATGCAGTGGCACATGGTCATGCGCCGCTGCCCTTCCCGTTCGATCACCGCTGTCGGCGACATCGATCAGGCCGAGGCGCCGCACCGGCACACGACCTGGGAGGACGCGGTGGGCGCGGCCTTCGGCGCAAGATGGGCGCAAGCCCGGTTGACCATCTGCTACCGCACCCCGCTGGAGGTCATGGCCCTCACCGGGCCGGTACTCCAGAACGCGGGCAGCCGGAACGAACCCCCTCGCGCCGTGCGCGCCTCGGGCGTCGAGCCCTGGGAACGCACGGTGGACGAGGACGGCCTCGCGGCCGAGGCGGTCCGCATCATCGGGGAACTCTCGGAACGGTGGGCAGGGGGCATGGTCGGTGTCATCGCTCCCCGCGAACGCCTGCGGGCCCTGCGCGCGGCACTGCCCGACGTGCCGGTCCTCTCCGCCACCGAGGCCAAGGGGCTGGAATGGGACGCCACCCTGCTCATCGACGCCCCCGGCATCACCGCCGAACCCCGTGGCTGGAACGGACTGTACGTCGCACTGACACGGTGCACCCAGGAGTTGGGACAACTGCTGGTGACACACGGAGCGGAGGCGCCGAGGTGATCTCGACGGCACCGGGAAGGCGACCCTGACCCCTTTCCGGAACACGGCCCCTGGCTCAGGTGCCGCTGAGACGGTCTCCGCGCCCCGGATCTGCGGCCCCTCGCGCAGGTCCGCCGCTGCCCCACCGGTGGAGGGGCAGCGGACCTGCCTCTCCCCGCCGGAACGGACCTCGTATAGAGCGTTCGGTCCGGGTGACGTTGTGTGCACCGTCGTGCCGAGCTTCGTCAGGACCTCACGGAGGAACGGTTCGGGCTCACCACAGCCCTCGGGAGCGGGCCCGCCGTGCTCGGTGCTCCCACCTTCGACCATGCGCCGGAGAAACGCTGCGCCCGGCCCCTGCCTGTCCGCGCGCACTGCTAGACATGTCGCACACCCCTGGCCGGCAAGGAAGAAACACCATGATCCGCGAACACCTCACCGAGTACGCCGGCCTCCCCGTGGTCGAGTTCCTCGACCGGGAAGCGGAGGCGCACTACCTCCGGGAGGCCGCCTACAGCGCGCGCAGGAACCACGTGGAGGCCCCGACCTCGACCCCGCACCGGGAGAGGATGGACAAGGCCGAGCTCGCCCCGGACTCGGTGGCGTGGCGGCTCCGCCTCTCCAGCTACACCGAGGAGCTCGTCCCCTACCTGGCCAGGTTCGTCGAGGAGGTGGACACCTCCCGGGTGGTCGCGCTGGTGATCGGCGACTGGGGGTTCGAGGAGGGCAGCGACATCTCCTCCCGTGAGCTCCGGGACGCCCTGATCGCCCACGCCCCGGCCCTGCCCGCACTGCGTTCGCTCTTCCTCGGCGACATCACGTTCGAGGAGAACGAGATCTCCTGGATCCAGCACTGCGACATGGCTCCGCTGCTGGCCGCCTACCCGCGTCTGGAGGAGTTCACCGTCCGCGGGGTGGGGGAGACCTACGCGGGGGCCGAAAGGCTCTCCCTGCACGTGCCCGAACACGGCGCGCTGCGCTCGCTCACCCTCCAGAGCGGCGGCCTGCCCGCCGAGGTGGTGCGCCAGGTCCTGACCTCGGGGCTGCCCGCGCTGCAGCGCCTGGAACTGTGGCTGGGCGTGGAGGACTACGGCGGCGACGCCACCCCCGACGACCTGGCGCCCCTGCTGTCCGGGGAGGCCCTGCCCGGGCTCGGACACCTGGGCCTGCGCAACTCCAGCCGCACCGGGGAGTGGATGCGGGCCCTGGCCCAGGCTCCGATCACGGCCCGCCTGTCCTCGCTCGACCTGTCCCTGGGCACCCTGTGCGAGGACGACGTCGAGGACCTGCTCGCCGCCGTGCCGGCGCTCTCCCACCTGGAGCGCCTGGACCTGCACCACCACTACCTGGGCGAGGAGGCCGCCGAGCGGGTGCGGGCGGCCTTCGCACAGGCGGGGGTGGAGGTCGACGTCTCCGACCGGCAGGAGGCCCGTCAGAAGGACGACTACTACCCGGCTGTCGGCGAGTGAGCACGCCCCGGCTCCGGACCGGCTGAGTTCCTGCCGCTGGCCTCTGCTCCCACCCCTGCTGCATCCGCCGCCACGACGGGGAGGGCACACCGGCGTTCAGGAACAGGGGTGAGCCTGCCGGACTCGGGGATCGGCCGCCGTTGTCGACAGTGCCCCCACCCGGGTCACGGTCGCCACGGCGGTCGGCCCTCGCGTCCCCACGGTGTTGACGCTGCCGACCGGGCATGGACCAGGACCCGGCCCCTGGGCGTGAGCCGTTCCTGAGGGATGCGGAACACCACCGGCCGGAAGAAAGCCGGTACACCGACTGGCGCCACCTGGCAGGCTCACACGGAGAGGACTCCGTGGTCCTACACAGAGGAGCGCGGACGTTGACCGGATGCCGTCTCTTTCGCGATAGTTCCGGACATGACCGATGACCAACTCTCCGAGGTGATCGACCTCGTCGGGATTCGCGGACATGTGACCGGCGGCTTCGCGGTACAGGGCCCCTGGGTGTCGCGCGCCTCGGTCGATGAAGCGATGAAGCTCATCGTGATGGTGCACGGCCGGTCCCGGCTCACCGCCGACGGCGGCGAGCCGATCGCGCTCGGACCGGGCGACGTCGCCATCCTGAACGACCGGTCGTGGCTGGAGGTCGAGGGCGGCGCCGGCGACGGGCCGCGCCGTGAGGTCGTACCTGATCCGGACACCCTCCGCCTGCGCACCGCCGACGCCGACCACGACGACGTCGTCATCGGCATCCGGGTCGACCTCAACCGTGTCGGTCGCGAGCTCCTGCTCCAGACCCTCCCTCCGGTGGGGCACGTCCGGGCCGCGGACACCCAGGCCCTGCGGTTGCGCGGCGCCCTCGACCTGCTGCTCGCCGAGGTGGTGGGAGGCCGGCCGGGGGCGGAGTTCGCGATCCGGCAACACGGCCAGCTCCTGGTGCTCGAAGTCCTGCGCGCCTACCTCGGCCGACTCGAACTGCCCCCGGGGTGGCTGCGGGCGCTGGCCGATGAGCAGCTGCGTCCCGCGCTCGGGCTCATGCACAGCGCACCCGGTAAACCCTGGCGCCTGGAGGAGCTGGCGCGTGCCGCCGCGATGTCGCGAACCTCGTTCACGGACCGCTTCCGCTCCCTGGCGGGCATACCGCCGCTGACCTACCTCTCCCGCTGGCGGATGCTCCTGGCGCAGCGCGCCCTGCGCGATAGCGACGTGCGCGTAGGTTCGCTGGCGTCCGAACTGGGCTACGCATCGGAGGGCGCGTTCAGCAGCGCGTTCAGGCGGCAGGTGGGCGAGTCACCGCTGCACTACCGCTCCCGGGTGCGCGACGCACCCTCCGCCGGCCCGGAAGCTCCGTGATCGGACCCGGACAGGCCGCTCGGGACGATCGGGCAGAAAATACGGACTCGGAGGCATGGAGGGCCCGACCGGCTCCCGTGAGGATGGGCCCATGCCACAGAACGAACACCTCACCACCTCCCGCGCCACGGTTTCCGGAACCGCGACGACGGCGCTGATCACCGGTGCCGCACGCGGGATCGGCCTGGAGGTCGCCCGACAACTGGCCCTGACCGGGGTTCGTGTGCTGATCACCGCACGGGACTCCCGCCAGGCGGCCGAGGCGGCGAGCCCCATCGAGGGGGTCGAACCACTCCCGGTCGATCTCGACGTCACCGACCCCACGGCGGTCGAAGCCGCGGTGGAAGCGCTCATCGCACGCGCCGGGCGACTCGACATTCTGATCAACAACGCCGCAGCTTCCCCCGACCGGACCGACACCGCCACCGGGGCTGACCTGGGGGCCGCCGCCGATGTCCTACAAGTGAACCTGTTCGGCGCATGGCGCATGACCCAGGCCCTCCTCCCGCTGCTGCGCGCCTCGGACCACCCGCGCATCGTCAACGTGGGCTCCGGCGCCGGGTCCCATGCCGATGAGCGGTTCGGTCTTTCCCTGATGGGCGGATCGGCGGCGACCCACGCCGTCAGCAAGGCAGCACTGAACGCCTTCACAGCGGTGCTGGCCGCCGAACTGGCCGACACCCCGGTCATCGTCAACGTGGTCTGCCCCGGTGTCACCGCGACCGCACCCGGTGCTGAGCACCTGGGCGCACGCCCGGTCGAGGCCAGCGCTCCCGGTGTCGTATGGGCCGCGACCCTGCCCGACGACGGCCCGCGCGGCGGGTTCTTCCGCGATTTCCACCCTCTCTGCTGGTAGTTCGTGCCCGGACGCTTTCGCCTCCGGGGACGTTCTCGAGCACCGGCAGCCCGCAGCGGGTGTTCCGGAGCGGACACGGCTCCGGTCGTGGGCCGGGAGCGCTCCGTGTGTCTACGCCGCGTTGCCGGGTGCCTCCCCGGCGGCGTCGTCGTAGGAGTCGCGGAACGCCTTCGAACGGCGGCGCTGGCGTGGCACCAGGAAGAGGACCGAGACGGAGAGTCCGCTCAGGAGGATGGCCAGTCCCAGGAGGACGAAGACAAAGGGTGAGACTCCCTCCATCAGGAGGCGGCTGATGCCCAGGAAGGCGTTGAGAAGGGCCGCCATCCCTATCAGGGCGAAGGAAGGGGCCGTCGACGTGCTGCTCAGTTCCTTCGCGACGACGATCCGCTCCAGCCGGTTGGTCTCCGGGTCCGCGCCGAGCCTGCCTTGCCGGACGAGCCGCCAGGCCTCCGCGAGCTTGGCGGGGTCGGTGTCCGCGGGGAAGCGAGCGAACCCGGGATCGTGGCGGGTGCGCTCGGTCACTCTGGCGGGCGACGAGAACACGATGATCAGTGCCATGGGGATCGTGAACACCGCCAGCAGGATCACGGCGATGACGACGCTCAGCTGCCACGGGCGGCCGGCGGTCACGAACGCGATGAGCCCGCTTGCGCCCAGGAGGAGGAACAGGAGGCCCGAGAAGCGGAGGGTGTACGCGCGGGGGTGGTTGTCGCGGTAGATCTGCATTCGGGCTCCCCAGAGGGAGCGCTGGGGGCGAGGGGCCTGGGGGTGGGGGTCTCCCTGGGGGGTCATGCCCGCAATGTATCGGTACGCGGTGCCAACGGCCGACGATGACCGTACACGCGGAGGTGCCCGGGGGAGGCCCCGGACGGGCCGGCGGGGCCCCTTGCCGGCTGCGGCTAATTCCTCGGGATCGTGCCCAGGAGGGCCGCCCATGAGGGGGCGTCGAACTCGATGTGCCCGAGTCTGCGGTTCTGGGTGTCGCGCACTGCCGTGCCCGCCTCGGTCTTGGCGACCTCGACACACGCGGACTCGTTGGCGCTGTAGGAGGACTTGCGGAACTCTGGGGATGAGTACACGAGATGCCTTCGCTAGTCGGTGATCAGGTTCGTCAGCAGCTCGATCGAGTCGGCTTGGGACAGAGCGTTCGCGGCGACGCTGTCGAGCGCAGTGCGGTATTCGGCGACCTGGGAGGGCTGCTCCAGGTAGACGCCGTGGCCACGAGTCTCCAGGTACACGATGTTCGGGTCCAAGTCGCGCTCGAAGTCCAGAATGACCGTGGATCCGTGCATGCAGCCGTGCAGACCGACGTCCAGCGGCAGTACTTGAAGCGTGACGGTGTTCGCGTCCTCAGCGATCTGAACCAGATGGGTGAGCTGCTCGTGGGCAAGATCGGGCACCGAGGCCACACGAATGAGGGCGGCTTGGTCGATCACACATCGAAACTCGGGAGCGTTCGGCTTGGTGAGGAGCTTCTGCCGCTCCATGCGCGCATCGACGATACGGCTGATCTCGTCCTCTGTCCGCGTGAGCGACGCACGTGCTGAGGCTGCGGCGTAGTCGGCGGTCTGGAGCAGCCCGGGCACGACGATGGGGTGGAAGGCCGAGATGCGGCTGGCCAGAGCCTCGAGACCGATGTAACCGTCGTCGAGGACGTCGTCGTACGCCTGCCACCAGGGTTTCTCGCGTGCCTGGAGCCTGAGGGAAAGAAGCGCTTCCCGTCGGGAGGTTTCCTTCACCTCGTAGAGATCCATGAGGGCGTTGAGGGCGCTCACGTCGGGCACCGACATGCGGGTGCCCTCCATGTGGTTCAGGCGACCTGACGACCAGCCGAGTGCGAGCCTGGCCTCTTCGACGGTCATCCCTCTCGCTTCGCGCATGCGGCGCAACTCGGCGGAGAGGCGACGCTGGCCGATGGTCGCTGGTTTCCGTGGTGCCACGTCTCCACCTTCGTTGGTAAGTGCCCTCTGGATCATAGATCTCCCGCTCAGACGTGGGCATATCAGTCAGTCTGACATTGTCCTATTGACGAGTCAGTCTGACGGAGTCAATATGGTCAGCAGTGCTCACGGTAGGTGAACGAGTGAATTCAGTGCGTCGAATGCGCCTGTTGCGCGGGTGAGGCCACTTTGCGCACCTTCCGAAGGGCAGCGAGGACCGTCATGAAGAAGCTCTCCGGTGTCCGCCGTAGGGCCTTCGCGGGGTCTCTCTGAGTCCCAATGAACACCTGATCAGAGAAAAGAAGGCGCCCCGCGTCAGTGCGTAGGACCACTGGCGCGGGGCTTGATCACCACCTGACCAACCAGGAGGAGACCGTGGAACACCCTAATGGACGACACCGCAGGCCCCGCCACAGCGTGGCCGGTCGGATGTGGGTCATCGCCGCCGCGCTGATCGCCATGGCGTTGACCTACGTCCTTGTCCCCCGGAAAGCGTCGAAGGCGCGGTCCGCGATCGCGCAGACGCCACACCGCCCCGCGCTGTCGGCGGGGCTGCCTCGACGCGTACCGCGGGAGGGCACGCTGGAACTGCCGGGACTCCCGGGGAAGCGGGCGCAGATGAGCTCAGCCGTGCTGAACTCCCAGCGTTGGGGGAGCGGCTACCACCAGGAACACTCCGGGAGCCTGCCTGCTGGCGACTGCCTCTGGCCGGATCCGGACGAGATCGCGGGCACTCTCGTACGCCCTTACCTGCCGTCGATCGCGGAGCAGAGCGTGCCGAGGATTCCCCGGCCCCGAGTCCCCGTAGGCGATCCTCTTGTCGAGCCCTGTGGCAGGGGAGGGGCGGACGATCCGGAGGGCCTCAGCGAGCTCGCTGCAGTGGTCCGGGTCTACCTCGACAAGGTCGGGGGAGCGTCATGATGAACCCTCTTCCCTTGTCCTGCTCGACCACGGCTCCGGAACTGTCTCCGCCCAAGACGGCGTCCACCTGGTGGGAGCACCGCTCCTACCCTTCGGAACTCGCCTCCGCCGGCGAGGTCCGTGCGCACCTGCGGACCGATCTGCAGGGCTTCGCACGCGACCTGGTCGACAGTGTCGTCCTGTGCGCGGCCGAGTTGGTCGCCAACGCGGTCAAGTACGCTCCCGGCGGCGACAGCGTTCTCCGAGCCCTGGCACTCGTGAACGAGCGCACCCTGTGGCTGGCGATCGTCGACGGAGGCGGCGGAGCGAGCGTTCCCCGCATCCCGACCGGGCGCAGCGATGCGGAGTGGGACTGGGCAGAAGGTCAGCGCGGCCTGATGCTCGTGGACGCCCTCGCGGAGCGTTGGGGCCACTACCGGGTGGGTCCGGGGCGGCAGAGCATGGGCCTGGGTGTCTGGGCCTCCTTCTCGGTGGCATCCGAGCAGGTCCCACTCGGGCTGCCGAGGTTCCGCCTCACGGATTGACCGGGTGGTGATCACGGTGGGCGGCGTCCGATCCGGACGTCGCCCACCGTCGTGCGCAGACGTCGTTCCGACGGCGTTCCGCCTGATGGGGCAGTGTTTTCGCAGGTAGCCGACTTGGACATCGGGGGGCGGTGAGCTTGCCGACAGTTTTCGGCGCTGCCATCCAACGAGAACGACTTGTGCGGAGGGTAACCGAGGGACTACGTTCTCCTTGATCACTAAGAGTGATCGACAGGATACTCCAAGGAGTCTTTTGTGGTGCGTCGCTTCTCCCTGCCCGCCTTGGGGTTGGTGCTGGTCACGGGATGCTCCGTCGGAGTAGACGAAAGGCCCGAACCGGTCGTTCAGTCGTCCGTGGCACCTGCGGAATCGGAAGGTCCGGAAGGCACTCCCGAGGAAGAGGCCGTGGCGGTCTACCTGGATTTCTGGGACGCCATCGTTCTGGCCTCGGCCGAGATGGACCCGGAGCACCCGGCTCTGGAGGAATATGCGGTTGATCAAGCTCTGGAGCTGGCACAGGACGGCGTGCAAGGGGTGACAGACGCAGGCCTCGGCATGGAAGGTGAGCCGGTTCCGAACCCGAAGGTGATCTCCGCCGAGCCGACAGACGACCCGAGGTCGGTCGTGATCAGGGATTGCCAGGGAGCAGGGGACTGGAAGGTCGTGGGTGAGATCGAGCCTCGGTCGCGCAATGTGCGCGTGGACGCCAGGCTCCAACGGGACCTGTTCGACTGGTGGGTCGTCGACATGCAGGTCTGGGGAAATGACACATGCTGACTCCAACCAGCATTGTCTCTGCCGGAGTGGCTATCCCCTTGCTCGCCCTCGCGCCTGCGTTGCCAATCCCTCGGGAACCGGATTTCAACGGGGACGTTGCCTGTAAGAGGACTGGTTGTGAAGCTTTTGCAGAAGCAACCCAGCCCGGAGGCGCATCCGGCGGCGGAACCACCAACCCACGCCCCACCAGCGGTGCCCCGGTCTCCCTCTCCGCCGAGTCGCCCTGCGTCGAGTGGGACCGCGAGGACCCCGGGTGGTCGTGCGGCGCCTCCACCCGCTCCGAACCGGCAGGTGGCGGCGCGGCCGTCGATCCCCGGACCGCTGCGGAGCGCGCGCGGGCGTCGATGGTTCTGCCCGACCCGACGGTGGGTTCTTCTCCGGCGGCCGAGACGGTCGTGGGCTTCCCGCTCTGGTTGTGGGTGGACCGCTCCGGTTGGGAGCCGGTCAGCGCGACCGCGGCTGTCTCCACGGGTTCGGTGACGGTGACGGCGACCCCGGGCGGGGCCCGCTGGGCGATGGGCGACGGTACGACCCTCGACTGTCCGGGGCCGGGGACCGTGTTCGTCCCGGACCGCCACGAGGCCGACGCCCCGTCACCGGACTGCGGCCACACCTATACCCGCGCCTCCCGGGGGCAGGCCGCGGGGCGGTTCCCGGTCACCGTGACGGTGACCTGGTCGGTGGAGTGGTCGAGCACCGCGGGCGGTGGCGGAACCCTGGACCCGCTGACGACGAGCGCCTCCCGTGCGGTGCGGGTGGCCGAGGTCCACGCGCTGGTCACCGATGGCTGAGTGCGCAGAGACGGAGAGAGCGTGACGACGACGTTGTCCGGACCCCACGTGTCCGAACGGAAGACGGGGAGGTCCCGGCTGTCCCTGCCGCGCCGCAAGGGCTGGAAGCGGCCCTTCGCCGGGGTCGCGGCGGTGGTCGTCGGCGGGGTGGTCGCGGCGTGGGCGGCGGGGCACGAGGAGGAGCGCGTCCCCATGGTCGTCACCGCGGAGGACGTGGCCGCCGGTGAGGCCCTGACCATCGCGGATCTGCGGATCGTTCCGGCCCTGGGGGTGGAGGACCTGGATCTGGCGCCGGTCGACGAGGCTCTCGGGGGGCGCGTGGCGATGCCGGTTCCGGCGGGCACGGTGCTGACCGGGGCGATGCTCGCGGACACCTCGGGCTGGCCGGGTCCCGGTCAGGCGGTGGTGGCGGTGCAGACCCAGCCGGGCATGCTTCCGGCTTCGGCGCGGGAGGGCGCGCTGCTGCTGGTGCTCGGTGCCGGGGAGGGAGGGCCCCACAGCGTTCGGCTGCACTCGTTGGGGGAGGAGGGCGATCTCGCGGGTTCCCGTGTGGTGGAGCTCGTGGTCGCCGAGGACGAGGTGGCCGATGTGGTCGGGGCAGTGGACGAGGGCGTGCGGATGGCGCTCATGTCCGCGCGGTAGGGCGACGGACACAAGAACAAGGGGGAGAAGCATGATCATCGCGGTCTGTTCGCTGTCGGGGGCGCCGGGGGTCACGACGTTGGCCACGGCTTTGGCGGCGGTGTGGCCCACGGGTCCGCTCACGGTTCCGGTGCTGGTGGAGGCCGATGCGAGCGGGGGTGACCTGGGGGCCTGGCACCGGCTTGCCGGGCGTCCGGGGCTGGTCTCGCTGGCGGCCTCGGTGCGGGCGGGCACGGACCTGTCCCTGGTGCAGGAGCCGGGGACGCACGGGGTCCTGCTCCGGCACGGTACCGAGCTTCCCGGCGGGCTGAGGGCGGTGACCGCGCCGACGACCGCGCACGAGGCCTCGGCGGTGGTGGCGGCGCTGGCGCACCGGAGCCAGGTTCTGCGGAGCGGTGTGAGCGTGGTGGATCTGGGGCGGGTGATGCCGGGGACCGCCGGTGCGCACCTGCTGTCCCTGGCGGACGTGGCGGTCTTCACCGTGGCGGGTGGGGACGCCGCGCAGATCCACCGGCTCGCCCGGTGCCGGGACGTCCTGGACGCGCTGGCCGAGAACGGGACGGCGGTCGGTGTGGCGGTGCGCGGCTCCCGGTTCCCCGCGGCGGAGGTCTCGGCGGTGACCGGTTATCCGGTGTGGGCGGAGGTGCCGCACGATCCCGCCGGCGCGGCCTTCCTGCGGGGGGAGGCCTTCCGGCCCCGCGGGCTCCGGGAGCGTTTCGCCGCCTGGTCGCACGCCCGCCAGGATCCGGAGACGGTGGACTGGATGCCGCTGCTGGCGTGCGCCCGGCGGCTGGCCAACCATGTCGAGGACCTGCCGCCGGCTCCGGTGCCCCTGGGTCACCGGGCGGAGGTGGCGGCGTGAACCCCACGATCCACGCCCCGCAAGGGCTCTCCCCGCACGGGGCGGCCGAGCACCTGGAGGGGCTGGCCCGTCGGCTGGCCGAGCGGGTCACCGACGCCCTGGTCCGCCAGGACGCCGGCACCGCCGCCGAGCACGACCGCGGGGCGCAGCGCGAGCGGGCCGACGCGATGCTCTCCGCCCTGCTGGAGGAGCACGCCTGCCACGCCCTGACCGGCGCCGCCCGTCCCCTGGCCGAGCAGGACGAGGCGTGGGTCCACGCCCGCGCCCTGGCCCAGGTCTGCGGGCTGGGTCCGCTGGAGCTGCTGCTGGGCGAGCCGGGTGTGCGCGACATCCACATCAACGGCACCCGCGTGTGGGTCGACCTCGGCGACGGTCGGCGTGAGGAGCGCCCGCCGGTCACCTCCTCCGACGCCGAGCTGGTGGCCCTGGTGCAGCGCCTGGCCGGTCAGGCACCGGGCGGGGAGCGCCGTTTCGACGCCTCGGCGCCGCTGCTCAGCATGGAGCTCGGTGACGGCGCCCGCCTGTCCGCGGTCATGGGGGTCTCCCGGCGTCCGGCGGTCACGATCCGCCGCCACCCCGAGCGCGAACTCACCCTCACCGACCTGACCGCGTCGGGGATGCTCACCCGCCCGGTGCGCTCCCTGCTCACCGCGGCCGTGCGCGCCCGCCTGAACGTGGTGATCGGCGGGGCGACCGGTTCGGGCAAGACCACCCTGCTGCGCGCCCTGGCCCGGCACATCCCGCCCTTCGAGCGGGTCGTCACCATCGAGGACGCCTTCGAGCTGGGCCTGGACTCCGACGCCGACCTCAACTGCCTGGCCCTCCAGGGTCGGCCGCCCAACACCGAGGGGGCCGGGGAGATCACCCTGGCCGACCTGGTCCGGCACGCCCTGCGGATGTCCCCGGACCGGGTGATCGTCGGTGAGACCCGCGGCCAGGAGACCGTGGCGCTCCTGCACGCCATGACGATGGGCACCGACGGTTCCATGGCCACGGTCCACGCCTCCTCCTCCGCGCAGATCCTCACCAAGCTCGCCACGTACGCCAACCAGGCCGGTGAGCGGCTCTCCCTGGAGGAGGGCGCGGTGCTGATCTCCTCGGCCGTCCACCTGGCCGTGCACATCGACACCGACGACCGCGGCAACGGGCACGTGTCCAGTGTCCGCGAGGTCGTGGGGGTCGACGGCCCCCAGGTGGTGACCAACGAGCTGTACGCCGTGGAGCACGGCGGGTTCGCCACGTCGCCGAGCCCGCAGTACGCCCGCAAGCTCCTGCGCGCCGGCCTGGACCCGGCCGCCCTGTTCGGGGAGGCGACGTGAGCGCGGTCCTCATCGCGAGCCTGGGCGGGGCGGCGGTCGGCCTGGGGGTGGTGCTCCTGCTGCCCGCGCTCACCTCCGGTCTGCCCGGGGTGTGCGAGCGCCTGGAGCGGGGCCGCCACCTGTGGTGGAAGGCCGCCGCGGTGGCCGGGGCGGGGATGCTCACCTGGGGCATCACCGGCTGGCCGGTCGCCGCGGCCCTGGCCGCCGGGGCCGCGTGGTGGCTGCCCGCCGTCCTGGGCCCGGACCGGGCCACACCCGCCGAGGTCGCGCGCATCGAGGCCGTGGCCGGCTGGACCGAGCAGCTCCGCGACCTGATCACCGCCTCCTCCGGGCTGCGGCAGGCGGTCCGGGCCTCCGCGGTCATCGCCCCCGCCGCCGTCCGCGACGACGTGCGAACGCTGTCCCGCGACCTCACCGCCGGGGCGGACCAGGAGGAGGCGCTCACCGCCTTCGCCCACCGCGTCGGCAACGAGACCGCGGACCTGGTCGCCACCGCGCTGTCCATGGCCTCCCAGCGCCATGCCGCCGACCTGGGGCCGCTCCTCACCAGCCTGGCCGAAGCGGCCCGCGACCGCGCGGCCATGCTCGTGCGCACCTCTGCGACCCGGGCGCGCACCCGCACCTCGGTCCGCATCATCATCACCACCGCGGCCGCCATGGTCGTCGGCATGGCCGTCCTCAACGGCCCCTACTTCGCCCCGTTCGACTCGGCCGCCGGCCAGCTCGTCCTCGCACTGATCGGCGCCGTATGGGCCGCGGCGCTGGGGTGGCTGACGCGGCTGTCGAACCCGCCGCGCACGCAACGCGTGCTTGCGGCCCACCCGCAGGAGGCAAGGACATGAACACCCTCATCGCCGGGCTCGGCGGCGCCACGGCCGGCGCCGGCCTGTACTGGACCGTGTGGACCCTGCGCCGCCCCACCCTCGCCGAACTCCTCCCTCCGCCGGAGGAGCAACAGGCGCGGCCCGCGCCCGTCAGCCCCTTGCGGGCGGTGACGGCCGCCGGCGCGGGGGTCCTCGCACGCACCGGGTGGCCGGGGGAGCGCACCGGGCGCGACCTGGCCGCGTGCGGTACCGACGCCGACGTCCACCGGATGGACACCTGTGTCGCCGCCCTCGCCGGCCTGGCCCTGGGGATGCTCGCGTTCGCCGCCGCGGCGCCGCCGCAGTCCCCGCTGCCGGCCCACTACGCCCTGGGCCTGGCCGCCTGCCTGGTGGTCCTGGGGGCGTGGACCCCGACCCTGGTCCTGCGCCGCAGGGCGGCCCGCCACCGGGAAGAGCTGTGCGCGGCCACCTCGGTCATCGCCGACCTGGTCGGCGTCGCCCTCGCCGGGGGAGCGGGCGTCACCGAAGCGCTCACCGCCGCCACCCGGCGGGGCCACGGGACCGCGTTCACCCGCATCCGGCGGTGCCTGCACGAGGCCAACCTGCGCACCCGCCCGCCCTGGGACGCCCTGGCCGAGCTCGCCGAACGCACCGGCGTGCGCGACCTGGACGAACTCGCCTCCTCCATCCGCCTGGCCGGGACCGACGGCGCCCGTGTGCGCGCCTCGGTCCGCGCCAAGGCCGCCTCCCTGCGCATCCACCGGCTCGCCGCCCTCGAGGGGGAGGCGTACCGGGCCACCGAGCGCATGACCCTGCCCGTCATGCTCCTGGTCCTCGGGTTCCTCCTGCTCATGGGCTATCCCGCCATCGTGCACGTCACCACCGGATTCTGAACCCAGGAAGGCCCGCGCCCGTGAACCAGGCCCTGCGCCGAGCACTCACCGCACTCGTCCACGGCAGACGAGGCGGCCGCCGCACCGGCGACCGCGGATCCGGCACCACCGAGTACGTGCTGGTCCTGGTCATCACCATCGGCATCGCCACCGCCGTCGGCGCCATCCTCACCCCGATGATCACCGAGAGCGCCCAGTCCATCGACCTGGGCGTCAACCCGTGAAACGCCTCGCCGCACGCGGGGACCGGGGCAGCGCCGACGTCCTGTTCGCCGTCCCGCTGATGTTCGCGATGCTGCTCGGCATCCTCCAGTACGGGATGTGGACCCACGCCCACCACCGCGCCCAGGCCGTCGCCACCGAGGCCCTCGCCGCCGGGCGCGCCTTCGACGGCAGTGCACGGCAGGGGCGGGAACGCGGCCACGCCATGGTCCAGGACCTGGGCGGCGCCGTCCTGCAGGACGTCCGCGTCCGGGTCGAACGCCGGGCCGGCACCACCCGCGCCACCGTCACCGGCACCGCGGTCAGCCTCGCCCCCGGCTGGTACCCGCCCGTGGAGACCACCCTGAGCGGCCCCACCGAACACGTCCCCGGGGCCGGGCCATGACCGGCGCGGGCAGCCGGGACCGGGGGAGCGCGGCGGTCGAACTGGCCCTGCTCGTCCCCGTCCTGCTCGCGTTCCTGGCCCTGATCGCCCTCACCGGCCGCGACTACACCGCCGCCCTGGCCGCGGACGCCCTCGCCCACTCCGCCGCCCGCGCCGGATCCCTGCACACCGACCCCGCCACCGCACAGCAGGCCGCGGCCCAGGCCGTCGCCGCGAGCGTGGGCACCTGGGGCCGCGCCTGCCAGGACCCCGCCGTCCACTTGCACCCCGCCACCGTCGCGGGGGCGCCGGCCGTGCGCGCCGAGGTCACCTGCACCGTCCACCGCGACGACCTCCCCGACCTCGGCACCGGCGACACCCGCACCGTCACCGCCCGCGCCGTGTCCGTCACCGACCTGCACCGCGAACAGGCACCCTGATGTTCGGCAGCAGCCCCAGCGCCTTCGTCGTCGCCATCGCCGCGACCCTCATCGCCTGCCTCGGGCTCGTCCACGACGGCGCCCAGATGCTCCGCACCAAGACCCGCACCACCGTCCTGGCCCACGAGTCCGCCCGGGCCGGAGCCCAGCACCTGGACCCCCACCTGCTCCGCACCGGCACCCGCGCCCTCGACCCGGCCGCCGCCCGCACCGCCGCCACGGCGCACGCCCGGGCGGGCGGAGGCGACGCCGAGGTGTCCGTGGGCGCCGACACCGTCACGGTCACCGTCACGAGCACCCACCACCCAGCGCTCCTCACACTGCTCGGCGACGTCCACATCTCCTCCCGCGCCACAGCCACCGCCCACACACCGTGAGACGAGGGGGACCCGTGCACCCGATCCGGACGGCCCTGGCCGCTACCACACCGGCACTGCTCATCGCACCGCCCGTCCTGCTGAGCCGACAGCCCTGGCCCGACACCGCAGGCGTGAGCGCGGAGCACCTGCGCCTGTCCCTGCTCAGCGGCACACTGCCCCCACCCCTCGGACACACGCTGGTGCTCGCCCTGCTGTGGGCGCTGTGGGCCGCCTTCGCCCTGCTGGTGGCAGCCGACACGGTCGCCCTGCTGCGGGGACAGGTTCCCCGCATCGGACTGCTGCGCCTGGCCGCGACCGGCATCGCCGGAAGCTCGGTGGCCGTGTCCGCCCCCGCGGTCGCCGCCGTGGCCCCCGCCGACACCGCGCCCACCGACGGCGCACACGACGCCCACAGCGCGCCCACCGGAGAACCCGCACACGTGCTGGAGCGCACCCGCACGCTCACCGGGTTCGGCCTCGACTCCGCCGACCTCACCCCCGCCATGGCGGACGAACTGGGACCCACCGTCGAACTCCTCCAGCTCTTCGGCGACCCCGACACCGCGATCACCGTCACCGGACACACCGACGCCACCGGCCCCGACGAGCACAACCGCGCCCTGTCCCTCCGGCGGGCCGACGCGGTCGCCGCCGTCCTCACCGAGCAGCTCGGCGACGGATGGACCGTCACCACCGCAGGCGCCGGTTCCGACCACCCGCGCGAACACCCCGAACTCGGCCCCTCCGCCGACCGGCGCGCCGAGATCACCTACACCCTCACCACCCGCCCCCACACCAACGCCGACAGCGAGACCGAACAGAAGGAGGCGGCCGTCGGCGCCGCACCGGTCGCGCCCGCCGCCGAGGCACAGGACACCACTTCCCTCCCCGTCGGCGCGGTGCTCGCCGGAGCCCTCGCCGGGGGAGGGGTCGGAGGCGCCCTCGGCGCGGTCGCCGGACGGCTGACGGCACCGGGACACCGAGGAAAACACCAGGCCGACGAGGACGAGCACAACACCGAACCCCACGACGAACCCGGCCCTGACGACGACACCGGCGCCGACCCCGAACAGCCCCTCGGCACCCCCGTCCCCGTCACCAGGGACACCGGCGGAGCGGTGATCAATCCCCAGGGCCACCTCCGCGTCGCCGACAACCTCAGCGTCAGCGCACACGACGGACTCGCCGTGACCGGAACCCACGCCCTGGGCGTGTGCGCCTCCCTCATCGGCCGCGCCCTGACCGACCCGGGCATCCGCGTCATCACCACCCGCGAACTCGTGGCCCAGGCCGGGGCCTCACCCCGGGTCCGGGCCCCGGGCATGACCGTCAGCGCGGACACCGCCTCGGCCGTCACCGAGGCCGAACTCGCCTACATCACCGCCGCCCGCGACGAAGGGGGCCCGTCACGCACCCTGCTCGTCGTCAAGGCCTCCGAGCACACCCTCGCCCAGGACCGGCTGCAGGCCCTCCGCGACGGAGAGGAGGAAGGGGAGGTCACGGTCGTGATCCTCGGCGAGGAATGGGGCGTGCCCGTCCTGCGCTGCGACTTCTTCGACACGGTCGACGTCACCGCCCCCGACGGGAGCACCGACACCTACGACGGGCTCCGGCTCCTCCACATCGACCAGGCCACCTTCGCCGCCGGCTTCTCCACCGCCGCCGCTGCTGGGGAACCCGATCGTGCCGGGGAGTCGGTGCCGGCGCCCCCGGAAGAGGAGAAGGAAAAGGAAGAGGCCGCCTCGGAGCCGGCGGCCGAGCCTGTCGGGGCCGACCCGGAACCGGACGCCGAACGACCTCCGAAGGTCGACATCCGCCTGTTCGCGCCCCAGCCGAGCATCACCGTCGACGGTGTCGACATCGGCGTGAAGATGCGCAGCGCCTCACGCGCCATGCTCGCCCACCTCGCGCTCCACCCCCACGGTGTGGGCACCGACGCCCTCACGGAAGCCGTCTTCTCGACCGAGCCGGGCAAGAAGAGCCGCCATCTGCGCAGCAGTGCCTGCACCAGCGCACGGGTAGCCGTCCGAGAGGCGCTGGAGAACCCTGACGCGGAGATCATCGACGTGGTTCCGGGCCGCTACCGGATCCACCACGACACCGTCGACGTGGACGTGTGGCGCTTCGACCGGGCCCTGCAGGCCGCCAAGAAGGCCGAGGACGACAGGACCGCCCACACCTGCCTGCGCGCCGCCGCGGCCGAGTACGACCACATGCTCCTGACCGAGAGCGACCTGCCCTGGATCGAGGAGAAGCGCCAGGCCTACCGCAGGGCCGCCGCCGACTGCTTCGTCGGCCTCGCCAAGGCGGCCGACGACCCCAGGCAGGCGCTGGCCTGGCTGGAACGGGCCCGGGAGGCCGACGACCTCAACGAGAGCATCTACCAGGAACTCATGCGGACCCAGGTGGGCCTGGGCCGACCCGACGCCGCCGAGCGCACCTACCAGGACCTCGCGGGCAAGCTGAAGTCCATGCGGGCGCGCCCGAGCGCCGCCACGAGGAACCTGATGGAGGACCTCACGAGGAGTCGGCGGTGAGGGTCGGGCGCGCCGCTGGGAAGTGTCGGCGCCGGACGCCTGTCCGGGCCGGAGGGATTGGCCGGAGAATCCTGCGGCAGCCGACGGCTTCGGGGGCCTGGTTCAGTGTTTTTCACCGGATCTGATGGAGGCTGCGGCGTGTGCCGGGATCGCCTCCCGTCACCCGGACCGTGGCCTGGGCTTCGGGTGGGGCCTATGGCTTGTGCGTCACCGACCTGGTCACGGGGCATCGAAAATGGTCACGGTCAGCGCCTTGTCCCACCGAGCGGCGGCCAGGTCGTCGTGGCGGATCATGAATTTCGTGTAGTACTCCTCGTAGATCCCTCCTTCATTGGCGAGCGGTATCCAGTCGCTCGCCAGCCGGAGCGCGTCCTCGTCCAGATAGGAAAACCGCTCTCCCTCAGCGAGGGTCTTCGCCGTGATGCTGCTGACCGTCGCATCGTCATCGGCGTACCCGCCGATGACGTAGTAGGCGCCGGACGACCAGAGGCCGTAGGCCAGAGACCGAAGTTCGTCCAGGTGCGGCAGTTCACGCTCCATGTACCGGGCCAACTGCTGCTGGAAGGGTGACATGTCGTCCCACTCCAAATCCTCCCAGAACTCGTGCCAGCCCTCCTCGTCCTCGTCGCCCTCCTCGAGCCAAAGGGGGAGAGCGGCTCTGAGCCCGTCGGCGCAGACGTCGATCCGCTCGTCGACACACGCGGAGCCGGGGGGTTCCGCGACCTCGGTTTCGGTGCCGTCCGGCACATACACGACTCGTGCGTACTGTCCCGGATCGGCCCGCGGTCCGTCGCAGTCCATCTCTTTGTCAACGAAGAAGAGCAGCGTCCCGTTTGCCGGTAGGTCGAAGCCGTCGACCCTCGGCAGCGCCCCGCAATCGACGGAGAGGAGCAACGGCAACGGAATGTCCCCGGCGGACGGCCACTTCATGCCCACCGGTAGCCGGGGCAACCCACCGATGTGCCCGACCGGAGGACCATCGCCACGCGCGGACAGTCCGATCGACAAACGAAGGTGTTGGCTGAACCTGTTGATCTCGTCGTCCGGGATGCCCAACTCAAGCGCTGCCCGACGAAACTCTCCCCGATGATCCATGCCCGAGAAGATAGGCCCTTTCCAACTCGGCTGTGTCGGCAGGGTGTGGGTGGGGATGGGTTGTACATGGTGGATGCGAGTGGTCGATCACCTTGGACCATCCCAGCGATCCGTCTCCAGGAAGCCGCGCAGCTCCCAGGCGAGGCCGCATGTCCTCTCCGGGAGCATGATCAGTCCTGCCTTCGAAGTGCCACTCGTCGCCGGGGAATGGATGGTGCAGCCCACGTCCGTTGGGTAGGGGATCCCACACGCTTGGCTGAGACCGTCAGGTCTCGTTCCAAGGAACATCAGGTTCGGGCACCGTTCACCCGCGAAGATCTTCCGCCAGCTCTGCAGAAAACACATCGATTCCATCACCGCCTCACATCGTCACCGGGAGTGAGGTTGAAAAAGGCTCAGTGACTGGTTTCTGCGCATCGCCAGCTCCTGCTCATGGGCTATCCCGCCATCGTGCACGTGCCACCAAACTCAGGACATACCAGAGCCTCCATCACACCCGGAACGAGATATCCAGGGGGTTCGACGGACGGCGGCCTCGGCTCTGGCGACCCAGGCGAGGTACCAGTCCGCGAATCCGATCCGTGCACCCGGTGCGCGGAGGGGACGCATGCCACCCTCGGACGGGAAGCCGTCGACCCACATGGATCCGCGCTCGGGTCCCGTCACGACGAGCCAGTGGCAGTGGCCGCAGCCCTCATGGCTCAAGCACAGCGCCCCGGAGGTGAACCGGCGGAAGAGCGTGTCATCGGCGTCCCGCCACCCTCGGAAGGCGGTGTCGAACCCCTCCTGTGTCCCGAAGCCGGAGCGCACCGGCTCCCGCTCCTCGTGCTCGGCCAGGAGCCGCGCTCGTTCTTCCGCCGTCGGAAAGATGGATCCCAGGGAATCGTGCCGCATATCACCGCTCGGATCGGTCCACTCCCACCAGGTGTCCGTCCGGTGCAGGGTGACGAGCCCGTACCCCGGCCCGGCGCCACCGGCACCCACCTCGAGCAGGAAGCCGCGGTAGTCCGCCGGCAACGAGACACCCCACAGGGTTTCCGCAGAGGAGACCTCCCGCTCCGTCAGCGGGGCGGCGAGCCGGAAACGGTGGCCTGTCACGCCATGCCCGTCCCGGGCACCGAAGACGTCGCTCGCCCGGTCCTGTCGGGCCAGGGCTTCGACCCGTTCACGGACACCGTTCCAGACCGTTGCTCGCACGGGCCGAAGCGGAGCCGGTCCGAGAAGGTTGGTGGATCAAGACGAGCAGCACCGTGTGCTGCACGCCGGGGCAGAGGCCGGGATCGCCTCCCGTCACGCTCGGGAGATCGGAGCCGCTTGCCGGATTTCCGCGCCCGGACCGGCGTTCCGTACGCGACCCGTCGAACCCGCCCGCACTGGAAACCCTCGTGCAACGCCACCGTTGTCGGCCCGGGGGATCAGGGCACCTCGTCCGCAACCCCCTGGAAGGTGCGGCGGTAGGCGCTGGGGGACACCCCGAGCCCGGCGTGCATGTGCTGGCGCAGCGACGCCGAGGTGCCGAAACCGGCTGCGTGCGCGATCCGGTCCACCGCCAGGTCCGACTCCTCCAGGAGCTGCCTGGCCCGGTCGAGCCGCTGCTGGGCGAGCCACTGGCCCGGTGATTGGCCCACCTCGTCACGGAAGCGGCGCGTGAACGTGCGCACGCTCATCGCCTCCCGGTCGGCCATGTCGCTCAGACTCGGCTGGAGGTGCAGGTGGTCCAGGACCCAGGCCCGGGCCCGGGAGGTCGAGGACCGCTCGGGGTCGGGCACGGGGTGGCGGATGTACTGGGCCTGCCCACCGTCGCGGTGCGGCGGCACCACCGTGTGCCGGGCGACCTCGTTGGCGACGGAGGCGCCGTGGTCGGCGCGGATCATGTGCAGGCTGAGATCGATCCCGGAGGCGACCCCGGCGGCGGTCAGCACGCGCCCGTTGTCGGTGTACAGCACGTCGGGGTCCAGGTCGATGTGCGGGTACATCGCGCGGAAGAACCCGGCGGACTGCCAGTGCGTGGTGACCCGGCAGCCCTCCAGGAGTCCGAGGGCGGCGAGCACGAACGCGCCCGTGCAGATGGAGGCTATCCGTGCGTGCTCGGGGATGCGGTTGACGACCGCCGCCAGGTCCGGGGAGATCGGGTCGTGCGGGCGCTCCACGTAGTCCTCCTGCGCCGCGGGCAGGATCACCGTGTCCGCCTTGTCGACGGCCTCGGGTCCGTGGTGGACGTTCAGGGTGAAGTCGGTGTCAGTGGTGATCACGCCCGGTTCCACGGCACAGGTCACGACCTCGTAGAGGGGTTGGCCGTCGGTCCCGACGGCCCGCCCGAAGAGCCGGTGGACGATCCCCGTCTCGATGGGCAGCAGGCCGTGCCGGGCGAGCACGGCCACGTGGTGGCGGTCCGGGTGGACGAAAGCGGTCATGGCCGGATTCTTTCACATGTTGGCTTTCGGGCCACTGTCGGCGTGGGGCCCCGCGCCGGAGTCTGGACACATGACTTCGACGAGCCCCTCCAGGAGCACCGGGAAGACAGCCTCCAGGACCGGGCGGGCACCCGCACCGGTCCACCGGGCCTGGCTGATCGCCTTCGTCGCGGGCGCGACCATCGTCGCCGCGGCGGCCTTCGCCGCGATGCCCGGGCTCCTCGTGGACCCCCTGCACACCGAGTACGAGTGGTCGCGCGGATCGATCGGTGCCGCCGCTTCGGTCAACATGGTCGTGTACGGCCTCATCGCCCCCTTCGCTGCGGCCCTGATGGACCGGTTCGGCATCCGCCGCATCGCCCTGGCCGCCCTGGCGACCGTCATCGCCGGGGCCGGACTGACCACGGTGATGACGGCTCCCTGGCAGCTGACCCTCTACTGGGGCCTCCTCGTCGGTGCGGGCACCGGATCACTGGCGATGACCTTCGCCGCCACCATCGCCGACAACTGGTTCGTCAAGCGCCGGGGCCTGGTCATCGGCGCGCTGACCGGCGCCGGCGCGTTCGGCCAGCTGGTCTTCTTGCCCGCGCTCGCATGGATCATCGACCACCAGGGGTGGCGTCCGGCCATCGTGACGCTGGCCCTGACATCGTTCGTGATGGTGCTCCTCGTCGCCCTGGTCCTGCGCGACCACCCCGCCGACGTGGGACAGCGCCCCTACGGAGCCGACTCCTTCGTCAGCAGGCCGAGGACGGAGCAGGGCGCGGCCCGTCGAACCGTCCGGGTCCTGCGCGACTCCGTGCGCAGCCGGCAGTTCTGGCTGCTCGCCGGGACGTTCGCGGTGTGCGGCGCCACCACCAACGGGATCATGTGGACGCACTTCGTGCCCGCCGCCCAGGACCACGGGATGGCCGTGACCGTCGCGGCGGCGCTGGTCTCGGCCATCGGCGTGTTCTCCCTGGTCGGCACCATCGTGTCCGGCTGGCTCACCGACCGCTTCGATCCGCGTGGACTGCTGGCCGCCTACTACCTCGGCCGGGCCGTGCTCCTGGCCGCGCTCCCCGCGCTGTTCGGCCCCGACGCCGGTGCCGCGCTCATCGCCTTCGTCGTGGTCTTCGGTCTGCTGGACGTGGCGACCGTGCCCCCGACCATCCTGCTCTGCCGCCGGGTGTTCGGTGCGGACGGCGCGATCGTCTTCGGGTGGGTGAACGCCATCCACCAGGTCGGCGCCGGCGCCATGGCGGTCTTCGGCGGCTTCACCCGTGACGTGACCGGGAGCTACGGCTCGGTGTGGTTCATGGCAGCCGCACTGTGCGCCGTCGCGGCGGTACTCGCCCTCCGGATCGCCCGCAGCGGTGGGAACGATCCCTCACCCGGCGGGACACGGACCGTGGACCCGTGCAACGACGACGAACAGGCCGGGAAGTGAGCACCATGGACGGGAACGGTGTCGGACACGCCGCGAACAGCGGCCTCGCGCGCCCCGGCGGGACGGACCCACACGTCGCGGACGCCGCCGCATTCCCCGGGAAGGCCGATGCCCGGCGCAGGCCCTCGCCGGCGTTCTCCCTTGTCCTGCTGCTCCTGATCGCGGGCGTGGCCTATGTGGGCTCTGCCGGGCTCGACCAGAGCCTGAGAGCGGCGCGGGGCGAAGGGGCCCCGGGGGTGTTCACCGTGTCCGCTCTCAGCTGCGTCCACCACCCCGGGCACGAGTCGTGCACCTGCCACGGCCGCTACACACCGGACTCCGGCGGAGAGGCGCGCGGCGTCTACCTCCACGCCGCCGGACGTGACACCTGCCGGGAGGGTGAGGAGATCCCGGCGGTCGACGTGGGCGCCGCGAACCGGGTCTACGGACCGGACGGTTCGCGCGAGTGGATCCTGCCCTCGGTTCTCCTCGTGGGATCCGCGGCGGCGGTCAGCGGTATGACGGTGAGGTGGGTCCGCCATGTGCGCGGGATCATGAGGGCGGGGCGGTCGAGCCAGGGCGCACGACCGCGGCCATCGGATACGCAGGACGCCCGATAGCGTCTCGCGGTGTCCTCGTCGGACGCCCCTTCGAGGGGTCGGGCCGAACATGGCCCCGGTCCAGGTCCCGTTCCCGGAGTCTCTGGGCGCCCTGGCCGGTTCCGGCTGTGCGCTGCGAAGAGTCTCTGCGGTGCCGCACACTCGGCGGACATGGCGACCGATCCCGTGCTCCACTCCGTCCGCGACTACTACTGGGGCCGCATCTACTGCGAAGGCCCCGAAGAGTACGAAGGAGAATACGGGCACCTCACCGATGACGGCCCCTTCTTCGCTGTGGAGGATCAGATCACCATCCAGGTGGTCAACAGCCGCCTTGTGGAACAGGAGGACGCCGACGTCGAGCTGAACTCCGTCCAGGACGATGGTTGATGCAGGTCGACCTGGACCTCCGGGGGCCGGACGACGCCCGGTGGGTGAGTATCGGTGCCCCGTAGGTGGTCCACCCGGCCCACGTCTGGTGAAGTCCCGTACCTCCTTCCGTCAACCGTCCTCTTCGGGTACCCGTTCCCTGGGGAGCGGCTTCGGAGGTGGGACTCGTGTTCGGTCCGGGGCCGGTCTGCCGTGGCGGCGTGGACCGTGGTGGACTCGGCATCGTCGCCCGTACGATGCGGTCATGGGACTGTTGACCCCGCTCGCCGTGCGGATCGGCGCCATCTCCTGGATGCCGAGACTGCTGCCCCAGATCACCCGACTCGATCGGGGCCTTCAACGGGTCAGCCGCGGGTACATCGGGATACTCGACATCGTCGGCCTGCCGAACATCATGCTCACGGTCAACGGGCGGATCAGCGGTGAGCTTCGAAGGACGCCCCTGCTGTGTGTTCGCGACGGCGCGCATCTGCTCGTCGCCGGTTCGTCCTTCGGTGCGCCCAGGACACCTCAGTGGGTGCACAACCTCAGGGAGGCCCCCACCTCCCTCGTCGAGAAATCGGGTCGGAGCGTCGAGGTCGAGGCAGAGGAACTCACGTCGCACGAACGTGAGCGGGCCTGGGCGCTCATGTGCGTGGTCTGGCCCAACTACGCCCTGTACGAGCGACGCACGGACCGCCTCATCCCCGTCTTCCGGCTGACCCCGGTCTCCGCCTGACGCCCGTCAGCTCCGGTGCGGACCGCCGCAGAAGGGGTCGCACGGCCTCGGCCGTTGGGGAGCAAAGCGCCCGTACCACCTCGCTCCGGGGACGCGTGGGTCTGATGTGTGCAGTGGGACTCCGCATGACGAACGCGCTGTCTTCAGGTGAAATCTGGAGACGGGCGGTCCTGCCCGGGGACCGTTTCGACGCCGATGGCCGGTGAGTGTGTCCGCTGGTCAGACCTCCGCGTGGACGGCCCCGGCGAGGGAGATGAACAGGATTCGGGGTCCGTTCACTTCCTACACAAACGATCGGCTTGATGGTAGGAAGTCAACGCAGAGGGCTCTCCGCTATCCCCCGAGCCGCACGGAGGCTTCCCATGATTCGCCGGTGGTCGATCCGCTCACGCACGGGTACCGCGGTGGCCGCGGGTTCCGTCCTGGTGCTCACCCTCTCCCTCGCCCCGGTCGCCCAGGCGAGCACGGCGCGTGAGGACCCGCGCGAGCACACCGGGTTCAGCGAGACCGTCGAGATCCCGCCGGGCGGCTCGGCCGCCACGGTCGAGGATCCGGAGCCGCGGCTGGAGACGTTCAACGCGGAGCGCCCGGTCGCCCCCGGTGTCACGCTGAACTCGTTCGAGGCCTACGGGCCGGACGGCTACACCGGGACGCCCACCTGGTTGCAGGCCGACCTGTTGACCGCCGACCTCACCGGCGGGGTGAGCGTCGACTACCTGTTCCCCGGCCGGGTGACCGAGCGGGAGCCGTTGAGCGTCCAGGCGGACCGGGCCGGTGCGGTCGCCGCGGTGAACGGCGACTTCTTCGACATCAACGCCTCCGGTGCGCCGCAGGGCGTGGCCGTGCAGGGCGGTGAGGTGATCCAGTCCCCGGCCACCAACGACTACCGCGGGTCGGCGGCGATCTTCACGCCCGACGGGCTCGGCTCGATCGGGGAGGTGTTCTTCGAGGGGACCGTCGAGCTGCCGACCGGGGAGACGCCGTCGCTGGACGCGATCAACAAACCGGCGCTGGCGACCGGCGGGATCGCCGCGTTCACCCCGTTGTGGGGGACGTACTGCCGGTGCCGGGCGGTCGAGGGGGCGACGGAGACGCTGGAGGTCGTCGTCACCGACGGTGTCGTCTCCGAGATCGTGGAGGAGCCCCGCGAGGGCGGGATCGCCGACGATTCCTTCGTCCTGGTCGGTCGCGAGAGCGGCGCCGCAGCGTTGTCCGACCTGGCCGTGGGCGACCCGGTCGGCATCGACTACGACGCGCGGGCCGGCGGGGAGCAGGAGCTCCACGCCGCGCTGAACGGCCGTCAGCTGCTCGTCGTCGACGGGGAGGTCCAGCGGGCCGGCCAGGGCAACAACACCCCGGGCGCCCCGCGCACGGCCATCGGCTTCTCCGAGGACGGCTCGCAGATGTTCCTGCTCAGCGTGGACGGCCGGCAGCCGTCGTTCGCCGAGGGCGTCGGCCTGGACGAACTGGGCGAGATGATGGTGGAGGCCGGCGCGCACACCGCGCTCAACCTCGACGGCGGCGGCTCGACCACCATGGTGGCGCGGGAGCCCGGCGCGGAGCAGGTGCGGGTCGAGAACCGGCCCTCGGACGGCCAGGAGCGCCTCGTCCCCAACGGGCTCGCCCTGTTCGCCCCCGAGGGCAGCGGCCGGCTCGACGGCTTCTGGGTCGAGACCCTGCTCGAACCCGGACGCGGCGACGGCCCCGCCTATGTCGCACCGACCCGGCCCGACCGGGTCTTCCCCGGCCTGAGGCGGACGCTCACCGCAGCCGGTCACGACGAGACCTACGCACCGGTTCAGGCCGATCCGCACTGGCGGTCCGGTGACAACCGGGTCGGCACGGTGGACCGGGACGGCGTGTTCACCGCGCGTTCGGCGGGCACCGCCACCGTCACGGCCCGCCAGCGGAGTGCCACGGGGGACATCGAGTTGACGGTGCTGGGCGAGCTGGCCCGGCTCGAGACCACGTCCGGGCGGGTGGGGCTCGCCGACGCCGAGGCGTCCGCGGTGGTCGGGGTGACCGGCTACGACTCCCGTGGGTTCGCCGCGCCGGTCGAGCCGGCCGATGTCGAGCTGGACATCGATGAAAGCGTCGCGCGGGTCTCGGTGACCGAGGACGGGCGGTTCGAGGTCCGGGCCGTCACCGACAGCGGGGCCACGGTCGCCACCGTCCGGGTCGCCGGCGTGGAGACGAGCTTCGCGGTCACCGTCGGCCTGGAGGAGACCGTCGTCGCCGATTTCGAGGATGCGGCCGACTGGTCCTACTTCGGCGAGCGCGCGGACGGAGGCGTTGCCGTGGCCGAGGGTCGGGACGGCGCCGCGGTGGGTTTGACCTACGACTTCACCGCTTCGACCGGGACCCGTACCGGCGGTGTCCTGCCGCCCGGCAGGGAGCTGGAGATCCCCGGCCAGCCGCAGGAACTGCGTGCCTGGGTGCACGCCGAGGGCAACGGGGAGTGGGCCAGCCTCCAGGTCTGGGACGGCTCAGGCCAGCTGCTGCCCGCGCTGCGTGCCGGCTACCTCGACGAACCGGGGTGGCAGCAGCTGGTCTTCGAGGTGCCGCCGGGCACGCAGTACCCGCTGTCGCTGCGCCGCCTCTACTTCGCCGAGACCGACCCGGGCGCCGGCTATCACGGCGAGGTGGTCGTCGACGAGCTGACCGCGATGGTGCCGCCGCCGGTGGACCTGCCGCCCGCCGAACCGGTCGTCGACCCGGTGGTGGCGCCCGGCCGGGCCGTGGCCGGCCAGGACTGGCGGTTCGCCGTCCTGTCCGACGCCCAGTTCGTCGCCCGTGCCCCGGACAGCGGGATCGTCGCCCAGACACGGCGTGCGCTCCGCGAGATCCGGGCCAGTGACGCCGAGTTCCTCGTCATCAACGGCGACCTGGTCGACGAGGCCGCCCCGGAGGACTTCGCGCTGGCCCGGCGCATCCTCGACGAGGAGCTGGAGGGCGAGCTGCCCTACTACTACGTGCCGGGCAACCACGAGGTGTCCGAGGGCACGCTGGACAACTTCCGGGAGGCGTTCGGGGAGACCCGGCACGTGGTCGACCACCACGGCACCAGGTTCATCTTCCTGGACACGGCGCGGTTCTCCTATCGGGCGGGCGACTGGTCGCAGCTGCCGCTGCTGCGCGAAGAGCTCGACCGCGCGGCCGACGACCCCGCCGTGTCGTCGGTCGTGGTGGCCCAGCACGTGCCCCTGCGCGATCCGCTGCCGACCCGGGCGAGCGAGCTGTCGGACCGCAAGGAGGCGGTCACCGTCGAGGGTTGGCTGGCCGAGTTCCAGTCCGGGAGCGGCAAGGGCGCGGCGTTCATCGGCGCGCACGTCGGCGTGTTCCACGCGGACCGGGTGGACGGCGTGCCCTACGTCATCAACGGCAACGTCGGCAAGAACCCCTCGGCCGGTCCCGCGGACGGCGGCTTCACCGGCTGGTCCTTGTGGGGTGTGGACACCGGCGGCGATCCCGCGGAGGACTGGGTGGCGACCGAGCTGCGCCCCCACGTGGACGGGTTGGTACTGGAGGCGCCGGCCTCGGTGGGTGTCGGTGAAGAGGTCGAGGTCACCGCGACGGTGGACAACGACGGCACCGCGGTGCCGGTCCTCTACCCGGTGAGCGCGGACTGGTCCGGTTCCGACGGCGTCCACATCGGCCCGGCCGGGGATGCCGGGGCCGACCACGTCGCCGCGTTCGACCCGGCGACGGGCCGGTTCAGCGCGCTGGGGGAGGGGACGGTCGACCTCGCCGTCACGGTGAACGGCGTCACCGAACAGGTGACCATCGCTGTGAAGCCCTGACGCCTGTACCCCGGCCACGTGGGGGCGGGGGTGCGCCGTCGCCCCCGCCCTTCAGCTGCGTCCACCGCTCTCCCGGGGCCCGAGCCGGGGCGCGGGAATCGGTGGCACGCCGGGGATGTTCTCCACGAACATGACCGAGCCGTGGCTGGACCCGAAGACCATCGACCACCTCCTCGACGACACCCGGACCTGGGCCGTCGTCGGCCTGTCGAACGACCAGGGGCGTACCGCCTACCGGATCGCAGAGTTGCTGCAGGCCAGGGGCAAGCGGATCGTCCCGGTCCACCCCGGGGCCGCCGCCGCGGGTGAGGAGGTCCTCGGGGAGAGGGCCTACGCGACGCTGGCCGACGCGGCCGCCGCCGTCGGCACCATCGACGTCGTCGACGTCTTCCGCCGTTCGGAGGCGGCCGGCGAGTTCGCCGACCAGGCCGTCGCGATCGGCGCCGGCGGTGTGTGGTTCCAGCTCGGCGTCCTCGACGAGGAGGCGTTCCGGCGCACGCGGGAGGCCGCAGTGCCGATGGTGATGGACACCTGCCCCGCCATCGAGTGGGGCAAGCGCGGCGCCTGAGCGGTGGCGTCCGGTCGTGCCGGGTGGCGTTCTCCGACGACTCCCGGCACGCGCCGTCCCGGGCCCCGGGTCCCGGTCTCTTCCCGCGTAAGAGCTCATCTCGAAGGCCCTGCGAGGTGCCCTGCGCCTGGCGTGATCACACGCTGTGAGTGCCGTGTTGCCTTGAGGGCTCTGGGGGTTCCTCCGGCCACCGCCGCCTCGCGCACCGGAGCCGGTACACGCCGGAGCCTCCATCACACCCGGCAGGAAACGATCCGGTGGGGGCCGTAGGCGGCGTGCACCGGCCCGCTGGCCGTGATCGTCCTCCCATGACCAGCGCGAACGTCACCGCTCACCGAAAAGGAAACTGTCCTGGGCGGTGTCTGCCAGCTCGCCGCCCTGTCCGTGCTCGGCACAGACCCGTGCGGTGCCGCCCCGAACTGTTCGAAGGGCGTCCGTCCGGGATCGGGCCGACCCCGGAACCGTAACTCTGCGAATTCGGCCCCGGTATTCGTCCGTGGCCATTGCGCCCCTCTCGCCGTTGACGCCTCCCCGACTGCTCTATGCTGCCCCACGCATTGCGGGAGTGTTCGGGAAGCGGCGGTGCGTCTTGTCGGGAGAAAGGCCTGGAAATTTCGGATGGAACTGCTAGAATTCTCCGCAAGCATTATTTTCGGGAATCCGGTGTCCTGCTTTTTCGAAGGCAGGGCAACGGCGGGTTTCGAACGAAGTCCGAACGCCGGTCCCCGCAGCGCTCGTTGACGAGACACCCGCTCCGACGGAAGAGGGTCCACCATGGTCGCCGACCGCCGCGCCGACATCCCCTTCGAGGCGTGGGGCGGCGCAGATCCGCAGTACGGCAGGCTGACCTGCGGTCAGCGTTTCATCTGGGACATCATCGCCGACCTCGCCCCGAACGACGAGCACCTCAACTCGGAGCTCCTGTTGGACGTTCCCGGTGGCACGGAGCTCGAGGTGGTCCTTCGTTCGGTCCGCGCACTGGTGGAACGCCACGCCTCGCTGCGCACCCTGTACACCGTGGACGAGGAGGGGGAGCCCGTCCAACAGGCGCACGCGCGGGGGACGATCCCCGTGGCGGTGATCGACACGGAGGAGGACGCCGAGCGGGTGGCGGAGGAGACCGCGCGGGCGAGCGCGGGCGAGCGGTTCTGCCTGGACGCCGAGTTGCCGGTCAGGTTCTCGGTGGTCACCCAGGAGGGAGCCCCCCGGGTCCTCGTCCTCGTCCTCTCGCACATCGTCGTCGACATCTGGGGCCTTCGCCTCCTCGTCGAGCAGACCGGCAGGCTCCTCGAAGGACAGCACCCCGACGACGTCCTTCCCGCCGACCCGTGGCAGCCACTGGACCAGCTCGCGTACGAGGAATCACCCGCCGGTCGGCGCAAGCTCGAGCGGGCGCACAGATTCCTGCGTGAGAGCCTGGCCGACGTCCCCGCGGGCCCCTTCCCCGATTCCGCGCGAGTGCGGCCCCAGCCGAACCGCTACTGGATGGGCGAGCTCCTCTCGCAGGCGCCCGACAAGGCCGCCCGCCTCCTGGCCCGGCACCTGGGCGTCAGCGCCTCGTCGGTCCTCATCGCCGTCGCGGCGATCACCCTGCACCGGCTCTGCGGGGTGACGGAGTTCGGTTTCTCGCTGCGGACCCTCAACCGCTACGACGCCAGGACGCAGACCGCCGTGGGGCACTACTCACAGGAGCTCCCGCTCGTGCTGCGCCGTCTGGACCGGGAGCTGCCCGACATAGCGGGCGAGGTGCAGCGCAGTGCGGTCTCGATGCTGCGGTGCCCCTACTACTGGCCTCCGGAAATGCGCCGCATCAGGGAGGAGGCCGTGCCCCCCGCGCGTTCGAACGCCACGATCAACTACATCGGCAAACCGGGGGGCGGGCCGGCGGAAGCGGAGGACATCCCCGCCGCGGAGCTTCTCGCCGACGCCGGGAACGCCCGGTTCCGATGGCTGTTCGAACACAGCGAGGAGAAGATCCAGTTCCTCCTCTCCTCGCATCCGCGCAGCCTCTCATGCCTCGTCGACACGGCCTTTCTGCCGCCCGAACTCGCGGAACGGTACCTGCGCACGGTCCAGGACTCGCTCGTGGACCTGGCCCTCTCGGCGGTCCACGGACACTAGCGGGTGCGGGATCCGACGGCCGCGGTTCGCGCGCGTGCGGGTGGGGAGCGGTCGCTCCCGCGGTCCGTCCTCCGCCGTGTCCACGGTCGGGGAGCCGCCGCGCCCCCTCACGGGGAGGGGCACGGAGAACCGGCGACCCCCACGTGTGCGGGTCCCTGCCGACGGCGCGAGGACGGCCCGGCACGAAGTCCTTTCGTCAGTCCTGTTTCCCCGAGGAAGGGCTGTTGACAGTTCTGCGGGCCGCTCAGTACTGTTCACTCGAAATGCCGGGAGCACAGAGGGTTGGGCGGTCGATTCATGGGATCCGATGTTCGTGCTATTACCGATGAGGAAGTCCTTGGCGTCGTTATATCCGGTCTTCCCGGTTTCAGGAACACCGAACAGCTGACCCCGCAATCGGACCTCTGGGCCGCCGGGATGGATTCCCTGTCCAATATCTCCGTCATGGTGGCGATCGAAGGCGAGTTCGATATCGAATTCCCGGACGAGTTCCTGACGCCCGAGGTTTTCACCAGTGCCGCGAACATCGCGGAGGCGGTCCGCGCGATCCTCGGCGGCCGGACCGGCTGACGGCCCGCCCGAGGTGGGGGCGGGCCGCGCTTCTCACACCTGCCGCACCGGGTCCAGGCTCACCTCCCGCAGGGTCTGGGCGGACCCCTCGGCGATGCCGATCAGTCCGGCCTCGATGGCGGCGGCCGTCCTGGCCGGGCCGTCGCCGGGCATGAGGCGCTCGCTGGCCCCCACGCCGATCAGCACCCCCTCGCCCACGGCGATCGCCAGGTGCAGGTTCGCGCCGGTGCGCTGGCCGGACCCGCGCCACTGGGCCCCGGTCAGCAGGGGGGAACCCGGCGCGGGCTCCGCGTCCACCGCGCCCAGGAAGTTGAAGTGCCTGGCGAAGCCGGTCGGCTCGGGGTCGGGCTCTCCCTGGTCGCGCAGCCGCGCCGCGAGCGCGTCGACGTCGTAGGAGCCGTGCATGTAGGCCGACAGGCACTGCACGTAGGTGGCCTTGAGGAAGTCCAGGGGGTGGGCGTCCTCGTCGACGGCCACGGTCACCGGGGCGTACTGGTTGAGCGAGCCGACCACCCTTGCCCAGCGCTCGTCGACCCGGTTGGCGGCCATCAGCGCGAAGGTGGGCCTGTCGCGCGCCTCGAACCGGGAGACCGCCAGGGCGCCGACGCCGAGCAGCACGGACTGGACCGACACCCGCAGGTCCTCCGAGAGCTTCCGCGCGGCGGCCAGGCCCTCCAGGCTGTAGACCGAGGCCCGGCGGCGCCTGCTGGTGTCGGCCGGGTCGCGGTCCCCCAGGTCCTTCCAGACCCCCGCCCAGTGGCGCAGGCTCCGTTCGCCGGCCTCAGGGCGATCCCGCTGCTCCAGGGCCAGGTCCAGGGGCTGGGGCCCGGGCTCGGGGTCCCGTCCCTGGAGGAGGCGGCCGAAGTCCTCCTCCAGGACGGCCAGCGCGGCGTTGTCCGCAGCCACGTGGTGGATGGCGGTCACCAGGTAGAGCGGTTCGCCCTCGAAGGTGGCCACGGCCGCGCGCCAGGGCCGGCCCGCGTCGACCGGGATCGGTTCGGCCGCGTACCCGGCGGCCAGTCCCAGCGCGGCGGCCGCGGTGTCCTCGGCCAGTTCGACCGCCGGGACCTGCGACGGCTCGAAGGGGTGCACGCGCTGGGCGGGGGTTCCCTCGGCCGTGTACGAGCTCCGCAGGCCCTCGTGGGCCTCGACCAGGCGCAGCCAGGCGTCCATGACCTGGGCGGTCCCGACCCCGAACGGCACCTCCCAGGCGCTGGTCAGGTTCGCGACCGCCTGTGCGCCGGGGCCGTGCACGGCGAGGGAGCGCAGGACGGAGAGCTGGCCGTGCGTGAGCGGCCCGGTCCGCGCGCTCATGAGCGGGCCGCCTTCATGGCGTAGGCGCTCAGCAGGGTCTGCTGGATCTGGGAGGTGCCCTCGATGATCTCCAGCACCTTGGCGTCCCGGTAGTACCTCTGCACGGGCGCCTCGGCGCCGATGCCCTGCGCCCCGTGGATCTGGACCGCGTGGTCGGCCGCCCGCACCGCCACGGTCGAGCTCCGGTACTTGGCCATGAGGGTGTGGTGCACGGCGTCGGGGTCGCCCTGTTCCACGCTGACCCCGGCGTGGTGGCACAGCAGCCGTGCCGCCATGGTGTCCGTGGCCATGTCGGCGAGCATCTGCTGGACCAGCTGGTGGTTGGCGATCTCGGTCCCGTACTGCACGCGCCGGCCCGCGTACCGGGCGGACTCCTCCAGGCAGGCCTGTGCCAGGCCCACCGCGCCCCAGGCGGTGCTGTACCTGCCCAGGTCGAGGGCGTTGGAGGCGACGAAGGCGAGTCCCATCCCGGCCCTGCCGAGCAGTCGGGCGGAGGGGATGCGGCAGTCGTCCAGGGTGATGCGGCCCAGCAGCGATCCGCGCAGGCCCATCAGCCCCCGGACGGGCTCCACGGACAGGCCCGGGGTGTTGCGCTCCACGAGGAAGGCGGTGTGCTGTCCCTCGAGCGAGGCGAACACGAGGAAGAGGTCGGCGGTCTGCGCGAAGCTGATCCACTTCTTGGCGCCCCGCAGGACGATCTCCTCGCCGTCCCGGGTCGCGGTGGTCGCGACCGCTTTGGCGTCGCTGCCCACACCGGGTTCGGTCAGGGCGAACGCGGCCGTGACCTCGCCCGAGACGATGCGCCCCAGCCACCGGTCCCGCTGTTCCGGGGTGCCCCACCTGGCCAGGGACAGCGCGACCATGTCCTGGCACGCCACGAAGTTGCGCACGGTCTGGCAGGCGCGGCCGAGCTGCTCCGAGAGCAGTCCGTACTCGACCATGGGCATGCCCGCGCCGCCGAGCGCCTCGGGGACGGTGGCCCCGAGGTATCCCCGCTCCGCGAGCAGGGCGACCACCTCGGGGGAGAGGGTCTGCTCGGCGTCGAAACCGTCCGCGAGGGGGGCCAGGTGTTCGTCGGCGAAGGCGCGGAACCCGCCGAGGCGGTCGGACTGGTGCTTGGTGAGGTGTGTGAGTGTCAACGGGGTCCTCGGCGTGGTGCGGTTCTGTGGGTCGGTGGTCCGGGTCCGCCCGCTGCGGTCCGCGGGCGGCGCGCTAGTCGGGTCTGCGTGCGGTGCGGGGGTCGTCTCCGCCGGTCAGGTTGGCCAGGACCACCTGGTCGGGGGTGAGGCGTCCGGCCGCCGCCTCGTTGCGCAGGGCGGCGACGGTGGCGGCGGAGGAGTGGCACACTTCCAGCCCCTCCACCTTGTGGAGCAGTGTGCGCGCCTCGACCAGCTCCTCCTGGCCGACCTCGACGATGCCGCCGCCGGTGCCGGCGGCGACGTCCCTCATGTACGGGTAGGTGGCCCGGGCGTCGCCCAGCAGGATGGCGCGGGCGAGGCCGGCGGGGTCCTTGACCACGTCGTCCTCGGTGAGCTCTTCGCGCCCCTCCCGCCATGCCCTGGCCATGGGCGCGCAGGTGTCCTGCTGGACCATCAGCATGCGGGGCACCGCGGTGAGCCGTCCGGTCGCCACGTACTCCTCGGCGCCCTTGCGTGCCGCCAGCATCCCCATGCCGCTGCTGACGGCCTGCACGACGACGTCGGGCTGGACGTCCATGGAGTCGAAGGCCTCCAGGTAGGTCAGCTTCAGGCCCTCGCGGCGGGCCCAGTTGAAGAAGCCGCCCTCCCACACGAGCCCGTTCTCCTCGGCGAAGCGCTGCGCGGCGCGGCTGGCCTCCGCGTAGCTGCCGTCCACGACGGTGAGGGGGGTGCGTTCGCCGGGTTCGGCGCGGTGGTCGCCCGCGAACTCGCGGCCGCAGAAGAAGTGCGCGCGCATCGAGCCGTCGTGCTCGACGGCGCGGGCCAGGGACGTGGAGCTGTTGCCGGTGCTGGAGGCCACCCACTCCTCGATGCCGAACTGCCGGAACACGGCCAGGACCACGGAGGCGAGCCGGTCCTTGGTGGTTCCGGTCGGCTGGCGGGACTCGTCCTTGACCCAGAGGTTGGGCAGGCCCAGCAGGGCGCCGAGCTCGGGGGCGGGGCGGCAGGGCGTGCGCACGCTGATCCCCGCCGCGGGGAGGAACCGCGGCTCGACCGGCAGGAAGTCCTGGTAGGCCAGTTCCGGTCGGCCGCTCTCGCGCGGGGCGGCGCCGTCCAGGTCCAGGCGGGGGTCGAGCGCGCCCGTACATCGTTCGCAGCGCAGTGTGAACTGCGGTTCGCACTGCCATCCGCACAGGAGGCAGGTCAGGGCGAAGGCGGGGGAGGGGGCGGAGGCGTCGGCGTCCACGGGCATGGAGGTCCTTTGCGCGAGAAGGATCGGGTGGTCGGGCGCCGGCTCTTCCGGTGGCGGGCGCGGGCGGGCGGCGCCGTTGCGGGCGGTCGGCCGGTGCGGTTCGGGGTCAGGCCGGCGGGGGAGGGGTGTCGCGGCGGACGCGCACCCCCAGCTTTTCGAGGTTCTCCAGGGCCTGGACGAGGCCGGTGCGGTCGTCGGGGCCCTGACGCATGGTGGTCAGGACGGTGGCCCGGCCGCCGTGCGCCCGCACGCTCTGTTCCAGTGCGGGGGCCAGGACGGGGTGTGCGCTGATCTCGACCAGGACGTCGTGCTCGGCCAGGAGCAGCTCGGTCGCCTCCGCCAGCAGGACGGTGTGCCGCAGGTTGCGTGCGAAGTAGGCCGCGGTGGCCTCCTGCCACTCCAGTTCCCGCCCGGTGACCGAGGAGATCATGGGGAGCCGTCCCGGCCGGGGGCGGAGTTCTCCCACGGCCCGTTCGAGGTCGTCCATGACCGGGTCGATGGCCGGGCTGTGCGCGGGCAGGTCGACGCGGACCATCGCGCACAGCACGTCGCGGGCCTGGAAGTCGGCGACGACGGCCCGCAGTTCGGCGCCGTCCCCGGCCAGCACGGTGGTCCTGGGGCCGTTGTGGGCGGCCACCTCCACCGTCGATCCGCGGGCGTCCAGGTGGGCGACGAGTTCCGCGGCCGACAGCTCGAAGACCGCCATGCCGCTGCCGCGGCCGGCGACGCGGCGCTGCTGGTCGCTGTAGTGGTGGATCAGCCGCATGGCGTCCGGGATGTCGAGGACGCCGGCGATGACGCAGGCGGCGACCTCGCCGAGGCTGTGGCCCGCGACCGCGCCCGGCCTCACGCCCGCGTCCTCGAGCCAGGCGGCGATGCCGATCTGGACGGCGCACAGCAGGGGCTGCATCACCCCCACGTCCCCGGACCGGATGTGCGGTTCGTCGAGGTGGAGCTCCTCCAGCAGGGACCAGCCGGTGTGCCGGGCCAGCTCGGCGTCGCACTCGCGCAGCACCGAGCGGAAGACCGGTTCGGTGCGGAGCAGTTCGCGCGCCATGCCCGCCCACTGCTGGCCGTAGGGGGAGCACACGAAGGCCACGTTCGGCGCCTGTGCGGCGGCCGCGGCCGGCCTGCCGGTGTCCGGGGCCTGCCGGGCGCCCTCGCGGCCCAGCTCGCTGATACGCAGGTCGGGGGTGGAGGCCGCGGCCTCCAGCAGGTCCAGGAAGTCCTGTGTGAGCTTCTCTGCGTCCTGGTGGGTGTACAGGTCGCGGGCGTAGGTGAGGCTGGTGTCCACCCCAGCGGGGGTCCTGTCGTCGGTGAAGTCCTCGATCAGCTCGAAGCGCAGGTCGAAGCGGGTGATCCCCTCCTCCACGGGTTCGCGCTCCACCGTCAGCCCGGGCAGTTCCAGGTCGGCGGCGGCAGTGTTCTGGAAGGCGAGCATGACCTGGATGAGCGGGTGCCAGGCGGGGGAGCGCTGCGGGGCGAGCGCCTGCACCAGGTGGTCGAAGGGCACGTCCTGGTGGGCGAAGGCGGCCAGGCACCTGCCGTGCGTCTGGGAGAGCAGTTCGCGGAAGGTCGGGTCGCCGTCGGTCCGGTTGCGCAGGACGAGCGTGTTGACGAAGAAGCCGACCAGGTCGTCCAGCGCCTCGTCGGTGCGGCCCGCGGTCGGGGTGCCGATGGCGATGTCCGTGCCGGCGCCCCTGCGCGTCAGCAGCGCGGCCAGCGTCGCCTGCACCACCATGAACACGCTGGTGCCGGTGGAGCGCGCCAGTTCCTGCAGTGCGCGGTGGGTGCGGGCGGGGACGCGGGCGGGGACCCGGCCGCCCCGGTGCGAGGGCACCGCCGGCCGGGGGCCGGTCGCGTCGATCTCCAGCCGGTCGGACAGCCCCTCCAGCTCCTCGCACCAGAAGCGGGTCTGCCGGTTCAGCGGGCTCTGCGGGTCCTGCGGTGAGCCGAGCAGCTCGCGGTGCCACAGGGTGTAGTCGACGTACTGGACCGCGAGGTCGGGCCAGGGCGGTTCCGCGCCGGCCCTGCGGGCGGAGTAGGCGGCGCCGATGTCGCGGACCAGCGGCGCCAGCGACCAGCCGTCGCAGGCGATGTGGTGCACCACCAGCAGCAGCACGTGCTCGCGTTCGCCCAGGCGCAGCAGCCGGGCGCGCAGCGGGGTCTGCGCCGTCAGGTCGAAGAGGTGGCCGGACTCCGCGGTCAGGATCCGGGCGAGGTCCTCCTCGCGGACGCGGTCGACCTCCAGGCCGACCGGGGCCTCCCCGGGGTCGAGCACGATCTGCTGGGGCCGCCCGTCCCAGTCCGGGTAGGCGGTGCGCAGGCTCTCGTGGCGGGCCACCAGGTCCTCCAGCGCCCGGCGCAGCGCCGCGACGTCCAGCTCGCCGCGCAGCCGGTAGGCCATGGGCATGTTGTAGTTGCCCGCGCCGCCGTGCAGGCGGTTGAGGAACCACAGCCGCCGCTGCGTGTACGAGAGCGGGATCTCCTCGGGCCGCTCGGCCGGGGCCAGCGGCGGGCGCGGGTCCTGGCCGGCCTCTCCCAGCCGCTCGGCGAGCTCGGCGACGGTGGGGGCGTCGAAGACCGCGCGCACGGGGAGGTCCACGCCCAGGACGGCCCGGATGCGCGTCGTCAGCCTGGTGGCCAGGAGCGAGTGCCCGCCCAGGTCGAGGAAGGAGTCGTTCACGGAGACCGACTCCACCCCGAGGACCTGGGAGAACAGGGAGCAGAGGAGGTCCTGCACCCGGTCGCGGGGCGGTCGGGCACCGCCGGTGCCGGTGGCGCCCATCTCAGATCCCGCCCGCGGCGCGCACGCCCGTACGGACCGGGTCCGGCCAGTCCTGCTCATCGGTCCCGAACTGGCTCAGGAAGGCGAACACGAGCCGTTCCAGGCCGAACCCGACGCACCCGCTGTGGGCGGGCCCCTCCCCGCGGGTGATGTCGAACGCGCGGCCGAACAGGTCGTCGTGGAAGTTGAACGAGCCGACCGCGATGCTGCGGTCGGGGCCGACGGGGAGCCGCAGCTCGTACTTGAGCTCCTGCAGGCGCTGCGACCAGATCCGCGCGGAGGCGTCGGAGCCGCTGAAGAACGGGTCGTTGCCCACCTCGCACCAGCCGCTCAGGCCGAGCTCCTCGAGGAAGGCGAAGACCTTGCGCATGTAGCGCTCCCGCGCCCGGGCGACGTCCTCGCGCGACCCGAGGAAGACGATCTCCCGGATGGTGAAGTCCCAGAGCCGCTCCAGGGTGGTGGAGTAGCCCGCCTCGAACCGGAAGGACTTGCCGCGGGAGGTGACCACGTGCAGGCCCTCGCCCTCCAGCGCCCGCCCGCCGTACTGGGCGAAGGTGTGGTAGCACATGGTCGGCGGCAGGCAGTAGTCCACGTTCCCGCACGACTGCAGCACCGAGGGGCCGATGCCCGTCCGGGGGTAGGACTCCTGGAAGGACCGGTAGACGTCGATGTCGTTGTGCAGCCGCGTGACGAACATCAGGTGCTGGGGGAAGGACGTGAAGTACCCGGCCCTCTCCAGGGTCGAGGTCCTGATCAGCGTCGGGTACCGGAACTCGCGTGCGGAGTGGTCCTGCGCCAGGATCCCCAGGACCGCGCGGTCGAAGTAGGCGAACAGGGACAGCAGGGGTTCGCCGACGGCGACCTGGCCCTCGCCGACCTCGGCGACCGCTCCGGCCGCGGCCAGGCGCTCGAACGTGTCGCCGTCCGCGGCGCGCTCGTGCGGCGAGGTCCACACGGACTTGGGCCGGGTCGGCATCTGCGGGCGCACGTCGTTGTCGACCATCCGGTTGACCTTGGCCTCCAGCCCCTCCTCCTCGCAGGGCGCGCGGGTGGTCAGGTCCACCGCCGTCACCGTGTCGCCGTCCCCGACCAGCGCGAAACCGGAGATCCGCGGGGACACGAAGTACAGCCGCCTCTCGATCTCCGGCCCCAGCGCCCCGGGGACGGGGGTGTGCAGGGCGACGCGTGTGGGGCCGCCGCGGGCCGGGGCCGGCGGCTGGTCGTTGCGGTGCGTGTGGTTCACGGGGGTGCCTTACTCGCCGTTCGGAAGCGGGGAGGACGCGCGGGGGCGGGGGTACCGGTGCGCGTCGGAGTCAGCTCTGCGCGCTCGTCCTGGACGTGGCCAGGCGGACGAGCCCGTTCACCGTGCGGAAGTTGTCGAAGTCCATGTCGTCCGGGCCGAGCGTCAGCGCGAACTCCTTCTCGACGAAGGCGGCGAGCTGCATCGCGAACAGGGAGTTGACGTAGCCCAGGGCGAAGAAGTCGTCGGTGTCGGCCAGCGGCTGCCCGCCGGTGTGCTCGCGCAGGAACGTGTGGATGCGCTCTCGTGCGTTCTCGGTCGTCATGTCCGTGTCTCCTGTCGGGGGTCGGAAGGGGGTCAGTAGGTGTGGAAGCCCTGGCCGCTCTTGCGGCCGAGCAGGCCGGCGTCGACCATCTTCTGCAGGAGCGGGGCCGGGCGGTACTTGCTGTCGCGGAAGCTGTCGTGCAGGACGGTGATCGAGTTGAGGATCGTGTCGAGGCCGATGAGGTCGCCGGTCTCCAGCGGCCCCATCTTGTGGCCGAAGCAGCCGCGGAACATCTTGTCGACGTCCTCGGCCGAGGCGATCCCCTCCTGCACGCAGAAGATCGCCTCGTTGATCGTCAGCATCAGGACGCGGTTGGTGATGAAGCCGGGGGCGTCCTGGACGACGATCCCCTCCTTGCCGAGGTCCTTGAGCAGGCCCAGCGCCGTGTCCAGGGTCTGCTCGGAGGTGAAGTGCCCCTGGACGACCTCGACCGTGTCCATCAGCGGCACGGGGTTCATGAAGTGCAGTCCGAGGATCTCGGGAGCGCGTCCGGTCACCGACCCCACCCGGGTGATGGGCACGGCCGAGGTGTTGACGCCGAAGACCACGCCGGGGCGGCACAGGGAGTCGATCTCCTCGTAGACCCCGCGTTTGACGTCCCAGTCCTCCGTCACGTTCTCCACGACGAAGTCGGCCTCCGCCATCGGCGCGAGCCCGGTGCCGGTCCGGATGCGTGCCAGCACGTCCTCGGGGGGCTCCGACGGGGTCCGGCCGCTCAGCATGCCGTTGACGAGCAGGTCGCGCCCGATCTGGCTGATCGCGCTGTCGATCTGTGCCTGGGAGACGTCGACGAGGACCACGTCGAACGACGCCTCGGCGAAGGCCTGGGCCACGCCGCGCCCGATGGTGCCGGCGCCGATCACGCCCACGGTGCGCACACTCACGCGGTACCGCCTTTCCTGGTTCGGGATGGGGGAGCAGGGATGTGGTTCAGTCCTGGTCGTCCTCGCCGTCGAGGTGGGCGGCCAGGTCCGCGACCGTGGTGAAGCGGAACAGGTCGACCATCGACACCCTGACGTCGAGGGACTTCTGGATGCTCTGGGCGATCCGCAGCGCGGACAGCGAGTCGACGCCCAGGGCGAAGGAGCTGTCGTGGACGTTGACGTCGGTCAGGTCGAGCTCGCGCGCCCAGATGTCGCCGAGGGCCCGTTCGGTGTCGGTGTAGGCGCCGTCCTGCCTGCCGAACAGGGTGGCGCCCGCGGCGGGGGCCTGCGGCGCCCCCTCCCGGCGGGCGGCGCCGCGCGCCGCGGCCAGGGCGGTCCGCACGGGCGGGGAGAGCACGAAGGGCGCGCGCCGCAGCAGCTCGTCCAGGCCCCCCGCGCCGGGCCCGCCCAGGCGCGCGTAGTTGACCTCGCCCACGATGACGTTGCCGCGGGCGTGGGCCATGACCTCCTCGAAGCTGCTCAGCGCGTCGGCGGTGGTCAGGGACCGGAAGAAGCCCCGGTCCTCCTCGACCCCGTGGTCGAAGGCCATCCCGGTCTCGCTCCAGTCGCTCCAGTCGACCGTGACCGTGCGCAGGCCCCGCGCGGCGCGCTCCTCGGCGAAGTGGCCGAGGTAGCTGTTGGCGGCCGTGTAGTCGGACTGCCCGGCGGCTCCGAAGACCGACACCGTCGATCCGAAGAGCACCATGCACGCGGGCGGGTCGTCCCGGGTGACCAGGTCGAGCACCGCGGCGCCGAGCACCTTGGGGGCCAGGGTGCGCCGGAAGGTCCGCTCGTCCTTGCGGAAGAGGAAGCCGTCGCCCGCGATCCCCGCGGCGTGCAGCACGCAGGAGATCGGCCCCTGCTCCTGCCGGACGAGCCGCACGATCTCGGCCATCCGCTCCGGGTCGGCGACGTCGCCGCTGTAGCTGCGGACCCGGGCCCCGTGCTCCTCCAGCTCGCGCACGGCCCGGATCCGGTCCAGGAGCCGGGTGTCGTCGGCCGGGACGCCGTCCCACTCCTCGCGCGGGGGGAGCCCGGTGCGGTTGACCAGGGCCAGGCGCACCCCGGGCACGGTACGGCTCAGGTGGCGCGCGGTGGCCAGGCCCAGGCCGCCCAGGCCGCCGGTGATGACGTGGACCCCGTTCTCGGGGAGGGGGTCCTGCGCAGGGGTGTCGCGCAGGTCGACCGGGACGAGTTCGGCGACGTGGCGCACTCCCGCGCGCAGGGCGACGACGGTGGGGGTGCGCCGGGCGAGCAGGAGGTCGCAGACGGGCCCGGGGCCGGTGTCCCCGTCGGTGTCGACGCACAGGACCTCGGTCCCCTCGCTCTCCATGCCGATGACCTTCGCCAGGCCGAAGAGGGTCGCGTGCACGGGGGCGGTGGCCTCCTCCCGGCCGGTCACCCTGGCCACGCGGGGCGCCACGACGCTGAACCGGCCGGGGACGCCGCCGCGCTCCCACAGGCGGCGCACCAGGTGGAAGATGCTGTGCACGCCGTGGTCGAGGCGGTCCGCGAGCTCCGCGGGGCCGTCGCAGGGGCCGTCCGCCGGGGCGGCCACGTGCACGACCTCCTCCGGCGGCCTCTCCCGGAGGGCGTCCAGCAGCCTGTCGAACCCGTCGGGGGTCGGTTCGACTCCGTGGACGCCGCCGCCCGGGGCGCTCCGGGCGCCGGTGAGCTCCGCCTCGGACACGTGCACGCCCCGGGAGCGCAGTTCCGCGGCCAGGGCGCTGCCCCGGCCCGCGCGCTCGGAGACGACCAGGACCGAACCCGGTGCGTCGCGGGGCTCCAGGGCTTCGGTCGCGCGCCGCCAGCGCAGCGCGTGGTGGCGCGTGTGCGGGCGCAGCCGTGCGACGGTCCGCCGGGGGTCGGCCACGCGCTTGGCGGTGAAGCCGCGGATCTCCACGCAGGTGGTTCCGTCGTCGTCGCAGATCAGGACGTCGGCCCTGCGGACCTCGGCGTTGTCGGCCTCCGGGCGCGTGCGGACCAGGCTCAGGCCGGTGGCGGGGACGGGCGCGTGGACGAGCAGCTCGTCGTAGCCGACGGGGAGGAAGAAGTCCGCGGCCGGGTCCGGGCCGTCCTGCTGCCCGGCCCCGTCCCGCAGGGCGAGCCCGCTGAAACCCGTGGCCAGGTCGAGCAGTGCGGGGTGCAGGGCGTGGTCCCCGCACTCCGGCCGGTACCGCTCGGGCATGTCGAGGCGGCCCAGGGCGGCGCGGACGCCGACCCGCACGGTGCGCAGGCTGCCCGTCCACCGTTCGCCGAACTCCATGACCCGGTGCCCGTCCTGGCGGGCGCCGACGTCCACGGTCTCCAGGGAGCACAGCTCGTGCAGCGCGGCCGTGTCCTGGACGGGCGGTGCGTCGAGCGCGCGGACACCGACGGTCCCGCGGACGTGCTCGGTCCAGTGCCCGCCGTGCGGGGAGAGGCTGGCGACGGTGAACTCGGCCTCGTCCTGTCCGGTCTCCCGGACGGTGGTGTGGACCGTGCGGGGGGCATTCTCCTGGACGAGCAGTGGGACGAGGAACGTCACGTCCCGGATCCGCGTGACGGGGCGTCCCAGGTGGAGGGTGGCCGCCGCGCGGGCCATCTCCAGGTAGGTGGTGCCCGGGACGATCGCCTCGCCGGACATCATGTGCTCGGACAGCACCCAGTGCCGCTCCGTGGCGAACTCGGTGGCGAAGACCGACTGCCCCATCGAGCGCAGCAGCTCCCGGTCGAGCAGCGGGTGCGGGCCGCTGCCCCGCACCTCGGCCGCCTGGGGCTCCGCTTTCTCGAGCCAGTGCTTCCTGCGGTGGAAGGGGTGGGTGGGCAGGGGGATGCGGCGGGGGTTGCGGTCGGCGTGGTAGGCGTCCCAGTCGGGTGTGGTGCCGTGGAGCCAGAGCTGTCCGAGGGTCTGGTGCAGGGTCTGGACGGCGGTGCGGGGGTCGCGCTTGTGGGGCAGGCTGTTCAGGGTCGTCGCCGGGTGCTCGTGCCCGTTCAGGACGCGCCGGGCGAGGCTGCGCAGGGTCTGGCCGGGGCCGACCTCGAGCAGGGTGGTGTGGGGTGAGGCGGCTGCGGTGAGGACCCCGGCGGCGAACTCGACGGTGGCCAGGATGTGCCGTCCCCAGTAGCGGGGGTCCTGGGCCTGTTCGGGGGTGATCCAGTCGCCGGTGAGGTTGGAGACGAAGGGCAGGGCCGGGGGGCGCCGTTCGGCGGCGGCCACGGCCGCGGTGAACTCCTCGACCATCGGGGCCATGAGCTCGGAGTGGAAGGCGTGGGAGGTCGTCAGGGGCTGGGTGGGCCACCCGTGTTCGCGGGCGGTCTGCGCGAAGGCGTCGAGCGCCTCCCTCGGGCCGGAGACCACGCAGTCCCGGGGACCGTTGTGCGCGGCGAGGGAGAGCCCGGGGCCCAGGGCCTTCTCCACCTCGTCCCGGTCGGCCATGGTGTTGAGCATGGCTCCGGGGGCCTGGTCCTGCATGAGGCGTCCGCGCAGGGCGACCAGGCGCAGGGCGTCGGGCAGGGTGAAGACCCCGGCGAGGGTGGCGGCGGTCCATTCGCCGAGGCTGTGGCCGAGCATGCCGGTGGGGGCGGCGCCCCAGTGGAGCCAGAGCCGGGCCAGGGCGTACTCCAGGACGAACAGGGCGGGCTGGGTCCAGCGGGTCCGGTCCAGCTGTGCGGGGTCGGGGGTGGTGAGGAGGAGGTCGCGGATGTCGGCGTCGAGCAGGGGGTGCAGGATCCGGGCGCACTCGTCGACGGTGGCGCGGAAGTGCGGCTCCTCCCGGTAGAGGCCGTGGGCCATGCGCGGGTGCTGGGACCCCTGGCCGCTGAACAGGAAGACCAGCGGGGTGCTCCCGTGTGCGGTGTGGGCCGTGTGGGTGTGGGCCGGGTCGCGTGTCTCCAGGGCGGTGGCGATAGCACCGGTGTCGGGGCCGGTGACGGTGCGCCGGTGGGGGAACTCGCGGCGTCCGACCGCGAGGGTGTACCCGGCGTCGGTGAGGTCGGGATCATGTCGGCGCAGGTGGGCGGCCATGCGGTCGGTGAGGTCCTCCAGAGCCTCGGGGGTGCGCGCCGACAGGGTCAGCAGCGCGGTACCGCGCGGGGCCGCGCCGGCCGGTTCCCCGGGCTCCTCCGGGGGCGCCTCCTCGAGGACGAGGTGGGCGTTGGTGCCGCCGAAGCCGAACGCGCTGACGCCCGCCCGCCGGGGGTGCTCGCCGCGGGGCCAGGGCGTCAGCTCGGTGATGACCCGGAAGGGGGTGGAGGCGAAGTCGATGTCGGGGTTGGGCGTGCGGTGGTTGAGCGTGGGCGGCAGTTCCCCGTGCTCCAGGGCGAGCGTCGTCTTGAGCAGCCCGGCGATGCCGGCGGCGGCGTCCAGGTGGCCGACGTTGCCCTTGACCGTGCCCAGGCCGATGCGGCGGTCGGTGTCCAGCGCCCGCGCCAGCGCCTGCACCTCGATCGAGTCGCCGATCAGGGTCCCGCTGCCGTGCGCCTCCACGTAGCCGATGCTCCCGGGATCGGCGTCGGCCGCGGCCAGGGCCTCGGTGACCACCTCCGCCTGGCCGGACGCCGTCGGCGCCGTGAAGCTCGCCTTGACCGCCCCGTCGTTGTTGACCGCCGATCCGCGGATGACGGCGTGGACCGTGTCGCGGTCGGCGAGCGCGTCCTCCAGCCGTTTGAGCACCACCACGCCCACACCGGAGCCGAACACCGTGCCGCGGGCGTCGGCGTCGAAGGGGCGCACGTGCCCGTCCGGGGACAGGAACGACCCCTCCTGGTGCACGTAGCCGGTGTTCTCGGGGACCTTGTAGGAGACCGCGCCGGACAGGGCCATGTCGCACTCGAAGTTGAGCAGGCTCTGGCACGCGGTGTGCACCGCCACCAGCGCACTGGAGCAGGCGGTCTGGACGGGGAAGCTCGGGCCGCGCAGGCCCAGCTTGTAGGAGACCCGGCTGGTGAGGAAGGCCAGCTCGAAGGCGAGGCCGACGTTCTCCCCCTTGATCCTCTCGCCCTGCTCCAGGTTGCCCATGAGGTTGTCGAGGTAGGCCGTCGTGCTGGCGCCCCCGAAGACCCCGATCCGGCCGTCGTGGCGGGCCGCGTCGTAGCCCGCGTCCTCCAGCGCCTGCCAGGACGTCTCCAGGTACAGCCGGTGCTGCGGGTCCATCATCTTCGCCTCGCGGGCGGTGTAGCCGAAGAACTCCGCGTCGAACTCGCCGATCCCCTCGAAGCGCGGCGCGGCCCGCACGTAGTCGGTGCGCCCGAACACCGCGGGGTCCACCCCGGCGGCCTCCAGCTCCTCCTCGCTCAGTCGCCCGATCGACTCCACGCCCTCGCGCAGGTTCGACCAGAACGCGGACAGGTCCGCTGCCCCCGGGAAGCGCCCGGCCATCCCGACGATGGCGACACCCTCGTGCTCCGGGAGGTCCTCGGACCCCGGCTCGGCCGCGTCGGCCATCACTGCCCCCTTGCCTTGCGGCGCCGCTGCTGGTGCCGGCGCCGCTTCTGCGCGTTCTCTCTGCGTTCCCGTAGCGCGTCGTCCGTGCCGTCCTGCGGGCCGTCGCCGCCCCGGGCAGGCTCCGGCGGCGCGGCGACCCCGGCCAGGTGGGCGACGGTCAGCCCCTCGTAGAGGTCGCCCAGCGTCACCCTGCTGCCCAGCCGGGCGTTGACGGCGCCGACCAGCTGGATGGCGATCAGGGAGTCCCCGCCCAGGTCGAAGAAGCTGTCCTGGGCGCCGACCCGCTCGACGCCCAGCAGGTCCTGCCACACCTCGCGGATCACCGCCTCCGCGCCGGGCCCCGGAGCCGCCGGTCCGGCGGCGGCACCGCCCGGAACGGCCGCCGGGTCCCGGACCGGTGCGGTCGCGGGCCGCGCCGCCAGGGCCTCGGCGAACAGCGCCGACAGGTCGGCGGGCGAGACCACGACCTGCGGCTCGCCCGAGTGCGCGAGGACCGTGTCGAGCGCGCGCAGTCCTTCGAGTGCGCTCATGCCGAGCCGTTCCACGCGCAGGCGCCGGCTGTGTTCCACGGAGGAGGGCAGGGCCGTGGTGACGGACATGCCGACGTCCTTCCAGGCGCCCCAGTCGACGGCGACCACCCGGCTCCGCCGGCCGCGGTCCTGTGCGAAGGCGTCCAGGAAGCAGTTCGCGGCGCAGTAGTCCACCTGCCCGGCGCTGCCGATGTTGGCGCCGTTGGAGCCGAACAGCACCAGGTGGTCCAGGTCCTGGCCGGCCAGGACCTCCTCCAGGACGAGCGTGCCCCGGACCTTGGGCCGCAGGACCTCGGCGGCCTCGCGCAGGTCCTTGAGCTGGATGAGGCCCCCGCCCGCCAGCCCGGCGGCGTGGAAGACGGTGTGGACGCCGCCCCAGCGCCGGACGGCCTCGTCCACGACCGCGCGCATCGCGTCCCGGTCGGTGACGTCGGCGCGGACGACGAGCAGCTGCGCGCCGCGGTCCCGGAGCCGCTTGAGGCGGTGCACGATCTCGGTGGTCCGGCGGTCGCCCGTGCCCGCGTCGAGCCAGGCCCCCCACTCCTCGGCGGGCGGGAGGCCGGTACGCGAGGTCAGGACGATGCGGGCCCCGTCGGACGCCAGGTGCTCGGCCAGCGCCAGGCCCAGGCCGCCGGTGCCGCCCGTGATGAGGTGGACGCGGTCCCTGCGCGCGCCCGGAACCGTGCGGGCCGGGGGCAGGGGGTGGGGGAGGAAGTGCTGCGCCCAGCGGTGGGGGCCGCGGTGGGCGACGGTCTCCGTGCCGGGGGCGGGCTCGCTCGCCAGCTCCGCCGCCAGCCGGTCGACCAGCCGCGGGTCGGGCGCAGGCCCGCAGTCGATGTCGACGCTGCGGCAGGCCGTGTCCGGCAGCTCGCGGGACATGACCCGGCAGGGGCCGAGCAGGGCGGCCTTGGCCGGGTCGAGGACCTCGTCGCCGGTGACGCAGTGCAGCCCGTTGCTGAGCACCCAGAATCGGCGCGGCTCCCCGTCGGCGTGGCGGGACAGGGACGTGGTGAGGCGGACCAGGCTCTCGAAGCCGAGCCGCAGCGCCGTGTCCGGGTCGCTCCGGTCCGCACGCACGGGCGCGGTCACGCTCCAGCAGTGGACGATGCGGGTGGGCACGCCGTCCGGGCCGTCGGCGAGGGCGGCCAGGAGCCGGTCGTGGTCGGCGCCCGAGGCCGGATCGACGGTGAACCGGCCGTCGCCGTCGTCCGTCCAGGCGTCGGAGGCGGCCACCTCGGTGACCCTGGCGCCGCCCTCGCGCAGCCGTCGCGCGAGCGCCCCTCCCACGCCCAGGCCGTCGGTGAGCACCATCCAGTGCCGGCTGTGGTCGGGGGCGGTGCGCAGGGGCAGCGGGGCGCGCTGCCAGGACGGGACGTGGAACCAGTCCGCCGTGTTCTCGTGCCGGCGGGGGACGCCGTCCTCCGCCCCGTGCTCCTGCTGCGCGGCCGGCTCGACCTTGTCCAGCCAGTGCTTCCTGCGGTGGAAGGGGTGGGTGGGCAGGGGGATGCGGCCGGGGTCCCGGTCGTTGTAGTAGGCGTCCCAGTCGGGTGTGGTGCCGTGGAGCCAGAGCTGCCCGAGGGTCTGGTGCAGGGTCTGGAGGGCGGTGCGGGGGTCGCGCCTGTGCGGCAGCGAGTGGAGCGCGGCCGCGGGGGCCCCGGCGTCCGCCGTGATGCGCCGGGCGAGGCTGCGCAGGGTCTGGCCGGGGCCGACCTCCAGCAGGGTGGTGTGCGGGCCGTGTGCGGCGGTGAGGACCCCGGCGGCGAACTCGACGGTGGCCAGGATGTGCTGTCCCCAGTACCCGGGATCCTGGGCCTGCTCCGGGGTGATCCAGTCGCCGGTGACGTTGGAGACGAAGGGGATCACCGGGGGGCGCCGTTGGACGGCGGCCACGGCTGCGGTGAACTCCTCGACCATCGGCGCCATGAGCTCGGAGTGGAACGCGTGTGACGTGGCCACGTCCTGCGTGCTCCACCCGTGTTCGCGGGCGGTCCGCGCGAAGGCGTCGAGCGCCTCCTGCGGGCCGGAGACCACGCAGTCCCGGGGGCCGTTGTGCGCGGCCAGGGACAGTGAGGGCGGGAGGACCGCCTGCACGGCTTCGCGGTCGGCCATGGTGTTGAGCATGGCTCCGGGGGCCTGGTCCTGCATGAGGCGTCCCCGGAGGGCGACCAGGCGCAGGGCGTCGGGCAGGGTGAAGACGCCGGCGAGGGTGGCGGCGGTCCATTCGCCGAGGCTGTGGCCGAGCATCCCCGCGGGGGTGATGCCCCAGTGCTGCCAGAGCCGGGCCAGGGCGTACTCCAGGACGAACAGGGCGGGCTGGGTCCAGCGGGTCTGATCCAGCTGTGCGGGGTCGGGGGTGGTGAGGAGCAGGTCGCGGATGTCGGTGTCGAGCAGCGGTTGCAGGATGCGGGCGCACTCGTCGACGGTGGCGCGGAAGTGCGGTTCCGCCCGGTAGAGGTCGTGGGCCATGCGGGGGTGCTGGGACCCCTGGCCGCTGAACAGGAACACGACAGGGGGGCCGTCGCGGAGGACCCGCGCGCTGTGCGCGGACGCGGGGTCGCGTGTCTCCAGGGCGGCGGCGACGGCGTGTGCGTCGGGGCCGGTGACGGTGCGCCGGTGCGGGAACTCGCGGCGTCCGACGGCCAGGGTGTACCCGGTATCGGTGAGGTCGGGGTCGTGCATGCGCAGGTGGGCGGCCATGCGGTCGGTGAGGTCCTCCAGCGCCTCGGGGGTGCGCGCCGACAGGGTCAGCAGCGCGGTGCCGCGGGCACTCGTGGAGCGCGTGGGCGGCGCAGGGGCCTCCTCCAGGACCAGGTGGGCGTTGGTGCCGCCGAAGCCGAACGCGCTGACGCCCGCGCGCCGGGGGCGGTCCCCGCGCGGCCAGGGCGTCAGCTCGGTGACGACGTCGAACGGAGTGGCCGCGAAGTCGATGTCGGGGTTGGGCGTGCGGTGGTTGAGCGTGGGCGGCAGCTCCCCGTGCTCCAGCGCCAGCGTCGTCTTGAGCAGCCCGGCGATGCCGGCGGCGGCGTCCAGGTGGCCGACGTTGCCCTTGACCGTGCCCAGACGGACGCGCCGGTCGGTGGTGTAGGAGCGTGACAGCGCCTGCACCTCGATGGGGTCCCCCAGCGCCGTCCCGGTCCCGTGGGCCTCCACGTAGTCGACCCCGCCCGGGTCCAGGCCGGCGCGGGCCAGGGCCGCCGCGACCACCGCGGCCTGGCCGCTCACGCTGGGCGCGGTGAAGCCGACCTTGACCGCCCCGTCGTTGTTGACCGCCGATCCGCGGATGACGGCGTGGACCGTGTCGCGGTCGGCGAGCGCGTCCTCCAGCCGTTTGAGCACCACCACGCCCACACCCGTGCCGAAGACGGTGCCTCTGGCGTCGGCGTCGAAGGGGCGCACGTGCCCGTCCGGGGACAGGAACGACCCCTCCTGGTGCACGTAGCCGGTGTTGAGCCCCGGGTCCACGTGCACGCCGCCGGAGAGCGCCATGTCGCACTCGCCGTCGAGCAGGCTCCGGCAGGCGGTGTGCACCGCCACCAGCGCCGTCGAGCACGCGGTCCGCAGGGACAGGCTCGGCCCCTTCAGGTCCAGCTTGTAGGACACCCGTGTGGAGAGGAACCCCAGCTCGTTGCCGACGAGGACCTGCGTCCGGCCCAGGGTGTCCACGAGGCGCCGGTGCGAGTGCACGTGGGCCAGGTACCGGTTGGCCCCCGCACCGCCGAACACCCCGATCGCGCCGTCGTGGCGGGCCGCGTCGTAACCGGCGTCCTCCAGCGCCTGCCAGGACGTCTCCAGGAACAGCCGGTGCTGCGGGTCCATCACCTGCGCCTCGCGGGCGGTGTAGCCGAAGAACTCCGCGTCGAACTCGTCCGCGCCCTCGAACCTCGGCACGGCCCTGACGTAGTCCGGCTTGCCGGACTCCTCGCCGGGAACCCCGGCCGCCTCCAGCTCCTCCTCGCTCAGCCGCCCGATCGACTCCACGCCCTCGCGCAGGTTCGACCAGAACGCGGACAGGTCCGCTGCCCCCGGGAAGCGCCCGGCCATCCCGACGACGGCGACGCCCCCGCGCCGTCCACCCCCGCCCCCGCCCGCGGCCGTCACCGCTCCTCCCCGCGGCCGTCGACGAGCTCGCCGAGGGTGCGCACGGTGGGGCCCTCGTAGACGATGGTCAGCGGGACCGCCACGGCGAGCTCCTGGCGCAGCCGGTGCACGACCTGCAGGCCGAGGAGGGAGCTGCCGCCCAGCTCGAAGAAGTTGTCGTGCACGCCCACGGACTCGACGCCGAGGAGCTCCTGCCAGATCCGCGCGATCCGCTCCTCCGTGGCGCCGGCCGGGGCGACGTAGGGGTTGCGCAGCTGGGGCCGCTCGTGCAGGCGGACCGGGGCCGGCGCGTCGGCGACCGGGTCCGCCCACAGCCGCACGCGGGCGGCCAGGTCCCCGGTGGAGACGGCGACCTGGGGCAGGGGCGCGGAGCGCAGCAGCCGGTCGAAGACCCGGCGGCCCTCCTCCGGGGCCAGCGCCAGTTCGCGCACGGCGGCGCCGAGGTCGGTGCGCGCCCGCCCCTCCTCCCGGGAGAACAGCCAGGCCTCCCAGTTCACGCTGGTCCACGGCTGCTCCGGGCCGTGGTGCCGCTGGGCGAAGGCGTCCAGGGCGGCGTTGGCGGCGGCGTAGGCGGCGAAACCGAGCCCGCCCAGGATCGAGGCGACCGAGGAGCTGATGACCGCGAAGTCCAGGCGCCGTCCGGCGAACACCTCGTGCAGGACCCGGGCGCCGTGCAGCTTGGGGCCGAAGTGCCACGCGCACTCCTGCGGCCCCAGCTCCGTGATGGTGCGGTGCGCGTCCTGCCCGGTGGTCCCGGCGCAGTGCAGGATCCCGTTGACCGGACCCAGCTCACGGGACACCCGCTCCCGGACCGCGCGCACGGCCGCGAGGTCGCCGACGTCGGCGGCGACCACCGTCACCGTCGATCCGAGCTCCTCGATACCGCGCACCGCCCGGACGGCCGACGCGGTGGGCCCGGGCAGCGCCGGGTCGTCCCACTCCTCGCGGGGCGGCAGGCCCCTGCGCCCGAGCAGGACCAGGCGCACCCGCTCCTGTTCGGCGAGGGCCCCGGCCATGAGCAGTCCGATCTTCCCCAGGCCGCCGGTGACCAGGTAGACGCCGTCCCTCCGGACCGGTGGGGCCGTGCCGCCCCGGAGTTCGACCGGTTCGTAGCCCTGGGCCCACAGGTGCCTTCCGCGCAGCGCGAGGACGGGCTCCTGCGGGGGGTGGGCCAGGTGGTCCAGCAGGCGGCCGGCGAGCTCGGGCGGCCCGGCGGGGCCGTCCGTCCGCACGTCCAGGTGGACGCACTCCAACGACGGGTACTCCTGGACGGCCACCTTGCAGATGCCCTGGACCGCGGCCTTGGGCGGGCAGAGCGGTTCGTCGCCGAGCACCGGGTGGACCTCGCTGGAGACCACGTCCCAGCGCTGCGGCCCGGCCATGAGCTCGTCCGCGCACGCCTGCGTCCAGTGGACCAGGCTGGTGAAGGCGCGGTCGAGCAGGTCCTGGACCTGTGCGGGGTCGGCGGCCCGTCCGGCGTCGGCGCCGACGCTCCAGCAGTGGACCACCCGCTCGGGCACCGCCCCCTCGGCGCGCAGCGACTCGGCCAGCCGGGTGAAGTGCTCGGGCCGCGCGGGGTCCAGGACGTAGGAGTCCTCACGGTCGCGGCTCCACCCGTCGCCCGCCCGCACGGTGCGCACCGCGGCGCCCGTGTGCGCGAGCCGCTCGGCGAGCGCCGCGCCCAGTCCCGTGTCGTCGGCGAAGACCAGCCACCGCTGTGCGGCCAGGCGCCCGGCGTCCGCCGCGGGGGCGGGGGGCAGCCGCCGCCAGGAGGGGGCGTGGAACCAGTCGTCCGGCGATCCGACGCGCTCCTGCACCGACCTGTCGCGCAGGCCGTCCCGCCGACCCGGTTCCAGCCAGTAGCGGCGGCGCTCGAAGGGGTAGGCGGGCAGGGGCACACGCCTGGCGGACCCGCGCGGAGGGGAGGGGAGCTCGCGTCCGGCGAGCCAGAGCCGGCCCGCCGCTCCGAGCATCGCGGCCCGGTCGCTGCCGCCGAGGAAGGTGTTCGGCAGGGAGGGCACGACGACCCGGTCGGTGGCCGCCGCGGCGGGGTGCCGCAGGACGTCCGGGGTCAGGGTGGGGGCGGGGCCGAGCTCGGCGACCACGATGTCCGGCACGGACCACAGCGTCCGCAGCCCGTCCGAGAAGCGCACGGTCCGGCGCATGTGCCGTGCCCAGTAGTCCGGGTCGACCGCCTGCTCGCCGGTGATCCACGTCCCGGTCGTGTTGGACACGAAGGGCCGCTCGGGCGGGTGCAGCTCCACCGAGCGCACCAGCCGCGCGTACGGTTCGACCACCGCGTCCATCGCCGGAGAGTGGAAGGCGAAGCGTGTGTTCAGCCGGCGGCCGGGGGTGCCCGCCTGCTCCAGGTCGGCGGCGGCCTTCTCGATGCCCTCGACCGTGCCCGAGAGCACGCAGTTCCGCGGCCCGTTGACGGCCGCCAGCCCGACCTCGTCGCCGGTGTGGCGCTGGGCCGCCTCCTCGGAGAGGGGGACGGCGAGCATCGCGCCCTCGGGCTGCTGCTCGATCAGGCGTGCGCGCTCCACCACCAGGCGCAGCGCGTCGGGCAGGGAGAACACCCCGGCCGCGCAGGCCGCCACGTACTCGCCCAGGCTGTGGCCGATCATCGCCTCGGGGGCCACGCCCCAGGAGTCCCACAGCCGGACCAGCGCGTACTCGAGGGCGAACACGGCCGGGTACCCGAGGAGCGGCCGGTCGACGGGGGCCCGGCCGCGCGCGGGCTGCTCCAGCATGCGCCGGAAGTCCGGGGAGGGCGGGGCCGCGGCGTCGTCGCCGGCGAACATGTGCTCGCGCACGTCCTGGCCGAGCAGCGGCTCCAGCAGCGCCGCGCACTCGTCCACGGCTTCCCCGAACACGGCCTCCCGGGCGTACAGGCCCCGCGCCATGCCCGGGTACTGCGAGCCGAAGCCCGTGAACACGAACCCCACCGGCCGGTGGGCGGTCTCCGGGGCCAGGGCGGACAGCAGGCGCCCGTCGTCGCGGGCGTCGAGGGCGCCGAGCGCCTCCTCGGTGCTGGAGCACACCACCATGCGGCGGTGGGGGAAGGCCTTGCGCTGCCGGAGGGTGAACGCCATGTCGCGCAGGTCGGTGTCCGGGTGGGCGCGGAGGTGCTCCTGGAGCCGGTCGGTGGCGCTCTCGAGCGCCTCGGGGCTGCGGGCGGAGAGCACCAGCAGCTCCTCCCGGCCGGGTTCCGACGGCTCCTCGGGCCGGGGGCGGGGCGGGGCCTGTTCGAGGACGACGTGCGCGTTGGTGCCGCCCAGGCCGAAGGAGCTCACCCCGGCGCGCCGGGGCCCGTCCCCCTGGGGCCAGTCGCGCAGCCGCGTGTTGACGTAGAAGGGGCTCCCGTCCATGCCCAGCCGCGGGTTGGGCTCCTCGAAGTGCAGGCTGGGCGGGATCTGCCCGTGCTCCACCGCGAGCACCGTCTTGATCAGCCCGGCCACCCCGGCCGCGGAGTCCAGGTGCCCGATGTTGCTCTTGACCGAGCCCAGGGCGCACCCGTGCGCCGGGAGTCCGGCGAAGGCGGAGGTGAGCGCGGAGAACTCGATCGGGTCCCCGAGGTTGGTCGCGGTCCCGTGCAGCTCGACGTAGCCGATGCTGCCGGGGTCGACGTCCGCGTTGGCCAGCGCGGTGGCGATCACCTCGGCCTGGGTCGCCGCTCCGGGTGCGCTGAACCCGGCCCGGCGCGAGCCGTCGTTGTTGAGCGCCGTGCCCTTGATGACGGCGTGGATGTGGTCGTCGTCGGCGAGCGCGTCGCCCAGCCGCTTGAGGACGACCATGCCCGCGCCCTCGCCGCCGACGGTGCCCCGGGCCCGCGCGTCGAAGGTGCGGCAGTAGCCGTCGGGGGACAGGATGCCGTCCTGGCGGAAGAGGTAGCCGTCGCGGCGTGTGGCGTCGACGGCCACTCCGCCGGCCAGGGCCATGTCGCACTGGAAGGCCAGCAGCGACTGGCAGGCCTCGGCGACCGCGACCAGCGAGGTCGAGCAGGCCGACTGCACGTTGACGCTGGGGCCCCGCAGGCCGAGCTTGTAGGAGATCCGGCTGCTGACGAAGTCGGAGCGGTTGCCGATCACCGTCTGCTTGTCGCCCAGGAGCCGCTCGGCGTCGGGCTGGGTGGCGACGTTGAACAGCAGGTAGGTGTTGTTGCCCGCGCCCGCGTAGACGCCGATCGGTCCGTCGAAGCGGTCGGGGGCGTGCCCGGAGCTCTCCAGGGCCGACCAGGCGCACTCCAGCAGCACCCGGTGCTGCGGGTCCATGACCTCGGCCTCGCGGGGGGAGTAGCCGAAGAAGGCGGCGTCGAACCTCTCGGAGTCCTCCAGCAGGTAGCCGGCGGCGACGAAGTCCTCGTGGCCGCGCACGTCCGCGGGCACGCCCCGCGCGGCCAGCTCCTCGTCGGAGAAGCGGGTGTCCGAGCACACCCCGGCCTTGAGGTTGTTCCAGAACTCCCCGACGTCGCGGGCCCCCGGGAAGCGTCCGGCCATGCCGACGACCGCGATGTCGAGGCTGTCGTCGTGCTCGTCGCCCGTGTCGGGTCCCGGCTGGTTCATGCCCGGCCTCGCTTCGCTCGTAGCTGCTGTTGGCGGCGGCGCAGCAGCGCGTTCTGCTGCGCCCCCCGTGCCGCTTCCGGCGGGGGCGGCTGTTCCGGCTCCCCGGAGGCGAGGAACGCGGCCTGCGCGCGCACGGTCGTGTGCTGGAACAGGCCGAGGAGGTCGATGTCGCGGCCGGTCCCGGCCCGCAGGCGGTGCTGGAGCTCGACCAGGAGCAGCGAGTGCCCGCCCAGGTCGAAGAAGTTCTGTTCCATTCCCACCTCCTCCACCCCGAGCAGCTCCCGCCACGCGTCCGCGACCAGGCGTTCCAGCCCGTTCGACGGCGGCAGGGGGGCGGAGGCGGCCGTCGTCGGCGCGGGCACCGGGGGCAGGGCCGAGCGGGCGACCTTGCCGTGCTCGGACAGCGGCAGGCGCTCCATGGGCACCACCGCCTGCGGGACCATGTGCGGGGGGATCCGCTCCCCGAGGTGTCGTTCCAGGTCGGCCCGGTCGAACGAGGCGGGGGAGTGCGGTTCGACGTAGGCCACGATCCCGCGGCCGCCCGCGAGGTCGTCGCGGACGACGGTGGTGGCGTTGCGGACCTGGGGGTGGGACTTCAGGGCGGAGTCGATCTCGCCCAGTTCGACGCGGAAGCCGCGCACCTTGATCTGGTCGTCGCGGCGCCCGAGGAAGGCGATGGTGCCGTCGGGCAGGCGCCGCACGATGTCGCCGGTGCGGTAGAGCCGCTCGCCCGCCCGTGGGCCGAGGGTGTCGGGGACGAAAGCCTCCCGGGTGAGGTCGGCCCTGTCGTGGTAGCCCCGGGCGAGGTTGGCGCCGCCGATGAGGAGTTCGCCCGAGACGCCCGTGGGCACCTGCTGCCCGGCCGCGTCCACCACGTGGGCGCGGGTGTTGGGGAGGGGCACGCCGATGGGCGCGGTGTCCCACTCCGCCCGCAGGTGGTCGCCGACGGCGAGGGCGAGGACGCCGACGGTCGTCTCGGTGGGCCCGTAGTGGTTGTAGACGCGGCAGTGGGGGACCGAGCGCTGGATCCCGCGCAGCCACCGCCAGTCGGAGGGCTCTCCCCCCACGATGAGCAGGCGGCGCGGCAGGAGCTCCGCGAAGCGCGGGGAGGACTGCAGCGCCCGCAGGTGGGAGGGGGCGATCTTCAGGCAGTCCACGCCCCGGTCCCGGACCCAGTCCGCGAGCCGGTCCGCGTCCAGGGCGGTCTCCCGCGGGATCAGGTGCACCTGCCCGCCGGTGCACAGGGGAGGCACGAGGGCGGTGACGCTGGAGTCCACCGTCAGCGGCTGCACCATCGCGAAGCTGAGCGGTTCGCGCAGGCCGAACCTGTCGATGACGGCGAAGGTGTAGCTCAGCAGCTGGCGGTGCTCGATCACCACGCCCTTGGGCCTTCCGGTGGAACCGGACGTGTAGAGCAGGTACGCGGCCGTGTCGAGGCCGCAGGACCCCTCGGCGGGCCTGTCGTCGGGGCGGCCCCGGAGCACGGACCAGTCGCGGTCCAGCTCGACGACGCCGCGGCCCGGTCCGAAGGAGAGGGCGGGGTCGGTGGTCACCACGGTCCGCACCGCCGCGTCGGCGAGGATCGCGGCCCTGCGTTCGGCCGGGTCGGCGGGCTCCAGCGGAACGTAGGCGCCGCCGGCCTTGAGGATGCCCAGGACGGCCACCACCAGCCTGGCGCCCCGTTCCGAGCACAGCCCCACCGTCGTCTCGGCTTCCACGCCCTGTTCGCGCAGCAGGTGGGAGAGTTGGTTGGCGCGCCGGTCGAGCTCGCTGTAGGTGAGCGCGGCCTCGGGGGTGCGCACCGCGACCGCGTCGGGGGTGCGCCGGGCCTGGGCCTCGAACAGCTCGTGGAAGGGCTGTGCGGGGACGGCGGTCGCGGTGCTGTTGAGCGCGGCGGTGAGGCGCTCCTCCTCCGCGGTGAGCACGGGCAGGTCGCGGACGGCCCGGTCTGGTGAGCCGGTCACGCCCTCCAGGAGCCGGAGCAGGTGTCCGCAGGCCCGCCGCGCGGTCGCCTCGTCGAACACGTCCGCGGCGTAGACGACCCGGCCGGCCAACCGGTCGCCGTGGTCGGTCAGCCGCACGTCCAGGTCGCAGCGGGTCGTGCGGACCGGTTCGGGACTGCCGCCGGTCTCAGGGGGGCCGTCGGAGCGGGTGAGGCCGAAACCCGGCCAGGGCAGCGCGGTCGCGCCCTGCTGGTGGTGGCGGCCGTCCTCCTCCGCCCGGCGCAGGCTCTGCCCGGCGCGGTCGACCAGTTCGCGGAAGCTCTCCGCGCCGGTGACCCGGGTCCGTGTCAGCAGCGTGCCGCCGGAGGGGCCGGGGACGGCGACCACGAGGTCCCGCGGGCCGCCATAGCGGTGCAGCAGGACGAGGTAGAGGGCGAGGGCCGCGGCCTCGGGTCCGCCGCCGGCCTCTCCGGCCAGCGCCCGCAGCCCGGCGGCGTCCGGTGCGGGCACCTCGAACGCCACGGAGCCCGCTCTCAGCTCGCGCCGCGCGGGCGCGGGCCGGTCCCAGGGCAGCACGGCCGCGGGAAGCGGCTCGGTGGCGCCCGCGGTCTCGGGCGGACTGGTCGACGAGGCGGGGGGAAGCGTCATGGGGCCGCCTTGCGGACGTCGGGGGCTGGGCACGCGGATCACGTCGGCCGGGGGTGGGACAGGGGGTCCGTGCCCGGGGGCGGGGGTGTCTCCTTTTTCGCGTTCCAGGACACGGTTGCGGGGACCGCGCGGCCCGGGGAGGGGGTTCCTCCGTGGCGGAACCCTGTATCAGTCCGGATTCCCGCTCCTCGGGACCGCGGTATCCGCATTCCGGTGCGCCGTCGTCATCGCGCAGCCCGTTCTGTATTCGGGGAAACGGTTCCCGAGGGTAATCGGAAGCGTGGTCGGACTACGTGGAGAGCACTCACGAAACCCATCCCACTCCCCTCGCCGTGGCATTGTCGGCCCACTCGCAACCCGGGCGCAGCGAAACATCAGACCGTATGGAACGAGATACCAGAACGTCGTTGTGCGGCGCAATGGCACAACGGGTTCGAGGTTCTCGCGCACCACCGCGGACCGGTGATCCCTGGCGCATAGTAACGGTTTCCCTGGTGGAGCGGAAGCCTCTGTGAACAGCCGATTCATCGGCAGTCGGGGATTCCCGGCCGGTGTGCCGTGCGCTATCATCGCCGACGACGCAGGGCTTTTATCAGGTGGGGGTGCTTGTGCGTGCCGTGTTCGCGGGCCGATCCGACCGGCGGGAACCCGGTGGCATTACCGCGTCGGGAAGGTACAGGTCAACCCCGGGGAACCGATCCGTTTCACGCCTTCTCGCCGAGTCTTCCGGAGGGGGACCGGCCAGTGGTCGCGCCTTGCGTATTTTCGGGACGGCGGTCCGGAATCGGTGATTTTGCGAGTGTGTACTCGCGTGGTTGACCGGTGGTCGTTGAAACCGATATGTCGAAATCGTGACGGTTCGAAACAACAGGCACCCCCCTGACGTTCCGTGCCCCGCTGCGGGCGCGGCGCCGTGGGGAACGGCTGCGCCATCACGGTGCAGGACGGGAAGGACGGCCAGTGAACGACGTCAGCGGGGCCCGGCCCCTGACCTTCGGGCAGGAGCGCCTGTGGTGGCTCCAGCAGCTCGACCCGCACGACGTCAGCCACAACCTGGTCCTGCGCCTGGACTTCGACCCGGGTGTCGCGGAGAGCGCCCTGCGTGCGGCCCTGGACCGCCTCGTCGAGCGGCACGAGGTCCTGAGGACGGCCTACTCCGCCGACGCGGAGGGGGTCCCCCGGCAGCACGTCCTCACGGCGTTCACCCTGGAACCGGACCACGCGCGCGCCGACTCGGGCGAGGCCGTCCGGGACGCGGTCCGCGCAGCAGCCGCGCGGCCCTTCGACCTCCAGGGCGCCCCGCCGCTGCGGGCGCTGGTCGTCCGCCGCGCCGGCGGACCGGACACCTTCGCCCTGGTCGTCCACCACCTGGTGGTGGACGGGCGGTCCCTGGACATCCTGGAGCGCGACCTGCGGGCCCTCTACGGCGCGGCCCTGTCCGGAGGCGACGCGGGACTCGCGCCGGCGCCCGCCCGGTTCTCGGACGTGGCCGCGGCGCAGCGCACGCCCGACGCCGTCGCCGGGCTGTCCGAGCACGTGGACCACTGGCGCCGGGAACTCCAGGGCTTCGAACGCCTGGAGCTGCCGACCGACACGCCCCGTTCCGACGACTCCGCCCCCGAGGCGGACCGGGTGCGCTTCGAGCTGTCGCCGCAGGCCACCGCCGCACTGCACCGGTTCGCCCTGCGCATGCGGGCGGCCCCCTCCAGCGTCCTGGCGGCCGCGTTCCAGTTCCTCCTGGCCAGGCAGTCGGGGCAGACCGACGTCACCATCGGCACGGTCTTCACCGGCCGCACCGGCCCCGACCTCCAGGACGTCGTCGGCTTCCTCGTCAACACCACAGCCCTGCGCGCGGACCTGTCCGGGGTGCGGACCAGCGCCGAACTGGTACGCCTCGTGCAGGGCGGGCTGGCGCGGGCCCAGGCGCACCAGCACGCCCCGTTCGAGCGGGTGGCCGCGGCGGCGACGACCGCGCGCGACTCCCACCGCAACCCCGTCTTCGACGTGGTCTACGTCCACCACGGCGGTCCCGCCGATCCGGGCGGACCCGAGGGGGACCGGGGCGTCGCACGGGTTCCGTGGAACGGTTCGGCGGCCCAGTTCGACCTGGAGTTCAGCACGGCAGTGGCCGACGGCTGCCTCCGGGGAGTCCTGACGTACCGCACCGACCTGTGGCGGCGCCCGACCGTCGAGGCGATGGCCGAGCGCCTGCGCAGGTCGATCGAGCTGGTCATCTCCGGCCCCGACACCGCGATCTGGCAGTCCGACCTGCTGTCGGCCGAGGAGCGCCGTCAGTTGGTGGAGGGCTGGAACGGGCCCCGCGCGGAGGCTGCTTCGGCGTCCTTGGCCGGGCTGTTCGAGGCGCAGGTCGCGCGGTCCCCGGAGGCGCCCGCGATCGTCACCGACGAGGGGGTGACCACCTATGCCGAGCTCAACGCGCGGGTGAACCGGTTGGTCCACGAGCTGGTGGCCAGGGGTGTGCGGGGCGAGGACCGGGTGGCGGTCCTGTTGCCGCGCGGCGTGGAGATGGTGGTGTGCGCGCTGGCGGTGCTCAAGGCCGGTGCGGCCTATGTGCCGGTGGATCCGGAGTTCCCTCCCGAGCGCGTCCGCTTCATCTTGGAGGACGCCCGGCTCCGGGTGGTGCTGGACGAGGGGTTCCTGGCCTCGACCGACCTGTCCGGGCGGTCGGTGGAGAATCCGGCTGCCGCCGGGTGCCCTGCTGCGGGTGCGGTGCAGGTGCTCTACACCTCGGGTTCGACGGGTCGGCCCAAGGGGGTGACCGTCACCGGCGGCGCGCTGGTGAACCTGCTGTTGTCGGTGAAGCGACATCTGTCCTTCACCGAGCGCGACCGCTTCCTGGCCAGCACCACGTTCGGTTTCGACATCGCCGCCGTCGAGGTGTACCTGCCGCTGGTGTGCGGCGGCGCGACGGTCCTGGTGACGCGTGACGCGCTGCTGGACCCCCGCAAGCTGTCCGAGGCGGTCTCCACGCACGGTGTCACCCACATGCAGGCCACCCCCAGCTTGTGGAGGACCCTGCTCGAGGCGGGGGTCGACCTGTCCGGCGTGCATGTGGTGACGGCGGGGGAGCCCGTCACCCGGGAACTGGCCGACGCGCTGGCCTCCGCAGCCCGACGGGTGACCAACGGGTACGGGCCCACCGAGACCACGGTCTACTCCACGACCTGCCGCCTGCACGCCGACGCTCCCGTGACCATCGGCGTCCCGATCGACAACACCCGCGCCTACGTCCTGGACGGCAGCCTGAACCCCACCGTCCCCGGAGTGCCCGGCGAGCTCTATATCGCGGGTGCGGGGGTGGCGCGCGGCTATCACGAGCGCCCTGGCCTGACGGCCGGGCGGTTCGTCGCCGACCCTTATGGTGAGCCGGGTTCGCGGATGTACCGCACGGGTGACGTGGTCCGGTGGAGTTCCGAGGGCGCCCTGGAGTACGTGGGGCGCTCGGACTTCCAGGTGAAGATCCGCGGCTTCCGGGTCGAACCGGGGGAGGTCGAAGCGGTCCTGGCGGCGCATCCGGATGTCGCACGGGCGGTGGTGGTGCTGCGCGAGGACACCCCCGGGGAGAAGCGCCTGGTGGCCTACCACGTTCCCGTCGAGGGTGCGGAGGCCCCGGAGAACGGGGAACTGCGCCGCCTGGCGACCCGGGAACTGCCCGCCTACATGGTTCCGTCGGCGTTCGTGGCCCTGGAGGCGTTCCCGCTGACGCCGAACGGCAAGGTGGACCGGGCCGCACTGCCGGCCCCCGAGGCCGGGGACACGGTCGGACGGGGGCCGCGCACCGCGCGGGAGGAGATCCTGTGCGGGTTGTTCGCCGAGGTGCTGGGCCTGACCGACGTCGGGGTCGACGACGGGTTCTTCGATCTGGGCGGGCACTCGCTGTTGGCGACCCGGCTGATCAGTCGGGTGCGGTCGGTGCTCGGCGGTGAGGTGGGGGTGCGGGAGTTCTTCGACCGGCCGACGGTGGCCGGGGTCGCCCGCCTGCTGGAGCGCGAGGGCGGGAGTACACGTGCGGCGCTGGTGGCGGGGGAGCGTCCGGAGCGGGTGCCGTTGTCGTTCGCGCAGCGCCGGCTGTGGTTCCTGAACCAGATGGAGGAGCCGGGGACCTACAACGTCCCGGTGGCGTTGCGGCTGCGGGGCGCGGTGGACGTGGAAGCGCTGCGCGCGGCCCTGGGCGATGTGCTCGGCCGTCACGAGAGTCTGCGGACGGTCTTCGTGCAGGACCGGGACCAGGTCCGGCAGCACGTCGTCACCGCCGAACAGGCGGGCGTCCCCCTGGAAACGGTCGACTCCGACCCGGCCGGAATCCCGGCCGCGCTCGCGGAGTTCGCCGTGGGCGGGTTCGACCTCTCCACGCAGCTGCCGTTGCGGGCCCGGCTGTACCGGGTGTCGGACGAGGAGAGCGTGCTCTGTGTGGTGGTGCACCACATCGCGTGCGACGGGTGGTCGATGGCGCCGCTGCTGGGCGACCTGGGCCGGGCCTACGACGCCCGATCGCGTGGTGGGATCCCCGTGTGGGCTCCGCTGCCGGTGCAGTACGCAGACTTCAGCCTGTGGCAGCGCCGGGAGCTGGGCGAGCAGTCCGACCCCGGCAGCGTCATGCACACCCAGCTGGAGTACTGGCGCCGTGCCCTGGAGGGCGCGCCGCAGGAGTTGGCGCTGCCGACCGACCGGTCCCGGCCGGCGGTGGCGTCCTGGCGTGGCGGCACCGTCGACCTCGACATCCCCGCCGAGGTGCACGAGGGCCTGGTCGGCCTGGCCCGGGAGTGCGGCGGGACGCTGTTCATGGTGCTCCAGGCGGGCTGGGCGGCGCTGCTCGGCCGGCTGGGCGCCGGAACCGACATCCCCGTCGGAACCGTGGTGGCCGGAAGGCCGGACGAAGCCCTGGAGGACCTGGTCGGGTTCTTCGTCAACACCCTGGTGCTGCGGACCGACGTCTCCGGCGACCCCACGCTGCGAGAGCTCGTCACGCGCGTCCGCGAGGGCGGTCTGGACGCTTTCGCGCACCAGGACGTGCCGTTCGAGTGGCTGGTGGAGGTCCTCAACCCGGAGCGTTCGGCCTCTCGGCATCCGCTCTTCCAGACGCTGCTGGTGATGCAGAACAACCGGCGGACCTCGCTCGCTCTGGAGGGGTTGGAGGTCGAGGAGTACCCGGTCGATTTCCGGGTGGCCAAGTTCGACCTCTCCCTGAGCGTGTACGAGGAGTTCGGGGAGGACGGCGATCGGGCGGGTCTGGGCGGACACCTGGAGTTCGCCGAGGACCTGTTCGACCGTTCCACGGCCGAGCGGATCGTGCGCTGGTACGCGGCGGTGCTGGCCGAGATGGCCCGCGACGGCTCGGTCCGGGTCGGCCGGGTCGAGCTGCTCTCCCCCGGCGAGCGCGATCAGTTGGTGGAGGGGTGGAACGGGCCTCGTGTGGAAGCCGTTCCCGCGTCCTTGGCCGGGCTGTTCGAGGAGCAGGCCGCGCGGTCCCCGGAGGCTCCCGCGATCGTCACCGACGAGGGAGTGACCACCTACGCCGATCTCAACGCGCGGGTGAACCGGTTGGCCCACGAGCTGGTGGCCAGGGGTGTGCGGGGCGAGGACCGCGTCGCGGTCCTGCTGCCGCGCGGTGTGGACATGGTGGTGTGTGCCCTGGCGGTGCTCAAGGCCGGCGCTGCCTATGTGCCGGTGGACCCGGAGTTCCCCGCCGAGCGCATCCGGTACATCCTGGAGGACGCCCGGCCCCGCGTGGTCCTGGACGAGGACCTCGTGGGACGGATGGACCTCACCGCCCGCTCTGCCGCGAATCCCGAGTCCGTGGGATGCGCGGGGGCGGGCGCGGTGCAGGTGCTCTACACCTCCGGTTCGACGGGGCGGCCCAAGGGGGTCACCGTCACCGGCGGCGCGCTGGTGAACCTGCTGATGTCGGTGAAGCGGGACCTGCCCTTCACCGAGCACGACCGCTTCCTGGCCAGCACCACGTTCGGTTTCGACATCTCCTCCATCGAGATCTATCTGCCGCTGGTGTGCGGCGGCGCGACGGTCCTGGTGACGCGCGAGGACCTGTTGGACCCCCGGCGGCTCGCGGGCATGGTTTCCACGCACGGTGTCACCCACATGCAGGCCACCCCCAGCCTGTGGTCGACCCTGCTGGAGGCCGGCATCGACCTGTCCGGCGTGCACGTTGTCACGGGAGGAGAAGCGGCCACCCCGGAGCTGGTCCGTGCACTGGCCTCCGCGGCCCGGGGCGTGACCAACGGCTACGGGCCCACCGAGACCACGGTCTACTCCACGACCTGCCGCCTGTCCGAGGACGACCCGGTGACCATCGGCACCGCTATCGACAACACACGGGTGTATGTGCTGGACGACGCGTTGGCGCCTGTGCCGGTCGGTGTCGCGGGCGAGCTCTATATCGCGGGTGCCGGGGTCGTGCGCGGCTACCACGAGCGTCCCGGTCTGACCGCCGGGCGGTTCGTCGCCGACCCTTATGGTGAGCCGGGTGCGCGGATGTACCGCACCGGTGATCTGGTGCGGTGGAATTCCGAGGGCGCGCTGGAGTACGTGGGGCGCTCCGACTTCCAGGTGAAGATCCGCGGCTTCCGGGTCGAGCTGGGGGAGATCGAAGCGGTTCTGCGCGGCTGTCCGGGTGTGGAACAGGCTGTCGTCGTCGTGCACGAGGACGCGGGCGGTGAGCGGCGCCTGGTCGGGTACACCGTCCCTGCGGCGGGCCGGGTCCTGGACGCGGACGACATCCGGAGCCGGACGGAGTCGATGCTCCCCGGCTACATGGTCCCGCTCGTGGTGCTGCTCGACGCGTTCGCGTTGACGCCGAACGGCAAGGTGGACCGGGCGGCGCTGCCCGCCCCCGAGGCCGTGGCGGTGGCGAGTCGGGCTCCGCGTTCGGCGCGGGAGGAGATCCTGTGCGGGTTGTTCGCCGAGGTGCTGGGCCTGACCGACGTCGGGGTCGACGACGGGTTCTTCGATCTGGGCGGCCATTCGCTGTTGGCGACCCGGCTGATCAGTCGGGTGCGGTCGGTGCTCGGCGGTGAGGTGGGGGTGCGGGAGTTCTTCGACCGGCCGACGGTGGCCGGGGTCGCCCGGTTGTTGGGTGATGGGAAGAGTCGCTCTCGTGCGGAGTTGGTGGCGGGGGAGCGTCCGGAGCGGGTGCCGTTGTCGTTCGCGCAGCGCCGGCTGTGGTTCCTGAACCAGATGGAGGAGCCGGGGACCTACAACGTCCCGGTGGCGTTGCGGCTGCGGGGCGCGGTGGACGTGGAAGCGCTGCGCGCGGCCCTGGGCGATGTGCTCGGCCGTCACGAGAGTCTGCGGACGGTGTTCGTGCAGGACCGGGACCAGGTCTGGCAGCACGTGCTCCCACCAGGGCAGACGGAAGCCTTCTTCGACATCGTGGACCGTGCGCCCGGTTCCGGGGCCGCGGACGGCGCTTCGGAGGGGATCGCGTCGTCGTTGGCGGAGTTCGCCGTGGGCGGGTTCGACCTCTCCGCGCAGCTGCCGTTGCGGGCCCGGCTGTACCGGGTGTCGGACGGCGAGAGTGTTCTCTGTGTGGTGGTGCACCACATCGCGTGCGACGGGTGGTCATTGGCGCCGCTGCTGGGCGACCTGAGTCGGGCCTACGAAGCCCGCGTAGGCGGCCGGGTTCCCGGCTGGACTCCGCTGCCGGTGCAGTACGCCGACTTCAGCCTGTGGCAGCGTCGGGAACTGGGAGAGCAGGCCGATCCCGGCAGCGTCATGCACGCCCAGTCGGAGTACTGGCGTGGGGCTCTGCAGGGGGCGCCGCAGGAGTTGGCTCTGCCGACGGACCGGCCCCGCCCGGCGGTGGCGTCCTGGCGTGGCGACGCGGTCGGCCTCGACATCCCCGCGGAGGTGCACGAGGGCCTGGCCGGCCTGGCCCGGGAGTGCGGCGGGACGCTGTTCATGGTGCTCCAGGCGGGGTGGGCGGCGCTGCTCAGCAGGTTGGGCGCGGGCACCGACATTCCGGTGGGCACGGTGGTGGCGGGGCGTTCGGACGAAGCCCTGGAGGAGCTGGTCGGGTTCTTCGTCAACACCCTGGTGCTGCGGACCGACGTCTCCGGCGACCCCACGTTGCGGGAGCTGGTGGCCCGGGTGCGCGAGGGTGGATTGGACGCGTTCGCGCACCAGGACGTGCCGTTCGAGTGGCTGGTGGAGGCGCTCAACCCGGAGCGTTCGGCGTCCCGGCATCCGCTCTTCCAGACCCTGCTGGTGATGCAGAACAACCGGCGCTCCCCGCTGGAGCTCGCCGGGGTCGGGGTCGAGGAGTACCCGGTCGATTTCCGGGTGGCCAAGTTCGACCTCTCGCTGAACGTGTACGAGGAGTTCGGGCAGGACGGCGGCCGGGCGGGTCTGGTCGGACACCTGGAGTTCGCCGAGGACCTGTTCGACCGTTCCACGGCCGAGCGGCTGGCGCGCTGGTATACGGCGGTGCTGGCGGAGATGGCCCGGGACGGCTCGGTCCGGGTCGGCCAGGTCGAGCTGCTGTCGGCAGACGAGCGCCGTCAGCTGCTCCATACGTGGGGCCGGGGCGCACCGCACGCCGACGGGCAGAGCGCCACGGAGATCCTGCCCGAGCTGTTCGAGGCGCAGGTTGCCCGGACCCCCGAGGCGCCCGCGGTCGTCACCGACGAGGGGGTGACCACCTACGCCCAGCTCAACGCCCGGGTGAACCGGTTGGCCCGTGAACTCCTCGCGAGGGGGGTGGGGCCGGAGACACGGGTCGCCATCGCCCTGCCGCGATCCGTCGAGATGTTCGCCGCCGCGCTCGCCGTGCTCAAGGCGGGCGGAGCCTACGTCCCCGTCGACACCGACTACCCCCGTGAGCGCGTCGCGTTCATGCTCGCCGACGCGTCCCCCGCACTGGTGCTCACCACGGTCGCGGCCGACCCCGCGTCTCCCGCCGCACCTTCCCTGTGCCTGGACGACCCGCGGACCGCCGAGGCCGTGCGGAGCCGTGCGGAGCGGGACATCACCCAGGACGAACGCCCGGCCCCGCTCCGGCCCGAACACGCCGCCTACGTCATCTACACGTCCGGATCCACCGGAACCCCGAAGGGCGCGGTCAACCACCACGCCGGTGTGGCCAACATGGCCCGCGCCACCATCCGTGCCCTGGAACTGGGCCCCGGCGACGTCGTCGCGCAGGTGGCCTCGTTCAGCTTCGACGCCGCCTCCGCCGAGTGGTGCCACGCCCTGTTGAGCGGCGCCGCGCTCGCGGTGGCCGCAGCCGACACCGTCCTGGCGGGCCAGGACCTGGTCGACTTCCTCGACGGTCACCGGGCCACCCACGCCCTCATCACCCCAGCGGTCCTGGGTTCCCTGCCCGAGACCGCGCCCGCCGTGCTCACCGGACTCCGCTCGCTGGCCTCGGGCGGGGAGGCGTGCTCGACCGAGCTGGTGGAGCGCTGGGCCGAGGGCCGGCGCATGGTCAACGCCTACGGTCCGACCGAGGCCGCGGTCTGCTCCACCTTGAGCGACCCGCTCAAGGGAAGCCCCGGCCGTGTGCCCATCGGACGGCCCCTGTCCGGCACGCGGGTGTATGTGCTGGACGACGCGCTGGCGCCCGTGCCGGTCGGTGTCGCGGGCGAGCTCTATATCGCGGGTGCGGGGGTGGCGCGCGGCTACCACGAGCGTCCGGGGCTGACGGCCGGGCGGTTCGTCGCCGATCCGTTCGGTGAGCCGGGTTCGCGGATGTACCGCACGGGTGACGTGGTCCGGTGGAGTTCCGAGGGCGCCCTGGAGTACGTGGGGCGCTCGGACTTCCAGGTGAAGATCCGCGGCTTCCGGATCGAGCTGGGGGAGATCGAAGCGGCTCTGCACCGTTGTCCGGGTGTGGAGCAGGCCGTCGTCGTCGTACGTGAGGACACGGGCGGTGGGCGCCGTCTGGTCGGGTACGCCGTCCCGCCGGCGGGACACGGCTTGGACACGGACGGTATCCGGAGCCGACTGGCCGGGGAACTGCCCGCCTATATGGTTCCGTCGGCGTTCGTGGCACTGGAGGCGTTCCCGCTGACGCCGAACGGCAAGGTGGACCGGGCGGCGCTGCCCGCTCCCGAGGCTGTGGCGGTGGCAAGTCGGGCCCCGCGTACGGCGCGGGAGGAGATCCTGTGCGGGCTGTTCGCCGAGGTGCTGGACCGTCCCGACGTCGGGATCGACGACGGGTTCTTCGACCTGGGCGGCCACTCACTGCTCGCGACCCGGCTGATCAGCCGGATACGGACGGTGCTCGGCGGTGAGGTGGGGGTGCGGGAGTTCTTCGACCGGCCGACGGTGGCCGGGGTCGCCGGCTTGTTGGAGCGCGAGGGCGGTCGTGAGCGTGCGGCGCTGGTCGCGGGGGAGCGGCCGGAGCGGGTACCGCTGTCCTTCGCCCAGCGCCGGCTGTGGTTCCTGAACCAGATGGAGGAGCCGGGGACCTACAACATTCCCGTGGCGCTGCGGCTGCGCGGCGCGGTGGACGAGGAGGCCCTGCGCGCGGCGCTGGGCGACGTGCTCGGCCGTCACGAGAGTCTGCGGACGGTCTTCGTGCAGGACCGGGACCAGGTCTGGCAACACGTGCTCCCTGCAGAGCAGACCCCGGCGCCGCTGGAGATCGTCGACCGCGAGTCGGGGGAAGACGTCGCCGGACTGACGGGGTTCGTCGCGCGCGGTTTCGACCTGTCGGTGGAACCTCCCGTGCGTGCCCGGCTGTACCGGTTGTCGGACGAGGAGAGCGTGCTCTGCGTGGTGGTGCACCACATCGCGTGCGACGGGTGGTCACTGGCACCGCTGCTGGATGATCTGAGCCGGGCCTATCGGTCTCGCGCACGCGGCCGGGTCCCCGACTGGTCGCCGCTGCCGGTGCAGTACGCCGACTTCAGCCTGTGGCAGCGCCGGGATCTGGGTGATCAGTCCGACCCCGGCAGCGTCATGCACACCCGACTGGAGTACTGGCGCCGTGCCCTGGAAGGGGCGCCGCAGGAGTTGGCGCTGCCCACCGACCGGCCCCGCCCGGCGGTGGCGTCCTGGCGTGGCGGCACCGTCGATCTCGCCCTTCCCGCGGAGGTGCACGAGGGCCTGGCCGGCCTGGCCCGGGAGTGCGGCGGGACGCTGTTCATGGTGCTCCAGGCGGGCTGGGCGGCGCTGCTCAGCCGGCTGGGCGCGGGTACCGACATCCCCGTGGGGACGGTGGTGGCGGGGCGTTCGGACGAGGCGTTGGAGGACCTGGTCGGGTTCTTCGTCAACACCCTGGTGCTGCGGACCGACGTCTCCGGCGACCCCACGTTGCGCGAACTCGTCATGCGCGTCCGGGAAAGGGGTCTGGACGCGTTCGCGCACCAGGACGTGCCGTTCGAGTGGCTGGTGGAGGCGCTCAACCCCGAGCGTTCGGCGTCCCGGCACCCGCTCTTCCAGACCCTGCTGGTGATGCAGAACAACCGGCGGACCTCGCCGGCTCTGGAGGGGCTGGAGATCGAGGAGTACCCGGTCGATTTCCGGGTGGCCAAGTTCGACCTCTCCCTGAGCGCACACGAGGAGTTCGACGAACAGGGTGCGCGAGCGGGTCTGGTCGGCCGGTTGGAGTTCGCCGAGGACCTGTTCGACCGTTCCACCGCCGAGCGGCTGGCGCGCTGGTACGCGGCGGTGCTGGCGGAGATGGCCCGCGACGGCTCGGTCCGGGTCGGCCGGGTCGAGCTGTTGTCGGCCGACGAGCGCCGTCAGCTGCTGCACACGTGGGGTCGGGGCGCACCGCACGCCGACGGACCGACCTCCGCGGAGAGCCTGGCCGGGCTGTTCGAGGCGCAGGTCGCGCGGTCCCCGGAGGCGCCCGCGATCGTCACCGACGAGGGGGTGACCACCTATGCCGAGCTCAACGCGCGGGTGAACCGGTTGGTCCACGAGCTGGTGGCCAGGGGTGTGCGGGGCGAGGACCGGGTGGCGGTCCTGTTGCCGCGCGGCGTGGAGATGGTGGTGTGCGCGCTGGCGGTGCTCAAGGCCGGTGCGGCCTATGTGCCGGTGGATCCGGAGTTCCCTCCCGAGCGCGTCCGCTTCATCTTGGAGGACGCCCGGCTCCGGGTGGTGCTGGACGAGGGGTTCCTGGCCTCGACCGACCTGTCCGGGCGGTCGGTGGAGAATCCGGCTGCCGCCGGGTGCCCTGCTGCGGGTGCGGTGCAGGTGCTCTACACCTCGGGTTCGACGGGTCGGCCCAAGGGGGTGACCGTCACCGGCGGCGCGCTGGTGAACCTGCTGTTGTCGGTGAAGCGACATCTGTCCTTCACCGAGCGCGACCGCTTCCTGGCCAGCACCACGTTCGGTTTCGACATCGCCGCCGTCGAGGTGTACCTGCCGCTGGTGTGCGGCGGCGCGACGGTCCTGGTGTCCCGCGAGGACCTGTTGGACCCCCGGCGGCTCGCGGGCATGATCGACCGGCACGGTGTCACCCACATGCAGGCCACCCCCAGTCTGTGGAGGACCCTGCTGGAGGCCGGCATCGACCTGTCCGGCGTGCATGTGGTGACGGCGGGGGAGCCCGTCACCCGGGAACTGGCCGACGCGCTGGCCTCCGCAGCCCGACGGGTGACCAACGGGTACGGGCCCACCGAGACCACGGTCTACTCCACGACCTGCCGCCTGCACGCCGACGCTCCCGTGACCATCGGCGTCCCGATCGACAACACCCGCGCCTACGTCCTGGACGGCAGCCTGAACCCCACCGTCCCCGGAGTGCCCGGCGAGCTCTATATCGCGGGTGCGGGGGTGGCGCGCGGCTATCACGAGCGCCCTGGCCTGACGGCCGGGCGGTTCGTCGCCGACCCTTATGGTGAGCCGGGTTCGCGGATGTACCGCACGGGTGACGTGGTCCGGTGGAGTTCCGAGGGCGCCCTGGAGTACGTGGGGCGCTCGGACTTCCAGGTGAAGATCCGCGGCTTCCGGGTCGAACCGGGGGAGGTCGAAGCGGTCCTGGCGGCGCATCCGGATGTCGCACGGGCGGTGGTGGTGCTGCGCGAGGACACCCCCGGGGAGAAGCGCCTGGTGGCCTACCACGTTCCCGTCGAGGGCGCGGCGGCCCCGGAGAACGGGGAACTGCGCCGCCTGGCGACCCGGGAACTGCCCGCCTACATGGTTCCGTCGGCGTTCACGGCCCTGGAGGCGTTCCCGCTGACGCCGAACGGCAAGGTGGACCGGGCGGCGCTGCCCGCCCCCGAGGCCGAGATCGCGGTCGGGCGGGCTCCGCGCACCGCGCGGGAGGAGATCCTGTGCGGGCTGTTCGCCGAGGTGCTGGACCGTCCCGACGTCGGGATCGACGACGGGTTCTTCGACCTGGGCGGCCACTCACTGCTCGCGACCCGGCTGATCAGCCGGATACGGACGGTGCTCGGCGCGACCGTCGACCTGCCCGCCTTCTTCCGCTCCCCGACCGTCGCGGGCATCTCCGAGGCCGTCGCCGAGGAGGGCGGACGGCTCCGGCCGCACCGTCCCGGTTCCCAGGCGCCCCTGCTGGCCCTGCGCGGCGGCGGAACCCTGCCCCCGCTGTACTGCGTACACCCGGTGACCGGCCTGAGCTGGTGCTACGCCGCTCTCGCCGAAGGCCTGGGCGACCGTCCCGTGTACGGGATCCAGGCCGGGGGGACCGACGGCGCGGGCGGCGCCCCGCAGACGGCCGCCGACCTGGTCACCGACTACCTGGCCCAGATCCGCTCCGTCCAGCCGCACGGCCCCTACCACCTGCTCGGCTGGTCCCTGGGCGGGAACATCGCCCACGCGCTGGCCTGCGCCCTCCAGGAACAGGGGGAGGAGGTGGCGGTCCTGGCACTGCTGGACTCCTACCCGCACGAGGCCGAGGGCGTCGGCTGGCAGGACGGGATCGGGCCCCAGGAGGTCGCCCGCCTCATGGGCGCGACGGAGGCCGCGCCCGCGCTCGGGGAGGCGGACCTCGACGCCCTCACCCGCACCGCGAACCGGCTCCTGCGCATCGTGGCCGAGCGGCCCACCGCCCGCTTCGAGGGCGACATGCTGTTCTTCGCGGCGACCCGGGGGCGCGGCCGGGTCGCCCCGTCGACGCGGGCGTGGGACCCGCACGTCAGCGGCCGTGTGGAGCGTCACGACATCGACGCCGAGCACGCCCGGATGACCGACCGCGAACCCCTCGGCGCCGTCAGGAAGATCCTGGACGGCGTGCTCGCGGACCCGTGAGCCGTCCCGCGCAGGACGACCACCCGCACACGACCACACCCGTGGAGGAGAACGCGATGACCAACCCGTTCGACGCCGAGGACGGTACCTTCCTCGTGCTCAGGAACGCCGAGGGGCAGTACTCGCTGTGGCCCGGGCACATCGCGGTGCCCGCCGGCTGGGAGAGCGTGTTCGGTCCGGCCGGCCGGGAGGAGTGCACCCGGCACATCGACAGCGAGTGGACCGACATGCGGCCCGCGAGCCTGGTCCGGCAGGCGGAAGCCGGCGCCTGAGCGCCCGCCGCGCCGCCCCGGCCCCGTACCGAGAACAGGAGCACGGGATGCCCATCGTTTCCGCGCCGCACGAACTGCTGGAGTCCGACGTCTACGTCGACCTCACGTCCGTGACCGGCCGCGAGATCTACCTGAAGTGCGAGGGCTTCAACTTCGGAGGCTCCGTCAAGCTCCGCACGGCCGCGGCCATGGTGGCGGCCGCCGAGAAGGACGGGCTCCTGCGCCCGGACACGGTCCTGGTGGAGTCCTCCTCCGGCAACCTCGGCGTGGCTCTCAGCGTGGTCGCCGCCAGCAAGGGCCTGGTGTTCACGTGCGTGACCGACCGGCGCTGCAACCCCCACACGCTGCGGCTGATGAGGGCCCTGGGCACCGACGTCGTGGTGGTCGACGTCCCCGACCCCGTCGGCGGCCTCCTGGGCGCCAGGAAGGAGAGGGTCCGGCAGATGTGCCGCGGCGACGACCGGTACCTGTGGCTCAACCAGTACGAGAACCCGGCGAACTGGACGGCGCACTACGAGACGACCGCCGTCGAGATCGCCGGGCGCTTCCCCGATCTCGACGTCCTCTTCGTCGGCGCCGGGACCGGGGGCACCCTCGTTGGCTGCGCGCGGTACTTCCGCGAGCACGCGTCCCGTGTGCGGGTGGTGGCCGTCGACGCCCAGGGGTCGGCGAACTTCGGCGGCGAGCCCGGGCCGCGCCTCATCCCCGGACTCGGGTCGAGCACCCCGGCGCCGGCCCTGGAGCTGGCCTCCGTCGACGACGTGGTCCACGTGCCCGAACGGGAGGCCATCAGGACCTGCCGGGCCCTGTCCGCGCGCGGGTTCCTGTTCGGCGGGTCCACGGGAACGGTGGTGGGCGGGGCCCTGGACTGGCTCGACCGCCACGACCCGGAGCACCGCCTCAGGTCGGTGGCCGTGGCCCCCGACCTGGGGGACCGGTACCTCGAGACCGTCTACAGCGACCAGTGGGTCGACAAGAACTTCGGGGACGAGACCCTCCGGCCCTCCGCCGGGGGTTCCACGACGCCGCACGGCAAGGAGAGCCAGTGAACCCGCAGGGCCCGGACGTGTACGCCCTCCCTCTCACGTCCAGACTCGGTACGCCCGTCCACGTCCGGGACCTGGACGACCCCAGGGTCCGCGAGAACCTCGGCGCGCTGGAGGAGCAGGGCATCCGGGAGGTGCGCGTGTCCTCGGACTCCACCCTGGAGATGGCGGTCGCGGTCACCCCGGGAGCCCCGGGGGCCGAGCAGCCGGACGTGTCCTACGAGGCGGTGGTGGTCTGCAACGACACGGACGAGGGGACGACCCCCAGCGAGTGGGCCCAGGAGTTCCGCGCCGCGGCGAAGCTGCCCTCGACCCCGGTCCTCGTCGTCAGCGGCGACGCCTGCTCGAACTTCTCCTCGGGGACCGACGTGGCCAGGGGCCTGATCGCGTCGGGGCAGGCCGTGTCGGTCCTGCTGGTGACGGTCGACCGGATCGTCTCGGGAACCCGGCATCCTCCGATCAGCATGACGGTCTTCAGCGACGGGGCCGCCTCCTGCCTCATCACGCGGGAACCCGGTCCGGAGGCGTCCTTCCAGCTCCTGGGATCGGCGACCGAGCGCTGGCTGCCCCGGAAGGAGTGGTCGGGCCTGGCCGACGCGAGGGTGACCCTGACGGCCATGCGCACCGCCACGCGTCGGGTGGCAGGGCACGCGGAAGAGGGCTTCCGCTACCTGGTGACCCCGAACTTCGGCAGCGCGACCCGCACCATGCTGTCGATGGCCGCCGCGATGCCGCACACGGAGCCCTATCCCGGGCTCGTCTCGACGGTGGGGCACTGCTTCTCGTCCGACGTGCCGATCAACCTGGCCGACCTCGCGGAGTCCGGCCGGATCGACGACGGTGACGCGGTCCTGGCCTGCGCCTCGAGCAGGGGCTCCCTGGCGGCCATGGCCCTGCGCTTCCGCGGGCCCTCCGGCCGCTGACCCGTCCCGGCCCCGCCGTGTGCGGGGCCGGGACGGATCAGCGTTTCGTGCACAGGTAGATGCGGGAGCGGCGGGGCCCGTGGCGCAGGTCGGCGGTCTCCACCTCCCGCGAGAGCCGGTGCAGCAGCTCCTCGAAGGGGCCCGGGTCGTAGCGGTTCAGCCAGATGTAGCCCTCGTCGGTCTCGCGCCGCAGCAGCGCCTCGGGCGCCCTGGGCACCTGGAAGAAGCCGATGATCACGTGGGTGCGGGCCACCCGGAACATCTCCCGGACCGCCGTCTCGTAGTAGGGCAGGCACTCCAGCAGGTGGCGGGAGTTCACGACGTCGAAGGAGCCCTCGCCGAAGGCGAGGTCGGTGACGCTCATCTCCAGCCACCGCGCGCCCGGGTGCTCGGTCCGGCACGCGTCGAGGACCCGGGGGGAGACGTCGATGCCGGTGTAGTCCACGGGCAGGCCCGCGTCCCGCAGACCGGCGTAGGTCACGCCGGACATCACGCCGCAGTCCAGCAGTGTGCAGGAGGTGCCTGGGTAGAGCGCGCCGAGGCGCTCGGCGGTCCAGGCGTGGCCGGGGTCCTCGTCCCGCCCGTCCCTGCGCATGTGGTCGACGTCGGCGGTCCGGAGCCACAGGGGCGAGGGGACGTCACCCACGGCTCTCCTCCTCCTCGCGCAGGGCGTAGCTCCTGGCCAGGTCGGCCAGGTCGCCCACGGTCTGTGCCTGGAGGACGTCGACGATGTCGATGGAGGTGCCCAGCCTGTCCTCGATCGCGGCGACGATGCGCAGCAGCAGGACCGAGTTCACCTGGAGGTCGGCGAACGCGTCCTCGGGGGCGACCGACCGGGTCTCGAGTGCGTCGGCGACGATGCCGCCGACGAGGGCCTGGTAGTTCGTGTCGTCTGCGGACATGCTCCTCTTTCCGTGGAGGTGGGGACCGGTGCGTGCCCGGGCCGCGTCGGGTCAGAAGCCGTCGCCGGACAGTGCCCAGCCGATGCTGCGCAGCATCCGTTCGCGCTCCTGGAGCAGGAACAGGTGGCCGCCGGGGAACATCTCCACCCGGGCCGGTCCGTCGGTCAGCGCGGCCCAGCCGTGGAGGTGCTCCTCGGCCACCCGCGGGTCCCGCGTGCCGCCGAACACCGAGACGGGACAGCTCAGCGGCGGTCCGGGCCGGTAGCTGTATCCGGCGAAGAGGGACAGGTCGGCGCGGAAGGTGGGCAGCAGGAACGCGGTGAACTCCGGGTTGCGCAGCAGCTCCTCGGGGGTGGCGCCGAGCGCGCGCAGCTCCTCGACCAGCCCTTCGTCCGACAGGTCGGCCTCCGCCGGGGTGCGCGACCGGTGCAGGTGCAGGGCGCGGCAGCCCGACACGAACACGCGGACCGGCTCGAGGCCGTGCGTCAGCCGCAGCCTGCGGCACAGCTCCCAGCAGACGATGGCGCCCATGCTGTGGCCGAAGAACGCGAAGGGCCTGTCGAGCAGCGGCAGCAGCCCGGGGGTGAGGGCGTCCAGCAGGTCGTCGAGCCCGGGGACGGGCCGTTCGTGGAAGCGGTCCTCGCGTCCGGGCAGCTGGACGGCGAAGCCCTCGGCGCCCTCGGGAAGGCCGGCCCCCCAGCTCCGGTAGGCGGAGGCGCCCGCCCCCGCGTACGGGAAGAAGAAGAGGCGCAGCCCGCCGGGGGCGGTCGCCCCGGCCAGGGGGCGGACCCATTTCTGCGCGGTCCGGTGGGGAGTGGAGTGCATGGAGGGGCGGGGGTCCGTTCTGTGGGCGGGGGGCGGAGCGGCAGACCCGGTCTGCGGGGCGTCCTCGGATCACCGCGGCGGACCGGTGCTTCGAATGCGTGCTCTCCGGTGCGTTCCCGGCGCCGGAAACAATGGCGGCGGCCCCTGCTCCTGGGCCGGTATTCGCACCACGGGCTGTCGCATCATAGTGGGCTCTCTCCGTTCGCGCCAGGGGTTGGATCGGGATTCCTCCGGTGCCGCAGCAGGGGATCGTTTTCCTTTCCGGGACAGGCCGCATGGAAACGGAACCGGGGCGCGCAGTCCTCGGATCACCCTGGTCCAGGAAAGCTTCGAAAGCCGCGAATCAGGATCATTCGGATAGGGGGACGGATTCGGAGGACGCGCAGGGGGAGATCGGCGGAGTGGAACCGGGAACCATATTCGTCAGGGTGCTCGAAACCGGAAAGACCCCGGCCGCGTGCGCGCGTTACACACGAACGGAGCACAAGCGCGAACCGGGTACGGGGGGCGAAAGACATCCGCGCTCCGGCAAACGGATTCTCTATTCCCATACCGTTCGGCCCGTCCTATACTCATGCCGTTCGACGAAGGGCCCGCACGCCAGGGGCCCCGCGGTGGAGTGTCCGGAAAGAGGGGGAGGTGCCCGATGACGGCGAAGCGTCGCGGAGTCTGCTCCGGCTTCTGACCCCCTGTCTCCCGGCAGCCGGTCCCGCCGACCGGGAGGAAGCGCTCACGCGGTCGGCGCGGGCGGCCGCGCAGGCTCCCCCGGGGCGTGAACCGACCCGCCCCGCCCGCACCCCCGGGTGTGAGGCGGAGAACGCCGAGCCCACACAAGGAGAACGGTGATCGTACTCGGCCTCAGCGGCCTCCCCCACTCCCAGCCGCACCACCTCCGGAGCAGGCCGGGGATCGCGGAGGTCGACAGCAGGATCTGCCAGGGCATGGACAGTGCCGCCTGCCTCGTGGTCGACGGGAACATCGTCGCCGCGGCCGCCGAGGAGCGCTTCACCGGGGACAAGGCGACCGGGGCCTTCCCGGAGAAGGCCATCGCCTACTGCCTCGACCACGCCGGGATCACCGGCGACGACGTCGACCTCATCGCCCACGGTTTCAACTACGACCGGTTCCGCCGCTTCTTCCACCGGACCCCCGAGTACTTCGACGAGGTGCTCAGCGGCCGGACCGTGGTCGAGGAACTCGCGCGCACGGGGTGGAGGAATCCGGGCGACCGGTTCCGCCCGGTGGACCACCACGTCGCCCACGCCGCCTCCGCCTACCACCTGAGCGGTTACGAGGACGCCCTGTCCGTGGTCTCCGACGGCATGGGCGAGACCGTTGCCCTCACCGTGCACCGGTTCACCCGGGGCCGCATGGAGGAGCTGTACAGCCAGGGAATCGACTCCTCCCTGGGCATCCTCTACTCGATCCTGACCCGCTATCTCGGGTACACCTTCAACTCCGACGAGTACAAGGTCATGGGCCTGTCCGCGTACGGCGACCCCCGCCGCTACGCCGAATTCTTCGCCCGCTTCATGGGCGCCGACGAGGGCAGGGCCGCCATCGGCTGGCCCCAGGGCGCGCTCGGACGCGCGGGGGAGGGCTACCCGGACGCCCTGGCCTTCCTGGAGGAGTCGCTCGGCGTCGCACCGCGCGAGCCCGGCGCCGAGGTCCCCGACGAGTACGCCGACATCGCCGCCGCCTTCCAGGCGCGCTTCTCCGAGGTCCTGACGGACCTGGTCCGCCACTGGCTGCGGCACACGGGCCAGGACTCGCTGTGCCTCTCGGGCGGGACCTTCCTGAACTGCCTGGCCAACCAGTCCATCTCGGAGCTGCCCGAGGTGTCGCGCATGTTCGTCCCGCCGGCCGCGGGCGACGACGGCACCGCGATGGGGGCCGCACTGCACGTGGCCGGGGGCTTCTCCGGCACCTTCAGCGCCTACACCGGTCCCGGCTACGGCGCCGACGACGTGCGCTCGGCGCTGAAGGCGTTCGAGCGGCCCGGAGGCGGATCCCCGGTCTGGGAGTACCACGGGTTCACCGACGAGTACATGGATTTGGCCGCCCGCGACCTCGCGGAGGACAGGGTCGTCGCCTGGTTCGCCGGACGCATGGAGTTCGGCCCCAGGGCGCTGGGGAACAGGTCCATCCTGGCGCTCCCGAACGGGGACGACATCAAGGGGCGGCTCAACGCCATCGTCAAGATGCGGGAGGGGTTCCGGCCCTTCGCCCCGGCGATCCTCGACTCCGACTACGAGGAGGTCTTCGAGGGCCGGGCCCTGTCGCCGAGCAGGTACATGCTCAGCACCGCCCGCACCCGGCCCGAACGGATCCCGAGGATCCGGGGCGCCGTGCACGTGGACGGCACCGCCCGGGTCCAGATCGTCACCAAGGAGGACAACGAGGTCTTCTGGCGGCTCCTGCACAAGGTCAAGGAGCACACCGGCCTGGGCTGCGTGATCAACACGTCGTTCAACGTCAAGAACCAGCCGATCATCGCCTCGCCGGACCTGGCCCTGGAGGCGCTGGAGAGGATGTCGCTGGGCCGCCTCTACATCGAGGGGTTCCGCGTGGGCCTGGGCGGCTGAACGGCCGGGACCGCCCTGTCGTCCCGGGGTCGGGGGAGGGCTGCCCCCGGCCCCGCCCGCCGGGACCGCCGTGCGGTCGGCAGCCGTCGGCGTTGTCGTGACCGCCTGGCACCCTGGGCGGCATGAGCGAGACGACTGGACCCGAAGAGAAGGCGGCTGCCGCCGCTCCGACCACGCCGGCGGAGTGGCGGGGCTACCTGAAGCGGTACGGCGATGCGTACCTGAGGAACGAGGCCGACGGCGAAGAGCTGGTCGATCTGCTGGACGAGGATCAGCTGGAGGTCCTGGACGGCGGGGGGCGTGTCGACCTGTGGCTGGGTGAGGCACCGGCCCGGGAAGAGGCCCTGGTGGAGTCCGAGGAGCGGCTCGGGGTGCGGTTCCCACCGAGCCTCAGGGGGTTCTACCTGGCCAGCGACGGGTGGACGAGGGTCGGGGGCGCCTGGGTGGGAGAAGGCGTCCATCCGTGCGGCCGCGTCTCGTGGATGCGGGACGGCGATGCCGGCAGCCGCGTGACCGCGATCTACGACTCGATACCCGGCAACGAGGATCTCGTGCAGCTGTTCAGCCGGTCCCTCGAGGTCGCCCGGGGCGAGGACTTCTGGCTGCTCGATCCGGCCGACGTCGGGCCGGACGGCGAGTGGGCCGCCTACGAGTTCGCGCCGAAGTACGGCGACCCGACGAAGTACCCCCGCTTCTCCGCGCTGTTCGACTCCGGGTACACGAGCATGGGCGGATAGGAGGACACGGCCTCGAGGCGGCCGTCCGGCCGCTCCCGTCCCCGCGGCGACCCGGGCGGCGGCGACCGGACGGACCCCCGCGCTCCGCATCCGACAGTCCACGGCGACGTCTCACGACACCGTGATCCACCAGCGGTGACCGTGTGGAGTCACGGTCTAGTCCCCGTGCCAGGACCTCCACAGGTTCGCGTACGTCCCGCCCCGGGCGAGGAGCTCGCCGTGGCTGCCGAGCTCGATGATCCGGCCCTCGTCCATCACGGCGATGCGCTCCGCGTCGTGCGCGGTCTGCAGCCGGTGGGCGATCGCGATGACCGAGCGCCCCTCGAGGACCGCCGCGAGCGCCCGTTCGGTGTTGCGCGCCGTGGCGGGGTCCAGCAGGGCGGTGGCCTCGTCCAGGATCAGGGTGTGGGGGTCGGCGAGCACCACCCGTGCGAGGGAGAGCTGCTGCGCCTGGCCCCCGTTGAGCTTGTGCGTGTCGGGGCTGAGCACGGTGTCCAGCCCCTCGGGCAGCTCCCGGGCCCAGTCGGCCGAGACCGTGTCCAGGGCGGCGTGCAGCTCCGCGTCGGTCGCCCCGGCCCTGGCCAGGAGCAGGTTGTGCCGCAGCGTGTCCCGGAAGACGTGGTGGTCCTGGGTCAGCAGCACCACCTGGCGGCGCAGCAGCTCCGGCGCCAGGTCCGCCACGGGGACGCCTCCCACGGTGACCTCCCCCGTCCGCGGCCTGTCCAGCCCCGCCAGGAGCCTGCCCAGCGTGGACTTCCCGGCGCCCGAGGGGCCGACCACGGCGAGCCGTTCCCCCGGCTGCACCGTCAGGTCCAGCCCGTGCAGCACGTCCCCGCGGTGGTCGTAGGCGTAGCGGACGTCCCTGACCAGGATGCGGTCGTCGGCCGGTTCGGCGGAGGTGGGCCGCTCGGCCGCGGGCGCCGCGGCCAGCCCCTCCACGCGGGCGAAGGAGGCGCCGCTCGCCTGCAGCTCCTCGACCCACAGCATGATCGTGTCCAGCGGCACGGAGAGCTGGCGCAGGTACAGGGCCGCGGTCACGACCGTCCCCAGGGAGACCGACCCGTTCTGGTAGAACACGCCGCCGATCAGCAGCACGCCCACCAGGGGCAGGACGGCGGAGACGTCCACGGACGGGAAGAGGACGGTGCGCAGCCACAGGGTGCGCAGCCGCGCCCCGCGGGCCGTCTCGATCGCGGTCTCCGCCGCGGCGATCCGGCGTTCCTGCAGGCGCAGGGCCTCCACGGTCCTGGCGCCGCTCGCGGTGCTGGTGAGGACCTCGGCGAGGTCCGAACCGGAGGCGCCCTCGGCGAGGTAGGCCGTCCGCGCCCGGCGCAGGTACCAGCGCAGGGCGACCACGATGGTGACCAGGGTGGCCAGTCCGCAGGCCCCCAGCACCGGGTCGATGAACAGCACCGCGCCGATGAGGAACAGCCCCTGCGTCAGGGCGACGAACACCTCCGGGATCGCGTTGCGCAGGGCCGATGCGACCCTGGTGACGTCCGAGGTGCCGCGCGCGGCCAGGTCGCCGGTGGCCGTGTGCTCGACCGTGGCGGCCGGCAGGGCCAGCGTGCGCTCCAGGAAGCGCTCGCGGATGCGTGCGGCGGCGCCCTCGCCGAACCTGTAGCCGACGTAGAGGGAGTAGCGCGCCAGCAGGATGTGCACGACCGTCACGACGACGATCGCCAGCGCCGTGCGGTCCACGGAGGCCACCGCGGCCGGACCGGGGGACCGCTGGACGGTGTCCACGATCAGCCCCACGAGCCAGGGGGCGATGAGCGCGGCGAGGGCGGCCAGCACGTTGAGCGCCAGCATCAGGGCGAACGTCCACCGGTCGGCGCGGATCTCGCGCACGGCGGCGCGGCGCACGTGCGCTCGGCCCGCGACGGGCAGCACTGCGGTCATCGGAGCGGCTCCCACTCTGCGTCGCGCGAAACCAGGGCCCGGTATCCGGGTTCGGTGCGCAGTAGTCCGTGGTGTGTGCCCGTGGCCGCCGCCCGCCCGTCGACGAGGTAGACCACCGCGTCCGCCTGGTCCAGGACGAGCGGCGAGGTGGTGGAGACGACCGTGGTCGTGCCCGCGCGGGCCTGTCGCAGGCGCGCCGCCATCGCGGCCTCGGTGAGGGAGTCCACGGCCGAGGTGGGCTCGACCGCGAGCAGGACCTCGGGCTCGGTGTACAGGGCCCGGGCCAGCCGCAGGCGCTGGAGCTGGCCCCCCGAGAGGTTGTGGCCCCGCGCGTTCACCACCGAGTCGAGGCCGTCGGCCATGGCGTCGACGATGTCGGTGGCCACGGCCGTGTGCAGCACCGCACGGACGGCCTCGTCGTCGGGCTCCCCGGCCCCGGCGACGACGTCGCGGATGCTCCCGGAGAAGAAGTCGGCGTCGTTGTCCGCCAGGAGGATGCGCTCGCGCACCGCGTCCAGGGGCGCCTCGCGCAACGGGGCCCCGCCCCATTCGGCGTCGGAGGCGGTGAACCGGCCGAGGCGGTCCATGATCTCCTCGGCGTCCGACGGCCGGGCGCCGGCCAGCGCGGTCAGGACCCCCGGGCCGACGCGCACGCCCGACGCGGGGTCGTACAGCTCCGCTCCCGGCGCCGGCGGCCGCGCTGTGGCGCCGTCGTCCGCGTGCTCCGGTTCGAGGTTGAGGAACCGGATCACCCTGCGCGCGCAGACCAGGGCCCGTGTGATGTCCGTGCCGCCCTCGATGAAGAACGCGACGGGGACCACCAGGACGGCGACGTACCCGTACACGGCGACGAGGTCGCCGATGCTGATGGCGCCGCTCGCCGCCATCCTGGCCGCGAGCCAGGTGACGACGGCCAGGAACAGGGCGGGCAGGCCCACGCCCAGGGCGCCCACCCAGCTGGTGACGCCGCCGATCCGGTACCCCTTGTCCCGCAGCTCCCGGGACTCGCGGTGGAAGTGGCGCGCGAACGCGTCCTTGCCGCCGAGCCCGTTGAGGACGCGCAGGCCGGTCACCACGTCCACCAGGCGTGCGGTGAGGGCGCCCTGCATCTCCCGGTAGGCGGAGCCGATCCCCAGGAGCCGGTGGAGCAGGGGGCCGACCGTGATCGCGAGCATCGGCACACCGGCGAGGACGACGACGGCGAGCAGCGGGGAGATCGACAGCAGGAGCGCGGCGATGACGATGTAGGCCACCACGGCGCCGAACCCGGGGCCGGTCACGGTCAGGGACTGGGCGATGACCTGGACGTCGGCGATCCCGATGGAGGCGACCTCGCCGCTGGAGACCCGGCGCGGCAGCGTCGCGCCCAGGCGGGTGGAGTGGCGGACCGTGGCGCGAACGGTCCGGAACGAGGCGTCCATGCGGATCTTGGTCATCGTCCGGTGCCGCGCGATCCCCAGCGCGGCGTTGAGCACGCCGACGCCGAACAGGACGGCCACCCAGAGCGACAGGGCCCCCGTGTCGCCCGCGCTCAGCCCGTCGTCGATCGCCCGGGAGAGCACGTAGGGGGGCAGGGTCAGACCCAGCATCCACAGGCTTCCGAGGGTGGCGCCCGCGGCGATCCGGGATTTCTGGCTGAGGACCAGCCACAGCAGATACCGGACAGGGGTGGCTGTGTTCCCGGGGGAGGGAGGGGTAAATGTGTCGACCACCGGGCCACCTTACTGCGTTTGCCCCGGCAGGGATAGTTTCCTGCCTGGTATTGACGCGCATTTACCCGTATGGTAAAAGCGTTTGCCGTAATGGTCTCCGGAGGGGCGGTTGTATCCGCCGCACTCCGGTACCGGGTGCCACAATGGCCCGTTCCGCCGCCGTTCACCGGGTGCCCGACCTGGTTTTCCGCCAACGGAGCCACCGAGAACAGGCAGTCTGTTTTGTGCAAAGGGAAAACCCCCGGAGGAAGGTCGCCCACGGTACACTCCGCCCTTGGTAAGCACTTTCTTCCCTTCAGACCACAAGGGTTTCGAAGTCCGCAGCGGTGATCCGGGCCGAGCACGGCGTGACCCCGGAACCGCCGCGGACGAACTCCGTTTCCCCTCGCGTCGTACAAACGGACAGGTACCGGGAGCAGCCATGGGAACACAGTCGATTCCACCGTTCACCGTCATATCGGGGGCCACCGTCCACGATGTCCTCGCGGGACGGCAACAGGAGCTGACCGACCTCGTGGAGCAGGCCTACCTGCTGCACGGCTCAGGCGAGACCACGAACCCGCCCTCGTACTTCCTGAGGTTCCCGGACAAGCCGTCCTCGCGGATCATCGCCCTGCCGGCGGCGGTCAGGGGGGACGTGCGCGTCGACGGCATCAAGTGGGTGTCCAGCTACCCGGAGAACATCGAACACGGCATCCCCCGGGCCTCGGCCGTCCTGCTGCTCAACGACGCCGCGACCGGCTACCCCTACGCCTGCCTCGAAGGCTCGATCATCAGCGCCGTGCGCACCGCCGCCTCCGCGGCGGTCGCGGTGCGCCACCTGGCACGCGGGCGCGCGCCCCTGACCAACGTGGGCTTCTTCGGCGCCGGCCTGATCGCGCGCTACCTCCACGAGTACCTGGCCGCTCTCGGCCCGGCCTTCGACCGGATCGGCGTCCACGACCTCTCCGAGGACTACGCGCGAGGATTCGCCGACCACGTGGAGCAGACCTCGCCCGGCAGCAGCGTGCGGGTGCACGGGTCGGCCCGGGACCTGGTCTCCTCCTACGACATGGTCGTGTTCGCCACGACCGCCGCCTCGCCGCACGTCACCGACCCCTCGTGGTTCTCCCACAACCCCCTGGTCCTGCACGTCTCCCTGCGCGACCTCTCCCCGGAGGTCGTCCTCGCGAGCACCAACGTCGTGGACGACGTCGAGCACGTGCTCAAGGCGGACACCTCGGTGCACCTGGCCGAGCAGCGCACCGGCCGGCGCGACTTCGTCCACGCGACGCTCCCCGAGGTGATCAGCGGCCGGTTCCGGCCCGAGCCCGGGCGCCCGGTGGTCTTCTCCCCCTTCGGCCTCGGGGTCCTGGACCTGGTGGTCGGCGACTACGTCCACAGGAGGGCCGCCGAGGACGGCGGGGCGACGACGGTCGAGGACTTCTTCTACGACACCGACCGGCACCGGCGCCCGGACCGGGTGCGCGCCGCCCGGAACGGGGGTGCGCTGTGACCGCGTCCCCCCGGCCGCCGCACCTGGCCGACCTCCCCTACGCGGGACGGGGGCCGGCGCCCGCACTGGCCAACCCCGTCGACGCCGACACCACCGGCACCGTGCTCGACCGCGTGAACGCGTGGGCGCGCAAGAGCCCCGACCGGCGGGCCGTCGTCGGCGCCGGGGCCGAGATCGGCTACGCGGACCTGGTCCGGCGCGTGGAGCGGATGCGCGCCCGCCTGGAGGCGTCGGGGTGCGGGGCGGGAGACGTCGTCGCCTGCCTGGGCCCCCGGTCCGCGCGGACCATCGTGCTGTTCCTGGCACTGGAGAGCCTGGGCGCGGTCTACCTCCCCGTCGACCCGGGGTGGCCCCGGGCGCGCATCGACGAGGTGCTGCGGCTGAGCTCCAGCGCCCTGGCCGTGGAGTACACGGCCGGGGACGAGCAGCCCCCGGTGGTCGAGAGGACCGCCGGCGGGGGAGGAGGCCCGCTGGAGGCCCCGGCGGGGGAGGAGCCCCGCTACGTCATCTACACCTCGGGGACGACGGGCCGGCCCAAGGGCGCGGTGGTCGCCCGGCCGGGCATGCTCAACCACCTGTGGGCCAAGGTCGCGGACCTGGACATCACCGAGGACAGCCGGGTCGTGTTCACCGCGCCGCTGGTCTTCGACATCTCGATCTGGCAGATGCTGGCCCCGCTCATGGTCGGGGCCACGGTCGTGGTCGCCTCCGACAACGACGTCCTCTACCCGCCCCGGCTGCACCGGCTGCTCCTGCGGCACGAGGCGACCCTCGTGGAACTGGTGCCCACCGCCATCGGGACCCTGCTCGACGACATCGCGCGCAAGGGGGGCGGTGAGGTGCTCCCCGCCCTGCGCTGGCTCATCTCCACCGGCGAGGAGCTCAAGCCCAGCCTGGCGGAGCGCGCCCTGGCCGCCCTTCCGCACGCCGGGCTGCTCAACGCCTACGGGCCCACCGAGTGCTCGGACGATGTGACCCACCACGTGGTGTCGCCGCAGGACACGGCCGGGGCTCGCCTGCCCGTCGGCCGCCCCATCGGCAACGCGAAGATCTACTGCCTCGTCCACGACAGCGAGGAGGGCACCTGGTCCGCGGCCGGCCCCGGACAGGCCGGCGAGCTCTTCGTCGGAGGCGTCCCGGTCGGACTGGGCTACCTCGGCGACCGCGACGCGACCCTCTCCGCGTTCTTCCGCGACGTGTTCGACCCGGACTCCCCGACGGGCCGCCTGTACCGCACCGGCGACCTGGGGAGGATCGACGGCGACGGAGTCCACTACCTGGGCCGCGTCGACCGCCAGGTGAAGGTCGCGGGCGTGCGCATGGAGCTCGACGAGATCGAGGCGGTGCTCAGCCGGCACGGCTCGGTGAAGCTCTGCGCGGTCACGCTGAGGCAGGAGGAGGGGAGGCAGCCGGTCCTCACCGCGCACTACGTGCCCGGCACCGAGGTCGAGGCCGGTGAGCTGGAGGCGTTCCTGCGCTCGGCGCTGCCCGCGAGCCTGGTCCCGCGGAGCTGGGACCGGCTGGAGGAGATGCCGCTGACCCCCAACGGGAAGGTGGACCACCGGGCGCTCGCGCGCAGGGAGCCCCCGGGCGAGGGCTGATCCGGCCCGGGGCCGGGGAGGACCGCGCGGGACCCGCCGCCCGCCCCTCCCCGGCCCCTTCGCGCGGGGGAGGGGCGCCCCGTGCCGGTCCCCGGTCGCCGGGGGCGGGGTCCCGGGAGGCGGACCCCGTAGTGCGCGCAGCTGGCGGGGGCGGTCCGGTCCACATCGGGGGCGTCCTCCTCGGCGGCCGTCACCACGCTCGTCCGGAACGGTCATGGCGGCACCACCTTTGCAGCAGTTCACCGGCGAGTCGGCGGATGGCCGGTTCGGCCTCGTCGGGACTGCTGGGGTGGAAGAGGCGAGCCCGGATTCTCCGTACCGGCTCGGAGCGACCTTCGTCGACCGGCCGTCACGCCCAGTGCCGAGAATGGGGCTAGGTGTCAGCTGAAACGGTGCGGCTGTCGTGAGCCCCGGATCTCATGTCGGCAACAGGGCATGGAAATTCGCCGTGAGGCCTTGTGGGGACATTCTCACCTCCTGCTACTTTCATCCTTGATCGGTTGTGTTGGAACTGCGTTCCGGGTCTGCGGGCTCCGGGGGCGGTCGGCCGTTCCGGCCGGTCGGCATTCCTTCTTCCTCGGCCCCGCCGATGGGTTTGAGCCGGTCGGGCGCACGGGTGTTCCCTGCGTTGGGGTGAGATGGTTTGAGTAAAGATCACTTCGAAGAGATGAGTCGGATGCTCGGGGTGTCGAGTGCTCAGGTGATGTTTCGATCCGGAGCCGCTGGAGCGAGTTCTCGGAAGAGCGCTTCCCCGTGACTGCGTTGCCCTGATGCAGGCTTATGGCGGTGTGGTGTCCACCATCGAGGACGCCTGTCTTCTGATTACTGTCGATTGTTTCGGGAGGCAGGACCCCAGGAGGGCGATAGAAGAGGGGAACTATCCTGTCTACTATCTCGCCGATGATGCGCCGTATTTCCGTTTCGTGGATGATTCTCGCAAGGTCGATATCTCATGGATACTGTGCCGGGAACCGTACAATGTGTTCCTGGTGGGCGAAGTAATCGGAGAGAGCCTTTATTTTTTCTTCGACCCCGATGTCGCGGACTGGACGGTGGTGCTGGGGAATGGTGACCTCTGGTGACAGTTCCGTGGCGGTATCTGTGGGCTGTTGGTCAAAATGGTGGAGGGAGAGATCGTCCTTCCTTATGCCGAAGAAGGATACTTTGTTGGGTCTTCCTTCCTGCAGTATCCCCGTTTGACGGAATGAAGTCGATTCGGCATTGATGTGCATGTGGCCCTGGGGCCCGTGCTGATCGTCCAGGGCCCGCCGGGCCGAGTTCCACGGAGCCGAGGCCTCTGCCCCCCGAGTTCGGAGTCGTCGGCTGCGGACGCCGACCACCCGGCCGTCCTGGGCGCGCGTCAGCGCGCTTCGGAAGGGGAGTCCTCCCGCCCAGACGCTGCCGGGGGTCGCTTCGCTCGTGCTACCTGCGGTGCTGTTCGAGGTGGACGCATTCGCGGTCCACCGACCCGGCCGGGTGTGCTGCCCCCGAAGGCCGCCCCCCACCCCGTTCGACCGGGTCGGCGGCCTGCCCCCCAGGGCCCCGCCGCGTGCGGGCCGGTTGGCCGGTGCGATGCGCGTCGGAGGTTCCCTTCCCGAGCCCCTGGGGCCGCGGGGGCGATCATCGCCCCGCGGCCCCAGGGACTCGGCCCGTTGCGAGTGGGGCGGGTGCGATTCGGGCAAAGCGGACTCGTGCGTGCTACGGTACTGATAATCATTTTCATTCACGCGACTCGCGCTCCCCCAGGAGTCCTCCCCGTGTACGTAGGGCGAAGCCGATGCGGCGCTCACCTCCCGCCCCTGGCGATCCCCGGCCGGGCAGCCGACCGGCATGCCCAGGAAGCCCGGATGCGCCATGGCCGCGTTCAAGGCCCTCGGCGGCGGCGCCCGCTCCCTGCGCTGCCGGGACATCCTTCATGACCTGGATCGTCCGTGCGCCGCCACCTCTCCTGCCGGGGCTGCGGTGAGGCGCAGGAGAGCACGGGGAGCGCCGAACCCGCCGGGGCCGTGAGGAGGATCCGCCACACGAGCGGTGACGGGCGGACCGACCGGCCCGCCGGCGCCCGTCCGCGTTGTCCGTGACACCCCGCCGAGGCTCGCGCGCCGGGGGAGGAGAGGCCCGCCCCCACGGACGCCCCCGCCCACCGCGCTGCATCCGCCCGCGCACCGGACGTTCGCTCGGACGCACCGGTGTCCGCGCCCCCGCGACCGGCCCGTCGGCGCCCCTCAGCCGCCGTGACCACCCACGAACCCTCCCGGCCCCGTGCCGGGAGCCACCTACTGGGGCCGTGCCGACCGCGGCCCATCCCGAGAAAGGCCGAACGATGAGACGACGATTCCTGCCCGCGGGCGCCCTCGCGGTGCTCCTGGCGGCCACCGCCTGCGGTGGAGGCGAGGAAGAGCAGGCCGCCGCCGAGGGCCCCACCCTGCGCTACGCGGCGGTCGGAGCCCCGGCGGCGACGACCCACGACCCGCACGGGCGCGTCGGCAACGAGTCCGAGTACCTGCGCTTCGCCATGCTCTACGACGTGCTGACCGTGACCGACGAGGACGGCGTGGTCCAGCCGCGCCTGGCACTGTCCTGGGAGCCGGCGGGGGAGGACCTCGACCTGTGGACCGTCGCCCTGCGCGATGACGCCGTCTTCTCCGACGGAGAGCCCGTGACCGCCCATGACGTCCTGTTCTCCCTGAACCGGATCCAGGGCAAGGGCGCCGAGAACAACGGACGCCTGTCGGTGTTCGACCTGGAGGCCTCCTCGGTGGTGGACGAGCACACCCTGGAACTGGCCACCCACCAGCCCTACGCGGAGGTCGGCATCGCCCTGGCCTCCCTGACCTTCGTGGTCCCCGAGGGCAGCGACGACATCACCGAGCCCGTCGTCGGCTCCGGACCGTTCCAGCTGGAGGAACACGACGACACCACCGCGGTCCTGACCCGCAACGACGACTGGTGGGGCGGTGCCGCCGACTTCGAGACCCTCCAGATCAGCGCCATGCCCGACCCGGCCGCGCGTGCCGAGGCGGTGGCCTCCGGACAGGCGGACGTCGCGGGCAGCGTGTCCCCCGCCAGTGCGCAGCAGTACGAGTCGGACGACGCGGTCCAGGTGAGCACCCGGCCCGCCGGTGTGAACTACCCGCTGGTCATGGACCTCGACACCGAGCCCTTCGACGACCCGGGCGTCCGTGAGGCCGTCAAGCTCGCCTTGGACCGCGAGCAGCTCGTCGAGACGGTCTTCCTCGGCTACGGGGAGACCGGCGCGGACATCCTGAACTCCCAGGAGCCCTTCGCCCCCGACGCCGCACCGGTGGAGCGCGACCTGGACCGGGCCCGCGAACTGCTGGAGGAGGCGGGCCACGCGGACGGCGTCGAGCTCACCCTGCACGCCACCAACTCCTACCCCGGTATGGAGGAGACCGCGACCCTGGCCGCCGAACAGCTCGCCGAGGCGGGCATCGAGGTCCAGATCGAGGTGGGCGCGCCCGACACCTACTGGGCCGAGGTGTGGAACGTCGAACCCTTCTACCTCAACAGCCTGGGCGGGAACGGGTTCGTGGACTACGCCCGGATGGCCCTGCTCTCCGACGGCCCCACCAACGAGACGGGCTGGGACGTCCCCGAGTGGGACGCCGACTTCGCCGAGGCCCTGGCCACCGAGGACGAGGGCGACCGCCACGCGATGCTCGCCGACCTGCAGCAGCGCGTCGCCGACGACGGCGGCTACGTGGTCTGGGGCACCGGGGACGGCATCGACCTGGCGGGTTCCGGTGTGAGCGGCCTGCCGACCGGGCCCGGTTTCCACCGCCTGTTCATCGAGCGGGTCGAGGTCTCCGGCTGATGTCCCGCCCCGTGACCGCCCCCGCGGCCCCCCGCCCCCGCACCGCGGGGGCGGTCACGGGGGTTCCGCTCCTGTTCGCCCTGGTGCGGACCGTGCTCCTGCTGGCCCTGGTCTCGGTGGCGGTGTTCACCGCCACCGAACTCCTGCCCGGTGACGCCGTGGACCTGCGTGTCACCCCCGGCGCCGACGAGGAGGAGGTCCGGGAGCTGCGTGAGGAGCTGGGCCTGGACGCCGCGCCCTGGCGGCGCTACCTCGACTGGGCGGGGTCCCTGCTCACCGGCGACCTCGGCACGTCCCTGGTCAACGGCCGCCCGGTCGCCGACGCCCTCGCCCAGCGGCTGCCCGCCACCCTCGCGGTGGTGGGCGGGGCGCTGGCGGTGGCGACCCCCGCCTCCCTGGCGTTGGCCTGGTGGGCCGGGGGTTCCCGGCGGGCGCGCCGGCTGTCCACCGCGGTCCTCACCGGAGGCGCCGCACTGCCCACCGCGGTCACCGCCGCCGCCCTGGCGGCCGTGTTCTCCGGCGCCCTGGGCCTGGTGCCCCCGGTATCCCTGCTCCCGCCCGGAGCCTCGCCCTGGCAGCATCCGGAACTGCTGTTCCTCCCGGTGGCCTCCCTGGCCCTGCCCACCGCGTTCTTCGGCGCGAGCCTGCTGGCCGGTGCGGTGGCCGACACCGTACGCCTGCCCCACGTGGCCGACGCCCGCCGGCGGGGGGTCCCCCCGTGGCGGATCGCCTCGACCGACGTGCTCCCCTTCCTCCTGGCCCCCTTCACCCGGGTCACGGCGAACACCGCGGGAGGGCTGATCGCCGCCGCAGCGCTGGTGGAGACCCTTTTCGGCTATCCGGGCATCGGATCGCTGCTCGTCTCCTCCCTGGCCTCCCGGGACCTGCCCGTCGTCCAGGCCACCGCGGTGGTCGCCGCCGCGGTCGTGCTGGTGGGACTGCTGGTCGGAGACCTGGTCGCCGCCCTGACCGAACCACGCCGGAGGCCGGTCCGGTGAACCGTCGCCTCGCTCCGGTCCTCGCGTCGCTGTCCGTCCCCCTGTTGTCGGCCGCGGTCCTGGCCGTCGCCCTGTTCGGCGGATGGTGGGCGCCGCACAGCCCCACCTCCTCGACGGGCGCGCCCTGGCAGCTGCCCGACCCCGTTCACCTCCTGGGAACGGACGCCCTGGGCCGCGACGTCCTGTCCCGTGTCCTGGCCGGCGGAAGGGGGCTGCTCGGCGTCTCCGTCGCGGCCGCCGTGTGCGCCTGTGCCGTCGGGACCGCCGGCGGGCTGGCCGCCGGGTGGTTCGGCGGGCCGGCCTCGCGGCTCCTCACCGCCGTGGCCGACCTGCTGCTAGCCCTGCCCTCCCTGCTCCTGGCCCTGCTTGCCGCGATCGCCCTGCCCTGGCACACGGCGGTGGTTGTCGCGACGGTGTGCGGAGGGGCCCCGCTCACCCTGCGCGTGGTCAAGGACGCCGTCCGCGCGGCCCGCACCTCCGGGTACGTGGAGGCCGCGCTCCTGCGCGGGGAGGGCACCGCCTCGATCCTGCTGAGGGAGGTCCTCCCCGCCGTTCGGGGGCTGGTCGTCGCCGACCTCGGGCTGCGCCTGGTGGTCGCGCTCCAGGTGGCCTCCGCACTGAGCGTCCTGGGGCTGGGGGCCGCCCCGCCCGCCCCCGACTGGGCCCTCATGCTCAGGGAGAACATGACCGGCGTGGCGATCAACCCCTGGGCCGTGGCGGCACCGGCCGTGGCGCTGGGGGCCACCACCGTCCTGCTCGCCCTCCTGGCACAGCTGTACCTCTCCGACGACCGCACGCCCGGGAGCCGCGACCGCGGACCCGCACGGAAGGAGCCCGCGGATGGCTGAAGGACTGCATGCGGAGGCGGTGCTGGTCGAGACCGACCGCGGGGCCGCCGTGGTCGGTCCGGTGGACCTGCGCGTGCCGGACGGCGGGGTGCTCGCGGTCATGGGCCCGTCGGGGAGCGGCAAGACCAGCGCCGTCCTGGCCGTGCTGGACGCGCTGCCGCCCGGCCTGGTGCGCAGGGACGGCCGGGTGCGCTGGCGGGGGGCGCCGGTGCCCGCGGGACGCGCGGCGCGCCGATGGCGCCGGGCCGCCACGGGCGTGCTCGGCCAGGACCCCGCCTCGGACCTGCACCCCCTGCGGCCGGTCTGCGCCCTGGTCGCCGAAGCCCTGCCGGGCGGCCTGCGGCGCGCGAACGCCGGGGCCGTCCGGGCGGTGCTCACCTCGCTGGGACTGGACGCCGACGCCCTGTGGCGCCGGCGCCCGCACGAGCTCTCCGGGGGCCAGGCCCAGCGTGTGGCGCTGGCCCGGGCGGTCGTCGCCGATCCCGGGGTGCTCGTGCTGGACGAGCCCACGAGCGGCCTGGACCCCGCCACGGTGGAACTCGTGCTCGACGTCCTCGAACAGCGGAGGGGGCGCCCGGGGAGGGTCACCGTCGTGGTCACCCACGACCGGGGGTTCGCCGACCGTGTGGCCGACCTCCGCCTCGACATCGGCGGGCCCGAACCGGTCCGCGGAGCCGCGTCCACGACCGTGGGTCCCCGGTCCCCGGGGGGCGCTCCGGTCCTCGGCCTGCGGGAGGTGCGCCTCACGGCCCCGGGCGGGCGGGAACTGCTCGGCGGAGTGGACCTGGCCGTCGGTCCGGGGGAGGCGGTCGCCGTCCTGGGTCCTTCCGGATGCGGTAAGTCCACCCTGCTCAGGAGCCTGGCGGGGCTCCATCCTCCCGCGGCGGGTTCCTTCTCGCTCGGTGGCAGGCCCCTGCCGGCCGGCCACACGGACCGTTCCCGGGAGGCGCTGCGGGCCGTCCAGCTGGTTCCCCAGGACCCGGCCGGAACCCTGAACCCGGCTCAGCGGGTCGCGACGGCGCTCGCACGCCCGGCCATGGTGCTGCGGGGGCTGACCCGCGGCCGGGCCGCCGCGGAGGTCCCCGGGCTCCTGGAACGGGTCGGGCTGCCGCCGGACGTCGGACGCGCGCTGCCGGCCCGCCTCTCCGGCGGCCAGCGCCAGCGCGTGGCCATCGCCCGGGCCCTGGCCGCACGCCCCCGGGTCCTGCTGGCCGACGAGGTGTCCTCCGCCCTGGACGCCGCGAGCGCCCGCACGGTCCTGGACGTCCTGGACGCCCTCCGCGCCGAGGAGGGCCTGGCCGTCGTCATGGTGACCCACGACCGGCACGTCGCCGACCGCATGGACCGGGTCCTGACGCTGGCCCCGGAGAGCCGCTCCCTGGTGCCGGGTCCGTAGTGCTGCCCCCGGCAGCGGACCCACCGCGGCGCGGTCGTGCCCGGCGCCGGGGAGCCTGCGCGGCCGGGCGGCAGTTCCATCGGAGACCACTCCCACCCCTGTAGAGGATTCGACACATGCCTGAACAGAGAACGCCGGCGCCGGCGCCGTCCGTCGCCGAGCTCCTGGCCTCCTACCGGTCGGGGGACGTGTTCTTCTCCACCGGTGCCGGCGCACTGCACGGGACCGGGGTCCTGGGGGTCGCGGAAGAGGTGCACGAGGTCGACTCCCTGCTCGGGAGCGCGGGGCCCGAGGGCGTGGTGATGGGCGCCATCCCCTTCGACGGGCGGCGGTCGGCCCGGTTCCTGCTCCCCCGAACGGTGCGCCACGCACCCGCGCCGCCCCGGGGCCGGGCGCCGGGCCTGCGCCGGCGGCCGCTGCCGGGGGAGTGGGGGTCCACGCCCGTGCCCGCCCCCGACGAGCACAGGGCGTCGATCGAGCGGGCGATCGCGCTGACGGCCGGGGACGGCGGGCCGGACAGGGTGGTGTCGGCCAGGGGCCTGCGTCTGCACAGCACGTCGGCGGTCGATCCGTCCACGGCGTTGAACAACCTCCTCTGGCGCGATCCGGGCGAACCCGTCTTCGCGATCGACGTGCCCGGCCCCGGGGCGGAGGACCGCACCCTTCTGGGGACGGGCCCGGAACTGCTGGTCTCCAAGCGCGGGAGCCGGGTGGCCTCCCAGCCGCTGTCCGGCTCCGTCCCCCGCAGCGCCGATCCGACCAAGGACTACCGCAACCGCGAGAGACTGCGTGCCTCGGCCGGGGACAGGCGTGAGCACGCCGTCGTGGTCGACGCGGTGGCGGAGTCGCTGGAGCCCTACTGCCGGACCCTGGCCGTGCCGAAGCGGCCCGAGCTGGTCGGAACCGCCACGATGTGGCACCTGTCCACCCGCCTGGAGGGGACGCTGCTGGACGCGGATGTGCCGGCGCACCTCCTGGCGGCGGCCCTGCGTCCCGCCCCGGCCGTGTGCGGCTCCCCCTCGCGGCCCGCGTCCGGGGTGGTCGGCGCGCCGGAGCACTTCGACCGGGGTTTCCACTCCGGAGCCGTCGGCTACAGCACGGCCCGGGGCGACGGCGAGTGGGTCGTCGCCGCCCGCTGTGCCGAGGTGTTCCACAGCAGGGTGGACGCCTTCGTCGGCGGTGGCGTCATGTCCGGTTCCGACCCCGGGGCCGTCCTGTCGGAGACCACCGACAGGATGCGCGCGCTCCTGTTCGCCCTGGGCGTGCGCTGAGCGCTTCCGGGGCCGCCGCGGGCGGTGGGCCCCGCGCGAAGCCGGCCGGCCCCCGGGGGACGGGGGCCGGCCGGTCGCCCGTCTCAGTCCGAGGGGCGCCGCCCCACGGCGAGCAGGGTCGGGTGGACCATGTAGTAGCCCGCGGTGTCGACGATGTAGTCCGGGTGACCCGGGGTCAGGAGCCGTTCGGCCTCGGCGACCTCGTCACTGCTCAGACCCGCGTCGGCGCCGCGTTTGACCAGCGATTCGCGCAGTTCCGGCCAGACGGCGTTCTCCAGGTAGGGGCGCACGGTCGGGTCGGCGTCCACGGGCGAGCCCACCCGCGGGAAGACGTTCACGTGCACGTCGAGCAGCCCCGCGGCCTCCATCCAGACCGTGTGGAGCTCGTAGTGGGCGGGTCCCCCGGAGGGGATCCCCCAGTTGAGCTCGGAGGCGGTGCGCGCCGCCCGCTCCAGCCGCGAGTGACCGGGCAGGAACATGGCCTGGTAGTAGTTGCTGGTGAACAGGCCCAGCACGCCGCCGGGGGCCAGGGCGCGCGCGGCGCGTGCCACCAGGGCCCGGGGGTCGTCGAAGTTGCCGGGCCAGACCACGTCCGAGGCCCAGATCGCGTCGAACCCGTCGCCGGAGCCGGCGGCCTCGTCGAGCACGTCGACCAGGTCGGCGGCGCGCACCTGGACCCGGTCCGAGACCCCCTCGGCCCGTGCGTGCTCACGGGCCAGGTCCAGCACGTCGGCGTTGCGGTCGACGGCCAGGACGCGGGCCCCCGGGCCGGCCGCCCGGGCCAGCGCCACCAGCCCGCCCCCGGCTCCGGTTCCCGCGTCGAGCAGGCGTGTGCGCCCGGACAGGTTCATCGCCCCGACGGCCTGTTCGACGGCCGGGGCGACGAAGGCCCGGTTGGCGAGCAGGTAGGGGACCAGCCCGTTCTTCTGGATGTCTGTCATGGTGTGACTGCCTCGGCTCTCTCACAGCGGGGACGGTGGTGCTCGTTCGTCGGCGCGGTCACGGTCGCGCCGCGGGCACGAGGTGGGGCAGTACGCTGGCCAGCTTCTCGCCGGTCTCCTCGAATTCGCGTTCGGGGCGGGAACCGGACACGATGCCGGCGCCCGCGCGGAGCCAGGCCCGGCCCTGCTCCTCGTAGACGGCGCGCAGGACCAGCGCGGCGTCGAGCTCGCCCCGGGACGTGGCGGTGACCACGGCCCCGGAGTACAGTCCGCGCCCCTCCTCCAGGCGGGTGATCGCCTCGATCGCCTGCGGCTTGGGGATCCCCGACGCCGTGATCGCCGGGAACAGCGCCTCGAAGGCGTGCCACGGGGTGGCCCCCTCCTCCAGGCGCCCCCTCACGGTGGAGGCCAGGTGCTGGACGCTGCCGCGGACCGAGACGCTCATGAAGTCGGACACCGCGACGGAGTCCGGGGCGCACACCGACCGCATCTCCGTGACGGCTTCGCGGACCGAGATGGCGTGCTCGTGGATCTCCTTGGGGTCGGCCTCCAGCTCGGCGCGTGCGGCGGTGTCCGCCGCCGTGCCGCGCCCCGCCGCCCGGGTGCCCGCGAGCGGGTTGGTCGAGACCTCGCGGTCGGGTCCGACCGTGACGACCAGTTCGGGGCTGAAGCCCGCGCTGCGGAGCCCGTCGAGGTCCAGCAGGAAGGACCGGGCCGGGGTGTTGGCCCTGCGGCCGACCGCGTAGGTGGCGGGGATGTCGACGGGGAAGGGCAGGTCGACCTTCCGGGAGAGGATCACCTTGTGGTAGTCGCCGCGGTCGATCTCGGCGAGGGCCTCGCCCACGAGCGCGCGGTAGCCGTGGGGGTCGGCCTGCGGGTCGAGGGTGGCGCGGGGCCGTGCGGGGGAGGCGACCGGTTCGAGGAGCAGGGAGCGCACCTTCTGGCGCAGCTGCGCCTCGCCCCCGCTGATCCGGGCCCCGTCGGCGGTGATGCGGACCTCGGTCCGGGGCACGATGAGGCGGGCCAGCCGCGCGGCTCCGCCGCCGGCGGCCGGGGCCGCCCCGCGGGAGCGGAGCGCGAAGTCGAACCCCACCCAGCCGTAGGCCCGCCAGGACGGGTCGGGCAGTCCGGCCAGGGCCTCCGCCAGAGCGTCGGCGGGGCTGCCGGTGTAGGCGCGGGAGTCCGAGGTCCCGTCGGCGGCGCGGACCGTGACCCGGTCGCTGTCGAGGTCGACGCCCCACCGCTCGCCGCCGCCGAAGCGCCAGACCCCCTCGCGTTCGTAGAGGACGTATTCGGGGAAGAGCCCCGAGCCCGCGAGCCGGGCGGCGGCCTCGACGGGGTCGAGCGGCCCTTCGACCTGTTCGGTTTCGCTACGGCTCACGGTCGGCTCCTTGCCCCGGACGGCCCGCAGGCCGCCTCCGGTGTACCCGTGGTCAACATGTTTCTCCGGTCTTGTTTCGAGGGCGGCGAGGACGGCCGCCCCTGCGGCGGACGTGCGCGCCGGACGCGGCCCGCTCCACGGCCGCGGCCCGCCGCGAGAGGGTGTCGGCCCGGGGCGGACGCGGGCCCAGGGAGGGCGGGGGACGGGGAGCGGGGGAGTGCGACGTCAGCCCGAGGTGAGCTCGATCGCGCCGGAGGGGCAGCGGTCGACCGCGTTGCGCACGTGCGCGGCGTCGGCGGGGCCGGGGCGGTCGGTGCGCAGGCGCACGAGCCCGTCCTCCTCGCCCTGGTCGAACACGCGGTCGGCGGCGACGACGCACTGGCCGGCGCCGATGCAGACCTCGGGGTGGACGGTGATGCGCACGCGGGGACGTCCTCTTCACTGTGGAGCGGCCCGGTCAGGGCCGCCGGGCGCCCGGGGGCGCCACCGAACCGATCGTAAATGATTATCGTTTTCAAGCGAAGCGCGCGCCCGTGTGGCCGGGGTCGCAGCGCTGTGCGTGCCGCTCCGGTCGCACAGGGTGGTGCCGCCACTCAGCGGCTCCGCTCGCGCAGCGCGTTCTTGTCGACCTTGCCGACCGCGGTCAGGGGGAACGCGTCGACGGCCTCGATCCGGTCGGGGGACTTGTAGCCGGCCAGGCCCCTGCCGCGCAGGAAGGCGGCGAGTTCGCGGACGGTGGGCGGGGCGCCCGCGCAGACCAGGAAGGCGACCGAGCGCTCGCCGAGGTCGGGGTCGGGGGCGGCCACCAGTGCGGCCGCGGACACGCCCGGGTAGGCGAGCAGCTGGCCCTCGACCTCGGTGGCGTCGATCTTCTCCCCGCCGCGGTTGATCTGGTCCTTCACCCGGCCGACGACGTCGATGTGGCCGCTCGGGCGGAGCCGGACGAGATCGCCGGTCCGGTAGAACCCGTCGGGCGTGAAGTGCGTGGTGGCGAGTTCGGGGGAGCGGTAGTAGCCGCGCAGCGTGTAGGGGCCCCGGGTCAGCAGCTCGCCCACGGCGCCGACGGGCACCGGGGCGCCGGCCCCGTCGACCACCCGCACCTCGTCGCCGGGCGAGATGGGCCGCCCCTGGGTGGTGCACACCAGCTCCTCGGGGTCGTCGAGCCGGGTGACGTTGATCAGGCCCTCGGCCATGCCGAACACCTGCTGGAGGCCGCACCCCAGGGTGGGGCGGACGCGGCGCGCCAGGTCGTCGGCCAACCGCGCTCCCCCCACCTGCAGGACCGAGAGGCTCTCGAGCTCGGCCGTGCCCGGAGCCCGGTCGGCGTAGGCCTCCAACCACACGGGCACCATCGGGGGGCTGAGCGCCGTCACGGTCACGCCCTCGCGGGCGATCAGGGGGAACGCCGTCTCGGGGGCGGGGCTGGGCGCCATGACCACCGTGCCGCCCGCGGTCAGCGTGCCGAGGATCCCCGGACAGCACATCGTGAAGTTGAAGGCGGCGGGCAGCGCGGCGAGGTAGACGCTGTCCGCGGTGAGGCCGCAGGCGGCCGCGGCGGCGCGGGCGTTGTAGCCGTAGTCCTGGTGCGTGCGCGCAATGAGCTTGGGCGTCCCCGTCGTCCCCCCGGAGAGCAGCAGGAGCGCGATGTCCCCGGGGTCGGGCCGGTCCGGGGCGGGGGCGCTGTTCGCGGGGGCGTCGGCGCGCAGTTCCCCGAAGCCGACGGCGCCTTCCAGGCCGCCGGTGTCACCGACGACGATCACGTGGCGCAGCTCTTCGTGCTCCTCGAGCACGGACGCGGCCAGGGTCCGGTAGTCGAAGCGCGCGTGGCGGTCGGCCACGGCGTAGCCGACCGCCCCGGTGGTCCGCAGCAGGTGGGAGATCTCGTGGCCGCGGTGGCCGGGCATGGCGTGGACCGGAACGGCGCCGAGGTACTGCAGTCCGAACCAGAGCAGCAGGAACTCCGCCCGGTTGGGCAGCTGCACCACCACCCGGTCGCCCCGGCGCACCCCCCGGCGGTGGAGCCCCGCCGCCACCGCTCCCGCCTCCGAGGCCAGTTCGGCGTAGGTCCACCGGCGGTCGCCGTCGACGAGCGCGACGGCGTCGGGGCGTCGCTGCGCCTGCCGCGCCAGCACGTCGGCCAGGACCTCCTCGCGCCAGAAGCCGGCCGCCCGGTAGCGCTCGCGCGCCTCCTCCGGCCACCCCGGCCAGTCCGGTGCCGACGCCTCGGGCGGGTTCGCACTCTTCGTCATCTCTGCTCCTTTTGCGTTCTTCGCCACACAAGTGGGGGATCGCGCTCGATGCCGCGCTTAGGATAAAAAAGATAACGGTTTTCGTTTTCATCTGTACCATCGGCCCCCCGACCCCCGCCGGAACCGGGCCGGAACCCCCGAGCCCGCCGCCAGCCAAGGAGACGATCACGCGTGTCGCTGCCAGCCGGTCCGCCAACGGTGCCCACGACGGAGGGGGAGCTGCGCGACGCCGTCGCCGCGCTGTTGAGCATCCCCCCGGAGGAGATCGGCCCTGATGACGACCTGTTCGAGCTCGGTCTGGACTCCATCGCCCTGATGCGCCTGGCCGCGAGGTGGCGGCGCTCCGGCGTCGGGGCCGGCTTCGACGAACTCGCGGAAGCGGCGACCCTGCGCGGTTGGCAGCGGCTCCTGGCGCCGGCCGCCCCCGCCCAGGAAGCCCGCACCGACGCGGAGGGCCCCGGCACACCCTTCCCGCTCGCCGCCATGCAGCACGCCTACTGGATCGGCCGCCAGGAGGGCCAGCCCCTCGGCGGGGTCGGAGCGCACTTCTACGCCGAGCTCGACGGCTCGGCCGTCGACCCGGTGCGCCTGGAGACCGCCGTGACGGCACTGCGCCGCCGCCACGGCATGCTGCGGGTCACCGTGCTCGACGACGGCCGCCAGCGCGTCCTGGACCACCCGCCCGGCCCCGCGCTGACCGTGCGGGACCTGAGCGCGGAGACGGCCGAGCGGGTCGAGCGGCAGCTGGCCGAACTGCGCGAGCACTACACCCACCGGCGGATGGACGTCGAGCGCGGCGAGGTGTTCGACCTCGCGCTGACGCTCCTGCCCGGCGGGGCCACCCGGTTGCACATCGACCTCGACATGCTGGCGGCCGACGCCGCGAGCATGCGGGTCCTGCTGCGCGACCTCCAGCTGCTCTACACCGACCCCGGCGCCGGCCTTCCGGAGCTCCCCCTGGACTACCGCGCCTACCTGGACGCCGTCGGGACCGCGCGGGAGCGGGAACGCGAGGAGGACCGCGCCTGGTGGAGCGGGCGCCTGGAGTCGCTGAGCGCCCCGCCGGCCCTGCCCACCGTCGTGGACCCCCTCGACCCGGACTCGGCCGCACCGCGCTTCCACCCGACCACCCGGCTGCACCACTGGCTCGCCCCCGAGCGCAAGCAGCGGCTGCTGGCCGCCGCGCGCGGCCACGGGGTCACCCCCGCCGCCGCGCTGGCGGGCGCCTTCGCCGAGACCCTCGGGGCCTGGAGCGACTCCCCGAGGTTCCTGCTCAACCTCCCGCTCTTCCACCGCGACCTGGACGTGGAAGGGGCCGAGTCGCTGGTCGGGGACTTCAGCAGCTCGATCCTGCTCGACGTCGACCTCACCGAGGAGCGCACCTTCGCCGAGTCCGCGCGCCACGTGCAGACCCGCCTGCGCACGGCGGCCGCCCACGGCTCCTACTCCGGCGTCGAGGTGCTCCGCGACCTCTCCCGAGCCTCCGACGGCGTTCCGGCCCTGGCCCCCGTCGTCTACACCAGCGCACTGGGGCTGGGCGAGGTCTACGACTCCGAGGTCAGGGCCGCGTTCGGCGAGCCCGTGTGGATCATCTCCCAGGGCCCGCAGGTCTGGCTGGACGCACAGGTGACCGAACTCGACGGCGGGCTCCTCCTGAACTGGGACGTGCGGTACCGCGCGTTCGAGCCCGGCGTCCCCGAGGCGGCGTTCGCGGCCTACCGCGACCTCGTCGACTCCCTCGTCGACGACCCCTCGGCCTGGACCGGGCCCGTGCGCCTGCCGCTCCCCGAGGACCAGGCGCGCGTGCGCGCCGCGGCCAACGCCACCGACGCGCCCGCCGTGACCGAGCGGCTGCACGAGGGCTTCTTCCGCGCCGCCCGCGAACACCCCGACGCCCTCGCCCTGATCCCCGACGCCGGCGAACCGGTGACCTACGGCGCGCTCGCAGACCGCGCGGGCCGTGTCAGCGCGCTGCTGGCCGGGGCCGGGGTGGCGCCGGGCGACGCCGTGGCGGTCAGCCTGCCCCGGGGCGCGGCACAGGTCGCCGCGGTGCTCGGGGTCCTGGGCGCCGGCGCCGCCTACGTCCCCGTCGGGGTGGAACAGCCCGCCGAGCGCACGGCGCGCATCCTGGCCGCGGCCGACGCCGCGGCCCTGCTCACCGACGCCGCGCACGCCGACCGGCCCACCGGCCCGGCGCGGGGCCGCACCGGACCGCCGGTCGTGCTGGTCGAGGACGCGGACGGGTGCGCACCCGCGCCGCCGGACCTCGCACAGCCCCTCGACGCGACCGCCTACGTCATCTTCACCTCGGGATCCACCGGGGTCCCGAAGGGCGTGGAGGTCTCCCACGGGGCGGCCGTCAACACGATCGCCGCGCTGAACGACCGCTTCGACGTGGGACCGCGGGACCGCGGGCTGGCCCTCGCGGACCTGGACTTCGACATGTCCGTCTACGACCTCTTCGCCCCCCTGTCCGCGGGAGGGTCGGTGGTCCTCGTCTCGGACGAGGCCCGCCGCGACGCCCACCACTGGGTCGCGCTGATGCGCGAGCACGGCGTCACGCTCCTGAACTGCGTGCCCGCCCTGCTCGACATGGTGCTGACCGCCGCCGAGTCGCGCCCCGGCGGCTTCGGCGACCGGCTGCGGTTCGTCCTGCTCGGCGGCGACTGGGTCGGCCTCGACCAGCCCGGGCGCCTGCGCGCCCTGGCCCCGAAGGCGCGGTTCACCGCCCTGGGCGGGATGACCGAGGCCGCCGTGCACTCCACGGTGTTCGAGGTCGACCGGGTCGACCCCTCGTGGACGTCGATCCCGTGGGGCCTCCCGCTGCCCAACATGCGCACCCGGGTCGTGGACCACCACGGCCGCGACCGCCCCGACTGGGTCCCGGGCGAGCTCTGGGTCAGCGGCGCGGGACTGGCGACCGCCTACCGCGGCGACCCCGGGCGCACCGCCGAGAAGTTCGTCACCGACCAGGGCCGCAGGTGGTACCGCACCGGCGACCGGGCACGCTACCGCTCCGACGGCGTCCTGGAGTTCCTCGGCCGCGCCGACCACCAGGTGAAACTGCGCGGACACCGCATCGAGCTCGGCGAGGTCGAAGCCGCCGCCGCCTCGTGTCCGGGCGTCCCGGCCGCGGTGGCGCTCGTCACCGGCACACCGCGCAGGCTCGCCCTGGTGGCCGCCGCGGCGGCGGGGCCGGCGGCCGAGGCGGAGCTCCGCGCCACCCTGGAGCGCAACCTCCCCTCCTACATGGTCCCCACCCAGATCGTGCTGGTGGACGCCCTCCCCCTGACCGCCAACGGCAAGCCCGACCGCCGGCGCGCCGAGGTCCTGGCCGCGGCCGCGACCGGCCGCGCCCCCGAGGACGACGGCGACGGGGACGGGTCCCCGCGCGGGTGGGCCGAGACCGTGGTGGCCGAGGTCTGGGGCGAGCTCCTGGACGTCAAGGGCATCCGGCGCGACGACGGGTTCTTCGCCCTGGGCGGCGACTCGCTCCTGGCCACCCGGATGATCGGCGCCCTGCGCGAGCGCGGCGCGGGTGGCGCACGGGTCGCTGGCCTGTTCGCCTCCCCCGCGCTGGCCGACTTCGCCGCCACCCTCACCCGGCAGGAACCGCCGACCGGCACCGTCCTGGGCGAGGGCGACACCGCCAACCGCCACCTGCCCTTCCCGATGACCGACGTCCAGCGGGCGTTCTGGATCGGACGCGACAGCAGGCTCTCCCTCGGCGGCGTGGGCACCTACCACTACAGCGAGTTCGACGGCGCCGACGTCGACCTCGACCGGTTCACACGCGCCTGGACGGCCCTGGTGGACCGGCACGAGATGCTGCGCGCCGTCTTCGACGAGGACGGACGCCAGCGCATCCTGCCGCAGACGCCGCCGGTCACGGTGGCCGTCACGGAGGCGGCCACCGAGGAGGAGGCCGCGCAGGCCCTGGCCGCGCTGCGCGAGGAGGCCTCCCACCTGAGCATCGACCTGACCCGGTGGCCCCTGTTCGAGCTGCGGGCCGTGCGCTATCCCAGCGGAGGCGCCACGCGCACGCGCCTGGCGATCGGGCTCGACTACATCGTCCTCGACGCCGCCTCGATCATCGCCCTGTACGGAGAGCTCGACCGGCTCTACAGCGACCCCGGGGCGGAGCTGGAGCCGATCGACGTCTCCTTCCGCGACTACGTCCTGCAGTCCGAACCCGACCCCGACGCGGTCGAGCACGCGCGCCGGCACTGGACGCGCCGGCTCCGGACACTGCCGCCCGCACCCGCGCTCCCGCTGGTCGCCGACCCCTCCACCGTGGAGCACCCCCGTTTCACCCGCCGCCGGCGCCCCCTCCGCGCGCAGGCCTGGGAGGCGATCACCGACAAGGCCCGCGCCCACGGCCTGACACCGTCGGTCGTCCTGCTGACCTGCTACGCGGAGGTCCTGTCGGCCTGGAGCGACCACCCGGAGGTGGCGGTCAACCTCACCCTGTTCAACCGGCAGCCGGTCCACCCCCACATCGACCTGATCATGGGCGACTTCACCTCGGTGTCCCTGCTCGGCTACGAGCCGCGCCCCGGGGAGCCGTGGCCGGCCGCCGCGCACCGCCTGCAGCGCGTCATGAGCGAGGACCTCGACCACCGCGAGGCCTCCGTGACCTGGCTGCTGCAGGAGCTCGCCAAGCGCACCGGGGCGGTCGACGCGGCCATGCCCGTGGTCTTCAGCAGCTCCGTCGGGGTGGGCGACCGCACCGTCAAGGACCTCTCCGACGGTTTCCCCGAAAATGTGTGGGGCATCTCCCAGACCCCGCAGGTGCTCCTGGACAACCAGGTCACCGAGTCCCAGGGCGGCGTCATGGTCACCTGGGACGCCATCGAGGAACTGTTCCGTCCCGGCGTGCTCGACTCCATGTTCGACGCCTACAACACGATGCTGGCCTGGCTGGCCGGGAACGACTGGGACACGGCCGCCCCGCCGGTGCTCCCGCACGCCCAGGCGGACACGCGCCGTCCCGCCCAGGGAACCCTCCCCGCCGCCGCGGAGGGCACCCTCCACGGCGAGGTCCTGCGCCGGGCCCAGGAGGACCCGGACCGCCCCGCCGTCCTCGGCGCCCTCGGCCGCGAACCCCTCACCTACGGCGGACTCGCCGCGCGGGCCGCCCGGGTCGCGGGCGGCCTGGCCGAGCGGGGCACGGGCCCCGGCGACGTCGTCGCGATCACCCTGCCCCCCGGAGCCGACCGGGTCGTCGCGATCCTGGGGGTGCTCTCCACCGGCGCGGCCTACCTGCTGGGCGACCCGGGGGCGCCCCCCTCGCGACGCGAACACGACCGGCGGGCGGCCGGAGCCCGCGTCTCGATCGTCGGCCCCGGCCGCGCGGACGGACCCGACCAGGCCGAACTCGCCGACCTCGCCGCCGCCGAACCCCTGCGGACCGCGGTCGCCGCCGACCCCGGGGCGAGGGCCTACGTCACCGTCCAGGCGGGCCCGGACGGGGAGGACGCCGCGGTCGAGTCCGTCGACCACCGCTCGGCGGTGGCGACGATCGCCGCGGTGCGCCAGCGGTTCGGGATCGACGCGCGGGACCGGGTGCTCGCGGGCGACCCCCCGGCGGCGGCCGTGGGCGCGTTCAGCGTGTTCGGGCCGCTCGGCGCCGGCGGCGCACTGGTGTGCCCCGCGACCGACGTCGTGACCGACCCCCGCGCCGCGGCCGCGCTGGCCGCCGAGCACGGCGCGACGGTGTGGAACGGCCCGCCGATGCTGCTCGACGAGCTGATCGCGGCGGCCCCTGCCGGCGAGGGGACGCCGCTGCGCGACCTGCGCCTGGCGCTCGTCTCGGGCGACCGGGTGGGCACCGGACTGGCCGGGCGCCTGCGCCGGGCCACCGGCGGCGGCCGGCTCGTCGCGCTGCACGGCGGCCGTGGCAGCGCCGGCTGGGCGAGCGCCGTCGAGCTCGACGCCGACGCGGACCGCTCGACGCCCTCCGGGCGGCCCCTGGCGGGCCACCGGTTGCGCGTGGTGGACTCCGCGGGCCGCGAATGCCCCGACCAGGTGATCGGCGACCTCTGGATCGCAGGCCCCGACGCCGTGCCCGACCCGGCCGGGCGGCTCCGCCCGACCGGGACCCGTGCCCGGTACCTGCCCGGCGGCGCCGTCGAGTTCCTCGGTCCCGACCCGCAGGTCTGGCTCAACGGCCGCCGCGTCGACATCGGCGCGGTCGAGGGCGCCGTCGAGTCGCACCCGGGCGTCGTCCACGCGGCGGTGGTCACCGTGGGGGAGGGACGCGAACGCCGCCTCCACGCCTACACGGTGACCGCCGACGGGGAGGAGCCCGACGGCCTCTCCCGCCACCTGTCCGGCCTGCTGCCCCCCTTCGCGGTCCCGGCCCGGATCACCCGCCTGCCCCGCCTGCCCCTGACCGCCGCGGGCGCCGTGGACCGCGGCGCGCTGGCCGAGGAGGCCGCCGTCCGGGAGCGCGCCGCGTCGGGACCGCCCACGGGCGAGACCGAGATCCGCGTCGCCGCCCTGTGGACCGAGCTCCTGGGCGCCGGGGCCGAGCACCGCCACGCCGACTTCTTCGCCGCCGGCGGCGACAGCCTGAGCGCCCTGCGCCTGGTCACAGCCACGGGCGAGGCGTTCGGCGTCGAGATCTCGGTCCGTTCCTTCCTCACCGCATCCACCCTCGCCGACCTGGCACGACAGGTCGACCACGCGCTCGCCTCCCGCGACGACGAAGAAAGCGGAATCCTATGAACGCCCATCAGCTCGTTTCCGAGATGGAGAAGGACGGCATCCGGCTCTGGGAGGACGACGGCGCCCTGCGGTTCCGCGCCCCCAAGGGCGTGCTGACCGAGGAGCGCAAGGCGCTGCTGCGCGAGAACCGCGCCGAGGTCCTCGCCCACCTGACCGCCCGCCGCCTCGCCACCCGCATCACCCCCGACCCCGAGTCGGCCGGAACCCCCTTCCCGCTGACCGACATCCAGGCGGCCTACCTGATCGGCCGCGGCAGCGCCTACGGGTACGGCGGGGTGGCCTGCCACGTCTACGTCGAACTCTCCTTCCCGGCCGACACCGACCCGGAGCGGCTCCAGGAGAGCTGGTGGTCCGTGGTGCGCCGCCACGGCATGCTGCGCGCGGTGGTCCACCCCGACGGCTTCCAGGAGGTCCTGCCCGAGATCCCGGAGACGCCGGTGCCGACCGCCGACCTGCGCGGCGCCACCCCCGCCGAGGTCGAGGAGCGCGTGGACCTGGTGCGCCGGGAACTCGCCTCCAGGGTTCCGCCCACCGACGTTCCGCCGCTGTTCGAGCTGCGGATGACGCGCTGCGCCGACGAACTCGTCCTGCACCTGTCGATCGACCAGCTCATCGTCGACTACGCCAGCCTGCTGCTGGTCCTGTCCGAACTGGAGGACACCTACCACGGCCGGGAGACCGGGACCCCGGAGATCGGTTTCCGCGACTACGTCCTGGCGCGCCGCAACCAGACGCTCACCGGCGAGTACGACCGCGCCCGCGACTACTGGACCCGGCGGCTGCCCACCCTGCCCCCCGCCCCCGACCTGCCGCTGCCCGCCGACGGCGGCCGGGTCGGCGCCTTCCGGCGCTTCGAGGAGATCCTGGGCGCCGAGCAGCGCGCGTCCTTCGAGGCCAACGCCGCCCGCGCCGGGGTCACCGCCTCGGCCGCCGCGATGGCCGCCTACGCCGAGGTGCTGGGCCGCTGGAGCCGCAGCCCGCAGTTCACGCTCAACGTCCCCACCTTCACCCGCCTGCCCCTGCACGCCGACGTCGACCGCCTCGTGGGGGACTTCACCGCGGTCGAACTCCTCGCCGTCGACCTGCGGCCCGCGCAGACGTTCGCCGAACGCGCGGCCACCCTGCGCGACACCCTGCTGGAGGACCTGGCGCACTCCCTGTACACCGGGAGCCAGGTCCTGGCCGACCTCACCCGGCGCAGCGACAGCGACACCGTGCTCATGCCGGTCGTGTTCACCAGCACGCTCGGCTCGGCGGCGGCCCGCCGGCCCGCCGCGGCCATCCGCCACGCCCAGACCCAGACCCCGCAGGTCTGGCTGGACTGCCAGGTGATGGAGCGCGCCGACGAACTGGCCCTGAGCTGGGACGTGCGCGAAGGGGTCCTGGGCGGTGACACCGCCGCCGACCTCTTCGCCGCCTTCACCGCCCTCATGACCCGTCTCGCCGAGGACCCGGACGCCTGGAACGAGGCGGCCCGCATCGAACTGCCGGAGGGCACCCGCGCCGTCCGCGAGCGGGTCAACGACACCGCCGCCCCGGTGCCGCGCGCCCTGCTGCACGAGGGGGTGCTGGCCGCAGCCGAGCGCGACCCCGGGCGCGTCGCCGTGATCGACCGGGACCGCTCGCTGACCTACGGCGAGCTGGTCGGGCGCGCGACGGCGGTCGCACGGGCGCTGGGCGCCGCCGGCGTCGGCGCGGGCGACCTGGTCGCCGTCACGATGGAGAAGGGGTGGGAGCAGGTCGCCGGCGTCCTGGGCGCCCTGATGGCGGGCGCCGCCTACCTCCCCCTGGACACCACGCAGCCGGCGCGCCGCCGTACGGCGATCCTCACCGACGCCGGGGCCTCGGTCGTGCTGACCCAGTCCTGGCTGGTGGAGGAGGGGGAGTGGCCCCCGGGATGCACCACCGTCGCCGTCGACAGCCTTCCCCTCGCCTCCGGCCCGCCGCCGCGGCCCGACACCGGCCCCGACGACCTGGCCTACGTCATCTACACCTCGGGGTCGACCGGCGCCCCCAAGGGCGTCATGATCAGCCACGCCGCGGCGCTGAACACGGTCACCGACGTCAACCGCAGGTTCGGGGTGACCGCCGACGACCGCGTCCTCGCACTGGCCCAGCTCGGTTTCGACCTCTCCGTCTACGACGTCTTCGGCCCGCTGGCGGTGGGGGCCGCCGTGGTGCTGCCCGACCCCGCGCGCCGCGGAGACCCCTCCGAGTGGATCGAGACCGTCCGGTCCGCGAAGGTCACCTTCTGGAACTCGGTGCCCGGACAGCTGCAGATGGTGCACGACTACTTGCGCGCCGACGACCCGCCCCTGCCCTCCCTGCGCGTCGCGCTGCTGTCGGGCGACTGGATCCCCACCGCGCTGCCCGAGGCCGTGCGGACCTGGGCCCCGAACATGGCGGTGCACAGCCTGGGCGGCGCCACCGAGGCGTCGATCTGGTCCATCCACCACCCGATCGACCGGGTCGCCCCCTCCTGGCGCAGCATCCCCTACGGCAGGCCGATGGACAACCAGACGTTCCACGTCCTCGACACGGCGCTGCGGCCCTGTCCCGACCTGGTCGTGGGCGAGCTGTACATCGGGGGCATCGGGCTGGCCCAGGGCTACTTCGGCGACGAGGAGCGGACGGCGGCCCGGTTCATCCGGCACCCGGAGACCGGTGAGCGCCTCTACCGCACCGGCGACATGGGCCGCTACTGGCCCGACGGGGTGATCGAGTTCCTCGGGCGCGAGGACCAGCAGGTCAAGATCCGCGGCTACCGGATCGAGCTCGGCGAGGTCCAGGCGGCGGTGGAGTCGCTGCCGGAGGTGGGCGCCGCGGCGGTCGTGCTCACCGGCGGGCGCGGATCCGGGCCCACGGGCGCGGGCCAGAGCCTGACGGCCTTCGTCGAACCCGCCCACCGCGACACCCCCCTCCCGCTCCCGCAGACACTGCTCCCCGCCGTCCGCGACGCCGCTCGGCAGGCCGGGCAGCGGGTGGACCTCGACGGACTCGCCGCGTTCCGCGCCGCGCTCGCCGAGGCGGCCGCGGCCTCCATCGCCGACACGCTCGCCCCGGCCTTCGCCGGGGGCGGCGAGCTCTCACCGGAACAGGTGTGCGACGCGCTCGGAGCGGCCCCCGCACACCACCGCCTGGTGCGGCGCTGGATCCAGGGGCTCGTCACGGACGGCCTCCTGGAGCGCACCCCCGGCGGGAAGCTCACCGGCCTGCGCGCCCCCGGCCCGCAGGCCACCGCCCGCGCCTGGGACGAGGCCGCCCGCCTGGAGAAGCAGGCGCGGTGGAGTCCCGAACTGTTCGCCACGGTGCGTGCGGGAGCCGAGCACCTGGGCGACCTGGTCGCCGGACGGGAGGAGGCGGCCCACCCGTTCTCCGGCGCCGACCCGCGGGCGCTGACCGCCGCCTACGCCGCGAACGCCGGATCCTCCGCGCTGCGCTCGGTCCTGGCCGCCGCAGCCGCCGAGATCGCAGGCACCCGTGACACCGCCGAACCGCTGCGGATCATGGAGGTCGGGCTGCGCGGCGGCGGCGTGGCCGGCGACCTGCTGCCCGCCCTGGCCGACCACCGGGTCGACTACCTGGGGACCGACGCGTCGGCGCAGAACCGGTCCGTGTTCGAGCAGGACTTCGCCGACGACCCGCGCGTGCGCTGCGCGGCCTTCGACCCCGCGCAGGACCCCGCCGGGCAGGGGCTGGCCCGCAACTCCGTGGACCTGCTGGTCTGCGTCGGCGTCCTGGACAACCTCCCCGACGTGGAAGAGGCCCTGGAGCGCCTCTCCACCCTGGTGGCGCCGGGCGGGTGGATGCTCCTGCTGGCCAACACCGACGACGACGACCACGCGCTCCGGATCTCCGCGGAGTTCACGGCCGAGCACGCGGGACCGTTCACCGACGTCCGCCAGGAGCAGGAGCAGACGTTCCTGCGCCACGAGCAGTGGCAGGAGCTGTTCCGCGGCCGCGGCCACCAGGTCGCCGCCGCGTTCCCCGAGGACACCGGAACGGCCCGGGCCTTCGGCCAGCACCTCTACCTGGTCCGGGCCAAGCCCCTGCAGGAGCCGGTCGAGGTGGCGTCGCTGACGCGCCGCGGCCACGAACTGCTCCCCGAGTACTCGGTGCCCTCCCAGTGGGAGGTCGTCGACGCCCTGCCGAGGACGGAGAACGGCAAGCTGGACCGCGGCGCGCTGGAGAAGCGTTCGCTCGAACTGGGCGCCGGCCCCGCCGAGGAGGCCGGAGACCAGAACCCCCGCGACGACCTCGAGCGCGCACTGGCGGCCCTGTGGGCAGAGCTCCTCGAGACGGAGCGCATCGGACGCGACGACGACCTCTTCGCGCTGGGCGGCGACTCGCTGCTGGTGGCCCGGATCGTCGGACGGCTGCGCGACGGGCTGGCCGGCCACGAATGGGACCTCGAGTGGGAGGTCGTCCTGCGCCACCTGCTGCGCCGGCCGACCATCGCCGGCCTCGCCGCCTACCTGCGGGAGCTCTCCGCCCCCGAGGCGGAGGCGGACGCCGAGAACTCGCCTCTGGTGGAGCTGATCCGGCCCGAGCCCGGCGCCCCGGTGACCGTGCTCGTGCACGCCGGAACGGGAACCCTGCTGCCGTACCGGCCCCTGGTCACCCGGCTCCGCGCCCGTTCCGGTGAAGGACACGGGCTGGTGGGCCTGGAGCTGCCGGCGCCCGAGAACTTCCGCAACGCCGACCCGAACGGGCTCATCGACCGCACGGCGGCCGAATACGTGCGCGCCCTGCTCGACGCCGGACACACGCGGGTCGACGTCGTCGGCTACTGCGTGGGCGGGGTCATCGCCACCGAGGTGGCCCGGGGGATCGCCGAAGCCGGCGCCACCGTCCGCAGCCTCACGGTCATCAGCAGCCACAGCCCGACCTTCCGCATCGACGACGAGCTGCTCTCGGAGTACTCCTTCTCGCTCATGATGGGCATGGACCCGGCCCACATCGGGTTCCCCGCCGACTCCGAGCGCGTGGGCGAGGCGGTCTCCGCCGTGCTCGACCGCTCTCCCGAGGCCGTCCTGGACGGCGCGATCGCCGACCTGGACGGGGAGTTCGCCGACGTCGCGGCCGCCTTCGAGGCACTGGAGGCGGTGCCGCGCATGGCCCGGGTGACCCGCATGTGCGAGGCGCTGCCGCCCGAGCTCGCCGACACCTACCAGCCCGAGGGCCTGCTGCGGGCCCTGCGCACCTACCAGCAGAGCACCTTCGCGCTGAGCCGGCACCGGGCCGAGCCCTACGCGGGCGACATCACCTTCCTGCGGCACAACGGCGCCTACCCCTTCCCCGGCAGCGCCGACACCATCGCCGACCACTGGGCGAGGATCTGCCTCGGCGAACTGCGCACCCGCGACATCCCGGGCGAGCACTTCACCTGCATGACGGGTGAGAACGTCCCCACGGTCGACGACCACCTGCACGAGATCATCGAAGGGAAGACGTCTTGATCGGCATCATCGGCGCCTCCGGCGCGGTCGGGCGCCACACCGCCGCGGCCCTGGCCGAGGCCGGCGCGGGCCCGCTGCGCCTGGGGGCCCGGCGGCCCTCCGCCGTCCCCCCGGGCCCCTGGCCCGAGGGCAGCGAGACCGTCGGGGTCGACGCCTCCGACCCCGCCTCGCTCGCCCGGTTCAGCGACGGCTGCACCCTGCTGGTCAACTGCGCCGGTCCCAGCTACCTCCTCAAGGACACCGTCGCGCTGGCCGGACTGGCCGCGGGCGCCGACGTCGTCGACGTCATGGGCGACGACCCCGTCCACGAGTCCCTGGCGGAGTCGGGCGCGGTCGGGCCGGACCGCTGCGTCGTCCTGTCGGCCGGGACCGTCCCCGGCCTGGCGGGCCTGGTCCCCCTCTGGCTCGCCGGGGCCGGCCCCGCGAACGGGCCGGCGCTCAGGATGACCGGCTACGCGGGCGGGCTGGAGCACGCGACCGAGAGCGTGGCGGCCGACATCGTGCTCTCCCTGGACACCGGGGGAGCGGGCGGCGAGCGCTTCGGCCACCCCCTCGCGGCCTGGCGGCACGGCCGCCGCGCCCCGGGGGTCCTGCGGGTGGCCGACAGCGCCCAGGCCCCCTACTTCCCCCACCCGGTCGCCCTGCAACCGCTCCTGACCACCGAGGTGGAGCGCCTGGCCGCGCGCATGGACCTGGCCGAGGCCGACTGGTACAACGTCCTCCCCGGAACACAGGTGCGCGAGCTGCTCACCGCGCTGCCGACCCTGCCGATGGACACCGCCGAGCAGCGCGACGCGGTGACCGGGCGCATCCGGCGCGCCGCCGAGGTCGACGCCGCGGGCGGCGTGCCCTACTACCGGCTGGTGTTCAGCCTCTCGGGCCGGGACTGGGCGCGCACCTGCGTGGTCCACTGCGACAGCAGCTACCGGCTCACCGGAGCTGTCGCGGCGCTCGCGGCCCTGGACGTCCTGGCCGGCCGCATCGGCAAGGGGCTGCACTACGCGGCCCAGGCGATGGACCCGCAGGCCACGGTGGAGGCGCTGAGGGCCAACGGGGACGCGGAGTTCGCGGTCCACCACCACGCCGCCGCACCGCCGGTCCCCGGCGACGCGGCCGAGGCCGTCGAGGACGGTGAGCTGTGAACGCGCCGGCACCGCTGCGCACCGTCGTCTGCGGCACGAACTTCGGCCGCCTCTACATCGACGCCGTCCGGCGCCACCCCGGGTTCACCCTCGCGGGGCTCCTCTCCACGGGCAGCAGCCACTCCCGGGAACTGGCCGAACGGCACGGCGTGCCCTGCTACACCTCCCCGGACGGGCTCCCCGCCGACGTCGACGCGGCCGTCGTGGCGGTGCCCGCGGCGGTCATGGGGGGCCAGGGGTCCGAACTCGCGCGCACCCTGCTCGCCAGGGGCGTGCACGTGCTCCAGGAGCACCCGCTGCACCCCGACGAGCTGTCGGAGTCCCTGCGCACTGCGAGGAAGGCCGGCCGGCAGTTCCAGGTCAACACCCACTACCCCCACGTGGCCCCGGTGCGCGAGTTCATCGAGGCGGCGCGCCGACTGCGCCGGCTGCAGCGTGTCCTGTTCGTCGACGCGGCGGCCCCGGTCCACGTCCTGGCCCCCCTGATCGACATCCTGGCGCGCGCCCTGGGCGGCACCCGCCCCTGGAGGCTGGGCGATCCCGTTCCACCGACCGAGGACGTCGTGGCGGCGGCGAAGGGGGAGGCGCCGCTGAGCCTGCTGCACGGGGCCATCGCCGGGGCCCCGCTGACACTGCGGGTGCACAACCAGATCCACCCCGGGGACCGGGACAACCACTCCCTCTTCTGGCACCGCGTGGCGGTGGGGACCGAAGGGGGGGTCCTGACCCTGGCCGACACCCACGGGCCCGTGCTGTGGCACCCGCGGATCCACTCCCCCCGCGACTCCGGGCACCGGTTGGTGTTCACGCCCGGAACCGGGGCCGAGTCGCTGCGGCTGCCCGCGTCGGCGGTCCTGGGCCAGGCGGGACCGCCGCCCCGGATCTCCGACATCTTCTCCGAGCTGTGGCCCGAGGCGATCGGCGAGGCCCTCGACGGGTTCGCCGCGGCCGTCGCCGAGGGCGGGGACCCGCTCCGGTCGGCCCAGCAGGACCTGGCGGTCTTCGCCCTCTGGCGGGAGCTGATGGAACGCCTGGGGCCGCCGGAGCTGATCCGTCCCCCCACCCCCGAGCCCCTGGCGCCGGATGTGCTCGCGGCGCCGGGCGCCGACGCCCTGGCGGAGCCCGCCGCGTCCGGGCCGGGGGCGACCGCGAGGCCGGCCCCGGCCCCTCCCGGTGATCCGGCCCGCCCGCACGCGGCGGACCTGTCGGACTACAACGAGGCGGCGGAGTTCTTCGACCTCGGCGCCCGCGAGCACACCGCGCGCACGGGTCCCGCGGTCGTGGCGTGCCTGAGCGGGATCGACCCCCGGAACGGCCCGCTGGTGGACGTCGGGGCGGGCAGCGGACTGGTCACCCGGCAGGTCGCGGCGGCCTACCCCGACTGCCGGGTGATCGCCGCCGAACCCGCGGCGGGGATGCGCGCCCTGCTCACGGGCAGGGTCGGCGACGACCCCGGGCTCGCGCAGCGGGTGACCGTCCTCCCGCACGCCGCGGAACGCCTGCTGGAACCGGGGGTGCTGCCCGACCGGCTGTGCGGGGTCGTCATCTGCGGGGTGCTGGGCCACCTCGACCCGGACCTGCGGAGGGACCTCCTGCGGGGACTGGCGGAGCGCCTGGCGCCCGGCGCCCCGATCGTCGTCGAGCTGACGGGGATGCGCGAGCCCATGAGGATGGCCCCCACCCTGCTGCGCCACGCCGAACTCGGCGAGCAGCGGTACGAGTGGTGGATGTCCGGCCGACCGGACGGCCCGGACCGGATGCGGCTCGACACCGAGTGGCGCGTCCTCCGCGGGGGCGAGCCCGTCCGTACGGTCCGGGAGCAGTACCGCTGGTACACGCTGGAGCTCGAACAGCTCGCCCGGGAGAGCGGTCTGCGCCTCACGCCGCCGCCCGCGCCCCACGCCGCGGGCGTGCCCTACCTGGGCACGCTCACGGCGCCGGGGGACGGGGCGGTCACCACGTGACGAGTACCCGTTCGGGCCCGAAGGCGATCCCGTCGTGACGGAAGCGGACCGACTCGAACGGCTCCGCCGCCCGGAGCCCCGGCATCCGGTCGACCAGGGTGCCGATGGCGACGCCGAGTTCGAGGCGGGCGACGTTCTGGCCGACGCACTGGTGGATCCCGTAGCTGAACGCCACGTGGGTCCTGCCGGTGCGGTCGAAGTCGATCCGCTCCGGGTCGGGGAAGACGGCGGGGTCGTGGTCGGCGGCCGCCAGCAGCGGGATGATCCCGTCGCCGGCGGGGATCACGGTCCCGCCGACCTCGATGTCCTCGGTGGCGGTGCGCAGGGCGATGGAGTCGCCCACGGACAGGGTCCGCAGGAGCTCCTCGACCGCCTGCGGGAGTACCGCGGGGTCGCGCCGCAGCCGTTCGAGCAGGTCCGGCCGCTGCAGCAGGGCGAGCACGCTCAGGGCGATCTGGTTGGTGGTGGTCTCCCACCCCGCGACGATCAGGATGCTGATGGTGGTCACCAGTTCCTGCCGGGTCAGCTCGCCGGACCGCAACCGCTCGTGGACCAGCCGGCTCAGCAGGTCCTCGCCGGGGTCCTCCTCCTTCGCGCGAACGGCGTCCTCCACCACCGCGCCCAGGGCGCCGATGCCCTCGCTGGCCCCCTCGGCGGTGCTGCCGCCCCCGCCGAAGACCTGCGAGCCCAGGGTCTCCGTGACGCGGCGGAACAGCTTGTCGCCGCGGCGCAGGCCGACCAGCTCGCACATGACGGTGCTGGAGACCACGTGGGCGAAATGGGTCACCAGGTCGGCGGGCGGGCCGTAGTTCAGCAATTCGTCGATCCGGTCGTCGACGATCCGCTGGATGTCGCGGCGCATCCGGCGGGCCTTGCGTACCGTCATCTCGGCGAGCAGCATCCGCCGGAACCGGGAGTGCTCGGGCGGGTCCATGCGGATGAACGGCGTCGTCTTCGTGCCGGCCTCCTGTTCTCCTTCCACCAGCGCCGGAAATCCCGGTCGGCGGATGTCCGCGCTCACGCGGGTGTCGGCGAGCACCGCGCGGACCTCCTCGTAGCCGGTGACCACCCAGGCCGTGCGGCCGGTCGGCAGGGCCACCCGGGCCACGGGCCCCCGCCGGCGCAGGTCGGCGTAGGCGCGCGGAGCCGAGAACGGGCACTCGCGCGGCATGGGGAAAGCCGGAGGGTTCACTCGGTCGGCGTCGGACACGGGGACACCAGCCCTTCTGTTCGGATTGCGGATACCACGAGAAAGCTCGGAGAAATGGAGGGATCAACCGTTCTTCATTCATAACTTTACAGTCCGCGGGTTCGATCTCCAATATGATGGATCGTCCGCAATTCGAGACCAATGTCACCGGGGTCGCCAATGGCGACGCCATTAAAAGCCATTCTTTTTTCACAGGAAAGAATGCGAGGAGAAGAATGACCATGGACCCGCGGCAAGCGCCCCTCAGCCCGTGGCTGCGCCGGCCCCGGCACCGCCCCCGGGCGGACGTGCGCCTCATCTGCCTGCCCCACGCCGGGGGATCGGCGTCCTCGCTGCGACCGTGGCAGTACCTGCTGCCCCCCGGCATCGAGGCGCTGACCGTGCAGTACCCCGGCCGCGAGGACCGCTTCGGCGACCCCATGGTCGACACGATGCCCGAGGTCGTCGACGCGGTCGTGGACGCGCTCGACCCCCTCCTGGACCGCCCCTACGCACTCCTGGGGCACAGCATGGGCAGCGCCGTCGCCTACGAGGTGGCCGTGGAGGCGCGCCGCAGGTCGCTGCCGCCGCCGGTCCGGCTGTTCGCCTCGGGGCGGCCCGCACCCCATGACGTCGAGCCCGGCGACGTCCACCTGCGCGACGACGACCACCTGGCGGCCGACCTCACCCGGCTGGGCGGCACCCCGCCGGAGGTCCTGGCCGACGAGGAGCTGCGGACCGCGGTCCTGGGCTACGTGCGCAACGACTACCGGCTGATCGAGACCTACCGGCCGACGCAGGCGGAACCGCTCGACACGCCCGTGCACGTGTTCGTCGGCGCACAGGACCCGGAGTGCTCCGAGGAGGCCGCCGCGACCTGGAAGAACACGACGACCGGCGACGTCACGACCGAGGTGTTCCCGGGCGGGCACTTCTTCCTCGCGCAACAGCGCCGCGCGGTCGCGGCGACCATCGCCCGGGCCCTGGGCCACGAGCCCACCGAGACCGCCCCCACCTGGCCCAGCACACCCTGAGACCGTCACGACAAGGAAGATCACCATGGTCGCGGACTACTACACAGCCTCCGCCGAGTTCTACGAGATGGTCGCCGCACGCCACGTGCTCACCAGCGCCGGACCGCTGCGCACGGCGCTGGCCGGCGTCGACCCCGCCCACGGCCCCGTCGTCGAGATCGGGGCGGGCACGGGCCGCATCACGGAAGTGATCGCCGCGGCCCTGCCGCATTCCCCGATCCTCGCCGCGGAGCCGTCCACGCCCATGCGGGCGATGCTCACCAGCCGCGTCGTCGGCAAGGAGGACCTCCGCCGCCGCGTGACCATCAGCGCCGAGCCCGCCCAACACCTGCGGCTGCCCGACAGCGTCGGCGCGGTGGTCGTCTTCGGCGTGCTGGGCCACCTGACCCAGGACGAGCGGATCGCGCTCTGGCGCAAGCTGGGCGAACACGTCCCACCCGGCGCCCCGATCGTCGTGGAACTCATGGGCACGGGCACCGCCAAGGCCATCCCCCCCTTCCGCATGCTGCGCGAACGCATCGGCGAGCAGACCTACGAATGGTGGACGCAGGCCGAACCCGTCGAGGGCGACCTGCTGCGATGGGAGACGACCTGGAAGGTCCTCCGCGACGGCGAGGTGGTGCGCAGCACCCGCGACACCTACATGTGGGAGAACCTCAGCGTCGCCCGCCTCGCAGAGGAGGCGGGCATGGACGGACGCCTGGTCGGCGATCCCGGCCTCCCCGGAGCGCCGGAGATCGGCGTCCTCACCGTCCGGGGCGCCTAGGAGCCGTCCTCCTCATCCCCGTGGCCTTCGAGCGGGGTGCCGGGTACGGTCGTCGGGTGATGCCGACGACGCGACGCGAGTGCCCGCTGCACGGAGCGGGGGTGGACCCGGCGCGTCTGGTCGGGCGCCGCGTGCGGCAGGTCACGGCCACGTGGCACGTGCGCGCCGACCAGGCCGGTCGAGGTCTGGCTCGTCGACGACCTCGGCGACGCCGTTCACCTGACGACCGGCTCCGACTGGTGCCTGGTCGTGGACGACGCCGCGCCCCGCTCCGGTGACGACATGGGCGAGCACGGCACTGTGGAGGTCGCACCGTGGACGCACGGGTCGCCGTTCGTCCGTCATGCGGGGGAGCCTGTCGTCGCGGTGCACGAGAGGTTCGACTCCTACACCGGCCGTGTCGGCCTGGAGATCGTCTTCCCGACCGGCAGCGTCGAGTACGAGAGCTGGTGCGGGGACTTGCGCCCAGTGGGCTGACCGCCAAGGGGACGCCCTCGGTCATGGCCGGTGCGGGTCACGGGACGGAGCTCATTCACAGGACGGTCCTCGGTCCCGGGGGCGGCCGGTCGTGCCTACCTCCGGCCGGTTCCGGAACCCCTGAGGTCCTCGAGCAGCCGGAGGGAGTGCTCCAACGCGCGTTGGTACAGGGCAGGACGCTTCTCTGCGAGAGCTGTCCTGATCCGGACGTCCTCGGTAATGCTCGCGAGTGCCTGTTCGGTCTGTCCCAGCTTGCTCAGGAGGCGGGCCTGGGTGTTCAGGGACGCGGCGAGGTCCGGCAGGTAGGCGTCGGGCAGTTGTCGGGCCAGGGTGCGGCGGACGCCGACGGCTTCGGTGACCGCTCGGAGCGCTTGCTCGGATTGTCCCAACGCGCTCAGACTGCGGGCTTGGTTGTTGAGGGCTCTGGCGAGGTCGGGCAGGTGTACGTCGGGGCGTTGCCGGGCCAGGCGGCGGCTGATGTCCACGGCTTCGGTGATCGCCTTCAGGGCTTCTTCGGTCCTGCCCAGGTCGGCTAGGCGAAGCGCTTGGTTGTTCAGGGATGCGGCGAGGTCGGGCAGGTAGGCGTCAGGGAGCTGTCGGGCCAGGTTACGGCGGATGTCCACGGCTTCGTCGATCGCTTCGAGTGCTTCCTTGGTTCGCTTCAGAGCACCCAGGCGGACGGATTGGTTGTTGAGGACCATGGCGAGCTCGGGCAGGTGGGTGTCCGGTAGTTGCCGGGCCAGGGTGCGGCGGATGTCGACGGCTTCGGTGATGCTTGCGAGTGCCTGTTCGGTCTGGCCCAGCGTGCTCAGTCGGAGTGCTTGGTTGTTCAGGGACGAGGCGAGGTCGGGCAGGTAGGCGTCGGGGAGCTGTCGGGCCAGGGTGCGGCGGATGTCGACGGCTTCGTCGATCGCCTGGAGTGCTTGTTCGGGTCGTCCCAGTTCTGCCAGGCGGGTGGACTGGTTGTTCAGAGCCATGGCAAGGGCGGGCAGGTGTGCTTCGGTACGCTGCTGGACCAGGAGCCGGTAGTGCTGGACGGCTTCGGTGATGGCTTCGAGCGCTTGCTCGGCCTGTCCCATGTCGGACATGTGGAGGGCCTGGTTGTTCAGGGATCCTGCGAGGTCGGGCAGGTGGGTGTCCGGTAGTTGCCGGGCCAGGGTGCGGCGGATGTCGACGGCTTCGTCGATCGCCTGGAGTGCTTGTTCGGGTCGTCCCAGTTGAGCCAGGCGGGTGGCCCGGTTGTTGAGGGCCATGGCGAGGTCGGGTAGGTGGGCGTCGGGCAGTTGCCGGGCGAGGGTCCGGTAGTGCTGGAGGGCTTCGTCGATCGCCTGGAGTGCTTGTTCGGGTCGTCCCAGTTGAGCCAGGCGGGTGGCCCGGTTGTTGAGGGCCATGGCGAGGTCGGGTAGGTGGGCGTCGGGGAGCTGCCGGGCGAGGGTCCGGTAGTGCTGGAGGGCTTCGTCGATCGCCTGGAGTGCCTGCTCGGCCTGTCCCATGTCGGACATGCGGAGGGCCTGGTTGTTGAGGGCCATGGCGAGGTCGGGCAGGTGGGCGTCGGGGAGCTGCCGGGCGAGGGTCCGGTAGTGCTGGACGGCTTCGGTGATGGCTTCGAGCGCCTGCTCGATCCGGCCCATGCCGGACAGGTAGATGGATTGGTTGTTCAGGGCGAGGGCAAGGTGGGGCAGGTGGGTATCGGGGTGTTGTCGGGCGAGGGTTCGGTAGTGCTGGAGGGCTTCGTCGTTCGCTTCGAGTGCTTGCTCAGGGCGTCCCAGCTCACCCAGGCGGAGGGCCCGGTTCTGCAGAGCCATGGCGAGGCCGTCCAGGTGGGCGTCGGGGTCCTGTTCGGCTTGTTCTCGACGCGCTTGGACCAGGCGCGCGGTCAGACGCTCGGCCCAGACCGCCAGCCGCTGGCTGGACAGGGGCAGGGCATTGAGGAGATCGCGGAGGACCTCGGGCGAGGTGTCGGGATCGTCTGTCGCCTCTTCCAGCGCTCGGAGGAGCGGGCCGGGGTGTTCCACCTGGGTGGCCACGTCGATGACCGCCGGGCCCAGCGTGCGGATGTGGCGGGTGCAGAACCCGGTCAGTAGCCCTCCGACGGAGGGTAGGGCGGGGTGGGCGGCCGCGCGGGCGTACAGGGTCACCAGGCGTTCGGCGTCCGCGGTGGCGACGGTGTCCAGGTGGGGGTCGAACAGGGCGGGGGTGCGCTGCAAGCGCTGTCCTAGGAAGTACTCCAGCAGCCGGTCCGGTTGCAGGTGTCCCCACATCCGCTCCCCGTCCGGGGGGTACAGGCCGCCGGCCCACAGGCGAATCTGGTGCCTGCGGGCGGTGGTCTGCCCCTTCAGTACCGCCGCGCTTCCCAGGAGTTCGTCCGCCTCCTCGACGCCGGCGGGGGCCAGGGCGAAGACCAGGGCCAGCACGTCGCGCAGCGGTTGCGCCAGGTCGGCGTCGCCCAGGCCGTAGGCGGCGGCGCTGTGGTCCCAGTACCGGAACTCGTGGGCCAGCACCCGTCCCTCCACCGCGGTGTCGGCGGTGACGGCCGTGGGGTCCTGGGTGGCGTCCAGCAGGTCGGCCAGGGCGCGCATGTGCACGCTCAGCACGGTCTCCCACTCGGGGCCCGACAGGTCCGGATCGGCCAGGTGCGCCGCGACCCGGGCCCAGTCGGCCGGGCGCGGCGTGCGGGCCGTCGGCAGGGCCTCGGCGAGGTGGCCCAGGGCGGTGCGGTACTCCCGGGCGCGCTCGGTGGCGCGGGGCGCCAGCGGCGGTAGCGGGAGCTGCACGGCCAGGTCGGCCAGCAGGTGGCCGGTGGCGGTGTTGACCTGGTCCCACCACTCGCCCAGCGTGCGCACCAGCAACAGCAGCCGGACGGGGGCGTGCCCCGGCGGGCGGTCGCACAGCTGGAGCAGGCGCACGAGCTGCGCGGTGCGGGTCTCGGCGTAGTCCACCACCACCAGCAGCGGGGCCGTGGCCTCCTTGACCGGGCCCAGCTCCTCGACGGTGGCGTCCTGCCTGAGCCACACGGTGGCCCACCGCCTCCCCTTCGGGTCGGGCGCGGCCAGGCGTGCGGTGAGCTCGTGGGCCAGGCGGGTCTTGCCCTGCCCGCCGGGCCCGTGCACCACCGCCGCCGTGAGCGGTTCCTCGCCCTGGCACCACTCCAGCAGGGTCCGCATGGTCTCCTCACGGCCGTGGAAGCCCACCACCTGCCGGTGGGCCTCCAACAGCGCGGCGGGCGAGGGACGGTGGTGGGCGCGCGGGGTGTGGGCCAGGTGGGCGAACTCGACCGGCTCCAGCGCCAGGGGGACGCCGTGCTCGGCCAGGACCGCCCGGAAGGCGGGGTCGTGGTGGAGCACGTAGGCGGGCACGACCTCCAGGGCGGCGTGGTCGCGGTGTTCGGGGTCGGCGGCCACCACGCCCACCACCAGCTCGCCGTCGCCGCAGCGCATCGCGGCCCCCGACAGGCCCGCCCACAGCGAGCGCCGCTGCCCGGATCGTTCCTGTTCCCGGATCTCGTGGGGGAGCCAGCGGGGCGGGTGGGCGCTCAGGTCCATCACGTGCCGGTGGTTGACGTAGTGGCTGCCCGGGGCGACTGTTCCGGTCAGCTGGGCGGTCTCCGCGGCCCGGCCGGTGCGCTGCACCAGGTCCGGGAAGCCCCACACCTGGCAGGGGGTGCCGGGGGTGGTGGTGACCAGCCTTCCCCACCTGGTGGTCACCGGGTGCTCGCTCCAGTCGGGGTCGGTGACCTCCACCAGGGCGGCGTCGTCGTGGCTGTGCGCGGTGCCGCGCCAGACCACCTGCCCGGCGCGGGGCCGGTGGTCGGTGGCGGTGTGCACCTGGACCCGGCCGCCGACATCGGGGACCGTGTGGGCGCTGGTGAGCACCAGGCGCGGGGCGATGAGGTAGCCGGACCCGGTGCTGGTGGGGGTGGTGATGCGGGTGATGCGCTGGGCGGTGTCCAACAGGTACTCCGGTCGCTTCTACGGACCCCGCGCACGGGGGAGTGGGGGCTCAGCGGCTGAAGGCAGGGGGAGGGGTGTGCTCACCGGAGTCGCGGCGGGTGCTGCTGATGGACACGTCGCCGCCGGGGGTCTTCCTGGGGTGGGGGGTCAGGGTGAAGGACACGCGGTGGGTGCGGGTCCGGCTCGCCCCGGCCTCGACCTCGCCGGAGGCGATCCACGCGGAGAGCTTGCCCTTGGCCTTGCCGTCGACGCGGAACTGGACCTCGAAGTCCATCTGGATGGGGCCGACCTTGAAGGCGATGTCGGGGCTCTGGGCCTCGGCCTCCTCGACCGCCTCGGTCAGGTCCTCGCGCAGGGTGCGGACGGCGTCGGTCAGGCGGATTTCCACGTGGGCTCCTCGAAGAGCGGGGGAGAAAGGACGATCCCACGATCGCAGAACCCGCTCCGTGGCGCGGGCGCCGGAGGGGCGTTTGACCGTATGCGGCCAGTCCTCCTTCTGGAAGGCCGGTGGCTTCGGCACGTTCCGCGCCCGCGACCGTCGGGCGACCGCTGGTGGAGGCGTCGGCCCAGCTGACACGGGCGAAAGCATCCACAAGCCATTCCGCGGCCGGGGGATGCGGTTGTCCTCGAAGGGTTCCGGAGGCGGGGCCGGTGCGCGCGGTGGTGTCAGCCCTGCGCGCCGGCCTTCTGCTCCTCTTCTTCCCGCGCCTCTCGGGCGATCTGGTCGAACTCGGCGCCCATGGCCTCGGCGAGGGCGGTGGCCGCGGACAGCGGGCGGACCATGACGACGAAGTCGTCGATCCTGCCGTCCTCGTCCGTGTGGAGGAAGTCGCAGCCGTGGATCCGCCGCTCACCGACCCTGGCCTCGAAAATCAGGGCGTGGTCGCGGCGGTCGGCTCCGGTGATCTCGCGAACGTAGCGGAAGTCGGTGAAGACCCTGCTGACGCCCCTGATGATCGCGGCGGTCACGGCCCGGCCGGTGTAGGGCTTGAAGGCGACCGGGCTGGTGAACACCACGTCCTCGGCGAGCAGGGCGTGGATCGCATCGTGGTCGTCCGCCTCGACGGCCTCGCGGAAGGCGTGCACGATTCTCCTCTTATGCAACTTGTTGAATAGGTGCTTTGGAGGGTATCAACGGGGTCCGCGGCCGTCCAGGGGCTGCACACCTGTCTGCGGCGCCACGTCGGCGACCCGGAGGCGCTCGCCTAGCAGTGGGGCGAGCGCGTCCGGGTGCACGTCGGGAAAGGTCTGCGCCGGGGAGGCCGTCCTCCGGTCACCGTGGGATGCTCCTCGGCCCGGTGAGCCCTTCCCGCCACGGCGTCAGATGATCTGCTCGGTCGGGAGGATGGTGATCTCGGTCAGGTTGACGTGCTTGGGGACCGCGCTCATGAAGGCGACCGTCTCCGCGACGTCCGCGGACGACAGGACGTCGATCTGGTCGATCAGGTCGGCCATGAGCTTGCTCGCCGCCGGGTCGGTGACGTGGTCGGGCAGTTCGGTGTCGACCATGCCCGGCTCGATCGTCGCCACGCGGATCTTCTTGCGGCCCAGCTCGGTGCGGAGCAGTTTGGAGAGCTGGGTGACGTAGGCCTTGGTCGCCGAGTAGACATGGAAGCCCTCCAGGATCCGGACGGCGGCGATCGACGAGGTCATGATGAGGTCGGCGCTGCGGCCGTCGGACGCGGCCGACTCCAGGGACGGCACGAAGGCCTGGACGGTGTTCATGACGCCCTTGATGTTGAGGTCGATCTGGGCGTCCCAGTCTTCTGTGGCCAGGTCGGTGATGCCGGAGATGAGCTGCACGCCGGCGTTGGCGAAGACGAGGTCGACCCGGCCGAGTTCGTCGGCGATCCGGTCGGCCGCCGCGAGGACGGCGGAGCGGTCGGTGACGTCGGTCGGCAGGGCCAGGGCGGTTCCGCCGCCGGCGCGGATGCGGTCCTCGACCTGGTCGAGCCGGTCGCCGCGGCGGGCCACCAGCGCCACCTTCGCGCCGAGTTCTGCGAAGCGCAGGGCGGTCGCCTCGCCGATGCCGCTGGAGGCGCCGGTCACGACGGCGACACGTCCGGCGAGCGGGGTTCCGGAGACGAGCTGGGCGGAGGGCTGGGTGTTCTGCGCTGTGTTCATGTCGGCCAGCATGCGACCGGTTCCGCCGGATCGGGGGGTAGCGATACGGCCCCCCAGCGGTCCGGGGGCGTCCCGTGCCCGTCGGTAGGCTCGGGGCATGCCACGCAGCGAGTTGGGCGAGTTCCTCATGACACGCCGGGCCAAGGTGACGCCCGAGGCCGTCGGAATGCCCGCGGCGGGCGAGCGCCGCGTCCCGGGCCTGCGCCGCGACGAGGTCGCCGCTCTCGCCGAGGTGAGCGTCGACTACTACCGCCGCCTGGAACAGGGCAAGGAGACCCGCCCCTCGGAGGTGGTCCTGGCCGGCCTCTCCAGGGCGCTGCGGTTGACCGGGGCCGAGGAACGGCACCTGTACGCACTGGCCGGTACGGCGCGCAGGCTCGACGAAGAGGCCACGGTCCAGCCGGTGCCGACCGAGCTGCTGGGCCTGATGGACTCCTGGAGCGACTCCGGGGCCATCGTGCTGGACCCGGTGCTCGATGTCCTGGCGCTGAACGCCCGGGCGCAGGAGCTGTTCTCCGGTTTCGAGGAGACCGCGAACCTGTTGGAGATGGTCCTGCTGGACCCCGAGGGCCGCCGGTTCTTCGTCGACTGGGAGGCCTCCGCCGAGGCGACGGTGGCCAACCTGCGTGCCAGCGCCGACTTCGCCGTCGCCCCCGCCCGGCTCCGTGAACTGCTCGACCGGCTGGAGGCCGAGAGCCCGGAGTTCCCCGGCCTGTGGGCGCGCCACGACGTGCGGCCCAAGACCCACGAGACGAAGGTGTTGCGCCACCCCGCCCGGGGTCTGCTGAGCATCGACTTCCACGCCTTCGACGTCGCCAGCGTGCCCGGGTACCAGCTCCTGGTCTACCGGGAGAAAGAGGCCGAGGCGGGGGCCGGTACCACCCCCTGAGAGCACGCCCGGATCCTGGCGCCCCCGCGCGACCAGGGGTGAATGCCAGGGATCGCCGCGATACGTGAGGTCGGTTCGTTGCGGCGGGCAGCTCGACGAGGCGGCCGTCAGGGGTCTTTCATCCGGGGGCCTCGCGGGGCCGGGAGTCCGACTCGGCGTCACCGCTCCCAGGTCCTCACGGGAGTCGGCCGACAGGTCGGCGCCCGTGGGGAAGCCCTTCCTTCGTCGGTCCTCCCGGGCTCTTCGGGGGCGACTTTCGTCGGGGCGGGTTGGCTCTCGCGGTCGATGTCCCGACGGGATCGGCCTTCTAGGTTCGTGTGTGACGGCAGGCAACGGCGTGGTCACACGCGCAACCGGAGGGACGGGGCGAACATGGGCGGCATCCGCAGGGACCGGAACGGGCGAAGCCGGGGACGAGTGGTAGCGGTCGCGGGGGCGGTGGGAGCCGCGTCGCTGCTCGGCCCGATGGCGCTGGCCGCTCCCGCGTCCGCTGTCATCGGCGGGGTGGACGCCACGGAGGAGTACCCGTTCGTGACCGCCCTGTTCGACGACAAGGGCGTGCACTACTGCGGGGGTTCGCTGATCGATGAGCAGTGGGTGCTCACCGCCGCCCACTGCTCCGACTTCGACCTTCTCCCGACGGAGAGCATCTCCGTGCGGGTGGGCAGCAATAACCGGGAGGAGGGCGGCAGTGAACGCCGGGTCACCGAGGTGGTCCAGCACCCGGACTACGAGGCGGAGGACGTCAGCGACGACCCCGACTACCCCCACTCGTTTCTGCTGGTGCGCAAGGACATCTCCCTGTTGAAGCTCGATTCCCCGGTCGAGCAGACCCCCGTTCGCATCGCCGAGGACAGGCCGGAACCGGGCACGGCGGTGCGCGCCCTCGGCTGGGGCGTGGTCGACGAGCTCGGCCAGGAGCCCAAGCCGGAGATCCTGCAGCAGATCGACACCGGGATCGTGCCCGACGACCGCTGCGCGGAGCTCGACGGCGACCTGTGCTCCGAACACCCCACCGATGAGGCGCAGGTCTGCTCGACCGACTCCGGCAGCCCCCTGATCCGCGGCAGGGAGGGCGACTGGGAGCTGGTCGGCCTGACCAGCCGCGACGGCGACTACGACGAGAGCGTGGCCTGCGTGGGCCCGTGGGTCTTCACCGAAGCCGCGAAGTACGGCGACTGGGCCGTCGACACGGTGGGGAACTAGCCCGCCCTTCGGCCCCGGCAGCGCCCCGGTGCGCGGGTGCCGGTAGGGGCCCTCGTCGCGCAGCACGAAGAGTTCTGCCTGGGGCCTTCTCGGTCAGCCACTTCGGCAGGACGCTCGCCGACCGTCACCATGGGCGCGGTGAACCGCGGTCGGCGCGCGTGGGCCTGCCGGTGCCTGCCGATGGGGGTGCGCCCTCGGGTCCTCTGAACGAAGGGCCGGGGGCAGTTCTCCACGCAGTTCCCCCGGCCCTTGACGTAGAGGGCCTGGTGACTCGTCTCGGCCTACGCTCTGCGTGCGCTCACGGTGTCCTCGCGGAAGCAGCCGCACTGCGCACACCGATGAGTGCCTGATAGCTGCGCAGCACCGTGGCCAGGGCTTCGGTCGCGTGCGCGCCTCGGCCAGTCGCCGCCGTGCGGCGGCGTACTCCAGGTCGGCGGCTCTGTGGCGCTGTTCGGCCGCGAGGAGTTCGAGGCGGGCGATCCCCGCCGCGGCGTCGGCGGCGCGCTGTCTGTGCCCGGCCATGATCCGGGGTGCGACGGCTTCGGCGCGGTCCAGGTAGCGGGGGACGGTGGGAGTTCCGTCGCTCGCCCTCGTGCTCATCGGGGTCCGTCCTTCACAGGCCGTGTCGGGCGCGGGCGTCGGTGATGCGCCGGATCAGGTCGGGCGGGGTCTCGGCGTGGACCACGGTCACGCTGGGGTACTGCGCCCAGAGCCCGTCCAGGTGTGACACCGGGGTGGTGCGGATGAGGAAGCCCACGTACCAGCCGGGGTGGGTGCGGTCGATCTCCTCCAGGGCGCGCAGGTCGGCGGTGACCCGGTCGGGGTCGGTGGCGCTCAGGACGGTGGGGGTGTCCTCCCAGGGGCGGCGGAAGCTCACCGCGGGGCGGTCGTTCACCGTTGCTGTCTCGATGTGCCAGCCGGGTGCGGGGTCCTCGCGCATCAGTGCCTGTCTTCCTGGGTGCGCAGGGTGGTGATGAGGTCGTTGATGCGGGCGGCGGCGGTGGGGTCGCCGCGGGCGGTGGCCAGGTCGCGGACCTCTTCCAGGGCCAGCAGGACGGCTCCGCCGTCGCGCGGGGTGGTGAGCAGGGCGTTGATCTGGGTCTGGGGGTAGCGGCGGTGTCCGCCGAGGGTTTTGACCGAGGCCAGGCGGCCGTCCTTTTCCCAGCGGGTGACGGTCTTGGGGTCGACGCGGAACAGGCGGGCGACCTCTGCGGGGGTGAGCAGGGCGTCGGCGTTCTCGACCAGGTCGGGCAGGGGCGCGGTGGGCACGGGGTTCTCCATCGGTGTCGTTCGTGTCGAGGGGCGGGGGCCGGGTCCGGTCCGGGGAAGTGCGACCGGACCCGGGTCTGAGGGGCGGGGCCGCCGGCCCCCTGATGGCGGCGGCCCCGCAGCCCGGTGGTGGTGTTTCACCGGGCGGGGAACCCCCGGGCGGACCGGTGCCGCCCGGAGGGGGTTCTCAGGGGGAGCGGCCCGCCGCGACGGTGCGCACCACGTGCCGCATCTGCCGGGAGAGCCGGTCGGGGTCCGCGTACCTCAGCGGGGCTACCCGCGCGGGGCCGGTGTAGAACGCCACCCACACGCGCAGGGAGTAGGACCACATCACCACCCAGTACGGGGCGTGATGCCGGGCCAGCGCGGCGGCCAGGTCACGCTCCTCGCGGTCGTGCCCGGGATGCCACCTCACGGGTTCTCGACCACCGCACGCACCGTCAGCGGCCCCGCCCCGGCGCCCTTCCACGCCCAGCTCCATTCCCAGTACACGGCCAGGTGGTCCACCAGGTGCAGGCCCGGAAGCGGGGCCTGGCGGGGATCACCCAGACGCGGATAGGGGATGACGGTGTCGCCCCGGGGCCCGTTGTCGGTCACGGCGACGCCGACCAGGAACGGGTTGACGTCGACGACCACCCGCACGGTCCCGCCGGGGTCCCCCGAACGGGTGTGCTTGCGAGCGTTCGACACGAGCGCTTCGGCCACCAGGAAGACCGGTTTCCTCGCCCGGCGGGGAACCACGGTGGGCACCCACGCGGCCAGGGCGGTACAGCCGCGCTCGTGGCCCAGAAGAATGCCGTGCCGGTGGGGCTCGGAGAACCCGACCCGGTGCGGGTAGGGCACTTTGGGCTCGGCGTTTACGTCTGGTTTCGGTGTGGTGATGCCGGTAGGCTGCATTCGTCTCACCTCGGTGGTTCGGGGTGGGGCATTGAGCCTCGGAGACCGGTTGCGACGGTCGCCGGGGCTTTTGGCTTGCAACGGACTTTCAGCCGGACGCCTCCGCTTTCATCGGCATCCGCTGCTTCTCCGTGGCTCTACCTTGAACACCCGGCCGGTCCGAGCGCTAGAGACATCACTGACCTGTCAAGATCTTGTGGTTTCGGTGAAGTTGGGAAGACCCTTCGCCTTGAATGAGTCGACCCGGTAGATCCCTCGGTGTACATGGAGAGTCATGGACCGTCCCCCGAAGCCCGAACTGATACGTCTTGGCCTCGTCATCCAGAAGACGCGCAAGAAGGCGAAGATCACGCAAGTCCAGCTGGCCAAGGCTCTGTCGGTCGTGCCCTCGACCGTCTCGGCGTGGGAGTGCGGTACCCGCAGGCTCAGCGAGCAGAGCGCGCGAGATATCGACCGAGAGCTCGGTAGCTCTGGTGTAGTTCACCGGGCTTGGAAAGCCGCAAATGACGCAACTGGGGTTCCGGAATGGTACGAGGAGGTAGAGCAGCTCGAACGGAAGATCTCGGAGCTGCGTGAGTACCAGAACCAGATGATCCCTGGCCTCATCCAGACCGAGGCGTATGCCCACGCAGCGAACCGGGACACCTCTCCCGGCGCCAGTGAGGCCGAGCTGGAGGAGATGGTCAAGTCGCGGATGAGGCGACAGGCGATCTTGGAGACAGATCCGCCGCTGATTTACATGGTGCTGGAGGCGAACGCGGTGACGAGGGTCATCGGGAGCCGGAAGATTCTCTCTGATCAGCTCGGTGAAGTGCTGTCATTGATGGAGAAACGGGTAGTACGTCTACAGGTCGTACCGCCCAACCCCGGGTGCCACCCCGGAGGAGCAGGCCCCTTCCGGGTGTACTCGTTTCCGGACAAACCCATGGTGGCGTCGGCGGAGTATCAGCAAGGTGAGATTCTGATGGATGACAGTGGCAAGGTGCAGGCCTGTCTGTCGATTTTCAGCTCTGTGCAGGCAGAGGCGTGGTCGCCGGGCCAGACAGCCGACTTCATCAGGAAGGTCAAGGAAGAACTCGATGAGTACACAGCGTGAGCCCGAGTGGCACAAGAGCAGCTACAGCGCGGCCAACGGAAGCTGTGTCGAGGTCGCTGAGGGGAAGAGCGTCCTCGTGCGTGACACGCAGAACCGGGAGTCGGGCCACTTGTCGGCTGGGGCTTCCGAGTGGACCGCCCTGCTGGCGGCGGTCCGAGGCCGGTAGGGGAACAGCACGAACCGGTCCCGCCCAGGAGTAGTGGGCGGGACCGGTTTTGTGTTCAGCGGGTTCAAGCTACCCCGGGGCAGGATGCATCTCCAGGAGCAAAGCCCCGCTTTATCGGAAGCCGTGGACGTGAACCTGCCCCTGTAGCCTCCCATCGGACGATGCCCGAAGTCTGGATGAGGCCGACCTGATGGTTGACCCGAGAGGCAAGAGGCACGGCGGGGCCGCATGCACTCATCGGTTCCTGTGGACCGTGCTCTCGGTGCGGTCGATGGACCGCCTACGACGCTTCATGGGCCGGTAGCCTCGCCTCCATGTGCTGTCAGAAGCCTGAGGAGGCCGATATGACGGTAGTCCCCGGAGGCGGAGCCCCGACCGTCCCCACCCCCGGCGACAAGTGGCACAAGAGCAGCTACAGCGCTAACGGAGGAAACTGCGTCGAAGCTCGGGAGCACACCGGCGGCGCTGACGTCCGCGACACCCAGAACCGCGCCGCGGGGTACCTGGAGTTCACCGGCGGCGAGTGGGCAGCCCTGGTGAACGCGGTTCGCGGCCTGTAGCGCCCCCTCGCACGCGAAGAACAGCGCCCCGTCATAGCTGGTGACGGGGCGCTGTTCTCGTGTTCAGCGGGTTCAGGCCACCCCGGCGCGCGACACACCGCCGGGGCCGAAGCCCTGGCACCTCCTGCGCTCCTCGGGAGCCGTGTCCTTCCGCGCCGCACACCTGCCGGGCAGCGTCGGGAGGGCGACAGCCCTCAGGGAAACTCCCCGTAGCAGGCGGCGATCGCGGCGGCGCGGTCCCGCAGAGAGGTGCGCAACCACTGCGGTGCCAGGGCCTCCGCGTCCGTCGCGAGCTGCCACAGCGCCCATTCGGCGTGCCTCGCATCCTGGAAGGCGACCTCCAGCCGCAGCCGGTCGTCCGCGTCGGCTTCTTCGGAGAGGACGGCCAGCGCGGTGCCCACCAGCTCCTCCCGTCGCGCCGGGTCCACCCGCACCAGCACGGTGACCTGGTCGCCCCCGGTGCGGAGCCGCGTGCTGCGCTCCTGCCAGGCCAGGTCCAGGTCGACCCGCTCCGGTCGCCGCGCCGGTTCGTCGAGCTCCTCGGCGGCCAGGACCCGGGAGAGCCGGTAGGTGCGGTCGGCTCCGGACCTCGTGGCCAGCAGATAGCCCTGGTCGCGTACGGTGACCAGGCCGATCGGGTCCACCGTCCGCCACGCCGGCTCCCGGTCCGCAGCCGCGTAGTGGATGCGCAGCCTGTGCCCGGCGAACACCGCGCGCCGGATCTCGGACACCACGGTGTCGGGCACCTCCTCGGTCTCCAGGCGCCGCGCGAGGAGGTCGGTGCCCGGGTCGACGAGCAGGCGCCGGGCCGCGTCGGCCGCGGTGGTCCGATCCTTCTCGGGCAGCGCGTCGACCACCTTGAGCACGGCCGAGGCGAGTGCCGAGCCGAGGCCGAAGGCCTGCGCGCCGCGCCGCGATCCGGCGATCAGCAGGGCGAGCGCCTCGTCGTGGCTCAGGCCGGTGAGCTCGGTCCGGAAACCCGGTAGCAGCGCGAAGCCGCCGTGCCGACCGCGTTCGGCGTACACCGGGACGCCGGCCGCGGAGAGCGCGTCGATGTCGCGCAGCACGGTGCGGGTGGACACCTCCAGCTCGCGGGCCAGCGCGGTCGCGGACAGCCGACCGTGCCGGCGCAGCAGCAGGACGAGCGATACCAGTCTGTCGGCGCGCATACGAAAACCCTACGGGAATACATGACACAGGATGTCGTGATTTGTTGCGAGGCTTTCCCCATCGCCATACGAGAGGGGATTCCCATGGCACACGCCATCGTCAACCCGGACGGCCTGCACGACCCGGTCCCGTTCGGCTACAGCCACACCGCCACCGTTCCCGCGGGCACGGAACTGGTGCTCGTCGCGGGCCAGTACGGGGCGGGCCCGGACGGCGCGGTCGTCTCGGCCGACTTCGCCGACCAGGTGAAGCAGACGTTCCACAACATCGGCGTCGCGCTCGCCGCCCACGGGCTCGGCCTCCGCCACGTCGTCCAGCTCAGGACGTACGTGGTGGACCACGACGTCAGCAAGCTCGGACCGATCACCGCGGCTGTGCGGGAGGGCTGGGGCACGGAGCCGCCCGCGCAGACCCTCATCGGCGTTGCGGGCCTGGCCGCCCCCGACGTGCTGTTCGAGGTCGAGGCCGTCGCCGCCCGGCCCTGACCCGCCACCCGCGTCCGGGCCGCCCACCCGGACGCGGGGGCGGTGCCGGGGCAGGGGGATGGGTGACACCTCGCTCCGGTGAGGAACCGCCTCGTGGGCGAGTGCACACGGCTCGTCTGCGAGGCGTCGCCTGTTCGCGTCGGCCCCACGCCTCGCAGTACGGGGGCGGTGAGGGGAAATGCCGGGCCAGGCGCGGCTTTTACTTCTCCGGTTCGGCCTTCGACCCGTGCCGGGTGCTGCGCCGCACCCCCAGTAGCAGGGCCGCCCCGACCACGACCAACGCGATCGCCCACGACCCCACCGGGGCCATGGCCGTCCCGCACACGGTGGTCCCCATCCCCATGCTGGGCGCGTCCCCGTAACCGATCCACCCGAAGGAGGCGTTCACACTGACCAGGGGCCACCAGCCCGCGCCGCACGGTCCGCCGGGAACCAACCCGAGAGCCGCGCCCCCGGCGATCAGGGCGAAGGCCACTGTGCGGATGATCTGGACAGGGGACACGGAACTCTCCTCGACGCGGGGGGCTTTCACGTCAGTCATTCTGGGGCACCCCCTGGTTGACGTCCCCAGCGGGGACGCCTTTTCTTCACCACACGCAATGCACGGGCCGTCGGCCTCGCCGCGGTCCCGTTCCGCCACACCGCTGACTTCCTTACTACGGCAGGGGAGAGTCCACCAGAGGAGAATGGCACGAAAATGGATCTGCTGTCGGTCTGGCGATTTCTCTAGTGGACTGGACGAAAACGTTGCCGGTGTGACGCGAGGGGTCCAGACCTCGATGATCTTGTACTTATAGCGAGGTTGGACGGCGAGACTCGCTATAAGTACAAGATCACGGCAGATAGCACGGGGTCTGTGAACCTTCCGGTCATCGCACTAGTGGTAGGGGGAGCGGGAACCCTCACACACGCCCCGACTGGTGTTCGGCCTGGTCGGGGCTTTTCCTGTTCTTGGAAGGTTCGTCGGGTGGTTTCGTGTGGACGGCGACGGTGCGGCCACTTGCTTTCCCGAGCTTCCCGGAGCCCCCGTGCAGCGGCAGAGTATCCGAGGATCGGCCCTCCGGGAAAACCCGCGGGTATTCCCGAGGTGGCGTGGAAAGGCTGTATCAGCGAAGGAATAGCCTTCAGGTCGACCCCGGGTCGATCAGATGCCACAGCGAGGACGTCGGGCTCACCCCCGAGGGCGCACGAAAAGCTCTTCACCCCTCCACCTGTCCTGTGCGGACAGTTGTCGGTGGTGCGCTTCGGAGCACCTGAGACAGGTCACCGGCAAGCCGTGTTCCACGCCACCCCGTGAAAAGTGATCCTTCATGCCGCCCGTCGGCCCGAGACCTCGCATGCGCGTGCCCGAGGGGCTGCGGTTCAGGAGGAACGCGCCTCTGACCCGGAAACGGGGTCCGTCGTACAAGAACGCGGACCTGAGCCGCCCATGTCGCCCAGGGCCGGGTCCCGTACGTGTACCACGGCCAGGAGGAGCGGATCCCGGTCGCCTCGCCCGGGGGCGATCCGACCTGGCATTCGGTGGCCGCCCTGCCGCGGCGACATGTGTTGACGAGTACGAACATGCCGGTGGGCGCGGCCACGGAGATGCCGGCGGCCCAGCTCGGGCCGTTCCGAGACAGGCTGAACCAGCGCGTTCGGAACACGAGCCGGCCCCCGCGACGGTCGGCGAATTCCAGCGGTCGCCGCGGGGGCCGCTCCGGTCACGGCCCGAAGACCTCCAGGAGCCAGCCCACCGGGGCGTCCTCGACGGAGTCGGCGGCCGACTTCTTGACCCGGCCCAGACTGATCTTCTGGGCGCCGGGGCGAAGCTTCTGGGCGACGCGGCCCCCGCCGGCGGGGACGTCGACGTTCGTGACGCTCCAGTTCGTGCCGTCGTGGACGGCCAGCCGGACCCTGACGTCGGCGAAGTCCGAGGCGAAGGAGACCCAGACGTCGCCCCACGCCCCCGCCTGGTTGGCGCTGGGGGAGGCAAGCACGATGACGTGCCGGTAGTGGATGAGGGAGCCGTTCTCGTTGAACGCGAAGCCGTGGGGGATGCCGCCGAGCTGGAAGTTGTTGCTCACCATCGCTCCTTCGGTCCGGCCGCCGGCGCCGCTCAGCGAGCGGCATCACACCGGGGGCCGGTAGAACCCTGTGACCCAGGGTCATCGCCCATCGTGGCCTTGTGGGTGTGCCCGGCGGAAGCTTTCGCCGCGAAGCTGTCCTGACCTGGCCAACTGTCTCGAATCCCTCGCCGGATGCCTTGTTGGCGTGTAACGCAGCGTGCAAATCAGGGCAGACAGCCACAGAACGGTCGGGGTGCAGTACTTGACGGAGAACCGGGCGCCAGCGGCCACGCGCATGCGGCCCGGCCGTGCAGATGCTTCGCCTGCGGCGTCCCGGGCTGCGAGGGCGAAGCCGTCCTGACCGCGCGCCCTACCGGGGGCCGCCGTCAGCGGTGTCCGGCGCATGGACTTGATCTACGACGTACAGGTACGCATTTTGGAATCACCACACCACCTCACCCCGTCCCTGTCACCGCTCGTTCTCCGAGCAGTCCTGGCTGCGGCATTGCCGGCGCCGCAGCGCGCGCGGACCGGGTCGCCGCCACCGTCGTGAGGACGGCTCCGACCGGGAGGAGAAGGCCGGTCGGCGGGGCAGTGCCCCGTGACCGGCTCCGGGCGAAGGCATGACGCAGTGTCACTGGCGGCGCCGCGGAGCCGGAAGAATACTGGGACGGACTCCACCGTCCGATCCCGGAAGGGCTCATATGAGGTCCGAGCGCACCGAGGCGACGCAGGGTCAGCTGCGCATGCTCAATCTCAACATCGTGTTCGCGTCGCTCTGCGCCATCGGGGCGCTCCTGATCTCGATCAACGCCGAGAACCCGGTGCACGCCGTCGTCCTGGGCGTGGGGGTGGCGGCTGCCGTGCTGGGGTCCCGGGGGTGGAGCGGGGGCCGTTCCTTCCGTGTCCCGCTCCTCTGCCTGGTCGCGGCCTCGGCCGTGTGGCTCGTCGGTGTGCTGGTCCTGGACGACGCGTCCGCGTCCTTCGGCATCTCCGTCGTGGGCACCGTCGTCCTCTTCCAGCTGCCGCGCCCGCGCCGGGTCGCGGCGGCAGTGGCGCTGGGCGCCTTCGTCGTCGCGGTGGTCGTGGCGCGGATGGTGACGTCACCCGGTGGCGCCCTCAACGTTCTTCTCGACCACGTCGTCCACTCCACCAGCGTCGCCGTGGTGGGGGTCACCCTCGTGTTCCTCAACCACCTGGTCTCCGGTCTGATCACGGAGCTGGAGGAGTCGAGGGAGCGCGAGGCCGAGCTGGCCGTGGCCCGGGAGCGGATGCGCTTCGCCAGCGACCTGCACGACATCCAGGGCCACACGCTGCACGTGGTCAAGCTCAAGACCGCGCTGGCCCGCCGGCTGGTGCGCACCGACACCGACCGCGCGGAGGAGGAGCTCGGCGAGATCCACGCCCTGGTCGGCGACACCATCGCCCAGACCAAGGCGCTCGCCCACGCGCAGCGGCGGCTCAACCTGTCGGCGGAGCTGGAGAACGCCAAGAACCTCTTCGAGGCCGCCGGCATCCGCGTCCAGGTGCGCCGCGAGGGCCAGGTCGAGGCCCGCGCGGGCGAGATGCTGGGCCAGGTCCTGCGGGAGACGACCACCAACATCCTGCGGCACGCCCAGGCCGGGCAGGTGTGGATCACCCTCTCCGGGACCGGTATCTCCATCGTCAACGACGGCGCGCAGGAGGGCCCGGTCATCGGGCTCGGCGGGCTCGCGACCCTGCGCGAGCGCGTGGCCGGCGAGGGCGGCGAGCTCACGGTGGAGCGCAAGGACGGACGGTTCCTGACCGCCGCCAGCTTCCCGCACCTGGGCCCCACCCGGTGAGAGACGAGGGGGCGCCGTGAGCTCCCGGGCCTGCGTGCCGCGACCGGCCCCGAGGAGCGCGACCTCCGCCGGCCGGTCGCGACCACCTCATGACGGGGTCGCATCGGGCGGCTGGTGGCCGCTCTCCTCCGGCTCGCCCTGCGGCCCGTAGGGGGTGTTGATCCACGCCCCCAGCAGCAGGGTCGCCCCGACCACGATCAGCGCGATCGCCCACGACCCCACCGGGGCCATGGTCGTTCCGCACAGGCCGGCCCCTATCGCGGGGCGGGACACCTCCTCGTAGGCGAACCAGCCGAAGGAGGCGTCCATGTCGACCAGGGGCCACCAGCCCGCGCCGCACGGTCCGCCGGGAACCAGCCCGAGAGCCACGCCCCCGGCGATCAGGGCGAAGGCCGCCGTGCGGATGATCTGGACAGGGGACACGGAACTCTCCTCGGCGCGGGGGGTTTCCACGTTGGACGCCCCTGTGCACCCTCCGGTTGCCGCCGTCCCGGGAAGGACACCGCGCACAGCCCGGCGCCACACCGCCTTGCCAGGACGTCGAGACCTGGCCGGGGAGGCCGGCGCCGGCGCCCGCGCCCACGGGTTCGGCGGCAGGTTGCCGTTAGTAAATAACATGTTAGTTTGTCACTATGGGAAAGAGCGCGAACCACGACAGGGGAGTGCGCACACGCGACTCCCTCAGGGCCGCGGCCTACCGGCTGTTCCTGGAACACGGGTACGAGAGGACCACCGTGGCCCGGATCGCGGCCGAGGCGGGGGTCTCGCACATGACGTTCTTCCGGCACTTCCCGACCAAGGAGGACGTGGTCCTGCGGGACGAGTACGACCCGCTGCTGGAACAGCTCGTGCGGGACCGTCCTGCAAGCGAGCCTCCGATCACCCGCATTCGGAACGCCTTCACGGGCGCCGCCGCCCACGTGCACGGGGCGGAGAGGGACGGCCTGCTGCTGCGCACCCGCCTCATCCTGGACACGCCCGCGCTGCGGCACCGGATGGCCGACAGCATGCGCGCCTCGCAGACCGCCTTCGAGCGGGGACTGCTCTCCCCGGACGACGACGCCGACGACCCGCCCCTGCCCGTCCGTGTCGCCGCCGCGGCCTGCACCGCCGCGCTCGCGACCGCCGTGACCGCGTGGGCGGAGGGCGACGGCACAGCAGACCTCCCCGCCCTCATCGACGAGGCCCTGGGAACCCTGGACAGTGCAGGCGTCCGGCGGGAGGGCAGGCCGTGACCGGCGATGCCGTCCAGGTCACGGACCTGACCGTGCGCTACCGAGGCGCGAGGACGGAGGCTGTCGCCGGGATGGACTTCACCGTGTCCGCCGGCGAGGTGTTCGGGTTCCTCGGCCCCTCGGGCGCGGGCAAGTCCACCGTGCAGAACGTGCTGACCGGCCTGTTGCGCCGCTACCGGGGCAGCGTCCGCGTCCTGGGCCGCCCGCCGGGGGACTGGGGGCGCGACTACCACGAGCGGATCGGCGTGGGCTTCGAGCTGCCCGCCGCGTTCGGCCGGATGACGGCACGGGAGAACCTGGCCGCGTTCGCCTCGTTCTACCAGGGGCCGACCGCCGATCCCGGCCGCCTTCTCGACCGGCTCGACCTCTCCGACGCCGCGGACCAGCGGGTCACCACCCTCTCCAAGGGCATGCGGATGCGTCTGAACCTGGCCCGCGCGCTGATCAACCGCCCCGAGATCCTCTTCCTCGACGAACCCACCTCCGGGCAGGACCCCGTACGCGCCGCCCGCATGCGCGACGTCATCCGCGCCGAAGCCGCCCGCGGCGCCGCGGTCTTCCTCACCACCCACGACATGCCCACCGCGGAGGAGCTGTGCGACAGGCTCGCGTTCGTGGTCGGGGGTCGGATCGTCGCGGTGGACACGCCGACGGCGTTCAAACACCGCCACGGGAGGTCCGGCCTGGTCGCGGAGTACCGCCGGGACGGCCATGTCCGGCGACGCGTGTTCGACGGTTCCGGTGACGATGTGGAGGAGCTGGTGGAACTGCTCCGGGCGGGCGCCCTGGCCACCCTCCACAGCCGCGAAGCCACCCTGGGCGAGGTCTTCACGCAGGTCACCAAGGTCCGGCTGTGACCGCCCCGCGGGCGCGGGCGGCGTCGAACCGCCACGGGAGCCCCACGGCGCGCCGTCTGCTGGCCGCGACACGGGCAGAGATCAGGACCGCGTGGCGGTACGGCGTCGTCGGGCTCGCGGTCGGGCTCGCGCTCCTGTGGTCCCTCGCCCTTCTCGCGCTTCCCCCGTCGGGGGCCCAGAGGCTGCTCCCGCTGCTCCTCGTCGTGGACACGGCAGGCTTCGGCGCCCTCATCGCGGTGGCCCTGGCGCTGTTCGAGCGCGTCGAGAGGACGGACGCGGCCCGAGGGGTGACGCCGCTCCGCCCGTGGGAGACGGTCGCGGCGCGCGTCACGGTGCTGACCGTCCTGGCTGTGGCGATGGCGGTCCCCATGACCCTGGCCTCCGGCGTCCCGGTCGGCCCCGGCGCGTTCGCGGCGATCGCCGGCGGCGTCGCGATGACGTCGGTACTCCTGGTGGGGACGTGCCTGGCCCTGGGGAGCGGGGCCGCGACCCTCCCCGGGGCCTTCCTCCGCGTCGTTCCCGGGGTCGTGCCGCTGATCGTGGCGCCGGTCCTGCACCTGTCGGAGGCGGTTCGCACCCCGGCGCTCTTCCTGGTGCCCAGTACGGCCGCGGCGGAGCTGCTCCGCGTGGGTGCGACGGGCGGGGCGCCCGCGTACCCCTCGGCGCCGTGGGCGCTGGTGTGGGGCACGGCGGGGGCGGTCGGGGCCTGTGCGTGGGCCGCCCGGGGGATGAACCCGCCGATCGGGGCGCCCCGGGGGCGCCCGGTGTTCCGGCGCGGTCCCGAACCCGGTGCGCGGACCGGTCCCGGCGCCGCCGGGGTGGGCGCCGCGTTTTCCGGACGGGCCCGGAGGCGCTCGCAGCTGCTCTCCTGTGTGCGCTTCGACCTGTCGGCCGGGCGGGGCGACCCCCTCCTCCCCGTCGTCCTGTTCGCACCGGCGCTCCTGGCGCTGCTCATCCGTGTGGGCCACCCGCCGGTGTCGGCCTTCGTGCGCGACTCCTACGGGTTCGACCTCGCGTCGGTCGCGCCGGTGGTGTTCGCCGCTCTGATCCTGTTGCACGTCCCCCTGATCGCGGGGTCGGTCGTCGCCCTCCGGCTCATGGAGGACGTCGACGACCGCACACTGCTGGTGCTGCGCGCGTCCCCCCTGCCGCTGTACTGGTACGTCGGCTACCGTTCGGGTCTCGCATGGCTGCTGTCCCTGGTCGGGCTCGCGGCCGCGGTCCCCCTCTCCGGGCTCGCCCCGCCCCTGTCGGCGGGGCTCGCGGTCTCGGTCGCCGTCGCGGCCGCTGCCGCGCCCCTCCTCGTGCTGACCGTCACGTCGACGGCGTCGAACAAGGTGGAGGCGCTGGTCGTCGTCAAGGCCGTCGCCGCGCTGTCGGTGCTCCTGCCCGTCCTCGCCTGGACCCTGCCCGCCCCGGTGACGTGGGTGCTTCTGGCGGTTCCGCCGGGGTGGGGGCTGTTCGCGCTCCCGGGCCTCCCCGTCCCCGAGCTGCCGCCCGTCGCCGTCCTGCTCGGCGGACTGCTCTGGACCCTGGCCCTGTGCGTCGCCGCTGCCCGCCGCACCGGGGCGAGGCTGCAGCTGTGAGCCAGGGGGCGCCGGGGGAGCCCGTCCGGCCCCGGCGGGCCGGACGGGTCGCATCGGCTCCCTCGCCGTCCTCGCCGCACCCCGGGCCGAGCGCGCGGTCGGCGGTCGGGGCGGCGGTCGGCCCCGTCCTGGGAACCCAGGGGCAACACGGACGAAATATTGGCCTGACCAATCCCTTGACCTCCTCGATCGCCTCCTTGTAGCCTCAGTCACATTGGTCAGGCCAATGGAAGGTGTCATGGACAGCAACTTCGACGCGCTCGTCGACGCCCTCGCCCAAGAGGCGCGGGTCCTGGGTCCGGAGTCACGGATCATGACCGAGCGCGCGCTCGCCGAGCGCCTCGGGAACAGCCGCGCCACCGTGCGGGAGAACCTGGGGAGCCTGGAGGTGCTCGGCATGGTCCGGCGCACCCAGGGGGCGGGGACCTACGTCACCAAGCCCGACGCCTCGTTCGTGCGGCTGCTCTTCGACCTGATGTCGAAGTTCGGCCACGTGGACCACGCCAGCGTCGAACGGGCCCGGGAGATGATGGAGATCTCCGTGGTCCAGGAGGCGGCGGACCGGGCCGACCACCACGACGTCGCCGCCCTGCGCGGACACATCGACGACATGGTCCGCGCGACCGCCGCGGGGGACGCCCAGGCCGGGCACGAGGCAGACTACGCCTTCCACAAACGGCTGTTCACCATCGCGGACAACCCGGTCATCGAACTCTTCGTGGACGGCATCAGCCTCGCCCTCCAGGACGTCCTGGCCAAGAAGCGGGCCCGGGCGCTGAGCGTCGAGGCAGCAGCGCTGCCGGAGGGCTCCGACGAGCCCCGCAGGACCGACACCATCCACACGCCCATCGTCGACGCGATCGAAGCGCACGACCGCAGCGCCGCCGCGGCCGCCATGGTCGAGCACTTCAGCCTGTGGCGCCGGATCACCGAGAGCCCCGCCATGACGGACGAGCACTAGACCCCACCAGACCCACCGCAATCCCACCCACCGGGACCCCGCGTACCCGGACCCCGATCCGTGCCCCGCCGGGGGCGGTCCCGAGCTCCGGGACCGCGCGATCCCCACCCCGAGGGGGAGAAGGAAGACATATGAACGCGACACAGGCTCCACAGCCATGCCCGAAATCGACTGTCATGTTCGTCGGTATCGGCGCCATCGGCCTCCCCATGGCCGAGCGGATCGCCCGCGCGGGCCACACCGTGCTCGGGGTGGACCCCTCGCCCCGCCGGCGTGAGGCCGCCGCCGAACTCGGCGTACCCGCCCGGGCCGACCTCACCGGGATCGAGGAGGCCGACACCGTCCTCGTCATGGTCGCCACCCCCGAACAGCTGCACCAGGCGGTGTCCGCACCCGGCGCCGCGCTCGACTCCATGCGCCCCGGAGCCGTGCTCGCGGTGATGAGCACCGTCGGCCCGGGCCCGGTCCGCGAGGCCGCGCGTAGGGCCCAGGAGGTCGGGGTCCGCCTGGTGGACGTGCCGGTGACCGGCGGCGTGGCCGGCGCCAGACGCGGCGCCCTGACCCTCTTCGCCTCCGGCGACCCGGCCGCGCTCGCCGACTGCTCCGACGTCCTCTCCGCCATGGGCACCGTGCGCGACTGCGGCGCCGAGGTGGGCAGGGGACAGTCCTACAAGGTGGTCAACCAGCTCCTGTGCTCGGTGCACATCGTGGCCGCCGCCGAGGCGCTCGCGCTGGCCGAGAAGCTGGACCTGGACCCCGCGGAGGTCCTGGAGGCCGTGGGCGGCGGCGCAGGGGCGTCCTGGATGCTGGGGGACCGCGGACCGCGCATGCTCCCGGAGGCCGCCGAGGAGGTCACCAGCACCATCGGGATCTTCGTCAAGGACTCCACTCTCGTCACCGACACCGCCGACGCCGTCGGCTTCTCCGCGCCCCTGGCCCGTGCCGCGCGCGCCGCCTACGAGCAGGCCGCCGCCACCGGGCTCCTCGACCGGGACGACTCCCAGGTCATCCAGGTCTACCGCGACTGACACCGCGCACCGCGCACGCGAGCCGGACCGCCGCCGCGTCGCGCCCCTGCCGCACCACGGCTCCGAGGCCCGAGGAAGCCGGTCGGCGGAACCACCAAGCCCGTAGGGGTCACTCGTCATGCCCGGAAACACCCGGCCGTGAACGTGCGGGCCCCACCGATACACGAGAGGGGATCCACCTATGGATGCTCTTGTGCTGACACTGATCGCTCTCGGGTCGATCGCCCTCCTGCTCCTGCTCATCATCCGGTTCCAGGTGCCGGCCTTCGTCGCCCTGATCCTGGTCAGCGTCGGAACCGCCCTGGCCACCGGCATGCCCTTCGCCGAGATCATCCCCACCATCGTCGAGGGCCTGGGCGGAACGCTCGGCAGCGTCGCCCTCCTGGTCGGCCTCGGGGCGATGCTGGGGGCGATCATCGAGCACTCCGGGGGCGCGGACGCCCTCTCCAGGCGCTTCGCCCGGATCCTGGGGCCCGCGCGGGTGGGGGCCGCCCTGCTGATCGCCTCGTCGGTGATCGCGACGCCCATCTTCTTCGACGTCGCCTTCATCATCCTGGTACCGATCATCTACGCCTTCTCGCGAGCGGCCAGGCTGCCCTCTCCCATGTCCATCGGCCTGCCGATCGCCGGCCTGATGCTCTTCATCCACGTGGTGGTGCCCCCTCACCCGGGGATCGTCGGCAGCTCGGCGATCCTGGAGGCCGACATGGGCCTGGTCACGCTCCTGGGCTGTGCGCTGGTGGTGCCGGTGGGCTTCGTGGCCCACCACACCGCCCGGCTGCTGAACCGGCGCGTCTACACGGTGCTCCCGGAGACGCTCGCCCGGTACTCCGAGGGTCCGGCCGCGGACCCGGGAGACGGGACCGGACCGCAAGGCCCCGACGACTCCGGCCCCTCCGGGCAGGGCGGAACCGAGCCCTCCGGGACCCGGCCCGCCGACCAGGGCGGCGGCTCGGTGAAGGCCCCGGCCAGGACGGAACCGCAGGCGCCCCCGGGCACGGGCAGCGTGCTGACGATCATCCTCGTCCCGATCGCCATGATCGGGCTCCAGACCGTCGGCAGCGCCTTCCTCGCCGAGGGCTCGGCCGCACTGGGCCTGCTGACGATGCTCGGAGCCCCGCCGTTCGCCCTGCTCACCGGCTGTCTGCTGGCGGTGTACCTGCTGGGGGTGCGGCGCGGGTGGTCGATGCGCTCCGTGGGCCGGGTCATGGAGGGGGCCCTGGCCCCGGCGGCCATCGTCGTCTTCGTCACGGGGGCGGGCGGAGCCTTCGCCAAGGTCCTCAGCGAGAGCGGCATCGGCGACGCCCTCTCCGGCGGCCTGCTCGGACTGGGCATCCCCCTGCTGCTCCTGGCCTTCGTCCTGGCCGCCCTGCTCAGAGCGGCCCAGGGATCGGCGACGGTGTCGGCCATCACCACCGCCGGGCTGCTGGCGAGCACGGTCTCCGAAGGCGGTTACAGCTCTGTGGAGATCGCCCTGATCAACCTCGCCATCGGCTGCGGGGCGATCTGCCTCTCCCACGTGAACGACTCGGGGTTCTGGATCGTCTCGCGCTACCTCGGGCTACAGGTCGCGGACGCGCTGCGCACATGGACCGTGCTGGTCACGGTACTGGGCACGACCGGTTTCGGCCTGGTCTGCCTCGTCTGGGCGCTGGCGTGAGCCCTCATCGCGGACCGGCCCCGCGACGCGACCGCCAACCCGGACGAAGCTCCGGACAGGCCGCCGGATCGCCCCCCGCAACCACCACCCGAACCACCCAACCAGGAGGACTGAGATGAACCAGACCGCCACGGCGCCCGGAAGCGGTGTCGACACCGCCCGGACCGACCGGGTGAGGGCCGCCGCGTACCGGATCAGGCTGAACGCCCTGACCCAGGGGGAGGTACAGGGGCAGGGCTACATCGGCCAGGCCCTCGGGATCGCCGACGTCCTCGCCGCCCTCTACGCCGACCAGCTCGACCTCCGTCCCGAGGACCCCGAGTGGGAGGGGCGCGACCGCTTCCTCCTCTCCATCGGCCACTACGCGATCGCCCTGTACGCGGCCCTGGCCGAGGCGGGCGTGATCCCCGTCGAGGAACTGGACACCTACGCCACCGACGACTCGCGCCTGCCCATGTCGGGCATGTCCACCTACACGCCCGGCATGGAGGTCTCCGGCGGCTCCCTGGGCCACGGGCTCGGCGTCGCCGTGGGGATCGCCTTGGGACTGCGCCGCAAGGACAACCCGGCGCACGTGTACAACCTGCTCTCCGACGGTGAGCTCAGCGAGGGTTCCACCTGGGAGGCCGTGCAGGCCTGCGCCCACCACGGCCTGGACAACGTCATCGCGATCGTGGACATGAACCGCCAGGTCGCCGACGGCCCGGCGCAGGAGGTCATGGGCACCGAGCCCGCCGACGACAAGTTCAGGGTCAACGGCTGGCACGTCCTGCGGGTCGACGGCAACGACGTCGCCGCGCTGCTCGCGGCACTGGACGAGCTCAAGGCCCACCGCGGCCGACCCAAGGCCCTGATCTGCGACACCACCATGGGCAAGGGCGTGCCGATGCTGGAGTCCAGGGAGAAGCTGCACTTCATGCGGGTGGCCCCGGACGAGTGGCAGACGGCCCGCGAACAGCTCAAGGAAGGGAACGACGCATGAGCGCCACCACCGCCAAGCGGCTCACCTCGGACGCGATGATCGCCTCGATCGCCGACGACGGCGCGCGCACCGCCCAGGCCCCGCTGGGGCACGCGCTGCTCGCCGCGGCGCGGGAGGACCCCCGCATCGTGGGCCTGTCCGCGGACCTGGCCAAGTACACCGACATGCACGTGTTCCGCGACGCCATGCCCGACCGCTTCTACCAGATGGGCATGGCCGAGCAGGTCATGATGGGCGCCGCGGCCGGCCTGGCCCAGGAGGGGTTCGTGCCCTTCGCGTCGACCTACTCGGTCTTCGCCACCCGCCGCGCCTACGACTTCCTGTGCCTGGACATCGCCGAACCGCGCCTGAACGTCAACATCGTCGCGGCCCTGCCCGGGCTGACGACCGGTTACGGCCCCAGCCACCAGGCCACGGAGGACGTCGCCCTGCTCCGCGGGATCCCGGGGATGACCGTCGTCGACCCCTGCGACTCCGTCGACATCGCCCAGGCCGTCCCCCAGCTCGTCGCGCACGAGGGGCCCACCTACACCCGCATCCTGCGCGGCGCGGTGCCCACGGTGCTCGACGAGTACGACTACGAGTTCCGCCTCGGCAAGGCCGCACTGCTCCGCGGCGGCTCGGACGTCCTGTTCATCTCCTCGGGGCTGATGACCGAGCGCGCCCTGCGCGTGGCCGCCGCGCTGGAGAAGGACCGCATCGGCGTCGCTGTCCTGCACACGCCGACCATCAAGCCGCTGGACGTGGACACCGTCCTGGCCGAGGTCGCGGCCGACCGGAAGGTCTTCGTGCTGGAGAACCACTCCGTGGTGGGCGGCCTCTTCGAGTCGGTCGCCTCCGCGCTGGTCCAGCGGGGCGTGACCCGGCAGGTGACCCCCATCGGCCTGCCGGACGAGTTCCTCGACGCGGGCGCGCTGCCCACGCTCCACGACCGCTACGGGGTCTCGGTCGGACGCATCGGCGAACGCGTGCGGGCCGCGCTGTGACCGCGGGTTCCGGGGCGCGCCGCACGGGGCGCACCGGAACCCCGGGCCCGGGCGGGCCGGAAGGCCCGCTCCCTCGGTCCCGGCCGCCCCGCGGATCGGCCGCGGGGCGGCCGGGGCCGAAGGAGCGCCGGGGGCGGATCGGATCCGACCCGCCCCCGGCGCCCGGGGGCGACCACGCCCCTCGACCCGGGTCAGGCGGCGCCGAGCCGGTCGAGGGTTTCGGTCCGCAGCCGCTCCGCCCCGCTGCCGGGTCCCGGACCGGCGTTCGCGGACGCCCCGCAGGAGACGTCCCGCTCCGGGAACTCGCCGTCGACGAGGAAGCCCGTGGTGACGTTCCAGGCGCAGGCGTTGTCACCGTAGAGGTAGACGCCGTGCCCGTTCCCGTCGACGCTCACCAGCCGCGACCGCTGCCCGAACTTGTCGTCCAGCCTCACGCCTCCGGCGTACGGTGTGGCCGCGTCACGCAGGTTCTGCACGATCAGGACGTTGTCCGGGCCCTCCCCGGTGATCTCCACCGGGGCCTCGGCCGGCTCGTGGTGCCAGTAGGCGCACGGCATGACGTTGGCAGGGGCCGCGCCGTACATCGGGTACCGCTCCCGGTCCTCGGCGACACCGCTCCGGTAGGTGTCGAGGTCCTCCGGCCACTCGGAGTCGTTGCAGGCCACCGCGAGGAACGCCGACCAGGCGTTGTCCGCTGCCACGGGCTCGGCCGTCTCCTCACCGCCACCGGCCGGGCCGTCCAGGTACCGCTGGACCGCGCTCTCGTCGCGGTCGTCCAGCGCCTGCCACAGCTGCGCCGTCCGGGCGTAGTTCGGCTCGCCGTACAGGCCGATGAAGGAGGCGAATCGGAAGGCGGGGCCGTCGACGCCCGCCACCGGCTCTTCGTCGAGCCGCCCCGCGATCTCGAAGTAGGTCTCCCGCACCTGCTCCGGAGAGTTCCCCAGGCCGTAGCTGCCGTCGCGTCGCGCCAGCCAGGCGGCGAAGTCGGGGAAGGCCTCCTCGAAGCCCGCGCCGAACTGGCGGAGACCGTCGTAGCCGAGGAAGGTGTCGCCGATGTTGCTGTCGAGCACGATCCGGTCCGTGCGCTCGGGGAACAGGGAGGCGTAGGCGGCGCCCAGCGCCGACCCGTAGGACACCCCGAAGTAGCCGGTCTTCTCCTCGCCGAGCGCTGCCCTGATCCGGTCCATGTCGCGGGCCGTGTTCGCCGTCGAGATGTGGGGCAGCAGCCCGTCGGTGTCGTTGGCCGCGCACCGGTCGGCGACCGCCTCGGCGGTCACCGCCTGGTCGGTGATGGCCGCGTCGTCGACGGCGTACGGCGGAATGTTGCCGTAGTACGCCTGGTCGGTGGTGAAACCGCAGCTCACCGGTGCGGAGTGCCCGACCCCGCGGGGGTCCATGCCGATCAGGTCATAGGTGTTCGAGAGGCTCGCGGGCGCGCCCAGGGCGGCCAGGTCGGCGGGCATCGACAGCCCGGAGCCGCCCGGGCCGCCCGGGTTGAGCATCAGGATGCCGCGCCGCTCACCCGGTACCTCGCTGGCAAGGCGGGAGACCATGATGTCGATCCCGGCGCCCTCGGGGTCGCCGTAGTCCACCGGTACCGGCACGGTCCCGCACTCCAGCGGGTACGGCCCGGTCGGGACGTCGGCGGGGCACGCGCCCCACTCCACCTCCGGCACCGGCCTCCCGTCGCGATCGTCGGCCGCGGCGGGCGCCGCCGCGACCAGCGAACCGGCGAGGAGGACCACCGCCGTCAGCGGCGCACTCCGGCCCGTGCTCCATTTTCGTTCCACGTGTGCAGCCTCCTGGGTAGCGGATTCCCGCCTCCCGGCAGCCCGTCGCCCCCGCTGTGAGGGGCGGCCGTCGCCGCCGGGAAGCACCCCCTCAGACTGCTGTCACCCCGCCGCGCCCACCAGTGACGCGGCGTCATCGGTTCACCCCCTCAAACGTCATGGGAGCCCCCGTGGCACCGGTCGACCGGTACCGGGGAGCGGCGGGGCCGACGAAGGGGCCGGGCCGAGAGCCAGCTCCGGGGCACGGCCCGAACAGCGCAAGATCGGTCAGGCCGCCGCCCCGGGGGCGCCGCTACGGTTCGGACATGACCACATTTCACGCCTTCCTCGGCTGCAGCCTCGACGGGTACATCGCGGGGCCCGACGGTGAGCTGGACTGGCTGACCGTCTTCGACAACACCGGCTCCGAGGAGTTCTTCGCCTCCGTCGACGCCCTGGCGATGGGGCGCGCGAGTTACGACACCGTGCGGGAACTCGCACCGGACCTCTACCGGGGCATGCCCATCCACGTGCTCTCCACGACGCTGCCCGCCGGACCGCGACCGGACCTGGGAAGTTCGCCGGTGACCGTTCATCCGGACCTCCCCGCGCTGCGGACGGCCCTCGCCGAGGCCGGGGTGAAGCGCGCCTACGCCGACGGAGGCCGCACCGTCCAGGCGTTCCTGGCCGAGGGTCTCCTCTCGGACCTCACCGTGACCCGCGTTCCGGTGCTCCTAGGGAAGGGCATCCCCCTCTTCGGACCCGACCCCGGCCCCCTGCGCCCGCACCTGGTCTCCTCGTTCGCGACGGACCAGGGGGCGGTCCAGTCCTTCTACCGCTTCTCGGCGGACGGGAGCTGACCGAGCGGGTACCGGCAGCCGTCCACGGGGATCCCGGCGGTCGGCGCCTCTGACGCCCACTGCTCGGCAGACGGCGGGGCCCCTCCGTCTACTTCCCGGCCCCGCCGGACGAGGCGGACTCCGTGACGCTGCGCGCCGCCGACTTCGGAACCTTCGAGGTGCCCGTGGAGCAGGGGAGGGGCCGCCGACCCCGCCCCCCGGCGCCGGGGGGCGGCGCGCATCGCACGAACGCGGCACCGCTCCGGGGGGAGGGCCGGCCGGGGACCTCTCCGCCCGCACCTGCCTCGCCCGCACCTGCTTCCCGCTCTCCTGACCGCCGCACTGCGGGCCGGCTCCGCTCCCGGCGGCCTTCGACGGCGGCAATACGCGCTGGTCGGGGCCGCCTGTTGCCCGAGGTGTAGCCGGTGTGGGCGGGGGAAGGTGGTACGCACGGTCAGTGTGAGGCGGGTGCGCGAAAACGCTGGGGGAGACGATGGCTGGTGACCGGATCGGGCTGGCGGAGATGCTCGCCGAGGCGGAGGACGCCGCGCCGATGGAGTCCCTCAACGTGGTGGCGTGCAATCTGCGCGACCGGTTCGACGCGCACGCGGTCTCGTTCCTGTTCGCCGACATGGTCGGCCGGCAGGTGGTGCGGGTCGGCGAGGAGACCGTCACGCGGAAGGACCGCCAGCCCGAGCAGATTCCGCTGGACGGCAGCGTCTACGACCGGGTGCTGCGCACCCAGGAACTGGTGCAGGGACCCGGGGACGGGCACGGGCAGCAGGTGCTCGCTCCGGTGACCAACCGCGGCGACGTCATCGGCATCCTGGAGCTGACCCTGCCCCACGTCACGGGGGAGGTCCTGGACGAGGTCCGCGGGGCCGCGCACGCGCTGGCGTACATCATCGTCACCGACCGCCGTTTCACCGACCTCTACCACTGGGGCCGGCGCACCACCCCGATCAGCCTGGCCAGCGAGATCCAACGCCACCTCCTGCCCAGCGCGTCCTCCTGCGAAGCCGCCCAGTTCGTCCTCGCCACGGCCCTGGTGCCCGCCGACTCCGTCGCCGGGGATACCTACGACTACTCCCTGGACCGCAACACCCTGAACCTGTCCATCACCGACGCCATGGGCCACGACGTCAACGCCGCCCTCATGGCCACCCTGCTGGTCAACGCCTCCCGCAGCGCCCGCCGAGCCGGCGCCGACCTGGCCGATCAGGCGTATCAGGCCCACCGGGCCCTCCTGGACCACGGAGACCACTCGTTCGCCACAGGCCAGCTGGTGCGCATCGCCCTGGACGGCACCGGCGCGCAGATCGTCAACGCCGGGCACCCCTGGCCGCTGCTCCTGCGCGAAGGCACGGTGAACGAGGTCGGCCTGGACGTCGACCTGCCCTTCGGTATGCACGTACCGGTCGCCTATCACGTGCAGCACCTCGACCTGCGCCCCGGTGACCGCCTCGTCTTCCACACCGACGGCATGCAGGACCGCCGGGCGGCATCCGTCGACCTGCCCCGGCTGATCGGTGACACCGCCGACGACCACCCCCGTGAGGTCGTACGGACCCTGACCGCCGCGGTCACCGACGCCTCCGAAAGGCGCCCGGAGGACGACGCCACCGTCGTGTGCCTGGACTGGCGCGGCTCCCACCACGAGGGCCGCCGTACCCGGGCCGGAGCCGACAGGTGAGCACCGGGCGGCGCCGCCGCCCCCGCGATCCGGGGCAGGGCCCCCGTGGACGTGGGTCCCGGAGCGGTCCCGGTGCGGTCTCCACGCCCCGGGATGCTTCTGTCACCGCTCTGTGAACGCGGCGCGGGCGCGTTAGAGGGGCAGGCCGACCGACTCCGAGAGGGCCGGGTCCCTGGGGCGCCGGCGGGGGAGTCGGGGGACGAGGGCTCAGGGACATGGGCACTCCATTGCCGCTGCTATCGTTTTTCGATAGATTCTTATTGAGAAACGATCCAGGGAGATGCGATGGGGAAGTTGACGGTGCTGGCGCTGCGCGTCGTGCTCGTGATGTTGCTCGGAGGGTCGGTGTTCGTGCAGGCGGTCATGGTGCCGCTGCTGGCCGCGGACCTGCGCGAGGCCGGCGCCGACCCGCTGCTCGTGCGCGCCCCCGTGATCGCGATCGTGTTCCTGGGCATCGTTGCGGTCCAGGCAGTTCTGGTCTGTGTGTGGCTCCTGGTGACGAAGGTGCGGCGCGGGACCGTGTTCTCCAGCACCGCCTTCCGGTACGTCGACGTGATGATCGGCGCGATCGTGGCGGCCGCCCTCCTGGTGTTCGGGCTCGGGTTCGTCATGGCCCCGGGCGAGGCCGTGCCGCCGGGTGTGGTCCTGCTGGTGGGCGGCGTGGGCACGGCGCTCCTGGGGGTCGCGCTCATCGTGGTCGTGCTGAGGACGCTGCTGGCCCAGGCGATCGAGAGCAAGGCCGAGGCGTCCCGGCTGCGGGGCGAGCTCGACGAGGTCATCTGATGCCGATCGTCGTCGACATCGACGTGATGCTGGCCAAGCGCAAGATGTCCGTCGGGGAACTCGCGGACCGCGTCGGGATCACGCCCGCCAACCTGGCGGTGCTCAAGAACGGCCGCGCCAAGGCGGTGCGCTTCACGACCCTGTCCGCCCTGTGCACGGTGCTCGACTGCCAGCCGGGGGACCTGCTGCGCTGGGAGCCCGAGCCGGCCGATGCCCCCGAGCCCGCCACCACGCAGCCGGGGCGGTGAACAGCGGGGCGGACCAGGCCGACCGGCAGGGGGCGGCCGACGGGCCGGGGCCGGTCACCACGCGTCGCCCTCCGCGCCGACACCGCCTGCTAGGCGGTCCCCGCCCGCCGGTTCACGACGGCAGCCAGGATCGCGGTGCGCATCCCGGGCACCTCGACGCCGAAGCGCTCGTGGACCGCCTTGAACCCGGCCCTGTACTCGTGCCGCTCCTGCGGGGTGAACACCGTCCAGACATCGCCGTCGGCCGCGATCGCGGCCAGGGCCACGTCCTCGGCGGGGGCGGTCGCCACGGTGTGCTCGGTGCGGACCGCCTCGTGCACGCGCTCGCGCAGCCGGCGGACCTCTCCGGGGTGTTCGAGGGTGACGTCGAGGGTCGGGAAGAGCCCCAGTACCCGGCCGCGGTCGACCGTGATCGACCCGTTCGCGACGAGCTGCTCGCGCACGGCCCTCTCGGCCTTCCACTCACGGTCCGGGACGGCGTTGATCCAGTGGCCCGGTTCGTGCGGCGACAGGCCGTCCAGCACCTCGGCCAGGAACGGGTCCTCCGGAGTGCGGGCGGTGTCGCGCTCGGCCCTACCGTCCCGGGCACGGAGCAGGCCGCCGAGGATCAGCTCGGTCAGCGCCGCGGCGCGCAGCAGGTGGCCGCGGTAGGCGGTGCTGACGGGGTCGAACCGGTTCTTGTCGGTGTCGTAGCTGAGCAGGTAGAGCCGTTGCGGCAGTGTCGGTTCCATCGTCTTCTCCTCGGCGTCCGTCCCGCCCGGGGCGCCCGGCCTGCCGGGCGCGGAACCGTCTCTTCCCGGCGCCGGAGCTCCCGAACCCCGTGCCGGCGTGTCCGCGACCCCGCCCCGGGGGGCCGGACCAGTATTCGTCCTGCTCCGCCGCGACACCAGTGACACGGTGTCATGTCCTCACCGGTACAGGCATCACGGCCCGGACGCGGTACGGCTGTCGGACGGCGGCTGCGGGCCCGGGGGCGCCGACGCCGCATGCGGCTCCCCGGGTCTACCGGCGTGACAGGTCCGCCAGCGCCAGCCCTCCGCCGAACGCGATCAATGCTCCCCCGGACGCCTGGTCCAGGCGGCGCAGCGTCACCGGCCGCAGGCGGCGCCCCGCCAGCACGCGCCCCGCGGTCGCCCAGACCAGGGCGGTGGCCGCCTCGCAGACGATGTAGAGCCCGCCCAGCGCGACCAGCTGCACTCCGGCCGCGACGCCGGACCCGGAAGAGACGAACGGTGGTAGGAACGCCGTGAACAGCAGGAGAGCCTTGGGGTTGGCGGCGGCGGTGACGAACTCCTGCCCCGCCAGCTTCCACGGCGCCGTATCACGGGCGCCCCCGTCCTCCCGGTCGGGTGCGGACCCGTTCGGCGCGGAGGCGGCGCGCGCCGACCACACCACCCACGCCCCCAGTCCGACCATGACGGCCGCCCCGGCGACGCGGAGGATCTCGAAGGCCGTCCGGGAGGCGTGCAGGAGCGCCCCCAGGCCGGTGGTCACCGCACCGAGCATGAGGGCGAACGCGGCGAAGCGTCCGAGGAGTGCGACGGCGGCCGGACGCAGGCCCTGCCGCAGCCCGTTGCGGAAGGCGAGCAGGTTGTTGGCTCCGGGCGCGGCGGCCACCGCCAACGCCGCGGGTACGAAGACAGCCAGCTGCGCCGAAGAGAGCATGAACCCAACCTAAGCGGCGACCGGCCCCCGTCCGGGGTACCGTTCCACACGCGTCGGTTCCCCGGCAGGGGAGGAGCCTGCTCCCGGCAGCCGGGCCGAGGCCGGAGCCCGTAGCGCGTCCACGCAGTTCGACGACCTGTGTGGGCCGGTCGGACCGGGTAGGAGAGACACAGGGCGACGGCACGCGGGCGCCGAGCGCCCACGGCCGCAGCACGCGAGGACGGAGAGTGGCGATGGACGGCGAAACCTTGCAGGACACGGCCCAGGAACACGCCGAGACCCTGGTGGGTGCCGGGTTGGAGCACCCGTTCGGACCCGACTGGGAGGTCTTCAAGGTCCGGGGCAAGGTGTTCATGCTGATGACCGAGGTCCCCGGCAAACCGGTCGTGATCCTCAAGTCCGACCCCGGTGAGGCCGAAGCCCTGCGCGAGACCCACGCCGACATCACACCGGGCTACCACATGAACAAGAGGCACTGGATCACGCTCGCTCCCGGCGACTCGATCGACGAGGACCTGGTCAGGGAGCTGGTGGCCGAGTCCTACCGGCTCGTGGTGGGCAACCTGCCCCGGTCCCACCGCCCCGTCGGGACGCCGTCGAGAAAGCCGGCCACGCGCCCGGACGTTCGCGCGGCGGGCTGACCACCGGGCTGCGCCCGGCCGTCGAGCGGCAACGGAAGCCCCTGTCCACCGTGTTCACGGCCGGGCAGCGCGGCGCCGAGGTCGTCCTCGCCGCGGCGGTCGACGAGCGGCCGTGAGCAGCACGGCCGAACGATTCCTAGACGACGTCGAATTCGTTGCCTTCCGGGTCCTGCATCAGGACCGCGTAATGGTCCATGTCCGGTTCATCCGTGGTCCGGAGCACGCGGGCGCCGGCCTCGACCAGCCTCTCCACCGTGGCGGTGACCCGCTGCGTGCGCACCGCCAACGGGACGTCGCGACCGCCGCCGACCTTCAGATCGAGGTGTATCCGGTTCTTGGCGGCCTTGGGTTCCGGAACCCGCTGGAACCACACCCGGGGCCCTTGCCCTGCGGGATCGACGATCGACTCCGGGGTGTCGCCCGTGCCCGCGGGCAACTCCTCCTCCGGCACCCCCATGGCTGCCCAGTACTCCCGCCACGTGGTGTGTCCGCCCGGTGGGGGTTCGGGTATGTATCCCAGAGCCTCGCTCCAGAACGCCACCAGTCTCCGCGGGTCGGAACAGTCGATCGTCAGTTGCAGCGTCATCTCCATGACCGGAGTCTGGCGGACACGTCCGACATTCGTGCCGGACCGGTCCCGCGGACGGCAGGGGCGCACTTTCGCCACAGACCTGAGGAGTGGCCATGTCCATCACCGGAGAGCAGCTCCAACAGACCGCGCGCAGCGCGGCCCGGGACCTGCCCGGGACCGACCAAGGGCGGCCCTTCGTCGACAAGCTGGACGTGTACAAGGTGGCGGGCAAGGTCTTCCTGATCGTCACCGACGACCCAGACGAGCGCATCGTCACCGTCAAGGTCGAGCCCGACCACGGCCGCTCCCTGCGGCGCCGGTACCCCTCGATCACCCCGGGCCGTTACCTCGACAAGAAGCATTGGCCCTCCGTGGGCGCCGGCGAAGAGATCACCGAGCACATGATCCGGGACCTCGTGGACCACTCCTACGAGCTCGTCCTGGACTCCGTGCCCCGGGCCCGCCGCCCCCGAGCGGGCGGGGAGGGCCGCAGGAAGGGGTGAGGCGACCGCGTAGGCGCACCGCGCCGACCCTGCGGGGGTACGGGGCCGCCGCACGGGCGCACCCGCGGCTCAGGGCGCGGCGGAGGCTGCCGGTTCCGGGGCGACGGCGCGGCGGACGCAGTCCCGCAACAGGTCGCGCCGCTGTGCGTGCACCCCCTGGGGCTCCGTCGCGGTGGCGGCGTAGACGTTGCTCACCGGCGACCAGGCCATGGACATGGCGATGACCAGGGCCATCACGTCGAAGGGGTCGCCCTGCCTGATGCGCCCGGCGGCCTGGGCCTCGGCGATGGCGCCGAGCTTGTGGTCGTCGTAGCGCTCGTGCTCCGCGACGAGGTGCCCGGTCGGGCGCCGTTCCAGCCGGGCCCAGGTGGCGAGGCGGATGAGGTCGGGACGGGCCAGGTACTCGTCGTAGAGGCGCACGGCCCAGTCGGCCAGGTCCCCGGCGTCGATGGGGGCGACATCGATGATGCGCTCCAGCGAGGCGAAGAAGATCGCGTCGAAGAGCTGTTCCTTGTTGCCGAAGTAGCCGTAGAGCTGGGCCTTGTTGGTCCGTGCGGCGGTGATGATCCGCTCGATGCGGGCTCCGGCGATGCCGTACCGGGCGAATTCCTGTGTGGCGGCGTCGACGATCCGCCGGTGCGTGGCGGCCCCGCGCGCGCTCGATGGCTGTTCGGGCATGGCCGCCACGTTAGCAGACAGACCAGTCTGTTTGCTTATCCGGCTCCGACGGCCTAGGTTCCAAATAGACCGAACAGTCTGTCTTTGGAGAGATATGCGCACCACCATCGGATGGCAGGCGGACCCCGCGACCCGCGCCCTGCGCCGCACCCACCTCCGGCGCCGGGACCTGCGTCCGGACGACGTCGCGGTGCGCGTGGACTACTGCGGCGTCTGTTTCAGCGACCTGCACGCCCTACGCGCCCACAAGAGCGACACGGACGGGGCCCTGGTGCCGGGGCACGAGTTCACGGGCACGGTGAGCGAGGTCGGCGGCGCGGTCACCGGCTTCGCCCCGGGCGACCCCGTGGCCGTCGGCAACATCGTCGACTCGTGCGGCACGTGCCCCATGTGCCAGGCCGGCCAGGAGAACTTCTGCCGCGGCTTCCCGACCCTGACCTACGGCGGAATCGACCGCCGTGACGGGGCGACCACCCTGGGCGGCTACTCCCGCGAATACGTGGTCCGCGACACGTTCGTCCACCACCTGCCCGCCGGCCTGGACGCGGCCGGAGCAGCCCCCCTGCTCTGCGCCGGCGTCACCGTCTGGGAACCCCTGCGGGCCCTCGGCGTGGGCCCCGGCAGCACGGTCGCCGTGGCCGGGCTGGGCGGTCTGGGACACCTCGCCGTCAAGCTGGCTGCCGCACTCGGCGCCACGACCACCGTCATCAGCCGCACACCGGGCAAGGCCGAGGAGGCGTACGGACTCGGCGCGGACGGATTCGTCGTCTCCACCGACGCCGCGCAGATGGAAGCCGTCCGGGACCGGTTCGACGTGGTCATCGACACCGTCTCCGCCCCCCACGACCTGACCCCCTACCTGCGCACCGTCGCCATGGACGGCACCCTCAGCCACCTCGGGCACCTCGGCCCGGTCACCGTGGAGACCACCGACCTGCTCATCGGCCGCAAGAGGCTCAGCTCCGCCGGCAGCGGCGGCCGACCCTCCACCGCCGACCTGCTGCGCTTCTGCGCAGAGCACGGCATCACCGCCGACATCGAACTGCTGCCGTCGTCGCAGGTGAACACGGCCTTGGAACGCCTGGAACGCAACGACGTCCGCTACCGCTTCGTGCTCGACATGTCCGACCTGGACTGAGCGGCGGCGCCGGCCACGTTGCACGGGGCTGCCTTGCGGGCGCTCGCGGCCGGCACCGATGTCGAGGAGATCTCGGTCGGGCTGGGGCACGCGACCATGCACTTCACCCAGGACACTTGCCAGAGCCTGTTTGCCGGACGTGGCCGAGGCCGCCGCACTGCTGAGCGGAACGCCAGTTCAGAGCGGTGGGCTGGTTCCGGTGCGGTGGCCGGTACCGGGGAGCACACCAGGAGCCGCCCTGCACCGACGACCTCAGGTCAGCGAAAGGGCTCGCACTTGCTGGTCTGAGGTTCCCTCATCCCCGAGGCTGCTCCACCATCGGATCAACGGCCCCCAGGTAAGGGATCAATCGAGCTCCCACAGCCGTACGGTGCCGTCGTAGCTGTTGCCTGTGGCGAGGGTGGTGCCGTCGTGGTTGAACGCCACCGAGGACACGCCGCCACCGTGTCCGGTGAGAGTGGCTTCGGGGTGCGAGCCCAAGCCCCGCCACAGCAGGACGGAAACGATCGCGAGAACACTCACCGCGCTGATGTAGTACGGCCACCTCCTTCGTCGCGGCGCCCGCCCGCCGGAGTCTGTCGTCGCAGGGGGGAAGGGCAGGGGAACCGCGGAACCCTCTGCGGCAGGGGTCGGTGCCTGGAACCTGGTGGGGTTCGGGTTGCCGGACACGGTCGTTTCGGCGAGGGGGTCTGTCTGGGGCGGAAGGGTCGCGTTCTCGGTTCTCTCACCGGGGTCCCGGGCCGGTGGGGACGGAGGAGGGCTGTCGGCCGGTGCGGTGCGGGCGGCGGGGGGCGGCCAGGAGCCGTGGAGGTCGCGGGTCTCGAAGCGGGCGAGGATCTGGTCGGGGACTGGACGTTGGACCGGATCGTGGTTCCAGCACTCGAGGACCAGCGCCCGCAGTTCCGGGTCGAACGTCCCCGGGTCGGGGGGAGGACTGATGACGCGGCGCAGGGTCTCGGCCATGGTGGCCCCGGCGAAGGGGTTGGTACCGGTGGCGGCGTAGACCAGCACGGTGCCCAGGGAGAAGATGTCGGATGAGGGACCCACGCGTGAGCCGTCGGTCTGCTCCGGTGACATGTAGGGAAGGGTGCCGAAGACCGCGCCCCGCGTGGTCATGCTGTCGGCGTCCAAGGGGCGGGCGATGCCGAAGTCGATGATGCGGGGGCCGTCCTCGGCCAGGATGATGTTGCCGGGTTTGAGGTCGCGGTGCACCAGGTCGCACCCGTGGATGGCCTTCAGTCCTTCGGCGAGGCCGGTGGCCAGCACCTGCAGCGCGGGCGTGGTGAGGGGGCCGTGGCCGCGGACGGCCTGCTGCAGGGTGGGGCCGGGGATGTGGGCGGTGGCGATCCAGGGCGCGTCGGCGTGAGGGTCGGCGTCCACGACCTGAGCGGTGTGGAATCCGCCGACCTTGCGCGCGGTCTCGGCCTCGCGGGCGAAGCGGGCGCGGAAGCCGGCCTCGGAGGCGAGTTCGGGGCGGATGACCTTGACGACCAGGCGGCGTCCGGAGGTGGTGCGGGCGCCGGGACCCCGCCGGTATCCGGCAAGGGGCACAGGACGGCCGGGCGTGCGGCGGACCTCCCGCACGCCCGGCCTGGTCCGAGCCCGTCAGGGGCCCGGGGCGCCGCCGTCGGAGGGGCCGGGGACGGGGTAGGTCAGGGTGACGGTCACCGAGGCCTCTGCCGAGCCGCTGAAAACGACCAGCGACCCCTCGGCGGCGATCGTCACTCCGAACTCCACCGACACCGACTCCGGGCGGGTGGCCTGCTGCGCGAGCTCCCACACCGTGCCGCTGAACTTGGCGGCTATGCCCCGCACCACGTCCTGGACGTGGTCGACGGCCTCCGCAGCCTTGTTCGCGACGGCCTCGGTGACGCCGGAGGTCATCGGCTCGGCCCCTGGCAGCTGCTGGACGGCGACGTACACGTCCACGCCGTCGATCGTGATCGGCACCAACTTCTTGGGAAGGGACACGCTCGCACCTTTCGGGGGCCGTAGGGCGCCGGTCCGCGCCCCGGGAACTTCAGAGGTGGTAGGCGCCCCGGATCATGTACGCGCCGTCCGACTGGCGGTAGTAGCCGGGGTCGGGAGGGGAACCGACCCAGTCCGGCAGGAGGCCGACCACGGCCCCCCGGACCGCCTTGCCGGCCTCGGTGTGCCGCAGCACGTAGCCGGCCCCGGAGGCGGCGAGCCCGCCGGGGGACCGGGCGAGGATCATCCTGCCGACGCTGACCGCGTCCCAGACGAAGTGGGCCGCCTCCTTCACGGCGGCGCGCTTCTCGTGCCAGTCCGGCGGGCCGGAGTGGTCGAGGGCGAAGAAGGCGCTGGACCCGCCCGTGTACCTGACGTGGAAGCCGAGGATCAGCCCGTTGTCGGGGAGGACGTAGGCGTCTCCGCGCGCGATGTAGAGCGTTCCCCGGCTGCCGTCCGGGTTCGTGTGCGCGAGTTCGAGGGCGGGGGTGTCGATGGAGGAGGCGAGGTGGAGCCAGGTCCGGTACCCGGAGGCCCGGGGACTCATGAGGATCAACGTCGTGCACCCTTCGTGCGACCGTGGAGACCGTGGACGAGCGACTGCCGGCGGTTCACGGGAACCAGTCGAGAAACGTGCTGACGGCCCTCTTCAGCACGCTTTCCGTCGCCCGGGAGGCCGCCTCGTCCGTGACGACGTCGGAGAGGACGGAAGTACCCGGCTCCTGGTCGGCGGCGGGGAGGTCCACGGCGGTGGAGGCGGTCGACTCGGGGGCGGCCTCGGAAGCCGTGGAACCGGAGGGGGCCGTCGCGTCTGTGCCGCCGCGCCGGTGGACGTACTCGGCCACCGTGTAGCCCGCTGCGGCGCCACCGGCCGCGGCTGTGGCGACCCCGAGCCATCGGCCCTTCCGCACGGGCACGTGCCCCTTGCACAGTTCGAGCAGGTCCTCGGTGCGGGACACCCACACGGTGTGCGTCATCCACGCGTCACCGGCATTGTGGCGGGACGAGACCACTCCGAGCACGCTGTCGTCGCCGCGGCGGAGGACGGGCGCCCCGCTCATGCCCGGCATGACGTCGGCGGACTGGATCCGGCCCAGGCGCAGGCCGTCGGTGCGGGCGACCTCTCCCTGCCACCGCCCCAGGGCCTGGACCGATCGCGGCTGGGGCGCCTGGGTCATGTCCTCGATCACGGCGTGGCCGACCAGGGTCACCTCCTCGCCCTGCTCCGCCGAGTCCGAGGCGCGCAGGAGGCGGGCGCTGTCGGGCAGGGCCGTGTCCGTCTTGAGCAGGGCCAGGTCGGCTCTGCGGTTCCTGGCCACCACCCACGCCCGGGTGGGTTTGAGGTCCGGGTCTCCGAGGCTGTCCACCGTGACCTCGGCGATCTCCGCAGACGTGTCCTCCAGGCCGAGCGCGGTCCGGACGACGTGCCAGGCGGTCACGAGGTAGCCGTCGGGGTCGATCTGGAAACAGGTTCCCTGGGGAGCGCCGTCGGAGGTGAGGATTCTTCCCATGTACCGCGGAACGTACGGGGATTCGACCACCCCGGTGTTCCTTTCACTCGAAACACAATTCTGGGAGGGCGGCGGGGAACGCGGGCGGGGCAGGGTGCCGGTTTCGCGTCGCGGGGGTGCGGGTCGGGCCGGGCCCGGCGGGAAAAACTGGTACACCGCCCATACCCTGGAGTTCTTGCACCCAAACGGGGGTGCGGGTGCAGGGATAAACGTGGAAATGCCTCCACGGATCGCCGAATTCGGTGGCGCGAGTGCGGTGGCGAACGCGGCCTTGAAGGGGTTTGCAGGATTTTCATGATTTCGCCGTGGGTGTCGGTAATTCATATCGTCGGATGATCTGTTGTCCACGCCCGGTCGGCGGGTGCGGGCCCGTGCGGGCACCCGTCGGGGGAGAGCCGTCGGACAGGGACCGGACGCACCCGTCCGACGACCGGTCGCCGCGGTGGCGCGCGGCGACCGGGCCGTCGCCCCGGCTTCCCTTCCACAGGAGGTCGACGCGGGCCCGGACCGCTTCGGCGGTCCGGCGCCCTGTGAGCCCTTCGACGAACTGCGAGACCGGTATCAGCGCCGATCGGACCGGAGGCCGGGTCGGCTCGCCCCCGGGTGCGCGGCCGCGCGCCGGGCGGCTCAGACCGTGTTCTAGGTGGCGGGCGAGTCTTGGACGGACAGTTCCAGGGCCAGTTCCATACAGCGCCATCGGGCCGGGGAGACGTCGTAGGGCATCTTGCCGACGGCTTCGACCGCGCTCATGGAGCCGGCCTCCCGCCTGCCGGAGCCGAGGCCGGCCCCGTCCTCGCCGCCATCGGCGGGAACGGGGTGCAACGTGTCCCAGGCGTCGAAGAGGGCATCGTCCTCTTTCTCCAGGCCGGTCTCCTCGATGACGGTATGCAGGGCGCTTTCGAAGGCGTGCCGTTCGGCGGCCACGTGAGCCACCCGCGGATCGTCCACGGCGACACTGTCGTCGAGTGCCTCCTCAACCTCATCGATGCGGTCGGACTCCTCCCGCAGAGCGGGATGCGTGGCCAGGGCGATGAAGCGGGTGGCCTGGACGGCCGCGCCGAGCGGGCCGAAGATCCGCTCGGTGACCAGCAGAGTGTCCAGGTCCGCCTGGCGCAGGGAGCCCTCGGGCAGGTTCTTGAGACGGTCGGTGACGAAGTCGGAGAGCAGGCCCATCCGGCTGCCTTCGGTGCGCATCCGCTGCACGGCGGCCCGTTGCCGCCGCAGTTCTGTCTCCTGCTCGGCGAGGGTCTCCTCCAACCGCTCCAGGATGCCCGGGATGCCGTCCCCGCTGCCGGCGCCGGCGGAAGCCGTGCCGGTGGTGAAGGCGTCACGGATGTCGTCCAGGGCGATCCCGGCGTCGGCCATCTTGCGAATCCACAGCAGGCGGATCATGTCCTCGTACCCGTAGCGGCGGCGGTCGTCGCTGCCCCGCTCGGGCTCGGGGAGCAGGCCGATCTCGTGGTAGTGACGGATCGCCCGTGGCGTGGTGCCGGCGAAGGCCGCCGCGTCACCGATCTTGACCTGGCGGGGCGGCACGAAGGACGAATGCATGGGCAGGGACCTTTCCTCGAGGGATCGGGACGTGGGTCCACCAGACCACATACCGCTACGGAAGGTGCAAACCCCTGCACACCGCCCGCGCCAATGTTCTGTCACGACCCCGGCGTTCGTGCGGTGCTCCGGTCCAGTGCGATGACCTCGACCTCGATCTGCCAGTCGGGCTGGGCCAGTGAGACGACCTCGACGAGGGTGTCGGCGGGGTAGGGCTCGGACAGGAACTCGCCGCGCAGCGTGATCACGTGCGGGAGGTTCGTCGCCATGTCCCGTACGAAGATGCCGACCTTGACCACGTCCGTGAAGGCCAGGCCGGCCGCCTCCAGCACCCGTCCGACGTTCCGGAACGCCTTCCGCCCCTGTTCCAGGAACCCGCCCTCGACGGTCGTCCCGTCCTCCTCGAAGCCCGCCTGTCCGGACACGTACACGAAGCCCCCGGCCCGGACGGCCTGTGATATCCGGTAGGGCGCGTACCAGTCCGGCGTGGTCGCGATCTTCTCGACGTGCCCCACGGTGGCCGCTCCCTCTTCGCTGGACATGCTTCTCCCCTGTCTCGGCGGTGCCCGGAACCGGGCTCGAACGATGGCGTTACGGAACGTTTCGTAACGCCATGGAAGCTAAGTCATCCAAGGCGACTTGTCAAAACGAAACGTAACGTCACGCGGGCGGTAGGATGTGGCCCATGACCTCTGCCCCGAACAGTGAACGGCGTAGCGAGCGCGCCCGCCGGGCGATCCTCGACGCGGCGTTCGACCTGGTGAGCCGCAAGGGCTTCGCGAAGGTGACCATCGAGGGCATCGCCGCCCAGGCCGGCGTGGGCAAGCCCACGATCTACCGCTGGTGGGGCTCCAAGGGCGCGGTGGTGCTGGAGGCGATGAACGAGGAGCTCGGCGACGACTTCGCCTTCCCCGACACCGGGGACATCGCCGCCGACCTCACGACCCAGATCACCGCGGTGAGCCGGCGGCTGGTCACCGGCAGGATCAGCGAGGCCTTCAAGGGCGTCATGGCCGAGGCGCAGAACGACGCCGCGCTGATGAAGGCGTTCCGCGAGACGATCCTCGAGCCCAGCATCGCGGAGTGCCGTGCCCGCCTGGATTCCGCCGTCGCCGCCGGGCAGCTCCGCTCCGACGTGCCCACCGACGTGATGGTCGACCTCTTCTACGCGCCGGTCCACTACCGGCACTTCCTGGGCTTCGGCGACGATGCGGTCAGGCGCAGCGCCGACCTCGTCCAGGACGTCCTGCTCGGCCTGCGGCCCCGGACGGACGCGGGGTGAACGGCCGGTACCCGGCCGCTGTGCGTCGGGGCGAAGTACTGCCGGGGGGCTGAAGCGGGTGCGCGCCGCCCGGGCCGTCCTGCCGGGCGCCGGGACGCTGTCGCCCCACCGCAGCCGCCTTCCTGCCCGGCGCCGCGCCGGAAGGCGTCCCGACCGCGGCGGAGCGCTTCCCCCATCGGGCCGTCCGTCCAGCCGGTCAACGCCCCCGCGCGATCCGTCTTCGTCTCCTCTCGCTTCCCAGGCCCCTTCGGGGGGATCTCGGGGAGGGTGAAACGAACCCCTGGGGGTTGTTCACGGTAGGCGGATCCGTCTCCTCACATGCTCGTGCGAAATTCGCATTCGGGGGAGGGGCGGCGACGCTGATGCCGATTCTCTCCGACGTCCCTCGCGCGGTCCCACGGCCACCGGGAGAGGGGGAATCGGACGAGCCCCCACCGGTGGGAAGAAAGGTCGCCACCGGTGGTCGAGGTTTCTCTACCCGACCACTCCCACCAGGGCCAGTGACGTTCGCGGCCCGCTTTGTTTGACTTTCCTCGAGTGGGCGACAGGGCGCACCCGGGTCCTGCGACCCGCGCAAGCGATCGGAACATCGGCATGGGCACAAATGGAGGGCGTCGATCCTCGAAAAAGGGGATCGGCGCCCACGACCGGCCATACGGAAAAGAAAAGGATGATCCGACGGTCCTGCGGATCACGGGACTGACCAAGACCTACTCCCGGGGCGTCGTTCCCGTCCATGCCCTGAGAGGGGTGGACGTCGTCTTCCCCCGAGGGGGGTTCACCGCGATCATGGGACCCTCCGGATCGGGGAAGAGCACCCTCCTGCACTGCGCGGCCGGACTGGAGCGCCCCGACGCCGGCGCGGTGCTGGTGGAGGGGCGGGACATCACGGGCCTCTCCGAGAAGGACCTGACACGGTTGCGCGCACGCGCGTTCGGCTTCGTGTTCCAGTCCTTCAACCTCCTCCCCGTGCTCGACGCGGAGGAGAACATCACCCTCGGGCAGCGCCTGGCCGGCCTGCCCCCGGACAAGGCCCGGCTGGCCGGACTCGTGGACTCGCTCGGCCTGGAGGGCCGCCTCCGTCACCGGCCCGCCGAACTGTCCGGAGGGCAGCAGCAGCGGGTCGCCGTGGCGCGGGCGCTGCTGCACCGGCCGAGCGTGCTCTTCGCGGACGAGCCCACCGGCAACCTCGACTCCCGCTCCGGCGGCCAGGTCCTGGAGGCTCTGCGGCGTGCGGTGACCGAGCACGGCCAGACCGTCGTCATGGTCACCCACGACCCGGTGGCCGCGGCGCGCGCCGACCGGGTGCTCTTCCTCCGCGACGGCGGCATCGAGGACGAACTGTCCGACCCCGCCCCGGACACCGTGCTGGAGCGGATCAGGCGCTTGGAGTCCGTGTGATCAGGCTCGTGCTGCGGGGCGTGGCCGACCGGGCGCGCCCACTCGTCCTGTCCGTCCTGACCGTGGCCCTGGGGGCGGGGCTGGCCGTGGCCGCCCTGTCCCTGCAGGGTTCGGCCGACCGGGTGGCCGCCGAGGGAGCGGGTGCTCCCTGGCGGCTCTCGGAGCCGCCGATCGTCGTGGTGGCCGCCCCGGAGGACGCGGGCCTCACCGCGACGCCCTCCGGGGAGCCCGCGCGACTGCCCCCCGCGACCGTGGAAGCGCTGGCGGGGGTCCCCGGGGTCGCGGAGACGGAGGTGGAGGCGCCCTTCCCCGCCTACGTGGTGACCGACGAGCGCACGCTGGGGGGCCAGACGCAGCGCTCCTGGGGGCACTCGTGGGCGCTCGCCGAGGCCGAGCCCCTCACGCTCGCCCTAGGGCTGCCGCCCGGGGCGCAGGGGGAGGTGGCGATCGACGCCGGGACCGCGGCCGACGCGGGTGTGGCCCCCGGTGACCGCACCCGGGTTCTCACCCCCGAGGGCACAGCCACCGTGCTCGTCACCGGGATCGTGGACCGCGACACGGCCGGCGGGCAGGACCGGGGCGTCTTCTTCACGCCGGGCGAGGCCGCCGCGCGGGGCGGGGACCCGGTCCTGGCAGCGGTGTGGCCCCGGGAGGGGACGGACCCCTCCCGGCTCGCCGAGGCGATTCGGGAGGAGGTCCCGCAGGTCAGGGTGTTGACCGGGGTCGAGCGGAGCGAGGCGCTCGCACCGGGCCGGACCGGCCGCGAGCTGGCCTCGGGCATGGGGAGGTTCCTGGGCACGGTGTCCGGACTCGTGCTGGCGGTGGCGGCCGTCATGGTCGCCGGCCTGCTCACCACGACGGTGCGCAACCGCGTCCGGGAATTCGCCCTGCTGCGCCTGGCCGGGGCCGGGCCCGGGCTCGTCCGGCGCCTGGTCCTCGGTGAGGCCCTGGTCCTGGGCGCCGTCGCCGCGGTGCTCTCGTGGGTGGCGGGTGCGCTTCTGGCGTTGCTCATGGCCCGGTTCTTCGAGGCCATGGGGGTGCTCCCGCCGGGGTTCGAGCCGGAGGTTGGGCTGCCCGCGCTCGCCGCCGGAACGGTTCTGGCACTGGCCGTGCCGCTGCTGGCCTCCTGGGCGCCCGCGCGTGCGGCGGGGCGGACGGCGCCGGTCGAGGCCATGCGCGCGGCCCAGGTCGCGTCCGCGCCCCTGGCACGGGTGCGGGTCGCTCTGGGCGGGGTGGTCCTGGGCGGGGCTGTGGCGCTGCTCGCCGTGGCATGGGCGGCGGCGGGGAGCCGGGGGGCGGTGGTGGCGGCGCTCGCCGCCTCGATGGTCCTCGTCCTGGCGGCGGCCCTGCTCGCCCCGGTCCTCGTCCGGGGCGTGCTGCGCCTGGCGGGTCCGCTGGCGTCGAGGGGATCGGTGCCCTTCCTGGTGCACAGGGAGGCGTACGCCGACACGCGCCGGGTGGCGGGTGTGATGACGCCGCTCATGGTGACCACCGCCGTCGCCTGCGTGCTGCTGTTCCAGGGGCCGACCACGAGCGAGGCACGCATGCACTCCTACGGGGAGCGCCTCGCCGCCGACCTGGTGGTGTCCGGCTCCGTGGGGGTCGGGCTTCCCGAGACCGCGGCGCAAACAGCCGCCGGGGTTCCCGGGGTGTCCGCCGCAGGAGGGTTCCGGCAGACGGTCACGGCCGGCACCGGCGCTTCCCTGACGACCTACCTCGTCGATCCCGGGACCGTGGCGGACCTCTACCGGATCGACGCGGAACAGGGTGCGTGGGAGGCGTTCGACGCCGGCGGGGTCGCTCTCGACGCCGGGACGGCGGGGCAGGAGGGCTGGCGGGTGGGCGACACCGTCACACTCTCCGGGCCCGACGGGCAGCCGATCCTGGCCCGGGTGGCGGTTCTCTACGAGGCGGGGCTCGACTTCCCCGAGGTCCTGCTCCCCCGGCAGGTGCTCGCCCCCCGGATGCTGGACGCGATGGAGAGCGCCGTCTACGTCACGCTGGACCCCGGGGCCGACCCCGCCGCGGTCGCGCGCCGGCTGGAGGGGGCGATCGACGCCGGGCCCGGAATCCTGGTCACCGACCGGCCCGGCCACCTGGCCGACGTGGCGGCCCAGGGGGAGGGCGACGACTGGATCACCTACCTGATGGTGGCCGTGGTGGCGGGCTTCGCCGGGATCGGCGCGGTCAACACACTCGTCGTCTCCGTGGCGGCGAGGGCGGGGAACTTCTCCCTGCTGCGCCTGGTGGGGGCCTCCAGAGGACAGGTAGCGGGCATGGTCGCCGCCGAGGCGCTGGCGGTGTCGTCGGCGGCGGTGGCCCTGGGGACCGCGGCCGCGCTGGCCGGGCTCGCAGCCTCCGGGTACGCCTTCACCGGTGACACGGTGGTCCTGTCCGTCGCCCCGGGCCGGTACGCCCTCCTCGCCTCGGCGGTCCTGGCGCTGGGCCTGTCGGCGAACCTGGCGCCGGTCGCCGCGGCCCTGCGTGCCCGGCCCCTGCACGTGGTGTCCGCCACCGGATGAGGTACCACCGCCCGGACGCGGCGACCGGGCCGGTCGGGCGCTCCCGGCCGACCCGGCGGGGGCGGGTACGCGCGGGGAGCTCCCGCGCTCCTCCGAGGGCTGCCGCGACCTGTCGGGGACACGTCGGCCGTCCACGGCCGTTGAGCCGCGGAAGGGGCGCGGGCGCCGGTGCGGCCGGGACCGCCCCGGGCGCCCGCGGGCGGTTCAGGGGTTGTCGACGAGCCCGGTGAGCACCCGGCGCACCACCCGCTCGAACAGGGTGTGCGTGTCCTGGGGCGCTTCGGCGCCGGGACCGTCCGCCAGCGCGGCCAGCAGGAGCGGATGCCGTTCCGCGGTCGCCGCGGAGGCCAGGTGGGAGGCGTGCGCCCGTCGGGGGTCGGCGGGCGCGTTCCGGCGCTGGAGCTCGGTGCGGGCGAACAGGGTCACCAGCCCGTTCAGCACCCCGACGGTCTCCAGCCGGGCGGGGGAGGACAGCGGCGCCGGAGCCAGTGCGCGCAGTGCGTACTCCAGGTAGTCCATGCCCCGGGGGCCCAGGGCGGGTTCCGCGGGCAGGTCGAGCAGCCACGGGTGGCGCAGGTGGACCTGCTTGGCGCGGCCGGCGAGGGCGGCCAGGTCCTCGACCGGGTCCCCGCTCAACGGGACGCCGAGGTCGATCTCCGCGGCGGCGGCGTCCGCCATGAGGTCGAGGAGGTCGGCCCGGGTGGACATGTAGCGGTACAGCGAGGCCGGTCCCGTGCCGAGCTGTCCGGCCACCTGGCGCATGGACACCGCCGCGAGGCCGCCCCCGTCCGCCAGCCCGATCGCGGCGGCGGTGATCTGTGCCCGGCTGCGCTCCGGCGCGGGACCGCGTGCACCCCGTTCGGGGCGGTTCCACACGGTCGTCGGTTCCTCGGTCATCGGTCCCCGTTCCACTCCTGTTGCGACGCCCCCTATCCTAATACTGAGAACATTGATCGCAGTATTGTGAGGAGTGGGAGCATGGACCGACGACCGTGGACACCGACCCGGTGGGCACGCAACGGCGACGTCCGACTGGCCTGCGACACGTGGGCCGGCGCGGACGGGGGCGAGCCGCTCCTGCTCGTCATGGGCATGGGCGTCAGCCGGCGGTGGTGGCCGGACGGCCTGTGCCGGATCCTGGCCGAGCACGGCTTCTCGGTCGCCCGCTACGACCACCGCGACGCCGGCGAGTCGACGCACCTGCCGCCGGCGAGGACCCGCCTGCCCGCCACCGCCCTGCTGGGCAGACGCGGCGAGGCCTACACGGCCGAGGACATGGCCGACGACGCCGTCGCCGTGCTCGACGAGCTCGGCTGGGAGGCGGCCCACCTGCTCGGCGTGTCCCTCGGCGGCGCCGTGGCGCAACGCGTCGCGATCCGCCACCCGGGCCGTGTCCGCACCCTGACCTCGATGTCGGCGGTCCCCGCGGACGCGGCGGGGCTGGGCGTCCTGCGCTACATCCGCGTCCCCGCCGTCGCCAGGCTCAGCCGGATGCACTATCCCGACACCGAGGAGGGCACCGTCCGGGCCGGCCTGGCCATCGCCCGGTTCTGCGCCTCACCCGCCCGGCCCTTCGACGAGCGGGAGGAGCGGGCGAAGGCCGAACGCCTCGCCGACTCCGGCACCCGCGACACCCGGGCGCAGAGCCGTCAGATCGGAGCCCAGTGGCACGGCCCGGCGATCAGCACGATCACGGCCCCCACACTGGTGCTGCACGGCCGGGACGACCCCCTGATCCGGCCGAACGCCGCCGCCGCGATCGCCTCCCGCGTCCCCGGCGCGCGCCTGGTCGCCCTGCCGGGCGTCGGCCACGACATCCCCGCACCGGTGTGGCGCACCGTCGCCGCCGAGGTGCGCGCACTCGCCGACGGCTCACCGGATCGGCCGCACCGGGGCTGATCACATCGCGGTCCCGGCCCGGAACGGGGGAGTGGAGGCCGTGGGACCGGAGCGTCGGCGACCGGTCTCACGCGGAAGCGGTGACGCCTCCGGCGCCGACCCCTGGTGAGGGTCGGTGCCGGAGGCCGGTGACCGCCGATCCGGTGTGCCCGGTCAGAAGCGGTCGACCAGGAGCCGCCCGTCGGCGGCGCGCTGGCCCGCCAGGCCGCCGCCGTAGTTGGCCTCGACCCGCGCGCGCTCGGAGGCGTTGGGGGCGCGGACGGTGCAGTTCACCCCGCCGGTGGAGCCCGACATCAGCGAGGAGCACGGGCCGGGCTTGACGTCGGGCAGGCCCAGGCTGTGGCCGAGCTCGTGCGCGGCGATGCGCACCGCGTCGTAGCCCTGGGCGGTGCCCTGGCGGCCCATCCAGACGGTGACCTGCCCGCCCGGGCGCACCGGGCCCAGGTGGGCGCGGGGCCAGCCGTCGTCGGCGATGATGCGGATCTCGGCCCGCCGCCCGGCGGGGGCCGGCTCCAGGCGGACGTTGTTGACGCTGGAGTTCCACACGCCCACGGCCGAGGCGACGGCGGAGGCGTACTCCGCGGACTGGCTCGCGTCGTAGTACAGGGTGGTCTGGCGCAGGGGCTGGACCTGGTCCGCGGGTTCCGCGGAGGCCGGTACGGCGCCCACCAGCGTCAGCGCCAGGGCGCTCAGCGCGATGAGGAGGGGTGTGAGGATGCGTCTCAGCATGGGGGTCTCCCTGGGGTGAGGGTGCTGATCTCTCTGGTGACCCGGTGAGGTCGCCCTGATGCTATGTGTAGTGCCGTGTCGCCACAAGACGGGCAGAACGTCTGTTTGCGGCGCGGTGTACCGGCGGCGAGGGCCGGGGAGGGAGAGCCGGTTCCGCCCCGGCGGGCGGCTTCGCGGGGCGGGGCCCTGCCCGGGCGGAGCCGGGGTCGCGTCGACCACGGCCCGACCCCCGGCCGGACCGGCGCCGAGAAGGTCGAACCGGCAGTGGCGGGGGAACGCGTCGTCGCCCCCTCGGGAAGTCCTGACGACGGCGCGGCACCGTCGCGGGACACGGGCGGAGGGTCCGAAGGCGGTCCGCGGGCGCCTCCTCGGTCGTCACGCAGTGGAGTACAGGCTGGTGGCAGAGGCACTGTAACCTACGGTCATGAAATTGAAAATCATTATCAGAACCGTAGGAGTCGCATCGACTCTCGCCCTGGCCGGCTGCGCGACGGCGGCCGTCCCCGAAACCGACTCCACGGCGGCAGCGGGCGGGGGAGCGACCCCCTACCCCCTCAGCGTCGAGAACTGCGACACCGAGGTGACCGTCGAGCAGGCTCCCGAGCGCGCGGTCTCGCTGAACCAGTCGGCCACCGAGATCATGATCCGGCTCGGCCTCGCCGATCGCATGGCAGGCACCTCGTACGAGACCGACCCCGTCCCGAGCGACATCGCCGACGCCTACGAGGGCATCCCCCTGCTCACGGACGGCCTGCTCAAGCACGAGACCCTGCTGGAGGCGCAGCCCGACTTCGTCTACTCGTCGTTCGCCTCGTTCCTCACCGCAGAGAACGCCGGTGAGCGCGCCGAACTCCACGAACTCGGCGTCCCGACCTACCTCAGCGAGTTCGACTGCACCTACCACGAGGCCGTCGAGGGCGGCGCGACCTTCGAGATGCTGTTCGACGAGATCGAGACCATTGCCGAGGTCTTCGACGTGCCCGACGCCGGCGAAGAGCTCGTCGCCGAGCAGCAGGCCGTGGTCGACGAGGGACTCGAGATCGCCGAACAGATCGAGGGCACGCCGAGCCTGGTCTGGTTCTACTCGACCGCGTCGTCCTCTTCCACCCCCTCGGTCGCGGGGCCCGGCGGGCTCCCGCAGACCGTGACCGAGATGCTCGGCGCCGAGAACGCCTTCAGCGACGCCTCGACCAAATGGCCGGAGGTCAGCTGGGACGAGGTCGCCGCGCGCAACCCCGACGTGCTCGTGCTCGCCGACCTGAGCCGCGGATACCCCGGCGACACGGCCGAGGAGAAGATCGAGTTCCTCAAGAACGACCCGCTGACCTCGACCATGGACGCCGTCGTCAACGACCGCTTCATCGTCGTGCCCGGACAGCACATGGACCCGTCGGTCCACAGCGTGCAGGCCGTCCCGACCGTCGCGCAGGGCCTCATCGACATGGAGATCGAGTAATGACGAACACGAACGCCCTCGACCGGCTCATCCGCGCCTGGGACGACCAGCAGGCGGCGTACATCACCCACCGCGAGCAGAGGTTCGAGATCATGCTCGACGTCATCACGCGGATGTGCGCCTCCTCGGACGAGTTCGAGACCGACGGAACCGGCATGACCGTCCTCGATCTGGCGTGCGGCCCCGGCAGTCTCTCGCAGCGCGTCCTCGACCGGTTCCCGGGCGCCCGGGTGATCGGAGTCGACTACGACCCGGTGCTGCTCGCGATCGCGGGCTCCTGGCTCGGCCGACGCCACGGTTCACGCTTCACGCCCCTCGACGTCGATCTGGCAGCGCCCGGCTGGAGGGCTCAGCTCCCCGACGGGCCCGTGCACGTCGCCGTCTCGTCGACCGCGCTCCACTGGCTGGAGCCGGCGCAGCTCGTCGCCGTCTACGACGCCCTGGGGACCCTGCTCCCCGCCGACGGCGTCTTCATGAACGCCGACCACCTGCGCTACGACCCGCGCTCGCAGCCCTTCCTCACCGAGGCGGCGGCCGCCGACGACGAACGCACCCAGCACGACGCGCACGCGCAGGGCGTGCAGACCTGGGACGAGTGGTGGGCGGACGCCGTCGCGGACGACGCGTTCGGACAGCACCACGCCGAGCGCGAGCGCCGCTTCGCCGACCGCCCGCCCACACCGCACGCGCCGCTCGAGCTGCACCTGCAAGCGCTCGGCACCGCCGGCTTCGCCGAAACCGGTGTCATCTGGCGGTACTACGACGATGTCGTGGTGTTCGCGCGAAGATGACGAAACTCACCGATCCCTCACAGACCGGCTCGCGCGACACGGGCGCGCTTCCCGGAGCCGATCCCCTGGCGGCGCGAGCGACGGCAGGCGATGCCGTGGTCTCCCCGACACGTGCACCGGGCAGGCTGCGCTCGTCCCTCATCGTCGGCGCCTTCATCGTCGCGTTGTGCGCGTCGATCATCGTCGCGACCTTCGTCGGCACGGCGGACATCGGGGCGCTCGACGTGCTCGGGATCATCCTGCGCAACATCGGGCTGGGCGCCCTCGCCCCCGTTGCGCCGGCGCCGCCGCTCATCGACGCCCTCGTCTGGGAGTCGCGTCTGCCACGTGTGCTCCTCGCCGCCGTGGTCGGGCTCGGACTCTCGGTCTCGGGCGCGGTGCTGCAGTCGGTCACCCGCAACCCGCTCGCCGAACCGTACTTGCTCGGGGTCTCCTCCGGGGCGTCCACCGGGGCGGTCTCGGTCATGATCCTCGGGCTCGGCTCGGGCGCGGTGACCCTCTCGACGGGCGCTTTCGCCGGCGCGCTGGTCGCCTTCGCGATCGTGCTGTTCCTCATCGGGGGCGGACGCGTCTCGAACCCCGCCCGCGTGGTGCTCACCGGTGTGCTCGTGTCGCAGTTCTTCTCGGCGATCACCTCGCTCGTGCTGATGCTCGACGGCGACGCGGACGCCACCCGGGGCTTCACCTACTGGCTGCTCGGCTCACTCGGGGGTGCGCGCTGGGAGCCGCTGATCGTGGCGTCCGCCGTCATCGTGCTCGGAGCCGTCGGCTGCCTGTTCCTCGCGCCGGCCCTGGACGCGTTCACCTTCGGCTGGGACACCGCTTCCTCGCTCGGGATCAACGTGACCCTGGCACGGGTGGCGCTCATGGTCCTCACCGCGCTCATCACGGCGGCGGCCGTCGCGGCGTCCGGGGCGATCGGGTTCATCGGGCTGCTCGTGCCGCACATCGTGCGTCTGCTCGCCGGGCCCACGCATCGCCTACTGCTTCCCCTCTCGGGGCTCGGCGGAGCGATCTTCCTGGTGTGGGTCGACACCTTCGCCCGCTCGGCGTTCTCGCCGCACGACATCCCGGTGGGGGTGATCACGGCGCTGCTCGGTGCGCCGATGTTCGCGATCGTTCTGCGCAAGGCGGCTCGGCAATGACGGCACTGGCAGCGAACGACATCACGTGGTCGGTCGACAGGACACGCATCCTCGACGGGGTCTCGATCGAGGTGCGCTCGAACGAGGTGCTCGCCGTGCTCGGGCCCAACGGGGCCGGCAAGACCTCACTGCTGCGCATCCTGGCGGGGCTTCGGCGGCCGGATGCGGGGACGGTCCTCCTGGGCGGGGAACCGGTTCGCTCGTTGTCCCGGCGCGCGGTCGCCCGGCGGATGGCGATCGTCGAACAGTCGCCCGAGGTGCACACCGACATCACCGTCGACGAGGCCGTGGCGCTCGGCAGAACGCCGTACCGCAGCACCTTCGCCGGACTGGACGGCGAGGACCGTGCCGCGATCGAACACGCGCTCTCCCTCACCGGGATGCGCGCGTATCGATCCCGGTCGTGGCGGACGCTCTCCGGCGGTGAACAGCAGCGCGCCCAGCTCGCCCGCGCGCTCGCGCAGCAGCCGGAAGTGATCGTGTTGGACGAGCCCACCAACCACCTCGACGTCCGTTACCAGCTCGAAGTCCTCACCCTGCTCCGCTCGCTCGACATGACGGTGGTGACCGCCCTTCACGACCTCAACCTGGCCGCACGCTACTGCGACCGGGTCGCGGTCCTGCACGACGGTCGGGTCGCGGCGTCCGGGCCGCCCGCCGCTGTGCTGACGCCCGAGCTCATCCGCTCCGTCTATGCGGTCGAAGCCGTCGTCGACACCTCTCCACACACGGGTGCGCCGGTCGTGACCTACCTGGGGGCCGAGACCGGCATGCCCGCGTAGCCGGGTAGCGCCTGTTCGGGGCCGGGCTCCTGCCGAAAGACCACGGAGAGCCGTGGTCGGGGGCGTAGCGGTTCCCGGGGCTGCCCGGACCACGGCCGGGGGAGAGCCGGCGGCTGTCAGGGCTGTTGCCCGTGGCCGATCCGGCTCTCTCCCCATCTGCCACAAGCGCCCGGCCGAGCATGCCGATGGCTTTCGGGACGAGTTCCCGGGTGAGGACCGGGACCTTCGGGTACGCGGGAAGCACCGTCGGCGGACCCCGGCCGGAGGGAGGCTCCGGGGTCCGCCGACGGGTCCGCCGCGGAGGCGGACCGGCGGGTGCGCCCGACCCGGACGGGTCGCTCAGGGGCGCGAAGCCCCGGTGAGGGTGCAGTCCGGCTGCGCCAGGTCCAGCTCCGACCCGGTGGTCAGGCAGTCCGTGACCATGTGCACCTGCTGGCCGTAGGCGCGGCCCTGCCCGAAGGTGACGTTCCCGTCCCCGTCCACCTCACAGGGGTTGTCGTCGGTGCACTCCTCGCCGTCCCGGTTGTGGGTGTTGTGGACCCCCACCACCGTGGAGCCGTCGGGGGCCAGCAGCGCCGAACCGGACATGCCCGGAAAGACATCGCAGCCCCCGCCCGAGGCGTAGCGGATCGCGTCGTCCTGCTCGTAGCCGCCCTCGCGCAGGTGCGGGACCACGGCTTCGGCCGAGCACCCCAGACGGGTGTAGGGGACGAGCATGCTGAGCGGATCGCCCGAGCGCACGGGTTCGGAGGCCAGTTCGAGGACCTTGGCCCCCTCCGACTCCAGCTGCCCGTAGGTCGTGTCCAGGCGGTAGAGGGCGACGTCGGTGCCGGTCATCGTCGCGTACACCAGGCGCTCCAGCCGGGCGGTGGCCTGCGGGTAGCCCCGGGGGTCGCCGATGTGCACCTCGCCGTCGGCCGGGCGGTCGACCAGCGCGCTTCCCGGGGCGGGCCGCTCCTCCTGCACGCAGTGGCCGTTGGTCAGCATGAGCGCGGGGTCCTCCGGGAGCGAGGAGGCGGTGCGCACCACCGAGCCCGCGCAGCCGCCCAGGTACGCCGCCCCCTCCACGTCCGGGATCTCGTCGTCGGCGGGCACGTCGGTGCCGTCGACGATGCCGTCGATCCACGCGGTGTGCAGGGTGGCGTCGGTGAACCAGACCGGGGCGTCGTTCCCGCTCGGGCCGCTGACCACGCCGGCCACGGCCCACTCACCGTCCTCGCGGACCAGCGCGGGCCCGCCCGAGTCCATGTTGGCCGCGTTGACGCTGCCGTCGCGGCTGCCGATGCACAGTTCGTCGGTGCGGTCCGTGATCCCGCACGCCGAGGCCGGCTGGACCACGGTGTCGGCCTCGTGCAACCGGTTCGGGTAGCACGCCGGGTCGTCGCTGTCGTCGCAGGTCATGCCCCAGCCCAGGAGTCTGGCCGGTGAGCCCTCCGCCGGGGTGCTCCGGGCGATCCGCACGGGTTCGGCCTCGACCGGGGCCGCCAGGTGCATCAGCGCCAGGTCCCTGCCCCAGAAGCCGCCCTCGTCGTTGCTGGTCGCCAGCCGGTAGTAGTGGTCGACCTCGGCCACCTCGCCCCCGGAGGTGCTGTCCAGCGACCCGATCCGGACCTTCCAGCCCTGGGGGACGCCCACCTTCGCGTTGGTCGGGTTCTTGCCGGCGCAGTGGCTGGCGGTCAGCACCCACTGGGGGGCCAGGAGCAGGACGCCGCATCCGTGGCCGTCCTCGCGCGGGGGAGCGGGATACGAGGGTTGGAACGAGCCCATGAAGGAGTAGGCGCGGGTGGACTCGGTGCCGCCCACGATCGCCTGCGCCGGGACCGCGGTGAACAGGGGTACGGCGAGCGCGCACAGGGCGCCGAGCAGGAGGAGTTGTCTACGCATGCGCCGGACCGTACTCGGCCCCGTGTTGCGCAAATGTGTGGTGCCGCGCCGCAGCGGAGGCGTCCGCCGGAGGCGCTCCGGCCCCCGGCCCGAACCTCGCGGCCGGGGCGGCGGCTCAGGTGTGCGCAGCCGTGGCCCGGAGGCCGGCGAGCACCACGCCGACGATGCGCTCCGCGTCCGCGCGGGTGAACGTGCGCATGCCGCGGTTGACGATGAGGTGCACCGGGCCGGAGATCATCTCGCCGAGGAAGGAGCTCTCGACCGGGGGGAGCTCGCCCCGCTCCACGGCGGTGTCCACCCGCCGCTGCATGGCGGCCACGCGCTGGTCGAGGATCCTGGTCAGCGCCTGGACGGTGGGGCCCTGGCGGGCGGGTTGGACGGCCTGTTCGAGGGTCCGGCCGAACGGCGTCTCCAGACCGCCGGCGAGGGCCTCCAGGAAGTCCACCAGGTCCCGGTGGATGTCGCCGGTGTCGGCGACCGAGGCGAGGTCCTCGGCGTAGCGCAGCAGGGCTTCGACCACCAGCTCCTCGCGGTCGGGCCAGTTGCGGTAGACGCTGGTCTTGTGCACGCCGGCGAACTCGGCGACCTCCTCGTAGCGGAAGCCCGTGATGCCGTCGCGCGCCACGAGCTCGGCGGTCGCGGCGAGGATCTGCGCCCTCACCCGTGCGTTGCGGCCACCGGGGCGCCGTGCGGTCGGTCGGACGGTGTTTCCCTCGGCCATCGCCGCGCCCACCTCCTGGTCCTCTGCTCGGGTGCCGATTGTCGCCCGGCGCGGCGTTGCGGTGCAAGCCGGTCGTCGGTAAGCTCTCTAAAAGCAACTGATTGTTTCTTTAGTGTCGGCGGGCTGCCGTGGCAGCGGCCCGGACGACGACCGCCCTGCTCCGCGGTTCGCACACCCACCCCAGCGAAACCTGGAGCGCACACGTGAACATCCTCGTCTCCGGAGCCGGTGTCGCAGGGCTCGCCTGCGCCCTCGGACTCGGCGCCCGCGGCCACGACGTCACCCTCGTCGAGTACGCCCACCACCTCCGGCTCACAGGAACACCCGTCGACATCCGCGGTGACGCGATCGAGGCCGCGGAGAGGATGGGACTGCTCGCCACGATCCGGAAGCAGCGGATCCGGATGTCCGAGCTCGCCCAGTTCGTCGACAGCGCGGGCGAGCCGGTGGCCCCGCTCCCGCTGGCGCAGATCAACGACTCCGACGACGACATCGAACTCCTCCGCGAGGACCTCGTGCGCATCCTCGCCGACGCGCTCCCGGACACCGCGGCGATCCGCTTCGGCGACTCGATCCAGGCGCTGAACGACGACGGAAGCGGCGTCGACGTGCGTTTCGCCTCGGGCCGCACCGGCCGGTACGACCTGGTGCTCGGCGCCGACGGCCAGCACTCCGCCGTCCGCAGGCTCGTGTTCGGACCCGAGAAGGACCACCTGCGGCACCTCGGCGTCTACTTCGCCCTCGCCGACCTCCCCGCCGAGGCCCACACCGGGGGCATCAACCCGATCCACAACGTCCCCGGCCGGATGGCGGGCATCTTCCGGTACAAGGGCAGGGCCGTCGCGGTCTTCCAGTTCCGCTCGGACCCGATCGACCACGACCACCGCGACCCGGACGCCCAGAAGAAGATCCTCCTCGACGCCTTCGCCGGCCACCGGTCGTGGCGGATCCCGGAACTGCTCGACGCCGCCCGCGCCGACCCCGGTTTCTACCTCACCTCCGCGAGCCAGATCCACCTGCCCTCCTGGCACCGCGGCCGCGTCGCCCTCGTCGGGGACGCCGGGTACAGCCCCGCCTACCTGTCCGGCCGGGGCACCTCGCTCGCGCTCACCGGCGCCCGCTTCCTCGCCGAGGAACTCGAACGGAGCGGCGGCGACCACACCGCCGCGTTCGCCCGGTACGAGGCCCGGCAGCGCCCCTACGTCACCTTCGCCCAGGGCCGCGTCCACAGCGGCCGCGACCGCATGCTGCCCGCCACCTGGGAAGACATCGCAGCCCGCAACGAGGCGCTGCGCGCCTCCGGCGCCGGCGCCCCCTGAAACCGGCGCGGGACGACCGGCGCCCGGGGGCACCGCTCCCGGACCGGCCCCGCCGCCCGCGCCTCGTGCCCTCCGCCGGGCCCCCGCCCCCATGCACTGGAGAGAACCCACAGTGAAAGACACGCCGGCAACGCCCGCCCCGGGCGCCCAGGAGCACCGCTGGAGCAAGCGGCTCCTCCTCTGGGCGGCCGTCCTCACCCTCGCCAACGTCCTGGCAGACGTGGCCATCGGCTCGCCCATGATGGTCCTGCCCCAGCTGCTGGCCCACTTCGACACCGACCAGGCCGCATGGCTGAACGCGAGCGCGATGCTGGCCGGCGCCATCTGGTCGCCGCTGCTCGCGAAGAGCTCCGACATCTTCGGGCAGCGCCGGGTACTCGTCGCCACCCTGCTCCTGGCCTGCGCGGGAGCGCTGGTCTGCCTCGCCGCCCCCAACGTGTGGGTCTTCCTGGCGGGGCGCTTCCTCCAAGGCGCCGCCTTCGCAGCCGTCTTCATCACGGTGGCCCTCGTCCGCCAGATCTGCACCCCGGGTGTGGCGATGGCCGTGGTCGGGATCGTGACGTCCGGCTCCGCGGTCGTCGGCATCGCCGAGCCGTTCCTGATGCAGCCGGTCATCGAGGTGTTCGGCCACCGCAGCGTGTTCGTCGCGGCGGCGCTGCTCGCCGCGGCGGCCGCGCTCTGCGTGCGCTCCTTCATCCCGGAGTCGCCGATCCGCGGCACCGGCCGGATCGACGTGGGCGGGGCGCTCCTTCTCGGCGGCGGCCTCGGCGCGGTACTCGCCTACATCAGCCTCGGAAGTGACCTCGGATGGCTGTCCGGGGGCACGGTCGCGCTGCTGGCGGCCGGAACCGCCGCGCTGACCGGCTGGGCGTTCCTCGCACTGCGGGTCGAGGAGCCCGTCATCGACATCCGTGCCCTCAGCCGCCCGATCCTGCTCACGCTGCTGGCCCTGGTCCTGGCGGCGGGATCCTTCCGCAGCATGCTCCAGCTGACGGGGATCATCGCCCAGGTGCCCCCCGACCTGGGGCTCGGTTACGGGCTGGGCCACGGGGAGGCGGTCGCCGTGCTGCTCGCCGCGCCCAACCTCGGCATCGTCGTCGGCGGCACGTGCGCCGGATGGATCGCGGGGCGGTTCGGCCCCGCACTGCCCCTCCTCGGCGGCATCGCCGTCGGGGCGGTGGCGACCTTCGCGATGCTGGCGGGGGTGTCGGTGCTCCCGGTCGCGATCGCCTGCGGAGCCATGGTCGGCATGGCCGCCGGCGCGATCGGCGCCTCCGGCTACAACCTGGCGACCGGCATCGAGGCGCCCGAGCGGCAGGGCACGGTCGCCGGACTGGTGTCGGTCGTGCTCGCCCTCGGCTCGGTCGTCTTCAACTTCGCCGGGGGAGAGGTGCTCAAGGCGACCCAGATCGCCGGGACCTCGGCCGACGGCGCCCCGGTGAGCACGGCGGCCGGCGTGTACCTCTACGTCGCCGTGGCGGGGGTGCTCTTCGTCCTCGCCGCGGTGCCCGCGACCATGCTGGTACGCGACCGGACCGCAGCGCCGGCCGCGCCCGAGGGGGCGGAGGGTTCGGGTTCTCCCGCGGTCGGCCGGTAGCCCGGGGGCGGAGCGGCACGGCCCGTCGCCGCTGCTGGCAGAACCTTCGTGGCGGACGGCCGGGCCGTCCCGCGCTCCCCCGTCGACGCTCGGCCGACATCACGCATACAGGCCCATCAGCTCAGGAACGGGTTGGAAGACAATGGCGGGATTCGCCGAAAGGCTTCTTGGCATGGCCGGCATCGGTCCACCCTTCTCGTTCGACGAGGACGAGTGGGGTGCGGTCGAGCGCCATGTCGGATCCCCTCTGCCACAGGACTGCAAGATGATCTCGTCCGCACGTGAAAACCTCAGGACCGGCGCTGTCTCCCTCGTGCCGGGAACTTGAACGAACTCTGGCCTGAGCGCGGTCCCGTGTGGCGGGGAGGTATGCGTGAAGCGGTCACCACTACGCGAGAGAACTCCGCCCGTATTCGGTGACCTCGAATGCGAGAACCGTGAGCTACCCGGTCAGGGCCGACGAGATTCTCAGGACCGTGTCGGCCCTCCTCGCGTCAGTGCCACCTCCCACCAGCTCATCAGAGCCGTTCCGGAGCCGGGCCCGGCAACGGAGAAGCACCCTGGGGCCGCAGCCCGTCGAAGAGGATGGTGAGGTGACGCCGCCATGAATCTGGAGTTTGTTCCGTCCGGAGACCGACCGTGTGGACGAGAGCGCAGAGAATCAATAGGATATCGGACCCGGTGACGTCAGAACGGATTCCACCGGCTTCCTGGGCTCGGTCGACCAAAGCATTGGTTCTCGCATGCAGCTGATTCCGACACTCGGTCACTGTTGAATCTCCTTCGGTGACCGCCTGCAAGAACACAAGATCCTGGTGCTGCAACTGTTCTGCCGCCACAGTCAGGAACTCCAGCAACGCACCCGTGGGATCAGCGGATTCCAGCAGATTTCCCGCGACGGCGCTGAGCGAGACGAAATGACCGCCGACGACCACGGCGACCAGTTCCTCCTTCGTGGCGAAGTGTCGAAAGACGGTCCCCTTCGCCACGCCCGCACGGCGAGCGATATCCGCGATCGAGGCATCCATGCCCCGCTTGGCGAACTCCTCCTCTGCGGCAGCGAGGAGTAGTTCTCGGTTTCGCGCCGCGTCTGAGCGCAGTGAACGGGCAGACAGGGTCATGCACGCCATCCTAACAAGTTGACCAGGCGGTCATCTTGTGGTCCACTGTCGGCTTAAGATGACCGATCGGTCATGTTCTTCCTCGCCGGGCAGCCCCGCAAGCCCAGATCGGACAAGGACCCCATGCAGCTACAAGGATCCACAGCCCTCGTCACCGGCACCAACAGCGGGCTGGGTCGCCACTTCGCCATCGAGCTCCTGCGTCGCGGGGCGAAGGTCTATGCCACGGCCCGCCGCCCGGAGCTTGTCGATATCCCCGGTGCCGAGGTGCTCTATACCGACATCACCGACCAAACGTCCGTCGAAGCCGCCGCCGCGGTCGCCACCGACGTCGACCTGCTGATCAACAACGGTGCCTACACGGGGATCGGAAACCTTGTCAGCGGAGACCTCGATGTAGTCCGGCAGCTCATGGAATCGCACTACTTCGGCACACTTTCCATGATCCGAGCGTTCGCCCCCGTGCTGGCCGGCAATGGTGGCGGTGCCATCCTCAACGTCCTGTCAGCGGTGGCTTGGACCACCGTCGAGAGCAACACCGCCCTCGCCGCCGCCAAATCCGCGCAGTGGGGACTTACCAACGGTGTGCGGGTGGAGTTGGCGCCCCAAGGGACCCTGGTGGCCGCCTTCGTCCCCGGGCTCGTGGCCAGCGAAACCCTGAAAGAAGCCATGAAGGCTTCCGGGTTCGCTCTCCCCGAGGATCCGATGATCGAACCGGACTACCTCGTTCGACTGGCACTGGACGGAATCGAGGCAGGGGAGGTCGAGATCCTTGACCGCTTCGGAGCCGCAGCGAAGGCAACCCTCTCGGGCCCTCCGCGCACCTTCGACCTGACAGCGCTGGCATAGCTATGGCATAGGTATAACCCCCTGGGTGTCGCGACGGGAACACCGGAGTGCGAGGTCCTGCCCGCCCATTTTCGCGGACGGCCGCTGTTCGGTGAGGAACGGGGCCGGTGAGGTGTGGTCGGATGGACTGTGCCGGGTGCCCGGAGCGGGGTGTTCCGTGGTACGTCGAGGGGATTTCATGAACCATCTGCAGTGGATGAAGGACAGATTTCCCGGGGCCGAGTCAGGGGAAGGCCCTGCTGACTGGAACGCCTTGGAATCGGAATCCGGGATCTCCTTTCCCGAGGACTACAAGGCTCTGCACGATCATTTCGGACCCTTCGCCCTGGATGACGGCTTCGCTGTCCTGGGTCCTGCCGCCATCGCGCGGGTCCGTGCGGGGGACCGGGAGGATCTGGGGCGGGCGACCGGGGGGAAGGCCGGTTTCTTCAGCGGCAGCGGGGTCGGGTTCACCCGCCTGGAGATCGAGGGTGAGTTCATCTACTTCGACGACCTGCTGAGATTCGGAACGACCGACGTGGCCTACAGCCTGTATTGGCACACCTCCTCGGACGACCCTCGGAAGTGGGGGATCGTGGTGGGAGATGCAAGCCGGTGGTACGTGTTCGACACGGGGATCACCGAATTCCTCGTCTCCATGCTCTCGAGGAACCTGTCCTGTCCTCCGCTGGTCCAGGACGACTGGCCCGATGAGAACACGGAGCTCTCTCCTCTCCGGTGACGCGTGGACCCCGGGGGCTCGGCGGGCGGGTGGAGCCCGCGAACCGGGGAGCACCGGGACCGGGCGGTGCGGGGCGTCCGGCCGAGAGCGGCGAAGCCGGGCACGGGCGTCGCCGCCGGACGAACGGGCGCGACCACCCCCGAGAGGACGGCTGCGGGGGTGGTCGCGGGTCGGTGTGGGCACGTCCGCGTCGAACGGTCGTCGGGGGCGGGTCCGGTCTCCCAGGCTGTCGGCCGTCGTGCCGAACCCGTCGGGACGGCCTCGTCACACGCGATGGAGGGCGCTGGTCTCCCCTCGGCCGATCAGCTTGTCGAGGGTGATCGGCAGGTCGCGGACCCGGATGCCGGTGGCGTTGAAGACCGCGTTCCCGACCGCGGCGGCGCTGCCCACGGTGCCGAGCTCGCCGAGACCGCGAGCCCCTGTGGCACTGAAGGCGGTGTCGGAGTAGTCGAGCCACGTCACGTCGATCGGTGGGACGTCGGCGTTCACGGCCACCAGGTAGTCGCCCAGGTTCCCCGCGGCGAAGCGCCCGCTCTCCTCCACCGGGTTCGCCTCCAGCAGAGCGCCGCCGATGCCGAAGACGACGGCGCCGACGAACTGGCTGCGCGCCGTGCGGGCGCTGAGCACCCGCCCGACGTCGAAGGCGCTCGTGAACCGGCTGACCCGGGGCTCGCCGGTGAAGCGGTTGACCCGTACTTCGCAGAAGTGCGCGCCGAAGCCGTGCGCTGCGAGCTGCGCGGCGGAGGGCTCGGCCACCGGTGTCGTGGCCTCGACCGCGGGCAGCCGGGCCATCCCGAGCAGCTCGGCGAACGAGGCCGAGTCCGCGCCCGCCTCGACCCGCCCCTCCCGGTAGGTCAGGGCGGACGGGTCGAGCCCTCGGAAGGGCGACCCCTCCGTCCGGACGGCCAGGTCCAGCAGGGCGGCGATCAGTACCCGCGAGGTCGACTGGATCGCCGGGGCCAGGGCGCCGGCGGCGCGGGAACCGGCCGCGGGGGCGCTCGCGGGCAGGGCGGAGTCGCCCAGCTCGGCCGTCACCCGTTCGATCGGCACACCGAGCGCGTCGGAGGCGACGATCGAGGCCACCGTGTACGTTCCGGTCCCGATGTCGGGCGTCGAGGCCGACACCACGACGGTTCCGGAGTCGCGCAGCTGCATCCGCACCGGCCACGGTTCCGCGTGCGCGGGGTAGACCGCGCTCGCCATGCCGACGCCGATCAGCCAGTCGCCGTCGACGCGGGAGCCGGGGACCGGGTCCCGGTCCTCCCAGCCGAAGCGTTCCGCCCCGATGCGGTAGCACTCGTCGAGGCGCTTGCTCGTCCACGCCTGCCCGCTGCTGGGCACGGTCGTCGTGTAGTTGCGCAGCCTCAGCTCGAGCGGGTCCATGTCCAGGGCGACGGCGAGCTCGTCCATCGCGGTCTCGAGCGCGAACGCGCCCGGCGCCTCGTTCGGTGCCCGCATCGCCCACGTGGGCGGGGTGTCCATGGTGACCAGCCGCTGGTCGATCGCCAGGTTGCGGGTGCGGTAGAGGACGCCGGTCGTCTCCGTCGCGGGGATCTCGGGCCAGCCGCCGACAGCGGGCAACTCGGCGGCGCTCTCGTGGGACACCGCGTTGAGCGTGCCGTCCCGGTCGGCGCCGAGCCGGACCCGCTGGGTCATCATCGGCCGGTGCCCGGACAGCACGATGCTCTGCTCCCGGGTGAGGGCGAGCCGGACGGGGCGGGCGAGCTCCCGGGCCGCCACCGCGGCGAGCGCGGCCTCGCTCCAGACCGGCACCCGGCTCCCGAAGCCCCCGCCGACGAAGGGGCTGACCACCCGGACCCGGTCCGAGGGGATCCCGATGCGGGTCGCGAGCAGCATGGCGTACATCTGGGGTGCCTGAGAACCCGAGTAGACGGTGAGGTCGTCGCCCTGCCACACCGCCGTGATGCCGTGCGGTTCCATCGCGACATGGCTCTGCGCCTCCTGTTCCACGGTCGTCTCCACCACGACCGCGCTCGCCCGGAGCGCGTCGTCGATCGTGTCGACGCCCGGCGCGAGCAGGGTCGGGTCGGGCGACGGACCGTCCGGCGACATGCCGGGCGAGGGCAGGCCCGGAAGCCCTGCGGAGAGGGAGGTCCGGGCCGGCGCTTCCTCGTACTCGACGGTGACCTGTGCGGCCGCGTCCCGGGCCTGTTCCGCGGTCTCCGCCACCACCAGGCCGATGATCTGCCCGCGGAAGCGCACCTCCCGGTCCTGCAGCGGCGCGTAGTTCTCGCCGAAGCCGGGCACGGCGTGGATCGGCAGCGGAGCGAGCGGGGTGTAGACCGCGATCACGCCCGGTTGTCTCCGGGCCTCGTCGACGTGCATCGCCCGGACACGGCCGCGGGCGATCGCGCTCACCACGACGTGGGCGGCGGCGGCGCGGTCGACGGGGTGGTCGGCCGTGTAGCGCGCGGCGCCGGTCACCTTGAGCCGACCGTCGACGCGGGCGACGTCACTTCCGATCGGGGTGCTCACGACCGGCCTCCCAGGGCGACGAGGGCGCGCACGAGCGTGCGGCGGAGCAGGGCCGGCTTGAACATGTTGTGGGGGAGCGTGCGGGCGTCCTCGCCCGCCGGTGCGGCGGCCGCCTCGTACGTCGCGAGGGCGGCCGGCCTGCCGACGAGCGCCCGTTCCACCGCCTCCAGCCGCCAGGGGCGGGTGCCCACCCCGCCGGCGGCGACGCGTGCGTCGCGGATCGTGCCGCGGTCGAGGTCGAGGTCGAGCGCGACGGCGACGGACGCCAGGGCGAACTCGTACGACCGGCGGTCCCGGATCTTGAGGTAGGCCGACCTGGACGCCCACGGCAGCGGCGGCACGGTCAGCCCGGTGAGCAGCTCGCCGGCCCGCAGCTCGTTCTCGACCTGCGGGGTGTGGCCGGGCAGCCGGTAGAAGTCCGCCAGCGCGACGGTGCGCTTCTCCCGGAGGCTCTCCAGGTGCACCCGGGCGTCGAGGGCGACGAGTGCCACCGCGACGTCGCTCGGGTGCGTGGCGACGCACGCGTCGCTCGTGCCCAGCACCGCGTGCATCCGGCTGTGACCGGTCAGCGCGGCGCAGCCGCTGCCGGGCTCGCGCTTGTTACAGGCTGTCGTCAGGTCGCGGAAGTAGCCGCACCGCGTGCGCTGCAGCAGGTTGCCGCCCATGCTCGCCATGTTCCTGATCTGGGGTGAGGCGCTGAGCTCGAGTGCCTGGCTGATCATCGGGTACCGGGATCGGACGTCCTGGTGGTCCGCGACGTCGCTCATCCGTTCCAGCGCGCCCACGTGCAGACCGCCGCGATCGACGGTGATACCGCGCAGTGGCAGCCGGTTGATGTCCACCACGCGCGAAGGGGTCATCAGCTCGAGCTTCATCAGGTCCACCAGGGTGGTGCCGCCCGCGAGGAAGGCGCTGCCCTCGTGGGCGTCGCCCAGGGCCGCACCGACCGACCGGGGGCGGGTGAAGTCGTAGGGACGCATCAGCCCACCTTCCCGCGAACGGACCTGACGGCGTCCACGATGAACGGGTACGCGCTGCACCGGCAGATGTTGCCCGACATGTGCTCCCGGATCTCCTCGTCCGAGCCGGTCCGTCCCTCCTCGACCAGGGACACCGCCGACATGATCTGTCCGGGGGTGCAGAAACCGCACTGGAAGCCGTCGTGGTCGATGAAGGCCTGCTGCACGGGGTGCAGCTCGTCGCCGTCGGCCAGACCCTCGATCGACGTGACCCGGGCGCCGTCCAGGGCCGCCGCCAGCGTCAGGCACGACAGCACCCGCCTGCCGTCGACCTGGACGGTGCACGCACCGCACTGGCCGCGGTCGCAGCCCTTCTTGGTGCCGGTCAGCGCGAGCCGGTCGCGCAGGGTGTCGAGCAGGGTCGCCCGCGGGTCGGTCTCCATCCGGACCCGGCTGCCGTTCACCCGCAGGCTCACCTCGACCGGGTTCTCGCCGACGGATTCCACGGTCGCGGTCGGGGCGTTCTCGGCCACGGTCGGCACGGCGCCCGCCGCCGTGGCCGCACCGGCGCTACCGGGGGACTGCCGGCGGGACGTCCCTGGCCCAGGGCGCGGACGTTCTCGCGATGGATCGGTGGGAGGCATGGCGACTCCTGATGTGTGCGTCCTGACGTGCGGGCCTGTGCGAATACCGGAAAGGCGGGGCGGGGGAACCGCCGGCCGTGCGGGGAGGTGGCGATGGCGTCCATGCTGGCGGCTCGGGGAAACCTCAGCCAGGACTCACCGATCCCCCTTTCGGGGGAACCTTCGCGGGATCGGGCGTCCGACCGTGCGGCGGTACGGGCGATCGCCCCATCGCGGGTGGCCGCGTCCCTGCGAGCCCCCACCGTCATCCGCGTCGCCTCCCGCCTTCTCCATCGCGGAAGCCGCCATCACCTGCCGTGTCCTGTACACCAGCGTGGATGACCGCAGCGGACCGGGAGCAGGGTATTCGAGCGGCGGGCAAGTACATCAAGGGCGGCGCTTCGAATACATCAGGACCGACGCAGGAAACGACTGGCAGAGCTGGTTTTGCGGAAATCTGCCTGGAATTCGTTCCGGAGTCTATATTCGCCGGAATTTTTCAGGCTGCTGAAAACCCCAATCCTCGGGCGGCGGGATCGGAGCCATTGTCCATCTCTGACGGGGAGGAAGGCAGGGGCTGTCGAGCCTTGGCCGTCCTGATATGGGCCTGGTTCTCTCGAAGCTGCGGCGAGGGGCAACGAGGGAACCAGGTAAGCCCGAAAGGGGCTATGGGTGAACCGAGGCGGGCAGCCCGGTCGGCCTCGCGGTGGGTGTCGTACTTCTGGAAACGAGCATTTCCGGGCACGGGCTGCCGGGGTGGCTTCTGGAAACACGCATTGCAGGGGCCGCGCCCCCGGGGGGAGCCCCCCTGGGGGCGCGGGAGGGGTCAGACCCCGAACGCGGCGGGGTAGCCGATGGTGCCGGTCGGGACGGGGCGGGCACCGTCCAGGGCCATGGCCATCATGGCCTCGTCGGGAACCTCGAAGGGCGCCCGGATACCGAAGCGGGAGGCCGGGGTGAAGCCGAACCGCGGGTAGTAGTCGGCATGGCCCAGGACGAGGACGAGGTTCTCGCCCATGGCCCGGGCGGCGCCCAGGGCCGCGCGAATCGCGGCCGAACCGGCCCCGGTGCGCTGGGCGGAGGGCACCACCGCGCACGGGGCCAGGGCGAGGGCGGGCTCGCCGTCGACGTGGCAGCGGCTGAGCAGTGCGTACCCGACCGGAGTGCCCTCAGCGGTCGTGGTGACCATCGACAACCCCTCGATCCACGCCCGGGGGTCGGCGCGCAGGGCGTCGACGATGTCGGCCTCGGCGGCGGCGGGGAAGGCCGCCAGGAGGATGTCGCGGATGGCGGGGATGTCGTCGGTGGCCTCGGGGCGGGTGGTCCAGGTGGTCATGGTTCCGTTCTCGGTGTCGTCGTGGGGGCGGAGCAGGTAGGTGGCGTAGTCGTAGTCGCTGCCGTACCGGCGCCGCATGTCGATCTCTGCCCGGTGCGCGGCCAGTGCCTCCGGCATGCCGGGGTACTGCGGGTCCGCTCGGGTGATGCGCTGGGTGAGGGGCGTGTAGTACTCGTCCCACCAGTCGCTCTCGGGCAGCGGCCAGTGCGCGAGCACCTCATAGCCGGCCGCCCGCGCGGCGGCGGCGTTGGCGGAGTGGGTGCGCAGCGGGTAGGCCGCCGCCCAGTAGGCGCGCGCCGCAGCGGCTGGGTCGGGCCCGGTCCATTCGATCTCGGTGAGGGCCAGGACGCCGTCGGGAGCCAGCAGGCGTCGCCAGGAGCGCAGGGCACGGTCGAAGCCGATGGTGTACACCGACCCCTCGGCCCAGATCAGGTCGAAGCTGTGATCGGGGACGGGCAGCGTGTCCATCGAGCAGTTGAGGACCCTGACCTGCTCGCCCAGGCCCCGGCGGGCCGACTCGGCAGCGAGGCTGTCCAGGAACGGCTGGTGCAGGTCGACCGCGAGCACGCGGGCGCCGGCCTCTTCGGCGAGCAGCAGGGCGGCGCGGCCGGGGCCGCAGCCCGCGTCGAGCACCCGCGGGCGCTCGGGCAGAGGACCGGCCGCCTTGAGCAGGCGGCGCGTGGTGGCGTCCGACCCCGGGCCCTGCCGGGGCAGGTCGTGGTGCAGGGACAGGAGCGCCTGCGTCACCGGGTCGTCGCCGGCGCCCTGGTGGGTGTTGTCGGTGTCCTTCACTGCTGGCGCTCCCGGAACCGGTAGGTGGCACGCAGGTGCCGGGTGATGTCCTTCTTGTCGGCTTCGCGGCCGGCGCGCAACCGCGCGTCGGTGCGGGAGGCGGCGTAGGCGTTCTCCCGGAGCAGCCGGTGGTAGCTGTCCAGACGGCGGTGGGGGATCTCTCCCGCCTCGACGGCTGCCAGCACCGCGCAGCCCGGTTCACTCGTGTGGGAGCAGTCGGCGAACCGGCACTCCTGGGCGAGGTGTTCGATCTCGGCGAAGGTCTGTTCCAGGCCGCCCTGGGCGTCGTGCAGGCCGATCGCCCGCAGGCCGGGGGTGTCCAGCAGCACGCCCCCGCCGGGCAGCGGGAGCAGCTCCCGCCAGGACGTGGTGTGCCGTCCCTTGCCGTCCGCCTCGCGCACGGCGCCGGTGGCCAGCAGGTCCTGGCCCAGCAGCCGGTTGCCCAGGGTGGACTTGCCCGCCCCGGAGGGGCCGAGCAGCACGATGGTGCCGTCGAGGACGGCGGTCAGGACGTCCAGGCCCTGCCCGGTCCGGGCACTGGTGACCAGCACGTCCACACCGGCGGCCACCTGTGACACCTGTTCCTGCACCGAGGGCAGGTCCGCGCACGCGTCTGCCTTGGTCAGGACCACGACCGGTTGTGCGCCGCTTTCCCATGCCAGGGCGAGCATGCGTTCGGTGCGGCCGTGCTTGAGCGGTGCGGCCAGGGAGACCGTCACCACGACGGTGTCGACGTTGGCGGCCAGGAGCTGGCCGTGCGAGGTCCGTGAGGCCGAGGCGCGCACCAGGGTGGTGCGCCGCTCCAGGACCTCGTGCAGGACCGGTGCGGCGCCGGTGAGGGGACGCAGGGCCGCCCAGTCGCCGGTGCACGGTGCCGTCAGCGGATCGCTCTGGTCCGCGGCGCCGGGGAGGTCCGCGCGGACGGTTCCGGTGTCGGTGACGGCTTCGCACGAGCCGCGGTCGGCCCGGACGATGCGGGCCGGGATCAGCCCGTCGGCGCGACGGGGGGCGAAGGCGCGCTCGCACGCCTGGTCCCAGCCGTAGTCCGCCAGGGAGTACGGCTGAGCATGATGCGAAAGGGATGGAGACAACGTAGAGACCCTAGAAAAGGGGCCCCGATGAGCACGGAGTACCGCCTCCTGTGAGCCGTCAGGGCTCCGACAGGGGGATCAGCGTCAGGTCAGACCGGGGCCCGGGACGTGAGGATGGTCCAACGGGCGCTGCACAGGGCAGCAGCCTTCACCGCAGACATCAACTCACCTCCCATTTCTGGTCCCGCAGCCGACCGGGTTGTCTCTGCGCCGGTAATGGTAGCACGAAGGCGAGAAGCCCCGGCCTGTCGCGCGGGGACCTGCCTGACCGGGCCATCACACGGGGTCACCGCGAGGCGGAGTCGGTCGACCGAGGAGCTCGGCAGTCGTAGGCCAACCGGTCGCCCGGCCCCGGCCGCAGAACCGCGTAGCTCGTCGCGGGTTGTCTGCGGTCAATCCTGCGGTGCCGCCACAGCGAGGAGACCACGCCCCGCTGACCTGTGCGAAGAGCGCTTGGCGCACGATCCTGCTCTGCTGTTCCCCACGCCCCGACCCGTCCGGCCCCACACTCGAAGGCGTGTGGGGCCGGTGGCGTTCTGGACGTGTGTCCGAGGGGAGTCCGCAGGTCACACCTGTGACCCGCAGAGCGGTTCGGTGCAGCGCAGGGTACTGCGTCTGGGCGTCGAAGTCGGACCCGCTCATGAAGCTGGGCACCGACTCCCCCTGTCCCCACAGCATGTGCGGGCGATCCCGCTCGTCCAGGGCCAGGGCGGTCAGGGCCGGTTCCCCCTCCGCCAGCTCCAGCAGCGGGACCCTCGTTGCAGACCAGGTGGACCCCGGTCTGCCCTCCCGCGACTGCCGAGGGGGCTGGCAACACGGCCGGAAGCTGACCGGTACGGGGGTCACGGCCGGGAGGCCCCGGCCCGGCACGGCCGTGAGGGGAGCGCCTACGGGGCTGTGCCTGTGCCGCGGCCGGGGCGGGGCCGGTTACAGGGGTTCCAGGGCGGCGGAGGTCATCACCGCCGCGAACATGACGCACACCAGGGCCAGGAGCAGCGTGCCCACGATGCGGGTGCCGCGGCGCGTACGGCGCCCCTTCAATACCAGCATCATGTACAGGAACGACACCGGCAGGGCGGCGTGGAGCAGGTACAGGGCGATGGACAGCAGCGGCCCGTCCCAGGGGTGCGCGCCGTTGGCCGTGGCCATGTACGCACCCATGACGAGGACGAAGGCGCCGCCTCCCAGAACGAGGACCCCGAGGACCCAGAGGGGGAACGCGAGCCAGGGGTGACGGTCCAGGAAGGCGGCCGGTTCGGTGTATGCCATGCGCCCAGTCTGGCCAGGGGCGCGGCCACGCACATGAGTAGCCGTACCCGGGTGCCGCGGCCCTCTGCCTCTGCGGAGCCGGGCGTGCGGTCCGCGTGAGGCGACGCGTCTACGCGCCGGGCCCGCGCGGGCACGCAGGCGGTGGCAGAGGCGGCTGTCCCCTGCGGAGCGGCGGGCGTGGTGCCCCGCGTCCGGTCCACCGCGGGCTCAGGAGCAGTTCTCCTCGCACAGCCAGACCGGCTCACCGTCCACGTCGACGCATCCCCGTTCGGTGACCCGCCGGAGCACTTCGGTCAGGCCGGCCGGTCGATGACGTCGTGGAGGTAGCGGACGGCAAGCCGTTCGGCGGTGCGGCGGTGGTCGAGGGCGGCTCCGGTGTCGTCGCGCCAGCGTCGGTAGAGGTCGACCGTGGCGAGGATGGCCCGGCCGGCCTCGTGGGCGTCGTGACCGCAGAGTGTCGCCCGCAGCTCCCGGGCCTCGTCCGGTGCGACGGATTCGAGGTGGCGGACGCCGCGGGACGGCGCTCCCGCTCGCTGCGCGGCCAACGGGCCCAGCACGGCATCGCGCAGGTAGCCGAGAAAGCCGATGACCTCGAACAACTCTCCGCGGCCGAGCTTCGCGGCACCGTAGTGCACCCATATCCAGAACCGGTCCTCGATCCACTGGAGGTCGAGCGGATCGGTCGCGAGCGGGTGCGCCGCGAGGACGTCGGCCAGGTCGCCGTTCCGGTCCCACAGGATGGCGGGGTCCTCGACGCGCTCGGCGAAGTCGCGGACCCGCACGAACTTGAAGTCGACATGGAGAAGAGGCGGGCCGACCAGAGTGATGATCAGACGGGGTTCGCCGACGTGCTCCCCGGTGAATCCCGCCACGAGGTCGGTCCACGAGCCGATCAGAGCGAGGCGTTCGGCCATGACGGAATCGAACGCCTCGTCCTCGACGGCCACGACCAGATCGACGTCGGAGTAGATGTCGGACAGTCCTCCCGCGATCGACCCCGCGACGGCCACGCCGGCAATTCTCGGCTCCTGCCGCATCCCGGGAAGCACATCGTCGAGGAAGCGGCGGTGCGGGGAGGGCATGTCCATGGAGTTCCTTCCTGCGCGAACAAAGTTTTCGAACGTATCACACCGTTCGGCAGGGGTTTCGCAGGCGGTATCCGGTGAGCACCGCCGGGCCACGACGGCCGGCACCGTTGCGGCGCTTCAGGCGCCCGGCCTCACTTCGGGGCGGTTCTCGGCGAGCCCCCAGGCGTCCGCCAGTGTGCTCCGGATATGTTCTCCAGGCGGGACAGGGAAGCGAAGCCCGGCGCGGCCACGTGGACCTCCCACCCGGAGTCGGGATCGACCTCGACGATTTCCGCGAGCGCGCCGTCGCCCAGGAAGATCCTGCAGCCCGGCACCGGCCACTTCCAGGCGCCGAACGCGACTTCTTCCATGGGGGAGAGGATCTCCGGCAACGCTTCGTCGGGAACCGCGGGCGCCCACGTCCTGGCGGCGGCGGCGAAGGCGGCTTCTCTGACGGTGTTGTGGACGAGAAAGTCCGCGAGCCGTTCCGGGTTCCTCTCCACGGGGTCGTATTCCTCGGCATCGAAGACGCTGTCCGGCTCGTCCGGGTCGATGCACCAGCGCCAGTCGGCCGTCGAGTCCACCATGAAAACGGCCTTGCCGTCGGCGGTAAGAATTTTCTCGGGTGGAATCATCGACGTCGTGTGGGTGAGCCGGGTGTCCCACCGGCGGGCCAGAGTGTGCCAGTCCTTCAGCGGACCGGGGAGCCAGTCGCAGGAATCGGGAAGCGGTGCCGCGCGTCTGCTGGGCGCGCCGTACCAGGTGTGCAGGAACTCGGTCAGGTCGATGGTCCCGGGATCGATCACACGGTCATTCTCCTGTGGGAGTCGACGGTTCATGGCGTCGTGCCGAGAGCGCAGATCACGGGGTTGACCGTGGACATGGGGCGGATGCCCCCTCCCCGGGCGGGAGCGGGGCCGCAGACAGCGGTGCGCGGGCGGCCGCCGTCCGGGCGCTCACTGCATCAGCTCGGTGTGCGGGTGCTCCGGGTCCGCCGGGCAGATGTAGAGCTGCTGTCTGTAGCCGCTGGCGATCTGGACCGCGGTCGGCATCCTCGGGTCGGGGCAACCGGGGCGTTGGGACGACACAGCGGTCAGGTCCTCGTGCGGAACCCAGGTCTGGTCTCTGCTGTCCCATTCGAACGTGGCGACCGTCAGGAGCGGATCCATCCCGGTGCCGCAGGCGGGGCAGAACCGGGAAACGGGGTCCGTGGGGCCCCATGGCGCCCATCCGCCGACCTTCCAGCCGGGAGCCACGGACAACTCGTCCTGGTAGAACTCCTCCGGGGCGGGCGCGTAGGAGCTGTCCGGGGCGGCGCCGGCCGCCTCCCACGTGTTCCACCGTCCCAACAGCTCCTGCAGGTCCTTGCCCAACTCCAGGAGATGGGGGTACTCGGTGACCTGCTCCGGCTCGATCAGGCACGGCTCGGGCAGGTAGCCCGGGTACTGCACCGCCGCCGGTTCCGGGGGTGCGGTGCGGACGCCGGTGACCGCGGCCGAGGACCGCCAGACCAGCGCGGTCCTGGGCATGAACGTGTCCGGTGGGTGGTCGAAGGGGCACCACAGCACCTGGAGCAGGTCCGACCCCGCCGGGGCGGGCAGGTCGGGCACGTCGCGCGCGTACAGTTGCGCGAGCGGCAGCATCGCCACCGAACCGTGGTGCGGCGCGATCGGTGGGCTCGTGAGCGGATAGGCCCGGGACTCCAGCTGCCCGAGGGTCTTCTGCTCCTGCGGGGTCCTGTTCCTGCCGCGCACGGCGGCGCGTAGCCGTTCCAGCCTCAGGTCCACCAGGGACATGTCCACCGCGAAGCCTCGCTCGTGGGGGCCGTCGCAGTGCGGCCACGGCTCGGCGGTCGGCCACAGCAGCGGACCGCCGATCGAACTGTCGCGGACGGACGGTGATCCGGGGCGGGGGTGCAACCGGGTCGTGGTGCGCGCCAGCGGCGCCAGCCGGGGGACGACAGCGGTGATGTCGACCGGTCGCGGGGGTGTGGTGCGGGGCATGCCGGCTCTCTGTGGGACAGGTCGGTCCCGGAGGCCGGCCCACTGGCGGTTCCGGCGTTTCGGACGACGACTGCGCTGGACGGCGGTCGGGTTGTTCCGCCGGAGGGCCTGACAGTAGCGGCCACCGGTGACAAGGCCCGGGGCGGTGTCCTGCTGATCACGCGTTGCGTGCAGGCACACCCCGCTTCCGACCACCCTGACCGCGGAGCTGCTCATCCCTGCCCGCGCCCGGAGCCGGTCGAGAAGGAGGGCTCCTCCGCCGTTGCGGTGCGGTTCCCCGGAGTGCTTCCAGAAGCGCCGTTGGCCGTCTCTCGGCCTGGTCCGACCGGATGCCTGGCCCCGGGCCGTGACTTCGGGGGAGCGCTCAGGCAGGCGCGATCCGCATGATCGCGCTGTCACCGCTCACGTCCACCACCTCCAGGACGAGGTCGTTGAGGCCGACCTGCGCGCCGGGTCCGCCGGTCGCCTGTCCCGTGGCCGCGCCGCCGGGGCCGAACGTTCCTTGCAGACTGCTGTCGCAGGGCGCGGAGTCACTGTTCTGGCAGCCGAAGGACACCTCGCCCGCGGTGCTGGTCATCGTGAACGCCAACGACCCGTCCGTGATCGAGTCGATCGTGAGGGTGTCGATGGCGAACTCCGGGTCGAGGTCGACCTCTGCCGGTGCGGTCACCTCCACCTCGCAGTCGCCGTCGGAGCAGGCGGCCAGATCGGTGCCGTCGGACGGTGCGACCGGGGAGGGGGAAGCCGACGGGGAGGTGGAGGGGCTGGTCGGGGGCGTTGACGGGACGCCGGCCGACGGGACCTCTTCAGGGGGCTGAGCCGGCCCGCCGCAGCCCGCCAGGGTCAGTACGACCGCGGACGCACAGAGGGCGGATAAGGCGACCGAGCGGGACGGAACGGGTGCTTTCGGTGATGTCATGGAGCCATTGTTCCCGTGCACCCTGACCTCTGACAGGAGAATCGGTGAACCGGCAGGGGTGCGTTTGGTCGGGGCCGGAGGGTCCTGGCGTGTGTGTCGAAGGTGGATCACATCGTCGTGGCGAGTTTAACGAGGTGCCCGGCTGTGCCGGCGGGATCGACGAGCTGGTGGAGGTGCGCGCCGGGCAGGTGCGCCACGCGCCGGCCGCGTTCACGCGCCTTGGCGGCAAGGCCGTCGTAGGCAGGGCTGAACTGCAAGTAGGAACAGGGATGGTCGTCCCAGGACTCGGGAACCGGGATGTGCTGCTCGTAGTAGGACAGCGGCAGGGTGGGCTGCTCCTCGGTGACGGTCCGCCGCACCAGCGGATCGGGGAACATGGGTGCGATGTCCGCCTCGTCCCACCAGTCGGTCCAGCGTGGCAGCCTGCCGTTCGCAGCCATCGGGCGGAGGAACTCCAGCACCTCGGGCGGGGCGACGGGTATCGGCCCGATCCGTGCCGGCAGTGCGGCATCGACGAAGACCGAACTGGCCACCGGGTGGTCGAGGCTCGAGCGGATCACCGGGAGGAACAAGCCTGCGTTGCTGTGTGCCACCAGAGTGACGGGACTGCCGGCCGGGGCCTGCCGCAGGTCGTCGCGGACGGCCTCCGCGATCCGGGGCCAGAAGGGCGGAGCACCGGCGCCGATGTGCAGGAGGGACGGCACCCGCACCCGGTAGCCCGCCGCCGTCAGGCGTTCGGCCACAGGTTGCCAGGTGGAGGGACCCACGGACGGGCTGTGCACGAGAACGAAGAGCGGCTGCATGCGACGATCCTGTCGCCTGTGCCATGGGAACCGCGACCGTGTCGGCCGACAGCAGAACGCCTGGTTCCGGCCAAGCCCGTGTCCGGCCGTTCACAGCCATGCGTCGACGGCCGGGACAAGGACGGCCGCCTCGTATCGGACCGCGGCCCGTCGTAGAGCGTGGCAACCGCGCGGTGCCTCTCGAGGCGGTCGGTTCCGCGCTCGACCGCATGGCGCTCGCGGTGGTCGACCGGGTCGAGACGCGGCGGCCGGCCGCCGCGGGAGCCGAGTTTCCCGCGGTTGCGCGCCTGGCCGGCCTTGCTCAGGGGAGCGCCTCGGGGATCGGTGTCGGGCCGTCGTAGAAGTTCACGGTCTGCCGGATGCCGGCGTTCGCGGTGATGACGTGGGTGATCACTTCGGCGACGTTGTCCCGGGAGGTGCGGCCCTCGTCGCCCGGCTGCCGGCCGTCGATCGTGCCGTCGGCGTCCGCGAGCCGGATCTTCCCCGTCGCCGGTTCGAGGGTGAGGTTCCCGGGGCCGAGGATCGTGAAGTCCAGTTCGGTCCCCCTCAGGTGCGCGTCGGCGTCGTGCTTGGCCTTCGCGTAGGCGTAGAAGGGGTTGTCCGGGTCGATCCTGTCCACATCGACCCCGGCTCCCGCGTAGGACACGATGACGAAGCGCCTCACGCCCGCCTTCTCGGCGGCCCTCATCGCGCGGACGGCCGCCTCGTGGTCGACCCTGGCGGTGCGCGCGGGGTCGCCCCCACCCGCGCCGGCGGCGAACACCACGGCCCGCGCGCCGTCGAAGGCTTCCGTGAGCGCCTCGACGTCCGCCCGCTCGATGTCGAGCACGACGGGGTTGCCTCCCGCGGCTTCGACATCGCCGCTCTGGGCGGGGTCCCGGATGACCGAGTCGACGGAATAGCCCGCGCTCGTGAGCTTGGGTGCGGTGAGCAGGGCGACCTTGCCGTGGCCGCCGAGGACGACCACGCGCTCGGCATCCGACATGAGCGCCTCCTTGTGTACCGGTTGCGAGGCCGGACGGTCCCGACCGGCGGCTCCTGGTGCCACAAGGTATCTGCTCCCCGGTTCCCTCCCTCCGGACCATCCTGGAGCAGGGCGAAGTGATCCGTAAGTTTTACGGGCGGGCCGTCCGGTGACGCCGACGAGCGGGCGGGGAGCGGCCCGGTGCGCTCCCCGTACCCGCTCGTCCGCGTAGGCCATGGCCCCGGTGTCAGCCGTGCTGCGCGGGTTCCAGGAGGAGGACCGGGATCTGCCGGTCGGTCCGGGCCTGGTCCCCGCCGTAACCGGGGAACGCCTCGACGGCATGCTCCCACCACAGGGCCCCGCGTGTCGGGGCCGGTGGGGTCAGGCGGGGATCACCCGCTCCTCGCGCAAGGTGTCGAACAGGTCGGTGAAGCAGGTGAGGGTGTCGGCGTAGTCGGTGAACCCGGCGCTGCGGCTGCGGGTCATGTCGGTGAAGCACTCGAGGGGACGGTTGAGGTCGCTGTCGGTGTGCCACCAGGACGCCACCCGGGTCAGGTCGGCCTCCACCAGGCCCTCGCGTTCCGCCAACAGGCGCCATGCGTCGGCTTTCCCGGCCATCTGCTCCTCCAGCGGGCGCGGGCGGTCGGCGTAACCCCGGGGTTCGACGCCGAGCCGCTCCGCGATGCGGGGCCACATCCAGCGCCAGCGGAAGACGTCTCCGTTGGCGGTGTTGTAGGCCTGGCTGGGAAGGCCGTCGGCGGTGGCGGCCCAGAGCATCTGGCGGGCGAGGAGGCCGGCGTCCGTCATGTCCGTGACACCGTTCCACTGCACCTCGTTGCCGGGGAAGACGAAGGGCCGTCCTTCGGCGCGGCACAGGGCCGCCTGAGCGGCCAGCGTCTGTCCGATGTTCATGGCGTTGCCGAGTGCGTGGCCGATGACGGTGTGCGAGCGGTGGACGCTCCAGGAGAACCGGTGGCGCTCGGCGGCCTCCCACAGTTCGTCTTCCTGGGCGTAGTAGAAGTTCGGGGTGTCCAGGCGGGGTTCGTCCTCGTGGAAGGGGGTGTCCCGCGTCGCGCCGGTGCCGTAGGCCTCGAACGGGCCCAGGTAGTGCTTGAGGCCGGTGACCAGCGCCACGTGCCGCAGCTGCCCGGACGGGCCCACCGCGTTCATGACGTTGCGGACCATGGCGGAGTTGACGGTGATGTTCTGCGCCTCGGTCGTCTGGCGGCTCCACGCCGTGAAGAAGACGTGTGTGGGCTCCAGTCCGGCCAGGGCCGCCCGGACGGACCCGGGATCGGTCAGATCGGCGCGCAGGGCCTCGACCCCGTCGCGGGGCGCGGTGGTCCGGCGGGAGAGGCTGGCGGTGTGCCACCCCTGCGCGACCAGTTCCCGGCACAGGGCCCGGCCGGCGATCCCGGTGCCGCCCACGACCAGGGCGCGACGCTGAGAGTTGCTTGCTGTGTTCATGTGTCTCCTTGCTTTCTCCGGCACGGGCGGACGGTGTCGGGATGCCCGTGCGCGGCAGATCGTCGTGGCTTCCGCGGGCCCGGCGGCCCCGCCCGGCCGGGGCGGCCGACGAGTGCCGAGGGCCCGGTGCGGCTTCGCCGGCGTGCGCGGGCGGCGCTGTCGTCGCTGCTCAGGGCCGGGCCGGGGCGGACGCGTGCTGCTGGGCCCAGGCCTGGTGCCACTGCTCCGGCGGCGTCTCGGAGACGAGCTCCAGGCCGGGGACCGGTTGGGCGCGCCCCTCGCGCAGGTCGGCGAGGAGTCGCTCGGCCTCCAGGGAGGGGTAGTCGAGGTAGCCGTGGTCGTCGCCGCCGTAGAAGGTCGCCCGGTCGGCCTCGTTCAGCGCGGCGCCGCGCTCCAGGCGCTCGGGCAGGTCGGGGTTGGCGATGAAGGCCCGTCCGAAGGCCACGGCATCGGCGGTCCCCCCGCCCACGGCGGCAAGGGCCCGCTCCCGGTCGTAGCCACCGGTCGCGATCACGCGCCCCGGGTAGCGCTTGCGGACCCAGGCGCTGTCGATGCCGTCGGCCGGCCGCTGCGCGGAGTCGTCGCCGAAGACGCCCGGCTCGACCAGGTGCAGGTAGGCCGGGTCGCGCTCGGCGAGTGCCTCCAGGACGTAGGCGAACAGCGCGATCGGATCGGAGTCGGTCATGTCCTGGAAGGTGCTGCTCGGGGACAGGCGCACGCCTACCCGGTCCGCGCCGACCGCGTCGATCAGTGCGTCGAGGGCCTCCAGCAACAGCCGCGCACGGTTCTCGATGCTGCCGCCGTAGCGGTCCGTGCGGTGGTTGGAGCCGTCCTGGAGGAACTGGTCGATCAGGTAGCCGTTGGCGGCGTGCAGCTCCACGCCGTCGAACCCGGCCGCCCGAGCGTTGCGCGCCGCCTGCCCGTACCGGGCGGCGATCGCGGGGATCTCCTCGGTCTCCAGGGTGCGGGGCCTCACATGGGGGGTGCGGCCATCGCGGGCGAAGGTGAGGCCGGTGATCGCGAGGGGGGAGGGGCCGACGGGGTCCTTGCCGCCGGGCTGGAGGCTGGGGTGCGAGGCGCGCCCGGTGTGCCACAGCTGTGTGACGATGACCGCTCCGGCGTCGTGGACCGCCTCGGTGACCGGCTTCCACGCCTGGACCTGCTCGTCGTTCCAGAGGCCGGGGATGTCGGGGTTGCCGACGGCCTCGGGGGAGATGGCGGTGCCTTCGGAGACGATGAGCCCGGCCGAGGCCCGCTGGGCGTAGTAGAGCTTGGCGGAGGGGCCCGGACGGCCGTCCGGCAGGGCTCGGCTGCGGGTCAGCGGCGGCATGACGATGCGGTTGGACAGCGACAGCGCGCCGAGTCGGACGGGGTCGAACAGGGTGGTGCGGTCGTGCAGCATGGTCTTCTCTCCGGGGCAGGGGCGAACGGGCTGGTCAGGCGGGGTCGCCGCCAGATTCCCCGAAGATAAACCTTGACGTTGACGTGAATGTCAAGCAATGGGGGATGGGTACTCTCCTCGCATGAAGCATTGCATAGAGTAGTCAGAGTGCGGGGGGCGGTACACTCTGACGTGTACGTGAATGTCAACCTTCGGGCAGTGGACGGGGGACCGGCCGGTGAAGATCGGTGAGCTGGCGCGCCGCACCGGCGTGACCACCAGGACCCTGCGCTACTACGAGGAGCAGGGGCTGCTGCACCCGGAGCGGGAGAGCAACGGCTACCGCTCCTACCCCGAGTCCTCCGTGACACGGGTGGAGCAGGTGCGCGACCTTCTCGCCGCCGGCCTGTCCACCCGCGTCATCCGGGTCGTCGTCCCCTGCTTCGAAGGCTCCGGGTCCCAGCTCCGGCCGCAGGTGGACGGCGAACTGGCCGCCAACCTGGCCCGCGAGGTCGAGCAGATGGACGCCCGTATCGACGCCCTGACCCGCAACCGCGACGCCGTCCGCCGCTTCCTGCGCGGCGCCACCCCTCCGGGGCCCGACCGGCACTCCGCATCGGCATGAACCCTTCGCGTGCCCGCCGCCCCCGTGGGGGCGGCCGGACGCACGGTACGGGTCCGCTGTCAGGAGCAGGAGCGGACCGGGACGGCGCCGACGACGGCCCACGGCCCGGCAAGGGGGTTTCCCCTCGATGCCGTAGGGCGTCCCGGGGTTCATGACTGCGCCCTGACCGGTCGCAGGGCGTCGCACCGGTCGCAGTCGCAGTGGCAGTGGCAGTGGCAGTGGCGGGAGGGGCGGGGAGCGTACCGGCGCCCGCCGACAGCGGTCCTCGGCCTCACGTGAGACCGAGGGCGCCCAGGGACACGACGGCCGACGTGGTGAGCAGGCCGAGGACGATGTGCTCGTAGCGGGTGTGGCCGAAGCGGTGGAAGGCCCGGGTGCCCGCCGCCTGACCCAGGAGCGCGGCGCCTACGAGCGGCAGCCACAGGGGGTAGACCTCCCAGGCGCCCGTGAACAGGAGCGCCGCGACGCTGAGGGGCAGGCGCACCAGGGAGAGGGCGACGAGGGTGTCGCGCATGGTGTGCGGGGTCAGGCCCCGGTGGACGAGGTAGTAGACGCTGGGCGGTCCCCCGAGGGACGTCGAGGTGCTCAACGCCCCGGACAGGAGGCCCGCCGGGGCCGCCCAGACCGGGTTCAGGACGGCGCCGTCCTCGCGCGAGAGGACCCTCAGGACCACCGCCGCGATGACCACGCACGCGACGAACACCTGGAGCCCGAGCGCGGGCAGCGCCGTGAGCAGCCAGGCCCCGAGGAGCATCCCCGGGGCCGACCACAGCGCGAGGGCGCACGTCTCGCGCACCGCCGGCCGCGGCACGTCCCGTCGCATCGCCAGGATGGCGATGTCGCAGGCGGTACCGGTGATCATGATGGTCGAGACGGCCTGGGGGCCGCCCAGCGCCGCCGTGAGCAGCGGGGCGCTGAGCAGCGCGAAGCCGAACCCGGACAGGGACTGGACGGCGGCGCTGAACAGGATCAGCGCGAACAGCCCCGCGAACAGGGCGGCGTCATCGGGAGGGGGCACCTGTGCTCCGCTCGTATCCGCAGTCGGCCAGCAGGTCCCCCGCGACGCTCTCGTACTGTGCCGTCCTCGTGTGGCCGAGTTCGCGTCGGAAGCGGCCCACGGAGTTCTGTGTGAGCCGCGCCTTGGTCTTCTCGGCGGCGGGGTGGGACCACGGGTTCCGGTGGAGGGGGTGCTCCAGCTCGTGGTGGCGGACCATGCGCGCCGACCACGCGATGCCCAGGAAGTCGCACATCCGGCGGGTGACCGCCTCGGGGGAGGCGACGAGGTCCTCGTAGCGCACCTCGAGGTAGCGGCCGGACGGGGCCCGGTGGCGCGCGAAGGAGATGATCTCCACCCAGTCCCGGGCCGCGGTCTCGACGTCCTTGTGGCCCCAGTCGGGCACCGTGTGGAGGTGGGAGGTGATGACGTCCCTGCCGTCGCGGACGATGTGGATGAACCGCGCCCGCGGCCAGATCCTGGCGAACTCGTCCACGTCCCTGATCTTGCGCTGCAGCTTGATGCCCCACGTCCGCGCGCCCTGCGCGCGTGCGCGGGCCTCGCTGAGGACCCTGATCAGCTCGCACCGCTGCGGGAGCGTGACGAGGTTGCCCCCGTCCCTGTCGAGCCGGGCGCGGATCGCCCCGGCCAGCTCGGCGTAGCCGATGCCGAACCGTTCGCACTGCTTGACGAAATGGGCCGCGTCGTACCAGTACGGATCCCCGCTGGAGGTGCCGGGGCCGACCGCGCGCGGGTCGCGCGACCGGACCAGCTCGATCGCCTCCAGGACGTGCGTGCCGAGGTTGGGGGGCTCGACGAAGTCGAGTTCGGGACCCACGCACAGGTCGGGGTGGGAGTTGAGGACGATGCTGAGCAGCGTGGTGCCGGAGCGGTTCTCACCGCCGAGCAGGACGGGGTTCATCGGAGCGCTCCCTTCTCACGGGCGGGTTTCACCTGTGCGGCGACCTTGGCTGTCCACCACAGGTCCGCCACCGAGGGGGTGGCGCGGAAGGCGTCGGCGCAGAAGTCGGCGAACGGCTGCCAGAGTGCGTCGTCGGGGGTCTCGAAGGGGCTCGCGTGGCCGGTCGCGGCCGTCCCCTCCGCGAGCGTGCGGGCCGTGCGGACGGCGAGGGCCACATGGTCGTCGGTCACCCCGGCCCCGGGCAGGACCGTCCCTCCGCTCCCCAGGAAGAGTCCGGCGTCGAGCATCGTCCGGTAGAAGCCGCCGGCGAGGTCGCCGGTGGCGAAGACCAGGTGGAGGATCCCGTCGTCCCACGCCGCGCACGCCGGGTAGCCGGTGGCGGAGAACACCTCGTTGAGCCCGGCGCCCAGGGACGCGGTGGTCCGGTGCACCCGTGCCGTCTCCTCGGCCAGGAGGTCGATGCTCTCCAGCGCCACGACGAACGGCGTCGTCTCGCGCAGGTAGGTGTTCCCGAGGTCGGTGGCCTCGTGGGCGCCGGCGACCCGGGGGCCGAGCAGCACGGCCGAGAGGGCGGTGCCGTTCGCGAGCCCCTTGCTGAGCACGGTGATGTCGGGCCTGGGGTCCAGGCGCGCCGTCAGCCCGCCCGGGCCGACGCGGAACCCCGTCATCACCTCGTCCAGGACGGCGACGCCGCCGAACCCGTGCGTGATCGAGATGAGCTCCTCCAGGTGCCCCGTCGGCATGACGTCGTGCTCGGGGGAGACGACGACGGCCGCGAGGTCGTCGGCGTACTCGCGGCAGAGCGCGAGCAGCTGGTCGGCGTCGTAGCCGAAGTGGTGCACCCGGGGGTCGTACGCGTGCTGCCGGGCGTCGCCCTGGTACTGCAGCTGCCAGTCGTGCCATCCGTGGTACCCGCTGGTGAGGACGGTGTTCTTGCCGGTCGCCGCCCGTGCCAGGCGCACCGCTGCCGAGGTCGCGCAGGAGCCGGTCCGCATGAAGGCGACCCTCTCGCTGTGCGGGAACAGGTCCAGCAGCCGTAGCGCGAGGTCGACGCGGATCCTGCTCATGGTCCCGGGGAGGATGCCGCCGCCGTCGGCGAGGTGCCGGGTGACGGCATCCACGATCCTGGGGTGCCCCATGCCGAGGGGGGCGGCGCCGGTGCACGAGGTGAAGTCGACGTAGGACCTGCCCTCGGCGTCGGTGAACGTCGCGCCCCGGCCCCGTTCCAGCAGCAGCGGGTTCTTGCGGTCCATGTCCCGCGTCCGGGTGCAGGTGGTGTCGAGTGCTTGCTGTATTCCGTCCAAGGGGTCCTCCTAGGAGTGCTGTGCGAGCTGCCTGCTGATGCGCAGCGCGTTGGCGATCACTGTCATCGTCGGGTTGGCGGCGGCCGCGTACGGGAAGTAGGCGGAGTCGGCGACATAGACGTTGTCGCACTGGTGCAGCCGTCCCTCGGGGCCGACCACCGAGGTCCTGGGGTCCGTGCCCGCGCGGCAGCCGCCCGCCAGGTGCGCCATGCCCGTGGCGTTGAACTCCTCCTGGGCACGGACGCCGCGTCCGATGCGTGCGAGGGTGTCGACCGCGATCGAGCGGAGGGAGCGCAGCCGTCGCAGGTCGGACCGGTGGGTCCTGTGCCGGATCACGACGTTGGGCCCGTCGGCGGAGGAGGGGGCCGGCGCCACGGAGTTCTCGGCCATCGGCGTCTCCGACACGACGAAGTGCAGACGGATCGTGTCGGGCCGGTCGGAGGCCGACGCCTCGTAGAGGAAGCCGCCGCATCCGCCCCCGGGCAGCCGGTGGTAGAAGTCCGTGGTCGCGGTGGTGCTGAACAGGGTGGGGCTCTCCCGCAGCTGTGCCGAGGCAGGGGCCCGCACGTCGGCGTACCCGGTGAGCTTGAACTGGATGCCCCGTCCCACCTGGTCGTTCCCGTTGGCCAGTCCGTGCGGGTGGAGGCGGCTGGTGGAGCGCAGGAGCAGGGCGCAGCTGTTGAGCGCGCCGGCCGCGATGACGAAGTGCCGGGCCCTGATGGTCGCGTGCCGGCCCCTGACCGTGTCCAGGCACTCGACCGCGCTGACCCGGCCGCTCGGGTCGACCCGGAGGGCCTCGGCGGTGACCGCGTGGGCGAGGCGCAGCCGGTGCTCGGAGCCGGATCCCAGCACGAGCGGGAGCACCGAGGCCTTCGCGCCCGTCCGGCAGAGCGTCTCGTTGCAGGGACCGCACCGGGTGCAGGCGGGGCGTCGGGCGAAAGGACGGGAGTTGACCCCGAGCGGTGTGGGGAAGTGTCCGATCCCGAGTTCGTCGAACGCCTCGTTGATGAGCTCGGCCCGTGCGCTGGGCGGATGCGGTGGCAGGAGGGGCGCGCACGAGGGCGGCTCGGTGGGGTCGAGGCCGGTGGTGCGCGCGATCCCGAAGCGCCGCTCGACCTCGTCGTAGTACGGGCGCAGGTCCTCGTATCCGATGGGCCAGCGCGGGTCGGCCGAGGCGTGTGCGAACGCCGCGGACCTGTCGAAGTCCTGTGCGCGGTAGCGGACCAGGATCCCCGCGTACCGCTCCATGCCGCCGCCGGGACCGCGCAGGGTCCACGGGTTGGCCGGATGGACGCCGTGGTCGCTGACGAGCACGCTGTCGGTCGTCGCGGCGCGCAGTTCGCTGTAGGAGCTCTCGGGCGAGGCCGCTCCGGCTTCCAGGAGCAGCGTCTCCCCGCGCCTGGAGAGCTCGTGAGCGGCGATGAGGCCTGCAGGCCCTCCGCCGATGACGCAGTAGTCGTAGTCGGGGCTTCGTGGGATCTGACTGAGCTGGACGAAATGCTTCACTGGCTCGGTGTCCCGTGCTGGGGCGTGGTTGGCCGGAGGCCATGGTCGGGTGAGGGGCCTCGGATGACCGCGTGATTCCGACTGGTTCTCGTTCGACGTGAAAGGGAGTAGCGAATCTGGAGCGAATTCTTCCGGCTGGGGAACCGGGTTCCGGGGCGCTCGGTACGTTGGAGGGAATGGGGTCTGCCGGCACTCCAGGGCCGTTCGGTCTGTTCACTGCTCGTTCTCGGTCATCGGCGAGAAGCCCCCCGCGGAACATTAGTTCCCTCAATCGCCCCAGTCAATAGCAGTCCCTTATTCGTTGATTTACCCGAATTAGTGTTGGTGTGGGTCTTTATCGTTCCTTTGTGGGGGTGTTCCGGGCGAGGAGGTGGACAGATACTTCTGTCCTGCGGGTGATAGCGGTCCTCGACGCGGTCGTGCACACTCGTGGGAGTGTGCTGTGGTCCGTGGGATTCCCTGTGCGGCCGCGGGAACATATCCGCCCGCGGGAAAGGGGTGGTGTTTCCTTTCTGTTTCCACTCGCGACGAAGACCGGTGTGCTCCTTCGGTGGGAGTGGCGGCAGTGGTATCCGTCATTTTTCACGGAATCCCTTTCGTGCCGGTTCTGCGCGCGGTGGTTTCCGTCGGCCGGCGTGTGGCGGAACGGCGGATCGGTGCGCCGAACCGCTCTTCCGCCTTGCCGGCGAATGTTTCTCCGTGCGAGGACCCGTGTATCCGCGCACCGGGTTGTCTCGGGAGGGAGGGCCCCGCGCACATCGACCCTGTCCGCCGCGGCACGGCGCCCGGAGCCGTCGGTCCGACACCGCTTCCCCGGGAGGCACGGCGCCCGAGGGCACGCCGTGGGAGCCCGGCCGGGGGCCGGTGTGCGGCTCCGGACCCGCCCGGCCACGGCGTCGTGCCGTGCCTTCCTCACCCCGTGCGGGCGTGCCGGGCCGCGTCCGTGACGTCGCGCACGCTCCTGTGGCCGGAGGCGTCCACGAGCAGGCTCCGCGCCAGCCGCAGGGCCGCGCGTTCACAGGCCGCCCTCGCCCCGGGGTCGGTGATGCCGGTCAGGTCGGCGGGACGGGCGAAGCCGATCAGGCGCCTCATGAGCTCGGCTCCGCAGAAACCGACGGAGTCGCAGAGGACCCGGTCCAGATAGGCGCCGCGTTCGGCCTCCAGGGCGGCGGCCCCGCGGGCGTCGGCGAAGAGCGCGGCGGGGTAGGAGTCGCCGCGGCCCGACGAGCGCCACAGGGCGAGGAAGCGCTCGCGGAAGACGTCCCAGGTCTGCTCCACCTGGTCCAACAGCCAGGCCTGCTGTTCGTCCTCGGGGGGAGAGGGCGTTCCGCGGCGGCCGTCCGCGGCGAAGTAGGCGATGAGCAGGTGCGCCAGGAACCCGCCCACGTCGAAGCCCATGGGGCCGAAGCACGCGAACTCGTGGTCGAAGACCCGGCTCCCGGTCGCGCCCACCATGACCGAGCCGGTGTGCAGGTCACCGTGCAGCAGCGCCTGTCTGCTGGTGAGGTAGCGGTCCTTGAGGCGGGCGGCGGCGATCAGGACGCAGGTGTCGGCCCGGACGGCGGCCACCTCCGCGTCCAGTTCGGGAGAGGTCCAGCTGTTGCGGTGGAAGTCGCGGTAGATCTCCGTGAAGACCATGTCCTCCATGATTCGGCACATCTCGGTGTTGAGCTCGAACTCCGCGACCAGGGCGCGTTTGTCCGCGGCGGGCAGGGCCAGGTCCGAGGTGGCGAAGAGCGTGCGGGCCAGGTAGTCGCCGACCTGCTCGCCCAGCCCCGGGTGGAGGGCCCCTCGGCCCAGGCGGTGGCGCAGGACGGTGTGGTCCTCCACGTACTCCATGACGAGCAGGTGGCGGTCGCGGTCCAGGTGCAGGGGGGCGGGCAGCGCCCCGGGGGCCGCCCGCCCGTGCTCCTCCAGGGCGCGGTACTCGTGGACGACGCGTTCGGGGGTCAGCGGCCAGGACTCGCCCGCCACGCGCACGTAGGGCGGGGCCTGTTTGACGCACACCGAGCCGGAGGGGCCCAGGACCCGGTACACGAAGTTGACGTTGCCGTCGCCGACCTCCTCGACCCGCCAGTCGCCGGCCCCTCCGCCGAGCCTCGCCCGCGGCAGGGGGAGCGTCTCCAGGTACGCGGTCAGGGCACGGTCGGCGAACGCGGTGCGTCCGGGCGGGGCTGGATCGGTGTTCTCCACGGCGGCTCCTCCGGTCGTGTGCTTCCTGTCAGGGTGCGTTCAGCGGGCGCCCGAGTCGCGGTACCACTCCGGGAGGGGCAGGGCGAAGTGTTCGCGAAGAACGGCCTCCGCGCTGTCGAGGGTTCCCTCGACGGACCCCGGGTCATGGGTCCAGCAGTCGCCGACCACGTGCACGCGCTCGCGTGCGGCCGGCTGACCCATGCGCCGTGCCAGGGCGCGCGGGTCGTGACCGGGGCGCCTCGTGTGCCAGGCGCCGCTGCTCCAGTCCCGCCAGCAGGCTGCGAGGGGCGGTTCGAGGGAGGGCAGGCCGTGGACGTGTCGGAGCAGGGCGTGGGCGCGGGCGACCACGGCGGCGCCCGGCGCCGGAGCGTCGCCCGCGGAGGGGAAGGCGTGGTCCCCCGCCGGGCCCTCGCCGATCCTGCCGCTGAGCCACTGCCCCACCGAGGGGCCGCTGGGATAGGCGGCGAGCATCGGAGCGGGCGACGGGTGCGGATCGCCGCCGGGGGGTTGGCAGGTGCTTCCGTACCAGAGCTGGCGCAGGGGGGCGTCGGTGGTGCTCCTTCCCCGGCTCAGGCCCAGATCCCGCCACCACGGGCGCCGGTAGAGGTGGAAGAGCTTGAGGGCGGGGACGGCCTCGACCGCGGCCAGGTCGGCGGACAGGTGCGCGCCCACGGGCAGGCCGGTGAGGTCGAGAGCGCCCAGCGGCCCGGGAGGGAGGGCCAGTACGACGGCGTCGGCGCACACGCGGACGTGGCCGGGCAGGAGGCGCCCCCGCGTGTCCGACCGCCGGAAGAGGAGCCGGTGGCGTCGCCGCCCGGAGCCCTCGCCGGGAGCGCCCCCGCGCTCGACCCGCACCAGCCGGTGGCCGAGGCGGGTAACGCCGCCGGCCTGCGTGAAACGTTCGTGCAGGGCCCGCGGCAGGCTCTCCATGCCCCGCCGCAGACAGACGTACTCGGCGTCGGGCGGGGTCCGGTAGAGCAGGTCGAGCTGCGCGGTCGCGCCCTCGCCCCCTGCGGACACGTCGTAGCCGCCCGCGTCGTGCACGAAGGCCACGGCGTCGCCGCTCAGGACGGCCCGCAGGGCGTCGGACCAGGTCGCCTCCTCCAGGGGGCGGTTGTGCAGCCGCCCCGTACGGCACCGCGATCTGAAGTCCGCCAGCGCGCGGTCGGCGACCGACCGGTCCCCTCGCGCGCGTGCCTCGTGGTGGGTGCGGCGGCTCTCCGTGAACCCCGGCACCAGGGTCTGCGCCACCCTGTCGGCCAGGGCCCCCGGCGCCAGCCCGCGTTCGGCCGGGCGCAGCCGGTAGGGGAGGGCGGCACCGGCCAGGTCCCCCTGCCGCGTCCTGCTCCCCCTCAGGTGGAACAGGTTCTCCGGCCGTCCGAACTCGAACGGCACCAGGTCCGCGCCCAACCCCAGGTCCTCGACGAGCCCCAGGACCCGGCGCAGGCCCGTGTGCAGCCGCATGGCGCCCAGGTCGGCCCAGGCCCCGGACGGGCCGGGAAGCCGGACGGAGTGCATTCTTCCGCCGATCCTGTGGTCGTTCTCGAAAAGGCCGATTCTGCTCCCTCTCCTCGCCTCGGCCAACCTGTTCGCGACGTGGCATCCGGCGAGGCCGGCACCGACGACCGCTACATCCAGATATTCCACATCGGAATCCTCTTCCCCTGAAACCACAGAACCAACACCTGCACTTCCGCCCCACAGTACTCTTGCCAGCCGAAGACACCGCACGCATACTGAGGGAATAATATGCTGTTCATATTTTCTTGAGACCGGGGAGCTGCATGATCTTCCGTCCGCAGGTACTTCAGGAGACCTCGAACGCTTACGACCAGTTCTCCGAGTACTTCCGCGACATCAGATCATTCTTCGAGGTCCTCAGCGTCCGGTTCTCCCTCCCCGAATACGGGACCCGGCTCACCCCCGTGGCGGGAAAAGCGCTGTTCTCCAACGCCAACAGCTACCTCCTGTCGGACGACAGCGCCTACCCCTACTACCTGTGGCTTCCCAGCTGGCTGGGCCGTTTCTACATCGACGCCGAGCGCATCCCCGAGGGCAGGACCGCCGACGACTGCCGTATCGCCGACGCCGGCCTCGTCGCCTTCGTCTGGCCCTGGCTCGGCTTCGGCGACGCCTACGTACAGAACTCCCCGCACCCGGAATGCTGGTTCGGGGTGACCGACCCGCGTCCACAGAATCCTGATGAGCCGGTGCTCACCACCGCTCAGAACCTCTTCAACCACTTTCGCCTGGAAACCACGTTCGAGGCCGAGCGCGGGGGCTGGCTCACCGGTGGTTTCCATCCCGAACCGAGGATCGGCTGCAACCTGACCGGCACCTGGTACCTGCGCCGTGTCCCCCTGTCGGTTCTCACCGACTACTACCAGGTGGAGAAGAACGTGATACGGCCGCTGGGAGAGAAATTCACGGAGCTGTCCGAAGCCGGGCGGGAAAACACTGCTGCCTTCTCGGCCGGGAAAATGGAGGGGCCCTTCACCGGCAAAGGCGTGAACGGTAATTCGCCGAAATCGGAGATCCCCTGAGGGCGCAGCCCGAATGCCCCGTGAGGCAGCTCCGGGGCCGGTACGGTGTCGCAGGCGTGGCGCACGCTCCGCTGTGAACTCAGCCCGCTGCCGGGCCCGGGGCGGACGTGGCCCGTGGGCAGGGGCTGCTTTCGGTGGTCGGGCGCCCGGTCGGGCGGGAGGACTCAGTCGGGGGCGCGTGTTTCGTCGAGCCGTTCGACGTCGGCTCTGGGGTAGCGGTCGAGTCTGCCGGGGAGCAGGCCGTGGCGTTCGGCGGTGACCTCGAACCTGCCGACGGACCAGCCCAGCAGGTCGGCGGCCTCCTTGCCGGTCAGGCTCGCCTCGATCCAGGCCCGGCGTTGCTCGATGACGGGGGCCAGGCGTTCCTCGGTCAGGGCGTCCAGGTCCCGCAGGGAGTACAGGGCCGAGCCCATGTAGTCGCCGACCGGGGACAGCGTGCCCCGGGCGGCGAGTTCGGCGACGTCGTCCCTGGTGACGGTCAGGCCGGTGCGCGCGGCCACGCGGTCGGCGGCCTTCTGCGAGCCCAGGCCGGGGTGGTCGCCGATCTCGCGCGCGACGTCGGCGGCGATCTCGGGCAGGGCCTCGGCGACGTGCTGGGACCAGCGGCGCCCGTCGATGTCGGGAGGTGGGATGAGGCCGCGCTGCGCGGCCCTCTTGACCTGCCATTCCTTCAGGCCCATGAGCCGGGCGAGTTGGAGGGACCCGTAGCTGCCGCGTCGGCCGGGTGTCTTCTTCTTGGGAAGAGGGGTCGGTTCCGGTGCGGGGGAGCTCGCGGGTGTGGGGTCGGCGGCCAGGTCGGCGAGGATGGCCCCGGTGCGTTCGGGCAGGGTCTTGGCGAGGGCTTCGGACCACTTGCGGTCGTCGATGTCGGGGGGCGGTACGAGGCCGCGGTGCAGGGCGCGGCGGAGTTGGTCGTGGTCCAGTCCCAGCCAGCGGGCGAGTTGGACCGGTCCGAATTCCCTGGGGCGACTCATGTGGTGGGGGTGCTCCTCGTCTGCGGCAGGGGGGCAGAGCGGTTCGCCGTCCATGATGCCCGGGGGCGGTGACAGGGGACGAAGAGTACCCAGGAGTGCTGGTGGCCGAGGGCTCCCCTCGGCTGTGGAATGTCGGTCGGGCGGGGTGCCGCCGTGCGCGGAAGCTCCTCTTTCCTGCTCCTGGACATGCTTGGCGGCAACCGCGGACTGCCCGCGCCCGATGGGACTGTCATCGGTTCACCCCGACCCGTCTCCCACAGATTCTCTGCTGATCTCCTGGGGAACGGCTGTGTACAGGGTCTTTGCGACCGCGATCATGGCCTCACGCTCCCGCCGCGGACGGGGGCCGGGCGGCAGGTCCATCAGAGCGGGCCCGAAAAGGGCGAAGAACTGATCGGCGTCGTCGATGCCGTCCGGCAGTTCGATGAACCACCGGTAGCCGCAGGGCTGGGAGGGCACCCGCGCATCGGTGAGGTAGTCGTGGATGCCACCGTCCACGGCCGACCGGTCGCCTCGTGTCCGCTCCTCGACTCTGACAGTGCGCTCGCCTTTGCTCTCATAGACCACGTGCACGGGTTCGGGGGGACGCACGTCCAGGCATCGGACCATGTGCTCGGGGCCGACAGCCCAGGCGAACAAGGTATGCCAACCGGACTCGGGGACCTCGAAGAACCTCCGTCCATCGCCCGTTCCGCCATCGGCCGGCGGTTCCGCGACGATCGGGACCGCCGACCATGAACGCTCGTGCATCAGAGCACTCTCCTCGACCTCGCAGCGGTCTGCCGTCTTCTGCCTGGGGGAACGGGCAGGAATCGCCCCCGCCATGATCGGAGGGCAGTGGAAAACGCGTTTCCAACGAACGTATGTCCGTGGAACCATAGGCCCCGGGCCATGCATATTCCTTCACGGTGCATCGTACTGGAGAGCGTCTTCCATGCGGTCGCCGATGATCTTCCGGTATCCCGGAACTGCGCATCATGGAAATGTTTCCTACCGAGGGCGGATGAAGTGGACAGCGAGCCGGACCGGATCGATCTCCTCCTGGGGTCTCAGTGATCGAGAAGACACCGAACATGAAGAGCCTCATGCTCTCGATCCGGGTGGCGTCCTGGAGCGGAGAACGCCAACTGGACTGGATCAGGCGCACGGGGTGCGCTGAGGACGAGATCGTGCTGCAGCTGGAAGACTTCTACATCGCTGTGAAAAGTCACGTCACGTATGACGAGGAGGAAGAGTTCCCCGACTTCCTTGATGAAGGGATCCGGGAGGTCCTCGACCTCTTCACGAGACTGATCGACGTCGATCCGGAACTGTGGAGCCCCGAGTCCATGGTTTCCGCCAGGCAGTGGGACGTGGTGAGAGAGAGGGCTCGGCGCCTCCTGGTGGAAATAAGGGGTTCTTCGTGGTCGTCTTTCCTGGATGAGTGATCTCGTCTCAGACCGGGGTCGGCGAGCTGGAAAGAAGTGATCGTCCTCGCGTCCGAGGGAGTGGTGATGGCCGAGCAGGCTGTTCGCTTGTCAGATGTGTGCGAGGTGTGCGGTCGCGCTCGTGAAGTCTGGGTGGTTCAACTGGTCAGAAGCGGCAGGCTCCGCTGGGAGGTCGAGCGAGAGTGTGCCGGCTGCCAGGTCTCCCATCAGTGGGTGTGGGGGCCGGCCCCTGCCCATGTGCGCGACCTGTTGATCGATCGGCATGGCGTGGAGCACGTGAAAACCGTGGGCGAGGTGCGGAAAAGGGGTGTGCTGCTCAAGGTCTTCAGGGAGGTCTTCGGCGCATCCATTGCCGAGGCCCGAGAATTCGGTCGCGAGGCGACGGGCACCGGATATGAGGGAACACGTGTGGAGGTGCATCTTCTGTCCCGGCTCCTGCGCGAGAGAGGTGTGGAAGTCGAGGTGCGCCCTGGTTCGTGTGGGTGATCCTCGAGCACGGGGAGATACGCGACGACATCCACCACGCGTTCGCCACCCTCGGGTGCGCCGTCATCTGCCGGCGACGACTGCGCACCGCACTTCGTCGGGAGTAAGGGCAGGCGATGCGACCCGGGGGACGGCCTGCTCGATGCGTCAGAACGCACTCACAGCGGTCGGGCCCGCGCAGCCTCACATCCGGGATCTCAGCACGTCGACCTCACAGCCCGGCGCGAAGGGGTCGAAGCCGTGCTCGACCAGCCAGCGAACCCCCAGCAGGCTTCGCAACGACCACCACGCGCGGATCACGTCGCGGTCGGCGTCGGGGCCGTAACCGGCGATGACGTCGTCGAGGTTCTCCTCGTGTCCGAGCGTCAAGGTGGCGAGGTCGAACAGGGCATTGCCCCGGCCCGCCTCGGACCAGTCGATGATGCCGGTGACCTCGTCGCCGTCGACGAAGACGTGGTCGATCTGCAGGTCGCCGTGCGCGAACACCGGAGTCCACGGCCGGAACGCGGCCTCGGCGACCTGGCGGTTGCGGGTGACCAGGTCAGCGGGCAGGACACCGTTCGTCACGAGCAGCTCGCACTCGCGGTCGAGTTCCGCCGCCCACTCGTCGGGACCCCGGCGGCGCCGGCCGGGCCAGGGCGGCAACGGCGCCTCGTGCAACTGCCGGATGACGGCGCCCGCCGCGGCCCACGCCGCCGCCGACGCGGTCGACGGCCCACCGAGGCGGCCGAGCGCCGTCCCCGGGACGGCGGCGATCGCGAGCACGGGCGGCTTGCGCCACAGGACCTGCGGAGTCGGGACCGGCGCGAGGGACATCGCCTCGACCTCGACGTCGATGCGCGCCTGGTCGGCGTCCACCTTCAAGAACACGTCGCCGGCGCGCAGGGTCGCGCGCTCGGAATGGGCGACGACGACTTCGATCTCATCCATGGGCGACCAGTATCCCGGGGATGACCGCCGGCGTCGCCGGGTTTGTCGCGTGCGACGACGCGGCTGGCCACGTCCCGCCACCCGGCGGCCTCGTGCACGGCACCGACCTCCGACCAGGTCAAGCCCACCGCTTCTGTGAGGAGTCCTCAGTGCTGCAACAATCTGTCGTTGCAGTACTGAGGGACTTGGTTCTGGGACTGCTGTCGGGCCTGCCACGCAAAAACTGTTGGAGCATCGCCGAATGGGCCGGGGAGGCCGCTCCGGACGGCATGCAGCACCTGCTCGGAGCCCCGATGAGCCACGACCGGCGACAAGCCGCACAGCCATGGAGATCACGACCTGCGGTGGACCGTCAGCGGTCCTCCAACTCGACGAACCGGCTCGCCCATGCCCTGAACCGATCGTCGGTCTTCTTCCGCCCGGTCCAGAGCGCGTGCGGGTCCTCCGGCGGCTCAAGGCCGAAGTTCTCGTTCAGCCAGGTGAGGAACTCATGGTGGCCGTCGCTGTGCTCCTCGACGTCCTCAGGGGCGAGAAACCCGAAGTCGGCGACGGGCTCGCTGTCGATCGCCAGAAGCTGGAACAGCTCCCTCAGGTCCCGCGCGATCACATAGAGGTGCCCTTCATCGCCGACCAGGACGACGGGCAGAGCGGCGAGGTCGGTCCGATCGTCGCACCGCCACAGCGCGTAGTCGGAGCCGGAGTGGTTGGCCTGCGCGAAGGGGATGAACCGGCTCAGGAACTCCGGGTGCTCCGACCAGGTGTGGAGGCCGGAGTCTGCGCCGTATTCGCGCAGCTCGAAACCCTCCGAGTAGTAGACCGGGCCGATCCGGTCCTCGAACTCCTTGAGCAGGTTCAGCTCCGGGATCGGCGAGTACGCCTCGCTCATGTGGCCTCCTTGCCCGGCCGGGACGCCTGGCGCGGTTGCGGACGTCTTGCACCGGCCAGGTGATGCTATCCACGCCGGGGACCATCGGGCGGGTGCCGGCGGGCGGCCTCGATCGGGGGCGGGCGAGGTCAGCCGGTCAGGGGCGACGGGCGGGGCGGGTCGCGCTCCTGAAAAGCAGCCGTCAGCGGCTCCGGGCCGTGACGCGCCCTCGCGCGCCGGTGGCGTCCGCAGTCGTTGCGGTGGTCGTCCTCACAGCATGGGGGAGCAGTCGGCATCGGGGTCCCGCGTGATGGCGATCACGTCGTCGAGCCGGTCGCGCACGTCGAGCAGGTCGGTGATCCGCTGGTCGATGCGGGCGCGTTCGGACTCCAGCTGGTCCAGGAGCGCCGGGTGCGCCTCGCCCGAGTCCACGCACGGCAGCACATCGCGGACCACCCTGCTGGGCAGGCCCGCGGCGTACAGCTGTTGGATCAGCCGGACCCGGCCGACGGCGGTGTCGGGGTAGTGCCGCTGGCCTCCGGGGCTGCGGTCGGCCGGGAGCAGATCCTGTTCCTCGTAGTAGCGCAGCGCCCGGACGCTCACCCCCGCCTTGTCGGCGACCTCACCGATACGCACCGGTCCTCCTCCGCCCGGGCGGCCTGCCCGATTTGCACCTGACGTCAACGTCAGGTTCTAGCGTAGTGGGTGTCGGCACTCGCCGAACATTCGCCTCACCGATCTCACGAACGGCCGGTTCCGGCCGCGTGGAAGGGCAGAACATCATGCGGGCAGTCCGTTTTCACGAGTACGGCGGTGTGGAGACCCTCGTGGTCGAGCAGGCGCCGGACCCGCACCCCGGACCCGGTGAGATCCGCATCCGCGTCGCGGCGGCCGGCGTCAACCCCGTCGACTGGAAGGTGCGCTCCGGTGCGGTACGCGAGGTGCTTCCCGTGGACCTGCCCGCGATTCCCGGGCGTGACGCCGTGGGCGTCGTCGACGGGATCGGTGACGGGGTACAGGGGGTGGACATCGGGGACCGCGTCTTCGGCCTGGGCGGCGTCACCGGCGCGACGGCGGAGCTGGCCGTGCTCTCGGCCTGGGCCCACGCGCCCACCACATGGACGGACGAGGAGGCCGCCGGCGCCGGTCTGGCCTCCGTCACCGCGATGGGCGGACTGAAGGCGCTCGGCCCCCTGAGGGGGCGCACCCTGCTCGTCGAGGGCGCCGCCGGAGGCGTGGGCAGTGCCGCGGTCGAGATCGCGGTGGCCCGGGGCGCCACCGTGATCGGGACGGCCAGTGAGCGCAACCACACGTTCCTCACCTCCCTCGGGGCCGTTCCCACCACCTACGGCACCGGCCTCGCGGAGCGCCTGGCCTCCCTGGCCCCGGGCGGGGTCGACCTCGCGCTCGACACCGCGGCCTCCGGCTCCCTGGACGACCTCGTCGCGATCGTGGGCGACCCCTCCCGCGTTTCGACGGTCGCCGACCACGCCAATGCGCAGCGACTGGGCACGCACCTGGCCAACGCGGAGAACGACTCCGCGCTCCTCGCCGAAGCGGGCGAACTCGGCCGACAGGGCCGCTACACACCGCGCATCGAGCGGACCTACCCCCTCGAACGGCTCGCGGAAGCGCACGCCCACGCCGAGCGCGGACACACACGGGGCAAGATCGTGGTCCGCGTCTGAGTCCGTCCGACCGTCCAGGGCTTCCCGCTGCTTCGGCCGCGGGGAGCCCGCGTCCCCGGAGGGGCCGTGCCGATGTCCTTGGGGCGGGAGCGGCGCTCCGGCGCGTCCCCCGCTGTCCCGACCCGCTCGGCGACCGGTTTGCCCCGGCCGATACCCGGGGTGCCCTAGATGAGTAATTCCAAGGGGTGCGTGGTCTGAGCACGAGGCGAGGGAGCCCATGGTCGAGTTGTGACGCAAGACCTGAACTCCCTCGCCCAAGCACTCTACGACACCACCCAACGGCTCCTGAAGCACCGCCCGGACCTGGCCCCCTGGTGCCCCGCCATCGGTTTCCGACCCCGCCTGCCCGACGCCGACCTGGTCACCCTCGCGCTCATGCAGGCCATGCCCGGACACACCGACGAAACCCGATGGCTGCGCTACGCCCGCACCCACCTGTCCGAACGCTTCCCCTACCTGCCCCAACAGAGCGGGTACAACAAACGCCTGCGCAAAGCAGCCCCACTGATCCGCACCCTCATCCGCTACCTGGCCACCGACACCAGCGTGTGGACCGACAACACCTGGGTCATCGATTCCACCCCCGTGGAATGCGCCCGCTCCCGCGAGACCGTCAAACGCTCCGACCTGGCAGGATGGGCCCAGTACGGGTACTGCGCCTCCCACTCCCGCTTCTTCTGGGGGCTGCGCCTGCACCTGGTGTGCACCCTGAGCGGGCTGCCCGTGGCCTTCGCCCTGACCGGGGCCAAGGCCGACGAGCGCACCACCTTGGCCGGCATGTTCGAAGACGATCCCGGCCTGCTCGCCCAGCGGCCCGGGCAGATACTGATCGCGGACAAGAACTACTACGGGCGCGACTTCGAACGCTCCCTGGACCAGGCGGGGGTGAGCCTGCTGCGTCCGGCCCGCAAGGGCGAGCCCCCGCGGGCCGGAGCGGCGTTCTTCCGGCCGTTGCGGCAGGTGATCGAGTCGATCAACCAGACGTTCAAGGGCCAACTGGATCTGGAACGGCACGGTGGTCGCACCCCGGGCGGGGTGATCGCCCGGGTGCTCCAGCGCATCTTGGCGCTGACCGCGGCGATCTGGCACAACGACCGCACCGGCCAGCCGGTCCTACGCTCGTTGACGGCCTACGACCACTGACCCCTTGGAATTACTCATCTAGCTGCGAACCGCCTATGACCGGACCGCACAAGGGTTCAGAGCGCGGGTGTCCGGTCGCAAGGGCGCCCTGCCCCGGCCCCGTCCGGGCGGGTCCGCCCGCTGGGGAAGCCGACCCCGAGCGCGAGGTCCACGAGCCTGTCGACGTCGCCGGAGTCGGCCTTCGCGGGGCCGCCGGTTGCACAGCCAGCGGGTGGGGTCAGCCCAGATCCGCCATGACGTAGGGCTCCAGCTCGGCGGCGAACGTCTCGCTTTTGACTCCTTGCGCCATGCCCGGGGTGCCGGAGTCGATCGGGATGCGCAACGCGCTCGGGCACGATGAGTACGCATCGAGGTCGCTGTCGATGACGAAGGTGGCTACTGCCTCACCGGTCCTGGCCTCGTACACCCTGAACGAGTGCGTCGCCGGGTACACCGGGCTCTCCCCGAAATCCCATTCGCCGGTGCCCATCGATGTGAACTCCCGCTGGTGAACACCGGTCAAGCACACGACCAACTGGCCCGGTAACGGTTCGTCCTCCTGCGTTTCCTCGTCGTAGGCCCGCCATTCGTGAGGCACCGTGTAGATGTCGAAAGATCCACTCCCCAGGTCAGAGCCGGATGAGGGCAACAATTCCACGCCGACCAGCACGAGGTGCGGTCCGGGACCCGCGTAGGGAGGCGCGGCCGGGTTCGGAACGCCCCCACCGCCGAGGCAGTAGTCGACGGAATTCGAGGGCTCCGGTGAAGTGGGAGCTGCCGTCGGCACGATCGGGGTGGGTGAGGGAGTCGGTTCCGGCTCACCCGACCCGCCGCATCCTGGGGCGCTCGCCAGCAGCACAGCGATCAGGGACAGCGCACTCCGGTATGGCATGCGTTTCATGGAACCGTAAAACCGTAAAGACGTGCCGAAGGGAACTCTGGTTGTTCCATTCTCCGTTCTGGGAAGACCTCGGTTTCTGGCCTGCTCGACCGGTTCCCCGAGTTGTGCGGGGCGGAGCGTCAGTGGCACACGGTGAAGAACATTCCGGTCGCGCTCGGCCTTTGAGAAGCCCTCATGGTCGCTGCCCGCATCAGGCTGCGGCTTCCTCGTGACGTGCCGGGCGGGGCACCCGGCGGGGGCTGATCAGGATCAACGTCGTCGCCACGGCGAGGCCGGACAGGAGGGCGGATACGGTCAGGACGGCTTGAACCCCGCCGGTGACAGCTTCGCGGTCGGCGCCGCCGTAGAGGGTGTAGACGGCGCCGAGCGCTGCGGTACCGATACCGGCTCCGACGGAGGCCAGGGTGGAGACGCTTCCGGCGACCATGCCGACGCGTTCGGGTGCGGTGACGTTGACCGCCACGGCCATCACCGGCGCTCCGGCGATGCCGCCTCCGGCGCCCCAGGCCAGCAGCGGGACCAGGAGCACCCACCACGGGGTGTCGGGGGCGACCAGCAGCGCCAGCGCGAGGAGCCCGGCGCCTTTGAGGGTGTAGCCCAAGCCGATGACCAGACCGGGCGCCCAGTGGCTGAGGAGCTTGGAGCCGACCATTCCGGTGATCATCTGCGCGAGGAAGATCGGCGTCATCAACAGGCCCGCGAGGGTCGGGCCCAGCAGAAGCGCGTCGGCGAAATACAGCACCAGGTAGACAGAACCCCCGATGCTCAGAACACGGGAGAGGAACACCGCGAGCATCGCCCCGGAGAACGCCGGCTGGGTGAACAGCCGCAACTCCAGTGTCGGCTGGGGCACGCGGAACTGGAGGACGGAGAACCCCGCCAACGACGTGAGCGCAACGATCAGCAGTGCCGTGTCCTGTATGCCCCAGGTTGCCTCTGGGCGGAGCATGAGCGTGGTGGCGGCGCCGAGACCGACCATCAGCAGCACGCTGCCCAGCCAGTCCGGACGGGCAGCGGGGCCGGGCTGCGCGGTGCGTGGCAGCACACGCGCTGCGACGATGTAGGCCGCGATGCCCAGGGGGATATTGATCCCGAAGACGGCCTGCCATCCGAAGGCCTCGATCAGCAGCCCGCCCAGGGTCGGGGCGAGCAGCCCGGCCGCGGTGGCGAACGATCCCCAGGCGCCGATCGCGAGGTTGCGTTCTTCACCCGAGTACCGGTCCGAGAGCAACGGGATGCCGTTGACCATGATCACCGCAGCCCCGGCGCCCTGGACGACCCGGGCGAGGTTCAAGAACCCCAGGCTCGGCGCCAGCATCGCCGCCAGCGAGGCCAGGGTGAACACCGCGATCCCGGTCAGGAACAACGGCCGCCGCCCCCACCGGTCGGAGAGGCTTCCCACCACCTGCGTGAGGGCGCCCATGGCGACCGTGTAGGTCACCACCACCGACTCCACGGAACCTCCATCGGCGACGTCGGCGCTGATCAGCGGTAACCCGAGCGCGACGATCGTGATGTCGACGACCACCAGCCCGGTGGAGGCCATCACCAGCACCAGCACCCCGCTCAACGGCGGCAGACGACGGGACTTCTCGGCGGCCATACGATCCTCGGCTTTCGACGCGTCAAGGGTTACCTGAGCCAGAGTGCGGCACCAACGACCTAAAAGTCAATGTGTGTGAAGTTTAAGTGTGCGGCCCTAGGATGGGGCCATGCCCAGCTCGCAACGCCGCCGACCGACGACCCGCAAGGGCCGCCCCGTGCTCACCCGCGAAATCATCGCGACCAAAGCCTTGGAGATGGCCGGCGCACAGGGGTTCCGCGCGATCACGATGCACGCCCTGGCCGCCGAACTCGGGGTGACCGTGCGGGCGTTGTACAACTACGTCGAGAACCGCCGCCAGGTCATCGACCTCACCGTCGACCTCATGCTCGACGCCTGGAACCCGCCCCCGCTCGACCCCGGGACCTGGGAGGACTCGGTAGCCGCCCACGCCCGATCACTGCGAGCGCTGTACCGGCGCTGGCCCCGCGCCCTGCTCGTCGCCGTCGACGAGGACACCCCGCCGACCTCGGTCCACCCCAACCGGCTGACCAACCTCGACCGGTTCCTGACACTGCTGCGCGACATCGGCCTCGACACCACCGCCGCGCTCGACGTCCACCGGCACCTGTCCCTGCTCGTGTTCTCCTTCGCCCTGATGGTCGACCACCCCGCCGACCGCGCCACCACCGCGAACCGACCACTCATCCCCGCCCCCTGGCTGGAGGAACACACCGACCTCGACATCCCCACCCTCCGCGAAGCCGCCGCCCTCCCCACGCCGAGCCCGGACGAACAGTTCCAGGCCCTGATCGCCTTGATCACCACACAGGTCAGAAGCCACCTCCACAGTCGGTAACCGGGTTGCTGCAAGGAACGCACCGCGTACGAGGGATGGCACGGTCTCGTCACAGGCCGGGGCGTTAGAGGGCCTGGACCGGTGGCTGGACGCCGGGAACGAATCCGGCGGGGGCCGCACCGTCTCCACGGCGGCCCCGGCCGCCGGCGAACGGCCCCGTGTACGGTCTGCGGCATGACAGCAGAGGAAGCGAAGGCCCCCAGGCCCCGGGTGCAGCTGGTCATCGGCATCGTCCGCCAGGGCCACGAGGTCCTGCTCGTGCGGGAGAGCCTCGGCAGCGGCGGCGAGATGCGCTGGTCACTGCCCGGCGGCGGGGTCGAGGACGGCGAGCTCATGCACGAAGCCCTGCGCCGCGAGCTGCGGGAGGAGACCGGGCTGTTGGTGGGCGACCCGGTGAGGACCGCGTTCCTCATGCACATCGACTCCGAGGAGCACCCCTCCGCAGTGGCCGCAGCCTTCGAGATCGACGAGTGGTCGGGGGACATCGCCCCGCAGGACGACGACATCGAACACGCCGCCTTCTTCCCCCTGCCCGACGCCCTGAAGCTGCTCGGCGAACTGGACAGCCCGACACAGCGGGAGCCCATCCTCGGCTACCTGACCGGGGCCGTCGCGTCGGGGGCCACCTGGCTGTACCGCAACCGGGGCACGCAGGAGAGGCTTGTCGCCCGCTGGTGACGCCAGACCGCATCCACTGTCGTCTTCGCGGCTGCCAACGGTCGCGCGGCCTCGCGCACGGCACCCCGTGAACCGGCGTCGCGTTCCGGGACCGCACCCGGTGCCACGACGGCGGCGGACCCGGCCGCTCCGCCGGTCACCGCGACCGCGCATGACATCTGTCATCCCGGGCCCGTGCGGAGCGCAGAGGTATCCCGTGACCGGTGGCACTCGGTTGCGGGCGCACCCCGAAATACGTTCGTGGCATGTACCGCAACGATGACTTCTCCGCCCCTCCTCCACCCTCGCGACCGGCCGCCGAGCCGTTCCTCACGGCGTGGGACGGCGGTGCGGGGCAGGCCCCGCCGCCCCCGCTGTCCGGGGAGCCGGCCCGTCCCGCGCCGGCCCCTGGGCGCCGCGGTCCGCGGGCGGTCCCGCCGGGCGTGGAGTACCACCGCGTGCTCGCCGGGGACAAGCGCCGCATCGGTCGGGGAGTCCTCGCGATCGTGCTCCTGGTGGCGGGGCTGTTCGTCTTCGGCCTTGCCTTCGTCCAGGCCGCTACCTTCCTGGACACGCGGATGGGCAACACCAACCCGGCGGCGGGCGGCACCGACTACACACCGCTCTACCACGCCGCGGGCATGCTCTCCCTCGCCCTGCTCATCCCATGGAGCATGCTCATCCAGCGGTGGCTCTACGGGGTGAGGGGCGCCTCGCTGCACTCGGTGGTCTCGGGTTTCCGGTTCGACGTGTTCGGCCGGGCCCTGCTGTTCATCGGCCCCGTCTGGCTGGTCGCCGTGTTCGTCATGAACGTCTCGATGCCCGTCGAGCAGACCTACTGGCCGGTCGCCGACCTGGTCGGCGTGCTGGTCGGCACCCTCCTGCTGACGCCCCTGCAGTCGGCCGGCGAGGAGTACGGCCTCCGCGGTCTCGTCCTCCGGGTCACCGGGAGCTGGAGCCGCGGGCCGCGCACCGGGCTGGTCCTCGGCGTCCTCGTCTCCAGCCTGCTGTTCACGACCGTCCACGGCGCGGACGACCCGTGGATCAACCTCTGGTACTTCACCCTCGCCGTCAGCCTGGCCGTCATCACCTGGCGCACCGGCGGCATCGAGATCGCCGTCGTCGTCCACGCCCTGCTCAACACGCTCACCTTCATCATCGTCACGGCCCTGCACTCCGACATCGGCAGTGCTGTCACGGACCGGTCGGTGGGCACAGGGTCGGCCGTCCTTCTCGTGCCGAGCGTCACCGTCGCCGCGATCGCGGCAGTGGTGTGGCTGCGCACGCGCAGGTCGGGACCGGCGCTCACCCCTTCCGACCCGCACCCCGTGCGGGTCTGACGGGGCGACGGCGGCCATGGGCGCACGGCCGCCGGCCGGCGTCGGCGGGGCCCGTCGACGTCTCCCTCTCCCGAACGCCGATGACCTTCTGTCCGGGGCCCGGTCTACAAAGACGGCTACAGACGGATCGACGGGAGCAACTCATGGGACAACTGGTCGTGGTCGAGTTCGTGTCGCTGGACGGCGTCATGCAGTCGGTCCTCTCCGCGGACGAGGACCGGGAGGGCGGGTTCGACGGGGGCGGCTGGGTGCTGCCCTACGTCGACGACGTCGTGGAGCGGGTCATGAGCGAGGCCACGGCCGGAGCCGGCGCTCTGCTCCTCGGCCGCAGGACGTACGAGATCTTCGCCGGAACCTGGCCGTACGCGGACATGGACGATCCCGCCGTTGCGGCGATGAACGCGATGCCCAAGTACGTCGCCTCACGCACCCTCGAGGAGCTCGGGTGGAACAACTCCGTCCTCCTCGGCGCAGACCTGGTGGCGGAGGTCGGCCGGATCAAAGCCGAGACGGAGGCGGAGACCGTGGTGCTGGGCAGCGGTGACCTGCTCCGGACGCTGGTCGGGCACGACCTCGTCGACGAGTACCGCCTGCTGGTCTTCCCGCTCGTCCTGGGCAGGGGCAAGCGGCTCTTCGCCGAGGGCACGGCCCCGCGCCGCCTGGCTCTGGCCGCCACACGGTCGACACCGTCCGGAGTCCTGATCAACACGTACCGCCGCGTAGGGGAGAGCGGCCCCACCGCCTAGGCCCGCCGGCTTCGGCTCGTGCGGAGAGGGGCTTCCACCCTGATGGGAGCCCCTCGCCGGACATGCGGGCGCGCGGCCGTCGTCGCGTCCCCTCACGGAACGGCACGGACGTGGTTGGATTGGCGGCGCACCTTCGCGCCGGAACGTCCTGGTTCGTCGGGCGCTCGCTGCGCTGCCGCCCCTCGATCGTCTGCCGACGGGCCGGCCGGAGCGCCCTGGAGAAAGGCCGTCCCGGCCCGCTGCCCGACGGCACACCCCCGTGAGGAACCACGCGATGAGCACCCCGCCCGCCTTCCCCCTGAAGCCCGTTCCGATCCACGTCGGCGACGAGGTCCTCGACGACCTGCGCGCCCGCCTCGCATCGACCCGCCCGCCGCTGGACGAGGGGAACGGGGACTGGTCCTACGGCGTCCCCGACAGCTATCTCCGTGACCTGGTCGCCTACTGGCGGGACGGCTACGACTGGCGAAAGGCCGAGGCCGCCATCAACGTCCACGAGCACTACCGGGTGGACGTCGCCGGTGTCCCGGTGCACTTCATGCGCAAGCCCGGCCGCGGCCCCCGGCCGATCCCGTTGATCCTCACGCACGGCTGGCCGTGGACGTTCTGGCACTGGTCGAAGGTGATCGGCCCGCTCGCCGACCCGGCCGCGTTCGGCGGTGACCCCGAGGACGCCTTCGAGGTCATCGTGCCGTCCCTGCCCGGCTTCGGCTTCCCCGGCCCGCTCACCGGCTTTCCGGACGTCAACTTCTGGAAGGTCTCCGACCTCTGGCACACCCTGATGACCCGGACCCTGGGGTACGGGAAGTACGCCGCCGGGGGCTGTGATATCGGCGGGATCGTCTCCAGCCAGCTCGGCCACAAGTACGCCGACGCGCTGTACGGCGTCCACATCGGCTCCGGGCTGCCGCTCGACTTCTTCAACGGCCCCCGGGCCTGGGACTTCGCCCGCAACCGGCCCCTCACCGACGACCAGCCGGCCGATGTCCGCGCCCGGATCGTCGAGATGGACCACCGCTCGGCGAGCCACCTCGCCGTGCACATGCTCGACGGCGCCACCCTCGCCCACGGTCTGAGCGACTCACCCGCCGGACTGCTCGCCTGGCTGTTGGAGCGGTGGAACGCCTGGAGTGACAACGGCGGCGACGTCGAATCCGTCTTCACCAGGGACGACCTGCTCACCCACGCCACGATCTACTGGGCGAACAACTCCATCGCCACGTCGATGCGCTACTACGCCAACGCCAATCGCTACCCCTGGACCCCCTCCCACGACCGCACCCCGGTCGTGCAGGCCCCGGTCGGCCTCACCCTTGTCACCTACGAGAACCCGCCCGGCGTCCACACCGCCGCCGAACGCGTCCGGGCGTTCAGGAACGGCCCGCAGGGCGACTGGTTCAACCACGTCAACGTCAACGCCCACGACCACGGCGGCCACTTCATCCCCTGGGAGAACCCCGGAGCCTGGGTGGACGACCTGCGCCGCACCTTTCACGACATCAGGCCCTGACCGGCCTGCGCGGGCTCCCGGACGGACGGCCGGGCGGACACCGCCCGGCGGGGGAGTGCGCGTAGTCCGACCGGCCCCTCCCGTTCGTCTCTCAGGCCCCCGGCTCCTGGCGGACGCGCTCCTGGTGGCGACGGGCCTTCAGGCGGTTGCCGCAGGTCTTCATCGAGCACCAGCGGGCGGTGTTGGCGCGGCTGCGGTCCAGGAGGAAGAGGCGGCACTCGTCGTTGCCGCAGGGGCGCAGCCGGCCGGGCCTGCGTGCCCGGACCTCGTACCAGGCGAGCACCAGCTCCACCGCGAGCCTCCGTTCGGGCGGCCCGTGCAGAGGCCACCGCAGCTCCTCCCGGCCGACCTCGGGGACCCGGTGGGCGCCGGCGAGGATCCGCCGCAGCTCCGTCTCGGGCAGGGGGCCGCGGGTGGCGGCCTGGACCGCGTCCCTGGCCGTCCGCAGCCAGTCGAGCGCCGGCGCCTCGTCCGGGCCGCCGTGCTCCTGCGCCCACCGCCGCAGCACGGCGTCATCGGCCCACAGGTCCCGCGGCCGGCCGTCCACCACCGGGGTGCTGTTCAGCGCCTCCAGCAGCGCCTGTTCGTCGATCACGACCGCCCACCTCCCCGCCTAACCCTCTTGGTTCACTTGACAGGTTACCTCGAATGGGGTCCACTGTGGGTGTCGATAACCACCAAAATGGATTGATAGGGTTAGTCATGGTCGAGGTCCGCCACCAGTACGCCACCGTTCGAGGGCACCGCGTCTTCTACCGGGAGGCCGGCCCCCGCGAGGCGCCGGCCCTGGTGCTCCTGCACGGTTTCCCCACCAGCTCGCGCATGTTCCGCCACCTGATCCCGCGGCTCGCCGACCGGTTCCGCGTCATCGCCCCGGACCACCTCGGGTTCGGCCACTCCGACACCCCGCCGGCCGACACGTTCAGCTACACCTTCGACGCGCTCACCGACATCACCGAGGCGCTCCTGGCCGAGATCGGCGTCGACCGCTACGCCGTCTACGTGCAGGACTACGGCGCCCCCATCGCCTGGCGGCTCGCGCTCCGCGCCCCGGAGGCGGTCACCGCGGTGGTCTCCCAGAGCGGCAACGCCTACGAGGAGGGCTTCGTCCCGCAGTTCTGGGCGCCCCTGTGGGCCTACGCCGAGGACCCGGGACCCGGCACGGAGCCGGCTGTCCGCGCCGCACTGGGGCCCGACGCCGTCCGCTGGCAGTACCTCCACGGCGTGGACCGCCCGGAACTGGTCGACCCCGACACCTGGACGGCCGACCACCGCGACATCAGCCGCCCCGGCAACGACCTCGCGCAGCTCGCCCTCTTCCGCGACTACGCCGCCAACCGGCCCCTGTACCCGCGGCTGCACACGTACTTCCGGGAGAGCCGCGTCCCGCTCCTGGCCGTATGGGGGGCCGGGGACCTCATCTTCGGCCCCGACGGTGCGCGCGCCTTCGCCCGGGACCTGCCGGACGCCGAGATCCACCTGGTGCCCGGAGGCGGCCACTTCCTGCTCGAGAGCCACCTGGACACCGTGGTCGGCCACATGCGGGACTTCCTGGGCCGCACGCTGCCGTGACCAGGGCGGGTCTGACGCCGCGGCCCCCGGCGCGGGCTGTGACGCTCCTCGGCCCCCGGGCGGCCACGGCGGCCGGCGCCGCCCGGACACCCGCCGTGCGTGCCGGCGCCCCTCGGCGCGCACGGCAGGGAACGCCCGTCCCAGGGCCCCGCCCAAGCCGGGACAGTGGCGCGCCCCCGCCGGTGAGGCGGGAATCGGAGTTCTCCTGCGCCCGCCGGCCTCCCCGGTGAGGATGGGGCCATGACCCTCCCGCGCCCCCTCCCGCGCCCCCTCCTCGCCCCGGCCGCACTCCTCGCCCTCGCCCTCACCGCGTGCGGCGGACAGGACACGGCCCCCGACCCTGAACCCTCTCCCACCGCCGACGCCTCGACCTCCCCCTCTCCCGAGGGCCTGTCGCAGGAAGCCCTGGAGCAACAGGAGATCGACACCATCTCGGCGTGCACGCACGCGCGCATGGCCGCGGAGTCGTGGGACGTGGCCGCCGGTGTGGAGCCGGCGGAACCCGGTGTGGACGTCGACAGCACCATCACGTCCTTGACCGAGCTGGGCGACCTCTACGCCGGGACGGCTGCCGATTTCCTGACAACGGCGACCCCGGAGGCCCGGGAGGCGGTGGCCGACCAGGCTTCACCTCAAGGAATGGTGGCGGTCCTACGCGAGTGGTGCCTGGACACCGGGGTCATCGACGAGGAGGGGGAGCCGATCGACCCTCCGCCCGGGTACGAGCCCCCTTCCGAGGCGGAGTGACCCGGCCCCTCGCCCAGGAGGGACGTGGCCCGTCGTCCCAGGACGACGACCCGCTCAGGGGAAAGCCCGCCCTTCACACCTGTGGAGGGCGTGGCTTCTTCGCGTCCAACCGCACACCTGTCGTGCACGGCCGCGTCAGGTCTGGAAGGGCGGGGGGTTGGTCCCGCGCATGCGGTAGTCGGGGCGGGGCCGTTCCAACCGGATCGACTCCAGCACGGTGTAGGCGTGGTACTTGGTCTGGGTGGTGGCGCCCGCCAGGCGCTCCCACCACAGCTGCCCGTTACTGGTCCGCTTCTCCAGGACGTGCCGGGTGGTGTAGTTCGCCATGGAACTGATCCAGTTCTCCGTGCCGACGAAGACCCTGTCCTGGCCGGCGCCGGCCAGGATGCCGACCAGCACGTCGGAGCCGCTGAACCGCTCGACCGCCGCGGTGGCCCCTTCGAGCACGTCGGCGAAGTACTCCACGCACAGCTCCACCTGCTCACGGGTGCCGTAGTGCATGTGGTGCCCGCCGACGAAGAAGTCGAAGTCGTACTCGAGGATCTGGGAGTGCGCCTCGTACCAGCCGGAGATGTTCTGCGAGGCGTCGCAGTGCATGAACGTCACGGAGCCCGGGCTCAGGATGTCCACAGCGGTGAGCACCTTCTGCCGGGGGGCGTAGACGAAGATGTTCCCCGGGCAGTGGTTCTCGCCCTTGTAGGACAGGTGCAGCTCCACGCCGCCCACGTCGAGGACGTAGTCGTTCTCGAACGTGCGCGTCGGCACCGGGCGCTTGGGGTCGGGGAACCGCTCCAGGAGTTCCTTGGTGATGCGGTGGGCGACGATCTCGACGTCGGGACCGAACACGGAGGCCGCGCCGATGTGGTCGGCGTGCCAGTGGCTGTAGACCACGTGGGTCACCGGTTGGTCGGTGACCTCCTCGATCGCCGCCAGCATGTTCTCGCCCAGCGTCGGCGGTGCGTCGATGGCGACCACGCCCTCGCCGGTCACCACGAACGCGGCGTCGTAACCGGCGCTGGTGACCCAGTAGAAGCCGTCGCGCAGTTCCTCCACGTGGTAGCCGTACTTCTGGAAGCGCTCACTCCGCAGATACGGGGGGTAGTAACCCTTGGGGTCGGAGGGGTCGTCCTCCCCGACCCGGGGGAAACCGTAGTGGTCGATGCCGTAGAAGTCCGGGGCGCTGTCGGCGGTGATGGTTTTCTGGCCGCTGGGGCACATGGATGAAATACCTTTCCTTGCTCTTCGCTCTTGTGGAACATGCGGTCCTCGGCGCGGTGCACGACCGGCCGCGCTGTTCCGGTCACGTGAACCGCAGGACCGCCTTGGTGATCCGACCCGAGCCCGCGTCGTCGAACGCGGTGTTGATGTCGGTGAAGTCGTAGAAGGACAGCAGCCGGTCGATCGGGAACCGGCCCGCCCGGTAGAGTTCGGCGAGTTCGTCGACCAGCAGCGGCGAGACCGCGTCGCCCTGGATGATGCCTTGCAGCGACTGGCCCATCGTGAGCCGGCCCGCGTCGACCACCGCGCCCCCGCCCTCGTGGAAGGCCACGAAGCCGAACCGCCCCATGGGCGCCAGCGCGCCGACACCCGCGTCGAGGTTCTCCGCCCGGCCGCTCGTGTCCAGGACGTACTCCATGCCGCGCTCCTGGACCGCGCGGAGCTCGGCTGCCAGGTCCCCGACCAGCCCGGGGTCGACGGTGTGGGTCGCTCCCAGTTCGCGCGCGAGTGCGAGCCGGTCGGCGTCGACGTCGACCGCCACGATGACGGCCGCACCCGCGACGCGCGCCGCCATGACCGCAGCCAGGCCCACGGCGCCCACGCCGAACACGGCGAGGGACGCGCCCACCGGAACGGCGAGGGCCTTGAGCACGGCCCCGGCGCCCGTCTGCAGACCGCAGCCCAGCGGGGCCATGACCTCGAGGGGCAGGTCGGCGGGCACCTTGATGGTGTTGCGCTGGTGGGTGAGGGCGTAGGTGGAGAAGGAGGACTGCCCGAAGAAGTGTCCGCGGGGTTCGGGGCCGGTGTCGGGCCCACCGGCGGTGTGCAGCCCGTTCGACCCGTCCAGGCGGGCCCCCGCGAAGTTCGCCGCCCAGACGTCGTCGCAGTAGGCCGCGTGCCCGGAGACGCACGGCTTGCACCGACCGCACGAGTGGTAGGAGAGCACGACGTGGTCACCGGGTGCGACGGAGGTGACGGCGCTGCCCGTGCGTTCGACGATCCCCGCGCCCTCGTGCCCCAGCACCACGGGCAGCGGTGTCGCCATCCGCTGGGCCCGCACGTGGGCGTCGGTCGCGCATATCCCGGTCGCGACCATCCGGACCAGGACCTCGTCGGGCCGGGGTTCCTCGACCTCGACGTCGCGGAACTCGAACGGCCCGTCCTGCTTCTCGATCACGGCGGCCAGCGCGGGTGTGGTCGTACGGCGTTGCCCGCTCACAGGGCCCCGCCGACGCCGAAGCGACCGGGGACAGCATTCATCGACGACTCCTGGAATCGGTGTGGTGCGGGCCGAAAGACCCTCGAGCGGGACTGAACCTACGGCAGCCGTTCGGGTCCGCGAATCGGTCGCCGTATCGGTCACGGCCGCAGGTGCTGCCGGAGGCCGGTTCGCGCGGCCTGTTCCACCCGGGCGATCAGTCGGCTGTTGTGGACGGCGTGCGCGAATCCCGGGGTGTCGTACGTCCTGTTCCTGATGTCGCGGGCCAGAGCGGCATACACCTCTCCCACGTTGACGGAGGCGCCCGTCCAGACCTCCGCGGCGGTCGGGCCGGCGCCGGAGGCGACGGGGGCGTCGGGCGCCGTGAACTCCGCACTCGAGGTCAGCACGAGGTCGCCGACCTGAACACCCGCGGGATGGTCGCCGGTCAGCGCCAGCCGGCCGTCCGTTCCGCGGACCTCCAGGCTGAAGCGGGCGTCCGCCGCGGGTACGCCCGCCAGGACCTGCACTCCCACCGGCGCACCCGAGGCGGTCTTGACGACGGCGTCGAGGTGGTCCGGTGTCTCCCGGACCGACATCTCGCCGGTGTCGGTCAGCCGTACCCGTGGCCACAGGAGTTCGGTGCGCGCGTCGATCTCGGTGACGCGCCCGAGGACCGCCTCGACCACGTCGAGCACGTGGCCCACCGCGATGGTCAGGAAACCGGCTCCCGCCGCCGCCTTGTCGAAGTACGCGTAGGCGCTCACCGACTCCGGGCCGTTGCCGAACGTCGTCGCGGCGACCCGTGCCGAGAGCAGTCGCCCCAGCCGGCCCTCCGCCACGATCTGCCCGGCGCGGCGCACCGAGGGGTTGTGCCGCCCCTGCAGGCCGATCGCCGTGTGCAGTCGGCCCGCCGCCGCGGCCATCTCCTCGGTTTGCGCGACGGTCGCGCCCAGCGGGGACTCCGAGTACACGGCCTTGCCCGCCGCGAGTGCCGCCAGCACGAGTTCGCGGTGGGCCGGAACCTTGACGGCCACGGTGACGAGATCGACGGAGGGGTCGCCGATCAGTTCGAAGGGATCGGCGAACCAGGACTCGGCGCCGAACACCTCGGCCGCGCGGCGCGCACTCTCCTCGCGCCGGGTCGCCACGGCCGCCAACCTGAACTCCGGCTGCGCCGCCAGGGCGGGGACGTGCGACGCCCCCGCCCAACTCGCCTCGGTGTCGGCGCCGATGACGCCGACACGGATCGGGCTGTTCGACATGATGTGCGGTTCCGTTCTTGATGAGCGGCCGGCGTACGGCTGGTCCGTAGGTCCGGTCCGCTGTCGGGGCGCGGAAGTGGTGGGGCCGTCCCGGAGGCGTCGCGCCACCGCCCGGGAGCCGACCGGTTCGGTCGGCGGGCGCGCGGGGCGGTACGCGCCCCGCCGCCTTCTCAGCGGTCGACGGCGGCCATGTCGGCGGCGGCGTGGCGCTCGCCGGAGGCCGGCGCCAGTTCGTTCAACCGGGTGATCTGGGCGCCGGTGAGCCGCAGGCCGTCGGCGGCGGTGTTCTCCTCGAGACGGTCGGCGCGCCTGGTGCCCGGAATGGGAGCGATGCCTTCGCCCTGCGCGAGCAGCCACGCGAGGGCGACCTGCGCCGGCGTGGCTCCGACCTCCGCGGCGACCCCGCTCACCCCATCGACGATGCGCAGGTTGCGCGCGAGGTTGCCGCCGGTGAACCGGGGGTTGGTACGCCGCCAGTCGTTGGCGTCCAGGCCGTCCAGCGAGCGGATGCCGCCGGTGAGGAAGCCGTGCCCGAGAGGCGCATAGGGGACCAGGCCGATCCCCAGTTCCCGCAGAGCGGGCAGCACGTCGGCCTCGACGTCACGGGTCCACAGCGAGTACTCCGTCTGGACGGCGGCCACGGGGTGGACCGCGTGGGCCCGGCGGATCGTTGCCGAGGCCGCCTCCGACAGGCCGATGTGGCGCACCTTGCCCGCGGCCACCAGTTCGCCCAGCGCGCCCACCGTGTCCTCGACGGGGGTGCCGGGGTCGACGCGGTGCTGGTAGTACAGGTCGATGCGGTCGGTTCCGAGACGCCGCAGGGAGCCCTCCACCGCCGCGCGGATGTTGGCGGGGGTGCTGTCGGGGCCCGGTCGGCCGGTGTGGGAGACGAGGCCGAACTTGGTGGCGACGACGACCTGGTCGCGGCGGCCGCTGATCGCGCGGCCCAGGAGTTCCTCGTTGACGTAGGGCCCGTAGGCCTCGGCGGTGTCCAGATGGGTGGCGCCGAGGTCCACGGCCCTCTGGACGGTGCGGATCGACGCGGCGTCGTCACGGCCTGCTCCGGTGTAGAACGCGGACATTCCCATGACGCCGAGGCCGATGCGCGAGACCTGGAGGCCGCCGAGCGATGTGGTCCGCATGCGGTGGTCCTTCCTGGACGGGTCGCCGGTCCGCGGTGGCGCACCTGTGCCGGTGTGCCCCGGGCCGTGCGAACTTGACGCATCAAGTTCTACGTGACTCAACTTGATCCGTCAACAACGGCGGTTAGGATGGGGTCATGGCGAGAATCACGGCGGGGGAGCACGGGTCGGACCGGGACGCGTCCCAGGGGCCGACGACCGAGAGGGCGGAGCCCGGCGAGGATCTCCACGCGGGACGGCCCGCCCCTTCGGCTGCGCCGGCGCGGTGGCTGGAGCCCGACGAGTTGGCGGCGTGGCTGGCCAACTCCGCGCTCATGATCAGCCTGCCGGCCGCGCTGGACGCGCGGATGCAGCGCGAGTCCCGGATGACCTTCTTCGAGTACATGGTGCTCTCGGTGCTCTCCGAGCAGCCGGCGCACACCCTGCGCATGAGCGAGCTGGCCGCGCGCACGTCGGCGTCGCTGTCGCGGTTGTCGCACGTGGCGGGGCGGCTGGAGAAGCGCGGACTGCTCACACGGGCCCGGGTTCCGGGGGCCGGTCGGCGCACCGACGCGATACTGACCGAGGCCGGTCACGAGGCGGTGGTGGCGGCGGCGCCGGGGCACGTCGCGGCGGTCCGCGAGTATCTGATCGACGGCCTGGGGCCGCAGGAGCTCGCGGCGCTGCGCCGTATCGGCACCGCGGTCGAGGCCGCCATCAAGCACGGGCGATCCGAGAGCGGCTCAGCGGCACCGGCTCCCGAGGAGGGAGCGACATCCCGGGCGGACGGTCCCACACCGCCGCACGGGTAACCCCGCCGCCCGGTCCCGGACGGCCGGGGGTGGGGGCTCACCGGTCGTCGGTGACGGTCCCTCACTCCCGGTCGTTCTCGATGCTCCACTCGACGAGCGGGTGCAGGACGCGCATCAGCCCGGCCCCGCGTTCGGTGGGCCGGTACAGGATCTGCACCGGGGTGGTCGGCACGACCGTCCGGTCGATCAGCCCGTGGGCCTGCAGTTCCCGCAGGCGCTGGGACAGCAGCTGGTTCGAGATGCCGGGAACGTACGAGCGGTACTCGACGAACCTGCGGGCGCCCCGCACGGACGCCAGCAGCACCGAGGCGGTCCACTTTTTGCCCACGATCTCGACCGAGCGCTGGAAGCTGCGGCACACCTCGTCGTCGATGTACTCGAATTCGTCGGCTGCACCACCGTGTGCGGAGGGAGCCGCGGACGTGTCGGTCGGTCGGGATCTGGCCATGCGGGCAGGGTACCGGAGAGGGTCATCTTTGCTGACCGAGTCATGTCTGTTTTGTTGCTGAAGGGAGCTGTTGGGCAGTCTTGGACCATGAACACGCATCCCATCTGTCGGGAATCGCCATGAACCGGGGACACTCGCCGGGACACGGACCTCACCCGCCCGCCGGTGCCGCTCGCGAGCCCCTCACCGCCGATCGAGCGCCATGAAACCGCCGCTTTCCGACACGCACACCGCCGAAGCCGGGGTTCTCCCGGCAACGGCGGAGCCGATCGGCCGCCAGGAGGAGACCGCGGCCCTCGACGGGCTTCTCTCGGGGGCACGCGGCGGTAGGGGCGGCGCCCTCGCGCTGTGGGGCGAACCGGGCATCGGCAAGTCCACCCTGCTGCGCTACGCCCACGACCGGGCCGCGGACTTCGTCCGGCTCGGCCACCGGGCCACCCGGTCGGAGTCGGACCTGCCCTTCGCCGGGCTGCACGGGCTGCTGCGACCGGTGGCCGCGCGGACGGGGTCGCTGCCGACGGACAGGGGCGCGGTGTTGCGTACCGCACTCGAAGCGGGTACGGCGTCGGCGAACCCTCTCCCGGTGGGGGCGGCCGTGCTGTCGCTGCTCTGCGCGATCGCCGAAGAGCGGCCCGTCCTCGTCTTGCTGGACGACGCGCAGTGGCTCGACGCAGCCAGCGCGCGGTGCCTGGGAATCCTCGTCCGGCGTGTGGCGGCACATCCCGTGGTGGTGCTGGTGGCCGACCACGGAGACCCGGCCGCCCGGCCGTGGGAGGGCATCCCCGACGTGCGGGTCGAGGGCCTGGCCGAGGAGAGCGCCCGGCACCTTCACGCGACCGTGGCCCCGCGCGCCGACGAGGCCGTGGTGCGGGCGGCGGTCGAGGAAGCGGGGGGCAACCCCCTGGCGCTGCTGGAGTCGGTCGGGTCCGACTGGGTTCCCGACGAGGTCGAACCCCTCCCCGGCCGGCTGCGGCCGCCCGTCGGACCGCGGCTGTGTCGCGCCTTCCGTGCCGCGATCGAGGCCCTGAGCCCCCCGGCGCGGTTACTCACCGTACTCGTGGCGGCCGAGGACCACGGTGACCTGCTCGTGGTGCGGCGGGCCGGCCGCGCCTTCGGCATCGACGACACCGCCTGGGACGAGGCGGCGGACGCGGGCCTGCTGCGCGTGAGGGGCGACCGAGTGGGGTTTCGCCACCCCGTCGTGCGCAGAGCCGTCTACGAGTGCTGCGGTGCCGCGGCGAGGCGGCGGGCGCACCAGGCCCTGGCCGCCGCGCTGCCGGACGAGGCGGACGAGCACGCCTGGCACCTCGCCTCCGCCGCACACGACCACGACGAGGACGTCGCCGGGCTGCTCGAACGGACCGCTGCCCGCTCCCGGCTCCGCGGTGCCATGGCGGCGGAGGCACGGGCGCTGCGGCGGGCCGCCGAACTCTCCCCGGCGCCGATCGACGCCTCCCGGAGGCTCGCCGGAGCCGCACGGGCCGCCTGGGACGCCGGGTGGGCGACCACCGCGGAGCGCCTGCTCGACGACGCGGAGCGGTTGGCCCCGGGGACCCACATCGCCCGCTGCAGCCTGGGACTGCGGGGTGTCATCGAGTCGTCCCGCGGCGCCCCCGAACTGGCCCACCACTACCTGACCACCGACATGGAGCTGGTCGAGGACCCGGGTACGGCGCTGGAGCTGGGCACCACGGCCATGCGCGCCGGCTGGGCGGCCGGACGCAGCGATCTGGCGGCCGGGGCTCTGGAGGCGCTGCTGGAACTCGACGTCGAGGAGCGGGCCGGGCTGCCCGTCCTCCTGGCCTGGTGGAGCGACGACCCGGCCGCCGACACCGCGCCGGCCGACGCGACCGGTTTCGCCGACGCCCTCTCCCGGGCGCGGAGGACGCCGCTGCGGTTGCTTCCGCCTGCTCCTCTCGCTGTGGTCTGGGGCATCGACACGGCGACGGGGGACGCGCTGCGCCGCCGAGCGCCGCACCTGCGGCGGCGTTTCGAACCGGCCCGGCTCGCCGACGTCCTGGCCCATACCGCGACGCTGGACGGCTTCGCCGGCCGCTGGGCGGAGTCGGAGTCCGCGGCCGAGGAAGGGTTGCGGCTTGCGGAGGACGTGGGCGCCGACCAGATCGCCGCCCACTGCCGCAACTGCCTGGGCTGGCTCGCCGCCGTGCGCGGTGACGAGCACCGGGCCGCCGAGGCCGCCGACCGCGTGCTACGGACCGCGCTCCCCCGGGGAAGCCGTGCGGTGAGCGCGGCGTCCTACTGGATCAAGGGCATGACGAGTCTGTTCCAGGAGCGCCCCGGGGAAGCGCTGGACACCCTGCTGCGCCTGGCCGACCCCGGACACGGCGCGATGCACCCGACCTTCGCGCTGCTGGCCGCGCTCGACACCGCCGAGGCCGCTGTGCACGTGGGACGGCTCGACGTCGCCGAGGAACGGGTGCGGCGGCTGCACGCCTGGGCGCGGCGCACCGGAGCGCCGTGGGCGTGCTCCTCCGCGCACGCCGCCGAGGCGCTGTTGGGCGGACCCCGCGCCGAGGACGCCTTCCGAACCGCGCTCGACGTGCACGGCACACGATCGCAACCTCTCCTGCGCGCCCGCGTCCAGCTGTTCTACGGCGAGTGGTTGCGTCGGGGGCGCCGGCGGACCGATGCGCGTGTCCACCTCGGGAGCGCCTTGGAGGTGTTCGACCGGCTGGGGGCCGAGCCGCTGGGCCGGCGCGCGCGGCGTGAACGGGACCTCACCGGCCCCCCGGGCGGCCGGGGGAGCTCCGACGCCGGAGAGGACGTCCGACTCACCGCCCAGGAGCACAGGATCGCCCGGCTGGCCGCTCAGCGGATGACGAACCGCGAGATCGCCGCGAAGCTGCGGATCAGTCACCGCACCGTGGGCCACCACCTCGGCAACGTGTTCGCCAAGCTGGGCATCACCGCGCGGTCCGAGCTGGGGCGCACCCACGGCGGCCCGGAGCCGGGTTGAGCCGTGCCGGTGTGTGGGGCTGCCGAAGCCGTTCGCGGGCCGGACGACGCCGGGACGGTGGTCGCCGGGGGTTCGGGCCGCCTCCGGTAGCTCGGGGGGACCTACCGGAGGCGGCGCAGGGGGCACCTTCTCGAACGGGGCGCGAAGGTCTCCACTCCTCGCTCCCCGGTGTCCAGTCGAGTCGCCCTCCCAGGTTTCAGAATTCCGATAACCTGGTTTGCGCGTGACCGGAACTGAGAAACTTGTTCTGATCCGCGCATGGCGTTTTGTACCCGGCGTGCCGCGTTTAAAAGCCTACGAACGAGTAGATCTCACCTGTGAACGTTCCTGAACGTTTCTGAACGCCTGGGAACGCGATTCCGACGTGTGTGCGCATCAGGCTCATTGGTTCATATTAGGCACTCAATCGGGCATACCCTGTTCTCCCCCATGCCGCTTCCTCCTCGACTTGAGGTACTTTTCCCCACATCGACACCTCACGGGCATCCACCTCTCGATCGCGACGTCTCCGGGGTATCTGTCGCGATTTCTTTCCGCTATGAGCGGGTGTGTTCCGGTCCAGTCGAAGAGGAAAATCCTTCACGAAAGGGTTGTTGAGCCCATGATTCGCTTCATCTTTCACAGGGGCACCACATCCACAGGCACGTTGTGCGCCTGCGGCCGGACCGGGGGCACCGCCCCCGTCGCGCACGGGGCGGAGGCCGGCCGATGAACCAGCGGCGCCAGCCCGAGAGCGGCCCCCAGCAGTCCCTGTTCCGCTACCGCCCCGAATACGGCTACGAAGTCGTTCCCGACGCCCTGCCGCGCCGGGTCCGCGTGGACGCCGAGGGAATGCTGTGGGGCGAGGTCCCCGTGGTCCCGGTGGTCTCCGTGACGCCCCCGGAGGAGCCCCGCACCCGGACCGGCCGCAGCGTGGAGGTGCTCGTCGTCGGCGAGCGCTCCTCCCACGGTTCCGCGGCCGGGGCGCGCCGCCGGCCGCAGGCCGTGCCGGACCTTCCGGGCCACGACCTCAAGCCCGACCCGCTCCTGGCCGCGACCCCCGCCGAGTTCATCGAGACCATGCGCCGCTACCGGCGGTGGGCGGGGGAGCCCTCGTTCCGGGAGATGAACCGCCGGGTGGAGTTCTGCTCGGCGGCGGCCTTCTGTGCGACGCTGCGCGGTGACCAGCTCCCCAAGTACTCCGTGCTCAACGCGTTCGTGGTCGCGTGCGGAGGGTCCGAGGAGGACTTCCAGCGGTGGGTGACGGCATGGCGGCGCCTGGACCAGAACGGCGAGGAGCGCCCCACCATGATCCTGCTCCCGCCGAAGGACTGACGGTGCGGGGGGACGGGGCCCGTCGGCCCCAGCGGAGAAGGCCCAGGTCTCGCGCGCGAGGAGAGGCAGAGGGACAGGTGTCCGACAACCGGGACGGGGCGCGGGGCCGACGCGCCCGGAAGAGGGCGGAGTGCTGCTCCGCCGAGAACGGTCCGGCCGCCGAGGAGGCCCGGCGGAACACGAGGATGCTCCTGCTCACGGCCTTGGGAGTGGTGATCGCGGCCGCGGCGCTGGCGGTCGGCGTGGGCCAGTGGTACACGTCCGCCCGGCCGACGCCCGGGAGCGACTCCGACCGCTCGACCCTGCAGGTGAACGTCACCGTGCAGGAGTGACCGGACACCGTTCCGGGCCGAGCGGCCGGAGCGCCCGCGACCGGCGTGGTGCCCCCTGTGTCCTGCCAGGAAACCCGGGGCACCCCGCCGGGACCCCGCCGGCTCGTGGATATCCACGAGCCGGCGGGTGGTGATCGGCAAGGCGTGATCCTATCGGGGATCCGCCGATCGGGTCGGTCGGAAGCGGGAACGCCTGGTCACGCGTTCGCGCAACGGTGCCCGTGCCATCGCTAACCGAGCTGTTCGGCCAACCCGACGATGATCCCCGCGGGGCCGCGGACGTAGCAGAGCCGGTAGCTGTCCCCGTACCGGGCCAGCTCACCGACGAGTTCGGCGCCGTGAGTGCGCAGACGGGCAACGACGTCCTCGATGTCGTCGACGGCGAACATGACGCGATGCATGCCCAGCGTGTTGTGCGGCGGGTTGTGCGGACCGGCGCCGATCGGCGCGGGGGAGTGGTATTTTGCCAGCTCAAGACGTCCGTGCCCGTCTGGGGTGCGCATCATCGCGATGTCGCAGCGGACGCCGTCGAGTCCGACGGTGCGGTCCGCCCAGGGGCCCTCGATCTGCGCTCTGCCCTCTAATTCCATGCCGAGTTCGGTGAAGAAGGCGATGGCGGCCTCCAGGTCGTCGACGACGATGCCGACGTTGTCCATCCGCTGAATCGTCATGGTGGTTCTCCTTCGTCGCGTGGCCCGGCGTGCCCAGGTGTACCCGGGACGGAGCCGGCGCCGCGTTCTCGACACCCGGAAACGGGCTGAGTTCCCAGAGGCCTGCCTTGAGACCCTCACCGCTCCCGGGGTGCCTGCCTAGGAGGCGAGGTAATCCAGGGCGAACCCGAGCAGGAACAGCGGGACCGCGATGACGCGTACCGCTCGCTCGAAGCGGGGCCGCTCCAACAGGGCCCCGAAGCCGGCCACCGCGGACGGCCCGTGGAGCAGCAACAGCCAGACGGTGGGGTAGACCGCGAGCACGGCCAGGGCGATGAGGAGGGGCGCCCCCCATCGTCCCGCCACAGCGCTCGGGTACGAGTGCGACCGCCACGATGAGCAGCAACAACCCGAGCAGCACCACACCGAGCAGTCCGACGATGAAGTACGGGCCTTCGCGCTCGGTACGAAGGGCGCGCCCCCAGGTCATCAGCCGGGCCGGGCCGATGACGTCCAGGAGGATGGTGGTACCGGCGAGGAACGCGAGCAGTTTCCCGAGTCTGCCCAACCACAGCACGGGCACGCCGTACAGGGTGTGGCCGGTGAGTTGCTGCCCGGACCACCACAGGTTCCAGGCGTCGAGGAGGGAGAGATCCATGCCTCTATGAGACCCCGTTCTGAGCACGACACGGGGTCTCCCACCAGATCCTGCAGTGGTCCTCCTGGACCTCGGGGAGTCGGGGCGGGGTGGTCAGGGTCGTCTTGGCGGCCGGGCGGGCTGAGGTGACCTGCGCCAGAACCCGCCGCGCGGCAGGTTCATCGCGTAAGAGCCTGGGGACACTGCAGCCGCGCACGAGAAAGCCCCGCCTTCCACGCGAGGGTGGAGGGCGGGGCTGGTGTCAGGGGTGGAGCTGGGCGGCCAGGTCGAGCAGGCGCCGCACCTGGGGGGCCACAGCGGACCTCAGCGCGTCGGCTGCCCGTAGCTTCGGGGGAATCAGGCCTTCTAGCATTCCTGGAGGCCGTCGAACCTGCTGGGCCACGGCCACTGGTAGCTCATCTGACCGTTCGCGGCAATCGTTGTGCAGGAGAAATCGGGGCCGTAGGCCAGCAGGACTTTGATACGAAGGTTGTCGTCGCAATCGTTGTACACCGTCAGATAGTCCGTAGCTCCGCTGTCGTTGAGGCTGGTGGTAACGCAGTTGGGGACCGCCGCAGCGGCCTGCGGAGCTGTCGCTGCGGCGGCGGGAGTGGACCAAGCCAGAAGCCCGGCCGCCGCCAGCGCGCTGGCGGCGATTGCTGAAGTCGTCTTCCCAAGCATGACGAGAACTCCTTGCGTCAAAGGTAAATAGGGCAAGCACAGCATGCGCGCCATGGTTGGCACAGCCAAGGTCTCTTGGGCGTCCGGGTGTGGCCATGGCCGGACGCGGCCACCCTGCGCGGAAGAGGGCTGGAGGGGCTACTCGTCGTCGGTCAGCTCTGCCTGCTTGTGTAGAGCGCGAGACCGTCGTGTGGAGGGCTCTGTGGGCTCAGTCGTCCTTGGCCGTGGACTGCTCGGCGCGCTCGGGCTCCGACGGTGCGCACCCTCACCGCCCTGTGACGGCCCGGGCTGCGAGAAGGTTGACGGCCGTGTCGTCCGCGACGTTGCTCCGGCACGGGTGGGTCACAGGGAGGCGCGGGCGATGGTGCCCGCGGTGAGGGTGGCCAGCATCTCCTGCAGAGCAGTCACGAAGTCCAGCTTGAACGCGGTGAGTGACGGGTCGGCCTGGTAGGCGGCCAGCATCGCCTCGGAGGGGCGGGAGTGCGTCCACACGGCACCGATGGCCATGATCATGGCCGCGATCAGCTGGGGTGCGCTGTTGCCCAGCTCGGGAAGGTGCCGGTGGGCCAACGCCGCGATGTCGGCGACGTTGGCCACGGCCGCGCGCTTGTAGCGGGCGGCCACCTCGGCGGAGACGTTGTGCTCCAGCACCCCCGCCTGCGCGCTCAGCAGGTCGCACAGGACCCGGCGCTCTGCGAGGGAGCGGGCCACGACGGTGGCGAACTGCTCCGTACGCCGGTCCACGGACGCCGCCTGGTCGATGCCGGCGTCGAGGAGGACGGGCAGGTCGGCGATCCACTGCTGCCAGGCACGGTCGAGCAGCTCCAGCAGGATCGCCTCGCGGGATTCGAAGTAGCGCAGCACGTTGGACTTCGCCAGCCCGACACGGCGGCTCAGTTCGTTGAGGCTGACGGCACTGGCGGGCATCTCCTCGAGCATGGTCGCGGTGGTGTCGAGGATGGCCTGGCGCCGTATCTCGCGCTGCTCCTCACTGCGCGCACGCTGGAAGTTCGTCATACCCCAAGGATACAGACTGCCGGTCTTTTGACATCAGACCACCGGTCCCTTAACTTGGGGTCGCGCCACAGAAGACCTCCTGGCCGGGCAGCCGGTCGCCATCCGGACTGCTCCGTGCACCACTGTGAGTAGCTTTCCGCTTACGCAAGGGGTTGCCGTGGCACCCCCTGAAAGCGAGAACACCATGAGCCCCGCCGCAAGCACCGAAGCGAACATCGCGGTCGTCAGACGCTTCGTCGACGAAGTCGTCAACGGAGGCGACCTCGACACGATCGACGAGCTCTGGGCCGACGACATGATCTGGCGCGGCGGCAGCCTAGGGGAGCACCACGGCATCGACGCCTACAAGAACTTCATGGCGGCCAACGCCGTCGGCGCCTTCACCGGCATGCGCCTGGACGTCATCCAGGTCGTCGCGCAGGGCGACACCGTCGTGCTGCTGTTCACCAACAGCGGCACCCACACCGGCGCATTCATGGGCACCGCTCCCACCGGCAGGCACGCCCGATGGCTGGGCACCGCCGTGTACCGCATCAAGGACCACAAGATCGCCGAAGCCACCTTCGCCGAGGACATCCTCGGCATGCTCTTCCAGCTCGGCATCACGACCCTTCCGAGCGCCGCATGACCCGCGCGCAGCACACAACGAACCGGCGGAGAACCACAGAGATGAACCACTGGACGCCTGACAGCATCCCCGACCAGAGCGGCCGCACGGCGCTGATCACCGGCGGGAGCAGCGGGATCGGGCTCGAGACCGCGCGCGTCCTGGCCCGGCACGGGGCCCGCGTCATCCTGGCCGGACGCAGCCAGGCCAAGCTGGACCAGGCTGCGGAGGCCGTGCGCGCCTCCACTCCCGGGGCCCGGGCCGACACACTGCTGCTCGACCTGTCCGACCTCTCCTCCGTCCGCGACGCCGCCACGCGCATCGCCGAGACCGAGACGGTCGACCTGCTCTTCAACAACGCCGGCGTGATGAACCTGCCCGAGCGCCGGCTGACACGCGACGGTTTCGAGATGACGGTCGGCACCAACCACCTGGGCCACTTCGCCTTCGACGCCCAGGTCTGGCCCGCCGTGCGCCGCTCGTCCGCGCCGCGCGTGGTCACCGTCAGCGCCATCGCGGCGCGGTGGCCGACGGGCAGGCTCGACGACCTGATGAGCGAGAAGGGCTACCGCGCCATGGGCGCCTACGCCAAGTCCAAGCGCGCCAACATCGTCTACACCCTCGAACTCGCGCGCCGCACGGCAGCCAGCCCCGTCGAGGCGCTCGTCGTCCACCCGGGGTCGGCGATGACCGGACTGCAGCAGCACGGCAGCGACGCTCTGAGCCGCCTGGTCACCCCGATCGCCGCACGCCTGCTCATGGGCTCGGCCGAGGGCGCGGCCTGGCCCTCCCTGTACGCGGCGACCAGTACGCGCGTCGGCTCCGGAGAATTCATCGGCCCCGCCGGACGCGACCAGACCTCCGGCACCCCCAAGCCCGCCAAGCTCCCCACGGGCGCCGACGACCCCGCGGAGGGCAGGCGGCTGTGGGCGGCGAGTGAGCAGCTCACCGGAGTCCCCTTCCACCCCGGGACCGAAACAGCCCCCTAGGGCCTGTTTGGTAAGTCAGAGCCATTCGTTGATGGCAGCGATCCGGACGGTGGCCTCGTAGCGAAGGGCGAGCTTGTCGTAGCGCGTGGCCACCGCCCGGTTGCGTTTGAGCCGGTTGATCCCGCACTCCACCGCGTGCCGGGCCCGGTAGTCGACCTTGTCAAAGCCCGGCGGGCGCCCACCGGCCCGCCCCTTGCGCTCCCGGTTGCGCACCCGGTCCAAGGGTTCGGGAATCGTCGCTTTGACCTTGCGTCTGCGCAGGTAGGAGCGGATTCTCTTCGAGCTGTAGGCCTTATCGGCGCGCACCCGCACCGGGCGGGTGCGCGCCGGCCCCGACCGGCCCCGTCCCGCCACGCGCACGCGCTCCATGACCGGCTCGAACTGCGGGGCGTCTCCCCGCTGCCCCGCCGTGAGCACCACCGACATCGGCTTGTGGCCCTGCTCGCAGGCCAGGTGGATCTTGGTGGTCCACCCGCCGCGCGAGCGCCCCAGGGCGTGGTCGTCGGGCTCCACCGTTTCGTGATCTGAACCTTCCCCTTTTTCTGGGCCCCGGCGGCGTGCTGGTGGGCGCGCACGATGGTGGAGTCCACGTTGAGCTGCCAGGTGATCAGTCCCGCCGCATCGGCCACCGACTGCAGCGAGTCCAGGAGCCGGGCCCAGGTGCCGTCCAGGGACCAGCGGCGGAACAGGTCGTAGACGCTCTGCCAGGGCCCGTACCGTTCGGGCACGTCCCGCCAGGGCGCCCCGGCCCGCACACGCCAGCGGATGCCGTTGATCAGTTGGCGTTTGGACCGCGAGGGCGGGCGGCCCGTGGTCGGGGCGGGCAGCAGGGGGCACAGCAGCGCCCACTGGGCGTCGGTGAGGTCACCGCGCCCCGGTTTGGGTAGAGTCACAGCGAAGCCTTCGGTGGGCTCGGTCTTCTTGGTCGTTGACTCGTCTACCGAAGGCTTCGCTGCTGTGCGGGGTGACACGCCTGGCGTGACCGGATCGGTGCTTTGATCCCTGATCACACCAGTTACCAAACAGGCCCTAGACCCCCAAGGGTCGGCACGTGGGAAGCACACCCTCGACCGGCACCCCACCCACGCAAGGAGTTGGACATGAACACCGGACTGATCCTCGGCGGAGGCGGCTTGGTCGGCATCGCCTGGGAGACCGGTGTGCTCGCCGCCCTGTGCGAGCACGCGGGGTTCACACCCTCGGCCTGCTCGGTCGCCGTCGGCACATCGGCCGGAGCCTACGTCGCGACGATGGCCATGGGCGGAGTCGACCTGGTCGAGCGCGCCCGCGCCGAGCAAAGCGGCGCCCTGCTCACGTCACCGGCACCGCCCCCCGAACCAACCCCCGGCGCCACCACCGACACCGGTGGCGGCACCAGCGCGGTTCCACCGGACATCATGCGCCTGATGCTCTCCCCCGAAGGACCGGGTATCGAGCGCGCCCGCGCCATCGGCCATCTCGCCATGGCCGCCACACGCGACCTGGACCAAGACGCGGCCGTCCACCTGTTCCGGTCCCTGCTGCCGCTTTCCCTCTGGCCGGAGGGCGACCTGCGCATCACCAGCGTGCGCTGTGAAACCGGCGAGACCGTGTCGTGGACACGAAGCGACGGCATTGATCTGGCCACAGCCGTCGCTTCCTCCTGCGCCGTACCCGGCTTCTTCCCACCGGTCCGATTCGACGGCGCCCATTACTGCGACGCCCCCCGCCTTCCCAGCGCCGCCGCACTGGCCGAGGAGAAGAACCTCGACGCCATCATCTTCATCGGTCCCCGAGCGGGACCACTCGCCAACGTGGCCGAAGACGCAGAACTCGACGAGCTCGAACGGCAGGGGCTACGCATCGTGAGGATCACCGACGGCCCGGACTTCACCGAAGTCGCCGGAGAAGTCCTCGACCAACGACTGCGCCCCCGCGCCGCCCGGATCGGCCTGGAGGACGGCCGCAGAGCTGCCCCACAGGTCGCGGCGCTGCTGTGAGGGACACCCCACTCGGCTGTCGAAGCAGGGGGTCGTCGTCGTAGAGCGCGGCGCGATCGGATGACAACCGCAGGCCCCGGCACTGCAAGCCGCAGACGGCGCCGCCTGTTCTGCCTCTCGGTGCAGTCGGTGCTGCTGCGGCCGGGCGCGCCCCAGGAGTACGACCGGCGTGAGCGGGCCGAGGGGATACTTCACCCCCAAGCGGTGCTGTGCCCGGCCAGGCGGCGGATCAACGTGTTGTGGCGATGCCGCGGGACGGGCGTCCCGCAGCCTCAACGGCTTGACAAGGCCATGGAGAGGCCTGCGGGCAGAGCGGTGTCAGCCGTGGTGCCTGTCAGCCCCGGCCGGGGGCTCGGCGCCGGGGGCGAAGCCGTGCCGGGCCAGTACCGAGCCCCGGTCGAGGCGGAACACGAACAGGGACAGCCACAGCCCGCCCACCGCCAGCAGGCTCTCCGCCGCCTTGGGCATCGGCCCCACCGTGTACTCGCCGCCCCCGGGGCCTACCCCCGCGTAGAGGGCTCCGCCCACCGCCAGGGGAGCACACGCCGCCATCACGGCCATGAGCGCGACCAGGCCCCAGGCGAAGCGGCGCACCGCGAACCAGCGCCCGGTCGCGTCGTCGCGGGCCCACATCCGGTACCGGTAGGGGAGCCGGGAGCCGAAGAGGCGGTAACCGGCCCACGCCCACAGCGGCGGCCTCTCGCGCAGGCGTGTGCGCACCCCCGCCAGGGCCAGCCCCCGCAGTTCGGCGCGGTCCACCGTGGTCGCGCCGGGGGCGCGCAGCTCCAGTGCGGTGGCCACGATCTCCTCGCCGCGGCTCTCGCGGTAGTGGCGCGGGTACCAGCGCAGTGCCCGGCGCAGCTGCTGTTCGTAGGCGTCCATCGGTCAGGCTCCTCCTGGCTGGGGGCGGGGGCCGGGGTTGAGCAGGCGGTGGGCGAGATCGGCGAGGCGGGCCATGCGCTCGGTCTCGGCGGCCAGGACCGCGTGTCCCTGGCCGGTGAGCCGGTAGTAGCGGCGGTTGCGCCCGTTGACGACCTCCTCGCCCGCGGCCTCGACCAGACCCTGGTCGCCCAAGCGGTCCAGGGCCCCGTACAGGGTGCCGGCGCCGAGCTTGACCTTGTCCTCGGACAGCCGGCGCACGGAGGTGATGATCCCGTAGCCGTGGGTGGGCCCCTCGGTCAGGGCCAGGAGGACGAGGTAGCTCTGCTCACTCAACTTCATACAGAGAATATATATCAGGAGACGACATATTAAGTCCAGGGGTACGTGTTGGCAAGCGGTCGTGGTGCCCCTGGGATGTCTGTTGCTCATTGTGACGATTCCCGTCCGTAATAGGACACAGGGTTACGAAATCGGCCCTGGGTCCTCTACGTTGAGTGCGGCGCGTCACCGAGAGACCTCGGTCCGCACGCGCTCGCCTCCTCTGAACCGGAGCTCCCCTTGCGCATGAAGACCCTCCCCGCCCCCGTCCTGGTCGGCCTCACGGCTACCGGACTGTTCGCGACCGTCGCTCCCGCCGACGCCTTTCCTCTGCCGCGGTACTGATTCCCCGACCCGTTCACCTCCCCGAGTTCCGCCCGCTCCGCCGCGCCTCATGCGCGGCGCACAGAGGCCTCGTCACATCAGGTGGGAATGGCAACGATGGTAAGAATCCACTTCACCAGCACCGACTTCGCGCGAACCGTGGTGGCGGCGGAGCCCGACCCCATGTGGGAGACGCTGCTCAGCCTTCACATGCTCCAGAGCCGGGACGGGCGCAGGGTGTTCGGACCCTGGCGCCGCACTCTTGGCGGGGTCCCTTCCGAGTCGCTGCGCGACGTGCTGCCCCTGGTGCCCCCGCGCGGTTACTCTCCCGACTTCCTCACCCCCGCGGGGGTCATCGGACACGTGGAGGAGGGGATCGACGTCCTCGCGGGCACACCGCGCTCTCGACTGCGCGGCGACCTGGAGGTCCTCGGACGCGACCGGAGGCTGCCCGGATGGAGCTCGGACCTGGCGAGGGGGAGCACGGGCGCCCTTCGCAGGCTCACGGGCGCCTTGCGCGACCACCACGACCGCGCCCTGGCGCCCCACTGGGACTCCATCCGCCGGCATGTCCACGCCGACCGGGCCCTGCGCGCCCGCACGCTGCTCCAGGGAGGCGTCGACTCCCTGCTCTCCGGCCTGAGCCCGGCCCTGGACTGGCAGTCCCCCGTGCTGGAGATGCGGAGTCTGCTCACCGACCGGGACCTGCACCTGGACGGGCGAGGACTGCGCCTGATCCCGTCCTTCTTCTGTTGGCGCGCTCCCATTCTGCTCCGGGATCCCTCCCTGCCGCCCGTCCTGGTCTACCCCGTCGACCACGACGCGGTGGAGGCCGACTGGATCTCAGGCGTGCGGGGGCGCCGTGGCGACGAGGCGCTGGGAAACCTCCTCGGCCGGACCCGGGCCGAGGTCCTGTGCACAGTGGCCCGTCACGGACACTCCACCACCCAGGTGGCCCGCCACGTCGGCGTCTCCATGGCGACCGCGAGTCAGCACCTGAGCGTGCTGCGGGAGAACGGCCTGGTCGCCACCCACCGGCTCGGCTCCTCCGCGCACCACACCGCCACACCCCTGGGGCGTGGTCTGTGCGGTGGTTGAGCGGTGGTCTGGCTCCGCGCTGTGTCGGTGCCGCCGTAGACCTCCGCTTCCCGGACGCCTTGATCCCGACCGGTGGGGTGGAGGGCCCCGCTGCGGGGAGGACTCGTCTCCGGGAATCCCTCCTAACTGCGGATTTCGGGCACGGTCGAAGGTTGTTGCCGGTCTACAGTCGTCGAGCGGAGGATATTGACAACAGCCGGAGCCCGCTCCGAGAGCGGCAGACGGACCCATGCCTCCTGTGAAAGTGGAGCCCCCATGCGAATGAAGACCCTACTCACCCCTGCCTTGGTCGGCCTCAGGGCCATCGGCCCGTTCGCTGCTTCCGCCGCTCATGCTCAGTCCATTCCATTGGTCTCCACGGCATGTGGCTTCACCGAGGCCGGAGGGATTTTCTGAATCGAGAACTGCGGCAGCGTCGACTTCTGGTTCCATGTTGACTACGCCCCGCCCAAGTCCGACCGGGTCCGCACTTCAGCGGACACCGCTCCCGCGAAGCGGCGGCCGACCGTGACGCCCGCCCGGCTCCGGTTCGCGACCACCGCGCAATGCGTTTTGTCCGACCCCGCGGCGGCGCGGGATAGTCTGCTCGGGTGTTCGAGACAACGGCGTGGAAGGAGCGCGTGCTCCGCCCCGTGCGAAGAGTGAGAGCGGCCGACGCCCTGCTCCCAGCGGCCTTCGTGGCCCTGTCCTTCGTCCCCGGGGTCGCCCACCAGGGGGTCGATCTGGTGGAACTGCCGGACGACCGGTCCCTGGACACCCTGGGTCTGGCCCTCATCGCCGCCCAGGCCGCGCCCCTCGCCCTCCGGCGCCGGTTCCCCCTCACCTGCCTGGTCGTGGTCGCCGCCGCGTTCACCGCCTTCCAACTGCTGCGCTACCCCAACGCCTTCGCCTCCCTCGCGCTGATCGTGGCCCTGTACACCGCCGGCACGCGCCCGCCGCGCCGCCCCGTGCCGGTGATCGCGGGGGCGGTCGCCGCCTACGCGCTCGTCTGCTCCTTCCTGCACCTCGCGGGCTCGCGCGCCACCGTGGCCGACTACTTCGCCTTCGGCCTCGTCCTGGCCGCGTGCTGCGCTCTCGGCGGGTGGGTCCGCGCCCGGGCCCTGGACGCGGAGGAGCGCCGCCGCCGCGCGGAGGCGGACGCCGCCGCCGCCGAACGGGCCCGTATCGCCCGCGACCTGCACGACGTCGTCACCCACCACGTCACCTCGATGGTGGTCCAGGCCGACACGGCGGGCTACCTGCTGGGGCGGTCCGACCGGGTGGGAACCACTCTGACCAGCATCGGGGAGACGGGGCGGCGCGCCCTGGACGATCTCCGGCACCTGCTCGGAGTCCTGGACGCGCGCGAGGAACCGACCGCTCCCTCCCTCGGCGAACTCGCCGGCCTCGTCGAGCGCTCCCGCAGGGCCGGGCAGAACGTGGACCTGGTCGAGGACGGCGAGCCCCGGCCGATGCGCCCCCAGGAGGAGGAAGCCCTGTACCGCGTCGTCCAGGAGTCCGTCACGAACGCGCTCAAGCACGCGCCCGACAGGCACGTCGTCGTCCGCATCGACCACGGGGACGACGCGGTGGGCGCGCGGATCACCACCGGGGGCGGCGCCCCTCCGGCCGAGGGGACCGGACCGCCTCGGCCCCATCCTGGCGGCGGTCGCGGCCTGACGGGCCTGCGGGAGAGGGTCGGCGCCGTCGGCGGGGAGCTGCGCGCGGGTCCCTCCGACGACGGGGGCTTCACGGTGCACGCCAACATCCCCAGGGGGGAGAAGTGAACGGTGGTTCGCCCATCCGTGTCGTGGTCTGCGAGGACGACGAGCTGGTGCGCGCCGGGTACGCCGCGGTGCTCGACGCCCAGCCGGACATGGTCGTGGTGGGGCAGGCCGGCGACGGCGCCGAGGCGGTGAGCGTCATCCGGGACCTGCGGCCCGACGTCGCGGTGATGGACATCCACATGCCTGGTCTGAGCGGTATCGAGGTGACCGCACGCCTGGCGGAGCCGCCGGACCCCCACCCGGTGCGGGTCCTGGTGGTGACCACCTTCAACCTGGACGAATACGTCTACGAGGCACTGCGGGCGGGAGCGAGCGGGTTCCTGCTGAAGGACGCCCCGCTGCACGAGGTGATCGCGGGCGTGCGCACGGTCGCCCGGGGGGAGGCCCTGCTGGCGCCGGCGGTGACCCGGCGGCTCATCGGCGAGTACGCCCTGCGGATCCGACCCGCCGACCCCGCCCCTCCACCGGTGCACACCGAGCCGCTGACCGGGCGCGAGCACGAGGTGCTGCTCCTCATGGCGGAGGGACTGTCCAACGGGGAGATCGCCGAGCGGATGACGATCGCGCACGAGACCGTCAAGACCCACGTGTCGCGGATCCTCACCAAACTCCGGTTGCGCGACCGGGTCCAGGCCGTCGTGTTCGCCTACCGCTCGGGGCTGGTGCGGCAGGGCTGAGAGCCGGGTCCCCCTTCCGAGCTACCGAATCGCGCTCGCGCGGGCGATGTGGCCGAGGGGGCTCCTTTTCTAGCCTGGGAACCGGTCGGAGCGCCCCCCGCGCTCCGCGTTCCAGGAAGTGGTCCCGACATGTCCCACGACGCCGCACCCGCGTCCACCCCCCGCAGGCTCCGGCAAGTGGCTCCGCGCTTGTTGCTCCTCCTGCTCCTGTTCGGCGTCCTGGCCGCGCTCATCCCCGGTGTGACGAGCGCGGTGGGCACAACGGTGTGGGCCCTGCCCGTCGGCGTCGCGGCGGCGGCCCTGGGCCTGTGGGCCTACCGGCTCGCGATCCGCCGGATCGAGGGGAGGGAGCCGCTGGAGCTCTCCCGCGAGGGGGCGGCCCGCGGACTCGGATGGGGGACGGCGGCCGGCCTCGGCGTGTTCACCGCGACCATCGCGGTCATCGCCGTCTTCGGGGGCTACCGGATCACCGGCTGGGGATCGTTCGAGGCGTTCCTCGCCGTGTGCGGACTGATGTGCGCGGTCGCGGTCGCGGAGGAGCTGCTGTTCCGCGGGGTGCTCTTCCGCGTCGTGGAGGAGGTCTCCGGCACCTGGGGAGCGCTCGCCGTCAGCTCCGTGCTCTTCGGCGGACTGCACCTGGTGAACCCGAACGCGACCCTGTGGGGCGCGCTGGCCATCGCCCTGGAGGCCGGTCTCATGCTCGGCGCCGCCTATGTGGCCACGCGCTCCCTGTGGCTGCCGATCGGTCTGCACCTCGGCTGGAACACGGCGCAGGCCGGGGTCTTCGGCACCGCCGTCTCCGGCAGCGAGGACGCGTTCGCCGGGCTGTTCGCCGGGGAGACGAGCGGGCCCACCGCGCTCAGCGGGGGCGCCTTCGGCCCCGAGGGCAGTGTCTTCGCGGTGCTGCTCTGCGGCGCGGTCACGGCGTACCTGCTGCGCGTGGCCCACCGCAGGGGCCACATCGTGCCCCGGCCCGCGCGCCGGGCCTGAGCTCCCGGTCGTCGGCTGCGTCGCCGAACGGCGAGGGGTCCCCGGTCGGCCCGGGGGTGGTCGCGATCCCGCGTCGGACGGGGACGTGGCCCCAGGGGGGCGGTCCGCGAACTGCTGAAGGGCCTGCGTGCTGCCGTCCGGGAGGGGCGCTGTGCCACGGGCCGGACGGACTCGCGCCGCCCCTTCCGCATGGGTCCGCGCGGGTAGCAGCAGCCCCAGGCACGGGATTCCGTGAGGGAGACGGAGGTGAGGACCTCGGCGCACAGCGCGTCGAGGTCCTCGCGGAGTTCTTCCACAGGGGCCGGGTCCACGCGCCCGTCACGACAACGCCCGTCGCCGCCCGGCCGCGGAGGCGGAGGCCGCCCCTCCTGGGGGCGGCCTCCGTGTGTCAGCCCTCGTCGTCCATGGGCTCCTCGTCCATTCCCTCGTCCATGGGATCCTCTGACATGTCGTCGCCCATGGGGTCCTCCGACATGTCGTCCTCCCCGGACTCCTCCGTCATCTCCTCGGACATGTCATCGGTCATCTCCTCCGACATGTCCTCGTCCGCGGGACCGTCGGTCATCTCCTCGGAGTCCACCGAGTCCCCCTCTCCCCCTGCCGTGTTCTCGCAGGCGGCCAGACCGAGGACGGCGGTGACGGCGATCGCGCCGGCGGCCAGCAGTGTGCGGCTCCGGTGAAAAGTCGTGGGCATGGTGTCTTCTCCTTCTCGTCATGTGCGTTTCCCGCCCGGCTCGCGGTCCGAGCCGGGTGTTCCTCACGGGCGGCTCAGACCACCGTCACGGTGATGCGGTGGTGTCCGGTGGCGCCGGCGGGCGCCGGGGCCGCCCGGTCGGGGGTCTGTACTCGCCCGGCCCGGTCGGTGGCGCGGACGGTGATCGTGTGCTCTCCGGGTTCGGCTTCCCACTCCAGGACCCATTGGCGCCAGGTGTCGGTGCTCCCCTCCGGGGCGAGTTCGGCCTCGGTCCAGGACCCGTCGTCGACGCTGACCTCGACCCGGTCGACGCCGGTGCCCTGTGCCCAGGCCACTCCCGCGACCGCGATCCGGCCCCGCTCCGGGCTCGCCCCGTCGCGCGGGGTGTCCACGCGCGACTGGGTCCTGATCGGGCCGCGCTCGGCCCACCCCCGCGGGACCCAGTAGGCGTCGAAGGACGCGAAGGTGGTGAGTTCGACGTCGACGATCCACTTGCAGGCCGAAACGTAGCCGTAGAGGCCGGGGACGACCATGCGGACGGGAAAGCCGTGCTCGTGTGACAGGGGGCGTCCGTTCATGCCCACGGCCAGGAGGGCGTCGCGCCCGTCCGTGACGTCGGCGACCGGGGTGCCGATGGTCATGCCGTCCTCGGACCTGGACACCAGTTGGTCGGCGGGCCCGCCCTCGTCGGGCGAGCGCACCCCGGCCTCGGCGAGCAGGGAGGCGAGCGGGACGCCGAGCCAGCGCGCGTTGCCCAGATAGCCGCCGCCCACCGGGTTGGACACGCAGGTGAGCGTGATGTCCCTTTCGCACAGGTCGGCGTGGCGGAGGAGGTCGTCGTAGGCGAGGACGAGCTCCCAGCGCACGCCGAGGCCGTGGATCCGCAGGGACCAGGTGGAGGCGTCGATGCGGGGGACCGAGAGCGCGGTGTCGATGCGGTAGAAGTCGCTGCCGGGGGTGAAGTACGGGGCGAGGCCGTCGATTTCCAGGTCCACCCCCTCGGGCAGGGGCGCGGCCCTGTCGGCGGGCGCCGGCAGACGGACGGTGGCCGGGGTGAGGCCGCCGCCGGAGATCCCGGCGGACAGCAGGCGGGCGCCGGCGCCGACTCCGGCCGCGGCGGCCGTGGCCGCTCCGGCGAGGAGGACGAAGCGACGCCGGTCGGGACCGCCCGCGGCGCCCGGAGCGGTTCGGCCGCCCCGTAGTGTGCGGATCGACCAGGTGAGGACGCCCGCGAAGACGACCGTTCCCGCGGCGGTGGGCAGGGCGTCGAGCGGAACGGCGTCGGGACGGCTGAGTGCGGCGGTCAGACCGGCGCCGGCGAACAGTGCGGCGCCCGCCGCCCCGAGGACGGGGCGCCGGGACGCCGCCGCGCCGATCAGGGCCGCCGCGCAGGCGAGGAGGACCCCGATGCCGGTGAGCAGCGCCACCTTGTCCGCAGTGCCGAAGAGGTCGACGGCGAACTGCTTGAGGGGGAGGGGGACCAGGTCGATGACACCGGCGCCGACGGCCTGGACCGGCGTGGCGGTCGGGCGTGACAGAACCGCTCCGACGACTTCGGCCGCGGCCAGGGCGACCGCTGCGGACACGAGTCCGGCCAGGGAGGCCGAGCCCGTGGGGATGCGTCGTGGTGTGTCGGTCATGCCCTTGGTTCGGTGCCGGACCGGCGAGGGCGACTCCGCATTCGGTAACGAAGAGGTGACGAATGCGGAGCGGCGGTCTCCTCGGGCCGCCCGGGACCGAATCCCGGAGTGACGAGGTGGGAAGGTCGGTGGCGAGGTGAGGCGGGCGAGGATGCGCGTTCCCGGATCGGGGGCCCACACGGTGTCGGACGGAGGGCGCGACGACGAGGAGTGCTCCGGCGGGAGGCACGCCCTGTCTGCTCTGCTGCACGAGGTCGCACTCGGCGACCTGTCGGCGTTCGAGTCGCTCTACCGGGAACTCTCGGGGGCGGTGTTCGGCGTGGCCAGACGTGTGCTGGTGGATACGGCCCAGGCGGAGGAGGTGTGCCAGGAGGTGTTCCTGGAGGTCTGGCGGACCAGTGCCCGCCACGACCCGTCCCTGGGCAGCGTGGGCGCATGGGTGCTGACCATCGCCCACCGCCGGGCGGTGGACCGGGTCCGCTCCGAGCAGGCGGCGTCGGACCGGTTGACCGCGGTCGGCCGACTGGAACCGCCGGCCACGCCGCACGACACGGTGCCCGAGCAGGTGGAGCACCGGCTGGAGCGGGAGAAGGTGCGCCGCTGTCTGCGGAAGCTGACCGAGCCGCAGCGCGAGGCCGTGCGCCTCACCTACTACACGGGGTACACGCAGCGGCAGGTGGCCGACCTCCTGCGGGTACCGCTGACCACGGTCAAGGGACGGCTGCGCGACGGGTTGATCAAACTGAGGGACTGCCTGGGGGTGACGGTGTGAGACGGCGGGGGGAACACGGTCTGACGGCGGGCTACGCCGTCGATGCCCTGGAGCCCGCGGAGGTCCGGGCGGCGGAGCGGCACCTCGCCGAGTGCGAGGACTGCCGGCGCGATCTCGCGGAATTCCGTGAGACAGCGGTGCGCCTGGCGCGCGCGGAGACGGTGCAGCCGAGGGAGGAGGTGTGGGAGTCGATCCTGGCCGAGGCCCGGGTGACACGTCAGAAGCCGCCGACGCGGTCCCGTCCGGCGGAACGGACCCTCCGTTCCCGGAGCGTAGGGCGGTGGCTGCCGTGGGGGCTGGCCGCGTCCCTCGCGCTGTTCTCCATGGTGCTGGCGGGGACCCTGGCGTCCGTCAGCGAGCGGCTCGCCGAGCAGGAGGCCCGGACCTCGGAGGTGGAGACGCTGCTGGCAGCGGCCGACACCAACATGGTCGCGGCGTCGCTGGGCGAGGCCCGGGCCACGGTCTTCGCCTCCTACGACCGCGACGCCGCGGTCCTGGTGGTCGAAGGGCTCTCCGCCGCGCCGGAGGGTATGGCCTACCGCATGTGGTGGGTGGACGGTGACGGTGTCCGCCCCGCGGGGGTCATGGAGTCCTCGGGCGAGGGCCGGTACGCGGGTGTGGCCGGTGACATGGGGTTCCCCGACCAGTTGTGGATCTCCCTGGAGCCCGAGGGCGACATGGCGGAGCCGAGCGGTGAGGAGCTCTCCATCGACCTGTGAGGGTACGGCCGTCCGGCCGGGTCCATGACCCCGGAGGCCGGATCCGCCGTCCTATGACGTCTGCGACTGGTCGGCCCACCCGGCGGAGGCCTCCGACGAGGTGGACCCCGCAGTGGTCGCGGGCGGGGACGCAGGCGTAGCGTGCGCGAGCCCGTGGGAGGCGAGCGGATCCCGGACGGCCGGGTCGGCCGGATTGGTGAAGAGCCCGGTGCAGGTGTCCGTCTCCCCGGTCACAAGACCGTGCACCACGGCCCTGCCGGAATCCTTGGTTGAGGACAACGGTCCTCCGCCGTCCATACCGGCGACCATCAGGGACAGGGCTCGCGGGCCCCTACCCGCGACGACGGAGCTCCGTCTCCCCGGGCTGAGAACGCCGTCGTCGCGGCCGAACCCTCGCCCTCCCGGGACGTCGCGGACGGTCAGCCGACGAAGAGCCGGTCCAGGTGGGCTTCGAGGACCGCCAGTGCCCTCTCCCTGGCCACATGGCCGAGAAGCGTCTGCGCCCTCAACCCCTCCACCAGAGCGAAGGCCTCAAGTGCCGCCGTCTCGGGATCGGTGCCGGCCGCGACCGCTCCCGCGTCGACCCCCTCGCTCAGCGCCTGCTCCAGGAGGGCCTGGATCCCCGCGTAGCCCTGGAGCAGGAACGCGGCCAGCTGCGGCTCGACCAGCGCCCGCGCCAGGAAGGCGACCCCGACCCGCTGCGCCTCCACCTGGCGGGGGTCTCCGTCGAGCAGGCCGCACAGAACCGTGCGGACGACATCCCGCGGAGACGGCGACGTCGCCGGCGCCAAACGCTCGCGGGTTCCGGCGACGTCGCGGGCGCCCACGTATTCCAGCGCGAACAGCAGCATCTCGTCCTTCGTGCGGAAGTAGTGCTGCACGCGGCCCATCGAGATCCCTGCCTCGGCCGCCACGTCGCGCAGGCTGACGCCCTCCAAGCCCCGTGCGGAGACGAGCGCGCAGACCGCTTCCGCGATCTGGGCGCGCCTCTGCCGGTGGTCCACCTGTCTGGGCATCGCTTCCTCCGTCTCCCGTCCAACGCACCGCATTGGACCACGCCTCACGCGTCAAGGTTACAATGCAGGTGCATTGCAATGCGACTGCATTGTCAAGAGAGGAGCTCGGCATGTCAGCAGCACTCCGCCTCATGTTCGGAGAGGCCCGGATCTACGGACTCACCCTGGTCGCCGGCATCCTGCTGATCGTCCAGGGGTACGGGACGGGAGTCACCGAACTCCTCTGGGGAGTCGGTTGGGGACCCCTCGCGTGGGTCGGCGAGCGCGTCGCACTCCCGGACGGCTCACCGTTCCTGCTCGGCTCGCTGGGGTTCGTGTTCGTGCTCGCCACGTGCTTCGCCGTCCAACACGATTGACCACCGTTCACCGGCGCAGGCCGGGGCGGCTGCGCCGGCGGCGACCGTTCACAGGCTGCAGCGGGCGTCGGCGGGCGGGGATTCGAGGTCGAGGAGATACGCGTCGACCACGTCGTCGACGCACTCGCTGCCGCCGAGGAGGTAGGCGCCGTGCTGCTTGCCGTCCACCGTGAGCAGGCTTCCGCCGAGGGCCTGCGCCATCGCGATGCCGCCCTCGTGCGGCGTGACCGGATCGCCGGTGACCGACACGACGAGCGTCTCCGGGAGTCCTTCGACACCGGCGAGCCAGGGCTCGTCACGCGTGGGTGGCGCGGGCCACGCCTCGCACTCGCTGTGGTAGCTCCCCGCCGTGAACACGTCGAGGTCGAACATCGGCGCGACCTCTCCGATCTCGCGTGCGAGCGCAGTCTGTTCCTCCGGCGTCAGACGGGGTGAGTCCATGCAGCGCACGGCGATGTTCGTGTCGAAGTCCGTGCCGTAGGCGCCGTCCGCCGTGCGGGCGTAGAACGCGTCGCGCAGGGCGAGCATCCCGTCGGCGTTCCCCGCCTCGAGCGCGGTCAGGGCGGAGATGACCTCGGGCCACTTCGCTTCGGAGTACAGTCCACCGCTGATCCCGAGGTAGGCGTCCCAGACGCTCACCTCCCGGCTGTCGGCGGTCGCCGCCGGTGTCTCGACAAGCGGCTGGACGATCTCGTGCAGACGATCGTTCGCAGTCGCGGGGTCGGGACCCAGGACGCAGTCGGGCGATTCGGCGCAGAGTGCGGCGAGGTCGTCGAACCGTGCCTGCAGGCCGGCGAACGAGGAGACCCGGAACCCGCTCGCCGTCAGGTCGGGCGCGACGGCGCCGTCGAGCACGATCGCGCGGACCTTCTCCGGGTAGGTCGCGGCGTACATGGCGCCGAGCTCGGAGCCGTAGCTGTAGCCGAGGTAGGTGAGCTTCTCGTCGCCGAGCACCTCCCGCATGACGTCCATGTCGCGGACGACGTTGGTCGACCCGGCGTTGACGAGGTTCGCGACGCCGCCGGAGCCGTCGGTGCAGCGCTCTGCGAGCTCGACCGACTGTTCGGCGCTCGTGATGTCGTACACCGCGCCGAACCGCGGCACGTCGCCCGCGTCGTACTCCTCGTCGGTGTAGCAGTCGAGAGCGGGGGTCGACGATCCGATCCCGCGCGGGTCGAAGCCGACGATGTCGAAGCGCTCGGCGACGGGGCCCGCCTGCCACAGGGGCAGGGTCGATGCCACGAAGTTGGTGCCGGAGCCTCCGGGGCCGCCCGGGTCGATCAGCAGCGAGCCCTCGGTCTCGCCCGTGGCGGGGAGGCGCATGAGCGCGATGTGCGCCCTCTCGCCCTCCGGCTCGTCGTAGTCGAGCGGCACCTCGACCGAGGCGCACTCGAGCGCCGGGTTCGCGAACAGCTCGGCGTCCGCCGCGCTTGTCGCGGTGTCCTCGCACCCGGCCCAGTCGGGCTCTTGCCCGAGGTAGGCGCCGAGATCGGCATCCGTGCCGGAACCCGGTGGAGGAGGAGCGGGCGTGCATCCGGCGAGCAGGAGGAGCACAGCCGTGGCGGCCGCGGCGAGTGCGGTCTCGAGGTGTCGTGATCGATGGGGGAGCCGAGGATGTGATCGCATGCGTTTCTCCTGTGCCGAGCCGCGACCGTGTACGAGGGCGCGGCGACGGTGGACGGATCGTTCTTGGGTCAGGGGTGCTGAGATGCCCGACAGGGCGGCGACGTGACCGGACAGAGCGGGGAGGTCAGCCCCCGAGCCCCTCGGCCTCGGCGTCCAGGAGCCGGTGATGGCGGAAGGTGAGTGCTCGTTCGGTCCCCGCGAGGCCGGTGGTGACGGTGAGAATCGTGTTCGCCCATGCCGGCAGGTCGATGGGCGAGACGAACGGGGTGAAGCGATCGGCCCAGATCGGCAGGTGGGTGGCTGCCCCGAGCAGCTGCGGGGCGAGAAGGATCAGATTGACCGTCAGCACGAGGACGGCGCAGGCAGCGAGGGCGCGCCCGACCTCGGGATGACGGCGGGAGAGTCGGGCGCGCCAGTGCTCGGGTGTCCCCGGTGCGGGATCGAGACGTCGCCGGCTGCCGTCCGCGCTGATCAGGTGGATCCGCTGCATGCCGTACCTGCTCGCGGCGACCTCGATGCCGTCCGATCCGAGCGGGAACCGGACCGGCATGTCGGAGGTCTGCACGTGCCGGCCGTCCCGGTAGAGCGAGGCCCGGCCCGCCATGTGATCGACATCGACCGCCGCCGTCGACGCATCGGGAAGGTCGATCGCGAATCGTGTGCGCTGCAGCGAGGGGGAGGGGCGGAACGGCGGCAACGGCGAGCCAGGCTCGGGAGCGGGCGTCGACCACGCTTCCGCATCGCCGTCGAGGCCTTCGAGCCCCTCGAAGCCGTGAGGATCCTTCCGCGCCGCACCGGTCCAGGGCTGGTGCCAGTCGTTCATGCCTCGTCCTGCCCGGGGGCGTCACAGGACGGGGCACCGCCACGAAATCTATTTAGCATGTCCATGCCAAATAAAGTAGCACAAGCATGCCAAAAAATGGCTAGGATGGCGTCATGCCCAAGAGAGTCGACCCGGATGCCCGCCGGGAGCAGGTCGCCGAGGCCGTGATCGACGAGATCGTCGCGCATGGGATCCGCTCGGTGACCCTCGCTCGGATCGCCGCACGCACCGGCCTGGCCATCGGGAGCATCCGGCACTACTTCGGCGACACCGTTCGCGAGGTCATGCGCTTCACGCTGGGCGTCCTCATACAGCGCGTCGCGCGCCGAGACGCGACGCTGTCCGACGACCCGGTGGCACGGATCGGGGATGTGATCACCTTCGCCGCGCCGACCAGCGAGCAGGAGCGCCGGGAGAACATCGCCCTCGTCGAATACCGTGTCATGGCGCGCACGGACCCGGAGTTCGCGGCCGACATCGCCGCGACGTCCCTCGCGGGTGCGGAGGTGGTCCGCTCGCTGCTGCGCGAGGCGCTGGTCGACCGTGATGTCGAGGAGGAGGCGCTGCACCGTGAGGCGCTCCTGCTGTTCGCCCTGATCGAGGGCTTCTCGTTCAGTTCGGCGCTGTTCTCCGCCCCGTTGTGCGAGACGGACGTCCGTGCCGCCGTGACGGCGACCGTGCAGCGTCTGCGCGACGCCTATCCGCCTTCCGGGGGAGCCGTCGAGGGAACGTCCAGAGCTCCTGAGGCCGCCGAGGGGTCACGGAGCCACATCTAGTGCTGTGACCGGAAGGTTCACCGGGTCGAGGTGCAGGCCGTGAGGTCGACCGGCCGTCCTCCCCAGCGGATGCCTTTCTCGCTGCGCACCCGGGCGCGTTCTCGGCGTTGGGCCGCGAGCACGTGCGGGTGGCGGGCGTTGGCGTTGCGCCACCGCAGGTAGGCGTGCAGTACCCGGGTTGGGACCGTGTGGCCGGGGTGGTGGGAGTTGGCGATGGTGAACTGGCGCAATGGTCCGCAGTGGGCCTCGATCGGGTTGGCCCACCAGGCGTAGGTCGGGGTGAAGCACAGCTCGCCCTTGTTCCTGGCCGCCCAGGCGCGGATCTTGGGGCTCTTCGCGGACAGGTTGTCCATGATCGCGTAGACGGGGGCGCCGTCCGGGCGGGCGGTGTGGATCGTTTTCAGGGCCGTGAGTGTGTTCGCTCCGTCCCTGCGCCGGTGGTTGGTGCCCCGCACAGTGTCGGAGCCCACCGAGTAGCAGCCGTGGAAGTAGGTGATGCCGTGGGTGCGCCATGGGGCGGGTGCCGAGCGGTCCGAACTCGTCGAAGGCGAAGACCCGGTCGGGGAAGTGGGTGGTGACGTGCTCGATGCGGTCGAGTTTTGCGTCCAGTTCGGGGTCGGGTGGGTCCTTCCAGGTACGGGTGCGCTGGAAGGTGACGCCGTGCCGGGCCGGCAGGGTGCGCAGGGCCTCGCGGCCGATGCGGACGGGGTGTGCGCCTCGCGTTCAGGTGGGCGGCGAGTTTGCGGATCGACCAGCGGGTGAAGGGTTGGCCGGGCGGGTGGTGGCCGTCTGGACGGCGAGTTCTTCGTCCTCGTGGGCTTGGACCAGGCGGGCGATCACGGGGACGGTGTTGCCGCTGGAAGGGGCCAGGATCTTCATCGCCCGCCGGTAGCGGACGCTGTTGGTGCTGCCCCGGCGGACGATGCGCTGGAGTTTTTGTCCCTCGGGCGGGGTGAGTCTGCGGGCTCGGACGGGTTCGGCCACCGGGTGCCTGCCAAGGGGTGGGGGCCCAGTGTTGGGTTCAACCCTGTCAGGTGTCACCAACCCGGTGAGCCTTCCCGGTCACAGCACCAGGCGGCGGGCGATGAGGGCCCGGGTGCTGTACGCGCAGGACCGCCGCACCTGCGAGGCCGCCCCGAATCCGCTCCGGACACACGCGGACCGCCCCGGGCGCCGGGTTCGGCGTCGGTGCAGCCTGTCGACCGGTCGGCCCGAGGGTCACGGGGTCGACGAGGTGCGACCTCCCCCCTCGAACGCCGCCAACGAGGTGATGAAGCGCTCGGCCGCGGCGTCGACCTCGGCGGTCGGGGTCAGTAGTTTCTGCAGCAGGAGTCCTCGCAGGGATGCGGTCGCGATGATGCTCTGCTGCCTGGCGTCGGCTGCCGTGGCGCCGTCGCGAAGAGCTGCCGTTTCGAGAAGCTGCGCCAGGCCGTCGATGTCGACGACGAGCTCCTGGAACGCGTCGCGTTCATAGACCGCCAGCCCGACCAGGTGGAAGAAGGCATGGACGCGGTCTTCGTGCGCGGGGTCCGAGTAGAAGCTCCAGACGGCTCTGCACAGGGCCGCGAACCCGAGTTCGTTGCCGGTCTCGGCGATGACGAGGTTGTCGCGGCGGCGCGCCTCCAACAGCACGGCACGCAGCAGACCCGGCCGCGACCCGAAGTGATACGTCAGCAGCGTGTGGTGCACACCGAGCCGCTCCGCCACTTGGCGCATCGACAGGTTCGGGCTGGGGCCGTTCTCGCCGAACTCGTCGAACAGCGCCTCCAGGAGACGCTTCTTCCCTTCCCCGACCGGCGATCTCACGTTGCCTCCGTTGACAGTTTCACCACTGTTGAGTACGTTACCGCACAGTGAATTCACCACTGTTGAGTACAGTGGGCCGCAACCCGGGGGAGGAGGTTCCATGACCGGTACATGGCTGGTCGGCGGTACCGTCGCGGACGGATCGGGCGCCGACCCGACCGCGGTCGACGTGTGCGTGGAGGACGGCATGATCACCGCGATCGGGAGGGCGCCGTCGGGCGCGGCGGTCGTCGACCTCGGCGGCATGGTCCTGACCCCGGGACTGATCGACGCACACGTCCACCTGGGTCTCTCGAGCCCGGTCGGAGCGCAGTTCGGGTTCCAGCTCTCGGCGGCCGAGCTCGCCGCCGACATCTTCGCCGCCGCGGGCCACGACCTGGACGCGGGCTTCACCACGGTGCGCGACACCGGCGGCATCGACGGCGGGGTCGTCGGGGTCATCGCGAAGGGAAAGGTGCGGGGTCCGCGGGTCCTCTCGTGCGGTCCTGTGCAGTGCCAGACCGGGGGACACGGCTACTACGGGGCCGCATGGGAGCCGACCGGGCTGTGGGAGGCCCACCACATCCCCGGGCTCTGCGCCCTGTCGCTGATGTCGGGCAATGCCGACGAGCTGCGGCGCAATGTGCGCGAGTCGTTCCGTCGCGGCGCGAGTTTCCTGAAGCTGTGCGTCACGGGCGGCGTCGTCGGGGGACACGACCGCCTCGACGACACACAGTTCACGCACGAAGAGATCGCCGTGGCGGTGCAAGAGGCACAAGCGCGCGGTACCTACGTCACGGTGCACGCGCACAACAACGCGGGCATTCGCAACGCAGTGCGGGCCGGCGTGCGCTGTGTGGAGCACGGCACCGACATCGACGAACCGACGGCCCGGTTGATGCGGGAGCACGACGTGGCCCTGGTCCCCACCTTCGCCGTGGTCGAGCAGCTCATGGACGCCGAGAGCATGGGCCTGGACCCCGCGACGCGGGACCGCGTCGCCGGAGTCCGCCAACGCATGGCGACAGCGCTGGAGACCTCTCGCGCGGCGGGCCTGAGGATCGGCCTGGGCTCGGACCTCATCGGGCCGAACCAGCAGCGCCGGGGCCAGGAGCTGCGCCTGCGAGCCGAGCTGGAATCACCCATGCGGGCGCTGGTGTCGGCCACCAGCGTCAACGCCGACATCCTCGGGCTGGGCGGGACCGTCGGAATGGTCCGCGTCGGGATGCGGGCCGACATGGTCGCCTGGCGACAAGACCCGCTCCACGACCCGAACGTGTTCGCCGATCCGGACATGGCCGCCCTCGTCTTCAAGGGCGGTCACATCATGAAGGGACAAACCCGATGAGCGAGATACTGCACGGCTGCCTGCCGGACACGGAGTACCTGGAGATCACCGCGCGGTCGGGGCACCGCTACGGCGTCTGGGTGACCACGCCCCCCGGTTATACGGACTCCACGGAGCCCCTGCCGCTGATCTACGTGTTGGACGGCAACTGGACGGTCGGGCTCACCGCGCCCCTCATCGTCACCCAGGCGGACCCGTATCTGACGATCGCCCCCTACATCCAGGTCAGCATCGGGTACACCGGTGAGGAGGCGGCGGCCTGGGCGCAGATTCGCAACCGCGACCTCGTACCGCCGGGGGAACCCATCGGTGACGACATGCTGGCCACCCTCACGAAAGCTCGCGACACGGGTGCGATGACCCAGGAGCAGGTCGACGCCTACCTCGCGGAGCTGAAGGAGGCCCACGCCGACGTCTTCCTCGACTTCCTGACCGGCGAACTCCACCCCCACCTCCGGTCGAGGCTGCGTGTCAGCGAGTCCGGGCACGGCCTCTTCGGCTACTCCTACGGAGGTCTTTTCGCCCTCTACGCATGGCTGCGCGAGACAGGTCTCTTCGCGAGCATCGGTGCGGGCAGCCCCGGTGTGGCCAGTACGGACAGCCAGATCTTCACCCTCGTCGAAGCCCTGCCGGAACTCGGCGAGGACGCAGCCGCTCCACAGCTGCACATCACGCTGAACGAAGCCGAACTGCTGGGAGACATTCCGTTCTATCGCGGAATGGCCCGTAACGTCCTTGCGACGGTGGAACAGCTGCACACCCAGGGGCGGTCGGAGCAGGTTTCGCACGCGTTGTTGCGGGAGACGCACGTCACCGGGCTGCAGGCATCCTTCCTCAGCTACCTGAAGGCATGCCACAGGCGCTGACCGGCCGCGGCCGTGAGCGCCCCGACAGCCCATCCGCCGGGCCGGTGCCGAACGTGCGGCGCGGGCGGGCCTAACGCCCCACCGCCGTCGGCCGGGTGCGGTGGAGCCAGTCGGCGACGCCGGTGACCACGGCCGGGTCGACGTGGTGCGGCAGTGCGTAGTCGGCCGGGGTGGACGGGCCGGCGCCGGGGAAGAACAGGTGGTCGTCCGCCTCGAAGACGCGGAAGTCCACCCCGGGCCGGCCGGCCAGGCCCGTCCGCCACCGGGCGAGGTCGTCGGCGACGGTGACCTGGTAGTCGCGGCCTCCTTGGAGGATGAGCATCGGCTTGCCGAGTGCGGCGGCGGTCGCCACCGGGTCGTAGTCGCGCAGTTCGAGCCAGTACGACGCGGGCAGACCGAACGGCAGTTCCGAGGCCGGGGTCGCGGAGGTCAGTCCGGGGCCGTCGACGAGGGCGGCCTGTCCGGCGAACGTCTCGACCAACGAGGCCGGCACCTGGTCCGGGAGCACCGAGGAGAGGTGGGAGGCGACGCGGACGGCGGCATGGTGCATCGGCTGTGCGTCGCCGGCCATGACCACCAGACCGGCCACGGAGGGCTCGGCGGTCGCGACCAGCGGGGCGACCTTGCCGCCCATGCTGTGTCCGAGGACGAAGACGCGCCCGGCGTCCACCTCCGGGCGGCGCCCGAGCAGGCCGACCGCGTCGACGGCGTAGGGCACGTACTCCCGCGACATGGTCAGGTCGGGCGAGGCCGCGAACCCGCTGTGGGCGAAGGTCGCCTTGTCGAAGCGCAGCACCGCGATCCCGAGCCCCGCCAGCCCCCACGCCAGGTCCTTGAGCGGCTTGTTCGGCCCGCTGGTCTCGTCGCGGTCGAAGTGCCCGCCGCCGCTGAGCAGCACCACACCGGGACCGGGGCCCCGGTCCTTCGGGACGCTCACGGTGCCCGGCACGGCGAGGGGGCCGGTGCCGACCGTGACGTCGTGCTCGGTGAACAGGTGCGGGTCGGCGTAGGGCGGCGGGGCCCAGGCGGACACGGTTCCGGTCGGGGGTTCGTCAGACATCGTCATCACCTTTCTCATCTTCTGCGAACGTTAGCATGGTGTGAGATCATTTCTGCATGGACGGTTTCGAACTACTCGCACACCCGGTACGGCTACGGGTGATCCACGCGATGCGCGGCGGACGGGAGCTCACGACCGCCGACCTCTGCCTGCGCATCCCGGACGTCTCGAAGGCCACGGTCTACCGGCACGTCGACCTGCTCGCGGCCGGGGGAGTCCTGGAGGTCGCCGGGGAGCGGCGGGTGCGCGGCGCGGTCGAGCGCCGCTACCGGCTGCACCGGGAACGCGCGGCGATCGACGCCGACACCGCCGCATCACTCTCGCGCGAGGACCACCGGCGCGCTTTCGCCACCTCTCTCGCCGTCCTCGCAGCCGAGTACGACGCCTACCTCCGCCGTGACGAGGCCGACCCGGTGGACGACCAGGTCGGCTACCGCCAGCACGCCGTCTGGCTCAGCCCCGAGGAGCTGCGCGAGACGATCGAGGGGATGCGCGGGGCGATCGCGCCCCACCTGGCCAACGAACCGGCGGACGGCCGCACGCAGTACCTGCTCAGCCCGATCCTCTTCCCGATCGCGCCCCCACCGGCCGGGACCGATCCCGACACCGTCGACCCGCCGGCGCCCGGCGGCTGAACGAGCCGCCCCTCACCGCGGGGGCCGCTCTACCGTCGTTCCCCGAGGCCGGTCCCGGTGTGTGCGCCCCGGTGACACGGGCGGCGCCTCCCGTGCCGCGCTCTCCGCGCCCGGCATCCCGGCCGTCCTGCCGCAGCGCGAAGACCGGTGCGGGTACGAGAACCGTGTCGTCCGCGTTCTCCGCTGGTGCGGTTGACCGGGAGGGTGGACAGGACTGGTCAGAAAAGGGGAGAAAAGCCGTAGTACAAAGGCCGTGGCCACATCGAACCGGAAACCGGGATCACGTTTTTCGGGTTTCCGATAAAGCATCTCTGGTTTCTTGGGGTGAGAGTTGCTACGGGGGCGGGTGAGGCTGGTTTCCGCCTATTTTTCACCCCATGATCGACGGTCTCGCTCTATCGTTCACCCCCGAAGGGGCCGGGTCGTTTCGTCGCGATGGCCGACACCGGGGCTCGGACAGGGCGGAGCGGCCGTTTCCGTATCGGACCCGGCCATCACGGGGTTGTGGTCCTCGCCGGACGTGGGCGGACGGGGCACGGACTGGTGCCCGGCAACGTATGGAACAAGGGCCCCTCGAAAAACAGACGGTTTTCGCCATGAGATCGCTATGGGGCCGGGGTCGATGTTGACGACATCCGCATCAGCATCCGGATGTGGAGCCGAGGAGGACGACCGGGCTCTTTTTCTTATCCCGAAACCACTCGACTGACGAAAGCATCACATAGGCTAGCTGCTTCTCACCCTTCGGACATCGATGTGAATTTTTCCATCGCGAGCAGTCTTTCCTGGAGTGATGCATGGCCCGACCACCCCTCCCCGACGGCGCCGAGGGAACGACGTCCTCCCTACCGCCCGTGGACACCGCCTCCTACACCCGCAGCGAGGCCACCCGCCTCCTGAGCGCGGGGGCCTATCTCGACCCCTCGTTCCGCAGAACCGCTATCACCGAACTCGTCGAGCATCCCGAACGCATCGCCCCCCCGTCCCTGGGCTACGACGCGGTGACCGTGCTCCGGCACTGCCTGCGGGCCAGGAGCATGGATGTGAAGGCCTCGGTCCTGGTCCTGGCGGTCCTGGTGTCCGGGGCCGTGATTGCCGTGGGCCTGATGGTCGGGGGGATGCCGGACACGGAACTGATGAGTCGGATCGATTACGCCCTGCCCGGGGAGGCAGCTCAGGAGGCCCCCTCCGGTGAACAGACAGACCAGGAGGCCCGCGCCGCCGCCGAGGAGGCCCGCGCCGCCGTCGAGGCGGCAGCCAGGGTGGCCCCCTCCGCCGGGGAGATGGGGCTGGCCGCCCTCGTCTCCCTGGTCCTGCTCGTCCTCGTCGGTCTGCTGTCCCGAGCGCGACAGAAGTTTCTGGGTCGGAGCGAATCGCTCCTGACGGTGGTCATCGGGGGCGCCATCGATCCGGCCAGGCCGGCCCACCGCTTCCTCGCCAGGCTCCTGGGCCTGGCCAACCTGGGGCTGACGGTGCTGTGGATCCTGCCCGCGTGGGCGTTCCTTCGGGGCGGCCACATCCTCGCTGCCCTGGCCGTCCTCTTCCTGCCGGTACTCCTCCTCGCGATCGGCGTGTGGCACCGACTCGCTCTCTCCCGAGTCCTGTGGACGGAACTGTCCCGCTCCTCCTTCACCGGCAGGGCCCCGAGGACCCCCCTGTTCGCAAGGCGGCACACGGGCACACTGGACGCGATCGGCGAGGAGCAGTTCTCCCGCCTCGTCCTCTACAACGAGGACCAACCCTTCCTCGGCGCCGGCGAGTCCTACCGCCCCTGGTCGCTGGCCCTGGAACTCGAACGCCTTCCCGGCGCCCCGCACAGGGCCGAGCCCCTGGACGGTCGCCGCGTCCTCGACCTCATCACCCCGCAGTTGGCGAGGCTCGCCGAGGTCTCCTCCCAAACCAGCAGGGACCGGCTCAAGGACCTGGAGCTACAGGAGTGCGTCTTCCTCCCGGCCGCCCTCCCCGAGGGCGTGTGGCACGCCGACCGCCTCTACGAGGAGAGCAGCGTCCGTGAACACCTCGAAGCATCCGTCGGGGAGGGCGCCGAGCAGCGGCGGCACTTCCTGCGGATCCGGGTGGGCGGTTGGGACGAGGAGGTCGTCACCACCGTCTTCGTGCGGGTGCACACCCAGGGCGACCTTCTGATCCTGGAGGTGCTGCCTTACGTCCTGTCCCCGTTGCGGAGCTCCTTCCACGAGGTAGACGCCATTACCGCGCGGTCGGCCCGTTTCCCGGTGTCGGCCCTGGTGACCGCGCCCGCGATGACGGTGGCCGTCCTGGTCCGCGGGGCGGGCACCCTCAAGTCGTGGTGGTTCGAATGGTTCGGGCTCGGAGTCGGGGAGACACAGGAGGCGCCCCGGCTCAGCATCCGCGAGTCGGGCTCGCGCGACACACGGTCGATGTTCCAGGAGATGGACGTCAACCGGTACGTCAAGACCATCCAGGACCGTATTACCTCCGGGGCCCAGCAGGCCCTGGTCGAAGCGGGCTACAGGACCGAGGAGTTCCAGCAGCGGGTGGTGAACATCAGCCGCGGAGGCGTGTTCATCGGCGGTTCCATGAGCGGATCGATCGCCACCGGAGCCGCAGCGAAGGCCGTCACCGATCTGGTGGCCAAGAAAAAGAGGAAAGGAGAGGAAGTAGCACCATGACCCACGACGACACCGCACCTGCTGAGGGCTCTGTCTCCATCGGCGGCTCGCTGCACGGCGGAGCGGTCTCCACCGGCACGGGCGGCTCCGCCGAGGTTTCTGCGCCAACGGATTCCGATCGCCGAGAGGAGCCACGCCCCTCCACTCCGGTCGCACTCCCCCGGGGAGCGGTCGGGAAGCGCGCCCCGGGATCCGTCGCCATCGGTGGTGACGCCCGGGGGGTGGCGATCTCTACCGGGGACCACGGCACGGCGCGCTTCGAGGCGTCCTCCGACGCCGTGCAGGACGAGCGGTACCGGGAGCTGTTGGAGCAGGTCCGCCTGCTGCGTCAGCAGCTCCCCCTGTTCGCCGACGCGGAGGGGGTCGCCGAGGTGGAGGCCGAGCTGGTCCAGACGGAGGAGGAGATCGCACAGACCGGCACCGCCGCACCGGGCCTGTTGCGCCGGTTGTGGGAGCGGCTGGAGCAGGCGAACACCGCGCTGGGCGCGCTGACCTCGGCCACCGCCCTGGCCGAGACGGTGCGACAGCTCACCGGCTGAGGGGGGACCGTGCCCGATTCCACGAACGCGCGCTGGGACGCCGACCAGCAGAGTTGGGTCGGAGGAACCCGTCCGGAATCCGCTGGAGGCGAGACACCGAGGCAGCTGAACATACCGACCCTGATGTTGGTGCCCCTGGTCGTCCTGCTCATCGTGGTGGCGGTGGCGGCGGCGGTCGGTATCAGCAGGCCCCCCTCCACCGGGGGCAGCGACTCCGGACAGCAGAGTGCTCCCGCCAAGGACGAGGCCAGTGCGGCGGAGTCCACCGCTGAGGAGCCGTCCGAAGAACCCGCCGAGGACGGGTGTGCGGACGGAGGGAACAGTGAAACCTGTGACGACGCGGAGAGCCCGGAACCCCCCGAGGCCGAGGACCCGTTCGCCGAAGAGGACGTAGAGTCCCAGGCGCTCGACGGATATGAGCTCAGCACGGATTCTGGCTGGTTCGGGCTCCACATACCGGAAGGGTGGCAGTACGAGGGCGGGGGAGCGTCGGAAGAGTTCTTCTACCATCCGGACGATCGGAGCCACTTCATCAAGATCATCGACTTCCAGGGCGAATACCTCTCTCCATGGCGGGCCATGAACGCCCTGGAGTCTGAGTTGGAAGCCACCTACGGGCAGTCTGGTTACGACGACTACAACGGGGCGGCGGTGCTGGAAGAGGATCCGTCGGTCATGGAGTTGAACTACGCCTACGACCACGACACATTCGGGCACCAGGACGTGTACGTGCGTACCTTCTTTGGTGAGGGCGGTGGAATCTACGCGGTATCGGCCGAAGGACCGTTCGAAGAGTGGCGGACCACCAAGGAGCACTGCAAGGAGGCCGCCAACTCGTTCTGCCTGAACGAACATGAATGCTCCTGACAGGACGGCCTCTCCAGGGCGTCGCGTGCGGTCACCACGAGGCCCGCTCGGGGCCGGTCACCGGCTCCGAGCGGTCGACGGCCCGCAAGTCCGGCGGGAGGAGGCCGCCCGTGTGAACCTGTCCTGCTCGACTCCCCGAGTACATCCCCCTCGTCTTCGGTCCGGGATGCCGCTTCGACGGGCGCAGTCATCCACGTCGCGGAGAGCGCTGCCACCGAAATCCTGACCTGCCGTCCCTGAAGGTCCTCACGTGCCATGATCCCCATGGGTCATCTGATGATGACCGGATGTCACTGAACGGGAGAGCACATGAGTGAGCGCCAGACTGGCACTGTGAAGTGGTTCAGCGAGGAGAAGGGGTACGGCTTCGTCACGCCGGATTCCGGAGACCCCGATCTGTTCGTGCACTTCAGGGCGATCGAGAGCAGCGGATTCAAGACCCTTAACGACGGGCAGAAGGTCAGCTTCGAGGCCGTTCAGGGGCAGAAGGGGATGCAGGCCGACAAGGTTCGCGTGGAAGCGGAGTAGGGGACCGGGGGCGGTCTTGCGCGCCGGACCGAAGCCGGGAAGACGCTTCCCGGCTTCGGTCCGGGGCTGATGAGTCGGACTCCATCATGTGCCGGGTGTTCGCCGAAGCTTCTCGTCCTGTGTGTGCAGGGTGGTGATGAGGTCGTCGATGTGTGCGGCGGTGGTGGGGGCTCCGGTGTCGGTGGCCAGGTCGCGGGCTTCTTGGAGGGTGCGGATGAGGGTTGCGTGGTCGGGTCGTGTGTCGAGCAGGGTGTGGAGCTGGGTGCGGGGGTAGCGGCGGTGTCCGCCGAGGGTTTTGACCGAGGCGAGGCGGCCGTCTTTTTCCCAGCGGGCGACGGTCTTGGGGTCCACGCGGAAGAGGCGGGCGACCTCTGCGGGGGTGAGCAGGGCCTCGGCGCTCTCGAGCAGGTCGGGCAGGGGTGCGGTGGGCACGGTGGTTCTCCGTCGGTGTCGATCGGCGGTTGTGGGTTGTGGGTTGTGGGCGGCCGGTGGCCTGTGGAGCGGGCTCGGGGCCGGACCGGGGAAGGTCGTCCGGCCCCGAGCGGGTGGGGCGGGGCCGCCGGCTCCCCTTTTTTGGCGGCGGCCCCGCGGCCCGGTGGTGGTGTGCCACCGGGCGGGGGAGTGGTTCAGCAGCCGAAGACGGCGCGGACGGTGATCGCTCCGCAGGGGGCCTGGGTCCAGTCCCAGTAGGCGCACACGGCCTCGACCAGCCGTAGGCCGTTGCCGCCGACGCGCAGGGGTTCGGGGTCGGGGACGGCGGGGAGTGTGGGGGCGGTTCCGGGTGTGGGGCCGTTGTCGGTGACGTGGAGTTCGAGGTGGCGGCGGGTGCGGTGGATCTCGATGCGCACGGTGCCGCCGGGCAGGCCGGAGGCGGTGTGGCGCAGGGCGTTGGCGGTCAGCTCGGACACCGTGAGGGTGAGGGGGTCGGTCAGGCCGGGGCGGGAGCGGGTGGCGTGGGCGGCCCATTGGCGGGCGGCCTTGACGTGGCTGGGGTGGGGGCCGATGAGGATGCCCGATGTTGTGGGGGTTCCGCACAGGCGGCGTGGAAGTGCGGGGGGAGGGGCGGTAGGCTGCATTTAACTCACCTCGTGTCTTAGTGGACAGGTGAGGCACTAGCTCCGGTGGCCGCCTTTGACTTCGGCCACCGGAGCTTTTTTGTGCCCAAGATGGTCGCCCGCTCGTGGTTAGGGGCGAGCTGTGGTGGGCTCAGGTAGCGACTGACTGTTTCCCAAGAACAGACTGCTGGCCTGGGCGAATGCCGTCTAGCGAGGTGTGGAAACTGGGGTGCGTGTATGCAGGAAGTCTGTGAACTGTAGTGATGTGTGTTTAACTGGAGTCATGACTAAGGCTCATAACCCCGTGAGTCAAGCCGCAGTGGATCAGTTCCGGAACGAGTTGAAACGATTGCGGCTAATGGCTGATTTGTCTCAATCGGAGCTGGGGAGGCGAACAAGCACGTCAGGGGCCCAGATCGGAGCAATCGAGCGAGGTGAGCGACGTCCCGCTCGCACGTTTGCTGAGGCTGCCGACAAGGCTCTGGGTGCCTCCGGGTCGCTACACATGCTTTGGCCGGGCGCTCGTTCGTCGTTCCCCCGATGGATGGCGGAGTTTGCTGAGCTGGAGATGAAAGCCCAGGCCATCTATGAATTTCAGGTACAGGCGCTCCCTGGCCTCACCCAGACGAAAAACTACATGTCAGCACTGCTTGATGCTGCCTGGCCCCCCTTGGGGGTGACTGAAGCTGACCGGATCAGAAACGGCAGGTTGGAGCGGCAGGCAGTCTTCAAGCGAGAACCTCCTCCGATGTGCGTTTTTATCGTGGAAGAGATTGCTTTTCGACGGGACGTCGGCGGCTCAGAGGTGATGAAGGAACAGCTTGATCACCTCTTGCGCCTGGCTAAAGACCCGTTCGTTCAGATCCAGTGCGTTCCGACTGCCCGCGGAGCACACTCGGCCATGGATGGATCGTTCGTCGTACTCGAGATGAGTGAGGCCGAGAGCCTGGTTTACGCTGAAGTGCCGGGCGCGGGGCACGTGATCGTTGATGCACAGACCGTGGCAAACTCCCAGAGGAAGTTTGGTGCGCTGCGCTCGCAGGCGCTCCCGCACGAAGAGACTGTGCGGTTCATTGAAGTGAGAAGAGGGCATCTCGATGACTGACGATGGAGTGTGGCACAAATCCAGCTACAGCGGCCAGCAGGGCCACTGCGTCGAGGTTGCGGAGGGCCTGGTCACCGGTGTCCGCGACACCCAGAACCGAGAGCTGGGGCATCTCGACGTCCCTGCTCCTGAGTGGACCGCGCTGGTGAACGCGGTGCGCTGCCGGTAACACCCCCCACATCCTGCACGCGAAGAACCGCACCCCGTCCGGTTACGGGGTGCGGTTCTCCTGTGAGAGCCGGAGCCCTGCCTCTCGGGGTCACCCCACCTGGGCCAGCCCGGCAGGCCGCCGGCCGGTGGTGGACTTCTTGGACTGCAGCCAGATGATGACGCCGACCACGAGCGCACCGGCGGCGAGCAGTCCGCCGGCGAGGTTGGGGCTGCTGTCGCCGAGTCCCGTGCTGATGACGTAGCCGCCCAACCAGGCCCCGATGGCGTTGCCGAGGTTGAACATGCCGATGTTCATCGAGGAGGCGAGGTTGGGGGCGCCGGCGCGTTCGGCCCGTTCCATCACCAGGCGTTGGATCGGGGAGACGGTGGCGAAGCCCGCGGCGGCCATGAGGAACACCGCGGCGAACGTGACCACGACGTTGTCCGCGGTGAGCCAGAACACGAGCAGCGTGACCGTGAGCAGGGCAAGGCTTCCCAGCAGCAGACCCATGAGGTTCTTGTCGGCCAGCCGTCCTCCCAGGATGTTGCCGATGAACAGCCCGAGCCCGAAGACGAGCATGTAGGCCGTGATCCAGCTCTCCGGGGTGCCGGTCGCGTTCATGGTGATGGGGGCGATGTAGGTGATGGAGGTGAAGAACCCCGCCGGTCCGAGGACGGTGATCAGCATCGCGAGCAGCAGTTGTGGGTTGACGAAGGCGCGGACCTCGGCGGCGAAGTCGAACGACTCATCGGTCCTGCTCGCCGGGATGCAGGCGAGGATGCCGACCAGGACGATCAGGCCGATCGCCGAGATGCCCAGGAACGAGGTCCGCCAGGAGAACTCCGTGGAGACCCAGGTGGCGATCGGGGTGCCGATGAGCGTGGCCAGGGTCAGACCGGAGAACATGAACGCGATCGCGCTGGTCTTCTTGTGCTCGGGAACCGCGCGCGAGGCGATGATCGAGCCGATGCCGATGAAGGCCGCATGGGTCAGTGAGGAGACCACTCTGCCCAGGAGGGTCAGCGCGAAGGACGGGGCGAAGGCGGTCAGCAGGTTCCCGACCACGAACAGGCCCATGAGGACGAGCAGGAATCTCTTCTTCTCGAACCGCTGCCCGACCAGGACCAGGACCGGGGCGCCGAGGAAGACGCCGAGGGCGTAGGCTGTCGCGGCCCAGCCCGCGGTGGTGACCGAGATGCCGAATTCGGTGGCGATTCCGGGCATCAGGCCGGAGATCGCGAACTCGGTGGTGCCGATCCCGAAGGCGCCGGCGGCCAGGGTCAGCAGCACCAGCCGGGTGCGTGAGGCGTTGTCGTGGGAAAGCATGCCCACCAGCCTGGACGGACCGGGATACGGCAGCCAGACACCTGTTGGGTGTGCGCCCGGGGTTCCTACCACTGACAGGGTCATGCTGGTTCGGGCCGGAGTACCTACCCTGGTAGGTATGACACCTTCGGCGAGCACACCATCGGGGAACCTGGGTGAGTTCCTGCGCTCCCGTCGCGCTGCCCTCGACCCCGAACAGGCCGATGTCATCAGCTGGGGCCGACGCCGCAGGGTCCCCGGGCTACGGCGTGAGGAAGTCGCCCAGTTGGCCGGCGTCAGCGTCGCCTACTACACGCGACTGGAACAGGGGCAGGCACGCAACGCCTCGACCGAGGTGCTCCTCGCCCTGGCGCGGGCGCTGCAGCTGACGCCGACCGAGGTCGAGCACCTGCTCGACCTGGCCAAACCCTCGCAACTGCGTCCTGCGCCCCGGACCAGGCCCGAGCGACCGCACCCCCGGGCGCTGGCGATGCTGGAGGCCATCTCCGGTCAGCCCGCCGTACTCCTGGGGCGACGCAACGACGCGCTGGCCTGGACCCGGACGGGCCATGCCCTGCTGGCCCCGCACCTGCCGTTCGACAGCACCGCGGACCCCGCGACACGGCCGTCCATGCCGAGGCTGCTGTTCCTGGACCCGCGCGTGCGGGACTCCTACGTGGACTGGAAGACCGAGGCGTCCACGAACGTCGCCTACCTGCGGCGGATCAGCGGCAAGTACCTCGATGACACCCGTCTGGCCGAACTCGTGGGCGAGCTGAGCATGAAGGACCCCGAGTTCTCCTCCCTCTGGGCGTCCGGCCGCGTGGGGGAGTGCGTCGGTGGCACCAAGCGCTTCCGCCATCCCCTGGTCGGCGAGCTGAGCATGGAGTTCCAGATCTGGCTCCAGGCCGACAGCCCCGACCACCGCTTGGAGGTCTACACCCCGAGCGATCAGATGTCCGCCGATGCGATGACCCTGCTGGAGACCCTCACGCACGACGAGGGGCTGGGAGGCAGGCCTCCCACTGCGGAGAACGCCAACGGCACGGCTTCGGCACGGACACCGTCGGAGTACCGGAGGAACTGACCGGCACGCGAGTACCCGGATCCGCGCGCACGCGTCGGACAGCGGATGCCATGCGACCGCGCCCTCGGTGCACCGGCCCGAGGGGCGGGGGACTCGGGCGGTCGGCGGGGCCGGTCCGCGGCCTCGGGTCCGTCGCCTAGAGTCTGCCCCAGTCCCACAGTGCCTGGAGGACCGGGCCGAGGCGGCGGCCCCGGGGCGTCAGCGAGTAGCGCACCCTCGGCGGCCAGCCCGGACGCCGTTCCCGCCCGACCACCCCGGCCGCGCCGAGGTGTGCGAGACGGTCGGACAGCACCTTGTCCGACAGCTTCGGCAGGGCCTCGCGGAGCTCGCTGTAGGAGCGGTCGCCGCGCAGCAGTTCGCGCACCACCAGCGTCGTCCAACGGCCCTGGACGGCCGAGAGGGCGATCTCCACGGGGCAGGTGGGCGTGGGCTCCGCGACGTCCGCGCGCGGATCCTCGGGCAGTCCCGGGTGGCCAACCGTTGGGTGAGTCACGAGAGCGCCTCCTAGCGTGGTCGACACATTCATGATCCCGAACCGGAAGGACGTCCGTCGACCATGAGAGAACTGGCAGAACGGCCCGAAGACGTGCCAGCGGTGTTCGCCGAGCGGTTCAACAGCGGCGACCCCGACGCGCTGGCCCAGGTCTACGAGGACGCGGCGGTGCTGGTCCTGGACCCGTGGACGCCGCTGACAGGACCGGACGCGCACGCCGCCAACGCCCGGCTCCAGGGGCTCGGCGTTCCCGTCTCCGTCCACCCGCGACACGTCCACACCAGCGGAGACCTGGCGCTGCTGATCGTCGACTGGACCATCGAGGGCACCGGCCGCGACGGGCAGGCGGTGCACATCGAGGGGACCGCCACCGACGTCGCCCGGCGGGGACCGGACGGGCGCTGGCGGTATGCCATCGACAACCCCTTCGGCACCGGGGCTGGGTAAGCCTGCCGACGGCGCGGGGGGAACGGCGCCCTGCCACGGCGCGCCCGGTGACTCCTTTCGCACAGGTCCGGACGCGGAGCCGGACCGAGGACACCCGCACGGTTCCGTCGGAGGTCGCGGCCCGCCCGCCATGGCGGGTCACGACCGGCCGGACTCCTGCTCCGCGGTGCCGCAGCCCCGGTGGTGGCGCATGACACGGGCGGGCGGCCTCCCCCTTCTAGTACGTTTGTACTTGTACGCACGTACTAGACATTGGGGTGAAAAAGATGCTGTTCCGGACCTCTGGGCGACGCGCACAGGGGGAGCGCCCATGACCTCCCGCCGGGACCCCGAGAGGCGCCGACGCGCCATGGTCGAGGCCGCCGCGCAGGAGATGGTCGCCAACGGCAGTTCCGCCCTGACGCACCGGCGGGTGGCCGAACTGGCCCGGGTGCCGCTGGGGGCCACCACCTACTACTTCGACTCCCTGGACGACCTGCGTGCCGCCGCCCTGCAGGCCATCGCCGAGCAGGCCGACGAGGAGCTGCGCGAGTTCGCGGAGGAGATCCACGGCTGCGACGGCCGCCCCGAGGGCATCGCCGCGCTGTTCGCCGCCTACCTGGGCGACCGCGAACGGCTGCGCGCCGAGAGCCTGCTCTACTTCGCCGGCGTGGACAACCCCGATCTGCGTCCGTTCGCCCAGCAGTGGGTACAGGGGGTCACCGAGATCCTGCAGGCCTACGCCGCGCCCGAAGCGGCCCGGGCCACGGCCGTCTACCTGGACGGGGTCATCCTGTACACCCTGCTCCACGACCGGCCCCTCGACGAGGCGGCACTGCGCATGGCGATCGCCGCCCTGATGAGCACATCCCTGGAAGAGAAGCCGTGAGCACTCCGCACCACACCTCCGACGCACCGGGCGCCATCGCCGGACACCTGTCCGCCGGCCGCCGCTGGGCCGCCCTGGCGGTGCTGGCCGCCAGCCTGCTCGTGGTGGTCATGGACATGACCATCCTCAACGTCGCCCTGCCCGAGATGGCCGCGGCGCTGTCCCCGACCGCGGCCCAGCAGCTGTGGATCGTCGACATCTACTCGCTGGTCCTGGCCGGCCTCCTGGTCACCATGAGCACCCTGGGCGACCGGTGGGGCCGCAAGAGGATGCTCCTGACCGGCTTCGCCGTCTTCGGCGGGGCCTCCCTGCTGGTCCTGGCGGCCGAGTCGGCCCCCGTGGTGATCGCCGTGCGCGCCCTGCTGGGCGTGGGCGGGGCGATGATCATGCCGGCCACGCTCTCGATGATCCGCAGCCTGTTCACCGACCCGGCCGAACGGGCCAAGGCGCTCGGCATCTGGGCGGCCGTCGCCTCCCTGGGAGCGGCCGTGGGACCCATCGTGGGCGGTCTGCTGCTGGAGCACTTCTCCTGGCACGCGGCGTTCCTGCTGAACGTGCCCCTGATGGCCGCGGCCGTCCTCGTGAGCCTGTTCCTGCTGCCCGAGGCGCGCAACCCCCGCCCCGGGCGCTGGGACGCCCTGGCCACCGCCCTGTCGATCGCGGGCATGACCGCCCTGGTGTGGGGCATCAAGCGCATCGCCAAGGAGGGACCGGCCGACGCCCTGGCACTGGCGGCGCTCGCGGCGGGGCTGGCCCTGCTGGTCTGGTTCGTGCTGCGCTGCCTCCACAGCGACTCGCCGCTGCTGCGGGTACGCCTGTTCACCGTCCCCTCCTTCACGGCCGGGACCCTGGCGGCGCTGTTCACCATGCTGGCCATGGGATCGGCGCTGCTGCTCGCGGCGCAGTGGTTCCAGCTCGTGCAGGGGTGGTCGCCCCTGCAGGCCGGGATCGGGCTGCTGCCGATGGCTGTCGCCGCCACGGTGGTCTCCCCGCTGGCGCCGGTGCTGGCCCAGCGCATCGGCGCCCGCACCGTCCTGGTGGGCGGCCTGGCGCTGTCGGGGCTGGGCTTCGCCGCCCTGGCCCTCGCCCCCGCGCCGCTCACCTACGCGCCGGTCGCGATATTCCTGACCCTGCTCGGCGCGGGCATGGGATCCCTGGCCATCGCCTCGGCGATCATCATGTCGGGGACCCCGGCCGAGCACGCAGGCAGCGCCGCGGCGATCGAGGAGACCTCCTACGAACTGGGCGCGGTCCTGGGCGTGGCCGTGCTGGGCAGTGCGGCGTCCGCCCTCTACCGCGCCGAACTGCCGGCCTCCGACCTCGCCGCCGCGGGCCTGGGACCGCAGGGGGTGGGGGCGGCGCAGGAGTCCCTGGGCGGCGCCCTGCACGTCCTGGCCGACCTGGGCCCCGCCGGCGCCGCAGCCGCGTTCCAGGCCCAGGAGGCCTTCACCCACGGCCTGACCCTGGTCGGCGGCATCGGCGCCGCGATCATGCTGGTGTCGGTGGTCGTGGTGTTCGCCCTGACGCCCAAGGACCTGGACGTGACCAAGGGCCACTGAGGCCCGACCGCCGCTGCGGGCGGCGTACCGGGCGCCGCCCCCGCACCGTCACAGGACTGGTGCGGGGGCGGTCGGCGTCCTCAAGACCCGCTCGGGGCGTGGTCAGCGGGCGAGCACGACGGTCTTGCCGGGCAGCCGCCCGGAGGCGGCGTCCCCGTGCACGGCGGCCAGCTCGGCCATCGGGCGGCGGTCGGCGACGTGGAGCCGGAGCTTTCCGGCGTCCATCCTGGCGACGAGGGCGGCCAGCTGTGCGCCGTCGCTGCGGACCCACAGGCTCGCGGTGCGCACCTTCCGGTCGGGGACCTCGGGGACCGGGCCGGCCGTGCTGGCGGCGACCCCGCCGTCGGCGACGTAGTCCGCCAGCCGCGCGAGCTCCTCCGGGGAGACGCGCACGTGGTTCACCACGACCTGGAACGGACCGCCCACGGCGGCCGGGCCCGCGGCGAGGTCGAGGGGGCCGACGACCCGGTCCGCGCCGTAGCCCCGAAGGCGGTCGGCGTGCTGCGGCGCGTCCACCGCGGTCACGTGCGCCCCCGCGTCGACGGCGAGCTGCACCACGAGGCTGCCCACAGCGCCCCCCGCCCCGTTGACCAGGATGCTCTGTCCGGGCTTCAGCTCGGCGAGCTCGAAGGCCGTCTGCCAGGCCGCCAGGCCGGTCAGCGGCAGTGCCGCGGCGTCGACCAGCTCGATCGTCCGGGGTGCCGGGGCCAGGGACTCCGCCGGTACGAGTGCGTACTCGGCGGCCCCGCCGGCGGAGTCCAGGGGCAGCATCGCCACGACCCGGTCGCCGACGGCCGGGCCCGTCACGCCCGCGCCGAGTTCGGCGACGGTGCCCGCCAGGTCGATCCCCGGCACGTAGGGGAGGGTGATCGGGAGCATCTCGGCCAGGACGCCGGCGCGGATGTGGTCGTCGACCGGGTTGAACGAGGTGGCCGCCACCCGCACCAGCACCTGGCCGGCGCCGGGGACCGGACGGTCGACCTCCTCGTGGCGCAGGACGTCGCTGCTGCCGAACTCGTGGAAACGGATTGCCTTCATAACACTTTCCTCCGGGGTGTGGTGGTGCCGTCGCCCCAGGACGGGCGATCGGGCGCGAAGGTGAAGCACGTCGAGGCGCTCAGACCAGCTGAACCGACCGGGTGGAGTTGCCCATCACCATGCGGTCGATCGCGCTCACGGCGCTGCCGGGGTCGTCGGCGGCGCCGACGGTCAGCAGCAGCGGGACGAAGTGGTCGGCCGTCGGATGGGCGATCGCGGCGCCGGGCGCCTTGTCGCGGTAGTCGGCGAGGGCATCGGCGTCGCCCCGGGCGAGGGCGTCGACGGCCCATGCGTCGAAGGCCGCGGTGGCGGCGGCGAGCTCGGGCCGGCGGAAGACGGCGAAACTGTGCGTCATGAAGCCCGAGCCGAGAACGAGGACGCCTTCCTCGCGCAGGGGCCGCAGGCGTGTGCCGAGGTCGAGCAGGGCGCCGGGGTCCAGGCCGGGCATCGACAACTGCACGACCGGGACGTCGGCGGCGGGGTACATGGCCATGAGCGGGATGAAGGCGCCGTGGTCGAGGCCGCGGTCGGCGAACTCGTGCACCGGTGTCGGGCCCAGCAGGCCGGTGAGCCGCCGCGCCAGGTCGGTGGCGTCCGGGGTCGCGTAGGGAAGGGTCTTGTAGCGGGGGTGGAAGCCGCTGAAGTCGTAGTGGAGCGGGACGCCGGCCGCGGCTCCCGATATCGCGGCCGGCGCCTGTTCCCAGTGGGCCGATACCACGACGACGGCCCGGGGTTTGGGCATCGACCGGGCCCAGCCGAAGAGGTCGTCGAGCCACTGCGGGTCGTCGAGGGTGAACGGGGCGCCGTGGCTGACGAAGAGGCTGGGCATGGGTCCGTCGGAGGGGGTCCACACCCGCTGTCCGCGCGCCTGTGGCAGGACCCGGGCGAGGAGGTCGTCGTACGCCGCGGCCGGTGCGCGCGGCGGTACAGAGGGGTTCAGGCTGCTCGTGGTGGTCAAAATCAACTCCTTCACTTGCTCAGGAAAGTGTTTTTACTTTCCCAGGCAAGTGAAACGTAGCCCGTCGAGGGTTGCCTGCGCAAGTGATGCGAGTTGCCCAGGCAAGTATGATGGGGCTCATGGACACCCAACCCTGGCTCGACGACGACCAACAGGACCTGTGGCAGGCGCTGCTCACGGTCGTCATCGCCCTACCAGCGGCCCTCGACCGCCAGCTGCAGCGGGAGGCGGGCATCTCCAACTTCGAGTACGGGGTCCTGGCCCGGCTGTCCACGGCCGACGAGGCCACGATGCGGCTCAGCGAGCTGGCCCGGCTCTGCGACAGTACCCAGCCCCGCCTGTCGAAGGTGATGGACCGTTTCGAGGCCCGTGACTGGGTCGTCCGCCGACCCGACCCCGGCGACGGCCGGTACACCCTCGCCACCCTGACCGGCGCCGGTCGGCAGAAGCTCGTCGAGAGCGCGCCGGAACACGTCGCGCAGGTGAAGCGGCTCGTGTTCGACCCGCTCACCGCCGCTCAGCGCCGCCACCTCGGGACCGCGCTCACCCGCATCGCCGCCACCGTGCGCCAGGAGACCGAAGGGGGCTGAGCGCGCCCTTCCCGGACGGGGGTTCCCGTCGGCCCCGCCCCCGCGACGCCGGTGACGGGGTGGGGGGCGCTGCGAGGTGGGCTTCGGCCGCGCGTAGGGGCTCGGCGCACATAGAGGCGCGGTCGACCTGCTGCAGGCGGCCCGGCGTCAGGGGGCTCGTCCCGGGTTCGACCACGGGGGAAGGCCGGTGCTGCACGCCTCGGCGACCAGCAGGGCGCACACGCTGAACAACGCCCCCGGCTCCACCGCCGGCAGCCGTTCGGACCACCTCCAGCGCCGGGCCACGCCGCTGAACCGGCTCGTCGGCGCCGAGTCCTCCTGCCACCTCGCCCGGGACGCCGAGGAAGTGCGGGCCAGGGCCGAGGCCCTGGCCCGCACGTGTGGACCCCTTACACCTGGGCGTATCCACCGTCGGCGTGGAACTCGGCGCCGTTGATGTAGCTCGACGCGTCCGAGGCGAGGAACGTCGTCAGGGCGGCGATCTCCTCGGGCTCGGCGAGCCGGCCGAGGGGGACAGTGGCTTCGGCCTGCTTGAGCGCCTCGGGTGGGACGAGCTCCAGCAGGCCTTCGGTGCGTGTACCGCCGGGGGATACGACGTTGACACGGAAGCCGTGTGTGCGCGCGCTGAGGGCCCAACCGCGAGCGAGGGTGCGAACTGCGGCCTTCGACGCCGCGTAGACCTCAAGTCCCTGGTCGGGTCGGGTCGAGGCGGTCGAGCCCGTCAGGATCACCGAAGCGTTCTTGCTGAGCAGCGGTAGCGCCTGCTGGAGCGTGAGGATCGTTCCCTTGACGTTGGTGGCGAACACCGAGTCGATCAGCTCTTCGGTCACCTCGCCGAACGGAGCCGCGATGCCGATGCCGGCGTTGGCGACCAGCACGTCGACGCGTCCGGCCTGGTCCCGCACGGTGCTGTAGAACGCGTCGAGCTCGGAGGGCACCGAGACGTCGCAGACGACGCCGGTCACGCGGTCGCCGAGCTCGGCGACCGCGGCGTCGAGCACGTGCTTGCGGCGACCGGTGATGAACACCGTGGCGCCCGCGTCGCGGAATGCGCGAGCGGTCGCAAACCCGATGCCGGTGCCGGCCCCGGTAACGACGGCGATCTTACCTTCCAAGACGGCCATGCCGCCCTCCTCTTCATTGTGGACTGGTGCGTCAATAACCATACCCCTGTTATGGACCGATCGGTCAAGATGTGGCTCGTGTCGAAACATCGGGGCTCCGCGTCTCGGGCCCACCCCGTCACCGGCGGCGGCATCGCAGGGGCGGATCGGCCACCCGGGGCGGCCCAAGTCGTCGGTCGCGGATCGGGCCGACCGGCAGCCGGCAGCACACAGAGGGCCTGCAGGCGGACCGCGTTCCCCCCGGAAACAGCGGCGCGCAGCTCGAGGGCGCGCCGCAGGGTGCCAGGCCGGCCGCGGACTGCGGCGGTACGGGCCGGTCGGTAGGGCGCTGTTACTGCGCTGGGGCGGGCAGTAGTCGTGCCAGGGTGGAGTGAGCGGTCGTGCTCAGCGCGTCGATATCCATGCCGGTGCGCCCGAGCGCGATGAGACCGAGCTGCGCGACAAGGGCCGCACGGGCGGTCTCGGAAGGATCGGCGCCGGGATCGAGGTCGCCTTCGCTCCGGGCGCGCTCCAGCGCCGTGGTGAGGACGGCGGTGATCGCGTCGTAGCTGCGGCGGGCCTCGGCAGCGACGTCCGGGGTGCTAGCGGCAAGCTCGGCGTTGCTGTTGGCCAGCAGGCAGCCCCGGCGCGCAGCCGCCCCGGTCGGGTCACCGGTCAGGCCGAGGACGAACTCGCGCACCACGTCGACCCCCTTGGCGGCAGAAGCCAGACGCTCGCGCAGTGCCAGCAGGTTCGCGTCGTCGTACTCCCGCAGCACCCGGAGAAACAAGCTTCTCTTATCCCCGAACGCCCCGTAGAGGCTGCCCTTGCCCAACCCGCTCACGCGCAGCAGGTCGTCCATCGACGTCGCCGCGTACCCCTTGTCCCAGAACTCGTCGCGGACAGCGAGAAGCACGCGGTTTTCGTCGAACTCCCGAGGTCGCGCCATCCGCCCAGCGTACTGGTTCTGGACTACGCGGGCCACAACGAGGGGTTCCGCGTCGTCCGACGGCTTGTGCCCGGCGCGCACAGCGAAGACGACGCCCACCGCGTGGATCGCGTTGAGATTGGGGCATGACAGGACCCTCGGCCGCAGTGGTCGAAGACGCTGGACCGCAAGACCGGTCGGCACATCGGCCTCTTCCTGGCGATGAGGGCCCGACGGGTCGCCGATCCCGTCGCTCTGCCAGAAGGCCGGCGTCGCGACCGCCGATGCCGGGGGTCGAGACAGTCAGGAGTTGTAGATCGAGTGATCTGCTTTCTCCGTGGCTCCGGCCGCCGTGATCACTGCGTGTGGTCGCTGGAGGCGTAGCGGCTCCAGGTCCCGCCCGCCCGGGCAACGGCCCGGGGGGTGGTCGTGGAATGGAACCCCAGCGCCTGGGCGAGGACCGGTGCGGGGCCTGGAGCACGAGTTGACGCAGCGCGGAGGCGCGCACCGCCGTTCCGGGAACACCGATGTCGCGGATCAGCTCGGCGGGACTGTGCGGATACAGGGGGCGTCCGGCCCTGCGTCCGGGAAACAGCCAGGTCGCATCCCGGTTGTTCGTGTTCATGCCGGTCCGTCGGTCCCTGGCCTGGAGCGGCGGGTCAGCGAAGGGTTCGGGGACCGGGACCGGGGCCGGTGGGTCGCCGAGCCGGATGAGCACCCGCCAGTCGGCGTCCTGGGTCAACCGACAGGCGGGTCGGCCTGGTCGACGCGCTCGACACGGAAGGCGTCCAAGACCGCGTCGGCGATCAGCGCGGGCATCTCACCGACCGGGCGGCGCACCCCGAGTTGCGCCTCGATCTCGTCCGCGATCACAGCGGCGAGTGCGTGGGAGACCGCGCGCTTGTCCATCGCACCCTCTTCCTCTGCGCCGGGTGGACAGGGAGCCCGAAAGGAACTGAGGTCGATGGCGGCGCGAGCGCGGTTCATCACGGCGTCGTAGCCGTGAGCGCCGAGTTCCGGGAGGATGAGCGGCGCGAGCGCCTGCTGTACGTCGGACAGCACCTTCTGCTCGACCGGTCTCGCCGATTCGATCGAGCTCAGGTCGTACGCGAACTCTGCAAAGGCGATCAGCTCGTGTAGAACCGTCGCCTCGGCCTGCGACATGCCCAGGGTCACGGACCCGTCGGGGGCATCGGTTGCACGCATCGCATCGCTCCTGCTCAGATGTGTCATCGTGTCGGAACTCGACGGCGGCGCCGTCGGCCGTCACGTACTCGGGCGCTCTCCCCGGCCGAGCTCCAACGCCTCATGCGCCGAGCGGTCGTTCGGCCCGGCGGGATGGTCAGGGCGCAGCCGATGACCCTCCCCGTGCGATCGGTGGCCGCCGGCAGCGCCGACAGGCCCGCGGGAACCCCGCCGACCACGGGCGCGGCGGGCGTCTCGGCGCGGCAGGACGCGGTGGCTCACGGAGCCGCCGCGGGAGCGTCGCCGGGGGAGGGGGCGCTGTCGGCGGGCGCGTCCCCGTGATCGGTCGCCCGTCCGGGGCCGGGGGCGTCCCCGGGGGCGCCGGGGCGGCCCTCGGGGTGCAGGTGGGCCATCAGCCCCCGGAACCGCACCCAGGAGTCGTGCTCCACCCCGGTACCCACCTGGTACCAGAACGCGGGGGTCAGCGGCGGCCCGAACGGCAGCGGGCGCACGGGGGCGCCCAGCGCCCGACCGGTGCCGATGACGGCCACCGCCTCCTGGCCCAGGGCCATGCCCACCGGCAGAGGCAGACCCGCCCAGTGGGGCGCGTAGGTGAGATCGGCGCGGCCGCCCACCCGGCGCACCGTCATGGTCCGCAGCACGTCCCGCTCGGTCAGCTCCCCGACCAGCGAGGGCAGCACCGACAGGTCGGGTTCGGCGCCCTCGGGGTACCCGACGGCGAACGTGATCGCCTCGCGCACCCCGAACGAGGTGCGGCTCACCCGCACCGTGCCCGCGAACGGGCGCACGCCGTCCTCGCGCGCGCCCTCGGGCGGGCCGGAGAACGCCGCCCAGGTCCGGCCGGGGGCGCGGTTGCGCACGGTCCGGGTGAACACGGCCCGCCTCCACTCCTGGGGGAGGGGCTCCGCCGTGCCCCACACGGCGGGCGGGCCGCCGCCCAGGCGCTCGGCGAGCAGTTCCACGGAGCGGCCCAGGACCAGGCCGTTGTCGGCGGGGTGCTCCACGTTGAGGTCCACGTGCAGTTGGCAGCCGCGGTCGGCGTCGTCGGCGCGGAACGCCTCCGGCGGGCCGTCGGCCCGGGCGTCCCCGTCCACGGTGAAGGCCTCGCGCTCGTCCCAGCGCAGCCGAACGCCGGAGAAGCCGTCGTAGTAGGAGCCCCCGGGGGCCTGGACCACCCAGCGGGCGGCGGGGGACATCAGGAAGGAGTGCAGGGCGTGGGTGATGCGCGAGGTCGAGGGGGTGACGACCTGGAGGCGCAGGCCCCTGCGGCCGTGGCGGGCCAGGACGTCCACGATCCAGGGGGAGAGCGGGACCAGGGGGCGGTCCTGCACCACGACGGCGGCCTGCTCGGTGAGGGCGGTGACCGCGGGGTGGCCGGTGGCGCCCTCCAGGAACGGATCGCGCCGGTCCAGCCCGGGGGCGGGCTCCCACACCGAGCCGCCCAGGCGCTCGGCGAGGCGGCGGGCGAAGCGGCCGACCACCCCGGCGGTGTCGGCGCCGGGGAGGTCCGCGCCGCGGGCCTCCACCCAGTACGGCTGGGCGGGCAGGTCGTCGGCGATGCCGTCGGCGAGCAGGCGCTCGGCCTCGGCGGACAGGGCCAGCTTCTGGGCGGCCTGCATGGCGGCGACCACCCGGCCGCCCTCGTCGACGAGCTCCACCAGGGCTCCGTCGGCGACCAGGCGCACCCGCAGGTCGCGCCCGGCTGCGGCGAGCGCGTCGATGAGGGCGCGGCGGTCGGGGGCGTCGGCCAGCAGGGCGACCGCGTCGTGGCTCAAGGGGGACTCCTCAACACAGGGGGGCGGACGGCGGAGTGGTGCCGGGTGGGATACGCGGGATGTCCGGAAGGTTCACGTCCATGTGTTCCCGGAGCGGCCGCGGCGACGCCTCCGGCGGCGGGGGCGTCGCCGAACCCGCTCCGGACGGACCTCCGCGGCGCCCGGTGCCGGAGGGGGCGGGTGACACCCCGGTCCGCGCCGCCGCAGGTCGCGGGCGCCTCCGAAACCCTCGCGCACGGGTGGTTTCCTTTGGTCCGAAGACGGTGAAACCTTCAACGCGGAGGGGACGTCACACCTGTGTCCGCGTCCCGGGAGCCGGCCCCGCCGGCCGCCGGGGCCGTGGCCCCGGGCGACGTCCGACCGGTAGCCTTTTCCTCCCGCGACGCCTGACCCGCGCGCCGCCCCCCCGCCCGCACCCTTCCGGAACGACCCGCACCCCGGGACCGACGGGTCCGGACCGCGCCGGCCGCACGCCGACCGGCGCACACGCGAAAGGAGCAGTCCGTGTCGCAGTGGAACATCCAGCCCGCGGCCGTGGGCGGCGTCCTCCAGGCCGTCGCCGGCCACCTCGGCGAGGAGGGCAGCGGCGAGGGCCTGGTCGGCGTCATGGAGAACGTCGAGGAACACCTGGTGGACAGCGGCGAGTACGCCAAGAGCGGCATCATCGGCATGGCCCTGGGCGAGTTCGCCGAGCACTACTTCGGGATCATGGGCGACATCGCGGGCCTGACCATGGCCGCCGTCACCGGCGCCAGCGAGGCCACCACCCACTACATGAACGGCAACCTCGAGATGGCGGAGGAGGCCCAGGCCAACGCGGGAGTGATCCCGCCCCCGCCCCCGCCGCCCCCCTCGAACGGCCCCAACCAGGCCGTCTGACGCCGCCTCCCCGGCGGCCGACGGCCGCCCCGACGCCCCCGACGTGAAGGGATCACGATGAGCACCACCACCGCGGTCAGCGACCTCGCCGTCCGCATCCACGCGATCGACTGGGACGGCGACCTGGAGCACACGCGGTCGCGGGTCGCGCTGATGCGCGAGTACCTGCGCCGCTCGGCCGTGTGGACGCGTGCCCTGGGCGCCAAGGGGTGGCCGTTCTACGACATCGCGGAGTTCGCGGCGCCGGGCGTGCGCGCCGCCGACGAGGTGGTCGAAGGCGTGCTGGGGAGCCCGGTGATCATCGCGCAGTACCCGACGGTGGGCAAGAGCTGCGTGTGGGCGCTGCACATGGCGGCGGCCCGCGACGCCGGGGCGTCCCTGCCCGACCTGCCCGACCCCTTCGAGCCGCTGATCCGCATGTACGAGCGCGGCGGCGGCTTCTCCCTGTCGACCACCGGCACGATCGACATCGACGCCGCGGGCCTGTACCGGGGCACGCTCCCCACCCACCTCGGGGACGAGCCCAGGGCCCCCGAGACCGAGGCCGGGCTCGACGCCCTCGACGGCGCCGGCGCCTGACCCTCCCCGGTGCCGTGCGCCCGGCGCACGGCACCGCCGCTGAACCCTTCCCCCGCCCCCTCCCACCGGTGCCAGCCCCCACCGGCCGCCCGGACCCGCTCCGCCCGACCCCCCTCGGCCCGGGACGCGGATCCGCCCCGCGCAGACACGTACGGAACCCGGGAAGCACCGCGGCCCCGCACCGCCCGCGACCTTCCCCCGGCACTGGTAACGGTGGTCCCCCTTGTCCGACCTGATCGATCCGAGCGGCTTTCCCGTCCCCGAGACCCTCACGTACGCCCTCGACGCCGTGGCCGCGAAGCTGAAGACCGACGGCACCGACCTCACCGACACCACCGCCGACATCACCGGCGCCTGGGGCGGGCTGCAGGGCATCTACACCGCCCCCGAGGACCAGGACCTCTTCACCGTCCTCAACCCGCTCACCGGCGACGCCGAGGACGTGTCCGGCGCGCTGTCCAGCGCCTCCGGGGCGCTCATCGACTTCGCCGAGAAGGTCCGCGACATCAAGGCGCGCTGGGCCACCCTCAAGACCGACTCCTACGCGTTCCTCAGCAGCATCGACTACGGGAGCAAGGAGGACTGGGACGAGGGCAGCGGCTTCCTCTGGTGGAAGGAGGAGAGCGAGAACGTCACCAAGCACAACGACCTCCTCGACCGGGCCGCGGGCCTGATGCACGAGTTCGAGGAGGCGGAGCGGACCTGCGCCAACGCCATCACCGGGCTGTTCGGCGGCACCACGTTCATCGCCCAGAGGGCCGACGGGTCGGTCACGGCGGGCGACGGCGAGTTCGTGTACGGCTTCGACGCGCCCCTGGAGGGCATCGCCATGGAGTGGGGGGCGCCGCAGACGACCGACCACGCCTGGTACAACGACGTCGGCGACGCCGTCGGCGACTTCTTCGTGGGCATCGCCGAGGACGTCGGCGGGATGGTCGGCGCGCACGGCCCGGACGGGTGGTTCGCCGGGAACTGGGGCGACAACCTCTGGGAGTACTGGGGCGGCACCGTCGAGGGCCTGGGCGCGCTGGTGGGCGTCGGCAAGGACGAGAACGGCGAGTGGGGCTTCTCCTGGGAGACCGCGGGCAACGCCTGGAAGGATGCGGCCCACGCGGTCGTGCCGTGGGAGGAGTGGGGCGAGCGGCCCTGGTACGTCATCGGCACGGCGGCCCTCAACATCGGCGCGACGGTGGGCGGCGCGCTGCTCACCGCCACCGGTGTCGGCGCGGTCGTGGGAGTGCCGCTCATGGCCTGGCGCGGCGCCAACATCGTCAACGCGGTCGGCGGCAGCCGCACCCCGGACGTGCCGGACCTGTCGGAGTTCCCCGGAGGCATCGACCCGTCGGTGCTGGCCCGGGTGCCCCGGTTCGGCGACGGGTCCATCACCCCGGTGGATCTGAGCGACCTGGCCGACCTGGACCTCAGCCCCGCGGACCTCGGGCGGATGACCGACGCGCTGGAGCGGCTCAACGCCGCCGGCACCCCGGACCTCCCGGACGGCGACGGGCGGCGCACCACGGGCGACGGCTCCGACGGCGACACGGGGTCCGACGCCGAGCCCACCGGGGACACGGGGTCCGTGCCGCGCGGGACGACGAACACGAACACGGATCCGGAGCCGGAGAACGACAACCGCCGGAACGGGGACTCCGGCTCCGAGGAGACCGTCGACCCGACCGCCGACCAGCTCGACGCGGGCGCGGACTTCCTGGACGGCGTGGACCCGGAGTCGCGCCGCGACCTGGCGGAGGGGCTGGACGGGGAGCAGAACCGCTGGGTCGCCTCCCAGGTGCCCGACGACGCGGCCGCGCTCGACGACACGCCTGTGGACCGCTTCGAGGCCGACCACGAGAGGGTCGAGGTCGACAGCGCGGGCAACGAGATCGACGCCCGCGACGACGGCACGTTCGACAACAGCGTGGACGGTGCCACGGGGCTGGACGGCCCGCGGGGCGGCACGACCGTGGTGGACGCGGACACCGGGTCGGGACGGGGCGGCAACGGCGGGTCCGATGGGTCGGACCGCGGCCACCACGGCGCGGACGGCGGCGGCCTGCCGGAGCGTCCGGACGGCGACCTCACCCCGGACGGCGACCTCGCCCCGGACCGCACCGACGGCGCCGACGGCCCGGACGGGGAGCGCCCGGAGCACGTCCAGCGGGCCGGAGGGTCCGAGGGCGACAACAACCCCTCGGCCAACCTGGAGGAGGGGCCGGGCTTCTTCGACAGCCAGGGCGACCACATCGAGGTGGGGCGCCGGGACGAGACCGGCACCTACTTCGACGACGAGGGCAACCGGTACATCGACGTGCCGGAGAGCGCCGAGGCCCTGGAGCGCTACAACGAGATCCGCGCCGACGACGGCGACGTCGACCGCATCTCCGAGAACACCGGCTTCGACCCGGACGTCATCGACGAGATCAAGCAGCACCTGTTCTTCCGCGAGCACCCGGACGTCCCGGTGCCGCCGGACGGGACGACCCAGCGCAGCGGCCGGTTCGCCCCCATGGACCACATCGCCGACCTGTGGCGCAAGGCCGAGGCGGGCACCCTGGACGCCTCGGAGGCGGCCCACTTCCGCCGTCTGGTCATGCACGAGTACGTCGAGGCCCGGCTGATGGACGAGGGCGTCCCCTACCGTTCGCGCGATCCGCAGCTGTGGAGCGACGACACCTACACGCCGGACCCGGACCGGAACGGCGCGCACGACATCGCGCCCCGGGAAGGCGGACCCAACGCCTTCAACCTGTGGGAGAAGTGGGGCATCCCCTCACCCGACCCGGACTTCCGGATCTCCGACGACCTGTCCAACCTGGACGGGTACGTCGACTCGGCGCTGGACTGGTGGCGCGACCGCAACCCCTACGACGGCGCGGCGAACCGGCCCTCCTTCGAGCACACCCAGAGGCTCGACGCGGGGGACCCGGGTTTCCCCGGGGAGAACCAGCGGTTCGGGACAGGGGCGAACGGGGCCGAGGTCCGCCTGGATCCCGACACCCTCTACCGGGTGGAGGGCCGGGGGGTCTTCATCACCGACTCCGACGGCAGGATCACCCACGTCGAGACCCGGGCCGGGACGGACACCCAGGGCAACCCCGAACTCGTCTACCCCAGGCCGAACGCCACGTACTACGTCGACAGCCCCAGGACGGGCGGGCAGCTCGTCTACGAGACCGACGCCAGGTCCAGGACGGTCTCCATCGAGGGCGAGCTCAGGCCGGGGAGGGAGTCGCGCAACAACGAGCAGACCGCCATCGGCCACGAGGGCAGGAACTACTTCGAGGAGTACAACGCGCGCGACGACGCGGAGTACGTCTACGACACCTCCACCTGGCAGGGCGGGCACGTCGTCGCGAGCAACTTCTTCGCCGGCCCCGGGGAGCGCATCAACATCATCCCCATGCTCAAATCCCTGAACCACACCGGCGGGGGTGCGACCTTCCTCCAGAACTGGGGGCGCCTCGAATACCTCTGGAACGGGATCCTCTCCGGGGATGACGGGCGCCTGGGCCGGGCGTACAGCACCGAGTACGCGGAGGGCCAGCCGGGCGGGAAGCCGGCGCTCATCGACCACTGGCGCGACCTCGCCGGCGACAATCCCTCGATCACGTTCCGGGTGGAACTCAAATACGATGACTCGCTTCCGGATTTCGACCGGGAAAAATTCCAGGCGAGGCAGGAAAACCTCAATAGCTATGCGGATCGGTATGACAGAGACCGGCCTACGGAAATGGATACCCTGGGGGCCCCGCCTGGGGAAATCGTGGTAGACTGGTCGCTTAATGGCGAGGACCAGGCGATGTTGGTATATGACAACCATCCCACGCGGACTCCGGTGAATTAGTGGAGGGAAATTCGATGGATCTTGCCAAGCAGCAGGAGCTGGTGCGCGACATGGCCCTTGAGCTGGTCGGGGCCGCCCCGGCCGGCTGGACCTCGATGAATTACAGGTATGACTACATCGGGGGTGCTGCGGCGAGCGAGAATCTCGTGACCTTCGAGAGTGGAGAAACAAAGAGGAAGCGTCACCCGTATTCCGTCAGCCAGAAGGCCAAGTTCCTCAAGGGCGAGATGTACGAGGAGGGCAAGGGGACATGGCTGGCCATGTCGATTCTGGTGACCCGTCCGGAGAAGTTCAAGGCGGAATTCCATTACGACAGGGAGCTTGGGGTCCACCCGATTCCTCCGTCGCCGGACAGCTATGTCTTCGAGCTGAGCAAGTTCCCCCGGGACGACGACGCGCTCTCCGACTGGCTCAGGGAGAAGATCGCCCAGGCGCAGGGCTAGGGCGTGTCCTGGAAGCGGCTGGATTCCCCTGCCCCGCGTCGGCCCCGGCGCGCCCTCGTCCTTCTCTGACAGGGCGGCAGACGCCATGACCACGCGGACCGGGGGAGCCGTTCACACGTCGGGCACATGGCGTGGCTGAATACCATGAGGTGAGGCTGCACGTGCATGCCACACCACTCGGGAACCGGAGCGCTCGGTCATGAAGTACACCGTCTCGATCGAGGTCGCCCTACCGCGGGAGAGGGTGGCACAGCTGCTCGCGGACCCGGCACACATGTCGAAGTGGCTGCGGGGCCTGGTACTGCACGAGCCGCTGAGCGGGGTGCACGGGCAGGTCGGTACCACCTCGCGGGTCGTGATGCAGGCGGGAAAGCAGAAGATGGAGTGCACCGAGACCGTCACGCGCCGGGAACCGGCCAACCTGCGCGGGATCCCGAAAGAGCAGGTCGTTCACTTCGACCGCGAGATCGTCGGCGAGGGCATGTGGAGCGCGGCGCGCGACCGGCTGACCGAAGCCGGTCCGGAGACGACCCTCTGGGCGAGCGAGAACGAGTACCGGTTCAGCGGTGTGATGATGCGGCTGGTGGGGCTCCTGATGCCCGGCGCCTTCCGCAAGCAGTCGCACCAGCACATGCAGGACTTCAAAGCCTTCGCCGAGCAGGGAAAGGACGTCCGCGAGGCGAAGGGCTGATCGACGATCAGCGTTCGTCTCCCGCAGGGTGCGGAACGGCCGAGGCGACGGCGGGCCGACCGCTGGACCCCCTCCACGCCGACGGGTGGTCGGGCCGGCGCCCCCGGCGGCGGACATGAAGAAAGCTCCTGGTAGACGGATTCACGACCACATGACCGGTCCGCCAGGAGCTTCGCGTGCCCGTCTGCCATCGATCCGTCCAGCCGCATCCTGCAGCGCCTCCCCGGCCTTCCCACAGTTCACCGACTCCGCCTCGGCTCCCGGTGGAGCCGCCGCAGGCCCGACCCCGGTACCCCTACGGACCGGATTCGCCGGACAGGGCGTCCTTCCGGAGGCGCGGGTGTGTCGTGGGGCACCCCGCCCCTTTTCACGGAACAGCAGCTGGTAGGGTCTGTGCCGTTGTCGGTTTTGCGTAAGACGGGAGGGGAGTTGGCCGTGCAGTCGTCGCCTTCCCCGTTCACGTCGTCCTCGCCGAGCCGTCGTTCCTCTCGGCCGCCCTTCTGCGCGCGGCCCTCTCTCGCAGCCACCGGGCGGATGCGCTTCGCCGAGCGCTACAAGATCTCGGTCCGCAACCCCCGCCCCCTGGGCACCAACGGCTACTCCACCTCGTGGGGCACCAACGCCCACGGTGAGCTCAGCGCCTGCCCGCCCGGACGCAGCTGACCCGTTCCCTCGCCAGAGGGCTCTCTCTTTCACGCAACGACCTCTCCCGCCGCACGTGCGCGCACGGGCCGCTTCGGCGTACCCGGGCAGCACACACCCGTAGCGGGTAGGACGGGCCTGCCCCGTCCCGGTCGTGCGCGCGGCACTCCCGGAGTGCCCCACACCATCCTCGCTCCCTGATCGCCGGTGGTCCCGTGCCCGTGGGCACGACCGCCCCCCGGTGTGCGCCAGCATGCCCGGGGACCGGCGAGGAACCGTGAAAGGACGCGGCGTGCCGCTGCTCCTCCTCCTTGCTGTACTCACAGTGACCGTACTGTCCGTTCCCGTGCTCGACCGCCTGCTGGGCCGTGCCACCGGGTGGCCCCTGGCCGCGGTGCTCGCGCTGCTCACCGCCGCCGTCCTGGCCCGCGGCCCCGACCTCTGGGACGGGGGCCCGGCGTTGGAGGCCTCCCTGCCCTGGATGCCCGCCCTGGGCATCGGGATGTCCCTGCGCATGGACGGCCTGGCCTGGCTGTTCTGCGTCCTGGTCCTGGGCGTGGGCGCGCTCGTCACGGCCTACTCCGCCCGCTACTTCCCGCCCGGGCGCCGCACCGGTTTCTACGTGCTGATGAGCGCCTTCGCCCTGGCGATGACGGGGCTGGTGCTGGCCGACGACATCGTCCTGCTGTTCGTCTTCTGGGAGCTGACCACGATCTGCTCCTTCTACCTGATCGGCCTGTCGGGCCCCTCGGCGTCCCGGCCCGCGGTGCGCACCTTCCTGCTCACCGCACTGGGCGGACTCGCCCTGCTCGCGGCGGTCGTGCTGCTGTGGGTGCGCACCGGCACCACCCGGCTCAGCACCATCCTGGGCGACCTGTCCTGGACCCAGGACACCGGCTTCACCACCGCGGTCGCGGTGCTGGTCATCGTCGCGGTGTTCACCAAGTCCGCCCAGTTCCCCTTCCACTACTGGCTCCCCGACGCCATGGCCGCCAGCACCCCGGTCAGCGCCTACCTGCACGCCGCCGCCATGGTCAAGGCCGGCGTCTACCTGGCGATGCGGTTCTCCCCGGCCTTCGCCGACACGGCCGTGTGGGGCACCACCCTGATCGTCACGGGCCTGGCCACCGCCCTCTTGGGAGCAGCGCTCGCCCTGCGCAGCCACGACCTCAAGAAGCTGACCGCCTACTCCACCGTCAGCCAGCTCGGCTTCCTCATCGCCGTCATCGGCGTGGGCACCACCCAGGCGCTCATCGCCGCCGCCGTCCACACCCTGGCCCACGCCCTGTTCAAGGCGACGCTGTTCATGGCGGTCGGCGTCGTCGACCACCAGACCGGAACCCGGGACCTGCGCGAACTCGGCGGCCTCCGGCGTGCCATGCCCGTGACCGCGACGGTCAGCGCGCTGGCCGCGCTGTCCATGGCGGGGGTGCCGCCCCTGCTGGGGTTCGTCAGCAAGGAGAACCTCTTCGAGGCCCTGCTGCACACGCCCGGCCCCGCCTGGCTCGGCCCGCTCGCCGCCGTCGCGGCGGTCCTGGCCGCGGCGCTGACCGTCGCCTACGCCTTCCGGTTCGTGTACGGGACCTTCGGCGGAGCCCGGGTGCGCCACCCCGGTCCGGACCGTCCCCGGGAGGCGGGCGCCCTCTTCCTGGCCGCCCCGGCCGTAGCCGCACTGGCCGGCCTGGCCCTGGGCCCGGCGGCGCCGCTGCTGAACCCCATGGCCGAACGCGCCGCGGCCGACGCCACAGGCGAACAGGCGCAGGCGCACCTGGCGCTGTGGCACGGCGTCAACCCTGCCCTGGCGATGTCGGCGGCCGCCCTGCTCCTCGGAGCCCTCGTGGCCTGGGGCGCCACCGTGCGGGACCCCGCGTCCTCCCGGCTGCGGCTCCCGGTGACGGGCACGGGCGTCTTTGAGCGCGTCCACGCCGGGCTCATCGCCCTGGGCGCGCGCACCGGCGACCCGACCCGCAGCGACGCACCGGCCCGGCACCTGGCCGTGCCGTTCGTCCTGATCATCGTGTTCGCCGCCGCGGTGGCCGTCCTGGGCCCGGACTACGGGACACCGGCGGACGGGACCTCCCGGCCCCTCGACTGGATGATGGTCGCCCTCGTGGCCGTCTCGGTGCTCACCGCCGTGGTGACCCGGTCCCGGCTGGCGGCCCTGGCCCTGACCGGTGTCGCGGGGTTCGCCGTCGCCCTCTGGTTCCTGTTCCTGGGCGCCGTCGACGTGGCCCTCACCCAGCTCCTGGTGGAGATCCTGACCGTGGTCGTGGCCGTCCTGGTCCTGCGCCGGCTGCCGGCCCGGTTCCACCGCGCCCGACCCTCGCGCACCGCCGCCACCGCGCTGATCGCCGTCGCCGCCGGCACGGCCGCGGGGCTGGGCGCCTACCTGCTCACCGGACGCCGGGAACCCTCGGCGGTGAGCACCCACCTGTTGGAGAACGCGCCCGCCGACACCGGCGGCACCAACGTCGTCAACACCATCCTGGTCGACTACCGGGCCCTGGACACCCTGGGCGAGCTCACCGTCCTGGGCGTGGCCGGGCTCATCATCATCGCCGTCCTGCACTCCTCGGGGCTCACCGCCAACGGCGGGCCCCAACCGGAGGTGGCGCGCACCAACCCGGTCCGGGACGCCGACGCCAACACCGTCATCATGCGCACCGTCGCCCGCGTGCTGATCCCGCTGCTCCTGATCTGGTCCGCCTACCTGCTCCTGCGCGGACACAACGCGCCCGGAGGCGGGTTCATCGGCGGACTGGTCGGCGGCTCGGCCTTCGCCCTGGCCTACCTGGTGGCGCCCAGCGCCTCCGTGGCGCGCATCCGCCTGGCCTACCCGGCCTTCATCGCCGCCGGGGTGGTCACCGCCGTGGCCTCCGGGCTGCTCGGCCTCGCCGACGGCTCCTTCCTGCGGCCCCTGCACGCGGACATCCCGCTGCCGTGGGGCGGCCACTACCACTTCACCAGCGCGCTCGTCTTCGACGTCGGCGTCTACCTGGCCGTGGTCGGCGTGATCCTGACCGCCCTCAACCAGCTGGGCCTGCCGCGCACCGGCGCCGCGCCCGAACGCACCGCCGTTCCCGAACGACACGACACGGCCACCGGAGGCACCCGATGACCCTGGCCATCACCATCGGCGTCCTGATCGCCGGAGCCGTCTACCTCGTCCTGCAACGCGGCATGGTCCGCATCGTCCTGGGCTTCGTCCTGCTCAGCCACGGCGTCAACCTCCTGCTGATGTCCGCCGGCGGTGTCTCCCGAAGGGAGGCGCCCCTCCTCGCCGGTGGAGGCGGGGAAGCCCTGGCCGACCCGCTCCCGCAGGCGTTCGTCCTGACCGCCATCGTCATCGCCTTCTCCATCACCATCTACATGCTCACCCTCGCCGCCACCGGCAAGGGCGACGACACCGAGGACGCCTCATGAACACCGTGCTCCTCCCGCTCCTGGTCGCGGCGCCCCTGCTCGGCGCCGCCCTGCTGACCGTCCTGCCCACCGGACGGCTCGCCCGGTTCCTGCTCCTGGGCACCAGCGCCGGCGCGCTCGCCGCCGGACTGGCCCTGCTCGCGGCCACCCGGGACGGACAGGTGTACGCCCACCAGGTGGGCCTGTGGCCCGCCGGGGTGGCCATCCCGTTCGTCGCCGACACCTTCAGCGCCCTGATGGGCACCACCACGGCCCTGCTCGTCCTGGTGTGCTCGGCCTTCGCCGTCGCCACCGGCGAGGCCGAACGCCGCTTCTTCGCCCCGCTGGTCCTGGTGCTCTCGGCCGGCGTCTACGGGGCGCTGCTCACCGCCGACCTGTTCAACCTGTTCGTCTTCGTCGAGGTGATGCTGCTGCCCTCCTACGGGCTGATGGCCATCGCCGGAACCCTGCACGGCCTGCGCGGCGGACGCACCTACGTCACCGCCAACCTGCTCACCTCCACCGTCTTCCTCGCCGGCGTCGCCCTGGTGTACGGCACCGCCGGGACCGTCCACCTGGGCGAACTCGCCGGCGCCGCCCAGGACTCGCCCGTGGTCGCCGTCGCCATGGGCCTGGTCCTGCTGGCGATGATGGTCAAGGCCGCCGTCGTCCCGGTGCACGGATGGCTGGTGCGCACCTACACCGCGCCCTCCCCGGCCGTGACCGCCCTGTTCTCCGGCCTGCACACCAAGGTCGCCATCTACGTGATCTACCGCCTGTACGCCCTCGTCTTCGACGGCGAGGCCTCACTGCTGTGGATCGGCCTGGTCGTGTTCACCGCGACCATGGCCGTCGGCGTCCTGGGCGCGGTCGGCGAGACCACCACCCGCTCGATCCTGGTCTTCCACATGGTCAGCCAGATCGGCTACATCCTGCTCGGCGTCGCCCTGTTCACCGAGCTCGGCCTCATGGCCGGGATCTTCTACCTCGTCCACCACATGGTGGTCAAGGCCTCCCTGTTCCTGTCCACCGGCGCGATCGAGCACGTCCACGGCACCGGGGACCTCGAACGGCTGCGCGGCGCGGCCCGCGGGCAACCGCTGCTGGCCCTGGCCTTCCTGGGCGCGGCCCTGTCCCTGGCCGGACTGCCGCCCTTCTCCGGGTTCGTCGCCAAGCTGACCCTGGTCGCCGCGGCCCTGGACGCCGGGCAGTGGACCGTCGCCGCGATCGCCGTCGCCGTCAGCCTCATCACGCTGATGTCGATGCTCAAGATCTGGGGCTCGGTCTTCTGGGGCCCACCGCCCGGGGCCGGGCCCGCACCGGAACTCGGACCGGGGCAGGCGCCCGAAGCCGCCGGCGGCACCGCCACCGCTGCTCCGGCCGCCACCCGGGCCCCGGCCCGGATCAGGACCGGACTGGTCCTGCCGGCCGTGGCCCTGACCGCGGTCACCCTGTGCGTCGGCCTGGGAGCCCAGGTCCTGCTCGACCTGAGCGCACAGGCCGCCGCCCACCTGCTGGACACCTCTGCCTACGTCGAGGCGGTGACGAACCGATGAACGGCCTGCTGCGCAGGGCCGCGCGCATCGCGTGGTTCCCCTTCTTCTACGGAACCCGGGTGGTGACCTCCTCGTTCCGGGTCGCCCGGGACATCCTCACCCCCGGCAGCTCGGCGACGCCCGCCTTCCTGGAGGTGCCGCTGCGCTGCCGCACCGACACGGAGATCACCGCCATCGCCAACATGGTCTCCCTGACCCCCGGCACCGTCACCGTGGCCACGCGCACGGACCCGCCCACGCTGTGGGTCCACGGCCTGTACACCGCCGACGAACAGGCCTTCCACGACGACATCCGCCAGATGGAGGACTACCTGCTGGCCATCACCCGACCCCGGGACACGCACCCGCGCACCACCGCGGGAGAGGAGCACCGTTGAACCCGCTCGACATCGCCCTGCTGCTCCTCGGAGCCGCCATGGTGGCCGCCGTCCACCGGATCCTGACCGGCCCCCACCAGGCCGACCGGGCCGCCGGATCCGACATCGTCTTCCTCGGCTTCGTCGGCATCGTCATCGTCCTGGGCCTGCGCCTGGACTCCGCCGCGGTGGTCGACCTCGTCCTGGTGTGCGCCCTCATCGGGTTCCTCGCCGCCCTGTCCCTGGCCCGACTCGTCTCCGGAGGCAAACGATGACCCCCCTCGAAGGACTCGCCCTCCTCTGCGTCCTGGCCGGCGCGGCCGTCTTCGCCGTCGGAGCCTGGGGCCTGGTGCGCCTGGACGACTTCTACGCCCGCCTGCACGGGGTCTCGATCGCGGCCGGGCTGGGCACACCGCTGCTCCTGCTCGGACTCCTGCTGTGGTTCCCCACCGTGGAGAACGCCGTCAAGATCGGCCTGGCCCTGCTCGTGCAGCTGGCCACCGCGGCTGTCGGAGGCAACGCCCTGGCCCGCGCCGGCTACCTGGCCGGCACCCCCGCCGCCCCGCACACCCGGCGCGACGCCCTCGCCGAGGCCGACCGGGCGCCGCACAGCGAACAGGACTGACCGGACCGCCCCGCCCCGGCGGCCCACCGCCGGGGCGGGGGAGGGAGGACACTCATGGACGACATGCTGGTGGGCGAGGTCCGCACCTCGCTGCAGGTCCTCGCCCTCGTGGCCACGGCGGTCACCGGGCTGCTGCTCCGGCTCGCGCACCGGGCCCACACCCGGCTGCGCACCCTGGAGCAGGCGCACGCCCCGCCCCTGCGCGACCTGCCCGCGCCCGGGAACGAGGTCGCGGTCGACGGCAACGCCGAGACGGGCCCCGACGGCCTGCTCACCGCGCCGTACTCGGGGGTCTCCTGCGTGTGGTTCCGCATCGAGGTGTGGGACCGCAGCCCCAACCCCGACACCTACCACGAGAGGATCCGCCACACCCTGCTCTACTCCAGGCAGAGCCGCACCCCGTTCGCCCTGCGCGACCGGACCGGCGCGGTGCTGTGCGAACCGGACCGCGCCGCGGGGGACCGGCTGCCCCTCACCCACGAGTCCTTCGAGCCGGGGGAAGGGGGCGGTGGCGGGACCCCGCACGCCGAACACGTCGCCCCCGACAGCGGGCGCGTCTTCCTGGAGTGGGCCATCGTCCCGGGGACCCGGCTGCTGGTGCACGGGACGGTCGCGCGCAGGGACGGCAGGACCGTGATCCGCTCCACCGACGAGGACACGCTGCTCGTCTCCACCCGCCCCGCGCCCGAGTTCAGGGACGCCCAGCGGATGACGATCCTCTTCACGGCCCTGGCCTTCGCGGTGTCGCTGGCGGGGTTCGTGTGGCTCGCCCTCACCTGAGAAGGTCCTGTTCTCGCAACCGAAGCCACGGCGAGCCGCAGAGCAACCCGTCAGCAGCTACATGGTCTGGCTCGTGGCTCGTCCGCCGGACAGTTCCGGCACGTGTTCGCAGGCCCGGTTCTTCTGGATCCCCAGCAACGTCTGCCGGGGCAGCACCAACACCGTGCGCTACCGGCGGGCGATGATGATCCTGGCCTCCTCCAGCGGCAACACCGTCCCGGTCATCGCCCGCCTGGTCGCCGCTGACGACAAGACCGTGCGCGAGGTCATCCACGCCTTCAACACCCAGGGGCTGGCCTGCCTGGGCCCTCAGTGGGCGGGAGGGGTGTCCCCGCCTGCTCACCCCCGACGAGGAAGACCTCGTCATCCAGACGGCCACCACCCGCCCGGCCAAGCTCGGCCGGCCCTTCACCCGCTGGTCGCTGCGCAAGCTCGCCGCCCACCTGGCCCACCGGCCTGGCCCGGGCCTGCGCATCGGCCGCGAGACCCTGCGGACCCTGCTGCACCCCCGCCACATCGTCCACCGCTTGGCCCGCAAGGGTGTGTGTCTCGTTCCGGGCGTGACGGAGACTCTGGCGTCACCTGGACGGGAGAGAAGACACTGCCCTTCGAGGCCGAGTGCTCGCCATGCTCACCCGAGCCCATGCCGCGCGAGGTGATGCAGTAATCGCCCGCCGCTTCCTCGCGCAAGCTGAACATCTCCTTTCGGTACCGACCTCGCCTCGTTCGCAGTGGACGAGTCCCTTTGACCTCGCTTCCTTGGCGAGTGAAGCAGCCCGCGGACTACACGATCTGAAGGACCACGCGGCGGCGGCCGACCACGCCCGCCATGTGCTGTGTCTGCGTTCACCTGAACGCGTACGCGCCCGAGCCCTGGCTTCCCTGACGCTGGCGCGAGCTCTGCTCAGCCAGGGACAGGTCGAGGAAGCCGCATCAGTGGCCGGTCAGATCGCAGTGTCAGAAGCTGTGAAGGGGTCAGCGGTGGCAGAGGCACATCTCCGCACCGTGGCAAGAGAACTCGGACCGTACCGTCGTATTCCTGAGGTCGCTACGGTGTTGCTCGATGTAGACGAGAACCGGGCTCGGGCGGCTCGACCGCGCCCAGCGGTGGAGGGAGTGCACCATGAGCGGGAATGAGGCGGCAGAGGAACCTCTGTATGTACGTGACCCGGGCGCGTGGCGTGAGCAACTGGCTGAGGGGAACCGATTCCAGGCCCGCAAACGGGTGGCCGCGAAGGTCCTGATCCGCGACGAACAGGGCCGACTGCTCTTGGTCGATCCCGTTTACAAGCCGTTCTGGGACCTGCCCGGAGGCATGGCTGAAGTCAACGAGTCACCCCACAACGCGGCTCGGAGAGAAGTGGATGAGGAGGTGGGGCTGGTTGTCGAAATAGCGGAACTGTTGAGTGTGGAGTGGGTGGCCCCGCACGGGCCGTGGGACGACCTGCTCATGTTCGTCTTCGACGGAGGAGTGGTCACCTCACGGGTGGCGCGCGAGTTGCGACCGAGGGATCCAGAACTACGTGCCATCGGCTGGTACACGCTTGAACAGGCGGCTCGGCTCCTCCGCGAGGACGTATGGGAACGCACCCGCCAGGCCCGGCGGGCGCTGGAGGACAAAACCATCCTCTATCGGTAGCTGGTACTGGCAGTGAACCTTTCGGACGTTGTCGACCGGCCGTCCTGCCGAGGTGAGAGACATGAACGACCTCATTTCGCGGAGAACTGTCTGCGGCAGATGGTGTGGGATCGCTTGGACGCCGTACACGTTGGTCGTTCTGGCTCGTGAGTGGGAAGATCCCGAACTCCCACGGAGCTGACCGGGCAGCCGAACACCTGGCTGCGCACCCGCGTTGGCAGAGGGCCCGGGTTCTCAAGGCCTGTCTCGTTCAGCTCCCTGACACATCAAGCGCACGAACGATCACTGCGGACCCCGGCACTGCAACCGAAGACTGTGCACGCTGATGTCGTCGGGCGGGTGTCCGGCGTCCAGGATTCGCTTGAACATGGCGTAGGCGTGGTGGATCTTGCTGCTCCCAACCGGACCCAAGAGCAGGATCCGTGTCGTGGCGTCGCTGAGCACCTGGTCGCACCACTGATCCGCCGCGGCGTCGACGAACGGGCACCCGCGCACCACGGGTGCGTCCGCCTCGGACTGGTCGAACAGGCGGAGGAACATGTGTGGTGTCTCCCGGAGAGGGCGACAGGGTCCTCCGCGCACGGCAGGTTTCCCGGAACCGTCGCCAGCGCTGAGCCCCCGGTGGCTCGGTCCTCGACCGACTGTTCGGGGCCCGGAGGCGTCCGTACGAGAAACCGCGCCGGGCACCCGGCCTGCGCCGGCGTCCCCCCGAAGCCGCCGACAGGCCGACCGTCCCCGGCAGGGCCTCCGGGAGAACCGTGCCTGGACGAGTAGATCCGAAGTTCGGGCCCGTCAAAGGGGCGAGGGTGTCCATGGTCCGTGTGTGACGACAGACCTGAGCACCCTCTTGACCGCACTGTAGGTGGGGATCGACGACGAGATCGGGGGAACCCGATGCCTCGGCAGGCCACCGCCGTTCAGTGACTCCGACCCCTTCTGTCTGGCGGTGGAACAGGCTTTGCCCGGCTTCCGCTCCGAGGCTCGCCGGCTGGGCTACGCGAACGAGCACCTGTGGAGCATGTTCCCGTATCTGCCGCAGCCGGCGGGCTGCGGCAAGCGACTCCGCTCGGAGCTTGCGCCTTTCGGGGGGCGTCGCCGTCCAGGTTGCCCGGCGCGTCCTGGCGATGGCGGCCGGCATCTGGCACCACGACAAGATCGGCGCACCGGTCACCAGGTCGCTGGTCGCCTGCGATCACTGATCGCGGCGGCCCCCGCTCCACCGGGTCGGCATGCCTCCGTGCGGACTGTTGACCACCAACGGCACAGACCCTTCCGCGAGGTAGAAGTGCCCGGGGTAGTAGTCGATGTGGAGGTGACCTCCGTCCTCGGCGGAGGCCATGTCGCGCACATTGTCCGCGAGCACCGCCCTCCCCGCGGCGTCGCCGCTGATCACCAGGATCTGCCGCTCGGAATCAAGGTGGATGAGGACCCCGGGGCCGGGAGTCTTCTTGACCTCGACCCCCGCCAGGGCGTCAGCGGTCGGCGCCGTGGAGCCGAGCAGCTCCTCGCCCTCGGCGACCGCATCTGCCAGACGGTTCAGCTCTTCCGCCGACGCCGTGAGATCCACTTCGTCGCACACGGTGTCACGGCTGAGTATCACTGGCAGCACTCCCTCGAGGTCGGACTCCCATGATGCCTGCCGGCCGGTGAACGCCATCGGGCACTTCGGATCTACTCGTCTAGACGGGCCCGATGCCCTCCACGATGAGCAGGACCTCCTCGGGGTGGCCCTCCACGGCGCCGTCGGGGCCCTCCAGGAGCTCGTCCATGACGGTGTCGTCCATGTAGGAGACCTCGATCACCACGCCGGGTTCGGGGGAGAAGAGCGCCCCGGCCCCGTTGTAGTGGCCGGTGCCGTCCGGGAGCTCCCGGACGCCGCCTCCGGGCAGGGCTTCCTCGAGGGGGATGCCGCCCTCGGTATCAGGCTCCAGGTAGGCGTCCACGTCCGTGAAGTCCGCGTGCCGGCGGATCGTGACGTACACGTCGGAGGGGGCGAACACCTCGCGCTCGGGAAGGACCCGGCCGTCGTCGTCGACGAGGTGGTCCACGTCCACGGTGTCGGGCAGCCAGGACCGCTCGACCTCCTCGGCGTCGGGCAGGACGACCTCCTCCTGCCCTTGCTGCTGCCGGGACATCCAGGCGTTGACGTCGTGGTCGTAGGGGGTGCCCTCCACGGCGTCGGGCAGGTATCCGATCTCGTAGCCGCTGAGGTCGCCCTCGGCGGGGAAGTAGCCCTGGGCCTCCAGGAACGGTGCGGCCTCCTCCAGGGACATGCGCTCGGAGGGCGCGCTGCCGTCCGGGTTCAGTTCGGGGAGTGCCTCCTCCGAGGAGGAGCTGGGCTCCACCGCCTGGGCGGTTCCGCACGCGGTGGTGGCGACCATGACGGCCACGGCGCCGAGGGCCGTGGCGAGGACGGGGGAGAGGGGGGTGTGCTTCTGCCGGAAGGTCATGGGTCCATCGTGGGGGCCGGGGCCCGCGGCGGCATGAGTACGCGCACTCAACCGTTCTTCCCGGAGGCCTCCGGCAGACGTGGTCCGCCTCCCGTGCCACGCGGCGACGGCACCCTCCGCCGCCCGGCGGAACCGGGGCGGCGTCCGTCCCTGCCGGGGGCCGGTGGCCGGGATCACCGCCCCGTCGGCCGTGACCGCCTTGACCCTGACGCAGCGTCCGGGTCTTTCCTGGTCGCATGCCGCTCAAACACTCCCTCGTCGTCGTCCCCTACCTCGCCTCGCACCTGCTGAGCCTGCTCGGCAACGGCATCGCGGCGGTCGCGCTGCCGCTGATTGTGCTGCAGACGACCGGCAGCCCGCTGGGCACGGCGGCGCTGGCGGCCGCGACAGCGGTCCCGGCCGTACTGGTCGGACTGCTCAGCGGGGTGGTGATCGACCGGATCAACCGGCGGACGGCCTCGGTGGTCTCCGACCTGATCTCCGCGGCCTCCGTCGCCGCGCTGCCGCTGGTCGACCTGGTGTGGGGCCTGGACCTGGCGTGGTTCATCGTGCTGGGCGTCCTGGGCTCGTTCGGGGACGTGCCGGGGACGACGGCCCGCGAGGTGCTGGCCCCGATGGTGGCCCGGCACGCCGGGCTCGACCTGACACGGGTCGTCGGCCTGCGCCAGACCCTGACCTCCGCCGCCCTGGTGATCGGCCCGGCGGCGGCCGGTGTGCTGCTCGCCGCCTTCGACGCCACTTCCGTACTGTGGATCACCGCGGCGACCTCGGCCGCCGCGGCGCTGCTGACGCGGACCCTGCCGCGTCGGCTCGGTGAAGTCGAGTCCGACGGGTCGTCTCGCCGGTCGGTCCTGCGCGAACTCGGGGAAGGCATGGCGGTGGTGGTGCGAAGCCGGTTCCTGCTCGGCACCTCGGGCCTGGTCGTCGGCCTGGCCGTGGCGCTCGGCGGGCTGCAGGGCCTGGTGATGCCGCTGTACTTCGAACTCATCGACCGTCCCGACCTGCTCGGCCTCGTCCTCACCGCGCTGGCCCTCGGGATGCTGGGCGGCGCTGCGCTCTACAGCGCCATCGGCCGACGGCTCCCCGCGCGCACATGGCTCGCGGCCGGGCTCGTCGTCACCACCGCCGGCTTCCTGCTGATGGCCTCCCTGCTGGCCCCGGCCGTCGTGTTCGCCGGCGCCGCAGCCCTGGGATTAGGCAACGCCGTGGTCGGAGCGGTCATCGGGGTGCTGCAGGTCGAACGGACCGCCGGCGCGGTACGCGGGCGGGTGTTCAGCGTCAAGACCGCCCTGCTGATGATCGCCGCACCGGCGGGGATCGGTCTGGCCGGGGTGATGGCGGAGTACGGGACCCCGGTCCTGGCCGGGGCCGGCGTCGTCGGGGTGTGGATCCTCGTGCTGCTGGCCGTGATCGTGTCACGTGCCCTGCGCGACCTGGAACCGAAGGAGCTGTCCCATGCTCAGCGGTGAGCTCGCGGAGCTGGCCGGCGTCACCGTCCGCACGCTGCGCCACTACCACCAGATCGGACTGCTGCCCGAGCCGCCGCGCTCGGCCGGAGGCTACCGGGACTACGGTGTGGACCACCTCGTCCGCCTCCTGCGCATCACGAGGATGACCGCACTCGGCGTACCGCTGTCCGCGCTCCCCGCGGTGCTGGACGATCCCGAGGCCGCGGAGGAGCTGCTCGACGAGCTCGACCGCCGGGCCGCCGCCGACATCGAACGGCTTCTCGCCCGCCGGGCCGGGATCGCCGCGCTGCGCCGCAGCGGCGCCCCGCCCGACCTGCCGCCGGAAGTCTCGGCATGGCGCTCCGGTCCCGCGGCGGAGGTGCCGGAGGACATGGTCCGCTACGAGCACGAACAGCTGGTCCTGGTCGGCCACCTGCTCGGCGAGGACGGCGCGGCGGGGTTCGCCGCCCTGTTCGGCGGGGCGGACAGCGGCACGGCCGCGTTCGCGCCGCTCACGGCGCGCTTCTACGCACTCGGGCCCGACACTCCGGACGAGGAGGTCTCCTCGCTGATCGACGACCTGGTCGAGCACCTCGAGCCGCTGGTACAGCGGCTGGACGGCCTGCCCCCGCTCGACGCGCAGGCCGAAGAGCTGATGGACGAACTGAACCGGCAGAACCTCAGGCCCGTGCAGCACCGCGTCCTGCGCCGGGTCCAACAGCGGCTGGCCCGGCCCGGTGGGGCCTGACCCGGCTCCGCGGCCCCGCGCCGGTCCGTACTCTGAGGGGCACTGTGACCCAGGACATCTCCCGCGGGCTTGCGTACGACGCGACGTCGGGGTCTTGACTCGGGGGCGCCGTATCCACCGACCCCGAGGATTCGCCATGACCGCTCCGTCGAAGCTGATCTCCGTCGAAGAGTTCTTCGGCCCGCCCGTCCGTAGCCGGGCCCTGCTGTCCCCGGACGGCGCGAAGGTCGCCTACCTCGCCCCGTGGCGGGGACGGCTCAACGTGTTCGTCCGCGACCTGGACTCGGACTGGACCGCCCCCGACGACGCCCACGCCCCGGACTCCCGGCGTGTCACCTCCGACCCCCGGCGCGACATCGACGCCTTCTTCTGGACCACGGACGGCCGCTACCTGCTGTTCCAGCAGGACACCGACGGCGACGAGAACTGGCACCTGCACCGCGCCGACCCGTACCGGCCCGACGAGCCCGTGGTCGACCTGACCCCCTTCGAGGGCGTGCGGCTGCTCGGCGCGCAACTCCCGCCGGACCGGCCGGGCACCGCGTTCGTGCAGCTCAACATGCGCCGCCCCGACCTGATCGACCTCTTCGAGCTCGACCTGGCCACCGGCCGCCTGACCACGGCCGCGGAGAACCCCGGCGACGTCCTCTCCTGGCTGCGCACCCCCGACCGGCTGCTGGCCTTCACCATGGAGGAGGGGGGCGACCACGTGCTGTCGGAGTGGGACGCGGGTGAGCGGCGCCCGATCGCGCGGTTCCCCGGCGCGGACGCCCTCTTCGGGGTCCTCCCGGCCGCGCCCACCCCGGACGGGGGAGGGCTGTGGATCGGTTCCTCGCGCGGCTCGGACCGCACCCGCCTGGTCCGGGTCGACCTGGACACCGGCGAGCAGACCGGGGTGGACAGCCACCCCGTGTTCGACCTGGACACCCCCCGTCCCGAGGCCGATCCGCGCTTCCCGTCCTCGCTGATCCTGCACCCGGCCACCGGAGAACTCCTGGGCGCCCGCTACCTCGGGGCCAGGCAGGAGATCCACGCGCTCGACACGCACTTCGCCGCGGTGCTGCCGCGGCTGGCCGAGCTGTCCGACGGCGACCTGGCCCACGTGTCCTGCGACGCCGCGGCGCAACGCTGGGTGGTGGACTTCACCCACGACCGCGATCCCGGCGTCACCTGGTTCTACGACCACGCCACGGGTCGGGCCCGCCGCCTGTTCCGGCCGTTCCCGCACCTGGACCCGGCCCGGCTCGCACCGGTCACCCCGATCACCGTCACCGCCCGCGACGGCCTGACCCTGCCCTGCCACCTCACCCTGCCGGTCGGGGTCGAGCCGCGCGGCCTGCCGACCGTGCTGCTGGTGCACGGCGGACCGTGGTACCGCGACAGCTGGGGCTACGACCCGGAGGTGCAGCTGCTGGCCAACCGCGGCTACGCGGTACTCCAGGTCAACATGCGCGGCTCCACCGGTTACGGCAAGGCCCACACCCGGGCCGCGATCGGCGAGTTCGCGGGCAAGATGCACGACGACCTGCTCGACGCCCTCGACCGGGTGGTCGAGCAGGGGATCACCGACCCGGACCGGGTCGCGATCTACGGCTGCTCCTACGGCGGCTACGCCGCACTCGTCGGGGCCGCGTTCACCCCGGACCGGTTCGCCGCAGCGGTCAGCTACACGGGGATGTCCGACCTCGTCGACCTCGTCCGGTCGGTCGTCCCCTTCGCCCGCCGCGCCGTCGAGAACAGCTACCTGCGCTACATCGGCGACCCGGACGACCCCCGCCAGGAGGCCGACATGCTCGCCCGTTCTCCCATCGGCCGGGTCGACGACATCACCGCGCCGGTGCTGCTCATCCACGGCGCCAACGACGTTCGCGTCCACCGCCGCAACTCCGACCGCGTCTTCGACGCGCTCCGCGCCCGCGGCGCCGAGGTCGAGTACCTGCTGAACGAGAACGAGGGCCACTGGTTCGTCAACACGGACAGCAACATCGAGCTGTACCGCACGCTCGAACGCTTCCTGGCCCGGCACCTGGGCGGGTGCTCCTCGAGCACCGCCTGAGCCGGAGCGGCCGGGAGGGGGCCGCGCTCCCTCCCGGCCCGGGCGCTCCGGAGGCAGGGACGGGTCGACGCCGTTCCCGACTCCGGCCGGGATCTCGTGTTCCGGGGTGTTCCCCGCCCTGCCGTGCCCGAGGGCTACGTCTCGCCGTTCTTGGACAGGTCCTTGACGACGGTGCGGTCGGGTGTGAAGCGGACCAGGCGGCCGTCATCCGCGTAGTGCCGGAAGTCCGGATGCCAGGCCTCCTCGTCCTCACCCAGGTAGCGGCGCAGCAGACGTCTGGCCAGAACCTGGTCGAAGGGCGCCACCTCGGCTTTGCCGTGCATGGTCACCTGGAGGAATTCCATACGCTCCAGATCGCAGGTGTCCACCACCACGGAGGCGCGCGCGTCACGTTCCAGGTACTTGGCCACGACCGAGTAGGAGCCTGTGAGCCACCACAGGGCGTTCTGCTCCCACCCCGCCTCCCTGGCCCGCTTCTGGGCGGCGGCGCTCGACGGGTACGAGGTCGCCCCCTACGACGACGGGGAACTCGAGCGACTCCGACGAGAGGGGATCGAGGACCCCGAGGACGATCCCTCGGTGCTCGTCCAGCCGGTTTCGGGAGCAGCGCCCCGCTTGTTCTTCAACAAGGTCCCCGAACCGAAGAGCGCCAAGAACCGGGTGCACCTGGACCTGTGGGCCGAGGACGTCGGGGCCGAGGCCGAACGGCTCGTCCGACTGGGCGCCACCAGGACGGCCCGGATCGAGGACTGGGTGGCGATGGCCGACCCCGAGGGCAACGAGTTCGACGTCCTGCCCGCGGAGTAGTCGCGCTCGGCACGTCGCGGCCTCTCCGCCCAGGGAAGGCCCCCGCGGGCGGTGCCGCCGGGACCGGAGCCGGGGCCGTCCCGGGGGACGTCCTCCTGCCGGAGGGCAGGGCTGCCCGGCGACCAGCGCCTTGAACGTGGCGAAGTCGCCCGGGGCAAACGGGCCGACCGGCGGGCGGAGCCCGTCGGGGGGATCCGCCTGACGGCATCCGGCCGCGGGGGCGGACGCCCCGGCCCAGGGCCACCTGCGTCGCCTCGGGTGGGCCACCAGGGCCGCGCCGCGCCCCACCACGTGCTCGCAGCGCGGACAACCCTCATCGGTATTCGGTGTTGCTATGTACTGGTAGTCAGTAATACTATGCACTAGTAGTCAGTGTTGATGAGTAGCCAGAGGAGGCGTTCCGTGGGCAAGCAGGCAACGGAGATGCTCAAGGGGATCCTGGAGGGCATCGTCCTCGCGATCCTGTCCGGCCGACCGGCCTACGGCTACGAGATCACGGCGTGGCTGCGGGACCAGGGCTTCTCCGACATCGCCGAGGGCACCGTCTACGCGCTGCTCGTCAGGGTCGAGCGGCGCGGCCTCGTCGACGTCGAGAAGGTCCCGTCCGAGAAGGGGCCGCCGCGCAAGGTGTACTCGCTCAATTCCCAGGGGCGTGCATACCTCGAAGAGTTCTGGAGGACCTGGAGCTTCCTCACAGAACGACTTGAACAGCTCCGAGAAGGAGGAGAGTGAAAATGGCACCCAGTTGGATCGAACAGGTCACGGGATCGTTCGAGGACAAGAAGCGGTACCGGCAGTACAAGGCGCGCACGAAACAGCTTCCCGGGAACTACCGCACGGCGATCGAGGCGCTCGACCGATACCTGATGTACTTCGGCTCGATCACGAAGGGGGACATCCTGATGGAGATGCTGGACGACCTCATCGACCTCTTCGAGCAGAGCGCCGCGGTCGGAACCCCGATCCGGGAGATCGTCGGGGAGGACCCCGTGGAGTTCGCCGAGACGTTCCTGGCGAACTACTCGGAGGGCCAGTGGATCAAGAAGGAGCGCGAACGCCTGGCCCGGGCCATCGAACGCGCCGCCGCAGAAGACACCGGAAAGGAAGAGGGACCCCTCCGATGAAGACACAGAAGCAGTCGGCGATCCGCCTGCGGGGCCTGGAGAAGTCCTACAAGGACCTGCGCGTGCTGCGCGGGGTGGACTTCGACGTCGCGCCGGGCAGCATCTTCGCCCTGCTGGGATCCAACGGGGCGGGCAAGACCACGGTCGTGAGAATCCTGTCCACCCTGCTCAAGGCCGACAAGGGAACCGCCGCGGTCAACGGCTTCGACGTCGCCGCGCAGTCGGCGAACGTGCGGGAGTCCATCAGCCTCACCGGACAGTTCGCCGCCGTCGACGAGATCCTCAGCGGTCGGGAGAACCTCGTGCTCGTCGCCAGGCTGCGCCACATGGAGGAGCCGGGCGCGATCGCCGACGACCTGCTCTCCCGCTTCTCGCTGACGGAGGCGGGCGGGCGGAGGGTGTCGACCTACTCGGGCGGCATGCGCCGCCGCCTGGACATCGCCATGAGCCTCATCGGGAACCCGCCGGTCATCTTCCTGGACGAACCCACGACCGGGCTCGACCCCCAGGCGCGCGTCGAGGTGTGGGAGGCGGTGAAGAACCTCGCCGGGAGCGGCACGACGGTCCTGTTGACCACGCAGTACCTGGACGAGGCCGAACAGCTCGCCGACCGGATCGCGATCCTCCACCGGGGCCGGATCATCGTCAACGGCACCCTCGCCGAGCTCAGGGCGATGCTGCCGCCCGCCGAGGTCGAATACGTCGAGAAGCAGCCGACCCTGGAGGACGTCTTCTTCGCGGTCACCGGCGGCTCCGACACGGACGGCGAAGACCGCCGGACCGCATTAGAGAAGAAGTAGGGGACCGACCATGGCAACGCACTTCCTCGGCGACACCGCCGCGCTCACCGGACGGACCCTGCGCCACGTCACGCGCAGCCCGGACACCATCATCACGACCGCCGTCATGCCCATCGCCATGATGCTGATGTTCGTCTACGTGTTCGGCGGCGCGATCGACACCGGGTCGGTCTCCTATGTGAACTACATGCTGCCCGGCATCCTGCTCATCACCATCGCCTCAGGGATCGCCTACACCGCGTTCCGGCTCTTCACCGACATGCAGGGCGGGATCTTCGAGCGCTTCCAGTCCATGCCGATCGCCCGGTCGGGCGTGCTGTGGGCCCATGTCCTCACCTCGCTCGTCGCCAACGTCCTCTCCCTCGTGGTCGTCGTGGGCGTCGCCCTGCTCATGGGCTTCCGGTCGGGGGCCGGGGTGGGGGCGTGGCTCGCGGTCGCCGGCATCCTGATCCTGTTCACCCTGGCGCTGACCTGGATCGCCGTGATCCCCGGCCTCTCCGCGACCTCGGTGGAGGGCGCGAGCGCCTTCTCCTACCCGCTCATCTTCCTGCCGTTCCTCAGCTCGGCGTTCGTGCCCACCGACACCATGCCCGGCCCGGTGCGCTGGTTCGCCGAACACCAGCCGGTGACGTCCATCGTCAACACGATCCGCGACCTGCTCACCGGCCAACCGGTCGGCAACGACGTCTGGACCGCCCTGGCCTGGTGCGTCGGCATCCTCGTCGTCGCGTACGCCTTCGCCATGGCCACCTACCGGCGCAAGATCAGCTGAGCGCGCTCCCGCCCGGCCGTCCGTCGGGGACGAAGGGCGCGGACCGGCGGCGCCAGGGGCGGCACGGCGCGCCGGGCAGGAGCCCGGCCTCCACGGACGCGCCTCACCACGCACCATGACCCTGTGAGATCGCCCAGACACTCAAGGCGACCAAGGCCGCATGCGGAGACGCCGACGGCCCAGCGGCCCCGCACCGGATTCGTGCCGGTGCGGGGCCGCCGTGGCGGAGGGGCGTCGGTACGGGGCGGGGGGAACCAGGCAGGCGCACCCTCACACGCACGTCCGACCACGGAAGAACACGGTCTCCGAGGTGGCTCCGCCGAGGCCGGGCGCTCCACGGCGGCCGGCGAGGGCGCCGGGGTGTTGGAGGCCAGGGCCCCTTGGTTCTGGATCCTGTGCCGATGCCCCTCGACCCCAGGGGGCCGCAGACCTCAACGGCCCGGCGCGTCGACCTGTCCGGAGGGGCCCGTCTCCGCGGACAGGGTCTCGGGGAAACCACAGTTGCGCAGCCCGGGAATGGGCTCGTAGTTTCCGCCCCCGGAAACGTTCACCGCCGGGAACCAGCCCCATCCCTGGTCCAGATAGGCCTCATCGCCCTGGGTGTAAAGCCACCAGTTGTTGCGGTACTCGCCGGCCGGAGGGTTCTCCAGGTAGGTGAATTGCTGCTGGCAGACGAACCATGCCCTGTTCGCGTAGAGGTATCCAGAAATTTCACTGGGGTTGTCCCTGCCGACACCCCTTTCGAGGTTGCCGCCGAGCCATGCGTTGCAATACGTCGTTGACCAGGACGTTCCGTGGTGATCGACCACGGTCGGCCCTGCGCCGGAGCACCCCTGTGCCGCACTGGCGGGCCCGGCCGCGGCGATGCTCCCGGCCAGCGCTGCCGCGACAAGGAGGATTCTCGTCATTTTTCTCATCGTTCCCGTCCCAGTGGTGGTATTGAGGGTAAACACCGTTGACAATGATCCTCCCATGTGCGGGAGATATCCACTGGGAAAAAACAAACAATGTCCGATTCCGGCCATTGTCGATGGTGAGGAGTCAGTGTCACGCCATTCTCGCGTGCATCAGGATTCCCATCCTGCGAGCGTGTCGCCGTACGCCGACGGGTGCGTGCGCCGGTACGCCGTTCTGCGGAATACCCGTTGTCATGGGTGATGGACCGAAGATCTGCGGATCCGAGTGGATTCGAGCCTCCGCGCACCCCGGGCGGCACGGGTCATCGGCCGCGTCGGCCGCCTGTCGGCAGACGGTCGTCTGCCGACAGGCGCCGCCGGGTGGAGGCGCCGCGGATGTCGGGCATCGCGCGCCGGTGTCAACGTTCCGGCTTCGGGTCGGGTCGGCGGCCCGGTGTGTGTCTGGCGAGCATGGTCTGGACGGCCTGTTCGACGGCGTCGTGGATGTCGGAGGTTGCGGGGTTCCAGTCGGTCAGCAGCATGCGGGGCCACAGGACGTAGTTGGCGATCATGCCGAGGAACTGGTTCGCGGCGCTCACCGCGTCCGGGACATCGGCGTTGCCCGCCTCGTGCTCGGCTTCCAAGTAGTGCTGGACGGAGGTGAAGTAGGGCAGTTTGCCGAGCTGGAACTGCATCCGTCCCAGTTCGGGGAAGCGGGGCAGTTCGGCGATGACGATCCGGAACAGGGCTGTCATGCCGGGTCGGCCGACCAGGTCGGCATAGCGGTGGCCGATGGTCGCCAGTCCGGAGCGCAGGTCTCCGGTCTGCGGCCGCGCGGCGGCGTCGCCGGCGTCACGCTGCCAGGACTCGGTGACGATGGCCTCGAAGAGGGCCGCCTTGGTGGGGAACCGCTTGAACAGGGTGGACTTCGAGACCCCGGCCGCTTCGGCCACCCGGGCCAGCGAGGTGCCGTCGTAGCCGCGATCCAGGAACAGCTCTGTGGCCGCGGTGATGATCGCCTCGCGTTTTCGCTGAGCGAGCCTGCGGTGGTGTGCGGAGAGTTCTGCTGCCATGCGGACAGTATGCCGCAGACCCGAGGCGAGTCACTTGACTCGCCACTCGGCCCTGTCTACGATGCGAGAGCAAGGCGAGTCGAGTGACTCGCATCTTATCTGTGGCGCCCGGGTGAACCCCGGTGGCCGCGCAGTGGAGGAACAGTTCATGACGATCGACAAGATCGCTCTGGTGACCGGTGCGAATCGCGGCCTCGGACGCGGCGCGGCCACCGCTCTGGCCAGCCGCGGGGTTCGGGTCCTGGTCACCCACCGCGGTGATGCGGCCGGGGCCGAGAAGACGGTGGAACAGGTGCGGGCGGTGGGCGGGACCGCCGCTGTTCTCCGGCTCGACATCAGCGACGTCTCCTCCTTCGCGTCCTTCACCTGCGAACTGGGCGAGCAGCTGGAGCGCTGGGGTGCTTCGCGGCTCGACATCTTGGTCAACAACGCGGGCGTGGGGATCTTCGGACCGTTGGAGGACGTCACTGTCGACGACTTCGACACGGTGATGGGCACCAACGTCCGGGGCACGTTCTTCCTCGTCCAGTCACTCGTGCCGCTGCTTGCCCAGGGCGGCCGCGTCATCAACGTCTCGACGTCACTGACCCGCCACACCAGTCCCGCCACCTCGGTCTACTCGGCCTCGAAGGCCGCCGTCGAAGCCCTGAGCCGCACCCTCGCCGCAGAACTCGGCCCGCGCGGCATCCGGGTCAACTCCATCGCCCCGGGGCCGACCGCCACCGATTTCAACGGTGGAGCGATGCGGGACGACGCCGAGATGCGCCGGGGTCTGGCCGGACGGACCGCGCTCGGCCGCGTCGGCGAACCCGAGGAGATCGGCGACGCCATCGCCGCGCTGGCCTCCGAGGGCCTGCGCTGGGTCACCGCCCAGCGCATCGAGGTCTCCGGCGGCGCCCTCCTCTGAGCGACCGGGCGACGGCCTGGAAAGACGCAGGCAACGGGCCCCGGCTCACTCCCGGCCGGGTACGACAAGACCGCCGCCTCCTGCGAAGCGGCGGTCCCTCCCGCCCCGTTCCTGCCCTGGGCGAGACCTGTTCCAAGATGCACCCAAGGTGCACCGGCCCTGGGGACGGGGCGGCCAGGTGGCCTGTGCCGCACGTGCAGCCCGGCCGCCCGCCACGGGCGGCCGGGCGTGCGGGTCAGGAGGGCTCGGCGGTCGCGGTGCGCCGCACCTTCACGGCGGTGACGGTGCGCCCGCTGGTCTCGGCGACCTCGGCCTCCCAGTCGCCGAAGGAGACCTTCTCCCCGGGAGTCCTGGGGATGTGGCCCAGGATCGCGATGAGCAGCCCGGCGACGGTGACGTAGTCGCCCTCGGGGGGATCGTTCAGCGGCAGGTCCAGGTCGGACAGGTCGTGCACCGGGTAGGTGCCCGGCAGCGTCATGGTGCCGTCGTCGTTGGAGACCACGGTGCGGATGTCGGAGTCGGTCTCGTCGTAGATCTCCCCGACGATCTCCTCCAGCAGGTCCTCCAGGCTGACGATGCCGTCGATGCCGCCCATCTCGTCGACCACCACGGCCAGCTGCTGGTGTTCGGCGGTCATCCGGCGCAGGGCCAGGGAGACCACCAGGGAGTCGGGCAGCAGCATCGGCTCCCGCGCCAGCTCACCGGCCGCGCCCTCCCCGCGGACCAGGTCGGACCAGTGCACGACGCCGAGCACCTCGTCGAGGTCGTCGTCGGCGACGACGGGGGCGCGGGAGTGGCCGTGCTCGGCGAGCATGAGGGCGGCCTCCCCGGCCGGGGTGCGGGCCGGGATGGTGAAGACCTCGCCCCGCGGGACGACGACCTGGCGCAGCCGCCGGTCGTCGATCTCGAAGGCACCCGAGATGATGGTGCGCTGCTCGGCGGTCATGCCGCGCTGGGTGGCGAGCATCTCGCGCAGCTCCTCCTCGCCGATCTCCTCCTTGGCGGCGGTGGGGTCACCGCCGGTCAGGCGCACGACCAGGTTGGTGGAGGCGCTCAGCAGCCACACCACGGGACGCGAGAGCGCGGCCAGCAGGTCCAGGGGGCGCGAGACCACCAGGGCCCAGGTCTCGGCGCGCTGCATGGCGATGCGCTTGGGCGCGAGCTCGCCGAAGACCAGGGTGACGAAGGTCAGGACGATGGTGACCAGGACGACCGAGACCGGCGCGGCCGCGGAGCCGAGGAAGCCGAGCGGTTCGACCAGGGGCTGGGCCAGGGCCACGGCCGCGGTGGCCGAGGCCAGGAAGCCGGCCAGGGTGATGCCGATCTGGATGGTGGCGAGGAAACGGTTGGGGTCCTTGGCCAGGCGGGCCACGGCCCTGCCGCCGGGCCCCCGCTCCGCCAGCTGCTTGATCTGTCCTTCGCGCAGGGTGATCAGGGCGATCTCGCTGCCGGCGAAGAGGGCGTTGACCACGACGAGGACCAGGACGAGGCCGATTTGAACCCCGTAGCTCTCCATAACTGCTGTCGTCTCCGATGCTGCTGGTGAAATGTGTGGTTCCTGCCCGGTTCCGGGCCGCACAAGCCTCCCACAAACAGCAGTCGGCCCAGAAGGACCGCCGCGAACCTCCGGAGACGGGGCGGGCGGGGGCGTGACGCCCCGTCCGCCCCCACACCCCAGCGCGCCCCCGCCCCACGGCGCGTCGACGCACCGCGGGGCGACCTCGCGGTTACGCCGGCTTCGGCAGGGTGAGGATCTCGGCCCCGTCCTCGGTGACGGCGATGGTGTGCTCGCTGTGCGCGGTCCGGCAGCCCGTCTCGCTGCGCAGCGTCCACCCGTCGTCGTCGGTGACGAGCCGGGCGGTGTCCGCCATGACCCACGGCTCCAGCGCGAGCAGCAGTCCGGGGCGCAGCTTGTACCCGCGGCCGGGCCGCCCGGTGTTGGGGACGTGCGGGTCCTGGTGCATCGTCGAGCCGATGCCGTGGCCCCCGAACTCGGTGTTGATCGGGTACCCCGCCCCGCGCAGCACCTTGCCGATGGCGTGGGAGATGTCGCCGATGCGGGCCCCGGGCCCGGCGGCGGCGATGCCCGCGGCCAGTGCGCGTTCGGTCGCCTCGATCAGCGCGACGCTCTCCGGCGGCCGGGAGCCGCCCACGACGAAGCTGATGGCGGAGTCCGCGGCGACCCCTCCCAGGGAGACGGCGAGGTCGAGCGTCAGCAGGTCGCCGTCGGCGAGCGCGTAGTCGTGCGGGAGGCCGTGGAGCACCGCGTCGTTGACGGCGGTGCAGATGTAGTGGCCGAACGGTCCGCGTCCGAAGGACGGCGCGTAGTCGACGTAGCAGGACTGCGCGCCGGCCTCGGTGATCATCTCCTGGGCCCACCGGTCGATCTCCAGGAGGTTCGTGCCCACCGTGCTGCGGTCCCTCACCGTCCGCAGGATGTGGCCGACCAGGGCCCCTGTCTCTCTGGCCTGGGGCAGCTTGTCAGGGTCCAGGATCTCGATCATGCGGCGCCTTCCTCATGCAACCAATAACTATACCGTCCGTACTATACCGACTTCGGGGGCCGAACGAGGCCAGGCCGTTCCGCACACCCGCGGACAACGGCTGCGGGGAGGACGGCCACAGGATCCGGCGCCGGGAGCGGGGCTTGGTTCCGAAGCTCCTCACCCCCGGCAGCGGCCGGAAAGTGTCCCATACTGGTGCGCATGAAGGATTCATCCTCCCCCCGCCCCCTCGGCCCGCTCCGGGCCGTCGCGTTGGCTGCCGCGGTCCTGGTGGCCGGCGCCTGCTCTCCCCCCGCCCCCCAGGACGAACCGGGTCCCGCCGCCTCCGGCGAGCCGGCGTCCTCCGCCGACGCCGGTGAATCCTCCCGGGTCACCAGCCTGAACGCCGACTTCACCACGCAGGCCCAGCTCGTCGAAGGGCTCACCGCGGCCGTGCGGAACGTCGAGCGCACCCCGGACTCCAGGGGCGCCCCCTCCCTGGCATTCGACCTCACACTCACCAACGCCACGGGCCAACCCTTCGACGCCACCGGCGTCGCCGTGTTCGTCTTCCACGGCCCCGACAGCAAGGAGGCGTTGCCGGCCATCCTGGAGGTCGACGAGAGCGGCAACGGCACCCTGGCCCACTTCGACGCACCGATCCCCGACGGGCAGGAGGCGACCGTCACCTACGGGTTCGGCGTGTACCCCGACCACGAACAGGTGCTGATAGAGATCGTCCCCGAGGGTTCCGAAGGGTTGTACTTCAGCGGCACCGTCCCCACCTGAGAAAGTCCGCGGGGGACGCCGGTCCGCGCTCACGCGCCTGCGACGGCCGAACGGCGCCGTGGCCGGACCCCTGTGCGAGGGGAGGGACCGCCTCGGCCCTCCCCGGCGGGTCCGGCATTCTCCCGCACACCCCCGGCAAGGAGAACTGTTGAGTTACGACGTGGTGGCCCTGGTCGCGGAGAGGCCCGACGAGCCGGCGATCATCAACGCCCTTCGAGGCGTCGACCCGGAACTGCGGCTGCACCGGCACAAGGACACCGGCGTCCTGCAGATCCGCGACGGCGACGGCCGACTGCTGGCCACCCTCGAACCCGGGCAGCGGGTCGAGGCCGCGGGCGAGGTCGAGCGCCTGCTCGGCGCGGAGGTCGTGGCGGGTCTGCCCGACCGGTTCTGGTGGACGGAGGCCCGCGCTCGCCCCGACGAGCAGGGCCGCGAGGTGGCACACCGGCTCGCCGACCGGCTCGCCCTCACCCTCGGGGGAGCGGTGTGGACCTCGGGAGCGGCAGACTTCGGCCTGTGGGAGGAGTCCGAGCACCCGGCGGCCGAGCGCGCCGCGGCCAGGGCGGTCCTGGTCGCCCAGGACCGGGACGTGGTGCCCTTCTCCTCCTGGCTCAGCGACGCGGTGGCCACCCACGCCGGCCGCAAGACGCTCCAGGTGCTCACCCCGCCCACCGCACGGCTCACCTACGGCGTGCGCACCTTCCTCGCCGGGCCGCTGGGCCGCTGGGTCGTGCGCGGCCAGGACGGCGGCCACTACGACGGCCTCACCGGACTCGCCGTGCACTGGGACCACACCTACGGGTTCCTCGCCGACAAGGAGCCCTCCGGGCCGAACTGGGCGGCGAGGGAACCCGGCGCCGCGCCGGAGCCCGGGTTCCTCGTCGGCTTCGCCGAAGGCGCCGGGACACAGGTGGTCGTGGACGTGTCCGCCCTCCACCCGGGCCCCGCCGCCCCGCGCCCGGGCCGCGCCGCGGAGATCGTCGCCGAGCACCTGGCCGGGCACGCCCCGGCGGCCTGGGGCCCCCACGAGCCCGCGCTCCGGGAGTGGGACCGCGAGCGCATCGCCCGCTTCGCGGCCGAGCGCGGCCCCAGGGCGTCGATCCTCTACCTCGCCGGGCCGCTCGGCCGGGGGCAGCCGCTCGCCGGGCAGATCAGCCTCACCCACCGGGGCGGCCGCCTCCTGGAACGGGTCTCGATCGTGGCCGGGTTCGAGGAACGGGAGAGCGTCCCCTTCGGCGCGCTCCCGGACCTGGTGCGGGCCCTTGCAGCGGAAGGACTCCTGGAGAACCTGCGGGTACGCCATGTGCCGGGGCACAGCGACACCACCTGCGGACCCGTGTGGGCCGGACCCCCGACCCCGGTCGGAGTGGCCATCGGCCCCGACCGCCTGCGCGCGATCGGCCTCGGCCGCGCCCAGGCCGGACCCGTCAGGGGCACGCTCGTGGGGGAGGGCGAGGACCGGGCGCTCTGGTACCCCGTGGTGCAAGACGCCGCATCGCCCCTGAAGGGCCTGTGGCTCATGCAGCGCCAGACCGACTACCTCGCCTCGGCCTCCCCGGGGTGAGGGGCGGGCCGGAGCCGCCGCCGACAGCCGCCAAGACGGGTGGCGGCGCCACTCACGGGCTGCGCCGAGCGGGCGGCGGACACGGGTGCGGAGGACATGCCCCGTGCGGGGCCCGGCCGGTGTGACGCCCGGGTCCCGCACGGGAAGCCGGGATCAGCGCTCCATCAGGGCGAAGACCCCCCCAACCGAGGTACTCACGCGTGGCGCGCGCATAGCGGGCGGGCTCCGCGTCGAGCTCCTTCCGCACCTCGGGGGCCAGCTCGTCGTCCGGGTTCCGGTCGAGCCAACGGCGCAGGTTGAGCCACTGCGCCGCGGCGTACCGGTCCCAGCTGTCCTGGTCGGCCAGCACCATCTCCACGACGTCGTACCCCAGACCCTGGAACTGCCCGATCAGCTCCGGCAGCGACAGGAAATCGTCGATGCCGGCGGCGTTGCAGGCCCTGGCGGTCTCCTCGTCCGGAGGGGTCCGCCGCCAGTACGGCTCACCGATCAACATCAGGCCCCCCGGGGCGCAGGCTGCGGCCGAGCAGCTCGGCCGTCCCGGCGACGCCGTCACCGATCCAGGTGGCGCCGACACAGGCGGCCAGGTCGACCGGCTCGTCCGCGACATGGCCGGAGGCGTCGCCGTGGACGAACTCGACGCGGTCGTCGACGCCGAGCTCGACGGCGCGGGCCCGGGCCTGAGCGGTGAAGGCCGTGCTGATGTCGACGCCCGTGCCCGTGAAGCCCAGGTCGCGTGCCCAGGTGCACAGCATCTCGCCCGAGCCGCTGGCCAGGTCGAGCACCCGCGTCCCGGGGGCCAGGTGGAGCGCCTGACCCAGGGCGGCGAACTTGGCCGGGGTCAGCGGGTTGTGGATGCGGTGGCTGCTCTCGCGGATGGTGAAGATACGGGGAAGGTCCATGACCTGATTCCTTTCCGTCATGCCTTGAAGTTCGGGGACTGCTTGATGGCGCGTCGCAGGCGCGCGCCCTGCTTGGCCTGCCGGTTCATCTCGGCGCGCAGCCGCGCGTCGGTGCGGGAGGCGGCATGGGCGTTCTCGCGAAGCAGCCGGTGACAGCTGTCGGGGCGCCGCCCGGTGAGCCGGCCGTCCTCGACGGCGGCAGTCGGGGGGACGAGCACCGCGCGGGCGGGCCCGGTCTCGGCGACGACGTCGCACAGGCCGCGTGCGGTCCGCACCACGCGGCCCGGGACCGGTCCGCCGGCCCGCGACGGGGAGAAGGAGCGCTCGCGCTCCGCCTCCCAGCCGTAGTCGGCCGGTGTCAGGACGCGCTCGGGCGAAGGGGGAGCAGAGCGGTGTGAAGCGTGTTGACGAAACACAGTGGAGACCCTTGGAAAGGGGCCCCGCCGGACGGCAGGCGTGCCGGAACCACCCCTACGGGGGAGGAAGGCAGGCGAAGGTCAGGACGAGGCCCGGGAAGTGAGGATGGTCCGGGCACCGCGCACAGCGGTGGTCTCCACGACAGTCATCAACTCACCTCCTTCGGTCTCCGCAAGCGAACAGGTCGTCGCTGCGCCAGAAACTGTAGCATCCGATTCGACGAGCCCGGAGGGGAGTTCCGTCACCGGTTCCGGTACGTGCCCGCGAAGACCCGTACCCGGTGGAGCGTCCACCGGTTCCGTCGTCCCGCACCGGCCTGTACGGCGGCCGGGCCACGGGAGCTCGTCGGACAGGTCTCCCCTTCTCGGCGGAGGCGCCCACGAACGCCCCGGGCCCTCGTCGCCGCGGCACAGGAGAACGCCGTCGAGGTCGCGGCGTCGTCGCGGGGTGTTCGCGCGGTGGGCGCGGGGCGGTGAGACGGTGGTTGACGTCCATGGGCCCCGTGCCCGGGGCCGTGAACGAAAGGGAGGGTGTCGGTGGAAGAGGCGCTGGGACTGGTGTCGATCCTGTGCGGGGTGGTGGGGATCTCCGCGGCCTGCATCGCGGTGACCCGTTCGGGTTCCGACGGCCGACTGCCGCGTGACGGGGCGGTCGGGATCCGTACACGGCACACCACGGCCTCCGAGGCGGCATGGCGGGCCGGTCACACCGCGGCCCTGCCCCTGGTGGCCACGACCGCCTGGGTCGCCGCCGCCACCGCCGTGCTCGCGGTCCCGGCCCAGCTCTGGTTCGGTGGAGGATGGGGCGTCGTCGCGGGGCTGTGCGGCATGGCCTGCGAGGTCATCGTGCTCGTGCGTGCGACGATGACGGCCGATCGGGCCGCCCGGAGAGCCTCCTGACGCAACGCCCGACACAGCAGCCCCACCGAGAGGACTTCCGATGCGCAGCGTGATCTCTTCGATGGGCGTCTCACTCGACGGCTACATCGTCGGGCCGGACGGCGGCTTCGCCTGGACGGAGCCCGGTGACGAGGTCTTCCGCTTCGTCACCGACGAGACACGCGGGATCGGCGTCTACCTGTTGGGGCGGCGGCTCTACGAGACGATGCTGTACTGGGAGACCGCCGACCGGGATCCATCGCTCGACGCTCCGACGCTCGAGTGGACCGAGCTCTGGACGTCCCTCCCCAAGGTGGTCTTCTCCACCACGCTGTCGGCGGTACAGGGCCGTGCCCGCCTGGCCTCCGGCGGTCTGGCGGAGGAGGTCGAGCGGTGGCGGGCCGAGCCTGGAGAGGGCGACATCGCGATCGGCGGCGCGACGCTCGCGGCCGAGGCGGCCGAACTGGGTCTGATCGACGAGTACCGGGCCAGGGTCCACCCGGTGCTGGTCGGCGGCGGGATCCCCTTCTTCCCCCGACGCGAGCGCCGGGTGGATCTCGAACTCGTCGAGAACCGCACCTTCGATTCGGGGGTCGTGTACGTCCGCTACCGCGTGGTGCGTCAGCGCCACCACGGGGCCCCCTCGTCCGGTCAGCGGGCAGACGTGTAGAGGCCGCGGTCCCTCCGCGAGCGGCGCGGCGTGCGCCCGGCCACCCGGCGCACCCGCACCGCGATGGAGCACGACCGCCGGGGTCCGGAGCCGGGCACCTGTCGGACAGAACGGCGCGGAACCAACTCCTGAGCCACAGCGTCACAAGCCTTTGATGAGAACTGAAGAGAAGGCGGTGGCCCCGTGAGCCACATGCAGGACGCACTCGTGCTGACCCCGAGCCGTCGCAGGGTCTGGACCAGGCTGGCCGTCGCCGCGGTGCCCCTCGTGACGGCGACCATCGGCATCTGGGTGAAGGCCGGGCCCGTGGCCGGCCTCATCGCGGGCGCCCTGTTCGCCGTGATGGTCGTGCTGCTCCTGCTGCACACGCGCCGCTCCAGCATCGTCCTGACCCCGTACGAGTTCATCGAGAAGGGGCTGGGCTTCCAGCGGCGCCGTCCCAGGGGCCGCATCGCCCGCCTGGTCCGCGCGAACGTCGTCGTGCCCCGCTCGGGTGCCAACGAGACCCTGTACGTGCTCGACGCCGACAACGACGTGGTGATCAGGCTGTACGGCGCGAACTACACGTCCCAGGACGTGGACCGCCTGGTGGAGGCGCTCGCCGTGCCGTGCGAGGGCCCCGACCGGCCGGTCACCTACGCCGAACTGGCCAGGACCCACCCGCACGTCCTGTCGTGGGTCGAGCGGCACCCCGTTCTGATGACCCTGACGATCCTCGGCGTCCTGCTCCTGCTCGTCGCGGTGTTCGTCCTGTCCATGCTCCTGCTGGATATGACGGGGTACGTGTAGGACCGGTCCGGGAAGGGCGCGCGACCAGAAGGCCGGCCGGGGCCGCGGGGCAGGGCGCCCCCGGCGGTCACGCACGGGAATCGAGACGGTGGGAGCGCGGAGGCCTCGGCCCCTGCTCCTTCCCGGCCCCTCTCGTCCGCCTCCCCGGTCGGGGAGCGCCCCGACCGACGGCGGTGCGGGGGCGGCGGGGCGCTACGGCCGCCCGCCCAGCCCCGCCTAGCACCGCGCCGCTCAGCCCCTGCCCGACCGGGACGGCCGGTAGGTCGACTCCCGCGGGAGTCGGCGACGATCAGGGTGAACGCCCGGGCGATCCTGTCGGCGAGGTCGCCGTCGGCGGGGCGCAGCACGGCGGGAGGCCCTGTCGACGGGAGGGACGGGGGCGCCCTTTGTCACTGGGGCTCAGTAGCGTCGCGCCCATGTCGCACACCGCGTACACCTACGCCTATCTGCGGCCCTCCGCGGTGCACAGCACCGCGACGGGGGACACGCTCAGCCTCCAGACCTCCGGGGGGACCACCCCAGCGGGACGGGCCGGCCGCCCGCGGTTCTTCGCAGGCTTCCTGACGAACCCCCAGGTCGCCGCGGCCGGTCTGCTGAGCGTCGCCGACACCGCCGCCGCCCGCTACCACCGGCCGCAGAACAGGGCGTCGCTCGACCCGGTGGTCACCGGGAACGGCGACCGGCTCCGGTTCGAGTCGTTCTCCGGCTGCTGCGGGGTGTACGCACGGCTCGACCTGCTGGACGAGGCCCTCGACGGCGACGACATCAGGCACGGCACGACCAACGTCGACGTCAACGCCCCCCTTGCCGACGCCCTGGGCCGCGTCGGACCGGGCGACCCGCTGCACCTGGAGGTCGGCCCCGACGAGCTGGCCGTCACCACCTTCGACGGGCCGGTGGTGGAGAAGAAGGTGCCGCTGCCCGACCGCTGGCTGCGCGGCTTCGCCGAAACACAGGTCATCGCCTCGGGGTTCGACCTACGCGCCGAACTCGCCGCCGCCGACGCCGTCCGCTTCCTCCGGTCGCTGCCCCGCCCCAACGCCGCCCGGGGCGCGTCGCGCGGGGCCCTCTGGGCGGTGCCGTCCGGCCGCACGCTGCGCACCACCGCGCGCGCGGTCCCCGGGGCCGTGTGTCTCGCGGGCCCGGAACGGCTCGCCCCGCTGACGCGCGTGCTGCGCCACGCCACGGGACTGCGCATCCACGGCCCCCGCGTCGCCGCCGGAAGCGCCCCCGTGGCGAGCGCGTGGGAGGTCCTCCTCCCCGGGATGCGCCTCACCCTCACCCTGTCCCCGGACACCGCACGCGGGTTCTCCGGTGAGGGCGGTGTCCTCGACACCCTGGCGGCGGAGGATTCGACCGACGACGCCGACCTGGTGTCGGTTCTGCTCGCCTGGGAACCCACCGTCGACGTCGGAGACCTGGCCGCGCAGTCAGGACTCACCCCCGAGCGTGTACGGGCGGCGCTCACCCGCCTGGGCACGGCCGGACGCATCGGCTACGACGTGTCGGAGGCGGCGTACTTCCACCGCGAACTGCCCTACGAGACCGGGCGGGCCGAGCGCCACAACCCCCGGCTGAGGGCCGCCCGGGCCCTGGTCGAGGCGGGCTCGGTCCGCTTCGACGGTGACGAGCCCGCCACGGTCACCGTCGACGGCCGCGTCCACCGGGTCCGGTCCGCGCAGGGGCGCCTGACGTGCACCTGCCAGTGGTGGGCCGAGTACCGCGGAGGACGCGGCCCGTGCAAGCACGTCCTCGCCGTCCGCATCGCCCGCCCCCTCACCCCTGCCGACCACCCACCGGAGCCCCGATGACCGACCGCCCCGCCTACGACATCCCCGACACCGCCACCCCGGGCGTGCGAGCCGTGCTGCACGCCGTACGCGAGGGCCGCGGGGAAGACGTCTGCCAACTGCTCGCACCTCTCGCCGACGCCGAGCGCCGCACATGCCTGCCGGTGCTCAAGACCTGGCGCAGGTCGGTGCGCAACAACTGGGGGCCCGAGCACCTGGCGGTGCGCACGGCTCTGTTCTACGCCGGCGCGGGATGCTCCACCGGTACGGCCGACGCGGCGCAATGGATCGCGAGCCCCGATCTGCGCTGGGGCGACCACGACACAGCGCTGGTCGTCTCCGTGGTCGCCCATCGCGGACCGGAGTGGCTGGCCAAGGTCGTCCACCGGCTGGCGGAACGCCGCACCGTGGCCGAGGAGGAGTATCCCCTGATCGCCCTGCTGGCACGGGCCGCGGGCTGCGAGCTTCCCGCGACCGACGGCGTCGTCCTGGGCTGGGAGCAGAGCATCGGCGGCTGGGGCCGCTCGATCGAGGACGACCTGCGCAAGGACCCGTGGCTGACCGTCATGGTCCCGCGGCTGTTCGAGGTGCCCGGGACCGGATCGAGCTTCCAGTACTCCTGGCCGAACGATGCGGGCTGGCCGAACGCACTGGCCCGGCTCGCCGGGGAAGGACTGCTCGACCGGGCGATGCTGCTCGACGGCTGCCTGTCGCGGCTGCTGCGCGAGCCCCGGACCGGCACGGTGCGGGGCTTCCTCGCCCTGTTGACCGCGCTGGACCCGACCGAGGACGAGCACGCGGCACGCCTCCTCACGTGGGTACGGATACTGCCCGACGCGCACCCGCAGGCGGCGGCGCGCGCCCAGCAGGCACTGGCCGTGCTGGACGAGGCGGGCCGACTGGACGACGAGCACCTGATCGAGGCATCGCTGGCCGCCCTGGTCCGTCCCGAGAAGAAGATCGTGCGGACCCAGCTGACCCTCCTCGACAAGGCGATCAAGCGCGACCGGTCACGCGCCGACGTCCTGCTCCCCGTCGTCGCCGAGGCGTTCGGCCAGGAGGAGCACAGCCTCCAGGAGCGCGCCCTGGCCCTGGCCGTGCGCCACAGCCGGCACGCGGACGCCGCCGTGCTCGCCGGGCTGGCCGCAGACTCCGGCAGGCTCGCCCTGGATCTGCGCCGACGGGCCGCGGACGCGTTCGGCGACGCCGTTCCCACGGAGGCTCCGGAGGAGAGCGGGGATGCCCCGCTGCCGCCCGCACCGGAGCCCGAGCGGCTGGCGCCGCCCGCGCCCACCGCCGAGCTCGCCGAGGACGTGGCGGCGCTGCTGCACGGCAACGGCACCCCGGCCCAGGAGGAGCGTGCGCTGAACGCACTCGTGGTGCACGCCCGCGCCGATGCGGACGGCCTGCGCGCGGCCCTCGAACCGGTCGCGGCACGCCACCGCGAACGCGTGCCGTACGTGAACGCCTCCGACGGTCTGTGGTTCGTCGTCCACACCGCCGTGTACGGTCTCCCGCCGCGGAACCTGGACTACATCCGCTCCCTGGTCGAGGGACACCAGTGCCCGCACCAGGCGACCGGATCCATCCGCTTCCTGCGCGCGGACGAGGTCGCCGTACGGCTGCACCGCGACCCCCCGCCGGGCCTGCTGGCCACGCCCACCTGGTCGACGGGGACGATCGACCCCGCGGACCTGGCGGCGCGGATCGCCGACTACGAGCGCTCCGGCGCCGAACCCGGGCCGGTCGACCTCCAGCAGGCGCTGCTGCGTCTGGACCGCGACGTCTCGCCGGAGGCGCACACGGCCGCCGGGCGCCTCACGTCCCCGGCGGGGCGTCGGCTCGCGTCCTGGCTCGCCTCGGGCGGACTGCCCGATCCCGTCCTCACCCGCACCGCCGAACCGCTGCGCCTGCGCTCGCCCCGCCCCGGCGTCCTGGTCCGTACCGCGGCCCTCCCCGGGCACGCCGAATGGCCCGAGCCGTTCCAGTCCCTGCTCGCCGAGCACGACCCCGTCGGCAGCCCGTGCAGGTGCCACGGCGGAGGGGAGTGCTCCGCTGAGGCGCTGGCGATCCTGCCTCAGCACCGGGAGGTCATCGCGGGGCGCATGCTGGTGTCCGTCGCGATCCTCGCCGAGTACGACCGACTCGACGAGCACGCGCCGGTGCTGCCCGCCCTCGCGGAGTCGGGCGGCCCGGCCGGGCCCGCGACCCACCTCATCATGGCCTACGGTCTGGGAGCCCGCCGCCCGGAGTCGCAGATGCACGCCGTGGACGCGATCCTCACCCTGGCCGCCCGCGGCCAACTGGACACGCAGCGCCTGGGCGAGGACGTCGGCGAACTCACCGTCCTGCGCCGGCTCAAGGCGCAGCGCTACGCGAAGGTCCTGCGTGAGGTTTCCCGCGGCGGGGGGCACGACCTGGTGTGGTCCCTCCTGTCGGCGTCCCTGCCCGTCCTGCTGCGGGGTGCCCCGCCGTCCGGCCTGGCGGCCGTGATCACCCTGGCGGCGGACTGCGCGGAGCTCTCCGGGGCCAAGGGCCCCGAGATACCGTGTATCACCGAACTGGCGTCCCGCCCGGGATCATCGCAGCTGGTCAAACAGGCCCGGCGCATCCGCGACATGATCACGGCACCGTAGCGCGTGTTCGGGCGGGGGTGGCGGGACCGAAGGCGGTTTGCCCAGCGGGCCCGTCACCTACGCCGAGCCGGCCAGGACCCGTCCACACGTCCTGTCGTGGGTCGAGCGGCACCCCGTTCTGCCGGCCCGGGTGGTCGTCGGCGTCCTGCTCCTGTTCCTCGCGTTGTTCGTCCTGGTCATGCTTCTGCTGGACGTGACGGGGTACGTGTAGGACCCGCCCCGCGGGGGTGGGGGACCGCAGCCCCTGCGGGTCCGTGGGGGAACACCCGCCGGCCGGGCCCACCGGGCGCACCCGGCTCCGGAGCCGGTGCCGAGAGGAACCCCTGCCCCCGCGTGTTCCTTCCCGGCCGACCGCCGGGTCGCGCCCTGCCCACCCGGACCGGGAGGCCCGGTGGACACGCACAGACCCCTGCGCACCCCTTCATCAGCAGGAAGGATCCTGTCGCCCGCGGATTCCGTCGAGGAGGAAGGCGGTGCGGCGGTCGTACGCGTCCCGGGGCGGGCGGGCGCCGTGTTTGAGCGCGAGTGCGTTGTCGACGACGAGCGCGTGGAGGTCGTCCGGCGTGAACTCGGGCCGCAGGGTTCCGGAGGCGTGACCCGCGGCGACGAGTTCGCCGTTGATCTCGCCCGCGGCCCGGCAGATGTCCATGAGCTGCTGTGAATGGGGAAATTCCTGCAGCAGGACGTCGTTGGCGGTGGGCTGGCGGTACTGCAGGTCCCGGATCGCGGTGATGTAGTACGCGACCCTCTCCCCGGCGCCGTCGAGGGCCCGTGTCCGGTCGATGGCGGCGTAGAGCTCGTTCGCGACGACTTCTTCGATGACGGCCTCGATGAGTCCGACCCGGCCGCCGAACCGGTTGAAGATCGTCGCCTTGCTCACCCCGGCCGCCCTGGCCACCTCCTCCAAAGGCACGCTCAGTCCCCGCCCCTGGAAGGCGCCGATCGCGGCGCGGCGGATCTGCTCCGCGTTGCGCCGGGCGTCGGCGCGCAGCCGAGGCCTCGCGGGTGTCGCACCGGTCATGGTCCCTGCCGTTCCTCGCTGACGCCACCGTAAGTTGACTCTTGGGGTCAGTTTATCTACGGTCGACGGCGGACGCGAAACTGACCGCGCTGGTCAACTTATGCGGAAGTCCGCCACCGGGCCGGACACCAGCGCTGACGCCCAGGGAAGGCCACGAACATGATCGTCGTCACCGGTGCCACCGGCACCCTCAACGGAGCCACGGTCGAGCACCTCCTCAAGCGCCTGCCGGCCGACAGGATCGGCGTCAGCGCGCGCGACGTCGCCAAGGCCCAGCACTTCGCCGACCGCGGCGTGCGCGTACGGCAGGGCTCCTACGAGGATCCGGCCGCTCTGCGCGACTCCTTCGCCGGCGCCGACCAGGTGCTCCTGGTGTCCGGGAACGACCCGGCGGCCGACATGGTGGGTCTGCACCGCAACGCGATCGAGGCGGCCGTCGAGGTCGGCGCCCGGAGGATCCTGTACACGAGCCAGCAAGGCGTTGCGACCGACGGCCCGTACCCTCCGGCGGCCATTCACGCCGCCACCGAGACGATCCTCGCCGATGCGGGGGTCGCATGGACCTCCCTGCGCTACGGCTTCTTCTCCCACAGCTTCGCCCCCCTGCTCGGGCCGTGGCGGGAGACCGGGGTGATCGCCGCACCGGCCGACGGACCCGTCCCGTGGACCGCCCCCGCCGACCTGTCCGAGGCCACGGCGGCCCTCCTCTCCGGTGAGCGCTCCTTCGACGGAGCCGTCACCCTGATCGCCGGTGAGGCCGTCACCCTCGACGACTTCGCCGGGATCGCCTCCGAACTCAGCGGCCGCTCCGTCGAGCGTGTCGTCGTCGACGACGAACAGTGGGTGACCGACCAGACGGCGGACGGTGTTCCGGAGCAGGCGGCCCGCTTCATGCTCACCATGTTCCGTGCGACCCGTGAGGGCTACTTCGCGCAACAGGACCCGCTGCTGGCCGAACTCCTGGGCCGTGAACCCCGCGGCGTCGCCGACCGGCTCGCCGAGCAGATCGGGGCCTGAAGGGCTCGGAGCGGGGCCGAGGAGGACGTCGTGGACCGGGCTCCCCGGCCGCCGGCCGCGGGCGACCGGGGCGCCCGTGTCCGCCGGAGCGCCGGACCACGTCGTCGAGCGCGCAGGTGCTCCGGCGTGCCCGGTGCGGAGCCGGTCCATCGGTCCGAGGTCCCTTCGCGGTGCCACTGCGTCACGGGACAGCCGTGCCCCGAGACGGTTCTTTGACATCCGAGGTCGCGCACAGGCCCTTTCCCGTGCAGCGGCTCCGTCCTCGACGAGCGGTGCGACCCGGGGTAGTGGCGAGAGGGCTCGTCTTCGCCAAATATCAACAAGAGTGACTCAAGTCACCCTCTTGGTTCATGTGGTGACAATGCAGAACATCCGGCCTGCTCAGGTCGATTCCGGTGGCCGTGGGGACGGCGTTCGAGGTGGAACAAAGCCCCTGAGGAAAGTCACTGCATGTAGGCATACTGCAACTGCAAACCCTCAAAGGCAGGTGCAGCACTGACAAAGAGGAGAAAAGCCGGGCGAATGAAGTTCGAGCTGGTAGACCCCCCAGAGCAACCCCCCACCCCCGGAGAACTCCCCGGCCCCTCCGCCGCGAGCCAGGACCGGCAGGAACAGGCCGCGTCCTCCTCGGCCCCCGAGCACCCCGACGCCCTCCTCCCACCGGTCCGGGAACGCATGAACACCGCGGTCGAAGGCGTCCGCGCCTCGCTCGACCAGCTCAGGGCCCGCGTCGCGGACAAGAGCATGGCCGAGGCCGCACGTGCGGCTGCCCAGGTTCGCGACGCCGACGCCGGCACCGCCTTCCACCCGCACCGGTTCACCGCCCGCACACAGGCGGGTGAGCGATGAGCCGGTGGGACATCGACGTCCACGGTGTGGCGCTGACCCTGACCGACTTCAGCACCCAGCTGGGCCTGGACGGCGAGGGCTTCTCCGCCACCATCGACACCACCGCCGACGGCATCGACATGGCCCTGACCAACGCCAAGAGCCCCCCGGTCGAAGCGGCCCTGGGCGGGTTCCTCGGCCACTTCACGACCCAGACCAACGCCATGTTCACCCGCAGCCTCTCCTGCCTGCAGGGCGCCAACGACGCGACCCTCGCCTACGACCAGGGACAGGAGGAGATGGCCGCCGAAGCCCAGAGCCAGGCCGGCACCGGCTTCAACCTCGACCTGGGACCCGACGCCCCCGCCACCCCCGGAGGACCGCGGTGACCTTCGAGCCCACCCAGCCCCAGGACGGGGTGGACCCGAACATGTTCACCCTCATCGACCCCGAGGCCATCCCCTACCCCCTGACCGACGTCTGGTCGCTCAACTACGCCGCCGAGACACTGCGCACCGGCGGGGAGAACCTCCTCGGCGGCGCCGAGGACATGCACTCCACCTGGGCAGGACTACAGGCCCACTACGTCGCGCCGGAGAGCGAGACGCTCTTCGCCGCCATGGACCCGGTGGTGACCCGCGGCGAGGACATCCAGAGCGACCTGGCCACCGTCGCCGACGCCCTGGAGGAACTGGCCGAGGCCGCCTCGACGGCGCGTTCTTCGCTCAACACCCTCAGGATCGAGGCGCAGTCGTTCTGGAACAAGCACCACGACAAGAAGGTGTGGTGGCTGGACAAGGACGACGAGACCGACGAGTGGGCCCTTCAGGAGAACATCCGGCTCAAGGACGGCGTCAACACGGCCTGGGCTGCGTTCAACGAGGCCGAGAACGCCTGCGCCACACGGATCTCCGCCCTCTTCGGCGGACCCTCCTACGCCTCGCCCGATCAGGCGGGCGGGGACGACGTGCTCGTCTACGGGCTGCCCACCGACGCGGGTGAGCGCGAGGCCCCGGGGTTCGACGAGACCTTCATGGACCCGGCCAACGACTTCACCGCGTGGTTGGGCACCGAATTCCACCCCTCCATGGCGAGCTTCTCCAACAGCACCGACCAGGCCGCCTGGGACATCCTCGTGGTCGACGGACTGTGGGGGTCTGCGGTGGGGCTGGCCTCGCTGTCCGGCCTGTGGCACCCCCAGGGCGGATGGCAGATCACCCCCAGCGGGCGCTGGGAGAACGCCAAGAACACCGTCAAGGACGGATGGATGGACGCGATGACCTTCATCGGCGTCCACGACGAACAGGGATGGGTGGCCGATGGCGCCGAGGGCACCAGGTGGGACCGCTGGACCACCAACATCGGCGCCAGCTGGGACCAAGCGGTGGAGGGGCACACGGCCTGGTCCAGGCGTGAGGAGGACCCGGAGTACACCGGTTCCACCAGCGTCCTCAACACCGCGCTGATGACCGTGGGCATCCCGCTCAAGATCGGCACGACCGTGCTGACGCTCGGGCCGGGCGGAGAGGCGATCACCCCCTCCAACCGGGACGGTTCCTACTCCGACGGCAACGGCCAGTCCTCCCAGACCGGCGGGCGCCTCCCGGTGGGCCCGAGCAGCCCGCTGCCCCAGCGCCTGGAAGAAGGAAGCACGCCGATCGGCGAGCGCTTCCGGCATGACCTCACCCTGCTCCGGGAATCGCTCCTGGACCCCGACCAGTACCGCAACACGCCCGCACCCCGGCCGGATGCGCCCTCCCCGTCCCCGAACCGGCCGGTGGTCGGCGACGGCGGCGACCAGCCCTCCCCGACCGCACACCAGCGCGGCGACACCCCGCAGGGTCAGGGAGAGGGCCCTTCGCCCGACCGCCCCCGTGCCGAGGACACGGACACTCCCAGAAGGCCTGACCAGGACACCGAAGCCCTCGCGCCGACCACCCTCCCGGACACCGAAGGACAGCGCGGCGACAACGCGGAGCAACGAGCCGAGGACGGTCCCGAACAGCGTCCTACGAGTCGTACGGACGATGAAGGAACCGACGGTCAGGGCGACGACCGCCCCGTGCGGCGTGACGACGCTCCGAGAGAAGAACCCGCACGTCCGGAAACCGCCACCGGCGATGGTGAGGGCGGCGGAGACCAGCCGCCCCGGGACCGCACCGCCACCGGTGGGGATGATGGCGAAAATGCTGACTCAGGTGAGGAGAATATTTCTCCTCCCTCTGATCCAGACTTGGAAAGAAGGCTCGATAAGGCAGAAAAAGCCGAGAATGGTCTTCGTGATGCGAATTTGTCTGAAGAGGAGATTCTTGCCCTCCGTGGAGATCATCCCCGTGATGGAGACCAGTGGCAGCGTGTCGCATCGGCTCTCAGTCAGAAGTTTGGGGGAGGTGTGGCAAACGATATGCATCCGAGAGCCACTCGCTTTGCCATGGAGGGCGCCGAAAACCCGCGAGAATTCGCCTATCGATACGAGTACTTCAAGGCCACTTTTGACGAATTGGCAACTGAACTCCAGGAAAGTGGAGTAAGCAAGAGGGATTCGCAGAGAAATGTGGCGTCCGAGATGACAGATGATTTTGTTGCTCAACGCCTGGAGCAGGACCATGCTGCGGTCGAACAGAAAAGGCCCGATCAGCCAGCTCGAGTAGATACAGAATTGCCGCCCGAAGAATTCGAGCAGGCAATCCGAGGTCAGGCTGGCAATATCGGCATGGGTCACCAGACGTCCACTGCCTACCATGCTCGGAAGCACTATGATGAGATTCAGCCGTGGGAGCAGGGAGGTAGTATTGTAGATGACTATATGGATAGTGCGGAGGAGACGATCCGGAACGGAGAGATTCGTAGCCGGGAGCCACTTGACGGTGGTGGTGAGAGATTGGAAATAGTAAGACCGAAGCTTGACTTGGACGGGAATCAGGCAATCGACAAGAGAAAGAAAAAAGAAGTATTCTTGAGGGCGATAGTGATTGTCAAGGAAGACGGTTCTATAGTCATGCCGACATACGGCAACACGGTCTTCAAAGACTAGTTCAACTGGGGGAGTTTATGTCTCAAGAAGACATGATAAAAATTATTGAAAAACTTGAAAAGAAAAAAGGCAAAAAAGAGGCGGTGTTGGAAGTCGGCTCGGTGCTCGACTCTCTGCCTTCTGTCTATGTCGAATTGAAGAGTAGCCCCGTTTCTGTTGATATTTCAGAAGGCTTCAGGGCTTCCTTCTCCAGGCTTTTGGTGAATGAGGATAACCTAGGGGGCTTGAGGGCCTATGTTGGAAAGTGTTCCAACTATGCCGAGCGTGGTCGCCTAGATGGTTTTGAAGTGGCGTGCTGGATGCGCTCTGTGCTGCAAATACTCGACGATGAGTTCATGGATTGGGATAGTGTTGGTCCAACAAGTGTAGAAGTTACCTTCCATGAGGATCTTGAAGATATAGATGAAATCATCAAGGATGTTTCTGATGAAGCTCCGCCTGTGCGGAGTTCGGATATTCCAGACTGGGTTCCCGAAGGGTACTGGTGGTGGAGTTCCCCAGTTCGACAAGATATGAGTGAAGAAGAAAAAAGAACACGGCTTGAATATGACCATCTCGATGGTGTGTACGATGAATGACAATGTCTGATTTTTCTCTGAATTTTATCCCCTTTCTTCCTGCTCTCTTTTGGTGTTCCCTGGTCTGAGGTCGGTGCAGGTGAAGTCATATCGAAATATTCAGCGCGGAGCAGACGTATCGGAGAGTAAGGATGCGTACGATATTTATCGTAGTCACCTTCCATCTGCGCAGATGAGACCCTCGATTGATTGCTTGGATCACCCTGTTGGTGGTATGCCCGCACTCCAGGGCTTGAGCGAACCGGAACAGCTCTGTAGGCGCCACTATGAGAAGTCGCCGCTGTGATCGAAGACCTTCTACTGCTCAGGAGTTTCCTTGTCTTCTGACCCCACTCCCGGAGAGATCGCCGCTGCGCGGTTGCGTGCAGACCCCAGCCTGGTACAGCGACGTCTGGACCAGGATCTGGCTGCGATAGCAACGCTCGGACGTAGCGGAGTGCGTATAGAATCCGACGCAGATTCGGCTGCTGTGTGTGAGAAGCTTCGTTCTTACGCGAACATGCTGACGTTCGATTCCCCCGTCAACGCCGCGACGCAGACCAAACGCCGACTTGTTGAACTGCCTTTTACGGAACGCAGGGACGGCACGCCCGTCCGTGCATTCCACGCGTCGGCGTCCACAACAGTGCGAGAAGGAGCTGTGGTCAGCGACATTGCGGACTCCCACGGGTCACGCGTCCTGACCTTCCACCGAGCGGCGGCCGACACCGAGCTGGCTGCCGTGACCTTGTCGGCACGGGTGCGCGTGGAGACCGACGGGGCGGCCAACTTGGACGGTTACGGCTGGCCGGCGCCCCCCACCGAGCCCGTGCACACCTTCAGCGGAAGCGGACACGAGCTGATCTTCCAAGCCGCAGCCGATCTGGCCGACCAACACGTCCCGCTCGACCGGGCACTTCTCCTTCTCTGGGGAGCCACGCTCCAGGGAGGGACGCCTACCCAGGGCGAGAGGCTTCGCATTGCCGAACTCGCCGCGGCTCGAACGGGGGAGATCAACGCCTACCTCGGCCAGACCGACACCTACGCGCTGATGTCCGAGGGAGAGGGCTGGTACGGAGCCTGCCTGTATCGCTCGGCTCTGGAGAACCTGTTCGAGATCTATCTCGGCAGTCTGACTTTCACCTTGCTGGACGCCGAAGACATTGACGACACCGACGAGGAGCTCCGGACGAACCTGTCAGGCGTGCGAGGTGCTGGCACCGCGGTCCCCGAAGGCGTTCCCGTGAGTCACTGGTGGTGGGAGATGGCCACGAACGGATAGTTAACTCTCCTATATCCGCAGGGATGCCCATAAGGTGGAAGGTGAATGGTGGGCGAGCTGTTTCGTGCTCCCATTGAGGTTGGGTCTTGGTCCTGGGATATTGATTTTCAGGGGTGGCCAGGGGTTCAGGCCGCGCGGGCCTGCTCCGAACTCCACGGCTCTCCGTTGCCGATGGCAGCTCGGTCCTCGACCGGGGGCGTCCGTGCGGTGGACCTGCACCACGGGTAGGAGCAGGCCTCCTGCTCGTAGGATGTGCCGCTGTTCCTCTCGTCGTGCCCCGCGTCGCGCACGGCCGGGTTCGTCGGCATGACCACTGATCGCGGGCGGCCCTCAGAGTCCGAGCCAGGTGTGCAGGCGGTTCGCCAGCCAGGCGGGGTTCTGCAGCGGGAGACCGTGTCCGCATCCCTCGACGATCTCCAGCTCGCTGTGGGGGAGGGCCCGGCGCAGCGTCTCGGCCGACTTCCTCATGAACGTGCGCTCCCCGGCCCCGGCGAGAAGGAGCGCCTCACCGGGGAAGGCCGACCACCCCGCGGGCACGGTGAAGCGGATGTTCTCGCCGACGGCCGCGAGCAGCGTGCCCCTGGACACGGTCGAGGAGGTGCGGAGGTAGTCGTCGAGGAGCTCGGGCGGGATGAAGAGCTCCTTCGCCTGCAGCCGGGCGAACCTTTCGTGCTTGGCCAGCCCGGCGGTCGCACCGAGCAGGGCGAGGACCAGGCGCGGGGCCGGTGAGGGGACGGCCTGCGCGCTCACGGCCGCGACCCGGTCGACCAGGTCCGGCCGGCGGGCGGCGAGCAGGACCGCCAACTGCGCGCCGAGGGAGAACCCGACGACCGCGGCGGGCGTCGCCGCCTCCTTCTCGAGCAGCGACTCCAGTTCGGCGACCGCCTGCTCGTGCGAGCGGTAGGCCGTGTCGGCGCTGCGGTCGTGTCCGGGAAGATCCGGTACGAGGAGCCGGAGCCCCGGGTCCAGGTGCGCCCTCAGGGGCTCCCACATCCACCCTGCGACGCCGCCGCCGTGCAGGAGCAGCACGGGTCTGTCCTCCACGCGGCCGAATGTCCTCATGTACACGTGCGTTCTCATTCCCGGAGGGCGGAGCGGTCGGGCGCCGGGGGTGATCCGCCGGGCTCGAAGGTCGCGGCCATTATCGCGTCGGAGCCGCACTGCCGGACCAGGACCTGTCCCGAGTTCTGATCACGAGGGGGCGTTCGCCCCTCGAAGGAGTGCCCGGAGGACCGGCACGGTCCCGTGGACGTGGTGATGGCCCGGGCCGCCGTCCGCGGGGGCGCCGACGCAGGCACCGCCCGGGCCGCCGTCCGGTCGTGCGCCTTCCGGGGCGGACAGCCGCTCCCGTCGACCCCTCACGCGTGAAGGTCGGCCATGACCAGGTAGGCGTCGCCGGGCAACGCGTCGAGGAGCGCGTTCGTGCGGCGCAGGTACTCGCGCCGTGCCTGCCGTGCTTCGGGGCCGTCACCGGCCCCGGGCAGGTGTTCCACGGCGTACCAGGTTCCGTCCGTGTCGATGAGGGCCCATCCCGGCACCGCGCCCCGACGCGCCTGTTCCACGAACTCCTCCCGGGGCGTGGAGTAGTGCTCGACCGCGCGCACGGCGAAGTGCGTGAGTCCGGCTCCTGTGAGCTCCCGGACGGCGTCCTGGGCATGGTAGGCCTTCATGGCGGCCGTCCGTTCGGCCTGGGCGGTCCTCCCCGCCGGCGTCCGGACGTGCGCGGCCGTCGCCCCGGGGCGCGTGCGCTCGGCCCTTTCCCCGCCCCGCAGGAGGAACGCGCGGAGCGTCTCGGCGTCGGGGTGGCGCCGGAGTATCCCCGTGGCGCGGTCCCACCTGTCGGCCGCCCTCCCGGCCGCCGCCTCGCGCTGCGCGTCGAGGTCGAGCAGGGATGCGGGCGCCGCCGTCACCATGCGGGGTTCGCCGTCCTCGGCGGGCAGGACCCGGGGGTCGTCGGGGTCCGTGCACAGGAACGCGTTCTCGAACCGGCCTCCGATCATCCACCGGTCCCACCAGCGGCCGGGCGGGTCCGTGTCCTCGCCCGCGTAGTCGGGTTCCCCCAGCAGGGGGAGCAGCTCCCGCAGGAGCACCTCGCCCGGGGCGGCGCCCGCCGAGGTGTCGGGCGGCTTCGGCAGGACCACGACGACCTGGTGGTGGGACACGTTCGCCTCCTGGGGGTTTTCGGTGGGCGGAGCAGGATCGCACGGACCCACGACACGACGGCTTCCCCGACGGTCTCGTGGCCACCGGTCGAGAGCTCCGTTCGCAAGGCGTCCGCGGCGCTGCGGGCGAGGAGCGGTCGTGTCGCCGGCCGACACCGGATCCAGGGCCGCACACGACCACAACCGGGTTGACCTGCGCACTCGGAGGGCAGGCCGATACGGGACACGCCGCCCCGACTCGACAAGCAAGTGGTTACTTGCCTATCATGGTGGCCGTGGCCGACCAACTCTTCAAAGCTCTGGCCGACCCGACTCGCCGCACCATCCTCGACGAGCTCACGGAGAAGTCCGGGCAGACGCTGTTCGAGATCTGCTCGCGGCTGAGCATGAGGCACCGGCTCGGCATCTCGCGCCAGGCGGTCTCCCAGCACCTCGCCGTGCTGGAGTCCGCAGGGCTCGTCGAGACCAGGCGGGAGGGCCGCTACAAGTTCCACGACCTGAACACGGCCCCGCTGCGGCACATCGCCGAGCGGTGGCCCCTGCCAGACGCATCCGGACCGGAGGGGAACACCCCATGAAGATTCACATGACCAGCGTCTTCGTCGACGACCAGGCCCAGGCCGAGCAGTTCTACACCGAGGTCCTCGGCTTCGTGAAGAAGCACGACGTCCCGGTGGGCGAGAGCGACCGGTGGCTGACCGTCGTCTCGCCCGACGAGCCCGACGGCACCGAGCTCCTCCTCGAGCCCGCCGCCCACCCGGCCGCCAGGACCTACCGCGACGCCCTGGTCAAGGACGGCATCCCGCTCGCCCAGTTCGCCGTCCAGGACGTGCAGGCGGAATACCAGCGCCTGCGCGGCCTCGGCGTCCGCTTCACCCAGGATCCCCTGGAGATGGGACCGGTCACCACCGCCGTCCTCGACGACACCTGCGGCAACCTGATCCAGATCGCGACCGTGCCGCAGTAGGCGGCGACCCGCGTGCGCAGGGCCGCGGGCGGCGACCCGCCCGCGGCCCTGCCCGGGTCCCGTGCCCGGGGCGTCAGAACTGGTGTTCACCGCCGTCGACGTACAGGGTGGTGCCGAGCATGAAGCTGCTGTCGGGGGAGGCGAGGAAGGCCACGGCCGCGGCGACCTCCTCCGGGCGCCCCATGCGGCCGAGGGGGACCCCCGCCGCGAGGCCCGCCTTGGCGGCGGCGGCGTTCTCCTCGCCGACGGCGCCGTCGATGCCGGGGGTGTCGATGGCGCCCGGCGAGACGGCGTTGACCCGGATGCCCCGGCCCTTCAGCTCGTTGGCCAGGGTCCGCGCCAGGGACCGCACCGCGGCCTTGGACGCCGCGTACAGGCCGTAGTCCTCCCAGCCGTCGTCGGCGCGGATCGAGGCGTTCAGGACCACCGACGCGCCCTCGCCCAGCAGCGGCAGGGCCTTCTGTACGGTGAGCAGCGTGCCCCGGACGTTGACGCCGAAGGTCCGCTCGAACTGCTCCCCGGTGGCCTTCTCCAGCGGTGCGAACGAGACCGCGGCCGCGTTGGCGAACAGCACGTCCAGGCCTTCGCCGCGCTCCCGGACCGCGTCGTACAGCCGGTCCAGGTCGGCGGGGTCGGAGATGTCGCCCGCGACCGCGGTGGCCGCGGGGCCGATCGACTCCGCGGCCCGCGCCAGCACGTCCTCGCGCCGGCCGCTGATGAACACGTGGGCGCCCTCGGCCGCCAACCGCGCGGCGGTGGCCAGGCCGATCCCGGTGCCGCCGCCGGTGACGACGGCGGTCCTGCCTTCCAGCTGTCCCATGGGCGCTCTCCCGAAAATTTAGGTACCGAGTGGTACAGAACCAGACCCTAGCACTTCTGTACCGATTGGTACCAATGGTGCGGGTCGACGGCTCGGAACCGTGCGAGGACCGGGCGTCCCGATGTCCGCGCAGGTGCCCCGGCCCCGACCGGCGGGGCCGGGGCGGACCTGCGTTTTCGCCCCCGGTCGCCGGGTAGTCGTGTGCGCGAGGCCCACCGAGAGGCGCGACCGGGGCCGGGGGAGGGGAGCCGATGTCCACACCGACACGGGCGCAGCCGCGCCCGCGCCACGGCCGCAACCTGACCGCCGGGATCCTGCTCGGGCTGGGCACCGTCGCCTTCGTCGACGAGGTGGTCTTCCACCAGCTCCTGCACTGGCACCACTTCTACGACCTGTCCACCAGCGACGTCGGCCTGGTATCGGACGGGCTGTTCCACGCCTTCAGCTGGTTCGCCACCGTCGCCTCGCTGCTGATGGTCGCCGCACTGCGCCGCGAACGCGCCTTCCGGGGCGCTGCCTTCACCGCGGGATGGCTGACCGGGGCGGGGTTCTTCCAGCTCTACGACGGATTGGTCCACCACAAGGTCCTGGGGCTGCACCAGATCCGCTACGGGGTGGACCTGGTGCCCTACGACGTGACCTGGAACGCCGTCGCCGCCGTCCTGCTCGTGTCCGGGATCGTGCTGTGGACCGTGACCGCACGACGCGCGGGCCGGTCCGCCGCAACCACCGGGGCCGGGGCCTGAGCATGCACCACCACGGACACCACGGGACCGAAACCGCTCTGCTCGGCCCGGGCGGGTGGGCGGCGGCGATCCTGCTGGTGGCCGCACTGGCGGCCTACCCGGCCGCGGTGTCGGCCCTGTACAGGCGCGGTACCGCCTGGCCGGCGTCCCGCACCGCGTCGTGGGCGGCCGGGTGCCTGTGCGTGGGCGCCGCACTGGTCGGCCCCCTGGCCGAACGCGCCCACCACGACTTCACCGCCCACATGGCCGGACACGTCCTGCTGGGCATGCTGGGCCCGCTCCTGCTGGTCCTGGCGGCCCCGGTCACCCTGGCCCTGCGGACCCTGCCGGTGCGCGCGGCCCGTCCCCTCGCCCGAATACTGTCCTCGCCCCCGGCGGCCGTCCTGACCGACCCGTTCGTGGCGGGTGCGCTCAGCGTCGGCGGCCTGTGGGCGCTCTACCGGACCGGCCTGTACGCCCTCACGCACACCGACCCGCTCCTGCACGCCCTGGTCCACGCGCACGTGTTCGCCGCCGGGTACCTGTTCGCCTTCGCCGTCCTGGGCGGCCCCGACCCGGCGCCGCACCGCCCCTCCCCGCCGTGGCGGGCAGCGGCCCTGGTCCTGGCGATCGCCGTGCACAACATCCTCGCCAAGACCCTCTACGCGGCCCCGCCCGAGGGAGTCCCCGCCGAGCAGGCCCGCGCGGGCGCGGAACTGATGTACTACGCGGGAGCGCCGGTGGAGATCGCGCTGATCTTCCTGGTGTGCCGCCCCTGGATCCTGCCGCGCCGAAGGACCTCCGACGGTCCCGGGATCGGCTCCGCACAGGTCACCTGACGCCGTGCCCGGGGCGCCTAAGCGCCCGGGGCCTCGGGCACGGCGGCCCCGGACACGAGGGGTCGGCCGCCGCCGACGGCTGTGCCCGGCCCGCTCTCCTCCCGGTCCCTCCGCGCCGACAGTGACACCACGTCACATCCCCACCCGTACGAACGTCATGGTGCATCAGTGACGTGGTGCGACTGCCGGACGGCGGCGCCGACGGCTGGAATGGGGACATGCCAACGCAACCAGTCATCGAAGTCGAGCACCTGAACGTGAAGTACGGCGACTTCCACGCCGTGAAGGACCTGTCCTTCCACGTGGGGCGCGGGGAACTCTACGCGCTGCTCGGAACGAACGGGGCCGGGAAGACCTCGACCCTGGAGGCCGTCGAGGGCCACCGCCCCGCCACGTCCGGCACCGTGCGGGTCTTCGGGAGCGACCCGCGCGACCGCCGCGGCGTACGGCCCCGCACGGGCATCATGCTCCAGGAGAGCGGCTTCTCCCCGGACCTCACGGTCCGGGAGTCGGTCCGCCTGATCGGCCGGCTCAGCAGGCGCACGGACAGCGTCGACCGCCTGCTCGGCGTCGTCGACCTCACCCGCAAGGCCGGCACCAAGGTCTCCCAGCTCTCGGGCGGCGAGAAGCGCCGGCTGGACTTCGCCACCGCCGTGTACGGGGCACCGGAGCTGGTCTTCCTCGACGAGCCCACCACCGGCCTGGACATCCAGTCCCGGGACGCCCTGTGGGAGGCCGTGGACCGGCTGCGCGAGGACGGCTCCACCGTCGTCCTGACCACGCACTACCTGGAGGAGGCCCAGCAGCGCGCCGACCGGATCGGGCTCATGCACCAGGGCTCCTTCCACCGCGAGGGGACGGTCTCCGAGCTCACGCGCACGCTGCCCGCCACGGTCCGCTTCTCCCTCGCGCCCTCCGCCCCGGCGCTGCCGCTGCCCGCCGTTCCCCAGGGCGACGGGTCGTTCCTCGTCGAGACCACCGGTCTGCAGGAGGACCTGCGCGCGCTCCTGAACTGGGCGCACGACCACGGGGCGGAACTGCGCGACCTCCAGGCCGGGCCGACCCGCCTCGACGACGTCTTCCGCGCCATCGGCAGCGAGTAGACCGTGCGGTCCCTCCCGGACCCGGCCGTCGCCGGCCGCCCTTCTTCCGCAACTTCCAGTCAAAGGATCCCCGCCATGCTCGCGATCGCTCACGGTGAGCTGATCCAGATCTTCCGGAACCGGCTGATCCTGGTCACCATGCTCGTCATGCCCGCGGCGTCCAGCGCCTTCTACATGTACCTGCACGACCGCATCCCGGCCCTCGACCTCGGGGCCGTCGCCGCGGTGCTGATGTTCCTCGTCGTGACGATGGGGCTCTACACCACCGCCGTCACCACGCTAGCCTCCCGCCGCCAGAACCTGTTCCTCAAGCGGCTGCGCTCCACCGCGGTGGACGACACCCGCATCCTCGCCGGGCTGCTGCTCCCGGTCACCGCGATCACGCTGGCCCAGGTGGGCGTGGTCCTGGTCGTGCTGTCCGTCGTCGCCGACCCGCCGGCCGACCTCCTGCTCACAGGGGCGGCCACCCTCGCGACGGTGGTCATGATGATCGGACTGGCACTGGCCACGGCCGGGGTGACGAACTCTCCCGAGCACGCCCAGGTGACCACCCTGCCCGTCCTCATCGGCGTGCTCGCCGTGTCCGGCTGGGTCGGGTTCACCGGCACCGAGGAGCTCACCCTGCTCAAGCGGCTGCTCCCCGGCGGTGCGGCTTCCGAGCTGGTCGTCAACGCCTGGAACGGCGGCGTCCCGCTCTCGGAGTCGCTGTTCCTGTTGGCCCCGACCCTGGCCTGGGTCGTCGTCGCCGTCACCCTGGCAACCCGGATCTTCCGGTGGGAACCGCGCCGCTGAGCCGAGGAGCCGTGGGCGCGCGGACGACGGACGCCGAGGGGGCGGTGCTGAGGGCCGCGGACGGCGTCCGGGCGCCCGCGCCGGGAACGGTGCGGGCGCGGCAGCGCTCGGGCAGGCGCCCGCGAGCCCGCCGCGGAGGGGAGCCCGCTACGGCAGCCAGTTCCGCAGCGCCATGTCGGCGCTGTCCTGGAGCTCGTCGCGGCCGAGGCCGTTGGCGGCCTGGACGGCGATGCCGAACGCCACCGTCATGATGTACCGGGCCAACCGCCGCGGGTCGGCGTCCTCCGGGAGGTCGCCCTCGTCGACGGCCCGCCGGAAGCGCTCCTCCACGCGCAGCGTCGCGTCGTTGCGCCAGGCGACGAGCATGTCGTGCGCGGGCCTGCCCCCCTCACCCGACGCCAGCGCGCCCTGCACGCCCAGGCACCCGGGAGGGCCTCCGGGGAGGGTCGTGGTCCGCACCGAGCCGCGCAGGAGCGCCTCGGCGACCTGCCGGGCGGTCGGCTCCTCCATGGCGCGCGCCGCGTAGGAGGCCGGCCCCTCGGTGTAGCGCTCCAGGGCCTTGCGGAACAGCTGCTCCTTGTTGCCGAAGGCCGCGTACATGCTCGTCTTGGTGATCCCCATGGCGCCGGTCAGGTCGGCGAGGCTCGCCCCCTCGTAGCCCCTCTCCCAGAAGACGCGCATGGCGCACTCCAGCGCCTCGTCGACGTCGAACTCCCTGGGACGGCCGATGACAGTACTCCGGGAAACACCCATGCCACGATCCTAACCGGTCGGTACAGAAACCCGGGGCGAGGAGCCGCGGCCGGGCGGGCCCCGGCCTCCGCCCGGCCCCGCGCGGATGCCCTCCGAGGGACCGGCGGGGACGCGCCCACGTGGGCGCGTCCCCGAACCGCGCCCCGGGAAGGGCGTCCTACGCCAGGGATCTGCTCCGACGAGCGACGGGGGAGTGGCCGGCCCGGCGGGCACAGGTGTTCAGGCGCGGCCGCTGCCCGTGCCGGGGAGCATGACGGCGATCTGGCCGCGGATGTCCTGGACGATCTCCTCGACGCTCGCCGTGATGTTCACCGATGCCGCCATGCTGAGGAACATGACGGCCGACACGGTGTGCGCCAGTGTCGCGGCCTCGTGTTCGCCGATCCCGGGGCCCCGACCTATCAGGGCGGCGATGCTCGCCTCGGTCCGGGCCGTGATCGTGAGGGCGTCACGGTGGTGGGGCTCCTCGGGGTCGCCGAACACCATCTCGCGAAGGTAGGTGCGTCCGTTCTCGATCTGCGTGCGGTTGCACTCGACGATCGGGCGCACGACGGCCATCACGGCGTCCACCGTGTCGGTGATGCCCTCGGCGTCCCTGACCCCCCGCTCCAGGGACTCGGAGTAGTGGGAGTTCTGTACCAGCAGAAGCAGTTCGCCCTTGCTCTTGGCGTAGAGGAACAGGGTGCCGGTGCCGATGTCGGCGCGCTCGGCGATCTGCTGGGTGGTGACCTCGTCGATCCCGTGCTCCGCGAAGAGCTCGCCGGCGGCGGCGGTGATGCGTTCGAGTTTTTGCTGCTTGTTGCGCTCGCGTCGCCCCTGCGCCCGGGAGGCGGATGGCATCGTGCCCTCCTTGGGAATAGAGACTGACTAGACTCAGTTATGAGCATAGTCATTTAAAGTGTGGTGCCTACCTGACCGGGCTCATTCTCCCACGCGGGTGCGGAGCGCCCCCTCCCAAGGCGGCATCCACGACCGATCGACGTCACGGAGCAACCGACCCATGAACAGTTCCTCGCTCTGGCAGCCCTTCACCCTCGGCCGGGTGAAGCTTCCGCACCGCCTCGCACTGGCGCCGATGACCCGCAACCGCGCCCACCCGGACGGCACGCCGGGTGACCTGGCCGCCGAGTACTACGGCCGGCGCGCCTCCCTCGGACTGGTCATCACCGAGGGCACACAACCCTCGGAGGACGGACAGGGCTACCCCAACACCCCTGGCATCCACACGCCCGCGCACATCGAGGGCTGGCGCCGGGTCGCCGACGCCGTCCACGACGGTGACGGGGCGCTCTTCATCCAACTGATGCACACGGGCCGCATCGCCCACCCCGACAACACACCGCACCACCGCCGGCCGGTGGCCCCCTCGGCGATCTCCGCCGATGCGGACATCTTCACCCCGACCGGCCCCCGGAAGACACCCGTGCCCCGCGAGCTGAGCATCGGGGACATCCAGGCCACCATCTCCGACTTCCGGCACGCGGCGGCATCCGCGATCGCCGCCGGCGCCGACGGGGTGGAGATCCACGGCGCCAACGGGTACCTGCTCCACCAGTTCCTCTCCCCGAACTCCAACCAGCGCACCGACACCTACGGCGGGTCGGTGGAGAACCGCGCCCGGTTCGTCGTCGAGGTCGCCCGGGCGGTGGCCGAGGAGATCGGCGCGGACCGCGTCGGAATCCGACTGTCCCCGGCCTTTCCCCTGGGCGGGATCGACGAGGGCGACACCGAGGGCGTGCGCGCCCAGTACCGTCACCTGGTCGGTCGGCTCGCGGACCTGAACCTGGCCTACCTGCACATCCACCACATCGGGGACGACGACCTCCTTCGGTCGCTGCGCGCTGTGTGGCCCACCGCGCTGCTCGTGGTCCGCTACGGGCGCACCCGGGAGCAGATCGCCGACGACATCGACGCCGGGCTCGCCGACATCGCGCCCCTGGGCCGCTTCGCGCTGGCCAACCCCGACATCGTCGAACGCCTGCGCAACGACGCCCCGCTCAACGAGGTGGACCCGACCACCCTGTACGGCGGCGGCGCACGGGGCTACACCGACTACCCCACTCTGGCCACGGACTGACGGGCCCCGCAACCCCACCCGGATCCCCCACAGCGAACAGTTGAGGAGAACGAACATGCCCACACTCGACGGATCCGTCGTCCTGGTCACCGGAGCCAACGGCGGTATCGGCACACACTTCGTCAACGAGGCCCTGGCGCGCGGCGCCACCAAGGTCTACGCCACCGCGCGCAAGCCCCGGACCTGGGACGACGAGCGCATCGTCCCCCTGCGTCTGGACGTCACCGACCCTGTCTCCATCCGGGAGGCCGTCGAAGCCGCCGGTGACGTGACCATGCTGGTCAACAACGCCGGGACCTCGGTGTCCAGCCCGGGAATCCTCACGCACACCGACGAGGAGATCCGCACCAACGTCGAGACCAACTTCCTGGGCCCGCTCTTCCTCGCCCGCGCCTTCGCCCCCGTCCTGTCGGCGAAGAAGGCGTCGGCCATCATCGACATCCACTCGGCGCTGAGCTGGTACGCCGTAGCCGGCATCTACAGCGCGACCAAGGCCGCACTGTGGTCGGCGACCAACTCCCTACGCCTGGAGCTCGCCCCTGAGGGGGTGCACGTCGTCGGAGTGCACGTGGGCTACGTCGACACCCCGATGGCCGCGCACTCCGCCGGTCCCAAGACCGACCCCGCCGGCCTCGTGCGCGCCGTGTTCGACGCCACCGAGGCCGGACAGTACGAGGTCCTCGCGGACGAGGACTCCGTCAAGGTCAAGGCCGGGCTCAGTGCCCCGATCGAGGCGCTCTACCCCCAGCTCGACGCGACGAACGCCTGAGACCCCGGTGCCGGGCGCCGCGGCCGTGCGTGTCACGGTCGCGGCGCCCGGCACCGGCGCGGTGGGCCGCTGCCCGAGGGCGGGGGACCCGCACGGCGTTCGGCGGCCTCGCCGGGTGCACGCGCGGGGCCCTGCACCATCCCCTCCCTGGCCCCGGCCCCCGGCCCCCGGCCGTCGGGGTCCGGGGACGTTCCCGCGGCGTCAACGGGTGAGGAACTCCACGGCGACGGGGGCGAACTCCCGGTGGTACTGGAAGATGCCCCCGTGGCCCGAGCCGGGGTAGATGACCAGTTCGGAGCCGGGGATGCGCCGGTGCAGGTCCTCGGAGAGCACCGAGGGCACCATGCGGTCGTTGTCCCCGTTGGCGATCAGGGTGGGCTGAGCGATCACCGACAGGTCGGCGGGCGTCGAACGCCCCCACCTCTTGATGGCCTTCAACTGCTTCTGGAGGGCCTTGACCCTGATGGGTGCGTCGCGATCCGCGGTGCGTTCCCCAAGCCGCTCGACGAACGCCTTCCCTGCCTTCTTGCCGGTGGCGTCGCGGTTGAAGAACAGGAACTCCTTCGGGTCCGACCGGGTCAGCGCCGCCCGCGCCATGTCGTAGTACGTGGTCCTGGCGACCTTGTCGATGTCCTTGCCCCCGGCGGGCCCGGTGCCGGTGAGGACGAGCCTGCGGACCAGTCCGGGGTGCTCGCTCGCCAGTACCTGGGCGACCATGCCGCCGAGGGAGAAGGCGAAGACGTCGATCTCCCCGAACCCCAGGGCCCTGACGAAGGCGGCCGCGTCGGCGGCCATGGCCTCCACCGTGTCGGGGACCTCGCCGGTCGAGGCCCCGACCCCGCGGTTGTCGAAGGCGATGACGTGCCGTTCCCGGGCGACGGGATCGACGATGCGCGGGTCCCAGTTGTCCAGGGTCGCGGCCAGGTGCACGAAGAACACGACGGGGATGCCCCCTCTCGGCCCGAGTTCCCGGTAGGCGTAGGTCACCCCGCCCGCGGTGACCGTGCGGGTCGGCGCCTTCGCGTACGAGGTGTTGACCGGTTCGTCGCTGGTCTCGCTCATGATGGTTCCCCTGATGGTGTGTCGGCACGGGACGGCTCGACGGCGGTGGACGGTTTCCGACGAGTGGTCATGTGCGGCTGATGACGGCCTTGCCGCGGATGCCTCCCTCCGCCAGGGCCCGCAGGGCCTGGGGCGCCTGTTCGAAGGGGAACACCCTTCCCACGACGGGGCGCAGCTCCCCGGCGTCGACGAGGGCGCTGATCCGGCGCAGCTGGTCGCCGTCGGCGCGCATGAACAAGAACTCGTACGTCACGCCGAGTTTCTTGGCCTGGCGGCGGATCCCCGCGCTCAGACCGGTGATCGCCAGGCGCAGCAGCGGGTTCAGGCCGATCTCCCGGGCGAAGTCCGGGTCCGGCGGTCCGGAGATCCCGATCGCCTTGCCGCCGGGCCGGAGCACACGCAGCGACTTCTCCAGGTTCTTGCCGCCCAGGCTGTCCAGGACCAGGTCGTACCCGCTCAGCACCTGCTCGAAGTCCTGGCTGCGGTAGTCGATGACGGTGTCCGCGCCCAGCTCACGGACGAAGTCGGCGTTGGAGGCGCTGGCGGTCGTCGCCACGTGCGCACCGAGGTGTTTGGCGAGCTGGATGGCGATCGACCCGACGCCACCCGAGCCCGCGTGGACGAGGACCTTCTGGCCGGGCCCCACGCTGCCGCGTTCGACCAGCGCCTGCCAGGCGGTGAGCGCCACCAGCGGCAGCGAACCCGCCTCCGTCATGGGGATCGACGAAGGTGTGGGGGCCAGGTCCGCCTCGGAGACGGCGATGCGTTCGGCGAAGGTACCGATCCGGTCCTTGCCGGGCCGGGCGTACACCCGGTCGCCGGGTTTGAAACCCCGGACCTCGGCGCCGACGCCGATGACCGTTCCGGCGACGTCGTTCCCCAGGATCAGCGGAAACTTGTAGGGCAGGATCTGCTTGAACTCGCCGACACGGGTCTTCTCGTCCAGCTGGTTCAGCCCGGCGGCCTCCACCCGGACGAGCACGTCCCCTTCCCCGACGACCGGTTCGGGGACCTCGGTCTCCCTCGGCTCCTCCTTGTACCGGGTGATGACGAACGCTCTCATGCCCTGTCGCTCCTTCTCCGTGGGGCCGGGTGTGGTGTCGGCCGCTGCGCACTGCGCGGAAGGGACCGTCCCGCGGTGGTGCACGCGTTGCGGTGCGGGAAGTCGGAGCCGCCTCCGGCCGGTCACGTGAGCGGTGGCGGTGGGGCCGAGGCCACGAGCTCGGATGCCGTTGTCCGGTGTGCCACAGGCCGGCCTCTCCCTGACCTGGACATACCCGGCTTTAATGAGTGTAATCAAAAATGAGTATACTCATAAATTGTGCAGAGGGAGAGCCTGGCCGTGTGCAGGCGCGTGACGCAGCGGCGAGGCGCCAACGCCCCGGCGGCGGCGCCGTGGACCGAGGAGAGCGAGTCCGGCAGGAAGGCCGCCGAGCGCCGCGCCGTGATCGCGGTCGGGTCTGGACTCCAGGAGTGCGGCCGCACCGGGTTCGGCGCCCTCGCCGGGAACCGGGAGACACTCCATCACCGGTGGGGCCGTGCCCGCCCACCGTGGCCTCCGGGGCCGACATCCGATCGAGGCCCTGGCGGACAGGGTCGGCATCATCGCGGCCGCTCCGCCGCGCTGCGGCCCGGGGTGCCGGCTCGGCCGGGCGGGCTCCCGGCCTCCGCCCGGTCCGGGGGTGACGCCGCCCTGGCGGACCGGCGGGGACGCGCCCACGTGGGCGCGTCCCCGAACCGCGCCCCGGGAAGGGCGTCCTACGTCAGGGGCAGGCTCCGAGGGAAGCCCTCACCGGTCGTCGGCGTCGAAGGCCTCGGCGACGGCGAGACTGTCCTCGTAGACGTGGTGCCTGGTGACCAGGCCGTCCTCGAAGGTGAGGTGCATGGCGAACCGGGCACGGTACGCGCGTCCGGTGGGCCGGGCGGTCTGGCGGATCTCCCCGAGCACGACCGCGTCGTTCCCGTCGACGAGGACGCGTTCGATCTCGGTCGCCACCTGCTCCGGCACATGGTGTTCGGCGATCTCGCGGTAGTGGGCGGCCGCGTCGGCCCGGGTGGAGCGGTGGCGGATCCAGGGCGTGGCGGCGCGGCCGTGCTCGGCCTGCGGCCAGCTCAGCTTCCAGTCGCCCCGATCGGCGTACAGTTCGGCGATGCGCTCGGGGTCGCCCTCACCGATCCTGCGCAGCAACTCCTCCACCGCTGCGTGGGTGTTCGCGGTTGCTGTTGTCGACATGGCCGGCTCCTCCGTAGGGACCGCCTCCTGCTCGGGCGGCGAAGGCCCCAATCTAGCCCGTGGCGAGGACGATCGGCCTCTCCGACGACCGGGGCCCCGGGCTGCCCCGGCCCCCTCCCGGACGGGGCGACCAGCCGGACCCCCGGTCGCGCGCGGCTGTCGGCCGGTGGCTCCAGAACCCGTACCCCGCCGTCGCGCGTGGTCGACGTCGTCGCTCCTCCCTGTTCGCCCAGGTCCGACAGGAGCGACCTCGCCGGGTGACGTCCCAGGGTGTCGTCACCGTTGGGGTCGGTCCATGGCGAGATGGAACCCGGGCACACAGGGGCGGCTCGAGCAGGCCGCACTGGAACTGTTCACAGACCACGGGTACGACAACGTGACCGTGGCGCGCATAGCCGAGCGCGCGGGCATCACCCGGCGCTCGTTCTTCCGCTACTTCCCCGACAAGCGCGAGGTCCTGTTCGGCGGCTCGGAACGGCTGTCCGCCGCCGTGGCGCAGGCCGTCCTCGCCGCAGATGCGGACGACGCCCCGGTGACCGCCGTCTTCAGCGCCTTCTCCCAGGTCGGTGCCCGCCTGGCCGACTACGTCGACCACGCGGCCGAACGCCGAGCCGTGATCGAGACGAGCCCCGACCTGCAGGAGGGCGACCGCACCAAGCTCGCGGACCTCGCCGGGGCCGTCGGCGACGCGCTGGTGCAGCGCGGCGTGGAGCCCGGCTCCGCGAGGATCGTGGCGCGGGTCGCCGCGGTCTTCTACCAGGAGGCCTTCGAGCGGTGGGTCGACGCCGGCGGAGAGGAGGAGTTCGGTTCCTGCCTCCTCGCGGCCGCCGCCTCCCTCCAGGAGGTCCGTTGACCGGGCTCCGACAGCGATGACCCGAACCGGCGCCGACGACCGTCCTGTTTCCCGGTCGCGGGGCGCAGGGTGGGCGCGGTGGCAGCTCTCCACCGCCGAACGCCGCCGTGCGTACACCGGCGGGGGAGCGGGCCCGCACGATATCCCGTCGCCCGTGAGCCCGGGCCCCTCTATCGTGGCCGCCATGGTCCACCCCCCGCTCGGGACTCTGCCGGAGACGCTGCCCACCCGGATCCCCGACGTGTCCCTGCGCGTGCTCACCCCCGCCGACGCCGCCGGCATCCGGGCTCTCCTGCAGGCCGACACCGTCCATCTGACCCGTCACGGCGACTTCACCGAACAGGTCCGGGCTTCTGTGGAGGAGATCGAGGAGGCACTGGCCCACTCCGCCGGGAAGGAACGCGCCTACGGCATACGGCTGCGCGAGAGCCTGGTGGGCCAGGTCAGCATCATCGCGGCCGCTCCGCCGCACTACGGCCTGGGCTACTGGCTCGCCCGGGCCGCCACCGGGAAGGGCCGGGCGGGCGCGGCCTGCGCCGCTCTCATCGGGAGCGCCTTCACCGTCCTGGGCGCCACCGACATGTTCGCGGGCGTCACCCGTGGCAACGATCCGAGCGCCGCCGTACTGCGCAGGCTCGGATTCGCCCCGGTCGAGGAGTTTCCGGCCTACACCCGTTTCCACCTGCCGTTGACCTCCCCCGGCCCCGGGGAGTGTTTTCCGAAGGCTTTCGGTCGATGAGCGGTCGTCCGGGCGATCACTCGCACGACGACGTGCGGTGTACAGCCCGTCCGGGCTTCACGGGCGCGGAGGCGCGGCGAGGGGAAGTTCGCCGGTGGGAGAGGGCCCGGAACAACCCGGGACGCACGAACTAGTTGCGTCCGCCGCGGCACCAGCGCTGTGCGGACAGCGCGGCCGGGGCGTCCGCGAGCCGATCCGCGAACGGCCGCACGACCTCCACCGCCTCGTCCGGCAGAGCCCGCACGACCGCGATCATCCCGGTCGTGGCGGTCCCGTCGTCGTCGACGAGGAGTGCCGTGAAGTGCAGGCTGCCGCCGGGGCCGGCATCCGACGGCAGCAGGTCGGACTCACCTCCGGAACGGGGCCTCGGGGCCCACACACCGGTGACCAGCGTGTGGGGCGCCTCCTCCCCGTCCGTGTCCGGCTTGCGGTCGGACAGGAGGACCGCGCGGAGGGCCGTGTATCCGGTGTAGAGGCCGGCCGACCAGTAGGGCTCCTCGGTCGCGAACCGCTCCGCGGCGGCGCGGTCGGGGACCTCGACCACGTGGACGCTTCCCGTGTGCTCCTCACCGTCGTCGTCCAGGGTGGGGCCCCGCAGGAGGAACCGGTCCTCGAACCGGTCCATGTAGGACCAGTGCTCCTCTGCGAGGTCGTACAGTTCGGACCCCAGCCCGGGGCGGTCCTCGGCGTGCACGTGAAACAGCATGGATGAAAGGTATCGGCACGCCCCCGGGGGCAGCGGGCCGGGGCAGGGTCGGCCGCCCGCGCTGACGACTCCGGTGTCCGGGCGCCTCGCGTTGCGGGGACGGGGCCGACCGGCCCGAAGGCGATGGGACGGCGGCCCCGCGCCACGTCAGGATTCCCTGCCGATACGGGGACACCGTCCGCGGCCACCGGGGAACGGGGCCGTCTCAGCGGGCCGGGGGCGGCTCCGGCGGGCGCATGCGGCCGTTCTGGAAGGAGGTGAACAGCCATGCTCCGCTCTCGCGGACGGCCACGCGTGTCTGGATGGACAGGTCCTCGGGCCGACCGGTGCGAGCGCCCGGCCACAGCACGCAGACACCGCTGGTGACGACCACCGCCAGGTCGGAACCGACGAAACGGATGTGCCATGCCTGCGGGTCGGTGAGACGGGTGCCCGCCATGAAGGTGTCGAACCCCTCCTGCATGCTTGCTGCGATCCCGGCCCGGGTGCGCAGGTGGGAGCCGTCGACGGCGACGAAGTCGGCGTCCTCGGTGAAGGCCGCCGCGAACGCCGCCCCGTCGCCCGCGGCCCAGGCCCGCTGCTGGGCCGCCACCAGGCCGCGCAACTCCTCCCGCGCCGCCTCCTGCGCGTCGTCTCCTCGCACGGGCCGTTCCTCCTCCGTGGTCATGATCGTTCTCCTCCCGTCCACGGCCCTCCGAGGGGGCCGCCCTGTGCGCTTCCCCGACGGTGGATCCGCCGGGGCCTCCGCGGGCGTCCCGCCGGTCACCGCGCCATGGCCCTCCGCAGAGCCAGGAACTCCAGTCCCGCGTAGACCGCCACGACCACCGCTCCGCTCAGCAGGAACGCCGTCCCCGGACCGGTGAGCGGGATCGGTCCCGCGAACACCAGGACCACGAGAGCCACGCAGGAGAGCGCGTTGCCCGTGACGACCAGGGCGGTGTACCGGACCGGGACGGCCGGGTAACCGGCGATCAGTCCCAGGGCGGCGGCGCCGCCGAGCATGGCGACACCGAACGGGACCGACCAGGCGAGCGGGAGTCCCAGCACCTCGACGAACGGCCGACCGGCGGCCAGCAGGACCACACCGAAGACCGCGGTGCTCCAGCCGTCGATCCGCAGGACGGTGCGCAGCTGTTCCGCCGCCCTGCCGCCGATCGCCGTGCGCGCGGCAGAACCCGCCACGATCGATGCGTTCATACCGGCTCCTTCTCCTTCGTGCGGCCCGTACGGGCCGCGTGGGGAGAAAGACTCCCACCGTCCGCTCAGCGCCTCAATAACCTCCGAGGTCATGGCGGCGGCTCCCCCGCAGACCGAGGACCTATGCTTCCGGGCATGGAAACGCGAGAGCCGTCGACCGCGGGCCCCCTGCTGCGGGACTGGCGCCGACGCCGCAAGCTCAGCCAGCTCGACCTGTCCCTGCTGGCCGACACCTCCGCGCGGCACCTGTCGTACATGGAGACCGGGCGGGCCCGCCCGAGCCGGGAGATGCTGCTGCGGCTGTCGGCCGCGCTGGACATCCCCCTGCGCGAGCGCAACACCCTGCTGCTGGCCGGAGGGTACGCCCCCGCCTACCGGGAGAGCAGCCCCGACGACGCGTACATGGCCTCGGTCAGTTCGGCCCTGGAGACCGTCCTGGCGACGCACGAGCCGTACCCGGCCGTCGTCGTGGACCGGCTGTGGAACGTGGTGCGGGGCAACTCCGCCATGTCCGTCCTCATGGAGGGCGTTCCCGCGCACCTGTCGGAGCCCCGGCCGAACGTGTTCCGACTGGCGTTGCACCCCGAGGGCCTCGCCGCGCGCCTGGTCAACCTGGGCGAGGTGCGCGAGCTGTTCCTCGACCGGTTGCTGCACCAGGTCAACACCACCGCCGACGCCGACCTGCGGGCCCTCTACGAGGAGGTGTCGTGCTATCCCGCCGCCGAGGAGCCCGCCGACGCCGGCACCGGTCCGGCGGACGGGCCGAACCCCATCCGGGTGCCGCTGCGCCTGCGCACCCCCTTCGGAGAACTGGCGCTGTTCAGCACCATGGCCACCTTCGGCGCACCGGCCGACGTGACGCTGTCGGAGCTGGCGATCGAGCTGTTCTACCCCTTGGACGGCTTCACCGCCGACACACTGCGCGCCCTGGCGCCGGCGTCCTCGAAGAACTCCGCCGCTCCCGCGAACGTGTTCCCCTAGCCCGACGACACGTCGTGACGGGGCACCGGCAACGCACCGCCGCCGGGGGCGCTCCGGGAACCCGCGCCTGAGCCGCGGCGCCGGGCCCGCCGCCCGCGGGGACGTCCTCGAGCCCCCACCACAGGGTCGCCGGATCCGCCGGGCGGGAGCGCGGCGACGTTCGAGGGGACGCCGTCGACGCCCCCGGCCGCGGCGCCACGGCTCAGGAGGGCGAGACGTGGTCCTGGTAGGCGGTGCTGTCGGTGAGGGTGGCGGCGAGGCCGCGGATCGCGGAGATGCCGACCTCCTCGGCCTGCCGCAACGCTCCGGGGACCTGTAGCTGGTAGCTGCGCGCCTTGGCCTCGCCCGCCGCGATCAACGGCAGCACCGCCGTGAGGGGTGACTCCGGGATGCCCATGGCTGTGGCCTTCTCGCCGTGGAAACGGTGGGCGAGTGCGTGCATCAGGTCGCGCCAGCCCGCCCCGTCCATCGGCGACTGCGGGGCGGAGGCGAGATTGGCGCCGGCGGCGTCGAACAGAGCCCCGACGAGTTGCCTGCTGTTCTCGTCCGGTGCGGCGGAGGTCGAGTCGAGCAGGTCCAGCAGCTCGCCGGCCTGCTCGTGGTCCTCGATGCCGAGGAAGAACTCCTCGTCGAGGCCCAGCAGGTGGCCCACGTACCACCAGTAGCGGTAGAGGAGGGACTGTTCCTCCTCGGTGAGCCGGTAGCCGATGCCCTCCAGTAGCTTGAACGGCACGACGGTGAAGTCGAGCCATGTGCGTGCGACGTCGGCCTGGTTGATCGGCACCCCCCACCGCTCGGAGTCCCAGCCGTGCTTGGTGGCCGCGGCGCGGACGCGTGCGTGCAGCAGCCGGACCTGCACGGTCTGCACGAGGCCGGAGGCGCCGTGGAGCAGGCCGCCGGGCAGGATCGCCGAGGCGTGCCACAGTCCGGTCTCGGCGAGCCGGCGCGGCGCCGTCGAGGTCAGCCGGCCGGTGCCCACGAGCAGTCGCGCGATCGCGGGGGAGCTGTAGGTGTGGGTCAGCGATCCGACGGAGAAGGCGAGACTCCTCCAGTGGAACGGCACGGCGAGCGAGGGTCGGTCGCCCTGCTCCAGGAGTTCGCGTGAGACCCATGCCGGCACGGTCTCCGTGTGGGCGAGCAGGGCGTCGACGGCCGGCGGGGCGTCCGGCACGCTCGCACGGCCCTCGGCGAGGCCGCGCTGGAGGGCGGCGCGGGCGGAACGGCCGTGTTCGTCGAACTCGGCGATGACGGCGTCGGCGAGCGGGTCGCCCACCTGCAGCATGGGCACCAGGAAGTCGACACGGTCGCCGTGGCGGGTCCGCGCGGCGGCGAGGTCGACGAGCCGCTCGGGCACGGACTGGGTGTGGTTCACATCGGTCATGAGGTCGTTTCTATCCTTCCGTGCCCGGAGGCAGCCACGGCCTGCCGATCCCCCCTTCCCCGGCGGAGGCGGGTTCCCCGGGGCGGACCGGCCTCCTCGTGCGGGGGAGCGGCCCCGCCGCCCCATCCTGGGGGCGAGACTGGTAGGAGTCGTTGATCGAGTGATCTGTGTTCTCCGTGGCTTCCGCCACCGTGATCACTGTGTGTGGTCGCTGGGGGCGTAGCGGTTCCAGGTTCCTCCAGCCTGGGCAACGACCCGGGTGGTGGTCTTGGCGTGGGACCCCAGCGCCTGGGCGATGACCGGTGCGGGGGCCTGGAGCACGAGTTGGCGCAGCGCGGATGTGCGCACCGCTGTTCCGGGGATACCGATGTCGCGGATCAGTTCGGTGAGGCTGTTGGGGTGCATGGGGCGCCCCGACCGATGAGCCGGGAGCGGCGGTCGGCCGCCTGTTCTCCCGAGGCCCGCACCAGTCCCCGGACCGTCAGGCGCTCCAACGCCTCGTTCAGGGTGACCGCGTCGCGTCTGAGCCTGTTCTGGGCCAGTCGGCGCACGGAGACGATCACCCCGTAGCCGTGCTGCCGTCCCTCGGGCAGGGCGAGCAACACGAGGTAACTCTGCTCACTCAACCGCATACCCCTGCTCCGTTTCCGGTGCACTCGGTCCGTCCCTGCTTGGTCCCAGGCCTTCCTGGATGCTGCGAGGCCCCGCGCGACAGGGGGCCCTCACCGCTCTCCCCGGGTCGGGTGCAACGGTCCGGTCGGTCGGCCGGGAAGGGGTGGTCGGTGTAGCCCCAGCGCCGCCGTAGATGACCTTCGGTCGCAGTTCGTTGAGCGGTGTCTCCTGGACCAGGCGGTGGGGCGGGTCGGGGTTGGCGATGAAGGGCTTGCCGAACGCGATCGCGCCGGCCCAGCCGGCCTCCAGCACTTACTGAGCCGGCAGCAGTCACCCAGCAGAGCACCACGAACTCCATCAAGGCAGTCACCAGGGATCCAGGACCCAGACCTGAATGACCTCCACACACCGAGGTGTCCGACCTGTCAAACCGAGGCACCACTCAGTGGATTCACCATCTGACCGGGAGAGTGGTGAGTCCGCGGGTGATGTACCCCTGCGTCCACGCCAGATCCTCCAGGGGCAAGGCCAGCTCCAGGTCTGGGAAGTGCTTGGTGAGCGCGTACAGCGCCTCCTGCAGCTCCAGCCGCGCCAAAGACGCGCCCAGGCAATGATGAATGCCGTGGCCCAGACCCAGATGCGGGTTGGGGTTGCGCTCCAGGTCGAGGTGATCGGGCGAGGGGAACACCGCGGGGTCGCGGTTGGCCGCGGCCATCGACACCAGCACGGGCTCCCCCGCACGGACCCGGCCGCCGCTCAGGTCCACGTCTTCGCGGGCATAGAGCACGGAATCGGCGTGGGTGGTGAGCGGGATGAAACGCAACAGCTCCTCGACCGCACACGGCACCAGCCCCGGGTCCGCGTGCAGTCGCCGCCAGGCGCCGGGGGTGTTCAGCAATGTGTACACGAAGTTGGAGATCTGGGAGACGGTGGTCTCGTGGCCGGCGACGAGCAACGCCGATGCCAGATTGACCAGGGCCCACTCGCTGACGCAAGGGTCGGCGTCGGCGGCGGCGACGATGCCGGAGAGCAGATCCTCACGCGGCTCGGCGCGCCGCTGCGCGATGAGACCGCCCAGGTAGGTGCGCAGTTCCTTCATCGCCGCCTGTACGTAGGCGGGGGGGAACGCGCTGACCGCCATGAATGCCCGCCCCCACCGGTGGAACAGCCGGTGGTCTTCGGGCGGGACACCGAGCGCGTCGCAGATCACGGCCACCGGCAAGGGGAATCCCAGATGCTCCACGACATCGGCCAGTGGTCCGGAGTCGGCCATGGCCAAGGTGAACCCTTCGGCGATCTCGCGGATGCGGGGCCGCGACTCCTCCACCCTTCGCGCGGTCAGCGAGCGGGGGACGAGCTCGCGAAGGCGGGTGTGGTCCGGGGGGTCGGTCAAGAGCAGAGCGGTGGGTGGCAGGCGGGACTCGGCCTCCACCCGCGGCATCGCCTCGCCCCGCTCACACGCCATGGCCCGGCTGAAGCGGGGGTCGGCCAGCACGGCGCGCGCGTCGTCGTGGCGGGTGAGCAGCCAGGCATCCTCGCCGTAGGGCATGCGGACGCTCTGGAGGGGTTGGGTGGCGCGCACGCGTGCGTAGGCGGCGTCGAGGCCGAGTTCGATGGCGGGGCCGAACGGGTAGTCCACGGCGGTAGGGCGAGCGGTCTGCTGGCCGGTCATGGTTCCTCCGGGAATCGGTTCAGAGGAGGTCACCGGGGCTCATGTCCTCGTGCGCGGTCGGGGAAACGGGGCAGGCTTCTGTCTCTGACCCCGGGGAGGAAATAAGGCGCGAAATCGCGCGGATCCGCCGCGTTTCGTTGCCTCCAGTCGGCAGGATCGGAGCGGACCGCAATCACCCCGGCGGCGCGCTGTCCACTCGGGTCGCGACGACCTCGCCTCCGAGCCGGTCGACGGGGTGCTGGTCGCGGAGCTGAAGGGCACGCCGACCTCAACACCACCCGCCGCCACACCCTGCCCACGGAGGTGGACAAGACCCGGGCGTTGGCGGTGCTCACCACCGGCCGGTGGGCTTGGGAAGGTCCTCCGCCGCGGCCTGTAGCAATACTCCTCGATCCCCAACCTCTCTCTATCCTGCATAGAATGACTTCTATCTTCCATAGAAGAGTGTGGTGCGGGAGGGGCCCGCCCCCGCGGCGTGCCGCGGTCCGGCGCCCTCCGCACCACCCAGGACGAGAACCACGAGACCCCGCGCCAGCGCGCGACACCGGAGGTGCCCTCCATGCCGGAACGGACCGGACGCCCGATCGCACCGGCCCTGGTGCTCACCGGAGCGGCCTGCGTGGCCCTGGCCCTCGTCCTCCTGTTCGCCAGGGCCGAGCTGCTCCGGACCCCCTCGGCAGGGGCGGGCGGGGAACCGGCGGCCACCGTCAGCGAGGACATGAGGGAGGCGGGGGAGGAGCTCGCCCGCAGACAGGCCGGCGACCCCCGCGCCATGGGAGCGGTGGACGCACCGGTCGTCATGGTCGCCTACTCCGACTACCTGTGCCCCTACTGCGGCGAATGGGTGCGCCGGGTCCAGCCCGAGCTCACCGACACCTACGTCGCGGAGGGCCTGCTGCGCATCGAGTGGCGGGAGTTCCCCTACCTGGGCGACGACTCCCGCCTCCTGGCCCTGGGCGCCGCGGCCGCCGCCGAGCAGGACGCCTTCTGGGAGTACCACGCCCTCGTCTACGAGGCCCCGCGGGAGTTCACCGGGGACGACGCGGCCCTGCGCACACGGCTGGAGGGAGTCGCGCAGGAACTGGACCTGGACACGGAGCGTTTCGCGCGGGACCTGGAGAGTGCCCAAGCGGAGAAGGCGGTCGAGGAGGACTTCGCCGAGGGGCAGACGATGGGGATCAGCGGAACACCCGCCTTCCTGGTCAACGGCGACCCCGTCCTGGGGGCCCAGCCGCTGGAGTCCTTCACCGGAGCCGTCGACCTCGCCCTGCGCGACGCGGGACGCCGGCCGTGAGCCCCGTCGTGGACGGCCCCCGCCGCCCGCGCCGCCCCTCCCACGCAACCCCGCCCCGCTGGGGGACGGCGGTCCGCCGACCGTCCGCCGCCGCAGCCCTCTGCCTGCTCCTGGCCCTCGCGGCCTGCGGCAGGCCCGAACTCGCGGACCCCGCCGACGCCCTGCCCCTGGACGGGGACCCGGCCCCGGCCGCGGCGGTGGAGCCCGACCTGCTCCCCGGCGTCCTCGACGCAGCGGCCGGGCGGGCCACGCCCTACTCCTCCGACCCCCGCGGCACCGACACCGGGTTCGTCGGACCCGTGACGCCGGAGGGAAGCGGCGAACTCCACTTCGTGGGCACGGACGCCGACGGGCGCACCCGCTGGACCACCGAACGCAACCCGAGCTGTACAGGGTTCACCCTCACCCGCACGCACGGCGGCGACGACCTGGTCGTGCTGCTCGACAGCGACGCGGCCCCCGACCGCGGACTCCTGGCCGCCCGGACCACCGCGGCCGCTCTGGACCCCTCCACCGGACGCAGGGTGTGGGGCCCCACGGAGGTGCCCGGCACCTGGGTGGGACCGGGGCTGGTCTTCGCGCAGGTCGCCCACACCGTCATGAGCGCCGACACCGGCCCCGCCGTCGCCCTGTCCGCGGACACCGGGGAGGTCGTCGCGGACGAGAGCCGGGGCGGGGCGGTCCTGCACGAGTACCAGGGCACCGTGGTCCTCCACCGCGACGGCGCGCTGCGCGCGGTCGACGCCCGCTCCGGGGACGAACTCTGGCACCACGCCGACCTGCCAGTCCCCGACACCCTGGAAGGGGAACCGGGGAAGACCTCCCTCACCTACGGCCCCCGCCCCGCCAGCGGCTCCGCTCCGTGGGCGGTCATCACCTGGGAACGGGGGGAGACCACGGCGTTCACCGTCCACGACCTGAGGGACGGCCGCGCCCTGGCGGAGCCCCTCGCGGGGGCTCCGCCCGTGTCGGTGGGCGACGAGCACGGGCGCGCTGCCGTCGCCGGGACCTCCGCCCGCTCCGGCCAACCCGTCATCGCGGGGTGGGACCGGGCCTCCGGGAACCGGGCGTGGACGGTGGGGGCGGACCCGGGGGAGCGGCCCGTCGGCATCGTCTCCGGGTACCTGTACACCTCGCTCGACAGGGAGAACCGCGTCCGCTCCATGGCCGACGGCGCCCTCCTGGGACGCGGCGGCTGGCTGATCCCGGTGGCCGGGACGGCGGGAGGCACGGCCGTGGCGGCGGTCCCCGGCGACGGCGGCGCCGACTCCTACACCGTGTTTCCCCCGCACGGCGCCGACCGCGAACGGGGAGGCGCGTGATCACTATGCTGAGGGAGGATTCGACGTCGATGCGGGGTACGGGTGCGATGATCGCTGGGCTGGGACCACTGGAGGCCGCGGTCATGGAGGTGCTCTGGCGGGCGCCCGAGCCCCTGCCCGTGCGCGGTGTCCTGGAGGGGCTCACCGACCACGAGATCGCCTACACCACCACCTCCACCGTCCTGGAGAACCTGCGGCGCAAGGAATGGGTCGACCGCGAGCGGATCGGCCGCCTGTGGTTCTACCGCCCCCTGCGCGACCGTTCGACGCACGCGGCCGAGGTGATGCACGAGGCGCTGACCGGCAGCCGCGACTCCGAGGCGACACTGCTGCGCTTCGTCGACACCATGCAGCCCGAGGACGTGCGCGCCCTGCGCGCTCTGCTCTCCGAGGTGCCGGGCGAGGAGGAACCGTGATCTGGTCCTTCGCCGCCCTGTGCGCCGTGGCCGCGCTCGGGGTCAGGGGCCCCGGGCTCCTGCGCCGCACCGCCCGCTCCTGCGACCCGGGCCCGCGCACCATGCTGGCGCTGTGGACCGCGGCCACCGCGGCCTGGGTGCTCTCCTGCGCGACCCTGCTCGCGGTGCTCGCCGCCGACCTCCTGGGCCCTTCGGTCAAGGGCGTCCTGGCGGCGTGCGTCAGCCTCCTGCAGGCCCTGGAGCGCAACCACGCCGGGTGGGGGATCGCAGCCGGGGCGGCACTGGCCCTGGCCGCCCTCCTGCGCCTGCTGTGGACCGCCGCCCGTCAGGGGCGGGCCGGCCTGTCCTGGAGGCGCACCCACCACGACGGCCTCCTGGCCACGGCGCAGCGCCGACGCCTGCACGGCCAGCCCGTGTGGCTGCTGGAGACCGCCGAGCCCGGCGCCTACTGCGTCCCCGGCAGCCGGGGCGGCGTCGTCATCACCCGGGGCGCCCTCGGCGTGCTCACCGCCCCCCAGGCCCGCGCCGTCCTGGCCCACGAGCGGGCGCACCTGCGCGGCCGGCACCACCTCGTCGTCGCCTGGGCCCGGCTGCTCGACCGCGCCTTCCCCGGCGTCCCCCTGTTCCGCGCCGCGGCGCGCGAGGTCCCCGTCCTGGTGGAGTGGGCAGCCGACGACCACGCCGTGCGCGCCGTCGGGATGCGCCCCCTGGTCCATGCGCTGGGCTCCCTCGCCGGGGCCGCGCCGGCCGGGGCGCCGCAGACCCTGTCCATCGGCGGCGCGTGCCCGGTCGAACGCGTGCGCCGCCAGGTCCGGCCGCCCGAGCGGTGCCGACCCTGGAGGGCGCGTGCCCGCACCTGGGCCACCGCCGCGCTCGTGGCGCTGCCCCTGGTGTTCACGGTCGCGTCGGCGCTCGCCGCGGTGCTGATCCCGCACTGCCAGTGCGCCGCCGGCTGATCCCTTTGCGTGCCCGCACGGTCGTGAGATCAGTGCGCCAGTAGGCAGTCATCAGCGGGACACGGTCTTCGAAGGTGGGTTTCCACGGCCTCCCCTTGAACGGAGGATCGGCGCCCTCGCGCCGCAATTGCCGGACGAGCTTGGTGGACTGCCGGACCGGTAGCCCGCTGAACAGCTCGTTCATCGTCTTGTCCGCTGCTGTGATCACGCCCGTCGCCCAGTCATGTTCACACGCGCCTCGACAGCGTCCGGGAGGCGCTCTTCGGCCAGCGGAGTCAATTTTGGTTGACGAATCGGGTGGCGGTCAACTACGGTTGACTTATGGATATGGAACAGTTGACCGAGCTCGCGGCATTGACGGCCGACCACGACCCGTTGCTGGGATTGCGCGCCCTGGCGCGGCTCCGCGCCGAGACGGAACGCAGCGAAGCGGTGCCGGTGCGCCGCGCTCGCGACAACGGCGCCACATGGCTGCGAACCGCCGCCGGCCTGGGTGTTCCGAAACAGGCATTCCACAAGAGGTACGCCGGTCGGGGCCTGTTCGGCGGTCGGTCATGACCGCCGGGACACACGGCGACCAGCAGCTCGTCACCAGGCTCGGCGCACTGCTGGGCCCGCGCCACCCGGTCGCCGCGGCGGCCGTGGTCACGCCTGAGGGCATGCGCGTGGCGAGCCGCGGAACCGGCTTCGACGCCGACTTCGAAATCGGCTCGATCGCGAAGGCGGTCACCGGGCTGCTCTACGCCGACGCCCTCGCCCGAGGCGAGATCACCCCCGACACGAGCCTCGGCGAACTGTTGCCCCTGGGCGACGCCCCCGCCGCACGAGTGACACTGCGATCGCTCAGCACACACCGTTCCGGCCTGCCCCGGCTACCGGGATCCGCACGACCGTGGCGGCGCACCTTCGCCCTGTGGCGACACGGAACCAACCCCTACGGCGAGGACCTCGAACAGCTCCTCGACCAGGCCCGGCGCACTCCGCTGGGCACGCCACGGTCCCGCTACTCCAACCTCGGGTTCGAACTTCTCGGACACGCCCTCGCCCGCGCCGCCACGACCACCTATCCGGAGCTCGTCCGACAGCGCATCGCCACCCCGCTGGAACTCGACCGCTTCTACGTCCCGGGGACGGCCGACGAGCTTCGCCCCGGGGCGCTCGACGGCAGAAGCCTCCGTGGACGACCGCGACAACCCTGGACCGGGGAGGGAATCGGACCGGCAGGCGGCATCCGGGCCTCCATCACCGGCATGGCCCGCTTCACGGCGGCGGTACTCGACGGCAGCGCCCCGGGCACCGCCGCACTCGATCCGATCGCCCCGTTCGGCGCCGGCGCCCGCATCGGCGCCGCATGGATCACGATCCAGGCGGAGGGCCGACCGATCACCTGGCACAACGGCGGCACCGGCGGCTTCCGGTCCTGGCTCGGACTCGACCGCAGCACCGGCACCGGCGTCGCCGTCCTCTCGGCCACCGCCGCATCGGTCGACCGTCCCGGGTTCACGCTCCTGGCCGAGCACAGCCGCACCAACGGCCGATAACACGATCAGGCACGTCCGCTCGCCGACAACAGGCACTGACGGGGCCGTCCTCGGCCGCCCGCCACCGGTCCCCGGGGGCCTCCGCCGTCCCGTCGGGCGGAGGCGCGGGCCGGGGCGGCACACCCCCGACTCGTGTTTCTATCCACCTTAGCGGCTCTACTATGTTGGATAGAAACAACTGCCGGGTGAGGAAAGAGGCCGACGATGTCCGATGCCCCGAAGCGGGGAGCGCAGCCCGCGGGCCGCTCCTCCGGAGACGGAACCGCTGCCCGCGGCGGCGCCTCCTGGAAGGTGCCGCTGGCGGCGGGCGCGGCCCTGCTCCTGGTCACCGCCGCGGTCGCCGTGGTGCGGTTCTCCGAGGACCCCGCGGAGGAGACGGGCGCGGCACAGGAGGCGGGCGCGTCGGGCGCCCCGTCCGGGGCCGCCGCCGACGGGCCCGGGGACGCGGCTCCGGACACGGCCTCCGCCGGGGCCGACGCGCCCATGGCCCGTCGACAGGCCGACGACCCCACGGCCCTGGGCGACGTCGACGCGCCGGTCGTCATGGTGGTCTACTCCGACTACCACTGCCCCTACTGCGGCCGCTGGGTACAGGAGACCCAGCCCGAGCTGGCGCACTACGTCGAGTCCGGCGACCTGCGCATCGAGTGGCGGGACTTCCCCGTCATCACCGACACCTCCGAGGACGTCGCCCGGGCCTCCCGCGCCGCCGCCGAGCAGGGCGCCTTCTGGGAGTTCCACGAGGCCTACTACGCCGCGGCCGAGGAGTCGGGCGAGAGCGATACCGAGGAGACCCTCGCCGGGGTCGTCGACGAACTGGGACTGGACGCCGGGCGGTTCGACGAGGACCGCGCCGCGGACGCCGCGGCCGCGCAGGTCGAACGCGACTTCTCCGAGGGTCTCTCGATCGGTGTCACCTCGACCCCGGCCTTCCTGATCAACGGCCAGGCCGTCATGGGCGCCCAGCCCCTGGAGGTGTTCGAGGCGGTCATCGACAGCTCCCTGGAGGCCGCCGGGACCGGGGGTGGGCGGCAGTGACCGACATCGGTTTCGCCGCCGCCCTGGCCGGCGGTGTGCTCGCCCTGCTCAGCCCCTGCAGCGCGCTCCTGCTCCCCTCCTTCTTCGGCTACGCCTTCCGCGACCCGCGCCGCCTCCTCGTGCGCACGACGGTGTTCTACCTCGGGCTGTGCACCACCCTCGTCCCCCTGGGGGCGGGATCCGCGCTGGTCAGCCGCCTGGTCTACGGAGAGCGGGAACTCCTGATCGCCGTCGCCGGATGGCTCGTCATCGCCTTCGGCGTCGCCCAGATCGCGGGCTTCGGCTTCTCCTCCGGCCTGGCACAGCGCATCCAGGGGCGCCTGGCCGGCAGGACCAGCGGGGTGTCGGTCTTCGCCCTGGGAGCGGTGTACGGGTTCGCGGGCTTCTGCTCCGGCCCCATCCTGGGCGCGGTGCTGACCGTCGCCGCCACCGGCGGAACCGTGCGCGGCGCCCTGCTCCTGGCGGTCTACGCCCTGGGCATGGCCGCGCCGCTGTTCGTGCTGGCGCTGCTGTGGGACCGCTACGACCTCGGGTCCCGCCGCTGGCTGCGGGGCCGCACCCTCCGCCTGGGCCCGGTGGAACTGCACACCACCGCCCTGCTGTCGGGCCTGCTGTTCATCGGGGTCGGGGCCGTGTTCCTCACCTCGCAGGGGACGGCGACCCTCTTCGGCGGAACGGGCCGCCTCACCGAGGCGGCGCACGGCGTCCAGGAGTGGGTCTTCGGGGTCGGCGGATCGGGGTCCGACACCGTCCTGCTGGCCGTGGTGGGCCTCCTGCTCCTCGCGGTCGGGCTCCGCGGCTGGTACCGCCAGCGCGGGGACGCCGCGGGGCCGGAGCCGACACGGCCCTCCGAGGCGCCGGGGCAGGAGTCGGACCGGGGCGGGGAGGCCCCCGGCCCCCGTGGTCCTGAAAGTCCTTCGGGCCCGGCGGGATCCTCGTGTTGACGGCCGCGGGGACGGGTTCTGTCACCGGTCTCGCGGTTGGCTCACGAAGGGGCGCGCAGACCTGTGCTCTTGAGCCACGTGCGCACTTCGAGGAGCCGTGAAGTGTCCCTGCTTCTGCTCCGACCGAGTCATGGAACGTGACGCACCACAGGATCGGTGCCAGACATCCCAGGGACGTCAGCGCTCCTCCTGCGCTGTCGGTGAGTGCTCGGGGGAGAAGGCTGAACCGCACGGCCGGGTCGACGGTGAACTCGCCCTTGGCGGGTCGGCGGCCAGTTCTTCGGCGCCCGCTCTCCAAACGGTGACGACCGTCCGCGAACGGCCTGGCGCCCCCTGGGTCCGGCTACCGTCGCCCTATGCCGAATTTCACCATTTTCCCTTGGCCCTCCTGGGTGATCGTGGTCGTCTTCGTGCTCGCCGCCGTCGGAGTGATGGTCTTCAACAGGCGGCGATTGCGTCACAAGACTCCTCCGCTTCCCAGGGACGCCGTGTCGAAGACCAGGCCTTTGGAGATGGACCCAGACCTCGAGCGGATCGGCCCCTACAGGCTTTCAGGTCGCCTGGGCGCCGGCGGCATGGGCCGGGTGTATCTGGGCCGTTCCCCCGGCGGACGCGACGTCGCGATCAAGGTCGTCCACCCCGAGCTCGCCGAAGACCCCGAGTTCCGCCGCCGCTTCGCCGCCGAGGTCGAGGCCGCCCGCAGGGTCGGCGGGTTCCACACCGCCCAGGTTGTGGACGCCGACCCCGACGGGAACCCGCCCTGGCTGGCCACCGCCTATATCCCCGGGCCCACCCTGTACGCGGCGGTCCGCGAGCACGGCCCGCTCCCGGCGGACTCGGTCGCCGCCCTGGGCGCGGGCCTGGCCGAGGGACTCGTCGCGGTGCACGCATGCCGGATCGTTCACCGCGACCTCAAGCCCGGCAACGTCCTCCTGGCCGCCGACGGGCCCCGCCTGATCGACTTCGGCATCGCCCGCGCCCTGGACGCCACCTCCTACACCCGAACCCACGCCGTGCTGGGCACCGCCGCCTTCATGTCCCCCGAACAGGTCACCGGGGCCTCGGTGGGACCCGCCTCCGACGTGTTCTCCCTCGGGTGCGTGCTGGCATTCGCCGCCACCGGCCGCAGCCCGTTCGGCGAGGGCCCCGCCCACGCGATCACCCACCGTATTATCCACTCCGAACCCGACCTGAGCGGACTGACCGGGCCGCTGAAGGACCTGGTCTCCGCCTGCCTGGCCAAGGACCCCGTTGACCGCCCCACCCCCGACAGCGTCCTGGCCGCATGCGGTACGCGGCCCCCGACGGGCCTGGAGTCGCCTGCGGAGGTGTGCGCGATGTTGAGCGGGGTGGAGGCGGCCGTGCGCCAGGGGCGGATGCCACAGGACGGCCTGGACCACGTGCTCCGTCGGGCCGTCGCACTGGTCGAGGCGATCGAGGAGGCCGGTGGCGGGGAGAGCTGAGCACCCGGGGCTCGTGTACGGACGATCAGCGGCTGATCCGGAAACCGACCACTGACGTCTCCACGCTCACGAGCACTGTCGTGTTCGGGGCCTGGCACCGGTCTCGCGGTCGGCTCAGAAGGGGCGCGAAGGCCTGGGCCCTGGAGCCACGTGCGCGCTTCGGAGAGCCGTGAGGTGCTCCTGCTTCTGCTCCGACCGGCCCATGGAACGTGACGCACCGCAAGATCGGTGCCAGAAACCGAAGCTGTCGGTGCCGTCGCCGGTTCCGGCCGCTCCCGGTGACGGTCGACCGGATGCGGTACCTGCGGCCGGGGCAGACTTCGGGCCATGACCGCGATCACGCGAGGGAGCGGAAGTATGACCAGAGTCAACGAGATGAGTGAACGCGAGTACTTCGCCGGTGTGGGCAAGCGGCCGGGGATGTTCGTCGGCCGCGCCACCTTCCACGCAATGACCGCGTTCCTGACCGGGTACGACCAGAGCTCGGCCCGTCACGGGGCACCCGGGCTGGAGGGGTGGCACGAGTGGCTGGTCGCCCACGGGGGACGGGACTGCACCCACGGCTGGCCCGGCCAGGTCCTGCACATCGCCCTGCCCGAGGGCTGGGACAACCCCTGGGAACTGCCGCCCGAGCACGAGGCCCGCGCGATCGAGGTCCTCTTCCGCCTCCTCGACGAGTTCCTCGCGGACCGCGAGGGCGGCGCCGAGGGGTGACCGGCCCGGCGTGCGCTCGCAGGCGGGGACGGACCGACCGCCCCCACCGCGACAACGATCCAGAACACCAACATCTCGCCCCGACGTCCTGGCCGCCCGACGCCGGGAACGGGACCCCGTGTCCGCGGCGAGAGGCGCCTTCGCCGGCGCGGCCCGACAGCACTTCGCGCACATCGCCCCCGACCCATCGAAGGATCCAGAGGCCATTCCCATGAGCATCCGGACGACGCATCGCGCTCTGCTGAGCCGTCTGCTGCCCCACGACGAACCGGACGGCCTCGCAGTGCGCCAGGGGCAGTTCCACACCGTGGTCATCGGCTCGGACCGCGTCGTGTGCCTGCCCCGCAGCCGGGCGGCGGCCGCCCGGCTGCCCGAGCGGGCGGCCGCACTGCAGGCACTCGCCGGCCTCGACCTCGGCTTCCGCATACCCGAGCCGCTGCTCAGGGGCGGCGCCCACGGCACCGACGAGGAGCCGTTCCTGGTGCTCGGCCGCATCCCCGGGGAACCGCTGGAGACCGACTCGCTCGACGACGCCCGAGTGGCCGGCGCCGTGGCGGCGCAGTACGCCGCGCTGCTGTCCGGGCTGGCCCGTGCCGGTGCCGACGAGACGGTACGAGCGGTTCTGTCCCAGGAACCGGAAGACCGGTGGCGGCGGTTCGCTGAGGACGTACGCGCAGAGCTGTTCCCGCTCATGTCCGACAGTGGGCGCCTGCGGGCCGAACGGGAACTCGCCGTGCTCGACGGCCTTCCCCACGTCGACCGGGCCGTGGTGCACGGTGACCTCGGCGCCGAGAACGTCCTGTGGGAGTGGGAGCACGGTCTGCCGCACCTCTCCGGAGTACTCGACTGGGACGGTGTCGCACTCGGCGACCCGGCCGAGGACCTCGCGGCTATCGGCGCCGGCCACGGCCGCGGCCTCCTGGAGCGGGTGCTCGCCCTGGGCGGTCGGCCGGACGACGGGCTCGCCACCCGCATCACCGCGATCCGCGGCACGTTCGCCCTGCAGCAAGCCCTCTACGCCCTCCGCGACGGCGACGGGGAAGAACTGGCCGACGGCCTGGCCGGCTACCGCTGAGGCGCACCGGCGCATCCGCCGCATGGTGCCCCTCATGTCGACGGCAGCCCGGCGGAAGCAGGCGGTCGCCGGCCCGTACCCCGGCGGGCGCCGGTGCCTCAACCCCGGGACGGGGGGAGCGGGCAGGAGCCGGCGGTGCGCAGCCGGGCCCGCAGGGCCACGGCGAGGAGGGCGAGCCCGGCCGCGGCGAGCACCGGTTGCAGCGGCGCGAACCACGCCAGGGCGCCCGAGGCGCCCAGCGCCGGCAGGACGAGCTTGTTGCACACCGGGCAGCCGATGGCCGGCCAGGTCAGGACGACACCGCCCAGGCCGCCCCGCGTGTTCCGCTCCCGCTCCCCGCCCCTGCCGACGTAGGTCGCGGCGAGCAGGCCGGACAGCACCGCGCCGGCGCCCCAGACGGGGTAGGACCACCAGGTGGGCTCGATCTCCCTCGTGAAGAAACCGTTGGGCACCAGTACGGTGGGCACCCCCAGGAGCACCAGCGCGCCCAGGGTGGCGGCCGCGGCGACCGCCCAGTGCCGGTAGGTCCACGCAAGCATCCGCGTCCTCGCCTCTCCCGGGGCCGCTCCGGGGGAGGCGGGCCGCCGATCTGTTTTCTATCTTGCATAGAAGATAAGTCGTCGCCGGGTGGGACGGCCTGCGGGGTGCCGGGGGTGAGGGCGTCCGGTGGGGGTGTGACCCGTCCAACGGTCGGAACGGATACACCCGGGGGTATGCTGGCGGCCATAAGGCGAAAGGATGCAGATGAAGCCTGAAATGGTCGGCGACGCCCTCACGAGGCTCAAGCGCGCCCAGGGGCAGCTCTCCGGTGTGATCTCGATGATCGAGGAGGGCGAGGACTGCGCGGCGGTCCTCCAGCAGCTGGCGGCCGTCTCCCGGGCCCTGGACCGGGCCGGGTTCAAGATCGTCGCCAGCGGCATGCGGCACTGCAACACCGCCCGGGACCGCGGCGAGGAGCCCGAGCTCACCGAGGAGGAGCTGGAGAAGCTCTTCCTCGCCCTGGCCTAGGGCTTCGCGGGGTCCCTCCGCGCGCCCGCGCGCCGTCCGCGCCGGGGGCCGGACCCTCCTGCTCCGACAGGGGCGGGTCTGTGCAGTTCGGATACTCCCCCCGGTATGATCGGGCGGCCGAGCCGTACGGCACGGGACCCCCTTCCTCTCGCCGCGCCCGAGGGGCCGGTCCGCTCTCCCGATACTCCCCGGGGTATGGAGGGGCGGACGGTCTCCCACACGGCGCCCACACGGCGCCCACGAACCACCGACGGCCCGCCCGGGCCGTCCGAGAACCCACGGAGACACATGAGCGGCAACAGCATCGACGTGCACGCCGTGCGCAGTCTGGTCGAGACCGACCCCGACGCCCTGCTGGTGGACGTGCGCACCGCGGCCGAGTACGAGAGCTCCCACATCCCCGGAGCGGTCAACCTGCCCCTGCAGCGGGTGGACGACCACCTGGAGCGCATCGCCGCCGACGCCGGACGCGGCCTCGTCCTGGTCTGCCAGTCCGGGGCCAGGGCCCGCCGGTGCCAGGACAGGCTGGCGGAGGCGGGCCTGCGGGACACAGTGGTGATGAGCGGCGGCATGAACGCCTGGGAGGCCGAAGGAGCCCCCGTCGTGCGGGGACGGGAGCGGTGGGCGCTGGAGCGCCAGGTCCGCCTGGTCGCCGGGGGCCTCGTGCTCACCTCCGTGCTCGCCTCCCTCCTGTGGCCGCCCGCGGTGGCGCTCGCCGGACTCATCGGCGCCGGACTGGCCTTCGCCGCGGTCACCGACACCTGCATGATGGGCACGGCCCTGGCCCGCCTGCCCTACAACCGGCCCCGCGGCCACGTCGACATCGAGGACTCCCTCGAACGGATCGCCGCCCGCCGGTGACCCCCGCGGGCCGGGCGCCGCCGCCGGCCCCGCCGGGAGCGGCGCCGACCGCCGGGCCCACGCGGCACCGACACGAACCCGGGGCCGGGACCGGCCCGCAGCCATCGCCGCACCCGCTCCTCCACATACTCCCCGGAGTATCCGCAGGAGCGGCGGACAACCACCGACAAGGAGAAGACATGCTGCTGGAACGCGTCTACGACGACGACCTCGCCCAGGCGGGCTACCTCATCGGCTGCCAGGCCCGGGGAGAGGCCCTCGTGGTCGACCCCCGCCGCGACATCGGCGAGTACCTCGACCTGGCACGCAGGCACGGCATGCGGATCGTGGCCGTGACCGAGACCCACATCCACGCCGACTACCTCTCCGGCACACGCGAACTCGCCGCGGCGACGGGCGCCACCGCCTACGTCTCCGGCGAGGGCGGCGAGGACTGGCAGTACGGCTTCGACGCCGAACGGCTCATGGACGGTGACACCGTCACCGTCGGCAACATCACCGTGCGGGCCCGGCACACCCCCGGGCACACCCCCGAACACCTGTCCTTCCTGATCACCGACGGGGCCTTCAGCGACCGGCCGGGCTACCTGCTCTCCGGCGACTTCGTCTTCGCCGGAGACATCGGCCGCCCCGACCTGCTCGACGAGGCCGCCGGGGGAGAGGACACACGCTTCGAGGGCGCGCGCCACCTGTTCGCCAGCCTGCGCGACACCTTCCTGGCCCTGCCCGACCACGTCCAGGTCCTCCCCGGGCACGGGGCCGGCAGCGCGTGCGGCAAGGCCCTCGGGGCGCTCCCGGCCACCACGGTCGGATACGAGCGCCTCAACGCCTGGTGGGGCCCCTACCTGCGCGACGACGACGAGAAGGGCTTCGTCGACGAACTCCTCGACGGGCAGCCCGACGCCCACGCGTACTTCGCCAGGATGAAGCGCCAGAACAGGGAGGGGCCCCAGATCCTGGGCCCCCTGGCCCCGCTGCCCGAACTCGCGAACGCCGCCATCGGCAGCGCCCTGGAGGAGGACCGGATCGTGTTCGTCGACACCCGGCCCCACACCGAGGTGCACCGCGGCACCGTGGCCGGGGCGCTGAACGTCCCCGGCCCGGCCAAGGCCGCGAGTTTCGGCGCCTGGGCCCACGACCCGGAGACCGAGACCCGCCCCCTGGTGCTCCTCGCACCCGACGGCGACACCGCCGGGGAGGTGCGCGACCACCTGCTGAGGGTCGGCATCGACCGCGTGACCGGCTACACCACCGGACTCGAGGGCCTGCCGACGACCGTTCCGGCCGTCATCGCCCCCGCGCAGCTGGAGGACTACGGGGCCGCACTCGTCCTGGACGTGCGCAACAGGACCGAACACGCCGCGGGGCACATCCCCGGCTCCGGCCAGCTCAGTGCGGGCCGGGTCCTGTGGCACCTCGACGAGCTGCCCGACGACGGCCCCGTCGTGACCTACTGCCAGGCGGGTGCGCGCAACTCCGTCGCGGCCAGTGCCCTGCGCCGCGCCGGCTACGACGTCGTCGAACTCGACGGCAGCTACACGGGCTGGACCGCCTGGAAGCAGGGACGGGACACCCGGCCCTGAGCGGCCGCCGACCCGGCACGACGACAGGGGCGGGGCCCGCCGGCACCGGCGACGGCCCCGCCCCGGCGCCCGCCCGGACGGGGCGGCGCACCCGACCGACCCGCCCCCCACCCCCCGGCCCGACCAGGGGCGCACCGCCCACGCGGCCGCGCCCGCAGAACCACGCCACGGAGAGTGACGAAGCATGGAGTTCCCACTGATCCTCGTCGTGGGCCCCGCCCTGGTGGTGGGGCTCGCGCTCGGACTGCTCGGAGGCGGCGGCTCCATCCTGATGGTCCCGCTGCTGACCTATGTCGCGGGCATGGACCCCAAGGGCGCCGTGGCCGCCTCCCTGTTCGTCGTCGGCGTGACGTCGCTGGTCGGCGCGGCCACCCACGCGCGCAGGGGCAACGTCCGGTGGCGCACCGGCCTGGTCTTCGGGGCGGCCGGCATGGCGGGCGCCTTCGTCGGCGGCCTCGTGGGCGGACACCTCCCCGGACCCCTGCTGATGACCGCCTTCGCCCTCATGATGGTCGCCACCGCGGCGGCCATGCTCCTCGGCAGGGGGAAGAGCCCCGCCGGAGACGGCGAGCGGCGGCGCGACGGCCTGCCCCTGAGGCGGATCGTCCTCGACGGCCTGGCCGTGGGCACCGTCACCGGCCTGGTCGGCGCGGGCGGCGGCTTCCTCGTGGTGCCCGCCCTGGCGCTGCTCGGCGGCCTCGCGATGCCCGCCGCCGTGGGGACCTCGCTGCTCGTGATCGCCATGAAGTCCTTCGCCGGACTCGCCGGGTACCTGACGACGGTGAGCCCGGACTGGACGCCGGTCGCCGTGGTCACCGTCGCCGCCGTCGCGGGATCGCTCCTCGGCGCGCCACTGGCCTCCCGGGTGCCCGAGGGCGCGCTGCGCAAGGGGTTCGGCGTCTTCGTCCTGGCCGTGGGCGTCCTCGTCCTCGCCCAGGAGCTCCCCGCGCCGCTCGGCCCCGCCGTGGCGGTCGGCGCCGCCGTGCTCGCACTCCTGGCCGTCCTCTGCCGTGTCGCGGGGGAGCACTGCCCCCTGCCGCTGCTGCGGGCACGGGTCTGAGGGGGAGGCGGGCGCCGACCTGTCGGGGGCCGCCCCGTCGGGCGCCCCGGGACCCGGCGGCAGGCGGGGCGCGACCCGGCGCGGTTCGGGCAGCCCCGGAGCCGGGGCCCGGCCGGAGGGCGGCCCTACCCCGATGCCCCGCGGCTGCGCCGCTGTGACGGTCGGACGAGCAGTCCGATGACCACGCCGGCGGCGACCGACACGGCCAGTGCGGCCCACAGCGGCGCCGTCAGTGAGACGACCAGGAACTGGATCTGCGCCGTGTCCCGGTTCTGGGCCACGAAGAGGACGGTGACGACGAGCAGGACCAGCGCCGCCCACACGCGGGGCGGGACCGACGACAGCCCCTTGCGCGACGACACGTGCCCGGAGGCCCCGTCGACCGGTGGCGGGGAAGCGTTCACCGGATCGCCTCCTGCGGCCGTGGGAAGAGGGCCTCGGCGCGGGGCCCGCGTGCTTCCTCCGGCACCGCCTGCCGGTCGCCGCGACCGGCAGGGACGGCATTTCCCGCCCAGCCGCGTGAGAGGGTCGGAAACCGGAAATTCTTCTCCCCGATTCGACAGGAACCTCGGCCGGGACCGTGTGTGGGCGGTCCGTCGGGGTGTTCGTTCCACGGACGAACGGGGTCAGGGGCGCTGACAGTGCAGGTCGGAGCGGGTCCGGGGTGTTCGTGTCGGAACCCCGACTTCCTATGCGTCCCCCGGGGACGCCCCTCACGGAGCGGTGGGGGCGGGGGAGCGGCCGCGGTCCCCGCCGGGGGCTCCCCCCGCGCCCTCGCCGGTAGGCCCCCGCTGTCCCCGGCCCCCGCTGTCCTCGGCGCCGCATGTCCGTGCGCCGGACGGTCCCGCGTGCCGCCGCCCGGTCCGGCGCCCCCGGTGGAACCCGCCCCCGGCCGCCGCGGGATGATCGCGGGGCCGGCACAACGGTCGGCGCAGTCGAGGGGAGCCCCTGCCGTGACCGGACGCCTGCTGCACGTGGGACCGGTGATCGTCGACGTCGTGATGGCGGTCGACGCCCTCCCCCCGGCCGGCGGGGGAGTGTTCGCCTCCTCCGCGCGGACCCAGGCCGGAGGCGGTTTCAACGTCATCGCCGCCGCGGCGCGCGCGGGCATGGAGGTGGTCTACGCGGGGTCGCACGGGACCGGGCCCCACGGGGACCTGGTCCGTGCCGCGCTGCGCTCGGAGGGGGTAGCGGTGGCGCACGCCCCCTTCCCCGACGCGGACACCGGCTTCTGCGTGGCCCTGGTGGACGGCGACGCCGAACGCACCTTCATCACCCGGTTGGGCGCCGAGACGGAGGTGTCCCTGGCCGAGCTGCGCACCCTGCGGCCCCGCCCGGGGGACTACGTCTACACCGTGGGGTACTCGCTGCTGCCCGGACCGCGCGCCGACGACCTCCTCGCCTGGATCGGCGACCTCCCGGAGGGGGTGCGCCTGGTCCTGGACCCGGCGCCGGTCGTGGGCGACCTTCCCCGGCGGACCCTGGACCGGGCCCTGGCCCGCGTCGACCTGCTCAGCCTCAGCGCCGCCGAGGCCGCGACCGTGACCGGCAGCACCGTCCCCGAGGAGGCCGCCGCGCTCCTCCTGCCCCGGATCCGCCCCGGCGGCACGGTGGTCGTGCGCGACGCCGCGAAGGGCTGCGCGGTGGCCGGGGCCGGGGACGCACCCCTGCACGTGCCCGGTTTTCCCGTGCGCGCCGTGGACACCAACGGGGCGGGCGACGCGCACGTGGGTGTGTTCACCGCCGCCGTGGCCGGCGGCCTGGCCCCGGTGGAGGCCGCCCGCCGGGCCAACGCGGCCGCCGCGCTCTCCGTCACCCGCCGCGGACCGGCCACGGGTCCCACGGCGGGGGAGACGGACGCCTTCCTCGCGCGGCACGGGGACGAGGCGCTCCCGGGCCGGAACCGGTGAGCCGATCGGAGGCGCCGCCGGTGAGGCGCGGGCCCTCCGACGGCCGGGCGGCCGGTCCCGGAGGGGCGGAGCCGGGGAGGCGGCGCACGCGCGCGGGTGCTAGCTTCCCTCCTGTGACGGAGCACCAGGAGCAGACCAGGGCGGCCTACGACGGGGTCGTCGAACTGTACGCGTCGATGTTCGCCGACCGGTTGGAGACGCAGCCGTTCTCACGGAACATGATCGGCACCTTCGCCGAGCTGGTGCGCGGGACGGGCAACCCGCGCGCGGCCGACGTCGGGTGCGGGCCCGGGCACCTGACGGCCATGCTGCACGAACGGGGGCTGGACGCCTTCGGGCTCGACCTCTCCCCGGCCATGGTCGACCACGCCCGGCGGGCCCATCCGGCGCTGCGGTTCGACGAGGCGCGGATGGAGGCCCTGCCGGTCGGGGACGGCGCGCTCGGCGGCGTGCTGGCCCACTACTCGATGATCCACACCCCGCCCGCGGAGCTGCCCGCGCTGCTCGCCGAGCAGGCACGCGTCCTGGCGCCGCAGGGACTGCTCCTGGCCTCGTTCTTCGCCACCGACGGACCGGAGCCGGTCCGCTTCGACCACAAGGTGGCGCCCGCGTACAGCTGGCCGGTGGACCGCTTCGCCGCACTGATGGCCGGGGCCGGGCTCGTCCCGTTCGCACGGCTGGTCCACGACCCGGCCTCCGAGCGGGGCTTCCTCGACGCCCACGTGCTGGCCCGCCTGGACCGGACGGGCGGATCCGGGCAGAGCGCCCCCTGAGGAGGGGCGGGAGAGCCCGCGGTCGTGCCGTGACGGCAGGACCCGGACCCCTTGCCCGCGCTCCCCACGGGGCGGGCACGCCACCCCATCAGCGCTCTGGCCTCCCGGCCGACCGGCAGGGCACGGTCTGACTCCAGAACTCAACGGTTCCGGCGACGGAAGTGCTCACCTGCCGGCGGCTACGGCACCGAGTCTCACCGACCCGGCAGATCCCATCAGGCGGCGTCGACGACCTCGTGCAGGCGCAGCCGCCGGTTGAACCCGCCGGCCACCCGCGCGACGACGGTGCGCGGCAGCAGGCGCGCGGGCCAGGTCATGACCCGGTTCACGGTCCGGCCCGGGTAGGACACCGCGCGCCGCCGGGCGTAGTCGTCCAGGGTGTGGGCCGCGACGGTGGCCGCCGTGTCGGCCTGCGGGCCGATCGTGGCCGAGGTGCCGTCGAAGAAGCCGGTCGCGATCGCGCCGGGGTGCGCCGCCATGACGTGGACGCCGGTGCCGCGCAGCTCCTCGGCCAGCGCCTCGGTGAAGGAGAGCACGAAGGCCTTGGTCGCGCCGTAGCTGGCCTGGTACGGCATGGGCTGGAAGGCCGCGGTGGAGGAGACGTTGACGATGCCGCCGGAGCCGCGGGCGACCATCTGCGCCCCGATCGTGTGGGTCAGCGCGAGCAGGCCGCTGACATTGAGCCCGACGGAGGCCAGCTGCGGCCCGAGGGGGCGGGTCAGGAACGGGCCCACGCTGCCCATGCCGGCGTTGTTGAGCAGCAGGTCGACGGTCAGGCCGCGCTCGCGCAGCTCCCGCAGGATCCGCTCCGGGCCGTCCGGGGCGGCGAGGTCGCCGGTGACCACCTCGGCCACCTCGGCGCCCGGCGTCCCGGGGCCTTGTCCGCCGTGCCGTTCCCGGATCTGCTCGGCGAGCTCCTGGAGGTCCCCTTCCGAGCGGGCCAGCAGGATCACCCGCGCTCCCCGGCGCGCCAGTTCCAGGGCGTAGGCCCGCCCCAGCCCCTTGGACGCGCCCGTGACGAGCGCGGTGGTACCGCGGTAGTCGTCTTTCACAGCTCCCCCTTTGTTTCGAGTCTCGAAGTATCAAGCTAGCATGATCCTTCGATGCTCGAAGCGTTTGTAGAATGGCGGCATGACCACACCCGAACTCACCGCGGTGGTCGCCGCGACCCACGACATCTGGATGCGGACCAACGACCTGATCGGGCAGGCGCTGGCCGGGCACCAGCTGACGCCGGCGACCTTCCAGGCGCTGTGGGCCGTCGACCCGGACGAGCCGCCGCCCTCGATGAAGGTGATGGCCGAGCGCCTGTACTGCAACGCCCCGAACCTGACCTTCATCACCAACCAGCTCGCCGACAGGGGCCTGGTCGAGCGCGCGGTGGACCCCGCCGACCGCCGCTCCCGCGTCCTGGTCCTGACCGACAAGGGCCGCGCGGTCCGCGACGAGCTGGTCCGGGCGGCGCTGGAGAAGTCCCCGCTGGCGGTGCTGTCCGACAGCGAGCTGAAGCAGCTCATGGCCCTGCTCGGCCGCGTGGTCCGACCGGGCTGAACCACCGGGCAGGGGCGCCCTGTCGGCGCCGCGCCGCCCCGGCGGTCACCGTCCCCGGCTTGGGGTCCCCGTCGGCCTAGGAACGCCCGCCCACGGCGGTGAGGGGCGCGGGAACGGTCGCGGGCACGGCGCCCTGAGGCCGCGCGGACGGACCGGCCGGCTGCCCGGGGACGAGTGCGCCCGCGCGCCGGAACCCGCTCGGGCTGACGCCCCGGATCCGCTTGAACGCCGCGCTGAAGGCGAACGCGTCGGAGTAGCCCACGGCGCGGGCGACCTCGGCGACGGTCGCCGACTCCCGCTCGACCAGCAGGTCCGCCGCGAGCGTCATGCGCCAGCGGGCGAGGTAGGTCAGCGGCGGTTCGCCGACCAGGTCCGCGAACCGCTTGGCCAGGGTCGAACGCGACACCCCGACCCGCACGGCCAGGGAGGCGACCGTCCAGGGCGCCGCCGGTTCGGCGTGCAGCAGGCGCAGCGCGGCGCCGACCACCGGATCGCGCTGGGCCGCGTACCAGGCCGGCGGCTCGCCGCCGGGCCGGTCGAAGTAGTCGCGCACCGAGCAGACCAGCAACCAGTCCAGCAGCCGGTCCAGGACCACCTGCTGGCCCGGGGTGTCGGCGGCGACCTCGGCCGCCAGGTGCTCCATGACGGGATCGGCCCCGCCGCCGGAGGCCACGCGCAGCACCACGGGCAGCGCCTCCAGCAGCCTGCGGCTGACCTCGCCGCTCGCCGCGTAGGCGCCCACCACCAGCGTCGTCGCGCCCTCGCCCGGGACGCCGCAGCTGTCGCTCCAGCCGACCCGGTGCCGTGTCCCGCCCTGCTCGGGCGTCGCGCAGTACTCGCCGCAGTCGACCGCCTCGGCCCGGGTGCCGGGCTCGTCCACGAAGGAGAAGGGCGCGGGACCCCGCACGATGACCGTCTCCCCGGCGCGCAGCGGCTCGGGCGGGAGCCCCTCCGGCACGATCCAGCCACCCCCGCCCAGGACGGTGCACAGCGTCAGCGGCGCCCCGTCCACGAAGCGCAGCGCCCACGGCGGGGTCAGGGTCGAGCTGCCGAACAGCGAGCCCTGGGCCCGCATCCCCCGGAAGAGGTCACCGAACGCGTCCATGCCCACGAGATTAGACGATCGCAAAGGCCATCCGGTGTCTCACCCATGGAATCGTCCGGACGGATGCCGTTGAATCGCAGTCATGAACAACGACACCACCCTCGTCCTCGGCGCCACCGGCAAGACCGGCCGACGGGTCGCCGCCCGCCTGCGGCTGCGCGGCCTCCAGGTGCGCGCCGCCTCCCGCACCAGCCCCACACCCTTCGACTGGTCCGACCCCGGCGGCTGGGACGCGGCCCTGCGGGGCGTCACCGCCGCCTACGTGGTGGCCCCGACCGTGCCCGGACCGGTGCACGAGTTCGTGGAGCGGGCCGGGGCCGCGGGCGTGCGGCGCCTGGTCCTGCTCTCCGGGCGCGGCGCCGACACCTGGGGCGACTCCGATTTCGGGCTGGACATGCGCTCGGCCGAGGACGCCGTGCGCGGCTCGGCACTGGAGTGGACCGTCCTGCGGCCGTCCAACTTCGCCCAGAACTTCGACGAGGACCTCTTCCACGCCCCACTGGTCGCCGGAGAGCTGGTGCTCCCCGCCGGAGCGGTCCCCGAACCGTTCATCGACCTGGAGGACGTCGCCGACGTGGCGGCCGCGGTGCTGGCCGGACCCGGAGAGCACGCCGGGCGGACCTACGAGCTGACAGGGCCGCGCGCGCTGACCTTCGCCGAGGCCGTCGAACTGATCTCGCGCGCGTCCGGGCTGCCCATCGCCTACAAGCAGGTCTCCCCGGCCGAGTACACCGCGGCGCTGGTCCGGGAGGGCTGGGGCGAGGACGACGCCCACCACGTCGCCGAGATGTTCGTGCTGATGGAGCGCGGGGTGATCGCCGCGACGACGGACGGCGTCGCCGCCGTGCTGGGACGCGGGCCCCGCACCTTCGAGGACTACGTCGTGCGGGCCGCCGCGGCGGGAGCCTGGCGGCCGTGACCCCGCGGCGGCCGCCCCGGGACCTTCCCGCGCCTCGGCGGGCGGGAGCCCCGCACGCCGGGACGGCCCCCGGCCGCCGCCGACCCCGTACTCCGCGCCGCCCGCCCGCCGCACGCGCGAGCGGACGGCGCGGACCGCCCACCGTCACCACCGTGTTCGGAGAGGAAAGCGATGAGCACCACCACCACCGACCTGCTGACCGCCGAGGACCTGGAGTTCCTGCGGCGTCCCCTGCACGGGTTCCTGTCCGTGGCCGGGGGAGCGGAACCGACCCAGCCCCGGCCCGTGTGGTTCGAGGCCACGGACGAGGGAACCCTCCAGCTCTTCACGGAGCCGGACGCGCTCAAGGTGCGGCGCCTGCGCCGCGACCCCCGCGCCTCGATCGTCGTCGCGGCCCCGGTGGGCGAGCGCGAGCGCTGGGTGTCCGTCGTCGGCCGCGCCACGCTGGAGGCCGACGGGGCGCGCGACCTGGCCGCCCGCCTGGCCGCCCGCTACTGGGATCTCGAGGACCCGGCACGCGCCGAGGAGCTCGCGGGCATGCTCGCCGACGACCACCTCCGCGTCGTCATCCACCCGCAGACCGTGCGCCGCCTGACGCACTGACCCGCGCCCCGGGCGCCCGCCGCGGACCGGCTCCGCCCCGGGCGCCCGGCACGTTCCCGCGCCTCCGGGACCGCGACGGCGCCGCCCCGCCCGGTCCGGGCGCGAGACCCGCGTCGTCCCAGCTCCCCGCGCCAGGCCCTTTCCCGGTCCCCGTCGACGCATGACATCTGTCATGCCGGAACCGTGCGGATCGCGCGGGAAACCCATGACCCGTGACACTCCGTCACGGCTCGGCTCCGGCCTAGGTTCGAGGCATGGACCCCGACGACCACCGCTCCCCCTCCCGGCCAGGCCCTGCCGCCGCTGCCCCCCGCGCAGGCGGGGACGGCCGCCGGCGCCCGGCCCGGGTGCCAGGGGGCCGGGTCGCGGGCCGACAGCGGCGTCGGGACCGACACAGGTGAGGACGGACATGGGACGAAGGCGTGGAGCAGGACGGAACTGGGCCGTGGCGGCGGCGATCGGCCTCGCCGGGCCGCTGGTCGCGGTACCGGCCGCGGCCGACGAGCAGGGCACGGAGCCCGCGGGGCGGGTGGAGTGGGGCGCCTGCCCCGAGGAGGTGGCGGCCGAGGCGCCCGGGATGGAGTGCGGCCTGGTGCCCGTGCCCCTGGACCACTCCGACCCCGGGGGCGCGCAGATCGAGATCATGGTGTCCCGGCTGGCGAGCCAGAACCCGGACGAGCGGCGCGGCGTGCTGATGTTCAACCCGGGCGGCCCGGGCGGCTCCGGGCTGACGATGCCGGCGGACCTGGTCTCCCGGGGCCTGCCCGCCGAGGTCGCGGACAGCTACGACCTCATCGGCATGGACACCCGCGGAGTCGGGTACTCGGCGCCGATCAGCTGCGGTTTCACCGACGAGCAGGACTACCGGGGCGCCATCCCGCCCTACGCGGTCGACGACGCGGCGGTCGTCGACCAGGCCGCTGCCGCCGAGGCGGTCGCCGCCCAGTGCGCCGACAACGACCGAGACGACAGGCTGCGCCACGTGTCGACGGCCAACATGGCCCGCGACCTGGACCTGATCCGGGAGGCGCTGGGAGAGCCGAAGACCAGCTTCTACGGGGCCTCCTACGGCACGGCGCTGGGCGCCGCCTACGCCTCGATGTTCCCCGAGCGCTCCGACCGGATCGTGCTCGACAGCAACATCGGCGACACCCACCTCGACCACGAGGGGATGCGCAGGTACGGCCTGGGCGCCGAGGAGACCTTCCCGGACTTCGCGCGATGGGCCGCCGAACGCCACGACGAGTACGGCCTGGGCGAGTCGGAGGAGGAGGTGCGCCAGACCTACTTCGCGCTCGCCGGGCGCCTGGACGAGACCCCGGCGGACACGGCCGGCGGACCCGTCGACGGAAGCCTCTTCCGGCTGTCCACCTTCGTGGGGCTCTACAGCGAGCTGTCCTACCCCGTGACGGCGCAGGCCTGGCAGGAACTGCTCGCCTCCGACCCGGCGGCGGCCGGGGAGCTGCCGGACGGGACCCCGGACACCGGCGGGGCGCCCCCCGGCGCCCGGCCCGCGACGGACGCCGGGCTGTCGCCGTACGACAACTCCTGGTCGGTGTTCCTCGCCGTGACCTGCAACGACGTCGAATGGCCCGAGGACGTCGACACCTACCGGCGCAGCGTCGCCGAGGACCGCGAGAGGTACCCGCTGTTCGGCGCCGCCTCCGCCAACGCCATGCCCTGCGCCTCCTGGTCCTCCGGACCGTCCGAGCCGCCGGTGGAGGTCCTCGACGAGGGGCCGAGCAACGTCCTGATCGTGCAGAACCGGCGCGACCCGGTCACACCGCACCTGGGCGGGGTGCTGCTCGACGAGAAGTTCGGCCAGCGCTCCCGGCTGGTGAGCGTCGACGGCAGCGGGCACGGCGTCTACGTCAACGGCGACAACGCGTGCGCGCAGGACGTGACCACGGCCTTCCTGGTCGGGGGCGACCTGCCGGAGCAGGACACCTCCTGCCCCGCCTGAGCGACCCGGGGCCCGGGACCCGACGGGCCCCGGCGCCGTTCCCGCCGGCCGGCGGGAACGCACAGGAGGAACAGGGGTGACCGCGGCCCCCGTGGGGGCGGGCGGGACGACGGACCCCGCCCCGCCCGCCCCCGCTTCACGGGGCCGCGCGGCCGCCACCACCGGGAGGGGGCGCCCCCGGGCCGACCGCCGCGCGCCCCCTCGCCCCCGGAACCGCCCGCCTCGCGGGACCGGGTGCGCGGGGCCCGTCCACCGTCGAAACACCCACCCACCCTCACGCCAGGGCGGCCCCGAGGCCGCCGAGGCGTTCCCACACGACGACAGGGAGCCCGAGATGCTCAAGGAGTGGCAGCGGCGCCGAGCCGCACGACGTGTAGAACCCGGGAACGGGAAGCCGCTGAAGCCCTTCCGCTGGTGGCAGCCGCTCTCCCGTGTCCTGTTCCACCTCCCGCTGCGCGGCGGCGACGGCGGGCGGACGGACTACGCCGTCGAGGTCCGCTACGCACAGCGGTTCTTCTCCGAGGACGGCAAGGGCAGGGCCCACCTGTACCTCGACGGCAGGCACCACGCCGAGTCCGGGCTCCCCGCCGCCTTCCCCGTCCGGGGCGGCACGATCGAGGTGGCGCTGACACCCTTCGGCCTCAAGCGCTGCCACTACGTCACCGACGGGGGAGCCGAACACCAACTCGTCCCGGACCGGCGCTCGGGCGAGGGGCGGCGTGCGCGCCTGGACCGCGAGCACCCCGTGCTGAGCCGCGCTATCGGCCTCTGCTCGCTGGTCCTGCTCGTCGTCCCCGCGCTCCTCCTCGTCCCGCAGCTCATCGAGGCGGCCTTCCAGGTGCCGCCCGTGACCGAGCGCTTCGGAACCTTCACCTCACCCGTCCAGCTGCCGCTCTGGCTCAACATCGCGCTCACCCTCGGCGCCTCCGCGGCGAGCACGGAGCGCGCGCTGCGCCTGCGGTACAACTGGCTGCTGGACTCCGCCGCCCAGGGGGAGTGACGGCGCGGCACGCCGACCGGCCACCGGGCGCCCCGCCCCCGTCGCGCGGACCGCGCCCGCGCCGCCCCGCGGCGAAGGGCGGGGCGGCGGCAGGGGGGCGGGTTTTCCCCGGTTGGAGGCTTCGACGCCCTATTTCCCAAGAACAGGGCTGCAACCTTCAACCGTTCTTTCAAGGATACGGTTGAGGGGTATGAGCCAAGACATTCGAGACTTCGCGACCCCGCCGTGCGAGCTGCTGGCCCTCGGCGAACCGGTCCACCCCACCCGGGAACCGGCCTTCGGGGACGTCCGCAACGACATCTTCGCCTCGCTCGCGGACCTGGGCTACCGGTCCATCGCCCTGGAGACCGACCGGGTGGCCGCGCTCGCGGTGGACGACTTCGTCCGGCACGGGCGGGGAACCCTCGACACGGCGATGGACGAGGGCTTCTCGCACGGCTTCGGGGCCCTGGAGGCCAACCGGCGGCTGGTCGCCTGGATGCGCGCGTACAACGAGGGCCGCCCCGCCGAGGAGCGGCTGGCCTTCCACGGCTTCGACACCCCGGCCGAGAACACCAGCGCGCCCAGCCCCCGGCTCCACCTGGAACACGTGTGCGACTACCTCGGGATCGCCCCGGACCTCGCGGACCTGCTCGGCGACGACGAGCGGTGGAGCCGCCAGGAGGCGATCCTGGACCCGGCGGCGTCGGTCGGCGCCGGCCCCGCGGCCGAGCGGCTGCGCGTGATCGCCGACGACATGCTCACCTCGCTCCACGCACGCGCACCGGAACTGGTCGCGGCGACCTCCCGCGCCGACTGGTTCCGGGCCCGCACCCGCCTCGCCGCCGGCCTCGGCCTGCTGCGCTACCACGGGCAGGCGGCCCGGCGCACCGAGGAGAGCGCACGCATCTCCGGCCTCCTGGCCACCAGGGACGCGCTCATGGCCCAGAACCTCCTGGAGATCCGCGGCATCGAGGCCGAACGCGGTCCCACGCTCGCCTTCGCGCACAACAGCCACCTGCAGCGCAACCCGAGCTCGATGAGCATGGCGGGCATGGACCTGGGCTGGCACTCCGCGGGCTCCGTCGTCGGCGCCCTGCTGGGCCGGCGGTACACCGTCGTCATCGGAAGCCTGGGCCGCAGCGGGGCCCTCGGGCTCGCGGAGCCCGAACCGGACACCTACGAGGGCCTCCTCCAGAGCCGCGCCACCGGCTGGGGCCTGGCCTCCGCCGCCGAGATCGCCTCCGGGCGCACGCGCACCGACGCCCGGCCCGAGACGGGCTACTTCCCCCTCGACCGGGCGCTCGTGGAGGCGGCCGACGCGATCCTGCACGTCGACGCCGATCCCGCGGCGCCCGGGGGAGAGGACCGGGCATGACCGGCCGCCGCGCGGCACGGCCCCCGCACCCGCCCGGCCGCCGGAGCCGCCCCGCCCACGCGCCGCCGACCCGCGGCTGACGCGGGACCGACCCCCCGCCCACAGGCCGACCACCCGCGGCCGACGCGGGGCCCACGCCCCGACCACGGGCGCCCCTCCACCCGACTGGGCGGAGGGGCGCCCCGCGAGCCCGCTCCCGCGAGAGGGGACGGCGCTCAGTAGTACACGGCGAGCGGTCCGCGCGGCCCGTCCACGACGGTCACCGGCGTCTCGAACACCCGTGTCAGCACCTCGCCGGTCATGATCTCCTCCGGGGTGCCGAACTCCACGACCGCACCGTCCTTGACCGCGCAGATCCGGTCGGCGTAGTGGCCCGCGAAGTTGATGTCGTGGAGCACGACCACGACCGTGCGCTCCAGCTCCTCCGCCACACGGCGCAGGTGCCGCATCATCTGCGCCGAATGGCGCATGTCGAGGTTGTTGAGCGGCTCGTCGAGCAGCACGTACTCGGTCTCCTGCGAGAGCACCATCGCCACGTAGGCGCGCTGGCGCTGCCCGCCCGAGAGCTGGTCCAGGTAGCGGTTCTCCAACCCGCCCAGGTCCAGGAAGTCGATCGCCCGGCTGACGACCTCCTCGTCGGCCGCCGTCAGCCGCCCCCGGGAGTGGGGGAAGCGCCCGAAGGCCACGAGCTGGCGCACCGTCAGCCGGGTGACGAAGTGGTTCTCCTGGCGCAGGACCGAGACGACCTTGGCCAGGTCCTTGGACGGGGTCCGGGCCACGTCGTGGCCCGCGATCTCGATCACCCCCGCGTCCAGGCCCAGCAGGCGGCCCGTCATCGTCAGCAGCGTCGACTTGCCGGCCCCGTTCGGACCCACCAGCGCGGTCACACCGCCCCGGGGGATCCGCAGGTCCACGGGGCCGATCGCGACCTCGCCGCTGTACTCCTTGCGCACACCGCTGAGCGTGATCACAGCCGGCCCTTTCTGAGGATGACGAACAGGAACACCAGGCCGCCGACGAGCTCGATGATGATCGAGACCACGCCGTTGGCGTAGAAGACGTTGCGCATGACGAAGTACGCGCCGCTGAGCACGACGAAGCACGTCAGCACCGCCACCGGGAAGACGTACCGGTGGGCGTGGGCGCCGGTGAACTGGTAGGCCAGGGTCGCCACCAGGAACCCCAGGAACGTCATGGGCCCCACCAGCGCGGTGGAGACCGCCATGAGGACCGAGACCAGGAAGAGCACGCGCATGGTCTCGCGGCGGTGGTCCAGCCCCAGGCCCGTGCTCGCGTCACGCCCCAGCGCGACCACGTCGAGCCGCCGCGAACCCGCCCACAGCAGGACCGCCGCGCCCAGGCACAGCGGGACCGCGAGCGGCAGGTAGGACGCGTCGGCGTTGGAGACGTTGCCGAACAGCCGCGCGGCGAGCACGTCGAACTCGCTCGGCGTGAGCAGGCGCTGCATGAACGTGGAGACCGAGGCCAGGCCGCCGCCGATGACGATGCCGATCAGCAGCATCACCTGGAGGTTCGCGTACCGGCCCGACAGCAGCCACCCGTACAGCAGCATGGCGAAGCCCACCATGAGCACGAGCTGGAGCGCGAACTGCGGCAGGCCCTGGACCGCCACGACCCCGGCGACGCCCAGGAAGTACACCGCCGTGGTCTGGACCGCGACGTAGAGCGCCTCGAACCCCATGATCGACGGGGTGATGACGCGGTTGCCGGTCACGGTCTGGAAGCCCACCGTCGCCACGGCCTGGCAGATCGCGACCACGGCCATGACCACCAGGTTCGTCCCGCGCATCTGCGCGATGCGCCAGAACCCGTCCGAGCCCACGGGCATCGGGTTGTCCCAGGCGAGCAGGCCGAAGCCGAAACCGGCGGCGAGCACGCCGAGCACCGCGACGACGGTCCGGTAGCGGCGGCGGGCACGCCCGGTGGGCAGGGCCCCGGAGGAGCGTGCGGGCGGTGCGGGGAGCGGTCCGGTCACACGGGACGCGGTCGTCTCAGCCATGGCGGCGCTGCCTCAACAGGAGAAGGACGAACACGGCGGCGCCCACGACCCCGAGGATCAGGGACACGGGCACCTCGAAGGGCATGATGACGACCCGGCCGATCAGGTCGCAGACCGTGACGGTGCCGACGCCCAGCAGGCACACCCACGGCAGGTTGCCGCGCAGGTCGTCGCCGCGGAACATCGAGACGACGTTGGGGACGATGAGTCCGAGGAAGGGCAGGTTGCCCACGACCACGGTCACCACGCCGGTCGCCACCGCGATGAGGCCGGTGCCCAGCAGGACGACCCGGCCGTAGTCCAGGCCGACGTTGGTCGCGACCTCCTCGCCCAGTCCGGCGACCGTGAACCGGTCGGCGGCGACGAACACCGCCACGGCCGCCAGCGCCACGATCCACAGCAGCTCGTACTGGCCCCGCAGCACGGAGGTGAAGCTCCCGGCGAACCACACGCCGAGGTTCTGCAGCATGTCGGTCTGCAGCGCGACGAAGGTCGAGACGGCGCTGACGACGGCGCCCAGCATGATGCCGATGATCGGGACGACGAGCGAGGAGCGCAGGGTGACGCGGCGCAGGAAGAGGAAGAACACCATCGTGCCGACGAACGCCGCCAGGACCGCGCCGAGCATGCGTGCGCCGATGCTCGCGCCGGGCACCAGGACCATCACCGTGAGCAGGCCCAGCCCGGCCCACTCGGTGGTGCCGGTGGTCGTCGGCTCCACGAAGCGGTTCTGGGTCAGCAGCTGCATCACCAGGCCCGACATCGCCATCGCCGCGCCGGCCAGGACGAGGGCGACCGTGCGGGGGACGCGGGTGATGGCGAACATCTCGCCGCCGTCGTCCGCGCCGAAGACGTCGTACACGCCGGTGAACAGCGAGAGCACGACCAGGGCGCCCACGACGGCGGTGCCGACGAGCAGTTTCCCGTCGAGGAGGCGTCCCCCGCGCCGAGCCTGGGGGACGGGGGTCTCGGTCGTCATGCCCCGCTCCCTCCCTCGCGCCGGCGGGCGCCGGCGGCGTCGCCACCGCCGGCGCGTGCCGTTCGGTCGGACCGGATCACGCCCGGGCCTCCAGCGCGTCGGCGAACGCGTCGAAGAACTCGGTGTAGGTCTGGATGCCCTCGTTGGTGTAGGTGTCGGCGGGCATGTAGAGGATCTGCTCCTCCTGCACGGCCGTCACGCCCGAGAGCGCCTCGGAGTCCGACAGGATGTTCGAGGCGGGCGCGTACCCGGCCTCGTCGGAGGCGACGGCGGCGTCGCGGTCCATCACCAGGATCCAGTCGGGGTCGGAGTCGGCGATCGCCTCGACGGAGATGTCGTCGCCCTGGTGGTCGTCGCTGGCGCCCTCGACCTCCAGTGCGGGGGTGAGGCCGAAGATGTCGAAGGCGGGGCCGAGCGTGCGGCCCACGCCGGGTGCCAGGTAGCCGATCTCGCCGCCCGAGGTGCTGACGGCCATCACGGACTCGCCCTCGTCGTAGGCGGCGTTCACCCGTTCGACGGCCGCGTCGAGGCCGGCGACGAGCCGGGCGGCCTCGTCCTGCTTGCCGAAGACCTCGCCGAGCACGGTGACCTGGCGCTTGAGCTCGGCGTCGAAGGGCTCGCCCTCGCGCGGGTCGAGCTCCAGGATCGTGGCCTCGGGCACCAGGGAGGCGATGTCGTCGTGGTACTGGGTGAAGCGCTGCCCGTTGACGACGACGTCCGGCCCGGCGGCGACGATCGCCTCGAGGTCGGGCTCGTTGTGCGTGCCGATGTCGATGACCGACTCGTCCTGCGCGTAGCCGACGGTGTCCGGCATGAGGGACACCGCGCCCGCGGACAGCTCCACGCCCCAGTCCGAGAGGGTCTCGAAGGTGCGGTTGTCGAGCGCGACCACGGACTCCGGAGGGGAGGCCACGGTCTGGGCGCCGTTGTTGTCCTCGACCTCGATCGTGCCGCTCGGGGCGGAGGCCTCCTCGGCGTCCTGTCGGCCGGAGGCGCAACCGGAGAGGAGCAGGGCGGAGACCAGGGTGATCGAGAAGGCGGTCAGGGGACGGCCGGGGGACTGCATGGAGGTTCTCCTTCGCTCACTTGAACAAAGGGGAGCCTAACCTAACTCTCGGGTGAAATGTGCATGGATGTGCCCCTATGAGGCGTTTTTCTCAACGGGGGCGTCCGGCGGCAGGGTGTGAAGAGGGCCTGTGATCCCATGATTGGAAAGGAGCGTGGGGAGCCGCGCCCCGGCCGGCGGCCGCCCCTCCGGCGTGGTGGGAGGGGCCCGTGGCCGGCCGACCACGGGCCCCAGTGGCGCCGGGGCGGCCGGGGTCAGGGGGTGACGACGGCGAAGTCGGGGTCCGTGTCGTCCAGGAGGCCGAACAGCGTGGTGAGGACGTCGGTGTCGCCTTCGGTCGTGATCCCCTCCAGGCTCTGCGTGGCGACGAGCCGCAGGAGCTGTGCCTTGGTCAGGGTCAGCGTCAGGTCGGCGTCACTGCCGTCGTGGGCGGTGGTCTGGACGAGGACGCCGTTGGCGAGCTCCAGCCTGACCTCCTCCACGGGATCGGTGAAGTTCCAGTCGATGGTCAGGGTGGTGTCCCAGGCGCGGGGGCCGTCGACGCGGACGGCCACGGAGTCGAAGACCTGCGCGATGCTCAGGGCGCTCATGACGTCGGGGGAGGCGCTGTCGATGGGCGTGGGAGCCTTGTTCCCGCGCAGTTCCGCCGCCCCCTGGAGGTAGAAGTTCCGCCAGGTGCCGTTCTCCGCACCGTGGCCCAGGGCGTCGTAGACCTCGGCGAGCAGTGCGCGCGCACCGGTGTCGCCGGGGTCGGCGAACACGACGTAGTCGAGGACCTGCGCGGCCCACCGCAGCTCCCCCGCCTCGACGGCGGCCCCGGCCTTCGACAGGACCTCCCGGGCGCCGCCCATGAACTCCACGTGCTTCTTCGCCGACTCCTCCGGCGGCAGTGCCCACAGGTGGGCGGGGTTGCCGTCGAACCACCCCATGTAGCGCTGGTAGACCGCCTTGACGTTGTGGGAGACCGAACCGTAGTAACCGCGGGCGTGCCAGGCGCCCTCCAGCGCGGGAGGCAGCTGGATCCTCTCGGCGATCTCGGCGCCGGTGAGCCCCTGGTTGAGCATGCGCAGCGTCTGGTCGTGCAGGTAGGCGTACAGGTCGCGCTGCTGGGACAGGAACAGTGTGAGCTCCTCCGTGCCCCAGGTCGGCCAGTGGTGCGACGCGAACAGCACGTCGGAGCCGCCGGAGAACAGCTCGATGGCCTCCGTGAGGTAGTTCGCCCACACGTGCGGGTCCCGGACGAGCGCGCCGCGCAGCGTCAGCACGTTGTGCAGGGTGTGGGTGGCGTTCTCGGCCATGCACAGGGCCCGCCGGTCGGGGAAGGAGAAGTTCATCTCCGCGGGCGCCTCGGTCCCCGGGGTCAGCTGGAAGACGATCCGGACGCCGTCGACCACCACCTCCTGCCCGGTCCTGGTGACGTACGTGTTCGGCTCGATCAGGGAGATCGTCCCGGTGGAGGTGGTGGGCCCCAGGCCCGCGCCGATCTGGCCCGCGGCCCCCTTGGGCAGCACGGCCCCGTACATGAAGACCGATCGCCGGTTCATGGCGGTGCCGGCGTAGACGTTCTCCGCGACCGCGTGCTCGAGGAAGCCGGAGGGCGCGATGACCGGGACCTCCGTGCCGTCGGGGATCACCCCCCGTACCCCGCCGAAGTGGTCGGCGTGGGAGTGGCTGTAGATCACCGCGGTCACCGGGCGTTCGCCGCGATGCTCCCGGTACAGGGACAGCGCGGCCGCCGCGCACTCGACGGACAGCAGGGGATCGACGACGATGACGCCCTGGTCGCCCTCGACGACGGAGATGTTGGACAGGTCGAAGCCCCGTACCTGGAAGATGCCCTCGCAGACCCGGTAGAGGCCGTGCTTGGCGGCCAGCTGCGACTGGCGCCACAGGCTCGGGTTCGCTGTGCCGGGCACCTCGCCGTGGAGGAAGGCATAGGCGTCCAGGTCCCAGACGACCCGTCCGGCCCCGTCCGTGATCTGCGGTTGTGACGCCGTTCCGAGGAAGCCCTTGTCGGCGTTGTCGAAATCGGTCCGGTCGTCGAACAACGGCTGGGTCACAGAGGGTCTCCTTCGGGCGCTCGGGGTCGGTGGCGCACCCACCCCATCCCCCGCCCTGTGACTCCGAATCGTAGTCAAAGGATTGCTTTAGGTAATGATGGTGGGGTCGGGTCGGCGCCGAGGCACCGTGCGGGGCGCAATGCCGCCCGGCGGGCTCTCGGGGCCGGCAGTGGGGCGGCTCAGACGAGGGGAGCCCGGTCGGCGTCCAGGACGTTGACGCCCTCCGCCTCCAGGAGTTCCTCGAAGGCCGCCAGGGAGTCGCCCGTGACCAGGGCCGCCTCGCTCCGGTGGATCGGCAGCAGCCACAGGAACCGCGCGTTTCCCGCCTCCTCGGGCGCATGCTCCAGCGCCGGCCCGTAGGGGTAGGGCGGGCTCACCAGCAGGTGGTCCATGCGCGAGCCCTCCGCCCACGGGCAGCCGACGTCGATCACCGAGCCGACGCCGAGCCGGTACTCCTCGAAGGAGTGCAGGTGGCCGACCACGGCCAGGGTCTCGGAGTGGGCCGGGTCCTCGTCCGGAGCCATGAGGAAGAACTCGGTGCCGCCTCCGGTCTCGTGGACGGACGAGCCCACCGTCACGTAGACCCAGCCCTCGCCCTCGTCCCTGGGCGCCACCCGGTAGGTGGCGAAGCCCGGGACCCGGTCGAGGAGGGGCGCCTCCGCCCAGGTCGCGTCCTCCACGGCGTGCCCCTGCCAGAACTCCCGGACGTGTTTCTCCAGCGCGCGGATCCGCGCGTCCTCCCCGGTCGCCAAGGAAACCGACCCTCCGTCGTCGTGCCTTCGGCCCCCGGGGCCGCCGCGGTCCCGGATCGCCCGATACGTGGATGTTCCGAGCGGCCAGACTACGGCTTCCCGACGCCCTCCGGTGCGGGGGAGTCCGTCCCGGACGCGTCCTGGCGCACGCGCTTTTCGGGGTGCCTCGGCAGTGCCGAGTAGACGGCCGTCGTGCTCAGCAGCAGCCCGGTGGCGAAGTACATGATGTACACCGCCCACCCCGGGTGCGCCAGGAGTCCCAGGAGCACGGCGGCAAGGACCAGCGACACCACGGCCGACAGTGGGAGCACGCGGTGCGACCGCGCCCCGTGCCTCCGTGGCGTGTTTACACCGAAGGGCTGAAACGAGGCAAAAGCGAACGAGACATCACAGCAGTGCATTCATCTGTTAACAAGTATGTCTTCTACCGCCGTTAACGTCTCGTTCCACTGCGTGCGTGGCTGCAAAGTGGCACAGGAGGTAGAAGGAGGAGTCGTGTATGCCGTTGGACCACAACATGTCCGACTCCTCACGCAAAGCGATCGAGGTCCTCACCGGCATCCAGGTCCCCAGAGCCGGCATCGCCAACCTCGGCCGCGCCTCGGAGATCTACACCGCCCTGGACCAACGCCTGGCCGTGCTCGAGGACCTGTTCGACCTCAGCCGCAAACACGCCCGCCGCCACTTCGACGGCCACACCGCCGACCGCTACGAACGCTCCCTGGACCAGTTCACCAGAGGCGAGAACAACTACGTCGGCTCGGCCCGCGACAACTCCACCGTCATGTCCGCCGAACTCTTCAAGGCCCGCGCCAACGTCGAGTACATGCACATGATGGTCATCGGCCAGTTCGTCCAGCTCCTGGCCGAGATCGCCTGGGCCATCGCCATGGCCAAGTTCACCTTCGGCGCCTCCCTCAAGTGGATCCCGATCTTCAAGGCCATCCGCAGCCTGGCCATGCGCCGCATCCTGACCTGGCTGCTCATCACCGTGCCCGGCCACCAGATCATCAGCCAGATCTTCGCGAGCATGGACAGCATCATCCAGCGCATCCAGATCGGACGCGGCACCCGCCACCACCGCGACCACAACCTGACCGCGAGCGCCCACAAGGGCGCCGCGATCGAGGGCGTGCTCTCCGCGGTCTTCTCCGCCGGCATGGACGGGCTCTTCAGCAAACACCTGTCCGACCTGTTCAGCAAAGGCCTCACCGACCTCAAACTCCTGCCCGACCCGCCACCCCTGGTCCGCACCGGACCCGACGGGCCCGGCGGGCCGCCCCCGGCCGGCCCGCCCCTGCGCGAGAGCCCCGACGGACCCCCGCCCGGACCGCCCACCGGTCCCCCCGACGGCCCCCCTGCCGGGCCGGTCCGGGACGACCCGCCACCGCTCAACCGCGACACCGACACCCCGCCACCACCCGGCGGCGGTGGCGGTCCCGACGGACCCCCCACCCGACCCAAGGACGACCCGCCGGTCAACCCCGACCGGGGCCCGGACTCCCCCGCGCCCAAGGACACCCCGGGCACCACACCCGCGCCCCGGGACACCCCACCGGCTCCCCCGTCGCTGAACAAGGACCTGGCCGAGGTGTTCGGCCGCCACAACGACGAGTTCCTCACCCCCTACAACCCCGCCAGCCCCGTCGGCGCCGGAGCCTTCGACAACGCGACCAAGGCCGCCGCAGCACGCCAGGACTTCGCCGACCTCTTCGCCCGCAACTTCGGCGACCACCTGGGCGAGGCGGCAGCGCGCGACCTGGGACGCGACTACGCCGCCACCCTGGCCCGCCACTGGAACGACCCCGACCTGGGCCGGCACCTGCGCGACACCATCGGCGACCGCCTGCCCCCGCACATGCGCGACCACCTCGCCGACGTCCCCGTCAACCTGCAAAAACCCCTGGGCGAGTACTTCTCCACCACCGGCGCCTACACCCAACAGGTCGGCGGCAGCATCGGCACCGGAGCACTCGAGGGCTACCTCGGCGAGGGCCTGGGCAGCCTGGCCGACGGACGCGGCTGGGAGGCCTCCGGCTACTCCGCCACCGCCGGCGCCACCCAGGCCGGCATCCAACAAGGCGCCACCGACGGCATCCTGCACGGCCTGGACCTGTTCAGCAACAAGGACAAACCCGACCTGTCCGAGCCCGAACCGCCCCGGACCGAGAGCAACGCCGCCGGCAACCGCAACGGCAACCCCACCGGCCCCCAGGCCCCCGGCCCGTGGGCGGGCGGGGACGAGGACCCCGGCCGGGGCGGCGACCACGTCCCCGGCCCCGACCGCGACCGCGGCGGCGAGGGACCCCGGTGGGAGGACGACCGCGACAACGGCCCCGATCGGGGGCAGGACGGGCGGCCCGACCGCGACGGTCCCCCGGCCACCGCCTCACGCGACACCGGCCGCGACGACTCCTCCGACATCGACGACGTCCCCGACCTGGTCAGCGACACCGACTCCGACTCCGGTTCGGAGTTCGGCGACGACGGCTCCGAGTTCGGCGACGCCGACGACCACGACCTGAACAACCACGACACCGTCCGCGTCCACCAGGACGAGGACGCCCGCACCCCCTACCCCGACACCGGCAAGGACCCCTTCGCCACCACCGAGGTCAAACACCCCGGCCTGGGCAGCGACCTCTTCCACCCCGGGATGAACGACGGCCCCCTGACCGTCAACTTCCTCAACGCCATCGTCCCCGACAACCCGATGACGGTCCCGCCTCCCGGCACCGAACAGACCACACCCGACACCGGCAACACGAACCAGGCCGACCGCTCCACCCCCGCCCCCGAGCAGCACACCGCCCCTCCCCTCGTGGCCGCGCCGATCGGCCAAGCAGCTCCACCGCCCGCGACCACACCGCAGAGTTCGGCCACCGACAACAACCAGCGCTCCACACCCACCGAGCGCAACAGCGGTGGACGTCCGTCCCAGAACACCGGCGACACCCGCGCCTCGGACCCGTCACAGCAGCGGTCGACCGCCAACGACACTTCCCAGGTCGTCACCGAGGGCGCACCGCCCGCTCCGGAGACCGAGACCACCGGCCAGAACAACCCGGACAACTCGACGGACGAACAGCGGGCGTCCCCCCACACCGCACCCGACACCGCACCTGCCCCCGAACAGCAGACCTCACCGGCCGAGGTCCCGCTGCCCCCGTCTCCCGTCACCGAGAGCGACGGCCTGCACGACACCGACACCACAACCGTGAGCGGACCGCCCCAGGACACGGAGGACACCGGGCGCACTCCCTCCGACCGCGACGGAGAACAGCCCGACCAGCGCGGCGAGGACGCCTCCCGCGACGACGACCGAACCCAGGACAGCGACAAGGAGCGGACCGGAGAGGGCGGGGACCGGACCGGTGAGCAGGGCGGCGACCGCTCCGGTGACGGCGGAGACAGGCGCGACGACCAGGAAGACCACTTCCAGGACCAGAACAACGACGAAACCGACGGCCAGGACGACAGGGACGATAAGAAGGACGGTGAGGAGGGCGGGGACGAGAAGCAGGCGGACGACGAGCCCGCTCCGGAGGAGTCCTCCGCCGACGGCCAGGACGACAAGCAGCAGGACGGGGAGAAGAGCACCGACAGCGCTCCGGCCCCCGACCCCCAGGAGCGCCACGACACCCCGAACGTCGCGAAGACGGAGAACACCCCCGAGCCCGAGGGCGCCGAGAAGACCCCGACCGAGGACGGCGGCGGGGACGATCCCTCACGCGAGCGCGACACGGATCAGGAGCAGGCCCCCGCGGAGCACGGCGGCACCGATGCCACGGGGACGTCCCGGGACCGGGCTCCGGAGACCGAGCCGGCTCCCGAACCGGACCCCGACTACGCCGGGATGGTGGTCTCGGACCGGAGCACGCCGCACGACATCGGGTACCTCCTGAACTCGTCCCTGGTGAACGCCAGCATGGTCCACGCCCAGCACCTCGACGCGTTCGTGGACGGCACGCTCGGGAACGACGATGTGACGGCCCCCGACAGCGTGCGCGACGAGGTCCGTGACCGGATCGCCGCCCAGCAGGACAAGAACATGTCCACCTTCTTCACACCCGACGGATACTCCACGGAGGTGAAGGGGGACGACGGCTCCGTCTGGACGGCCCAGGTGAAGCTGACCCTGCCGGAGGGCAACTTCTACCACGCCTCCTCGGAGGCCGCCCCGGGCACGAAGACCCCCCAGGCCAAGATGGCCGCCGAGGTGGGTAACAGCGCCGCCTTCGAGGGCAGCGGCGGACACGGCGGCAACAAGGCCTTGAACCTCGGCTTCACCCTCTCGCCGCTCATGCTCGGCGCAACCGGCGTCGGCGACGTCGGCCCGCGGGCGATCTTCAGCTTCACCAGCTCCACGCGTCAGCGGCAGACCGCGGCCAGCACGACCGTCACCTTCGAGTCCGCCATGGGCTACGAGGCCACGGGCACCCCGGAGGTCTACGCCGCGGACCTGGGGATGGACTTCGTCCTGGAGCGGACCTCACCGCCGACGACGTCCTCCCCGACACCGGACACCGCCTCGAAGGACGGGACGGCGCCGTCGACGGACCGGTCCCCTGAGGCCCGGGGTGCCTCGGGCCGGGAGCGAACGCCCGCACCGCCGAAGGAGGGGAACGCCACCGAAGCGAACCCCCGGGTGCAGCGGCGGACGCACTCGTCCAACGGGCTCGCGCTGATCCTGCCCGGCAAGGTCACCCCGCACAAGGGCCCCGCGACGATCACCCTGTCCGATCCCCTGAGCGGCGGTCCCGTCCGGAAGGACGGCACTCCCCCCGCCAGGACCCCCCACGCGAACGTGGCCAACGGCCAGCCCATCAGCCTGGGGGGCTTCCGGGAACGGACGGGGAAGAACGGGGAGGAGACCCAGGACGTCCCTTCCCTGGCCGGCTGGGTGGCCGACAAGGTGGCGCCCCCCGATTCCGGCCCGGGGCGGTTCAAGCGTGCCGCCCGCCACCTGCTTCCCTCCGTCAGCAAGGAACGACGGCAACAGCTCCTGGAGCACGTCCAGAACCAGACGAAGAAGAAGTTCTCCGACGAAGTGATGCTGGAGGTGCTGCCCAAGTCGACGCGGAAAGCACACGCCATCACCCTGACCACCCCCGATGGCGAACAACGTCGCGTGACGATCAGGTCGATCCCGATCTCCTACGTCGCCAAGCCGTCGAGCCTCCCCGAGGGCGGACAGAACCGCTCCGCCAAATCCGAGCACGAGGCCTCCTCCTCGTTGCAGAAGCACAAGATCACGGGTGGGACCGGGGGAGGGGGCGTCGGCCTCGACGTCGGCTTTCCCGGGACGAACCACGGCGTCCGGTTCGACATCGTGTCCGGCGAGGGAGGCCAGCGGCACCGCTCGACGCAGGAGAGCGGAACCGGTAACTCCGGCTCGGTCAAGCGCACCTCCACGGACAGGGCCGGTTCGGGCGTCTACGAGGTCACGCGCAACTACTACGTGCACTTCCAGGGGGATCCGGAGCCGCACAGGCTCACGGGCACCAGTCTGGAGATCCTCACCGACGCGGACGCGTGGACCATCAGCGGCCAGACGCCCCCGGACCCCGCGGGCGAGGGGGACGCCGACGGTCAGGAAAGGACCACCGACGACCACGGCGCAGAGACCGACGCCTCCCGGGACCGGAGCACCCCCGAGACCCCTGAGACGGCCCCCGGCCCGAACACCCGGACCGACGGCACCGGAGCCGATCCGACGGGCACGCCGGCCCCGGACGCACAGGACTCCCGGCGCGAGCGGACGGGAGAGGACCGCACCGCACTCCCGCGCGAGATCGTGCCGAAGGACTTCACCTGGCCCGAAAGCGACCTCTACCACGGCCAGGGCAAAGCCCCGCAGCGCACGGTCTACGACCAGATCCTGTACCAGGTGCTGACCGGCATCGCCAAGCACCGGCCCGGCCTGGTCATGCCCGGCATCACCAGCGACTCCAAGAACTTCAACCGTCCGCCGGGGGAGGGATCGCGCAGCTTCGCGGAGGTGCTGCGCAGCCAGAGGCTGCTCAGCCGCGACCTGAGGACCGCCGAATCCAACACCGCCAAGATCGAGAAGGCGATCTCCGACGCCGGGTTCCTCGGCGGGCTCGACTCCTTGAGGGACAACGGGATCTCCGTCACCCTGACCGAGACCGCGAGAACCGGCGCCTCCTCGGGCAAGTCGACGGGCACCTACCTTCTGCACGCCCCGACCATCACCCTGCGTATCCGAGCCGACTTCTCGGACGTGCGTCACAGCGGAGGCGGGGAGGAAGGCCAGAACGGCAAGGGCGGCGAGAAGCGCAAGGACGACAAGGACGACCAGGAGAGCAAGGACGACAAGGACGACCAGGAGAGCAAGGACGGCAAGAAGGAGCTCTCCTTCAAGTACGGTGGCGCCTCCTCCTACAGCAGCGGTACCGGCACCCAGGATCGCAGCACGGCGAAGGGCACGTCCGGCGCCTACGCCCGCGAGACCGGAGCGGCGGACGCGAACGGGTATGCGCCCCGGTCGGGTAGGGCCTCCGCCTCCACCACGTTGAGCAAGACGAAGTCGGGCTCACAGAACCTGAGCACCAAGGTCCAGAGCGAGCACGGTGTCAGCTATCCCGAGGACACCGTCGACACCTGGACAGCGACGGCGATGATCTCGGCCCGGCTGTACGAGCACGACGACATCGGCATGGCCAAGCCCGACGCGAAGACCAAACCGGTGTCCGAACGCGGGATCGCGCTGTTCGACCCCGTCGAGACGCTCTTCACCGGGGAAACCCCCAAGACGGCCTCCGACGCCGCCCGGGCCGAGCAGGTCCGGCCTGAGCAGCAGAAGGACACCCCCCAGGGCCGGACCACGGCGGATCCGAAGGCCTCCGGTGAACGGCCGGAGCGGTCCGACCGGCGGCGGGACCGGTTCCTGAGGCCGTTCCGCACGAAGGCGAGCGACACCGCGGACGACGGAGGCCGTCCCGCGGACACCCCTTCCCAAGGCGGCACACCGCAGGGGAACCAGGGCGGGACCGGGGCGGGCCGGAGCCGGGAGCCCGGCAGCCCCGAGGTCGTCGTGATCACCCCGATGCCGTCGGAGGATGCCGAGAACATGCTCCGGGGCTTCACGACGGCGGCCCCCGGAAACGTCCGGCAGCGCCCGGGAGGACTGGTGCGCGCGACGAAGCGGTTCGCGAACCGCTTCCACACCGAGTCGGACGGCACCGACCGGGGCCGGGCCCCCACCGACCGGACCGACGCCGACCGGCGAACGACCCCGCAGCCGGACACGACCGCTCAGACCGACGGCACCGACACCACCGACCAGCGGACGAAGGAGCAGCGGCAGGCGGACACCGTCCTGGACACAGGGGCCACGTTCGAATACGCCGCCACCACGTTCACGACCGAGGACGGTCAGGTCAACAGCCTGGTCGAGGCGTTCTACGGGAACTTCCCCAACCGCGCTCCCTGGGACACGAACGGGCCCGGCAAGCAGTCGGACTTCCAGCGGTTCAAGAGCTATCTGGAAGAGCTGAGCCTCGAACGCAACCTGAAGAAGCTGCGCTCCTACCTGACCAGGTCCGAGGGCAACAGGCAGTACATGGAGCACGTCCTCTCCGAGGACAACGTCCGCAACAACCCGCAGACGTACAGCTCCACCGGCCTGCGGGCGAACACCGACATGACCGGTGACCTGCGTTCCGGCCACAACGCGCGCATCACGTCGGCGACCAGGTACGAGCTCGGGGCGATCACCCGCCTCGAACAGTCCGACGCCGCGCTGAGCTGGGAGGACAAGACCAGCCACGAGGTGTCCACGAACACCTCGACGAAGAAGGACCTGACCGTCCAGGGGGCGGGCGGAGGCCGGTACAACCCCAACCCGGCGGAGCCGACCGCCGGCGGCGCCCGGCACTCCGAGGCGCCCGACTCCGCCTCCGACCCGCAGGTCCACCTCGGCCCCGCGCTGGGCAAGAGCATCTACGACTGGACCGTCAGCGACAAGCCCTCGCAGAAGTTCTCGGAGACGATCGGGTTCAGTCCCGGGATCAACAAGTCGTACAAGTTCCACGCCTCGGGTCTCATCAAGCAGGCCGTCGAGTTCTCCAGGAACCTGCGCCACGGACCTCCCGTCCCCCACTCCCCGCGCTATCGCGGCTGGCAGGCCCACCTCCACGACCTCACCCGGGGGCTGCTCCACGTCCGCGACGCCCAGCAGTCGGGCCTGGTGGAGGACAGGGTCGTGGAGGAGGCCGACGGTACCCTGTCGACGGCCCCCCAGCCCGAGCCGGAGCGCCCCGGGCAGGCGCGGGTGCGTCCGGGCGCGGAGGACTCCGGGAAGTTCATGAGGCCCCCCTCCGCGGACGAGGCCCTCAAGGACCTCGCCGACGAGCTCGCCGCGTCGGGCTGGGAACTGACCGGGAAATCCCAGTCCGACATCCTGGACGCGCTGACCTCGTACCGGGGCCTGCGCCCCAATTCCGGGCCCCCGCTCGCGGTGCGGATCAAGCCCGTCGGCCACTCGGTCTTCAAGGGCAACACCACGTCGACCACACCGGTCTCCTTCGACGCCGTCGTGAACCTGAAGCTGGACACGAGCAACACACAGGTCGACTACATCGGCGGCAAGACCCTCTTCAAACAGCAGCAGACCCTGGAGACCGGCAACAAGGGGCAGCAGGAGCGCTCCGGCAGTGCCGGCGCGGGTGTCCAGGAGGCGGTCATGCCGCCGCTGCCCCATAGCGAAGGCGGCCAGCCGTCGAGCGGGGAACCGGGGCCGGCGAGCCGCCCGACGATGATGGGCGTGTTCAGCGACCAGTCCGGGGCCAGGGCCCACAGCGAGGGCGTCGCCGTCAAGGACTCGGGCAAGCGGACCGTGCAGGTGTCGATGGACATCCCCTACGCCAAGACGTCCATGGACAGCCGGCTCACCATCGACCTGGAGATCCCCGAGAAGCAGGGCTTCTCCAACACCCTGGCCTGGGAGGGGCTGGAGAAGGACGAACGGCGCAGCTTCCGGGGCGAGGGCGACTCGGGCACGGTCAAGGCCCTCTACCCGGCCTTCTCCATCGACCTGCCCCGCGCGGGGGACGGGGCGGACGGCTCCACGGACACCTCCGGCGACGACCGCCCAGCCCCACCCGGCGACCGGGCCCCGCTCGACCGGGACACGGCCGCCGACCCCCGGAGCACCCAGGACGGCAGCGGTACCGACCGCACCGGCGCCGCTCCGGATGACCCGCCCCGGAGCGCCCCCGACGACACCGCGACCACCCGCACCGAAGGCCGGAGCACCCACCGCCCCCCGACTCCACCGGCCCCGGAGAACCCCTCCTCGGACACCCACGCGTCCCTCGAGCAGATGATGCGGGACTGGATGTCGAGCAGGAGTCCGGTCGGAGGCCGCGACATCCGGGACGCCGTGGTCATGCCCACCGCCATCGTCCTCGACGGCCAGGACCCCCGCGACATCGCCCATGTCGTGGTGGCCAAGTCGCTCGGCTGGACGCCGTCGCCCGACGCCGTCGTCGACGGGCGCTACACCCCCGGGGCCGTCAAGGAGGCCCGCGCACTCGTCGCGGACAAGATCGGGCTGAACGTCCGCAACGACGCCATCGACCACAGCCTCAACCTGCTCTCCCTCAAGTCGCTCTTCCTCCAGGCCCTCGAACCCGGTGGCGTCGAGATGATCCAGATGGGCCGGACGCGGCTGGCCGTCCAAGCCCTGCCCGACCTGAGGTCCGGGAAGATCATCGACTACAACCCCGACGTGCGCCTGAGCGACTCGTCGGAGTCGGAACAGACGGTCACCTCCTCCCAGAGCACCTCGGACTCCCTGGCCGCGAACCTGGACAACATGCCCGCCGGGCGGGTCGGCGGAACCGACCAGCCGCCCCGGGGCGGACTCTTCGGTTCCGCCGGCGCGGGGGACAGCACGTCCGCGGGCGGCGCCGCCTCCCAGGACACCAAGGCCAAGGACCCCTCCACGACGACCCGCACCCGCACCGGCCCCGGCTATCTCGTGGAGTTCGACACCACGTGGGGCGTGGGCGCCAAAACGGAGCTGCGCGGCGCCTGGTACAAGCGAGCGGCGAAGAGCATCGGCCACAAGAGCGCGGACATGGGCCGGGCAACCGTCGACCGGGCGCGCCGCGGGCTCGGCAAGGAGCCCCGGCACACCTCCTCCCGGGAGAAGCCCGCACGGTGGCAGCGCGGTGAGGTGAACACCAAGGTCCGGACCTGGATCTCCCACGGCGACGCGGTCAAGCTCGGCATCATCGCCCCCGACGGGGTCGACCACCTCAAGCCGCTGATGGACCGGATCGCCAAGACCCAGGAGACCCTGGCCACGGCGGAGAAGAACTACCTCGACGCGCGCGAGCCGCTGGACAAGGCCGCCGCGAAGGTCGTCGACACCCGGAACGCACTGGACGCCGCCCAGGGCGAGGGCTCGGGCCGGGACGGCGCGGCCGACGGGGCGCCCTCCGGTCCGGAGCGGGCCGAGGGGACCGGGCAGACCCGGTCCGACCCCGGTGGGCAGAGGGCCGAGGACGCGCGCAGGGCGCGGGAGGAGTACGACAAGCTCCAAGACGCCCACGACAAGAACCTGGGCGCCTTCAACACGGCGCTGCGGGAGTGGGCCGACGCCCTGCGCGCCCTGCGCCAGGGATTCACCGACACGCCCGCCGTGCGACCGCCGCTCACCGAGAGCACGTCCCCCGACGACGGCGCCGACAAGGGCAAGGCCCCCGAGCGTCCGGCCGACGGCGGTCCCTCCGCCGACCCGACAGGCCGGGGCGACGGCACGGCCGCCGGACAGGACGGTGCGCCGCCCACGAAGGCCGACAGCGGTCAGGCGCTGCGAGACAGGCTGGGCGAGACCTTCGGCATCACCCTCACGGGGACGGGGGAGGACTCCGGAACCGACTCCGGCCAGCCCTTCGACCACGAGTCCGACGACGGGGACGCCCTGGTTCCGGAGAGCTACCGGGTCCAGGTCCACGAGGAGGACGACACCACTCCGCTCCTGCCCCACACCTCCGTCCCGGAGGGCGTCGTCGCCCCCACGGGCGAGCGCGAGAGGGACGGCTCGGAGAACCTGTACGACGCCGGTGACGAGGAGGAGGCACCACGCCCCCGCTGGCTCGACAGGCACTACCCGGAGGCGGCCTCGCTCAGCGGGGAAGAACGCAGAGAGCTGATGCGATCGCTCATGGAACGGTCCCTGGCGGTGGGCCCGGCCGTTCCCGAAGGGTTCCGGTACGACGCGGACCTGGGCGGTCCCGACGACATCGCCTGGATCGAAGCCCGGGGAGCGCAGCGTTTCCCCCCGGAGTCCGACACCACCGCCCTGCTCGGTCCCTCCACGGCCCCGAGCGCACCGCAGCAGCAGGACCGGCCTGCGGAGGATCGGGACCAGCGGCCGCAGCCGGCACCGTCCGAGGAGGAGATGGCCGCGGCGGCCCTGGACGCGGTGCTCACCTTCGACGGGCAGCGCCTCCCCCTCCACACGGGGACCGGACCCGACCACGGCACGGACCTCCCTGCGGACCAGGACACCCTCTCGGAGGCGTCCACGCCGGACTCGGACACACTCAGGGACATGCGGCTGCGGCTGGAGCGGCTGCGCTCGTCGAGCCCGGTCCCTTCCGAGGGCGACCGGCCGTCCCCGGCCGACACCGGCCCGACGGGGGACCACGGCCGGCAGAGCTCCCCCGAGCGGACCGGCCGCGCTTCCGAGGAGCAGCCCGCTCCCCGCCGACCGCAGACCCCTGACCTGCCCGCCCCCTCCACGGACCCGGACCGGAGCGAGTGGGACAACCGGCTCCGGGCCATGCAGGACTGGAGGGCCAACTGGCAGCACAGGGCGCGCACACCGGAGGAGGAGGACCGCCTGCGGCAGGAGTGGAGGGCCCGGTGGTCGCTGCCGACCACGACCAGACCGGGCGGGAGCGGACCCTCCCAGCACGGCACCGACCCGTTCGGCGGCCGTGCGGCGCAGGGTTCCCCCGACCGGGCACAGACCCCCAGCGCTCCTGAGAGCCGGCCCGTCCCCCCGACGGAGACCGCACGGGAGGAACCGCGCTCCCCCGCCCCGACCGGGACGGAACCGGACCTTGACGGCCAAGAGCAGGACCGGGCGACCGCGCCACCGGCCCGGCCGGAACCCGGGGAAAACCCCACCGCTCCGTCCGGGTCCCATTCCGAGGGCCTGGGGGGCGAGGGTTCCCCCGCCCCGTCCCGGGAGCAGACGGTCGTCCCCCCGCAGGAGGCGACTCCGCCCCCGGCCGAACAGGCACCCCTGATCTCCGGCCCGGCGGCCGACCTGTTCGCGTTCTTCGACCAGGAGCTGAACGGTCCCGTGGACGACGGGGACGGCAACTCCGCGCAGGACAGCGGGCGCACCCCCTCCGAGGAGGAGGCGACCGCGGAACCCGCCCCGGTCATCGACGACGACGGGGGCCCGAAGGCGGCGGACCCCGAGACGGCCCCTGCGGAGTCCGAGTCCGTCCCGGCACGGCAACAGCGCGAGAACGAGAACCAGGACGCGTCGGAGAACAAGGACGGCAACGAGGAGAACCGCGAGGAGGACGCCCCCCGGGACAGGAACGAACCCGAGGACGACGGCAAGGACGGAGGCCGGGACGAGGACGGGCCGGGCAGCAGCGGCGACCGCTCCGGCGGCGTCCGGGGCGGCGACGGCCGCAGTGACGGAGACCGGTCCGGCAGCAACGGCGACCGGTCCGACGACAGGGGCGACTCCGGCGCCGGGCACGACCTTGAAGACGAGGGCGGAAGTTCGAACGGGGACGGCGGCCGCTCCACGCGCGCAGACGGCAGGGGCAGCCGAGACACCCGTGACGGCCGGGACCCTGGCCGGCGAGACGCGGACACCGACCCGGCTCCGGACCTGGACTCGAACCCGGACTCGGACGACAGACACGACGGCATGTCCCTGTACGGCCATCCCGACACACCGGCATAGGACCGGACCTTCGTCAACGGCGCCGAGGACGGCCCCACCCCGGCCTGGTCGCCCGCCACCGGCGAACAGCGCCCCGCCCCCTGGCTCTGGGAAGCGCGCGACGGGATTCCCCCGGAGCACGCCCTGCCCCCCGGGCCCGCTCCGGCCGGCGGCTCTTGGAGCGGCCCGCCGGGGGGAAGGACCTACAGTGTCCCCGACCCCCCGGACGGTCCCCGTGCGCGCTCGCCCCCTCCCCACCTGGCTCATCGGAGCCCTTGACCTCCTCGTCGCCGCGGCGATCCCCTTCCTCGTCCTGGGCGCGCTCTGCGCGAGCGCGTGGCTGGACGCCCACGGCCGGGGCTGGCCGGGCGACCTCCTGGCCCTCGTACTCGGTCTCGCGGGGTTCTGCGGCGGGTTCTTCTCGCTGATGCTCTACATGCGCTTCGACTGGATGCCGGAGTTCTTCTTCGCGGGCGCGGTCAGCTTCCTGCTGCTCGGGAGCGCCTCCGCGATCGCGGACCGGATCACCGAGGAGACCCTGCTCGACCGGGGGGTCGAGGTGACCTGCGCACTGCTCGCCGTGGAGTCCCGCACGATCACGACCACCACACACCACGCGGACGGCACCACCTCGACCAGCACCCGCACCGTGTACGACCACACCCTGGACTGCCCGCCGGGCGGACCCGCGGAGATGACCCTGGGGCACAGCGCGGGGCCGGAGGGGGAGCCGGCGGAGATCACCTACGACCCGCGCGGCCGCCTCGACCCCCTGCCCTCGGACTCCCTCCAGGCCGGACCCCCGTCCCCGCTGCCCTGGTGGCTCCTGTCGGCCGCCGCGGCCCTGCGGGTCGGCCACGTGGCGGTCTTCCTCGCCGTGTACCGCCGCTACTGACCGGGCCCGCCCGGGGGCGGGGCCGCGGGAGCCGGAGCGGTTCCGCGCGCGGACACGCGGGAGGCGCCCCCGTCCGCCCGGGACGGACGGGGACGCCCGTGGGTGGAAGCCGCCGCACCGCTCCCCGGTGGCCTCGACACAGGGGAGGGGCGGCGGCTTCCGTGGGACGGGGGCCGGACGTCCTGCCGACCCCCGCCCCGGTCTGCGGGGCCGGTGCGCCCTACCGGGGCACCCTCCTCACGAACGCGGTCAGGATCTGCTTGGCCGCGGCGCCGGTGATCGAGTTCCCGGAGGTCGCGTTGGACCCCTCGCTCCTCCTGCAGTCGAGGACCGCGTCGGCGGTCCTGGCGCCGTAGACGCCGTCGATGGCGCCGGGAGGGAACCCGGCGAAGGTGAGCAGTTCCTGGAGGTACTTCACGCGCTCACCGGTGTCGTTCAGCTTGAGTCCGACCATGTCGCTCTCCGTCTGTGCGTGCGGGCCCGTGGAGCCCCGCGGTGTGGTGTCGTCGCCGCCGTCCGCGGTCCGGTCGCGGCCGGCGCCCGCGGGCAGGAGGCGGGTCGTGTGCGGCCGAGCCCCGTCGCGGGAGTGCCGGCCCGCGGCGGGCCGTGCGGGGCGCCCGTCCTCCCGGCGCCGGGAGGCGGGGGACCTGCCGGGGCGGTGCCGTGGCCGGTTCCGGGGGCACACGGTCCCGGAACCGTTCGGGGCGCCGTCGGGCTGCGCGGGCGGACCGTGGCGCGGTTCGGGTCGGAGCGGCCGTGTCCGACTCGTCACACGGCGCCTCCGACCGTGCGCGAGTCCGTGGGCCATGGGGCCTCCAAGGGAGGGAGAGGGGGTGAGGGCCACCTCACGTCGGGGTCGGTGACCTGGTGTGTTACTACCCCGCGCGGCGAAACGGCGCACAAGCGGGCCACCCGGTGGGGCGCACCGGGTGGCCCGGTGCCGGTCGGGCCGACGCCCGCGGGGCGCCGGTCGGGCGCCCGGCGGAAGCCCCCCGCGCCCGGGGCCGGGCCCGCGGGGCCCTCCACGGTCTCCGGCAGGGGATCGCCGGCCGGGGGAGCGCGCCCCCGGACCGTTCTTCCGGGACCCCGCTCCCGGCGGGCCGGGTCTGCTCGGGGTCGGCGCCCCGCCACCGGCCCGCATCCCCGCGGGAAAGAACACGGCAAGGAACGTCCAGAAATGCACACTCGCGGCCTTCCGGTGCGTACCGGCACGAGCGCGGGGTACGCGCGTCCCAACGCATGACCAGCCGATCCGAGGAGGTTGTGGTGATGCACCCGCAGGATGGGTCCGGCGGGCCCGACAGCGGTGGCGGCCAGAAGGCCGACACCGCTCGCGCGGCGGCGGGCGAGGTCGCGTCCACCGCGAAGGAGCAGGCGCGTTCCCTCGCCGGAGAGGCCCGCTCGGAGACGGGGCACGTCGTCGGCGACGTGCAGGACCGCCTCCGGGAGGAGGCCGACAACCAGACCCGGAAGGCCTCGGGCAACCTGCGGCAGTGGTCGCAGGAGCTGGGGTCCATGGCCGAGCACGGGGACGACGGGTCGCCCGTGGGGGACGTGGTCCGACAGGTCGCCGACGGCGGCCGCGGGGCCGCGGACTTCCTGGACGAGCGGGGAGTCGACGGCCTGCTGGACGAGGCCCGTGACTTCGCCCGGCGAAGGCCGGTGGCGTTCCTCGTGGGGGCCGCGGTGGCCGGGTTCGCGCTCGGTCGCGTCCTCAAGGTGTCCTCCTCGGTCTCCGACCAGGGGGGATCCGGCGGAGGCGACGCCTCCGGGCGGGGGACGCCCGCGGTCGAAGGGCGCGGGGGGACCTCACTGCCGCGGCAGGGGGACCCGGTGGCGGGCGAGGCGGTCCCGCCGACCGCGGCCTCGGAGGGGCCGGGCCGGGACCGGGGAAGCGGGGGAGGCTGACATGGCGACGGTTCCCAGGCCCTCACCGAGCACACGGGACCGGATCCGGCCGGATCCGGTCCAGGACGACAGGTCCATGGCCGAACTCGTCGGCGAGGTGACCACCGACCTCCAGACGCTGTTCCGCCAGGAGCTCGCCCTGGCCAAGGCCGAACTCCGCGAGGAGGCCGTTAAGGCGGGCAAGGCCGCCGGGCTCTTGAGCGGGGCGGGCTTCGCGGGCTACATGACGGTGGTGCTGCTCAGCCTCGCGGCCGTGTTCGGCCTCGCCGAACTCATCGGCCTGGGCTGGTCGGCCCTGGTGGTGGCGGTGCTGTGGGCGATCGCGGGCGCGGTCATGTTCTTCATGGGGCGCAGCCGTATGCGCGAGGTCTCCCCCAGGCCCGACCGCACCATCGAGACGTTGAAGGAGGATGCCCGATGGGCGAAACATCCGACCGGATAAGGCAGGACATCGAACGGACGCGCGCGGAGCTGACCGAGGACACGGACCGTCTGGTGAGCCGCGCCAACCCGAAGAACGTGATCGACCGGCGCACCCACCGGATGCGCCGCAGGGCCCACGACATGAAGGAGCGCGTCATGGGGTCGATGCCGTCCCCGGGATCCGGCGGGGACTCCGCCGGGGGCTCGATCCGGCAGAACGCCGACCAGATGGCCGGCGCGGTCAGGTCGGCTCCCCAACAGGCCCTCCAGCAGACCCAGGGCAACCCGCTCGCCGCGGGCCTGATCGCCTTCGGCGCCGGACTGCTGGCCGCCTCCCTCCTCTCCGAGAGCAGGGCGGAGCGGCAGGCGGCCCAGCAGGTCCAGGACCGTGCGGGCGGGATGATCGAGCCGGTCCAACGGGCCGTCTCCGAGTCCGTGGACCGGGTCAGGGAACAGGCCACCGAGTCGGCCCGCGGCGCCGGGGAGCACCTGAAGGAGAGCGCCTCGGAGAAGGCGCACGCCACCGGTGAGCAGGCCCAGCACGAGGCCAAGAGCGCCTCGGAGGAGATCCGCGGTTCCTAGACCGCGGGCCGCGTCCTCGCCGCGCTCCCACCCGGTCGGCCTCGGTGGCGGGCCGGGAGGGCACGGCCTCGGCTCCGGCGGACCCGCGGGAGAGGAAGGAAGTGGCCGATGGCCCGTCAGCGCGACGAGAAACCCGGCGGCGGACACCCTTCGGCGGGAGAGGCCTCGGCGCCGACCCGCATGTCGAAGTCCTCGTGGTGGGGCTCCCTGCGAAGGACGTTCCGCGAGTTCAGCGCGGACAACGTGACCGACCTGGCCGCCGGGCTGACCTACTACGCGATCCTGTCGCTCTTCCCGGCACTGCTGGTGCTGGTGTCTTTGCTCGGCCTCGCGGGGCCGGGAGCCACGCGGACGCTGACCGAGAACGCCTCGGCCGTCCTGCCCCAGGACGTCTCCGGCCTGGTGACGACCGCCATCGAGAACCTCCAGGGCAGCGCCGGCGTCGCCGGGCTGGTCGGCGTCATCAGCCTGGCCGTCGCCCTGTGGTCGGCCTCGGGCTACATCGCCGCCTTCATGCGGGCGTCCAACATCGTCTACGACGTCCCGGAGGGGCGACCCGTCTGGAAGACGCTGCCCATCCGCGTCGGCGTCACCCTGCTGCTCGTGGTCCTGATGACCCTCACCGTGCTGGCCGTCGCGGCCTCGGGCGGGATCGCCGAGCGGATCGGACAGCTGCTCGGACTGGGACCCACGGCGGTGACGGTCTGGGGCATCGCGAAGTGGCCGGTGCTGCTGGTCGTCGTGGCCTTCATGATCGCCCTGCTGTACTGGGCCTCGCCCAACGCCAGGCGCGGCTTCCGCTGGGTCAGCCCGGGGAGCCTGCTCGCGGTGGTGATCTGGCTCCTCGCCTCGCTGGCGTTCGCCTTCTACGTCGCCAACTTCGCCTCCTACAGCAAGACCTACGGGAGCATGGCGGCCGTGGTGATCTTCCTCGTGTGGCTCTGGATCAGCAACATCGCGATCCTGCTGGGCGAGGAGTTCAACGCCGAGATCGAGCGCGGCCGGGCGGAGGAGGCGGGGCAGCCCCCGGGCGAGGAGCCCTACGTGGAGATGCGCGACCGGCCCAAGGCCGAGGGCGGCAAGCGGTCCGGGCGCCGCGCGTGAGCTCGGCGGGCGCGCGTGTGCGGCCCCGGCCCGGGGGCGGCCCGTCCGCCCGCCTTCCCCGGCCGGAGCCGCAGGTCCGGCTCTTCCGGGCGTCGGGGCGGCTCCTCCCCGGCTTCCGTCCGCCCTCATTCGAATGTTATTGTCATCTGGATGTTGTGAGTATGGGAATTTCGGGGTGCCGGAGCTCCGCCCGACCCCGACGCGGCGCCCCGCGCCCCGGGGCCGCGCGGGGGCCGCCGTACCCCGGACGCGAAACGGTGGGGAGCACGGTTCGACGATGGCGACTCGGCACTTGTACGTGGTGCGGCACGGCGAGGCGGACCCCTTCGGGGAGCTGACCGACGCCGGGCGGCGGCAGTCGGAACTGCTCGGGGAGCGCCTGGCCCCCCTGCCGGTCGACGCCGTGTGGCACTCGCCCCTCGCCCGCGCGGAGCGCTCCGCCCGGATCATCGGCGGGCGCCTGGGCGGGGCCGCCGTGCGGGAGGCGGCCGAACTGGTCGACCACGTCCCGTACGTGCCGGACGAGCCGCCCCCCGGGTGGGCCGGGTTCTTCGACGGGTACGACGCCGCGGAGGCCGCCTCGGGCAGGGAGCTCGCGGACGCCCTCGTCCGCAGGTTCGCCCGTCCCGCCGACACCGTGACCCACGAGGTCCTGGTCACCCACGCCTACCCGGCGGCCTGGCTGGTGAGGCACGCCCTCGACGCGCCGCCCGCGCGCTGGATCGGGCTGAACTGCGCGAACACGGCGCTCACCGTGATCGAGTACCGCGACGGCGCGGGATCCACGGTGCTGGCGTACAACGACATGGGCCACCTCCCGCCCGAACTGCGCTGGACGGGGTTCGGGCCCGGCGTACGGCCCTGAGGGCACGCCCGCGGACGGGCGGGTCCGGGACCGAGGCGGATCCCGGCGCCGGCGGCCGACCGGCTACGACGAAAGGGGCCGCTCCCGGCCACGGGGGTCCGGCCCGTCGTGGCCCAGTGCCGTCCGGATCCGGCCGAGCCACTCCTCGCCCAGCCTGCGCCCGTCCGGGAACCGGTCCTCCCGGTCCCAGCGCCACGCCGTGACCATCGCCAGCACGAGGATCCGGCACCGGCGCAACAGCTCGTGGTCGACGCCGGGGTAGTGCTCGCCGACCTCTTCGGGCGCATGGGCGAGGTCGAAGACGACGGGTCCGCGGCAGCACGTCTCCAGGTCGACGAACACCGGCCCGCTCCGCGTGGCGAGCACGTTGCCCGGGTGCGGCTCCCCGTGCAGCAGCTGCGCGGCGCCGCCGCGCTCGCCCACCACCCGCCCCAGGCTCCGCAGCGTGTCGCCGAGCAGGTCCCGGTCGGCGTCGGCCAGCGCCGGGGTGCGGTCGCGGTCGGCCACGAGCCGCCGGGCCTCTTCGACCCGGTCCGTGAAGTGCGGAGCCGGGACGTCGAGCCCGCGCATGCCGGCGTGCAGCCGCCCGAGCGCGGCGGCATAGTCGGCCGGCGGGACCTCACGGGGCGCCACGGGCTCGTAGTAGGTCCAGAGCGTGACCACGAAGCCGTCGCGCTCGTGGACACGCGGCTCCACCCGGGGGTCGAGCGCTGCCACGGGGCACCCGGAGCCGACGAGGCGCAGGGAGAGGTCGACCTCGAACTGCGCGACCTGGTCCGCCGCAGGCGCCACCCGGGCCAGCACGTCGCAGGGCAGCAGCCGCAGGGTGAGCTTGTTCGAGTCGTGGAGGACGATCGCGTCGTCCGTCGCCAGGCCGAGTGACGAGGCGACCGACACGGCCGCGGCCATCGCGTGCGAGACCTTCGACGCCTGCATCCCCGCCGGGCCCCTCTCCCTCGAGCGGCGCCGCACCTCTTCGCGCGGTGCGACCAGCGCACCCTACCAAGTTCCCGGCCGGGGGGACGGGGCGGTGCGGCGGCCGGTGCGGACCGCCCCGTGGGCGGCCCTGCCGCCGGACGGCGCGAACGGTCTCAGCCGCGGCGCCGGCCGCGCCCGAGCACGGCACGGGCGGCTTCGAGGCGGTCGGCCTCGTCGCCTCCGGAGCGGTCCCCCGACACGTCGTCGGCCCACGCGAGCAGCCGGTGGAGGTGCTCGTCGGCCGCGGTCACGATGATGCGGGGGCGCCCGAGGGCGACCTCGCCGCCCGTGCCGTCGACGGTGACGACGCTGCCCTCGCCCAGCGTGCGTCCACCGACCTCCATCCAATCGGCTCCCACGGACAGGCCGGCGACCCCTACGACGGCCGGCTTGCCCATCGCGCGCGCGACGACCGCGGCGTGGCTGGCCGGACCCCCGCGCGCGGTGACGACCCCCGCGGCGGCGGCCAGGCCGCGCATGTCGTGCGGGGAGGTCTCCGGACGCACGAGGACCACCGGTCCGTCCGCGGCCATGCGCACCGCCGCCTCGGAGGTGGTGGCCACCCCGCCGACAGCGATCCCGGGACACGCGCCCAGCCCCCGGGCCAGCACGTCGGCCTCCCCGGCCGGGTCCAGCCGTGGCGTGCGCACGTGCCGCAGGTGGTGCGGCGAGACCCTGAGCAGCGCCTCGCGGCGTCCGATCGCGCCCTCGTCCGCGAGTTCGGTGGCCACGCGCACGGCTGCGGCCCCGACGAACCGGCCCGGCCGGACCTGCAGCAGCCACAGTTCGCCGGACTGGAAGGTGAACTCGACGTAGCACGCGTCCCGGTAGTGCTCCTCGATCCGGCCCAGGGCGTCGAGCAGGCCCGCCCACACGGCCGGCTCCCGGTCGGCGAGTTCGCGCAGGGGCCGGGTCGCCGCCCTGCCGGAGACGACGTCATCGCCCTGGCGGCCGCACAGGACCTCGCCGAAGGGGGCGTTCCCACCGGTGTCGGGATCGCGGCTGAACGCGACCCCGCTGCCGCTGCGACCGTCGCGGTTGCCGAACACCATCGCCTGCACGACCACGGCGGTGCCCAGGTCGTGCGGGATGCCGTGCAGGTCGCGGTAGGTGCGTGCGCGCGGGGACTCCCAGGAGGAGAACACGGCCCCCACCGCCAGCTCCAGCTGCGCGGCCGCCTCGTCGGGGACCGGCCGGCCCAGGCGCCGCCCGATACGTTCCTGGAGCTCCGCGATCGCACCGGCGGGGTCGGCCTCCCCGTCGTCGGTGTCCCCCTGCGCGGGGGCTCCGCCGGGGGCGGTGCCGGCGCCGTCCGCGTCCGTGAGCGCGGAGGCGAGGGTGGACAGGAACCGCAGCCGCGAGCCCAGCGCGAACCGGGGGTCGCCCGTCTCGGCGGCCAGCCCGGCGGCGGCCCCGTCCGTGAGGCCGAGGTTGAGGACCGTGTCCATCATGCCGGGCATCGACACACCGGCCCCGGAGCGCACGGACACCGCCAACGGCAGCCGCGGCCCGCCGAAGCGGCGACCCGTGGCGGCTTCGAGGCCGCCCACGGCGGCCGCGAGCTCCCCGTCCAGGCCCTCGGGGAGGCGCCCGTCGCGCAGGAAGGCGCGGCATGCCTGCGTGGTGACGACGAACGCCGGGGGCACCCGCAGGCCGAGGCGGTGCAGGAGCACCAGGCCGTGCGCCTTGGCGCCCAGTGTCCGCGCCGTCCCCCGGGTCCCCGCCGAGAGGGGGCGCACCCACCTCATCGGGGGATCCCCAGGGTGGCGAGCAGGTCCTCGTGGAGCTCGGCCCACACGGTGTGGTAGGACGCGGTGGTGTCGGTCACGTGCTCCAGGGCTCCGGCCCGGGCGCGTTCGAGGGCCCCGGCGAGGCGGGTCCGGTAGCGGCCGAACCGGGGCAGCGCGGCGGCCAGGTCGGCGCAGACGGCGGAGGCCCGCCGGTCCAACCCGGCGAACGCGGCCAGGACGCGGGCGTCGTAGGACGGGTCGCCGTGGTCGTTGACGGTCATGACGCCGTCGACGGACCGCAGCTGCCAGGCCGTGCAGAGGTCGAGCAGTTCGGGGTTGAGCACGAGGAAGTCCTCGTAGGCCGCCGTCACGGCGGTGCGGGCGCCGGCAGCCTCCAGCTCCCAGGTGATCCGCTCGGCGTCCGCCGCGCGGCCGGCCTCCGTCAGGCTCCACCCGCCGAAGTCGCCGGCCGTGCGGGTCACCAGGCCGGCGACCGCCAGGTCGATCAGTTCGGACTCGGCCTCGGATGCGGCCAGGCCCGTGGTCGCGGCCACGCGGGAGGGCCCGGAGTGGCCGCCGCAGCGCAGGGCGTGCAGCACCAGCAGGTCGGCGCCGGTCATCGCGGGGCCGCTCATGTGCGGACCGCCCGGGGCCGTGCGCCGCCGGTCCTCCGGCCGTGTCCCGCGGGCCGCGCCTTCGCCGCGCTCGTGCGGGCGGGCCCCCGCCGCCGTGCCCGATCCTGTCGGACCATCACCACCCCTTCCTCCGTGCCAACGCCATCAGGATACTCATAAAATCTGGATGCTGAGAACATCTCAATGTGGAGGGGGCGGGCCGCGAATCCCGGGCCGGAGCGCCGAACGCGTCGACCGGGCCCTCTGTCCGGACGACCCGGGCCTCGTCGTGCTCACCGCCCCCCGAGGGCAACCGCTTCCGCGTCGTCGGCACCGGCCGCGGCCGACGGGTCCGGTCCCCGCCCCGCTTCACGCGGACACCCTCCGGCGCGGACCGCCCGGGGAAGGGCGCCCCGTCGTGGAGGACGCGCACGGCCCCGCCGCGTTAGTCTCCGGGCATGACCGACATTCCTGCGCGTCTGACCGTGGTGACACTCGGCGCCCGCGACATGCCCGGGCTCCGCCGGTTCTACCGGGCCCTGGGATGGGAGGAGGTGGAGTCCAGCGGTGACGGCTGGTCGGGCTTCCTCCTGGGCGGGGTGCTGCTGTCCCTGTACCCCCTGGAGGACCTGGCCGCCGAGGCGGCGGACGGGGCCCCCGCCCCGGCCGGGTGGTCCGGGTTCACCCTCGCCTGCAACGTGGACGGCCCCGAGCAGGTGGACGAGTCGTTCGCGGCCGCGGTCCGGGCCGGCGCCGCGGTCGTGGCCGAACCGGTGGAGCGCCCCTGGGGAGGGCGGTCCGCCTACGTCGCGGACCCCGAGGGCAACCGCTGGGAGATCGCCTGGGCGCCGGGCGCGGGGTTCGACGACCGGGGGGCGCTGACCTCCTTCGGAGCCTGACACCGGCCCGGGGCGTCCGTCCCGGGCGGTGGGGTCCGTGGGCACGGCCCGGCCCCTGGCATGTTCCGGGAGGCCGCGTACGTCCGCCGGCGGACGCGACCGGGGACGGCCGCCCCCGGGAGACGTCAAGTGCGCCTACGGCGGGGGTTTTGAGGGGGTACGGGCGCGGTCATGGTACGGTTATGAAAATCATTTCCATACAGTCTGTGTCACAGGACCGGAGGACCGTGACGTGACCGGAGCAAGGGAGCTACGGCGCAGGACGCCGGGACCCGCGAGCGTGCCCCCCGCCGCGAGAAGCCCCCGGGCGGTCGGCTGAGATGCCCAGGGTGTCCCAGTACGACGACGTCGTCCTCGGTGCGCTGGACCGGAGCACGCACTTCCGCAGCTGCCAGGAGATCCACGCCGCCCTCGGCGGGAGGCGTTCGAGCGGCCCCGGGCCGCCCAGCCTGTCCACCGTCTACCGCACCCTCCACCGGCTGGCCCAGGAGGGCGTCCTCGACACCCTCCACTCAACCGGCGGAGAGCGCCTCTACCGTCTGTGCAGGACCTCCTTCCGCCACCACCACCTGCTGTGCCGCGTCTGCGGCCGGGTGGAGGACGTCGCGCAGGCGGACGAACTGGCGGCGGTCGCCGACCGCGTGCGGCGCGACAGCGGGTTCGAGTCCCTGGACTACTCCTTCGAGCTCTCGGGCGTGTGCCCGCGCTGCGCCTAGCACCGCAGCGACAGGTCGCGCTGTCATGAACTCGCGTACTGCGTCCGTTCCGCAGCCAGGACACGCCCCGTGCGAAGAACCCGTGCGGGCGGCCGGGGCACGGTGGGCTACCGAGGAGTGCTTCCGGACCGCGCACGGTGGGGTCCTCAGGGCGCCGGTCCGGGCCCACGGCGGCGCACCGCCGTGGGCGGACACGGACTCAGTCCCAGGGGGTCGGCGCGGGCGGTCCCGGACACGTCTGCGTGGTGGCCTGCCCGGTGGTGAAGAAGTCGACGGCCGCCGCGGCGCAGTCCAGGTCGGAGAGGGTTCCGTGCCCGTCGTCCTCCACACTCATGACCTCTCCGCCGACGGCCCGCCCCATGTCCAGGGCCCAGACGTGCGGGGTGACCATCTCGTCGACGTGGCCCACCAGCTGCAGGGGGCTGTCCCCGCGGCGCAGATCCGGTTTCACACCCTCCTCGGGCCACCCGACACAGGAGTGCTCGTAGAAGCCCAGGGTGCCCATGACGGGGTACCGCTCGGCCCGTTCCAACCGGTTCTGCCACACCTGGTCGAAGTCACGCGGGCTGTCGGAGTCGTTGCACAGCAGCGACACCTGCGCGAAGGCGTCGAAACCGCTGGGTTCGGCGTCCCAACCGGCGCCGGGGACGGGCCCGTTGCGAACCCCCCACTCGGGCACGCCTCCGTCGAGGAGCGTGGTGAGGGAGCGGGCGTTGGCGGGCCATTCACGTTCGGGGGTGGCCAGCAGGGCGGTCACGGTGCCGCCGTCGGCGACCGTCCCGTCGGGGCCGGTGCGGGGCTCTTCGGTCAGTTCTTCCCGTAGTCCGTACACCTCGTCCCGGATGCGGTCGGCCTCCGTGCCGAGGCCGTAGTGGCCGTCGTGCTCGGCCACCCAGTCGGTGAAGCGGTGGAACGCGGCCTGGGCCGCCATGGCCTGCCCCTCGTCCAACACGGTGACACTGGCCTCGGGCGACATCACCGAGTCCAGGAGCATGGCCTCGACCCGGTCGTCGTACATCGACCTGTAGGCGGCGCCGAGCAGGGTTCCCCAGGACACCCCGTAGTAACCGATCGTCTCCGCTCCCAGTGCCTCACGGATCAGATCCATGTCCCGGGCCACGTTCTCCGCGGTCAGCGAGGCCACCAGCTCGGGGTCGTGGGCATGACATTCGCGGTTGATCCGGCTCTGCTCCTCGGCGACGCGCCGTGCACTCTCCTCGTCACTCAGGCCGGGGTCGGGGTCGGCTCCCCCCATATCGCACTCCACGGCGTTGCTGTAGCCCACGCCGCGCGGATCGAAGCCCACGAGGTCGTGGCCCAGCGCCAGGTCCGCGGCCTCGCTGTCGAGGATGTGCCCGGGCATGGTCACGCCCTGATGCCCCGGGCCGCCGGGGTTGAACAGGATGGGATAGGCGTTCTCCCCGGTGGCGGGCACACGGGTCACCGCTATGTCGATCGTGCGCCCGTCGGGATCCCCGTGGTCCAGGGGCACCGGAACGGTGGCGCACAGGGTGCGGTCGTCGCTCTCGTCCCACCCCCGGGCGACCTCGGAGCACAGCCGCCACTCCGGTTCCGGGCCGGGGGCGGCCGAGGCGGGGGCGGCCGAGGCGGTGAGCAACAGTCCGGAGGCTGCGGCCAGCGCGGCGCTTCGGGCAAGGGGCACGGGTGTTCTCCACTCACATGGCTCTGTACGGGGCCCGCCGTCCGCGGTCGAACGGCGGGAGTCCTCCGCAGGCTAATGTCGGCCGCTCCGTGCGCGCCTCCCCCCGCCGGAGGAGCCGACGGGCCTTCGAACCGACTTTCGTCGGGGGCGCCCCGGTCGGACACGCGCCGCCCGGCCGCCCGGGCCCCGGTCAGGCCGGTCTCCCGCGCCGCGGCCACCACGGCCGCGACGCCCACACGCCCAGGGCGGCTCCGGCCAGGATCATCCCCGCCGTGAACAGCCACTCGCGCGACCCCTCGGGTCCGTACACGCGTGTGGCCGAGCCGACGTCGAAGGAGGGGGTGGCGGCGCCGGCGACACAGGAGGCCCGGTCGGCGCCGTGCAGGTAGACGTCCTCGCGCGCCGCCCCGCCGTCGCCGGGCAGGTGTGTGCCGTAGCAGGTGCAGGACTCGTGGCCGAGGTGGCTCACGCACTCCACCCGGGACGCGGTGAACGTGCCCGGCTCGCCGTCTGCCGAGGCAGCCCGCGCGACCCGCTCCACGCTGGTGGCCCCCAGCCAGACCAGGAGCACCGCGAGGAGGAGGACCACCACATCGAAGGGGCCCGGCCCCCTCCCGACCCGCCGCGTCACCGGACCGGGTCCCCCTCCCGCGCCGCGGCGCAGCCGCACGACATCGCCGCCGCCTCGTCCGGGCGCGGATGCGTGTGCAGGTACATCGCCACGACCATCGGCGCGAACACCAGGGCGTTGTACAGCAGGTGGAGCTCCACCCGGGGCACCACGAACTGGATGAGGCTCATCGGCGCGGCCCCTCCGCCCAGGTGCGACCCCGACAGGGCCTGGAGCAGCAGGAGCAGGTGTTCCAGGTGGTGCCACACCTGGATCCAGAGGGAGGCGAGCCACCAGGAGCGGGAGCGCCCGGAGAACCCCGGCAGGAGCAGGAACAGCCCGACCAGCATGATCAGGGCGTAGCCGTAGTGCATCCACTCGGAGGTGACCAGCCACGGAAAGGGGATGCCCAGCACGCCCCGCGCCTCCGGCACGGGCCAGTCCAGGACGTAGATCTGCGCGGCCTGGACCAGGTGTTCGGCCCAGTGGGCGACCACGACCGCCATGAACACCCACAGTGCCGTCCTGTGGCGGTCGCTGTTCACGGTGGCCAGCAGGCCGCCGCGGTGGCGCGTGGTCGGGTCCGGTCGGGCTGCCATGGGGACTCCTCGGGTGTGTGGTCGGACGGGGTGCGGGGCGGTCGCGGACGGTACGCCCGCGGGGCCGGGGGCGGGGTGCACCGCCCCCGGCGGGTGTCAGGCTCCCGGGGCCTCCGGCGGGGCGGTTCCCCGCGGGACCCGGTCGCGAGCGAAGGACAGCACGGCCGCGGTGAACGCGCGGGTGTCGCACAGGTCGGCCAGGACGGCGTCCGCCCCCGCGCGGGCCAGGGCGCCGGCGTCGGCCCGGCCGGTCGCCACGCCGAGCACGCGCGCGTGGCCGGCCGCCGCCACCGCGGCGTCGGCCGGGGAGTCCCCGACCAGGAGGGTCTCCCCGGCAGGGAACTCCCGCCCGGCGCGGAGCCCGGCCGCGTGCCGCGCCCGGAGGACCACCCCGGCCTTGGTCGCGGCGGTGTCGCCGTAGCCTCCGCACCCCCACTCCACGTGCCGGTCGAGGCCGAAGGCTGCCAGTTTGGCGCGGGCGACGGAGCGCAGGTTGCCGGTGGCGACCCCGACCCGGACCCCGGGCAGGGCCGCCGCCGCGGCCATGGCCTCCCGGGCCCCGGGCAGGACGCGCCCCTGGGCGCGAAGGCCCCCGGGGTCGCCCGCCACCAGGTCCCCGAACAGCTCCAGCGCGCGCCCGACCAGGGGGCCTCCGGGGTCGGCCCCGTTGAGCCGCAGGGTCTCGGCCATCGTGTGCGGTTCGGTTCTGCCCGCTCCCGACGGCGGCAGGACGGGGTCGGCCGTCCCCAGCAGCCGGGTCGCGACGGCCAGGTACGCGCGCCGGTCGAACCGGGTGGTCGTGACGAGCGTGTGGTCGATGTCCCAGAGGAGGAGCAGAGGCAAGGAAGGACCTCCAGTCGTCGTGCGGGCCGGTTCCCGGCCGGCGGGCGCCGCCTCAGACGAAGCCCTTCGTCTCGTCGGCGGGCGCCCACCCCGAGGCGAGGGCCTCCAGGGCCCCGTCGAACGCCGCGAGCAGTTCGTCGACGTCGCCGTCCCCGAAGACCAGCGGGGGGATGACCATGAGGGCCGGGACGGCGTTGAGCACCGACACCAGCACGCCCCGCTCCTCCAGCGCCAGGCGCGCCTTGTTGACGAACCACGGGTCCTGGGCCGCGGCGCCGGCGAACTCCACCACGTACATCAGCCCGGTGCCCCGGACGGCGGACACCGCCGGGCGGCGGCGTGCCAGGTCCAGCAGTCCGGTGCGGAGCCGGTCGCCCTGGGCGGCCACGTTCGCGAACACCTTGCCGTCCTCCAGCGCCCGCAGGACGGCCAGGGCCGCGCTCAGCGCGACGGGGTGCCCGTCGTGGGTGGAGCCCGTGGCGAAGAACCTCTCCACCGGGGCGGCGAGCAGGGCGCGGTGGACCCGCTCCCCCAGGCAGACGGCGGAGAGCCCGGCGTATCCGCTGGTGAGGCCCTTGCCGAGGAGGAGGATGTCCGGGTCCAGACCCAGTTGGGCGCTGCGGGTGTAGTCGCCGGTCCGCCCCATGCCGGTGGTCACCTCGTCGACCACCAGGTGGATCCCGTGGGCGCGGCAGAAGGCCGACAGCTCCGCGGCCTGGCCGCGGGTCAGGACGTGGCCCCCCTCGCCGATGACGGGTTCCACGATGATCGCGCTCACGCGGTCGGGGCCGTGGTCCTCCAGGAGCTCCAGCGCGCGCGCCATGTCCGCCGGCGCGGCGTCCTCGCCGTGGGGCGCCCGCGTGTGGATGACGTCGGGGAGCAGGGGGCCGGCGTGGTGGTGGAGGTAGGACAGCCCGGTGACGGCGCTGGCGCCCGGTCCGAAGCCGTGGAAGCCCCCCCACAGGCCCACCACCGCCGTGCGGTGCGGCTCGCCCTCCAGCAGGCGCAGGTGGCGGGAGAGCAGGACCGCGGTCTCCACGGCCTGGGCGCCGTTGCTCTGGAAGCGGACGTGGTCGATTCCCTCCGGAAGGACCCGGACGAGGGCCTCGGCGCACTCCACGGCGATCTGCGCCGGGCGGCCGTATCCCCACATGTTGCCGTAGGGGAGGCGGCCGACCTGTTCGCGCACGGCCTCGACCAGGCCGGGGTGCCCGTAGCCGAGGGTCACGTTCCAGAACCCGGACCTGGCGTCGAGGTACCAGCGGCCCGCGGCGTCGCGCACCCGTACCCCGTCGCCCTCCACGATCATCTCGTCGGGCTCCAGGTAGGACAGGAACGCCTCCATGGAGGTGCTGTTCCACAGCGGGAACGCGTCAGGGGAGGTCAACGTGGTCCTCGATTCGCTCGTAGACGGACACGTTGTGCACGCTCTGGGAGGTGAAGGCCGCGCCGTCCCAGCCGCTCCACCGGTGGCGCAGGCGCAGGCCGGCGATCTGTGCCATGAGGTCGAGCTCGGCCGGCCAGGCGTAGCGGACCGGGACCGGGAGCAGGCGCACGCTCCCGTTCTCGAAGGAGATCTGCTGCATGAACATGCGCTGCCCGGCGCGGTCGTGCTCCACGACCCACAGGCCGACCCGCTCGGCGCCGACGTGTTCGACGAACACGCCCTGCTGCTCGTCCTCGTCCATCCGGGGGACGCGGGCAGGCACCTCCACCACGAAGACGCCGCCCGGGCGCAGGTGGCGCGCGACGTTGGTGAAGCAGCGCACCTGCTCGGCCTGGGACTCCAGGAGGAACAGGGTGTTGTCGACGCACGTCACCAGGGAGAACTCGCCGTCCACGGGGACGTCGGCCAGGTCGCCCTCGACGACGGCGACCCGCTCGGCGCCCGGCTTGCCGGCCAGGCGGTCGATCATCTCCCGCGAGGACTCCACCCCCGTGACCGCCAGCCCCGACGCCGCGAGGGGCACCGCCACCCGGCCCGTTCCGACGCCCAGTTCGAGGACGGGGCCGCCGTCGGCGAGTTTGCTCAGGGCGGACAGGCAGTCGGAGTCGCTTTCCTCGCCATACCAGGTGTCGAATACGTCGGCTATTCCATCGCCGTAATCGGCCTTTTCGTTCCGGCCGGTCCGCTTATCGCTCATACCGTGACACTAGGGTGGCGGGACGCCCTCCTCCATAGGGAATAGGTACCACAACCGCCCCGTATCCGGGACCGGCCCCGGAGTCCTCCGCGACCGGTCCCCGAACGCCGACGGGGGCGGTCCGGGCTCGGACCGCCCCCGCCGGGGACCTGTGACCGCCGGGTCAGCCCAGCATCTGCACCAGGCTCAGGCGGTGGTCCTCGGGGCTCTTGAAGTCGAACCAGGCCAGGGCGTCCGGGATCTCCTGGCGCTCGCCGCACTCGACGTTCACCGAGGCCAGGCGCTTCTTCTCGGCGTCCAGGTCCTCGACCCCGAACAGGACCTTGGCCCCGGCCGCCTCGGCCTCCTCGTCGCCCGTGGTCAGGAGCAGGCTCACGCCCTCGCGCAGGTCGAACTCCACGTCGGTGGGGGAGGGCTCCCCGGAGGGGCCGTGGCCCAGCACCTTCGTGTACCACGCGGTCGCCGCCTCCAGGTCCTTGACCGGGAGGTTGATGATGACGAGGGTCGGGCTGAATTCTTCGCTCATGTTCTCCTCTTTCCCTGTTTCTCCCGTGCGCGCGGCATCGGGGCCGAACGCCGGGCCGGCACCGGCCAGACATTATCCAATCCGGCCCTGGAAAGTCCATTCGGCACTTCTGGTACCTAGGTGGTACCCATGATCTCTTGTGCCGCGCGGACTCCGCTTGATATTGCTCCGTTCATGCCGCTGTCGTGTGGACTGGTATGCTCTCCGGCGAAATGGCAGTCGCCTTCCGGAAGTGCTTCGATACCGGCCAGGGAGGCGAACTGGCCCGGTCGGTAGAACGCGTACGAACCGAGCGACCACGGATGCGCCGACCAGTCCCAGGTAACGGCGCGTCCGGTCCATGACGAGGCCACGCCCGGAACCAGCGAATCGAACTCGGCCAGGAACCGGTCCGCGATCGCCGCGGGGTCGGCGGCGGGGACCCGCCCGGTGCGCAGGTTGACCAGCACGGCCGGCCCCCCGTCCCCCGGAAGGCCCAGGGTCTCGTCCCAGCACGACTGGAAGCCGCCGTCGGAGACGGCCGCCCCGTTGCAGCCGACCGAGGTCCACGGCCTCCCCGTGAACTCCAGGTGCGTGCGCACCGCCGAGCCCATCCCCAGCTCCCGGACGGCGCGCATGCGGTCCGGTCCGAACTCCGCCCCGGACAGGTCCACGCGCGCCGCGAGGACGGAGAAGGGGACGGTCAGGACGGTGCGGTCCGGCCGGGCCTCGAAGACCCCCCCGTCCCGGTCCAGGACCAGGACGGTGCGGCCGGCCCCGTCCCTGCGCAGGGCGACCAGTTCGTGGCCGAGCCTGACCCGGCCGGGCAGCCGGTCCGCGAGCAGCTCGGCCACGCGCCCGGTCCCGCCCCGCACGGCGTACCGGGCGTCGGCCGGACCGAAGAGCCCGAACTCGCCGGGAGGGTTGGCGCCGAGCAGGGTGACCAGGTGGAGCGCGCTCAGCTCGGCGGCGTCGGCCCCCAGCTCCCAGGCGTAGGCGGTCCCGAGGAGGCGGGCCAGGCGGGTGCCGGGGACCGTGCGTCCGAGGTAGTCCTCGACGGACATGGCGTCCAGTTCCAGGGCGCGGGGGGTCATGCGGCCGCGGCCCGGCGCGGGGCCCGCCGCCTGCCGGTCGGCGCGCACGACCGGGTCCAGCTCGCGGTACTCCGCGTCGGCCTCCTCCAACGGGTAGGGCGCCCCGCCGATCCACAGCAGGGGCCCGGCCCCCGCGTCCCCCGAGGCGTGCAGGTCGACCGTGTCCAGGCCGAGGCGGTCCAGGAGCCGCAGCAGCCGGGTGTCCCCCGAGTCGATCAGCTGGGCGCCGCGCTCGACGGTGCGGCCCCCGAAGGCGTCGACCGTCCAGCAGCGGCCGCCGACCCGGTCGGAGGCCTCGTACACCGTCACCTCGTGCCCGGCCCGTGTCAGCTCGTCGGCGCAGGCGAGCCCCGCCAGCCCCGCTCCCACAATGGCGATCATCCGTTTTTTATAGCTGTTCTTCGGTATGCGTTGTGCGACCAGATTTTGCGGACGGTACCTTTCTGGTACCGGTTGTATTCGATTCGGTACCTCCTTCCTATTGGGACGAATTGCGAAGGACCGTAGATTCGTCGGGTGCGATACAACCAGGGGCGGTGGTCATGTACCTAGGCCGGGCGAGAACGAACTTCCGATCCGTGTTGCAATTCCCCCTCGAGGAGACGACATTCGCCTCCCGCGGGTTCGACCGGGGGGAGGCGGGGACGGTGGCCCGCCTGGAGGCCGCCGGCGCGGCGTTCCACCGGGGCTACGGCACGGCGCTCGACGACCCTGCCCGGGCCCCGGAGACCTTCCCCGAGCAGCACGGCCCCGACGCGGGCTTCGTCTACGAGGGGGCGGCCATGGCCCTGTGCCTGACCGACGCGCTCAGCCTCCCGCGCCGCACCGACTTCTCCCGCATGCTCCACGGGCGCGCCCGCCGCAGCCCCTACACGGCGCACGTCGGCGCGGGCTGGGCCCTGGCCCGCCTGCCGCGCGTGCTCTGGAGGCCGGTCCTGCGCCAGCTCGACCCCCTCCTGGGCTGGCTCGCCTGGGACGGATACGGCTTCCACCAGGTGTTCTTCGGCGGCGCCGACCGGCGGCTGAGCGCGCCGCTGCCCGGATACGTCCGCCACGCCACCGCGCAGGGGGCGGGCCGCGCCCTGTGGTTCGCGCGCTGCGCCGAACCGGAGCGGATCGCCCGCTCCGTCGGCCGGGCCCCACACGGGTTCCACGGCGACCTGTGGAGCGGTGTCGCCCTGGCGGCCGCCTTCACCGGGGCCGCACCGGACCGGGCCCGCCGGCTCCTCGACGCAGCCGGGGTCCACGCACCCGCCCTGGCCCAGGGAGCCGCGTTCGCGGCCAAGGCCCTGGTGACCCTCGGACCGGTCGCGCCGGACTCCGAGTCGGCGGTGCGGACCCTGGCGGGCCTCGGCTCCCGGGACGCGGCGGAGGTGACCGACGAGGAACGGGCCGCACTCCCGCCGTGGGGCCGTGACGCGCCCCGGACCGGGACGCCCGCCTACGCGGTGTGGCGGTCGCGGGTGGCCGCCCGGCTGACGGAGGGGGTCCCCAGTGCCCTCTGAGCGGACACGGTCCCCCCGCCGGCCCCTGCGCGCACACGCGGCCAAGGGCGTCGCCCTGCTCCTGGTCGCCGCCGCCTTCCTCGTCGCACGGGTGCCCGAACCCGGCGCGGACGAGGTGGACGCCCTGGCCTCCGCCTTCTCCTTCACCCCCCTGGAACTCGAACCGCCCCCCGGGCTCCCCATGAGGGAGGACCGCGACCTGCACCCCGACTACGAGGGCATCCAGGCGTGGATGTCCAGCGTGGGCGCGGGCGTGGCCGTCACCGACCTGGACGGCGACGGGCTCATGAACGACCTGTGCTACGTGGACCCCCGCGTGGACCGGGCCTTGGTCGCCCCCGCCCCCACCGGCCCCTCCCGCTACGCACCCTTCGCCCTCGACACGGGCGACCTGCCCTACGACGACACCATGGCCCCGATGGGCTGCCAGCCCGTCGACGCCGACGCCGACGGCCGCATGGACCTGCTCGTCTACTACTGGGGCCGCAGCCCCTCGCTGCACATGGCGGGCGGGGACGCCCCCTCCGCGGACGCCTACGAGGCCGTCGAACTCCTGGACGGCGGCTACGAGACCTGGCACTCCAACGCGGCCCTCACCGCCGACGTGGACGGCGACGGCACGCTCGACCTCGTCATCGGCAACTACTTCCCCGACGACGCGGCGGTCCTGGACACCTCCGGCGGGGGGCGGCCCACCATGCAGCACTCCATGTCCCGGGCCGCCAACGCGGGGGAGAACCGCCTGCTGCTCGGCTCCACCGACCCCGACGGCCCCCTCTTCACCGAAGCCGGCGGTGTCCTGGAGGGCAGGGCGTCCACGGGCTGGACCCTCGCCCTGGGCGCGGCCGACCTCGACGGGGACATGCTCCCCGAGCTGTACGTCTCCAACGACTTCGGCCCCGACGTCCTGCTGCGCAACGACTCCGTGCCGGGCGACCCCTCGTTCACGGCGCTCGGAGGGACCTGGACGCCGACCACCGCCGGTTCCAAGGTCCTGGGGGAGGACTCCTTCAAGGGCATGGGCATCGACTTCGGCGACCTCGACGGCGACGGGCGCCTCGACATGGCCGTCAGCAACATCACCGAGGAGTTCGCCCTCTTCGAGAGCAACTTCATCTGGATGAACACCGACGACGACGGCCTGATCGCCGAGGGCAGGGCGCCCTTCCGCGACCGCAGCGAGCAGCTCGGCCTCGCCCGCTCCGGATGGGGGTGGGACATCCGCTTCACCGACCTCGACAACGACGGCCACAAGGAGGTCGTCCAGGCGACCGGCTTCGTCGCCGGGGAGGTCAACCGGTGGCCGGAGATCCAGGAGGTCGCCCTCGTCAACGACGAACTCCTCGCCGACCCCCGGGTCTGGCCCGACCTCGGCCCCGAGACCGACCTGTCCGGCGACGGGGGCCTGAGCTTCTTCGCCCGGGAAGGGGGGCAGGGCCGCTTCGCCGAGATCGGCGACCACGTGGGCGTCGGCCGGAGCACGGTCAGCCGCGGCGTGGCCATGGCCGACACCGACGGCGACGGACTCCTGGACATCGCGGTCGCCAACCAGTGGGACACCTCGGTGCTCTACCGCAACGACTCGCCCGACCCCGGCGCCTCCGTCTCGCTCAACCTCGTGCGGCCCGCCGAGCACGGCACCACGCCCGCCGTCGGCACCGCCGTCCGCGTGACCGCGCCCGACGGAAGGGTCCACGTCGCCCAGGTCGACGGCGGCAACGGGCACTCCGGCAAGCACGCGCCCGAACTCGTCATCGGCCTCGGCGAAGCCGCGGACGAGGACCCCGTCCCGGTCGAACTGACCTGGCGCGACGACCGGGGGCGCGTCCACACGGCCGAGGTCGTCCTGACCCCCGGCCGCCACACCGTCGTCCTGACCGACGGCGCCGAGACCTCCGAGACCGGCAGCGGGAGCGGATCATGACCGAACTCCGAGTACGAGCGACCGACCGCGAGGACGGCGGCCCCGCCCCCTCGCCGCCGCCCGCACGCGACGTGCGCCTCACCGCCCTGCGCCGCTTCGCCGTCGCCATCACGGTCCTCAACATCCTCGGCTACGCCTACCTGGGCTTCGAGCCGATGGTCGCCGTCCCCCTCGCGGCCCTGGCCACCGCCTACACGATGGAACTGGGACTGGAGTACCTGGACGCGCGGCTCAACGGCCGCCGCCCCAAGTTCCTCGGGGGCGCGCGGACCCTCGTCGACTTCCTGCTGCCCGCCCACATCACCGCCCTCGCCGTCGGGATGCTCCTCTACTCGGGGGAGCGGGTGTGGCCGGTCGTCTTCGGCGTCGTCGTCGCCCTGGCCTCCAAGACCGTGCTCAGGGTCGACACGGGCAAGGGAGTCCGGCACTTCCTCAACCCCTCCAACTTCGGCATCGCCGCGACCCTGGTCACCTTCACCTGGGTCGGCATCGCCCCGCCGTACCACTTCACGGAGAACGTGTCCGGGGCCTGGGACTGGATCCTGCCGGCCCTCATCCTCACCACCGGCAGCCTGCTCAACTTCAAACTCACCAAGCGCGGATGGCTGGTCGTGGCGTGGCTGGGCGGCTTCGCCCTCCAGGGCATCGTGCGGGCCGTGTTCCTGGACGCCTCCCTCGCCGCCGTCCTGGGACCCGTCACCGGACTGGCCTTCGTGCTCTTCACCTTCTACATGGTCACCGACCCCGCCACCACGCCCTCCAGCCCCAGGAACCAGGTGTTCTTCGGGCTCTCGGTCGCGGGGCTCTACGGGGCGCTCACCGCGGCACACGTCGTCTTCGGGCTGTTCTTCGCCCTCGTGGCCGTGTGCGCGGTCCGTGGCCTGTACCTGTACGGACTCTCGAAGTGGGGGAAGGACCGATGAACGGCGTCGCGATCGTGGGCATGGCGTGCACCTACGGAGGGGCCTCCACCCCCGCCGAACTGTGGGACAACGCGCTCTCCGGGCGGCGCGCCTTCCGGCGCATCCCGGCCGAGCGGCTGGACCTCGCCGACTACCTCGGGGAGTCGGGGACCGACCCCGACCGGATCTCGGTCACCCACGCCGCCGTCCTGGAGGGCTACGAGTTCGACCGCGCCGCCTTCGGGGTGGCCGGTCCCACCTACCGCGCCACCGACCTCACCCACTGGCTGGCCCTGGACACCGCGTCCCGGGCGCTCTCCGACGCAGGCCTGGACGCGACCGCGGGCGCGGCGGACACGTCGGTCTTCGTGGGCAACACCCTGACCGGCGAGTTCACCCGGTCGCACGTGCTCCGGACCCGCTGGCCCTACGTCCGCCGCGTGGTCGCCGGCCTGCTGGCCGAGCGCGGGGAGACCGACCCCTGCCTCCTGGACGACCTGCGCGACCGCTTCCTGGAGCCCTTTCCCGAGCCGGACGGCGACACGCTCGCCGGCAGCCTGTCCAACACCATCGCGGGGCGCATCTGCTCGCACTTCGGCTTCGGCGGCGGCGGGTACACCGTGGACGGGGCCTGCGCCTCCTCCCTCCTGGCGGTCATCCACGGGTGCCGGGAGATCACCGAGGGCCGGGCCCGTACCGTCGTCGCCGGCGGGGTGGACCTGAGCATCGACCCCTTCGAGCTCGTGGGCTTCTCCCGGGCGGGCGCCCTGGCCCGCGACCGCATGCGCGTCTTCGACCGCGGCTCCTCGGGGTTCCTGCCGGGCGAGGGCTGCGGCATGGTGGTCCTGACTCGGCTGGAGGACGCCCAGGCCCTGGGGCTGCGCCCCTACGCGGTCCTGCGGGGCTGGGGGGTGTCCTCGGACGGCACCGGCGGCATCACCAGGCCCGAGAGCGAGGGGCAGCGCCTCGCCCTGGACCGCGCCTACCGCGAGGCCGGCTTCCACGCGCGGACCGTGTCCTACTTCGAGGCGCACGGCACCGGCACCGTCATCGGGGACCGGGCCGAGCTGAAGGCCCTCTCGGGCCTGGTCGGGGAACCCGGCGACGGGCCGCTGCCCGCCGTGGGCTCGGTCAAGGCGCTCATCGGCCACACGAAGGCCGCCGCGGGCGCGGCCGGCCTCATCAAGGCCGTCATGGCGGTCCACACCCAGGTCGTCCCGCCCACCGCCGGGTGCGAGGACCCCGTCGAGGAGCTCTCCGGGGACCGCGCCCGCCTGCGCACGGTCCGCGAACCCGAGACCTGGCCGCAGGGCCGGCCCCTGCGGGCCGGGGTCAGCTCCATGGGCTTCGGCGGCATCAACGCCCACGTCGTGGTCGAGGGGCTGGCCGCCCACCGGCGCACCGGCCTGGACGCGCGCACCGCCACCCTGGGACGCACCCCCCAGGAGAGCGAGCTCCTCGTGTTCTCCGCGGACTCCGCCGAGGAGCTCCGGGAGAGGATCCAGGACGCCGCCCGCACGGCCGACACGCTGTCCTACGCCCAGTACACCGACCTGGCGGCCGAACTCTCCCGCACCCGCGGCGGCGGAGCGCACCGGGCCGCGGTCACCGCCGCGCCGGACGCCGGGCTCCCCGGCCTCCTGCGGCGGGCCGCGGACGCGGTCGCCGCCGGCCGCCGCACCCTCGGCCCCGACGTCTTCACCGCACCGCCCGGAGGGGACGGGGCGCGGATCGGCCTGCTGATGTCGGGACAGGCGGCCTCGGCCGGCCGCACCGGCGGCGCGCTGGCGCGGCGGCTGCCCGCCGTCGCCGACCTCTACGAGGGGGCGGACCTGCCCGAGGGCGATCCGGCCGCCGACACCTCCGTCGCCCAGCCCCGCATCGTCGCCGCGTCCCTGGCCTCGATCGCGGCGCTGGAGGCCCTGGGCATCCGCGCCGACCTGGCGGTCGGCCACAGCCTGGGCGAACTCACCGCCCTGGCGTGGGCGGGCGCCCTCTCCGAGGCCGACCTGGCGGCCGTCGTGCGCGAACGGGGCCGGGCGATGGCCGCCCTGCCCGGGGACCACGGGGCCATGGCCGCCCTGGCGATGCCCGAGGAACGGGTGCGGCCGCTCCTGCCCGACGGCGTCGGTGTCGCCTGCCTCAACGCCCCCGGGGCCACGGTGGTCTCCGGCGGCACCGCAGCGGTCGACCGGGTGGTCCGCGAACTGGACGGCCTGCGCCTGCCGGTCGCCCACGCCTTCCACTCGCCGCTCGTGGCCGGGGCCGCCGCCGACCTGCGCAAGGCACTGGACGCCGCCGAGGTGACGGCCCCGCGCCGACCCGTCTACTCCACCGTCACCGGGGAACTCCTCGCCCCCGGGACCGACCTGCGCGAACACCTGGTCCGCCAGACCACCGCCCCCGTCCTCTTCGACCGGGCCATGGAGGCCGCCGCCGGGACCGACCTGTGGATCGAGGCCGGACCCGACACCGTCCTCACCCACCTGGCCCGGGGGAGGGGCGTCCCGGCCTTCGCCGTCGAGGCCGGCTCCGACGGGATCGGCGGGCTGCTGCGCTGCGCCGCCGCGGCCTGGGCCCTGGGACGGGACGTACGCGTCGAGGCACTGTACGAGCACCGCTTCCTGCGCCCGATCGACCCCGGCCGGCCCCAGCGCTTCCTCGCCAACCCCTGCGAACGGGCCGCGCCCGCCGCGGCGCCCGAGCCCGAGCGCCGGCCCGCCCCCGTCCCCGCCCCCGGCGCCACCGCCGAGGAGGCCGCCGGGGCGGCCCCGGCCGACGTCATCCGGGCCGTGGTCGCCGAACGCGCCGAACTCCCCCTCGCCTCGGTCACCGGGGACACCCGGCTGCGCGCCGACCTGCACCTGAACTCCATCACCGTCGCCCAGCTCATCGCCGAGGCGGCCAGGAGGCTCTCGCTGCCCGTCCCCGCGCACCTCACCGAGCACTCCGGGGCCACCATCGCGCAGATCGCCGAACTCCTGGCGGAGGGCCCGGCCACCGGGACGGAAGCCGCGAAGGCCGACACCGTCGCGGGCGTCGCCCCCTGGGTGCGCGTGTTCACCGTCGACCACGTCGAGGTGCGCCCCCTCCGCCCGGGGACCGGGGGACCGCGCACGGCGCCGGCCGACGGCGGGGCGGGGGGCGCCCACGTCGTCGCCCGCGACGACGACGCCCTGGGCGCCGCACTGGCCCCGCGCAACCTGGGGGAGGGCACCCTCGTACTGCGCCCGGCCCGCGACGACGACCCCCTCGACTGCCTCGACCTGGTCGCCGAGGCGGCCAAGGCCCTCACCGGGGCCCGGCGCCTCCTCGTCGTCCAGGACGACGACGGCCCCGCGCACGCCACGGCTGCGGGGTTCGCCCGCAGCGCCCACCTCGAACTCGGCGTGCCCGCCGCCGTGGTCACCGTTCCCGCGCGGTCCCCGGGGGCCGCCGACCTGGTGGAGGCCGAGGCCGCTTCCCTGGCCGAGCACGGCGGCTACGCCGAGTGCCGCCACCACCCGGACGGGACGCGCACCGAGCCGCGACTGCGCCACCGCCCCCTGTCGGAGCCCCCCGCCGGACACCGCTTCCCCGGCCCCGGCGACGTCCTCCTCGTCACCGGCGGGGGCAAGGGCATCGGAGCCGAGTGCGCGCGCACCCTCGCCGTGCGCACCGGGGCGCGGATCGCCGTCCTGGGGCGCTCCGACCCCGCGGACGACCCCGAACTGGCGCGCAACCTCGCCCGGTTCGAGGAGGACGGCGTGGACCACACCTACCAGCGGGCCGACGTGCGCGACCCCGACTCGGTGAGGCGGGCGGTGCACGCCGCCGTCGACGCGCTCGGCCCGGTCACCGGCGTCCTGCACGGCGCGGGGGCCAACGAGCCCGCGGCCCTGGCCGACCTGGACCCGGGTGCACTCGAACACGCCGTCGCCCCCAAGGTCTCCGGCCTGCTCAACCTCCTCGACGCCCTCGACCCGGGCCCCCTGCGCCTCTTCGTCTCCTTCGGCTCCCTCATCGCCCGCACCGGCCTGCCCGGCGAGGCCCACTACGCCCTGGCCAACGAATGGCTCGGCGCTCTCACCGAGGAGGTCGCCTCCCGCGTGGAGGGCTGCCGCGCCCTCGCCGTGGACTGGTCGGTGTGGTCGGGAGCCGGGATGGGCGAACGCCTGGGGACCCTGGACGCGCTGGCCCGGCGCGGCATCGACCCCATCCCGCTCGACACCGGACTCGACCTGCTCCACCGGCTCATCGCCTCGCCGGACGTCTCGGGCGGCGTCGTCGTGACCGGACGCTACGGCGACGCGCCCACCCTGCGGGCGGAGGAGGCGGAACTGCCCATGCTCCGCTTCCTCGAACGCCCCCGCAGGGTCGTCCCGGGGGTCGAGGCCGTCGCCGACACCGTCCTGCGCGCCGACACCGACCCCTACCTGGAACACCACGAGTTCGAGGGGGACAGGCTCCTGCCCGCGGTGCTGGGCATGGAGGCCATGGCGCAGGCGGCCTCCGTCCTGACCGGCACGCGCGAGCACCCCGTCCTGGAGGACCTGAGGCTCACCGCGCCGGTGGTCGTCGGACGGGGGGAGGAGGTCACCCTCCGGGCGGCCGCGCTCGCCCTGCCCGACGGCACCGTCCGCACGGTCCTGCGCAGCTCCGCCACCGGCTTCGCCGTGGACCACTTCACCGCGGTCCTGCCGCCCCCGGGCACGCCGGACACGGGCCGCCGGGTCGTGCTCCCCGTGGTCCCGGACGCCCCGGTGCCGGTCCGTCCCGACGAGCACCTGTACGGGCGCCTCCTCTTCCAGGACGGCCCCCTGCGCCGCGTCGGCGCCTACCGGCGGCTCACCGGCTACGACTGCGTCGCGGACCTGGAGGAGGGCCCCGGCGGCGCCTGGTTCGCCCACCACCTTCCCGGCCGCCTGCTCCTGGGCGACCCGGGGCGCCGCGACGCGGCCCTGCACGCGCTCCAGGCGTGCCTGCCCGGCACCCGCCTGCTCCCGGTGGGCGCCGAGCGCGTCACGATCCTGGACACCGCGTCCGCCCCGGCGCTGCTCCACGCCAGGGAGCGCCACGCGGAGGGCGGCCGGCACGTCTTCGACCTGGAGCTGACCGGTGCCGACGGCGCCGTGCTCGAACGCTGGGAGGGGCTGGCCCTCAACGTCATGGGCCCCGGGCCGCTCCCGGTCGGCGTCGAACTCCTCGGCCCGCACCTGGACCGCCGGGCGGCCGAGGTCACCGGGGTCGCGGGGGTGCGGGTGGCCGTCGAGCGGGGGGACACCCAGGTGCGCAGGCGCGCCCGTGCCGTCCACCGCCTCCTCGGCACCGGCGTCACGGTCCGCGGACGGCCCGACGGCCGCCCCGAGCTGTCCACCGGCGACCAGGTGTCGGTCACCCACTGCGGTGCGGTCACCATGGTCGCCACCGCCCCCGTTCCCGTGGGGGTGGACCTGGTGTGGATGCCCGACACGGTCGAGGCGCGCGTGCGCTGGGACGACGTCCTCGGCCCCGAGGCGCTCGCCCTGCGCGACGCCCTCGCCGACCGCGACCCCGGGCGCGGGCGCGACGAGCACGCGGCCGTGGTCTGGGCCGCTTCGGAGGCCCTGCGCAAGTGCGCCGGCCGCCCCGGCGGCCCCATGACCCTGAGGAGCCTGGACGGGCCGTGGATCCTCCTGGACGGCGGCGGGGTCACCGTCGCCGTTCACCACGACGGCGACGACGTCGCCGCCGTCGCGGTCCGGGGAGGCGACGGTGCCTGAGAGCTTCGAGTACCGGCACGTCGTCACCCTCGACGAGACCAACCAGCTGGGCAACGTGTACTTCGCCCACTTCCTGCGCTGGCAGGGGCACTGCCGGGAGCTCTTCCTGCGCAGGACCGCCCCCGAGGTCGTCTCCTCGCTGGACCACGAGCACGCCCTCGTCACCGTCCGGGCCGAGTGCTCCTACCTGGACGAGCTCTACGCCTTCGACGAGGTCAGCGTGCGGATGCGGGTCGGCGAGGTCGTCCAGAACCGCATGACCCTCTCCTTCGAGTACTGGCGGGCCTCCGGTCGACAGGACCTGGTCGCCCGCGGAGAGCAGCAGCTCGCCTGGTTGAAGAGGTCCGGGGACGGCTTCGAGCCCGTCCCCGTCCCGGAGGTGCTGCTCCGCGCAATCGACGCCTACCTGGCCGAACCGGTCCGGACGGGGTGGCGCGCATGAACCAGACCGGAGTTGATGCTGATTCGTCACCGACGAGGAGCGTGAGATGACCACCACCGACACGTTGAAGGACCGCTTGCGGGCCGCCGATCCGGCGCTCGCGGCCGAACTGCTGCACTCCAAGACCAGCCACCTGGTCGACGTCATGATCCCCCGCCGCGAGCTCAGCGACGGCAGCCTGGGGTTCAAGGCGAGGGTCCGGACCACCATCACCCTCAAGTTCGGGGGGGACGCCTCCGCGGACACCCCCGAGGAGGTCATCACCCTGGTGGCCGAGGAGTCCGAGATCAGGCTGCACGACCCCGTGCTGACCCTGGACGGCGCCCTGCGGCTGGACCTGGAGACCATCACCTACGACGCCGTCGGCACCAGCGAGGTGCTGTGGCCGGGCGAGCGGGTCCGGCTGCGCGTGGGCCGCGGGCTCGACCCGATGATGCGCCCCACCTTCGGGCGCCTGGAGATCGACCCCCTGGTCAACTTCGGCACCGACCCGGTGCGCAGCGTCCAGGAGGTGTACGTCGAGGCGGACACCCCCCTGGGCACCCTGCACAACCGCCTGCCGGCTGTCATGCACTGCGACCTGACCTCCATCCCGCCGATCGGCCAGCCCTACGTCCAGCAGGGCCAGGTCGCGCTGTACGACGCCGACGGACAGGTCGTCTGCATGAAGACCACGACCGAGAGCGAGCTCACCGCACTGGTGGACTAGGGCCCTTCCCCTGAACCGGCCCCGGCCCCGCCCGGCGGCCCGCACCGGGCGACCGCCCGGACGCGCGGGCGCCGCCGGGCGGGCGTCCGGCCCGCCGGGCCCTTCCCACACCGGACCCGTCCCCGACCGCGGGGAGGGCCCGGCACACCGGTCCCTGTACCGGGGCCGGGGGTCCCGCACAGGACCCCCGGCCCGTCGTCCCCACGGAGAGGCGCCATGCGGATCCTGTTCACCACCCTGCCGGTCGAGACCCACCTGCGACCGCTCGTCGCGGTCGCGGAGACCGCCCTGGCCCGGGGGCACGACGTGGCCGTCTGCGCCCCCGAGTCCTTCCGGGACGAGGTCGACCACTACGGCCTGCCCTTCCTCCCCGCCGGGAAGGACTGGATCACCGGCATGCTCGCCCCCCTCTTCGACTCCGAACGCATCCCCCCGGAACAGGTCGACGCCCTGATGCGCCGGCTCGTCTCCGAGGGGCTGCCCGGCGACGGCGCCCTCGCCACGGCCCGCGACGTGCTCGGCCACATCCGCGAGGGCGGCGCCGACGCGGTGGTGCGCGAGGCCTACGACATGGGCGGCTACCTCGCGGCCGAGGCCGCCGGGATCGCCCACGCCTCCGTCGGCGTGGTCGGCCGGGTCACCGAGTTCCTGGCCCCTGACCGCCTCGCACAGCCCCTGGACGAGCACCGCGCGCAGCTCGGGCTGCCGCCCGACCCCCGGGCGGAGCGCCTCTACGCCCACCTGCACGCCCACCTCATGCCGCCCGGCTACGACCCGGCCGAGACGGCCATCCCCACGCTGCGCTGCTACCGGCACCGCACGGTGGACCGCCCCGGTGACCGGCTGCCGCCCCTGCTCGGCGGGCTCGACCACTCCCTCCCGCTGGTCTACGCCAGCCTCGGCACCGTGGCGCCCCTGTTCAGGGCCGCGGACACACGGCTGCGGTCCATCGTCGACGGACTCGGCGAGGTCGCCTGCGAGGCCGTCGTCGCCGTCGGCCGCGGCCGGGCGCAGGACCTCGGCCGCTCGGCCCCGCCCAACGTCCGCGTCGTGGACTTCGTCGCCCAGCCCCTTCTCCTGGACACGGCCGACCTGCTGGTCACCCACGCCGGATTCACCAGCGTCAGGGAGGCGCTGCGCGCGGGCCTGCCCATGGTCGCGATCCCCTGGATCGCCGAGAACCACCTGGTCGCCACCAGGTGCGAGGAGCTCGGACTGGCCCGGCGCCTGGACTGGGAGCACCTCGACGCCGGGCGCGTGGCGGACGCCTGCCGCGAGGTGCTGGGCGACCCCTCCTTCCGGGCACGGGCCAGGGGGGTGCAGCGCGACATGCTCGCCCTGCCCTCCCTGGACACGCTCGTCACCGACATCGAGGAACTGGCCGCCGGGGCGGCGCGGTGACCGCCTTCCACGTCGTCGGCGGGACCTACACCGACGACGTCTACTGGGTCGGCTCCGAACTCGACTTCGACGTCAGCCTCACCGCCTCCGGCCACGAGCGCACCCCCGGCGGCCCGGGGGCCTGCCTCGCCCTCGCGCTGCGCCGCCTCGGCGCCGACGTGGAGCTCACCACCGCCCTCGGGGACCAGGAGGACAGCACCCGGGCGCTGTCGCTGCTGGAGTCGGAGGGCGTCCGCGTCGGCCCTCTCCGGGGCACCGGACCGCTGGACCACACGGTCACCCTGGTCACGCCCAGCCTGGAGTCCGTCACCGTCACCCGCAGGGAGCAGCCTCCCCTGGAAGCGGTGCACGACCCGGCCGCCGCACCGCGGCCGGACACCGTCCTCGTCGTCTGCTCACCGAGCCGGCTCTCCACCCTCGCCGCCCGGGCACGCGGGCGCCGCCTCGTGCTCGTCCCCCACCTCACCCAGTGCCGCGAACTCGCGGCCATGCCCTCCGGCCGGCGCGCCGACCTCCTCGGGGCGGTCGACCTCCTGGTCGCCAACCGGCGCGAGTTCGACCTCCTCGCACCGCTGCCCGAGATCTCCCTCGTCGGCGCCGTCGCGGTCACCAGCGGTGCGGGCGGGAGCGTCCTGCGCACCGGGGACCGGCGCCTGCGACAGCCCGCCCTGTCCCGCGGCGGGACGCCCCGCAACCCCAACGGCGCGGGGGAGGCGTTCACCGCCGCGCTGCTGGTGGCCAGGGCCTCCGGCGCCGACTGGGAACCCTCGCTCAGGGCCGCGGCGATCCACGCCGGACGCCACGTCTGCCGCCGGGCCTCGCTCTCCTTCCCCCGCAGCAGCCCCCGTGAACTGGTCGCGTCCGGACTGACCCCCACAGAGACGGAGCCCGCGTATGGTTGACCGCCCCCACGTACTGGTCGTGGACGAGTTCCTCGCCAGAGGACTCAGCCTGGCCGAGGAGCTCTCCCGGGCCGGGCTCGACAGCTCGGCGGCTGCCGACCCCCCGCAGAGCTGCGACGGCGTCGACGTCGTCCTGGTCGAGGCAGCCCACCCCCGCCGCGTCGAGGTCATCCGCCGGTTCGCGGGCGAGGACGGCCCCGCCGCCCTGGTGATCGGCTCCGGCGTCTGCCATGAGGCCGTCCTGCACTGCCTGGAAGCGGGCGCGGTCGGCTTCGTGTCGGCGCAGGAGAGCACCGAGAGCCTGGTCGGCGCCCTGCGCGACGTCGTGCGCAGGGGAGCCCTGGGAGGCAGGCGCCTCACACGGCGCCAGACCCAGGTGCTGGCCCTCGTCGCGGTCGGCCTCCCCAACAGGGAGATCGCCACCCGGCTGGGGATACGCCACCACACCGTCAAGAACCACGTGCAGAGCATCCTGGGCAAGCTCGGCGTCGGCAGCCGCACAGCCGCCGTGGTGGCCCTGACCGGGGGCGGACGGGGGAGCGTGGGCCATGGGCACGCCTAGACCGGACAAGGCCGAGGACCTCGACGGCCTGCGGCGGCTGGGGGAGCGGGCGCGCTCCTCCGGACTGCGCACCGCCCTGTGCCACGGCTGCTTCGACCTGCTCCACGTCGGCCACGTCCACCACTTCCACGAGGCCGCGGCCCTGGCCGACCTGCTGGTCGTCAGCGTCAGCGCAGACGCCGCGTGCGTGAAGGGACCGGGGCGCCCCCTGTACGGTGTCGCCGACCGGACCGGCCTGATCGCGGCGCTGGAGGCCGTCGACCACGTCCACGCCGCCGAGGACAGCAGCCCGATGCGCGTCATCGAGGCACTGCGCCCCGACGTGTACGTCAAGGGACCGGACTACGCGCGCAACCCCTGTGTGCGCCTGCGAGCCGAATCGGCACTGGTCGAACGGCTGGGGGGCCGCACGGTCTTCACCGACGAGGCCGTCACCGCGTCCTCGACCGCACTCCTGAGGAGGCTCCATGCCTAGCGCCCCGCACCCGGTCGCCGGACGGCGCGTGCTGGTCACGGGCGGCGCCGGATTCATCGGCAGCCACGTCGTGCGACGCCTGGCGGAGGCGGGCGCGGAGGTGACGGTGCTCGACTCCCTGGACGCCTACGCCTTCGACCAGGCGGAGAGGTTCGGCGTCGGCGCGCTGGCGAAGGTCGTCAGGGGGGACGTCACCGACGCCGCGACCACGGGACCGCTGGTCGCGCGCAGCGACGCGGTGGTCCACGCCGCGGCCCTGGCCGACGTCGCCGCGTGCACGGCGGAGCCCGACCGCGACTTCGCCAGCATGAGGGCCACCCAGGTGGTCCTGGAGGCGGCCCGGCGGCACGGCACGGGGCGTGTCGTCCTGACCTCCTCCGCCCAGGTGTACGGCGACGTCCCGGCGCGGGGCGACCGGTTCCACGAGGACGACCCCCTGGGGGAGCCCGGCATGCTCTACGCCAACTCCAAGAGCTGGTCGGAGCGCCAGGCGCGGCTCTACGGGACCCGGTTCGGGGTGCCGGTCACCGTCCTGCGCTACTTCAGCGTCTACGGGCCGCACCAGGTGCCCAAGGCGGGCAGCCACAGCTGGTGCGCGGCGATCTTCTGCGTGCGGGCGCTGCGCGGTCTGCCCCTGGTGGTCCACGGGGACGGCGCGCAGGTGCGCGACATGGTCTCGGTGACCGACGTGGCCGCCGCGACGGCGGAGGCGGTGACCGCGCCCCGAGCGGCCGGGCGCACCGTCAACGTCGGAACCGGGCGGGCCACCCCGATCGCGGAGCTCGCCCGGACCGTGGCGGACCTGGTGCCGGGGGTCCGGGTGACCCGCGGCCCCCGCCCGGTCGGGGACCCGGACGGCGGAGCGGCCGACACCGCCCGCCTGCGCGACCTCCTGGGGTTCGAGGCGCGCACGACGCTGGCCGACGGCCTGCGGCACTACCTCGACTGGACACGGGCCAATCCGGACCTGTTCGGGGAGCGCCCGTGAGCGGGGCCGGCCCCCGGCCGCGCCGGCACGGCGACGACGCGGCCCCGCACGAGCACTCGATCCCCCCGTCCTACTTCGACGGCCGCTACACCGAGTCCCCCGACCCGTGGAACCTGTCGGTGCGCTGGTACGAGCGCAGGAAGTACGACCTGACCCTCGCCAGCCTGCCCCGGAGGCGCTACGCCTCCGGATACGAGCCCGCCTGCTCGATCGGGGTGCTGACACGGGGGCTGGCCGGACGCTGCGACCGTCTGCTGGCCGTGGACAGCGCGCCCGCGGCGGTCGAGGCCGCCACGGCCGCGCTGGCCGACTCCCCGCACGTGAGCGTGCGCCGGTCGGTGCTCCCCCGGGACCTGCCCGACGCCTCCTTCGACCTCGTGGTCCTCTCCGAGTTCCTGTACTACTTCACCCCCGACGACCTCGAGCTCCTCGCGAAGGGCCTCCGGGACCGCCTGCGGCCCGGCGGCCACGTCGTCTGCGTGCACCGGCGGAGCACGGCGCCGGGGCAGGGGTGGGACGGCTACAACGCGCACCGGGCGGTGGAGGGGCGCATGGGGCTGGACACGGTCATGAGCCTCGACGACCCAGGTTTCGAGATCGTCGTCCTTGAGCGTCGGAAGGGGTGACCGCCGACCAGCCGACGAGCTCGTGGGCCCGCGCGGCGGCCTCGCCCCGCCGCTTCGCCCCGAGCTTGCGCAGGATGTTGTGCACGTGGTTCTTGACGGTGCGCAGTTCGATGAAGAGCTCGCGTGAGATCTGCTGGTTCGACGCCCCCAGGGAGATCAGGGACAGGACCTCCTGCTCCCTCCGGGTCAGGTGGACGGCGGGTTTCTGCTCCGGCGCCTGGGAGGCCATGAGGCCGATGTGCCGCCACAGCTGGAAGGCGATGTCCGGTGAGCAGTGCATCTCCCTGCGGACGGCGGCCCTCGTGCTCCTGACGACGTCGTCGATGTCGCCGCTGAGCGGTACGTAGCCCGCCGCACCGGACTCGGCGAGCCCGATGACCTGTTTCTCGGTCTCCTCGACCCCCAGGGCGATGACGGCCAGGGGGACCTTGGACAGGGAGGAGATCACCTGCTCGACGTTGGGGGCGCTCGCGTTGATCAGGGCGGCGTCGTATCTGAGCGCCTCCGCATGCGTGTGGTCATTGATTTCTCTTAATGAGCACAACGTGACTTCGTTGATGTCCACATGTCCCCGAAGACGTCGGGCCAGGGGCTCCGCGTAGAGTCGGGCATTGTCGATCAGTAACAGGTGCATGCGGCGTCTGCTTTCCAACGTGGCGGGTACCAGGCGGTGACCGTATCCTCGAACCGGAGTGGGTAACAGAGTAGGAAGTCCGGCATTCACTTGTCCATTGACAGTTTTCGTGTCCGTGTAAAGGCGCTGTCGGCCGGAAGAAGGCGCGACCCCCGACCAAAAGAGCTCGGCCGGGGGTCAAGGGGCAGGTCAGGGGGTTATGGCAGGGTGTAGGTCAAGGTCACGTGGGCTTCCGGGGTGCCGTCGGTGAGGATCTGCCCGCAGCCGCTGAGTCCTGCCAGGTCGCCGCTCGCGGACCCGTCCACGACGCACCACTCGGCGCTGATGGCGCCCCCCGCGTCGGCGGTGCCCCACGCGTCCATCGCGAAGGTGCCCTCGACGCCGTTCAGGGAGCCGACGAACCTCCCCGCGCCCTCGCTGGTCGCGCCGCCGGAGGCGTCCACGAGGTCCAGATAGACGTGGTACCCCTTGCCGTCGAGGTCGCCGACGAAGTCGGTCTGGAAGACGGTGTTGAGGATCTGGGTCCCGCTGGGGTCGCCGGGGGGCCCGATCTCCTCGACGGTCTGGTCGAGGAGGTGGACGACGGCGGTGGCGGTGCGCTCCTGGGAGGGGCTGGAGCTGGGTTCGGGGGTGGGGCCGGTGCTGGGCTGGGCACTCGGGTCCGGGGTCGCGCCGGGGCCGGGGCCCTGCGTCGGGGAGGCGGTGCCGCCGTCGGGCGGGGGCGGGCCGTCTCCCGGGTCGGCCCACACGGGTGAGCAGGCCGACAGGAGCGTCGCCGCGGCTCCGGCGGCCAACAGGGGGGTTGCTCTCGCGAAATCTCTGCCGCAGATTCTCATGCCTACTCCTCTGCACCGGGGGTGGATCGTCATTCACCCTGGAAATGAACATAGGGAACATTTCGGACGGTCGCATGAGTCGTTGGATACGGCGGGGGCCTAGATCTCGGTTCCTCACCTTCTGTTTCCGATCCATTACTTTAAATAGTGGCCGCCTTTTTTCTCCGGTGCTTTTCCTTGGAAATCCCCCGGGAAGGGAGAGGGAATCCCCTGTGGGGAGGGAATGGAATTACGGTTCGCGGTCCCCCGGTTGCGGAGGAAGCGTTTTCCGGAGCCCGGAGCCCGGAGCCCGGAGCCCGGAGCCCGGTGCGGGGGCGGGGGTGGGGGCGGCGGTCCTGTGGCGGCGCACGGGCCCCGGCCGCGCGGGGCGGCCGGGGCCCCGGCGTCAGGAGGGGTTGCGGGCCAGGACGAGGTCGGTCAGCTCCTGGCTGGGGAAGTCCATGACGACGACGCCCGTCCGGGGCGCCCGCGAGGAGCGCAGGTGGTCCACGGCGTAGGCGTTGACGCCCCGCTGTCCCAGGGCGCCCCACGCGACGTCGCGCGGATTGGCCCACGGGGCGCCGCTGCCGCTCAGGTGGTTGACGTACAGCAGGTCCGCGGGGCCGCCGGCCGCCGCGTCGAAGTGCGCCCGGGCGCTGTCCCACTTCGCGGGGATGTCGAAGAGCGTGGGCACGCGGTAGTCGTCCTGGACGCTGAGCGCGGGCCCGTTCCAGTGGACGCCGTAGGCGCGGGAGGCGGCGAAGTCCTGCACGATGACGATCCGGCCCCGGACCTCGCCCAGGTCGGGCACCCGGTTCCCGTCCCCGTCCGGAACCCACAGGTGCTCCGCCAGCACATCACGGGTGTCCGGGTTCTGCTCGATGTAGTGGTCCAGCGTCTCCTCGTAGCTGCGGGTGTTCTCCTCCTCGGTGTGCTCCTTCTTGAGCCGCATGAGCACGGTCTCGCCCGGGTTCCGTTCGAGGAAGGCGCCCACGTCGGTGACCACGTCGGTGAAGTTGAGGTGCAGGTACTCGGCCCCGTGGTGGATGGGGAACGCGTCGCGGTAGTGGCGCGTGCGCACGTCGAGGAAGCGCACGCCGGAGTCGAGCTGCTGGGCGATGGTCAGGTCCTGGGTGCGGGACCACACGGATCCGCGCCAGGCGCCGCTGTCGTGCGTGCCGGGCACCGACAGCGCTGACAGGCTCGCGCCGTCGGGCAGCGCCGCCATCCAGGAGGAGTGCTCGACCAGGGGGGCCGGGGCCGCGGAGGCGGGGGCAGCCGGGGCCAGCAGGGCGGGGAGGACGAGGAGGGCGGACAGGGCCGCGGCCAGCAGGGACGCGGGCCCGGTCGGGGAGGCGGGGCCGGGGGAGGGGAGCATGGGGGCTTCCTTCGGTCACGGGGCGGGCGCGCCACCGGGGCGCGTCCGGAACGCCGTCCACACTGCCACGGCGCGACCGTCCTGACACCCCCTGTGCGCGGCCGTCGTCCGCTCCCGCCGCGGGCGTCGGCCGCCCCGGACCCCAGCGAGAATCTACACCGTAAAGGTGAGACTGGGGATGGTCCGCCCACCCCACGAGTTATGGCAAACAGGGTCCGAGAAGGCACCGGATTCCGTAGGCTGGTCCCTGCGTGTCCGCGCGCACGCCGGTGCGGGGCAGCGTGGACGGATGCCCCGCACCGGCCTCTCCCGTCTCCCACCCGGTCACCGCGTGAGGACGCCGCAGCCTGCGGCCCCGACCGGCCGGGAGGGGCGCCTGCGAAGCCTCATCCCCACCGGCGGGTACGGGGCAGGAGGGCCTGCGGCGCGATCTCCAGCATCCAGTGCTGCCGTTCCGACCAGCCCAGGAAGCGCCGGGCACCGTCACTTCCCCCCTCCACCAGGGGCCCGCCGTCGACGACCCGGCGCAGGCCGGCCACCACCGGAGCCATCCGCTCACGGGTGTGGCGGGGGCGCGCGAGAAGGGACTCCTCCATCCGCGCCACCGCCCCGCGCTGCTCCGGGGCCGGGCACAGGGACAGGAAGAACACCGCCTGGCGCCAGGAGAACGCCGCGCTCCGGACGTGCCCGCGGGGAGTGCCGACGCGCGGCAGGCGCTCGACCGCCGCGACGGCCAGGGCGTGGGCGCGCCATGCCAGGTCCGCCCACCCCGCCGCCGGCGCGGCCCCGGCCCCCACCAGCGTGGCGAGGTTGTGGGTCGTGAGGATCTGCGCCTGTTCGATCACCGTGCCGCTGGAGGCGACCCCGGACCTCCGCAGCCCCGCCCGCTCCGCGCACAGCAGGGCGAAGGGGGAGGTCCGGTCGGCGGACCCGGCGGGCGGCGCCTCCTCCAGGGCGAGCACCTCCGCGCAGTCGATTCCGTAGTAGCGGGCGTAGGCGGTGCCCTCCACCAGCGAGGCGGCGGCCTTGGCGGCACGGAGGAACTTCGGCGCGAACTCGCCCGTGAAGATGTCGGCGGCCAGCTCCTCCAGCCACGGCAGGTCCAGCCCCGCGGACCGGGACACGGCGTTGAACTCGCGCACCAGCGGGTTGGGCAGGACCGTGCCGGGGAAATGGGTCAGTGCCGACGCGCCGAGCTCGGGGACCAGCCGCGAGACGGCCTCCCGGCGGGTCCCCGTGTCGGAGAGGTGGGGCCGCAGCGCCCGCACCCACGGCAGCCGGTCCGCCCGGACCTGGCTCTCCAGGTTCAGCAGCATCAGGGAGCGCCGGCGGCTGAACGCCCGGTGGTGGGCGGCGACCAGCCGGGAGAGCGCGGGGTCGGGCGCGGCGGCGGCCTCCGCGGACGCGGTGAGGGCCGGGACCAGCTCCGCCATCACCTCGGCGGAGGGGACCACCCCGAGTGCGACCAGGTCGTCCAGGGGAGCGGCGGCGGCCCGCAGGGCGATGCGGCGCAGGGGGCCGGGAACGGGCCAGCCCACGGGGACACGGAGACCGTCGGCCTCCTCGCGCGTGGCGGGGGCGAGCGCCTCCTCGATCCGGGGCACACCGGAGTTCTGCGGCAGCCCGGCCAGGCGGGCGGACACGAGTCCGGCGAGCACGTCGTGGGTGGGCCGTGCGGCGTGCGCGGCCTGCGCGGTGCGCAGGGCGGTGTGCGCGGGGGAGCCGGGCAGGCCGCGCTTGCGCACCATGGAGTCCACGGCGTGCTGGAGCAGGCCGCGGCTGCGGGCGGTGGGCCCGTCCGACTCCACGGCCTCGCGCAGCGCGGTCAGCATGACCGCCAGGTTCTCCTTGGGCCTGCGGTGCTTGGTGCACAGTGTGTGCTCCGCCGCCAGCCGTGCGTACTCGGCGAGCAGGTCCGCGCCCCGGGCCCGCCAGCCCTCGGGGCGGCGGCCGTCCACGCGGTCCCCCGTGCGGGTCTGCCACCAGTGGGCGAGGACGCGGTCGGCGAACGGGTTCCACACCGCCAGGGCCTCCTGTTGGACCAGGGGCCGGTTCTCGGCGGGGGACCTGCGCCGCGTGCGCCGGTCCAGGTCCGCGCGCACCTCCCCGGCGGAGGCCCGGTGGACCACGCGGCCGGGCAGTTCGTGGAACGGAGCAGGCCGGGGCGTGAAGCACAGGGTGTCGGCGAAGGGCTCGACCGCGGCGAGCAGCCGCAGCGCGCCGGCGGTGTCCCCGGCGCGCACCAGCCACGCCACGCCGAGCAGGGCGGCCTGTTCGGGCACGTCGATCTCGTAGGCGCCGCTGTCCAGCAGGCCGGACAGCTCGGCCAGGCCGTCCTGGGTGAGGTGGTGGGCGTACAGGGCCGAGCGCGTGGCGGGCAGGCCGTGCCGCCGGGCCAGGGCCTCCTCGTGCGGCCGGAGGAGGCCGCCCGCCGCCGCCCTCCCGGTGGCGAAGCCGCCGGGGGCGATCTCCAGGGTGACCCAGGGGGGCAGGTGGCGGACCGGGGCGCCGGAGCCGATGTCGAGGGTGCCGTCGGCCATGCCCGCGACGACGAGCCGCCAGGCGTCGGCGCGCTTCTCGGCGGCCTCGCGGACACGGGGGTCCTCGTGGGTGAGCGCGGCCGTGAACGCCTCGGCGAGGCGGCCGACGGCGTAACCGGGGTCGGCCTGTGCGGGTGCGGTGTTCTCGTCCATGCCGACATGGCGGGTCCTGCCCCCGCGTCCTCCCGGACCGGAGCCGGGTGCTCTGCTGCTGAGCTACACGTCGTGGTGGCCCGGTGTCCCGGACCGCCCGGTCCCCGCAACCCTCGGGGGTCGGGCCCGGGTCGCCGGCACGGCGGGTTCCGCCCCCGCGTCCTCCCGGTCCCGAGCCGGGTGCTCTTCTGCTGAGCTACGTGCCGTGGCCGCGGCCACGGCCCCGCCGGCGCCCTTCCGGGTGGTCCGGGGGCCACGGCGTCGGGCCGTACTGCGTCGCGCGCCTCACCGTAGCCGTCCCGGGTTCCGGGGGGAAAGGGGTTTTCGCGGGCGGGGCGCCGGGCCCGTCGGCGCCCTCCCGGGCACCCGGGCCGCGGGGAGCTCTCGCCCCGGGGGTGCGCTCGGGGCGGGGGCCGAACCGGTGGGGGCCGCCGGGCGCGGCCGGGCTCAGGCCGTGGGGTCGAGGCCGTGGGAACCGGCGAAGCGGGTCGCCAGGGAGAAGACCGCGCAGGGGGCGGGGAGCGGCCCCCGGCGCAGGAGGGTGTCCAGGCAGGGGCACCACGGGGCGCGTCCCTGGGACAGGCACGCCAGGACGCCGAGCAGGCGCAGGGACAGGGCGATGTCCTCCAGGTGCGGGCCGAGGTGCTCGACGCGGGCCCGGTTGAAGGAGCGGGTGCTGACCTGGCTCTCCTTGGCGTGGGCCAGGGTGCGCGCGATCCGGTGCTCGTGTGTGCGGGGCAGGTCGGCGAAGCCGTGCTCCGCGACGCGGTGCAGGGCGCCGACCGCGACGGCGCGCGGGGACTCGCAGGCGCGGGCGAGGGCTTCGAGGGCGGGGCAGTCGGCGCGCGAGCGGGAGGAGGCGACCCTGTTCCACTGGGCGGCGGGGACCAGGGAGGCGAAGCAGTCCAGGGCGGCGCGGGTGCGCGGGGTCAGCCAGCGCCGGGCCTGCTCGGCGCCGGCGGCGGAGTGGGCGGGGGCGGGCCAGGGGGAGGCCAGCAGCGGCAGGAGGGGGACGCCCCGGGGGCGGGGCGTGCGCAGCACGGTGGGAGGCGCGGGCCAGGGCGGCGCGGCCCTGCGGCGGGAGAGGGCGTGGGGGGTGTGGTCCCGGCAGGGCGGGACCAGGCGTCGGCGGCGGCAGCGTCCGTGGTCCAGGGTGGGGCCGCCGCAGGGGAGCGCGCGGCCGGTTGTCCTCGCCATGACCACGAGGTTCCAGGATCGGGCCGTTCGCGGCCATGCCCCGGGGGGTGAGGTTGTCCGGTCCGCGTGGTAAGGGCGAGGGGTGCGGGGGAGTCCGCCGCGGTCGGCGGGCCCCGTCGCCGACCGGGGGAGCGGTCCTGCCGCGGGCGGCGGCGTCCGGTGCGGACCCTGTCCTCGGTGGGCGGTGACCGCCGTGCGGCGTCCGGCACGGGAGTGTCGGCGGCCGGGACCCGGTGACCGCCGTGCGGCGGCCGGCCGGGGAGCCGGGTGGGCGGGTGCGCCCGAGGGGCGGCACCCGCCGCCGGTCAGCGGGTCTTGATGAACGCGGGGATGATGCCGGCGATGAGCATCATCGACAGGCTCACGACCATGAGCACAAAGGCGATGGTTCCGACCATGGTGTTTCCTCACGTTTGTTGTTCCCGGACACCGCGCGCGGTGTCCGCCGCGCGGTCGACGCCCGGTGGGCCGGGCGCGCCGCGTGCCTCTTCGGTGGCTCACCCTATCTCGACCCGGCGCCGGTTCCCCGGCGGGTGCCCGTACTGGTCGGCGGGGTCGCGGGGAGTGGCGGCGGGGTCCTCAGCGGGCGTCCCAGGACCTCCGGTAGGCGTCGACCAGCCAGCGGTCGGCCCAGGTGCGGTCGGGCTCCTCGGGTAGGTCGGCGTGGTCGCACAGCCACACCAGCCGCTCCTCCAGCTCCGTGGCGCGCTCGAGGGCCTCGGTGCGGCTGTGTTGGCCGCGGCGCAGCTCCAGCAGCCAGGTGCGGTCGGGGCCGGGCATCGGCAGGGTCAGCCGCCCGGTCTCCATGAGTTCGACGCCCTGGATGCCGAGCCGGACCATGTGGTAGGCGTACTTGGTGTCGAAGCCGTAGGCGTCGACCAGCTCCGGCCTGTTGGTGTGCTTGCCGCCGCGCAGGCCCTCCATGCGTTCGCGCTGGGCGCGCAGGTAGCCGAGGAAGCGGTGGCCCGCCCGGCGCGACAGGACGCGGTCGGCGCAGGCGCGCAGTTCGCGGCCGGTGTCCGTGACGGCGACGATCTCGCCGTCGGGGACGAACAGGGGCAGCAGGACGGTCGGGTTGCCGTCCAGGGCCAGGCGCATCCACTTGCGCAGAGAGTAGACGGTCAGGTCGAGGTCGCCCGGGCCGGAGCGGGAGTGCTCGGGCCGGGTGCGGAAGACGTACTGCTCGAAGGCGCGCAGTCCGATCACGTACTCGGGCGGTTCGAGGCAGATGCCCATCTCGTCGCGGTCGTTCTGTCCGTCGAGGGCGACCCCGTGGACGCCGGATCCCACCTGGCAGCGCAGGACGGTGCCCTTCTCGGCGATGCGTGCGTACTCGGGGGCGGAGTGCTTCACCTGCGGCTCCTGGTCGTCGCTGTGCGGAAGGGGGGTGTGGGCAACCTATCCGCCGGAGTGCGGGCGGTTCGACTCCTTTTCGGCGGTCGGGGGTGGGGGAGGCCTGTGGGGCGGGGGATTCGGGCGGTTCGGTAGTTGCCCGCCGGTCCCCGGGACCGTTTACTTGTCCGCGTAGCGCCCCTTTTCGGGCGCTTCCGAGCGACATGCACAGAAAGAGGCCTTCCGTGCCCCCCGTGACTTCCGAGGGTCCCGCCCCCAGGATCGACACCTCCGTCCCCCACAACGCCCGTATCTGGAACTACTGGCTGGGAGGCAAGGACAACTACCCGGTGGACCGGGAGATGGGCGAGCAGATCCGCTCGTTCTTCCCGGAGATCGTGGACAACGCGGTCGCGGACCGCGCCTTCCTCGTCCGCACGGTCACCCACCTCGCGAAGGAGGAGGGGATCCGGCAGTTCCTGGACGTCGGCACCGGCCTGCCGACCCACAACAACACCCACGAGGTCGCCCAGTCCGTGGCCGCGGACGCGCGGGTCGTCTACGTGGACAACGACCCGCTCGTGCTCACGCACGCGCGGGCGCTGCTGACGGGGTCGGCCCAGGGGGCGACCGACTACGTGGACGCCGACCTGCGCGACCCCGACGCGATCCTGAGCGCGGCCTCCGCGACCCTGGACCTGTCGGAGCCCGTGGCCCTGATGCTGCTGGGCGTGGTGAACTTCGTCGCCGACGACGGCGAGGTCCGCTCGGTCCTGGACCGGCTCCTCGACGCGCTCGCGCCGGGGAGCTTCCTGGTCGTGTCCCACCCCACGGACGACATCGACCACGAGCGCGCCCACCAGGTGGCGGCCGCGTGGAACGAGCGCGGCACCCCCAAGATCACCATCCGCTCGGCCGAGGGCATCGCGGCGCTCTTCGACGGCCTGGAGCTGCTGGAGCCGGGCGTGGTCTCCTGCTCCCTGTGGCGCCCGGGCCCCACCGAGGTGGGCGAGGTCCGACCGGTGGCCGAGTACGGCGGGGTGGCCCGCAAGGGGTAGGGGCGCGGCCCGGGGCGGGGGCCTCCCGCGGGCCGGGGCCCGGACGCCGCCGCGGACGGCCCGCCGGCGGGCCGTCCGCGCCGCGCGCCCCCGCCCCGCGGCCCTCCGGGCGTATCGATTGCGCCACGGAACCCCCGGGGGAAGCGTCGCCCCTTTTGTACCGTGCGTCACACCCCCTACATTCTTGCCACTGGACGGGCGGACTCCGTCCCCGCACGAAGGAGGGGCCGGTGGCGGCCACCGAACAACGCAGGGCGACCTGGAAGCAGCTCGGGCCGGGCATCGTCGTCGCGGCCACGGGCGTCGGCGCTGGCGACATGGTCGCCACACTCATCGCGGGCAACCGCTTCGGCTACGCCCTGCTGTGGGCGACGATCGTCGGCTGCCTGGTGAAGATCTCCCTGGCGGAGGCCACCGGGCGCTGGCACCTGGCGACCGGGCGCACCATCTTCGACGGGTGGAGCAGCATGGGGAAGTGGACCACCGTCTACTTCGCCCCCTACATCGTGATCTGGGGCTTCGTCTACGGGGCGAGCGCGATGACCGCGACGGCCCTGCCCCTGGCCACCCTCTTCCCGGTGCTCCCGCTGGAGCTGTGGGCGGTCCTGGCGGGCGTTTCGGGGCTGGCGATCGTCTGGTTCAACCGGTACGCGGTCTTCGAGAAGATCATGACGGTCCTGGTCGGCGTCATGTTCGTGACGGTGGTGGGCCTGGCCCTCTACGTCGGGCCGGACATCGGCCAGACCCTGCGCGGGCTCGTCCCCCTGCTCCCGGAGGGGTCGGTGTTCTACACCCTGGGCCTCGTCGGCGGCGTGGGCGGCACCATCACCATGGCGGCCTACGGGTACTGGGTGAACGCGAAGGGCTGGCGCGACTCCGGCTGGATGAGGATGATGCGGCTGGACAACCGCGTCGCCTACGTCACGACCGGCGTCTTCGTCGTCGCGATGCTCGTCGTGGGCGCCGAACTCCTGTACGCCAGCGGCATCGCGCTGGAGCAGGGCGACCAGGGGCTCCTCCAACTGGGCGACATCCTGCGCGAGCGGTTCGGCGGGTTCGTGGCGACCGTGTTCCTCGTCGGCTTCTTCTCCGCCGCCTACTCCTCCATCATCGGCGTGTGGCACGGCGTGAGCCTGCTCTTCGCGGACTTCGTCAACCACGTGCGGGGGCGCACCGACACCGATCCCGTGGAGAACGAGAAGAGCTGGGCCTTCCGCGGCTACATGCTGTGGCTGACCTTCCCGCCCATGCTCCTGCTGCTGGTGGGCAGGCCCTTCCAGCTGATCATCGCCTACGGCGTGCTGGGCGCGTTCTTCATGCCGTTCCTGGCGTTCACCCTGATGTGGCTGCTCAACTCCTCCCGCACCCCCCGCGAATGGCGCAACGGCTGGATCAGCAACACCGGGCTGGCCCTGGCGGGCTCGCTCTTCGTGGTCCTGTGCTGCTACGAGCTCTACGGGATCGTCGCCGGGGCCTGACCCCCGCCGGGGCCGGCGGAGGCCAGGCCCCGGCTCTCCCCTCCCGCCCGGGCGGACCGGGCGGGAGGGGAGAGCCGGGGACGCGGAGGAGCGGGCCCGCACGGCCGCCCGATCCCGTCCGGGCGGCCGTGCCCGCGTCCGCGGGCGGCCTCACCCGGCCCGTGCGATGGCGATGGTCGCCCCCAGGCGGTGGCCCGCCTCGTAGAACATGTACTGCGTGCCCCCGTCGGACCCGTAGGAGGGGGCCGCGCTGCGGCCCGAGTCCGGCGGCCCAGCCAGGGGGCTGTGGACCACGCCCAGGTGGTTGCGCAGGGAGAAGTCCCGCCCGACCTCGGTGAGGCGGATGTCGCCCCGGTCGGTGTGGTAGGCGACGTAGGTGCTCCCGCCCCGCTCGAGGACATGGGGCCCGGACAGGTTCGCCACCCCCACGGAGGAGTGGGAGACCAGCGGCCGGGGGTCGAAGTCGAAGGTGATGCCGTCGGCCGACCACCCCCACCCGATGGAGCGGTTGCCGCCCGTGCTGTTGCGCATGAACACCATCACGTAGCGCGCGCCCCGGTCGGGCAGGGGGTGCTCGAAGACCCGGGCGTAGGAGGCCTCCGTGGTGCCCGGCACCATCGCCGTGGTCAGGACGGTGCCCTGGTAGTCGAAGTCGATCCCGTTCCGCGAGCGCGCCAGGCGAGTGGTGGTGTTCTCGCCGTGGAAGTACAGCCACATCTCCCGGTGCTCGGCGTTCCACATCACGTGCGGCGAGGAGACGTGGCTGACCGAGTAGTGCGGGGACCAGGTGCGGGACACGATCGGGTTGCCCGGGTGCTCGGTGAAGGGGCCCTCCGGGCTGTCGGCGTACGCCAGGCAGATGCCGCCGGGCGCGTCGTGGGGGGCGTAGTAGAGCAGGAAGCGGCCGGGGGCGCCGGAGAGTCTCCCGGCGGTGCCGCGCAGGCACGGGAAGATCAGCTCCCCCGTCGGGTTGTAGGCCAGCGACGAGGTGTCCAGGGCCTCGCGCAGGAACGTGTACCGGGGCAGGACCGGGGCGGTGCGGGCGGCGCCCGCGGGCGCCGGCCCGAGGAGGCCGGGGGCGAGGAGGGCCCCGGCCGCGGCGGCCCCGGCGCCCAGGAGCGCGGTCCTGCGGCCCACGCCCGGGGCCGGGGTGTCGGGGGAGTGTGCGTCGGACATGACGGTTCCCTTCCGGAGCGTGTCGGGGGGTGCTCCGAGGTCCAGAGTCTCTGCCAGGGACGATGCGTCAGTCAAGGACCTAATACGTATTAGTGAAACTCCATGGCCATCGGTCGGAAATCCGGCCGACACCTCTTGACATACCGCGTGGCGCGGCTCACAGTCATGGACTAATGCGCATTAGGACGCCGTATCAGAGGAGGAACAGGTGACCGACGCAAGCCGGGAGAGGGCCGCCGGGCGCCGCAGGCCCCGCCAGTCCGACATCGCGCGGGTCGCGGGCGTCTCCCAGGCCGCCGTCTCCCTCATCCTGCGGGGGACGCCCTCGGGCATGGCGCTCGCCAGGGAGACCCGGCAGAGGGTCCTCGACGCCGCGGAGGAACTCGGCTACGTGCCCGACCCCGTGGCCACGCGGCTCGCCTCCGCGCGCAACGCGATGCTCGGCCTGTACACCTTCAGCACCACGTTCCCCACCGACGTCGCCCACTCCTACTACCCGGTCCTGGCCGGGGTGGAGGAGGAGGCGGCCGCCCAGGGGCAGGACCTCATCCTGTTCACCGGCTCCGCCCGCGCCGCTGCGCGGGCGCAGGACCCGGCCGCGGTACGGCGCGTCCGCGTCGCCGACGGCTGCCTGTTCTTCGGGCGCCACGTGCCGGAGGAGCCCATCCGGCGCCTGGTCGAGGACGGATTCCCCTTCGTCTACATCGGCCGCCGGGACGAGCCCGGCGTCCCCTACGTCGGCGCCGACTACGTCCCGGCGTCGGCGCAGGTCGTGGCGCGACTCGTCGCGGCGGGCCACCGCAAGATCCGCTACCTGCGCGAACACGACCAGGCGCCGGCCTCGGCCGACCGGGAGGAGGGTGTCCTGAAGGGCGCCCGCGAAGCCGGCCTGGACACCCGGGGCCTGGTCGCGCCGACCGACGGCGCCGACGCGGACGCCCTGCTGGGCGGCTGGCTGGCCGAGGGCGTCACCGCCGTCGTCGTCGAGCAGACCGACACCGGGGCCGCCCTGGCGGGGCTCGGGGCGGCCGTGGGCCGGGCGGGCCTGGACTGTCCCGGAGACCTGTCCCTGGCGGTGCTCGGCGCGGCCACCGGTACCCGGGGCCGCGCCCCGGGCGGGGGCGCCGCGTTCAGCGGGTTCGACGTCCCCATGCGCGAGATGGGCCGCGACGCCGTCCGCCTGCTGCTGGAGCTGATCGCGGGCTCCCCCGGGGCAGCCACCCGGCGCCTGCTGCCCTGCGAACCGGTGGAGGGCGGCACGATCGCCGCCCCCCGCCCGCCGAAGAAGCACACCTGAGAGACATCTCAGGTGGCCTCGCCGGGCCGGGAACCGACAGGGGTCGGCCCGGTGCCCACGCGGCCACCACGAAACAGATCCGTCCTGGACCAGTCCAGCAGTCCTTCAGCAGAGCTGTCTGGAACCGCTTACGAACGAATTAGGCACACGATGACCGAGACCCGTACAGAGATCCTCGTCGTGGGCGGGGGACTGGGCGGCGTGGCCGCCGCGCTGGCCGCCGCCGACTCCGGCCGCCGCGTCGTCCTCACCGAGGAGACCGACTGGATCGGCGGACAGCTCACCTCGCAGGCCGTCCCGCCCGACGAGAACCCCTGGATCGAGCAGTTCGGCGCCACCGCCTCCTACCGCCGCCTGCGCGAGGGCATCCGCGACCACTACCGCCGGGCCTACCCGCTGCGCGCGGAGGCCGCCGCCTCCCGCACCCTCAACCCCGGCGCCGGCCGGGTCAGCAAGCTCTGCCACGAGCCCCGGGTCGCCCTGGCCGTCCTGGAGGAGATGCTCGCCCCCCACCGTGCCGCCGGGCGCGTCACCGTGCTCGAACGGCACCGTCCCGTGGAGGCGCGCACGGACGGGTACCGGGTGGACTCCGTCGTCCTGGAGGACGCGCGGGGCCGGAGGCACACCGTCGCCGCCGACTACGTCCTCGACGCCACGGAGAACGGCGACCTCCTGCCGATGGCGGGGATCGACCACGTCACCGGCGCGGAGGCCAGGTCGGAGCACGGCGAGCCGCACGCACCCGAGACCGCCGACCCCGCCAACCTCCAGGGCATCACGTACTGCTTCGCCGTCTCCCACCACGAGGGCGAGGACCACACGATCGAGCGCCCGCGCATGTACGACTTCTGGCGCTCCTACCGGCCCGACTTCTGGCCGGGCCCCCTGCTGGGCTTCGCCGCGCCCGACCCGCGCACCCTGGAGCCCTCCCGGCGCACGTTCGTCCCCAACCCCGACGTGGACCCCCTCGCCGTGGCCGCCGACCAGAGCGCCGACGCCGGGGACAAGGAGCTGTGGGGCTTCCGCCGCATCCTGGCGCGCGGCATGCACCGCCCCGGCGCGTTCGACTCCGACATCACCCTGGTCAACTGGCCGCTCAACGACTACTGGCTCAAGCCCGCCCTGGAGATCGAGGGCGTCGTGGACGCCGCGACCGTCCGCGAGGCCCACGAGGAGGCCCGCCAGCTGTCCCTGTCGGTCCTGTACTGGCTCCAGACCGAGGCGCCGCGGCCCGACGGCGGAACCGGGTTCCCGGGACTGCGACCGCGCCCCGACGTCACCGGCGCGGAGGGCGGGCTGGCCAAGGCCGCCTACGTCCGCGAGTCCCGCCGCATCAGGGCGGTCACCACCGTCACCGAGCACGACGTGTCCCTCGACCTCGTGGGACCGCACGGCATCGTCCGGCGCCACGACTCCGTGGGCATCGGCAGCTACCGCATCGACCTGCACCCCTCCACCGGCGGCGACACCTACGTCGACATCGCCAGCGTCCCGTTCGAGATCCCCCTGGGCGCGCTCCTGCCCGCCCGGGAGACCAACCTGCTCCCCGCCGCGAAGAACATCGGCACCACCCACATCACCAACGGCTGCTTCCGGCTGCACCCCGTCGAGTGGAACATCGGCGAGGCGGCCGGACGGCTCGCCGCCTTCGCCCTGGAGCAGGGCACCACACCGCACGCCGTCCGCGACAAGGCCGACCTCCTGGAGGCCTTCACCGCCCTCCTGGACCGCACCGGCGTCGAACGCCACTGGCCCGACGTCCGCGGCTACTGACACCCCTCGGCGCCGCCGACCGCACCCCGCCCGGCCGGCGGCGCCCCGTACCTCCCACTCCCCACGCACTCCCCGAAGGGGCGACGATGATCGACCCGACCCCACCTCCCACCCGCGGCCCCGTACGCGTCGGCATCGACGTCGGGGGCACCTTCACCGACGCCGTGGCCGTCAGCGCCACCACGTTCGCCCTCCTCGGCCAGGTCAAGGTGCCGACCAGCCACGACCACGCCGACGGCGTCGCCCACGGCATCATGACCGCGCTGGAGCGCCTGCTCGACGACATCGGCGTCGGCGCCGACGACGTCGGCTTCCTCGCGCACGGCACCACCCAGGCCACCAACGCCCTCCTGGAGGGCGACGTCGCCACCATCGGCATCGTGGGGATCGGCACCGGCTACGACGCGTTCGCCACCGGGCGCCTGCGCTCCCTGGGCAAGCTCAGACTCGACTCCGGGCACCGGCTCCCCGTCCGCTACACCGCGCTCCGGGACCCCGAGGACGCCGCGGCCGCGCTCGCCGGCGTGGACCGGGTGCTCGCCGAGGGCGCCGAGGTCGTGGTCGCGGTCGAACCCTTCAGCGTGGACGACCCCAGGGGCGAGGCCGCCGTCCGGGCGGCGGCCGAGCTGCGGGGCGTCCCCGTCACCGCCACCCACGAGATCACCCAGCTCTACGGCCTGGGCAAGCGGGCCCGCACCGCCGCGCTCAACGCCGGGGTGATGCCCCGCATGCTCAGGACCGCCGACCTCGTCGAGAGCAGCATCCTCAAGGCCGGGGTGAGCGCGCCGCTGATGGTGATGCGCTGCGACGGCGGGGTCATGTCCCTGGCCGAGATGCGCAGCCGACCCCTCCTGACGGTGCTCTCCGGACCCGCGGCCGGGGTCGCGGGAGCCCTCATGGGGGAGAAGGTGAGCGAGGGCGTCTTCCTGGAGACGGGAGGCACCTCCACCGACGTCAGCGTGATCCGGCGCGGGCGCGTGCAGATCAGGCACGCCGAGTTGGGGGGCAAGGAGACCTACCTGTCGGCCCTGGACGTGCGCACCGTCGGGGTGGGCGGCGGCTCCCTCGTGCGCCTGTCCGGAGGCGACGGGTCCGGCGGGGCCGCCCTGACGGACGTGGGCCCCCGCAGCGCCCACATCGCGGGCCTGCCCTACGCCTGCTTCGCCGACCCGGCCGAACTGGAGGGGGCCCGGCTGGTCCGGGTCAGCCCGCTGGCCTCCGACCCCGCCGACTACGCCGTCCTGGACACCGGCGGACGGCGCTTCGCCCTCACGGTCACCTGCGCGGCCAACGCCGCCGGGCTGGTGCCCGAGGGCGACTACGCCCGCTCCGACGCCCGCGCCGCACGGGCCGCCCTGGCCCCGCTGGCACGCGCCCTCGGGGTCGACGTGGACGGGGCCGCGCGCGCCGTCCTGCACCGGGCCACCGAGCGCGTCAGCGCCGTCGTGGAGGCCCTCGTGCGCGACTACGGTCTCGACCGCGACGTGTGCGACCTCGTCGGCGGGGGAGGCGGCGCCGCCACCGTCACCCCCTACCTGGGCGAGCGCACGGGCATGCGGTCCCGCATCGCCGCCCACAGCGAGGTCATCAGCCCCCTCGGAGTGGCCCTCGCACTGGTCCGCGAGTCCGTCGAGCGCATCATCCCCGGCGCCACCCACTCCGACGTGCTCGCCGTGCGCTCCGAGGCCGAGCAGGCGGTGCTCGCGCAGGGCGCCGACCCCTCCGGGGTGGAGGTGGACGTCACCGTCGACCCGCAGCGCAACCTCGTCACCGCCGTCGCCACGGGCGCCACCGAGCTGCGCACCAAGGACCGCACCGCCGTCACGGACGCCGGCGCGGCCCGCGCCGCGGCCGCCGCCAGCCTCGGCGCGGACCCGGGGGCCGTCACCGAGTACGCCTCCAACGGCTGGTACCGGGTCTTCGGCCTGCTCCGCCGCCCCGGGGGGCCGTTCGGCCGCTTCGCCCGGGAGCGCGCCCACGTGCGCGTCGTGGACGCCGAGGGCGTCGTGCGCCTGCACAGCGCCGACGCCCGGGTGGACACCCTGACCGCCGCGGAGGCGGAGGGAAGGCTCAGGGACCTGGTGGCGGAGCGCACCGCCTACGGCGACGGAGGGGCGGTCCCGCCCGCGGTGTGGCTCCTGCTGGGCCCCAAGCTCGCCGACCTGTCGGGGGTCATGGACCCCGGCCACCTCTTGGCGCTCGCGGCCACCGAGATCGGCCGCCGCGGCCCCGACGAGACGGTGATCGCCCTGATGGAGACACGCCGATGACCGCGCCGCCGCGCCCCGGGGCCGACTACGGCCGCATCTCGGCGGCCTCCGACGAGGACCTGGCCGCCGAACTCCTGGCCCTGACCCCCACGCACGAGGGCCGCGACCCCGAGCAGCTGCGCGACTGGGCGCGCACCGCCCTGGCCTTCGGGCGCGAGCTGGCCGACACCGCCCGCGCGGGGCCCGCCGGGCCCGGGGGAGCGGGGGCCGAGGTGACCGACAGGGCCACCGGGGGCCTGCGCCCCGGCGAGGTCCTGCTCGCCGAGTACCTCCACCGGGCCGCGGGGGACCGGGTGATCGTCTACGCCGACGCCCTGGACTACGCCCGCGGGGTGGCGGAGGCGGCGGGCTGGGGCCGGGACTACCCGCGCGCCGCGCTGCGCGGGGCGGCGCTCGCCCACGAGGAGGCCCACCGCATGCTGCACCGCGGCCACGGCCGGGAGCTGCGCCGCAGACTCGGCCACACGGCGCTGAGGCTGGGGCCCCTGCGGGTGCGGGGGCACGTCGCCGGCGCGGACGAGATCGCCGCCCACGCCTACGCCGGACGGCGCGGGGCGCTCCGCCGGAGCCCGCTCGCGCTCACCGCGGCCATCGCCGCCACCCTCGCCCACCGGGGCCCGGACCAGCACGGTCCGGGCCCGAGAACCACCTCCGGAGACCGCCCGTGACCGCCCTGGGAATCCTTCTCGCCATGGCCGTGGGCGTCGGCCTGATGCTGACGCGCCGCCTCCCCACCGCCTTCGCCCTCGTCCTGCTGTCCGTCGCCGTCGCTCTGATCGCGGGGGCGCCCCTCACCGGGGAGGAGGGCAGCGTCGTCGGCACGGTCGTCCAGGAGGGGGCTCCGCGCCTGGCGGCGACCATGGTCGCCATCCTGCTGGGCTGCTGGCTGGGCACGCTGATGTCGGAGGCGGGGATCGCCTCGACGCTCGTCCGCAAGATCGTGGAGTTCGGCGGCGAGCGCCCCTCCGTGGTCGCGGTCGGCGTGTTCCTGGTCGCGATCCTGTGCGGGGCCATCACGGGTTCGGCCCCGGCGGCGATGCTCGCGGGCGTCGTCGGCATCCCGGCGATGATCGCGGTCGGGGTCACGCCCACCGTCGCGGCGGGCACCGTCCTGGTGGGCATCGCCGCCGGGCTCCCCCTGGAGCTGATCAACTGGCAGTTCCTGTCCGACGCCATCGGCGTCCCGGTCTCCACGGTGCAGCACTTCCAGCTGCGCATGTTCCCGATCGCCCTGGTCGGCGGCCTCGCCTACATCCTCGTGGAGATGCGCCGCAAGGGGGCGCGGCACACGTGGGCGGTGCGCGTCCCCGCGCCCGCCGGGGGCGGGGGCCCCGGCCGCCCCGCCGGCCGGCGCGCACGCGCCGCCGAGCGGCGCCGCCGCCGCGGGGACGCCCCCTGGTACGCGCTGGTCACACCCCTGGTCCCGATCGTGCTGGCGCTGGGGCTGGAGATCCCCATCGTGCCCTCGCTGATCGCGGGCGTCGTCTACGCGCTGCTCACCGCCGTGCCCTGGCGGGACATGACGAGCACCGCGCTGCGCACCCTCTACCAGGCGTTCGACGTGGCGGCCCCGCCCATCGTCCTGTTCATCGCGATCGGGATGCTCCTCGCCGCGGTGAACCTGCCCGGCGCGGTCCAGGCGCTCAGCCCCGTGGTCACCGCGATCAGTCCGGGCAGCCCGTGGCTGTTCGTCCTGGTCTTCGCCGCACTGGTGCCGCTGGCCCTCTACCGCGGTCCGATGAACATCTTCGGCCTCGGCGCGGGGGTGGCCGGGGTGCTCATCTCCGGCGGCATCTACCCCGCCCCGGCGGTGCTGGGCATGATGGCCTCCTACGGCCAGGTCCTGGGCGTCTCGGACCCCACCAGCACCCAGACGGTGTGGGCCTCGCAGTACGCCGGGGTCCGCCCCGAGCGCTCCATGCTCTCCACGCTCCCCTACACGTGGGCGGTCGCCGTCGCCGGCCTGGCCCTCACCGCGTTCCTCTACCTGCGGTGAGCCGCCCGGCGGCGGGCCCCGCCCGGAAGGGGCGAGGCCTCCCGGGCCCGTCCGCCGGGGCACGTCACCGCGCTGACGCCCCGGTCCTCCCGGAGGGCCGGCGCCGCAGGGGAGCCCGCCGGTGGGCCGATCGGCCCACCGGACCGCGGCCGCGCTGGTAGCGTGGCGCGCCATGACGATCCTGAGCCGCCCCCCGTTCGCGCGCCTGGTGGCCCGGTCGATGCAGGCGGGCATGGCGCTCGCGGCGGGACCCGCGACCCGCCGCGCGCACGCGAGGCTTCCCGAGTACCCCCGAAGGACCGAGGCGCTCACCGTCCCCACCTCCTACGGTCCGGCGCGCGTCACCGTCCACCGCCCCGGACCCGCTCCCCGGCCCCCGGCGGTGTACGTCAACCTGCACGGCGGGGGCTTCGTGCTGGGGTGGACGGAGATGGACGATCCGCTGTGCCGCGCGCTGGCGGCCGAGGCCGGGGCGGTCGTGCTCAACGTCGGCTACGCGGTCGCGCCACAGCACCCGTTCCCGGCCCCGGCCCGCCAGGCGCACGAGATCGTGCGGTGGGCGGCGGCCCACGGCGGCGAGCACGGCTGGGACGGGTCGCGCCTGGTGGTCGGCGGGCAGAGCGCGGGAGGCGCCCTGGCCGCGGCGGCGGCGCGGCTGGACCTGGAGGCCGGCGAGTCCCTGGTCGGGTTGCAGGTGCTGCACTACCCGCCGCTGGACATGACCGTGGCGGCGGGGGACAAGCCCTCGGTCGTCGACCGTCCCCTGCTGCGGCCCTGGATGGGCGAGGTCTTCAACTCCTCCTACCTGCCCGATCCGGCGGAGCGGGGCCACCGGCTGGCCTCCCCGGCGGGGCCGCGGGACACCGCGGACCTCACCGGTATCGCGCCCGCCCTCGTCATCGTCGCCGAGCACGACATCCTGCGCGAGGAGGGGCGCCGCTACGCCCGCCGGCTCGACGGGGCCGGCGCGCTCGCGGCCCTGCACGAGGTCGCCGGCCGCGACCACGGCTACGACGTGGGCGACGACGACGCGGCCCGGCAGACCTACCGCCTGATCGCCTCCCACGTCGCACGGGCGCTTCCGGCGCCGGGGTAGGGCCCGCGGGCCCGGCGCCGGGCCCGTCTTCCGCGGGCGGCGCGCGCACGCCGACGGCCGCCGGCGTGCGCGCGCAGGACCGTGGGGCGTGCCGCCTACGCCCGGGGCCGCTGGTCGACGATGCGCCGGAACTTGCCCACGGACCGCTCGATCTGCTCGGGGTCCACGACGTCCACGGTGACGCTCACGCCGACCCTGTCCTTGACCGTGGCGACGATCTCCCGGCTCAGGGCGGTGCGGCGCTCGGCGGTGCAGTCCGGGGCGGCCTCGATCCGCACGGCCATGCGGTCCAGGCGGCCCTCCTTGGTGAGCACCAGCTGGAAGTGCGGGGCGAGCCCGTCCAGGCCCAGGACGATCTCCTCGATCTGGGTCGGGAAGACGTTGACGCCGCGCAGGATGATCATGTCGTCGCTGCGTCCGGTGACCTTGTCCATGCGGCGCATGGGCCGGGCGGTGCCCGGGCGCAGCGTCGTCAGGTCGCGGGTGCGGTAGCGGATCACGGGCATCGCCTGCTTGGTGAGCGAGGTGAAGACCAGCTCGCCGCTCTGCCCGTCGGGCAGGACCTCCTGTGTGACGGGGTCCAGGACCTCGGGGTAGAAGTGGTCCTCCCACACGTGCAGGCCGTCCTTGGTCTCCACGCACTCGTTGGCCACGCCCGGTCCCATGACCTCGGACAGGCCGTAGATGTCGACGGCGTGGATGTCGAAGCGCTCCTCGATCTCGCGGCGCATCTGCTCGGTCCAGGGCTCGGCGCCGAAGATGCCGATCCTGAGGGAGGTCGTGCGCGGGTCGATGCCCTGGCGCTCGAACTCGTCCATCAGGGTCAGCATGTAGCTGGGGGTGACCATGATGATCTCGGGCCGGAAGTCCTGGATGAGCTGGACCTGCTTGGCGGTCTGGCCGCCGGAGGCCGGGATGACCGTGCAGCCGAGCTTCTCGGCGCCGTAGTGGGCGCCCAGGCCGCCGGTGAAGAGCCCGTAGCCGTAGGAGACGTGGACCTTGTGGCCGGGCCGCCCGCCCGCCGCGCGGATGGAGCGGGCCACGACCGTGGCCCAGGTGTCGATGTCCTCGCGGGTGTAGCCCACGACCGTGGGGCGGCCCGTGGTGCCGCTGGAGGCGTGGATGCGGCTGACCTGCTCCTGGGGGACGGCGAACATGCCGAAGGGGTAGTTGTCGCGCAGGTCGGCCTTGGTGGTGTGCGGGAAGAGGCCGATGTCCTCCAGCGTCCGCAGGTCCGCGGGGCGCACCCCGGCCTCGTCGAACTTCTTCCTGTACAGCGGCACGTTGGCGTACGCGTGGTCCAGCGTCCACCGCAGGCGCCTCAGCTGGAGGGCGCGCAGTTCGTCGACACCCATGCGCTCGGCCGGGTCCAGGAGGTCGGGTGCGGGCGCCTGCCCGAGGCGCTGGTGAGGGGCGGCACCGGCCGACTGCGTGGTGGTGTCGTGGCTTGCCATGGGCCTCTCCGTGTACTGTGCGCGGGAACCCGCCGGGCCGGCAGGCCCGGGGGGAGGGTGGGCGGGGGCCGCGCGGTCGTGGATGTGGTGCGGGCCCTGTGCGGGGGGACCCGACTTGCTTACTGACCGAACGTTCGGTTACTAATGCATTAACGCAGTCTCCGGGCGAGCATGTCAAGGAGAAGTGTCGATGATTTCACAGATGGCGGTGGCGCAGGCCACTGCCGCCAACACGGGAGGACGCACGTGAGCGACGTCTACTTGGTCGACGGGGTGCGAACCCCCCAGGGCCGCTACGGCGGCGCCCTCGCCGCCGTCCGCCCCGACGACCTCGCCGCCACGGCCGTCGCCGAGGCGGTCCGCCGCTCGGGCGTCCCCGGCGAGGCCGTCGACGAGGTGATCCTCGGCGCCGCCAACCAGGCCGGCGAGGACAACCGCAACGTGGCACGCATGGCCGTGCTGCTCTCCGGACTCGACCCCCGGGTCCCCGCCTACACCGTCAACCGGCTCTGCGCCAGCGGGCTGACCGCCGTCTCCTCCGCAGCCCAGGCCATCCGCGCCGGGGAGGCCGACGTGGTCGTCGCGGGCGGCGTCGAGTCCATGACCCGCGCCCCCTGGGTGATGGCCAAGCCCGGCACCCCCTGGGCCAAGCCCGGAGAGGTCGCCGACACCTCCCTGGGCTGGCGCTTCACCAACCCGCGCTTCACCGAGGCCGACGCGCGGGTCCCCGCCGGCGCCGCGCCCACCGACCTGCGCTACACGCTGTCCATGGGCGAGACCGCCGAAGAGGTCGCCCTCCTGGAGGGCCTGACCCGCGAGGAGTGCGACGCCTTCGCCCTGCGCAGCCACGAGCGCGCCGTCGCCGCGGCCGGGGCCGGGCGCTTCGACGCGGAGATCGTCCCGGTCACCGTCACCGACCGCAAGGGCCGGACCCACGAGGTCACCGCCGACGAGGGCCCCCGCCCCGACTCCGGCATGGAGAGCCTGGGCAGGCTGCGGCCCGTCTTCCGCGAGGGCGGCGTCGTCACCGCCGGCAACTCCTCCTCGCTCTCCGACGGAGCCTCCGCCCTCGTCCTGGCCGGCGGGCACGCCGTCCGCGAGTACGGCCTCACCCCCCGCGCCCGCGTCGTCGGCTCCGCCTCCGCCGGGGTGGACCCGCAGCTCATGGGGCTGGGCCCCGTCCCGGCCACCCGCAAGGCCCTGGACCGCGCGGGCTGGACGGTCGGCGACATCGGTGCGGCCGAACTCAACGAGGCCTTCGCCGCCCAGTCCCTGGGCGTGGTGCGACAGCTGGGGATGGACGAGGGGATCGTCAACGCCGACGGCGGCGCGATCGCCCTGGGCCACCCGCTCGGCAGCTCGGGCTCCCGCATCCTCGTCACCCTGCTCAACCGCATGGAGCGCGAGGACGCCCGGCGCGGACTGGCCACCCTGTGCGTCGGCGTCGGCCAGGGCGTCGCCCTCCTGGTGGAGCGCCCGTGAGCGCCCGCCAGGACTTCGGGACGCTCCTCGTCGACCGCCGCGAGGACCGCGTGGTGGTCGAGCTGCACCGCCCCGAGGCGCGCAACGCCATCAACGCACGGATGATCGCCGAGCTGCACGAGGTGTGCGCCGAGATCGAGGCCGACCCCAGGCCGCTGCTGCTCACCGGGCACGGGAGCGTGTTCGCGGGCGGCGCCGACATCGCCGAGCTGCGCGAACGCGGACGCGAGGAGGCGATGGCCGGCATCAACAGCCGCCTGTTCGAGCGCCTGCACCGGCTCCCGGCGCCCACCGTGGCCGCCGTGGACGGGTGGGCGCTGGGCGGCGGGGCAGAGCTGTCCTACGCGTGCGACATCCGGCTCGCCACGCCCACCGCAGTCTTTGCCCAGCCCGAGCCGGGACTGGGCATCATCGCGGGGGCCGGCGCGTGCTGGCGGCTGCGGGAGCTGGTCGGCGCCTCGGTCGCCAAACAGGTGCTGCTGGGCGGTTTCCGGCTGGACGCCGAGGCGGCCCTGCGCCACGGCCTGGTCGCCGAGATCGTCCCGGCCGGGGAGCTGCGCGCGAGCGCCCACGCCCTCCTGGACCGGATGGCGGCCTCCTCGGCACCGGCCCTGCGCATGACCAAGCTGGTCCTGGACGCCGACGGGGCGCACCCGCTGGCCGACGACATGGCGCAGGCGGTGCTGTTCGAGAGCGCCGACAAGCACGACCGGATGACCCGTTTCCTGGAGAGGAAGAAGCGTTGAGCACCCACGAGCAGAGCGCCGCCGGGGCGGGCGTCCCCGCGGTCGTCGCCGTCGTCGGCGGCGGCACCATGGGCGCCGGGATCGTCCAGCAGTTCCTCACGGCGGGCGCGGACGTGGTCCTGGTCGAGGCCACCGCCGAGGCCGCCGGGGCCGGCCGCGCCCGGGTGGCCGCCGGTCTGGAGGGGGCACGCTCCCGGGGCAGGATCGACGCCGAGCCGGCCGCCTACCTGGCCCGGCTGCGCACGGTCACCGACACCGCCGCCATCCCCGCCGACACCGGCCTGGTGGTGGAGGCCGTGCCCGAGCGGCCGGAGCTGAAGATCGCCGTGCTCACCGCCGCGGAGGCGGCCGTGGGCGAGGACGCCGTCCTGGCCTCCAACACCAGCTCCCTGTCGGTCACCGAACTCGCGGCCGCGCTCCAGCGCCCCCACCGCTTCCTGGGCACCCACTTCTTCAACCCGGTCCCCGCCTCCAAGCTGGTGGAGATCGTGGTCGCCCCCGGGACCGACCCCGCCGTGCTGGAGTCGGTGCGCGGCTGGGTCGGCGCCCTGGGCAAGACCGAGATCGCGGTCAGGGACGCACCCGGGTTCGCCACCAGCCGCCTGGGCGTGACGCTCGGCCTGGAGGCCATCCGCATGGTCGAGGAGGAGGTCGCCTCCCCCGCCGACATCGACACCGCCATGGAGCTGGGCTACCGCCACCCGATGGGGCCGCTCCGGCTCACCGACCTGGTCGGGCTCGACGTGCGCCTGGCCATCGCGGAACACCTGGCCTCCGAGCTGGGGGACCGGTTCGCGCCCCCGGAGCTGCTGCGCCGTATGGTCGCGGAGGGAAAGCTCGGCAAGAAGACCGGCCAGGGCTTCCACACCTGGGACGAGGGAGAATAGAGCGTTGAGCGAACAGAGGGCGGCGGAGTTCGTCGAGGCCGACGGGATCGCCACGGTGCGCCTGAACAGGCCCGCACTGACCCGCGAGGTCAAGGAGGAGCTGCTGGCGGCGCTCCGGGGCGCGGCGGCCTCCACCACGGCCCGCGCCGTACTGCTGCTGGGGTCGGCCAAGGCCTTCTGCGTGGGCCAGGACCTGGCCGAGCACGCGCGGATCCTCGAGGAGGAGCCGGGCCAGGCGCTCACCACGGTGCGCGAGCACTACAACCCGATCGTGCTGGCCCTGGAGGGCATCCAGGTGCCCGTGGTGGTCGGGATCGGCGGGGCGTGCGTCGGGGCCGGACTGGGGTTCGCCCTGGCCGGGGACGTGCGCATCGCCGCGCGCAGGGCCAAGTTCGGCACGGCCTTCACGGGCATCGGGCTGGCCTCGGACTCCGGCCTGGCCTACCGCCTGGTGTCGTCGCTGGGACAGGCGCGGGCCATGGAGCTGATGCTCCTGGGCACCGTCGTCGGCGCGGACCGCGCCCTGGAGCTGGGCCTGGTCACCGAGGTCGTGGAGGACGACGCCTGGGAGGGGCGCGCCCGCGAGGTCGCCGCCCTGCTCGCCTCGGGCCCGACCAGCGCGTTCGTGGCCGCCAAGCGCGAGGTCCGCTCGGCCGCCGACGGCGCCCGTGACCTGCCCGAGCTGCTGGAGGAGGAGGCCGACCTCCAGAACCAGCTCGGGATGACCGCGGACCACGCCGGGGCGGTCGAGGCCTTCCTGGCCAAGCGGGCCCCGACCTTCGGCGGCGGCTGAGCTGGGGGATCCCCCCGCCCCGGGGACTTGCCCGGGCGGGGGAATCCGGGGATACTAATTACTGACCGAACGTTCGGTTATGAATGGGGAACGATCAATGTCCACCGTGACGGCCCAGGAGACGCCCCCCGGCGCAGACCTGGAACACCAGGCGGAGTTCGACGCCAAGGTCGCCGCCGACCAGCGCATCGAGCCGCGTGACTGGATGCCCGAGGCCTACCGCAGGACCCTGGTGCGCCAGGTCTCCCAGCACGCCCACTCGGAGATCATCGGCATGCAGCCCGAGGGCGACTGGATCGCCTCCGCGCCCAGCCTGCGGCGCAAGGCCATCCTGCTGGCCAAGGTCCAGGACGAGGCCGGGCACGGCCTGTACCTGTACGCCGCGGCCGAGACCCTCGGCGTGGACCGCGCCGACCTGACCGAGCGCCTCATCGAGGGGCGCCAGAAGTACTCCTCGATCTTCAACTACCCGTCGCTGACCTTCGCCGACGTCGGCGTGATCGGCTGGCTGGTCGACGGCGCCGCGATCTGCAACCAGGTCCCGCTGTGCCGCAGCTCCTTCGGCCCCTACTCCCGCGCCATGGTGCGCATCTGCAAGGAGGAGTCCTTCCACCAGCGGCAGGGCTACGAACTGCTCATGCGGATGATGGAGGGCACCGAGGGCCAGCGCCGGATGGTCCAGGACGCCGTCGACCGGTGGTGGTGGCCCTCCCTGATGATGTTCGGCCCGCCGGACGCCGAGTCGCCCAACACCCGCCAGTCCATGGCCTGGCGCATCAAGCGCGACACCAACGACGACCTCCGCCAGAAGTTCGTCGACATGAGCGTCCCCCAGGCCGAGAAGCTGGGCGTCACCCTCCCCGACCCCGAACTGGCCTGGAACGGGGAGCGCGGCCACTACGACTTCGGCGAGCCCGACTGGGTCGAGTTCAAGCAGGTCGTCTCCGGAGCCGGCCCCAAGAACGCCGAGCGCGTCGCGCGCCGCCGCGCCGCCCACGAGAAGGGCGCGTGGGTCCGCGAGGCCGCCACCGCCTACGCCAGGAAGCACCAGAGCGCCGAGGAGGCCACGGTATGAGCGACGACGTCACCGGCGCCACCGGGGCGGCCCGCCCCGAGTGGCCCCTCTACGAGGTCTTCGTCCGCGGCAAGCGCGGCCTGAACCACGTCCACGTGGGCTCCCTGCACGCGCCCGACCGCACCATGGCGCTCCACAACGCCCGCAACCTCTACACCCGCCGCAACGAGGGCGTCAGCATCTGGGTGGTGCTCGCGCAGGACATCACCGCGTCCAGCCCCGACGAGAAGGACCCCTTCTTCGCGCCCAGCGGTGACAAGGTCTACCGCCACCCGACCTTCTACCCCATCCCCGAGGACGTCCCGCACATCTAGCGCGGACGACGGGACCGGGGAACACGAGGCCAAAGGAAACAACCATGAGTGGCGACACCATCTTCACGGCCCTGACCGAGGAGCACGGCGGCGACGCCCGCTGGGCCTTCGGCACCGGCTTCACCGACGCCCTCGCGGGCGTGGACACCACCCTTCCCGCGGGGGTGGACGGCGGCGACCTCGCGCTGTACTGCCAGATGCTCGGCGACGACGCCCTCGTCCAGGCGCAGCGCCTCGTCGAATGGGTGACCGACGCGCCCGAACTGGAGGAGGAGGTGGCGCTGGCCAACATCGCCCTCGACCTCCTCGGCCAGGCGCGCCTGCTGCTGGCCCGCGCCGGCCAGGCCGACGGCACCGGCCGCGACGAGGACGCCTTCGCCTACCGGCGGGGCCCCACCGAGTTCCGCAACGTGCACCTGGCCGAGGCCCCCCGGGGCGACTTCGCCCGGGCCGTGGTCACCCTGCTGGCCCTGTCCAGCTCCCGGCTCGCCCTGTTCGCCCGGCTCACGGACAGCAAGGACCCCGTGCTCGCCGCGATCGCCGCCAAGGCGGTCAACGAACTCGCCTACCACCGCGAGTACGCGGTCTCCTGGACCCTCCGCCTGGGCGACGGCACCCCCTACTCCCGCGAGCGCACGGCCGAGGCCGTCGCCGCCGTGTGGCCGCTCACCGGCGAACTCTTCGCCACCCACTCCGTCGAGGCGCGCCTGGCCGGCCAGGGCGTGGGCGTGGACCCGGCCACCGTGCGCGACGAGGTCCACGCCGTCCTCGCCCGGGTGCTGGTCGAGGCCACGCTGGACGCCCCCGCGCCCTTCCCCGAGAGCGCCACCGCCGGGCGCGACGGCAGGCACACCGAACTCCTCGCCCCGCTGCTCGACGAACTCCAGAAGGTGGCCAGGGAGCACCCGGAGGCGACATGGTAGCCACGGACCGGACCACCGGCCCCGAACGCGCCCGGGCGGCGGCCGCGGCGGTCACCGACCCCGAACTGCCCATGCTCACCCTCGCCGACCTGGGCATCCTGCGCCGGGTCGAGATCGAGGAGGACGGGACCGCGGCCGTGTGGATCACCCCCACCTACTCCGGCTGCCCTGCGCTGGCCGAGATGCGCGCCGACGTGGACCGGGCCGTGCGCGGCGCGGGCTTCGACCGGGTGGAGGTGCGCACCGAGCTGTCCCCGCCCTGGACCACCGACTGGATCACCGACGAGGGCAGGCGCAAGCTCTCCGAGAACGGCATCTCACCGCCCGGCGGGGCGCCCCGCCGGGCGCCGGGGCCCGTGCCGCTGACCCTGATGCCCACCCGCACCGTTCCGCGCTGCCCGCTGTGCGGCGCGGCCGACACCGAGGAACTGTCCCGGTTCGGCGCGACCTCCTGCAAGTCGCTCCACCGCTGCCGGTCCTGCCTCGAACCGTTCGAGCACGTCAAGGAGATCTGACAGTGACCACACCCGTCACCGACGCCGGGCAGGCCCCGCCGCGCCGCCGGGGCGCCTTCCACCGGCTGCGCGTGGCCGCCGTCGAGCGCCTGTGCGACGACGCCGTCGCCGTCACCTTCGAGGTGCCCGACCACCTGGCCGAGGAGTACGCGTTCGCCCCCGGGCAGTCGCTGACCCTGCGCCGCGAGGTCGACGGCGTGGAGGAACGGCGCAGCTACTCCATCTGCGCCCCCGTCGGGGAGGCCCCCCGCGTGGGCGTGCGCCTGGTACCCGACGGCCTGTTCTCCGGATGGCTGGTGAACGAGGTCCGGCCGGGCGACGAGGTCGAGGTGGGCGCGCCCACCGGACGCTTCAGCCCCGACCTGGGCGCCTCGGCCCGCCACGTGATGATCGCCGCCGGCTCGGGCATCACCCCGGTGCTGTCGATGGCCTCGTCCCTGCTGCGCCGCACCGGGTCCCACGTCACCCTGCTGTACGGCAACCGCCGCAGCGACACGGTGATGTTCGCCGACGACGTGGCCGACCTCAAGGACGCGTACGGGCACCGCTTCGAGCTGGTGCACGTGCTCTCCCGCGAGCCGCGCGAGGCCGACCTGTTCACCGGGCGCCTGGACGGCGGGAAGCTGGAGGCGCTCCTGGACACGGTCGTCGCCGCCGACGCCGCCGACCACTGGTGGCTCTGCGGGCCCTACGGGATGGTCACCGACGCCAGGGAGGTCCTGGAGGGCCGCGGCGTGCCCGGCGACCGCATCCACCAGGAGCTGTTCTTCGTCGAGGGTGCGGAGCCGCCCCCTCAGACCAGGCACGAGGAGCCCGGGGTGGAGGGGCCCTCCAGCGAGGTCACCGTCGTCCTGGACGGCCGCACCAGCACCCTGACCCTGCCGCGCGGCGTACCTGTGCTCGACGCGGCCCAGCGCTACCGCCCCGACCTGCCCTTCGCCTGCAAGGGCGGCGTGTGCGGGACCTGCCGGGTGAGGGTCTGCGAGGGGGAGGTGCGAATGCTGCGCAACTACGCGCTCAGCGACGCCGAGGTGGAGGCCGGGTACGCCCTGTCCTGCCAGTCCGTCCCCGAGACCGACACCGTGACCGTGGACTTCGACTCGTGAGCGCCCGCAACGAGACCGCCTGGCGGATGTTCGAGGCCGACCGCGCGTCCAAGAACCTGGGGATGCGCCTGGTCCGGGCCGACCACGGCACCGCGGTCGTGGAGATGACCGTCGGCCCGATGATGGTGAACGGGCACGGGATCGCCCACGGCGGATACGTGTTCACCCTCGCCGACACCGCCTTCGCCTGCGCGTGCAACACGGACGGGGGAGGGGTGACGGTGGCCTCCGGCGCGGACGTGACCTTCGTGGCCGCCGCTCACGAGGGCGACGAGCTCGTGGCCACCGCCCAGGAGCGGACGCTGTTCGGCCGCAGCGGCCTCTACGACGTCACCGTGCGCCGGGGCGAGGAGGTCGTCGCCGAGTTCCGGGGGCGCAGCCGCACCCTGCCCGGCCGCACCTGACGCGAGAGGGGACCCGACACACGTGGGGCCGGGCCGATCAGGGCCCGGCCCCCGTGGGCGTGCGGGGGGACGCGCCGGGGCCCGTGACGCTGCCGGCGGCCCGCCTCCTCCCGGGCCCGGCGGTCCGGTGGCCATGACCGGACACGGGGGCGGGGGTTTACTCCGATGTCAGGGCGAGTGTCGGACCTTGTGGGCGAAAAGCGACTCTTGTTGCCTATGTGGGGTTCTGGGTAATTTCTTCCTGTTCTGTTTCGAAGCCCGTACGCGGGCCCCAGCCAGACGGGCATCCCCCACATGCGTCGTTCCCTGACCTGTACGACGGCGGCCGCGGCCGCCCTCGCACTGGCCCTCTCCCTTCTCGGGCAGTCCCCCGCACTGGCCGAGGACAATCGCCCCCCGGGCCGGCCGGAGACCTCCACGCTCACCGCGCGCGGCGAGGCCTGCTCGACGGACCCGGCCGATCCCACCCTCCTCAACAGCACTACGCTCACCCTGAGCGGAGGCATCTCCGACCCCGACGCGGAAACGGTGTCACAGCAGGTCAAGGCACAGTTCGAATGGGGCCTCGAAGGCTCCGAGGAGCCACTCGGCAGCTCGGACTCCGCGTACGTCTCGCAGGCTCCGGGCGGTCCCCCCGTGACGCACTCGATCACCGCGAGGGACCTGCCCGAAGAGGTCCTGATCGGCTACCGCGCCCGTGGCCACGACACACGGGCGTGGGGAGAGTGGTCCGACCGGTGCTGGATCGAGATCAGCACGAGCAAGCCCGCGGCGCCGCCGACCGTCACGTCCGACGACTACCCCGCCGACAACAGGTTCCACGGTGCACCTGGGCGGTCGGGCGACTTCACGTTCGACGCCAACGGCGTGGATGACGCGGTCGCCGTCTACTACTCCGTCGACGACAACATCTGCACCACGCGGGTGGAACTGAAGGAGCCCGGTGGGGAGGCCACGGTTCGGATCACACCGCAAAGGTCCGGCCCCCGGTCGATCCACGCGCGTTCCGTGGACGCCTACGGCAATTCGTCTCCGTGCGCGAGGGTCTACGAGTTCTGGGTCGCGCCGCACGCCGACCCCGTCGCCTACTTCCCCCTCGACGAGGGCGGGGACTCCACCGCACACGACTCCATGGTGAGGGGCAGGACCGCCGAGGGCACCGGTGCCATCGACTGGGCGCGGGGCAGGGCGGGCACACGCGGCGGCACCCACCGACTGGAGGGGGCGTCGGTGGTGACGTCCGACGGCCACCTCCGCACGGAGGGGCCCGTCGTCGACACCTCCGGCGCGTTCACGGTGACGGCCTGGGTGCGGCTGGACGACACCGGTGAGGACGCCGTCGCCGTTTCCCAGGACGGTGAGCACGTCAGCGGATTCCAGCTCGGCTACGACGCGCACGAGCGGCGCTGGGCCTTCCGGCAGACGTCTGCCGACGACGTGGACGCCGAGTTCGACCGTCAGGTCCTCTCCCGGGAAGCAGCCGAGACGGGTGCCTGGACCCGGTTGCTCGCGACCCACGACCCCGCGGAGGACAGGATCGACCTCTACGTCGACGGCGTCCACCAGGGCGGAGCGGACCACGCGTCGGCGTGGAACGCCGGGGGAGCCTTCGCCATCGGCGGCGGCACGGGGCAGGGCGGATCGGTCCTCGGCTGGCCGGGGGCGGTCGACGACGTGATCGTCTGGGAACGCGTCCTCTCCGACGAGGCACTGGTCGATTCGAGCACCGGTCGATCGGAGGTCTGGGAGTACGCCAACAGGCCCGTCGTCCAGGAGGGCGTGTGGCTGCTGGACGAGTACGACGGTCCCGCGGCTGCCGACAGCACCGACCACGGGCTCGACGCGACGCTGCACGGCGATCCCGCCACGGTGTGGGACGCCACCTACTCCGAAATCCGGTTCGCCCCCGCCGTCGTGCTGGACGGCGCGCTCGCCGAGCACTTCCGCACCGACGGGGCCGCCGTGCGGACCGATCGCAGCTTCACGGCCTCGGCCGAGGTCCGTCTGGACGATGGCGAGGCCGACGCGGTGGCGCTGTCACAGAGCGGCGAACACACCTCGGGGTTCGCGCTCGGGTACGACGCGGACAGCCGCCGGTGGGTCTTCGAGACGGCCTCGGAGGACGCCGGCGGGGGCGGCGGTGCGCACCGGGTCCTCTCCGACACCTTCGCCGTGACCGGTAGGTGGGTCCACATCCTCGGCGTCTACGACCACACCGTCGGCACGCTGGAGCTCTACGTGGACGGACAGCTCGCGGGAACGACGACGCGTGAAGGGTCCTGGCACGCCGACGGGGACGTCGTCATCGGCGGAGCCGGCCACGCCGGCGGCGTCGAGCGTGCCTGGACCGGAGCGCTCGGCCTGGCCCAGGTGCACCAGGGAGTGGCACTGCGGCAGGACATCACCCACATCAGGTTCGGTCGGCCCCCGGTGTGAGCCCGGCGGGGTGGGCCCGTCGCCGACGGGCCCACCCCGGCCGCTGTCGTTCGTGGCGTCCCCGACCGCGAACACGCGGGGGAGGAGGTGCGTCCCATGGGGGACGGTCCTTCTTCCCTCCCCGGTGGGGAGACGCCCTGCGACCGCGCCGTGGAGACCGCCGGGGAGGCTGCTTCGGCCTCCCCGGCGCGGCCCGGACTCAGGGGGCCGTGCTGAAGCTCGGCGACTCCGCCCCGGCGCCCTCCCGGGCGCCTCCCGCGCGGGGGCGGTCCAGGAAGCCCGCCAGCACGGCGATGCCCAGGCCCACGACGGCCAGCAGCGCGCCGATCGCGGCGGGGGAGGTGTAGCCCAGGCCCGCGCTGATCCCGACGCCGCCCAGCCAGGCCCCGCCCGCGTTCGCCAGGTTGAAGGCGGAGTGGTTCGAGGCCGCGGCCATGGTCGGCGCCGCCCCGGCCCGGTTCATCACCAGGACCTGGAGCGGGGTGCACACGCCGAACCCCACCGCCCCCAGGACGACCAGGCTGACCGCCGCCGTCCAGGGGTTGTGCACGGTCACGGTGAACAGCGCCAGCACGATCGCCAGCGCGGCGAGGGAGCCGTAGATGGTGGGGCGCAGCGCGCGGTCGGCCAGGGGCCCCACGACCAGGGAGCCCAGGGTCATGCCGACCCCGAACAGGGCCAGGACGACCGGCACGGACGACGCGGACATCCCCGCCAGCTCGGTCATCATCGGCGAGACGTAGCTGTAGACGGCGAAGACCCCGGCGAAACCGAAGACCGCGGTGGTCAGGCCGAGCACGACCTGGGGGCGTCCCAGCTCGGACAGCTCCTGGCGCAGGCCAGCCCCCGGCGCCGCGGGCTGGCGCGGCACGAACGCCGCGACGCCCAGGGTGGCGAGCAGGGCGATGCCGGAGACGACCAGGAAGGCGGCGCGCCATCCCATCGCCTGGCCCAGGAAGGTGCCCACCGGCACCCCGACGATGTTGGCCACGGTCAGGCCCAGGAGGACGCGCGACACCGCCGTCGCCTGGCGGCCGGGGCCGGCCATCTGCGCGGCGACCAGGGACCCCACGCCGAGGAAGGCCCCGTGCGGCAGGCCGGCCAGGACCCGGGAGGCGAAGACGGCCCCGTAGGAGGGCGCCAGGACGGTGGCGAGGTTGCCCGCGAGGAAGAGTCCCATGAAGAGCAGCAGGACCGTCTTGCGGGGGACACGTGTGCTGAGCGCGGTGAGCAGCGGCGCGCCGACGACCACGCCCAGCGCGTAGGCGGAGATGAGATAGCCGGCGGTGGGGACCGAGACGCCGAGGTCGGCGGCGACGTCGGGCAGCAGTCCCATGATGACGAACTCGGTGGTACCGATGGCGAAGGCCCCGAGGGCCAGGGCGAGCAGGGCCAGAGGCATGGGTGGGCCCTCCAGACAAGGGACGGGGAAGAGACGGGGATCGCGGCGGGCGCCGTCGCCCGGAAAGCCCGCGCCTCGGCGACCCTGCCGGAGCGCCGAGGCGCGCAAGGGTCGTTTGGCACGTGCTAAATCCAGCCTCGCAGCACGGCCGGGGGGTTCTCAAACGATTCCGGTGTGATCTGTCCCGTGCGGGGGGAGAGCCTCACCACTCCCGCGTCCCGGCCGGACCCGCAGCGGGGGCAGGCCCCGGAGGGGCCGGATCAGCGCCGCGGGGGAGGTCCGGTGCTGCTCCGGACGGTGAGCACGGGCTCCAGGACCAGGTGTCGGCTCCCGGTGCGCCCGTCGTCCAGCCGCTCGGCCACCGAGCGGACCGCGAGCCGGGCCATCTGCGCCGCGTCCTGACGCACGGAGGTGAGCCGCAGGAAGGGCAGGCGGGCCGTGCGGCTGTCGTCGTAGCCCACCACGGACATGTCCTCCGGAACGGAGGTCCCGGCGCGGACCAGGGTTCCCGCCAGGCCCAGGGCGCACAGGTCGTTGCACGCGACCACGGCCGTCGGGGGCCGGACCCGGGAGAGCAGCGTGCGCGCCGCCCGGGCCCCGGACTCCTCGGTGTAGTCGCCGGGGAGGACGTCGACGCGCCCGGAGAGCCCGTGGGCGGCCATTCCCTCCCGGTACCCCCTCAGGCGCTCACGTGCTCCGGGCAGGTCGCCCCCGTCGACGTGGGCGATGTCGCCGTGCCCCAGGGAGACCAGGTGGTCGACGGCCTGGCGGACCCCGCGCGCGTCGGCGGTCCGGACGCTGTCGGTGCCGGGCGCGCCGGTGCGCTGCCCGATCTCCACCACCGGCACGAGTTCGGCGACCTTGGCCAGGTCGGCCGGGGCGGCGGCGGACATGCCGATGAGGATGAGGGCCTCGCACCGCAGGCCCAGGAGGTCGTCGACGGACTCGCGCTCGGTGCGGGTGGGCAGCATGGCGCTGAGGACGACGCTGTAGTCGAGTTCGGCCGCCACCGGGTAGACGGCCTCGACCACGTGCGCGTCGAGGGGGTGTTCCAGGGTGAACAGCACGCCGACCTGGCGGCTGCGCGTCCGGCGCAGGAGGCGGGCGGCGGTGTCGGCCCGGTAGCCGAGCTCCTCGGCCGCCCGCAGGATCTGCTCGCGGGCGGAGGCGCTGGGGCCGGGGCGCCCGCCGAGGACGAGGGAGACCAGCTGCCGGGAGACGCCCACGCGGGCGGCGACGTCGGCCATGGTCGGGCGCCGGGCGGGCCGCTGCCCCCCGGGCCCGCCCGCGCCGGGGTCACCGGGCTTCGGCATCTGCGTCCCCTCGGACTCGCTGGTGTAAGCGCATCGTACTGCGGGGCGCGGCCCCGGCCGTCCGGTTGCCGTCCGCGTCCTCGGCGCGGGGATGGCCCGACACCTCGTGGAGGAGATGTGGGAGCCGGGGAGGGGGAGGCCGTGTCGGGGGCCTCGTCCCGCGGGCGGGCCCCGGCCTTCCGCCGGAGCGGCGGGGCGGCGGGGCGACCCCGGCACGCGCACGTGAGGGAGGCACGGGGAGCGGTGGTCGGGGGAAGGGCGGTGAAAAGGGTCCGGGGACGTGCCGGTGTGGCGGCACGTCCCCGGACGTAGCTGTGGCCCACGTCCCCCAACGCGGGCCACAGCGGGCGCGGCCAGTGTGCACTGAGTGCGGTCTGGCCGCTGGGAAGGCGGATGCAGCGACTGAATACGTGCCGGAAACCCCCATTGCCGACACGAGCGCGTGCATCCGCGCTTGGTTTGTGGTGCGAGCGCCTCACAGGACCTGGGTGGGTGTGGGAAGACTGCGGGGTCGGGGTTCGGTCTGGGGCGCTTCACCTGTGAGAACGCTTCGTCTGATTGTGGTGTTCCCGTTCCTCGCACCGATTTTCGGTCCGGCCGGTAAAAAGCGGGTGCTGACTGGGGCAAGGGATGTCTATGCTCCTGCTGTGAACAGCACAGGAGAGGGCGGGGGCACGCCGGGGACGATGACCCTGTGGCGGCCCACAGGGCCCCGGGAACTCGCCCTGGTCAGGGATTCCGGCTGGCGGGAGTGGCCGCCGCGGCTGCCGGAGCAGCCCATTTTCTACCCGGTCCTGAACCGGGGGTACGCGGAGAGGATCGCCAGGGAGTGGAACCTGCCACGCGACGGTGAGGGGCACGTCACCCGGTTCCGCGTGGACGCCGGATTCGCGTCCCGGTACCCCGTGAGGCAGGCGGGCGGACGCACGATCCTGGAGCTGTGGGTGCCCGCGGAGGAGCTGGCGGAGTTCAACGCCCACCTGCGCGGCCCGATCGAGCTGGTGTGGTCCTACCTGCCCGAGCACCCCGAGGGGGTCTCCCCCCGCTGACGGCAGGGGAGCGGGCGGGACCCCGGCCGCAGGGGCGGGGTCCCGCCGGTCGGCGTGTCAGGCGTCGGGCACGAGTGCCAGGTCGGGGTCCAGGTCCGTGAGGGCGGCGAGGACGTCGCCGAAGGCGTCCGCGAGCACGACGGGCTCGCGGTCGGTGCGGTCGGTGGCCGGTGCGGAGGGGTCGCGTCGGGGGTCGAGGGTGGTGGCCATGGGGTTCCGGGCGCGGGGGCCGGTGGGGCGCGCCCTCCTCCTTCTCGTGTGATCACGTGCTCGGACGTCCCGGTCGCCGTGACTCCCGGTGACCGCGGGGTTCGGGTCAGGGATAGCACGCGGTGACGACCGTTCGGCTTGCGTCGCACCGGTCTCCCTTCCCCGGGAGGTGTCCGGTCCCTGGGCATGGTCATACCCGCGCACCACATCCGCGTGAACAGACGGCCTCCGGCCTGTGGACGGAGTGCCGGAGCGGGTCGGGCCGACCGTCCGGCGGACCGCTCGGCCACCGGCTCCGGTAACGCGTTCCGGACATGTCGGTCCCGCGCACGCTCCGGTGTCCGCACCCCCGGCGGAGCGGTTCGCGAACCATGCCCCGGTCTTTGCGTGAAATTGGCCTTTCTCTTTTGGAGGCGAGGACGTTCCGTGGGAGACATGTGACGTAAAGTCACCCGATCCCGAGGAAGCCCACATGCCCTACGGATACTCCACAGGTTCCGGAGCGACGCTCGCGGCGACGGGGTTCGCCGCCGGCTACCTCTGGCTGGTCGTCGTCGGCCTCGTCCTGGTCGTCGCCGGAGCGCTGCTCGTCCGCGTCTCCTTCCGCCGGGACAGGGGACCGCTGGAGCGATGACCCTCACTTTCCGCGACGCGGACCGGTCCGGGGGCCGGCCCCGGCCGCCGCATGACCCGGTCCTGCCCACCGCCAGGACCGCGCGCCCCGGCGCGATGGCGTTCCTGGGGATGCTCGCGTTCGCCGCGTTCACCGTGTGGGGCATGGCCCACGTGGTCGGCGCGGTCGGTGGGTTCCACGAACCCCGGGCGAGCCTGGCCATGGTGTGGCTCGCCTCGTTCCTGCTCCTGTGGTGGGCGCCCTTCGCCTGGCTGGAGAGGCCCGTCCGCGCGACCGCCGACGAACAGGTGGCGCTCGACTCCCTGACCGTGACGGTCCAGGTCCCCGTCTACAACGAGGACCCGCTGGTCCTGCGCGCGTGCCTGGACTCGGTCCTCGCGCAGAGCCGCACGGTGGACCGTGTGCGGGTCGTCGACGACGGGTCCGTGGACGCCGACGGGGAGCCCGTGGACTACGGCGGCATCCGCGACGCGTTCCTCGCCCGGGCCGCCGGCCACGGGGTGGAGGCCACCTGGGACCGCACCGCCAACCGCGGCAAGCGCTTCGCCCAGATGCACGTGCTCGCCGAGGACGACGCCGACGTCTTCGTCACTCTCGACAGCGACTCGGTGCTCGACCGCCACGCCGTGAGGGAGGGCCTCGCGCCCTTCGCCAGTCCGCGGGTGCAGTCGGTGGCGGGCCACGTCCTGGTGCTCAACAGGGACGCCAACCTGCTCACCAGGCTCACCTGTGTGCTCTACCTGCCGTTCACCCGGGGCCTGCGCAGCGCGCAGTCGGTCCTGCGCCGGGTGACGATCAACTCCGGCACCCTGGCCTTCTACCGGGCGCAGACGGTCCGCGATAGCGCGGGGGCCTACGAGAACGAGCACTTCTGGGGCCGTCCCATGCAGATGAACGACGACTCCATGCTCACCTTCTACGCCCTGCTCAAGGGCGACACCGTCCACCAGCCGTCCGCGATCGTCTTCACCCTCGTCCCGGAGCGCCCGCGCCACTACTTCGGCCAGCAGCTGCGCTGGATGAGGGGGACGACGGTGCGGCACCTGTGGTGGCTGAGGTACATGCCGCTGCGCGGCGTGGTGTTCTAGGGGACGGTGACCGAGTACCTGCACATGTTCGTGGCCTACGCGGTTCCGCTGCTCGTGCTGTGCGACGAGGGCCTGCGCGAACAGTGGAGGTCCATCGCGGTCGCCGCACTCGTGATCGGCCTGGCGATCAACTACATCATGGCGCTGCGCCTGTTCACCATGCGCAGGAGCGACGAGTCGGCGGGCTACCTGCTCATGCTGTACCTGGTCTCCCCCGCGGCCGCGGTGTGGAGGCTCCTGGTGCTGCGGCCCCTGTACCTCTACGCGATGCTGACCTGCAGGCGGATCACCCGCTGGGGCACCAGGGAGGGGGTCGAGGTCGCCATGGCCGGCGGTTCCCCGCAGGCGGAACCCGGGGCCGCCGCCCGGAGCGCCTCCCCGGCGTGAGGGAGCGGGGCGGTCGGAGGCGGGGGGAGGGGACCCATGAACCGAGGGGACCCCTCCTCCCGCACGGGGCGCCCCGGACCCCGGGGCGGCGGTCCTGCGGGGGCGCCGCCGTCCACGCCTTCCGCTCCGGGGACGCCGGGGAATACCTGTGTCGCCCCACCCGTTCCCCGTGATACCTTCATAGGAAATTACTTCTCAGGAAACAATATCGGGGAGCAGGCCATGCAGTTCGGAATCTTCTCAGTCAGTGACGTGACCACCGACCCGACGACGGGACGCACGCCGACCGAGGCCGAGCGGGTCAAGGCGATGGTCGCGATCGCGCTCAAGGCGGAGGAGGTCGGCCTCGACGTCTTCGCCACCGGAGAGCACCACAACCCGCCGTTCGTGGCGTCCTCCCCGACGACGATGCTCGGCTACATCGCGGCGCGGACCGAGAAGCTGATCCTGTCCACCTCCACCACGCTGATCACCACCAACGACCCGGTGAAGATCTCCGAGGACTTCGCGATGCTGCAGCACCTGGCCGACGGCCGGGTGGACCTGATGATGGGCCGCGGCAACACCGGCCCCGTCTACCCCTGGTTCGGCCAGGACATCCGCCAGGGCATCCCGCTGGCGCTGGAGAACTACAACCTGCTCCACCGCCTGTGGAGGGAGGACGTCGTCGACTGGGAGGGCAAGTTCCGCACCCCCCTCCAGGGCTTCACCTCCACGCCCCGGCCCCTGGACGGGGTGCCGCCTTTCGTCTGGCACGGCTCGATCCGCAGCCCGGAGATCGCCGAGCAGGCCGCGTACTACGGTGACGGCTTCTTCCACAACAACATCTTCTGGCCGGCCACGCACACCAAGAAGCTGATCTCCCTGTACCGGCGCCGCTTCGAGCACTACGGCCACGGCAAGGCCGACCAGGCCGTCGTCGGCCTCGGCGGGCAGGTCTTCATGCGCAAGAACTCCCAGGACGCGGTCAAGGAGTTCCGCCCCTACTTCGACAACGCCCCCGTCTACGGCGGCGGGCCCAGCCTGGAGGAGTTCACCCGCGAGACCCCGCTGACCGTCGGAAGCCCGCAGGAGGTCATCGACCGCACCCTGACCTTCCGGGACTCCTTCGGCCACTACCAGCGCCAGCTCTTCCTCATGGACCACGCCGGCCTGCCGCTGAAGACGGTCCTGGAGCAGCTGGACCTGCTCGGCGAGGAGGTCGTCCCGGTGCTGCGCAAGGAGTTCGCGGCCGGGCGGCCCGCCCACGTCCCCGACGCCCCGACCCACGCCTCCCTGTTGGCGGCCAAGGGCGCCGGGGGCGACAAGGGTGCGCAGACCGGCCGCGCCTGAGCCCCGGCCCGCCCGGTCCGGGGTGCGGGTGCGCCCCGCACCCCGGACCGGGTGTCAGGCGAGGGGGCCCGGCGCCGCCGGGGAGGCGCTCCCGGCGAAGTACGCCCTGGCACCCCCGGAGTAGAGCAGCGCGATCACGGTGAAGGCGAACGCGGCGGCGACGAGTTCCGGGAGTCCCGCGACCGGGGTGAAGGCCAGGGCGAGGATGCCCACGCCGTAGACGGCGTTGACGCCCAGGGCCGCGGGCCGCGCCGCGGGACGGCCCCGGGCGACCATGACGGTGAGCGCCAGCGAGGCGCCCCCGTACACGAGGGCGACGGCGGCGGCCACGAAGATGGCCCAGGCCGGGACCTCGGTCGCGGTCGGCATCGAGGGCGCGGCCTGCGCGGCGAACCCGCCGAGGAGGGCGAGCCCGCCGGCTCCGAGCTGGTAGAGGGTGATCAGGATGAGCAGGACGAGGACCGCGGTGACGCTCGACGGTCTGGTACGTGCGTTCATGTGACGTTTCCTCCGCGCTAGGGGACGTCTCCTCCCAGGCACATAGCCGCAGGGAAGGGCCCTACACGTGAGCCGCACGGGCGCCGGGGCGTTCCCCCAGGTGGTGCGGGGGAAACTCATGCGTTCTCGAGGAGCTCGGCCGACCGGTCACGGGGAATAGGCCCCGGGGGCCGGACGTTCCGAGTGTTATCCTTTCTAGGAAACTTCTTCTTAGAAAACCTTTCGCGTGGAGGCCAGGCATGAGCACCCGAAGGATCGTCACCGTGTCGGCGGGGCTGAGCACCCCGTCCTCCACCCGGCTGCTGGCCGACCGGCTCACCGCCGCCACCGAGGCCTCGCTGGCCGACCGGGGGGAGAAGGTCGAGACCCGGGTCGTGGAGCTGCGCGACCTGGCCCACGACATCATGAACGCCATGACGACCCGGGTGCCCACCGGGGAGCTCCCCGGGGTCCTGGAGGACATCGCCGCCGCCGACGGCGTCATCGCCGTCACCCCCGTGTTCAACGCCTCCTACAGCGGCCTGTTCAAGTCGTTCTTCGACATCGTCGAGCCCGAGGCCCTGGACGGGACGCCGGTGCTCGTCGCCGCGACCGGCGGCAGCCCGCGCCACTCGCTGGTGCTGGAGCACGCGCTGCGCCCGATGTTCGCCTACACCCGCTCCGTGGTCGTGCCGACCGGCGTGTACGCGGCCTCGGAGGACTGGGGGGCGGGAGGCGGCGGCGGTCGGGAGCTGTCCGAGCGCGTCGACCGTGCCGCACGGCAGCTGGCCCTGCTCGCGGCCGACCACGCCCCCGGGGCAGACGACCCCTACGAGGAGCCCACGTCGTTCGCGGAACTGATGTCCGGCCTGGGAACCTGACCCCCCGCCGCACCCCGAACACGCCCGACCGGGGCGGATCCACGGCGCGCAGTGCACTGCACTGCGCGCCTCCGTTGTGCCCTGCACAACATTGGCACTCCTCCCTTCAACGGAGTCGGACCGAGTGACTACGGTCACTCCACCAGGCTGTCGGTCCCCACCGACCCCACCCCACCGGCCTGGTGAGGGAGTACCGATGCGATTCTCAGGACCCGTGCGCGCCTGCGCGCTCCTCGGGCTTGCCGCCCTTGTCTCCGCGTGCGCGCCCCTCCAGACCAGCGGCGCCGCCTCCGGTGTCGACGAGACGGAGGGAACCCTCCGCGTCTGGCTGTTCTCCGAGGTCGACCAGGCGCCCAAGGAGCGGGTCGTGGCGGCGGCGGTGGAGGAGTTCGAGGCCGCGCACGACGGGGTCGAGGTCGAGGTCCAGTACATCCCGGTGGAGACCCGCGCGGAGCGCTTCCAGGGCGCCTTCCTCGACCCCGCCTCCGCCCCCGACGTCGCCGAGTACGGCAACACCGACCTGGCCGGGTACGTGGAGTCCGCGGGCCTGGCCGACCTCACCGAGGACCTGGCCGACTGGGAGCCCCGCGCGGACATCTCCGACGACGTCGCGGCCACCGCACGGGTCGACGGCGCCGACTACGGCGTGCCCTGGTTCCTCGGCGTGCGCGCCCTCTACTACCGCACCGACGTCCTCGGGGACCTCGGGCTGGAGGTCCCCCGGACCCTGCAGGAGGTCGTGGAGACCGGCCGGGCGGTGCGCGAGGACGACCCGCGGATGCTGGGCGTCTCCGCCGGCGGCGCCTACACCTACGCGATGATGCCGTTCGTCTGGGCGCACGGCGGCGACATCGCCGAACCCGACGGCGACTCCTACACCGCGACCATCGACTCCGCCGAGGCCAAGGAGGGCCTGGAGCTGTACGGGCAGATCCTCTCCGACGACGTGTGCCCGCCCCAGACCTGCTCGGAGATGCGAGGGGACGCCTCCGTGCAGAACTTCGTGGCCGGCAGCGCTGCGATGACCATCGGGGGCAACTTCAACCTCAACGCGGTGCGCGCCAGCGACATCGCCGACGACGCCGCGGTCGTACCGCTCCCGGGCACCGAGCCCGGCAGCATCGCCCCGGCCTTCGCCGGGGGCAACAACCTCGGCGTCCTCGCCGGAACCCAGCGGCGCACGCTCTCCGTGGAGTTCGTGAAGCTGCTGGCCGGAAAGGAGTACCAGCTGCGCATGTACGAGGCCATGGGCAACCTGCCCGTCTTCACCGACGTCCGGGCGGAGCTGGCCGCCTCCGACGACGAGATCGCCCCCTTCGTCGAGACCATCGACGCGGGCACCCGGTTCGTCCCGGTCACCCCCTCCTGGGCGACCGTCGACGCCGAGGGCATCCTGCCGGCCATGGTGCAGCGCCTGGCCGCGGGGGACGCCTCGGTCGACCAGGCCGCGGACGAGGCCGCGCGGGCCCTCGACGACGCCTTCGGGCGGGGGTGACGCGCCGACATGGACAACCGGACAGCTCTTCGCCGCCGCCCGACCGGCGGGCCCTCCGGCAACCGGAGCCGAGGGGTCGAACCCTGGATGTACCTGGTGCCCGCCGCGGTGGTGCTGGGCGGGATGCTCGTCTACCCGCTCTACCAGCTGGTGCTCGTCTCCTTCTTCGACTACCGCCAGCCCCAGGTCACGGGCGCCGAGCCCCTGCGCTTCGTCGGCTGGCAGAACTACCGTGAACTGCTGGCGGACGCCCAGTTCTGGGAGGTGCTGCTCAACACGGTCGGCTTCGCCGCGGCGTGCGTCGCGGGCACGCTCGCCGTGGGCGGAGCGCTGGCCGTGCTCGCCACCCGGCTGACCCCCTGGGTGCGCACCCTGCTCTTCCTCGCCGCACTCGGGGCCTGGGCGACGCCCGCCGTCACCGGCAGCGCGGTCTGGCTCCTGCTGTTCGACCCCACCCTCGGCCCGGTCAACCAGGCGCTCGCCGGGCTGGGCCTGACCGAGTTCGCCGGGCACTCCTGGACCTACGACAAGTGGTCGGCCTTCGGCCTCGTCGGCGCGCAGGTGGTGTGGTGCTCGTTCCCGTTCGTCATGGTCACCCTCTACGCCGGCATCCGGGCCATCCCCGGGGAGGTCGTCGAGGCCGCGCGTCTGGACGGCGCCTCCACGTCCCGGATCGCCTGGTCGGTGATGCTGCCGATCCTGCGCCCGGCCGTGACCATCGTGACCATCCAGTCGATCATCTGGGACTTCAAGATCTTCACGCAGATCTACGTCATGACCGGGGGCGGCGGGATCGCCGGACAGAACCTCGTGCTCAACGTCTACGCGTACCAGAAGGCGTTCGCCTCGGGCCAGTACGGGCTCGGCTCCGCCATCGGCGTGATCACCACGCTGCTGCTCCTCCTGATCACGCTCGTCTACCTGCGCGCCCTGCGCCGCCAAGGGGAGGTCCTGTGACGCTCCGCCGACTCAGGAACGACATCGCGGGACTGCTCGTCGCGCTGGTCGTCGCCCTGCCGCTCTACTGGATGCTGCTCTCGGCGCTCAGGCCGCGCGCCGAACTGGAGGCCGGCGACACCACGCCCTACACCCTCACCCCGTCCCTGGACTCGTTCCGACGGGTGCTCACGGTCGACGGGTTCGGCCAGTACCTGCTGAACAGCGCGCTGGTGGCGGTCGTGGTCGTGACCGCCTCGACCCTCTGCGCGTTCCTGGCCGCGGTGGCGCTCACCCGCTACCGCTTCCGGCTCCGCACCACCCTGCTCGTCATGGTGCTGGTGGCGCAGATGGTCCCGGTGGAGGCGCTGACCATCCCGCTGTTCTTCCTCATGCGCGCCGTGGGCCAGGGGGTCCCCGAACTGGGCCTGAACCACCTGGGATCGCTCATGCTGGTGCACACGGCGTTCGCCCTGCCGCTGGCGATCTGGATGCTGCGCAGCTTCGTCTCGGCGGTCCCCCGGGAGCTGGAGGAGGCGGCCTGGCTGGACGGCGCCGGAAGCCTCGCCTTCGTCACCCGGGTGCTCTTCCCCCTCGTGGCCCCGGGCGTGGTGGCCTGCAGTATCTTCTCGTTCATCATGACGTGGAACGACTTCCTGTTCGCCCGGACCTTCATCATCTCGGCGCAGGAGAACCAGACGCTGCCGATCGCCCTGCTGTCGCTCTTCAAGCCGGACCAGAACGACTGGGGCGGCATCATGGCGGGATCGGTCCTGATGACGATCCCCGTCCTGGTGTTCTTCCTGTTCGTGCAGCACCGCCTCGCCTCGGGGCTGGGAGGGGCGGTGAAGGGGTGAACCGGGCCCCGGCACCCCGGCGCAACTCGTCGGCGTCGCTGCGCCGCGCGCTGGCCATCGTGGACTTCGTCCGGGCGAGCCCGGCCGGGAGCGGCGGCGCGACCCTCACCGAGGTGGCCGAGAACGTGGGGGTGAACAAGAGCACGGTGCTGCGCCTGTCCGTTCCGCTGGTGGAGTACGGCCTGCTCACCCGTGACCCGCGCAGCGGACGGTTCCGCCTGGGCACGGCCGCCCTCACCCTGTGGCAGGCCTACCTGGACGACATGGAGCTGCGCTCGGTCGCCTCGGACCACCTGCGCGACCTCATGAGGCGCACCGGGCACACCTGCCACCTGGTGCTGCTGGACGGCCACGACGTCGTCTACGTGGACAAGGTGGAGAACACGGCCACGGTCCGGATGGCCTCGCGGATCGGCGCGAGGATGCCCGCCTACCGCACCGCGGTGGGCAGGGCGATCCTCGCGTTCTGCCCGGACGACCTCGTGGAGGACGTGGTGGCGGCGGGCCTCCCTGCGGTCACCGCGAGGACGGTGACCGATCCGGCGGTCCTCGCCGGGGAGCTGCGCCGGGTGCGCGAGCGCGGCTACGCCATCGACGACCGGGAGAACGAGCCCGAGGTCCGCTGCGTCGCCGCACCGGTGTTCGACCACAACCGCGACCCCGTGGCGGCGATCAGCGTCTCCTCCCTCGTGAGCCGTCTGCCGGTGGTCGAGGTGCGCAGGCTGGGGCCGGAGGTGGCCGCGGTGGCCGCGCGCATCTCCGCCGAGCTGGGCGGCGGGCAGGTCGAGGCAGCGAGCAGTGCAGGTCGGGGCGGGTAGGGGCGCCGCGGCCCCCGCTCCCCGGAGCCGCACCCGGGAGGCGTCCGCGGGGACCGTCCTCCCCGGGGGCGGCCCCACCCTGGCCTAACGCTGTTAGTTAGGCTCGGGGGATGGACTCCGCGCGCATCTACGAGACGTGTCAGAACCGCCTGCTCGACCTGGCCGCCACCCTCGACGGGGAGCAGCTCGGCACCGTCGTGCCCGCCTGCCCCGACTGGACCGTCAGGCAGGTCTACGCCCACCTCGCCGGGCTCTGCGCCGACGTGGTGCACGGCGACGTCACCCCTCCGGCCGGCGACGAGGTCACCGCGCGCCAGGTCGCCGACCGGGAGGGCCACGGCCTCGAGGCCGTCCTCGCCGAGTGGACCCGCACGACCCCGGCCCTGCTGGAACTCCTCACCGCCCGGAGGCGCAGGCGCCACAGCCTGCCCGCCCTGGACGTGTGGCACCACGAGAACGACGTCCGGGGCGCCCTCGGCCTGCCCGCGCAGACCGAGGACGCCGACCAGCTCGCGGACTTCCCGCTGGGCGGCCTGGCCGGGGGATGGTCGGCGCAGCTCCCGCCGGTGCGCGTGGTCGCGACCGACACCGGCCAGGAGTGGGCGCTCGGCGAGGGCGCCGTGCTCACCCTCAGGGGCACGGCCTTCGAGCTCGCCCGCGCCGTGACCGGTCGGCGCAGCCTCGCCCAGATCCTCGCCATGGACTGGAGCGGCGGCGACGCCGCGTCCGCGGCCCCGTTCCTGCCGACGCTGCCCGCGCCCGCGGCCGACCTGGTCGTGTGAAGGCAACGCGGCCCCGTGCCCCGTGCCCCGTGCCCCGCGGCCGGGGACGGGGACGGGGACGGCGGCCCCCGACAGCAGGGGGCGGCGCCCGGGGCCTCCGCCGGCATGTGCAGAGATGGCCCCGTCTTGACGCAAGCGGGACCCGGACCGGGCGCAGACTGGGTAGAGAGCCCGACCGGTCAAGGGTTGGCCGCCCGGGCGGGGAGGGGAGGGCCGGACGATGTCCACCCGTACCGAGACGGACCCCCGGTTCGACAGCGGGGCGCTGACGCGCGCCGTCGAGTCGGCGGACGCCGACGCGATGCTCGCGCTGTTCGCGGACGACGCCGAGATGGAGATGATCGACAAGAGGGCTCAGCCCAGCAGGCCGGCGGTCCTGCACGGGAAGGCCGCCATCGCGCCGGCCCTGCGCGAGGTCTTCTCGCGCGACATGACCCACGAGGTCCTCGACTGCGTGGTGGACGCCGACCACGCCGCCTACACCGAGCGCTGCTCCTACCCCGACGGCACCCGGGTCATGAGCATGACCATGCTCGACCTGAGGGACGGGCGGATCTCCCACCAGTCCACGGTGCAGGCCTGGGACGAGCCCGCGGCCCCGCGGCCGGAGACGGGCGACTTCGCCCGGGCGGAGGAGACCGAGGTCCTCGACCGGGCCCGCACGGAGGCACTGCGGGTGGGAGGTCACACCGCCGTCCGGATGACCCTGCGGCCCGGTTGGCGCTGGACGGTGGACATGGCCGAGTCCAGGGGTACCGCGAAGTGCATGGCGAACCACCGCGCCTACGTCGTCTCGGGCGCCCTGCGCTGGCAGATGGACGACGGCACGGAGGGCGAGGTGCGCGCCGGACAGGTCGTGTGCCTGCCGCCGAACCACGACGCGTGGGTGCTCGGCGACGAGCCCGTCACCCTGGTCGACTGGCCGGTGGCCGAGGGCTGACCGCCGCGGCGGACCGAAACGCCCCGGGGGCCGGGGCGCGTCGGTCGCGCGCGTTCCGGGGCGGGCGCGGGGGCCGGTCCCGTCCCGGCTCCGACGGGCCCCGGGACGGAGGGTCCGGCGGTCTCCGGTCCCTCCTTCGGGCACGCTTCCCACTGTCTGTCCGAAAAGCCCCGTAGATCACGAATCCTGGGCCGGATTCCTCTGGTTGACCCCATTGCAGGCGCTTATCAATGGTGTTAACTTTTCGGCACTGCTCATGGGAGCGCTCCCGAAAAGGGATCGGGTCCCCCTGGGCACCGGAAGGCACCGCTAGCGAGACCGGCGCGGACACCGCGCCCCCCATGGCCCCGCACCGTCGACGCCGACGCCGCCGCGGCCAGCGCCCCCCGTCCTCAAGGCCCGCACAAGCCCCCTGTCTCGGCCCCCCGCTGCCCCCGCCGAGGCGCCGCCACACCCCGGCCGACGCACCGCCCGGGGCGCCGCGCCCCTGCTCCGCGGCACCGGAGAGGCCCCTGCGGGGCACCCTCCGAGGAGAACGATGTGACCGACCGACCCGCAACCCGCCGCCGCAGACGGCGGTGGCCCCTCCCCGCGGCCGTGAGCGCCGCACTCGTGGCGGCCACCTTCACGGTGGCCCCCTCCGCCCAGGCCGGGCCCGCCGAGCCCGCCTCCACCTACGAGTACACGCCCGTGGCCGACGCGCTCCTGGCCGAGAACCCGGAGATCACCGAGTACGAGGCCTCCTTCCTGGAGCAGTACGACAAGATCAAGGACCCGTCCAGCGGCTACTTCCGCGAGTTCGACGGCCTCCTCGTCCCCTACCACTCCGTGGAGACCCTGATCGTGGAGGCGCCCGACCACGGGCACGCCACCACCTCGGAGGCCTTCAGCTACTACCTGTGGCTGGAGGCGACCTACGGGCGCGTCTCCGGCGACTGGCAGCCGTTCAACGACGCCTGGGCCTCCATGGAGGCCTTCATCATCCCCGGGACCGCCGACCAGCCCACCAACGGCGCCTACGACCCCTCGTCGCCGGCCACCTACATCCCCGAGTCCCTGGATCCCAGCGACTACCCGATGCCGCTCGACCAGGGGGTGGAGGCCGGACAGGACCCCCTCGCGGCCGAGCTCAGCAGCACCTACGGGACCGACGAGGTCTACGGCATGCACTGGCTGCTGGACGTGGACAACACGTACGGCTACGGGTTCTGCGGCGACGGCAGCGACGAGGCCCCCGCCTACATCAACACCTTCCAGCGCGGCTCCAACGAGTCGGTCTGGGAGACCGTGCCCCACCCCTCCTGCGAGACGTTCGCGCACGGCGGCGACGACGGCACCGGCTACCTCAACCTGTTCGTCGACGACCCGCAGGCCTCGGAGCAGTGGCGCTACACCAACGCCCCCGACGCCGACGCGCGCGCCGTCCAGGTCGCCTACCTCGCGCACGAGTGGGCGAGCGAGCAGGGCAACGAGTCCGCCATCGCGGAGAACGTCTCCAACGCGGCGATGATGGGCGACTACCTGCGCTACGCGATGTTCGACAAGTACTTCAAGGAGGTCGGCGACTGCGTCGGCGCCCAGTCCTGCCCGCCCGGAACGGGCAAGGACTCCGCGCACTACCTCATGGCCTGGTACTACTCCTGGGGCGGCGCCCTGGAGAGCGCCCAGTACCCCTGGGCCTGGCGCATCGGCGGATCCTCCGCCCACCAGGGCTACCAGAACGTGATGGCCGCCTACGCGCTCTCGGAGGTCGACGAGCTCCGGCCGCAGTCGGCCACCGGGGCCGACGACTGGGGCACCAGCCTCGACCGCCAGCTGGAGTTCCTCCAGTGGCTCCAGTCCTCCGACGGCGGCATCGCCGGCGGCGCGACCAACAGCTGGGAGGGCACCTACGCGCAGCCCCCCGCGGACACGCCCACCTTCTACGGCATGTTCTACGACGAGAAGCCGGTCTGGCACGACCCGCCCTCGAACCGGTGGTTCGGCTTCCAGGTCTGGGACATCGAGCGCGTGGCCGAGTACTACCGCATCAGCGGGGACGAGCGAGCCGGGGACATCCTCGACTCCTGGGTGCCCTGGGCCATCGCCAACACCACCGTCGGCGAGGGCGGCGACTTCGCCGTCCCGGCCGACATGGAGTGGAGCGGCGCCCCCGACGACTGGACCGGTGAGCCCACGGGCAACCCGGACCTGAGCGTCGAGGTCGTCTCGCACAACCAGGACGTCGGCATCGCCGCCGGCCTGGCCAAGACCCTGATGCACTACGCCGCCGCCACCGGCGACACCGCCTCCCAGGAGACCGCCGAGGGCCTGCTCGACGCGCTGCTCGTCCACCAGGACGACCTGGGCGTCGCCGTCCCCGAGACCAGGGCGGACTACGAGCGCTTCGACGACCCGTTCGACTCCCCGAACGGCGGGCTCTACGTCCCCGACGGCTGGACCGGGCAGATGCCCAACGGCGACGTGATCGACTCCGACTCCACGTTCGCCTCCATCCGCTCCTTCTACGAGCAGGACGAGGACTGGCCGCAGGTCCAGGCCTACCTGGACGGGGGAGAGGCCCCCGAGTTCACCTACCACCGCTTCTGGGCGCAGGTCGACGTGGCCACCGCGCTCGCCACCCACGGCGAGCTGTTCGGCGGCACGGCCGGGGAGGGCGGTGAGGGCGCGGGATAGGCACGGACCACCTCGGGGCCGGGCGCCGCGGGCGCCCGGCCCCCCATCCCGCAACGCCACATCGTGGAAAGGTAGGAGAGACCATGTCGGAGAACACGGGGCACGCGCGCCGCCGTGCCGGGGCCGTCGCCGCGACCGTCCTCGCGGCGGGCCTGCTCGCCGGGGGCTTCGCGGCCTCCGCCCACGGACAGGAGGAGCCGCCGGCCGGGACCGCGCAGGAGGAGACCCTCCGGGACCTGGCCGACCAGCGGGGCGTGTTCATGGGCACCGCCCTCGCGTCCCACCGCCTCGGAGAGGCCCAGTACGCGGAGACCGCCTCCGCCGAGTTCAACTCCGTCACCCACGAGAACGACCTCAAGTGGGAGGCGGTCCAACCGCAGCGGGGCCAGTACTCGTGGGCCGGCGCCGACCGGGTCGTGGACTTCGCCGAGGCCAACGGCCAGGACGTCCACGGACACACCCTGGTCTGGCACAGCCAGCTGCCCTCGTGGGTGTCCGGCGGCGGTTTCACGGCCGACGAGCTGCTGGCCGTCATGGACGACCACATCAGCACGACCATGGGCCGCTACGCCGGGCGGATCGACACCTGGGACGTCGTCAACGAGCCCATCGGGGACGACGCGCGGTTCCGGGACTCGGTCTTCCACCGCACCCTGGGGGAGGACTTCGTCGCCGAGTCCCTGCGCATGGCCAGGGCGGCCGACCCCGCGGCGGAGCTGTACATCAACGACTACAGCATCGACGGCGTCAACGCCAAGAGCGACGCCTACTACGACCTGGTCGTCGACCTGCTGGACCAGGGCGTCCCCCTGGACGGGATCGGCTTCCAGAGCCACCTGATCGTCGGACAGGTCCCCGCCAGCATGCGCCAGAACATCGAGCGGTTCACGGACCTCGGGTTGAAGGTGCGGATCACCGAGCTCGACATCCGGATGAACGTCCCCGCGAGCCAGGCCGACCTGGAGCGGCAGGCGGACGACTACCGGGAGGTCGTGACCACCTGCCTGGAGGTCGACGGCTGCACGGGCGTGACCGTCTGGGGCGTCACCGACGCCTACTCCTGGGTCCCCGACCACTTCGACGGCCAGGGCGCGGCCCTGCCCATCGACGAGTCCTACCAGCCCAAACCCGCCTACTGGGCGGTCCACGAGGCCCTCGGGGGCACCCCGGGCCCACAGCCGACCGACCCGCCCACGGAGGAGCCCACCGACCCGGCCGGGGACTGCGAGGCCGAGTACCGCGTCACCAACCAGTGGCCGAACGGCTTCCAGGCCGAGGTGACCGTCACCGCCGGCAGGGACCTCGACGGATGGACCGTGACCTGGGACTTCGGCGGAGGTGAACGCGTCGGTCACGCCTGGAACGCCTCCGTCTCCAGCAGCGGGTCCGCCGTCACCGCCGTGAACGCCGTCCACAACGCCAGGGTCGCGGCAGGCCGGTCCACCTCGTTCGGCCTCACCGGCACCCACGAGGGGACCGTCTCCGCACCGCAACCCGTCTGCACCGGGACCTGACCCCCGCGGGCCCGCCCGCCCCACGACCGGGCGCCGGGGACCGGGGCCGCCTCCCACGGCGGCCCCCGGCCGGCGCCCACCGACCGCCACCGGCCCGCCCCTCCTCGGGCCGGTGGCGCCCGGCCCCCTCCACGACACACCCCCCACCACTGGAGACCCCATGGCCACACGCCTGCTCATCGCCCTCGGGGCGGTCCTCAGCCTCGTCACCGCCCTCCTCGTCCACACCGCGCCGGCCCACGCCGACACCGGGTTCCGGGTCAGCGACGGCCGACTCGTCGACGCCGCCGGGAACGACTTCGTCATCCGGGGCGTCAGCCACGCCCACACCTGGTACCCCCAGGAGACCGGCGCCCTCGCCGACATCAAGTCCCTGGGCGCCAACACCGTCCGCGTCGTCCTCAGCAGCGGGCAGCGCTGGACCGAGAACAGCGCCGCCGACGTCGCCGCCGTCGTGGCCGACTGCAAGGCCAACCGGCTGATCTGCATGCTGGAGGTGCACGACACCACCGGCTACGGCGACCAGGACGGGGCGGCCACCCTGGACCAGGCCGTCGACTACTGGCTGCGCGTCCAGGACGCCGTCGAGGGGGAGGAGGACCACGTCCTCGTCAACATCGGCAACGAGCCCTTCGGCAACGACGCCGCCACCAACCAGAACTGGGCCTCCGCCACCGGCGAGGCGATCAACCGGCTGCGCGACGCCGGGTTCGACCACACCCTGGTCGTGGACGCTCCCAACTGGGGCCAGGACTGGTCGGGGACCATGCGCGACAACGCCCAGGGCGTCTTCGACGCCGACCCCGACGCCAACACGGTGTTCTCCGTCCACATGTACGGGGTCTACCAACAGGAGTCCACGGTGGTCTCCTACCTGGAGCACTTCACCGACGCCGGCCTGCCGCTGATCGTCGGCGAGTTCGGCATCGACCACAGCGACGGCAACCCCGACGAGGACGCCATCATGGCCCACACCGAGCGCCTGGGCCTGGGCTACATCGGCTGGTCCTGGAGCGGCAACGGTTCCCCCGTGGAGTACCTCGACATGGTCGAGGGGTTCGACGTCGACAGCCTCACCCCCTGGGGCGAGCGCATCTTCCACGGTCCCGACGGCATCGCCGAGACCTCCGTCGAGGCCCCGGTCTACGGCGGCCCGGGCGAGCCCACCGACCCGCCGACCGAGGAGCCCACCGACCCGCCCACGGAACAGCCCACCGACCCGGCCGGGGACTGCGGGGCCGAGTACCGCGTCACCAACCGGTGGCACGACGGATTCCAGGGCGAGGTGACCGTCACCGCCGCGACCGACATCACCGGCTGGACCGTCACCTGGACCGCCGGCGCGGGCGAGGCCGTGGGCCACGCCTGGAACGCCACCGTCTCCAGCAGCGGATCCGCCGTCACCGCCGTGAACGCCCCCTACAACGGAGCGCTCGACGCGGGCGAGTCCACCTCGTTCGGCTTCACCGGCACCCACGGCGGCACCCTCTCCGCTCCCGCACTCTCCTGCTCCGCCTGACCCGTACAGGGTCGGAACAGAACCCCGGCCGCGCCGCCCCGCGCGGCCGGGCCTCCCCCACAGAGATAGGAGTGGCCCATGAGGTCACGCAACGCCATCGCCCTGGCAGCGGCGCTCGGCGGGCTCGCCGTCGGCACCGCCGTCGTCGTCCTGCCCGACTCCGCCGAGGCCCACGGAGCGTTCACCTACCCGGCCAGCCGCACCTACGCCTGCTTCCAGGACGCCACCGGCGGCACCGGCGGCGGCGCGCTCCGGCCCACCAACGAGGCCTGCGCCGACGCCCTGGCCGAGGGCGGCGACTACCCGTTCTGGAACTGGTTCGGCAACCTCATCAGCGACGCCGACGGCCGCCACCAGGAGGTCGTGGCCGACGGCGAGCTGTGCGGCCCCACCGACAGGTTCGCGGCCTTCAACGCGGCCCGCACCGACTGGCCCACCACGGCCCTGGAGCCGAACACCACCGTGGAGTTCCGGCACAACGCCTGGGCCCCGCACCCCGGGGTCTTCCGCACCTACGTCACCGAGGACGGCTTCGACCCCGAGCAGGCGCTGAACTGGGACGACCTGGAACTCGTCGACGAGGTGACGGACCCGCCGCTGCGCAGCGGCGGCGACGCCGGAGCCGAGTACTACTGGGACGTGGACCTGCCGGACCGGGAGGGGCGCCACATCGTCTACGTGGTGTGGGAGCGCTCCGACAGCCCCGAGGCGTTCTACAACTGCTCCGACGTGGTCTTCGGCGAGGACCCGGGCACCGGCCCCGGGCCGGACCCGGACCCCTCCCCGGACCCGGACCCCTCCCCGGACCCGGACCCCACGGAGGAGCCGACGCCCGGCCCCACCGACCCGCCCGGTGACCACTGCACGGCCGAGTACACCGTCACCAACCAGTGGTCCAACGGCTTCCAGGTGGACGTCGAGGTCACCGCGGGGGAGGAGGGCGTCGACGGCTGGATGGTCGACTGGGTGTTCGCCAACCGCCAGGAGATCTCCAGCGTCTGGAACGCCGCCCTCGTCAACCACGGCGCGCACTTCGAGGCCCGCAACTCCGCCCACAACGGGCAGCTCGATCCCGGGGAGTCCACCAGCTTCGGGTTCACCGCCACCCACCCGGGCGTGAACATCGAGCCCCTCGTGGCCTGCCACGAGGACTGACCGGCCCCGCCCGCGACCGCGGGCCCGGACCGCCGCGCTCCGACCCGCGCGGGGCGCCGGCGTGCGAAACGCCGAACACCGGCCGCAGCACGCCGCGCCCCGAACCGCTCCCGGGCCGGAGCGCGGACCGGCCCCTCGCGCCGGCGGCCCGGGCGGAGCCGCCGGCCCCGGAACCGGCTCTTCCGGGGCCGGTCGCCTCCGCGCCCGCCCTCAGGGGCGGTAGGGGAGGCGGTCCACCGCCCGCACCTCGCCCAGCGTCGACCACTCGTTGCGGCCCAGCCGCGCCAATGGGCGCATCAGCTCCACGTCCGGGTGCCCGTCCGCGAGCACGTCCTCGCGCACGGCCACACGCACGACCCTTCCGAACACCACCGTGGAGTCGCCCAGCCCCAGCGTCGAGTGCAGGGTGCACTCCAGCGCCACCGGGGACCCCGCCACCCGCGGCGGACGCACCGACACGCTCGCCTCGCGCCCGATCCCCAGGGCCTCGAACTCGTCGACCTCCGGCGGGTAGGGGGTGCCGCTGGCGTTGACCTGGTCCCACATCGCCTCCGGGGCCAGGTTCACCACGAACTCGCCGGTCTCCTCCGCGTTGCGCAGCGAGTCCTTGCGCCGCACCGACGTGAACTGCACGATCGGGGGCTCGGTGCAGGAGATCGTGAAGAACGAGTGCGGCGCCAGGTTGTCCACGCCGTCGCCGGACGTGGTGGAGACCCACGCGATGGGGCGCGGCACCACCACGGAGGTCATCAGCTGGTAGAACGCCCGTCCGGGCAGGTCGTCTGGGGTCCATTCGGTACGCATCGGCTCCGATTATGCAGCCTCGGCCGTGTGCCGGCGCAGCCGACGGGCATACACGGCGCATGGAACTGGTCACCGCCGACGACGTCCGCGCCGCAGCCACCCGCCTCCAGGGCCACGTGGTCCGCACGCCCCTGACGGCGGGTCCCCCGGGTGCGGACTTCCTCCTCAAACCCGAGAGCCTCCAGGCCACGGGCGCCTTCAAGATCCGGGGCGCCACCAACGCCGTCGCCCTGCTCGGTCCGGGGCAGCGCCGTTCCGGCGTGGTCACGCACTCCTCCGGCAACCACGGACAGGCCCTCGCCCTCGCCGCCGCCCGGCACGGGGCGCCCTGCACCGTCGTGGTCCCCGAGGGGGCGCCCGAGGTCAAGGTCGACCGGATACGCGCCCTCGGGGCCCGCGTCGTCATGGCGCCGCCCCGGGAGCGGGAGGCGGTCGCCGGGGAACTGGCCCGGACCGAGGGGCTCGCGCTGATCCCGCCCTTCGACGACCCGGACGTCATCGCCGGGCAGGGCACCGTCGGCCTGGAGATCCTGGAGCAGTCGCCCGAGGTGACCACCGTCGTCGTCCCCGTGGGCGGGGGAGGGCTGGCCTCCGGGGTGTCCACCGCGGCCTGGACCGTCCACCCGCGCCGCGTCCGCGTCATCGGCGTCGAACCCGAGCTCGCCGCCGACGCGGCCGAGAGCCTGAGCGTGGGACACCCCGTCACCTGGCCGCCCGAGCGCACCGGCCGCACCATGGCCGACGGCGTCCGCGTGGGCCTCTCCGAGCGCACGTTCGCGCACCTCGCCGCCAGACTCGACGGGATCGTCACCGTCACCGAGGACGAGATCGCCCGCGCCGTCGGCGTGCTGGCCCACGGCGCCCGCGTCGTCGCCGAGCCCAGCGGGGCCCTGGCGGCCGCCGCCCTCCTCGCCGGCCGGATCGACACCGTCCCCGGGCGGCCCGAGGCGACCGTGGCGGTGGTGTCGGGAGGCAACGCCGATCCCGGCCTCTTCGCCCGCCTGGTGGCACAGGGCTGAGGACGGCTCCCCTCGGGGCCGGAGCCGGGAGGCGCAGGCCCCGCCCGGTGGGCAGGTCCCCGGGCTGCCGGGCACGGCCCTGCCCCTCCGCCGGCCGTCGGCGTTCGTGTGGGCGGCCCACCGCCCGGGCCGCACGGCCGAGGCCGACGGCCTGCTCGTGTCGTCGGTGATCACGGCGTTTGGCCGGGCCCGGCCCGGGACCGGCGCGCGCGTCCACGACGGGCCCGGCGGCCGAGCGAGGGGAGGCGGAGCGCTGCGCGGTCACGGTCTCCGCGGGCGGGCACCGGACGTCCCGCGGGAGGTGCTGCTGCGGTCAGCGGCGTTCGGCGGCGTCGCGGTCGGGGACGCCGCCCGCGGTCGCGCCCGCCTGCGGCGCCCGGGCGGCGGGGGAGGCGGAACGGGAGCCCGGGCCGGTCGCCGGGGTCTTCCGGGCGGCTCGGTCCTCGCGGCGGCGCATGGCCATGTCGGACACGGCGGCCACTCCCAGCGCGACGACGAGCGTGGCGACGATCAGCAGGGTCCACAGGGCGGCGCCGAAGGAGGAGGGGTCGGTCACGGGGGCTCCGGGGGTTCGCGGGCGGTCTGGTCCCCTCACCGTAATAGGCGTTAACTTTCGGACCCAGTGTTAGCACGAGTGAACTGCGTCATACACGGCCCCGGGCGGGCGAGGGCCCAGGACACACGGAGGGCCCGGGACGGCGCCCCCGTCCCGGGCCCGGCGGCCGGCCCCGCGGCGACGCGTCGCGGGGCCGGAACGGCTACAGGATCGAACCGGGGGAGTAGGCGGCGGCCTCCGGGCGCTCCGCCACGATCCCGTCGATCCGCGCCACCACGGAGGCGACCTGGTCGGCCGCGGCCCCCGTGAAGGTGATCCGGTCCTCGAGCAGCTCCTCCAGCGCGGCACGGTCCAGCGGGAAGCGCTCGTCCGCGCCCAGCCGCTCCAGGAGCCGGTTGCCCACGCCCTCCTGGCGCATCGCCAGGGCCGCACCCACCGCGTGCTCCTTGATCAGCTCGTGGGCGGTCTCCCGGCCCACGCCCGCGCGCACGGCCGCCATCAGCATCTTGGTCGTGGCCAGGAACGGCAGGTACCGGTCCAGCTCGGCGGAGACCACAGCGGGGAAGGCGCCGAACTCGTCCAGCACCGTCAGCATCGTCTCGACCAGGCCGTCGAAGGCGAAGAACGCGTCCGGCAGCGCCACCCTGCGCACCACCGAGCACGACACGTCGCCCTCGTTCCACTGGTCCCCGGCCAGCTCGCCGGCCATCGACGCGTAACCGCGCAGGACCACGGTCAGCCCGTTGACCCGCTCGCACGAACGCGTGTTCATCTTGTGGGGCATGGCCGACGAGCCGACCTGGCCCTCGGCGAACCCCTCGGTCACCAGCTCGTGCCCGGCCATCAGCCGGATCGTCTTGGCCAGCGAGGACGGGCCCGCCGCCAGCTGCACCAGCGCCGTCAGCACCTCGAAGTCCAGCGAACGGGGGTACACCTGCCCCACGCTCGTGAACCGGTGCGCGAAGCCCAGGTGCCCGGCCACCTCGTCCTCCAGGGCGGCCAGCGCCCCGCGGTCGCCGCCCAGCAGGTCCAGCATGTCCTGCGCTGTGCCCACCGGCCCCTTGATCCCGCGCAGCGGGTAGCGGGCGATCAGCTCCTCCAGCCGGCCGTGGGCGACCAGCACCTCGTCGGCGATCGACGCGAACCGCTTGCCCAGGGTCGTGGCCTGCGCCGCCACGTTGTGGGAGCGGCCCGCCATCACCGTCCCGCCGTACTCGGCCGACAGCCGTCCGAGCCGGGCCAGCAGCGCCACCACGCGGTCGCGCACCAGCAGCAGGCTGTCGCGCACCTGCAGCTGCTCGACGTTCTCGGTCAGGTCGCGCGAGGTCATGCCCTTGTGCACGTGCTCGTGGCCGGCGAGGGCGTTGAACTCCTCGATCCGGGCCTTCACGTCGTGCCGGGTGACCCGCTCGCGCTCCGCGATCGAGGCCAGGTCGACCTGCTCAAGGACCTTCTCGTAGTCCTGGACGACGCCGTCGGGGACGTCGACGCCCAGACGCGACTGGGCCCGCAGCACGGCCAGCCACAGCCGCCGCTCGGAGACCACCTTGTACTCGGGGGACCACAGCCGGGCCAGCTCCGCCGAGGCGTAGCGGGCAGCCAGGACATCGGGGATCAGAGGTTTCGCGCTCACGTCGCCCCACCCTACCGTCCTGAGCTGCGCCGCCCGCCCCGGCCTCGGCCCGCCCGGCGGTCCCTGGCGCGGACACGGCCCCGGCGGACGCCGGGGCGGCGGGCGGACGTGCGGCGGTCCACCGCAGGGCGGGGCCGCGCCCGGCCCGTCCGTGCTCCACGGGTGGGGAAGCGCGGTGGGAGGAGGCCCGGTGGACGCGGGCCCGGAGAAGGGGGGACACGCCCCGGGTGGGCCCTGCCCCACCCCCGGCCCGGGGGCGGGGCCGATTCCGGCCCCCTCGCCCGCTGCCTACGGTGGGGGCATGACCACGCCCCGCACGACGAAGGCGCAGCCGAGGACACTCCTGGCAGCCCTGCTGAGCCCCCGCTTCCTCCTCACCGCCTGGCCCTGGCGCGCCCTGGCCCATTCCGCGAACACCGTGTTCGTCGGCCTGGCGGTGGCCGTGGTCGCCATGCCCGTCTACCTGCCGTGGACGCTCGTCGGGGGGATGCTCCTGAGGAGGCCGTGGGACACCCTCTCCACCGGCCCCGTGGCGGCCGGGTTCCTGGGCGGCCTGGCCATGGTCCTGGTCTTCGCGCCGCTCATCGCCCTCCCCCTGGGGGCGCTGGAGCGCAGGCGCCTCGTGTTCATCACGCGGGGGCCCTTCCCCAGCGGCCACCGTGTGCCGGAACCCGGCCTGTGGGCCTGGGCCCGCACCCGCCTGACGGAAGGGGCGACCTGGCGGGAGATCGCCTACTCGGTGCTCCTGGTCCCCGTCGCACTCCTGGTCTGCCTGGTCCTGGGCTCCCTGATCAGCGCGGCGGCGGTCTTCGCCACGGGCCCGCTCCTCGCCCAGGAGTCCCGGGGCGGCCAGGTCTCCCTGGGCTTCGTCACGATCACCTCCTCCGCGGAGGCCGTGCCCTACATGCTCCTCGCCCCGGTCATCCTCGTCGTGCTGCTCTACGCCTCGGCGGTCCTCGCCCAGACGCACCTCGCCATCGCCCGCGCCCTGCTCGTGGGGCCGCCCAAGGACGAGCTCCGCGCCGAGCTCAGCCAGGTCACCGAGTCCCGCGCACGGCTGGTCAACGCCTTCGAGTACGAGCGCAGGCGCATCGAGCGCGACCTGCACGACGGAGCCCAGCAGAGGCTCGTCGCCCTGTCCGTGGACCTGGGGCTGGCCCGTCTGGACCTGGAGGAGGGCAGTGAGGCCGACCGGCGCGTGGCCGCCGCCCAGGCCAACGCCGACGAGCTGATCGACGAACTCCGCGAACTCGTGCGGGGCATCCACCCCAGGGTCCTCACCGACCGCGGCCTGCCCGCCGCCCTGGAGGAGCTGGCCGACCGCTGCCCCGTCCCCACGCGCGTGGAGGCCGCGGTCCCGGTCCGCCTGCCCGCCCACGTCGAGGGCACCGCCTACTTCGTGGTCGCCGAGGCGCTCACCAACGTGGCCAAGCACGCCGGGGCGACGGCGGTGACCGTGCGCGCCTCCGTCCCGCCCGGGACGGGCGGTTCCCCGGACACCCTCGTGGTGGAGGTCGCCGACGACGGTGCGGGCGGGGCCGAGCCGGGGCAGGGCTCCGGCCTCACCGGGCTCACGGACCGGGTGGCCGTCATGGGCGGCACAATGGAGCTGTCCAGCCCCCAGGGCGGACCGACCCGAATCCGAGTGGAGCTGCCGTGCGGACCGATTCCCCCGACCCCGCTGACCTGACCCCCGTGCCGACCGTCCTCGCCGAGGACGGCGTGCTGCTCAGGGAGGGCCTGGCCGGGGTCCTGGAGCGCTTCGGCTTCCCCGTCGCCGCCGCGGTCGGTGACGGGGAGGCGCTCCTGGCCGCGGTCGCCGAGCACCGCCCCGGCCTCGTCGTCACGGACATCCGCATGCCCCCCGGCTTCACCGACGAGGGGCTGCGCGCCGCGGTCCGGCTGCGCGCCGAGCACCCCGGGCTCGCGGTGGTGGCCCTGAGCCAGTACGTGGAGCTGAGCTACGCCTCCGACCTGCTGGACTCGGGGGACGGCCGGGGCGTCGGCTACCTGCTCAAACAGCGTGTGGGGGACGTACGGGAGTTCGCGTCCGTGCTCCGGCGCGTGGTGGACGGGGCGACCTTCGTCGACCCCGAGGTGGTCCGCCAGCTGCTGCGCCGCCGGTCCGACCCGCTGGAACGCCTCACCCCCCGGGAGCGCGAGGTGCTCGCGCTGATGGCGGAGGGGCACTCCAACGGGGCCATCGCCCGCAGGCTCGTGGTCAGCGACGCCGCCGTCGGCAAGCACGTGGGCAACATCCTGGCCAAGCTGGACCTGCCCCTGGACGAGGACGTCCACCGCCGGGTCCAGGCGGTCCTGGCCTACCTGCGGGGGCGCTCCGCCTGAACGGCGGGCGGGCCGGGCCCCGCGAACGGGTTCGGCCGCCCCTCCCCTCCGGAGCGCCGCGCGCGCACCCCACCGGCCGGGACGGCGTCCGAGGGGGCCGGGGGCGGCGCCCGGACCCCGGACGTATCGTGGGACCACCGCCCGCCACAAGGCGCGAACCCCCCGCGCAGCCCGGAGGAGAACGGATGCAGCCCACCGCCGCCGCCCCGGAGAGCGTCACCTGGAAGATCCACCTGGACCGGTCGATGTGGGTGGCGGGCGTGCGCGCCCTCATGCTCCAGGCGCTCCACCCCGTGGCCATGCAGGGGGTGTGGCAGCGCTCGGACTTCCGCTCCGACCCGACCGGACGCCTGCTCCGCACCGCCCACTTCGTGGCCGTCACCACCTACGGCAGCCTCACCGAGGCCGAGGCCCTCGGCGCGCACATCCGCCGCGTGCACCGCGCGCTGTCCTTCACCGACCCGGCCACCGGACGCCTGCACCGGGTGGACCAGCGCGACCTGCTCGTGTGGGTGCACTGCGCGGAGGTCTCCTCCTACCTGGAGACCGCCCACCGCGCCGGAGTGCCGCTGACGGCGGAGGACGGGGACCGCTACGTGGACGAGCAGTCGCGCACTGCCGCCTACGTCGGCCTCTCCCGCGACGACGTGCCGCGCGACCTCGCCGGGATGCGCCGCTACCTCGCCGCGGTCCGGCCCTCCCTGCGCGCCACCCCCGAGGCCCGGCAGGCGGTGCGGTTCCTGCTGTGGCCCAAGGTGCCCGAGCGCCTGGCATGGCTGACCCCGCTCAAACCCCTGTGGTTCCCCGTCGGCGCGCTGTCCTACGCCACCCTGCCCGCGTGGGCGCGCCGCGCCTACGGGATGCTGCCGGACCCGCCGGGGAGCGACGCCCTCGCCACCACCGCACTGCGGGGGCTGCGGGCAGGGCTGGAGCTGGTGCCGGAGCGGTACTACAACCTCGTCTTCGACGAGGCCACCGTGCGCAGCGCCGACGAGGCGAGGAAGCGCCTGCTGGCCGCGGGGTACGAGGTCGAGAACGGGTTCCGGGCGCTGCGCGCCCGCACGCTCTTCCGGGCGCCGGCCGTGCCGGCGCCCCGCGACCCCGCCGAGGTCTGAGGCCCGCTCGCGGCCGGGGCCCGCCCCCGGCCCCGCGGGCCGGTACGCGTCGTGGTCCGGCACACGCCCGACGAGGTACGGCCTCCGGCGGGGGGACTTCGCGCGGAGAGGACGGGACGGCCCGTGGGCGGCCCCGCCCGAGCCCCGGGGCTTCCGGGCCGACTGCGGGCCGTGCCCCTACCTGTCCAGGACCCGGCGGAGCGCGGCGAGCACCACCTCGGCGCGGTCCAACCGGGCATTGTGGCCCATGAGGCCGATCCGCCACACGGACGCCGCGTAGCGGCCCACGCCCGCGCCGATCTCCAGGCCGTACTCGTCGAGCAGGCGCATCCGGACCTTGGCCGAGTCCACGCCCTCGGGGACGAGCACCGACGTGAGCTGCGCCAGCCTGTGCCCCTCGGCGGCGAACAGCTCCAGCCCCATGTCCACCAGGCCCTCGCGCAGGCGGGCCCCGGCCGCGCGGTGGCGCTCGGCCACCGCTTCCGGGCCCTCGGCCTCGATGCGTGCGAGCGCGGCGTCCAGGGACGCGATCATCGCCGTCGGCGCGGTGTGGTGGTAGGCGCGTCCGCCGGGGCCGCCGCGCACGTAGGCGCCCAGGAGCCCCAGGTCGGCGTACCACACGGGCGGGGTCGTGACCCTGCGCTCCCAGGCGCGCTCGGAGAAGGTGAACGGGGCCAGCCCCGGTGCGACGCCCAGGCACTTCTGGGTGCCGGAGTAGGCGATGTCGACCTTCCACGCGTCCAGCTCCAGGGGCATGCCGCCCAGGGAGGTCACGCAGTCGGCGAGCAGGAGGGTGTCGTCGGAGCGCTCGCGCAGGGCGCGGCCCAGGGCGCCGACGTCGCTGACCACGCCGGTCGAGGTCTCGGCGTGCACCACGGCGACCAGCCTCGGGGAGGGGTGGGCGTCCAGCACGCGCCGCACGTCCACGGGCTGTCCCCACTCGTGGTCGACCCGTACGACATCGGCTCCGTAGCGGCGGGCGACCTCGCACATGCGCTCGCCGAAGAGGCCGTTGACCGCGACGACCACCACGTCGCCCGCGGAGACCGTGTTGGCGAAGGCCGTCTCCATGCCCAGGGAGCCGGTTCCCGACAGGGGCAGCGTCAACGGGTTCCCGGTGCCCCACAGGGCCCGGAGCCGGTCGCAGGTGCGTTCGAGCACGGCGATGAACTCGGGGTCGAGGTGACCGAGGAGGGGCGCGGCGAGCCCCAGGGTCGCCTCCGGATAGGGGTTGCTCGGGCCGGGGCCGAGCAGGATGCGGTCCGTCAGTGGCATGCGCACACACTAGCGGGGCGTGTGCGCCGGACGCGTGACGGGGAGCGGGGGAGGTCCGCCCCGCGGCGGCGGTGCGGACGGCGGGGCCCGGCCCCCGGACGGGTTCCCCGGGGCCCGCGGCCCGGGCCGCGGGTGCAGGTAGCGTGGATGTCAGCGCCGGTGAGGGGGTTCCCCGATGAGACGCAGGGTGCGACAGTACGGGATCCTCATGGGCGTCTGCCTCGTCCTCTTCGCCGGTTCGCTGCCCGTCTACTACGTGTTCGGCACGGGGTGGGCGGTGGCCATGTGCGCGGCGGCGTCGGTCCTCCCACCGGTCGCGGCCACCCTGGGCAACCTCGCCGACCCGGCCGACCCGCAGGATCGCGGCGCCCGTTTCGGTCCCAACGCAGACCCGGGCTGCGGGAGCGGCGACGACCCCGGCGACGGGGACGGTCCCGGCCGCGCCCCGGGCCCTTCGTAGCCGCGCGGCCCCGGGCCGGCCGACCCCCTTCGGCGGGAGCGGCGGTCCCGCACGTAGTATTCCGGCGGGGTCGGGCACCGTGCGCCCGGACGGCCGCCGCGACTCCCGGACGACAGGGGAGGGGAAGCGGTGACGCACACCAGCACCGAGGACGCCGGGGCGGGCGGCAGCACCGGAGGGGTGCGCATGCTGCGGGTGCTCCACGACGACCCCCGGGTGGCGGGGCTGCTCGCGGGCCTGCTGGAGGAGTACACCGAGCGCTACGGCGCCGAGGGCGCCGCGAAGGAGCTCGCCCGGTACCCGGTGTCCGAGTTCGTCGCCCCCCACGGCCGCATCGTCCTGGCGGAGTCGGACGGGGAGGTCGTCGCCGGGGGCGCGATCCGCCCCTACAAGAAGGACCGCGCGTCCATGGCCGACACCGCCGAGTTCAAGCGGATCTGGACCTCGGGCCGCCACCGCCGCCGCGGGCTCGGACGAAGGGTGATGGCCGCACTGGAGGAGGCCGCCCGGGACCTCGGCTACACCAGGGTCCTGCTCTTCACCGGCCCCTCCCAGCCCGAGGCCGTCGCCCTGTACGAGGGCATCGGCTACCGGTGGGTCGACCCGGCCGAATTCGACGAGCTGCCGTACTCCTCCGCGATCCCCTTCGCGCACGAGCTGTGAGCCCAGTCCCTCCGCCACACGGGCCGCCCGACCTGCGGCGATCCGGTTCCGCGGGGTCGGCTCCGGGCACAGCGGGCGCCCCACGGGCGTTATGGGGGCCGCTATGCCCGTCGGCCGGTCGCCCGTACGGTACCCCCCGTACGATGGGCGGCAACGGCCGTCACCAGCGGTCACCGAGGGCCGTCACCCGCGGCCCCTACGACGGATCCGACAGGAGAGTCACGACGTGAGCGAGCAGCAGCGCCCCGGAGCCCAGACGGACGCACCCGTGTTCAGTCCACGCAAGAACGGGCAGGCGCAGTCGGTCTCCGACGAGCTCGCCGCGTGGATGAGCACCGGGTGGGCCGACACCGAGCTGCGGGACCTGAAGCCGGTCGAGCAGGCCGGGCACACCGCCCGCCGCCGCGCGGCCCTCAGCGCCGCCTTCCCCGGCGAGCGCCTCGTCGTCCCGGCCGGACAGCTGCTCACCCGCTCCAACGACACCGAGTACCCGTTCCGGGCCGCCACCGCCTACGCGTACCTCACCGGGGACACCTCCGACGGCGGCTGCCTGGTGTTCTCCCCGGACTCCGACGGCGGCCACGACGTGGTCCTGTACCTCAAGCCCCGCTCCAACCGCGAGAACGGCGAGTTCTGGCTGGGCGGCTACGGCGAGCTGTGGACCGGCCGCCGCCACAGCCTGGACGAGGCCGCCGCCCTGCTCGGCGTGCCCACCGCCGACGTGACCGGCCTGACCGAGGCCCTGCGCTCCGACGCGGTGACCACCCGGATCGTGCGCGGCCACGACGCCGCCCTCGACGCCCTGGTGGACGGACTGCGCGCCGACGCCGACGAGGACTCCCGCGCCGGGTCCGCCCGGCTCGACGAGGAACTGGCCGTGACGCTGGACGACCACCGCCTGGTCAAGGACGAGTGGGAGGTCGCCCAGCTCCAGCTGGCGGTGGACGCCACCGTCCGCGGCTTCGAGGACGTCGTCCGGGCGCTGCCGCAGGCCAAGGACACCTCCGAGCGGTTCGTCGAGGGCACGTTCTTCCTGCGCGCCCGGGTCGAGGGCAACGACGTCGGCTACGGCACCATCGCCGCCTCCGGCGCCAACGCCACCACCCTGCACTGGACCCGCAACGACGGGCCGGTGCGCGAGGGCGACCTGCTGCTCCTGGACGCGGGTGTGGAGACCACCACCCTGTACACGGCCGACGTCACCCGCACGATGCCGGTGTCGGGCACCTTCACCGACCTCCAGCGCAAGGTGTACGACCTGGTCTTCGCCGCACAGGAGGCGGGGATCGCCGCCGTCGCCCCGGGACGGCCGTTCACGGCCTTCCACGAGGCTTCCCAGCGCGTGCTCGCCGAGGGCCTGGTCGAGTGGGGCCTGCTGGAGGGACCGGTCGAGAGGGTCCTGGAACTGGGCCTCCAGCGCCGGTACACGCTGCACGGCACCGGCCACATGCTCGGCATGGACGTGCACGACTGCGCGGTGTCCCGCCAGGAGGTGCACCTGTACGGCGACCTCGAGCCGGGCATGGTGCTCACGGTCGAGCCCGGCCTGTACTTCCAGCCCGACGACCTGACCGTCCCCGAGGAGCTGCGCGGCATCGGCGTGCGCATCGAGGACGACGTGCTGGTCACCGAGGAGGGCCGCACCGTGATGTCGGCCGGCCTGCCCCGCTCCTCCGCCGACGTCGAGGCCTGGCTGGCCGAGCGCCTGCCGCGCTGACCCCGCCGAGCCGTACGCGCACGGGCCGTCTCCCCTTCCGGGAGGCGGCCCGTCGCCGTCGGGGCGCCGCGACGGCGGACGACGGATCCGGGACGGGGACGCCGAGCCGCGTGTGGGACGCCCGCCGCCGAACCCCCGGGTTTGCCCAAGGACGGGTGATGCTTCGCACCCCGGGGTTTGCGTCGCCGTGTGAACGGTGAGCAGGGGGAGAAGGACAGGACACACCGAGCAAGAGGAGGTTCTCCTCTCATGGGAGACGACAACCAGGGCCCCACGCTGCGGATCTTCGCCTCGCCGGGGCGCTACGTCCAGGGACGCGGCGCCCTGGCCCGGTTGGGCGAGCTGGTCGCCGACCACGGATCGCGGCCGCTCGTCCTGGCCGACGACGTCGTCCGCGGCCTGACCGAACAGGTCGTCACCGACTCCTTCCGCGAGGCGGGGCTGCCCCTCGTCTTCGAGCGGTTCGGGGGCGTCCCGACCCGGGCTGAGGCCGCGCGCGTCGCCGCGGTGATCGGGGACGGCGGCCACGACGTCGTCATCGGCCTCGGCGGGGGGACGGCGATCGACACCGCCAAGGCCGCGGGCGACGACTCGGGGGTCCCGTGGGTGAGCGCGGCGACGGTCGCGTCGACGGACGCCCCCACGTCGGCGCTGTCCGTCGTCTACACCGAGTCCGGCGCGTTCGAGTCGTACCGCTTCTACGACCGCAACCCGGCCCTGGTCGTGGTGGACACGCAGCTGGTCGCCGAGGCTCCCACCCGGTTCCTCGCCGCGGGGGTCGGCGACGCGCTCGCCACGTGGATCGAGGCGCGGGCCGTGCGCGACGCGCACAGCCACAACATGGTGGGCGGCCTCCCGACCCGCTCGGGGACCACGCTCGCGCGCCTGTCCTGGGACATCCTGTGGGAGTCGGCCCTTCCCGCGCTGGAGGCGGTCGACCGGAACCTGGTGACCCCCGCCGTCGAGGCGGTGGTGGAGGCCAACACCCTCCTGTCCGGCCTCGGCTTCGAGTCCGGCGGACTGGCCGCCGCGCACGCGGTCCACGACGGCCTGACCGCGGTGGACCAGACGCACCACCTGGCGCACGGGGAGAAGGTCAACATCGGCTCCCTCACGCAGCTGCTCATGGAGGGCGCCCCGACCTCGGAGGTGGACGCGTTCGCGGAGTTCACGGCCCGCGTCGGCCTGCCCACCACGCTCACCGAGGCGGGGCTGGGCGACGCCGACGACGCCACGCTCGACCGGGTGGTGGCCGCGGCGACCGCGCCGGAGGAGACCATCCACAACCTGCCCTTCGCCTTCACCCCCAGGGACGTGCGCGACGCGCTGCGCGCCGTCGAGGGGGTCGGCCGCCGCGCACGCGCGCGGGCAGGCCTCGGGGAGCCGTCCGCGCCGGACCACGGCTGACCGCCGCCCCGCCCCGCCCCGGCCCGGGCCGAGGATCCGCCCTGCCGGGCCCGTGCTCCGGGGGCAGCGGCTCCGGCGGCCCGGCCCGGCGGGCGCCCCCGCCCGGGCCCCGCAACCGTGCGGGAAGGGGGCCGCGGGCGGCGCCCGCGCCGGAGGGCCCGCCTCAGGAGGCCGGTCCGGCGAGCTCCGCCAGTTCGGCCTCCAGGAGCGGTCCCAGGAACCCCCTGGTGCGGGCCGCGTCCGCGGGGGCGCGACCGCGCGGTGTGGGCTCGACGAACATGATCAGGTACAGGTACGTCCGGTAGAGGGCGAGCCGGCGGAGCAGGCCGGGGGAGAAGTCGAGGACGCCGCCCGTGTCGCGGTACCCCGCGAGGAAGTCGGCGTCGTCCCGGATGTCGCCGAACAGGGCCAGGGAGACCAGGTCCGCCGCGGGGTCGCCCCAGAACGCGCGCTCGGCGTCGATGATCCCGGTGAGGCGCGGTTCGCGGTCGGGGCCCCCGTCCGCGCCGGGCCGCGACGCCAGGACGTTGCCGTCCCACAGGTCGAAGTGCGTGAGGACGGGGGTGCGGACCGGTGCGAGGTGGACGAGGTTCGCGGACACCAGCCGCACGACCTCGGCGCCGCCCCCGGGCAGGGGCACGGAGAAGCGCCGCGCGTCCGCCACGACCGCCTCGGCCATGGCGCGGAAGGCCTCCGGCCAGGTGTCTGCCCGAAGCCCCGCGGACCCCGCCGGATAGCCGAAGGCGTCGCCGGTGACCGTGTGCAGGGCCGCCACGGCACGGCCCAGGTCCCGGCGGGCGGCGGAGGACCGCACGGTCGCCTCGCCGGACCGCAGATCCTCCAGGGTCTCCCCGGGCAGGTGGTCGAGGAACAGGTACTCCCGGCCCGGTTCTCCGGGGACCCGCCCGGAGGCCAGGACGCGAGGGACGAGTCCGCCCAGCAGCGGACGGGCCCTCGCGTAGACCAGGGCCTCCGTGGCCAGGAGGCCCTGCTCATAGGTCAGGCGGGGGCGGTCGGCGGGCGGCGCGACCTTGAGGACCGACCTCCGGCCGTCGCGCAGGACCACGGAGCGGACCGTGTTGTAGGTGCCGCCGGACAGGGCGGTGTGCTCGCGCACCCGCGCCCCGCGCCCGAAGGCGGAGCCGACGAGGGCGTCGAGGGCGGGGTCTGCGGGAAAGGGGCGGTCGGCTGCGGGGGGCTGCACGCACATGGGCCCAACCTAGCCGTACCGGCCACGGAGGCCGGTGACGACCTCCTCGCCCGACACACGGCAAGAGGGCCTCCGGCATCGGTGCGGACCGCGGCATCCGCACCGACGCGCCGGAAGGCCGTCGACGCCCCTCACCACCCACGCCCATGCCACCCTCGCACCCGCCGGACGCCGCAGCCGCCCGAGGGGCGCGGGGCGGCGGCGCCCCGCACCCTGTCGGCGCCGGTTCCGGTCGGCCCGCCGACACCGCCCGCCCCGGCCCGGAAGTCCACGCCTCCGGTGCGGGCCGCCCCGTGTGCGTCCCCGGCCCGGTCGGGAAGCCGCCGTGGCGGGTGCCCCCGGAACGGCCGCGTGCTCCGGGGACGGGAGTTCCGGTCCGGACGTGCCGGGGCCGGGCGGCCCCCGAGGCGTTCCCGGGACACGGGTGCGTTATCTCACGGGCGCCCCGGAGCCCCCGCACAGGCGTCATCGCGGCCGGACGTGGCCTCCCTCACGGGAGAAGCACGTCCCGTCCCTGGTTGACTGGTCCGCGCTGCACGGGCCGGAGGCGTGCCAGGGGGCCGTAACGCACCGCCGCCCCACCCCTCCGCTCCGTCCACAGTCCGCGTACGTCGCCGAAGCGGCCCGGGACGACCGTCTCCGGGCGGACCCGCGCCGCCCGACGGCGTCCGGCTCCGTGTTTCGCCGGACGGCGCGCCCCGTAGCGGGCGCCGTCCGACCGGCCTGCCGCCGACCGGGGCGGACCCTTCCACGCCGACCGTCGACAATGCCGGTCGGCAGTTTCCCACCGAGGAGCATCCCCTTCTCCATGTTCTCCACCCTGCGCACACGCGTGTCCGCGTCAGGAAACCGTCCCGACCTCTGGGTCATGGGCGTCACCTGCGTGCTCCTGATCGCCTTCGTGGTGACGGCCCTGGCCTCACCCGGGGCGGTCGGCGCCGCCGTCGACGCCGCGTTCGCCTGGTCCGCACAATGGTTCGGCGCGTACTGGCAGGTCCTGCTCCTCGCGATGCTCGCCGTAGCCGCCGTCCTCGCGTTCTCCCGCTACGGCAGGGTCCGCATGGGCGGCATGCCCGCACCCGAGTTCGGCATGTTCCGGTGGGTCGCGATGGTCATGACCACCCTGCTCGCCGCGGGCGGGGTGTTCTGGGCCGCCGCCGAGCCCATCGCCCACTACACCGCAGCGCCGCCGGCGTACGCCGACCAGGCCGGAGGCATGGAGGGGGCCGCGGTCGCGCTGGCCCAGAGCTTCGTGCACTGGGGCTTCCCCGCCTGGGCCATCGGAGGGTCCCTGGCCACCCTGGTCATGATGCGGGGTGTCGAGAAGGGCATGCCGCTGCGCCCCCGGACACTGCTGTGGCCGGTCATGGGCGAGCGTGTGCGCACCCACTGGATCGGCGCGGTCGTCGACATCAGCTGCGTGGTCGCGGTCGTCGCCGGGACCGTCGGACCGATCGGCTTCCTCGGTCTCCAGGTGTCCTACATCGGGGGCCGGCTGTTCGGGCTGCCCGACGGGTACGGCACCCAGGCCGCCATCATCGCGGGGCTGACCGTCGTGGGCGCCGTGTCGGCGGCGAGCGGCCTCAACCGGGGCATCCAGCTGCTGAGCAAGGCCAACGTCTGGGCGGCCCTCGCGCTGATCCTGGCCATCGTCGGACTCGGCTCCGTGCCCTTCGTCGTCGACCTCTACCTCCAGGCGATGTCGGTCCACGTCCGCGAGTTCGTGCCGATGGCGCTCTTCCGGGGCGACCAGGAGTGGCTGGGCTACTGGACCGTCTTCTTCTTCGGCTGGTTCCTGGGCTACGGGCCGATGATGGCGATCTTCATCGCCCGCATCTCCCGGGGCCGCACCGTGCGCCAGATCTTCGTGGGGGCCACCGTCGCCCCGGCCGTGGTGACCACCGTCTGGTTCACCGCGCTGGGCGGCACCGGCATCTTCCTGGAGCAGCAGAACCCCGGAGCCGTCTCCGGCGCCTACGAGGCGGACGGGCTCCCCGCCGCCGCCCTGGCCATCGTCGAGGCGCTGCCGATGAGCGCGTTCCTGGGGGTGCTCATGGTGGTGGTGACGCTGATCTTCTTCGCCTCCACCCTGGACGCGATGTCCTACGCGATCGCCTCGTCGAGCATGCACGAGGGCACGCCGCCCGGGTACTTCCGGGCGTTCTGGTGCTTCGGCATGGGCGCCGCCGCCATCGCGCTCCTCCTGGTCGGGGACGGCGGCGTGCAGGCGCTCCAGTCCTTCATCGTGGTCACCGCGGTCCCGGTGGGGCTGATCATGCTCCCGACGCTGTGGACGACTCCGCGCCTGCTCCGGACCATGGCCGTCGAACAGGGGATCGTCGCCGACCCCGCCTCCCCGGCCGCGCGGGACGGGGGAGCGCAGTCGGACCCGGGGGACGGCGCCCCCTCGGCAGAGGGCGACCGGGTCGCGGCGGGCGGCGCCCGGTAGCCGCGGCGCCGTCGGCGGCGCGGGCGGGTACACCCGTCAGGGACCCCGCCCGCGCCGTGGACGGGCTCCGTGCAAGCCTTCCGGGCAGCCGGTTCCCGGCACGCGGAACGGCCTCCGAAGGTTCCCGGACGATCCATGATCTGGAACACAGAAGTAAATGGGCCCCGTCCCGTAGGATCGGGAATGTCCCGGTCCCATGGGAGGTTGGTGTACCTCTGGGCGGGTCCGAACACGTCCCCCGCGGACCCCGTTCCTTTCCACGACACGACCACCCACACGACGACGCGAGGACACCAGTGACCGGGCAGCACAATCCATCAGTGGCCGAGGAGAACTCGGCCGGCGGTAGCGGCGGAGCGGAGCCGCGCACCGCCGACCGCCTCGTCATCCCGCTGCTCCTCGTCTCGGCGTTCGTCGTGATCCTGAACGAGACGATCATGGGAGTGGCGCTTCCCGCGCTCAACAGGGACCTCGGGATCTCCGTCTCCACCGGGCAGTGGCTGACCTCGGCGTTCATGCTCGTGATGGCCGTGGTCATCCCGGCCACCGGGTTCCTGCTCCAGCGGTTCCACCTCCGCCAGGTGTTCATGGCGGCCATGACGCTGTTCAGCATCGGCACGCTGATCTGCTTCCTCGCGCCCGGGTTCGGGCTCCTCCTGGCGGGCCGTGTCGTCCAGGCCGTCGGCACGGCGATCATGATGCCGCTGCTCATGACGACCGTGCTGAACCTCGTGCCGCCGGACCGCCGCGGCCGCACCATGGGCAACATCTCCATCGTCATGGCGGTCGCCCCCGCGGTCGGCCCCACACTCGCCGGCTTCATCCTCAGCGCCCTGGACTGGCGCTGGATGTTCGGCCTCGTCCTGCCCATCGCCCTCCTCGGCCTGGTCCTCGGCTCGCTGTTCATCCGCAACGTCACCGAGCCCCGCCACGCCAGCATCGACCTCCTCTCGGTCCTGGTGTCGGCGTTCGCGTTCGGCGGCCTCGTCTACGGGTTCTCCAGCCTCGGCGAGGGCCACGCCACCGCGATCGTGCCCCCGTGGGTCGCGATCGGCGGCGGCGCCGTGGCACTGGTGCTGTTCGTGTGGCGGCAGCTGCGCCTCCAGCGCGGCGACCGCGCCCTGCTCGACCTGCGCGTGTTCCGCTCGCGTCAGTTCTCGATCTCGATCGGCCTCGTCGCGGTCAGCTTCATGGCGCTGTTCGGCACGCTCATCCTGCTGCCGCTCTACATGCAGAACGTCCTCCAGCACGACACGCTCGTCACCGGCCTGACCCTGCTGCCGGGCGGCCTGACGATGGGCCTGCTCGCCCCGGTGGTCGGCCGCCTCTACGACCGGTTCGGCCCGCGCCCGCTGGTCATCCCGGGCGCGGCGGTCGTCTCGCTGGTGCTCTGGACGATGACGCTGTTCGGCACCGAGACACCGCTGGGCTTCGTGGTCGCCACGCACGTCCTGCTGAGCGCCGGACTGGGCTTCATGTTCACCCCGCTGCTCACCGGCGCGCTCGGGTCGCTCAAGCCCGAGCTCTACTCGCACGGCAGCGCCGTGGTCGGCACGGTGCAGCAGGTCGCGGGCGCGGCGGGCACCGCCACGTTCATCGCGGTCATGTCCGCCAGCTCGGCGAGCCTGCTCACCGACGGCCTCCCCGAGATCAGCGCCCAGGCCGGCGGCATCCACGTCGCCTTCCTCCTCGGGGCCACGATCTCGGTCCTGGCCTTCGCGGCGACCTTCTTCGTGCGCCGCGTCGAGTCGGGCACCTCGGAGGGCGCTCCGATCGCCCACTAGGAACCTCGCGACGGCGACGGCCGCGCACGGGAGCTCCCGTGCGCGGCCGTCGCCGTGTCGGCGGGTCCTCCTTCCCCGACCCCGTCCCCGCCCTCCTCCACGCGCCGCGCCGTCCGCGGCGCGTTCGCCCCGTCCCCGGGACGCCCCTGGATAATCGGTGCGGAGCGGCCGTGCACGGGCGGCCCGGACCGGAGGGGGAGACATGGGCACGACGCGAACGCACGCGGCCGGCGCCGTGATGCTCGGCCTGGCGGCGGGCGCGCGCTCCTCGCTCGGGACGGCCGCACCCCTGTGGCCGGCCTCGTCCGGGCGGCGGCGGGTGTTCCTCGCCGCGGGAGTCCTCGGGGAGTTCGTCGCGGACAAGTCTCCGGTCGTCCCCAGCCGCCTCTCCTGGCCGAGTCTCCTCGCCCGCTCCGCCAGCGCGGCCGCCGGAGGCGCGATGCTGGCCCGGGAGCGCTCGCGACCGGTCGCCGGCAGCGCCGTGCTCGCGGCCGCCGCCGCGCCCCTCGGCGCGCTCGCGGGGTCCGGGTGGCGGAAGCTGTGGACCGACGGCGGACTCCCCCCGTGGATCGGCGCCCTCGTCGAGGACGGCCTCGCCCTCGCTCTCGCGGCGGCCGCCTGCCGGGGGGTCCGCGGCGCGGCCGGGGACGAGGGGCCCGGCCCGTGGCGGACCGGCCGCCCGCACCTCCTCGCGGGGGCGGGTTCGGCCCGCGCCCGCTCCGGGTAGGTGACCCGGGCAGAACACGCATCCGACCCTGGGGAAGCACATGGCACGCCTGATCGACCTGCACGGCACCGCGCTGGAGGAGTTCGACCGCCGGGTCCGGGCGGTCGGGCTCACCGACTGGGCCCGGCCCACGCCCTGCACGGACTGGGACGTGCACGACCTGGTCAACCACCTGGCCACCGAGCAGCTGTGGGTCCCGCCCCTGCTGGGCGGGGCCCGGATGGAGGACGTCGGCGACCGTTTCGACGGGGACAACCTGGGTGAGGAGCCCGCGGCCTCCTGGGCGGTGGTCTCGAGGGAGGCCCGGACGGCCTGGCTCGGCCTGTCGTCCCTGGAGCGCACGGTCCACCTGTCCTTCGGGGACGTGCCCGCCGAGGTGTACCTCTGGCAGATGACCTTCGACCTGGCCGTCCACGCCTGGGACCTGGCCCGCGCGATCGGCGCGGACGAGGCGCTCGACCCCGACCTGGCCAAGGAACTCCACGCCTGGGCCTCCGATCAGGACTTCGGGCCGGGGCAGATGTTCGACGCGCCCTCCCCGGTCGGCCCCGACGCGACGGCCCAGGACCGCCTGATCGCGCTCACCGGACGCACGCCCTGAGCGGTCCCCGGACGCGGGCGGCCGGCGGGGGACGCACCCGCCCCTCCGCCGGGCTGCCGCAGCCCCTGTCCCCGGCGGCTCCGGGGCGCCCCCGGACGCGGCACGAGCCGTCCGGCACCGCCCCGACGTGGCGGCTTCGCCGAGCCACCCCCGTGTCACACACTGGGACGAGAGCTGTACGAGGGGCAACGAGGGGAAGGCACATCCGGTGGACGCCACGATCACCCTGCGGGTCGACGGTGAGGAGCGCCGGCTCACCGTCGACACCCGCACCACACTGTTGGACGCGCTGCGAGACCGGCTGGAGGCGACCTCGCCCAAGAAGGGCTGCGACCACGGGCAGTGCGGAGCGTGCACCGTCCTCCTGGACGGGCGCCGCATCCTGTCCTGCCTGGCGCTCGCGGTCGCGCACGACGGCGCCGACGTCACCACCGCGGCCGGCCTGGGGAGCGGGGACGGCGCCCCCGGCGGGGAACTCCACCCCGTGGCCCGCGCCTTCGTCGACCACGACGGCTTCCAGTGCGGCTACTGCACCCCCGGCCAGGTCTGCTCGGCCGTGGGCATGCTGCGGGAGGCCGAGGCCGGCTGGCCCAGCCACGCGACCGCGGACCTCGACGCCCCGGTGAGCCTGGACGACGAGGAGATCCGCGAGCGCATGAGCGGCAACCTGTGCCGGTGCGGCGCCTACACCAACATCGTCGCCGCGATCAGGGAGGCGGCACGGTGAGGCCCTTCGACTACACGCGGCCCGACGGGCCCGCGGACGCCGTCGCCCTGGTCGCCGACGACCCCGGCGCCGCCTACCTCGCGGGCGGCACCAACCTGGTCGACCACATGAAGCTCGGCGTGGCCTCGCCCACCCGGCTCGTGGACGTGCGCGGCCTGCTCGGCAACCGGGTCGAGGAGCTCCCCGGCGGGGGACTCAGGATCGGCGCCTCCGTGCCCAACAGCGACCTGGCCGCCCACCCGGCGGTCCGCCGCCGCTACCCGGTCCTGTCCGCCGCGCTGCTCGCCGGCGCCTCGGGGCAGCTGCGCAACGCCGCCACCACCGGCGGGAACCTCTTCCAGCGCACCCGCTGCCCGTACTTCCAGGACACCACCACGCCCTGCAACAAGCGCGAGCCCGGCACGGGCTGCTCGGCCCTGGAGGGGCACGGACGCGACAACGCCGTCCTCGGCGCCTCCGACCACTGCGTGGCGACCCACCCCTCCGACATGGCGGTGGCGCTCGCCGCGCTGGGCGCCGAGGCGCGCGTGCTCGGCCCCGGCGGGGAGCGCGTCGTGCCGATCCCGGGCCTGCACCGGCTCCCCGGCAGCGAACCCGAACGCGACACCGTCCTCGGACACGGCGACCTGATCACCGCGGTCGACCTGCCCCACCTGCCGGTGGCCGCACGGTCGGCCTACCGCAAGGTGCGCGACCGCGCCTCCTACGCGTTCGCGCTGGTGTCGGTGGCCGCCGCGCTCGACGTCGTGGACGGCACGGTCGCGGACGTGCGCATCGCCTTCGGCGGACTGGCGCACGTCCCCTGGCGCGCCCACCGCGCGGAGGAGGCGCTGATCGGCGGACCGGCGACGGAGGAGGCGTTCCGCGAGGCCGCCCGCGCCGAGCTCGCCGACGCCCGCACCGGGCGCGACAACGCCTTCAAGGTCCCCATGGCCGTCAACACGCTCGCGTCCACGCTGCGCGGCCTCACCGCCGAGGAGGCACGATGACCACCACGCCGAGCACGCCGTCCGTCGGGCGTCCGCTGACACGCCTGGAGGGGGAGGCCAAGGTCACCGGCCTGGCGCCCTACGCCTACGAGTACGCCCTCACCGACCCGCTGTACCTGGGCCCGGTCCTGTCCACCGTCGCCCGGGGCAGGGTCAGCGCCGTGGACACCGCACGGGCGGAGGAACTCCCGGGGGTGCGCGCCGTCCTGACGCCCGCCAACGCCGAACGGCTGGCCGACACCGAGGACCGGGAGTTCGCCGTCCTCCAGAGCGACGAAGTGTCCTTCCGCGGCCAGTTCGTGGCGGCCGTGGTCGCCGACACGCCCGAGACGGCCCGCGAGGCGGCCGGGCTGGTGGACGTCGCCTACGAGACGCTCGCGCACGACGTGACGCTGACCGCCGACCACCCGCGCCTGTACCGGCCGGAGGAGGTCAACACCGGTGTCGAGGCGGACACCGAGCAGGGGGACCCCGACGCCGCGCTCGCCCGCGCGGCCGTCGTGGTGGACCGCACCTACCGCACGCCCATGGAGCACAACAACCCCATGGAGCCGCACACCACCGTCGCCCTGTGGGACGAGGGGGGCGGCCGTCTCACCCTCTACGACTCCACCCAGGGAGCGCACCCCGTCCGGCACACGGTCGCCGGGGTCTTCGGCCTCGACCCGGAGCGCGTCAGGGTGGTCGCCCCGTACGTCGGGGGAGGGTTCGGGTCCAAGGGCTCGGCGCACGCGCACAACGTCCTGGCCGCGATGGCGGCCCGCGCCGTCCCCGGACGCCCGGTCAAGTTCGCGCTGACCAGGCAGCAGATGTTCAGCCTGGTCGGCTACCGGACGCCCACCATCCAGAGGCTGCGGCTCGGGGCCGACCGCGACGGGCGCCTGGACGCCGTCGTGCACGACGTCGTGGAGCAGACCTCGAAGATCAAGGAGTTCGCCGAGCAGAGCGGGGTGTGCACCCGCATGATGTACGCGGCCCCCCACCGGCGCACCACGCACCGGCTGGCGCCCCTGGACGCGCCCATCCCGTTCTGGATGCGCGCCCCGGGCGAGGCGCCGGGGATGTACGCGCTGGAGTCGGCCATGGACGAGCTCGCCCACGAGTGCGGGGTCGACCCGGTGGAGCTGCGCCTGCGCAACGAACCCCCGGTCGACCCCTCGACGGGGGAGCCCTGGTCGGACCGGGCTCTCGTCAGGTGTCTGCGCGAGGGTGCCGAGCGCTTCGGCTGGCACGGGCGCGACCCCGCGCCGGGGGCCCGCCGCGAGGGCGACTGGCTGGTGGGCACGGGGGTCGCCTCCGCCATGTACCCGCACATGGTGAACCCGGGGTCGGTGGCCGAGATCCGGTACGGCGAGGACCGCCGCTACCACGTCGGCATCGGCGCGGCAGACATCGGCACCGGAGCGCTGACGGCCCTCACCCAGATCGCCGCGGACGCGCTGGGGCGCCCGCTGTCGGAGGTCGTGGTCTCCATCGGCGACACCGACCTGCCGGAGGCCTCCGTGGCGGGCGGCTCCAGCGGCACCACGTCCTGGGGGGCGGCGCTGGTCGCCGCGGCCCGGGTCTTCAGGGCCGAACACGGCGAGGCTCCCGCGCCGGGCGCGAGCGCGCGCGGGACCGCGCCCGAGGACACCGCGACGCCGGGCTACTCGCAGTACTCGTTCGGCGCCCACTTCGTGGAGGCGCGGGTGCACGCCGACACGGGGGAGATCCGGGTCCCGCGCATGCTGGGCCTGTTCTCGGTCGGCCGGGTCGTCAACCCCCGCACGGCGCGCTCGCAGTTCCTCGGGGGGATGGTCATGGGCCTGTCGATGGCGCTCTACGAGCAGAGCGTGGTCGACCCCGCCTTCGGCCATGTGGTCAACCACGACCTGGCCCAGTACCACGTCGCCGTGCACGCGGACGTGTCCGGGCTGGAGGCCGACTGGCTGGAGGGGGAGGACCCGCACGCGGGCCCCCTCGGTTCACGGGGCGTGGGGGAGATCGGCATCGTCGGCACGGCGGCGGCCGTCGCGAACGCCTGCCACCACGCCACCGGCGTCCGGGTCAGGAACCTGCCCCTCACCCCGGACCTCTTCCTGCGCTGACCTGCGAGGAGGGACGGCTCGCCCCGGCGGCGGGCCCGCGCGCGTGCGCGGGCCCGATTGGAGCGCCCCGCCGCGGGTAGCCCGGGGACCGTGCACCGACACGGGGAGGGAACGCACATGGTGGAAGCGATGGCACCGCCGTGGTCGCTGGGCTGGAGTATCGCGATCTTCGTCCTGGTGGCCGCGGTGACCGTGGTGGCCAGCGTCAGGATGGCCACCCTCGGGGACGTCCTCGCGGACCGCACGGGGTGGGGGGAGGCCGTCTTCGGCGCGGTCTTCTTCGGCCTGGCCACGTCCCTGTCGGGGATCGTGATGACGGCGGTGAGCGCCGCCGCGGACCAGCCGGGGCTGGCCTACAGCAACGCCGTCGGGGGGATCGCCGCCCAGACCCTCGCTCTGGCGGTGGCCGACTTCTTCCACCGCCGCGCCAACCTGGAGCACGCCGCGGCCTCGTCGGCGAACCTGCTCTTCTGCTGCCTGCTGATCGGGATGCTGTCCCTGGCCCTGATGTCCGGCTTCGGGCCCGACGTGACGGTGCTGGGGGTCCACCCGGCCTCGGTCGTCCTCGTCGCCTTCTACGCGGGCGGGCTCCGGCTGATCCACCACGAGGGAGCGCACCCGATGTGGCGCGCCGTACACACGCGGGAGACGGTGGTGGACGTCCCCGGCGCCTCCGGCGGCGCCCCGGCGCCCGGCTCCGGGGGCGGTTCCGCGGGGAGCGGGACCGTGGACGCCGTCCGCGCGGACACCCCGGCGGGCGAGGGGGCCGGGGGCACGGCCTCCCTGTGGGCGGGTTTCGCGGTGGTCGGCACCGTCGTGGCCGTGGGCGGCTGGGCCCTGGCGGAGGCGGCGGTCGTCGTCGTGGAGTCCACCGGGCTCAGCGCGGGGCTCGTCGGCGCGGTGGCGATGGGCGCGGTCAACGCCCTGCCCGAGACGGTCGCGGCGGTCGCCGCCGTCCGGCGGGGCGCCATGACGCTGGCCGTGGCGGCGATCATCGGCGGCAACAGCCTGGACGTGCTCAACCTGGCGGTGGGCGACGTCTTCTACCGCTCGGGGTCGCTGTTCCACGTCGCGGGAACCGACGAGCTCTTCCTCACCTGCGGTGCGCTGCTGATGACGGTGGTGCTCCTCGCCGGGCTCATCGTCCGCCAGGCGCGCGGATGGGGCCGGATCGGCTTCGAGGGCGTGCTGCTGATCGCCGTGTACGCGGGGATCGTCGGTGTGCTGGCCTTCTGAGGCGGGTCCGCCGGCCGCTGCGGGGCGCGGTCCGGAGGGCGCCGGGCGGGAAACCCGCCCGGCGCCCCGCCCGCAGGAGGTAGGCGGCTGGGAGTCGGCCCCCGGAGGGGGCGCCGGGGGCCGAACTGGGGAGAGGGTCAGCGGTCCCCGGCCCTCGCCCGGGGAGGAGAACCGGTACGGCCCGCAGGCGCGCCTTCGGCTTCCATGACCCTAGGTGACCACATTCCGGGACGCACAGTGTGCGATTCCAGAAAAAAACTTCGGGAAATCCGGGAACGGCCAGGACCTCGGTCCCGGAAAACGCCCCGGCCGCTCCGATCGCCCGGGAGCCGGGCCCCGGGAGCCCGTGTTCCGACACGCACACGGAGTCGTCGTCCACCCACGGAAAACCCGTGTGCGCACGGCTCCGCCGGAAGGGCGGGGCCGTGCGCACACGGGAAGGGAGAGGGAGGCGCCGGGACCTGCTAGCCGCCGCTGTAGGAGTTGTACCTCTCGGCGCGCTCCTGGCCGGACATCGCCTGGATGGCGTCCATGACCTGGTCGGCGATCACCCTGCGGGCCTTGCCCGGAGCGAGGTGGTCGTAGCCGGAGGAGAAGTCCAGGGGTTCGCCGAAGCGGATGGTGAAGGGGCGCGGACGCGGCATGGACGCCCCCACCGGCTGCACGTCCTGGGTGCCCGACAGCGCCACCGGTACGACGGGGGCCTTGGACTCCATCGCCAGGTGCCCCACACCGGTCCGGCCCCGGTAGAGGCGCCCGTCGCGCGAGCGGGACCCCTCGGGGTAGATCACGCACGCCTCGCCCTCGCGCAGGCGGTCCAGCATCAGCTCCAGCGACATCATGGCGCCGCGGGCGTCGGAGCGCTTCACCGGCATGGCGCCCAGCGAGGAGAACACGGCCTTGGTCAGGCGGCCCTTGACGCCGGAGCCCTCGAAGTAGTCCGACTTGGCGAGGAAGCGCACCGGGCGCTGTGTGACCGACAGCGGGATGATGATGCTGTCCACGAACGACAGGTGGTTGCTGGCGAGCAGGACCGCGCCGGTGGCGGGGACGTTCTCACGGCCCAGGATGGTCGGGCGGCACAGGGTGCGCGCGAGTACCGACGCAGACTGCCTGAACGCACCATAGAGCACGTGGTCTCCCTCACGAGATTGGTCGGATGCCGGATCCAATGTAAGGGCGACCGGTCGGTAACATCGGCACCGGGTCACCCGGGTGCCCCAGGTCACCGCTTCGCGCGGCGGAGCCCGGGGACGGAGCGGCTCCGCTGCCCCGGCCCGTCAGCCGACGCGCCTCCAGTCCGCGTTGGCGCCGCACACGACCAGGCAGGGGCGCTCCCCGGGGACCCGTCCGGCGAGCCAGGCGGCGAAGGGCACCGCCGCCGCCGGTTCGGTGGCGATCCGGAACTCCTGCCACAGGCGGTCCTGCGCCTCGACGATCTCGGCGTCGTCCACGAGCGCCGGGGTCACCGGGTGGGCGCGCAGCACCTCGAACGGCACGCGGCCGAGGACGGACGCGCCCAGGGCGGAGGCGGCCACCGAGTCCACCGGGGTCTGCACCGGCCGGCCCGCCGCCAGTGCGGCGTGCAGGCTCTGGCAGCCCTCGGGCTCCACGCCCACGACCTGGCGTCCGCCCGCTCCCAGACGCACGCCGGCGGCGAGCCCGCCCCCGCCGACCGCGACCGCGATCGTGTCGCACTCGGGCGCGTCCGTGGCGATCTCCAGACCGATCGTGCCCTGGCCCGCGACGACCAGGGCGTCGTCGAAGGCGTGGAGGTAGCGCACACCCTCCGCCTCCGCGCGGGCCCTGGCGGCCTCGGCGGCCACGGCGTAGTGCTCGCCCAGCCGGACGATCTCGGCCCCGGTGGCGGCCAGCGGCGCCGCCTTGGCCTCGGGGACGGTCTCGGGCACGTACACCGTGGCGTGCACGCCCAGCAGCCGCGCGGCGGTCGCCACGCCCAGCCCGTGGTTGCCGCCGGAGGCGGTGATGACGCGCTCGGCCGGCTCCCCGCCGAGCAGCGCGTTGAGGGCCCCGCGCAGCTTGAACGCGCCCGTGAGCTGGAGGTGCTCCAGCTTCAGGGACAGCGGACGGCCGTCCACCTCGGTGTGCAGCACGGGGGTCCGTCGGGCGTAGGGCGCGATGCGCTCCGCCGCCGCGCGGACGTCGGTGGCCGTGGGCGTGCGCGCGGCGTGCGCGGTCGTGGGGCTCATGGCTCCACTCTGCCGCTACTGACGATTAACTTAAAGTTGGGTCTGCTAAAGATCAGTAAGCAGAACTTTGTGCCGGATGTTGTTTGGGGGAGGGTCGCCGTGCTGGACGCCAACCGGCTCCGCGTGCTCGTGGAGATCGCGCACGCGGGATCCATCGCCGCCGCGGCCGAGCGACTGTCGTTCACCCCGCCCGCCCTCTCCCAGCAGCTCACCAAGCTGGAGCGCGAGGTCGGATGCGCACTGGTCGAGCGCGGACGCACGGGGGCCACCCTCACCGAGGCGGGGCGGGTGCTGCTCGCCCACGGGGAACGCGTCCTGGGCGAGCTGCGCGACGCCGAGACCGCCGTCCGCGCGTTCGCGGGGGTGGTCCCCGACCGCCTGTCCCTGGGGGCCTTCGCCAGCGCGGGCAAGGTCCTGCTGCCCGCCACCCTCGCCGCCTTCGGCCGCGAGCACCCGCACGTGCGGCTGTCCCTGTCCGACATCGAGCCGCCCGGAGGGTACGGCCTGGTCGCCTCCGGCGAGCTGGACCTGCTCGTCACGCACCGCTACCCGGGCGTGCCCCTGCCGCGGGCCGGCGGCCTGCACCGCGAACGCGTCCTCGTCGACCCGCTGCTCGCGGTCGCCCCCACCGGGCACCCCCTCGGCGACCACGACCTGGGGCTGGCGGACCTGGCCGACGAGGAGTGGATCTGCGGGGCGCCCGGGATCCACAACCGCGTCAGCCTGGACACCGCGGCGGCCGCGGCCGGGGTCCGCCTGACCGTGGCCTACGAGACCCGCGACTACGAGGTCGCCCTCGCGCTCATCGAGGCCGGGGTCGGTGTGGCGCTCGTGCCGAGCAGCATCCTGGGCGCCGCGCGCCCGGGGCTCCGGGTGAGCCGCCCCCTGCGCGACGCCCGCCTGGCCAGGGAGATCTACGCCGTCCACCGGCGGCGGCCGACCGGGCCCGTCCACGCCATGGTCACTATGCTGCGCGAGGTGGCGGACCGTGCCCTGGGGGCGACACCGGAACTCCCCTGAGGCGGGGACGGCCGTCGGCGCGCATGCGGGTGCGCGTGCGGAGCTCGCCCCCGCCCGGCCGAGCGCCTGGCCCGTCGGCGCGCACGCGTGCGTGCGAGGTCCCGCACGACGAGTGCCGCCGGCCGGGAGAGGTCCAGGGTCACCCGTGCGGCCCCGCGCCCCGCTCCCCGGGGACCGGGTCCTCCTCCGCGCACACGGATGCCGGGGCCCGCGCCCCGTCCGCGGACGTGCGGGGCGGCCGGAGCCCGGTGCCGGGGCGGGGGTCACAGCGGCGGCGCCCCGGGCGGCAGGGGGGCGTTCCACCGGTACCGCAGCGCGAGGATCCGCACGGTGAAGCAGACCAGGGCGCCGACGACCGCGACCAGGCCCGTGCCGAACCCGGCCACGTTCGCGAGCACGACGAACGCGGCGCCGAGCATCGCCGGGATGGCGTACAGGTGCGAGTTGGCGCTGAGCACGGTCGGTACGCGGTTGAGCAGCACGTCGCGGACGGTGCCGCCGCCGACCCCGGTGATCGCGCCCAGCAGGACCGCCTGGAGCGGACCGAACCCCATCTCCTGCGCCTTGGTCGCGCCGATCACCGCGAACAGGCTCAGGCCGGCCGCGTCGAACAGCAGGATCGGCCTGGACAGGTGCGTCAGCTGGCGGCTGAGGAAGAAGGCCAGCGTGCCGCCGACGAGCGCGGTCGTGATGTAGCGCCAGTCCTGGAAGGTCGCCGGGGTCACCCCCAGCAGGACGTCGCGGATGACGCCGCCGCCGATGGCGGTGACCAGGCCGAGGGACAGCACACCGACGATGTCCACCCGGGCGGTGCGGATGGCCGTCAGGGCCCCGTCGACGGCGAACGCCAGGATGCCGACGAGGTCGAGGACGAGGAGGAGGTTCTGCGTGGACATGGGGATGCGCCGGGGAGGCGGTTCCTTCCGGATCGGACCGGGTGACGACCTGCAATTCCATCACGCCCCGGCCCGCGCACGGCCCGTTCCGGGGGTGACGCGCCGCACGCGGGCGCTCCGCCGGACCGCGCTCCCCGTGCGCGTCCGCGGCCGTCCGCCGTACGCGTGCGGGCCGCTTCCGCGCCTCCCGCGCGGTTCCGGAGGCGCGAACCCGTGGAATAGCCGCGTGTCGGACCTTCCCCCCACCCCGGGCAGGGGCCACCATCGTGGTTGACCCACCGGGCTGCGGGCGGAACGAGGCACATGGAACACCTGGACGCGATCATCATCGGCATGGGACCGGGCGGCGAGACGGTCGCGAGCCGTCTGCTCGAGGCGGGCAGGCGGGTCGCCGTCATCGAGCGCGAACTCGTCGGCGGCGAGTGCGGCTACTACGCCTGCATCCCCACCAAGGTGCTGCTGCGGCCCCCGGAGGTTCGCGCGGAGGCCGTCGGCGCGGCGGGCGTCTCCCCGCCGGACCTCGACTGGCCCCGGCTGCGCGAGTACCGCGATCAGATGATCCGCCACCTCGACGACTCCGCACAGGTCCAGGGGTACCGGGACCAGGGCGCGCTGGTGTTCAAGGGCGAGGGGCGCGTGATCGGCCGCGACCCCTGGCGCGTGGCGGTGGGGGACACCGAGCTCACCGCCGACCACGTGGTCGTCGCCACCGGGTCCTCGGCCGTGCGCCCGCCGATCGACGGCCTCGACGCCCTGGACCGGTCCATGGTGTGGACCAACCGGGAGGCCACCACCCTCACGGAGATCCCCCGCAGCGCCCTCGTGGTCGGCGGCAGCGCCGTCGGCGTCGAACTGGGGCAGTTCCTGTCCCGGATGGGCGCCGCGGTGACGGTCGTCCAGCGCGGGCCCCGCCTGGTGGACCGCGAGGAACCGCGGCTGTGCGAGCTGATCGGCGACCAGTTCGCCCGCGACGGCATCTCCGTGCACCTGGGGACCCAGGTCGCCTCGGTGTCCAGGGACGGCGACGGCGTGCTCGCCACCCTCGACAACGGCGAGCGCGTCCGCGCCGACGTGGTGGTGCTCGCCACCGGTCGCCGGCCCCGGACCGACGGCCTCGGGCTGGAGGAGGCCGGCGTGCGGACGGACCGGAGCGGCCTGCCGGTGGACGAGCGCTGCCGGGCGGAGCCGGGCCTGTGGGGCATCGGCGACGCGACCGGGGTGTCGATGTTCACGCACGTGGCCAAGTACCAGGGGCGCGTCGTCGCCGACAACATCCTGGGCAGGGAGCGCACCGCCGACTACACGGCGGTCCCCCGCGTGATCTTCTCCGAGCCCGAGATCGCGGCGGTGGGGCTCACCGCCCGGCAGGCGGTGGAGCGCGGGATCGACGCGGTCACCGCCGAGGCCGACCTGCCCGAGACCCTGGCCCGGCCCTGGACCTACGGGACCGACCCGCGCGGCACGCTCGGGCTGGTCGCCGACCGCGGGCGCGGGGTCCTGGTCGGCGCGTGGGCGTTCGGGCCGATGGCGTCGGAGTGGATCCACACCGCCGCGCTGGCGATCCGGGCAGGGATCCCGGTGGCGACCCTGCTCGACTCCGTCCCCCAGTTCCCGACCTTCAACGAGGCCTACCTGATCGCGCTGGAGAAGCTGGAGGCGTAGCGGCCGGACCGGGACCGCGGCGTCAGCCGGAGGAGGCCAGGGTGGCCTCCTCCTCGGCCTCCACGCTGCGGTTCCACTCGGCCTTGGAGGCCTGCCAGCCGTCCTCGTCGCGGCCCAGGCGCCAGTAGCCGGAGATGGACAGGCTCTCCTTGGCCAGCCCGTACTCGACGCGCAGGAGGCGGCGCAGGTCGCGGACGAACCCCGCCTCGCCGTGCACGAACGCGTGCACGGCGCCCTCGGGGAGGTCGAGCGCGCGCACGGCCGGGACCAGGAGGGACCCGACGGGCCGGTCTCCGCGGTGCAGCCAGTGCACGTGGACGTCGTCGTGGGCGTCGAGCTTGTGCTCCTCCTCGGGCCCCTGGACCTCGACGAACACGTGCGCGGTGCGGCCGACCGGAAGCCGCTCCACGGAGGCGGCGATGGCGGGAAGGGCGCTCTCGTCCCCGGCCAGCAGGTGCCAGTCGGCGCCGGGGTCGGGGGAGTAGCCGCCGCCCGGCCCCAGCATGCACAGCCGGTCGCCGTGCGAGGCGCCCGCCGCCCAGGCACCGGCCAGGCCGGAGCTGCCGTGGTGGACGAAGTCGATGGTCAGCCGGCGGGAGTCGGGGTCCCAGGCGCGCACGGTGTAGGTGCGGGTGACCGGCCACTCCTCGCGGGGGCGCTCGGCGCGGATCCGGTCCACGTCGAGGGGTTCCGGGTCGCCCGGGGCGGGCGGCGGGAACAGGAGCTTGACGTAGCTGTCGGTGTGGCCCCCGGTCGCGAACGAGGAGAGTCCGTCACCGCCGAACACGACCCGGACCATGTGCGGCGTCAGCTGCTCGACCGACTCCACCCGTCCCGTGTGGACGGTCCTCTTCGGACGTTCCCGCCGCTCTGCCATGGTGTCCCCGTTCTCGCGTCGTGGGTTAGGTAAGCCTAACCACCTCACACGGTAGGGCACCCTGCGCCAACAGGGCAAACCGCCGCGAACCACAGGGCCGGTCCGGGGCCGGGCCGGAGTCTCACGGACGTTCCCGCGCGGGGGCCCGGGGACGCGTGAACGCCCCGTCACGCGTCCCCCGGCACCGCCCGCGCGGGCCCGAGGGCCGGCCCCTACGCCGCGTCGGTGCGGTCCCTGCCGCGGTCGGCGCCCCCGTCCGGGGCGGGCCGGGTGAACGCCCCGTGCAGCTCGCGGTCCCCGTCCGCCGCACCGGCCCGCAGGGCGGCCAACCAGGCCGCTCCGCCCTCCGTGCACCCGGCCGCGACGACCTCCGACCCGGCGGTGCCCATCGTCAGCTTGCGGGTGAGCGCCGACCGCACCGGTTCCGAATGCGCGAGCACGCCGCCCGCCAGCACCACGGGCAGGCACTCGCCGGGGTTGCGCACCTGGTGCACCGAGTGCGCCAGGTGTCCGGCGGCGGCGTCCACGATCACCTCGGCCGCAGGGTCGCCCAGCGCGTACGCCTCGCTGACCAGCGGCGCGAGTGCGGCGAGTGCGATCGGGGGCGCCGCGGTCAGGGTCCGGGCGAAGTTCCTGGCGTGCTCCTGGGGTATGTGGGACTCCCCGTCCACCGGCCTCTGGCCGGGGATGACGCGTTTGGCCACCGCCCGGGCCAGCGGGCTGAGGCCGCCGCCCCGGGACAGCTGACGCGCCGTCTCCTTGGCCGCGTGGTGCCCGATCCAGAACGCCGAGCCGTCGTCGCCGATCAGCCACCCCATGCCGTCCGCGGACCGGGTCCGCCGGCGGTCGTCGATCCGGGTGGCGATCGCCCCGGTCCCGGCGATCAGCACCGTGCCGTGCGCGGACGGGGTCCCGGCGGCGAAGGCCACCTCGTCGTCCCCGGTGAAGACACCCCGGCCGACGGCCGGCCCGGCCTCGTGCAGGGCGCGCTCCATCCGCGCGCGCACGCCCGGGTCGCGGAGCGCGGAGACTCCGGCCAGGCCCACCACCACCGCGGCCACCGCGTCGCGCGCCCCCCGCCCGGCCTGGTCCAGGGCCCCCGCGACCGCCTCGGCGAGCCGGTCGGCGGCCGCGTCGGCGCCGTGCGCGTTGGGGTTGGCCCCCCCGGACCGGGCCCGGCCCAGGCGCTCGCCGGACAGGGTGGCGACCAGTGCGCGGGTGGCGGTGCCGCCCGCGTCCACCCCCACCACGAGTCTGCGCCGACCGTCGCGGGGCGGGTGGTCGGACGGGGGCCTGAGGGGAGGGGTCGTACGTTTCACACGGTAGGAGTGCCCCCTGGGGCGGCGGGTTACTCCTCGGTCCCGCGCCTGTGGACGACGGCCGCGGGACGGAGGTCGCGCGCGACCTCCGGCGCCGCGACGGCCGCCTCCTCCCCGCGGCCCCGGAGGGGCGCGGGCCGCGGGGGAGCGGTCGGGTCGGCCCGGCGGGGTGCACCCGCCCCCGGCGACCGGGGCCGGTCGCCGGGGGACGATCGCGCCGACACGCGGAAAACCACTGGCGCCGCGCCGGGCGCGGCTGAGAGGGTCGGCCCATGGCAGGCGCTCACCACCCCGTTCCCCCTCGCAACGACGACCTGGGATGGGCCGTGCGCACAAGCACGGAGCAGGAGTACCCCGAGTTCGCGGCGGTCTTCTCGGAGGCCATCGGCCTGCCGGTGGAGAGGCTCCTCCGCGAGGAGCGGGACTTCCCCAGCGCGGAGTACGACCGCGCCCTGGTCGCCCTGGACGGTGAGCGGATCGTCGGCACCACCATGGCGTACTCGCTCACCCTCACCGTGCCCGGCGGGCCCCGCGCGGTCGCGGGGGTCACCGCCGTGGGCGTGTGGCCCACGTACCGGCGCAGGGGCGTGCTCAGCGCGCTGATGCGGCGCCAGCTGGCCGACGTCCGCGAGCGCGGCGAGAAGCTCGCGGTCCTCTGGTCCTCGGAGGGCACGATCTACGGCCGCTTCGGCTACGGCCCGGCCGTCCGGCAGTTCGAGGCCTCCGTCCAGCTCGCCCACGCCGCGCTGCGGCCCGGGGCCCCGCGCGACCCGGCCCTCACCGTCGACCTCACCGAACCCGGGCACGTCCGCGGCGAGATCGAGGAGCTGCACCGCCGGACGGCCTCCGCCCGCAACGGCCACATCCTCCGGAAGCCCGGCTGGTGGGGATGGCTCCTGCACGACGAGGAGCGGGACCGCCGGGGCGCCGGGCCGCTGCGCGCCGCCGTCGTGCGCGGCCCCGACGGGGCCGAGGGCTACGCCCTCTACCGCGTCCTGCACAAGTGGGAGGACCGCCTCCCCACGGGGGAGGTCCGGGTCCGGGAGGCCGTCGCGGCCACGGCCCGGGCCGGGGTCGCCCTGTACGACCACCTGTTCTCCAGGGACCTGGTCTCCTCGGCGCACCTGGACAACCTCGCCGAGGACGACATCCTCACCGTGCTGCTGGCCGACCCGCGCCGACTGGCGCGCCGGGAGTTCGACTCCCTGTGGGTACGCCTGGTGGACCTCCCCGGCGCCCTGGCCGAACGCTCCTACGCCACGCCCCTGGACACCGTCCTGGAGGTCACCGACCGGTTCGCCCCCTGGAACGCCGGGCGCTGGCGGCTCAGGGCCGGCGGCGGGGAAGCCCGCGCCGACGCGGCCGACGCGGCCCCCGACCTGACCCTGGACGTGTCCCACCTGGGCGCCGTGTACCTGGGGGGCGGTTCCCTGACCGCCTTGGTGGACGCGGGCCTGGCCGTCGAGCACGCGCCGGGGGCGGCCGCCCGCCTGGACACCGCGCTGCACGTGCCCCGCGCACCCCTGTGCACCACGGACTTCTGACCGACCGCGAAGACACGAAGAACGGTAGCAACGGCATGACGAAGAACCCCGAGACCGAGAGACCCGCGTGGACCGTGCGCGGCTCCGACCGGGACGAGTTCCCCGAGGTGCTCAGGGTCGTGGGCGAGGCCCTCCTCGCGGGCGACGACCCGGACACGATGGCGGAGCGCGCCTTCCCCCTGCACGACGCCGTCGGGTACGACCGCGTCCTCGTCGCGGTCGACGGGGAGGGGGACGCGGAGGAGGTCGTGGGCGCCACCAACCACTTCCCCTTCGAGATGGCCCTGCCCGGCGGGCCCCGCGCGGTCGCGGGGGTCACCGCCGTGGGCGTGTGGCCCACGTACCGGCGCAGGGGCGTGCTCAGCGCGCTGATGCGCCGGCAGCTGGCCGACATCCGCGCCTCCGGCGGCAGGTACGCGGCCCTGTGGGCCTCGGAGGGGGCCATCTACGGCCGCTTCGGCTACGGCCCGGCCGCGACCGAGATGGAGACGGCCGTCCAGCGCCAGTACGGCGTGCTGCGCCCGGAGGCGCCCCGGGACCCCGCCCTGCGGGTCCGGCTCGCCGACCCCGTCCGGGTCCGCGACGACCTCGCGCTCGTGCACCGCGAGGTGGCGGCGGCCCAGGTCGGCCAGTTCCAGCGCGGGAGCCACTGGTGGGACAGGTTCTTGCGGGACAAGCCCGACTCCCGCGACGGGAAGAGCCCGAGGCTGGCCGCTGTCGTGAGCGGACCGGACGGCCCCCTGGGATACGCCCTCTACCGCACCCTGAACAAGTGGTCGGGTGACGGGGCCCGTGGCGAGGTGCACGTCGAGGAGGTCCTGGCGACCGCCCCCGCCGCCTGGACGGCCCTGTTCGAGCACCTGTTCAACCGCGACCTGACGAGCAGGGTCAGGTTCGGCTTCCTGGCGGAGGACAACCCCCTGCGCCACCTGGTCGTGGACAGGGACCGCGTGGTCCCCACGCTCTACACGTCCCTGTGGATGCGGCTGGTGGACGTGCCGGGGGCGCTCGCCGAGCGCTCCTACGCGGCACCGGTGGAGGCGGTGGTGGAGGTCGCCGACCGCCACGCGCCGTGGAACGCCGGCCGGTGGAGGATCGGCGCCGACCGCGGGGGAGCCCGGGTGGAGGCCGTGCAGGACGCCCCGGACGTCTCCCTGGACGTGTCGCACCTGGGCGCCGCCTACCTGGGGCAGACCTCCCTGGAGGGGTACCTGCGCGCGGGCCTGCTCACCGAGCACACCCCCGGCGCCGTGGCCGGCCTGGACGCGGCCCTGCACCGGGCGGACGCCCCGTTCTGCGGCCGCATCTTCTGACCGTCGCCCGCCGCGGGCCGGTCCGCTCCCGCCACGGGCAGCGGACCGGCCAGCAGGGCCCCCTCCCGCCGCTCCGACGGGCACGGGACACGGCGTGCCCCGCCCCGGGGCTCCACGGCCCGCCCCGGCGGACCGTCCCGGGACCCGCCGCGCGTGGGCGCGTGCCCGCGCCCCCGGAGCGGGATACTGGTCGCCGCGGCGGCGCCGCCCGGCCCTCCGGACGGCCGGGGACCGCGGTGCGGGTGGCGCTGCGCGTGAGCAGAGACCGTAGCGGCAGGAACACGTGACACGGATGTAACCGTCACCTGTAACGCTTCCGTGCACGCCTTCGGACCCGCCTCCGGCCCGCCGGGGGCGCCCACCCATCGACGACAGGGAGACACACTCTGATGACCGATACGATCCAGGCGATCCTGGACGCCGTCGTTTCCTTCGTGTGGGGACCGTTCTTCCTGATACCCCTGCTCCTGATCGTGGGCGTCTACCTCACCATCAGGCTGGGCGGGCTCCAGTTCCGCGTGCTCGGGCACGCGCTGTGGCTGGCGCTGATCCGCCGCACCGAGGGCGGCCAGGCCAAGGGCGACATCTCCCACTACCAGGCGCTCAGCACCGCCCTCGCGGCCACCGTCGGCGTCGGCAACATCGCGGGCGTGGCCCTGGCGATCGGCGTCGGAGGCCCCGGAGCCCTCTTCTGGATGTGGGTCACCGGCGTCCTGGGCATGGCCACCAAGTACAGCGAGGCCCTGCTCGGCGTGAAGTACCGCCGCCCCGACTCCAAGGGCGAGATGAGCGGCGGCCCGATGTTCTACCTGCGCCACGGGTTCGCCGAGAAGTTCGGCCCCGGCAGCGGAGGGGCGAGACTCGGCCTGGTGCTCGGCACCCTGTTCGCGCTCTTCGGCGCCGTGGCCTCCTTCGGCATCGGCAACATGACGCAGGCCAACGCCGTCGCGGGCCAGCTCGACTCGACCTTCGGCGTGCCGACCTGGCTCTCCGGGATCGTCATGGTCGTGCTGGTCGCCGCGGTCATCCTCGGCGGCATCAAGAGCATCGGCCGCTTCGCCGCCGGCGTCGTGCCGTTCATGATCATCGCCTACGTCCTGGCCGCCCTCGTGGTCCTGGCCGTCTACGTCACCGAGATCCCGGCGGCCATCGCCCTGATCTTCACCGACGCCTTCACCGGCACCTCCGCGGTCGGAGGGTTCCTGGGCTCGGCGTTCATCCTCGCGATGCAGCAGGGCATGGCGCGCGGCATGTTCTCGAACGAGTCGGGCCTGGGCACCGGCGGCATCGCCGCCGCCGCGGCCAAGACCGCGCACCCGGTCCGCCAGGCGATGGTCTCCATGACCCAGACCTTCATCGACACCATCATCGTCGTGACGATGACGGGCCTGGTCATCATCGTCACCGGCGCCTGGCACGCCGAGGCGGACACGGGCGACGGCGCCCTGATGACCAACTGGGCCATGAGCGAGGCCCTGGGCTCCATCTCGCCGGGGCTGGCCCCGGTCGGCGGCGCCATCGTGGCGATCAGCCTGATGTTCTTCGCCTTCACCACGCTGGTCGGCTGGTCCTACTACGGTGAGCGCTGCCTGGACTACCTGGTCGGCCGCAAGGCGGTCATCCCGTTCCGCATCGTGTTCGTCCTCGTCGTGTACGTCGGCGCCACGACCGACCTCAGCATCGCCTGGGCGTTCAGCGACGCGGCCAACGGCCTGATGGCGGTCCCCAACCTCATCGGCCTGCTGGTGCTCAGCGGGGTCATCGTCGCGGAGACCAAGAAGTACTTCTCGGACCCGGACTGGAAGAAACCCGACCTGGTGGACGCCCGTCAGCAGTGACGGGGGCGCCGGAGCGGATCCGGACGGGGTGAACGGGGGCGCGGTCGAGACCGCGCCCCCGTTCCGTGTTCCGGGGAGTCCGGGGCCACGGCTCCGCAGGGGAGGGCACCGTGCGGGGGCCGGCCCCGCGTCCCGCACGGCGACGGGCCGCATGGATGCCGTGAGGATTCACCACCGGTTCCGCATGGAAGCCGTTAGGAACGGCATCGGCGCAGTTCCAGGGGTTTTGTATGGGTTTCAGGCCTTCGAGGCCCGTGCCCCGGACAGAGGGGCACACCCTTCACCCCAGGGAGTCGCCCCGTGCTCGACGTCGTCTACGTGCTCACCGCGCTCGCCGCTTTCGCGCTGGTCGGCGTGATCGGCAGGGGGGTCGCGAAGCTGTGATCGCCTTCGACCTCCTCGCGGCCGCGCTCGCGGCGGCCGCGGTCGCCTACCTCGTGTACGCCCTCGTCAAACCGGAGCGGTTCTGATGGCCGTCCTCCTCGCGGTCCTCCCCGCCGCCGCCGTCGCGCTGGTCCTCGCCCTGCTGTACCGGCCCCTCGGCGAGTACATGGCGCGCGTCTTCACCTCCCCCCGCGACCTCGCGGTCGAGCGGGGCTTCTACCGGCTCATCGGAGTGGACCCGGCGTCCGGGCAGTCGTGGCAGGCGTACCTGCGCGGGGTGCTCGCCTTCTCCGCGGTCGGCCTGCTGTTCCTGTACCTGCTCCAGCGGCTCCAGGCGTTCCTGCCCCTCTCCCTCGGGCTGCCGCCCGTCCCCGAGGGGCTCGCGTTCAGCACCGCGGCGTCGTTCGTGACGAACACCAACTGGCAGTCGTACTCGCCGGAAGCGACCGTGGGCCACCTCGTGCAGTTCGGCGGGCTGGCCGTCCAGAACTTCGTCTCGGCCGCCGCGGGCCTCGCGGTCGCCGTCGCCCTGGTCCGCGGACTGGCGCGCCGCCGCTCGGGCACGATCGGCAACTTCTGGGTCGACCTCACCCGTGGAACGCTGCGCATCCTCCTGCCGATCTCCCTGGTCGCGGCCGTGGTCCTGATCGCGGGCGGTGTCGTCCAGAACCTCGGCGGCCCCACCGAGGTCCGGACCCTCGCCGGCGCGACGCAGACGATCCCCGGCGGAACGGCGGCCTCCCAGGAGGCGGTCAAGCTCCTGGGCACGAACGGCGGCGGCTACTTCAACGCGAACTCCGCGCACCCGTTCGAGAACCCCTCGCCGTGGACCAACCTGTTCGAGATCGTCCTCATGCTGGCGATCCCGTTCTCGCTGCCGCGCACCTTCGGCCGGATGGTCGGCGACCACCGGCAGGGCTACGCCGTCCTCGCCGCCATGGCGGCGATCTTCGTGGTCTCCCTCACCGCCCTCACCGCCCTGGAGCTGAACGGCGCCGGAGCGGCGCCCGAGGCCGCCGGAGCGGCGCTGGAGGGCAAGGAGCAGCGGTTCGGCGTCATCGCCTCCGCCCTGTTCGGCTCGGCGAGCACCCTGACCTCGACCGGCGCGGTCAACTCGATGTTCGACTCCTACACCGCCCTCGGCGGCATGGTGCCTATGGTCAACATGATGCTCGGCGAGGTCGCGCCCGGCGGTGTCGGCTCCGGCCTCTACGGGATGCTGGTGCTCGCCCTCCTGGCCGTCTTCGTCGGGGGCCTCCTGGTCGGCCGCACCCCGGAGTACCTCGGCAAGAGGATCGGTCCGCGCGAGATCAAGCTCGCCAGCCTGTACATCCTCGTCTCCCCGACCCTGGTCCTCGCGGGGACGGCGCTCAGCTTCGCCGTGCCCGCCGTCCGCGCCGGCGTGGAGGCGACGTCGATCCTCAACCCCGGCCTCCACGGCCTGTCCGAGGTGCTGTACGCGTTCACGTCGGCGTCCAACAACAACGGCTCGGCCTTCGCCGGACTGACCGCGGACACGCCCTGGTTCAACACCGCGCTGGGCATCGCCATGCTGCTGGGACGGTTCGTCCCGATCGTGTTCGTCCTCGCCCTGGCCGGCGCACTCGCGGCCCAGGACAAGGCGCCCGCGACCGGCGGCACCCTGCCCACCCACAGACCGCAGTTCGTCGGCCTGCTGATCGGCGTCACCGTCGTGGTGACCGCCCTGACCTACTTCCCCGTGCTCGCGCTGGGCCCCCTGGCGGAAGGACTGTAACCGACCATGACCACGACATCCCGCCCACCCGTCGCCGAGGCGCCGCCGAGCGCCGACCCCGCGACCGGAGGCCGCCGCAGGGCGTTCGGACCGGCCCAGGTCGCCGCCGCGCTCCCCGGGGCGCTGCGCAAGCTCGACCCGCGGATCATGTACCGCAACCCCGTCATGTTCGTCGTCGAGGTCGGGGCCGCGCTCACCACGGCCATGGCGGTCGCCGAACCGTTTTTCGGAGGCCCCGAGGCGTCCGGGGGCTCGCCGATCCCGGCGGGCTTCACCTGGGCGATCGCCGGCTGCCTCTGGCTGACCGTGGTCTTCGCCAACCTGGCCGAGTCCGTGGCCGAGGGCAGGGGCAGGGCCCAGGCCGACAGCCTGCGCAGGACCCGGACCAGTACCGCGGCGAACCTGGTGGTCGGCTACGACCCGGAGGCCGACCCCTCCGCGGAGGACACCGGGACACGCCCCGTCTCCTCGGCCGATCTCAGCCCCGGGGACGTCGTGGCCGTCTCGGCGGGAGAACCGGTTCCCGGCGACGGCGACATCGTCTGGGGCATCGCCTCGGTGGACGAGTCGGCGATCACCGGGGAGTCCGCGCCCGTGGTGCGCGAGTCCGGCGGCGACCGCAGCGCCGTCACCGGCGGCACCCGCGTGCTCTCGGACCGGATCGTCGTCCGCATCACGTCCAGGCCGGGGGAGACCTTCGTCGACAGGATGATCGCCCTGGTCGAGGGCGCCGAGCGGCAGAAGACCCCCAACGAGATCGCGCTCAACATCCTGTTGGCGAGCCTGTCGGTCGTCTTCGTGGTCGTCGCCCTCACCCTGCACCCGATCGCCTCCTACGCCGGGGCGCCGGTCAGCGTCCCCGTCCTGGTCGCGCTGCTCGTGTGCCTGATCCCCACCACCATCGGCGCCCTGCTGTCCGCCATCGGCATCGCCGGCATGGACCGCCTCGTGCAGCACAACGTGCTGGCCATGTCCGGCCGCGCCGTCGAGGCCGCCGGCGACGTGACCACCCTGCTGCTGGACAAGACCGGCACCATCACCCACGGCAACCGGCGGGCCAGCGAGTTCGTGCCCCTGGAGGGCGTGCGGAAGCCGGACCTGGTCAGCTCCGCGGCGCTGGCCTCCCTGGCCGACCCCACCCCCGAGGGCACCTCCGTGGTGGAACTCGCCCGCGCCGAGGGGGTGGTGGTGGACGCCGCGTCACCCGGCGAGGTCGTCCCCTTCACCGCCCAGACCCGGATGAGCGGTGTCGATCTGCCCGACGGCACCCTGATCCGCAAGGGCGCGGGCTCGGCGGTGCTCGCCTGGGTCCGGGAGACGGGCCCCGTGGGCCCCGTCGTCCGCACGGAGCTGGAGGACCGGGTCGGGCGGATCTCCGACAGCGGGGGCACACCGCTGGTCGTGGCGGTGCGCAGGCCCTCGGGACACACCGCCGTACTGGGCGTGATCCACCTCAAGGACGTGGTCAAGGAGGGCATCGCCGAACGCTTCGCGCAACTCCGCGAGATGGGCATCCGCACCGTGATGGTCACCGGGGACAACCCCCTGACGGCGAAGGCGATCGCCGCCGAGGCCGGGGTGGACGACTTCCTCGCCGAGGCCACCCCGGAGCAGAAACTCGCCCTCATCCGCAGGGAGCAGCAGGGGGGCGGGCTCGTCGCGATGACCGGGGACGGCACCAACGACGCCCCCGCACTGGCCCAGGCCGACGTCGGCGTGGCGATGAACACCGGCACCTCGGCGGCCAAGGAGGCCGGGAACATGGTGGACCTGGACTCGGACCCCACCAAGCTCATCGACGTGGTCCGTATCGGCAAGCAGCTGCTCATCACCCGGGGGGCGCTGACCACGTTCTCCGTCGCCAACGACATCGCCAAGTACTTCGCGGTCATCCCGGCCATGTTCGCCGGGGTCTTCCCCGGTCTGGGCGCGCTGAACGTCATGGGCCTGGCCTCTCCCGCGTCCGCGATCATGTCGGCGATCGTCTTCAATGCCGTGATCATCGTGGTCCTCATCCCGCTCGCGCTGCGCGGTGTCCGGTACCGGCCCCTGCGCGCGCCGCAGATCCTCAGCCGCAACCTGCTCGTCTACGGGCTCGGCGGAGTGGCGGCCCCCTTCGCCGGCATCAAACTCATCGACCTCGCCGTCAGCCTTCTTCCCGGTTTCTGACGGCTCCGAAGGGAGACACCCACCATGGGTTCCACACGCGTACTGATCCGCCACCACGGAACCGCCCTCCGGGCGTTCCTGGTCCTCACCGTCGTCCTGGGCCTGGTCTATCCGCTGGCTGTGACCGGCGTCGGCCGGGTGCTCATGCCGGAACGCGCCGACGGCTCGCCCGTCAGGGCGCAGGACGGCACGGTCGTCGGCTCGTCCCTGATCGGGCAGTCCTTCACCGGCGCCGACGGCGCACCGCTCCCCGAGTGGTTCCAGTCCCGGCCCTCCGCCGCCGGCGACGGACACGACGCCGGGGCCTCCGGCGGGAGCAACCTCGGTCCGGAGAACCCCGACCTCGTGGACACGGTCGAGGAACGGCGGGCGGCGGTCGCGGAGTTCGAGGGGGTCGATCCCGGGAGCGTCCCCGCGGACGCCCTGACCGCCTCGGGTTCCGGTCTGGACCCGCACATCAGCCCCGCGTACGCGCTGCTCCAGGCGCCGCGCGTCGCGGAGGCGCGGGGGGTGCCGGCAGCGGACGTCCAGGACCTGGTCCGGCGTAGTATCGAGCCCCGGGACCTGGGGTTCCTGGGCGAGGAGAGGGTCAACGTCCTGAAGCTGAACCTCGCCGTCGACGGGTGGGGGGCGGAAGGCAGATGAGGAGAGGCCGGCTGAGGGTCTTCCTGGGCGCCGCTCCCGGGGTCGGCAAGACCTACACCATGCTCGAGGAGGGGCGGCGCCTGCGCGAGGAGGGCGGGGACGTCGTGGTCGCCGTCGTCGAGACGCACGGCCGCTGCGGCACGGCGGCGATGGCCGAGGGCGTCGAGGCGGTGCCCCGGACGACGGTGTCCCACCGGGGCGTCGGCCTGGCCGAGATGGACCTGGACGCCGTCCTGGCGCGCCGTCCGGGGACGGCGCTGGTCGACGAGTACGCGCACACCAACGCCCCGGGGGCGCGCCACGAGAAGCGCTGGGAGGACGTGTCGGCGCTGCTGGCGGCCGGGATCGACGTCATCACGACCGTCAACATCCAGCACATCGAGTCCCTCAACGACGTCGTCCAGCGGATCACCGGCGTCCCGCAGCGCGAGACCGTCCCGGACCAGGTGCTGCGCGCCGCCGACCAGATCGAACTGGTCGACCTGGCGCCGCAGGCCCTCCGGGACCGCCTGGCGGCGGGGAACGTCTACCCCGCCGAGCGGATCGACGCCGCCCTGTCCAACTACTTCCGCCTGGGCAACCTCACCGCGCTGCGCGAGCTCGCGCTGCTGTGGCTGGCGGACGAGGTGGACAGCGCGCTGAAGGACTACCGGGCCGAGCACCGCATCGACAGCACGTGGGAGGCCCGGGAGCGCGTCGTCGTCGCCCTGACCGGCGGGCCCGAGGGGGAGACCCTGCTCCGCAGGGGGGCGCGCATCGCCGCGCGCTCCTCCGGGGGCGAGCTCCTGGCCGTGCACGTGAGCAGCCAGGAGGGGCTGCGCGAGGGCCGTCCCGGGGCACTCGCCGCGCAGCGGGCCCTGACCGAGAAACTCGGCGGCACCTTCCACCAGGTGGTCGGCGACGGCATCCCCGAGTCCCTCGTCGGGTTCGCCCGCGCGGTGAACGCCACCCAGCTGGTCATCGGCATCAGCCGCCGGGGGCGCCTCGCCACCGCACTGACCGGCCCCGGCATCGGCGCCACCGTCATCCGCGAGTCCGGCGGCATCGACGTCCACATCGTCAACCACGCGGCGGCCGGGGGACGCTTCGCGCTCCCCCGGCCGGGCGGGGCGCTGACCGCCAGGCGCCGCCTCCTGGGCTTCGCCCTCTCGGTGCTCGGCGGCCCCGTCCTGACCTGGCTGCTCGTCGGCCAGCGCAGCGCCGAGTCCATCGTCGTCGAGGTCCTGGCCTACCAGCTGCTGGTCATCGTCGTCGCGCTCGTCGGGGGCATCTGGCCCGCGCTGTACACCGCCGTCCTGTCGGCGGTCACACTGGACTACTTCTTCATCGAACCGGTGCGGACCATCACGGTCGACGAGCCGGTCCACCTGCTCGCCCTGGTCCTCTACGTCGTCAACGCCTCCCTCGTCAGCTACATCGTCGACCAGGCGGCGCGCCGGTCGCGCTCCGCCCTCCGGGCCGGGGCGGAGTCCGAACTCCTCGCCACGGTCGCGGGCAGCGTCCTGCGGGGCCAGGACGCCCTCCAGGCGCTGGTGGACCGCACCAGGGAGGCGTTCGGGCTGGACGCCGTGCGACTGCGCTCGGGGGAGGACGTCCTGTGCGCGTCCGGCCAGCCCCGGGGAGGGGAGGAGCCCGCCGTCGTGCGGGTCGGCGACCGCGCCTCCCTCGAACTCCACGGCGCCGAGCCGGGCGCCTCCGAGAGGCGGCTCCTCGGCGTGATCGCCGCGCAGATCGACGCGGCCCTCGAACACCAGGACCTGAGCGACACGGCCAGCGAGGTCGGCCCGCTCGCCGAGAACGACCAGGTGCGCAGCGCCCTGCTGTCGGCGGTCAGCCACGACCTGCGCAGGCCGCTGACGGCGGCGACCACCGCGGTCAGCAGCCTGCGCTCGTCCGAGGTCAGCTGGTCCCCCGCGGACCGCGACGAGCTGCTCGCCACGGCGGAGGAGAGCCTGACCACGCTGACCGGCCTGGTGACCGACCTCCTCGACGTCAGCCGCATCCAGGCCGGAGCCCTCGTGGTCTCGCTCGCCGCCACCGACGTCGACGAGGTGATCCTGCCGTCCCTGGACGAGCTGGACCTCGGTCCCGCCGACGTCGACCTGGACCTGGACCCCGACCTGCCGTGCGTGCGCGCGGACGCGGGCCTGCTGCAGCGGGCCATCGTCAACATCCTCGCCAACGCCGTCCGGTTCTCGCCGGGCGACCGCAGCGCGCGCGTGGCCACGAGCGTGTTCGGGGACACCGTGCAGATCCGCGTCATCGACCACGGGGGCGGAGTCCCGCCCGACCGGCGGGAGCAGCTGTTCGTGCCGTTCCAGCGCCTGGGCGACACCGACAACACCACCGGGCTCGGCCTGGGGCTCAGCCTCTCCAAGGGCTTCGTGGAGGGGATGGGGGGCGGGCTCTCCGCCGAGGACACCCCCGGCGGAGGACTGACGATGGTCATCTCCCTGCCCGTCGCGGACGGACAGGCTTCTGGAAGGACGGACCGGTGAAGATCCTCGTCGCCGACGACGACCCGCAGATCCTCCGGGCACTGCGGGTCACCCTGCGCGCACGCGGCTACGACATCGTCGTCGCCACGAACGGCGCCGACGCCCTCAGGGCCGCCGTCGACCAGCGCCCGGACCTGTACCTGATCGACCTGGGCATGCCCCGCCTGGACGGCGTCGGGGTCATCGAGGGCATCCGGGGGTGGACGAGCGCGCCCATCCTCGTCGTCTCCGGGCGCACCGACTCCGTGGACAAGGTCCGGGCCCTGGACTCCGGTGCGGACGACTACATCACCAAGCCCTTCGCCATCGACGAGCTGCTGGCGCGCGTCCGCGCCCTGACCCGCCGGGGCGTCGGCGGCGACTCGGACCCGGTCGTGCGGGTGGGGGACCTGACCGTCGACCTCTCCGCCAGGACGGTGACCCGGCCCGGTCCCTCCGGCGGGGAGCTCGTCCGGCTGACGCCCACCGAGTGGCGCCTCCTGGAGATCCTCGTCCGCCACTCGGGCAAGCTCGTGACGCGGCAGACGCTCCTCTCCGACATCTGGGGGTCCGACCACGTCCACGACACCGGCTACCTGCGCCTGTACGTCTCCCAGATCCGCAAGAAGATCGAACCGGAGCCGAAGTCGCCGCGCTTCCTGATCACCGAGCCCGGCATGGGATACCGGTTCCTGCAGGGCGGCTCCGACGGCGGGGAGGCGTGAACCCGGGCCCCGGGCGAAGACCTGGACCGCCGCGGCGTCGGGGCCGGACCGGGGTGCGCGCCGGACGACGGCTGCGGGACCTCTCGCAGCGGATCAGCCCGCCGCAGCTCACCGTGCTGACGTTCGCGCTCCTCGTGCTCTGCGGGGCGGGTCTGCTGGCGCTCCCCGCCGCCACCGAGAGCGGGGAACGGACGCCGTTCGCCGCCGCCCTGTTCACCTCCACCTCCGCGGCCAGCGTGACCGGCCTCGCGGTGGTCGACACGGGGGGCCACTGGTCCTTCCTGGGCGAGGGCGTGATCCTGGCGCTCATCCAGGTGGGCGGCTTCGGCATCATGGCCCTGGCGACCGTGCTCACCCTCGTGGTGGGCCGCCACCTGGGCCTGCGCATGGCCGTGCGCACCGGCTCGGAGACCAAGACCCTCACCCTGGGGGAGGTGCGCCGGATCGCCGTCGGCATCCTCACGGTGACCCTCGTCTTCGAGACGGCCGTCATGGCGGTCCTCACGCTGCGCTGGTGGATCGGGTACGACCTCCCCCTCGGCTCCGCGGCCTACCTGGGCCTCTTCCACGCGGTCTCGTCCTTCAACAACGCCGGCTTCTCGCCCTTCGCCGACAGCCTCATGGGGTACGCCACCGACCCGTGGATCACGGTGCCCGTCGCCGTGGGGGTCGTCGCGGGCGGTCTGGGGTTCCCGGTGTGGGTGGAACTGTGGCGGTTCGCGCGACGCAGGGGTGAGCGGCACACCTGGACGATCCACGCCAGGATCACCCTGTCCGTCACGGGGTGCCTGCTGGCGGTCGGCTTCGCGGCCTTCCTGGCCCTGGAGTGGGACAACCCGGCCACGATGGGCGGGCTGGACCTGCGCGGCAAGCTCCTCACCGGGTTCTTCCAGGCGGTCATGCCGCGCACGGCCGGCTTCAACAGCCTGGACTTCGGTGCCATGAACACCCAGACGCTGCTGGTCACCGACCTCCTGATGTTCGTCGGCGGCGGCAGCGCGGGCACCGCCGGCGGCATCAAGGTGACGACGTTCGCGGTCCTGCTGTTCGTGGTCCTGGCCAACGTGCGCGGAGAGCCCACCGTCCACGTCGGCCACCGCCGCCTGGGCGAGGGCGTCGCCTCCCAGGCGGTCACCGTGGTGCTGCTGTCCCTGTCCCTGGTCCTCGCCGGCACGCTCGCGCTGATGACGATGACCACCTTCACCCTGGACGAGATCCTGTTCGAGACGACGTCGGCCTTCGCCACGGTCGGCCTGTCGACCGGCATCACCGCGGACCTCCCGGTCCCGGGGCAGATGGTGCTCGTCTTCCTGATGTTCGTCGGCAGGATCGGCCCGATCGCCCTGGCGTCGGCCCTGGCGCTGCGGCGCCGGGCGCGCGCCTACGAGCTGCCCGAGGAGCGCCCCATCGTGGGCTGAGGGACCTCCGCGCCCCCACGGTCGGGCGCCGCGGTGGCTCCGGGCCCGTCAGGGAGGAGCGGGGCCGCCGCGGCGGAGCAGGGGCGGCACGGCGGCCCCCGCCCCGGCCGAAGCGGCGGCCCCTCCCCGCGCTCGGACCCTCAGGCTCCGCGGGCTGTCGGGTCCAGGACCTCGTCGGCCGCGCGGTACCCGCTCCTGACGGCGCCGTCGAGGGTCCCGTTGCACGGGAACACCGCGGTCTCCGTCGCGGCCCAGTGGAGCGGCCCCACCGGAGCGCGCAGGAGGGGGCCGAACTCGGTCAGGAACCCCGGAGGCATCGGGGACTGGTAGGCGCGGCTGTAGGGGTCGGCGTCCGGCAGGGGCTGGCGGAGGGAGACCGGATTCGCCGCCAAGGGGCCGAGCACACCGCTCAGGTTCTCCAGCAGCAGGGCCCGGTGGCGTTTTGGGTCGTCGGCGACGCTCTGGTCGGCGCCCAGGGGATCGGCCTCGCCGAACGTGTAGGTGTGGGCCACCAGGCGTCCCTGGGAGGCCCCGGGCGGGCTGTCGTCGACGGTCCACGCGGGGACGCCGTCGTCGAAGTGCATCTCCCCGGACAGGCCGAACCCGCGCCAGAAGGGTCGCCAGTAGACGATCTCGGTGCGGATGACCTCTGCCTGCGGCCACTGCCTCTGGAGCCGGCGGCGGCTCGCCGGGAGCGGGGGCGCCACCTCCAGGCGGCCGGCGTCGGAGGGCGGGCACGCGACGAGCACGCGGTCGGCCGACAGCGACCCCCAGTCGCCCGAGAGCCGCACCCTCCCGTCGCCGTGCTCGATGCGGGAGACGTGGTGGCCGGGCCGGACGGCGTCGCCCGCCCGCGCGGCCAGCCTGCGCACCAGGAGGTCGGCGTCCAGGCGCAGGGGCCGTTCGCCCCTGTCCGGCTCCGGCCCCAGGTGGGCGAGCAGCCACAGCATGCTCATGCGGTCGGCGGGCAGGGCCGCGGCCAGGGTCAGCTGCTCCTCGACCAGTTCGAGCAGGTCCGGGTCGGAGGTGTGCGAGCGCAGCCACCCGCGGACGGTCAGGGCGTCCAGGTGCTCGGCGTCGGCCGAGCGCCAGGGCTCGGCGAAGTCGACCCCCTCGGCGAGCCGGGCGACGCGCCCCAGGATCCACTCGTTGCGGAGCAGGGTCCACCAGGAGGCGCCCAGGGGCATGTGCTCGTCGCTGGCCTCGGTCCCGCCGTCCTCGTCGATGCGCAGGTCGCTCAGCCCGGGGTTGTCGGGCAGCTCGTCGACCGGGACGTCCAGGGCCGCCGCCAGCTCCAGCAGGTCCCGGTCCGACCGCCGCGCGTACATGCTCGCCGGAGGCAGGCCGTCCGGCGGCGGGGACACCGCGGCCGCGCGCCCTCCCGGCGCGGCCCGGCCCTCCAGGACCACCACCGAGCGGACGCCGCCCGCCCTCAGCCGCCACGCCGCGGCCAGTCCCGACAGCCCGGCTCCCACGATGACGACATCGCTGTGCTCCACGGCCCACTCTCTCCTCGTCTTCCGCTTCCCTGTGATGGCTCAACGGTCCCAGGTGCGGTGGAGTGCCGGGCGGCGGCCCCGAGCGGGCCGCCGGCGCCGTACGCGGCCGGCCCCGTGCGGCGCGGGGAGGGCGGACGCGCGGGACCGGCGCCGGGGGAGCGGGAGCCCGGGGTCTCAGGAGGTCAGGACCTTGACGAGCCGGTCCACCTCCTCCTCGGTGTTGTACAGGTGGAAGGACACCCTGAGCCGTCCGGCGCGGGTGGACGCGGCGATCCCGGCCTCGGCGACCTTCCGGGACAGGTCCTCGGACACGGCCAGGGACACGATCGCCGACCCGGCCGGCGGGAGGTCCAGTGCCGTGAGCAGCCGGTCGCCGAGCCCGGCGTCGTGTTCGCGGACCGTCTCGAGGCCGACCTCCTCGACCAGCTCCAGGGCGGGCGCCAACCCGACCCACGAGAACCACACGGGGGCCAGGTCCAGGCGCCGCGCCCCGTCGGCGAGCTCCAGGGGGCCTCCGTAGAGGGAGTTCCACGGGTCGGCGGCGGCGTACCAGTTCGCGGCCAGGGGGCCGAGCCCGGCCAGTGCCTCCGCGGTCGCGGTGAGGAAGGCCGATCCGCGCGGCCCCAGCAGCCACTTGTAGGTGCTGCACACGGTGTAGTCGACCCGCTCCAGGGGGAGGGGCAGCCATCCCGCCTGGGTGGTGTCCAGCATCAGCCGCGCCCCGTGGTGGGCGCAGGCCTCCAGGAGGTCCTCCACCGGGGCGACGGCGCCGTCGGAGGACTGCACCGCCGAGACGGCGACCAGGGCGGTGCCCGGGCCGACCTCGTCGGCCAGCCGGTCCAGGGGCACCTCGCGCACCCGGACGCCGTGCGGCTCCCGGGCGAGGAAGGGGTGGACGACGGAGCTGAACTCGCGGGCGGCGGTCAGGACCTCGGAACCGGGCGGCAGGCTCGCGGCGATCGTCCCGACGAACTGGGAGGCGTGGGAGCCGATGGCCACCCGTTCGACGGGAACGCCCGTGAGGCGGGCATAGGCGCCGCGGGCCGCGGCGATGCCGGGGTCCGCCTCCGCGGGGGAGAACCGTCCGGCGCCCACCGAGCGCAGGTGCCGCTCCAGTTCGAGGAGGGCCGTGCGGGGGGTCAGCCCGTGGGTGGCGGTGTTGAGGTAGGTCGTCTCGGGGGAGAACTGGCTCTGCGCGGAGCGGAGGCGGTCGCGGCCGGTGTTGTGCATGGTCCGATGCTCGCCGTTCGCGGGACGGCGCTCAAGGTCCAATCCGGGTCGGAGCGGACTCCGCCTCGGCCGGGGCCCGCCGGCTCCGGGCGGCCCGGGGCGCAGGCGTGCGGGTCAGTTGCGGAACTTGGCCTTGGCCTCGGTGGACCCGGCCATGAGCTTGTTGAGCAGGCGGACCAGCTCGGTGCGCTCCTCGGGTTCGAGGGCGGCGGCCCAGGCGGTCTCGCGCCTGTTGTGCGCGCGGAAGCCGCCGAGGATCGCCCCGTACCCGGCCTCGGTGAGGGTGAGCTGGAGGGCGCGCCGGTCGTGGGTGGCGCGTTCGCGGACGATCAGCCCGTCGCGTTCGAGGGTGTTGAGGAGCGCGGACAGGGCCGCCCGGCTCATGCCGGAGATCTCGGCGGTGGTCTTGGCCTCCATGGGGCCGGCCAGCCACAGCGCGAAGATCACCCGGAACCCCGGCCAGGTGAGACCGCGCGGGCGGTGGACGGAGGACTCCAGGTCGTAGACGACCATGCTCGTGGCCCGGTTGAGGGTCAGGACCATGCGCATGGCGTCGGCGTTGACGGAGGGCAGTTCCTGTTCGGCCTTCCGCACCGCGTAGTCGACGAACGACCAGAAGGTGAGATCGCTTGGGGGGGCGGTGTCGTGGGTCACGGCGCCCAGCCTAACCCCTGGTGCGGCGCGTCCGCGGGCCGGGGAACGCACGCTCCGGCCCCGTGTCGCGGCGGGCCGGAGCGGCGCGCGGGCACGCCGGCGCCCCGGCGGGAGCCCGGGGCGGGACCGGGACCGCGATGCTCCTTCGGCGGGGTGCGCGGTGGTCGTGGGGCGGGTGGGACAGGCGAACGGGCTGGTCGGAGTGGTTCCCCGGGTAGCCTTGATGTGTGACCTGTATCACTCCACTGGTGGCTCCGCGTCTCTTGGTCCTGTGGCGTGGAGCACGTTAGGGTCATGATCATCAAACCTTTGATCAATTGGGTGGCCGCGGCCATCCTGAGCGAGTGAAGGGTCCTCAGACCATGGCAGCCAAGCCGTTCGCCTCCTCCGCCGACACCGAGGCCAAGCCGCAGACACTGGAGGTCCTGGCCGACGGGGTCTACGCGCTGACCGCGGAGGGCGACCCCAACGTCGGCGCCATCGAGGGCGAGGACTTCGTCGTCGCCTTCGAGGCCCTCGCCACCCCCGCCGCCGCACGCGACTGGCTGAAGGTCCTGCGCGAGCAGACCGACAAGCCGGTCCGCTACCTGGTGCTCTCCCACTACCACGCGGTGCGCGTCCTCGGGGCCAGCGCCTTCGACGCCGAGATCATCCTCACCCACGAGAAGACCCACGAACTCATCCGCGAGCGGGGCGAGGAGGACTGGGCCAGCGAGTTCGGCCGCATGCCCCGCCTGGCCAAGGACGCCGACTCCGTCCCCGGCCTCACCTGGCCCACGCAGACCTTCGCCGACCGCACCACCATCGACCTGGGCGGCGACCGCGGAGAACTCGTCCTGCAGTACTTCGGGCGGGGCCACACCGAGGGCGACATCGTCGCCTGGCTGCCCCGGCAGAAGATCCTCTTCGCCGGCGACCTCGTCGAGGCTCAGGCCGCCCTCTACACCGGCGACGCCTTCCACAAGGACTGGGCCGGGCAGACCCTGGACCGGGTCAAGGCGCTCGGCGCCGAGATGCTCGTCGGCGGGCGCGGCGCCGTCAGCAGGGGCCGCGACGAGGTCGACGCCGCCATCGAGCAGACCCGCAACTTCCTCGACGTGATGATCCGCGAGGTCGGGGCCGTCCACGAGCGCGGCGGCACCCTCAAGGAGGCCTTCACCGCCACGCACGCGGCGCTCGAGGGCGACTACGGCCACTGGCCCATCTTCGAGCACTGCCTGCCCTTCGACGTCTCGCGCCTGTGGGACGAGTTCCGCGGTATCGAGCGGCCCGTCATCTGGACGGCCGAGCGCGACCGCGAGGTGTGGGCCCAGCTCCAGGGATGATCCGGCCTGACCCGTCCGGCACGGGTCCGGCGCCGACCGCCTCCCATCCACTCCACTCCGCGCCCCGCCGGGCGCCCAGACCGAACGGAGCCCGACATGCGACCCCCCGCTCCACGCACCCCCGCCGACCCCGGCGCCGACCCCGTCCTGGTGCTCGGAGCGGGACCGGTCGGCCAGACGGCCGCCCTGCTGCTCGCCCGGCGCGGCGTCCCCGTCCAGCTCCTGGACGGACGCCCCGAGCGGGACGCCGTGGGCTCCAAGGCCATCTGCCAGCAGCGCGACGTCCTCGACGTCTGGGACTGGCTGGGCGCGGGCGGCCTCGTGGAGGAGGGTGTCACCTGGGACACGGCCCGTACCTTCTACCGCGAGAACGAGCTGTTCAGCGTCCACCTCGCCGACCCGGGGGCCTCGCCCCTGCCCCCGTTCGTCAACATCTCCCAGTCCCGCACCGAGGAGGTCCTGGACGAGCGCCTGGCCGCGGCGGGGGTGCGGACCCGGTGGAACCACCGGGTCACCGGCATCGCCCAGGACGCGCGCGGCGTCACCGTCGAGTGCGACACCCCCGGGGGGCCCGTCCTGCTGCGCGGCTCCCACGCGCTCTCCTGCCTGGGCGCCCACGGCGGCGTGGTCCGCGACGCGCTCGGGCTGTCCTTCGACGGGACCACCTTCGAGGACCGCTTCCTCATCTGCGACATCCGCGCCGACCTCCCCGGGTGGGAGCGCGAACGCCGCTTCTACTTCGACCCCGCATGGAACCCGGGCCGACAGGTCCTCATCCATCCCTGCCCGGACTCGGTGTACCGCATCGACTGGCAGGTCCCGGCCGACTTCGACCTGGAGGCGGAGGAGTCGGACGGGCGCCTGGACGCGCGCATCCGCCAGATCGTCGGGGACACGCCCTACGAGATCGTCTGGCACTCGGTGTACCGGTTCCACACCCGCGTCGTCGAGCGCATGCGCGAGGGACGCGTCCTGCTCCTCGGCGACAACGCCCACCTGGTCGCGCCCTTCGGCGCCCGCGGGCTCAACTCCGGGGTCCAGGACGCCGAGAACGCCGCCTGGAAGCTCGCCTACGTCCTCGCCGGATGGGCGGGGGAGGACCTCCTGGAGAGCTACCACGCCGAACGCCACGCCGCGGCGCGGGAGAACGCCGAGGTCACCGGTGCGACCATGCGCTTCCTCGTCCCCCACGGGGACGAGGAGCACAGCACCCGCGTCGGCGTGCTCGAACGGGCCCTCACGGACGACTCCGCCCGGGCCCTGGTCGACTCCGGCCGCCTCGCCGAACCCTTCTGGTACACGGAGTCGTCCCTGACCACCCCCTGCCCCGAACGCCCCTTCGGCGGACGGCCGCCGAGGGGCGCGACCCCCTCCCCGTGCCCCGGTGTGATCCTTCCCGACGCCCCGGTCACCGTTCCCGGCGCGGCGGAGCGGATCCGGCCGCTGCTGCGCGAGGGGCTCACCCTCCTCCTGGGCGCCGCCCCCGCCGGCCTCGACCCGGCCTCCTTCCTGGACGGCGCGCGCAGCGCCGCGCAGGAGGCGACCCGGGCCCCCGTCACCGCCCTCTACCTCGACGGGATCGACACCACGGGCGCGCTCGCCGCCGCGCTGGAGCCCGAACCCGGACAGGTGTGGCTGGTGCGCCCCGACGCCCATGTCGCCGCCGTCGTCCACGGAGCGGACCACGGCGCCGTCCGCACCGCCGTCCGCACCTGCCTCGGCCTCGCCGCGGCGGAGGCCCCCGCGTCCCCCGCGGCGACCGCCCGCCCCGAGCGGTCGGCCCCGACCGCCTGACCCTCCGCCGGCCCCGGTTCCGTGCCCGCCCCCGGGCGGGCCGGGCCGCCGTCCGCACCGGACCAGGAACCCGAACCACGACAGCCCAGCACGGGTACGACCACGGTCGGCCCGGACCAGCCCACGGTGAGGAGAGAACCGCCATGGCCCACTACCGACGGATCGGCGAGGTGCCCCGCACCCGCCACACCCAGCACCGCAACCCCGAAGGCGGGCTGTACTACGAGGAGCTGATGGGGGAGGAGGGGTTCTCCTCCGACTCCTCGCTCCTCTACCACCGCGCCATCCCCTCGGCCATCGTCGCCGCGGCCGAATGGGAGGTGCCCGCCCAGACCCGCACCCGCAACGCGCCGATGGTCCCGCGCCACCTCCGCCTACACGACCTGTTCACCGGCGAGGACTGGAAGGCCGCCGACGTCGTCGAGTCGCGCCGCCTCGTCCTGGGCAACGACGACGTGCGCATCTCCTACGTGGTCGCGGGCGCCCCCTCCGAGCTGTACCGCAACGGCATCGGCGACGAGTGCGTGTACGTGGAGTCCGGCAGCGCCCGGGTGGAGACCGTGTTCGGCCTCCTGGAGGTCGGTCAGGGCGACTACGTCATCCTGCCGCGCGCGACCACCCACCGCTGGGTGCCCACCGGCGAGGAGCCGCTCCGCGCGTACGTGGTGGAGGCCAACAGCCACATCGCCCCGCCCAAGCGCTACCTGTCCAGGTACGGCCAGCTCCTGGAGCACTCCCCCTACTGCGAACGCGACCTGCGCGGCCCCTCCGAGCCGCTGCTGGCCGAGGGCGAGGACGTCGACGTACTCATCAAGCACCGGGGCAACGGCCCCGGCGGGATCTCCGGCACCCGGTACACCTACCCCCAGCACCCGTTCGACGTCGTCGGCTGGGACGGCTGCCTGTACCCGTACGCCTTCAACATCGCCGACTTCCAGCCCATCACCGGCCGCGTCCACCAGCCGCCGCCCGTCCACCAGGTGTTCGAGGGCCACAACTTCGTCATCTGCAACTTCGTCCCCCGCAAGGTGGACTACCACCCCGGCGCCATCCCGGTGCCCTACTACCACTCGAACGTGGACTCCGACGAGGTCATGTTCTACTGCGGCGGCGACTACGAGGCCCGCAAGGGCTCCGGTATCGGCCAGGGCTCCGTCTCCCTGCACCCCGGCGGCCACTCCCACGGGCCGCAGCCCGGCGCCTACGAGCGCAGCATCGGCGCCGAGTCCTTCGACGAGCTCGCCGTCATGGTGGACACCTTCCGCCCGCTCGACCTCGGGGAGGGCGGCGTCGCGAGCGACGACGGCGGATACGCGTGGACCTGGGCCGGGGGAAGGGGGGACCGGTCGTGAGCGGCGCCCTCTACCGGAAGCTGTTCGACGACGCGGCCCTGTTCCCGCCGGGCAACGCGCCGATGGGCGAGGCACTGCCCGCCCACCGGGCCCACCTGGCGGGCCCCCGGGCCGGGTACGTGGGCCCCTTCCTGGTCGCCGACGCGCGCGTGGCCGAGCTGCGCGCCGTCCTGGGCAGGGAGCCGGAGGACGACGGCCGCGCCCCCCTGGCGGTGGCCGTCACCGTCCCCGGCGGCGCGGGCGCGGTGGGGGCGGCCGTCGACGCGGTCCTCGCCGACCCGGCCCTGCGCCTGGCCGGTGTCGAGGTCGCGGCGGCGCCCGGCGGCGCCCGGGAGGCGGCCGGGGCGCTGGACTCCCACCTGCCGGGGGGCGCCGAGGGCTTCGTGGAGGTCTCCCGCGGGGCAGGCGTGCGCGAGGACCTGGAGGCACTGGCCGGCAGCGGCCACAGCACCAAGTTCCGCACCGGAGGACTCACCCCGGAGGCACACCCCGGCGAGGACGAGCTCGCGGAGCTCCTGCACGCGGCCGTCGCACTGGGCCTGCCGTTCAAGTGCACCGCCGGGCTCCACCACGCGGTCCGCCACACGACCCGGGAGGGGTTCGAGCAGCACGGGTTCCTCAACGTGCTCCTCGCGACCGGCGCCCTCCTCGACGGCGGTGGTTCCGGCGACGCAGCCCGGATCCTGGCCGAACGGGACGGCACGACCGTGGCCGGCCTCGCCGCCGGGCTCACCGACGGCGGGGCGGAGGAGGTGCGGGGACGCTTCCGGTCCTTCGGCACGTGCAGCGTCACCGAGCCGCTGGAGGACCTGGTCGTCCTCGGAGCCCTGCCCGCACCCCGTCCCCGGCGGGCCCTGCACCACTGACCGGCTCCGGGGCGGCTCCCCGGCCGGACCGCCCCGGACCCCGGACCACCGAACGCCCACTCCCAGAAAGCACCTCTCATGCCCGACAGCTGGCTCGACCTCGACCCGGACGCGCACTTCGGCCCGGCCACCCTGCCCTACGGGGTGTTCAGCACCGCCTCCGACCCCGGGCGGCGCGTGGGCGTGGCCATCGGGGAACACGTCCTGGACCTCGGCGGCACGGCCCGCGCACTGGGCGCCCCGTTCGCGGACACCGTCGCCGGGCCCGGCCTGGACGCCCTGCTGGCGGCCGGACGCCCCGTGTGGGACCAGGTGCGGACCGCCCTCACCGCGTGGCTGACCGACCCCGTCCACGCCGACGCCGTCCGCCCGCACCTGGTGGACCGGTCGTCGGTGCGCCTGCACCTGCCGTTCACCGTGGCCGACTACGTGGACTTCTACGCCTCGGAGCACCACGCCACCAACGTCGGCCGGATCTTCCGCCCCGACCAGGAGCCCCTCACCCCGAACTGGAAGCACCTCCCGATCGGCTACCACGGCCGCTCGGGGACCATCGTGGTGTCGGGCACCGACATCGTGCGCCCCACCGGCCAGCGCAAACCGCCGACCGAGCCGGCACCGGTGTTCGGGCCGTCCGTGCGCCTGGACATCGAGGCCGAGGTCGGGTTCGTCGTGGGCACGCCCAGCCCGATGGGCGAGAGCGTGCCGGTGGACTCCTTCGCCGACCACGTGTTCGGGGTCTTCCTGCTCAACGACTGGTCCTCCCGGGACCTCCAGGCCTGGGAGTACGTGCCGCTGGGCCCGTTCCTGGGCAAGTCGTTCGCCACCTCCGTCTCCCCCTGGGTCGTGCCCGTCGCCGCCCTGGAGGCAGCCCGGGTCGAGCAGCCCGCCCAGGACCCCGAGCCGCTGCCCTACCTGCGGGGCACACGGCCCTGGGGTCTGGACCTGCGCCTGGAGGTACGGCTCAACGGTCACGTGGTGTCGAACCCGCCCTTCGACCAGATGTACTGGACCGCCGCGCAGCAGCTCGCCCACATGACCGTCAACGGGGCCTCCCTGCGCACCGGGGACGTCTTCGCCTCCGGAACAGTCAGCGGCCCGGAGCCGGACCAGCGCGGCTCCCTCCTGGAGCTGACCTGGAGCGGCAAGGAGCCGCTGCGCCTGCCCGACGGCACCGAGCGCGCCTTCCTGGAGGACGGCGACGAGGTGGTCATCACCGCGACCGCGCCGGGGCCGGGCGGGACGGTGGTGCACTTCGGCGAGGTGGCAGGCCGGATCCTCCCCGCCAGGTAGGCGGGAGCCGCGGCCGCGCCGACCAGGGGTCGGCGCGGCCGTTCGCGTGGGCCGCCCCGTGCCTGTCGTCCCTACCAGGGGGATGACGAGTCGGGAAAACCCCATCGCAGGGACGACCCCTCCCCGAGGAGATCCGCTCCGATCACCCGGGTCCGGGAGAAGGCCCTGACGGTGAGGCCGCGCGCTCCGGCGAGGGGCCGAATGTCCAGGGAGCCTGGGCACGGGAGGCTCAGGGTGTGCAATCCGGGGATGTCCCGGACCCAGGACGGAGCCACAGCGGGTGAGTCGCGGAAGTTCAGGGAGAGGAACTTCAGGCGGGGGATCTTGCTGATCCACCTCTGGTTCTCCGTCGCGGTCCGCACATCCAGGCGCAGGTGCGTGAGGTTCTCGAAGCGGACCAGATCGCTCAGATCCAGGTCCTGCGCGTTCTCCTGTGCGCGGTAGACGAACTGCGTGAGTGACTCTTTCTGGCTCTCCAGACCGTCGAGGCTCTGGAAGCCGGAGCAGTCCCTGACACCGACCTTCGTGAGCGTCCCCGGCGCGCCGGCCAGGTAGGACAGATCGCCCAACCTCATGTTCGCGCAGGAGAACGATGTCACACCGGGCGGGCCGATCTCGCTGAGCGGAAGGGCGGGCAGGGCGAGCCCGAACTCCAGATGGGTCAATGACTCGGAGTCGCGCAGCAGCTCCAGGTCGCGGGTGCGGTCGGGATGGCTGAGCGAGAGCCCTGCGAGGGGCGTCCGGGCCAGGGGGGCGACCGACCGGGCGGAGGTGACGCCGTCCATGCCGAGGCTTCTCAGCGCGGGGAGTTCCCGGAGTGGCGCGAGGTCGATGCCGTGCCATTCGTGGTGGTCCCGACCGCGCAGTTCCACGCTGGTCGTATGGGGGAGCCGGACGATACCGCCGATCCCGTCCCCGGTACGTCCCTGGATGCAGACCCGGGCGCGTTCGGGGAGATGGCGGACGAGGAGATCGATATCGTCCGCCGGGACGGGAATGTAGTAGTTCTCTCGACGAGCTCCGGCCTGTGACAGGAACACGTCCGCCAGCTCCTTGGTCTGGTTTTCCCACCATGCCCTCAGCGCGGCGACGAAGACCCGTTCCGAGCCGAAGTCGAGCGCCCTCCCGATGACCGGCACGGTATCCGGCCCGCCGATGGCCGAGGCAGCTTCGATCACCTTCTCCGCCTGCCGGGCGTTGGCGGGCGGGATCTCCCGGAGGAGGGGCAGGGCGAACTCGCCGACCAGTGACAGGGCGTGCACATGGGCGCGCGTGCGCGGCGGCAGGATCCCCCTGACCCTTTCCCGGATCTCCTCGCCCAGGACCCTCGACAGCTGCGGCGACGTCTCCAGGCAGGCGAACGCCACGATCAGCAGCCGGTCCCGGTGGGCGCGGACCCGGTCGGAGCGGTCGAGGAGCCCCCGGATCAGCTCCTCCCGCTGGGCGGGGGTGGCGTGGCCGGCCGCCATCACCACCACCTCGTGCCACTGGTCGTCGTGGGCGTTGCGCACCAGCAGCGGGAAGCTGTCCTCCTCCACCAGCGCCTTGGCGGCCAGGTACTCCTCGAACGTGCGGTGCAGGAAGCTCACCCGGTCGGCGGTGGGTGTGTGCAGCAGGCCGCTGCGCACCACCAGGTGGGTGTAGACCTCCTCCGGCGCCTGCTCGACGCGGTGCATCGAGGCGAGCGACCGGGCCACCTGGCGCCGCGCGGTCTCGACGGGTGCGTCGGAGCTGCCGTTGACGACCAGCCACCGGGCGAGTTCCTGGAGCAGCAGGACCAGTTCCCGGCGGGACAGGTCCACGCCCTCGATGCCGCGCTGCTGGTCGCGGTCCTTGAGGAGCATGGCGAGCGCGGCCTCGTACACCTCCATCCGGTCCCGGGGCAGCACCGTGCGCCTGTCCCGGTACAGGGCGCACAGGAGGGCGCAGAGCAAGGGGGTGGACGCGATGGCGCGAAGGTGCCGCTGCCCCGTGACCTTCCGGCCGAGTTCGTGCTCGTGGCGGGTGAGCAGTGCGCGCTCGTCCGCGTCGGCGGTCCCGCTGCGTACCGCCTCGTGCCAGTGGTGGACGAACGCCCGTACGTCCCCGTCCCCGAGCGGCTGGAGGTCGGCGCCGGCGAAGCCCTCGGTGTCCAGCCACCGCGCCCCGGCTGCCCCGGGCCGTGCCGTGACCACGTACCGGCACGACGGGAAGTCCGTCAGGAGGTCCCGCAGCCAGCGCCGCGCGGACTCCCGCTGCCCTCGCGGGAGCTCGTCCACCCCGTCCACCAGGACCACGGCCCGCCCCTCGGCCAGCAGACCGGTGACCCATCCCGGGGGGACCCGGTCGGCGAGGTGCCGTCCCGTGTGGCGGACGAACTCCGCGGGCTCGGGCAGATCGCGCCCGACGTACTCGCGCAGGGGCACGAGGAAGGGCACGAGCCCGTTCCAGGAAGCCATCTCCTCCGGGAAGTCGCCCCTGCTCGCCCTGACCCCGACCCAGCGCAGGAGCGTGGTCTTGCCCGATCCCGCCGGGCCGCGCAGGAACGTGCGCGGATGGGCGGCCAGGACCTGTTCGACGCTGCTGTCCCCCGTCTCGTACCGGTCACCGGGCTGTGGATGCCCCGGCTCCCGTGACACGCGCAGGCTCAGGTACGCCAGGGACAGCGGGTAGCTGCGGGTGCCGACGTCGGCGCCGAACAGCTCGAGCACGTCCCAGCGCTGTGCCGCCTTGCGCAGGTAGGCGGTGGTGAACGCCGTCCCGGGGTCCTCGGTCCGCCCCTCGGCCCGCCCGGGAAGGCGGTCCAGGACCTCCTCCAGGTGCTCGAGGACCAGGGACTCGCGGCGCAGCAGCTCGGTGAAGGCCCCCGCCTGGAAGCGCGGCAGGGCGGAGGCGGTGGCCAGGGCGTACGCGCAGGCTTCGGGGAGCACCCGGTCGTACAGGGCGACGGCCGGGCCGCCCAGGTCGCGGGTGGCGCCGGGGCTGCGCTCCCGGACGTACCGCTCCAGGTGGAGCGGGTCCAGGTCCTGCTCGAACAGGGTGCGGTCGGTGAGCCCCGCGCGCTCGAACGCGTCGGCCACGGCGAGCACCGCCGCCTCGCGTTCGTTGTCGTCCAGCCCGTGGAACTCGTGCTCGAGCTGTCCGACCACGCGGTCGGCGATGCTCTCCTCGATCTCGGCGAACCGGCGCTCCAGCCTGCGCTGGTCCCGTTTGCCTGCGACCTTGGCCTGGACGAGGTCGACCACGGTCGTGGCGGCGCTCTGCGCCAGGGGGTTGCCGAGCCAGAGGCCGCAGGCGGCCTTGACCACGGCCGCACCGAGTTTGAGGGCTGCGTCGTACACGGGGCTCCCGGGGCGGAAGGGGGTGGGTGCGCCAGAGCCTACGGCGAAGAGGCCGTCCAGGGGGCGCGCAGACGCGACCGGAAGCGGCCAGGTGCGGTCCCGCGGCCGTGCCCGGCGGCGTGCGGAGGCTGCGCCCGCCGTGACCGCGGGCGGGCCCCGGGGGCGCTTTGCCCGGGCGCAGCTCCGTCGGGTTCACTGGCGGCATGGTGCATTCCGAACATCCCGGGCAGACCCCCGACATCGTGCTCTTCGACCTCTTCGGCGTCATCGCGTGCCACCAGTCCGAGGAGGGCAGGGACCGGTTGGTGAGAGTCGCGGACGCGCCGGCGCCCGCCTTCTGGAAGGCGTACTGGGACCTGCGCCCCGACTACGACCGGGGCGATGTGGACGGCCCCGGCTACTGGGACAGGATGGGCCGGGCCCTGGGCGCCCGCTTCGACGACCGCCGGGTCGCGGACCTGGTGGAGGCCGACATCGCCAGCTGGAGCGCCGTCGACGCCGCCATGGTCTCGCTGGTCGCGGAGCTGGCGGACGCGGGGCGGACCGTCGCCCTGCTCTCCAACATCCCGGAGGAGCTGGCCGCCCACTACGAGGCCGAGCATCCCTGGTTCGACCGCTTCCGGGTCCGTGGCCTCTCCTGCCGCATCGGCCACGCCAAGCCCGAGGAGGGTGCCTACCTCTGGTGCCGGGACGCGCTGGGAGCGGACGCGGAGCGCATCCTCTTCGTGGACGACCGGGAGGACAACATCCGCGCGGCGGAGGGGGTCGGCATGCGCGGCCACGTCTTCACATCCCGCGACCTGCTCGCGGAGGTCCTGGCCGCGTAGCGCCCGTACGAGGACGGGCCGGCCGGCTCCGGCCGGCCGGCCCGTCGGAGGGGCTGGGGTCCTACCGCGCCCGGGCGGGGATGGCGTCCAGGTCGTCGTCCCGGGTCTCGCGGCTGATCAGCAGGGCCACGAGGGTGATCACACTGACGAGCACCAGGTAGCCGCCGACCCAAGCCAGACCGAAGGTGCCCGCGAGCCAGGTCGCGATGTAGGGGGCGAACGAGGCCCCGAGCAGGCCCGCCAGGTTGTACGCGACCGAGGCGCCGGTGTAGCGGACGTTGGTCGGGAACAGCTCCGGCAGGACCGCTGCCATGGGGCCGAAGGTCAGGCCCATCAGGGACAGGCCGATGATCAGGAAGGCCATGACCCCGACCGTGCCCCCGCCGGCCATCATCGGCCCCATCGCGACGCCGAAGGCGATGATCGCGACGGTGACCGCGATCAGGGTGGGCTTGCGGCCGAACCGGTCCGCGAGGAGGCCCGAGACCGGGGTGAACAGGGCGAAGAACACCACGCCGATCATCAGGAAGACCAGGAACTGTGAGCGCTCGTAGCCCAGGCCGTCCACGGGGTCGGTGCCGAAGCCCAGCGAGAACACGGTCATCAGGTAGAACAGCACGTAGGTCGCGACCATGATCAGGGTCCCCAGGACGACCGCGCGCCAGCTGGTGCGGAACACCTCGACCATGGGGGTCTTGACCCGCTCCCCGGAGGCGACGACCTTGGCGAACGCGGGGGTCTCGTGCAGGGTCAGCCGGACCCAGAGGCCGACGACGATCAGCAGGGTCGAGAGCAGGAACGGCACCCGCCAGCCCCAGGCCAGGAACGTCTCGTCGCTCATGGTCTGGGTCAGGGCCAGGAACACGCCGTTGGCGAGGAAGAACCCGATCGGGGCGCCCAGCTGCGGGAACGTGCCGTAGAAGCCGCGCTTCCCGGCGGGGGCGTTCTCGGTCGCCAGCAGCGCCGCGCCGCCCCATTCGCCGCCCAGGCCGAGGCCCTGGCCGAACCGGCAGACCGCCAGCAGGACGGGGGCGAGGACGCCCACCTGCGCGTAGGTCGGCAGCACGCCGATGCCGACGGTCGCGATGCCCATGGTGAGCAGGGAGGCCACCAGCGTGGCCTTGCGGCCGATCCGGTCGCCGAAGTGCCCGAACACCCAGGAGCCGATGGGGCGGGCGACGAACGCGATCGCGAAGGTGGCGAGCGACTGGAGCCGCGCCGCCAGCATGTCGCCCTCGGGGAAGAACAGCAGCGGGAAGACCAGGACCGCGGCGGTGGCGTAGATGTAGAAGTCGTAGAACTCGATGGACGTGCCCACGAGGCTGGCCGTGAGGACCTTGCGCCTGGGGTTGGTCGGTGGCTCTGCCACATCCGGTGAGCGTGGGGCGACGTCCGTCATGGGACTTCTTTCCAGGTCAGTGCTGTGATGATGGCTGGATGCTAGCCCCGGTGGACACTATGTGAAACATTTGTCTCGCTATATGGACGCCTGGGGTGCTCGTGTCCGTCTGGTGTCCCCCGGGCGGAACGCGGGGAAGCCGTTCGTTCCAGGCGTTCCCGTCCCTGGGCGTGAGACCCGTCACGCGGGGCGGGTGCGGCCCCGGGACGCGCGCGGCGGGCCGGGGAGCGCCGGGGGCACGGTGCCGGGTCGGGGCGCTCCCGCGGCCCCGGCCCCTTCCCGCGGACGTCCCGGGCGGAGGGGCCGGACTCATCTCCGGGGCACGGTCCCCGTCGTCACCACCCGGGTGCAGTTCGCACGGAACCGTTTGACAAGCTCGCCGTTGGGGCGGTCGCTGCGCTCCACCCAGTCCCGGGCCGCCTCCTCGCTCGCCCCGCCCGACACCTGCCGCCGGTGCAGCCTGCGCTCCCGCAGCCCGTCGTCGGCCTCCACGTACCAGAGCCCGGCGAACAGGCCCCGCAGCCCCGCCCAGGGCTCGTCGTCGCTCGCGAGGTAGTTGCCCTCGGTCACGACCAGCCGCGTGTGCGGATCGATCACGTGCCGCGCCGCCACCGGCTCGTGCAGGGTCCGGTCGTAGTCGGGGACGTAGACGGGGTGGTCCGCCTCGGTCAGCAGGCGGCGTACGAGCGCCGCGTACCCGTGCGCGTCGAAGGTGTCCGGCGCGCCCTTGCGGTCGAGCCTGCCCAGCCGGTCGAGCTGGGCGTTGGACAGGTGGAAGCCGTCCATGGGCAGGTAGCCGGCGGCCCCGGGCCCCAGCACCCGGCAGACCTCGGCCACCAGGTGGCGGGCGAGGGTCGACTTCCCCGCGGCGGGAGGGCCGGTCAGGCCGAGCACGGCCCTGCGGGCCCCGCTCCCGGCGGCCTCCCGGGCCAGGGCGAGGGCGTCGGGGACAAGCGGTTCGGGCATGGGTCCGAGCTTATGCGCCGGGGGCTCCCCGCGTCCTCCCCCCGGGCCCGCCGGAGGGCGGTCACGGCCCGGTCGGTCCGCCCTCGGCGCGCAGGCCCGACAGGCAGACCTCGACCACGGTGCCGGCGAGCCCGTCCAGCCGTACGCCGGGGTCCATCAGCCACTGGACGAGGCAGCCCTCGATCGCTCCGACCACCACGGTGGCCTCGGGTTCGCCGACACCGGGGCGCAGGTCGCCCTCGTCGGCCGCGCGGCGGAGGAGGTCGGCGACCGCGCCCCGGTACTCGCGGTAGACCGAGGCCATGTCGAGGGGGGCGGCGGCCCCGCCGTGGCGGCCGGCCGCCCACAGGTCGACCATCACGCGCGTGAGGTCGGGTTCGTCGGCGAGCACGGCCACGGCCGCCCGCACGAGTGAGGCGAGCCGTTCGACCGCCGGGGCCCCCTGCGCGGAGGCGTGTGCCAGCACGTCCGCGGAGCGCTCGGCCAACCGCGCGAACGCGGCGGCCAGCAGTTCGTCGCGGCTGCCGAAGGAGAGGTAGACACTGCCCTTGGCGATACCGGCCTCGGCGGCGACGTCCTCGATCCTCGTGGCGGCGAACCCCCGGCGCGCGAACACGCGTACGGCGGCCGAGAGGATCTCCTCACGCCTCGCCTCCCGGTCGACCCTCTTCGGTGCCATGGGCTCCCCTCTCCGCCGCTCCCCGTGCCGCTCCGGGGAGCATATGGCCCAGGAGGAGTTTGACGAGCATGACCGGGGCCAGCCAGGACAGGGGGTCGGGCACCGGCAGGAGCAGCAGGGCGGCGGCGGAGCCGGTCGCCGTGGCGCAGAACGCGACGGGCGGGCGCAGGGGGAGCGGGGCCAGGCCCACGGCCGCCGCGCTCCCCAGGGCGAGCAGGTACAGGGCGGTGGCGGTCCACCAGTCGAAGCCGGGCACGAACAGGGCCAGGGCGAAGGGCTGGACGTGGAGGGCCACGAACCCCAGATGGTGGCGGAGGGTGCGGCCCGGCGCGTGGTAGCGCCGTTTGGCCGCCGCCGTCGAGGTGGCCGCGGCGCCGCCGAAGAAGTCGAGGGCGACGACCCCGGTGACCGCGGTCGCCGCGGCCGGCAGGCCCGCGGCCAGACAGGCCCCGACGGCGAGTGCGGTGCCCGCCGCGGCGGAGACCAGGGTGGCCGCGGTCTCGCCGGGGGAGGGGTCGGGGCCGACCAGGACCGTGGCGAGTCCGCGCAGGGTGTGCGCGAGGGGACCGGTGCGCGGTGCGGGCGGGCCCGTGCGCGGTCCGCGCGCGGCGGCGGGACCGGAGGCCGGTGGGCGGGTGTGGTTCACGGTGGCGCCGCTCCTTAAATGACTGACTGGTCAGTCATAATAAGGGACGGAACAGGGGCGGGAAAAGGGGTCGGCGCCGGAGAAGTTCCGGTGCCGACCCCTCAACGGTCGTGCGGGGCCGCCGCGGCCCGCGCGGCGGGTCTCAGGGCGCGTGGCCCACGTAGGCCAGCGCCTGGCGCAGCAGCACCCCCTGGCCGCCCGTCATCTCCTCGCGCAGCTGCGGGCTGGCCGCCTCCTCCGGGGTGAACCACACCAGGTCCAGCGCGTCCTGGCGGGGCTGGCAGTCGCCCGAGACGGGGACGATGTAGGCCAGCGCCACCGCGTGCTGGCGGGCGTCGTGGAACGGGGTGACGCCCGGGGTGGGGAAGTACTCGGCGACCGTGAACGGCTGCGGGGAGCCGGGGATGCGCGGCAGGGCCACCGGGCCCAGGTCCTTCTCCAGGTGACGGAGCAGGGCGTCGCGCACCCGCTCGTGGTAGAGCACGCGGCCCGAGACCACCGAGCGCTGGAAACTGCCGTCCGGGGTGGCGCGCAGGAGCAGGCCGATGTGGGTCACCTGCCCCGCCTCGTCCACCCGGACGGGTACCGCCTGGACGTAGAGGACGGGCATCCGGCCCCGGACGCTCTCCAGTTCCTCGGGGGCGAGCCAGCCGGGCTGTGTGTCGGCGGTTTCGGTCATCGGGTGCGCGGTGGGTGCCCCCGGTCTGACGGCCGGACGCGGTCACCGCTCCCTCCCTTCGTCTTGCTGTCCCTGAGGTCGGCCCGGGGGTCCGGCCCGGAGGCGCGGACACCTGCGGGTGTCACATGTACTGCTTCTACCGCATTCACGACCGTAAAGCACGGCGCGGCCGGGGGTTCGGGAGTGTCCGAGAGAGATGAGGAGGGGTCCGGAGCCGCGGACCCGCAGCCGTGTGTCCCGGCATCCCCGGACAGGGTGACACCAACCTGACCGGGTGGCCATATCAGCGAGATTTCGCGGGTTTTTCTCACGGAAAGCCTCCCAGGGGTTCTCTGTAGAGGCTACGATCTCGTACGCGGTTGCGTAGTGGAAAGGTTACGTCCGGTGAGAGGTGGCCCGAGTGGTGATGGATGCCCGGTTCTCTGCCCAGGAGCGTTTCCGCTGTACAGGTGTGACGGTCGTGCCCGTCCACGGCGAGGTGGACCTCGCCACCGCCGACCGCATGCGCGATCGGCTGCTCCAGGCCGCGCACGCCTCACGGTGCGACTGCCTGGTCGTGGACATGTCGGGGCTCGACTTCTTCGACGCGAGCGGGGTGAGCGCCCTCGTGTCGGTCTTCAGGACCCTCACCGCTGAGGGGCGCCACGTGGTGCTCGCCGAACCCGCGCCCATCGCCGCGCGCGTGCTCGACGCACTCGGCATGGGGCGCCTGTTCGAGATCTACCCGATCCTGGAGATGGCACTGACCCACACCAGCGGACTGCGGGTCAACGGCGACCCGATCGGCGACACGGTCCCCGGCGGACCGTGAGCCGACGCCGGCCCCGGGCCCCCGCACCAGGGGCCCGGGGCCGGGACGCGGCCCTCAGCGCGGGTCGGGGACCCCGGGACCGCCCGCCGGCCCCCCGCCGCCGCGCACCAGGAACGGCTCCAGCAGTTCGGGCACCGCCTCGTCGGCCCAGGCCAGCCCTTCACCCAGCCCCACGTCCGCCGCCGCGTACATCCCCTCGCCCGCGGCCGTGGTCGCCGCCACGTCCGCCAGGCCCAGCCGCCGCTGGAACGGCGACCTGGTGATCCGCCAGCCGATCACGGCGGCCCTCTCCAGGGTCACCGTCCTGCGCACCGCCATCCCCCGCCGGACCACCAGGTAGCGCGGGTGCAGCCCGTGGCCGAGCCCCCGGTAGGAGCCGACCGCGTACCAGAACGCCGCCGCGCCGAGCAGCACGGCGACCACCGCCCACCCCCAGCCCGGAGCGGACTCCACGGCCCGGACCGTCAGCGGAACGGGCATGATGTACTCCTCGACCTCGTGCGCGGCCTCCCACCACGCCTCGGACGCCAGCGTGTGGAGCCAGGCCAGGACCCCTGCCAGCACCAGGGCCAGCACCGTGGCGTACCCCGCGCGGGTGAGCCGGCGGCGCAGCGCCGCCCGCGGGTGGGGGGCCAGGGGCACGTCCAGGGGCGAGTCCTGCGTCCGCATCAGGTCGGCGGCCAGCCCCCGCGCCAGCTCCCGGGGCATCGCCGGGGACAGGCGGCTCTTGGCGCTGGCCTTCTGGTCGTCGGCCGCGCCCAGGCCGGTCGCGACCGCCCGCACGTCCGCGCCGCCCGCGGACCTCAGCAGGAACGGCTCGTACAGGGTCACGCCGTTCAGACGGCGCCCCTCCACCGACAGCGACACGCTGGTGAGCAGGCCTCGGCGCAGGCGCACGGTGCCGTCCGCCTCCCGCGTGAGCCGGTAGTCCCACCAGGTCTCCACCGCCACGGCCGTCACGACGAGTACGCCGGAGACCAGCAGGCCGAGCAGGGTCAGGGGCGCCACGAGCAGTATCTGGCCCACGACGAAGGAGGCCATCTCCTCGCCGCTGGGCAGGTTCGCCCGGTCGGAGATCCACCGCCACGGGGCGCCGTTGCTCTGGGCGTTCGCCCCCAGGAGCGTGGCGATGACACCGAGGCCCACGCCCACCGTGGCGGTGGTCACGGGGGCGAAGGCGAACCAGCGCCGGTCCAGCCGGGCCAGTTCGACCTCGATCCCCCCGTCGTCGCCGGGGGCCGGGTCCTCCCCGGCGGCGGTGGCCCCGGCGGTCCGGGAGGCGCCCCGGTGGAGGAGTTCGCGGCGCAGCCATTCGCCCTGCTCCGCGGTGACGTAGAGCAGCTGGAGCTGCTCGGACCCCGCGCCGACCTGCTCGCCGGTACCGACCGTCACCGAGCACAGGCCGAAGACCCGGGCGTAGAGGGGGGCGGCGACGTCCACGCTGCGCACGCGCTCGCGCGGGATGGAGCGGTACGACTTGGCGATGATCCCGGACCGCACCTCCATGCGCTCGACGGTGACCCGGTAGCGGGTGGCCCGCAGCCGCAGCAGGTCGAGGTACGTCATGAGCGCGAGGAAGGCGAGTGCGCCGGGAACGGGGGCGAGGGCCCACAGGGGCTGGCCCGCGATCACCAGGACCACGGTGGCGACGATCGCCCCGGGAACGAGGAACGCGCCCGCCACGAGGGTGCTCGCCCACACGCTCAACGGGTGCAGCCGCCGCCAGCCATCGTCCTCGGTGGCAGCGGTGCCCGCGCCGGGGGTGTTCCCCGCCTCCGGGCCGTCCGCCCCGACGGGGTCGTGGGCGTCCGCGCCGCCGGCCGGCGGCGGGAGGGGGGAGCCGCCGGCCGTGAGGCCCTCCGGCTCGTTCGGGAGGGCCGGTCCGCCCTCGCCCAGGGGCTGCCTGTGCTCGTCGGGGGTGCTCATGTCGCGTCTCCCGGGGTCGCCTGGGTGGTCTCGGTGAGCTGCTCCGCGACCTCGGTGGCCCGGACGTGGTCCAGGCCCGCGATCTCGATCGGTCCCGCCGCCGAGGCGGTGGTCACGGTCACGCTGGACAGGCCGAACATCCTCTGGAGCGGGCCCCGCGCGGTGTCGACGGTCTGGATGCGCGACATCGGGGCCACGCGCCACTCCTGCCAGATCCATCCGCTGGACGTGTACACGGCGGTGTCGGTGACCTCCCACCGGTGGACGCGGTAGCGCCACTGCGGCATGAGGACGGTGATCAGGAGTCCGACCCCGCCGACCACGGCGGTGGCGAGCAGGAACCAGGCGCGCGGCGGTTCCCAGATGATCGCGGGGACGAGGGGGATCGCCGTGAGGACGACGGTCACGGCCAGCGACCGTGTCGTCCACCACCGGATCGCCCGTCGGTCCACGCGGTGGTGGGGCGGGCGCAGGCGCGGCGCGTCTGTGGTCATCGCTTCCACGTCTCCTCTCTTCGGGGCCCTGTGGGCCGTTCGCTATTAAAAGTGATATCACAATGCTATGCTCGAGTCATCACCTTGAAGAGAACGGAAGAAGCGATGGCCGAAACCAGCCAGCCCACCACACCGGCGCCCGAGTACAGGGAGCACACGGCGAAGAGCCACGACGGCATCCTGTTCGCCGTGATCAGCCTCGTGCTGGTCCTGGGCGGCGTGGGCACCGCCCTGCTCCCGATACTCGGACTGCCGCCCCTCCTGATCGGCGTCGGCATCGTCGTCGGACTGGTCGGACTGGGGCTCTCGTTCGGGCTGACGATGGTCGCGCCCAACGAGGCCCAGGTCGTCCAGCTGTTCGGCCGCTACGTCGGCAGCGTCCGCACCGACGGCCTGCGCTGGGTCAACCCCTTCACGCTCCGCAAGGGGATCTCCACCCGCATCCGCAACCACGAGACCTCCGTCATGAAGGTCAACGACGCCTCCGGCAGCCCCATCGAGATCGCCGCCGTCATCGTCTGGCAGGTCGAGGACACCGCCCGCGCCTCCTTCGAGGTGGACGACTTCGTCGAGTTCGTGTCCATCCAGACCGAGGCGGCGGTCCGCCACATCGCGGGCTACTACCCCTACGACTCCTACGACGCCGACACCAGCCGGTCCCTGCGCGGCAGCGCCGACCTCATCACCGAGGAACTCTCCAGGGAGGTCGGCGAGCGGGTCCAGGCCGCGGGCGTCAAGATCGTGGAGTCCCGGTTCACCCACCTGGCCTACGCGTCGGAGATCGCCCAGGCCATGCTCCAGCGCCAGCAGGCCAGCGCCCTGATCGCCGCCCGTCAGGAGATCGTCGAGGGGGCCGTCGGCATGGTGGACCGCGCGCTCACCCGCCTGTCGGCGGAGAACGTGGTCGAGCTCGACGAGGAGCGCAAGGCCGCGATGGTCAGCAACCTGCTCGTGGTGCTGTGCTCCGACCGGCCCGCCAGCCCCGTCGTCAACACCGGGACCCTGTACCAGTAAAACGGGGGGAGGCGGCCGTGCCCGATCGCAAGAAGGTGCTGCTGCGGCTCGACCCCGCCGTCCACGACGCGCTCGCGCGGTGGGCCGGGCAGGAGCTGCGCAGCACCAACGCACAGATCGAGTTCCTCCTGCGCCGGGCGCTGGACGACGCGGGGCGGATGCCGAAGGAGGCCGGGGTCATCCCCCGCCGGGGCAGACCGCGCAGATCCGCGCCGGAGCAGGACGCGCCCGTGGAGGAGCCCCGGGGCGAGGAGTCCCAGGAACCGACCGAGGAGTGACACCCCCCGCCCACGACGGCGCCGGGCACCCGAAGGTGCCCGGCGCCGTTCGCCGTGTGCGGCCTAGTCCCCGGCCGGGGGCCTCGTGGTCTCCTCGGTCTCCTCCGGTCCGGCGATGTGCGCGCGCCAGTCGCCGTCGAGCCTGAGCATCCATTGCGGAACGATCCGGGCCGGGAAGGGAACGCTGGTCTCGAAGACCTCCTCCCCGAACGCGGCCGAGACCTCCGCGTACTCGCCGTCCTCCAGCCGCAGTTCGATGATGCTCGCCTTGTCCCGGTCGGGGGTGATGACCCAGTACGAGGGGACGCCGAACTCCGCGTACTCGCGGCGCTTGGTGTGGTGGTCGCGGAAGACGCTCTCGGGGGAGACCACCTCGATCGCCAGCACTGGCGGCCTCGTCGTGTACGGCATCTGGAAGTCCTCGCTCCGGATCACGGCCACGTCGGGTATCCGGTGCCGTGTCCGCTCCGTGTCGAGAGTGATGCCCGGGCCGTCCATCACGAGCATTCCCACGGGTGCGGCGTAGCTCAGGTGGGCGGTGAGGCGCCCGGTGGCCAGCGTGTGCAGGCTGGAGGGAGCGGGAGCCGCGTCAAGCCGCCCGTCGACCAGCTCGTAGCGCCGTCCGTCGTCCGGCGTGTGCTGAAGGTCGTCCACTGTGAGCGGCCCCGGTTTCGGGACGGTCCTGCCGCTAGCCACAACTGCCATCATGCCTCCTCATATGCATGAGGACCAGGATTGTGGAGGAGGGGCGGTCGTGGGCCGGAATCGACAAACTCGTGAATAGACGACCTCCCCTCTCATCTTGGGCGGTCGGCCGTAACCCGGGTCGGGGGCGGGATCCCCGACGCGCGACGCTAGCCGACGGCGGACGCGGCGGCCCGGCCCGCGATGCGGCCCGAGAAGAGGCATCCGCCCAGGAACGTCCCCTCCAGGGCCCGGTAGCCGTGCACGCCCCCGCCGCCGAAACCGGCGACCTCGCCCGCCGCGTACAGGCCCGGCACCGGGGCGCCGTCCGCCCCCAGCACACGCGCGTCCAGGTCGGTGTGCAGGCCGCCCAGGGACTTGCGGGTGAGGATGTGCAGCCGCACGGCGATCAGGGGGCCGGCCTTCGGGTCCAGGATCCGGTGCGGCCTGGCCACCCGCACCAGCTTGTCGCCCCGGTAGGTGCGTGCCGAGTGGATGCTCATGACCTGGAGGTCCTTGGTGAAGGTGTTGGCCATCTCGCGGTCGCGGGCCACCACCTCGCGGGTGACGGTGTCGGCGTCGAGCACCCCGTCCCCGGCGATCTCCCGCATCTTCCGGATGAGCGCGGGCAGCCTGTCGGCGACGACGAAGTCCGCGCCGCGCTCCTTGAACGCCTCCACGGGGTCCGGGGCGCCGGGGAGGACGCGCTGGAGGAGGAGTCTGAGGTCCTTGCCGGTCAGGTCGGGGTTCTGCTCCGAGCCCGACAGGGTGAACTCCTTCTCGATGATCTTCTGGGAGAGCACGAACCACGTGTACTCGTGGCCGCTCCGCATGATGTGGTCGAGTGTGCCGAGGGTGTCGAACCCGGGGAAGCAGGGCGCGGGCAGTCGCTTGCCTGTCGCGTCCAGCCACAGGGAGGACGGGCCCGGCAGGATGCGGATGCCGTGCCCGGCCCAGACGGGGTTCCAGTTCCGGATGCCCTCGGTGTAGTGCCACATGCGGTCCGGGTTGACGATCCGCCCGCCCGCCCGCTCGGTGATGCCGAGCATCCGCCCGTCCACGTGCTCCGGCACACCCGACAGCATGTGCTTCGGAGGGGCGCCCAGGCGCTCGGGCCAGCTCTTGCGGACCAGGTCGTGGTTGGCGCCGATCCCCCCGGAGGTGACCACGACCGCCTGCGCGGCCATCTCGAAGTCGCCGACCACGTCGCGGTTGCTGGCCTGGCCGCGGGAGATGCCACTGGGGGCCAGGACGGCGCCGCGCACCCCGGTGACGGTCCCGTCGGTCACGACCAGTTCGTCCACCCTGTGCCGGAAGCGCAGCGTGACCAGGCCCCGTTCGACCGCCGCGCGCACCCGGCGCTCGAAGGGCGCGACCACGCCGGGACCGGTGCCCCAGGTGATGTGGAAGCGGGGGACGGAGTTCCCGTGTCCGCCGGCCAGGTGGCCGCCGCGCTCGGCCCAGCCCACGACGGGGAAGATCCGCAGCCCCTGGGCGTGCAGCCAGGAGCGCTTCTCGCCGGCGGCGAAGTCCACGTAGGCCTCGGCCCACCGGCGCGGCCACTCGTCCTCGGGGCGGTCGAAGGCCGCGGTGCCCATCCAGTCCTGGAGGGCGAGTTCGCGGGAGTCCCTGACACCCATGCGCCGCTGCTCGGGGGAGTCCACGAGGAAGAGGCCGCCGAACGACCAGAACGCCTGGCCGCCGAGGGACTGCTCGGGCTCCTGGTCGAGCAGGACCACCCTCTTTCCCGCGTCGGCCAGCTCGGCGGCCGCGACCAGCCCCGCCAGTCCGGCTCCGACGACGATCGCGTCGGCTCGGTCGGTTCCGCTGCTCATCTGGTTCCTTCCCCTCGGATGGTCCGCGCCCGGAGGGCACGGTGTGCGCGATGGTGACGACTGTGCCGCGCCGTGCCCCCGCCGACAAGGGTGTCGTGTGTCCTGCGCCACATCATTTGTCACACCGTGACAAACGAGGCGGGTGTTCCGCGGTCGGCGCCGTCCCGTGGGGAGGAGGCGGCGCCGACCGCGGGCTCAGGCGCCGAAACGCACGAGGGACCGCCCGCCCAGGCCCCGGCGCATGCGCTCGAAGGCCTCCGGCAACCCCTCCAGGGAGATCTCGTCGGTGACCATCGCGGCGAGCTTCAGCCCGCCGGAGCGCACGTGCGCGGCGATCACCGGGATGTCGCGCTCGGGGTCGCTGGAGCCGTAGACGCACCCGCGCAGGGTGCGTCCCTGGTGGAAGAGCTCCAGGGCGTTGAACGAGACCTCGTCCTCGAGTGCCCCCACGCCCACCACCGTGACCGTCCCGCCGCGCCGTGTGGCGTCCCAGGCCGAGCGCACCACCCGGGCGGAGCCGACCACCTCGAACGCGTGGTCCGCCCCCCGGCGCCCGGTCAGCCCGCGCACGGACCGGGTCAGCGTCTCGTCGGCGATCAGGAAGTCGGTCGCCCCCAGGGACCGGGCCAGCTCCTCCTTGTCGGGGGACACGTCCACGGCGATCACCTGGTCGGCGCCGGCGAGGCGGGCGGCCTGCACCACCGACAGCCCGACCCCGCCCAGGCCGAGCACCACGGCCGTCTGCCCCGCGCGCACGGCCGCGGAGTTGTTGACGGCGCCCCAGCCGGTGAGCACCGCGCAGCCCAGCACGGCGGCGACGGAGGGGTCGATCCCGTCGGGCAGGGGCACGACGGCGCGGGCGGGGACGACGGTGGCCTCGGCGAAGGCCCCGCAGCCCAGGCCCGGGTGGACGGGGGTGCCGTCGGCCAGCTCGGCGTACGGTCGGGCCGCGCCGTCGAGGGCGTGCTCGCACAGGTGGGGCTCGCCCTGGAGGCAGAACCAGCACTCCCGGCAGGCCGGGGCCCAGTTGAGGATGACGTACTGGCCGGGCACCACGCCGGTGACGCCCTCGCCCACGGCCTCGACGGTCCCCGCGCCCTCGTGGCCGAGCACCGCGGGCCACTTCTGCACCAGGGTCCCGTTGGACAGGGAGAGGTCGGAGTGGCACACGCCGGCCGCGGCGATGCGCACCCGGACCTGTCCGGGGCCGGGGTCGGGCAGGACCAGGTCGCGGATCTCGGGGGGCGCGCCCTGCTCGGAGAAGACGGCGGCCTTGACGGTCGTACTCATGGGAGCAACTCCAATCGGGGATTGCCGCGACAGTAGCAATACCGACCGGTCGGTCCGATCCCGGGGCGCTGCCTCCCGCCCCGGCGCGCCGCGGGGCCGCGGTCGCCCGGGACGGCCGCCGTCCGGTGGACCTGACCTCCCCTTTGCCCTCCGTGGGCGGAGTCCTGCCCGGTGGGAGTGATGATGGGAGGCAGAGGGAGGGATCATGGTCAATCCGGTTTGGGTGGGAACCCTGATGTTCGGTCGGGTGCCGATCGGCGTGCGCCTCTACAGCGCCCGGGAACGCAGGGGCCCCGTGCTGCACCAGTTCCAGCGGGGCACCGCGGACCGCATCCGCTACGTGCGCGTCAACGAGCGCACCGGGGAGGAGGTCGCCCCCGAGGAGGTCGTGCGCGGGGCGCGCACCGGGATCGAGGACGAGTACGTGGTCCTCGAACCCGAGGAGCTGGAGGACATCCTGCCGGCGGGCTCGCGCACCATGCAGATGCACGGCTTCCTGCCGGAGGGGGCCGTCGACCCGCTCTGGTACGCGTCCACCTACTACGTGTCCCCCCGGGGCCCCGCCGACACCGAGGCCTACCGCCTCCTCCACGCGGCCCTGGACCGGACCCGCCGGGTGGGCGCGGCCACCGTCGTCCTGCGGGAGCGCGAGTACCCGGTCCTGGTCCAACCGCACCGGGGGGTGCTGGCGGCCTCCACCCTGTGGTGGCCGGACGAGGTCCGGGACCCGGACGACGTGATGCCGCCCGTCACGGGCGCCGAGCCCGGCAAGGGCGAGCTGGAACTGGCCCAGGAGCTCGTCAGGGCACTGTCCGTGGAGTGGGACCCCGGGGACTACGAGGACAGCTACGGCAGGCGGCTCACCGAACTGGTGCGGGCCAAGGCCCGGGGGAGCACGTTCTCCCACCGCCCCGACCGCTCGGAGGGGGGAGGGGAGGTCGGCGCGATCGGCGAGGCGCTCCGGCAGAGCCTGCCCAACCGCCCGCACAAGCGGGGGCGCGCCCCCGTGCCGCGCAGGCCCGCCACCGTCCGCGCCGAGGCGAGGGGCGCAGCCGAGGGCCGCCGGACCAAGCGCGAACTCCTCCGGCAGGCCTCGGAGCTGGAGGTCCCGGGCCGCTCGAGGATGAGCAGGGACGAACTGGAGGAGGCGGTCGGCCGGGCGGGCGCGGGCCGCCGCCGGTGACCGGCGCCCGCCGGGCGGGGCGCGGCGCCCTCCTCGGACCGGCGCCGCGCCCTGTTCCGGACCGGGGCCGGGGGAGGGGCGGGGCCCGGGGGGCAATTCTGGAAAAACGGTCTGTTGCCGGAACTCCGGGGGAGGGTATCTCCTCTTCATCCGTGCGGGAACCACGATGTGGTAAATGCGTGTACCACCGAGGGCTGAACAGCGTTCCGCGCGTCTCACGGGAGGTCCCATGGCTCGTCCGGCTGCATCGGCACCGGCAGCGCGGCACTACCTGATGTGTCGGCCGACCTATTTCGCGATCGAATACGCCATCAACCCCTGGATGGACCCGGCGGCGGGAGTGGACAGGGAAAGGGCGATCCGGCAATGGGAGGGGCTGCGCGACCTCTACCTCCGCCTCGGGCACCGGGTCAGCGAGATCGAGCCCGTCGACGGCCTGCCGGACATGGTCTTCGCGGCCAACGGCGCCCTGGTCGTGGACGGCCGGGTCTACGGCGCGCGCTTCGCCAGCGCCGAGCGCACCCCCGAGGGCCCGGCCTACCTGGACTGGTTCCGCAAGGCGGGCTACACCGAGACCCGTGAGCCCAAGCACGTCAACGAGGGGGAGGGGGACTTCGTCACCCTGGACGACGTGGTCCTGGCCGCCACCGGGTTCCGTACCGAGGCCGCCGCGCACCAGGAGGCCGAGCGCTTCCTCGGACGCCCCGTCGTCACCCTGCAACTGGTCGACCCGCGCTTCTACCACCTGGACACCGCGCTGTTCGCGCTCTCGGGCCGAGAGGTCGCCTACTACCCGGGGGCCTTCTCCGAGGGGAGCCGCCAGGTGCTGCGGGCGCTCTACCCGGACGCGCTGCTGGCCACGGAGGAGGACGCGGCGGTGCTCGGCCTCAACGCCGTCTGCGCGGGGAACGACATCGTCGTCGCCGCGGAGGCTACGGCCCTCGCCGACCGCCTGAGGGAGCTCGGCCGGACCGTCCACCCGGTCGAGATGGACGAGCTGCGCAAGGCCGGGGGCGGCGCCAAGTGCTGCACCCTGGAACTGCGCGACACGCCCGACCCGGTGTGACGGGCGCGGCCGGGTCCCGCGCACCCGTGCGCGGCGCCCGGCCGCCCGCACCGGCCCGGTGTGGGAAATACCACCGCGGGCCGACGGCGGTCCGCCCGTCGCCACAGGTCACGCATGCGCGGGCCGCCGGCGCCCCGCGGGGCGGGCGGCGCGTGTGACAAGCGGCCCTGGACCCGCGCCCCCGCCGCAATAAAGTCTGGGGTCGTGAAGACCACACAGCGCAGACTTCCGCGACGGATCAGGGAACAGCAGATGATCGACGCCGCGGTGACGGCGTTCTCCCGTGGCGACTACCACTCCGTCAGGGTGGAGGAGATCGCCGAGGCGGCCGGCACCTCCAAGCCCACGGTGTACCACTACCTGGGCTCGAAGGAGGGGATCTTCACGGCCTGCGTGCACAGGGAGGGCGAGCGGCTCATCGCCGCGATCCGGGAGGCGGTCCACGACCCCCGGGCCCGCTCCGGGGAGGACCCCCTGCGCCGGGGCATGCACGCCTTCTTCACCTTCGTGACCGGGAACCGTGAGAGCTGGACCGTCCTGTACCGGCGCGCCGCCGTCCAGGGGGAGCCGTTCGCCGCGGAGGCCACGCGCATGAGGGACCGGGTCATGGACGAGGTCGCCGGCCTCATCACCAGCTGCACCGGAGGCCTCCTGGACGAGCACGGCGCCAAGGACGCGCAGCTCCTGGCCCGCATCGCCGTCAGCACGGCCGACGCCTACGCCGACTGGCTCCTGGACCACCCGGAGGAGAGCCCCGACGCCATGGCCGGGCACGTCACCGAGCTCACCTGGTCGCACCTGCGGGCCCGGCGCGCGGCCACCGCGCCCTGAGGGAGGCCCCGAGCCCCGTCCGGGCCCGGGACCGTCCGCCCGCGGTCAGCGCAGCGCGCTCATCACGTGCTTGACCCGGGTGTAGTCCTCCAGGCTGTACGCCGACAGGTCCTTGCCGTAGCCCGAGTGCTTGAACCCGCCGTGGGGCATCTCCGACACCAGCTCCCCGTGGCTGTTGATCCACACCGCGCCGAAGTCCAGCTCACCGCTGACGCGCAGGGCGCGCCCGTGGTCGGCCGTCCACACGGACGAGGCCAGTCCCTGCTCCACGCCGTTGGCCAGCCCGACCGCCTCCTCCTCGGTGGCGAACCGCTGGACGGTGACGACGGGGCCGAAGACCTCCTCGCGCACGATCTCGTCGTCGGCCCGGAGCCCGGACACGACGGTGGGCGCCAGGAAGAACCCCTCCCCGCCCACGCGGTGCCCGCCGGTCTCCACGACCGCGTGCCCGGGCAGCCGTTCCAGGAGCCCGGTGACCCGGGCGAACTGGTCGGCGTTGTTGAGCGGGCCGAAGTCGGAGGGCTGGTCCGAGGGGCGCCCCGTGACCTGTGCGGCAGCCCGTGCGGTCAGTTCGGAGACGAACGCGTCGTGGACGCCCTCGTGCACCAGGACCCGGGTGGCGGCGGTGCAGTCCTGGCCCGCGTTGAGGAAGGCCCCCGCCACCACCCCCGCGGCGGCGCCGGCCGGGTCGGCGTCGTCGAAGACCAGGACCGGGGCGTTGCCGCCCAGCTCCAGGTGCAGCAGCTTCAGGTCGGCGGAGGCCGCCCGTGCCACCTGCACGCCCGCGCGGGTGGAGCCGGTGATCGACACCAGCCGCGCCGCCGGGTGCTCCACCAGCAGGCGGCCGGTGTCGCGGTCGCCCACGACCGCGTTGAGCACGCCCGGGGGCAGGACCTCCGCGGCGGCCTCGGCGAGCATGACGGTGGTGGTCGGCGTGGTCTCGGCGGGCTTGAGCACCACGGTGTTCCCGGCGGCCAGGGCCGGCCCGATCTTCCACACCGCCATCATCAGGGGGTAGTTCCACGGGGTGATGCCCACGCACACGCCCACGGGCTCGCGGCGGATCCACGAGGTGTGCCCCTCCAGGTACTCGGCCGCCGCCCGCCCCTCCAGGTGGCGCGCGGCCCCGGCGAAGAACCGCAGGGTGTCCACACAGAACGGGATCTCCTCGTCGAGCACGGACGCGCGGGGTTTGCCGGTCTCACGGCACTCGGCGTCGGCGAACTCCCCGGCCCGGGCGGCCAGGGCGTCGGCGAGGGCCAGGAGGGCGTCCTGGCGGCGGGCGGGGGTACCGCCCCGGCGCCAGAGCCGGAAGGCCCGGGCGGAGGAGGACACGGCGGCCTCCACCTCCCCGGGGCCGAAGACCCCGGACCTGCCCGCGACCTCTCCCGTCACGGGGTCGACCAGGTCCTGGACGCGCCCGTCCGCGGGCGCCAGGGGTTCTCCGTCGACGAAGCCGGGCAGTGTGTCGAACTCGTGGATGCGCATGGTGTCCTCGCGTCGGTTGCGGTGGTGTCGGGAGGCCGGGAGCCGGGCCGACCGGTGGCTGCGCGCCGTCCGGTCGGCCCGCCCGCCCGGCGGGCCGGGCCAGGGCGGCGGAGGCCCTACCCGTCCAGGTGGGTGGGGGCGAACAGCCCCAGCACCATGGGCAGCACGACCACGTTCGGGCCGGGCCGGGACAGGGCGGCGGACAGGTCCTCGCGCAGCCGCTCCGGGGAGGTCCGGGTGGCGGGCACCCCGAACGCCCCGGCCAGGGCCACGAAGTCCGGTCGGGCCAGCTCGGTGTGGGTGGCCTCCCCGAACGACGACTCCATGTACTCGCGCAGGATGCCGTAGCCGCCGTCGTCCACGACCAGCCACGTCACGTCCAGGTCGTGCTGGCGGGCCGTGGCCAGCTCGGCGACCGAGTACATCGCGCCCCCGTCCCCGGAGACGGCCAGAACCGGGCCGCGCCCGGCCGCCGCGGCGCCCAGGGCGGCGGGGAACCCGTACCCCAGGCCCCCCGACCCCTGCGCGGAGTACGCACCGCCCCCGCGCGGGTCCCACGCGGACCACGCCCAGTAGGCCAGCATCGTCATGTCCCAGAAGCTGGGCGCCCCGTCGGGCAGGGCCTCCCGCACGGCCGCCAGCACGGCGCGCTCCGCTGCCAGGTCCTGCGCGTCCAGGCGGGCGGCCACAGCGGCCTTCACGGACGCCACCTCCCCTTCCACGGCCGGGTCGGCGGGACGGCGGGTCACCGCCTCCGCGAGGCCGGCGAGGGTTGAGGCCGCGTCGCCGTGCACACCGAGCGCGGGGTGGTTGGACTCCAGCTTGCCCAGGTCGGCCTCGACCTGGACCACGCGGCCCCGGGGCGCGAACGTGTGGTAGTTGCTGGACAGCTCGCCCAGCCCCGAACCCACCACGAGCAGGACGTCGGCCCCCTCCAGGTAGTCGGTGGTGTGCCGGTCCTCGATCCACGACTGGAGGGAGAGCGGGTGGTCCCAGGGGAAGGCGTCCTTGCCCCCGAAGGTGGTGGCCACCGGAGCCCGGAGGGCCTCGGCCAGGGCGACCAGCGCGTCCCGCCCCCCGGAGCGGCTCACCCCGCCCCCGGCCAGGATCCTCGGGCGCCGGGCCCCGTCCAGCAGGCGGGCCGCCTCGGCCACCAGTTCGGCGCGCGGCGTGAGCGGGACCGGGGCCGGGTCCACGTCCTCCACCGGGGGCACCACGGTCGGCTCCAGCAGCACGTCCTGCGGGATCTCCACCAGGACGGGACCGGCCGGGGCGCTCGCCGCGGCCCGCCAGGCCCCGGCCAGGGCCGAGGGGATCTGCGAGGCGTGCCGCACCGTGAACGCCGTCTTGGTGACGTTGGCGAAGCTCGCGGACTGCTCGGGCAGCTCGTGCAGGTACCCGTGGCGCCCGCCCCCCAGGCCCGCGCGCGGGACCTGGCTGCTGATCACCAGGACCGGGGCGCTGGACGCCCGGGACTCCTGGAGGGAGGCCAGCGTGAGCAGTGCCCCGGGCCCGGTGGAGACCAGCAGCGGTGTCACCTCGCCGGTGAGCCGGGCGTGCCCGTCGGCGGCGAAGGCTGCGTTGTTCTCGACCCGGCTGGAGACGAACCTCAGCCCCGGGGCCCGGCGCAGCGCGTCGAACAGCCCCAGCGCGTGCTGGCCGGGGATGCCGAAGGCCACCCGCGCGCCGAGCGCGGTGAGCGTCTCGGTGACCAGGTCCCCGCCGTTGCGCGGAGCTCCCATGGGCTCAGGCTCCCGTCGTGTGGTGGAGGGCCAGGACGCTGACCAGGTCGTAGGCCACGTGCGAGGCCGCGGTGGCGGTGATCTGCGCGTGGTCGTAGGCGGGGGCGACCTCCACCACGTCCGCGCCCACGAGGTTGCAGGCGGCCAGGCCGCGCAGGATCTCCAGCAGTTCGCGGCTGGTCAGGCCGCCCGCCTCCGGGGTGCCGGTGCCGGGCGCGTGCGCGGGGTCGAGCACGTCGATGTCCACCGACACGTACAGGGGGCGGTTGCCGATGCGCTGGCGCAGCGCGTCGGCGATCTCGTCCACGCCCTTGCGCATCACGTCGGCCGAGGTGACGATGCCGAACCCGAACCGGCGGTCGTCCTCCAGGTCCTTCTTGCCGTAGAGGGGGCCGCGGGTTCCCACGTGGCAGATGGCCTCGGTGTCGAGGATGCCCTCCTCCACGGCGCGCCGGAACGGGGTGCCGTGGGTGTAGGGCTCGCCGAAGTAGGTGTCCCAGGTGTCCAGGTGGGCGTCGAAGTGCACCATCGCGATCGGCCCGTGCACGCGGTGCAGCGAGCGCAGCAGGGGCAGGGCGATGGTGTGGTCACCGCCCAGGGTGACCAGGCGCGTTCCCTCCCGCACGAACCGGGAGGCGCCCTCGTCCAGGGTCTCCACGGCGTCGCCGATGGAGAACGGGTTGACCGCGATGTCCCCGGCGTCGACGACCTGCGCGTGCGCGAACGGGGACACGTCCAGGCCCGGGTTGTAGGGGCGCAGCAGGCGGCTGGCCTCACGGATGGCGGAGGGGCCGAAGCGGGCGCCGGGGCGGTAGGAGACCCCGGTGTCGAAGGGGACGCCGACCACGGCGATGTCGGCCTTCTCGACCTGGTCGATGCGGGGGAGGCGGGCGAAGGTCGCCGGCCCGGCGAAGCGCGGTACGAGGCTGGAGTCGGTGGGTCCGATCGGTGCGTTCATCGCGTGGTCCGGTCCTTCTCGTCGTCGGTGCGGCCGGTGGGGGCCGCGGTCGGTGCGGTCGGTCGGTGCGGGTCAGCCGTCCCGGGGCGCGGGCGCGTCCACGGCGGCCGGTGCGGCCCCGGCCCCCTCCGGTGCGTCGTCGCCGCGCAGGCGGCTCTGCCAGGCGGCCAGGACGGCCGGGTCCGTCGGCGGGGTCAGCAGGCTCACGGCCACGTACACCACCAGGGCGGTGCCGAGCCCCACGTAGATCGGCTCGTTGGCGAGCATCCCGGTCAGGGCCATGGTGACGATGACGGCCACCGACCCGGTGAGCATGGAGGCCAGGGCGCCCGCGCGGGTGCCGCGCTTCCACACCAGGCCGCCCAGGATGGCGACCAGCAGGCCGCCCACGAGCACGTTGTAGGCCAGGGTCAGCGCCGCGACGACGTCGTCGACGGCCAGGGAGACGCCGATGGTCGCGGCGCCCAGGACCAGGGTGAAGACGCGGTTGGAGGCGACCTCGTCGCGGTTCCCGCCCCCGTGGGAGGCCCCGCCGCGCCCGAACAGGCGGCGGACCTGGGGCCACAGGTCGGTGGACGTCACCGTGGAGCAGGCGATGAGGGCGCCGCTGGCGGTGGACATCACGGCGGACAGCGCGGCGGCGATCACCAGGCCGGCGAGGCCCACGGGCAGGGTCGCGTCGACCATCAGGGTGAACGCGTCGTCGGGGTTGGCCAGGTCCGGGAAGAGAACGGCCGCCGCGGTGCCGATGAGGGCCCCGCACACGCCGTAGACCAGGCAGTAGACACCCGCGCCGATGCCGCCGACCCTGGCGACCCGGTCGTCGCGGCCGGTGAACACGCGCTGCCAGATGTCCTGGCCGATGAGCAGGCCGAGCGAGTAGATGACGAAGTAGGTCAGGATCGTCTCCCCGCCGATGGCGGTGGGACTGAAGTAGGAGGGGTCCAGGGACTCGCGCATCCCGGAGAAGCCGCCCGCCGACCAGATCGCCACCGGCGTCAGGATGAGGACGAGCCCGATGGTCTTGATGGCGAACTGGGCCATGTCGGTCATGGTCACCGACCACATGCCGCCCATCGTGGAGTACAGGACCACGATGGAGCCGCCCAGGATGATCGCCACCGCGCGCGGGAGCTCGAAGAGGCCGCTGAAGATGGTGGAGAACGCCAGGGTGGAGGGCACCGTCAGCATGAAGGTGTAACCCCACATGACCAGGCCCGACACCACCCGCGAGTTGCCGCCGTAGCGCAGGTCCAGCATCTCGGAGACGGTGAAGACCCGCAGCCGCGAGATGCGCTTGGCGAAGAACAGGTGCAGCGCGAGGATGCCGACGCCGATGGCGACGACCAGCCAGGCGCCGGAGACGCCGTAGGTGTATCCCAGGCCGATGCCGCCGACGGTGGAGGCGCCGCCGAGCACGACCGCGGCCATGGTGCCCGCATACATCAGCGGACCCAGGCGGCGTCCGGCGACCAGGTAGTCGGACTTGCTGGTGGCGCGGCGCATGCCCCACCAGCCGAGGGCGACCATACCCAGGAGATAGGCGGCGATCACCGCGAGGTCGACGGTCATGGCACTCCAAATGTGGACGCGGGGGTACGGGGGAGTGAACAGCGGCGACATTGACACAGGTCACACGGACTTCGGACAGACTAGGCAGCGTCTCGACTACGCTCCAGTGGACGAACCGCACCGTCAAACCTCCTTGTATGTGCGAACCATCCAGAAAGTGCGGTCGGCGCACCCCTGTGCGCAACACGGGGGACACGAGGCACCCGGCGCCGGAACCTGCGGCGCGGGGCGGGGAGAAGGGGAACGCCGTGGCAGACCGGGCCCGACGCACCGACGTCCACACAGTGCCGCTGAGCGTGGTCACGGGCCGCCGCGACCTGGCGCTGGCCACCGTCGTCGAGGCGGGCGACCCGGGGATCGCCTGGGCCGTGGTCAGCGAGCTGACGGACCCCTCCGCCTACCTGCGCGGCGGGGAACTCCTGCTCACGGCGGGGGTCAACCTGCCCCGAACCGCCGCCGGCCTGCGCGCCTACGTCGACGCCGTGGTCGGCGCCGGGGTCAGCGCGGTCGGCTTCGGAGTCACCCCCGTCCACGACACCGTCCCCGCGGGCCTGGTCGAGCAGTGCCACGCGCGCGGACTGCCGCTGGTCGCGGTCCCCCGCCCCACCCCGTTCGCCGCCGTCAGCCAGGCCGTCGGCGCGGAGCTGGAGGAGCGGCGGCTGCGCGACCTGCGCCGCCTCGGGGAGGCGCACCAGGCACTGGCCCTGGCCGTCACCGCCGACGCGCCGGTGGACCGCGTCCTGAGGGTGCTCGCCGAGGCCCTCGGAGGGTGGGCGCTGCTCGCCCGCGTCCCGCCCGGGGCCCCGGACGCCGGGACCCCGGCCGCGTCCGGGGAGGCCGCACCGGCGCGGACGGGGGCCGCCGCCGGTGGACGGCACGCGACGCCGGGCGCGCCCCGGGACCTGGACCCCGACCTCCACGGGCTCGTCGCCCGGCTCACCCTCCCGCACGGTCCCCGCAGCGCCAAGGCGCGGTACGGCGCGGACGAGGTCTTCCTGCACACCGTCGGCTCGCCCCCCGACGACCACGGGGTGGTCCTGGTGGGGCGCCCCGACCCCCTCGGCATCACCGACCGCGCGGTCCTGCGCACCGCGACCGCGCTGCTCGACCTCCTCGCGCGCACCGACCGGGGCGCCCCGCCCGCCCCGGGCCGCCTCCTCACCGCCCTGCTGCTGGACGGAGGGGTCGCCGAGGAGGCCCTGCCCCTGCTCGCCGGGCTCACCGGGGGCGGGGACGGCCACGCCGGCGCCTACCGCGTCCTGCACGCCCTTCCCGCCGACCGGGGGCGGCACACCGCTCCCGCCGGCCTGCCCCTGGACACCCGGGTCCTGGACGCCGCCCCCGGCCCGCCGGGACTGCTGCGCGCAGTCCTCGCGGACCGCGGCGACGCCGCGCACCGGGAAGGGCTGGACCTGCTCCTGCTCCACGGGTGGATCGGCGTGCTGAGCGGCCCGGTCTCCCCCGAGGAGCTGTCCTCCGCCGACCGCGCGGCGGCCTCCCTCCTCCCCCGCGCCCGCGCGGCCGGGGGCCCGCTGCTGTGGGAGGAGGACACCGACCCCTTCGAGGCCCTCCTGGACCCGCTGGGCGCGGACGCGCTCGCACGCGGCGTCCTGGGGCCGCTCGCCGAGGACACCGCTCCCGCGGGGCTCCTGCGCGCGACCCTGCGGGCCTGGCTCACCCGCCACGGCAACTGGGACCGGGCCGCGGCCGACCTCGGAGCCCACCGCAACAGCGTCCGCTACCGGATCGGCAGGATCGAGCGGGACCTGGGAGTGGACCTGGCCGACGCCGAGCAGCGCATGCGCCTGTGGTTCGCGCTCACCCGGTGGCGGCCAGGCCCCTGACCGCGCTCCCGGGACCTCCGCCGCGCTCCGGTCCGGGCCCGGCCGCACGTGCGGATGCGCGACGCGCACGCACGTGCACGGGCCCGGACCGGCCCCTCCCACCTGCCCTCGCCCGTGCGGGCGTGGCCGCTTCCGGCCAATTCCCCGATTCGGGGTGCGCGGTGCCCGATCCTGGTCGCGCACATCGTCGTCCCGGCGGGGGCAGCGGCTGCCATGTGCGGCGTACGGACCCGGTTTTCGCTGGGAAAGCGGAAGTTGTGCGCCGACCACGGTTCCGAATCGTGCGCGTGTTCCGGTTCCCTCACCCTGTCGGGGCTCAGCCTGGACACTTGGTATCTCCGTAGCGAACCCGAAGTCAGGGGGCCACATGTCGTTTCCTCCGCTGGACACGGCCCTGCCCGCCGGGGCCGATGCCCGCGAGCACGCGCTCATGCTCAGACGGGTGCACGAGGCCTCGCTCACCGGGCGTCCCGCGCCCGCGCCGCTGCGCCCCGTGATCGAGGACTCCTGGGGAAGGATGCGCGGCTTCGGCATCGACCCCGACAGTGCGCCGCCCCCGCGGGTGGCGCGCGTGGACGAGCTCCAGCGCAACCGCGACGCCTCCCCGATCGCGGCGGTCCTCCCGCTGATCCGCCGGTCCCTCGTCTCGGTCGCGGACGAGGCCGACCACATCATGCTGGTCGCCGACTCCGCCGGGCAGGTCCTGTGGCGCGAGGGCTCGCACCGCATGCGGTCGGTCGGCGACAGGGTGGGGCTGGTCGAGGGCGCGTACTGGAACGAGGGCAGCACGGGCACCAACGCCATCGGCACGGCCCTGGTCGTGGGACGTCCCGTGCAGGTCTACTCGGCCGAACACTTCGTCCGGAGCCTGCACACCCTCACCTGTGCCTGCGCCCCGATCCACGACCCCCGCGACGGGCGCCTGCTCGGCGCCATCGACGTGACCGGTCCCGTCTCCACCATCCACCCCGCGACGCTGGCGCTGGTCAGCGCGGTCGCCCAGCTCGCCGAGGCCCACCTCCAGGGGATCCACCACACGCATCTGGAGCGGCTGCGCTCGGTGGCGGCGCCCCTGCTGGCCGGGATGAGCGAGCGCGCCCTGGTCGTGGACGACGCCGGGTGGACGGCCGCCGCCGTCCACATGGAGCCGGTCCGCAGGGTCCTGCTGCCCACGCAGCGGGACACGGGGACGGCCTGGCTCCCCGCACTGGGGGAGTGCGCGCTGGAGCCCCTGCCCGGGGGCTGGCTGGTGCGCCCCCGGCCGGAGCGGGAGAGCGGCGGGGCCACGGTCACCCTGGACCTGACCCGTTCCGCCCCCACGGTGGCGGTCGCCGGGGCCAGCGGGGAGTGGACGCACCGGCTGACGCCGCGCCACGCGGAACTGCTCCTGCTGCTGGCCGGCCACCGCGAGGGGCGTACGGGCGCACAGCTGTCGCAGGCCGTGTTCGGCGCGGGAGGCCACGTCGTGACCGTGCGGGCCGAGCTGTCGCGCCTGCGCCGGCACCTGGGCGGCATCATCGAGAGCCGCCCCTACCGGTTCAGCGAGGAGGTCCTGGTACGGGTCGTCGCCCCGCCCGCCCCGACCGACCTGCTGCCCGGGTCGGTGGCGCCCGGCGTCCGGGACCTCCGCGAGGCACTGAGGTCGGGCGACCGCTCGGTTGCTCTGCGCGATCTTCTCGCAACCTAGTGCAACCGTTGCGCCCCGTTCCCGGGTGCGGTGGACTGTGCTTGCGCGGCCCCGGCCGGGGCGGTCGCCGGGCCGGAGAGGGCACGGCGACCGGAGTATCGGTCCACCGGCGCGTTCACGACCTTCGGGCCTTGAGGGGGGCCACGGGGAGGGAAGTACGCGCTGCGGGGCCCAGGCGGTCGTTCGGGGTATCGGGGGAGAGCCCGAGGCCGCCGCGCGACGCGGCGGGACGTCCCCCGAGGTGGTCTCCTCCGGGACGTCCCGCCGCGCACCACGGGGGCGCGGGCGCGCCGGAGCCCTAGTCGAGGGCCTCCTCGACGTTCTCCGCCTTCTCCGTCCCGGGTTCCTCGCCGCCGGGCTCCCGTTCCCCGGCGTCCTCGGCCGCGGGGGAGCACTGGAAGCAGTCCATGGTGAAGACCTGCTCGCCGTCGACGCTCCCGGTGAAGCTCCCGGGAAGGCTGTCGTCGCCCGCCTCCCGCTCGGCCAGCGCCCCGCGCAGGAGGCGCCCCTCGAACACCGCCCGCGCGCCGTCCTCGGTCTCGCCGGTGCAGTGGACCTCCAGCCGGCCGCCGCGGGGCTCGGGGGAGGCGGACGCCTCGTACCCCTCCGTGCCGGCGGTCCGGTTCGGGCCCGGGGCCACGGAGGCGGCCGGGGAGGCGGCCGGGTCTCCCTGCGGGCGGCTGCCGCAGATCAGGCCCCCCGGGACGGGGTGTCCCTCGCGGGCGAAGGCGCGCTCGGCTCCCGGCCGCAGTGCCGTCGCGGACAGGGCGTCGGCCGCCTGCTCCAGTTCGACCCGCGCCGCGTCGGCCTCCGCGTCGTGCGCCCCGCCGGGGGAGCAGGACGTGGCGAGCACCCCGCCCAGGACGAGGACGGCCAGCGGGACGAGGACGGTGGTCGAGCGGACTCTCATGGCTTCCCCCTGGAATGTCGGGCCGGGCGGCGGCCCCACGGACCCGCGTGCCCCATGCGACCAATGTCGCTGATGGGAAAGATGGGGCCTATGTCCGACTCGGAGGAGAAGCGTGAACAGTTCCTCATATTCTCGTCATCCCCCCGTGAGTCGACCGCGGGGGATGGGTAGCCACGATGAGGACGATTCGGGATGAAGGAGACGGGGGGGTCGGTGTGGCGAACAGCACGGAAGGCCCTTCCCCCCGGACCCGGGGCCGTGGGCTGGGCTACACTCAGCACATTTACCGAACCGTGCTCACCCACGGCTCGACCGACCCGACCGTCTCACCCGACCCCCGCGGCCCAGCCGCCACAGGGGCACCGTGTGAACCATGGGGGCACGACGGGCGTCGTACCGGAAGACCGCACCCGGGTCCCGGCCGACACCCTGCCGGCCCCTCAGACCGTCCTTCCTTCGGAGGTGGACCGTGTCCGCTGACCACCGAGAGCAGCAGCCCGCGCAACAGGGCTCGCGCATCGACCCCCACGTCGGCCGCTACGCACGTCGAGCACAGGGAATGGTCGCATCGGAGGTCCGGGCACTCTTCGCGGTGGCCTCCAGGCCGGAGGTGGTCTCCCTCGCCGGGGGAATGCCCAACGTCTCCGCCCTCCCCCTCGACCAGATCGGAGAGCTCGTCAAGGACGTCGTCTCCGAGGAGGGCACGGCCGCACTCCAGTACGGATCGGCCCAGGGCGACCCCGTCCTGCGCGAGCAGCTCTGCGAGTACATGGCCCTGGAGGGCGTCACCGCCAGCCCCGAGAACGTCATCGTCACCGTCGGCTCCCAGCAGGCCCTCGACCTCCTCACCCGCGTGTTCGTCGACCCGGGCGACATCGTCCTCACCGAGGCCCCCACCTACGTCACCGCGATCAACACCTTCGCCGCCTTCCAGGCCGACATCCGGCACGTGGCGATGGACGACCAGGGCGTCATCCCCTCCGACCTGGAGGAGGCGCTCGTCCGGGCCGAGCTGGACGGCCGCCCGGTCAAGTTCTTCTACACCGTCCCCAACTTCCAGAACCCGGCCGGGATCACCATGAGCGCCGAGCGGCGCGCCCAGGTGGTCGCGGCCTGCGAGCGCCACGACGTGCTCATCGTCGAGGACAACCCCTACGGCCTCCTCCGCTACGACGGCGAACCCGAGCCCACCCTGTACTCGCAGAGCGAGGGCAACGTCGTCTACCTCGGATCGCTCTCCAAGACCTTCTCCCCGGGACTGCGCATCGGCTGGGCGCTCGCGCCCGCCGCCGTGCGCGCCAAGCTCGTCCTGGCCGCGGAGTCGGCGATGCTCAGCCACTCGACGTTCAACCAGCTGGTCGTGCGCCGCTACCTCAACACCTTCCCGTGGCGTGAGCAGATCAAGGCGTTCAACTCCATGTACGGCGAGCGCCGCGACGCGATGCTCAACGCGCTGACCGCGATGATGCCCGCCGGGTGCACCTGGACCAGGCCCGAGGGCGGGTTCTTCGTGTGGGCCACCCTGCCCGAGGGCATCGACGCCAAGGCGATGCTGCCCCGCGCCGTCGCCGAGCGGGTCGCCTACGTCCCCGGCACCGGCTTCTACGCCGACGGCCGCGGGCGCGACAGCATGCGCCTCAGCTTCTGCTACCCCACGCCCGAGCAGATCCGGGAGGGCGTGCGACGCCTCGTCGGCGCCATCGAGGGGGAGGTCGACCTGCGTGATACGTTCGGCACCACCCTGGCCCCGAGCACCGAGGGCCACCAGTCGCCGGCCCCCGACCTGCCCTGACACCCCCGAGCAAGGCACCAAGCACCATGACCGCAGCACAGAAGGAGGTTGGCGCCGTGGCCGACCTTGACCGTGTCCTCGTTCTCGCCGGGGGCCTGTCCCCCGAACACGAGGTGAGCGTCCACTCCGGGCGCAGCGTCGCCGAGGCGCTCCGCCGACTGGACGTGGAGGTCCAGGTCGCCGACGTCGACTCCACCCTGCTCGACCGGCTCTCCGACGACCCGCCGCAGGTCGTCTTCCCCGTCCTGCACGGGTCCGCCGGCGAGGACGGCGCCATCCGGGAGGTCCTGGAACTGGTCGGGGTGCCCTACGTGGGCGCCCGGCCCTCCGCCTGCCGCCTGGCCTACTCCAAGCCCGCGGCCAAGGCCCTGCTCGCCGAGCAGGGCGTGCGGGTGCCGCGCGGCGCGGCGCTGCCCAAGTCGGCGTTCCACGACCTGGGGGCCCCGGCCCTGCTCGACCGGCTCGCCGAGCGCCTGGGCCTGCCGCTGTTCGTCAAGCCGGACAGGGGCGGGTCGGCCTTCGGCGCCGCCCCGGTGACGTCGGTGCAGGGCCTGTCCACCGCCCTGGTCTCCTGCTTCGCCTACAGCGACTCGGCCCTGGTCGAGGAGCAGGTCCAGGGCACCGAGCTCGCCGTGGGGGTCCTGGACACGGGCGACGGTCCGGTGGCCCTGCCGCCGGTGGAGATCGTGCCGGACGGCGGGGTCTACGACTACGCCGCCCGCTACACCGCCGGCCGCACGGAGTTCTTCTGCCCGGCCCGCCTGGACGCGGAAGCCCTGGCCGCGGCCGCGGAGGTGGCGCTGACCGCGCACCGCGTCCTGGGGCTGCGGGACTTCTCCCGCACCGACCTCATCGTGGGGGCGGACGGCCGGGCCACCTTCCTGGAGACCAACGTCGCCCCGGGGCTGACCGAGACCTCCACGTTCCCGATGGCGGCGGCCGCCGCCGGGCTGGACTTCGCGGTCGTGTGCCGCGAACTCGCCCACCAGGCGCTGCTGCGGCACTGACCGGAGCCGCCCGGCGGACGCGGGGCGCCCTTGCGGCGCCCGAACCCGCCGACCCGATCGGAACAGCACGCCCGAACGCCCGGCCGGGGCACCCCGGCCGGGCGTTCGGGCGTGCGCGGCCGCCGGGCGGCACGGCCTCCGTCCCGCACCCGGGCCGCCGGCCCGGGGCCCGTGGGCGCGGACCGGTGCCGTCACGCCGCCCCGCGCCCGGCGGGGTCTCCCACGCCTCAGGACCGGGGGACCCCCAGAGCCCGTTCGAGCACGTCGCGCACGGTGGCGCGAAGCAGGTCCACCTTGTACCCGGTGGAGGGGAGCGGGGAGCACAGCGAGGCCAGGTCCGCGAGGGCGTCCTCCGCCTCCGGGCCCAGCGCGCGCCCCGGAAGGGCGCCGACCAGGGCGGACTCCACGCCTGGCAGCCTCAGCGGGGTGCGTGCCACCCCGCCGACGGCCACGGCCGCCCGGGTCACCGGTCCGGCGCCGTCCACGCCGCAGTCCAGCCGCGCCACCGCCTCCACCAGCGGCCACTCCGAGCGGGAGCGTCCCGTCGCCCTCCTGTGGGAGGAGCGCTCGCCCCGCACCGGAACCGGCAGGGAGACCGACACCAGCACCCGGCCCGGCGCCAGCACGTGGTCCCGGGCGGGGTCCGCCCCGTCGTACAGGTCGGCCACCGGCCTCTCCTCCGGCTGCGTGGAGCCGGCCCCCGCGACCAGCACCGTCGCGTCGTGCGCCAGCAGGGCGACCGCCAGCGACGAGGGGTGCGGGGCCACGCACGGCCCCTGGTCCACGACCACCCCGTACAGGTGGTCGCCCGAACGGGCGGGGCAGGAGTCACCGCCCGTCTGGAAGCAGTCGAAGGCCGGGTTGCGCAGGTACCAGCAGCGGTTGCGCTGCAACAGGTTCCCACCCAGGGTCGCCGCGTCGCGTACCTGCGGGGTGGCCAGGACCCGCGCCACGGCGGCCAGCGCCGGGTAGGCGTCGGCCAGCCCCGGGTCCCCGGCCAGTTCGCCGACGCCCGTCAGGGCGCCCACCCGGGCCGATCCGTCGGGGAGCCAGTCCACCCCGCGCAGCTCGCCGACGCCGGACAGGTCGACCACCGGCGCGGAGCCGATGACCCCCGATCCCAGGCAGGCGGTCAGGTCGGTTCCCCCGGCGCGCGGGAGCGCGCCCGTGCCGTCCAGTCCGGACAGCGCCTCGTCCAGGGTCGCGGGTCGTGTGACGGTGATCATCGCAGTCCTTCGATCAGTCGGTCCGGACGGACGGGCAGCTCGTGCGGCCGCCAGCCGGTGGCGTCGTGCACGGCGTTGGCCAGGGCTGCGGCGACGCCGACGACCGACACCTCTCCCAGGCCGATCCCGCCGCCGGGGACGTGCTCGAACCCCTCCTCGTGGAAGTACACCTCGGTCTCGGGCACGTCCCCCGGCCCCGGGATCCGGTAGTCCTCCATGTTGTCGGTGAGCGTCACCCCTGTGGCGGGGTCGTGGCGCCGCTCCTCGAACAGCGCGTACCCGACCCCCTGGACGACCGCGCCCTCGCACTGGTTGCGGGCCAGCCGTTCGGCGTAGACGCGGCCGGCGGCGATCCCGGCCCAGCAGCGGGTGGGCTGCACCCGGCCCAGCAGGGTGTCCACCTCCACCTCCATCACGTGCACCGCGCCGCTGAGGCCCCGGCCCAGGGCCAGGTCGTCGGCCATGTTCGGGGAGAGCTGGCCCCAGCGGTCCAGGCCGCGCCCGCCCTCCACGCGCACGCCCTCGGCCGCGGTGAGGGCCTCCTTGAACGCGTGCTCGGGGACCGGGCCGACGGCGGGGACCGAGGGGGAGCGCTCCCGCAGGGCGTCGCGCAGCCGGTCGGCGGCCTGCACAGCGGCGGGCCCCATCGACGTGGTGGTGCGCGAACCGTACGACCCGGTGCCGTGCACCGGCCCGCTGCGCCCGATCTCCACCCGCAGGTCCGAGGCGGGCACGCCCAGCCTGTCGGCGACGGCCCCGGCGAGCACCGTGCGGATCCCGGTGCCGATGTCCTGGGTGGACGATCGCACCACCAACGAGCCGTCCTCCACCGAGAGCTCGACCCTGGCCTGCGGCCCGAGGAGGTAGAGCCAGCTCGCGGCGGCCACCCCCACTCCGTGCCGGAAGCGGCCGGAGCGGGGGCCGCGCGGCCGGTCCCGCCACAGGTCCAGTTTTGCGGCCCGCGCGTACAGGGCGCGCCGCTTGGGGTTGCCGTCCCAGCGGGCGCGCAGCGCCAGCGGGTCCTCGCCCAACCGGTGCGCCATCATGTCGACGGCCTGCTCCAGCGCCCACGCCATGGGCGGTCCGCCAGGGCCGCGCATGGGCATGCCGGGGGGCAGGTTGGTGACCACGTCGAAGTCGCGGACCCGCCGGGGCGAGCGGCCGTACATCATGAAGGCGAGCGCGGCGGCGGAGGAGCCGACCGACACCCCTCCCTCGCCACGGGAGTCCACGCTCATCGCGGCCAGGTCCCCGTTCCGGTCGGCGAGCAGCGCCACCCGGGTGCGGGCCGCGGGCCGGTGCCCGGCGTCGGTCAGCTCCTCCGCGCGGTCGAACGCGACCCGTACCGGCGCGCGGGCGGCCCTGGCCAGCTCCACCGACGCCACGATGTCGGCGGAGAGGGCGTTCTTGGCGCCGAACCCGCCGCCGACGTACTCGCTGACGACGTGCACCCGGTCCAGGGGCAGGCCCCAGTGCTTCGCGGCGCGTTCCGCGGTCTTGGCCACGGCCTGTGTGGACACGCGCAGGTACAGGTCGCCCCCCGGCTCCCAGGAGGCCACGCACACGTGCGGTTCCAGGGGGTTGTGCGCCTGCGAGGCGGTCGTGAACTCCCCGGAGACCAGGAGCGGGTCACTTGCCCGCGCGGCCCGGCGCAGCCTGCGCACGGCGGTGGGACCGCGCCAGCTCAGGGTGCCGGGACCGCGCAGGTTGCCCTCCCACCGGGCCGGAGGGGTCGGGGCCTCGCCGTAGCTGGGGGCGGCGGCCCGCTCGGCCCGGGTCGGGTAGAGGACCGGGGCCCCGGGCGCCCGGGCGGCCTCGGCGTCGAGCACGGCCGGGAGCGGGTCGTAGTCGACCCGGACGGCGGCCGCGGCCGCCCGGGCGCCGGCGGAGGTCGGCGCGGCGACGGCGGCGATCGGCTGGCCGACGTAGCGGACGGTGCGGTCCTCCCCGAGCAGGTCGGTGAACACGGGTGCGGTTCCGGAGGCTGCGGCGGTGTCCTCCGGGGCGTCCCCGGTGCGCGCGGCGCCCGGGTCGACGGCGCGCACGCGGGCGTGGGCGTGGGTCGAGCGGACGATCACCCCCTCCCAGTGGCCGTGCGGAGCCAGGTCGGCGCTGAACCGCGCCCGTCCGGTCACCTTGTCGACGGCGTCGCGGCGGGGGGGCTCCCGGTCCGGCCGGGAGTCGAACTCCCCGGCGCAGGCGGCGGCGACGGCGGCGAAGATCCCCTCGTAGGCGCCGCAGCGGCACAGGTGGCCGGACAGCGCTTCGGCGATCGTGTCGCGGTCGGGCCGGGTGTCGCCGTGGTCCGCCCGCCAGGTGTCGACGAAGACCGAGGCGGAGACGACGAACCCCGGGGTGCAGTATCCGCACTGGAGCGCGTCGTGCGCCGCGAAGGCGTACTGGACGGGGTGGGTGCCGCCGAGGCCCTCGACCGTCGTGACGGTGCGGCCCGCCAGGCGGTCGGAGGGCAGGAGGCAGGAGACGGTGGGGGAGCCGTCGACGAGGATCGTGCAGGCGCCGCACACTCCGCCGCCGCAGGCGATCTTGGTGCCGGTGAGGCCGAGGCGGTCGCGCACGTGCTCGGCGGTGCTGGTCTCGGGGTCGACGGGTGCGGGATGCCGTGCGCCGTTGACCGTGACGTGGTCCATGGGTGTCCGTCCCTGGTGCGCATGAAAGTTGTCAATGTCAACTTAGGGTGGCTCTGCCGGGCTGTCAACGCCCTTCGGACACCGGCCGCGGACGCTTCCGCCGGGGCGCAGGTCAGCGTTCCGCGGTCCGCTCCGGGGGCGCCGCCGACCCGCCGCGTGCCGGCGGCGCCCGTGCTCCCACGACGGCGGGGCCGGTGCGCGCCGAGGTGCGCACCGGCCCCGCGGGGGCGTGCCGGGTCAGAGCCCCAGGGCGTGCATCGAGAAGTGGAACACGAACACGGCGCTGAGCAGCCACATCAGCCAGCCCACCTCCCGGAACCGGCCCTGTGCCGACCTCAGGACCGTGGAGGCGATGATGCCGATGCCGATACCGCTCGCGATGTCGTAGGCGAACGGCATGACCGCGATCGTCAGGAACGCCGGGATCGCGACGGACATGTCGTCCCAGGCGATGCCGCGCACCTGCGTCATCATCAGGGCCCCCACCAGCACCATCGCCACCGATGCCGCCTGGGCCGGGACGATAGCGAACACCGGGGCGAACACGATGGCGGTGAGGAAGAGCAGGCCCGTGACCACGCTGGCCAGCCCGGTCCGGGCGCCCTCGCCCACCCCCGCCGTGGACTCCACGAACACCAGGGTGGCCGACGAGCTGGTCAGGCCGCCGACCACGGCCCCGGTCCCGTCCGTGGCCAGGATCTGGTTGACCCGGGGCATGTTCCCGGCGGAGTCGGCGATGTTCGCCTTGGCGCCGATGGCCAGGATGGTGCCGACGGCGTCGAAGAACCCGGCCAGGACGAGGGTGAACAGGATGACCCCCGCGGCCGTGGGCCCCGCCGTGGTCCAGGCCCCGAACATGTCCACCTGGAACAGGAGCCCGAAGTCGGGCACGGCGACCGGGCTCGCGGGCAGCTGGGGCGCGCCGCCGCCCCAGTCCTCCGGCGTCAGGCCCAGGGCGTAGTGCACCGCGACGGCCATCACCGTGGCGCCGACGATGCCGTAGAAGATGGCGCCGGGGACGCCGCGCGCCAGGAGCGCGCCGGCCAGCACCAGCCCGCACACGAACACCAGCAGGGGCCAGCCCAGGAGGTGCCCGCCGTCGCCGGAGGCGCCGATCTGGAGCAGGCCGTCACCGTCGCCCTTGCTGACGAAACCGGCGTTGGCCAGGCCGATCAGCGACACGAACAGGCCGATGCCCACGCCGATCGCGAGCTTGAGGTCGTGCGGCAGCGCGTTCATCACGGCGGTGCGGACACCGGTGACGACCATCGCGACGATGGCGACGCCCTGCCACACGACCAGGCCCATCGCCTCGGGCCAGGACATGACGGGGGCGGCCTGGTAGGCGACGACCGCCATCACCCCGAGGGCGGCGGCGCAGGCGATCGGCGCGCGGCCGACCACCCCCATCATGATCGTGACCAGGCCCGCGGCCAGGGCCGTCATGGTGGTCAGCTGTGCGGCCGACAGGGTGTCCCCGTTCACGTCGGCGACGCCGCTCAGGACGATCGGGTTCAGGACGATGATGTAGGCCATCGCCATGAACGTGGTGAGACCGCCCCGGACCTCGCGGGCGATGCCGGAGCCGCGCTCACCGATGAAGAAGAAGCGGTCGAGCCAGGATCGACCTGTGGCGGACGCGGGCTGTTCGCGCCTACGGGCGCGCTCACTTCGGGTCATGTCCCCTCCTGGAGGGAAACGGGGCGGCATGGAGCCACCATAGGTGAGGGGGGAGCTACCGTGTGTAGTCACCTGGGTGTCGGCGCCGGGACGGTACCGTCCCGGCGCCGACCGGCCGCGGCACCCGCGTGGCGGGGCCGACGGACCGGGGGAGCGGGAGCAGGGGGTCCACGGGGCGCGGCGGGGCTCCCCGCCCACCGCGCCCCGACGGGCTACAGGTCGATGCCCACGATGTCCTCCGGCCGCACCGGTGCGTGCGTCAGCGGACGCCCCGTCGCCGCGCGCACCGCGGCGACGACCGCCGGGGTCGACGACAGCGTCGGCGGCTCGCCGGCGCCCCGCAGCCCGTACGGCGCGTGCGGGTCCGGATGCTCCAGGACCTCGATCCGCATCGGGGGCGTGTCCAGGATCGTCGGGATCAGGTAGTCGGTGAACGACGGATTGCGGATCACGCCGTCCTCCACCAGGATCTCCTCCATCAGCGCCAGGCCCAGGCCCTGGGCGGACCCGCCCTGGATCTGCCCGGCCAGCTGCTGAGGGTGCATCACCTTGCCGACGTCCTGCACCGCGTCCAGGGCCACCACCTTCACCAGGCCCAGGTCCACGTCCACGTCCACCACGGCGCGGTGGACGCACATCCCGAACTGGGTGTGCGAGGCGCCCTGGCCCAGCAGCGGGTCGAGCATCTCGGTGGGCCGGTGGTGGAACTCACGGGTCTCCTCGACCACCACACCGCCCTGCGCCGCCTCGCCCAGCAGGTCCGCCAGCGACACCAGCGCTCCGGCCGTCGCCGACACCACCTTGCCGCCGGCCAGGGCCAGGTCGGTGTCGGGCAGGTCGCCGGGCACCAGCCCGCGCTCGCGGGCCAGGGCGAACACGGCGGCGCGCACCGACGCGCACGCCGTCCTGACGGCGCCGCCCGTCATGTACGTCTGGCGAGAGGCGGAGGAGGAGCCCGCCGAGCCCACCTGGGTGTCGGAGGGGTGGATGACGACCTTCTCCACGCCCAGCTCGGTCCGGGCGATCTGCCCCTTGACCGTCACCAGCCCCTGGCCGACCTCGGCCGCGGCGGTGTGCACCATCACCACGGGCTCGCCCGCCACGACCTCCAGCCGCACCCGGGCGGTGGAGTAGTCGTCGAAGCCCTCGGAGAAGCACAGGTTCTTCAGCCCCACGCCGTAGCCGACGCCGCGCACCACGCCCTCGCCGCGGGTGGTCCCCGCCACCCCGCCGGGCAGGGTGCGCAGGTCGCCGGGGTCGGGCAGCGCCCCGCGCTCGGGCGGCATCGGCAGGTCGCGGCAGCGCTGCAGCATCTCCGCCATGGGCAGCGGCATGTCGATCTCCTGGCCCGTGATGATCCGCGAGCCCTGCGACAACGCGTTCTTGATCCGCAGGTCCACCGGGTGCATCCCCAGCTCGGCCGCGAGCCTGTCCATCTGCGACTCGTAGGCGAAGCACGCCTGCACCGCGCCGAACCCCCGCATCGCGCCGCACGGCGGGTTGTTCGTGTACACGCCGTAGGCGTCGACCAGCACGTTGGGCACCTCGTAGGGGCCGATGCCCAGCGAGGACGCCACACCCACCACCGCGGGAGTCGCCGACGCGTACGCGCCGCCGTCCACGACCACCTCGGCCGTGGCGTACAGCAGCCTGCCGTCGGACGAGGCGCCGTGCTCGTAGCGCATCTTCGCCGGGTGCCGGTGCACGTGCCCGTAGAAGGACTCCTCGCGGTTGTACACGAACTTGACCGGCCTGCCGGTGCGCAGCGCCAGCAGGCAGGCGTGGATCTGCATCGACAGGTCCTCGCGCGCGCCGAACGCACCGCCCACGCCCGCCAGGGTCAGCCGCACCTTGTCCTGCGGCAGCCCCAGGGCGGGGGCGATCTGGCGCTGGTCCACGTGCAGCCACTGGGTGGCCACGTACAGGTCCACCCCGCCGTCCTCCGCCGGAACGGCCATCCCCGATTCCGGGCCCAGGAAGGCCTGGTCCTGCATGCCCACCTCGTACTCGGAGGACACCACCACGGCGGCCTCCGACCGCAGCCTCTCCAGCACCGCGCCCTCGCGGGCGGCCGCCCCGGCGGCCTCGGCGAACGCGCCCGTGCGGATCGGCTGGTGGCGCAGCCGGTTGCCGCGCTGGTTGAACTCGGGGTGCTCGGGCAGCGACCCCGCCTCGTGCACCGGCGGGCAGTCCGGGTCCATCGCCGCGCGCCGGGAGTCGGTGACCGGCTCCAGCACCGCGTAGTCCACCCGGATGCGCTCCATGGCGCGCCGGGCCGTCTCCGGGTGGTCGGCGGCGACCACCGCGACCGGCTCCCCCTTGTAGCGGACCTTGCCGAAGGCCAGCACCGGCTGGTCCTGGAACTCCAGCCCGTAGCGCTTCTCGCCGGGCACGTCCTCGTGCGTGAGCACCGCGTGCACACCCGGAACCTCCAGGGCCCCGGTGACGTCGATGCCGCGGATCTCGGCGTGCGGGTGGGGACTGCGCAGGGTCGCCCCCCACAGCATGTCCTCCATCCACATGTCCGAGGAGTACGCGAACTCACCGGTCACCTTCAGCGTCCCGTCGGGACGCCGCGGGCTCGCGCCCACCCCGTCCTTCGTGGTGCTGGTCAGGCCGGTCACGGTACGGGTCGTCGCCGCCATCAGCGGTTCACCTCCTGTGTCAGTGCGCGGTGCGCGGCCCGGCCGCGCGCGGCGGCCGTCTCGGCGGACAGGGTGCGGAGCTCGCCGCGGTCGACGACGGTGCTCCCGCCGACCCAGAGCCGCTCCAGCGGCGGGGTGGGGCCGAAGACCGCCGCCACCACCGGGTCGGCGACGACGTCGTAGCCGAACCCGTCCACCCGCCACAGCGCGATGTCGGCGAGCTTGCCGACCGTCAGCGAGCCCAGCTCCGCGTCGCGGCCCAGCACCCGGGCACCGCCCAGGGTGGCCATCTCCAGGGCCTGGCGCGCGCTGAGCGCCTGCGGGCCCTTGCGGGCACGGGCCATCAGCAGGGCCTGGTGCATCTCCCCCGCCAGGGGCGTCAGCTCACTGGAGGCGGGGCCGTCCACGCCCAGCCCGACCCGCACGCCCGCGTCCAGCAGCTCGGTGACCCGGCAGATCCCCGCGCCCAGGCGGGCGTTGGAGGTGGGACAGTGCGCGATGCCGGTGCCCGTCGCGGCGATCCTCGCGATCGCCGCGTCGGACAGGTGCACGGCGTGCGCGAACCACACGTCCTCGCCCAGCCAGCCCAGCTTCTCCGCGTACTCCACGGGGGTGCAGCCGAACTCGGCCAGGCACTGCTCCTCCTCGTCGAGGGTCTCCGCCAGGTGGGTGTGCATCCGCACCCCCCTGTCCCTGGCCAGCGCCGCGCCCTCCACCATCAGCTCCCGCGAGACGGAGAACGGCGAGCAGGGGGCCACGGCCACCCGCGTCATCGCGTCGTCGGCGCGGTCGTGGTAGGCGTCGATGGCCGCGGCGGTCCCGGCCAGCGCCCCCTCCAGCGTCTCGACGACGCCGTCCGGGGGCAGTCCGCCCTGGCTCCGGCCCCGGTCCATCGACCCCCGGGCCAGGTCCAGGCGCACCCCCACCTCGCGGGCGGCCTCCACCTCGGCGGCCACGATGTCCCCGCGCCCCGAGGGGTGGATGTAGTGGTGGTCGGAGGCGGTCGTGCACCCGGACAGGGCCAGGTGGGCCAGCCCGGCCGAGGTCGTCCCCGAGACCACGGCGGCGTCCAGGCGGCCCCAGATCTCGTAGGACCCCACCAGCCACTCGAAGAGCGTGCCGTCGGCGAACAGCCCCTGCGTCGCCCACTGGTAGAGGTGGTTGTGCGTGTTCACCAGGCCCGGCGTGGCCAGGCACCCGCGCCCGTCCACGCGCTCGGCGCCCGGGGCCGCCGGGGCCGGGCCCGCGCCCACGGCGGTGATCCTCCCGTCGCGCACCACCACGTGGCCGTCGGCGTACTCCGCCCCGTCGACGGTGACCACGTGCGCGCCCTCCACGACCACGGCCCGGCCGGTCCCCGCCACGGTGTCCGCCGCGCTCATGCCCCGCCCCCGGTTCCCGCATGGCGCTCGGCCGCCAGGTGCACCGCGTCGATGATCTTCTCGTACCCGGTGCACCTGCACAGGTTGCCCGCCAGCGCCTCCCGGATCTCGGCGTCGTCCGGAGCGGGCAGGCCCGCCCCCACGGTCCGCTCCAGCAGGTCGTCGGTCTGGACGAGGAGCCCCGGCGTGCAGAAGCCGCACTGGACCGCCCCCGCCTCGACGAACGCGTCCTGCACCGTGCCCAGCTCGCGTTCGGGGCCCTTGCCCGACCCCTGCGCCAGGCCCTCCACGGTACGCACGCGGCGCCCCTCGGCCTGCCCGGCGGCGATCATGCACGAGCACGCCGTCACGCCGTCGAAGTACACCGTGCACGAACCGCACTCGCCCTGCTCGCAGGCGTTCTTGCTGCCCGGCAGGCCCAACCGCTCACGCAGCACGTACAGCAGGCTCTCGCCCGGCCACACGTTGTCGGCGGTCACGTCCTCGCCGTTGACGTTGAAACTCACGCGCATCGCGTGGCTTCCTTCCTGTAGTCGGTGACGGACCAGCTCAGAGCGCGGCGCGCCATCACCGAGAGCGCGTGCCTGCGGTACCCGGCGCTGCCCCGCTGGTCGTCGATGGGACGGGAGGCCGCGGCCACCAGCTCCCCGAAACGGCGCACGGCCGCCTCCGGGAGCGGTGCGCCGCCCTCCCAGTCGAACTCCCCGGCCAGGAACTCCTCCGCCGCCTCGGCCCGCAGCGGTGTGGGGCCGGCCGAGCCCAGGCCGGTGCCCACGGTCCTGCGCTCCGCGTCCAGCGCCAGGGAGAAGGAGGTCACCGCGATGACCATCGCGTTGCGCGTGCCGATCTTGGCGAACTGCTGGGGCCCCGACGGCTCGGGCAGCAGGACCGCCGTGATCAGCTCGTCGTCACGCCTGGCCGTGGTCCGGAACGACAGGTAGAACTCCCGGGCGGGCACCCGGCGCCTGCCCCGCACCGACGCCAGTTCGATCACGGCGTCGGTGGCGAGCAGCGGCGGGTGCGCCTCCCCCGCGGGGGAGGCGCCGCCAAGGTTGCCCCCCACGGTGCCGCGGTTGCGGATCTGCGGGGAGGCCACCGAGCGGGAGGCCTTGGCCAGTGCCGGCGCCGCCGCCGACAGGTGCTCGATGATCCGGGTGTAGGGCACACCCGCGCCGAGGCGTGTGCAGCCGTCCTCGGCGCCCCACTCGGCCAGTTCGGGGATCCGGGTCAGGTCGATCAGGGCGGCCGGGCGCCGCTTGTCGAAGTTGAGTTCCACCATGACGTCGGTGCCGCCCATGATGGGCAGCCCGTCGGGATGGGCGCTCTTCGCTTCGAGCGCCTCCTCCAGTGTGGAGGGGCTCAGGAATTCCATGCTGGTCCTCGTCGTCGGGGTTCGGTCAGGTCGTCGGCGGGCGCGCAACCCCTGCTCGGTCCGTTGCTGTTGTGAAGTACAACACCGATACACGGGCCCGGCCAGAACGTGATGACATGAAGTGATCCTGGAACGAACCGTTAGGGTTGGGCGTTTCCTACAAGCGGCGTTTCCGAAAAACCTTCCCACCGCCGCCCACCGGTCACGGGCGAACACCCGTCCGCACAAGCACAGAAGGACGTCAATGCAGATCAGTGAGCTGCTCGCCATCAAGCGGCTGCACCTGAGGTTCCTGTCGGGAGCGGAGCACGCGCACCGCACCCTGCGGTGGGCGTACACCACCGATCTGCTCGACCCGGCCCGCTACCTGCGCGGCGGGGAGTTCGTCCTCACGGGCATGATGTGGCGTACCCGCCCCCAGGACTCGGAGGCCTTCGTGTCCTCCGTGGTCGGGGCCGGCGCCGTCGCCCTGGGGGCCGGCACCGCCCTGGGCGAGGTCCCCGACGACCTGGTGGAGGCCTGCCGGGCCCACGACATCCCCCTGGTCGAGGTTCCGGCGGAGACGTCCTTCGGCGCGGTCACCGAGGAGGTGCTGCGCTCCCTCACCCAGCGCCGCTTCACCACCATCGCCGAGACCCGCGACCGCCACCGCCGGCTGATGGCCGACGTCGCCGCCGGGGCCGACTTCTCCGACGCGCTCACCGCCGCCACCGCGCAGGAGGGGCGGACCGCCTGGGTGATCTCCTCCACCGGGCGCCACGTCGCCTCCTCGGGGGCGCCGCTGCCGGCGGCCGACCGCGAGTGGATCGCCGCCAAGGCGCTCACCTGGCAGGACTTCCCGCACACCACGCGCCTGCCGGAGGAGGGGGGCCGTGTCCTGACCGTGGTCCCCGTCCAGACCAAGGAGTCCCACCCCCTCGCCACCTGGCTGATGGTCTGCGCCGGCGACCACACCGCCTGGACCGACGAGGAGCACGAGGCGGTCGCCGAGCTCGCCTCCGTCGCGGGCCTCGCCCGCAGCCGCGCCGACGAACGCGCGCTGGCCGACGCGCGCCACCTGGAGGGGCTGCCGCGCCTGCTGGCCGCACAGCGCTTCGACGAGGTCACCGAGCTGATGCGCGGAACCGGGACGGCCACGGGCGCCGACGAGGGGGGCCACGTCGTCGTGAGCGCCGTCATGCTGCCCGAGCCCCGCGTGCCCGACCTGCCCCGGCGGGTGGTCACCGAGCTCGTCGCCGACCACCCCGGCGCCGTCGTCACCGGGGACACCGACACCCTCGCGATCCTCCCGGTGGCCGGCGCGGGGACCGACGCCCGCGCGCGGGCCGAGGAGATCCGTGCCCGGCTCCTCCACCGCGCCCGGGTGCTGGACGGCGGCCTGCTCGACCACCGCCTCGCCATCGGTCTCAGCTCGGCCGCCCGGGGCATCCCCGAGCTGCGCGGCGCCGCCGTGGAGGCGCGCCACGCCCGGCGGCTGGCCGAGCTCCGGGGCGGACGGTCCCGCGTGATCGCCGGGGCCGAGATCGACTCCCACGAGCTCCTGCTCGCCTCGGTCCCCGAGGAGGTCCAGGCCTCCTACCGGGAGCGCCTCCTGGGACCGCTGCTCGCCTACGACCGCGACCACCGCTCCGAGCTGGTGGACACCCTGGAGCGCTTCCTCGCCCACTCCGGCTCCTGGCAGCGCTGCGCCGCCGCCATGCACGTCCACGTCAACACCCTGCGGTACCGGATCGGACGGGTGGAGGAGCTGACCGGGCGGGACCTGAGCAGCCTGGAGCACAGAGTGGACCTGTTCCTCGCCCTCAAGCTCCGCGACTGAGGGGACGGCGCCGGATGTCACCGGCGACCGCTAGGGTCCTCGCGATGAGTACCGACCCTTCCTCTCCAGAGACCACGGACGCGGACCTGTCCGACTCCGACCTGCGCGACGTCCTGGCCGACGCCGTATCCGCCCCGCGCGTGTTCACCCGGTGCGACCTCTCCGGCGCCGACCTGAGGGACACCGACCTGACCGATGCCGTCTTCGCCGACTGCCGCATGGACGGCGCCCGGTTCGAGCGCGCCGTCCTGGACGGCGCGAGGTTCACGGGAGGAGGGGCGCCCGGGGCTCTCTTCACCGGGGCGGAGTGCGCCGACACCCGCTTCGAGAGGATGGACCTCGCCAACACCCGCTGGCAGGGCGCGCTGCTCACCGACACGGTGTTCACCGGGTGCCGGCTCACCGGCGCGGGGCTGACCTCGCTGCGGGGGATCGGCTACACGTTCTCCCAGTGCAACATGATGCTGGCCCGCTGCAAGGGGCTCTCGCTGCGCGGCCGCACGCTGGAGGGCCTGCGCCTGGACGAGGCCGACCTGGCGAGCGCCGACCTGCGGGAGACCGTGTGGAAGGAGTCGCGCCTGCGCGGCGCCAACCTGGTCAACGCCAGATTCGCGGGCGCGGACCTGCGCGGGGCCGACCTGGGCGAGCTCGGCCTGGACCAGGCGGGGTACCTGCGGGGGGCCAACATCAGTCCGGCCCAGGCCGGCCTCATCCTCGGCGCCCTCGGCATCACCGTCGTGGAGTAGGAGCCCTTCGGGCCGGGCCGTCGCGCACCTCGCGGACGGCCCGGCCCTTTCCCATCCCCGTCGGCCTTCGATCTGACGGGACTTGCCTAAAGGCTTTAGGGAGAAGTAGGGTACTTCAAGGCGAACGGAGAAAGCATGATGGCACGCGCGGGACTGACCCCGGAGCGCCTCGCCCGGGAGGGCGCGGAGATGGCCGACGAGGTCGGCTTCGAGAACGTGACCGCCTCGGCGCTGGCCAGGCGGTTCGACGTCAAGGTCGCAAGCCTGTACTCGCACGTGCGCAGCTCCCGGGACCTGAGGACCCGGATCGCGCTGCTCGCCCTGGAGGAGATGGCCGACCGGGCCTCCGAGGCCGTGGCGGGCCGGGCGGGAAAGGACGCCCTCGGCGCTCTCGCGAACGTCTACCGCGACTACGCCCGCGAGCATCCCGGCCGCTACGAGGCGGCCCAGCTCAGACTCGACCCGGAGACGGCGGCCGCCAGCGCCGGCGTCAGGCACGCCCGGACGACCCGGGCGATCCTGCGCGGCTACGAGCTGGACGAACCGGACCAGACCCACGCGGTCCGCCTGCTGGGCAGCGTCTTCCACGGCTACGTGACCCTGGAGATGGGGGGAGGGTTCAGCCACAGCGCCCCCGACACCCAGGAGACCTGGTCGCGGACCATCGACGCCCTCGACGCTCTGCTGCGCAACTGGCCCGCGGCCTGAACTGCGGCGGACACCCGCCCGCCCCTTGCGCACGGTGCCGGTGCCCAGTTCCGGCACCGGTTCAGGTGAGCTGTCGCCTCGGCGCCGTCCTGCCGTGCCCGGGCGCCGGACCGGCCCACCACGCACACACGACCACCACAGGAGGCCGCCACCATGCACGCCCAGGACGACTGGACCACCACGACCGTCACACCGGAGCTCCTGCGCGGAGCCCTGGACCTGGAGCGCACCGAACGCGGACTGCTCCCGCACAGGCTCCCCGCCCGGGCCCGGGCCCAGTGCGCCGACCCGCAGCTCGCCATGGCGGAGTCCCAGCCCTCCGGGGTGCGCCTGGCCTTCCGCACTCGGGCCACCGCCGTCGAACTCGACACGGTGCCCACCAGACGCGTCTACCCGGGAGCGCCGCCCCGTCCCGCCGGGGTGTACGACCTGCTCGTCGACGGCCGCCTCACCGACCAGGCCGTCGCGACCGGAGGTGACACCCTGCGCGTCGACCTGGCGACCGGCGCCGTGGAGCACAGCCGGGGTCCCGCGGCCACACTCCGCTTCGCCGGCCTGCCCGACCGGGACAAGGACGTCGAGATCTGGCTCCCGCACAACGAGACCACCGAGATCGTCGCCCTGCGGGCCGACGCCCCGATAGCGCCCCTGCCGGACCGGGGACGCCGGGTGTGGCTGCACCACGGCAGTTCCGTCAGCCACGGCTCCGACGCGGCGAGCCCCACCACCACCTGGCCCGCGCTGGCCGCATCGCTCGGCGGCGTGGACCTGGTCAACCTCGGCCTGGGCGGCGGCGCCCTGCTCGACCCCTTCACCGCCCGCGCCATGCGCGACACCGACGCCGACCTGATCAGCGTCAAGATCGGCCTCAACCTGGTCAACGGCGACCTGATGCGCCTGCGCGCCTTCGGCCCCGCGGTGCACGGTTTCCTCGACACGATCCGCGAGGGCCACCCCGAGGCGCCGCTGCTGGTCGTCTCGCCGATCCACTGCGCCATCCACGAGGACACCCCCGGGCCCTGCGGTTTCGACGCCGAGGCCCTCCGGACGGGTGAGCTGCGGTTCCGGGCCAACGGGGACCCGGCCGAGCGGGCCGAGGGCAAGCTGACGCTCACCGTGGTCCGGGAGGAGCTGGCACGGATCGTACGGCAGCGGGCGGCCGAGGACCCGAACCTGCACTACCTGGACGGCCTGGTCCTCTACGGCGGGGCGGACGCCGACGAACTGCCCCTGCCCGACCGGCTCCATCCGGACGCCGCCACGCACCGGCGCATCGGGGAGCGCTTCGCCGGGTTCGCCTTCGGGGAAGGGGGTCCGTTCTCCGGGAAGGCGGCCTGAGCCCCCTCCCGTCCGTCCCGCGGGGCCCGGCGGGCGGTGCCTGCGCCGGACGGCGGACTCGCGTCGCCGGTGAGCGCGCTTAGCACACCGGTCGGCTCCAGGGGTGGATTCGGTGTGATTGGCCGGGTCGGGACAGTCCTGTTACGCAAAGTGAACCAGTGGATACGTTTGTCCCGGCGGTGGTCGTCGGCCGGTTCTGCTCACCGGCCCGGCCGAGCACCGCCACCGGCAGCGCACTGGTACAGGAAGAGGTTGTATGGCCAACGAGATCAGGTTCGGCGACCGGATCCACCTGCTGAACGGCTACAACGGCTGGCACGGCGGTTACCTCGACAGCATCAACCACCGCCCGGCCCCTGCCAAGTACGGGGTGCAGACCGCGGACACCCCCACCCGCGGACCGGGAACCGGGACCTGGGAGATCCTCTCGCCCGAGGGCAAGGCCACCGGTGCGAACGTCCTCAGCGGTGACGTCGTCTGGCTGCGCAACCTCTACGGCGGCGACGGCGGCTACCTCGACACCAACGGCCACGCCAGCAGCACCCAGAAGTCCGCCGGCGCCAAGTACGACGTGTCGACCTCCCAGAGCCGGGACCGCGCCGAGGGCACCGGGCGGTGGCGGATCTTCGCGCAGACCTCCATCCCCACCGACCAGCACGTGCGCACCGGTGACGTGCTCCTGATCTGGAACCTCTACGCCGGCAACGGCGGCTTCCTGGAGACCAACCAGCACTCCACCGAGGGCGACAAGTACGACGTGTGCACCAACGCCTACTTCAACCGCGCCGCGGACGTCGCCTACTGGAAGGCGTCGCGGGCCTGACCGCGAGGGTGTGCCGATAGCGCTCCCGCGCGGAGGGCGCACCCGTCACGGGGGGTGGAACGAGGACGCCCCGCCATAGCGCGCCCGTGCGGAGGGCGTACCCCGGTACCCCGGACCGGCGCGGTGGCGGGGGAGCGCGGGGACCTCCCCGCACCCACGGGCACGCCTCCGCGCACGCACGCCCCCGGCGCTCCTGCCGGGGGCGTGCGTTCCACCTTCAGGCCCGCCGACGCCCCCGGAGGAGCCCGTGGAGGTGCGCCCCCGGGGCCCGCTCCCACCTCCGCCGGCTCGCGGGTGTCAGGACCCGGTCGCGGGCCGCTCCGTCGAGTGCCCGGCGGAGGAGGGCCGGGGGCGGCCCCGGCGTGCACGCCGCCTTCCTCGGCGACTTGCGTGAATCTACGAGGTAAAGGTGGCCGTTCCTCTTTTTTCCGAAACCGATTCGGAACCGACCCAGGCACCCGATGCCACCGCATTCCTCACGTACTCCCCGAAGGCCCGCGGCTCGCGTCCCAGAACCCGCTGGACCCCCTCCGACAGGTGCGCGTCCTTGCCGCGCAGGATGGGGGAGACCGTCGTCGCCAACGCCTCGGCGTCCTCGGCCCCCACCCCCTGGCCGACGAGCTCCGCGACGAACTCCTCCGGTGGGAGCGCGACGTACTCCACCGTCCGTCCGGTGGCCGCGGAGATCTCCGCCGCCACCTCCGCCAGGGTCAGGGCGCGGGGTCCCGACAGTTCGTGGATCAGACCCGCGTGTCCCGTCCCGGTGAGGGCGGCGACGGCCACGTCCGCGATGTCCTCCGCGTCGACGAAACTCGCCGCGCCGTCCCCGGCGGGCAGCCCGATCCTGCCGGAGCCGACCATGTCGGCGAGGAAGCCCTCGTCGAAGTTCTGGGAGAACCATCCCGGCCGGAGGATCGTCCACTCCAGGCCGCTGGAGCGGACGGCCTCCTCGGCGTCCACGAGCGTGCTGCCCGCCAGGGCGTCTCCGGGCAGGTAGTCGGGGTCGTCGATCCCCCGGCCGGAGAGGAGCACGAGCCTGCGCAGTCCTGCGGCCTCGGCCTGCTCGACGAAGGGCCGTACGACCGGTGCGGGGTCGAAGGGGACCACGTAGGCCGTCTCCACGCCCTCCAAGGCAGGGCCCCACGTGGTGCGGTCGTTCCAGTCGAAGGGCCATGCCCCGGAGCGCGACGCCGCGCGCACCTCGTGTCCGGCTGCGCGCAGCCGCGCCGCCACCCTCCGGCCCGTCTTGCCCGTGGCGCCGACCACCAGGACCGGTCGCCGGGCCGTGCTTCGCGCAGTGTTCCGTGTGTCTGTCATGCCCTGAGTCAACCGGAGGAGAGTGAGACGATCCATGGTTGAAAGCCTCACTCCGATGTCTTCGCGTCTAAGGTGGGGACATGGATGCTCTCGCTGACCTGTTGGACGGAGTCCGGGCCCGGGGGGCCCTGTTCAGCCAGTCGATCATGGCCCCTCCCTGGGCCGTGCGCTTCGAGAACCGGTCGCCGTTGAGCGTGGCCACCATGGTGCGCGGGCGTGGCTGGGTCGTTCCGGCGCACGGCGAACCGGTCGCGCTCGGCACCGGTGACGTCGCGATCGTGCGCGGTCCCGATCCGTACACCGTGGCGGACCGTCCGGACACCCGGCCCACCTGCCTGGTGCACGGCGCCGACCTCTGCACGACCCCAGAGGGGGAGGAGTTCGACGAGGGGGCCCTGCTCGGGCCGCGCACCTACGGGGACCGCCCCGACGCCCCGGACCGGTTGCTCGGGGCCTCGTACGAGGTCGGGGGAGAGGTCAGCCGGCGCCTGCTCTCCGCCCTCCCCGAGGTGCTGGTGGTGCCGGCGGACGACTGCCACCGCCCTGTCACCTCCATGATCGCCGAGGAGGTCGTCTGCCGGGCGCCCGGGCAGCAGGTGGTCCTGGACCGCCTGCTGGACCTGCTGCTCATCTCCACCCTGCGTGCGTGGTTCGACCGCCCCGGCACCCGGGCCCCCTCCTGGTACGCCGCCATGGGCGATCCTGTGGTGGGCCGGGCCCTGCGGCTGCTCCACGACGCCCCGGCGCGCCCGTGGACGGTCGCCGCCCTGGCGGACGGCTGCGGGGTCTCCCGGGCCTCGCTGGCGCGCCGGTTCACGTCGCTGGTCGGAGAGCCGCCCATGGCGTACCTGACCGGTTGGCGTATCGCCAGGGCGGCCGACCTGCTGCGCGGAGGGGACGCCACGGTCGCCTCGATCGCCCGGAGCGTGGGCTACGCGAACACGTTCGCGCTGAGCGTGGCGTTCAAGCGCCTGCGCGGTGTGAGTCCCACCGAGTACCGCCGGGCGCTCGTCGCCGCCTGAGCGGTTCGCCGGTCCCGGGTGCGGGCGCCTCGGCCCGGGAGGGCGGGACGCCGCTGCGGGGGCGGCCCGCCCACGCCCCGGCCCGGACGTGTCGGCCGGGAGGGGCCGGGGCACGCTCGCCGGGCGGCGGGCCCTGCCGCCGCCCGCCGGGTGCCTCACCCGGTCAGGGCGTCGGCGACGGCCCTGGTGGCGCCGAACCGTGTGCGCTTTCCCTCCTCCAGCTGCCAGAGGCAGTCCTCCAGGGCGCGGACGAGGGTCCAGGCGCGGGCGCGGTCCCGGTCGATGCCTGCGGCGCCGGTCAGCCGGTCGAACCTGCGGCGTACGGAGGCGGGGGCGCCGCCGGGGGCCGCCTCCTCGGCGAACCTGTTGCGGAGCGCGGGCATCAGCTCGTATCCGGGGTCGCCGACGAGCGGTTTGGGGTCGATGGCGACCCAGGGGTCGGGGCGTGTGCCGGGCAGGGGTGCGAGGACGTTGGCGTAGTGCAGGTCCCAGTGCAGGAGCCGGTCGCCGGGTTCGTCGGCCATCTCCCGGGCGACCGCCGTCCAGCGGGCCAGGGAACGGCGTGCGCGGCTGTCGATCCGTTCGTCGGTCAGGAAGGGGCGGACACGTTCCACCAGGGACCGGGTCATGGTTGCGAGCCTGCGTACCCCGGCCGGTCCGGGGTGGGCGCCGAGCCGGGCGAGGAGTTCGCCGACGGTGGTGAGGGCCTGGTCCAGGGGTGCGTGTTCGAGGGTGCGGGTGGGGTCGAGGGCTTCGAGGAGCAGGGCACCGGTGTCCGGGTCGTGGTCCAGGAGGCGGACGGCTCCGTCTCCCGCCCAGGCGCGCAGGGCCCGGGGTTCGCCCTCGGTCTCTTCGTCGACGGGTTGCATCTTGAGCACGGCGGGGGCGCCGTCGGCGCGCCGCACCGGGACCACGAGGGCGACCATGCCGTGCATGGGCGTGCCCGTGGGGTGCAGGTTCCACCGTCGGAGCAGGTGTGCGGTCAGTGCGGGCAGGCCGGAGGTCCACTCGGTGCCGAACTCGCGGTCCAGGAGCGGCGCCAGGGTCTCGGGGACCCTGATGGGGTGTGGTGGGGGTGTTGTCTCGTGCACGGGTTCCTCTTCTTCGTCGTCGGTTCCGGCGGTGACGAAGAAGGGCGGGGGGCCACGGGTCTAAGGCATGCCGAACACCTCACGGCTCGTCGGCGGTCACGGACGGCACGACCCTACCGGCGCCGTCCGTGCGGCGCTTCCCATTGGGGGGTGTCCGGCGGGGCGCCGGCCGGGTTCTCACCGGGGGCGGGTGAGGGTTCCGCCTCCGTAGACCAGTGACCAGGGGCGTTCCCCGTGGGGGTCGGCGAGGGCGCTGCGGGGGTGTTCGGCGAGTACCCGTGCGGCCACCTCGGCGAAGGCGGGGGCGGCCGGGTGGGCGTCCCGGGCGGGGCGTACCGCCTCCGTGTTCCGGAGCAGGGGTGCGCCCTCCAGCGGGCGCCAGGCCAGGCGGGGCTCCCGTGCGGCCACCCGTGCGCTCTCCAGTCCCACGCCGAGGCCTGCCAGGACCAGGCCCAGCAGGAATCCCGCGTCGCCGGCCTCCCGGACCCTGGGAGGCGTCCATCCGTGTGCCCGGCACACGGACAGGACGCGCTCGAACCAGGCGGGGTCCGAGCGGCGCGCGGACAGGACGAGTTCGCGGTCGGCCAGGTCGGCGAGGGCGACGGGGGCGGAGTGCGGTGGCGCCTCGGCCCGGGGGAGCACCGCGCCCAGCTCCTCCCGGAGCACCGGTTCGCCGAGCAGGCCGGAGCCCTCGAAGGGTGTGGTGAGGAGGCCGGTGTCGACGGTGCCCTCGCCCAGGGCGCGCACGAGTTCGGCGCCGGTCATCTCGCACAGGTCGACGTCCAGTCCGGGGGCGTGTTCGGCCATGCCCCGGAGGAGGCCGCGCAGTGCCGTCGCCGGGGTGCCGGGTCGTACAGCGGCCCGGAGGGTGCCGAGTTCGCCGTCGCGTGTGCGGCGCATGGTCTCCCTGAGCCGGGCCTCGCCCGCGACGAGGTCGCGGGCCTGGGAGATCAGGAGGCGTCCGGCGGGGGTGAGGGAGACCCGGCGGCGTGACCGGTCGAAGAGGGTGACGCCCAGTTCCTCCTCCAGCCGGCGCACCGATTGGCTCAGGGCCGGCTGGGCGATGCCCAGCTCGACCGCCGCCTCGCCGAAGTGGCCTTCGCGTGCCACGACCAGGAAGTACCGCAGGTGTCGTCCGAGATCCACGGCCAGACACTAGCGGAAGGGGTTGTAGCGTGAGCGCCGTGACCACCACCGACGCCCCTGCCGTGCGCGTGCACGTTCGCGAGGTCGACGGGACCCGTGAGTGGGGGCGCCTCGCGGACGTCCCCGTCGTGCTGGCCTCCGTCGCCAAGGTCCTCATCGTCCTGGAGTTCGCCCGTCAGGCCGGGGCGGGGATCCTGGATCCGGCCGAGCGGGTCGTGGCGCGGCGCGCGGACCGCCTGGGCGGGTCGGGCATCGCGGACTTCGCCGACGACGTCGAGTTGTCCCTGCGCGACTGCGCCCACCTGGCGATGACCGTCAGCGACAACACGGCGGCCGACCTGCTCGTGGACCGGGTGGGCGTGGAGCCCGTCCAGCTGCTGGCGGCCGAGCTGGGGCTGGGTTCCACCCGTTTCACGGGCGGTCCCCGGGACCTGTTGCGGATCCTGTTGGAGGAGGGCGGGCCGGGGGGTGCGGGTTCCGCGGTCCTGCCGGCCGGTGTGCTGGGGCGCGTCACGTCCGGCACGCCGGCGGATCTGACGCGGCTCCTGCGGCTGGTGTGGACGGACGGGGCCGCGCAGCCGGAGGCGTGCGCGTTCGTCCGCGATCTCATGGCGCGCCAGCTCGTGCGTACGCGGATCGCGTCGGGGTTCGGTCCGGGGGTGCGGGTGAGTGCCAAGTCCGGCACGCTGCCGGGGCTTCGTGCGGAGGCGGGCGTGGTGGAGTACCCGGACGGTGCGCGCTATGCCGTGGCGGTGTGCGCGGTCGGCCCCGACCCGGGGAGGACGGGGCTGGAGGCGGACCTGGCGCTGGGGCGTGCGGCGCGCGGTGCGGTGGAGCGGCTGCGCCGGGTTTCCGGGCTGCCCGCGGCGGGGCGGACCGGGGTGGACCGGGGCCGATAGGCGAACGCCTATGGTCGGGTGCCGCCTGCTTATTGGACGCCTGTTCGGAGCCCGTGTTTGGCTGTGCGCCGTTCGGTCCACCGGGGCCGGGCTCGGGAGCGGGTGGAAGAGGTGACCGGCGCATGGCGATCGGACGACGGGGTTTCCTGCGGGGTGCGGTGGCGGCGGGGGCGCTCACGCCCTTGCTGTCGGGGGCGGCGGGTGCGGTGGCGGGGGCGCCGTCGGAGTCCTCGGGCGGGGGGTCGGGTGCGACGTTCCGGTGGCTGGGGACCAGTGGTTGGCGCATCGATGTCCCGGGGCGGGCGCCGATTCTGGTGGATCCGTTCCTCACCCGGTTCTCCACCGGCCTGTTCGACCCCGAGCGGGGGTTCGACGCCGCGACGGAGCTGGTCGTGGACCCGGTGCTCGTGGACGAGCACACCGCCGACCTCGGTGAGGACGGCGTCGTCCTGGTGACCCACAGCCACTGGGACCACTTCTCCGACGTCCCCCACATCGCGACCACGACGGGGGCGCGGGTCGTGGGGACCCTGACGACGTACCACCTGGCCCGGGCGATGGGGGTTCCCGCGGGCCAGGTGTCCACGGTGCGGGGCGGGGAGGTTCTGGACTTCGGCGGGTGCGTGGTGGAGGTCGTCCGGGCGCTGCACAGCCGCAACGCCTCCAGGTCGGTGCTCTTCCCCGGGGTGCGCGTCGGTGTCCCCGAGGCCCCGGTCACGGTCGCGGACCTGCCGGAGGGCGACACCCTCGCCTTCCAGGTGCGGCCGGGGTCGGGGCCGTCGGTGTTCTTGATGGGGGCGAGCGACTTCGCGGAGCGGGAGGTGGCGGGGCTGGCGCCGGACGTGGCGATGGTCGCGCTGCCGTCGACCTCCAGTACGCACGAGTACGTGCCGCGGCTCATCGAGGCGCTGGACAGGCCGGCCACGGTCGTGCCCGTGCACTGGGACCACTTCGAGCGGGAGTTGGTGAACCCGCCCCTGGACGGGACGGGGGAGGGGATGGGTGTGGAGGAGTTCACGGCGGAGGTGTTGCGGGTCGCTCCGCGGACGCGGGTCGTGGTTCCCGAATACCTGGTCCCTTTGAGTTTTTGAGCCGTGTCCTGTGGCCCGGGGGCGTGCGCGGGGTCGTCCGGCCCGGTCGGGTCCCTGTCCGGCGTCGTTCCAGGGCCTGCGCCATGCCTGCCAGGGCGGGTTTGGGCCGGTAGGAGCCGTCGAAGGGCAGGGCCGCGGTGTAGCCGGGGAACCACTCGGGGATCCAGGAGTGCTGGTCGCTGACGCCCCACACCGTGACGTTGACGCACCGGGGCACGTCCAGGCAGGCCTGGACCACCCGCCGGTACTCCCGGGCCTGTTCCTCCAGCTGTTCCTGTCCGGCCGGTTCGGGTATGCGCACGTCGAGTTCGCTGACGGTGACGTCCAGGCCGAGGTCGCTGTAGCGGCGCATCTGCTCGGTGAGGTCCTCGGGGACGGAGCCGTGGACGAAGTGTCCCTGGAAGCCGATGCCGTGCAGCGGCACGCCGCGGTCCAGCAGGTCGGTCACCAGGGTGTGGAGGGCGTCGGCCTTGGGGCCGGCGCCCTCGATGCCGAACTCGTTGATGTAGAGCCTGGCCCCGGGGTCGGCCTCGTGGGCCATGCGCAGCGCCTCGGCGATGTAGTCCTCGCCCAGGACCCGGTGCCACAGGTTGTCCCGCAGCCGGGGGCCGTCGTCGACGAGGGGTTCGTTGATGACGTCCCAGGTGGTGATCCTGCCCCGGTAGCGGCCCAGCAGCGCGTCCGTGTGCTCGCGCATCACCTCGCGCAGCTCCGTGCCGGTCCAGGTCCCCTCGGACAGCCAGGGCGGCTGCTGGTTGTGCCAGAGCAGGGTGTGGCCGCGCACGCCGAGGCCGTGGCGTCGGGCGAAGTCCACCACCGCGTCGGGGCCGCTCCAGTCGAACTCGTCCCGCTCGGGCTGCACGTACTCCCACTTCATGGTGTTCTCCGCGGTGACGGAGGTGTAGTTGGAGGTGACCACGTCCTGGTAGCCGCCGTCGCGGGCCAGCGGGTCCACGGCCACGGCCACCCCCAGGCCGATGCCGTGCGAGCGGGCCAGCGCGGGGAGTTCGCCGACCGGCGCCCGGTCGGGCAGGGCGAGGAGCAGGGTCGCGGTGACCGTGAGGACCGCCGCGCCCAGGGCGCCGGCGGTCAGCAGCGCGCCCCTTGCCCGGGTGGGGGCCCGGCGGGCGCCGGGGGCCGTGTCGTGCCTGTGGTCCGCCGGTGTGCCGTGTTCCTCGGGTTCTCGCGGGCTCGGTTCCACCGGGGTTCCTCTCGCTGGGCCTGTGTGCCGGTGGGGCACGCCGGGGTCGGGTCGCGCGTGTCGTGCGGGGGCTCCTCCTCAGGGGGTGCCGGTGGTGACGGGGAACCGGGACAGGGAGCGTACGACGGTGGTGCCGCGGCGGGTGGGGACGGCGGTGGGGCGCAGGCGCGGGAGCCGTTCGGCGAGGGCGCGCAGGGCGATCTCGCCCTCGAGGCGGGCCAGCGGGGCTCCCAGGCAGTAGTGGGCGCCGCTGGAGAAGGAGAGGTGGTCGGAGGCGTCCTCGCGGGTGATGTCGAACCGGTCGGGGTCCTCGAAGCGGTCCGGGTCGCGGTTGGCGGACCCGATCAGGCACAGCGCGTAGTCGCCCGGTTGCAGTCGCCTGCCCTGCACGGTCGACTCGGTGTGCGCCCATCTGGTGGTCATCTGCACCGGTGAGTCGAAGCGCAGGACCTCTTCCACGGCCCCCGGCGCCAGGCCGGGGTCCTGCACCAGCCGTTCCCACTGTTCGCGGTGGCGCAGCAGGGCCATGACCCCGTTCCCGATCAGGTTGACCGTGGTCTCGAACCCGGCGACCAGCAGCAGGCGGCACATCGCGCGCAGTGCGGCGGGGGTGAGCGCGCCGTCGTCGGCCTCGGCGACCAGGGCGGAGATCACGTCCTCGCGGGGGCGGGTGCGCCGTTCGGCCATGAGCCGGTCGAAGAGGGCGTCCAGTTCGGCCGAGGCCTTGTCGATCCGGCGCAGGTGGCCCGCCGAGCGGGCGCCGTCCAGGGCGCCGCCGATGGTGTGGCCGATCTGGACGAACCGGGCGTCGTCGGACTCGGGGATGCCCAGGAGGCGGCTGATCACCGCGATCGGCAGGGGTTGGGCGAAGTCGCGCATGAGGTCGAAGTCGCGCCGGGCGGTCGCCGTGTCGAGGAGTTCGTGGGTGATCTTCTCGATCTCGGTGCGGTACCCGGCCATGCGGCTCGGGCTGAAGGCGGGGCGGGCGAGGGCGCGCAGACGGGTGTGCTCGGGCGGGTCGAGCGTGAGGAAGGACAGGTCGATGATGTCGAACTGTCCGGGGAGGGCGGCCCCGGCGGGCGGTTGCACGCCGAAGTCCCGGCTGCGCAGGAGGGTGCTCACCGCCTCGTAGGTGTTGGCGGAGCGGAAGCCGAGCTTGCTGGTGGTGAAGGGGCCCTGGGAGCGCATCCGCCGGAAGGTCGGGTAGGGGTTGTCGCGCCAGGGGTGGTGCAGGAGGCGGCTGGGGTGGTCGCCCGTCTGCGCGGACAGCCATGACAGGCTGTGGGCCGCGCGCAGCCGGGCGTCGATGCGCAGTGCGTCGATGGTCTGCATGGCCGTGTGGTCCTCTCCTCGGTGCTCCGGCGTTCCCGGCCCGGGCGGGCGGGCCCGTCCTCGCACGCAGTGCGGCGGGGGAGCGGCTGTCGGGTGGCGGGCCGGGGTCGCTGTGCCGTTCCGAGGGGGCCGGGCCGGAGGGCGCGTACCCGGTCCCCCGTTCCCTCGCGCACGCGTCCCCCGCCCCGCGGGCGCGGCGGGGGCCGCCGTGGCGGTCCTGTGCCGGGCCGGACGCCGTCCCCGGGCCGGCGTCCGCGGCGTCCTCCGTGCGAGTGGGGGTGATGTGGACGACCCTAGGTGTGACGTGAGGGCCGCAGCCACTGCGTGCGGCAACTTGGCCGGTGGCGGCCAGGGGGGAACTTCGCGGTCGGCCGGGGCGTTTCCGGCAGGGTCCGGCGAACGGCGGACACGCGCCCCCGCTTCCGGGAGGGAGGGGTGCCGTGTCGGCCGAACCCCCTAGACTGGGCCCCTTCCCGCGCGGACGCGGGGGTCGGTCCGCGGTCGGCGCGCCACCCGCCGTTGGCTACGATCGCGGGGGTCCCGGGAGCGCAGTCGCGGGACGACAGTCGCGGCAGAGTCGGAGGATGAGGACGTTGGGTCCCCTAGAGAACACTGACCCCGAACGCATTGGCCGGTACCGGCTGATCGGGCGCCTGGGCGCCGGCGGCATGGGGCAGGTGTTCTTCGGACGCTCGGCCGCCGGCCGGGCCGTCGCGGTCAAGCGCATCCATCCGCACCTGGCCGCGGACGCCTCCTTCCGCCAGCGCTTCGCGCGCGAGGTCACCGCGGCCCGCCAGGTGAGCGGGGCGTTCACCGCCCCGGTGATCGACGCGGGTCCCGACGACGAGGTGCCGTGGCTGGTCACCTCCTACGTTCCCTCGCTGCCCCTGGACGAGGCGGTGCAGGCGTACGGGCCGCTCCCGGAGGCGAGTGTGCGGGTGCTCGCCGCGGGGCTCGCCGAGGCGCTCGTGGAGATCCACCGGGTCGGCCTGATCCACCGCGACCTGAAGCCGGGCAACGTGCTGCTGTCCGAGGACGGGCCGCGGGTGATCGACTTCGGCATCGCCCGTGCCACGGACGGCACGGCCGCCACCCAGTCCATCATCGGGACCCCGGGGTTCATGAGCCCCGAGCAGGTGCAGGGGGAGCACCTGACGCCTGCCGGCGACCTGTTCGCCTACGGCGCCGTCCTGGCCTTCGCGGCGTCGGGCACCGGGCCCTTCGGCGAGGGCAACATGCCCACCATGGTCATGCGCATCATCAGCCGGGAGCCCGACCTGTCGGCGGTGCCCGAGAGCCTGCGCCACCTGGTCGCCGCCTGCCTGTCCAAGGACCCGCAGGGGCGGCCCGGGCCGGGCGAGATCCTCGACTACCTGGGCGATGTGCACGCCGGGGCGTCCTGGCTGCCCCCGGCGGTGATGGCGGGTGTGCAGGAGCAGGTGGCCAAGGTCAACCGGGCGCTGGCGACCTCGGCGGGGGACCCGCAGGCCACCGGCGGCCACCAGCGCACGGAGGTGCTCGGCGCCGGCGGCGCGGCCGCCCTGGGCGGTGCGGCCGGGGCCCTGGGGGGAGCCGCCGCGGCGGGGGCGTTCGGCGACGACCAGGCCACCCGGGTCGCGGGCACGCAGGGCGCCGGCCACGGGGCGGGTTCCGCGCCGGGCGGGTACCAGCCCACGGCGCAGTTCCCGCCCACGCAGCAGCAGCCCGGACAGACGGCCTCCCCGTACGGGCAGGGGGCCACGTCCCAGTACCAGCAGGGGCAGGCGTACGGCGACCAGGGCGCGGACGACCCCTACGCCGACCTGTACGGCGGGCCCCGCGGCGGGCGTGCCGACACCGGCGCCCACCAGCGGCGCCAGGAGGAGGAGCGCCGCCGGCAGCAGGAGGAGCAGCGCCGCCTGGCCGCGGAGCAGCAGCGCCAGCAGGAGGAGCAGCGCCGCCGCATGGAGGAGCAGAGGATCGAGGAGCGCCGCCGGCAGGAGGCCGAGCGCGTGCACCGCGACCGCCTGCGCGCGGAGCAGGACGCGGCCCGCAGGGCGCAGTCCGAGGCGCGCCGGGCCGACCAGCCCGGCCTGTGGGGTTTCGTCAAGCTCCTGCCGCTGCTGATCCTGCCGCTGATCCAGATCCCGCTGGGGTACGGTGCGGCCCTGGCGTGGGCGTGGTTCACGACCGAGACGGATGTGTGGACCGGTTCGGCCTACTACTTCGAGCCGCTGTCGATGGACGGGTTCTGGCACGCGACGATGCTGGGCTACTTCCTCCTCAACAACCTGGTGTCGCTGGAGTTCCTGGTGCGTTCGCTGCGCACCTCGTTCGTCACGGGGGCGGTGCTCGCCCTGGGCGTCGTCGCGGCGACCAACGGCCTGCTGTACAGCTTCGGTTTCTGGGGCTGACCGGGGAGGGTGCCCCCCCGGGGGCACCGGTCCGGCCGGGCGGCCGCCCGGGGAGGGGGCGGGGCGGTCCCCGTCGGCGGGGAGGCCCCGGCCATGTCCCCGGGCCCCTCGTGCACGGGGGCCGCGCCACCCAGTGCGGTGCGCGTCGGCGGGCCTCGCCGGACACGGTTCCGAATACTTCCCTGAGGGTGCGAACACACTGACCTTTGCGCACTCCGGCGTTCGCGGCGGTGGGCTCGCGCGGAGGCGGCCCCGGGTGTCCGGGCGGTGGTCGGCGCACGTCAGGGGAGCCCGGTCCGTGCGAGGGCGGACGGGGTTCCGCAAGGGCCTGTAGCTCAGCGTGTCCGGTTCGATCCGTACCGCGAAAATTCTTCTCCAGGACCCGTTGTGGGCCTGTGTCGTTCCTGTTAACTTGCACCGTGCAAGGCCATGGGAGCGTTCCCAAAATGAATGCCCGTTCATGGTGCTCACGAAAGTCCCGATACGCCCCCGCCCCCGTCGGGGCGGCGCAGCCGATTCCTCGGCGGGCGCCGCCATCGTGCGAGGAAAAGGGGCGGTCGGGGCAGCCCTGCCGGGGCCCTCGCCGGGTCCACCCGGAACGGGCAGGGCGAGGAGCCGCCGGGAGGCCGGGCGGACAGGCCCGCAGACGGAAAGGAAGACCCCCCGTGAAGACTGTGACCAAGGCGGGCGCGATCGCCGCGGCCGGCACCCTCGCAGGTGCGCTGGCCGTGTCGCTCGCCCCGCAGCCCGCCGCCGCCCACGGCGCGTTCACCTACCCCGCCAGCCGCACCTACGCCTGCTACGTCGACGGACTCGAGGGCGGCGCGGGCGGCAACGTCGAGCCGACCAACCCCGCCTGCGCCGACGCCCTGGCCGAGGGCGGCTCGTACCCGTTCTGGAACTGGTTCGGCAACCTCATCGGCGACGCCGACGGCCGCCACCAGGAGGTCGTGGCCGACGGCGAGCTGTGCGGGCCCACTCCCGCCTTCTCCGCGTTCAACGCGGCGCGCACCGACTGGCCGACCACCGGCCTGCCCTCGGGGCAGACGGTCGAGTTCCACCACAACGCCTGGGCCCAGCACCCGGGTACGTTCTTCACCTACGTCACCGAGGAGGGGTGGGACCCCGGCTCCCCGCTCGCCTGGGACGACCTGGAGCTCATCGACGAGGTGACCGACCCGCCGCTGCGCCAGGGCGGCGTCCAGGGCGCCGAGTACTACTGGGACGTCGACCTGCCCGAGCGGCAGGGCCAGCACATCGTGTACGTGGTGTGGGAGCGCTCGGACAGCCCCGAGGCGTTCTACAACTGCTCGGACGTCGTCTTCGGGTGATCCGCCGCCCCGGCCGTGCCGTTCCCCCCGCGCGGGGGGAACGGCACGGCCGGCCGACGTGCCCGCGTCCGCCGCCGAACGCCTCTAGGGGCGGGGCAGGCCGGTGTAGTTCTCCGCCAGCTGGGTCGAGGCGGCCCGGGAGGAGGCCAGGTACTCCAGGTGCGAGAGCTGGAGGCGGTGGTCGAAGGCGTCGCCCGAGGTGTGCAGCAGCGTGGTCATCCAGTAGGAGAAGTGCTCGGCCCGCCACACCCGGCGCAGCGCCGCGGCCGAGTAGTCCTCCAGCGCCCCCGTCCCGCCGTGCGTGTACCGGGCGCGCAGGCCCTCCGCGAGCAGCGCCACGTCGTGCAGCGCCAGGTTGAGCCCCTTGGCCCCGGTGGGCGGCACGATGTGCGCGGCGTCCCCGGCCAGGTAGAGGCGCCCGTGGCTCATCGGCTCGGTGACCAGGCTGCGCATGGGGGTCAGGCCCTTGGAGGTGAGCGGTCCGCGTCGCAGTTCCCAGCCGGGCACGGCCATGCGCTCGGCCAGCTCCTCCCACACCCGCTCCTCCGGCCAGTCGTCGGGGTCGGTGCCGTTGGGCACCTGGAGGTAGAGGCGGCTCACCTCCTCCGAGCGCATGCTGTGCAGGGCGAAGCCGCGTTCGTGGCGGGCGTAGACCAGCTCCTCGCACGAGGGCGGCACGTCGGCCAGCACGCCCAGCCAGCTGAAGGGGTAGAGGCGCTCGAAGGTGCGGACGACGCCCTCGGGCAGGCTGCGCCTCCCGATCCCGTGGAAGCCGTCGCAGGCCGCCACGTAGTCGCACTCCAGCACCTCCTCCCGGCCCTCCAGGGTGTGGCGCACGCGGGGGCTGTCGGTCTCGATCCCCTCGATCGCGGTGGCCCGGGCCCCGAAGAGGACCTGTCCTCCGTCGGCCAGGCGCCGGGCGGTCAGGTCCTTGACGATCTCGGTCTGCGCCCAGATCTCGACGCTGCGCCCGCACAGGTCGGAGAAGTCCACGCGGTGGGATCGGCCGTCGAAGCGCAGTTCGATGCCGTCGTGGGTGATGCCCTCGCGGTCCATGCGCTCGCCGAGACCGCTGCGGCGGAGGAGGCGGGCGACGCCGTGTTCCACGACGCCCGCGCGCTGGCGGGCCTCGACGTAGGCGCGGTCCCGCGTTTCCAGCACCACCGACTCGATGCCGGCCAGGTGCAGCAGGTGGGAGAGCAGGAGGCCGGCGGGCCCTGCTCCGATGATGCCGACGCGTGTGCGCATCAGGTGTCCCCTCGTCGGTCGGGCTTGGCGCCCGGGTGCCACAGAAGTTCCTTATGCGAACACATATTCACATGACGAACGAGCAGGAGGGGCGGTGGGCCCCGTCCGGCGGCGCGGATCCCGGAGTGTCCCGCCCGGGCGCGGCCGTCCCGCCGTCGGCGTCCATGGCGTCGAAATGCGCCCGCACCATATCTTGACCCGGTGAGCCGCATCACCTATGTTCGCCAAAAGAACAAGTGTTCGCAAAACGTACAGTGGTGGGCGCCGGTGCCCACCCCGACGCGGTTGGAGCGCCGATGCGCCGTGGGCCGGCAGTCCTCACCACCGGGGCCGCACCGCCGGCCGTACCCGCGGGCGGCGGCGCCCGCACGCGCCGGGCCGCGCGCGCGGGCCCCGACAGGCCGCTCCTCGGGGCCCTGGGCATCGCCGCCCTCCTCGCGCTCTGGGAGGCCGCGCCGCGCCTGGGAGCCGTCTCCGCCCGCCACCTGCCGCCCGCCTCCGAGGTTCTGGCCACCCTGGCCGAACGCGCCGCCACGGCCGCCTTCTGGACGGCCGTGGGCGACACGCTCACCGGATGGGCACTGGGCCTGGCCATCGCCTTCGCCGCCGCCGTCCTGCTCGGCCTCACCCTGGGCTCGCTGCCCCGGGTGCGCGCCTTCACCGACTCCACGGTGGACTTCCTGCGCCCCATCCCCTCGGTCGCGCTCATCCCGCTCGCCGTCCTCATGTACGGCACCGACCTGCGCTCCACCCTGCTCCTGGTCGTGTACGCCTCCTTCTGGCTCCTCTACATCCAGGTCCTGTACGGGGTGGCCGACGTCGACCCCGTCGCCGAGCAGACCGCGCGCTCCTACGGGCTCGGCCGCCTGGCCCGCGTCCGCCACGTCGTGTGGCCCACCACCCTGCCCTACCTGATGACGGGCCTGCGCCTGGCCGCGGCGGTCGCGCTCATCCTGTCCGTCACCGCCCAGCTCGTCATCGGCTCCCCGGGCCTGGGCCGCGAGATCGCCGTCGCCCAGTCCAGCGGCGCCGTTGCCTCGGTCTACGCGCTCATCGTCGCCACCGGCGGCCTCGGGGTCCTGGTCAACACCGGGGTGCGCGCCCTGGAACGCCGCGTCCTGCACTGGCACGCGTCCGTCCGCGGGGAGGCAGCGGCATGAACCGTCCCCTCGGGACCGCCCGGTCCGACGACAGCGCCGGGACGCGGGCCCCGGCCGCGCGACCGCGCCGCGGCGCCGCGGGCCGACTGGGCCTGCGCACCCTGCACGTGCTCCTGCTCCCCGTCGTGCTCGTCGGGGTCTACGCCTACGCCGGCGCCGCCTCGGACAGCTACTACACGCCCACCCCCGACCTCATCGCCGCCGCCTTCGTCGAGCTGTGGTTCTCCGAACGCCTCTTCACCGACGTGCTCCCGAGCATCGCCCGCCTGCTCACCGGCTTCACCGTCGCGGCGGTCCTCGGTGTGGGCCTGGGGGTCCTGCTGGGCCTGTCCCCCCGGACCCGGGCCCTCCTGGAGCCGGTCCTGGAGTTCCTGCGCGCCGTCCCGCCGCCGGTCCTGGTGCCGCTGATGATCCTGCTGGCCGGCATCGACGACTCCATGAAGGTCATGGTGATCGTCTCCGGCTGCGTGTGGCCCGTCCTGCTCAACACCGTGGAGGGCGTGCGCGCCGTGGACCCGGTCCTGGCCGACACCGCCCGCTGCTACGGCATCACCGGCGCCACACGGCTGCGCGTCCTGGTCCTGCGCTCGGCGGCTCCGCAGATCATGGCCGGGCTGCGCCTGGCCCTGGCCCTGGCGATCATCCTCATGGTCATCAGCGAGATGTTCGCCAGCTCCAGCGGCCTGGGGTTCGCCATCGTCCAGTTCCAGCGCAGCTTCGCCATCCCCGAGATGTGGGCGGGCATGGTCCTGCTCGGCCTGATCGGTTTCGCCCTGTCGGCGCTGTTCGAGCTCGTCGAGGGCCGCGTCCTGGGCTGGTACCGGGGTTTGCGCGCCGCGAACCGGGGCGGGTGAGCCCGTGGGCGCCGCCGCGGAACCGACCACGACCACGACCGACCACGAGGGAGAACGCCCCACCATGCTCAAGGTCACCGGCCTCCGGAAGGTCTACGACGGGGGAGCCGTCGCCGTCGAGGCCGTCCGCGACCTCACCTTCGAACTCGCCGAGGGCGAACTCGTCTGCCTCGTCGGTCCCTCCGGCTGCGGCAAGACCACCCTGCTCAAGTGCATCGCCGGGCTCATGCCGCCCACCGGCGGCACCGTCGAGCTCGAAGGCCGCCCCGTCACCGCGCCGCCGCCCGACATGGCCGTGGTCTTCCAGGAGTACGGGCGCAGCCTCTTCCCGTGGATGAGTGTGCGCGCCAACGTCGAACTGCCGCTGAAGCAGAAGAGGCTACCCGTGGAGCGGCGCACCGGCCTCGTCCGCGAGGCACTGGAGGCGGTGGGGCTGGCCGGATCCGCCGACGCCTACCCCTGGCAGCTCTCCGGCGGCATGCAGCAGCGCGTGGCCATCGCCCGCGCCGTCGCCTATGAGCCCAAGGTCCTGCTCATGGACGAGCCCTTCGCCGCCGTCGACGCCCAGACCCGTGCCGACCTGGAGGACCTGATCCGCGCGCTCTGGAAGCGCCTCGGGGTCACCGTCCTGTTCGTCACCCACGACATCGACGAGGCCGTCTACCTGGGGGAGCGGGTCCTCGTGCTCTCCTCCTCGCCGACCGTGGTGCAGGACGACGTCACCGTCGACCTGCCTGCCGGGCGGGACCAGCTCACCACCCGCCGGGACGGTCGCTTCACCGAGCTGCGCACCCGCGTCTACGCCGAGATCCAGAGGGCGAAGAGGGGCGACGCGGGGGCGGACGGCCGCCCGCAGGACCGGACCGGGGGCAGGGAGGGCAGCCCGGTCGCCGGCGGGTCCCCGGCGGGCTGACCGCCCACCGTCCACGGGCGCCGGTCCCGTGCACCGGCCCCACCGAACAGCTCCCGCACGCACGCGCGGGAAACCGTCGAAGGAGACACACCGTGACCCTGATCGCCTCCGAGGACTTCACCTCCGCCGTCTTCACCGGGGCGTGGACCCCGGCCAAGGGCGGTGACGCCCCCGTGGTCTCGCCGTCGAGCGGGGAGGTGCTGGGACGCACCGGCATCGCCGACGCCGACGACGTCCGCGACGCCGCCGCGCGGGCCGCCCGGGCCCAGAGGGGGTGGGCCGCCGCGTCCTTCGAGGAGCGGGCCGCCGTCCTGCGCCGCGCCGGAGACCTGCTGGAGGCCAACGCCGGCGAGATCATGGGGTGGCTGCGCCGCGAGGGCGGCGCGGCGGCCGGGATGGCCGGCTTCCAGGTGCACGTGGCGGCGGGGGAGTGCTTCGAGGCCGCCGCCCTGGCCTCCCAGCCGCACGGCGAGATCCTGCGCACCGGGAAGCCGAGGCTGAGCTTCTCCCGCCAGGTGCCGGCCGGGGTGGTCGGTGTGATCGCCCCGTTCAACGTGCCCCTGATCCTGGGCATCCGCTCGGTCGCCCCGGCCCTGGCCGTCGGCAACGCCGTGATCCTCAAGCCCGACCCGCGCACCGCGGTCTGCGGGGGCGCCGTCATGGCCGAGGTCTTCCGCAGGGCGGGTGTACCCGAGGGCGTCTTCCAGGTGCTGCCCGGAGGGGCCGCCGCGGGGGAGGCCCTGGTGGCCGACCCGCACGTGCGGGTCATCTCCTTCACCGGGTCCACCGCCGCCGGGCGCAGGGTCGGAGAGGCGGCCGGGCGCCACCTCAAGCGGGTCCACCTGGAACTGGGCGGGAACTCGCCGCTGGTGGTCCTGGACGACGTGGACGTGGACGCGGCCGCCTCCGTCGGCGCCTGGGGCTCGTTCCTGCACCAGGGGCAGATCTGCATGACCACCGGCCGCCACCTGGTGCACGAGTCCGTCGCCGACGCCTACGTGGACCGGCTCTCGGCCAGGGCGGACGCCCTGACCGTGGGAGACGCCGAGTCGGACGGCTCGGCGCTCGGACCGGTGATCGACGCCGGCCAGCGCGACAAGATCCACGCGCTGGTCACGGGCAGCGTGGACCACGGGGCCGAGCTGCGCGCGGGCGGGACCTACGAGGGGCTGTTCTACCGGCCGACCGTCCTGGACCGGGTCGACGCCGCGACCCCCGCCTACGCGGAGGAGGTGTTCGGGCCGGTCGCCCCGGTCGTGCGCTTCTCCTCGGTGGACGAGCTGGTGGAGCTGGCCAACTCCTCGGAGTACGGCCTGTCCCTGGGTGTGCTCACCAGCAACCCGATGCGCGGCATGGAGATCGCGGACCGGGTGCCCAGCGGGATCGTGCACATCAACGACCAGACCGTGGACGACGAGGCCGTCGCCCCCTTCGGCGGTGTGGGCGACTCCGGGACGGGGTCCCGTTTCGGCGGCACCCGCGCCAACCTGGAGGCGTTCACCGCGACCCAGTGGGTGACGATGCAGGCCGACCCGGCCCGTTACCCGTTCTGACCCCGCGCCCGGCGGCCTCGGGCACGGGTGCGGTGGCCGCTCCCAGGGCCCTCAGCAGGTAGGGGAGCAGCCGCTCCGCCATGTCCACGCCCGGTCGTGACCCCGGGGTGTGGGGGATGAGGAAGGTGTGGCTCACCATGGGCCCGATGACCATCTCCCCCACCACGAGGGCGTCCTCCACCGGGGGGATCTCCCCGCGCCCGGCCGCCCGGTCCAGGACGGCGCCGACCCGCTCCTGCAGGGGCATGACGAACTGGTCCATGAGCACGTCGGCCAGGGCCCGGTTGTGGGCGGCCTCGCCCAGGACGGCGCGCAGGAGGCGGCCGGAGGGCCCGTCCAGGGCGGCGGCCTTGTCGTGCAGGAGGGCGCTCAGGTCCGAGTGCAGGGCGCCGGTGTCGCGGTCGGGGCCCAGTTCCTCGGCCCAGGCGCGGGCGGCGCCGACGACGAGGTCCTCCTTGGAGCGCCAGCGGCGGTAGAGGGTGGCGGTGGAGACCCCGGCCCGTTTGGCGACGGCCGCGGTGGTCAGGCCGCTGTAGCCGTTGGCCTGGAGTTCGGCGAGGGTGGCGTCCATCAGCGCGCGGTCCCGGGCGGCGTCCCGCGGGCGCCCCCGGCGGGGGGTGCGGGAGACGCCGGGCAGATGGTCGGTGGTCATACCGGAATCCTATGCGAGCGCCCTGTTGGAAACGAAACACTTTCGTTTACCATCGGTTCATGACGACAACCGACACCCCCGCCGAACCGCTGACCCTGACCACCGACATCCCGCCGATCGTGGCAGGGCTGCGCTCGGCGTTCGCGTCGGGACGCACCAAGCCGATCGCGTGGCGGCGCGCCCAGCTGCGCGCGCTGCGGCGCCTCCTCACCGAGGAGCGGCCGGCCCTGGAGAAGGCCCTGTACACCGACCTGGGCAAGAGCCCGGTGGAGGCCCACACCACCGAGATCGGCTTCGTGGTCAACGAGATCGACCACACGCTCAAGCACCTGGCGTCGTGGCTGCGCCCGCAGCGGGTGCCGGTGCCGGTGGCCCTGGCCCCGGCCAGGGCGCGCAAGGTCCGCGAGCCGCTCGGCACCGTGCTGATCGTGGCGCCCTGGAACTACCCGGTCAACCTGTCGCTGGCACCCCTGGTGGGCGCGATCGCGGCGGGCAACGCGGCCCTGGTCAAGCCCAGCGAGCTCGCCCCGGCCACCTCGGCAGCCCTGGGGGAGCTGGTGCCCCGGTACCTGGACGGCGAGGCGATCGCGGTGGTGGAGGGCGGCATCCCCGAGAGCACCGCCCTGCTGGAGGAGCGCTTCGAGCACATCTTCTACACGGGCAACGGCGCGGTGGCCCGCATCGTCCTGGCCGCGGCCGTCAAGCACCTGACCCCCGTCACCCTGGAACTGGGCGGGAAGAGCCCGGCCGTGGTCGAGCCCGGCGCGGACCTGGCGGTCACCGCACGGCGCCTGGCCTGGGGCAAGTTCACCAACGCGGGCCAGACCTGTGTGGCCCCCGACTACGTGCTCGCGATCGGGGACACCGCCGAACCCCTCCAGCGGGAGCTGGCGGCCGCCATCACGGAGATGTTCGGCGAGGACCCCTCCCGCAGCGCCGACTACGGGCGCATCGTCAACGAGCGCCACTTCGACCGGCTGTCCGCCCTGCTGGAGAGCGGGACGGTGACGGCCGGGGGCGAGCGCGACCGCAAGCGGCTCTACATCTCCCCCACGGTGCTGGGCGACGTCGACCCCGACTCGCCCGTGATGGGAGAGGAGATCTTCGGGCCGATCCTGCCCGTCGTCCGGGTGCCGGACCTGGACGCCGCGATCGCCTTCGTCAACGAGCGGGACAAGCCGCTGGCGCTGTACGGGTTCACGGCCTCGGACCTGACCAAGCGGCGCCTGACGACCGAGACCTCCTCGGGCGGCCTGGCGTTCGGCCTGCCCATCGCCCACCTGGCCGTCCCCGGCCTGCCCTTCGGAGGCGTGGGGGACAGCGGCATGGGCGCCTACCACTCGACGGCCTCGATCGACACGTTCTCGCACACCAAGTCGGTGCTCGACAAGTCGCTCTTCATGGACACGATGAAGGTCGCCTACGCGCCCATCACGGGCGTCAAGGAGAAGCTGCTCCGCAAGCTCCTGTGACCGGGGCCGGGCCGGCGGGGCCGCGCGGAACTCCCCGGCGGCGGGAGCGCGGCCCGCGGGCCCGCCGCCGGGGACCTGCCACGCGCCCGCGGCCCGGACCGGGGCCCCCGTGGGAGCCCGGACCGGGCCGCGGATGCGATCCCCGGGATCAGTCCCCGCCGCCGCCCTCTCCGTTCCCGTCCCCGCCCTCTCCGTCCCCGTCCCCGCCGTCCTGTCCGGCGGGCTGGGCGTCGGTGTACACCTTGCCCGCGGTGAGCGCGTCCGCGCCGAAGATGTCGGTGACCGTCACGAAGTGGTAGCCCTCCCGGTGCAGCCCCGAGAGCACGTCCGGGATGGCCCGCACCGACGTCTCGTGGATGTCGTGGAAGAGGACGACGCTGCCGGGCACGGAGTGCTCCAGCGCGTGCTCGCTGATCGCGCCGGTGTCGCGGCTCTGCCAGTCCAGGGTGTCCACGTCCCACAGGATGAGCGGCTGGTCGACGGCCTCGCGCACCGTGCCGTTGAGCGACCCGTAGGGCGGGCGGATGGTCGGCGGGTCGGAGCCGATCACCTCCTTCACGGCCTGGTTGGTGCGTTCGATGTCCCGCCGCACCGCCTCGCCCGACATGCCCGCGAGGTCGTCGTGCTTCCAGGTGTGGTTGCCGAGCTCGTGCCCCTCCGCCGCCATGCGCTCCAGGGGCTCGGGGAACTCGCCCACCAGGGACCCCAGCACGTAGAAGGTGGCTCGGGCGTCGTACTCGGCGAGGATGTCCAGGAGTTCGTCGGTGTGCTCGCCGGGCCCGTCGTCGAAGGTCAGGGCCACGCACTTGAGGCGCTCGCAGTCCAGGGCGCCGGCCCGGGCGCTCAGCCCCCCGCCCAGGGGGAAGTCCTCGTCGGCGGTGTTCCGGCCCAGCGCGGCCTCGCGGGCGTGGTAGCCCAGCTCGGACAGCAGCTCCTCGGCGTCCCCGGGCTCCACCGGCAGCAGCACCTCGTCGACACGGCCCGCGCCCGGCACGTCGGCCGCCTCCATGCGGACGGCCAGGCCGCCCGCGGTGCTGAACGCCAGGTCCTCCAGAGGGGAGCCCGACCAGCGCTCGGCGGCCTCCGCGGCCTGCTCCGGGTCGGTCAGGTCCAGGGGCTCGCCGCCCCCGTCCGGCCCCCCGTCCCGGGCGTCCCCGGGGGACGGGGCGCCGCCATCGGCGGCGGCGGTGTCGGCGCCCTCCTCGCCCTCCTCCCCGTTCTGCGCGGCCCGGGCGGCGACCTCGCCGACCAGGCCCGGCATCTCCTGGACCGGGAGGTGGTAGCTGTCCTCCAGGATCCCGGCCACCTCCAGGTGCGCCTGCTCGATGGCGGCCTCGTCGCGAAAGAGCGAGGTCCAGGGCAGGACCCTCTCCCCGGCGACGTCGTACCACAGGCTGCGCGCGTCGAAGGTGTCGTTGGTCCCCGCGGAGGCGGCCGCGGTGAGCCGCACCCCGACGACCTCGGAGGAGGCGGCCAGCAGGGCCACGTCCTGGTGCAGTTCCGGGGTGCCGCCCCCGGGAAGCTCCTCCAGGAAGGCCGTCTGCCGCTCGGCCATGGAGGTGCGGAGTTCGGTCATGAGCGCGGGCGCGCCGCCCAGCAGCGGATACCGGTAACTCACCACACTGTGGTCGGTGGTCACCGACAGGGTCTCCGACTCCAGGCCGGGCATCTCGTCGACCGGGGTGCGGACCGCCTCGGCGTACGGGAGCGCCTGGTCCGCGGCATGGCAGCCCGGGACCAGGAGCAGGCCCAGGGCAGCGCTGACAGAGAGATTTCGTCGCAGTGAGGTGACAGCCACGGGGGGACCATATCGAAGCGCCCGGCCGGGGGAGGACCACCGCGCGTCTCCTGGAGCACTCTGGGTGCCGAATTGGCCAATTCGATGCACTCACCAGGCCGAACGGGACCGTGAACGCCTCCGCGGCCCCGTCGGCCGACCCCTCAGGCCGTCGGGGGAGAGGCCCCCGCGGCCTCGGCCACGGTGCGCACGATCTCGCGCACCTGGGCCAGGACCGCGGCGTTCTCGCCCGGGCCCGCGACCTTGGGCAGGTGGACGTGCCCGGCCGGGACCTCCCACCCGGAGCGGTCCCGGAGCAGGGTGTTGCGGTAGGCGATCTCGTTGGAGAGGTAGTTCCCGCCGCCCCCGCGGCGCGCGGCGGAGCCCTCGCTGGGGCCGTCGGGCCGCTCCCGCTGCTCGTCGGCCCCGGCGGGGACCTCGGTGACCGCGGCGTTGACCACCACCGGGTAGGGGCGTCCCGCGGTGGCCTCCGCGATCCTGGCGCCGGGGAGCGACGAGCGCGTCCACTCCGGCGCGTCGGGGCCGGGCACCGGGGCGCGGCCGGTGCGGACCTCGCGGACGTTGTCCGGCCCCCCTCCGCGCCAGATCCCGTTCCACTCCTCGATGTCGAACCGCCCGGGGCGCCCCCGGCTGAGGGTGACCACGGCGTCGGCGCGCCCGTGCTGGTCGGCCAGGGCCTCCTCCACCAGGCCGGCGTCGAAGTCCGCCCACCGCACGGGGAACACGGCGGTGCGCACCACGGCGGTGCGCCCGCCCACGGGGAAGGTCCATCCGTTGAGGTCCAGGGCCGCGGCCCCCGACGGGTTGGAGCACCCCGGGTCCTCGTCCAGGCGGAAGGGGTCGAAACCGGTCACGACGATCCGGATCCACCGCTCGCCCGGAGGGAAGTCGAGGTCGGTGATCCCGCGCGAGCCGGTCTCCAGCAGGTGCAGCAGGTCGGCGCGCTCGGCCTCGGAGAGTGCGAACCCCGGTCTCCAGGTGCGCAGGCGGGCGGCGAGCACCAGCCGTGCCCAGTACGGGGGGCGGTCGTCGGGGCCGTCGACGTCGGTGCGTGTGGCCTCGGTCCACAGGCGGGAGGCGTGTGCGGAGACCGCCTCGCGGGCCTGGGCGAGGTCGGTGGCGGCGCGCAGGTCGGCGCTGAACAGGGGTTCGGCTGCGCCGAAACCGGAACGGGCCAGGATGCGGCGGGGCTCGGGGAGCCCGGCGCGGTCCTCTTCGGGCGTGGTGTCGTGGTGCACGGGGTCGCTGTCTGTCGGAAGGCGGGGCTGGCGTGTGCGGGGATCCGGGGGGTGGAGCCAGCCGAGTCTAACGTCGCCCGAACCCCGCTGTGGCAGGGGTGTGCGGCGCGTCCCGGAACAGGTCCCGGGGGCTGGACCGGGCGGCTCGGACTTGGCAGGGTGTGTGGTGACCGCAGGCCCTCTCAACGGAGAGAGAAACACATGGACACTTCCGCCCTCCCCGACACCGAGCGACTCGCCGAGCGCGCGAGGGACGCCCTGGGACGGTGCGGCGTCGAGCGGCTGCGCGAGCCGGTCGGGGCCGCCGGGGTGGCGAGGACGCCGATCACCGGACAGATCCTCTTCCCCGTCGAGTTCGACACCGCCGCCTCCGCCGAGCGGGCCGTCACCGCCGCCCACGAGGCCTTCACGTCGCAGTGGCGGGACACCCCGGCGCCCGTGCGGGGCCGGCTCGTGCACCGGCTGGGCGAGCTCCTGCGCGAGCACAAGGCGGACCTGGCCGCGCTGGTGACCGTGGAGGCGGGCAAGATCCACTCCGAGGCCCTGGGCGAGGTCCAGGAGATGATCGACATCTGCGACCTCGCGGTGGGCCTGTCCCGGCAGCTGTACGGCCGCACCATGCCCTCGGAGCGGCCCGGCCACCGCCTGATGGAGACCTGGCACCCCCTGGGCGTGGTCGGTGTGATCACGGCGTTCAACTTCCCGGTGGCCGTGTGGTCGTGGAACACCTGTGTGGCGCTGGTGTGCGGCGACACGGTGGTGTGGAAGCCCTCGGAGCTGACCCCGCTCACCGCGCTCGCCTGCCACGGGCTCCTGATGAGGGCGGCGGAGGACGTGGGCGCGCCCGCCGACGTCCACCGGCTGGTGCTGGGGGACCGCGAGGTCGGTGAGGCCCTGGTGGAGGACGGGCGGGTGGCGCTGCTGTCGGCGACCGGGTCGACGGCGATGGGCCGCGCCGTCGCGCCGCGTGTGGCCGCGCGGATGGGCCGCTACCTGCTGGAGCTGGGCGGCAACAACGCGGCCGTGGTCGCCCCGTCCGCCGACCTGGACCTGGTGGTGCGCGGGAGCGTGTTCGCCGCGGCGGGGACGGCGGGGCAGCGGTGCACGAGCCTGCGGCGGCTCATCGTGCACGAGGACGTGGCCGACGAGGTCGCCCGGCGGGTCGTGGACGCCTACAAGCAGCTGCGCGACCGCATCGGGGACCCCTTCGAGGAGTCGACCCTGGTGGGTCCCCTGATCGGCGAGCGCTCCCACACCGCGATGCGGGCCGCGCTGGAGCGCGCGCAGGCCGACGGGGGCGAGGTGCTGGTGGGCGGCGCCCGCAGGTGGGAGGAGGCCGCCGCGGACGCCTACTACGTGGAGCCCGCGGTGGTGCGCATGCCGGCGCAGACCGAGGTGGTGCGGGAGGAGACCTTCGCGCCCGTCCTGTACGTGCTGGCCTACAGCACGCTGGAGGAGGCGGTCGAGCTGCACAACGGCGTGCCCCAGGGGCTGTCGTCGGCGATCTTCACCCAGGACCAGGCCGAGGCCGAGCGGTTCCTGTCGGCGGCGGGGTCCGACTGCGGGATCGTCAACGTCAACATCGGCACCTCCGGCGCGGAGATCGGCGGCGCCTTCGGCGGTGAGAAGGACACCGGTGGCGGCCGCGAGTCGGGCTCGGACTCCTGGAAGGCGTACATGCGCCGGGCGACGAACACCGTGAACTACGGCGGAGAGCTGCCCCTGGCCCAGGGGGTCCGCTTCCTGTGACACCCCGCTGTCCGCGCCCCGCCGCGGGGCGCGGACAGCGCGCCGCACAAAAAGTTGTGGTCAACCATGTTGTGTGCAACTGAATTCTGCTACGGTGGTGCCACCGGCAAGCCCGCAGGCGCGGGGCCCGCGAGGCAGGAGGGAACACCGTGGCGCATCCCGACGAGGGCGACCCCCTCGCGCTGGACAACCAGCTGTGCTTCTCCCTCTACACCGCCTCCCGGGCCCTGACCGGGCTGTACCGGGAACTGCTGGGGGACCTGGGACTCACCTACCCCCAGTACCTGGTGATGATCGTCCTGTGGGAACGCGGAACGCTCACGGTCAAGGAGCTCAGCCGCGCCCTGCACCTGGACTCGGGCACGCTCTCCCCCCTGCTGCGCAGGCTGGAGGCCTCCGGGCTCCTGACCCGGGAGCGCAGCACCACCGACGAGCGCGTCGTCCGCGTCACCGCCACCCCGCGGGGCCTCGCCCTGAGGGAGCGGGCGACGGACATCCCCGGCCGGCTGGTCTGCGCCACGGACCTGACGGCCGCCCAGGCCCGCGAGCTGCGGGACGCGCTCGGCCGCCTCACCTTCTCGGTGGAGACGGCCGCGAGCAGGCGCGCCCCGTGCGACACGGCCGAAGCGCCCGGAACCTGACCACGCACCGGAAGAAACCCACCACTGTTGGCTCCGCGCGTGCGGAGCCGGGAGAGAGGCAAGCAATGGCATACAAGGCCATGTACACCACCAACGCCACCGTCACCGGCGAGGGCCGCAAGGGCAGCGGGAAGACCGACGACGGGCGCCTCGCGGTCGACCTGTCCGTGCCCAAGGGCGTGGGCGGCGACGACGGCCTCGGCACCAACCCCGAGCAGCTCTTCGCCGTCGGCTACGGCGCCTGCTTCCACGGTGCGCTCAAGAACGTGGCCCGCCAGTCCAAGACCGACGTCGAGGGCTCGTTCATCGAGGCCCGGGTGACGCTCGGCAAGTCCGACGAGGGCCTGGACATCGCCGTGCAGCTCACCGTCACCATCCCCGGCGTGGAGCAGGCCAAGGCCGAGGAGCTCGTCGAGGCCGCCCACCAGATGTGCCCCTACTCCCGCGCCACGCGCGGCAACATCGAGGTCGACCTGGTGGTCAAGACCGCCTGACGCGCCGATCGCAGACGCGGCCGGTACGGGGCGGGGCCCGCCCCCGGCGGTCCCCGTACCCGCCGGCCGGGGTTCGACGCCCGCACGCGCCCCCGGCAGGGGAGGGCGGCGGAGGGCGGGCCCCGGCCGCCGCATCCGGCACGATCCGCGACGAGGGGGAGGGCGCGTGAGCGCCCTCCCCCTCACGCGTGCGCCAGGCCGCCGGGCGCACGCGCAGCCCCCGCGGCGACCCGCCCGTGCGAAGGGGCCGGGAGGGACCCCTCGGTCCCTCCCGGCCCCGTGACGCACCGGTTCCGCCCTCGTCAGGCGGCCGTCTCCAGCAGCAGCAGGCGGTCCAGGATGTCCTGGAGGGTGACCAGGCCGATCACCTCGCCGTCCTCCTCCACCAGCGACAGGTGGCTGCGGCTCTCCCGCATGATGCTCATCGCCGCGTACATCGGCGTGCCCGAGGGCAGCGTGAGCACGGGGCGCATCAGGTCCGCCGCGGTCGTCCCGGCGGGGCTCGTCAGGGCCTCGCGCACGTGCAGGACGCCCACGGGCTCCTCGCGGTCCATGACCACCAGCCTCAGGTGCGTGGAGCTGCGCGACACCTGCTTGATGACCTCGACCCCGTCCTCGGGGGCGACCGAGGCGATCTCCTCGCGCCGGGTGACGATCTCGCTCAGCGGGCGGGAGTTCACCTCCAGGGCGGTGGCCAGCTGGGCGCGCCTCTCGGCGTCCAGGGCGCCCGCCTTGGCGGAGTGCTCCACCAGCTCCCGCACGTCGTCCGGGTTGTGGCCGGAGGACATCTCGTCCACGGCCTCCACACCCAGCCGGTGCAGGCACCAGTTGGCCATGCCGTTCAGCATCAGCAGGGCCGGGCGGGTGAACCACATGAACGCCCGCATCGGGATCGCCAGCATGATCGCCGACTTCTCCGGGTGGGAGATCGCCCAGGACTTGGGCGCCATCTCGCCCACGACCAGGTGCAGGAAGGTCACGATGATCAGCGACACCACGAACGAGACCACGTACCCCACCGTGCTGGGCAGGCCGCCGAACAGCGGCTCCAGCAGGTGGTGGACCGCGGGCTTGGAGATCGCGCCCAGCGCCAGGGCGCACAGCGTGATGCCCAGCTGCGATCCGGCCAGCAGCAGCGACAGGTCGCGGGCGCTCTTGAGCGCCGCCCGCGCCGAGGCGCTGGTCTCCGCGGCCTCCTCCAGCCGGTAGCGGCGGGCCGCCACCAGGGCGAACTCGATGGCCACGAAGAACGCGCTCAACGCGATGATGACCGCGGTCACCGCCATGGCCACCCACACGTTCATGTCACTCATGCGCGCACCTCCTCGGCGCCGTTCTCGGCCGCTTCGCGCAGGCGCAGCTCCACGGTGTGCGGAACGTGCCTCTGCACGGTGTTGACGATCAGGGTCAGCGCCATGTCGGGGTCGCCTTCATGGGCGCTGGGCGGACGGGGCAGGGCGATGTCCACCCGGTCGCCCGTCTCGGGCAGCCGGTGCAGCTCGTGGATGACCAGCCCGCCGACGGTCTCGTAGTCGCCCTCGGGCAGGTCGTGCCCGATCAGCCGCTCGACCTCGTCGATGTGCAGCGCGCCGGGGACCAGGTAGGAGCCCTCGCCGTCCAGGTAGGACGGGGACTCCTCCTCCGGGGTGTGCTCGTCGGCGATCTCGCCGACCAGCTCCTCGGCCAGGTCCTCGGTCGTGATGACCCCGGCCAGGCCGCCGTACTCGTCCACGACGCAGGCGAACTCCTCGCCCGCCTCGCGCAGCTGGTCCAGCAGCACGGGCAGAGGCAGGGACGCGGGAACCATGACGGTCTCCCGGGCCACCTCGCTGACCTTGACGTCGGACAGGTCGCGGTCGCCCTGGGCGAGCACGTCCCGCAGGCAGATGACGCCCACGATGTCGTCCACCCCGTCGCCCAGGACCGGGAAGCGGGAGTGGTCGGAGGCCATCAGCTCGACGACCCGGCTGACCGGGTCGCCCTCCTCCACGGTGGTGACCTCCGGACGCGGGATCATCGCGTGCCCGGCGGTGCGCTCGTGGAAGTCCAGGGTCCGGTCCAGCAGGGTGGACAGCTCGGCGGGCAGGTCCCCGCTCTCGCGGGACTCGGCGATGATGCTCTCCAGGTCGCGGGCGGTCGCCGCGTGCTGGACGTCCTCCACCGGCTCGATCCGCACCGCCTTCAGCAGCAGGATCGCGGCCTGGTCGAAGAGCCAGATGACCGGACCGAAGATCTTGAGGTAGATCCCCGTGGACAGCGCCAGCCAGCGTGCCACGGGCTCGGGCCGGGCGATGGCCAGGTTCTTGGGGAAGAGCTCACCGAAGACCATCTGGATGACGGTGGAGAAGACAAGGGCGAGAACGGTGCCGATCGCGACGCCGGCGCCCGTGGGCACCCCGACGCCGCCGAGGAGTTCACCGATTCCCTGGCCGATCATGGGCTCTGCCACGTAACCCACCAGAAGGGCGGTCACGGTGATGCCCAGCTGGGCGCCGGAGAGCATGAACGACGTGCGGTTGGTGATGTCCAGGGCCCGTTTGGCCCCTGCGTCACCGGCCGCGGCCCTCGCCCGCAGGCGCGAGCGGTCCACGGCCATGTAGCCGAACTCCTGGGCGACGAAGTAGCCCGTCGCCACGGTGATCAGGAAGACCACCAGGAATCCGAAGGCGATACTGAGGACTGTGCTCATCATCGGGCACGCACCGCCTGGTTCCGGTTCGTGGTCGGATCCTGGTTGCTACGAGGGTGCGCACCCTTCGGAGAAGGAGGCTCGTCGAGGTCTGGGTCACAGCATCCGTGAGGGATGCTGCTGGTACTTCGGGACGGGTCCACTGTTCCTCTCTCTGCGCTGACACGCGTTGAGTGTGTGACTGGTGTTGGTACTGCGATGGAATGACGAAAAAGCCGCCGGGAAAGTTCCCGGACGCTCAGCTCCCGACGGGAGCGTCGGCCTCTTCGCCGAAGGAGACCCACTCGCGACGGCGGGCCTCGGCGAGGGCGATCGAGGTGGCGACGGCCACGTTCAGCGATCCCACCCGCCCGATCTGGGGAATGTAGGTGACGGCATCCGCGCCCGCCAGGAGGGCGGGGGAGCAGCCGTGGTCCTCGGCGCCGACGGCCAGGCACACGTCAGGCTCCAGGGGGGCCGCGTGCAGCGGCACCGCGCCCCGGGCCAGTTCGACGGCCACGACCTTGTAGCCGTCGGCCCGCGCCGCGGACAGGGCCTCGGCGGTCGAGGAGAGCCGCGTGTGGCTCACCTTGGCGGCGGTGCCCAGGGCGGTCTTGCCGACCTTGGGGTCGTCGGGGTCCGCGCTGTTGCCCGTGAGCCAGACCTGGTCCACCCCGAAGGTCGCGCAGGTGCGCAGGATCGATCCCAGGTTGAAGGGCTGGGTGACGGATTCGACGATGAGGGCGAGTCGCCCCTCGGTGCGCCGGCGCCATTCACGGTTGAGGCGTTTGACGTCGGTGGGGCGCAACTGCGTGCTCAACTGCGGTGTGTTCCTCAGCGGGTGTACCCGGGCGGTCCCGGTGTGCGGATGTTCGCAACAGGCTACCGGTCAGCGGGCCCGCGCGCACGCATGACCCCTGACACATCCAGGCAAAACGTCTCTCAGTCGGCCGAACGCCGCACGGCCAGGACCCGGAAGCCGGCCCGTGAGGCCACACGTTCGGCGGGCAGGCCCTCGGCGTCCAGCCACTTCTGGAGCGAGTCGGACCCCAGGTGGCGCTGGACCACGAGGTGGGCCACGCCCTCGGGGGAGAGCCGGCCGAGCCAGGTGCGCAGCATCGCGTGCAGCACGCCCTTGCCCACCCGGATCGGCGGATTGGACCACAGCGCGTCGAAGGGGCCGAGCAGGTCCTCGGCCAGGGGCGCGGGAGCCCCTTCCCGGTCCTGCTCCGGCACCGGCTCCCCCTCGGGGGAGACGACCGCGAACCGGACGTTGTCCAGCCCGTGGTCGGAGGCGTTGCGCCGGGCCAGGCCCACGGCGCGGGAGTTGACGTCCACGCCCAGCACGGTCGCGCCCGGGGCGCGTGAGGCCATGGTCAGGGCGACGGGGCCGTAGCCGCACCCCAGGTCGAGCAGGCGCCCGCCCGCCGGCGGGGCCGGGACCGTCTCCAGGAGCACGCGTGTGCCGAGGTCGACCCTGTCGGGGGAGAAGACGCCCCGGTCGGTGTTCAGGCGCAGGTGCAGGTCCGGCAGGACCAGGTCCGCGGTGGAGGGCCGGCTGGCGGCGTCGGGGTCGGAGTCGAAGTAGTGCTGGGCCACGCCGTGACGCTACCAGGGCCCGTGGCGCGCCGCGTACCGGCAAAAACCTCACCTGCCCGGGGGAACGAAATCCCCAACCCCGGAGACCGTGCCCGGGACAGTGCGGAAGATGGAGGTATCCGAGGTTTGTGGGGTATCCCATGCGAGCAGAGGTAGGGGACCGACTGGTGGTGGAGAGCCCGCGCGACGACGCCCACCGCAGGACCGGCGTCGTCACCGGGATCCGGGGGGCGGGCGGGTCGCCCCCGTACCAGGTGCACTGGTCCGACGCCGAAGGCGGGCACGACGCCCTGGTCTACCCGGGGCCGGACGCCCACATCGAACACCCGCCCGGCGGCACGGGCGCGGAGGCAGAGGGGACGGACGCAATGCACACGACCAAGCGCTGGAACGTCGACGTCGTCGTCGAGGAGGAGAACGAGGGCGAGAGCGCGCGCACCTGGGCCGAGGTCGGGCTGGTGGCCGACGACGGTACGGCTCTGCGCGGACACGGCATGTCGCGCAAGCACCCCACCGACCTCGACGTCCCGGAGATCGGTGAGGAACTCGCGGTCTCGCGGGCGCTCTCCGACCTCTCACGCCAACTCCGCCAGGTCGCCGCGGAGGACATCAACGACAACACCGGGACCCCCTGGCGTCCCACCTGACGCCCGGGAGGCACGGCCGCCGCTCGCCCGCCCGGGTCGCCCGGAGGTCCGGAACCGGCCACCTCCGCCATAGGAGGTTTGCACCCGGTGGTCACCGGCATCGGGCACACTCGGAAGTCGGGCACGACTCCCGCCCCCTCGGCGGGGGGACGTCCCAGCCCCGGACGGGCTGGGACTTCGTCGTGTCCGCCAGGGAACGGACGACGAGGGGCGGATTCACCCGAGCAGCACAAGGCCCGACGTCACGTTCCGAGGTACCGCTGTGCTTTTGCCGGAGGAACTCCGGGGAGAAGCGCGTCGCCGTCCGGCGCGAGCCGGGAGTACTCACGCAAGGAGACCCCGTTGACCACCCCTTCCGGGCCCCAGGCCAGACCCGCCAGGGTCCTCGGTACCGTCGACGCCGTCGCCATCGGTGCGGCCTCGATGCTCGGCGCGGGCGTCTTCTCCGTCTTCGCCCCCGCGGCCCTGGGCGCGGGGGCGTGGCTGCCCGTGGCCATCCTGATCGCGGGCGCCGTCGCCTACTGCAACGCCGTCTCCTCGGCCAGGCTCGCCGCCCGCCACCCCGAGTCGGGCGGGGCCTACGTCTACGGGCGCGAGCGCCTGGGGGAGCTGTGGGGCTACCTGGCGGGCTGGTCCTTCGTCGTCGGCAAGGTCGCCTCGTGCGCCGCCATGGCGCTGACCTTCGCCGCCTACGTCCTGCCCGGCTGGGAGAAGCCCCTGGCGGTGGCAGCGGTGGTCGCGGTCACCGCCCTCGACTACCGGGGCCTGAGACGTTCGACCCTGGTGCTCAAGCTCATGCTGGGCGCGGTCCTGGCCGTCCTGGCCGCCGTCGTCGTCACGATGCTGCTCAGCGGCCGGCTGGCGGCCGTGGCCGAGGTCGACGGCCTGGGGCCCTGGCCCGGCTCCTTCGGCGTGCTGGGTGCGGCCGGGATGATCTTCTTCGCGTTCGCCGGGTACGCGAGGGTGGCGACACTGGGCGGGGAGGTGCGCGACCCCGGGACCACCATCCCCCGCGCCATCGCCCTGTCCCTGGGCGGCGTGCTGGCGCTGTACCTGGTCGTGGGCACCGGCCTGCTGATCGTGCTGGGGCGCGAGCGCCTCACGACCAGCGCCGCGCCGATGGCCGACGCCGTCCAGGTGGCCGGGTTCCCGTGGATGGTCCCGGTGGTGGCCGCGGGCGCCGCCGTGGCCAGCCTGGGCGCGCTGCTCACCCTCGTCCTGGGGGTCTCGCGCACGACCGCGGCGATGGCCTCCGACGGGCACCTGCCCCGCGCCCTGGCCGCGGTCCACGAGCGCCACGGCGTGCCGCACCGCGCGGAGATCGCCGTCGCGGCCGCGGTCGTCGTCCTGGTCCTGGTGGCCGACCTGCGCGGCGCGATCGCCTTCTCGGCGTTCGGCGTCCTGGTGTACTACGCCATCACCAACGCGTCGGCGCTGAGGCTGGGCCCCGACGAGACCCGCCCGCCGCTGCTGGTCCCCCTGACCGGGCTGGTGGGGTGCGTGGTCCTGGCGTGCAGCCTGCCGCTGCCGGCGGTCATCACCGGGATGGCGGTCCTGGCCGCCGGAGCGGGCCTGTGGTGGCTGCGCGAGCGGCTCGCGCTGCGCTAGCCGGCCCTGGCGGGCCTCCCCGGCGGCACGCGCCGCCTCAGCGGGGCGGGGCCGACCGGCCGTCGCCCGCGACCACGTGGGCCAGGCCCCTGCGGGCGGTCGTGGACAGGTGCAGCCCGGCCACCTCCCCGGGCTCGAACCAGCCGCAGTCCGAGGTGGAGCCGTTCTCCTCCATCACCCGGGCCGGCCCGGGGTTCGCGACGTACACGCGGAAGAAGGCCCACACGGCGTAGATCTCGTAACCGGTCGGCGGGACCCGGTGGTGGCTGGCGGCGGTGACCAGTTCCCCGACCTCGCCGTCCTGCCCGGTCTCCTCGGCCACCTCGCGCCGCAGCGCGGTGCGCACGTCCTCGCCCGCGTCCACGCCCCCGCCCGGCAGGTGCCAGGTGCCGCCGCCGGGGAACCCCTCGGCGATCCGGCTGAGCAGGATGCGCCCGGCGGGGTCGGTGACGATCCCGTAGGAGGCGAACCGGCGCAGGCGGGGACGGGTGTCCTCGGGGAGCTCCTCCTCGGGCAGCAGCTCGGCGGCCGAGGGCGCCAGCACGCCCTGCGGGGCGTCCGCCGGGGCGGTCCCGGCCTCGGCGAAGACGACCCGCTCCACGTGCAGGGGGGTGCCGTCGGGGGCCTGCACCAGTTCGGTCAGCACGTCCACCGCGACCAGGGGCGTGTGGGGGGAGAGCCCGCCCAGCTCGCGCACCACGTCGGCCGGGTCCTGCCCGAACAGCACGCGCGCGCCGAGGACGGAGGGGCCCCCGGTGAGCAGGTGCGCGGTGACGCGCCGGGCGGGCACCTCCGGGGGGACTGCTGTCACAGGGACCCCGCGGCCGGCGCCAGGCCGGGCGCGCCCAGGCCCACCATGCGCAGCAGCTCGTCGAGGCCGCCGATGGTGGTCACGCCCTCGACGCGCGGCCGGCCGTGCCGGTCGATCAGCACCGGGCGCATCCGCGAGGCGACCGCGCCGACGCCGTCGGACTGGATCTGGTCGCCCACGTGCCAGCAGGCGGCGGGGTCCACGCCCAGGCGCTGGGCGGTCATGTGGAAGATGCGCGGGTCGGGCTTGCCCGCCCCCGCGGTGTCGGCGCACACGACGGCGTGGAAGTAGGGGGTCAGTTCCAGGGCCTGGAGCTTGGCGTGCTGGAGCGACTCGGCCCCGTTCGTGAGCACGGCGAGGCGGTAGCCGGCCGATCCCAGGGCGTTGAGGGCGGCGACGGTGTCGGGGAAGACCCTCCAGGCGGAGCGGTGCGCCTCCAGGTAGAGCCGGTAGAGGTCGTCGCAGTGCTGGTCGGCGATGTCGGCGTGCCCGGCCTGGACGGCCAGGGCGCGGACGCGCTCGCGGCGCTGCTGCTCCAGGCTGAGGTTTCCCCGCAGGTAGGCGGCGAAGGAGATCTCGGTCTGCACGTCCCACAGGGCGCGGGCCGCGCCGAAGTCGGGGTGTCCGAGCCGCTCCATGACCGCGCGCAGCCCCTGGGACGAGGCCCCGGTGTCGTCGATGAGGGTGTCGTCCAGATCGAAGCAGATGGCGGTCGGCGGTGCGGGTAGGTTCGGCATCGTTCCTCAACAGGGTGGCCTGACAAAACATGCCAACGCTAACCCCTGGACATAACATAAATGGTGTAAACCCCACCTAAAGGGTTGTGACCAACGTCACCGAAGTCCTGGTTTACGACCGGTTTCCGCACTCCGCCGACGTCACGGAAGCCGCTGGAACCACAGCAGGGACGTGAGAGCGGTGGCCAGTCCCAGGATGATCGCGACCAGCACGAACCGTGTGACGATCTCCTCGTGGACGAGCTCGGTGCCCAGGGACGAGCCGATGTCCTCGTAGACCTCGTTGAGCTCCGTCTCGCTCTCCGCCTCGTAGAAGTGGCCCTCGGTCTCCTGCGCCAGCCCGCGCAGCGCGTCCTTGTCGATGTCGGCCGGCACCTGGTACCCGTCGATCTCGATCATCGCCGCCCCCGTGCCGAACGCGATCGTGGAGACCGGCACCTCCTGCTCGGCCGCCGTCGCGGAGGCCTGCACGATGTCGCGCCCGCTGGTGTTCTCCCCGTCCGACAGCAGCACGATCGCCGACGGGGGCGGGTCCTCCTCGGAGTCCTCGTCGAAGCTGCTGATCGCCTCCAGGGAGGCGAACACCCCCTCGCCGATGGCCGTGCCCGGCCCCAGCTGCAGGTTCTCGATCGACCCGATCACCGCCTGGTGGTCCTGCGTGGGCGAGGACACCACCGTCGCCGTCGAGGAGAACGCCACCAGCCCCACGTTGAACCGGTCCGGGAGCGTCTCCACGAACCCCTGCGCCGACTCCTTGGCCGCCTGCAACCGGTCGGGCTCGATGTCGGTCGCCGCCATCGACAGCGACACGTCCACGGCCACCATGATGGTCGCCCGCTCGCGCGGCTGCTCCACCGGCATCGCCGGCAGGGCCATCGAGGCGATCAGGACCGCCAGGGAGGACACGAACAGCACCGCCGGGACGTGCCTGCGGATGTCGGGGCGGTGCGGCGCCACCTGGTCCAGCAGCGCCAGGTTCGTGAAGCGCAGCGTGTACTCGCGCCGCTGGTTCTGCGCGAACACGTACGCCCCGACCACCAGGACGATCAGGAGCAGCCACCACAGCCGCTGGGGCTCCAGGAAGGTCATCGCTCAGTCCCCCGTGCGTCGGCACTGTCCCGCGGGTCCGGCCCCGCGCCCTCGTTCGGTTCCATCGTGCTCCGCTCTCACCGGGGAGACCCCGGAGTGTGGCGGGCCAGGTGGTGCGCGGTGCGCCGTTGGTGGATGACGAACCGTGCCGTATCCAGTACCCAGTCCCGGTCGGTTCGTAGCAGGAGGTGGTGCACCCCGCACCGGCGCAGGGCGTCGCGCACCGCCGTCCTCTGGTCGGCCGCGGCCCGCCGGTAGCGCTCGCGCACCGCCTTCGTCAGCCGCACGTCGCGCACCCGGCCCGACCGGGGGTCGCGCATGGTCACGTCCCCGACCTCCGGGAGGTCGAGTTCGCGCGGGTCGACCACCTCCACCACCAGCACCTGGTGCCGCGAGGCCAGCTGGCGCAGGGGCCGCTCCCAGCCGATCTCACCGCCGAACGCGGGGGTGTCCAGGAAGTCCGACACCACCACGCGCAGGCCCCGGCGCCGACGGGTGCGGACCAGGTCCGTGAGCGCGTCGGCCAGGGTCGCCCGGTCGGCGGAGGGGGCGCGCTCGTCGCCCGTCGGGGCCGCGGCCACCGTGGCCAGGAGGGCCAGCAGCGCCTCCTTGCCCGAGCGGGCAGGCCAGCGCCGGATCCTGCCGTGGTGCAGGAAGTGGGCGCCGAACCGGTCTCCGACCTTCTGGGTCAGCAGGTTCGCCGCCACCATCGCGCCGACGGCGACGTCGCGCTTGGAGCGCAGACCGGTGCCGAAGTCCATGCTCGGCGACAGGTCCAGCAGGGTCCAGCTCTCCAGCTCCCGGTCCGCGACCAGGTCGCGGACGTGCGGGGTGTCGGTGCGCGCGGTGACGGCCCAGTCCATGCGCCGCACGTCGTCCTCGCCCGGCTGGTAGAGGCGCGCCTCGGCGGCCTCCGAGCCCGGGCCGAGCCGCAGGCCGAGGTGCTCGCCGTGCAGCAGCCCCTCCAGCCGGTGGACGATGTTCAGGTCGAGGCGGCGCAGTGCCGCGCGGAGTCGGGGATCGGTGCCGATCGCCGGAGTGGTCACGGGGTCACCTCGGGGAGGCGAGGGAAGCGGTCTCTCCGCTGGGAGGCTCGTCCCAGATCACACGGGGCGCCAGGACGGTCGACAGGATGCGGTCGACGACCTGGGCCGGGGTGATCCCGTCGGCAAGGGCGTCGAAGGTGAGCACCAGCCGGTGCGCGATGACGTCGTGGGCGAGCACGCGAACGTCGTCGGGGAGCACGTAGTCGCGCCCGCGCAGCAGGGCCAGGGCCCGCGCCGAGGCCACCAGGCCCAGGGTGGCGCGCGGGCTGGCGCCCACCTCCAGCACCTGGCGCAGGTCCGGCATCTGGTAGGCCTCCGGCTCCCGGGTGGCCATGACCAGCCGCACGACGTAGTCGGCGATGAGCTGGTGGACGTGCACGCGCTCGGCGTCGGACTGCAGCTCGCCCAGCGTGACCGGGTCCAGGACCTGGTGTGCCGTGGGAGGGCTGCTGGACATGCGCCGCAGGATCTCCATCTCCTCGTGCGCGCGGGGGTGCCCGACGTCGACCTTCATCAGGAACCGGTCCCGCTGGGCCTCGGGCAGCGGGTACACGCCCTCGGACTCGACCGGGTTCTGTGTGGCGATGACGATGAAGGGGGAGGGGAGTGGGTAGGTCGTCCCCCCGAGGGACACCTGCCGCTCGGCCATGACCTCCAGCAGGGCCGACTGGACCTTGGCGGGGGCGCGGTTGATCTCGTCGGCGAGCACGAAGTTGGCGAACACCGGCCCCAGCTCCACGTCGAACTTCTCGGTGGAGGGATGGTAGATGCGCGTTCCGACGATGTCGGAGGGCACCAGGTCCGGAGTGAACTGGAGCCTGGTGAACGAGCCGCCGGTGACCTTGGCCAGGGTGGACACGGCCAGGGTCTTGGCGATGCCGGGAACACCCTCGATCAGGCAGTGGCCCTTGGCGACCAGGGCGATGAGGGAGCGCTCCACCATGCGTTCCTGGCCGACGATGACCGTGGACACCTCGTGCAGCGCCGCGCGCAGCAGCCTGGTCGGCTCGCCCGGCGCGCTCTCGGAGCCCGACCGGGGCGCTGAGCCGTTTCCGGGTGAGGTTTCTGCCATGTCCCGCCTTCCTGGCTGGGAGCCCCCGGGAGGGGCACCGGATAGGTTGTGGATCACTCACCTGTGGCGACACTACCTGCTTCGCGGCCGCCGGTCCGGTACACGACGCGGCGGAGCGGACCGGGTGGGGACGGGAAAGGGGGCGTGACATGGCGGTTCCCACGATGGGACTGAACGAGGGAGATCCGCGCCAGCTGGGCGGCTACCGCCTCCTGGGAAGGTTGCGCGACTCCTCCCTGGGAGTGGTGTACCTGGGACGGGACGGTGCGGGGGACCGGGTCAGCGTGGCCGTGCTCGACTCGGGCGCGGGCGGCGACGGCTCGGCGCGCTCCCGCTTCGTGGAGGCGGTCAAGGGGAGCGAGGACGTGGTGGCGGCGCGCACCCACGGGCGCTCGCCCCTGTGGGTGGCGGTGCCCTACGACGGCTCCGGCCGGGGCGCGGAGGACTTCCTGGAGTCGGCTGCCAGGTCGGGGCGCGTGTCCGAGCACGGGCCGGTGGTCATGCCGCACTGGGCGGGTTCGCGGGGAGGGGCCGCGGTGCGGTGGGCGCCGTGGGCCTCGCGCGGGGGCAGTGCGGTGGAGTCGGGGAGGGGCAACTGGTGGCTGATCGGCGGCCTGGGCCTGGTCCTGCTGCTGCTCCTGCTGCTGGTGTCGCTCCTGTACTGGTGGATGCTCCAGTTCCCGCCGCCCGAGATGCCGGGGCCGGCGCAGCCCTCGGAGGCGGAACAGGAGGAGGGCGGCGAGGGGGAGGAGGCCCAGCCGACCCCCGGTGAGGACGGGGGGAGCGGACCCTCCCAGCCGATACCGACGCCGGGGGAGGGCGACGGGGAGTGGGGCGAGCAGCCCGAGGACAACCTCTGACCGGGGGTCGGGGGAGATTGCCGGGGGCGCGGCACAGGTCCGCGCCCCTTCTTGTCCCATCACAAAAATCTACGTCGTAAAGGTGGGCCGCTGTTTCTGTAAAAACAGAACAGAGAACCTGATTCGTGCGGCTACGCCGCCCCCTTCTAAAATTTCCGATGCCGGAGAAGCCGGGCGTGTCGTGGTCGGAGGGGTAGGGGCCTGGAACGTGTTCAGCGTCGTTCAGTGGGCCCGCCGGGGAGGGACCCGGTAGGCGGGGGAGGGGCGGAGGCGCGCTCCTCCTACCGGAGATCTGAGCGCCGCGGTGTCCGGGCGTCGGCGGGCCGGTGCCTATGCTGGTCCGCGTGCTGAAAAAGGTGATAGCGACGCGATACGTGCTCGCGCTGCGCGAAGGTGGTTCGCTCCCGGGGTTGGTCGAGGCCGACGACCTGGGGATGTACGTGGTCAAGTTCATCGGCGCCGGCCAGGGGCGCAAGACCCTGGTCGCGGAGGTCGTCGCCGGGGAGCTGGGCCGGGCCCTGGGGCTTCCGGTTCCCGAGCTGGCCCTGGTGGACTTCGACGCGGTGATCGCCCGCGGTGAGCCCGACCAGGAGGTGCAGGCGCTGCTCAAGGCCAGTGGCGGGCTCAACCTGGGGATGGACTTCCTGCCGGGGTCGCTCGGGTTCGATCCCCTGACGTTCGAGGTGGACCCGGGGTTCGCCGGGCGGGTCCTGTGGTTCGACGCGCTCACGGGCAACGTGGACCGTTCGTGGCGCAACCCGAACATGCTGCTGTGGCACGGGAGTCCCTATCTGATCGACCACGGTGCGACGCTGATCTTCCATCACAACTGGTCGGGCGCCGACCGCTTCGTGGGTCGTGCCTACGATGCCGCCGACCACGTCCTGTCGGGGTTCTCGCCCGACGTGGCCGCGGCGGACGAGGAGTTCGCCCCCCTGGTGGACGAGGATCTGCTGCGGGGTGTGGTGGGGCTGGTGCCTGACGAGTGGTTGGTGGACGAGCCGGGGTTCGGCGCCCCGGAGGAGGTGCGGGAGGCGTACGTGAAGCACCTGTCGGCGCGTGTGGCCGACCGTTCGTGGCTGCCGGGGGTGGCGGGGTGAGCGACGTGAGGCGTTACAGCGATGCGGTGACGACGGGGCGTGTGGGCGTGGAGCGTGACCGGGTGGTGTTCGAGTACGCGTTGTTGCGGGTGGTTCCCTGTCTGGAGCGCGGTGAGTGCGTGAACGCCGGTGTGATCGTGTACAGCCAGGAGCGGGGGTTCCTGGCGGCCCGGTGGTCGTTGGACGAGGGGCGTCTGCGTGCGGTGTCGCCGGGGGTGGATGTGGCCGGTGTGCGGCGTGCGCTGGAGGCGGTGGAGGCGATGTGCCGGGGTGGGGCCGGGGCGGGTGCTGCGGGGCGTGAGCGGCCGGGGCAGAGGTTCCGGTGGTTGACCGCTCCGCGGAGCACGGTGGTGCAGCCGGGGCCGATTCACGGGGGGTTGGCGGAGGATCCGGAGGCGGAGTTGGAGAGGTTGTTGGATCGCCTGGTGCGGTGACGCACGGGTTGGTAACGGACATCACAGGCGATTGGTCGGTCGGCGGGGGAGCGATTCGTCCCTTTGGGGTGTTGGTATGGAGTGGTCCATGCCTGTGGGTTCGCTCCCACGCGGCCCCCTTTTCCTCTTTCTTGAGCTGGAGCGCCTGTGCAGTCCCCGAACTCCCCCGCCTCGCCCCCTGCGCAGGGGGCGGGTGAGAGGTCCGAGAACCTGTCGTCGTCCGAGAGTCCTGCTGTGTCCCGGACCGTGCCTTGGACGCGGTCGCGTAGGTCGATCGCGCTGTTGGTGATGGTGCTGGGTGTTCTGACGGCCACGGGGCCGTTGGCGACCGACATGTACCTGCCGGCTTTTCCGGAGATCACGCGGGCTCTGGGGACGGGTGAGGCGCAGATCCAGCTGACGCTGACCTCGATGATGCTGGGTCTGGCCGTGGGGCAGTTGATCCTGGGGCCGATGAGTGACGCGTGGGGGCGTCGGGGTCCTTTGTTGGTGGGTGTGGCCGTGTTCACGGTCACGTCGGTGCTGTGTGTGTTCGTGCCGGATGTGACGTCGTTCATCGTGTTGCGGTTCGTGCAGGGTGTGGCGGGTGCTGCGGGTGCGGTGATTTCGCGTGCGGTGGTGCGTGACCTGTTCGCCGGTGATGACGCGGTGCGGTTCTTCTCGCGTCTGGCGCTGGTGATGATGCTGGCTCCGCTGTTGGCGCCTTTGGCGGGTGCGCAGTTGTTGCTGGTGGGTCCGTGGCAGGTGAGTTTTTGGGTGCTGGCGGTGATGTCGGCGGTCAGTTTCGTGTTGGTGCTGGTGTGGTTGCCGGAGAGTCTTCCGGTGGAGGCGCGTCGTCGTCAGGGGCCGCGTCAGTTGTTGTCGACGGTGGCGGGGTTGGTGCGTCAGCCGCGTTTCGTGGGTCCGGTGCTGACGCTGGGTCTGAGTTTCGGGATGTTGTTCACGTATGTGTCGGCGTTCTCGTTCGTGTCGCAGCAGGAGTTCGGTGCGTCGCCGCAGACGTATGCGTGGCTGTTCGCGGTGAACTCGTTGGGGATGATGGCGGGTACGCAGGCGAACGGTTTCCTGGTGGGTCGTGTGGATACGTTGCGGCGTCTGGGGTTGGGGCTGGGGATGGCTCTGGCTTCGGTGGGTGTGCTCGCGGTGTTGGCGTCGGTGGGTGTGGCGTCGTTGTGGACGGCTGTGGGGTTGTTGGCGTTGATGATGTTCAGCGTCGGTTTCATCATGCCGAATGCGACGGTGACGGCTCTTGACGGGCAGCCGGTCTCGGTGGCGGGTACGGCTTCGGCGTTGATGGGGTCGTTGCAGTTCGCGCTGGGTGGTGGTGTGGCGGCGTTGGCGGGGATGACGCCTTCGGGGCAGGCGTCGTTGTTGAGCATGGCGGTGGTGATGGTGTGTGCTGCGTCGTTGTCGTTGGCGGCGTATGTGTGGACGGTGCGTGCGAAGGTTCGGTGATCCCGGGGGTGTTGGGGTTCGGGTCGTGGTGCCAGGTTGCCGTGGGGTGTGGATTGTGGGCACAGTAGGTCACAATTCACCGATTGAGGCGGGTCTGGTCTTGTGTGGGCCCGTCTTCCGATGTGGCAGAGGATGAATTGGTATGGGCGAGCCGAGTGACACCCCTGGTGCGTGGGCTGTGGGCCTTTCGGGTCTGAGTGACCTGGTCTATGGGGTGGCGAACTCCGACGCCCATGCGGAGGTGTTCTCGGTGCCCCGGGGTGAGGGTGGCTGGGAGCGGGTCACGGCGGGTGAGTTCGCGACCGAGGTGACGGCGGTGGCCAAGGGGTTGGTGGCTGCCGGGGTGGGGGCGGGGGACCGTGTCCTGGTGGCGGCTTCGGCGCATCAGGACTGGGTGCGTGTGGCGTTCGCGGTGTGGTCGGTGCGGGGTGTGCTGGTTCCGTTGCCGGAGTCGGCTTCGGTGGAGCGGGTGGCGCATGTGGTGCGGCAGACGCGTCCGGCGGCGGCGGTGATCCAGGGGGATCGGTTGTTGCGTGCTGCGACGGGGTTGCAGCGTGAGTTGCCGGATCTGGGTCGTGTGTGGCGGATGGAGGCGGGCCTGGAGGGGATCGTCTCGTTGGGCCAGTACATGGATGCGTCGTCGGTGCGGTTCAGGCGGGACGAGACGATGCCGGAGGATGCGGCGGTGGTGCTGTATCCGGTGAGTACGGTGTCGCGTTCGATGCGTGGTGTGGTGTTGTCGCACGGGGCGTTGTTGGCGTCTGCGGCGGGTGTGGTGGATCGGGTGTGGCCGCGGTTGTCGGAGTTGCCGGCGGGGCGGGCGAGTGCGTTGTTGGATCTGCCGTTGTCGCAGGTTCAGGGGTTGGCTTCGTTGTTGGCGTGCATGGTGGGGCGTGTGCGTGTGGGTTTGGCGGGGCCGGGTGGGTTCTTGCGTGGGGCGGAGGTGTTCCGGCCGACGGTGTTGGTGTGTGGTGCGGGGTTGTTGGAGTCGGTGTTCGAGTCCGAGCGCGGGAGTGCGCGTTCGACGGGGTGGGACTCGTTGGGGACGTTCAATTCTGCGGTGGATTCGGCGGTGCAGTTCGACCGGTCGCCGAGGAAGGGTGCCTGGCAGCGGTTGTCGAGGTCGATGTACGACTGGCAGTTCGCGAGGTTGCGTGAGGCGTTGGGGAACCGGGTGCACTTGGCGGTGTGCTGGGGCGGGGGGTTGTCGGACCGGTTGGACTCGTTCTTCGGCGGTGTGGGGATTCCGGTGTTCCAGGTGTTCGGTACGGCGGAGACGGCGGGGGCGTTCGCGGCGGCCGGTGTGGGGGAGCGGGTGCCGGGGACGGTCGGGCGTGCGGTTGGCGGTCGGGAGGTGTGGGTTTCGCGGGAGGGTGAGGCCCATGTGCGTGGCGGGGGCGTGTTCTCGGGTTATTGGGGGGATGAGGAGGCGACGCGGAGTGCGTTCCGTGAGGGGTGGTTGGCGACGGGGTTCGCGGTGGAGGTGGACGGGGACGGTTTTGTGAGTGTGGTGGGGCGGTTGCGTCCGCAGGCGGCTTCGGTGGAGGTGCCCGGGCGGTTCGTGTCCGGGGCCGTGGCGGAGTTGGAGGTGTCGTCGGAGTCGGAGCCGGTTTTGGTGGGGCGGGTTGTGGAGCCGGCGGTTTCTCCGGTTGCGGCGGTTGCTGCGTTGCCGGCGGTGGAGGAGCCGGTGGAGCGGGGGGACGCGGAGCTGGTGGCGGAGTTCGAGGCGCGGTTGCGTGCTCATCCGTTGATCAGTCAGGTGCTGGTGATCGTGGAGGGGCGTCCGTTCGCGAGTGCTCTGGTGACGTTGGTGCGTGATCAGTTGGAGTACTGGCGTTTGGTGAACGGTCGGCCGTTGGCGATGGCGCCTGAGGAGATCGCGGGGGATCGTGATCTGCTGCGTGAGGTGCAGGGGTTGGTGTATGAGGCCAATCGGAGCGTGCCGCGGCATTTGGCGGTGCGGTCGTTCCATGTGTTGGCTGAGGAGTTCACGGTGCAGTCGGGGTTGGTGCAGCCTTCGGGTGAGTTGCGGCGTGAGGCAGTGTTGCGGGCGTTTTCGGAGGAGATCGACGGGTTGTATCGGGCGCGTCGGGATCGGTAGTGGTGTGGTGGTGGCCGCGGCCCTCGGTGTTGTTGCCGGGGGCCGCGGTTTTTTGTGTCTATTGGCCGTTGAGGTAGGCGAGGACGGCGAGGACGCGGCGGCTGTCGTCGGAGGAGGGGGGGAGGTCGAGTTTGGTGAAGATGTTGTTGATGTGTTTGCTGACGGCTTTTTCGGTGATGTAGAGGCGTCCGGCGATGGCGGAGTTGGAGCGTCCTTCGGCCATTTCGGCGAGGACTTCGCGTTCGCGGGGGGTGAGTTGGGCGAGGGGGCCGCTCTGGTCCTGGCGGGCGAGGAGTTGGGAGATGACGGCGGGGTCCATGGCGGTGCCGCCGGCGGCGACGCGGCGGACGGCTTCGATGAACTGGCCGATGTCGAAGACGCGGTCCTTGAGGAGGTAGCCGACTCCGCCTTCGGCGTCGGAGAGGAGTTCGCGGGCGTAGAGCTGTTCGACGTGTTGGGAGAGGACGAGGATGGGGAGTCCGGGGATCTGGGCGCGGGCTCCGATGGCTGCTTGGAGGCCTTCGTCGGTGAAGGTGGGGGGGAGTCGGACGTCGACGACGGCGACGTCGGGTTTGTGTTCGGTGAGGGCTGTGTGGAGGTCGGGTCCGTTGTCGACTGCGGCGACGACGGTGAAGTCGTGTGCTTCGAGGAGTCTGATCAGTCCGTCGCGGAGGAGGGCAAGGTCTTCGGCGATGACAACGCGCACGGGATCTCCAGGGTCACGATGGTGGGGCCGCCCGGTGGGCTGGTGATGTTCATCGTGCCATCGAAGGCGTCGAGGCGTCGTCTGATGCCGGCGAGGCCGCTGCCGGGGGCGGGGTCGGCGCCGCCGGTTCCGTTGTCGGTGACGGTGATGACGAGGCGGTTGCGGCCGTGGTTGATGTGGATCCAGGCCTGGGTGGCGTGTGCGTGTTTGGCGGTGTTGGTGAGGAGTTCGGCGATGGCGAAGTAGGCGGCGGATTCGACGGGGTCGGCGGGGCGGCCGTCGAGGTCGATGGTGACGGTGATGGGGAGGTGGTGGGTGAGGGCGAGGGCGTGGACGGCTCCGTGGAGTCCTCGTTCGACGAGGACGGGTGGGTGGATGCCGCGGACGAGGTCGCGGAGTTCGGTGAGGGCGTGGCGGGTGGTTTCGCGGGCTTCGGTGAGCATGGTGCGGGCGGTGTGGGGGTCTTGTTCGACGATTTGTTCGGCCATGCCGAGGTGCATGCCGAGGGCGACGAGTCGGGCTTGGGCTCCGTCGTGGAGGTCGCGTTCGATGCGTCGGATTTCGGAGGCCTGGGTGTCGATGGTGTTGGCGCGGCTGGTGGCGAGGTGGGCGACGCGGGCGGTGAGTCGGGCTTTTTCGGAGGGGGCGAGGAGGAGGCGGTTGAAGCGGATGTAGATGTCGAGGGCGGGTGGGAGGAGGACTAGGCCGAGGGTGAGGAGGAGGGCGGAGGGGGCGAGGAGGATGAGTTGGTCGGTGAGTGTGGTGGGGGCGTAGGTGTTGTAGAGGGCGTTGCCGGCGAGGCCGAGGGCGAAGAGGAGTTGGTAGAGGGCGTGGCCTATGAGGGCGCCGGGGATGGCGATGAGGGTGATGTTGGCTGTTCCGGCGATGAGCCAGAGGAGGTCTTTCCAGGTGCCGGGGTCGGTGATGATCGTGGTTCCGCGGCGGGTGAGGCCTCCTGGGGGGATGGGGCGGTAGGCGGAGGGGATGGGGCCTTTGGGGAGGAGGTGGCCGAGGGTGCGGCGTTGGCTGTCGGCGAGGGTGCGTAGGAGGGTGCCGGTGAGGATGACGAAGGGGAGGCCGATCCAGAAGAGGGTGAGGATGGCGGAGGCGAGGACGAGGGGGAGCAGGAGGAGGGCGGCGATGTTCTGGGAGAGCAGGAGGAAGAGGTAGGCCAGGGTGGTGAGGCGGCCTGCGCGGTGGTGGGGTGCGGTGGCCATGGGTGTTCTTCCGTTCCTGCTGGTGTGGTGTGTGGTGTCCATTCTGGCTTGTGGTGGGTGGTGGTTGCGGTGGTGGTGGCTCCCCTTTTTTGGGGGTGGGCATGGGTGTGGCCCGCCCTGGTGGGGGCGGGTGGGGTGGTGTTGTGGGTCAGGGCCAGCGGATGTCGGTGGCGGTGTCGAGTGCGGGGATGCGGGTGCTGGCGTGGGCGTTGAGGGCGTCGGTGAGTTGGGTCCAGGCCTGGCGGGGGGTGTTGTCGGTGTTGTTGCAGGTGCGTTGTTGGCAGGCGGTGTGTTGGGACATGGCTCCGGCGAAGCGGAGGGGGTCGTTGGCGTGGGTGTGGCCCCAGCGGCTGATGTTGGCCCATTGGCGGGCTTGGATGCCGTCGGTGCGGTAGATCTGGGGGAGGGCGTGGACGGTGGGTCGGCCGCCTCCGGCGAGGTGGTGGACGTCGGCGAGGGTCCAGTTGTTGTTGCAGTGGGCGGTGCCGGTGGTGGGGCAGCCGTCGGCTGAGTTGGCGGTGTGCAGGGGTGTGGTGGTGTTTTTCGTGTAGGCGTCGATCCAGCCGCGGGCCCAGGTGGGGGTGGACCAGGCGGGTTCGGCGTCGAGGGCGCCGGTGATGGTGACGGCGGGTGTGGTGGAGCGTTGGCGTGCGTCGTGGACGAGGGTGGCCCATTGTTTGCCGGCGGTGGGGCCGGTGAGGTTGCCGTCGTCCTTGTTGTTGACGCCGAGGGCGAGGGTGGCTGTGGTTTGGCCGGTGCGGCAGTCGGTGAAGCCTTGGGCCCAGTGGTGGGCGTAGGAGGCGGCTTTGGTGGTGGCTGCGCGGGGTGTGGTGGTGGCGTGGCTGGTGCCGGGTTCGCGGAGTTGGTGGTCGGTTTCCTGGGTGCCGAAGAAGAGGATGCGGACGCCGTTGGTGCCGGTGCGGGCTTCGGTGCATCCGGCGTCGCGTGCGTGGTCGGCTGTGGCGGGGCCCAGGGGGACGTAGCGGCTCGTGGTGTGTCCGGGGTAGGTGGTGGTGTGGGTGGGGGTGGTTGTGGGGGTTGTGGTGGCGTGTGCGGGGGCGGGCAGGGTGAGTGCGGTGGCGAGGGCTGTGGCGAGCAGGCGTTGTGTGGTGGTGGCCATGGCAGCATTATTACCGTTTGTGGCTTTGCCTACACTCAGAGTGACGTTTTGGGCGTGTTCGGGGCGTTCGCGGCATCTGGTGCGTGGGGGTGGGAAGGAGTGCGGGACGGTGCGGCGGTCGCCTCACGGCGTGGCGCACAACGCGGTTCCGTGGCCGCCCCTGGGGGCGCGGTGTTCCGCGAAGGCTTTGTGTGAGCCCGGGGGACACTTGCTACCGCACCGTCCCGCAGTGGGGTCAACGGGTCGGGGGGTGCGGCTATTCCCGTGGGGGCCGGTTGGGGGTGTGGGTGGTGGTTTGTGACGCTGCGGACGTGGTCCGTGCGGGTTTTTGGCGCAACTCGCCGTCGACGATTTCCCGTGTCTTGCCACGACCTGTGATGATCGGGAGTGTGTGGCGTGAACTGATCCTGGAGATGTATCCCGAGGCCGATCTGTACGATCCGGCCGATGAGGTGACCCTTGCCGAGGTGGAGAAGCGGTTGATGCTGCCTCTGCCGTTCGAGTTGGCCTCCCTGTTGCGGGAGACGGACGGGGTGACCAACGAGTACGGGGACGCGGTGGTGTGGAGTGCCCGGCGCCTGGTGGAGGACAACCTGGCGATGCGGGGTGAGCCCGATTATCTGGAGTTGTACGCGCCTTTCGACGAGATGATCTTCTTCGGCGACTCCGACATGGGGCCGCAGTTCGCCTACGTGCACACCGACTACGGTCCGGGGATCGTGGTGTGGGATCATGAGAGCGACCGGCGGCGGCTGGTGGTGGTGTCGTTGCGCGACTACCTGGCGCGATGCCTGATCCAGGGCAATTCCTGGTTCCGTTGACCGGGTGTTCCGTGCGTGGCTGACCTGCCGTTTCGTGCTATTTTTCGGGGTATTGGTGGCGTTGTGTCACTGTTTGTCTCCCCTAGTGCGTTTGAGAGTAGGACCATGTCGGAGCAGTCCACGCCTGCCCATGTCGCCGCTGTTGTCCAGGGCCGGGAGGTGGAGGACTTCCCCGAACTGGCCCCGGAGGCCTCGCGCGGTCGTGTGCGGCGCATCACCGTGACGGGTGAGGAGGTCCTGCACCGGCGCAACGCGGAGGTGCCCGAGCAGATGTGGGGCGGCCGGGAGCTGCACCAGCTCGTCGACGACATGTTCGTGACGATGTACGCGGCCGAGGGTGTGGGCCTGGCGGGCAACCAGGTGGGTGTGGACCTGCGGCTGTTCGTCTACGACTGCCCCGACGACGACGGGGTGCGCCACGTGGGGCACGTGGTCAACCCGGTGCTGGACGAGCGCGACCCGGAGGAGGCCGTGGAGGTCGACAGCGAGGGCTGCCTGTCGGTACCGGGCCCGCACGCGGACCTGGGGCGGGCCGCGACCGCGACGGTGCGTGGCGTGGACCGGGACGGCAACCCGGTGGTGGTGAGCGGGAGCGGGTACTTCGCCCGGTGCCTGCAGCACGAGACCGACCACACCATGGGCCGGCTGTACGTGGACCGGCTCTCGGCGCGCGAGCGCAAGCGGGTGCTGAAGAAGATGAACGAGATGGCCAACGACGTGTTCGCGCGTCGTGAGGAGCGTGCGGCGCAGCTGGCGGAGGAGTTCGCGGGCTGAGCGCGCGAGCGCGAAGGGGGTGTCCCGGCGTCGGCCGGGGCACCCCTTTTTCCGTGGCCGCCGGGGTGGGCGGTCGGCGCCGTGTTCTCACCACGTGCCCTGCCCGTGGCCTGTCGCGGGGGCGGCGTCCGGGGCCGGGGGCCCGAAGGCGTGCGGACCGGTGGGGGCCGGGGCGGGCGCCCCGGGGAGTGGGGTCGGAGGGCGGCCGCTTGTGCGGCGCCGCGGTCCCCCGAGGGCCCCGCCGACGGGGTCCGGCGTTCTGGGGCGAGGCCTTCGCGACGGCCGGGGCGGGTGCTCACGGTGGCGTTGTCGTCGCGGAGGGTGGCGGTGGATGGTCGTGTGCGGTGGTCGGTGGTGGTGTGGTCGGTGGGTGCCTTTGGGGGACTTGTTGGTCCGAAATGATGGGTTTAGGGGAGCCAGTGGTGGAATGTGGCTCTGTTTATGGCTCCTCCGGTGGGGGGTGTGACTCTTCTGTGACTGCGGGGGGCGGTAGATTGCGCGGCATGCACAACGGGGACGAGGTCGGCCGGGAGCCGGCGCACAGGGTGGTCGTCTACACCGACGGGGCGTGCAGCGGCAACCCCGGCCCGGGAGGGTGGGGGGTGTGGCTGAGCTACGGCGAGCACGAGAAGGAGCTGTACGGGAGCGAGGAGCAGACCACCAACAACCGGATGGAGCTGATGGCGGCCATCCAGGCGTTGGAGAGCTTGAAGAAGCCGCTGCCGGTGCTGGTGCACACCGATTCCTCCTACGTGCGCAACGGGATCACGACCTGGCTGCACGGGTGGAAGAAGCGCGGGTGGCGCACGGCCGACAAGAAGCCGGTGAAGAACGTGGACCTGTGGCAGCGCCTGGACGAGGTGGCCTCGCGCTACGAGGTGGAGTGGCGCTGGGTGCGCGGGCACAGCGGCGACGAGGGCAACGAGCGCGCGGACGAGTTGGCCCGGCGCGGGCGTGATGAGGCGGCCGGGCGGTAGGCGGTCTGCGGGTGTGGGGTGGCGGCGGTCCCTGTGGGGGCCGCCGTTCTCGTGTGCGGGGCCGGGTGCGGCGGGGTGGGCCGCGGGTGGTTCAGAGGGCGTCGGCGTCCTGGGCGAGGGCCTGGACCATGAGGCGGCGGGGTCCGGGGCCCGCGGCGGCGAGTTCGTCGTCGGGGTTGGACAGGGTGCAGGTGTCCAGGGACAGGCAGCCGCAGCCGATGCAGCCGGTGAGGTCGTCGCGCAGGCGGATGAGCTGGGCGATGCGCGTGTCGAGTTCGTCGCGCCACTGTTCGGAGACGGCGGCCCAGTCGGTGCGGGTGGGGGTGCGGTTGTCGGGGAGGGCTTCGAGGGCCTGGCGGATGCGGGCCAGGGGCATGCCGACGCGTTGGGAGATGCGGATGAAGGAGACCCTGCGCAGGGTGTCGCGGCGGTAGCGGCGCTGGTTGCCGCTGGTGCGGCGGCTGTGGATGAGCCCTTGGCGTTCGTAGAAGTGCAGGGCGGAGACGGCGACTCCGGCGCGTTCGGCGACCTGGCCGACGGTGAGTTCCTTGGTGATGGGTGGCACGGTGCCCATCTTAGGTCGTGGGTGGTGGTGGGGTGCGTGGGTCAGGGGGTGCGGGTGCGGTGGGCGCCGTGGAGGGCGTACAGGCGTGCGTAGGCGCCGCCGCGGACGAGGAGTTGGTGGTGGGTGCCGGTTTCGGTGACGCGTCCGTTGCGCAGGAGGAGGATGCGGTCGGCGGTGCGGGTGTGGGTGGGGTGGTCGGTGAGGGAGAGCAGGGCGGTGTCGGGGGTGGGGGTGGGCGGGGGTGGTGCTGGGGTGGTCAGGAGGAAGAGGCGGGCGCCGGTGTGGCGGGTGTAGAGGGTGCGGGCCTGGTGGATGCGGGTGGCCAGTGCGGGGTCGAGGCGGGTGAGGGGGGTGTGCAGGTGGGCGGGGTCGAGTCCGGCGGTGGTGAGGGTGTGGGTGAGGTGGGGGTCGTGGGGGTCGGGGGCGGGGTGGCCGGTGATGGTCTGGGCGAGGGTGGTGTGGGGGGTGGGGGTGAGCAGGTGGGTGGGGGCGTGGGTGGTGATGCGGCCGCGGGTGGGGGTGGTGCGGTGGGTGAGCAGGTGGGTGAGGGCGGTGGTGGCGGTGGGGGTGAGGCCGACGAGGGAGACGTGTTCGCCGGGGTGGACGGTGAGGTCGAGGTGGTCCAGCAGCGGGGGGTGGGCGGGGGGCAGGGACACGTCGTGGAACTCGAGGAGGGGTCGGGTGGTGGGTGGGGTGTGTGCGGGGCTGCGGCGCAGCTTTCCGCGGTTGGTGAGCCTCACGGGTGTCCGTTCGTGTGGGTGGTCGTCACCTGCCTGGGATTGTCCTGGGCGCATGAGAGTTCTCGTTATCTGTTCGTGTCCTTGGTCTCCGTGGGTGGGTGTTCGGTGTGTGGAACGGGCGGTGGGGCGGGTTGGTTCCCGGGGGCGGTGGTGGGTGTGGGCAGGGGTGTGGGCCCGCGCCCGGTGGTGGGTGCGGGCCGTGTGGGGCGGGGGTCAGCGGAAGTCGGTGGCGTGGTCGGCGACCCATTGGCGGTAGGAGCGTGCGGGGCGGCGGAGGACCTTTTCGACGGTGGTGGTGGCGGGTTCGGGCTCGGCGGAGGCGGGGTCGTGGGGGGCGGTGTGGGTCAGGGTCAGGTCCAGGACCTGGGCGAGGATGCGGACCTGTTCGGCTTCGGTGTGGTGGTGGGGGCCGGTGAGGTGGTGGGTGCGCTCGTGGTGGTGTTCGGGGTGGGTGAGGGCGTGGACGGCGACGTCGGCGATGTCTGCTTCGTGGATGAGGGGGCGGGCCGGGTGGGGGCGGGTGGAGTGGACGGTGCGGTGGGTGCGGATGCGGGGGGCCCAGCGCAGGGTGGTGGCGGCCGGTGTGCCGGGGCGCAGGAGGGTCCAGTGGGCGCCGGAGCGGGTGATGAGGTTCTCGAGGTGTCCGTGGGTGCTGTCGCGGGGGTCGGGGGCGTGGGGGTCGGCTGTGGCTGAGGAGAGGTAGACGATGTGGCGGGCGTGGTGGGCCAGGGCGGTGATGAAGTCGGCGGCGTGGTCGGGGGTGGGGTGGGGCCAGGTGAGGAAGGCGGAGGTGGCGCCGTGCAGGGCGGCGGGCCAGGTGGCGGGGTCGTGCAGGTCGGCGCGGACGGTGGGTGTGCCGTGGGGGATGCGGGGGTGGTGGGGGTGGGGGGTCAGGGCGCGGACGGGGTGGGCGTGGGTGAGCAGGGTGGTCAGGACGTGGTGTGCGACGGTGCCGGTGGGTGTGGTGATCAGGTGCACGGGTGGTTCCTCGGGGTGGGTGGGTGTGCCCCCACGCTTGCACCTGAAGTTTGGTTGAGGTCAAGGTGTGGTGGCAGGAAGGGTGGGGTGTGCGACCTTGTGGCCGCCTCGGGGGGCCGGTGAGGATGGGGGCATGGTCCATGAGGTGGTGGTGGTCGTCTTCGACGGGGTGCAGAGCCTGGTCGTGACGGGTCCGCTGGAGGTGTTCTCGGGGGCCTCGTATGTGCGCGAGGGGTTCTACCGGGTGCGCACGGCGTCGTTGGGCGGGGCGCGGTGGTCTGCTCCAGCGGTCTGGGGTTGGCGCCGTCGGTGGCGTTGGAGCGGGCGGTGCGGGTGGACACCCTGGTGGTGGCGGGGGGGTGAGGGCACGCGGGGGGTGCGGGGCGGGTGGCGTCGGTGTGCACGGGGGCGTTCCTGTTGGCGGAGGCGGGTGTGCTGGACGGGTTGCGGGCGACCACGCACTGGGCGGCGGTGGAGGAGCTGGGGCGCTGGGGTGCGGTGCCCGTGCGCGAGCGGGTGGTGTGGGAGGGCAAGTACGTGACGGCGGCGGGGGTGTCGGCGGGGATCGACATGGCGTTGGCGCTGGCGGAGCGGTTGGCGGGGTTGCAGGCGGCGCAGCTGGTGCAGTTGGCCACCGAGTACGACCCGTGCCCGCCCTTCGACGCGGGGTCGGTGGAGAGCGCGCCGGCCGGGGTGGTGGCGCTGGCGCGCTCGTACTCGCGGTTCCTGTGGGGGGAGCGGGGGTGAGGGGCGCCACAGGGGCGGTGCGGTATGGGGGCGGGTAGGGGTTCGGTGTCTTCTTCCCCCGGTGTGAGAGGTGGGTGTGGGCCGTGGGCCCTGCTGTGGACGGTGGAGCGGACCTTGAGCGCCTTGCGCGCGGGTACCGCGGTTTCGCCCGGCACTGTGCGGCGGGGGGTTCCCCCGCCTATGCGCGGATCTGTGAGGAGGTGGCGCGGGACGGGGAGGTGCTGGGTCTGGTGGCGTCCCTGCCGCGGGGCAACAAGAGGCAGCCCAACCTGTTGTTGGGGGCGGTGCGCTACCTGGGCGGGCCGGTGCAGGGGTGGGGGCCGTGGCGGGCGTGGCTGGTGGGGCACTGGGAGCAGGTGCGGCGGGTGGTGATGGAGCGGCACACCCAGACCAACGAGGTGCGCCGGTGTACGGCGCTGCTGCCGGTGCTGGCGGGTGTGCCGGGCCCGTTGGCGCTGTTGGAGGTGGGTGCCTCGGCGGGGCTGTGCCTGTATCCGGACCGGTACCGGTACTCCTTCGACGGCGGGGCGCAGGTGGGCCCTGCGGGCAGCCCGGTGCTGTTGGAGTGTGCGACCTCGGGCGGGGTGCCGGTTCCGGAGCGGGTGCCGCGGGTGGTGTGGCGGGCGGGGGTGGACCTGAACCCGTTGGATGCGGGCGCCGAGGAGGATGTGCGCTGGTTGGAGGCGCTGGTGTGGCCGGGGCGGGAGGAGGCGGGGCGGCGTGCGCGGCTGCGCGGGGCGGCGTCGGTGGTGGCGGCCGATCCGCCGCTGCTGGTGGAGGGGGACCTGGTGGAGCGGGTGGGTGCGGTGGCGGCCCTGGCCCCGGCGGGGGCGACGCTGGTGGTGTTCCACAGTGCGGTGCTGGCCTACCTGTCGCAGGAGCGGCGGGAGGAGTTCGTGCGGGTGGTGGGTGCCCTGGAGGGGCGCTGGGTGGCGAACGAGGGGTGGCGGGTGTTCGCGGGGTGGGAGAACGCGGAGCCGGTGGTGGAGACCGATTTCACGGTGGCGGTGGACGGGCGGGTGGTGGCCTATGCCGGTGAGCACGGGCAGTCGCTGGCCTGGGTGTGAGGCGGTGGCGGTGGAGGGGCCCCCTCCCCTGGGGGAGGGGGCCTGTGGTGTGTCTACCCGGTGGCGGGGTGGGCGTCGACTTCGGCGATGAGGGCCTTCTTGCGTTCGGGGGGCAGGAAGGAGGCGGTGAAGGAGTTGCGGGCGAGTTGGCGCAGGGTGGCCTCGTCCAGGCCCAGGTGGGTGCGCAGGGCCTCGTAGTTGTCGTGGACGTAGCCGCCGAAGTAGGAGGGGTCGTCGGAGTTGACGGTGACCAGGAGCCCGGCGTCGAGGAGGGCGGGCAGGGGGTGTTGGGCGAGGGTGGGTACGGCGCGCAGGCGCACGTTGGACAGGGGGCACACGGTGAGGGGGGTCTGGGTGCGGGCCAGGTGGGCGAGCAGGTCGGGGTCCTCCAGGGCGCGGATGCCGTGGTCGATGCGTTCGGCGTGCAGGAGGTTCAGGGCCTGCCAGATGTAGGAGGGGGGTCCTTCCTCTCCGGCGTGGGCGACGCAGCGCAGGCCCAGGTCGCGGGCGGCGGCGAAGACGGCGGTGAAGTTCTGGGGCGGGTGTCCGACCTCGGCGGAGTCCAGGCCCACGGCGCTGATGCGGTGCAGGTGTGGGCGGGCCTGGTGGAGGGTGTGCAGGGCTTCGGAGGCGGGGCGGTCGCGTAGGAAGCACAGGATGAGTGCGGTGCTGATGCCGTGGTCGCGCAGGCTGGTGTCCAGGGCGGCGGCCAGGCCGTTGACGACGGTGTCCAGGGGGATGCCGCGGCTGGTGTGGGCCTGGGGGTCGAAGAAGATCTCGGCGTGGCGCACGCCCTGGGCTGCGGCGCGGGTGAGGTAGGCGTTGGCCAGGTCGGTGAAGTCGGCTTCGGTGCGCAGGACGTCCATGAGCTCGTAGTAGAGGTTCAGGAAGGACTGCAGGTCGGTGAAGGAGTAGGCGGCGCGCAGGTCCTGGACGGTGGGGTGGGGCAGGGTGATGCCGTTGCGGTGGGCGAGGGTGAAGGCGAGTTCGGGTTCGAGGGTGCCTTCGATGTGGAGGTGGAGTTCGGCTTTGGGCAGGGGCATGGCGGTGCTCTCTTGTGGCGGGTGTGGTGTGTGTGGTCATTGTGGCTGATGGGTGGGGGTGGGTGGGTCGTGTGCGGGGGCGTTGTGGCCCACATCGGGTGTGGGTGTTGTGGGTGGCTGCGGTGCGCTGGGCGGGGTGGGCGGTGGGTAGGTTCCGGGGGGTTGGTGGTCTCCTCCTGGAAGGTGGCGGTGTATGGGAATCGATGTGGGCGCGGTGCGGGCGGACACCCCGGCGGTCGCGGATCTGGTGCATCTGAACAACGCGGGTTCGTCGTTGCCGCCGGTGCCGGTGGTGGAGGCGGTGGTGGGGCACCTGCGGTTGGAGGCGCGGGTGGGCGGCTATGAGGCGGCCGAGCGCGCCGAGGGGCTGGTGGAGGGGTTCTACACGGCGGTGGCGCGAATGCTGGGGGCGCGGCCGGAGGAGGTGGCGTTCGTGGAGAGTGCGACGCGGGCGTGGGAGGCGGGGTTCGGTGCGGTGCGCCTGGAGGCGGGGGACCGGGTGCTGACGACCACGAGCGAGTACCCCAGTAACGCGTTGGGGCTGGTCAAGGCGGCCCGTGAGCGGGGTGTGCGGGTGGAGGTGGTTCCGGACGGCCCGGAGGGGGTGGTGGATCTGGGGGCGTTGGAGCGGGAGCTGGGGCGGGGCGGGGTGCGGTTGGTGGCGTTGAACCACATGCCCACGCACAACGGGTTGGTCAACCCCGTGCAGGAGGTGGGGGCGCTGTGCCGGGCTGCGGGGGCGGTGTTCCTGTTGGATGCGTGCCAGTCGGTGGGGCAGTGGGATCTGGATGTGGAGCGGTTGGGGTGCGATCTGTTGACGGGGACGGGGCGCAAGTTCCTGCGGGGGCCGCGGGGGACGGGTTTTCTGTACGCGCGTGCGGGTGCGGACCTGGTGGAGCCGGCGGTGGTGGATGTGTCCTCGGCGCACTGGGTGGGGGAGGGCGAGTACCGGGTGCGTGCCGATGCGCGTCGTTTTGAGAGTTTCGAGCGCAGTGTGGCCGGTCAGATCGGTTTGGGTGTGGCGGTGGACTACGCGGTGGCGCTGGGGTTGGAGCGGGTCCGGGAGCGGGTGGGGGCTCTGGCGGAGTACGCGCGGGAGCGGTTGGGGCAGGTGGCGGGGGTGCGGGTGCTGGACCGGGGGTCGGTGCGGTCGGGGATCGTGACGTTCGCGGTGCGGGGGGTGCCGGCCGAGCATGTGCGGGCGCACCTGGTGGGGGCCCGGGTGAACGTGAGTGTGGCGCGGGTGTGGAACCAGGTGTGGGAGCCGCGGGAGGGGGTGGACGAGGCGGTGCGGGCCTCGGTGCACTACTTCAACACCGAGGAGGAGGTGGAGGTGTTGGTGCGGGAGGTGAAGGAGCGCCAGGGGCGGGGGTGAGCCCTGCCGGGCGGGGCGCCTCAGGCGCCGCCCCGCCCGGCGCTCGGCCGCTGCGGCGGGGGTGTCAGGGGGCGAGCCGGTCGGTGGCGGCGCGGGTCGCCGCTTTGAGGGTGGTGGTGCCCGCTCCGTGTCCGGCTTCCTCGACCACCACCAGGTCGGCGTCGGTCCAGGTGAGCGAGAGCCGGTAGGCGATGTCGGCGGGTCCGCTGATGTCCATGCGCCCGTGGACCATGGCCCCGGGGGTGCCCGCCAGGCGGTGGGCGTCGCGTTGGAGCTGCCCGTCGGGGAGGAAGGCGGCGTGGGACCAGTAGTGGGTGACCAGGCGGGCGAAGGTCATGCGGAAGGCGGGGTCGGCGAAGGCGGGGTGGGGGGTGTGGCCGGGGGCGGTGGAGACGTGGACGTCCTCCCAGCGGCACCAGGCGCGGGCGGCGTCGAAGCGTACCTGGGGGTCGGGGTGGGCCAGGCGGTGTGCGTAGGCGGTGGACAGGTCGTGGGGGTCGGCGCCGGGTCCGGCGCCGTGGCGGAAGAGTTCCCATTCCTCGGGGAAGACGCGGCCCATGGCGTGGGTGAGCCAGTGGACCTCGGCGGCGGTGGTGTTGGTGACCGCGGCCAGGATCAGGGCGCTGACGTGTTCGGGGTGGGCCTGGGCGTAGGCCAGGCCCAGGGTGCAGCCCCAGGACAGACCCAGGACGTGCCAGGTGGTGAGGCGGTGGTGGGTGCGCAGGGCTTCGATGTCGTGGATGAGGTGGTGGGTGGTGTTGGTGCTCAGGTCGGTGGTGGTGTGGCGGGCGTTGGGGGTGGAGCGTCCGCTGCCGCGCTGGTCGAGCATGATGACGCGGTAGCGGTCGGTGTCGAAGAAGTCGGTGTAGGCGGGGTGGCAGCCGCTGCCGGGGCCGCCGTGCAGGACCAGGGCGGGGTGGCCGCGGGGGTTGCCGTACTCGTGCCAGTACAGGTGGTGTCCGTCGGCGGTGGGGAGTAGGCCCTGGGTGTGGGGGGTGGGTGCGGTCATGGGGGTCTCCGCGGTCGCAGGGGTGGGCCGGGGACTCTACTACAGGGCGGTGCGGGGTTGACCGTGCTCTTGGGGCAGGGGGCACACTGGCGCGCATGGTTGCCGAAGGGGTCCGGGGCGGGCTGTCGCGGGGGGAGTTCGCGCGTCGTGGGGGGCTCTCTCCCGAGGCGTTGCGGTTGTACGAGCGTTCGGGGCTGCTGGTGCCGGACCGGGTGGGGGACTGGTTCTATGCGCCGGGGCAGGTGGAGCGGGCGCGGCGGATCGGTCTGCTGCGCCGGTTGGGGGTGCCTTCGGCGCTGGTGGCGCTGGTGGCGCAGGTGGTGGATCTGGGCGGTGCGGAGGCGGCGGCGCGGGTCGGGGGGTGGTGGCGGGCGCAGGAGGAGGCGATGCGTTCGCGGCGCGGGGCTCTGGAGGAGTTGCGGCTGTCCTGGGCGAAGGGGTTCGTCCTGGTAGGGGCGTGATGGGAGGTTGAAGCCCGCTGGGCGCGTGTACTGTGCGTCGCCGTCGGGGTAGCGGGGGTGGGTGGATCTGGTCTCGCGGCGGGCGGATCCGCCCGTGTGGGGGGCGGGGTGAGGGGTTTCCTCCCGGGGTGGTGGTCGCGGGGGTGCGGAGGTCCCCGGCTTGCGACTCTACCGACTGGTCGGTAGAGTCGCGGGTGCGGGCCGGCGCCCCGGTCCGCACCGCCGTCCACCAGCGAGGAGCCCACCATGACCGGCGACACCCGGACCAGGGCCATGTCCGTCTACGCCGCCCACTTCGCCGCCCGCGGCTACCGCGGCACCTCGCTGGAGGCCGTGGCCACCGAGGTCGGCGTGCGCAAGCCCACGCTCTACCACCACTTCCCCGGCGGCAAGGAGACCCTGCACAAGCTCGTGGCCCTGGACTTCATCGACAGGCGCGGCCGCAGCCTGCAGGAGTCGCTGGCCGCCCCGGGCGGGCTCGCCGCTCAGCTGCGGGCCGTCATCGTGGGCGCCGTGGCCGACCCCACGGGTGCCACCTCCTCCTTCGAGCAGCACCTGTTCGACTCCCTGGACCAGCTGGAGGGGGATGCGGAGAAGGAGCTGCGCGAGGCGTACGTGAGCAGGCTGCTGGAGCCGGTGACGGCGCGCCTGGCGCGGGCGGTGGCCGAGGGCGAGCTCGCCGACCGGGACCCGGCTCTGCTGTGCAACGCCTTCCTGCACCTGGCCAGGGCGGTGGACATGGCGCCGGGTTCCCCCGAGGAGGCGGCCGCCGCCCTGGTGTCGCTGTTCCTGGACGGGGCCCGCGCGGCCTGACCGCGCACCGGCCCCCCGGGTGCGGGGCCGGGCGCCGTCGGCCCCCGGTGCGCCCGGCCGCACCTGCCCGCGCGGGGGCGCCCCTGGGTGGGGCGCCCCCGCGCGTTCTCGCGCCGAGGGGGCGCGGGGTTCCCTGTGGCCCCGCGCCCCCTCGGCCGTGTGGGCGTCAGAGGGTCGCGCCGCCCTGGTCCAGGAGGATCTTGCGCGGCTTGGCCTTCTCGGCCACGGGAAGGCGCAGGGTCAGGACGCCGTCGGTGTAGTCGGCGCCGATGTTGTCGGTGTCCAGGTCCCGGCCCAGGCGCAGGCGCCGGGTGAAGGGGCCGGTGGGGCGCTCGGTCAGGACGGGGGCGGCCCCCTCCTGGCGGGCGGGGCGCCGGGCGTTGACGGTGAGTACGTCGCGTTCGACCTCCAGGTCGATGCTGTCGGCGTCGGCGCCGGGCAGGTCGAGCCGGACGAGGAGTTCGTCCTCGGTGCGCAGGATGTCCATGGGGACGGTGCGCTGGTGGGCGGTGGCGGCGCGGGTGGGGTCGAAGGGGATGGTGCGGGTGAGGAGCATGGTGTGAACCCCCGAGAAAGTCTCAGAAACATAACTTGATGCTGATGGACTCAAGTTTATTGACGGAGTTTGACGCGTCAATGTGGTGTGCGCCACCGCACACCCGGGGTTCTGGGATCCTGGGGTCCTCAGCCGTGCCCTGATTCGACGACCAGAGAAGAGCCGCCCGTGTCCCAGATCCCCGACGACCCCTTCCTCGCCTTCTGGAGCGAGCGCCGCATCTGCACGCTGGCCAGTCCGCGTCCGGACGGCAGCATCCACCAGGTCCCGGTGGGGGCGACCTACGACCCCGGGCGCCGCCTGGTCCGGGTGATCGCCGACGGGGCCAGCTTCAAGGCGCGCAACCTGGCCGCCCACCCCGGGGCGCGGGTGTCGGTGTCGCAGGTGGAGGGTGCGCGCTGGTCCACCCTGGAGGGCACGGCCACGGTGACGCGCGACCCGGAGGCGGTGGCCGAGGCGGTGCGCCTGTACACCGGGCGCTACCGGGCCCCGCGCCCCAACCCCGGGCGGGTCGCCATCGAGATCGCGGTCACCCGGGAGCTGGGCAACGTCCGCCCTGGCCCGGCGCGGGACTGATCCGGGGCGCACGGGTGCGGGAGCGGTGGCCGGTGCGGGGTGAGGGCCCGGCCCGCAGGGCCGTGCGTCCTTGCGGCCACCGCGCCGTGCCCCCGCCGGGCCCGCGGCTCAGAGCAGGGCGCGCGCGGCCAGGTCGGCGTCCTGCGGGGTGTTGTACAGGTGGAAGGCCAGGCGTGTCCCGCCGCCCCGGCTCGTGGTGACGATCCCCGCGCGCGCCAGGCGCTCGGCGGCCCCGGGCCGCTCCACCGAGGTGATCGCCGACCCGCCGGGCTCCTGGCCCAGGGCGGCGCGCAGGCGGTCGGCCAGGGCGACGTTGTGGTCGCGGACCCGTTCCACTCCGGCCTGCAGGAGCACGCGGGTGGAGGCGGCCGCGGCCACGCACGCGAACCAGTTGGGGGAGGTGTCGAAGGCCCGGGCGGTCTCGGACAGCTCCGGGGCCGGGTCGCCGGCGTAGAGCGAGGCGGCCGGGTCCCGGGTGGCGGCGGGGCCGGCGTTGTGGGGGCGCAGCTCGGTGCGCAGTGCCGGTGACAGGTAGGCGAAGGCCAGCCCGCGCGGGGCCATGAGCCACTTGTAGGCGGCGCCGAGCAGGGCGTCGAAGTCGGTGGCCCGTACCGGCAGCCATCCGGCGGCCTGGGTGGCGTCGCCCACCAGGCGCGCGCCGTGGGCGCGTGCGGCGGAGGCGATGTCGGCGGTGGGGGCGATGCGCCCCGTGGCGGAGTGGACCAGGCTGTAGGCGACCAGGTCGGTGTCGGGGCGCACGCTCTCGGCCAGGTGCTGCAGGGGGGCTGTGCGCACGGTGACGCCGCGGTCGGCCTGGGACAGCCACGGCAGGACGAGGGAGGAGAACTCGTCCTGGGGGACCAGGACGCGGGCCCCGGCGGGCAGGGAGGCGGCGAGGGTGCCGGTGATCTGGGAGACCGCGGTGCCCAGGGCGATGTCCTGGGCGGGGGCGTGCACGAGCGCGGCCAGGTTGGTGCGTGTGTCGTGGACGGCCCGCCCCCAGTGCAGGGGGTCGCCGGTGCCCGACCTCCAGGCGTGCAGGGCCTGGTCGAGGGCCTGGTGGGCGGGGGCGGGCGGGATGCCGTACTGGGCGGTGTTGAGCCAGACGGTGTCGGTGTTCCACAGGTGGTCGAAGGTGTCCATGGTGTCCATGGTCGGCGAGTGTGTCAGGCGGTGGTCTGCAGGGCGCGTGCCAGGTGGTGTTCGGCGATGGAGAGCATGAAGGCGCGGTCGGGGTAGTCGCCCTCGAGCAGGCGCAGGGGGCCGGCGACCAGGGACAGGTGCATGGCCAGGTCGTACAGGGCGCTGCGGTGGGGGTCGGGGGTGCGTGTGCGCAGGCGGGGGTGGTGTTCGCCGAAGCGCAGGCGCAGGAAGGAGTGCTCCCATTCGGCGTCGAAGAACATCATGCCCTCGATGTCGATGAGGACGGGGGTTCCGTCGGTGTCGACCAGGACGTGGTCGGGGCCGAGTTCGCCGTGGATGAGCACGTGTTCGCGGCGCGGGGTGATGCGGTGGGCCAGGGTGTGCAGGGCGCTGGTGAGCCGTGCGTGGTGGGGGTGCAGGCGCGCATCGCGTGCGGCGGCCTCGTCCAGGTCGGCCAGGGCGCGGTCCAGGACGGTCTGTTCGCAGGAGGGGGCGTGGGGGCGGCCTCCCGTGGTGAGGTGGTGGACCTTGCCGAAGCCGGGGTGGGTGGTGGCGTGCATGGTGCGCAGGAAGGCGCCGAGGCGGTCCAGGACGGGGGCGGCCGCGGCGGGGTCGCGTTCGAGGAGTTCTTCGAGGGTGGGGCCGGGCACGTCCTGGACCAGGGCGATGGCGCCGGGGTGGTGGGTGCCGGTGGTGTCGTGGGCGAGCAGGCGGGGCACGCGTACGCCCAGGTCGGTCAGGGCGCGGTGGGCGGCGGTGAACAGGTGGGGGCCCGAGGCGTGGGAGAAGGGGTCGGCGGGGTCCTGGCTGTGGGCGGCGCCGGGGTGCCAGTAGTCCTCGGTGCTGTGCCACAGGTAGGCGATGACGGTGTCGGTGTGGTCGAGGGTGAGGCGGTAGACGCCCTTCTTGCTGCCGCCGCGCAGGCGTTGGACGCCGGTGACGGGGCGGGGGTCCTGGAGCAGGGCCGTCAGGGCTCGGGCGAGGCGGGTGTGGGGTTCGCGGCTCATGAGGGGGTCCTGGTGGGTGTGGTGGGGCGGGGGTGGGTGGTGGTGGACGTCCGGGTGGTGGGGCCGGTACGGGTTCAGGCTCGGTCGATGGGGGCCAGGACGCGGGCGAGCAGGTCGGCGAGCTGGGCTTGTTCGTCGGTGCTCAAGGGGGCCAGGACGGTGGCCTCGCGGTCGAGTTGGGCGGCGAAGAGGGTGTCGGCCAGGGTGCGGCCGCGGTCGGTGAGGCGGACCTGGACCTCGCGGCGGTCGCGTTCGAGGGGGGTGCGGGTGATGAGTCCGGCGGACTCCAGGCGGGTGAGGCGCTTGGTGGTGGAGGCGCCCGAGGCGATGGTCTCGCGGGTGAGCTGGCGGGGGCGCAGTCCGTCGGGGGAGCGGCGCAGGGCGGCCAGGACCTCGAACTCGGGGCGGGTGACCTCGGCGCCGGCCAGGCCGTCCTCGGTGATGTTGTTCATCAGGGCGGCCAGGCGCAGGACGCGGCCCATGGCGGCCACGGTGGACAGGTCCAGGTCGGGGCGCAGGCGGGTCCAGCTGTGGAGGAAGCGGGAGACGGCGTCGCTCATGGTGGCCTTCCTGGTGGGGGAGGTCTCCCTCTCCGCGGGTGGTGTGTGCCGGTGGACCACCCTAATATAATTTACTTGTGAATTACTTTTTGTCGAAAGTGGCGTCCCTGCGCGGCGTCCTCGGTGTCCGCGGGGCCTTCGCCCCCCGCCGCGTCCACGGCAACGTCACCCTCACCGCCCTGCGCGCGGGGGCGTGCGTGGCCCTGCCCCTGCTGCTGCTCCACGCCCTGGGTCGCGTGGACCTGGCGCCCTACGCCGCCATGGGCTGCTTCACCGCCCTGTACGCGCGCGACGACACCTACGCCCGCCGCGCCCGGGTCCTGGCCGTCGTCGGCGCCGCCCTCACCCTGGCGGTGGCGGTGGGCGGGCTCACCGCGGCCCTGTTCTCCCACCCCCTGGCCGCGGTCCTGGCGGGCTCCCTGGTGGCCGCCGGAGCCAAGTACCTCTCCGACGCGCTGGCCTTCGGCGCCCCCGCGGGGCTGATGTTCGTCTTCGCCACCGGTGTGGCCGCCTACAACCCGCAGACCCTGGCCGCGCTCCCCCTGGAGGTGGCCGTCACCGCGGCGGCCGCCGCCCTGTGCTGGGCCGCGGCCGTGGCCGGAGCCCTGGTCCACCCCACCGCCCCCGAGCGCCTGGCGGTCTCCCGCGCCCTGTACGCCCTGGCCCGTCACCTGGGCGGGCCCACCGGCGCCACCCGCGCCGCCGCCGAGGCCGCCGTGCAGCACGCCTGGACCACGCTGCTCTCCCGTACCCGCCCCGCCCGGCCGGGGAGCGCCTCCGTGCTGGAGTCGCTGGAGATCCTCACCGCCCGGGCCGAGTCCCTGCTCGGCGGCACGGGGGACGCCCTCGGCGACGCCCGTGCCGCCGCCGAGATGGGCGAGCTCGCCCGCCGCACACGGCGCGAGCGCGGGGTGCGGCCCCTGGTCGCGGGCCGCGAGCGCGCCGCCCTGGCCGCCCACGCCGAGCACCTGCGCCGGCACAGCACCCCCGCGCCCGGTGCGGCCGAGCGCCTGCGCGGTGCGCTGCGTTCCCCCTCGCCCACCCCGGTCTCGGTGGCCCGGGTGGGGCTGGCCTCCCTGCTCGCCGGGGCCCTGGCCTGGGCCGCGGGGATGGACCACGGGTACTGGGCGGCCGTCTCGGCCGGGTCGGTCCTGCAGGCCACCGACGTCACCACCACCTGGCACCGCACCCTGCAGCGCGCCCTGGGCACGCTCGTGGGCGTGGCCCTGGCGGCCGTGCTCTTCTCCTTCGACTACTCGCCCCTGGGCGTCATCGCGCTGGTGGTGCTGTGCCAGATGGCCGCGGAGATGGTGGTGGTCACCAACTACTCCTACGCGATCGTGTTCGTCACCCCGCTCACCCTGGCCCTGTCGGGGCTGGCCCACCCGGCGGGCGGGGCGCAGGACCTGGCGGCCGAGCGGCTGTGGGCGACCGTGCTGGGGGCCGCGGTGGGCATCGTGGTGTGCGCCGTGCTGGCCAACCGCAGGGCCGACGAGCACCTGGAGGCCGCCCTGGCCGAGGGGGAGCGGGCCCGCCTGGCGCTGGAGCGGGAGGGCGGCGCCCACCCGGCCGCCCGGCGGGGCCTGGCCCGCGCACTGGTCGCGCTGCGCGAGGCCCACGCCCTGGCCTCGGGCGAGCCCCGCTCCCGCGGGGCGGCGCGCACGGGCGAGGTCGAGGACCTGCACCGGCGCGCCCGCGCACTGCTGGACGCCCCCCGCGGCGGCTGAGGCCGGGGCGCCGCCTCCTCGCGCGGGGGGACCGTCGGCCCGCAGGCGGGCCGCTCACGCACCTGATGCGCGGCCGGGGGAGGGCGCCGTCGGCGGGCCCTCGTGCGCGGGGGAGGGCGGTGCGGGCGAACGGCGGCGGGAGATCGCCACCCCGGCCAGGCACAGGGCCCCTCCCGCGAACGCCGGCGGCGCGGGCGTCTCCCCCAGGACCGCCCAGGAGAGCACCACCACCAGGACCGGCACCAGGTAGGTGGTGGCGCCCAGCCGGCCCGCGGGCATGCGCGCCAGGGCGTAAGCCCACGTGGTGAAGGCGATCGCGGTCGGGAACACCCCCAGGTAGAGCATGTTGAGCGTGGCCGCGGCGGGGGCGCGGGCCGCCTCGGCGGCCAGGTCCCCGGCGAAGGGCACGCACGCGGCCGTGCCCACCAGGCAGCCGAACGCGCAGACCTGCAGGGGGGAGGCGTGGCGCAGTGCGGGCTTTTGGCAGACCGTGCCGACGGCGTAGGTCACCGCGGCCACCAGGCACAGCAGGACGCCCAGGACGGAGGCGTCCTCGGCGCCGGCGGTGGCGATCCCCGCGACCACGGCGCCGGTGAAGGCGACCGCTGTCCCCCACAGCAGCGGGCGGGGGAGCCCCTCGCCCGACCACGCGGCGCCCAGCAGGGCGATGAGGACCGGCCCGAGGTTGACGACCATGGCGGCGGTGCCCGCGTCGACCTCGCGCTCGCCCCGGTTCAGGGCGACCGTGTACACCCCGAACCAGAGCACGCCCGAGGCGGCGATGCCCGGCCAGGCGGCGCGGGCGGGCAGGCCTGTGCGGGTCGCCGCCAGGAGTGCGACCAGGGAGCCGGCCGCCAGGCGGCCCAGGGCCAGGGAGCCGGGGGAGTAGAACTCCCCGGCGCTGCGGATGCAGACGAAGGCCGAGGCCCACAGCAGCACGGTGAGGCCTGCGGCTGCCGGGGCGGCCCGGTGGCGGGGGTGTGCGAGGAGGTCATGGGAGGACGGTAGGGGGCGGACGCTGCGGCGCTCAGCGAAGTGTGTCCGCGTCCAGGCCCAGGGCCTCCCCCAGGGCCTGCGCCCCCCGGTCGGTGATCCTCAGGGCGCGGCCCGAGCCGATCCGGGTGAGCCAGCGCGCGTTCAGGGCGTGGGCGCACAGTGCGGCTCCGGCGGTCCCGGCCAGGTGGGTGCGGCGTTCGGTCCAGTCCAGGCAGGGGCGGGCCAGGGGGCGTGAGCGGGTGCGCTCCAGGGGGATGGAGTGGTCGCCGAACCAGGCCAGGCCGTCCTCGGTGAGGGCGAACCCGGTGTCCTGGCGGAGCAGTCCGCGGCGGGTCATGGCGTCGGTGAGGGCGCAGCCCAGGCGTCCGGCCAGGTGGTCGTAGCAGGTGCGTGCGCGGGCCAGGGCCTCGTTGGCGCGTGAGGTGCGCAGGGTGCGCGGGGGGTCGGCGGCGGGGGCGGCCTGGGAGGCCAGGGTCTCGACCAGGCGGGCCGCGCCCGCGTCGGCCAGGCGGACGTAGCGGTGGCGGCCCTGGCGTTCCTGGGCGAGGAGGCCGCCCTCGGTGAGCCTGGTCAGGTGCGCGCTGATGGTGGAGGCGCCCACACCGGTGTGGCGGGCGAGTTCCCCGGCGGTCCAGGCGCGCCCGTCCAGCAGGGCCAGGCACACCCCGGCCCGGGTGGGGTCGGCCAGGAGTGCGGCCAGGGCGGCCAGGCGGGATCCGTCGGGAGCGTGCATGTCCTCCAGGATGCGTCATGGACGGTGCGTTCGCGGACGAAGCGTCCGGGCGGGTGCGGGCAGGTGGTCCGCGGGGCGCCGTGCCCGGGGGCGCGCCGTGTGCGGGAGGCTCCTGCCGCCCCGGGGGGCGGGGTGTCCCCGCCCGAACACGGGGACACCCCTGGAGGGGGGAGCGGGGGTCAGAGGGTGTCGGTGACGCGCTTGCCGTCCTGGTCCTTGACGATGGTGAAGGAGTCCACGACCGTGCCCTGGGCGGTGCGCGCCCGGTACCGCAGGGTGTCGCCGTCCACCGACACCGCCTGGAAGGTCTGGGTGTGGCCGAGCTGCACGCGGGCCTCGGCCCCGTTGGCGGTCCAGTTGCCGTCGCCGACGTCGTACATCTTGGGGCCGGTCACCGTGACCGCGTAGACGGGGCCGGTCTGCACGTCGGGGTCGCCGGTGCGGTTCCGTACCAGGTTGCCGCGGCTGTAGGAGTGGTCGTGGCCCTGCAGGACCAGGTCCACGTCGTACTCCTCCAGGGTCTGCAGCCAGGCCTGGCGCAGGGGGGCGTTGTCGCGGCCGGGGCTGTTGGAGAAGACGGGGTGGTGGAAGGTGACCACGGTCCACCGGTGGGGGTTCTGGCTCAGGGCCTGCTCCAGCCACTGCTGCTGGGTGCGCAGCCACGCCGACGCGTTGAGCGGGGCGGCGTTGCGGTAGTTGGAGTTCAGGACGATGAAGCGCACACCCTGGTAGTCGGTGTGGTAGACGGTCCGGGGCAGGTCGCGGCCGGAGGCGGGCCCGTTGGCGGCGCCGGGGAACTGCGGGGCCCAGTGGCCGCTCAGGTTCAGGCCGGAGTACTCGTGGTTGCCGGGGGCGGCGATGTGGTTGATGCCGCCGGTGGCCTGGGCGCCGAAGGCGTCGAACCACTCCCCCCACTGGGAGTCGCTGTTGGCGCTGTCGACGAGGTCGCCCGCGTGCACGGCCAGTTCGGCGTCGGGTTCGGCGGCCAGGGCGGCGCGGACCACGGGGGCGGCGCCCCGGGTGATGTCGTTCTGGATGTCGCCGAAGTAGAGGAAGTCGAAGGGCTGCGCGTCCTGGGCGGGGGTGGTGAGGGTGCGCCAGGGGGTGTCGGCGCCGGCCCCGTCGCCGACCCGGTACCGGTAGGCGGTGTCGGGTTCCAGGCCGGTGGCGGTGGCGGCGTGGTAGGTGCCGCCGATGCGGGCGGTGGTGCGCGCGGGGACGCGGGTGACCTGGTCGGGGGCGGCCCCGGGGGCGATCTCCAGGACCTGGCTGCCGGCGTCGTCGGTGCGCCAGGTGAGGGTCTGGGAGGTGGAGGGGTCGGCGGTGGGGGAGAGGATGACGCGTTCGGGGGCGGTCTGGGCCAGGGCGTGGGGGGAGGCCGGGAGGGCGGCCATCGCCAGGGCGGCGCCGCTCAGGACGGCGAGGGTGCGGCGGGCGGCGGATCGGGGGGAGGCGGGCATGGGGTGCCGGGCCTTTCTGCCGGGTGCGCTGACGGTGCGAACGTAGCGAGCGCGGCGCAACGGTGCGTGAACGCCCGGCGCTCCTCCGTGTCCGAGTGGTGAACTCGGCGCCCGCGCGCCCGCCCCGTGCGGGGGCGCCCCTTCAGGAGTCGCGGGCCGGCAGGGGGATGCGGTCCAGGTCCTGGGCCAGGACGATGCGGCCGTCGAACTCCTGGCCGGCCTGGGCGGTGAAGAGCGGGTCCTCGCTGTGCTCGTAGCGTTCGGAGATGTGGGTCAGCACCAGGGTGCGCACCCCCGCCCGGGCGGCGATGCGCCCGGCCTGGCGTGCGGTCAGGTGCCCGTAGGAGGCGGCCAGCCCCTCCTCGGTGTCCAGGTAGGTGGACTCGATCACCAGCATGTCGGCGCCGCGTGCCAGTTCCAGGGCGCCCTCGCACTCGGCGGTGTCCATGACGAACGCGAACACCTGGCCGCGGCGCGGGCGGGCGCACTGGGCCAGTTCCACCCGGCGCCCGTCGCCGGTGGTGACCGCGCCCTCGCGCTGCAGGCGTCCCACCAGGGGGCCGCGGACCCCGTGGGCGGCCAGCCGTTCGGGGAGCATCCGCCACCCGTCGGGCTCGGCGAGCCGGTACCCGTAGGCGGGGACCGAGTGGCGCAGCGGCAACGCGGTCAGCGTCAGGTCCTCCTCGCCCAGCGGGCAGGCGCCCAGGCCGCCGACCGGTTGGGGCAGGACGGCGTCGGTGTCGCGGAAGGGGGTGGCGTGGCGCAGCCTGCGCCAGTACTCCTCGCCCTGGGCGGGGTAGGAGACCCGCACGGTGTGGGGGACCTGGTCGCGGGCGATGCGCTGCAGGGTGCCGGGCAGCCCCAGGCTGTGGTCGCCGTGGAAGTGGGTGAGGCAGATGCGGGTGATGTCGGTGGCGGCGAGCCCGGCCGTGCGCATCTGGCGCTGGGTGCCCTCGCCCGGGTCGAACAGGATGCCGTGGCCGTCCCAGCGCAGGAAGTAGCCGTTGTGGTTGCGGCGGCGGGTGGGCACCGCGCTGGAGGTCCCCAGGACGACGAGTTCGCGTACGGACATGACAGGGATGCTGCCACACCCGTGGCCGGGCCCGGCCGCCCCGGCGCGGGACCCGGCTGCGGGTGCGGGGCGCTCAGCCCAGTGCGTCCGCGGCGCGGCGGGCGGCGCTCGCCCAGTGCGGTGCGCCGGCCCGCTCGGCGGTCTCCAGGGCCCGGCGGTAGTGGCCTGCGGCCCGGCCGGGGTCGCCCAGGGCCAGGGCGAGGTCGCCGAGCTGGTGGGCGACCGGGCCCAGGGTGAGCAGTCCGCTGCCGGCCCCGGCCAGTTCCCCGGCGGCGGGCAGCAGCAGGCTGTGGGCCCGTTCCATGGCGGCGCGGTCGCCGCGTTCGACGGCGGCCCGGGCGCCCAGGCAGGCCAGGGCCTCGGTGAGCAGCCCGGGGGGCGGTCGGGGCGGCAGCGGTGGCCGGTCGGGGTCGGTGAGGGCGCGGATCCACGGTGCGTGGGGGCCGGGGGCGTCGGTGGTGGGCGGGGGGTGGCCGTGCTGCAGGTGCAGGCACACCAGGGCCAGGTCCAGCAGCCCCTCCTCCATGCCGGGCATGCCGCCTCCCGCCAGGCGCACGCTCGCGGTGCGGTAGGCGGCCTCGGCCTCGCGGGCGGTGCCGGTCACGGCCAGGCGCAGTGCCGCGTACCAGTGGGTGAACACGCCCACGAGGGGGATCTCGTGGAGGGCGCCCAGCCGGTCGGCGGCGCGCATGTGGGTGTCGGCGGCGGCCAGGTCGGCCAGGGCCGCGTGGGCCTGGACCAGGATGAGGTGGCCCAGGACCTCGAAGGTGACCAGGGAGTGCTCGGTGGCCAGCGCGACCAGTTCGGCGCCGATGCGCAGCCGTTGCGGGGCCTGGCCGGTGCGGGAGAAGGACTGCATGAAGCGGGCGTTGAGCGCCAGGGCGAGCAGTGCGGGCTCGTCCAGGCGTCGGGCGCTCTGCTCGGCCAGACGGGCGGCCCGGGCGCCGCGCCCGTCGAGGGTTCCGCGCATCTCCAGTGCCTGGGCGGCCAGCAGGCGGGCGCGCAGGGCCTCGCGGTCCCGGGGCAGGGCGGCCAGGGTGCGTTCGGTGGCGCGGACCAGGTGCGCGGACAGGCCCGGGTCGTCGTTGCGGGGCCACAGGGCGGGCACGTCGAAGGCGGTGATGACGCGGGCGCTCAGGTCGGGGTCGCCGAGCCGGTCGGCCTCGGCGACGGCCCGGCCGCGGTGGTGGCGGGCGGACTCCAGACGGCCGGTGAGGGCCAGGGCCCGCACCAGTCCGGTGAGGGCGTCCAGGCGGGCGCGGGGGTCCTCCTCGCCGGAGCGGTCGTGGGCGGTGAGGGCGTCCTGCCACAGGCGGGCGGCCTCGTGGGGGGCGAAGCGGTGTTCGGCCTGCAGGGCGGCGGCGCGGGCGTGGTGCGCGGCCAGGGCGGCGGTGGCGGGGGTGTGCGCGCGGGCGTAGTGGTGGGCCAGGGCGGCGTCGGCGCCGGGCCGGTCCGGGTGCAGGGCGGCGATCGCCTCGGCGGCGGCGGTGTGCCAGCGGGCCCGGCGGGGGTGGGACAGGGAGTCGTAGAGGGTGTCGCGCACCAGGACGTGGGAGAAGCGCAGCGGTGTGTCCTGCTGGGTGAGGAAGCCGGCGTCCAGGGCGGCGTCCAGGGCGTCCAGGTGGGTGTCCTGGTCCGGGGCCAGGACGGCCAGGACGTCGGGGTCGATGTCGTGGCCGATGACGGCGGCCTGGTGCAGGAGGCGCTGCGCGGGCGGGGGCAGGGCGGCCAGGCGGTGGCGGATGACGTCGCGTACGCCGGCGGGGACGGTGGCCAGGGCGCTCGGGCCGTCGGTGCGCAGCAGGCGGGCGAGTTCGCGGGCGAAGAAGGGGTTGCCGCCGCTGCGCCGGTGGATGGTGCGCAGGGTGGGGGCGTCCACGTCGTGGTCCAGGACGGTGCGCAGGAGTTCGCCGGTGGTGTCCTGGGGGAGTCCGCCCAGGTAGACGCGGACGGGTTCGTGGGGGGCCAGGCGGGCCAGGGCTGCGGCCAGGGGTGCGGAGATCTCCCCGGTGCGGTGGGTGCCCACGATGAGCAGGGGGCCGGGGATGTGTTCGGCGACCAGGGCGGTGAGCAGTTCCAGGGTTTCCTGCGCGGCGCGGTGCAGGTCCTCCAGGACGAGCAGGAGGGGGCCCTGGCCGGTGGTGCGTGTCAGGAGGTCGGTGGTGCTGCGCAGGGTGTGGAAGCGTGCGGCGGCGGGGTCGCCCGAGGTGGGGCCGGGGTGGGGTGTGTCGGTGTCGGTGCCGGTCAGGGCGGTGGTGATCTGTGTCCAGGGCCAGGTGGGCGGGGCTCCGTCGTGTTCGGGGCTGCGCCCCCAGGCGGTGCGCCAGCCGCGGTGGGCCAGGCGCCGGGTGAGTTCGCGGGCCAGGGCGCTCTTGCCCGCCCCGGCGTCGCCGGAGACCAGGACGGGTGTGGTGCGGGCGTGTGCGGTGGCGGTGGCGGCGGCCTGTTCGAGCAGGTCCAGTTCGTGGGCGCGGCCCACGAAGGGGTGATCGGCGGGGAGGGGGCGGTCGGGCAGGTCGGGGGCCGCGGGGGTGGGGGTGGGGGTGGGGGGAGTCAGGCGGGGTGCGTGGGAGAGGATGTCGGCTTCGAGGCGGCGCAGGTCGGGGCCGGGGTCCACGCCGAGTTCGTCGGCCAGGGTGCGGCGGGCGCGGCGCAGGGCGTGCAGGGCCTCCCCCTGGCGCCCGCACCGGTACAGGGCCAGGGCCAGCAGGTTCCAGGCGTTCTCGCGCAGGGGGTGGGCGGCGGCGTGGGGGTGCAGGTCGGCGGCGGCCTGCTCGGCGCGGCCCAAATCCAGCAGGGCGCGGGCGCGCTGTTCCACGGCCAGGAGCCGCAGCCCTTCGAGGCGGTCGGCCTCCTGGTGCGCCCACGGGTAGGCGGTGAACTCGGCGTAGGCGGGGCCGCGCCACAGGGCCAGCGCCCGGTCCAGTTCGGCCAGTGCGGGGCCCGGCTCCCCGGTGTCCAGGTGGGTGCCGGTGCGGGTCAGGGCGGCCTCGAACCTCCAGGCGTCGACGCCCTCGGGGCCGGTGCGCAGGGCGTAGCCGGGCGGGGCGGTCACGAGCAGGTGGGCGGGCCGGCGCGGGGCCCGGTCGGGTTCCAGGGAGCGGCGCAGCGCGGAGACGAAGGTGCGGACCGCGGACACCGAGCCCTCGCGGGGGTGTTCCCACAGGTCCTCCACGAGCAGGTCCACGGGGACGGTGCGGCCCCGGGCCAGGATCAGCCGTGCCAGGACGGCCCGGTGGCGGGGGCCGGGGAGGGGGAGCGGCCCCTGGGCGCGGCGGGCCTCCAAGGGGCCCAGGACGCGCAGCTCCACGGCCGTGTCCTCGTGTTCCCCCGTCATGTCCTCCACGGTAGCGGGCTCGGGGCCGTGGCCGGTCGTCGCAGGCGGGGGCGCTCAGCGGGCGCTCATCGCCTGCTCATCCGCGCCCGGCATGCTCTGGACGAAGAACCGAACCAGTGGAGGTAACCGTGGAACCGAGGATCAGCGGATTCGACTACCAGCGTGTGCCCGTGGCCGAGGGGGTGGCGCTCAACGCCGCCGTGGGGGGCTCGGGCAGCCCCCTGGTGCTGTTGCACGGGTTTCCGCAGACGCACCTGATGTGGCGCCACGTGGCGGCGGACCTGGCCGCCGACCACACCGTCATCTGCCCGGACCTGCGCGGCTACGGTGACAGCGACAAGCCCGCCGACACCGACGGGCGCGCCTACGCCAAGCGGACCATGGCCGCGGACGTGGTCGCCCTGGCCGCGGCCCTGGGCCACGACCGGTTCGCGCTGGCGGGCCACGACCGCGGTGCGCTGGTCGCGATCCGCGCGGGCCTGGACCACCCCGGCGCCGTCACCCACCTGGCGTCGCTGGACGTGCTGCCGACCCTGGACATGTGGGACGTGATGCACGGGGTGTCGGCGTCGGTGGGCTTCCACCTGTACCTGATGGCGCAGCGGCCGGGTCTGCCCGAGGCGTTGATCGGCGCGGAGCCCGACGTGTTCTTCGGTCACTTCCTGGACGTGTGGGCGCGCGACCCCGAGGCGATCCCGGCGCCGGTGCGCGCCGCCTACCTGCGGGCGAGCCGGGAGGCGGTGCCCTCCATCGTCGCCGACTACCGGGCCTCGGCCGGGGTGGACGTGGCCGACGACGAGGCCGACCGGGCGGCGGGGCGGACGTTGTCGATGCCCGTGACGGTGCTCCAGCAGGACTGGGGGTCCGAGCTCGGCTTCGACGCCCTGTCCCGGTGGAGGGAGTGGGCGCGGGACCTGCACCACGCCACGGTCTCCTGCGGCCACTTCATGGCGGAGGAGGACCCGGCGGAGGTCGTCAAGGCGCTGCGCGCCCTGCTGGCCCGGTAGGGCGGAGGAACCCTCGGGAGGGGTTCCTCCTGGGGGGTGCGGGGCGCCGCCGCACCCGGGGCGCGGTGGAGGAGCCGGGCCGCGCCGTGGGGCGGGATTCCCACGCCCGGGGGCGGTGGGCGGCCGGGGCGGGGTCGGCGCGGTGTGCGGGCCCCGCCCCGGCGGTGGGTCTAGGAGTGCGCCCATACCCCCAGTTCGTTGCCGCTGGGGTCGGCGAAGTGGAAGCGGCGCCCGCCCGGGAAGGCGTAGGGGGCTTCGACGATGCGCCCCCCGGCGCGGGTGACCGCCTCCACCGACCGGTCCAGGTCCTGGGAGAAGAGCAGCACGAAGGGGCCTCCGGGCCGCACCCGGCCCTGGGTGGTGAGGCCGCCGACCTCGTGGTCCTCCTCCCCCGGGCCCCGGATGCCCGCGTACATGGGGCCGTAGTCGTTGAAGCGCCACCCGAACGCCTCGGCGTAGAACCGTTGGGCCTCCTGCAGGTCGGTGACGGTGAGTTCCACGTAGTTCAGGGCGTGGTGGGCGGGTGTGGCTGATGGGTTCATGGGCCGCATTGTGCCGGAGGGGTCCGACAGCGGGCGGTCGCGTGTTCCGGACGCGGCCCCGTGGCGTTGCCCGTGGGGCGGGGCTCCGGGCGGGGCGTGGAGCCGGGAGAAAACGTCGGATGCTCCGCGAAAACTACTGGGACACCGGCAGCGCGGGAGCGGCCAAGCGGCGTTCACGCCCCTCGTTCGGCGCTCTTCCACGGGTGTCGGTGTCCGTTCAGCCAGGCGCCGAGCGGTGTGCAGCGGACGGCTAGCTGGTACGTGAGGAGCAGCATCGCGCTGGAACCGATCAGGGTGATCGACAGCTTGACCGCGACCGGGAGGTTCAGGTCCGCAAGGCTCATCCCGATGGCGACCACGATCGGCAGGTGCATCAGGTACATCCAGTAGGAGGCGTCGGCCAGGTACCGGATCGCCGGGCGGGGGCGGCTGAGGAAGCGCACGCACACGCCGATCAGACCGTAGGTCACGCACCATCCGCCGAGGGCGACCAACGCCGCGCCCATGGGTAGCGGAACCTGCCCTTGGGCGATCAGCATGATCGACAGGCTGATCGCCCCGACGGTGAGATACGCGGCCCAGTCCCTGCTGATTCCGGCCAGTGCGTCGGAGCGACGGCGCAGTGCCCAGCCGACCGCGAAGGCGCCGAGGTATCCGACGAGTGGGGCGACCTCGGGAACGATCGTTGCGGGCTCGATGATCCCCGACATCGGCCTCCCCTGGATCAACACGACGACGGTGTAGGGCACGGATGCCACGAGGACGCCGGCGCGCGACGAGAACAGCGTCGCCATCCGCTCGGAGAACGCCGACGTCCGTTCCCTCCCGATGAACCGGATGAGCAGAGCGCGCACCGCCACAGTGATCACGATGCATTCCATGAGCACGAGAAGGAACCAGAGCTGACCGGGACCGAACATGACCAGCGGGTCGGTCACCTCGGGCTGCGCCGTGCCGGGACGAGTGCTTGCGAACATGAGCGCCAGCAGGCCGAGCGGAAACACCGCGACCGGCCAGAACGCGAACATGGGCAGCAGGACGCGCTTGGCTCGATCACCCACGTACCGCCGGGCGCCGCGCCGGTCGAGCATCAGAGCCCCGAAGTAACCGGCCAGCGTCATGAACAGCACCATCCTGAACGAGTGGATGACGAAGTTCGTCTCGGCGAGTCCCACCGACGTGTATCGATCGTGGAAGAACCAGGACTGGGTCGCGATGAACGGCACGCATGCGTGCAACACGATGCCCAGCAGCAAGGCACCGCCACGAAGCGCATCCAGTCCGTGTATCCGTTGCGGGCGGCCGGCGGGCTCCGCCGTGCGGACAGGGGCCGGTTCCTTGGAGGAGGTCGTCATGCCGGCGACGCTACGGATCGCACCGGGCCGGCACATCGATCATCGGGGCAGCCGGATATCCACCGATCGGTGGAGCGGAGACGCCGGCGGATCGTCGTTCGGGACGGCGACAATCGAGTGGTGCCAAGACGAAGCGGATCGGGGCGAGGCCCGGCGCCGACATCTGCCGGCCCGGCGGGAGCCTCCGCGCTGTGGATCGGATTGTCGGTCGCCGCGCTCTCCCTCGTGCTCGCGATCAGCCTGGGAATCGGCGGAGACTTCCCTCCTCTTCTCAGTGATCGAGCGGAGCCGGCTCCGCTGCGGGTCGTGTCACCGATCGTCGTGCTGCTCGTGCTCCGCGTCTGTATGGAACTGGTGTACCAGAGGGCGCACGAGGGCAGCCGCCTGGCGACGGCCCTCTACCTCGTGCACGGCCTCACCCTGCTGGCGGGGGTCACCCTCAACCCGTTTCTGTGCGTCTACGCCTTTCTGGGCTTCCTCGACGTCGAGCGTTTCCTGCCTCGACGTGTCGTCTTCGCAGGGATCATCGGTACGGCTCTGCTGTGCGCCTTCGGCCAGGCGGGCGCTGTTGCAGGCGTGACGACCAGCCCGCTCGTCTTCGTCACCCTGCTCCTGGTCAACGTCGGCCTCGCCGGCGCGATGACATGGTTCGCGCAGTTGCGGGAGGAGCACGCGGACGAACGGGAGCGCGTCGCCGCCGAACTCGCCGAAGCTCACCGGGAGAACCTCGCCCTTCACGAGCTACTGCTCGAACAAGCCCGCTCCGCGGGCGTCGCTCAGGAACGCGCCCGGCTGTCGCGCGAGATCCACGACACGGTGGCCCAGGGCCTCGTCGGAGTGATCCGCCAGCTCGAGGCGCTCCCCGGCGATCTCGGGCAGAGTGCACGGCCGGGGATCGAACGGGCGGAGCACGCAGCAAGGGACTGCCTCTCCGAGGCACGCAGAGCCGTGCGCGCCCTGGCTCCACACCAACTGGCCAAGGACGATCTCACCAGCGCGCTCCGCGGCCTCATCGAACGCTGGGCCGCGTCTCAGGCAACGCCGGCCGAACTCGTCGTCGTCGGAGCCCCGGTCGCCGGCGACGGTGACGACGTGGTGCTACGAGTCACGCAGGAGTCGTTGGCCAATGTCGCACGCCATGCCCGGGCCTCGTCGGTCACCGTGACGCTGAGCTGGCTCCCTGACACCCTGCTGCTGGACGTCGCGGACGACGGCGTCGGATTCGATCCCGGCACGATAGTTCGAGGGAGGGGTCTCTCGGGAATGAAGGAGCGACTCGCCGAAGTCGGCGGCCATCTGATCGTCGAATCCGACCCCGGCCACGGCACCACGATCGCAGCGAAGGTGCCACGATGAGCGCCGTTCGAATCGTCATCGTCGACGACCATCCGATCGTCAGGCACGGCCTGGCCGGAGTCTTCGCCGACGAGCCCGGCATCGACGTGGTCGGCGAGGCGGACAGCGGCCCCCGAGGCCTGGTTGTCATCGCCGACACCGAACCGGACGTCGTCCTCATGGACCTGCGCATGTCGGACGGCGACGGTGTCCCCGCGATCCGGGAACTCGTCAAGAACAGAACCCGGGGCCGACCGCGAGTGCTGGTCCTCACGACCTACGACACCGATCGTGACATCCGCAGCGCCCTCAACGCCGGCGCAGACGGATACCTGCTCAAGGACGCATCGCGCACCGAACTGGTCCGCGCCGTGCGCGACCTGGCCGTTGGCCGGCCGGTGCTGGCACCCGCAGCACTCGCGGCCCTCCTCGGACGCGAGGCGGAGACCGAGCTCAGCACCAGAGAAATCGACGTACTGCGCCTCGTCGCCGACGGCCTCACCAACAGAGCGATCGCAACCCGACTGCGAATCAGCGAGTCCACCGTCAAAACCCATCTCCTCCACACGTACTCGAAGCTGGGAGCCGCCGACCGCGCGCAAGCCGTCCGCATCTGCTGGGAACGCGGCCTCGTCTGACCCCCAGCAGGGCGGGATCCCGCTCTCGGGACCGGCCGACAGGCGCCGCGCGACCCTGGCCCGTCGCGCCGATGGCCCGTCGCTGGGCGCGATCCCCCGCGGGGCCGGGGTAAGCCTGGCCGTCGTGCACTGCGAGGTCACCGCAGTTCGCCTCCCGGAAGCCGACCGGGCCTGCCGGTCTTCGTCACGAGCACGGGTCCCGGGGTGCGCCGGCGCACGTCCGGCGGCTCACCGCACCGGGGTCCGCACGGGTGTGATCCAGGGGGCGTCGGCCCCCGCGGCGTGAAGAGGGCCCCGCACCCGGCGACATGACAGCGGTCACTGAATTCAGGCGATGGTGTACCCATCGCGTTCTCGATGCCCCCTGACCTGCCCTGAATTACGTTGTGGGGCCCTGGAGGGGGTCGCCGGGGGCCTCGGCCGCCCCCACGGGGGTAACCCCCGATAAGGTTCACTTATCGGGGGTGAGGATTCGGGGGCCTCCAGGGATTCGTTTCGTGTGCTCGAGGGGTTTTTGTTGTTGAGTTACGTTACCAACGAAACGTTATTAACGAGGGGCGGGGAACGGCCGCCCACGGGAAGGACGCCGGTCGCGGGGCGACACGGGCGGGACCCAGTGCCCTGAGGCCCTGGCGGCCCCTGGTCGGGCATCGCCCGCGTACACGGGGCCCGGTAGCTTTCGTGGAAAATCCAACGCTCAGCGCTCGACCCGGTTGAGCAAACGAGGGTGCGCACCGCCGCACGGTGCCAGACCGGCCCGCACGAACGAGGGCGTCCATCGCTGCGAGCCGCCCCGGTGTCGGCGTGCCGTGGTCGCGGCCAGCCGACCGTTGCCCCTTTCCGGCTTATCGGGACCCCGGGAGCGCTGATTCGTCAGCAGGATGTGCCCATCGGTGAGCGGCAGGGGTGGCCGGCGCCGTTCGGGGGATGTCCGGGCAGGGCTGCCGCAGGTCGGGGAACCTCAGCGCGCTCGAGGGAAGAGCCGCTCGACGGCGGTCACCACCGCGGCGCGGCGGGCGGCGATGGTGGGGTCCACGGCGTGTGCGGCGGCGGCCTCGCTGAGTTCGGGCTGAGAGGCCCAGGTCATGGCGATCTGATTCACCAGGGCGAGGACGTCCGCCGGGTCCCAGGCGGGGTCGAGCTGTCCGGCCTGCTGCACTTGGCGGATCTGGTCGATCTTGCGGGCGATCGCTGCCTGGGCGGGATCGTCGGCACCGGCTGCGGCGCCCGGCAGTTCGAGGCGGCCCCAGGTGATCAGGCGGTGGTGGTCTGGACGGGCGACGAAGTAGTCGAACAGGCGGCCCGCGTAGCCGGGGAGGTCGGACGGGTCTATCTGGGTGGCCTCGGCGATGACGACGTACTCCCGTGCAGTGACGTCGGCATAGAGCGCGTCTTTGCCGCGAAAGTAGGCGTAGACGCGTTCTTTGCTGGTTCTGGCGAGCTTGGCGATGCGGTCCACACGGGCGCCTGCGATGCCATGGCGGGCGAACTCCTCCATGGCAGCGTTGAGAATGCGCTCGCGGGTGGCGTCGCCGACGGCGGCTGCTGCTGTGCTCTGATCGGAGTCGCGAGACTGAGGCATATCCCCAGGGTAGAGCACCGAACCGTTCGGTTTGCCGTTACGGTGATCGACGCGTAGTGTCAAACCGAACAGTTCGGTTTGACCTCTGGGTGGAACCGGCGAACCGTTGAGGGAGTGAACTCATGCAGCACCGCAATCTGGGCTCTCAGGGTCTGCGCGTCTCGGCGCTCGGCCTGGGGACCATGGGCATGTCCATGGCCTACGGCGCCTCGAACGACGACGAGGGCATCGCGACCATCCGCCGCGCCCACGAACTCGGGATCGACTTCTTCGACACCGCCGAGCTGTACGGCGCCGGGACCGGCAGCAACGAGATCCTCCTGGGCAAGGCGGTCAAAGACTTCCGCGACGAGGTGGTCCTCGCCACCAAGTTCGGCTTCGACATGACCGCCCCGGCGATCGGCTCCGCCTTCGACAGCCGCCCGGAAAACATCCGCAAGGTCGCCGAGAACAGCATGCGCTACCTGCAGAGCGACCACATCGACCTCTTCTACCAGCACATCTCCGACCCCGACATCCCGGTCGAGGAGGTCGCCGGCGCGGTCGGCGAACTGATCACCGAAGGCAAGGTGAGGTACTTCGGCCTGAGCAACGTCGGCCCCCGGTACATCCGCCGCGCCCACGCCGTCACCCCGGTCTCCGTGCTCCAGTACGAGTACTCGCTCTTCGAGCGGGAGGTCGAGGAGGAGATCCTTCCCGTTCTGCGGGAACTCGGCATCGGCCTGGTGCCCTACTCCCCGCTCGGCCGCGGCTTCCTCACCGGCCAGGTCAAGCCCGCCGGCGAGTACGCCGCGGACGACATGCGCAGCTGGGACGAACGTTGGCAGGGCGAGAACTACGCCTACAACCTGCACGCCACCGAACAGCTCAAGAATCTGGCCGACACCAAGGGCATCACCACCGCCCAACTCGCGCTGGCCTGGCTGCTCGCCCAGGGCGAGGACGTCGCGCCCATTCCCGGCACCCGCAGCACCAAGCGCATCGAGGAGAACGCCGGCGCCACCGACGTCCAGCTCTCCGCCGCCGAACTGGCCCGCATCACGGAGATCCTCCCCCACGGCTCGGCAGGCAGCCGCCTCCCGGCCGCGGCCCTGTCCAGCTTCACCACGGACTGACCGTGTCGGCACCCGCGTGTGCGCTCGTAGGCGCAGCGGCTGACGTGGACGTACGGGCGGCGGCGCCCCGGTTCGGTCCTCCGTGCTGCCACACCGGGCCGGGCCGGATCACACACGCGCTGCGAAGGTGCGCGCACGCGGCGCGGAACAGGGCGGTGGGCGAGTCGTGCTCCATCGCGCGGGCGAGCGGGCAGGTCTCCAGCTCCTTGGCCTGGGCCTCCTTCATCGCCCGCCATCGCAGCCGGAGCGGGGGCGGGGACCCCGGTCAGGTCGGTGGGCACGTACCCGGGCCAGGGCAGTGTGCACAGTTGCACCGCCGGCCGAGTCGGTTGGCCGCTCCGCGGCGGTGTTCGACGAACTCGGCGTCGGTGGGGGCCAGGGTGAAGTAGCGGATCAGCTCCTGGGAGCTGATGGTGTCGGGGAACGCGCGGAGCTGGGCGGGTTCGGCCTCGGAGAAGACCTGGGTGGCCGACGTGAGACTCCGGTCGGGGGGTGAGGGGTGACCGTCGGCGAACAGCCAACCGGCGGGGGAGGCTCAGCGTTGGATTTTCCGCGAGAACTACCGGGCCCCCTACGCAGGGGCCTCGGCTTTGCCCTCGTGTCGGGCTCCGCGCCCACAGGGACGGCCCCGGGCGCACCGGAGGCATACGCTATTGCTCATGACGCAAGAAGACGGGGAGCTGGACAGCCTCGTACGCAAACGCATCCGTGCCCTGCGGGTGGCGCAGGGGTGGTCCCTGGCCGAACTGGCCACCCGTGCCCACCTGAGCCAGTCCTCGCTGAGCCGCATCGAGAACGGCAGGCGCCGCCTGGCCCTGGACCAGCTGGTCACCCTCGCCCGGGCCCTGGACACCACGCTGGACCAGCTCGTGGAGACCGCCACCGACGACATCGTCACCAGTCCGATGATCGACGCCGCCCACGGCCTGATGCGCTGGCCCGTCAAGGGTGACCCCGGCATGAGCGTGGTGCGCCAGCGCATGACCGAACCGCCGCCCGACAACCCTGCGCGCATGCGTGCCCACCCCGGGCGCGAATGGCTCGTCGTCCTGTCCGGCACCGCGACCCTCATGCTCGGCCACCGCCGGTTCCGCGTCGAGGCGAACCAGGCTGCCGAGTTCCCCACGATGATGCCGCACGCGATCGGCGCCGAGGGCGGCCCCTGCGAGATCCTGGGCATCTTCGACCGCGACGCCCGCCGCGGACACCAGCGCGAGGGCGAGGCTCCCGGGGGTCGGGGCTCCGACGGGTGAGCTCACCGGCCCGGGGGCGGCATCGGATCGGCGGGACCGGCCCCGCCGACGGCGCCGAACCGGTCGACGTGCTCTGGCGGCCGGGCCGATCACGTCGGCTTGGACACCGCCCGCCGCTGTGCCCTGCCCGGCGAGGTGGGCGCGGCCGGGGTGTCGGAGGCGCTCACCGGCGACCGGTGGGCCGGTGGGTCCTGAGGCCGCCATCCCCTACCGATCCTCCTCGACCCCCGTGTCTTGCGCGTCGGGCCGCGCATCCGACCATCGTCTTGCGCAACGGGGAAGGAATCGCGCTTCAAAGGCATGACCGTCCTACGGTGAAGGCATGAACGAAGCGCACTCGCACACTTCCCACCACGGCACCCGGCACGAGCACCACCGGGAGCACGACTCCGAGGTCCAGGCGGAGATCCTCGACCTGGACGCCGAGGTCCTCGCCGAACACATGGCCTCGATCACCGCGTGGCTGCCGCTGGAGACCGTCCCGCGCCGGATCGTGGACCTGGGCTGCGGCACGGGCGCGGGGACCTTCGCCCTCCTGGAGCGCTTCCCCGACGCGCACGTCACGGCCGTGGACACCTCCGCCGGGCACCTGCAGCGGCTGCGCGCCAAGGCCTTTGACCGCGGCGTCGGCGCGCGCGTGCGCACGGTGCAGGCCGACCTGGACGCACCCGGGTGGCCCGACCTCGGCTCACCGGACCTGGTGTGGGCGTCGGCCTCGATGCACCACCTGTCCGACCCCGACCGCGCCCTGCGCAACGTCCGTGGCGCGCTCGCGCCCGGCGGCCTGTTCGCCGTCGTCGAACTGGCCGGGTTCCCGCGATTCCTGCCCGAGGGCGCCCCGGAGGAGAGGCCCGGCCTGGAGGAGCGCTGCCATGCCGTGGCCGACCGCCTGCACGCCGAGCACCTGCCCCACCGCGGTGCGGACTGGGGTCCGATGCTGGCCGCCGCCGGGTTCACGGTCGAGGGCGAGCGCACGGTCTCCGTGGACGTCAAGGGCTCCCGCAGCGAGGCGGTCGGCCGCTACGCGCTCGGCGGACTGCAGCGCATCCGCACCGCCGTGGCCGCGGAGCTCTCCCCGGAGGACCTCGCCGCGCTCGACCGGCTCCTGGACGCCGGGAGCCCGCACGGCATCCTGCGCCGCGAGGACCTGGCGGTGCGCACCGAACGCACCGTGTGGGCCGCGCGCCGTGCCTGACCCCGGGTTCCTCCTGGTTGCGGGGCGGGCCGACCGGTAGCCGGTGGCCCGCTTGTTCGCGCGGATCGGCGGGGCCGGTCCCCGGCCGGCTGTGGCCGGGCTCCTGTACGGCCCGGCCCGGGTGTCCGCCCCGGGTCGGGCCCGCCGTGGTCAGGCGCGGAGGAATTCCAGGACGGCCCCGGACCGGTCCAGGATCGCGTGCCCGACCCCGGGCAGGACGTGCACGGAGGCGTGCGGCACGCACCTTCGCACGCGGCTCGCGGTTCCCGCGGAGTCGAACATCGCGTCCCGCTCGCCCACGCTCACCTGCACCGGCATGGTCAGGCGGCGCAGGGTGTCGTCGGAGAACACCGGGAGCCGCTCCGTGCGCGGCCGGAACTGCTCGAAGGTCAGGCTGATCCGGTCCAGGGCGGGGCCGGCCGAGAGCGCGTCCAGGCCGGTGGCCACCAGCACCGAGCGGCGCCGGCCCCGGCGCCCGAAGGGTCGCAGCAGGAGGGTCGCGAACAGCCATCCCACTTTCTGGGCGCCCACGCCCCCGGGGCACAGCAGTGCCAGGCGGCGCACCCGGTCGGGGCGGTGGGCGGCGTAGTCCAGTGCCATCCAGCCGCCCAGGGAGGTGCCGACCAGGGCCGTGTCGACGAGCCCCAGTCCCTCCAGCACGTCGTCGAGCCAGAGCCGGTGGGCGCCCGAGGACAGGGGCGGGCGGGAGGGGGCGCTCAGGCCGGGTTCGCCCACCAGGTCCACGGCGTAGGTGCGGAAGTGCCCTGCCCAGGCGGCCGCGTCCTGGCGCCACATCGTCGCGTTGGCCCCCGATCCGTGCAGCAGGACCACGGGGGGCGCGTTCGCGGGGCCCGAGGCGAGCACGAAGGTCTCGCCCTCGCGGGTGGGCACCCGCAGGTGGTCGGCGGGAACAGGCCAGGTGCGCAGCTCCTCCTGGTAGCGGCGGCGCAGCTCCTGTTCCCCCGCTTCGGTCTTGTAGATCGCACTCATGGGTCGAGCGGTCCTCCCCGGATCGGCCGCCCGTGTCCGTCGGGGCAAGGGGCCCCGGTCGACACAGACGAACATGTGCCACCAAAGTAAACCAAACTTCCCTAAAAGCGAACCAATAAAGGGAGTTTTGGGGAGTATTAGAGTAGGTCGGTGGAAGGCCGGTGGCCCCTGTCGTGCTCCTGCGGCCCCGTGAGCCGGGGATACTGCGCACGGTGACGCGCCCCGACCGGGGCGCGGGGGTTCCGGAGTGGCCGGGATCACCTCCGCCGCAGGGCCTCGGGGGCGTTCGGGGTTCCAGTACTCTCGTACATGTACAGATGTACTAGAGCTTGTCCGGGGCAGGAGGGATACGTATGCGCCGCAGGAACGGCCGCGCGCCCGGGGCGGTGCGGCGGTGAGCGCCCGACGCGACCCCCAGGGGCGCCGCCGGAGCATCGTCGAGGCCGCCGCCGCGCTGATCACCGAGAGCGGCGTCTCCGGCCTCACCCACCGCGGCGTCGCCGCGCGCGCCCGTGTGCCGCTGGGCGCCACCACCTACTACTTCGCCACGCTGGACGACCTCAGCACAGCGGCCCTGGAGCACCTGGCCCAGGACACCGACGAGGCCCTGCGCGAGCTCGCCGGGCAGATCGCCCGCGACCGGGGCGACCCGGCCGCCGTGGCCGCGCTCCTGCACGACTACCTGCGCCAGGGCCCCCGGGTGCGGGCCGACGCCGAGCTGTACCTGGCCGGAGTGCACCGGCCCGACCTGCGCCCGCTGACACTGCGCTGGTTCGAGGGGCTGGTGCGGATCCTGGCCGAGCACACCACCCCCCGGGCCGCGCGGGCGCTGGCCCTGTACGTGGACGGGGCGATGCTGCACGCCCTGACGCACGACGACCCCCTGGACCCGGACGAACTCGCCTTCGCGGTCACCGCCCTGATGGGCCGGGCCGCCACCACCGACACGGAGCTCTGATGGGAACCGATCCCGCCCCGACCGCCACCACCGGGAAGGGGCCGATGTCGGCCGCCCGGCGCTGGGCCGCGCTGATGGTGCTCTCCGGCAGCCTCCTCGTGGTCGTCATGGACATGACCATCCTCAACGTGGCCCTGCCGGCGCTCTCGGCCGACCTGAGGCCCACCTCCGGCCAGCAGCTGTGGATCGTGGACGCCTACTCCCTGGTGCTGGCCGGGCTCCTGGTGACGATGAGCGCCCTGAGCGACCGGTGGGGCCGCAAGAGGATGCTGCTGGCCGGCTTCGCGGTCTTCGGCGGCGCCTCGCTCGCGGTACTGGCGGCCGACAGCCCCGGCACCGTGATCGCGGTGCGCGTCCTGCTGGGCGTGGGCGGGGCGATGATCATGCCCACCACCCTGTCGATGATCCGCACCGTGTTCCCCGACCCCCGCGAGCGCGCCACCGCGCTGGGGATCTGGGCGGCCATCGCGTCGCTGGGCGCGGCGGTGGGCCCCATCGTGAGCGGGCTGCTGCTGGAGCACTTCTCCTGGCACGCGGCGTTCCTGGTCAACGTGCCGTTCATGGCCGCGGGCCTCCTGGCGGGGCTGCTCCTGCTGCCCGAGGCCCGCGACCCGCACCCGGGCAGCTGGGACATGGTGGCGACCGTGCTGTCGATCGTGGGCATGGTCGCGCTGGTGTGGGGCATCAAGCAGTTCAGCAAGGCCGGGATCCTGGACCCCTCGGCGCTGCTGGCGTTCGCCCTGGGCGCGCTGGTGCTGGGCTGGTTCGTGGTGCGCTGCCTCAGGCGCCCGGACCCGCTGCTGGAGGTGCGTCTGTTCTCCTCCCCGTCCTTCACCGCGGGGACCGTGGCCGCGCTGGCCTCCATGTTCGCCATGGCGGCGATGCTGCTCCTGGTCGCCCAGTGGCTCCAGCTCGTGGAGGGGCACTCGCCGCTGCAGGCGGGGGTGCGGCTGCTGCCGATGGCGCTGGGCGCCGCGGTGGCCTCGCCTCTGGCGCCGGTGCTGGCCCGGCGCCTGGGGAGCCGCACCGTGCTGGCGGGCGGGCTGTTCGTGGCCGCGCTGGGGTTCGTGCTGATGTTCGCCCTGCCGGGGCCGCTGTCCTACCCGGTGGTCATGGTCGCCCTCGTCCTGCTCGGAACGGGTTCGGGCTCCCTGGCGATCGCCTCGGCCGTCATCATGTCCAGCACCCCGCAGGCGAAGGCGGGCAACGCCGCCGCCATCGAGGAGACCTCCTACGACCTGGGCAACGTCCTGGGGGTGGCCGTCCTGGGCAGTGCCGCCGCGGCGGTCTACCGGGCGGAGCTGCCCGTGGGGCTCCTCACCGGCACCGGCCTGGGCGAGCAGACGGTGCTCGCCGCCCAGGAGTCGCTCGGGGGAGCCCTCGACATCGCCGCCGAGACCGGCTCCGCCGAGCTCGCCGCGCTGGCCCGGTCGGCCTTCAGCGAGTCGCTGACACAGATCAGTCTGGCGGGCGGCCTCGCGCTGCTGGCCGCCGCGGTGGCCGTGTTCGTACTCACGCCCAGGTCACTGGACGTCTCCCAGGGGCACTGAGCCCGGCCCGGGGCGGACAGGGGCGAGAAGGGCCGGAACCGGGTCTGTGGACAACCGGTTCCGGCCGCCTCCGACCCCGCATACTCCGTAGGTATGGACTCCCACAAGGTCCGGGCCCTCCTCGACCCGCTCCTGGACGGCGCCCCCGGCGACCTGCACATCCTCACCCTCCTCACCACCTCCTCCGCCTACACCTGCCTGCGGCGCCGTCTGGGCGTGCTCAGCGTCGAGCACCCCGAGGTGGTCGACGCCCTGGGCGCGGCCCTCCTGGACGGCTCCCCCGGGACGGCCGTGCTGCGCACCTTCACCGACCGCACCTCCCACACCCTGCCCGACGGCCGCGCCGTCCCCCTCAAGAGCGTGTGCGGGTGGCGGCTCGACGGGGGAGGGCTCCACCCGCTGGACGCGCGGGGCGTCGCCGCGGTCGCCCGTACCGACGCCCTCACCGGTCGGCGGCTGCCGCCCGAGCGCGGGGTCGGGTACGCCGACGCCTGGCCCGTGGACCTGGCCCGCTTCCACGCCCCGGCCAGGAGGTGAGGGGCGTGGAAGCGGCGGCCCGCGCGTGTGGCACGGGCGCGTTCGGCACGGGTCCCCCTGGGGCGAGGACCGTCGGCCCCTGGGAAACCTGCGCCCCGTTCCTGGACGGCGGGACCACCTCGCTGTCGCCGTTCAGCCATGAGCGCGTGCCCCTGTCCTCGGGTCCCGGATATCCGGGGTCGAACCCGGCCACCGCGTCCAGGCGGCGCACCGCCTGCTCGGGCAGGTCCACCCGGACCGCGCCCAGGTTGTCCCGGAGCTGGTCGGCGGTGCCGGCGCCGATGATCGGGTGGACGGTGTGCGAGCGGGCCAGGGTCCAGGCGATCGCGACCTGGGCCGGGCTCGCCCCCACCTCCCCGGCCACCTCGCGTACGGCGCGTGCGGCCCCGTGCTCGTGCGGGGAGAGGGCGGCGGCGTCGACCCGGCGGCCGGAGGCCTCGGCGCCGGGGCCGGTGAACCTGCCCGAGAGCACCCCGGCGGCCAGGCCGCCGTAGGTGGCCGCGCTCAGCCCCAGGGCCTCGGACATGGGCAGCAGTTCGCGTTCGATGTCGCGCCGCAGGAGGCTGTAGGGCACCTGCACGCCCACAAAGGGGGACCAGTCCCGCCACAGGGCCAGGGTGTTGGCCTGGGCGACGAGCCACGCCGGAAGGTTGGAGGCCCCCACGTACAGGACCTTTCCCGCGCGCACCGCCTCGTCCAGGGCGCGCATGGTCTCCTCCACGGGGGTGTACTCGTCCCAGGTGTGCACCCACAGCAGGTCGACGTAGTCGGTGCGCAGCCGTCGCAGGCTCCGGTCGAGGGAGCAGGCGAGGTTCTTGCGGTGGGTGCCGCCGGTGTTGGGGTCGGTGGGGTCCCGGGGCAGGGCGTACTTGGTGGCGAGCACGAACCGGTCGCGGCGCCCCCGCAGGAGTCCGCCCACGACCTCCTCGCTGTCGCGGTAGGCGGAGGCGGTGTCGATGACGTTGCCGCCCGCGGCCTGGTAGAGGTCGACCATGCGGCGCGCCTCCTCGGGCCCGGAGAAGGTCATCGCTCCGAGGAAGAGCTGGGAGACGCGCAGGCCCGAGGGACCCAGGAGCCGGTAGCGCATCAGGCGGCTTCCCCCGTCGCGTGTGCGGCGCCCCCGGTGCGGGCGGGCCGGTCCGCCGCCGGGCGCGGCCTGCTCGCCGGGGGCCGGCCGTGCGGGTGGGCGGTTTCGTCCGGTGTGAAGGTCATGGGGCCAGTGTGGAGAGGAGGCGGGCGCGGAGGAAGGCCGTGGCGAGGCTGGCCGTGAGGGGGCCAGGACGGCAGGGGCGCCCGATCCTGGACTCGGCCCATGGACGACAACGCATTGGGAGAGTTCCTGCGCGCCTGGCGGGCCCGGTCGGGCTCCTGGACGAGGACGGCGAGCCGGTGAACCGGTGGTGGTTCGTGTTCGCCGACGACCGGGGGCGGCAGGTGTACCCGGACTGGGACGGCGTCGCGGACGAGCGGATCGCCGAGCTCAGGGCCGAGAGCGCGCTCGACGACCCCTTTCTCGCGCACCTGGTGGAGGAGCTGGAGATCGTGGGCGGCGCGCCCTTCACCGACCGGCTCGCGGCGGCGCCTGCCGTGCCCCGGCGCACCGGCCTCGAACGCCTGGTGCACCCGGAGGCGGGCGAGCTGTAGTTGTCCTACGAGAGCCTGGACGCCGGAGGCCAGCGCCTGGTGGTCTACCTCCCCGCCGACGAGGGGACCGCCGCGGCCCTGGACCGCCTCACCCTGCGCGGACCCGTTCCCCTGCGGGCGGTGTCCGGGTAGCGTCTCCGGCCGCCCCGGCACGGGGGCGCCCGCCTCCCGGTGGCTAGGCTGTGGGGCTCTGGCGACCGAGAGAGAGGACTGCGCCCATGGGCCCGGTCGTGGAATCGGTGAGCAGCAGCCCCGTGCACGCTTTCAGCAAGGACGTCCTTCCCGGTATCCGGCTCCTGGCCGGGCTGGGTGTGGAGGGCGACGCCCACATGGGCGCCACCGTCAAGCACCGGTCCAGGGTGGCCGTCGACCCCACCCGGCCCAACCTGCGCCAGGTGCACCTGATCCACGCCGAGCTGTTGGAGGAGCTGGCCGCGGCCGGTTTCGCGGTCGCCCCCGGGCAGTTGGGGGAGAACGTCACCACGCGCGGGCTGGACCTGCTCGCCCTGTCGACCGGGACCGTCCTGTGCTTCGGCGGCCGCGCCCGGGTGGAGGTCACCGGGTTGCGCAATCCGTGCCTGCAGATCGACGGGTTCGCCGGGGGCCTGCTCAAGCGGCTGGTCCACCGCGACGGGGACGGGGGCATCGTGCGCCGGGCCGGGGTGATGGGGGTCGTCCTGGAGGGAGGCCCCGTGGAAGCGGGCATGCCCGTCGAGGTGAGCGCGCCCGCGGGGGAGCACTCCCCCCTCGTGCCGGTCTGAGGAGGGCCCGTCCCCGCCCCCGTGACCGGGGGCGGGGACGGGCCCGCCGTCGGGGCCCGCGGGGTCAGGCCAGCCCGGCCAGGAGTTCGGGTTCGTAGAGGACGTCGAACCCGGTGATGCGGTCCCCGTGCACCGTGAACGCCAGTGCGGCGTAGGGCCGCCCGTCCTTGAGGGAGACGAACCCGGGCAGGCCGCGGACCAGTGCCGGGCGCGCCTGCTCCGCCAGCCGCGCGAAGGTGATGGCCTGGGAGGCCACGGCCCGCGCGCCCCGGGTCTCGGCGGGGACGCCGGCGAGTCTGGCGGCGGTGTCGGGGCGGACGACCACGTCGGGGGCCAAGACCCGCAGGAGCGCCTCGAAGTCGCCCCCGCGGGCCGCGGCGAGGAAGGCGTCCACCACCTCCCGGCGTCGTGCCAGGTCGGTGCGGCCGTCGGCGCCGCCCCCGCGGACCCTGCGCCGGGCCCGGCTGGCCAGCTGCCGGGTGGCGGCGGGGCTGCGCTCGACGACGGGGGCGATCTCCTCGAAGGGCAGGGCGAACATGTCGTGCAGCACGAACGCCAGCCGTTCGGCGGGAGAGAGGGTGTCCAGGACCACCATGAGCGCCGTGCCGACGGTGTCGGAGAGGACCGCCTGGTGCTCGGGGTCGGTGTCCGGGGCTGGTGCGGCGGCGGGTGCGGGTTCGGGCAGGTCCTCGCCGGCGGGGTCCTCGCGGCGCGCCGAACGGGATCTGAGCAGGTCCAGGCACACCCGGCCGGTGACCGTGGTCAGCCAGGCCGCGAGGTTGTCGATCTGCGAGGCGTCCGTGCGGCTCAGCTTCAGCCAGGTCTCCTGGACGGCGTCCTCGGCCTCGGCGCGGGAGCCGAGCATGCGGTGGGCGATGGAGTGCAGCAGCCCGCGGTGTTCGTGGAAACGGGCGGCGAGGGATTCTGCGGTGTTCACCGGTCACATTCTTCCGTGCAGGTTCGTCGTGGTTCCGACGCTTGTTGATGCTGACGTTTTCGGGTCAGCCGGTGTGACCGATGTCGACGGAGGATGACGCATGAGTGACCTGGGCGATCTGCGCGGAATGCTGCGGGGCCGGGTGCTGGTGGCGGGCGAGGAGGGTTTCGACGCCGCCGCCCGGCCCTGGAACCTGGCGGTCGAGCAGCCGGTGGCGGCGGTGGTGGAGGCCGCCGGTGCGGACGACGTGTCCGCGCTGGTCCGCCACGCCCGCCGGTGCGGGCTGACGGTGGCGGTGCAGCCCACCGGGCACGGCGCCTCGGGGGCGGTGGAGGGTGTGGTGCTGCTGCGCACCGGGGCCCTGGACGGGGTGGAGGTGGACCCGGTCCGGCGCACCGCCCGTGTGGGGGCGGGGGTGGCCTGGGGGCGGGTGCAGGAGGCCGCCGCCGCGTACGGTCTGACCGGGCTGCCGGGAAGTTCCACGGTGGTGGGGGTGGTGGGGTACACGCTGGGCGGCGGTCTGAGCTGGTTCGCCCGACGCCACGGGTGGGCTGCCGACAGTGTGAGGGCGTTCGAGGTGGTGGACGCCGAAGGCGGGCGGGCCCGGGTGGACGCGGCTTCGGACCCGGACCTGTTCTGGGCGCTGCGCGGGGGCGGAGGGGACTTCGCCGTGGTCACCTCCGTGGAGTTCGACCTGTACCCGGCGCCGGAGCTGTACGGGGGCCGGGTGGTGTGGCCGGTCTCGGCGGCGGCGCGGGTGATGGCGGCTTTCGCCGAGGTCGTGTCCGGGGCGCCGGAGGAGTTGACGGTGTGGGCGAACCTCCAGCAGATCCCGGGGCTGGATCCGACGGTTTCGGTGGACGTCACCTTCCTGGGCGGGGAGGAGCGGGCGCGCAAGCTGCTGCGGCCGCTGGAGGTGGTGGGCGCGCCGCTGCGGGACGGGCGCGGGACGATGTCGTCGGCGGCGCTGGGGTCGATCACCGCCGAGCCCACCGCCCCCTCGCCGGGGATGGCGCGTGCGGAGCTGCTGAGGGGGTTGGACGGGGGTGCGGTGCGGGCTCTGGTGGAGGAGCCGCCGGCGCCCCTGCTGGGGGTGCAGGTGCGGCACCTGGGCGGCGCCCTGGCGCGGGAGTCGGCCACCCCGTTCGGTGCGGTGGAGGAGCCGTACTACGTGTACGCGCTGGGGGTTCCCGTCTCCGCGCAGGCGGCGCAGGGGATCCGGGAGCGCCTGGGGCGGCTGGTGGCGGACCTGGGGCCGCTCGTGAGCGGACGCAAGCCGCTGACGGCGCTGGCCCCGGGGGAGTCGGTGGCCGACGTGTTCGGGCCGGAGGCGTTGGCGCGGCTGCGGCGGATCAAGCGCGAGCGCGACCCGCACGGGGTGGTGCGGTCCAACTATCCAGTGGGCGGCTGAGGGCTGCGGGGGCCGGCCGCGCGGTCGGCCCCCGCAGCGCGGTCAGGAGTCGGTGCGCCGGGAGAGCCGTTCGTGGCGCTGTCGGGCGGCCTGGGCCGAGCCGAGGCCCAGTCCGAAGGCGATCTCCTGCCAGGTCATGCCGCGGCCTTTGGACATCTGGAGCAGGCCGGCCTCCAGCTGGTCGAACTCCGCGCGGGCCCAGGGCACCAGGGTGAGTGCGGCGGTGAGGTCGTCCTGGTCGACGGGGGGTTCGCCGTCCTGGAGCAGGGCGCTGCCGGCGGCGAGGTCGGCGACGCGGCGCAGGGCGTCGAAGGGCTGCATGGGCATGCGCTGCTCGTCCCAGCGCGTGCGGTGCTCGCCGGCGGCGTGGCGTTCGGTGATGTGCAGGAGCGCCTGGTGGGTGCGCAGGCGTTGGGCGTTGCGGGCGTCGGGCCGGGTGAAGGCGTCGTCGCGTTCTTGCTCGGTCATGCACCCAGCATGGGACTTGAACAAGTTGTTGTCAACTAGTTTTTTTCAACCAAGTGTTCACGGCCGGGGCGGCGGGTCCCGAGGCCGTTCCCCGGCGACCGGTCGGCGCGCCCGCCGCACGGTCCCGGCCCGGGAGCGCCCTGGTCCTCAGCGGGCCAGGTACTCCGCGAAGGTGGTCCTTCCGACCGCCCTGTCCGGGGCCAGGTGGCCGCCCGCCCGGTAGGCGGCGAAGGTCCTGCCGGGCAGGCGCAACGGCAGGAGCCGCCGACGCAGCCCCTCCGCCTCCAGGTAGGCGCGGGCCAGGTCGCGGAAGGACTCCACGCGCGGTCCGCCCATGTCGGGGGCGCGGCCCGCCGGGGCCCCCTCCGCCAGGCGTGCCAGGCGGGAGGCGACCTCGGCGCTGTCGACCGGCTGCACGTCCACGTCCGGGAACGGCATGAGCGGTGAGCGGGCCGCGCCCGCGCAGATCCGCCGGACCAGGGCGTGGAACTGGGTGGCGCGCAGCACCGTCCAGCCCAGACCGGAGGCCTCCAGGGCCCGCTCGACCAGCAGCTTGTCCTTGTAGTAGCCCAGGGGTACGCGGTCCACGCCGACGATCGAGACGTGGACCACGTGCGCCGTGCCCGCCGCGCGCACCTCGCGGACGAGGTGGGTGGCGGACTCGATGTCGCCGCCGGCGGGACTGGAGGCGCAGTGGACCACCGTGTCGACCCCCTCCAGTGCCCGGCCCAGGCCGGCGCCGGTGCGCAGGTCGACGCCGACGGCGTCGGGGTCCCCGGGGTCGGGGTGGCGGCTCAGGGGGCGCACGCCGTGCCCCGCCCGGCGCAGGTGCTCCACGACGGCACGGCCGAGGGTTCCGGTACCGCCTGTGACCAGCACTGTCTTCATGATGGCTCCCTCTGTGGCCGGTGGGGACGACGCTAACACCGGAGCAGGGTCGTACGTGTGCTTTCGCGGTGGTTCGTCGCGGTGTGTGTTCCGGCCGCCGAAGGGCCCAGCCGGATCGTTCGGCCGGTTGCCCGGGGGACGGGTGACCTGCGGGGGAAGGCGCGGCGCTAGGGTGCTGGCAGCGTCGGCGCAGCGGGCGGCGGCGCGAAGCGGTGAGGAGTGTGCCCATGTCCGGGATCGCCGAGAGGCTGACGGCAGCGATCGGGGAGGAGCAGGTCGTCACCGACCCCCAGGTCATGGAGGGCTACTCCCACGACGAGGCCGAATGGGCCCCCTACGGGCGCCCCGCGGCCGTGGTGCGCCCCCGCGACACCGCCGACGTGTCGGCCACGGTCGCCCTGTGCGCCGAACTGGGGGTCCCGGTGGTCGCGCGCGGCGCGGGCACCGGGCTCTCCGGAGCGGCCAACGCCGTGGACGGCTGGGTGGTGGTCTCCTTCGAGCGCATGAACCGCGTGCTGGAGGTGGACCCGGTCCAGCAGACCGCGACGGTGCAGCCCGGCGTCGTCAACGACGACCTGCGCGAGCGGGTGGCCCGGGACGGCCTGTGGTACCCGCCCGACCCCGCCTCCGCACCCTGGTCCACCATCGGCGGGAACGTGGCGACCAACGCGGGCGGGCTGTGCTGCGTCAAGTACGGGGTCACCCGCGACTACGTGCTGGGCATGGAGGCGGTCATGGGGTCCGGGGAGGTGGTGCGGCTGGGCCGCGTCACCGCCAAGGGCGTGACCGGCTACGACCTGTGCGGGCTGATGGTCGGGTCGGAGGGCACCCTGGGCATGGTCACCGAGGTGACGCTGCGGATGCGGCCCCTGCGCACCGGCGCCGAGCACACGGTGGTCGGCTACTTCGACTCCCTCACCGACGCCGGGCGCGCCGTGGCCGCCGTCTCGGCGGCGGGGGTGGTCCCCTCGGCGATGGAGCTCATCGACCGGTTCTGCCTCCAGGCGGTCGACGCCTGGAAGAACATGGGGCTGTCCGCCGAGGGCGAGGTGCTCCTGCTGGCGCGCAGCGACCAGCCGGGCGCGGCCGGGGAGGAGGAGGCCGAGCGCATCCTGTCCTGCTTCCGGGAGGAGGGCGCGGTGTACGCGGTGCGCTCCACCGACCAGGAGGAGGCCGAGGCGCTGTTCGAGGCCCGCCGCCTGGCCTACCCGGCCCTGGAGCGGCTCGGGCCGCTGCTGACCGAGGACATGTGCGTGCCCAAGGCGAAGCTGCCGGAGATGCTGGAGAGGATCGAGGCCGCCGCCGAGCGGTTCGACACGCGGATCGGCAACATCGCCCACGCGGGCGACGGCAACCTGCACCCGCTGTTCATCGTCCCCGCCGGCGACGAGGCGGCCAAGAAGCGCGCGCAGGAGGCCTTCGAGGTGATCGTGGACGAGGCCCTGGCCCTGGGAGGGACGGTCACGGGTGAGCACGGTGTGGGGTTGTTGAAGATGCGCGGCGCGGCACGGGAGATGGGGCCGGACGTGGTTCGGATGCACCACGCGGTCAAGAACGCCCTCGACCCCCGGGGCATCTTCAACCCGGGCAAGGTGTTCGCCTGACCCGCGGTCCGGGCGGGCCGGGGCCTGCCCGGGGGCAGCGCTGTGGCAGATTGTGGTCATGGACGACGAACTCGCGCCGACCCTGGCCGCGGTCGGGCCCCGCCTTCGCGCCCTGCGCCGAGAACGCGGGGCGACCCTCTCCCAGCTGTCGGAGGCCACCGGCATCTCGGTGAGCACCCTGTCGCGCCTGGAGGCCGGACGCCGGCGCCCCACCCTGGAACTCCTGCTCGCGCTGGCCCGCGCGCACGGCGTGCCCCTGGACGAACTCGTGGGGGAGGACCCCGCCTCCGATCCGCGCGTGCGGCGCAGCTCCTTCGTCCGCAACGGGATCACGTTCGTGCCGCTGACCCGCAAGCCCGGGGGGCTGCAGGCCTTCAAGGTCACCTATCCGCCGCCCCGGGGCCACACCGAGATCGAGCAGCGCACCCACGAGGGCTACGAGTGGCTGTACGTCCTGAGCGGGCGCCTGCGCCTGGTCCTGGGCGACCACGACATGGTGCTCTCGGCCGGGGAGGTCGCCGAGTTCGACACGCGCCTGCCGCACGCCTTCGCCAACCCCGGCCCCGAGCCGGTGGAGTACCTGGGCCTGTTCGGCCCCCAGGGGGAGCGCGCCCACGTGCGGGTGCGCCCGCGCACCAGGGGATCCGCCGACAAGGAGTGAGCGGGAAAGGGGAACCGGTCCGGTGGTGGGCGGCGTCTCACCGTGGGAGAGCCGCACCCGGATGAGGAGTTCCCCTTGGACGTCGCCCTACTGGTCCTGGCCGTCACGGTCGCTGTGGTCGCCGCGGTCGGCGCCCTGGTGTTCGCGGGCTCGGCCGCCGAGCGCCGGCGTGCGAAAGCCCTGGCCGCCTGGGCCGAACGCGAGGGGGGGCGCTACGACCGGGAGCGCCCGGAGCTGGTGGACCGCTTCTCGGGGGATCCGTTCGTGGAGGGCCGTTCCGACGCCAGGGCCACGCACGTGCTGTGCACGGAGCTGCGCGGCCACCGCGTCCTGGCCTTCGAGTACCGCTACTCCTCCTCGCACCACGACGGGCGCCAGACCAGGACCGCCACCCACACGCACACCGTCGTCGTGCTCCCGGTCCCGTCCGGCGCCCCCGTGCTGGAGCTGCGGGAGGAGGCCCTGGGGCATGCGGTGCTGGGCCCGCTGGGGGTCCACGACCTGAGGCTGGGCGAGACGGCGTTCGACTCCCTCTTCTACGTCGCCACCTCCGACGACGGCTTCGCCCGCGCCGTCCTGGACGAGGACGTGCGGTCGTGGCTGGCCGGCGCCGGCGCGGCGGCCGTGCCCTTCCGCATCCACGGCGACCGTCTGCTGTGCTGGGACCACCGGGCACTGGACGCCGAACGGGTCCGTGCCTCGGCCCGGACCATGGTCGGACTGCTGGAGCGGATCCCCGCCTCGGCCTGGGAAGGCGCCCCGAAGGCCCCGGAGGTCCGTCCCTGAGGCGGCTGTCTCAGGGGCGCCGCGCGGGCGCGCATCCGCTCCACCGCAGGTCCGGTTCCAGGTGCGAGACGTCGTTGAAGGCCAGGACCTCGGCCGCCCGCCCGGGCGTGTGGCGGATGACGGTCAGGGCGGCGTTGGCCGGGGCCAGGGTCGCCCACCGCCAGGCGGGCGCCCCGAGTGCGGCCACCGTCAGCCAGCCCACCGGGTAGGCGTGGGTGATGACCGCCTCCCGGACCTCCCGTTCGCCCGGGGCCGTACCGGTCGGATCCCGCGGAGCGGTGCGCGGTTCGGCGCGCGGGCGGAAGGTGAGACGTCCCCCCTGAGCGGGTAGGGCGGCCAACGCGGCACCGGAGCGGTGCCGAGGACGCGACCCGAGGGGGCAGCCATGGCCGACAGGCTCAACGGACGCAGGATCGCGATTCTGGCCGCGGACGGGGTCGAACGGGTCGAACTCGTCCGCCCGCGCGAGGCGCTGCGGGAGGAGGGCGCGAGCACCGACCTGGTCTCGCTGAGCGAGGGGGAGATCCAGTCGATGAACGGCGACATCGAGCCCTCCGAGCGGTTCGCGGTGGACCGTGTGGTCTCCGAGGCCAAGGTGGAGGACTACGACGCCCTGGTGGTCCCGGGAGGGACCGTCAACCCGGACAACCTGCGCCTGGACGCGGACGCCGTGGGGTTCGTGCGCGACTTCGTCGCGGCGGGCAAGCCGGTGGCGGCGATCTGCCACGGGCCCTGGATCCTGGTGGAGGCCGACGTGGTGCGGGGGCGCACGGTGACCTCCTACCCCAGCATCCGCACCGACATCCGCAACGCCGGCGGGGTCGTGGTGGACGAGGAGGTGGTCACCGACCACGGGGTCACCACCAGCCGCAACCCCGACGACCTGCCCGCGTTCTGCGAGCGCATCGTGCGGGAGTTCGCCCAGGGGTGAGGCGTGCGCCGGCGCGGTGCGAACGACGGGCGGGGCGGTGGATGCTCCCGGCATCCACCGCCCCGCCCGTCGTCTGCCCGGCGCCTACTCCGGCCCGGACTCGTCGGGGTGGCGCCGCAGGTGGACGACGGCCGCGACGAGGCCGCCCCAGAGCACGGCGATGGAGACGACCATCATGACGATCGCGCTGGTGGACATCAGCTGTCACCTTCCTTGGCGGTCAGGGCGGCGTCGGCCGCGTCCTCTCGGGCGATGGCGTCGGCGCGCTTCCAGGGGAACAGCGAGACGACGATCCCGAACACGAGGGCGCCGATCGCCACGCCCCAGCCCGCGGAGAGCAGGAACCCGGTGGAGTAGCCCGCGTAGTTCTCCGTGAGCTCGGTGCGCAGGCTGTCCCACATCATGAAGCCGAGCAGGACCGGTGTGATTCCGCCCAGCACGACCTTCCACCACGTGCCCAGGCGGATGGAGGACACCTCGTTGGCGTGCTTCTGGAACATCGGCAGTCGGCGCAGGACCCACCCGAAGACGATGAGCATCGCCAGGGCGGCCAGGACGATGCCGTACTGGTTGATGAAGTGGTCGAACACGTCCAGGTAGTGCAGGCCCTGGTGGGTGGGGAAGATCAGGATGGAGACCAGGGCGATGATGCCGCCGACCAGGAAGACGGACTGCAGGCGGCCCAGGCCGACCCGGTCCTGGACGGCGGAGACGACGACCTGGACGATGCTGATCAGGGAGGTCAGCCCGGCGATCATCAGCGAGGCGAAGAAGAGCACGCCGAACAGCGCCCCGCCGAAGGGCAGGGTGGAGATGATCTGCGGGAAGGCGATGAAGGCCAGCCCGATGCCCGAGGTGGCGACCTCGTCGACCGCGGTTCCGGCGGCGGTGGCCATGAAGCCCAGCGCCGCGAACACACCGATGCCCGCGAGCAGCTCGAAGGAGCTGTTGGCGAAGCCCGCGACCATGGCCGAGCCGGTCAGGTCGGCCTTGCGCTTGAGGTAGGAGGCGTAGGTGACCATGATGCCGAACCCGATGGACAGCGAGAAGAAGATCTGTCCGTAGGCCGCCACCCACACGCTGCCGTCGAGCATGGCGTTCCAGTCGGGGGTGAACAGGGCGTCCAGGCCGGCGACGGCGCCGTCCAGGGTGAGCGCCTGCACCACCAGGACGAGGAACAGGACCGCCAGCAGCGGGATGAAGACCTTGTTGGCCTTCTCGATGCCGTTGCGCACGCCCAGGGCCAGGATGGCCAGTACCACGACCCACACGCCGACCAGCGGCCATGCCACCGCGGGCACGTACCCGGTGATCCCGCCGGGGGTCTCGCTCATCTGGAGGTAGTCGCCGAAGAAGAACCCGTTGGGGTCGTCCCCCCAGGCGCCGGTGACCGAGAAGTAGATGTACGAGGCGCTCCAGGCGATGATCGCGCCGTAGAAGATGGCGATGACGAAGCAGATCGCCACCTGCCACCAGCCGATGGCCTCGGCGGGCCGGGAGATCCGTCTGTAGGACAGGGGGGCGGAGGACCGGTACCGGTGGCCGATCGAGTACTCCAGGATCAGGAGTGGGATACCGGCGGTGAGCAGGGCCACCAGGTAGGGCAGCATGAACGCCCCACCGCCGTTCTCGTAGGCGATGTAGGGGAATCGCCAGATGTTCCCGAGTCCGACGGCGGATCCGATCGCCGCCATCAGGAATCCCGCGCGCGTCCCCCACTGCTCGCGAGGCTGTTGGGCCATGTTCAGGCCTCCTAAATCATCCCGTAGTTCGCGAACCGCACCGTAGCAGGAGTTGGTCCAGGCGGCATCGTTGGGACATTTCGCCTCGCCGCATGTCGTGCAGCAATACGGTTTTCGTATCACTTTGTCCAGGTATGGACGTACCCCGCGTGTGTGTCAAGGAACACTGGACACCTCTCTTCAGTCGCGCTTGCACACGCGTGTGGCGGCGCCCCCGGGGTACGGGGGCGCCGCCACAGGTCCTGCCGTACGGGGCCGGAGGGGTCTCAGGGGCGGTGGCGGGGCCTGGGCCGCAGGCGGGCGTTGGGCAGGTCGGGCGCGGGCAGTGCCGCGCCCCCGTCACCGGCCACCGCGGGGAAGCGGGATCCGGGTGCGGGCGCCTCGCGGCCCTGTTCCCAGGCGGTGCGCGCCCGGACGATCTCGTCGTGGTCGCGTCCGACGAAGTTCCACCACATCACCAGGTCCTCGGCGAAGGGCTCGCCGCCGATGACCAGCAGGTGGGCGCGCTCCTCGGCGTGCAGGACGGCGTGGTCGCGCCCCTGCCCCAGGTAGAGCAGGGATCCCGCGCCGACCCGGTGCCCGAGGGTGTGCACGGTCGCGTCCAGTGCCAGCACGCCGTGCTCGAACCCCGGTTCCAGGGGCATGCGCACGCGGGCGCCGGGCTCCAGCACCAGTTCGGCGCCCATGAGCGGGGTGTAGGTGCGGGCGGGGGAGCGGCGCCCGTCCACCTCGCCCATGATCACCGTGACCCTCGCCCCGTGCGCCGGCGGTTCCGCGGGGGCCGCGCCGGCCCGGTCCAGGAGAGGGAGGTCCAGGACGGGCAGGTCGGCGTGGTGCTCGAAGTGCGGGTCGCCCTCGCGGTCGGCCCCGGGCAGGGCCACCCACAGCTGGGCGCCGTGCAGGTCGCGGGGGGCGTCGGCGGGGGTGCGCTCGGAGTGGGCGATGCCGTGCCCGGCGGTCATGAGGTTGAGCTGGCCGGGGCGGACCAGCTGGTCGGAGCCGACGCTGTCGCGGTGGTGGACCGTCCCCCTCACCAGCCAGCTGACGGTCTGGAGGCCGATGTGGGGGTGCGGCGGCACCTGCATGCCGGCGCCCGGGGAGACGTCCGTGGGGCCGTAGGCGTCGGCGAAGCACCAGGCGCCGACCATGCGGCGGTTCTTGCCCGGGAGGGCCCGGCGGACCAGCATCGCGCGGGGCCCGCCCAGGGGGACCTCGCGGGGTTCGAGGAGTTCGGTGTCCGGGTCGGGGAGGGCGGGGTCGATCTCCCCGGCGCACACGCGCTCTTCGGCGGGGTGGGGTTCGAGATTGCTCACCCTGCCGAAAATAGCCGAGGCGGCGCCGGCTCGGGCACCGCCACGGACCGGGACCGCACCCGTGTCACCAGCGCATGTGCACGTGTTCGGCGAATCCGAAGAGGCCGTCCACGGCCACCGGGTGGCCGTCGTCGGTGTGCACGGTGCCGGTGTAGTGGCCGAAGCACTGGTGGGTGTCGTTGACGAGGACGCCGGCGTCGGTGCGGTCGACCCGCTCGTGGAAGGGGGTGAAGACGAGGTCGACCTGGTCGGAGCCGGGGGTGCGGATCCACCAGGGGGTGAGGGCGTCGTCGGGGTCGTACTCCCATTCGAGTTCCTCGCCGATCTTGGACAGGCGCCCGTCCACGCACAGGGCGTTCTCGGTCAGGCCGGTGCCCTCGGTCCACCTGCCGCCGAACTGCAGCCCCACCGTGCGGCCGTCGGTGCGGCCGGAGGCCGCGCCCCAGTTCCACCGGGTGTCGTAGGGCCAGCGGCCGCGCCCGTGGTCGAGCACCCCCCAGCCGCCCCCGAAGTCCAGGACGTCCCCTCCGAGGCGGACCGCGCCCCGGGCGGGGCGGGCGGTGTGCTTGGAGGTGTACTGGAAGCGGTCGGCGCTCCAGGGGATGACCACGTTCATGGTCTCGTGGTCCTGGGGCAGGTCGACGGTGAGGTCGCCGTGGAGCCTGCCCTCGGGGGTGTCGCAGGAGAAGCGGAGCCGTGTCGCGCCGGGCGCCTCCTGGACGAGGGCGCGCACGGGTCCGATGGCCGCGCCCGTCCCGGCGCCCAGGGTGTCGGGCAGGCGGACGCCGTGGGCGAGCGGACGCAGGGAGGTGCGGCTCACCTCGCGGCCCCCGTACTCCAGGAGGTACACGCCGACCACTCCGAGGTAGTCGATGTCGGCGACGGTGAGGGCGACCAGGTGGGTGGGGGTGGACACACACCAGTACTCCCACTTCTTGCGGCGGCCCCAGCCGGGGAGCGCGCTCCGGTGCAGGGGGGTGCGCGACCACCCCACGGCGTCGGGGTTGAGGCGGCCGTCGGGCGCGCACAGGTCGACAGGGGCGGTGATCTCCCGCTCGTGTGTTGCCATGCCCGGCAGCATAGGGGGGAGCGGGGCCGCCGGTAAGGGCCCGGCGGGCCAGGTCGGCGGCGGTGCGGCGTGCGCGGCCGCCCAAGGCGGCGGTGTCGGGCCGGTCCGTCGCGCCTCGGCCCGGGCCCCACACGGGTGTCAGGCCGGCCCCGGCCCCTCACCGAACCTGGTCGCCTGCATGCGCTGCGCGGCTGCGGACGCGTCGCCGACGGCCTCCCAGTCCTTGGGCCTACATCCCCGGAAGATGCGCTGGACCGGTGTCCATCCGACCCAGCGCGGGGGATCCCAGCCCGGAGGCGCCGCCAGGTCCGGGATGTCGAGATAGTGGTCGATCCTGACCCGGTCCCAGGCGTGCACGACCCGGCCGTCCCCGACGCACAGCCCCACGTGGCCCCAGTCCTGTCGGCGGCCGAACAACTCCCCGGTGCTGTCGTAGAAGGCGAAGGCGCCGGTCGGAGGAACTCCGGTATTCTCCCGCGCCGCATAGATCCGGGCGGACTCACCGGCGAAGTCGCCACCGAAGATCTCCACGTGGTTGGACCGTTCGTAGGCGTCCTCCACGAAGGCGAGGCAGCGCGAGGTGTAAGCGGTCGATCCGAGATGCTGTCGTGCCCAGGTGACGGCGTTGTCGGCACAGACCTGCCAGTCGTGTTCCATGGCTCCCCTGGATGAGAGAACAGGCGGTTGTGCATGTTAGCGCCGCGCCGGCGCGCAACAGAAAGGGTTTTCCGCGGGGCGGCGGGCCGAACGCCTCCGCCGAGAACCCGCGCGTGGACCGGCCCGGGCGCTCCGGACCGGGCGGGCGCGGCACCGTCTCCCGTACCCGCCCGGCGTGCCGCTACCCGCCCGCGTCCGCGGCCTCGACCGGTTGCCGGAGGATGGTGCGCATCCTCTCCGGTGCGACCCTGCGCAAGTCGCCGAGGTAGATCTCGTGGTGTTTTCCGGTCATGCGCAGCCCGTGGTCGGGGATGAACTCGTGGTGCATCCGTGCCAGGACCCCGGCCTCCCCGTCGAACGGGCCGACGTGCAGCGTCTGCACGCACCGGCCCTCCGACAGCCGCTCCAGGCGGACGTCGCCCAGGCGCGCCGGCCTGTTCCCGGCCGCCGCACGCTCGACGGCGGAGGCGAACATGTCCTGGTCGGTCCAGTCCGGGACCATGATCATCATGGTCCAGTCCCACCGGGACTTGTCGCGGGCCGCCGTGAAGGCGTCCATGTCCTCGGCCCACCACAGGCCCTCCAGGGGCATGACGACGTAGTCGCGCCCGAGCTCCCGCTTGCTGGCGAACTTCAGCTTGTAGGCCACCGGGTAGAGCGCCCCGACCGCCTCGGCGAAGGCCGGTGAGGTGTTCGGGTCCCCGCGGCCGTCGATCATCAGGTAGTGCAGGTCCGGTATCTCGGCGATCCGGAACCGGCCCCGTGGCGCCCGGTAGGCGTCGAGGGTCTTCTTGAAGTCGGTCTTGTTCGTCATCGCGTACCTGGGCCCGGACTGCGAGCCGCGGCCTTTCCGCCTCGGGTGGGTGGGGTGGAGGGTCCGGGTCCGCCGCCGGTCGGCGGCGGACCCGTCGTCAGGCGTGGGGGCCCACGGTGACGGTGTCGAAGGCCGGGCGCGGAGAGGCCTGGAGGATGCGCCCGACCCGTTCGGCCTGCTCGGCGACGGCGTCGCGCCGTGCCGGCGGGAGCGGGGCCAGGGCCTCCACGGTGATGTCGAGGTGACGGCCCGACCGCCGCTGGTGCCAGACCCCGGCCGCCAGACCGTCCACGAACAGGACGGGGTGGGTCCCGGCCTGGCCCCGGGCCAGCGCACGCCGGCGGGCCGGACCGGGGAAGACCACGTCGCGCGGGTGGCAGCCCACGGTGTAGGCGTCGAAGTAGGGCAGCAGCAGGACCTCCGGGGCGGGTGCGGGAGGGGCGGCGGCGTCCCCGGCGACCTGGTAGAGGGTGGCGCCCTCCACCTCGACGGGTTCGACGAGCCCGCCCATGGACGCGAACAGCTCGACCGCCCAGCGCCTGGGCGCGGAGAGCCACTGGGCGAAGTGCTGGGGCGTGGCCGGGCCGTAGGCGCGCAGGTAACCGGTCAGCACGTGGGCGAGGGCCCGTTCGGTGTCGGCCGGAGCGGTGTCCGGCAGCCATCGGCGGGGGCTGGTGTAGGTGACCTTGCGGCCGCGCATCGGGCCGAAGCACAGGGAGCCGCGGTTGGCGAGGGTGTGGGTGGCCTGCCGCCAGCGCGGCCACTTGGCCTGGAAGGCGTCCATGACGGGGTCGGCCGCCCAGGAGCCGACCCGCTCGGCCAGGGCCTCGGTGAGCTCGTCCACGGTCATCTCGGTGTCGGCGAGGACGGCGGCGGACGCCTCGACCAGTTCGTCGGTCTGCTCGGGGGTGAGCAGCGCCCCCTTGGGGGAGGGGTTGCCCGCGCGCTGGGCCGCCGAGAGCGCCGCGGTCCACAGCGGCAGCTCGCGGGTGGGCAGCAGGTGGACGGTGCCGCGCGGGCCGAAGGTCTTGACCAGCTCGTGGGTCTCCCACAGGGCGGCGCGCACATGCGTGCGGTCGGCGTCCTCCAGGCGCAGTCCGAGCGACACCTCGGCCGCCGGCATCACCTGGGCGTGGACCCCGCACATGGCGCCGACCACGTCGGCCGCGCTCGTGCCCGGGGAGGTGAGCGCATGGCGCCACAGGCGTCGTGCGGTCATGTCCTGCCAGGTGGGGGCGCCCATGGGTCTCCTCGGGGTGCTGGGGTGCGCCCCCACTCTAGGAACCGTTCAGGTCAGGAACTGTCCTCCACTCGGCGTGCGGTGACTTTCTCTGCGACCGCGCTCGCGGACGTCCTGACGCCGGGGGCTCCGGGTCGGCCGGGCCCTGTGGGCGACCCCGGCCGCGCAGGGCCCCGGTGTTCCTCCGTCTGCCACCGCCGCACCCGTCCTCGGAGGCCTCAGCGGCCGTTGCGGCTACTCACCGGTCGCCTGTCCCGTCGCCGGGCGTTCGGGGGGACGGCCCTTCTGCGACGGCGGGGTGGACGGGTGCTTCGCGGAGGAGAACTGTCCCGTGGCGACCAGGACCACGACGAGCGCGAGCGGCACGATCCATCCGCTCCAGCCCAGGACCGTCGCCTGCGTGGTGTCGACGTGCTCTCCCGCCTTCGCGAAGAGGAGGTAGGACCCGCCCGCCCCGTTGAACGCGGCATGTGCGAGGGCCGCGGGCCACACGGACCCCGATCGGAGCCTCAGCCAGCCGAAGACCGCGCCGATCAGAACGCACATGCCGACCATCGCGGCCAGGCCGAGCCAACCCGGCGCATCGGGGTAGTTGTACCCGAGGAGGATGAGCGGCGCGTGCCACAGGCCCCAGATCACACCGGAGACCAGGAGGGCCGGCAGGGTGCCGAGCGGCATCAGCTTCGGGAGCAGCCACCCCCGCCACCCGAGTTCCTCGCCCAGTGCCGGGATGAGGTTGACGAACGCCGCCAGGGGGAGTGCGGCGAGCTGGACGGCGATGAGCGCGCCGATCGGCATCGGGATCCCGGCAGCCCCTGCGGCGCCCGCCTGCTCGTCGAGGACCTGCTGGAACGCGGAGAAGTTCGCGAAGTCGGCCGGATAGACCCCCAGCAGCGCACCGACCGGGAGCGCCACCAGGACCAGAGCGATGGACACGAAGATCCCCAGCGCCCCGTAGCCGAGCAGCCCGCGGACCGGTCTCAGCGGCCACACCCCGAGTTTCCACGCCTTGTGCTTCGGCCGCTCCACGAAGAACACGACGACGAGGGCGGCGATCGCGGGGGTCGCCATCGTGGCGGTCGCCACGAGGGGGAACCAGGGGCCGGCGAGCCCGTCACCGAACCAGAGCGGGAGCGCGAGGAGCCAGGCGAGCGCGAACGCCAGGGCGGTGAACACGCCGACGGATCGCAGATCGCGGCCGTTCATGCGGGGCCCGCCTCGGGCCGCGGTCGCCTTCGATCCGAGCTGAGGTCTGATGGTCATGGCGTCTGCCCTTCGAGGATGTGCAGGCCGGCGATGGCGCGGTCGTCGCGGAACGAGATCCGTGCCGTGTAGTCGCCCGCCTCGAACGAGAGCGGCGTGTTCGTGATCGTCACGTCGCCGGCCCGGGTGACCTCCGGCTCCCCACGCCCTTCGAAAGCTCCCGACAGGCCGATGATCTGCGCCCACGCGGCCGCGAGCGCCTCCTCCGACAGGCCGTCGCGCATGGCCGGATCGAACTGCTCGGTGACACGCGTCCATTGCCCGGAAGCGAGGTCCCCGATCACCGACGCGGCCAGTTCGGCGGCGCCGGGGAGTGGCGTGGTGTTCATGGGTTCTCCTGTTCGGGGATCGATCGGTTTGCCATAGCGCTGAAACGCCGCTTGCCTGCTCACGCCGAGCGCGTCACCGATGACCTGCCACGTGGCGCCGTTCCGGCGCGCCTGCTGCACGACAGCGCGCACGACGTCGTCGGCGGCCGCCTGCATGCTCACGGCACGCCCTATCGCGTCGGCCCAGTCGTCGTCCTTCGTCAGGACGCGTGACGCGAGGAACGCGTCCAGGCGCGTCTTCACGACCTTCAGCACATCTGTCAAATTTCCTTGCACATGTAAAGGGTACCTTTACAAGCGGACCGCGCGCCAGGGGGTGCGCGGCGCCGCCCGCCCGCTCCTCCGGGGCGCCACGACCCCCTGTCCGGCGGGAACGCCCCCGGTGCGCGGGGGTTTTCCGCGGTTTTCCTCCTCGGAGCCCCTTGCGGCACCTCCGGCCCACTGGTGTGGACGGACGGTTTGCCGTACGCTGGAAAGCGCTTTCACAAGGAGAGGTGGTAACAACCCATGAGTGATCACGTGCTGGGTGTCGCCATGAACGGCGTCACCGGACGCATGGGGTACCGGCAACACCTGACCAGGTCGATCCTGGCGATCCGCGAGGCCGGAGGGGTTCCCCTGCCCGACGGCTCCCGGATCATCCCCGAACCCGTGCTGGTCGGGCGCTCCGAGCGGAAACTGCGCGAGATCGCGGACCGGCACGGCATCGAGCGCTGGACCACCGACCTGGACTCGGTTCTCTCCGACGACCGGATCTCGATCTACTTCGACGCGCAGATCACGCACGCCCGCGAGGCCGCGGTGCGCGCCGCCATCGCCGCGGGCAAGCACGTCTACGTCGAGAAGCCCACCGCGAGCACGCTCAGCTCAGCGCTGGAACTGGCCAAGCTCGCCCGCGACGCGGGCGTGCGCAACGGCGTCGTCCAGGACAAGCTCTTCCTGCCCGGACTGCTCAAACTGCGCCGGCTGGTCGAGAGCGGCTTCTTCGGAAAGGTCCTTTCCGTCCGGGGTGAGTTCGGCTACTGGGTCTTCGAGGGCGACTGGCAGCCCGCGCAGCGGCCCAGCTGGAACTACCGGGCCGAGGAGGGCGGCGGCATGGTGCTGGACATGTTCCCGCACTGGCACTACGTGCTGGAGCACCTGTTCGCCCCGGTGCGCACGGTCACCGCCAAGGTGGCCACCCACATCCCGCAGCGCTGGGACGAGGAGGGGCGCGCCTACCAGGCCACCGCCGACGACTCCGCCTACGGCATCTTCGAGCTGGAGGGGGGCGTCATCGCCCAGATCAACTCCTCCTGGAACGTGCGCGTCAACCGCGACGAGCTCGTGGAGTTCCAGGTCGACGGAACCCACGGCAGCGCCGTGGCGGGGCTGCGCTCCTGCCGCTTCCAGCACCGCGCCTCCACCCCCAAGGCCGTCTGGAACCCCGACCTGGAGGACCCCGCCAGCTACCGCGAGCAGTGGGAGGAGGTCCCCGACAACACCGACTTCCCCAACGGGTTCCGCGCCCAGTGGGAGGGCTTCCTGCGGCACGTGGTCCTGGACGCCCCGTTCCCGCACGACCTGCTCTCCGGCGCGCGGGGCCTGCAGATGGCCGAGGCCGGGCTGCGCTCGGCCCAGAACGGGCACACCGTCGAACTGGACGAGGTCACCCTGACGTGAGCACACTGCGCCTGCCCTCCCCCGACGGCGCCGTCGCGCCCTACACGCTGACCGGCGCCCCCGCCGACACCTCCCCCCTGCCGCCCGCGCGCTCCCGCGTCGCCTACGCGGCGGCCCACGTGGTCGCCGACCCGGCCGCCCCCAACGCGCCCGGGGCCCCCGCCCGCCTGGACTGGGAGGCCACCCTCGCCTTCCGCCACCACCTCTGGGACCAGGGGCTGGGCGTCGCCGACGCCATGGACACGGCCCAGCGCGGCATGGGCCTGGACTGGGAGGCCACCGCCGAGCTGATCCGCAGGTCGGGGGCGGAGGCCGCCGCGCGCGGCGCCGCCCTGGCCTGCGGGGTGGGAACCGACCAGCTCGATTCTTCCCATGTCGACCTGGAAAGCGTTATCACGGCCTATGGGGAACAGCTCGACGTCGTCCAGGGCGCCGGTGCCACACCCGTCCTGATGGCCTCGCGGGCCCTGGCCGCCGTCGCCCAGGGGCCGGGGGACTACGCCAAGGCCTACGGCCGCCTGCTGCGGCGGGCGGAGCGCCCGGTCGTCCTGCACTGGCTGGGCACCGCCTTCGACCCGGCCCTGGCCGGGTACTGGGGGTTCGCCGACCCGGCCGAGGCGATCGAGCCCGTGGCCGCGCTGATCGCCGAGCACGCCGACGCGGTGGAGGGCATCAAGGTCTCCCTGCTCGACGCCGCCCTGGAGGTCCGGCTCAGACGCCTGCTCCCCGAGGGCGTGCGCCTGTACACCGGCGACGATTTCAACTACCCCGACCTGGTGCTGGGCGACGAGCAGGGCCACTCCCACGCCCTGCTCGGGATCTTCGCCGCCATCGGACCGGCCGCCGCCCGGGCGCTCGCGGCGCTGGACGAGGGCGACACCGGACGCTACCGCGCGCTGATGGACCCGACCGTCCCCCTGGCCCGGCACCTGTTCGCCGCGCCCACCTTCTACTACAAGACCGGCATCACCTTCCTGGCCTGGCTCAACGGCCACCAGAAGGGGTTCCACATGGTGGGCGGCCTGCACAGCGCCCGCGACCTGCCCCACCTGGCCCAGGCCCTGCGCCTGGCCGACGCCGCCGGGGTCCTCTCCGACCCCGACCTCGCCGCGGCGCGCATGCGTGCCCTGCTCCAGGTGTCGGGGGTGGACCAGTGACCACGTACCCGCCCCACGGCGCCGCCCCGGTGGTGCCCGGCGCCGTCGACGTCCCCTCCGGCCTCCCCGCGGCCGTGGACACCCCGGAGCCGGGCGACCCCCGGCTCGCGCGGCTGTCCCTGAACCAGGCCACCGTCAAGCGCTGGAGTCTGACCCAGGCGGTGGACGGGTGCCTGCGCGCCGGGCTGCCCGCCATCGGCCTGTGGCGCGAACCGGTCGCCGAGACCGGGCTCGCCAAGGCCGCTGACCTGGTGCGCCGCAGCGGTCTGCGGGTCTCGTCCTACTGCCGTGGAGGGTTCCTCACCGGTGGGGACAGGGCCGCCGCGCTGGAGGACAACCGCCGGGCCGTCGACGAGGCCGCCGAGCTGGGCGCGCCCTGCCTGGTCATGGTGGTGGGCGGCATGCCGGACGGGGACCGCGACCTCGCCGGCGTGCGCGAGCGGATGGTCGAGGCCCTGGCCGAGCTCGTCCCGTACGCGGTCGAGCGCGGTGTGCGCCTGGCCCTGGAGCCGCTGCACCCGGTGTTCTGCGCCGACCGCGCGGTGCTGTCCACCCTGGGGCAGGCCCTGGACGTGGCCGAACGCTTCGACGCCGAGGCGGCGGGCGTGGTCGTGGACGCCTACCACGTGTGGTGGGACCCGCAGGTGTGGACCCAGATCGAGCGGGCCGGGGCGGGCGGGCGCATCGCCTCCTTCCAGGCCTGTGACTGGGTGGTGCCGCTTCCGGCCGACAACCTGCTGGGCCGGGGCATGGTCGGTGACGGCCACGCCGACGTGCGCGGCCTGCGCCGGGCCGTGGACGCGGCGGGGTACGACGGGGACATCGAGGTGGAGATCTTCAACCGGCAGGTGTGGGACGCCGACGGCGACGACGTCATCGCCACCCTGGTCCGGCGTCACGTGCAGCACGTCCTGTGAGGTCCTGCGGACCTCGCCGGGGCCGCCCGTACCCGGGGCGGCCCCGATCCCTCAACAGCCAAGGAGCGGCATGAACTTCGAAGGAATCCTGTTCTTCCCCCTCACCCCCTTCGACTCCGGAGGAGGCGTCGCCGAGGCCGTGCTGGCCGAGCACGTGGCCTCGGGCGTGGAGCACGGGGCCGGCGGGGTGTTCGCGGCGTGCGGTACCGGTGAGGTGCACGCCCTGTCGGCCGCCGAGCACGCCGCGGTGGTGCGGCGGTCGGTGGAGGTCACCGCGGGGCGTGTGCCCGTGGTGGCCGGTGCGGGCGGCAGCGTCGGCACCGCGGTCGAGCAGGCCCGCGCGGCCCGGGAGCTGGGCGCGGACGCCGTCCTGCTGCTGCCCCCCTACCTGGTGGGCGCCCCGCAGCGGGGACTGGTGGAGTACGTGCGCACCGTGACCTCGGCCGTCGACATCCCGGTGATCGTCTACCAGCGCGGATCGATGGTGTTCACCCCTGAGAGCGCCGCCGAGCTGGCGGCGATCCCCACGGTGGTGGGCATCAAGGACGGGGTGGGCGACCTCGGGCGCATGCACCAGATCGTCCTGGCGGTGCGCGAGGTGCGCGGGGACGAGTTCACGTTCTTCAACGGGCTGCCCACGGCGGAGCTGACCGTGGCGGCCTACCGGGGTGTGGGTGTGCCGCTGTACTCGTCGGCGGCGTTCGCGTTCGTGCCCGAGGTGGCGAACGCGTTCTACACGGCCTTCCACGCGGGGGACCCGCTCGCGGACCGGCTGCTGTCCGGGTTCTTCGAGCCGCTGGTGCGGCTGCGCGACCGGGTGCCCGGGTACGCGGTGTCCCTGGTCAAGGCGGGGGCGCGGCTGCGCGGGGTGGAGGCGGGCGGGGTGCGGGCCCCGTTCACCGACCCCACGGCCGAGGAGGTGGCGGCTCTGGGCGAGCTGATCGAGACGGGCCTGTCCCTGGTGAAGGAGGGCTGACGGTGCGTGTCACCGAGGTCGTGGCCCGTGCCTTCCGGCTGCCGCTGCACCGGGCTTGGGACGGCGGGGTGGACCGCAACGACGTGGTGGTGGTGCGGGTGGCCACCGACACGGGGCTGGTCGGCACGGGTTTCTCGTGGACCCCGCTGATCGGGGCCCGTGCGGTGGCGGCTCTGGTCAACGACGACCTGGGCCCGGTCCTGTCGGGGGGAGCGGCGCACCCCTCCCGGTGGGACGAGCTGCGCTGGCACCTGCGCGAGGCGGGGACCAGCGGGCTCACCCTGATGGCGCTGGCCGGGGTGGACATCGCCCTGTGGGACCTGTCCGCCCGTGCGGCGGGGGTGAGCCTGGTCGACCTGGTGGGCCGGCGCCGTGACTCGGTGGAGTCCTACGGCAGCGGGGTCAACCTCGACTACTCGCTGCCGGACCTGGTGGAGCAGGTGCGGGGCTGGGTCGGGGCGGGGCACCGGGCGGCCAAGATGAAGGTGGGCTCGGCCGAGATCTCCCGCGACGTCGAGCGCGTGGGCGCGGTGCGGGAATCGCTGGGGCCGGAACGGTTGTTGATGGTGGACGCCAACCAGCGCTGGGACGTGCCCAGGGCGGCGCGTGCGCTGCGCGCGCTGGAACCGTTCGATCCGTACTTCGTGGAGGAGCCCCTGCCCGCCGAGGACCTGGAGTCGCATGCCCGGCTGCGCGAGCGGACGGGCACAGCTTTCGCGATCGGTGAGAACCTGCGCACGGCCGCGGAGTTCGAGCGGGCCGTGGACCTCGGTGTGTGCGACGTGGCGCAGCCCAACGTGGTGCGGGTGGGCGGGGTGACCCCGTTCCTGCGGATCGCGGAGTCGATGGCGCGCCGCGGCGTGCCGGTGGCTCCGCACCTGTTGCCCGAGCTGTCGGGCCAGTTGGCGCTGTGCCTTCCCCGGGTGGCCATGGTCGAGGACATCGACCGTGCCTCCTTCGCCGCGCTGGGAGCGTTGGCCCGCCCCAGCGGGGTGGAGTTCGACCGGGGGACGGTGCGCGCCGACACCGGGCTCGGCCACGGCCTGGTGTTCGCCGACACGCTCACCCCGGTCGCGGACCCCTCCCCCTAGCACAGGGTCCGCGACCGTGCGCCGGGGCGCCCTCCGCAGGTCGGGGGGCGCCCCGGCGCGGTCATGAGCACGGGTACTCAGAGGGGGTGGGTGCGGGTGCCGATGTGCGCGGCGCCGCCCCGGCCTAGGTTCGGGGCATGCCCTACCTCCTCCTCGGCCACACCGCGATGGTCCTCCACTTCGCGTTCCTCGGCTTCGTCGTCCTCGGCGGGTTCCTGGCCTGGCGATGGCCCCGGCTGTTCCGGGTGCACCTGGTGGTCGCCGCCTACGCCCTGGGCATCGTGATCGTCGACTGGCCGTGCTTCCTGACGGAGATCGAGAACTGGGCCCGGCTCAACACGGGTCGCCCGGTGATGGAGTTCGGCTTCATCGACTTCTACCTGACGGAGCGCTTGTACCCCCGCGAGCACCTCATGACCTCGCGCTGTGTGATGGCCGCCGTCGTGGCCGCGGCCTGGGCGGGTGTGTGGGTGCGCCGCCGGCGCGCCCGGTCCGGTGGCGGTGCCTCCGCACCGGCGGCCTGAGGGCGGTGACGGGCAGAACTCGGCCGGGGACCGTACGACGGCCCCGGGATCGTTCTCCATCGGGGACGTGCGCAGTGCGGGCGCCGGGTCGAGGGGGTGGCGGGGGTCCGCCGCGGCGGCCGGTGCCCTCCAGGACCGGGCGCCCCGGACGCGGGGCTGGTCAGGGAGTGGTGGTCTCCGTCGCTGCCTGGTCGTAGGCGCGGATGCCCGCGCTGATCGCGTGCATGGTCCACAGGTAGTACTCGTCCCAGTCGTACAGGTCGACCTCACCGGGGTCGGGGAAGGCGATTCCCAGCTCGTCGTAGGCGTTGGCCAGTGCCCAGCGCGCCGACGCCTCGTGCTCGAGGTCGTAGCCGTTGTTCTCGTTCAGGACCTTGCGCGCCCGCTCCAGGACACCAAGGGACTCGGCCTCCTCGGTCAGCCAGTCGCGGAAGCGCTGCTCGGACCAGGAGCGGGCGGTGCCGGCGTCCAGCGTCTGTGCCCAGTAGGCGGGGTCGACGCCGCTGAAGCGGAAGCTGCTGAAGATGTCGGGGGAGCCGTTGGCGAAGACGAAGGCGCCGTGGTCGCCGCGCACCATCAGCCCACCGGGGAAGGCGTGCAGATCCCACCAGGCTGTGCCCTGTTCGAAGTGCAGGTGGCGGTATCCGGCGTTGTCCATGCGCACGTCCATGGTGAACCCCGCGCTGTCGCGGGCGAACGCCTGCTGGGCGCGGTCGAGTTCGGCGGTGGTGATCATCCGGGGTTCGTCCACGGGTGCGGTGCGATCGGTCGGGTCGATGCCGGCGGCGCGCAGGTCGGCGTGGACGGTGTCGCGGCCCACGCTGTGGCGGATGGCCAGGGCGCGGATGTCGCGGTCCCCGCGCCGCCAGGCGGCGGCGATGTCGCGGGCGCGCTGCTCGGCGACGGCTCTGCGGGCGGTCAGGGGTGAGGTGGTGCGGTCGTTCATGGGCACAGCCTGTGTTGGACAAGACGACATGTCCAATCACTCGTCATGTCCGAATAAGCGGACACAGGGGGTGTTCGGGGGTGGGTCGAGTACGCCGGAAAACGGCAATGGGCTGGTCGACGGCCCTGAGCGCGAGCGCGTTGGGGGGTCTGCTCCCCGGTGGAGGCCACCGGCTTCGCCTTGCGGAAACCGGTTGCGGAGGACGGCGCCCGCCAGCATGCTGGCAGGCATGCAGATCCGTGAGGCCGCTTCCGCCGACTGGCCCGCCATGTGGGCCTTCATGCGCCCCGTCATCGCCGCGGGGACGACGTTCACGTGGGAGACCGACCTCGGTCCGGAGGAGGCGCGCGAACGCTGGTTCCCGCCCCCGCCCGGACGCACGTTCGCGGCCGTGGACACCGACGGGACGGTGCTGGGCACCGCCAACTCCGTCCGCAACCACCGCGGGCCCGGTTCGCACATCGCGAGCGCGAGTTTCATGGTCGACCCCGCCCACGGCGGGCGCGGTGTCGGCCGTGCGCTGGCCGCCCACGTGCTGGACACGGCCCGCGCCGACGGGTTCCGCGCGATGCAGTTCAACGCGGTCGTGGAGACCAACACCCGCGCGGTCGCGCTGTGGCGCTCCCTGGGCTTCACGGTCGTGGGCACCCTGCCCGAGGGGTTCGCGCACCCCGAGCACGGCTACGTCGGCCTGCACATCATGCACCGCAGGCTCTGAGCCAGGGCCGCCGGCCCGCGTTCCGGCGGCGGCACGGACCGGTCGGGCCCGCACCCGGGGCCGGGGGAGTCGGCGCCCGCCTCCGCGCCGCGCCCGTCATCCCTGCGGGAGAACTCCCGCCATGGTCAGACCGAGCATCCGGTCCGCCTCGGCGACGGGGTCGGGGTGGTGTTCCGTGGCCAGGGTGATGCCGGTGACCAGGGTGACCAGATCCTCGGCCGTCACGCCCGGGGCCACCGCTCCCGCCTCCGCGGCGCGCTCCACCAGCGGTTCCCCGGCAGCGGCGAGCTCGTTCGCGCAGGTGTTCCCGTGCTCCGCGTCGGCGGAGGCTCCCGTGTCGCGGAGCAGCGCCACGGCCAGTCCCCGGGTGGACGCGCCGTACTCGGTCACGGCGCGCAGCCACTCCAGGAGCGCGGTCCGGGCGTCGGCCGTGCTTCCCAGGTCCCGCGCGTGGGCGCACAGGGCCTCGATCCGTCCGCGGAAGACCGCGTCCAGCAGGGCACGGCGGTTGGGGAAGTGGCGGCGTACGGTGGCCGATCCGACCCCCGCGACGCGGGCGATCTGCTCCAAAGAGGCGTCCGCGCCGTGCGCGGCGATCTCCTCCTCGGCCACGGCGAGCAGGCGGGCGTGGTTGCGCCGGGCGTCCGCGCGCTGGGCGGGCATGGTGTCACCTCTGCGGTTGCTAAGTGGCGGGGCCCTCCGTATCTTAGCGGACAAGAAACGGCGGGCCCCGCCGTTTAGCGGTGCACACCCGAGGAGCGACCCCATGTCCACCGATTCCGCACCCGTCCTGGTCACCGGCGCCACCGGCCGCCAGGGCGGCGCCACGGCCCGCGCCCTGCTCGCGGCGGGCGTCCCCGTCCGCGCCCTGGTACGGGACCCCGCGACCGACCGGGCCAGGGCCGTCGAGGCGCTCGGCGCGGCCCTGGTCACCGGCGACCTCCGCGACCGCGACTCCGTGGCCGGGGCCGCCGAGGGGGCCCGGGCGGTCTTCTCGGTCCAGCTGCCCGAGATGAGAGGGGACTCCGTCGACTTCGAGGGCGAGGTGGTCCAGGCCGCCAACCTGATCGCGGGCGCACTGGCCGCGGGCGTGCCGCAGTTCGTGCACACGTCCGTCTCCGGAGCCGGGCAGCACACCGGCATCGCCGGATGGGACGAAGGCCGCTGGACGGCGCTGGAGCCCTACTACACCGCCAAGACCGGGATCCAGGACCGGGTGCGGGAGGCGGGGTTCCGGCACTGGACGATCCTCAAGCCGGGCTTCTTCATGGAGAACTTCCTCCCGTCGATGGCGTTCCTGTTCCCCCGCGGAGTCGAGGGCGGTCTGGTGAGCGTGCTGAAGCCCGGGACGCCGGTGTCCCTCGTCGCCGTCGACGACATCGGCGGGGCGGCCGCCGCGGCGGTGGCCGCCCCGGAGCGGTTCCACGGGGTCGAGCTGGAGCTGGCGAGCGACCACCTGACCATGACCGAGATCGCGCGGACCCTGTCACACGCCCTGGGGACCGATCTGGGCGCGCCCGACATGAGCACGGCGGAGGCGGTCGCCGCGGGGATGCCGGGGATGGGGGCGTCGCACGAGTTCATGAACGTGACCGGCCAGCCCGCCCGGCCGGAGTTCGCGCGGGCCCTCGGCATCCCGCTCACGACCTTCGCGGAATGGGCGGACCGCTACCTGCGCACCGCCGGCTGACGCCGCCCGCGCATCCGCCGGACACACGTGTGGGCCCGCCCCCCGGGGGGGGCGGGCCCACACCGGAGCGGTGTCGGCGGCGGGGTCAGACGGTGCCGACGGCCGGGTTCCGGGCCGACCGGCCGGGCGGCGCGGTGCTCTCCCGCTCGACCACCTCGCCCCGGACGGTGATCACGCGGGCCTCCTGGCCGGACTCCTCCTCCAGGGCGAGCACCGCGGCCCGCTCGCCCATCTCCTCCAGCGGAAGGCGCACGGTGGTCAGGGCGGGGGTGAGGTCGCGCAGGGTCGGGATGTCGTCGAAGCCCGCCACCGACAGGTCCTCGGGCACGCGCAGCCCCAGGTCGCGCAGGGCGGCCATCGCCCCGGTGGCCATCACGTCGTTGACCGCGAACAGGCAGGTGGCCCCGGTGCCCACCGCCATCAGGCGGCGGGTGGACTCGTAGCCGCCGTCGCGGGTGAACGCGCCGTGCACCACGTTGTGGTGGGCCAGCTCCAGGCCCGCGCCCGAGAGCGCCGAGTGGAACCCGTCCAGGCGCTCGCGCGCGGTCCACAGGTCGGTGGGCCCGGCCAGGATGGCGAACTCGCGGTGCCCCTGCGCGATGAGGTGGCGTGCGAGGTCGGCCGCGCCGGTGTGGTTGTCGGGCGTGACCGTGTCGGCGGGCAGCCCCTCCTGGGACACGCACGCCACCCGTCCGCCCTGGCGGCGGAACAGGCGGATCTCCTCGGCCAGGCGGCGGTTGCTCTCGTCGTCGGTCGAGCGCGATCCGACCAGTACCACCGCGCGCGCCCGGTGGGCGCGCAGTGCGGCCAGGATGCGCCCCTCCTTCTGGGCGGAGCGGCTCGTGGTGCCCAGCACCAGGACCAGTCCGCGCTCCTCGGTGTGGCGGGTGACCCCCGCCGCGATCGAGGAGAAGTAGGGGTCGGCGATGTCGTGGACGAGCAGCCCGACCAGTGAGCTGCTGTTGCGGGCGAGCGTCTGCGCCGAGGCGTTGGCCAGGTAGCCGAGTTCCTGGGCGCTCGCGGTGACCTTGTCGCGCAGCCGCTGGCTCACCTGCCTGGTGCTGCCGTTGATCACCCTGGAAGCCGTGGCCAGGGACACCCCGGCGTGTGAGGCGACCTGTTCCAGCGTCACGTAACCGGACTCCACACCGCTCCCTCTTCTGGTTCGGGCCACTGGGAAAACTCTTTCCTAGCGTAGCGGAGCCCTCGACCTGTTCACGGCCGATCGGGTCTCACGGGGTGGGGGCGGACATCTGGTCGCGCCAGGTCCGGGTGGGGTTCCAGCCGAGGGCGGTGCGGGCGGCCTCCGAGGAGAACACGGAGCGGCCGTCCGCCAGGGACGCGGCGGTCTGCGCCGTGGAGGGGTGGAAGCGGGGGAGCAGCTCGTGGACCGGGCCCTCCGCGAGCGGGTCCGGCGCGACGGCGTTGAAGACCTGGCCGCTGCGCACCCGCTCCGGCCGCTCCACCACGAGCGCGAACAGCTCGGCGGCGTCGCGCGCGTCCACGTAGTTGAACAGGGAGGTCGCGGCCAGAGCCGGGTCGGCCAGGCGCTCGGCCATGGTGTGGCCGAGCTGGGTGACCGCGCCCCGCCACTCCTCGGGGGCGACCACGTAGCCGGGGCGCACGCAGGACAGCACGCAGGTGTCGCTGGTGCGCGCCAGGGAGCGCACGGTGTCCTCGATGATGGCCTTGCTCAGCCCGTAGGCGTGCCAGGGGGCGACGGGGTGCTCCTCGTCCAGCGGCAGGGCCAGGGGCCGCCAGGAGGGCGTGTTGTAGCCGTAGACGGTGGGGCTGGAGGCGGCCACCGCCGAGCGGGCCCCGTGGGCGACGGCGGCGGAGAGCACGGCCCAGGCCAGGCCGGTGTTGACCTGGAGGGTCTCCACGTCGGGGCGGGCGAAGGGCACGGCGATCCCGGCCAGGTGGACGACGGCCTCGGGGCGCGCCCGGGTGAAGGCGTCCTCCCGTCCGGCGTCGTCCAGCAGGTCGGCGACGATCCCGGTGACCCCGGCCGGGTGGTCCGCCTCGGCGGTGTCAACCGACGTGACGTCGTGGCCGCGCTCGGCCAGGGTGGCCACGACGCTGCGGCCGAGCCTCCCCGAGCCTCCGGTGACGAGGACGCGCATGGGTGATGCCTTTCTCTCGTACGGCGCGTGGGCGCCGTGGTCGTCCACAGGCCGGTGAAGGGCCTGGTCCGGCCCGCTCCGCGGGCCTGCATTCGTTATAGGGGGCCGCCCGGACGGACGGCCCCGTGCTGCCCGCCCGCGGGGGCGTCGCAGGGCCCGGGGCGGCTTCCGGCACGGGCCTGCGCCGTTCCGGCGGCCAGGGGTTGCCGGGCCGCGAGGACCCACGGTCCCACGCCCCGGCCCCCGTGATCCCGGAACCCGGAGGCGTGCCCACCCGGCCGGGGCCCGAGGGCCGCCCCCGATCCCTCGGAACCCACGGCCGCCGCTCCGGCCCCGTCCGGCTCTCCCGCCCCGGGGCTTCCCGCGCTCAGTCCAGCGCGCCCACGGCCTCCGCCAGGGCCGCCGGGTCGGCGGGACGGCCGTCGCACACCGCCACGCGCAGTCCCCGCTCCAGCCGGCCGCCCCCGGGCAGGGGCAGTCGCTCCTCCCAGGCCAGAGCGGGGCCCACCCCCGGGTAGTCCGAGGCGCGCAGGAACCACGGGTCGCGGTGCCCGCCGGGCTGGACGAACAGGAGCGTCCACGGCGCACCGGAGCCGTCCTCCCCGGCCAGGGCCAGCCACGCGGCCCGGGAGCCGTGCAGGGCCTCCTCGCCCCGCAGGCCCCCGGCGCCGGTGACCTCCGGGGGCCGCGCGCCCAGCGGGGCGCGCCAGAACAGCCCGCCGTACCCCGCCCCGGGCCGGCCGTTCGTGGCGGGGCTGCCGATGCTCAGGTCCCGCCCGGAGGTGTTGGCCAGTTCCACCCGCAGGTCCAGCACCCAGGTGCGGGCGTCCAGGTCCAGGGCCCGGGTGGACCGCAGCTCGCGCAGCAGTTCCGCCCCGTCGGGCCCGGTCCAGGACAGCTCCTCGACCCGTTCGGCGTCCTTCTGCACCGCCCATGCCAGGTGCTCCTGGCGGCCGTGGTTGTCGAGCATCACCGAGCCCCGGTCGCGCACGAAGGTGCGTCCGCCCCAGAAGCTCACCCCCGAGACGTCGGGGACGGCCACGCCGACCCCCAGGTGGTGCAGGTGGTCGGCGGGCAGGTGCTCGGTGACCTCCGTGCCGCCCCGCGTGCGTACGGGGTGCAGGTAGGGGCGGGGCGAGAGCCGGGGATCGATGTCGGCACCGTCCCGCTGGACGGCCAGGACGGCACCGTTGAGGGACAGGGACGCGGTCATGGGCGGTCCTTCGTGGTCGGTGTCGCCTCCGCGGCCCCGGGGAGCCACGCGGGTGCGAGTTCGGAGAACAGGGCGAGGTTCTGCGCGCTGCGGTGGACGAGCGCGCCGATCCCGTTGACGGTGCGGTGGGTGACGTCGTCCTCGTTCCACACCCGCTGGTGTTCGAGGGGGATCGGGGCCGGGTCCGGGGCGTGCCGGACCGCTTCCAGCACGTGCATGAACCCCCGGGTGGCCTCGGGCGGCACCAGCAGCGGAACGCCGTCGCGCAGGTGGTCGACCAGGTTCTCCAGCAGGCCCGTGCGCGGGTGGACGGTGGTGGCCGGCGCACGGCCGGGCCGGTGCAGGGTGACCCGGTCGAGGGTGTAGTCCAGCTCGATCCGGCCGCGCTCGCCGTGCACGACCAGGCGCGGCGGTTGGCTGTCGGGGGCGCACAGCGTCACCGCGAGGGTGATGACGGTTCCGTCGGCGGTGCGCAGCCGCAGGCAGGAGGTGTCGTCGCTCTCGATGGGGTGGGCGTGGAACAGCTCCAGCTCCACGTCCCGGGGCGCCTCGGTGGCGGCCCCGGCCACGGCCAGGGCGGTGGCGACCGCGTGCGCGAACGGGTTGGTGAGCGCCCCGTCCACGACGTCGCGGCCGTCCAGGTGGCGGCGCCCGGCCCAGGGGGCCCGGTCGTAGTAGGCGGAGGTGCGCTTCCAGGCGCCTTCGCCGCCGATGCCGCGCACGCGGCCCACCGTTCCCTCGGCGATCAGGTCGCGCACGGCCGTGACCGCCTGGGAGCCCAGGCTCTGGAAGCCGACCTGGCAGGCGAGCCCGGAGGCGTCGACGGCCGCGCGCAGCTGCTCGAACTCGGCCAGGCCCGCCGTGGTGGGCTTCTCCAGCAGCAGGTGGGAGCCGTGGTCCAGGGCGATCCTGGCCAGCGGCAGGTGGGTGTGGATCGGGGTGACCAGGACGGTGATCCGGGCGCCGGTCTCGTCGACGGCCCTGCCGAGGTCGTCGAACCAGGGGACCGGGCCGTGGCCCTCCAGGTCGTCCCCGGGTTCGGGCGGTCGGCTGTCGCAGACGCCCGCCAGCCGGACGAGTCCGCTCTCGCACAGGGGGATCAGGGAGCGCAGGTGCGAGCGGCCGTGGCCGTGCAGGCCGACCAGGAGCACCGGGGCGGGGCCGCCGGCGCGGCCCGCCCGTTCCTCGGCCCCGGCTCCCCGGGGCGCGGTCACCGGTCCGTCCCGAGCAGGTCGGCGATCCTGACCGGGGTTCCGGAGTCGATGGAGGCGTTCGCCGCGAGCCCGGTGAGCAGGGCGTTGCCGCCGTCGGCGTGGTCGGGGCGGATGCCGTCGTCGGATCCGCCGAACAGGGAGTCGAGCATGACCTGGTCGCCTCCGCCGTGGGGGCCCTCGCCGACCGCGATCGGGATCTCCTCGGGCTCCTGCCAGTGGCGGCGCAGGAGGAGGCGGGCCGAGGTGTGGTCCTTGGGGGCGGGCATGCCGCGCACGGGGGTGGACTCGTCCTGGTGGGGGGAGGTGTGGTCGAACTCGGTCATGTCCAGTTCCAGGCGCCCCCGGCTGCCGGTGATGGAGATCCGGTAGCCCTCCCAGGGGGCGTAGGCGACCAGGTGGTAGCTCAGGCGGGCTCCGGTGTCGTAGCCGACGAGCACCGACATGTCGTCCTCGATGGTGATGCCGGGGCCGAACACGTTGAGGTCGCGCCGGTAGCCGTCCTCGTGCTCGGCGTCCAGGTACAGGGCGGTGAGGTCGGGGCTGTCGCCCATGTGCAGGGCGAAGGGGTCGGCCTCGGCGGCGGGGGAGCCGTGTCCGCGTTCGTAGTCGCCCGCGAGGCCGTGGCGGCGGCCGTTCTCGTCGCCGTAGAAGAACAGGCGGCCCCAGGCGAACACCTCGGTGGGTCGGGCGCCGATCCACCAGTTGACGAGGTCGAAGTGGTGGCTGGCCTTGTGGACGAGCAGTCCGCCGGACTGGGTCTTGTCGCGGTGCCAGCGGCGGAAGTAGTCGGCGCCGTGGCGCAGGTCCAGCAGCCACTCGAAGTGCACCGAGCCCACCTCGCCGATGACCCCGGAGGCGATGAGGTCGCGCAGCTGGCGGTGGACGGGGTTGTAGCGGTAGTTGAAGCCGACGGTCACCCGGCCCCCGGTGCGGGCCTGGGCCTCGTTGATGCGCCGCAGACCTTCCAGGTCCGCGGTCATGGGCTTCTCGGTGATGGCGTCGAGGCCGGCGTCCAGCGCGGCGACGACGTAGTCGGCGTGGGTGCGGTCGACGGTGCACACGATGACCTCGTCGACCCGCTCCTCCTTCAGCATGCGGGTGAAGTCGGAGGGGGAGTAGGTCGGCACGGGGTCGAGACCGGCCTCGGTCACGATGCTGTTGTGCACGGCCATCCGGGTGGCGTTGGTGTCGCAGAGGGCGACCAGTCGTCCCTGGTCCCGGTGGGTGCCGGTCAGCGCCCGTGTGTACATCCGGGCCCGGGAACCGGTGCCGACGATCGCGTACCTGCGTGGAGTGGTGTCGTTCACATGCTGCATGGTAAACGCTTTCCAGAAAAAACGACAGGGGTGTCCTGCGACGAACTGGTCAAATCCGCGTCCCAAACCGATCACACTCACACGTGTTCGCGTGGCTACCTGGAGTGGCGTTTGGCGCGCGAAGATCCCGGGAAGCGCGTTCACCGGCTCGTTCCCGCGCCGTGAGGGGGGCGCGAACGGTAACGATCTGGGGTGTGGATCACACTTGTGGGGAAACGAATCGTTGACACCCATGTAACCCGGTGCTAGAAACTGAACATCCTAATACTTGGATAGCGCTTACCAGGGCTACTCAGCCCGGTTCTCCCCGTGTTCTCGCACACACAGCGCCCGTGCCCTCCGAGTGAGATTGGCTCCCCATGAACCCAGGACCGAACGCCACCGGTCGCCGCCTTCCGTCGGCCCTCCGGGACGGCGGCGCGCCGTGAGCGCCCTGCTCCAGCGGGGGAGGGCGGCGGCTCAGGACCAGGCCGCGCCCGCGTCGCGCCCCCGCAGCGGAAAGAGCGCGGCCCCCCGCGCCAAGCGCGAGAACCTCGCCGCCTACGGCTTCCTGGCCCCGTGGTTCATCGGCCTGGTGTTCATCACCGCGGGTCCCCTCCTGGCCTCCCTGTACTTCTCCTTCACCGACTACAACCTCATCGGTGACCACGAGTGGGTCGGCGCCGAGAACTACGAGCGGATGTTCACCGACGCCCGGCTGCACAGCGCGCTGAGGGTCACGTTCGTCTACGTGTTCGTGTCGGTGCCGCTCCAGCTCGCGCTCGCCCTCGCCCTGGCGATGGTCCTGGACCGCGGTGTGCGGGGGCTGCCCCTGTACCGGTCGGTCTACTACCTGCCCTCCCTGCTGGGCGGCAGCGTCGCCATCGCCATCCTGTGGCGCCAGGTGTTCGGCGCCGAGGGCCTGATCAACCAGGTCCTGGGGTTCTTCGGGATCCAGGGCGAGGGGTGGGTCTCCCATCCCGACTACGCGCTGGGCACGCTGATCGTGCTCAACGTGTGGACGTTCGGCGCGCCCATGGTGATCTTCCTGGCCGGCCTGCGGCAGATCCCCGCCATGTACTACGAGGCGGCCTCCGTGGACGGGGCGGGACCGGTGAGCCGGTTCTGGAACATCACCGTTCCCATGCTCACGCCGATCATCTTCTTCAACCTGGTGCTCCAGATCATCAACGCCTTCCAGACCTTCACCCAGGCGTTCATCGTCAGCGGCGGCACCGGGGGCCCCTCGGACTCCACCCTCTTCTTCACGCTCTACCTCTACCAGCGCGGCTTCGGCGCCTTCGACATGGGCTACGCCTCGGCGATGGCCTGGCTGCTGCTGATGATCATCGGAGGGTTCACCGCGGTGAACTTCCTGGCCTCCAAGTACTGGGTCTTCTATGGCGACTGAGACAACGGCCCCCGCGACCTCCACCAGGCGCCTCGGGGCCCGACGCACACGACGGCTGCTCGTCCACATCGGGCTCATCGGGTTCGGGCTGATCATGCTCTACCCGCTGCTGTGGATGCTCTCCAGCTCCTTCAAGCCGACCGCGGAGATCTTCCGCGCCCCCGGGCTCATCCCGGAGACCTTCACCCCGGGCAACTACACCGAGGGGTGGACGGCGCTCCAGTTCCCGTTCCACCACTACCTGCTCAACTCTGCGGTCGTGGTGGCCGGATCCATCATCGGCAACCTCGTCGGCTGCTCGATGGCGGCCTACGCCTTCGCCCGCCTGGAGTTCCGCGGCAAGCGGCTCTTCTTCGCGGTCATGCTCGCCACGATCATGCTGCCGATCCACGTCGTGATCGTGCCGCAGTACATCCTGTTCGCCGAGCTGGGCTGGATCAACACGTTCCTTCCGCTGATCGTGCCCAAGCTCCTGGCGACGGACGGCTTCTTCATCTTCCTGATGGTGCAGTTCATCCGCGGACTGCCCAAGGACCTGGACGAGGCGGCGCGCATCGACGGCTGCGGTCACGTGAGGATCTTCTTCCAGATCATCATGCCGCTGTCGCTGCCGGCGCTGGCCACCACCGCGATCTTCACGTTCATCTGGACCTGGAACGACTTCTTCAGCCAGCTGATCTTCCTCACCAGCCCGGACATGTACACCGTCCCGGTCGCCCTTCGCACCTTCGTCGACTCCAGCTCCCAGACGTCCTGGGGGCCGCTGTTCGCGATGTCCGTCGTGGCACTCGGCCCGGTCTTCGGATTCTTCCTGGCCGGCCAGCGATACCTGGTCAAGGGCATCGCCACCACCGGAATCAAGTAGTCGAAAGGAAATCGACCCATGTACACACCCCCTGGCGTCGGGCGCCCCCGGGCCCGCCGTCGCAGTACCCTCCTCCCCCTGGCGGCCGCGGCGACCGCGCTCGTGATGGCCGTCACGGCCTGCGGAGGAGACTCCGGCTCCGGGGACGGCGTCGTCGAACTCCGCTTCTCCTGGTGGGGCGCCGACGACCGCCACTCCACGATGCAGCAGGTCATCGACGTCTTCGAGGCCGAGAACCCCGACATCCGGATCGTCGGGGACTACACCGACTGGAGCTCCTACTGGGACCGGCTGGCCACGAGCACCGCGGCCAACGACGCTCCCGACATCCTCATGCAGGAGGAGCGGTACCTGCGCGAGTACGGTGACCGGGGTGCGCTGGCCGACCTCACCGAGTTCAGCGATGTGCTGGACCTGTCGAAGATCGACCCGCTGGTGGCCGAGAGCGGCGACCTGGACGGCCAGACCTTCGGCGCCGCCAGCGGCGTGAACGCATACGCGATCCTCGCCGACCCGCAGGCGTTCGAGGACGCGGGCGTGGAGATGCCCGACGACGAGACGTGGACGTGGGACGACTACGTCGAGATCTCGGCGCAGATCAGCGAGGCGACCGACGGCGAGACCGTGGGCACGCAGAGCATGTCCTACAACGAGTCCGGGTTCCAGATCTTCGCCCGTCAGCGGGGCGAGAACCTGTACGCCGAGGACGGCTCGCTCGGTTTCTCCCAGGAGACCATGGCGGAGTGGTTCAGCATCACCGAGCAGCTGCTGGAGAACGGCGGCCAGCCGGGGGCGGCCGAGAGCGTGGAGATCGAGGGCGGCGGTCCCGACCAGTCGGTCCTGTCCACGAACCAGGGCGCGATGGCGCACTTCTGGACCAACCAGCTCGGCGGCATCAGCGAGTCCTCCGGCCGGGAGATCGAGCTGCTGCGCTACCCGGGCGAGTCCGAGGGGGAGCGCACGGGGATGTACTTCAAGCCCGCGATGTTCTACTCCGTCGCGGCGTCCTCCGAGCACCCGGAGGAGGCGGCCCGGTTCGTGGACTTCATGCTCAACGAGAACGCGGCGGCCGAGCTGATCCTGGCCGACCTGGGCCTGCCCGCGAACGTGGACGTGCGCGCGCACATCCTCAACTCGCTGCCGGAGGCGGACGCGCGCAGTGCCGTGTTCCTGTCCGACATCGAGGGCACGATCGTGGACGGCAACCCGCCGCCCCCGATCGGCGCCGGCCAGGTCGTGGAGATCACCAAGCGGGTCACCGACGACCTGGCGTTCGGGAACCTGACGCCCGAGGAGGCCGCGGAGCAGTTCATGTCCGAGGTGGAGGCGGCGACCGGGGGCGCCTGACCCGGATCGGTGCGAGTGGTGGCCGGGCCCGGCGGGAGATCTCTCTCCCGCCGGGCCCGGCGCCGTGTGCGGTCCTGCACGGCCCCGCAGACCGGTGCGGGCGGGGTCTCAGGGGGAGGCGGTGGCGTCGGCGCGCCGGACGTCCGACGGGGGCGCCGGTGCGCCGGGGACGGCGGTCTGGGCGATGAACGCGCCGGTGACGATGACCGCGGCGCCCAGGATCTGGACCGGGGTCAGCGCCTCGCCGAGGAGCACCCACGCCAGCACGATCGCGGTCACGACCTCCAGGTAGGCGACGGCCCCGGCGACCTGCGGGGACAGGCGCCGGATCGCGGAGACGCCGGCGAAGTAGGCGACGGCGGTGCACACCAGCCCCAGCCACAGGGCCGGGGCCCAGCCGGGCACGTGGAGACCGCCCAGGGGGACCGGGTCGGCGAGCAGGCCCCACGGGATCGTCCACGGGCGGGCGAGGGCCCCCAGGAGGACCGTGGCGACCAGGGAGCCGAAGGCGATGACGGCGAGCGGGTCGGTGTCCTCCCCCATGCTGTCGCCCAGGAGGAAGAACGTCGCCTGCGCGGCGGCGGCGCCCAGGGCCAGGGCCACGCCGATCGCGTCCAGGCGCATGCCGGCCCAGACCTCCAGCAGCAGTCCGAGCCCGGCCACGGCCAGGACGACCCCGACGACGGCGGCGGGGGAGACCCGGGTGCGGCGCACCACCCTCAGCCACAGCAGGACCAGGACCGGGCCGAGGAACTCGGTGAGCAGGGCGATGCCGACGGGGATGCGGGCGACCGCGGCGAAGTACAGGGCCTGGACCCCCGCCATGGGGAAGACGCCGTAGGCCAGCACGAGCAGGGGCCGGCGGCGGGCGACCCGCCAGTGGGCGGCGGCGACGGGAAGGAGGAGGAGCGCCGCTCCGGCGACCCGCAGCCACGTGACGTGCAGGGAGTCCATCCCCGCGTCGAGGAGGGGGCGGGCGAACACGCCCGAGCCGCCGAAGGCGAGCGCTGAGCCGAGCGCGAACGCCAGCCCGGAGGGGCGGTGGCGTGCGGAGGGGGCGGACACGTGGCTGCTCCAGGGGATTCATGGGGAGATGGGACCTGGGCAGAGCATACGGTCGGCGCGTCGGCCCCGGCGGGAGGGGGCGGCGGCGCGAGGGTTTGCCGGTCCCGGCGGGAGCATGCGGGTCCCCGCCGGGCGGGCGCTGCGCGAGGGGCGTCGTCCCCCGCTGTGGCGGGGCCGACGCGCCGGGTCTCCCGCCCCCGGTGCTCCGGACGGGTCGGCGGGCCTGCGGGAGACGGATGGCGGGCTCGGGCCGGCTCGAAGGTCGAGGGCCCTCGGGGAAGCCGCCGCGCCTCCTCGCGGTCAGTGCCGGGGGGCGAGGGCGGTCAGGTCGAGTTGGGCCCAGGCCACGTCGTGCCAGGCGTCGTGCTTCCAGCCCACGCGCGACATGACGCCGACGTCCTCGAAACCCAGGGCGCGGTGCAGTCCGAGGCTCGCGTCGTTGGGCAGGGTCATGCAGGCGACCGCGACCCGCATGCCGCGCTCGGCCAGGCGGGGCAGGAGGGCGCCGTACAGGGCCCGGCCCGCTCCGGTGCGGCGGCGGCCCTGCTCGAGGTAGACGCTGACCTCGCACGTGCGCCGGTAGGCGGCGCGGGTGCGGAACGTGCCGCCGTAGGCGTAGCCGAGGACACCGTCGGCGTCCTCCATGACGATCCAGGCGTGCTCGCGCTGGGCGGCGGCGATCCGCGCCGCCATCTCCTGCGCACCGGGAGGGTCGAGCTCGAAGGTGATCGCGGTGTCGGTGACGTAGGGCGCGTAGATCGCGGCGCAGACCTCGGCGTCCGCGGGGGTCGCGTCGCGGACGGTGAGGGTGGGCATCGAAGTCATGTTCATTATAGTAATCCGGGGCTGTCACTATAGTGAACACATGAGCGACGAACTGGGTTCTGCCCTCGCCCTGACCCTCAAGGAACTCCGAGGCTCCCGCGGTTTGAGCGCCTCGGCGCTGTCCGAACTCTCCGGCGTCTCACGCACCATGGTCAGCCGTATCGAGAACGGCGACGTCCAGCCCACGGCCTCCCTCCTCGGGCGCCTGTCCGCGGCGCTCGGCATCACCCTCTCCGAGCTGATCTCCCGTGCCGAACAGGGCGACAGGCGCCTGGCCCGCTCCCACGAGCAGCCCACCTGGACCGACCCCGACACCGGCTACGTGCGCCGGGCGGTCTCCCCGACCTCCGGCGGCCCGATCGAGCTGGTCGAGGTGGAGCTCCCGGCGGGCGCGAGGGTCGCCTTCCCCGTGGAGGCCTATGTCTTCACGCACCACCAGATCTGGGTCCTGGACGGCACGCTCGCCTTCCGCGAGGGCTCCGTCGGGCACCTCCTGGAGGCGGGGGACTGCCTCCAGCTGGGTCCGCCCGAGCCGTGCGAGTTCCACAATCCGGGCCGGTCCCCCTGCCGCTACCTGGTGGTCATCGCCCGGCGCGGCGCCTGAGGGACCGCCCGGGGGCACGGGCCGTGCGGTGACGGCCCCCGTCCCTTCGACCGGTCGGCGCCGATCGGGGTCTTCGGGCGTGGCGCGGCACGGAGGGCGCGGGCCCGGTGCGTAGGGTGCGAGACGGCCTGGTGAGCCTCCGGGCCGAGTCGTGCTCCCGCCGCCCCCGGGGCCGGACACCCAGATCCGAAGGAAGAACCATGCGTGCTGTGAGCTTCTCCGACTACGGCGACCCGTCCGTCCTGACCGTCGTGGAGTCCGAGGTCCCCGAACCCGGCCCCGGTCAGGTGAGGGTGGCCGTCCGCGCCGCGGGCGTCAACCCGTTCGACGTCAAGGCGCGTTCGGGGCTGATGGCGCAGGGCAGGCCGCTGCCCGCACCGCGCGTGCCGGGCCTGGAGGCCGCCGGGGTGGTGGACGCGGTCGGTGAGGGCGTCACGGGCACGGCCGTCGGCGACGCCGTCGCCGGATGGACCGCAGGCGGCGGCGGATACGCCGAGTACGCCGTGCTGTCCACCTTCGCGGCCAAGCCGGAGGCGCTGACCTGGCAGGAGGCGGCGGCTCTCCCGGTGGCGGGGGAGGCCGCGGTCCGCGCGCTGCGCGTCCTGGACCCCCGGCGCGGGGAGACGCTGCTGGTCAACGGCGCCTCGGGCAGTGTCGGAGGGATCGCCGTCCAGCTCATGGTCGAGGTCGGGATCACGGTGATCGGGACGGCAGGCGGCGCGAACCTGGACCGGGTGCGCGCGCTCGGAGCGCTCGCCATCCCCTACGGGGAGGGGCTCGCCCAGCGCGTGCGGGCGCTGGCACCCCGGGGCGTGGACGCCGTCCTGGACGCGGCCGGGCACGGAGCGCTCCCCGACGCGATCGCCCTGCGCGGCGGTACGGACCGGATCGTCACCCTCGCCGACCCGGCCGCCTTCGACCTGGGCGTCCTCTTCCTCTCCAAGCCGGAGGACCAGACCGCGCAGACCCTGGAAACGCTGCTGGGGGCCGCGGCCGAGGGGCGGATCACCCCGCCCGCGTCCCGCGCGATGGGGCTGGAGGAGGCCGCGCAGGCCCACCGGGAGTGGGAGCGGAAGTCCTCCGGCAAGATCGTCCTGGTTCCCTGACGCGTCCGCTCAGGGGCGTGTCCGCCCACCTGTGACAGGGCTCCGACCCGGTGACGCACCGGGCCACGCGGCGTCGTCGATCGCGAGCCACGGAGCGACGGCCACGGCCGTGGGAGTGCACCCGGTGAAGGACTTGACCTCGCGGTGCAGGTGGGACTGGTCGACGTAGCCGCTCTCGGCGGCGACACCGGCGGCGGAGTGGCCCGCGGCGAGAAGGCGGGCGGCGTGGTCGAACCGCACCAGTCGGGCGGCGCGTTTGGGCGTGATGCCGAGCTGGGCCCGGAAGCGGGCCGACAGGCGCTTGCGGCTCCAGCCGACCTCGTCCGCGAGGCCGTCGACCCGCGCCCGCCCCCGGCTGGAGCGCACCTGCCGCCAGGCGAAGGCGACCTCCGGGTCGACCGCTGGGCGGGCGTGCAGCCGCCGGCCGAGGATCTCCCCCGCGATCGTGAACCGTTCGTCCCACGACGCGGCGGCGCGCAGCCTGTCCTCTGCCCGTCCGGCGTCGCGGCCCCAGACGTCCGCGAGGGACACCACGGACCCGGTGAGCCCGGTCGCCGTGCCGAGCACCGCACCCGCTGCGGCCGGATCCAGCCGGATCTGGAGGCACTCGCCCCTCAAGCCACCGGTCCGGAGGTCGCCGGGGACGAGTCCGACCACGACACTGCCGCGCCTGGATCGTCCACGGGTGCGGTAGACGGGGCCCTCCCCCTCGCTCAGGTCGATGAACAGGCTGACGGAGGGGTGCGCGACCATGGCGACGTCCGTGAACACGGAGGCACGGTAGCGGAACCCGGCCATGCTGCTGCCCGGCAGCCGATCCGACGGGAGCGGGACGGCGATGTCCGCGAGCCCCCAGCCGGGTGGCGCCCCTGTCTGCGGCATGGGAAGATCCTAGGCCTCGTCGGGGACGGCGTGCCGGCGCTCTGCCGCGGTGAACTCGAGGAGCAGCTCGCCGGTCGCCTCGGGCGCTTCGAGCACGGGCATGTGTCCGACGCCGGACAACCGCTCGACCCTTGCGTTCGGCACCGCGTCGTACCGGTGCGCCGACAACGGCTCCCAACGGGGATCGGCGGCGCCGAAGACCACCAGCACTGGAACGCCGAGGGCAGCCAGGCGCTCGGGCACGCTCCGCTCGGCGATGTACTCCGTGTTCCGGCGCAGCACCGTCCTGAACGTGCGGTACGCGGTCCCCCGCGCCTCGGCGACCATGTCGTCCGGGACATCCACCGGACGGACAGCGGTCGCCCTGATCCCCTTGCGGATCATCGCGTCCGAGCGCCTCGACCACAGGAGCGGACCGAGAGGCGGGCCCAGCAGGGCCCGGAGGAGGAGCGGCTGCGGAAGGAGCGCGTCGACGCTCGGACCGCAGCTGATCAGGGCGATCGAGCCGACCAGGTCGGGACGCCGTTCGGCGAGCGCGGTGGCGACATAGCCGCCGCTGGAGTGTCCGGCCACGGTGACGGAACGGAGGCCGAGGCCGTCGAGGAGCTCCGCCACCCGGCCTGCCTGCACGGACACGTCATAGGACGCCGCAGGCGGTGATTGGCCGCAGCCCGGGAGGTCGATCCGGAGGACGTGGTGGTGTTCGGCGAGGGCCGGGACCATCCTGCTCCAGGAGCCGCCCGAGGCTCCCGATCCGTGGATGAGCAGCAGCGGCGCCCCCTGCCGGGGGCCGTCGTGGACCACATGCATTCCGTGCGCGGGCTCGGCGTCGTACTCGGTCATGCGCCCGATGGTGCACGGGCCGGCAGGCACCGGTCTTGTACGAATGTCGTCGTGGAGCCGACCGTCTCCCCTCGGATCGGTGGAGGACCCGGCGCGGGCCGCGCCCGCGTCAGTCGAGGAGGGCCCGGGTGAACACCGGGCGCTGCTCGGCGAGCCAGGTCTGGCGGCGGTCCCAGCGGTCCCAGCCCCCGGACCGCTCCAGGGCGCGGACGAACGCCTCCTCGCCGCCGTCCGCGCGTGCCGCCACGAACGTCCGGGCCACGGCCGCGTACTGCTCGATCACGCCGGGGAGGGCGGCGCGGTCCCCGCGGGCGAGGCCGTAGGCGTCGGCGGCCGATCGGAGCCGGCGGGGCACGTCCGCGCCCTCGCTCCAGGTCCCGGCGGCGGAGACCGGGTCGAGGGCGGGGACCAGGTAGTAGGCCAGGGCGGCCACGTCCCACACCGGTCTTCCGGGCGCGGCGAGGTCGAAGTCGATCAGGGCCTCGGCGCGTCCGTCGCGGAAGACGAGGTTCTCCGCGCAGGGGTCGTTGTGGCACAGGATCGGCCCGCCCTCGGGATCGGCCAGTCCGGCCGCCCCCGAGGCCCACGGCGCGGTGGCGTCCACGCCGACACGGGACGCGGCCTCGTGGTAGCGGCGCAGCAGCGCCGCGGCCGAGCGCAGGGCCGGCTCGGTGCGCACCCAGTCGGGGAAGGGCGGCAGGGCCACGTCGCCCTCCACGAAGGTCAGCTCCTCGCGGCCGTCCCCGCGCAGCCGGAGGGGGAGCGGGGCGCCCCGGTAGCCGGTGTCGGCCAGGGCCCGCAGGTGGGTGTGGAGGGCGGGGGACGCGGGGGTGGCGGTGCGCACGACGCGGCCGCCGTCCCGGAAGACCGTGTTCATCATCCCGCCGTCGAGCCGGTGCGCGTCTTCGCGGGCGTCGTCGTCGGGGCCGGCAGCAGCGGGCATCGCTCTCCTCGGGGTGCACGGAAAACCTGTGGCGGCGGGGATGCGTCGAACCTACAGTCGGGGTCGGTGGAGGGGGAGGGCTCGTGCCGCGTCGAAGGTCACCGCGGGAGAAGAAGGCCCTGAGCTACGCCAGGGACCGCCGCAACAACTACGGCGAGAACGACAAGAGTTCGCGCCGCAACATCCCCCTGTCCAAGCGCATCGCCAGGAGGGCCGACCGGCGGGTCGCGGCGACCGCGCTGGCCGCCGGACGCGGGGGCGCGGACGCAGACTCGGGCGCGGCGGCGCAGGAGCGGGCCGAACGCAGGAGGCCCGGGGTGTGGCGCAAGTGGCCGGACGGGCCGCTGGGCGTGCACGTCGAGTGCAGCCTGGAGCGCCGTGCCCGGGCCGAGGGCTGGAAGGGCCGCAACGCCGACCGCCTGGGGAGACTCCGCGCGCGGTTGCGCCGACCGGGCCGCTGACCCGGTCCCGGGCGGAGAGCTCCGGGACGTGCGAAGGAAGGCCGGGAGGGTTTTCCACAGCCGCACCCGAACCCGTGTTCGCTCCACTACTCTGGGTCCCGAAAGCAGTCGAGCCCGACATCGGTGTTGGTAGCACCTGCCGGGCTCTGACCCCCAACCTGGTCTCATCAGGAAGGCGGCTAGTGGTGGAGTGTATCCAACTCGGCCCCGATGTCACGGCCATATCCCGCATGTCGTCTCCTTCGGACACGGCGACGCAGGCGTCGCAGCCCCCGCCGGGGCCCGTCGGTCCGCGCCGGCGCACCCCGGGCGCCATGCGCGGTATCGGCTTCATGCCCTCGCTCTGGATCACCGACGCCCTCAGGGCGGGCCTGCTGCCCAGCACCCGCGCGCACACCGTCGCGGCGATCATCGCCGACGCCGCCGACGCGGACGGGCGCTGGTGCTACCTGTACCTCGACACGATCGCGGAGCGCTCCGGCGGGACGATGAGCGCCTCCACCGTCAAACGGGCGCTCCACGACCTCGTCGGCGCGGGCCTGGTGCGCAGGCTCGGCCCGTCGCAGGCGCGCCTGTTCTTCCGCGCCGACATCGCCGCCGGGCGCCGGTGGCCCGACCGGCTCCCGCCGGTGCTGGAGCTGCTGATCCCCGCGCAGGCGTACACCGCCCAGGCGCTGGAGGAGGTCAACCGCGTGCGCCGGGTGCTGGGGGAGGAGCCGTTGTCCCCGGCCTCCCGCCCCTGTCCTCCGGTGCGAACGACCGTTCATCCTGATCCGGCCGACAGGTCAGAACGACCTGTAGACCTTTCCCCTGCAGACCCCTCCCCGATCCGGCGCTCCGTCCGCGGGAGCGCCACCACAGGGCGGGTGGCCGCCCGGGCGTACGCGCGAGGGGTCCGTCCCCTGCCGGTGCCGGTGCAAGCGCCCGTGGTCGGCCCGGAACGGGTCCCCGGACCCGCACCGGACCCGGGGACTCCCGGCGCGCCGACGCGAGGCGGTCCTCAGGAGCGGATACCGGACCCCGCACCGGAAAGGGTGACCGCCCCGGGGCCGCGAGGGCTCGCCCGGAGCCTCCTCGCCCGGATACCGGACTCGGTGCTGCGCCGCCCCGGCCCGGACCGCGAGGCCCTGGCCGGTGCCCTCGACCGGCTCGCCGGACAGGGGATGCGCACGGCCGAGCTGGGCGCGCTGCTGGAGGGCGCGGAGACCCTGCGCAGCCCGTTCCCGGCGCTCATGCGCCGCCTGGGCGGCGTGGAGGACGCGCGCGGGTTCCTGAACGGCCGCCTCGGCGCGGGCGTGCGGCGCGGCGGCGGAGGCGCCCCGGCCCCGCCGTGGGCTCCCGCGCCGCGCACGGCCCGGCTCGCGCAGGGGGTACCCGATCCCCGGCGTCCGGACCCCGGGGACGCGTTCGCCGAGCCGCCCGGGTTCGCCGTCGGCCCCGACGGCGCGGCGCCGCGCACCTGCCCCGACCACCCGGGCGTGCGCAACGTCCCGGGCGGGAGCTGCCGTGTGTGCGGCGGGGCCTGCCGGAGCGTGCCCGGCGAGATCATCCACCCGCGCCGGGACCCCGGTGCGGGGACGGCCCGCACGGGCGGTGATCCGCCCGGGAGTCCCGCCCGGCCCGCCCGGCCCGAGGGGCCCGTGCGGGCCGCGGAGGACCCGGCCGGGGCCCCGCTGGACGGTCCTGGCACCGGCGGCGCCGGGGAGGCCGGGGAGACGGATCCCGCGGTCCTCGCGCTCATGCGCGCCTCCCTCGCCGGGGACCGCCGCGAACCGGCGCTCCCACCCGTGCGCAACGGCCGCGCGCCCACGCCCGCGGCCCGTGCCGCGGCCGACTCCGTGCGCCGCCGACTGGACCTCCTCCGCGGACGGGCCGCCGGGTGAGGGCGACGGGGAGGGCGACGGCGCGGCGGGCCCGCGGGCCGTCCGGGCGGGACCGTCCGGTGCGCCGGAAGGCACGGCGTCCCCGGGGACGGGGCTCACGTGTCGCGCGGCGCCGCCCCCGGCGCTCGCGGGCGCGGCTCAGACCTGCGGCACGGGGACCGGGCGGGACCCCTGGGCCAGCGACTCCGCACCGGCCACACCCACCAGGGAGGCCGCCACGGCGTCGCGCACCGGCACCAGGGGCGGTGCGCCGTGCAGGACCGTGTCGCGAAAGCCCCGCAGCAGCAGGACCGTTCCCTCGGTCCCGCGCTCCAGGGGCTCGCCGTCCAGGGTCACCGGAGGCGGGACGCGCTCCTCCTCGCGCGTCACGCCGTCCTCCTGAGTCCAGCCCTCCTGGCGGACCCGCACCGACCAGGCCCGGTCGCCCCCGGCGCGCACCGACTCGGCCAGGCCCCGGGTTCCGCGCACCGACACCCAGCTCCAGTGGCTGTCGGACTCGCCCTGGAGGAACCCGTTGCGGGTGATGGCCAGCGCCCCCGTGGACAGGCGCACCACCATGGTGGAGGCCTCGCGCGGAGAGGACTCGTCCACGCCGAAGGCGGTGACCTCGACGGGACGCGCCCCGGTGATCGCCAGGATCGGGGACAGCGAGTGGGTGCAGTACGCGGTCGGGGGGATCCGGCCGCGCCAGTGCGCGGGGTCGCCGATCAGCGCCGTCCGTGCCTCGGGCGACATCCCGTGCAGGTAGTCGGCCTCCACCAGGCTGATCCGGCCGACCTCTCCCGCCTCCACCGCCTCGCGCAGGAGCCGCACGTGCGGGTGGAGCACGTAGTTCTCGGCGAAGGAGTAGGTGGCTCGGGAGCGGTCGGCGGCCTCGACCAGGGCCCGGCCCTCCTCGGCACTCGCGCAGGCGGCGGACTCGGAGAGCACGTGGACGCCGTGTTCGAGGAAGGCGGTCGCCAGCGGGGCGTGGGCGTCGAAGTCGTTGGCGAGCACCACCCCGTCCAGGCGGTGGCCGGGGTCCAGCAGGTCCTGCCAGCGGTCGACGGCGACCGCGCCGGGCAGCAGCTCGCGCGCCCGCCGCCGCGGTTCGGCCTCGCGGTCGCAGACCGCGACCACGTCGATGCCCGCTCTGGCGGCCCACACCGCCAGGTGCAGCCCCATCCCCAGTCCCACCACTCCCATGCGCATGGGGGGCATCCTCCCGGAAGTCACCGGGGCGGACAACGGGTTTTCCCGGAGGCGCTCCCGGGCGTGCCTCCGCCCGCGCCTCCTCGGCCGAACGCAGAGGTCGGGAAGCACCGATGCCCCCAAAAGTATGTTTACGTCAAGGCAATACACTGGCAACACCACGGGTGGACAGGGCCTGTATGAGCCCATGGCCCCGTCTCCTCGAACCGATTCCTCCGACGATCGAGGTTCCCGGCACAACGGCGTGCGGGGTGCCCGTTCCAGCAGTGAGAAGGGAACGCACTCGCATGCCGTTTTCCGATGGTGCCCGCAGCGGGCACCACCCGGGGGTCCGAAGCGCGTACGAGCACGTGGTGCGGCGCAACCCCGACGAGCCCGAGTTCCAGCAGGCCGTCCTGGAGGTGCTCGACAGCCTCTCGCCCGCCCTCTCCCGCCACTCCGAATACGCCGACCAGCGCATCCTGGAGCGCCTCTGCGAACCCGAACGCCAGGTCATCTTCCGGGTGCCGTGGCGCGACGACCAGGGCAACGTGCACGTCAACCGTGGTTTCCGGGTGGAGTTCAACAGCGCGTTGGGCCCCTACAAGGGCGGGCTGCGCTTCCACCCCAGCGTGAACCTCGGGGTGATCAAGTTCCTGGGCTTCGAGCAGATCTTCAAGAACGCCCTCACCGGCATGAGCATCGGCGGCGGCAAGGGCGGCAGCGACTTCGACCCCAAGGGGCGCTCCGACAACGAGATCGAGCGGTTCTGCCAGTCGTTCATGACCGAGCTCCACCGCCACCTGGGCGAGCACACCGACGTCCCGGCCGGGGACATCGGGGTGGGCGGCCGCGAGATCGGCTACCTGTTCGGCCAGTACCGGCGCCTCGCCAACCGGTGGGAGGCCGGGGTCATCACCGGCAAGGGCCTGGAGTGGGGTGGTTCGCGCGTCCGTACCGAGGCCACGGGGTACGGGAACGTGCTGTTCACCCAGCGGATGCTGGAGCGCTCGGGCAGGAGCCTGGACGGCCGGCGCGTGGTGGTGTCCGGTTCGGGCAACGTGGCGATCTACTCGGTGGAGAAGGCCCAGCAGCTGGGCGCCACCGTGGTCGCCTGCTCCGACTCCGGCGGCTACGTCGTGGACGAGAAGGGCATCGACCTCGACCTGCTCAAGCAGATCAAGGAGGTGGAGCGGGCCCGGATCTCCGAGTACGCCGAGCGGCGCGGCGACGCCCGCTACGTGGAGGGCGGCAACGTGTGGGACGTGCCCTGCGACGTGGCACTGCCCTCCGCCACCCAGAACGAGCTGGACGCGGCATCGGCGCGCACCCTGGTCCGCAACGGCGTCCTGGCGGTGGCCGAGGGCGCGAACATGCCCACCACCCCCGAGGCCGTCCAGGTGCTGCGCGAGGCCGGTGTGCTGTTCGCGCCGGGCAAGGCCGCCAACGCCGGCGGCGTGGCGACCAGCGTCCTGGAGATGCGGCAGAACGCGCGGCGCACGTCGTGGTCGTTCGAGCACGCCGAGGCCGAGCTGGCCGAGGTGATGACGGGGATCCACGACCGGTGCGAGGAGGCCGCCGAGAGGTACGGCGCCCCGGGCGACTACGTGCTCGGCGCGAACGTGGCCGGGTTCGAGCGTGTGGCGGGCGCGATGCTCGCCCAGGGCCTGATCTAGGCACCGCCTCCGTCCGGGGCCTGGGAAAGGCCCCAGGACGGAGGCGGCGGCCCTCCTTCTCCGGTCGGGCGGCGAACCCACCGGAGCAGGAGGACCCGCTCCCGTGCCGACCGGTCGGGCGGACCGGGGAGACGGCCGGGCACGGAAGAGCGCGCGACCGCCCCCGGGACCGTGCCGGGGACGCGGGCAGGTCTCAGGCCGCGGACCGCTGGTCGGCCGGGCGCCTGCGCAGTTCCGGGCGGATGACGGCGGGCGGGTCGTAGGAGACGTCGAGGGGGCCGATGTCGGTCCCGGGCGGGACGATGTCGTCGATCCTGTCGAGGACGCCGTCGCCGAGTACGGCGCCGGCGCCAGCCAGCAGGTCCTCCAGCTGTTCCATGGTGCGGGGGCCGATGATGGCGGAGCTGACGTCGGGGTGGGCGGCGACGAAGGCCATCGCCAGGTGGGCCAGGGACATCCCGGCCTCCTCGGCCACCACGATGAGCTGTTCGACGGCGTCGAGCTTGCGCTCGTCGGTCAGGTGCTCGGGCATCCAGTGCATCCTGGCGTTCTCCACGGGGGAGGCGCCCTTGCGGTAGCGGCCGGTCAGCAGGCCCGAGGACAGCGGCCCCCAGGTCAGCACGCCCAGGCCGTAGCGGCGGCAGAGCGGCAGGACCTCCCTCTCGATCCCGCGGTTGAGGATGGAGTACGTGGGCTGCTCGGTGCGCAGCCGCTGGAGTGCGCGCCGCTCGGCCACCCACTGCGCCTCCACGATCTCCGAGGGCGGCAGGTTCGAGGAGCCGACGACGCGGACCTTGCCGCTGCGCACCAGGTCGGTCAGCGCCGAGAGCGTCTCCTCGATGTCGGTCCGGGGGTCGGGGTGGTGGAGCTGGTAGAGGTCGATGTAGTCGGTGCGGAGGCGCCGCAGCGAGTGCTCGACCTCGGCGATGATCCAGCGCCGGGAGCTGCCGTGCCGGTTGGGGCCCTCACCCATCCGGCCGTTGACCTTGGTGGCCAGCACGACCTCGTCGCGTCGGCCCTTGAGGGCCTTGCCGACGATCTCCTCGGTCTCGCTGTAGCCGTACACGTCGGCGGTGTCGACGAAGTTGACGCCGGCGTCCAGTGCCCGGTGGGTCATACGGATGCATTCGTCGTGGTCGGGGTTGCCCACCCGGCCGAACATCATGGTGCCCAGGCAGTAGGCACTGACCTCGATGCCGGTGCGCCCCAGCTCGCGCGTTCTCACAGTGATCCGGTTCCTCTTCCTTTCCGGCAGCCGCACGGCACACGCCTGCGGCGGCGACGCTCCCGTGCCCGCTCCGGGCGGGCACGGGGGCCGGGGCGGCGGGGCGCTCAGCCCGCCCCGCCGCCCCGGCACACGGAGGTCAGCCGTTGTACGGAGCCGCGACGTCCAGGACCCAGACGATGCCGAAGCGGTCCTTGAGCATCCCGTAGAGCGGCGCCCACGGGGAGGCCTCCAGCGGCTGCACGACGGTCGAGCCGACGGCAAGCTTCTCCCAGAGGGCGGTGATCTCCTCGGTGCCGTCCCCGCGCACGGAGACGAAGACGGCGTTCTCGCCCCGGTCCCACGGCATCGGGGAGGGCACGTCGTAGGCCATGACGTGGAAGCCGTTGTCCGCGATCACCTGGCCCCACGTCACCCAGTCCGCCTCGTCCGGGTTCTGCACGTTGCCCGTGTCCTTGTAGGTGACGACGGCGATGTCCCCGCCGAAGACGGAGTGGTAGAAGTCGAGCGCCGCGCGGGCCTCGCCTCGGAAGTTCAGGTGGGTCGTGGTCGTGATGGACATGGTGGCTCCCGGTCTTCGTCTGCTCGGGTGAGCTTTGTACGGCTGGTGTCGGTGGCAGTCGACCGTGTGCCGCCGCGGCGGTGCACGGCCGGGTGTCGGGGGCGGTGGACGGCCGCGCCCCTCGGCGGCGGACACGAAAACGTCCGCCGCCGAGGGGTCGTGACCTGCGATGACCGCGTTTGCGCCCGCCCCTTCGCTGCCTGCGGCCCTACATTCGCAGGCTCACAGGACAGGGTGTGTCCTCTATGTCGAGCAGGATGGGTCCATGGTGAAAACGTCCGCCCGCCTGCTCGCGCTCCTGTCCGTGCTCCAGACCCGCCGGGACTGGTCGGGTGACGAGCTGGCCGAGCGGCTCGACGTCAGTGCGCGCACGGTCCGCCGCGACGTGGACCGCCTCCGCGAACTCGGCTACCCGATCACGGCCTTCAAGGGGCGCGACGGCGGCTACCGGCTCGACGCGGGCTCGCAGATGCCCCCGCTGCTGTTCGACGACGAACAGGCGGTGGCGCTGGCGGTGGCGCTCCAGGCGGCCACCGCGACCGGCGCCGGGATCGGGGAGGCCGCGGAACGCGCGCTCAACACCATCCGCCAGGTCATGCCCGCACGCCTGCGCCAGCGGATCCGCCCGATCCGGGTCGAAGCGGTCGTGCCGCCCGACGCCGTTCCCGCCCGGGCCGACGGCAGCCTGCTCATGGCGCTCAGCGCCGCCGTCCACGCCCGCGAGGAACTGCGCCTCGACTACGCCCCCGCCTTCCGGTCAGCCTCGGAGCCGGGCGACACCGCGGTGGTCCGGCGCCGGGTGCAGCCCCACCACCTGGTCACCTGGCGGGGGCGCTGGTACCTCCTGGCGTGGGAGGAGGAGCGCGGCGACTGGCAGACCCTCCGCGTGGACCGCATCTCGCCGCGCACCCCCAACGGTCCGCGCTTCACCCCGCGCGAGGTGCCCGGCGGAGACGTGGCCGCCTTCGTCACCGGCAGGTTCCGGGGCTCGGGCGGACCGGCCGACTGGCCCTGCCGGGGGGAGGTCGTCCTCGACCTGCCCGCCGCGTCCGTCGTCCCCTTCGCCTACGACGGGCTGGTCGAGGAACTGGGGCCGGAGCGCTGCCGGCTGGTGCTCGGTTCGTGGTCATGGGTCGGCCTGGCCTCCGCCGTCGGGCGGTTCGACGCCGACTTCGAGGTCGTCGGACCGCCCGAGCTCGAGGACGCGTTCGAGCGCCTGGCCCGCCGCTTCGGAGACGCCGGCCGCAAGGCCCGCCTCCCCGAGGGCTGACCGGGCGCGCCGTTCCCGGCCGCCGCCCTCCGCGGCCGGGAGCGCCGGGGCATCCCCGGCCGCCACGGCCCCCTGTCGGACGCGGGGCCGTGGCGGTCTCCCGTCAGCCCGCGGGGTTCTCGCCGGTCACCACAGGTGGTGGACGTGGGGCCGGACGAGCTCGTCGTAGACCTCGCCGATCCGGGCGTGGACCTCGGGGGAGAGGGGAGCCAGGTCCGCGGCGGCGGCGTTGCCGCGCGCCTGGTCGGCGTTGCGGGCCCCGGGGATGACGACGCTCACGCCGTCCTGGTCCAGGATCCAGCGCAGCGCGAACTGGGCCATCGTCATCCCCTCGGGGACGAGCGGGCGGATACGCTCCACGGCCTCCAGCCCGGTGGCGTAGGGGACGCCGGAGAACGTCTCCCCCTTGTCGAATGCCTGCCCCTCGCGGTTGAAGGCGCGGTGGTCGTCGTCGGCGAAGGAGGTGTCGGCGGTGAACCTGCCCGAGAGCAGGCCGCTGGCCAGCGGGACGCGGGCGATGACACCGACCCCGGCCTCGCGCGCGGCGGGCAGGAACCGCTCCAGGGGCTTGTGACGGAAGGCGTTGAGGATGATCTGGACGGTGGCCACGTGGGGGCGGGCGATGGCGGCCAGGGCTTCGTCCACGGTCTCGACCGAGACGCCGTAGGCGCGCATCCTCCCCTCCTCGACCATGGCGTCCAGGTCGTCGAAGACGGCGTCGGTGGAGATGACGGCGGAGGGCGGGCAGTGCAGCTGGACGAGGTCGACGGTGTCCACGCCCAGGTTGCGGCGGGAGTCGTCGTTCCAGGCCCGGAAGTTGGCGGGGTTGTAGTTCGCGGCGAGCTGCTCCTGGCGCCGGCCCATCTTGGTGGCCACGGTGATGTGGGGGAGTTCCTTGAGCAGGCGTCCCACGAGCCGTTCGCTGCGGCCGTCGCCGTAGACGTCGGCGGTGTCGAAGAAGGTGACGCCCTCCTCGGCCGCGGTGTGCAGGGCGGCGGTGGCGTCGGCCTCGCTGACCTCGCCCCAGGAGGCTCCGATCTGCCAGGCGCCGAAACCGACGACGCCGACGTCCTTGCGGGTGCGACCCAGTACACGTGTTTCCATGCGGCCGATCCTAGACCTCTGGAAGCGCTCCCAGGCGAGGAGGGCCGTGGTCTCCGACGGTCCGGCGGCCGCGCGACCGGCCCGCCCCGTGAGAACGGGAGCCGGGACCGCGCGGTCAGGCGCGGGCCGGGGACCGGCCGCCTTCCCGGGCCGGGGGACGCGGACCGAACCGCTCCCGGTACCGGGCCGGGCCGACCCCGGTGTGCGCCCGAACGCTCGCCCGCAGGTTGGCGGTACTGCCCAGGCCGCTGGCCCGCGCCACCGCCTCGAAGCCCATGCCTCCGGCCTCGATCAGGCGGCAGGCCAGCAGCACGCGCTCGGAGCGCAGCCAGGCCAGCGGGGTCGTGCCCAGTTCGGCCCGGAACCGGCGGTGCAGGGTCGCCGGGCTGACCGACGCCCGAGAGGCCAGGTCGGCGACGGCGATCGGTTCGTCCAGGTGCTCTCGGGCCCAGGCCAGGACCGGGGCCAGGGAGGTGTCGGCGGTCTCGGGGAGCGGCCTGCGGACGAACTGGCGCTGCCCTCCCTCCCGGTGGGCGGCGAACACCAGCCGTCGGCTGACCGTGTTGGCGGTCTCCGCGCCGTGGTCGCGGCGGATCAGGTGCAGTCCCAGGTCCAGGGCGGCGGCGCTGCCCGCCGCGGTGAGCACGTCGCCCTCGTCCACGAACAGCACGTCGCGTTCGAGGCGGACCCCCGGGTGCATCCGGGCGAACAGTTCCTCGAACCTCCAGTGCGTGGCGGCCCTCCGCCCGTCCAGGACCCCGGCGGCGGCCAGGGTGAACGCACCGCTGCAGAAGCTGACCAGCCGGGCTCCCCGCCGGGCCGCCCGGCGCACGGACGCGACCACCTCCGGCCTGGGCGGCACCCACGGGTCGGGGCGGTTGGGCACGATGACCGTGTCGGCCTCCTCCACCGCCTCCAGCCCGGCCAGGTCGGTGATGGTGAACAGCCCCAGGTGGACGCGCACGTCAGGGACCGCCGAGCACACGGTGAGGTCGTACCAGGGGTGGTCGAGCTCGGGACGGCGCAGTCCGAAGAGCTCGGTGGCCACGCTCATCTCGAAGGGGTTCGAGCCCTCGTCGACGACCAGTGCGACTCGGTGCGAGGATTCTTGCGGCATGTGCGATTCCTAGCACTTCCCCGGTCGGGGCGCCATGGCCAGGATGGCCCTATGAGCGAACGACCGATCAACCTGCGGGACGCGCTGGCCTCCTTCGACGAGCTGTGGAGTCCGCGCATCGTCACCCGGGTCAACGACTACGACGTGCGCGTGGCCAAGGTCCGCGGCGAGTACGTGTGGCACGCCCACGACGGCACCGACGAGTTCTTCCTCCTCCTGGACGGGGACCTGCGCATCCGGCTGCGCGAGCGCGAGGGCGCCCCGGAGCGGGTCGTCACCCTGGAGAGGGGATCGGTGTTCGTGGTCCCGCGCGGCGCCGAGCACCGGCCCGAGTCGGACGGGGGCGCGTCGATCCTCCTCTTCGAGCCCACCGGCACCCTGACGGTCGGCGACCGCCACGAGGAGGTGCCCGACCACGTGGACGCCACCACCGGGCACGTCCTGGACGGCTGAGGCCCCGCGGCCCGTCGCACCCCGCCCCCGGTTCAGCCGCCGAGGACGCCCTCGGCCACCGCGGCCACCGCGGCGGGGCTGCCGCCCATGATGAGGGCGGCGTGCTCGGTGATCGCCTCGACGGGCCAGTCCCACCACCGGGCCGCGAGCAGGCGGGCGACGTCGTCCTCGTCGAAGCGGCTGCGGATGTGCCGCGCCGGGTTTCCGCCGACCAGCGCGTAGGGGGCGACGTCCTTGGTCACGACACTGTGCGCGGCCACGACGGCGCCGTCGCCGATCGCCACCCCCGGCATGAGCGTGGCGCCCCGGCCGATCCACACGTCGTTGCCGATCCTGGTGTCGGGCGGGGCGGGGATCGACAGGTAGGTGTCCATGGTGCGCTCGGACCACTCGCCGCCGAACATCGTGAACAGGTAGGTGGAGGGGCCCACGGTGGGGTGGTTCCCGGCGGGCATGAGGATGGTGGCGCCCGGCGCGATGGCGCTGAACCGGCCGATCACCAGGCGCTGGGGGCCGTAGTTGTAGAGCACGCACGCCTGCTCGAAGGGGACTCCGCTGCCCTCGTCGTCGTAGTAGGTGTACTCGCCCACCTCGATGAGGTCGGAGGTGACCTGTGCCTTCAGGAAGACGACGTTGGTCAGGTCCGGCCGGGTCGTGGGGTGCAACCGGTCCGGGTCGGGTGCGGGCATGGGTCTCCCCGTTCTCCTCTCCCGGGGCCGGGCGGCGCCGGGCTCGTCGGGGACGAGGCTAGCGAACCGGGGCCCGCCCCGGCCCGCGGCGCCCCCCGGCCGCGGCCGGCCCGCGCCCCTCCGCGGGCGGAGGGGCGCGGGCCGGGAAATCCGGGTGCGGGCGCGGGGCCGGTCCACCACACTGGCCGCATGGTCGACAACGTCTTCTCCGATGCTGCGATGGCCGAACTCTACGACGTCTTCCACCCCTGGGGCCTGGCCCCCGACGACGCCTTCTACATCGACCTGGTCATGTCCGCGCGGTCGGTCCTGGACGTGGGCTGCGGCACCGGGCTGCTCCAGCGGGAGGCCAGGAGGCGGGGCCACACGGGGCGGCTGGTGGGGCTCGATCCCGCCGACGCGATGCTGGAGGTCGGCCGACGCGACCGCGGGGACGTCGAGTGGGTCCTCGGAGACCTGGCGACGACGTCCTTCGAGAACGAGTTCGACCTCGTCGTGATGACCGGGCACGCGTTCCAGGTGCTCACCACGGACGAGGAGCTCCGGTCGGCCCTGGCGGCCGTGCGGCGGGCCCTGGCGGAGGACGGCCGGTTCGTGTTCGAGACGCGCAACCCCGCGGCGCGGGGCTGGGAGGCGTGGCGGCCCTCGCGCACGCGCACGGTGACCGGTCCGGACGGGGCCGAGGCGACCTCCGTGCACCGGTTGGAGGGTGTGGAGGGCGACCTGGTCACCTTCACCACCGCCTACTCCAGTACCGCGTGGGGCGGAGAGGTCCGGCACAGCCGCAGCACGCTGCGCTTCCCGGACTCCGGCGCGCTCGACGCGCTCCTGGCCGGGGCCGGCCTGGAGGTACGGGCCCGGTACGGCGACTGGGCCCGCGGTCCGCTCACGGACGCCTCCGAGGAGATCATCACGTGCGCGGTTCCGGGCGGGTCCGCGCGCTGAGCTTGCCCCGCACCCCGTCGAGCAGGGCGTTCAGACCGAACTGGAAGGTCTCCCACGCCTCCTGCTCCAGGTAGGGCTCGCTCTCGTCCTCGTTGGAGAACGCGCCCGCCTCGGACATGCGGGCGAGGGTGGGGAAGCGCTCGGCGAAGTCGGGCACGAGCTCGTCCAGCTGCGCGGACCGGGCGAACCACCACTCGTCCTCGGGCGCTCCCGTCACGGCCTCGGCGCGGCGGGCCTCCGCGGCCGTCCGCACGGAGCCGCGCACGAGGGAGAAGAGGTTGCCGTAGGTGCTGCGGATCCCGGCGGCGTCCAGACCCGCACGGTGCAGCACGAGGGCCATGGACTCGAACAGCCGGTACTCGTTGGGGCCCAGCACCGGCCTGGCCTGGGACACCTCCAGCGCCCAGGGGTGGCGGAGGTAGAACTCCCACAGCCGGGTCGCCCAGTTCGTCGTAGCCTTGCGCCAGTCCGGTTCGCCATCGGCTTCGGCTGCTTCGGCGAGCTCCCCGAACGCGTGGTCGTACATCAGCTCGATGAGCTCGTTCTTGCTGGCCACGTAGGTGTACAGCGACATGGCGGTGCGCCCGAGCCGCTGTCCCACCGCGCGCATCGACAGCGCGTCCATGCCCTCTTCGTCGGCGACGCCGATGGCGGTCTCCACGACCAGGTCCACGCTGAGTTCGGGCTTGGGGCCGGGGACGGCACGCGCGGACGGGTCCGCGGGGGCGCGCCACAGCAGGCCCATGGAGCGACGAGCGTCACCCTGCCCGGCGTAGATGACCACTTGCATCTCCTTATGCCATAAACTAACGTTCGCAGGCCGCCAGTTTACCGCATAAGGATTTCTGAGGAGCAGCGTGTCTTCCGAACCCACCTCCATGGCCGACAGCCACGACACCATCCAGGTCAGGGGCGCAAGGGAGAACAACCTCGCCAACGTCTCGGTGGACATCCCCAAGCGGAGGCTGAGCGTGTTCACCGGCCTGTCCGGGTCGGGAAAGTCCTCCCTCGTGTTCGGCACGATCGCCGCCGAGTCGCAAAGACTCATCAACGAGACCTACACGACGTTCGTCCAGTCGTTCATGCCCAGCCAGGGCAGACCCGACGTGGACACCCTGCGCAACCTGAGCGCCGCCATCATCGTCGACCAGGAGCGGATGGGCGCCAACTCCCGCTCCACCGTCGGCACCGCCACCGACGCCGCGGCCATGCTGCGGATCGTCTTCAGCCGGGTCGGCACCCCGCGCCTGGAGCCGTCGAGCGTGTTCAGCTTCAACAACTCCGAGGGCATGTGCCCCGAGTGCGAGGGGCTGGGCCGCACCAACCAGGTCGACCTGGAGGAGCTCTACGACCGGGACCTGTCGCTGAACGAGGGCGCCATCACCGTCCCCGGGTTCGCGGTGGACTCCTGGTACTGGCAGGTCATGGCCAACTCCGGGTTCCTCGACCCGGACCGCAAGCTGCGCGACTACACCCCCGAGGAGTGGGAGACCTTCCTCCACGGTCCCGCCACCCGCGTCAAGGTGGGCGGCAACTCCTTCTCCTACGAGGGGCTGGTGGTCAAGCTCAAGCGCACCTACCTGGCCAAGGACCGCGACTCCATGCAGCCCGGGATCCGTGCCTTCGTGGACCGCGCCGTCACCTACTCCACGTGCCCCGAGTGCGAGGGCACGCGGCTCAACGCCGAGGCCCGCTCGGTCAAGGTCGCCGGACGCACCATCACCGAGTGCTCGTCCATGCAGATCAACGAGCTCGCCGATTTCATCGGCTCCCTGGACGAGCCCTCGGTGAAGCCGCTGCTGGACAACCTCGGCCACACCCTCGACTCCCTGGTCGAGGTCGGCCTGGGCTACCTCAGCCTGGACCGGGAGTCGGGCACGCTGTCCGGCGGCGAGGCCCAGCGCGTCAAGATGGTCCGCCACCTGGGCTCCAGCCTCAGCGACGTCACCTACGTCTTCGACGAGCCCACCGTGGGCCTGCACCCGCACGACATCGAGCGGATGAACAACCTGCTGGTGAGCCTGCGCGACAAGGGCAACACCGTGCTGGTGGTCGAGCACAAGCCCGAGACGATCGCGATCGCCGACCACGTGGTGGACCTGGGGCCGGGCGCCGGACCGTCCGGCGGGCGGATCACCTACACCGGGGACGTGGCCGGACTGCGCGCCTCGGGCACCCTCACCGGCGACCACCTGGACCACCGCGCCACCCTGCGGGCCGAGGTCCGCCGCCCCACCGGGGCCATCTCCATCACCGGGGCCGACAGCCACAACCTCAAGAACGTCAGCGTGGACGTCCCCCTGGGGGTGCTCACCGTGGTCACCGGGGTCGCGGGATCGGGCAAGAGCTCGCTCATCCACGGCGCCCTCCCCGGAAGGGAGGGCGTGGTGGTGGTCGACCAGTCACCGATCCGCGGGTCGCGCCGCTCCAACCCGGCCACCTACACCGGCCTGCTCGACCCGATCCGCACCGCCTTCGCCCGCGCCAACAAGGTCAAGTCCTCCCTGTTCAGCGCGAACTCCGAGGGGGCCTGCCCCGAGTGCAAGGGCGCGGGGGTCATCTACACCGACCTGGCGATGATGGCCGGAGTCGCCTCCACCTGCGAGCAGTGCGAGGGCAAGCGGTTCCGGCCCGAGGTGCTCACCCACGAACTGCGCGGCAGGAACATCAGCGAGGTGCTCTCCATGTCGGTGGTGGAGGCCCGGGAGTTCTTCACCACCGGCAACGCCCGCACCATCCTGGACCGGCTCTACGACGTCGGCCTGGGCTACCTGGGCCTGGGCCAGCCGCTGACCACCCTGTCGGGCGGTGAGCGCCAGCGCCTGAAGCTGGCGATCAGCATGGCCAAGGAGGGGGCGGTGTACGTGATGGACGAGCCCACCACCGGCCTGCACCTGGCCGACGTGGACCGGCTCCTCGCCCTGCTGGACCGTCTGGTCGACGACGGCAACACGGTGGTGGTGATCGAGCACCACCAGGCGGTCATGGCGCACGCCGACCACCTCATCGACCTGGGGCCGGGCGCCGGGCACGACGGCGGCCGCGTGGTCTTCGAGGGCAGTCCCGCCGAGCTGGTGGCCGAGGGCGACACCCTCACCGCCCGCCACCTGCGCGCCTACCTGGAGCGCTAGGCCGTGGGCCGCCCCGCCGTCCGGGCGGGGCGGCCCACGCGCTCGGACCGGGGAGGGCGCCCCCGCCCCCGACGGCCGTGAAGGACGGCGTGCCGGGGGCGGGCAGCCCCGGGGTCCGGGAACGGCTCGGGTCCCGCAGGGCTCAGGGGCGGTCCCCGTGCCCCTCCAGCACGACCTTGAGCTGCCCCAGCCGGTGCCTCCAGAACGCCTTCGTCTCGGCGGCGGTCTCCGCGTCCGCCAACTTGGTGTGCTCGAAGGCGACCGTGCTCCTGCCACCGTCCTTGGCGGTGAAGTTGGCGCTGATCCGTGTGGACCGGTCGAAGTCGGCGGTCAGGCGCCGGGGCTCGGTGGAGGTGCGCACCGACAGGTCGTGGCCGGGCAGCCACCTCCCGCGCTCGCCCTCCTCGACGAAGGCGGCGAAGAGGCGCTCGACCGGCGCGTGGACGGTCTTGCTGACGCTGACCGCGAACCCGTCCTTCTTCTGGCCCGCGACCCGCATCCCGCGCTCCTGCTCGTAGGCGACCGTGACGGTCTGCGCCCACCAAGCGGGGACGCCCTGCTCCCGGCCCAGCCATGCCGCCAGCTCGGTGTGGGTGCGGGCGGTGCCGTTCCAGCCGTCCAGCAGGGCGAACCATCCGGCGTAGTCGCGGCCGGTGTGCTCCCGCACGGAGTCGTCGGTGACGCGGCCGCGCATCGTCCCCGTGGTGCGCCGGTCGGCCGCTGACGGGGCGGATGCGCCGGTGGGACCGGCGGAGCCGGCCGGGGCCCCGTTCGTGGGAGGGGCGTCGGCGGACACGGTGTGCTCCCCGCCGGGCGGGGGCTGGACGGCGGGTGAGCGGTCGGCGGCGGTTCTCCCGGGCCCGACGGCGGGCTCGGAGGACGCGCGGTCGGACCGGGGTGCGGTTCCGGTGCGGCCGATCAGGTGCGCGCGGGCGGCGGTGTAGCTCTCGCCGGTCTTGTCCATGCGGGCGCGCACGCGCTGCTTGAAGGCCTTGTGGCTGGTCATGACGGCTCCTCGGCGACAGCGTCGGAACTCGCGCTCCCTCCGCCCCGCCGGTGGGGCACATCGGACCGGCGTCCCGAGGACCCTGAGTCCCCTTTGCCCCCTCACAGCCGGTGGCGCGAGCACCGGGACCGGGGGTTGGGCGCGGGACCGCGCCTACGGACAACGGTACCCCTGTCCCCGTGGATTCTCCAGGGCCTGTGGACGAGGGCCGGGGAACCCGGGCCGCGGCCGGTCCGGGAGGCGAGGAGTTCCGGCCGGCGTCCGATCGCGGCGTCCGGGAGGGAGCCTGCCCGCCCCCGCCCGTGTCGGCCGAGGAGCGCCCGGGTGGGGGCGGGCCCGTCCAGGCCGCTCCCGCCCCCGCTCCCCGGCGATCGGCCTCCAGGGGCCGACCGGCCGGGCCGGTGGGCGCCTCCGGTCGGGGACCTCGGCTCGGCCGCCGGGGGACGGGACCGTGCCGTCCCGGGGTTTCCACCCCCGGCCCGACGGGGGCGGACCAGGGGCGGTTCAGGGACATCCCCCATGGATTCCTGGCCTCCTGTGTTAGATTCTGGCCATGCGGTCAGAAAATAATCCAGCCGGTCAGAAAAGGTCCTTCATCGAGGAGGCCCGCAGGGCGCAGATCGTCGCCGCGGCGATCGACACCATCGCCGAGGTGGGCTATCCCAACGCCTCACTGGCGCGGATCGCCGAGGAGGCGGGCGTGAGCAAGGGCGTGATCTCGTATCACTTCGCGGGAAAGGACGAGTTGATGGACCAGCTGGTGACGGGCGTCTACACGGAGATCGCCGAGTCCGTCGTCCCGCGGCTCCTCGCCCAGGACAACGCCGCCGACATGCTCCGCGCACACGTGCGGGGTGTGGCCGCCTACGCGCTGGAGCACCGGAGCCGCATGGCGGCCCTGGCGCAGATCTTCATCCACGCGCTCAGGCCGGACGGCTCCCCCCGGTACGGGGCCGGCGAGTCCGAACCCCTCTACGAGTCCCTGGAGGGGCTCTACCGGGAGGGGCAGAGGAGCGGCGAGTTCCGCGACTTCGACGTGCGGGCGATGGCCGTGACCCAGCAGTCCGCCACCGACGGGATGTTCGAGTACTGGCGCGTCCACCCCGACCACGACCTCATGGCGCACGCCGCCGAACTCGGCGAACAGCTCGTCCGCGCCACCCGCGCCGACTGACCGGCGCACACCCCCATCACGAGGACCCCATGACACAGCAACCCGCGCCCGCCCTGAGCCCGGAGGCGGCGCCACCGCCCCCGAGACGCCTGCACTACGTCGACAACCTGCGCGTGGCGATGACCGTCCTGGTCGTGCTGCACCATGTCGCACTCACCTACGGCAACATCCCGGTCTGGTTCTACACCGAGCCCGCGCAGGACCCCACGGGCGGGCTGCTCGACCTCCTGGTCGTCGTCGACCAGACCTACTTCATGGGCCTGTTCTTCCTGCTCGCGGGCTACTTCGTGCCCGGAGCGAGGGACCGGAGGGGGCGGCGGGGGTTCGTCCGCGAGCGCCTGGTGCGCCTGGGCGTCCCCCTGCTGCTGTTCGCCCTGCTCGTACGGCCGCTGCTCACGACCGGCACCTACCGGATGTTCGCGGAAGGAGCCGCCGCCGAGGGCGCGGAGATGCCCTACTGGCTCTTCTACGTGATCACCTTCGACCCCGGCCCCATGTGGTTCGTCGAGGTCCTGCTCGTCCTCAGCCTCACCTACGTCATGGTGCGCGGCTTCCGCGAGCGCCGCGCCGAGCGCCGGGGCACGGCGGTCCTCCCCGCCTCCCGCCCGGAGGACACGGCCCCGCTGCGCTGGCTCGGTCCGGTCGTCGCCTTCACCGTGGCCCTGGCCCTGGTGTCGTTCGTCTGGCGCTGGGTGAACCCCGCCCCCTACTGGCCGTTCGTGGGGCTGCCCAGCCCCGACTACCTGCCCCAGTACGCGGCCCTCTTCACGGTGGGCGTGCTGGCCTACCGCCGCAACTGGTTCACCCGCCTGCCCGGCCGGGCCGGCTGGTACGGGGGCGCGACGGCCGTCCTCGGCCTGGCCGCGTTCCTGGGAGGGGGGCTCGTCCTCGGGCCGGAGAACGCCCCCGGGACCGCTCCGGCGCTGTTCCACATGGTGGCGGAGACGTTCTTCGCGGTCGGCGTGACCCTCGCGCTGATGGTGTCCTTCCGCCGCTTCCTCGACCGGCGGACCCGCCCCTCCGCGTTCCTGGCCGACAACGCCTTCGCCGTGTACTTCCTGCACCCGCTGGTGCTGGTCGGGCTCGGAACGGCGCTGAGCGGTTGGGAGGCACCCGCCGCGGTGAAGTTCCTGGGCATGGCCGCCCTCGCGGTCCCCGCCTGCTGGGCGCTCGCCGCCGCGGTCCGCGCGATCCCCGGGGCCCGTCGGATCCTCTGACGCGCCCTTCCGCGGGGCCGCCCCGGCGAAGAGCCGGAGGCGGCCCCGCCCCTGCTTCCCGCGGGGCGGCCCCGCCGGTCACCGCGCTGGCCGACGCCGTCCCCGCCCTCCGGAACCCGTGCGTCCCACGGCGCCGGGCGAGTGCGCACCGGTACAACGGTGGGTCGATGGGCGCGACCCACGGCGCCGGGGGCGGAACCCCGGCAGACCTCACCCCAGGGCGTCCAGGGCCGCCCGCATCGCCGGTGACACGTAACCGGTGCCGACGCGCACCCCGCCGAGCCACGCGGTCAGCCGCTCCGCCTCCTCGTCGAGGGCACGCCGCGTCGGGGCCGGGACCGGCTCCAGCAGGTGCACCCGGACGGCCCCGGCGCCGTCCTGCACCCATGTACCGACAGTGCGGCCGTCGGCCCAGGCCGTGGTGCCGGCGTTGCCGCGCCGCTCGAAGAGCTGCTCGCGGTGCGGCCCCAGGTAGAAGTCCCGGTCGCGCCAGCCCATCACGGTCGGGTCGAGCACCGGCAGAAGCGCGACCCACCCGCCCGGGTCCTCCACCGGTCCCACGTCGTCGGGCAGGAGCCAGCCCGTGGCGCCGTTGTCCAGGGACACCGCGACGGCGTCCAGGTCGGCCAGCGCGCCGCGCACGATCGCCTTGGTGGCGCCCAGCCACCAGACGATGTCGTCCTCGGTCCCCGGGCCGAAGCGGAGGAGCCAGCGGCGGACCAGTTCGCGATACCCCTCACCCGGACTCCACAGGTCGGGGACGCCGTCCAACCAGTGCGAGGCCAGGGTCCAGCGGGGCCGTGAGACGGGGAAGCGGCCGGCGTCGGCGCCGCGGACGATGTCGCCGGCTGCCCCGAGGAGGGTGAGCACCCGGGGCGCCGACCACAGCTCGCCCGGCGACCCCTCTACCTTCACGTCGAGCATCGGCACCGCCCGGCGCACGTCGATGGCGGCGAGGCCCTCCGGCGCGTCGGCGAGCACGGCGAGGATCTCGGCCCGGGCCCGGTCGAGCCAGGCGCCTCCGTCGTCGGTGAGGCCCGCCCTGACGAGGTCCTTGGCCATGCGGGCGCGCTCCGCCGCGGCGACACGGGCGGAGGCGCTCGGCCACACGCCCGGCAGCATCTCGCGCGGGAACACGAAGAGGGTGCGCCGCATCGCCAGCTGCTTCACGAGCAGGCGCTCCCGGTGGAGCGCCCCGTCGACGTCGGCGACCGTCAGTGAGGAGACGCGGGCCCAACAGGAGAGGTGGACCGTGGCCGGCTCGGTCGCGTGCAGCGCGACGACGGCACGGGTGGCCGCTTCGGGGGAGTCGGCGCGGGCGCCGGGCGCCAGTGCGTGCCGCACGGCCATTCGGGCCCGGCGTTCGCCGTCGGTGACATGGTGCATCGGGTCATCGTGCCACATCGGACGGACCATTCGATACAGTGTCGTTCCGGAACAGATGTGTATCGCTTTCGGGGTCGAAGAGACGAGGAGGCGGCTGCCATGGCGCGAGACGGCGAGACCCGGGAACCCGCGGAGGGTCCCGTGCGCCCCGGCCGCAAGCGGGACCCCTCCCGGGACGGCGCCATCCTCGACGCGGCGCTGGAGGTCCTGGCCGACGTCGGCTACTCCCGGCTGTCCATGGACCTGGTCGCCGCGCGGGCCGGGGCCGGGAAGGCCACGCTCTACCGCCGCTGGCCCTCGAAGGCCGAACTGGTCGTCGACGCCGTGGCGCGCATGAAGCGCGCCCAGGTCGACCTGGAGCACCTGCCCGACACCGGGGACCTCCGGGGCGACCTCCTCGGTCTGTTCAGGCCGCAGACGGTCGAGGAGGCCGAGCGCCGGCTCGAGGTCATGGCGGGGCTCGCGTCGATGCTCGTCCAGGACCGGGCCCTGGCCGACGCGGGCACCGCCGCCATCGTCCAGCCGTGGGCCGAGGCCCACCACGCCCTCATGCGGCGTGCCGTCGACCGGGGCGAGATCCCGCCCACGGCCGACATCGAGGCGCTGTCGCAGCTCATCCCCTCGATGGCCGCCTTCCGCGCACTCGTCCGGGGCAAGCCGTTCGACCGGGACTTCCTCGTGTCGATGGTCGACGGCGTCCTGCTCCCGGCCCTGCGCCACCCGCCGGAGGCCCCCGCGGAGCCCGACCGCGGGCCCGCCTCCTGAGGCGGGCGCCACCGGTCTCCGCCCGACGGCCCCACCGTTGGCCGGGACGCCCGGAGGGCGGGCCGCCGGGGAGGGGCGCCGGACGCGGGGGCCCGCTTCGGGGGAGACACGCCCGGGGCTAGGGTCGGGGGCGAATCATGATCGAAGGGACCCCGTGTGACCACTCAGAAGGACCGCATGCTCGCCGGTGAGCTCTACCTCGCCGACGACCCCGAGCTGCAGGCCGACCTCTTCCTCGCCGAGAAGCGGACGGAGGCGTTCAACTCGTCGACGATCGACGACCTGGAGGCGCGGCACGCGGCGCTGGCCGAACTGGTGGGCGAGCTGGGGGAGGGCAGCGTGATCCGGCCCCCGCTGCGGGTCGACTACGGCTATCAGATCAGCGTCGGTCCCCGTACGTTCGTCAACTGCGGCGCGGTCATGCTGGACGTGGCCCCGATCCGGATCGGGGCGGACGTGCAGATCGGCCCGAACGTCCAGCTGCTCACCCCCACCCACCCGGTCGACCCCGAACTGCGGCGCGCCAAGTGGGAGGCGGGCGAGCCGATCACCATCGGCGACAACGTGTGGCTGGGCGGAGGGGTCATCGTCTGCCCCGGCGTGACGATCGGTGAGAACACCGTGGTGGGCGCGGGCTCCGTGGTCGTCAAGGACCTGCCCGCGAACGTGGTGGCGGTCGGCAACCCGGCCCGCGTCGTCCGCGAGATCGGCGCCTCCTAGGTGTACTGACCACGGAGGTTGGTAACACCCACCCCGCCTGAGACGAGCGAAGAGGGCCTCCGGCAACGGTGCGGATCGCGACATCCACCACCGGACCGGAAGGCCCTCGACGCCCCACACCACCCACGCCGGCGCCACCCTCACACCCGCCGGACGCCTCGCGCCGGCCCGCTGCGTCGTCGACCGGCGCCGGCCCCTGCGACGGGCCGCTCCTACCCCCGGGCCCGGTCCTGGAGGCGCTCCTCGGCTTCTTCGAGGCCTCCGCGACCAGAGCGTCGCGGCCCTGTACGAACTGCTCAGGAAGCCCGCGCCCGCGGCGTGAAAAGGGTCCGTCCCCCGGTGTGGCGCCACCGGGGGACGGGGTCCGCTGGGCCGCTATCCGGCCGCGGCGGTCGCCCCGGGGTCTTCGGCGGCGAACTGGGTGCGGTACAGCTCCGCGTAGCGGCCGTCCCGTGCCAGCAGCTCGGCGTGGGTGCCGCGTTCGGCGATCCGCCCCTCCTCGACGACGAGGATGGCGTCGGCCGCCCGGACCGTGGAGAGCCGGTGGGCGATGACCAGGGCCGTCCGCCCCCTCAGCGCCTCGGTGAGGGCCGCCTGGACCGCGGCCTCGGAGGTGGAGTCCAGAGCGGAGGTCGCCTCGTCCAGGATGACCACCTCGGGTCCGGCCAGCAGCAGGCGCGCGATGGTCAGGCGCTGGCGCTCGCCGCCGGAGAACCGGTAGCCGCGCTCGCCCACGACGGTGTCCAGCCCGTCGGGCAGTGCGGCCACGAGGGTGTCCAGCCTGGCCCGGCGCAGCGCGTCCCACAACTGCTCGTCGGTGGCCCCGGGTGAGGCCAGGGTCAGGTTGGAGCGGATGGACTCGTGGAAGAGGTGCCCGTCCTGGGTGACCATCCCCAGGGTGGCGCGGATGGAGTCGAAGGTCAGGTCGCGCACGTCCGTTCCGCCCAGGCGCACGGCGCCGGAGTCCACGTCGTACAGGCGGGGGACGAGCTGGGCGATGGTGGACTTGCCCGCGCCGGAGGAGCCGACCAGGGCGACCATCTGCCCGGGTTCGACGCGGAAGGACACCCCGTGCAGGACGTCCCCGTTGTCCTGGACGTCGAGGGCGGCGACCTCCTCCAGGGAGGCCAGGGACACCTTGTCGGCGCTGGGGTAGGCGAAGGTGACGTCGTCGAACTCCAGTGACACCGCTCCGTCGGGGACGGTCCGGGCGCCGGGCTTCTCGTCCACGATCGGTTTCAGGTCGAGGATCTCGAAGACCCGGCTGAAGCTGACCAGGGCGCTCATGACCTCCACCCGGGCGCCGGCGAGGGAGGTGAGCGGCGCGTAGAGGCGGGTGAGCAGCATGCCCATGGACACGACGGTGCCCGCGTCGAGCTGCCCGCGCAGGGCGTAGAAGCCGCCGAGGCCGTAGACCAGCGCCAGGGCGAGCGCGGACACCAGGGTGAGGGCGGTGAAGAAGACCTCCTGGACCATCGCTGTGCGCACGCCGATGTCGCGCACCCGGCTCGCCCTGCGGGCGAACTCGGCCGACTCCTCGTCCGGGCGGCCGAAGAGCTTGACGAGGGTGGCTCCGGGAGCGGAGAACCGCTCGGTCATCTGGGTGCCCATCGCCGCGTTGTGGACGGCGCGCTCGCGCTCGATCCGCGCCAGGCGGGCGCCCATGCGGCGGGCCGGCACGACGAACACCGGCAGCAGCAGGAGCGAGAGCAGGGTGATCTGCCAGGACAGGGTGAGCATCACGGCCAGGGCGAGGACGAGGGTGACCAGGTTGCTCACCACCCCGGAGAGCACGTCGCTGAACGCGCGCTGGGCCCCGATGACGTCGTTGTTGAGGCGGCTGACCAGGGCGCCTGTGCGGGTGCGCGTGAAGAAGGCGACCGGCATGCGCTGGACGTGGTCGTAGACGGTGGTGCGCAGGTCGAGGATGAGCCCCTCGCCGACCCGGGCCGACAGCTGTCGCACGACCAGCCCCAGGGCCGCCTCGGTGACGGCGACGGCGGCGATGAGCCCGGCCAGGACGAGCACGGGGCGCAGTGGGCCGCCGTCGACGATCGCGTTGACGACCCGTCCGGCGAGGAGGGGGGAGGCCACGGCCAGGGCCGCCGTGGCCACGCTCAGGAGGAGGAACCAGGAGAGGTGGCGGGAGTGGGGGCGGGCGAAGGAGGAGATCCGGCGCAGGACCGGCAGGGAGAAGGGGCGCTGGTCCTCCTTCGCGTGCATCGCGTGGTACACGGAGTTCCACGCGGCCATTTCCATGCTCATGTTCGACCACCGGGTGTGTTGGGGCTGTTGGCAAGAACCGTAGAACCTCAACTAATGTTCTGGTCAAGTCGGAGGGCGACCCGGGGGTCCGCGCCCGTCCGGGCGCCCGGAGGTGCACCGCCCCCGGACGCGCCTCACCCCTCGGCGGCGCGTGTCCGCCGCCCCGCGCGGCCCGCCGCCAGGGCGCTGGCGGCGTTCGCCGCCACGATGGCCGCCACGGCCGCCCAGTCGACCCACTCCAGCGCCTGCCCCAGCACCGCCAGCCCCACGAGGGCCGCCATCACCGGGTGCACGCTCATGAACAGGCCGAAGTAGCGGGCGGGAACCCGCCTCAGGGCGAACAGGTCGCCCAGGAACGGCACGATCGAGGACAGCACGCCCGCCGCCGCCGCGCACGCCAGGGCGGCGGGGGTCGGCGGGTGGGCGATGAGCACCAGCGCGCCGACGGGCGCGAAGACCAGCGCGGAGACGCCGGCCGCGGCGGCCGAGCCCCCGATGCCCGGCACCCGCCGCCCCACGGTCCGGTTGAGCAAAATGTAGGCGGCCCAGCAGGCGGCGGCCACCAGTGCCAGCGCGATGCCCGCGTGGTCGGTGCTGGCCTGGGGGCGCATCAGCACCGCGACCGCTCCACCCGCCACCAGCGCGCACACCAGGTCCACCCACCGGCGCGAGGCGGCCAGGGCCACGGCCAGCGGGCCGAGGAACTCCAGGGTCACCGCGAGCCCCAGCCCGATCCTGTCGACGGCCGAGTACAGGGTGAGGTTCATGGTCCCGAAGACCAGGGCCATGGACAGCACCGGCCACCACTGGGACCACGTGAACGCGCCCAGTCTGGGCCGACCGACCGCCAGCAGGACCGCGCCGGCGACCCATTGCCGTACGGCCACCACCCCGACCGGGCCGATCACAGGGAAGGCCAGGGCGCCCAGGGACGCGCCGAGCTGGTTGGACAGGCCGCCGCCGAGCATCACGGCCGTCCCCGCCAACCGCGCCCGCCCGTCCGGTTCGGCCGAGGGGGAGGCGGCGGCGGTTCCCGCCCCCGGCGTGTTCACCGATGTCTCCATGGGGGCGAGCATGCTGCCCACGCCCGCATACGCAAAATGCATGTGGGCGACCGTCTATACGCTGTGCGCATGGATATGCGTCCGAACGACCTGGAGCTGCGGCACCTGCGCTGCCTGGTCGCGATCATCGACACCGGGAGCTTCACCGACGCCGCCCTCGACCTGGGCGTCTCGCAGGCCGCGGTCTCCCGCAACCTCGGAGCCCTGGAGAGTGCGCTGGGGGTGCGGTTGCTGCACCGCACCAGCCGCAACGTCACCCCGACCACGGCGGGGGTCCAGGTCCTGGCCAGGGCCAGGGTCGTGCTGGCCGAGGTCGACAACCTCGTACGCGAGGCCGTCGACGGGCACACGCGGCTGCGCCTGGGACACGCGTGGTCGGCGGTGGGGCGCCACACCGGGGAGTTCCAACGGCGCTGGGCCGACCTGTACCCCGGCACCGAACTGCACCTGGTCCGCACCAACTCGCCCACCGGGGGCCTGGCCGAGGGCCTGTGCGACCTCTCGGTCGTGCGGGCGGCCTTCGACGGGCGCAGGTTCGAGAGCGCCGTCGTGGGCAGGGAGCGCCGGTACTGCGCGATGGCCGCCGACGACCCCTGGGCCCGTCGGCGGTCGCTGCGGCTGTCCGAGATCGCCGGACGGCACCTGATCTTCGACCGGCGCACCGGGACCACCACCGCCGACCTGTGGCCCGAGGAGACCAGGCCGGTGATGGAGCACGTCAACGACATCGAGGACTGGTTCGCCGAGATCGCCACCGGGCGCAGCGTCGGCATCACCCCGGAGAGCACGGTGGCCCAGCACCGGCGCCCCGGGATCGTCTACCGTCCGGTGCGCGACGCGTCCACGATCCCGGTCCGCGTGGTGTGGCGGCGGCACGACCCCCATCCGGCCACCCACGCGGCCGTCGCCCTGCTGACGGAGCTGTACCGGGGTCGGTGAGGACCCCGGCCCGCGGGGAGCCGGCCGGGTCAGACGTCCGAGGGGACGCGCTGCCCGGCGGGCGGTGCGGCGTGCGGCGGGGCGTGTCGGCGGGCGCCCTCGTCCGGGACGCCGCCGGGGTGGGCGGTGTACACCCGAACCCCCGCGTCCTCGGGGGCCAGCAGCAGGGCGCGGCCCACCGTGGACCGGGCGTGGGCGCAGCCGCGCACGACCATCGGCAGGCTCAGCGCGAACAGCGCCCCGGTGGCCATGTGGATCACGGTGGTGGCCACGACGGGGTTGTCCGGGACGACGTAGGTCCCCAGGTCGGTGTAGCCGGGGACGGTGTACAGGGACCACCCCCACAGGGGGTGGAGCAGGCCGGCCGCGGCCCCGGCCCACCAGGTGACGGTGACGCAGAAGCCGACCACGGCGACCGGCAGTCCCACGGCGGCGTGCAGCGCGTCCAGCCAGCTCTGCCTGCAGGCGAGGGCGCCGAGAGCCCGGCGCAGGGGGCCCGTGCCGGGAGCGGGGGAGCGGTAGGGGCGGCGCACCACCGGTCGGCCGTGGAGGTCGGCCAGGCGGATCCGCTCGACGTGGGCGAGTCCTCTGGCGGCGTGCAGGGTGCCCGCGGCCAGGAACAGCCCGGCCCCGACCACTGCGGTGCCCGCTCCCGCGGCCAGACCTACCACGACGAGCACGAAGGAGACGAGGGCGAGGGGGAACCCCCACAGGTTGTAGCGGGAGTCGGCGACGACCTGGGCGAAGACGGACTTGGGCCTGTTCATGGCACCGAAACTACGCCCGGAGGGGCCGTCCGTCAGGGTCGCACGCATGCGCATCGGTGGTGGTGCGGCCCCCACCGCGCGTTGGCGCCGGGACACGCCTTCCCGGCTCACAGGCCGTTGAGGAAGGTGATGACCCCGACCCCCTCCAGGGCCGCGACGGCCCCCGTCTGGGCGAGGCCGTTGATCAGGAGGAGGAAGCCGACCAGGCCGATGATCCACCCCATCGCCTCCCGGGAGCCGGACTCGACCCTGGTGCGCCAGCGCTCCAGCCGGGGACGCAGCCGCTCGCCCAGGGCCCGGTGGCCCAGGTAGAGCAGGACCGGGGGGAGCACCATCACCGCGTTGTAGGCGGCGAGCAGGGGGAGCCAGGTCGCGGCGGGCAGCTCGGCGGTGGTCATGATGCCGATCGCACCGAAGTAGGGGAAGGCCGTGCCGCCCTCCAACAGGCCGGTGGCCAGGCCCAGGCCGACCATCGCGACCGTGCGGAAGGAGGCGGGTCTGCGCGGCTCGCGCGGCTTGGTCGGCATGAGGAAGCTGTAGACCAGCAGGCCGCCGCCCAGGACGACCATCGCCCAGCCGACGAGGGCGCTGTCGGCCAGACCGCCGAGGGTCTCCAGCAGGACGCCGAGGCCGAGCACGAGCGCGCAGCCGAGCACGAAGTAGAAGAGGGCGACGGTGCCCAGGAAGGTGAACAGGGGACGGGCCACCGAGCGCGCGCCGCTCAGCAGCACGTACAGGGAGATGCCGAGGGTGGCCGGGCTGAGCGTGTCCAGCAGGGCCAGTCCGGCGACGGGCAGCAGTACTTCCCAGGGGGGCATGGAGGACTCCTCGCAGTTTTTATCGCACGACTGTGTGAAATAAAATAACACAGATGTGTTAGAAAGATGGCGTGCCAAAGATCGTCGATCACGAACAGCGCCGCCGGGAACTGGCCGAGGCCCTGTGGCGGGTCATCGCCGCCTCCGGCCCCGCCGCCGTGTCCATCCGCTCCGTGGCGGCCGAGGCGGGCTGGTCCCCGGGAGCACTGCGCCACTACTTCCAGACGCGCGAGGAACTCCTGGTCTTCGCCATGAACCTGTCCGAGGACCGCGCCACGGAGCGGATCAGGGGCCTGTCCGCGCGGCAGCCCGCCGACATGCCGCTGACCGACCGCGTGGCCGAGTACGCCGAACAGCTCCTGCCCCTGGACGAGACGCGCCGGGCCGAGTACCGGGCCTGGGAGTCCGCCCGGATCCTGGGCGAGCACGACAAGGACCGGGCCCAGCGCTGGAACCTCCAGCGCAGGCTCTACCGGCAGCTGGTCGCCTCGCTCGTCGGAACCCCGGTCGGGGACCCCTTCCAGCCCCATGCCGACCCCTGGGTGGAGGAGTGGGCCGGCTACCTCCACACCCAGGTGGACGGGCTCTCCCTCGAACTGATGGTCACCCCGGGGATGCTCGACGCGGACGACGCCCGGCGTCGCCTGCGGAGCTTCCTGGTGCGGACCGGGGAGGCGTGGCGGCACCGGGCGGACCCCTGACCTGGGGGTGCGTGAGGTGCCGGTTTTCGCGCTGGGGGTCCGTATTTGCCCGACTTCGCGGTAGTCGATACTGGGTGGTGTCAGTGACCGCAAGCGACGGGGGAGACACGCGTGACCACCAGCCAGACCAGCGAGACGGCAGCCGGCGGGCCGCTCAGTCCGACCTACCGGCACGCCGTCCCCGCGGACGTCCCGGCCCTCGTCGAACTGGTCAACGCCTGTTACCGGGGCGACTCCTCCGCAGGGGGCTGGACCACGGAGGCCCACCTGCTCGACGGCCAGCGCGTGGACGCCGAGGGCATGTCCGAGCTGCTGGGGCGCACCAACACGATCGTCCTCGTCGCCGAGGCCGACGGCCTCCTCGTGGCCTGCTGCGAACTCCAGCGGGGCGTCAACGGCGCCTACTTCGGGATGTTCTCCGTCCGTCCCGCCATCCAGGGCGGCGGGCTGGGACGGCAGGTGCTGGCCGAGGCCGAGCGCACCGCCGTCACGGAGTGGGGCTGCCGCCTGATGCGGATGAAGGTCCTCAAGCAGCGCCCCGAGCTGATCGCGTGGTACGAGCGGCGCGGCTACACCGGTACCGGCAAGACCGAGCCCTTCCCCTACGGGGACGAGACCTTCGGCCTCCCCAGGCGCGCCGACCTGGCGTTCGTCGAGCTCACCCGGGAGCTGCCCGCCCCGTGACCCGGGGCGTCCGGCCCCTCAGTCCTGTTCGAGGTTGGCCGACATCCGCTCCAGGACGTCGACGGCCACGCGGTACTCCTCGTCGCCGATCCCCCGCGTGAGCCGTGCCCTGGCCTCCTTGACCCGGGAGAGGAGCTTGTCGTGCTCGGCCTCGCCCCGGGGCGTGAGCGCGAGGGCGACCAGGCCCTCGACCCACCCCAGTTCGCGCAGGCGGTCGACGGCGGGGGCGACCGTGGACTCGTCCTCCTCCAGGAAAGGGGCCAGTCTGCGGTCGAGGTCGGCGGTCGTGCCGGGCTCGGTGTGCAGGGAGTTGAGCACCTGCCAGTGGCGGCGTCCCAGCGACTCCGAGGCGAGAACCCGGTCGAAGTCGTTCTCGATGAGCCGGTCCAGGTGCTTGAGCCAGTAGCCGATGGGCAGGTCGGACATGCTTCCTCCAGCGGGCCGCGTACATGCGTACACTGCCGCGCGTGCGCGGCAGGTCGACGATATGCCGCCCGACCGCGGCTTGTCAGGGGCTCGCGACGGTGTCGCGCCGGCAGGCTCCCCGGGGCCGCCCGTGGCCGAGGCGGAGGAAGGCCCCCGGCGGCCCGCTGTCCCGGGACGCCTTGTCACCACCGACCGCTAGCGTTCGGCCATGCCCACCGAGACCCTCCCGCCCGGACTGCGGATCATCCGCGGCGACGCCACGAGTCCCCGGGCCGCGGGGCCCAAGATCATTGCCCACGTGTGCAACGACCGGGGCGGCTGGGGCAAGGGGTTCGTGCTCGCCGTCTCCCGGCGGTGGCCCGGACCCGAACGCGACTACCGTGCCTGGCACCGCGAACGTGCCCGCAACGACTTCGCCCTGGGCGCCGTACGCCTGACCGCGGTCGGGTCCGAGACCTGGGTGGCCAACATGGTGGCCCAGCACGGCACGGGGCGGGGCAGCGGCGGGCCGCCCATCCGCTACGACGCGGTCGCCGCCTGCCTGCGCGCACTCGCCGCGCACGCCCTCGACCTCCGCGCGACCGTGCACATGCCCCGTATCGGCTGCGGGCTCGCCGGCGGGAAGTGGTCACGCGTCCAGCCCCTGGTCGAGAGCGAACTCCTCGACCGGGGGATCGGGGTCACCGTCTACGACGTCGACTGAGCCGTGCGCTTGGGGCTGCAGAGGGCCCCGGGACGACAGCCGGTGCTGCGGAGGCCGTCGTCCCCGGGTCCGCGGCACGCGTACCGCGGACCCGGGGCGCGCTGCCGCCTGTCAGGCGCGGCCGGCCCTGCGGGCGAACAGGGCGACGCCCGCGGTGGCGACGAGGACGCCCGCGGTCGCCCAGGTGAAGGCGGTCCTGTACCCCTCGACGGCCGCGTCGATGTCGCCGGACGCGCCCGCGGCGACCGCCGCGCCGACCAGGACGGCCATGCCGGTGGCGCCGCCGAGCTGGTCCACCGAGCGCTGGACGCCCGAGGCGACCCCCGCGTCGTCCTCGGTCACCCCGTGCAGGGCCGCGTTCTGCAGGGCGATCAGGCCGACGCCCATGCCGACGCCGACCAGGACCATGCCGGGCATGGCGTCGGTCCACAGGTCGCCGTCGACCGGCAGTCTCGACAGCCAGGCGGTTCCGGCGGCGGTCGCCAGCAGGCCGGCGATCGCCGCCCCGGAGAGTCCGAGCGCGCCGATGACGCGGCCGACCACGGTCGCCGAGGCCAGGATCGCCGCGCAGAACGGCACGTACGCCAGCCCCGCCTGGAGCGGGCTCATCCCCAGCACCTGCTGGAGGTAGAGCGTCACCAGGAGGAACGAGGTCGACAGCGCCGCGCTGAGCAGCACCGTCGCCGCGTTGGCCACCGTCCTGGTCCTGTTCGCGAAGAACGACAGCGGCACCAGCGGGTTGGCCGACTTCGCCTCGACCAGGACGAACAGCCCCAGCGCCGCGACCCCCGCGGCGAGCGGACCGAACACCTGCGGGTCGCCCCAGGGGGCCTCCGCCGCCCGCAGCACCCCGTAGACCAGGGCGAGGGGGCCGGCGGTCAGCAGCACCGCGCCCGTGACGTCGGGGCGGCGCCGCACGGGTGCGGACGCGTCGGCGGGCGCCGTGTCCCCGGACCCGCCCGCCGCACGGCGGGCGCCGTCGGGAGCGACCAGGAGCGGGACGGCGACCAGGACCACCGCCACCACGGGGAGGTTGACGAGGAAGATCCACCGCCAGTCGAGCAGTTCGGTGATCACTCCGGACAGCAGCACCCCGCCGACCAGCCCGGAACTGGAGATCGCCCCCCAGATGCCGAGCGCCCTGGCGCGCTCCCGGGGAGCGGGGAACAGCATGGCGATGAGCGACATCGCCGCCGGGGAGGCCAGGGCCTCACCCGCCCCCTGCCCGAAGCGCGCGGCCAGGAGCCACGGCAGGTCGGGGGCCGCACCGGCCACGAGCGAGGCCGCGCCGAACAGGGCGGCGCCCAGCAGCAGCATGCGGCGTCGGCCGAGCAGGTCGCAGATCCTCCCGCCGAGGAGCAGCAGGCCGCCGCCGACGAGCGTGTACCCGGCGACGACCCAGGTCAGGCCCTGGGGTCCGGCGCCGAGGTCCGCCCCGATGGAGGGCAGGGCGATGTTGACGACCGTGACGTCCACGGCGATGAGGAACTGCAGCATCGAGACCGCAGCCAGGGCCCACCAGCGGCGGGTACGGGTGAAGCGCTCCTGGCGGCCGGAGCGCGCGCCAGGAGTTCGGAACGAGGTCATGTGTGATGGCCGATCGGGTCGGGCCCGCCCGGAGGCGGGCCGAGAACGGAAAGAGAGAACAACCGTTCCGCCCGCGCGGCACGCCGAACGGGCCCCGCCGGTCCTCCCAGGACACGGCGCGGCGCGCGGCGGGCGCGGACGCCCGCCTACTCCGTGACTGCGACTGCCATCATGGACGGCATTCTAGGAGCCCCGTGCCGCCCGGCGCACCCGGTTTTCCCGGCCGCCCGCCCCGGGAGGGGAGCGAACCGGGTGAGCCGGAAAGGGGCGACGGACGGTTGACCGCGCCTGCGGGCGGGAGGGAGCCGCGTGCGCACCCGGCGGCCCCGCTCACTCTGGCCTAGTCTCGGTCGGTAATATAGTTCGTATATGAACGTTCATGAGCGAACTAATCAGTGGTCGAGTGAGACCGTTGCGGCGAGCCCGATGCTCGCGGTGATCGCCGCGGCGCGTGTGCTGGAGTCCCAGGTGAATGAGGCGCTGTCCTCGGTGACGTTGTCGTTGGCGCGGTTGGCGCTGCTGCACCGACTCGCGGACAGTACGAAGCCGGTGGGCCTGAAGGATTTGGCCGAGGCGCTGGGGTGCTCGAAGTCGAACGCGAGTGTGCTGGCGGATCGGATGCTTCGGGAGGGGTACCTCACGCGCGAGACGGACCCGGCGGACCGGCGCGGTGTCCTGCTTTCCTTGACTCCGGCGGGTGCGGCCGCGCATGCGGCGGGGTTCGAGGTGGTGGCCCGTCAACAGGACGAGGTGTTCGCGGACGTGGCGCCGCGGGACTGCGACACACTGCTACAGGTCCTCGGGCAGGTCACGCGGTGAGCGCACCCTGGAGCCGCACACCCGTCCCGGGGCGGGTGCGGAGCGCGGCGGACGTGGCGCCGGACGGGGCTGGGGCGCTCGCCATCCGGATTCGGCGGCCCCGAGGCGTGTCCGTCGTGTTCTCCTGCGCCGTGGGCCCTGCCGCCCTCGGGTGGAACCAGCCGGACCGCAGCCGCATCGAGCCCGTGACCGGGACGCCGCCGAGGAACGGAACAGGACAGAACCTGACATGAACCAGCCCCGAGACGGCAAACCGCAGACCCGGCGCATCCTGGACACACCTCTCCGCCTGCGCAGCGGCCTGGTCCTGCGCAACCGCGTCGTCAAAGCCGCGATGGAGGAACAGCTCGCAGGGCCGCGACGGCAGCCCGATCACCGCCTCGTCACCCTCTACCGGCGACTCGCCGACGGTGGCGCCGGGCTGCTCATCACCGGCCACGTCATGATCGAACGCCGGGCCGTCGCCCAACCGGGCGACATCGTTCTCGATGAGGCCAGCGACCTCGACGCGTTTCGCCGCTGGTCGGCGGCCGCGGGCACGCTCCCGGTGTTCATGCAGTTGAACCATCCCGGGCGGGTCGTGCGCCGCGACACCGGCTCCATCGCCTACGCCCCCTCCCCGGTCCCCGTCCAGGCCGGCGGGTTGTCCGGACTCTTCGCACCCCCGGTGGAGATGACCGCATCGGACATCACCCGCACGATCGGCCAGTTCGCCGCCTCGGCCCGCCTCGCCCGGGAGTCGGGTTTCGCGGGTGTCGAGATCCACGCCGCCCACGGATACCTGCTGTCGCAGTTCCTCTCCCCACTCGTCAACAACCGTACCGACGAATGGGGCGGGGCTCTGCGGCAACGGGCCCGACTGCTTCTCCGGGTCGTGGACGCGGTGCGCGACAGCGTGCCGGACTCGTTCCCCGTCGCGGTGAAACTCAACTCCGCCGACTTCCAGCGCGGCGGCTTCGACATCGACGACGCCGCTGAGGTCATCGACTGGCTGTCTCCCGCCGTCGACCTGGTCGAACTCTCGGGAGGCAGCATCGAGTCGCTCGCAACAGCGGGGCATCCCGCCGACAACCGCACCCTCGCCCGCGAGTCCTACTTCCTCGACCTCGCCACCCGCCTCGTCGGACGGACCGCTACCCCGCTCATGCTCACCGGCGGCATTCGCCGCGGCCACGTAGCGGAGAACGTCCTACGGCAGGGTTTCGCGCTCGCCGGGGTCGGCACCGCCTACGCGCAGAACCCCCGTGCGGTACGGCAATGGCTCGACGGACACGATGCCCCCGTCGCCCCGCCCACGACGTGGATCCGCTCGAAGGCCCTGCGCGCCGCCGCCGTCCAGGCCGCCGTCACGGACCGCCTCCACACCGGCGCCTGTGACCGGCGCCGCCCCCGAATGCCGACCGGCGCGGCCCTCCTCGCCGACCAGATCCGCCGGGCCCGGCAGCTCCGGCACTACCGGAAGGAGCAGGACGAGGCGGTCTGAGGCTCCGGCCGACGAGGCGTTCCCGCGGTACCGGCGGAAAAGGACGGGACGGGTTCCGAGCCGGGAACCGGTGGGTCCGGCCGGAGCCCGTTCCGGGCGGAGCAGGTGTGCGCGGATGAGTGGTCGGAGAGCCTGCGGAACTTCTCGGAGATCGGTCGGGAGGAACCGGCCAGGTTCTCCTCCCCGGTCCCGGCCGGTCCGGGAACCGCGGGGGCGGCGCGGTCAGGCACGGCACAGGATCGCGCCGTGCGGGACCACGAACACCCCGTCGGGGTCCCGGCTCCAGGCCGTCCACCCGCGCGAGATGCGCTCCAGCTCCTCCCGGGTGGCGTCGCCCTCGGCGACGGCCTGCCGCCCCAGGTCGGACTCCAGGATGCGCCGGGCCCACATGCCGCCCCACCAGGCGCGGCTGTCGGGGTCGGAGTGGCTCCACACCTCGGCCACGTAGGTGACGTCGGTGAACCCGGCCTCGCGGGCCCAGGCCGCCAACCTGCGGCCCGCGTCGGGCTCGCCGCCGTTCCCGCGCGCGACCCGCTGGTAGAGGTCCATCCAGGAGTCCAGCTCGGGCAGGCGCGGATACCAGTACATGCCGGAGTAGTCTGCGTCGCGGGCGGCGACGGTCCCGCCGGGACGGGCCACCCGGCGCATCTCGGCCAGCGCCCGGACCGGGTCCGCGACGTGCTGGAGGACCTGGTGGGCGTGGACGACGTCGAAGGAGTCGTCGGGCAGGTCCAGGCGGTGCACGTCCGCGACCCGGAACCCGATGTTCTCGACCCCCGCCGCGGCCGCGGTCGCGCGGGCGAGGTCGACCGCCTCGGGGGAGGAGTCCACCGCGGTGACCGGCCCCGGGGCGACCCGCCGGGCGAGGTCGACGGTGATGCTGCCCGGGCCGCAGCCCACGTCCAGCAGGGAGCGGCCCGGGGCCAGCCGGTCGAGCGCGTAGGCGGCGGAGTTCTCCGCGTCGCGCCGGCGGTAGGAGTCGGTGACGGCCGGGTGGTGGCCGTGGGTGTAACGCGTCATGGATCGCCCTCTCACCGGGTCGCGAGGCCTGCCGACACGTTCGACCCTACACCCGGCGTCTCTTACAGTGAGATATCTTTCTCGCCATATGAGACAGGATGAACGTCGGACGGGGCCAGGCGCTCCCGGAGCGCGTCCATGTCGGGGACGAACCACAGGCCGCGGCCGCGGTTGGCCTCCCTGACCAGGTCCCGCAGGGCGGTGCTCGCCGCCACGTGCGCGGAGACGTCCCCCACGACGGCCAGCCCCATCCCGTAGGTGACGAACTTCTGCGTCACGGCCCCCGCCACGCCGGTGCGCAGCGAGAAGAAGTCCCCGTCGATCCGTTCGACCGGCAGGACCACCCACGAGGCGCCCCCGTAGGAGGCCTCGCCGATGAGGTCGATCGCCTCGGCCTCACCGCGCAGGGGCGGGCCGTCTGCCGCGCACACCATGACCCGGACGCCGCCCAGGTTCCGCAGGACATCGGTCATCGGACCGCTCACCCTCTTTCCTCGTTCACCATGACGTCGATGAGCTCCAGGACCGCCGCGGTCGCGGAGAGGTCACCCAGGACGACGACCTTCAGGCTCGCGCGCTCCCTGTCGTGGACGGCCTGGACGTGGACCTTCGCCGCGCCGCCCGGCGCCCCGAAGAGGGAGGACGTGACCAGGGTGGTCAGGCGCGAGGCGTCGTCGGGGCCGATCCCGTCCACCCGTACGACCGTGGAGGCCTCCGCGGTGCGCCCGCTGCCCGCGGCAGGCGCCTCCGGTCGGGGGAGCGGGCCGCCGGTGAACTCCTCCAGGTCCTGGCGCCGGACCCGGTACTGCTTGCCGATCCGGGTCGCCCTGAGCCGCCCGTCGCGGATGTAGGCCCGCACCGTCTTGACGTGCAGGTCCAGGAGCTCGGCCACCTGGTCCACCGAGTAGTACTGCTGATCCAACGCACTCTCCCCATCGGGGCGCTTGAAACTTCTCTATACATCCCTGACATTACCTTACTAAAGAGGAGTTTAAAGCCATATGGGACTTCCTGGATGTGGAGAGAGAAAAACCGCGACCGCCCGATGAGTCGCGCCGTCCGGCCCGGTCGGTACGTGTAGGAAGGACGCGGGGAACCGCGCCTGTGTCGAGAGGACGACCGATGAGCACGCTGAACAAGATCACGCCCTGCCTGTGGTTCGACACCCGCGCGGAGGAGGCCGCGAACTTCTACGTCGGACTGTTCGAGAACTCCCGCATCCTCAGGGTCCGCCGCTTCGGTCCCGGGGGTCCCCGCCCCGCGGACATGGTGCTCACCGTGGACTTCGAGATCGACGGCCAGCAGATCACCGCCCTCAACGGCGGCCCCGAGTTCACGTTCTCCGAGGCCGTCTCGCTCCAGGTGATCTGCGACAGCCAGGAGGAGTCCGACCGCTTCTGGGCCGCGCTCGGCGAGGGCGGCCAGGAGAGCCGGTGCGGATGGCTCAAGGACAGGTTCGGCTTCTCGTGGCAGGTCTTCCCGGCCGAGCTGGACGACCTCCTCGACGACCCCGACCCGGCACGCGCCGAGCGCGCCATGCGGTCGATGCTCTCGATGACCCGCATCGACCTGCCCGAGGTCCGCCGGGCCATGGACCGGGCCTGAGCGGCGGCGGCACGGTCCTACGCCCCCCGGCGCCGGACCGTGCGAGCCGGCGCGGCCCGGAGCTCACCGGCCGTCCCTTCCGGCTCCGCGTCGGAAGCGGCGGGGAACCGTGCCCGGCCGCCCGTGGCGCAGGGCCCCGACCGTCCCGCGGAAGAGGACGGGCCCGGAGCGGCCGCGGGAAGCGGCCACGGCCCACCCCCGGTCGGAGTCCCTGATCGGTGTCCGCACCGGGGCGCCCTCCCGGGCCGGGAGGGCGCCCGGGACGTACGGTCCCGGTCGGCGGGAACGGGTCAGCGGTGGAGCGCTCCGTCCTCGGCGTCGTGGTCCAGCCCCAGCACCGCCAGCAGCTGGGCCAGGTCCTCGGGGTCCGCCGCGTGGGTGTAGACCGCGCGCCGGGCGTGGTCGGCCTCGCCCTCGCCGGTCGCGAAGCGCCGGGCGTTCATCCCCTCGGCCGTCACGAACCGGCCCTCGGGGCTGTCCGGGGTCACCCACTGGCGCTGCTCGGCGACGGTCCAGGTCTGCCAGAGGTGTTCTCCGGTGATGACCCTGCCGGTGGCGTCGGCCGAGTTCAGGAGCTTGAGGAGCGCGGGGTTCATGAATTCTCCAGTGGTGTGAGAGCGGGTTCGATGATGTGGCCGCGGACTGCCTCGAAAGGGCTCGCCGTCACCGGTGGGCCGGTGGGATGGTGCGGTTGCTCGCTGCGTGGGATGCTCCGGGTTCGATGGTTCCGCCCGCGGGTCCCGGCAAGGGGCGGCCGCGTGGTGGTGTGCTCGGGGTCCTTCTCCCCCAGTATCGCACTTCGGCCCCGCCATCACCGCCCCTGGACGGGGCGGATGTCGCGCGGTTCCGCCCCGATCACGGAAACGGCCCCGTCCGGCGCCGCGGGGCGGTCGCGTGGGTTCCGGCGGTCCCCGCGAATCCCCGGGGTCCGGGGAGTCGCGGGGACCGTGGGTTCCGAGGGGGGAGGGCGAGGTTCTTCGAGGCGCCGGACCGGGAGGCGGCCGTGCCCCGGGGGCTGCCCGGGCGGTCGGCGACGAGCCCTGACACGGCGGCTGACCGGCCGCGGAAGGCAGGTGCGCGCGACCGCGGGAAGACGGGCACGAGCCGCCTGGGGCGGGGCGGACGCCCCCTACACCCGGATGAGGGTCAGGTAGGCGAAGCCGAGCGTCTCCCGGGTGCCGCGGACCCGGAACTCGCGGTGCCGGTCGGCCCGGGCGCGGACCTCCTCGGCGTCGGGGGAGTCCGGGTTCTCCAGGAGCCAGTCCTCCCACCCCTGGGCGTGCCGGGACTCGAAGTCGTCCCATTCCTCCAGGGTCGCCTGGGACAGCGCCCGGAGCCGGAACCCGTGGGAGAGGGCGAGGTCGACCAGGTCGGGCACCGATCCGTACTGGGCGAGCGGGATGTCCCGCATGACGCCCAGCTCCTCCGGGGTGGGCTCGCGCAGCCAGAAGCCCTCGCCGAACAGGAGCCGTCCACCGGGCGCGAGCAGCTCGCTCGCCGCCGCCAGGGCGTTGCCGGTGTGCGTCACCGGATCACCGCCCCACACGTGGGACGCCCCGTTGTTGACCACGACGTCCGCCTCGGTCCCCGCCCATTCCCCGACGTCGCCGACCACCAGTTCGACGCGGTCGTCCAGCCCCCGTGCCGCGGCGAGTTCGCGCCCGTGCCGGACGTGGTCCCCGTTCCGGTCGATGCCGAAGCCGGTCGCGGTCGGCTCGGACTCCAGGGTGCGCAGGAGGAACTCGGCCCAGCCGCAGCCGACGTCGACGATCCGGCGCCCCTCCAGGGGCCCGAGGGTCCGGATCAGCCGCGCCGCGTGCGCGTCGGAGAGCGGGCCGTTGAAGTCGGAGTCGCGGTACAGGGGAGGTATCTCGGGAGTGACCATCAGGGCAGGATCGCGCAGGGGGCCGATCGAGTCCAGGGATTTTCGTTCGGCGCCCCGGCCGTCCGTGCGCATCCTTCGCGCCAGCGCACGTCAGGGCCTCAGCGCGCAGTCCCCGCAGTAGCCCCCGCCGGGCAGCCGGTAGTACAGGCAGCACGTCGTGCGCCGGAACACCCCCGCACCGCCGGCGTCCGTCCCCGCGTACCCGCCGGTGCCCTTCAGGGCCGTCCGCCCCAGCAGGTCGCCGACCAGGGCCTCGGCCTCCACGCGCCGCTCGGGCCGGGCCGCGCCCAGCGAGCGGGCGGCCCCCGCCAGGGCCGAGGCCGTGTTGCCCCGCAGCAGCCCCGGGGCCACCCGGCCCGTTCCGGACAGGCTCCGGGCGACCCCCGTCAGCACGCCGCGGAGCACCGCCGCCTCGATCCGGTCGGCGGTCCGCCGGGGACCGCCGACCACCGCCTCGGCCGTCTCCTGGGAGGTGCGCAGCACCAGAGGCCCCTCCCTGTGCGGATCCCACCGGAACCGCGCCGCGTCCAGCAGCACACCGTGGCACAGGGCCGCCGCCAGCACCGGGGAGAGGATCCGCGTGGCCAGCCCCTGCTGGAAGAGCGACGCCGCCACCCTCCACTCCACCTCCTCGCCGGTGTGCCCGGCCGGTGGGCCCGACCGCGCGCGCACCCGCTCCACCTCGGCCGCGAGGACCTGTCGGCCGGCCCCTCCCGGGGAGACCCAGCCGGGCCCCGGGGGCTCCTCCTCCAGCGCGAACAGCGCGTTGATCCGGCCGACCTCCTCCAGGACCGGCCGCACCGGGACGCGGACACCTCCCATGCGCACCCCTTCCTCCGGCGGGTAGTGCCAGCACCACCCGTGCTCCACGTGCTGACGGCCTCGTGCCGCCGTACCGCGGTTCCCTAGATTGGTGGCGTGACCGGTCTGAGCAGTCGTGGCGGCGGACGGGGCGGCGGAAGGGACCTGCTGCCCGTCCTCGCCGGGCTGCCCCGCGTCGCAGAAGCCTACGGGCCGTCCTGGCGGGTCCGCATGGTGGAGCTCCTCCACCTGGTCACGTCACTGGCCCTGGCCCTGTTCTACCTGGTGCCCGCGTGCCTGCTCGTGGTCTCCGCCACCTGGGTCGGTTTCGCGGTCACCCTGCCCTGGCTGCCGGACACCCCCGAGCGGGGCGTCGGCGGGTTCGCCGTGGACGCGCTCCTGATGCTGGTGGCCTCCCCGGTCGCCGCCTCGCTGCTGGCACGCCTGGCCTGCCGGGTCCAGCGCGAGCGCCTGGGCGCGGTGTTCGGGATCGTGGAGACCAGCCCGCCCGACCCCCTCCCGGGCGACGGTCCGGTGGTCCGCGCCTGGCGGTTCGTGTTCGGGCGCGACGCCTGGTCGATGATCGTCTACAGCACCGTCGCCGGGCTCCACGGCCTCGTCGCCGGAGGCCTCGTGATGTTCCTCGTGGTGTGCGGCGGCGCGGCGGCCGTCGGGGCCCTGTTCGGGATCATGTTCGTCCTGGCCCAGGGCGCCCCCGAGGACATCGCCGGGCCGCTCGCCCTGGTCGCCGTCGGTCCGCTGCTGGCGCTCGTCGGGCTGCGACTGACCCCCTCCCTGGTCGCCACCGAGGTCCTCCTGCACCGGATGCTCCTCTTCGAGGCCCCGGAGCTGCGCATCCGACGGCGCCTCGTCCACGTCCAGGACAGCCGCCTGCGCATGGTCGACGCCGCGGAGGCCGAGCGGCGCCGGATCGAACGCGACCTGCACGACGGGGCCCAGCAGCGCCTGCTCGCCCTCACCATGACCCTCACACGGGCCCGCTCCCGTGTCACCGCGGACCCGCAGAAGGCCCTGGAGCTCATCACCGAGGCCCAGCGGGAGTCCCGCGAGGTGATGGACGAACTGCGTCAGGTCGCGCGGGGCCTGCACCCCCGGGTCCTCACCGACCACGGCCTGGGCGCGGCCCTCCCGGTCGCCGCGGGGCGCGCCCCCGTCCCCGTGCGTGTGGACGTGGACCTGCCGGAGCGCCCCTCGCAGCGTGCCGAGGGGGTCGCCTACTACGTGGCGTGCGAGGCGCTGAACAACGTCGCCAAGCACGCCGGGGCCGCACGTGTCACCGTGTCCGCCGAGCTGGTGGCCGGCGGGGCCCGCGGGTCCGCCGACCGGCTCCGTCTCACCGTCACCGACGACGGGGTCGGCGGGGCCGACCCCGAGGCCGGCACGGGCCTGTACGGACTGTGGGACCGCGTCGACGCGGTCGACGGCGTCCTGACGGTCCACAGTCCGGCCGGCGGGGGAACCGTCCTGACCGCCGACATCCCATGGGAGGCATGACCGTGTACAGCGGTGCGAACGCGGCGACGGAACCGGAGCCCGAGAAGGGGCCGAGGGTGATCATCGCCGAGGACTCGGTCCTGCTGCGCAGCGGCATGGCCCGGCTGCTGGAGGACGCGGGCGTGGAGATCGTCGACCAGGTCGGCGACGCCGACGCCCTCCTGAGGTCGGTGGAGGAGCATCCCGACGTGGACCTGTGCCTGGTCGACATCCGCATGCCGCCCACCTTCTCCGAGGAGGGCATCCGGGCGGGCGTCGCGATCCGGCGGTCCCATCCGGAGGTGGCGGTGCTGCTGCTGTCCCAGCACGTGGTGAGCCGCTATGCCGCCGACCTGCTGGGCGGCGGGTCCAGCAAGGTCGGCTACCTGCTCAAGGACCGGGTCGCCGACATCGACGAGTTCCTGGCGGTGCTGCGCAGGGTCGCCGGCGGCGGCGCCGCCATCGACCCCGAGGTGGTGTCACAACTGCTCAGCCGACACAGGGACAGCGCCATGGACCGCTTGACCCCCCGCGAGAGCGAGGTGCTGGAGGTGATGGCCCAGGGGCTGAACAACGCGGGGATCGCGTTGCGTCTGAGCGTCACCGAACGCGCGGTGGAGAAGCACATCCGCTCCATCTTCACCAAGCTCGACCTCGGCCAGGACGACCACGACCACCGCAGGGTCCAGGCCGTCCTGCACTACCTGCGCGGCGCCGACCGCACCTGACCGCACCGACATCCGGAGGGCGGGAGTCCTCCAGGAAGGGAAGACAGTGACATTCAAGGCACGGGGACTGTACGCCTCGTCGAGCAAGGAGCCCCGCCGCAGGTTCCGCGTGGGCCCCTGGCTCGTCATCGGCGGCGTGCTGGTGGTGATCATGGTGGCGGCGACCTCGTTCTCCGTGCTGGGCAGCGTGGGCGTGGACAGGGGCGACCGCAGCGACTCCTTCGACGGGATCCGGACCCTGGAGGTCGACAACCGCACGGGCGGCGACGTCGTCCTCGCCGGCGGCGGCGACGAGGTCGTGGTGGAGCGCACCCTGCGCGGCACGCCCCTCACCGAGCCGAGGGAAGGGGCCGAGGCCGACGGGGACGGCCTCGAGGTGGAGGCCGTCTGCCAGGGCGTCCCCTTCTTCGGGGGGTGCGCGGTCAACTACGAGATCACCGTCCCGGAGGGGACCGAGGTGACCGTGGAGACCGTCAGCGGCCGGATCAGCGCGGAGAACGTCAACGGCGCGCTGGAGCTGTCCACCACCAGCGGTCCGGTCGAGGTGTCCGACAACGTCGGCGACGTGACCGTGGACACCACCAGCGGGCAGGTGTCGCTGGCCGGGGTGGAGGGTTCGGTGGGGATCGACACCACCAGCGGCGAGGTCAGCGCCGCGGGCTCGGGCGAGAGGCTGGAGGCGTCCTCCACGTCCGGGCGGGTGGACGTGTCCGGGTTCGAGGCCGAGTCGGTCAGGGCCGAGTCCACCAGCGGCGACGTGGCCGTGGGCGGGGGCTTCACCACGGCGGAGGCCTCGACGGTCTCCGGTCGGATCGAGGTCGCCACCGGGGACGCCTTCGACACGCTGACCCTGGACACCACCAGCGGCAGCATCGACGTGCGGGTCCCCAGGGGCGCCTACGACGTCACCGGTGACTCCACCTCCGGGCAGCGGGACGTGGGCGTGGACGTCGAGGACGGGGCGGCGTCGCGCATCGACGCCAACACCGTCAGCGGCTCCCTCAGCGTCGAGCCGGGCTGACCGAGGCGGGGCTTCCTCAGCTCCGCTCGAAGCGCAGCGCCGCCCAGTCCGAGTCGATCGGCTCCTGGGCGGCGCGGCGCCAACCGGCGTCCACGAGCACGTCCCAGCCCTTGTCCGCGGTCAGGTCGGTGATGATGGTGCCGCCGCGCTGGGGGAAGCACACCCAGAGCCTGGTCCCCGGGCCCACGGAGGCGAGGGCGCGGGGGGCCTCGCGGTCCACGGTCCCCTTGTCCAGGGCGAACATGTGGACGTCGTCGTAGTCGGCGCCCTCGATGGGGCCCAGGTCGATGTGGATGTCGAGCGGTGGCTCCAGGAGCCGCAGGTAGCGCTCGGGGGCGTTGAGGACGAGCAGCCGGTCCCCGGGCCGTACCCCCAGCCTCCGTGCGAGCGTCTCCGACATGTCCTCCTCCGTTCGTGGTCCGGCGGGCGAGCTCGTCCGCCTCACTGGCCCCCACCGTACGGTTCCCGGGCGCCGAATCCGAGGACCTTCCCCGCCTCGCCCCCGAGATGACCCTGTTTTTAGGATGAGCCCATGACAGATGACAACGGTGGGCTGCGCTGGGGCGTGGTCGGAACCGGCGGTATCGCACACTCCTTCCTCGAAGGGCTCCGGGCCGTCCCCTCGGCCACGGTCACGGCGGTCGGTTCCCGCACGCGGGACCGGGCGGACGAGTTCGCGGACGCGTGGGGCGTCCCGGAGCGCCACGGCAGCTACGAAGAGCTGGCCCAGAGCCCGAACGTGGACGCCGTCTACGTGGCCACCCCCCACCCCTGGCACCACCCCAACACTCTGACCTGCCTGAACGCGGGCAAGCACGTCCTGGTCGAGAAGCCCATGGCGATGAACGCCCTCCAGGTGTCGGAGATGGTCGCGGCGGCGCGCGCCAACGACCGCTTCCTGATGGAGGCGATGTGGACGCGCTACCTGCCGGTCTCCCGCCTGGTCCGCGAGCTGGTGGACGACGGCGCGATCGGGGAGGTCTGCTGGCTGTCCGCGGAGTTCGGCGCCAACGTCCCCTACGACCCCGACCACCGGATCTTCAACGCCGACCTGGGCGGGGGCGCCCTGCTCGACCTGGGGATCTACCCGCTCGCCTTCGCCTCCCGCCACCTGGGCGAGCTGACGGTCGTGGGCGCCACCCGCCAGCTGTCGCCCGACCGCATGGTGGACACGCACACCACCGTCCTGGTGCGCGGGGAGAACGGGGCCACCGGGACCCTGTCCTGCTCCTCGCGCACCACGCTCCCCAACCGGGCGGTGGTGGCCGGGTCGAAGGGGTGGCTGGAGATCCCGAACTTCTTCGCGGCGACCACCGCGGTGCTGCACCGCGACGGCCGCGAGCGGGAGGAGTTCCACCGGCCCTTCCGGGCCAACGGCTACGAGTACGAGGCCGAGGAGGTCGCCCGGTGCGTGGCGGCGGGGGAGCGGGAGAGCCCTGACATGCCGTGGTCGGAGAGCCTGCACCTGGCACGGATCTCGGACCAGATCCGGGACGTGGGAGGGCTCGTGTACAGCCCGGCCAACGTCAAGGCCGTCCCCCTGGGATGAGCCCGGCCGCGCCCGCCCCGGTGGGCGCGGCGGGGACCGGCTCCCCGGGGACGGCTCCGCGCACGGGTCGGCCGCCGCTCGGGGGCCGCCGGCGGGCCCGCGCGCTGAGCGCGCGGGCCGCGGCGAACCGGGCCAGGCCGGGGACGCTCATGCGCGCGACGACCAGGACGGCGTCCTTGGGGCCGACCGCGTGGGCGAAGTAGTCGTCGATCGCCGGGTGGCCGCTGCGGGGCGGGACCCCGTAGACGTCGCCCTCGAACATGTGGTAGGCGTCGCGGACGCGCAGGCTCCCGGGGTCCAGCCGGGGGCCGTCCCCCAGCCACTCGGCCGCCTCGCCCGCGATGCGCCGGACCAGGGCGGGGAGGGGCCGGTGCTCGCTGGGGAAGACGCGTGCGGCGCCCAGGCCCTTGCGCCACCCGGCGTAGACCGCGGGGTGGCGGGTGCGCAGGACGACATAGGTGCGGCGCAGCGGGTGGGCGAGGATCTCCCGTGCCAGGAAGTGGGTCATCAGGGCGGAGGTCAGGCCGAACCGGCGGTGGGCGGGGACCACGCCCGCGGCGTCCAGGTACAGGGCGCGGCGCGAGGCGAAGCTGCAGCGGTGGTAGCCGCCCCAGCCGACGGGGACGCCGTCGGGGCCGAGGATGAGCGCCAGCGTGGAGACCTGGTCGAAGAACCCGGCGTCGACGCGGGCGCGCCAGTAGCCGGAGTGGTCGGCGCCGAAGGCGCGGGCGGCGAGTTCCCGCAGGGTCCCGTGGAGGCGCCTGCGGCAGTCCGGGGAGAGCGAGGCGGGGGAGTCCCACCGGGCGACCCGGTAGTCGGGGCCGAGGTCGCGGATGGTGGGCGGTGCGCTGAGGCCCCGCAGCTCAGGGCAGTGGAGTCGGGTTGGAGCGGGCACGGACACCCCTGCTTTCATTACTCTTCGGAGATAAATGACTCCCCAACGTAGTGGTTTTGGCGGGTTCGCGGGGCGAACTTCGACCAGAAGGTCCGCTCCCCGCCACGGTGGCCGTACAGGGGAATCCCCGCGCACGCGGGCGTCCCCCCGCTTCCGGCGGACCGCGGCGGCGTGCCGTTCGTGCACGGGCCGGGCACCGCCGACCCCCTCCACGGACCCGCCGGCGTCCACCGCGATCGTGGCGGGCCGACGACCGGTGTCCCCTGGACATCGCGGCCTGACCCGGGGCAGGGGGATCGGGGCGCTCAGCCGGAGGCGGCCCGGTTGAGCCGGACCGCCAGGCGGGCCATCTCGGCGCGCAGCTCGTCGGGTTCCTCCACCTCCATCTCGACGTCGAGCATGGCCAGGTAGCAGGCCATCACCCGGAACGAGCCCCCCGCGCACACCAGCACGCACCAGTTCTCGTCCGCGGGTTCGATCCGGCCGTGGTTGCCGATCCCGCGGCGCTCCGCCTCCTCGGCGGGGACGGCCAGCCTGATGCGGGCCTGGTGCGGCCACATGTGCACGCTCATCCGCTCCGCCAGGTAGGCGGCCACCCCCTGCGCGGGAGGGTCGCGCGGCGGGAACCGGGGGCCGGTCGGGGTGAGGGGACGCATCCGGTCCGCCCTGAAGGTCCGCCAGTCCTCGCGGGCGGTGTCCCAGGCCACCAGGTACCAGCGCCGTCCCCGGGAGACCAGCCGGTGGGGTTCGACGATCCTTCGCGAGAGGGTTCCGTCGTGGCTCTCGTAGTCGAAGCGCAGCCGCTCGCTGTCCCGGCAGGCCGACGCGACCAGGGTCAGCACGTCGGAGTCGACCGTGGGTCCGGCGCCGGGCATGGGGACGGTGAAGGCGCCCAGGGCGTCCACCCTCCGGCGCAGGCGCGAGGGCAGGACCTGGAGGAGCTTGGCCAGGGCGCGCACGGAGGTCTCCTCGATCCCCGACACCCCGCCCTGCGCCGCCGTGCGCAGGCCCACGGCGACCGCCACGGCCTCGTCGTCGTCCAACAGCAGCGGGGGCAGTGCGGCGCCCGCCCCCAGCTGGTAGCCGCCGCCGGTGCCCATGGTCGCCCGGATCGGGTAACCCAGCTCCCGCAACCGGTCCACGTCCCGGCGCACGGTACGCGGACTCACCTCCAGCCGGTCGGCGAGGTCCGCCCCCGGCCAGTCCTTGCGGGTCTGGAGCAGGGACAACAGGCGCAGCAGGCGTGCGGAGGTCGCTTTCATGCCCGCAGTCTGCCAGGGGTCCAGGACAGTCACGGTCCTGGACGCCGGGGCCGCCCGGGGGTTTCCCGCGTCCGGGACCCGCTCCGTCCGGGACCGGCGGGCGGTTCCCGGACGGAGCGGGGAGGGCGTCTTCCGGCCCCGCGCCCCGGCGGTGGCTCAGTCCGCGGTGACCGCGACCGCCTCCACCTCGACGAGCTGGTCGTCGTAGCCGAGCGCGGCCACACCGAGCAGGGTGCTGGGCGCGTCGTGCCCGCCCATGTGCTCGCGCACCACGTCCCAGGCCTTCACCAGGTCCTCCTGTCTGGCGGACGCCACGTACACCGTGGTCCGGACGACGTCGGTGAGGGCGGCCCCGGCGTCGTCGAGGGCGGTGCGCAGGTTGCGCATGACCTGGTGGGCCTGGCCCGCGTAGTCGCCCACGGCGACGGTGCCGCCGTCCTCGTCCAGGGGGCACGCCCCGGCGGTCCACACGACCCGTGCCGGGGCGCTCGCCGTGGCCGCGTAGGCGTAGTCCACGTGTTCGGTCAGGGTCTGGCTGCGGATCAGCCTCACAGCGCTCATCGTGCTCCCGTGTGCTCGTTCGTCGGTGCGTACGGGACAACGCCTCGGGGCCCGGCCGGGGTTTCCGCCTCTGCCGACGGCAGAACGGCCCCGCGGCCGGTACCGGGGGTCGCAGAACGACCGGTCCCCGGGGTCAGGCCCCGCGCCGGACGGGCATGAAGGTGGGCGGACCGTCCCCGGCCAGGAACCTCCGCACGTGGGAGGCGCACTCCTCCGGCCGCTCCCACAGCAGAGCGTGGGAGGCGTGCGGCACCACCGCCAGCTCCGCCGAGGGCAGGCCCCGGTACGCCGCCACGGCGTGCTCGACGGGCACGATGTCGTCGTCGCCCACCATCACGAGCGTCGGCGCCCTCACCCCGGCCAGGTCGGCGCTCTCCATCGCGGGCTCGACGGCCATGGACTCGGCCACCTTGCGCAGGACCACGCGGATGTGGTCGGGACCGTCCGGGGAGAGGGCGGCGTAGGGCCCGGCGACCATCTCGGGCAGTTCGCCCTCGGGGCCGGGTTTGGAGAGCAGCGCGGAGTGGTGGAACACCCCGCTGATCAGCACCAGGCGTGACACCAGGTCCGGACGCAGCACGGCCAGCGTCAGCGCGACCATCGCGCCGTGGCTGTAGGCGGCGATGCGGACCGGTCCGCCCGCCACCTCCTCCACGAACGCGGCGGTGTCCAGGGCCAGCGTCTCCAGGGCGTAGGGCCCCTCCACGTCGGCCGTGCGCCCGTGCCCGCGGCGCTCCGGGACGAGGACGCGGTAGGTGTCGGACAGCGCGGCGAGTCCTCCCTGGAAGTCGTCCGCCGTGCCGAACCCGCCGTGCATCAGGAGCAGGGGTTCTCCCGCACCGCTCTCCTCGTAGTAGGTGTGGACGCCGTTGGCGTCGGCGTAGGCCATGGTGGTCTCCCTCCGGGCGGGCCCCGTGCGGGGGACGGGATCCGGCACTGTTTCGCTCTGCCGCGCCCGCGACGCTACGCACCGCCACGGACATTCGGGGCGGGCGGGGCCCGGACGCCTTTCGGTCCGCGCCCCCGCCGCCCGCACGCCCGGCCTCCCGGATCAGCGCGCCCGGTCCGGGATCAGGACGCTCAGGCAGGTCACGCACGCCTCCAGCTTCTCGAATTCCGAGATGTCCACCGGCAGCACCCGCCACCCCTCGGCCGCCAGCTCGTGGACGGTCTCGTGCGCGGCGGCGCTGACCAGCACGTCCCGCCCTCCCAGGGGCAGCACGTGCGCGCCCCGCTCCTCCGGTGGGCGGCGGACCGGCGGCAGGGCGTCGGCGTCCACCAGCTCGGACAGTCCGATCAGCGAGCCGTCCGGCAGGGCGGTCACCGCGGACTTCAGGTGCAGCGCGCGGCCCAGCTCCACGCGGACGACCTCGCGGCCCAGGGGCTTGACCAGCTGTTCGAGCTGGGCGGCGCCGTCGGCGTCGGTGCGCCCGCCCACCCCCACGTAGACGGTCGACCCCACCTGGAGCACATCGCCGCCGTCCAGCGTCCCGGGAGCCTCGATCCGGGCCACCCGCAGCCCCAGCAGGCGCACCGACGCCTCCACCCCGTCGACCTCGCCCCGCCGGGTGTCGGCGCCGGGCCGCGCCAGGATCGCGAGGTCCTCGCACACCACCACCGGGTCCTCCACGAACACCGAGTCGGGCAGGGCCGGAGCCGTCTCGACCTCGTGCACCCGCCACCCCGCCGAGGCGACGGCCTCCTGGTAGATCGTGTACTGGCGTGCGGCCAGGACCGGGTCCACGGGCGTCCGCTCCATGTGGGTCACGATGCCCTGCGCCAGCTCGGGGCCGGGGCGGCGCATCAGGGCGACCCCGTAGTAGGTGTATCCGTCCACGTACACGTCCTCCAGGGGATCGGGGGTCGGCTCTCGGGAGAGCACAACCTATCGCGCACCCTTACCCCTTTCCCGGTCACGGCACGCGGGCCGTCCGGCTTGTCCCGCGGAGCCGGGAGGGGCAGGGTGGGGGCATGGACGTGATCGTGGTCGGCGGCGGGATCGTGGGGACGAGCGCGGCGTTCCACCTGGCCAAGAAGGGCGTGTCCACCGCGCTGGTGGACGCCTCGCACCTGGGGCAGGCCACTGCGGCCGGGACGGGTGTCGTCTTCCCCTGGCCGCTCCCGTGGGACGCCGCGCCGGTATGGGGCTTCAAGGCCCGCGCCGCGGAGCACTACCCCCTGCTCATGGCCGAGCTCTCGGAGGACGGGCACGCCCCCGGCTACGAGGTGGTCGGCGGGATGTCGGTGGACCTGGAGGGGGACGACGCCGGGTTCGACCTGATGCGCACCCTGTCCGAGCGCCCGGAGTTCGCGACGATGGGCCGGGTGGAGCGGCTGGCCCCGGGGGAGCCGCGCGCCCGGTTCCCCCTGGTGCCCGAGCCCTACGGCGGCCTGTACATCGAGGGCATGGCGAGGCTGAACGGCCGGGCCGCCCGTGCGGCGCTGTTCAACGCGGCCGAGGAGCGGGGCCTGCGCTACTTCAAGGGCGACTCACGCCTGCTCTGGAACGGCCACCGGGTCACCGGGGTGAGGGTGGGCTCCGACGACCTGGAGGCGCCCGTGGTGATCGTCGCGGCGGGGGCCTGGTCGGCGGGGCTGCTCGCGGTCGCCGGGGTCGACCTTCCGGTGCAACCGGTACGCGGCCAGATGACCCACTTCGCGCTCCCCGGCCGGGACACACGGGCCTGGCCGGTGGTGCGCTTCGGCGAACGCGACTACTTCGTGTCCGCGTTCGGCCCGGACCGGGTGGTCACGGGGGGCACGCTGGAGCCCGGGGCCGGGTTCGACCGGAGGGTGACGGCCTCGGGGCTGCTGCACAACCTCTCCACCGCGCTGGAGGTGCTGCCCGAGCTGGGGGAGGCGACGGTCGTGGAGACGCGGGTGGGGTTCCGGCCGGGCACGCCCGACGGCCTGCAGCTGCTGGGCCCGGTGGAGCGGCTCCCCGGCGTGCTCGTGGCCACGGGCCTGGGCGGACAGGGGCTGAGCTTCGGCCCCTTCCAGGGCGTGGTCGCGGCCCGGTTGGCCATGGGGGAGGACCCGGGTGTCGACCTGTCCGCCTTCCGCCCCGACCGGTCGACGAGCCCGGCCTGAGCCGGCCGGGGACACGGCGACGGGCCGTTGAGTAGCGGTACTCAGGCGTGGAGGCGTGGGGCGGGGCACCCTGGGGACATGAACACCTTCACCCCCCGGTCCTCCCCCCACTTCTACCTCCAGTCCGCGATCTCCTTCGGGATCTCCTCGGTCGGCGTCGGCGCGGGCATCGTCTACCTCCCCGTCGACCTCTGGATCCGCGCGTTCCTCGGGCTCGGCCTGCTCTACGTCGTCACGTCCACGTTCACGCTCGCCAAGTGCGTGCGCGACCGCCAGGAGGACGCGGTGGCCGCCGAGCTGGCCCAGAGCTACCAGCAGGCACCCCTCTGGAACGGCACCGAGCAGCCCGTCCAGCGCTGACCGGTGGCCCCCGGGACGCGGGCCCCGTGGGCACGAGCCCTCGGCGGACGCCCACGGCGCCGGGGCTCCCGGCCACAGGGGCGCACGCACGTCAGACATTGGGCGGAAGAGCCGTCCCCGCACCCCGCAGCCGCGGTTTCAGCAGTTCGCTGCGGTCGCCCGGCAGGGCGGGCCCGCCCGCGCCCTGTACCGCGAAGCCGGCGTCCTCGATCATCTCCCGGTCGGCCCGGCCCGCCTGCCCCTCGCTGGTGAGGTAGTCGCCCAGGAACACCGAGTTGGCGATGTGCAGGGCGAGCGGCTGGAGGGAGCGCAGGTGGATCTCACGGCCCCCCGCCAGGCGCACCTCCACGTCGGGGAAGACGAACCGGGCCGCGGCCAGGATGCGCAGGCACCTCTGCGGTGTCAGCTCCCAGGTCCCCTCCAACGGGGTGCCGTCGAAGGGCATGAGGAAGTTGACCGGAACCGAGTCCGGACCCAGCTCCCGCAGGGCCAGGAGGGCGTCGACCAGGTCGTCGTCGCTCTCCCCCATGCCCGCGATCAGGCCGGAGCAGGGGGAGAGGCCGGCCTGCTTGGCCTTCTCGACCGTGTCCACCCGGTCGGCGAACCCGTGGGTGGTGCAGATGTCGGAGTAGCGCTCCTCCGACGTGTTGAGGTTGTGGTTGTAGGCGTCCGCCCCTGCCTCGCGCAGGCGCTCGGCCTGCCCCTCGGAGAGGAGGCCGAGGCAGGCGCACACCTCCACGCCCGGGTGCTCGGCCTTGATGCCCTCGATGGCGGGGGCGAGCCGGGCCACGTCGCGGTCGGTGGGCCCGCGACCGCTGGCCACCAGGCAGACGCGGATGGCCCCGGCCCCGACCCCGGCCGCCACGGCCGCACGGGTCTCGTCGGGCTTGAGCCAGGTGTACTTGACGACGCCCGCCCGCGAACCCAGGCGCTGGGAGCAGTAGGAGCAGTCCTCGGGGCACAGGCCGCTCTTCATGTTCACGAGGTAGTTGAGCTTGACGCGGCGCCCGAAGTAGCGCAGCCGGACCCGGAAAGCGGCGGCGACCAGGTCCAGCAGGTCGTCGTCGGGGCCGGCCAGGACCGCGAGGAGTTCTTCCCGGGTGGGCTTCTGTCGGCGGACGGCCTTCTCGGCCAGGGCGGGATAAGTGGTCACGTCATGATCCTGGAGGGGCGGGCCGGGAACGCGCAGCCGCCGGACGAGCCAAAAACACGGCGCAGGTCTTGTGCGGAAGCGCCGTTTCCCGTCCGGCGCGGAGCCGCCCGCGCCGACCCGGCACCCGTCGGGCGTGCGGTCCCGACCGTGGGGGCGCCGGTTCCGGGAGAAGGCCCCCGCTTCCGGCAGCCGGAGGGGCCCGGTGCCGGGGCGAACCGGGGCGCGGAAGCGCCAATCCCCGGACAACTTTTGTCCCGTGGGCGTTTTGTCCGTGACCTCCGCCGCCTTGTGTGCTCACCCTGGAGGGCTATCGACCAACATGGCGCTGGGGGCAGTGGACGTGAGCGGAGCCAGTCAGTCCAGTACGGGGAAGACTCCGGAGGGTGAGGGCAACATCGTCCACGTGACGATGATCGCCGCCGCGGCGGCGATGGGCGGTTTCCTCTTCGGTTACGACAGCTCGGTCATCAACGGGGCCGTGGACGCCATCCAGCAGCGGTTCGACGTCGGCGCGGCCACACTCGGCTTCACGGTCGCGTCCGCGCTCCTGGGGTGTGTGCTGGGCGCCGCGGTCGCCGGCGGACTGGCCGACCGGCTCGGCCGCATCAGGGTCATGCAGATCGCGGGTGTGCTGTTCGCGGTGAGCGCCGTCGGATCGGCCCTCCCCTTCACGGTGTGGGACCTGACCGCGTGGCGCATCGTGGGAGGTGCGGCCATCGGGCTGGCGTCGGTGATCGCCCCGACCTACATCGCCGAGGTGTCCCCGGCCGCCTACCGCGGCCGACTGGCCTCCCTCCAACAGCTGGCCATCGTCCTGGGCATCGCCGCCTCCCAGCTGGTCAACTTCGGAATCGCGCAGATGGCCGACGGCAGCGCGCACAACATGCTCGGACCGCTCCAGGCCTGGCAGTGGATGCTGGGCGTCGAGATGCTTCCTGCCCTGGTCTACCTGGGCCTGAGCCTGCTCATCCCCGAGTCCCCCCGCTACCTGGTCCGTGTGGGGCGCGTGGACAAGGCCCGCGGCATCCTCGCCGACGTCGAGGGCGGCGGGACGGAACGGGTCAACCGCAGGATCGGGGAGATCCGCGAGGCCCTGGGCTCGGAGGTCCGGCCCCGGCTGCGCGACCTGACCGGACGCCACGGCCTCCTGCCCATCGTGTGGATCGGTATGGCGGTGTCGGCGTTCCAGCAGCTCGTCGGCATCAACGTGATCTTCTACTACTCCAGCTCCCTGTGGCAGTCGGTCGGTGTGGCCGAGACCGACTCGCTGCTGCTGAGCCTGTTCACCTCCGTCGTGAACATCGTCGGCACCTTCGTGGCGATCCTGCTGGTGGACCGGATCGGCCGCAAGCCCCTGCTGCTGGTGGGCTCCGCCGGCATGACCGTGGCGCTCGCCCTGGCCGCCTACGCCTTCTCCAACGCGGTCGTGGACGGCGAGGAGGTGTCCCTGCCGTTCGTGTGGGGCGCGGTGGCCCTGGCCGCGGCCAGCCTGTTCGTGCTGTTCTTCGCCCTGTCGTGGGGTGTGGTCGTGTGGGTGCTGCTGGGGGAGATGTTCCCGCTGCGCATCAGGGCGGCGGCGATGGGGGTGGCCACCGCCACGCAGTGGCTGGCCAACTGGCTGGTCACGGTGAGCTTCCCGAGCCTGCGCGACTGGAACCTGAGCGGGGCCTACCTGATCTACGCGGCCTTCGCGGCGATCTCGTTCTTCCTGGTGTGGAAGTTCGTCAAGGAGACCCGGGGCAAGACCCTGGAGGAGATGACCGGCTGACCTGTCCGCGTCCCCGTCCCCGGTAGGCGACCGGTCGGCTGGGGCCCAAGCGCCGGGCATCTTTTTCCCCGTGGGCGTTTCGTCCGTCCCCCTGCCCCCGCACCGCGTTCACCCTGTCGGTGACGGCCGACCGCGGCGGAGTGCCGCCGAGGAGGGAGCGGGGATGACGAGGACGGGCGGGCCCGGCGCCGGGGGGACGGGCCGGGCGGAGGGAGCAGGTCTCGCACGGGTGACCCTGATCGCCGCCGCGGCGGCGATGGGCGGTTTCCTGTTCGGTTACGACAGCGCGGTCATCAACGGGGCCGTGGACGCCATCCAGCAGCGGTTCGAGGTGAACTCCGCCGTTCTGGGCTTCACCGTGGCCTCCACCCTGCTCGGCTCGGTGGTGGGCGCGGCGATCACCGGCTGGCTGGCCGACCGCAGGGGCCGGATCAGCACGATGCGGATCGCGGGCGTGCTGTTCGCCGTGAGCGCCCTGGGGATGGCGCTGCCCTTCTCCATCTTGGACCTCACCGCCTGGCGGGTGCTCAGCGGTGTGGCGATCGGCATCGCCTCGGTGATCGCCCCGACCTACATCGCCGAGGTGTCCCCGGCCGCCTACCGCGGCCGACTGGCCTCCCTCCAACAGCTGGCCATCGTCCTGGGCATCGCCGCCTCCCAGCTGGTGAACTACCTTTTGGCGAGCCTGGCGGGCGGCAGCGCGCACAACATGCTCGGACCGGTCCAGGCCTGGCAGTGGATGCTGGCGGCCGAACTCGTGCCCGCCCTGGTGTACCTCCTGGTCAGCCTGGTCATCCCCGAGTCCCCGCGTTTCCTGGTGCGGGTCGGCCGCGCGGACGAGGCCGGAGAGGTCCTGGGCCGCGTGGAGGGCGGCGGAGACCGGCAGGTGGCCCGGCGGATCGCGGATATCCGGGAGGCGCTGGGCTCGGAGAGGCCCGCCCGGCTCCGGGACCTGCGCGGGCGGTTCGGCCTGCTGCCGATCGTGTGGGTCGGCATGGCGCTCTCGGCGTTCCAGCAGCTCGTCGGCATCAACGTGATCTTCTACTACTCCAGCTCCCTGTGGCAGTCCGTGGGGGTCCCCGAGGGGGACTCCCTCCTGTTGAGCCTGTTCACCTCGGTGATCAACATCGTCGGCACGGTCGTGGCGATCCTGCTGGTGGACCGGATCGGCCGCAGGCCCCTGCTGCTGGTGGGCTCCGCGGGCATGACGGTGACCCTGGCCGCGACCGCGTTCGCGTTCAGCCATGCCACGGTGGTGGGCGACACGGCGCAGTTGGGCTTCGGCTGGGGAGTGGTGGCGCTCACCGGGGCGAGCTCGTTCGTCCTCTTCTACGGCCTGTCGTGGGGTGTGGTCGTGTGGGTGCTGCTGGGGGAGATGTTCCCGCTGCGCATCAGGGCGGCGGCGATGGGGGTGGCCACCGCCACGCAGTGGCTGGCCAACTGGCTGGTCACGGTGAGCTTCCCGAGCCTGCGCGACTGGAACCTGAGCGGGGCCTACCTGATCTACGCGGCCTTCGCGGCGATCTCGTTCTTCTTCGTCTGGAAGTGTGTGAAGGAGACCCGGGGCAAGACCCTGGAGGAGATGACCGGCTGAGCCCGGCCGCAGGAGGGCCGGGCGGTCAGCGCTCCAGATCGATCTTGCGCTGGAGGAACTCCTCGCGGCCGATCTCGCCGCGCGCGTATCTCAGGCGCAGCTCCTCCTCCGCCGCGTCCGGGACCCCGTGTCCGGGCGCGGCGGAGTGCTGCCTCCACGCCGGACGCGGGTGGTCGAACCGCGCGGAGCCCGACACGGTGGTCACCGCCCCGACGAGGAGGGCGCCCAGCGCCACCATGATGAGGATCACGGCCATGGCCATCACGTAGGACATCGTCCACTCCCTGTCCGGTGGAGGAGCCGCCTTCCACCTCTGACTACCTGTCTACCCGGACCGGCATCCCGCCACCAGGCCCCTCACGTACCTGTGGACGGAACCGCCGTGCCCTCCCCGCACCGGGCGCACACCAGGCCGCCCGGGTCCCTCCCCGCCCGTTCACGCCGTCCCCACCTCCTCCGGCAACCGTCGGAAGCGCGTCCCGTACCCCGGCCCCCGTCCCTGGGGCCCGGCGGAACGGTCCCCTGCCAGCCACGAGAGGGTCGGGCCGCAACCTGAGGTGTCAAAATAGGACAGAAATGGCGGGATGTGCGTTCTCCTCGTGGAATGGACCTGGAGCGGAGATCCCGGGAACCCCCGGGCAGACCGGTTGATATCGGGACCGCCTAGGACCTCTACCTGCGGATTCCCTCTTGAGACTGCTGCTGATCGACAACCACGACTCCTACACGTACAACCTCGTCCAACTGGTGGCGCACGTCCTCGGCGACACCCCCCTGGTCCTCACCAACGACGACCCCCGCTGGGCCGCGTTCGACACGTCCTCCGTGGACGCCGTCGTCGTCTCGCCCGGGCCGGGCCGACCCCAGAACCCCCGCGACCTGGGCCGCGTCCCCGACCTCCTGGCGGACGGGCGCCTTCCGGTCCTGGGCGTGTGCCTGGGCCACCAGGCCATCGCCCACCTGGCCGGAGCCGACGTGGTCTCCGCCCCCCAGCCCCGCCACGGCCACCTGACGCGGGTCCGGCACACGGGCCGCGGCCTCTTCGCGGGTGTCCCGCAGGACTTCACCGCCGTGCGCTACCACTCCCTGGCCGTCCCGGCGCCCCTTCCCGAGCCCCTGGCCGCGACCGCCTGGGCGGAGGACGACGTGGTCATGGCGCTGGAGCACCGGCGCCTGCCCCGCTGGGGGGTGCAGTTCCACCCCGAGTCGGTGGCCAGCGACTTCGGAGCGGACCTGGTCGCGAACTTCCTGGACATGGCCCGCGCGCACCTGTCCGCGTCCCGCCCCGCGCAGGCGCTGTCGGGGGCACGCGCGTCCGCCGCCGAGGCCGCCCCCGCCCCTCCCGCGGCGGTGCACCCCCGGGCGCCCGAGACGCCCGCCGCCCGCCCCTCGGGCGCGCCGCGAACCCTCGAACTACCGCGCGCCGTCGACGCCGAGGCCGCCTTCTGCCACCTGTACGGCGACGCCGAGTACGCGTTCTGGCTGGACAGCTCCCGGCCCCAGGGGCCCGCCCGCTTCTCCTTCCTCGGCGCCGCCACCGGCGAGGTCCTCACCTACAGGGTCGGCGGCCCCGTCCGCGTGCGCGACGCCGACGGTGCCGAGCACCGCGAACCCGGGAGCGTCTTCGACGCCCTCGAGCGCAGGATCGGGCGCCCCGGCCCCGCCCCCACGGGACTGCCCTTCGACTTCACCGGCGGCTACGTGGGCTACCTGGGCTACGAGTGCAAGGCCGACACGGGGGGCGCCGCCGCCCACGCGTCGTCCACCCCCGACGCCGTGTGGCTGCGCTGCGACCGCTTCGTCGCCGTGGACCACGTCCTCGGGCGCACCTACGCCGTCTGCGCCGACGGCCTCCCCGACGGCGACGACTGGCTGGCCCGCACCCTGGCCTCCCTGGACGGGCTCGCGCCGCCGGCGCCGCCCGCGCCCCCCGCTCCGGCGGCCGACCTGACCCCCCTGCTGGAGCGCCCGCGGGAGGGCTACGTCAGCGACGTGAAGGAGTGCCTGGGGCAGCTCACGGCGGGGGAGAGCTACGAGATCTGCCTGACCAACCGCGTCCGCAGGCCCGCCGACGGCGACGTCCTGGACTTCTACCGCCGAATGCGCGCCGCCAACCCCGCGCCCTACGCCGCCCTGCTGCGCCTGGGCGGCGTGAGCGTGCTCAGCGCCTCGCCCGAGCGGTTCCTGCGGGTGGAGGCGGACCGCACCGCGGAGAGCCGGCCGATCAAGGGCACGGCACCGCGCCACCCCGACCCGGCCACCGACGCGCGCGCGGCCGAGGAGCTGCGCACGGGGGCCAAGACCCGCGCCGAGAACCTGATGATCGTGGACCTGCTCCGCAACGACCTGGGAAAGGTGTGCGAGGTCGGCAGCGTGGAGGTGCCCGCGTTCATGTACACGGAGTCCTACGCGACCGTGCACCAGCTGGTGTCCACGGTGCGCGGGAGGCTCCGTCCGGACGTGTCCACCGTCGAGGCGGTGCGCGCCTGCTTCCCCGGGGGGTCGATGACCGGGGCGCCCAAGGTGCGCACCATGGAGATCATCGACCGCCTGGAGTCCTCGGCCCGCGGCGTCTACTCCGGCGCGCTGGGCTACCTGTCGCACACCGGTACCGCCGACCTGAACATCGTCATCCGCACGGCCGTGAGCGCCGACGGGGAGCTGACCATCGGGGCCGGGGGCGCGATCGTGCTGGACTCCGACCCCGAGGAGGAGTACGAGGAGATGCTGCTCAAGGCCGCCGTCCCCGCCCGCGGCCTCTGACCCGCGCTCAGCCCTCGCCGCCGAGGCGGGCGAGCCGCGCCTCCAGTCCGTCCAGGACCCGCTGGAGGCCGTAGTCGAAACCGCTGTCGCGGATCTCCTCCAGGCTCCTGCCCTCCTGCGCGGCGTGTCCTGCACGCAGCCTCGGAAGGTCCCGGAGCGACTCCTCCATGGCGGGTGCGAGGCCCTCCCGCCACTCGCTCTCGCTGCGGCCGCTGCGCGCGAACACCGACAGGTAGGCGACCTCGCTGGTCACCATGCCCATGACGTAGGCGGTCACGGTGCTCATGGCCTGGTCGGCCTCCTCCAGGCCGAAGCCCGCGGCCTCGAACACGCCGAGCAGCCCCTCCGAGACCTGCGCCAGGTTCGGGCCGAGGCGGGAGAGCCCGACCCGGCCGAGCACGGAGACCATCCACGGGTGCCGCAGGGCGGCCGCCCTCAGGTCCCGGGCGTTGCCCTCGACCGCGGCCCTCCAGCCCCCGGCCCCTTCGGAGGACGGTACCGGCAGCTCGCCGTAGACCTCGTCAACGACGAGTTCGATCAGCTCGTCCTTGCCGGCCACGTGCCGGTAGAGCGACGTGGCCCCGGCGTCGAGCCGGGAGCCCAGGGCGCGCATGCTCAGGGCGTCGATGCCCTCCTCGTCCAGGAGTCCGATCGCCTCGGCCACGATGCGGTCCCGGCTCAGCGCGGGTTGCCCCCCGGACTTGTTCCGCCTGGCCCACACCGACGGGACCGCTCCGGCCCGACCTGCCACGAAGCCTCCTTCGATCGCCACCGACCTCGAGCGGAGACTAGCGGACAGTGTTCTCCCTTGCGCACACCCGACCCTGTGCGTACAGTGTTCGCAAGAAGAGAACGCTGTACGCACGAAGGCGGGGAACGACCATGGGCTTCGACACCTCCCACTGGCAGGGCCGGCTCGACGAGCTCGGCGCCGCCCACCGCGTCCCCGGGGCGGCCCTGGCCGTCCTCGCCGGCGGCACCGTCCACGAACTGGCCACCGGGGTACTCCACCGGGGGACCGGAGTGGAGACCACGGCCGACTCGGTCTTCCAGCTCGGCTCCGTCGCCAAGGTCTACACCGCCACCCTGGCGATGGGCCTGGCCGAAGAGGGCCTGTTGGACCTGGACGCACCGGTGCGCGACGTCCTGCCCGACTTCTCCCTCGCGGACGAGGAGGCCGCCGGGGTCATCACCCCGCGCCACCTCCTCACCCACACGAGCGGCCTCAGCTGCGACCTCGTCGTCGACACCGGTCGGGGCGACGACTGCCTGGCGCGCTTCGTCGCGGCGTGCGCGAAGGAGGACCTGGACTGCCCGCCCGGCACCGCGCTCTCCTACAGCACGAGCGGGTTCAGCGTGCTCGGCCGCGTCATCGAGGTCCTGACGGGCAGCACCTGGGACCGGGCGCTCAGGGACCGGGTGCTGGACCCCCTCGGCCTGGACCACACCATGACCCTCCCGGAGGAGGCCCTGCGCTTCCGCACGGCGATGGGCCACACGGGAGGGGCCGGGGAGGGCCCCGAACCGGCCCCGGCCTGGGACCTCATGACGCGTTCGTCCAGCCCCGGGGCCATGGTCCTGGCCACCGCCGGAGACATGGTGCGCCTGGCGCGGGCGCACCTGGAGGACGGCAGGGCGGCGGACGGCGTCCGTGTCCTGGCCCCCCGCACGGTGCGGGCCATGCGCGAACTGCAGGCGGAGTCCCCCGACAAGTGGTCCGTCGAGGCCGCCGGGTGGGGCCTGGGCTGGACCCTGTACGACTGGGACGGGGTCCGGGGCTTCGGGCACGACGGCGCCGCCACCGGCCAGTACTCCTACCTGCGCGCGGTGCCGGGCGCGGGGGTGGCCCTGGCCCTGGTCACCAACGGGGGAGGGGCGCGCAGCCTCTACGCCGACCTGTTCGGGGAACTGCTCGCCGCTCTGGCCGGCGTGCGCATGCCCGACCGCTTCGCCCCTCCGGAGCAGCCTCCCGCCGTGGACACGGCCCGCCTCACCGGCGCCTACCGCCGTCCGGGCGTCGTCATCACCGTCACCGGGGGCGGGAACGGCCTCCGGATGGTCTACGAGTTCGTGGACGGCATGAGCCGCTTCTCGCCGCCGCTGGAGGCGGACCTGGTGCCGGTGGAGGAGACGGCCACGGCGACCGTGTTCGCGGCATCCGTCAGCGGTACCTCCTTCGGGGAGGACTGGATGCCGGTGGTCTTCACGACGTCCGCCGACGGCACACGGTACGCCTACGTCGGCATGCGGGCCGCGCCCGAGGTCGTCTGAGCGGCCGGTGCGCCACCGGTGGGGGAGCGGTAGCCCCCGGAAATCCGGTTGCCCGGGGACCGGCCGGGGCACCACCCTGAGCGGTTATGAACGCCCCCGACGTCCCGCGGTACCAGATCCGCGCCCTGCACACCGACACCTCCGTCACCGTCTACCAGGCCTACACCCCCTCCATCGGACTGCCTGCCGCCCGGCAGGGCCGCTTCCCCTCCTCCTGGAAGAGGGAGCGGATGACCTGGGTGAAACCGTCGTTCATGTGGATGATGTACCGATGCGGGTGGGGTCTCAAGAAGGACCAGGAGACCGTGCTGGCGGTGGAGATCAGCCGTGAGGGGTTCGAGCTGGCGCTGCGCGACGCGTGCCTGTCGCACTTCGAGCCCCGCGTGCACACCGAGCGGGAGACGTGGAGGCGTCGGCTGCGGGAGTCCTCCGCGCGTGTGCAGTGGGACCCCGAACGCGACCTGAGCCTGGCCCCGCTGGCCCACCGGTCCCTCCAGCTGGGGCTGTCCGGGCAGGCCTCGCGGCGCTACGCCGACGAGTGGACCGTGTCCATCACCGACGTGACCCCGCTGGTCCGGCGTGTGCACGCGCTCGTCCGGGAGGGGGACACCGCCGCGGCCGCCCGCCTGCTCCCCGAGGAGCGCCCCTACCCGGTTCCGCCGGAGGCCCTGGACCACCTGCGTCCCGCCGGCTGAGGCCGCCGACCGCCGTACGCGTGCGGCGGCCCACCGGGCCGTCCCCCAGGGGCCCGCCCCCGGCGCACGAAAAAGGAGAGGGTTCTGGGAACTCCTCTCCACTCTCAACTTATAGCGCACCCGGGGGCTTGCGGCAAGACCCCCGTCGTGCTGCAGAATCGTCCTTCGTGACCAGCACCGACGACATGGGAGACGGCGTGAACAGCCTCACCACCAGCGCGTTCGACCTCCCCGAGCACCTCGCCGCCAAGGCCGACCCGGCCCTGATCGCCGACGACGAACGGCACTTCGCGTCCATCGCGCAGAGCCTCGAACAGTCGGTCTCCGAACTGTCCGCCCGCCTGGACGCCCGGCGCAGCGCGCCCGTCGGCAAGGGGCGTGAGGTCCTGGACCGGGACCTGGAGATCCACCGGATGGCCAACCGCCTGCGCGCCCTGCGCCGTTTCGGCCTGGACCTGTGCCTCGGGCACATCGTCGGCGCGGACGGATCCGGTCCCGTCTACATCGGGCGGCTCGGCCTCACCGACGTCGAGGGGCGCCGCCTCCTGATCGACTGGCGCTCCCCGGCGGCCGAGCCGTTCTTCGCGGCCACCCACGCCGACCCGATGGGGCTGGCCAGCCGCCGCCGGTACCGGTGGACCCGCGGCCGGATCAGCGACTACTGGGACGAGGTGTTCACCGCCGACGGGTTCGAGGGGCACGCCGCCCTCGACGACCAGTCCGCCTTCATCGCCAGCCTGGGCGACAACCGGTCGTCCCGGATGAGGGACGTGCTCGGCACCATCCAGGCCGATCAGGACGCCATCATCCGCGCCGGGTCCCGCGGCGCCCTGGTCGTCGACGGCGGGCCGGGCACGGGGAAGACCGTCGTCGCCCTGCACCGCACCGCCCACCTCCTGTACTCCGACCCGCGGCTCGGCCACCGCCGGGGCGGCGTGCTGTTCGTCGGTCCGCACCAGCCCTACCTGGCCTACGTCGCCGACGTCCTTCCCAGCCTCGGGGAGGAGGGCGTGCAGACCTGCACCCTGCGGGACCTCGTCCCGGAGGGCGCCTCGGCGAAGCCGGAGAAGGACCCCGGGGTCGCCGCGCTGAAGTCGTCGGCGGGCCTGGTCGACTCGATCGAGGCGGCCGTCAGGTTCTACGAGAAGCCGCCCACCGAGGGGATGACGGTCTCCACGGACTGGTCCGAGGTCTGGCTGGGCGCCGACGACTGGGCCGAGGCGTTCTCGGCCCCCGGGCCGGGGACCCCGCACAACGAGGCGCGCGAGCAGATCTGGGACGAGCTGGCGTCGATCGTGGCCGACAAGCACGACGACGAGGACGTCACCCCCGACCTCGTGCGCGGTTCGCTCATGCGGGACGAGGAGCTCGTCACGGCCCTCCAGCGCGCGTGGCCGATGATCGAGCCGACCGATCTCGTCGGCGACCTGTGGTCCGTCCCCGCCTACCTGCGCCTGTGCGCGCCCTGGCTGGGCCCGGACGAGGTCCGCGGGCTCCAGCGGGAGGACGCCCAGGCCTGGACCGTGTCCGACCTGCCGCTCCTGGACGCGGCGCGCCGGCGCCTGGGCGACCCGGGGGCGTCACTGCGCGAGCGCCGGCGCAGGGCCGCCGTCGCGGCCGAGCGCGAGCGCATGTCGGGCGTCATCGACAACCTGCTCGCGGCGGACGACGACGGCGAGGGCATCGTGACGATGCTGCACGGACGGGACCTCCAGGACACCCTGGTGGACGAGGCCGCACTGCCCTCCGCGAGCCCGGACCTCCTCGCCGGACCGTTCGCGCACATCGTCGTGGACGAGGCCCAGGAGCTGACCGACGCGGAGTGGCGCATGCTGCTGCTCCGCTGCCCCTCCCGGAGCTTCACCATCGTCGGGGACCGCGCCCAGGCCAGGCACGGGTTCACCGAGCCGTGGCGGGAACGGCTCGAACGGGTCGGGTTCGACCGGATCGAGACGGCCTCCCTGAGCATCAACTACCGGACGCCGGAGGAGGTCATGGCGGAGGCCGAGCCGGTCATCCGGGCCGCGCTGCCGGACGCCAACGTGCCGACCTCGGTGCGCGCCGGCGGGATCCCCGTCACGCACGGACCCGTCGAGGACCTGCACCGGGTCCTCGACGCGTGGCTCGCCGGGAACGCGGAGGGGACCGCCTGCGTCATCGGCGATCCGGCGTTCCGGGCGACGCCGCGCGTGCGTTCCCTGACACCGCAGCTGGCGAAGGGGCTGGAGTTCGACCTTGTCGTCCTCGTCGACCCGCAGGGGTTCGGCGAGGGGATCGAGGGTGCGGTCGACCGCTACGTCGCCATGACCCGCGCGACGCAGCGCCTGGTCGTCCTCACCGGCGTCTGACGGCGGCCGGCACGGCACGATCGGCGCCGCCGGGGCCGGGGCCGCGCCTTCGCGGGCGCACCCGGCCCCGGGGGGCCTACGTCAGCTCCGGCCGTCGGCGGTGAGCGGTGCGCCGTCCAGTGCGGTCCCGGTGAGGGTGACGCGGACCTCGGTCACGACATCGGTGCTGCTGATCGCCAAGCACGACATCGAGCAGAGGAGGAAGCCCGTGCGGTGCTGTCCGCGCACGGCGCCGGACCCCGGGGAGAGGCAGTGGCGCGCACCGTCGCGGAGCCAGGTGTACACGCCGTGGACGTCGTCGTCCTTCCAGCCCCTGAGACCGGCCGCGCCGATGCCGAGGGCCAGCGTCTCGGCCAGGTAGTCCGGGTCGAAGTAGCTCCCGAGGCGAATGGTCAGCTCCTTGAACCCGTGGCCCCCGCCGAAGGCCCACACGGCCTGGAGCGAGTTGACGCCCTCGGCCACGGGAGTCGCCTCCAGCCGCCACTCGTACTCCTCCAGGAAGGGCGCGTGTCGTTCGAGCCACCTCTTCCGCTTGCGGGGCGGGACCACCCAGGGCCGGGGGATCTCGTGGAAGGGCGGCCACTCGACCTCACCGCATCCCCACCGCCCCGGCCAGGACCGGACCCGTTCCCGGTTGGCGACGAACTCCGCCCGGAGTCCGTCCGCCCCTCGTCGCACAGCCACGGCACCTCCTCGTCTCTCGGCCCCCGCCCTCACCTCTCGGCCACGGCGGCGCTCAGGCCGCAGATGCCGCCGCGTCGGGACATGCCGAAATCCTCTGCCATGGGATTGTCCCGGGGAGCGGGCCGCCCGAGGTGGTGAGACGCTGGGAAAGGGAGAACGAGGCGTGTGTCGGCCAGCGGCGAGGAACCACCGCGTGTGGCGGGTGAGGGGTACGGCATGGAGGACGGCGACGGTGTCGAGCGGGCGATCGAGGGGGAGCTGCGGCTGCTGGACCCCCGGGTGCGCGCGTCACGGCACCTGGCGGGGGAGCTGCTGGACCCGGAGTTCACCGAGGTCGGCAGGTCAGGGAGACGTTGGAACCGTCAGGCGATACTGACCGAGCTGCCGACCATGGACGGGCCGGTGCCCGCCGGGGCGGCGCCGGTCCGGGTTACCGGCATGGCGGGACGGTTGGTCGCACCGGGGGTGGTGCACCTGGCCTACACCACCGACCGCGGCGGGGTGCGGGCGCTGCGGAGTTCGCTGTGGCGCCTGAACCCCGACGGAGTGTGGCGGCTGTACCACCATCAGGGCACACCCGCAGCCTGACCGCTCAGGCGGCCGTCCCTTCCCTCGGAGCGCTGACGGGCATGCGCAGGAGGTGGTCGCCGAAGTCTGCCACGAGCTCGAGTCGACCACCCATCGCCTCCACGTATCGGGCCACGACGTCGAAGGAGGAGACCTCGCCGTGTTCGATCTGGGACACTCTGGCGACGCTCACCCCCATGGCCTCCGCGATCTCCCGCTGGGTGAGCTCATGACGTTTCCGGGTGAGGGCAAGCTGGTGCCCGCGAGCCTCGGCCAGGAGGAGGCGGGTCCCCTCTTCGATTTCCTCAGGGCTGACGCCCGCCGAGTACAGCTCCTGCTCCAGGGACTCCCAGTCCTCCGGTGTGCGCTTGGCCATGCTCATTCCTCCGGCTCGTCGGTGTATTCGGCATAGAGCCGCTCGGCACGCGGGATATTGGTCCGGTACCACCGTCTCCAGTCTCCCGACTTGTCACCCCCGAGGAGAAGCAGAGCCGAACGCGAGGGATCGAAGGCGAAGATGATCCTGATCTCAGAGCTCCCACCGGAGCCCGGGCGAAGCTCTTTGAGGTGGTGCAGACGTGATCCCTTGAGCCGGTCAACAAGTGGTCGTCCCAGCATGGGGCCTTCCTGCCGCAACGCCCCAACAGCTTCGGCCACCTGGGCAGCTGAACGAAGGTCCTCCTTGATCAGCGTTCGGAACCATTCCGCATACTCCTCGGTGACCTTGACGGGCCAGGACAACAGAACGCCTCGTCCAAGGCCTCTTGTAGCTTAAGGCATCCCTTGAATTGTAGCCATCCAGTAACTCCCTGCCTCGAAAAGCGCAGAACTGCCAAGCCGCCACCCGCGCCGGAAACCCGGGCCACACCCTTGACCCGGTGACCTGGATCACTTAAGTTCGCCTTCAGCACAGCTGTTCGCAAAACGTACATCCGGGGCCTGTCGTGAGTTCGGGCCCCGCCCCCACCGGCCCCCCGGCGCGGCGACCCCTCCCCGACCGCCGACCGACTCAGGAGACACAGATGCGCCGACAGTCGACCGCCCTCAGCTGTATCGCCGTACTCGTCCTCGCCACGGCCTGCTCCGGCGGCGGTGGCGAGGAGGACGGGGAGGGCGGCCTGCGCCGGATCACCGCGGGCGCCATCCCCATCGTGGACGTGGCGCCCCTCCACCTCGGCGTCGACCAGGGCTTCTTCGCCGACCGCGGCATCGACCTGGAGATCCAGCCGGGCTCGGGCGGGGCCGCCGCCATCCCCGGCGTGGTCAGCGGGAACTTCGAGTTCGCCTTCGGCAACACCGTCTCCCTCCTCGTCGCCCGGGACCAGGGGCTGCCCCTCAAGGTGTTCGCCAACGGCGTCTCCAGCAACGGGGAGCAGGGCGCGGACTTCAGCGCCGTGTTCGTCCGCGACGACAGCCCCGTGGAGACCGCCGCCGACCTGGAGGGCATGACGGTCGCCGCCAACAACCTCCTCAACATCGGCGACACCACCGTCCGGGAGTCCGTCCGCGAGGCGGGCGGCGACCCCTCCGACATCGAGTTCGTCGAGATGGCGTTCCCCGACATGGTCCCCGCCCTGGAGAACGGCCGGATCGACGCCGCCTGGCTCGTCGAGCCCTTCACCACCGCCGCCCTCGACGCGGGCAACCGCGAGATCGCCTCCAACTTCGTGGACACCCACCCCGAGCTGTCCGTGGCCGCCTACTTCACCTCCGAGGAGATGCTGGCCCGGGAACCCGAACTCGTCGACGACGTCGAGGCCGCCCTCCAGGAGTCCTTCGCCTACGCCGAGGCCAACCCCGACGAGGTGCGCCGCATCCTCGGCGAGTACACCGAGATCGACGGGGCCGCCCTGACCGACATCCGCCTGCCCCGCTGGCCCGAGGCCGTCAACGAGGAGTCCGTGGGCGTCCTCGCCGACCTGATGCTGGAGGACGGCCTGATCGGGACCGAGGCCGACCTGGCCGCCCTGTACCGCTGACCGGGACGCCCACCGCCGAGCCGGGCCGTCCCGTCCGCACCGACCGAGAGAGGGGCGCCGTGCCCGAGCAGACGAGGCCGACCGTGCGCGAGCAGACCCTGGGGGCCATGCGCGAGCTGGGGATGACCACGGTCTTCGCCAACCCCGGCTCCACCGAGGTCCCGTTCCTGGTGGACCTGCCCGACGACATCGACTTCGTCCTGGGACTGCACGAGGGTTCCGTGGTCGGCATGGCCACGGGCTGGGCCCTCGCCCGCGACCGGCCCGCGATGGTGCTGCTGCACACCACCGCCGGCCTGGGCAACGCGGTCGGCGCCCTGGCCACGGCGCGCGTCAACCGCGCGCCGCTCGTGGTCCTGGTCGGCCAGCAGGACCGCCGCCACCTGGAACACGAGCCCTTCCTGGCCGGACGGCTCGAAGGCCTCGCCGGGGACTACCCGGTCGCGGTCCACCGGCCCCCGCGCGCCCAGGACGTGCCCGCAGCCGTCGTGCGCGCCCACCACGAGGCCTCGCACGGACGCGGCCCCGCCCTGGTCGTCGTGTGCATGGACGACTGGTCGCATCCGGTGGACCCCGGACAGCCCCGGGCCGCGGCGGTGCGGGTGGCCCGCCCCGCGCACGTGGCCCCCGACGACGGTGCGGCGGCCGAGGTCGCCGCGCTCCTGGACGGCGCCGCACACCCCGCCCTGGTGGTGGGGGCCGGCGCCGACAGCACGCCCGCGTGGGCCGCCCTGACGGCACTCGCCGAACGGTTGGGCGCCCCCGTCTACCAGGAGAGCTTCGGCGCCCGCGCCGGGTTCCCCCAGGACCACCCGCTGTTCGCCGGACACCTGCCCGCCGAGCGCTCACGGCTGCGGGAGGCGCTGCGCGGCCACGACGCGGTGTTCACGGCGGGCGCCCCGGTCTTCCGCCAGTACATCTACGCGGACGGCCCCCTCGTGGTCCCCGGCACCCGCCTGGCGATGGTCTCCGAGGACCCTGCGGAGGCCCACCGCGGGCCCGCGGGGATCGCCGTCATCGCCCCGGTCGCGCCCTTCACGGCGGTGGTCGCGGACCTGGTGCGCGAACGCCCCGTGTCACCGGCGCCCCGACCGGCGGCGGCCCCTGAGGAGACGGCGCCGCCGGCGGAGGGCGAGCCGCTGCGCGCGGCCCACGTCCTGCGGGCGCTGGCCGAACGGATCGCACCGGACACGGTCGTGGTCGAGGAGACCCCCTCCAGCCGGCCTCAGCTGCACCGGTTGCTGCCCGCCCGCGCCCCGCTGGGCTTCCTGTCGGCCGCCATGGGCGGGCTCGGCTTCGCGCTCCCCGCCGCCACCGGGGTCCGCATGGCCGCCCCCGGGCGCCCCGTGGTCGCGGTCGTCGGCGACGGGTCCGCGCTGTACCAGGTGCAGGCGCTGTGGAGCGCCCACCGCTACCGGGCCGGGGTCCTCTTCGTCGTCCTGGCCAACGGCCGCTACGCGATCATGGACCGCCTCGCCGAGCACAGGGGAGGCAAGCCGCCCTGGCCCGCGTTCGGCGAGGTCTCCCTGGCGGCCCTCGCCCGGGGGCTGGGCTGCCCGGCGGTGGAGGTCCGCGCCCACGGCGACCTGGTGCGGGTCCTGGACGAGGTCGTCCCCGGGCTCGCCGACCGCGACGAGCCGCTGGTCCTGGACGTGGCCGTGGTCCCGGACCCCACCTTCGCGCCCTGAGGGCGCCCGCGCCGGAGGAGGCACCGCGCGCACGCGTGGAGGCCCGGGGCGGTCAACCCCGGCCGAGGTCGAGGCGGTAGACGACGCTGGACCGGCCGGAGCCCTCGAACCGGCCCTCGCCGACCACCCGCCATCCCGTGGACCCGTAGAGGGCGCGGGCGGCCGCGTTGTCGGGGAGGACCTCCAGGGTGACCGCGTCAGACGTCCCCGACAGGCGGTCCAGGGTGGCGGCCAGGAGGCGGCGTCCCCATCCGCGCCCCCGACGGCCGGGGTCCAGCGCGAGGAAGGCCAGGTGCGCGGTGCGCGACGGGTCCCCGGCGGCGGGCGGGAAGCTCAGCGAGAACCCGGCCGGGTCGCCGCCCTCCACGGGGCGCGCTACGAGGAGCAGGTGGGGCGGCGTGCCGAGCTTGCGCAGCACCCGGTCCCTGTCGGCGGGGTCGGGTGCCGTTCCGTCGCGGTGGGCGAGGGCGCGCGTCCACAGGTCGGCGCAGGCGGCGTGCTCGTTCTCGGTTCCCGGGACGACGCCGGGCCAGGGATCGCGGTGGGGAGCGCTCATCCGCGTGATGCTAGCGGAGCCGTGCCGTGCCCGACCCGGGACCGGACGGACTCCGGGGCCCGGCAGGTAACCGAAGATCCCCGCCGTACCACGAACCCCGGGGCTCCGGACGGGTGCGCTCTCACCGCTCGGCATCGCGCACGAGCAGGGCGATCTGGACCCGGTTGGCCAGACCCAGTTTGGCCAGGGACCGGCTGACGTGGGCCTTGACCGTGGTCTCGGTCATCACCAGCTCCCGGGCGATCTCCGCGTTGGCCAGCCCCCGGGCCACACCGTCGACGACGTCACGCTCCCGTGCGGTGAGCCTCGCCAAACGGTCCTGGGCGTCGCGCACTCCGGCGGGGCGGCGTTCGGCGAAGGCGTCGGCCAATCGACGGGTGAGGGCCGGGGCGAGGATCGCGGTGCCGTCGACCACCGCGCGGACGGCCGTTATCAGTTCACGGGGACCGCTGCCCTTGAGCAGGAACCCCGCAGCCCGCGCGCGCAGGGCGCCGTACACGTATTCGTCCAGGTCGAACGTGGTCAGCATGACGACCTTGGGCGGAGCGGGCTCGCGGTTGATCGCCTTGAGCGCCGCCACCCCGTTCATCCGGGGCATGCGGACGTCCATCAGGACCACGTCCGGCTGGAGGCTTCGGACGGCGGCGAGTGCCTCGGCGCCGTCCGCGACCTCGCCCACGACCTCCAGGTCGTCGGCCGTCTCCAGGATCATCCGCAGTCCGGTGCGGACCAGCGTCTCGTCGTCGGCGAGGAGGACCCGGATCATGTCGGCAGCCTCGCCCACACCCGGAACCCGCCCTCAGGGGTCGGCGCCGCCCGGAAGTCGCCGCCGAGTGCCTCGACGCGTTCGCGCAACCCGATGAGGCCTGACCCGGCCCCGGGCAGGGCCAGGGGAGCCCGCTCGGGCGGTGTGTTCTCGACTTCGACCTCGACGGCTTCGGGCTCCCGGCGCACCGCTACGCGGGCCGCGGCACCCCCCGCGTGCTTGTGCACGTTGGTCAGCGCCTCCTGCACGACCCGGTACACGGCGTGCTCCTCGACGAGGTCGCCCGTGTCTGCTCCGCTCCCGTCCGGAACTTCCAGCTCGACCGGGACGCCCGCCGACCGTGACCGGTCGACCAGCTCCGCCAGGTCCGCGAGTGCGGGCGGGGGGCTCAGAAGGTCCGGGGCGCCGGACGCGGCCTCCCCCGACCGACCGAGCACCCCGAGCACCTGGCGCAGTTGGAGGAGGGCGTCCTGGCCGGTCCGGCGGATCAGCTCCGCCTCTGCCGCGGTGGCCCCGTCAGACGCGCCGACCTCCAGAGCCCCGGCCCGCAGCACGATGAGCGACACCCGGTGCGCGACGACGTCGTGCATGTCGCGGGCGATCCGGGTCCGTTCCTCGGCACGGGCCTGCGCGGCCAAGGCGGACCGCTCACGTTCGAGCCGGTCGGCCCTCTCCACCAGCCCGGCCAGCACCTGGGCGCGAACGGCGGTCCACGCCCCCAGGGCCAGTGGCAGCCACACGAACAGGGGTGCGTTGCCGAGAGCCGAGCCCCAGTCCACACCGGGCCGCGGGACCACGGACAGGAAGGTCGTCCCCGTAGCGACCGAGGCAACGACCGGAGACCGGCCGTGGACCGCCACGAGGTAGAGGGCGATGGCGGTCACCGGACCGGGGGCTCGGAGCACGGCGTCCACTGCTGCCAGCGCCACCAGCGGCCAGACCGGGTGCGGTGCCGTCCGGACAGCGGCTGCGGCCGCCACACCGACCACCAGGGCCGCGGCGACGCCGGGCACCGCGGTGAACCCGGTCACCATTGCGGCGTGGGACGGCGGTTGAAGCAGGGGATAGAAGGCACCGCAGAACGCCCCCAGGGGGAGGACGACGGATACCGCCCTGCCGAGCAACCGGTCGACGCGGCCGAACCGAGGGCGGGTACGGCACTCGGCACTCACCCGCCACACCCTAGCCGCAGCGCCGCCGCCCACCACCGCCCGGTCACCAGCTGAGAAGGCGCGACCACGTGTTCGCGGGCGCTCCGCTTCGCTCCGCCGCGCGGTCGGGCGCCGCCCTCCTCAGAACACGGACCCCGAGCGGTGCGAACACCAGCCCTGCCGCTGCCGCCGCGACAGCGCAGTCGAACAGTGTCGCCTCCTTCAGCACCCCGGTCCAGAGCGCTCCCCACAGCAGCAGCAGGACGGTGCGGCCCGTGCCGAGCACCTCCGAGCGGTGGGCCCCGACCGCCAGCAGCAGCACGCCGGCGTACTGGCCGAAGTACGCGGTCACCGGCACACGCCACGGACCGTAGGCGAGATCGGCGTAGGCGGCGCTCACGGTCGCCGTCGCCGGACCGAGGCCGAGGTCGTCCACCAGGGCGAAGGCGGTCGCGTCGACGCCCACCGAGTACATGCGGCCGAGCAGCCCGAGCGCGATCAGCGCGGCGCCCGTCGTCGCAAGGCGCGGAGACCTCGGAGCGACCAGGCGTGCGAGGGCGGCGAACGCGAGGACCAGCAGCATGGCCCCCGAGGCGAACAGGGCCTGTGCGGCCGTGGCCAGTAGGGGCGACTCCGCGTAGGCGGCGAGCTGGGAGGGCGCCATGAAGGGTTGAGCCTCGAACGCGCGCAGCTCCGCCTCGGTGAAGGCGCCTCCGCGCAGGGCGAGGTAGCGCAGGAACAGGCCGGCGCACCACAGGAGCGGAGCGGCGATGAGCGCCGCGCCGCCGATGCGGCGGCCGGGGAATCCGGAGAGGTCCGGCGCCCGATCGGTCTTGTGGAGAGTGGTCATGCGCCCAGCCTGGGTCGCGCGGCGCGCGGGCGCATTCTCCTTTCGTGACCGGAGCCGTCTCTTTGGTCGGGGGTCGGGCCGGCCGCCCCGGTCGGGAAGCCTGGCCCCGGGGAGGGGCCGGGCCTGCTCGCCGCGGTCGGCGCGCCCATCCGTCGGCGCGCCGGAGGGGCGCGTCCGGATCCGCCCCGGCACGGGAGGCGCGCCGGGGCCGGGAGGGCCCTCGGGAGGAGCGGTCCGGCTGCTGGCGGCGGCACTCCGCGTGACGCGGGCGGCTCGGGCCGAGCGGGCAGAAGCGGCAGGCGGGCCGATGCGCCGCCTCCGCTTCGCGGGACGGGGTGGTTCAGGCGTCGCGGGCGTCGTGCGCCTCGCGGTTGGCGAGCACGTCGTCCATGTGCGCCTCGGCCCAGGCCTTGATGGTGCGCACCGCCCCGTGCAGTGAGAGACCGAGGTCGGTCAGCTCGTAGGTGACCGTGACGGGCACGGTCGGCACGGCGGTGCGGATGAGGAGCCCGTCGCGCTCCAGCGAGCGCAGCGTCTGGGTGAGCATCTTCTGGCTGACGCCCGCCAGCCGGCGCGACAGCTCCGAGTAGCGCATCGGCCGGGGCTCGCCGGAGCCGTCGGGACCCGGCCGGGGCGAACCGCCCCCGCCCAGGGCGCACAGGATCAGCGTGACCCATTTGTCGGAGATGCGGTCGAGCAGTTGACGACTGGGACACACCGCCAGGAAGGCGTCGTACTCGGCCTTGGCCTGTGCCCTCTTCTGTGCCGCCGTCCTCGTCGCCATCGCCTGCTCCCCTCACCCGTGGGTGACTTACGCACCCTGAAGTGCCTACTTCCCAGAGGGAAGTTGCCTTCCCATACTGATGCAAGGAGCCCTCGGGAACCACCCCCTGACCGCGACGAAAGGCAAGAACATGAACACGCCCTCCACCCCCCTCCCCGGCGGCACCTGGGACCTGGGAGAGCTGTCCGTCTCCCGGTTCGGCTACGGAGCCATGCAGCTCGCCGGCCCCGGGGTCATGGGCCCGCCGACCGACCGCGACGCCGCACTCGCCGTCCTGCGCGCGGCCGTCGACCTCGGCATCACGCACATCGACACCGCCGGCGCCTACGGGCCGCGCTTCACCAACCAGCTCATCCGGGAAGCGCTGCACCCCTACCCCCCGGAGCTGCACCTGGTGACCAAGGTCGGCGCCGACCGCGACCGGAACGGCGGCTGGCCTCCGGCCCGCGAGCCCGAGGACCTGCGCCGCGCCGTCCACGAGAACCTCGACGACCTCGGCCTCGACGTGCTCGACCTGGTCAACCTCCGACTCGGTGACGCCCAGGGGCCCCGCCCCGGCTCGCTCGCCGCGCCCCTCGCGGCCCTCGTCGAACTCCAGCAGCAGGGCCTGATCCGGCACCTGGGGGTGAGCAACGCGACGGCGGAGCAGGTCGCCGAGGCGCGCGCCATGGCGCCGATCGTGTGCGTGCAGAACATGTACAACCTCGCCCACCGCCGGGACGACGAGCTGATCGACGAACTCGCCGGACAGGGCGTCGCCTACGTGCCCTTCTTCCCGCTCGGCGGCTTCAGCCCCCTCCAGTCCTCGTCGCTCTCCGCCGTGGCCGACCGCCTGGACGCGACGCCGATGTCGGTGGCCCTGGCCTGGCTGCTCCGGCGGTCGCCGAACATCCTGCTCATCCCCGGGACCTCGTCGAGGGCGCACCTGCGCGAGAACGCCGCCGGCGCGGGGCTCCGGCTCTCCACCGAGGACCTCGCCGAGCTGGACGGGATCGGCCGCTGACAGGGTCCCTGCGTCAGCGCGCCGGCGGGGACCGCCGGAGGGACGCGTCCAACCGGCGGACGAGTTCCCCGATGCGCCCGCCGCCGGGCGGGGCGTCGGGGTAGCGTCCCAGGACGTCCACGACGACGGGGGTGGCGAGGAGTCCCAGCCGCGCGAGGTGGTCGTCGGCGGCGTCGGGACCGTCCCCGGAGGAGAGTTCGAGTGCGTGCGCGGTGTAGGCGGCCGACGCGAGGATGTGCTTGACCTGGGTCGCCTTGGCCAGGGGGTGGAGGAACGCCGCACCGCACGTGTTGGCGGCGGCGCGCGCGGCGGCGCTCGCCGCTCCCCGGCCCGCGTCGCGGGTCTCCTGGGCCGCGCGGTGCGCCGCCCACGCGTTGTCGCGGATCGCCTTGGTCCGCTCGGCCCCGTCCGCGAACGCCAGTGCCGCCTCGATCGCGGCCCGGGGGCGCCGGTCGCCGGGGCGCTCGCGCTCGAAGAGCGCCAGTGAGGGGCGCGCGCACGCCACCGTGAAGCCGGTGACCTCTCGGAGTTCGGCCCGGTCGAGTTCGATGGCCGTGGAGGCGTCCGCCATGGTGCCGCCCTTCTGCGGAGGGGAAGAGACACCTTGATTTTATCTGTGAAACACCGGTGTAAGCTTTGCCGCCTTTCACGCCTGCCAGAAAGGCACAACCCTCAAAACGTGGTGAGGAACGGACATCTGCCCGACGTCGGCGTCGGGCGCAGGCGGTCAGGCGGTCAGGCGGTCAGGCGGTCAGGCGGTCAGGCGGGGACGGCGGTGGAGACGGCGGCGGTGGCGGCGAGCCTCTGGAGCTCCTCCTGGGCGGCGGCCACCGCGGGGTTGCGGCGCGATCCCTCCCGGACGCACGTGAGCATCTTGCGCGCCGGGACGTAGGGGCCCTCCAGGAGCACCCGTGCGATGGGCAGGCCGGGGGAGAGGTCGTTCATGCGTGGAATGAGGGCCACTCCCAGATCGTGCGCGACCAGGCTGGCGACGGCTCCCCAGTTCAGGGCCTGGTGGGAGCCGTCGGGGGTGAAACCGACCGCGGCGCAGGCGGTCATGGTGTGCGCGTGGCAGGTCGTGCCGGGGGTCGGCAGGATCCACGACTCGGCGGCGGTCTCGGCCAGCGCCACGCTCTCCCTCCCCGCGAGGCGGTGGCGGTCGGACACCACGAGGTCGAACACGTCGTCCAGGAGCGGGGTCTGGTCGAAACGGGCGTCGGTGCGGGGCGGCGCTCCCGGCGCGGCCTCGATGACCGTCAGCTCGATCTCCCCCTGGAAGAGCAGGTCCAGGCACTCCCCGGGCTCGGCCTCCAGGACGCGCACGTCGAGCTGGGGGTGGCGGGCGGTCAGGGCCGCGGCCATGGGGGCGAGAAGCCGGGACAGCGCCATGGGGAAGGCGGCCACCCGCAGGAGCCCGGAGGGCTCGGTGCCCAGCCCGCGCATCTCGATCTCGGCCTGCTCCCACCGCGTGTGGATGGCGTCGGCGTGGTCGAGCAGGGTGCGGGCGGCGGGTGTGAGCCGCACGCCCCGTCCGTTGGGCTCCAGGAGCGTGACGCCGAGTTCCCTGCCCAGCTGGCGGATCTGCTGGGAGGCGGCGGAGGGGGTGAAGTGCAGGGCTCCGGCGGCGGCGGTCACGGTTCCGTAGTGGGCGACGGCCCGCAGGATACGGAGGCGCCTGAGATCGATCATGTACCTGATTCTTCACATAACCATGCGGAAATTCAACCTGGACATTAACGGTTTCGGCCGTGAGGCTGATGTGAGACCCCGATGGAGAAGGTGTGCGATGACGACTCTCTGCCCCCACTGCGGATGGCCCGACGACCAGCCGTTCCTGGTGGTGTCCCGGCATGCCACGGGCCTCGGCCTGACCGTGTGGGTGCGTTGCGCCTGCGGTTCCGTGCAGGTTCGCGAGGTCGGCCCGGCCGGGGCGCGGATCGTCTCGCGGGGGCGTCCGGCACTGGGGCCGCCGTCCGGTCAGAACTGCCCGGGGTGAGGCCCTTCGCGGCTGTTCGGGGAGGTTCGGGCCCCGTCCACAGGGCGGCCGGAAATCGTTTCCGGCGGGCGGTCCGCGATACGGTTATGGCCATGGGGAACACACCGGCACGGCCGTCCACGTCGGCCGAGGACTACGTGAAGGTCGTCTACGACCTACAGGAGCGCGGCACCGGCCCGGTGACGATCTCCGGGATGGCCGAACGCCTGTCGGTGTCCAACTCCTCGGTCTCGGGCATGCTCCGCAAGCTCACCGAGCTCGGCCTGGTCGAGCACCAGCGCTACGGCGCGGTCAACCTCACCGAGGCCGGGACCAGGGCCGCGCTGTCGGTGCTGCGCCGACACCGCCTCCTGGAGACCTACCTGGTCGCCGAGCTGGGCTACTCGTGGGACGAGGTCCACGACGAGGCCGAGATCCTCGAACACGTCGTGTCGGACAAGTTCGTCGACCGTATCGCCGCCCACCTGGGAAACCCCGTGGTGGATCCCCACGGCGACCCCATCCCGACCCGCGACGGGCACATCGTCGAGCGCGAGTCCGTGCTGCTGTCCAACGCCGACGAGGGCGTCAGCGGCGTCATCGTGCGGGTCAACGACACCGACCCCGAACTGCTCCGCTACCTCGCCGACATCGAGATCGGCATCGGGATGAACGTGGAGGTGGTCGAGCGCCAGCCCTTCGCGGGGTCCCTCCAGATCGCGGTGCGCCCCGACGAGGGCGCCCCCGAGCGCTCCCAGGCCCTCGGCCTCGTGGCCGCCGAGGCCCTGTGGATCAGCCCCGAGACCAAGTAGCGCCCGGTACCGGGGGCGCCCCGCCCGGGCCCGGCGCCGGCCACCGGGAGGGCGCCGGGACACGGTCGCCGGTTCCGCGCGTCCGGCGGACGGTAACGGGTAGGGAACCGGTCACCGATCGCCGGACGAGAGGACACCGGGCATGGGCGAGGGCGGATCCGGAAACCGCGCGACGGACAAGGTCGACGTCCGCCTGGGCAAGGTCGAGAGCACCCTGCTGTGGACCGTCCACCACAAGGTCCTCGACTTCCGCAACACCGAACCGGTCCTCGGCGACGTGTGGGCCGTGGACGTGATGGACCGCCTGGAGTTCGACCGGCGCCACCTCCGGGGCACCTCGGGGGACCGCTACATGGTCCTGCTGCGCGCCCGCCGCATCGACGCGTGGGTGCGCGAGTGGATCGCGGCGAACCCCGGGGGGACCGTCCTCCAGCTGGCCTGCGGGCTTGACGCCCGCGCCCTGCGCGTCGGCGCCCCCGAGCGGGGCCGCTGGATCGACACGGACCTTCCCGATGTCGTCGCCCTGCGCCGCAGGGTCCTGCCCGAGCCCCCGCGTTACCGGCTCCTCGCCGGATCGGCGACCGAGTCCGACTGGCTGGAGGAGATACCGACCGACGCGCCCGTCCTGGTGGTCGCCGAGGGCCTGGTGGAGTACCTGCGGCCGGAGGAGACCCATGCCCTGCTCGGCCGCCTCCTGGCGTGCTTCCCCGGCGGGGGCGAGATGGTGTTCGACGTCGTGTCCCCCCACGTGGGCCGCCTGGCCGGGGTGTTCGGCTGGCAGATGTACGGCCTGGAGGACCCCCGCCTGCCGGAGCGCTGGTATCCGGGGCTGTCGCTGACCGGCGACTACGAGGTGGTCGGGGACCACGCCTCCGTGCCCGAGCAGCCCTTCCGCTCCCTGTACCGGGTGCTGTCCCGGTGGCCGTGGACCCGGGGGTTGATGCGGGTGCTGCGCTTCCGCTTCTGAGCCGGCGGCGCGCCCCGCGCCCGCCGCGGCGGGTTCCGGTCGGACGGACCGGACGCGGGGGACCGCCGCCCGTGCCTTCGCGGGCGGGACGCCCGGTGCGGGAGGTCGGGCGGATCGTCGGTCCGCCCTGCTAGAACCGAGGGGACCCATCCCCTCCTGCGAAGCGGCCCCCGATGCACCCCACCCTGAACCTCCCCCCGGCCTCCGACGGCCCCCCGGCGCCCGGGCTCCTGATCGTGCGCACCGACTACGCCGACGCCGACGCCTGGGAGGACGTGCGCTCCCGCCTGGGCGACCTGCCCGGCGCGTACCCGCCCGGACCGGGCCCGGTGAGCGCCCGGGAAGCCGCGATCCTGGAGAAGAACCCCAAACACCTGGTCGTGGTGGACGACCCCGCCTGGAGCGGCGCCGGCCCCGACGAGGTCGGTGAGGCCCTGCACCGCGCCGGGGCGTGGACCCCCGGCCTGGTCCTGCTCGCCGACGGGACGACCATGGCCGACGCGCGCCTGCGCCCCCTGCTGGCATTCAGGGACGGGGAGGGCTCCTACCGGATCGGCCCGCGCGCCGCGGCCGTGTTCCACCTGCTGGCCCAGGCGCTCGACGAGGATTTCGCGGACGGCTTCGCGGAGGACGAGGGCTCCTCCCCGGAGCCCGACGACGTCTTCGGGGCCCGGCTGGAGCTCTCGGCCCGACCGGTCCCGTACCGGGCGCCGGACACGCGTATGGAACTGCTGCCCCGCACCGAGGACGCGCTGATCATCCGCACCGACCACACCGACGACGCGGTCTGGGAGGCCGTGGTCGCGGAGGTCCGGGCTCCCGTGCCGGACGGCGCCTTCCGGCAGGAGGGCGAGGAGGAAGAGTTCTACCACGCCTACGTGGACGTCCTCGACGACCCGCGGTACGCGGGGGCCACCACGGAGCAGATCCTCTCCCTGGTCCCGCGGGACTACGAGCACAACTTCCTGATCATCGCCGACAGGACGACCATGGGCGACCCGAGGCACCCGCTCCTGCTCGTGGACCTGTACGACGAGCCCGGCCTGTCCTTCCGCGCGGTCCCCGTGGCGATCCAGGCGATCGAGAACAACCTGTCCATCGCCAACATGGACTTCTCCGACTTCTACATCGACGAGGGGTACATCCAGTACTGGGAAGCCAGGGAGTCGCTCACCGACGAGCAGATCAGGTTGTGACACGGGGGCGGGGGAGGCGACGGTCCTCGTCCCCCTGCCGCCCCGCCGCTCCGAAAACCGGTGGACATGGGGTGTGCCGGGCGCTGTGATGGCTCCCGGCGCCCGTCGGACGCAGCGGGCCGACGGCTGGAGCTGCCCTTGACGACCGACACGCCCCCGGACACCCGCCCCTCCATCGACACCGCGCTCGTCAGGCGCCTGGTCGACACCCAGTTCCCGCAGTGGTCCGGACTCCCGCTCAGGCCGTTCGGCCCGGCCGGCTCGGACCACGTCATCCACCGCCTGGGCGAGGAGCTCTCGGTCCGGCTGCCACGCCACTCCGGCGCCCGCGGCCAGGCCCGCAAGGAGTTCGCGTGGCTGCCCCGGCTCGCCCCCCACCTGCCCCTGGCCGTGCCGGTCCCCGTGGCGGTGGGCGAACCCGGCCTCGGCTACCCGTGGCCGTGGGCGGTGTCGCGCTGGATGGACGGTGAGGCGGCGACCGTCGGGGCGCTGGGGGACTCCCGCGGCGCCGCCGTCGAACTGGCCGGGTTCCTGACCGCCCTCCAGCGGTTCGCCCCCGAAGGGGCCCCGTCCGACGGCGCGGACACGGCGGCCGAGGACAGGTCGTTGGCCGCGCGGGACCGGCAGACGCGGTCCGCCATCGCGGAGGCCGGCGGCGTGTTCGACGCCGCGGCCATGACCGGGCTGTGGGAGGCGGCGCTCGGCGCCCCCGGATGGGACCGGCCGCCCGTCTGGTTCCACGGCGACTTCCACACCGGAAACCTGCTGATGGACGACGGCAGCCTCAGCGCGGTCATCGACTTCGGCGAACTGGGGGTCGGGGACCCGGCGTGCGACCTGACCATCGCCTTCACCCTGATGTCGGCCGGGAGTCGGGCCGCCTTCCGCTCCGCGCTCGGTGTGGACGAGGCCACCTGGACCCGGGGGCGGGGCTGGGCGCTGGCCTCGGGGCTGAGCGCCTACACCGCCTACGCGGCACACGACGCGCGGGTCGCAGAGCAGACCACCCGCCAGATCGGCGAGGCCCTCGCCGGGTAGTGCCGCGGCCGTGGGGATCCACCGTCGCGGCCCGTGCGGAGCAGGGGTCACAGGGGCAGAGCGGCCAACAGCGCCGGTAGCGCCAGGAGGAGCATGAGGCATCCCCCGGCCGGCGGGGTGTTCCCCCGGGGCGCCTTCGCATCCAGGTCGGCGATCATGTGCGCCTGGGCCGGGCATCCCGGGGTCACGACGTCCTCGGGGCTGAACACGCGGCAGGGCAGGCCCGTCATGAACTCGCCGTCGTACTGCCGTCCGCACATGGAGCAGGTGGGGTCACTCGGCTTCATCGGCTCCGCCCTTCCCTCGACGGCCTGGTCCCGAGGTGCGACCACGCTACCCGCCCGCGGGCTCCGCGCAAGGGCGGCGACCACATCCGGTCAGGGGTCCGCGACGGGGTACTGGGTTCTCCCAGATCGGTGACGTGACGGCGGAACCGGGGGCCGGAGCGGATGTGACAGGAGAAGGGCCGCCCGGTACAACACTCGTGGACCATTCACGTTTTCCTCCACGAGGCGGGGGCGTCATCGTTTTCCACGGCAGGCGATTCGTCCACGGTTTCCTCTTCGGAGCGCTGGCGGGACTGGTCGTGCTGAATGCCGCCTTCGCCCTCACGTGGGCTTCGGTGCACATCGGCTACGGCGGGGTCTCCGACATGGGGGGCTTCCGCCTGTCGCACCATCCGAACCTCGGCCACCCCGTTCACCTGGACGTCAGGGAAGGACGTATCGGCGCCTTCCTCGCGCTGTGCGGGTTCACGGCCGCCGCGGCGAACCTCGTGCGGGGGAGGCGGGGCGAGGGCGCGGAACGGGTTCCGCGCCCCTGAGGAACGATGTGCGCCCCCGGCCGGGCCCGGCCACGGCGGGCTCCCCGGCCGGGACGGATCCTCCGGGGTCAGTCGGCCATCCCACCGGCGAACGGCGTCGTCCGCCACTGGTCGACGGCCGGCCCCAGGTACTCCACCAGCACGGGCAGCTGCGGTGCGAGGGCGAGGGCGGCGATGGCCCGCAGCATTCCCACGGCGTTCACGAAGCGCAGGACGTCCCCGTCCAGCTCCCGCACGCCGTTGCGCCGGGCTCCGCGGTCGTAGGCGGATTCGATCTCCGGGCCGAGCGCGGCCAGGTCCCATTCGACGGGGCCCAGGGTCACCAGCTCGAAGTCGGAGTAGAGGTCGCCGTCCGCCCCGGAGAAGATGTTCGCCGGAGGGGAGTCGCCGTGGATCGGCTGGATGCCGATCCCCGGGAACGCCTTCTCGAAGGCCGTGCGCGAACTCACGAGGGGCTCCAGGACACGCCATTCGCGGCGTGCGCGGTCCAGGTCGGACGGGTCGATGAGGTCGGGGCGCCCGTCGAGCCGGGCGAGGTCCTCGGCGAGGGTCTGCGGTTCGGCCGCGGACAGGAACGACAGGCGGCCCGGGTAGCCGCGCATCGCGGCGTGCAGTTTCGCGACGCTCTCGGCGTTCGCCGCGTAGTCGGGCTCCCTGCCCCGGTCCTCCTCGACGAACTGCCAGAACGTCATCGAGAACCCGTCGCGCCGCACCGGTTCCCGGGGGACGAGGGGGCTGGGAGGGATCACCGGCGTCCCCTGGGCCGCCAGCCACCGCGTCACGTCCAGTTCCGCGCGCTGGCGGTGCGCCAGGGCGTCGAGGTCCGTTCCGGGCGGCAGGACGACGGGGATCCGGGCCACGACCGGTGAGGGCGCGAGGTGGACCACGACGGAGAACAGGTCGTGGAGCACCCTCGCGTCGGTCACGGTGAGTCCGAGGTCGCGCCCCGCGCCGACGGCGGCGTCGACCGCGGCGGAGGCACGGCGAGCGGTCTCCTGCGGGGTCATGAAGTCGTTCATGGCCCGATCATCCCAGGGCCTCGGGTGGACGGGAGCACGGCCGACGCGCTGAACCGGGCGCCGGGGCCCGGCCCCCGGTTCGCGGAACGCGGTCCGGCACGTGCTCGGCACACGTCCAGCAACAGCGGCAAGTCGGGTGAGTGCGTCGAGGTGGCGGAGGGAGTTGTCACTGCAGTTCGGGACACGCGACACCGGGAACTGGGCCACCTCACGGTTCCTGCTGCGGAATGGTCCGCGCTGGTCAGCGCGGTACGCACCTCCTGACACCACGCGACGGAGACCGGGGCAGGCGAGGCCCGGAATTCCGCACTGCCTCTGTCCGAGGCGCGCGCTAGCGTTCCCGGTGTCGAAAACCCCCACCGACAGGCACCGGAGGCCGCCCCGATGGCTCGGAGCGAACACGGACCCCCGCGTCTCTACCGGGTCTGGCTGACCGGAGCAGGAGCGACGGCGCTCGGCACGCAGATACTCGTCTTCGGGCTCGTGTGGCACGCGGCCCTGATCGGTCCCGGCGCCGCCGCGGCCGTTCTCACGGCGCAGATCGTCCCCCGCGTACTGCTGACCCTGCACGGGGGCGCGCTCAGCGACCGTGTCGGGGCGCTGCCCGTCATGGTGGCCGCGAACGCGGTCCTGGGCGCGCTGGCGGCCGTGGGCGCACTGGCCATGTCCGTCGTCGATCCGGGGCCGGCCGCCATGGTCGCGACCGCTCTGGCCCTGGGCACGGTCGACGCGGTCAACATCCCGGCCTCGGCGTCGGTCCCCGAACTGCTGGTCCCCTCCGAGGCCATGGGCCGCGCCCTGGCGGCCCGGCAGATCGTCCTCCAGGGCGCGGTGCTGTGCGGGCCTCCGCTGGGAGGCGCGGCGATCACCTTCCTGGGGCTGCCCGCCACCTACGGGGCCGGGGTCCTGGGCTACCTGGTGATGCTCGCGGTACTGCGCCTCGTCGGCTCCCGGACACGGTTCCCGGCGTCCGCCGACGCCGGACCGGGCCTGAACCGCCAGGTCGGGGAGGGGCTGTCGACCGTGTTCGGCACACCGCTGCTGCGCGCGGTCGTGCTGCTCACCGGGGCCTTCGGGGTCGGCATGGCCGGTCCGACCGCCCTGGTCCTGTGGCGTGGCACCGCCCGGCGCGCCGGCCCGGCCGCCGCGCTGGGGATGGTCACCGCGGGAGCGGGGATCGCGGTCGCCGCCTTCGCTCCGGGACCGGTGGCGTTCTGCCTGGTGTCCTCACTCGTGGGGCTGGGCACCGGTGTCTTCTCCACCCACGTCGGGCCGCTGTTCATGGCCGCCTGCCCGAGCGGAGCCGTGGGGCGGGCCCACGCGGTGCTGACCCTCGCCCAGTGGCTGCCGCTCCTGGTGGCCAACCCGGTGATCGGCGTCCTCGCGCGGGCGCACCCGGTGTCCGTCCTCCTGCTCCTGTGGGGCGCCGGGGCGTGCGCGGCCGGGGCGGCGGCCCTGGGCACGCGTGCCTTCCGCACGGCGGTGCTGTCCGGCGGCACCCGACGGGGAGAACAGGAACCGGAGAACGGCTGAGGCCCGCACGCGCTTCGGGCAATCGCTTCCGCCTCCTCCGGCGACCTGCTTGAGTGGTCGCATGGACGCCACTCCCCATCCGCGCCACGATCCCGCCGTGGTCGCGCATGCCGCCCACGTCCTGGACCTCCTCGGCGGCCCCCTGACGCCCGTGGAGGTCCCGATGCCGGGGCGGCCTCCGGTCCATGCCCCTGCCTATGGTCCGCCCGTCGAACGTCCCTACCGCCGACACGACGGCGAGCACCAACACCCCCCGCTCCCCACCGGACCGCCCCGGAGCAGGGGCCTGTTCTCCCGGCTCGCGTCCCTGGTCAGGCGGCCGCCCGGACCGGCCGGGGCGCCGCCGGGCGGGCCCGGTGGACCCACCGGGGAACGCAGGGACCTCACCCGCAGCCTGGCCAGGTACCGTGCCGCCCCCACCGAGGACCACCACCTCGTTCTCCTGGAGAGCATCTCCAAGAGCCTGGACGCCTACGTGGAGCTCCAGGAACAGCGCGCCCGTGCCGAACGCGAGCAGGCCGAGCAGGCGCACCGGTCGGCGGTGGCGGCGCACCGCGTAGCGGTGGCCGGGATGGTCTTCGGCGCGGCGGGCTGGCTCGTGGCCCTGGCGCAGCTGCTCCTCTCCCTCCTCGGGGGCGGGTAGCCCTGATCCGGGTGGGCGCGCCGGAGGGCCGGCCCCGCGGACGGGACCCGGGGCCGGCCCTCCGGGCCGTGTTCGTCACGGCGTGTGCGCTCATGCGCGTTCGCCGTCCACCTCGGCGACCAGATCGAGCAGGGCCTCGGCCGCGGGACCCGAGGACGCGGGGTTCTGACCGGTGAGCAGCAGGCCGTCGCGAACGACGTACGGCTCCCAGTCCCCGACCTTGGAGAAGACGCCGCCGAGTTCCTCGAGCTGGTCCTCCACCAGGAACGGGACCACGTCGGTCAGCCCGACGGCGGCCTCCTCCGAGTTCGTGAACCCCGTGACCCTCCTGCCCCGGACCAGCGGGTTGCCGTCCTCTCCGGTGACGTGGCGCAGGGCCCCCGGCGCGTGGCAGACCAGGGCGAGCGGTCTGCCCGCCCGCAGGGTGGTCTCGATGAGCCGGACGGAGTGCTCGTCCTCGGCGAGGTCCCACAGCGGACCGTGTCCGCCGGGGTAGAAGACCGTGTCGAACTCGGCGGCCGAGACCGAGTCGAGGCGCACCGTGCTCTCCAGGGCGGCCATGGCCTCGGTGTCGGACTCGAAGCGCCGGGTCTGGTCGGTCCGGGCGTCGGGCTCGTTGCTCTTGGGGTCCAGCGGCGGACGCCCGCCCCGGGGCGAGGCGAGCACCAGCTCGGCGCCGGCGTCCTTGAAGCGGTAGTACGGGGCTGCCAGTTCCTCCAGCCAGAAGCCCGTCTTGCGTCCGGTGTCACCGAGCTCGTCGTGCGAGGTCAGGACGATGAGGATCTTCATGAACGCTGCTCCTTCGAGTGGGCCGGTGGTCTCCCGGGATCGGTGGGCGCGGCCTGCGGCGCCCGCCGGACCCCGGCGGGGAGGTCCCTCCGCCGGGGTCTCGCCCGTGCCCACCCGGCTACCCGCCCGTGGCGCTCCCCATGCCTCCTGCAGGGGTGCGACCAGCGGCGATCCCGGCGGCCCTATTCGGACAGCGCCTGGGCGAGCAGACCCGTCGGGGAGAAGACGCCGCGGACGTGGCCGAAGGCCTCGCGGCGCTCCTCTTCGCCGCTGGCGGGGTCGATGACGATCCCCGCGAGTTCGGAGGCGTCCTCCAGCACGCGCAGGCCCCTGTAGTAGGCGAGCAGTTCGGCGTCGACCCGGTGGTGCCCGTACCCGTCGAGGAACAGGCCCTGCTGCTCCTCGGTGGCGGCCCGGTCCGCCAGGACACCGCCCCCGAGGACGAACATCAGGTCGCGTTCGCGCGGGGCGAGGACCGCGTCGTCGAAGTCGATGAGGACCGGGCGCCCGTCGGTGGCGATGACGAGGTTGCCCAGATGCGGGTCGGCGTGGCAGGCGGCGAAGCCGGGGAGGCCGTCCCGCTCCCGGAGGCGTGCGGCCAGGTCGATCGTGCGCCGGTGGACCTCGCGCAGTGCCGAGCGGTTCCCGGACCACAGCTCTGCCAGTCGCCGCCCGATCCCCTCGGCGGGTCCGGCGTCGAGCGCGGTGTCGACGCGTTCGAACAGCCCGGCCCACCGGCCGGGATCGAAGTCCTCGCGCGGGACCCGCTCCAGTGCCTCGTCCCCGAGCGGCACCCCGTGCAGGGCAGCCAGGATCTGACCCAGCTCGCGCCATCCGGCCGGCCCCGGGGGCGTTTCGAGGGCGCTCGTGCCCTCGACCCACTCCATGACCGACAGGCGTGCGCCGCCGGTGTCGACCCACAGGGCTCCGGTGCGTGCGGGCAGCGGCTCCGGAGCGCTTCCCGGCCGGACCGCGTTGAGCGCGGCGGGCAGTACGAGCCCCGCGGGGGAGCCCCCGCTGCTCCACTTGACGGCGAAGCGGCGCCCGCGCGCGTCGGTGGCCCGCCACAGCGAGGCGTTCAGGTCCGCGCCGCCGCTGACCGGGACGAGGTCCGCCCCCTCCAGTGCGTAGTGCTCGCCCACCACGGAGGCGATACCGGATGGTGCCATCGGACGTCTTCCCCCGACTGCTCGTGCGTTCGCGTCCTGGCACGGTGCGCAGGACCGGTGGCCGCCGCAGGGCGACCACCGGGCATGGTACGGGTCCGGCGCCGGGGCGTCCTGGTGTTTTCGCGTCCGGAGAGACGAGGGGAGGGTCGCACCGGTTCTTCACGGGTCCCCGTCGGCGCGCGTTCGCGCCGCGGCTCCCGAGGCAGAGCGCGCGACGCCGCCGCCGGAAACGGGAAGCCGCCGACATGCCCCCGCGGGCGCGGGGGAGTGCCCCGGGTGCGTCGGCCGCTGAGCACTCCACACATGCCTGTACTAAATGTCTTGTTTGTCGCTCTGTGGTAGCAAGAGTTCCCCAAAGTTCTCTCTGGGCCTTTTAGTCTCCTTCGTGAGGGAAGGATGACAGTGGCACGTGCCTTCGAGGGCCGTGCCCTGCCGTTGCGGCAGCAACGCACAGGCCGGCTTTCAGGGGGTCTCTCTTGTCCGTCACCGACACCGACGCGCTTCCGGTCGACGCTCCCGCCGCACGAGGTCCGATGATCCCGGCGCCGCGACGGCCGGGACCGGGCGAACGGGACCCGGGCGAAGCCCTCCTCAGACAGCTCAAGGCCCTGGGCCCGGGCGGTCCCGGAGCACACGAGCTCCAGGAGCGGGTCGTGTCCCACTACGCGCCGGCCATGAAGCGGATCGCGCACCGCTACGGGGGCCGCGGGGAACCGGTGGAGGACCTGTACCAGACGGCGATGGTGGGCCTGTGCAAGGCCATCCGCGGCTTCGACCCCGACCGGGGGGCGCCGTTCCTCGGCTATCTGATGCCGACCGCGATCGGCGAGGTCAAGCGCCACTTCCGCGACCACACCTGGGCCGTGCGGGTGCCCCGGTCGGCGCAGGAGAACCGGATCCGCCTGCACCAGGCCCGGCAGGAGATGACGCAGGAACTGGGGCGCACGCCCACCGGCGACGAACTCGGGCACAAGCTCGGGATGACCCGCGAGCAGCTGGACGAGGTCCGCCAGGTCTCCGACCTCTACCGGGCCCTGTCGCTGGACGCCCCCGACAACCCGGACGCGGACGGGGACGACTCCCCCTCGCTGGAGGAGCACCTGGGCTGCGAGGACCGGCTCCTGGACCTGGTGGTGGACCGCGAGGCCCTCAAACCGGCCCTGGCACGCCTGTCCGAGCGCGAACGCGACATCCTCATGCTGCGCTACTTCCACGACCACACACAGGCCGAGATCGCCGAGCGTCTGGGCTACTCCCAGATGCACATCTCCCGCCTCCTGCGGACGACCCTGGAGCGCCTGCGCGAGGAGATGGGCGTGGGGACCGCCGCCTGAACCGGACCGCGCACCGCCCCGGCCCGCTCGCAGGGGAGCCCCCCGCGGCGTGTCCGTCGCGAGGGGCCGGCCATGGCGTCATGGCCTTGTGGAGCGGGCGCGGGCTACTTCACCCCCGCCACCTTCTCCACGAACTCCTTCATGACCTGCCCGCCGGCGGTCCCGGTGATCGGCGTCCCGGGCTTGGTCGATCCCTGCGCCGCCCTGGCCTTGCGGACCGCTTCGGTGGTCTCGGTCCCGTACTCGCCGTCGGCGCCGGGGTTCTTGTCCAGGTGGCCCGCTGCGATGAGCAGTTCCTGCAGGTACGCCACCTTCTCCCCGCTGTCGCCTTGCTTGAGCCCAATCATGTCGTTCCTCTTTTCTTCCGGCGAGGTTGTTGAAGCCCCGTGCTGCAGTACTCCGGAGAACACAGAACCACCGTGCCGCGACCGGGCGCCCCAGACGGGTTCTCCTCAGGAAAGTTCACACCCTTGACGGAGAACGCCTTTTTCCTGTCGATTTTCCCGCGGTCTCCATGAGCACGAGGCCCCGGTGTCCGGAGATATAAATGAAGACAAGGAAGGATGGGAGGAACCGCCTCTTTCCAGCAAGAAATGAGACAGTCTTCCTCTCTCGTGAATTCGCGTTCGCAGGACGACCCTCCGAACGAGCGGAGGCTTCCCTCGATCTCGTCTCCGAGCTCGTCTCCGAGGGCGGCGCAGACGCTTCCATCGGGCGTGTACGCGACCGATGGCACCCCGGGGCGGACCTCGCGACACCGGTCGCGGTCACGCGCCCATGGGCCTCGGCGCTGCCTTCACCATTCCTTGTGTCCCGGGTCCGCATCCGGATCCTCCGGGAATCACGGCGGGCCTGTCGAGGACTTCCACCGCGAGAGACCGGTGCGCGTCTTCTCGCACTTCCAGCGCCACCGCCTCCGGGCCTCGAGTCGTCCTGGGGCGCGCGCTCGGCCTGCTTCTGATTATAGACCCGGAAGCGCGCCACCAGGCAACACTCAACTCCATGTATGCCTGGAAGAAAAACACCCGATTCCCTCCCCTTGAAGAATCGCGGAGAGTGGAAATAAAAGAACTTTTTCCTTGAGGTGCCGCTGGCCTGGCCCGCGGGTGGATGCAGGTGAAGTATTTACCGTCTCCGGGCGGCGCACCGGCCGCCCCCGGCGTCCCGGCCCGGAGACGGTGGAGCAGGGCTGCCCCCGCCTCCGGCAGCCGGGGGCCGGTCAGGCCTGGGGTCGCACGCCCGGGACGCCGTCGTCGATGACGAACCGGGCCCGGTCGGTGATGGGCGCGCCGGGGTCGGTCACGTAGTCGAGCGTCCTGTAGTCGGCCGTCCACCCGGTGGGGGTCACGACGTTGCGGACGTAGCCGCGTCTGCGGTTGACGAACCGGATGTGCGGGTTCTCCCTCAGCTGCACCGCGTCGCCCGGGTTCTGCTCCGCGCCGTCCCCTCCGCTGGTGAACGAGGTGCCCACCAGTTCCGTGGCGACCGTCGCCGAGCCCGGGTCGTCGAAGTCCGCCTTCACGTCGCACACGTAGTTGGCGTGCACGTCCCCGGTGATCACGACCGGGTTGCGCACACGGGCCAGCGCGTCGCGGACGGTGTCCCGCTCGACCCGGTAGTTGTCCCAGGCGTCGTCGCTGAAGTCGGTGGCCGCGCCGGCGGCGAAGTCGCGCTGGGAGAAGAACACCTGCTGCGCCAGCACGTTCCAGCGGGCCCGCGAGGAGGACAGCCCGTTCAGCAGCCACGCCCGCTGGTCCGCGCCGAGCAGGGTGCGCGAGGGGTCGCCGCGCTCGGAGTCCGCCACCTGCACGTCCCGGTACTGGCGGGTGTCGAGCAGGTGCACGTCCACGAGGTTGCCGAAGGACAGCTTGCGGTAGAGGTGCATGTCCGGCCCGGCGGGGATCTGGGAGCGGCGCAGCGGCATGTGCTCGTAGTAGGCCTTGAGCGCGTCGGCCCTGCGCTGGAGGAAGGCCTCCGAGGGCTCGCCGCCGTACGGGGTCTCGTCGGCCCAGTTGTTCTCCAGTTCGTGGTCGTCGAAGACCACCGCCCACGGGAAGGCGGCGTGGGCCGCCTGGAGGCCCGCGTCGGCCTTGTACTGGGCGTGCCGGACGCGGTACTCGGCCAGGGTCTGGACCTCCCGGGCGGGCACGTGGGGGCGCCCGGCGCCCCCGGCCTCACCGGTCTCGTAGATGTAGTCGCCCAGGAACACGACCAGGTCCAGGTCCTCCCTGGCCAGGTGCTCCTGGGCGGTGAAGTGGCCGCTGGTGTAGCTCTGGCAGCTGGCGAACGCGAACGCGAAGCGGTCCGTCCGCGCGTTGGGCGCCGGCGTGGTCAGGGTCCGGCCCACGGGACTGATCTCGTTGCCGTGGCGGAACCGGTAGTAGTAGGGGGTTCCGGGCCGCAGCCCCTGGACCTCCACGTGGACGGAGTGGGCTGCGCGGGGGCCGGTCCCGACGGTGCCGGAGGTGGTGATGCGGCGGAAGTTCTCGTCCTGGGAGACCTGCCACTCGACCTCGACCCGCCGGTCGGGCATGCCGCCGAGCCCGTTCTCCGCCAGGGGGTCGGGCGCCAGGCGGGTCCACAGGACGACGCCGTTGTGGAGGGGTTCTCCGGAGGCGACGCCGAGGGTGAAGGGTTCGGCCACCCGTCCGGGCCGGGGGGCGGCGTCGGCGTGTGCCTCGGGGGCCCAGCTGGAGGCCAGGGCGACGGCTCCCAGGGTGGCGGCGCCGCCCACCAGGAGCTGGCGGCGGGTGGCGCGGGCGGCCTCTTCCGCGAGGGAGGCGGAGACGGGGGCGGCGCTCGCCGGCGGGGCGGTCGGCGCGGGCACCGCGGTCAGGGGGGTGGGGGAAGGAGCGGGGGCGGGGGTGCGGGGAGTTCCCGGCATGCACGGTCTCCTGGAGTTCGTGGAGCGCCCGGCCCCGGTCGGGGCGGACGGGGACCGTGCTCTATCCGGCCACGGAAAGCGGAACGTCCCAACCACCGCCCGGTGAACGTTGAACCCGCGCGGGTGACCATCGGGTGACGGAGAGCTCCGAGGACCAAGATGCCCCGGGAGAACGCCGATGCCACGACCCGCATCCCCCTGCTTTCGTATAGTTCGTTCAATCGAACTGTAAAAACAGGCCGCCAAATCAGAATCAAATCCGCAATTCAACTGGAAATAAAAGAATAGCCCCGAGTCGAATTGAACACCCCTTTTTCGGCCCTCCTCGCCCGGCTCCTCCCGCGCCCCGGATCCCCGCCGCGCACACGCCTCCGTCCGCAGAGGGGGACCGGGGCCGGCCCTCCGCGGACGGCCGGCCCCGGCGGCCTGCCGCCGGGGCCGGGGCAGTCACCGCTTCCGGACGGTCTCGGTGACGTAGGCGGCAAGGTTGCCCAGGGTCTGCCGGCCGCTCTCGACCGCGTGGTACTTCTCGGCCGCCTCGTCGCGCAGCTCCCTGGTGGGGAACACCGTGCGCATCTCGATCCGGGTCGCCGCACCGTCGGGCTCGAACGTGAGGACCGACTCGAAGGCGTTCGGGTCGTCGCGGGTCTCACCGTGGAGCATCGCGATCCGTTCCGGCGGGGCGAGCTCGGTCCAGGTGATCCACTCCTGGTAGTCCGTCCCGTCCGGTCCGTGCATCACGAAGTCCCACACCCCGCCGACGCGGAACTCGAACGCCCGCGTGGTGGTGGTGAACCCCTCCGGCCCCCACCACCGCGACAGGTGCCGCACGTCGGTGAACGCCTCGAACACCAGCTCGGGCGGGGCGTCGATGGTCCGGGAGACGACGATCTCGCGGTCGGCTGTCGCCGACCTCGTCGGCGTTCCTTGTTCTGTCGCGCTCATCGGCTACTCCGCTTCCCTTGTCTGCTTCAGGTCCTGCACGTAGGCGTCCAGCCGGTCGAAGCTCTCGTTCCAGAACCGCTCGAACCCGCCGGTCCACTCGTGGACGGGCCGCAGCCCGCCGGCGTCGAGACCGTACAGGCGCTGCTTCCCCGCCCTGCGGTCCCGCACCAGCCCGACCTCCCGGAGCACCCGCAGGTGTTTGGACGCTCCCGGCTGGGTCATCCCCAGCTCCTGGGCCAACTCGGTCACCGAACGCTCACCCGTCCGCAGCAGTGCCAGGATCTCCCGGCGCTGCGGCTCGGCGATCGCGTTGAAGACGTCCGACGTCGTCGCTGCTCGTGCCATGGGACAATCATATTCCCATATCGGCATGCGTCAAGCCGGAGGAGCCGAGCGGATCCTGTCGGACAACGATCGCGACCCTTGGCAGCGGCGGCGGACACCGGGGGAGAGCGGGGCGCCTTCGCTCCGAAAGCCGCCGGCGGAGCACCCGTCACCCGGTTCACCGCTCGTCGACGGCGTCCCCACACGGGAAAACGAGTTGTGCGGCACCCGGGACGGGGCCAGAATCGGACCGCCGACCGACAGCCGAGGAGAGGAACAACGGGATGCGCCGGTCCTACGGAGTTTTCGAGCCCTGCAACCGGACACGAATCCCCGAGGACACCTCCGCTCTTGTCATCTCTTCCGACCGCCCTGAACATCGGCATCGTCGCGCACGTCGACGCGGGTAAGACCAGCCTCACCGAGCGCCTGCTGTTCGACGCGGGCGCCCTCGACCGGCTCGGCAGCGTCGACGCCGGGGACACCCGCACCGACTCCGGCCGCATCGAACGCGAGCGCGGCATCACCGTGCGCACGGCCGTCGCCTCCTTCCGGGCCGGCCCCGTCCAGATCAACCTCGTCGACACCCCGGCCACACCGACTTCGTGGCCGAGGTCGAACGCGCCCTGACCGTGCTCGACGGCGCGGTACTCGTCCTGTCCGCGGTCGAGGGCGTCCAGGCCCACACCCGCGTGCTGATGCGCACCCTGCGGGAGGCGGGGCTGCCCGTGGCGCTGTTCGTCAACAAGACCGACCGTCGGGGCGCCCGCCCCGACGGAGTGCTCGCGGACGTGCGTCGGCTGCTCTCCCCGGACGCGGTCGCGCTCAACCGCGTGCGCGGCGCGGGCACGCCCGGCGCCCGCACGCTGCCCCCGGACCGGGACGACCCGGCCACGGGGGAGGCGCTGGCCGAGGTCCTGGCGGCGCACGACGACGACCTGCTGGCACGCCTGGTCGACGGCCTCCCGGCCCCGCCGGCGCACGAACTGGACAGGATGCTCGCGGCCCAGGTCGCGCGGGGGCTGGTCCACCCCGTGCTGTTCGGCTCGGCCGTCACCGGCGCGGGCGCCCCCGCGCTGGTCCGCGCCCTCACCTGCCTGTTCCCCGCCACCGCCCCGGAACCGGGGACCGCCGACCCCGAACCGCGGGGCACGGTGTTCTCCGTCGAACGCTCGGCCTCGGGGGAGAAGACCGGCTACGTGCGGCTGCGGTCGGGCCGCCTGGCCGAGCGCGACCGCGTCGTGCTCCACCGCGACACCTCGACGGCCTCCGACGGCCCGGAGTCCTCGCACAGCGGCCGCGTCACCCGCCTGGAGGTCGTGAGCGCCGAGGGCGACCGCACGCGTGCGCTGACGGCGGGCCACATCGGCCGCGTCCGGGGGCTGCCGGGCCTGCGTGTGGGGGACCGGCTCGGCCCTCCCGCCCCCGGCGGCCCCGGGCCCCGCTTCGCGCGCCCCTCCCTGGAGGCGGTCGCCCGTCCGGAGCACGAGGGCGAGGGACCGCGCCTGCACGCCGCCCTGACGGCGCTCGCCGAGCAGGACCCGCTGATCGGTGTGCGCACCGTGCCCGGCCACGGCGTCTCGGTCCTGCTGTACGGGGAGGTGCAGAAGGAGGTGGTCGCAGCGACCCTGGCCGACGACTTCGGCGTGCGCGCCGTGTTCGACCGCAGCACCATCGTGCACGTCGAGCGCCCCGCCGGCGTGGGCGAGGCCGTCGAGACGGTCGGCTCCCAGCCCGCGGACGGGTTCACCGCCACGGTGGGCCTGCGGGTGGAGCCGGGGGAGGAGGGGAGCGGCGTCGTGTTCCGCAGGGAGGTGGAGCTCGGCGCCCTGCTGCCGTCGTTCGACCGGGCGGTGGCGGAGACGGTCCACGACACCCTGTCCCAGGGCCTGTACGGATGGCAGGTCACCGACTGCGTGGTGACCCTGGTCCGCAGCGGGTTCGTGGCCCCGACCAGCACGGCGCGGGACTTCCGCTGCCTGACCCCGATGGTGCTCATGCGGGCGCTGCACCGCGCGGGCACACGGGTGATGGAGCCCGTGCACGCCTGCGAGCTGGAGGTCCCCGCCGACACGTTGAGCGCGGTCCTGGCCGCCCTGGGCGCCGTCGGCGGCCACGTGCACGAGTCCCGTCCGGGAGGCGGCGCGTGGGAGCTGAGGGGGGAGCTGCCCGCCCGCGCGGTCCACGGGTTCCGGACGGCGCTGCCCGGCCTGACGCGGGGCGAGGGGTTCCTGCTGAGCCGCCGCTCCCGGGTGCGGCCGGTGGCCGGCGCCCCTCCGCGCCGGGCCCGCACCGACGGGAACCCGTTGAACCGGGAGGAGTACCTCCTCCACCTGCGGCGGTCCGGGCCGGGCGGATGAAGGCGCTCGGCGGTTTTCCCGCCGGGCCCGCCCGGGGGGCGAGGACGCGGAACGATCCCGGCCAGGAACAGCGGGACCGCGTCGATACGCGCCGCCCGCTCGAAGCGGGGTCGTTCCGACGGGGCCCCGAAGCCGACCACCGACACTGCGGACGGGAGGCTCTCAGAGCGACGGTCCGGTGACTTCCTGGGTGCCGAGGACTGCGAGCAGGTCGAGGAGGTCGGCGCTGTCGGTGCCGACCGCGGGGGTGAACCAGAGCAGCCGCTGTCGGCCGTCCTCGCTGAACAGGTGGAGGCAGTTGACCTCGATCAGGCCGAGCTCTGGGTGGTTGAGGCGTTTGCGGTCGTCGCGCCGGAAGGCCACGTCGTGCTCGGCCCACAGGGCGGCGAACTCGGAGGAGGCGCCGATCAGCGAGCTGATCATCGAGCGGGCCTCGGTGTCCTTGGCATCTCTTCTGGCGGCGGCTGCCCGCAGGTCGGCGACGAAGGCCCGGGACTGGCCCCCGTGGTCGGCTTCGGGATACATCCGCCGGGCGTCGGGGTCGGTGAACCACCGGTGGACGAAGCTGGCCCGAGCGCCGCGAAGGCCCGAGTGGTCCCCGAGCAGCGCCATCGCCAGCGGGTTCTGCAGGAGGGTGACATGCAGGTCGGTGATGACCTGCGCGGGTGTCGATGTCAGACGGACGAGCAGGTCGAGCATGCCGGGGTGGACGTGCGAAGCCGGTCCGCCGTGCGCGGGCACCGGGCGGTCGGCCAGGTGGTAGAGGTAGTCGCGCTCATCGGCGGTCAGGCGCAGGGCCCTCGCCAGCGCGGCGATCATCTGCACGGAGGGCTGGGATCCGGCGCCGCGTTCGAGTTCGTTGTAGTAGTCCACCGATGCGCCGGCGAGCTGGGCGACCTCGTCGCGGCGCAGCCCGGGCACCCGGCGGCGGAGCCCGTGGGGAAGCCCTACGTCGACCGGACGGATGCGCTCACGCCGCGAGCGCAGGAAGGCTCCCAGCTCGGTGTAGTTCACAGATCCCATGCCGTCCATTCTGCGTCCGGCCGGGCCGCCGGCACAGGGGATGGGATCCCCTGGTTCCACCGGGCGGAGCCGAGCATCCTGGAGGACATGGCTGCCGACCGCTCCGCGCGGAGTCCTGCCACCGGATCGGCATCGGCTGACTGCCGCCCCCGCGCCGGTACCGGCCGGGAACGGCGCCATGGCCACACGTTCTCGGACACGTGCTTCCGCATCGCGGGAGAGTCCACTCAAGGAGGAACACCCATGCCTTTCGCCAACTTCAAGGTCCCCGCGGGCACCGTCACCGCCGAGGACAAGAAGAAGCTCGTCGAGCGCACCACCGACCTGTACGCGGAGATCTACGGCGAGCGGGCCCGTGCCACCACCGTCGTGCTGATCGACGAGGTCGCCGACGGCGGCTGGGGCGTCGCCGGCAGCGTCCTGACCGCCGCCGTGCTCAACGGCGACGCCTGATCTCCCTCCTGTGCGGGCCCGGCCCCTCCGCGCCGGGCCCGCACCGAGGGGGACCCGTTGAACCGGAAGGAGTACCTCGTCCACCCGGGGCGGGCCGGGCCGGGCGTACGGAGCTGAACAGCCCGAACGCGCAAACCCCGGCGGCGCCGTCGGTCCCGGCGTCACCGGGGATATGATTCGTGAAAACGAACTGTTCTTTTCCCGGGGAGTGAAACGGTCATGGCCGACGAGAGCACCGCCCGCATCACCGTCCTGGGAGCCACCGGGGGCACCGGCCGCCAGGTGGTGGCACAGGCCCTGGCCGCAGGGCACCGGGTCACCGCGCTGGTGCGCGACCCGGCACGGATGCCCCTCGTCCACGACCGCCTGGACGTGGTCCGGATGCCGGTCCCCGACCCCGGGGCGCTGCGCGCACTGCTCGGGCGGACGGACGCCGTCGTCTCGGGCCTCGCCGCCACGGCCAAGGGCGGATCGCCGGCCACCGTCTGGACCGGCGCGGTCCTGGCCGCGCTCGCGGACCGGCCGGACACACGCCTGGTCGCGGTGAGCGCCGCCCCCGTCGGGCCGCACCCGCAGGGGAGTTCGCCGTTCCACCGCTTCGTGCTCTCGCCCCTGGTCGGCCTGGTCTTCCGGGACGCCTACCGGGACCTGGAGCGGATGGAGGCGGCCCTGTCCGCCGGCGGCGCGGCGTGGACCGTGGTCCGCCCGCCCCGGTTGACCGACGACCCCGGCACCGGGGGGTACCGGCTCGTGGTCGGCGGGAACGTGCCCTCCGGGTACAGGATCGGCCGCGCGGACCTGGCGCACGCCCTCCTGCGCGTCCTGGACGACCCCGCGACCGTGCGGCGGGCCGTCGGTGTGGCCTACTGAGGACCCTCCGCTCCGACCCGCGCCGGTCCGCCCGCCTGCGGGCGGACCGGCCCCCGGGGATCGGTAGCATCGGCCCATGAGCCAGGACGCGGTCGGGGACGACACCGAGATGCCGGATCGCGAACTGCTCGAGGGCGCCCTGCGGTTCGTGCCCCTGCTGGAGACGTTCTACCGCCGCGCCCACTCCGAGATGCCCGACGAGCTCCGGCGGCTGTTCCAGGAGAACCGCCTGACCGCCCGGCACGGGTCGGTCCTCACCCAGCTCACCCACGGCCAGGAGCTCAGCGTGGGCGAGCTCGCCACCCGCCTGGAGGTGGGGCTGCCCACCACCAGCGAGCTGGTCGGCGACCTGTCCAGGGTGGGCCTCGTGGTGCGGCGGCAGGACCCCGCCAACCGTCGGCGCGTCCTGCTGTCCCTGGCCGAGGAGTACCGGGACCTCATGCGCGCGTTCGCGAGCAGACGGGCCCGGCCCCTGCTGCGGGCGTTCGAGCGGCTCACGCCCGCCGAGCGGGAGGGGTTCGCCGCCGGCCTGCGGGCCTGGGCCCACGAGGTGCACTCCGCCTGAGCCGCGCCGGGGCCCGCGGAACCGCGCCGGGTCCACGGGCGGGGGAGGCGGGGCCGGTGCCCCGGAGCACTGGCCCCCGGCGGCGCCGACCGCCTATCCTGGTGCCATGCACGAGCGATGTTAAGTTCCGAACCGGTCTTCGGACCGAGCACGCGGACCACCGGGCGAACACGCCCCCGGTGTCCTCGTTCCGCTCGACCGAAAGACCTTCATGACCACCCTGCCACCGCGCGCCCCCGGCGCGCGTACCTCCCGTCTGACCCGGCCCCTGTACGCGTACGCGGTCCTGGAGGAGTTCGTCCTCCTCTACCCCCTGTACGCGATCCTCTTCGACGAGACCGGGCTGACGGTCGCCCAGATCAGTTCGCTGTTCGTGCTCTGGTCCCTGACCTCCGTCGTCGTGTCGGTCCCCGCCGGCGCCTGGGCCGACGTGGTGCCCCGCCGCTACCTGCTGGCCGCCGCACCCCTGTTCGCGGCCGCGGGCTTCGCCCTGTGGCTCCTGCTGCCCGGCTACTGGGCGTTCGCCCTGGGCTTCGTGCTGTGGGGCGCGGGCGGAGCCCTCTCCTCCGGCGCCTTCGAGGCCCTGGTCTACACCGAACTCGGACACCGCGGCGCGGCCGACCGCTACGCCCGGGTCATGGGCGTGACCCGTGCCCTGGGGGTGGCCGCGGTCGGCGCCTCCACCCTGCTGGCGGTCCCCGTGATGGAACACGGCGGCTACGCGGCCATCGGGGCGGCGAGCGTGGCCGCCTGCGTGCTGTGCTCCGCGGCCGCACTGGCGCTGCCCGAGCACCGGCGGGCCGCCGGCCCCGGCTCCGGGGACGAGCCCGCCGGCTACCTCGCCACCATGCGCGCGGGCCTGGCCGAGGCTCGCGCGAGCCGGGGCGTCCGGGGCGCGATCGTGCTCGTCGTCGTGGTCACGGCCTTCTGGGACATGCTGGAGGAGTACGTCCCCCTGCTCGCGGACGAGGCCGGCGTCCCCACGGCCGACATCCCCCTCGTGGTCCTGGTGGTGTGGGTGTTCATCACCGCGGGCGGCCTGCTCGCCGGGCCGGCGTCCCGGCTGCCCGTCCGGCTCCTCGCCGTCCTGCTCGGCCTGGCGGCGGTCGCCATCGCGACCGGCGCCCTGCTCGGCAGCCTCCCCGGCTGGATGCTGATCGGCGCGGGGTTCGGCGTGTGCCAGACCGCGAACGTGGTCGCCGACGCCCGACTCCAGGAGCGCATCACCGGGGCCGGCCGGGCCACGGTCACCTCGCTCGCCGGACTCGGCTCCGAAGCCTTCACCGGCGCCTCCTACCTGTTGTACGCGGCGGTCTTCGCACTGACCGGCCACGCCCTCGCCTTCGCCCTCTTCGCCACCCCCTACCTGGCCGCGGCCCTCGTCCTGGGCCGGAAGCGGGCAGGGGCCCACTCCCCACGGGGCGGGGCCCCCGGGCGCCAGGAGGACGGCGCCGCCACGGGGGAGTCCGCCGGGACGGGTCCTCTGACGCGTCGGGGAGAGGCCGGGTGAGACGGGGCGCGACCGGGGCCGAACCCGACGGCGTCCGGGGGCGTCTCCCCCTGTAGCCGGGCGCTCCGCGCTCCGGCGCCCGTGGCGGACGGCCCCGTCCGCCACGGCGCACCGTGCCCGAGGACGGCGGGTCACGGCGCGCGAGGGGCCGCAGGTGCGGAGGGACCGCCTGCGGCCCGCTCGCCTCCGGCGGGGGCCGCACCGCGCCGCGGCCTCCGCCGGGGCGCGCACGCGCGTGCGATGAGGTGGTCCCGGAAGAGGCGCATCCGCAGCGCGCACGCGCGTGCGCGGGGCCCGTTCCCGGAAGCGGTGCGGTCCCGACCGACTGGGCGCGCTCCCATGGCCATCCCGGTGGAACGGCGCCTTGCACGGATGAATAGCATCGGTTCTTGTGGCACACGAGACGACGAACACCGCGAACAGTGACGCCCCGGACACCGCCTCCGTGAGCGGGATCGACGTGAGTTACACCGATCGCGGAGCCGGGTACCCCGTCCTCTTCATCCACGGCCACCCCTTCGACCGGACGATGTGGGCACCGCAGGTCAAGGCGTTCGCCGGGCGCGGATACCGGGTGGTGGTTCCGGACCTGCGAGGGTACGGCCGCAGCACCGTCGTCCCGGGGACGACCTCCATGAGCGCGTTCGCCCGCGACCTCGCCGCGCTCCTGGACCACCTCGGCCTGGACGTGGCGGGCGTGGTGGGACTGTCCATGGGAGGGCAGGTCGCCCTGGAGTTCTACCGGCTCTTCCCCGACCGGGTCGACTCCCTCACCCTGGCCGCCACCAATCCGCGCGCCGAGACCGACACGGGCAGGGCCTCCCGGGTCGCGATGGCCGAGCGGCTGCGGGGGGAGGGGATGCGGGGCTACACCGACGAGATGCTCGTCGGCATGATGACCGCCGACAACGTGCGCGACCTGCCCGCGGTGGCCGACCACGTGCGCGCCATGATGTACGCCGCCCCGCCCGAGGGTGCGGCGGCAGCCCAGTACGGACGCGCCCAGCGCCCCGACTACACCCCCCTGCTCCGGCGCGTCTCGGCGCCGACACTGCTCATGGCGGGCCAGCACGACCGGTTCACGCCGCCGGACTTCACCGAGTCCATGCACGTGCTGATCCCCGACTCCGTCGTGGAGATCATCGAGGGCGCGGGGCACCTGCCCAACCTGGAGCGCCCCGACCGCTTCAACGAGGTGCTGCGCAGGTTCCTGGACCGCTGCCGCACCCGCGTCTGACCGGCGCCTCCGGCAAGGCCCGGCCCCGGCCGCCCCCTCCGTGCCCGGGGCGGGGAACGGCTGCTCCGGGGCGGCCCGCCGCGCGGTGCCCGCCGCCGGGCTCAGAGGGCCGCGGCGGGGTAGTCGGTGTAGCCGGTGGCGCCCCCCACGTACATCAGGTACTTGTCGCGCACCGGGTTGACCGGAGCACCGGTACGGATGCGCTCGACGAGGTCGGGGTTGGCCAGGAAGGGGCGCCCCAGGGCGACCAGGTCGGCCCCGGCCTCCAGCATCCGCTCTCCCGCGGCCCGGCCCCCGTCGGCGGGGATCCCCTCGGCGGGCAGGACCGGGTTGCCGACCAGGGTCCGCGACCAGCGGGAGCGGATCTCCTTCCAGACCCGGCTGTCGGGGTCGGCGAAGGCCACGTGCAGGTAGGCGGGGCCCAGGGCGTCCAGGCGCTCGGTCAGCCCGGGGTACAGGGCCGCGATGTCGTCGGCGGTCTCGGCGATGCCGTTGCTGGTGTTGCCCGGGGAGACGCGCACACCGACCCGGTCGGGGCCGATCTCGTCGACGACGGCCCCGACGACCTCCAGCACGAACCGCATCCGGTTCCGCGGGGCGCCGCCGTAGGCGTCCTGGCGCCGGTTGGTGGTGGGAGCCAGGAACTGGTGGAGGAGGTAGCCGTTGGCGGCGTGGACCTCCACCCCGAGGAAGCCCGCGTCCACGGCCCGGCGGGCCGCGGCGGCGAAGTCGGCGACGGTTCCGTCGATGTCGGCCCGGTCCATCTCCCGGGGCGTCACGGCCGGCTGACGGCCGCCGGGTGTGTGGATCGTGTCGGGCAGGGCCACGGGGGAGGGCGCCACCGGCGTCAGCCCGCTGGTGGCGGGGTGGCCGACGCGGCCCCCGTGCTGGATCTGGAGGAACATGCGCCCGCCCGCCTCCGCCACACGGCGGGTGACCGCCCGCCAGCCCTCGACGTGCTCGGGGCGGTGCAGGGCGGCGATGTTCGGATAGGTCTGGCCGACCGCGTTCGGGGTGGAGGCCTCCGCGATGACGAGGCCCGCCGAGGCGCGCTGGGCGTAGTACTCGGCCATGAGAGCGCTCGCGGCGCCCGAGGGCTCGGCCCGGTTGCGGGTCATCGGGGCGATGACGAGGCGGTTGGGCAGGTCGATGCCGGCCAGGCGGGCGGGGGTGAGCAGCGGAGAGGTTCCGGATGTGGTGTCCATGCCGCTACCGTAGGAGTTGACGCCAATGTCAACTTCAAGTGCGGGGAGTGTGAGTTGGGCCATGCGGATCGGTGAATTGGCGCGGCGCAGCGGTGTGAGCACACGGTCGCTGCGCTACTACGAGCAGCAGGGCCTGCTGTCCTCCGAGCGCACACCGGGCGGTCAGCGCGAGTACGCCGAGTCCGCGCAGGACCGGGTGGAGCGCATCCAGGAGCTGTTCGCGGCGGGGCTGTGCAGTGCCAAGATCGCGACCCTGCTGCCGTGCATGCGCGACGTCGACGGCGGCCCGGCGGAGCCGGACGGCACCCTGGTGGCTGACCTGATGGTGGAGCGCGACCGCATCGACCGGATGATCGGGGACCTGCAGCGCTCCCGCAAGCTGCTCGACGACGTCATCGTGGCGGCCTCCACCGAGGTCGCGGCGCCGTAGGACACGCCCTTGACCTGCGGGTTCGCGCCGCCCGCGTCGCGCGCATCCGTGCGGCGCCGGACGCGGCCGAGGGGGATCGCGCGGACGGCGGTGGCTGAGCACGGCCTCCCACCGGCACGCCCGGGGGATTCCGGCTCCGCGCGCGGGGCAGACGTGTCGGCACACCACCGCGCCCCGCCCCCCCTACGGGCGGGGCGCGGCGCGGTCCGCTCCGGGCGGCCGTGCCCGCATCGGTCTTCATCCCGCCGCTGGTGGTCCTGTTCCTGTCCGCCCCGCGCGGCCGTGCCCGCGTCCGAAGGCCCGGACGCGGGCACGGCGGAGCCGCAGGGCCCCCGTCCGGCCGGGTCAGTCCGCCCGCTCGACGGGCAGCCACAGCTCGGCCTCGGCGTTCGCGCAGTCCTCCCCGTACTCCACCCGCAGGATCGACGGCCCCTCGACGGTCCGGTAGGACGGGTGGGACGGGAACCAGTGCCCGAACGCGTCCGACCACAGCCGCTGCAGAGGCTCGGGGAAGTCCGCCGAGGGCCCCGAGTACGGGAAGACCACCCAGGTCCCGGCAGGCACCTCCAGGACCTCCATCCCCGACGGCGCGGGAGCGGTCGTGGCCGCCGCCTGGTAGTAGTCCAGCTCGGTCCCCTCCTCCCGCGAGGAGCCGAGGTGGACGCTCACCGACAGGACGCCGCGCGGCTCCTGGTCGGACAGCCGCCGCACCTCCTCCAGCACGGCCCGTCCGAGCCCTTTCGTGAACGCGACGATGTCCGGGTTGGGTCCCCGGTGCACCAGGGGGACCCGGGCCCTGGGCCCCACGAGGCGGAACGCCTCCTTCTCCACGATCCGGTAACGCACAGTGGTGCTCCCTTCGACTGTCAGGCGGAACGTCATCCGCGGTTGGGAGGCGAGTACCGCACCGGTCCGGCGGGCCTCGCCGGGCCCCACTCCGTGCATGGAGCGGAACGCCCGGGCGAACGCCTCCGCCGAGCCGTAGCCGTACCGGACCGCGACGTCGAGCAGGGGGTCGTCGCCGTGGAGCACCTCGGCCCCCGCCAGCGTCAGCCTCCGCCGCCGCGCGTACTCCGACAGCGACATCCCCGCCAGGGCCGAGAACAGCCGCCGGAGGTGGTGCTCCGAGGTCAGCGCGTCCCGCGCCATCGCGGCCGCGTCCGGCGGAGCCCCGGGGTCCTCCTCGACCCGCTCCAGGGCCCGGTTCAACCTGTCCAGCATGTCCCGCCTCCTTCTTCCACCACCGACGTTAGGGACCCGGCACCCTTCCGCGCCCGACAGTTCACGACCCTCTCCGGTCGGGTGGCGGCCGTTCCGTTCTCGGGCAAATCGTGGAAATCCTTGGGCAAGGAGCGTGTCTCCCTCGACGTGGCGTACGTACGGTTAGCACCATTGGCCCCAGGATGGCCCGCAGGCCGACCCCGAGAAGGAGGTGGGCGGGGCGGGGGTGACCACGCCCCGCGGATACATGGACATGGGTTTTCTGCGACCTCTGTACGAGAGCGGCGCTCCGGTGGCTTCGGTTCACATGGACACCAGCCGCGACACCACCGACGCCGACAAGAAGATCGAACTGCGCTGGCGGCACCTGCGTGAGGAGCTCGCCGCGCTGGGCACGGACGAGGCCACCCTCGACGTCCTGGAACAGGCGGTCGGGGAGAAGACGTCCCGCGCCTACGGCGACCACGGGCAGGCCCTCTTCGCCTCCGAGGGAACCCTTCTCGGCGCCCACACCCTGGGCGAAATCCCCGTCCAGGACCGGGCCGCGTACCTTCCCGTCCCGGACGTGCTCCCCCTGGCCGTCGACCGGGGCCGCCGCCTGCCCTACGTGCTGGTGGCCCTGGACCGGGTCAACGCCAAGGTCACGGCCTACGCCGCCCGACCGACCCGGGCACCGGTCATGGAGACCGACGCCGCCGGGGAATCCCTCCGCAACATCGACGGCCTGGGCGGGCGCGGAGGCCGCGGACAGCGCAACAACCCCGGCGGCCCGGGAGCCGACTCGCACGCCGCCCAGGAACTGTGGCGGGAGAACACCGCGAAGGTGGCCGAGCACGTGCGCGAGGCCGCCCGCAGGGTCGGCGCCGAGCTCATCATCGTCGGCGGCGACGAGGAGGCCATCGCCTACCTGCGCGACAACCTGGGCCCGCGCCAGCTCACCGTCCCGATCCGGGTCGTCCCGGGAGGGCGCGGCGGGACCGACGCCGAGGAGCGGCTGCACAAGGCCGCCGAGGACGCCCTGCGCGAGTTCGTCGTGGAGAGGCACGACGCGTTCCTGGAGGACTACCAGCGCAAGCTCGCCCACGACCAGGCGGTGCGCGGGACCACGCCCCTCCTGCCGATGCTGTCGGAGGCACGGGTGGAGACCCTCCTCCTGGGCGCCGAACGCGACGGGGAGCCCGAGCTGTGGGGGTCGTTCAACGAACCGCTGCTCGTGGACACCGACCCCAAGGGCCTGGACGATCCGAACGCGGCCTTCCGGGCCCCGGCCAGCGCGCTGATGCTGCGCTCGGCGGTCATGGCGGACGCCGGGTTCACCGAACTGCTCGACCACGGGCGGACCAGCTCCGAGAGCGGGGCCACCCTGCGCTTCCCCAGGCAGTAGCCGGACAGTCGGCGGAGCCGCCCGCGCACCCGACCGGGGCGCGGGCGGCTCCGCCGTTCCCGCGGGAGCACGGCCCGGCGCCGGTCAGGGGCCGGCGGTGGTCATCCCCAGCAGGGCCAGGAGTTCGTCCTCGGTGACGAGGTCGATGCGCTGGCCGCGCTCGCGGTAGGCCTCGGCCTGGCGGTGCTTGGAGGTCTTGCCGGTCCCGTCGTGGCCGCCCAGGACGAGCACGTCGGTCTTCCGGGTCACGTTCTTGGCGGGGCGCCCGCCCGCCTCGGCCACGCGCCGCCACACCTCGGGCTTGTCCATGGAGGCCAGGTCGCCGGACACGCACACGGTGCGCCCGTACAGGGGGCCGGCGGGGTCGGCGTCCGGGGAGGGTTCGGGGAGCGGTGTCTGGGCGACCCTCTGCCACCTGCTGAAGCGGTCCTCACCCGCGACGGGGCCGGGAGCCGTCGCCGCGCGGGCGGGCGCGGACGGGCCGCCCGCCGCACGCGCGGCGGAGGCCGGGGGCTGCGCGGCGGTCCCCGCCCCCACGGGCAGGGCCTCCTGGACCGGGAGGGCCCCGGCCGCCTCCACCCGGCGCAGGTCCAGGCGGGCGGCGCGGGCGAGGTCGGCGAGGGAGGAGGTCCCGTAGCGGGTCATGGCCGCGATCATGATGCTCGCGGCGGCCTCGGCGTCGGCGTCGGCACGGTGGTGGTGGAGCACCCGGTGGCCGATGTGGGCGCACACCGTGGGCAGCTTGTGGTCGGGCAGGTCCGCCCAGGTGCGCCTGGACAGCGCGAGCGTGCACGCGTACTCCCACGCCGGGTGGGACAGCCCCGTGTGGGCGCAGGCCTGGCGCAGCACGCCGATGTCGAAGGCGGCGTTGTGCGCCACCAGCGGGTCCCCGTCGGCGAACTCCACGATGCGGGCGTGCGCCTCGGGCCATCCGGGGGCGTCGGCGACGTCGGCGGCGGTGATGCCGTGCACGGCGATGTTGTGCCGCGAGAAGAAGTCCACCTGCCGGGGCGGCCGGATGAGGGTGGTGAACCGGTCCACGACCGCGCCGTCGCGGACGCGCACCAGGCCGACCGCGCACGCGCTGCCGCGGTCGTGGTTGGCGGTCTCGAAGTCGATCGCGGTCCAGGTGTGGGACACCACGTGCCTCCTGCAACGTCCGGGGAACGGGTCGAGGCTACCCGGGCGGGGGCCCCGGCGGGGACAGAACGGTCGTCCCGGGCGGCCCCGCCCCTGCGGCCCGCCCCCGGAGGGGCGGTCCGCGGCGCCCCGGGCCCCGGCCCCTCGGCGGGGGCCGGGACGGCGGCGACACGGTCAGGGGGCCGCGTCCCACAGGTCGGTGCGGTGCGCCCCCACCAGACCCCGGACCCGTTCCAGGACCTCCGCCGCCGGCAGCGGGTCCAGGCGGCGGCCGTCGCGCAGGCGCAGGGCCACGGTCCCCTCGGCGGCCTCCCGCGCCCCGACGACCGCCTGGTAGGGCACGAGCCGGGCCGCGCGGATCCGCGCGCCCAGGCTGCCCCTGTCCGGGGGGCTCACCCGGGCCCGCAGGTCCAGCTCCGCGCACCTGCGGGCGAACTCCCCGGCCTCGGCGCCCTGGTCGTCGCTCACCGGCAGGACCTCCAGCTGGACGGGGGCGAGCCAGGCGGGGAACACGCCCCCGTGCTGTTCGATCAGGTGGGCCACCGCCCGCTCCACACTGCCGACGATGCTGCGGTGGACCATGACCGGCCGGTGCCTCGCGCCGTCCGCGCCCACGTAGTGCAGGTCGAACCGCTCGGGCTGGTGGAAGTCGACCTGGACGGTGGACAGGGTGGACTCCCGTCCCGCGCCGTCGGCGACCTGGACGTCGATCTTGGGCCCGTAGAACGCGGCTTCCCCCTCGACCGCCTCGTAGGGCAGGCCGGAGTCGTCCAGGACCCGGGCGAGCAGGGCGGTGGAGCGCCGCCACAGCTCGGGGGAGGCGACGTACTTGCCTCCCGGTCCGGGCAGCGACAGCCTGTACCGGGCCGGGGTGATCCCCAGCGCCCGGTAGGCCCGGCGGATCAGCTCCAGTGCCGCCCCCGCCTCCGCCCCGACCTGTTCCGGGGCGCAGAAGACGTGCGCGTCGTTGAGCTGGATGGCGCGGACCCGGGTGAGTCCGCCGAGCACGCCCGAGGGCTCGGACCGGTACATGCCGCCCAGCTCGGCCATGCGCAGGGGGAGCTCCCTGTGGCTGCGCGAGCGGGACCGGAAGATCACCGCGTGGTGGGGGCACAGGCTCGGCCGCAGGACGAGCTGTTCGGAGCCCTCCCCGCCGGCGCCCCGCGCCCCCGGCTCCATGGGCGGGAACATGTCGTCGCGGTAGTGCGACCAGTGCCCGGAGATCTCGTAGAGCTCCCGCTTGCCCAGCACGGGCGAGTAGACGTGCTGGTAGCCCGCCCTCCTCTCGACGGTGCGGACGTACTCCTCCAGCGCGTGCCGGACGGCGGCGCCGTCCGGAAGCCAGTAGGGAAGGCCCGAGCCGATCAGCGGGTCGGTGCCGAACAGCTCCAGCTCACGGCCCAGCTTGCGGTGGTCGTGCATGGCGGTCTCCTCGCGTGGGTGGAGCGAGTGGCCGCACGGCGAAGCCCCGGGGCACTCGCCCCGGGGCTTCGAACAAGACGTCTGTCAGCGCGCCGGGACACTCTCCGGCGTCGTCGTCATGGCAGCGCGCTTCATGGCGACGACGGTAGCAGATGCGCCGGGCTCCGCAGCCCCCTCCGGTACGGGGCGGCGGGCACCGGGAGGGCCCGGCGGTGCGGACCGCGCCGGCCGGCCGCGAGGACGTCCCCCCGCTCCCGGGGAGCGGCGGAACCCGCCCCTGGGGCCAGCCCTGTGCCGGGGGGAGGAGGCAGGGGCCGAACGTGCCCGCCGGACCGGAAGTCCTTCGACGGGAGCGGGGGCCGGTTGGTAGGTTGCGTTCCGGCACCCCTTCAGGCCGACCCCTGCCCCGCGTCCCTCCAGGTCGGACGGATCGCCCCGTCTCCAGGCGAAGCGGGCCCGGTACGGCCCCTTCCCGTCGTCCCCGCACGGGAGTTCCCATGAGCGCGTCACCCCCCGGCCCGCCATCGGCGGGCGGACCCCCCGAACGGCCCCCTGGCCCGCACCGGCCGACCCCGGTCGCCCAGCGGGTCCTGGCCCCCGACCTCGCCCGCGGCCTCATGCTGCTCTTCATCGCGCTGGTCAACGTCGGCCACTTCCTCGACCAGCCCTACGACGCGGAGACCGCCACCGGCGCCGCCGACCGGGCGGTCACCCTGGTCCAGGCAGCGCTGGTCGACAGGCGCGCCATACCGCTCTTCGCGTTCCTGTTCGGCTACGGCACCGTGCAGCTGCTGCGGCGCCTCGACCCCCGGGGCGACGCCTGGGCCGGCGCCCGCCGGATCCTGAGGCGCAGGGGGATGTGGATGGTCCTCATCGGGCTCGTCCACGGTGTCCTGCTGCTGCCGGTCGACATCATCGGTACGTACGGACTCACCCTCCTGCTGTTCGCCGGGCTCCTGCGGGCACGGGACCGCACCCTGCTGGCCGTCGGCGCGGGCGTCATCACCGCCTATGCCGTCCTCCCCCTCGCCTGGGTGCTGGTGTCGCTGGCACAGGGGCCGGGACCCGGTCCCCAGGGCGAACCGGCCCTGACCGCGGTCGCCGTCGCGCAACGACCCGAACCGGTCGCCGCCCTGGCCGAGGCCCTGGCCGCGAACTTCACCGAATGGCTGCTCTACACACCCGTCACCATGCTGATGTTCGTGGTCCCCCCGGCCGCGCTGGGCGTCTGGGCGGCCCGCCGCCGCGTCCTGGAGGAGCCCGAGCGGCACCGCGCGCTGCTCCGGGGCACCGCCGCGGGCGGTCTGGGCCTGGCCGTCCTGGCGGGGCTCCCCCACGGCCTGGTCGGCGCGGGCCTCCTGGACACGTGGGTCTCCACCGACGCGCTGAGCCTGCTCCAGGAGTTCACCGGGCCGCTCGGGGGTCTGGGCTGGGCCGCCGTGTTCGGACTGGCCGCCGGGCGGGTCCTGGAGCGGGGGGCCGAGCCCTCCGGGCTCACCCGGGCCGTCGCCGCCACCGGCCAGCGGTCGATGACCTCCTACCTGCTCCAGTCGGTGGTCTTCACGGCGGTCTTCTCCCCCTTCGCGGGAGGGCTCGGGGGGAGCACGGGCGCCGCAGGGGCCGCCGCGGTGGCGCTCCTGACCTGGATCGCGACCGTCGTCCTCTCCGAACTCCAGAGGCTCACGGGTCACCGGGGTCCCGCCGAGACCCTGCTGCGCCGCCTCACCTACGGGGAGCGCCGACGGGAGCGCTGACCGCCTACCCCCGGTGGACGCCGCACCCGGTTCCGCCGCAGGACGGGTCGGCCGGAGCCGGGGCGGCCCGCCGGGCGGCGCACCCTGCGGAAAACCGCACCCCCGGCCGACGGCGCACCCCATGGCCGCGCAGGACCCCCGCTCCCTACCGTTGTCCCACCGCCGACAGCCGAGACGACAGGACGACCATGATCACCCTGCAAGGACTGAGCAAACGCTACGGGGACACCGTCGCCGTGGACTCGCTGGACCTGGAGGTCCGGCCGGGCAGGGTCACGGGCTTCCTGGGGCCCAACGGCGCGGGCAAGAGCACGACCATGCGGATGATTCTCGGGCTGGACCGCCCGACCTCGGGGCGGGCCCTGGTCGACGGGCGCCCCTACCGGGAGCTGGACCGGCCCCTGCACCACGTGGGCGCCGTCCTGGACGCCCGGGCCGTGCACCCGGGACGCAGCGCCCGCTCCCACCTGGTGGCGCTGGCCCGCACGCACCGCATCCCCGACCGGCGGGTGGACGAGGTCCTGGACACCGTGGGTCTGGCCGGGGCGGCGCGCAGGCGCGCGGGCGCCTTCTCCCTCGGCATGGGCCAGCGGCTGGGCATCGCCGCGGCCCTGCTGGGCGACCCGCGCCTGCTCGTCCTCGACGAACCGGTCAACGGCCTGGACCCCGACGGGGTGCGCTGGGTGCGCGACCTCATGCGCTCGATGGCCGACGAGGGGCGCACCGTGTTCGTCTCCAGCCACCTGATGAGCGAGATGCAGCTGACCGCCGACCACCTGGTGGTCATCGGACGGGGGCGGCTCATCACCGACGCCCCCCTGGCCGAGGTGCTCGACAACAGCGCGTGGAGCGCCGTGCGGGTACGCGCACCCCACCCCGAGGACCTGGTCACCGCCCTGGAGGCGGAGGGCGCCGGCGTCGAGCGCCCCGGCGCGGGAGAGCTGGTCGTGACCGGCGTGCCCATCGAGCGGGTCGGTGAGCTGGCCCATCGGGCGGGGGTCGCCCTCCACGAGCTGAGCCCCCGCGAGGCCTCCCTCGAACAGGCCTACAGGGAACTCACCTCCGACAGCGTGCAGTACGCGGCGCCGACGGGAGGCCGACGGTGACGCCCTCCACCCGCTCCGGGCCCGCACCGGCCGCCGCACGGCCCGACCGGCCCGCCGGCCCGGCGCGCGCCGTGTCCGACCTCGCCGCGACGGCCTCCTCCGAGTGGGTCAAGCTCCGCTCGGTGAGGTCCACCTGGTGGGGAGCGGCCCTGGCCCTGGGCCTGTCGGCGACCGTCGCCCCCCTGACCGCGGTGGCCACCGTCGGCAACATGCAGCAGGACCGGATCCCCTCCGCCGACGTGCCCGCCTCGGAGATGGCGGTCTACGCGGCCGTCTGGGCGGTCCAGTTCGCGGTCATCGCCCTGGCCCTTCCGGTGATGACCTCCGAGTACTCCTCGCGCTCCGTCCACCCCGCGCTCCAGGCGGTCCCGGCCCGGGTACGCCTGCTGGCGGCCAAGACCGTGGCCCTGATGTCGTTCGTGTTCGCGTGCGGCCTGGTCACGGGAACAGCGGGCACGCTGACCGCCCACCTGGTCATGCTGCACCCGCTGATCGAGGGGTACGGAACGCTGGACCCGGCCGGGGCAGCCGCGGACGTGGTGCGCCTGTCGGCGTACCTGGCGCTGGTAGCGGCCCTCACCCTGGGGGCGGGAACCGCGCTGCGCTCGGCCGCGGCGGCGTTGGCCGCGGTGTCGGCGCTGCTCTTCGCCCTGCCCGCGGTCCTCGTGCTGCTGGGCGGCCGGACGGGGGTGTACGTCGCCGAACGGCTCCCCCTGTCCGCGGGCGTGTCGTTCGTGGACAGCGCGTTCGTGATGGGGCGGTCCGAGGCCGCCCTCACACCCGGCGCCGGGGGGATGGTACTCCTGTGCTGGGCGGCGGCCGCCCTGGCGGCGGGGGCGCTGGTGCTCACGCGCCGGGACGCGTGAGACCGGCACGCCGGATACGGGGAGCGGGCATGGACGAGTCGGGCGGCGCACGGGGGACAACCGGTCTCCGCGCCCGTGCGGGGGCGGCGGCCGTGCCGCTCGGACGCGCGGCGGGGGAGTTCACGGGAACGGTCCTGGGGCTGGTCACCGCCGCCCTCACCCTCGTGTGGGCGGCGGCGTCCCTGCTGCTCCTGGCCGCCGCGCTGGTCCGGCCCTCCGCCCGTCCGCGGACGCGGGACGCGCTCTCGCGGTGGACCGGGAAGCTGTGCGACCTCGACCTGGCGCGGCTGGAGCGGTGGACGGGGTGCGCGGTCCGGGCCCGTCCCGGCACGGCGCACCGCGCGGCCTACCTGCTCCTGCGGCTGCCGCTCGCCCTGGTGTGCGGTTATCTGGCGCCGTCGGCCGCCCTGCTGGTGGCGGTGTTCCTCGGCGGGGCCGCTCTGGAGGCCGTCACGGGGACCGGGACCAGCGTCCCGGTGTCCCTGCCCGGCGCGCGGCTGTCCGTCTCCAGCGTCAACCTGGGGCTGGCCGTGGGGCTGGTCGTCCTCGCCGCGGTGTGGCTGGTCGCGGCGCTGGCCTCCGCCGTCGACCGCTCCCTGGCCCGACGGCTCCTGGGCCCCAGCCACGAGGACCTCCTGAACCGCCGGATCGACGAGCTCACCCAGACGCGTTCGGGCATCGTCCGCGCGGTGGACGAGGAGCGCCGCAGGATCGAACGCGACCTGCACGACGGGGTGCAGCAGCGGGTCGTGGCCCTGGCGATGCTGCTGGGCCGGGCCCAGCGCGGCACCGACCCCGAGCGGACGGCGGGGCTGCTGCGCGAGGCCCACACCGAGTCCCGGATCCTGCTCGACGAACTGCGCGAGGTGGCCTGGCGGGTCTACCCGACCGCCCTGGACACCCTGGGGCTGGAGGCGGCGCTGACCGAGGTGGCCAGGCGCAGCCCGCTGCCGGTGGCGGTGCGCTCGGACCTGCCCGCGCCGCCACCGCGCGAGCTGGCCGCGGCCGTGTACTTCGTGGCACGCGAGTCCATCACCAACGCCGTCAAGCACGCCGGGGCCGGTGAGGTGATCGTGCACGTGGACGGCCGCGGCGGAGTGCTGGACCTGCGGGTCCTCGACGACGGCCGGGGCGGCGCGGACCCGGAGGGGAGCGGTCTGACGGGCCTGGCGCGACGGGTCCAGGCCCTGGACGGGACACTGTCGGTGCACAGCCCCGCGGGCGGGCCGACCACGGTGCACGCCGCCCTGCCGCTGCCCGACGAACAACGGATACGGAGCCCCCATGCGCCTGGTGATCGCTGACGACTCGGTCCTCCTGAGGGAGGGCCTGGTACGGCTGCTGGAGGAGGAGGGCCACCAGGTGGTGGCGGCGGTCGGCGACGCCGAGGCCCTGCTGGAGGAGGTCGCCGGGCACCGGCCGGACGCGGCCGTGGTGGACGTGCGGATGCCCCCGACCCACACCGACGAGGGGCTGCGCGCGGCCCTGCGCATCCGCGCCGAGCACGAGGGGGTGGCGGTGCTGGTGCTGTCGCAGTACGTGGAGCAGCGCTACGCCGCCGAACTGCTCGCCGCCGCCTCGGGCCGGGTCGGCTACCTGCTCAAGGACCGGGTGTCGGAGGTGGGGGAGTTCCTGGACGCCCTGGAGCGGGTCCGGGCCGGAGGGGCGGCCTTCGACCCCGAGGTGGTGCGCCAGCTCCTGGCCCGCACCACCCACGCCGACCCCTTGGCGAGGCTGACCCCGCGCGAGCGCGACGTCCTGGAGCTCATGGCGCAGGGGCTGAGCAACACGCTGATCGCCCAGCGCCTGTTCGTGTCCCTGAGCGCGGTGGAGAAGCACGTGAACGCGATCTTCGACAAGCTGGAACTGGGGCACGCCTCCGGGTACAGCCGCCGGGTGCTGGCGGTGCTGCGCTACCTGGGCACCTGAGGAACGGCCGACGCGCTCGCGCCTGGGCGGCGCGTGTGCCCGGGCCCGCCCGTGCCGCCGCCATCCGGCGACGAGCACCGCCGATGCCGAAACAGCCCCCCTGCCTGCGACAACGCCGGTCAGGGGGAGTTTTCCGCCGGTGACCTCCGGGTACTCGCGGTGACGGACCGAGCACCCGAGCGAGGAGCGGACATGGTGCGCGACGCCGCGAGAAGGCGCGAATCCGACCGGCGACCGGGACCCCGAGGGGGTGGTCGGGCATGAACGCCGTCACCACACCCCCGGAGGCCGGCGGTGGCTGCGGCGCCGTCACGGCGGTCCGCGGCTCCCTGGTCTGGTTCGGCGAGGACCCCTTCCCCACCTCCGGCGAGGGGGCGCTGGAGTACGTGGAGGACGGCCTGCTCGTCTGCCGGGACGGCAGGATCACCGCGGCGGGGGAGTACTCGGACCTGGTGGAGAAGCTTCCCGTCGGCGCCACCGTCGTCCACCACCGGGACAAGCTGATCCTGCCGGGGTTCGTCGACCCCCACGTGCACTACGTGCAGACGCGGATCATCGGCGCCTACGGCGACCAGCTCCTGGACTGGCTGCAGAACTCCGTCTACCCCGAGGAGGCCCGCTTCGCCTCCAGGGCCTACGCCGAACGGTTCGCGAAGCTCTTCTGCGAGCAGATCCTGCGCAACGGCACCACCACCGCGCTGGTCAACTGCGCGACCTACCCGGTCTCGGTCGACGCCCTGTTCGAGGAGACCCACCGCAGGGGGATGCGCGTGGCCGCGGGCAAGGTCCTCATGGACCGCAACGCCCGCCCCGACCTCCTGGACCCCTCGCCCCGGCAGGGCTACGAGGAGTCCGAGGCGCTCATCCGCAAGTGGCACGGCGTGGGGCGGAGCCTGTACGCGGTCACCCCGCGGTTCGCCGTGGCCTGCACCGGCGAGATGCTCCGCCTGGCCGGGAAGCTGTGGCACGAGCACCCCGGCACCCTCATGCAGACGCACCTGGCCGAGAACACGGACGAGGTCGAGGAGGTCCGCCGGCTCTTCCCCGACCGCAAGGACTACGTCGACGTCTACGAGCACTACGGCCTCCTCGGGCGCGGGGCGGTCTTCGCCCACTCGGTCCACCTGGAGAAGCGCGAGTGGAAGCGCCTGTCGGCCACCGGCAGCGGGGTGGCGCACTGCCCCACCTCCAACCTGTTCCTGGGCAGCGGGCTCTTCTCCATGCGCGACGCCAGGCACCGCAAGCGCCCCGTACACACCGGCCTGGGCACCGACGTGGGCGGGGGCACGAGCCTGTCGCTCCTGCAGACCATGGGCGAGGCATACAAGGTGGGCCAACTCGGCCATGTGCCCATGGACGGCACCAAGCTCTTCTACCTGGCCACCCTCGGCGGGGCCGAGACGATGGGCCTGGAAGGGGTCATCGGCTCGCTCGCGCCCGGCCACGAGGCCGACTTCGTGGTCCTGGACCCCTCCGCCACCCAGTTGCTCGCCGCGCGCACCGCGGAGAGCGAGACCGTCGACGATCTGCTGTTCGCACTCGCGACGCTGGGCGACGACCGGGCCGTGGCGGCGACCTATGTCGGCGGCCGAGTCGCGCACGAGCGCAGCCCCTGTCCGGACCCCAAGCCCCGGCGCTCCTCCCGCCGCCGCTGGAACAGGTCGCGGAACAGGGAGCTGCGGTGGCTCAAGTTCGAGGAGGGCACGGGCTGGTCCAAGGACCTGGAGGTCCCCGGCGCCTGGTCGCCCCACGGCCCCGGCATCGAGGCGTACAAGAGCCTCCTGTACTGCCTGCACCAGGACACCGCCGCCAACCCGTTCCTGTGGTGGGACGTCTACGACAAGGAGACCGGGGCCTGGAGGGGCGACCGGGAGATCACCGACGTGCTCGGGAACCGCGTGCCCAACCACGGGCAGCCCGCGGTCTCCCACGCCAACGACTTCCTGTACTGCGTCCACCACCGCGACGTCTCCGACACCCGCCTGTGGTGGTCGCGCTACAACATCGAGGGCCCGGAGCCGGGCTGGTCGGCCGACCAGGTCGTGAAGGAGCCCGGCGGCCGGGAGGTGAGGGCCACGGGCGCCTCCCTCACGGTCTACGACGGCCTCCTGTACTGCGTCCTCAGGCGTGAGGACAGCACACTGCGCTGGCTGAGCCACGACACCGGGACCAAGGCATGGAGCGCCGAGAGCGACGTGCCGGGAGGGTTCACCTCGTCGCGCACCCCGGTGGTGGAGCGCTTCAAGGACCACCTCTACTGCGTCCACGACCGCGGGGACGACCAGCTCCACTGGATGACCTACAGCAGCGTCTCCCGGAGCTGGAGCGGGAGCCGGCGCATCGAGGACCCGGACGGCAACCCCGTGCGCACCTCGTACGCCCCGGCGATCGCCCGGTACAACGACCACCTGTACTGCGTCTTCCACCAGGAGGACTCCGGCGGGTGGGGGCGGCTGTGGTGGACCCGGTACGACGAGGGGAAGGGGTGGAGCCGGCCGGAGCGGGTCGGGGCCGCCATCTCCTCGGCGGGGTTCGACGTCTCCGCCTACCACGGTCCGCTGTTCTGCGTCCACCGGGGCTGAGGCGTCCCGCGTCCCGCACCGGTCGATCGGCTCCGGAGCCGATCGACCGGGCCCTGGGACCGCGGCGGCCCCGGGCGTCCGCCCGGGGCCGCCGCGGCGGGCTCAGGTCCCGGACTCGGCCAGGAACTCCCTGACCAGGGCGTTGACCCGGTCGGGCGACTGGCGGTTGAGCCAGTGCCCGTTGCCCTCCAGGAGTTCCAGACGGGCGCCGGGCACGCGGCGGGCCGCCTCGACGGTCCGCGCCGGGCGGACGCCGACGTCCTTGTCACCCTGGATGAACAGGGTGGGGCACGAGATCTCGCCCAGTCGCGGGCGCAGGTCCACCCTCATCCGCCAGGGGCCGATGGAGGCGTTCTGCCAGTCGGAGGACCCGACCCCGCTGACACGGACCTCCTCCATGACCTCGTCCACGACGGACTCCAGGTCCGCGACCGGACCGGCGAACAGGGCCCGCCGCACGAAGCGCTCCACCCCCTCCCGGGTGCGGAACATCCGCTCGGGCAGCGTGCGGTTGAGGAACCTGCTCCGCGCGGTGAGCCATAGCAGCTGGTGCACACCGGGAGGGAAGGCGATGACCCCCGCGGGAGCCATGGCCACGAGCCTCTCGACCCGTTCGGGATGGTCGATGGCGTAGGACAGGGCCAGCGCACCGCCCTGGGACAGGCCGACGAGCGCCACCCGGTCCAGGCCGAACCGGTCCAGGACGTGGGTGACGACGTCTGTCAGGGCCGCGTGGTCGGCGAGGCCGTTCCACGGCCTGCTGTGCCCCTGCTTGGGCCAGTCGGGGGCGAACACCCGGTGCTCGGCCGCCAGGACCGGGAGGAGGTGGCGCCAGCTGAGCAGGGCGTTGTCCTGCCCGGCTCCGCTCAGCAGGACCACGGGGGCGCCGTGCTCGCCCGCGGTCACCACGCTCAGCCGCCCCTCGGGGCGGTCGAGGGCGATGCGCTCGAAGGGGGTCGGGGTTCGGGTCATCGGTCGTGGTCCTCCTGTTCGTCCCGCCAGCGCCGGAGCACCGCGGGGAGTTCGGCCTCCAGGAAGCCGTAGAGCCGGTTGACGTTGGCCAGGCGCTCGCGCCGCTGCGGGGCGGAGCCCTCCAGGGCCCTGAGCCCCCGCTCGGTGACCTCCCGGAACCCCGCGGCCTGGGCGTAGCGGCGCTCCAGCATCCGGCTCCAGCCGTCGGCGGCGATGCGGAGGTACTCCTGTCGCTCCCCCCGGCGGCGCACCCCCTCGACCAGTCCGCTGGGGGTGAGGAGCCGGGCCGCGGTGCTGATGGAGCTGCGGCTGACCTGGAGTGCCTCGGCGATCTGGGCGGCGCTCTGCTCGGGCGGGTCGCTGATCAGCAGCCATCCGATGACGCGGCCGGAGATCAGGGGCAGGCCCTCGCGGGCGAAGAAGCCCGCGACGTCGTCGACGAAGGCCAGTTCGTCCTCGGTGGGTTCGCTCATGGCCTCACTTTACAGTCATTGCAGCAATTGCTGCAATGACTGTAATCGAAGGGCGTGCGTACCCCCGGCGCCGGGTACCGGCACGCGCCTCCGGCCACCCCGGTGGCCCGGCCCCGCGGTACGGGGGGACGGCCCCGGCGCGCCTCAGCGGCCGGCCGCCTCCAGGCACGCGATGTAGGCGTCGATGAAGTGGTCGGTGATCCCGTCGGCGTCGGGCCTGAAGGCGGCCGCGTCCAGGGCGTAGCCCTGGCCCTGTCCGAGACCCTGCCGAGCAGCCCCGGCGGTGCGGAACTCCTCGACGGCCCCGCGCAGTTCCGTGTACACGGCGTCCACGGCGGTGCTGAACCCCCAGTGCACCCGGCCCCGCCGGGAGGAGTGCCGGACCAGGGGGGCCTTGCCGTCGGAGAGCCAGTCCATGATCTGGGTGGGTTCGGTCCCGCGGAAGGCCGTGACGACCATGTCGTCGCCGGCCATGGTGAAGCCCTGGGTGTGGTCCAGGGCGAAGGGGGGCGCGAATTCGGCCTCGAAGAAGCGGAAGCGGTCGAACCCCCACTCGCCGGCCTGGCGCCGTGCGGTGTCCGGGTCGGCGTAGGCGAGTTTGGCCGCGTGCGCCAGGCACAGGGCGTGCGGCACCCGGTAGCCGGTGGTGGTGTGGTCGAAGACGACCGTCGTCATCGTGTGGGCTCCCTGGGGCGTGGCGGCGCGGGCGCGGTCACGACCGGGTCCGCGCCGCGCGGGGAGGGCGCCCTCGTCGGGCGCCCTCCCCGCGGTGGTCGGCGCTGCGTGCTGATCGTTTCCGAGCGGCACGAGTTCCCAACCTCCCGTGCGGAATGTCGCCCCCGGGGAGGGGGCGCACCGGGACCGGTCAGGAGAAAGCACCCCGGCCGAAATGCGGTATCGGCCGTGTCGAACCGGCCCCTGAGGTCGGATCCGAGCCCGTCCGGTCCCGGGGCGCGGACACCGCTGCTCCCCGGCCGCTCACGCCCCGTGGCCGAGCCCGCCCGTCACCTCGGTCCCGCACCGGCCTCGGCCCCGGCCGGGAAGGGGTCCCGGGCCTCGACCGCGAGGCGGGTCTCCTCGGTCACGAGGTCCATGTTGATCTGGGCCCCCGCACCCGCGCCCGCCGCGGCCGAGGATCCGACCTGCGCGGCCGGATCGGTCACGTTGCCCGCCACCCACACCCCGGACACGCTCGTGCGCCCCGTGGGCTCGGCGGGGACGTACGTGCCGACCCCCATCGGGTGCTCCTCGGTCCGCAGCCCCAGGTCCGCGAGGAAGCCGGCGCGCGCCACCATCCGGGAGGAGACCGCCACGGCCTCGCGGCCAAAGACCGTGCCGTCGGCCAGCCGCACCCCCGTGAGGCGGTCCTCCTCGACCTCCAGGGCGGCCACCTCTCCGTCGACCACACAGATCCCGCGGGCGGCGAACTGCTCCGACTGCTCATCGGTCAGCGGCTGCGCGGTGTGGGAGAAGTACGTGACGTCCGCGCTCCACTGGCGGAACAGCAGCGCCTGGTGCACCGACATCGGCCCGACCGCCAGCACGCCGATGGCACGGTCGCGGATCTCCCAGCCGTGGCAGTACGGGCAGTGGACCACGTCGATGCCCCAGCGCTCCCGCAGACCGGGGATCCCGGGGAGCTCGTCCACCAGACCCGTGGTCACGAGCAGCCGGCGCGCCCGCACCGTCCGTCCGTCGGCGAGCGCCACCGCGAACCCGTCGCCCTCGCGGGCGACCGCGTCGACCCGGCCGGGCACCACGTGGCCGCCGTAGCGGCGCACGTCCGCCCGTCCCCGCTCCAGCAGATCGGCGGGCGCCGTCCCGTCCAGGGCCAGCAGCCCGTGCACCGCGTCGGCCGGGGCGTTGCGCGGCTCTCCCGCGTCGACCACCACCACCGACCGGCGCGCCCGCGCCAGCATCAGGGCGCCGCTCAGACCGGCCGCGCCGCCTCCGACGACGACCACGTCATAGCTGTTTCCCAACTGTTCGGCCACCATGACCACCTCCACGACCACCATGCGCGCACACCGGCCAGAACCACAAGTTCTGTTGCCGTTGTGGCAAAAAATGCGCGGGCGGAGTCCCGGTCCGGGGAAGGGTGCTGCCGGTCCGGCGCACGGGCGGAGGACCGCCGGCCGGGCAGGGGTCAGGAGGGCTCGAAGGAGTCCAGTGACTCGGCGCGCAGGTCGGCCTGGTCGTTCCACGAGGCCGCGGGGGTCACCCAGGCGACCGTGTAGTGCACGCCGGGCGCCACCGCGATGTTGCGGGACAGCAGGCGCCGCTCCTGGCCGTCGCCGTTCCAGGTGAACTCCCACTCGGCGACCGAGTGGAACCCGCTGCCGGCGGTGGCGTCCTCCAGCCGCACCCGCTCGTAGCCGGGCATGCGCCCCGACTCCTGGACGCCCCGCTCCAGCCCGACGACGTGCTGGTACTCGTCGTCGGTGGGGTGCTCGGCCATGTCGACCTGGAGGTAGCTGCCGTCGTGGGGGGAGTCGTAGAAGACGCTGGTCCCCGCGGTCCTGCGGATCCACCCGTCGGGCACCCCGATCCCGAAGCCCTGGTCCTCCTCGGTCCAGGTCGTCCCGTTCCCGGTGACGGACTCCCCTCCGCCCGCCTCCGGTTCGCCGTCCCCCTCCTGCTCGGAGGGCTCGCCGGTGGCGTCCGCCGCGCCGCCGTCCGCCTCAGAGCCCTGCTCCTCGCCGGAGGCGGCCGCGGTGGGGTCGGGCTCCCCGCCCCACGGGTCGAGCGCCACAAGGAGGGAGGCCGCCGCGACCAGCGCGGACAGCCCCAGGGTGAGCACCACGAACGGCCAGGACAGCCGCCCTCCGCTCCGCGGCGCCTTGGCCATCGGGACCGTCGGGCCGGGAGGGGGCCCGTGCGGCGGAGCGACCGGACGCGTCGGCTGCGCCGGGGGCGGCGCGAACGCGGCCGGGGGAGCCTGCGGGGCGGTCCCGAACCCGGTCGGGAGCGGCGCCGGCGCGGGCAGCGGCCCCGAGGGCGTGGGGCCCGCCGAGGAGGAGGTGAGGGCGGGGGAGGCCGTGAAACCCGTGCCGACGACGGCGCCGACCGCCTCGGCGGACAGCAGTTCCCGGCACCGGTCGGCGTCGATCCGCCTGGCCGGGTCCTTCACGAGGAGCCCTCGCACGGCCTGGCCCAGCGGCCCCCGCCCCAGGACGTCCGGGGGCTCCACGGAGGTGACGGCGTGCAGCGTCGCGGGGATGCCCTCCCGCCGGAAGGGCGAGATCCCGGTGGCCGTGTGGTACAGGGTCGCGCCGAGCGACCACAGGTCGCTCGCGGGGCTGGCCGGGCCCGTGCCCAGGCGCTCGGGGGCCAGGTAGGCGGGGGAGCCGAGCACCCCGGCCGTCTGGGTGACCGAGGCGGTGTCGGCGATGGTGGCGATCCCGAAGTCGGTGAGCACCACCCGCCCGGAGTCGGTCACCATCACGTTCTCGGGCTTGACGTCGCGGTGGGTGATGCCCTGCCCGTGCGCCGTGGTCAGGGCGCTGAGCAGGTCCAGGCCCCATGCCGCGGCCTCCCGGTGGTCGCGGGGGCCGTCGTCGCGGACCAGGGCGTGCAGGGAGCGCCCGGTGAGGAACTCCATGACGATCCACGGTCGCCCGTCGTCCTCGACGATGTCGTGCACGGTGACGATGTTGGGGTGGCCGCCCATCGCCGCGGCCTGCGCCTCGCGCCTGGCCCGGGCCGCCGTGCGCCCGCGTTCGGTCTCGTCCTGCCCCGGAGCCAGAAAGATCTCCTTGACGGCCACGGCGCGGTTGAGCCGTATGTCGTGCGCGCGCCAGACCCGTCCCATGCCGCCCCGGCCGATCTCGGCCAGCAGTCGGTAGCGCTCGCGCAGCGTGCGGTGCGGATCGGCGTCGGACCCCATCGGTCTCCCTCGTGGTACGGGGTCTGGCGACCTCGTGGACATCGGGGCGCGCGAGGGGCGCGGGACAGGGGCTTCCGCGCGTGCCGGGCGACCAGTCTAGTGAGACGGACCCGTACCGCCGAACCGAGCCGGGAGGCTCCGCGCCCCCGCCTCCGGCCTTCCGAAAAAATGTCGGTGCGAAGAGTTCCAGTTCAGGCGCCCGCGGGGTCACCGAGAATGCGCATTCCCGCCCGCGAACCACTTCTCCTGCGAAACAGGGGCCCCGCCGGCGTGTAATCTCCTGAACGTTCTGCCCGGCTTCGCCGAAAAATCACAGGAGTGCCGTCCGAATGTGGAGAGTTCTGTTCTATGTCACGCCGCTGACGTTGTCCGTGGCGATTCTGCTGCTCTTCGCGCTCTCCCTCGTGCTCGCGGCCGCCGCGGCCCGTTCGCAGGGCGCGTTCCCCCGGCACACGCGAAAGTTACTGGCGGCGACGGCGTCCGTCTACGTGCTGGTCCTGGTGATGCCGTTCTCCGGCGGCTCCCCGGCCGACCCCGGCCGATACGTCCACTGGAACCCCCTCGGCTTCGTGAACGAGATCGCGATGAACGAAGCCGAGGGGGAGAGCTTCGGCCAGTACCTCTCCGACGGCGCCCTCGCCCACTACAGCCCCGAGCAGCTCGCCGACCAGGAGAAAGAGGAGCTGCGGGGGGAGAAACCGGCCGACTTCTACGTCCACGGCGACCCCGATCGCGGTCTCTCCGTGGTCGACGGCGAGGGAAATGCGGTCACGCACGCCCAGGAGAACCTCGTCCTCACGGAACTCTCCGAGGGAATTGAGGCGGCGGGCGAGCCCGTGCAGTCCGCGGCCCTGATCCTCGAGGAAAAGGCCATGAACGCGCTCCTTTTCGTCCCCCTGGGAATCCTGGCCTTCTTCGCCTTCTCCCCGTGGTGGGCCCGCCTGTTGTTCGGGCCGGCCCTTTCCGTGTCCGTCGAAACGCTTCAGTGGGCCTTGGGGGCGGACCGGGTCGCCGACACCGGGGACGTCCTCGCCAATTCCGCGGGATTCCTCGTCGGCGCCGGAATGGCCGCGGTATCTGCGGTGCTCCTCGCGCGACTTCCCAGGAAATCGGGAAGTCCGGTCGTGTGACCGGACCGGGCTCCCCGGGGCCCCGCCGACAGAGCCCCGGATCCCGGCACCCGCCCGGGGGTCGGCGCCGAGCGCCGGCCCCCGGGACCGTGGCTCAGTTCGGCAGTGTTGTGATAAAAAGTTAGGTGTGCCGAACTCTAGAGGTTGGTCCCCTTCAACATCCTGGTCGAGGGTGATCCCCGCCGCCGGGCTGGCCCTCGCCCTGCCCCTCACCGCCTGCTCCGCCGAGGCCGGCCAGACGCGGGACGACACACGGCCCCTGGTCCTGACCACGTTCACGGTCCTGGCCGACATGGTCGGCAACGTCGCGGGCGACCGGGTCGAGGTCGCCTCCCTCACCCGCCCCGGGGCCGAGATCCACGGCTACGAGCCCACCCCCGACGACCTCGTCCGGGGCCAGGACGCCGACCTGATCATGGAGAACGGCCTCGGTCTGGAGGCCTGGTTCCAGCAGTTCACCGAGCGCGTGGAGGCGCCCACCGCCCTGCTCAGCGAGGGCATCGAGACCATCCCCATCTCCTCGGGGGAGTACGAGGGCGAACCCAACCCCCACGCCTGGATGTCACCCGACAACGCCCTGGTCTACGTGGACAACATCCGTGACGCCCTCACCGAGCTGGACCCCGACGGCGAGGCCGCCTACGCCGAGGCCGCGGAGTCCTACAAGGCGGAGATCTCCGAGGTCGGCGACTACCTGGACACCGAGCTCGCCGAGGTCCCGGAGGACGCCCGCGCCCTGGTGACCTGCGAGGGCGCCTTCTCCTACCTCGCCCGCGACGCGGGGCTGAGCGAGCGCTACCTGTGGCCGGTCAACGCCGAGACCGAGGGCACCCCCCAGCAGATCGCCTCCGTGACCGGCTTCGTCCGCGACAACGGCGTGCCCACCGTGTTCTGCGAGAGCACCGTCAACGACGGCACCCAGCGGTCCGTGGCCCGCGAGACCGGCGCCGAGATGGGCGGCACCCTCTACGTGGACTCCCTGTCGGAGGCCGACGGCCCCGTCCCCACCTACCTCGACCTGCTCCGGCACGACGCCGAGACGATCGTCGCCGGGCTGAGGGGGTGAGCGCCGTGTCCGCCTCCACCACGTCCTCCCCGGCGGTCCCCGCCATCGAGGTCTCCGGCGCCACCGTGCGCTACGGCGACGTCCTCGCCCTGGACGACGTCTCCCTGGAGGTCGCCCCGGGCCGTGTCTGCGGACTGCTCGGCACCAACGGCTCGGGCAAGTCCACCCTGTTCAAGACGGTCCTCGGGCTGGTCCCCGCCGACCACGGCCGCGTACGCGTCCTCGGCCGTACCAGCGCCGACGCGCGCAGGGCCGGAGCGGTGGGCTACGTGCCCCAGTCCGAACAGGTCGACTGGGCCTTCCCGGTGCGCGTACGCGACGTGGTGATGATGGGCCGCTACGGGCACATGGGGCGCCGCCGCCGGGCCCGGGCCGCCGACCGCGAGGCGGTCGAGCACGCCCTGGAACGCACCCACCTGTCCGACCTCGCCGACCGCCAGATCGGGGCCCTCTCCGGCGGCCAGCGCAAACGCGCCTTCGTCGCCCGCGCCATCGCCCAGGGCGCCGCCGTGCTGCTCCTCGACGAGCCCTTCGCGGGGGTCGACAAGCGCTCGGAGGCCACCATCGTCGAACTGCTCCGCGCGCTGCGCGGGGAGGGGCACACCCTGCTGGTCTCCACCCACGACCTCGCCCAGGTGCCCGTGCTGTGCGACGAGGCGGTCCTGCTCCAGCGCCGCGTCATCGCCCACGGCGCACCGGCCGAGGTCCTGCGCCCGGAGGTCCTCATGGAGGCCTTCGGCATCCACTCCGACGAGGAGGGCCCTGTATGGACGCGCTGATCACCGGCCTCACCGAGTGGTTCACGGTCCCCCTGCAGTTCGAGTTCGTCCGGCGCGCCCTGCTGGTAAGCGTGGTCGCCGGTGTCGTCTGCGCGGTCCTGTCCTGCTGGATGACGCTCGTGGGGTGGTCGCTGATGGGCGACGCCGTCTCCCACGCCGTCCTTCCCGGGGTGGTGCTGTCCTTCATGTTCGGCCTGCCCTTCGCAGTGGGCGCCCTGGTGTTCGGCGCCGGGTCCGTCGCCCTGATCGGGGTGGTCAACCGCACCTCCCGGGTCAAGGAGGACGCCGTCATCGGCGTCGTGTTCACCGCCATGTTCGCCCTGGGCCTGGTGCTCGTCTCACGGGTGCCCAGCCAGACCGACCTCGGCCACATCCTGTTCGGCAACGTGCTCGGGGTTTCCGACACCGACATCTGGCAGGTGCTGGTCCTGGCCGCCGTGGTCCTGGCCGTGGTCTGGTACAAGCACCGCGACCTCACCCTGTACGCCTTCGACCCCGTCCACGCGCACGCCCTGGGCATCAACCCGCGCCTGCTGGAGACCCTGCTGCTGGGCCTGCTCTCGGTCACCGTCGTCGTGGCGCTGCAAGCGGTCGGGATCATCCTGGTGGTGGCCATGGTGATCATCCCCGGGGCCACCGCCTACCTGCTCACCGACCGGTTCGAGCGCATGCTGCTCATCTCGGCGTCGATCGCGGTGGCGGCGGCGGTGGCCGGTGTGTTCACCAGCTTCCACCTCAACGTGTCCACCGGCGGGTCGATCGTCCTCGCCCAGGCGGCGGCGTTCACCCTGGCCTACCTCCTCTCGCCCCGGCAGGGCGTGCTCCGGCGCGGGCTCTCCGCCCGCCGCCGCCGGGCCCGCGGCCGCTCCTCCGTCACCGCCGCCCCCTAGGATTCGGTGGGCGCCGGCGGCGGGCCGGAAGCGCCGGGCGAGGGGTGGTCGGGACGCATGGCCGGGAACAGCGTGGTGGACGACGAGGCCGCCTTCTCCGCACTGGCCGAACGCCACCGGCACGAACTCCGCGTGCACTGCTACCGGATGCTCGGCTCCTTCACCGAGGCCGAGGACATGGTGCAGGAGACACTGCTCAAGGCCTGGAGCCGCCGCTCCACCTTCGAGGGGCGCTCCACGTTCCGGGCGTGGCTGTACAAGATCGCCACCAACACCTGCCTGGACGCCCTCGACCGGCGCCGCACCCGGGACAGGCCCGTGGCGGAGGGCACGGGGGCCTCACCCTTCTCCGAGGTCCCCTGGCTCCAGCCGTACCCGGACGAGCTCCTGGACCGGGCCGCGCCGCCCGAGGGGGAGCCGGAGGCGGCGGCCATCGCCCGCGAGACCGTCGAACTGGCCTTCCTCGCCGCCATCCAGCACCTGCCGCCCCGCCAGCGGGCCGTCCTCATCCTGCGCGACGTCCTCGGCCGGCCCGCCGAGGAGACCGCGAGCACCCTGGAGGTGTCGGTCCCGGCGGTCAAGAGCGCCCTGCAGCGCGCCCGGGCGACCCTGCGCGCGGTCCTTCCCCGGCACAGGACGGACTGGGGTCCGGTCACGGCCCCCAGCGAGGAGGAGCGCGCCGTCCTGCGCCGCTACGTGGAGGCCTCCCGGGACGCCGACCCGGACGGGCTCGCCGCCCTGCTGCGCGAGGACGCGCGCCAGACGATGCCCCCCGCGTCGCTGGTCTACGAGGGCCGCGAGGCCATCCTGGACCTGTGGCGCCCGGTACTCTCCGGGAACCGGGCCTGGGGTGAGTGGATCGCGGTGCCCGTGTCCGCCAACCGCAGCCCCGCCGCCGCCAACTACGTGCGCATGCCGGGGGAGGCGGTCCATGCCGCCGTCAACCTCGACGTGCTGCGGATCGAGGGCGGCCTCGTCGCGGAGATCACCACGTTCGGCCCCGAGACCCTGCCCGCGTTCGGGCTCCCGCCCACCCTCTGACCCGGGGGAACGCGCTCCGGCCCGGCCGCGTGCGGAAAATTCGCCCGGGCGCCGATTCCTTCTCCCTCCCGGTCCGGTCGTACGGGTGGGGCAGACGCGGCGGCACCGTGCCGCCGCGCGCCCGACACGGAAGAGGACACGACATGAGCGCGTACGAGCAGGACCCCGCCGGCCCCGACGCCGCCCTGACCGCACTGGACCGCCTCGTGGGCGCCTGGAGGGTGACCGGCGGGGCCGAGGGCACCGTCGTCTACCGCTGGATGGAGGGTCGGTACTTCCTCCTCCAGGACGTCGACCTCGTCCAGGACGGCAAGAGGGTCGTCGGCCTGGAGGTCATCGGGAGGGAGCGGGCCTTCGGGGCCGAGCGGCCCGGCGAGGACATCCGGTCGCGCTTCTACGACAGCCTGGGCAACACCTTCGACTACGTCTACGAACTGGCCGGGGACACCCTCACCATCTGGGCGGGGGAGAAGGGGTCGCCCGCCCGCTACACGGGCGTCTTCAGTGCCGACGGGACCACCGTGACCGGCCCGTGGACCTACCCGGGCGGCGGCGGCTACGACTCCACGATGGTCCGCGCCGGCTGAGCCGCGGGACGGGCCGGGACCGGACGGGGCGGAAGTGCTGCGCCGAGGAGCTCCCCCTCCCGGCCCGGGGACGCGGGGGAGGGCGCCGGCCGGCGCCCCGGAGCGGTCAGCCGGGGAGGACGCGTTCGACGAGTTCCTGCCAGCTGTCGGCGAGGGGGTCCTCGGCGTCCGGCTCCGGGGTCCGGGCGATCTCCTCCCTCGACAGGTACAGCATGAGCGGGCCCTCCAGCGCGCTGGTGAGCTGGAGGGCGAGGCCGTCCAGGTGGCGGCGGGGGACGTCCGTCCGGCCGAGCAGCATCCGGAAATGGGGCAGGGTCATGCTGACCTCGCCCATCGGTGCGGGCCGGTTGCGGTCCAGCGCGGCCCTGACGAGGGTGTGGTGGACGAACAGGTAGGCGATGCGGGCGCGCCCGTAGGCGATCAGGCGCTGCTTGGGCGCGGCGCCCGGTCCCAGCGGCGGCGGCCCCGAGAGGACCTGTTCCTGGAACCGCCCCTCGCTGTCGTCCAGGAGGGCGTTGAAGATGCCGGCGCGGCTGCCGAAGCGGCGGAAGACGGTGCCCTTGCCCACACCGGCGCGTTCGGCGAGGGCGTCCATGGTGACCTTCTCCGCGCCGTGCTCGGCGAGCATCGCCCGGGCCGCTTCCAGCAGGATCAGGCGGTTGCGCGCCGCGTCCGCGCGTTCGGGACGCGGTTTTCCGAAGGGCACGAGAGGGGCGTTCACAGGAAGGAAACTACACCACGTTCGCTAAGCGGGGTAAAGTCCGCTTATGCTGTGGCCACGGTCCGCACCGCGCGGATCCCTGCCGCCCTTCTGCAGAAACGGACCCCATGAACCTGTTCCGACTGGACGCCAGCATCCTCCCGAGCACCTCCGTGAGCTCCGAGATCGCCGACCGCGCCGAGGCCGAGTGGACCGCCGACAACCCCGGGGGCACCGTGACCCGCCGCCACCTGGGCACCGACCCGCTGCCCTCCGACGCCTGGACCCTGGCCACCACGGCCGGCTTCGCGGCCGAGCCCGACCGCACCCCGGCCCAGCGCGGGGCGCTCGACCTGGCCGCGGCGCTGGGCGCCGAACTGGAGGGCGCCGACGCCGTGATCCTGGCCGTGCCGCTCTACAACTTCGGCGTCTCCCAGCACTTCAAGGCCTGGTCGGACCTGGTGATCGCGGGCGTGGGCGCCACCACCCCGCTGCTCAAGGGCACCCCGACCCTGCTGGTCACCACCCTCGGCGGCGGCTACGGACCGGGCACGCCCCGGGAGGGCTGGGACCACTCCACCCCCTACCTGGAGCGCGTCGTGGGCGACATCTGGCAGGCCGAGCTGACCCTGGTCAAGTGCGAGCTCACCCTCGCCGCCACGACGCCGGCGATGGAGGGGCTGAGGGAGATGGCCGCGCAGCAGCGCGCCGAGGCCCTGGACGCCGCCCGTGACGCCGGGCGCGCGCTCGCCCGGGCCTGAACCGGTGGAGCCGCTGTCCGCGGACAGGGTCACGCGGACAGCGGCTCGGCGGACACACGGGTTCGGTGGCAGGTGCTCGGGCGGAGCGGCGGGGTCCGCCGCCCCCGACACCGCCGCCCCGACGCGGCCCGCACGGACGCGCACATGCCGGGGAGGGGCCGGCCGCGCCCCGCGCTGTCGCGGCCCGGGCCGCTGCGCCGCCGACTGCGGCCCCGATGGCGACCACCCCCGATGCGGACGAGGACGTGTCGGGCTCGCCCGAGGCCAGGGGCGGGCGGGTTCGCCCTCGAAGGCCCCGGGCCCGATGCCCCGGTGGAGCCCTAGGACTCCACGACGCTCCGGAGCGGCCGGGCCGCGGAGCGGGCCAGGACCTGGCGCTCGTAGTGGCGGGCGGCCCTGGCCCGGTTGCCGCAGGCGGTCCCGCACCACTGCTGGCGGCCGTGGGCCTGCACGAAGTAGCGCACGCAGCGCGGCGCGGTGCAGGCCCGCAGCCGCTCCCGGTCGGGGCCGTGCAGGAGGGCGATGGCGGAGCGGGCCAGCGCCGCCACCACCCGTGTGTCGCAGGCTCCCCCGCCGGACCGGAGTTCGACCACGGGCACGTCGCCCTCGTCCCAGCGCAGCCGCGGCACGACGGGCTCCCTGGCGGCCGCGGAGTTGAGCCGCTCCAGGGCCTGCTCGGCGGGCAGGAGCCGGTGGGCGTCGGCGGGACTGGGCGGCCCCGGGCGCACGGCCCGGGCGAGCAGCGCCCTGACGGCGCCGCGCAGCGCCAGGACCTGGTCCCGCAGGTCCTCGTCGGCGCCGGAGCCGAGGACCTGCGCCCCGGGCAGGAGGTCCGCCACCGACGCCAGCCAGCGCGCGGTGTCCGGAACGGTGTCCAGGTCGTCCGCGACGCCCCCCGAGCCGTCGTGGCGGATCGTGCTGGCCAGTTCGAGCGCCAGATGGCGTTGCATGGATTCCCCGTCCTCGTCCCGTTTGCCCGTCGCCTTGCCCACGAGCTAACGTTCTAACGCTTAAGGCTAACTTATCCGTTAGAAGTGCGGGGCGGGAACGTGCCCGCGAGAGGACGACCATGACGGTTCTGCTCGCCCACATCAGTGACCTGCACCTGGACGGGACCGACCGCGCCACCGAGCGCGCCACCCGGACGGTGGACTACCTGCGCGGACTCTCCCAGGCCCCCGACGCCCTCCTGGTCAGCGGCGACATCGCCGACCACGGCGCACGCGAGGAGTACGCGGAGGCGGCCGGCCTGCTGGACCTGCCCTTCCCGGTGCTGAGCTGCCCGGGCAACCACGACGACCGCGCGGCCTACCGCGAGGTGCTGCTGGGGGAACCCGCATCGGGCGAACCCGTCAACCGGGTGCACCACGTGGCGGGCGCGGCCGTGCTGGCCTGCGACTCCACGGTCCCCGGCGAGGACGGCGGCCACCTCGACGCGGCCACCCTGGTCTGGATCAACGACACGCTGAACGAGCTGCCCGGCGACACCCCCGCGCTGCTGGCCCTGCACCACCCGCCGGTGCGCGTCCACCACCCGCTGCCCGACTCCATGCGCCTGGACAACGCCGACGACCTCGCCGGGCTCCTGGCCGCCCATCCTCGGGTGGCCGGGATCCTGGTCGGGCACGCGCACACCGGCGGGGCGACGACCTTCGCCGGACGGCCCCTGCTGCTGGCGCCCGGGGTGACGTGGACCCTGCGCATGCCGTGGGAGGGCGAGCCCGCCTTCAACCGCGACCAGCCGCCCGGCGTGGCCTTCCACGTCCTGGAGGAGGACCACCGGCTGACCACCCACTTCCGCGCGGTGGTCTGAACGCACGGCCGCACGGTGGGCCCGGCCCCGACGGGGCAGGGCCGGGCGGCCCTCGCGGGAACCGCCCCCTCGCCCCGGCGGAAGCGCGCGCGGCCGGGGACGCCCGCCGGAGCCCGGCTCCGGCGGAGGCGCGCCCCGGCCGCGCGCCGTCCCCTACAGCCAGCCGTTCTTGCGGAGCTGGCGGTACGCCAGCGCCGAGGCCCCGACCATCACGCCCATGATGATGGGGTAGCCGAAGAGCCAGTGCAGCTCGGGCATGTGGTCGAAGTTCATCCCGTAGAACCCCGCGATCATGGTGGGGATCGCGATGACGGCCGCCCAGGAGGAGATCTTGCGGACGTCCTCGTTCTGCTGCTTGCCCAGGAGGGCCAGGTGCGCGGTGAGCGCGCTGGTGAGCAGTTCGTTGTGGTCGTCCACCTGGTCGTCCACCCGCAGCAGGTGGTCCAGGACGTCGCGGAAGTACTCCTTGGTCTCCTCGAACCGGGGGATCCTCCCCTTGGAGACCTCCTCCAGGACCGGGATGAGCGGGCTCTCGGCGCTCCGGAACTCCAGGACCTCGCGTTTGAGGTGGTGGATGTCCTCGGTGACGTCGCCGCCGCGCGGCTGGAAGACCGCCCGCTCCAGTTCGATGATGTCGGACTCGATCTTGTGGACCACCGTGCCGTAGTGGTCGACGACCTCGTCGCACACGCCGTAGAGCACGGCGGCGGGTCCCGCGGACAGCAGTTCGGGGTCGGCCTCCAGTCGTGCGCGGACCCTGCCCAGGGGGTTCCCCGTGCCGTGCCGGACGCTGACCACGAAGTCGGCGCCGACGAACAGCATGGCCTCGCCGACCTCCACGTCGGAGGTGTCCTCGTGGTAGGCCAGCGTCTTGACCACGACGAAGACGGTGTCGTCGTAGCGCTCCAGTTTGGGACGCTGGTGGGCGGTGAGGGCGTCCTCGACCGCCAGGGGGTGGAGGGAGAGCTCCTCCTCGATGAGGGCGAACTCCTCCGGGGTGGGCTCGTGGAGCCCGATCCACACGAAGCAGTCGTCCTGGTCACGGCGGGCCTCGTCGAAGGCGTCGCTGATGTCGCCGTCGATGTCCTGCCGCCGACCGGCGTGGTAGATCGCCTTGTCTATGATCACGGAGCCCAATTATGGGTGCATTGTCGCGCTCCCAGGACCGGTTCCGGGCCGCGGAACCCGCGCCCCCGCACGGGATGCCGGGGCGGTGCGGAGGCGCGCCACCGCCGGGCGGCCGGGCGCCCGGCGCCGGACCGTCCCGGCGCGGTGAAGCCCCCGGCCTGCCCGCGCTGCCGCACCCGCCCTCGGTGGGGCGACAGACCTCTGCGCGGCTGCTCACCGGTTGCTCGTCCTGTTGCCGGGCGTCCGGGAGTTCCCCACGCCGAGCCGGCCATCGACCCTTTCCGGCTCCTCCTGTCCGTCCCCCGAGGGAGACCGGTGGCCGGGGTCGAAGACGCGCGCCATCATCAGGGCGTTCAGGCGTCGGCTCATGAACCGGCTCATGAAGACGCTGAGCCGGTTGAGGCGCCCGTCGATGACGGTCGGACCGGGGCTGCGGCGCTCGAGGTGGCGCAGCGCGGTGGTGACGACGTCCTCGGGCGTGCGCAGCTTCCCGGCGGTCAGCACTTCGGCATCCGGCCCCATCCCGGTGGTGAAGTCGGTGGCGGTGGCGCCGGGCGAGACCGCGAACGCGGTGAGGCCGGTGCCGCGCAGCTCCGTCCACAGTGATTCCGTGAAGCTGAGCACGAATGCCTTGCCGGCGCTGTAGACGGCCATCCGGGGAGACGGGAGGTAGGCGGAAACGCTGGCGAGGTTGATGACGAAGCCGTTGCCGGCGTTCACCATCTGGGGCAGGAACGCCGCGGTCAGCTGCACCGGCGCCGTCGCGTGGACGGCGATCTCGGCGGTGAGCTGTCCGGGATCCGCACCGGGGAACAGGGCGAACGAGCCGAACCCGGCACTGTTGACCAGGCTCGTGACCTGGATGCCCCGATCGGCGACCGCCCGGTGAAGTTCGCGTGCGGCGGTCGGGTGGGAGAGATCGGCCGGGATCGCCTCGATACGGGCATCTGTGGTGCGGCGCAGCTCGTCCGCCATCGATGCCAGCCGCTCGGCACGCCGGGCGACGAGCACGAGGTTCGCACCGCGTGCGGCGAGGGCTGTGGCGAAGGCGGCTCCGATCCCGGAGCTGGCCCCGGTGATCAGAACGGTCTGTGCGCGGTAGTCAACGGTCATGTGACCAGTCAACGGGTTCGTCGGCGGCCCCGTCCAAGACCTGTTTCGCAACCCCTCATGCAGGAGCTGCATGACGGACGGGGCCGGTGAGGCCTATGAGGCCGGCAGGGCCAGAAGGTCAGGTGGGGCGGACGAGGAGCCGCTTCGCGGACTCGACGAACTCCGCGACGAGGAGGCTGGTGTCCGCGGCTCGGGTGGCGACGACGACCTGACAGGGCTCGGCCTCGTCGACCGGAACGGCGACGAGGCCGGGGCGGAGGGTGTGGCGCAGGTCGCCGGCCGGGACGACGGCGACGGCACTCCCCTCGGCGACGGCCTCGAGCTTGTCGCCGTAGGTGTCGGCGAGGGTGGGACCGAGCGGGGCGGGCTCGTTGTCCGGTCGGGGTTCGAGCCGCCAGAAGGCGGTCCAGTCGGCACCCGCGCCGGTGCAGCCGACGAGTGGTTCGGCGGAGATGTCGGCGGCGGTGACCGACTCCTTGCCCGCGAGGCGGTGGGACTCCGGCACGAGCAGGACCCGGGGCTCGGCGTAGAGGACCGCCAGGTCGAGGCCGTCGGCCGGGATCGGCAGAGGTGTACGGATGACCAGGGCGTCGACCTGCCGGTCGGGCAGGGCACCGGCGTCCTGCGAGCCGAGGTGGCGGGTGCGGACGTGGGCGTCGGGATGCCGGTGGCGCAGGTCGCGTACGGCGGATGTGACGATCAGGTCGTCGGCGTACCCGATGGTGACGGTGCGCTCCGGCGCGGCGGCGCGTGCGGTGAGCACCGCCTGCTGGGCGCTGTGCACCAGCTGCTGAGCCTGGGGAAGGAACGCCGCGCCGGCTGCGGTGAGCCGGCTGCCCTGGGTGGTGCGCTCCAGCAGGCGTACGCCGAGGGCGTCCTCCAGCCGCTGGATCTGACGGCTCAGGGAGGGCTGGGCGACCCGCAGTTCCTCGGCAGCACGGGCGAAGTTCAACTGCTCGGCGACGACCGCGAAGTACCGGACCAGCCGCAGGTCCAGATCGGGAAGCGTGCTCATGCCGCACAGCTTATCCGTTATGCAATTAATGCATGACGAGGCACAAAACGGGTCTTGGACGGCCCGCTCCGGCCGCGCCGAGGGCAGACGGCTCGGCCTCCCCGGCCGCGTCGCGGGGGCGCCGGCGGACCCGGTGGTCGTGGTCGGGGGCCGGGCTCGTGGCGCCGGCCCCTGACCGGTGGGAACCCGCAGGTCCCGTACCCCTCAGAGGAGCATGGCGAGCTGGCGGGCCTGGGCGACGAGGGCGCCCTCGCTGTCCCAGATCTCCATGTCCTCCTCGTGCAGGCCCCCGGAGACGTGCTTGGTGAACACCCGGCAGGCGAGCCAGCCGGGGGCGGGGCGGGCGCGCACGTGCACGCTCAGCTCGACGGTGATGGTGCTGAACTCGCCGATCTCCAGCACCGCCGGTACGGCGAAGTCCACCATGGCCGGCAGGGAGTGGACGTCGGCGGGGCGCCCGTCGGCGAAGCGCATCCAGAACTCGACGTACGGGCGCCCGTCCTTCTTCCCGTCCAGCCATCCGGGGCGCACGGGGTAGCGGTACTCGACGCTGTGGGCGATGGTCAGGCCCTCGGGCGCGTCGAACTCCGCGGGCACCGGGCACTCCTCCGGCGCGGGGAGCAGCGGCGGCCCCTCCAGGTGCAGGACGCGCCCCTCCGCCGTCAGGTCGCCGTAGGTGGCCGTGGCGCGCAGGACCTCCTTGCCGCCCTGCTCCAGAACGACCTGGCCGGTGGCGGTGCGGCGGCCCTCGCGGATGGTCTCGGTGCGGACCTCGGCCCCGCCCGGGGCGGCGGGGCGCAGGAAGAACGCGGAGACCACGAGGGGGTCGGGCTGGCTCATCCCCTGGGCCAGCGCGTTGAGCGCCGTGCCCAGGACGTAGCCGCCGTTGGGGTGCGAGGTGAAGGTGGTCCACCCGTCGGTGAGGGTGGCGGTGAACTCGCCGTCGCTCCGCTTCTCGACGCGGGTGTCCCGGTCGAACTGGAAGCCCTCGGTGGTGTCGTCAAGGCTCATCCCCCAAGGTTACCGGCGGGTAGTAGCGCTGTGTGTGCCCGGGACCGCCCTCCCGGGCCCCTTCTCCCAGGGAAAGGGCTTGACCCTCACGCCGCGTCAACCCCTAACGTCGTGGACACGTCACCACCAGCGACGGAACAGGAAACACCATGGGCCACACCGTCGGCGAGGCCGCCCGGATCAGCGGGCAGACCGTCCGCACCCTGCACCACTACGACACCATCGGGCTCCTCGTCCCCGCCGAACGCACCGCGTCCGGCTACCGCAGCTACAGCGAGCGGGACCTGGAGCGGCTCCGGCAGATCCTCACCTACCGGGAACTGGGCTTCGGTCTGGAGCGGATCGCCGAACTGCTCGACGACCCCGCCGCCGACACCCGCGCCCACCTGGTCCGGCAGCACGCGCTGGTGACCGAGCGCATCGACCGCCTGCGCACCATGGCGCGGGCGCTGGAACGCCTGATGGAGGCCGACACCATGCAACTCGATCTCACCCCCGGCGAACGCCTCGAACTCTTCGGGGACTTCGACGTCGACGCCCGTGCCGAGGAGGCCCGCGAACGCTGGGGCGCCCGCAACCCCGAGGCGTTCGACCGGTCCGTGCGCGACGTCGGCCGCTACACCAGGGACGACTGGCTGCGGAGCCAGGCCGAGGCCGCCGAGATCTACCGGGCCCTGGCCCGCGCCATGGACGACGGGGTGCCCGCCGGCAGCGAGGCCGCCGCCGACCTGGCCGAGCGGCACCGCGACCACATCACCCGCTGGTTCTACGACTGCACCGTGGAGACCCACCGGGGGCTGGGGCAGCTGTACGCGGACGACGAGCGGTTCACCGCCACCGTCGACGCCCACGGCCAGGGGCTGAGCGTCTACCTGCGCGACGCCTTCGCCGCCAACGCCGCCCGCCGCGGCGCGGACGGGGGCTGAACACGCCGGGGAACCGTCCGGAGGCCGCACAGTCCGGTGCGGTCCCCGGGCCCGGTCGTCCGAAGGCGGTCCGCCGAGTGCCCCCGGTCGGCCGGTCGGATTCCGCCCCTGCAGGCCCGTCCCGGTCTTCCCACCTCCCGTACGCGGCTGGTGACGCGTTCGTCGACGACACACGAACAGCGAGGGCGACCGCGTCGGCGGCGCGGGCCGGTCAGCTCTTCGTCCGGGCGGCTGCGCGCAGAACCGCGGTGCCGCGGGTGGCCATCGCCTCCAGCAGGCCGGTACCGCGCTGCTGGAGCAGGCCAACGGTGAACAGGGGTATCACGCCCACGACGACGGCCACGAGAACCGCGGCGAGGAAGCTTCCCCACCACGGACCGCCGACGACGCCGGGCAGGACGGCGGCCAGCAGGACCACGGGGAAGATCGTCATCTGTCCACCCCTCGGATCGCCCGCCTGCTGTCCCGGGTGGATGCGATCGCGGGCGTCGGTTCCCACGGCCGGCATCAGGAGGGCGAGCAGCGGTGCCCCGGCGCAGCCCACCGCAGCCGCGGTGATGGCGCCGCCGAAGGCGGCGCCACCCAGGGGAGAGCCGGTCACGGCCCACAACACGGCCGCCAGCGCGACGGACGGCAGGCCGAATACCAGTGCCCACGCTGCCATCCGCCCGTGAACGTCGGCCTTGAGGGCACCCGGTGTGGTGAGGAGCTGCCACAGCGCCGTGCCGTCCAGGGCGTAGGTGTTGATCGCGACCATCGCACCGAACACGGCTACCGCCGGGCCTGCCAGGGGCAGTGCCCAGCTCCAGCCGGAGGAGGCGATGACGAGCGCCATCAGCAGCGGTGTCAGCCAGGCGCTGCGCAGCTCGACGCCGCGCGCCGGGTCGCGCAGCCAGGTGACCAGCTCTCGTGAGGCGACCGCGGCCACCTCCGGCGTCACGAACGGCAAGGACAGGTCGCGTCCCGGTACGCAGAGCCGCCGCGGACTCGCCGGGCGAGGCGGCCGGCGCAGGGCGCCTACCGTCAGCGCGATCCAACACAGCTGCAACAGGGCACCCACGGTCAGCAGTGCCGCCAGAGGCAGCAGGACCGGTCCCGTCCCGGCTCCGTCGCGGGCGGCGAGCGCCGCGCTGTACCCCCAGCCGGTGGGCGCTGCGGCGAGCACGTCGATCATCGGCTCGGGCAGTCGCTCGGTCGCGGGGGCGACCAGAGTTGTGTCCCCCTCGCCGAGACGCGGCAGCAGCCAGGCCGCGACCGGCACCCATCCGGCGAACGACAGCGCGAGCATGATCGCGGTCTGCACGGCGGCCAGCGTCATCCCGACCCGGGTCCGCAGCAGCCAGGCGGCCAGTGCCGCCACCGTCCTGCCCGCCCAGACGAGCAGGTACAGCTGAGCGGCCACCGCAGCCACGGCGACCACCACCGCCGCCGCGCCGCCCGGCGCGGCCAGCACCACCAGCGACGACAGGCACGCCAGCGTGACCAGCGGGCCGACGCCCAGCAGTTCGGTCCACGACAGTGCACGTGCCAGCCGCCACGGCCGGAGCGGATATCCGCGCAACCACTCGTGGGAGATGACCGACGGCTCATGGCGGGGCTGGGCCAGCGGCCCGAACAGCCACATGCCGCCCCACACCGTGAGCGCCACGGCGATCCAGCCCTCGTGGATCACGCCATGGGTGGCCGAGGACGCGCCCGCGATCACCAGGGCGGCCAGAATCAGTCCGGTGACCAGGCTGAAAACGCGCTCGTCGTGCGGGCCGTTGCGGAACAGGCGCAGCTTGAGCGCGAACAAGGCGCGCGTCATGACAGCCATTCCAGCGGGCGCACCGGATCTGCGCCCACCAGCTCGACGAACCGCTCGTTCAGTGTCGAGTCCCCGGCCACTCGCTCCACCGGCCCCTCGATCAGCACCCGGCCACCGACCACCACCGCGACCCGCCGGCAATTGCGCTCGACGAAGTCCATGATGTGGCTCGACAGGACCACCGTGCCGCCGGCGTCGACGTACTGCTTGAGCACATGCTCGATGGAGCGGGCAGAGACCGGGTCGATCGCCTCGAACGGCTCGTCCAGTACGAGTACCCGGGGCCGGTGCAGCAGTGCCAGAGCAAGACCGATCTTCTTGCGCATACCTGTGGAGTACTCCACGATCAGCGTGCGTGGAACCGCGTCGAGTCCGAGGATCTCCAGCAGGTCGCCCGCCCGCGCCCGCCAGCCGTCGTCCAGGCCGCGCAGCCCCGCGCTGTAGCGCAGGATCTCGGCGGCGGTCAGTCGCTCGGGCAAGGACAACCCGTCCATCATGACGCCGAGCTGCGCGAGCGCGGCCTCCCTCGCGGTGCGCAGATCATGACCGGCGACCCTGACCGTGCCTGCGGTCGGACGGCGCAGCCCGCACACAGCCGCCAGGATGGTGGTCTTACCGGCGCCGTTTGGCCCCACGATGCCGTAGAACATCCCCGGCGGGATGCTCAGGCTGAGCCGGTCGACGGCGAGCGCGGTGCTGAAGCGCTGAGTCAGGTCCGCCACTTCGATGGCGGGGACGCAGGGGTTCTGCAACAGACTTCCTCACTCGGCCGTGTGCGTGAGGATCGCGTCGGCCAGCTCCTGGTGGGTCTCCACTGGCAGCGTGTGCCCCATGCCCGCCACGGTCATCAGCCGGGCCCCCGGGATCTGCTCGGCGATGAACGCGCCGTGACCCGGTTTGACCGGCTCGTGGCTGCCCTCGACGACCAGCGTGGGCGCCTGCACCCGGTGCAGCGCGTCCACCGGCTCGAAGTCGGGGCCGGCCCCCGCGGCCAGCCGGTGGTTGGCCGCCGCCGACAGGTCGCGCGCCCGGTCGTAGACGCGTTCCTGAAGCCGGCGCGCCGCGTCCTCGTCGAACGGCAGTCCGGTGCCGTGCAGCACGCGCTGCTCGGCGATCATGCCGTCGATCAGGGTGCGGCGGTCCTGGGCGGGCGGGGAGGCCATCAGCGTGCGGAAGAATTCCACGAACTCCGGCTCCGGCGCCGGCAGGCTGCCCTCGGACTGCGGCTGACCGGTCAGCGCCCGCACGAGCACCTGGCTCTCGCCGCCGCCGAGCGGCGAGGAGGCGATGACGGTCAGCGACCGCACCCGCTCCGGCGCCTCCACGGCGATGAGCTGACTGAGCAGCCCGCCCGCTGAATGGCCCACCAGGTGGGCGCTCTCCAGGCCGTGGGCCGCCAGCACGCGGTAGACGTCGTTCTTGATGTCGTTCCAGGTGTACGGCGCGGTCGCGAAGTCGACGGTGCCCGACATACCGGTGTCACGGTGGTCGTACCGGATCACCCGGCGGCCTCCGGCGGCCAGGCGGCCGACGAACTCGTCCGGCCACAGGATGCCCTGCGACATCGAACCCATGATCAACAGGATCGGCGCGTCCGTCTCGGCGCCGAACCCCTCACTCCAGATGGTCACGTTCTGCATGCCTCACAGCATGTCGTCCCCGGCCACGGGGGCCTTCCGTAGAACTACCAGCCGCGCCAGATCCGTACGGGAGCCGATGCCCAGCTTCGGATAGATCTTGTACAGGTGGTACTCGACCGTACGAGGACTCAGGAAGAGCCGGGCGGCGATCTGCTTGCTCGACAACCCGTCGGCGACCAGGCCCGCGATGCGCAGTTCCTGCGGGGTCAGCGCGTCGAGCACGCCGGGGGACGGGGCGCTGCCGTACTCGCCCGCCGCCCGCAGCTCCTCCTGTGCGCGCCGCGCCCATGGCCGGGCGCCGGCCTGCTCGAACACCTCCCACGCCGTCCGCAGGTGCGCTCGCGCCCGGCCCGGCTGCTGCGCGCGGCGCAGGCGCTCGCCCAGCAGCAGCGCCGTCCTGGCCGCCTCGAACGGGTTGGTGTGCAGCCGCAGCGCCTCCCCGAAAGCCTCCTCGTCCGCTTCGGCCAAACCCCGGCAGCGGGCCAGCAGCGCGCGCGACTCCGGCGTCACGGCGTGCTCGGTCGACCGCTCGTAGGCCGAGAGCGCGGCTCGGGCACCGGTCTCGTCGCCCGCGCCCACCGCGGCCTCGATCAGGTCAGGCATGGTCCGCCAGGCCACGGTCGGATGTCCCGCGCCCGGCCCCGCCACCGCGAGGCCCCGGAAACGGTCGCGCGCCGACGCGTAGCGGCCCAGGCACAACTCGAGCATCGCCTGCGCGTAGGAGGCCACCCCCGCGCTCAGCCCCACCCGGTGCGGCAGGGCGATGGCCAGCGCCTCACGGGCCTGCCGTTCGCAGGATTCCTCCTCGCCGCGCAGAGCCGCCAGCACCGCCAGATTGGCCAGGTGCGCGGCCACCGTGTTCTCGTACCCTGCCTCCCGCGCCAGCGCCAGGCCCTCCTCGGAGACGGCCCGGCTGTGCGCGAGCCGCCCCGCGAGACGGTCGGCGGTCGCCACGAACCCCAGCACGACGGGAAGTTGTCCGGCCATCCCCGACACCCTGGCCACTCGCCCGGCCCGCTCGGCCATCCCGGTCGCCAGGTCCGACTCTCCCAGAGCGCTGGCCGCGGCCGTCGCCCAGAGGCAGCCCACCGCGTCGTCCAGCTCGTCGGCCCGCGCCAGTGCCCGCCGCAGCAGTCCCGGTCCGGCGGCGTCGCCGTCCAGGGTCAGCCCGATACCGGCCACCGTGTCCCGCAGGAACCCCTCGGGGTGCGCCGTCGCCCGTCGGCCGAGCTCGACGACGGCGGCCGTGTCGCCGACGTGGGAGGCCGCTTCCACGGCGTCGGCCAGCATGTCCAGGCTGTCGCCCGCCGCCAGGATCCGCACGGCCTCGGCGGCGTTGCCCGAGTTCAGCTCGAACCGACCGCGGAGCCGGGTGATCTCCATCGCGAGCGTGCTGTCGCCGCCGGCCCCTTCTCGTGCCTCTGCCAGCAGCGACTCGGCCTGTCCCGGCCGACCGGCGAGCCAGGCCGAAACGGCGGCGTCCTTGAGCCGGGCGGCGCGGGCGCGTGGTTCGGGGGTCAGCTCGGCGGCCCTGGTCAGGGCGGTGGCGGCGGCGCCGTACCCGCCACGGTCGCGAGCCCGCCCGGCGACCTCCGCCAGCGCGACGGCGACCGGCTCGGCCTGGCCCAGAGCGGCTCCGGCCAGGTGCCAGGCCCTACGGTCGCCCGCGGTCAGCTCCGCCAGGGCGGCGTGCACGCGGCGGACCTCGGCCGGGGCGGCCGCCTCGTGGACCGCGGATCGCATGAGCGGGTGGCGGAAGCGCACGCCGGTGCCCGACGCCCCGGCCAGCCCGCACTCCTCCAGCTCGGCGAAGGCGACCGCCACCGCCTCCGGCCCCGACGCCAGCCGCTCGGCGGCACGCAGGACCACCTCGAGGTCGGTCTCGACTGCGGCGAGCAGGGCGACCAGCCGGGCGGGGGAGGACAACCCGGCCACCCGGTCGCCGTAGAGCCGGGCGCCGCCGGGCAGCGGGTCGGGCAGCGGTTCGCGGTCGGCGAGCTGCGCGGGCGTCAGCCGGGCGGCGATCTCGACCAGGGCCAGGGGGTTCGCCCCGGTCAGCTTGATCAGTTCCCGTCGCACCGGGGCGGCCGGCAGCCCGTGCCGGGACTCCAGCAGCTCGGCCGCAGCGTCCTCGGGCAGGCCGCGCACGTCCACCGTCGACGGCACGCCCTTGACGGGGGCGTCACCGCGGACGGCGAACAACATCGCGATCCGTTCGGTGCCCAGCCGCCTGGCGGCGAACAGCAGCGCGTCGGCCGACGCACGGTCGATCCATTGGAAGTCGTCGACCACGCAGACCAGGCCCTCCGGGCCCGCCGCTTCCACCAGCAACGACAGCACGCCGGCGCCCAGGAGGAAGCGGTCGCCCGTGCCGCCGGAGGCGTGCCCCAAGGCCGCTCGCACGGCGTCGCGTTGCGGCCCGGGCAGCGCGTCGAGCAGTCCGGTCACCGGCCACAGCAGCTGGTGCAGCGCCGCGAACGCCAGATCGGACTCGGACTCGACGCCGCCGGTCCGCAGCACCCCCATCCCTTCGATCCGCTCGGCCGCTGCGTCGAGCAGGGCGGTCTTGCCGGCGCCGGCCTCGCCCCGGAGCACCAGCGCCCCGCCGCGGCCGTGGCCGGCCCTGGCGATCACTTCGTCGAGCGCGCCGATTTCCACAGATCTTCCGTAAAGCACGAAGACCCACTGTAAAGGAGGGCCGTCGGAACGCGGCAGCGAGAGGTAGTGGGGCCAGCAGGCGTCGAGGCGTTCGTGGAGAAGACCGGCGGCCGGTCCGTCCTGACGACCGCCCCGGCCCGGGTGCGCCAGGGCTGCGGCCACCGTTCGCGCGGTCGCCCCGGCTACCGGGGAGCGGACGTGCGATCGCGGTGGCCGCGCAGGTCACGGGCCAGCGGTGAGGGGTGCAGGCGCCGGGTGCGGCGGAGCCGGGCCAGGTCGGCCCGGCACTGGTGGGAGAGCTGGAGGTGGAAGTAGTTGACGTGCTCCAGCACAGCGAACCCCCACAGGGCAGCCCCCGGCCACACGTGCGCGCCGGACGCGCCGGTGGCCAGGGCTCCGGCGATGACGGCACCGCCCAGGGCGAACAGCGCGAGGTTGAGGCGGCCCAGCGTCCGGAAGACGCCGATCCAGGGAGGGCGGGGCGCGCGGACCCTGAGCTGGTGGACCTTGAGCCACCAGTAGGCCCCGCCCTCCAGGAGCAGCAGCGCGACCAGGCCGAGCCCGGCCAGGTTGGCGGGGCTCGCGGGCATGCCCAGGACGCCGAGGGCCACCACCGCGATCAGGACGATGTTGACATGTTCCAGGAGGGCCGCGTGGCGCAGTCGTCGGATGAGCACGTCCCCATTGTCCTCCGGCCCGGCCCCGGCTCCGCGGGCCGCGGGGGAGGGCCGGCCGCCGGATCCCGTGCCCGCCGGCCGGGGAACCGCCGGTTCACCGGCGGTCACTCGGCACTTCTCGGTGACGACGCCGGCCCGGAGGGCTTCCCGCGCCGCTCCGACCGGAGGGGCCCTGGTTAGACTCCGCCCCATGAAGGTCCGCCTCGGTCGCCCCGACCTCTCCCGCCGCACCGGCCTCTTCGACCTCCCGGAAGCCGGGGCCGGCCCCGGCCCCTCGGTCACCTTCCTGGGGGTCTCCACGCTCCTCGTGCGGGACGGGGACTCGGCCGTCATGACCGACGGGTTCTTCTCCCGCCCGTCACTGACCGCCGTGGGCCTGCGGCGCATCGCCCCCGACCCCGCACGGATCGACGCCGCCCTGGCACGGGCCGGGGTGGCCACGCTCGACGCCCTGCTCCCCGTGCACACCCACTTCGACCACGCCATGGACTCGGCGGCGGTCGCCCTGCGCACCGGGGCCCGCCTGGTCGGCGGCGCGTCCACCGCCAACATCGGGCGCGGCGGCGGCCTGCCCGAGGACAGGATCGTCCGCGCCGTGCCGGGCGAACCCCTGGCGTACGGCCCGTTCACCCTGACCCCGGTCGAGTCCCGCCACTGCCCGCCCGACCGCTTCCCCGGGGACATCGACGCGCCCGTCACACCCCCGGTCCGGGTCTCCGCGTACCGCTGCGGCGAGGCGTGGTCCCTCCTGCTGCGGCACACCGGCGGCGCCTCCGCGCTGATCCAGGGGAGCGCCGGGTTCGTGCCGGGCGCCCTCGCCGGGCACTCCGCCGACGTGGCCTACCTCGGCGTGGGACAGCTCGGCAGCCGGGACGACGACTACATCCGGACCTACTGGCACGAGACGGTCGGGGCGGTGGGGGCGCGCCGGGCCGTCCTCATCCACTGGGACGACTTCTTCCGGCCACTCGACAAACCCCTGCGCGCACTGCCCCGCCCCGCGGACGACCTGGACACCACCATGCGCGTCCTCGGCGGGCTCGCCGCCGAACAGGGGGTCTCCCTGCACTTCCCCACCCTGTGGCGGCGCGAGGACCCCTGGGCGGGCCTTGCCTGAGACCGCGAACGACCGCCGCTCCGGATCCCGCACCGACGCGGACCTCCGCGTCGTGGCAGGACTGCAGGATCCCGCCCATGGCCACAGGCACGACAGGGAAATCTGCCCCAACCGTCCGGCAGCACGCGGTGGACGGGGCCCGGACGTCGAGGTCCGGAGGCCCCTCCGGCGGCACGGCCGGGACCCAACGCTGAACGGGGCCACCTGGAGCAAGGCACCGGGAACGGACGCCGACGACCCCCTGGCCCTCTACGACGCCCTGGTACGCGCCCGCGTCCCGGTGCCCTCGCCGCTCGGGGCGGTCGTCGCACAGGACGGACCGCTGGTGCGCGTCCACTACGGAACCCACGGGCAGGTCGACCACCGCGACACCGCCGGGGCCGACCTGACCCGCCTCGTCCTGCGCCAGAAGGAGGAGTTCGCCAGGCGGGTCGAACCGGTCGAGTGGCGAGTGCACGCGCACGACAGCCCGGCCCTGGCCGAGGCCCTGACCGGCGCCGGTTTCACCCCCGGATGGGAGCGGTCCGTGCTGGTCGCACCGGTGGAGGACATACCGGAGGCCGACCCCCCGCCGGGTTTCCGACTGATCGAAGCCGGCATCCACCCCTCAACTCGGGCCCTCGAAATCGCCGACGCCTCAGGTCCGCACCGGACCCCGCTGCCCGAGGCGCGCGTGGACGGGTTCGACCACGCCGACCGGACGCTGCACCTGGTGGACGAGGGGTCCCCGGACCGATTGCGAGCGGTGGGGTGGGCCTCGGTGCTCACAGGAACACCGTTCGTGACCGTCGGCGGGATGAGTGAGCCGAACCCGGTCTTCCCCTCCCTGCGGGCGCGCCGACTCGGCCCGTCCTGGCCCCGCTGGTGGGACTGGTTCAACTCCGGAGCCCGCTTCATGCTCGCCGAGGCGGACGGCCCGCTCCGTGACGTGCTCCGGCGCTCGGGGTTCCACGAGATCACCACGGTGCGCTCCTACCACTGGGTTCCGCCTGGCACCCCCGCCACCACGCGCCCCGTCCAGATGCTCCTCTCCGATCCGGAGCACGACGACCTGTGGGACCGCTTCGACGAACGCTTCTCCTTCGCCCCCAGCGTGGAGAGATACCCGGGCATCGTCGAACCCCCGGACTCCGCCACCTGGTTCCTGGACGGTCCCGACGAGGCGATCGAGGACACGGTGCTGCGCGGCCTTCTGGACTCCGTCCTACCCGGCGAACCCCTGTACTGGTTGGACTGGAACCACCAGGGCTACCGGTTCGACCCCGCCCGGGTGGAGGGTCCCGGCCTGCCCCGAGCTCCAGGGCAGGTTCTCCCCGACGGGGACTACTACATCTATGCGACCCGTGACCTGCGCCTGGGAACGTTCGGACATCCGTGGGAGGGCAGCCTGTGCGTGTTCGGACGCGATCTGCTCGCCCGGGTGGAGGACGCTCTCACCCAGGTTCTGGGGGAGCCGAGGCGGAGGGACGGGCGCGAGGTCGGTCACGCGTGACCTCCGGGCCCGGGTGGGGAGCATCCCGCAGGGGTACACCCACGGCGTCGCCGTCGGCGGCCACCACCCTCGTTCACCGGGAGAGCACTCGTGCGCTGGACCGTCCACTCGGAGAAGCCCCTCTACACCGACCCGTGGCTCGACGTCCGTATCGCCGACGTCGAGCTGCCCGGCGGGAAGCGGTTCGGCCACAGGCTGATCCGCACCCGGGGCGGGGCCGGGGCGGTGGTGCGGGACGGGAACGGCAACGTGCTGCTCCTGTGGCGGCACCGGTTCATCACCGACACCTGGACCTACGAGATCCCCATGGGCGGCCTGCACGAGGGAGAGGCCCCCGAGGCGGCCGCGGCCCGCGAGGTCGAGGAGGAGACGGGGTGGCGGCCCGGCCCGCTGCGGCCGCTGGTGTACGCCCAGCCCTCCCACGGGCTGATGGACAGCGAGCACCACGTGTTCGTCGCCGACGGGGCCGAACACATGGGGGAGCCCACCGACACCTGGGAGGCGGAGCGCATCGAGTGGGTCCCCTTGGACCGGGTCCCCGCACTCGTGCGGGAGCGCAAGCTGGTCGGCGGCACGTCCATGAACGCGCTCCTGTACCTGTACGCCTGCTCCCTCGACGGCCACCGGGTCTGAGGGGTTCCAGGTCGGCGGGCCCGGCCCCGCGCCACGGACCTATTCGGGGAAGTCGAACTCTCCGGCGCGGACGCCCCGGGTGAAGGCCTCCCATTCCTGGCGGGTGTAGAGGATCGTCGCACCGTCGGGGAAGTGGCTGTGGCGGACCGCGACCCGGCCCGTCCCGTCGTTCAGCGGACCGGCCTCGACACAGTTCCCGCCCCGGTCGGCACTGAAGCTGCTGATGTGCCAGGCAGCGCCTTCCAGCACCTGAGGATCGGTGGCCTGCGTCTGCTTGTCGGTCACGTGAGTTCCTTGCTGACAGTGAAGATGAACTCCGCCGATTCCTCGGCAGAGAGGGAGACTTCCCACAGGCGATCGTACATTTCCATCATCGAGTCGGAGTCGGGAGTCTCGATGTAGAGGGCACCCTTGGGGGTCTCGACGTAGCCGACTTCGGGGGAGGGGTCCTCCATCCGATAAACGCTGAACGAACCGCTGCTCAGCGTCGCGTGGACACCCGCCTCGTAGGCACCCCGATGGCGTCCCGCCGGGGCACCGGCTCGCACATGTCGACGCGCGAGCCGGGCCTCTTGGGGGACTTATTCTTCTTCTGGCCCACGTGGTCAGCTCTTCCGGCGGCGGTTTCCGTCGTTGTACTGGGTCCCGATCACGTCGCCGCCGGCCTTCGCGCCGCGCATGTCGACGTGGTCGCCCTGGTAGGTGTGGCGGTGGACGCCCCCCTCGATGCTCCCGGCCTGGATGAGGATGCCCTGGTCCCGGACGTCGCCGTGGTGGATGTTGGTGACACCGCCCCGGCTCTCCGGCTCGGGCGCGATCTCGTCCAGGAGGGCACGCAGCTCCGCGACGGCCTCGGGGTCGTTCTTCAGGCGCTGGCGCAGCCGCACCTTCCACATCCCCCGCACGCTCTCGGTCAGCTCCTCGTCCTCCTCCAGGACCTCCTCGCGCGAGGTCTCCAGCTCGGCGAGGGTCGCCTCGTCGGCCTCGCCGCGGCCGAACACCCGGGCGAAACCGCCCTTCACCAGCTCCCAGCCGGTCCGGGTCATCTCCTGCACGAGGACCTTGGACCCCTCGTCGGCCAACATCGCCGGGTCGAACTCCACTGTGCGCCGCCTTTCACGTGACAGGGGCGGGAAACCCCTGCGGATAGGAGAGTCCAGCATCCCGCACGGTTCCCCGTGCGAGGGCGGAAATCCCCTCGCGCCCCGAAGGGGTCCGGGTTAGCGTGCCCGTATGGGGAGCACGCGCCGGCGGTGGCGCAGCCGGGAACTGGCCGAGGCCATGGAGCTGATCGGCGCGGAGGTCGAGCGGGCCTGGTCGCGGGTGTGCGCGGTCTGGGGCGCCGAGCCGGGCAGCCCGGAGGAACAGGACCTGGCCCGGCTGGTGGCCGAGGGCCCCGACCAGTTCGAGTGGCGGGTGGTCGACGCCGCGCTCGCCCGCCTGACCTGCGAGGGGTGCGGCGAGAGCCTGGGGTCGGGCGAGCGCGGCTGCGTCCCGTGCGACCTGGCCGACGGGTTCCGCTACGCGGCCCGCGAGGTCGACCGTCCCGGGGTCCCGCCGGGCAACGAGCACGCCGTCCGGGTGGCCTGGTCGGTGGCGAGCCGCCCCCACCGGGTGCAGCCGCGGGCGGTGTGCGGCATGGAGCTGGGTCTGCCCCTGCTCCACGCGGGGGGCCTGCCCACCAGGGAGCAGGCTCACGGCTACCGGCACATGATCGACCAGCTCACCGGGGCCGAGGTCGAACGCGTGGCCTCCCTGGAGGAGCTGGAGGCGCTCACGGCGCGCTACCGCGACTGAGCCGCCGGAACACCGCGCCGCCAGAACACCGCGCCGTCGGAACCCGGCCGCGCCGCGACCGCTCCTCACCCCTCGTGGACCAGCGACTCCTCCACGAGCAGCCGCTCGCTGACCCTCTGGTAGCCCAGGGAGCGGTTGACCGCCAGCATCGGGGCGTTCTCCCGGTTGATGGTCACCGCCATGGCCTCCACGTGCGGGAACAGGTCGTGGACGCGCAGTGCCTGGGTGGCCTTGACCCGGCTGGCCAGGCCCCGGCGCCGGTGCCCGGGCAGGACGGCCGTGTCGTGCTGGTCGGCCACCGGGCCCCGCGTCACCGTGCTCACCGTGGCGGCGACCACCTCGTCGGTGGTGCGGTCCAGCGCCGCCCCCACCACCAGGCGCGAGCCGTCGTCGGTCATCCGGCGCTCCCACTCGCGCACCTGGTCCGCGCCCCAGCTGCGCGCACCCGTCTGGAGGATCGCCCCGGGGGAGTCGAGCACGTGGTCCAGCACCCGACCGAAGGACGCCGCCAGGGCGTCGGGGGCCTCGTCCAGCCAGTGGGTGAGCCGGTATCCGGGCCTGGGCCTGGAGGCGACGCCCCAGCAGCGCCGCAGGGTCTCCTCGTCCAGGTACTGCCTCTGGAGTTCCAGGCGCAGCAGGGTGCGCAGGTAGGGGCTGCTGTTGGCGAAGGGTTCCCCCGGGGGCCCGGCCAGCACCGTGCTCTGGAGTCCCACCACGCCCAGGGAGCGCGCCTCGGCGGCGGCCGCCTCCCGCAGGGCCCGTCCCAGCCCCCGGCGGCGCGCCGCCCGGTCGACGAAGAGGCGCAGGAAGCCGAGCCTCACGTCGTGCGGCTGGCGGCGCAGCTCCGCCACCCCCTGGACCGGATCGCCCGGCTCCGCCCGGGCCGACCAGCGCCACGCCTCCCCGGCCGGTGTCCGGAGCAGCTGCCGCACCAGGGCCTCCGGTTCGGGAGCGCTGCCGGACACCTCGCTCTGCCCGTCGGCGTAGACCGAGGCCCACGCTGCCAGGTCGGCGTGCGGGGCCGTGGAGGGGTCGAGGACTTCCACCAGGGATCTCACAGTGCCACCGTGCCACACGAGTGGCCGGGTGTCCCACCACGGCCCGCCCGGCGCGGGTCGGCCGCCGGGTGCGCGCCCCGGCCTCAGCGCATGAGGGGCAGCTGCCGGGTGAGCTTGTTGACCACGGTGCGGGGGCCGTGGAGTGCCACGCCCGCGTACTCCAGGTCACTCGCCGGGGTGGCGGCGAGCGCGTCCATGTACGCGCCGTAGTCGCGGGACCGGCGGGCCACCTCGTTGAACCCCACCACGGTCAGGTCCTGCTCGTCCGCCCCGGCCTTGATCTCGCGCAGCCGCTCGCCGGAGGCGACCAGCGTCGGCACCGGGTGGGGGTTGAGCCCGGCGTGCACCCCGCCGTCCGCGTCCTTGGTGTCGGCGGCCACGGAGTTCTCCAGGCGTCCGCCCAGTGCCAGCCCGAGCACCACGCCGGCGTTGGCGGCGATCGCGGGAGGCAGGTCCTCGCGCAGGATGACGACGAGCTTGGTGTCCATGGTCATGATTTCCCCGTTCATATGACGTTCCAGCCGTCCAGAAACTAGCCATACGCACGCGGGTTGAGGGCTGGTTCCGAACACTATTCGCCACGGCTTCTAGGCTGGAGGGCATGGACGAACTAGATTCGGCGATCGTGCGCGAACTCCAGCAGGATGCGCGGCAGACCAACCGCTCCCTCGCCCAGAAACTCGGCGTGGCCCCCTCCACCTGCCTGGAACGGGTCCGGCTGCTGCACCGGCGCGGGGTCGTCCGCGGCTACCACGCCGACATCGACCCGGCCGCGCTCAACAGGCCGGTGGAGGCGTTCGTGTCGGTGCAGCTGCGCCCGCCCAGCCGCCAGGTCATCGAGGGGTTCAAGGCGGCGATGTTCGCCCTGCCCGAGGTGCTGGCGGTCTACGTGGTGGCCGGCGAACAGGACTTCCTCGTGCACGTGTCGGTGCCCTCGCTGGACACCCTGCACAGCTTCCTCATCGACAGGCTCACCCAGCGGCGGGAGGTGACGAGCTTCCGCAGCCAGATCATCTACGACAGCGCCCGCAAGCACGTCGTCGCGCCGCTCGACTGACGCCCTCCGCCGGGAGGGCCCCGCCCGCCCCCGCCCGGGGCGGACGGCCCCGCGCCCGCCTCGCAACATCCGACCGCCGGACGGGGGACCGGGGCGGGTACCCACCTGTTCGTCTCCGAGTGGGACGAGAACGCCGACCACGCTACCTTTGTGACGCCTGGGAATCACGGGGCGTGTGCGGACGACACGGCCCCGGCCGCCACCGGACACGAGGAACGCATGAGCACGAAGAACAACATCGGCATCGGCCTGGCCCTGGGGCTCTCCCTCGGCGCCGCCTTCGGTCTGGTCATGGACAACCTGGCCCTGGGCATCGGCATCGGCCTGGCCCTCGGCGTCGCTCTCGGCTCGTTCACCGGCGGCGGCGACGAGCCCGAGGACGACGGCGCCGAGAACGAGGACCGGGACGAGGGCGAGGAGACCGACGGCGACACGGACGCCGGGGGCGACGACAAGAAGGACTGACCGACCCGACGTGTCCCCTGCCACACCCCCGCGCCGAGGCCACGACCCCCACCTGCGAGAACGTCGGCCTCACCGCCCGCACGGCGCCCGGGTGAGCCGACTGTTTCCCGCGTGTTACGGCCCGACACGTCCAGGCAACGCGGGCTTCCTACCTTCGGTTTCATCGGTATCCGTCGAATCCGCCATCAGCCGTCGAGAAGGAAGGCCCGGTCGTGACGTCTGGCCAGCGCGCCCAGCGCACCGGTAAGAGCTGGATCTCCCGCTGGGACCCCGAGGACGAGGGGTTCTGGAACAGCGAGGGCCGTCCCGTGGCCCGCCGCAACCTGTGGGCCTCCATCGCCTCCGAGCACATCGGGTTCTCCGTGTGGAGCATCTGGTCGGTCCTCGTGCTGTTCATGCTCCCCGAACACGGCTTCTCCACCACACCCGAGCAGAAGTTCCTGCTCCTGTCGGCGGTCACCCTGGTCGGCGCGATCCTGCGCGTGCCCTACACCCTGGCCGTGCCGATCTTCGGCGGCCGCAACTGGACCATCGTCTCCACCGCCCTGCTCCTGATCCCCACGGGCGCGGCGTTCCTCCTCGTCCAGAACCCCGACACGCCCTTCTGGCTGATGCTGGCCCTGGCCGCCACCGCCGGCCTGGGCGGCGGCAACTTCTCCTCCTCCATGGCCAACATCAACTCCTACTTCCCCGAACGGGAGAAGGGGTGGGCGCTGGGCCTGAACGCCGGCGGCGGCAACATCGGGGTCGCCACCGTCCAGCTCGTGGGCCTGGCCGTCATCGCCCTGTTCACCACCTCCGCCGGGCAGCTGGTCCCCCTCTTCTACGCCCCGCTGATCCTCCTCGCCGCCTGGTGGGCGTGGCGGTCCATGAACAACCTGGTCAACGTGCGCAGCGACATCCCCGCGCAGCTCTCGGCCACGCGCGACCGCCACTTCTGGATCATGTCGCTGCTCTACATCGGCACCTTCGGGTCGTTCATCGGCACGGGGTTCGCCTTCGGGCTCCTGCTCCAGGCCCAGTTCGGCCTGGCCCCCGTCCAGTCCGCCGGGATCGCCGTCCTGGGGCCCGTCATCGGCTCCCTCATCCGCCCGGTCGGCGGACGCATGGCCGACTCCCTGGGCGGCGCCCGCGTCACCCTGTGGGTCTTCGCCGCCATGACCGCCTGCGCCGCCGTGCTCGTCCTGGCCGTCCAGGCCTCCCAGCTGGGCCTGTTCATCGGCGCGTTCGCGGTCATGTTCGTCCTGACCGGCCTGGGCAACGGCTCCACCTACAAGATGATCCCGTCCATCTACGCCGCCAAGGCGGAGGACGCCATCGCCGCGGGCGAGCCCCGCGAGGAGGCCCTGGCCCGGACCAAGCGCGTCTCCTCATCCATGCTCGGACTGATCGGCGCCGTCGGCGCACTGGGCGGGGTCGCCATCAACGTGACCTTCCGCGAGTCGTTCGCCGCCACCGGGTCGACAGCGCCCGCCTTCCTGGCCTTCGGCGCCTTCTACCTGCTGTGCGCACTGGTCACCTGGGCCGTCTACCTGCGCAAGCCCGCCCGCACCCCCGAGGGCGCCCGGGCCGCCGGAACCGCCGCACCGGCGGCCGACGCGGCGGAGACCACCACGCGATGACCACCACCCACTGCCCCTACTGCGCGCTGCAGTGCGCCATGCGCCTGGAGCCCGGGCCGGACGGGCGCCTGGCCGCCCGCCCGGCCCCCTTCCCCACCAACCGTGGCGGACTGTGCCGCAAGGGGTGGACCTCCGCCGAGGTCCTCACCGTCCCCGACCGCCTCACCCGGCCCCTGATACGCAAGGACCGCGGCTCGAACCTGGTGGAGACGGACTGGGACACCGCCCTGGACCACGTGGCCGAGCGCCTGCTGGCCCTGGCCGCCGAGTCCGGCCCCGACACCGTCTCGGTGTTCGGCAGCGGCGGGCTCACCAACGAGAAGTCCTACACCCTGGGCAAGTTCGCACGACTGGCCCTGGGCACCTCCCAGATCGACTACAACGGCCGGTTCTGCATGTCCTCGGCCGCGGCCGGGGGCATGCGGGCCTTCGGCCTGGACCGGGGGATGCCCTTCCCCCTCTCCGACGTCGGCGGGGCCGAGGCGGTCCTGCTGGCCGGGGCCAACCCCGCCGAGACCATGCCGCCGATGATGGGCCACCTGTCCGCGCCCGCCCTCCTGGTCGTCGACCCGCGCCGCTCGGCCACCGCCCAGGTCGCCCTCGACAACGGCGGCCTGCACCTGGCTCCCCGCCCCGGCACCGACCTCGCCCTGGCCCTGGGCCTGCTCCACGCCGTACGCGTCGGGGGATGGGTGGACGAGGAGTTCGTCGCCTCCCGCACCACCGGCTTCGAGGCCGCCTGGGAGCACGCCGCCGCCTGGTGGCCCGAGCACACCGAACAGGTCACCGGCGTGCCCGCCGCGCACATCCGGGCCGCCGCCGACCTGCTCGGCGCCGCCGCGCGCAACCGCTCCGCCTACGTCCTGACCGGGCGCGGCACCGAGCAGCACGCCAAGGGCACCGACACCGTCTCGGCGTGGATCAACCTCTCCCTCGCCCTGGGCCTGCCCGGCCGCGCCGGCTCCGGCTACGGGTGCATCACCGGGCAGGGCAACGGCCAGGGCGGGCGCGAGCACGGCCAGAAGGCCGACCAGCTCCCCGGCTACCGCCGGATCGACGACCCCGCCGCCCGCGCCCACGTCGCCGGGGTGTGGGGCGTGGAACCCGACACCCTGCCCGGGCCGGGCCGCTCCGCCTTCGAGCTCCTGGACGCCCTGGGCACCGCCGGGGGGCCGCGCGCCATGCTGCTGTTCGGCTCCAACCCGGCGGTCTCCGCCCCCGACAGCGGCCGCGTGCGCTCCCGCCTGGCCGCCCTGGACCTCCTGGTCACCGCCGACTTCGTCCTGTCGGAGACCGCCGCGATGTCCGACGTCGTCCTGCCCGTCGCCCAGTGGGCGGAGGAGTCGGGGACCATGACCAACCTGGAGGGGCGCGTCCTGCGCCGCAACCGGGCCGCCGAGCCGCCCCCCGGGGTGCGCACCGACCTTCAGGTGCTCTCCGACCTGGCCGTGCGGCTGGGCCAGCCCCCCGAGCGCTTCGCCACCGACCCCGACACCGTCCTGGCCGAGCTGGGCCGTGCCTCCGCGGGGGGCGCCGCCGACTACTCCGGGGTCACCCCCGCACGGCTCGACTCCGGCGAGGCCCTGTACTGGCCGGTGCGCGCGGACGCCGCGCCCACGCCCCGCCTGTTCCTGGACTCCTTCGCCCACCCCGACGGCCGCGCCCGGTTCCTCGCGGTGTCCCACCGGCCCCCGGCCGAGGCCACCGACGCCGACTACCCGCTGGTCGCCACGACGGGGCGGCTCATGGGCCACTACCAGTCCGGCGCCCAGACCCGCCGCGTCCCCGAACTGGGGCGGGCCGAACCGGAGGCGTACGTGGAGGTGCACCCGGACACGGCCGCCCGCGCCGGACTGGCCGCGGGGGACTGGGCCCGCGTCACCTCCCGGCGCGGCCGCACCCGCGCCCGGGTGCGCCTGTCGCCCACCGCGCGCCTGGACACCGTGTTCCTGCCCTTCCACTTCGCCGGGGACCAGGCCGCGAACAACCTCACCAACCCGGCCCTGGACCCCACCAGCCGCATGCCCGAGTTCAAGGTCAGCGCCGTGCGCCTGGAACCCGAGCTCTGATCCCGTCCGCCGCGGGCGCCGCCGCCCGCACCGCACCCGTCCACCCGGCCGATGCAGCCCGGGAACGCACACCCCACACCAGGAGGCAGAAGTTGAGCACCGTGCAGGGCGCGTCCCCGCGTCAGATCGTGGTCGTCGGCAACGGCATGGTCGGAGCCCGCTTCGCCGAGGAGGTGGCGCGCCTGGACCCCAAGGGCGAGCGCGTCCACGTGAGCGTGGTCGGCACCGAGCCCCACGCCGCCTACAACCGGGTCCTGCTGTCGGGGATCGTCGCGGGCGACTACAGCGCCGACCAGATCCGGCTCCCCGTCCCCGACACCCCGGGGGTGACCGTGCGCACCGGCGTCACGGCCACCGCCCTGGACACCGAGCGGCGCACCGTCGCCCTGGACGACGGCAGCCACCTGGCCTACGACGAACTGGTCCTGGCCACCGGCGCGCGCGCCGCCTTCCCGCCGATCACCGGGGCGACCGCGCCGGACGGGGCGCCGGGGGAGGGGGTGACCGCCCTGCGCGACCTGGCCGACTGCCACCGCCTGCTGGCCCTGGCCCGGCCCGGCGCGCCCGTGGTGGTGCTGGGCGGCGGGGTCCTGGGCCTGGAGGCCGCGCGCGGCCTGGTGGGACGCGGCGCCCGGGTGTCGGTGGTGGAGTCCTCCCCCTGGATCATGCGCCGCCAGATCGACCAGCCCGCCGCCCGGATCCTGGCCGACCGCTACTCCGCCCTGGGCGTGGCCGTGCACTCCTGGCGGGTGGCCTCCCGGTGGATCCCGGGCACCGGCCTGGAACTGGACGACGGTCGTATCCTGCCCGGCGACGCCCTGGTGGTCACCGCCGGGGTGCGCGGCAACACCGAACTGGCCGCGGACGCGGGGATCGGGGTCGAGCACGGCATCCTCGTGGACGACGCCCTGTCCACCTCCGACGCCCGCGTGCACGCCATCGGCGACTGCGCCCAGCACCCGGGCGGCGGCGCGGGCCTGGTCCAGCCCGGCTGGGAGCAGGCGGGCGTCCTGGCCCGGCGGCTCACGGGAACGGCGCCGAACGCCCTCTACACCGGGGCCCGGCCGCTGACCCGGCTCAAGGCCGAGGGCATCGAGCTGACCGCGTTCGGCAGGGTGCACGAGGCCGACGACGCCGAAGGGCTGGAGACGGTCACCATCAGCGACCCCTACGGCGGGCGCTACGCCAAGCTGTCGGTGTGCGAGGAGAAGGTGGTGGGCGCGGTGCTCCTGGGATTCCCCGAGGCCGCGGCGACGCTGTCCCAGCTCTTCGACACCGGCGCCCCGGTGCCCGCCGACCGGCTGGCCCTGCTGCAGGGGCTGCCGACCGCCGCCCCCGAGGGGCAGGGCGCGGTCGCGGAGGCGCCGGTGTGCCGCTGCAACGCGGTCACCCGCACCGACATCGAGCAGGCCTGGCTGGACGGGGCGCGCACCCGCGAGGCCATCGCCGAGACCACGCGGGCCACCACCGGGTGCGGCGGGTGCGTGCGCGACGTCAACGCGCTGCTGTCGGGGATGGGTGCCCAGGCCCCCGCCCCGGTCGCCTGACCCCGGGGCCGGGAGCCCCGGCCGGAGGGGCTGCGCCCGCCGGTCCGAACCGGTCCCCGAAGCACCGGAGCCGCCCCGGTCCCACTCAGCCCGGCACGTCCATGCGCTGCGTGCCGACCACCGACAGCAGGCGCAGCGCCTCCTCCGCCGGGGAGCCGGGGTCGGCCGTGTAGATCACGACCCGCTGGTCCCGGTCGGCGATGTCCAGGACGTCGCAGTTGAGGGTGAGGGCGCCCAGCAGCGGGTGCCGGAGGGTCTTGCGCAGGCCGGGACCGGTGCGCACGTCGTGGTCGGCCCAGAGCCGGGCGAACTCCGCGCTGCCGGAGAGGAGGTCGCCCACCAGCGCGGCCACCTCGGGGTCGTCGGGGTAGCGGGCGGCGGCCGCCCTCAGGTGCCCGGCCGCGGCGCGCGCGAACGCCTCCGCCTCGGCGGGGTCGTGCAGCCGCGTGTCCGAGCGCGGTGCGAGGAAGGCGTGGCGCACGAGGTTGCGCTCGTGCCGGGGCAGAGCGGAGAAGTCCCCCAGGAGCGCGGCCGCAAGGTCGTTCCAGGCGATCACCTCGTAGGTCGCGGACAGCACGATCGCCGCGGCCTGCGGCAGGCGCCCCAGCAGGTCGAGAATGCTCTGCCGCACCTCGCGCGAGGGGCCGACCGGTGGCCCGGGCGGTGCGCCGGCGAGGTGGTGCAGGTGGTCCCGTTCGGCGTCCGACAGGCGCAGGGCCCGGGCGAGGCCCGAGAGCACCTCGCGCGAGGGGCGCGGACCGCGGGCCTGCTCCAGCCGCGTGTAGTACTCGGTCGAGATGTACGCCAGCTGCGCCACCTCCTCGCGACGCAGTCCCGGCGTGCGGCGGCGCGGCCCGGCGGGCAGCCCCACGTCGGCAGGGGCGATGCGCTCACGCCTGCCGCGCAGGAATCCGGCCAGCTCTCTTCTGTCCACGCCCCCAGTGTGCACGCCGGCCGGGGGCGGTAGCCAGGTACCGCCGGTGCCTGGATCGGCCGCGCGGTCCGCGCCAGGCTCACCTCCATGAACACTGCACAGACCACCGACACCCCCGCCCACGCCGCCACGGGCCTTCTTGCCGGCAAGGTCGCCCTCGTTACCGGGGCCGGACGCGGCATCGGCGCCGCCGCGGCCCGCCTGTTCGCCCGGGAGGGCGCCAGGGTGCTGCTCGCGGCCCGGACCGAAGAACAGCTGAAGGCGGTGACCGAGGAGATCAGGGCCGCGGGCGGAACCGCCGACCACGCGGTGTGCGACCTGGCCGACGGCGACAGCATCCGCGGCGCCGTCGACCGCGCCGTGGCCCTGTACGGCCGCCTCGACGTCGCCTTCAACAACGGCGCGACCGCCGTGCCGCCAGGCCCGATGGACCAGGCGACCGAGGCCGACTTCGACCACGTCTACGCCGTGAACCTCAGGGGCCCCTGGACGGCCATGGTCGCCCAGGTGGCCGCCATCCGGGCCACCTCCGGCACCGGCGCCATCGTCAACACCTCCTCCGTCGGCAGCCTGAGGGGCAACCCCGCGCTGCCCTCCTACGGTGCGGCGAAGCGGGCGCTCAACAGCCTCACCGAATCGGCGGCGGCCACCTACGGGCCGGAGGGCATCCGCGTCAACGCCATCGCCCCCGGCACCACGCTGACCGACATGATGCGCGGCTGGGACGAGAGGTCGCCGGGCATCATCGACCACCTCAACGCCCGCACCCCGCTGCGCCGCGCGGCCGACCCCGACGAGATCGCCCAGGCGGCCGCCTGGCTCCTCAGCGACCGCGCCTCCTACGTGACGGGGGCGGTCCTGCCCGTGGACGGCGGCATGCAGACGGTGTGATCGGGGACGTCCGGGCGGTAGGAGGGGGCCTCCGGCGTCCGCGCCGCCGACGGGCGGCACGGTCGGCGGCACCCCGCAGGGCCCGGCGCGACGACGCGCCGCGTCGCCCGTGTCCCGGACCCGGCCCGGGACACGGGCCGCAGGGAGCCCCCTCGTTCCGGCGCCGGAACGAGGGGCCCGTACGCCCCGCCCGGCCGCGCCGGGACCGCCCGCGGGTGGGCGGGGGCTCGCGCGGGCCCGTGGGTCGGGGAGGAGCGCAGCACCGGACGGATGTCCCTGGCTTTCGCTCGTCGTTTCCGCGAGAGGGCCCTGAGCATCTGCATCACCCAGGGGGACGACAGCCGCTTCGGCTTTCCTGCGAGCCCGGTGCGCGTTCCGCTTGGCCTTCCTTGAAGCCCGCAACGCTGCACGCTGGGCGGGCTGCACGTAGATCTGGAAGAGCGCCTCGTAGATGAGGTCGGCCACGTCGGCGACCTCCTCGGCGGAGAACTCCAGGCCGTCGAAGCCGTCACGCTCTTCGAAAACGACCACCGACCGCTTGCGGACCGGGCAGGTCCAGACCTGGTAGTACATGCCCACGGGAAGGTTCTGTGGATTGTGGTAACCGAACTCGGGCCGGACCCGTGTGCGCACAGGGGCGTTCATCTCGTGCAAGAACTGCACGTAGCGGTCACACGTGGGATTGGGGCACAGCCCGGAAGGCTCGTCCTTGTGGGGAGAGGACATCGGAGAGCGGCAGTGTCACCATGCACCCGTCATATCGCAGATCCCCGACATTCGCACGGGCTCCTCGAGTGGCGGAAGAGGCCGAGGGTCCCACCCTGCTTTCATGAGGTTGAGGAAAACAAGGATGTCGACTCCTCACCTTCGCATTCAAACAGGGGGCGCGCCTTTTTCTCAACCTCATCCCCGACAAGTGAACCTTATTGGCGGTGAGTCACCCTGGTTGACGGATCCGGGTACGAGAGAGCCCCCGCGCAACGACTCCTGAAATTCGCCATGCCGGACGAAGGGGCCTTGATGTGGATCGGTAGACCGTCGTGTTGTACGGGGCAGGCGGCGGGGTCGACGACCACGGCCCGGACGTAGCCGTGCGGCGTTCGCACCGGGGCGCTGGGCCCCGCGGTGAAGGCTGCGGAGGGGGCGGGGCTCCTGCAGACTGTCGGCCATGGCCGACATCACCCCTGAGCTCGTGCGCGCCCTGGTCGCCGAGCAGTTCCCCCGGTGGCGCGACCTCCCTGTACGCCCCGTAGCCCGCCAGGGCTGGGACAACCGGACGTTCCGGCTCGGCGACGAGCTGGTCGTGCGGCTGCCCAGCGGCGAGGGCTACGTCGCCGCCGTGGCGAAGGAGGACCGCTGCCTTCCCAGGCTGGCCGGGCATCTTCCGCTCGCGGTACCCGTGCCGGTCGCCACCGGCCGGCCGGCGGCGGCCTACCCGTTCCCGTGGTCGGTGCGGCGCTGGCTGCCCGGCGTGACCGTCGAGGCCGCGACCGGCATCGACCGAACGCGGCTGGCGCGCGACCTCGGCGCTTTCCTGACCGCCCTGCGCCGGGCCCCGACCGGTCCGGGCCCGGCCTCCGGGGCCCACTCGCACCACCGCGGGTGCCACCCCGGCGTGTACGGCCATCAGGTCGAGCAGGCCCTGGAGCGGCTCGGCGGCGCCGTGGACTCCGCCTCGTGCCGGCGCATCTGGGCCGAGGCGGTGCGCTCCGCCTGGTCGGGCGCCCCCACGTGGTGCCACGGCGACGTCGCCGCGGGGAACCTGCTCACCACCGACGGCACGCTGTCCGCGGTCATCGACTTCGGCTGCTGCTCCGTGGGCGACCCGGCGTGCGACCTCGTCATGGCCTGGACGTTCTTCACGGCCGAGGAGCGCCCGGTCTTCCGCGAGGCTGTCGGCCTTCCGTCCGACACCTGGCGAAGGGCCCGCGGCTGGGCGCTGTGGAAGGCGCTGGTGACCATGGCCGGGCTGTCGAGCCCCGACCAGCGAGGCGTGCAGCGCCGCGTCCTGTCCCACGTCCTCGCCGACCCCGTAACGGACTGACCCGCGCCGGCCCGGACTCGGCGGTGGTGGTGAGGGCGAAGGGCGAGGGGTGTGCACACGGGTACTCCCTTCCGGGGCGCTCGGGCTGCGCCCGATCCCGGTGAGCATGCCCCGCCGCCCGGCACCGGCCGCTCCGTGTCCGGGAGTGGACGCGGCACGGACAGCCACCTACCGCCGAATCCTGCGGCAACCCTCCTCGACCCCCTGCCGGGCCCCGTTCAGCGGGCCGGGGCGGTGAGGCGCCGCAGGGCGGCGCGGGCGGGCGGGCCCCAGGCGGCCTTGCCGCCGGGGCGCCCGTGCTCGCCGGCGTCGCCGACGAGGATCCCGACGAGGGCGCGCAGCACCGCGCAACCGCGGGCACGGCGCAGGGTCGCGGCGTCCGCGCCCGGGCGGTAGGCGTCGTGGAAGCGGTCGGCGGCGCCGTCCGGCAGCAGGGTCCAGGCGGCGGCGAGGTCGTAGGCCGGATCGCCCGCGCACAGGTCCCCGAAGTCGACCACCCCGCAGAAGGCGCCGTTCTCGGTGAGGACGTTGGCCGGATGCAGGTCGGCGTGCAGCCACAGCGCCGGGCCTGCCCAGACGGGAGCGGCGACGGCGTCCTCCCAGACGGCGCGGACCGCGTCCGGGTCGGGGACCAGCCCCAGCCCGGTGGCCGTGTCGAGCTGCTCGGCGAACTGCTCGGCGGCCCCGGCCAGCGGCCCCCCGCGGTCGCGGCCGGCGGGCGCCCCCACGGGGGCCGGCCGGTGGAGGGCCGTGAGGAAGGCGGCCAGGCCGTCGGCCGCGGCCCCGGCGCGCGTGGCGGGAGCGCGGTCGGCGGGCGTGCCCGGTACCCAGGTGGTGACGATCCAGGGCCGCGGGAACCGCTGGGAGGGCTCGCCGAGGCGCTGGGGGACGGGGACCGGGAGGGGGAGGCGCGGGGCGAGGAAGGGCAGCCAGGCGTACTCCTTGTGCAGCAGCGCGTCGGCGGACTCCGTCGCCCACGGCAGCCGGACGGCGAGATCGTCGCCCAGCCGCCACAGCTGGTTGTCCCAGCCACGCGCCCCGAGGCTCAGGGGCAGGTCGGCCAGGTCGGGGTGCTGTTCACGCAGCAGGCCGCGGACGAGCTCCCCCGTGATGTCGATCTCGGTGCGGGTCATGGGAGGCAACAGTAGACCCCGGCCGCACCGCCTCCGAGCCCCCGGGCCGGGGCTCGGTCGGGGCGGTCCCGGGTGATCGGGCGGCCCCGGACCCGGCGCAGGTCCACCGCCTCCCCTGAGGCGGGGGCGCGACGGCCGGGGGCGTTGCGTGGGCGCTCCCGCCGCACCCGGCGGTCGCGCCTGTCGACCCGGTCGCCGGGGGGTTCTCCGGCGGTCGGTCAGCGCACGGTCAGGGCCACGACGGCGCAGACCAGGGCCACCGCGGAGGCGAGGGAGCGCAGGTGGTTCCAGCGCACCCACACCGGTTCGAAGGCGCCGCGCACCGCCGCCGGGTCGGCGATCCGCTCGGCGGGGCCGGCCTCGTCCAGGGCGTTGTTGCGAGGCACGTTGACCCCGAAGGTGATGCCCAGGGCCGCCACCAGGCAGGCGAGCGCCCCGCCGAACCAGACCGCGGAAGCGGTCTCGGCCGCACTGGTGTGGAGCACCACCGAGGCCAGCGCCCCCACCGGGGCGCCGATGAACACAGCCGCGAAAAGGGGGTTGAGGATGGCGACGTTGATGCCCTGCATCGACTCGATCATGGCGCGGTCGCCCGCCCGCCCAAGGCCGGGCATGACGGCGATCGAGAACCCGAAGAACAGCCCCGCGAACAGGCCCGTCAACACTGTGGCGGCCACCGGGACGACCGCGTACACCATGTCCGCCATTTCGTACCCCGGTTTTCCTGTTGTCGCGGTCCTCTGGGCGGATTGTATGCCCGGAACCGGTGGTCGCGCGCCCCTGCGGACGCGGGCGGCCGGGACCGTTGTCGCCCTGCGGGGCGCCCGGGCACGGTGTCCTGTGTTTCCGGCGCGTCAACACCTGGGTGCGCGCCCCGACCCCCTTCTCCGCCGCCCCCTGCCGCTATACCGTCGGTAGGTGTGCTTCCCCCCGCTCGTCGGCCGTGAGAAGGAACGACAACAGCTGCGCACCGCGGCGGTCCCCGGGTCCCTGGTCCTGCTGTCCGGGGCCGCGGGATCGGGTAAGACCCGCCTGGTCCGGGAGCTCCCCGGAGCCGTGGACGCCACGGTCCTGACCGGGTACTGCCCCTCCCGGGACGAACCCTTCCCCTTCGCCCCCGTCATCGAGGCCCTTCGCCGGGCGACGATCCCCGGCGGGCTCAGCCCGCTGTGCGGCGCCCTGCACCCCCTCATGCCCGAGCACGCCGAGCGGCTGCCTCCGCCGCCCCCGCCCACCTGTTCGCCGGCGGCCGAGCACCACCGCACCTACCGGGCCCTCACCGAGCTCATGGACTCCCTGGGCCCGACGGTGCTCGTCCTGGAGGACGTGCACGGGATCGACCCGGCCACACGGGACCTGCTGTACTACCTGGCGCCGCGCCTGCCCGCCCACCTGTGCCTGGTACTGACCTACAGACCCGAGGAACTGCCCCGGTCCTTCCCCGTCCACGCGCTGGCCGCCCGCACCCCGCCGGGCACCCCGCACCACGAACTCGCCCTGGCCCCGCTGAACCCCCGCGACCTGTTAGCGCTGGCCTCCCGGCTCCTGGACGCCGCCCCCTGCGGTGCGACCGCTCCGCGCACAGCACCCGCCGACCCGGCCGCCGAGACCGCCGCCCCGCCCCCGGCCGGGGCCGGGGCAGGGGCAGGGGCAGGGGTCACCGCCGAGGACGCCGAACGCCTGCACGCCTGGACCGGAGGCCTGGCCCTGGCCGCCGTGGAGACCCTGCACCACCTGGCCTGCGCCCGCGCCGCCACCGGGCCCGGCGCCGGCCCCGCCGTCCCGGAGGAGCCGCCCGTACCCCCCACCCTGCGCGACTGGTTCCTCGAACGCCTGCACGCCCTGGACCGCGACACCCGCCACCTGGTGCGCGCCGCCTGCGTCCTGGAGGCCCCCGCCGCCGACGACGTCCTGGCCCGGGTCGCGGACCTGGGCCCCTCCCGCGCGGAGAGGGCGCTCTCCCGCGCCTGCCGGCTCGGCCTGCTGCGGCCCGCCGGCCCGGCGGCCCTGGAGGTCCGCACCCCTCTCCTGCGCCGGGTCTGCCACGACTCCCTACCCCTGGGCAAGCACCGCCACCTGCACCGGGCCGCCCTGACCGCCCTGTCCCGGGGCCCCGCGCCTCCCCACGCCCGCCTGGCCCGCCACGCCCGTGAGGCCGGACTCGTGGAGGAGTGGACCGACCACGCCGAACGCGCCGCCGACCAGGCCCTGTCCCAGGGCGAAGACGCCAGCGCCGTCACCCTGCTGCGCGACGCCCTGACCCGCCCCACCCTGCCCGCCGGGCGCCGCTGCGACCTCGCCCTCAAACTGGGCCGCGCCGCCCTGACCGGGATCTCCGCCCAGCACACCATCGCCCTGCTGCGCGACGTCCTGGCCACCCCCGGCCTGCCCGCGCCCTCCCGGGGCGAGCTGCGCATGGAGCTGGGCCTGCTCCTGCTCAACCAGGCGGCGCAGGGGCGCACCGCCCGCAGCGAACTCGTCCGGGCCGCCGCCGAACTCACCTCACGCCCCGACCTGGCGGCCCGCGCCATGTGCGCCCTGGCCGTGCCGCGCAGCACCCCCGACCCCGTCGACACCCACCGCAGGTGGATGGAGCAGGCGGTCTCGGCCGCCCACCGCAGCAAGGACCCGGCCGTGGCCCACAGCGTCTCGGTCAACCAGGCCACCCTGCTCGCCCAGGTCGGGGACCCGGCCGCCTGGACAGCGGCCCTGCCCGACCCCGGTTCCCCACACGTGCGGCCCACGCCCGAGGCCCTCGTGCGGCGCCGCGAGTTCGCCCGCGCCTCGCTCAACCTGGCCGACGCCGCGGTCATGCTCGGCCACTACGAGCGCGCCGACCACTACCTGTCGGACGCCGCCACCTGGTCGATCGCCTCGGAGGTGTCCTACATCCGCGAGAGCGCCCAGGCGCTCCGGCTGATCCTCGACTGGCAGCGCGGCCACTGGGCGGGCCTGGACGAGGAGGCCGAACGCCACCTGGGCCCCGCGCGCCTGGCCCACCTGCACGCGGTCGCCGCCGAGCTGACCCTGGTGCGCTCCGCACTGGCCCTGGCCCAGGGGGACCCGGCCGGCGCCCGGTCCCACCTGGCGCTCCTCGAACCCGCCCCCGGGGACGGCCCCGCGGCGCCCGACCCCGACCACGCGGTTCCCGTGCGCGCGTTCGCCGCCGGGCTGCTGGCCCGCCTGGCGATCGCCAGGGGCGACCCCGGGGAGGCGTGGTCCCGGGTGGAGGGCCTGGTGTCTCTGGTGGCGAGCAAGGGCGTGTGGGTGTGGGCGGCCGACCTGGTCCCGGGCATGGAGGCGCTGATCCCGGCCGGGCGCGACGCGGAGGCCCAGGACCTGTGCGCCCGTTTCCGGGCGGGACTGCGCGGCACCGGCGCCCCGGCCGCCGCGGCGGCCCTGGGGCGGTTCGAGGCCGCCCTGGCCCGGCACCGCGGCCAGGGGGACCGGGCGCTGCACCTGTACGCCGAGACCGCGTCCGCCTACCGGGCCATGCCGCGCCCCTACGACGCCGCCCAGGTCCGCGAGGCCGCGGCCCACACGAGACTGGACCGCTCCGGGGGCCGGTCCGAGGAGGAGGGCGTGGCGGGGCTGCGGGCAGCGCTGGAGGAGTACACGGCGCTGGGCGCGGCCTGGGACGCGGCGCGGGTGCGCCGTGCGCTGCGCGCGCACGGGGTGGTGGCCGCCCCGGCGGGCGGGCGCGGCCCGCGGGACCCCCGCCTGTCCCCGCGTGAGGGGGAGATCGCGGCCCTGGCCGGGCGGGGGAGCACCAACCGGGAGATCGCGGCCCTGCTGCACCTGTCACCGCGCACGGTGGAGACCCATGTGGCCAACGCGCTGGCCAAGCTGGGGCTGCGTTCGCGCCGGGACCTGGCCTCGGTACCGGGCCGGGACCACGGGGACGGGGCCGCCGCCGGCTCCGGTTGACCCGGGCCCCGCCCTCCCGGGCACACCGGTCCCGGTGCGGGGAGGGGGCCTTCCGCCCCTGTGCCCGCACGGGGCCCGCGCCCGCGAAAAACCGCTTCCCCGTCCGGCCCCGATCCGAGACCATGCCCCGAAGGGCCGGGCGGACATCCGCTCCGGCGCCCCGACACACGGAACGAGGCGTCCGAGGACATGAGCGACCACGACAGGGCCGTCGCCGACAACCGCGCGAACTGGGACCAGAGGGCCGACGTCCACGCCCGGTCCGCGATGTACGACGTCGATGGGCTGATCGCCGACCCCTCCTACATCTCGGAGGTCGTGCGCAACGACCTCGCGGTCCTGGAGCCGCACCTGGACGGCGGGACGGTGGCGGGCAGGTCCCTGCTGCACCTGCAGTGCCACATCGGCACCGACACGGTGTGCTGGGTCCGGCTGGGCGCCGTGGACGTCCACGGCCTGGACCTGTCGGCGAACTCGCTGGCCCACGCCCGGCGCATCGCCGCCGCCGACGGCGCGGACGTCACCTGGGTGGAGAGCGACGCGCGCACGGCGTCGCAGGCCGTCGACCGGCGGTTCGAGGTGGTCGTCACCGGCACGGGCGCCGTCATGTGGCTTCCCGAGCTGGGCCCGTGGGCGCGGTCGGTCCACGACCTGCTGGAGCCGGGCGGGGTGTTCGTGGTCCGGGACGACCACCCGCTCCTGAACGCGCTGGACTACGAGCCGTGGCAGGTGACCGGCGACTACCTCGGCGGCGGGGGCGCCGACACCTACGACGAGGCCGAGACCTACACCGACGGGACGGCGGAGTCCATCACGAGCACCGTCAACCACCAGTGGCGCCACAGCCTGGCGGAGGTGACCGGAGCCCTGCTGGAGGCGGGACTGGTGGTCGAGGCGCTCGGGGAGCACCCGTTCATGGACTGGCCCGCCTTCCCCGGGCTCGTGGCGTGCCCGCAGGGGTGGCGGCTCCCGGAGGGGGCCCCGCGGATCCCGCTGAACTTCTCGGTGGTGGCCCGGCGCCCGGGGTGAGCGCGGACGGCCGCGGGGCCGCGCCCGGGGTTCAGCCGTGCCACTCGCAGAAGAGGACGGTGGCGTCGTCGCCGAACTGCCCGTGGTGGTACTCCAGGACCGCGTGGACCAGGCGCCGCAGCGTCTCGGGGACGGGCAGGCTGTCGGCCTGGTGGCGGATGACGAAGTCCACGAACCGCTCCACGCCGAACTCCCGGCCCTCGGAGTCGCGGGCCTCGATGATGCCGTCGGTGTACAGGAGCAGGCGGTCGCCGGGCTCGAGCTGCTCGTGGCAGACCGCGACGGGCACCCCCAGGTCCATGCCCAGGGGGTGGGAGGGGTCGCACTCCAGTGCGCGAACCTCCTCCCCCCGGATGAGCACGGGCGGCAGGTGGCCGCAGTTGACCCACCTCAGCTCGCCGGTGCTCAGGTTGAGCTCCGCCAGGATCGCGGTGGCGAACCGGGTCTGGACGAACTCCTGGATCAGGGTGTTCTCCACACCCCGGGGGATCTCTTCCAGCGGGACGCCGCGCCGGCGCTCGTTGCGGAAGGCGCCCACCGCCAGGTTCGCGATCAGCCCGGCGGCGGTGTCGTGGCCCATGGCGTCGAACATGGCCAGGTGGGCGATCTCCCCGGCCAGGGCGTAGTCGAAGGAGTCCCCGGCGTTGTCGTAGGCGGGCTCGGTGGCGGCGGAGATGGTCACCCGGGAGTCGGCGAAGGTGCCCGGGGGCATCAGGGTCCACTGCATCTCCGCCGAGACGGACATGGGGCTGACCCTCACCAGGCGGGCGTGCGCGTCGCTGTTGGCGCGCTTGGCGATGATCAGCAGGCTCACCATCGCGGCCAGGTCGCGCATCGCGGAGCGGTCGGGGTCGCCCTTGTAGGCCACGTGGAGCACGCCCAGGCGTTCGGCCCCGTCCAGGATCGGCACCCAGTAGCGGCCCCGGTCCCCGACGGGCACGGTCACGCCCATGATGTAGGCCTCGCCGGCGACGGTCCCGTCGATCTTCAGGTCGTCTCCGCCCTGGTGGGCGTCGAGACCGCGGCCGGTGACCTCGCGCAGGACCTGCTGCTGGCGGTCGGCGAGGTAGATGCGGATCTCGGTGAGGTCCGCGGCCGCGGCCTTGCCGGCCACGAGGGAGGGGAGCTCCTCGAAGTTGGCGAGGTGCCCGGCCCTGACCAGGGACGTCATCAGCTCGTTGGACCCGTGTTTGAGCGACATGGCATGACCCCGGTCAATCTCGCGAGGCGGCAACTGCTTCGGAACCTCTACCCGGTTTGCCACATTTCGAGCAGAAAGTCCAGCTTGGGAGGGTGGCCGCCCCCGGCTCCACGACCGCCGCGGCCGTGGCAGGCCGGTGCGCCCGGGCGCACCGGCGCGCGAAGAACCCGCCTTCGAGACGACCGTCGACAGGGTCGAGAGCGACGGCGAGTACCTCCTGGCCGAGGTCTCCCAGACGCTTCTGGAACCCCTCTCAAGCTCCGTCACCACCCGGGGCGCGCCCCTGCGCATGGTCGACCCCGTCTCAGTCCTCGTCCTTGTCCGGGGCCGGCTCGGTCCGCTCGGGCTCACCGGTCTCGCGCGGCTCACCCGGGGACCGGCTTCCTACCCCGGGTCCGCTTCCCTTGGCGGTGGAGGTGAAGACCAGGAGTGGGGCGGGGGGTGCGAGCACCGGGGCTCCTTCCGGGGCGCCCGCCCCCCGAGCATGCCCCGCCCCGGCCCGCGGGCACGGGGTGTGGCCGATCCCGGCCGCGCCGTGTCCGGCAACGGCCACTCGACAAGAGCTACTCGCCGGCCGCATGTCCTGTTGCCGAACGTTCGGGAGCAGCAGGACTTGTCATGGTCAGACGGGGGCGGTCGGTTCGGCGCGCTGTCTGTCCGAACTAGTGCTCAGTCAGGCTTTCGAGCGGGCTTGGGCTGTGCGATTCCCAGGGGCTTCCGTGCGCGTCGAGGATCGACGCCCCCGGCTGGTGGTTGTAGGAGGTGGCGTTGCCTCCGACGATGGCCTCTTGCCACCTGAGGTCGCTGGCGGCCTATGCGGGCCGGGCGGTGAGGCCTGGGCTCTGGAAAAGCCGCCGGGGCGGCCGTGGGAGGCTCCCCGACGTGGTCGGTGCGGCCTTCCCGGAGGCCGGTCCGCACGCCGGCGCCCCGCGCCGCGCTCCACGGGACACCCTGCGACCATGGCCGCACAGCCCCGGCCTCCCGGACGGACCGGGAGGGGTGCGAACTGTCGGAGGGACCGGCCAAGGTGGCGGTGGCCGCCTCCGCCGTACCCGGGCGGACGCCCCACCACCGACCCCGACACGATGGAGACCCCATGCCCGGCCGCCTCACCCCGGCCCGCTTCGTCGACCTCTACGACCTGGGCGCCAGACCGCACATCCTCGCCTACCGCACCTCCGTCGGCGACCGGCGGCGCCGGGAGTGGCTGATCGACGCCGGGCTCCTGGCCCCGTGCGATCCCCCCGGCCGCGGCTACGCCTTCCGCATCACGCAGGCGGGTCTGGCCGCGCTGCGCGAGCACCTGGACTACCTGGAGGAGCGCGAGTCCCAGGGGCTGCCGCACCGCTCCGGGGACGAGTACGGCATCCAGCGCGGGGTCCTGGCCTCCCGTGCCGGGCTGGACGCGGCCCTGGCGCGGCGCGCACGGGGCGAGGCCGCGCCCGTGGAGGCGGCGGGCAGGGAGTGGTGGGGCGGGCAGGGGACACCGGCGTGGGAGGGCTCGCCCCCCGAGGTGCTCGGGGCGGTGGCCGTGTTGCAGGCGGCCGGGCACGCGCCCGTGGACTGGACGGCGGTGGGGGAGCCCAGGGGCTTCTACGTGGAGCCGCGCGGGCGGCTCCTGTACGTGTACCACGGCGAGGCCCGACGCTCGCAGCGGGAGGACGGGGGGTGGTTCACCGCGGAGGTCGGCGCCTACGCGGAGGCGCTGCGCGCCGCCGGGTGGCAGGTGGAGGCGGACACGGGCCGGTGCGCGCACGTGCGGGTGCCCGGCTCCGGCCGGGGGTGAGCCCGGACCGGGCCTCTACCTGCCCGATGACCAGCCCCATCGCCTCCCTCCCGCGAAGCGCGCACCGGCCACGTCACCCCGCCGGGACGTCTCCCGGCCGCCGCCCCGGAAGCCGCGCCGAACCCCCGGAACGCGTCGGGACACGACCCTGGGGCCGGGCGCACACGCAGCACTCCAGCCGCACACGAGGCGGTGCCCCTCCCCGCCGGGGGGAGGGGCACCGGTCCCGCACGCGCCGCCCCGGGCGGGCGCCTCCGGGAGAGGGCGGGGGAGTGCGGTCCCCACTCAGGCCGCCGCGGCCCGGATGTCGCGGGGCTCCGCCTCGGGAAGCCCCCGCCCGCACCGGCCGCACTCGGACCGGCGCCGCACCAGGTAGGCGGCGGTGGCCACGCCCAGGGCCGTCCCCCACAGCCCCATGGAGGAGAACACCACCACGTGCACGGTGCTGGAGCTCAACATCGACCCGGCCCCTCCGGCAAGGACCTCGGTGACGCTGCTGCGGCCCATCGCCACCAGGGCCACCGCGACCAGCGTCGCGGGCACCACCGCCAGCGGCACCGGCACCCGGCGCCCGGCAAGGCCCGCGGTCCACCGGGGGAACCGCACGCCCCAGCGCTGGACCAGCCCCAGCATGAGAACGGCGCCGACGATGCCGGCCGACCCCAACCCCACGCCGATGACCAGCGTGAACGGGTCGGCGGAGAGCACCGCGAAGTCCTCCCGGCTCATCCCGACCGGGACGCCGAACAGCCACGGGATCCTGATGGACGGATAGACCAGGGCGGTCGCCGCGCCCACCGCCACCGCGATCCGACCCACCCTCAGCGCCCGCACCCGGGTCCCGCGCTCCACGGCGGCCGACCACCGGGGGCTCCTGCCGCACCGCGCGCAGGAGCGGCGGCCCGCCCGGCGGCACGCGAGGGCCGCGAGCACCCACACCCCCACACCGGCGGTGAAGAACAGGCCGGTGAGGCTGTCGGGCGCCAACAGCGCGGTCACCCAGGTCTGGGCCAGGCCGGGCACGATCCAGCCCACCACCGGCATGATCATCGTGTAGCCGAACAGGGCCAGCAGGTTGCCGTCCACGAACACCAGCAGGATGAGGACGGCCAGGGCCCAGGCGCCCACCTGCGCCGCACGGGGCCCGCCGCCCCGGAGCATCAGCACGGAGCACACGACGCCCACCGCGCCCATGGCCAGTACGAGGACCACCGGCAGGGCCTCGCCGCGCCCGGCGAAGAGCGAACCGAACCCCTCCTCATCGGCCACGCTCAGGGGCAGCACCCCCGACAGCCAGCCCAGGCCCAGTGCCAGGGCCGCCGCCGACCACGCCAGCGCGGCCCAGGGCACCGCCGTCGCGCGGTCGTGCCGTTCGTGCCCCGGATCTGCGGGGGGTGCGGGAAGGGGTGGCAAGGCGGTCATGGCGTGCTCCCGGAGTGGTGCGGAGTGGATACCTCCACCCTGGCGCGCGCACCCCCGGGCACACCTCCCCCACGAGCGGGAGCGGGCTCCCCCCTGAGGGGGAACCCGCTCCACCGCCACCGGCCCGGTCTCCGGCGCGGGCGCCCCGGGGGCGCGCCCGGACCGCCCGCCGGCGGTCTAGGCCGACGCCGCCCGGTAGGCCTTCTCCAGGGCCGAGGCGAACACCTCGACGGGCTGGGCGCCCGAGATCCCGAAGGCCCGGTCGATCACGAAGAACGGCACGCCGTTCCCGCCGAGGCGCTGCGCGGCGGCGCCGTCCTCGCGCACCTGCGCGGCGTAGTCGTCGCCCTCCAGCACCCGGCGGGCCTCCGCGGCGTCCAGGCCGATCTCCACGGCCAGCTCCACCAGGGTGGCGGTGTCGGAGAGGTCCTTCGCCTCCACGAGCTGGGCGTGCATGAAGCGCTCGTGCGCCTTCGTGCCCAGCCCCCGGCTCTGCGCCAGGTGGACGAGCCGGTGCACGTCGAAGGTGTTGACCATGAACCCGTTCTCGAAGTCGTACTCCAGCCCCACCTCCGCGGCGACCTTCTCCACCTGCGCGGTCATGGCGCGCACCTGCTCGCGCGAGGCGCCCGTCTTCGCGGCCAGGGCGTCACGGACCGGTTCGCCGCGCCCCCGCGGGTAGGAGGGGTCCAGCTGGAAGCTGCGCCAGAGGACCTCGACCTGGTCGGCGTGCTCGAACTGCTCCAGGGCCGTCTCGAAGCGCCGCTTGCCGATGTAGCACCACGGGCACACGATGTCGGACCACACCTCGACCTGCACGGACAATCCCCTCACTCACCAGCACGTTCCGTCCGAGCACGCCGGCGCGTCCTCGGTTCCCAGCGACACCAGTCCGGTGACCGCGTCCAGGGGGAGCTCCTCCTCGGCGGGCCGGTCCGCCTCCCGCGGCTCGGCCCCCGGCTCCGGGCTGCTCACGCTCACGACACCCCTTGCATACTTATTGTGCGTAACAACATTATCAGTCAGTATGAGGTGAGCCCAGGCCAGGCACAAGGAGGCACATTGACGTCCCGAGCGCACACCGGTGTTCGCTCCACCGGGCACACCGACGAACGCGCCCCCGAGGACTGCCCGGTCCGCGAGGTCCTGGACCGGGTCGGCGACAAGTGGAGCGTGCTCGTCATCGTCATGCTGGGGCGGCGCACCCACCGCTACAGCGAGCTCCACCGTGCCATCGACGGCATCAGCCAGCGCATGCTCACCCTGACGCTGCGCGCCCTGGTCCGCGACGGCCTGGTCGACCGCACCGCGCACGCCACCGTCCCGCCCCGCGTGGACTACGCCCTCACCGACCTGGGCCGCACCCTCCTGGAACCCCTCAACGCGCTGGACCGCTGGGCAATCCTGCACCGCGACGACATCCGCGCCGCCCGCGAACGCCACGACCGCGCCAGGGACCCCCGCCCGGACGGCACCTGACCCCCCGCCCCTCCCGGGCGCGCCGGACCCCGGCACGGGTCCGCCGCGCACACGCGGTCCCCTCCCGGCCCCGGACCGCGCCCCTCCCCGGAAAGCGGGGGCGGACACCGGCCCCAGGCCCCTCCCCGGCGGAGACCGCGCTCAGCCCTCCAGCGCCCATCCCGGCAGGGGCTCGGTGCGCTCGGCCCACTCCGCGGGAACCCGGCCGCCCGGCAGGCCCGCGCCCAGGACCCCGCCGACGATCGCGCAGGTGGTGTCCACGTCGCCCCCGGCTGCGGCGGTCGCCCACATGGCCGAGGCGAAGCCCGACCGGTACCGGGCCGCCGCCCACAGGGTGAAGGGCACCGTGTCCAGGGCGCTGACCCGCGAACCGTTGCCCAGGGCGCGGGCCGCCCCGACCGGATCGGCGGTCACCAGCAGCAGGCGCGCACCGCGCACCGCCTCGCGCATCCGCCCCGGCGGAAGGCGCTCGAGCACCCCGTCCAGCAGGGGCCCGGGCGCCGCCGCCCCGCCCCCCGCCACCAGGGACGCGGCCACCGCCACCGCGACCGCGCCGTCCACCGCCTCGGGGTGGGTGTGGGTGACGCGCGCCGTCACCGCCGCCTGCACGGCCGCCGCGTCCGGGTCGCCGGCGAACCAGGCCCCCAGCGGGGCCACCCTCATCGCCGCCCCGTTGCCGAAGGAACCCGACCCCTCGAACAGTCCCGCGGCCAGCTCCCGCCAGTCACCGCCCTCGCGCACCAGGCGCAGCAGGCGCCCCGTCGCCGGACCGTACCCCCGGTCGAAGTCGTGGTGGCGGGCGAAGGAGGACGCCAGCCGGTCGGGGTCCACCGCCCCGCCCCGGAGCACCTCGGCGTGGACCGAGGCCGCCATCTCCGTGTCGTCGGTCCACTCCCAGGGCCCCGGGGGCAGCTCGCGCTCCTCCAGGAAGCGCAGGTTCGCGGGAACGAAGAACTGGGAGCCGAAGGCGTCGCCGACGGACAGTGCGGACAGGGAGGACAGGGCGCGCGCCCGGCGCGGATCAGGGATCGTGTGCATCACCGGCCATCCTGGCCGACCCCGCCACCGCTGTCCACGCACCGGCCCCGGCCCCGGCACCCGGCACCCGGTGTGACCGAACACCCATCCGCGCCCCCGCGCCGCCCACACCCGCCCCGGGCTGGCCCTTCTCCGCCCCCGGCGCGAATCACGCACTCCCCACCTGCGGTGACAGCACATCGAAACAACCGCGACACACGAGGCTGACCCGCGGGTAACACCCTGCGGGTTGCCTGAGAGGCGTCCGACCCCGCAGCAGGAGGAGCCGCGCACCATGGAAGAACTCGTCGTCATCGGCAACGGCATGGTCGGCCACCGACTCGTCGAGGCCCTCCACGACCGCGACAGCGACCACCGCTGGCACGTCACAGTCGTGGGCGAGGAGCCCCGCACCGCCTACGACCGCGTCGCGCTCTCCTCCTACTTCGACGGCGCCAGCGCCCAGGACCTGTCCCTGGGCGACCTGTCCGGACCCCACGTGGACGTCCACGTGGGCGAGCGCGCCACCGCCCTGGACCGCGACGCCCGCACCGTCACCACCGCCTCCGGCCGCACCCTGGGCTACGACCGGCTCGTCCTGGCCACCGGATCCACCCCCTTCGTGCCCCCCGTCCCCGGCCACGACCTGCCCGGCTGCCACGTCTACCGCACCATCGAGGACCTGGACGCCATCACCGCCTCCGCCCGCCACGCCCGCACCGGCGTGGTCATCGGCGGCGGACTGCTCGGCCTGGAGGCCGCCAACGCCCTGCGGCTGCTGGGCGTGGAGGCCCACGTCGTCGAACTCGCCCCCCACCTGATGCCCGCCCAGATCGACGAGGGCGCCGGCGGCCTGCTCCGCAGACTCGTCACCGACCTGGGCGTGCACATCCACACCGGAGCGGCCTCCACCGCCGTCGAGGCCGGCGCGGACGGCCGCGTCCGCAACCTCCTCCTGGGCGACGGCACCCGCCTGGACGCCGACCTGGTCGTGTTCTCCGTGGGCATCCGCCCCCGCGACGACCTCGCACGCGCCGCCGGCCTCCGGGTCGGCGAACGCGGCGGCATCGTCATCGACGACACCTGCACCACCTCCGACGACCGCATCCACGCCATCGGCGAGGCCGCCGCCCACCGCGGCACCGTCTACGGGCTCATCGCCCCCGGCAACGCCATGGCCGAGGTCGTCGCCGACCGCCTCCTCGGCGGCGGCGCCACCTTCACCGGCGCCGACACCTCCACCAAGCTCAAGCTCCTGGGCGTGGACGTGGCCAGCTTCGGCGACGCCCACGGCCGCGCCGACGACTGCCTGGACGTGGTCGTCAACGACGCCGCCGGCGGCCGCTACGCCAAACTCGTCCTGTCCGACGACGCCACCACCCTCCTGGGCGGCATCCTGGTCGGCGACGCCTCCGCCTACGCCACCCTGCGCCCCATGGTCGGCTCGCCCCTGCCCGGCGACCCGCTCACCCTCATCACCCCCGAGGGCGGCGCGGCCCTGGGCGCCGACGCCCTCCCCGACTCCGCGCAGATCTGCTCCTGCAACGCCGTCACCAAGGGCGCCCTCACCGACGCCGTCCACACCCAGGGCGCCTGCGACGTCGCCGGCCTCAAGGCGTGCACACGGGCGGGCACCAGCTGCGGGTCGTGCGTGCCCATGCTCAAGCAGATCCTCTCCCAGGCGGGCATCGAGCAGTCCAAGGCCCTGTGCGAGCACTTCACCCAGTCCCGAGCCGAACTCCTGGAGACCGTCCGCGCCACCGGCACCACCACCTTCTCCGCCCTCATCGAGAACCACGGGACCGGCCAGGGCTGCGACATCTGCAAGCCCGCCGTCGCATCGATCCTGGCCTCCCTGGGGGGCGGGCACATCCTCGACGGCGAACAGGCCACACTCCAGGACACCAACGACCGCTACCTCGCCAACATGCAGCGCAACGGCACCTACTCGGTCGTGCCCCGCATCCCCGGCGGCGAGATCACCCCCGACAAGCTCATCGTCATCGGGGAGGTCGCCCGTGACTTCCAGCTCTACACCAAGATCACCGGCGGCCAGCGCATCGACCTGTTCGGCGCCCGCCTCGAACAGCTCCCCGCCATCTGGACCCGCCTGGTCGAGGCCGGGTTCGAGTCCGGCCACGCCTACGGCAAGTCCCTGCGCACCGTCAAGTCGTGCGTGGGCACCACCTGGTGCCGCTACGGCGTCCAGGACTCGGTGGGCCTGGCCATCCGCCTGGAGGAGCGCTACCGGGGCCTGCGCTCGCCCCACAAGCTCAAGTCCGCCGTCTCCGGGTGCGCCCGCGAGTGCGCCGAGGCCCGCAGCAAGGACTTCGGGATCATCGCCACCGACCAGGGCTGGAACCTGTACGTGGGCGGCAACGGCGGCTTCACCCCCCGCCACGCCGAACTCCTCGCCTCGGACCTGGACGAGGAGACCCTCATCCGCTACATCGACCGGTTCCTGATGTTCTACATCCGCACCGCCGACCGCCTCCAGCGCACCGCCCCCTGGATCGAGGCCATGGACGGCGGCCTGGACCACGTGCGCGACGTCGTCGTCCACGACACCCTGGGCATCGCCGAGGAGCTCGAGGCCGCCATGGAACGCCACGTGCACTCCTACACCGACGAGTGGGCCGCCGTCCTGGCCGACCCCGCCAAACTCGCCCGGTTCGAGTCCTTCGCCAACGCCCCCGGCACACCCGACCCCACCATCAGCTTCACCACCACACGCGACCAGCCCGTCCCGGGCGCCGCTCTCGACCTCGGCATGCCCGCCCCCCGCCCGCAGGAGGCCACCCGATGACCGCCACCACCACCCACGCCCCGCCCGCCCTGTGGATCGACGCCTGCCCCGCCCACCGCCTGGGCGCCGACGACGGCGTGGCCGTCCTGCTGCCCGACGGCCGTCAGGCGGCCCTGTTCCGCACCCGCGACAACCGCCTGTTCGCCGTCGACAACATCGACCCCTTCACCGGGGCCGCGGTCATCTCGCGCGGCATCGTCGGCGACCGCCGTGGCGAGCCCACCATCGCCTCGCCCATGCTCAAGAATGTGTTCTCCCTGCTGACCGGACAGAGCCTGGAGGACCCCCAGGTGCGCCTGCGCACCTGGGCCGTCCGCGACACCGGCGCCACCGTCCAGATCAGCGCCCGCGCCGAAGAGGAGTCACCTTGAGCACATCCGCGTCCGCGCCGTCCTCCCACACCCCGCCCCCCGCCGCGGGTCCCCACCAGGACCGCGCGAGCGGGGCCGGCGGCACGGGGGCGGAGGCCGGCGCGCCCGCGACCACCGCGCCCCTGGCCGGGTTCACCGTGGCCGTCACCGCCGCCCGCCGCGCCGACGAGCTCAGCGCCCTGCTCCAGCGCAAGGGCGCCCAGGTCATCGCCGCCCCCGCCCTGCGCATCGTCCCGCTCAGCGACGACCAGCGCCTGGCCTCGGTCTCCGACGAACTCGCCCGCCGCCCCGCCGACGTCGTCATCGCCACCACCGGCATCGGCTTCCGCGGCTGGATCGAGGCGTGCGAGACCTGGGGCACCGTCGAACCCCTCCTGGCCAGCATGCGCTCCTCGCGCCTGCTGGCCCGCGGCCCCAAGGCCAAGGGCGCCATCCGCGCCGCCGGGCTCACCGAGGAGTGGTCCCCGCCCTCGGAGTCCTCCGCCGAGGTCCTGGACTACCTCCTCGAACAGGGCGTCACGGGCCTGCGCGTGGCCATCCAGCTGCACGGCGAACCCCTGCCCGACTTCACCGCGGCCCTGCGCCTGGCCGGCGCCGACGTCGTGGAGGTCCCCGTCTACCGGTGGACCCAGCCCGAGAACGTCGCCCCCCTGGACCGGCTCATCGAGGCCGTCACCTGCGGGGGAGTGGACGCCGTCACCTTCACCAGCGCCCCCGCCGCCGCCGGCCTGCTGGCCCGCGCCCGTACCACCGGCCGCACCGGCCCCCTGGTCGAGGCCCTGCGCGGCGACGTCCTGGCCATGTGCGTGGGACCGGTCACCGCCCGCCCCCTCATGGCCCACGACATCCCCACCGTGTGGCCCGAACGCGCCCGCATCGGCGCCCAGGTCCGCAAGCTCACCGAGGAGCTGCCCGCGCGCTTTCCCACCCTGGGCGTGGCGGGACACCGACTGCGCCTGCGCGGCCACGCCGTCCTGGTCGACGGCACCGTGCACACCCTCTCGCCCACCCTGATGCGCCTGGTGCGCGAACTCGCCCGCCGCCCCGGCCAGGTCCTGGACCGCACCCGCCTGCTCACCTGCCTGGGCGAGGACGCCGACGCGCACGCCGTGGAGACCGCTGTGGCACGCCTGCGCACCGCGCTGGGCGACGCCAGGATCATCCAGACCGTCGTCAAACGCGGCTACCGCCTGGCCCTGGACACCCACGACTGCGCGCCCGAGCTCTGAGCCGCCCAACGGCGCGCCCCACCGCACACGCACTCCCACACCCGAGAGCCATGAACAGACACCCCACCCTGCTGCTGGCCGTCCACGGCACCCGCAACCCCCACGGCACCGCCGTGGCCCACTCCCTGGCCCTGCGCGTGGGGGAGCTGACACGGCGCCCCACCCGCCTGGCCTTCGCCGACGTGCTCGCCCCCACCGTCGGCGAGGTGGCCGCCGACACCCCGGGGCCCCTGGTCGTCGTGCCCGCCTTCCTGGCCTCGGGCTACCACGTGCGCACCGACATCCCCGACCAGCTCCTGCGGGCCGGGCGCGCCGACGCCGTCCTCACCCCCGCCCTGGGCGCCCACCCCGCGGTGCTGGACACCGCCGTGCGCCGCCTGGCCCAGGCCGGGTACCGCCCCGGGGACGCCGTCGTGCTGGCCTGCGCCGGAACCACCGACCCGCGCGCCGGCGCCGAACTGTCCCGCGCCGCCGCCCGCCTGGCCCGGCGCCTGGGAGCCCCGGTCACGACCGGTTTCATCGCCACCGGCCGCCCCACCGTCGCCGAACAGGTCGCCCGCCTGCGCGCCCGGGGCCACCGCCGCGTCGCGGTGGCCAGCTGGCTGCTCGCACCGGGCCTGTTCCACGACAGGCTCGCCCTGGCCGGGGCCGACGCGGTGGCCCGTCCTCTGTGCCCGGACCCGGCCGTCGCCCACGCCGTGGCCGACCGCTACCACCGCGCGGCCCTTCCCCAGCACGCCTGAGCGGCCCCCGAACGGGGCGCCCCGCCGGCCGGCCCCGGCCCGGGGACCGCAGGAGTCGAGCGCCGGCCCCGCACCGGCAGGGGCCCGACGGGGGAGGGCACCGGCCGTACCGCCCCCGGCCGACGAACGGCCCGGCCCGCACCGCCGGGCCCCGCCCCTCCACAGGCGCCCACGCCGCTCCGCACCGGACCGCCCAGCCCGGGCGCCCTTCCGCGCACCCCGGCCGCCCACCGGGTTCCCCACCCGGCGCAGGAGCCCTGCGCGCAGCCACCGGTGTACACCCCCCGAACCCCGGATGGCCACAACCGGCAACCCGTGCGCAACACCGGGCCCCCGCGGGAAGACCACCCCTGGGACACCAGTCCGCACCAGACCGCAGCGCCCACGAGGACGGCCATGTCCGCAGTACCCGCCCCCGCACCCGACTTCCACGACCCCGCCGCCGACCGGTCCATCGGCGCGATGCTCGGCGCGCCCGTGGCCGCCGCGCTGGTGGGCGCCCCCGCCGCGCTGACCCGCGGGTTCACCGAGGCCTCCGCGCGGCTTCCCCGCCTGATCCGGACCGCGCTGACCGAGCTGACCGCCACCGCGCGCACCCCCGCCCCGCCCGCGGACCCCACCGAACAGGCCTGGGCGCAGGTCCTGCGCAGCACCGCCCGCACCGGCACCCCGCCCGGGTCGGCGCCCGCCCTGGAGCACACCACCGCCGACGACCCCCTGGGCGCCTCCTGGCGGGCCCTGACCCGCACCCCCCGCCCCGCCCACGACCCCGCGAGCGGGTCCTTCGCGTGCGCCCACCTCGTCGACGCCGTCTGGTCGGCGTACACCGCCGCCGGGGACGACGCCGCCATGCACACCGGCGCCCTGGCCGGAGCCCTGTGGGGCGCCTCCGCCGTGCCCCTGCACGCCCTGCGCCGCATGTCCGAGACCCTGGACCCCCACGCCCTCACGACCGCCGCGCTGACGGCCGTACACGGCACCCGCCCCGGTGCCTGGCCCGAACACCCCGTCCTGCTCCAGGAGCCCCGCCGCCTGCCGCCCTTCGCCGTCCCCCACCCCCTGGACCCCCAGGTGCTGCTCGGCAACCTCGACCACCTGCGCCACCACCCCGAGAGCGTGGACGCGGTCGTCTCCCTGTGCCGCACCCACCCCCAGGACGCCCCCCACCTGCCCGACGCCGACTGGGTGAGGGTGTGGATGCACGACCGCCCCACCGCCAACGCCAACCTGCACTTCACCCTGGACGAGGCCGCCGCGACCGTGGCCGCCCTGCGCGCCGAGGGCAAACGCGTCCTGCTGCACTGCTGGGCGGGCGCCTCGCGCACCCCCGCCGTGGCCACCCGCTACGCCGTCGCCTCCCTGGGCGCCCCGCCCCTGCCCACCCTGGCCGCCATGATCCGCGCCGTGGGCGGACACCTGGACAACCCCTCCCTGTCCCAGGCCGTCGCCCAGCTCAGCGGGGTGCACCTGCCCGACCCCGCCCTGCGCCTGTTCCCCGACGGCGTCCCGCCCCGGCGCCCCGAACTGCCCGAACCCCACATCACCGGGTGACAAGTTCCACAAACCCCCGCTTTCCGGTACCGTTACCCTCGCGTTACCCCTAAGCTCTGCGCCCAGACCCCGTGCACCGCCACCGGCGGTCCCGGCTCCGCGCCCGTGCCACGCCCTCCCGCACCCGTCCGGGGCGTCGCACACACCCCGCACCAGGAGCGGGCCGCCACGCCCTGTTCCCGTTCGTAAGGACTCCGCCGTGGGCAAACACGAGCCCCAGACCCCGCCGGTCGAAGACGACCGCACCGACGCCCCCGCCGTCGGCCCCCGCGTCGCCGCCAAGCGCAGCCGACGCAAGCGCACCATGATCCTGGCCTCGGCCACGGGTCTGACCCTGCTCGTGGGAGGGACCGCCACCGCGGCCGTCATCGCCTCCGGCGCCGACCCCGAGACGGCCGCCAACGCCGCCGGGATCCCCGAGGCCGACCCCGACCCCCTGGTCGCCGAGGGCGCCGCGCCCCAGGCGGGGGAGGACGCCCTCCAGCGGGCCCAGGAGGCCGTCACCTCCGCCACCCAGAGCACCAGCACCGACGCCTCCGACGTCCTGGAGGAACCCGAGGAAGAGGAGGAGGCCGAGGAGCCCGAGGCCGACACCGGCGGCGGGGGAGGCGAGGCCTCCGGCGACGGCGGCACCTGCCAGGCCTCCTTCTACGGCGCCGACCTGGCGGGCAACTCCACGGCCAACGGCGAGACCTTCGACCCCAGCGCCATGACGGCCGCGCACAAGACCCTGCCGTTCAACACCCAGGTCCAGGTCACCAACCCCAGCAACGGCAAGTCGGTGACCGTGCGCATCAACGACCGCGGCCCCTACATCGACGGCCGCTGCCTGGACCTGTCCACGGCCGCCTTCGACCAGATCATCGGCACCGGGGCCGGTGTCGGCCAGGTCGAATGGCAGGTCGTCGGCTAGCCGCCCCTTCCACACGGACCCCGTGCGCCCCGCCCCGACACCCCGGGGCGGGGCGCACCCGTCTGCGCCCCGGCCCGACCGCCACCGCAGCGGCCCCGACGGCCCCGTCCCGGCCCCCGCGAGCCGGGCGGCCCCGCCACCGCCCGCAGCGGACCGCCGCAGCGGGAGGGCCCCGGCTCAGTCCTGCCAGGTGAAGTCGAAGGTGGCGGCGTCGCCGGTGTGCTCGACGTAGGTGACGGTGTAGCCGCCCACCTCGGCGGAGTCCCCGGGCACCAGAACGGCCTCCTCCGACTCCCGGTACGCCCGCTCCTGCACGCTCACCCGCACGTCGGCCTCCTGGTCCTCGGCCAGGAGGATGCGGTACCCGATCGTCGTGTTCCCCTGCTCCCACAGGTCGCCGGTGCCTTGGTCCCCGCTGACGGTGACCTCGCAGTCCCGGCTCTGGCAGGAGGTTGTGGCGAACCTGGCCCCGCTGCCCGACGTCACCTCGCACGAGGCCGAGGACGCCAGCACCAGCAGCGCGTTCGCACCGATCACCGCAAGACTCCGCGGGAACACCATGGGGATCCACTCCTTCCGGGCCGCCGGTGCGGACACCTCTTCCGGTGACCGATCCGCGCCGACCACCGGGGAGGACGCCCCCCGCGCCCCTCCGGTTCCCCCGACCCGCGTCACGTTCGCGTCACCGGCCCCGGCGGGGCCGCCGCGGAAGGGGCCGGACCCGGCCGGGCGCGGACGCGCCCCGACACCCCGTGGCGGGGCACACGCGCGTGTGAGACCCCACACGTCACCTCGACGTGGCACAATCCCCAGCACCCACCCACCACCGACACACAGGGAGCAGGGGCGTTGTTCCGCACCACCACCGGCTGGGTCGTCTCGCCCACCGACCTCGTCGACACCCTGGAGTGCGACCACCGCAGCGCCCTCAAGACCGCGCTGGCCGCCCGCCTGGAGGGCGCCCCCGCCCCCGACAAGGTCGACCCCCTCGTCGCCCACCACGGCCACGTCCACGAGCAGGCCGAACTCGACCGGCTCACCGCCCTGTTCGGCGAGGTCGTGCGCATCGAGGAGCCCCGCGCCGACGACGCCTCCCTCGCGGCCGCAGCCACCGCCACCGCCCAGGCCATGGCCGCCGGGGCGCCCGTCATCTACCAGGGCAGCTTCCACCACCCCCTGACCGCGGCCACCCCCACCGCCCCGGCCGTGGCCTTCCACGGCCGCGCCGACTTCCTCATCCGCTCCGACCTGGACCCCGCCACCGGCGAGCGCCGCGACCCCGCACCCGACCCCTGGTCCTACGAACCCTGGGACACCAAGCTCGCCCGCCGCCCCGGCCCCGGCGCCGTCGTCCAGCTCGCCGCCTACGCCCACGCCGTCGCCGTGGCCACCGGCCGCACCCCCGACCGCATGCACCTGCTCACCGGCGACGGCCACACCCACACCCTGGACACCGCCGACTTCGCCCCCATCCTCACCACCGTCACCACCCGCCTGCTGGACCGGCTCGCCCAGCCCCCCGCCCTGCCCGCCCCCACCTGGGGCGAACCCCGCCCCGGCTGCGAGGGCTGCGGCTACGGCACCTGGTGCTCGGGCGGGCGCACCGCCGCCCGCCACCTGTCCCTGGTCGCCGGGCTGCGCACCGACCAGGCCGCCAAACTCACCGACGCCGGCCTGGACACCATCGACGCCCTGGCCGGCGCCGGCGACGACCAGCGCCCCGCCACCCTGCCCCGCCGCTCCTTCGACCAGCTGCGCGCCCAGGCCGCCCTCCAGGTCCGCCAGGACACCACGCGCACCCCCCACAACCCCCAGGGCACCGTCACCGCCGAGGTCTTCTCACCCGACGGCCTGGCCGCCCTGCCCGCCCCCAGCCCCGGCGACGTGTTCTTCGACATGGAGGGCTACCCCTACCACTCCCGCGACGGCGGACGCGGCCTGGAGTACCTGTTCGGCGCCACCACCGAGGACGAGCACGGCACCGAGACCTTCCACACCTTCTGGGCCCACGACCGCGCCCAGGAGAAGAAGGCCCTGGAGGACTTCGTCGACTTCGCCTGCGCGCGCATCGACGCCGACGAGAACGCCCACGTCTACCACTACGCCTCCTACGAGGTGGACCGGCTCAAACACCTCAGCTCCGAGTTCGCCACCCGCGAGGAGGAGGTCAACCGGCTCCTGCGCGAGAACCGGCTCGTGGACCTGTACACGGTGGTCCGCAAGAGCCTGCGCGTGTCCCAGCGCTCCTACTCCATCAAGTACCTCGAACCCCTCTACCTGGGCGCCGCCCGCTCCGGCGACGTCACCACCGCCACCTCCAGCATCGACGCCTACGCCGCCTACCTGCGCGCCGCCGAGCACGGCGACCACGACCGCGCCGCCCGGGTGCTCGCCGACATCGGCGCCTACAACCGCGACGACTGCCACTCCACCGCCCGCCTGCGCGACTGGCTGGAGGACCACCGCGTCCGCCAGGGCATCACCGACCGGCCCCCCGTCCAGCTCGAACTCACCGAGGAGGAGGCCGAACGCGCCCGCAAGCGCGCCGAGAAGCTCGCCCGCCACGCCGCCCTGACCGAACCCCTCCTGGCGGACCTGCCCGCCACCGCCGAGGAGCGCGGCGAGGAGGACCGCACCCGCGCCTCCCTGGCCGCCCTGGTCGGCTACTACCAGCGCGAGAACCTGCCGCCCTGGCGCGAGCACTACCGCCGCACCAGCGCCCCCCTGACCGACCTGGAGGCCGACACCGACTGCGCCGTGCCCTGGCAGGTCCACACGGGGGAGTGGGCCGAACCCACCGGCCGCCAGCGCAAGGCCCGCCGCGAGCTGTCCATGCGCCTGGACGCCGCCCACCCCCACCCCTTCACCACCGGCCAGGACGTCCACCTGCTCTACCCCGGCGCCCCGGGCAGGCCGGCCACCGCCGTACCGGCCAACGTCGCCCGCGCCGACGCCGACACGCTCACCGTCACCGAGACCAGCGACCCCGACGACACCCGCTCCCGCGCGCCCGTGGCGGTCCTGCCCGGCTCACCCGTCAACCCCCAGCCCAAGGACGGGGCGCTGGAGTCGATCGCCCGCACCGCCGTCGCCGCCCTGCCCCGGTGGCCCCACCACCCCGGCCTGGACGTGCTGCGCCGCGTCCCGCCCCGCCTTCGCCCCCCCGGCCCCCTGCCCTCCCCGGACGAGCACGGCGGCGACCTCATCGCCGCCACCATCGCCGCCGTGGACCGCCTGGACGGCTCCTACCTGGCCGTGCAGGGCCCGCCCGGCGCCGGAAAGACCTACCTGGCCGCCCAGCTCATCACCCACCTGGCCCGCCAGGGCCGCAACGTGGGTGTGTGCTCCACCAGCCACAAGGCCGTGGAGAACGTCATGGGCGCCGCCCTGCGCGCCGCCGAACAGGCCGGGGTGTCCCTGGCCGCCGCCAAACGCGCCAAGGGCCGCGGCAAGGACGCCGTCGACCCCGACCTGCCCTGGGACCAGCCCACCAGCCCCCAGGCGCTGATGGGCTGGCGCGCCAAGCGCACCGCCGACAACCAGCCCGTCCTGATCGGCGGCACCGCCTGGGCCCTGTCCAACGCCGCGATGATCGCCGACCCCCTGGACGTGCTCATCATCGACGAGGCCGGCCAGTTCGCCCTGGCCGACACCCTCGCGGTCTCCGCCGCCGCCCACAACCTCGTCCTGCTCGGCGACCCCCAGCAGCTGCCCCAGGTCGTCCAGGGCACCCACGGCGAGGGCGCCGACGCCTCCGCCCTGCAGCACCTCATGGCCGGACGCCAGATCATCGACCCCGCCCGCGGCTACTTCCTGGACCAGACCCGCCGCATGCACCCCGACGTGTGCGCGACCGTCTCGGCCCTGTCCTACCAGGGCCGCCTGCACGCCCACCCCTCCACCGCCGAACGCGCCCTGTCCGCCCTGGACCCCGGCGTGTACACCCTGCCCGTCACCCACCACGGCCGCACCACCCACAGTCCCGAGGAGGTCGAGGCCGTCGTCGCGATCGCCACCCGCCTGGTCCAGGACAAGCTCACCCCCGGCCCCGGCCTGGAGCCGCGACCCCTGACCGGCGAGGACATCCTGGTGGTGGCCCCCTACAACCTCCAGGTGCGCGCCCTGCGCAGAGCCCTGGCCGCCGCGGCCCGCACCGACCCCGCACTGGAGGGGGTGCGGGTGGGCACCGTCGACCGCTTCCAGGGACAGGAGGCCGCCGCCGTCATCTGCTCGATGACCACCTCCAACGCTGCAGAGGCCAGCCGCGGCACCGCGTTCGTCCTGGACCGCAACCGCCTCAACGTCGCCCTCTCGCGCGCCCAGCTCCTGGCGGCCGTGGTCCACTCGCCCGACCTGCTCACCACGGCCCCGCGCAGCATCGACGAACTCCGGCTGCTGGCCTCCTTCACCGGCCTGGTCGGGGGCGCCCGCCCCTGGCCCCCCACGCCCTGAGGGCCCGCCCTCGGGTTTCGGACGCCCCCCAGGTGGAGTACGTTTTACACAGCACCGCACTCGACCCGGCGCGCCCGCGCCCGGGCGGATGCGGGCCGTCCCCGACGGACCCACCCACCCCGCGCCCCCGGGCCCGGGCATGCCCCCGTCCGTCGACGCCCTGGCCCGCCGCCCCGTTCTCGAAAGGCACCACGGCCCCCGTGTCTGACCGTCCCTCCGCCCCCGGCGGTGGCCGCAACACCAGCCACCCCACCGGCATCCGCGTCGTCGTCGCCGTCCTCGCCCTGTTCGCCCTGGTGTTGGGGCCCGTGGGCTACCTGATGGGCGTCGACGCCCACTCCCACGCCGGCTCGGCGGCCGAGTGGTTCACCCTCGCCTTCGGCGCCGCCGTCGGCATCCCCCTGCTGGCCGCCGCCGTGGCCACCGTCGCCGGGGACCGCAGAGCCGCCCTGTGGGCACTGGCACTGCTCGCCTGGCCCGTGGTGTTCGTGTCGGCCATCCACCTGACCCCGCTGGGCGGGTAGGCTCCGACTTCCCGGCCGCGCCCGCCCGCGAGGACCCCGGGCCGGGTGCGGCGACCAGCGAACCCACCCCACCAAGGACAGGCGCGTGTCACCCAAAAAACGCAAACGCCGCAAGGACCGGCCCACCGCCCCCGTGTCCGCCGCCGCCCCCCGCACGCGGGAGGCCGACGCGCCCCCGGCGCGCACCGAGGGCAGGATCAGCCGCACCCCGGTGGTCGTGGCCGACCCGCCCGACCGCAGGATCACCCTGCTGTGGGTGGTGCTGACCCTGGTGTGGGCCCTGGGCACCTTCCTGGCCCTGGCCAACCTGCTGTTCACGGCCATGGACCTGCAGGACGCCGCCGTGGCCGCGGCCGACCCCACCGCCCCGGCGCCGCAGGAGGCGATGGACGCGGTCGGCAACGCCCTGGTGTGGGTCCTGGTCCTGGCCCTGGGCGTCCCGGCGGGCGGCGCCGTCACCGCCCTGGTGCTGCGCCGCAGGATCGCCGCGATCGGGTTCACGGCCGCCCTGGTCCTGTCCGCGGCGCCCCTGCTGTGGGTCATGCCGCCCGCCGAGCTGTGGGACGCCCTGCGCGCCCACTTCGGCGGCTGAGCCGTGGCCCCCGCCACACCGCACCCGCGCGCGGGACCGGACCGGCGGCGCTGAGGACACCCGGCACACCAGCCACCACCCCCGCACGCCCCCGTGCGTCGCGGTGCCGCCCGCACCCGCGCCTGGGCCATCATGGATAACCGTGAACACACCCACCCCCTCCCAGGACCCCGAACCGGCCGACGAGGCCGCCCTGCCCGCGACCGTGCGCGCCCGCCTGGAGCGCGTCACCCACAGCGTCCTGGTGGACACCCGCGCCCTGGCCCGGGTCCGCGAGCGCTTCGACGACGAACAGGCCCGCGCCCTGGGCCGGTACCTGGCCAGCGCCCAGTCGCCCAACACCCTGCGCGCCTACCGCGCCGACTGGACCTCCTTCACCGCCTGGTGCCTGGCCGAGCACCGCCAGTCGCTCCCGGCCGACCCGGTCGACGTGGCCGTCTACCTGGCCGCCTGCGCCCAGGCCCGCACCGGGGACGGCTCCGGGTGGGCGCTGGCCCCCTCCAGCATCGAACGGCGCTCCGCGGCCATCGCCGCCGTCCACGGCGCCCACGGCCTGGAGACGCCCACCCGCGCCGAGGTGGTCCGGATGACGCTGCGCGGCATCCGCCGCACCCGCAGGAGCCGGCCGCGCCGCAAGGACCCGGTGGTGCTCTCCACACTGGAGTCCCTGCTCGCGGTGCGCCCCGCCGACGGCTTCCCCGGCGGGGTCTGCCGCCGCAGGGACACGGTGCTGCTGCTGACCGGGTTCGCCGGTGCGCTGCGCCGCGCCGAGCTGGCCGCGCTCACCTTCGACGACGTGGCGGTGCGCACCGACGCCTCCACCGGCACCCCGGCCCTGGTGGTGCGGCTGGGCTCGACCAAGACCGACCAGGAGGGGCGCCACGGCCAGGTCGTGGCGCTGCCCCGGGGCCGCCACCGCCACACCTGCCCGGTGTGCGCGCTGGCCGACTGGTCCCAGGTGCTGGAGGCGCGCCGCGACGGCGGGCCGCAGGCGGTGCGGGCCCTGGTGGAGGGGACGGCGGCCACGGCCTCGCCGGCGCACCGGTGCCAGGGCTGGCGGGGCACCGACCTGGCCGACGGCTCCGAGCGCCCGCTGCTGCCCACGGTCACCCGGCACGGCCGGGTGGGGGAGCGGGCGATGTCGGGGCGGGCGGTGAACGAGCTGGTCAAACGCTACGCCGAGCGGGCCGGTCTGGACCCCGACGACTTCGGGGGCCACTCCCTGAGGGCGGGGTTCGCCACCCAGGCGGCCCTGGGCGGGGCCACCGACCGCGAGATCATGCGCCAGGGCCGGTGGACCAACCCGCGCACCGTGCACGACTACATCCGCACCGCCAACCCGCTGGAGGACAACGCGGTCACACGACTGGGGCTGTGAGCCTCCCGGGGCCCTTACGCCCCTGGCGTCTCAAAACGTCAACAAACCCACCAGCAGCACATGAAATCACCCGTTAAAGTGCGATCCTTCCCTGATGAGACATTAGGTTGGTTGCGTAAGAAAGGGGACGGACCCATGGTCGACGAGTTTCGCAGGGCGTTCCAGCAGCTGATCGACGCCTCAGTCGCCACGGACCCCCGCCACTTCCCCCCGGCGGTGCACACGGTCTACGTACTCGCCTCCCGCATCCCCGCCTCCGAGCGCGAACTCGCCCTGGAGGCCCTGGCCCCCCTCCTCTCCGGGGACCACGCCGCCCCCGGCATCATCGCCGACCTGTCGGTGGTCGCCGGAGCCCTCGTCGAGATGGGCACCGACCCCGGCCCCACCGGCCCCGAGGTCCTGCACCGCCTGCGCACCATGGGCAAGGGCGCCATCGTCTTCGTCCGCGCCTGGGAGCGCACCGGCGGCGGCCCGCCCCCCGACCCCGACTCCGTGACCGCCGACGCCGAGGCCCGCGTGGCCGCCGAACTCGGCACCGACGCCCCCAACGCCACCATGTGCTGGTGGACCATCCGCCGCCACGGCCTGGCCGCCCGCACCATGCTCGGCGAGGCCTCCGTGCGCGCCCTGGTACGCCGCACACCCTCCCTGCACGCCGAACTCATGGCCATCGCCAACCAGCTCAGCGACCTGCTCAACGAGTTCGACGAGGTCCGCGCCCTGCTGCGCATGACCGAGGCCACCAGCGCCCTGGTCATGGACCGCCACTCCCAGCGCGCCTTCCGCGTCCTCTTCGACGGCATCGGCGACAACTTCCAGCTCCACACCCTGCTCGCCGACGCCCTCGTCGGCCCCCGCGGCCAGGGGCTGGCCGGGGACCCGCCCGACCCGCGCTGGGTCGCCGCCTTCCGCGACAGCGACCCCGACCCCGCCGCCCAGACCGTGCGCGGCTGGTGGAACCTGGTCGCCCACGACGGCACCTGGGTCTGGAACGAGGGCGTGCCCGCCGAGATCCCCACCGTCGACGGCGAACCCGTCCTGGTCCTGGACGAACAGCCCTACCCCCGCTCCTGGAACGCCGGACGGCGCCACCCCCAGGTCCGCGGATGGCTGGAGGTGGAGTCCGAACTGCCCCGGGAGGAGGCCGCCCTGTGGTGGAAGCGCGTCGCCCCGGCCGAACCCGCCATCCCCAGCGACGACGAGGGCGAGCACACCCCCATCCCCGAACCCGTCCTGGCCGTGGACGAACCCGAGCCCGGGCGCGTGCGCGGCTTCCTGGCCGAGGAGGCGCCCGCACCGGCCCCGACCCCCGCCGCACCCCCGGCCGAACCGTGGACCGAGCCCTTCCCCGTGCCGCCCCTGCCGACGCCGGACACCCGGCCCCCGGCCGGGCCGCGCCCTGCGGAGCCCGCACCGCCCACACCGTCCGCCGACCCCGCGCCCGAGCCCCCCGGCCGGGCCGGCCGGCGCCCCGGGACCCCCGGCACCGGGATCCTGCCGCCCCTGCCGCCCGGGGTGTCCAAGAGCGCCAACTGGGGACCCACCTGGCGCTGACCCGCGCCCGGCTCACCGCGCCGGGCGGGCCCCGCTCCGGCACACCGGCCCCCCGAGGGGGGAGGGGCACGGCTCCGCACCCGCCGGGGGAGTGCGCACCCGCCGCCGGACCGCGCCGCACCGGGAACGCCCCCGGACACGGCGGCGCCCCCGTCCGCGGGGTCGGACGGGGGCGCCGCGGGCAGTACGGGCCGGGGGGCTCAGGCGCGGTGCCGGGGGGCGTGGGGGGCCGAGGGCGCGCCCGCGCGCGGAGCGCGGTCCTCGTCGTCCTCCTCGTAGAGCCCGTCGAAGTACACCTCCTCCTCGCTGGGGCCCTCGGGCTCGCGGCGCCAGCGCCCGCCCACGAACAGGGGGGCGAACAGCACGAGTGCGAGCGGGACGAACACGCCCAGGGGGAGCAGGACCAGGGCTCCCTCGGCGCCGGGGACCTGGGGCAGCCGCTCCAGCAGGGGCATCCGCACCAGGGACAGGGCGGTCAGGGCGCCCAGGACCAGCGCCGCGCCGAAGGGCAGCATCGGCGTCAGCCGCGGGGGGACCGCGAGCAGCGCCACCAGGACGCCCACGCCCACCAGGCCCGCGACCGCCACCGGCCCGGAGCCCTGCAGGGCTCCCAGGCCGGCCGCGTGCAGGCCGCGCAGGTGGGCGAAGGCCCATCCGCACACCAGGACCAGCACGGGACCCAGGATCAGACCGGACAGGAAGCCGACGAAGTGTCGCACGGGGGTGCTCCTCTCAGGGGTTGCGCAGCACCCTAGCGACAAAAAACAAGTTCAGCACCAAATCACACAAATGACCGCATCTCGGACACCAGTGGTCGCGTGGGCCCCCACCCCGCCCACCGGGCCGCAGGGCCCGCCGAAGCGGACCACAGGCACCGGCAGGACCACGGAGGCGGGCCCAGGAGCGGGGCGGCGGTACGCACCCGCGACGAACACACCACCCGCACCCGAACACCCCGCACCCCACAGGCGGCGGGGGCCGCCGCCCGCACCCGGACGACGGCCCCCGCCGCACACCACAGGGCCGGCCACCACCGGCCCCGCACCCCCTCAAGGGGCCGCGGGATCGCGCCTGAGCCCCTCCGCCCCGGGCCGGCCCGCCAGCTCCAGCACCCGGTCCGAGGGCCTGGACCCCCACCGGCGCCGGAACGCGTACGCCACCAGCGCCACCACCACCGAACCCACCGACGCCCACAGCGCCTGGCGCTGGTCGGGGATCACCACCATCGCCACGAAGATCGTCACCAGCCCCGCCAGCACAACCCACGTCAGATACGGGAACGCCCACATCCGCAACGACAGGCGCTCGGGCTCACGACGGCGCACCCGCCCACCCAGCACCAGCTGGGAGGCGCAGATCGTCAGGAACAGGATCAGCAGGATCGCGCCGATCGAGGCCACCAGGAACGGAAACACCCGGCCCGGCCACAGGTAGTCGGCCACCGCCGCCGCGTACCCCACCACCGTGCCCAGCAGGATCGCCCGCACCGGCACACCGCGCCGGTTCACCCCCCGCAGCACCCGCGGGGCGTCCCCCTGGCGCGTGAGCGTGAACAGCATCCGCGAGGAGGTGTACATCGCCGCGTTCAGCACGCTCAGCACCGCCACGAAGACCACCACCTCCATGATCAGCGCCGCGCCCGGCACCCCCACGCGCTCCATCACCGCCACGAACGGGCTCAGGGCCGGGTCCACCGTGTGCCAGGGCAGCACCATCACCACGACCACGATCGAGGCCACGTAGAACAGCCCGATCCGCCACAGCACGTTGGTCACCGCCGAGGCCACACCCCGCTCGGGCTCGGCGCTCTCACCCGCCGCCACGGTGATGATCTCCACCCCGCCGAAGGCGAACAGCACCACGACCGTGGCCGCCAGCACCGCCACCCACCCCTGGGGCGCGAACCCGCCGTGCTCCCACAGGTTGGAGACCCCCGACCCGTCCGAGCCGCTCCACAGCCCCAGCGCCCACAACCCGCCGATCAGCAGGAACGCCACGATCGTGGCCACCTTGACCAGGGAGAAGAACGACTCGGTCTCGGCGAAGAAACGCACCGACACCAGGTTGGCCACCGTCATCGACAACAGCACCAGCAGCGCCAGCGCCCACCCGGGCACCCCCGGCACCCACCGGCCCAGGATCGCCGCCCCGGCCACCGACTCCGCGGCCACCAGCACCGCGTACATCCACCAGTACACCCAGCCGATCGTGAACCCCGCCCAGGGGCCGAACGCCAACCGGGCGTAGTCGGAGAACGAACCCCCCGCGGGGACCGCCACCACCATCTCGCCCAGGGCGCGCAAGGTGAGGAACACCAGGGCGCCGGCCAGCACGTAGGACACCACCGCCGCCGGCCCCGCCATCCGGATGACCGCACCGGAGCCGATGAACAGCCCCGCGCCCACCGACCCGCCGATCGCGATCAGCGCCATGTGGCGCCGCCTCAGCGAGTGCGCCAGCCCCGCGCCCGTGTCGCCTGTCTCCTTGGCCGCCCCACCGGGCGGCGTCACACTGCTCGTCACCAGCCCCACACTAGGAGCAGCACCGGCCCCCCACGTGCACCGACCCCACAATAAACAGCCCATGACCCCACGAATGTGGTCGGCGCGACACCCCCGCCCCCGCCGCCCGGGGGAGCGGCCCCACCCGCCTCACCCCCCGGAGGGAGGCGCACCACCACCCGCCTGTGCCACGATCACCCACGTGCGCCACCTCACCCCGCTCCTGCACCCGCTCACCAGCGCCCACACCTACCGCCGCTGGGCCCACCTCGTCATCGGCGGCGCGCTCCTGACCCCCTACGCCATGGCCGCCCTCGTCCTGGCCTCGCTCCTGGCCCAGAACGGCCGCACCGTCGACGTTGGCGCATCCCCCGGCCCCGCCGTCTGGGTCCTGACCGCCGCCCTGGCCCTGACCGCCGTCGCCGCCACCGCCCGCATCCCCGGCGTGCGCAACGCCCAGATCCACCTGGCCCGCGCCCTGCTGCGCGGACCCCTCACCGAGCGGCCCGCACCCGCCGCCACCTGGCGCAGCACCGCCCGCACCAGCGCCTTCCTGTGCCTGCACATGGTCCTGGGCCTGGCCGTGTGCCTGCTCACCATGACCGCCCTCACCGAAGCCGCCCTCCTGGCCGCCGCGCCCCTGGCCCCCGGCCCCCACACCACCGCCCAGGGCCCCCTGACCTTCACCGGCCACGGAGAACTCACCCGCACCCAGCTCCTGGCCGCCCCCCTGCTGGGCCTGCTCCTGCTCGCCGCCCTCCTCTACACCGTCGCCCTGGCCGGCCACCTGCTCGCCCTGGCCGCACCCCGCCTGCTGGGCCCCTCGCCCACCGAACGCCTGGCCGCCGCCCAGGCCCACGCCCACACCCTCGCCGAACGCAACCGCCTGGCCCGCGAACTCCACGACTCCCTGGGCCACGCCCTGTCCGTGGTCACCCTCCAGGCCGCCACCGCCGCACGCCTGCTCGACACCGACCCCGAGTTCGCCCGCCAGGCCCTCACCCACATCGCCGACCAGGCCCGCACCGCCACCGCCGACCTCGACCACGCCCTGGGCCTGCTGCGCGAGGACACCGCCGCCCCCCGCACCACACCCCCCGACCTGACCCACCTGCCCCACCTGGCCCACGCCACCCAGCACACCGGCACCGACCTGACCTGCCACGTCAGCGGCGACCCCGCCCGCGTCCCCGCCCTGCTCTCCCGCGAGACCTACCGCATCAGCCAGGAGGCCCTCACCAACGCCCTGCGCCACGCCCCCGGCCAACCCCTCACCCTGCGCCTGCAGACCACACCCACCAGCCTCACCCTCACCGTCACCAACCCCCTGCCCCCCACCCGCACCCTCCGCCGCCCCCGCGGCGGACGCGGCATCACCGGCATGCGCGAACGCGCCCACCTGCTCGGCGGCACCCTCACCGCCCGCCCCCACGACCGCACCTGGCAGCTCACCCTGCACCTGACATGGAAAGAACAACCGTGATCGGCATCAACCTGGTCGACGACGAAGCACTCATCCGCGCCGGCCTGGCCGCCCTCATCGACGCCGAACCCGACATGGAGGTCACCGGCCAGGCCGCCGACGGCTCCGAGGTCCCCGACCTCGTGCGCCGCACCCGCCCCGACCTGGTCCTGATGGACGTGCGCATGCCCCACCTGGACGGCATCCAGGCCACCCGCACCCTGCACACCACCCTCACCGACCCGCCCCGCGTCATCGTCCTCACCACCTTCGACAACGACGACCACGTCTGGGACGCCCTGCGCGCCGGAGCCGTCGGCTTCCTCCTCAAGCGCACCCCGCCCGAGGACATCCTCGCCGCCCTGCGCATCGCCCACCGCGGCCAGACCCTGCTCTTCCCCACCGCCCTGCGCCACCTGGCCGCCACCCGGCCCGCCGCCCCCACCCCCGCCGCACGCGCGGTCGCCACCCTCACCGAACGCGAATCCCAGACCCTCACCCTCATGGCCCAGGGCATGACCAACGCCGAGATCGCCGACCGCCTCTTCCTGGGGGTGCAGACCGTCAAGACCCACGTCTCCAACACCCTCACCAAACTCGGCGCCCGCGACCGCACCCAAGCCGTCATCGCCGCCTACGACGCCGGACTCATCCGCCCCAACACCGGCCCCTGACCCCGCCCGACACCACGACACACCCACCCTTGCGCAAACACAGGGTGATAACACTGCTACGTTCAGTCATCAAAAGGTTCTGGACGCGACAGCCACACGGGGGAAGCATGCCAACCGCGTCAGCGATCGACATCGACCACATCAGCAGCCTGTACCGCACCCACCGCGACGACCTCGCCCGCGTACGCGACCAGATGCGCGCCCACCACCAGGCCGCCGACCCCCCCATGACCCCCCAACTCGACGACATCGAAGCAGAGATCACCTACCTGCTCCTGCGCGAGCACACCCCCGCCCACACCGTCGAGATCGGCACCTACTACGGCTGGTCCACCACCTGGATCCTGTCCGCCCTGCGCGACAACGGCACCGGCCACCTCTACTCCTTCGACATCATCGACCACGCCCCCCGCCACGTCCCCCCACACCTGGCCCAGAACCGGTGGACCTTCACCAAGGGCGACGTACGCGCCAAGATCGCCCACATCCCCTCCGACACCGACTACCTGTTCATCGACGCCGCCCACAACGGCTGGTTCGCCCGCTGGTACCTGCACCACCTCCTGCCCGCCCTGCCCGCCCACATCCCCGTCAGCATCCACGACGTCTTCCACCAACGCCACGCCCTGCCCTTCACCGAAGGCGCCATCGTCCTCAAATGGCTCACCACCAACACCACCCCCTTCTTCACCGCCTCCAGCGCCCGCGCACCCCACACCCACCAGGCCATCCAGGACCTCAAACGCGAACTCGGCCTGGACGAACCCGTCCGCACCGGCCACCACAACCCCATGATCTACTTCCGCCTCCCCGTCCTGCCCGGCCACAACCCCCACCCCCACCGCCCACCCCAGCAACGCCCCGCCCCCCACGAACAGACCGAACCCCACCCCTCCGACAGCCCCTGACCCCGCACACGAAAAAACGGGGGGCGGGCCACCGGCCCACCCCCCGCACACCCCCGCTCACCCCGCCCCGTCGGCCTCCACCGCCCGCGGCGAACCCCCACCACCCTCCGCAGCCCGCTCACGCACCGCCACCACATCCGCCGCATCGGCCACGATCCGCGAGAAGTTCACCGGCTGGTCCAGACTCACCATGTGCCCCGCCCGCGGCACATTCACCAACCGCCCGTCCGCACACGCGTCGAAGAACTGCTTCTCATGGATCCGGAAATGGTCCCGCGCACCGTTGATCAACCACACCGGCCCCTTGTACGAGGCCAGCGCCGACAACGGATCCATCTCCGAGACCGCGTCGATCACCGCCGTGGCCGCCTCCACCGCCAGACCGCCGTCCAACACCGCCTCCGCCGCACCATCACGCAACGTCAACCGGTGGAACCGCTCATTGAGCGTCGCCCCCTTGTCCGGCAGCCGATCCATCAGCACCGCCGGAATCCGGTACACCTGCGCCAACGACTGCGCAGGCTTGGCCGTACAACTCGCCGCCACCAGCCCCGCCACACGACCCGGCGCCGCACCCGCAGCCGCGATCGACACGAAACCGCCCAGACTCAACCCCACCAGCAGAGCCCGACCGCCCACACCGTCGATCGCCTCCAGCACCGTGTCCACCGCACGCCCCAGCGAGAACTCCTCACCCCGCCGCGACCCGTGCCCGGGAAGATCAGGGGCCACCACCGTGCACCCCTGCCCCTCCAACAACTCCACCTGCGGACGCCACATACTCCCCGACACCCGCAGACCATGCACCAGAACGATCGGCACACCCATGACCCGTCCCCTTCCCTACGCCCGGTACCGCACCGTCACCGGCGCATGGTCGGACCACCGGGCCCCGTGCTCGGCCGCCCGCTCCACCCGGGCCGACTCCGCCCGCACCGCCAACCCCGGCGTGCACACCTGATAGTCGATACGCCACCCCGTGTCGTTGTCGAAGGCCCGCCCCCGGTAGGACCACCACGAGTACGGCCCCTCCTGATCGGGGTGCAGCGCCCGCACCACGTCCACATAACCGGCCTCATCGAAGACCCGCCCCAACCACTCCCGCTCCTGGGGCAGGAACCCCGCACTCTTCCTGTTCCCCCGCCAGTTCCTCAGATCCGCCTCGGTGTGCGCGATGTTCCAGTCACCGCACACCACCAGATCGCGCCCCTGCCCCTCCACCTCCTTGCGCCGCCGCACCAGATACGGCAGGAACGCCTCCATGAAACGCTCCTTCTCCTCCTGACGCGGGGTGCCCACCTCACCCGAGGGCAGGTACAGGCTCGCCACCGTCACCGCCCCCAGATCCACCTCCACATACCGGCCCGACCCCTCGAACTCGACCTCACCGAACCCCACACGCACAGCATCGGGCTCCACACGCGAATACACCGCCACACCGGCCCGCCCCTTGGCCTGCGCCGGAACCAACACCACATGCCACCCCTGCGGCGCCACCACCTCCTGCGGCAACTGGGAGGCCTCGGCCCGCGTCTCCTGCACACACACCACATCGGCCTCGGTGGCCGACAACCAGGACACGAAACCCGGATCCTTCTTCGCGGCGGCCCGCAGGCCGTTGACGTTCACGGTGGACACAACGAAAGTCGACTGATTCACGCCCACAGAGTAGCCACCCCCGCACCCCCGCAGCTCCCCTGCGCCCGCTCACCCCACCACCTCACCACCCCCCAACCGCCGCAACACCCCATAGGTACGGTTGGCCCCCGCCGCCTCCCGCTGCGCACGGTCCGTCACCTGGATGTAGGCCTGCGACGACGACAACGACGCATGCCCCAGCAAACGCATGATCTCGGTGACCGACGCCCCGTCCTCCGCCAACCGCGTCGCGAACGTGTGCCGCAACGCGTGCACCAGCGTCCCCCGCGCCACCCGGTCGTGCACACCCGCATGCCTGTAGCACTGCTTGACCAGGTACTGCAGCCCACCCCGGCGCAACCCCTCGCCCCGGTTGTCCACCAACAACGGATCCGACCCCCGCACCACCCCGAACCGCGCCCGCCGCGACTCCAGATAGGCCTCCAACAACACCTCCAACGGCACCTCGATGGGCAGCGACCTCTCCCCACCGCCCTTGCCCACCACCCGGATACGCCGCTCCCCGGCACGGCCCCCCACCGACTCCACCCGCAACGACAGCATCTCCGCCGAACGCATCCCCGTCAGCAGCGCCAGCGCCAACACCGCCAGATCCCGCTCCGGCCACGGATCCCGCGCCTTGCGCGCCCCCCGCGCCAACGCCTCCAACAACCGCTCGGGGGTGTCCTCACCCATCAGCGGCTTGGGCACCGAGGGCCGCACCCGCGGCCGCGGCACCGCCGACATCGGATTGCCCGCCACCACCCGCTCCGACACCCAGAACGCGAAGAACCCGTTCCACGTCGACCACGCCCGCAGCACACTGGAGGCCGCACGCTCGGCCGCGAACTCCGCGAACGCCCCCCGCAGCACCGTCGCATCCAGGTCCGACCACACCACCGCACCCGGATCCACACCCCGCACCCGGCCCACACACGCCAACACCCCCAGCAGGTCACGCCGGTAGGCGGCCACCGTGTGGGGGGAGGGCTTGGCGGCACGCCGCGCCACCAGGTACTGCTCCACGGCCTCGACCACGGACCCCTGTTCAACATCCATGACCACAGCATCCCCGATACCGCGGGCACTTCCACCCCCGCACCCCGGGTGTCCGCACCCCGGGTGTCCGCACCCGTTCCACACCCCCGCCTTCCGCCCCGGCAGGGGAGCGGGGGAGCGGCCCACCACCTCCCGCACCCCCGCCCACGGCACAGAAAACGGGGGCACAGGAAAAACCCCGCACCCCGCAGAACCCGCCTCACCCCCCGCCCACCACCTCCCGCACCCCCCGCGCCACCTCCACGTCCTCACGCGCGTGCACCACCAACGTCCGCACCGCAGCCCCCGCAGCACTCACCTCACCCTCCACACCCACACCCTCGTTCGCCCCCGCATCCACCTCCACACCCAAGAACCCCAACCCCTCCGCCACACGGGCCCGCACCAGCGCCGACCCCTCACCCACACCACCGGTGAACACCAACGCGTCCAACCCGCCCAACGACGCCGCCATCGCCGCCACCCCCGCACGCAACCGGTGCACATACACCCCCGCCGCCAGCACCGCCTCCGCGTCCACACGCCCCAACACCTCACGCATGTCCGCCGACCCCGCCAACGCCAACACCCCCGACTCGTGCTCCAACGCCTCCGCGATCTCCTCCACCGCCAACCCCGCATGCTGGTGCAGCCACAACACCATCCCCGGATCCACACTCCCCGACCGCGTCGCCATCACCAGCCCCTCCAACGGCGTGAACCCCATCGTCGTATCCACACCACGCCCCTCCAGCACCGCCGCCAACGACGCCCCCGCCCCCAGATGCGCCGTCACCACACGCCGCACACCACCGGCCACCTCCACCGCCCGACGCCACGCATACGCGTGCGAGAGCCCGTGGAACCCGAACCGCCGCACCCCCCACTCACGCCGCCACCGCTCCGGCACCGCATACGTCGACGCCTCCTGCGGCATCCCCGCGTGAAAGGCCGTGTCGAAACACGCCACCGCCGGCAGCCCCGGCAGCACCCCCTCGACCGCCTCGATCCCCGCCAACGACTTGGGCTGGTGCAACGGCGCCAGATCCCCCAACGCCCTCAACCGCCCCACCACCCGCGCATCCAACCGCACCGGCGACACGAACTCGCGCCCCCCGTGCACCACCCGGTGCCCCACCGCCTCCACCGCCGGAAACCCCTCCAACACCGCCCGCACCGCACCCCGGTCCCACACACCGCGCCGCACCGGCACCGACTCCGACGCCAACACCTCCTCCCGCGGCCCCACCACACTCAACTTCAGACTCGAGGACCCCGCGTTGACCACCAGAACACGCATCAGTACGGCCACACCCACTCACGCACCTCCACCGGATCCTCACCGAACTCCCGCGTGTACGCCCGGTGCCGCAGACGCTCGTCCACCATCCGCTGACGCACCCCCGCCGCACGCCCGCCCAACCCTGCAACCCGGTCGATCACATCCATCACCAGGTGGAACCGGTCCAGGTCGTTGAGCATCACCATGTCGAACGGCGTCGTCGTGGTGCCCTCCTCCCTGTACCCGCGCACATGCAGGTCCCCGTGCCCCGCACGCCGGTACGCCAGCCGGTGCACCAGCCACGGATACCCGTGGAACGCGAAGACCACCGGCGTGCCCACCGGGAACAGCGCCTCGTACTCCGCATCGGGCAACCCGTGCGGATGCGCGCTCGGCGGCTGCAACCTCATCAGGTCCACCACATTGACCACCCGCACCCGCAACTCCGGGAACAGCTGCCGCAACAGGTCCGCCGCCGCCAGCGTCTCCAACGTCGGCACATCACCCGCACACGCCAACACCACGTCCGGATCCTCACCCGCGCCCGTGCTCGCCCACTCCCAGATCCCGATCCCGCGCGTACAGTGCGCCACCGCCTCCTCCACCGACAAGAAGTCCAGAGCAGGCTGCTTGCCCGCCACCACCACGTTCACGTAGTCCCGCGAACGCAGACAGTGGTCGGCCACCGACAACAACGTGTTCGCGTCCGGCGGCAGATACACCCGCACCACCTCCGCCGGCTTGTTCAGCACCACATCCAGGAACCCCGGATCCTGATGCGTGAAACCGTTGTGGTCCTGACGCCACACATGCGACGTCAACAGATAGTTCAACGACGCGATCGGCCGCCGCCACGGCAGCCCCCGCGTCACCTTCAACCACTTCGCATGCTGGTTGAACATCGCATCCACGATGTGCACGAACGCCTCGTAGCAGTTGAACAACCCGTGCCGCCCCGTCAGCAGGTACCCCTCCAACCACCCCTGGCACAGGTGCTCACTGAGCACCTCCATCACACGCCCGTGCCGCCCCAGGTGCTCGTCCGAGGCCAGCACCTGCGCCTGCCACACCTTGTCCGAGGCCTCCAACACCGGCGCCAACCGGTTCGACGCCGTCTCGTCCGGCCCCATGATCCGGAACGAGTCCGGGTTGCGGCGCAGCACATCACGCAGGAAGTGCCCCAGCACCCGCGTCGCCTCACTGCTCTGCTTGCCGTTCCCCGACACCCGCACCCCGTACTCGCGAAAGTCCGGCACCACCAGGTCCCGCAACAGCGACCCGCCGTTGGCATGCGGATTCGCACTCATCCGCCGCGCCCCCGCCGGCGCCCACTCCCGCACCTCCGCCACCGGGGCCCCCGACCCCCCGAACAACTCCTCCGGCCGGTAGGAGCGCATCCACTCCTGCAGCATCCGCCGGTGCTCGGCGTTGGCACGCACCTGCCCCATCGGCACCTGGTGCGAGCGCCACGTCCCCTCCACCGCCACCCCGTCGACCTCCCGCGGCCCCGTCCACCCCTTGGGCGAACGCAGCACCACCATCGGCCACACCGGACGCCCCTCCAGACCCGAGGACCGCGCCACCCGCTGGATCCGCGCGATCTCCTCCAACGCCTCGTCCAGCACCTGCGCCATACGACGGTGCATGTACACCGGATCATCACCGGCGACCACCAGCGGCCGGTACCCGAACCCCTCCAACTGCTTGAGGAGCTCCTCCTCCGGGATCCGCGCCAACACCGTCGGATTCGCGATCTTGTACCCGTTCAGGTGCAGGATCGGCAGCACCGCCCCGTCCCGCACCGGGTCCAGGAACTTGTTGGAATGCCAGCTGCCCGCCAACGGCCCCGTCTCGGCCTCACCGTCACCCACCACGCACGAGACCACCAGATCCGGATTGTCGAAGGCCGCACCGAACGCGTGCACCAGCGAATACCCCAGCTCACCGCCCTCATGGATCGACCCCGGCGTCTCCGGCGCCACATGACTGGGCACACCCCCCGGAAACGAGAACTGGCGGAACAACCGCCGCATCCCCTCCTCGTCCCGCGTGATGTGCGGATACACCTCGGTGTAACCGCCCTCCAACCACGCGTTCGCCACCGCCGCCGGCCCCCCGTGCCCCGGACCCATCACGTAGACCATGTCCAGGTCGCGCTCCCTGATCACCCGGTTCAGGTGCGCGTAACAGAAGTTCAGCCCCGGGGTGGTGCCCCAGTGCCCCAGCAGCCGCGGCTTGATGTGCTCCGGCCGCAACTCCTCCCGCAGCAGCGGATTGTCCAGCAGGTAGATCTGCCCCACCGACAGGTAGTTCGCCGCACGCCAGTACGCGTCGACACGCCGCAACTCGCCATGGTCAAGGGCCATACCGTGTGCCTCCCCACAAGGCGGTGCCGTGAGCGGCCGGGGCGGACCCACGGCCTCCGGGACAGGACCCGCCCGCCACCCGCGCACCGGACGGACACGCCGCGAACCCACCGGCGCCCCGGCGCCACCACCCGCTCAGATCTCCTGGCAGCGCCTGCCCAGATACCGGACCGGGAAACGCCCGCCGCATGCACCTGTACGAGGACACCCTGACCGTCAGGAAGGCGTTCGACGCCGGCCGAGCACAGAGCACCAGGACCCCCACGACAGGGGAGGGGCCGCGCCGGGAACCCGGTGCCGCACACGGTCCTCCGCGTGCGGCACCGGCAGAGGAGGGGGCCGCGCCCCGGGGAAGGGCCCGACCGGGGCAGGAGCTGCCCCGGCCTCACCCCCGCCAGGCCCGCGTGGCCGCCGACTGGGCACGGCGCACCCCCGTGGTGGGGGAGAGGGGCCTCCACTCCTCCCAGAACGCGGCCACCTCCTCGCAGCGGCGCACCATCCACGCGTGGCGCTCGGCCCACGCCGGACGCACCCCGTACGCGGCGAAGAACGCCTCCAGCGCCCCGACCTCGCCCGGATGGTAGGTGCGCACCACCCACTCACACCAGGCAAGGTCCTCCACCGGCGCCCCCGGGTGCGCCCACTCCCAGTCCAGGACGGCCACCACCCTCCCGCCGCAGGGCTCCATCAGGACGTTGTTGGGACCGAAGTCCCCGTGCACGAACACCTGCCCCGACAGCGGCCCGGGACCGGGAAGCAGCGCGGGGTCCAGGGCGTGCACCAGGCGCAGCACCCGCCCGCAGGCGGCCATGACCTGCTCGGCGCACCCGCGCGCCCACAGGTCCTTGGCGTGGACGGCCTCGACGAACGCGGTGCGCAGGGGCGGGACCGTTCCCCCAAGGCCCTCGGAACCGCGGCCGTCGGCGCCCGGCGCGGGGTCCAGGAGCGCGGGAACGGGCACCGAACCGGCAGCGGCGCGCAGGGCGAGGGCCTCGGTGTCCCGGCGCCGCGCGGCGCCGGGGCCGAGGTGGTGTTTGACCACGACGCCGCCACTCCTTCGGGTGTCGTTGGTGTAACTGTGCGTGAGTCCTGTCATGGGTGGCTCCTGTGGCGGGGGAGGGGCGGCCGCGGTGCGACCTGACGGCCGAGTGCGCGGGAAGGGCGGGGGAGGCGGGACCGGGGTCCGGGCCCGCGCGGCGCCGGGGTTGCGGGCGGGGGCTCGGGGAACGCGGAGGGGACAGGTGACCGGTCGAGGCGACGAGGGGGTGGGGGCCGGTCGAGGCGACGGCCGACCAGGAGATCACCACAAACCACTCAGGTGTCTGCAAAGTTCACCAAAATCATGCATAACACGGTTTATGCATCAAACATGGAGAGATCGGGCTCGGCCTTGCGGGGGACGGCCTCCAAAACCTGCACACCGGGGCCTGCACGCGGGGCCGCTCGACCCCAGGACACCGCACCGCCAGGACCTCCCGACACCCGGAGCACCGCACCGGGCGGCCCCGGGGGCGTCGACGCCCTGACCCGCGGCCGACCCCGGACCGGGCCGGCCGTCCACAGGCCCCGAACGACCCTTGCCGCACACCCAACGACCTGCGGATACTGAGATTCGGGGGCGGCACGCCCCGGCAACGAGGCCGCAGGCGCCCCCGGATCCACGCTAACCCGCCACGCCGCGCCCGCACCAGACCGGCACAGGACCTGTGGACGGACGACAGCCCGGAGAGTTCGCCCCGGAGCACCCGGCGCACCGACGGCGACGCCCAGCGCCCACGGGCCCGATACGCCGCCGCCGCGCCGACGCGAGGCGAGCGCACACGGCCCGCCCGGCGCAGCAGCGGCCGGAAACGCGGAAAGCCCGCACACGCGGGCATTCCAACCCCTTCCCGCTACCCTGCCCATATCGCCGATAATGCACATTATGTCAAGTTAGAGCTCTCGAGCCCCCGTCGGGGCGGAGTCACCCGGCCCATGGCGAGTTCGAATGAGCCGCTGAGCCGCCCCCACCGATCCCGGTCCCCTGCCGCACCACCGCCCCCGTGCCCGGCCGCGCTCCACACCGCCCCCACGACGCCCGCCGACCCCGGCCCGCTCGCCGGAACCGCCGGCCCCGCGCACCGCCCGCACCCGCCGAACTCCCGCCCCCCACACCGCACCAACAGACGCACAAAACCCGACAAGCTCGGCCGTTCACCCCCACCACCACGCACACACCACCTATTCTGCGCACATGCTCATCCGAACCCTGTGCCGCAGCTGCCTGGGCAGCGGTACACGCGTGGCACTCCTGGCCCACCTCACCCTCACCGGCCCCGACTCCCCCGCCCACACACACGACCCCGACCACCCCGCACCCGACCTCGGGGACCAGGCCCTGGCACCGCACCCCTGCCCCCACTGCGACGGCACCGGCCACCACCTGCTCGCCGCCACCACACGCCCCCCGCCCCCGAAAAACGCGATTTAACCACCCACCGGATACCGACATGTATACGTAACCACCGGGCACGCCCCACGAAACACCACGACACCAGCCTCCTAGGTGCACCCCCACCCCCGACCCCCTAGGAGATGGGCACACGTGGCACGCACCCGCCCGCGCACAACACCCCTGGCCGCCACCGCACTCGCCCTGGCCCTGACCGCCACCGCCTGCGCCCCCGCCGGAACCGGAACCGACGACGACACCGTCACCGTCGGCCTGCTCCACTCACTCTCGGGCACCATGGCCATCAGCGAGGTCACCGTCCACGACGCCGTCCAACTCGCCATCGACGAGATCAACGCCGACGGCGGCGTCCTGGGACGCCAGATCGAACCCATCGTCGAGGACGGCGCCTCCGACGAGGCCACCTTCGCCGAACGCGCCCAAAAACTCCTCCAGTCCGACGGCGTCGCCACCGTCTTCGGCGGCTGGACCTCCGCCTCCCGCAAGGCGATGCTCCCCGTCTTCGAACGCAACGACGGCCTGCTGTGGTACCCGGTCCAGTACGAAGGCCTCGAAGCCTCCCCCAACATCGTCTACACCGGCGCCACCACCAACCAGCAGATCATCCCCGCCCTGGACTACCTGCGCGAAGAAGGCCACACCAGCCTCTACCTCGTCGGCTCCGACTACGTCTTCCCGCGCACCGCCAACCAGATCATCACCGCCTACGCCCAGGCCCACGACATGGACGTCATCGCCCAGGAGTACACACCCCTGGGCCACACCGAGTACTCCACCATCACCGACGACATCGCCCGCACCGCACCCGACGCCGTCTTCAACACCCTCAACGGCGACTCCAACGTCAGCTTCTTCCAACAGCTGCGCTCGGCCGGGGTCAGCGCCCAGGACACCCCCGTCCTGAGCGTCAGCGTCGCCGAGGAGGAGATCGAGGGCATCGGCGCCGACAACATCACCGGCCACCTCACCGCCTGGAACTACTACCAGAGCACCCCCACCGACACCAACACCGGTTTCGTCGAGGCCTTCACCGACGCCTACGGCGAAGAACGGGTCACCTCCGACCCCATGCAGTCCGCCTACAACGCCGTCCACCTGTGGAGGGCCGCCGTCGAGGAAGCCGGCAGCTTCGAGGTCGCCGACGTCCGCCAGGCCCTGGACGGCACCACCTTCGAAGCCCCCGAAGGCACCATCACCATCGACGGCGCCACCCAGCACGTCGTCAAGACGGCCCGCATCGGCCAGGTCAACGACCAGGGCCTCATCGACGAGATCTGGTCCTCCCCCCAGCCCATCACCCCCGACCCCTACCTCGAAGGCTACGACTGGGCCGCCGCCCTCACCGGCTGAGACCACCGCACGGCGGCCGGGCCCCGACCCCCGCGGGCCCGCCCCGGCCGTCCCCGACCCCACAAGGAGCCGCGGTGGACGCCCTCGTCAACCAACTCCCCACCGGACTGGCCATCGGCGCCGTCCTCCTCCTGGCCGCCCTGGGCCTGAACTTCACCTTCGGCCAGATGGGCGTCATCAACATGGCCCACGGCGAATTCATCATGGTCGGCGCCTACACCGCCTACGTCCTGCACGCCTGGGCCGGCCTGGACCCCACCTGGTCCCTCATCGCCGCCCTCCCCCTGGCCTTCACCCTCACCGGCACCCTGGGCTGGCTCCTCGAACTCGGCCTCATCCGCCACTTCTACGGGCGCCCCCTGGACACCCTCCTGCTCACCTTCGGCATCGGCATGATCCTCCAACAGGCCGCACGCGACACCTTCGGCGCACCCAACGTCGACGTCCCCGCACCCGGCTGGCTCACCGACGGCACCACCCTGCCCGGCGGCATCCGCCTGCACCACTCACGCCTGTTCATCCTCGCCCTGGCCCTGGTCTGCGTCCTGGCCATCGCCCACTACCTGCACCGCACCCACCAGGGGCGCCAGATGCGCGCCGTCATCCACAACCGCGACCTGGCCGGCGTCAGCGGCATCAACACCCGCAAGGTCGACGCCACCACCTTCTTCATCGGCTCCGGCCTGGCCGGTGTCGCCGGGGTCGCCCTCACCCTCATCGGACCCACCGGCCCCACCCTGGGCGCCAACTACATCGTCGACGCGTTCCTCGTCGTGGTCATCGGCGGCCTGGGACGGCTCCGCGGCACCGTCCTGGCCGCCTTCGCCCTGGGCATACTCAACGCCACCGCCCAGGCCTGGACCGACGCCTCCCTGGCCAAACTCCTCGTCTTCGCCGCCATCATCGCCTTCCTCCAGGCCCGCCCCCAGGGACTGTTCACCGTCAAGACAAGAGCGCTGACATGACCCCCACCCCCGCGCCCGGGCGGCGCACACCCCTGGCCCGCCTGCGCGGCCCCGCCACCTTCCTCGCCCTGCTCGCCGCCGCCCTGCTGCTCCTCCCCCACCTCCTCGAACCCTTCCGCCTCAACCTCCTCACCCAGTACCTGTGCTACTCCATCGTCGCCCTGGGCATCGCCCTGGCCTGGGGCCGCGGCGGCATGCTCACCCTCGGCCACGGCGTCTACTTCGGCCTGGGCGCCTACGCCATGGCCATCCACCTGACCCTGGCCGCCACCGCCGCCGACCCCCTCACCCGCGGCCGACTCCCCCAGTTCATGGCCTGGTCCGGGCGCACCGAACTCCCCTGGTTCTGGCAGGCCCTCACCCACCCCGCCGCCGCCGTCACGGCCGCACTGCTCCTGCCCGCCGCCCTGGCCACCCTCCTGGGCTGGTCCGTGTTCCGCCAACGCGTACGCGGCGCCTACTTCGCCCTCCTCAACCAGGCCCTGGCCGCCGCCTTCGTCATCCTCCTCATCGGCCAACAACACCTCACCGGCGGCTCCAACGGACTCACCGACTTCCCCGTCTTCGCCGGCCACAGCCTCTACACCCCCACCGCCCAGACCACCCTCTACACCCTCACCGTCCTGACCCTGGCCGCCACCTACCTGCTCCTGCGCCACCTCACCCACAGCCGCTACGGCAGACTCCTCATCGCCATCCGCGACGGCGAGGACCGCGTCCGCTACCTCGGCTACGACCCCACCTGGGCCAAAACCCTCGCCTACGCCCTCTCCGCCACCGCCGCCGGCGCCGCCGGAGCACTCTTCGTCCCCGTCATGGGCATCATCTCCCCCACCCTCATCGGCGTCGTCCCCTCGATCATGATGGTCCTGGCCGTGGCCATCGGCGGCCGCGACTCCCTCGCCGGAGCCGCCGCCGGAGCACTCATCATGAACACCGCCCAGACCACCTTCTCCGAAACCTTCACCGGAGGCTGGACCTACCTCCAGGGCGCCCTGTTCGTCGTCGTCATCGCCCTGGCCCCCCACGGCCTGGCCGGACTCGCCCACACCGCCCGAGCCGCCCTGCGCCGCCCACGCACCCCCGCGCCCGCCCAGGAGACCGCCACCGCCGGGAGCACCCCATGACCCTGCTCGACATCCGCGACCTCACCGTCACCTTCGGCGCCTTCACCGCCCTGGACCACATCGACCTCACCCTCGACCACGGCGAACTCCGCTTCCTCATCGGCCCCAACGGCGCCGGAAAAACCACCCTCATCGACACCATCACCGGCCGCACCCGCCCCACCAGCGGCACCATCACCTTCAACGGCCACACCCTCAACAAACGCAGCGAACACCACATCGTCCGCGCCGGCATCGGCCGCACCTTCCAGACCAGCGTCGTCTTCGAACACCTCACCGTCGCCGACAACGTCGACCTGGCCGCGTCCTTCCGCCTGCGCCCCTGGCAACTCCTGCGCCGCCCGCGCACCCCCCACCCCGAGGTCCCCGACCTCCTCGAACGCGTCGGCCTGACCCCCCACACCCACGCCCTCGCCGGCACCCTCTCCCACGGCCAACGCCAATGGCTGGAGATCGCCATGCTCCTGGCCCAACACCCCAGGCTCCTCCTGCTGGACGAACCCGTCGCCGGCATGAGCGCCGCAGAGCGCACCCGCACCGGCGAACTCCTCACCCGGATCGCCGCCGACCACACCGTCGTCGTCATCGAACACGACATGGACTTCCTGCGCCGCTACGCCCGCCAGGTCACCGTCCTGCACGAAGGACGCATCCTCACCCACGGCGACCTGGCCACCGTCCAGAACGACCCCCGCGTCCAAGAGGTCTACCTCGGCCGCACCCCCCAGGAGACCCGCCCGTGAACACCCCCCACCTGAGCATCCACGGCCTCCACGCCGGCTACGGGCGCGCCCGCGTCCTGTTCGACATCGACCTCACCATCGACACCGGCACCATCGCCTGCGTCATGGGCCGCAACGGCGTCGGAAAAACCACCCTCCTCAACACCATCGCCGGACTCCTCACCCCCACCGCCGGCACCATCACCCACAACGGCACCGACATCACCCGCCACCCCCCGCACACCCGCACCCGCAACGGCCTCGCCTACGCCCCCCAGGGCCACGCCACCTTCGCCCCCCTCACCGTCGCCGACAACCTCCACCTCGCCCACCGGGCCACACGACGAGGCGGCCCCGAACTCATCGACGCCGCCCTGGACCGCTTCCCCCGCCTCCAACCCCTCCTGCACCGCCGCGCCGGACTCCTGTCCGGAGGCCAGGCCCAACAACTCGCCATCGCCCGCGCCCTGGTCACCGACCCCACCCTGCTCATCCTCGACGAACCCACCGAAGGCATCCAGCCCTCCATCGTCGCCGAGATCGAACAGGCCGTCACCGACATCGCCGCCCAGGGCATCACCGTCCTGCTCGTCGAGCAGTACCTCGACCTGGCCCTGCGCCTGGCCGACACCGTCACCGTCATCGACGCGGGCCGCATCGTCCACAGCGGCGACCGCGCCGACCTCACCGACGACACCGCCCACGCCCTCATGGCCATCTGAGAACCCCAAACCGGACTTTCCCCAGCCTTTCCCACCAACGGGTTCACCACCCCGCCCCACCGTGATCGACTCGGCGACGGTGCGCCCCACCCGGCGCACCACACCCGAAACACCACGCACAAGGGGGCGCCACCCATGGGCCGCATCACCACACGCGACAACGTCGGGATCCACTACAAGGACTGGGGCAGCGGGCGCCCGGTCGTGTTCATCCACGGATGGCCGCTCAACGCCGACGCGTGGGAGGACCAGATGAAGTGGGTGGCCGACAACGGGTTCCGCGGCATCGCCCACGACCGGCGCGGGCACGGCCGCTCCGACCAGCCCTGGGACGGCTACGACTTCGACACCTTCGCCGACGACCTCGACGAGCTCATGAACCAGCTCGACCTGCAGGACACCACCCTGGTCGCGCACTCCATGGGAGGCGGCGAACTCGCCCGCTACATCGGCCGCCACGGCACCCGCAGGGTCCGCCAGGCGGTCCTGCTCTCCGCCGTCCCGCCCATCATGATCAAGTCCGACACCAACCCCGAAGGCGTCCCCGAGGACGTCCTCACCGGCATCAAGAACGGCATCCTCACCGAACGCTCCCAGTTCTGGAAGGACACCGCCGAGGGGTTCTTCGGCGCCAACCGCCCCGGCAACAAGGTCACCCAGGGCAACAAGGACGCCTTCTGGTTCATGGCCATGCACCAGTCCATCCAGGCCGGCGTCAAATGCGTCGACGCCTTCGGCTACACCGACTTCACCCAGGACCTGCGCAGCTTCGACGTCCCCACCCTGGTGGTGCACGGCGACGACGACCAGGTCGTCCCCATCGACGCCACCGGCCGCAAGTCCGCCAAGATCATCGCCGACGCCACACTCAAGGTGTACGAGGGCGGCTCCCACGGCATCGCCCTGGTCCCCGGCGACAAGGAGAAGTTCAACCGCGACCTGCTCGAGTTCCTCAAGAGCTGACAGGCCCGCTCGGCCCGCGCCGCGGCGCGGGCCGAGCGCCTCCTACGGCAACCGCAACCACCCCGTGCGCACCTGCCAGGAGCCCCCCGACTCCAACCGCTCCACCACCGCGCGCTCCAACCGCGTCCGCCTCGGCGCACCCCCCACATCCACCCGCGCCATGCCGAACACGAACCGGAACACGTCCGACTCCCCCGGCACACCCGCACCCACCAGCGTGAACCGCCGCTGGAACCCCACGATGTTGGACCCCTCCCCCAACACCGAGCCCCACTGCGGATCCAGCAACCACGACGTACACGTGGCCACCACCGGATCGATCCCCAAACACTCCCGGGCGAACCCCCGCGCCCGCCCCAGCGCCTCCTGCACCGCCACCGGGTCCAACCCGCCCGTGGGAATGTGCAACCGCAGCACCGGATCACCCACACCCATCCCCGGACCCAGCCCCCGCGCCTCCTCGGGCGCATACCACTCCACCCCGCCCTGGTTCCCCAACAGGGCCGGCTCGAACTGCAACCCGCCCACCCAGAACAGGCGGCCCCGGAACTGCGCCGCCACCCACGACGCCGTCTCCAGCGACAGCCGGCCGAACATCCGCCGCGAACGCCCCATCTGCACACCCACGTCCGCGAGCGTGGCCGCCGTCACCGACCGCTCCACACCCCGCGCACCGTGCGAGGCGAACTGCGCCCCCACCATCGCCGCGAACGCCCACAGCGACGCCACCCGCACCCGCGGATCCTCCACACCCACCAGCGAGGGCCAGTCCCGCCACTGCCCCGCCGCCAGCTCCGCATCGGCGCACAACCGCCGGTACATGCACTCCACCACGTACCACAGCTCCGGCGGCCACACCCCCCACGGCCCGCCCGACCCCGGCCACAACCCCTCCACCTCGGCCCGGTCCACCGCCTCCAGGGCGAACAGGTCCAACACCCGCGCCGCCTGCGCCCCCGAGGGCACCACCAGCGCCCTCACCGGCTCCGGCAACAGCGCAGCCTCCTCCAACCACGCACGCTCACCAGCACCCAGCCCGAAACGCTCCGCAACAGCACCACTGTCCATCCCCACATCATGGCCGAACCGCCACACCCGGCGCGAGTGAGGCCAGGCTCACAGGTGGGCATAGGGTTGACGTAACCCGGCGATACCAACAAACCCACCGAAACCGAGGAAGACCACCGATGCCCGTGCCCGACCCGGCGCACCACGTACGCGACTGGCTCGCCACCTACGACACACCCACCACATCGGTGGCCCACCTCCTCTGCGACCGCCACGACCCCCACACCGTCGCCACCACAGAAATCGGCCCCACCCTCACCGCCACCACCCTCACCTACGGCGAACTCGCCCACCGCTCCCGCGCCCTGGCCACCGGACTCGCCGACCTCGGCATCACCACCGGCGACCGCGTCGCCACCCTCCTGCCCAAAGGCACCGACCTCACCGTCACCGCCCTCGCCGTCTGGCGCCTGGGCGCCGTCCTGGTCCCCCTCCTCTCCTCCTTCGCCCCCTCCGCCATCAACGAACGCCTCACCAACTCCCGCGCACGCCTGGTCGTCTGCGACGACGAATACCGCACCAAACTCGACCCCACCCCCCACACCACCCCCACCTGGGACATCGCCACCACCGGCACCCACCCCCTACGCCCCGGCGACCACACCCTCACCACCCTCACCCAACACACCACCACCCCCACCGTCACCGACACCCCCATCGGCGGCCACGGCACCCTCGCCATCCTCTACGTCTCCGCCAACGTCGGCCCGCCCCGCGGCGTCCCCGTCCCCGCCCGCGCCCTGACCGCCATGCACGCCTACCACCACTACGGCCTCGGCGTCCGCGACGACGACGTCTACTGGAACACCGCCGACCCCGGCTCCGCCTACGGCCTCTACCACGGCCTCATCTCCCCCCTCCTGGCCGGACACGGCTCCCTCGCCCTGCGCGCGGGATTCTTCGACCCCGAACTCACCCTCGACGTCCTGGGCCTGTACGGCGTCACCAACCTCGCCGCCGACCCCACCACCTACCGCACCCTGCGCGCCGCCACCAAGACCCTGCCCCCCGAAGTCATGGTCCAACGCCTCACCAGCGCCGGCGAACCCCTGGCCCCCGACGTCATCGACTGGGTCGCCGACGTCTTCGGCGTCCCCGTACGCGACCACTACGGCCAGACCGAACTCGGCTGGTGCATCGGCGTCCCCAACGGCGACACCCCCGCCCCCGCCACCCCCCTCGTCCCCGGCGCCATCGGCCCCGCCCTGCCCGGCTGGAACATCCAGGTCCTCGAAGCCGTCTCCGACGACCCCGCCCCCCTTGGCACCTACGGCCGCATCGCCATCGACCTCGCCAACAGCCCCCTCGCCTGGTTCGAGGGCTACCTCGACAACGAGGCCGCCTCCCAGGTCCGCTTCACCCCCGACCACGCCCACTACCTCACCGGCGACACCGGCATCCAGGACCGCGACGGCCAGATCTTCTTCTCCACCCGCGACGACGGCGCCATCCGCACCCACGGCTACCGCATCGGCCCCACCGAGGTCGAGGCCGTCCTCAACGACCACCCCGCCGTCGAGGAGTGCGGCGTCTACTCCATCCCCGACGAGATCGCCGGACAGCTCATCGGCGCCCGCATCGTGCCCGCCCCCGGGCACACCGCCACCCCGCGCCTGGCCGACGACCTCAAGGAATGGGTACGCACCCGCTTCGCCACCCACGCCGCACCCCAGGTCGTCGACTTCGTCGACGAACTCCCCCGCACCGCCTCCGGCAAGATGCGCCGCTCACGCCTGCGATGACCCCGCCGGGCGGTCCGGCACAGGGCCGGGCCGCCCGGCGTGCACGCCCCCGAGAACCACCGCGAACCCACACAGACCCCCACCCCCAAACCACCCCAGACACCCACCAACCCTCACTTTTGATAACTTGACTTATCGAAACTCAAAAAACAGGCGTCCACCCCACCCCCGGAGCCCCCGTGACAGCCCAGCCGACCCCCCACCCCACCGACGACCCGACCCAGGCAATCGCCCTCCACAACCACCACACACCCGCCCTCCCCGACACCGCACTGACCGCATCCGCAGCCGCACGCGTGGCCGACGGATGGGCCGCCTCCACCCGCACCGGCTACGCCCGCGACTGGCACACCTTCACCACCTGGTGCTCACACACCTCCCGCACCCCCCTCCCCGCCACCGCCGAAACCCTCGCCTCCTACACCGACCACCTCGCCACCACCGCAGCCGCCCCCACCACCGTCGACCGGGCCCTGGGCGCCATCGCCTCCCGCCACGCCGCCGCCGGACACGCCGTCTCCACCAAGGCCGCCCGCCTCGTCCTGCGCTCCTACCGCCGCGAATGGGCCGCAGCCGGAGGCCGCCGCAAACAGGCGCCGGCACTCTCCGTCGAAGAACTCCGACAGATGCTCGACGCCGCCCAAGAAGGCCTGACAGGCCTGCGCGACCGCACACTCCTCCTCCTCGGCTACGCCATGATGGCCCGCCGCTCCGAACTCGCCGCCCTGAACACCACCGACCTGCGCCAGGTCCCCGAAGGCCTCGAAGTGTTCGTGGCCACCTCCAAGACCGACAAGGACTCCGCCGGCACCACGGTCGCCATCCCCTACGGCACACACCTGCTCACCTGCCCGGTACGCACCACCACCGCCTACCTCGCAGCCCTGGCCGACGCCGGGGTCACCGAAGGACCGCTGCTGCGCTCGATCGACCGCCACGGACGAGCGGCCGGAACCGCCGATTCGGCCGGACGCGGAACAGGCCGCATGTCCGGAGCCGGGATCAACCTCGTGGTCAAACGCCTCGCGGACAAGGCCGGCATCGAGAACGTCACCGCCCACTCCCTGCGCTCCGGACCCGCCACCGCCGCAGCCGCCGCCGGCGCCCCCCGCGCCTGGATCGCCCGCCAGGGCCGATGGTCCGAAGCCTCCACCGCCGTCGACACCTACATCCGCCCCGCCGACGCCTGGCGCGACAACCCCATCCGCAAAGTCGGACTCTGACCCCCGCCCCCACCCGGGGGCACACCGGGTAAGGCCGAAAGGGGCAACCGCCCGGCGAGGCCCCTGGGCGCCGCCCGGATGCGATGGCCGGCGCTGTTCGGTTGCACCTCCGCGCAGATGCGGTCTTCAAGGCGACGGAACGCGGCTGGCCTTGAGGACCGCTTCGAGCTGCTCGCGCATCCATGCTGCGAGGGATCCCTCGCGGTGCAGTGCCCAGCCGATCAACGCGCCGTGATAGGCCGTCTCGAGAAGCTTGGCCAGGGCAATGACGTCGGTGCTGTCACAGAGCTCACCCTCGGTTACCGCTGCCTGCAGGTGGCGCTCGAGTGCCGCGCGTAGCCGGCGCGCGCCACGCAGGGTCTCCGCGTGGAAGTCGGGTTCGACGAGGTCCAGCTGGAGCATCGCCACCGAGTTCGCAACCCCCTCCGGGGTCATGTCCGGGTCCACCGCGCCGACCAGGCCCTCGACGACCCGGTCCAGCGGCGAAGGGTGTTCGGCCTTCTCAACCGGGAGAACCCACCGCTCCACGCCGCGGCGGTCTGCGGCGAGCAGCAGCTTACGCTTGGTGCCATAACGCTGGACCAGCGTGGCGGGAGCGAGGCCGACCTCGCGAGCCGCCGCGGCGAGTGTGAGCTTGGCTGGGCCGACACGGTGGGCGAGCGCGAGAACGCCGTCCAGGACGTCCTCGTCGGAGACAGTGCGCGGACGTGGCATCTATTCGACGGAGGGTTGCGCGGCCTCGGCGTCGGCCAAACGCGCCTCCGCGTCGACTACACCCCAGTCCGGGTACTCTCCGTCGACGTCGGAGAAGCCGTAGGTGTGCATGAGCTCCCACGAGCCGAGGCATTGCCCGGCGAAGCGGGCCCGGTCGGGGTCGGCGGCGAGGGCCGCGATCCCACGACCGAGCAGGTGGGGGGTCTCTGAGTAGCGGAAGTAGCCGCCGTGGGCATCGGCAGCGTCGCGCCAGGTGGCCTCGGTGACGCCGAAGTGTTCGAGCATGGCCTCAGAGCGCAGGAAGCCGGGGGTCACCGACAGCGCGGTCGCACCGTACGGGCGCAACTCGGCCGCCAGCGAGAAGCCGAGCCGCACGACCGCCTCCTTGACGTGGTCATAAGCGACGACGCCACGGAACGGGACGCCGGCCTTGCCGTCGCCGACCTCCACGACCAGCCCGTCTCCGGTCTCGATCAGCAGCGGCAGCGCGTAGTGCGCGGTGATCAGATGCGTCTCGATCCCGTTGCGCACGATCCGCAGCGTGTCCTCAAGCGGATGTTCCCACACACCCTTGACCCAGCGCGTGTACGGGTCGCCGCCCCAGACGTCGTTGACGAGCACGTCCAAGCGGCCGTGCTCGGCGCGGATCCGGTCCATCAACGCCGCGACATCGGCACTCTGGGAATGGTCGCAGCGGACGGGGATCCCGGTCCCACCGGCGGCGTCGACTAGTTCCGCGGTCTCTTCGATCGTCTCCGGCCGGTCCATCTCCGAGCGCCCGTCGCGAGTACTGCGGCCGCTGCCGTAGACGGTGGCACCGAGCGCTCCGAGCTCGACAGCGATCGCGCGGCCACAGCCGCGAGTGGCGCCGGCGACGAGGGCGACCCGACCACTGAGGGGAGGCGTGATACTCATGTGGACGATTATAACCAAACGAACGTTTATATTGCCATTCGGAACGCTCAGGGTGAGATCTTCCCGTGTGCACAGTGCGGACGCGTCGTCATGGTCCACCTCGACCTGTAAGAGGTGCGACCGCTCGGAAAGGGTGGTCGAGATGGAGCGGGGTCGGGACGCTTCTTCAACCGGGGCACCCCGTCGTCGATGACCAGGTCGGCGTTGCCGGCATAGCCCACCTCCAGGGCCCGGGAGGCGTCCAGGTGCCGGTTGCGCAGGTGCTCCACGAACCCCGCCGCGGTGGCGGGCAGGCCGACCTCGCCGCAGAAGGCCTCCAGTGGTTCACGACGGGCTCAGGGGTGGCATTGCCCCTCTCGGGCCTACTTGGTTCACCCCCACCCGCCCCGCGCCACCGAGAACAGCCACCCGCCGACCCCGCCCCCCAGGGGTCGCGCCGGCGGACGAGAGGCCCCGCAGCGGACCGGCCGAAGGAGCCGAATGCCATCATCTGCACATGGTGATGGAGCCGATTCCCGACTACGACGACTTGATCTGGCTCTTCGAGGACGAGCCGATCCATCGGTATGCCGAGGACGAGAAGGCGACCGGGTACGAGTACGGCTGGCGCGAGCTGTGGCCGTACACGTCGGTGACCTTCAAGACCACTCGGTCCGGTTATGAGATCGCGATGGACATCGAACCGGGATACGAGGTTGTCCGCCTGCGGCTACGCGCCGAGAGCGACGGCACCGGACTGTTCGACCTGAACCTCGTCGGCGTGCGAACGGTCGGGGTGGAACGAACAGGTGGCCGCGAGTTCCTCCGCGTCGACTTTCCCGACGACGCCCCGGCGGCGACGCTATGGCTACGCATGAAACCGGACGTAGCGCTCCTGTGGTCATACGACGCGAACTCGTCCTGAAGAGGAGCACCGGCACGACCCCTGGCTACACGGCATCACACCCACACATAGTCGTCATCGGTCACAGCACCCCACCCCGCGTCGGCCACCACCGCACGCGGAGACGACAACGCCGCCAACGCCGCACCCACCGGCGGGAACAACGGCAGCGCACCGACCGCACGAAAATCCACCCACTCCACCACACCCACCTCGAAACCGCCGTCCCGCTGCTCGTCGTACTCCTCCACCGCCAACACCTCCCGCACCGCCTCACTCACATGCAACCGGTACAACAGGTGCAGCTTGCGCGGAGAGGGCGTGGGCCCCGGACGCGTCACCCGCTGATCCACCACCCACAACAGCTCCGGCGCCCCCGCCTGCCCCTCCCCGAGCCACAGCTCCTCGCCCAGCTCGCGCCACAGCGCGACCAGCAGGTCCTCACCGGGCTCGACGTTCCCGCCCGGAGGCGTGTAGTGCACGGAACCGGGCCGGTCCCTGCGGATCAGCGCGACCTCCTCACCGCAGAACACCAGCGCCCCGACACGGATCTTCACACGCGAGAACGCCTCGGAAGCACTCACAGCGCAGCCCCGCCGAACGGGAACCCGGCGCCCTCCGGACCCCGGAACACCGCCTCGCGCACCCCGCCCGGGCAGGCCCCGCGCCCCGCCGACGCGATGCCGACCCCGGCCTCCGAGTCGTCGACGAACATTGTGCTCATCGCACGGCCCGCACGTTCGGGACAGACCTCCACGAACACGCCCCGGTGCCCGGCCGACTCCCGCACCGCCTCCGTCTCACCGTCCCCGTACACGGGCGGCGAGCCGAACAGGCGCTGGTACCACGCCGGGGCGGCCTGGTGGTCGGTGACGGGGATTCCCGCGTACAGGTCAAGGGCCATGCCGAGATCCTAGGGACTCCCCTCCCCCGCCACCAGGAGCGGCCCCGCACCACCGCGGCGCCGGGAGGCGCTCAGGGCACGAGCTCGTCGATGCGCGCGGCCAGGGCCATGTCCTTGTCGGTGAGAGCGCCCTCGGAGTGGGTGCTCAGCGCCAGGTGCAGCGTGTCGTAGCGGATGTCGATGTCGGGGTGGTGGTCCACCTGCTCGGCGGCCTGGGCGATCTCGTTGACCAGGGAGACGGCCGCCGGGAAGCCGGGCAGGCGCACCGTCCGGCGGATGACGGGTGCGTCGGGGTCCAGCTCCCAGCCGGTGAGCCTGGTCAGGCCGTCACGGACCTGGTCCTCGGTGAGCTTCATGCGGATCCTCTCCCCTGCCCGCGCACGGCGGACGGTCTGCTGCGCCCGGTACGCGGGACGGCCGGGACCGACCGTCCCGCGTACCGTTTCCGGCGCCGTTGGGTGAACACCCGGTCGCCCCGGGTGCACGCGGATGTGTTCGCAGGAGGCTACGTACCCCTCGGAGAGCCCCTGTTCACACAGAGCTCTCGCTACGGAAGTGATTTCTGGTATTCAGTGCGGCGAAGCCGCCCCTTTGTTCTGTTTGTCTGATTTTTGAGAGAAGTGTCCATCTTTACGACGTAGATTTTTTGCCCGTTTCGCGTTATCAAGCTGAGGCCCACGCCCTGACCTGCGAAGATGCTCTCACACACCCTCTCATCAGCCTTTTCAGCCCTTTCAGGCTTGCGTAATCCCCCGCGGAGCGGTTCACTCTGGGAAACCCCGGCCCTCCCCCACCCCGGCGGACGCTTCCCAGCCACGCCCGCCTCTCCCCCGGAAGCGAGCCCATGCCCCACGAGAAGCGCCGGTCGCTTCGCGCCCGCATGATCACGCTGGTCCTGATCCCCAGCACCGCGCTGCTGCTCCTGTGGGCTGCCTTCACCGCCGTCCTGGTCACCGACATCCGCGAACTGCGCACCACCGCCGCCCTCACCGAGCAGGTCGCCACCCCCGTCATCACGGTCATCGGCGAACTCCAGCGCGAACGGCGCGCCACCATGGACTCCGCCAACGGCACCGAGCGCACCGCCCACCGCCTGCGGACCACCCGGCAGGAGACCACCGAGGCCGTCGAAGCCCTCCGCCTGCGCCTGCGCGCGTTCGACGAGGACGACCTGCCCGAACAGGCCCTGAACTTCCAGCGCTCCCTCAACCGGCTCGAGGCCCACCGCCAGAGGGTCGACGCCCTCTCCCCCGGCGAACGCACCCTGGAGGAGGCCGCCACCGCCTACACCGAGATCATCGAGAGCGGGCTGCGCGTGTGGGACGCCCAGGTCGAGCGCGCCGACTCCGCCCAGGTCCCCCACCTGCGCTCCCTGACCTCCCTGGCCCGCACCCGCGAACTCCTCAACCAGCAGGACGCCGTCCTGGCCCACGCGGTCGCCACCAACGCCTTCCCCGCCGAGGCCCACGCCGAGTTCGCCGCCGCCGCCGGGGCCCAGCGCTACACCTGGGGCCGGGTGGGCGCCGAACTCAACGACCAGGACAGTCAGCACTACCTCCTCCTGGAGTCCTACTCCGCCCTGCAGAGCGTCTACCAGCTCCAGGAGAGCATCATCAGCATGCCCATCCGGGGCGAGAACACCGTCCCGGTCAACGCCACCGCCTGGCGCGGCGCCGCCGAGGCCGTGGACCTGCGCATGCGCGGTGTGGAGGAGGCCCGGACCGAGCAGGTCGTCGCCTTCAGCCACACCCAGTCCGCCGAACTGCGCAACAGCGCCCTGCTCATCAGCGTGCCCGCCCTCGTGGCGGCGCTGGCCTCCTCCGCGGTGGCCGTGGGCGGCACCCAGCGCCTGGGACGCCGGCTCCAGCACCTGCGGGTCCTCACCCTGGAACACGCGCAGGTGCGCCTGCCCGAGGTGACCGCCCGCCTGCGCGCGGGCGGCAGCGTGGACGTGGACGCCGAGGTCCCCAAACTGCGCGTGCGGGTGCGCGACGAGATCGGCCGGATGGCCGAGGCGTTCAACGACGCCCAGCGGGCCGCGGTCGCCGCCGCCGTGGAGGAGGCCCAGGTCCGCGCCGGGGTGCGCGCCATGTTCCGCAACATCGCACGCCGCACGCAGTCGCTCGTCCACCGCCAGCTGGGGCTGCTGGACACCCTGGAACGGGGCGAGACCGACCCCGAGGTGCTGGAGGCGCTGTTCCGCATCGACCACTTCAGCACCCAGCTGCGGCGCAACGCCGAGAACCTCATGCTGCTGAGCGGGGACACCCCCGTGCGCCGCGGACTGGGCCCGGTACGGCTGTACGAGGCGGTGCGAGCCGCCGCCAGCGAGATCGAGGACTACGCGCGGGTGCGCATCCTGGCCCTGCCCGCGGTCGCGCTGCGCGGCGACGTGGGGACCGACACCGTCCGGCTGCTCGCCGAACTGCTGGAGAACGCGACCTCCTTCTCCCCCCCGGGGACGGAGGTGACGGTCCGGGGCCGCGAGGACGACCGCGGCCGCCACGTCCTGGAGGTGGAGGACCGCGGACTGGGCATGACCGACGCCCAGCTGGACTCGGCGAACGTGCTGCTGGCCGACCCGCCCCGGTTCGACCTGGCCCGCATGCGCGAGGACTCGCACCTGGGCCTGTTCGTGGTCGCCACGATCGCGGCCCGGCACGACTTCGAGGTGACGCTGCGGGACTCCCCCCACGGGGGGACCCGGGCCGTGGTGTCCATCCCCCGCCGGGCCCTGGCCGCGCCCGGGGACGGCCCCTCGCCGCTGCAGGCCACCGGGCCGCACCGGCGACCCGTCCCCGGCGCCGGAACGGCCGACCCGGCCGCGGAGCCCGGCGTGGTGCTCACCGAGGTCGCGGCGGCCCCCGCCCCCTCCGAGCCGCAGGACCGGGGCACCCCGGCCGGCGAGGGGGCCGCCGACGGCGCCGGGGACGGGGACGGGGACGGGGCGGAGGACACCTACATGGGGCTGCCACGGCGCCGGCGCAAGCACGTGGCGCCCCCCCAGGAGGCGCCCGCGGCGGCGCAGGACACGGGCGGGCAGCGTTCGCTGTCGGACATCCGGTCCATGATGAGTGCCTTCCAGTCCGGGACCCTGCGCGGGCGCGCGGAGTCCGAGGAACTGGGTGAGGGTGGCGCGCGCGGTGCGCGCCCCGGTGAGAGGTCGGAAGGGTGATGTCGATGTCGGCGGGCACTACGGCGGGAGACCGGGTCACCGGTGGAGAAGAGGTGGGCGGGGAGTCCCCGGCCAGGACCCTGGACTGGCTGCTGGGCGACCTGGTGGACAGGGTGGCCGGTGCGCGCGACGCCCTGCTGCTGTCCGCGGACGGCCTCCTGCTGTCCTCCTCCCCGGGGCTGGTCCGGGAGGAGGGGGAGAGGCTCGCGGCGATCGCGTCGGGGTTCGCCAGCCTGGCCCGGGGGGCGCGTTCGCAACTGGGGGCCTCGGAGGTGCGTCAGACCGTCGTGGAGATGGACAACGTCTTCTTCTTCGTGCTGGCCGCGGGCCGGGGCGCCTCGTTGGCCGTGGTGGCCGAGTCCACGTGCGACATGGGCCAGGCCGCGTTCGAGGTGAACCGCCTCGTGCGCCAGGTGGGGCCGCACCTGTCGGCGCTGCCCCGCCGCGGGCACGGGAGGTCGTGAGGCGGGGGCCGGTGCGCCGCGACGGCGCACGGCCCGTGCCGTCGAGGAGGAGTGGGAGTGAGCGCGGTGCCGCCTGGCGAGGAGTTCCCCCGGGAATGGTCGTTCGAGTCGAGCCTGATCCGGCCCTACTCGCTGACGGGTGGGCGGACACGGCCCTCGCGCTCGGACTTCTCCATGACGTCGCAGGTGGTGGCGGTCCCGTCGGGAGCGCCGCCGGAGGTGGACCCGGAGCTGGAGCTGATCCTGTCGCTGTGCGCGCGTCCGCTCTCGGTGGCGGAGGTGGCCTCGCGGTCGGGTTTTCCCCTGGGCGTGACCAGAATCCTGCTGGCCGACCTGTTGGACCAGGGGTACGTGATGGTGCATACCTCGGACTGGGAGCGGAACAGGCCCGACGCGGCGACGCTGCGCGCGGTACTGGACCGTATCCGGGAGTTGTGAGGGTGGAACGGATGGGCCTGAGAGGCCGGATGGGGTGGATGGGGCGTTGGTCGTGATGGAGGCCGAGGGGGCAGGGCCTGTCCCCGACACCCTGAAGATCGTGGTGGCCGGGGGTTTCGGGGCCGGCAAGACCACCTTGGTGTCGGCGTTGAGCGAGGTGGAGGCGCTGCACACCGAGGAGGTCATGACCTCCGAGAGCGTGGGGGTGGACGACCTGGAGGGCGTGGAGGGCAAGACCACGACGACGGTGGCGCTCGACTTCGGACGCATCACCTTGGACGAGTCGACGGTGGTGTACCTGTTCGGTACCCCCGGGCAGCGCCGGTTCTCGTTCATGTGGGAGGAGCTGGTCGAGGGCGCTCTGGGTGCGGTGGTGCTGGCCGACACGCGCCGGCTGGCGGACTCCTTCGACGCGATCGACTTCTTCGAGTCGCGCGGGGTGCCGTTCGTGGTGGCGGTGAACTGCTTCGACGGGCACCGCACACACCGGGCCGACGACGTGCGGGTGGCGTTGGACCTGGAGGAGCGTGTGCCGTTGCTGCTGTGCGACGCGCGGGACCGGGAGTCGGTCAAGGAGGTGGTGGTGGAGCTGGTGTCGCTGGTGCTGCGGTTGGAGCTGTCGGGGGCCTGAAGGGGGCCGGCCCGGGAGCGGGGGCCGGCGGCGGGGGAGGCTCCGGCCTCCCCCGCGGGCCGGCCCTGATCGGGCGCCGCTACCGGGCCGCGCCCCGGCGGTCCACGGGCACGATCATCGGCGTGCCGGTCTCGGGGTCGGGGATGATCCGCACCGGGAGCCCGAACACCTCCTCCACGAGTTCGGCGGTGACCACCTTCGCCGGGTCGCCCTCGGCGACGATGGCGCCCTCCTTCATCACGATCAGGTGGCTCGCGTAGCGGCACGCGTGGTTGAGGTCGTGCAGGACGGCCACCAGCGTGTAGCCGCGCTCGGCGTGCAGGTCGGCGCACAGGTCGAGCATGTCCATCTGGTGGGCGATGTCCAGGTAGGTGGTGGGCTCGTCCAGCAGCAGCAGCGGGGTCTGCTGGGCCAGGACCATCGCCAGCCACACGCGCTGGCGCTGCCCCCCGGAGAGCTCGTCCACCGACCGGTCGGCCAGGGCGGTGACGCCGGTGGCGTCCATGGCCTCGGCCACCACCGCCTCGTCCTGGGCCGACCACTGGCGCAGGAACCCCTGGTGCGGGAACCTGCCCCGGGCCACCAGGTCGGCGACCCCGATGCCGTCGGGGGCGATGGAGGTCTGCGGGAGCAGCCCCAGGCGGCGTGCGACCTCCTTGGCCGGGTAGGAGCCGATGACCTGCCCGTCCAGGTGGACGTGCCCGTGCGCGGGCTTGAGCGTGCGCGACAGGGCCCGCAGCAGGGTGGACTTGCCGCACGCGTTGGGGCCCACGATCACCGTGAAGGAGTTGTCGGGGATCGACACGGCCAGGTTCTGGGAGATGACGCGCTGCTCGTAGGCGAGGGTGAGGTCCCGGCCGTTGAGGCGGGAACCGGTGTCGGCTGGAGTGGTCATCGTTCTCTCTCGGTCTCGCTCAGGCACGTACGCCGCGCCATTCGGTGTACAGCAGCCAGATCAGGTAGCTCCCGCCGATGACGGCGGTGACCACGCCCACGGGAAGCTGGGTGGGCGCCAGGGCGCGCAGCGCCACCAGGTCCGCGACCACCAGCAGGGTCGCTCCCGTGAGCGCGGAGCCCACCAGGGTGGTCCCGCCGGTGCGGGTCAGGCGCCGGGCGATCTGGGGAGCGGCCAGGGCCACGAAGCCGATGGGGCCCGCCACCGCGATGGCGGCGCCGGTCAGCGCGCTGGCGGCCGCCAGGGCCCAGATCTGGGTGGAGCGGATGGGCACCCCGAGCCCCTGCGCCGTGTCGTCGCCCAGCTCCATGAAGCGCAGCCGCCGGCCCAGGGCCAGGAGCACGGGGGCCAGGACCGCCAGGGAGATCCACACGGCGGCGACCTCGGCCCAGCCGCGCGAGTTGAGGCTGCCGATCATCCAGATCTGGGCGCCCAGGGCGTCGGTGAGCTCGGCGCGGGTCAGCAGGTAGTCGCGGACCGACCCGAGCATCGCGGACACGCCGATGCCCACCAGGACCAGCCGGTACCCCTGCACGCCGTTCTTCATGGCCAGGAGGTAGACGATCGCGGCGGTGAGCAGCCCCCCGGCGATGGCCCCCAGGGACACCGCCAGCCGGCCGGCGCCCAGGACCAGGATGACCAGGACGGCGCCGGTGGCGGCCCCTGACGTGAAGCCGATGATGTCGGGGCTGCCCAGGGCGTTGCGCGACAGGCTCTGGAAGACCGAGCCCGCGATGCCCAGGGCCGCGCCCACGCCGATCGCGGTCAGCGCGCGGGGCAGGCGCACGCCCTGGACGAAGAAGACGTCGAGGCGTTCGCCGTAGCCCAGGATCGCGCCGGGCACGGCCGCCAGGGAGATCTCGTAGTCCCCCACCGTGACCGTCACGGCCAGCGCGAGGACGCCGACCAGGACCAGGGCCAGGCACACGGCCACGGTGCGCGGGCGCACCAGCAGGGAGATCCGTTCGCCGAACAGGCGCACGGCCAGGGCGCCGCGCGGGGTGGCGCGGCCGGTCGGGGTGGGGCGCGGCGGCGCCAGGGTCTTGCTCACAGCTGGGCCATCCTTCTGCTGCGGACCAGGGCGATGAACAGGGGCGCCCCGACGAAAGCGGTGATGATGCCGACCTCCAGTTCGGAGTGGGGCAGGACGACGCGGCCGACCACGTCCGCGGCGGTGAGCAGGATCGCGCCCAGGACGGCGGCGTAGGGCAGCAGCCACCGCTGGTCGGGGCCGGTGATCATGCGCGCGGCGTGGGGGATGATCAGGCCCACGAACCAGATGGGCCCCGCCGAGGCGGTGGCCGCCCCGCACAGCAGGACCACGGCCAGGGCCGTGGCGGTGCGGATCAGGGGGATCCTGGCGCCGAGGGTGGCCGCGAGGTCGTCGCCCAGGGCGACCGCGTTGAGGGAGGGGCCCAGGCACAGGGTCAGGACCACCCCGGCGACGAGGAAGGGGGCCACCTGCCAGAAGACGTCGAGGTCGCGTCCGGCGAGGGAGCCCACCTGCCAGAAGCGGATCCGGTCGAAGACGAAGTCGTTGAGGACGATCACCCCGTAGACGATCCCCTGGAGCACGACCGCGACCGCGGTGCCGGCCAGTGCCAGGCGGACCGGGGTGGCGCTGGCGCGCCCGCGCGATCCCAGGGCGTAGACGGCCACGGCCGCCACGGCGGCGCCGATGAACGCGGGCCACACGAACGCCGACCCTCCGGCGCCGAACGCGAAGACGGCGATGACGACGGCGGCGGCGGCCCCGGAGTTGATGCCCAGCAGGCCGGGTTCGGCGAGGGGGTTGCGGGTCAGGGCCTGCATGAGGGCGCCGGCCAGGCCCAGCGCGGCGCCGACGAAGATGCCGATGACCGTGCGGGGCACGCGCAGGCTGCGGATGACGTCGTGGTCGTAGCTGCCGTCGTAGGCGGCCAGGGCGGCCCAGACGTCGGCGACGGGGATGGGTTTGGCCCCGACGGTGACGCTGAGCAGGGCGCACACGGCGAGGACGCCGAGGGCCAGGAGCAGACCCGTGGGTCGAAGGACACGCCTGGTGAGGGTGGGGCGCGTGAGGGTGGGCGCGCGCAGGGCCACGGCTTCCCCGTTCGTTGTGGCGTGGGTGGTGGGTGGGGCCGCCCTGTCGGGCGCGGCCCGGCGGGGCGTGGTTCGCGGAACCGAAAAGCCCAGGGGACAGGTTAGCCTTACCTTCATCCTGTTCGCACGGAAGGGCCCCTCATGGTTTCGCTCCCGCGCACCGCACGCACCCTGGTCACAGTAGCCGCCCTGGGCTCGCTCCTGGCCTGCGGGGGCTCCCCGCAGCCCCCGGCGCCGGAGGAACCGGAGGGCGGCACCCGCACCGTGGAGGCGGCCAACGGGCCCGTGGAGATCCCCGCCACACCGCACAGGATCGCCGTGCTGTGGCGCCCCACGCTGGCGGCGGTCACCCTTCTGGGCCACGACGTGGTCGCGACCATGGGCACGCCCGGCGGGGAGGACCAGGGGCTGGCGCCGTTCCTGCCCGAGGGCGCGGACGGCGGCGGGCACGCCCTGGTGACCAACTCCCCCTCCGAGGAGGACGTCGACGTCGAGGAGCTCGCCAACGCCGCACCGGACCTGATCATCGGCGTCAGCACCCCGGTGGGCGCGCAGGCGGACATGCTGGAGAGCCTGGAGGCGATCGCGCCGACGGTGCTGCTGGAGTGGGAGGGCACCGGGTCCTGGCGCGGGCACCTGGACGAGGTGGCCGGGGTCCTGGACGCCTCGGAGGAGGCGGGGCGGGCCCTGGAGGCGTACGAGGAGGCGGTGGCCTCCGCCCGCGGGGACATCGAGGCGGCCGGCGTGGACCCCGCCGCGACCGAGCTGTCGCTGGTGCGGTTGCAGAGCGGGAGCGAGATACGCCTGGAGACGGCGGAGTCCTTTCCCGGGCAGGTCGTGGACGACCTGGGGTTCGCCCGCCCGGAGGGGCAGCTGGAGGGCGAGGGCCCGAGCGACTACATCGCGCAGAGCTACGAGAACCTGGACCGGGCGGACGGGGACGCCGTCTTCGTCATGGCCGGGTCCGGGTACCCCGACGCGCCGCGGACCTTCTCCGAGGGGGTGTGGTCGAACCTGGACGCCGTGCGCGAGGAGGCGGTGTACCGGGTGGACCACGACCACTGGGGCGCGGCCAACCACTACGCGGCGCTGCGGATCGTGGAGGACGTCAGGGCGGCCCTGACCGGGGAGGCCGAACCCGCCCTGTGACACCGCCGCCCCGGGCGCACGCAGGTGACCAGGCGCCAAGGGGGCGCCGGCGCCCCCACCAGGGGAAGGCGCCTGGCCGCGTGCTCGGGGGACGGGCGCCGGGCCCGGCGGCGGCCCACGGTTCCGCCGACCGCTGTGAACGCCGTCGGCGCGGCCGGGGCGCGGCTCACACGTGGATCGAAGGCCTGCGGTTCCTCCAGGGCACGGCCTGTTCGAGCTGGGCGGCCACCGCCAGCAGCAGGTCCTCGCGGCCGTGCGCGGCCACCAACTGCACCCCGATGGGCAGACCCTCCCGGCTCAGGGCCAGGGGCAGGCTGATCGCGGGCTGGCCCGAGACGTTGAACGGCGCCGTGAAGGGCCCGTACCGCAGCAGGGCTCGCAGCCAGGAGCGCACACTGTGCCCGGAGGCGTCGTAGTCCAGGGTCCCGTGCGGTGCGGGCAGCCGTCCCAGCGCGGGGGTCACCAGCAGGTCGTACCGGGACAGGAACGCGCCCAGGGGCCGGGTCACCCGGTGCTGGGCCTCCAGCATGGCGGCCACCTCCAGGGCCGTGCACCGCCGGGCCTCGGAGAGCACAGCACGCGAGACCCCTTCCAACAGGGCGGGGTCGGGACGCTTCGGCGCCCGCAGCAGGGCCGTACCGGTGGCCAGGGCTGCCAGGGCGGTGCCCTCCACCACGTCCTCGGGCTCCAGGTGCGGATGGGACTCCTCCACGGTGTGGCCGATCCACTCCAGGACGCGGCCCGCGTCCGAGGCGGCCTCGGCCACGGACGGGTCGACGGGTGTGTCGGCCCAGGGAGTGGTGGTCACGGCGATCAGCAGCCGCCCGGGGTCGGCCCGCATCGCCTCGGCGTAGGGGTGGGTGGGGGCGGAGACGACGAATTTCTCCCCCACTGGCGGCGCGCAGACCGCGTCCAGGACGTGTGCTGTGTCCCGGACGGTGCGGGTGAGCCCGAACTCTGTGACGAGCCCGAACCCGGCCTCTCCGGTCAGCGGGCCGCAGGGGGTGCGGCCGCGGGTGGGCTTGAGTCCGATGACGCCGCAGGCGGAGGCGGGCACGCGCAACGACCCCGCCCCGTCGTTGCCGTGGGCGAAGGGCACGGCCCCGGCTGCCACGAGGGCGGCCGCCCCGCCGCTGGAGCCTCCCGCGCCGCGGTCGGGGTTCCAAGGATTGCGGGTGATGCCGTGGCGCGCCGACTCGGTGGCGAAGTGCAGCCCCAGTTCGGGTGCGGTGCTCTGGCCGAGCGGTACCAGGCCGGCGGCGCGGAACCTCGACATCAGGGTGTGGTCGGTGGTGGCGACGGCGTCCACAGCCCTGCTGCCCAGGGTGAACCGCATACCGCGGGCGAAGGGGCCGCTGTCCTTGACCACGAACGGGACCCCGCTCAGAGGGCCGTCCGCCGGCGGGAGGGGGTCGGGCTCGGACAAGGGGCCGGTGAGCGCGTTGAGTTCGCCGTGCGCACGTTCCAGCGCGAGCCGGGCGACCCGTTCGACATCGGCTGCGCTGACCTGCCGGGTGCGGACGAGGTCGGCCAGGGCGACGGCGTCCAGTTCGGCGTACTCGTGGATCTCCAGGGCTGCTCCTCGGCACGGCGGCCCGCAGGGGGCGGACCGCTGGTCAGGGTAGCCCCGGGGGCGGTCCCCGCGCCGCCCCTTTTCCCTGTCCCCCGCCTGCTGTCGGGCGCGCGTCCGACCGCTGCGCGGCGCTGCGCATCGTGGAGGACGTCAGGGCGGCCCTGGCCGGGCCGCTCCTGCTGGGGGAACGGCCCTCCCCCTCCACTGGGTCGCCATCGCCTGTGTGACGGGGGCGTCCGCGGGCGCGGTCCTCACCGCCCGCGGGGCCCGGCGCCGGACGCCCTAGGCGAGGAGGTCCCAGGCCATGCGCAGGAGCAGGGCCAGGACGACGACGAGCAGGACCGCGCGCACGAACCCGGAGCCGCGCCGCAGCGCCATCCGCGCGCCGATCTGGGCGCCGATGACGGTGCAGACGGCCAGGCTCAGCCCCAGGAGCCAGTCGACGTGGCCGCCGAAGGCGAACACGGTGAGCGCGCCGAGGTTGGTGCACACGTTGACGATCTTGGCCGAGGCGGAGGCGGAGACGAAGTCCATGCCGACGACGGCGGTGAAGGCGATGATGAGGAAGACGCCGGTGCCGGGGCCGATGAGGCCGTCGTAGAGGCTGACGCCGACCCCGGCCAGGGCGGTGACGGCCAGCAGCCGGTTGCGTGTGCGCAGGCGCGGGTCGGGGGTGGCTCCCATGGCGGGGCGGAAGTAGACCAGCAGTGCGACCCCGGCCAGGACGACCATGATGACGGGTTTGAGGACCTCGGCGGTGAGGGCGGCGGCCATGGCGGCGCCGACCCCGGACCCGAGGAGGGCGAGCGCGGCGGTGGGCAGGACGACGCGGCGGTCGACGGCGACCTTGCGGGAGTAGGCGATGGCGGCGGAGACGGTGCCGAAGACGGCGCCGAGCTTGTTGGTGCCCAGCAGGGTGGCCAGGGGGGTGGTGGGCGCGGCGACGAGGAGGGCGGGCAGCAGGAGGAGGCCGCCTCCCCCGACGACGGCGTCCACCCAGCCGGCGGCGACGGCGACCCCCATGACCAGGGCGAGGATCTCGGGGTCCATCTACCGCACGCGTTCGGGGAGAGAGGTGATCATGGGTTCTTTTCAATGAGGAAGAGCGGGAACCCGGTGAGTTTATCCAGCCCGTACCGGTGCATTCGGGGCGGTCGACTACTGCAAACCCCTTACAAGAGCCCCTCCTTTACTACGTAGATTCGTAGTGGGGGAAAAGGGGCGGCGGCGCCCGGGATCAGGGGGCGCCGCCGCGGTCTGCTGTCCCGGTCAGAACCGGGAGCGGTCGAACCAGTCGCGGGCCTGCGCCAGCACGTCCGGGTCCAGCCGGTGTCCCCCCGGGTGCTCGCGCGCCTCCACGTCCGCTCCCCTGTCGCCGAGCTGGGCGGCCAGCAGCCGCGCCTGGTCGGGGGTCGTGACGGGGTCGGCCGCCCCGGACCCCAGGAACACCCGGACCCCGGACAGGTCCACCGGGTCGGGTTCGCGCCCCTGGAGGGGAGCCCCCGCCGCGAACAGGGCGGCCCCGCTGAGCAGGCGGGGGTGGAGCAGCAGCAGCGCCGCACCGGTGTTGGCCCCGTTGGAGAACCCGCTGACCACGATCCGGTCGGGGTCCAGGCCGTAGTCCCGGGCCGCGGCGGTGACGAACCCCGCCAGCTCGGCGCTGCGCGCGACCACGTCGTCGACGTCGAAGACGCCCTCGCGCAGGCGGCGGAACCAGCGGTTCATGCCGTTCTCGCTCACACGGCCGCGGGGCGAGAGCAGGGCCGCGCCGGGCGAGAGGGCCCGGCCCAGCGGCAGCAGGTCGCGTTCGTCGGCGCCGGTGCCGTGGAGCAGCAGGAGCGTGGGCGCTCCCGGCCGGGTGGCGGGCTCGAAGACGTGGACGAAGTCCTGGGTCGCCGTCACCGGGGGACCTCCAGCGCGGGCAGGCGGCGGGCGATCTCCTCGCGGCCGGGCTCCAGCCACGGTGGGAGCCTCAGCTCCCGGCCCAGTGCGAGCAGCGGCTCGTCGTAGTCGAAGCCGGGGCCGTCGGTGGCGATCTCCAGCAGGACCCCGCCCGGCTCGCGGAAGTAGATGGAGGTGAAGTAGGTGCGGTCGCGGATCTCGGTGACGCCCACGCCGTCGTTCTCCAGGGTCCGGCGCCAGGCCTCCTGGACGTCGCCGTCGGGGGCCCGGTAGGCGACGTGGTGGACGGTGCCGGCCGCGACCAGGCCGCGCTCCGCTCCGGGGGCGGCCAGGACGTCGACGATGGTGCCCACCCCGTCGCCGGAGCCGCCGGTGCGGAAGCGGAGCCGGTCGCCGTCCTCGCCCTCCAGCCGGAAGCCGAGCTGCCCGCTCAGCATCTCCACGGTGCCCTCGACGTCCTGTTCGGTGAGGGTGACCGCGCGGATGCCCCGGACGGCGTGCTCGGGGGGCACCGCTCCCCCGTCCCAGGGGTCGGTGTCGTGGGCGTCGGCACTGGCGGCGAGCTCGATGGCGAGACCGTCGGGGTCGCGCAGCACGAGCACGTCCTCCTCGCCCCTCTCGGCGGGCCGGGTGGCGTCCACGCCCAGGGAGGCCAGGTGCTCCGCCCACCATCCCAGGGAGCCCTCGGGCACGGAGAGGGTCGTGGTGGTGGCCTGGCCCGCGCCGATCCTGCCCCGGGGCGCGTCGGGCCAGGGGAAGAAGGTCATGATCGTGCCGGGGTTGCCCGCGCGGTCGCCGTAGTAGAGGTGGTAGGTCTCGGGCGCGTCGAAGTTGACCGTGCGCTTGACCAGCCGCATGCCGAGGGCGTTGAGGTAGAAGTCCGCGTTGGCCTGCGGATCGCTGGCGATCGCGGTCACGTGGTGGATTCCCGCGGGGCGCACGTCCATGTCGTCACCTTCCGTCGAAGTCGCCGGTGTGTCTTCGGACCAAGGTAGTTGAATTTTAAACTAACCCGGCCGATGCGTCTCCCCCACCCTCCCCCGGCGGGGCGCCCCCGACGCCCAGGGACACGGGGCGCGCACGCGGGCGGTGCAGCGCGGACCGGTCCCGCCACCGGGGCGGGGCGGGCGAGCAGGGGGGCGGCGCGGCCTCAGGCCGCGGGGGGCAGGCGGCGCAGCCGCAGCCCCACCAGGGCCGCCACCGCGCACAGCCCCGCCGCGAAGGCCACGGCGCCTCCCCAGCCCACCGCGTCGTAGACCAGACCGCCGCACCACCCGAACAGGCTGGAGCCGAGGTAGTAGGCGAGCGTGTACAGGGCCATGGCCTGGGCGCGGCCGGTGACCGCGCGGGCCCCCACCCAGGCCGAGGCGGTGGCGTGGGCGCAGAAGAAGGCGAACGTCAGCACCAGCAGGGCGGCCATGAGGCCGGCCAGCGCGGTGGTGAGCAGGCCGCCCAGACCCGCGGCCATCAGCGCCGTGGCGGCGATGAGGACGGGGTAGCCGCCCCAGCGCCCGGAGAGGTGCCCGGCGACCGCCGAGCCGAGCATCCCTGCGGTGTAGGACAGGAAGAGCAGGGACGCCGCGGACTGGGAGAGCCCGAAGGGCTCGCCCATGAGACGGAAGCCGAGCAGGTTGTACACGGTCATGAACGCGCCCATGAGCAGCAGGGCCTGGGCGTAGAGGGCGGGCAGGCCGCGCGTGGTGAGCGCGGCGGCCAGGCGCCGCCCCATCCCCGGGCCCCCGGGGGCCTTCGCGCCGCCCGGGCCGTCCCCCCGCGCCCCTTCCGCCGGGCGCCCGGAGGGGGGCGCGGCCTCGACCGCGCGCCGCGGGCGCGGCAGGACCAGCACGAAGACGACCAGGCACACCAGCCCCAGGAGGGTGTTCGCCGCGATCCCCCACTGCCAGCCGCCCAGGTCGGCGGCGAACCCGGCGAGCAGGCGCCCGCCCATCCCGCCGAGGGGGTTGCCCGCGATGTACAGCCCGGTGGCGCGCGCGGCGTCGGCCGGGTGGACCTCCTCGGACAGGTAGGCGACGGCCGCGGCGGGGACCCCGCCCAGGGCCGCGCCCTGGAGCGCGCGCAGGGCGAGCAGGGCCCAGAGGTCGCCCGCCAGGGGCGTCACACAGCCCAGGAGGGTGGTCAGGGCCAGGGACACGGCGATGACGCGGGCCCGGCCGAACCGGTCGGCGGCGCCGCTCCACACCAGCGTGAACCCGGCCAGTCCCCCGGTGGCCACGGAGACCGTGAGCGCGGCCTGGGACGCGGTGGAGCCGAAGCCGTCGGCGATGGCGGGCAGGACCGGCTGGACCGACCACAGCTGGGCGAAGGTGGCCACGGCGACGGCCACCATGGCGGCGACCGTGCGCCGGTAGGCGGCCGTGCCCGCGCGGAGGCGGGCGTCGTGGTCGGGCGGGGACGTGGTCGCGGTCATGGGTCCACGCTAGGAACCACGGTTTCATACGTCCAATGCATGGTTTGTCCCTGACTCATACTGGAATGCATGGAACATGCGGAGGGGTCGGAGCGGGCGGGGCGGCACGGGCGCGCGGACGGGGCCCGGGAGCCGGACGCGGACGCGCTCGCCCGGGTGCTGGCGCCCCGGCTGAGGATGGTGGCGGCGGTCGCCGGGACCGAGCACGTCACCCTGGCGGCCGAGACGCTGGGGGTGCCCCAGCCGACGCTGAGCCGGGCCCTGGCACGGGCCCAGGAGGAGCTGGGGATCGCCCTGGTGGAGCGGACCGGCCGGGGGGTGCGGCTGACCCGCGCCGGCCGGATCCTGCTCCCGCACGTGGAACGCGCCCTGGACGACCTGCGCAGGGGGATGGCGGAGCTGACCGGCGCCGAGGAGGGGCGGGTGGCGCTGACGTTCCTGCCCACGCTGGGGGTGGAGGTGGTGCCGGTGCTGCTGCGGGGGTTTCGCGCCGAGCACCCGGGGGTGCGGTTCTCGCTGACCCAGGAGCCGTGGGCGGAGTCGCTGAGCCGCGTGTCCTCGGGCGGGGCCGACCTCGCCCTGACCTCCCCGCTGCCCTCGGGCAGGGGGCTGGCGTCCGCGGTGCTGCACACGCAGTCGCTGCGGCTGGTGGTGCCCGAGGGGCACGCCCTGGCGCGGTCCCCGCGGGGGGTGGCGGCGGTGGCGGCGGCCGAGGAGGAGTTCGTCCTGCTCAAACCGGGCCGGGGCGTGCGCCACCTGACCGACCGGCTGCTCGACCGGGCGGGGTTCACCCCCCGGGTCGCGTTCGAGGCCGACGACATCTCGACCGCGCGCGGCCTGGTGGCGGCGGGCCTGGGGGTGTCGGTGCTCCCCGCCCGCCCGCGCGGGCCGCTGGCCGGGACGGTGGAGCTGCCGGTCCTGGGCGGTGGCGCGGACCGGCCGATCGGGGTGGTCTGGCCGCGCGAGGGCTCGGGCGGCGGGTACGAGCCCCCGGCCGTGGCCCTGTTCCGCGACTACGTGCGGCGGGTGGGGCCGCGCATCATCCCCGGCCTGACGGGCTGAGCCGCCGCACCGGGGCCCGGCAATTCCGTTGCCCCGCCGTACACGCCGCGCCACGATGGCCGCATGACCTTCTCACCGCCCTCCTCCCCCGCCCGGCCGGTCGCCCTCGTCACCGGGGTGGGCCGCACCGTCGGCATCGGCTCGGCGATCGCCCGCCGGCTGGCGTCCTCGGGCTGGGACGTGGCCTTCACCCACTGGACCCCCTACGACGCGCGCATGGACTGGGGTGTGGAGGCCGGCGCGGCCCGGGCCACCCTGGACGCACTGGCCGAGCGCGGCGCGGCGGCCCACTCCGTGGAGGCCGACCTGGCCGACCCGGCCTCCCCCGCCCGGATCTTCGACGAGGCCGAGGAGCGCCTGGGCCCCGTCACCGCGCTGGTGATGGCCCACTGCGAGTCGGTCGACTCGGGTCTGCTGGACACCACCGTGGAGTCCTTCGACCGCCACTTCGCGGTCAACGCGCGCGCCACCTGGCAGCTGGTCCGCGAGTTCGGGCTCCGCTTCGGCGGGGCGCACGGGACGGGGCGGATCGTCGCCCTGACCAGCGACCACACGGTCGGCAACCTGCCCTACGGGGCGAGCAAGGGCGCCCTGGACCGGATCGTCCTGGCCTGCGCACGCGAACTCGCCCACCTGGGGGTGAGCGCCAACGCCGTCAACCCCGGCCCCGTCGACACCGGCTGGATGTCGCGGGAGACGCGGGAGGAGTGCGCGAACCACACCCCCCTGGGACGGCTCGGCACCCCCGAGGACACCGCCGACCTGGTGGACTTCCTGTGCTCCCCCCGGGGGGTGTGGGTCAACGGCCAGCTCCTGCACAGCGACGGCGGCATCTCCGCCTGAGCGCGCCGGGCGTCCGCCGAGGGGGCGGCGGGCCCGGCCCCTCCCCGCCGGGTCCGGGGGGCCGGCCCGGTGGGGAGAGGCCGACCGCGCCCGTGCGGAACCTGCCCCTAGACTCGGGGGCGAGCCCCTCGACAGCTGCCGGAAAGAACCTCCATGAGCCAGACGGACGGCGTCCGCACCGCCCACCACGGGCAGGACCGTCTGTCCCTCCCCCAGGTCCGGCTCGACGACCTCCTGGACGAGGTCCGGTCGCGGCTGAGCGAGATCTCCGCCGGCCAGGAGCGCATCCACACGCTCCTGGAGGCGGTGGTCTCCATCGGGGAGGGACTCGAACTCGACCCCCTGCTGGTGCGTATCACCGAGACGGCCGCCAGCCTGGTGGACGCGCGCTACGGCGCCCTGGGCGTGATCGGCCCCGACGGGGAGATGAGCCGCTTCATCCCCGTGGGCCTGGAACCGGACGAGATCGCGGGCATCGCGCACTGGCCCAAGGGCGAGGGCGTGCTGGGCCTGCTCATCAAGGACCCGCGCCCCCTGCGCCTGCGCGAGGTGCGCGACCACCCCGAGTCGCGCGGGTTCCCGGCCGGGCACCCGCCCATGCACACCTTCCTCGGCGTTCCCATCAGCATCCGCGACCAGGTGTTCGGCAACCTGTACATGACGGACAAGCGCGACGGCGCGGAGTTCACCGGGGACGACGAGCTCCTGCTGCGCGCCCTGGCCACCGCGGCGGGGACCGCCATCGAGAACGCCCAGCTCTTCGCCCAGACGCAGAGCCGGGAGACCTGGTTGGACGCCTCGGGCCAGATCACCACCCGGCTGCTGTCCGGCGCCCCTCCCGAGGAGGTGCTGCGCCTGGTCGCGCGCCGCGCCCGGGGGATGGTCGACGCCGACCTCGCGGTCATCGCCATGCCGGGCGAGGAGCCCGACACCCTCACCGTGCGGGTGTGGGACGGGCCCGAAAAGCACAGCGGGGCCGTGGCCGCCGGTGCGCGGGGGGCCACGCTCACGTGTGCGCCCCACACCCTGCTGGGACGCGTCTACCGCAGCGGTGAGCCCGTCCAGACCGACGTGTCGGCCTCGGACGGGGACGGGACCGGCTTCCTGACCCGGCTGGGGGTGGGGCCCGTGCTGGTGCTGCCGTTCGGCCCCCCGGACGGGGCGCGGGGCGTGCTCGTGCTCGCCCGGGGCCGGGGCGGCGGGGATTTCCAGGACAGCTGGCTGAGCATGCTGTCGCCGTTCGCCGACCAGGCGGCGGTCGCGCTGGAGCTGGCCGAGGCCCGGCTGGACTCCGAGCGCCTGAGCGTGCTGGAGGACCGCGACCGCATCGCGCGCGACCTGCACGACACGGTCATCCAGCGCCTGTACGCCACCGCCATCACGCTGATGGGCACCGTGCGCCGCATCGAGGACACCGTGTCCTCCCAGCGGGTGCAGAACGCGGTCGACGACCTGGACGACACCATCCGCCAGATCCGCTCCACGATCTTCGCGCTCCAGAGCTCGGGCGAGGAGGGCCCCTGGCTGCGGTCGCGGGTGCTGGACCTGGTCAACTCCGCCTCGGAGACGCTGGGGTTCGCGCCCCGCCTGCTCACGCAGGGGCCGATCGACAACGCGGTGGACGAGGCGGTCGGGGAGCACCTGGTGGCGGTGCTGCGCGAGCTGCTGTCCAACGCGGCCCGCCACGCTCGGGCCACCGCCGTGGACGTGGAGCTGTCCGTGGGCGAGGAGCTGGTCCTGCGGGTGAGCGACGACGGCCGGGGCATCACCGGGGGCGTCTCGCGCAGCGGGCTGCGCAACGCGGCCTCCCGGGCCGAGGAGCTGGGCGGCCGCCTGTCGGTGACCTCCGGTCCGGGCGGGGGAGCGTGCGTCGAGTGGTCGGTGCCGCTCCGCCGCACCGGCGGGGCCGGGGAGGTGCGCGGGTGAGGCCCGCGGGGGCCTCCTATCCCTGGTCCATGGACAGCCGCACCGCGTAGGCCGCGGCCTGGGTGCGCCGGGCCATCCCGAGCTTGGCCAGGACCCTGGAGACGTAGTTCTTGACGGTCTTCTCCGCCAGGTACATCCGCGCACCGATCTCGCGGTTGGTGAGCCCCTCGCCGATGAGCTCCAGGACGCGGCGCTCCTGCTCGGTGAGTTCGCTGAGCGGGTCCTTGCGCACCGCCTCCTCGCGCAGCCGCTTGAGCATGCGCGCGGTGGACTCGGGGTCCAGCAGGGAGCGCCCGTCGGCGACCGTGCGCACCGCTCCGACCAGGTCGGTGCCGTGGATCTGCTTGAGGATGTACCCGGACGCCCCGGCCATGACCGCGCCGTAGAGCGCCTCGTCGTCGGAGTAGGACGTCAGCATGAGCATGCGGGTGTCGGGGAGCAGGGAGCGGATCTCCCGGCACACGGTGACGCCGTCGCCGTCGGGGAGGCGCACGTCGAGCACGACCACGTCGGGGGCGAGCGCGGGGACCCGCGCCAGCGCCTGCGCCGCCGTCCCGGCCTCGCCGACCACCTCGATGCCGTCCTCCTCGTCCAGGAGTGATCCCACACCCCGCCGGACGATCTCGTGGTCGTCCACCAGGAACACCCGGATCGTTCTGTCTCCACCCATCGGGCGGGCACCTCCTCAGAGCTGGGGACGGGAGCCCGAGGCGGCCCGTCCGCCCTGTGTCGGGGTCGCCCGCCGCCGCGTGCCCATTGTCGGGCACCCGCGGCGGGGGCGCTCCGGCCGCGGGAGGGGCGGGGCGGGAGGCAGGCTCCCGTCCACCCAGCCTAGCCAGCGAAGATTCATGCCATATGAGTCGAACGTCCCGTTCTGTTTGAGCCCTGCGTCCCCCCGGGTAAGCGCACAGGAGGGGACCTCCGCCGCCGGACGAGGGGCCGGCGGTCCACGCCTTCGGGGCCGGGACCGGCGAGAATGGCGGGGAACGGAGCGAGGGCACCGACTGCGGGGAGCCTGTCATGGACGGATCACGCGGCGCCGGGGCGCCGGACCAGGATCGGGGAACGGTCGCGGGAGCGGCCGCACCGCCCGCCCAGCGGGAGGCGGACGACTACGCGGGGACCGACCGGCTCGCGGAGGAGCAGGAGCTGATGGAGGGCGCCGACGTCGCCGAGGGGGACGACGGGGCGAGCTTCACGGTGCTGGAGCGGCAGACCTGCCTCAACCTGCTGGGCACCCGCGACATCGGCCGGGTGGCCTTCACCATCGACGGGGACGCCGCCCCGACGGTGCTGCCGGTGAACTACGCGCTGTTCAACGACACGGTGGTGTTCCGCACCACCCTGGCGGGAACCGTGATGCGCTACGCGCGCGGCCACGCCGCCTTCCAGGTCGACCTCTTCGACGAGGAGCGCCGTGACGGCTGGAGCGTCCTGGCGAGCGGGCGGTGCAGGTGGGTCCGCGACGCGGAGGAGCTGGCCCGCATCCCCCGGGGCCGCCTGCCCCTGCCCTGGGCGGCGGGCGAGCGCGACCAGGTCCTCAAGCTGGTCCCGGGCCGGGTGAGCGGGCGGCGGGTCCACCGGCCCTGAGCCGGCGGGCGGCGGCGCGGCCGCCTCCGGCCCGTGGCCGGGGGTCGCGGGGCCCGGCCACCGGCGCGTCACCCGGGGGTCGGCGAACGTCTCCCCAGCCTTGTCCGTACCGGGCGTTCGGTCTGTCCGGTTGCGGGTACCGAATCCGTCATGGGAGCACATCACCCCCTTCGGGCCCGGTACGCCACGGGCTCCCCCCACCGTCGTCCGGGCCCGGCCACCCCCTGCGCGCACCCCGCCCACGGGGACGCGGCCCGCCGCGCCCGCTCCGCGGGACACGGCTCCCACCGGCCCGGCCGGTACCCTGCGGGGCGCCCGGCCCCCTGCGGCCGCCCCGGACGCACGTGAGGGCGGGACCGCGGGGCCGCACGCTCCTGGGCGCCGCGGCGGCCGCCGGGGCCGTCCTCCTCACCGTCTCCGGCGCGCCCCTGCCCTCCGGCCTGTGGGCGCGGCCCGCCGCCCCCGAAACCCCCCGCGACGCCGACGCACCGCTCTCCCTGGAGGTGCTCTCCTCCCGCCCCGACACCGTCATGGGCGACACCGCCCTGGTCAGGGTGGTTCCCTCCCCGTCCGTGCCCGCCGCCGACGTCCGCCTGGACGTGGGAGGCGCCGACGCCACCCCCTCCCTGCGCACGGTGCGCCTGGCCGACGGCACCCCCGCCCTGGAGGGCCTGGTCTCCGGGCTGCCCCGGGGGAACACCGTCCTGACCGCCTCGGCGCCCGGGGGCGGGGGGAGCGCGCAGGAGGGGACCGACCCGGTGACGGCCAGGGTCACCGTCACCGCCCACCCCCTCACGGGCCCGGTCTTCTCCGGCCCCCACCAGGAGCCCTTCGTGTGCGACACCGAGCGCTTCGAGCTGCACGGCGGCGGCACCCTCGGCCCGCCCCTGGACCCCGACTGCTCGGCCCCGACCGTGGTCCGCCACATGTACCGCACCGAGGAAGGGGCCTGGGCCCCCATGGCCGACCCCGACCGGGTGCCCGGCGACGCCGCCCGGACCACCACCTCCACCGGCCACAGGGTCCCCTACACCGTCCGGGTCGAGACCGGCACGGTGAACAGGTCGATCTACGAGACGGCGCTGCTGTACACCCCCGGCGACCCCGGGCCCGACCCGTGGCAGCCGCCGCGGGGCTGGAACCGCCGCCTGGTGTACACGTTCGGCGGCGGGTGCGCGGGCGGCTGGTACGTCCAGGGGACCAGGACCGCCGGGGTCCTGGACCACGGCATGCTCTCGCAGGGGTACGCGGTGGCCTCCGCCTCCCTCAACGTGTTCGGCAACAACTGCAACGACCTGCTGGCCGCCGAGACCGCGGCCGCCGTGGTCCAGCGCTTCTCCCTCACCCACGGCGCCCCCGACCTGACCCTGGGCCGGGGCTCCTCCGGGGGCGCCTACCAGGCGCACCAGATCGGCGACAACCAGCCGGGCCTGCTGGACGGCCTGCTGGTCTCCCACTCCTTCCCCGACGTGGCCTTCTCCGTGGTGCCGACCGCCACCGACGCCCTGCTGCTGCACGAGTACGCGCGCGAGCACCCCGGCACCCTGAGCAGGGAGGAGCAGCGCGCCGTGTCCGGGTTCGCGCGCTGGGACGCCATCGGCAAGCTCGCCGGGGAGGCCGACCGCGTCGACCCCGCGGGCGTGTGCGCGGACCGGGTGCCCGAACGGGTGCGCTGCGAGCTGTACGCGCACACCGGCAACGTCTACGGGACCGACCCCTCGACCGGTCTGCCGCGCCGCCCCCTGGACAACGTCGGCGTCCAGTACGGCCTGGGAGCCCTCCTGGACGGCACGATCGACGCCGACCAGTTCCTGCACCTGAACGAGCACGTGGGCGGCCTGGACGCCGACGGCCGAGTGGTGGAGGAGCGCACCGAGGCCGACCCCGCCGCCACCGTCGCCGCCTACCGCACCGGCCGCCTCCTCAACGGGGGCGGCGGACTGGCCGACATCCCCGTCGTGGACCACCGCGCCTACGAGGACGACGTCCCGGGCGGCAGCATCCACATGCGCTTCCACTCGTTCTCGCTGCGCGAGCGCCTGCTCGCCGCCAACGGCACGGCCGACAACCACGTGATGCTCGTGGAGCGGGGCGGGCGGGGCGGGTTCTCCTCCTCCGCCCCGGTGGCCGGAAGGGCCCTGGCCGAACTCGACGCCTGGGCGAGCGGGGTGCGGGAGCTCGGCGCCGCCGACCCCGGCCGCCCCGCCATCGACCACGTGCGCGCCGCGCGCCCGGAGTGGCTCACCGACTCGTGCTGGGTGGGCGACCCCGCCCGCCGGGTGGTGGCCGAGCAGCTCCCGCTCAGCGCCGGGCAGGGGGACGCGTGCGCCGACGCCTACCCCGTGCACGCCTCGCCCCGGCTGGTCGCGGGCGCGCCCCTGGCCCTGGACGTGGTCGCGTGCCGCCTGGTCCCCTTCGACGCCGCGGAGCACCCGGCCGACCTGACCCCCGAGCAGGCCGAGCGCGCCGCGGAGGTGTTCGCCGACGGGGTGTGCGACTGGTCGGCCCCCGGACGGGGGCAGCAGGGGCTCGCGGGAACCTGGCTGCGCTTCTGAGCCGCCGCGGGGGGCGGCGGGGGCGGGCCCCGGTCCGCCGGTGCCCGTGGGCCCGTCGGCGGCCCCCGGGCCCGAGGACGCGGAGCCTCCGGGTGCGGAGTCCGCCCGTCCCGGCGGCGCGCCCCGGGGCGGCCCGCTAGCGGCCGGCGCCGTCCGGGCCCGGCCCGGCCTCCCCGTCGCGGGGCGCGGTCGCCCCGCCCCCGGCCGGGTCACGGTCGGCCAGGGCGTGCAGCAGGAACGCCCCGCCGTAGGCCGGCCTCCCCCGGCGCTCGTGCTCGGTGAGCACGTACTCGTCCAGGACGGCGAGGATGCGCCGGCCCAGTTCGTCCCGGTCCTCGTCGGACAGGTGCAGCACGAACCGCGCGTAGTCGCGGACCGAGTCCGGCCCGGCCTCCTCCAGTTCCCGGCGCAGGGCCTCCACCGGCGCGTCGGCCGTTTCGTCGCCGGCGCCGATCAGCGGCCCGTCCAGCCACCAGGACTCCCCGGTGGCCCGGTAGGGCTTCTCCAGGGCCCCGCTCGCCCCGGTGCGCACGGGCGCGGGCACGAGCAGGCCCGAGTCCACGAGCTGGCGGACGTGGTACAGGACCGTGCCCGGGGTCGTGTCGAGCCGGTCGGCCAGTTCCCGGTTGGTGAGCTCCCGCACCGCGCACAGCCTCAGGATGCGGATCCGCAGCGGGTGGGAGAGGGCCTTGACCTCCTTGACGGTGGCCGGTCGCCTCCTGCGCGCCGGGGGCGCCTCCCCCTGCGCCCGCGTCCCGGTCCCCTTCGCACCAGCCCGTTCTCCCATGGGGCCAGCGTAGCAACGATCGACAAAAGCCAAATCGATTGTTTTCTCTCAATCACCCTGTCAGGCTCGACCCATGACGGAGACGACCCCCCTTTCCGACCCCCCGCCCCCCACCGGACCCCGGCACCTCGGAGGCCGGTTCTGGACCGTGTGGACCTCCTCCGGACTCTCCAACCTCGCCGACGGGGTCCTCAAGGTCGCGCTGCCCCTGGTCGCCCTGCGCTTCACCGGCTCCCCCCTCCTGATCGCGGGCGTGGCGTTCGCGCTGACGATCCCCTGGCTGCTCCTGTCCCTCCCGGCCGGCGCCCTCGCCGACCGGTACGACCGCCGCCGCCTCATGGTCGGCGCCAACCTCGCGCGGGGGCTGCTCCTCGCCGGCCTGGCCGCGGCGCTGGCCCTGGACCTGGGGTCGGTCTGGCTGCTCTACGCGGTGGCACTGGGCGTCGGGACCGCCGAGACCGTCCACGACACCTCGGCCCAGTCGATCCTGCCGCAGGTGGTCGGCCGCGACCGGCTCTCCCGCGCCAACGGGCGCCTGCACGCCGTCGAACTGACCGCCCACCAGTTCGCCGGACCGCCCCTGGGCGGGATCCTGGTCGCCCTGGGCCTGGCCGCCGCCTTCACCGCCCCCGCCGCCCTGTGGCTGGTCGCGGCCGGCACGCTGGTCCTGGTGCGCGGAAGCTTCCGGACCGAACGCGCCGCACCCGCCACCATGCGCACCGACATCGCCGAGGGGCTGCGGTTCCTGTGGCGCCACCGGACCCTGCGCACCCTCGCCGCCATGGTGGGCCTGAGCAACTTCTCCACCAACGCCGCCTTCACCGTCATGGTCCTGTTCGCGGTGGGCCCCACCTCCCCCATGGGCCTGTCCGAGCCCGCCTACGGGCTGCTGCTGACCGCCACCGCGGCGGGCAGCGTGCTCGGCGCCCTGACCGCCGAGCACGTCGAGCGCCTCCTGGGCCGGGCCTGGTCCCTGCGCGTGAGCGAGCTCGCCTTCGCCGTCCTGGTGGGGGTCCCGGCGCTGACCGCCGACCCGCTCGTGATCGGGGCGGGCTTCTTCGTCGGCGGGGTGGGCCTCTCGGTGTGGAACGTGGTCACCGTGTCGCTGCGCCAGCGGATCACCCCCGACCACCTGCTCGGACGGCTCAACAGCGCCTACCGGCTGCTGGCCTGGGGCACACTCCCGCTGGGCGCCGCCGCGGGCGGGCTGATCGCGCAGTTCTTCGGACTGACCGCCGTGTTCGCGGGCATGGGCGCACTGGCCCTGGTCACGTTCCTGTGGCAGTTCACGCTGAGCGAGGCGGACCTGGGCGGCGCCGGGCGCGCCACCGCCGGGGCCTGAGCCCCCGAGCGCCGGGAGAAGCGCCCCTCCCGGCGCCGCGCGGGCCGCGGTGCGGCGCGGGAAAACCACCTGCGCCCCGGAACGCCGCCGGGGATACTGCTGCGATGACCGAACCAGAACACCGGGAGCAGCGCGAAGAGGTCCTGGAGGGCGGCAACGTCGCCGACGGGGTCGTACGGGTGGGGCAGACCGTGCGCAAACCGTGGACGCGGTCGTCCCCGTCGGTGGCGTCCCTGCTCCGGTACCTGCACCGGTGCTCCTTCGAGGCCTCCCCGGTCCCCTTGGGCGCGGACGCCCGCGGGCGCCAGGTGCTCGGCTACCGCCCCGGCGCGATGGCCGACACTCTGCCGCCCCTGACGGGGGCCGAACTCCGCCGGCTGGGCGGGATCGTCCGGCGCCTGCACGCGCTCACCGCCGGCTTCCGGCCGGACGGGGAGCCGGAGTGGGACATCGCGACCCCGGACCCGCGCGAGGAGGTGCTCTGCCACTACGACCTCGCGCCGTGGAACCTGGTGCGCGACGGCGACGACTGGACGTTCATCGACTGGGACGGCGCGGGGCCGGGCACCCGGATGGGCGACCTGGGGTACGCGGCGCACGGGTTCGTGCCGCTGCACGCGGGCGGCGACCCCGGGTCGGACGCCCTGCGGCTGCGCGCCCTCGCCGACGGCTACGGGTGCGACGACGCCCAGCGCCGTGAGCTGCCCGACGCCGTCCTGCACCGGGTGCGCGGCATGTACGACCTGCTGGAGGAGGGCGCCCGGACCGGCGCCCAGCCCTGGGCCCGGCTGCACGCCCAGGGGCACGCCGACCACTGGGGGCCGGCCGCCGACTACGTCGAGCGCCACCGGGCGGTGTGGCTGGCGGCGCTGACCGGCCCCGGGGAGCCCGCCGCCACGTGAGCGCCTCCGGCGGGGGCCTGCGCCGGCGGGCGGAGGCCCTCCGCGCGGAGCGGGCCGGCCCGCGCGGTGACCGGCCGGACCGGGCCTGCCCCGGGCGCCGCCGCGGCAGCGCCGCGACCGGTCCGGAAGGCGCCTCCCGGACCGGCTCCGGGAGCCCTCCGCGGCGGTACCGGCGCGGAGGGCTCAGGCTGGCCTGGTCCACACGTAGGCCGCCGAGACCGGGTGCCCCCGGAACCTCTCCCACGTGGGCTTGGCCGCCACCCACGTGTCGTCCACCGTGCCCTCGGAGAGCTCGGCCAGGGTCCAGCCGGCGGCCGTCGCGGCGCGCACGTGGTCGCTGATCAGGTGGACGTGCGTGGTGATGGCGATGTCCTCGCCGGAGGCGTCGGTGTAGTGGGTCGGCATCCCGGAGACCATCGAGAAGTGCGGGTGGTAGGAGACCAGCACGCAGGTGCCGCCGGGGCGGGTCAGCCGGAAGGCCTCGGCGTAGAGGGGGGCCAGGTCGGGCAGGTGCTCGTCGATGAGCGAGGCGATGGCCAGGTCGTAGGAGCCCCCCGGAAGGCCGGTGTCGCGCACGTCGCCCAGGGTCAGGGTGTCGTGGGCGCCCCGCTTGCCGGCCAGTTCCAGCATCCCGGAGCTGATGTCGACGCCGTCGATCCGGGCGACCCCGCGCGCCCGCAGCCAGGAGCCGGTGCGGCCGGTCCCGCAGCCGAGGTCGGCGGCGGCGGTCACGGCCGACCAGTCGGGGGCGGTGAGCCCGTCCAGCAGTCCGAGGTCCATGGCGTCCAGGACCGAGCCCTCGTAGGTGGCCGACCAGCCGTCGTAGCCGGTGGCCGGGTCCACGGTGCGGTAGTGGCGGGTGTCGAAGTCCGCGAAATCTGGCATGGGGCCGAGTATGGCGCGACCCGGGATCGGGCCGCGAACGCTTTTCCCGTCCCGTGCCCGCTGCCGGGCAGGCGCCGTTCGTACGCCCGGCGCCGCACTCCGGGCCGTGCGGCGGGAGAGGCCCGCCCGAAAGGGCCCTCCGGTGCGGGAGGGACCGTGCGGGAGGGCCGCCCCGCCGCCGGGACCCGGCGGCGGCCGAGCGGCGGTGCCGCGGCGCCGGGTCGCACGGCGGAGGGGGCCGGCTCCGGCGCGGCCGGCGCCTCGTGCAGGTGCGCCGGGAGCGCGGCGAACACGTCCGCACCGGCGTTGACCAGGACGACCTGGTTCGGGGAGGGCCCCGGGCGGGAGCGGGGCCGTGGAGCGGCGCCGGGGCCGGCACGGAGGAAAACCGGTTGCGGCGCCCCGGCGCGGCCTCCTACGGTGCATGCCATGTCCTGCTGCCACGCGATCTTCGACGGGGCGCTCGCCTGGTCGGTGAACGCCCACCCGTACGCCAAGCGCCTCCGGTCGGCCCGCCTGCACCGGTAGGCCGGGCCCCGGTCGGCCCCGGTCCCCCCTGGGGGTCCGCGCCGACCGCCCCGCTTCGCGTACGCGTCCCCTTCCGCCCCGCGCTCCCCGCGGCGCCGCCCAGCGGCCCCGGTGGCCGCGCCGGGCGGTCCCTCCCGTGTGGCCCGCCGGTCCAGGCCCAGTCGCGTCCCCTTTCCCACGGACGGGCTGCCCGACCCCTTCACCCGCACGCCGGCCGGCGTGCCCGTTCGTGCTGCCCGTCCTCGTCCGCCACCCCGCGTGGCCGGAACGGACCTTCCTGTGGCACGAACCGAACGACCCTCCCGGACGAACGCCCGCGACAACCGGCGCCGCCTGTCCCAGAACTTCCTCGCCGACCCCGGCGCCGCGCGCCACGTGGTGCGCGTGTCCGGGGTGGGACCCCGGGACCTGGTGGTGGAGGTGGGGCCCGGCGAGGGCGCCATCACCCGCTTCCTGGCCCCGGCCGCACGCCGGGTGCTCGCCTACGAGCTCGACCCCCGCCTGGCCGAGCGCCTGGCCGCCCGCTACCGCGATCCCGAGCGGGGCGTCCGCGTCACGCGGGCCGACTTCACCCGTGTGCGCCCCCCGGGCGAGGACTTCGCCGTCGTCGGCAACATCCCCTACGCGCGCACCGCCGACATCGTGCGCTGGTGCCTGGCCGCCCCGCACCTGACCTCCGCCACCCTGGTCACCCAGCTGGAGTACGCGCGCAAGCGCACCGGCGGGTTCGGCAGGTGGAGCCTGCTGACCGTGAGCACATGGCCCGAGTGGTCGTGGGCCCTGGCCGGGCGGATCGACCGCCACCGGTTCCGCCCGGTGCCCCGGGTCGACGCCGGCCTGCTGGTGCTGCGCCGCCGCCGCACGCCCCTGGTGGATCCGGGGAGGATGGGCGGGTACCGGCGCATGGTCGAACTCGGTTTCAGCGGGGCGGGCGGCTCCCTGGGCGCGTCGCTGCGCCGCGCCCACCCGGCCCGCCGCGTGGACCGCGCCCTGGACGCGGCCGGGGTGGCCCGGGGCACCCCCGTCGGCCACGTCTCCCCCGACCAGTGGCTGGAGGTGTTCGACGTGCTGGACCCCCGGGGGCGGTGACCGGGGAGGGCCCGGGGGCGCCTTCGCCCTCCCCGGGCCCCCGCCCCGCGACGAGGGACGCGGGGCGTCCGGCCGGGGCGGCGTCCGGCCGCGTTCTCAGCGCAGGAAGTCCAGGAGCGCGGCGACGAGTTCGGCGGGCGCGTCCTCCTGGACCAGGTGCCCGGCACCCTCGAGGAACCGGAGGCGGGCGCCCGGGATCGCGGCGGCCAGCCGCTCCCCCCGTTCCGGGGGCAGCCAGGTGTCCTGCCGGCCCCACACCACCAGGGTCGGCTGGTCGAGGCGGGCGTACCCGTCCTCCACCTCGGCCGTGTGGCGCTCGTCGGCCTGGGCGATCTGGCGGTAGAACGCGGGCTGCCCCTCCTCCCCCAGCCAGGGCCGCACCAGCGCGTCCAGGGTCCCGGCACGCAGTTCGCGGTGGGCGGCCGAGGCCACGTAGGCGCGCACCAGCGCCTCGTGCAGGTGCGGCGGGAGCGCGGCGAACACGTCCGCACCGGCGTTGACCAGGCGGAAGAAGTCGCTGCCCCAGGGGCGCACGCTCACCGCGTCCACCAGGGCGAGCCGCTCGTAGGCGACCCCGTCGAGCACGGCGGCGCGCAGGGCCACCGCGCCGCCGAAGTCGTGGGCGACCACGGCGGGCCGCTCCAGCCCCCAGTGGCCGAGCAGGGCGGTGAACGCGGCCTGCTGGGCGGGCAGGGACACGTCCTGCCCCCCGTACTTGGCGGAGGCGCCGTAGCCGGGCATGTCCCACACGTGGACGGTGTACCGGTCGCCGAGGGCGCGGACCGCGTGGCGCCACACGTAGGACGAGAACGGGGTGCCGTGCAGGAGCACGAGGGGGGCGCCGTCACCGAACCTGTCCCAGTGGACCGTCCCGTTGGGCGCCTCGAACCTGCGGCCGAGCCTCCAGTCGGCTTCGGTCATCATGAGCCCTTCCGTCGAACCATCCCGGCGCCGGATGCCCGGTACCGGGAGCAGCCAGCCTAGGGCGTGTTCCGTGGATGCTGTCCGTCGCGAGCGGCGCATCCGGTGCGTTCATCGCAAGGCCGAAGAAGGAGTCAGGGTGGGGTCCTGTCGACAGATGAGAACGCCGCGAGGGGCGTGCCGGGGCGACGCGCAGCAGGGCGAGTGTCCGCGGAACACGCCCTGGGGGGAGCGGTGACCGGCGGCCCGGGCGGAGGCTCACACCCGCAGGACCGCGAAGCACTCCCCGGGCAGCGCGACGGTGGCGCCGCAGAACCGCGCGGCGCCGTTGGCCAGGACGAGTTCGCGGGGGGCGGCGTCCAGTGCCACCTCGGCGCCGCCGGGGTCCAGGTTGACCACCACCCGCAGCCCGCCCCTCACCAGAACCAGCCTGCGGCCCTCCCCCTCGGCGGTCACCGCGAAGCGGTCCAGCCGCGGGTCGGACAGCTCGGGTTCGCGGCGGCGCAGCGCGATGAGCGCCCGGTACGTCTCCAGGACGAACCGGTGGGGCCCGACCCCGGGCTGGGACCAGTCCAGGACCGCTCCGTCGCGGGTGGCGGGGTCCATCGGGTCGGGGACCTCCTCGTCGGCCCACCCCAGGGCGGCGAACTCGCGGCGGCGGCCCGCGCGCACCCCCTCCGCCAGCGCGGGGTCCTCGAAGGAGGCGAAGAACGGCCACGGCGTGGTGGCGCCCCACTCCTCGCCCATGAAGACCATGGGGGTGAACGGCGAGCACAGCACGAGGGCGGCGCCGCACACGAGCAGGCCCGGCGAGAGGTGTTCGCCCATGCGGTCGCCGCGCGCCCGGTTGCCGATCTGGTCGTGGGTGCTGAGGTAGGCCAGGAACCGGTGCCCGGGGACGCGGGCGGTGTCCACGGGCGCCCCGTGGGTGCGCCCGCGGAAGCTCGAGTAGGTTCCGGCGTGCCAGAACACGCGGCCGAGCGTGGCGGGCAGCGCCCCGGGGCGGGCGAAGTCGCCGTAGTAGCCGTGGGTCTCCCCCGTCAGGGCCACGTGCAGCGCGTGGTGCAGGTCGTCGGACCACTGCGCGCTCATCCCCAGGCCGCCCGCCTCGCGGGGCAGGACGGTGCGGGGGTCGTTGCGGTCGGACTCGGCGATCAGCGACAGCGGGCGTCCCAGGGCCGCGGCCAGGGCGTCGGCCTCGGCGGAGAGTTCGGCCGTCAGGGGGACGGCGCGGTCGTCGCGCAGGGCGTGGACCGCGTCCAGGCGCAGCCCGTCCAGGTGGTAGTGGCGCAGCCAGCCCAGGGCGTTGTCCAGGACGTGGCGGCGCACGGGGTCGGAGTCGGGGCCGTCCAGGTTGAGGGAGGGGCCCCAGGCGTTCTCGCCGCGGAAGTAGGGGCCGAACCGCGGCATGTGGGCGCCCGAGGGGCCCAGGTGGTTGTAGACGACGTCGAGGAGCACGGCCAGACCCCGGGCGTGGCAGGCGTCCACCAGGGCCTTGAGGGCGTCGGGGCCTCCGTAGGGGGTGTGGACCGCCGCCCACAGGACCCCGTCGTACCCCCACCCGTGGGTGCCGTCGAAGGCGTTGACGGGCATCAGCTCGACGTGGGTGACGCCCAGGTCGACCAGGTGGTCCAGCCGGTCGACGGCGGCGGTGAGGGTGCCCTCGGGGGTGAAGGTGCCCACGTGGAGCTCGTAGACGACCGCGCCCGGCAGCGCCCGGCCGGTCCAGGAGGCGTCGGTCCACCCGAAGGCCGCGTGGTCGTGCACGCGGCTGGGGCCGTGCACGCCGTGGGGCTGGTCCTGGGAGCGCGGGTCGGGCAGGGGCGTGGGGTCGTCCTCCAGGAGGTAGGCGTACTCGGTACCGGGCCCGGCCCCCTCGACCCGGGCCCGCCACCACCCGTCCGCACCCCGTTCCATGGGGACCACGCGCGCACCGGGGGCGGGGGAGCCGCCCGGTCCCCCGGCGCCTGCCCTGGGGGCCACGCTCAGGCGGACCCTCTCCAGGCGGGGGGCCCACACGGCGAAGTCGCCGTGGACGCCCAGGCCGGTGTCCGCGGGGGGCCGGGCGGTGGTCGGGGTGGTGTCCGGTGCGCTCACGCAGGGTGTGTACCCCCCGGTCGGCCCCGTCACCCGCGGGGCCGACCGGCCGGTGGGCGGCGGGCGGCGGGCGGGTACGCGCCCGGGCGCCGGGAGGGGGCGACGGCGGGGGCCTCGGGCGCCGGCCCGCGGGGCCGTGTCCGACCGGGGTCTCAGGCGCGGGGGCGGTAGACGTGCAGCCGCACCGAGGCGGTGACGGTGAACGGCTCGGGGAGCCCGGCGACGCGGGCGCGCAGTTCCCCGGCTCCGATGTGGCGGGCGCTGGGGCCCATGCCCACGACGGTCGCCACGTCCTCGTGGGAGAGCGCCATGGCCAGGCCCAGGCCCTGTGCGCCGACCGGTGCGAAGTGTCCGTGCAGGGACTCCGCCAGGCGCTCGTCCTTGCGCGGGTCCACCTCCAGCAGCCCCAGCGGGGCGCGCAGTTCGGCCAGGTGGTCGGCGGCGGGGACGACGACGAGCAGGACGCCGTCGGGGCGCAGCACCCGGTGGAACTCCGCCGCGTTGCGCGGCGCGAACACGTTGAGCACGGCGTGCGCGGAGTCCCCGCGCAGGGGCAGGCCGCGCCAGGCGTCGGCGGTGACGGCGCCGCCGCGCCCGTGTGCGCGCGCGGCCCGGCGGGCGGCCCACTTGGACACGTCCGCGGTCAGCCCCACGGCGCCGGGCAGGGCGTCCAGGACCCGGGTCAGGTAGTGGCCGGTCCCGCCGCCGACGTCGACCACGACCGGGGCGTCGTCGCCGAGCTCGCGTCGCAGCGCGTCGGCGAGGGCGTCACCCACGAAGTCGTAGTGTCCGGCCTGCTGGAAGCGCAGGCGGTCGGCGACCATCTCCTTGCTGTCGCCGGTCCCGGGGGGCGTGGCCCCGGTGAGCAGGCTCGCGTAGCCCTCCCGGGCCACGTTGAAGCTGTGCCCCGCGGCGCAGGCGAGGCCGCGCTCGTCCGGGCGCAGGCCCTCGCCGCAGGCGGGGCAGGCCAGGAGTGCGGCGACGGTGCCGGGCATCCGCAGCCTGGGGCCGGTGTGGTGTGTGGTGTTCGCTTGCGCCATGATCGCCGCTCAGCCTATCCCCTCGCCCGGACCGGGGCGGGGCGGTGGACGGCCGGGGCGGTCCCGGACCCCGCGGCTCCGGCCGGGGTCGGCGGGCGGGTGGGCACGGCGAACCCCGCAGCGGTCCCCCGGCACGGCCCGGGCGGCGGGATCCGCGGCTCCGGCCGGGGCGGGCCCGCGCGATTCCGGCGCGGGGGGCGGAACCACTTCCCGCCGCCGGGTATCTGAGATCGTAGTCACCGTCGACCTCGCAGCCCCCACCCCCTTGAGGCGCCCTCGCCCTCCACCCGCAAGGAGCACGCGTGAAACCCCCTGTCGCGGACCGCTACCGACTCGACGAAGTGATCGCCGCGGGCGGCATGGGAACGGTCTGGCGGGGCCATGACCTGCGCCTGGACAGACCGGTCGCGGTCAAACTGCTGCGCGACACCGCCTTCCAGGACGCCGAGGGCGCCCGGAGGCGCTTCGAGCGCGAGGCCAGGGCCGCGGCCAGGCTCAGGGGGCCCGGCTTCGCGGAGGTCTACGACCACGGCGAGACGGTCCTGGACGGCGAGAAGCTCGCCTACCTGGTGATGGAGCTGGTCGAGGGGGAGTCCCTCACGGCGCTGCTCAGACGCGAGGGCCCGCTTGTGCCCGACCGGGCCATGGAGATCACCGCCGTGGTCGCCCAGACCCTGCAGACCGTGCACGACGAGGGCATCGTCCACCGCGACATCAAGCCCGGCAACATCCTCATCAACCTGGACGGGGAGGTCAAGCTCGTCGACTTCGGCATCGCCCGGATCAACGACGCCACCTCCCTGACCTCCACCGGCATCGCCCTGGGGACCCTCTCCCACGCCTCGCCCGAACAGCTCGACATGGGCGAGCTCACCTCCCGCACCGACATCTACTCGCTCGGCACGGTCGCCTACCAGTGCCTGGCCGGGAGGCCGCCCTTCGACTCCGCCGACCGCGCCGCCGTCATCGCGGCCCACTTGAACGCCGATCCGCCCCCGCTGCCCGACCACGTCCCCGACCTGGTCGCGCACGTGGTGCTCGTCGCGCTGGAGAAGGACCCGCGCGACCGGTGGGGTTCGGCGCAGGAGTTCGCGGCGGCCTGCCGGGACGCCGCGTCCGGGGACCGAACCGTGCTGACCCGGCGCACGCGCAGCAGGAGGGCGGGCCCCCGGGGGATGTGGTCCTGGCGGGGCGGGTTCGTCGCGATGGCGGTGGCCGCCGCGCTGCTGCTGACCGCGACCCTGGTGTGGTCCCCGCTGACGGGGACGGACGGCTCCCCCACGACCGCGGACGGGGCCGCCGCCGAGGCCCCCGCGCCGACCGGCGGCACGCCCTCCGCCGACGGCGGACCGTCCGCACCCGAAGGGGACCGGGGCCCCGGCGCGACGGCCCCCGCCTCGGACTCCGACGAGGCCCCGGGCGCCTCCGAGCGGGAGGAGGACGACGAGGAGGACGAGGCGGACGGGGGCTCCCCGCGGGACGACGGCGCGCCCTCGGGCGGGAGCGGTTCGGGGGACGGGACCGGAGGCGGTGACGGCGGCGGGTCCGGGGGCGGGGGCGGCGGGTCCGGGGGCGGCGGCGGGTCGGCCCCCACCGGCGGCACCGTGCCCGACGTCGAGGGGATGACGACGCACAGTGCCAGGAGCGTCCTGCGCGAGCGGGGGTTCACCAACGTCCAGGGGCAGTGGCAGACCTGGGGCGAGGGGCAGAACTTCCTCCCCTCCGAATGCGAGGTGCTGTCCCAGACGCCGGCCTCCGGCACGGACCAGGACCTCGACGCACCGGTGCGCCTGACCTACTTCTACTCCCGCGGCCTCCCGGACTGCGGCTTCCCCGTCTTCGGCCGGTAGGCGCCCGCGCGACCGCCCGCGGTCCGGCTCCTCCCGGGGGGCGCCCCCCGGGGAGTGTCGTCGAGCGATGAGCGGCGTCCATGACGTCCGGACCCGAGTTGGGGCAGCCCGGTCGACCAAGGCAACATCTTTGTTCGTTGAGTCCGGTGTCGTGGATCCGAAGGGGTTGTGGCGGATGAGGGTTCTGTTCTTTCCCGATGGCAGCGGGGTGGACGTCTCGGGCGACGCGACGGAGCTCGTCCTCCTGGCCCTCGCCCTCGTCGGGGGGAAGGGCCGCGTGGAGACCACCGCCTCGGCCGAGCCGAGCTTCGGCGGCACCGAACTGGCTTCGGTCGAGGTGGTGGGCGCCGGCGGCCCGGGGGTCGGTGTCAGGGTCGACGTGGAGCGCCGCGTCCTACTCATCGAGGGTGACCGACCCGGCTTGACCGCACTCGCCGACGACGTCCGGTCGATGGCGGGGATGGACGACGGCGGACACCAGCACATCGAGTACTTCCCAGGTCACCACTACCTTGCCGCCGGATCACTGGCCATGGTCGTGAACAGTCCGCACGGGGGCATGCCGGCCCGGTGAACGCCCGATGGCCGCGGTCGGCGGGGGTTCGTGGAAGGTGCCGTCGCGGAGCACGGCGAAGAGGACGGCGGCTCCTCCTCCAGCGGGACACAGCAGAGCGTGGGTCGTGGTGCCCGCCCCGGCCGTCCTCCTTGTCGTGGCAGGCCGGGGAAGCAGGGTCGGCCAGAGCGGCACACGGAGAGGAGGAAGGCCCGTTCGAGCTGCTCGCCCCCGAGGGGCTGTTCACCGCCGATCGAGGAGCCTGGGCTGCGCACGGCCCTCACCGGCGGACCAGCACGGCCACCGGGTAGCGCCGGAGCAGCTCCGCGAGCGGCGCGCACGTGTGCCCGTCGGTGCGCGCGGGCGCGAGGACGCGCCCGGTGAGCCGGTCGGTCCACTCCCCCGGGCCCGCGGGCAGTGCCAGGACGGTGTCCGCCCACCCCCCGCCCGCGGCCAGCCCCAGCGGCAGGCGGGTGGCGACCGCCACCACGTCGGGGTGGCGCGCCCCCCGCGAGGTCCGGGCGAAGGCCACGGCGTGGCCGGCGGCCCGCCCCGAGGCGGTGAGCGGCAGGTAGCCGGCGGGGCGCAGCTCCCGGCGCAGGCGCAGGCAGGTGCGGACCAGGTGGAGCTTGGCCGCGCCGGTCCCGTCCACGGGGGGAAGCCACCCCTCCTCCAGGCGGGCGAGCATGTCGGCGCGGGCCCGGTGGTCCACGGGCCTGCGGTTGTCGGGGTCGACCAGGGACAGGTCCCACAGCTCGGTGCCCTGGTAGACGTCGGGGACCCCGGGGCCCAGCAGCTGCACGGCCTTCTGGCCCAGGGAGTTGCTCCACCCCGCGCCGCGCACCGACTCCACCGCCGAGGCGACCTCCTCCCTCAGGGCGGGGTCGCCCAGGACCCGGCCGGGCCAGGAGCGCACCCGCTCCTCGAAGTCGGCGTCGCGGTCGGTCCAGGAGGTGCCCAGGCGCGCCTCGCGGGCGGCCTTGAGCAGGTACTCGGCCAGGCGGTCCGCCCCGATGGGCCAGGCCCCGACCAGGGTCTGCCAGCCCAGCAGGTTGAGCGCGGGCTCGGGCAGGGCGCACCGCCCGGTCCAGCGGCGCACCGCGCCGGCGAAGGCCTCCGGCGTCTCGGACAGCGCGGCCAGGCGGGCGCGCACGTCCTCGGAGCGCTTGGTGTCGTGCGTGGACAGGGTCGTCATGGTGGCGGGGCGGGAGGCCTCCCGCCGAGCCGCCCCGTCGTGGAACTCACCCGGGTCCACGGCGAAGCGCGAGGGGTCGCCGCCCACCTCGTTCAGGGCCGCGAACCTGGTCCCCCGGTAGAACGCGGTGTTCTCGGTCCCCATCGCCACGACCATGCCGCTGGTCTGCTGGATGCGGCGGGCCGGCTCACCGGAGGGGTCGCCGCGCACCAGCCGGTCGATGTCCTCCAGGTCCGGGGCCAGGTCGGGGCGCCGCCCGCGGGCCCGGTCCACCGCCGCGGCCCAGTCTGCCTCCCCCTCGGGGAGGTAGGAGCGGTACACCCCGAAGGCGCACAGGAGTTCGGCGACGGCCTCCTCGCGTCGGCGGGCCGCCCCCTCGGGGTCCGGATCCGCACGGTCCCCGGCCCGGGGCGGCAGCAGGGCGGCGATGCGCCGCACCTCCGCGCGCAGCAGCACGGTGGCCGCGTGGCGGCGCGCCCCCTCGTCGAGGGCCTGTGCGTCCACCTCCACGCCCTGCTCCCGGGCCAGGTCGGTGAAGGCCGCCTCGCCGGCCGGGTCGACGAACAGCCCGCACACCTCCCGCAGGGCGTCGTAGCCGGTGGTCCCGGCCACCGGCCAGGACTGGGGCAGGCTCTCGCCGGGGGCGAGGACCTTCTCCACCACCACCCACCCGCCGAAGCGCCCGGCGAGCCTGCGCAGGTACCCGCCGGGGTCGCTGAGCCCGTCGACGTGGTCCACCCGCAGCCCGTCGAGCTGGCCCAGCTCCGCCCACCGCAGGATCTCGGCGTGGGTGGCGTCGAACACGCCCGGCTCCTCGACGCGGACGGCGGCCAGCCCGTCCACGTCGAAGAACCTGCGGTAGGTGAGTTCGGAGTCGCCGCGGCGCCAGGACACCAGCCGGTAGTGCTGGCGACCGTGGACGTCGCCGACCCGGTCGCCGGGGGCGTACGTGCCCGGGGCCAGGGGGTAGCGCTTGTCGTGGTAGGCCAGGCACCCGTCGACCACGCGGAGGTCGTCCAGGGCCGAGGCCCCGCCGTCCCCGTCGTCGGCCAGCACAGGCACCAGGACGGGTCCGGCGTCGAAGTCGACGTCGAAGCAGCGCGCGTACACCGACGCCCGCCCGTGTTCGAGCACGTCCCACCACCAGGGGTTGGCGTCGGGCCGGGCGACGGACATGTGGTTGGGCACGATGTCCACGACCACGCCAAGGCCGCGCTCGCGGGCCTTGGCGGCCAGGGCGGCGCGGGCGGCGTCGCCGCCCAGCGCGGGCGAGACCGCGGTGGGGTCGACCACGTCGTAGCCGTGGCCGGACCCGGGCGCGGCGGTCAGGACCGGCGAGAGGTAGAGCGCGCCCACCCCGAGCCGGTCCAGGTGGTCCACCAGACCCGCGGCGTCCTCCAGGGTGAACCCGGGGCTCAGCTGCAGGCGGTAGGTTGACGTCGGAGCGGCGGCCGTGGGCGTGCTGTGCGTGCTCGTCACGCACGTACCCGTGCCCGTGCCGCCCGCGTGTCATGCACGCCCGTCACCGCAGGCGGTGAGCGCCATCCCACACGGGGGCGCTTTGGGGGTGTTGGTCCACCGGTGGTTAAATTCTTCGGCGGTGGACCATCACCAGCGACGACGTGCCGGGAACCGGCCGCGGCGGTGAGACCAGGACCACCGACACCGACGAAGGGGATAGAAGCAGTCGTGCTCCCGTCCAACAAGCACACCAAGACCGGCGCCCCGCGCCACCGCGGCGCCTACCGGGGGGCGGCCTCGGCCGCGCTCGCCGGTCTGCTGCTGGCGACCACCGCATGCGGAAGCGACGACGCGGTCCAGGGAACCGCCCCTCCCGCGGTCCCCGACGACCTGGAGTGCTTCTCCGGAAGCCTGTCGGGCGCCGGGTCCAGCGCCCAGGAGAACGCGATGACGACCTGGATCGCGGGCTACCAGTCGGCGTGCGAGGACGCCCGCGTGTACTACGACTCCATCGGGTCGGGCGGGGGGCGCAACCAGTTCATCGACGGGGCCGTGGCCTTCGCCGGGACCGACGCCGCGATGGACCCCGACGAGAACGGCGACGCCATGGAGCGCTGCGGCGGGACGAACACCATCAACCTGCCCGCGTACGTGGTGGCCATCGCCGTGGTGTTCAACCTCGAGGGCGTGGACTCCCTGAACCTGCGCCCGGACACGATCGCCAAGATCTTCAACCAGGACATCACCCGCTGGGACGACCCGGAGATCGCCGAGGACAACCCCGACGCCGACCTCCCCGACCTGGAGATCACCCAGGTCAACCGCGCCGACGACTCGGGCACCACCGAGAACTTCACCAACTACCTCAGCCAGGCGGCCCCCGACGCCTGGCCGCACGAGGCGGGCGGCCAGTGGCCGATCACCCCGCGCGAGTCGGCGCAGGGCAACAGCGGCATCGCCGACACGGTCCAGCGGGCCGAGGGCTCGATCGGGTACGTGGAGATGTCGCACGTGCACGGGATGTCCACGGCGAACATCGGGGTCGGCGGGGAATTCGTGGAGATCTCCCCCGAGGCCGCCGCCCAGGTGGTCGCCGACTCCCCCCGCCGCGAGGACAACGCCAGCGAGCACGACCTGGCCCTGGACCTGGAGTACGGCACGACCGAGGCGGGCAGCTACCCGCTGGTCCTGGTCAGCTACGAGACCGTGTGCGAGGAGTACCCGGACGCGACCGAGGCGGAGAACGTCAAGTCGTTCCTGCGGTACGTGGTGAGCCCCGAGGGCCAGGAGGCGGCCTCCGCCGAGACCGGCTCCACACCGGTCAACGACACCCTGCGCGAGCAGCTCCTGGCGTCGATCGACGCCGTGGGCGCGCGGGACTGACGCCTCCGCCCGGACGGGGCGGACCGAGCGGGCGCGCCGCCCCTGCGGCGCGCCCGCTTGACGTTCGGCGTCGGGTACCTTACGTACGGACCGCGTCGCGCTCGGTCACAGGGCCGGGCGCCGTGGTGGGCGTGCGGGGCCCGCTCGTCTCCGGGCCGGTGTCTTCCCCCATCTGCCCTGACACGGCCGGACCCCGCACGCCCTCCCCCGGGGCCCCGCCTCAGCCCTCCTGGGCCGGGTCCCGGCCGGCGGCGGGGCCGTGCGCCCGCTCGCGACGCAGGCGTCTCAGCGTGCCGCGCCAGGCGGACCTCACCAGGGCGCCCACCGGCCGCCGCCCGCCCCGCCCCGCGCCGGACGCCGGCGCCCCCTCCCGGGACCCCGCGTCCCCGTGGGGGCACGGGGCGGCGACCGTGTCGGGGGCGGTGCGCGGCTGCGGCGGCACCGAGCGGTACAGCGACAGGTCGGTGAGGGTCTCCTGGCCCGCGTGGATGCGGTAGCGGCCGTGCAGCTCGGCGACCACGTCCCCCAGGTCCTCCTCCTCGCCGCACACCCGCATGGCCCGGGCCAGGGCCCGCGTCCGCCACAGCCGCACACCGGCGTCGCGGGCGGGCGAGGTGGCGGAGAACAGCTCGGTGAGCCCGGCGCGGGCGCGTTCGGCGCTGGCGAGCAGCCGCGACAGTGCCACCTGCCCCAGCCCCCACGCCACCGGCACCTGGAGCAGGAAGGGCGAGGGGAAGCCGGTGCGGGGCGCGGCGGTGGCGAAGGAGATCCGGGGCTCGCGCAGGTAGTTGGCCTGGACCAGGCGCAGGTCCAGGTGGGGGCCGCCGGGGGCGCCGCCCCCCTCGCGCACGCCCTCCCAGTCGGCGACCAGGGTGATGGCCAGGTCGGTCTCGGCGCTGTCCAGGAGCCGGTCGACGCAACCGCGGACCAGGTCGTAGGGGGCGCCGGACACGTCGACGACGGCGTGCACCAAAGGGATGCGGCGCCGGTGGGCGGGGACCCGTTCGCGGTAGGCGTGGGGGTGGGGCATGAGTTCGGCGAGCACCTGGGTGCGGAAGCGCTCGGAGGGCAGCCGGGTGCGCGCGGTGCCCGCGCGGCCCACGTGCCAGGCGGTGGCGGCGGGCTCGGGCACCATGACCGCGCCCGCCTGCCAGAGGCGGTAGCCGAACTCGGTGTCCTGGCCCAGGTCGAGGTCGGGGTCCACCCCTCCGGCGGCCTCGTACAGGTTGCGCCGCACACCCGCCGCCGCGCCGACGTAGGCGTGGAAGCCGAGGTGGTCGGCGTCGCGCAGGCGGTCGCTCTGGGTGAGCAGGCACTCGACCCACTCGTGGCGGCGGCCGGTGTCCAGGCTCCGGTGCAGGGTCCCGGCCCGGACGCGGGACATGAGCTCCTCCGGGGTCCGGGGGCCGGCGTCGGCGAAGCGGACGCGACCCAGGGTGACGGCCTCGGCGTGCGTGTGGTGCCAGCGGGCCTGGGCCTCGACGAACTCGGGGCCGGCGACCATGTCGGCGTCCATCCACACGAGGATGTCGCCGGTGCTGGCGTGGGCGCCGTAGGCGCGGGCGTACCCCGCGCCCCATCCGCCCTCGGGGGCGTTCAGGACGCGGCACCGGGCGGGGCGCAGCGGGGGCAGGCGCAGGGCGGGCGAGGAGTGGTCGTCCACGACCACGACCTCCAGCAGGTCCTCGGGGTAGGTCTGGGCCGCGAGGGAGGCCAGGGCGAGGTCGAGCCGGCGCTGGCCGCCGCGGGCCGGCATGACGACGCTGACGCTCAGGTCGGGGGTCCAGCGGCCGATCTCGGGGGGTGTCAGCGCACTCCAGTCGTTGCGGAAGACGCGGGTGAGGACCCGTTCGACCCGCCCGCGGTGGGACACCCCGTCAACATGAGACCCTACGTGCTTATTCAGTGACACAGAGTCACTATAACCCTGTTTCCCCGAACCGCTGCGGCCTTCCCCGATGTGTCACCGGATCACCCGGAGAGCACCCCGGGCACACCGCGGGGCGCGTCGCACCGGCCGGTGCGACGCGCCCCGCCGGACCCCGCCCCGGGAGGCGGGTTACCGGCCCCTCCCGGCGGAATCGGCCCTGAGCATCCTCACCCCGAGGACGACCACGCCGACGGCCAGGGCGACGACCACGCCCCAGATCAGCAGGCCGACCACCACGGAGAGCAGCCAGAAGAAGGCGAGCACCACCGCCACGCCGGCGGCGACCCTGAACAGAAGTCGTCCCATGGGCCGAAGGATACGCGGGCCGCACCCGGACAAGAGCGCGGCCCCGCCCTCGCCGCGACCGCGCGGCCGATCCGCTAGCCGACGCGGACCGCCCCGGAGAAGACGCCGTCCCAGTACGCGGCCAGCGAGACCTCCTCCAGCGGCTTGGAGGGGTTGGAGCCGTGGATCATCATCCCGTTGCCGGAGTAGATCCCCACATGGCTGGGGGCGGACTCGCTGTAGAAGAACAGCAGGTCCCCCGGCTGGACCTCGTCGCGCGAGACGCGCGTGCCCGCGTTCACCTGGTCGTAGGTGGTACGGGGCAGGCTCACGCCCGCCTGGGCCCACGCCGCCTGGACCAGGCCCGAGCAGTCGTAGCCGTCGGGCCCGGTGCCGCCCCACACGTAGGGCTTGCCGATCTGCGCGCGGGCGAAGTCCAGTACCGCCTGGACGTCCCCGGACACCGCGCCGGCGTCCCCTCCGGTGGCGGCCGCGCCCGCGGCGCCGGCCGTCGGGTCCACCCCGCCCAGGCTCTCCAGCACCACGGCCTGCTCCTCCAGGGCCGCCTCGCCCTCCTCCTGGGCCGACTCGGCCTCGGACAGGGCCTGCGCGGCCCCCTCCTCGGCCGCCGCGGCCTGCTCGCGCAGCTCCTCGGCGCGCTCCACCTCCACGACGTAGTCCGCCAGGACCACCTCCTGCCCCTCGGAGAGGAAGTTGAGGTCGGCCACGTTCTGCAGCGCCGCGTCGGGGGAGCTGTCGAACAGCACCGTGAAGAGGCTGTGCGTGGACTCGGTGTAGGCGACCCGGGCGATCCCGGCGACCTGGCCGGACATGGCGTCCAGGTCCTCCTGCGCCTCGGCCAGCCGGGCGTCGATGTCCTCCAGCTCGGTCCGGGCGCTGGAGTGGTCCTCCTCCGCCTGGTTGAAGGCCTCGTTCAGCACCGAGAGCTCCTCCTGGAGCTCCTCGTAGCGCTGCTGCGCCTCCTCCGCGGTGGGTTCGGCCAGTGCAGGGGCCGAGGAGAGGGCGAGCGCGCCGAGGGCGACGAAACCGACCGTCGCGCCGCGGCGCCTTCCACGCGAACCGGGTTCGGGGTTGCGAGTCAAGGGATCGACTGCCTTTCTCCCACACCCGTCTACCAGCGCAGGGCATCCCGCGGACACACCTGTGGCAGGCGTGCGGGGATGAGCGGTAGGGGGTCCCGGTACGCGGCGGGAAGGCCGCGGGAGGTGTGCCGGGCGTGCTGCGGTGGCCCCCGCCCTCGGGAAGAGAGCTGCTGACGGGCGGGGTGCGACGGAAACCGGACGCCGTCACCCTGATGGTGACCAAGCGGTGCGTTCCGACCTGAGGGAACACTAATTCACGACAAGGGCGAAACGCGACCCTTTCGTTACCTCGCCTTGGGCAACCCCCTGACCTGCGAGGCCGCGCCGACCGAGCGGAAATCCCGACGGCTCCCGCGAAGCGGGCACACAGCATCCCCGCTCCGAACACACCAAAACCAGGTCAACCACCCCCGAAAAAGAGACGTGTATCACGAGAACCGGGGGAAGGGGCGGGGTCCTCCCCCGCCCCCGACGAACATCACAGGTGGCGCTGCCACCAGTCCAGGACCGCCTCGAAACGCGCGACCCGGTGGCTGGGCAGCCCCGACCTCGACAACTCGTGCCCCTCACCCGGGAACAACAGCATCTCCGCCTCGTGCCCGCGCAGCTTGAGCGCCACGAACAGGCGCTGCGCCTGTTCCACCGGACACCGCCAGTCCTCCTCGGAGTGGATGATCAGGAACGGCACCCCGATCCGGTCGGCATAGGTGAGCGGACTCTCCTTCGCCCACACCTCCGGCGGACCGTACAGCGGCCGCGGGAAGAACGAACCGATGTCGGAGGAGCCGTGGAAGCTCTCGATCGCGTTCACCGCCCGCTCGCTGATCGCCGCACGGAAGCGCCCGCCGTGGTGCGCCGCGATCCACGTCGTCATGAAGCCGCCGTGCGAACCGCCCATGACGCCCACCCGCGAGGAGTCCAGCCGCCCGTCCTCCAGGGCCGCGTCCAGGAACGCCATCACATCGGCCGCGCTCACCTCGCCCACCGCGCCGATGATCGCCCGGCCGTGCTCGTCCCCGTACCCCGAGGACCCGCGCGGGTTGCACATCACCACCGCGTACCCCGCCGCCGCGTACACCTGGGTCTCGTCGAACAGCTGGTGGCCGTAGGGCGCGAACGGGCCACCGTGGATCATCAGCACCACCGGGTGCGGCCCCTCGCCCTCGGGAAGGGTGACCCACCCGTGCACCGGGTACCCGTCGGGCGCGTGCGCCGTCAGCTCGGCCATCGGGAGCGGGGCCGGCCCCCGGGCGAACCCCGTGAGCCGCCTGACACCGTCCCCGGACACCACCACCAGCTCACCGCTGGAACGCCCGTCGGCCACCACCGCGACCGTCACACCGCCCGCGCTGTCGAACGACTGGACCTGGACCTTGTCGCCCACCAGGACCCGCGGCACACCGCCCCCGAAGGGCACCAGCACCAGATCGACCGCGCCCCGGTTCTCGGCCAGGCCCAACACCCCGTCCGCCACCACCAGCATGGGACCCGTCATCCGCGGCCCCTCCCCCGGTGTCAGGCGCGTCGGCACCGCCGAGGCGTCCGCCGGGACCGACCACACCCCGGTCGTGCGCCCCACGAAGTCGTCCAGGTCCGGGCCGATCTCGTCACCGCTGAAGAACACCGTCGAACCGTCCCCGGAGAACCGGCCGCCCCAGGCGTCCAGGTCCCCCGCGGTCACACGGCGGGGCCGCGCCCCCTCCTCCGGCGCGCACGCCCACACGTCCTGCACCAGGTCGGTGTCGCGCGTCTCGTGCCGCGAGGCGGCGAACAGCAGCTCGGAGCCGTCGGGCCGCCACGCCACGTCGGCGTGCTCGAAGTCGCCCCCGGTCACCCGGACCGGCTCCCCCGCCTCACCCGAGGCGTCCACCGGCGCGGACACGAACACGTGCGAGCGGCGGTCGTTGGTGAACCCCAGGCCGTCCAACCGGTACTTGACCTGCGTGATGCGCCGGGGCGGCTCCTTGCCCGGCTCCACGCCCACGTACCGGCCCGGCTCGGGGACCCTGGCGGTGTAGGCGAGGCGGCTGGAGTCCGGACTCCAGCGCGGCGCCCCGGCCCCCAGGGGGTGCGACGTGATCTTCCAGGGCTCGCCGCCGTCGGCGGGCAGCACGTGGATCTGGGCGCGCTCGTCCTCGTCGGGCCGCAGGAAGGCGATCCAGCGCCCGTCGGGGGAGAACACCGGGCCGCTGTCCCTGGCGCCCCGGGTGAGGCGGGCTGGCGGGGCCGACCCGTCCGTGGGGACCGACCACAGGGAACCGAGGTAGGCGTCCTCCTCCAGGTCCGGTCGGGTCACGGCGAAGACCGCGCGCCGCCCGTCCGGCGACAGGGTCGGAGCGCTGAGGCTGTGCAGGTGGACGATGTCAGCAGGTTTCATACACGGATGGCCGTCCCGGCGCGGGGGCGCCGCGACCGCCCCCTCCTTATCCCTTTGCGGGGCGCCGTCGTCCGGAGCCTCCGCGTACCAGGTACGGCGCGACCACATCGGGGCACGACCGCTCGAACACGGGATGCGCTCCGGTCAGGAGACCACCCCAGGGGGACCCTATCCACGCCCGTAGCCGGAAATCCAGGCACTTTCCCGGCTCACCCGCGACAACCGCCGCCGACGGCCCCGCGTCCGGGCCCCGGGCCCGGACGCACCGCCCGGCCTACCCCCCGCCCCGGAAGAACCCCGCCAGGGCGCGGGCCACCAGCTCCGGACGCCCCCCGTTGTCCGCCGCCAGGTGGCCCACCCCGCGCAGCTCCACCCGGCAAGCCCGGGGAAGCACGCGCTCCAGCGCGTCCAGGGCCTCCCCGCCCGGCCCTGTGAGGACCGCCTCGGCCGCGGGCGTCAGCGGAAGGCGCGCTCTCCCGGCCGGGAGAGCAGCGGGCGCGGCACGAGGGCGGTCCCGCCCCCGCCGGGCCCGCACCCCGCCCCTCACGGCGAACGAACCACCGGCACCCCGGTCCGGCTCCGCACCGCGCTGTCGGTCTCCAACCGCACACACACCCACCGCCCCTCCACCCGCCGCGCCCTGAACGCGAACACCCGCGACCGCCGGGCACAGCCGATCACCGCACTCGCCTCCACCTCGGGAGCACCCGACCCACCCGCGTCCGCCCTCTGGTGGAACACCCTCCCCAACCGGGGCGCCAACCCGCACGGGATCGCCCCCCGCAGCCGGCGCAGCTCCTCACGGACCGGAACCGCCAACTGGTCCCGCAGCACCTCCGGCGCACGGCGGCCCACCAGCACCTCCGCCAACCGCTGGGCCAGCAGGTACACCTCACCCGGCGTCCGGTGGCCCGCGAGCAGCGGACCGGCAGCGCACCGGCCCGCCTCCGCCCCGGCGAGCGGGGCCCGGGCCGGGGTCCGCGCCGGACGCGGACGCCCGCCCGGCACCCGGGCCCCGGACGAGGGCTGGTGCGGCGCCGGCCGCCGACCCGCCGCCGCGGACCGGCGGTGCGGCCCCGGGGAGCGACGGGCGGCCGGGGCCCCCGCCTCCCGCGCAACCCCCGACCCGGCGGAGGAACCGGACACGGGCGCCACCGGCGCGCCCTCCCCGGGACGGCCGTCCGGCGCCGGACGGCCCGGCCCCCCGCGACCCGGGAGGGACTCCGGACCCCGGGCCCCGTCGCAGGCCGGCCCACCAGACCGGCCCCGACGGGCGGAGGGGCCGCGGTGGACCGCAGGGCCGGGACGGCACGCGGGCAACGGGCAGCGGTGACGTGGAGGGGTGGTCGACATGAACGGGTCCCTTCGACGAGGATGACGTCCGCCTACACCCCTCCACAGAGCACGCCGCACACCGCCCGCCCCACCGGGCATTCCAGGTTTTCCGGATTTTCGGGCACCCCACGGCGACGGGCGCACCGCACCGCACAACCGGCATACTGCAAGGCGTGACTCACGCGTACCTCTCCTCCCCCGTACCCGTGGCCCTCGCCCACCGGGGCGGATGGCTCACCGACGACCAGGGCGTGCGCAGCACCGAGCTGGAGAACACGGCGGCGGCCTTCCAACACGCCGTCGACCTCGGATACACGTACCTGGAGACGGACGTCCACGCCACCGCCGACGGCGTCCTCATGGCCTTCCACGACCCGACACTGGACCGCGCCACCGACAGGACCGGCGCCATCGGCGACCTGCCCTTCGGCGAGGTCGCCCGCGCACGCGTGGGCGGACGCGAACCCGTACCGCTCATGGAGGACCTCCTCGGCTCCTGGCCCGACGCGCGGTTCAACATCGACCTCAAGGCCGACGCCGCCGTCCTCCCCCTCATCCGGGTCCTGCGCCGCACCCGCGCCTGGGACCGGGTGTGCGTGGGCTCCTTCGACCAGAGGCGCCTGGACCTGGCCCGGCGCCTCTTCGACCACCCCGTCGCCACCTCCTGCGGACCCGCCGACGTGGTCCGCCTGCGCATCGCCTCCCTCTCCCCCCTGTTGCGCCCCCTGGCCGGCCGCACCCCCGTGTGCGCCCAGATCCCCCTGTGGCAGGGCGGCTTCCCCGTGCTCAGCCGCGACCTCATCCACACCGCCCACCGCCTGGGCATGCAGGTGCACGTGTGGACCGTCAACGACCCCCGGGTGATGGAACGCCTGCTCGACGCGGGCGTGGACGGCATCGTCACCGACAACACCACCGCGCTGCGGCGGATCCTCCTTCGCCGGGGCCAGTGGACGGACCGCCCCACCGGCCCCGGCACAACCCTCCAGAACGGATGACCCCCATGGGCGACCCCACGGAGGCGGCGGCGGACAACGCCCCCTCCAGCGACCCGGTCCAGCGCAGGCGCGAACAGCGCGGCTGGTACCTCTACGACTGGGCCAACTCGGTGTTCATCACCTCGGTGGTCACCGTCCTCATCGGCCCCTACCTGAGCAACCTGGCCTGCGTGTCGGCCGGCGCCCCCGACGCCGCGTCCTGCCTGGACCCGTCGCTGACCGTCGCCCCGCTCGGGACCGAGCTCCTCACCCTCCACCCCAACGCGCTCTACCCCGCGCTGACCACGGTCGCGATCCTGCTCCAGATCGTCTGCCTGCCCGTCCTGGGGGCGATGGTCGACCAGTCCCGCCACAAGAAGCGGTGGCTGTTCTGGCTGGCCCTCACCGGGTCGCTGTCCACCCTCGGGCTGTACTTCGCCGACGACGGCTACATGCTGGCCTCGCTCCTGTTCGTGCTGGCGAACCTGCTGTACGGCCTCTCGATCGTGGTGTACAACGCGTTCCTGCCCGAGATCTCCACCTCCGACGAGCGCGACCGGGTGTCGGTGACCGGCTGGGGCATCGGCTACCTGGGGGGCGCGCTCCTGCTGGCCGCCCACCTGGGCCTCGTGGTCGGCGCGGACTCCCTGGGGATCGGCGCGGACGACGCGGCGCGCATCGCGTTCGCCTCCTGCGGCATCTGGTGGGCGGGCTTCACCGTCCTGGCGGTCAAACCGCTGCGCGACAGGTTCGGCGCGATGGCGGCGCGCGGACGCGGCCGCCCCCGGGTGGGACGGTCGGTGCGCGAGTTCGGGCACACGCTCAAGGACATGCGCAGGTACCCGAACACCATCCTGTTCCTGCTGGCCTTCATTTTCTTCAACGACGGCGTGCAGGCGGCGATCCGCTACGCGGCGCCGTTCGCGACACAGGACCTCGGGCTGCAGCAGGACATCCTCATCGTCACGATCCTGGTCATCCAGTTCGTGGCGTTCGGCGGCGCGTTCCTGACCGGGTGGATCTCCCGTTTCCTGGGGACGAAGAACACCGTGCTGGCCTCGCTGGTGGCCTGGGGCGCCCTCGTGGCGGCCGCGTACTTCCTGCCGGTGGGGAACGTGCCCCTGTTCATCGCCATGGGTGTGGGCATCGGCCTGGTGCTGGGCGGGACGCAGTCCCTGGCGAGGTCGATGTACTCCCAGCTCATCCCGAAGGGCAAGGAGGCGGAGTACTTCAGCCTCTTCCAGATCTCGGACCGGGGGTCCACGTTCCTGGGGTCGCTGACCGTGACGATCGCGGTGTCCCTGACCGGCGGCTACCGGGTGGCGATCCTGTCGCTCATCGCGTTCTTCCTCCTCGGAGGGGTGCTGCTGTGGCGGACGCGCATGCGCGAGGGGATCGTCGCGGTGGGCAACGAGGTCCCGAAGAACCTGTGATCCCCGACGACGGACCCCGGCGAGCAGCCGGGGTCCGTCTGCGTCGTGAAGAACAGCCACCTTTACGACGTAGATTCATCCTGTCGCCCCGACCCCGGCGCGGGGCGTCAGGGGGAGAGGGTCATGAGGGCGGTGGAGCCGTCCACGGCGACCAGGGTGACGGTGAAGCCGTTCATGACGAAGGTGGGGGGCCGGCCGCCGTCCGGCGGCGGGAGGCGCCCCGAGAGCTCGATCCCGGGGCCGAAACCGCTCATGCCCAACCCCTCCCCGTCGACCGCGTCGACCACGAACCGGGCCACCCCGTGGGTTCCGTCCATCGCGAACTCGTCGCCCGCCTCCACCAGGACCTCGCACTCGGCGTCGGCGCAGGCCTCCAGATCGGTGCCGTCGGCCGCCTCCGGCAGGTCCGGGCCCGCGGGCCCGGCGGAGGGTCCGGCGGAGGGTTCGGCGGCGTCCGCCGAGGGGGTCGCGCCGGCCCCTGCCGGATCCTGGCCGGACGGCTCGGCGGAGCAGCCGGCGAGCAGGGCCGCCGCGGCCAACGCGGCGGTGAGGGCGGGAAGGGGGTGCGGAAGGGGGCTGGTCATGGTGCCTCGTCCGTGGTCCGGTCGTGCGGGGAGGTGGAGGACCGGGCGACACAGGCCCCGTCACCAAGGGTCCCGGTCCGGTCACGGGTCACCCTACTCCCCGGCCCCGCGCCCGCGGGGGTCCTCGCCGGAAACGCCGGGCCACACTTGGGCGACGGCGCACGGACCCCTGGAGCCGCGATTCCCGTGTGACCCTGGCCACAACCGGACAGCGCCATCGTGCCGGAAGCGGGTAGACCACGTGGATGAGCGACCTCGCATTCTTCAAGTCCAGCCACTCCCTCGAACGGGGGGAATGTGTGGAGGTGGCCTTCCGCACGACCCCGCGGCACCCCGGGGACGGTGCCCGCGCGACGGCCGCGGGCCCTCCCGTCGGCGCCGCCCTCCGCGACTCCGGGCACCCCGGCCGGGGGCGCCTGGACGTCCCGCGCCGGGAGTGGGCGGTCTTCCTCGGCACGGCGAGGCTGTGACCGTGGGGAGCACAGCCGTGTACCTGGTGGTCCTCGCCATGCTCGTCGCACTGGTCGTGTCCCTGGCGAGCCCCTCCCCGCGGTCGGGGGAGGACGCGGCGGGACCGCACGGATCCGGCGGCGACGGAGGCGGGGCGGGCGACGGAGGCGGCTGACGCGCCGGGGCCCCGAGGGAGCGTCCGCGCCCGTGCCGCCCCCGGCCCGCTCCGCGTCCCCCGTGCCCGGGCTGTCGGCGGTCACGGGGATACTGGGCCCACGGGCAACGGGGGAACGCGGGAGGTGCTGTGCGGGTCGTGCACGGCGTGTGGGTCGGGGACGCGCTGGCGGTCTGGGCGGAGGCGGATGCCCCGTCCCGGGAGGGCCGCGGGGGAACGGGGGCCGGGTCACCGCGCCCGCACCCGTTCGCCGCGGGAACCGCCGAGCTGCGCACCCTTCCCGGCACCGGGTCGGCCTCACCGCTGGTCCTCGGGCTCACCCTCCCCGGCGACACCTCCGCCCCCTCCCCCTCCACGGCGGCCGACGGGGAGCCTGCGGCCTTCCACCCCTGGCGGGTGCCCGCGCTCCGCCTGCCGCCCGCCGGGGCCGAGGCCTTCCTGGCCGCCGCTCCCCCGGTACCGGCCGGCCCCTCCCTCCGCCACCTGGCGGCCGTCCGGGAGTTCGCCGAACAGCTCGTCACCACGGGCTGCGTCCTTCCCGACCTGGTCGGGGACCCGCCCCGGGCGCGGTGGCGCCCCGCGCCCGTGGACTGGGCGGAGGAGCACCTGGCCGCCCTCACGGCCGCCCTCCCGCCCTCCGCCCGCGCCCACATGCCCGGCGAGTCACCGGACCGCGCCGCCCGCTCCTGCGTGCTCGCCCCCCTCGAACTCCTCACGGACGCCGTCGCCCGGCGGCTGGCCGCCCGGCCCCGCCGCGCCACCGGGCCGGACGACGGCACGGCCACCCCCGGGCAGCGCCTCGCCGCCGCCCTCACCGGAACGCGGGACGCCGTGGACGCCGGAACCGCCGACCGCCTGCGCGGCCCCCTCCGGGACTGGCGCTCCCGGCTGCGCGGCGCGGGACGCGCCACCCTCCTCCTCGTCCTGCGCGAACCCGGGCGGGGCGGCCCCTGGACGGTCGAGTTCTGGGTCCGCTCGGTCTCCGATCCCGGGTTGCGCCTGCCCCTGGAGCAGGTCTGGCTGGGCGAGGGCGCCGCCTGGCTCCCCGCCGACGTGGGCGCCACCGCCCTCGCCGACCTCGACCGCGCCGCCCGCCACTACCCCCGGCTGCGGCGCGCGCTGCGCGACCTGGCCCCCGCCCGCCTGATGCTCACCACCGAGGACGCGCAGGAGTTCGTGTCCTCGGCCGCGCCCCGCCTGACGGCCGCGGGGTTCGCGGTGGTGCTGCCCGAGTGGAGCGGCCACCGGGGGATCGGCCTGCGCGTGAAGGTGGAGGAGACCGGGCCCGCGCGGCGCCGCGGCGGGGGCGGGGTGGGCCCCTCCGACCTCGTCTCCGTGTCCTTCGAGGCGCTCCTGCGCGGAACGGGGGCGGACGGGGGCGACGCCGAGCCCCTGACCGGGGAGGAGCTGGCCGAGCTCGCGGAGCTGGCCCGTCTCAAGCGCTCCCTGGTGCGCGTGCGGGGCCGGTGGATGGAGATGGACCCCGAGCGGGTCTCCGCCGCCCTGGACCTGGTCACCCGCCGCGGCGGCCACCGCATGCGCACCGACGAGGCGCTGCGCACGGCCCTCGGCGTGGCGGGGACCGCGCCCCTCCCCGTGGGCGACGTGGTCGCGGACGGACCCCTGGGCGCCCTGCTGGACGGCGGGGCCGAGGCGGAACCCCGCCCCATGGGCACCCCGGCCGGCTTCCGGGCCTCGCTGCGCCCCTACCAGGACCGGGGCGCGGCCTGGCTGCGCTTCCTGGGCGAGCTCGGCCTGGGCGCGGTCCTGGCCGACGACATGGGCCTGGGCAAGACCGTGCAGCTGCTGGCCCTGCTCGCCGACGAACGCCTCCGCGACCCCGCGCCCGGCCCCACCCTGCTGGTGTGCCCGGTGTCGCTGGTGGGCAACTGGAGGCGGGAGGCGGAGAGGTTCGCGCCCGACCTGCGGGTGCACGTCCACCACGGCCCCGACCGGCCGTCCGGCAACGCGCTCGCCCGCCTGGTGGGCGGCTGCGACCTGGTGGTGACCACCTACGGCGTGGTCACCCGGGACGCGCATGAGCTCTCCGGCATGCCCTGGCACCGGATCGTGTGCGACGAGGCCCAGGCGCTCAAGAACCACGGGACCCGCCAGGCCGCGGCGGTGCGCTCGCTGCCCGCGGCCACGCGTGTGGCGCTCACCGGCACGCCGGTGGAGAACAACCTCGGCGAGCTGTGGTCGGTCATGGACTTCGCCAACCCCGGCCTGCTGGGGTCGGCCGCCGCGTTCGAGCGGGCCGTCACCGGCGAGGACGGGCCCGACACAGGCCTGGTGCGCCGGATGACCGGACCGTTCGTGCTGCGCCGCCTCAAGACCGACCGGTCGATCATCGCCGACCTGCCCGAGAAGATGGAGATGCGCACCTGGTGCACGCTCACCCCGGAGCAGGCCTCGCTGTACAAGGCCGTGGTCGACGAGATGGCCGAGCGGATGGCGGAGGCCACGGAGAAGGAGCGCAGGGGCCTGGTCCTGGCGACCATGTCGCGGCTCAAGCAGATCTGCAACCACCCGGCCCAGTTCCTCGGGGACGGTTCGGCCCTGGCGGGCCGCTCCGGCAAGCTCGACCGCCTGGAGTCGATCCTGGGCGAGGCGGCGGCCGAGGGCGACAAGGCGCTCTGCTTCACCCAGTACGCGCGGTTCGGCGACCGGTTGGAGCCCTACCTGCGCTCGCGCCTGGGGGTGCCGGTCCTGTGGCTGCACGGCGGCACACCGCGCGCCGAGCGGGAGGAGATGACCCGGCGCTTCCAGTCCATGGAGGGGCCCGCGGTGTTCCTGCTCTCGCTCAAGGCGGCCGGGACGGGGCTGAACCTCACGGCGGCCAACCACGTGGTGCACCTGGACCGCTGGTGGAACCCCGCCGTCGAGAACCAGGCCACCGACCGGGCGTTCCGCATCGGGCAGCGCCGGGACGTGCAGGTGCGCAAGATGGTGTGCGTGGGAACGGTCGAGGAGCGGGTGGACGAGATGATCGAGCGCAAGAGCGCGCTCGCGGACAGCGCGGTCGCGACCGGCGAGCAGTGGCTGGCGTCCCTGTCGGTGGAGGACCTGCGCGAGGTGGTCCGGCTGTCCCCGGAGGCGGTGGCCGGATGAGCGCCTGGTCGGAGCTGTTGTCGGAGTCGCTGGGGGTGCCGGCCGGGGCCGCCTCGGCGGTGGAGCGGTTGTCGGTGCGTCCCGGGGAGGTCGCGGGGCGGGTGCGCGCCGGGGGCGGCCGCGGGAGCGTGCACGAGGTGAGCCTGATCCGCCCGGTGCCGCCCGAGCCGGAGCGGGAGCGCGTGTGCGCCGCACTGGCCTCCCAGCCGGTGTTCCGGGCCAGGATCCTGGCGGAGGAGCTGCCCGTGGCGGCGGACCGCGTGTTCGCCCTGCTGGGGTGGGACCTGGTCCCCCGGAGCTGGGACGCGCTGGTGGCGACGTGCTCGTGCGAGGCGTGGGAGTCCAGGTGCGCCCACCTGGACGCGGTCGCGGCGGCCCTGGGCGCGGAGGCCGACCGGGACCCGTTCGCGCTGACCCGGTGGCTGGGGCTCGACCGCCGCGCCCTGGTGGCCCGGGTCAGGACGCTCTCCCCCGCCGCCGCGCAGGGGCCTCCGGCGCCGGAGGAGGCCGTGTCCGGCGGCGGCGCGGAAGCGCCGCAGGACGTCCGCGGCGGGGCCGGGCGGCCCTCGCGCCCCGCCCCGCCGGACGCCGCGGCGACCTCGGCCGCCGTGTTCTGGTCCGCGCCCGCGATCCCGGCCCCGCCGGCCCCGCCGGGCGGCACGGGCGAGCGCGTCAGGGCCTCCGCCCCGGGGCTCGTGGCGGACGAGCTGCCCGGGTTGGGCCGTCCCGGGGCATGAGGCGCGGCGGGCCGGTGCGCTCTTTCCTCTTTCTACGGAAAACGCCGGTGCGCTCGGACGAACGCGGCTACGATTCGCCTGAAGATCGCTGCACGGCCTTTCCGCCGCAGGGCGGCCCCTCGCGCCGAGGGGTCCGGGGCCGTGCGCAGACCGGCGATCGGCGCGCACGCGCGCGGGCAGTAGCGAGGGAGGTGACCGATGGCGGCCCTGGTCCGCTCCGGGCCCACGTTCGATCCCGGACCGCTCTCCCGGCTCCGGTCCCCGCTCGCCTCCGCATCCCGGGACTCCCGCGCGCCCTCCGCACCGCGGGACCGGACCACCGCCTCCGCACCCCGGAGCGGCCCCGTCCCGCACAACGGCCGGAGCGGCGACACCCCGGAAGCCTTCCGGCGGCATCCCCTCGCCGCACCCGGTCCGGCGCACCCCTCCCGGAGCACCGGCGGCTCCCCACCCGGAGCCCCGCGCTCCACGACGGCGTCCCCGCCCCGGGGACCCGCCACCGCTGTGTCGGTCCGCACCGGCGGGCCGACGGGTACGCGAACACGACGAAGAAGGAGGCAGGGGCTCCCTCGGCCCGGTCCGCGGACCGGGTACAGCCCCAGACATCTGATGGCCGATCGCTTCCCCCCCGACATCGACATGGAAACCCCCAGCATCGCGCGTATGTACGACTACCTGCTGGGCGGCAAGGACAACTTCGAGGCGGACCGGAAGGCCTGCGAAGTGCTCGCCGCGGGCACGCCCGAACTCGTCTCCTTCGCGAACGACAACCGTGCCTACCTCTCCAGGGCCGTCGAGTACGTGGCGGCCCAGGGCGTGGAGCAGTTCCTCGACCTGGGAGCGGGGCTCCCCACCGCCAACAACACCCACCACGCGGCGCAGCGCGCCAACCCCCGGGCCCGGGTGGTCTACGTCGACCACGACCCGATCGTGCTCGCGCACGGCCGGGCGCTGATCAACGACAGCGCGGAGACGGCCTTCCTGCTCGCGGACATCAGGGAGACGGACCGGGTCCTCGGCGCTCCCGAGACCCGGCGGCTGATCGACACCGACCTGCCGGTGTGCGTGATGCTGGTGTCCCTGCTGCACTGCCTGCCGGACCAGGACGACCCGTTCGGCATGGTGCACAGGCTGACGGAGCGGCTGGCCCCGGGATCCTGCGTCATCTTCTCCCACATCGTCTCCGACGACCCCGCGTCGGGTGCGTGGATGACCGACCAGATCCTCTCCTTCGGAACGCCGTGGGGACGCGTGCGCAGCCCGGAGGAGGCCTCGGCGGTCTTCCGGGGCCTCGAACTGGCCAGCCCGTGGACCGACGGGCGCGAGGACGGCGGGCCCCGGGCCGTGGACTGCGCCTCCTGGCGCCACCCCGACGTGCCCCCCCGGTTCCGTCCCGAGGACCCCGGGGTGAAGCTGTGGGAGCTGTCGGGGGTGGCGTTCAAGCGCTGACCCCGGCCGCTCCTTCCCGCGGCGCGGTCGGCGGGGACCGCGTCCGCGCCACGGGAGGGCGCTCAGGAGTCCTCGGCCAGGACCTCCTGGGCGATGGCGAAGGCCCTGTTCGCGGCGGGCACGCCGCAGTAGACCGCCGCCTGGAGGAACACCTCGCCGATCTCGTCGGGGGTCAGCCCGTTGCGCAGCGCGGCGCGGACGTGCATGGCGACCTCCTCCCAGTGGCCGTGGGCGACGAGGGCGGTCAGCACCATGCAGCTGCGGGTGCGGCGGTCCAGCCCGGGGCGGGTCCAGACCTCGCCCCACGCGTAGCGGGTGATCAGGTCCTGGAACGGCTCGGTGAAGCCGGTCGTGCGCGCGCCGGCCCGGTCGACGTGGGCGTCGCCCAGCACGCTCCGGCGCACCCGCATACCGGCCGCGTGGCGGTCGGCGGACGCGAAGTGCTGGGTGAGGAGTGTGTTCACCTTGGCGGCCTGCTGCCAGGACAGCAGGTGCGCGGCGTCGTCCAGCACCGTCAGGCGGGCGTGCGGGACGCGCTCGGCGATGAGTTCGGCGTTGCCCGCGGGCGGGGTGGAGGGGTCGTCGGCGCCCGCGACGACCAGCGTCGGGGCGTTGATGCGGTGGAGCTCCTCGCGCAGGTCGTAGGTCTCGATCGCACCGCAGCAGCCCGCGTACCCCTCGGCGGGGGTGGCGGCGATCTGCTCGCGCAGCCCGGCGGCGTCGCGGGGGTGGGCGCCGAGGAAGCCGGGGGTGAACCAGCGCTCCACCACGGAGTCGGCCACGGCGCCGGTGCCCTCGGCGCGCACCAGGGCGGCCCGCTCGCGCCAGTTCCGGGCCGGTCCCATGTAGGGGGAGGTGGCGAGCAGGGCGAGGCGGTCGATCCGCTCGGGGCGGTGGACCGCCAGCCACTGCCCGACCATGCCGCCGATGGACAGTCCGGCGTAGTGGGCGCTGCCGATGCCCAGCCGGTCCATGAGGGCCACGACGTCCCCGCCCAGGTCCGCCATCGTGTACGGGCCGTCGGGGACCGGTGAGCGGCCGTGGCCGCGGTGGTCGAAGCGGATCACCCGGAAGACCGTGGACAGTGCCTCGACCTGCGGCTCCCACATGTCCACGGTGGCGCCGAGGGATCCCCCGAGCAGCAGCGGCGGCGCGTCGGCCGGTCCGCTCTCGACGTGGTGCAGGTCAACGCCCATGGGTGCGCCCTCCGTTGTTCTCACGATCCGTGTCCTCGGGCCCCGGCCGCGGGTCGTGGCCGGGTGTCTCCGCGGGCCCGTGCGCCCGTGGTGTGCCGCCGGGGGCCGGCGCCGCGTGCGCCTCGGGCCCACCCGTCCCCGTACCCGTCCCGGGGGCCCGGGAGACACACGGGCCCCCTGGGACCCCGCCCCCGTCCGGCTCCGGGCCGGGCCCCGGGGCCGTGGCGGCTCCCCGGCCCGTCCGCCCCCCGGTGACCCGGTCGGTGAACACCGCCGCCGCCCCCAGGTAGCCGGAGGGGTCCAGGAGTTCGAGGACGCGCTCCCGGGTGCGGACCCCGTCGAGGCGGGCGGTGAGGACGTCGGCCAGGTCCCTGCCGGAGTCCGCCGACTCGCGGCAGGCGTCGGCGACGAGGTGGTGGGCCTCCGTCCGGCCGAGTTCGGGGGCCAGGTCGGTGGTGACCCGTTCGGAGAGCGCCAGACCCCCCGTGAGGCCGAGGTTGGCGCGCATCCGCCCGGGGACGACCCTCAGCCTGGAGGCGCTGGTCCGCAGCCAGGCCACGGCCCCGCCGGTACGGCGGAACAGGTCGGTGAGGGGCAGCCATTCCGCGTGCCAGCCGCCCGCGGCGCGCTGGTGCTCCTGGATCTGGGCGGCGAGGAGGTTGGCGACGAGTCCCGGGGCCTGGCGGGCGCAGGCCAGGGCGCTGACGGCGGCGACGGGGTTGCGCTTGTGCGGAAGGGTGGAGGACCCTCCGACGCCGGGGCCCCCGTCCTCGACCAGTTCGCCCACCTCGGTCTGGGCGAGCAGGACGACGTCCTGGGCCGCGGTGCCCGCGGCGCCGCAGATCCGGCCCAGGGCCGAGGCGAGTTCGGCGATCCGTCCCCGTTCGGTGTGCCAGGGCAGGACGGGGTCGGCCAGGTCCAGGCGCGCGGCCAGGGCCGCGGTGACCCCGGGGCCGTCCTCGCCCAGGGAGGCCAGGGTGCCGACGGCGCCGCCGAGCTGGACGGCCAGGCGGCCGGTGAGCACGCGGTCGAGCTGGTCGGCGGCCTCGGCCAGACCGTTGGCCCATCCGGCGGCGACCGCCCCGAAGGTCGTGGGCAGGGCCTGCTGGAGCAGGGTGCGCCCGGCCATGGGCGTGTCGCGGTGCGCGGCGGCGAGGTCGCGCAGCTCGTCGGCGAGTCCGCGCAGGTCGGCCAGGAGCGCTCCGCCCGCGCGCCGGGCGACCAGCATGGCGGCGGTGTCCAGGACGTCCTGGCTGGTGGCGCCCCGGTGCACGTGGCGGGCCGCGTCGGGGTCCAGGGCGCGGACGCGGCCGGTGAGCTCCTCGACCAGGGGGATGACGGGGTTGCCGCCGCCCGCGGCGGCGCGCCCCAGGGCGGCCGGGTCGTAGCGGTCGGCGGCGCAGGCGGCGGCGATGCTCTCCGCCCGGTCCCTTGCGAGGCGCCCGGTGTCGGCGAGGGCGTGCGCGAGGGCCGCCTCCACGTCGAGGAGCGCCTGGAGCCAGGCGGTGTCGCCGGTGGCCCCGGCCACGGGACCGCGGTCGAGGACACCGTCGAACAGGCCGGTCATGGGGGTTCCTCGCTAGACGTCGAAGAAGACGGTCTCGCCGTCCCCCTGGATGCGGATGTCGAAACGGTAGCCGTCCGGCGCCGCCCCCGCGACGAGGGTGGCGCGCGCGTCGGGGTCGCCGATGCTGTTCAGCACCGGGTCGGCGGCGTTGGCGGCCTCCTCCTCGGGAAAGTACAGGCGGGTGACGACCCTGTGCAGCATGCCGCGCGCGAACAGGGACACGTCGATGTGGGGGGCCTGGTCCCCGTGGGGGCCCGGCACGGTCCCGGGTTTGAGGGTGAGGATGCCGTAGCCGCCGTCGGCGCCGGTGGGACAGCGCCCGAAGGCGCGGAAGCCGGGGTGGGACCGTGCCCCGCGCGGGTCGTCCGGGTGGTCGAACCGGCCCTGGGGGTCGGCCTGCCAGGTCTCCACGAGGGCGTCGGTGACGGGCTCTCCGGCCCCGTCGTAGACGGTGCCGCGGATCCACACCGCGCCCGGGGCGCCCTCGGCGACGGCGTAGGGGCCGTCGGGCCAGGGCAGGCCGATGTGGAGGTAGGGGCCGACCGTCTGGGCGGGGGTGGTGGGGTGGGTGCTCACTCGTCGTCCTCCAGGATCTCCTCGTCGGACTCGAACGGGGTCTGCTCGCGGCCGCGCAGCACGATGTCCCAGCGGTAGGCCAGGGCCCACTCCGGCCGGGTGGCGTCGTGGTCGTACCGGGCGAGCATGCGCTCGCGGGCCCGGGGGTCGGGTACGGAGTTCCACATCGGGTCCTGGAAGAACAGCGGGTCGTCGGGGAAGTACATCTGGGTGACGAGGCGCTGCGTGAAGGCCCGGCCGAAGAGGGAGAAGTGGATGTGGGCGGGCCGCCACGCGTTGCGGTGGTTGCGCCACGGGTAGGCGCCGGGCCGGACGGTGACGAACCGGTAGCGGCCCTCGGCGTCGGTCATGGCGCGGCCGACCCCGGTGAAGTGGGGGTCCAGGGGTGCGGGCCAGTTGTCGCCGGTGTGGCGGTAGCGGCCCGCGGCGTTGGCCTGCCAGACCTCCACCAGGGTGTGGGGCACGGCCGCTCCGCCGCTGTCGCGCACCTGCCCGTGCACGATGATGCGCTGTCCCTGGGGCTCCCCGTCGTGCCCGCGGGTCAGGTCGTGGTCGTGCTCGCCGACGCGGTCCTCGCCCAGGACGGGCGCGGTGATCTCGGTGAGCGTGTGCGGGAGCAGGGTGGGCGGGCGCCGGGGGTGGCGCAGCGCGGTGCTCCGGTACCCGGGGTGGTCCAGCGGGGGGTGGGTGTCGTGGTCCCGGACGTAGCCGGGGACGTACAGCCCGGACGGCGCGGACGCCGCGTCGGGTGCGGTGGGCATGGGGGGTCGTCCCTTCGTTCGTGCGGCTCCGGCTCCCTGCGGTCCGCGTTGGGCGGGGCGGCCCCGGCGGGCGGGGGCGCCCCCCGGGACCTGTGGTGGGGTGGCCTACTCGGCGTGCAGGACGACGGCGAGGCCCTGGCCGACGCCGATGCACAGCGCCGCCAGCCCCCAGCCCCCGCCGCGCCTGCGCAGCTCGTGGGCGAGCGAGCCGAGGACACGGGCGCCGGAGGCGCCCAGCGGGTGCCCGATGGCGATGGCGCCGCCGTTGGGGTTGACGATGTCGGGGTCCAGGCCCCGCCAGCTGCGGACGCAGGCCAGGGCCTGGGCGGCGAAGGCCTCGTTGAGCTCGACGGCGGCCAGGTCCCCCCAGCCGATCCCCGCGCGTTCGAGTGCGGTCTCGGCCGCGCGGACCGGGCCGATGCCGAACACGTCGGGGTCGACCCCGGCGGCGCCGCGCCCGGCGATGCGGGCGAGGGGTTCCAGGCCGGCGGCGTCGGCGGCGGCGCGGTCGCCGAGCAGCAGGGCGGCGGCTCCGTCGTTGAGGGGGGAGGCGTTCCCGGCGGTGATGGTGCCCTCGGCGCGGAAGGCGGGTCGGAGGCCGGCGAGCTTGTCGGGGGAACCCTCGCGGATGCACTCGTCCCGGTCCAGGTGCGCGTCCCCGACCTGGACGATCTCGCCGTCGAAGACCCCGTCCGCCCAGGCGCGGGCCGCCTTGGCGTGGCTGGCGAGGGCGAAGGCGTCCTGGTCCGCCCGGGTGACGCCGTGCTGCTCGGCCAGGCCCTCGGTGGCCTCGCCCAGGGAGACGGTCCACCTCCCGGGCATGCGCGGGTTGACCATGCGCCATCCCAGGGTGGTGGAGTGCAGGGTGGCGTCGCCGGCGGGGTGGCCCTCGGCGGGTTTGGGCAGGACCCAGGGGGCGCGGCTCATGGACTCCACTCCCCCGGCCACGACGAGGGAGGCGTCCCCGGTCTGGATGGCGCGGGAGGCCTGGACGGCGGCCTCCATGCCGGAACCGCAGAGGCGGTTGACGGTGACCCCGGGGACGGAGGTGGGCAGTCCGGCCAGGAGGGACGCCATGCGGGCGACGTTGCGGTTCTCCTCGCCGGCGCCGTTGGCGTTGCCGAGGACGACCTCGTCGACGTCGGCGGGGTCGAGGCCGGGCGCGCGTCGCACGAGCGAGCCGACGACGTGGGCGGCCAGGTCGTCGGGGCGTACGCCGGAGAGCGCGCCGCCGTACCTGCCGAAGGGTGTGCGGACGGCGTCGAGCACGTAGACGTCGGTCACCGCGGGCCTCCTGGGGGTGGTGCGGCCGGGTCGGGCCCGGCCGCGGGCGAGATGGAACCTAACACTGTTAGGTAACTGTAGGGCGGCGCCTCCGCCGCCCCCTCAGGCGGCCCCCGTCAAGGAGCGCAGCACCGAGAGCTCTGCGTCGGTGGGCTCGGGGGTGACCTCCAGCCCCTCGGCCACCGCGAGGTCCCATCCGGTCGCCGCCCGGACCTCGTCCGCCGCCACGCCCGGGTGCACGCCGGTCAGGACGAGCTCGCGCGTGCGGGGGTCGGGTTCGAGGACGCCGAGGTCGGTGATCACCCGCACCGGGCCGGCGCCGCGCAGGCCGAGCCGCTCGCGGTCGCCGGGACCGGAGCCGTGGCCGACCGAGGTGACGAAGTCGACCCGCTCCACGAAGGCCCGCCGGCTGTGCCGCATGACCACGACCACCTCGCGGCAGGACGCGGCGATCTCGGGCGCCCCGCCCGCCCCCGGCAGGCGCACCCGCGGGTCGGCGTAGTCGCCGATGACGGTCGTGTTGATGTTGGCGTACCGGTCGAGCTGGGCGGCGCCGAGGAAGCCGACGTCGATCCTCCCGGCCTGGAGCCAGTAGTTGAAGACCTCCGGGACCGGGACCACCGTGTCGGCGGCGTCGGCGAGGCTCCCGTCGCCGATGGACAGCGGCAGGCGGTCGGGGACCGTGCCCAGCGTCCCGGACTCGTAGATCATCCACAGGCCGGGGGCGTGGGTGCGGCGGGCCAGGTTGGCGGCGGTGCTGGGCAGGCCGATCCCGACGAAGCACGACATGCCGTCGCACAGCGAGCGGGACGCGGTGACGGTCATGATCTCGTCGGAGGTCCAGGCCACGGTGGTCACAGGCCCCTCCCGGCGGGCTCGGGGGCGGCCGGGCCGGCGGGGGGCGGCGCGGTCGCGGTGAGTTCGGCGAGCCAGGCGGTGAAGGCCCCGCGGTCGCGGCCGATCGCGTCCCAGGCGCGGTAGGCCTCGTTGTCGCGCTCGTAGTAGCCGTGGGCGTAGGAGGGCGCGGCTCCGCCCGCGGCGACGCTGACCCGGTCGAGGACCCGCGCGGGCAGGACGACCTGGCCCGGAACGGGGTCGAGGGCGTCGACGACCTCCTCCACGGTGACCAGGACCCGTTCGGCCGCCAGTGCGGCCTCCTTCTGGACGCCGGTGATGCCCCACAGCTGCACGTTGCCGTCGCGGTCGGCGCGCTGGGCGTGCACGACCGTGACGTCGGGGTTGATCGCGGGGACGGCGGCGAGCTCCTGCCCGCTGAAGGGGCAGGTGATGGTCCTGATGTTGGGGTTGTTCCCGATCAGGTCGGTGCCGGCGTAGCCGCGCAGGATGGCGAAGGGCAGACCGGAGGCCCCCGCGACGTAGCGGTTGGCCATGCCGGCGTGGCTGTGCTCCTCGATCTCCAGCGGGACGGGCCAGCCGTGGGTGACGGCGTCGCGGAAGCGGTGCAGCGAGCCCACGCCGGGGTTTCCGCCCCAGGAGAAGACGAGCTTGCGCGCGCATCCGGCGCCGATGAGCTGGTCGTAGACGATGTCCGGGGTCATGCGGACCAGGGTCAGGTCGCGCAGGCCCTGGCGGATGATCTCGTGCCCCGCCGCCACGGGGATGAGATGGGTGAACCCCTCCAGGGCGACGGTGTCGCCGTCGTGGACGAGTTCGCGTACCGCCTCGTCCAGGGGCACGATCATGGAGAACCTCCCGTTCGTATAGCGAATGGATGTTCTCACAGCGAACACCTTGGGTACGAAGGTAGCGCCGATCCCCGACAGGGTCAAGATGCCGACACGGACGACCACACCTGTTCGGTATGAGAACATTTCTGGGGACGCCCGTCCCCAGGCCCACACCCGAACCAGGAAGACCACATGCCCGACGAAGAAGAACCGGCCCGCGGCGCCCACTTCGTGCAGTCCCTGGAACGCGGCCTGACGGTCGTCCGCGCCTTCTCCGCGGAGCGGCCGTCGATGACCCTCAGCGAGGTCGCGCGGGAGACCGACCTGACCCGCGCCGCCGCCCGCCGCTTCCTGCTGACCCTGGCCGACCTGGGGTACGTGCGCACCGACGGGCGCCTGTTCTCCCTCACCCCCCGCGTGCTCGACCTCGGCTACGCCTACGTGGCCTCGGCCGGCCTGCCGGACGTGTCCCAGCCCCACCTGGAGGACCTCTCGGCCCGGGTGCACGAGTCCGCCTCCGTGTCGGTGCTGGAGGGCGACGACGTGCTGTACGTGGCGCGCGTGGCGACCTCCCGGATCATGGCGGTCGCCATCACCGTGGGCACGCGGTTCCCCGCCTCGGCCACCTCGATGGGGCGGGTGCTGCTGGCCGGGCGCGACGAGCGCGACCTGGAGGCCTACCTGGGCCGCGTGGAGCTCCGGCCCCTGACCCGGTTCACCATCACCGACCCGGACGAGCTGCGCGCCGAGCTGCGGCGGGTGCGCGAGCAGGGGTACTCGATCGTGGACCAGGAGCTGGAGGAGGGGCTGCGCTCACTGGCCGCCCCCGTCCGCGACGCGGAGGGGCGGGTGATCGCGGCCGCGAACGTGTCGGCGCACGCCAACCGCTCCTCGATCGAGGACGTGCGCCGCGACCTGCTGCCCGCCCTGCTGGAGACGGCCTCGCGCATCGAGTCCGACCTCGCCTCCGTGTCGCGCCGCGGCTCCGGCCGCTGAGGCCGTGCCGCGCGGCCTTCCCCGAAGCGGAGGCGGACGGCGCGGCACGGGAGGCGGGAGACGGGCGGCGCGGCGGGATGACGCCCGACCGGCGGACCCCGGCCCCTGCCGCGCCCGGAGCGGCCGCACCGAGCCCCCGCCGCCCTACAGCGCGCCTTCGCGGTCGTCGGCGCGGGCCCGGTGGCGGCGCACGGCGTCCCTGTTGCCGCAGGCGGGCGAGCAGTACCGCTGGCGCCCGTTGCGGGAGAAGTCGGCGTAGACGCGTGCGCAGCCACGGGCCGCGCACCGGCCGAGGCGGTCCATGCCCCGACCGGTCAGGTGCAGGGCGGTGCCGACCGAGACCAGCGCCGCCACCTGGCGGTGGGCGGGCAGCACGTCGGGCCGGTAGTGCAGGTGCCATCCGGTGCCGGCGTGGTCGGTCAGGCGCGGGGCGGAGGAGTACTCCGCGAGCAGGGCGTTCAGACGCGCGGCGCGGGTCGGGCGGTCGGAGCTGTCGACCACCCCCTCCCACAGGCCCAGGAACTCCCGGACGGCCTCGACGTCGTCCTCGCCGACCGCCCGCGCGAGGACGAACCCCACCTCGGCGCAGCGCCGCTCCAGATCCTCCGCGCCCGTCGGCGGGCGGTTGACCAGGTCCACCGCGAGCGACAGTGGCCCCTGGCCGTAAGGGTTGAGATGCATAATGCCATTACATCAGACTGGGGGCCATGGGTACACGGCACGAACACCTCTGGTCCACCGAGTCCGACCACCCCACCAGCGAGGGCGTCGTCAGCTATCAGCGCTGCGTCTGCGGTGAACGGCGGGTGACGCTGCTCCCGGCCGTCCGCATCGTCCAGGCGCGGGCGGTCCCCTCCGGGGGCCGGTCCGACCGCTGACGGCTCCTCCGGGCCCCGGCGACCCGAGCGGGACCGGGGGACCGGGGCCGCGGGGATCCCCTGTCCGGGGCGCCGACCTCGCCCCTCGTGCTCCGCCGCCGCACCGGGTGCGGGGAGCGCAGCCCGGTCGGGGACGGCCGCTTCGTGTCCGGCCCCCTCCGGCCCCTCCGGCGCCCTGGGGACTCCCCCCGGCACCGTGGCGCCTTGCGGCGCTCCCCTCCGGCTGAGATCCTGCCCGCGACACCGCCGGGAGCGCGCGTCCGGGCACACCGCGACCGCGCCACGGCAGAGGCCTTCGGGCCAGGACGCGACCGCGGCCCCAGCGCCGCCCGGAAGGGACACCGTGACCGACGTGCACGCCACACCAGACATCGCAGAGCGGTCGGGGACCTTCGCCCTCGGCGGAGACCTCCCCGTCCACCGGCTGGGCTTCGGTGCGATGCGGATCGTCGGCGAGGGGGTGTGGGGGCCGCCCCGCGACCGCGACGAGGCGCTGGCCGTCCTGCGGCGCGCGGTCGAACTCGGCATCACCTTCATCGACACGGCCGACTCCTACGGCCCCCAGATCAGCGAGCAGCTGATCCGGGAGGCCCTGCGCCCCTACCCCGACGACCTGGTCATCGGCACCAAGGCGGGGTTCGCGCGCACCGGTCCCGGCCGGTGGCACGTGCTGGGGCGGCCCGAGTACCTCAAGCAGCAGGTGGAGCTGAGCCTGCGCAGCCTGGGCCTGGAGCGGATCGACCTGCTCCAGCTCCACCGGATCGACCCCGGGGTGCCGCTCGCCGACCAGCTCGGTGCGCTGGTCGAACTGCGCGAGGAGGGCAAGATCCGGCACATCGGCCTGAGCGAGGTGACGGTCGACGAACTGTCGGCCGCCCGCGCGATCACCCCGGTGGCGTCGGTGCAGAACCAGTACGCGCCGTCCTTCCGACAGTCGGAGGACGTCCTGGAGCAGTGCGAGAAGGACGGGACCGCGTTCCTGCCGTGGGCCCCGGTGGGGCGCGGTGAGCTGGCCGGCCCGGAGTCGCCCCTGGCGGCGGTCGCCGCCGAGCACGGTGTCACACCGGTCCAGCTGTCCCTGGCGTGGCTGCTGCACCGCTCGCCGGTGATGCTGCCGATCCCGGGCACGTCGCGGGTGGCGCACCTGGAGGAGAACACGGCGGCCGCGGCGGTGCGCCTGTCGGAGGAGGAGACCGAGCGGATCGACCAGCTCCTGGGCGCCTGAGCCCGCTCGCCGGACGGCGTGGGAGGCCGCGCGCGTGCGGCCCGCCGGCAGACCCGGCCGGCCGCACGCGACCCCCTCCGTCAGCCGGGACGCAGGCGGAAGACCTGGAGGCGCATGTCGTAGTACTTCTCGGTCTCGCCCACCCACTCCATGCCCAGGCGGCGGGCGACGGCGATGGCCCGTTCGTTGCGCGGACGCGCGACGGCGAACACCTCCTCGATCCCCTGCTCGAACGCCCAGGCGATGACGGCCCGGCTCGCCTCCGTGGCGTAGCCGCGGCCCCACACGTCCGGGCGCAGCGCCCAGCTCAGCTCGAAGTCCTCCTCGAAGGGCGGGAGCAGCTTGAGCGACAGTCCACCCACCAGCTGCCCGTCCTGTCGCCGGACGATCGCCCAGCGGCCCGCGGGCGGGATGAGGTTGGGTCCGGCCTCGATCCAGGCGTGCAGGACCGAGCGCATCGCGTCGGTCTCGTTCACCGGATGCCACTCCGGCGTCAGCCAGTGCGCGACCTCGTCGGCCCCGTAGATCTTCAGGGCGTCCTCGGCGTCGCCCAGCTCCCACTCCCGGATGAGGAGTCGGTCGGTTGGCAGCTCAAGGCTCATACCACAACCGTAACCCGGGACCAACGACCACGACAGGGGGGCGGGGGAAGAGTCTGCATCCCCTGCGCCGGCGCGCCTGCGGGGCGACCCGCCGACCCCTCGGGGTGGTACCGGGACCCGATCGTCACGACCCCTTTACACGGAGTTCACCGTTGCCTATCGTGGTGCGCCACGACTGGGAGCGCTCCCAACTACCCCTGTCCCCCGCTCGCACGAGGAGTAGTCACGATGATTCGCAGATCAGCGGCCCTGGGGGCCGTCGGCGCCCTGGCCCTCGGCACACTGCTGTCCGGCGGCGCCGCGCCGGTCGGGGCCGCGGCGGCGTCCGGCGCCGACGCGGCGCGGACCGCCGCCCAGGACGCGCCCTTCTACGTCAACCCCGACACCGGTGCGGCGAACTGGGTCGCCGACAACCCGGGCGACCCCCGCGCCTCCGTCATCGGCGAGCGCATCGCCGGGGTGGCCCAGGCGACCTGGTTCACCCGCTACAACCCCGACACCGTCGAGTCCGAGGTGGCCGCCCTGACCGGCGCCGCCCAGGACGCCGGCGCCGTGCCGATCATCGTGGTCTACAACGTCCCCGGACGCGACTGCGGCAACCACAGCGGGGGCGGTGCGCCCGACCACGCCTCGTACAGGGCCTGGATCGACGCGTTCGCCGCCGGGCTCGACGACCGCCCCGCGACGATCGTCGTGGAGCCCGACGCCCTCTCCCTCATGGGCTCCTGCGAGGGCCAGCCGCCGGCGGAGGTCATGGACTCGCTGGCGTACGCGGGGCGGACCCTCAAGGAGGGCTCCTCCGAGGCCCGCGTGTACATCGACTCCGGCCACTCCGCGTGGCACTCCCCCGCGGAGGTCGCCGAACTGCTGCACGGCGTGGACGTCGCCGAGAGCGCGGACGGCATCGCCGTCAACACCTCCAACTACCGCACCACCGCGGACGAGGTCGCGTACGCCGAGGCGATCATCGGCGCCACCGGCCTGGACGGGCTCGGGGCGGTCGTGGACACCAGCCGCAACGGCAACGGCCCGGCGCCCGGCGACGAGTGGTGCGACCCGGCCGGACGCGCCCTGGGAACGCCCAGCACGACCGACACCGGCAACCCGCTCATCGACGCCTTCCTGTGGGTGAAGCTCCCCGGCGAGGCCGACGGCTGCGCCGGACCCGCCGGTTCCTTCATCCCCGAGCTCGCCTACGAGATGGCCGTGAACGCCGGGGGCTGACCGGCCCGGGACCCGGACCCGCGGCCCGCAGGGGCACGGAACGGGTCGCCCCCTCCCGTCTCCGTTGCGATACTGGCGCTCCGGACCCCGCCCGTGTGGCGGGGTCCGGTCGCGTGCGCCCGCCGGTCGGCGGGCGCCCCAGCACACGAGCGCACCGGAGCAGCCCCATGAAGTTCGCCGGAGACCCCCACCACGACGGGTCCCCCGACCACGTCCGCGTCGAGGACGGGCAGGCGGTCCTGCGCGTGCGCGTCCCCGGGGGCGCGGACGCGGTGTACGTCCGCGTCGTGGAGGACGGCGAGGGCGTCCTCGTCCGGGCCGAGGAGGCCGGGACGGTCGGCGGCACCGCCTGGTTCGAGGCGTCGGTCGCCCTGCGCCCGGTGGTGACCGGGTACCGGTTCGCCGTCGTCCGGGGAGCCCGGTACACGTGGCTCAACCAGGAGGGGGCCCACGGCCACGAGGTCACCGACGCGGGGGACTTCCGGCTGCTCGCCGGGCCGCCGCCCCCCGCGTGGGTTCCCGGCACGAGCGTCTACCAGGTCTTCCCGGACCGGTTCGCCCGGGACGACGACTCCACCGACCCCCCTGCCGAGCACCCGGACTGGGCGCTGCCGCGCTCCTGGGACGACGAGCCCGAGGGCCTCGGCCGGACGGCGTCCCTGGAGTACTTCGGCGGGACCCTCGACGGGGTGCGCCGCCGCCTGGACCACCTGGCGCGGCTGGGTGTGGAGGTCGTCTACCTCACCCCCGTGTTCCCCGCGCGGTCCACGCACCGCTACAACGCCTCCACGTTCTCCGAGGTGGATCCGCTGCTGGGGGGCGACCGGGCGCTGCGCGAGCTGGTGCGGGCCGCCCACGAGCGCGGCATGCGGGTGATGGGCGACCTGACCACGAACCACACCGGGGACGCCCACGAGTGGTTCCGGACGGCCCGGGCCGACCCGGACTCGGTCGAGGCGGGGTTCTACTACTTCACCGAGCACCCCGACGACTACGTGGGCTGGCTCGGGGTGCGCACGCTGCCGAAACTGGACTACGCCTCGGTGGAGCTGCGCCGCAGGGTCTACGGCGCCGACGACTCGGTCCTGGTGCGGTGGCTGACCGGGAAGGACCCGGTGGACGGCTGGCGGATCGACGTGGCCAACATGACCGGGCGCCACGGCGCCCAGGACCTGAACCGGGAGGTGTCCGGGGAGATCGCCGCGCGGATGCGCGAGGTGGACGCCGCACGCGGCGGCGACGGGTCGTGGCTGCTGGCCGAGCACTTCCACGACGCCGGGCCGGACACCCACCACGACGGGTGGCACGGGGTCATGAACTACGCGGGGTTCACCCGCCCGGTGTGGAGCTGGCTGAACACCGCGCCGGAGGAGGTGAAGTACCTGACCACCCGGGCACCGCTGCCCCGGAACGGCGCCGAGGACGCGGTACGGGCGATGCGCGCGGCGAACGCGGGGCTGCCGTGGCGGGTGCTGACGCACAGCGTCAACGCGCTGAGCACCCACGACTCCGCGCGGTTCCGGACGGTGGTGGGTGGCGACCCGCTGCGGCACGAGGTCGGGGTGGCGGCCCAGGTGACGCTGCCCGGCGCCCCGTTCCTCTTCGCCGGCGACGAGATCGGCCTGGAGGGGCACGACGGGGAGAACGCCCGCAGGCCCATGCCCTGGCACCGGCCCGGCGCGTGGGACCGGGGCATCCTGGACGCGTACACCCGGCTGCTGGCGCTGCGGCGGGAGCTGCCCGCCCTGAGGACCGGCGGCCTGCGCTGGCTGGACGCGGGGCCGCACCACATGACGTTCGTCAGGACGCTCGCCGGGCAGGTGGTGCTCGTGCACCTGGCCGACGGCCCGCACACGCCGGTGGCGGCGGCGCCCGCCGACCTGGACGCCGCCCGGCCGGAGGCCGCCGCCTCGGGCGGGGGCGTCCGGCTGGGGACGGACGGGGCCGGAGGGGTGGTGCTCGGCGCCGACGGGCCCGGCTACGTCATCGCCGTCGGGGGCTGAGGCGGGGCGGCGGGGCCGGGCGGCGGCCGGGGACTACACGCCCGCGGCGAGGGCCGCGCGGACGTCCCTGGTGATCCGCCCGGTCACGTCGTCGATGCTCCCGACGAAGTAGAAGTGCCCGCCGGGCAGGGAGTGCCGTTCGACCGGGCCGTCGACGTGGTCGGACCAGGCGTCGAGCCGGCGGGGCGGCATGCCGGGGTCGTCCTCGCCGCCGAAGACCGACAGGGGCACGCGCAGCCTCTCCGCGCCGGGCTCCGGCCGCCAGGTGTCGACCAGTTCGAGGTCAGCGCGGACGAGGGGCTCCACGAGCCGCCACAGGTCGGGGTCGGCCAGGACCGCGGCGGGGGTCCCGCCCATGGCGGCGATGCCGTCGCGCAGGCGGTCGGAGGGCAGGAGGTGCCGGGGACGGTCGCGTTCGGGGCCGGGTGCGGGACTCCACGCCGACACCCCCAGCCAGGAGGGCCTGCGGTCCCCGACGGCCAGCCGCGACGCCATCTCGTAGGCGACGAGCCCGCCCATGCTGTGCCCGAAGAGCCCGAAGGGGCGGTCCAGCTCGTGGCCCACGCGCCCGTTGAGGTACTCCGCCAGTTCCCCGGCGTCCCGGAAGGGCTCCGCGTCGGCGCTGTGTGCGCGTCCGGGCGCCTCCACCAGGCACACGTCCCAGTCGTCGGGGAAGCGGCGCACCCAGGGGCGGTAGCCGAGGGGCGATCCGCCGGCGTGGTGGAGGAGGAAGAGCCGGAACCGGCTGTCGGGGACCGGTCTGAGCCTGGACAGGACGCCCTCGTGCACTGCTCTCCCCCTGCTTCCTCTCCCGGCCGGCTCGCGGTCGTCGCGACAGGGAGAACCTACCAGTCGGTAATACCCATCGGTAACAAAGGGCGAGCACACGGCGGCCCGGCGGCCGACCGCTCCCGGGCGGCCCGCGACGAGCCACCCGGTCCGCGTCCGCCCAGGTCAGACCCCTGCGGGGCGGCGCGTCCCCCGGCCCGACGACAGCGGTACGCCGCGGCCCGCCGGTCGGGGACGGGCCGCGCCCCGTGACCGAACGCACCGGACCGGACCGCCGGCCACGACAGGCGGGGCGGCGGAGGGACGCGCTCCGGGCGGGCCGGGCGGCGCGAGGGGGCCGCGGGACGGCAGGGAAAGCGGTGGCGCGGGAGAGCCGCGGGACGCGGATGCCCCTTCCGCCGGGCATGGCACGAGCGGCGGGAAGAACCCCGGGCGGGAGAAGCGCTCCGGGCGCCGGGGGAAACCCGGGGACCGGGAGCGGGCGGCGCGGGGCGGGCGCCGAACGGCGTCGCACCGCCCCGGAGGGACGGACGGAGGCGGGGAGGCCGGCACCGTTCCGGCGGGGCCCGACCGGGGGCCGGGGGCTCCGGGGGGGCACGCCCCGGAAGGAGGCCGGAGGGGTGTCAGGCCCGGTCGGGGCCGCCTTCGCGGGGTTCGTGGCCGGGGCCGCGGTCGACCCTGGGGTGGCGGCTCACGGCGCCGAGCAGCATCTGGCGCCAGGCGGGCATCCCGGGGTCGTCGGGCGCGGGGAGCGCCGGGGCGGACGCGGCGGGGCCCTGGGCCGCCTCGGCCTCGGCGACGCGTGCGCGCAACCGGTCCCTGACCTGTTCGGGCGTGTAGGCGCGGCGCTGCCGCTCGGCGCGCGCGATCACCGCGCCGGTCGCCGCGACGCCCACGAAAGCGGCCACTCCAAGGACTTTCCACCATCGCATGTGCCTAGGCTATCCCTGTGGCAGACACGAGTATGTCCCTGAACGAGGCGCTGGAGCTCACCCGGACCGGTGACGTGTGGGTCTTCCGGGGCACGAGCGTGCCCGACCGCGCCATCCAGATCACCACCAACAGCCCCGTCAACCACGTCGGCATGTCCATCGTGGTGGAGGACCTCCCACCGCTGATGTGGCACGCGGAGCTGGGCCGCTCCCTGCCCGACGTGTGGACGGGACGGCACCAGCGCGGCGTGCAGCTGCACGACCTCCGCGACGCCGTCCTGGTGTGGGGCCGCAAGTACGGGCAGCAGGGCTGGGTCCGCCAGCTCGACCCCCTGGCCACCCGGGCGATGGAGGACGCCGCCCTGCGCGCCGTGGCGCGGCTCGACGGCACCCCCTTCCCCTCCACCGCGCAGCTGGCGGCGAGGTGGGCGCGCGGTCGCCTGCCCCTGCGGCGCCTGCCGTTCGGGAGGCGCTCGCGCGAGCGGGCGCTGGAGACCGCCTACTGCGCCGAGGTGATCGCCCTGACCTACGAGGAGATGGGGCTGCTGCCGAGGGGCCGCCGCACCGGGTACTACGACCCGGGGCGGTTCTGGAGCGGCGACGACCTCGAACTGGAGGGCGGGGCCTCCCTTGGCGGGGAGATCCGGGTGGAGCTCCCCGCGGGCTGACCCTTCGCCCCCGGCCGGAGCTCGCAGGCGGGCCCCGGCCCCGCCCACCCGCCCGGCCCGCGGGGGGCGGCCCGCGCCGAGGAGGGCGGGAGAGGGGTCAGGGCAGGTGGAAGAGCTCGGTCAGTGGGACCATGCCCTCGTCGGGGCGGCCGGACAGGCCCTCGAAGAAGGGCGCCATCTCGGCCTGCCAGCGGGCGTTGACGCCGGTGCTCGCCATGGCCTCCCGGGCCGCGTCGAAGTCGTCGGTCTCCAGGTAGCCGACGACGGTGCCCTCGTCGGTGCTGAACAGGGAGTAGTTGTGCCAGCCCGCAGCGGAGAGCGCCTCGCGCATCTCGGGCCAGACGCCGGCGTGCCGTTCCCGGTACTCGTCGAGGCGGTCGGCGCGGACCTTGAGGATGAAGCAGACACGCTGCACGGCGTGGTCCTCCCGGTGGGTGGAAGGCGGCGGGCGGAGGGCTCCCCTCCGCCCGCCGCGGACTGCGGTGGGCCGGATCAGAAGTCGAAGTCGTCGATGTTGTCGGCGTCGAAGACGGTCGGCGGGCCGAGGACGATCTCGCCGTCGGCCCCGACGGTGTACTCGCCCAGGTCCCCGGCCTCGAAGGTCTCGCCCTCGGCCCCGGTGATGCGTCCCGCGCTCAGCGAGGCTCCCGCGTACCCGGCGAGGTAGCCGAGCTCCTCCGGGTTCCACAGCGCGAAGGAGTCGACGGTGCCGTCCTCCACGAACTCGCGCATCTGGTTGGGGGTGCCCAGGCCGGTGATGGCGACCTCGCCCTTGTACTCGGAGTCGCTGACGTAGCGGGCCGCCGCGGCGATGCCGACGGTGGTCGGGGAGACCACGCCGTCCAGGTCGGGGTGGGACTGCATGAGCCCCTGCATCTCCTGGAAGGACTGGAGGTCGTCGTCGTTGCCGTAGACGGTGTCGACCAGTTCGAGGTCCGCGTACTCCTCCTCCGCCAGGACCTCCTCCATCGCGGCGATCCAGGAGTTCTGGTTGGTGGCGTTGGGGGTGGCGGACAGGACGGCGAAGGTCCCCTCGCCGCCGATCTGCTCGGAGATCATCTCGACCAGGGTGCGGCCGATGAGCTCGTCGGAGGACTGGTTGACGAAGATGTCCGTGCAGCTGGCGTTGGAGTCGTAGCCGACGATGGCGGCGCCGTTGTCCCTGGCCTGGTCGAGGGAGGGGCACACCGCGTCGGGGTCGTTGGCGGCGATGACGATGACGTCGCTGCCCGCCTGGCTGGCCGCGTTGATGTACTCGACCTGGGAGTCGGCGGTGGGTTCGGTGCCGCCCCGCTCGGTGAACTCCCCGGCCAGCTCCTCGACGGCGACGGCGCCGCCCTCGTTGACGATGTCGGAGTAGGGGTTGTTGAGCTGTTTGGGCAGGAAGTCGATCCTGAGGCCCTCGGGGATCTCGGCGTCCGGGTCGGCGGTACCGGTCGGACCGGAGGCTTCCTCCTCCTGCGCGTCGTCGATGGTGGTGCCGCCGCAGGCGGCGGTCATCAGCACGGCGAACGCGGAGGCGGCCAGCAGCAGGTGTCGGGGGCGGGGGTCGGTCATGAGGGTTCTCCCTGGGTGGGGTCGGGCGCGGGGTCCGCCGCGGGTCGGGGGCCGGGTTCGCGTGCGGCACGGACCCGGGCCGCGATGTTGGGGGTGACGACGGAGGCGATGAGGATGAGGCCGGTGACGATCTGGAGGACCTCGCTGCTGATGCCGAACAGCTGGAGGGCGTTGCGGATGGTCCCGAGGAGCAGGACGCCGCTCATGACCCCCAGGACCGAGCCGACCCCGCCGAAGATGGACACCCCGCCGAGGAGGACGGCGGCGACGACCTGCAGCTCCAGGCCGAAGGCGGTGTCGGCGCGGGAGGTGCCGTACTGGAGGGTCCAGAAGATCCCGGCGCCGGAGGCGACGACGCCGCTGAGCGTGAACAGCCAGAACCTGGTCCACGCGACGGGGACCCCCGAGAAGCGGGCGGCCTCGTCGTTGTTGCCGATGTCGAACAGGGACCGGCCGACCCCGGTGGCGTGGAGCAGGACCGCGAAGGCGGCGGCCAGGACGAGGACGGCCACGGCGATCCACGGCAGGCCCTCGATGCCGAGGAAGGGCGCGCGGGCTCCGCCGACCCAGTCGCGGGGGTAGCTGGCGACGGCGCGGTCGCCGAGGAGCACGTAGGCGAGCCCCCGGTACAGGGCCATGGTGCCGATGGTGACGGCCAGGGAGGGCAGTCCGCAGACGGTGACCAGGAACCCGTTGAGCGCGCCCAGCGCCGCGCCGACGGCCAGGCAGATCCACAGGGCCGTCTCGATGGGGATCCCGGCCTCCCAGAGCACGCCCAGGGTGGCGCTGGTGAGGGCGAGCGTGCTGGCCACCGACAGGTCGATCTCGCCGGTGATGACGATGAGCGTCATCGGCAGGGCCATCAGGGCGATGGCGGCGATGCTCAGCACCAGGAAGTCGATGTTGCGGCCGGTGGCGAACATGTCGACGAACAGTCCGGCGCCGAGCAGGGCCACCACGAGCGCGCCGACGACGGGGGCCTCCCGGGCGGAGAGCAGGGCCCTGGCCCGGGAGCCGGCCGTCCGCGTGTCCGGTGCGGCCGCCCGGGCCGGGGCGGCGGTGCGTTCAGGCGCCACGGGCACCTCCTCCTCGAAGCTTGCGCGCCGTGCGCAGCGCGAGCAGCCGGTCCAGGCCGATGGCGGCCAGGATGAGCGTGCCCACCACGGCCTGGTGCCAGAACGGGTTGATCTGCCAGATGGGCAGGGCGGCGGTGATGGTGGTGAGCAGGACGGCGCCGAGGGCGGCTCCGTAGACGGTGCCGACGCCGCCGGCGATGGCGACGCCGCCGACGACCGCGGCGGCCACCACCTGGAGTTCCATGCCGGTGCCGACGGTGGAGTCGACGGTGCCGTAGCGGGCGGCGAACAGGACCCCGGCGAGGCCCGCCAGGGCTCCGTTGGCGGCGAAGGCCAGGATGATCCGGCGCCCCGCGGGGATGCCGGACAGGCGTGCCGCGTCGGCGTTGGAGCCTATGGCGTACAGCTCGCGGCCGGAGCGGTGGTTGGCGAGGTAGAAGCCGACGGCGGCGACCACGGCGATGGCGATCGCGGCCGGCAGCGGTACGCCGAGGACGCCGACCCGGCCCAGGAGCAGGAAGGACGCGGGCATGTCGGTGGCGTTGACCTGGCCGCCGTCCGCCCACCAGTGGCCGAGGCCGCGGTAGGCGTAGAGGGTGCCCAGCGTGACGACCAGTGCGGGTACCTGTGCGGTCGTGACGAGCAGGCCGTTGGCCAGCCCGCACGCGAGGCCGATGAGGATGCCGGCGAGCATGGCCACGGGGACCGGCAGGCCGGGGAGGGCCACGAAGAGGGCGCCGGTGCCGAAGGCCGACAGCCCCATCACCGATCCGACCGAGAGGTCGACGTTCCTGGTGATGAGGACGAGGGCCTGGCCGGCGGCCAGGACCGCCAGGACGGTGGCGCCCAGGAACAGGTCGCGGACGCCCTGGGCGGACAGGAACCCTGGGTTGTGCAGCCAGGTGGCGGTGATCAGCAGGACGACCGCGAGCAGCACGCCGAGTTCGCGGAACTGCCGCCGGCGCCGGGCCGGGCGTCCGGGGGTCCGGGGAGGGGCCGCCGCGGAGGCCCCGGGGGCGGCGGGGGGTGCGTTCATCGGGCGGCCCCGTTCGGTCGCTGTCCGGTGGCCGCGTACATGACGGACTCCTCGTCGGCGTCGGCGCGGTCGATCTCGGCGGTGATTCTGCCCTCGTGCATGACCAGGACCCGGTCGGCCATGCCGAGGACCTCGGGGAGCTCGCTGGAGACCATGACGATGGCGAGCCCCCGTCCCGCGAGGGTGGAGAGCAGGCGGTGGACCTCCGCCTTGGTCCCGACGTCGATGCCGCGCGTGGGCTCGTCCACGAACAGCACCCTCGGCTCGGTGGAGAGCCACTTGGCGAGGACGACCTTCTGCTGGTTGCCGCCGGAGAGGGTGGAGACGGGGTCGTCGATGCGGCCGTAGCGGAGTTCGAGCCGTTCGCCCCACTCGCGGGCGGAGTCGCGCTCGGCGCGCGGGCGCAGGAGGCCGAAGCGGCTGAGGGGCCGGCGGCGGGTGGCGGTCGCGTTGCGTTCGATGGAGGACTCCATGACCAGGCCCTGCTGGCGGCGGTCCTCGGGGACCAGGGCCATGCCCGCGGCCATGGCCGCCCTGGGGCGGCCCGCGGGCAGGGGCGTGCCGTGGACGCGGACGGCGCCCGCGTCGTAGCGGTCGACGCCGAAGACCGCGCGGACGACCTCGCTGCGCCCGGCGCCGACGAGGCCGGCCAGGGCCACGATCTCGCCGGCCCTCACCCGGAAGGACACGTCGGCGAACACGCCGCGGCGTGTGAGTCCGTCGACCTCCAGGACGGTGTCGCCGCGTTCGGCGTCCTCCTTGGGGTAGAGGCTGGTGACGTCGCGTCCGACCATGCGCCGCACGACGGTGTCCACGTCCAGGTCGGGGGTGGGGTCGCAGGAGACGAACGCGCCGTCGCGGACGACCGTGATGCGGTCGCAGAGGGCGAAGACCTCGTCGAAGCGGTGGGAGATGAACAGCAGGGCCGCCCCGGAGTCGCGCAGGGTGCGGGCGACGGTGAAGAGGCGTTCGGCCTCCACCCCGGAGAGTGCGGCCGTGGGCTCGTCCATGACCAGGACCCGGGCGCGCCGCGTGAGGGCCTTGGCGATCTCGACGAGCTGCTGGTCGGCGATGGAGAGGCCGCGTGCGGGGCGGTCGGGGTCCATGTCGACGCCGAGGCGGGCGAAGGCCTCCCCGGTGTCGCTCCGCATGCGCTTGCGGTCGATGGTGCGCAGGCGGGTGAGGGGCTGGCGGCCGACGAAGATGTTCTCGGCGACCGACAGGTCGGGGAACAGGGTGGGCTCCTGGTGGATGACGGCGACGCCGGCGCGCTGGGCGTCGGCCGGCGCCCCGAAAGCGGTCGGGACCCCGTCGACCAGGAGCTGCCCGCTGTCGGGCCGGTGTACGCCCGCGATGGTCTTGACCAGGGTGGACTTGCCGGCCCCGTTCTCGCCGACCAGCGCGTGGATCTCCCCGGGGCGCAGTTCCAGGGACAGCCCCCGCAGGGCCCTGACGCTCCCGAAGGACTTGGTGACGTCCACCAGCGCGAGGGGTGGAGGGACCTCTGTCGGGTCCACGTGCCCTCCTTTTCCGGTGCTGGTTCGACGGGGATCCGTCGAACATTACAAAAACGTTTTAATATGAAGGGGATGTTAAGTGGAACACACACCCCCGTCAAGAGGATCACCATGGAATTGCCAGGTATCGCCCTGGTAACGGCCTCCGGGAGGAGGTCGGCCGACCCCGGATACCGAGGCGCGGGAAGGCCCCGTCACGGGATGGTTGTTGACACGTTTCAATCCGGGTGTGAGCATGATGCCCCGCGCATCGGGGCCGGATCAGTAGCATGCGTTCGCGCAGTTCCCTGATGACCGTCCGAACACGCCCCGGGAGAAGCTCCTTGTCCACCAGGCCCCGATCCACCCGCCCCTCCGTGGGCATCACCGAGGTCGCCCGGCACGCCGGGGTCTCCCCGGGCACCGTCTCCAACGTCCTCAACCGCCCCGAGCGCGTCGCCGAGGCCACCAGGGCCAGGGTCGAGGCCGCCATCGCCGAGCTCGACTACGTGCGCAACTCCTCCGGCAGCAGCCTGCGGTCGGGCCGCAGCGGATCCGTGGGCCTGCTCGTCCTGGACGTCACCAACCCCTTCTTCACGGAGGTCGCGCGCGGCGTGGAGGACGAGGCCGCCGGGGCGGGGCTGGCCGTGGTGCTCCTCAACTCCGCCGAGGCCCAGGACAGGCAGCGGCGCAACGTGCGCCTGCTCGCCGAGCAGCGCGCCGCGGGCGCGGTGGTGATGCCGGTGGACGACGACCTGTCCGACCTGCTGTGGCTGAGCCACCAGGGCACCTCCTGGGTCGCGCTGGACCGGGGCGACGTCGCCGAGGACGTCGGGTGCAGCGTCAGCGTCGACAACCACGCGGGCGGCCTCGCCGCGGGGCGCCACCTCATCGGCCTGGGACACGAGCGGGTCACCTTCCTGACCGGGCCCTTCGCCATCGAGCAGGTGCGGCGCCGCCACCAGGGGCTGCTCGACGCCTTCACGGAGTCCGGCATGGACCCCGGCGCCCACGTCCGGGTGGTCGAGCAGCCGCTGCTCAACCCCCAGCAGGGCGAACGCGCCGTGGACGCGGTGCTGGCCGGCGGTCCGCGCCAGCGGCCGCAGGCGGTGTTCTGCGCCAACGACCAGCTCGCCCTCGGCCTCATGAAGGGCCTGGGGCGGCGCGGCCTGCGCGTGCCGGACGACATCTCGGTGGTCGGCTACGACAACGTCGACCTCGCCGACCTGGTCCACCCGGGGCTGACCACCGTCGCCCAGCCCAAGTACGACCTCGGGCGCGCGGCGATGCGGCTGCTCCGCTCGGAGCTCGACGACCCCGGCCACCGGCACGAGCGCGTCCTCTTCACCCCGGAGCTGGTGGTGCGGGGGTCCACCGCCGCGTACCGCTCCTGACCGCGCGGCGTCCCGGCCGTGGGCGGGTACGAGCTGCGCACCCGCACCGCGATGCCGATGACGGACCGGATCGGCGGGGGTCCGCGGGGCCGTGGCCGGGGGCTCTCAGCAGCCGCCGCCCCCTCCCCCGCCGTCACCGCCCCCGGCCCCGCCCTCGCCCCCGCCCCGGTGGCCGTCGCCGGGGCCGGACCCGTCCCGCATCTCGCGCACCATGCCCGCCCCCATGACGACCAGCGGGACCACGCCCACCACGGCGACGACCAGGACCGCCAGCAGCACCTCGCCCACCGAGCCCATCCGCGCGCCCTCCTCCGCCCGGCACCGCTCCCGGGCACGGTGCGCGGCCGGGTGCCGGAGTCCGCACGGTAGCGCAGGCCCCGGGGCCGCGGTCGGCGGCCGGACCGGCACGCGCATACGGCCGGGAGCTGTGCCGGATGGGAATCCGGGAACGCCGTCGCGATATCGAAGCATCGAATTCCCGCGATCGCGTTTTCCTTCGAAAAATGGCACGATGACGCCATGGAAGATATTCCTTATCATGGCTCCGGACCTTATTGCTATTCCAGTTGCCTGGTCATGCTGATGGGGCCCGGCGCCCCCGCACCCAGCGTGGTCGAAACGGTGACCGGGAGCCCGTTCGGCGCCCAGCTGCTCGGCGGGACGCTGCCCTTCTTCGACCCGTACGGCTGGACGCCCGAGACCGGCGTGGACGACGCCCTCACCGCTCTCGGCTGGGCGGCACGGACCACCGGCGGCGGAGACGCCGAGGCCGCGCTCGACCGCCTCGCCTCCCACCTCGCGGACGGACCCGTCGTGGCCGGCCCCGTGGAGATGGGACACCTGCGCCACCAGCCGGGCCGGTCCGGCCCCGTGGGCGCCGACCACTACGTCGTCGTGCTCGACGCGGACGAGGACGGCGTCACCCTCCACGACCCCGGGGGACATCCCTACGCGAGGCTCCCGATCGCCGATTTCATGGCGGCCTGGCGGGCCGAGGACATCGAATACGGCGACCCCTTCACCCTCCGCTCGAATTTCACCCGAATTTCCCGGGTTCTTCCCGAGGAGGCGATCGAGTCGATCGTCCCCCGGGCGGTGTCCTGGCTGGGGCCGGAGAACGGCGACGCCGTCCTGGCCCTCGCGGACCGGGTCGCGGACGGCTGCGACCCCGCTCTTCGCGAGCACCTCGCCGACTTCGCGATCCGGGTCGGCGCGCGGCGCCTCACGGACGCCGCGGCCTGCCTGCGCGGTGTCGGACGCGACACCGCGGCCGGCACGCTGACCCGCCAGGCGCGCCTGCTCGGATCGCTCCAGTACCCGGTGGCCACGGGCGACGACCGGGCTGCCGCCCGGATCCTGCGCGCCCTCGCGCCGACCTACGGGACCCTGCGCGACGACCTCGGCCGCCGGTACGGCTGACGCCCGACGGCTACTCCGGATACACGGCGTCGGGCACCGGGACCCCCGCCCAGTCGGTGTCCGACCCCAGGTGGAAGGACGGCTGGGCGGGCTGGTTGTAACCGGTCTGCTGCCGGGCCGCGCCCACCCGGTACTGGGGATCCTGCATGAGCGTGTGCAGCTTGCGGTCGGTCACCTCGGTGCTCGTGTGGATCCTGAGGGCCGTGCTGTCCGCGGTGCGCAGGACCAGTTCCTCCCGCCAGTCGCCGAGCACGTCCGCGACGAGGGCGGGGTTCCCCTTCGTCCCGTTGTTGGTGAGGGTCCCCTCCGCGGTGAGCAGCGTGCCGCGCCTCCAGTCCACGACCGCCGGGACCTGCGTCTGCTCCCCGGTCCCGGTGCGCTCCACGACCTGGGTGGTCATGTCGGCGGCCCAGCGGATGCTCATGTCGGTGCCCGGGGTCCTGTCCCCCAGGTACTCCCCGCCGGCGCTCCACAGCCCGGCCTCGACGTCGTCGCCGGGCGGCATCGAGGACCACGCCTCCAGCCCGGGGACGTCCGGGTCGATGTCGCCGACCATGGCCCTGCCGGTGTCCACGCCCGTGTACCCGCCGAAGAGGACCTCCCCCGTGGCGGCGTCGCGCATCGCGAAGCCGTAGGGCGCGTGCGCGCCCCCCTCGTGCACCGTCCAGACCTCCAGGCCGTCCCGGTCCGGGTCGAGGTCCCCCACGTGCATCGCGTCGCCGTGCCCGAGCTTGGTGTACTCGCCCTCCACCGCGCTTCCGGGGGGCCCGGGGGCGTGCGAGGAGTACAGGAGCGTCCCGTCGTCGTCCAGCGTCGCCGCTCCGTAGACGATCTCCTGGCGCCCGTCCCCGTCCACGTCGGCCACGTCCAGGGAGTGGAACCCCTGTCCGGCCAGCGCGCCCAGCGCGGGGTCCGAGCCCCGGCCCGCGTGCGGCGAGGCGTCGAAGGGGTTGTCCATCGGGACGTGTCCGCTGTCGGCCAGCCAGCGGCGGCGGATCGACTCGCCGTCGAAGTCGTAGGCCGCCACGGCCGAGCGCGTGTAGTAGCCCCGGGCGAACACCGCCGACGGGCGCTCGCCGTCCAGGTAGGCCACGCCCGCCAGGAAGCGGTCGACCCGGTTGCCCGGTTCGATGCGCGCCATGGCGTAGTCGCCCCACAGGAGCCCGTCGTCGCCCCGGCCCGGCTCGTAGCGGACGGTGTCCAGCTCCGCGCCGGTCAGGCCGTCGAAGACGGTCAGGTACTCCGGGCCGTCCACGACGAAGCCCTCGAACTCCCGGAGCAGGTTGCGCCCGCTGCGCCCCGGGGCGTACTCGTCCACGAAGAAGTCCGCGAGCGCGGCGGCGTCGTCCCTGTCGAGCGGGTGGTCGTACTCCGGTTCCAGGCCCAGGGCCTCCTCCACGGTGCCCGGCCAGTTCCCCGCCACCACCTCGGGGTGCCCGTGCCAGTCCTGGAACATCCCGACCAGGTGCTCGTGGTAGTCCGCCGCGCTCATCCGGTGGTCGTCGCCGTGGCCGTGGCCGGCCGCGACGTCCTCCTCCGGCAGCGTCACGTACTCCTCCGTCACGCCCCCGTCCCCGTCGAAGGACAGCGTCCTGGTCCCCGGCGCGGTCTTGAGCATCAGCTCGGACCGTCCGTCGCCGTCGAGGTCGTAGACGAGGAACTGGGTGTAGTGCGCCCCCGAGCGGATGTTCACGCCCAGGTCGACGCGGTGCAGCAGTTCGCCCTCCAGGGTGTAGGTGTCCACGTAGGTGTTGCCGGTGTACCCCCGCTGGGAGACGTCCTTGGCGTTGGTGGGCTCCCACTTGACGACGAACTCGTACCGGCCGTCGCCGTCCACGTCTCCCACGGCCACGTCGTTGGCGGTGTACCCGTACCGCTCCCCCGCCGGGGTCGTGCCGCCCTCCGGCTTGCTCAGGGGCAGGTCGTGGTGGCCGTCCGCCCACACGGACGCCTCGCCGGCGGGACCGATGTCGAGCCGTCCGCCGGAGCTCCTCGGCAGCGGCACGACCTCGTACCGGGAGTCCTCCGAGCCCCCGGGGTCGAGGAGGTTGGTGCTGTCCGCCACGGTCGCGATGCCCCTGCCGTCCCGGTACACGGCGAACCTCGGCCCCCTGAGCCCGGTGTCCGTGTGCCCGGTGACCTCGTGGGCGAGCAGCCGCCAGCTCAGGAGGACGCCGTCCTCGGCCTGGACCGCGACCAGGCCCCGGTCCAGCCGCTCCAGCCGGATCCCCGGGCCGTCCCGCGGCTCGGCCGGGGCGGGGCCGGCGGAGGCGGCCAGGACGACCGCGCACACACCTGCGACCAGGGGGCTTCTTCTCAGGACGGGGCTCCGGGGGATGTCCACGGGCGGCGCCTCCTCGTGCCGGGGTGGCCCACCCTACTGGGCAAGCGCTTTCCAGCCAAGGCCCCCGACCTGCCCCCGGTCGTGGAGGGCGGAGCGGGGCGGCCCGCGGAACGGGCCCCGACGCCTTCGGCCGGACGGGCCGGGGAGCGCCCGCGCCGGCCCGGGGACGGGGCGGAGCCCCCGCCGCCCCCGGCTCGCGCCTCCCCGGCCCCGCGCCCGACCTGTGCGAGGTTTTCCCCGGGGGGCCACCGGGCACCGGGCGTGTGTGGCCGCTGTTCCGAGACGGATCGAGGGGGCTTATGAGCTGTCAGGGCGTGGGCGGGGCGGACGGGAGCCGTTCGGACGGGGCGGGGCCGGAGGGGCTGGGCACGGGGGTGCCGGCCGTGGGCCCCGCGGCCGTGGCCGAGGCGGAGCTCGCCACCAGGCGGGGGCCGTTCCGCATCGTGGCCCTGCGGGACCCCTCCGACGGCCGGGAGCACGCCGCGCTGGTCCTGGGCGAGGTGTGCGGGGGCGAGGACGTGCTGGCCCGGGCGCACTCGGAGTGCGTGACCGGCGACGTCTTCGGAGCGCTGCGCTGTGAGTGCGGGGACCAGCTGGAGGCCGCCCTGGACCTGATCTGCGCCGAGGGACGGGGCGTGGTCGTGTACCTGCGCGGACACGAGGGACGCGGTATCGGGCTGGTGGAGAAGGTGCGCACCCTCGCCGTCCAGGACGCGCACGGCCTGGACACCGTGGACTCGGCGACCGCCCTGGGGCTGCCCGTGGACGTGCGCGACTACGGTCCGGCCGCGCGGATCCTGCTCCACCTGGGGGTGCGGTCGGTGCGGCTCCTGTCGAACAACCCGGCCAAGGTGCGGGCGCTCCGGGAGCACGGGGTGGAGGTGGCCTCCCGGGTTCCGCTGCTGATGCCCGCACGCCGGGAGAACGTGGCGTACCTGACCGCCAAGCGGGACCGGCTGGGCCACGACCTCCCGCACCTGGACGGTCCGCGTGGGTGATCCCGCGGCCCTGGGGGCCGCCGCGTGCGCGCAGGCGGCGCTGCTGGTGCTGCTCGCGTGGGCCCCGGGCCTGGGCCCGGCGGGCTGGGCGGCCGGTACCGGCTTCCTGCTGGCGGGGGCGGCCGCCGTGGCGTGGGCGGTGCGCAGGTCCGGGCGGTCCCGGCTGGGTCCCGCGGACCTGGTGACGCTGGCGCGGTCGGTGCTCATCGGCGGCGTGGTCGCCCTGGTGGCGGACGGCGGTCCGGCCTGGCCCCTGGTCGCCCTGGCGTCGGTCGCGCTGGCCCTGGACCTCGTGGACGGCCTGGTCGCCCGGCGCACGGGGACCGAGTCGTCGTTCGGGGCGCGGTTCGACATGGAGGCGGACGCCTTCCTGATCCTGGTGCTGAGCGTGCGGGTGGCGGCGGAGCTGGGGTGGTGGGTGCTGGCGATCGGCGCGATGCGGTACGCGTTCGTCGCCGCCGGGCGGGCGGCGCCGTGGATGCGCGGACCGCTGGCGCCGAGCCGGGCGCGCAAGGCGGTGGCCGCCGTCCAGGGCGTGGCCCTGGTGGCGGCCGCCGCCCCGGTCGTTCCCGCGGGGGGTGCGACGGCCCTGGCCGCGGGCGCCCTGGCGCTGCTGGCCTGGTCCTTCGGGCGCGACGTGGCGGGGCTGTGGCGGGCCGGGCCGGGGGCGGGCGGCACGCGGGCCGTCGGACACGGAACCGGCGCACGGCGAGGAGGAGGGTCATGAGCCGTACGGCACGGGCGTTCTGGGTGGGGTCGCCCGGCGAGGGCGAGATCCGGGAGGGCGTGCTGCCCCCTCCCGGGCCCGGCGAGGCGGTGGTGCGCTCCCTGTACTCGGGGGTGAGCCGGGGCACCGAGGCCCTGGTGTTCCGCGGCGCGGTGCCGCCGAGCCAGCGGCAGGTGATGCGGGCGCCCTTCCAGGAGGGGGACTTCGGCTCCGCGTTCAAGTACGGCTACCTCAACGTCGGCGTCGTGGAGGAGGGCGCGCCGGACCTGGTGGGCACGACGGTGTTCAGCCTGTTCCCGCACCAGACGCGGTTCGTGCTCCCGGTCGGGGCGCTGCGGCCGGTGCCCGGGGACGTGCCCCCGGGGCGTGCGGTCCTGGCGGGGGCGGTGGAGACGGCGGTGAACGCGCTCTGGGACGCCCCGCCGCTGCTCGGCGACCGGCTGACGGTGGTCGGAGCGGGGATGGTCGGGTGCACCGTGGCCCGGCTGGCTTCCCGGGTGCCGGGGGTGCGGGTGCAGCTGGTGGACGTCGACCCCGGGCGCGCGGACCTGGCGGAGCGGCTCGGGGTGGAGTTCGCGCTCCCCGGGGACGCCGGCGTCGGGCGCGACCGGGTCTTCCACACCAGCGCCGACCCCGCGGGGCTGGAGCGCTCCCTGGAACTGGTCCGCGACGAGGGGGAGGTGGTGGAGATGAGCTGGTACGGGGACCGGCGGGTGTGCGTGCCCCTGGGCGAGGGCTTCCACTCGCGCCGCCTGACCGTGCGCTCCAGCCAGGTCGGGGCGGTCTCCCCCGCGCGCCGGGGGTCGCGGGGGCACGGCGACCGTCTCGACCTCGCACTGGAGCTGCTGTCCGACCCCGTCTTCGACGCACTGGTCACCGGGGAGAGCCCGTTCGAGGAGCTGCCGGCGGTGATGCCGCGCCTCGCCGACGGGAGCCTTCCCGCCCTGTGCCACCGCATCGTCTACCCGGAGCCCTGAACGCCGCCGCGTCCCGCGCGGGCGCGGGCGCGGCCGTGGTCGGCCACCACGTCGACCGGTCGAACCCGCGTCCCGCGTACGGGCGCGGGCGGACCGGACGTGCGTCCGCGCCCGCCGAACGGCCTTCCCCACCACGACGCCGGCTGGAACGTCCGGCCGGCCCCCACCGCAGAGGAGCCCGTCGATGTACAGCGTCACCGTCCGCGACCACCTGATGGTCGCCCACAGTTTCCGCGGAGCGGTGTTCGGTCCCGCCCAGCGGCTGCACGGGGCGACGTTCGTCGTGGACGCCACCTTCCGCCGCCGCGAACTCGACGCGGACAACATCGTGCTGGACATCGGCCTGGCCACCCGTGAACTGGGAGGGCTGGTCGCCGAGCTCAACTACCGCAACCTGGACGAGGAACCGGACTTCGCCGGGGTGAACACCACCACGGAGTTCCTGGCCAGGGTCGTCGCGGACCGGCTGGTGGAGCGCATCGACGCGAGGGCGCGGGGCCTGGACTCGGTCGCGGTCACCCTGCACGAGTCGCACGTGGCCTGGGCGAGCTACGAGCGCGAGCTGTGAGGACCGTCCTCGTCGTCCCGCACGGGGGCGCTCCCAGCGGCGGCGGGGTCTACGACCGCCGCCTGCGCGAGGCCCTCGCCGGGCTGGGACGCCCGGTGCGGGAGGAGGCGGTGCCCGGGGCCTGGCCCGTCGCGGACCCCGCCGCGCGGGCCGGCCTCTCCCGCGTGCTGGAGGGCGTCCCCGACGGGGCCGCGGTGCTCCTGGACGGCCTCGTCGCCTGCGGGGTGCCCGAGGTCCTGCTCCCCCACGCGCCCCGGTTGCGGCTGGTGGTCCTGGTGCACCTGCCGCTGGCCGACGAGACGGGGCTTCCCGAGGCGCGGGCCGCCGCCCTGGACTCGCGTGAGCGTGCGGTCCTGCGGGCCGCCTCCGCCGTGGTGGCGACGAGCCGGTGGGCGGCGCGGCGGGTGTCCGCCCACCACGGGGTGGAAGGCGTGCACGTGGTCGAGCCCGGCGCGGACCCGGTGCCCCTCTCCCCCGTCGGCGACGGCACGCGCCTGCTGTGCGTGGCCTCGGTGACCCCGCGCAAGGGGCACGACGTCCTCGTGTCCGCGCTCGCCGCGCTGGCGGGCCTGCCCTGGGGATGCGCGTGCGTCGGCCCGGTCCCGTCCGGGGACGCGGGGGCACACGCGGCCCGCCTCCGCGGCCTGGTCCGCGAGCACGGCCTCGCGGACCGGGTGGCCTTCACCGGGCCCCTCACCGGCGCGGACCTGGAGGCCGCCTACACCGCTTGCGACCTCCTCGTCCTGCCCTCGCGCGGGGAGACCTACGGCATGGTCGTGACCGAGGCGCTGGCCCGGGGCGTCCCCGTGGCCGCGACATCGGTGGGCGGGGTGCCCGAGGCGCTGGGCTCCGCCCCGGACGGCTCCCGTCCGGGACTGCTGGTGCCTCCCGGGGACCCGGGGGCCCTGGCCGCCGCCCTGCGCCGCTGGCTCACCGACCCCGGCCTCCGCTCCCGTCTGAGGCGTTCGGCCCGCGCACGGCGGGAGGGCTTGGCAGGATGGGAGGAGACGGCCCGGCGCATGGCGGCCGTCCTGGACGGGGAGGCGACGCCTTGAGCACGACCGGTGTCCCGGCGTTCGCGCCGGAGTGGCTGGCCCTGCGCGAGGGCGCGGACGCGCGGGCCCGCTCCACCGCCCCGCTCGCGCTCCTGGCCGACCACGGGCGGGTGGTCGCCGACCTGGGCTGCGGGACGGGGTCGCTGGGGCGCTGGCTGGGGCCGCGGCTGCCCCGGCCCCAGCGCTGGCTCCTGTTCGACCGCGACCCGGCCCTGCTGGAGGAGGCGGGGAGGCGGGTCCCCGCCGCTTCGGTGCGGACGCGCCGCCGGGACGTGGCGGCGCTGTGCGCCCGCGACCTGGAGGGGGTGACCCTCGTGGTGGCCTCGGCGCTCCTCGACCTGCTCACCGGGGCCGAGGTCGCGGGGCTCGCGGAGGCGGTGTCCGCCTCCGGGTGCCCGGCGCTGTTCTCGCTCTCGGTGGTCGGGCGGGTGGAGTTCTCGCCCGGGGACCCGTCGGACGCGGCGTTCGCGGAGGCGTTCGACGCCCACCAGAGGCGGGAGGGCCGGCTGGGACCGGAGGCGGCCGGGGCCGCGGCCGCCGCGTTCGAGGGCCTGGGTCGGCAGGTGCGGATGTTCCCGAGCCCGTGGCGCCTGGGGCCCGGGGACGCGGCGCTGACGCGGGCCTGGCTGCGGGGCTGGACGGGCGCCGCCGTCGAGCAGGACCCCTCGCTCCCCGGCGCCGCGTACCTGGAGCGGAGGCTGGAGGCGTGCGCTCGGGGGGAGCTGGGCGTGACGGTCCACCACACCGACCTGCTGGTGCTCCCGCGTCCCCCGGCCCGCGGATGAGCGCGGCGCGGCCGGGCCCGCCGTGCGCGTCCCGGTCCCCGGGCGGGCCGCCGGGCCCCGGACGCCGCCGCACGGTGGACGGCCCGTCCGGACCGCCGGACGCGGGCAGTCCGCGGGAGCGACCGGGGCCGTCCGCGCCGGGATACGGGTGCGCCGCCCCGGGTAGGTGCGGGACATACGCCCCTCCGGGTCGGACGGGGCGCCCGGGCGCGGAACCGGCACGCCCTCGGAGCACGCCGCGGCCGCCCGGAGAAGGCACGGTGGACCGCGGCGGCCCCGCCGGGCCCGCCGACGTCGGAGGGGCGACGAGCGCATGACCGCCACGACCGCACGGGGGACACGGGAGGGGCCGCGAACCGGCGGCGCCCCGTCCCGCCGGTGGCGGGTGTGGGCCCGGACCTCGGCCGGGGCCGCGATCCTGGCGGCGGTGGTGTGGTGGTTCCCCGGCGGGACGTTCACCGACGCCTTCTCGGCCGTGGGCGCCGGCCCGGTCCTGACCGCCCTGGGGATCGGCGCGGCGACGACGGTGCTGTGCGCGTGCCGCTGGCGGGAGGTGGCGCTCGGGGTGGGCCTGCGCCTCCCGTTCCGGCGCGCGGTGGCCGACTACTACCTGTCCGTGTTCCTGAACGCGGTGCTGCCCGCCGGGGTGCTCGGGGACGTGAACCGCGCGGTCGGCCACGGCCGGTCCAGCGGCGACCTCGGGCGGGGCGTGCGCGCTGTGGTCCTGGAGCGCATGGTGGGGCAGGCGGTGCTGGCCGCGACGGGAGCCGCGCTGCTCCTCGCCCTTCCGGCCGCGCTGCTCGGTCCGGGCCTGTGGGCGGTGGGGGCGGCGTCGGGCTCGGTCGCGGCGGTCGCCCTGGCGGCGGCGTTCGGCCTGCGGGCGGGCCGTGCCCGCGGAACCCGCTGGTGGCGGGCCCTGCGCACCGCCGCGGCCGACGTCCGCTCGGGGGTGTTCGCGCGCTGGCCGCGCGTGGTTCTGCTGTCCGCGGCGGCGCTGGCCGGGCACGTGACCCTGTTCGCGGTGGCGGCGCGCCTCGCCGGTGTCACCGCGCCGGTGCAGCAGCTGGTCCCCCTGGTGGTGCTGGCCCTGCTGGCGATGAGCCTGCCGGTGAACGTCGGCGGCTGGGGGCCGCGCGAGGCGGTCACGGCGCTGGCGTTCGGCGCGGCCGGCCTGGGCGCCGCCACCGGGGTGACGGTCTCGGTGCTCTACGGCCTCCTCTCCCTGGTCGCCGCGCTGCCCGGCGCGGCGGTCCTCGTGTCGCGGTCGCCGCTGCGCCTCCGTGCCCGGGGACGGACGGGGACGCGAGCGCGGACCTGCGCCGGGGCCGCCACCGCGAGGGGCCCGGGCGGCGTCATGAATTCGTTGCCCCCGCCGCCGAACCCGGCGGGCCCGGAGAGGCGATGACGCAGGCATGAGCGCCTCTACGACGACCCCGCACCCGACACCCCCCGGCCTCGCCGCCTCCGTGGGCGCCCTCGCCGCGGCCGCGCTCGGCGGGCTGGCCATCGGCGCGCTGACCTCCTTCAGCCAGGGATGGCTGCCCTTCCACCTGAACTCCCTGAGCAACTCCAGCGGTTCCTGGAGCGTGGCGGCGTTCCTCCTCGCCCTGCTGCCCCGGCGCCGGTGGGCGGCCGTGGCCGCCGCCGCGGCGGCGCTGGCGTGCATGATGCTCGGCTACGACCTGGCCTCGGTCCTGCGCGGCTACCACGCCTCGGCTGGCACCACGGCCTTCTGGCTCACCGCGGCCGTCCTGGTGGGCCCCTTCCTCGGCCTGACGGCCCACTCCCTGCGCTTTCGCACCGGCTTCGCCCCCTGGGGCACGGGCATGCTCAGCGGTGTGCTCATCGGCGAGGGGGTCTACGGGCACCTCGTGGTCGCCGAGACCACCTCGGTGGCCTACTGGAGCGCGTCCGTCGCCGCGGGCCTGGCCTTCCTGGTGTGGGCGTGCGCGCGGCGCTTTCCCGCGCGGCGCCCGGTCCTGACCTCTGTGGCCGTCACCGCGGTCGTCGGCGGCGCGTTCGTCGCCGTCTACGGCATGAACCCGATCCAGTGGTTCTGGTTCTGACCGGGCCCGGGCCGTGTTCCGCGGACCGTCCAGGTCCTGCGGCCGCCGGGAGGGGGCCGCCCCTCCCGGTGGCCGCGGGACCTGCCCCGGGGGCGCCGCGCACGGCGGTTCGGCGGGGCGTCCCTCATCCCCGCCGCGGAACACCCCTGCGCATCCCGGCCAGGGGCGAGCGGCGGTCACGGGTGCGCATCCACAGCACCGTCCCTGCCACCACCACCGCACACACGAACCACAGCGGCCCCAGCGCCATGTGGGCCCACGGGACGTCCTCCACGAACCCCGCCGCCGTTCCCGACTGCATGGTCCCGTAGGCGGGCAGGTAGCGCACGACGTCGCTGTCGGCGGCGGGGTTGGCCACCGGGTTCTGGAGCCCCATGTCGATGATGCTGAGCATGATGACGACGAACATGCCCTCCAGCTCCCCGCGCAGGGCCACCCCGAGGGCGATCCCGATCCCGCCGAACGCGAGCGCGGCCCCGCACAGCGCCATCCACAGCGCCACCGGCCGCTCGGGGGTCCAGTACACGGCCGTCACCGCCGTGGCGTAGGCGCACACCGCCGCCGTGGCCAGGACCAGCGCCGTGAGCTTGCCCGCCAGCAGGTGACTGCGGGGATAGCCCGCCAGGACCAGCCGCTGGTCGAAGCCCACCGACCGGAACGTCACGATGAACATCATGAAGCCGACGATGAGCGTGACGGCGTTGACGGCCCCCGAGATCTGGCTGATGTGGTTGCCGTTCACCGTCAGGTGCTCGCCGCTGGCGCGCAGCAGGAACGTGACGTCGCCGTCGGCGATCACCAGGTGGACCAGGGTGATCCACAGCGGCACGAAGCCCAGCACGAGCACGAGGGCCAGGCGGTTGCGCAGGTGCTCGGTGACCGCGAACACCGTCGCGGTCCGGTAGCGGTCCCAGGCCCGACGCGCGTTCACCGCCCCTCCCCCGCTCCTGTGGACGCCGGTACCGGTCGGCCCTGTTCCAGTCGCCACAGGCGGTCGAAGCGGGTCGTGTCGAAGGCGATGTGGGAGACCACCAGCACCGACCGGCCCCGGTCGCGCAGGCGGGCGGACAGCTCCCAGAAGCGTTCGTAGGTCTCCCAGTCGAAGCCCTGGTAGGGCTCGTCGAGGAGCAGCAGGGGCGGATCGTGCATGAGGGCCAGGGTGAGGTTGAGCTTCTGCCGGGTCCCCCCGCTGAGGGAGCCCACACGGTGGCGCCGGTACCCGGCGAACGACAGGAGGTCCATGAGCTCGTGGGCCAGCGCCAGGTCCGGCAGGTCGTAGGCGACCTGGAAGAACCGCAGGTGCTGTTCCACGGTGAAGGACGGGTTGAGGACCGTGTGCTGGGGGCAGTACCCCAGCCGCCCGGCGTAGGCCACCTCCCCCCGGTCGGGCGACAGCTGTCCGGCGAGGATGCGCAGGAGGGTGGACTTGCCGGCGCCGTTCTCGCCGACCACGCCGCCCAGACACCCCGGGGGCAGCTCCAGGTCGGCGCCGCGGAGTACGCGGTGGTGGCCGTAGGACTTGTGGACGCCGCGGACGCTCAGCGTGGACGTGGCGGGCGCGGGCGTGCCGGCCGTCCCCTGCGGGCTCGGTGACGCGGAACGTACCATGCTCAGCACTCCGCGTTCCGGTGGACGGCCCAGGTTCCCAGGGCGTGGAGGCCCAGCGCCGACCAGTTCCGGGGCAGGTCCCCCCGCAACCGCCCCCAGCCCTCGTCGACCAGCGCGCGGCACTCGTCCTCGCAGGCCCGCACCGCGCCGCAGGCGATGAGCTCGTCGGCGATCTCCGCGGCCTCCGCCTCGTCCGCCACGCCTGTCCGCACGCGTTCCCAGATCACGCGTACGCGGTCGGGGGGCAGGAGGGCGACGGCGTGGGCCAGGGGCATCGTCACCTTGCCCTCCCGCAGGTCCTCGGCCCGGAGTTTGGTGGACGTCAGCGCTCCGGAGGGGTCGCGCACGGTGACCCCCCTCAGGTCCAGCATGTCGTCTCCGATCTGGAAGGCCAGGCCGACCTTCTCCCCGTAGACGCGGACGCCCCGGAGCTGCTCCTCGGAGGCACCGGACAGGAGCGCGGCGATCTCGGCCAGGCTGCGTATGGGCAGGGCCGTCTTGAGGAGGTGGGCGGTGCGGATCCGGCTCAGGAGGGGGCCGGCCTCACCGGTGCGCACGGCCTCGTCCATCGCGGCGGCGTGGCCGGTGATGTCCAGTGCCTGGCCCGCGTGCCCGGCGCGCATGATGCCCATGACGATCCGGTACACGGCCAGGAGCAGGCGGTCGTCCCCGCGCACGAGCGGGGGGAGGACCTGGTCGACGAGGAAGTAGGCGTGCGTCCCGGCGTTGATCGTCAACGCGTCCCCGAACACCGTGTGGGCGGCGGGCCGCCCCCTGCGCATGGGCGAGCGGTCCTGGATGTCGTCGATCATGAGGTTGCCCGTCTGGAGTGCCTCGATGACCGCGAGCATGGGCCGGAGCCGTTGGGGGTCTCCTCCGTACAGGTCCACGATCTGCAACCACAGGTAGGTCCGCATGCCCTTGCCCGCGCCGTCCGTGGTGTGGCGGAGGGGGCGGACGAGCGCGGCGTGCAGGTCGTCCGCCGTCGAGGCGTCGAGCACCCCGGGGCGCTCCTCCAGACCCGCGAGTGCGGTGAGGGCGTCCCGGTCCGGGCGGTCGGGGTAGACGCTCCTCAGTTCCTCCCTCACCACGGCCTCTATACCGCGCATGTGGGGCTCGAAGCGCGTGATCCTGCCGGCCGGGCGGGATTCCAGGTGTCCGCGTCCGCGGACGGGCACACCGCCCCGGACGCCCTCGACGTCGGCGTGGGCCACGAGGGTGCCGGTGCCGTGGAGGAGGGCGCGGGACTCCTGGGAGGGGGACCACGCCCGCACCCACAGGCGCAGACCGCCGTGGGCCTCGATCAACCACTCGGTGACGTGGACGCGCAGGCTGGCCAGGGAGGTCCAGGTCGCGGCGTCGGTCACGCTCGCCCGCACCGTCGTGCAACCCCCCTCCGGCGAGTGCAGCAGGACCTCCACCGGCTCGGTGCGGGTCCGCCCCGTGAGGGCGTCCACCCGGCCGCGCCGCGTGGCGGTGACGGTCCATCCGTCGTCCAGGCGCGCCACGGCACGGGTCCACACGGGTTCGCTGTCCGGGACCGGTCCGGCCGCGTCGCGGGGAGCGTCCGGCAGGACGCGCTCGTACCAGCCCGTACCGTGGACGGGCCGCTCCCCGTCGGCATCGGTCCGGGTCCCCTCCACGACGACACGCGGCACGACCCGGGACGGCCGCGCCGAGGGGAGGCCGTCCACGGCCGTGTGGGGGGACGCGGGCGCCGCGGGGGTGAGACGCAGGCGCCAGGAGCCCTCGTCGCCGCGCAGGTCGAGGAGGAGGCGGTCCCCGTCCGCGCGCAGGCGGACGACACCGCCGTAGTCGAGGTCGAGGCCGCCCCCGCCCGCCACCACGGGCCCGGGCAGCTCGCGGTCGGGGTACAGCCCGTCGCCGGGCTTGAGGAGGTCCAGCATCGCGGCGCGCACGCTGCGGTCCAGGAAGGGGTCGTTCTCGGCCGCGGCGCGCGCCAGGTCGAGGAACCCGGTGTCCGTCCAGGAGGCGTCGGCACGGTGGCCCGTCCCCCGGTCGCGGACGTGCCAGGTGGCGGCGTGGGCGTGGGTGGGGCGGCCGTCCGCGTCCTCGACCCCGTACCGGGCCACATGGACGGTGAGGCCGACGGTGGCGCCGCCGTCGTCGATCCAGGTGACGAACCGCCAGTAGCCCTCGCCATGGTCCGTCCCCGGCGGGGTGCGCGCGGCGGCGCCGGCGCTCGCCCGCCGGTCCGTGTCGTCCTCGGGCGTCGTCGCCATGCTCACACGTCTCTCCTCACGGAAGAAGGTCGACAGACCGCTGCTGTTTTCCGAACGGACCGTTCTCCCGAAGGGGGCACAGGGCACGGGAACAGAAACCATCCCGTGCCCGACACCCTGAAATACGGCCCACCGGCGAATCTATCGCGCCGGAGGGCTTTTCTTTCCGTTTCCCCCGGAACGGCCCTCCGAACTGCGTTATCCGGCACGACAAAACACCGACGAGGGAGCAACGAGTGGAACAACTTCTTCTATTTCACAAAAGGGATTTTCGACTCAGGCGCCTTCGGAAATGACTTTGTCCTGATCTTTCGCCGCGGTCGTCGGAAGGAGCACGGGGGACACGGACGCGGGCGCGGGCGTGCCCTCGGGGGCGGGTCCGGTCCCGCCCCCGAGGGCACGCGGCGGTGCTGCATGGGCGGCCGGCGACCGGACCGGGCGGCGAACGCGTCCCCCGGGACCGGCGCGGAGCACCCGGCGGAACCGGCCAGGAGGGGCGGGGTCCACGCCCCGCTCCTCCGGGCCGGTGTCACCGGCCAGGCCTCACCGGAACCCGGCGGGAAGGGACATGAGGTCGATCCCCCACATGAGCGGCAGCATGTAGAGCGTGCCCGCGACGATGAGGGCGAGGGCGATGACGTTCAGCCAGAACCCGGTCCTGACCATCTCCATGATCGTCACCCGGCCGGTGCCGAACATGATCGCGTTCGGAGGGGTGCCCACCGGAAGCATGAACGCGCAGTTCGCGGCCATCGCGCAGGGGACCATCAGCGCGTAGGGGTGAACGTTCAGCGAGATCGCGAAGGCCGCCATGACGGGGAGGATCATCGTCGCCGTCGCGGCGTTGGAGGTGATCTCCGTCAGGAACAGCACGAGGGCGGTGGCGATGACGATGATCAGGACCACGTCGATCCCGTCGAGCGTGCGCAGCTGCTCGCCGATCCACGCGGAGAGGCCGGTCTCGACGAACCCCGCGGCGATGGCCAGCCCGCCGCCGAACAGCAGGAGGATCCCCCAGGGGATCTTCTTCGAGTCCTCCCATCGGAGGATCTTCCTCTCCTCGTCGTTGCGCGACGGAAGCGTGAACAGCACCACCGTGGCGACGACGGCGATCACGCCGTCGCTGATGCCCGGGAGAAGGCCGTCCCAGAGGAACGAACGGGTCACCCACATGAACGCCGCCCCGAGGAAGACGACGAGCACGGCCTTCTCCTCGGCGGACATCCTGCCGAGGGACCTCCTCTCCCCCCGGATGATCTCCTTGCCGCCGGGGAGGTGCTTGAAGCGGACCTTGAACACGACGCCGGTCAGGTAGAACCACGCGAAGGCCAGGAGGACGACGACGATCGGGAGTCCGAACACCATCCATCCGCCGAACGAGATGCTCTCGCCGAAGAGCTCCCCGACGGTCCCCGAGAGAATGGCGAGCGGCGGCGTCCCGATGAGCGTCCCGAGACCGCCGATGGTGGCCGCGTAACCGATACCGAAGACGATGGACTTCTCGAACTTCGGCAGGTCCGCGGCGAATTCCCCGCCCCGCAGCGAACGGGCGGCCTGGTAGACGACCGCCAGCCCCACGGGGATCATCATCATCGTGGCGGCCGTGTTGGAGACCCACATCGACAGGAAGCCCGTCGCGACCATGAACCCGAGGACGATACGGCGCGGACTCGTGCCGATCGCCGCGACGATCGAGAGGGCGATGCGTTGGTGGAGGTTCCACTTCTCCATCGCGATTGCGAGCGAGAAGCCCCCGAGGAACAGGAAGATGATGTCGTTGCCGTACGCCGCGACCACCGCGTCCCCGCCCAGCGCACCGGTCAGCGGCAGGAGCACGATCGGGAGCAGGGACGTGACCGGGATGGGGATCGCCTCCGTGATCCACCAGGTCGCGACCCACAGGGTGGTGGCGAGGACCGCCCGCCCCTCCGGCGAGAGCCCCTCGGGCTCGAAGAACACGAGCGTCACCGCGAAGAGCAGCGGCCCGAGTACCAGTCCGATGAGGCGTGCGGGCGTGTACCCGGGTCCGGGATCCCCGGAGCCCCGGGCCGGTCCCGGGCCCTCCGGGGCGCCGGGGGCCCGCTCGGAGACTCCGCCGCCCCCGGGGGACGACGCCACCGGCTCCGGCCCCGGTGCCTTCCTGCGGCTGGAGAACGTCAGGAGCTCTTTGATCTCGCGGTGCGAGGCCCACAGGTTCCCCCGGAGGGGATACAGGTAGGAGTGTGCCATTGCCGTACCTTCTTCGGTCTCTTGCTCGGCGCGACTTGCTGCGGGGGGGTCGGCGCGGGGGGTACGCGGGTCGACATCGGCCATGAGGGAAAAGGGGGACGTGGGCACTCCGCCGGGGAGCCCAGGGGTCCGTCGTCGGTCATGGGGCCGACTTCGTCGGGGGTCGCCGCGGGGACGGTCGTCCGGACCGCCCCGGGGCGGTCGCGGGTGTCGTCGGGACCGGCGGCCCCGCCTCCGCGGACGGTTCGGGGGCCGCCGGCCCCGGCCGGTCAGGCGTGCAGGCCGCGGAGGAGGCGGTGGAACTCCGCCTTGCCCTCGAGCCCGATGCCCGGCAGCTCCCCCGGCGCCACACGGCCGCGGGCGACCACCGCGTCGTCGGTGAAACCGCCCGTGGGCTGGAACTCCCCGGGGTAGGACTCGTTGCCGCCGAGCTTGAGGGCCGCGGCGATGTGCAGTGAGAACTGGTGCCCCCCGTGCGGGACGCACCGGCGGGAGGACCAGCCGTGCAGGGCGAGCATGTCCAGGACCCGGCGGTACTCCGTCAACCCGTAGCTCAGCGCCGGGTCGACCTGGAGGAAATCGCGGTCCGGGCGCATTCCGCCGTAGCGGATCAGGTTCCGGGCGTCCTGCAGCGAGAACAGGTTCTCGCCGGTCGCGATGGGGTGGCGGTAGTTCTCCGACAGCGTCGCGTTGAGGCCGTAGTCCAGCGGGTCGCCGACCTCCTCGTACCAGAAGAGGCCGTACCGTTCGATGGCCCGGCCGTAGTCCAGCGCGGTCCGCAGGTCGAACTTGCCGTTGACGTCCACCATCAGGCGGGACCCGTCGCCGTCCAGGACGTCGATGACCGCCTCGATGCGCCTGAGGTCCTCGGCCAGGTCGGCGCCGCCGATCTTCATCTTGACGATCTCGTACCCGGCGTCGAGGAAGCCCCTCATCTCGTCCTGCAGGTCCTTCAGGGACTTGCCGGGCGCGTAGTAGCCGCCGGCGGCGTAGACGAAGACGTCCTCGTCCGGGTCGCCGTCACCGTAGTGGTCGGAGATCCACCGGTACAGCGGCACACCCGCGGCCTTGGCGGCGAGGTCGTGCAGCGCCATGTCCACCACGCCGACGGCGACGGAGCGCTCACCGTGCCCGCCGGGCTTCTCGTTGCGCATCATGACGTCCCACGCCGCGGCGGGCGAGAGTTCGCCGTCGCCGTCCAGCAGTTCCTCCGGCGAGGCGTCCTGCAGCCGCGGCAGCATCCGCTCGCCCAGGATGGCCGTGGCGTTGTACCGGCCGTTGGAGTTGAAGCCGTAGCCCACCAGGGGCTCACCGTCGACCACCACGTCACTGACAAGCGCGAGGATCGTGCAGTCCATCTTGCTGAAGTCGATGTAGGCGTTGCGCATCGACGAGCTGATCGGGATGGTCCCGACGTGGGCGGAAACGATCTTCATGGCCTTCTTCCTGCCGAACCAGTTCTTATAAGTCCCTTATAAGTTATGCGGAGCCTATACTGACCGAGACGGGGGTCACAAGCCCGCGAGCGAGGATTGTGTGAGAGAGGCCACGATGACCAGCGCGAACGTCTTCTCCAGCAAGGGCGGCCTGGCCTACGCGGAGCTGCGCCGCCGCATCACCTCCGGTGAGCTCGCCCCGGGATCACGCCTGTCGCAGTACGAACTGGCGGAGGAGATGGGGATGAGCATCACCCCCCTGCGCGAGGCGATCAGACGGCTGGCCAGCGAGGACTGGGTCGTGATGGACGCCCACCGGGACGTCCGCGTGGCGCCCATGAGCGCCTTCGAGGCGCGCGAGCTGCTGGAGGTCCGCTTCTCGCTGGAACCCTCCGCCACCGAGCTCGCCGCGCTGCGCCGGACGGACCGGGAGATCGCCGCGATGAGGGCGGCGGCCGACGCCCTGCTGCCGGTCACCCGCAGCTGGGGGGAGGAGGCCATCACGGCGCACCGGGCCTTCCACCGGGCGATCTACGCCGCCTCCCACAACAACGTGATGGTCAGGCTCCTGGACGACCTGTGGGACAAGGCCGACCGGTACCGGCGGATCGGGCTGGAACTGCCCGCGGGCGCCGAGCCGCGCACCATCGACCTGAACCAGCACCACAGGATCCTGGAGCTCGTCGTCGCCGGCGAGGGCGCCGCCGCGGCAGGACTGGTGCGCTCCCACATCCGCAACAGCCTGGGAGCCATGGTCACGGACGCCCTCGAGGGCCGGGAGCGCGCCTACCACCCCATCGCCGGGCGTTCGGCCTGAGGCTTCGGCCGCCCGGCCGGCGGACGGCACCGACACCGGTGACGGGTGGGCCGCCGGCGCCCGCCGGCCTCCTCCCCCGCGTCGCCGCCGCGCGTTCCCCGGCAGCCGCGGGAGTGCTCAGCGGGCCGGGGGCGCCTCCCGGGAGCGCGTCCACGCGGGCCGCACCGGCGTACCGGCGCTGCCCGCCTTCCGCGCGGTGAGGGCGAGTCCGGCGATGAGCGCCACCTCCCCCAGGTTGCCCACCGCCAGCGGCGCGGAGGGCGCCGCCGCGGTCGCGAACATGAACACCGCCCCGGCCAGCATCCACGCGCTCCGCGCACGGACCAGCAGCGCGGCGCCGACCAGGATCAGCACGACGATGGCCGTGACGGAGGGGACCGGCACGGAGGACTCGGCGGCGGAGTAGCGCAGCGCGTCCCCCTCCCGGCCGGGGACCAGGGTGAGCCCCACCGCCTCGGTGGCGAGGCCGTAGGCGATGAGCGCCAGCGCCAGGACGCAGGAGGCGGCGTGGACGGCGCGCCCGCGCGCCCAGCCGAGCCCGAGGTCGCGGGCGGCTCCGACGGCGAAGACGACCAGCAGCGGTGTGACCAGGGCGTGCACGAGGAACCGGGGCAGGTTCAGCGCGTACAGCAGGTCGCCCGCACCGAGGGTGGAGCCGAGGGCGACGATCCCGTTGTCGTAGACCAGGCCCGCGGCGACGAGCGCGACGAGCCAGGTGTGGGCGGAGCGCCGGGTGGCCGCCAGCCACACCAGCCAGAGGGTCAGGCACAGGTGCGCCAGCGCGAACACGGCGAAGACGAGGGAGGCCATCGGCGCCTTTCTGTCTCGTTTTCCGAGATGGTAGCAATCCGAATCTTCGTCTCGACACAGGGCGGGACACCCCGTCCGGCGGCGCACCGGCCTCCGGGCGGCGGCCTCAGGCCGGGGCGCCGCCGGGGCCGGGGGCCGCCCCGGGCGCGGGGCGGGGCGCGCCGTCCAGGGCGGCCAGGCACCCCTCGAAGGCCCGGTCGAGCGCGGCCAGGAGGGCGTGCCCCTTGGCCGCCGTGGCCAGCGAGGGCCTGCCGGCCACGCCCGAGGCGGTGTAGGGCGCCAGCCCCACGGTGAGCAGGTGGTCGCGCGGAGGGGTGACGTGGTCGGCGTGCTCGTAGCCCTCGCGGACCAGCTCCGGGGCCGCGTGCAGGAGCACGGAGGTCTCCAGTTCGCCGGCGTGCATGTCGCCGTCGTTGCCGGTGGCCATCCCCGCGGCCGCGCGGGCGGCCTCCCAGTCGCCGGGGCAGGGGAAGAGCGCCATCCGGCCGCCGGACTCCTGGACGGTGTTGGCGAGCACGTGGTTCCCCCCGTGGCCGTTGACCAGGACGAGCCGGGTGTCCCCGAGGGAGGCGGCGATGTCGGTGACGACGGCGTGCAGGGTGGGGGCCGAGATGCTGACGGTGCCGGGCCAGGCCGCGTGCTCGTGGGAGCAGCCGACGGTGACGGGGGGCAGGACGCGCAGGCGGCGGGCGCCGGCGAGGACGCGGGCCAGGACGCAGGCGACGACCGTGTCGGTGACCAGCGGGAGATGGGGGCCGTGCTGTTCGAGGCTGCCCACGGGCAGCAGCGCCACCCGCGCGGCCCGCTCCCCCTCCTCCGCGCTGGTGGTCAGGGGCAGCAGGGAGCGTACGAGGTCGTCCATGGGCCCAGTATCCCGGCCGTGCGCGGGACCGCCGGAGCTCGGCGCGGCCCTCGGGCGGGTTCGCGGCCGCCCCGCCCTCAGCCGCCGAACGGGGCCTCGACCTCGTCCAGGACCTCGTCGACGACCGCCAGCAGGGCGCGCTCCCCCTCTTCGCTCCACGTGACGACCGCCGTGCGCAGCCCGGCGAGGAACACCGCGACGAGCACTCCGTGGCGCACACCCGGGGGCCCCGCCCTCCCGTCGAGGGCGGCCTCCAGGTCCTGGGCGAGCTGCGCCTGGTTGGCGAGCTGCCGGGCCAGGAGCGAGGGGTGGTCGCGGGCCAGGCGGGTGCGCGCGGCCCACTCGCGGTCCATCGGCTTGCCCCAGGACAGGTAGAGGGCGCGCACGGCGGCGCGCAGCGCGGGCCAGGCCGCCTCCTCCCGCGGCCGTTCGCGCAGGTGGCGCACGAAGGCGTCGATGTAGAGCCGCTCCCCGTGCAGCAGCGCCTCCTCCTTGCACGCGAAGTAGTTGGAGAACGTGCGGCGGGAGATGTTGGCGGCCTCGGCGATGGCCTCGACGGTGACCTGGTCGAACCCGCGCTCGACTGTGAGGCGCACTGCAGCGGTGTGTACCGCTCGTCTCGTCTCGGCCTTTTTACGTTCCCGCAGCCCCGGTGTCCTGTCCACGGTGTTATTCTACATGGAGTGCAAAAATGCCCATCATGCAGTTTTGCCCCCTGAGCAGTCTTCGCGGCCCGTCGAGGCCGCCTCCGTTCTCGCAGAGGTCGTTCTTTGAGCACTACGCGTTCCCTTACCGACACCGGGCAACCACCGATCATGCGCTCCCTGAGCGGCCTGCTCATAGTGCTCGGCGTGACGATGCTCAGCGGCACCATCGTGTCCGTGGCCCTCCCGCAGATCGTCGGCTCCCTCAACGGGACCCAGGCGCAGTACACCTGGGTGGTGACCGCCACCCTGCTGGCGTCGACGGCCTCCACGCCCGTCTGGGGCAAGCTCGCCGACCTGTTCGACAAGAAGAAGCTGCTCCAGCTGTCGATCGTCCTGTTCGTCGTGTCGTCGCTGCTGGCCGGGTTCGCGCAGACCACCGGCCAGCTGATCGCGTTCCGCGCCGTGCAGGGCCTCGGCATGGGTGCCTCCCAGGTGCTGGTGCAGGTGATCATCGCCTCGCTGGTCAGCCCGAAGGAGCGCGGTCGCCTCAACGGCTACATCGGCGGCATCATGGCCGTGGCCACCGTCGGCGGACCGCTGATCGGCGGGGCCATCACCGACATCTCCTGGCTCGGATGGCGCTGGTGCTTCTTCATCGGCGTGCCGTTCATGGTCATCGCCTCCCTCGTGCTGGGCCGCACCCTGAAGCTGGCCGACGTCCGCCGCGCCGACGCCAAGGTCGACTACGCCGGAGCCCTGCTGATCGCCTCGGGCGTCAGCACGCTGCTGCTGTGGGTCACCTTCGTCGGCAACGACTTCGCCTGGATCTCCTGGCAGTCCGGCGCCATGGTCGCCGGCAGCGCCGTCCTGCTCGGCCTGGCCGTGTGGGTGGAGTCGCGGGTCTCGCAGCCCGTGATCCCGCTGCACCTGGTGGTGCGCCGGGAGACCGCCATCGCCATCCTGGCCAGCATCGCGGTCGGCATGGCCATGTTCGGCGGCGCCGTCTTCCTGGGTCAGTACTTCCAGCTCGCACGCGGCTACTCGCCCACCGAGGCGGGCCTGCTGACCACCCCGCTCATGCTGGGGGTCCTGGTCTCCTCGACCGTCTCCGGCCGCATGGTGTCCAACTCCGGCCGGGTGAAGCCGTACGTGGTCACCGGCCTGGTCTCCCTGACCCTGGGCTTCCTCCTGCTGTCCACCATCGACGAGACCACCTCGCTGCTCATCGTCTCCGCCGGGATGCTCCTCGTGGGGACCGGCGTGGGCATGTCCATGCAGAACCTGGTCCTCGTGGTGCAGAACTCCGTCCCGCTGAGCGAGCTCGGCGCGGCCAGCGGGGCCATCACCTTCTTCCGCTCCCTGGGCGGCACCATGGGCGTCTCGGTGCTGGGCGCGATCCTGGCCAACCGGGTCGGCACGAACATCTCCGAGGGGCTGGCGGGGGCCGGTGTCGACGCCTCCGCGGCGGCGGGCAGCGGGACGCTGAACCTGGCCGCCATGCCGCCGTTCGTCCGGGAGATCGTGGAGTCGGCGTACGGTTCCTCGACCGGCGACATCTTCCTCGTCGCCACGGGCATCGCCGCGGTGGGCCTCGTGGTGGGCCTCTTCCTGCCCAAGGTGCGCCTCCGCGACACCCTCGACCTGCCCGGCGCCGAGGAGGCCCCGTCGGACGGCGCGGCCGAGGACACGACCGGTGACGGGGAGGCCGAGGCCGGACCGGCCGCGGCGAACGGACGGATCCCGGCCGCCGGGAACGCCCCGGGGACGCGTGTGGTGGCGCGGGGACAGGCCGCCCGGGTCGTCCGAGCCGCGAAGAAGGAGGACGGCACGGGCTGAGCCCGCCCCTGGCGTCCGGCGCGTCCGCGCGCCGCGGGGGCGCCTCCACCGGGAACACCTCCCGGCGGGGGCGCCCCTTCGTCGTGCCGGGCCCGAACACCGCACCGCCCGGGGCTGGGCGGGCTCCGGACCTCCCGCGCACGGGCGGACTGGACGCCGTCCGCGTGTGAGCCCCCGGGCGGGAGGGCCGGTCGGCCGTCGGACGGGAATCCGCGGGCAGCCCGCCGAACGGCCGTTCCCCTGCGGGCCCGTCCGCCCGTGTGGCAGCATGGCGCGCGTCACGTCCGCACCAGCGTCGAAGGGCACCGATGAGCTACGCGGGTCTGGTCCGACCGGTCATCGACCGGGTCCACATGGGCGTGCGCGCCCTCGCACTCCCCCGGCTGCTCCCCCTCTACGACCGGTGGGGGCGGGACCCGGGTTTCGAGACGAGCCTGTACGCCGGGCTGCTGGCCCGTCCGATGGGCGCCGCGGCGTTCGCGGCCGCGTCCGTGTACGCCCGCAAGCCCATCGCCCCGGAGATCGCGGACACGGACGCCGACGGGACCCGCGCGCTCACCCCGCTGGGCCGGGAGGTCGCGCTGGCCGTGCAGGAGGTCGTCGGCGCAGCGGCCGAGGAGCTGTGGTCGGTCGGCGTCCCCCCGAACCGCGTGTCCGTGGAGCGGCTGTGCGAGCTGACCGGGCGCCTGCTGGAGGCCGGGGCGGCCACCGGGGGTCCGGCGTTCGGCGCGATGTCCCCGCCGTACGAGCCCGAGGGGGCGGGCGCCGCACTCGTCCTGACCTCACGCCTCAGCGCGCTGCGCCACCACCGGGGGGACGCGCACCGTGCCGCGTGGGCGGCGGAGGGCCTGTCCGTCGAGGAGGTCCGGGAGTTGACCGGCGGACCCCTGTGGGAGCGGATCGAGGCGGACACGAACCGGCGGGACGAGCCCGTCTACGCCGTCCTCTCCGAGGCCGAGCGCTGGGAGTTCGCCTCGGGGCTGGGCTCGCTGCCCGACGGCCTGCGGGGCTGATCCGCCGGGGCCGCGACGGGTCCGCGCGCGCCCCGGGAGGGAGGAGGGGAGCGGCCGCCCGCGCGGACTGGGATAATCCTTCGCGCCCCCTTCCTGTCCCCACGTCCGGAAAGCCGACGGAAAGTGCAACCACTCCACCCGACCGATCCCCGGCGCGTCGGCCGCTACCGGCTCACGCACCGCCTGGGCGCGGGCGGTATGGGCCGCGTGTACCTCGCCCTCACCCCCGCCAGCAGGCGGATCGTCGTCAAGGTCGTCCTCACCGAGTACGCCGACGAACCGGACTTCCGGGCCCGGTTCGCCCGCGAGGTCGAGGCCGCCCGCCGCGTGGGCGGGTTCCACACCGCTCCGGTGGTGGACGCCGACCCCGAGGCGGAGTCGCCCTGGATCGCGAGCGCGTTCATCCCCGGCCCCTCCCTGGGCCGGGCGGTGCGCGAGCACGGCCCTCTGCCCGAGCAGGCCCTGCGCGCCCTGGCCGCGGGTCTCACCGAGGGTCTGGAGGCCATCCACGCCTGCGGGCTCATCCACCGCGACCTCAAGCCCGACAACATCATCCTCGCCTCCGACGGCCCGCGGATCATCGACTTCGGTATCGCCCGGGCCCCCGACGCCGCGCGGGTGACCATGACCGGCATGCCGGTGGGCACCCCCTCCTACATGTCCCCCGAGCAGACCGAGGGCGCGGTGGTGGGCCCCTCCTCGGACGTGTTCTCCATGGGGACGGTGCTCGCCTACGCCGCCACCGGCACGAACCCGTTCGCCGCGCCGTCGGTGCCCGCCGTCATCCGGCGGCTCATCGGCCCGGCCCCCGAGCCCGAGGGGGTGCCCGGCCCGCTGCGGGACCTGGTCGCCGCCTGCTGGCGGCACGACCCCGCGGCCCGGCCTGCGCCGGTCGAGATCCTCTCGCTGTTCGGGGACGACGACCTCAGCGGGGCGTGGCCTCCGCCGCACCTGGCCGGCCCCGGGCCGGAGGGGTCTTCCCCGGAGGCCGGGGTCCCGGCGCCGGGGACCGCGCCTCCCACCGGCTCCCCCGCACCGCTGCCGCCCCCCGACACCGCCGCCCCCGGCACCCGGTCGGACGCGCTCACCGTGCTGGAGGACAGGGCCCGGGCCTCGGCCCAGGCGGGGGGTCCCGCCTCCGCCCTGAGCGCCTACCGCTCCCTGCTGCTGGAACAGCTGCGCGTCCTGGGGCCGCACCACCACGGCACGCTGTCCACCCGGCGGGAGATCGCGCACTGGACGGGGGCGCGGGGCGACGTGGAGGACGCGCAGCACGCGTACGAGGCGCTGCTGGTGGAGACGGAGCGCGTGCTGGGGCCCGACCACCTCGAGACGCTGCGGACCCGGCGGCACGCCGCCCTCCTGGTCGACCGGGTGCACGGGCACGACCGCGCCCTGCGGGTGGCCGTCCCCCTGCTGCGCGACCATGCCCGCGTGCTGGGCGGGGACCACCCCGAGACGCTGGCCCTGCGGTTCAGGGTCGTCCAGTGGGAGGCCTCCGGCGGGGACCGCGCGGGCGCCCTCGCGGCGTTGCGCTCGCTCCTGGACGACATGCTGCGCGTGCTGGGGCCCGAGCACGCCGAGACCCTGCGGTGCCGCGCCTACGTCGCCCACTGGAGCGGTTGGGCCGGGGATCCGCACGGGGCGGTCGGCCAGCTGCTCACGCTGCTCTCGGACCAGGCCCGTGTGCTCGGTCCCGACCACGAGGACACGGACCGGACGCGGGCGCTCCTGGGTGAGTGGCGGAGCGTGACGGGCTCCCCCGACCGGCGCTTCTGAGGGGTCGGCCCCTCCCGCCCGCGCCGTTCCCTCCCGGCGTGCCGGTGCTCCGGGAGGGGCGGTCGCCCGTCCCTCCCGGGGCACCGCGGCCGACCGCCCCTCCGGCCCCGGGCCGTCCGCGCCCGGACGGGCCGCGCGGGGCCCCGGGTCAGAGGGCGCCGTCGCGCACGGCCGTCTCCAGCGTCCGCTCCAGGGTCCGCAGGTACCCGCCCGTGGTGGTCCGCGCCCGGGGCGTGTCGGGGAAGGCCGTGTTGACGTGCAGGCCCGAGTGGTTGCGGTAGAACCAGAAGAAGATGCCGTCGCTGTGCGACCCCCACACGTGCCCGCACGCCTTGCGCGCGACGTGGCTCGCCCCTCCCGGGGTCCTCCTGAAGTCGAGGTAGGAGAAGAAGTTGACGGGGTAGGGCCAGCTCCTCGGTTCGGCCCCCTGCTCCGTCATCACCTCCACGGCCCGGTCGAAGGGGACGTTGACGTTCCTCAGCATCGCCAGGAGGGCCGCCCGCACCCGGGAGACGACCTCCCCGAAGTCCCCTCCGCCCGCCACGGAGAACTCGACCGGGAGCGTGTTGACGTACCAGCCCATGCTGCGGGCGTGGGCGACGCGGTTGCGGCGGCTGACGGGGAGGAGCCCGCGGTAGATCTCCGGTCCCCCCTCCTTCGCCTGGCTGACCGCCACGGCGGCCAGGATCCCGGCGGTGGGCTCGCTGCCCGCGGCCCGGCAGCGGGCCTCCAGCGCGTCGGCCCCGCGCCCGTCCAGCAGCGTGCGCGCCTCGTTGACGACGGGGTGGAGCACGCCCGGCTCGACCCCCAGGTCGAGCGGGAACCTCGGGAACACGGCGCCGTTGCGCTCCACGAACCCCTTCCAGTGGTCCAGCCGGCTGTCGTCGGGGCCGAGGGCCCGGCCGCGGCGGCGCTCCAGGGCGGCGAATTCGCCGTAGCCGCCGGTCTCGGGCAGGTCGACCGGGCGGCCCGCCGAGAACGCCTCGTAGGCGGTGGCGACGTCGTCCACGACGACGGCCGTGGACACGCCGTCCGACACCAGGTGGTCGCAGGCGAAGTACAGGGTCGTGGCCTCCTCCCCGATCATCGCCCCCATGACGAACCAGGGCCCGCGGAGGGTGTCGGTCCCCTGCAGGAACCGGTGCACGTAGTCCCGGGCCTGGGCGGACGTGGCCACGGGGCCCGCGTCGACGGCGTCGAGCTTGACCTCCTCCGGGTCCAGGACGCTGACGTCCAGGCCCTCGGCCGCCCCCTGGAACACCCAGCGCAGCACCTCGTGGCGGCGTACGAGGTGCAGCAGCGCGGCCTCGAGCGCGGCGCGGTCGAGCCGGCCCCGGATCTCGAACGACCCGCCGAGATAGGACGGGCAGGTGATGCCCTCCTGCTCCATGTGCCGGGCGACGGCGAAGTGCTTGTCCTGGATGTAGGAGGCGCGGCGGCGCGGCCGTCCGGGGCCCGTGGCGCCCCCGTGCGTCGGGAAGGCGATCGTCCATTCCACGGCGTACCCGGGCGCGATCCGCAACTCGTCGATGGGAATCTGGAGCACAACGGCCCTTTCCTGTGGTCGGCTGCCTGGTGGCTGGCGCGCGCTGGGCCACCGGGGCCGACAGGAGGTCGAAGGGCCTTGGGAGCGGGCCGTTTCGCCGGGGCAGGGAGATCCGTCGTGCCGAGGGCAGGGCGGCTCACTCGCACCAGGGACGGGGTTCGGTGCTGAACCGCTCATCCTTGCCCAAGATTATAACCATGAGTTACATCACTATTACACATAGTACTTGACGGATGCGTGCGTACCGGTGTTCACCGTCCGGCGGCAGGGCCTCTCCACCGGAGGGGCCGGACGCGCGCGCCCCGCCCGCGAGGGAGCGGCGGACACGGTGCCGCGCAGGGGGCCGGCCGCGCCGCCCCCGTGTGCGGGCCGCCCCGGGCCCCGTTCGCGAGGGATCGGGACCCGGGGCGGCCGGGTGGAGGGGCGGCGGACGGTTCCGGGCGCGGCGCCCTACCCCCGCAGGAGGCGCTCGGCGGCCTGCCACGGCGCGGCGGGGCCGCTCGGCTCGTAGCGGCGCGTCACGGTGGAGTCCGCGACGATCCGGCGCAGATCCGCCAGGCCGCCGCGGACCTCCCCGACCGCCCGGGCCTGCACGAGCAGGTTGCCGACGGCCGCTCCCTCGGCGGGGCCCGCGACGACCGGCAGGCCGACGGCGTCGGCGGTGAGCCGGCACAGCAGGGCGTTGTTGGCCCCCCCGCCCACGACGTGCACCACGTCCACGCGCCTCCCGCTCAGCTCGGAGGCCTGGCGGACGGCCCGCCGGTAGGCCAGCGCGAGGGAGTCGAGGACGCACCGCGTCGTCGCGGCCTCGTCCGCGGGGGGCTCCTGCCCGGTCTGCGCCGCGAACTCGCGGATGCGCGCCGGCATGTCGCCCGGCGGCAGGAACCGGGGGTCGTCCACGTCCACCACGCAGGACAGCGCGGGCACCGCGGCGGCGCGCTCCAGCAGTGCGGCCAGGTCGACCTCCCCGCCCCACACGCGCAGGCACTCCTGGAGCACCCACAGGCCCATGACGTTGCGCAGGTAGCGGACGGTGCCGTCCACGCCGAGCTCGTTGGTGAAGTTGGCGGCCCGGCTCTCCTCGGTGCGGACGGGCGCGTCCAGCTCCACACCGACCAGCGACCACGTCCCCGAGGAGACGTAGGCGAAGTTCGGCGTGGCCGCCGGCACCGCCACGACCGCGGACGCGGTGTCGTGGGAGCCCACCGCCACCAGGGGCGCCCCGGCCGCCGCGCCCACCGCGTCCCGCCGGAGCAGGGGGCCGACGACGGTGCCCGGCTCGACCAGGCCCGGCAGCAGTCGGCGCGCCGGAACCCCGAAGGGCCCCTCCAGGACGTCCAGGCACGCGTCGGCCCAGGCGCGCGCGTCCACGTCGACCAGGCCCGTGGTGGAGGCGTTGGTCAGCTCCGCCACCCGTTCCCCCGTCAGCCAGAACCCCAGGAGGTCGGGGATGAGCAGCAGGTCGCCGTCCAGGGCGGCGAGCCGGCCGCCCTCGGACGCGGCCGCCAGCTGGAAGACCGTGTTGAACGGCTGGACCTGGAGGCCGTTGACGGCGTACATCTCGGCGGCGGGCAGGTGCTCGAACACCCGCTCCGGGGCGCCCGCCGTCCGCGCGTCGCGGTAGTGCACCGGGTTGCCGAGGAGCGCGGCGTCGCCGTCGAGCAGCCCGTAGTCGACCGCCCAGGAGTCGATGCCCACCGAGGCCAGGCCGCCGTGGGGCTCGGCGGCGCGGCGCAACCCCTCCAGGACGCCGCTGTACAGGGACAGGATGTCCCAGTACAGGGTGTCGCGCCCCCGCGCGGGCACCGGGACGGGCCCGTTGGGGAAGCGGGCGACCTCCTCCGTGTGGAGCCGGCCGCCCTCCAGGCGGCCGGTGATGACCCGGCCGCTGGAGGCGCCGAGGTCGACGGCGGCGTGGACGGCCGGGCCCGTCCCGGGGGTGCGGGCGGCGCTCATCGCAGGAACGCGGCGGCCACGCCGCTGTCGACCGGGATGTGCAGGCCGGTGGTGTGCGAGAGCTCCCCGGCGGTCAGGGCGAACACGGCGTTGGCGACGTGCTCGGGCAGCACCTCGCGGCCCAGGATGGTGCGCTGGGCGTAGAACGCCCCCAGGTCCTTCTCCTCGACCCCGTAGACCTTGGCCCGCTGGGCGCCCCAGCCCCCGGCGAAGATCCCGGAGCCGCGCACGACACCGTCGGGGTTGACCCCGTTGACACGGATGCCCCGGCCGCCGAGTTCGGCGGCGAGCAGCCGCACCTGGTGGGCCTGGTCGGCCTTGGCCGCGGAGTAGGCGACGTTGTTGGGGCCGGCGAACACGGCGTTCTTGGAGGCGATGTAGACGATGTCGCCGCCCATGCCCTGGGCGGTCATCACCCGGGCGGCCTCGCGGGAGACCAGGAACGAGCCCTTGGCCATGACGTCGTGCTGGAGGTCCCAGTCGCGTTCGGTGGTCTCCAGGAGGGGCTTGGAGACGGACAGCCCGGCGTTGTTGACGACCAGGTCGACGCCGCCGAAGGCCAGGGCGGCCTCCTCGAAGGCCCGCGCGACCGCGTCGGCGTCGCTGACGTCGCAGGCCACGCCGACCGCGACGTCGGCCCCGCCGAGTTCGGCGGCGGCCTCCGCGGCCCGGTCGGCGTCGAGGTCGGCGACGACCACGCACGCGCCCTCGGCCGCGAGCCTGGCGGCGACGGCCCCGCCGATGCCGCCGGCCGCGCCGGTGACGAGGGCGACGCGGGAGGCCAGGGGCTTGGGCCGGGGCAGCCGGGCGAGCTTGGCCTCCTCCAGGGCCCAGTACTCGATGCGGAACTTCTCCGACTCCTCGATGGGGCGGTAGGAGGAGACGGACTCGGCGCCGCGCATCACGTTGACGGCGTTGACGTAGAACTCGCCGGCGACGCGCGCGGTCTTGGCGTCCTTGCCGAAGGAGAACATGCCCACGCCGGGGACCAGCACGATCGCGGGGTCGGCGCCGCGCATGGCGGGGCTGTCGGGGCCCGCGTGGCGCTCGTAGTAGGCGCGGTACTCGTCCCGGTAGGCCGCGTGGAGCTCCTTCAGGCGGGCGAAGGCGTCGTCGAGGGGGGCGTCGGCCGGCAGGTCGAGGACCATCGGGCGGACCTTGGTGCGCAGGAAGTGGTCGGGGCAGGAGGTGCCGAGGGCGGCCAGGCGCGGGTGCTCCGCTCCGGCGAGGAAGTCCAGGACCACGTCGGCGTCGGTGAAGCGCCCGACCTGGGGGTGGTCGGTGGAGGCCAGGCCGCGCAGGACGGGGGCCAGGGCGGCGGCCCGCTCGCGGCGCTCGGCGGCGGGCAGCGCGCCGTAGCCGGGCAGGGGCGGCCCGAAGGGACGGGGGCGCCCGCGTTCGGCGAGGAACGCCTCGGCGGTGCGGATGATCTCCAGGGAGTTGGCCTGGCACTGCTCGCTGGTGTCGGCCCAGGAGGTGATGCCGTGGCCGCCCAGGACCGCGCCGATGGCTCCGGGGTTCTCCTCGGCGATCCGGGCGATGTCCAGGCCCAGCTGGAAGCCGGGCCGCCGCCAGGGCACCCAGACGACGCGGTCGCCGAAGCACTCGCGGGTGAGCCGCTCGCCGTCCTCGGCGGTGGCCAGGGCGATGCCGGAGTCGGGGTGCAGGTGGTCGACGTGGGCGGCGCGGACGAGGCCGTGCATGGCGGTGTCGATGGAGGGGGCCGCGCCGCCCCTGCCGAACAGGCAGTGGTCGAAGGCGGCGACCATCTCGTCCTCTCGCTCCTCGCCCGGGTAGACGTCGACGAGGGAGCGCAGGCGGTCCAGGCGCAGGACGGCGAGGCCGTCCTCGGTGAGGGTGCCGAGGTCGCCCCCGGAGCCCTTGACCCACAGGAGTTCGACGGGCCGTCCGGTGACGGGGTCGGTCCGGGTGCCGGCGGCGGAGGTGTTGCCCCCGGCGAAGTTGGTGTTGCGCGGGTCGGCGCCCAGGGCGTTGCTGCGGGCGATGAGCTGGTCGACGACGGAGTCGGGCACGGTGCTGTCTCCCTGAGGGGTGCTGTGGTCGGTGGGTGCGTCCGGCTCGCTCACGCGCCCCACCCGGCCTGGGTCCCGCCCCTGCGCTCGTCGGTGACGCGCTCCATGTAGCCGGAGCGGGCGTGCGCGGCCATGGGGTCGGCGTCGAGCCCCCGGTCCTCGCGCATCTGGGCGAGCATCGGCCGGACGTCGGTGTTGTAGGCGTCCATGAGGGCGGCGTTGGCGGCGAGGACGTCGCCCTCGCGCTGGGCGGCGGCGAGCGCGTCGGCGTCCACGAGCAGGGCCTTGGCGGTGGCCTCCTGCACGTTCATCACCGAGCGGATCTGCCCGGCGATCTTGGGCTCGATGTTGTGGCACTGGTCGAGCATGAACGCGACGCCGGTGTCCTCGGCCGTCCCGCCGCCCCGCACGACCTCGTACATGATGCGGAACAGCTGGAAGGGGTCGGCGGCGCCGACCATGAGGTCGTCGTCGGCGTAGAAGCGCGAGTTGAAGTCGAAGGCGCCGAGCCTGCCGGCCCTGAGCAGGAACGCCACGATGAACTCGATGTTGGTGTGCGCCGCGTGGTGGCCGGTGTCGACGCAGACCACGGCCTTCTCGCCGAGTTCGAGGCAGTGGGCGTAGGCGGTGCCCCAGTCGGGGACGTCGGTGGCGTAGAAGGCGGGCTCGAAGAGCTTGTACTCCAGGAGGAGGCGCTGGTCGTCGCCGATCCGGCCGTAGACCTCCGCCAGCGCCTCGGCGAGGCGGTCCTGGCGCGCGCGCAGGTCGTCCTGTCCGGGGTAGTTGGTGCCGTCGGCGAACCACAGCTTGAGGTCGCGGGAGCCGGTGGCGTCCATGACGTCCACGCACTCCAGCAGGTGGTCGACCGCCTTGCGGCGGACGGCGGGGTCGGGGTTGGTGACGCTGCCGAGCCGGTAGTCGTCGTCCTGGAAGACGTTGGCGTTGACGGTTCCGATGCCCACGCCCAGGTCGCGTGCGTGGGCGGCGAGCGCGGCGTAGTCGTCGACCCGGTCCCAGGGGATGTGGAGGGCGACCGTGGGGGCGGCGCCGGTGAGCCGGTGCACCTGGGCGGCGTCGGCGATCTTCTCCCAGGGGTCGCGCGGGACCCCCGGCTGCGCGAACACCTTGAACCGGGTGCCGGAGTTGCCGAAGGCCCAGGAGGGGAGTTCGATGTGCTGGCGCCGCAGGACGGCCAGGGCGTCGGCGCGGCGGTCGGAGGGTGCTGCCACGGTGGGCTCCGTTCGGGGGACCTGCCGGTCGGACCGGCGTCATTGAATCGTTTCACTCAGGTTTCGCCGAAACTACCTCCAGCTCTTCCCGTGTGTCAATATCCCTCCAACGCAGAGGGCATGACGTGCGTACATGCGGTCTTGAAACGTTTTATGAACGGGGGTGCCGAGACGACGCCTGCGGCCCGGACCCCGTGGTCCGGGCCGCAGGGGCGGTGCGGGCGGGCGGCGGCTCAGGCGCCGAGGGCCATCCGGACGCCGAGGGTCAGCATGAGGGCGGCGATGAGCGCGTCCAGGACCCGCCAGGCCCCGGGCCGCGCGAAGAGGGGGCGCAGCAGCCGTGCGCCGAACCCCAGGGCGAAGAACCACGTGAGGCTTCCCGCGACCGCGCCGGCCGCCCACCACCAGCGGGCGTCGCCGGCCTGCTGGTTGGCGAGCGAGCCGAGGAGGACGACCGTGTCCAGGTACACGTGCGGGTTGAGCCAGGTGAGCACCAGCGCCGTCGCCACGGCGGCCCTGCGGCCGTCCCCGGCCGCGCCGCCGACCACGAGCGCCCCCGGACGCAGGGCGCGGCGCACCGCGATCAGCCCGTAGGCGACGAGGAACCCCGCGCCGAGGAACCGGACGGCGGTGACGAGGCCGGGGGCGGCCCCGAGGACCGCGCCGACGCCGAGGACCCCGGCGGTGATGAGCAGTGCGTCGGACAGGGCGCAGACCAGCACCACGGGGAGGACCGTGCCCGGGCGGCCGTCGATGCCGACGCGCAGGACGTAGGCGTTCTGCGCGCCGATGGCCACGATGAGCGCGAGCCCGGTGCCGAATCCGAGCAGGGCGGGGAGGAGTGTCTCGTTCACCGTCAGAACGCTAGGGCGAGGCGGGCGTGCAGTAAAGCTAAAGTTTCTCAGGACCATGAAGAGAGGCTTAAGATGCCGTTCCAGTTCGACCACCTGCGCACCCTCACGACCCTGGTCGACGAGGGCACCTTCGAGGCGGCCGCGCGGCGGCTGCACGTGACCGCCTCGGCGGTGTCCCAGCGGGTGCGGGCGATGGAGCAGAGCACGGGGAAGGTCCTGGTGCAGCGGACGAACCCGGTGCGGACCACCCCCGCCGGGGACGTGGTCCTGCGCTACGCGCGCCAGGTCCTGCTCCTGGACGCGGACACCGCCGCCGAGCTGCGCCTGGGCGGCGGGGACGGTCCGGGCGGCGGGGCGGAGCCGGTGTCGGTGCCGCTGGCGGTGAACGCCGACAGCCTGTCCACCTGGTTCCTGGACGCGCTGGCGGAGGCGCCCCCGGAACTGGGCACGGTGTTCGAGATCCACCGGGAGGACGAGGAGCACACCACGTCGCTGCTGCGGTCGGGGACGGTGATGGCGGCGGTCACCTCGACCCCGGAGGCGGTCCAGGGGTGCGCGGTGGCGGGACTCGGCGCGATGCGCTACCGGGCGGTGTGCAGCCCGGAGTTCGACGCGCGCCACCTGGGAGGGCGCGCGGACCCGGAACTGCTGCCCCGGGCGCCGGTGGTCAACTTCGACCGCAGGGACGACCTCCAGGACCGGTTCCTGCGGGAGACGACGGGGCGGGAGCCGTCGGGCCCGCGGCACTACATCCCGGCGTCGGAGGACTTCGCCCGGACGGTGCTGCTGGGGTTCGGGTGGGGTGTGGTGCCCGAGCCGCAGTGCGTCGCGGAGATCGGGGCCGGGCGGCTCGTGGAACTGGCCCCGGGGCACCCGGTGGACGTGCGGCTGTACTGGCAGCGGTGGAACCTGAGGTCGCCCGCGCTGGACCGGGTCTCCGAGGTCGTCCGCGCGGGCGCGGCGGCCCGCCTCCACCCCTTCTGACCCGGTCCGCCCGGCCCCCGGGTCGGAGGGGCCGGCCGGGGGCGGTCCGGGCTCCCCCGGCCCCCGGTCGAGGGACGCGGCCGCCCCGGCCGGACGCGGCTCAGCCTCCGGGACCGCGCGCCTCGGGCACGGGCCAGAAGAAGCTCTCCAGGAGGTCGTGCAGCCGGAGCCGCTCGGGGTCGATCCGGTCGCGGCCGTACGCGTCCAGGAACCTCTCGGCCGAGGCGGGGCCGAACTGGGGGTTCATGCGGCTGCGCAGGCTCCGCGCCATGTCCGCGACGTCGGAGTGCGGGTCCGCCGTGCCCGCTCGGCCGACGTCCACGAACCCGGGCCCGCCGGACCCCGCGACGAGCACGTTGGGCAGGCAGAAGTCGCCGTGGGAGACCGCGGGCCCACCGTCGCCGAGGGCCTCGGCCGCGCTCTCCAGCTCCGGCAGCACGGCCGCGGCCGGAGGGCCCTCCCTGCCGGCGATCTCCCACGACCTGTCGACCAGTCCGGACGCGACGCGCTCGCGGACCTCAGGGAGCACCGACGACAGGGACCGGTCGAAGGGGGCGTCGCCCGCGGCCGTCGCGTGGAGCTCCCGGGCGGCGCGGGCGATCCGGTCCACGACGGAGTCCCGTTCCCCCTCGGGCCAGGGGTCGGAGGCCGGACGGCCGGGAAGCGCCCGCGTCGCGAGCCAGGACCCGCCGTCGTCGGCGCCGGCGCCCAGGACCTCGGGGACCGGCACTCCCAGCCGGGCCAGCCACTCCAGGCGTGCGGTCTCCGCCGCGAGGTCGCGGGCGAGGCGGCCCCGTGCGTCGTCGACCAGCTTGACGAACGCGACCGGTCGTCCCCGGGCGTCGATCAGGCGCAGGACCCTCGCACCCGAGAGGCCGAGTCCGACGGTCTCCCGCCGGACGGCGCCCGTTGCGCGTTCGATGGCCCTCACCGCGTCCGTCATGGACCCGATCGTAGATTTCGGGGCGGCCCCGCGCCAACCGCGCCGGCGGCGGGGCACCGGTCCCGGCGGCTCCCGACGCCCCCGGCCCGCGCGAGGCGGTGGCCGGGAGCGGGCACGCGTCCCGGGCGAGGACCGCCACCGGCCCGGGCTACCCGGCGCCGCGGGTCCGCCGGCCCATGGGCGGCCACGTCCCGTCGGGGTCGGGCACGGGCGCGAATCCGGCCTGCTCGAAGAAGGCGACGCGCTCCTCCACGTGCTCGCCCTCCTCGGGTTTCAGGAACACCCAGCGTGTGCCCGACCGTCCCGCCACGGCCACGAACGCGTCCAGCAGCCCCGTGCCGACCCCCCGGCGCCTCCACTCCGCGTCGACCACCAGGGCCAGGACGTACCCGTGGGGCGGTGGCACCGGGGCGCCGGGACCCGTGTAGGCCCCGTCGAGGATCCCCTCGATCCAGCCGACCACGGTGTCCCCGTCGACGGCGACCAGGACCACCATCCCCTCGGGCCACTCGCCGTCGGGGTACCCCTTCACCTCGAAATGCGGGGCCGCGCGCACGATCAGGCGGGCGATCCCCGCGCCGTCTCCGGGCAGGGCACGACGAATCAGCATGACGGCACGGTACCGACCGGCCCGCTCCGGCCACCGGCACCACCCCCGCGGCGGTGCTCCCCGGCGTGTCGCGGGCCCGCCCGCCCGAGCCCCCGCAGGAGGGCGGACGGCCGGTCGAACGTCGGCGGCCCCGGCAGGCCCGAGCCCCCGCGCGGGAGGGACGCCGGCAAGGCGGAGTACATCCACCGCGTGTCCCCGTCCCCCGCGCACGGGAGGGGCGAGTACGGCACACCCCGCCGAAGGGCGCGCGTCCCTCCGAGCCCCCGCGCGCGCCGGGGCGCCCCGGGATTCGGCCCGACCCAAACGCTCCCGACCTGCGGTTTCGCACTCCGGGGAGTACGCGGACCCGGTCTCCCCCCTGCTAGCTTCCCCTGCATGAGAATGCACGAGCGCCCCAGTCCCACCGAGGTCATCTCGGCGTGGATCCCCCACGACGCCCGCTGGCACGAGTCCGCGCGCTCGGCGGCGATCACCGGTGAGGAGGCCCTGCGCCGGTACGTGACCGGCCTGGTGCGCGACCACAGGGACGGCGACGGCGGCCGGGAGCTGGTCGACGACCACGACCTGCACAGCGTCGGGGCGGTCGCCGAGGACCTCGGCGTGGCAGGGCTGGGGGGCGTGGACTGGCGGCGGGTCCGGGAGGCGATGCTCGTCCCGCTGCGGGAGCGCGGGACCGGCTGAGACCCGCCCCGCGCCCGTCCTCCCCGGGCTCCCTACTCGTCGTCGTCCTCCGCGTGGTGGTCGAGGTTGGAGGTGCCCCGGCGCCAGTAGCCGTCGACCTCGCAGGTCGCGTTGCGGACGAACCCGCGCTCCTTGAGCAGGCGGCGGATCGGCTTGAGGGTGTTCGCCTCGCCGGCGGCGTACACGAACCCGTCCCCCTCGGGCAGTTCGAGGGAGCGGAACGCCTCCAGCAGCAGGTCGGTGGTGCCGGGCTCGGCCCCTCCCCGGTGCAGCCAGGTGATCCGGGCCCCGGCGGGGGCCTCGAGCTCCTGCTCCTCACCGGCGTCCGCCACCTCGAAGAACGCGAACACGCGGGCGTCGGCGGGCAGTTCCTCCACGTAGCGGGCGGCGGCCGGCAGCGCCGTCTCGTCCACCAGCAGCACGTGGTGGTCGAACTCCCCGCTGATCCGGGCGGTGCCGCGGGGGCCCAGCACGCCCAGCTTGTCGCCGCGCCGGGCGGCCTGCGCCCAGCGTCCCGCCGGGCCGTGGTCGTGGGCGACGAAGTCGACGGTCAGGCACCGGGCGCCCGTGTCGAGCGCGCGGACGGTGTAGTCGCGGAACACCACGCCGGGGGCGCGGAAGTTCAGGCAGCGGTCGTCCTCCACGACGGGCAGGACGTGCCCGCCCTCCTCGTTGGGGAACCACAGCTTGACGTGGTCGTCGAAGTTGGCGCTCTCCATCCCGGCGAGGTCGGGCCCGCCGAGGTGGACGCGGATCATGCGCGGGGTGACGCGCTCGACGTCGGCCACTTCGAGGACGCGCGGCTTCAGCGGGTACCTCTGGACGCGGCGTTCGTGGGTCGGGGTGCTCACTGCTTCTCCTCGGTGGTGTGGTTCCGCCCTGGGCGGAGACTGCGGCGGGAACGGGCGCGGGCGGCTCGGACGCCCGACCTCGGAACACCGATGAGGGTAGCCTTGCCTAAACCCTGTTCCTCGCCCGGGGGCGGCTCGCGGGGTGCGGCCGACCGCTCCGCGCGGAGTGCGGCCCGGCCCGGAGGGTTCCGGCGGTCCGGGCACGGCGGCGGGGGCTCCGGCCGAGGGCGCGGAGCACCTCCGGGACGGGCGCCCCACACGGAGACGTCACCTCCCCGGAACGCAGCGGGGGCGCGGCGCCCGCCGTCCCCGCGGACGCACACCCGGACACGGCCGGGGCCGCACGCCCCGCGGGGGCGGAGGACCGCCGTGCTCGACCGGCGGACACCCGAAGACGGACATTCCACATCATGTCCTAGCCTGGAGACCCATCCCGGCCCCTAGCGCCGGGATCCGCCGTGTCCAGCGAGAACGAGTCCGAGGAACAACGTGAACATCAGTCCCCGCGTCACAGCGACCGTCTTCCGCGTGGTGGCGGTCTTCGAGGCCTTCACCTGGGCCGGCCTCCTCGTCGGCATGGGGTTCAAGTACCTCGGGAACGGCAGCGAACTGGGCGTGCAGATCTTCGGCCCCCTGCACGGCGGGGCGTTCATGGTCTACGTGGCCGTCGCCCTGGCCGCCGCGCTCCACCTGCGCTGGGGCGTGTGGCCGACGCTGGTGGCCCTGGCCGCGTCCGTTCCTCCCCTGGGCACCCTCCTCGCCGACTGGTGGCTGCACCGCAGCGGGCGCCTGACGGCCGGTGCGAAGGAGCGCGACAGGGCGCCCGAGCCGGTCGCCTGAGACCGCACCGACCCCGCGGGGCCCGGTGGGACCACGGGTCCCACCGGGCCCCGCGCCGTTCCCACGCCTCCCCCGACCTCGGGATCCGCGTTCCCGCCGTGTCGCGCAAAGGCGGGGCGCACACCGGTCACGGTCTTTTCGCCAATGGCTTCGGAAACGACAGGGAAATGTCGGGCGAATGACACCGGGGAAACCTGGAAACGCGTCGGTGACGTCATCGCGCACCCCTCACGAAAGCCTTTCCCCCTACACCCGGTCGGGACCTCTGACTACGGGGGCAGGTGGTTTGCATTCTGACCGGAAGCGGACAGAGAAATCTCCGGGTCACCCTTTGCGCACGGTCCGTGGTCCGTGTTCTTTTATGAACTGGCAAGTAACCACCCCCCACGAAGGGTCCCCCCATGCCACACACCCACCCGTCCGGACCGGATCGGCGCACCATCCTGCGCGGAGCGGCCGCGGCCTCGGGAGTCGCCGTCCTCGGCGGCGCGCTCACCGTGGGCGGCGCCACGAGCGCCTCCGCCCAGGCAGCCCCCTCGTTCCTGTACTGGCGGGGCGCCTGGAACGCCCGGCCGCCGTCGAGCCCGATCCAGGTCCTGGCCAACCGGCCGAGCTACATCGTGGTCCACCACACCGCGACGCCCAACAGCACCAACTACTCGCTCGACCACGCCCTGGCCCTGTCCCGGTCGATCCAGAACTACCACATGGACAGCAACGGCTGGATCGACGCCGGTCAGCAGCTGACCATCAGCCGCGGCGGGCACGTCATGGAGGGCCGCGACCGCACCCCGGAGGCCGTCGGGGCGGGCCACCACGTCGTGGGAACCCACGTCGCCAACAACAACAGCACCTGCATCGGGATCGAGAACGAGGGCACCTACATGACCACGGGGCCCACCCAGGCCCTGACCAACGCCCTCGTCGCCACCCTGTCCTGGCTGTGCGGGGCCTACGGGCTCAACCCCCAGAGCGCGATCCGCGGGCACCGGGACTTCAACGCCACCGCCTGCCCCGGGGACGTGCTGTACGCGATGCTCCCCGACCTGCGCAACGCCACCGCCTCCGTGCTCACGGCCCAGGGCGTGGACCTCCACTCGCTGCGCGAGCCCTCCGGTGAGGGGCCGACCTTCCCGCCCGTGCCGGAGGACGAGCCGCAGCGCGAGTTCTACCACGGCCCCGGCCGGGGACCCGACGACTTCACCCGCTGACCCGGCGCGAGAACGCCTCCCCGTTCGGCGTCGCTCGTGCGCGTCTGCCGGCGGTGCCCGCCGTCCCCCGGCGGGCACCGCCCCTCCCCGGGCCGTCCCCACCCCCGTTCCCGGCCCGGGCCGCCGTTTCTCCCCGTGCCCCCGCTCAGCCGGCGCGGGACCCCGCCCGGATGCGCTCGGTGATCCGGTCGACGTCCCAGCGCTCGGCCGGGGGCAGCGGCATGCCGACCCCGTCGCGCAGGGCGCGGGCACGGTCCAGGAGTTCGGCCGCGGCCCCGTGCTCCCCCGCCAGGGAGCGCGCCCCGGCCAGCCCCTCGAGCGCGAGGGCGACGGCGCGGGGGTCGCCGCCGCGCTCGGCCTCGCCGAGCCCCTGCCGGTGCAGGTCGAGGGCCTCGGCGGCGTCACCGCGCTGCTCGGCGACGAACCCCAGCTGGGTGAGGATGAAGGCGGTCCCGATCCGCCCGTCCACGCGCCGGTTCCACGCCAGGCGGCGGCGCAGCGACCGCTCCGCCAGGTCGAGGTCGCCCCGGCGGCGGGCGGTCAGCGCGATCCCCGCGTCGGCGAACTGCTCGGCCACCGCGTCGGAGTGCTCCTGCGCCACGCGCAGCGCCCGGGAGTGCAGGGTGTCGGCGCGGTCCAGGTCGCCCTCCAGGAGGGCGATCCTCCCCAGGCCGGCCAGCTTGAGGGAGACCGTGCGCCACAGGCGCAGCTCCTCGGCGATCCGCAGCCCCTCGGCGTGCCGGGCGGCGGCGTCCCCGAAGTCCCCGAGCGCCTCCGCCGCCTGGGCGAGGACGTCGGAGGCGTGGAGGACGCCCCACCGGTCCCCCAGCCCGCGCAGAACGCGTTCGCCCTCCGCGGCCAGGCGCAGCGCCTCCGCCGGGGAGCCCTGCACGAACGCGGTCCGGGCGAGCCCCACCCGGCAGACGGCGGCGCACCAGGGGTCCCCCGCCTCCAGCGAGGCGGCGAGCGCCTCCTCCGTCCGGCGGGTCGCGCGGTCCAGGTCGCCGAGGCCCCAGCGGGTGAGCTCCGAGAACCAGGCCAGCCGGGCGCGCTCGGCCGGGTCACCGACCCCGGCGAGGTCCTCGTCGGCGGCGGCGCGCCTGCTCCGGTCGTCCTCGGACCCGGGGGCGGACAGGGCCGTCCGCCACACGACGGCCCGGGCCCGCGCCTCCCCGCCCCGCAGCGTCCGGTCCGGGGAGGGCGCGCCCGCGACCGGGCCGGCCCCCGCGCGGAGCGCGGCGTCCAGGGCGTCGCGGGCCTCCCCGGTGCGTCCGCGCAGGTAGCGGTACCAGCACAGGGCGTTGGCCAGGCGGGCCGCGAGGTGGGCGTCGCCCTCGCCGACCGCGAACTCCAGGGCCGCGCGCAGGTTCGCGCTCTCGCGGTCCAGGCGCTCCAGCCAGTGCCCCTGCTCGGGGCCGCGCAGGAGCGCGTCGGCGCGCTCGGCCAGGTCGGCGAAGTGGGCCGCGTGGCGGGCCCGGGTCCTTCCCGCCTCCCCGGCCTCCTCCAGCCGTTCGAGCGCGTACGCGGCCACCGACTCCAGGAGGTGGTAGCGGGTGCCCCCCGGACGGTCGGCGGCCACGACCAGCGACCGGTCGACGAGGGAGCCGACCAGGTCCAGCACCCGGGCCCGGGGGACGCCCTCCCCGTCGGAGCAGACCTCCTCGGCGGTGTCCAGGTCGCATCCGTCCGCGTGCACGGCCAGGCGGGAGAGCACGGCGCGCTCGGGGGCGTCGAGGGGTTCCCAGCTCCAGTCGATCACCGCCCGCAGGGTGCGCTGCCTGGCGGGCGCGTCGCGGCGGCCCACCCCCAGGAGCGCGAAGCGGTCGTCCAGGCGGGCGGCGAGGTCGGCGGCCCGCATGTGGCGCAGCCGGGTGGCGGCCAGTTCGAGCGCGAGGGGGATGCCGTCCAGGCGGCGGCACACCGTGGCGACGGCGGGCGCGGTGTCCGCGTCGAGGGCGAACCCGGCGACGGCGGCCTCCGCGCGGGCGGTGAAGAGCCGGACCGCGCCGGATCCGGCGAGGGCCTCGGGCGTGTCCGCACCGGGTCCGGGCACGTCCAGCGGGGGGACCGCGAACAGGTGCTCGCCGGTCACGTCGAGGGGCACCCGGCTGGTGGCGAGGATCCGCAGGCCGGGGGCGGAGCGCAGGAGCCGGGAGACCGCGTCCGCGACGGGGGCGACGACGTGCTCGCAGTTGTCGAGGACCAGGAGGGGGCCTCCCCCGCGCAGGAGTTCGGCGACCCTGTCCAGGAGCCCGGGGCCGGCCCCGTCGTCACGCACCCCGAGGACGGCGGCCAGCGCGGGGACGGGGTCGCCGTCCGGGGCGAGTCCGGCGAGTTCCACGAACCGCACGGTGTCCGCGGGGTCCTGTGCCGCCACCGCCAGGGCCAGCCGTGTCTTGCCGACGCCGCCGGGGCCCGTGAGGGTGACCAGGCGCCGGTCCGCGACGAGGGGGCGCAGCGCCCGGAGCTGGACGTCGCGTCCGACCAGGTCCCCCACGGGCGCCGGCGGGAGCCCCGTGCCCGGGGGCTCGGGGCGCCGCGGCCCGGGGTCCGGCGCCGGGGACGGCTCCGGGGCGTCCGCCGGGCCGCGCGGCGGGTCGAGGGAGGGATCCTGGGCCAGGACCGCGCGGTGCAGGGCCGCCAGCTCGGGTCCGGGGTCGATCCCCAGCTCGTCGGCCAGCCGGGCGCGGAGCCGCTCGTGGGCGGCGAGCGCCTCGCCCTGGCGGCCCGCGCCGTAGAGGGCCCGGATGTGGGCCGCGTGCAGGCGTTCGCGGTAGGGGTGGCGGGCGGCCTCCTCGGCCAGCTCGGCGACGAGCGCGGGGTGCTCGCCCAGTTCGAGGCGGGCCAGGGCCCGCTCCTCCACGGCGGTCACCCGCAGCTCTTCCCACCGGGCGGCGGCGGACAGGGCGGGGTCGGCGTCCGAGAACTCGGACAGGACCGGGCCGCGCCACAGGCCGAGGGCCCGGGTGAGCAGGTCGGCCCTGCCGCGCGGGTCGGCGGCCGTGCCCGCCCGGCGGACCAGGTCCTCGAACCGGGCGGCGTCGAGGTCGTCCGCCTCCAGCAGGTAGCCGGGGGCGCGGTGGCGGACCAGGGCGCGGGCCCCGGGCTCGGCGCGCTCCAGGTCGCCGCGCAGCTGGGAGACCCGGGCCTGGAGGACGGCGGAGGGCCTGGCCGGCGGGCGGTCGCCCCACAGGTCCCGGACGAGGCGGTCCGCGGGGACCGGCCGTCCGCGGGCGAGCAGCAGGGACGACAGCAGGGCGCGGACCTTGGCGTCGCCGATCCTGACGGGCCCGCCGTCGTCGGTCCACACGGCCAGCGGCCCCAGCACCCCGAATCGCATGTGCCAACCGTAGTGTTCCCGTGGGGGACCCGTGGCGGCCGCGGCCATCGTGGTGGTCACACGGGGAGGCCGCCGGGCCTCCCCACGGGAGACACCTGGCGGGAAAGATGAGCGAGTACAGCGGCAAGCGCGCAGTGGTGATCGGCGGGACGCACGGGATGGGCCTGGGCGTGGTCGAGGACCTCGTCGCCGGAGGGGCCCGGGTCCTGCTGACCGGGCGCAACGAGAAGAACCTGGAGGAGGCGCGCGGCCGGCTGGGGCCGGACGTGCACGTGGTGCGCGCCGACGCCGCCGACCGGGCCGACACCGAGGCGCTGGCCGAGATCGTGGGCTCCGCCCTGGGCGGGATCGACTTCCTCCACGTCAACGTGGGCACGTCCGAGTTCAGCCCGTTCACGGAGGTCACCGAGGAGTCCTACGACCGGATGTTCGCGGTCAACACGAAGGGGGCCTTCTTCACGGTGCAGCGGCTGCTGCCGCTGGTCGCCGACGGCGGGTCCATCGTGTTCACCACGTCGGTCACCAACGTGACCGGGTCACCGGGGATGAGCGTGTACACCGGCACGAAGGCGGCCGTGCTGGGGTTCTCGCGGGTTCTCGCCTCGGAGCTGCTGCCGCGCGGGATCCGGGTGAACTCGGTGGCGCCGGGCTTCGTGGACACCCCCTCCATGGGGGTCTCGGGCCTCACGGAGGAGACCAGGGCCGAGTTCATGAGGGTCGGCGACGAGGCCACCCCCATGGGACGGCACGGCACCGTGGCCGAGGTCGCGCGGGCCGTCCTGTTCCTGGGGTTCGGGGCCACCTTCACCTCCGGCGCGGAGATCCCCGTGGACGGCGGCCTCGGCCTGGGCCTGAGCACGTCCCTCTAGCGTCGCGCCCGGGAGCGCGGCCGGTGTGACGCGGCGGGCCGGCCGCCGCGACCGCCCGCCCGGCGGGCCGGGTCCCCGCGCGCGGTCGGCCCGGCCCCCGGCGCTCGTTAGGCTGGCGCCGTGGAGCTTCGACAGTTGAGACACTTCGCCGCGGTGTGCGAGGAGCAGCACTTCACCCGCGCCGCCGAGTACCTCGGCATCACCCAGTCCGGCCTGTCCGCGTCGATCCGGGCGCTGGAGAGGGACCTCGACGCCCAGCTCCTCCTGCGCACCACCCGGCGCGTGAGCCCCACTCCGACCGGCCGCCTGCTGTGGGCCGAGGCCCAGCGCATCCTCTCCGCCGCGGACGGGCTCAGGGACCTGGTGGCCGACGGCGACGGCGTGCGCGGCACCCTGGCCCTGGGCACCGAGCAGTGCATGGGGGTCGTGGAGGCCGCGCCCCTCCTGCACTCCTACCGCTCGCTGCACCCGCAGGTGGCGATCAACCTCCAGCAGGCCGCCACGGGCCAGCTGATGGACCAGGTGCGGGCCGGACTGCTGGACGCGGCCCTGGTGGCGGGCCCCCTCGAGGGCGAGGGGGGCACGGACCTGCTGCGCATCTCGGAGGAGCCGCTGATGCTCCTGGCCGGTCCCGACCACGCGATCGACGCGGGGGGCGTGCTGGCCCAGCTGGAGCGGGAGGACTACGTGGACCTGCACCCGGGGTGGGGCGCGCGGGACTGCGCGGACCTCGCGTTCGCCGAGTTCGGCATCACCCGCAGGGTGGCCCTCCAGGTCAACGACGTGTACACCCTCCTGGACCTGGTGCGCCGCCGGATGGGGGTGGCGGTCGTGCCGCGGCCGGTCGTGGACAAGCCGCAGGCGGCCGGGCTGCGGAGCGCTCCCCTGCCCGGCGGCACGCGATGGCGGGTCGGGCTGGCCACGCCGCGCGGCTCCCACCCCTCGGGCGCGACCCGCGCGTTCCTCGACCTGCTGCGCGAGGAGCACCCGATTGATGACTCCCACGCGTGAATCCCACTCTTCTCACATGTTGGACATGTGTGAGCCCGGTGCGGCATGGTGGCGGGAGCGGAGCCCGCCGGCTCCGGCCAACAGCCACGTCTTGGGAGCCCAGATGTCTCAGCGGGTACAGGGTGTGATCTCCCGTGCCAAGGGAGCACCCGTCGAACTGACCACGATCGTCGTCCCCGATCCGGGCCCCGGGGAGGCAGTGGTCCGGGTCCAGGCGTGCGGGGTGTGCCACACCGACCTGCACTACCGCGAGGGCGGCATCAACGACGAGTACCCGTTCCTGCTCGGCCACGAGGCCGCGGGCGTGGTGGAGTCCGTCGGCGAGGGCGTCGTCAACGTCCGGCCCGGCGACTACGTCGTCCTGAACTGGCGCGCGGTGTGCGGTGAGTGCCGCGCCTGTCGGCGCGGCCGCCCCCAGTACTGCTTCGACACCCACAACGCCACCCAGAGGATGACCCTGGAGGACGGCACCGAGCTCTCCCCCGCCCTGGGCATCGGCGCCTTCGCCGAGAAGACCCTCGTCGCCGCGGGCCAGTGCACCAAGGTCGACCCGGAGGCCTCACCGGCCGCCGCCGGGCTGCTCGGCTGCGGGGTCATGGCCGGGATCGGCGCCGCCGTCAACACCGGCGGGGTGACCCGCGGCGACTCCGTCGCGGTCATCGGCTGCGGCGGCGTGGGCTGCGCGGCCGTCGCCGGGGCCCGCCTCGCGGGGGCGAACCGGATCATCGCCGTGGACCTGGAGGACCGCAAGCTCGAGCAGGCGCGCGGTTTCGGCGCCACCCACACGGTCAACGCCTCCGCCGCCGACCCCGTCGAGGCGATCCGCGAGCTGACCGGCGGCTTCGGCGCGGACGTGGTCATCGACGCGGTCGGGCTGCCCTCCACCTACGAGCAGGCGTTCTACGCCCGCGACCTGGCGGGCACCGTGGTCCTGGTGGGCGTGCCCACGCCGGAGATGCGCCTGGAGCTGCCGCTGCTGGACGTGTTCGGGCGCGGGGGCGCGCTGAAGTCGTCCTGGTACGGCGACTGCCTCCCCTCGCGGGACTTCCCCATGCTCGTCGACCTCCACCTCCAGGGCCGCCTGGACCTGGGCGCCTTCGTCAGCGAGGAGATCGGCCTGGGCGACATCGAGGAGGCCTTCGTCCGCATGGAGCGCGGCGACGTCCTGCGTTCGGTGGTGCGGCTGTGAGCGGCGCGCGCGTGGAACTCCTGACCACCTCCGGTGTGTTCGCCCTGGACGGCGGCGAGTGGGAGGTCGACAACAACGTCTGGCTGGTCGGTGACGACGAGGAGGTCGTGGTCGTCGACGCGGCCCACGACGCCGACGCGATCCTGGCTGCGGTCGGCGGTCGCAGGGTCGTGGCCGTGGTGTGCACGCACGCGCACAACGACCACGTCAACGCCGCCCCGGCGGTGGCCGACGCCGTCGGCGCCCCGATCCTGCTGCACCCCGACGACCGGGTGCTGTGGGACACGACCCACCCGGACCGCGCCCCCGACGGGGAACTGGCCGACGGGCAGACGGTCGCGGTGGCCGGGACCGGGCTGCGCGTGCTGCACACCCCGGGCCACGCCCCGGGGGCGGTGTGCCTGTACGCGCCGGAGCTGGGGACGCTCTTCAGCGGGGACACTCTCTTCCGGGGCGGGCCGGGGGCGACGGGGCGGTCCTACTCGGACTTCCCGACGATCGTGGGGTCCATCCGCGACCGGCTGCTGACGCTGCCCCCGGACACGGTGGTGCGCACCGGGCACGGTGACTCGACGACGGTCGGCGAAGAGGCGCCCCACCTCCAGGAGTGGATCGACCGGGGCCACTGACGGTGCGGAGGGGTTCGCGGCCCCGCCCCTGCGGCGGGGCCGTCCCCCTCACCGGTCGAGGACCATCTCCCCGACCACCTGTCCGCCCATCACCCGTCCGGTGGGCCGGAACCCCGCACCCAGGTAGAAGCCCTCGGGTCCGCCCCCGCCCGGCACCCACATCACCGTGAGCCTCCGGTTCCCCCGCACGCGCGCCTCGGCGGCGACGGCCCCGACCGCGAACCGCCCGTACCCCCTCCCCTGCGCGTCCCCGGCGATGTTGAGCCGCCAGATGCCGCAGCGGAAGTCCGGCTCCTCCTCGTCGGGGGCGAAGTTGGCCACGACGAAGCCGACGGCCTCGTCCCCGTCCATGACGAGGCGTGGCCAGGCCGTGGCGCGGGAGGCATAGGCCTCGGCCAGGGAGCGCTCCACGGGGGCCACGAAGGCGTTCTGGTCCTCGCGGACCTTCACCCCGAGGGCGGCGTCGACGTTCGCGGGGGTGATCTCCGCGAGGCGGAGCGAGGGGGCAGGAGTGGTCGTGGCAGGCACCCAAGGGGCCGGCTGCGCCCGGACACCACGGATTTTCCGGGCGGGCGCCTCCCGCCCGCCGCCCCGGACCGCGGGGCCCGGCGGCCGGGCTCCCTCCCGGGCTCCCGGGACAGCCCGGGTCGTTGGGCCGTCAGTCCACCTGGACCACCAGCGGGCCCTCCGTCGACAACGTGTCCGTCACCTCGACCTCGGTGATCTCGGTTCCCTCCGGCACGTCCACCGCAGCGGTCCCGGAGACCTCGTTGCCCGGGTTGATCTGCTCCAGGAACAGGGAATCGGCTGTCAGGGACCCGCTCGACGAGTGGGTGTTGCCCTCGGAGTCGACGAGGCTGATCGCCGAGCTGTCGAAGGTCGTGGCCTCGCTCCCTGTGTTCTCCACGGTGAGGTCCACGATCGCGTACTCGCCCTGCGCCGTCTCCTGGGAGAACTCGTCCCCGTAGGTGGCGGCCGTCTCGATACCGTTCACGGTCACCTCCCACTGGCCGACCGTGCCGGGCTCGCCCATGCCGACGGACTCGGCCTCGCCCGCGTCGTCGGCCGGCTCCCCGCCGGATCCTCCGGCGAACAGCGACACCGTGCAGGCGACGCCCAGAATGATCACCAGCAGCGCGGCACCGCCGCAGCCGAGCAGGACCCAGGGCCAGGCCTTCCTCTTCTGCGGGGGCGGTGGCTGTCCGGGAGGCGGCTGCTGAGGGTACTGAGGTCCACCCGGCGGTTGTTCGTACATGGCGCAATGCTCCCCCGCGGTAAGGTCCGGCCCGGACAGGCAGAATTCCCTCCCTCCTTCAAGGGTCACTCATCCGCCCGGAGAAAGAGGGCTCATTACGCCAAAGGCTTTCCGTGCTGAGACCGACGCCTTGACAATTTCCGGGCAAGACCGGGATCCCCGCCCGCACCGGCCGCCGCCCCGGAGTCCTCCTCCGGGGCGGCGCCGGTGCGGGCGGGCTCAGCCCTCCTGGGCGAGCGAGCTCCAGTAGAGGGCCTGGGCGACCTGCCCGAAGAGGCCCTTGGGGTGGTTGCGGAACAGCGGCTCGGTGCCGAACAGCACCACGGACGCGCCCCGCTCCGCGACACCGCTGACCACGGAGGCCCGTCCGGCGGCGGCGTCCTGGCCGCCCTCCCCGTTCGCGTCGGCACGCCAGTGCCCGGCCACGAGCGGCCCCTCGGCGGCGTAGGACTGCTCGACGGACACGTCCTCGCCCAGGTCGGTGAACCACCCGGGCGAGTACACGAACGAGTGCCCGCCCGTCCCTGCCAGCACCCCGTCCCCTGCGGTCACGGCCACCACGCCGTTGGCGTCCGGGCGTCCCGCATGCCTGACCACGTCCAACAGACCGGCCTGGCCGTTGAAGCGGGCGCCCGTCGGGCCCCTTCCCACCACGCCGCCGTGTTCCAGGAACGCGTCCAGGTCCGCGCGGGCCTCCGCATCGAGGTCGGCGTGGACCAGCCCGCTCGACACGTAGAGCACGTCCACCCCGGTCCAGTCGAACCCGTCGTTGAGCACGCGCGTGGACACCGGTTCGACGTCGAACCCCATCCGGTCGAGGGTGAACAGCTCGTCGGCGGCGCCCGCCACGGCGACGGTCGGCGCCGACAGCGCCTCGCCCCCGCCGTCCTCCGCCCCGGCGAAGACCGCCCCGTGACGGTCGGAGACACGCTCGACGGCGCCGGCGGCCGACGCGGGGACGAGCACACTGCCCCGCCCGCTCCACGCCACCTCGACGCCGTCGGCGAGCAGGGCGTTGAGGGCCGCGACCTGGGCCCCGTCGTCCAGTGCCAGCTCCCAGCCGTGCCCGCCCGCCTCGTCCACCCGCCCGGAGGGGGCGGCCGCCGCCACGGGCGCGGTGTCGGCCCCGACCTCGGTGTGGAGGGCGTCGACCCGCGCCCCCCACAGCAGCCCGTGGCTCCATCCGGAGATGTCGTACATCGCGCCGATGTCCTCGCTGATGTCCCGCCCGTCCTCCAGGAGGACGTTGGCCATGCCGCGCTTGGGCTGGTGCATGTCCACCACGTACGTCCCGGCGTCGTAGGAGGTCCCGCCCGCCTCGAAGCCCTCGTTCGCGCGTTCGACGACCACGTCGTTGGCGACGAGCAGGTCCACGAGGCGGGCGGCGGCCGGACCCTCCGCGGGGATCGCGTAGGCGCGCGGGAACTCGGTGGTCCACACGTCCTCCGGGTCGAACCCGGGCACCCACCCCTGCGGGGGCACGACCTGCTCCTCACCGGCCGCGCCCCGGCGGAACACCTCGATCTGGTCGCCGACGAGCTCGTCGCGGTTCTCCCCGACGTAGGCCAGCGTCGCCCCGATGGTGGCGGCGGAGACGTCGGTGTTGATCGCCGAGCGGCGCCGCAGCTCCTCCTCGTCCAGGTCGTCGTAGGCGGCGTTGTTGACGCGCATCGGGAACTCGACCGTGGCGGAGGAGACCGCTCCCTGGTAGGGCGCGTACATGGGGGTGAAGATCGGCGGCCAGTCGTCCCAGCCGTCCTCCCAGTCGCGGAAGGGGATCTGCGGGGGCTCCACCCCGTCGTCCTCGGGCGTGTACCCGAGGTCGAGGACGGCCTCCTCCATGTTCTCCGCGTTCGCGTACGTGTGCTCGATGTAGAGGTCGTACTCGTAGTTCTGGCCGTGCGGGGGCGTCCCCGGCTCGATGAGCGTGCCGTTGACGTACCCGTGCTGGTCGAGCAGGACCAGGGGCTGGGTGTCGATCACGACCTGGCGCACCGCCGCCGTCTCGGGCTGGGAGACGGTGACGAAGTCGCGGTTGAGGTCGAAGCCGCGGCTGTTGGCGCGCTGTCCCGCCACGCGGCCGTCCGGGTTGGCGGTCAGCACGAAGTACAGCCGCGTGCTCTCCAGCAGCTCCTCCGTCGCCTCGTCCGTGCCGGTGGCGAGCTCCTCGATGACCCGCAGCGACGCGTCCGTGCCCTCCCACTCGTTGCCGTGGATGTTGGCGTTGACGAGCACGGGGGCCTTGTAGCGGTCGGGCAGGGTCCTGTCCCGGGCGGCCCGCGCGGGGTCCTGCGAGATCAGCTCGCGCATCCGTCTCTGGTGGTCGGACTCGGCCCGGTTCTCGGGTTCGGTGACGGTGACCAGGTACATGTCGCGGCCCTGCACAGAGGTGCCGACGACCTCCGCGCTCACCCGGTCGGAGGCTTCCTGGAGTTCGTTGAGGGCGGGCGCGATGCCGTGGTAGGGCATGAGGCCGAGCCTGACCGAGTGGTCGTCGGGGTCCTCCGGCGGCTCAGGGAGTGCGGTCCGCCTGGGGTAGGGGGCGTCCGGGTCCACCCCGGCTGCGGCCGGCGGAGCGGCGAACGCGTGCGGGGCGGCGCCGGCCAGGGCCTCCGCCCCGGCGGCCCGGTCGTTGCGCTCGGAGCCGTTGGCGGCCTCCCCGCGCGGGACGGGGTCGGCGGACGCCGCGCCGGGGGTGGCGAGCAGGCCCGCCGCGACGACGGCGGCCAGTGTGCCGGAGAGGGCGGACAGTGGGCGGGGGCGCGGCTGAGGGGGCTGGTGCACGGGGGCTCCTCCTGGGGGTCCCCACCGTTCCTACCGACACGGCCGGCGCCGGACAAGACCGTCATAAGTGAAATTCCTGTTTCGCTCGGCGGCGCGCGTGCTCCCCGGCCCTCCCGACCGGCCGGGCACGGCCCCGGCGGCGGCACACGGGCGCGCAAACCCGACCGGGCGCCGGGAGCAGGCGTCCGGGCTCACGCGGGCACACGTCCGGCCCTGCGGGTTCGCCGTCGAGGAGCCCGGCCCACGCGCCCCGGGCTCCCCTCGCCCGGCGCCGACGCCACCCTGGTCCGCCTGCCCCCGCCTACTCGACGACGCCGGAGAAGAACACGACCTCGTGCGCGAGCTCCGCGTCGCCGGGTCTGGAGAGGCCCAGCAGGAGCTGGAGTCCGTACTCCTCGGCGGGCATCTCGCAGGCGGGCTCCAGGACGCCGGCGGCGCCTGGCTGGATCGTGCCTGGCCGCTCGTGTGCGTCCCCGTCGAACGCCTCGTCGTCGCCTTCGACGCCGCCGGTGCAGAACCAGTCGATGCGGTCGATCCGCACCGGGACGTCACTGTCGTTGGTGAGGGCGACGGTGAACGTGACCCTGTCCCGACCGCCGCTGTCTCCGAGGGCGTCCTCGTCGGGCCGCTCGACGTCGGACAGCCCCACGGACAGGCCGTCGTCCCAGGTGTGGGTGTCCCCGATCTCGAGGAGGACCGGCATCGCCTCCCCCGGGGCGGGCAGGGCGGGCTCCACCTCCGCCATGGACTCGAAGGAGTACTCCACCGGGGCATCCTCGGCGCAGGCGCTGAGGCCGGGGGCGAGCAGGACGGCGGCCGCGGAAGCGGCGAGGGCGGTGGGGCGCACCGGGGCTCCTGGGGGGCGTCGGCTCACGACACGACGATCGGGGTCGGGAGCGCGACCGTAGCAAACCCTGGAGACATCGGTGTGCAGAACGGTGGGAAACGGTCCAGGGATCCCTGGACCGGGGCCGCGCACGACGGGATCCGCGAGCACGCCCCCCGGCGTGGGTGGAGTTCCCCTTGCGGCACCACAGGCCGTGCCCCGCGCCGCCGACGGCGGCCCCGACCCGTGGAAGGGCCCGCGCCGGGACCGGCGAGAGGGCTCCGGCCGCGCGCTGCCCCGGAGGCCGCCGCCGGGTCGGCCGCCACGCCCCTGATCACGGCTCGCCGGCCCGCGCCGCGGCCCGCATGGCCGCCGTCACAGTCCTCCGCAACCCCGACCCACACAGGGGTTCTCGCGACGTAACGCGGATCACGCGGATCGCCGGGTAAAGCCGGGATTGCCGAGCGCAGGTCGTGTGTTGGTGCCGGGAGTATCCCCACGTGGGACTTTCTTGACGGTGCCCCGCCCGAAGGCGGTTCACGGCGCCCGAGCACCTTCCCGGTTCTCCCTGTCCTTGACCTTTCCTGTGCTGGAGCCCCTGTGACCCTTCTTTCCGTGCGCCCGAAGCACCGCGCCCCGGAGACCGCCGCGACCGACGAGGCGACCCCGGTCGTCCGCGCCGACGCGACCGACGTCCGGGACGCCGCCCCTCGCGGCGGGGACCGGAGCACGCGCCGTCGCACGCTGCTGCTCGTGCTCGTCCTGGGCGTGCTGTCCGCCCTCGGCCCGCTGGCCACCGACCTGTACCTGCCCGCCCTGCCCCAGATCTCCGCCGACCTCGGCGCCAGCGAGTCGAGCGTCAAGCTCACCCTGACGTCGGTGATGGCCGGTCTCGCCCTGGGACAGCTGGTCATCGGACCACTCAGCGACCGGTGGGGGCGCCGCCTTCCGCTCCTCGCGGGGATCGGCGTGTTCACCGCCACGACGCTCGCCATCGCGATGGTGTCGAGCGTGGAGGCGTTCAGCGCGCTGCGCTTCCTCCAGGGGCTGTCCGCCGCCGCCGGACTGGTGGTCTCGCGGGCGATCGTGCGCGACGTGTTCGACGGCGACGCCGCCGCCACCTTCTTCTCACGGCTCGTGCTGCTCGCCGGGCTGGCGCCGATGCTCGGCCCGGTCCTGGGCGGCCAGCTCCTCTTCTTCGGTCCCTGGCAGCTGCTCTTCGCCGTGCTGGGCGCCGCGGGCCTGCTGACCTTCGGCCTGGTCCTGTTCGGCCTGCCCGAGAGCCTGCCGCGCGAGGAGCGCCAGCGGGTCAGCCCGCGCGCGCAGATGCGCGTGTTCGGCAGCCTGCTGCGCGACATCCGCTTCACGGGGCCCACGCTCACGCTCGCGCTGAGCTTCGGCATGAGCTTCACCTACATCTCGACGTTCTCGTTCGTGTCGCAGTCGCGGTTCGGTGCGAACGCCCAGGAGTTCAGCCTGGTGTTCGCGGTGACCACCCTCGGGATGATCCTCGGCAACCAGCTCAACGCGTTCCTCATCCCCCGGGTGGAGATCCACCGCCGGCTGATCCTCGGCCTGGTCGGGTCGATCCTGTCGGTGGCGGGCCTGGCGCTGCTGGACACCGCGGGCCTCGCCGACCTGGTGACGGTGACCGCCGCCCTGTTCGTGATGATGGTGTTCACCGGCCTGGTGTCGCCGAACGCGACCGCGCTCGCCCTGAACGGGCAGCCGCCCCAGGTCGCCGGAAGCGGCTCGGCCCTGCTGGGCTCGCTCCAGTTCGCGATCGGGTCCGGCCTGGCCGCCACCGCCGGGCTGTTCGGCCCGGTGACGCTGTCCAGCATGACGGTGGTCATGTTCGCCACCGCCGTCGGCGCGGCCGTGGTCTTCGCCGGGTTCGCGCTGCGCGTCCGGCGCACCGCGCCCGCGGCGGCGTGAGTGTCGGCACCGCCCATTACCCTGGTCTGTTCACGCCAGAGAGCCCAGAGGAGTGTGTCGTGTTCGCTTTTCCGGATCCCAAGGCCGAGTCCCTGACGAGCGGACCCCCCGGCGTGTGGTCGGAGGTTCTCCCCCACCTGGTGGAGACGGCCGGGACGTACTGGCTGACCGTGTCCCGCGCGGAGGGCCCTCCGCACACGCGGCCGCTGCTGGCGGTGTGGGTGGACGGCCAGCCCTGCTTCGCCTCGGGGCAGTCCTCGGCCAAGTCCCGCCTGATGGCGTCCTCGCCCGATGTGAGCCTGGCGTTCGGCACGGGCCGGATGGACGTGGTGGTGGAGGGGACCGTCGAGGCGGTGCTGGACGCCGAGCGCCTGGACAGGGTCGCCGCGGCGTACGCCGAGCGCTACGGGTGGGCCCCGGCCCCCGGGAACGGCGAGCTGACCGGCCCCGAGGGAGCGCCGACCGCGGGTCCGCCGCCCTACCGGGTCTTCACCGTCACGCCGTCGACGGTGTTCGCGTTCCCCGCCGACGAACTGCCGCACGGTCCCACCCGGTGGCGCTTCGACGTGTGGCCCTGAGCCGGTCGCCGGGCGGCGCGGCGCCGCCCGGCGGGCGAAGCAGGTGAGACGCCCCTCCTCGCGGGTAGGTCCCTGGCGAAGCAACGCCGCCTCGTCAGCTCACCCCCCTTGGAGGCAGAGAGTGCGCGTGAAGATCGTTCTTTCGACGCTGGTCGTCCTGTGGCTTCTCATCGGCCTGATCGCCGCGTTCCAGCGCGGCCTGTTCGGCGCGGACGAGGCCTCGTGCTCGAACCTCGGGCACACCGTGGGCACGGTCTTCGTCGGCCCCCTGAACTACGTGGGGGTCAACCCGACCATCGAATGCCCGGAGCTTCCCGAACCCTCCGAATGACACCTGGTCCGCTGCGCCCCGCCCGCCACCGGCGAGCGGGGCGCAGCTGTGCGCGGACGCCCCGTGTCCCGGCGCGCGGAGCGCACGACCGGCGCCGCGACGCCGCGGGAGGGGCGCGGGGGTCTTGCCGTCCGGTCGGCGGGGCCGCACAATCCCTTCCATGCGGACCTCCGAACGGTCGGACACCGACCGGCTCCTGGCCAGGCTGGACCGGTTCGACCTGACGCCCGGGGCGGTGCGGCTGCGCTCGCGCGCGCGGGAACTCCTCCGCGCGGGGCCGGGGGACACGGTCGTGGACGTGGGCTGCGGGACGGGACGCGCGGCGGCGGAGATCGCCGCCGAGGGGCCGCGCGTGGTCGGTGTGGACCTCGACCCGCGCATGCTCGGCGCCGCCCGCGGGCGCCATCCCGGACCGGGGTTCCTGCGCGGCGACGCCTACGCGCTCCCCCTGCCCGACGGCCGCGTCCAGGGGTACAGGGCGGAGAAGGTCTACCACTCCCTCGGTGATCCCGCGCGCGCCCTGGCCGAGGCCCGGAGGGTCCTGGCCCCCGGGGGCCGCGTCGTGCTGCTCGGCCAGGACTGGGAGGCGTACGCCGTGGACTCGGCCGACCCGGTGCTGACGCGCGCGATCGTCTCCTCGTACGCCGACGGCATGCCCGACCCCCGCGCGCCCCGGCGCCAGCGCGCCCTGCTGCTGGAGGCGGGCTTCGGGGACGTGGAGGTGGAGGGCAGCGTGCTCCTGTTCACCGACGCCGGTGTCCTGCCCATGCTCACCGGCCTGGCCTCGGCGGCCGTGGCGGCGGGAGCGGTCCCCGGGGACCGGGCGGCCGCGTGGGCGGACGAGCAGCGCGAGCGCGCCGGGACGGGGCGGCTGTTCGTCGCCATCCCGTTCTTCCTGGTCTGCGCCCGGCGCTAGGTGTACCGGAGGTTGGTGACACCCGCCCCGGCCGACAGAGGCGAAGAGGGCCTCGGTACCGGTGTGGATCGCGCCATCCACCCCGACCACCGGAAGGCTCTCGACGCCCCACACCGCCAACGCCCGGCGCCGGGCCGCCGCGTGGTCGACGACGGCCGTCCGGGCGCCACCGGGCCGAACGTCGCACACCGTCCCCTGTGGGGCCTCCGGACGGCCGTCCGCCCGGAGGCCCGCGAGGACGCTCCCCGGCGGAGCGGGAGCCCGGACCGGCCGCACCCGGTGGGTGCGGAGCTCGGGGCGGGGCCCGGCGCCCCGGGGCCCGACGCCCCGGGGCCCGACGGCGCAGGGGAGCCGGGGCGGTCAGCCGCGCCGAGGCTTCCGGACCACCGCGCGCACCCCGCGGGGCTGGAGCGCCAGGGCCGGGCGCGGCCGCACCGCCTCCGGCGCGACGGGTTCCAGGCGCACGCGGGCGCACAGCTCCCCGGCGATCACCTCCACCTCGCGCAGGGCCATCGACGCCCCGATGCAGCCGCGCGGCCCCGCCCCGAAGGGGAAGTAGGCGTAGCGGTGGGAGGGCCCGCCCGCGAGCCAGCGCTCGGGTCGGAACTCGCCGGCCCGGGGGAACCACCGCTCGTCCCTGTGGGTCACCCACGGGCTGAGCCCGAGGACGGTCCCGGCGGGGAGGGTGTGGCCGCCCGCCTCGAACGGCCGCACGGTCTCCCGGCTGATGACCCACGCCGGCGGGTAGAGGCGCACGGCCTCCTTGGCGGCGGCCCGGGCGAACCCCTCCTCGCCCATCCGGTCGTTCGCCTCCGGGTGCGCCCCCAGGAGGTGGAGGAGCCAGGTCAGCGCGTCCGCGGTGGTCTCGTAGCCCGACATCAGCAGGGTGGCCAGCTCGTCGCGGACCTCCTCGAAGGACGGGTCGTCGGCGAGGAGGGCGTCCAGGGCCGTCCCGGCGCCGTCGTCGCGGTGTTCGCGGATCATCACCGCGAGCGCGTCGTCCAGGTCGCGCAGGGACCTCCGCAGGTCGCGGTTGACGCGGGTCGGCAGCCAGGCGGGCAGGCGCGGGGACGACGTGAGCCGCATGATGGCGGCCACGGCGCCGGCCAGGGCCTCGCCGTGCTCCCCGGGTTCGCGGCCCGCGATGTGGGTGGCGCCCACCAGCATGGCCAGCCGGGACATCTCGTGGTGCACGTCGACGGTCTGCCCGTCCGTCCACGATCCGACCGTGCGGGCGACGCCCTCCCGCGCGGCCTCCTCCAGGTGTGCGAGGCGTTCGCTGCGGAAGGCGGGACGGAGCCGGGCGCGCTTGCGCTCCCAGTCCGCCCCCTCGCTGTTCATCATGGCGCGGGGGAAGCCGGTGGGCCCCCGCCGGGTGCCTTCGCTGATCTTGACGACGTTCTCGCCCCGGTCGACCAGGACGCGGCCGATGTCCTCGGGGTGGGCCAGGAGCACGTTGGAGGAGCTCAGGGAGACGACGTCGCCGAACTCGCGCACCGCCCCGGTGAGGAAGCCGAGCGGGTCCAGGGCGTAGTCGGCGGCGTTGGCCGTGCCGCGCCCTCCCCCGGGTCCCGGAGGGGCTGTGTGGGTGACCGTCATCGGGACCGTCCTGGGAAGGCGGTGGGCCCGTGCCCCGGAGGATCGGCACGGGCCCTGGGAGCGGCGGGGGGTCGGGACGCCGGGGCCGTGTCCGCCGGACCGCGGTCCGGGGTCGGTGCCCGCGGCGTCCCGGAGGCTCCGGGACCCGCGCTTGGGGGGTCCGCGGGTGTGTCGGGGGCCGGGCGGACCGGGGCGCGGGTCCGGGGAGGCGGCGGCCTAGTAGTAGATGTAGGGACGGGTCAGGCGCTCGCTGTCGACGATGCCCAGCCTGGCGGCGATGCGGTAGGCGACTTTCCTCATCGGTTCGTTCCCTCCTGCGGGGTTTCCCGGTGGCTCCGGGCGACCAGCTGAACACTACGCGGGCCCCCGGCGGCCGAGGCAGTGGCGGAGAGGTGAGCGATCACAGGTGCGGAGGTAAGCCGGGGGTGGCGGCGCGGACAGGCCCGCCTCGGGGCCGCACGGCGCCCCCGCCGATGCGTCGGCGAGGACCGGGTGCGCGGGCGGGCCGGTGCGGCGCCGCGCGTCCGCCCGCCCGTGGTACCCGGTACGTTGCGGCCCCCGGTTTGACGCGGGTGGCGGTGGCTGCCGTAGCGTACGACCGTACGCGGACCGCTCCTCACCGCGGGGCGGGGCGCGTCCCCGTCACGAGGGTGTCGGAGGGGCCCGTGTTCGCGGGGGAATCCCACGAGCCGCGCCCATGGGAGCGTTCCCATGGCTGTCCGTGACAGCCTCCCGCCACGCCGACCCGCACCCTCGACCAGACCGCGCCCAGCCGACGCCGCAGGAGAGAACCCCGTTGAACGCACCCCTTCCCTACCTCGACCCCGCGCTGGGCCACGCCGAGCGGGTCGCCGACCTCCTGGGACGCATGACGCTGCCCGAGAAGGTCGGCCAGATGCTGCAGCTCGACGCCAAGGACGGGGTCCGCCCGCTCATCGAGGACATGCACGCGGGCTCGATCCTGCACACCTCCCCCGAGCGTGTCCTGGAAGCGGCGGCCCTGACCGGGCGGACGCGGCTGCGCATCCCCCTCCTCGTCGCCGAGGACTGCATCCACGGGCACTCCTTCTGGGAGGGGGCCACGATCTTCCCGACCCAGCTCGGCATGGCGGCGACCTGGGACGCCGGGCTCGTCGAGAGGGTTGCCCGCACCACGGCCGTCGAGGTCGCCGCGACCGGCGTCCACTGGACGTTCTCCCCGGTGCTGTGCATCGCCCGCGACCTGCGCTGGGGACGCGTCGGCGAGACCTTCGGCGAGGACCCCTTCCTCATCGGCGAGATGGCCTCGGCGATGGTCAGGGGCTACCAGGGCGAGGGGCTGGAGGACCCGACGGCGATCCTGGCGTGCGCCAAGCACTTCGCCGGCTACTCCGAGACGCAGGGCGGACGCGACGCCAGCGAGGCGGACATCTCGCGGCGCAAGCTGCGCTCGTGGTTCCTGCCCCCGTTCGAGAGGGTCGCCCGCGAGGGCTGCCGCACCTTCATGCTCGGCTACCAGTCCATGGACGGCGTGCCGATCACGGTCAACGACTGGCTGCTCGACGAGGTCCTGCGCGGCGAGTGGGGGTACACCGGCACGCTCGTGACCGACTGGGACAACGTGGGCCGCATGGTGTGGGAGCAGCGCGTGTACGCCGACCACGCCCAGGCCGCGGCGGCCGCGGTCCGCGCGGGCAACGACATGGTGATGACCACGCCGCAGTTCTTCGAGGGCGCCCAGGAGGCGGTCGCGCGGGGCATGCTGGCCGAGGCGGAGATCGACGCCGCCGTCGGCCGCATCCTCACGCTCAAGTTCGAGCTCGGGCTGTTCGAGGACCCGCGCCACCCCAGTCCGGAGCGCCAGGCCGCGGTCATCGGCGCACGGGAGCACACCGACCTGAACCTGGAGGTCGCCCGCCGCTCCCTGGTCCTGCTGGCCAACGACGGCACCCTGCCCCTGGACGGGGGGTTCCGCGCCGACGCCTCCGGGCGGGCCGACGCCGCCGCGGACGCCCCGGCGCGCACCGTCGCCGTGGTGGGGCCCAACGCCGACGACCCCGACACCCAGCTCGGCGACTGGGCCGGCGCGTCGGGCCAGGTGGACTGGCTTCCGGACGGCCACCCGCGCGGGATGGTCCGGACCGTCCTGGACGGCGTGCGCGACCACTTCCCGCAGGGGTGGAAGGTGCGGCACGCCCGCGGCGCGGACATCCTCCGCCTCGCCCCGGACCCGGAGGGGGAGTTCTTCCCCGACGGCCAGCCGCGCCCCCGCGTCGTGGTCCCCGCCGAACCCGACGGGCGGATGATCGGGGAGGCGGTGGCGGCGGCCGAGGACGCCGACGTCGTCGTCGCCGTGGTCGGCGACCGGATCGAGCTCGTGGGCGAGGGCAGGTCGACCGCGACCCTCGAACTCGTGGGCGGGCAGGTCGCGCTCCTGGACGCCCTCGCCGCGACCGGGACCCCGATGGTCGTCGTGGTGGTCGCCTCCAAGCCGCTGGTGCTGCCGGACTCCGCGCTGGACGCCGCCGCGCTCGTGTACGCGGCCAACCCGGGCATGCTGGGCGGGCGCGCCGTCGCGGAGCTGCTGCTCGGGCTGGTGGAGCCCTCGGGCCGCCTGCCGATCTCCTTCGCGCGGCACGCCGGCCAGCAGCCGACGTTCTACAACCAGGTGCGCGGCCAGCACGGCGACCGGTACGCGGACCTCACGCAGCGCCCCGCGTTCGCGTTCGGCCAGGGGCTCTCCTACACGACCGTCGAATACGCGGACCTGCGGATCCCCCGCCCCGGTGTCGGGCCCGGGGACATCGTCCGCGCCCGGGTCACGGTGGCCAACACGGGCGCCAGGCCCGCGCTGGAGACCGTCCAGGCCTACGTCTGCGACACGGTCGCGTCGGTGACGTGGGCGGAGAAGGAGCTCAAGGCGTACCGGCAGGTGCGTCTGGAGCCGGGCGAGTCCCGTGTCGTCGAGATCGAGGTGCCGGTGGCCGACTGCACGATCGTGGACGCCTCGGGCACGCGCGTGGTCGAACCGGGCGGGTTCGAGCTCCTCGTGGGCCCGTCGTCGCGGGAGGAGGACCTGCTCCGCGCGGGCTTCACCGTGGAGGCCTGACGCCGGGCGGGGGCTGGGCGCCGGTCCCGTGCCAGCCCGGCGGGGCCGCGGCGCCGGTCCGCCGACGGTGGGTCCCTCCGGGTGTGCGCGGCGCTCGGAGGGCCGGGCGCCGCGCCTGCGCGGCGGGGCCGGACGGCGGCGGGGGGTTCAGGATCGGTGCGGTGCTGCCGGACGGGGACAGGACGGGGGAGGCTCCGTGATCCGGGTGGTCGTGGTCGACGACGAGCCGATGGTGTGCGCGCACCTGCGCACGATCCTCGGCTCGGCGGACGACATCGAGGTGGTGGGCCAGGCCGGGGACGGTGCGGAGGCGGTCGAGGCCGTGGTCCGCCTGCGGCCCCGGGTCGTGCTGATGGACCTGCGCATGCCGGGGGTCGACGGCATCGCCGCCATCAGGCGCGTCAACGCGCTGGCGGACCCGCCGGTCGTCGTGGCGCTCACCACGTTCGACGACGACGCGCACGTGGTGCGCGCGCTCAGCGCCGGCGCGATCGGGTTCCTGGTCAAGACCACGCCCGCGGAGGACCTGGTCAACCTCGTGCGGGTGGCCGCCGACGGGCACACGGTGATGTCGCCCGTCGCGGCCCGCCGCCTGCTGGGCGCCTCGGCCGGCGACCGCGTCCGCGCGGAGGAGGCGCGCGCACGCGTGCGGGGTCTGAGCGTACGGGAGCGCGAACTCCTGGGCTGTCTGGGCGAGGGCATGTCCAACGCCTCGATCGCCGCCCGCCTGTTCCTGTCCGAGTCGACCGTGAAGAGCTACGTGTCGCGCATGCTCGCCAAGCTCGACTGCGAGAACCGCACGCAGGCCGGCCTGCTCGCCCACGAGGCGGGCCTCGCGGCCCCTCCCCCGCCGTGAGGTCGCCAGGGCCGCCGGTTCCGAGCCGCGCGGGCCTGACGCCGGGTGGGGGCGGGGCCTCGGCTCCCGCCCGGGGTCGAGGCCCCCGCGCCCGGTCCCGTGTCAGCGGTCGACCGGCAGGTCCTCCGCGCCGGTGGCCCATCCGGTGTTCGGCTGTGCGCCCAGGACGTGGGTGAGGGTCCCTCCCCCGGTGGTGAAGTCCTCCGGGAGCCACGAGCGCCCGTACGGCTCGCCGTCCAGGCGCACCGAGTCGATGTAGACCGCGTCCGGACCGGCGTTGCGGGCGACGACGGTGATGGGCGGGCGCCCCCGCGGAGCGATCCGCGCGTACGGGAACACGGGGCTGGACAGCAGCAGTTCGCCGCGTCCGGGCGCCTGCGGGAAGAGCCCCAGGCTCGCGAAGACGTACCAGGCGGACATGGTCCCGAGGTCGTCGTTGCCCGGGAGCCCGCTCGGCCCCGTCCCGTACTGGGAGGCGGCGATCTCGCGCACCGTCTCCTGGGTCTTCCACGGTTGGCCGAGCGCGTTGTACAGCCAGGGGGCGTGGATGCCGGGCTCGTTCGTGGGGTCGTAGCGGAGGGGGTCGCCGCCGCCCACCGACCACTCGCCGCCGGGGGTGCGGAAGAACCCGTCCAGGCGTGCGGCGGCGGCCCCGCGCCCGCCCATCGCCTCGGCCAGGCCGCCGACGTCGTGCGGCACCATCCAGGTGTAGGTGGCGCTCGTGCCCTGGGCGAAGCCGGTGTCCCGGGCGGGGTCGAACGGGGTCACCCACGAGCCGTCGGCGTCGCGCGCCTGGACGTACCCGGCGCCGGGGGTCGCGTCGGGGTTGAACACGTTGCGCCAGTATCCGCCGCGCTCGGCGAAGGCGGCGGCGTCGGACCCGCGTCCGAGCCGGGCCGCCCACTGGCCCAGGGAGTGGTCGGCGACGGAGGCCTCCAGGGTCTCGGCCGCCCCGCCCCAGCAGTGGCAGTCGTCCTGGGGCGCGTAGTGGAGTTCGAGGTAGCGCTCCAGGTGCGGCCGCTGGCCCTCGCACTGGCCGGGGCACCCGGCGTCGGACAGCCCGTCGGGGTGCGGCTCGGTGGCCTGCGCACGCAGCGAGTCGTAGGCGGCCCGGGTGTCGAAGCCGTCCACGCCCATGGCGGCGAACGTGGCCAGGGTCGCGGCGGAGGGGTCGCCCGTCATCACGTGGGTGGGCCCGTTGATGTGGACCCAGCGGTCCCACACCCCTCCGTTCTGCTCGGAGAAGTTCAGGAGGGACTGGGCGAAGTCGCCGGCCACCTCCGGTTCCAGGAGCGCCAGCAGCTGGATCTGCGCACGGTACTGGTCCCAGCCGGAGAAGTTCGTGTACTGGGCGCCCTGGTCGCCGGTGATGCGGTGGGGTTCGCCGTCCATGCCGGGGTAGCGCCCGTCGACGTCGCTGACCAGGTTGGGCTGGAGCAGGGAGTGGTAGAGGGCGGTGTAGAAGGAGGTGAGCCGGTCCTCGGTGCCGCCGCCGACGCGGACGGTGCGCAGGCGCCGGTTCCACGCCTCCTCCGCCTCCGCGGCGACCGCGTCCACGTCCGCGCCCTCCCCTGCGGGGATCTCGGCGGCCAGGTTCTCCTCGGCCCCGTGCGCGTCCACGTAGGAGACGCCCACGCGCACGCCCACGGTCGCGCCCTCCTCGAAACCGACGTAGCCGCCGGAACCGGCGCCCCGGCGGGCGGCCCTGTCGTAGCCCTCCCCGCCCGACGCGGTCGTGGCGCCCTCCCGGAGTTCGCCGTCCTCCCAGGTGCCGACCTCGGTGAACGGGGTGTCGAAGTGCGCGGTGAAGTGCAGGCGGTAGTACGACCTGCGGTTGTTCTCCCCGCCGTTGGCCCGCTGCCCGCAGAAGGCGCCCGTCAGCACGGAGCCGGACACCGTGCGCGCCTCCTCGTCGATGCTGATCTCGGCGTCCTCGCTGCCGTTGAGCGAGTTGGAGGTGCGGAAGAGCAGGTTCGCGGGGACGCCGTCGGGGAAGGCGAACTCGCCCGCGCCCGCCCGGTCGGTGACGGACAGGTCGGTGCGCACCCCGTTCTCCAGGGTGACGGTGTAGCGGCCCGGGGTGGCGGACTCGTCCGCGTGGTCGAAGTCGCTCGCGTAGACCTCGTCCGCGCTGTCCGCGCTGGGCGAGGTGTCCACGGGCACGGTGACCGGCATGATCGGCACGTCCCCCGCCGCTCCGGGATGGCACCCGGCGCCGTTGACGTGCGTGAGCGCGAACCCCCGGACCCGGGTGGCGTCGTAGGCGTAGCCGTTGGCGGCCCCGGTGTCGGTCTGGTCGCCGCGGGTCGTGGTGGGGCTCCACGAGACCATGCCGAACGGCCGCACCGCGCCGGGGTAGGTGTTGCCGCCGCCGGAGGTGCCGATGAACGGGTCCACGTACCGTGCGGGCGAGCCGACGGCCGAGGGCCCGGGCGCCGGGGCGGCGGTCGCCGGGACGGGGAGGAGCAGGGCGGCGCCCACGGCCAGGGCGAGGACCGGGGCGAGCGGGCGCGGGAGGCGGCGGGCGCCGCGGGGGACGTCGGGTCCGGTGCCGCGGGTGTGTGCGGGGGAGGTCATCCTGGGCTGGATCCTTACGCGGGGGTGGCGGACGGCTCCGGTGAGTGTGCCCCACGGGGGCGCGGGAGGCCAGACCCCGTTCCGTGAGTTGGCGCGGTCTTCGCCGCCCCGTGGCCGGGGCGTCACGGACGCCTCAGGCCCGCCGCCCACGTGTCACGCGTGCCCCGGCTCACCGGCCGCGGGGCCGCAGCCGGGGCGGGGTCCGGGGCACGTCGGGAGCCGCCGCGGCCGGGCCGGTCGGAGACCGGCGACGGGCCCGCAGGAGGGGCCTGGAGGGACGGGTCCGCGGGCCGGGCCCTGGAGGGGCGGTCCCGGGAAACGTCCGGGAGCCGTACCGCGGGGCACGGCTCCCGGGCGCCGCTCTTCCGGGGGTGGTCGGTGTCAGCGCACGTAGCGCGGGTTGCTCACACCGCTCTCGTGGTGCAGGCGGTCCAGTGCGGTCACGTAGTAGGTGCGGTCGCCCTCCGCGGCGGGCGCGGTGAAGACCGTCTCCCGGCCCTCGGCGCGGACCGTGCCGACCATGGAGCGCGGGTCCTCGATGCCGCACGCGGCCCCGTCCCTTCCGGGAGGGCCGTCGAAGGCGTAGACCGCGTAGTAGGCGGGGTCCTGGCCGCGCCCCGGCCGGATGGTCAGCTCGGTGCCGCCGTCCCCCCTCACGGCGCGGGTGACCACGGGCTCGGCCGGCGCGGCCCCTCCGAGGTCCTCCTTGACGGGTACCAGTGCGGGGTGGGCGTAGTGCTCGTCCACCACGACGTCCATGCCCGCCCGTGCGTTGGTGGCCAGCGAGGTGGCGCTGAAGTAGACGTCGCCGTGCACGCCGGGGCGGTCGCGGTTGAACTCCAGGTGCCGGGCGAGTTCGCGCGGGTCGGACCAGGCTCCCGCGTTGCCCGCCTTGTAGGCGGCCTGGCCGATGTAGAGGTGGGTGCCTGTGCCCTCCGCGACCTCCTCCCACCAGGGGACCAGCACCGCGTAGTCGGCCACCGGCAGGCCGATCTCCCAGTAGACCTGCGGGTTGATGTAGTCGAGCCACCCCTCGGTGACCCACTTGCGGCTGTCCGCGTACTGGCCGTCGTAGGACTGGGAGCCGTTGGTGTCGGAGCCGTCCGGGTCGTTGGAGGCGTTGCGCCAGATCCCGAAGGGGCTGATGCCGAACTTCACGTGGGGTTTGGCGGCGTGCACCGCCTCGCTCATGCCCTGGACCATCAGGTCGACGTTGTTGCGGCGCCAGTCCGCCACGTCGTCGAACGCGCCGCCGTGCTCGGCGAAGGTGTCCTCGTCCGGAATCGTCTGCCCCGCCACCGGGTAGGGGTAGAAGTAGTCGTCGAAGTGGACCCCGTCCAGATCGTAGTTCTCGACCGAGTGCATCATCGCCTCGATCACGAACTCGCGGGCCTCGGGGACGCCCGGGTCGTAGTAGAGCCTGCCCCCGTACTCGAAGACCCAGTCCGGGTTCTGCCGGGCGGGGTGGTCCTCGACCAGCCGCGCCGGGTCGGCGTGCATGGCGACCCGGTAGGGGTTGTACCAGGCGTGGAACTCCAGGTTGCGGGCGTGGGCCTCCTCGACGGCGAACTCCAGGGGGTCGTAGCCGGGGTCGCCGCCCTGCTCGCCGGTCAGCCACTCCGACCAGGGCTCGTACGGGGAGGGCCAGAACGCGTCGGCGGTGGGGCGGATCTGCACGAACACGGCGTTGAGGCCGTCGTCCACCGCCCGGTCGTAGAGCGCGGCGAGCTCGGCCTGCTGCTCCTCGGGGGTGAGCCCCTGCTCGCTGGGCCAGTCGATGTTCTGCACCCCGGCGATCCACTCGGCGCGCATCTGCCGCTTGGGCGGGGCCTGGGGGTCGGTCTCGCACACTCTGTCGGGGGCGCCCGTCCCGGCCCCGCGCGGGGCGGCGCCGGCCGGCGCGGTGGCCAGGGAGGTGGTGAGCACGGCGGCGAGGGCGCCGCAGAGGAGGGCCGTTCGGGGGATCAGAACCGCGGCCCGTGAGGGCCGGGACGCGGTGCGGTTCCGGTGCGATGGCGCCAACGTGGCTCCTTCCGACTTGTGTCCGCGCGGGCGGAGGGCGGGCGGGGGGCCGGTCGCCGCCCCGGGACAACTGTGCGCGACGGTCGGGTCGCTTTCAGAAGAGAACCTTCATGATTTGCCGAACGAAGGCAAGAGTCCTACGGGAGGTTGATACTCATATGAAAGAAAGAGCCTTATGGGCGTTCTGCCTTGCCCTGCCGACCCGCCGTGTCGGCGGACGGGGGCCGCCCCGCCCGGGGGGCGTGCGGGTGCGGACCGGGGCCCCGCCGACCGGTGTGGACGCGGTCCGGGATCGGCCGTGGCCGGGCCCCCACGCGACGCCGGGGAACCGCGGCCGGCCATGGGCGGGCCCCCTTCGCCGAACCCCCGCGCACACCCTAGACTGCCCGGGATCCCGGACCTTCCGTTCCCCCGGGCGCGGGCGCCGGAGAGGGCGGGAACGACGTCCCGGGCGCTCCCGGGGCGCGGCGCCCGCCCCGCCGCTCCCCCTCCCGGCGGCGTCCCGCGCCGCATGCGGGGCCGGTCCGTCCCCTCACCCCGTGGAAAGGGCCGTACCCGGTGGACCTCTTGCGCGTCGTCGTCGGCGCGGGCATCTCCGTGCTCCTGTCCTACAGCCTGCCGTGGGCCCGCCGCACCTGGTGGCGGGCCGCGCTGGTGGCCCTCGCCTTCGGGCTGTACGCGCTGGCGCCGCTCCTGCCCGGCTGGGGGCCGGCGCTCCTCCTGCTCGCCTGCCCCGCCATCGCGGTCGCCCTCGCCCGCCTCGCCAGGGGCGACGAGAACGCCCAGACGTCGCCGACCCTGTTCAACGACCGGCCCGGGCTCGTGCTGTGGCCCCTGGGCGCTCTCGTGGGCGCCTGCCTGCTCGGGGCCCTGGTCCACGACGCGTCCGGCTCCGTCGCGCTCGCGGCCCGGCTGTTCGGGGACGACCGCCTCTTCGTCGTCGTCGCCGGGTTCGTCCTCGCGACGTTCATCGGCGGGGAGGTCGTCACGCACCTCCTGCGCCCGTTCACGAAGGCCCTCGACGAGGAGGAGGGCGCGGAGATGAGGTCGCTGAGGGGCGCGGGAGCGGTCATCGGATGGCTGGAGCGCTCGCTGATCTACGCCTTCGTGCTCGCCGGCCGCCCCGAGGGCGCGGCCCTCGTCGTGGCCGTCAAGGCGCTGGCCCGGTTCCCCGATCTGCGGGCCCACCAGAAGGGCTTCGCGGAGTACTTCATGATCGGCTCACTGAGCAGCCTGGGGGTCGCGGCCTTCGTCGGATTCGCGGCCCTCACTATAATGTCGTGAGACGGGTGCGACGCCGCCCGACTCAGGAGGGTGTCTGTGTACCTCAGAGAACACGACCTCGTCAAGAAGGTCCTGTCGCTAGGACTTCCCGAACACGACTTCGTCATCGCCGGCAGCGGCCCGCTCCTGGCCCACGACCTCCGCTGGGAGGTCGGGGACATCGACGTCGTCGCCCGCGGGGCCGCCTGGGAGAGGGCGCTGACCCTGGGCGAGCCCGAGGACGCCCCCTTCGGCGACGGGGTCCGCCGGGTCCTCCTCTTCGACGACCGGGTCGAGATCCTCAACGGGTGGTTCCCCGACATCTGGACGGTCGACGAGCTGATCGACGGCGCCGAGGTGATCGACGGCCTCCGCTTCGCGGCCCTGGACAACGTGCGGGTGTGGAAGACGCTCCTGGGCCGGAGCAAGGACCACCTCGACGTCAAGCTCATCAACGAGTACCTGGAGTCCGTCGCCCACTGAGGGCGCGTGCCCCCTGCCCGGAGCGCCCGCGGTGCCGGCGCCGGCACCGCGGCCCCGTGCCCCCTCCGGGGCCTCCCGCCCTAGACGGTCGGCGCGGTGCTGGTCAGGAGCAGGCCGGCGCCGGTGCTGCGTCCCGCGCCGATCCCTCCCAGGCACAGCTCCTGGAGCGCCTCGCTGTCCTCCACGACGGCCTGGCCCGTGAAGTGGTACCGGGCGGGCCTGCCGCCCAGCCGCTTCCACCTGGCGGACGTCACCCTCAGCGCGCCCGCCGTCTTGGCCTCGATCCACTCCTGGAACTCCGACTCCTCCAGGGCGACCCGCTTGCCCCGCGGTCGCGGCTCGTCGGCGTCCGCGTCGGCCCCGCGCTGCCCGGTGGGCGCGGCGATCAGCTCCCAGCGGATGGTCTCGCCCTCCGTGTGGCGGGGCGGCGGCTGCATCGTCGCCGCGTACGCGCCGGGGATCTTCCCCCAGGCGGGGGCCGTGTCGGAGCTGACCACGAGCGTGGTCGGGGACACGCGCGCCCACAGCACCCGGGCGTCGGAGTCCGGGTCGGGGTCGACGGCCTCCCGTACGGACCGCCCCATGGACGCCCACTGGTCCATGGGGGTGCTGCGCTTGGGGTTGAGACTGATGCGAGCCAGGTACAAGGATTTCCGATCCGGGTCTCGTCCCCGCCGGGGCGGGGCGTGTGTGCGGGCGCGGACGGCCGGGCCTCCCCCGTCCGCTCTGGATCCTTCACTGTACGAGGCCCGGACGCCTGTTCGTCCCGTTCACCGGGGTGGCGGCCCGGTCGTGGAGCTCCGGCCCCGCCGCACGGCACGGTGGTCCGCTCCCGCCCGGGTGAACCGGCTCCAGGCGGCCCGGTTCCGGACGGCCCGGACCGGGTGGCCCGGTTCCGCACGGCCCGATCCGGTCCTCACGCCCCCTGCCCGCCCCGCCCCGCGGGCGTCCAGCCGAGCAGGGGGCCCAGCCGTGTGGCGGTGTCGGTGAGGATCTGCTCGTAGTCCTCGTACTCGAACGTGAAGGGCAGCGCGAACACGACCTCGTCCACCTGCTGGAACCCGGCGTGCTCCGCCAGCGCCTGCGCGATCCGCTCCGAGCTCCCCACGAGGTCGGGGGCGAAGAGGAGGCGCCCGGGCCCCTGCGGCGCGGTGGTGCGCGCGAGACGGCCCCGCGCGTACTCCTCGTACTTGCGGCGCTGCGCGGGCGTGGCGCTGTCGGTGGGGATCACCACGAGCCCCTGCGAGACGCGCGCCCGCTCCCCGAGCGGGTGGCGCTCGCGGAACCGCAGGATGTGGGAGCGCTGCACGCGGGCGAAGTCGTCGTCCTCCTCGGCCCGGACCACGCTGCTGGTCAGCAGGTTGAGCCCCTGCTCCCCCGCCCACTCGGCGGAGGCCAGTCCGGCCGCCCCGTACCAGACGCGGCCGGCCAGCCCCGGCGAGTGCGGCTGGACGCGCCGCGAGTACGTCTCGATGCCCTCCCGGCCGGAGAACGTGCTGACCGGTTCGCCGCGCAGGTTGTGCAGGAGCCGGGACAGGCGCGTGCGGCCGAAGTCCTCCGCGTCCCAGCTGTCCGGGTAGAGGTGCTGCTTGATGTGGTCGTAGTGGGTGGGAGGCCCCACGCTGACCCCCGGGTTGAGCCGCCCGCCGCTGAGGACGTCGACGGTCGCGAGGTCTTCCGCCAGCCGGAACGGGTTCTCCAGCCCGAGCGGGATCACCGCCGTGCCCAGCTCGATGCGGGAGGTGCGCTGGGTGGCCGCGGCCAGGACCGCGACGGGCGAGGAGATGCCGTGTTGGAGGTGCCGGTCGCGCAGCCAGGCGCTGTCGAAGCCGAGACGCTCCCCGAGTTCGATCATCCGGAGCGTGTTCTCGTGGCCCGCGGCGGGTTCGTCCTCGTCGAACAGGCCGATCGTGAGGAATCCCAGCTTCGAGAGGGGGCGTTCCGGGACGGTCATCGCTTCCACCGCACTTTCCCTGTCTGGACGGTAGGAAGATCCTAGGCAACCGGCCGCCCCACCGCCCCGTGTGCGACCGTCGCGCGTCCGGTGGGATGGGTCACGCGGCACGTCGGCGCGGGGGCGCGCCGCCACGGCCGCGCAGGCGGCCCGGCGGGTCGGGGGTCGCGCCGCCGGGGCGCGACCGGGACGGTCCCGTCCGGAGGGCGAAGAACGCGGGCCCTCCGGTGCGGACGGGTGCGTCGGGCGGCGGAGAATACCCTCCCCCCTTTTTCCACCCCTTTCGCCATTTCCCCCGCCCCCTTCCAGGAACGCGCAGAAATCCGTACGCGCACCCACCCGGATTCCACCGATCCGCCTCCGGGAAGAACGCGGGGGATCGGCGCGCCTTTTCCTTTTCCCCGCCTCCCCGCCGGGGAGGGTCCGCCCCGGGAAGGGCGGCGGGCCCCTCGCCGGAGGGGAGGCGGGAGGCGGTGCGGCGGGCCCCCGACCTGGCGAAGGACGGCCTCACGGGCGGTGACGACCCGCGCGCCCGGCCCGAGCCGGACGGAACGCGCGCCCGGCCGGCGGCCTCGCGCGAAGGTCCTCAGAAGAACCCGGAACCCCACGAACCCGCAGCTCAGGGCTCTGCAACAGGGCGCGCCCCATCCCTTCGGGACCTCCGGCCCCTCTCGCGCGCGAGAACGGCTCCCCGCGCCTTCGGTCACCCGAGGTCACCCGAGGCCGGCCCCCTCCGCAACAGGGGGCCCGCCCTTGTTCGGCGACATACGCACCTGTACTGTGTCCGCATGTTGTCGAGCCAGCTCAGGCACCCCACGGCGCTGGCAGAAGGACGCAACGGCGTCCTGACGGTGCAGGCGCGCCCTGTTTCCGGGCCCACGCCCCTCACCGCGACGCGCACAATCGAATTCTTTTTCGGCGCCCCCGGCCCGACGTGCGGAAACCGCATTCCCGTTTCCGTTCCCGAGGACGCGGGAGCCGTCGTGCGGGGTCCCTCCGGCCACCGCGCGCCGGCCGGTCCCGCCGCCGCGGCGGGAACCCCGGCCCCCGGGGCCGGTCGCGCGCTCCCCGGCGCCTCGCACCGCGTCGGCGGAGGACCCGACCGGTAGCGCCCCCGCGGTCCCTCCCGCCCCCGACGGCGCTCCGCACGAGCCCCCGTCCGGAACGGGACCGCACCTGGAAGACCCGCGCGCGGCAACCGGATACCGCGCGTGCCCGATCAGTGAAGAGGATGGTCCATGCCGTCGTTCCTTGACCGCGAGAGAAGCGTGGCCCCCCCGGGCTACAGCCGGTGGCTCATCCCGCCGGCGGCACTCGCCGTCCACCTCTCCATCGGCCAGGTGTACGCCTTCAGCGTCTTCAAGACCCCCCTGGTCGAACGGTTCGACACCTCGCTGACCGCGATCGGGGTCGTCTTCAGCATCGCCATCGTCATGCTCGGCCTGTCCGCCGCGTTCGGCGGCAAGTGGGTGGAGCGCAACGGCCCGCGCAAGGCCATGTTCGTCTCCGGGGTGTGCTGGGCGGGCGGCTTCCTGGTCGGTTCGCTCGGCGTGGCGACCGGCCAGCTCTGGCTGCTCTACCTCGGCTACGGGTTCCTCGGCGGGATCGGCCTCGGCATCGGGTACATCTCCCCCGTCTCCACGCTGATCAAGTGGTTCCCGGACCGCCCGGGGATGGCCACGGGCCTGGCCATCATGGGGTTCGGCGGCGGCGCCCTCATCGCGTCCCCGCTGTCCTCCGCGCTCCTGGACCGGTACGCCGCGACGCCCTCCGAGGCGATCGTCCCCACGTTCCTCACCCTGGGCGCCGTGTACTTCACGGCCATGATGCTGGGCGCCGCGACCGTCCGGGTGCCGCCGCCGGGGTGGACCCCCGAGGGCGGCGCTCCCGCCCAGGCGCCCCCCGAGCGCGAACAGGTCCAGGACGGCCTCAGCGTGGAGGCGGCCTTCCGCACCCGGCAGTTCTGGCTGCTGTGGATCGTGCTGTTCTGCAACGTCACCGCCGGGATCGGCATCCTCGAGCAGGCCGCCCCCATGGTGCAGGACTTCTTCACCGGCGTGGGCCCGGCCGAGGCCGCCGGGTACGTCGGCGTCCTCTCGCTGTGCAACATGCTGGGACGCTTCATCTGGTCCTCCACGTCCGACGCCCTCGGGCGCAAGCGCACCTACATCGGCTACCTGGGGCTCGGCTGCGTGCTGTACCTGGTCATCGCCGTGGCCGGCACGAGTTCCGTGGCGCTCTTCGTGGCGGTCACCGGTGTCATCCTGTCCTTCTACGGGGGCGGCTTCTCGACGATCCCGGCCTACCTGAAGGACCTGTTCGGCTCGTTCAACGTGGGGGCCGTCCACGGCCGCATCCTCACCGCGTGGTCGTGCGCGGGCATCGCGGGGCCGCTGATCGTCAACGTGGTCGCCGACAGCCAGCTCGCGGCGGGCCGTTCGGGCGCCGACCTGTACACCGCCTCCCTGTACCTCATGGTGGCCGTGATGGCGGTCGGGTTCACGGCCAACATGCTGGTGCGCCCGCTGTCCGCGTCCGCGACGCCGACCACGGGAAAGGCCGGCCCGGACCGGTCCCGCGAGGCGGTCGCGTGAGCGCCGGACGGACGCCGGGAGCGCCCGGCGGGCAGGAGGAACTGCAAGCGCCCGGAGGGACCGGGCCGCGGAGGGAGGACCCGGTGGACGGTACGGAACGAGGCGGGCAGACGCTGTCGAAGGCGGCGGCGCTCTTCCTGTGGGCGGTCGTGGTCGTCGCCCTGGGCTACGGGGTGGTGCGGACCGCGGTCCAGGCCGCGGCCCTGTTCACCGGCTGACCGGGAAACCCGTCGCGGGCGCGGCTCCCCCGACCGGAGTGGAGGCGGAGCCGCGCCCGCGACGGCGCAGGGGGCCTCCCGTCCGGGGGTCACGCCGGAGGGGTTCACCGCCCCCACGGGGAACGCGCCCCGTGCCCGGACCCCGTTCTTCCGTCCGAGCCGGTCCGAACCCCGCCCGGCGAAACCGGGCGGGGTCGCGCGTGGAAGGGGTCGTGCCGGCTAGCCACGGGGTCCCGTGCGCCACCGGCCCGTCCGGTCCCCGCCGGTTCCGCCACGGCTCCGCTGCGCCGGGTCGGCCCCCGCCACGGTCCCGGCCCCCTTCCCCGCGGTCGGCCGCAGGCGGGCGCGGACGGCCGTCGCCGCGCAGGCGACCACCGCCACCCCTCCGAGGACCGTGGGCCAGGTGAGCTGTTCGTGCAGGATCAGGGCGGCCCAGCCGATGGTCATGACCGGCTGGACGAGTTGGACCTGGCTGACCTGCGCCATCGGGCCGATCGCCAGTCCCCGGTACCAGGCGAAGAAGCCGAGGAACATGCTCACCACCGCCAGGTAGGCGAAGGCCGCCCACTCGGCGGGGGAGCCGCTCGGCGGCCGGTCGGCCACCGCCACCCCCGTGAGGACGGCCATCAGGGGGAAGGACAGGACGAGGGCCCAGGAGACGGTCTGCCACGCGCCGAGTTCGCGCGCCAGGAGCCCGCCCTCCGCGTAGCCGACCGCGGCCGATGCCACGGCGCCGAACAGCAGGAGGTCGGACAGGTACGGTCCGCCGGGCCCGCCGCCCTGCAGCGAGGCGAACACGACGGCGGCCACCGCGCCGACGGCCGCCGTGGTCCAGAAGCGGGCCGGGGGCCTCTCGCGCCCGCGGAGCGCCGCCGTCACCGCCGTCGCCGCGGGCAGGAGGGCGATCACGACGGCACTGTGGCCCGCCGAGGCGGAGGTGAGGGCGAAGGAGGTGAGCACCGGGAAACCGACGACCACGCCTCCGGCGACGACGGCCAGGCGGCCCCACTGACTGCCGCGCGGCAGGCTCTGCCCCGTGAACGCCAGGGCGGCGGCCGCCAGGAGCGCGGCGACGACCGCACGGCCGGAGCCGGTGAACAGCGGTGACATCCCGCCGCCCTCGACGGCCACGCGCGTGAAGGGGACGGTCAGGGAGAACGCCGTGACCCCGAGCAGGCCCCACAGCAACCCGGCCCGGGAGGATAGCGCTGGTCGCGTCATCTGAGTAGCGCTACTGTTGTTCTTCATGAACAACGATAGCAGTTCGCGTATCGTCGCAGGGCTCCGCGCGTGGATCGCCACGGCCCCGCCGGGGGCGAGGCTGCCGTCCACGCGGGCCCTGGTGGCGCAGTACGGGGCGAGCCCGGTCACGGTGCAGAAGGCGCTGCGGACACTGGTCTCCCAGGGTGCCGTGGAGAGCCGCCCCGGGGTGGGGACCTTCGTCCGCGCGGCCCGGGCCGCGCGTCCGCACGACTACGGGTGGCAGACCGCCGCGCTCGGCCCGACGGACCGGCTCGCGCCCCGGTCGGCCGCCGCGCTGCGCACCGCCCCCGACGGCGCCGTCGCCCTGCACTCGGGCTACCCCGACCGCGAACTCCTCCCCGAGCGCCTGGTGCGCGGAGCGTTCACACGGGCCGCACGCGGCGCGTCGGCCGTCGCGCGGCCCCCGGCCGCCGGCCTCCCGGACCTCCGGGCGTGGTTCGCGACCGAGTTGGGGGCGGACTCCCCCGCCGGGGTCGCGCCGCCCGCCCCCGGCGACGCCGTCGTCCTGCCGGGGAGCCAGAGCGGGCTCAGCACCGCCTTCCGCGCCCTGGTCGGCGCGGGCCGCCCGCTGCTGGTGGAGTCGCCCACCTACTGGGGGGCGCTCCTGGCCGCCGCGCAGGCGGGAGCACGGGTCGTGCCGGTGCCCAGCGGCGCCGGGGGACCGGACCCGGACTCCCTGGCCCGCGCGTTCGAGCGCACCGGGGCGAGCGCCTTCTACGCCCAGCCGAACTTCGCCAACCCCACCGGGGCGCGCTGGTCCCCGGACCTGGCCGACCGGGTGCTGGACACCGTGCGCCGCTTCGGCGCGTTCCTGATCGAGGACGACTGGGCGCACGACTTCGGGATCGAGGACGGGCCGGCGCCCGTGGCCGCGCGCGACGACGGCGGGCACGTGGTGTACCTGCGCTCGCTGACCAAGAGCGTGTCCCCGGCCGTGCGCGTCGCCGGGGTGGTCGCCCGCGGCCCCGCCCGGGAGCGGATCCTCGCCGACGCCCGGGCGGGGTCCCTGTACGTCAGCGGCGTGCTGCAGGCCGTCGCGCTCGACGTCGTCACCCAGCCCGCCTGGCGCACCCACCTGCGGGGGCTGCGCCACCAGCTGGCCGCCCGGCGCGACCTCCTCGCCGGCGCCCTGCGCGAGCACGTCCCCGCCGCGCACCTGGAGGCGCTGCCCCGGGGCGGGCTGAACCTCTGGGCCCGGCTCCCCGACAGCACCGACCTGCCGCGGCTCGTCGCGGACTGCGAGGACCTCGGGGTCGTGGTCGCCCCGGGCGACGAGTGGTTCCCCGCCGAACCCACCGGCCCCCACCTGCGGCTCAACTACGCCGGACCGGACCCCGGGTCCTTCCCCGACGGGGTGCGCGCGCTCGGCCGGGCGCTCGCGCGCCAGGAGCCGCGCTGATCCCGCGCCGAGGGCGCGGGGCCCACGCCTTCGGCCGCGCCCGCGGTCCCCGGTGACGCGCGCCGGTCCGGCCGGGGTTCTGCCGACCGCCGCGCCCGGGGCCGCGGCCCCGCCTGTCAGGCCCGCAGCCCCCGGTAGTGGGCGCGCCGGTCCGGCGGGAGCTTCTCGACCGCCGCGCGGAGCAGCGGCCGCGGCGCACCGGCCGCGTGGGCGTCCAGGAAGCCCAGGAGGCGGTCGCGGTCCACGTCCCCGGCCGCACGCAGCATCCACCCGACCGCCTTCTGCACCAGCTCGTGGTCGTCGTGGACGAGGATCCCGGAGAGCGCGAAGGTGTCGTCCAGGTCCCGGTGGCGGATGAAGTGCGCGGTCGCCACGATCGCGGTCCGCCGCTCCCACGGGTTGTCCGAACGTGCCAGGTCGTACAGCACGTCGCGCGGGCGGCCGTTCAGGTGGCGGCCGAGGACGTGGTGCGCGGCCAGGTCGACCAGGTCCCAGTTGTCGACCCGGTCGTGGCGCCGCAGGTACAGCTCCGCCAGGGCCCCGATCTGCTCGGGGGTGGCGCCGCGGTGCCGGGCCTTCTTCTCCATGATGCTCATCGCCCCGGCGCGGGCCTCGTGGACGGGGCTCTCCATGAGCACCTCGATCTGGTCGAGGTCCATGGCCGTGAACTCCTTCGCGAGGGAGAACACGGTGCCCATGCGCACGCCCACGAAGTAGTCGTTCGGGTCCTGGTCGTCGGCGTCGAAGCGGAAGTAGCGCTGGTACTTGCGGAGTTCCCCGTCGTCGCGGTGCTCGTCCAGCCGCTTCAGGAACGCCGCCGCGGTCGGTTCGGAAGCCATGGGCGACAAGATAGCCGACGCCGTGCGCCCGGTCACGGGTCGGTCCTCCGTCCCGGACGGACCGGGTCCGTTACGGCGAGTCGCCGGTGCGGGAACGGACCGCCGCCCCGGATCCGGGGGCTCCCCGCGCCCGGCCTCAGGGGGCCAGGCGGGCGAGGCTCCCGTTCTCCAGGGCGGCCCACACCGCGCCGTCCGCGGTGACCGCGATCCCGTGGGGTTCGCTGCGGGGGGTCGGCAGGTCGACCAGGTCGATCTCCCCCTCGGCGGTGACGTGCCCGATCCGGTTCGCGCCCCACTCCGTGAACCAGCACCCCCCGGCGGGGTCGGCGGTGATCGCGTGGGGCCGCGAGTCGCGCCGGGGCAGGGGGAACTCCCGGACGTCGCCGTCCGGCGTGAGGCGTCCGACCTGTCCGGCTCCGATCTCCACGAACCACAGGGCCCCGTCGGCGCCCGCGGTGATGCCCACGGGCGCCGCGCCGCGGGTGGGGAGGGCGTGGACGGTGACGTGCCCGCCGACGGTGATCCGGCCGACCGCGTCGGCCTGGTTGAGGGTGAAGTACAGGGCCCCGTCCGGCCCCGCGGTGACGAACGACGGGAAGCCGCCCCGGGTCGGCAGGGAGAACCCGGTGATCTCCCCGTCCGGGGTGATGCGCCCGATGCGGTCGGTGTTCATCTCGGTGAACCACAGCGCCCCGTCGGGTCCCGCCGCGATGCCGAAGGGGCGTGCGCCGGGGACGGGCAGCGCGAAGGACCCCGCCTCGCCCTCCGCTGTGATGCGGCCGATCCTGTCGTCCTGGGTGCGGGTGAACCAGAGCGCGCCGTCGGGGCCCGGGGTGATGAGCGAGGGGCCGCAGGTCGCGGAGTCCAGCGGGTACAGGGTCGCCGCGCCGTCCGGCGTCAGGCGGGCGATCTGCCCGTGGTGGACGAGTGTGGCCCAGAGGGAGCCGTCGTCCGCTCCGGTGACGCCGTAGAGGCCGGCGCCCGGCGCTGCCAGCGGGCGCTCACTGAGGGTGTGGACGTGTGCGTGGTGGGTCATGTGGGGCCTCCTGTCCGGCGGACCATCGTGGTCGCGGGGCGGGGCGCGCGCAACCGCTTTTCCGCGCGCGTGCGCGCCGCGGGCCCTGGCCGCCGGTGCCGGCTCACCCGAGCGCCTTTTGCGCGCGCGTGCGCGCGCCGCAAGCGCGCGGTGGGCCGCCCCCGGTGACGCCGGGCGGCCGTCGGCCCCTGGGCGCGGCAGGGCCCGTGTCACGTTGGGGAGCCGGCGCCCGTCAGAAGGGACGAGACACACCGGAGCGACACTTCCCGGAGGTGGAAGGACATGACCCCTCGAACGACCCGTTCCGACACGGGCGCTACCACGGACGCGCGGGATCGCGGCCCCCGGCCCCCGGCCGCCACGGCACCGGCGGCGGGCAGGAGGCCGTCATGACCGCCGCCTACATCGCGGTGACCGTGCTCACCGCCGCCGCGAACGGCTTCTTCGCCGTGGCGGACCTCCTCCGCGCCCGGTTCGTCCTCGCCAACTCGGCCGCCGTGGGGGTGCCCGAGTCCTGGCTGACCGCGCTGGGTCTGCTCAAGGGGGCCGGGGCCCTGGGCCTGCTCCTCGGGCTGGCCGGGGTTCCGCTCGTGGGGACGGCGGCCGCGCTCGGCCTGGTCCTGTTCTTCGTCGGCGCGGTGGCCGTGCACCTGAGGGCGCCGGACCTGTCCCTCCTCGTGCCCCTCGGATTCCTCGGAGCGGCGGCCGGCGCCCTGTTCCTGTCCCTCGCCGTGTGAGGGCGACGGGCCGCGTGCGTCCCCGGGTCCCGGGCCCCGCCGGGCGGGGTCAGGGGCTCTCCCCGTCCGGCGTCCGCTCCGGCTCCGCTTCCGGAGCCGGAGCGGGGGCGCTCCCGCGGTGGCGCAGCGACAGCAGGTAGCCCAGACCGAGCACGATGGCCGTGCCGATCGCCGTGTACCACGTGAACCCGACCAGGCCCGGCGCGAAGAGGAAGAGGCAGGCCATCGTCGCGACGGCCGCCGCGAAGGCGACGGCGGCGTCGGCCTGGCGGGCCCGGTGGACCCACAGGCCAAGGAAGAACGCGCCCAGGAGGCCGCCGTAGGTGATGCTGGCCACGGACAGGCCCAGTTCGACGACGGGGGTGTCCGTCCCGGTGAACATCGCCCCCGCGCCGACGAACACCAGCCCCCACCCGAGGGTGAACAGGCGCCCGAGCCGCAGCCCCTGGACGTCGGTGAGGGGGCGGCGGGCGAACCGCTCGTAGAGGTCGGCCATGGTGGAGGACGACAGCGCCGACAGGGACGAGGACAGGGTGCTCATCGCGGCCGCCATGATGCCGGCGAGCAGGAGCCCCGACAGGCCCGTGGGCAGCCCCTCGACGATGAACACCGGGAACAGCTCGTCGGAGCTGGCGAGGCCGAGCCGCTCGGTCGAGGCGCCCTCGAAGTAGGAGTACAGGGCCAGGCCGACCGTGAGGAACAGGGCGAACTGGAGGAAGACCACGACCGCGCTGCCGATCACCGCCTTCTGCGCGTCGCGGAGGCTGCGGCAGCCCAGCAGCCGCTGCACGATGATCTGGTCCGCGCCGTGCGAGGCGGTGGAGAGCAGTGCCCCTCCCAGTACCGCGGTGACCGTGGCGTACGGCGAGGAGACCGGGTTCGACGTGAAGTCGAGGAACCGGGTCTTGCCCTCCTCCGCGGCGACCGCGAGGAAGTTCACGTCGAGGCTCTCGACGATGACGACGAGGGCGACGACGCCTCCGAGCACGTACAGCGCCATCTGGAGGACGTCCACCCACACCACCGCCCTGATGCCGCCGATGAGGGTGTAGAGGACGGTGACCCCGCCGAGCAGGGCGATGATCGTGAAGTAGGGCAGTTCGATCCCGTAGGAGTCCAGGACGATCTTCATGGGGATGGCGGCGGCGAACATCCGCACACCGTCCGCGAGGAGCCGGGTGAACAGGAACGTCACCGAGGCCGTGCTCTGCAGGCCCCGGCCGAAGCGCAGGCCGAGGTAGGCGTAGGCCGTGGTCATCTCGCCCTGGTAGTACCGGGGCAGCAGCACGAACGCGACGACGACGCGCCCGATGAGGTAGCCGACCGCCACCTGGAGGAAGGTCACGTCCCCCAGGTAGGCCACGCCGGGGAGGCTGATGACGGTCAGGGCGCTGGTCTCGGTGGCCACGACGGACAGGCAGACCGCCCACCAGGGCAGGTTGCGGCCGCCGATGAAGTAGTCGCGTGTGTTGCGCTGGCGGCCGGACAGCCTCAGGCCGAGCCATGCCGAGCACAGCAGGTACACCACGATGACCGCGAGATCGACGGCGTGCACGGGGCGGCTCCGGGAGGTGGGGGGCGGGTGCGGGCGGGGCGGGCGGGTCACGGCGCCGGGGTCGGTGCGGCATGTGCGGGGCGGGGGCGGGCTCAGGGCGCCGGCGCGTCGACCCTCAGGCGCGCGGGTGCGACGGCCGCCGGTTCGGGCAGCCGGAGCGGTCCGGCCCCCGGGGTGAGGCGGCCGGCGAGCGACGGGCGGCGCGCGCCCGTGCAGCCGGGGAGGGACCCGGCGATCCCGTGCCAGGTGAGGAAGCCGATCAGCGCGAACAGGTAGGCCTCCTTGGCGTCGCTGTCCAGCCCGAGGGCGTCGAACGGCCGGAGCCGCGCCGGTGCGAGCCGGGCGGCGATCCGGTCCATCAGCACCGGGTTGCGCGTGCCGCCGCCGGACGCGAACACGTCGGCGGTCCCGTAGGGCCGCAGCGCGTCCGCGACGGTGACGGCGGTGAGCTCGGCCAGGGTGGCCAGCAGGTCGGCGGCCTCCGGTGTTCCCGAGCGCCGCAGCGCCGCGTCGAGGTGGCCGGGGCCGAACAGCTCCGGACCGGTGGACTTGGGCGGGGCCAGCCCGTAGTACGGCTCGGCGAGCAGGAGTTCGAGCAGGGCGGGGTCGGGGCGGCCGGCCCCGGCCAGGGCGCCGTCGGCGTCGAGGTCGGCGCGCCCGCCGGTCGCCCGGCGCACCGCGGCGTCCATCAGGGCGTTGCCCGGACCGGTGTCGAAGGCCACGGGCGGGGTCCCGTCCCGGACGACGGTGACGTTGGCGATGCCGCCGAGGTTCAGTGCGGCCGCGGGTTCGGCGCGCCCGCCGAGGAGGAGGACGTCCAGCAGTGCGGCCAGCGGCGCGCCCTGGCCCCCGGCCGCCACGTCGGCCGTGCGCAGGTCCGACACGACCGGCAGGCCGGTGGCCCCGGCGATCCACGCGGGCTGGCCGAGTTGGAGGGTCCCGTGCACCGAGGCCCCCTCGGCCCAGTGGAAGAGGGTCTGGCCGTGCGAGGCCACCAGGTCCGCGCGTCCTCCGGCGAGCTCGTCCGCGCCCAGGCGCGCGGCCTCGGCGAACGCCTGCCCGATGCGGGTGTCGAGCCGGCACACGGCCTGCATGGTGGTCGCCGCGGGCGGGAGGGCGTCGCGGAGCTCCTTGCGCAGGTCGGCCGGGTAGGGGACGATGCGGTGGCCCAGCGGCGCCAGGCGGACCAGGTCCGCGTCCAGTTCCAGGCGTGCGGCGGCGACGTCGATCCCGTCGGCCGAGGTTCCGGAGGACAGCCCGAGGACGATCACGGGGCCTCCGCTCCGGGGACGGCGGTGCCCCGGCGGCGCCTCCCGGGCCCCGCCCGGCGCGTTCGGACACGTCCGGCTACCATCCGCACCTCCGGTCGCTGTCTGCCCACCAGGCTTATACCGTGTGTGACGCCCGCGTCAATCCCCCTTGTCCGTCCTGTGGAAGCGGCCGGGGGCAGCCGACCGCGTCGCGCGACCGGGACGCCCGGCGCTCAGGTGGGGGTGGGCGGCGGCGGGGTCCAGGGGTGGACCCGGGGGGCGGTGGAGGTGACCCCGTACTCGCCCTTGAGGCGCTCGGGTATCGCGTACTGCATGATCCGGCCGCGGGTGAGGGAGCTGAGCTCCAGGTGGGTGGTGAGGTGGCCGAGGCGGTCCAGGGCCCACGCGCCCAGGGGTGAGCGGTCCTCGATGCGCTCGAGGATCCCGAGCAGGGCGGGCGAGGCCTTGACGGCCGTGTCCCAGCCGGTGCGCGGGACCTGGAGCCAGTCGGCGCAGGTGTCGCCCATGAGGTAGCGGATGAGGGCGGCGACGACCGGGTCCAGGACGGTCCCCGGGACGACCTCCTCGTAGAGCTCGATGAGCCTGCGGGTCAGCAGGGCCCCCTCCTCGGAGGGGCCCATGTGCCGGGTCATGTAGAGGTCGGAGAACCGGCGGCCGGCCGCCGCGTCGGCCGGGGCGTGTTCGGGGCTGATGCCGAGCATCGCGCCGACGACGCGCCAGGCGTAGAAGTAGGACTCCGCGCCGTCGGTGGACATGTGGATGCCCAGCCGGTGGAGCGCGTCCAGGACCTGGATGGAGAACATCATCTGGCCGCCGATCATGTCCTCCTGGCAGATCGGCGTGCCGAGGGCCGCCTCGTCCCAGCGCCCCTCGCGGCGCATGTGGTGGCGGATCGAGGCGTGCAGCAGGCGCACCTTCTGCGCGGCGGGGACGAACCGGCTCCCCGCCTCGAACGCGTCGGGCTGCATGAGGTAGACGGTGAACTGCCCCGTCTCCGCCATCCTCCGGGAGGGGTACTCCAGGGCATGGGTCGCGCTGAGCAGCCTGGCCACGTGCGGCACGACGTAGCAGGCGGGCATCGAGGCGAAGGCCAGGGCGGTCGAGATGTGCACGTTGTTGTCGATGAAGAACAGCCGGGCCTTCTCCATCTCGCCCCAGTCGACCCAGTCCGGCGGTGCGGCGGTGGTGTGCAGGTACTCGCGGGCGACGTCGGGGAGCCCGTCGGGGAGCTCCTGGCCGACCGTGGTGAAGTAGCGCATGAGGGTGTTGAACTTGCCGACCTCGCCGCGCTCGAAGAGCGCGGCCACCGTCGCGTCCGCGAGTTCGTCCCCCATGAGCCGCATCGCGTCCATGGTTTCGTGGGTGTAGGGCATGGGGGCCTTGCCTTTCGACGGTTCAGGACTGGCGGGCCGCGGCCGAGGCGACCATCAGGGACAGGGCCTCGGCGGCCCCGTGCGGGAGGTCCGCGCGGGCGAGGGCGTCGTTCGCGGCCCGCACGCGCAGGGTGATCATCTCCTCGATCCGCTCGGGGGCCCCGGTGCGCAGCATGATCGTCCGCACCCTCTCCAGGCCCTCGCCGTCCAGGCCGCGGCGGCCGAGCAGGCCGCGCAGCTCCCGGCGCTCGGCCGCGGTGGAGGCCGACCAGGTCTCGGCGAGCAGGACGGTCGGCCGGTTGCCCCGGACGTCGTCGAGGTTCGACTTGCCCGTGCGCTCCGGGTCGCCGAACAGCCCGAGCAGGTCGTCGCGCAGCTGGAACGCCTCGCCCAGGGGGAGGCCGTAGGAGGTGAAGGCCTCCATCAGCGTCCCCGGCGCGCCGGCCAGGGCGCCGCCGATGTGCAGCGGGTGCTCGACCGTGTACTTGGCCGTCTTGTACCGGATCACCTGGAGCGAGCGGGCCGTGTCGGGCGGGGCCCCCGTGCGCAGGACCTCCAGGCACTCCCCGGCGATCAGCTCCCGGGCCATGACCGCCCACAGGTCGCGGGCACGGGACAGGTAGGCGGAGGGCAGGCCGCAGGAGAGGAACATCTGCGCCGCCCAGCCGATCAGCAGGTCCCCGGTCAGCATGGCGAGGGCGCGGCCGCCCGCCTGGGGGCGCGCCCGGCCGCCGAGGGCGGCCCCCAGTGCGGCGTGGGCGCTCGGCACGCCGTGCCGCGTCGGGCTCTCGTCGATCAGGTCGTCGTGGACGACGGCCGCGGCGTGCAGCAGCTCCATCGCGGCGGCGGCGCGGACGAGCGCGTCGCTGTCCGGCTGGCCGGCCGCGCGCCACCCCCAGTAGCAGAACGCGGCGCGCAGGCGCTTGCCGCCGGCCACCGCCACGGACAACTGCTCGGCCACCGGCAGCAGGTCGGCGTCGACGGCGGCGAACCGGTCCGCCTCCTCCCGCACGAACTCCCGGAGCACCGCGTCCACCCTGGTCCGGAGCAGTGCCTGCTCCGGGGTCTCAGGCATCGCCCTGTCCGGTGCGGGAGGCGACCCGCCGTGCGAGCACCTCCATGTGGCACTCGGGCGTCCGCCCGTACCTTCGCAGGGCGAGCCGTCCCCGCTCCCGCAGGTCGTCCCGGCCGTCCCGGGCGAGGTCGGCCAGGTCGGACCGGCCCAGCAGCGATTTCGCCTGCCGCAGGGCCGCGCCCATGCGGTCGAGCGCGAGGTCGGCCACCCCTGCCGCGACGAGCAGCGGCTCGCCCACGTCCCGGGTCTCCCCGCCGTCACCGGTGCGCGCCACGGTGCTCCCCCATCTCCAGACGACACGAAAGGGACGAGGGACCGCAATGGAGAACGTACCGGAAATCCAGGGAAAGAGGAGTCCGGACGGACGGATATCAAATGCGCTTCCCTTGTCGAGCGATCATCTTCCGCCATCGTCGACTTTGTCAACACAATGGTGTTTCCGGACCGAGTACAAGGTGACCGAAACAAGAAGAGAGACCCTGATCAGTCGGGATGGCCTGGAATCCAACAAACACACCCGGAACCCGGCACCGCCCCACCGGCCCCCTTGATGCCATTGACGGAGCCCGCGTCGCTTTTATGCGAAATAAGATAAATGTGAATTACGGGGATCATCGCTGTCCGGCGGAGAAACCCCGTGGGCCGCCCGGCGCGTCACACGGGAAGCGGTGCGACCGGCTCCGGCCCGGGAGCGCCCCCACCGCTCACGACAGGACCCTGTCCAGTTCGGCCCGCAGGGCCTCCTCGGCCTCCGACGCGGAGAGGCCGCCGATCAGCACGCGCATGGACAGGCCGTCGGCGGTGGCGATCAGCGAGCGGGCCGCCGCGCGGGGGTCGGCGAGGCCGGGGGCGATCCCGGCGAGCAGCCGGGCCGCCTCGGCCTCCGCCCCGTCCTTGGCCCCGGCCAGGACTCGGGCCAGCTCCGGGTGGTGGAAACCGGCGGCGACGTACTGGTGGAACACCGAGACCCCGACCCGGTCCGTCTCCGCCCGGGGAACGGCATGGCCGACCAGCCGCCACAGCGCCTCGCGGTCGTCGGCGCCGCGGGTGGCCTCGGCGTGGAGTCGCGCGGCCTCCGAGAGCATCTCCTCCAGGCCGGCCCGCAGGAGCTCGTCCTTGCTCGGGAACCAGTACTGGATCCGCCCGACCGACGCCCCGGCGGCCGAGGCCACGTTGCGGATGGACACCGCGCCCATGCCGCCCTCCGCCATCACCCGCCACACCGCCCGGAGGATGGCGGTCCTTCGTTCGTCCGGCCCGGAGCTGTCCATGCCGCCATCATAACCAAGGACAATACGAACGTATTGCCGGGGTGTACACTCGGAGCACGGTCCAATACGACTGTATTTCCGGGGGTTCCCATGAGTGACAGGCCCGAGCGCCGGACCCGGCGCCGCCGCGTGCTGCAGGTCCTGGCGGCACTGGTGGTGGCGTGGCTGGTGGTGGACAAGGCCGCCTCCGTCGCGGCGCCCGAACCGAAGGTGGGCCACTGGCTCAGCCGCGAGGGGTTCGAGTCCTACCGGGCCGCCTACGACGACGTGATGGCGGCCCTGCCCGTGCCGACCCGCACCCACGACGTCGCCACCGGGTACGGCGCCGTGCGGGTGTACGAGTGGGCCGCCCCGGGGGACGGGGCGGAGGGCGGGCTGCCGGTGGTGCTCCTGCCGGGGACCCGCTCCGGCGCACCGATGTGGGGCGAGAACCTCACCCACTGGATCGGCCGGCGCACCGTCTACGCCATGGACGCGGTCGGCGACGCGGGCATGTCGACCCAGTCGGTGCCCTTCTCCTCCTTCGACGAGCAGGCCGCGTGGGTGGAGCAGACCCTCGCGGGACTCGGCCTCGAACGGGCGCACGTGGTCGGGCACTCCTTCGGCGGGGCGATCGCGGCCACCCACGCGCTCGCCCACCCCGGCCGCGTGGCCTCCCTGACCCTGCTCGAACCGGTGATGGTGCTGCACGGGCTGCCCGCCTCGACCTACCTGTGGTCGGTCCTGCTCTTCCTGCCGGGGCCGCAGTCGTGGAAGGACCGCGCGCTGGCGGGGATCGGGGGCGTCTCGGTCGAGGAGGTCCGCGAGCGCACGCCGATGTCGGTGATGATCGACGAGGGGTCGCGGCACTACTCCGCCGTCTCCCTGACGCCCCGGACGCTCACCGACGGGGAGTGGCGGTCGCTGTCCGTGCCGGTGCGGGTCGACCTGGCCGCCGACAAGTCCCTGGCGGGCGGCCGGGAGGCCGCGGACCGCGCCCGGGCCCTGGGCCTGGAACCGGTCACCGTCTGGCCGGACACCACCCACTCCCTCCCCATGCAGGCCGCCGAACGGCTCGGCACGGAGCTGGAGGGGCACTGGGCCGCCCACGACCGGTGATGAGGGCGTGGCCGCGGCCCCCGGCGGCAGGGGCGGTCAGAGCACCTTCCGGGCGCCCGCGGTCCCCTTGCGGTCGTGGGATCCGGGGACGAAGAGCCCCGAGACGAGGAAGAAGGTCCCCATGAAGAACGCCTGGTTGAGCAGGAGCAGGACGTCCAGGAGCGTTCCCGACGGGTCGGCCGCCGTCTCCACGTAGTACCAGCGCGGGATGTTGCTGTAGGCGATGGCGGCGTGGTGGAGCACCACGAGCAGTGTCAGCGCGGTGCGCAGGTTGTCGACGTAGAGGAGCCGCGGACGGGCGGTGGGCGGCACGGCGGCCGCCCTGTCCATGGGCCGGGTCACCGGTTCGCCCCTTCTCCGGGGTGCCCGGCGCGGGTGGCGTGCTCGAACAGGTCGGCCAGCTCCTCGGCGTGCGCTTCCAGGTCGTGCTCCGGGCGTTTCACCCAGTAGCCGAACATGCCGTCGATCGCGGACTGCACGGTGACGCCCATGACGCGGGGGTCGAACGCGCGGAACTCCCCGGCCTCCTGGCCGCGGCGGAATATCGCCTCCCGCCCCTCGTAGACCTGTTCGTCGAAGGGGGCGTCGTAGCGCCGCTCGCCCTCGGAGCCGCGGAGGTTCCTGAGGACCTCCCCGAGGGCGAGCAGTTGGGCGCGGTGGTCCCGCATGTACTCGGCGACCGAGCGGATGCTCGCCCGCAGCGCGCCGGTCGCCGTGGGCTCCTCCTCGGTCCGCGGCAGGACGAACCGGGCGATGTCGAGGTAGACCTCCTCGACGATCTGCTCCATCAGCTCGGTCTTCCCGGCGAAGTGGTAGGAGATCACGCTCTTGCTGATGCCGGCGCGTTCGGCGACGCGCGCCAGCGAGGTGTTGGCGTGGCCCAGCTCCGAGAGGCTCTCGACGGCGCTCTCGACGATCTGTGCGCGGCGGGCCTCCTCGATGAAGGACGCCCTTTTCTGAACGACCGGCCTGTTTTTCGGCTGAATCGCCTGAAAGTAGCACAAGCGGCCTATGGTGATGGTGCTGAAGTTTCGTGAGGGAAAGAAGTTGTCCGCGATGACGGCCCGGTGGGGCGGCGGACCGGTCCGGGCACAGAGGGGCCGGGTGACGCACCCGGCGGGGTTCCGCGCCTGCGGCCCGGCCCGGGCCCCGGGGGAAGGCCCGCGCCGCCGCGAAACCCGGTACCGGCGGGGACGGGGGGTTTGCTACCGTCGGCGCGGGCGGGCCGTGGGACTTGACCGCGACTTCCGAGAACTGCCTTTCAAGCACCCTTCACGCCGATCGCGCCGCCGCTCCCCGGCCCGTCCTCCCCCCTGCCGCGCCGGAGACCCCATGACCGACACCTACGCCGACCTGCTCGCCTGCGAGGACCTGCTGCTGTTCGCGAGCGCGGCGATCTCCTCGACGGGGCAGCGCGAGTTCCACTCGGGCGCGGCGGAGCAGCGGCTGTCCCTGGAGTTCCTGCACGAGTACGTCCACGGGACCCACCCGGACCTGTACGCGCTGGCGCTGGCGCTGCACGTCAACGATCACAACGCCGCCGCCATCGTCCACCGGCTGCTGTCGAACCCGCGCACCGGCGCGTCCGCCGGGGAGCGGGCGCGGGAGAACGCCCTGATCCGGCGCCGCCTCGCGGAGATGCCGCCCCAGCGCGTGTACCGCCTGTTCGCCCGCCTGGCCCGGGAGCGGGTCAACAACCGGCGCACCCGGGCCACGATGCGCGCGTGGATCGCCGCACGCCCGAACCTGGACCTGGACGCGGTCAAGTACCGGCCGGGGCTGCGCGCTGCGGCCCGGCACGCCCGTGTCGCCCTGCCCGAGGAGGTGGGCGTGTTCCTGTTCTCCCCGCCCGGGGAGCGCAGGCGGCACCGCTACGGCTCCCCGCTGCTGCGGGCGCACGGGAGGGCCCACTACTCGGCGTCGGACCTGTACGACCTGCCGTACACGGTGGCCGAGGGGTTCGCGGCCCGCCACCGGGTGCCCCGGGGCGTGTTCCTGGAGGGCGTGCGCGAGCGCGCCACCCGTGCGGAGCGGCTGCGGCTGGCGGGGACCGCGCGGCGCCACGGCGTCGGCGCGGGACCGGACCCGGCCGCCGCCCCGCTGCTGCGCCTGTGCGTGTACGTGCTCTCCCTGCCGACGGCCGAGCGCCGCGACCGCCGCGCGGAACTGGAGGGCGCGCTGGCCGCGTCGGCGCTCCGCGCCGCCGGTCCGGCGGCGGGGACGTGGCCCCGCACGGCCGCGGTGCTGGACGACAGCTACTCCTCGATCGGTTCCCCGGTGCGGCGCCACCACCCGCTGGCGGCGGCCCTGGCCTGCCACCACCTGATCCGGGCCCTGGCCCCGGACAGCACCTCCCACTGGGTGTCGGGGCACACCGACCCCCTGACGGTGCGCCCGGCGGGACCCACCCACCTGGCGGAGCGGATCCTGGACGCGCTCGACACGGGCCCCGCGCGGGTGGTCGTGGTGTCCGACGGGCACGACAGCACCCCGCCGCTGCTCGCCGACACCCTCACACTGTGGCGGCGGTACGTGGACCCGGACCGCGCCACCGCGATGGTGCACCTCAACCCGGTGTTCGACGCCGACGGGCTGGGGATGCGGCCGCTCTCCCCCGCCGTGCCCACGATCGGTCTGCGCGATCCGCGTACGCTGCCGTCCCTGGTGGAGCTGGCACGGTTCGGCGAGGGCCGCCTCGGCCTGTCCGACCTGCGCGAACACCTGCGTGCCACCGCCGACGCCTATCTGGAGGCCCCGTGAGCGAGAGGTTCCCGGGGCTGGCCCTGGGCGAGGGCGTGCGCACCGGCCCGGCCCAGCAGTGGGGGAACGTCCGGCTGGTCCCGCTGCTCCGGTCCGCGCCGGTCCCGCGGCTGCGGCTGCACCCCCTGGTGGCCGGCGACCTGGTGGACGACCCCGCCTCCCAGGACGACGGGACGTGCTGCCTCGTCCCCCACGCGTACGTGCTGACCTGGGAGGGCGACACCGCGCCCAGCGCCTCCTACGGGACCCAGATCCTCCCGCCCCGCTCCCCGGCCCCGCGCCGCGCGCACCTGGACCTGCGGTCGCGGAAGGCGCGCACGGCCGTCCGCGGCAGGGCCCGGTTCCTGCCGCTGGACCTGGCGGTGGACGGGCTGCTGTCCCTGCACGCGGGCGGCCCCTCCGTCGCCTGGGCGGAGTGGTCCCGCGCCACCGTCCACCGCGGCCTGTCCTCCCCCGCGCTGACCACGTACCTGGGCGGGGAGATCGAGGGCCTGGCCGAGGCGCTGCGGGTCTTCGAGATCCATCCGGACCAGTGCGGCGTCGTGGTCCACCTGGCCGACGTCCTGGCGTCGGCGCACCTGTACCCGCACCCGGAGGACTACCGGGCCCTGCACGCCGGCCTGCTCATGGACATGTTCGGGGAGAGCCTGTACATGTACGGGCTGCTGGCGGGCGAGGCCCGGCCGCTGTACACACCGATCCGGGAACGCGGCGTCCGCACCCTGGCGGACCTGCGCGAGCGGGTGGAGCGGAGCCGGAGCGACACGCTGCGCGCCCACGACGACCTGATGCTGTCCTCGCTGACGGGCGGCCTGCACACGTCGGGCGGCTCGCGTGACTTCGGCGGCGCCGGCGCGCCGGACCCCCGGGAGCGCCCGTTCACGGTGAGGTGGCTCGTCCCGGCCTTCGCCCGCGGGGGCGTCGACCATGTCGGGGAGGTCGTCGCGGACCGGCACGGCCGCGTCGCCTACCTCAAGTCGCTCCGGCTCTCCCCCGCCCAGAGCCGCCGCGGCCGACTGCTCCGGGTGCTCGGGGAGGCCGGCTGGGAGCTGGACCGGGCGGCCCTCTCGCTGGGTACCACGCGCTCGGGCCTGGTCGACCGGTTGGAACGGGCGCGCCTGTCCCACCTGCTCTCCCCCGGCCTGCTGGCGGAGCACCGCGCGGCTACCCGGCGGCGCGCTCCCTGATCCCCTGCGCGACGCCGTCCAGGAGCCAGGCGAGCCCCGCCTCGAACACCTCCTCGGTACCGGGGGCGCCGGTGAGGCGCTCGATCGCCGGGTAGCGGCCGGGCTCCGCGTGCGCCTCCAGGAAGGCGTCCTGCACCGTGTCCCACGTGCGTCCGTCGGGGGTGGTCCACCGCGCGGCCCGGTCGGCCTCGACCGCCTTCGCGACGTGGCCGCGGGTGTAGCCGTCGACGGCCTCGACGACCGTGAGCGCCTCGTGGCCGGTCAGGCCGGTGCCGTCGAAGACGCGGAGCGCGGAGTCGGTCCAGGCGAAGGCGTGGGGGCCGACGGGCTGCGCGGCGCCCATCAGCCGGACGAGCCAGGGGTGTTCGCGGTACGCGCGCAGGTTCTCGCGCGCCCACGCCTCGACGCGCTCCCGCCAGTCCCCCGGGCGGGTGTGCGGCAGCGGCGCCTCGCCGATCATCGTGTCCACCATGAGGGCGATCAGGGCCGACTTGTCGGGGACGTAGGTGTACAGGGTGGCCGCTCCCACGCCGAGCCTGGCCGCGAGACCGCGCATGGACAGGGCGTCGACGCCCTCCTGCTCCGCGATCTCCAGGGCGGCTCCGACGAGGGCGTCGACGGTGAGGTGGTGCCGGGGCCCGCGCCGGGGCCGCGACGGCCCGTCCCACAGCAGTCCGAGGGTGGTCGTGGGGTCGTCGGCGGTCGCCACCGTTGTCTCCTCCCGAGAACTCCGTACACTGTTCGATGAGTCGAACAGTGTACGGAGTTTATCTCGGGGAGGCCCCCATGCCCGAACAGACACCCCCGCCGGAGCGGGGAGCCCGGCCCGGGCAGGAGCCCCCCGCCGAGGGGGTTGCGGCCCCCGCCCCGTCGGCGCCCCCGCCGCGGGCGGCGCCCCTGCTGAGGACGGCTGCCGTCGCGGCGGCCGCGACCGGGATCGGGGCCCTCGCCGCCGCCTCCACCGTCCTGTTCCCGGGCCCGGACGCCTCGGCGGAGGCGCCGCTCACCCTGGCCGTGCGCGCCGTCTTCACCGTGGCCGGGACCGTGCCCCTGGTGTGGGCCGCCGCCCGCTTCCTGGACCGCCGCCCCCTGGCCGCGTTCGGCCTGGGCCGGTACCCGAAGGGTTGGGCCATGCCCCTGGCCGCCCTGCTGGCGACGCTGCTCGCCACCGCGCTGTTCCTGGTGGCCGCGGTGGCGGTGGGCGCGGCCTCCGTCGACCCCGGTGCCGCGGCCGGCGCCGCCCCGGCCCTGGCCGTCGTGCTCCCGCTGCTCGTGCTGGCACAGCTGCTGCCCGAGGAACTGGTGTTCCGCGGCTACGCTCAGGGGGTCCTGGGCGAGCGGTTCTCCCCCTGGGCGGCCCTCCTGCTCCAGGCCGCGCTGTTCGCCGTGTCGGCCGTGCTGGTCGCCGGCACGTACGCGAACGCGGTCCACCTGTTCCTCCTGGGGGTGTTCACCGGCGTCCTGCGCATGACCACCGGCGAGGTGTGGACGGTGCTCGCGACACGCACGGCCCTGGCCGCCGGAGGCCTCGTGTACACCGCGCTCGACCTGCGCCTGCTCCAGGCGGTCGGGCTGTGGGAGGTGCTGCTGGTGTTCGGGCCCGCGCTGGCCGCCGTCTGGGCCGTGACCTCGCTCCGGAGCCGGCGCCCCGACCTCGCCGCGGCCACCCCGGACGCCCTGCCCGGGCCCCGCCGCGAGCTCGGGCAGAAGGGCGTCCTGTACGACGTCGGCTCCAGTTACCTGCCGGGGCAGCACTCGCGCCCCCGGTGGCGTCCCGACGTGGTGGACGAGGAGATGCGGGTGATCCGCGAGGACCTGCACTGCACGGCGGTGACCGTCTTCGGGGAGGACCTGGGGCGGCTGGAGGAGGCCGCCCGCCTCGCCCTGGCCCGCGGGCTGTACGTGTGGGTCCAGCCCCGGTTGGTCGACGGCGGCCGGGAGGAGGCCGTCGCCCGCCTCGCGCGGACGGCGGAGTTCTCCGAGCGGCTGCGCGAGAAGCACCCGGAGCGGGTCGGCGTCAACGTGGGCTGCGAGCTCAGCATGTTCGTGCGGGGCATCGTCCCCGGCCGCGACTTCGACGCGCGCACCAGGTCGCTCGGCCTGCTGTCCCCGCTGTTCCCGCTGTTCAACCACCGCCTCAACCGCCTCCTGGGCGAGCTGGCGACCACCGCCCGGGCCCGGTTCGGCGGACCGCTCACCTACGGCTCGGGAACCTGGGAGAGCGTGGACTGGACCCCGTTCGACGTCATCGGGGTGGACTACTACCTGGACGTCCTGACCCGCGCCACCTACCGGCAGGGGCTGCGGCGGCTGCGGGCGACGGGCAAACCGGTCCTGGTCACCGAGTTCGGCTGCTGCTCCTACGAGGCGGCGCGGTACCAGGGCGGGTCGGGCGGCGACATCATGGACTGGGACGACCTGGACGACCGCCGGGTCACGGGCGGCCACGTCCGGGACGAACGCGTCCAGGCCGAGGTCATCGGCGAACTGCTGGACGTGTACGAGACCGAGGACGTGATGGGCGCGTTCGTGTGCATGTTCGTCGAGGGGGACTGCCGCTACTCCCCCGACCCCGCCCGCGACCTGGACATGGCGAGCTTCGGGATCGTGCGCCCACCGCCGCTGGAGTCGGGACTGTCCCCCGACGACGGCCACTGGGAGCCGAAGGAGGCCTTCCGCACCCTCGCCGCCCGCTACGCCGCGACGGTCCCGGCCGAGGGCTCCTGAGCCTCCCCGCCCCGGTCCGGACGGGCTCACGAGCGGCCTCGGGGACGGCCGGGGCGGCGGCCGAGCGCGCCGGCCCCCGGCGGGCCGGGCCGTCAGGCGTGCGGGGCCCAGAAGCCGGACAGCCTCGCGGCTCCGTGCTCCACGCCCTTCCAGCTCCCGGTGAAGCTCAGCACCGCGATCGCGGACGTCGGGAACCCGGAGCGGTTCATCCGGGGGAGCAGGTCGCCCTCGGCCTCACCGGCGAGCGCGTCGGCGAGGGCGTGCACGCCCGGGTTGTGGCCGACGACCAGCAGGTGCGCGACCTCGTCGTCGACCTCGTTGAGCAGGGCGACCAGCTCGCCCGCCGACGCCTCGTAGAGCCGGTCCTCGTAGACGGTCCTGGGGCGCTGCGCGAGTTCGGCGGCGGCGAGCTTCCAGGTCTCCCGGCAGCGCGCGGCCGTCGAGCACAGGACGAGGTCGGTCAGGAGTCCCGAGCCGGCCAGCCACCTCCCTGCGGCCGGGGCGTCCTTCCTCCCCCGTTCCGCGAGCGGGCGTTCGTGGTCCTCCCCGTCGTTCCACTCGGCCTTGCCGTGGCGGAGGAGCGTGATGGTGCGTGTGGTTTCACTCATACCCCGATGCTGTCACGGTGCGTAGTCGTGTGACGGGTGTCCGGGGAAACGGCTCCGGGTCCCCGTTCCCGCACCGGCACACCTTGCACGAGATCGTGCACGTGACGGACGGTGACGGCGGACACCTCATCGGCCTGGCTGGCGGCGATGTCCGTTCCCCCCTCCCGCCCCGGGGTCCTCACCGCCGGCCAGGCGCACCACGGGGCGGGGTGCCGGGGCTCAGGCCCCTGTCCCCCCGGAGGGGCGGAGCGTGGACTGGGCCCACTGCACCAGCACCGCGCAGGTCTGGACGAGCTCGGTGCGCAGCTCCTCGTCTGTCGCGGCGGCGCGCGCCTCGCACAGCTCCTCGAAGGCCAGGTCCCACCAGGTCGGTGCGGCACCGGCGCGGTCGACCCGGGCCCTGGCCCGCCCGGCCTGTTCCCCGTGCTCGGGCCCCGTGCCCGGGGACAGGCGCTGGACCCCGAACAGGGTCTGCTGGCGCCTCCGCTCCTCGGCGACGCCCTCCAGGAGCAGGGCGAGGGAGCCCGCCACCCCGGCGTCCCCCAGCACGGCCTCCTCCGCCCCGCCGGGTCGGCGCGCGGGGAAGGGGGTGCGGGTCCGGTGCTGGGAGAACCGTTCGCCGGTCAGGGCGTGGGCGAGGGCCTGCGCGCAGTAGCCGACCGTCCCCTCGGGAAGCCGGTGGGCGGGGAACCAGGCGACCTCCGTGTGCTTGTGGGGTTCGCGGTTGACGACAGCGCCGTCCCACCGCCTGCACACGAAGAAGAAGTGGACCCACTCCGCGCCCTCCTGGCTGTGGACGACGTGGGCGAACTCCAGGTCCGGGGGGTCGACCCGGACGCCGAGCTCCTCGTCGCACTCGCGCACCGCCGCGGACACGACGTCCTCGCCCGGGTCGACCTTGCCGGCCGCGCCGGCGTGCCACAGGCCGGGGGCGTAGGCCGCGTCGGGGGACCGCCGCGCCAGCAGGACCTTTCCGCCGCGCAGGAGGAGCACGTGGGCGCTCAGGGAGGGGGCGGCGGGGCCCGAATTCTTCTCGAACACACGTTTGACCATGGGGCCATCCTGCCGTGGGGGCGGCCCCTGCGGGCGCCCTTTCCGGACATCGGCGCGGTGGGCCCCGCCACCGCCCGCCGCAGGGCGTCGCGGCGGCCGGGGCGGCGGGCGCCGCCCCGGCGCCCGGATCACGCGCTGTACCGGTAGGCCGGGTAGGTGAGGTACCCCTGGTCGCCGCCCTGGTAGTAGACGGCCTCGTCGACCGGCTCGACGGGCAGTCCGGCACGGAGGCGCTCGACCAGGTCGGGGTTGGAGATGAAGGCGCGGCCGAAGCTGATCAGGTCGGCTCCCAGTCCGAGCCAGCGGTCGGCCGCGGCCCGGTCGACCTGCTCGGGTCCCATGGGCACGGACGGGTTCATGATCAGGGTCGAGGGCCAGGCACGGCGCAGGTCCAGCAGGAGCTCGTCGGGGGCGGTGGCCTCCAGGTGGACGTAGGCCACGCCGAGCCGGGCCAGCTCCCGCAGCAGGGCGGCGTAGAGCTCGGGCACGTCGGTCTCGGAGGCCCCCCAGAAGGCCGAGCCCGGCGAGAGCCGGACACCGGTCCGGTCCGCGCCCACGGCGTCGGCGGTCGCGGCCGCCGCCTCGACGGCGAACCGGATCCGGTTGGCCACCGACCCCCCGTAGACATCCGTGCGCAGGTTGGCCTCCGAGGAGAGGAACTGCGAGATGAGGTAGCCGTTGGCCCCGTGCAGCTCCACCCCGTCGAACCCGGCCCGCACGGCGCGCCGGGCCGCCTCCGCGTAGGAGTGCGCCTGCGGGGCCACCTCCTCCGTCTCCAGCGCGCGCGGCACCGGCGCCGGCTGCGGACCGGCCGGGGTGAACACGTCGCCCACGGCGGCGACGGCCGAGGGGCCCACCGGCCGCGTTCCGGTGGTGTCGGGGTGCGAGACCCGGCCGCCGTGCATGATCTGGGCGAAGATCCGCCCGCCGTTGGCGTGGACCGCGTCGGTCACCGGCCTCCAGGAGGCCGCGGCCTCCTCGGTGTGGAGACCCGGCGTGCCGGGGTTGGACCGGCCGACCGCGTTGGGGTGCGCCCCCTCGCCGATGATGAGGCCGGCGGTGGCCCGCTGGGCGTAGTACGCGGCCATGGAGGGGGTCGCCGTCCCGTCGGCGGCGGCGCGCACGCGGCTCATCGGGGCCATCACCACCCGGTTGGGCAGGGTCAGGCCGCCGAGCCGGTACGGCTGGAGAAGTGCGGTCACGGGAGGACTCCTTCGCGTTCTGTGGAGCGGGGTGGGTACGGTGGCTACGCTAAAACCTGACATCTATGTGAGGGGCAAGTGCTGTGTCACAGGTCACGACAAGGGGAGCAATGAGGATCGGGGAGCTCGCGGCACGGAGCGGTGTGAGCATCCGGCTGCTGCGCTACTACGAGGAGCAGGGGCTGCTCAGGAGCACGCGCAGCGCCGCCGGGCAGCGGCACTACACCGACGACGCCGTCGAGCGCGTGGCGTTCATCCGCAGGCTGCTGGCCGCCGGGGTCTCCAGCCGGGTGATCGCCGAGGTGCTGCCCTGCGCCGAGACGCCCGGCGAGGAGACCTTCGACAGCGCGATGCGGCGCATGGAGCTGGAGCGCGCCCGGATCACCGGGGAGATCGGCGACCTGGTGCGCAGACGGGAGGCGCTCGACGCACTGGTGGCCGAGGCGCACGAGTACCGGAGGCGGCTCGTCGCGAGCGGCCCGGTCTGAACCGTCGGCCCCCCTCGGCGCCCCGGCCGCACCGGCTCCGGAACGCGGCAGCGGCCCGGAACCGCCCTGTAGCGTGGAGAGCCGGCGGCGGCGACCGCCGCCCCGGCCGCCGCGCCGGGCCCCGGCCGGACCGACCAGGCCCTCCACCGCCACCGGGACCGCACGCCCCCGACCCGAGGAACCGGACGCCCCATGATCGCCCAGACCCCCGTCGCCCTGAACGGGCGCGCCTTCAGCTACCTCGACTTCGGCGGGGGCGGCGTCCCGCTGATCGCCCTGCACGGGACGTTCGGCCGCGCCGCCTCCTTCGCCGGCCTCGCGCCGTACCTGGCCCCGGACTTCCGGGTCATCGCCCTCGACCAGCGCGGCCACGGGCTCTCCGAGCACGGCGGCGACCTCGGCCGCGACGCCTTCGTCGGGGACGCGGCCGCGTTCCTGGAACACCTCGGCGCCGGCCCGGCGATCGTCCTCGGCCACTCCCTCGGCGGGGTGACCGCCTACCAGCTGGCGGCACGCCGCCCCGAGCTGGTGCGCGCCCTGGTGGTGGAGGACATCGGGGCCGTCACGGACGCCTCCGAGGTCGAGAACCCGGTGTTCGACACCACCTCGTGGCCGACGGCCTTTCCGGACCGGGAGGCGCTGGCGGAGTTCCTCACCCGTCAGGGCGTGCCCGCGCTCGGGTACTTCACGGACAGCGCCTACGAGCACGACGGGACCTGGCGCCTGCGGTTCGACCACCGGGACATGCTGGCGGCCCAGCAAGGCAACACCGGGGACTTCTGGGCCGACTGGCTGGGCTCGGACTGTCCCGCCCTGCTCCTCCGCGGCGGCCTGAGCCCGCTGCTGTCGGCCCGGCAGGCCGGTGAGATGGCCGAGCGCCGGCCCGGTACCCGGCTGCGGGTGCTGCCGGGATGCGGGCACTGGGTGCACCGCGACGACCCGTCGGGCTACGCCCTGGCCGTGCGGGACTTCCTGCGCACGGTCCCCGCCGCCTGACCCCCGGATCCGTCCGGTCCCGGTCGCCGGAGCCGGCGGCGGGGCCACGGCGGCGGGGCCGCGCGCCTCGCACCAGTCCCCCGGCCGCGGTCCGCTCGCGCCCGTCCGCCACCCCTCCGTCTCCTCCGTCCAGGCCGGTACGGGGACGCCGGTGCGCACCCCGCCGCCCTCGGAGCGAAGGAGCGGGGCGGGCCGGGCCGCCGGGTGGACTCCGGGTCCGGGGCGTGCCCCGGGCGCGTTCGCAAAGGAGTGGGCGCGCGCGTCCCCGTTCCCTGAGCGCCGCCTCTATTGGACGTCCGGACCCTACCTATTGAGACCTGCACTGACAACTTCTGCTTGACGATCGACATAAGACCGACGTACGGTTCGAGGCAGCCAGGTGAGGCAGATCACAAACCCGGGTGATGTGGTGTCTCCGGACCGTCGGCATGGCCTTCACCGGTCACGAAGAGCTGTACCCCCTGCACCAAGCGGAGTCCGGCGGGGACCACCCGCCGGAACCCCCCTCCACGACGTGGACGGGGCGCCGGTGGACCGGGTCCCCGACGCCCGGCCACCGCGCCGCCCGACCACGACGAGGTCTGCGAGGAAAGGAGCCGGTATGGGCTGAGGCCGATGAGGCGGCACACCCCCGCTTCCCGCACCTGATAGCAGGAACTCCCCGTCAGCCCACCGGTCACAGCCACACGGCCCCCACCGGGCCGCGCGACCGCCGGGCCGCCCCTGCCGTCGGCGCCGGCACGCCGCACGGACTCATCGATTCGCTCCCACCCCCAGGTGAGGTTCCGTATGAAGAAGAGACCCCTGCTGACACTGGGCGCACTCGCGGTCGGCGTCACCATGGCGCTGACCGTGACCGCACCGGTCGCGCACGCGGACGAGACCGGCGAGGACGCGTTCTCCACGCTGATCTTCTCCAAGACCACCGGCTTCCGTCACGACTCGATCCCCCACGGCGTCGCGCTCGTCGAGGCGCTCGGCGAGGAGCACGGCTTCAGCACCGAGCACACCGAGGACTCCTCGGTGTTCAACGACGAGGACCTGGCCGCCTACGACGCGGTGATCTGGCTCTCCACCACGGGCGACGTGCTCGACGAGGACGAGCAGGCCGCCTTCGAGCGCTACGTCCAGGACGGGGGCGGCTTCGTCGGCGTCCACTCCGCCTCCGACACCCACTACGACTGGGAGTGGTACGGCGACCTCGTCGGCGGCTACTTCTCCAGCCACCCGCCGGGCACGCAGGACGCCCGGGTCGTGGTCAACGACAGGGTCCACCCCTCCACCGAGCACCTCCCGGCCAGCTGGGAACGCCACGACGAGTGGTACGACTTCGACCTGTCCCCCCGCGGCGACGTGCACGTCCTGGCCGGACTCGACGAGGACTCCTACGCGGACCAGGTCGATCCCGGGGGCCAGATGGGATGGGACCACCCGATCGCCTGGTGTCAGGCCTACGACGGCGGCAGGTCCTGGTACACCGGCGGCGGCCACACCGTCGAGTCCTACTCCGAGCCGGAGTTCACCGAGCACCTGCTCGGCGGCCTGCGGTGGGCGGCCGGGGCCGCCGAGGGCGACTGCGGCGCCACGCAGTGGGACAACTTCGAGAAGGTCACCCTCGCGCAGGGCGAGGGCGCCGTGGGCGAGCCCATGGGCCTGGCGGTCCTGCCCGACGGCCGCGTCATGCACATCACCCGCGACGGCGAGGTGCGGCTGTGGTCCCCGGACACCTACACCACCGAGCTGATCGCCCAGGTGCCGGTGTACAACCACGACGAGGACGGGCTACAGGGCATCGCCCTGGATCCGGGCTTCGAGGAGAACGGGTGGGTGTACCTGTACTACGCGCCCGTGATCGAGGGCATCCCGCCGGGTGAGGCGCCCGCGGACGGCTCGCCGGAGGACTTCGAGCCCTACGAGGGCCACAACAACCTCTCCCGCTTCCAGTTCGCCGACGGGGACTCCCCCACCCTGGAGCTGGACAGCGAGCAGGTCCTGCTGGAGGTCGGGACCGACCGGGGCATGTGCTGCCACGTCGGCGGCCACATCGACTTCGACTCCGAGGGCAACCTCTACCTGGCCACCGGCGACGACACCAGCGCGTTCGGGTCGGACGGCTACACGCCGATCGACGAGCGCGAGTCGCGCAACCCCGCCTTCGACGCCCAGCGCAGTTCGGCCAACACCGCCGACCTGCGCGGCAAGCTGCTGCGGATCACGCCCACCGACGACGGCGGCTACGAGATCCCCGAGGGCAACCTCTTCCCGCCGGAGGAGTACAGCGGCGAGCAGACCCGGCCCGAGATCTACGCCATGGGCCTGCGCAACCCGTTCCGGTTCACGGTGGACGAGGAGGACGGCACCGTCTACCTGGGCGACTACGGGCCCGACGCCAACGAGCCCGACCCGGACCGGGGGCCGCAGAACACGGTCTCCTGGCACGCCATCTCCGAGCCCGCCAACATCGGCTGGCCCTACTGCATCGGTAACAACAGCGCGTTCGTCGACCACGACTTCGCGTCGGGGACCTCCGGGGAGGCGTTCGACTGCGCCGCTCCGGTCAACGACTCCCCGCGCAACACCGGGCTGGAGGAGCTTCCCCCGGTCACGCCCGCCTCGATCTGGTACAGCTACGAGGAGTCGGAGGAGTTCCCGCAGCTGGGCACGGGCGGCGGCGCCCCGATGGGCGGTCCGGCCTACCGGTTCGACCCCGAACTGGAGTCGGACACCAAGTGGCCCGAGTACTACGACGGCATCCCGCTGTTCTACGAGTGGGACCGCGACTGGATCAAGCAGGTGCACCTGGGCGACGACGGCGACGTCCTGGACATCACCGAGACCGTCCCCGACATCAGCCTGGCCAACCCCATGGACATGGAGTTCGGCCCGGACGGCTCCCTGTACGTGCTGGAGTACGGGTCCGGCTACTTCGGCGGGGCCGCGGACTCGGCGCTGTCGCGCATCGACTACACCGGCGGCGGGACCACCCCGGTCGCCGACATCAGCGCCTCCGCGACCTCGGGACCGGCCCCGCTGGAGGTGGAGTTCTCCGCGGAGGGCTCCCACCACCCCGGCGGCCTGCCCATGGAGTACGCGTGGTCGTTCGGCGACGGCGGGACCTCCGGCGAGGTCTCGCCCACCCACACCTTCGAGGAGGCGGGCCAGTACACGGTCGTGCTGACCGCGACCGACGCCGAGGGGCGCACCGGGACGGCCACCACGACCGTCACCGCGGGCAACACCGCGCCCGACGTCTCCTTCCGGACCCCGCAGGACGGCCAGTACTTCCACTGGGGCGACGAGATCCCCTTCACCGTGGACGTGGAGGACGCCGAGGACGGCTCGGTCGGCGCGGGCATCGACTGCGGCGACGTGGCGGTCACGGCCTCGCTCGGCCACGACCGGCACGCCCACCCGTGGACCCAGTACGACAGCTGCGAGGACGTCAGCCTCACCGAGGTCGACGGCGGCCACGGGCACGACATGAACATCTTCTGGGCGTTGCAGGCCGAGTACACCGACTCCGGCGGGGACGGGGCGCCCGCCCTCACCGGAAGCGACGGGATCACGCTCAAGCCCGCACGGACGCAGGCCCAGTACTTCACCGACAGCCAGGGGGTCCGGACCGAGCCCACCGAGGACGCCGAGGGCGGCCTGGTCAACGTCAGCCACATCGGCTACGGCGACTGGACCTCCTACGACACGACCAATCTGGTCGGGGTCGAGCAGATGGAGTTCCGGGTCGCCTCCGCGGGGGCGGGCGGAGCGATCGAGGCACGCATGAACGCTCCCGACGGTGAGCTGCTCGGCAGCGTCGACGTGCCCTCCACCGGCGGCTGGCAGGAGTGGACCGACGTGACCATGGACGTCGCCGACCCCGGCGAGACCTTCACGCTGTACCTGGTCTTCACCGGTGAGGACACCTCCGCCGAGGACAGCCTGTTCAACCTCAACTACTTCGAGGCGGTCCTGGACGGCCACGGGGGGCACGGCCCTCAGACCGAGCTGACCAGCCCGCAGGACGGCGCGGTCTTCGAGGAGGGCGAGGACGTCCCCCTCTCCGCCGAGGTCGCCGACCACTCCGGGTCCGGGGTCGAGAAGGTGGAGTTCCTCGTGGACGGCGAGGTCGTCGCCACGGTGGCCGAGGACCCCTACCAGGCAGTCTGGCAGGGGGCCGCCGAGGGCGAGTACGAGGTCAGCGCCGTGGCCACGGACGGCGACGGCAACACCGGCGCCTCCGGCACCGCCACCGTCACGGTCGAGGCGGGCGGCGCCGAGCCGCCGGAGTGCGCCCCGCCCGAGGCCGAGGACGGCTACACCCCCCTGTGGGACGGCGCGTCGCTCGACGGGTGGGCCATGGCGGGCCCGGGCGGCTTCGACGTCGTCGACGACGGCGACGGCTGCGCCCTGGAGACCCGGGGCGGCATGGGGCTGCTCCGGCACGAGACGGAGTGGGAGTCCTACCGGCTGAAGCTGGACTTCCTCGCCTCAGAGGAGTCGGACAACTCCGGTGTCTTCGTCGGCTTCCCCGACCCCGGGGACGACCCCTGGGTCGCCGTCGAGGAGGGCTACGAGATCCAGATCGACGGCTACGGCGCGCCCGACGGCGACCCGGTCCACCGGACCGGTGCCGTCTACGGCTTCCAGGCGGCCGACTCCCACCCCGCGCGGGTCGGCGAGTGGAACGAGATGGAGATCGAGGTGGCCGACCCGGTGATCCGCGTGTGGATCAACGGGGAGCTGGTGAACGAGTTCGAGAGCACCGACCCGGCACGTGACCTGTCCTCGGGCCACATCGGGTTGCAGAACCACGGCGAGGCCGACCGGGTGCTCTTCCGCGACGTCCTGGTCCAGGAACTGGACGCGGTCGAACCGGTCACGTTCGCCGAGGTCCACGAGCGCATCGACGCCCTGGAGGACGACGGCGCGCTGACCAGGTCCGAGGCGCGCCGGCTGATCCCCCAGCTGGAGCTGGCCGAGCACCACCTGAACGTCGGCCGTAACGGGCAGGCCGTACACGCCCTGAACCGGTTCGTCGAGGTGGCCGAGGCGGTCGCCGACGGCGCCGCCAGGGAGGAGCTGCTGGAGCTGGCCGACAGGCTGCGTCCCCTCATCGACGACGAGTGACGGGACGCCTTCGGCGGACGCCGCCCCCTCCCCCGGGGGACGGGCGTCCGCCGAAGGCCCCCTGACCACGGCGGGGCCGGTTCCGGCCGGCCCCGCCACCCCCGCGGTGGCGCCCCGACGGCGAGAACCACGACGTCGCGGCGCCGGGCCCACACGTACGACGAGAAGAAGGTGCCACGGTGTCCGCCAAGAAGGACCGCTCCTCCCCCGACACGCACCGCGAGGCGGCCGAGGCCCCCTCGCCCAAGCTCACCTGGGGGCTGACCGCCGGATCCGTCCTGGTGGTCGCCGCCCTGGTCGCCGTCCTCGTCCTCTCCTTCACCGGGGACGACCGCACCGCCCCCGACCCGGCGCGCGTCGCCGAGCTCCAGGCCTCCGCGCAGGAGCGCGACCGCGCACAGGTCGATCAGCTCGTCGAGCGCGCCGGAGCCGCGCACGAGGTGCTGGTGCCCGTGGTGGAGAGCCTGGACGCGGCCGTCCCGCCCGACGGTTCCACCCCCGTCGGGGACGCCCCCGACGACGGGGAGATCGACTCCTGGCTGACCACCGTCCACGACGCGGCCGGGCACTTCGAGGACGCCCCCTCCGGGAACACCGGCCACAACGTCGCGTACGCGGGGCTGTCCAACGCCGTGGACCTGCTGGGCTCCGCGGTCGTGGCCTACTCCAACGCGGAGCGCGCGCAGGACGCGCAGCAGGCGGAGCTGCTGGAGCTGGCCGGGGACCTGCGCACCCAGGCGGTCCGCGGCTGGTCGGTGGCGGCCACCCAGCTGGACATGGTCAGTGTGGAGTCCGGCCACGGCCACGTCCACCTGTACCTGCCCGCGGCGCCCGGCAGCGGCGCGCTCGGCCCCGACGGCGCACAGCCCGGCGAGGGCGGCGGCGACAGCGGCGACCGGTGACCACACCGTTCCCGGAACGCTCGAAGGCACGGAGAAGGGAGCATGCGTTGACGCGAGTCGGAGTATGGCTGATCGGGGCACGGGGGTCGGTGGCGACCACCGCCGTCCTGGGGGCCCTCGCGGTGCGGTCCGGCGCCGCCGGGCGGACGGGGTGCGTGACCGAGCGGCCCGAATTCGCCGGGGCGCGCCTGCCCGGGATCGGTGACCTGGTCTTCGGCGGCCACGACGTGTCCGAGACCGGCCTGCGCGAGAGCGCCGAGCGGCTGGCCGGTGCGGGGGTGCTGCCCGCCCACCTGCCGCCGGCCCTCGCCGACGGGTTGGACCGGACCGAGCGCGGTCTGCGCCGGGGCCTGGACGACGTCTCCGGCGGCGTCCGGCGCGGGGACGTGGACCGCCTGGAGGCGGACCTGCGGGAGTTCTCCGAGCGGGAGGCGCTCGAACGCGTCGTGGTGGTGGACCTGTCCAGCACCGAGCCCCGGCCCGGCGCGTACGCCGAACACACCGACGCCGACGCGCTGGAGGCGGCCCTGGACACCGGGACCGCGCGGATCCCGGCCAGCTCCGCGTACGCGTACGCGGCCCTGCGCGCGGGCTGCGCGTTCGTGGAGTTCACGCCCAACACCGGACCCCGGCTGCCCGCCCTGGCGCGGCTCGCCGACCGCTCGGGCGTGCCGTGGGCCGGCTCCGACGGCAAGACCGGGGAGACCCTGGTCAAGAGCGCGCTCGCGCCGATGTTCGCCGCCCGGGCGCTGCACGTGCGCTCGTGGTCGTCGGTCAACCTGCTCGGCGGCGGCGACGGCGCCACCCTGGCCGACCCGGCCAACGCCGAGAGCAAGCTCGCGTCCAAGGCCCGAGGGCTGGAGCACATGCTCGGGCACGGGCCGGACGGGCCCCTGCACATCGACTACGTCCCCGACCTGGGGGACGCCAAGGTCGCCTGGGACCACGTCTCGTTCGAGGGGTTCCTGGGGGCGCGGATGTCCCTGCAGTTCACCTGGTCGGGCTACGACTCCGCGCTGGCGGCGCCCCTGGTGCTGGACCTGGCGCGGCTGGCCGCCCACGCCCACCGGCAGGGCCGGAGCGGCCCCCTGCCGGAGCTGGCGTTCTTCTTCAAGGACCCCGTGGGCACCCGTGAACACGGCCTCGCCGAACAGTGGCGGGCCCTGACGTCCTGGTGCGCGGCACCGGCGGAGGAGGCCGAATGAGAGCACGCGACCTGGCGAGGCTGGTACGCCTGCCCGCGGCGCTGAGCGTTCCCGGAGACACCCTGGCCGGCGCCGCGGCGGCGGGGGGCCTGCGCGGACCCGGGGCCTGGGCGCTGCCCGCGGCCTCGGTCTGCCTGTACTGGGCGGGCATGGCCCTCAACGACTACGCGGACCGGGAGGTGGACGCGGTCGAGCGCCCCGAACGCCCCATCCCCTCCGGGGCCGTGCTCCCCGGCGAGGCCCTGGCCGTCGCCTCGGGGCTGACCGTCACGGGCGTGGGCCTGGCCGCGGCGGCGGGCGGACGCCGGGCCGCGGGGGTGGCCACGGCCCTGGCCGCCACCGTGTGGGGCTACGACCTCCTCCTCAAGCAGACCCCGCTGGCCCCGCTGGGCATGGCGGCGGCCCGGGGGCTGGACGTGCTGCTGGGCGCGGGTGCGCGTCCCGCCGACGCGGCCGGGCCCGCGCTGGCGCTGGCCGTCCACACGCTCGGGGTGACCGCCCTGAGCCGGGGCGAGGTGCACGGGACACGGCCCGCCGTCGCGGCGGGGTCGCTGCTGTGCACCCTGGCCGCCGCCGCGCTCGCCGCCGCGCCCGCCCGGCCCGCCCGCAGGCGTGCGGCGGGCGGTACCCCGGAGAGGGCCCTGGCGGGTGCGCTCGCGGGGCTCTTCGCGGTGAGGGTGGGCTCAGCCCAGGTCAGAGCGCTGGTCGAGCCCGAGGCGCACAACGCCCGCTCGGCGACGGGTGAGGGGATCCGGGGCATGATCCCGCTCCAGGCGGCCCTGCTGGCCGGGCACGGCGCGCCGGGCACCGCGTGCGCGCTCGTCCTCGGCGCGCCCGTGGCGGCGCGGGCGTCCGAGGCGGTGTCGTTCACTTGAGGTTCGGATACGGCACCAACGGCTTCCGGGACCACCGGCTGGACGACGCGCTCGCCCTCCTCGCCGACCTCGGCTACGAGGGGGTGGGGCTGACGCTGGACCACCCGCACCTGGACCCCTTCGCCCCGGACGCCTTCGCGCGCACGGCCCGGATCGGTCGGCGGCTGTCCGAGCTGGGCCTGGCGGTGGTCGTGGAGACCGGCGCCCGCTACCTGATGGACCCGCGCCGCAAGCACGAACCCACCCTGGTCTCCGACGAGGGCGCCGAACGGCGTGTGGACCTGCTGTGCCGCGCCGTGCGCATCGCCGAGGACCTGGGGGCCGAGACCGTCTCCTTCTGGTCGGGCGTCCTGCCCGCGGGGGTGGACCGGGCGCAGGGCTGGTCGCGGCTGACCTCGGGCGTGGAACGGGTCCTGGCCGCCGCCGACGACCACGGTGTGGACTGCGCGTTCGAGCCCGAGCCCGGCATGTTCGCCGAACGGGTGGCCGACGCGCTGGAGCTGCGCGGCAGGCTCGGCGACCCGCCGCGCCTGCGGCTGACCGTCGACGTCGGGCACGGCGTGTGCAACGAACCGGACGGCCCCGAGGGCGCCGTCCGGCGCGCCGGGGCCCTGATCGCCAACGTCCAGCTGGACGACATGCGGCCGAACGTCCACGAGCACCTGGAGTTCGGCGACGGGGAGATCGACCTGCCCGCCGTCCTGGGAGCCCTGGAGGCGGTCGGCTACCGGGGCCTGGCGTCGGTGGAGCTGCCCCGACACGGGCACGCCGCCCCCGTGGTGGCCGAGCGGTCGATCCGCGCGCTCTCCCTGGCGCTGGCCGCCTCCCGGGCCCGGAGGGCGGAGGTGTGAGCGGGCGGTACGCCTTCCTGGGCACGGCCGAGGCGCGCGAGGCCCTCGCCTCCCGGGTCGCACAGGTACGGGAGCGGCCCGCCCTGATCGCTGTGCTCTTCCCCGCTGCTGCCCGGAGCGTGGCGCGGGGGCCGGGCCCGTCCGGCGACCCCGACGGGGTGGCCGGGCCGACCCTGGAGGACATGGTGCGCGTGGAGCTGCTGGCCGCGCTGGCCGGGGCCCTGGCCCCGCCGGAGCTCGCCCAGGAGGTCCGCGACCTGTACCACCACGGTGACGCGGGTGAGCGGCGCGCCGTCCTGCGGGGCCTGGACGTGCTCGACACCGGCCGGGAGGAGCTGGCCGGCGCGGCGCGCGAACTGCTGGCCGACGCGATGCGCACCAACGACACCCGGCTGATCGCGGCGGCGGCCTCCAGCGCGGCGACGGCCCTGCTCGACGCGGACTCCTGGCGCCAGGGCGTCCTCAAGTGCCTGTTCACCGGGGTGCCGCTGGGGTCGGCGGCCGGGGTGCCCGAGCGGGCCGACGCCGAGCTGGCGCGCATGTGCGCCGACCACGCCGAGGAGCGGGCGCTGGCGGGCCGGGAGGTCCCCGCCGACGTCCACCTCGTGCTGCGCCACTTCCCCGACCAGGCAGCCCGTCTGGACACCCGACGAACGGAGGCGTGATGCGTATCTTCGACCCGCACATCCACATGACCTCACGGACCACCGACGACTACGAGGCGATGCACGCCGCAGGGGTTCGCGCCCTGGTGGAGCCGGCGTTCTGGCTGGGCCAGCCCCGGACCGGGGTGAGCTCCTTCCGCGACTACTTCGACGGCCTCGTGGGCTGGGAGCGCTTCCGGGCCGAGCGGTTCGGGATCCGCCACCACTGCGCGATCGCGCTCAACCCGAAGGAGGCCAACGACCCCCGCCTGCACGGGGTGCTGGACCTCCTCCCCCGCTACCTGGCCAAGGACGGCGTCGTGGCGGTCGGGGAGGTGGGCTTCGACTCCCGGACCTCGGAGGAGGAGAAGGCCTTCCGCCACCAACTGGAGCTGGCCGCAGAGTTCGGGCTGCCCGTCCTGGTGCACACCCCGCACCGCGACAAGGTGGCCGGGACCCGCCGCACCCTGCAACTGGTCGCCGAGTCCGGCATCCCGGCCGAGCGGGTGCTCGTGGACCACCTCAACGAGGCCACCGTGGCGATGGTGCACGATTCGGGGTGCACGCTGGGCTTCTCCATCTACCCCGACACCAAGATGAGCCCGGAGCGCATGGTCCGCGTCCTGTCCGAGTGGGGTCCGGAACGGATGGTGGTCAACTCGGCCGCCGACTGGGGCCGCAGCGACCCGCTCGCCACCCTGCGCACCGGCGAGGCCATGCTCGCCGCGGGCTTCACCGACCGGGACGTCGAACGCGTCCTGTGGGACAACCCCGTCGAGTTCTACGGACGCAGCGGTCGCCTGCTGCTGGACGACGTGCCCGGGGCCGACCGCACCGCGACCTACTCCGGCAACTCCGTCCTTCGCGGCGAGCGTGCGGACGGGGGTGCCGCGTGAGGCTGCGCCACCCCGACGGCACGATCGTCCACCTCGCCTACTGCACCAACGTGCACCCGGCCGAGGACCTGGACGGCGTCCTGCGCCAGATCCGCGTCCACGGCGGCGGCGTGCGCGAGGCCCTGGGCGCGGACCGGCTCGGCCTGGGACTGTGGCTGCCCGCCCCGCTGGCCCGGGAGCTGGCGGCGGATCCGGGGCTGACCGACCGGCTGCGCGCGGAGCTGGCGTCCGCGGGGCTGGAGACGGTGACCCTCAACGCCTTTCCCTACACCGGGTTCCACGCGCCCGTGGTCAAGCACGCCGTGTACCGCCCCGACTGGACCGACCGGGCCAGGCTGGACTACACGGTGGACTGCGCCCGGGTGCTGGCACGGCTGCTCCCCGACGACGCCGCACGGGGCAGCGTCTCCACCCTCCCCCTGGCCTGGCGCACACCGTGGGACCCCGGACGCCTCGCCACCGCCCGCGCGCACCTGGACGAGCTCTCCGCGGCGCTGGAGGACCTGGCGCGGCGGGAGCGCCCGGTACGGGTGGGGCTGGAACCCGAGCCCGGGTGCGTCGTCGAGTCCACCCGTGACGCGGCCCGGCTCCTGGCGGACCCGCCGCCGCACCTGGGCGTGTGCCTGGACACCTGCCACCTCGCGACGGCCTTCGAGGAACCGGGGGCGGCCCTGGACAGGCTCTCCGCCGCGGGCCTGCCCGTGGTCAAGGCCCAGGCGTCGGCGGCGGTGGAGGTCCCCGACCCCGCCGACCCGGCCGCCCGCGAGGCCCTCGCCGCCTTCACCGAGGACCGCTTCCTGCACCAGACGCGCGTCCGCGGCGAGGACGGGGCGCGGGAGGGCCGCGACGACCTGCACGAGGCCCTGGGCGGCGCCGACCCCCTGCCCGGGGACGCGCCCTGGCGCACCCACTTCCACGTGCCCCTGCACGCCCCCGCCGCCGCCCCGCTGCGCGGGACCACCGACCACCTCACCGACACCCTGCGCCGCCTCCTGGGCCCCGGCGGCGCGCGCACCGACCACGTGGAGGTGGAGACCTACACCTGGTCGGTGCTGCCCGAGGCGTCGCGCCCCACCGACGGAAAGGGGCTCACCGAGGGCATCGCGGCCGAGGTGGCCTGGGCCCGCGACCGCATGACCGACCTCGGCCTGACCGTCCTCTGACCCCCGCGAGACGAAGGGACACCCGCATGCCGACGGAGGAACCGCGCCTGCTCGTCGTCAACGCGGTCGGGCTCACGCCCCGGCTGCTGCGACACGCGCCCCGACTGCGCGCCATGGCCGAGAAGGGCTGGCAGGCCCCGCTGGAGACCGTCCTGCCCGCCGTCACCTGCACCGTCCAGTCCACGTTCCTGACCGGCCTGACCCCGGCCGGGCACGGCGCCGTCGGCAACGGCTGGTACTTCCGGGACCTGGGCGAGGTGTACCTGTGGCGCCAGCACAACCGCCTGGTCCGGGGCGAGAAGGTGTGGGAGACCGCCCGGCGCCGCCGGCCGGGTTTTCGCACCGCGAACGTGTGCTGGTGGTACGCCATGGGCGCCACCACCGACTGGACCGTCACCCCCAGGCCGGTCTACCACGCCGACGGGCGCAAGTCCCCCGACTGCTACACCCGTCCCCCCGCCCTCCACGACGAGCTGACCGCGGAGCTGGGACCCTTCCCGCTCTTCCACTACTGGGGGCCGACCGCGTCGATCCGCTCCACCGAGTGGATCGTGGCCGCGACCCGCAGACTGATGCCGCGGGCCGACCTGACCCTGTGCTACGTCCCCCACCTGGACTACGACCTGCAGCGGTACGGCCCCGGCTCGGAGCAGGCCCGTCGGGCGGTGGGCGACCTGGACGCGGCCCTGGCGCCCCTGTTGGACGACGCCGAGCGCTCGGGCGCCGCCGTGATGGTCCTCAGCGAGTACGGCATCACCCCCGCGGACAGGCCGGTGCACGTCAACCGGGTGCTGCGGGAGGCCGGACTGCTGGAGGTCCACACCCAGCACGGGATGGAGTACCTGGACCCGTGGGAGTCGCGCGCCTTCGCGGTGGCCGACCACCAGTGCGCCCACGTGTACGTCCGCGACCCCGGCGACGTGTCCGCGGTCGCCGGCCTCCTCGCCGGGGTGGAGGGGGTGGACCTCGTCCTGGACCGCGACGGGCAGGCGGAGCACGGGCTGGACCACGAGCGCTCGGGCGAGCTCGTCCTCGTGGCCGACCCGGGCGCCTGGTTCACCTACTACTACTGGCTGCACGACGGGGCGGCGCCGGACTTCGCGCGGGGCGTGGACATCCACCGCAAGCCGGGCTACGACCCGGCCGAGCTCTTCCTCGATCCCGGGGACCCGTTCGTCAAAGCGCGCGCGGCGGCCAACCTCGTGCGCAAGAAGGCCGGTCTGCGCTACGCCATGAACGTGGTCCCGCTCGACCCGGGCTGTGTGCGCGGCACCCACGGGCGCGCGCACGAGGACCCCGACGACGGCCCCCTGGTGCTGTGCACCGATCCCGGCTTCGCCCGGGAACGCGTCGCGGCCACCGAGATCCGCGACCTCATACTCGGTCTCGCCGGTGTGCCGGCACCGGCGGGACCGTCCACCCTCCCCTGACCCCCGACCGCCGACGGCCACGGGGTCCGGCCTCCGGCTTCGTGGGCGGTGTCGGCGGCTCCGAGCGCCCGGCCCTGCCGCTCGGCCACGGTGGTCTCCCCATGCGGGGGGACCACCGGCCGGGCTGCCTCCGCCGGTGGACGCGGGGAAGTGGCCGGACATGTCCGTTCCCGGGTCTAGGGTTGGCGCATGACCGAATCGCAGGACATCCAGGCCCAGGCACGCGAAGCACTCCTCAAGAAGATCGTGGAGCTCGCTCCCGTGTCCGAGGAGGCCGAAGACGTGAAGGACCTCGCCGAGGCCTACGCGCTGATCGTCAGCACCGACGAGGAGCACGCAGGGCACTAGGGCGGACCCCTGCCCTTCGGGCGCCGACGAGGAGTCGTCGGCGCCTTCGTCGTCCCCGGGGTCGTGACCGCCGACGAGACCGGCCGCGGCCGGAGGCTCGTCCTTGAGCAGGTCGGATTCCTCGTCCACCCGGGACGGTCCGTCCCTACGTGCGTAGGGCTCACAAGAGCACGCCAAGAACCGCGGCCGGGATGGGCGTCTCCGCCACCGTCGCCCCTCCCCTTGGTTCACTGCGACCTCGTGTCCGCACGATGTCGAAGAGCAGGGGGACGACAGGCAGAGATCGTGATCGCTCCCGTGCGGGAGGCCCTGGTGGGAAGCGGTCCTCTCGGTGAGGCCGACGAGGCAGGATTGGAGCTCTGGGCCTCCGCCCCCTGCACGGCGGCAAGTTCGTCCACCTGGTGAACGAACGCCTCGCGCACCACATTCGCGAGGGCGCGTCACCTGCTGAAGCGGCCCTCTTGGTGACAGCGTCGGCTCCCGGTCTGACCGGGGTGCTGATCAGCTCATCGAGTGCACGGCACTGGGCGAGCGCAGCGAAGGTAGTGGGCGGCCCGCTCCTGTCGAGACCCGACTGAAGGACATCAGTGACCTCCTCCTTTCCCGACAAAACGCCTGACCTGGAACAGGCGTGGCATCACGCGGTCGCGGCCCTGGACCTGGCCGCGCCGCCTGACCTCCCGCTGCACCACGGGGTGGGAGGCCGGACCCTGAGCGGCCCCGTCATTCGCGTCGACGGGGAGCCAGCGTGGTTGCGTGTGGAATCTGCAACGAAGGCGGGAGGTCGGATGTGGGAAGGCAACCGCCTTGCCGAGAAGGCCCTCCCCCCGCACATTCGCCGACCTCGTCTGATGGCCGACTACTCGTGGGGACAGGAACCGGTGTTCCAGGCCCTGCTGTTCTCCCGTGTCGACACACCTCCCGTGTCAGCGACACCGGATCTCCAAATGCCGCTCACCATCGGCTCCAGGTGGTGGAGGGATCTGCGCACCATGCTCCACCGGCTGCGGCAGGTGCCCGCGCCACAAGGCCGACGGTCCCACACCCCGGGGTTCATCGAGCGCATCCCCCACCACCTGCCCGAGGTCGCTCAGGCCGGGGTGGACCTGACCGTCCGAAGCTGGGTCATCTCCCACGCAGACCTGCACTGGGCCAACGTGACCCGCGATCCGCTCGCTCTCCTCGACTGGGAGGGTTGGGGGGCGGCACCGGCCGGATACGACGCCGCTGTCCTTCACGCCTACAGCCTCGCCGTCCCCGAGACGGCCGCGAAGGTCCGTGAGGTCTTCGCTGACGTGCTCGACAACCAGGACGGGCGACTGGCACACCTGGTGATCTGCGCCGAGATCGTCCAGGCCGCCGAGCGGGACCCCCTCCACGCGCGCCTCGCTCCTTACGCGCGCCGCTTCGCGAGCGAGGTATTGACTCCGCAGTAGTCGCACACCGCAGGGCCTCGCTCGGCAATCCGGGTGAGGCCCGGTCCATCCCCACATGCGTGGGGCTCACGCACTGGAGGAGGACCCCGCGCTCGGCCTGGACGGTCCATCCCCACATGCGTGGGGCTCACTTCCATGCTTTGACCTGGGTTCGCCCAAGGTACGGTCCATCCCCACATGCGTGGGGCTCACCCTGTGACTCCATACCGGCAGCTAGCGGCCATCGGTCCATCCCCACATGCGTGGGGCTCACCGCGGGACAGCCGGTAAGCGGGCATCGGTGTTCCGGTCCATCCCCACATGCGTGGGGCTCACGGAGGGGTTGAGTCCCCAGGTAGGCGGGGTGACCGGTCCATCCCCACATGCGTGGGGCTCACTCGGCGTCCCACCGGCGCACCGCGCGCGCCAGCGGTCCATCCCCACATGCGTGGGGCTCACCCCCTCCTCTTCGTCTCCCTCCTCGGCGACGGCGGTCCATCCCCACATGCGTGGGGCTCACGATGACCGGGCGCAGGAGCGGCGGTCGGACCGCGGTCCATCCCCACATGCGTGGGGCTCACACTTAACGACCTGCAACAACGCGGGACGTTATCTCCGCGAGTCCTACTGGCCAGTCAAGAAAATGGCCGGCCTCGGCTCCCACCAGGATCGGCGGCACGCCGAACAACTAGCAGATGAGCGCTTCCGCGACGGTGCGCAGGTCCGGGAACTCCGACTTCTCGCGGGCGAGCCCGAGGACCTTGACGTCCATATCCTGCCGCAGCACCGCCGGTCCGCCGCGGCGACCACTGCCGAACTTCTGCTTCCACTCGGTGATGAGCCGGTCGGCAACTCCCTCGTCGAGCTCCTGCTGGACGGATATCTCTCGCGCGCCCCGTTTCATCGGCCCTCGGAGAACGAGCTGCCCATCTCGTAGACATCTCCTGTCACTCCAGGCGGTCCGAGGCACTTGGGCAAGCGTGACGAACAGGCCCTGCCCCGCAGGGGTCCGTCCGCGTCTTCTCCACAGGGCGGGCTTGGAGTCCCCGCGGCGGGACGCGCGGAACGCGGCTCCCGGGGACACGTCCCGGTCACCGGTTCCGCGCGTCCCGGCGCGGTCAGCCCTCCTGCGCGGCGATCAGGCTCGCCGGACGCAGGTCGGTCCACTCGCGCTCCACGTACTCCAGCGCCTCGGCCCGGGAGGTCTCGCCCTGGGCCACCCGCCACCCCCGGGGCACCTCGGCGAAGGCGGGCCACAGGGAGTGCTGTCCCTCGTCGTTGACCAGCACCAGGAAACGGCCGTCCTCGTCGTCGAAGGGGTTGCTCACGTCGATCGCTCTCCTTTGTCGTCGTGGGTCTCGCGCGCCGTTCGCGCGACACCGTCAGCGCGCGCGGCGGTCCCGCGCGCGTCCGCGTCCGGCCTCGCGCACGAGTGCGCGCAACCGCTCGGCGTACTCGTCGGCCAGGGCCCGGACCGTCTCGGTCCGGTGCCGGTGGACCGAGTAGGTCCAGGAGAGCTCCAGTCGCTCCCCGACCACCGCGCCGGTCACGTCGAACAGGCTGGTGCGCTCCTCGTCCGGGGCGTGGTCGCACGGCGGCAGGGGCAGCGGACGGCCCACCGGCCCCTCACCCCGGTCGCCGAAGCGCCCCAGGTAGTTGAAGGTCACCGGCGGCTCGGGCATCGCGACCAGTGCCGCGGGGGCCCGCCCCCCGGCCAGCTCCCGCAGCGCCCCGAAGCCGATCCCGTCCGGGGCGGCCCGACGCCGCCCGCGCGTGACGGCGATCGCCCCGGCGGTGTCGGCGTCCGCGGGGACCTCCAACAGCACCGGGTGGATCGCGGTGAACCAGCCCACCGTGCGGGACAGGTCCACGTCGTCGAACAGGTCCTCGCGCCCGTGCCCCTCCTTGGCCACCAGCAGGCGGGGGGAGCCGCTCCAGCCGGTCAGCACCTTCGCCAGTGTGCCGAGCAGGACGTCGTCGATGCTGCTGCGCAGGTTGCCGGGCACCCGGCGCAGCAGGACCGCGGTCTCCTCGGCCGACAGGGAGGCCGTGAGGACCCGCTCCGAGGCCACGTCGTTGGGTCCGGAGTCCGACTCCACGGGAAGGAGCGCGTCCGCGGCCCGGGCCGCCAGGTCGGACCAGTGGTCGGCGTCCCCGTCGAAGGACCCCCGGGCGGTGTGCTCCCCGAGCCGACGGGACCACTCCGGGAACGGCGTGGTGGGCGCGCCCAGGTCCACCTTCTCGCCCCGGTCCAGTTGTCCGTAGGCGGTGGCCAGGTCCTCCAGCAGCACCCGCCAGGACACGGCGTCGACCACCAGGTGGTGCGCCGACAGCAACACCCGCGGGGCCCGGCGGGGACCGGCGTCGAACACCACGGCCTCGAACAGCGGCCCCCGTGCGAGCCGTTCGGCGTGGCGTGCGCGCAGCGCCTCGCGCTCCACCGCCCGCTCCAGCTCCTCGCCGTTCACCCGCACCACCCGGGCCCGGTGGGGCGTGTCGGCGTCCAGGTGCCCGTGCGGGCCGTCCCCGGCGTCGACGACCCTCAGGCGCAGCATGTCGTGGTGGGCGGGCAGGCTGTCGGCGGCCCGCGCCCACAGGTCGGGATCGGTGCCCTCGGCGACCTCGAACAGCAGCGACATGTCGAAGTGCTCGGGGCGGCGGGTACGGGTGCGGAAGAACCAGCGGTCCACGGGGGTGGGCGGGACGGGGCCGGTGACCGGGGTCCGCGCGCCGGTGTCGCCGGTGATCCCGCCCCGGTCGGCCGCGGCGGCCAGGCCGGCGACCGTCTGGTGCAGGAAGGCGTCGCGGGTGGTGACGTTCCACCCCGCCTCGCGCACGCGCGAGACCAGCTGGATGCTCAGGATCGAGTCGCCGCCCAGGGCGAAGAAGTTGTCGTGGCGGCCCACGTCCGCCACGTGCAGCAGCTCCGACCAGATCCGCGCCAGCGCCTGCTCGGTGGCGCCGCGCGGTGCCGTGTCCTCCCGCGCCCGCTCGGCGGGCTCGTCCGGTTCTGGCAGCGCCGCCCGGTCCACCTTGCCGTTGGCGTTGAGGGGGATGGCCCGCAGGGGCACCACGGCCCCCGGGACCATGTAGTCGGGCAGGGTCTCGCGCAACCGCTCGCGCACGTCCGGCAGGTCCGTCCTCCCCCCCTCCCGGGGAACCACGTAGGCGACCAGACCGCGCGCCCCCGAGGCGGCGCGACGGACCTGGACGGTGGCCTGCTCCACGTCGGGCAGACGCAGCAGGGCCGCCTCCACCTCACCCGGCTCGATGCGGAACCCGCGCAGTTTGACCTGGGAGTCGGCGCGACCGGTGTACTCCAGCTCCCCGGAGTTGTTCCAGCGGACCAGGTCGCCGGTGCGGTAGAGCCGACCGCCGTCGCCGAAGGGGTCGGCCACGTACCGTTCGGCGGTCGGGGCCGGTCGGCCGTGGTAGCCGCGCGTGACCCGCCCGCCCACGTACAGCTCGCCGATCGCGCCCACCGGCACCGGCCGCAGGCGCTCGTCCAGCACGTGCAGCCGCGTGCCGTCCAGGGGACGGCCGATCGGCACCGGGTCGGGGGTGGAGCCCTCGCGGGGCAGCGCGTGGTGGGCGGCGAAGGTGGTGGTCTCGGTGGGTCCGTACCCGTTGGCCACCGTCGTGTCCGGGCAGGCGCGCCGCACCAGTTCCACCGCGTGCGGGCTCGCCGCCTCGCCACCGGTGACGACCTGCTCCATCCCCGCGAAGCAGGAGGGGTCCTGGGCGGCGTAGAGGTTGAACAGCGCCGCGGTGACGAAGGTGGCGCTGACCCCGTGCCCGGAGACCAGCGCGGCGAAGCCGTCCGCGTCCAGCCGGCCCGGCGGGGCCACCACGACGGTGCCGCCGGTCAGCAGGGCCGCCCAGATCTCGTAGGTGGCGGCGTCGAAGGCGTGCGAGGAGTGGAAGAGCGTGCGCCGGGCGTGCCCGCCCGACCAGCGCCGGTCCGCCGCCAGGCGCACCACGTCGGTGTGGGTCACCGCCACGCCCTTGGGCGTCCCGGTGGAACCCGAGGTGTACATGACGTAGGCGAGCTGGTCGGGGTGGGCCCGGTCCAGACCCTCGACGGGGGCGCCGGCGTCCGGCACGGGGTCGAGGGCGTCGACCGGCACCGCCGGGACCGCGGAGGGCGCCCGGGAGGCGCAGGCCGCGTCGGTGACCACGCACGGGGCCCCGGTCCCGGAGACCAGGAGGCGCACCCGTTCGGCGGGGTCGTCGGGGTGCACGGGGACGTAGGCGCCCCCGGCGCGCAGCACGGCGAGCATCGCGGTGACCACGTGCGGACCCCGCTCCAGGAGCAGGGGCACGGGGGTCTCGGGCCCCACCCCCAGCGAGCGCAGCCGTCCGGCCAGGGCCGCCGAGGCCCGGTCGAGTTCGGCGTAGGTCATCGCCACGCCGGGTCCCGCCAGGGCGGGTGCGTCGGGCAGGGCGCGCACCCGCTCGCCGAACACCGCGGGCACCGACGCCGGCGGGCGCCCGGGGGCGCCCGTGCTCCAGGAGCGCAGGGCCTCGGCCTCGTCCGGCGCGGGTGCGGGGTCCAGCTCCCGCACGGGCGCCTGCGGGGCACGGGAGAGCAGGTCCAGGGTGGCGGCCAGGTGGTGGGCGATCCGGTCGGCCGTGCGGGCGTCGAACAGGTCGGTGTCGTACTCCACCGCGCCCAGCAGCCGCCCGTCCTCCTCGGCGAACTCCACCGTCAGGTCGAACTGGGTGTGCCGGTGGGCGACGGCGTGGGGGCGCGCGTCGAGGCCGTCCGCCTTCCAGGGGGCGCCCGGTGTGTTCCGCAGCGTCACCAGGGCCTGGACCAGGGTGGGGCGGGAGGGGTCGCGTTCCTGCCCGGTCGCGTCCACGACCGTGTCGAAGGGGACCTCGCCGTGCTCGAACGCGGCCAGGACGGTCGCGCGCACGTGGGCCAGCAGCGCGGAGGCGGACGCGTCGGGGTCCACCCGCAGGCGCAGGGCCACGGTGTCGACGAAGAACCCCACCACGTTCTCCAGGTCGGCGCCGTCGCGTCCGGAGGTCACCGTGCCCATCACCACGTCGTGCCGGCCGCTGTGGCGCGCGAGCGTCAGTGCGGTGGCCGCGACCAGCACCATGAACAGCGTCAGGCCGTGGTCGGACTCCAGCTCGCGCACGCGCCCGCGCACCCGTGCGGGGACCTCGAAGGAGCGCGCGGCGCCGCGGCCGCGCCGTTGGGCGGGCCGGGGCCGGTCGGTCGGCAGCTCCAGGGGCTCGACCCCTGCCAGGTGGTCGCGCCAGTACCGCAGGTGTTCCCCGAAGGCCCCCGAGCGCGCCCGTTCCTCCTGCCACACGGCCACGTCGGTGGAGCGCAGGAGCACCGGCTCCAGACCCGCGGCCCCGGGCAGTTCCCCGGCCGGGACGTGGGGCCGTTCCCGGGCGGCCCGGTAGAGCTCTCCCAGTTCCCCGACGAGCACCGACATGGACCAGGCGTCGGTGACGATGTGGTGCATGGTGATCGCCAGGACGTTGTCGTCCTCGTCCACGCGGACCAGTACCGCCCGGGTCAGGGGGCCGCGGGCCAGGTCGAAGGGCCGGGAGGCGAACTCCTCCAGCAGCGCGTCCAGCCGTTCCTCGCGCCCGCCCCCGGGTGCGCCGCCCAGCTCGACGGCGGCCAGGGGCAGGCCGGTGGCGTCGAGCACGACCTGGCAGGGCGCGCCGTCCCGGGAGGGGAAGACCGTGCGCAGCGCCTCGTGGCGCGCGGCCAGGGCGTCCAGGGCGCGCTCCAGCGCCGGGACGTCCAACGCGCCGGACAGGCGCAGCGCGCCGCCGGAGTTGTACCCGGCCCCTCCCGGCGAGTACTGGTCCAGGAACCACATCCGGCGCTGCGCGGCGGACAGGGGCGCCGGCCCCTCGTGCTCCACGCGCACGGGTGCGGAGCGGTGCTCGCCGGGGCCCTCGTAGAGCTCGGCCAGCGCGGCGACGGTGGGCCGCTCGAACAGCGCCCGCAGCGGGGGGCGGGCGCCGAGCCGGTCGGCGGCGCGGGCGAGCATGCGCACCCCGCTGACGGAGTCGCCGCCCACGCGGAAGAAGTCGTCGTGCACGCCGACGCGCTCCAGGCCGAGCAGGGAGCACCACACCGCGGCCAGCTCCCGCTCCGCGGTGGTGCGCGGGGCCGTGTACCCGTTCCCGGAGCGCCCGGTCCAGTCCACGGCGGGCAGCGCGCGCCGGTCGGTCTTGCCGTTGGCGGTCACCGGGATGTCGTCCAGGACGACGAAAGCCGCCGGGACCAGGTAGGAGGGCAGCGACCGGGCGGCCCGCTCCAGGGCCTCGGGGCTCGTGGCGCACCCGGGGGCGGGGACGGCGTAGGCGACCAGACGGCGCGAGGCGCCGGTGCCGTCGGCCACCACCACGGCCCGTTCCACCTCGGGAAGGCGGGTGAGCACGTGCTCGACCTCGCCCGGTTCGACGCGGTGGCCGCGGATCTTGACCTGGTCGTCGGTGCGGCCCAGGAACTCCAGCCGTCCGCCGCGGCGCACGACCAGGTCGCCGGAGCGGTACATGCGTCCGCCCTCGGCGTCCGGGTCGGCGACGAAGCGTTCCGCGGTGGTGCCGGGCAGCCCGAGGTAACCGTGGGCCAGCCCGTCGCCGCTGATGTAGAGCTCGCCGGGGACGCCGTCGGGCACCGGGCGCAGCCACCGGTCCAGGATCCGGACACGGGTGCCCGCCACCGGGGCGCCCAGGGCGGGGGCGCCCGCCCCCGAGAGCGGGGCGCTGATGGTGGTGCACACGGTGGACTCGGTGGGCCCGTAGCCGTTGTACACGGCCCGGTCGTCGCAGAAGCGGGCGATCTGCTCGCCGGGGCAGGCCTCGCCCGCCACGAGCAGGTGTTCCACCGGTCCCAGTTCCTCGGGGGACAGGCCGGGCAGGAGCGCCGGGGGCAGCGTCACGTGGGTGACGCGGTGCTCGCGCAGGGCACGGGGCAGTCCCTCGCCCATCAGGGAGGGGCGTGGCAGCAGTACCGCCGCGGCCCCGTTGAGCAGTGCCACCGTCATCTCGGCGACGGCCGCGTCGAAGCTGGGGGAGGCGAACTGGAGCACCCGGCATCCGGGGCCCACACGCATGCGCTCGCCCTGGGTGGCGGCCAGGGCGGCCAGGCCGCGGTGCGCCACCAGCACGCCCTTGGGCCTGCCGGTGGAGCCGGAGGTGTGGATGAGGTAGGCGGGGTCCTCGGGGTGCAGCGCCTCGCGCAGCGGCTCCGCCCGGGCCACGGCGGGGTCCGCCGCGTCCAGCGTCGGGAGGCCCGCGGGCAGCCGGGGGGCGGACGCGGCGTCGACGATCACGGCGCGCGGCGCGGCGTCCTCCAGGACGGTGGCCAACCGCTCGGTCGGGTACTCCGGGTCCAGGGGCACGTAGACCGCTCCCGCGTACACCACGCCCAGCAGCGCCTCGCCCAGGGCCGTGCCCCGCTCCACGCACACCCCGACGCGGTCGCCCCGCCGCACGCCCAGCTCCCGCAGGCGACGGGCCGTGCGCGCGGCCCGGTCGTCGGCCTCGGCGAAGGAGACGGTGCGGTCCGCGTCGACCAGCGCGGGGTCCACGGGGCGCAGTCGGGCCTGCTCCGCGAACAGGTCGGGCAGGGGCCGCGGGCGCGGGCCGGGCGCCCCGGTCCAGGCGCGTTCCGATTCCTGTGTCCGCTCGCGGTCCGTCAGGGGCAGGGCCCGCAGGGGGCGGGGGTCCTCGGCGCCCTCCAGCACCCGCACCAGGTCCGCGACCAGGCGCTCCACGGTGGAACGGTCGAACAGGGCGGTGTCGAACTCGGCCGACCCCGCGACACCGTCGGGACCGGGGCGGAACTCCAGGGTCAGGTCGAAGACCGACTGGCCGCGCCGCACCTGCACCGGTTCCGCGTCCAGGTCGCCCAGGCCCGCCTCCCCGGAGGTCCGGGCGCTCTGGAAGACCACCGCGGCCTGCACCAGCGGCGGCACCGCGGGGTCGCGTTCGGTCAGGACGGCGTCCACGACCGTGTCGAAGGGGACCTCGCCGTGGTCGAGGTCGGCGAGGAACCCGGCACGCGTCCGGTCGAGCAGTTCCGCGAAGGACAGCTCCTCGTCCACCTGTTGGCGCACGGCCAGGGTGTTGACGAAGAAGCCCGTCATCCGGTGCAGCCGCCGGTCCTCGCGCCCGGAGGTGACGGTGCCCAGCACCACGTCGGGGTTGCGGCTCCAGCGGGCGGCGGTCACCTGGGCCGCGGTCAGCAGCACCGTGGACAGGTGGGCGCCGCGTCCGGAGGCCAGGCGTTCCAGGCGTTCCACCAGCGGAGCGGGCAGGGAGAAGGGCAGGGTGTCGCCCGCGCCGTCGCGCACGGCCGGCCGCGGCCGGTCGGTGGGCAGCTCCAGCACGGGGGGGTCGGCGAGTCTGCGGCGCCAGTGGTCCAGCGAGCGGGTCAGGGCGGCCCCGTCCAGGCGCGAGCGCTGCCAGGAGGCGTAGTCGGCGTACTGGGCGGGCAGCGGGTCCAGGTCGGCGGCCAGGGCGTCCGGCGCGCGGCCGGGGTCGGCGGTGGCGGCGCGGTAGAGGGTGTCCAGCTCGCCGCGCAGCAGGTCCAGGGACCAGCCGTCGGTGACGATGTGGTGCAGGCACAGCACCAGCACGTGGCTGTCGGGTCCCTCCACCAGGAGCCGGCTCCGCAGCAGGGGGCCGCGCTCCAGGTCGAAGGGCAGGGCGTACTCCTGGGCCGCCCTCTCGGCGGACTCCTCGCGTCCCCCGGTCGCGGTCGTGGGGAGGTCCACCTCGTAGGGGGCGCCGACGACCTGCCGCCCCTCGCCGTCCACCTCGGTGAAGGTGGTGCGCAGGGACTCGTGCCGGTGCACCAGCGCGGTCAGGGAGCGTCGCAGCGCCCCGGCGTCCAGGTCCCCGGTCAGTCTCAGGACCAGGGCGGAGTTGTAGTCGGTGCGCCCCGGCCGCATCTGGTCCAGGACCCAGAGCCGCTGCTGGGCGAAGGACAGCGCGACCGGGCGGTCACGGGGGACGCGGGGGATGTCCTGGCCGCTCCCGTCACGCGCGCGCAGGCGGCGCAGGACCTCCTCGCGGGCCCTGGCGCGGTCGAGCTCGGAAGTGTGGTCAACGGGGGCGTCGCTCATGGTCGCTGTGCCGGTCCTCGTGTGCGCAGGGGTGGTGGATCAGGCGTTGGGGCCCACGGCGAGCCCGCTCAGACGCAGGGTGCGCCCGTTGTACTGCAGGGCCGTGGCACGTCCGGGGGCGGCGGGGTCGGTGAGGAAGCGTCCGCTGAGGGCGATCCCGCCGTGGCGCTCGGAGACCACCCGGAAGGCTCCGCCCGGCCCGGTGGTCAGCTCGCCCTCGAAGCCGTTGGACATGACCAGCCGGTGGCCGCCGCGGTCGTGGACGACCTCGGCGCTCAGGCCGCCGTTGCCGTAGCGCCCGGTGACCCGGTCGGGGGCGGTCGCGGTGGCGGCGGCGCCCTCGGCCGCGGCGTCGGGCTGGCGGTAGTGGCCCACGTCCACCCCCAGCTCGCGCAGACCGCGGACCAGGTGCTCCCAGGTGGTCACACCGGTGGTGGAGTTGGTGGTCAGGGCGACCACCGTCCCGCCCTCGGGGTCCACGCGCAGGTTGCAGGTGGCCCCGTCCAGGGTCCCGTCGTGGCCGTACCACAGGCGGTCGCCCGCCAGGTGCAGGGACCAGCCGGCGCCCCAGCCGTCGGCCAGGCCGAAGGGGTCGGCCACGCTCACCGAGCGGCCCATCTCTCCCAGCACCTCCGGGGAGGCGACCTCGCCGTCCAGGGCCGCGTGCCCGGGGTCGAGGAAGGCCCTGCCGAAGGCCGCCAGGGTGGCGGCGCTCGCGGCCAGTCCCCCGGCCGGGGCGAGGGCGGGCTCGATGTGGAAGCCCACCGGGTGGGCCCGGCCCGCGCCGTCGACGGCGTGACCGGTGACCAGACCGGGGGCGGGGGGCCGCGGCGCCGGGACCGGCGCCAGTTCCATGCCGGTGGACCAGCACAGGTGCGACTCCACGGTCTCCCACCAGTCCTGTCCGGTGACGGCCTCCACGAGCCGGCCCGCCACGGCGTAGCCGGTGTTGGAGTAGGAGAACACCGTCCCCGGCGGCGCGATGCGGTCCTCGGGGGTCAGCGAGGAGACGTAACGGCGCAGGGAGGTGGCGGGGGCGTCCGCGGGCCGCTCCGAGACCAGGCCGGCGGTGTGGCTGAGCAGGTGGCGGGCGGTGACCCCCCGCAGCGGGTGGTCGGGCGCGCCGCCCCCCAGGTGGTGCAGCACGGGGGCGTCGAGGTCGACGTCGCCGTCCTCCACCAGTTGCATGACCAGGGCGGCGGTGACGGGCTTGGTCACCGAGCCCAGGGGGAAGAGGGAGGCGTCTTCCACGGGACGCCCCGTCGCGGAGTCCTCCACGCCGGTGACACAGGTGTGCAGCTCCCCGCGGTGGTAGACCGCGAGTTGGGCTCCGGGGACGCCGGTCCGGCGGGCGGACCGCAGGAGCAGGTCGGACAGGGCCTCGCGCACGATGGTTCTCCTCATGGAGCTCGGAGGGCACCCGAAAGGCCGGCGCTCGGGACGGGAGCAGCCGGTCGCTTCGGTGGGGACAGGGCGGTTCGCCGCACCTGTCACGGATACTCACATATCGCTTCGAACCTTGGCAAGGGATTCGGATATGCCGTGAACCAGGTGAGGGGGAATGCGGTCGGGCGTACGCGGAGATTTCCGTGGTGTGAAGGCATTGCGCCCTCATCGGCGGTCGTCAGGTTTTTTCGTATGCTCCCCGGTTTTAGCAGGGCGTTCACCTCGCGGCCGTGGGAGCGACCCTCGGAGGGGGTGCATCACGTGCCGTTCCGGACACCGCTCGGGAACACCGGTGGTTTACCCGTGACCCTGTGGTGCTTCTCACTCGTTTGCGCTGCTGGAAGGGCGTGGGAGGGGAAAAGATGTTCCGGTTCGCACACCTGCTCCACGATCGTCGGAACGGATGCCTCCCTCCTCACGCGGGAACGGAAAGTTCGTCCAAACCACAAAAAAAGGCCATTTGCGGCGAAACGCCTGCGCTGCCCCGGGCGCTGTGCTATGGGCTGAACATGGGCCCTGACCACCGGTTATGGCGGGATCGCATCGCCCCCGGGAGGGAGGGGCGGCAGTGGGGGTCCGCGGCGCGGGAGGGGGCGCCCCTCGGTGGAGTGCGCGGCGGTTCCCGCCTCGTGGACGGGGGCGATAGGGGCGAGAGGCGCACCTCGTAGCCGCATCCGGTCAAACATTGAATTCTGATTACTCTAGGTGTTTGAACGACTCCGGAATGTGTTCGCGTTTCGTGGTCGTGCGTGCCTCTCACACATGGGAGGTCTTTGTTCTTGGCCTTTATGGAATATAATATATTTTGCGTTGTTTTGTCTGATTTGTGGCGTTAAGTATTGCATGTGGCGCAAGTTGTTCCGAGTGTGATTTTCAGCCCGTGGAGGGAATTTCAGGACGAAGATGATTTTGGTAAAGTGCCCGGTTGGATAAGGCGATGTGGCACGCTCTGTTGTCGTACGGCGGCCATGGGGGGAATGGCGGATCGATCGGCGTCCGCCGACCCCGCCGGACGGCCACGCCGTCGCGGCGACGGATCACGGCCCCCCGCACCCGTCCGCCCGTCCGCCGTCCTCCCTCCCCGAACGCGCACCAGGAGCCACCACGTGCTGTCCCCCCAGGAGTCGAACCGCCCCGAGCCCGTCCCCGTGGACGCGGTCCCGCACGCCTCGGTACCGGAGGTCTTCGCCGCGCAGGCGGCGCGCACCCCCGGCGCCCCGGCCCTGCTCGGTGACTTCCCCGAGGTGTCCTACGCCGAGCTCGACGCCAGGTCCGCCGACCTGGCCCGCCTCCTGCTCCTCCGGGGGCTGCCCCGCGAGGGCACCGTGCTGCTCGCCCTGGAGCGGGGTCCGCACGTGGTCACCGCGATGCTCGCCGTGCTGCGCGCCGGGGGCGCCTACGTCCCCGTGCACCCCGACGACCCCGCCGAACGGGTGCTGGCCGCCGCCGAGCGCACCGGCGCCCGCCTGGTCCTCACCGACCGCTCGCTCGGCCACCGCCTGCCCGAACGCCTGAGGGGGACCGCCCGGGTCGTCGACCTGGACGGGACGGACGTCCTCGTGGCGGGGCGGGGCGCGGACACGGCACTGCCCGTGGTCGACGCGCGCGCGGCGGCCTACGTCATGCACACCTCCGGGTCGACAGGGGTCCCCAAGGGGGTGGCCGTGACCCATGCCGACGTGGTGGCCCTGGCCCTGGATCGGCGCTGGGGCGGCGGTCGCGACCGCCGGGTGCTCTTCCACTCCTCGCACGCCTTCGACGCCGCCACCTACGAGATCTGGGTCCCGCTGCTGCGCGGCGGGGCCGTGGTCGTCGCACCCCCCGAACGGCTCAGCACCCCCGCCTTCGGCGCGCTGGCGCGCCGGCACGGGGTCACCTCCACCTTCGTCACCGCCGCCCTCTTCGACCTGTTCGCCGCCCAGGACCCCTCCTGCTTCGCCCCCCTGCGCGAGGTGATCGCCGGGGGCGAGGCCGTCCCTCCCGCAGCGGTCCGCACCGTGCTGGAGGCCTGCCCCGACACGGTCGTGGCCAACGGGTACGGGCCCACCGAGACCACCACCTTCGCCACCCACTTCGCCGTGGACCGGGCCCGGCCCCCGCACCTGTCGGTCCCCGTCGGCACGCCCCTGGACGGCATGTGCGCCCGCGTGCTCGACGCCCGGCTGCGCACCGTGCCCCGGGGGCGGGTCGGGGAGCTCTACGTCGGCGGCGCCGGGGTCGCGCGCGGCTACCACGGGCGCCCGGCCCTGACCGCCGAGCGCTTCGTGGCAGACCCCCTCGGCGACGGCGGACGGCTCTACCGCACCGGCGACCTCGTGCGCGAGGGCGCCGACGGGACGCTGGAGTACGTGGGCCGCGCCGACTCCCAGGTCAAGATCCGGGGCTTTCGGATCGAACCCGGGGAGGTCGAGGCCGCCCTCCTCGCCCAGGAGGGGGTCGCCCAGGCCCTGGTCACCGTCCGCGAGGACGCGCCGGGCGCGCGCACCCTGGTCGGCTACGTGGTCGGCCCGGTCACGGACACCGCGGCCCTGCGCGACAGGCTCTCCGCCCGCCTGCCCGGCTACATGGTCCCCTCCGCCGTCGTGGTCCTGGAGGCGCTGCCCCTGACCGCCAACGGCAAGGTCGACCACCGCGCCCTGCCCGCGCCCCCCGCCCGCACCGTCGACTACGTCCGGCCGCGCGAGGGCGCCGAACACGCCGCCGCCGAGGAGTTCGCCGCGGCCCTGGGGCTGGAACGCGTGGGCGCGCGCGACGACTTCTTCGCCCTGGGCGGCGACTCCATCCTCGCCGCCCGCGTGGCCTGGCGTCTGGGCGAACGCCTGGGGACCGGCCTCGACCCCCGCGCCCTGTTCCGCCACCCCACCCCGGAGGGCATCGCCGCCGCGGGCGGCGCAGGACCCCGCGAGGAGCCCATCGCCCCCGTGGGACGCGGGCGCCCGCTGCCGCTGTCGGCGGCCCAACGCCGCCTGTGGTTCCTGCACCAGCTCGACGGCGACAGCTCCGAGTACCACACCGGCAGCGCCTTCCGCCTGCGCGGCCCGCTCGACGTGTCCGCGCTCGGCCGCGCCCTGGAACTGCTCCAGGAACGGCACGAGTCCCTGCGCACCACCTACGACACCGTCGACGGCGAGCCCTTCCAGTACGTGGGCTCCCCCCGCCGCGACCTGCTCACGGTGCGCGAGGTGGCCGCCGGGGACCGGACCGCCCTCCGGGAGGAACTGCACGCACACCTGCGGCGCGAGGTCGACACCCCCTTCGACCTGGTCACGGGGCCGCCCACCCGTGCCCTGCTGCTGCGCCTGGAGGCCGAGGACCACGTCCTGGTCCTGAGCACCCACCACATCGCCTGCGACGGCTGGTCGGTCGACCTCCTGCACCGCGACCTCGCCGCCTTCCACCGGGCCGTCGTGCGCGGGGAGGACGCCGACACCGGTGCGGAACTCGACTACGCCGACTTCGCCGTCTGGGAGCAGGGCCGCTGGGAGGGCCCCGAGGCCCGGCGCCGCCTGGAGTACTGGGCGCGCACCCTGGAGGACGTGCCCCCGCTGGCCGTGCCCACCGACCGGCCCCGGCCCGCCCGGCGCACCACGGCCGGGGCCGTGCACCGCACCACCCTGGACGCCGGCCTGCTCCGGGGGCTGCGGGCCCTGGGCGCGGAACGCGGCGCCACGCTCTTCGCGACCCTGGCGGCCCTGACCCAGGCGGTGCTCTCCGCGGCCTCCGGCTCCGCCGACGTCGCCCTGGGGGCCGCCTCCGCCGGACGCGACCACCCCCGGCTGGAGGACGTGGTCGGCTTCTTCGTCAACCCGGTCGTGCTCCGCTCCCGCCTGCGCCCGGGCACCACCGCGGCCGAGTTCGTCGAGCAGGTGCGCGCCGAGGCCGACGCCGCCCTCGCCCACGAGATGCCCTTCGACCGCGTCGTCGACGCCCTGGTCACCGAACGCGACCCCTCCCGCGGCCCCCTGTTCCAGGCGCTGATGGTCCTGCAGAACGCCCACACCGGCGGGCTGGAGCTGGAGGGGCTGCGCACCGAGGAGCTCGACCTGCCGCGCACCGCCGCCCTGGCCGACCTGGTCTTCGAGTACGCCGAGCGCGACGGCGTCCTGCGCCTGGCCGTCGAGTACAACACCGACCTGTACGACGCCGGGCGCGTGGAGGCCCTGGCCGACGCCCTGTCCCGCCTGGCCGGCGCCGTCGTCGCCGACCCCGGCCTGGACCTGACCGCCCTGGACCTGCGCCCCGCGTCCGAACGGGCCCTCCTGGAGACCTGGGAACGGGGTCGCGCCCAGGCCGGGCCCGTCTCCGTGACGGCCGCGTTCGCCGCGCAGGCGGCGCGCACCCCCGACGCCCCGGCCCTGCTCGGCGACTTCCCCGAGGTGTCCTACGCCGAGCTCGACGCCGGCTCCGCCGACCTGGCCCGCCTCCTGCGCGCCCGGGGGGTGGGCGCCGAGGAGGCCGTCCCGCTGCTGCTGGAGCGGGGTCCGCACGTGGTCACCGCGATGCTCGCCGTACTGCGCGCCGGGGGCGCCTACGTTCCCGTGCACCCCGACGACCCCGCCGAACGCGTGGCCTGGACGGTCGAACACACCGGGGCCCGCGTCGTCGTCACCGACACCGCCTCACGCTCCCGCCTGCCCGAGGGCCTCGACGCCCGCGTGCTGGTCCTGGACGGGACCGAACCGTACCCGCCCGCCCGTGCCGGGGACCCCCTGCCCGTGGTGGACGCGCGCGCGGTGGCCTACGTCATGCACACCTCGGGGTCGACGGGGGTGCCCAAGGGGGTGGCCGTGACCCATGCGGACGTGGTCGCCCTGGCCCGGGACTCACGATGGGACGGCGGTCGCGACCGCCGGGTGCTCTTCCACTCCTCGCACGCCTTCGACGCCGCCACCTACGAGATCTGGGTGCCGCTGCTGCGCGGCGGGGCCGTGGTCGTCGCGCCCCCCGGGCGCGCGGGCGCGGAGGAGTTCGGCGCGCTGGCGCGCCGGCACGGGGTCACCTCCACCTTCGTCACCGCCGCCCTCTTCAACCTCTACGCGGCCCAGGACCCCTCCTGCTTCGCCCCGCTGCGCGAGGTGATCACCGGGGGCGAGGCCGCCAACCCCACGAGCGTCCACCGTGTCCTGGAGGCCTGCCCCGACACGGTCGTGGCCAACGGGTACGGGCCCACCGAGACCACCACCTTCGCCACCCACCACCCCGCCGCGCGCACCCGCGAACCGGTGCGCGCCGTCCCCATCGGCACGCCCCTGGACGGCATGCGCCTGCGGGTGCTCGACAGCCTCCTGCGTCCCGTCCCCCTGGGCGCGGTGGGAGAACTGCACATCGGCGGCGCCGGGGTCGCGCGCGGCTACCACGGGCGTCCGGCCCTGACCGCCGAGCGCTTCGTGGCCGACCCCCTCGGCGACGGCGGACGGCTCTACCGCACCGGCGACCTGGTGCGATGGAACCGCTCCGGGGAACTGGAGTACGTGGGCCGCGCCGACTCCCAGGTCAAGATCCGGGGCTTTCGGATCGAACCCGGCGAGGTCGAGGCCGCCCTCCTCGCCCAGGAGGGCGTCGCCGAGGCCGTCGCCCTGGTGCGGGCCGCCCCCGGCGGCGGGCGACGGCTCCTCTCCTACGTCGTCGCCTCGAAGCAGGGCACGGGGCAGGAGGAGGCCGAGGGGTGGCGCCGCGCCCTGGCCGCCCGCCTGCCCGGCTACATGGTCCCCTCCGCCGTCGTGGTCCTGGAGTCGCTGCCCCTGACCGCCAACGGCAAGCTCGACCACCGCGCCCTGCCCGAACCCGGGAACGACCGGGAACACGCCGCCCCCCGGACCGACGCCGAACGCCTCCTGGCCGAGGTGTTCGCCTCCGTCCTGGCCGTGGAGCGGGTGGGGGTCCACGACGACTTCTTCGCCCTGGGCGGCGACTCCATCCTCAGCATCCAGGCGGTCTCCCGCGCTCGCGCGGCCGGGGTGGAGCTGACCAGCCGCGACGTCTTCTCCCACCCCAGCGTCGCCGCCCTGGCCGAGGTGGCGCGCGTGCGGCCGACCGGGCCGGCCGGGACGGGACCGGTGAGCGGCCCGGTCACCCCCACACCCGTCATGGGCTGGTTCGACCGCACGCACCCGGTGGCGCCCGACCACTTCGCCATGTCCGTGCTCCTGGACCTGGCCCGCCCCCTGCGACCGCGCGCCCTGCGCACCGCCCTGGCGGCCCTGGCCGACCACCACGACATGCTCCGCCTGCGCCGCGACGGCGACGGCCCGCGTGTGGCCGAACCCGGCACCGCGGCCCCGCCCCTGGACGTGGTCGACCTGACCGGGCACCCGCCCGAGAGGACGCACGACCCGGCCTCGGAGAGCATCCGCGCCGCCCACGCCGGTCTCGACCTGGCCCGCGGGCCGGTCTTCGCCGCCGTCCTCCTCGACTCCGGCGCCGCCGGCTCCCGCCTGTTGCTGACCGCCCACCACCTCGTCGTGGACGGGGTGTCCTGGCGGGTGCTGCTGGAGGACCTGGCCACCGCCTACCACCAGGCGCTCCGGGGGGAGCCGGTGGACCCGGGGCCGCGCACCACGCCCTTCCCCGTGTGGGCGGACCGTCTGGCCCGCCACACCGCGGAGGGGGCCTTCGACGCCGAACTCGACACCTGGGCGGCCGTCGCCGCCACCCGCGTCGAACTGCCCCGCGACCACCCCGGCCGGGGCAACGGCCTGGTGGGGGACCAACGGGTGGTCACCGCCGGGCTGTCCGAGGAGGACACCCGCCGCCTGCTGCGCGAGGCCCCCTCGGCCTTCCGCACCCGGGTCAACGACCTGCTGCTGGCCGCCCTGGGCCGCGTGCTGTGCGACTGGTCCGGGGCCCGGAGCGTCCCCGTGGACCTGGAGGGCCACGGCCGCGAGGACCTGTTCGAGGACGTGGACACCTCCCGCACCGTGGGCTGGTTCACCACCGTCTTCCCCGTCGTGCTCACCTCGGCCCCCCGCTGGGCCGACCAGATCCGCACCACCAAGGAGACACTGCGCGCGGTCCCCGGCAACGGTGTGGGCTACGGGGCCCTGCGCCACCTGGGCACACCCCGGCAGCGCGCCCGCCTGGAACAGGATCCCGCGCCCGGCGTGAGCTTCAACTACCTGGGCCGCTTCGACACCGCGCCGGGCCGGGACGCCCTGCACACCGGCCTGCGGATCAACCCCGGCGGCGAGCACTCCCCGGACGAGGAACGCGCCCACCTGGTCGAGGTGGTGGGCCGTTTCGAGGGCGAACGCCTGGTCTTCGACTGGCACCACGCCGCCACCGTCCACGACACGGCCACCGTGCGCCGCCTCGCCGACCGCCTGGCCGCCGAACTCGCCGACCTGGCCGGCTTCTGCCTCGACCCCTCCCAGGGAGGGGCCACCCCCTCCGACTTCCCCCTGGTGCGCCTGGACCAGGCCCAGGTCGACCGCCTCGTCGGCGACGGCCGCGACGTCCAGGACGTGTGGCCGCTCACCCCCATGCAGCAGGGCATGTTCTTCCACTCCGTCCTGGAACCCGGCTCCGGCTCCTACCTGGAGCAGGTCGTCGTCGACCTGACCGGGGTCGGGGACCCCGGCTCCCTGGACCGCGCCTGGCGGGAGGTGGTCGCGGCCACCCCCGTCCTGCGCGCCCGGGTGGCCTGGGAGGGGCTCGGCGAACCGGTCCTGCTGGTGCACCGCGACGTCCCCGTCGAGGTGGTCCACCGCGACCTGCGCGGCGCCGGGGAGGAGGAACGCGAACGGGCACTGGCCGACCACCTGGCCCGGGACGCCTCCCTGGGCCTGGACCCCGCCCGCGACCCGCTCCTGCGCGTGGCCCTGCTGCGCACCGGCGAGGCCTCCGTGCGCATGGTGTGGACCTTCCACCACATCGTCCTCGACGGGTGGAGCCTGCCCCTGGTCCTGGAGGACCTCCTCACCGCCCACCGGGGCCACGCCCCGGCCCCGCGCCCCGACTTCCGCGAACACCTGCGCCGCCTGGCCGGGCGGGACGCCGAGGAGGCGCACGCCTTCTGGCGGGAGGCTCTGGAGGGGGTGGCCGAACCCACCCCGCTGCCCTACGACCGGCCCCCGGCCGCGCTGCGCGCCGCACGCTCCTCCGCCCGCGTCCAGGTCTCGCCGGCCCCCGCGCGGGCCGAGGCCGTGCACGCCTTCGCGCGCGCCCACGGACTGACCGTCAACGCCCTGGTGCAGGGGGCCTGGGCCCTGCTGCTGTCCGCGTACTCGGGCCGCACCGACGTGGTCTTCGGCGCCACCACCTCCGGCCGGCCCGACGACATGCCCGGTGTGGAGGCCGCGGTGGGGCTGTTCATCAACACCCTGCCGGTACGCGTCGCCGTCGACCCCGCCGTGCCCGTGGTCCGGTGGCTGCGCCGCCTCCAGGAGGACCAGGCGCTCTCGCGCACCCGGGACCACGTGTCCCTGGCCCGGGTGCAGGCCGAGGCGGGCCTGCCCGGCGACACCCCGCTCTTCGACAGCGCCGTGGTGTTCGAGAACTACCCGGTGGTCGGGGCACCGCCCGGGGACGGCCCGCGCGCCGAGATCGTCACCGCGGTGGAGGCCACCAACTACCCGCTCGCCCTGAGCGCCTACGCCTCCGACGGGCTGCGCCTGGTCCTGGGCCACGACCCCTCCTGCTTCGACACCGCGACCGCCGAGCGCCTCCTGGCCGACCTGGAGCGCATCCTGGTCTCGCTCACCGAGGACCCCGAACGCCCCCTGGGCCGCGTGGCCGGCGCCGACCCGACCCGTTCCCTGGCCCTGGCCGAGGGCGGCGGGAAACAGCCGCCCCGCACCACCGTCACCGCCCTGTTCGCCGAGCGCGCCGCCCTCCACCCCGGGGCCACCGCCCTGATCGGGGCCGACGGCGCGTGGACCTACGCCGACCTGGACGCCGAGGCCGAGCGGGTCGCCGACCGCCTGCGCTCCCTCGGCGTGGGCGCGGAGTCCCGGGTGCTGCTGCTCATGCCCCGGTCGCCGCGCGTGGTCGCGGCCGCGCTCGGCGTCCTGCGCACCGGGGCCGCCTACGTCCCGGTGCACGAGACCGTGCCGACCGCGCGGGTCCGATCCCTGGCCGGGGCCCTGGGAGCGCGCGTGGCCGTCGCCGATCCCGCCATGGCCGGGCGCTGCGCGGACCTGGAGGCCGTGGTCGGCTACGCCGCCGACGGCGCCCTGACCGGCGCCGAGGGGACAGGGGACGGGGGCGCCGGGGACCCGGCCGGGCGGGGGCCTGTGCACGAGCACACCGCCGCCTACGTCATGTTCACCTCGGGCTCCACCGGCGTCCCCAAGGGCGTGGTGGTCGACCACCAGGCCGTGGTCGCCCTCAGCGCCGACTCCCGCTGGGGCCACGGCCACGACAGGGTGCTCTTCCACTCCCCGCACGCCTTCGACGCCGCCACCTACGAGATCTGGGTCCCGCTGCTCAACGGCGGCACCGTCGTGGTGGCCGACGGGCCGCTCTCCGCCGACTCCCTGCGCGAGCACACCGCCCGGCACGGGGTGAGCGCGGTCTTCCTCACCACCGCGCTGTTCAACCTCTTCGCCCAGCAGGACCCGGAGTGCTTCGCGGGGCTGCGCGAACTGTGGACCGGCGGGGAGGCCGCCGACCCCGCCTCCCTGGCCCGGGTGCGCCGGGCCTGCCCCGACACCTCCCTGGTCCACGTGTACGGGCCCACAGAGGCCACCACGTTCGCCACGTGCACCGCGGTGGGCGAGGAGGAGGCCCGTGCCGGGCACTGCCCCATCGGCCGCCCCATGGACGCCACCGGCGCCCACGTGCTGGACGGCGCCCTGCGGCCGGTGCCGCCGGGGGCGGTGGGAGAGCTGTACCTGTCCGGGCCCGGGACCGCGCGCGGTTACGACGGCCGGCCAGGCCTGACCGCCGAGCGCTTCGTGGCCGACCCCTTCGGCGACGGAGGCAGGCTCTACCGCACGGGCGACCTGGTGCGCTGGTCCCCCGACGGACGCCTGGTGTTCGTCGGCCGCGTCGACGGCCAGGTCAAGCTCAACGGGTTCCGCGTCGAGACCGGGGAGGTGGAGGCCGCCCTGCTGCGCGGACCGGACGTCGCCCAGGCCGTGGTGCTGGTGGCCGAGGCCCCCGCCGGGGGGCGCAGGCTCGTCGCCTACGTCACCGGGCACGGGGCGGACCCCGAGGCGACGCGGGAGCGGCTGACCCGCGAACTGCCCGCCTACATGGTGCCCGCGGCCGTCACCGTGCTGGAGTCCCTGCCGCTCAACAGCAACGGCAAGGTGGACCGGGCCCTGCTGCCCGAACCCGTCTGGGCGCGCGCCGCCGCACCCGTCCACGTCGGGCCGCAGACCCCCACCGAGGAGGCCGTGGCCCAGGTGTGGGCCCGCATCCTGGGCCTGGAGCGCATCGGGCGCGACGACAACTTCTTCGAGATCGGCGGGGACTCGGTGCGCAGCCTCCAGGTGGTGCGCGAGGTCGAGAGCCTGCTGGCCGTCACGGTGCCCACCCGTCTGCTGTTCGACCACCAGACGGTGCGCGCCTACGCCGAGGCGGTGGAGGACGTGCTGCTGGAACAGATGTGACACGGCGCGGGCGCCGCCGGGCCCACCCCCGGCGGCGCCCGCACACGGCCGGTCCCCGGTCCAGAGATGATCAGCCGCACGACCGCCGCTCACGACCGCCGCTCACGACCGCCGCTGACGAAGCGGTGGTGGCCGTGGAAGGACCCGGAGCCATCGGGCGCCTCCTCCCACCCGATGGCCTCGGCGTTGACCGCCGTGGCCATGTGCACCCGCTCGTACGGGACCGCCTCCGTCGTGCGACCGCACCTGTGCTGAGCACGCCGACACCAGCAGGTTCGGATGGTTCTGTCAGAGCGAACTGCGAGGGCGGGGGAGGCATGGCTCTGTTCCGCGGGCTCGTGGGAGTGGGCGGAATCTGTTGCCCGTGTCCAGGACCGATGAATCGTCTCTGGCGTATCCGGTCCACATCCGGCCACTGCCATGACACGCTTTACACGCACAGTTACAGTCGCCTCGCAGCGAACCGCACAAGAGAGGTCTGGCCATGGGCAAGCACTCGAACCCCGACGCACCGCAGGACCAGCGCGGCGACCCCAAGGACAACGACTCCCAGCACCCGAGCCCTCACGGGGGCGGCGGGGAGAAGCAGGGCAAGTGATCGCCCCGCACAGTGAACGCAGGGCCGCCCTGGCCGCCCGGTTGGCGGACCGGGGCGTCCTGACCGACCCGGCCTGGCGCCGGGCCGTGGAGTCGGTGCCCCGGCACGCGTTCCTGCCCGACACCGTCTGGGGCCTGGACGTCGATGCCGGGGACGGCAAGCTCGCCCCCGTCCCCCGCTCGCACCCGGACTGGTCCCGGTGGGCCTACGACGACGTCTCGGTCATCACCCAGGTCGACGACGGCGCCCCCGCCCACCCGGACGGGCGTGGGGAGCGGGCCACGTCCTCGGCGTCCCAGCCCTCCCTGGTCGTGGCCATGCTCCAGGCCCTGGACGTCACCGACGGGATGGACGTCCTGGAGATCGGCACGGCGACCGGGTACAACTGCGCGCTGCTGTGCGAACGCCTGGGCCAAGAGCACGTCACCTCCGTCGAGATCGACCCGGCCCTGGCCCGGCAGGCGAGGTCCAACCTGGCCGCCGCCGGGTACGAGCCGCGGCTGGTCGTCGGGGACGGCGCCCAGGGGACGCCCGACCGTGCCCTGTTCGACCGGGTGCTCGCCACGGTCGCCGCACGCGACATCCCCGGGTCATGGATCTCCCAGACCCGACCCGGCGGGGTGATCGTCACCCCGTGGGCGACCGGCTTCGCCACTACGGGCCTGCTCCGGCTGATCGTGCAGGAGGGAGGTGTGGCGCACGGGCGCGTGGTCGGCGACGCGCCGTTCATGTGGTTGCGCGATCAGCGGGTGCCCTCCGGACGGTGGAGGGACTTCGTCGACGAGCAGGCCGCCGGCGCGGTCGGGTACCGCACCGCGGTCGACCCGATGCCGGTGTGCGACGCCGACCCCTCCGGCGGTCTGGCTTTGACGGTGGGGGCGCTGGTGCCGCACCTGAACACGGTCCGCTACCACGCGGCGGACGACAGCGGCGAGGCGACCGTCTACCTGTTCGACCGGCGCGGGTCGTGGGCCCTGGTGGAATACGTCCCCGGAAACGCCGACTTCGAGGCGCACCGGTACGGCCCCCGCGACCTGTGCGCGGAGATCGACCACGCCCGCCGTACCTGGGAGGCGGCCGGATCCGTGGACCGCGAGCTCCTGGGGGTCTCGGTGACCGCCACCGGTGAACGGCGGTTGTGGGTCCAGGAGCCGGACAACCCGCTCCCGGGCGCGCCGGGCGGTGCAGGAACAGGCGGTGCGCATCCTCATGTCGGGTGCCGGGTGTGATGGAGGCCCTGGCATGTCTTGAGAAGGATGAGAGTCATGCCAGCGCCGAGGAAGTACCCGCCTGATCTGCGCGGACGAGTGACCCGGATGGCCGTGGACGTCCGCCGCGCCCCGGCGACGCCGTGCGGCACGGGTGGTGTGAAGTCCGAACAGCCCGTCCGCGTCCCTCCCCTTCACACCACAGCGCCGTTGAGCGGCCCGAAACCATCGAGACGCTTCCGCCGGGCAGGCAGGGCGCTCAGACGGGGCGGTCGCGGAGCTCGCGCTTGAGGATCTTGCCCGAGGCGTTGCGCGGCAGCTCCTCCACCAGCCGCACCGCCTTGGGCACCTTGAACGGCGCCAGGCGCTCCCGCACGTGCTCCACCAACAGCCCCGGCAGCGCGTCCGCGTCCGCCCCCGGCGCGGGGACCACGTAGGCCGTCACCGCCTCGATCCACCTCTCGTCGGCCGTCCCCACCACCGCGGCCTCGGCCACCCCCGGGTGCGCGAACAGCACGTCCTCGATCTCCCGGGAGGCCACCAGCACACCGCCCGTGTTGATCACGTCCTTGATCCGGTCCACGACCTCGATGTAGCCACCGGCGTCCGCACGGACCAGGTCGCCGGAGTGGAACCACCCGTCCCGGAACGCCTCCGCCGTCTCCTCCGGCTTGTCCCAGTACCCCTGGCACAGCTGCGGCGACCGGTACACCACCTCGCCCAGCTCCCCCGGCGCCACGTCCCTCCCCCGCTCGTCCACCACCCTCAGCTCCACGAACAGCGCCGCCCGCCCCGCCGACGCGGGCCGCCCGGCGTGCTCCTCCGGGCGCAGCACCGTGGCCAGCGGACCGATCTCGCTCTGCCCGAAGCAGTTGTAGAACCCCAGTCCGGGCAGGGCGCCCCGCAGCCTCTCCAGCACCGGCCCCGGCATGACCGACGCCCCGTAGTAAGCCTTGCGCAGACTGGACAGGTCCCGTCCGCCGAAGTCCGGGTGGTTGGCCATCGCCACCCACAGGGTCGGCGCCGCGAAGAACGCCCCGTGCCGCCCCTCCTCGATCCTGCGCAGCAGGTCCGCCGGGTCGGGCGCCTCCACCAGCGTGTTGGCAGCGCCCACCGCCAGCCACGGCATCAGGAAGACGTGCATCTGGGCGCTGTGGTAGAGCGGCATCGCGTGCAGCGGCGCGTCGTCGGCCCGCAGGTCCAGGCCGGCGACGCACGACAGGTACTCGTGGACCAGCGCCCGGTGGGTCATCATGGCGCCCTTGGGGCGGGAAGTGGTGCCGGAGGTGTACAGGAGCTGCACCAGGTCGGTGTCGCCGACCTCCGTGTCGAGCTCGGGCACCGGCCCGTCCAGGCAGTCGGCGAGCAGGGAGCCCGGCCCGTCGCGCAGTTCCAGGACCTGCTCGACCCCGGTCTCCGCGCGCAGGTCGTCGACGGCCGACCGCAGGGCGGGGTCGACCAGGGCGATCGTGCTGCCCGACTGCCCCAGGAGGTAGGCGAGCTCCTCCCCCCGGAGCGCGTAGTTGATCGGTACGTGGACCAGCCCCGACCGGGCACAGGCCAGGAAGCCGATCAGGTAGGCGTCGGAGTTGCGCCCGTAGGCGGCGACGCGGTCCCCCTTGACCGCGCCGAGGCCGAGGAGCCGGGCGGCGGCCCGTGTGACGGCCGCGTCCAGGTCGGCGTAGGTCCAGGTGCGGCCGTCGAAGGTCAGCGCGGTGGCATCGGGCGCGCGGGCCGCGCTGCGCCGGAGGACCCCGTCGACGGTGCTGGATGTCGTTGAACCGTTCATGCCCCTGTTTTCCGTCCGGTCGGTGAGGCCCCGGGGCCTCTGGCACGCCCCCATCCTGGAGGGTGGCGGGGGCCGCGGCAACCGTTCGGGGGCGTTCTCGGGGGACGGACCGCGACACGCGCCCCGCCCCCGCACCGCTGTGCGACTCCGCGTGACCGGGGGGCGACTCCTTCGCCCTTGCCCGCAAGCGTCCCGTGGTCATACGTTTTGCGGTGTTCACGAGACACCGGGTGGGAGAAACATGAAGATCCTTGTCGTGGGTGCCGGGGCCGTCGGCGGCTACTTCGGCGCGCGGCTGGTCCAGGCGGGCCGGGACGTCGACTTCCTCGTGCGGCCCGCACGCGCCGAACTCCTCCGGGACAGGGGGCTGGTCCTGCGCGGTGTGGACGGCGGCGTGGAGGAGGTCCCCGTGTCCGCGGTGACCGCGGACGGGCTGGGCGCCGGCTACGACCTGGTCGTCCTGGCCGTGAAGTCGTACGGGTTCGAGGCGGCGCTGAAGGACGTGGCGCCGGCGGTGGGGCCGGACACGGTGGTCCTGCCGTTCCTCAACGGCATGCGGCACATCGACGCCCTGGTGGAGCGGTTCGGGGCCGACCGGGTGTACGGCGGCGTGGCCATGGTGATGACCCGCTTGGAGGCGGACGGCGCGATCGTCGAGGTCGGCAGGATGGGCCGGCTGATCTACGGGCCCCTCTCCGACAGCCCCGTGGCAGCCCCGGCCGACGTGCACGCCGCCCTGGACGCGGGCTCCTACTCGGCCACCCTCACCCGGGCCCCGCTCCAGGAGCTGTGGGACAAGTGGGTGTTCCTGGCGACCCTGGGCGCGTGCACGTGCCTGATGCGCGCGCCGATCGGTGCGGTCAACAGCGCGCCCGGCGGCCAGGAGTTCACGTCCGGGATGTTCGCGGAGGCCATCGCGGTGGCCACGGCCGCCGGGTACCCGCCCGGTCGGGACGCCCGGGACCGGGCCGACGCGATCATCGCGGACACCACGGCGACGACCACGACCTCGATGTACTGGGACCTGACGCAGGGCAACCCGGTGGAGGCCGACCAGATCGTCGGGGACCTGGTCGCCCGGGGGCGCGAGCTGGGGGTCCCCACCCCGCTGTTCTCGCTGGCCTACACCGCCTTGAGCGCGTACGCGGCCGGACGCGCCTGAGCCCCGGGAGCGGCGCCGGACGCGCGGACGGCGCACCGCGGGCGGGGCCGGCACGGGGCCCGCTCCTCCCGCGGCGGCGGGGCCCGGTCAGGCGGCGGCGCGGCGCATGTGGACCAGCGGGAACGGGCGGCCCTGGCCGTCGACCGGTGAGCGGCCCGTCTCCTCGAACCCCTGAGCGGCGTAGAAGCCGCGCGCGGAGGGGTTCTGCTCGTTGACGTCCAGGGTGAGGACCGGGTGCCGCTCCGCCGCCCAGGCCAGCAGGGCACGGCCCACGCCGCGGCCCCGGGCATCGTCGTGGACGAACAGCATGTCGATGTGGTGGCCGTCGAGGCCGATGAAGCCCAGGGGGCGGTCATCGGGGTCCACGGCGACCTGGACGTCGTGGCGGGGCAGGTAGGAGTCCAGGATCCTCGCCTCGTAGTGGTCGACGTCCTCCCGGGTCAGGAAGGCGTGCGTAGCGAGGACGGCGCTGCGCCAGATCCCCGCCAGGGCGGGGTGCTCGTCCGCACCCGTGGACGGGCGCACCAGGACGGTGAGAGAAGAGGGCATACGCGCACCGTACCGGGACCGCCCCCGCACGTCACGGGGTTATCCGCCGCTCGGCGCCGGGCCCGTGGCGGAGCGCACGCGGTGGCGCCGGGGCGGGGGTCTACCCTGGCGGGGTCCCGAAGGCCGGATGGGCGCCCCCGTGCCGGCGCCCCACCCCCTGGAGACCCCCATGCCCTTCGGCCGACTCGCCGCCCCCGCCGGGCCCGCCGAGGAGTCGGCCCCCGACGCCTCCCCGTCCCCGAGGGGCGGGGAGGCGATGCCGCGGACGACGTCAACGGCGACGGCTTCCCGGACCTCCTCTTCCTGAGCTCCTACGGGGAGGAGGGCGACGCCGACGAGGGGGCGTTCGACAGCGGGGACTTCGGCGGCTGAGGCGGGCCGCGCCCACGGACGGCGGCACGGGCTGGGAGCATGCCCTCATGGCTTCCGCACCCGACGCCTCGCGGCTCCCCCCGCCCACCGCCCCGCCGCTCCCCCGGCCCGCCCTGATGCTCCAGGAGTGGCGGGACGTCGCCTTCTGGCACTGGCCGCTCCCCCCGGAGGAGGCGGCCCCGCTCCTGCCCCCGGGCACCCGGCCGGACGTCCTGGACGGCGTCACCTACGTCGGCGTCGTCGCCTTCCGTGTGGCGCGCACCCGCCTGCCGGGAGGGGTGCCCGGCGGCGGCTACGGCGAGGTCAACGTCCGGCTGTACTCCGTGGACGGCCTCGGGCGCCGGGGGGTGGTCTTCCTGTCGCTGGAGGCCTCCTCCGCGCACACCGTCCTCGCGGGGCGGGCGGCGGCGGGGCTCCCGTACATGTGGTCGGACGTCAGCGTCAGCGTCAGCGTCGGCGCCGACGGCGACGGCGACGGCGACGGGGCGGCGTACGCGACCCGGCGGCGCCTGCCCCGGTCCCCGGGCCCGGCCCGGGGCCGCTTCCGCCTGCGGGTGGGCGACCCGGTCGACGACCCGTCCCCCTTCGAGCGGTTCGTGACCGACCGGTGGGGGCTGCACACGCACCACGCGGGCCGCACCCGGTGGGTGGCCGCCGCCCATCCGGACTGGCGGCTGTACCGGGCGAGCCCCCTCGGCTGGGACGAGACGCTCCTGGAGCGGGCGGGGATCACCCGGCCCCCGGGAGTACCGAGTGTGCTGTTCTCACCGGGCACGGACACCCGGTTCGCGCCGGGCGGGGCCCTTCCGCGCCACCGGTGACCTCGGCCCGCCGGCGAGGACGGGCCGCAGGGTCACCGCGCGTGCCTGCGGGGCCGGACCGCCCGGGTCAGCAGGCCTCGTAGAGGTAGTCCCCGTGCTCCGGCCCGACCAGGTCCAGGTCGCGCAGGATCATCCGGGAGGGCGCGCCCTCGGCGTCACAGGCCTCGGCGAAGGTCATCCCCGCCTCCTCCAGGGCGTCGGGGTACTCCACCGCGATCACGTCGTCCCCGTAGACCCCGGTGTAGGCCGAGCACTCGCTCCAGACGGCGCAGTCCTCGGCCACGGCGAACTCGAAGCCGACCTCGTCCCTGCCCCGCTCGGTCACCTCGGCCGCGTTCTTCTGCCCGGCGGCCATACCGTGCCCGTTGGCCAGGGCGACCAGCTCGGTGGCCAGGGCCAGGTTGTGGTCCTGGGTCAGCAGGCCCTGCGAGCGCAGGTCGGAGTCGAGGTTGTCGAACTCGACCGCGTCGAAGCCCTTCTCGGCGCAGGTGGCGATGGTCTCGGCGAGGATCTCGGCGATGTCGGCCCTCTTGTCCTCGTCGGAGGTGTCCAGGATCCGCTCGGCCGGCCACCCCGGGTCCACGACCGGTTCGCCGGAGGCGTCGCGCAGGATGAGGTCGGGGTGTTCGAGGAGCCACCACTCCAGGTCGCCCGGCTGGGTCTGGAACCCGTTGACGTAGCAGATCGAGTACATGTCCGGCGCGGGTTCGGCCGTGGAGTCGCGGACCACCGTTCCCACCCCGGCGGGGGGCTCGTAGGAGGCGCCGAGCTGGTAGTCGAAGGTGCCCTCGGGGAAACCCTCGGCGGTCCCGGTCGAGCTCTCGTCGGCGGCGTGGGCCCCGACGGCCTCGGCCTCGGTCTCACCCGGTCCGGCGCAGGCCGAGGCGGTGGTCACGGCGAGGAGGGCCGCGAGGAGTCCGCCGGGGGCCGTTCCCCGGATCCGTCGTGGTGCGGGCATGGATCGTCCGTTCTCGTCTGGCGGGGGTGTCCGCCGCGTCGTGGTGTGGTGCCGGGGAGTCTCCCCGGGCGGAGTGTGGTGGGCCTCCCGCCCGCGCGTCCAGTGTTCCGCACCGGCCGCCGTCGTGATCTTCCGCACTCGTGTTCGGACGGCTCCGGGAGGAGCCGGCCCCGGGGTGCGCCCGCGGCCCGCCGGGGCGCCCCGGCGAAGGCGCGTCCCGCGCCTGTGACCTGGACCTGCACCCGGTGCTCCGCCGGAGGGACGCGGCGCCGACCGCCCCGGTCCGGCGGCGGCGCGCGAGGGGGGCTTTACCGCCGGGGAAGTTGAATTTTGAACGAGTTGCAGCACAGTGTATCTTCGCCGTTTCCGAGCGTTATATCCGTTCTGCGTTCGAATCCCCCGCGATGCGCTCGGTCCCGCCTCCACCCGACTGCCAGAAGGTTCGCGATGAACAAGACCGGCCCTCCCAGTACCAGCCCGGCGTTGAGCGCCCTCCTCGCGGAGGTCCCCGGGGTCGAGAACGTGGTGCTCTGCACGGAGGGAGGCATGGTCCACACCCTGGCCCGGGGCGCCGACCGCCGCGGGGCGGACCAGCTCTCGGCCCTGGGCAGCTTCCTCTTCAGCGGTGCGGGGCGCATCGGCTCGCTGACGCGGTACGGCGCGGTCGACCACGTGGTGATCCGCCTCCGGGGAGGCGGATCGCTGCTCGTGCGCCCGGTCGGCGAGTTCCTGCGGGTCGTGATGCTGACCAGGGCCGACACCCCCCTGCCCCGGGCCGCGGTCGCCCTGGACCGGCTCGTCCAGGAGCTGGAGGGGTCCCTCCCGGCCCGCCGGTAGCCCGGCCCCCGGGAGGGCCCGCCCGGGGGCCGCGGGACTGCGGCCCCCGGCGCGCCGTCAGGCCTTCCTGCCGACACCGCCGTACTGGTCCACCTCGGCGGGCTGCCTGGCGCCCGCGACCGGGGGGCGCCAGCGGGTGACCGGGACCAGGCCCGGCTCCAGCAGTTCGAGCCCGGCCAGGTAGCCGCCGATCTGCACGGGGCTGCGGGGGATGTAGGGCACGGCGCCGCTCTCGTTGTACTCGTCCTGGGCCGCGACGTTCTCCCTGCTGTGCACGTTGCTGCCCTCGCTCACCGTGAGGTGGCTGCCCGGGGGGAGTCCGGCCAGCAGCCGCCGCACGATGGAGACGGCCTCCTCGTAGTCCCGGACGTGGCCGAGGACGCCCATGAGCATCAGGGAGACGGGTCGGTCCAGGTCCAGCAGCTCGCCCGCCTTCTCCAGGATCGCCTCGGGCTCGTACAGGTCGGCGTGGACGTACTGGGTGCGCCCCTCGGGGGTGCTCGTGAGCAGCGCCCGCGCGTGGGTGAGGACGAGCGGGTCGTTGTCCACGTAGACGACCCGCGACTCGGGAGCCACCGACTGGGCCACCTCGTGGGTGTTGTTCGCGGTGGGCAGGCCCGTGCCCACGTCCAGGAACTGCCGGATGCCGACCTCGCCCGCAAGGTGGCGGACGGCGCGCTCCTGGAAGGCCCGCGAGGCCCGCGCCATCTGCGCGATGCCCGGGAAGGCCTCCAGGAACTGGTCCCCCGCCTCGCGGTCGACGGGGTAGTTGTCCTTGCCGCCCAACCAGTAGTTCCACACCCGCGCCGAGTGCGGAACCGTGGTGTCGATCGCCGGTTCCTGACCGTTCATGGATCGCCCGCCTCACTGCTGTCGCTGTATCGGGGCCTTGATCCTACGGCCCGTTCGTCCCCCTACATCCCTTACGTCACAGTGGTTTCGCACGCGCCCGGCCCGCACCGGCGGGGCCGCCGCCTCCGGCCGCCGCGGACCGGCCCCTGCCGGAGCACCCCGCCCAAGGCGCCGGCTCCGCCGCCCGACGGACGCGGGCCCGCACCCGACACCCCGGGGGCCGGCGCACCGCCCCCGGGGAGCCCGGTGTCGGAGGATGTGGCGTGAAGACCCCGGACACTCACCACCCCACCTGCGACAATGGGCACATGCCGAGTCCGCTGACCCGTGTGCCGCCCCTCGTCCGCGCCCGCGAGGCGGGCGGGTACGCCTACCTCTTGGCGTGGGTCGAGACGCGCGCCGGGCTCCGGGCGCGGATCACCTGGGTGGAGCAGTACCGCGAGGAGCCCTACCAGTGGCGCTGGGAGGTGGCCGAGGTCCCGGCCACGCGGGTGACGCAGATGGCCGGGCAGTCCTACCAGGGGGTCCCGCGCGAGCGGCGCGTGAGCGGCTGACCCGCGGCCCCGCCGTGCGCGCGCCGCCCCGGGATGCCGCCGCGCCCCTCATGGTCTAGAATTCGTACATAGGTTCGATTGTGTCGCTTCTTCCCCACCGGCACCAGGCCCGGACCGAGGCCCAGCACACCCGGGGGGAACCGCGCATGCGGCACGGCAGCGAGCACACGGACTTCGCCCACCTGGGGGTCGCCTCCTCGTTCTCGGCCCACCACGGCACCTGTCCTCCCGAGCGCCTGGCCGCCCGCGCCGCCGACCTGGGCCAGGACGTCCTCGCCCTCACCGACCGCGACGGCGTGTACGGCATGGTCCGGCACGTCGACGCCTGCCGCCGGGCGGGCATCCGCCCCGTGCTGGGCTGCGACCTCGCGCTGGACTCCCCCGACGGCGGCCGGGTCACCCTCCTGGCCCGGGGCCGCACCGGCTGGGCGACCCTGTGCCGCCTCGTCACCCGCGCCCACGCCCACACGCGCTCCGCCCCCGGGGCGGGACACGGGCCCCGGCCGGAGCGAGGGCCCGGCCCCTCCAACCCGCCGCGGGCCCCGGGGGCCCCGGCCCTCCCCCACGCGGCCGTGGCCGGCGACTCCTCGGGCGTGGTCGTGCTCCTGGGCCCGGACTCCGACGTCGGCGAGGCCGTCGCCCGGGAACGCCCCTCCCACGCCCGGCGGCTGCTCGCCCGCTGGAAGGACGCGGCCGAGGTCGCGATCGCCGTGGCCGACCACGGCCTGCCCGGACAGCGGCGCACCGCCCGCGCCCTGCTGGCCCTGGCCGCCGAGACCCGCACCCTCGCCGTGCTCACCAACGCCGTCCGCTACCCCGTGGCGGAGGACGCCGAGGTGGCGCACGTCCTGGACCAGGCCCGGCGGTGGGCCCCCGGCGGCTCCCGACCGGGCCCCGCCACGGACCGGGCCTACCTCAAGAGCGGCGCGGAGATGCTCGCCGTCGCCGACCGGTTGTGCGGCGGGGACACCGCCCGCGCCCGGCGCCTGATCGCCCACACCGCCGCCCTGGCCTCGTCCTGCGTCCTGGACCCCGCCGCCGACCTCGGCATGGGCGGCCTCCACCTGCCCTCCGTCCCCCACGCGTCCGACCGGCTCCTGCGGGCCTGCGAGGACGGCCTGGTCCGGCTCGGACTGGGGCGCGACCCCCGCGCCCTGCACCGGCTGTCCCAGGAGATGGAGGTCATCGAGAACAAGCGCCTGCCCGCCTACTTCCTGACCGTCGCCGACGCCGCCGCCCGCATCCGCGACAAGGGCATCCGCTGCTCCATCCGAGGTTCGGGCACCGGCAGCCTGGTCAACCACCTGCTGGGCGTCTCCGCCGTCAACCCGCTGGACCACGGGCTGCTGATGGAGCGGTTCCTGGGCCACGGCCGCCCGGGGCTGCCGGACATCGACCTGGACGTGGAGTCCGCCCGCAGGCTGGAGGCCTACGACGCGGTGTTCGGCGCCCACCCGGGCGGGACGGCGTGCGTGTCGATGACGGAGACCTACCGGGCCCGCAGCGCCCTGCGGGAGGTGGGGGCGGCCCTGCGCCTGCCCCCGCTGGAGGTCGACCGGCTCGCCAAGGCCTTCCCCCACCTGAGGGCGAGCGGCATCCGCGAGGCCGCCCGGGAGCTGCCCGAGCTGCGGCGCTACGACGGCGCGGGCCTCGACGACCCCGCCACCCAGAACCTGTTCCGGCTGGCGGAGAGGCTGGACGGCCTGCCCCGGCACACGGCCATGCACCCGTGCGGCCTGGTCGTCTCCGACGACTCCCTGCGCGACCGCGTCCCGGTCGAGCCCTCCCCGGCCGGCTACCCCGTGGTCCAGCTGGACAAGAACGGCGTGGAGCGGATGGGGCTCGTCAAACTGGACGTCATCGGGGTGCGCATGCAGTCGGCGCTGGCCCACGCGCGGTCCGAGGTGGAGCGCACCACCGGCCGGGCGCCGGACCTGGAGGCCCTGCCCCGGGACGAGGCGACCTACGCGATGATCGGGGCGTCGCTCACCCTGGGCTGCTTCCAGATCGAGTCGCCCGGCCAGCGCGAGCTCCTCAGCCGCCTGCGCCCCGCGGACATGGCCGACCTGATCGCCGACATCTCCCTGTTCCGCCCCGGGCCGGTCAAGAGCGACATGGTCACCCCCTACCTGTCGGCCCGCGACGGCGCGCCCCCGGCGCGGTCGCTCACCCCGCTCCTGGACGGCGTGCTCGCCGAGACCGGCGGGGTGGTGATCTGGCACGAGCAGATCATCGCCCTCCTGCACGCCATGACCACCTGCGGGCCGGACCGGGCCGAGGCGATGCGCCGGAGGCTCGGCACGGAGCAGGGGCGCGCCGACGTGCGGGAGGAGTTCACCTCCATGGCCTACGACTGCGGGCACGACGAGGAGACCGTGGAACGCGCCTGGGAGGTCGTGGCCTCGTTCGGCTCCTTCGGGTTCTGCAAGGCGCACGCCGCCGCCTTCGCGCTGCCCACCTACCAGTCGGCGTGGCTCAAGCGGCACCACCCGGCCGCCTTCTACGCGGGGATCCTCACCCACGACCCCGGCATGTACCCGCGCCGCGTCCTGGTCGCCGACGCCCGCCGCTTCGGGGTCCCCGTCCTGGGCGTGGACGTCAACCGGTCCGAGCGCCCGTGGCGGGCCGAGCGGGCGCCGGACGGGCGGTGGGGCGTGCGCGCGTCCCTGGCCGACGTCCGGGGCGTCACCGGGGCGGAGGTCGACCGGATCCTGGCGGAGCGGCCGTTCCTGTCGCTGCCGGACGCCGCGGAGCGGGCGCACCTGTCCCGCGAGGCGCTGGACAGCCTGGTGCGGGTGGGCGCCTTCGACGCCCTGTCGGGGGTGGGCGGGGGGCCGGACGCCGTCCCGGGGCCGCGGGCGGGCGGCACGGGCGCGGAACCGCCCGGGGAAGGCGCGGGACAGCGGGGGGACGGGCCTCCCGACCGCCGCGACCTGCTCCTCCAGGTGTCCGCCCTGGAGAGGTCCCGCAGGACGCGGACCGACCGGGGGCAGCTCCCGCTGCCGCTGGAGGGCACGGCGCCGGCTCGGGGGTCCCTCCCGGCGACCACCGCGGACGAACGGGTCTCGGCCGAGCTGGAGGTGCTGGGCTACGAGGTGGAGCGGCACCTGCTCGACGGCTACGCCGACTTCCTCGCCTTCCTGGCGGTCCGCCACCGCCTGGTGCGCGCCCAGGACCTGCACCTGGTGCCCGCGGGCGAGGAGGTGCTGGTGGCGGGGGTGAAGGTGGCCACCCAGACCCCGGCGGTGCGGTCCGGGCAGCGGATCGTCTTCGCGACCGTGGACGACGCGACGGGGCTGGCCGACCTGACCTTCTTCTCGTCGGTGCAGCACCGGTGCGCGGCCACGGTGTTCTCCTCCCTGCTGCTGGCCGTGCGCGGCAGGGTGCGCCGGTCCGGGACGGGGCTGGCGACGCTGACCGCCTCCCACGCCCACGACCTGGCCGAACTGCACCGCGTCTGGAAGGAGCGGGGCGCCGACGCGCTGGCGGAGGCGCTGCGCGCGGACCCGTCCGCGGTCCCTCCGGGGCCGCCGCCGGGGCGGTCCGCCGCCGGCCCGCTCCCGGGGGCGGCGCGGCGCCGCCTGTGGCACGCCAGCCCCGGCAGCTCGGGGCGCTGACGCCCGCGGACGGGCCTCCCGTGCGCCGGGACCGGACCCGCGGCCCCCGGGTCGCGAACGCCCTCCGCCGCCCGGGCGGCGGGCCTCAGGGCAGGATCGAGTCGACGTACCCTCCGTCGACGCGCAGGGCGCCGCCCGTCGTGGCCGAGGCCAGGGGCGAGCTGAGGTAGACGACCATGTTCGCGATCTCCTCCGGTTCGATCAGCCTCTGGAGGAGGGACTGCGGCCGGTGCTCCCGCATGAAGACGCGCTGGGCCTCCTCCCACGGCAGGTCCCTGTCGACCAGCTGGTAGACGAACTCCTCCACGCCGCCCGTGTGCGTGGGGCCCGCGATCACGGAGTTGACCGTGACCCCCGTGCCCGCGGCCTCCTTGGCGAAGCCCCGGGACACCGAGAGCAGGGCGGTCTTGGTCACGCCGTAGTGGATCATCTCGGCGGGGACGACCACCGCCGAGTCGCTGGCGATGTTCAGCACCCGGCCCCAGGCGCGCTCCTTCATGCCCGGCAGGAGCCCGCGCGTCATGCGCACCGCCGTGAGGACGTTGACCTCGAAGTAGTGCCGCCACTCGTCGTCGTCCACCTCCAGCGCGGGCCGGGCGCCGAAGATGCCGAGGTTGTTGACGAGGATGTCCGCGTGCCCCGCCGCGTCGAGGACGCGGCGCGCGCCCTCGTCGGTGGCGATGTCCCCCGGGGCGGCGACCAGCTCGGCCCCGGGGAGCTCCCGGCCCAGGCCCTCCAGCGCCCGGCCGACGGATTCCCCGGTCCGGCCGTTGACGGCGACCCGGGCGCCGGCGCGGGCCAGGCCCAGCGCGATGGCGAGGCCGATGCCCTGGGTGGAACCGGTGACCAGGGCGGTCCTGCCGGACAGGTCGATGCGCATGCGGGGGCTCCCTACCGTCGGAAGGCGGCTCCGGTGGGGCGGAGCGCCGGACACGAAGGTAGTCGCGCGCGCGGCCCGCGCACAACGGCGACCCGCGGGCGCGGCCGGGCGGGTGCGGGGCGGTCCCCGCACCGCCCGGCGCCCCGGACGCCCTCCGGGCGTCAGGCCAGGGCGCGCAGGGTCTCGGCCAGCGGGGTGGTCGGGCGGCCGATCAGGCGGGACAGCTCTCCGCCGGCGGCCTCGAGCTCCCCGTCGCGGATGTTGGCGTCCAGGGCGACGACGAACCCGGCGGTGCCCTCGTCCAGTCCGGCCGCGGTCAGCGCGGCCAGGTGCTCCTCGGGGGTGAGGTCGCGGTAGACGACCTCGCGGCCGAGCACCTCGCCGAGGTCCCGGGCCAGTTCCGGGTAGGTCCAGGCGGTGTCGCCGGAGAGCTCGTACACGGCGCCGGCGTGGGCCTCCGGGGCGCGGAGGACGGCCGACGCGGCCTCGGCGTAGTCCTGCCGGGAGGCGCTGGCGACCTTTCCCCCGCCGACGCTGCCGGTGACGACGCCGCTCTCGCGGGCCCGGTCGAGCTGCTGCCCGTAGTTCTCGTTGTACCAGCCGTTGCGCAGGATCGTGGCGGGGACGCCGGAGGCGGCGAGGACCTCCTCCGTGGCCTTGTGCTCGGGGGCCAGGACCAGGGTGGTGTCGTCGGCCCTGGGGGCGCTGGTGTAGACGATGTGCCCGATCCCGGCCTCCTGCGCGGCCCGGACGGCGTTGGTGTGCTGGGGCACCCGTCGGCCGACCTCGCTCCCGGAGATCAGGAGCAGGGTGTCGGCCCCCTGGAAGGCGGCCTTCAGCGACTCCGGGTCGTCGAGGTCGGCGCGCGCGGTCCGCACTCCGGTGGCGGCGAGCGCGGCCAGCCGGCCGGCGTCACGCCCGGTCGCGGTGATCCGGTCGGCGGGGAGGCCCTGGGCCAGGAGGTCGGCGACGACGAGCCGGCCGAGGTGGCCGGTGGCGCCGGTGATGACGACGGACATGCGGGTCCTTCCGATCGCGGGCCGGGGGTTCCCGGCCTTCGTGCGGTGGCAACAGGCCTGTTCTCGAGCGCATTCCGGAAGTCGTGTACGCACCTTTAAGTGAGGTACCTACCTTTTGGTAAGGTCCGGGCATGAAGACGTCGCAGGAGAACCCGGCCGGCCCGTGGCCACGGGGGGAGGTCCTGTCCTCGGACTGCCCCTCGCGGCGGCTGCTGGGGGACGTCACCAGCAAGTGGGGGGTGCTCGTCCTGATCTCCCTCGCCGCAGGGCCGCTGCGCTGGAGCGGGCTGCTGCGCGCCATCGGCGGGATCAGCGAGAAGATGCTCGCCCAGACCCTGCGCACCCTCGAGGCGGACGGGCTGGTCCTGCGCGACGCCAGGCCGGTGGTCCCTCCGTACGTGGTCTACAGCCTCACCGACGAGGGCCGCGAGGTGACCGCGCTGCTGCTGCCGCTCGTGGAGTGGGCCCAGGACCACGTCGCCGCCCCCGGCACGGGAGCCGGGCCGGACGGGGACGCGTAGGCCCCCGGACGCCGGACACGGAGGCGGCCGTGCGCGGCCCGCGCACGACGGCGCCCCGCGGGCCCCGCCGGGCGGACCCCGCACCCTCGGATCCCGCCCCATGGGACGACGGTGCACCTTCTCCCTTTCTCCTTTCACAGCATTCCCATCCACACCTCTTCCCCCAAGATTTCCGACATACAGCCGAGCAACCGCTTTCCCTACCCGCAAGCACAATCCACCGACAATACGCAACCCTTGACAAAAGGGATTCCGCATGGTGCGCCCACATCGGAACACGGTGGTCCACCCCCCGACCTGCGGCCCGCCGGTAGAACATTTCTCGACCCCGGCGACGAAGTCCGGAAGTGCGAACGGGAAACCGCACCCGCCCCCCGAGCCGAGGAACGAAAAGGGAAATCGACCCTCCGGCACCATGCAAAACACCCTCAGCAGAAGAGTCAGGCATCCCAGCAGGTCGCAGCGGTATTTCCCGGTTTCCCTTGACATCGCCCGAAGCAAATGGAAACTGATACTGGCGACCTTCGGCCCGGCGTCCCCCGCCGGCCTCGCTCTCCCGCCGTTCCCCGAGATCATGACCGGCAAGCACGAGGAGCCGACCACTGCCCACCTGCGCATAACCGGTCCATGATCGATATTTCTCGAGCGTCCCGCTCGTGCCACGCGAACGGCCCACCACCAACGTGCGAAACAGGGGCGATATCCTGATGCATGCGTTTCCCCAGGAAGGCGACACCGTCACCACGCGGCAGAAACAGTTCGCCGAATCCGGATACCTCGTCCTCCCGGGCCTGCTCCCCGACCCCCTCCTCGGCAGCCTCCTGCCCGAGGTCGACCGCTGGGTGGACGAGGGCCTGCGCGACCGCTCGATCGCCGCCTGCCTGGCCCCGGACGTGCACGGCCCTCCCCCGCTCCTGGAGCTGGAGCTGCCCGCCCACGGGCGGCTCCTCACCCACGAGCCGCTGATGGAGGTCCTGTCCGAGCTCATGGGCCCCTCCTTCGTCTTCCACCACCTGCACAGCGACCGGCACGGGGCCGCGACCACCGGCAAGCCCTGGCACCACGACCACGAGCCCAACGACCGGGAGGACCCGGACCTGCTGATGGTGCACGCCCTGCACTACCTCGGCGGCCTCGACCGGACCGTCGGGAGCCTCGCGGTCCTGCCCGGCTCCCACCGGGAGCACGCGGACAAGACGGCCCGCGCCCACCTGGGGACCGCGGAGCTGCCGGGCGAGGTCGTCATCGACAGCCTCCCTCCCGGTTCCACCGTGCTGATGAACTCCGCCCTGTTCCACGCCCGCAGACCCGCCGGCCCCGCCCCCTCCCGCCCCCGCTACTTCGTCGACGCGTCGTACTGCCAGGCCGGCGCGCGGTGGCGGCCCGTCAAGCCCTACTGGCGGTACATGCTCTCCCGCGCCCGCGAGCTCGACCTGGGCGGCGGGCGGTGGCCCGAGCTGTTCTCCGCCCGGCACTTCACCGAGTACGCGGCGGCCGAGCGGGGGGCCACCGCGTGAGGCTCGTCCACCCGGTCACGTACGACCAGGTGAGGGCGGTGTACCTGCGCGACCATCCCGCCGACCGGCCCCACCCCGCCAACTCCAACCGCGACGGGGAGAAGGCCCTGGCCATGGCCGAGGACCTGCTCGGCGCCTGGTCCCTGGTCCGGTTGACGAGGGAGGAGGTGCTCGGCGTGGTCCTGCCCTGGCACCTGAGCGAGGGGGGCGCGGTCGAGCTGGTGCCCCGGTCCGGCCTGACGGTCGGCGAGGCCGCGGACCGGATCCGCGCGGGCGGTCCGGGCATGGCCGCCGCCAACCCGGTCTGCGCGCGGAAGCTGGAGCTGCTGCGGAGCGCGCCCCTGACCCCGGTCTACCTGAGCACCCGCCCGGTGCCGCACTCCGACTACGGGGACCTCCGCGTCCGCACCGGCCTCATCCACCTGGACGGCCTGCACCGCATGATCGCCTGGGAGCTGTCCCGGCGCCTGTCCCCCGGGGAGCCGCTGGAGGCGTTCGTGGCCGGCTCCCCCGTCCCGGCCACGCAACCACCGCACCGCCGCCCCGACACCGCGCGAACCGGAGGCCCACGCCCTTGACCCGTACGATGCGTCCCGCGCTCTCCCTCCCCGACCTGCTCACCCGGGGGGCCCGGTCCCATCCGGACCGGACGGCGCTGACCGACGGCGTTCGCTCCCTCGACTACCGCGCGCTCCATGCCGCGTCCGGTCGCGTCGCCGCCCACCTGCACGGCCTCGGCGCCGGGCGCGGCGACCGGGTGGCGGTGATCGGCCCCCGCGACGGCCGGGTGTGCGCACTGCTGTACGGCGTCCTGCGCTCGGGCGCCGCCGCGGTGCTCATCGACCCCTCGTGGAGCGCCCCCGACGTGCGGGCGCGCCTGGACGCCGTCGCCGTGCGGCACGTGCTCGGCACCGACGGGGCGGTGCCGGCGCCCGAGGGGTACCGCGCCGAGGTGCTGGACGTGGACGCGCTGGCCGCCGCGGGGCCGGTCGACCCGCCGGTGCCGTCCGCCGCGCCGGGGACCGAACCGGCCTCGGACACGGCCTACCTGTCCTTCACGTCGGGGTCCAGCGGGGAGCCCAAGGCCGTCGCGGTGACCCACGCCAACGCCGTCCACTACGCCCGTTCGCTGCGCCGCCGGCTGGGGCTGACCCGCGCGGACGCGCCGTGCGTCGCGCACGTCACGACGATGGCGGCCGACCTCGGCCACACCTCGTGGCTGCTCGCCCTCGCCACGGGCGGCTCGGTGCACGTGGTACCCGACCACGAGACCCGCGACCCCGAGGCGTTCTGGGCGTCCCTGGCCGGCGCCGGGGTGTCGGTGCTCAAGACGACCCCCTCCCACCTGACGGCCCTGCTGGAGGGGCGGCCCCCCGGGAGCCCGCCGCTGGGCACGCTGCTGCTGGGCGGTGAGACGCTCCCCCGCTCCCTCGCCGCCGGCCTCCTCGCCGGGGGCGTGGCGGACCGCGTGGTCAACCACTACGGGCCCACGGAGACCACGATCGGCGCGACGTGCTTCGTCGCCGCCTCCCCCGCCGACCTCCCGGCGGACGAGGCGACGGTCCCCGTCGGCACGGCGCTCGGGGACGTCTCCCTGCGCCTGCTCGGCCCCGACGGCCTGCCGGTCCCCGACGGGGTGGAGGGGGAGCTCCTCATAGGCGGGCGCGGGGTCACCGCCGGCTACCACGGCCGTCCCGACGAGACGGCGCTCCGCTTCGTCCGGCACGACGGGGAGCGGGTGTACCGGACCGGCGACACGTGCCGCCGCCGCCCGGACGGGAACCTCGTCTTCACCGGCCGGACGGACCGCCAGGTCAAGATCCGGGGCTTCCGGGTGGACCCCGCCGAGGTGGAGTGGGTGATCGGCGAGTTCCCCGGCGTCGGCCAGTCCGCGGTGTTCGTGCGGGAGAACTCCTCGGGGGGACAGCTCCTGGCCGCGGTGCGCCCGGCGGCCGGGCACGACGAGGGGGCCGTGCTCGACGCGCTCCGCTCCCACCTGCGCGACAGGCTGCCCGGGTACTCGATCCCGCAGCCGATCGTCGCCCTGCCCGACTTCCCCACCGGGCCGAACGGCAAGCTCGACCGCGACCGCCTGGCCGCGGTCGTGGACGGGGTCCTGGAGAGCGGCGGCAGACGGGCCGGCCCCGACCGGGACGCGGCCCCGGAGCGGATCGGGATGCCCCTGGTGCGGGCGGTCGCGGAGCTGTGGGCGGGCGCGCTGGGCCTGCCCTTCGTGGACCCGCACGCCGACGTGCTCGAACTCGGCGGCGACTCGATCCTGGCCATGCGCACGGTCACGCTGCTGCGGCGGTCCGGGTACCGCGTGGCGTTCGAGGACTTCTACCGGAACCCGACCCCGATGCTCCTGGCCTCCGCCGCACGGCCGGCGGGCGAGGACGCGAAGGTCGGCGAAGACGCGGGAGCCGAGGGGCCCGGGGAGGGCGGCGCACTCGCGCCGGCCCAGCGCTGGCTGTTCCGGCAGCGCCTCGGGGACCACCGGCACTGGAACCAGTCCGCCGTGCTGTGCTGCGGGGTGCCGGTGGACGCGGCGGCCCTCTCCGCGGCGGTGGAGGACGTTCTGCGGCGCCACCCGGCGCTGCGGCAGCCGGTGGGACCCGAGGGCCCCGGGGTCCCCCGCCCCGCCGGCGACGTGGACGCGGTGACCTTCTCCTCCCTGCCCCGCACCACGGGCCAGCTGGCGGAGGCGGTCGAGGCCACGTGCTCCGAACTGCAGCGCGGCATGGACCCGCGGGCCGGGCGCCTGATCCGGGTCCACCTCTTCTCCGGCGGGCACGGCGTCCGGGACCGGCTCGCGGTGATCGTCCACCACCTGGCCGTCGACGGCCTCTCCTGGCGGATCCTGCTCGACGACCTCGCCCACGCCTACCGGGCGGCCCTCTCCGGGCAGCGGTCCGACCTGCCGCCCACGGCCGACTTCTACCGGTGGGCGGCGAAGGCCCCGCCGCCTCCCCCCGCGCCGGAGCGGGCCGTGCCGGAGCCCGCCGGGACCACCGAGCCGGTGGCCCTCACCTGGGCCCTGGACGAGAGCGCCACCGCCCGGCTCGTCCGGCGCCACGGGCGGGCCCAGCGCCTGGAGGCGTTCCTGCTGACGGCCCTGGCCGAGGCCGCCCTGCGCTGGAGCGGCCGGTCGCGCCTGGGGGTGGAGGTGGAGACCCACGGCCGCGACACCACCGGCGAGGGCGGCGACCACATGGACACCGTCGGCTGGTTCACGGCGGTCAAGCACGTGGTCGTCGACCACCCCGTCCGGGCGGTGCGGGCCGGGCCGGCGGACACCGTCCGCGGGTCCCGGCGCGACGACCGCGCCGGCCGGACCGCCGCCGGGGCCCTGTGGGGCCCGGACGGCCGCCCGGCGGGAGCGGACACCGTGGCCGAGCGGGTGGGCGAGGTCGAGCGCCGCGTGCGGGAGGCCCCGGAGCTGCCGATGGACGCGCCGGGTCCGCGCCCCGACGTGGGGTTCAACTTCCTGGGCACGTTCGAGCTGCCCGACGAGCCGTCGCTGCGGTGGTCCGTCGCTCCCGAGGCGGGCGGGGCGGCGCGCTGCCCGGACGGCGATCCCCTGTACCGGATGCGCCTGACCGCCCGCATCGTCGAGGGGCGGCTGGTGACCGACCTCGTGTACGCGTGGCCGCGGCTGTCCCACGACGCGGCCCACGGCGTCGTCGCGTCCTTCGGCCGCGCCGTGGCGGCCGAGGCGGGCGCCACTCCCCTGCCCCACACCAGGTCCCCCGTCTCGACCTCCGGCCGGCTGCTGTACGACGGCTCCGTCCAGCCCGCGCCGCGCGCACGGGTCACCGGCGAACCGGTGCGGGCCCTGCTCACCGGGGCCACCGGCTACGTGGGGAGGCACCTGCTCGCCGCGCTCACGGCCCGGGGGGCCAGGGTCACGTGCCTGGTGCGGGGCGAACGCGACGCCGACGCCGCGCTGCGGCTCCCCCCGGGACCGGAGGGCGCCGGGGCCGGCCGGGGCGGGTTCGACGTGGTCGCGGGCGACATCGACCGCGAGGGCCTGGGCCTGTCCCCCGAGGCCCTCGCCCGCGTGCGGGACGTGCAGGTGGTCGTGCACGCCGCCGCGGACGTGCGTCTGGTGGCCCCGCCCGCCGACCTGGAGCGGACCAACGTCGCCGCGGTCCGGCGGCTGCTCGGGTGGGTCGACGCGCAGGTCCCCGGCGCCCGGCTGCACCACCTGTCGACCCTGGCCGTCGCCGGCGGGGTGGAGGGGCCGGCCCGCCGGTTCAGCGAGGCGGACCTGCGGATCGGCCAGGGGTTCCGCACCCCCTACGAGAGGACCAAGTTCGCGGCCGAGGAGGCCGTCCGCGCCTGGGCCGCGTCGGGCCGCCAGTGCTACGTCCACCGCAGCGGGCACGTCGCGGCGCACAGCGCCACGGGCGCCTTCCAGGCCAACGTGGAGGACAACAGGGTCTACCAGCTGGTCCGCGGCTACGTCCTGGCCGGGGCGGCGCCGAGCCGGCCCGGGGAGACCTTCGCGTTCTCCCACGTCGACACGGTGGCGGCCGGGATCGCGGCGATCGTGACGAACCCGTACGCGGCACCGGGCGCCTACCACGTCGAGACGCCGCACACGGTGCCCCACGACGAGCTCGTGTCCTGGCTCGTCGGCCTGGGCTACCCGATCGAGCTGACCGGAGAGGACGCGTTCGCCGCCGCCCTGGCCCGGGTGGAGCGGACCAGGCCGACCGCCGCGCGGCTGGCCTCGGCGTGGTCGCAGCTGGAGGACCGCAACGTCGTGGTGGACAGCTCCTCCACCGCGGCCGCGCTCGACCGTGTCGGCGTGCGCTTCGCCCCGCCGACCCCCGCCTGGTGGTCCGCCGCCATGGCGTGGGCCGCCGGTGTCGGCTTCCTGCCGGAACCGGGTGCCGATGTTCACGACGAAGGGAACGATCCTCACCATGACCGATGACACCGTGACCGAGATCGGCTGGGGCAGCACGACCCTGGACACCCGTCGAGCGCTGTGGTCGCAGCCGCTCGGGGACGAGGACAGGCGCCTGCTCTGGGCGGACGCCACCGCCGGGAGGTGGGACGGGGCCGCGCACGTGCGCGACGGGCTCCGCGCCTTCACGGAGGAGAGCATCCGCTCGGTGGGCTTCGCCCACGTGCCCAACCTGATGGACGCGTCCGCGGACGGCGGGGAGATCGTGGAGGCCCTGTCCTTCGTGATGCGCGACTTCGGCGAGATCATCCCGCAGAACGCCCAGGGCGACCTGTGGCAGGTCCTGCGCGAACGGGACGGGGACGGGGCCACCGAGCTGGGGTTCCACTGCGACACCTGCGACGTGCTCGTCCTGCTCTGCCTCCAGCCCGCCGTGCTGGGCGGGGGCGACACCAAGCTCGCGAGCGCGCGGTACGTGCGGGAGATCATCGAGCGGGAGCGCCCGGACGTCCTGGCGACCCTGGAGGAGGACTGGACCTTCGACCGGACGGGGCGGGCCGGGCAGCAGGTCATCGTCTCCCCGATCCTGTTCACCCAGGAGGACGGGACGGTGGGCTGCTACTACCAGACCCGTACCGTGCGCACCTCGCCCGAGAGGGGCGGGCCGCCCCTGACCGAGCGCCAGTGGGAGGCCCTCGACGTCCTCGACGAGGTCCTCTACCGGCCGGAGATCGCCTTCGGCCTGCGGCTGGCGGCGGGCGACCTGCTGCTCATCCGCAACAGCAGGGTCCTGCACGGGCGCTCCCCCTACGTGGACGAGCCCGGCCCCCGCGCGCGCCGGGTGCTGCGGGCGTGGATGAACACGGGCAGCCGGTGAGCCCCCGCGGGGAGGACCGCGCGCCGGGGCGCGCGGGGGGACGGGACGCGGTCCGGGCGCACGCGCGCGGGACCGCCGTGGTCACCGGGGGCGGCAGCGGCCTGGGCAGGGCGGCCTCGCTCGCGCTGCTCGCGGACGGCTGGTCGGTCGCGGTGGCCGGGCGCCGCAAGGAGGCGCTGGAGGAGACCGTCGGCCTCGCCGGGCCGGACGCCGACCGGGTCCTGGCCGTGCCGACCGACATCCGCAGCCCCGCGGAGGTGGAGGCGCTGTTCGCCGCGGTGCGCGAGCGGTTCGGCCGGGTGGACCTGCTGTTCAACAACGCGGGGGCGGCGGTCCCCCGCACGCCCGTGGAGGAGGTGGCGGTGGAGGACTGGCGGCGGATCATGGACACCACCGTCACCGGGACCTTCCTGTGCGCGCAGGAGGCGTTCCGCGTGATGCGCGGGCAGTCGCCGCCGGGCGGGCGCATCATCAACAACGGGGCCCCGTCCGCCCACGTGCCGCGGCCCCACTCCGTCGCCTACACCACGGCCAAGCACGCGGTCCTGGGCCTGACCCGGGCCCTGTCCCTGGACGGTCGGGCGCACGGCATCGCCTGCGGGCAGATCGACGTGGGCAACGTGGCCCCGGCGGACGGCGGCCCGCAGCCGCCCGCGATGCAGGCCGACGGGACGATGGCGGTGGAGCAGACCATCCCCGTGGAGAGGTTCACGGAGTCGCTGCTGCTGATGGCGTCGATGCCCCTGGAGGCCAACGTGCAGTACCTGACGGTGCTGCCGACGACGATGCCCTTCGTCGGGCGGGGGTGAGCGGGTGTTCGTGAGCGCTCGCTCCTTCGAGGAGTACCGGGCGATGTTCTCGCTCTCGGACCACGACCTGTCGCTGCGGATCCTGGACTGCCCCGGCGGCGCCGCGGGCTTCGTGGCGGAGGCCGGGGCCCGGGGCGCGGACGCGGTGGCCGTGGACCCCCAGTACGGGCCGGGCCGGGAGGGGCTGGGGGAGCTGGCCCTGCGGGAGAACGAGCACAAGCACGCGGAGCTGGTCGAGCGCGCCGGGGAGTACGACTGGAGCTGGTTCGGCGGCCCGGCGCGGTACACGCGGATGCGCTCGCGCTCGGCGCGCGCGTTCGGCGCGGACGTCGCGGCGCGGCCCGGGAGGTACGTCGCGGGGTCGCTGCCGGACCTGCCGTTCGCGGACCGCTCGTTCGACCTCGTGCTCAGCTCCCACCTGCTGTTCTCCTACGGCGAGCAGCTGGGCGAGGGGTGGCACCGGGACGCGCTCCTGGAGCTGGTGCGCGTGTCCCGTGGACAGGTACGGCTGTACCCGCTGTTCCAGCACACGAGCAACAAGCGGTATCCGGCGCTGGAGCGGATGCGGGAGTCGCTGGCGGAGTGCGGCGTCCCCTCCCGGGTGGAGCGGGTGGACTACGCGTTCGCCCCGGGGGACCCGGAGATGCTGGTGCTGGAGTGCGCCGGCGCCCGCGCGCCGGCGGGGGCCTCCCGCGAGGGCGGGGGCACGTCCGCGGCGTTCGACCCGGTGCGCTGGAGGCACCTCGAAGCGGAACGGTGACGGAGGGGCGCGGGGCGGGTCGCGGGGACGCGGCCCGCCGGGTGCCGGGGCGCGGCCCCCGGGGATGAGAACGGCCACATCCACGGTGCCGACCCGGCCCCAGATTGCATGTTCATTCATTTTTCTGCATACTTATTTTCATGTCCAAGGTACTCACTTCCCTTCCTGTCGGCGAGCGTGTCGGAATCGCCTTCTCGGGGGGCCTCGACACGTCCGTGGCCGTCGCGTGGATGCGCGAAAAGGGCGCGGTTCCCTGCACGTACACCGCCGACATCGGCCAGTACGACGAGCCCGACATCGCCTCGGTGCCCGGCCGCGCCAACGCCTACGGCGCGGAGGTCGCCCGGCTGGTCGACGGCCGCGCCGCCCTGGTCGAGGAAGGGCTCGCCGCCCTGGCCTGCGGCGCGTTCCACATCAGGTCCGGCGGGCGCCCCTACTTCAACACCACCCCGCTCGGCCGCGCCGTCACCGGCACCCTCCTGGTCCGCGCCATGCTCGACGACGGCGTGCAGATCTGGGGCGACGGCTCCACCTACAAGGGCAACGACATCGAGCGGTTCTACCGCTACGGCCTGCTCGCCAACCCCTCCCTGCGCATCTACAAGCCGTGGCTCGACGCCGACTTCGTCAACGAGCTCGGCGGGCGCAAGGAGATGTCCGAGTGGCTGGCCGAGCGCGACCTGCCCTACCGGGACAGCACGGAGAAGGCGTACTCCACCGACGCCAACATCTGGGGCGCCACCCACGAGGCCAAGTCCCTCGAACACCTCGACACCGGCATCGAGATCGTCGACCCCATCATGGGCGTGCGGTTCTGGGACCCCGAGGTCGAGATCGCCCCCGAGGATGTCACGATCGGCTTCGAGCAGGGCCGGCCGGTGACCATCAACGGCCGCAGGTTCGACACCGCCGTGGACCTGGTGCTGGAGGCCAACGCCGTCGGCGGACGGCACGGCCTGGGCATGTCCGACCAGATCGAGAACCGGGTCATCGAGGCCAAGAGCCGGGGCATCTACGAGGCCCCGGGCATGGCCCTGCTGCACGCCGCCTACGAGCGCCTGGTCAACGCCATCCACAACGAGGACACCCTCGCCAGCTACCACAACGACGGCCGCCGCCTGGGCCGGCTGATGTACGAGGGCCGCTGGCTGGAGCCGCAGGCGCTGATGGTGCGCGAGTCGCTCCAGCGCTGGGTGGGCACCGCCGTCACCGGCGAGGTGACCCTGCGGCTGCGCCGCGGCGAGGACTACTCGATCCTGGACACCACCGGGCCGTCGTTCAGCTACCACCCGGACAAGCTGTCCATGGAGCGCACGGAGGACTCCGCGTTCGGTCCCGGCGACCGCATCGGCCAGCTCACCATGCGCAACCTCGACATCGCCGACTCGCGGGCCAAGCTGGAGGACTACGCCAGGATCGGCATGGTCGGCAGCGGCGACGCCCACCCCACCTCGATCGGCGCCGCCCAGGCGGCGGCGACGGGTCTGATCGGCGCGATGCCCGAGGGCGGCGCCGAGGCGATCGCCTCCCGCGGCCAGGCCGCCGACGAGGACTGGCTCGACCACGTCGCCATGGAGTCCGGCACGGACTGAGGTCCGCTCCCGCCGTCCGCACCGCCTTCCGGGGGCCGGTGCGGACGGCGGCGGGTCCGCAGGGCCCGGTCTTGCGGCCCTCCCACGACGACGGGCGGCCCTGCGGCACCGGAATATCGGTGCCGCGGGTCCGCCCGCGCTCATCCCCGGGGGAACAGCGCGTCGGTGAAGGCGTTGCGGAACGTGCCGCCGGGGTCCATGCTCCGCGCCAGGCGGGCGAAGTCCTCCGCGCGCCCGTACCCCGCGACGATGTCCCCGGCCGAGAGCGTGGTGAGCTTCCCCCAGTGCGGCCGGGCGCCCAGGGGCGCCAGGAGCCCCTCCACCTCGGCCAGGACGGCCACCACCGCCTCCGCGTCGCTGACCCAGGTGAAGTGGAACGTCACGGAGTCGCGGCCGTGGGCGGGGCTCAGCCACAGGTCGTCCCCGCGCACCGTGCGCACCTCCGACACGTGCAGGAGCGGGGCCACCTTGTGCCCGATGCCGCGCAGGGCGGCGAAGGCCCGCGCCGCCTGCTCCCGTGGCAGGTACAGCTCCGACTGGAGCTCGTCGCCCGCGCTCGGCGTCACGTCGGGCCGGAAGTGCGGCAGCCGCTCGTGCCAGGGCCCGGAGACCCCCAGCTGCACGGTGCAGGACTCCGCCGGCATGCCCGGCACGGGGTGCACCGGTCCATCCGCCGGCCGTCCGCCCTCCCACGGGCGCTCGGGCAGGTCGGTCCGGTGCTTGAGCCACACGTCGGCGGCGCCCCGGGCCCAGTCGGTGAACGCGCTCACGCTGTACGCGGCGCCGAACACCGCGTCGAACCGCTCGGCCACCGCGTCCAGGGGCACGTCGAGGTGGACGCGCTGGGCGACCTCGAAGGCGGGCTCGACGTCCAGGGTGAGCCGGGTGACGACGCCGAGCGCACCGAGGGAGATCACCGCGCCGGGGAACGTGTCGGGGTCGGTGTCGCGGGACAGCTCCACGAGGTCGCCCTCCGGGCCGACCATCCGCACGGCCCGCACGGAGGCGGCGAGGCAGCGCTGCCCGTCCCCGGAGCCGTGGGTGCCGGTGGCGCACGATCCGGCGACGGAGATGTGCGGCAGGGAGGCCATGTTCGCGAGGGCGAACCCGTCCTGGTGCAGGGCGGCGGAGAGGTCGGCGTAGCTCGTTCCGGCGGACACCGCCACGGTCCCCGCCCCGGGGTCGAGGACGATGTCCTGCGGCATCCCGTCGAGGCGGACCAGCTCGTGGTCGGAGTCGGCCACCCTGCTGAAGGAGTGGCCGCTGCCGAGGGCCCGGATCCTGGGGCTGTCGCGGACGAGGCGGCGCAGTTCGTCCAGGGTCGAGGGGCGGTGCACCGCCGTGTGGGAGAAGGCGACGTTCCCGGCCCAGTTCCTGAGGGGCGGGGGTGGTGGTGTGGTGGACATGGGGCCTCCTTGACCGCCGGGGGGGGACGCCCGTGCATCTTCCCCCGTGGCCCGGATCGCGGGAGCGGCCGGGGTTCGCCAAGGCGCGTTCCGCGTGGATGCGGGGCCAGCCGGGGCGACCGTGTGCCCCGCTCCCCCATGTCGCGCGTTGGGACGGTGGATTGCGCGAGGTGGCCACTTCCAGCCAAAACCACTCACAGTAACCGGATGGTGGATTACTGTTCCGGTGGTAGGCAGGCCCAACCATCCTGGAGGACCCCGTGGGAGATCACGGCAAACCCGACAGCACCAACACCGGCAAGGGCGGCTCCGCCGGCGGCGACGGCCAAGACCCCAAGAAACACGGAAGCGAACCCCTCCCCACCCAGTCCGGCGACGGCAAGGACCCCAACCGGTGACCACACCCGGCGCCCGTCTGGCCCGCGCCCTCACCATCGCGGGCCACATCATCGACCCCCAGTGGCACCGGGCGTTCCTCGCGGTGGACCGGGCCGGGTTCATCCCCGACACCGTGTGGGTTACCTCCACCGACCACCCCGGGTACTACATGCCGGTCACCCGCGACGACCCCGACCACGCCCGTTGGGCGCATGAGGACTACGCGCTCGCGACCCAGGTGGACGACGGCAACCCGGCCGGGGGCCCGAACGGCGAACCCGGGTGGGGCAGGTTGCGGACCTCCAGCCTCAGCCAACCGTCGCTGGTCGTGGACATGCTCCAACAGCTCGACGCCGCCGAGGGGCATCGGGTGTTGGAGATCGGCACGGGGACGGGCTACAACACCGGTCTGCTCTGTCACGTGCTCGGGGAGAAGGCGGTGGTGTCCGCCGAGATCGACACAGAGCTCGCCCGGGTCGCCGTCGACAACCTCGACCGCGCCGGTTACCGGCCGACCGTGCTGGACGAGGACGGCGCCGAGCACCTGGAAACCGGTCTCGGCACGGACCGCTTCCACCGGGTGATCTCCACCGTGGCGGCCCGCGGGTCCCTCCCCCACGCCTGGGTGGGGCAGACGTGGCCGGGCGGGGTGATCGTGACCCCCTGGGAGGTGGGGACCCGCCCCGGGGTGCTGGTGCGACTGGAGGTCGGGGAGGACGACACCGCGCACGGGCGGATCGTCGGTGAGGCCCCGTTCATGGTGTTGCGCTCCCAGCGTCCCGACAGCCGCCGCATCCGGGACCTGGTGGACGAGGAGGACCCCGGCAAGCAGGCCGGAACCACCACCGTGAACCCCCGCCTGGTCGCCTACGAGCACCCCGGATGGCAACTGGTTCTCGGACACCTGGTGCCCGACCTGCGGTACGCCGTCTACGAGGCGTCAGAGGAGCGGCCCGAGTGCGCGGGCGAGGCGTCCGTGTACGTGGCCACCCCGGACAGGTCATGGGCGCTGGGCGAGTACACACCGGTCGGCGGCCCCTACGCCACCGAACGCGCCGGGGGCCGGGACCTGTGGGCGGAGGTCGGCGCGGCGTGGGAGGAGTGGCAGCGGGCGGGTCGGCCGGGCCGGGAACAGCTGGGGGTGACCGTGGACGCGGGAGGGACCCGGTTGTGGGCGGGTTCCCCGGCCGGGGTTCTACGGCCGCTGGGCTCGGCTGCCACGGTGGGGTAGCCGTTCGGGCAGTGTGTCCGCTGTTCCCTGAGGTGAGGCCGGGGTTCGGGTGGCATACCGGCACCAACGTCCGCGAGACGCCCCCGCCTGGTGGCCCGGTTGGGGGCGGGACTGCGGGTGGGGTCTTTGGTCCTGGTGGTGTGTCGCGCGCCCGGGGTAACCTGAACCCGCTGAACATAGAACCGGACCCCGCCAATATCCGTGGCGGGGTCCGATCTGTTCCAACGGAGGGGCTACTTCATAGCCCTCAACGCCTGTGTCCACGCCTCCCGGCTGAACTCCACGTGTCCGCGTTCACGGTTCTGAGTGTCCCTCACAAACACGTGCGTACCCTCGGACACCTCGACGCAGTTCTGAGAGCCGTTGCTTCGCTTGGACTTGTGCCACGGACCCTGCTCAGGCTGCCTGGGCCTTGCCATACCGCTCACTCCACTCCTTCAACAACGTCAACGAATCGCCCGGTGAGCGGGCGTTCGCCTGCAATCTACTGAACAGCACCCCGAACTGCCGCACCGACACCGGGTCATCAGTTGACTGGCCACCGTAGATCGACTCCACGTAGACCAGATCCGGGGCTCCTACTGACATCAGTACCGAGTATGGCCCGTCGAGACCGGGGTTGGGGTACTGGCCCCAACCGTGCATCTGCAACATGATTCTGCCTGACTCGGCCTTCTTAATGACCTCGTCGATCTGCTCCTTCATGGTCGAGGGCGGCCCCACGGGACGGTGAAGCACGATGTCATCGAGCACTACATGGTATTGCGGACCATTTGCGCGTAGAACGACCTTGGAACGTTCGAGCCTGACCGCCACGCGTTCCTTGATCCCCTCCTCGCCCAACCATGGCGACCCGGAACTGAACACGGCACGCGCGTAGGAGCTCACCTGAATCACTCCAGGGAACACGCTGTTGTGGTATTCGCGGATCACCTCCGCCGAGGCCTGGTGTTCGTGGAGTTGCCCCAGCCAATCCACACTGTCCGGTTCGTACAGATCACCATAGGTGCGGATGAGGCGACCCCCGGCGTCGAGGAATGCGTCAACCTCGGCGACAGAAGCCTCACTCAGAGCCCTCCGCCCGTTCTCCACATGGGATATATGTCCGGTTGTGCACTTTATGTGCGAGGCCAGTGCACCTTGGGTCTTTCCAGCTCGTTTGCGCTGCCGCATTAGCGCCATGCCGAAACGTACATCCGGAACCTTGCGGCCATCGACGTCTTGCATGGGTCCATCAAAGCAGTCGGCTTGTGCTAAGTCTACTGAAATTTGCTAGAAGTTGCGTCGATCTATACAAGAGTGGCGGGGTTACGTTCCGGCCTTTAAATGCTCGTGCATTGGTGGAATCTTGTCGTTAACCGCAACACCACAGCACCAGACCTCGGACGCGACTGACTGGCATGTGGCCAAACCGGACGCACCACCAGATTAAGCCATAAAAACGCCCCGATGCCGTTCGCTGCGGCACCAGGGCAAAAAGCCCCACCTGTCCCGAAAAGACATGAGGTGAAGCAAATGAAGCCTACCGGCACCGCCGCACCAAAGCCAGACGCAGACCCCGAACCCGAGCCCGCCGGTGTCCCGTACCCGCACCGCATCGCGTTCTCCGAGCCCCACCGGCACGGCATCGTCCTCGGCCACGAGCGCGACTACAACGCCCTGGCCAAGTGGGTGCGGGCCATGACCCCCCGGCGGGCCGCGAAACCGGTCTCGCTGGTGGCCGAGGCGCTCACCTCGAACGCGCACAAGCACACCCGTTCCGGGGACCCCGGCGGAACCGTGCGGGTGGTCCTCGACATCGACCCGTTCCTCATCACCATCGCTGTCACCGACGGCGGTCCCCGCCCGGACTCGGTGATCCCCTACCCCCGTCTGGGTGGCCCCCGCCTCGCACCCCTCCCGGGCCTGCACCTGGTGGACCAGCTCGCCGTGTACTGGGAGTGGGACTGGGCGATCCCCGGTGCAGGGTCGGGGCCGCTGACGATCCGCGCGAAGGTGGAGAACTCGTGAGCGGGTGGACCCCGGAGCTGGACCGCGAGTACCGGCAGGTGGCCGCATCGCTTACCTACCACCACCCGGACTGGTGGGTGATGTGGTCGTACTCCCTGCGCGTGTGGGTGGCGTTCTTCCTCGGCCCGGCCCAGGTGGTCCCGCTGCGCTACGCCGACCCCGACCGGCTCTCCCGGCAGATGCGGCACGTGGCCCGCACGGTCGCCTCCGGCCGCTCCCCCTGAGAACCCCCTCCGGGCGACACCGTTCCGCTCGGAGGTTCCCCGCCCGGTGCGTTCGCGCCGGGCCGCGGGGCCGCCGCCGAAAAGGGGGGCCGGCGGCCCCGCCCCACCCGCTCGGGTCCGGTCGTACTTCCCCGGACCGGACCCGACCCCCACCCGCCACACGCACACACCCGACGACCGACAACCGACGACACACGCTGACGGAGAACCACCGTGCCCACCGCACCCCTGCCCGACCTGGTCGAGAACGCCGAGGCCCTGCTCACCCCCGGAGAGGTCGCCCGCCTGTTCCGCGTCGACCCCAAGACCGTCACCCGCTGGGAGAAGGACGGCCGCCTGGCCTCGGTCAAGACCCTCGGCGGACACCGCCGCTACCCCAGGTCGCAGATCACCCACGTCCTGAACGGCGGAACGGGCAGCACCGAGGTCGTCCGCGCCCTGGAGGTGGTCCACGCCCTGGCCCTGGAGGTCGGAGCGATGGGCGACGCCGGACACGTCGCGACCCTCATCGCGACCCTGCGTGCCGGGAAGTCCGCACCGCAGCCCTGAACCGTCCGGACGGGCCGTGGACAGCAGGCCCCGGGGCGACCGTGGTTCCCGCCGGATCCCCTCTCCGAGGGGGTCCGGCGCACCAGGAAGGCCCGCACCGAGCCCGGCCCGCAGAAGGAGGAAACCGGTGACCACCCGGTCCAGGCCCCCGCACGCCAGCGACGGGACCCCGCTCGTCCCCCGCTACACCGAGCACGCCGAACGCCTCGCGTCCCGCGTCATGCAGGAGCGGGAACGGTCCGCCGCGGACGCCGCCGCCGGTCTGGCCCGCCTGGAACAGATCGCCGCCCAGCAGCAGTTCGACGCCGCCCAGGCCCGGCTGGAAGCCGCCCGCAGACGGGTCGAGGCCCAGGACACCGCCTGCCTGGGGGTGGCGGTCCGCCAATGGTGCCGCCGCGTGGCCCCCTGAACCGGGCCCGTGCAGGCCCATCCCCGCGTGCGCGAGGAGCACGACCGCGAGATCTCCCCGACCTCCTGGGTCCGGGGACCATCCCCGCGTGCGCGGGGAGCACACTCGGCGTGCTCCTGGGGAAGCGGAACGACGGCAAGCCGCCGTGGACGGGTCCATCCCCGCGTGCGCGGGGAGCACTGATCTGGCACAGAGCGATGGGGAGGACCCCGGGGTCCATCCCCGCGTGCGCGGGGAGCACGAGTCCGCGCACCCGATCTCGCGCGCGATGGCGGGTCCATCCCCGCGTGCGCGGGGAGCACCCGCTCCGGGGCCGCCCCTCCGTGCGCCGGCTGGGTCCATCCCCGCGTGCGCGGGGAGCACCACGTGCCCGCGCCCTTCTTGCGCTTGCGCAGGGGTCCATCCCCGCGTGCGCGGGGAGCACAGCAGATCACCAGCGAACTTAACAGCGGCAAGCAGCCGATTTTCCAACTTCTCAAGAAACCGACACTGAGGACATAACAGAGTTTGACGCCATAGAGGCATAATCAGCGTCATTCTCATCCGACCACCGTCATGCCGAACCTTCTTCGGCCTCAAAGGTGGGGCTTCCCGACTGACCTCCTGCACCCTTGATGGGTCCTATGGCTCATTGGCCTGATCCCTTTTCCGGACTCCATCGAGGGTGAACGGCATTCAAACCAGGGTAGAGATGCAGAAAGGATGTCCGGCGGGGTCGAGCAGAACCCTCCACCGATCGGGCTCGGGCTGACTCGGAGGTTCGGTCGCGCCCAGTGCCAGGAGCCCGGCCTGGGCGGCGTCCAGATCGTCGACCCCCAGCTCGATGTGCGCCCGCTTCTCCCGAGCGGGGTCCGGCCAGGTGGGCCGTTGGTAACCCGGCAGCCTGGAGAAGCCCAGCCCAGGCGCCCCCTCCTGGCCGAGCAGGATGAAGTCGTCGCTGGAGTAGGCCACGGGCAGGTCGAGGGCTTTGCCGTAGAAGCGGGCCAGTTCAGCGGGGTCAGGGCAGTCGAAGGTGACGGCCGCGTAACGCATCGAGGGCAGCGGCATGGTTTCAGTGCTCATGGGCAGCACGTTAGAACGCGACCAGGACAGGTTCGGTCCTGGTCATGGGAGAGACTTCAGGACGTGATCAGCACATCCGCCCGTCTCCTCCATCTGCTTTCCCTGCTGTCCGCACAACCGTCGTGGACCTGCCGCGAACTGGCCGAACGCATGGCGGTCAACGAGCGCACGGTTCGGCGCGACGTCGCCAGGCTCAGGGAACTCGGCTACGGAATCGAGTCCGATCCCGGACCGTGGGGCGGTTACAGTCTCGGCGGCGGTGCCCGGATACCACCGCTGGTCCTCGACGACGAGGAGGCGCTGGCCGTCGCCGTCGGGCTGCGCGAGGCCGCGCTCAGCGGTGTTCTCGGTAGCGACCAGGCCGCGTTCTCAGCCCTGTTGAAGCTGCGCCAGGCCCTGCCGCCGCGGGTCGCGAGCCGACTCGGTGAGATGGACTCGGCCTTCGTGCACACGACCAGGCCCGGTCGGCCGCAGATCACGCCGGACATGCTGCTGGAACTGGTCGCCGCCTGCCGCGGGGGTGAACGTGTCCGCCTGTCCTACCGTGACCGCGAGGGGCGGGCGACGGACCGGGCCGCCGACCCCTATCGCCTGGTGCACACGGGTCGCCACTGGTACTTCGTCGCCCACGACGTGGCGCGCGACGAGTGGCGGACGTTCCGCGCCGACAGGGTCGAGCGAATACGGCCCACGGGACACGCGGTGGAACTCGTCGATCCACCGGACCCGGCGCTGCTCGTCTCCGATTCGCTGGCGGGCGGTAGGTATCCGCTCTATGCGAGAATCCGCCTCCCGCTGCCGATGGAACAGGCGCTCCGGCTGATCCCTCCGACGGTTGGCCTCCACCGTCCAGAAGGCCCCGAAGCCACCGTCGTCGATATCGGGGGACCTGACGCGAACGGCCTCGCCGGGTACCTGCTCGGCCTGGCCACCCCGCTGCGTGTCCTGGCGCCGGACGAGGTGCGGGAAGCCCTGGTTCGCCGCGCTCGCGAACTGGTCGAGGACAACATGGACGGGCGACTTCCCTGAGCTGCGGGCGCCACTGCACGCCCTGGGCCCATCCCCACGTGCGCGGGGAGCAGAAAACCACTACCGGTTTGCTCATTGTGAACTGGGGTCCATCCCCGCGTGCGCGGGGAGCAGTACGCGCGTTCGCGGTACACGGAATCGGTCACGGGTCCATCCCCGCGTGCGCGGGGAGCAGACGGACGGCAGACCGGCCGTGGTACCGCCGACGGGTCCATCCCCGCGTGCGCGGGGAGCAGTGGCGGCGGCTTCCTCGACCAGGGCGAGGTTCTGGGTCCATCCCCGCGTGCGCGGGGAGCAGGGCCGACGGGAGCAGCCAGGCCAACTACATCGGGGGCCATCCCCGCGTGCGCGGGGAGCAGCGCGGTCGGCGAGCTCCAGGGCGTCGAGGCGGGGGTCCATCCCCGCGTGCGCGGGGAGCAGTCCGGGCACGGGAACCTCACCCTCAAGGCCACGGGTCCATCCCCGCGTGCGCGGGGAGCAGACCGTGATGGTCGGGTCGTACTCGGCCTTGGGGGGTCCATCCCCGCGTGCGCGGGGAGCAGGGTGACCGTCCGGTCGATCCCCCATCCGGTGGGGGTCCATCCCCGCGTGCGCGGGGAGCAGTGAGCTGCATTCCGAGCCGTCGGCGGCGCACGGGGTCCATCCCCGCGTGCGCGGGGAGCAGACCACTCCTCTGCCCCCTGAAACGGCTCCATAGAACCGCTCCCCCGGGTCCATCCCCGCGTGCGCGGGGAGCAGCAGATGCGCGGCCTCCAGGGCGCAGGCGAGAAGGGTCCATCCCCGCGTGCGCGGGGAGCAGAGCGGGTAGCTGGCGTAGCCGGAGGCGGTGGCGGGTCCATCCCCGCGTGCGCGGGGAGCAGGGGGCCGCCGGCCTCCTCGATGAGCTCGCCCAGGGTCCATCCCCGCGTGCGCGGGGAGCAGATGGACACCGGGACGGGCAAGCTGGGCGAGGCGGGTCCATCCCCGCGTGCGCGGGGAGCAGGACCCCCGCCCCATCGCCTGGCACCTGCACAAGGGTCCATCCCCGCGTGCGCGGGGAGCAGGTGGGTCTACAGGGGGCTCTGTGAGGGGTCTAGGGTCCATCCCCGCGTGCGCGGGGAGCAGAGCGAACGACCAGCGAACTTACCAGTGGCAAGCGGCCGATTTTCCAACTTCTCGAAAAACCGACACGGATGACATAGGGGACTCTAGAGATTCTTGTTCGCAATGAAGCATATTTTCCTCCAACAAACGAACCAACCCATGGAACCTCTACGACCCCGGCTTGAAGAAGCCGGACAGTCCCGCAGCACGAACAGGGGAATTCGGCAGGGCTACAGTAGCGCGCCCGTCGCCGCGACCGACCCCTCGCGTTCGAGGAGCACCAGGTCCATGGCCGGGCTGGCGATCAGCGGCGGGGACCATCCCCGCGTGTGCGGAGAGCACGATGGCAGCGGCGCAGACGACCTGGGGCCGTCCCATAGGGCCTGCTTGCCCGCGCATATCGACCCGTGGTCGGGGTCCGGAGGTCTGCCCGCAGCAGAAAGGGCGTCCGCGCCCGGTAGAGCTCCCCTACGGTTGGCGACGTACCCCCGAAAGCCGTAGGAGTGTGTATGGATGCGATCACCGGTACAGCCGCAGGTGTGCCGTTCACAGCCCTCCCGCCGTCCGGGACGGGCAACGACCGTGCGCCGTTGATCGTGACCTGGCACATGCTGGACGCGCCCCGAACGGACGCGGCCTTCGCAGCGGCACTGCCCATGGCCGGTGTTCCTTCCTGGCGGGTCCACCTGGGTATGCCGCTGTGCGGTCCGCGTATGGTCGATGGCCGTCTCGACAGACACCTCGAACTCGCTCGCGAAGACATCCTGTTGAAGTACCTCGGACCAATCGTCCACCAGGCCGTAGAGGAATTCCCGGCCGCGCTGGCCGAGCTGCGCCGTCAGTTGCCGGTCGACGACCAGCCGATCGGCGTTCTCGGTGCATCGCTTGGCGGGGCGGTGGCTCTGCAAGTGCTCACTGCCCCGCCGACACCGATCGGGGCGGTCGCGCTCGTCAATCCCGCTGTGCGGGTGAGCGCGGCAGTCGAACTTCTCGCTACCGGGCTCGACCAGCCTTACGTTTGGACCGCCGAATCCCGCAGAGCGGCCGACGATCTTGATTTCGTCGACCGCGCCGGAGAGCTGAGCGGAGAGCCCCCGCTGCTGCTGGTCAGCGGCGAGCGCGACCACCCGGCATTGCGCGAAGATGCTTTCTCCCTGGTCAAGACACTTCGTGGGCGGTACGCGCGTCCGGATGAGATCGAGCTGGCGACTGTGCCGGACCTGGCCCACTCGCTGGCCGATGAGCCCGGGTTGGAACCGGCTCCCCAGTTGCCCACGACGGCAGCGGTCGACGGGGTTCTTACCCGGTGGTTCGTCCGGCGGTTCGCGACGCAGTGAGCAGCGGTGGGTGAGCGTTCCCAAGGCTGGTGGCGCCCCCTGCCCTGAGGTCCGTTGATGCTGCGCAAACGGAAGCCTGCCCGCACGAAGCGCGGGCAGGCTCTTGAGACGACGGCTCCGGAGCGGACCTGGGTCCATCCCCGCGTGCGCGGGGAGCAGTTGACAGCCTCGCCGCATACTGCACACGAATTAACGACTCAGGACACCAGGCCAACGAGACGGGTCGCAAAGGCGATCCATTCTTCCTCGGTGAGATCATCGGAGAGAACACCAGCCACAAATACTCCGGCGCCCTGAGTTATTTCCTTAGCCGATGCGGTCCGATCTAGAAAAGAACGGGTTCGTCATCGGAGCGACCCCCTGTCGGCTGATTCCTGAGTTCTTCGAGGCTCCGCCGGCCTGCGAGATGAACGAACAGCCTTGCTGTCACGGTGGCGTCGTACTTGGCCCGATGCGGTTGGTCTTCGCCGTCCAGGCCGTGATCAAGCTCGAATTCCTCGACCAGCGAGCCGAGTTTGTACGTCTTGCGGCCAGGCAGCAGGCGCCGAGCGAGCTTGAGCGTGTCGAAGACCTCCGGGGGCTCCCAGCCGGTCATCTTGCGCTGAAGCACGCCGACATCAACGTGCGCGTTGTGGGCGATCAGGGCGGGGAGAGACAGCGCGTGTAGCACGTCGACCACGACGTCCTTGAACACCGGCTTCTCAGCAACGTCGTCGTTGCTGATGCTGTGAATCCGCTTCGCCATCGGGGCGATCGGTTGGTCCGGGCGAACCAACCAGCTCGCCGGCTCTCCGATGATCCCGTCGGCGATCGGCACCGCGGCCAACTCTACCAAGTCCGGCGGTTGCTGGCCGTTGCCCTCGACATCTACGACGACGTAGCTGAGGCTCTTCCAGTCAGTCATTTGCGTGTGGGGCCTTCCATCCAAGGTCAGCGCGACCATGCCGGTTGGCGTGGTGCGGGTGACGCTCGTCGTGGACCTGGAAGCCGAGCGCGTGCTGAAGAAAGTACCGAGGCTGCTCAGCGGCCAGGCCGGACACGACGGCCGCCCTGTCAGTGGTGTCTACGACCTTCAGGTCACCAGCCTCGGGCAACACGCGGGCGACATCGTGTAGTTGATCGGAGGTCGGTACTCGGTGCGCGCCCGCGCACAGTTCGAGCTGGCTCAGGGGGCAGATGTCGCAGAGTTCACGGATGCCGTAGTGGCCGTTGTAGTCCGGCAGGCCATGGGCGTAGGACACCGCACAGGAAGTCTTGCGGAACAACGCCGACGAGTTCGAGAAGGCGTCCAGGACCCGACGCTCAAGCGTCTCGGGCACGATCTTCCGGCGTGCGGTGTCCTCGTAGGGCTCGGGCAACTTGTTGGCCCTGTAGTACTCCGCGATCTGGTCGCGGTAGAACAGACCGGTAAAGACCGTGGCGTCAGCGTGCTTGCTCAAGTCATGTGCGACGACCAGGTGCTCGTCCGTGTCGTTGAGACCCGGTACCAGCGGACGCCAGTAGAGGATCGTTCGGTACTTCCGTCGCGTCGGCGTGCTCATGAGCTTCAGGGACTCAGCGGCGACGTGCGACGGGTAGGGCTCGATGTCCTTGTTGTCAATGCCGGAGTAGGTGAAGAGCAGCGTCACCTTGAGGTTGTGGAGCTGGTTCAGCCGGTCGATGTCGTCGGGCTTGAGCTGGTGCCTGGTGATGACGAGCACGTGGTTCGTCAGCTCCCGCGCGTCCAGGTCTTCGAGCACGGCGAAGGTGTGAGGCCGAACCTTCGGCAGGAACGGCTCGGTAGCACGGTTGAAGATCTGAACCGGCGTCACGTGCGGAGTGAAGTAGCGGTGGTTCACCAGCTCCTCGACGGCCTGAGCGTCCGTCATGAGGGCGCGAGGCTGGTTCTCGTCCCACAGCCCGTACGTGTGCCGGATGCAGTAAGCGCAGCCCAAAGAGCAACCCTGCACGTGGTTGAGGCTGAGGCCGCTCTTGCGGTACTCGACAACTTCGCGAGCGCGTTCAGGGAGACGAGTGATCTGGTCCTTGGTGAGCAAAGGAACGAAGGTCGTCACGCGGCTCTTCTCCAATGGTCGGTGAAGGTCGTCCCTGGAGAGTAAGCAGTCGGGCACGCTGACAACCAGCAACTTGCTCCGGATTGATCACAACATTCATAGGGTCACGAGTCCGAGCAAGTCCTAGCCATTCTCGGGGAGTTCGGACGAAAGATCGTCAATAACTCGCGTGATGATCGCGCGAGCTGACCGGCCGTAACTAGCGACTCCTGCCAGCGACTCGAAGACCCTGCCGTAAAGGCCCGTCTCCTGTGGCTGAGCAAGATTGAGTTCAGCGGAGAACGTCTCAACCATGACGCGCTCATCGTCCAGGAGCCAGAAACCATGAGCCGGTGCTACCACGTAGGCCGTCTCGAAGCCGATGATGCCGAGGCGCACGTTGGGCAGCGCCGACATTGAAACAAGCCGATCAAGTTGGGCGAGCATGGCCTCTGGAGGACAGAGGCGGTAGCGCAGAGCGGCTTCGGTGATGACGAAGTGGAACCGCTTGTCAGGACGGTAGAGGATGTCCTGACGCTGTATGCGGGCTTGTACGGCCTCATTGATGTCGTTGCGAATCTTGAAAACCGTGATGCTCTGTGCGAAGCGGAACCTAGCGTAGCCGGCCGTCTGAAGTAAACCGGGGATATAAGTTGACTCGAACACGCGGAACAAGCGGGTGCGTGCGTTGAGTTCTGCGATCTCGTTCTGGTGCAACTTGAGGCCGGCCCTAAGCTGCCGCTGCCACTCGGCATGCTGAATTTCGAGAGTATGGAGAGAGGCGAGGAGGTCTTCTGCCTCGGACTCGCTGTTGGTCGCCCGCGTCCAGTCTAGGACGTCCTGATCACTTGGTGTCTGCTTGCCATTTTCGATCTTCGAAATCTTTGAAGCTTGCCATGACAACGACTCCGCGAGCTCCCTGCCGGATAGACCGGCTTGTTTACGGAGCCCGCGGAGTCGGTTTCCTAGCGCTGTGCGTGCCTCATGGACGTTCGACACGCCAACTGCCCTGCTCTGCGGCAAATTCATCCCGTCGTACCGCCTTGTGCCAGGCAGCGTCGCGCCAGTAGTTGTGCTTCACGATGACGGCTGGGTCATCAATGACCTCGCCCCCAAGGAAGTTCTCCTCGTCATCGAAGTGCATACGCACCAGCTTGGACGAGTCGAACAACCAGTAGTCGTAGTCGGGTAGGCCTGCGGCATCGCCGCGCACGAGATAGCGGATGTCCTCGCCCGCAGCGTTGGTGTGCTCGGAACAGAAAACTCCGAAGCGGCTGTAGTCAGTGAGGGGAGTTGACACCACCCGGACACGACTGAAGCGACGCCCTTCCTTGGTCGCATGCCGGATCATGCCCAGCCAGTTATCAAACCAAGCCATGTCTACCGGCTCACCTGCGACGAACTGGCGCAGAGCTTCCGACTCGTTGGTAGACACGTACTCGTCGCGGGTCTCCAACCGGAAGGCGGTGTGCTCGAACGTGCGGAAGAGCTGGCCAAACTCGGGGCCAGGCTCGATGAACCGGGTCAGTGTCCTTCCTCCTCCTGGTAGCGACGGGCGTAGAACTTGAGGACATCTTCCGGGATCTCGATCAGCGTCTCGTGGTCTGGTACAGGACCGACATCGGCGAGCACCTGGGGGTCGGTTACCTTCCAGCCTTGGGCGATGTAGGTAACACGGTCCGTCCTGTCCGTGGCGAACAGGGTAGGCGACTGGCCTTCCTGAGACTCAGGGTCTTTGCCGAGGAACTTCGCGTGCATGGGGGTGGCCTCCTTGCTAGCAAGTTGCTGGACATTGCTCATCTATCGTCGTGTCCCGGACTACTGCGGTCAAGAGCAGCAGGTGACCGACCACACCGCCACCATCACCGAAGCGGGACCATCCCCACGTGCGCGGGGAGCACGGCCAGAACTACGAGTACGACCTCTACTTTTAGAGCCCATCCCCGCATGCGCGGGGAGCAGACGGAGCGGACCTCGTTGATGCCGTGCCCGGCGGGTCCATCCCCGCGTGCGCGGGGAGCAGCCGCGCATCGGCTCGAAGAAGACCGCCCCGGTGGGTCCATCCCCGCGTGCGCGGGGAGCAGTGCTCCCGGCCGGCCGCAGCGTTCCGCGCCCGGGGTCCATCCCCGCGTGCGCGGGGAGCAGCTCGGTCTGAAGCAGGCCAGGCAGGTGAAGAAGGGTCCATCCCCGCGTGCGCGGGGAGCAGTACATCCCCCTGGACGTGCGCAACCAGCCCGAGGGTCCATCCCCGCGTGCGCGGGGAGCAGGACCCGCTCCCGGGCCTTCCCGTCCTTGCGGTGGGTCCATCCCCGCGTGCGCGGGGAGCAGGGTGTGCGACACCGAGGCCAACACCGTCTCCGCGGGTCCATCCCCGCGTGCGCGGGGAGCAGTCTTTCGCCATGGTTTTGGTGGAGGGGTAGCAGGGTCCATCCCCGCGTGCGCGGGGAGCAGATGGTGTGGCAGTCCCGGGGGAACTGGGCGAGGGGTCCATCCCCGCGTGCGCGGGGAGCAGGTGCCCGCGCGCCACTGGGGGAGACGACGCGGGGGTCCATCCCCGCGTGCGCGGGGAGCAGACCGCGCCGGGCACCGCCGCCTCGCTGATGCGGGGTCCATCCCCGCGTGCGCGGGGAGCAGCTCTCAGGGTGGGGTTACAGCCAGCTCCAGCCGGGTCCATCCCCGCGTGCGCGGGGAGCAGTCCGGGGCCGCATGGGTGCCGGTGAGGCCCGAGGGTCCATCCCCGCGTGCGCGGGGAGCAGCAGGGCCATCTGGGTGAGGTGCCCCAGGGACGGGGTCCATCCCCGCGTGCGCGGGGAGCAGCGTCGACCGGATGTTCTCCCTGCGGGTCAAGTCGGTCCATCCCCGCGTGCGCGGGGAGCAGAGAAGATGACCAGCAAACTTACCAGCGGCAAGCGGCCGATTTTCCAACTTCTCGAAAAACCGACACCGAGGACATAGCACCCTTCAGGGGTTCCAAGTCGCGAGTAGGCATGTTTTCCTCCGACGAGCCGGGCCGCGCCGCGTGCAACCATCCCGGTCCCGGTGGCGCGAGAGCCCAATGTACAGCCCCGCCCTCGGCCCGCGAGCTCCCAACGGCTCCCACCGCCCCTCTCCTCCTTTGAGCCGATACGCCCTGTCGGTGTGCCAACTAACCCGCGAGTAACTTAGACGTTCTCCAGACAGCCGACTCCGATCCCACGGAAGATCGCCGATGACCAGGCAAACAGCCCGGGGAAGACTACCTGCCGTAGCCGGGGCCGCGGGTGGGGCCCGGCGGGGTGTGCCGCTAGGGCTGCGGGGGCGCGCTCTCCTGGCGCTCGCGGCCCGCCCTGGACCGCTCGCGGGCCCGGCCGGAGGTCTGGTGGATCCTCTCGCGTGCCTGCTGGGCTGCGGCGCGGGCCAGGCCGCCGCCGACATCTGGACGGGCGCTTCCATCGACGTCGGCGAGGTCTACACCAGCCTGGCCGGCGACATCACGAACGGCACCCACCACACCCCGGGTTTCCAGCACGCCGCCCACAACAGCCGTCTCACCGCCCGAGTCGAACAAGCCGCCCGGACCGGCGTCCGGCAGTGACGCCAACGCACCTCGCGGCACCGTGCATTACTGCCGTGACGGATACGGCGACCGATTTGCGGGCACGGGCGGCCGCCATAGGTTAGGGCCCGCTGAAGGGTTCCTGAGGCCCACCCCCCTATCAGGGAGTCGTTGATGATTTCAGTCCCTCGTCACCATGGCCCTCGCGGCGCTTCGCGGCAGGCTCACGGCGTATGACCACCTCCGCGCGCGCCGCTGTTCTCGAAGCGCAGGACGGGCCCTTCGAATTCCGCGACATCGTGACCGGCACCGGCTGGAACAGGATCTTCGTCGGTACGGAGAACTGGATCAGCTCCATGGCGAACTACACCACCCGCCACGTCCTCGAGAAGGAGACGAGCGACGGCCGGCTCTGGCGGGAACGGCTGGCAGGAGCCACCGCCCAGACCAAGTACCACGCGTACACCGTGCTGGAATCGATCCGCCTCGAACGGCCCCGGCCCGACTACCGCCTGCGGGGCGAGAATCCTCCGGCCTTCCTGACCTGACACCGTTCTGAACGGTGCGAGCAAATAGCCCTCGTATATGAGAAGGATCATCATGAAAGCCGCCGTCATCACCTCGTTCGGCGAACCCTCCGTGTTGCGGATTGCGGAGGCTCCGCGACCGGTGCCGGGTCCGGGCCAAGTACTGGTGCGGGTTCACGCCGCCGGGGTGAACCCGGCGGAGATCCAGGCACGCGCCGGAGCGTTCCGCCTGCGTACTCCCGCCATCATCGGATTCGAGTTCGCCGGCGTCGTCGAGGCGGTCGGCCCGGGCGTCGACGAGGGCGTGGTCGGCGACCGCGTCGCCGGGTGGCCGGACTCCGCCACCCAGGGCTCCTACGCCGAGTACACGGTCAGCAGCAACTTCGCGACGATCCCCGACGGCGTTTCCTTCGAGGAGGCCGCGGCTACTGTCATCGGCGCCGACAACGCGGCGAGGGCTCTCGGGCTTCTGAACATTCGCCCGGGTAATACGCTCGTGGTCACCGGCGCGAGCGGTGCTCTGGGCGGCGCCGCCGTGCAGTTCGCGCGACAGCGCGGTGTGACGGTGATCGGCGTCGCCGGGACTGCCAACGCCGACTTCGTCAGGAGTCTCGGAGCGACCCCTGTCGCCCACGGCCCGGGCCTGGTCGATCGCATCCGTGCCGCCGCTCCGGGCGGGGTCGACGCCGCGCTCGACACCGCCGGCAAGGGGCTCCTTCCCGCCCTCGTCGATCTTCTCGGCGGCCCCGACCGGATCGTGACGCTCGCCGACCGCGATGCCGCACAATACGGCGTCGCATTCAGCCCCGGGGGCAGCGGGAACCGCGACCGCGGCCCTGTCCAGGAAGCCCTGGATCTGATCGCCGCCGGCGCATGGACCGCACGCATCGGCCGGAGCTTCCCACTCGACGAGGCCGCGGACGCTCATCGCCTCGTCGCCACGGGCCACACCCACGGCAAAGTCATCCTCCTTCCCTGACCCGGCCGACCGGCCATTCAACCAAGACAACAAACAATTGGAGAATCCGAAATGCCTGCAGTCCTCGTCCATGGTGTACCTGATACCCACCGGCTTTGGGACACTGTCCGTTCCCATCTTCAACGCGAAGATATTGTGACGATCGATCTCCCCGGGTTTGGCGTACCCCTGCCAGCGGGATTCACGTCGACGAAAGAAGAGTATCTCGATTGGCTTGTTAAGAAGATCGAAGAAATCGGCGAACCCGTCGACCTGGTCGGTCATGATTGGGGATCTCTGCTCACGGGCCGTCTCGCGTCTATCCGACCAGATCTGGTGCGGACATGGACAGGCATCAGCGGACCAATCGATCCGGAGTATCCGTGGCACTATCTTGCCAAGATCTGGCAAACGCCGGGCGAGGGCGAGCAATGGATGGCGGACCTCGACCTCGAGGCGTTCGCAGCAAGCCTCAACGAGGCACAGATGCCGCGCGACGCGGCAAACGAATCGGTCCGGCATCTCGATGCCACTATGAGAGCAAGCATTCTCGCCCTTTACCGTTCGGCGATCGAGGTCGGGGCGGAGTGGAAGCCAGGTTTGAGCAACGTGACCGCACCAGCGCTAGTGATCTGGGGCCTGGACGATCCGTTTCTTCCCCACCGCTTCGCCGACGAGCTCGGTAATGCCACACGCGCACGTGCCGTCTTCAAGCTGCGCAGCTCGCACTGGCCGATGATAGAGCGTCCGGCCGATGTCGCGCGCGAACTCGAGGCCCACTGGGCTCACGTGTAAAACCTGCGCCTGGGTCACTCGGGCTCAAACCCCGCGGCCGCTACGCAAACGGCAACAATTGCTCGCTCGCCATGGTGAGCCCGAGTGCCCACGCATTTATCCGGAAACGAATCATCGTGACAAAGCCCGGAGAGCGTTGCCGGGTCTGCACACGGCAGGAGCATCCTGATGAAGAATTCAGCAAATACCCGGATCGGCGTCGGCCTTATCGGGGCTAGTGCCGATCGGGGTTGGGGCGGAATCGCTCACGTCCCGGCGCTGCAGGCGCTCGACGCGTTCCAGATCCGCGCCGTCAGTACGACTCGTATGGAGAGCGCGAACGCGACCGCTCGTCGGCTGGGCGCCGATCTCGCCTTCGACACACATGAGGCTCTGGTCGTGCGACCAGAGGTCGACCTGGTGGTGGTTGCGGTCAAGGTGCCGGAGCACAAGCAGATTGTTTCCGACGCGCTGGCCGCGGGCAAGATGGTTTATTGCGAATGGCCGCTCGCAAGAAACCTGTCGGAGGCCGAAGCTCTGGATGGGTTTGCCCGCGAGCGACGGCTGCGGACGGTTGTCGGGTTGCAGGGCGGCCTGCACCCGCCGATCCTCTTCCTTCGCGACCTCATCGCGCAAGGCGTGATCGGCAAGCCGCTCAGCACGAGCATCCGGGCGCATTTGACCGACGACATGTGGGTCGGCCGATATGACCCGCCGGTCGAGTACATGGCTCACGCAAAACATGGCGCCACGCTTCTGAGCATCATGCTCGGCCACGGGCTCGAACCGCTTGCGCGCGTGCTCGGCACGTTCGAGAGTCTGTCCGCCGTCGTCGCCAATCAGCGCGGTGACGGCGTCCGCCTCTCCGATGGCGCGTCGCTGCCGAAGGACGCGCCGGATGAGATCGTCGTCGCCGGCGTTCTCGAAGGCGGGATCGTCACTTCGCTGCACTACAGTGCCGGGCAGTCTGCCGGCTCGGCTATGGTATGGGAGATCCAGGGCACCGAGGGCAGTGTGCGTGTGAAGTCGGCGTCGGGCTACATCCATTTCACCGATTTCACCATCACGCTGCGCCGCGGCAGCGAGCCTGTCCAAGTGCTGCAGGTCCCCCCCGCTTATGCGGCTCCCGACCTGCAACTCGACGCACCCGCAGCGGGGGTCGCCCGCCTCTACGCCCAGTTCGCCGCTGACCTCCGCGACGGAACCGCCGATGCGCCGGATTTCGCGGTCGCACTCGATCGCCACCGGGTACTCGAGGCGATCACACGGGCCGCTGAAACAGGTCATCGGCAGCATCTGTCCCGCCCCGACCGAATGAACTCCAATCTTTGAACCCGGGAGAGGCACTGCCGCAGGACCCGAGGAGATGGCGATCCTCGAGCTAACCCTGACTTGATCACGGAGGTCGAGGAGGATTGCTACAGGATTTAACGGTAGAGCCGTGATCTGGACGACGGTTCGATGACGGGGCCGGCCTGTCCTGTTCGCGGCCCCTACGTTCGTGGCCATGCCGCATGAATACCTCTCCGATGAGCAGATCGCCCGCTACGCCCGCTTCCCCGCCGAGCTCTCGGCGGGCGACCTGGAACAGTTCTTCCGCCTCATCCCCCACGCCCTGGAACTGGCCACGGGCAAACGCACCCCCACCACCCGGCTGGGGTGGGCCGTGCAGTGGGGCACGGTACGCACGCTCGGGGTGTTCCAACCCGACCACCCCACCCGGGTCCCCGACCACCCCACCCGGGTCCCCGACCACCCCACCCGGGTCCCCGAACGCGCGGTGGCCTTCGTCGCCGACCAGCTCGACGTCGACCCGGGCCGCCTGGAGGAGTACCGCACCCGGGCCCAGACCACCTACGAGCACGCCTGGAGGATGTGCAGGGCGAGCATGGTCAGCTCCTGCTCCTCAGCCGGTTGGAGGACAGCTCGCCGGTCTTGCGGTAGAGGATCTCGTCATGGATGCCGTGGGAGTTCTCCACCACGTTCAGCGTCGAACCACAGGACTCGCCCGGCGAACCCCGGGTCCATCCCCGCGTGCGCGGGGAGCAGAGGTGTCGGGGCACAAGCGCGCCTACGGCACCGGGTCCATCCCCGCGTGCGCGGGGAGCAGTTTCTGCTGCCCACAGCCCCGAAAGATCTCCGGGGTCCATCCCCGCGTGCGCGGGGAGCAGAGACGGGCACGCTCGACGACGAGTGGGAGGTGGGGTCCATCCCCGCGTGCGCGGGGAGCAGTGGATGAGCTGTTCGTGGTGGTCATCGTGGTTGGGTCCATCCCCGCGTGCGCGGGGAGCAGACGCCGGGGCGCCCGTGGAACTCGTCCAGGGCGGGTCCATCCCCGCGTGCGCGGGGAGCAGGCGGGGGTCGCCTGTGGCGCGGGCGGCGGTCTGGGTCCATCCCCGCGTGCGCGGGGAGCAGAGTAGGCGAGCACCTGCTCGAGGACGTCAGCCGGGTCCATCCCCGCGTGCGCGGGGAGCAGATAGGGGCGCAGCGCCGGAATGGTCGTCTTCTGGGTCCATCCCCGCGTGCGCGGGGAGCAGCCGTCCGCCCCAAGCTCGCGCCGAACCTGCTCGGGTCCATCCCCGCGTGCGCGGGGAGCAGCTCATCGCCCACGGATGGTCCTGCCGCGTCCGGGGTCCATCCCCGCGTGCGCGGGGAGCAGGCCGACATCCCTTCGCCCTTCTCCTCGACCCAGGGTCCATCCCCGCGTGCGCGGGGAGCAGGGTCCTCGATCGCCTCCCTGTCCACGGGGAGAGGGTCCATCCCCGCGTGCGCGGGGAGCAGGCGTTCCCCGTGGCGATCTCCTGTCCGAGGTGGGGTCCATCCCCGCGTGCGCGGGGAGCAGCGGACCTCCAGCTCGGTCGAACGCATCTTGCCGGGTCCATCCCCGCGTGCGCGGGGAGCAGTAGGTGGGGGCGTCGGCGGGGCGGGTCTTCGTGGGTCCATCCCCGCGTGCGCGGGGAGCAGCCCCGGGGTGGTCGGTCGGTCTGGTCAGTGGGTGGGTCCATCCCCGCGTGCGCGGGGAGCAGCCGACGGTGGTACCTGCAGCGCCCCCACCCACCCCCGCATGCCGGGTCCATCCCCGCGTGCGCGGGGAGCAGCGTCGTCGGCGTCTGCTCCGCTTCTTGCGGACGGGTCCATCCCCGCGTGCGCGGGGAGCAGGTCGGGCACGTCTCCGCCGTACATGATGACGACGGGTCCATCCCCGCGTGCGCGGGGAGCAGATGGCTTCGGGTGCGTCGGGTGCGGTGGGGTAGGGTCCATCCCCGCGTGCGCGGGGAGCAGTCGCGCCGGGTGGCCGCGCGGCCGGTGCCGATGGGTCCATCCCCGCGTGCGCGGGGAGCAGGAGGCCGCGGAGTTTTCGGAGTCGGGCTACTCGGGTCCATCCCCGCGTGCGCGGGGAGCAGAGCCTGGAGCAGGACAGCGACGTGGTGATGCTGGGTCCATCCCCGCGTGCGCGGGGAGCAGCAGCAGGAGCGCGCCGCGGACATGATGCTGGTCGGTCCATCCCCGCGTGCGCGGGGAGCAGGCGGCGTTGGGCCCGGGCGTATCGGGCTGGGGGGGTCCATCCCCGCGTGCGCGGGGAGCAGACCCCGAGCAGGCGGGCGATGGAGGCCACGGAGGGTCCATCCCCGCGTGCGCGGGGAGCAGAATTTCTGGATTACCGGAAATAGCAATCCAATAGGTCCATCCCCGCGTGCGCGGGGAGCAGTGGTGGACGCCGGGTCCAACGGCACCGCACCGGGGTCCATCCCCGCGTGCGCGGGGAGCAGTCGGAGACCAGCTCCCAGCCCTTCCCGCCCAGGGGTCCATCCCCGCGTGCGCGGGGAGCAGACCCCTCCGGCCGTGGCCGGATGGGGCGCGGAGGGTCCATCCCCGCGTGCGCGGGGAGCAGGCGCCCCGCCCCCTGGAGGAGCTGGAGGCCGAGGGTCCATCCCCGCGTGCGCGGGGAGCAGTGCCCGGCCGCCTGAGGCGGCCGGGCCTTCGCGGGTCCATCCCCGCGTGCGCGGGGAGCAGGGCGTCGCGTTCGCGCAGGAGGGTGCGGCGCTGGGTCCATCCCCGCGTGCGCGGGGAGCAGGGAGGAAGGCAAGCACTCAGTGCGACTGGACTGGGTCCATCCCCGCGTGCGCGGGGAGCAGTCGGCGAGGAGCCGCCCGGTGGGGTCGTCGCCGGGTCCATCCCCGCGTGCGCGGGGAGCAGGCCCAGTACGCCACCGAGGCCACCAAGGAGCCGGGTCCATCCCCGCGTGCGCGGGGAGCAGCGATCAGGGGCTTGACGTCCAGGTGCCAGGTGAGGTCCATCCCCGCGTGCGCGGGGAGCAGTCTTTCGCCATGGGTTTGGTGGAGGGGTAGCAGGGTCCATCCCCGCGTGCGCGGGGAGCAGAGCGAACGACCAGCAAACTTACCAGTGGCAAGCAGCCGATTTTCCAACTTCTCGAAAAACAGACACCGAGGACATATCAGCCTTTAGGGGTTCTACGTCACGAGTAAGCACGTTCTCCTCCGACCAACCGGACTGGCCGCGCCGCGTGCAACCATCCCGTCCCGGTGGCGCGAAAGCCCAATGTACAGCCCCGTCCTCGCCCCGCCGGCTCCCAACGGCTCCCGCCACCCCTCTCCTCCCTTGAGCCGATACGCGCTGTCGGCAGGTGTCCCTAGGGTCGGCGCATGACCCAAGCGACGCATGAAGCGCCCCCACTCCCCGCCGCCGTTCTGGCCGACGTCGAACGCGACGACCCCGCCTCGGCGTGCGAACGGGCCCTCGCCCACCCGGGTTTCCCGCACGCGGCGAAAGGACTGTCCGACCTCCCCACCAAGGCCGTGAGACGGCTGGCACAACATTGCGTCGAGCTGTTCAGGGAGGCAGCGGCGACCCCCGAACGGCGGAACGCCGTCCTCACGCTGCACACCGCGCTGCTGGGGTGCCGGCTGGACTTCCTGGAGGAGGACCACCTCGAGATCGAGGTCCTGGTCGCCGCCTCCTCCCGCGACATCGCCGACGCCTGCGAGACCGCCCTCGCCGCCGGGAACCCCCGCCGGACGGCGGAGCGCCTGCGGGGCCTCCACGAGTCGTACCGGCACCGCCTGACGGACGCCCTGGCCGAGCTCCACGGGGCTGCGCGGACGCCGGAGCGGAGGAACAGCGTCCTCTGGCTGCACACGGCCCTCTCGCACTACCAGCTGAACCTGCTGCGGTTCGAGGACCTCGAACCCGTGGTCCGCGAGGTCCTCGGGCGCGACGGTTCCGCCGAGGTGGAGGCGGTGCTCGCCCCCGACTCGTTCCTCCGGGTGATGTCCGGCCTGCGGGCCCTTCCCCCGGAGGTGCGGGAGCGGCTCGCGGGTGAGGCCCACTCGCTCCGCGAGGGGGCACGGACCCCGGAGAGGACGGAGCTGACCCTGTGGCTGGAGGCGGCGCTCCTCTTCCCCCCGCTCCCGGGCGGGCTCACGCTCTCAGACGAGTTCGAGGCCATGTGGCGCGAGGTCCTCCCGGTCGACGCGGCGGCGGCGTGCGAGATGGTCCTGGCGGACAAGGAGTTCACCGGGGCGAGGTTGCTCCCGACCCTGCCCGGGGACCTCCGGGACCGCCTGGCCCAGGTCTGCGTCGAGCTGTACGGGGCGACGGACTCGTGGGCGCGGCGGGACAGGATCGCCAGGATGCACGCGATGCTCGCCCCGGGGCGCCCCGACGACGTCATGGCGCACACGCGCCAGGAGGCGCTGTCGGCTGCGACGGCGGCGGCCTTCTGGGGGCAGGGCTGTGTCCACATGGTCTGGGTGGAACTGGTCTCCGGGCGCGACGTCCCGGTCAGCTTCGGCCGGACCCTGCGGCGCTACTGGGGTGAGGGCTACGGGTCCGACGTGCCCCTGGGCGAGGTCGTGCGCCTGCTCACCGCCCACCCGGTGGTCAACGCGGGCGACGAGTGGACGGACCACGCTCTCGCCGAGCTGGCGGACCTCCCGGACGCGTGGCGCGACCTGGTCGCGCACGCCGCGACGGCGAAGGCGAGCAGGCCGAGCGCGACCTGGGAGAGGAGGGGTCGGGCTCTGCTCGCGGGGGTCGACGCGGACGAGTTCCGGGAGCGGGTGCTGGGCTGGCTGGCCCTGGTGGGGGAACCGCGTTCGCTGCCGCTGGAGAACGACGTCCGGCACGACCGCTTCAACGACATCGCCGTCCGCGGCCTCGTGCGGCTCCTGTCCTTCCTCCCCGGGCACGCGCACACCGCGAGCGGGTTGGGCGCGCTGCTGGAGAAGGCCCTGGTCAGGGTCCCCGGCCAGGGACCGGACAGGCCGGCGCTCGCCAACGCGTGCGCGACGGCGCTGGGCCGGATCGGGGACGGGACCTCCCACGCCGAACTGGTCAGGCTCGCCGCCGTGGTGGACCACCGGCCCACGCTCAAGCTGATCGGGGCCGGGCTGGACGCGCACACCGGCGCGGTGTAGGACCGGCCGCCCTCCGGGCCCTCCGGCCCCGCCCCGGCCCGCCCATGGGCCGGAGGGCCCGGGACGCACGTCGTCCGGTGTGACGAATTTCCCGCCACGCCACGGGACTGTTGGGGCTGGAGATCCCGGGTACGGCAGTCTCGACGGGGAATCCGACATCCCCGGACGAAGGAGGTTTCATGGCGGACGAGCAGCTACCATCCCCCAAGGTCGCGGTGGGGGTCGACGGATCGCCGACCGGGCGGTCGGCGCTGGAGTGGGCGACGGCCGAGGCCGTGCGACGGGGTGTTCCCCTGTACGTGGTGCACGCGCTGTCCATGCCGCTGGTGGTGTCCGTCTACACCGGGCCGACGCGCTTCCCCGCATCGGAGGAGATCGCCGACCAGGGCCGGCGCATCCTGGCCGAGGCCGCCGAGCACGCGCGCTCCCTCCGGCCGGAGGTGGACGTGCAGACGGTCCTCGCCCTGGAGGAGCCCCCGCTCGCCCTGCTGCACCGCACCGGCCCGCACGACCTGGTGGTCGTGGGCACGCGCGGGCTCGGACCGGTCCGCTCCGCCCTCGCCGGCTCCGCGGGCGTGCGCCTCGCCTCCCACGCCGAGTGCCCGGTGGTCGTCGTCCCCGCCCCGGAGGGCGAGACCCCACCCCTGCGCGAACCCCAGCGGATCGTGGTGGGCGTGGACGGCTCGGAGGACTCACGACGCGCGCTGGGCTTCGCCCTGCACGAGGCCGTGCGCGGCGGCGCGGCCTCGGTCGTGGTGGTGAACAGCTGGGAGGTCCCGATGCCGTTCGCCACCGAGTCGCTGGTCGCGGCCGGCTGGACCCCGCCGGACGACCTGCTGGACCGGCGCTCGGAGGAGCTGGTCTCGGGCGTGCTGGCCGAGGTCATGGACGAGAGCACCGAGGACGTGGACATCACCGTCGTGCGCACCGAGCGCAACCCGGTGGACGCCCTGGTCGAGGCGGGGGCCGAGGCGGACCTGATCGTGGTCGGCTCGCGCGGCCGGGGCAGCATCCGGGGCCTGATCCTGGGATCGGTGAGCCAGGGGGTGCTGCACAGCGCCACGGTGCCGGTCGTGGTGCTGCCCAAGGGCGTGGACGCGACGGAGTGAGCGCGGCGGGCCGGGTCGGCGCCCCGTCCGGCAGCACGTGGAGCCGGGCCCGAGGGGGCGGCCCCGTCCGGGGTGCGCGGCGGCGCCCCGGGCGGGGCGGCCCCTCCCCCGGTTCCGCTCCGGTCCGCCCCCGCCCCGGCTTCCTCCGCTACCGCCCGGTCGCACCCCGGCGCCCCCTCGGCCCCGTGGTGGCGCGTCACACGGTGCCCACCCGTTGCCGTACGAGTGCTGTGTCCTAGAATGTTCGCCGTGTCCGATACAGCCCGCTTCCTGCGCATGGTCCTCATCTCCATGTCGCTGACGAGCACCGATGACGGCCTCTGTCGCCGCCGGTGCCGCGACGGCGTGCGCTGACGCGAGGCCCCGGGGTTCCCTCCCCCGCCTCCTCACGGGCGCCCGTGCCCGGTACCGGTCCCCGTCCCTCCGGACGCAGTCATCCCTGTTCCACGGCACCGGTCCGTCCCAGGACCGCCGCCGTTCCCCGCCACCGCACGGTTTGGACAGCACCCGCATGACCACTAACCCCACCTCACCGCCCGGAAATACCGACTCGGTGGGAAGCGTCGGCGGCCCCGCCGCCGACGCCCCCGGGTCGGCCGCCGGCACCGCCACGGCGACCGTCTCGCCCGCCCTCGCCCTGACCTGGCGGCCCGCCCTCTCCGCGCCCCCGCCCCGGGCCGCCGAGGCGGAGCCGGTCCGCTGGTGGCCGCTGGGCATCGCCCTGGCGGTCACGCTCGCGCTGGCCGCCTACGTGGGGAGCACCCACGGGGCGCTGCCCGCCGTCCTGCTCGTGCTGGGCACCGGTCTCGGCTTCACCCTGTTCCACTCGCGGTTCGGCTTCACCTCCGCCTGGCGGCAGTTCCTCGCCGTGGGCAACGGCACGGGCCTGCGCGCCCACGCCGTGCTGCTGGGCACGACCGCGACCCTGTTCGCCCTGGTCATCGGCACCGGAACCGGACTGTTCGGCAGCGCCCCGGCGCCGTCGGCCGGCCCCATCGGCATCGCCCTGTTCCTGGGGGCGTTCCTGTTCGGGATCGGCATGCAGCTCGGCGGCGCCTGCGCCTCGGGCACCCTCTTCGCGGTCGGCTCCGGCCAGTCCGCGATCGTCATCACCCTGGTCGGGTTCATCGCGGGCTCGGTGATCTACAGCGCCGCGTGGCCGCTGGTCGCGGACCTGCCCGCGCTGCCGCCGTTCCTGCTCTCCGACCACGTCGGCTGGGGCGGCTCCTGGGCGATCACGATCGCCCTGCTGGCGGCGCTGGTCGTGGGCACCCGGGCGGTGCAGAACCGCCGCGTCCCGCCGCCCGTGGGCGCCCCGCCCTCGGCCCGGGGCGCGCTGCGCGTGGTGCGCGGCAGCTGGCCGCTGATCGCCGGGGCGCTGGTCCTGGCCGTGCTCGGCACCGCCGTGCTGGTGGTCTCCGGCGGCCCCTGGGGCATCACCTCGGCGTTCAACCTGTGGGGGGCCAAGGCCCTGCAGCTGGTCGGCCTGCACCCGGAGACCTGGGCGTTCTGGAGCCAGCCGGCCCAGGCCGAGCAGCTGGCCGGCCCCGTGCTCCAGGACAAGAACAGCCTCACCAACATCGGGATCATCCTCGGCGCGGCGGTGGCCGCCGGGGCCGCCGGGACGTGGAAGCTGCACACCGGCCTGAGCTGGAACCTGGTCGCCGCCGGGCTGGCGGGCGGCGTCCTGATGGGCATCGGCGCCCGTCTGGCCGGGGGCTGCAACATCGGCGCCTACCTGGCCGGAATCGGCTCGGGGAGCCTGCACGGGTGGCTGTGGGCGGTCTTCGCGCTGGCCGGGACCTGGGCCGGGCTGCGCGCCCGCACCCTGTTCGGCCTGGGCGTGCCCAAGCCGAGTGACAGCGTCTGCTGACCCGGCCCCAGGAGCACCACGGCCCCGCCCGCGCGAACGCGGGCGGGGCCGTTCCCGTTCCCGTTCCACGGGAACGGGGCGCCGGGGCGGCCGTCGGCCGCCCCGGCCCCCCCGGGTCAGCCCTTCAGCTGCTTCTCGATCCCCACCAGGCGCACGCAGACCGTCAGGCCGTGCATGGCCTGCTCCAGGTCCTCCTGGCCGGGGTAGCTGGGCGCGATGCGGATGGTGGCGTCGTCCGGGTCGTCGCCGTAGGGGTGGGTGGCGCCGGCGGGGGTGAGCACGATGCCCGCCTCGGACGCCCGGCGGACGACCTCCTTGGCGCAGCCGTCCTGGACCCGCAGGGTGACGAAGTAGCCGCCCTTGGGCTCGGTCCACGTGGCCAGGCCGGTGCCGCCGAGCTCCGCCTCCAGGATCCGCTGCACGGCGTCGAACTTGGGCCGCAGCAGGTCGCGCTGGCGGTCCATGTGGGCGCGCACGCCCGCCTCGTCGCGCAGGAACTGCGCGTGGCGCAGCTGGTTGACCTTGTCGGGGCCGATGGAGCGCTTGCTGTTGTTGGCGAGCAGCCACTTGACGTTGGCGGGCGAGGAGCCGAAGAAGGCGACGCCGGAGCCGGCGAAGGTGATCTTCGAGCTGGACCCGAAGACGAACACCCGGTCGGGGTTGCCGCTGTCGGCGCACGCCGCGAGGACGTCGGCGATCTCGACGGGCTCGTCGGTGAGGTGGTGCGCGGCGTAGGCGTTGTCCCAGAAGATCCGGAAGTCGGGGGCGGCGGTCGGCATGGCCGCGAGGCGGGCCACGGTCTCGTCGCTGTAGCTGACGCCGTCCGGGTTGCTGTACTTGGGCACGCACCAGATGCCCTTGACCGCGGGGTCCGCGGCGGCCAGGCGCTCCACCTCGTCCATGTCGGGGCCCTCGGGGGTCATCGCGACCGGGATCATCTCGATGCCGAAGCGCTCGCACAGGGCGAAGTGGCGGTCGTAGCCGGGGACGGGGCACAGGAAGGCGATGCGCTCCTCGTCGACCCAGCGGCGCTCGGAGCCCGGCAGGACGCCGAGGAGTGCGTGCACGATGCTGTCGTGCATCAGCTCGAGGCTGGAGTTGCCGAGGGCGAGCAGCTGTCCGACCGGCGTCTGGAGGACCCCGGCGAAGATCTCGCGCAGCTCGGGCAGTCCCTGGAGCCCGCCGTAGTTGCGCACGTCCGTGCCGTCGGCGGCGGTGTGCGTGTCGCCGGGGAGGCCGAGCAGGGCCTCGGAGAGGTCCAGCTGCTCGGGCGCGGGCTTGCCCCGGGTGAGGTCCAGCGAGAGGCCGCGGGCGGCCAGGTCCGCGTAGTCCTTCTGGGCCCGCTCGAACTGCCCTTCCAGGGCGTCGTGGCTCTGCTCGGTGGTCATGGTGGAGTCCTCTCGCGGATACGTCGTGGGGCGCTGCCGAGGATACCGAGAAGGGAGGGGCCGCCGTTCACCGCCCGGGGCCCCGCCGCGGCCTCAGCGGCTGGTCGCGGGGCCGTCCGCCCCCAGCCGGCGCAGTCGCGGGGCCGCCTCGTCCCAGGCTCCGACGAGTTCCGCGGCGACCGCGACCATCTCCTCCTCGGCGATCCCCGGGCGGTAGACGGCGGAGCCGATGCCGAAGCCGGTGGCGCCCGCCTCGACCCACGCGCCCAGGGAGGCGGCGCCGATCCCGCCGACGGGGACGAGTTCGAGGTCGGCCGGCAGCACCGCGCGCCAGGCCTTCATCCCGTCGATGCCCACCTGGGTGGAGGGGAAGAGCTTGACCGCGCGGGCGCCGGCGTGCACGGCGGTGAACGCCTCGGTGACCGTGGCCACGCCGGGGTAGGAGTCCATGCCCAGCTCGACGGTCGCGCGGACGACGTCGGCGTCGACGTTGGGCGACACCACGATCTGACCGCCCGCGTCGTGCACGGAGCGCGCCTGCGCGGTGGTGAGGACGGTCCCGGCGCCCACCCGGGCGTCGTCGGGCAGCTCCTCGCGCAGGACCTCGATGGCGCGCAGGGGGTCCGGGGAGTTCAGGGGCACTTCCAGGGTGCGCATCCCGGTCTCGTAGAGGGCGGAGCCCACGCGGGCGGCGTCCGCGGCGGGCAGGCCGCGCAGGATGGCGATGAGCCCGCTGGGGCGGCGTGTGTCGGTCATGGTTCTCTCCGTGGGTCGTCCGGCCGTCCGGTCCCGCCGGTGTTCCACCGGCCGCGCGGACGGGGCGTGGGTCGTCAGGGGGCTGCGGGTGCGCGGTCCGCGTCGTCGGGTCCGGCCGTGCCGGAGCCGTCGCCGAGCAGTCCCGCGCGCCGGGCGAGGTGGGCCAGGGCGCGGGGGGTGGTCCCCGTGGCTCCGCGGGCGGAGGCCACGCCCACCCGGGAGAGCGCGCGCCCGTAGCGGTCGCACAGGTCGTCGGTCCCCAGGAGGAGGACGTCGCCCGTGCCGGGCGTGTCCGCACCGCCGCGGAGCTCGCCGCGGACCTCGCTGCCGATGACGAGGCCGGAGACGTAGTCGCCGACCTGGTCGGGCCGAAGCCGGCCGGTGACGACGAGGGAGCGGGCGGAGAAGAGGGTTCCGAGGAGCCCGGGGTCCCCGTCGGGGCCCATCGCCACGTCCAGGCCCCGCTCGTAGGCCTCCCACCGGTCGCCCTCCGCCGGCCGGGCGAGGCGGCCGAGGATGCTGTTCTCCATGAGCAGCGCGTAGACCTCGCCGCTCATGTGGGTGGTGAAGCCGGTGACGACGGAGCCGCGCAGCCGCACCCACTTGGCGTGGGTGCCGGGCAGGACGACGGTCCGTTCGCGTCCCCCGCCGGGCTGCGCGGTGGCGTCCCCCGCGACGTCGGCGAGCAGCGCGCCGACGACCTGGGTCTCCTCGCCGCGCAGGAGGCCGGGCAGGGGCCCCGGGGCGGTGAGCCCGGGCAGGATGTGGACCGGCCCCAGGGAGGACTCGACCCTGGTCAGGGGCAGCGCGGTCGCCAGCGGGTCGACCGGGAGCTCGACGTAGGGCGCCTGGGCCCAGCCCTGGTCGCTGCCGACCATGCCGCTCGCGACGACGGGCAGCGCCCGGGGGGCGGCCTCCGCCCAGTCCAGGCACAGGGAGCGCAGCACCCGGTCGAAGGCCTCTTCCCTGCTGTCGCCCGCCTCGCGCGCGCCGGCCGTGACGCGCATGACGCCGTCGTCCGTGGACCTGTGGTCGAGGACGGTTCCGTCCTCCGCCAGGAGGTAGGCGCGGCAGGAGCTGGTGCCCCAGTCCAGCGCCACGAGCCGGGCCGCCGAGTAGTCGTCCATCGCATCCGCTCCGTCGTGCCGTGGTCTGGCCTTATGCCGACAGGTAACGCGAGGCGTCCCACTTTGTCGAACACCGTCCCACATAGAGGGATGGACGGACGCCATGGGGGCCTGACCGGGGACGGGACCCGGCCCTTCCCGGACGCGGTGCGCGGCCCCGGCCGGGTCAGCCCCTCGGGGCGAGGATGCGGTGGGCCTGGTAGCCCAGGGCCAGGGCGACGCGGTCGGCGGCCTCGATGACGGTCCCGGCGAGCTCCGCCTCGCGGCGGTGCAGGTCGATCGCGCTGAGCGGCCCGGACACGGACAGGCCCGCGACGATCTCGCCGCTGGCGTCGCGGACGGGGGCGGCCACGCAGGCCCTCCCCAGGGCGAGCTCCTCGACCTCGGTGGCGTAGCCCCGTGCCCGGGAGCGCTCGATCTCCGCGTCCAGGGCGTCGTGGCCGGTGACGGTGGAGACGGTGTAGGCGTGGAGGTCGTCCCCGAGCAGGGCGCGGCGCTGCTCTGCGGTGCTCGACAGCAGCAGGCACTTGCCCAGGCCGGTGGCGTGCAGGGGGTTGCGGCTGCCCATGAGCACGTGGGCCTTGGGCGCCAGGGCCCCCTCGAAGTTGCACAGGTAGAACAGGGAGTCCCCGTCCCGGACCGCGACGTTGGCGCCGAGGCCGAGCTCCTGGGCCAGGCGCTGGGCCACGGGGCGGGCCTCGCGGTGCACGGGGTTGCCGTTGAGGAAGGCGGCGGCCAGCGACACGTGGTCCATGCCGAGGCGGAAGAACCCGCTGTCCTCGTCCTTGCCGATGAGGCGCGCGGACTCCAGGGTCGCCAGCAGCCGGGAGACGGTGGACTGTCCGATGCCGGTCAGCCGCGCGATGTCGGACACCCGAAGCTCGGGCTTTCCCTCCAGGAAGGCGCGGAGCACGCTGATCGCCCGCTCGACGGACTGGTTCCCACTCTGTTCGGCTGCCACCACGGTCCCATCGCATAAGTGATGCACTGTCCGCATCGTCATCTGCACTGTACGGGTACTCGGTTCGCCGTACCAAACACCCTGCTCACACCGCACCCGGCAGCGCCGGACCTCCTGTTGACGAGCACGGGGATGGGTTCTGGCACTGATCTTGTGGTTTGCTCACGAAGAGTTATGGGGGTCTGCGATTCTGAGCTGCGTGTGAACTTCAGGGGATCGAAGGGCTTCTTCCGCATCTGTCCGGGCTCGTGGTGGAAAGCGGGGAACGGACACCGGGGATGCTCCATCTCGTAGCTCGGGCGAGTTCCGCTGTCGAGGCCTGCCCAAGGTGTGGGACGGAGTCGACCCGCTTGCATGGCCGCTATGAACGCACCGTCCGCGACAGCACGGTCGGCGGAGCAGAGGTCGTGATCCGGGTGCGCATCCGCCGGTTCCGGTGTCTTGACCCGGCCTGTCCGGCAGTGACGTTCGCGGAACAGATACCCGGTTTGACCTCGCCTCATGGCCGGTTCAGCCTGCCGCGCAAGGAAGCCATGACCGCGATTGCGCGAGCGCTCGCCGGCCGTGCGGGGGCTCGGTTGGCCCAGCTGCTGGGGATGCCGGTCAACCGGATGACTTTGCTGCGCTCGCTGCGGGCGCTGCCCGATCCCGAGTTGGCCGCGGCGCCCTCGGCCCTGGGGGTGGACGACTTCGCGCTGAAACGCGGGAACGTCTACGGGACGGTCCTTCTGGACATGGGCACCCACCGGCCGGTCGATCTCCTGCCCGGTCGGACCTCCTCCGCGTTCGCGGCGTGGTTGAAGAAGCACCCCGGAGCACGGGTGATCTGCCGAGACCGCTCCGGGGCCTACGCCGACGGAGCCCGCGTCGGAGCACCCGAGGCTGTCCAGGTCGCCGGCCGCTTCCACCTGTGGCACAACCTCACCGAGGTGGCCGAGCGCGGCCTGGAGCCGATGCTGGGGCCAGTCCAGCGCGCGGCAGAGCGCGTGGGTGTGCAGAGGAGCGCCCGCGTGAGCGAGCGGGACCGGGACGCCCGCCGACAGGTCCGTGCCCCCGACGGCGGAGCTGCGGGCGCGGTGCACGGCGGTGGCGTTGTCGCGGTAGAAGGCGTAGGCGGCGCGGTCGGTGTCGGTGAGCCGGTACCCGGGGCGGACCCGGCCGTCGACGACTGGGGCGTCGGGGTCGATCCACCGCCACACGGTGCGCTCGCTGACTCCGCACCCGGCGGCCGCCAGCCGCACGTGCCGGGACGTGAGCGTTCCCGCCGTGGCGAGCTGACGCGACCGCGCGGTCGCCGCCTGCCTCTTCTCCGGATCGACCACTGCCCACCCCGCGCCGCACGGCTCCTTCGAGGTGAGTATGCGACGAAGGGAAGGTGCTTGTCCGGAGAACGCACACATCACCCGAAGTGACCGCGATCGGCCCCACGCCGTCGGCGGGTCGCGAGGCCGCGCCTGTCCACACCCCAAGGTGTTCTCGCAGATCAGAGGGGAGACCCATCCGGGCGTTCCGGGTGGCCTACCCGTCCTGCGTGGTTCATGCCCGCTCGTCCTGGTTCTGGCCGCCGACAACCCCCCGCATAGCGGCGGCGGGGGCGTCGCGGCAAGACAATCACGAACGAGGGCGTCCGTCGCGGCGAGTCACCCCCGTGTCGGTGTGCCGGGGCCGCGGTCAGCCGACCATCGCCCCTTTCCGGCTTATCTTGTCCGCCCCCTCAGGCGGACCGTGTTTCGTTGCCGGCACCGGTCGTGTCCAACACTGTGCGCATCGTCCATACCGGCGGCCCGCCGGGACGCTGGGAACGGTCGGTGACGCGGAAGCCGTACCGCTGGTAGAGGCTGACGTTGCGCTCCTCGGAGGTCTCCAGTCGCACGGCTCGGGCGCCCTGCCGTCCCGCTGCGTCAAGGCCGAACTCGATCAGGGCTCCCCCGAGCCCTTTGCCCTGGTGGTCTGGGTGGACTCCCAGGGTTTCCAGACTCCAGTCGTCGGGGTCCACGGGCCGCTGGTCGACGCCTGCCAGGCGGTCGATCCGGTCGCCGTACAGGGTGATGATCCGCTCGAGGGTTGCCTCGCCGGGCTCCGATGCGTCCGGAGGCAGGAGCGCGACCACCCCCTCACCGTGCTCGCTGACCGCAACGATCCCGTGGTTCAAGGCGTGTTTCAGGTAGAGGTGCTGGAGCTCGTGCAGCCGGGATGTGTAGTCGTCCTCGGGGATGACATAGCGCGTCCACGGGTAGTCGTCGAAGGCCGCGACCAAGGTGTCGACGACCGCGTCCAGGTCCTGGGGTGCGCCGAGGCGCAGGAACGAAGTCACGAAGGGTCCTCTTCTGGGGTGTGGGTGGGTGGGTGGCCGGGGCCGGAGTCAATGATTGCCCGCAGGGTGGTCAGGTGCCGGTTGAACGCGTCGTGGCCCGCGTCGGTGATACTGACCCATGTGCGGGTGCGTCTGCCCACGGCCTCCTTGCGGACGTCGACCAGGCCTGCTTCCAGGAGCACGGTAAGGGTCTGGGACAGGGTGGAGTCGCTGACCTCCAGGAGGTCGGCGAGAAAACGGAAGTCGGTCTCCTCCAGGTTCCGCAGCGCGGCTAGGAGCGAGAACCTCACCGGTGAGTGGATGAGCGCGTCCAGGTCCTTGCGCGGATGGCTCATCGACGCGAACTCGCCCACAGGCACGCCGCGATCGGGCTGGCCGCGACGGCGCCGGCCAGCACCCACCACCACGGCGAGGAGGCGCCCACGAGCTGGAGGGCGGGGTCGAGCATCAGGGTGTAGAGCGCGAACCACGTTGCCACGGCGATGCCCGTGTTGCGCAAGCCGTGGCGCGGTGCCGACAGGCTGTGGCGGTACGCGGTCGCCCAGACCGAGGCCGAGGCCAGCAGCAGGAGGGCGAACGCGGTCCAGTACGGAGCCCCGAACACGTCGATGGAGAGCGTGAAGGCCAGGGCGAACACGGTCTGCAGTGCCACGAACCACCGGAACCAGCGCACTGCGCGCAGCGCGCGGGCACCGGCCTCCTGGCTGGTGGACACACGGGAAACCGCATCATCATAGGTGAAGTGATTTTCTGCCATGCAACCACTTTACCACTCATAAAGTTATGATTGTGGGCGGACGACCCGCATCCGTCGCACGGGGCGGCTCTCGGGGGCGAGGGGATCGCTACAGGACCTAGGGCCAGACCCCGCCGGAGGCCACGGATCGATTGGGGCCCTCGGAGCTACTTACGGGTTACTGTCCTGTTGCCGGGCCTTCGGGAGAACCATGCCTGGTCAGTGCGCCTTGCGGAGGATGTGTGCGCAGGGGAAGCACTGACATGCCCGTGCTCGTGTCCACTGTCATGTTCGCGTTCGTCAACACCTCCGCCGCCGTACCCGTGCGGCACGGCCGGGCCGGGGCCCGCGCCCCTGCCGGGAGGCGCCCCGGCCCCTCAGGAGAACACCTGGAACTCCCGGACCCTGGCGACGTCGACCTCCGAGGCCGAGGGGTCGGTCACGACCAGCTGGACCCGGTCGACCTCGGCGGACGCGAACTCCACGACGCGCAGCTCCTCGGTGTTGCCGCTCACCGAGGCCAGGGTGGTCCAGCCCCCGCCGGGGGTGCGGCCGCGCACCTCGAAGTCCCGCAGGACGGTGGAGGCGGGGTCGGGCGCGTAGCCGCTGGCCACGCGGACCGCCGACACGTCCGCCACCGCGCCCGGGTCCACGGTGAGGGTGGGCTCGGCGTCGCCCTCGGCGGAGATCCAGCGCGAGGCGTCCGAGCAGTCGCCGTCCACGGCCCGGTCCCCTCCGCTGTCGGCGTCGCGCCGGGAGCTCACCGACGTGGCGCCGCCCAGGGCGAGGTTCTCGCCCAGGTCGGGGTCCTCGGACAGGCCCGAGACCAGCTCCTCCCACGTGCCGCCCCCGGAGGGCGTGCCCCGGGACAGGCCGATGCGGAACACCGAACCCCGCGTCCCCTCCGCCAGGGGCGCGCTGACGTAGAGGGTGTCGGCGCCGTCGGCGCCGGTGAGGGCGCTCAGCCGCTGGAGGCCGGGGCGCTCGGGCCCGGCCCGGTCGAGCAGCCACGGCCCGCTCCCGGACCGCTCCGCCCGCACCACCTGGCTGAACGCCCCCGCGCAGCGGCGGTGCTCGGCCACGAGGTAGACGCGGGTGGTGCCGTCGGCGTGCGTGGTGTCGATCGCCGCGGAGGTGTGCACGCCGCCCGCGCCCGCCTCGGCCAGCACCTCCCTCTCCCAGGCGGTCCCGGTCCAGCGCGCGTACCGGGCGTCGTAGCCGGAGAAGCCGTCCCCGGTGTCACGGTCGCGGAAGCGGTAGGCGACGCCGGCCAGGGAGCCCTCCGGGGTGAGCGCCAGTTTGGCGCTCTGGAGGGAGGGCGCCTGCGTGCCGATGTCCTCGCCCTCGGTGTAGGGCTGGTAGACGACCGCTCCCCCGGGGTCGGCCGCGGCGGGCAGCGCGACGGGGGCGCCCGCGGCGTCCGCCGCGGTCCCGGTCGCGGGGTCGTAGACGAGGTAGGAGCCCAGGTGGCGGGCGGTACTGGAGGGGAAGGGCCCCCACTCCCACAGCACGTGCACCCGTCCCCGGCCGTCCACCTCCAGGTCGTCGGGGTAGAACGCGTGGCCGGGGGCGGAGGCGACCGTGGTCTCGCGGGACCACTCCCCCGCCGCGTTGTCCCAGCGGTACAGGCGGCCGTGGCGCCTGTCGGCGGCGTCGGCCCTGACCAGCGCGTACACGTCGCCGCTCGCGTCGTCGCGGGCGGTCACCGGGTACGTGTAGGTCCCCCCGCCGTCGGGGAGGTCTGCGGCGGACTCCACGAGCGAGTCCACGTCGCCCGGGGCGGTGGAGCGGTAGTAGCGCCAGGCGTCGTTGTGCATGGACACGAAGGCGTGGACGCGGCCGTCGCCGTCCACCGTGATCGAGGGCTGGTTGTGCCCGATGTCGTCGGTGTAGGAGACGCAGTCGGCCCCGGCCCGGGCGCGCAGGCACCCGGAGGTCCACTCCCCCGAGGCGGTGCGCCGGGCGAGGTGGACCTCGTGGCGCCCGGCCTCGGAGGCGGGGGCGTTGAAGGCGAGGTAGTCGTGGCCGTCGACGGAGTCGATCGGCTTCCACCAGGCGGCCTGGTTGGAGGTGTCGACCGCGTAGGGCATCTCCTCGATGTCCGCGGGGGCCTCGGGCGGCGCGGCGAGCGCGCTTGCGGGGGCCGAGGCCAGGCCCGCGGCGAGGGCGGCGGCGGCCAGGGCCGGCAGGGTGCGTCCGGTTCTTCTCACAGGGGGTGTCCAGTCCGTGGTTCGGGGGGCGGGCGGGGCGGGCTGCCCCGGGGACTCCGGCGGGGCGGCGCGGGTCAGGGGGCGGCGTCGGCCGGGGCGCGCCGTCCGGCGGTCTCGCGGAGCCGGAGCACCGTGCCCAGGGAGATCGCGGCGACGAACATGATGTAGAAGGCCGGGCTGATGGGGGACCCCGTGGCCGCCACCAGCATTCCGGCGAGGTAGGGGGCCGTGCCGCCGAAGAGGGCGACGGCGATGTTGTAGGGGATCGCGATGGCGCCGTTGCGCGTGCGCGGGGGGAAGAGTTCGGCCATCGCCGCGCTGACCGCCCCGTCGAAGGCGGCGATGAGCACGCCGAGGAGGGCCATGGCCAGGAACGCGAGCGCGAAGCTGCCCTGGGACATGAGCCAGAAGGCGGGGTAGGACAGCAGCAGGAACCCGCCCGCGCCCGCGACGAGCAGCGGCTTGCGGCCCACCCTGTCGGACAGCGCCCCCATGAACGGCACCAGGACCGCGACCACGGCCAGGCACGCGGTGGTGACCTGGAAGGACTGCACCGAGCTGAAGCCCAGGGTCTGGGCGAGGTGGCTGGGCATGTAGGTCTGGAGCGTCCAGTGGGCGACGGCCTTGATGACGACCATGCCCGCGAGCAGGAGCATCGCGGTCCCGCCGGTGCGGAACGCCTCCCTGACGGGGGACTGCGCGATCTCGCCGAGCTTCTCCAGGCGGCGGAACTCCGGCGTGTCCTCCATGCGCACGCGCAGGTAGAGGCCGACCAGGCCGAGCGGGAGCGCGAGCAGGAAGGGGATGCGCCAGCCCCAGTCGCCCATGGCGGCGTCGCCCAGGACCGTGGTCAGCAGCAGGGCCAGCCCGGAGCCCGCGACGAAGGCCAGGAACCCGAAGGTGTCGATCCAGCTGGTGAGGAAGCCGCGCCGGCCGCGGGGGGCGTACTCGAACAGCAGGGTCGTGGCGCTGGCGGACTCGCCCCCGGCGGCGAAGCCCTGGACGAGCCGGGCGAGGACGAGCAGCAGCGGGGCGAGGGCGCCGACCGTGGCGTAGGTCGGCAGGACGCCGATGAGGAAGGTCGCCCCCGAGGTGATGAGGACGATCAGGGCGAGGACCTTCTGCCGTCCGATCCGGTCGCCCAGCGGTCCCCAGAAGAGGCCGCCGAGGGGGCGGACCACGAAGGAGACGGCGAACAGCGCGAACGTGGAGAGCAGCGCCGCGGTGGGGTCCCCGGGGGCGAAGAAGTTGGCCGCGATGCTGGTGGCGAGGGTTCCGTAGATCCCCATCTCGAACCACTCCACGAAGTGTCCGATGCCCGTGGCGAGCAGGACCTTCCTCGTCTCCCTCCGGGTGGGAGGGGCGACGTCCGCGGCGCGCACGTCGGATGTTCCTTCGGTCATGTCTACCTCGTCGTCCGTGTCGTCGGCCGGGGGTCCGGCCACGTGGCGGAAGGCCGGCGCCACCGCTATCGAGGGAGCGCGTTGCACCCTGTGTCTTATCCACCACGTCATTGCATGAGCCATGCAGTGTGTGCAACAGTGATTTAACTCAGTCGACATGTCAAGGGTCACATGGGAAGTTCGATGCGCATTCGTAACGTAGAGACGTTCGTCGTCAAGGTGCGGGGCCCAGCCGCCTACCTCGGCTCCCTCGCCGACGGCTCGGCGCTCACCGAGGAGCAGGGCTACCGGGTCCGCGAACCGTGGCTCAGCCTCTACTCCGCCCTCTTCGAGACCCTCCTGGTCCGCGTCGAGGCCGAGGACGGCACCGCCGGGTGGGGCGAGGCGCTGGCCCCCGTCGGCCCCGAGATCCCCGCGCAGGTGGTCGACGGGCTGCTCGCCCCGCAGCTCATCGGCGCCGACGCCACCGCGCCGCGCCCCGCCTGGGCGCGGCTGCGCTCGCTCATGCGCGAGCGGGGCCACCTGGTCGGCCACCAGGCCGACGCGCTCGCCGCCGTCGACATCGCCCTGTGGGACCTGGCCGGGAGGATCAGCGGACTCGGCGTGGCGGCCCTCCTCGGCGGCGCGCACCGCACCCGCGTGCCCACCTACGTGTCCGGACTCCCGAGCCCGGACGACGCCGGACGGGCCGACCTCGCCCGCCGGTGGCAGGAGCGGGGGGCCCGCACGGTCAAGCTCCACCTGGGCAACGGGGTGGACGCCGACCTGGCCACCGTCGACGCGGTGTCCGCGGCGGCGCCCGGCCTGGCCCTCGCCGTGGACGCGCACTGGCGCTACACGCCCTCCCAGGCCGCCCGGCTGGGGCGGGAGCTGGCCGACCGCGGGGCGGTGTTCCTGGAGGCCCCGCTCGCACCGGAGGACGTCGAGGGCCACCGCCGCCTCGCCGACCGGATCGAACTGCCCGTCGCCGTCGGGGAGACGCTGCGCAACCGCTACGAGTTCGCGCAGTGGCTGGCGGCGGGGGCCCTCGGCCTGGCCCAGCCCGACGTCGGCCGCACCGGCGTGACCGAGGCCGCCTCGATCGCCGAGGTGTGCTCGGCCCACCACGTGCCCGTCGCCCCGCACCACTCCGTCGGCCTGGGCCCCGCGCTCGCCGCCGGGGTGCACGTGAGCGCGGCGACGGAGTACTCCCCCTTCTTCGAGTACCAGCCGACCACCGTCGAGACCGCCGCCGAGCTGGGCTTCCACTTCGACGCGCACCCCGACGGCATCGGGCTCGGCTCCGGCCCCGGACTCGGCCTGGAGGTCGACGAGGAGCGCGTCCGCTCCGCCGCCGTCCGCCACCGCTCCACGCGGTGACCCCGCTCCGGCCCCGGAGCGGCCGCGCCCGGCGCCGCCCCCCCGGGGGACGGGCGGAGCGCACCGTCCGGCGCCGGGGGCGCAGCGCCCGCCCGCACCTGCCGGGCCGCCCGGCGCGGCGGCGCGCCGCCGCCCGCAGACCACGACCGACGAACCACCCACCCACCGGAAAAGAGGCGACCATGACCGCTCTCGGCGGACTCGTCCCCATCCTCGCCACCCCCTTCCACCCGGACGGAACCCTCGACGACGAGGGGCTGCGCCGGCTCGTCCGCTTCCAGTTGGCGTGCGGCGTCGACGGCCTCGCCGTGTTCGGCATGGCGAGCGAGGGCTTCGCCCTCACCGCCGACGAGCGGTCCCGGATCCTCGACGCGGTCGCCGAGGAGGCCTCGGGAGCGGTGCCGGTCGTCGCGGGGGTCAACGGGACCTCCGTCGAGACGGCCGTCGAGCAGGCGCGGGCCGCGGAGGCGGGCGGGGCGGACTCGCTGATGGTGCTGCCCCCGTACCTGGTCAAGCCCTCGGCCCGCCAGGTGGTGGAGTTCTACACCCGGGTGTGCGCCGCGACGGCGCTGGACGTGATGGTCCAGGACGCGCCCGGGGCGACGGGGGTGTCCATGGCTCCGGCCGTGATCGCCGAGATCGCCGCGCTGGACCGGGTCACGTCGGTCAAGGTCGAGTCGCCGCCCACCCCGGCCTCGACCGCCGCCGTGCGCGCCGCCCTGGACGCGCGGGGCGCCGACGCGGCCGTGCTGGGCGGCCAGAACGCCTTCTTCCTGCTGGAGGAGTACGGGGCCGGCGCCGTGGGCACCATGCCCGCCTGCGAGGTGAGCGACCTGCTGGGCGGCGTCCTCTCCCTGTGGGAGGGCGGGGACCGCCGCGCCGCGAGGCGCGCCTACGACCGGCTGCTGCCGCTGCTGCGCTTCGGCATGCAGGGCGGCGTCGCCTGGGCCGTGCACAAGGAGGTGCTGGTGGCCCGCGGCGTCATCGGCTCCGCCGCCGTGCGCCTGCCCGCCGCCCCGCTCGACCCGCGCACCGCCGCCGGGCTCGCCGCGATCCTGCACGACCTCGGCCTGCCCGACCACGACACCGTCGTGGCGGCGGCCCGGGGCGCGAACCCGTCGCCGCGCGCGGCGGGGACGGCGGACGCCGGTCCCGGTCGCGGGCCGGACGGCTCCGGGGCGCAGGCCGCGGGAGCTCCGAAGGCCGCGTCCGCCCCGGTGGGCGGGAGCGCTGCGGCGGCGGGCGGTGCGGGCCGATGAGCAGGCGCGTCCTCGTCGTCGGGGCCTCCTCCGACATCGGCCGGGCCGTCTCCCGGGCCTTCGCCTCCCGGGGCGACCGGGTCGCGGGCGTCTCCCTGGAGGAGTTCGACGACCCCTCGCTCGACCTCGCCCTGGCCGCCGACTGCGCGGACCCGGCGGGCGCGGCGGCAGCGGTCGCCGGGGCGGCCGAGGCCCTGGGCGGACTGGACGTCCTGGTCCCGGCGGCCGCGGCCATGCCCGTGGCCCCCGCCGAGCACACCAGCGACGAGCAGTGGCGCACGGCCGTGGACACCACCCTGGGCTCGGCGTTCTACACCTGCCGGGCGGCGCTCCCGCTGCTCGGCGAGGGGTCGGCGATCACGGCCGTCGGCTCGGTGAACGGCACGCTCGCGGCGCCCGGCCTGCCCGGCTACGCGGCGGCCAAGGCCGGCGTCGAGGGGCTCGTGCGCCAGCTCGCGCTGGAGTACGGGCCGCGGGGGGTGCGGGTGAACGCGGTCGCGCCGGGGCTCATCGGGGGCAGGGGGCTGGCCGCCGCCTCCGAGGGCTACCCGCTCGGCCGCACCGGCACGCCCGAGGAGGTCGCGCACGCGGTCGTGTTCCTGTCGGCCCCGGAGTCCTCCTTCGTCACCGGCGTGGTCCTGCCGGTGGACGGCGGGCTCTCCATCGCCTCCCCCGCCGCGTTCCTGCGCCCCGACCTGCGCGCCCGGTTCCTCCCCGGCACCGGGGACTGACCCCGGGCCGCCCACGGACCCCCGCCCGTCGGACGGCGGGCGGGGCCACCGCGGGGGCGTCGGGACCGGCCCGGCCTGGCCGGGGCCGCCCGGGTTCTCCCCCGCCGACCCGGCCTGAAGAAGTCCCCGCCGCCGGGCCCCGGCGGCCCGCCCGCCGGGGCCGGGTCCCCTTCTAGAAGGGGCGGTCCCCCACGATGGCGACGCGCTCGGCGATCCGGGGGTGGGGGTGGTAGTCGTTCACCGCGTAGTGCTGGGTGGCGCGGTTGTCCCAGAAGGCGACCGAGTCGCGCTCCCACCGGAAGCGCACCTGGAACTCCGGCGCGTGCGCCTGCTGGAACAGGAAGCGCAGGATCTCGTCGCTCTCGGCCCGCTCCATCCCGACGATGCGGGTCGTGAAGGAGACGTTGACGAACAGCGTCCTGCGCCCGGTCTCGGGGTGCGTGCGCACGACGGGGTGCTCGACCGGCGGGAACCGGTCCTGCCACTCCAGGAGCCTGCGCTCGTCCAGGAACCGCGAGAACCCCGGGATGACGTCGTGGACGGCGGTGCGGCCCTCGATGCGCTCCTTGACGGTGTCGGGCAGGTTGTCGTAGGCGGCGGCCATGTCGGCCCACAGGGTGTCGCCGCCCACGGGCGGGACCTCCACCAGGCGCAGGATCGCGCCCATGGCGGGCCGCTCCCTCCAGGTCACGTCGGTGTGCCAGACGTTCTCGTAGCTGGGAGGCGTCCCGCCCTTGGCGAACCGGGCGACGTGGGCGTCGTCCCCCTGGTCGATGAACGGGTTGGTCTCCAGCTCCCCCCACATCCGGGCGACGGCCTTCTGGCGCGCGGAGTCGATGGGCTGGTCGCGGAAGAAGACGACCTTGTACTCCAGGAGCGCGCGGTGGATCTCGGCGCGCAGCTCCTCGCCGATCTCCTCCCGCAGGTCCACGCCGTGGATCTCGGCGCCGATGAGGGCGCCGAGGGGTCGGACCTCGAACAGGCGGTAGGGCTGGGCGGACGCGCCCTCGGGGAGCCGGCGCAGTGTGCGCGGGCCCTCGACGAGCGCCGTGTCGACCGCGGCGCTGTCGCGCAGCCCCGTCGTGGTCTCGATCATCGCAGTCATGTTCCATACCTTTCCGATGGGAAAACAGGATAAACGGGGGGCGCCCACCGGGACCCGCGGCTCGCCGGGCGGCGGCCGGGGGACGGAGGCCCTGTTCACGGGCGGGGGCGGTCTGCGCGGAGGGCGTGAGACACGAGCCCCCGGACACCGGACCGGACGCCGCGCCGGGCACGGGGAGCGGACGGGACGGGACACGGAGACACGGCCCCGGGACCGGACCCGGCGGTCACCGGCGGAACGCCGGCACGGGTGCCGCCCGCGGGTCAGGCGCGGGGAGGGGAGCCCAGTCGGCCGCGGCGCAGGATGAGTCCCGGCGTGCCGCGGCGCTTCCGGTCGGGCCGGGCGGACCGGCGGGCGGTCGGGCGGTTCGACGGGAGGGCGTCCATGGGACCGACAGTGACGCATCGGGGCCGCCCCGTCAATGCCCTCCGCCGACAGGCGTCCGTACCCCGGCGCGGGCGCGGCGGGGCCCGGGCGTATGGACGGATGACCGGACAGGCGCGGATAGTCGCAGGTTGACCGTAAAGAACCTGGAATGCCAGGCAAACGACAGATGGTCATTCGGTGAATACTCAGTGTAGTAAAGGGGATATGGACATGAACGCGTCACCTGTTCGTTCGATCCCTGGACCTGCCCCTTCCAGGGCGAGGAGTCCCCCGTGCAAGAGCGATGGAACCGTGCCTCCGTTCCCCAGCCCTTCACCCGCTCCCGGCCGTCGTCGGGCGGGTGGCGCGTATGACCTTTCGGCGCCCGCGCCCGCGGAGACGGCGACCGGCCGGCACCGAGGCGCGCGGGGCGCTGGCTGCCCTGTGCGTCACCGTCACCGTCAGCCAGGGAGTGCTGTTCTACGCCTTCCCCGTGCTGGGACCGGCCATCGCCGAGGACACCGGCTGGTCCCTCCCGATCGTCATCGTCCTGTTCTCCGGCTCCCAGGTGATGGCGGGGCTCAGCGGCCCCTTCGTGGCCCGCTGGCTGCGCCTGCGCGGCCCGCGCGCGGTGATGACCGCGGCCGCGCTGCTCGGGGCCCTCGCCATCGTCGGGGTCGCCCTGGCCCCCGACCTGTGGTTCTTCGGCGCGGCCTGGCAGGTGGCGGGGATCGCCGTCGCCGGCCTCTCCTACCCGCCCGCCTTCGCCGCCCTGACCCGCTGGTACGGTCCGCGCCGGGTCCGGGCCCTGACCTTCCTCACCCTGGTCGGCGGCCTGGCCAGCACCGTCTTCGCGCCGCTGACCGCCGCGCTGGAGGCACAGGTCGGCTGGCGCGGCACCTACCTCGTCCTCGCGCTGATCCTGGCCCTGGTCGCGGTCCCGCTGCACGCCCTGGCCCTGTCCCGGCCCTGGAACCCCGCCCGGGCGGAGGACCGGATCCGCGACCGTACCGCCGTGCGCGCGGTGCTGCGCAGCGGCGCGTTCTGGGCGCTCACCACGGCGCTGGCCCTGGGCACCCTGACCGTGTACGCGGTGGTGGTCGCCATCGTCCCGCTCATGCAGGAGCGCGGCTACGGCACCACCGAGGCCGCCTGGGCGCTCGGCGTCGTGGGCGTGGGGCAGGTGCTGGGCCGCCTCGCCTACACCCCGCTGGCGCGGATCAGCGGGTCGGTCCACCGGATCGCGGTCGTGCTCCTGGCCTGCGCGGCGGCGACCGCACTGCTCGCCCTGGTCAGCGGACCGCTGTCCCTGGTCATCGGCGCCGCCGCGCTGGTGGGCTCCGCCAGGGGCGTGCTCACCCTGCTCCAGGCCACCGCCGTGGCGGACCGCTGGGGGGAGGCGCACTACACCACGCTCAACGGCGTCATGCACACCCCGCTCATGCTCACCATGGCGCTGGCCCCGGGGGCGTGCGCGCTGCTGTCGGGCCCGATGGGCGGCTACGCCGCCGTGTTCCTGCTGCTGGCGGGGCTCTCCGTGCTCGGCGCCGTCGTCGCCCTGGCCAGCGGCCCGAAACGCGCCAGACCTGCCCCGGCATGAGGCGGGGGACACCTCCGGCGGGCGTCGGGCCCCGGTGCGCCAGGGGCGAGGGCGGTCTCCCCGGACCGGGACCGGCACGGACGGCGCCTCCCGGGACCGCCCGCGTCCCGGAGGCACCCCTCCCCCACACCGGCCCCCTGAGTCCGATGAGGGGACCCTGTACAACCCGTTCCGCGGATGTCGGCCGGATGCGGGCATCACGGTTCCCGGCGACCGGCCTCGGGGAACAAGGGAAGCAGGATCCCGACCGCCGACAAGGACACCGTGACCCGCCCCACCTCCCCCGGTCGCGGGCACGGCGCACAACGACCCGAGGAGACACAGGTGAGCGAGCAGCCCCCCGAAGGCGGGATCGACGACCCCGCCGGGACCGAACCGGACGGCGGCATCAACGACCCGATGTCAGCCCCGGAGGGCGGGGTCGGAGACCCCCTCGGCTCCGGCCCCGAGACGGAGGGCGGGGTCGGGGACCCCGTCTGACACGGGAAGGACCGCCCCCGTCCACCGCGAGGCGGACGGGGGCGCGGTGCGTCCGGAACCTACCGCCCGCGTCCCGGAGGCACCCTCCCCCACACCGGCCCCGTCCGTTCCGTCACCGTATCCTCACGATCCGTGGCACAGGTCTTGACAGGTCTAGACCAGCTTGCTTAGGTGACGGCACCCCCTGCGGCGCGCGGTCGGACGTCGCGCCGCACCCTAGGAGTGTGACCCCGTGATCCGACGTCTCCTGAGCCAGCTGGCCGCGCTCGGCGCGCTCGCCGCTGTGCTCGCCGTCCTCCCCGCGTTCTCCGCACAGGCCGCCACCGCCTGCGCGACCGCCTGGAGCTCCTCCGCCGTCTACACCGGCGGCAGCCAGGCCTCGTACAACGGCCGCAACTACACCGCCAAGTGGTGGACGCAGAACGAGCGCCCCGGCGCCTCCGACGTCTGGACCGACCAGGGCGCCTGCGGCAACGGCGGCGAGGAGGAGCCCAACCCCGTCGCGTTCGTCGTCAGCGAGGCCCAGTTCAACCAGATGTTCCCGAACCGGAACTCCTTCTACACCTACAGCGGCCTCACCACCGCCCTCAGCTCCTACCCGGCCTTCGCCAACACCGGCAGCACCGAGGTGCGAAGGCGCGAGGCGGCCGCCTTCCTCGCCAACGTCAGCCACGAGACCGGCGGGCTGGTGCACATCAGGGAGACCAACGAGGCCAACTACCCGCACTACTGCGACTGGAACCAGCCCTTCGGCTGCCCGGCCGGCCAGGCCGCCTACTACGGACGCGGTCCGATCCAGCTCAGCTGGAACTACAACTACAAGGCCGCCGGCGACGCCCTGGGCATCGACCTGCTGAACAACCCCTACCTGGTCGAGCAGAACGCCTCGGTCGCCTGGCGGACCGGCCTCTGGTACTGGAACACCCAGAGCGGCCCCGGCACGATGACGCCCCACAACGCCATCGTCAACGGCCACGGCTTCGGCGAGACCATCCGCTCGATCAACGGCGCGATGGAGTGCAACGGCAACAACCCGGGGCAGGTCCAGAGCCGCATCAACAAGTTCACGGAGTTCACCCAGATCCTCGGCACCACCACCGGGGGGAACCTGAGCTGCTGATCCGACGGGCGCGGCGAAGCGCCCGCGGACCGCATCGGAGCGGGGGTGTCCCCGGCGACCGCCGGGGGCGCCTCCGCTCCGGTGTCCCGGGAGCAGGGGCCGGCCCCGCCGACCCTGTTCCCGACCCCGCCGGACGGCGCTCCGGGCCGTGCCTCCCCGCACCGTCCCGGCCCCGCGACCGGACGGCCCCCTCCCACGGGGCCCGCGCCCGTGGAGCACGACCGGGCCCGCGCACCGCCCCGGAACCCCTCGGAGGGCGCCCCGGGGTCAGCGCGCCCCGGCCGTGCCACCGGACGGCGCGAGCGCGCCGGAGAGCGCCGCGACGTGCTCGGGCACCCCGGTCCCGGGCGCCAGGCCGGGGTCGGGCTCGGGTGCGCCGAACACCTGGCGGACCGGCACGACGCCCGCCCAGACCGGCAGGCCGAGGTCGTCCTCGTCGTCCACGGGCGGGCCGGTCCGCACCTTCACTGAGGCCTCCTCCAACGACAGCGCCAGCACCCGTGTGGCGGCGAGCTCCTTGGCGGTGGGCGGGCGGACGGCGTCCCACCGCCCCGGCGCGAACTGCTCGGTCAGGGCCCGCAGCGCGGCCAGCGACTCCTCCTCGTCCCCGACCACGCGCGGCACGCCGTAGACCATGGCGGAGCGGTGGTTGAGGGAGTGGTTGAACGCGGACCGGGCCAGGACGAGGCCGTCCACGAGGGTCACGGTCACGCACACCTCCCCGCCGGCGCGCAGCGACCGGGCGCCGGTGGACCCGTGCAGGTAGAGGGTGTCGCCGATGCGGCCGTAACCGGTGGGGACCACCATGGGCGCGCCGTTCACGACGACGCCGAGGTGGCAGACCGACCCGGCGTCCAGGAGGTCGTAGAGGTCGGTGCGCGCGGTCCGGGCCTTGTGCTTGGCGCGGCCGAGTCTGGTGCGTTCCGTGGTCGAGAGCATGGAGCTAGCCTAGGAAGAAGTGGACTCCCCGAACACAGCCATTTCCTCCCTGAAACGGAAGACCACTTTGTCCCGACCGCCGGCCGACCCGCCCCTGCGCCTGGACCGCTCCAGCGCGGTGCCGCTCACCGTGCAGCTGTCCGACGCGCTGCGCGGCGCCATGTCCGAAGGGCTGCTCAGGCCGGGCGAGCGCCTGCCCTCCAGCAGGTCCCTCGCCGCGCAGCTGGGCGTCAGCCGGACCGTCGTGACCGAGGCCTTCCAGCAGCTGTACGCCGAGGGCTGGCTCGACGGACGGCACGGGTCGGGCACCTACGTCGCCGAGCACGCCTCCCCGTCGGCCCCGCCCTCCCCCGGCGCACCCGCGCCTCCGGGGGGCCGGCCGCCGCCCGCGGCGGGCCGGGCGCCCGAGCCGCGCCTGTCGCGGGCGGAGGCCCGGCGGCTGGGCATGGTCGACCTGCGTCCGGGCGTCCCCTGGGTGCGCTCGCACGACGGGGCCGCCTGGCGCAGGGCCTGGCGGCACGCGGCCTCCCTGCCGCTGGACGACGACCCCGACCCCCGCGGGCTCCCGCGGCTGCGCGAGGCGCTCGCCGAGCACCTGCGCCGGACCCGCGGCGTCCGGGTCGGCCCGCGGAACGTCCTGGTCACCCGCGGCACGGGCAACGGCCTGGACCTGCTCGCCGCGACGGTCCTGGCCCGGGGCGGGCGGGCGGGGGTCGAGGAGCCCGGCTACCAGAGGGCGCGCGACATCCTGGAGTCGCGCGGGGCGGAGGTCGTCCCCTGCCGGGTGGACCGGGACGGCATCGTCGTCGACGACCTGCCCGCCGACCTGTCCGTGGTCTACACGACGCCCGCCCACCAGTACCCGCTCGGCGGACGCCTCCCGGTCCCCCGCCGCGAGCGCCTGCTGGCCTGGGCGCGCAGCCGGGGCGCGCTGGTCGTCGAGGACGACTACGACGCCGAGTTCCGCTACGACGTGGCGCCGCTGCCCGCGCTGTACGGATTGGACCCCGGGCACGTGGTCCTGCTCGGCACCCTCTCCAAGACGCTGTCCCCGGACCTGGGGATCGGCTGGCTGGTCGCCGACGCCGCGCTGCTCGAACGCGTGGCCGGGACCCGCGACCGCCTGTCCGACCGCACCGGCGTCCAGGCCCAGGCGGCGACGGCCCTGCTGCTGGAGCGCGGCGACCTCGACCGGCACCTGCGCCGCATGCGCCTGGAGTACGCCCGCCGGCGGCGGACGCTGATCGACCACCTGGGCCCGTACCTGACCGGGGACACGGCGGGGCTGCACGTCATGCTGCCGCTGCCGGCCGACGCGGTCGCCGGGGTGGTGGCCGAGAGCGCGGAGCAGGGCGTCCTGGTGGAGGACACCTCGCGTGCGAGCCACGGCGAACCGACCGTCCACGGCCTGATCCTGGGCTACGGGGCCGCGCACCCGGCCGACCTGCGCAGGGCGTGCCGGGTCCTGGCCGGGGCCGTGGGCCGCCGCGCGGGGGGCGGCGGCCCGGCGGCCCGCTGAGCCCCCCGCCGTTCCGCGGAGGGAAGGGGCGTGGGCCCCGGGACACGGGGACCGGACCGCCGTCGGGAAGCAGTTCGGGCAGCGCTCCCCCGTGGGCCGGGGCCGGGCCCCGTCAGGCGGTGCGGGCCCGCCTCCTGCGGCGCGCCCCGACGGCGAGGTCCACCGCGAGGAACAGCAGCAGCGACACCCCCAGGACCGGCAGCAGGTACCCGACGGCCACCGCCACGGCGACGACCCCGACCCTGGCCCACGGCGGAGCCGCGCGCCACGCGCCGCGCGGGATCGGACGCCCCGTCGCGAACGCCCCGTCCCTGGTCGGACGGCGCTGCCACCACATGCGGTAGCCCCAGAAGATCATCGCCAGCAGCCCCAGGACGAGGACGGTCAGCAGCACCTGGTTGACCACCCCGAACAGCAGGCCCATGTGGAAGGCGATGCCCCAGGTGGACAGCTTGGCCATGAGGGGGTAGTCGGCGAAGCGCAGCTCCTCGACCACGGTGTCGGCGTGCGCGTCGACGGCGACCGCGTCCTGCTGGACCGGCCAGCTCTGGTCGGTCTCCCTGACGGTGAACGGCGCGCCGTCCTCCACCGGGAAGGAGACCTCGACCGGCCCTTCGAGACCGGCCGAGCGGGCCGTGTCCAGCACCGCGTCGACCTCGCCGGCCGGGTCGGCGGCCTCGTGTCCGGCGTGGTCCCCGTGGCCGGAGTGTCCTCCGTGGTCGGAGGGGGCGGGCGCGGAGAGCGCCGGGGTCTGCCAGCCGAACGCGCCCCGGATCCCGCCGATGTTCTCCCCGGCGAACTGGGACCAGGTCAGCCCGGTCGCGGACACCAGGAGGAGGCCGGCGAGCGCCCAGGTCCCGACGGACCCGTGCCAGGAGAGCGTCCTGGCGCGCCCGGCGGCCGAGCGCCGGGGCAGCAGGACGCGGCGCGCGCGGCGGTTGCGCCGGCCGCGGGAGAGCCACAGGGCGAGGCCGCCGAGGGCGACCGCCCACAGCCAGCTCGCGGCGAGCTCGCTGTACAGGCGGCCGGCGTCGCCCAGGTGCAGGGTCCGGTGGAACTCGGAGAGCCAGGACCGCACCGGGAGCGACGCGCTGCTGCCGTAGCTGGTCGAGTCGCCGACGACCTCCCCGGTGTGGGGGTCGACGAAGACCGCCAGGCGGTAGCTCGCGGAGAGGCCCTCCGCGTCGAAGAGCACGCGCGTGGTCAGTCCCGGTCCGACGGAGGGGCGCACGGCGCTCGGCTCCGCCTCCGGGTGTGCGGCGAAGGCCGCCTCGACCTGCTGTGAGAGCGGGACGGCGGTGTCCGCCGGTTCGACGGTGAGCAGGTCGGCGTGGACCGCTTGTTCGAGTTGGGGCGTGTAGACGTACAGGAGCCCGGTCAGGGCTGCCACCACGATGAACGGGGCGACGAGGACGGCTGCGTAGAAGTGCATCCGTAGGACCAGGGGGCGTAGGGAGGACCACAGGGTGCGGGCGGGGGCGGGCGTAGCGGGATCGGCGGAGGAGGCGGGAGCTGCGGGATCGCCGGGGACGGCGGGATCGGGCGTGGCGGAGACGGGGGGTGCGGGCTCGCCGGGGACGGGGGCGCCCGCCGCGGGCTCGTGGGGGTCGGAGGTGTCGTTTCTTCGCATGGGTCGGGGCCTTCTGCTGATCTCCCCGCTCCCCCGTGGGGGACGCGGGCACGGGTGGCGGCGCCGGCGCGCGGGGCGTCGGCGGGGGCCGGGCGCAGGGCGCGCGGCAGGCGTCGTGGTGTCGATCAGGGAAGGGCCGGGGGCCCGCGCACGAGGCGGACGCACCGCTGTCCCGGGCGGGGGGCGGGCACACCGGTGCGGGCGAAGCGCGGCGGGCCGGGGAGCACGACCGTGCGGGGGCGTGCGAGGAGGACGAGGAGCACTCCCCGCAGGAGCGCGTCCAGGAACCCGAGGAGGTCGAAGAGGGCGCGTTCGCCCTGGCGCAGCCACCACGCGCTCACGAGCCCGGCCGCGGCGTGGGCGAGCAGCATGTCGGCTCCGGCCCCGGACGCGCCTTCGGGGAGGGCGGCGTGCGCGGCGGCGTGCCCGTGGCCCGTCCCGCCCGGCGCGGTCGCCCCGGACGGGGAGGCGAGGGTGAACACCAGGTGCAGTGCGGCCTGGCCCCACAGCATCCGGGCGGCGAGCGCGCCCAGGCCCTGTTCGGAGCGGGCCGCGCCGTGGGCGAGCGCGAGGGCCAGCACGCCCCCCAGGGCCAGGGCGAGCGGGGGCACGCCGTGCCCGGAGGAGAGGCTGTGCCCGGTGGCGGAGACGCCCACGCACACCCCCGCGAACACCGCGGAGCGCGGCAGCCGGGGCGGGGCGGGCGTCGACATGGCTGCCATTGTGCACGGGCGGCGGTTGCGTGGCTATACGTGTACCCGGGGTGATTCCGGCCGGGCCCCCGCGCTCGCGGCCTCGCCGGAACCCCTGCGGGTCCGACGTTCTACCCCCTTGTCCCTTTCGGGCCCTTTTCGCCCTTCGGACCGGCGAATCCGTGCCCCGATCACGTGCGCGAGTGGTGCAATTCAAGCCTAGAATGATAACCATTGTCATTATCGCGCATATCGGAAGGGAGACCCGGTGCGCCAACTGTCCGTCCCCCCGGACGAACCACGGCAGGCACACAGTCCCGACCCCCGCTCCGCTTCCACCCCCGCCCCGGCGGGCCCGCGCCGGGTCCGCCGCCTGTCCACCCCCGCCGGCGCCGCGCTGGCCGCGGTCGTGCTCGGCGCCGTCCTGGCCGTGTCGATGGTCCTGGCGATCGGACTGGGTTCGGCGCTCGTCCCGCCCGGCGAGACCGTGCGCTACCTGTGGGCGGCCCTCACCGGCGGCGCCATCCAGGCCGACGAGGTCGTCCGGTACCAGATCATCTGGCAGATCCGGACGCCGCGCGTGATCCTCGCCGCCCTGGTCGGCGCCGGCCTCGGCGTCGTCGGCGTCGCCGTCCAGGCGATGGTGCGCAACGCGCTCGCCGACCCCTACATCCTCGGCGTCTCCTCCGGGGCCTCCGTGGGCGCCGTCCTCGTCGGCGTGTTCGGGGCCCTCTCGGCCCTGGGCGTCTACGCGGTCTCCGCCGGCGCCTTCCTCGGGGCCCTCGTCGCCACCCTCCTCGTCTACCTCATCGCCTACTCCCGGACGGGGGTGACACCGCTGCGCCTGGTGCTGACCGGTGTCGCCCTGTCCTTCGGGTTCCAGGCGGTCATGAGCGTGATCATCTACCTCGCCCCCAGCAGCGAGGCCACGAGCACGGTCCTGTTCTGGTCCATGGGGAGCTTCGGCGCGGCCACCTGGGGCTCCCTCCCCGTGGTCGCGGCGGTGGTCGTCCTCGGGGCGGTGATGCTCCGCGGCCTGGCACGCCCGCTCGACGTCATGGCGCTGGGCGACGAGACGGCGGCCAGCCTGGGCATCGGCGCGGACCGGCTGCGCCGGTGGCTCTTCGCCCTGACCGCCGTCATGACCGGGGCCATGGTCGCGGTGAGCGGGGCGATCGGGTTCGTCGGCCTCGTCATCCCGCACATCGTGCGCATGCTCGTGGGCGCCGACCACCGCCGGGTCCTCACCGTCGCCCCGCTGGTCGGCGCGGTCTTCATGGTGTGGGTCGACCTCGCGTCCCGCGTGGCCGCGGCCCCCCGCGAGCTCCCGCTGGGCGTCATCACCGCCCTGATCGGCGTCCCGGTGTTCATCACCCTGATGCGCCGCAGGGGCTACCTGTTCGGAGGACGCTGATGGACCTGCGCCTCGACGGCCTGTCCGTCGAACTCGGCGGCGAACCGATCGTCCGCGCGCTGACACTGGACGTCCCCGACGGGCAGGTGGTGGGGCTGGTCGGCCCCAACGGCTCGGGCAAGTCCACCGCCCTGCGCTGCGTGTACCGGGCCCTGCGCCCCGACGCGGGCCGGGTGTGGCTGGGGGCGGAGGACCTGTCCTCCCTCAGCCTGCGCCTGAGCGCCCAACGGGTCGCGGCGCTGACCCAGGAGAGCGGCAGCGACCTGGACTTCACCGTGGAGGAGGTCGTGGCCCTGGGCCGCGCCCCCCACCTGCGGGGCAACCAGGCGCTCAGCGCCCGCGAGCGCGACCTGTGCCGCAACGCCATGGAGCTCCTGGACGTGGCGCACCTCGCGCACCGGGGCGTGCTCGAACTGTCCGGCGGGGAGCGCCAGCGGGTCCTGGTGGCCCGCGCCCTGGCCCAGGAGCCCCGGGTGCTCGTCCTGGACGAGCCCACCAACCACCTCGACGTCCGGCACCAGGTCGAACTCCTGTCCCTCGTACGGGGGGCCGGGATCACGGTGCTCGTGGTCCTGCACGACCTCAACCTGGCGTCGGCCGCCTGCGACCGGATCGGTGTGCTCTCCGAGGGCGCCCTGGTGGCCGCGGGCACCCCCGACGAGGTCCTGACCCCCGCCCTGCTCCGCGAGGTCTTCGGCATCGAGGCCTCGGTGGTGCCCCACCCCCTGACCGGCGACCCCCAGGTGCTGTACCGGCTCCCTCCCCGTCCAGGCCACCTGGACTCCGTGATGTCGAGAAAGGCGTCCCATGACGACCAGCGTTCGTGAAGGCAGTTCCCCCTGGCGGTCCGTGCTCCCCGTGGCGGCCGTCTCCGTCCTCCTCGCCGGGTGCGGCGCCCAGGTCCAGGAGGGCTCGGCGGCCGCGGACACGGTGACCGTGGAGCGCTGCGGCGAGGAGGTGGAGTACACGACCCCGCAGCGCGCCGTCGCCTACGAGGGCGGCAGCGCCGACAAGCTGTTCGCCCTCGGGCTGGCCGACCAGGTGCACGGCTACGTGATGCCGCCGGCCAACCCGCCGGTGGAGGAGTCCCCCTGGGCGGAGGACTACGCGAGCGTCGAGTTCCTCGGCGACGACCTCCTCGACCGCGAGACGGTCGTGGACGCCGAGGCGGACCTGGTGGTCGCGGGCTGGAACTCCGGGTTCAGCGACCAGCGCGGCATCACCCCCGAGATCCTGGACGGCATCGGGATCCAGAGCTTCATGCACGCCGAGTCCTGCTTCAACTACCCGGGCTTCCCCGAACGCGTCACCCCCTTCGAGGGCCTCTACACGGACCTGGACCGGCTGGGCCGGATCTTCGGGGTCGAGGAGCGGGCGACGGAGCTCGTGGAGGGCTACAGGGAGCGGGTCGCGGCGGTGGAGGAGCAGGTGCCCGAGGGCGACCCGGTTCCCGTCTTCCTGTACGACTCGGGCGCCGACCAGCCCTTCACCGCCGGCAGCCAGGTGCCGCCGAACGACATCATCTCCTCTGCCGGGGGCGAGAACATCTTCGGCGACCTCGACGAGCGGTGGACCCAGGTCGGCTGGGAGGCGGTCGTGGAGGCCGAGCCGGAGGTCGTCATCATCCTCGACTACGGCGACCAGCCCGCCCAGGAGAAGATCGACTTCCTGACCTCGTTCCCCGCCATGTCCGAGGTCCCGGCGGTGGTCGAGGAGAACTTCTTCGTCCTGGACTACAACGAGGGCATCTCCGGCCCGCGCAACATCGACGGACTGGAGAGTTTCGCCGAGTACCTGCGGGAGCTGGAGCGGGGCTGAGCCCGGTCCGGCCGTGAGGCGCACCGGCCCCGCGATCGCGTGGCGGTGCCGGTGCGCCCGGCCCGCCTCCCCGTGCGCGGGCACGCGCACGGGGAGGCGCCCGCCGGAGGGGGACTCCGGCGGGTGTCCTCACCCCTCCAGGGACGTGACCAGGTCGTCGGTGTGGACGGCGCGGGAGGGCGGCGCGGCCCCCTTCCACTCCATCCGCGACCACGGGAGCTCCAGGTCGTCCGGATCGAGGACCTCCCGCGGAGCCAGGTCCTCGATCGCCGCGGCCTCCCCGTGGCGCGCGAACACCGACTCCACGTACCGGTGGCCGGTGTCCGGCGCCAGGAACACGACGCGGCGCCCCGGGCTGCGGCGGGCCTCCCACCGCGCCACGAGGTGGGCCGCCCCGGTGGAGAGCCCCGCGAACACCGCGTGGCGGCGGAGCAGGTCGACGCTCCCCGCCAGTGCGGCCGAGAACCCGGTCCAGTGGACGGTGTCGTAGAGCGAGTGGTCGACGTTGCCGAACGGGATGGAGCTGCCGATGCCCGCGATGATGATGTCCCGGTCCTCGACGCCGTCGCCGCCGAACGTGACGCTGCCGAAGGGCTGGACCCCCACCAGCGCGGTGCCGGGCTCCCTCTCCCGCAGGAAGCGGGCCAGGGCCCCGGTCGAGACGCCCGTCCCCACGCCGCCCACCAGGGTCAGCGGCTCGCCCCCCGTCTCCCGGGCGATCATGTCGGCGGCCTCGCGGTAGCCGAGGGCGTGGACGTCGTCGTGGTACTGGCGCATCCAGTGGAATCCGGGGTTGTCCCGGATCACCTCGCGGACCCTGCGCACCCGGCGGTTCTGGTCGAGCCGGAGGTCGTCGGAGGGCGGCATCTGCTCCAGGGTGGCGCCGAGCACGGCGAGCTGGACGCGCAGGGTCCGGTCGACCGTCGTGGAGCCGATGATGTGGCAGCGCAGGCCGTAGCGGTGGGCCGCCAGGGCCAGGCCGTGGGCGTACATGCCGCTGGAGCTGTCCACGAGGGTGTCGCCCGGGCGGACGGCCCCCGTGTCGAGCAGGTGGCGGACCGCCGCCACGGCGGAGGCCACCTTCATGGACTCGAAGCGCAGGCAGGCCAGCCCCCCGCCCAGGTCGATCAGGTCGGGTCTGCCCACGGCCTCGGAGAAGTGCTCGTCCACGGTCACCCCTCCCCTCCCCCGGCCGTTCTCCGGTCCGCACCGTGGGCCCGGTAGCGGTAGAGGGAGGTCGGGTCGGCGCTGAACTGGGAGAACGGGAAGGGTTCGGCCGACAGGGCGCTCACGCCCGCGCCGAGGAACGCGCGGGCCACGGCCGCGCCGCTCTGCGCGTAGACCACGAGCGGGACGTCCCGTTCGCGGCAGCGCTCCAGGATGCGGTCGAAGGTCCCGTTGCCCAGGGTCATCCCGGTGGCGACGACGGCGTCGGCCTCGGAGAGGACCTCCTCCATGTCCGGGGTGACGGGGTCGCCCCACTGCGTGCTCCGCAGGTTCAGGTCGCAGGGAAGACAGCGCCCTCCCCTCTCGTGGATGGCGGCGACGAGGGGGTTCACCACGCCGATGAGGCCGACCTTGCGGCCGTCGGGCTCGGGGACGAGACCGGCGACGGCCGCGTCGCGTGCCAGGGCCCGCTCCTCCGGGGTGCCCCGGGGCAGGACGACCTCCTCGGCGCGGGGGTCCTCGGCGTGCGGCGCGGCCTGTCCCAGGTAGGCGTCCAGGGCGGCGAGCCGCAGCGGGAGCGGCCCGTGCAGGAGGAGGTCGCGCAGGGGGGCGCCGGAGGCCTCGGCGCAGACCGCGGGGTCCAGGGCGCCCTGCTCGAAGGCGCACGCGCCGAAGGCCCGGCCGACCCTGACCAGGACGTACTGGTTGAGGTAGGTGACCCCTCCCCCCGCGAGCCGGGTGCCGTGGTGGACCCAGAACACGCTGGTCGCCGGGGGCAGGTCGGGCTCGGCCAGCACCGACCGGAAGAGTGTGTCGAGGTCCTTCATCGGACGGCCTCCAGGTCGCGGTCCCCGTCCCCGGCCCCGGCGGGTCCGCGGGTCAGCCGGAACAGGTGGGTGAGGACGCCGTCCTCCCAGTCGTGCAGGTGGTGGATCTGTGCCCTGAACCCGGTGGCGGCGGCGTGGCCGATGATGCGGCGCAGGTCGGCGGTGTTGGACACGATGAGGTAGACCTCCCCGCCGGGGGCCAGCAGGTCGCGTTCGGCGATCTGCGAGAAGAAGGCCTCGGTGACCGCGGCCCCGGCACACACGTTGCGGACCACGTCGGGGTCGTCGCTCACCGGCTGGCTGACCGCCGGGGGGTTGAACGTGACGACGTCCGCCTGGTGGCCCTCGGGGAAGCCCGCGAAGACGTCGGAGACGACCGGGACGAACTCCGGCGCCTGCGCGCCGGTGACGAGCCTGCGGTAGTTGTCCCCGGCCGCGCGGACGCTGTCGGCGTGCACGTCCACGGCGTAGACCCGCGCCGCTCCGCGCAGGCCCGCCACGGCGGTCTCGACCCCCAGGCCGACCCCCATCGCGGCGTAGCGCCTGCCCCGCACCGCGATGTCGCCGTCGAGGAGGCGCTGGTGGATCATCCGGCTCGTCTCCCCCGGCATGAACACGCCGGGAGGGACGGTGAAGTCCCATCCGTTCCAGGTGTAGGTGCGGTGGGTGCGGAGGTCGGCCTTGGGCTGGTTCATGCCGATGATCTGCTCGGCCGGAAGAGGGGGAGGGAGCTGGGCGATCAGGGAGGGATCCACGCGGGTCCTTTCGACGGCGGAGGGGTACGTCTCGGAATGCGGACACGGGGCGCCGGCACACACGCCCCAGGTCGCATCTCGGACACCGGACCGACCGCGCGGGGCGGCAGGGGCGGCTCTGGCGATGACGACTATAGGGGAAATGAAAATCATTGTCAGCAGATGGCGGCGATGTGAATACGAGCGTTAGTGGTTATCGTTTTCACTAAGATGGAACAGACCCCTGCCGAACCGCCAGAGAGCGAGAGACCACGCGTGTCAACGACGACGCCGAACCAGACCGATCCCCGCCGGCTACGGGGCTCCCCCCTCCTCGACCCCGCCTTCGTGCGCCTGTGGTGCGGAACCACGGCGTCGGGCCTGGCGACCTGGGCCCTGCCGTTCATCCTCGGTCTGGCGGTGCTCGACGGCTCCCTCGGCGCCGTGGGCCTGGGACTGGTCCTGGCCACACGGACCGCGGGCTTCCTGGTCGCGGTCCCCCTCGGCGGGCTGCTCGCCGACCGCCACTCCCGGCGGTCCGTCGTCCTGTGGTCGGGGCTCGCGGCGGCGGCCGCCACACCCGTCCTCGCCCTGGGGCTGGGCACCTCCACCGCGCTCATGGCAGCGGCGGCGGCCGTGGTGGGCGTCGGCCAGGGCGCCTGTCGCCCCGCGTTCCAGGCGCTCACCGCCGAGGTCGTCGCCCCCGAGGACCGGCAGCAGGCCAACGCGGCCCTCACGTTCTCCGTGCGGGGCGCCACCCTGCTCGCCCCCGGGCTGACCGCGCTGCTGTCGACGGTGACCGGCACGGGAGCCCTGCTCCTGGTCACGGCCGCGCTGTGGCTCGCGGCCGCGCTCCTGCCCCCGGCGGGCGCCGCGGCGGGGACCGGGGAGCGGGCCCCGCGCGCCGCCTTCCACACCGAGTTCCTCGAAGGGCTCGCCGAGGCCCGCAGGCACCCCTGGTTCGTCGCCGGGCTGGGCGCCCTCACCGTGGTGATCGCCCTGGGCTACTCCGCCACCAACGTCCTGCTCCCCCTGGCCAGCCGCGACCACTACGGGACCGAGGCGGTCCTGGCCGGGGCGCTCACCGCCTACACCGGCGGCGCCCTCCTCGGGGCGGTGCTGGTCTCCCGGTGGCGGCCCCCGGCCCAGGGGTGGACCGCCCTGGCCGGGCTGGCCCTCTACGGCCTGGCCCCGCTGAGCCTGATCCTGCCCGTGGGCCCCCTGGCGGTCATGGCCGCGTACGCGGTGGTGGGGGTCGGCGTGGAGCTGTTCAACGTCCCGTGGTTCACGGCGGCGCAGCGGGAGGTGGAGCCCGGCAAGCTCGCGCGGGTCTCCTCCCTGGACTTCCTGTTCTCCTACGGGCTCGCGCCCGTGGGCCTGGCCCTGATCGCCCCGGCCGCGCAGGCCTTCGGCGCCGGGCCGGTGCTCCTGGCGTGCGCCCTGCTGTGCGTGGCGGCGCCCGCGCTGGCCGCGCTGGCCCCCGGGGCCCGGGAGTTCCGGACCCCCTGAGCCCCGGGCCGGGGCGGCCGGCGCCGAGCAGGGCCCCGTAGTGCCGTGGCCGAAAACGTCGCCGATGTGATGTGAGGGGTCCCGACCCCGATGATCTTGTACTTATAGACGTTCTCGACGCCCAACCTCGCTATAAGTACAAGATCACGGAGGGAAGGCGGAGCGGAGCCGTGAACCTTCCCGGGGACGGGACCGGCCCTCAGGCCCTCCGGTCCGCGGGGACGTGGCGGGTCGGCGGCCCGGTGTACTCCGCCAGGACCGAGCGGGGGAGCGGCCCCTTGATCCTGGCGCCCGACCCGTGCTCCTCCCAGGCGTGGGCGAGGATCCCGACGGAGCGGGAGAGCACGAACAGCCCCCGCGCCAGTTCGGCGGGGAACCCCAGGGACGCGTAGACGACCGCCGTGGCGCCGTCCACGTTCATGGGGACGGGCCTCGCACGCCCCTCGGACAGGGCGGCTTCGAGGGCCAGGGCCGACTCCAGGGGGCCGCCCGGCACCACGCCCTCCTCCACGGCCTCCCCGACCAGGCCCAGGAGCGGGTCGCGGCGGGGGTCGCGGGGGTGGAAGCGGTGGCCGAACCCGGGCACGTACTCCCCCCGGGCGCGGTACCCGGCCACCTCGTCGGCGGCCACGCGGTCCACCGGGGCACCCCCGGCGCGCAGGGCCGCCATCCGCTCCAGGAGCTCCACGCACTGCTGGCCCGCTCCGCCGTGGACGTCCCCGAGGAGGTTGACGCCGGTGGCGACGGCGCTGTTCAGGCCGACGCCGCAGGTGGCCGCCATGCGCGCGGCCGCGATCGACGGCGCCTGGGGGCCGTGGTCGACGGCGGCGACCAGGGCCGCCTCCAGCAGGCGGGACTGCCGGGGATCGGGCAGTTCCCCGCGCAGCATGAGCCACACGGTGTCCACGAACGAGGCCTGCCCGATCAGCTCCTGGACGGGGTAGCCGCGCGGCTCGATCTCGCCCGGGGCGATCCTGATGACCCCCGTGGACCACCAGTTCCCGATCTCGCGGCGGGTCATGGACTCCTGGCCGGTGTCGCTCATACGGTTCCCTCCTCGCGCAGCCTGTCGATCTCCTCGTCGCCGAAGCCCGCCTCGCGCAGGACCTCGGCCGTGTGCTCCCCGAGCACGGGGGGCGGTCCGGGCGGGGCGAGGGCGGCCCCGTCCACGTGCACCCCGCTGCCGAGCACCCGCAGCTCGCGCCCCTCCTCCCCGGGGAAGGGGAGCGTGTGCACGAGGCCCCGGTGCTCCACCTGGTCCAGGTCCAGCGCCTCGGCCACGCTCAGGACGCGGGCGGCCGGGACGCCCGCCTCGGACAGCTCCCGCTCCCACTCCCGGGCCGTGCGCCGGGCGAGGTGCTTCTCCAGCTCCTCCCGCAGGGCGTCCCGGTGCGTCTTGCGGTCCTCGCGGCGGGCGAAGCGCGGGTCCGAGGCCAGGTGGGGCGCGCCGACCAGGGCGCACAGGGTCTCGAACTGCTCCTGCTTGTTGGCGGCGATGTTGAGCGCGCCGTCGGCCGCGGCGAAGGTGCCGGAGGGGGCGGCGGTGGCGTTCTCGTTGCCGATGGGGGACGGCTCGACGCCGGTGGTCAGGAAGTTGGAGACCCCCCACCCCATGGCGGTGATGGCGGTCTCCAGCATGGACACGTCCACGCTGGCGCCGATCCCGGTCCGCTCGCGCCGCACGAGCGCGGTGCTGACCGCGAAGGCCGCCGCGAGGCCGCCCAGGACGTCCGCGACGGGGAAGCCGGCCCGGAGCGGCCCGGTCCCCGGGGTGCCGGTGGCGCTCATCATCCCCGAGAGCCCCTGGACGATCTGGTCGTAGGCGGGGCGCCCGCTCATGGGGCCGTCGGCCCCGAACCCGGAGACCGCGCAGTACACCAGCCGGGGGTTGATCTCGCGCAGCCGCTCCCAGCCGAAGCCCAGCCGTTCCAGGACCCCGGGGCGGAAGTTCTCCAGCAGCACGTCGGACCCGCGGACCAGCCGCTCCATCACCTCGCCGCCCCGGGGGGACTTGAGGTCGAGCGTGAGGGAGCGCTTTCCGGCGTTCTGCGCCAGGAACGACGCGCCCAGGCCCCGGGCGCTGAGGTCGGGGGCGGCTCCGAGCCGCCGGGCGAGGTCCCCGCTGCCGGGCACCTCGACCTTGACCACCTCCGCCCCCATGAGGGCCAGCTGGTAGCCGGCGTAGGGTCCGGCCAGGACGTTGGTCATGTCCAGGACGCGGACCCCGGCCAGCAGGGGTTCGGGCTGTTCCGCCGCGCTCATCGGGCCGTCCTTCCGGGGCCGGCGGGCCCGCCCAGGGGGTCGAGGCCGATGCCGGTGATGCGGCCCGCCGCGCCGACGACGGCCGAGGTGAAGCTCTCGACCGCGGCGTCGGTGAAGCGGGCGGTGGGCCCGCCCACGGCCAGGGCGGCGACGGGGACGGCGCCGTCCGATCCGTACACGGGGGCGGCGACGCCGGAGGCCCCGGTCTCGCGCTCGCCGTGGCTGACCGCGTAGCCCAGCCGCGCGGCGCGCTCCACCTCCTCCTTGAGCCGGTTGAGGTGCCCGGGGCCGTGGGGCGAGGCCGCCGAGACGCGCAGGAGCAGGGACTCGGGGGCGCCGATGAGGAGGACCTTGCTGGCGGAGCCGCCCCACAGGACCATCTCGTCACCGGTGTTCACGACGTGGCGGAGCCGCTGGGGGCCCTCCTCCTGGGCGACGCACACGCGCACCGCGTCCGCGCGGACGTAGAGGTTGACGGTCTCCGCGGTGTCCGCGACGAGTTCGCGCATCACCGCCCGGACCGCCTCGGGGACCCTCCAGACCGCGTGGGCCAGGCGGGCCCACCGCAGCAGTCCGGGACCCACCCCGATCCGGCCGTCGGGCCGGGTCCACAGCAGCCCCCGCTGTTCCAGGGTTCCCACCAGTCGCAGGACGGTCGTCTTGGCCAGACCCGTCCGTTCGGTGAGCTCCCGCACGGTGTGGGCCTGGTGCGTCTCGTCGAACAGGTCCAGCAGGTCCAGTGCGCGCGCCACGCTGCGCACGGAGCCGTCCGCGTCGCCTCCCGGCATGTCTCCTCCTCGCCAGTGGTCCACTGTGTGGTCTCTCTGATCCATCAGGTGGACTCGCGGCGACAGCCTAGCGCACGGGGCGGATTCCCGTACAGGCCCGCCCGCGACGGGCGCCCCCGCCCCCGACGCCGATCCGGGAAAAAAGTCGCTGGAAGAGGCACGTACACCCGGACCGCGACAAACACGTTACGGGCGCGTGTCATCCTCCCGTTGACAGGAGCCATTGTGACCCGCATCATTTCCGGAACCAGCAAGCGGCCCTACTGGTCCACCAGGTGGACCAGAGGGTCGAGAGGAAGTGAAGGATGAAGAACCAGCGGATCCTCCGCTCGGTGGGAGCCGTGGCCTCCGTCCTCGTCGTCGGCGCCGCCGCGGCCAACGCCGCGCTCTCCGACACGGGCGCGTCCGAGGCCCGGGCCCGGGTCGACATCGTCGTCCCGGCCGACCCCGGCGGAGGCTGGGACCTGGTGGCGCGCGAGGCACAGCACTCCCTGCGCGTCAACGGCATCGTCGAGAACACGCAGGTGATGAACCTCCCCGGGGCCGGCGGCACGATCGGCCTCGCCCAGACGGTCCGCCGGGAGGGCGACGCGACCACCCTGATGACGACGGGCACCGTCATGATCGGCGGCATCATCGTCAACGACTCGGCGCAGACCCTGGAGGACGTGGTCCCCATCGCCCGCGTCGCCGACGACTACGAGGTGTTCGTGGTCAGGGAGGACTCCCCGTTCGAGGACATGTCGGACCTCGTCGCGGCCTGGGAGGAGGACCCGGGCGCGGTGGCGGTCGGCGGCGGCTCCCTGGGCGGCACCGACCACCTCCTCGCGGGCCTGGCCGCCCAGTCGCGCGGCGTTGACCCCCAGAGCGTCAACTACATCCCCTTCGCGGGCGGCGCCCAGGCGCTCACGTCCCTGCTCTCGGGCAGCGTCGACGTCGGCGTCTCCGGCTACAACGAGTTCCGCGACCAGGTGGAGGCGGGCAACCTCCGCGTCCTCGGCGTCTCCGCGGAGGAGCGGGTCCCGGGGCTGGAGGAGCACCCGACCCTGCCCGAGCAGGACGTGGACGCCGTGCTGCCGAACTGGCGCGGCTTCATGGCCGCGCCCGGCATCAGCGACGCCGAGCGCGAGGAGCTGACCGCCATCGTCGAGGAGATGGTCCGCACCCCCGAGTGGCAGGACACCCTCGAACGCAACCGGTGGGAGGACACCTTCCAGTCCGGCCCGGAGTTCGAGGAGTTCCTCGCAGCCGAGATCGACCGCATCACCACCGTCACACAGGACCTGGGACTGTCATGAGCCTGAGCAGCACACCCGCGGAACCGCGCGGGACCGACACCGGACCGCGCCCCGCGCGGCCGGCCCGGCACTGGTGGAGGGGGCGGAGCGAGATCTTCGTCGGTCTGCTCACCATCGGCATCGGCCTCTTCCTCGGCGAGCAGACGCTCACCATGCACGTGCCCGACAACTCGGCCTCGCCGGGGCCGCAGTTCTTCCCCTCCGTCGTCGCGGTCCTGATGGTCGTCCTGGGCACGGCGCTCGCCGTCCAGGTGATCCGGCGCCCCGCCCCGGAGCCGGAGAGCGGCCTCGCCGACACCGAGACCAGGGCGCACGACCAGGCCGGAGCCGTCGGAGAGCTGGTCGACGGCGAGCGGCCCCCGGCGGGCGCGCCCGCCACCCACAGCGACTGGCGCACGGTCGGCATCGTGATCGGCTCCGTCGCGCTCTTCGCCCTGCTGCTGCAGCCGGTGGGCTGGCTGCTGTCCGGGGCCCTGCTGTTCTTCGGCGTCGCCTGGGCCTTCGGCGACAAGCGGCGTCCCGTGTTCGAGGCCGGCGTGGCGCTGGTCTACTCCTCCGTCGTCCAGCTGGCGTTCGTCGCCGGCCTGGGCCTGAAACTCCCCGCGGGGATCCTGGGAGGGGTGCTCTGACATGGAGACGCTCGGACTTCTCGGGGGCGGCTTCGCAGCCGCCCTCACCCCGGAGAACCTGCTGTGGGCGCTGGTCGGCGTCGTGCTCGGCACCGCGGTCGGCGTCCTGCCCGGCCTGGGGTCGGCGATGGCGGTGGCCCTGCTGCTGCCCGTCACATTCAAGCTCGACCCCACGGGCGCGTTCATCATGTTCACCGCCGTCTACTACGGCGGGCTCTTCGGCGACTCCACGACCTCGATCCTCATGAACACCCCGGGCAACAGCTCGGCCATCGCCACGGCGATCGAGGGCCACAAGATGGCGCTCAAGGGCAGGGCCTCCCAGGCCCTGGCCACGTCGGCGATCGGCGCGTTCATCGGCGCGGTCGTCTCCACGGCCGTGGTGGCGTTCTTCTCCAACGTCATCATCGACATCGCCCTGCGCTTCGGCCCCGCCGAGTACTTCGCACTGGCCGTCTTCGCCTTCCTGGCCACCTCGGCGGTCGTCGCCCAGTCCATGGTGCGCGGCCTCATCGCGCTCTCCATCGGCCTGTCCCTGGCCATGGTCGGCATCGACTCCCAGAGCGGCGCGGCCCGCTTCACCCTGGGCATCCCCTCCCTGTTCGAGGGGGTCAGCATCATCACGGTGACCGTGGGCCTGCTCGCGCTCGGGGAGGTCCTCCACGTGGCCTCGCGCGTGCACCGCGGAGGAAGCGGGACCACCGAACTCCTGCGCACCACCGGCACCCCTTGGCTCAGCGGACGCGACCTCAAACGCGCCGTGCCCGCGTGGATCCGCGGGCTGGGCTTCGGACTGCCCTTCGGCGCCGTCCCCGCGGGCGGGTCGGAGATCCCCACGTTCCTGGCCTACGGCACCGAGCGCAAGCTGTCCCAGCTGCGGGCCCGCAGGGGCAAGCGCCCCGACGAGTTCGGCGAGGGCGCCATCGAGGGCGTGGCCGCCCCGGAGACCGCCGCGAGCGCGACGGCGGGCACCGCGATGGGCGCGCTGCTGGGGCTGGGGCTGCCCACCTCGGCCACGGCGGCGATCATGCTCGCCGCCTTCCAGCAGTACGGCATGCAGCCCGGCCCGCTGCTCTTCGAGCGCAACGCCGACCTGGTGTGGGCGCTCCTGGCCAGCCTGTTCATCGGCAGCGTCATGCTGCTCATCCTGAACCTGCCCTTCGCACCGCTGTGGGCAAAACTGCTCCTGATCCCGCGCCGCTACCTGTACGCCGGCATCACCGGTTTCGCGGTGCTGGGGGTCTACGCCTCGTCCTACTCCGTGATCGAGCTGTGGCTCCTGATCCTGCTGGGGTTGCTCGGGTTCATGATGCGGCGGTACTCGATCCCGGTGGCCCCGGTGCTCATCGCGGTCATCCTGGGCCCGCTCGCTGAAACGGAGCTCCGCCGTGCACTGGCCATCGGCCAGGGGGACGTGGGCGCGCTCTTCTCCGGACCGATCACCATCGGCATCTACACGGTCATCCTCGCGGCCGTGGCCCTGGTCGCCGTCGCCCGGATGCGCTCGGCTCGCCGGAGCCGGGCCCAGGCCGAGGCCGAGGCCGCCGAGAAGACGGAGGTTGCCGGGTAGCCGGGGGAGGCGGGTCCCTCTGCGGAGGCCCCGGGCACGGCGACCGCCGTGCCCGGGGCCTCCGTCGTGGGTGCCTCGTGAGCGGGGCCTTCTCCTCCAGCAGTCGCCGGTCCGAATCCTGCCGAGTGTGCCACGAACTCCCGGGACGGAAGGCTGACACGAGCACCTCACAAGGGGTCTTCGCCGCGTCTCCGTCCCCGAGGTGCTCCCCGGTACCGGCTCCTTCACCGGAACCGGAGCGCTGGCCTCGGGCCGCTAGCCTGCCGGACATTCACCCAGTCGAACTCTCCAGCGCCAGGCTCACCCTCCGGGAACCGCGCGCCACCGACGTCGACGACCCATTCCGGGTCCACGGAGACCAGCAACTGTTTCGTGCCGGGTCGTGTTCACGACACGGCTCGGGATCGTCCCAACGGAGCTCCTCGGAGGTCTCCAAGAGGACTCCTCCGAGCTCGTTTCGCGGCTGGTCGTCGCCATCGTCCGCGCACAGTACGGGTATGCGGTCCGAGACCTGCTCACTGCATGGGGAGGAAAGCTTTCATCCGATCAGATGGGCAGCCTGATTCCTGTACTCGAATCCTCCGGTCTTGACAGGCAAACCCTCCCTGAGCCGCTGTTCCACGAGCTCCACACTGCGATCAACGAAGCTAGCCGAAGACTCGGCGATCACTCGGTTCTTACATGACAGACGGTCCCGTAGCTAAGGGGGGTTTCCTGGTAGTACGGCCGGGCTGCCTTGTTGGCCCCATACAAACTGCCACTGTCGGAAGCCGGTCCGGAGGGAACACGTACGTGTCAGCCTTGACGGATCCCGAGACGTCAGGCGGTCAGCCCAGGTCTTGGCGAAGGCAGCGAAGGTAGGTGTCGATCTGCCCCAACCCGGGCCAGTCGCTTCCCCGGAGGCGTACCGTCTCCGATCGAAGCCAGTCGCCTACATGCAGTGCCTGCGGGAGGCTTTCCGCCGCAGCATGCAGACTCATCAATCGTGCGAGGACGTCCAGATAGCGGTTGGTAGCGTCCTCGTCGTCAGGCTCAGGCGTGCTCTCGCTGACGTGGTTGAAGGCTTGGATGGCGGCGGTGGCTTCGCCGAGTTCCATCCGGCACTGCGCGGCGTAGTACCAGCACAGTTGGGCTTGCTCGTCGCCGGCGCCGTACCGGTCGGTGTAGTGGTGGGCGAGCGGCTCGAAGAGCGCGAGGGCCTCACGGTGGCTTCCGGCCAGGAACTTCACCTGGGCGAGGCTGAACTGCATGCCCTCCCGTAGCTCCGGGTCAGCGGCTCTCGCGATGGCCTCGGCGAGTGCGTCGGCGGCCTGGGTGAACTGGCCGTCCTGAGCCAGCTGCGCTGCCCGGTCGGAGACCGCGTCCGCCTCCTGCTCGGTCAGTGCGGCAGGGCCTGGCTCCGGCCCCTGCGGTGCGGCTGCCGGTGGGGGCGCGAGCGGTGAGGGGATGACGACTGTGGGGGTGTACGAGGGGGCGACACGGGAGCTGGGCGCCCGGCCGCCGAAGGGGCGCAGGAACGGCAGACGGGGGTCGAGGATGCCCTCATCGGTCGTGGCGGGGGTGCCCGTGGAGGCGTGGACGAAGGGCAGGAGGGCGTCATAGACCGCCATCGCGTCCATTCGTTGCTCGGATTCCTTGGTGAGCATCCCCAGCAGGAGCTTCTCGATATCGGCCGGCGCATCCGGGCGCAGGACACGGATGGGCGGGGGCTGGGTGTGGACGTGATGCCACATGTGGGAGCGGCTGTCATCGGGGATGAACGGCGGTTTGCCGGTGAGGAGTTCGTGGAGCACGCAGGCGAGGGCGTAGACGTCTGCGGCGGGTCCCACAGCGTTGGCCAGGCTCTGTTCGGGGGACATGTAGGGCGGGGTGCCTACGGTCATGCCAACCTGGGTGAGGCGGGGCAGGGTACCGACTCCTCGCAGGGCGGCGACGCCGAAGTCAAGGACCTTGACCACACCTCCGGGGGTGAGCATCAGGTTGGCCGGTTTGATGTCGCGGTGAACGACGTCGTGATGGTGCACGGTGTCAAGGACGGAGGCGATCTGGGCGCCGACGGCCGCGGCCCAGGAGACGGGGACCGTCTCGCTTTCGTAGTCGGTCTCATCGATGAACGTCTGCAGTTCGCGTCCCTGCAGGAGCTGCATAACCACGAACAGACGTCCGCTGGCCTCGTCGACTCCGGTGTCGTAGACGGCCGGCACACCCAGGTGCTCGATGCCAGCGGTGATCTGGACCTCGCGCAGGAATCGGGCGCGGCGGATCTGCAGGGTCTCCTCGAAGGCCGCGCCCTGGAACCCGGGCGGGACCGGGCTCTCGGCCAGCATCATCTTGACCGCAACCCGGCGGTCCAGTCGCTCGTCGTACGCCTGCCAAACCTCGCCCATGCCGCCCGCACCGATGGGCGTGTGCAGCCGGTACCGGTCCGCGATCACGCGGGCCGGTACACCAGCGTCGAAGCTCGGCGTGCCGCCCTGCACCATGCGAGGTCCCTCTCTGTGTGGCCGGAGCGTGACCACCCCGTTCGGCCTATTGCCTGACGTGCTGCAGAGCACAGGCTATGCGGTCGGCGGTTCCGCCCGACGGCTTCCGGACGACTTGAGCTCGGCGGCCCGCTGCTGGGTGGTCCGGCGCTCGGCCTCGCGTCGGACCGGCCGCCGGATGAGCTGGTACGCCTGCTGGGTCGCGACCTGCTTGAACAGGCGGTTGACGTCGGTGTCGTCGAAGTAGCGGACCATCAAGGCGTCGTTAGACGCCGCCTGGTCGATAACGATCCGGTCGAGGTCCTTCTCCAGTTCTCCTCCGAAGACGTCCTGGTCCTGGTGCAGGGCGATAGCCCGGAGTTCGGGGTCCTCGCTGACGGCGACAACAAGCTGGCTGAGCAGGATCTGGTCGGCGGTGGAGAGCCCGGTCCCGTACTCGTCGTTGACGGACCGGATCAATTCGGCCAGCGACATCTCCTCCGCCTCGGCCACCGCTCCGGCGGCCTCGGCTACCAGGCCGGACAGTACCTGCGCGCCCGCCGCCTCCAGGCGCAGCTCCGGGGTGCCCGTCTGAGCGATGCGCATGTGACTCGGTGCTGTCGCGCCAATGTCGGCGCCAGCGCTGCGATCGGGCGCCGGCAGGCGGCGCAGCAGGAAACGCCCGTACTGGTAGAGCCGTTCCAGTTCGAGATTCTCAAATCCGATCACGTGGGAGAGCCAGCCATACGCCTTGGTGTAGGAGTCCAGGGCGCGGCGGAACTCGGCAGCGGTGTCCGGTTCGGTGGCATTGAGGGCATTGAAACGGTCCAGGGCGGGCTGCAGGTATCCGTAGAGGCGGGCGTGGGCCTTCATGATGGCGGTGTCGGTGGCCGAGCCGCTCTGGAAGGCCGCGAAGTACGCGGTCACGAAGGCGTCCATCTCGGCTTCTACCAGGAGCTGGTAGGACATCACCTCGCGTTCGCGGTCGAACAGGAGGTTGGGGTCGGTGGGCTCACTGACCGACCCCTCGTAGTACTGCTGGAAAGCCTGCTCGATGTCTTCGGGCCGGTTGGCGAAGTCGAGAATGAACAGGTCCTCGGTAGTCTTGAGCCGGTGGGTGCGGTTGAGCCGGGAAAGCGTCTGCACCGCGGCCAGCTTCACCAGGATCTTGTCCACGTACATGGTGGTCAGCAGCGGCTGGTCGAAGCCGGTCTGGTACTTCTCGGCGACGACGAGGATTCGGTGCTCTGGCTTGGGGACGGAAGGCGGGTTCGGGTCGTCCGCGCGGGTGTAGCCGAAACGTGCCGACAGTTCGCGTTCGGGGAAGCCGTTGAGCTTGGCCTCGGTGTACTCGATCCCGTCGAGGGTCAGTGCCCCGGAGAACGCGACCAGGGTGCCGCAATCGGTGAAGCCCCGCTGGTCGATGTAGGCCCGCATGGCCTGGTACAGCCGAACGGCGTGGTCACGGCCAGAGGTGACCACCATCGCCTTGGCCCGGCCTCCGAGGCGCGGGCTGGAGTGTGAGCGGAAGTGGTCGACGATGATCTTCGCCCGGGAGGCCATCGAGGCCTCCGACATCAGCGCGGCCCGCACCAGCTTCGAGCGGGCCTTGCGCGGGTCCACCTGCTGCTCCGCCTCTTCGGCGGCAGCTTCCTGGAGCTTGAAGTACGTGGCGTAGGTGATGTAGTTGCCGAGCACGTCGAGGATGAAGCCTTCCTCGATGGCCTGCCGCATCGAGTAGGTGTGGAACGGGCCCTTCTCCTGCTCCCCCGAGCCGGGATTGCCGTAAGGGGTACCGAACAGGTCGATCGTCTTCGCCTTGGGAGTGGCCGTGAAAGCGAAGAAGGACAGGTTCGGCTGCTTTCCTCGTGCCAGGGCCGCGGCTGTCAACGGGTCGCCGTCCTCGTCCACCACGTCCGAGCCCAGACGTCCCAGCGCCTTCTTCAAAGCCGCCGCGCTCTCTCCACCCTGTGAGGAGTGCGCCTCGTCGATGATCACCGCATAGCGCTGGCCGCCCAACCCCGCGACCTTGTCCAGGACGAAGGGGAACTTCTGCACCGTGGTGATCACGATCCGGGCCGTCGGCCCTGTCAGCGCGTCCGCGAGCTGCTGGGAGTTCTCGTCGATCCGCACGACCACGCCAGCTTTGTGGTCGAACTGGTAGATGGTGTCCTGGAGCTGCTTGTCCAGTACCCGCCGGTCGGTGATGACGATGACCTTGTCGAAGACCAGCCTGTTCGCCCCCAGGCCGGAGGCGAGTGCAGCGGGCGCGATCTGGCCAGGATCGTGAGAGGTGTGCAGGCTGGACAGGTGGTGCGCGAGCCAGGCGATGGTGTTGGACTTGCCCGAGCCAGCGGAGTGCTGGATCAGGTAGTTCTCCCCCGCCCCGTGGCGGGCCGCGTGCGCGATGAGCTTGCGCACCGCATCCCACTGATGGAAACGGGGGAAGATCAACGGCTGCGTGTGCGCGCTGCCCGGCTTGTGCGACGGCGCCCGACCGGCCTTCGCGGCGGCATCCTCCACGTGCAGGAACCGCTGAAGCAGTTCCAGCCAGTTGTCCCGAACCCACACCTGGTCGAAGAGGTAGGAGGTGGGGTACTTCCCATCGGTCGGGGCCGGGATGTTGCCCGCTCCGCCGATTTGGCCAGGGCCACCGGAGCCGGTGTTGAACGGGAGAAAGCGAGTGGCGTCGCCAGCCAGGCGGGTCGTCAGAAAAGCCAGCGTCGGATCGACCGCGAAATGGACCAGGCTGCGCTTGGCGAAGAACAGCTCCTTCGGTTTCCGGTCGCGGCGGTACTGCCGCTTGGCGTCCTCGACAGTCTGGCCCGTCAGCCCGTTCTTCAACTCCGCTGAGGCGACGGGGAGTCCGTTGAGGAAGAACGCCATGTCGAGGCTGTCGGTCGGGCGCGCGGCGGAGTAGTGGAACTGGCGCACGAAGATGAGCCGGTTGGCGTCGTACTCGTCCAAGGCGCCAGAGGCGAGGGTGTGAGCGGGACGGAAGTACGCAAGCTGGATCTTCACGTTGCGGTCATTCACACCCCGACGCAGCACGTCCAGCAGGCCGCGCGAGTCAATCTCCCGAGCCACGCGCTTCGCGAACCGACCAATGGCCTGCTCTTCATCCTCGCCATAGGCGTCCCGGAGCGCCAACCACGCGTCGTTCTGCGACGCACCAAGGAACGCGGCCAGCTCGGAAGTGTCAATGCCAAGCGTGGGGTCGTAGGTGTTCGACAGCCCGCGCTGCCAGCCGCTGCGCAGCAGCGCCGCTTCCACGGCGTTCTCAAATGCTTTCTCGGTGTACACGCGGGCATCGTTCATCTGGATCCCCCTCAGAGGCCGTGGTCGTGCGCGGGGCGGGCGGTGGTGACGTCGAGCTGGCCGGTTACGGCAGCAGTGATGAGTGCTTGGCGGCGCTCGCCGAGGAGTGCAATCTGCCTGGCGCGTGCTCCCTTTTCGTTCTCGATCCCAATGATCTGATGCTGGATCTCGTCGGCTATCGACTGTTGCTTCCGAAGCTCAGGGATCGGGACTTTCAAGTCCCTCAGATCGGGAAGTGAGAGCTGGGTTTTCGTGCCACCATACTGGCTCCCAAGAAGAGAATCTTGGATGAGGGGGGACGAGAGGAGGTAGGCCAGCCACCTCCCAGACACAAGCCGGGAGGGGCGGAGCAAGCAGACATGCTGACTGATATTCGCCCCTACGACGTCCTGATTCGCTAGGCATACCCATCCAGTATTTGCACCGGTAATACCAACGAGAACGTCATCAGAGTGGATCGTGGATCGGCTAGACTCCGCCAATGCAGACGACGGAGGTTCAACATAGGCAACCGAGGTGAGTTTCGGCTCCGTGGAATCACGCCACAAGTTAGCACTCCGAAAGAACATGTTTCCCTCGACACCGATATAATCACTCCACCCACGCGGGCCGCTAGTCACCAAACTAAGGAAGTACCCCAACCTCACCACACGATCTTCGGGGCGGCAAGTTGCAGCAAGTACCGCCCGTCGGCGGCTGGAAAGCAATTCGTCCTGAGAGCGCATTTTTTCCATGAGGTGGTCAATCCGAGAGGTCTCGGCGTCGAGGAAGCCAGCGATGCGGCGCTGCTCCTCCAGTGAAGGAAGTGGAACCGGAGCCTCTCCAAGGCGTTCACGGTTGAGCTCGATTTGATTTGTTGCCCCTACGACAAGGGCAGCATAGACGTACTCCTGGAACGGCTGAGACACGAGCCAGTAGTAGGAGAATCGGTGATGCAATGCGCGATGATCTGCGCGCGCAATCGTTACATGACCATCCGCCATACATGGGATTCCATCCGGAGATCCCATGAACTGACCTACTCGGCCCAACGTTCCCGTCCCGGTGGAGTTTATAATCACGTCTCCGGGCTGCAAGTAGCCCTTCAACTTTCGCGGGTCCCCCGAGAATGTGTGGAACCTTGTCCGAGACCAATCCAACCCACTCGGTTGGTTGGCTGCCTGGCTCACAGCACGCACGGACCCGTCGTCTGCGTAGTCAGGAGCTGATCCTCGATTCAAGACTGTGGTGACGTGCTTCAGGGGAGAAGAAGACCACCCACTGGGAAGCGACGTGCCGAGAACGAAGGTCACTTTGCCACCTCCCCCAGCAAGGCCTGGATCTCGGCCTCCAGAGCCTTCAGTTCTGCATCGATCTCCGCGAGCGGCCTCGGCGGCGTGTAGACATAGAAGTGGCGGGTGAAAGGAATCTCGTACCCCAGCTTGAACCGCTCCATCTCCTTGGTCTTCGGGTTGCGGGTCTCGGCAATCCAGGCGTCCGGGACGTGCGGCAGCACCTCGCGGGCGAAGTACTCGTCGATGTCCTCGCTCAGCGGGACGTTCTCGTTGTCGCGCAGGCCCGGGTCAGGCTCGGGCTTGCCCTTAATAAGCTGGACCTCGCCTTCTGGGTCGGTCACGCCCACCGCGTCGCGCAGGGCCTTCTGAAACGGCGCGGTGGAGGGCCACAGCACGCCGCCAGCCACCATCGCCGTCCGCATGGCGTCCCATGCCTCAGCCTTGGTGGACCACTGCGATCCAAGCAGCGGCTTGAGCGCGGCCAGAAACAACTCGACCGCCGCCTCGCCCCCAACCGCCTTCTTCGCAGCGGCCGATGCACCGAACTGAGCGAGGCTGTCCTCGGTCAGCTCGAAGCGGAGCTTGAGAGGCCGGTCCACGGTGATGCGCTGGTAGCCGAAGTCTCGGTTGGAGAAGACCTTCACCCGCCCGTGATCCGGATGGTTATCGTCACCGACAATACTCAGCGCATCGCGATAGATCGCACAGATATTTCCGATCTGCTCCCGCGTGATCTCCTTGCGCTTCTCACCGAGGGACTTGCGCATCTTGGACCACTGGTCACGTGCGTCGAGCAGGATCACGCGGCCCTTGCGATCGACGGGCTTGCGGTTAGTGACGATCCAGAAGTATGTAGAAATGCCGGTGTTATAGAAGAGCTGATCCGGAAGGGCAACGATCGCCTCCAGGTAGTCGTGCTCGATGATCCACCGGCGGATCTCCGACTCGCCCGACCCTGCCCCACCGCTGAACAGCGGGGAACCGTTGAAGACGATGGCCAGGCGGGTGCCGCCGACCTCATCGCCCGCCGCGTCCTTCTTGAGCGGCTGCATCTTGCTTATCATGTGCTGCAGGAAAAGCAGCGAGCCGTCGTTGATCCGGGGTAGGCCAGCGCCGAAGCGGCCGTCGAATCCGCGGTCCTCGTGCTCCTGGCGGACGGTCTTCTCGACCTTCTTCCACTCCACACCGAAGGGTGGGTTGGCGAGCATGTAGTTGAAGGTCTCTCCGTCGTGGCCGTCCTGACTGAAGGAGTTACCGAAGCGGATGTTCTTGGCGGTATGGCCCTTCAGCAGCATGTCGGAGCGGCAGATAGCGTACGACTCGGCATTCAGCTCCTGTCCAAACAAGTTCACGCGCACGCGCGGGTTCAGCTTGCGGATGTGTTCTTCGGCTGCCGAGAGCATACCGCCGGTGCCGCAGGCCGGGTCGAGGATATTGACGACCTGGCCCGCCCCCGTCAGCCGGTCGTCGTCCGGGGCGAGCAGCAGCTCGACCATCAGCTCGATGACCTCGCGCGGGGTGAAGTGCTCACCGGCAGTCTCGTTGGAGGCATCGGCAAACTTGCGGATCAGCTCCTCGAAGACATAGCCCATATCGTGGTTGTCCACGGCTTCGAAGCTCAGGTCCAGGCCAGCGAACTTCCGCACCACCTGGTAGAGCAGGTCGGCGTTGTCCAGGCGGTCGATCTGGAGTTGAAACTCGTAGCGGTTGATGATCTCGGTGGCCTCCGAGGAGAATCCCCGGATGTAGTCTTTGAGGTTCTTCGCCACATTGGCCGCGTCGCTGCTGATCGATTCGAAGGTCTGCTCGGAGAGGTTGTAGAACTTCAGCTTGGAGGCTGCAAGCAGCAGTCCGTCCTTGTTCTCTCCGGTGTAAGAGGCCGCCCGGTCCCACACCGCCTGGCGGGTCGGGGCCATGACGCAGTCCAGCCTGCGCAGCACCGTCAGCGGCAGGATGACCTTTCCGTACTCCGAGCGCTTGTAGTCACCACGCAGTAGATCGGCCACCGACCAGATGAAGTCGGCCAGGTCCTGGTTCTTGCTCAAAGCGTCCTGTCCTCTCGCCCTACTGCGGCGTCTCTGTCGTTCGACGTGCTTTGGTGTTCAGCGTTGGCGCCGTCAAAGGCTGGCAACGGATCGAGTGCACCTTCGGTGAGACCGTCACGGGCGAGCCTCGCAGCCCGGTCGCCCATGCTGGCAAGCTCGGCGAGTTCTCGCTCGAACGCGCCCAACAAGCGAAAGGCGTCGCCGTAGCGGTGCTGTCGCTCAGCGTCCATGCGGGGTAGGCGCGCCGCCTGCACGTCCGCTCGGAACGTAGCCGAGGAGGACGTGCTACGACGGGCGTTCGCCGCGCTATTGGCGAATCCGCGTACGTAGTCGGGATCCAACTGGTCGCTGGCGGAGACGAGCTCGTCACCATCCAGGCTGACCAGGCCGGCGGCCAGCAGGTCACTCACCGCGATCGGGACACCATCGTCCAGGGCGTCGGCCCGGCCACGTGGTGGCAGCTCAGGAAGTAGCGCCCGCAGACGGCTCAGGCGAGTGTCGAGATCCTCGCGCAGCTTGGCGTACTCCATCGCGTAGTCGGGTTCCGGCTCACGTACGTAGCGGCTGGGCGTGAGATCCACCTCGTTGTCCAGCAGATCGATCAGCGGCACCTCCGCAACCTGGTGCGGCTGAGGTTCCCACGGTCCGTCCGGGCTGTTGGTGCTGAGATCCACCATGCGTACGGTCCCCGCTGCCTGCCCGGGGCCAGAGGGACGGCTCAGCAGCCACAGGTGTAGCGGAAGTGCGTGGCTGGCGGCGAGGCCCGGCGGTAGAGCCACCACTGCGGCGACACAGCCGCGGCGCACCAACTCCGCCCGAATTCTGCGACCAGAGCGGCGATGGGCGACCGATGCCGGCAGAACCACCACGGCGCGCCCGCCGGGTGCAGTGTGGTGGTAGCAATGCTGAAGCCAGGCGAGTTCGCTCTCCCCTCGCGAGGGCACACCCATCTCCCAACGCGGATCGACGAGCAACTGCTCGCGACCCCAGTCAGCCACGGTGGTTGGTGGCTCGCACACGACCACGTCCGCGCGGAGATCGGGGAACGCGTTGGCCCGCAATGAGTCGGCCGCCACGATCTGAACCGGTGCCGTCGCCCCGGTGGCGGCCAGGGCCGCGCGTACCCGGGCCACGCGCGTCGCTTCTATGTGAGTGTCTTGCCCCAGCCTGCTACTAACCGCACCACCGCCCACTGCAACAAGAAGGGAGCCGATGCCACACGCCGGGTCGAAGACGGTCCCAGAGGTCTCACCGGCGAACTCTCGGACAGCGCAAGCCAGCCGCAATGTCGAGGCCCCGTCCAACGCGGCGCGTGCGGTGGACTCCAGCAACCGGGCGACCAGGCCCTCCATGACCTCGGTGGGCATTCGGTCGGCGATCAGCCCGTCCACCGCCTCGCGGGCGGTCTGGTCGGTCAGCTCGTCCACATCCCCTCGGAGATGTTCTCCTACAGCAGCCAGCGCCTTGACCATTTCCTCGCCGTAGGTGCCGCGCAGTGCCTGCCAGAGCCGGACCTCCCCACTGACCTCTCGCCCTTCGCGCTGCCCTTCCAGCCATTGCTGTACCTCGGCGAGCGAGAACAGGGGACTCGCCGAGGTGCCGCCGACGGGTGCGGGAAAGTCCGAGCGGCGCCTGCGCCAGTTGGACACCGCAGCGCGCGTCACGCCTGCTAACCGTGCGATCTCCGCAGCGGTCACCATGGCATCGGATACCTCGTTTCCTCTGCCCATGGCTCGAACGTACACGAGTAGCATTCTGATCGCCAAGTTACATTCAGTTGACGGCGCTAACAAGCTCCCATTCGCTGGGTGTCACGCGCCAGAAAAGCTGACACACCACCCAGCGCCGAGAGGAGGTCCGGGCAGGAGCACGAAGTCACGCGGATCGAGGAGAACGACCCCGCGGACACCGACCTCCGACACACCCGGGACCGACTACCAAGGCTCTGATCCGCCTCGAGCGAGAAGTACCAGATCCCGTGACCGCGCGACCGCAACCGCGGACATCCGCTCCTGAGCCTCCTCAAGGTACGACCCACCCGGCACCCGCACCGCTTGAACACCGAACCAGAACTCATGACCACCACTTCCGGCCCCATTCTCATCCCGGAAAGCTGTGTTCGGAGAAGGATGAACAACGGGAGGCGATCCCGAAATACACTGCAGCCTCCACCAACCTCAGTACGAGACAGTCTCCATCAGAAGGGCTGAATCACCTTCAGATACTCGCCAATGAACGCGTGCATCTCGTTCCGGTGGGCAGACACGAAATCGGTGAGCAAGAAAAGCTTGCCATCAGGACGCACATAAGGAGATTCACACGGAGGCCCCAAGACCTGTTGTAGATGATCATCCTCAAAGAGCTGCAGCCGGCTTACTCGGGGAGCGGCGGCACCGAGCTCCATATCAACCAGAACATAGCGCAGGCCCAGGAGTTCCAGCAGCAGGGGGTCGTGCCGCCACACTTCACCGTAGTGGTGGTAGACGGCGTAGTGGTGCGCATCAGAGAAGACCATTTCGATGCGCTTCATCAGGTCCGGACGGTATTGGCCGTCCCAGGCCAGGGCACCCAGGGTTATCCGACGTAGACGACTGGAGTCCCAGGCCAGCGCCGATATGCTCGGCGTATATAGCTCGAAGGGGCGTTCTGGGTCAAGCAATCCCCAGAAGAATGTCTGCAGCAGATCACAGGGGTTGTAAATCGAAACGCGCACGTCCGTGAGATCGGAGTCCGCCGAGATCTCGGCGAACCATGCACGCATCAAGGCGGACCAGTCCTCGTTCCCGGCCAGGGGCTCAGACGCTTCCTTGGTGAAGGTCGCCCAGCGCGGACGGACTCGTGGGTCGGCTGAGCCTCGGAAGAGGACTTGGGCTTGGCCATCTCGTCCCGCCACCGCGTCGTAAAGGTCGCGATCTGTTAGGGCATCCGAGGCAGCATAGGCACCAGTACGGCGTACGTCTCCCATCTCCCAAAGCGGGTCCTCCAAGAGTGCAGAGAACTTATCGGGTTGTCCGATTTCAATCGTGACTGCCAGGCTTCCGCCGTTGTTGATGTGGTGTGAGGCACGATACTCAGCCACACAGTCGTGATAACTCGCCGGAACCTCGTAATAAGGATTATCCTCGTCACCTTCGTCCGGGACGACGTCCAGGCCAGCCTGAAGCTCGGCCAGGTCAGGGTTGATCCTGCCGATCGCATAGTAGAGGGCGTGGTTTCCGACGACACGATCGTGTTCGGCCACCCGATCAAAATCGAAACCGACCAGGTTCTGTGCCTGCGCTTCCTCGGCCAGCTCTACGATGCGCTCCCAGCCACGGTCGCGACCCTCGGGGGTTTCGTAGAAACAGACCATGTGGACCTGCGTGGGGTGATGCTCGAAGGGTTCAGGCAGGAGTTGCACAGTCTCACACGAAAGCACGCTTCCGTTCGGGCCGGTAGTGATCTTCTTGCCCCGTAGGTCGTGTCCCCAGTCTCTGGCCAAGTTACTCACCGGGGTCAGGAGGTCATGCCAGTCGCTAGAGACGATAATGCTTCGGATTCGGTCCTTGCGCACAGACTTTTCACGACGCAGGAGTTCGGTGTATTTGGTGACCTCGTTCAACGCCTGCCTGGCGCTGTCCCTGGAGCGTTTCAGTTCGATGACCACCCATATCTTGTGGTGGTCCCTAGCAAGGATGTCGATGAATCCTCGGGCGCCAGTGGAGTTGGGTAGGTAGTACTCGACCTTCTCCAGACGGAGGCCCTCTTCGATCAAGTCGAGATGAACTGCCAGGTAATCCCGGATATGTTTTTCATGTGTATGCATCACAAAGAGCTTATCGATACCCGTGGACGGCTCCACAGCGAGGGATCAGTAGCGGATACCAACCATAGTCGAGTCCTGCCTTAAGAGCTCATCTCGAAAGTCCTGCGAGGTGGCTCTGAGCCTGGCATGATCACGTGCTGTGAGCGATGTGTTGCCTGACGGGCTCTGGGAGATCGTCCAACCCCTGCTGCCGCCGGCCCCGAAGACCGGCCGCCCCCGCGCCGACCAGAGAGCGGTCATGACCACCGTGCTGTTCCTGGGAGAAGGCCGACGGCCTGTTCGGCGTCACCCGCGCTACCGCCCACCGCTGGTTCCAGACCTGGACCGAAGCGGGCGTATGGCCCACGATCCACCGAGCTGTTCTGGACGAACTGGGCAGAAGGGCCCTGCTGGACTGGTCCCGCGCCACCGTTGACTCTCAGTCGATCCGCGCCAAGAGAGGGAGAGAACACGGGGCCAAACCCCACCGATAGGGGCAAACCCGGCTCCAAGCTCCACCTGCTGTGCGACAACCAGGGTCTCCCGTTGACCTGCGCGGTCTCCGCGGCCAACGTCAACGACATCGAAGCACTCCACCCCCTGGTCCGGGGCGTCCCTGCCGTGCGCTCACGCCGAGGCCCCCGCAGGCGGCGTCCGACCAAACTCCACGGCGACAAGGCCTACCACTCCAGGGGTCAGCGCCGCTGGCTGCGCGAACGCGGCATCGGGGTGCGCATCGCCCGCCCCGGCGTCGAGTCCTCACAACGGCTGGGAAGGCACCGGTACAAGGTCGAGCGCTCCATTGCCTGGCTGGGCTCCTACCGCAGACTGAACGTGCGCTGGGAACGCAAGGCCTCCACCTTCCTGGCCATGCTCGGCATCGCCTGCATCCTCATCTGCTACAAGCACCTGACCAAGCACAGCGACGACTTTTGAGATGAGCTCTAAGGGCTACTTCCAGGATGTACTGATGAGGAATCATCGCTGGTCAAAAGCCTTTGGACTTGATCTTCCATGACGCCTCACTGGTCAGACCGGGGTGTTCTGAGCTGACCGGATGGTAACAACCCTGGCGCGAGCATGGCAATGTCCTGGTTTGCTCGGGTCAGCGCCGGAATCCAAAGATCCCGGAAAATGGTTCCTCACCTTCATCGGTGCAGGACAGAGCCGATCAGGTTGGAGCGGAAAGCGCCCGCAGCCGGTCGATCGACGCAATCAGCAGCCCTGTCTCGTGCCGGGTGTGATGGAGGCTCTGGCATGTACCGGCTTCGGTGGAGCAGTGTTTTCGAATTCTCAGGCCACGGTGCTCGGTAGTCTCTTCTCGAACTCTACGGGTGTCAGCCAGCCGATCGCCGAATGCCGCCGTTGCCGGTTGTGGAAGATCTCCAGATACTCGAAGATCGCGTTGGCCAACTCCATGCGGGTCCGCCACCTGCGCCGATCCAGCAACTCGACCTGCATACGCGACCAGAACGACTCGATGACGGCATTGTCGTAGCAGTCCCCGATCGATCCCATCGAGGGCACCAGCCCGGACTCCTTGGCCCGACGCGTGAAGGCCCACGACCCGAACTGCACGCCATGATCGGAGTGAATCACCGTCCCCGGGTGTGGTTCACGGTTGTCGATGGCCATCCCGAGCGCGTTCGTGGTCAACGCCGCCGTAGGCGAGGAATCGATCGCCCACCCGACCACACGCCGCGAGCACACCTCCAGCACCACCGCGCAGTACACCTTGCCCTCCCGGGTGGGATGCTCGGTGATATCGGTGACCCACAGCTGATCCAGGCCCTGGCGGGCGAACCGGCGATCCACCAGGTCGGAAGAGACCAGGTCCGGACGCGCACGCCGCCACTTCGGGCGGCCGGCGATTCCCTTGACGCCGGCCCGGGACATCAGCATCGCCACCGTCCCATGCCAGACGCGTAGTCCACGGCCCAAGGTGGGTTCGGCGTGCACACGCCGCACCCCGTAGACGCCATTGGATGCGGCGTGGATCTGGCGGATGGCGTCGGTGAGCAGCACATGCCGGACCGAGCGGGCCGAAGGGCCGCGGTCGCGCCAGGCGTAGAACCCCGACTCGGACACCCCCAGGACCCGGACGGCGACCTGGACCGGATGTCCCTCGGTGGCCGTCACCGCGATCGCCTCGAACCGTCTTTTGGGGGCACCACCTTCCCCAGCAGCTCACTGGCCCGGCGGTGGATGGCCAGTTCGGTCTCCAGTTCGGCGATGCGCTTGTTGGCCGCGGCCAGCTCGGTCTTCTCGGTGCTGGTCAGGCCCGGGGCCAGGCCTTGGTCGATGCGGTCCTGGCGCCGCCAGGCATAGACCGTCTCGGTGCTGAGGTCCAGATCGTGTGCCACGTCCGCGACGCTGCGTCCGGCCTGGACCAGGTCCAGGACCTTGCGGCGGAACTCGGCGGGGTATCCACGACGTCCCACGATGCCCTCCTTCAAGGGTCACGTGGTCCCAGGATCCAGAAAACCGACTCCGAAAAACGCAGGACACACCATCTCGATCCGCCCGGCGGTGCCCTAGTACTGGCGGGCCGCCCCGGCCGACTTCGTGCCTTTCTTGAGGAACCCGGTGTCGTCCAGGACCAGCACACCGTGGTCGGGGTCGCCCAGGGCCTGCACCACCAGATCGCGGACATCGTCGCGCGCACCGGCGGTGTCCCAGGCGTAGAAGTTCAGCAGGCGCTGCAAGCGCTGGGGGCCGTGCTCGCCGGTCATCTCGGCCAGGGTCCACCCGTTCTTGCGCTCGAGTTCGCTGAGGAGTCCGCGCAGGTAGGAGGTGGCTTGGCGGCGGAGTTCGATACGGGGGAAGCGGTGCGCGAAGGACGCGGTGAACTCGGAGAACGACCGAAACCAGGTCCCGAGATCAGTGGTGGCCACACACGAATACCTACCGTTTGTGGCCACCACATCGCAAACTGTCGTTGCAGTACTAATCCGATGGTTACGTTCGTCCCAGGGAAGCATCGAAGTCGATCTTGTCAGCGGTACGACCAGAGTAATCGCATCATCGGACGTCTACGCGCGCCGAATCCGATGCCGATCTTGGCCGGCGATGAGAGACGCTCGACGAGCACATGAGACGCATGCCCGGTCCTCTGTCTCCGCAGCCGAAGGCCGCGTTCCTTCACCAGCCTCCCCCAGCGGTCCTTGCGGTCGAACCGACTGGCGATCTGCCTACCCGGCGACAGCACACCTGTCTCACACTCGCGGTCCAACGCCCATGACCGAGCCCGAGCCGGGAAAGGGGCAAGGGCTCGTTGGAACCGGCTTCCACGTTTCCACCGCCCCGAAGGGATCGGAGGCCGAAATCCGGAAGCGGCGTTGATCCGGTGTTCGCCGACACCTTTTCGGGCTCGGTCTCTTCCGTTCGATGAAGGTCCTGTTGGTCGCTTGCATACGCGGTGCGTGCCCACTTCGCGGCGGGGCTGGAATCCACGGGCGACGCGACCGTCCGAACCGGTCCCCCGTCAGGGGGCGGAGTCCGACCCGGCCGGGGCGTCAGCGCACCGGGGCGTGCGGCGCGTCCCCGCGACCCGCCAGGGCCAGCACCGCGCGCGCACGCTCGACCATGGCGGCGTCGAGGAAGGTCCCGTCGGCCAGGACGACCACCCCCGTCCCCGCGTCGGCGGCCCCGGCGACGCGGTCCAGGACCGTGCGCGCCCGCTCCACCTCGTCCGGCGAGGGCAGGAACGCGGCCCGGATCGTGTCGAGCTGGGCCGGGTGGATCGCGGTGCGGCCGCAGAAGCCGAGCGCGCGCCCGGCGCGGCAGGAGGCGGCGAGGCCCTCGGGGTCGCGCACGCGCGTGTACGCCGACATCGCGGGCGGGGGCAGCCCGGCCGCCCTGGCCGCGTTCACGACGCGGGCGCGCGCCCAGGCCAGGCCCTCCTCCCCGTCCACCCGCAGGTCCGAGCGCAGGTCCGCCTCGCCGAGGCAGATCGACGCCACCGCGGGCGAGGCCGAGGCGAGGTCGAAGGCGCGCTCGACCCCGAGCGCGGACTCCACGAGCAGGTGCAGCGCGCGGCCGGGCAGGGCGTCGGCGAGCGCCCGCACCCCGTCGGCCGACTCGGCCTTGGGCACGCGGGCCCCGACGCCGGCGGGCAGTCCGGCGAGCGCGGCGACGTCGGCGTCGTGCCACGGCGTGGAGCGGTGGTTGACCCGGACCTGGACGGGGCGGTCCGCGGAGGCGAGCAGCCGCACGGCGTCGCGCCGCGCCCCGTCCTTGCGGGAGGGGGCGACCGCGTCCTCCAGGTCGACCAGCACCACGTCCGCAGCGGAGCCGAGCGCCTTGGCCACCCGGTCCGGCCGGTCGGCGGGCACGTACAGGAGCGTGAGGGGAGGCGCCGCGCCCGGGTCGCGCGCCGCGCCGCTCACACCTCCCCCCGCTCCCGCAGCTCGGCGATGCGCTCGGGCGCGAACCCGAGCTCGCCGAGGACCTCGTCGGTGTCCGCGCCGTGGGGGCGGCCGGTGAAGCGCACGACGCCGTCGTTGTCCGACAGCCGGAACAGCGGGCCCTGCATGAGCATCGGCCCGAGTTCGGGGTCCTCGACCTCGTGGACCGTCCCCAGTTCCCGGAACTGGGGGTCGGCGACGATGTCGGACGCGTCGTAGACCGGGGCGACCGCCGCATGTGCCTCCTCGAACGCGGCGACGACCTCGTCGCGCGTCCTGCGGGCGATCCACCCGCCGACCGCCTCGTCGAGCTCGTCGGCGTGGCGGGCCCGGTCGGCGCCGCGCGCGAACCAGGGCTCGTCGACCAGGTCGGGGCGGCCGACGAGCCTCACGACGCGCTCGGCGATCGACTGGGCGGAGGTGGAGACGGCCACCCAGTGCCCGTCCCCGGTCCGGTAGGTGTTGCGGGGCGCGTTGTTGGACGAGCGGTTGCCGGTGCGCGGCTGGACCGTTCCCAGCTGGTCCCAGCGGGTGATCTGGGGTCCGAGCACGGCCAGGATCGGCTCGATGATCGCCGTGTCGACGACCTGTCCGCGCCCGGTCCCCGCGCGGGCGGACAGCGCCACCATGACGGCGAACGCGGTGGCGAGCGAGGCGACGCCGTCGGCCAGCCCGAACGGCGGGAGCGTGGGCGGCCCGTCGGGCTCGCCCGTCATCGCGGCGAACCCGCTCATCGCCTCGGCGAGCGTGCCGAAGCCGGGCCGCGTCCGGTACGGGCCGATCTGGCCGAACCCGCTGACGCGCGCGAGCACGAGCCCGGGGTTGCGCTCGCTGAGCTCGTCGTAGCCCAGCCCCCAGCGCTCCAGGGTGCCGGGGCGGAAGTTCTCGACGACGACGTCGGACTCCGCGGCGAGCGCGAGGAACACCTCCCGCCCGCCCCCGCTCCCGAGGTCGGCGGTGACGGTGCGCTTGTTGCGCCCCAGCGTCTTCCACCACAGGTTGACGCCGTCCTTGGCGGCGCCGTGCGTGCGCGAGGGGTCGGGGCGGGAGGGGTGCTCGACCTTGACGACGTCGGCGCCCATGTCCCCCAGGTGCATGGCGGCCATGGGGCCCGCGAAGAGCGTGGAGGCGTCCACGACGCGCAGGCCGGCGAGTGCGCCCGAGGAGGGGTCGCGCGAGACGGTCACGCGACCACCTCCCCGGTGCGCTCCGGCGCCGAGGCGGAGGGCGCCGTTCCAAGAAGGTCTGTGTCCGTCAGGTCCCACGCGCAGCGGAAGCCGACGGTGGCGCCCCGGGCCAGGCCCAGGCCGGGCAGCAGCAGCTTGACGCTGCGGTCGGGTGCGTGGCGCCCGCCCTCGACGTACCAGTCGGACCCCTCGGCGGCGTAGTCCGCGCCGCCCTTGAGCATGACGAACCTGGTCCGGCCGTCGCTGTGCTCGCTCTCGGTCCAGTTCCAGACGGCGGGCTCCCCGCGGCGCAGGCCGCCGGCCTCGCCGGCGAGCTGCCACTCGTCCTCCGTGGGCAGGCGTCCGCCGCGCCAGGCGCAGTACGCCCGCGCGTCGTCCAGGTCCACGAACGACACGGGTTCGTCCTCCGTGCCCGGGGCGGGGCGCCCGTCCTGCCAGTGCGCGAGGAAGCGGTGCGGGAACGCGGGCTCGTAGCCCGTGGCGTCGAGGAACGCGGCGAACCCGGCGTTGGTGGCCTCGCTCGCGGCAACCGCGACGGGCGCGGCCAGCGCCCCGTCCCTCTGGAGGGTGCGCGCGTCGTGCAGGCGCGGCGGGAGCGGCTTCCACTCGTCCACGTACGGGGCGCCCTGGTACATGCCCGTCTCCCGGGCGCGGTAGCGCACGGTGAGGACGTACGGCCCCGCGGGCACCACGGCCGCGTCCGGCTCCGGGCCGCCCGCCGCGTGGGCGCCCGCCGCGTGGGCGCCCGCCGCACCGGTCCCGGGGGCCGCGGGGCGCAGCCGCGCGGCGAGGCGGTGCCGGAACCGCGCGTCGGGGTCGTGCGGCGCGGCGGCGAGCAGGTCGAGAAGGCCGGGCAGCCACTCGGGCTCGGGGGCGCCGTCCGCGACGTGCATGAGTGCGGCGATACCGCGCCCGGGCACGGTCACGTGTCCGGCCTCCCCGCGCCCGCCGCCCGTGAGGTCGACGAGCGTGCCGCCGGGGGCCCGGGCGCCGTCCCCGTGCGGGAGCACCGGGCCCGTGTGGTCGGCCTCGCCTCGGTTGACGAGCGTCCACAGGGTCAGGCCGTCCAGCTCCCACCGGGAGGCGTACACGCCGGCGGCCTCCGCCTCGGGGGCGAGCTCCGCCAGGGGCGTCCACTCCCCGTCGAGGAGGAGGTCGCCCGCGGCGCGCTGGACGGCCGTCATGCGGCTCACGGTGGCCGCGTCGCGCGGTGACCAGCCGACCCAGGCCCCGAACACGACCTCCCACACCATGACGCCGACCCCGTTGAGCCAGGCCGACTGGAGCTCCTCGGAGTGGTCGCGGTGCCAGCGGCGCACGTGGTGCTGCATGTGGCGCCGCTCGTACCAGTGCGCCCTGAGCACCCCGGGCACGGGCGAGTCGGCGAAGAACTGCGCCCACGAGGTGGCGTGGTCCTCGATCCGCTCGACGGCCAGCTTCGACTCGCCCTCCAGGACCACGCCGGGCCGGGCGGCGTCCAGGCGGGCGACGAGGTCGGGGTCGGCCTTCTTCAGGGTGTCGAGGAAGACGCCGTCCGCGTCCAGGTCGGCGACGAGCGACGCGAGCTCGGTGACGTCGTCGGCGCCCCGGCGGGTGCCGACGTCCCAGGGGTTGTAGTCGACGAACACGTGCAGTCCGGCGCGGTGGAGGGCCTCGACGAGGCCCCCGGGGCCCGCCAGCCCGGGCACGTCGCGGTAGTGGTCCCACTGGTTGCGGTCGTCCAGGCCGATCACCGGATAGGCGTGCCAGAGCACGACGGCGTCGAGTCCGCCGAAGCGCTCGCGGGCGTCGGCCAGGAAGCGCTCGGGGGTGAAGCGGTGCTCGTCGAAGGAGTACAGCAGCTCGTCCCACAGCCACACCTGCGCGACGGTGTGGCAGCGGGCGGCCCACGCCGCCCCGGGGTGCTCGTACACGGCGCCCCGGTAGCCGTGGCGGGTCCGGGCGTCCTCGCGCCACGCGTGCAGGCGCTCCCGCCAGGCGGGGCGGTCGGCGGGGTCCGCCGGGGCCGCGAAGACCTTGGCCTCGTCGAGGGCCCGGAGCCGGTCCGCGGAGGGTTCGCCGTCGAGGGGCACCTCGGTGGGGAGGTCGATCGGTCGGGGGACGAGCGGGTCGAACAGGTAGGTCACGGCGTGCTCCTCTCGGTCGTGGCGGCGGGGGCCGCGAGGGCCGCGGTCCGGGCGGCGAGGTCGTCGATCCGCTGTTCGCCCCCCGGGAGCGAGGTCGCGATGCGGCCGTCGAGCGGGTCGGACCACCGGGCGCCGATGCCCCGGGCGCCCCGGAGCGCGCCCACCACGCCGCCGACGGTGGCCGCGGCCGAGTCGGTGTCCCACCCGGCCGTCACCGCGTGCGAGACGCTCGGGCCGAACTCCCCCGCGCCGCGGGCGAGGGCGTACGCGATCACGGCCGCGTTGTTGAGGACGTGCACCCAGTGCAGGTCGCCGTAGGCCTCGTGCAGCCGGTCGAGCCCGGCGCGCACGTCCCCCTCCCCGGCGGCGGCGCGCCCCAGCCGGACGGCCGCGGCGAGGCGGCTGTCCGGCGGGACGGCCGCGTCCGCGGCGTCCAGGACCTCGTCGACCGTGTCGTGGACCATCGCCGCCGACGCCAGCGCCGCCGCCCACATGGCCCCGTAGACGCCGTTGCGGGTGTGGCTGAGCCTGGCGTCCGTCCAGGCGAGCCGGGCGGCCCCGCGCACGTCGCCTGGGCTGGCCCATCCGAGGACGTCGGCCCGGATGAGCGCCCCGATCCACTCGCGGAAGGGGTTGTGGTGGGTGGCCGTCTCCGGGACGGGGCGCGCGTCGAGGATGTTGCGGTAGGCGGCGCGCTCGGCCGTGAAGACGCGGCCCGCCGGGAGGTTGTCGAGCCAGAGCTGGGCGACGTCCTCGGTCGTGAACCCGCGCCCGTGCCGTTCGAGGAGGGCCAGGGCGAGGATGGGGTAGTTGAGGTCGTCGTCCTCCGGCATCCCGTCGATGTTCTCCTCCAGGGACGTCGGCGCGCTGCGGCGGTTCCACGGCCAGCGGGCGGCGACGTCGTCGGGGAGCCCGGCGGCCGTGAACCAGCGGTCGAGCGGCCAGCGCCCCGTGGAGCGCAGGATCTCCTCGATGCCCTCGCGCGGGATCTTCTCGACGGGTTTGCCGAGCAGGCATCCCGCGGCGCGGCCGGTCCAGGCGCCGCGCATCCGCTCGCGGAGGTCGCCGCCGGGTGCGGGCTGCCGGGGCACCGGGGGCAGGACGGCCTCGATGCCGGCCCAGTCGTCGGGTTCACCGGGGGCGGCGGGGGCGGGCAGGGCGGCCAGTTCGTCGAGCAGCGCGCGTGCGAGTTCTCGCAGCTCCGGGGAGGCGGGCACGGGTCCGGCGCCGCTCACCGCGGGGACGGGGTCGCCCCCGGCGTCGGCCCACCGGTCCCGGATCGCGGCGACGTCGCGCCCCTCGGCGGCGGACTGGACGAGTTCGTGCGCGAGCAGGTCCTCCGGCTGCGCCCAGGTGAGCCTCATGTCGTCCCTCCCGCCGGGACCGCGGCCGGCGCGCGATCGATCGCGTCGATGTCCCGCAGGCGGGCGGCGGCCCGCTCACGGTCGGCGCGCAGGATGTCGGCGGCGGCGGAGGCCATGAGGCGGCCGGTCTCGCGGATGTCCATGCGGCTCGCCTCCTCGACCGCGTCGAGCCAGTCGGCGGGGACGGCGGACGTCCCACCGAGGCCGGCGCAGACCGCGCCCGCCATGACGGCGATGGAGTCGGCGTCGCGGCCGTAGTTGACGGCGCCGAGCACCGCGCCCCGGTAGTCGCCCCGGTGCCCGAGGACGAGGCCCAGCGCGGCGGGCAGCTCCTCGATGGCCTTGGTCCGGGAGGGGCGGCGCGCGTCCATCGACATCTGCCGGTAGGCCGGGCCCACCGAGTCGAACGGGGCGACCGTCTCGCGGACGAGCCGCGCCAGGGCGCGCTCCTCCTCGTCGGTGCGGGGCGGGGCTTCCCAGCCGTCGAAGGCCCCGACGACGGCGCGCAGCGCGGCGGCGGTGCCGTCGTGGGCGACGTCGAGCGCCGCGGCGACGACGTCGTCGAGGGCGGCCCCGGGAGCCACGGAGGCCGCGACCATGGCCGCGAAGACCCCGGCGGCCTCGCGCCCGTAGCTGGACTGGTGCGCGCCGGTGAGGTCGATCGCCTCCGCGTAGGCGCCCCGGGGGTCGCCCGGGTTGGCCAGGCCGACGGGCGCGACGTACATCGCCGCGCCGCAGTTGACGACGTTGCCGACGCCCGCCTCGCGGGGGTCGACGTGGCCGTAGTGGATCCGGGCGACCATCCACTTCTCCGCGAGGAAGACCCGCTGGAGCAGCAGCGCGGTCGACTCCAGCTCGGGGACCCAGCGCGGTTCGCCGATCATGAGCGGGACGAGGTCCTCGGCCACCGCGTAGGCGTCCAGGTGTGCCCGCCGCTTCGCGTAGACCTCCACCAGGGCGCGCGTCATGAGGGTGTCGTCGGTGACGTGTCCGTCGCCCTTGTGGTACGGCGCGATCGGGCGGGCGTTGCGCCAGTCCGGGTACCACGGTCCGACGATGCCGGTCACCCGTCCGCCGTGGCGCTCCTCGATCTGCTCGGGCGTCCACCCCTCGGTGGCGCCGCCCAGGGCGTCTCCCACCGCCGCTCCGGTGATCACGGCCACCGCTCGGTCGTCCAGCCAGGTCATGGGCCCACTCCCCTGTCGTTGTTCGTCTGCGCTGCGGGCCCGTCGTCGCGGGCCCGCCCACTCGTCCGTCCCGGGACGCGCCCTGGACTCCCCGGGCCGGGGGCGTGGCGCCCCCGGCCGCTCCGGGTCCCTACCGCGTGATCTCCTCCCAGCCGTTCTCCAGCTCGGCCGCGAGGCCGTCCGCGTCGATCTCCTGGGCGAGGAAGCGCTGGTAGGCGGGGGTCGCGACCGTGTCCTTCCACTGCGCGTAGGCGTCGACGAACAGGTACGGGGAGGACTCCAGGTACTCGCCCGAGGCCAGGACGGCGTCCCAGCCGTTCTCGCCCTCCAGGGAGGAGCCCATGACCTCCCTCGCGGAGGTCGTCGCCGGGATGAGCGAGTCGGCCTCGTTGAGTGCCGCGAGGTTGTCGGTGGAGGTGAAGAACTCGATGAACGCGGCGGACTCCTCGACGTGCTCGGAGTCGATGTTCACCGACAGCGTCTGCGGGTTCGCGGCCTGCCACGGGCCAGCGGGCCCCTCCAGCGGCGGGAGGACGACCCAGTCGAGGTCCTCGGGCGCGTCGGCGGCGATGTTGGCGGCCTGGAAGGAGCCCTGGACCGTCATGGCGACGTCGCCCGCGTAGAAGGACGGGAGCGCCTCCGTGCCCGACTGGGTGAGCGTGACCGGCAGGATCGACCGGTCCTCGTGGGCCATGGCGTCGACGAGCTCGGGCAGGGCCATCTCCCCCTCCCCGATCGCCAGGGCGGCGTCGGGGCCGGAGCCCTCGAAGTAGCTCCCGCCGAAGGCCGGGGCCATGGCCATGAACACGGCCGTGGGGCTCGACAGGCCCCAGCCGAGCCCGTGGGCGTCGGGGGTGGTCGCGGCCAGCGCGATCTCGCGCAGGTCCTCCCAGGCCATGGTCTCGCCGGTCGGGACGTCGACGCCCGCGTCCTCCAGCATGCCCCGGTTGGCGAAGACCACGTAGGACTGCATCTCGGTCGGGTACGCGATGACCCGGCCGTCGACCGTCACGGAGTCGAGGACGCCCGGGGGGATGTCGCCGCGCGCCGCCTCGGACATGTGGTCCGAGAGGTCGGCGAGGTAGCCGTCGACGGCGAAGGGGACGACGCCGGCGGCCTCGTAGTGGATGATGTCGGGCGCGGCGCCGCCGTTGAACTGGGTGATCAGCTTGTCGTAGATGCCGTCCCAGCCGGCGGGGACGATCTCGACCTGTGTGTCGGGGTTGGCCTCGTTCCAGGCCGCGACGATGCTCTCCGTCGCCTCGATGGCGGCGGGCTGGTCCGAGAGGGACTGGAACTCGAGGGTGACGGGGCCGCCGTCCCCCTCGCCGGAGCCGCAGGCGGTGAGGAGCAGTGCCGTGGCGGAGAGTCCCGCGGCGACGGACACGAAACGTGTCTGCATGGGTCTACCTTTCGTCGGGGGGTGCCGGTGGGCGACGGTCGCGGGGGTCATCCCTTCACCGCGCCGGCCATGAGCCCGCCGGTGAGCTTCTTCTGCATGATCGAGAAGAAGACGATGCTCGGGATCGCGGCGAGCACGGATCCCGCCGCGAGCGGCCCGAGCGCCACCTTGCCCTCGCCGCCGATGAACATCTTGAGGGTGATGGGCAGGGTGTAGTTCTCGGGCGACTGGAGCAGCACGAGGGCGAAGAAGAACTCGTTCCACGAGGAGACGAAGCTGAACATGGCCGTGGCGACGACGCCCGGGGCCAGGAGCGGGAGGATGATCAGGCGCAGCACGGTGAGGCGGTCCGCGCCGTCCATGGCCCCCGCCTCCTCCAGGTCGACGGGGATGCCGGACACGTAGCCCTGGAGCATCCACAGGGCGAACGGCAGCGTGTAGGTCGTGTGGACGAGGGTCAGGCCGACGAGGCTGTCGGTGAGCCCGATGGTGCGCAGGACGAGGAAGAGCGGCAGGATGACGAGGATGACCGGGAAGACCTGGCTCACGAGGATCCAGCCGACGCCCGCCGTGCGGACCCTCCCCTTGAGCCTGGCGAGGACGTAGGACGCGGGCAGCGCGATGAGGACGACGAGCGCCGTCGACACCAGGGCGACGAACACGCTGTTCCACGCGGACCGGACCAGGCCCTGCCGGGCCAGCGCCTGCGCGTAGTTCTCCCAGTGCCACTCCTGCGGCAGCAGGCTCACGGTGAGCGAGTTGAGCTCGCCCGAGGACTTGACCGAGGCCGAGATCAGCCACAGCAGCGGGAAGCCCAGGAAGAGGACGTAGAACGCGAGGGCCGCGTACTGGGCGGGACGGACGAGGGAGCGCACGGTCAGCCCACCTTGCCTTCGCGGTCGTCGCGGAACTGGGACCGCAGGTAGAACGCCAGGAGCAGGACGACGACGATGACGAGCACCATGCCCATGGCCGCGGCGTAGCCGATGTTGCGGTTCTTGAACGCCTCCAGGTACGTGAACAGCATCGGGAGCATCGTGCGGCCGCCCGGACCGCCCTCGGTGAGGACGTACACCAGCGAGAACGAGTTGAAGTTCCAGATGAAGTTCAGCGACGTGATCGAGGCGACGATCGGCCGCAGGCCCGGCAGGGTGACTCCGGTGAACCTGCGCCAGGCGCCCGCCCCGTCCATGGCCGCCGCCTCGTGCAGCTCGGGCGGGATCTGCTGCAGCCCGGCGAGGAGGGTCACGGTGGTCTGCGGCATGCCCACCCAGACGCCGACGACGACGACGGCGGGCAGCGCGGTCGAGAAGTCGGCGAGCCAGTTGACGTCGTCGGGCAGGCCCAGTGCGCCCAGGGCGGCGTTGAGCGGCCCCGCGTTGGGCGAGTAGATCATCTGCCACATGATCGCCACGACGACCGGGGGCATCGCCCACGGGATGAGGGCGAGGACGCGCGTGAGGCCCTGGAACCTGAGGCCGGCGTCGAGCAGGAGCGCCAGCCCCATCGCGGCGACGAGCTGGAGCAGCGTCACGGAGACGGCCCAGACCATGCCGATGCGGAACGACTCCCAGAAGTAGGAGTTGTCGAGGAGGCGCACGAAGTTGTCGACGCCGACGAACTCGTAGTCCGGGCGGCGCACCAGGCGCGCGTCGGTGAACGCCAGCGCGATGCCCATGACCAGGGGCGCCACGCTGAGCACCAGGATGGGCAGCAGGGAGGGCATGACCAGGGCGGCCGCCTCGCGGCGCCGCGCGCGGGCCGTGCCGCCCGGCCGGGGCGGGGCCCCGCGCGCGGGGCGGGGCGGGGCCGTGCCCCGCGGGGAGGAGGGCGCCGTCATCGGACGCCTTCCCCGGGCGCGGACGCGCGGGCCGGCCGCGGGACCGTGGACTCCCGGACGACCAGCCGGGGTCCGACCGAGGTCGTCTGCGGCTCGCCGGCGTCCCCGTCGACGAGCCGCAGCATGATCCGCGCGGCGGCGTGCCCGCGCTCGTCCGAGCCGAGCGAGACGCTCGTGAGGCTGGGCTGGAAGACGCGGCCCAGCTCGGTGTCGTCCATGCCCGTCACCGCGACGTCCTCGGGCACGGACAGGCCGAGTTCGCGGGCGGCGCGGATGGCGCCGATGGCGAGGAGGTCGTTGGCGGCGACGACCGCGTCGAGGCGGGCGCCGCCGTCGGGCGCGCCGGCGAGGAGCCGGTGCGCGGCGGCCACGCCGGCCGCGACGGTGAAGTCCTCGGCGAGGGCGACCTCCACGCGCTCGGCGGCGAACCCGGGGTCGGAGGCGGCGGCGTCGAACCCGCGCCTGCGCGCCTCGCCCGGGGTCGTGTCGGGGGGGCCGTTGAGGAAGCCGATCCTGCGGCGGCCGGTCTCCAGCAGGTGCCGGACGGCCTGGCCGATCCCGCCCGCGGAGTCCGTGGACACGGAGTCGATGCCCTGGTCCCCGAGGGAGCGCCCGATGACCACGACCGGGACCGGCGCCTGCTTGATGGCCCGCACCAGCCCGTCGTCGGTGCGCAGCGGGCTGAGGACCATCCCGTCGACGAAGCCGCTGCCCAGGCTGCGCACGAGCTCCGTGGTCGAGGCGGGGGTGTCACCTGTGGTCATGACCACGACGCGGTAGCCGTGCGGGGCCAGGACCTCGTGGATGGCGGTCATCATCTCGACGTAGACGGGGTTGCCGATGTCGGCGACGGCGAACGCGATCTGGAAGGTCTTCCTCAACCGCAGGGAGCGGCCGGTGACGTCGGGGCTGTAGCCGAGCTCGGCCGCCGCGGCGCGTACGCGCTCGACCATCGCCTCGCTGGCCCCGCTCCCGTGCAGTGCGCGGGAGGTCGAGGCCAGCGAAACCCCGGCGCGTTCCGCCACCTGGATCAGGGTGGCGCGTGATGACGTCATCGCGGCTCCAGTCACGCTGTGCTCCGGAAGGGCTTGGAAACGTTTCCAGAAACATGGCGCAATGCGCCGGACATCTCCTGGAAACGTTTCCGGGAAACTATCGTGACCCAGTTCACCCTGTCAACAGGTTCAACTCCCCCACCCCTGGTCGCCGGGGACGGGAAGGGCCGCGCACACCGTTGCCGGGTGTGCGCGGCCCGTGGACCCCTCGGCCGCCGGTCGGCCGCTCAGCCGGTCATTCGGCCCGGTCGACCACGAAGACGGGGATGAGGCGGTCGGTCTTGCGCTGGTAGTCCGCGTAGTCGGGGAAGGCCGCGACGGCCCGCTCCCACCACTCCTCGCGCTCCGCTCCCCCGACCTCGCGCACACGGGCCGCGAAGGGGGCGGGGCCGTCCTGCAGGGTGACGGCGTCGGGGTTCTCGCGGAGGTTGTGCACCCACATGGGGTCCTCCGGGGCCCCGCCCTGGGAGCCCACGAGCGCGTAGCGCCCCTCGTGCTCCACGCGCATGAGGGCGATCTTGCGGATCTTCCCGGTCTTCCTCCCGCGCATCGTCACGATGACGACCGGCAGGCCGGTGTCCCCCAGGGTGTTGCCCTCGGCCCCGCCGGTGCGCTCGTACAGGGCGACCTGCTCGCGGACCCACGCGGACGGACTCGGTTCGTATTCGCCTTCCACGGCCTTCTCCCTCTGGGCGTGTCCGCGGCGGACGGGCGGCCCGCCCGCCCCGGACGGTCGGCGCCCCGGCCCGCGCGGCGCCCGCGGCGCACGGGTGCGACCCGGTCGCGGGCGCCGCGCCGCCCCTTCGGCGGGGCGGGGCCGTGAGGCCCCGGCGGAGCACCCACATGGTGCCACGGCGGCCCCGCGCGGGGGCGGGCGACGCGGCCGGGACCGGGCCACCCGCTCCGGCCGGGCCGTTGACGCGGTCTCCGCGGCGGTGACAACGTACCCACCACCTGTCAGGGGACGATCGAACGGAGAACCACCGTGCACGACGACCGGCGGCTGACCGAGGCACGGCTGCAACGGGTACTGGGCGAACGCGTGTGGCCCGCGATCTACACGAGGTCGGTCCCCCTGGAGGTGGCGCGGTGGGACGCCCCCGGCGAGCCGGTGCCCGCGGCGGAGGGGATCGCCGCGGACCACGTGCCCGCCAGCGTCGGCGACGCCTGGGGGCCGGCCTGGGGGACGACGTGGTTCCGGCTGCGGGGCGAGGTGCCCCGGGAGTGGGCCGGGCTGACGGTGGAGGCCGTCGTCGACCTCGGCTTCGACAGCGGCATGCCGGGCTTCCAGAGCGAGGGGCTCGTCCACCTCCCGGACGGCGCCGTCGTCAAGGGCCTCAACCCGCGCAACGCCTGGATCCCGGTCGGCTCCCCGGCCGGGGGCGGGGAGGCCGTGGAGTTCCACGTGGAGGCCGCGGCCAACCCCGTCATCCTCGGGAACCCGCCGTTCCGGCCCACGGAGCTGGGCGGGGGGCGGGGGCCCGAGGACGAGCCCCTGTACCGGCTGGCCCGCGCCGACCTGGCGGTCTTCGAGACGGCGGTGTGGGAGCTGGCCATGGACCTCGACGTCGCGGGCGGGGTCATGCGCTCCCTCGACACCGGCGACCCGCGCCGCTGGGAGCTGCTGCGCGCCCTGGAGAGGTCCCTGGACGCCCTCGACCTCCACGACGTCCCGGGCACGGCCGACCGCGCGCGGGAGGCGCTGGCCCCGGCCCTGCGCTCCCCCGCGGCGGCGAGCGCCCACCGGGTGTCGGCGGTGGGCCACGCCCACATCGACTCCGCCTGGCTGTGGCCCGTGCGGGAGACCGTGCGCAAGGTGGTCCGCACCAGCGCCAACGCCGTCGCCCTCGCGGAGGAGCACCCGGGGTTCGTCTTCGCGATGTCCCAGGCCCAGCAGTGGGCGTGGCTCAAGGAGCACCGGCCCGACGTCTTCGCCCGGGTGGTGAGCGCGTCCGAGGCCGGGCAGTTCGTGCCGGTCGGAGGCATGTGGGTGGAGTCCGACACCAACATGCCCGGCTCCGAGGCGCTGGCCCGGCAGTTCAGCTTCGGCAAGCGGTTCTTCCGCGACGAGCTGGGCGTCGACACCCAGGAGGTGTGGCTCCCCGACTCGTTCGGCTACTCGGCGGCGCTCCCCCAGCTCGTGCGGCTGTCGGGCTCGCGGTGGTTCCTCACCCAGAAGATCTCCTGGAGCCGGACCAACGCGTTCCCCCACCACACGTTCTGGTGGGAGGGCATCGACGGCACACGCGTCTTCACCCACTTCCCGCCCGTGGACACCTACAACTCCGAGCTCACCGGCTCGGAGCTGGCGCACGCCTCCGGCAACTTCCGGGACAAGGGCGGCGCGTCGCGGTCCCTGGTGCCCTTCGGACACGGCGACGGCGGAGGGGGCCCCACCCGGGAGATGCTCGCCCGTGCCCGGCGGACCGGCGACCTGGAGGGGTCCCCCCGGGTGGAGGTCGAGCACCCCTCGGAGTTCTTCGCCAAGGCCCACGCGGAGTACCCCGACGCACCCGTGTGGCTGGGCGAGCTGTACCTGGAGTTCCACCGCGGGACCTACACGAGCCAGGCGGCCACCAAGCAGGGCAACCGGCGGTCCGAGCACCTGCTGCGCGAGGCCGAGCTGTGGGCCGCGACCGCCGCCGTGCGCACCGGCGCCCCCTACCCGTACGAGGCCCTCGACCGGGTGTGGAGGACGGTCCTGCTGAACCAGTTCCACGACATCCTGCCCGGGAGCTCGATCGCGTGGGTCCACCGGGAGGCGGCCGAGTCCTACGCGGAGGCCGCCGCCGAGCTGCACGGGATCGTCGCGTCGGCCCAGGGGGCGCTGGCGGAGGACCCCGGCGAGGCCGGCGGCACCCTGGTGTTCAACGCCGCCCCGCACGAGCGCGACGGCGTGCCCGCGCTCGGCGCGGTCCCCGCCGCGCTCACGGGCGCGCCCGGCGCGGCGGCGGCCTCGGTCGACGCCTCGGACGGCGGCTTCACCCTGGACAACGGGCTGCTGACCGTGCGCGTGGACGGCCGGGGGCTCGTCACCTCCGTCCTGGACAGGGTCGCGGAGCGCGAGGTGCTGGCCCCGGGGTCACCGGGCAACCTGCTCCAGGTGCACCCCGACCTGCCCAACCAGTGGGACGCCTGGGACGTCGACGCGTTCTACCGCAACACCGTCACCGACCTCACCGGCGCCGACGCGGTCGAGGCCCTGGAGCCGCGGCCCGGGGGCGCCGCCGCGCTGCGCGTGGCGCGCACGTTCGGCGCGTCCTCGGTCGTCCAGGTCCTGTCCCTGAGCCCCGGCGCGCGGCGCCTGGACGTGGAGACGGTGGTGCACTGGCACGAGCGGGAGAAGTTCCTCAAGGCGGCCTTCCCGGTCGACGTCCGCGCGGACGAGTCCTCCTCGGAGATCCAGTTCGGGCACGTGAGGCGGCCCACCCACTCCAACACCTCGTGGGACGCGGCGAAGTTCGAGATCTGCGCGCACCGGTGGGTGCACGTCGGGGAGCCCGGCTACGGCGTGGCGGTCCTCAACGACTCCACCTACGGGCACGACGTGACCCGCGCGGTCCGCGGGGACGGGGGCACCACGACCACGGTGCGGCTGTCGCTGCTGCGCGCCCCGCGGTTCCCCGACCCGGAGACGGACCAGGGCGAGCGCCGCTTCCGCTACGCGCTGGCCCCGGGCGCGACGGTGGAGGACGCGGTGCGCGAGGGGTACCGGATCAACCTGCCCCCGCGCGAGGTCCCCGGCGGCGGCGCGGTCGAGCCGCTGGTGCGCGTGGACGACCCCGGGGTGGTGGTGGAGTCGGTCAAGCTCGCCGACGACCGGTCGGGCGACGTCGTCGTGCGGCTGTACGAGGCCCGCGGCGGGCGGGCCCGCGCGACGGTGGCGCCGGGCTTCCCGTTCGCCGGGGTCCGCGCGGTGAACCTCCTGGAGGAGGAGTACGAGGGAGCGCCCGAGCTCGACGTGCGGACCGCGTCCGGCGACGGCGGGCACGGGCACGGTTCCGTGGCGTTCGGGCTGCGGCCGTTCCAGATCGTGACGCTGCGGTTCGCCCGGTAGCGCGGCCGTCTAACCTGGCACGCATGCACAGGCAGAGCACCACACCCCCCGGCACGCAGACGCTGCGGCGGGGGCTCGACGTCGTCGCCGCCGTGGCGCGGGGGGCGTGCGACCTCCGGGCGGTGTGCGAGAGGACGGGGATCAGCCGCAGCACCGCGCACCGGCTGCTGCAGCTGCTCGTGCAGGAGGGCTACCTGCGCCGGGGCCCGGAGAACACCTACCTGCTGGGGCCCGCGCTGATCGAGTACGGCTTCCTCGCCCTCCAGCAGAACCCGGTGCCCCTGGTGGCGCGCCCGGTCCTGGAGCGGCTCTCCGGGCGGTACCGGGACACGGTGCACCTGGCCATCCGCGACGACGACGAGGTGCTGTACCTGGACAAGATCGCGAGTCTGCGCGGCGCGGAGACGCGTTCGCGGATCGGCTACCGCATGCCCCTGACCACCACGGGCATCGGCAAGTCCCTGATCCTGGACGAGGGGGAGGAGGTCTGGGAGCGGCTCTTCGCCGCCGAGCGGGAGGGCGGCGGTGGCGGGGACCGGTCCCTGGACCGCTTCCTGGAGACGATGCGCCGCTACCGCAGGCTGGGCGCCACGATGGACCTGGAGGAGAACGAGCCGGGCATCCGCTGCGTGGCCGCCCCCGTGCGGGACGGCAGCTCGTCCGGCGTGGCGGCGGTCAGCATCGCCGCCACCCGCCCCTACATGCCCGTGGAGCGCATGCGCGCCCTGGTCCCGGTCCTGCGCGAGGCGGCCGAGGAGATCTCCGGGCTCCTGGGGTACCCCTCGGCGGGGTCCCCGGCCTGACCCCCGCCCTCACGCCGCAGGCGGGAGGGGCGCCCGGCCACGTCCGTGGGGATGGGGCCGGCGACCTGCCTCACGCCGCAGGCGGGAGGGGCGCCCCCAGCGCCAGCAGCACGGGGAACCCGATCAGCGCCCCCACCCTGATGGCGTCCTCCACCCTGCTCCGGCCGGTGTGGAAGGCCACCGGTGAGCGCAGCATCCACCACCGCTTGCCCCGCACCGTGAACGGCCAGGCCAGCGGCACGCCCGACCGGGTCAGCCAGTCCCCCAGCACGTGCGTCAGCGCGCCCGCGAACACCACCAGGCCCACGAGCCACGGCGCGGGGCCGTAGCCCTCCACGAGCAGCGTGCACGCGCCGAGGACGAGGGCGGCCACCAGCGCCGCCCGCCTGCGCCGCCGGACCGTGCCCCACGCCCTCCAGGGCCGGACCACGGTCCCCAGGCCCAGGGCGGACATCGCGAACACCACCGCGGCGGCCCCGAACGGAGCCAGCGCCGCCCCCAGCGCGACCAGGCCGAACACCAGGCACGCCGGGACGGTGTGGGTCAGGTGGCGGTGTCCGCCGTCCTTGGGCGCCTCCAGCTCCCGCGGGGTGGCCGTGCGGCGGTAGACCCGTCTCGACAGGCCGCGCAGGCCGGTCGAGACCAGTTCCGTCACCCGCCCGAGCGAGCGCCCCGCCGAGGAGCCGGGCTCGTCCAGGTCGGGGAGGAGCGCGGCGCCGGCGCCGACCGCGGCGCACGTCAGCGTGACGGGCACGTCCGCGCCGCAGAGCAGGGCGACGGCGCCGCCCGCGAGCACGCCGGTCGCGGCGTGCGAGGTACCCATCATCGAGGTCTCCGTAGGGGGTGGGGAGGTCTGCCTCCCCGACCCTCTCTCGGACGCGCGACAGCGCTGCGCCCGGGGCCCCGTCCACGCCCCGCCGGGCGGGGTGGGGCCGGTGCCGTCATGGCGCTGCGCGGCCGCGGGGAGCCGGGCGCCGAAGGGGTACGTGCGACCGAGCGGGCGGCTGTGGCCGAACCCGATGGGGCGCTCGTCGTCGCCGTCGGGAGCCCCGCCGCCGTCGACACGGTCCTCTCCTGAGCGCGCCCGCCCCGGGCCGGCGCCGCTTCGCGCGGCTCCGGCCCGGGTGGGCGTGCCCCCTGCCCTCCGCACGGGCCGTCAGGCCCGGCGGGGGCTGCCCGGACGGGCGGGCGCCGAGGCGCCCGGCCGTCCGGGGCCGGACCCGTGCCCTAGGACGGAGGGCGCGGATCCGGCGGCTTCGGGACCCCTCGCGGGGCCCCTGGTCAGTTGGCCATGCCGGTGGACGCGTAGCCCGACACGAAGCGGCGCTGCATGACGAGGAAGACCGCGAGCATGGGCAGCAGCATGATCAGGCCGGCCGCCGCCACCAGGGCGTGGTTCACGGTGAAGCCCTGCTGGAACGAGTACAGGGCGATCGAGACCGGCAGCGCCTCGGAGTCCTGGAGGAACGTCACCGCCAGGAGGAACTCGTTGTACGCCTGGAGCCCCGCGACCAGGCCCGCCGTGAGCAGCCCGGGCCAGATGAGCGGCAGCACGATCCGGAAGAACACGGTGAGCTCCCCCGCGCCGTCCATCCGGGCCGCCGCCTCGTAGTCCGGCGGGATGGCGATGAGGTAGGACCTCAGGAGCAGGGTCGCGAAGGGGCTGTAGATCGCCCAGTAGATGAGGATGAGGCCGAACTGGGTGTCGTACAGACCCAGCCGCGTCCACCACGACAGCAGCGGGACGAGGAACAGCTGGATCGGCAGCGAGGTCACCACCAGCAGGTACATCGTGATCGCCCCGGGAGCGGGGACGTCCAGGCGCACCATGGCGTAGGCGGCGGCGCCCGAGATCAGGCACACGCCGACGGCGGTGCAGGACACGATGACCGCGCTGTTGGCCAGGCCGGTGGCCATGTTCGCGCTCTGCCACGCGGTGGTGAAGTTGTCCCAGGCGGCGTCGGCGGGCAGCCCCATCGGGTTGGTGCTGAGCTCCGCCGGGGTCTTCAGCGCGCTGAAGACCATGACGACGATGGGCCCCAGCGCGTACGCGGCGAGGATCACCAGCAGCAGGTAGGTGAGGGGGCGCCCCCGGTCCAGGAGACGCGCGGCGCGTCTGGCCCGTGTCGGTCGTGCGGGCATCGGGGTCACACCTCCCATCGGAGTCGGCGGCGCAGGACGAGGTAGCCCGCGATGGTGACGGCGCTGATGACCGCCATGACGACGCCCACGGCGGAGGCCACGCCCGCCCGGGACTCGCTGAACGCCGTGCGGTACAGCAGGGTGCTGAGCATGTCCGTGGAACCCGCCGGGCCGCCCTGGGTGAGGATGTAGACGAAGTCGAACACCAGGAACGACCAGATGATCGTCATCAGGAACAGGAAGACCAGGGTCGGCCGGATCCCGGGCAGGGTGACGTGCCAGAACTCCCGGAACCTCCCGGCCCCGTCCAGGCGGGCCGCCTCGTACAGCGACGGGTTGACCGACTGCATGGCGGTGAGGAAGAGCATCACCAGGAAGCCCCACCACTGCCAGTTGTTGATCATCGCGATCGCGCCCAGGGCCAGGTCGGGGTCGCCCAGGGCGTTGACGTCGCCCACCCAGGGCACCCCGAAGGAGGCCAGGGCCGGGCCGATGCCCGCGTCGGGGCTGAGGATCTGGCGCCACACGGCGGCCGAGACGACGGTGGCGACCACGTACGGGATGAAGAACGCGATGCGGAACAGGGTCCGCCCGCGCCGCACGCGGCTGAGCAGGTAGGCGCCGAGCAGGCCCATCCCCATGGGCACCGTCAGGAAGAACAGCGTCCACACCAGGTTGTGGCCGAGGGCCCGGTGGAAGGCCGGGTCGCCGACGAGGGCCTCGTAGTTCGCCGTGCCGACGAAGTCCGGGGTGTTGATCCCGTCCCAGTCGGTGAACGAGTACGCGACCGACATCATCGCCGGACCGGCGATGACGAGGACGTTGACGATGAGGAGCGGGGCGAGGAACAGCAGGCCCGTGAGCCTGCGGTTGGGGCCTCGCCTGCGGGCCGGGGGGCGGGGCGGTCGGACCGCCCCGCCCGTCCCGGTGACAGCGACGGACATCGGGTGGGGTTTCCGGTTTCTCTCTACTGCGGAGTGAACGGCGTCGGCAGGCCGCCGGCGCCCAGCTCCTGCTCGAAGCTGGTCTTGAGGAAGTCCGCGTACGCCGACGGCGACATGTCGCCGGTGATGACGCCGTCGAACTCGGTGTAGAGCGCGGTGTTGGTCTGCGGGGGCAGGAAGGTCCAGCTGGCGTAGCCGATGTTGTCCGACGCGGGGATCTCCTCGTACAGGCGCTGGGCGCGCGGGTCGATGCCCTCGGGGAAGTCGTCGGCGCCGTAGGCGACGGGCGGCGGGTTCTCGCCCTGCTCGGCCAGGTAGCCCAGGGAGCGGGAGGTGTCGCCGACCAGGTGGTCCAGGAAGGCGGCGGCGGTGTCGGGGTCGCTGCTGTCGGAGCTGATGGACAGGGCGGTGCCGATCGCCATCGGGAACACGCCCGGCTCGACGCCCTCGGCGAGCGAGGGCAGGGGCGCCCAGTCCCAGTCCTGCGGGTCGTTGCCGGAGTCGGTGAAGAACGTGCCCATGGAGCTGAAGCTCCACGTGCCGCTCATGTACATGGCGACGTCGCCGTTGGCGATGCCGGTGCACATGTCGGGGTCGGTGTTGGTGAACCAGCGCTCGGCGCCGCCGCCCCACCAGCCCTTGTCGATCTGGGACTTCATCGTCTCCAGGGCGTCGACGACGGCCGCGTCGTTCCAGTCGCGGTCCCCGGTGAGGATCTCGTAGAGGTTCTGGGGGCCCACGGCGGCGTTGAGCACGCAGCTGAGGTACCACTCGCTCTGCGCCGGGTAGCCGCTGTTGCCGGCGCCGACGGGGATGATCCCCTTGGAGTCGGCGTCCTCGCACAGGGCCTCGAACTCCGCCTTGGTCGTGGGCGGGGTCCAGCCGTTCTCCTCGAAGACGGCGCGGTTGTAGTACATCACCAGCGAGCCGTAGGAGGTGGGCACGGACTGCATGGCGTCTTCCACGCGGCTGAGCTGCTGCGCCCAGGGGAGCAGGCGGTCGTTCCAGCCGTACTGGTCGGCGTAGTCGTCCAGGGGGATCGTGCGGTTGCCCTGGGCGTAGGACACCGTGGTCGTCGGGCCGGGCGAGTAGATGATGTCGGGGGCGTTGCCGGAGGAGACGGCGGTGTCGGTCTGCGAGGCCAGGTTGGTGAGCTGCTTGGTGGTCATCTTGACCTGGCGCTCCGACGACTCGTTGAACGTGTCGATGAAGTGGGTGCGGAAGTACTCCTCGGTCTCCGGGGTGGGGAAGGCGCCCCAGTAGTCGATGGCGGAGGAACCCCCGCCGGAGCCGCCGCACCCGGTCAGGAGCCAGGCGCCCGCGAGGGCCCCTCCGGCGAGTTTGAAGGCGTCACGGCGAGGAAGGTGGTGGGTCACAGGGGATCCTTTGGATCGTGCACGGTGTTCAGGTGGATTCGCGGACGATGAGTTTCTGGGGGAGGACGACCTCGCGCGCCCCCTGGGCGGGGCCTTCGGAGAGGCGTTCGAGGATCAGCCGGGCGCAGGTGCGCCCGATCTCCCGGGCGGGGTTGTGGACGGTGGTGAGCGGGGGCGACAGCAGCGACGCCGCCTCGATGTCGTCGAACCCGGTGACCGCGACGTCGCGGGGGACGCTCAGGCCGCGCTCGCGGACGGCGTCCAGGGCGCCCACCGCTATGAGGTCGTTGGCGCAGACCAGGGCCTCGGGCGCCGGGTCGAGCGCGAGGAGGGCGTGGGCCCCCTCCACCCCTCCGGCCCGGGTGAAGGGGCCGGAGACGACGAGGGACTCGTCGAACTCGACCCCGAAGTCGCGCAGGGCCCGTTCGTAGCCCGCCAGGCGGAGCCGTCCCGGTGCGGTGTCCGGGTCCCCGTTGACGAAGCCGATCCTGCGGTTCCCGCGTTCGAGCACGTGGGTGACGGCGTCCGCCATGCCTCCGGTGTCGTCGGCCCGCACGATGTCGCCGAAGCGCGGGTCGAGCTCACCGCTCAGCCGGACCAGGGAGGCGCCGGCGTCGGTGATCGCCGCGTAGTGGCGCTCCTGGGCGGTCAGCGACGCCAGGACGACCCCGTCGACCTTGCGGTCGAGCAGGTGGCGCAGGGCGGCGTCGAGGTCCTCGGAGTTCTCCCGGACGCTGCAGATCGAGATGAGGAAGCCCTGGGGCTGGAGCACGTCCTGGAGCCCGGCCGCCATCTGGGGGTAGAAGGGGTTGGTGACGTCGGAGACCACCAGCGCGACGGCCTCGCTGCGTCCGGTCCGCAGGCCTCTGGCCGAGGGGTCGGGCCGGTAGTCCAGCTCCTGGACGACCCGGAGCACCTTGGCCTTGGTCTTGTCGCTGACCGGGCGCCGCCCGCTCAGGACGTGGGAGACGGTCGTGATGCTCACACCCGCACGCGCCGCGACGTCGGCGATGCCGGCCCTGTTCTCCTTGCTCATCTCTCTCGATTCGCATCGTATGCAAAACGTATTGCAAAAGGGTAGGGTTCATAGTGGCCAAAAACGGTGTGCAGTGTCAAGACGAGTATCCCCCTCCCCCACTCACCAGTTGGAACACGGCGGAGCGCGTCGAACTGCTGTGCGCAAAACGAAGTGAGAGGATGCCGATGGTGACTCGTGATCGGTGCCGCGGGGCCCTGGTGGGCCTGGCGGTCGGCGACGCCCTGGGGGCACCCACAGAAGGCATGACCCCCGATGCCATCCGTGCAGCACACGGGCGTGTGGTGGACTTCCTCGAGGAGGACGCCGCGGGCACCGACGACACCGAGTACGCCGTCCTGTGCGCCCGGGGGCTGCTCGCGCACGGGCACGGCCTCACGGGCGACCACGTCGCCGAGGTGTGGCGGACAGCACTCCTCGCCCAGACCGAGGGGTTCCACGGCGCCGGGTTCAGCGAGATGGTGGCCATCGCCAACCTGCGGGCCGGGCTGCGGCCCCCCGTCAGCGGCGCCGACAGCTACGAGTCCTGGAGCGACGGCGCGGCCATGCGCGTCGCGCCCGTCGGGATCCTCTGCGCCGGCGACCCGGCCGAGGCGGCCCGGCTGGCGCACGAGGACGCCATGGTCAGCCATGACGCCGACGGCGTCCACGGCGCGCGGGCCGTCGCCGCGGCCGTGGCGGTCGCCCTGGTGGCCGAGGGGCCCGACGAGGTCGTGGCGGCCGGGCTCGCGGCCATGCCCGCGGACTCCTGGACCGGGCGCCTCACGAGGCGGGCCCTGGAGATCGCCGGGGCCGCCCCCGACACCGACACGGCCGAACGGGAGCTGTACGCGCAGATCCCGCTCTTCCACTACCCGTGGCCCGACACCGCCCCCGAGGCGGTGGCCCTGGCCTTCGGGCTCTTCGCGGCCACCCGCGGCGCATTCGTCCCCACCGTGCTCGCCGGGGTCAACATCGGGCGCGACTCCGACACCATCGCCGCCATGGCCGGGGCGATGGCGGGCGCGCTGCACGGCGCCTCGGCCATCCCCGCGCACTGGCGGGAGCAGGTGACGAGCGTCTCCGGCCGCTGCGTCACCGTCACCGCAGGAACGGACCTCATCGAACTCGCCGACGCCCTGCACGCCGCCGGGCGCCACCACCAGGAGGTGGACCTTGCGCTCTGAGACCGCGCGCGGAGCCCTGCTCGGGCTCGCGATGGGCGACGCCCTCGGCCTGCCCGCCCAGTTCCACCGGCGTGTCCGCTCCGGGTGGGGGCGCGACATCCTGTGGCAGAAGAACGCCGAGCTCGACGCCCAGCGCGTCTCGCGCCCGCTGCTGCCCTTCGCCCTGAGCGGCGACGAGGGCAGCCCGCTGTCCGGCACCGACGACGCCGAGACCGCGGCGACGGCGGCCCTGGTGCTGCTGGAGGCCGAGGCCCACGACACCGCCTCGCTGTTCGCGCTGTGGCGCGCGCACTACGTGGACACCGAAAATGTGTGGTGCGGCGTCGCCGAGCGCGGCGCGGCCGTCCACGCCCTGCGGGGCGCGGTGCCTCCCACGACGGGCACGGACAACCCCGTGCACTGGGACGACGCCGCGGTCCCGGCGGCCGTGGCGGTCGGGCTGCTGCGCGCCGGGGACGCGGACGCCGCCGCCCTCCTGGCCGGGGACTACGCGAGCATCACCCACTCCCGGGACGGGCTGTGGGCGGCCCGCGCCATGGCCCACGCCGTGGCGTCGCTGGCCGGGGGCGCCCCGCTGGAGATCGCGCTGGCGGGAGCCCGCCGGACCGTGCCCGCGGACAGCTGGCTCGGGCGGGGGCTGGACCGCGCCGACGCGCTGGTCGACGGCGCCGCGGACGCCTTCACGGCGGTGCCGGACCTGGTGGACGCCTTCGGGCGGGCGCGCTACAGCCACGGGGGCGTGGCCCCCGAGACGCTGCCGACGGCGTTCGCGATCACCCGCCTCGTGGGCGGGGACCTCGCCGCGGGGCTCCAGGCCGCGGCGCTCCTGCCCCGGCAGGCCGACAGCATGCCGGCGATGGTCGGCGCCCTGTGCGGGGCGGTCGGCGGCGAGCGGGCCGTCCCGGAGGCCTGGCGCGAGCGCGTCGACCGGTTGGAGGGCGTGCTGCTCCCCCGGGTCGCGGGCGTGCGGCTGACCGAACTGGCCGACCGCCTGGTCGCCGCGGGGGCCGGAGTCCTCCGGTGAGGTGAGCTGGGCCGGGCACCGGTACCGGAGGGCGGATCGGGGCAGGCGTACCCGGCAGCGCGGGGGCGCGCCGGGTATCGGGGGCCGTGCGGGGCGGAGGATCCGTTCCGCACGGCCTTCCGCGTTCCCGGGGCCGCGCCGCTCCCGGGCGGGCCCTCGGCGCGGCTCCGGCGCCGCCCGGCGGTCGCGTGGGCGCGGTCCGGCGGCGGACGCAGTTCGGCAGCGGTGGCCCGACGGGCGCGGTTCGGCCTCCCGAGGGGCCGACCGAAACCGTTTCCGGTGGGACGCGAGAGCCTCTGACCAGGATGATCTTGTACTTATAGACGTTCTCGGCGCCCAACCTCGCTATAGGTACAAGATCACGGCGGAGGGGGTGGGCGGCGACGCCTTCCGGTCACCGCTCCGCTCCCCGGCGGGCCCTCAGCGCTCCCCGTCGGAGGGCGCCGGCACGGCGGCCGCGTCCTCGCGCTCGGCGAGGAGTGCGGCGTTCAGCACCGCGCCGAGCAGCCCCGGCATACGCGTCTCCAGGTCCTCGGTGCGCAGGCGGCTCATCCGCGACGTGCCCTCGTAGTACTGGCGGATGATCCCGGCCTCGCGCAGCACGCGGAAGTGGTGCGTGGACGTGGACTTGCTCACCGGCAGCGCGAAGGCGATGCAGGCCATGTCCTCGTGGCCGTCGGCCAGGTCGCGCACGATGCGCAGCCGCACCGGGTCGGCCAGTGCGTGCAGGACCGCGTCCACCCGGATCTCCCCGGCGCGCGGGTGCTCCAACCGGCGTCCCGGCCTTCTCGTCCCTGCCGTGTCGGCCACAGGACCGCCTCCCTCACTGAGACACCACCCACAAAGTACGAGAATCATCGTAGTTTGACAACCATCGTAATACGATGATTATCGTATGAGTTGGCGGTCAACCCGTGACCGCTCCCGACCCCGGCGCCGCCGGGGTCCCACCCCGCACCACGGGAAGGACCAACCGTGAGCACGTTGTTCACCCCCCTCGTACTGAGGTCGCTGGAGATTCCCAACCGCGCGTGGATGTCTCCGATGTGCATGTACTCAGCAGAGGCCGAGGGTCCCGCCACCGGGGTGCCGACCGACTTCCACCTGGCGCACCTGGCCGACCGGGCCGCGGGCGGTCTCGGCATGGTCATGGTCGAGGCCACCGCCGTGCGCCCGGACGGGCGGATCAGCCCGTGGGACCTGGGCCTGTGGAACGCCCGGCAGGAGGCGGGCCTCGCCCGGGTGGTCTCGGCCGTCCGCTCCCACGGCGCCGTCGCCGCCATCCAGCTCGCGCACGCCGGGCGCAAGGCCTCGGTCGACAAGCCCTGGCTCGGCAGCCGCCCCGTCGCCCCCGCCGACGGCGGATGGGCCACGGTCGGCCCGAGCGCCGAGCCCTTCCACGACCACCCGGCGCCGACCGCGCTGACCGTCGAGGAGATCGGGCAGCTCGTGCGCGACTTCGCCGCGGCCGCCGAGCGCTCCCTCGCCGCGGGGTTCCAGGTCGTGGAGGTGCACGGAGCCCACGGCTACCTCCTCAACTCCTTCCTCTCCCCCGCGGCCAACCACCGCACCGACGCCTACGGCGGCAGCCTGGAGAACCGCATGCGGTTCCCGCTGGAGGTGGTCGACGCCGTACGCGCCGTCTGGCCCGAGCACCTGCCGGTGCTCTTCCGCACCTCCGCCACGGACTGGCTCTCGGAGAACGCCGACGACGCCCGGGAGGGCTGGACCGCCGAGGACACGGTGCGGCTCGCCAAGGAGCTCCAGGCCAGGGGCGTGGACCTGCTCGACGTTTCCACCGGCGGCATGGTCCACGACGCCTCCATCCCCGCCGCGCCCGACTACCAGGTCCCCTTCGCCGAACGGGTGCGCCAGGAGACCGGCCTGCCCACCGCGGCGGTCGGCCTGATCCTGGAGCCCGCCCAGGCGGAGGAGATCGTGGCCTCGGGCCGCGCCGACGCCGTGTTCCTGGGGCGGCAGCTCCTGCGCGAGCCCTACTGGGCCCACCGCGCGGCCGAGGAGCTGGGCGGGGCCTCGCGCTGGCCCGACCAGTACGGGTACGCGGTCGCCCGTCGGCGCTGACCGCGCCCCCGGACCCGCCCGGCGCGGCGCCCCTCCCCGGGGGGCGCCGCGCCGGTGTCGTGTCCGGGGGCGGGACGGGGGCCGCCGCAGCCCGCGCCCCGCCCGGCGGGAGGCGGGCCGCAGGGCCGGACCTGGCGCGGAACGGTGTCGTACCCCCTGGCTACCGTGGCACCATGCCGACCTTCCAGGACTTCAACTTCAAACTGCTCGTCGTCGAGAAGCTCATGTACGACGACGGGACGCTCTCCCCCCGGTTCGCCCTCTCCGAGCACCTCCAGGGGCTCGGGATCACCCAGGCCCCCTACGACTACGCCTACGCGGTCGGCAAGGAGTTCCAGGTCCTGGACGAGGCGCGCGCGTACTTCGAGGCGCTGGAGATCAGCGGGGACCAGCTCGCCACCGTGGACTCGGTCCTGTTCGACGGCGGGAACCAGGCGTTCATGGAGTGCGCGCCGGTCTGGGACGGCGAGGACGACCTGTTCGACGTCCGCTCCCTGGACGACCTCGACCTGGTGCCGAACCTCCGGCGCTTCCAGGGCGCCGAGGACCTCTTCTACGAGCGGCCGGAGATGCTGGAGGCCCTGACCGCCAGGGGCATCGAGGTCGACTGAGCCGGCGGGCCCGCAGCGGCCGGCGGGGCGCCCGGGCACGGGCGCCCCGCCGTCGGGAACCCGGAGGCCCCCGCGTACGACCACAGGGGCGAAGGACGCTTCCCACCGGGCACCGGCCCGGTGCGCCGCTGTGAGGAGAACCGACGCGTGGAACGGCAACCGGACAAGTCGGCAGCGGACCGGGCCCGCCCGGGGCCCCGCGGCGCCTGGGCGGCGCTGCGCCCCCTGGTCCTGCGGCTCCACTTCTACGCGGGGGTGTTCGTCGCCCCCTTCGTCCTGGTCGCCGCCGCCACGGGGCTCCTGTACGTGTGGACGCCGCAGATCGAGCAGGCGGTGTACGCGGAGCAGCTGTACGTGGAGCCGGGGGGCGAGCCCCTGCCGCTGCACGAGCAGGTGCGCACCGCCCGGGCGGAGCTGTCCGGGGCCGAGGTCGACGCGGTGCGTCCGGCCACCGGCGAGGAGGACTCCACGCGGGTGCTCTTCGACCTGCCCGGGTCGGCCGAGAGCCACCGGACGACGGTGTTCGTCGACCCCTACGGCGGCGAGGTCCTCGGCGTGACGGAGACCTACGGCACGAGCGGCGCGCTGCCCGCCCGGACCTGGGTCGACATGCTGCACCGCAACCTGCACCTGGGCGACGCGGGCCGCCTGTACAGCGAGCTGGCCGCGAGCTGGCTGTGGGTGGTCGCCCTGGGCGGGGCCGCCCTGTGGGCCTCGACCGCGCTGCGCCGCCGCGGGGGCGCGCGCCGCCTGCTCGTCCCCGGCGCGGGCACCGCTCCCGGCCGTCCCCGGTCGGTCTCGGTGCACGGCGCGGCCGGGACGTGGCTGCTGGCGGGGCTGCTGTTCCTGTCCGCCACGGGGCTGACGTGGTCCCAGCACGCGGGGGCGAACATCACCGAACTCCGGGAGCGGCTGGCCTGGACCACCCCCTCCGTCTCCGCCGACGTCCCGAACGCCTCCCCGGGGGTGGACATCGGCATCGACACGGTGCTCGCCGGCGCGCGGGACGCCGGTCTGGACGGACCGGTCGAGATCTCCCTGCCGAAGGACCCCGCCGCCCCCTACACAGTGACCCAGATCGACCGGTCCTGGCCCACCTCCGTGGACTCCGCGGCGATCGCCGCGGACACCGGGGAGGTCGTCGACGTCGTCCGCTTCTCCGACTACCCGCTCATGGCCAAGCTGAGCCGCTGGGGTATCGACGCCCACATGGGCGTGCTGTTCGGGGTGCCCAACCAGCTCGTGCTGACCGCCGTCGCCCTGGGAGTGGTCGTCGTCGCGGCGTGGGGGTACCGCATGTGGTGGCAGCGGCGTCCGACGCGGGGCCGGGCCCTGGGTGTGGGCCGCCCGTACCCGCGCGGCTCCTTCCGGGCCCTGACGTGGCCGTGGCGGGCGGCGGTGGTCGTCGTCCTGGCGGGGCTCGGGTGGGCCGTTCCGCTGGTCGGCGCCTCGCTCGCGGTGTTCCTCGCGGTGGACGCGGCGCTGGGGTGGCGCGCCCGCCGCCAGCGCCGCACGGCGGGGCCGCCTCCCGCGGCGCCCGGGTCCGGGGACGCGCCGGTCGCGGGGTCCCGCTCCCGGTGAGGCGCCCCGCGCGGCCGTCCCCGCCCGGGCGGGGACGGCCGCGGGCTCAGTGGTGCCCTCCGTGGTCGGTCACGGGTGCGCTGCCGGCCGCCATGGGCTGCACGGGCGCGGTGACCTCCAGTTCGCTCCCCTCGGCGAAGGTCAGCGTGACGGCGACCTCGTCCCCCTCCTCCAGGGGTTCGGGCAGGTCGTTGACCATGATGTGGTAGCCGCCGTCGACCAGCTCGGTGGCTCCCCCCGCCGCCACGGGGATCTCCTCCACGACGCGCATGCGGGAGGCCCCGGAGCCGGTGGTCTCCGTGCTGCACAGGTCGGCGTCGGGCGAGGCCCCGGTGGAGACCCCGGTGATGGCGGTGTCCTCGTCGGCGGCGTTGGAGACCTCCATGTACAGGACGGCGATCTCCGGGTTGGCGGGTTCGGGCACCCACGCGCCGGTGACCTCCAGGTCGCCGGCGGCGGCGTGGCCGCGGGGCTCCGCGTCCGGGTCGGCCCCGGCCCGGTCGGCGGGCGCGTCCGGCGTCCCGCAGGCCGTGGCGAGGAGCAGGGCGGCCAGCGCGGCGGCGGCGGCGGTGGTCCGTGGCTTCGGCACGGTCCCGTGTCGTGGGAGTGGCATGGTCCTCGCGGTTTCCTCGTGGTCGTGCGGTGGTGCGGTGGTGCGGGTGGGAGCGCGGCCCCGTCCCCGGGGTCGTTCACGGAGCCCTCGCGGTTCCCGGTGTGCGCGCCCTCACCCGGGGAGGAGGTCGTGCGCGATCCAGGGTTCGCCCCCGCGCACGGGCGGCACGGCGAACAGGGCGCTCCCCTCGTGGCGGACGTACCGGTGGAGGGCGTCGGCCCCCTCGTCCAGGGCGCGCTGCACCGGGGTGAAGCCCGCCCTGGGGTCCGCCTGCCAGGCGGTGAAGACCAGGCCCGCCTGCCGGAGGCCGTCGGCGTCCCAGCCCAGGTCGTAGTTGAAGCCCCGGCGCAGCATCCGCGCGCCGAGGGTGTTGCCGGGGGCGGCGAGCCTGATGTGGGCGTCGGGCGCGATCACCGGCGTGCCGTCCTCCCCCGTGGCCGACAGGTCGGGGAGGTCGTCCTCGGCGCCGCCCCCCAGCGGCGCCCCGGTGGAGAGGCGGCGGCCGATGACGGCCTCCCGGTCCCCGGGGTCGAGGGAGTACCAGTCGTCGAGGAGCATGCGGATGCGGCGGACGACGAGGTAGGTTCCGCCGTCCATCCACGCCAGGGCGGGCTCGGGGTGCGCGGCGAGGACCTGGGGTCCGAACACCGGGTCGGAGGCGTGCGGGTTGACGGTCCCGTCGATCTGGCCCATCAGGTTGCGCGGCGTGGCGCCCGGGTCCTCGGCCGCGGCGGCCGAGCGCTGGAACCCGGGCAGGGACCACCGCGGCCGCGCGTCGGCGGCGACGGCGCCGACCAGGTGCCCGACCGCGGAGGAGAGGACGACGGGGTCCTCCGCCCCCGCGTGGAGCAGCAGGTCCCCGCCGCACCAGCCGGGCTCCAGGCGGTCGGACGCGAAGGCCGGGACGTCCTCCATGTGCGGGGGGATCCGGTCCTGCGCCCCGATCCGGTCGAGCAGGGAGGCGCCCAGGCCGACGGTGACGCCCAGCGACGCCGGGAACAGCCCCCGGGTCGGGGCGCCCTCGACGCGGGCGTCGAGGCCGTGCCCGTGGAGGGCGCCGATCTCCCGGCCCCAGGTCCGGAGCACCCGGCGCGCGGCCTCGCGCGCCCGCTCCCCCGGCTCCGCCCGCAGGTCCAGCGCGACCAGTCGGACCTGGGACGGCGTGGGCGACAGGAGGGCCGGGGGCAGGCCGTCGCGGTCCCCGGCCCTGGAACGGGAGGGGGCGAGCGCTTGGGCGTTCTCCTCCCCGGCCCGGCGGTCGGCGAAGGCGTGCCCGGCGCCCGCGCCCGCGGCCAGGCCGGCGAGCCCGGCCGCGCCCGTGGCGGCCAGGAGGCCGCGGCGGGAGGGCCCCTCCCCCGGGTCGGTGCGGCGTCTCACAGCAGGGTCTCCGCGAGTTCGGGGAGGAGCGCGGCGATCCGGTCGGCCTCGGTGCCCTCGTCGAACATCCCGGCCGCCTCGCCCCCGGGCAGCAGGACGACGATCCGGCCGCCGTGGGTGACCAGGTACTGGCCCTCGGCCTCCTGCGGGGGGTCGACGGCGATGCCGTAGTCGCGGGCGGCCTCGACCGTCGTGTCGACGTCCCCCCGGACCCCCTGGAAGGAGGGGTCGAACCGGTCGAGCCAGGACCGCATCTGCTCGGCGGTGTCGCGGGCGGGGTCGGTGCTGACCATCACGACGTCGTAGGCGTCGGCCGCCTCCCCGGCCTGCCCGAGTGCCAGGTCGATCTCGGCCATCGTCATCGGGCACACGTCGGGGCAGCTGGTGTAGCCGAAGAAGAGCAGGGTCAGCCGGTCGTCGGCGACGTCGGTGAAGCCCCACGGGTCGCCGTCGAGGGTCGTCAGCTCGGTCGCCGAGGCGGCCATGGGGTCGTCGGACAGGTCCATGTAGTGGTCGGCCTCCGCGACGGGGTCCGCGGCGGAGCAGGCGGTGGCGAGGGCGAGGGCGGCGCAGAGCGCGAGGCCGCGGAGGGCGGCCTGGCGGGGTCGGGACGTCATGGTGTTCCTTCTCGGGTTCGGGGCCGGCCGGAGGCCGGCGGTGGGGAGGCGCGTCCGGGGCGGCGCGGTGCCGCCCCGGACGCGTGTCAGGCCGCCTGGCGCAGCATGCGCGCCAGGTCGCGCCGGCCGCGCGCCACGCGGGAGCGCACCGTGCCGACGGGGGTGCCGATGGCCCGGGCGGCCTCGGCGTAGGGCATGCCCTGGATCTGGGTGAGCACGAAGGCCGTTCTGCGGTCCTCGGGGAGGTCCTCCAGCAGGGACAGCAGGGCGAGGTACTCGTCGAAGCGCCCCTGGTGGGCGCACACGCCCTCCTCGGCCCACCCGTCCACGGCCTCGTGGCGAGGGATCCGGCTCTGGGCGCGGTAGCGGTCGGCCACCGTGTGGCGCGCCACGGAGAAGAGCCAGGCGCGCACCGGGGCGCGTCCCGCGTAGTGGTCGAGCCCGCGCAGGGCGCGCGAGAAGGTCTCCTGGGTCAGGTCCTCCACCCAGGACGGGTCCACCCGGCGGGCGATGAAGCGCGCCACGTCGTCACGGGTGCGCGCGAACAGGGAGTCCAGGGCGTCGCGCGCGCCCTCCTTGGCGCGCATCGCCAGGGCTGTCAGTTCGCCGTGCTCGCCGCCGGGGCGGAGGGGGCCCGTTCCCGGGGAGCCGTCGGGGGGTGCGGAGGGGATGGTCTCGCTGAGGGAGAGCATGTCGGTTCTTTCTGTCGCCGACCGCGCGGACCCCGGGACAGGGGTCGGCGGAGGACCGCGCGGTACACGTCGGAGGGGGCGCTCGGCAGGGCGGAGCACCCCAAGGGGCCGGCGGGGCCCGGACGGCGCGTTCGACCGTTCTCCGGCGCCGCTGAGCGGCGCCGGGGCGGTGCGGGAGGCCAGGGCGGGGGTCAGGGCAGGGACGGCCGTGACCGCGCCCTGCCCAGGGCGTGGCGAACGCGGGGTCTCAGGCGGGCGACAGGGCCGGGGGGCCGCGCAGGACGCGCGTGTGCCGCAGGTACGGCAGCCGGATGCGGACGGGCACGTCCGCGGTCCGCAGGCGGGGCACGAGGGGGCCGCGCGGTGCGGGCAGGCCGCACACCAGCACCAGCAGCGGGAGGAGGGCGAGCGCCATGAAGCGCAGGAAGGCGAACAGCGCCGTCTCCCCGCGGCGCAGCCACCACGCGCTGACCAGCGCGGAGACCACGTGCATCCCGATCATCGTCCACGCCGGCATCGCAGCCTGGACCACCACGTCGCCCTCGTGCGAGGCGGTGTGCGGACCTCCGAGCGAGCCGACGTAGCTGAAGGCCACGTGCAGGGCGAACTGGCCCCAGAGCATCCACCCGGTGAGGGTGGCCCAGCCCTGGCGGCGGTTCGCGGCCGCCCACGCCATGGCGAACACGACGGCCGCCCCCGCGAGGAGCCCGGCGAGGGGGACGTCGTGGCCGGAGCTGAGCGCGTGCCCGTGCGCGGACAGGCTCGCGCACACCAGGGTGAACACCCCGGCGCGCAACGGGCGGCACGACTCGCTCTCGGTCATCTCCCCTCCATCGTCCCACCACCGCGGGGGGCGGCGACGGCGGGGCCGGGTCACCAGCCGGTGAGCAGCAGGTGGTTGACCAGGAGGGCCGTGGCCCCCTGGGCGGCCAGCCACCCCCGGTGGTGGCGGTCCGGCAGGAGGGCCGCGGCGGGGACGAGCCACAGCACGAACGGCAGCCAGATCCGTTCGGTCTCGCCCTTGCTCATCCCCGAGAGGGTGGCCACGGCGATCGCCCCGAGCCCGGCGGCGACGAGCAGGACCGTCGTCGAGGCCTCCCGGGACGGCGCCCGGAGCAGGCCGCCCGCCGCCGCGGGCGCCCCCGCCAGCGCCCGGCGCAGGCCCGCCGCGGTCGCGGGTCCCACGGCCAGGCACGCGACGGCGAGGTTGGCCCACACCCAGTACGCGTAGGGGCGGACGGCCGCCACCCCCTGGTAGTAGCGCTCCACGAGCAGGCGGTACCCCTCCCACCAGTGGAAGCCCGCCGCGGTGAAGGCGGCGGCGACGACCAGGGCGCCCGCCAGGGCGTAGGGGAGGGGGCGCGCGTTCCTCGCGCACAGGAGCACGGCCAGGGCCGGGACCGCGGCGAGGACCAGCCCGTAGGACAGGTACACCGCCCACCCCAGGAGCAGGCCGGCCGCCAGCGCGGTGGAGCGCGGCGCGCGGGCGCCGGGCGACGCGCCGACCGCGAGCAGGGCCAGGCCCCACGCGGTGACCGCCGTGAAGTAGCCGTCCGCGGACACGCCCGCCCACACCGCCGCGGGCAGCAGCACGAGGAACGGGGCCGCCCGGCGCGCCGCCCCCTCCGCGCCGAGCGCGCGCATCGCGACCAGCACGGCCGCGGCGGCCGAACCGCCGGCCAGGATGCACCAGAGCCCGGCCCACGCCCCTCCCCCCAGGCCGATCCGGTCCAGGGCGACGAAGGTCAGGACGGCGCCCGGCGGGTGCCCGGCCACGTGCGTGGGCCAGTTGTCCGGCTGCCCGATGAGGATGTGCCGGGTGAACGTGCTCAGTGCGGCGCCCGCGTCCTCGAAGCGGTGCACCGAGGACAGGTACTCGTGGGGTGACAGGAGGCGGTCGGCGATCCCGCGCCTCCAGCCGTCGACCAGGGCGAGCGCGGCGGTCCAGAGGGCGGACACGGTCCAGGCCGTCCCCACCAGGGCGCGCCAGGGCAGGGCGCGCGCGGCCGCGGGACCGCAGGCCGCCACCGCCGCCGCCAGGGCCAGGGCCGGCACCGTGCCCGGCCCCGTGTGCGGGAGCCAGGAGGCGTACAGCGGCGGCCAGTCGACGTGGAGGACGCCCCGTGTGCGCTCGATCCAGGTGCCGGTGACGGCCGCCGCGGCGAAGAGGAGCACGGCCAGGGCGGCGGCGGTCAGGTCGGCGCGGAGGCCGCGACGGGCGGCGCCGGGCGCCTCCCGGTCGTTCCGGTGGAGTTCTGGCTGCGTCACGCCGTCACCGTAGGTCACGGCCGCCGTTGTCGCGGGGTGCGCGGCGGCGTGTCGCCGGGACGGGGGAAACCGCTGTTCGCAGGGGGTGCGGTCGGACACACCGCCGAGCGTGCGGTCCGGTACGCGCGGGCCGCGCGCACGCCCTGAGCGGCCGTCGGCGCGGCGCCGCTCCCGGGAGGGGGAACGCGACGAGCGCAGGACCGCCGCCCGGTGGCCGCCGGTCGGGACCGTCGGCGCGGCGCCGCTCCCCCGGCCCGCCGCGGCTCAGCGCGGGGAGCGCAGCGCCGCGAACCGGCGCCCCCGCACCCTCCACGCCTCCGACCACGTCCATCCGGCCGCCTCCGCGCACAGCCGCAGGGCGGGGAGCCCGACCCTCGCCCACGGGAACGGCGCCCCCGGATCCCGGCGGCCGTCGGTGACCTGCACCGTCACGCGCTCGTGGACGTCCTGGCCCGCGGCCTCGACGACGAGCAGGCCGCCGGGCAGGACGACCTCCCGTATCCGGGAGAGCAGGTCCCCGGGCACGCCGCCGATACCGATGTTGCCGTCGAGCAGCAGGGCGGTACGCCAGGCGCCCTCCCGGGGCAGGGGGTCGAACACCGACGAGCGCACCGCCCGGCCGCCCGCCTCGACGGCGCGCGAGACCGCGACGGGGTTCGTGTCCACGCCCAGCGCGAGGTGGCCCCGGGCCGTGAGCGCGGCGACCATGCGGCCCGGGCCGCACCCGACGTCGACGGTGTCGTCCTCGGCGCGCTCCAGCACGCTCTCGTCGGCGGCGTCGGTCCCCCCGCACCAGCGCTCGACCTCCAGCGGGAGCATCCACCCGTCGGACCGGCGCAGGAACAGGGGGCCGCGTCCGCTGGCGAGCGCCTGCGAGTAGGGGTCGCACAGCCACGGGGCCGACCCGGCGTCGATCCCGGTCCCGGCCGCGCTCACCTGCGGCACCGCGCTCTCGCCAGCCGGACGGCCCTGCCGAAGCGGCTGCGGGGTATCAGCGACGCCACGAGGGCGGCGTCGCGCGCGGTGTCGACGTCGGTGATCCTCTCCAGCTCGCCCACGCGCAGTCCCGCGCCGACGAGCCGCTCGCGCTGGACCCGGCCCGTGTGCGCGGTCGACATCGGGACGCCGCGCAGCAGAGCGGGGTCGGGGGCGGCCAGGCCGAGCGCCCAGAAGCCGCCGTCCTCGCTCGGTCCGAACCACGCGTCGGCGCGGTCCCACGCGTCCGGGGCCAGCGCGGGCGCCAGGAGCGTCCGGCTCACCTGGGGGGTGTCCATGCCGATCAGCAGGGTGGGCCCCGAGCACGCGGCGAAGGCGTGCGCGAGCCGCTCGTCCAACCCGGCGCCGACCTGCGGCACCACCTCGAAGCCCGGGGACGGGAGCCAGGGGCCGGGCCTGCCCTCCAGGACGAGGAGCCGCCTCCTGGCGGGGAGGGAGCACACCGTGTGCAGGGTGTCGGCCAGGGCCGCCTCCGCGAGCGTGGCGGCCTCCTCCCGCGTGTACTCCGGGGTGAGCCGCGTCTTGACCAGGCCGGGGACCGGTTCCTTGGCGATGACCACCAGGGTGGCGGCCCCGGTCGGCAGGGCGGCGTCGCGGTGGCCGGTCACGGCGACCCTCCCCCCGCGGGCGCGCGGCGCCGGGCCGGGGGCTCGCGCAGGACCGCCGTCATGTCGCGCACCGCGGTCCAGGTGCCCCGCCACGTCCCGGTGACCTTGGACCTGCCCGACCGGGGCAGGTAGGGCACGTCCACCTCCTCGATCCGCCACCCGGCGTCGGCGGCGCGCACGACCGTCTCGAGGGGGTAGCCCGAGCGGCGGTCGGCCGTTCCCAGCCCGAGGAGCCCGGCTCTGCGGGCCGCCCGCATCGGGCCGATGTCGCGGACCCGCACCCCGGTCCGGGAGCGCAGCATGCGCGCGACGGCGGCGTTGCCGGCCCTGGCGTGCACCGGCCAGGTCCCCCGGCGGGTGGGGCGCCGCCTGCCCATGACCAGGTCGGCCCCGCCGGAGCGGACCCGCTCCACCATCTCCGGGAGGAGCCCGGGGTCCAGGGAGGCGTCGCAGTCGCAGAAGCAGACGAACTCGGCGGTCGCGGCGGTCAGGCCCGCGTGGCACGCCGCGCCGAAGCCCCGGCGCGGCTCGGGGACGACGAGGGCCCCCAGGGCCTCGGCGACGGAGGCCGAGCCGTCCGTCGAGCCGTTGTCGACGACGATCGCCCGCCAGCCCGGCGGTATCCGCTCCATGACCCAGGGCAGGGCGGCGGCCTCGTCCAGGCAGGGCAGCACCACGTCGACGGGCGGCGCGGGACCGCCGCCCCCGGGACCGTGGCCGGCGCGCGCCGGTTCGTCGTTCTCGCGGTCGTGCTCGTGAGGTTCACTGGTCATCTTGGTCACGTTACGAATCGATGCCCTTGCCGGGTGTGAACGACGGGCGCGACACGCGGAGGCGTCGCCCTCACCCCGTCGTGGCGCCCGCGCCGACCGATCCGCGCAGGTCGGCGCGGGCGAACTCGGCCATCCCCTCGGCGAAGCCGACCCTCGGCCGCCAGGACAGCTCCTCGACCAGCCGCCGGGAGGACGCGGTGATGTGCCGTACGTCGCCCAGCCTGTACTCGCCGGTGGTCCGGGGCGCCGGGCCCCCGTACGCCTCCGCCAGCGCCCGCGCCATCTCGGCGATGGTGTGCGGCGTCCCGCTCCCGGTGTTGAAGGCGGACAGCTCCCCGCCGGCCCGGTCCCGCACCGCCTCCAGTGCCGCCACGTTGGCCCTGGCCACGTCCGCGACGTGCACGAAGTCGCGCCGCTGGCGGCCGTCCTCGAACACGCGGGGCGCCTCGCCGCGGGCGAGCGCGGAGCGGAAGAAGGAGGCGACGCCCGCGTACGGGGTGTCGCGGGGCATCCCGGGCCCGTACACGTTGTGGTAGCGCAGGGACACCGCGCGCCCTCCGACGGCCCTGGCCCACGACGCGCACAGGTGCTCCTGCGCCAGCTTCGTGGTGGCGTAGACGTTGCGCGGGTCGGTCGGCGCCTCCTCCCCGACCAGGCCGGGCACGAGCGCGGCGCCGCAGCGGGGGCACGGGGGGTCGAACACCCCGGCCGCCAGGTCCGCCTCCGCCCTCGGTCCCGGGCGGACGTCGCCGTGCTCGGGGCACGTGTACCGGCCCTCGCCGTAGACGACCATCGAACCGGCCATGACGACGTCGCGGACCCCGGCCCGGGCCATGGCGGCCAGCAGGACCGCCGTGCCCAGGTCGTTGCAGCCCACGTAGTCGGGGGCGTCGAGGAAGCCGGCGGAGCCCAGCCCGACCATCGCCGCCTGGTGGCAGACCGCGTCCACCCCGCGCAGGGCACGCTCGACGGCGTCGCCGTCCCGGACGTCGGCCACGACGTCGACGCCCTCCCGCGGCCCCTGCCCGGGGTGGGCCTGGGGCAGGTAGGCGTCGAGGGTCACCGCCTCGTGCCCGGCCAGGCGGAGTTCCTCCGCCACCCGCGATCCGATGAACCCGGCCCCGCCTGTGACTAGTACGCGCATGGCCCCAACCTACGTTTCGATCACTCACCGTCACCATCTCCGCCACGCACGGTGCGGTGTTTCCGCGGCCGGCGCCCCTGGCGGACGCCGACCGCGACCCGGGGGCCGCACGGCGGTGGGCGGTCCGCCGGGCGTGCGGGGGCCGGGCCGCGGCGGGCGGACCGACCGCGGCCCGGTCCGGCCGCTTGTCCGGGGCGGCCTCAGACGGCCGCGCCGGACCGGCGGCGGCGGGTCGTGCTCGCGCCCGTGGCCAGGGCCACGGTGAGCAGGACGGGCACCAGGAGGCCGGTGCCCACCCCGCCCTGCTCCGAGAGCACCCCGATCACGGGGGCGCCCAGCAGGGGTCCCAGGTAGCCGATGGCCGCGACCGTTCCCAGGTTCTTGCCGACGCGCCGGGGATCGATCTCCGCCGCCGCGCTGAACAGCTGGGGAACCGCGCACGAGAGGCCGAGGCCGACCAGGGCGAACCCCGCCAGGACCGTGGCCTGGGTGGGCAGGCCCAGGGCCAGGGAGAAACCGGCGACCGCGACGAGCGCACCGGACCTGAGCAGGACCACCCGGCCCAGCCACAGGACCAGGCGGTCGCCCATGAGGCGGCCGATGGTCATGGTGACCGTGAACGCCGCGAACGCCGTCGCCGCCATGGCACCGGAGGCGCCCACGCTCTCCTGGGCGTAGAGCGCGCTCCAGTCCTGGACCGCGCTCTCGGTGAGCATCGCGGCCAGGGACAGCACCCCCAGGGTCAGGAGCAGGGGGGAGAGCCGGAGCCTGCCGGGTGACCCGCCGGCGCCGCACTGCTGGTCGACCGCCGGTGGCGTGTACCGCGCGAGCGCTCTCGCGGGGGCAAGTGCGGCCAGCGCCAGGAGCGCGCCCATGGCCTGGAAGGTGATGAGGGGGCTGAGTCCGACGTGGGCGGTGACGACACCGCAGACGGCGCCGAAGGACGCTCCGAGCGACACGAAGGCGTGGAAGGAGGACAGGAGGGGCCGCCCCAGCGGCTGCTGGAGGGTGGCGGCGTGGGTGTTGACGCTGATGTTGAGCAGGGAGTGGGCGACGCCGAGGACGAACAGGGCGGCGGCCAGCTCGCGTGGCCCCATGGCCGCTCCCGGCAGGGCCAGGCAGAGCGAGGCCGCGACCGCGGCCGGGGGGACGACGAAGCGGGGGGCGCACCTGTCGAGCAGGGCGCCGCCCACGCGGGCCGTGATGATCGCCCCCACCCCCATCGCGAGGAGCGCGAGGCCGAGCTGGTCGGCGCCGACGCCGCTCTGCTCCTTGACGGCGGGGATGCGGGAGGCCCACACGGGGATCACGGCCCCGGTGAGGAAGAAGTACCCGGCGAGGGCCGATCGGGCGTGGAGGGCCCTTTTCTCACTGGTATCCCGATCTGGATTGGGGTGTGCGGTGTCAGGTTTCATGGACACTCTCCAGGTTCTCTGGGGTGGTGGAATCGAACGTCACCGCAGGAAATGGTCACGGGCGAGGTCGGGGTCAGGGGCGCATGCGAACACGCAGGCCTCTGGCCGCGCTCTCCCTGCCAGACCCATGGTCGGCCGAAAACACGAGGTTACAAGCGCCACAACCCGAAGAGTAGTAATTCGCGGACTTTATTTTGTAGAACTGCGAATGGCTTAATCCAGAATTTTCACAAAGTTGTGGAACATGGGGATATTATCCGAGATATTCTTTTTCTCGGAAACAAATGAGAACACCGGAAAGAATGGCAATGACCAACAGATCCCGCTTGTCGACGCATTCGACCGAAGGACACATGCCGCACAGCAGGACAAAAGAACCCGGCGCGCGAGAATTGGTTACCCCGGTCCGAAGTTATCCTGTGGCTTCCTCCACCGGGGAGCACCCCCGCCGGAACACGAAGTGTGGTCCGCCACACTCCTCCATACAGCCCCACCTGGAACACCAGGTCGGACCCGTCCCGGCCACCGGGTGCGGACGGCGGCCGGTGTCGGCCGGACGCCGGCGGCGGTTCCGGACGTGCCCGGTTCGCGCACACGGGAGACGCCACCGCCCCCGGTCGGGAGCGCTCCGCCGCCGATCCGGTCGGCGCACGCGGGGCAGCCCGCGAGCTGCGCCGACCCGACGAACGGGGACGCCGGAGCAGGGCCCGGCGCTCCCCGAGCGGCCCTCCGCGCACACGGGCCCCGGCCGGCGGGACGGGGTCAGCGCACGATGCGGTCGCGCGCCCCCAGCAGTGCGCCCACGATCCCCCGCTCCCGCTCGGGGTCCAGCCGGACGATGGGGACGGAGAAGCTGAGCGCCTCCCTGGGCGCGCCCCCTCCCCCGAAGTCGAGCGCCACCGCGAAGCACCGCAGCCCCACGGTGGACTCCTGTTCGTCGATCGCGTAGCCGCGCTCCCTCACCCGCGCCAGCTCTTCGCGCAGTTCCGCACGGTCGGTGATGGTGTGGGAGGTGCGCGCCCGGACCGTCTCCGGCAGCAGGGCCTCGGCCTCCTCCCACGTGCGCCCGGCAAGGAGTGCCTTGCCGAGCCCGGTCGCCCAGCAGGGGAGCCTGCGGCCGGGCCTGGAGACGACCGCCAGCGAGTGCCGGGAGATGCACGTCGCCAGATAGACGATCTCGTGCGCGTCCAGGCGGGCGAGGTGGACGGTCTCCCCCCACTCCTGGGAGATCTCGTCCATGACGCGCTGCGCCCGGCGCACGACGTCGTCGTGTTCTACGTAGGAGGCGCCCACGCGCAGGGCGCGGATCCCCAGACGGTACCCGGATCCGGTGTCGTCGGGATCCACCCACCCGCTCTGGACCAGAGTCATCAGCAGCGCGTAGGCACTGGCCCGGGGAAAACCCAGGTCGGAGGTGATGTCGCGCAGGGACCTCGGCGTGTCCGCCGCACTCAGGTACTCCAGCAGCGCGATCGTCCGCTCGGCGGACTTCACCGGGCGGACGCCCGTCACCCGGAGGGTTTGCGCGTCCTGTTCCTCGGAGAGTCCCATGTTCATCCTTGACGTGATCTGAGACACCTACTTACTGTTGCTGTCTATAAATATAGATACCGTCTTCATATGTAGACAAGAGGTTTCTGTATGCCCCCCGCGCCCGCAGTGCCCGCAGACCTCCCCTCCGGTTCGCCGGGCTTCCCCGCCCCGGCCGGGGGGCTCGACACCCCCCGTTCCGGGGACCGCACCGGCGATGCGGCCGGAGCCGCACCGGACGCGCTGTCCGCCCGCCACCAGGGCCCTCTCAGATCCGACGGTCCCGGGTACCCCTGAGGCGCTCGCCGCCCGCACCTCCTGCACGGAACCCCGCCCCCGGGCGCCTCCCGCCCCGTGGAAGACCCGTCCCCGCCCCGCCCCAGGTCAGATATCGGAGCCCCCATGCCCGTCCCACCCCCCTCCCGGGATGCCCGCCGCCGTCCTGTGCGGATCGCCGGCGCCCTCGCCGCAGCCGGTGTCCTCCTGGCCGGCAGCGCGTGCACCGTCGCGAACTCCGGCAACGGAGACGCCGCGGACACGATCCGCATCGTTCTGCCCGAGGAACCGCCCACCCTGGAGCCCTGCGACGCCTCGCTCACCGCGACGGGCCGTGTGACGCGCTCCAACATCACCGAGGCGCTCACCGAGCGCGTCCCCGACACCGGCGAGCTCGAACCGGCGCTGGCCACCGACTGGGAGCGGACCTCCGACACCACGTGGACGTTCACCCTGCGCGACGGGGTCACCTTCCACGACGGCACGGCGTTCGACGCCGAGGCCGCCGCCTTCTCCATCGACCGCACCGTCGACTCCGACATCGGCTGCAACGTCGACGGCTACGTCTTCGGCGACGGGGAGCTCACCGCCGAGGCCACCGGCGCCACCACGCTGGAGGTCACCACCGCCGAGCCCGACCCGATCCTGCCGCTGAGGCTGTCCTTCGTCGAGGTCGTCCCCACCAGCACCAGCGCCGAGGAGAAGGTCCGCGAACCCGTGGGGACCGGCCCCTACCGGGTCGGGACGTGGGAGCAGGGGACCAGCCTGACCCTGGAGCGCTACGACGGCTACTGGGGCGAGGCCCCCGCCTACGCGACGGCCAGGTACGTATGGCGGTCGGAGGGCAGTATCCGGGCCGCGATGGTCTCCCAGGGCGAGGCCGACATCGCCGTCGGGCTCGCCCCCGAGGACGGCGCCGGCGACTTCGCGGTGGAGTTCCCCAACAACGAGACCTCCTACATGCGCATGGACGCGACCCAGGAGCCGCTCGACGACCTCCGCGTCCGCCAGGCGGTCAACCACGCGATCGACAAGGAGGGACTGGTCTCCTCGGTCTTCGCCGGCCTGGGCGAACCCGCCGGACAGGTCGTCCCGGAGGGCGTCACCGGCCACAACCCCGACATCGGGGCCTGGCCCCACGACCCGGAGAGGGCCGCCGCACTGGTCGAGGAGGCGCGCGCGGACGGTGTGGCCGTCGACACCACGATCACCATCATCGGCCGCAACGGCATCTACCCCCGGGCCTCGGAGGCCATGGAGGTCGTGCAGAGCTCCCTGATCGAGGCCGGACTCGACGTGGAGATCCAGATGCTCGACGTCAACGCCTGGCTGGAGTACCTGCTGCGCCCGTTCCCCGCCGACGCCGGTCCGACGCTGCTCCAGGCCCAACACGGCAACCAGGCGGGTGACGCCGCATTCACGATGGAGCAGATCTACGGCTCCGAGGGAGCCCAGAGCAGCTACGGAACCAGGACCCTGGACGAGCTGACCCAGGCGGCCGAGCGGGCACAGGGCGAGGAGCGCCAAGAGGCGTTCGCCGACGCGCTCGCCCACCAGAACGACGAGGTGGTCCGCGACGCGGTGCTGGCGCACATGACCGGCATCATGGCCGTCGCGACGAACGTGTCGTACACGCCGAACTCGGCCACCAACGACGAACTGCGCCTGCGCGAGATGCAGCGGAACGACTGAGGCGGTGTCCGACTCCATGCTCGTCTTCCTGCGGCGCCGCATCATCTCCGGCGCCCTGCCGCTCCTCGCCGTGGTCCTGGGCGTGTTCTTCCTGGCTCGGCTGACCGGTGATCCGGCCAACCTCTACCTGCCCCTCAGCGCGACACCCGAGATGCGGGCGGAGTTCGCCGCCAGGAACGGCTTCGACCAGCCGGTGGCCGTGCAGTTCCTCGACTACCTGTCCCAGATCGTCCGCCTCGACTTCGGCGAGTCGCTGCGGACCGCCCAGCCCGCCGCCCAGGCGGTGCTCCAGGCGTTTCCCGCGACCCTCCAACTGGCCGGCGCCACGATGGCCATCGCCGTGACGGCGGCCGTGGTGGTCGGCAGCCTGGCCGCCTACCGCCCGAACTCGCTCGCCGACCGGTTCGCAGGCCTCCTGTCGTCCGCGTCGGCGAGTGTGCCGGACTTCTGGTTCGCCATCATGGGCGTCCTGGTGTTCGCGGTGACGCTGAACTGGCTGCCCACCTCCGGGACCGACGGGATGGGCGCGTGGGTCCTGCCGATCGCCACGCTCCTCATCCGCCCGTTCGGTGTCCTGGTCCAGGTGGTGCGCGGCTCGATGGTCTCGGCGCTGTCGGCCCCCTACACCAGGGTGGCGCGCAGCAAGGGGGCCGACGAGAAGCGCGTCATCTTCGTCCACGCCCTGCGCAACGCGGCCGCCCCCGCCCTCACGGTCGCCGGCGACCTCGCGGTGGGCCTGGTCAACGGCGCCGTCGTGGTCGAGACGATCTTCGGCTGGCCCGGCATCGGGAAGCTGATGATCGACTCGATCCTGCAACGCGACTTCGCGGTGCTCCAGGCGGCGGTACTGCTGACCGCTGTCACGATCTTCGCCCTCAACATCCTCATCGACGCCTGCTACGCGCTGCTCGACGCGCGCGTGCGCCAGGGGGTGGCGACATGACGAACGGAGACCCCTTGTCCGAGACCGGGGACCGCCCGGATCAGGCGGGCGCCGCGCCCCCGGCCGCGCGACCGCCGCGCCTGTTCGCCCTGCTGCTCAAGGACCGCGTCGCCTGCCTGGCCGCGCTGATGCTGCTGGCCGTGGCCGCCTGCGCGGTGGCCGGACCGTTCCTGCTCGGTGACCTGGCCACCCGGCAGAACCTTCATGCAGTCGACCTCCCGCCGTTCACCCTGGACAACGGCTGGGCGTTCGTGCTCGGCAGCGACTCCCTGGGCCGCAGTGTCGCGGCCCGGCTGGTGGTCGCGGCACGCACCACCTTCGCGGTGGCCGTGCCCGCCGTCCTCGCCTCCTTCGTGGTGGGGTCGGCCTGGGGCATGTGGGCGGGCTACCACCGCGGCTGGCGCGAGAGCGTGTCCATGCGGATCGCCGACGTGGTCCTCAGCTTCCCGTCGCTGCTCCTGGCGGTCGTGGTCCTGTACGTGTTCTCGCCCAGCGTCGCGACCCTGGTCCTGGTCCTGGCGATCGCCCGCGTCCCGGTCTACCTGCGCACGGCGCGCGCCGAGTCCGCCGAGCTGCGCAGCCGCCTGTTCGTGGACGCGGCCCGCACTTTCGGCGCCCGCGGGGGGAGCATCATCCGGCGCCACGTCGCCCCGACCGTGATGCCCACGCTGATCACCGTCGCCACGCTCGACTTCTGCTTCGTGATGCTCACGGAGTCGTCATTGAGCTTTCTGGGCATCGGCATCCAGCCGCCGGACCTGAGCTGGGGGCTGATGGTGGCCCAGGGGCGCCAGGAGCTCCAGACCGCCTGGTGGATCGCGGTCTTCCCCGGCCTGGCCATCGTCATGACGACCGTCTCGGCGACCACCCTGGCCTCCTGGGCCCGGCTGGCGACCGACCCCGCCCAGAGGTGGCGGCTGACCGTGCCGCGCGGCAGGGCCCGCGCGACCGCCCGCAGAGCCGAGGAGGCAGGTAGATGAACGCTCTCCGGGAGAGCATCCACCGGACACGGCCCACGGACCCGGCCGCGATGGAGGTGGACGGGCTCTCGGTCGACATCCGGACCCCCGAGGGGGTCGCGCACGCGGTCCGCGACGTGAGCTTCACCGTGCGCTCGGGCCGGACCCTGGCGCTGCTGGGCGAGTCCGGGTGCGGCAAGAGCATGACGGCGCTGGCGATCGCCGGGCTCCTCGACCCGGTCGCCGACGTGGTCGGCGGCCGGATCCGCCTGAACGGCGCGGACCTGCTGGCGCTCGGGGCGTCGGAGCGGCGCCGCCTGGCCGGCCCCGAACTCGCCATCGTGTTCCAGGACGCCCTGACCGCACTGAACCCGGTGTTCACCGTAGGCGCCCAGCTCGGCGAGCCCTTCCGCATCCACGAGGGGTTGTCGCGCCGGGCGGCCCGGGACAGGGCTGTGGAACTCATGGAACGGGTGGGCATCCCCGAAGCGCGCTCCCGGGCCGGCGCCTATCCGCACCAGTTCTCCGGCGGTATGCGCCAGAGGCTGCTGATCGCCATGGCGGTGGCGCTGCGGCCCTCGGTGCTGCTCGCCGACGAGCCCACCACCGCCCTCGACGTCACGGTGCAGGCCCAGATCATGGAGCTGCTCCGCGACCTGCGCACCGAGCGGGACATGGCACTGGTCCTCATCACCCACGACCTCGCGGTCGCCGCCGAGCACGCCGACGACGTGGCCGTGATGTACGCCGGGGCAATCGTGGAGACCGGGCCGATCGGCGAGGTCTTCGCCGCTCCCCGCCACCCCTACACACGGGGCCTGCTCTCCTCGGTTCCGGGGGGCGGCAGGCCCGGCGAACCGCTGAGGTTCATCCCCGGCAGCCCGCCCGACCTGCGGGCGGTCCCCAGCGGGTGCGCGTTCCGCTCCCGCTGCCACCTGGCGCGCGAGCGGTGCGCCTCGCACCGGCCGGAGCTGTCCGGGGACGAACGCGGCCGCACGGTCGCCTGCCACTACTGGAAGGAGGCCACCGATGCCTGAGACCACGGCGCCGCCCGTCGGGCCGCTGCTCCGGGCGAGCGGCCTGACCAAGAGCTTCAGGGTGCCCCGGAGTGCGTCGGGGAGCACGTCGCTGCGCGCCTTGGACGGGGTCGACCTCACCCTGGACCGCGGTGAGACGCTGGGGCTGGTGGGCGAGTCCGGGTGCGGCAAGTCCACCCTGGCCCGGGTCCTGCTCATGCTGGAGCGTCCGGACCGGGGAACGCTGAGCTTCGACGGGACCGACCCGTTCGCCCTGCGCGGCAAGCAGCTCCTCGCGTGGCGGCGGCGGGTGCAGATGGTGTTCCAGGACCCCTTCGCGTCCCTCAACCCCCGTCTGAACGCGGCCGAGCTGATCAGCGAGCCGTGGCGCACCCACCGCGACCTCGTCCCCCGGCGGGACCGGGCCGAGCGGGTGCGCCGGCTGCTGGAGATGGTCGGCCTGCGGGCCGGTGACGCCCACCGCTACCCCCAGGAGTTCTCCGGGGGCCAGCGGCAGCGCATCGGGATCGCGCGTGCGCTGGCACTGGACCCCGACGTCATCGTGTGCGACGAACCCGTGTCCGCCCTGGACCTGTCCGTGCAGGCACAGGTCCTGAACCTGCTCGCCGAACTGCAGGCCGAGCTCGGCGTCTCCTACGTCTTCATCTCACACGACTTGTCGGTGGTGCGCCACGTGGCCGACCGCGTGGCGGTGATGTACCTGGGCGGTGTGGTGGAGACGGGGAGCACCGAGGAGATCTTCACGAACCCTCGCCACCCCTACACGGCGGCGCTGCTGTCCTCCGCCCCGTCCCCCCTCCGGTCCGACGCGCCCTCCCGGGAGCGCATCCTGCTGACCGGTGAGGTGCCCTCGCCGGTCGATCCGCCGTCGGGGTGCCGCTTCCGCACCCGGTGCCGCCACTCCGAGGACCTGTGCTCCCGGACCGCCCCGCCCGTGGAGGCGGTGTCCGGGGACCCGGCACACACGGCCGCCTGCCATTTCCCGCTGGGGCCGGCCTCCGCGGGGTCGGGCGCGTCCGGCGGCTGACCCCGCGGCCGGGTTCCGGCGCCGCCCTGGGACACGGGCCCCTCCCGGCCCCTCCCCCGGGGCGGCGTGCGCCGCGGCCTCCGCCGATCCGCGCTCGTCCGGCCGCCCCTGCCCCCGCCGCGGGCCGCCGGCGCCGCTCCGGCCGCCGTGCCACCTGCTGCTATTGACGGATCGGCCCCGGTGATACAGCCTATACACTGCACACTGTGACGCCAGTCACGGATGGTTCGAGGAGGAGCAGATGACAGTGGTGCTCGCACACGCCCCCGTGGAGTCCGCCGAGGCGGCCTTCGCGCAGGCGGTCCGACAGGCGGGGCTCCAGGGCGGCGAGTTGGTGATCGCCAACGCCGTCTCGGACGACGCCGCCGCCGACACACGGGCCGCCGACGAGTCCCGGGTCCGCGAACTCGTCGGGCGCGCGGAGGCCGAGGGGGTCCGGGCGAGGGCCGTACGCCTGGCCGACGCCGACGCGGCGGCCGCCCTCCTGGACCTCACCGAGGAGCTGGACGCCGACCTGCTCGTCATCGGGGTCCGCCACCGCTCCGCGATCGGCAAGCTGCTCATGGGCAGCACGGCCCAGCGCCTGCTCCTGGAGGCGTCGTGCCCCGTGCTCGCGGTGAAGTCCGGAGCCGGGCCCCGCAGAGCGGGAGGCCCCGCGTGATCGGCGACAAGGGCCTCCTCGGCGCCGGGATCGGCCTCGCCCTGGTCGTGACGACCGGGTTCTTCGCCGTGCAGGACGCCGCGGGCGGCGACGAGGGCTCGCGCGCCCGCTCCGCCCTGACGGTCATCGCCCCCGCCGCGGCCGGAGGGGGCTGGGACCTGGCCGCCCGCGAGTTCCAGCAGGCCACCAGGACGGAATCGATCGTCAACAACGTCCAGGTGGTCAACGTGCCCGGCGCGGGCGGGACCATCGGCCTGGGTCAGCTGGCCAGGCTCGACGGGGAGCCCACCACCGTGATGGTCACCGGCGCCGCCATGGTCGGCGGCGTGGAGATGGGCGGTTCCCCGGTCCGGCTGAGCGACGTGACGCCGATCGCGCGCCTGACCGACGACTTCGAGGTGATCGCGGTCCCCGCGGACTCCCCCTGGCAGACCCTGGACGACTTCCTCCGGGCCTGGGAGGAGGACCCGGACATCCCCGTGGGCGGCGGGTCGGCCGGATCGCCCGACCACCTGGTCGCCGGGCAGCTCGCCGAGGCCGCGGGGCTGGACCCCGCCGACCTGCACTACACGCCGCACGCCGGGGGCGGGGAGCTGACGATCTCCCTGCTCTCCGACGCCGGCGGCACCGTGCAGATCGGCGTCACCGGGTTCAACGACTTCCGCGACCTCATCGAGGGCGGGCGGCTGCGGGCGCTGGCCGTCGTGGCGCCCGAGCGCCTCGACGGGTTCGACATCCCGACCACCGCCGAACTCGGCTACCCCTCCGTCGACCTGGTCAACTGGCGCGGCCTCGTCGCCGCCCCCGGGATCACCGACGAGGACCGGGCGGAGCTCCTGGCGATCACCGAGGAGATGTACGGGGCCGAGTCCTGGCAGGAGGCGACCGACCGCAACTACTGGCAGCCGAACTGGGCCGGTCCGGAGGAGTTCGCGGAGTTCCTCACCGACGAGGAGGTCCGGATCCGCACGCTCATGACCGACCTCGGCCTCATCTCGGGCTCCTGAGCCCGAGGACTTCACGGAGAGAACATGTCACACACAGACCTCGACAGCGGCTCGGCCGCCGACCCGGCGGAGGCCCCGCCGCGGACACCGTCCTTCTGGGACGGCCGCGGCGAACTGGTCATCGGCGGCCTCCTGCTGGCCATGGCGGGCACGCTCGCCGCGGGCAACGCGGGGATGGACGTCATCGGCGACGGCGGCCTGCTCGGCCCCCAGGGGTTCGGCTGGTTCGTGGCCGCGCTCGCCGCCGTCATCGGCCTCCTGCTGATCGTCGCGGCGCTGCGCCGCTCCCCCGGGCGCCGCGCCGCCCTGGCCGCGGAGGAGCGCACCAACTGGCGCGCCGTCGGCCTGGTCCTGCTCGGCATCGCCGCCTTCAGCGGCCTCATCGACATCGTGGGCTGGCTCCTCATGGCGACGCTGATGTTCACGGCCGTGGCGACGGGGCTGGGCAACCGGAACCTCCTGCGCAGCCTGACCGTCGGCTTCGTCATGGCCGCGACCGTCCAGATCGTGTTCAGCGGCATGCTCGGCCTGAACCTGCCCTCCGGCGTGCTGGGGGGTCTGTGACATGGAGCAGCTGACGCACCTCATCGGCGGGTTCGGCGCCGTCCTCACCCCCATGAACCTCCTCTGGATCACCCTCGGCGCGTTCCTGGGCACGGCGGTGGGCGTCATGCCCGGCCTGGGATCGGCCATGGCCGTGGCCCTGCTGCTGCCGATGACGTTCACGCTCGACCCGCTGGCCGCGCTCATCATGTTCAGCGGCGTCTACTTCGGCGGCCTGTTCGGCGACTCCACCGCGGGCATCCTGATGAACACCCCGGGCAACAGCACCGCGATCGCCACCACCTTCGAGGGCCACAGGATGGCGCGGTCGGGGCGGGCCCCGCAGGCGCTCGCCACCTCCGCCATCGGCGCGTTCACCGGAGGCATCCTCGCCACCGTGCTGGTCGTCTTCTTCGCGCCCTCCATGGCCGACCTGGCGACCAAGTTCGGCCCCGGCGAGTACTTCGCGCTGGCCGTCTTCGCGTTCGTGGCGATCTCCGCCGTGGTCTCGGAGTCGCCCCTCAAGGGCCTGGCCGCCCTGGCGTTCGGCCTGGGGCTCGCCCTGGTTGGCACGGACCAGTCGACGGGCACCGCGCGCTTCACCTTCGGGATGCCGGCGCTCTTCGACGGGATCAGCGTCGTCGTCATCACCGTGGCCGTGCTGGCCGTCGGCGAGGTGCTGTACGCGGCCGGGCGCGTGGGCCACCGCGGCGCGCACGAGATCGTCCCCTCCGCGGGACGGCCCTGGCTGTCGGGCAGGGAGTTCCGGGCGGCGCTGCCCGCGTGGCTGCGGGGCGCCGGCATCGGCATCCCCTTCGGCATCATCCCGGCGGGGGGCGCGGAGGTCCCCACCTTCCTCGCCTACAGCGCCGAGCGCCAGCTGGACAAGCGCCGCCGCAAGCCGATGTTCGGCAAGGGGGCGATCCAGGGCGTGGCGGCCCCGGAGGCCGCGGGCAACGCGACGGCGGGGAGCGCGATGGGGGCGCTGCTGTCGCTGGGCCTGCCGACCTCGGCCACCGCGGCCGTGCTGCTGGCCGCCTTCCAGCAGTACGGCATGCAGCCCGGCCCCCTGCTGTTCGAGCGCAACGGCGACATCGTGTGGGCCCTCCTGGCGGGCCTGCTCCTGGCCACGGTCGTGCTGCTGGTCATCAACCTGCCGTTCGCGCCGCTGTGGGCGAAGCTGCTGCTGCTCCCCCAGTCCTACCTCTACGCGGGCATCACGGTCTTCGCCTGCCTCGGGGTCTACGCCACGGGCGCGAGCAAGACGGACCTGGTGCTCATGTGCCTCCTCGGCGTCCTGGCGTTCGCCATGCGGCGCACGGGGGTGCCCCTGGCCCCGGTGCTCATCGCGGTGATCCTGGGCCCGCTGGCGGAGTACTCGCTGCGCGACGCGATGGCCAACTCCGGCAACGACCCGCTCATCCTGGTCGGGAGCCCGATCACCGTCGCGCTCTACGGCCTGCTCCTGCTCGGGCTCGTCTGGACCGCGTGGCGGCGGCTGCGCCCCGCCGCGCCCGCCGGCGAACCCGCCGCGGAGGACCCCGCGGACTGCGGAGAGGTCCCGCGGGCGCGGAGCTGACCCGGCGCTCCGACACGGAGGGGCCGGCCGGGAGGGACTCCCGGCCGGCCCTTCGCCGTGCGACACCCGGTCGGATCAGTCCCGGGCCCGCCCCGGCTCCGACAGCGCCCGGTGCAGGATGTAGGGCAGCAGCCCGCCGTGGCGGTAGTAGAGCTGTTCGCGGGAGGTGTCCACCCGGGCCCGCACGGTGAACTCGGTGACCCGGCCCGTGCGCAGGTGGCGGGCGGTGACGGACAGGCGCTCGGGGACCTCGTCGCGGCCCTCCAGCCCCGTGACGGCGTACTCCTCCTCCCCCGTCAGCCCGAGGCTCCCGGCGCTGTCGCCGTCCTCGAACTGGAGGGCGAGCACGCCCATGCCCACCAGGTTGGAGCGGTGGATGCGCTCGAAGGACTCGGCGATGACCGCGCGCACGCCCAGGAGCGAGGTGACCTTGGCGGCCCAGTCCCGGGAGGAGCCCGTGCCGTACTCCCGGCCGGCGATGATCAGCATCGGCTGCCCGCGGTCGCGGTGGCGGTCGGCGACGGCGTGGACCTCGCCGACCGTGCGCTCGTCGCCGTCGGGGCCGAGATCGACGGCGCTGCCGCCCGGCAGGCCGGGGGTCATCGCGTTGCGGAGCCGGGGGTTGGCCAGGCCGCCGAGTTTCATCACCTGCCAGTTGCCCCTGCGCGAGGCGTAGGTGTTGAGGTCGGGCGCCTCCACGCCGCGCTCGCGGAGGAACCGTCCGGCGGGGCTGTCGGCGGGGATGCGCCCGGCCGGGCAGAGGTGGTCGGTGGTGACGGAGTCACCGAGGACCTGGAGGGCGCGGGCGCCCACGATGTCGCCGTGCGCCCCCTCCGCGCCCCGCTCCGCCGCCAGTTCCAGGAACGGGGGGCGCTGCAGGTACACGGAGTCGGGGTCCCAGTCGAACCGGGCGCCCCCGGGCGCGGTGAGCCCCCGCCAGTTCTCGTCGCCGTCGAAGAGGGTGCCGTAGACCTCGGTGTACATCGACGGTTCGATGCCGGCGGAGACCACCTCTTCGATCTCGGCCTCGGTGGGCCACAGGTCGGCCAGCATGACCGGCTCGCCGTCCGGGCCGGTGCCGAGCGGGTCGGCGGTGAGGTCGACGCGGGTGGTCCCCGCCAGGGCGAAGGCGACCACGAGCGGGGGCGAGGCGAGGAAGTTCAGGGAGACGTCGTTGTTGACGCGGCCGTCGAAGTTGCGGTTGCCCGAGGTCACCGAGGCGGCCACCAGCCCCCTGTCCTCGACGGCGGCCGCCGCCCCGGGCGCCAGCGGCCCGGAGTTGCCGATGCACGTCATGCACCCGTACCCGACCAGGCCGAACCCCAGCTTCTCCAGGTCGCGCATCAGGCCGGCGCGCTCCAGGTAGTCCACGACCACGCGGGAGCCGGGGGCCAGGCTGGTCTTGACCCACGGTGCGACGCCCAGTCCGCGCCGGACGGCGTTGCGGGCGAGGAGGCCGGCGGCGACCATGACGGCGGGGTTGGAGGTATTGGTGCACGAGGTGATGGCGGCGATGGCGACGGCGCCGTCGCGCGGCCCGGACGCGTCGGGCCCCTCGGCGGGCGCGGGCTCCTCGGCACGGCCCAGCTCGGCGAGGGCGGCGCGCACCGCCTCGCCGGTCCCGGCCAGCTCGACCCGGTCCTGCGGTCTGCGCGGTCCGGCCAGGCTCGGGGTGATCCCGTCCAGGTCGACGACGAGGGTCCGGTCGAAGCACGGCCTGCGGTCGGGGTCGTGCCACAGGCCCTGCTCCTTGGCGTAGGCCTCCACCAGCCGCACGTGGTCCTCGCGGCGCCCGGTCAGGCGCAGGAACTCCAGGGTGCGGTCGTCGACGGGGAAGAGCGCGGCGGTCGAGCCGAACTCCGGGCTCATGTTGGCCAGGGTGCACCGCGTGGCGACGCCGGTGGCGCCGACCCCGGCGCCGAAGAACTCCACGATGCTGCCGACCACGCCCAGGCGCCGCATCCTCTCGGTGACGGTGAGCACGAGGTCGGTCGCGGTGACGCCGGGCCGCAGCTCGCCGACCAGTTCCACGCCGACCACCGGGGGGATGAGCAGGGAGACCGGCTGGCCCAGCACGGCCGCCTCGGCCTCGATGCCGCCCACGCCCCAGGCCAGCACGCCCAGCCCGTTGACCATGGTGGTGTGGGAGTCGGTCCCGGCGACGGTGTCGGGGAGGGCCAGGCCGTCGCGCACCTCGACCACGCGGGCCAGGTGCTCGACGTTGATCTGGTGCATGATGCCGGCGCCGGGCGGGACCACCTCGAGCGTGCTCAGCGCCCGCTGTCCCCACTTGAGGAACCGGTAGCGCTCGGCGTTGCGCTCGTATTCGCGCCGGACGTTGAGGCGGGGGGCGTCGGGGCGGGCGAAGAAGTCGGTGGACACCGAGTGGTCGACCGTCAGCTCGGCGGGGATAGCGCCGTCGACGGCACCCGGGTCCCCGCCGCGTTCGGCGACCGCGTCGCGCAGCGCGGCCAGGTCGGTCAGGACGGGCACGCCGTTGGTGTCGTGCAGGAACACCCTGGAGGGGTGGAAGGCGATCTCGTGGGTGCCGGTGCGCCCCTCCGCCACTGCCGCGATGTCGGCCCCGGTGACCAGGTCGCCGTCCTCGTGGCGCAGGAGGTTCTCCAGCATGATCTTGTGCGCGAGGGGCAGCCGTTCGGTTCCCGGCACCGCCCCGATGTGGAAGTACTCCGCGCCGCCCGCCGCGGACCCCAGCCTCCGGCGGCTGCGGTGTGAATCGATCGACATCAGTCCTCCTAGCCTATAGGCTACATGATGTCAGAAGTCAGGAGAGGCCGATATCCTGCCTCCTCAGGGAGGACGACGTTCGTGACGACGAAGCCGGTTTTCAGCAAGAGCCAGTACGCCTACGAGGAGATCAAGCAGCGCATCCTCGCCGACGAGCTGCACCCCGGGGCGGCGCTGAGCCAGGAGGGCATCGCGGCCGAACTGGGCGTCTCGACCACGCCCGTGCGCGAGGCGCTCAAGCGCCTGGCCGCCGAGGGGCTCATGACGCTGGAGACGCACCGGGACGCGCGGGTGACGGAGCTGTCCTTCGAGGAGGCGCAGAGCCTGTACGAGGTCCGCTCGCACGTGGACCCCCTGGCCGCCGGGTGGGCGGCCCAGCGCCGCACCGGCGCCGACGTCGAGGCGATCCGCCGCGCGCTGGACGCCCTGGACCCGCTGACCGGCACGTCCGGCATCCAGGCGCTGAACGCGCACCGCGACTTCCACCGCGCCGTGTACCGCGCCTCCCACAACGAGCCCATGATCGGCATCCTGGACAGCCTGTGGGACAAGGCCGACCGCTACCGCCAGTTCACCCTGCGGCACCGCGCCGGGTCCGCCTCCGAGGACGCGCGCGTGCGCGGTGAGCACCGGGCGCTGGCGGAGGCGGTGATCGGCGGCCAGAGCGGGACCGCCGAGGAGGTCATGCGCGGGCACATCGAGCAGAGCCTGGGCCGGCAGGCCATGGAGGCCCTGCGCCCGGGGGCGGCCCCCGCGCGCTGACCGGGCGGGCCCGGCCCCGCCGACGTGGCGACCGCCCCGGAGATCCCCGGGAAGGCCCTCGCCGTCGGCAGGGTCCTTCCCGGGTCGGGCAGGGCGGGGACTCAGTCCTCGCCGTGGCCCTTCGGGAGGAGGCGGATGACGGGGATCGTGCGGTCGGTGGCCCGCTCGTACTCCGCGAACCCCGGTGCGGCGGCGGTGATCTTCGCCCAGACGCGGTCGCGTTCGCTTCCGGCGAGCTCCTCGGCAGTGACGGCGAGCTCCTCCCCCGCGACGACCACGCGCACCCGGTCGGGGGCGGCGGCCAGGTTGCGGTACCAGACCGGGTGCCTGGCCGCCCCGGCGGCGGAGGCCACAATCGCATAGGAGTCCCCGTCCAGGGGGAAGTAGGCCACCGGAGTCTGCCGCTCCTGCCCGCTCTTGCGGCCGACGGTGACCAGGACGAGCGCGTTCATCCCGTCCGGTCCGCTGCCGCCGGCGCGGATGTCGGCGATCACGTCCTCGTTCATCCGCCGCATCTGCTCGGCGGGCGGCAGCTGGGCGCCGCGGGTGCCCTCGGGTGTGTCGAAGCTCAAGGTGACTCCTTCTCGTTGTGTCGTCGCGGTGTCGGCGGGCCGACGTCGCGGGACGGGCCGCCGGACGGCGGCGGGGCGGTCTCAGTCCAGGGCCGGGTAGTCGGTGTAGCCCCGCTCGCCGCCGGAGTAGAAGGTGGCCCGGTCCGGGGCGTTGAAGGGCCCGTCGGCGGCCAGGCGCGCGGGCAGGTCGGGGTTGGCCAGGAACAGGGCCCCGAAGGAGACCAGGTCCGCGGTGCCGTCCGCCACCAGGTCGACCGCGTCCGGACCGGTCGGGACGCCGGAGCCGGTGGCGGGGTTGAGGATGAACGTGTTCGGCCACGCGGCGCGCAGCCGGTCGGTGAGCGCGCGGTCGGCCTGCTCCGCCAGGTGCAGGTAGGCCAGGTCCAGCTCGGCCAGCCCGTTCACCAGGGGCAGGTAGGTCCCGGCCAGGTCCGCGTCGTCGGTGATGTCGTTGAACGTGCCGCCGGGCGAGAGGCGGATGCCGGTGCGGTGCGGGCCGATCGCCCCGGCCACCGCCCGGGCGACCTCCAGGGGGAGCCGGATCCGGTTCTCGACGGAGCCGCCCCACCGGTCCGTGCGGAGGTTGGCGTTGACCGACAGGAACTGGTGGAGCAGGTACCCGTTGGCGCCGTGGACCTCGACCCCGTCGAACCCGGCGTCGATCGCGTTGCGCGCCGCGTCGGCGAAGTCCCGGACCGTCCGGTGGACCTCCTCGTCGGTCAGCTCCCGGGGGGTGACGAACTCCGCCGCCCCCTGGTGGGTGTAGACCTTCCCCCGCGCCCTGACCGCGGAGGGCCCCACCGGCGCCAGGCCGTCGGGCAGCACGTCGGGGTGCCCGATCCGGCCGGTGTGCATCAGCTGGGCGAAGATCACCCCGCCCTCGGCGTGGACCGCGTCGGTCACCGCTCTCCACGCCCGGACCTGCTCGGCCGAGTGCAGCCCGGGGGTGTTGGTGTACCCCTGACCGACGGCCGAGGGCTGGGTGCCCTCGGTGACGATCAGGCCGGCGCCCGCGCGCTGGGCGTAGTACCGGGCGGTCAGCGCCGTCGGGATCCGCTCCGGCTCCCGGGCGCGGCTGCGCGTCATGGGCGCCATCACGATCCGGTTCCTCACCTTGGTACCGGCCAGCTCGTGGGGGTCGAACGCCGTGGGCATGCCCTTCTCGCCTTCACTCGCCGCGGAGCCGGGGCCGCCCGCTCCGCGATGTCTGTCGTCCGGCCGAGTAAACCACCCCGCGGGCCGGCCCCGCCTCGGCGAGCACCGTGTGCTCCTGCTTCCGTCCGCCCTCGGCAGGCGGGGGCCGGTGGCGCGGTCGGCGCCCCGACCTCTCGTGGCGGACCGGCCGGGGCGCCGCTCGACGCGGTGGTAGGTTCCACTGGTCAGGAGACCGCGGTGGCGTCGGGTGCGAACCCGCCTCGCGCCCGTGTCCACCCCGCGGCCCGCCAGGGGCCGCTCCAGGAGAGGACCCCGTGTCCGGTCGCCCCGTCCCCACCGAGATCTCGGACCTGCCCTACGCCGAGGACCTGCGCCCCTTCAGCATGGAGCAGCTGCACGACGACCCCCACGAGGGCGTCCACTTCGACGGCGGCGGGTTCGACCGGGTCCACCTCACCGGCGCCCGGTTCATCGAGAGCGCCTTCACCTCCGCCCGGTGGAGCGGCGGGAGCCTGCGCCGGTGCAGGTTCACCGACGTGTGGCTGCACACGGTGCGCGTGACCGGCACCGACATCGCGGAGTCCGTCTGGCTCGACAGCAGCATCGTGGACAGCGTGTTCGCCGGCGCCGCCTCCTTCGACTGCGAGGTCCGGCGCGTGGTCTTCTCCTCCTGCAAGCTCGACGGGGTGAACTTCAGGGCCTCGCGCATGGACGACGTGGTGTTCGAGGACTGCGTCCTCACCGACGTGGACTTCGGCGGGGCGTCCCTGTCCCGGGTCTCCTTCCCCGGCTCCAGCCTGCGGAAGGTGCACCTGGCCAAGGCGAAGCTGCGCGAGGTGGACCTGCGCGGGGCGGTCGACCTCGACCTGACGTCGGGCTTCGAGTCCCTGGCCGGCGCGATCGTCACCCGGGGCCAGCTGATCGCGCTCGCCCCCGCCCTCGCCGCGAGCACGGGGATCTCCGTCCGGGACGAGTGAGCGCCTCGGGCCTTCGCGAGAACGGGCCCGTGTCAGTGGACCGAGGATCAAGAAAGTGGTCACTCCCGGCCAAGGACGTTTCCGGGAGAACCCGTCAAGCTTGAGGGGCCCAACCACCGAACGAACGGATCCCCCCGTGCGACTGCTCAGGAAAAGCCTCGCCACCGCCACCGCCACCCTCGCGCTCCTGGCCGGCGGCGCGATCGCCGCGGCCCCCGCCTCCGCCGCCGCCTACAACGGCGCCTGCGGAACGGGCTACAACGTCGTCAACTCTGCCCAGGTGCCCAACAACCAGGGCACCCTCTTCCTCACCTACAACAACTCCAACGGCTACAACTGCGCGGTCACCATCCGCAACAACCCGGGCGCCGCACTGCCCATGCTCGTCGGCCTGCGCAGGACCGGCGACGAGAGCTCGGCCAGGTACGACTCGGGCGACTTCACCACCTACGCCGGCCCGGTCTACGTACACGGGAGCGACACCTGCATGGACTGGACGGGCACCATCAACGGCCACCAGGTCACGAGGATCGCCACCAACTGCGGCTGAGGCGCACGGGCTCCCGGCCCGGCACGACGACGGCCCGCACCCCCGCGAGGGTGCGGGCCCCGAACGAACGGACCCGCCCCGTGCGACTGCTCAGGAAAAGCCTGACCATCGCCGTCGCGACGCTCACCCTCCTCGCGGGCGCGGCCTCCACCGCAACTCCCGCCTCCGCCGCCGCCTACAACGGTGCCTGCGGAACGGGCTACCAGGTGGTCAACTCCCTCCGGATACCCGGCAACCAGGGCACCGTCCACCTCACCTACAACAACTCCAACGGCTACAACTGCGCGGTCACCATTCCCGAGAATCCGGGCACCGCTGCCGTGGATGTCTGGCTGAACAGGGCCGGGGAGCCGACGCCGGGCCTACCCGATCCGTACCCCGGACCGGTGTACGTGGACGGGCGCGGCTCCTGCCTGGAATGGGGCGGCTCCGTCAACGGCCGCAGGGTCGACTGGCGCGACACCAGCTACGGCTGAGGCGCGCGGTTGCCCCGGCCCGGCACGACGACGGCCCGACCTGCCCGGTGTGGCCGTGCCCGGGGCCCCGGAGCCGTCTACCGGGCCGGCTCGGCCGCGGCGCCCTCCCCGCTTCCGAACACCTCCCCGACGAGCCTCCGCGTCACCTCCTGGAACTCCCCCGCCAGGGACTGCCCGGCGTCGTCCACGTAGGTCAGCGAAGCGGTCAGGGTCCTGCTGCCGTCGGGCGTGCCGTACATCAGCGCCGCGTAGCCCGCGATACCCCCGTTGTGGGTGATGACGGTGCCCCCGCCCGGGGTCTCCTGCACGAACACCCCGAGGCCGTAGCCCGCCTTGGGATGCGGCGTGCACATCTCGGCCAGGAGCGGGGCCGGCAGGAGCCTGCCGCCCAGCAGCGCGGAGACGAACACGTGGAGGTCCCGGGTGGTGGAGACCATGTCGCCGCCGCTGGAGATCCACGAGGGGTTCTGGCGGGTGACGTCGACCGTCCTCTCCTCGCCGTCCTCCTCGTACCGGTAGTAGGCGTGGGCGTGCGGTTCGGGGAGCTCCGGCCCGGTGGTCGGCACGACGGTCCCCGTCAGCCCGAGGGGGCCCAGGACCGAACGCCGCATCTCCTCGGCGAGCGGGTGGCCGGTGACCTTCTCGACCAGCAGCCTGGCCAGCACGTAGTTGGTGTTGGCGTAGCTCCAGTCCGCGCCCGGCTCGAACCGCGCCGGACTGGACAGCGACAGCTCCACCAGCTCCTCGGGCCGGTAGGTCCTGAACCGGCTCTCCACCCACTCCCGGCCCGCCCAGGTGATCCCGGGCACGACCGTGCCGTCCTCGTAGTGCTCGCCGGTGAAGTTGAAGATGCCGCTGGTGTGCTGTAGCAGCATCCGCACCGTGATCCTCCGGTCCAGCCCGAACCCGGGGAGGTGGTCGGCCACCGGGTCCTCCAGACCGAGTCTTCCCTCGGCCACCAGCTGCAGCACCACGGTCGCGGTGAAGGTCTTGGTGCTGCTGCCGATCCGGAAGTGCCCGTCGGTCGGCGGCTTCTCGGGGGAGCCCAGCTCGCGGGCCCCGGCACTGCCGGCCCACTCCCCCCGCTCGTCGTTCACGCGCATCTGGATCCCGACGAAACCGGGGCCGACGACGTCCTGGATGATCTTCTGGAGTTCCGGGCGGTCCTGCTCGGCGGAGGTGGCGGACATGGTGGTGTTCTCCTTCGACTGTCGGTACGGGACGGGGTCGGCCGGGCTACAGGCTGCGGGCGGTGGTGGCGCGGATGTGCAGGTCGGGGGCGCCGTCGTTCCTGAGGGCGTTGTGGATACGGCCGTAGGGGGTTCCGGCGTCCAGGGAGGCCGAGACGCCGGGGGCGGCGCCGATCGAGATGCTTCCGGACTCGGTGCTCAGCTCGACGGTGCCGCGCACGGCCTCGGTGACGGCGATGTCGCCCTTGGAGGTGCTGATCCGGGCGGAGCCTTCGAGGCGGGCCAGTGAGACGTCGCCGGCCAGCAGGGTGAGGCGGGCCTCGGCGGTGTGGTCGAGTTCGACCGTGGCACGGGCGGCTTCGAGGGTGATCTCGCCCAGGCGTCCGGTGCTGTGCAGCCGGGCGTCGGCGGCTTCGGCCCGGAGGGCCGAGCCGGCGGGCAGGTGGACGACGATCCGCACGGAGCCGGTGTCACCCAGGATCCGGTTCTCGGCGGGCGCGGTCCGGATGCTCAGGACCCCGTCGGCGAGGTCCACGGCGGTGCGCTCGGCGGCCTTGACGTCTCGGCTCCTGGCGGGGTCGGCGGGCAGGACCTCGACGGTGGTGTCGGCGCGGTCGGCGGCGGTGAGGCTGATGTGGGCGCCGGGGACGTCCAGGACGGCGGTGACGGGGGCGGGGGTGGTGAACGTGTGCATCGTGCTTGTCCTCCTCGTGCGGCGGATCCTTGCGACCCGCTGTTTCCGATGAAGGAAAAGCTACGTTGCATTCGCATAGTCGGCAACACCTTCGTTGCGAGAAAAACCTATAATTGCAGGTAGTTTCCGCGAAATCGTTGCTTTGGTTTTGAATCTAACGCAACAACTCCACGCCATGCATTGCAATGAATGGAAATCGAACGCTATGGCGCCACCGGCCGGGAGCCTCCGGACCTGCCGCCCTACCTGACGGTAGGTAGGGTGACGCCCGTGCTCGAACACACCTCGGTCGCGGTGACCGGCCTCAGGAAGTCCTACGGGAAGCGCCCGGTCCTCGCCGGCGTCTCCCTCGAGGTCCGGCGGGGCAGCCGCACGGTCGTCCTCGTCGCCACGGGGTTCGCGGCCTGCGGGCTCGCCCTCGGCCAAGCACGAAGGAACCGGTGACCGCCGCGCCCGGTGATCGCCGCCGGGCCCCGGGCCGACGATCCGGGCTCATCAGGCGTTCGTCGGGGCCCCGCGTCCCACGGGGCAGGGTCCCCGACGGACAGGATCCGCTTTCACGACGGCCCCTGGGCGAAGAAGCCGTAGATCCTGCTGATCCCGCCGTTCTCCAGCACCATGACGTCCCAGCCGTCGCCCACCGCAGGTTCGCCGGGCCTGCCGAAGCTCCAGTCGAAGTGGGCCAGGCCGTGGTGGGCGCGGACTTCACCGAGCCGGAACACCATGCCGGCGAACTGCTCCTGCCAGCCGGCGATGTAGGAGTCGATGGCCGACACGCCCTCGGCCACGGTTGCGGGGTCCGTGTACACCGCGTGCGGAGCGAAGACCTCGTTCCCGAGGGCACGGCGGGCCCGGGGGTCTCGCTCGTTCCAGATCGAGATGTACACGGCCGCCGTCCGGGAGACGGTCTCGGCGCTTTCCATGGTCACGGGGTTCCCCACCTCTCGTCGGATGCTTCGATCAGGACGTGGCGGTCGGGCCCGCCGTGCCCGGCAGCGGGGGCGTTCCCCAGCAGTCCGGGCGCACCGACGGAGGAACCGGGGCTGTCGCCCATGGCACAATCTTCAACGTTCATACCGGTATGAAGGTCAAGGAGCTTTCTGGTGCTGGTCGGGGAGCTGAGCCGCCGGACGGGTGTCGGTGCGCACCAACTGCGGTACTACGAGGCGCAGGGACTCCTGGAGCCGGACCGCGGCACGAACGGGTACCGCGAGTACCCCGAGGACGCCGTGGCGAGGGTGAACCAGATCAGGTCCTTGATCGACTCGGGGATGTCCACCAGGGACATCGCCTCGATGATGCCCTGTGTGCTCGGGGAGGCCCCCGACTTCGTGAGCTGTCCCGAACTACTGGCTCTCATGCGAGCCCGCGAGGACCGGCTGACCGGGCAGATCGAAGCGCTCACGTCCTCGCGTGAAGCGCTCCGGAGCCACATCGGGAAGACCGTGACGGCCGGCCCGGGCGAGCGCCCCTGGGGACGCGGGGACTGAGCACCCGGCTTCCGGCGGACCGGCCCGGCCGCCGTCCCTACGCCCTCCTCGGGGCGGCGCAGTAGGCCGCCAGCACCGCCGCGCCCCAGACCGCCTGCGCCGCGAGCAGCGGGCCGGTCGCCCCGGCGGCGACCGCCACGAGCGCGGGCAGGCACCCGAGCACGGCGACGTCGGCCCCGGCCATCGCCCACACCAGCGGACCGAGCGGCACCGGGCCCATGGGCGTGTCCACGGCCGGCATCGCGTGCTCGATGGGGCGGCGGCGCGCCATCCGCAGCGCCCCCGCCGCCAGCGCCGGCGCGCACAGCAGTCCGAGGGGCCAGAGGCCGGCGCCGTCTCCCGCGACGTCCAGTCCCGCCAGCGCCAGGGCCAGCCATGAGCCGCCGAGCAGGGCGGGCAGCACCGACCGCGCCGCGAGGAGCGCGCGCGGACCCGTGCCCAGCAGCCGCGCGAGCGAGGCGTCCCCGGCGTCCCGGCGCGCCCCGGCGGTCCCCGCCGCGGCGACCGCGAGCGCACCCGCGGCGAGCACGGCCGCCACCGCCGTCGCGCCGCCGCCCGCACGCTCCGCCAGCACGGGCAGGGCGGCCGCGGCAGCCATCAGCGCGAGCCGTCCCGGCCGCCGCGCCAGCCGCCGCCAGTCCAGCCAGGCCACCGCCGCCGCGCCGCGCAGCCGCGACGGCCACGGGCGCGACCTCAGGACCCTCGACCGCCAGTGGGCGTCCTCGGCGACCAGGGTCAGCGAACCCGGGTCCATGACGACGAACGCGCCCGCCGCGAACCCCACCCGCCGCGAGGCCTCCAGCACCGCGCGGGCCGGGATGCGCGCGAGGACCGCCCAGGCCCGTGCCGCGAGGCCGGCGGCCCCGGCAGCGGACGCGGTGGCCGCCGCCGTCCACGCCGCCGGGGGCGCCGACGCGATACCGGTGAGCACGCTCTGTCCGGGTCCGGCGCTCATGACCACCGCGGCGGCCCCCGCGACCACGAGGACGGCCACCGTCGCGACCAGCCGGCCGTCCCAGGGCTGGAACGCCTGGGCGAGGACGGCTGCCGCCGTCCCGCCCAGCGTCCACGCGACGCCCGTGACCAGGGACGCGAACAGCCGCAGCGTCAGCTCGTCGGAGGCCCCGAGTGCGCTCAGCAGCACCAGGCCGAGGACCGCGCCGAACGCGGCGCACAGCGCGGCCAGGACCACCGCCGTGCGGGTCAGCACGCTCCGGCGCGGCAGCGGCGAGAGCAGCAGCCACGCCGCGTCCGCGGCCGACACCGCCACGGGCCCGAGCCCGCGCGCGAGGACCAGGGCGCCGGCCAGCAGCAGCGCGACCAGGGCCAGGCCCGCGCCCGCCCGCGCCGGGTCGGCGCCGGCGGGCACCCCCGACACCGCCCGGCCGACCGCCGGGGCCGCGAGCACCACCAGCAGTCCCAGGCCGAACAGGGTGATGTACCGGTCGGACCAGGTGCGGCGGCCGCGGTCCCCGGCACGGACGAACGCCCGGACCTGCGCCACCCCGTTCACGCGGCGGCCTCCAGGGCGATGTGCCGGGCGTCCTCGGCGAACCGCGGGTCGTGCGTCACCATGACCACCGTCCCGCCGTCGTCGGCGTAGACCGCGAGCAGCCCCGCGAGCCGTTCCCGGAAGGCCGCGTCGAGCCCGCGCTCCGGCTCGTCCAGCAGCAGCAGCCGGCTGGGGCGCAGCAGCGCCATGGCCAGGGACAGCCGCTGACGCTGCCCGGTCGACAGCGACGACGGGGCCCGGTCGGCGCAGCCGCCCAGCTCGAACAGGTCCAGGGCCGCCCCCACCTCCAGCCGCCCCGGGCCGTGCACGCCGCTCATCAGCTCCAGGTGCTCCCGCACGCTCAGTCCGGGGTACCAGGTGGGCTCGTCGCCGACCAGGGCGACCTCGCGCCAGAAGCCGGGCTCGTCCACGGGCGGCCGGCCCAGCACGCTCACGCTGCCGGAGGCGCTCTGCAGCCCGGCGAGGCAGCGCAGCAGGGTGGTCTTCCCGACGCCGTTGGCGCCGAGCACCGCCACCACCTCCCCGGGCTCGACCGTGAGGTCGACCCCGCTCAGGACCGGGACTCCGCCCAGTTCCACGTCCACACCACGGGCCACGATGATCGGTTCGCTCACCGCCCCAGCCTAGGGCGCGGGGCCGACGCGCCCGGCCGGTGCCCCCGTCCGCGGTCCGCCCCCGCGACAGCGGCCCTCCGGGAGGCGTTCCGCCCCCTGTACCCCGCCGCTCGGCGCTGCTAGCCTCGGGGCAACGACCTACCTGGTCCACAGGGGAGTCCGCGCCGTTCGGCGTGTTCGATTCCCGGAGGTAGACGTGTTCTCCATCGATGGACCAGGTCGTGCGACGGCGCTGTGGGACATGGTCGACGGGCCGATGCCGCGAGGACTGCTCGGCGTCGGCGACCCGGACCTCCACGTGGTCGACGGTGTCGCGACGATGTTCCTGGGCGGCTTCTCCACGACGTTCCGCAACCGGCTCTACCTGGCCCGTCCGGCCCCCGGCGGGGGCATGGACTCCGCGCGGTGGCTGATCGACGCCGACGCGCGCGGCCGGGCGAGGCCGATCGTCGCGGACCCTCCCCGCGACGGGTGGGACCGCGCGGGGATGCACACGCCCTCGTACGTGCCCGCCGTCGACGGCCGGCCCGCGCGCATCTACTACACCGGGCGCGCGACGGCCAGGCACTACGGCCCCCGGAGCGGCTACGCGATCGGGGTCCTGGAGCAGCGCGGGGGACGGTGGGAGCGCCGCGACGAGCCCGTCCTGCGCGGCAGCGCACCGCGGACGAGCGTGCTCGAACCGCTCGTGGTCCACCACCGGGGCCGCTACGTGATGTGGTTCCAGGCCGACCCGAACGAGATCGGACCGGGCGAGCTGCCCGACTACGAGCTCCGGGTCGCCGAGAGCGCCGACGGGATCGCGTGGTCCGCCCCGCGGGTCTTCGCCGGTCCCGACGAGGGCTTCTTCGACAACGCCGTCCACCGTGTGGGCGACCGCTGGGTCATGGTGCTGGCGAGGGGGGCGAACCTGCACAACACTCCGCGCTTCCCCGACCAGGGCCTCTGGGTCGCCACGGCCCCCGAACCGAGCCCCGTCCGCGCCGACTGGACGGCCCCGGTCCGGGTGCTGGACACGGACAGGCCCGGTGTTCCCGCGTGGATGGCGCGCGGCGTCTACGGTCCGGCGCTGCACGCCCTGGAGGGAGCGGACGGCGCCGTGCTGATGTACACGGCCGTCAGGGCCGCTCCGAAGTGGCCCGCCTTCAACCTGCGCCGACTCCTGCGCGGACGGGCCCCGGTCGTGCCCTCCCCCTTCTACCTCGCGGTGGGGCGGTCGCGGTTGTCCGGCCCCCCGGGCGCGGTCGGGCGCTGACACCGCCGTCGCCCCGCCCGCCCCGGAACGGGTCCGGGGCGGGGCGTCGCCCCGGGAGCCGCGGCGCGGGACGGTCCCGGGCGGACGGGCCCCGCCCGCCCGGGACCCCCGGTCAGCCCTGCGGGCCGGGGTCCTCGCCCATCGCCACCACGACCTTGCCGCGCAGCCCGCCCTTCTCCACCCTCCGGTGGGCCTCACGCACCCTCTCCACCGGGAACACCTCGTCCACCACGGGCACGAGCCGACCCGACTCGACGTACCGGACGAGTTCGGTCAGGTCCTCGCGTGAGGGGTTGTTGCTGAAGGGCAGGACCCTGCGGCGGTCCACGGCGGCGGACCAGAGGGTGTCGGCGGTCGACCTCAGGGGGCGCCGGGGGTCGATGGCCAGCGGGAGGTAGCGGCCCCCCGGGGCGCGCAGCCTCCGGTAGGCGCCCGGCTCGGAGCCCACCACGTCGAGGACGACGTCGAACCGGCCCAGGTCCGCGGGCCCGGTCTCACGGCGGTCGAACACCTCGTGGGCGCCCAGGTCCCGGACCCAGTCGAGGTTGCGCCGCCCGGCCAGACCGGTGACGTGCGCCCCCAGGGCCCGGCCGACCTGCACCGCCGTGCTGCCGACCCCGCCGGAGGCACCGCGCACCAGCAGCCGCTCCCCCTCGCGCAGGCGCGCCTTCGCCACCAGGGCGGTCAGGACCGTGGTCCCCGAGGCCGGGAGCGCCGCCGCCCCGGCCGGGTCGAGGCCGGCCGGGGCCGCCACGACCCTCTCCTGCGGGACCGCGACGAAGTCGGCCGTGCTCCCGAACCCCATGTGCGGCAGGATTCCCAGCACCTCCTCCCCCACCCGCGCGGGGTCGACCCCGGGTCCCACGCCCGACACCCTCCCCGAGAAGTCGACGCCGAGGCCGCGGGGCATGCGCGAACCCATGACCCGGCGGAGGCTGCCCGCGCGGATCTCGGTCTCCCCTCCGCCCACGCTCGCGGCGTGGACCCGCACGAGCACCTCCCCCGGCCCCGGGTCGGGGACGGGCACCCGGTCGATCGTCAGGACGTCGGGCGGACCGAACCGCTCGTAGCGGACAGCGCGCATGGTGTTCACGGTGAACCTCTCCTCGTTGACGGGAATGGCCGGCCGCGCACCGCGGTTCCCCGCTACGAACGCCGGGGGCGGTGCGCGGCCTGTGCCGACTCCCCGACCAACGCACCGGGGCCGCGCCGTGATGGCCCCGGGGACACAAGTGAGAGACGGGGACATGGGGACTTCTCGGATCGGCGCACCGGCGCCGGCCACGGACCCGGACCGCCCGGCGCTCCCGCCGATGCGGCGCGACGCCGAGGACAACCGCCGACGCATCCTGCGGGCCGCCCACGAGTGCTTCCGCGAGCGCGGCCTGGACCTGCCGATGGCGGCCGTCGCCCGGCGCTCCGGGGTGGGCACGGCCACGCTCTACCGGCGTTTTCCCACCAAGGACGCCCTGGTCATGGAGCTCTTCGCGGACTCGGCCGCGCAGTACGAGAACGTGTTCGACGCGGCCCTGGCCCATGCCGACCCCTGGCGCGGCATGGAGTACGCGCTGCGGCGCTGCTCCATCCTCCAGGTGGAGGGCCGTGTGTGCTCACCGGAGTTCGCGGCCCGGTTCCCCTCCCACGCCGAACGGCACGCCCGCGAGGGCCGGGAGAAGCTGGCGGCGGTGCTGGACCGGGCCCGGGGGGCCGGGGTCGTACGGGCCGGGATCACCACCGACGACGTGGAGATGCTGTTCGAGGCGGTCGGCGGTCTGGCCGCGTCCGCCGAACCCCACCGCCGCGCGCAGCGGCTGGTCAGCCACCTCCTGGCCTCCTTCGCTGCCTGAAGCGCCCTGGGGGCCGCCGGGCCGGGTCCCGGCCGGGAAGCCGCGCTCGCGAGGAGCCTCCCGAACGTGAAGAGGCCCCCGGCGCGACACCGTGTCGCGCCGGGGGCCTCCGACGTGTCCCGCGGCCCCGGAGGCTACTCGGGGGCCGGTTCGGTCTTCTCCGGCACCAGCTTCAGGCCGACGACCGCGGCGATGATCCCGGCGAGGAAGACGATCTTGAGCGCCGAGACGCTCTCGCCGCCGGTGAACATCGCGTAGAACACGGTCAGCGCGGCGCCGAGGCCGACCCAGACCGCGTAGGCGGTGCCGATGGGGATGTGCTTGGCCGCCCAGCCCAGGCCGGCCATGCTGATCGCCAGTGCCACGAGGAACACGACGGTCGGGCCGGGTTCGCTGAACCCGTTGGACATTCCCAGTGCGGTGGCCCACACGGCCTCGAACACCGCGCTGATGAGCAGGATGATCCACGGCATGTCAGCTCACCGCCTTGAGACCGATGATCGAACCGATGAGCAGCACCAGGAGCAGGGACTTGCCCCAGGTGGCGCGGTCCTTGCCGGTGAGGAACCCCCACAGGACGGTGAGCGTGGCGCCGATGCCCACCCAGACGGCGTAGGCGGTGCCGGTCGGCAGCGAGGTCATGGCCCAGGCCAGACCCGCCATGCTCGCGACCAGGGCGACGGCGAACAGGAGTGTGGGGCGCCATCGGGAGAAACCCTTCGACGCGCCCAGGGCGGTGGCCCAGACGGCCTCCAGGACCCCGGAGACGACGAGAACGAACCATGCCATGGACAAGCCCCTTTCGAGGCCGTCTTGTCGTGGCGCGGGTACGGCTCCCTCGTCCGCTGACCCGAGGAGCGGGTCTCGACCCCAACGTACAACATCGTCCCTGGCCGGTGCCGTGAGGGTCGTCACGACACGTCCCCTCGGAAACCTGTGACGAGACCCCGCACCGGGACCGGTTCGGGGCCCTCCGCCCCGTCGGGCGCTCGGCGCCCGCCGCCGACCTGGCCACCAGGTCGGGGGCGACTCGTGGCCCTTGGTGGCGATATGCCGCGCCCGTCTTCGCGTCTCAGCAGCTCACAGGGTTTTCAGGCCCGAGAGCGGGGGATCCCTGTGGCGTAGGCACCCCGCTCGACACGCTCAGAGGAAACCGATGCGCATCCTCTTCGCCGCCCTCGCCCTGACCGCCGCCGCCCTCACGGCGTCGGCCGCCCCCGCGGCGGCCGCACCGCCACCGCCCCCCGGGGCCGAGTACATCACGGAGGAGATGTGCAGGAAGGGCGGAGGCGTCGTCAAGGAGAGCGAGGACTCCCCCAGCGGCCTGATCTGCGAGGGAGGCCGCTTCGACGGCTTCTTCGTCCACTGACCGGACCCCCGCGCCCCCCTCGGGGCCCCGCGCACCCCCGCGCGGGGCCCCACCCCTGTGCGCCGGAACCCGTACCGGTCCGGGCACGTCCCCGGTCGGGGGAGGCGCGGCCCTATCGGCTCCCCGAGCCGCTGGGAGCAGGGTTCCGGGGGAGCACTAGAACGGCCATGCCCTCATCAGGAGAAGCGGGAAAGGGGCCGCCATTGCGAGAAGGGGGAAGAAGGCTGTACGCGACGATCCCTCGAAGCTGAGCCGCAGGAACATCCTGTGCAGGAGGAAGCCGATGGCGAATCCCATCACGGACACCGCCGTGTTCAGGGCGGTGAATCCCTCGGTGAAAACGAGGGAGAACGGCAGGGCGAAGTAGAAGAAACCGGCCACGGAGGCAGAGGTCGCCTTGGTCGCCCCGAATTCCCGCGAGCCGCCCCTGGGCGCTCTCCTCCTGACCTCGACAGCGAACGCGACAAGACTCGGGAGAGTCGTTATCAGGAGCAGCGCCCCATAGGCCGCCGATAAAACGGCGAACGCCGTCGGGGGGTGCACGTCGGAGGATATGCTCCAAGGAAACAGGAGAAGCAGGCAGGCGTGAAGGCCGCCCCCGCCCAGGACCCTGCCTCCTATGCCGACGACGGTCATGCCTCCCCCTGAACCAGGAACCCTCAGTTGGACGCGGCCCCGTTCGCGCATGCAACCGCCCGAGCACCGCACCTCCGAACATCGGCCGAACATCGACACCGGCCGGAATGAAAGCAAAATGCACCACCGGAAGAGCGACACGGAGAGGGCTTTTCTTTTCCGCCGAACCGGGCGAAGCTTCTCGTAAAATTACTACCCCCTGCGAAACGCGTCAAGAGGACAGGAAACCCCGACCACGGCGCAGCCACCCGAAGAGAAGCGCTGACTTCGAGAAACCACAGGCCAGGGTGTAGGCAGTTTTTCGAGAAACCCCCTCCTCCCGCAAAGGAGTATTGGACCTCACATAAATGATCTTCGCAGGCCCGGAGAGAAACCGCATGCGCACAGGCCAGCGGGTTTCCGCCTCCGGTGGAGGACAAAGCCACCGCTGTTTCCGCCCCTCGTGAAACGGGGCGACGGCATCCGGGCCGCTGCCGCGCCGGTTCTCGCAGCTCTTCACGCACCGAGCCACGACAGGGTTCCACGGGGTCGAGCCTCTCAGGCGCGGTGACGCTCCCCTTCGGTCCCATGGAACTCCCGAGGTCGCTGAAGACCTCACCTCTCAGGGCCCCCGGCGTGGTCGAGGGAACCTGGCTTCGACCACATCCCGGCGAACCCCGTGAACATAGCGGCACGCCCCGGCGCCCGACACCCTCGCCCGGCGGGGGGCGTCCCGCCGTCATCCGTCACCGGGAGTGCCCCGGGGGACGGGCGAGCCGGAGGCGCGCGCCGCACGGCGCCGTTGTGCCAGCAACAGGCAGGCGGGCACCGTGGCGGCCAGGAAGACCCCTGCGGAGATGGCGATGTAGCCGAACACCCCGGTGGCGGAGTTCACCGTGGTCCCGTCGACGACGACGGTGGTCGAGGACAGCACGGCGGCTCCGACGAAACTCATGCAGACCGAGCCGATCGCGCTGGTGACGGTGACCATGCTGGCGATCACGCCCTGACGCTCCGGTGGCGTGAGCTCGCCGGCCATGTTGAACCCGGAGGCCGTCAGCGCCCCCATGCTGACGTTGAGCAGCACGCCGAAGCAGATCGCGGCGGGGAACGAGGCCGCACCCGCGAACATCCCGATGGCACCCGCGACTCCTAGCAGAACGCCTCCGGTCAGGGCGACGGACGGGTCGAAGCGTGCGGCCACCCAGCCCGAGATCAGACCACCGATGATGATCCCGACGGCCGGGACACCGAACAGCAGACTCAGCGACCCTGTCGCGTCGAGGCCGTAGCCGAGCTGCTGGTCGGGTGAGACCTGCGCGATGAGACTCAGGAGCTGGTCCATGCTCTGCACCGCACCGCTGCCGAGCACGACGACCAGGAGGGTGAGCAGCAACGGCCGCCCCAAGTTCCTGATGTCGATCACGGGCTCGGGTATCCGGCTGCTCACCAGGAACCACCTGGTCAACAGCGCCGCTCCGACGCCGAACAGGGCGAGCGCCCCTGCGCTGAACCACCCGAGGCCGGAGCCGAGGCTGATGTACCCGAGCACAGCGGTCAGGCCGCCCCCGAGCAGCAGGGCCCCGACCACGTCGACGCGTCCCGGTGTCCTGACCCCGTGATCCGGAACCACGGCGCGGATGCAGACGACTGCGAGGATCGCGAGTAGGGCCGAGGCCGCGAAGACCGCCTTGAAGCCGAACTGCCCTGCCATGGCCTCGATCAGGACGCTCAACCCGATTCCCAGAAATCCGGCCCCCGTGGTGACCGCCCCCACGGCGGGCATCGCGACCTTCGGTGCGCACAGGTCGCGGACGATGGCGGCGGTGAGGAAGACCGCCGCTACGGCGGCGCCCTGCATCATCCGGCCCAGGATGAAGACCCAGAGAGTGGGAGCGGCCACGCAGACCAGCGCACCCCCGCAGGCGATGAGCAGTACGACCGTGAGCATCTTGCGTTTGCCGTGGATGTCGGCGCTCTTGCCGAACAACGGCGCCCACATCGCTCCGGCCAACATGGCGCTCGAGCTGATCCAGGCCGCCTGGGTGGTGTCGAAGTGGTCGAGCATCTGGGGCAGGACGAGCAGCGGGGCCACGATGACCGTGTCCGCCACGATGTTCGCCAGAAGCAGGGCCACGATCTGCACGCCCAACCGCGGGCTCCAGTGCGTATGCGGCGCGCTGTGTGATGGTGCGGGGGTACTCATGCTGTTCTCCACAGAACTCCTTCGATGGGGAAGGGGCGTCGGCTCGGACCACGCGGTGGAGCGCTGCCGCACTGCCGGAGGCAGCGCGGCAGCGCCCGTGCCGCACGAGGGCCGGCCCGGGGCCCACCGGGTGCGCCCCGGGCCCCGTGCACGAAGACGCCGGTCATGGTCACCCCCTGCTCGATCCGGTGACCAGGCCTTGACGCCAGATCTGATCGCCCGGCCCGCACGGGAGCAGGCCGGTTCGGTCCGCTGTGCCGTCGCCGTCGTGGACCGCGGTCTACACCGATGCACCGCTGCCGACCGGGGCAGCGGCACGGTCCTTCTCGAGCTTTCGTCGACGCCATGCGCCGCCGAGCCGCAGGATGAACGAGCGGAGCACCTCGGCGACCCGGCCGGAGGGGACGAACATCTGCTGCTTGATCCGTGCGGTGCGCTGGTGGCTCCGGATCGAGGGACGCAACCCCGACTCCCAGGCGGTCAGTGCGGCACGCAGGTCGGCCGGGTTCTCCCGCAGGGCCCTGCCGAGCGCGTCGCCGCCGCGCAGTGCGCTGGTCGCGCCCATGCCCGAGTACAGGTTCAGGCACCAGGCCGCGTCGCCGACCAACACGGTCCGGCCCTTGCTCCATCGGGACATCTTCACCTGGTGCACCGAGTCGAAAAGGAACTCCGGAGCCCGTTCGAGCCCGTCCAGGACGTGCCGCACGGCCGGGTCGTCCATTCCGGAGAAGACCGATCGCAGTCGCTCGACCCGGTCCCCGGTGAACTGCTCGGCGATGTCAGCGGTGCGGTAGGTCAGCAGCGCGGTGGGGGCCCGGTCGGCCAACCCGAACACCCAGGCCGCACGCCCTGCGCGGGCACTGATGACGCTGTCCTGCGCACCATAGGACGGCACCTGCTCGTCGAGCTGGAAGGCGCAGATCATCGCGTTCCAGTTCGTCATGTACTCCTCGTGCGGTCCGAAGACCATGCGACGCACGCTGGAGCGCATCCCGTCGGCGCCCACCACCAGGTCGAAGCGCTCACGGTACTCGTGGCCGGTTCCGATGTCCTCGAGCACCACCTCGACGTCGTCGGCGCCGTCGTCGATCTCGGCGGGCGCCGTGGCGAATCGCACCTCGACAGGCTCACCGCCGGTCCCGGCGATGCTCTGCCAGAGCGCGGCCTCGATGTCGCCGCGGACCACCGCGGCGGGCCGGCCCGGCTGGTGCAGGAATCCCAGCCCCGGCGCCGACCTCCCGTGACGGTCCAGCTCCCACGCCTTGCCTGCGTCGGGAGGGTTGCGGACGTGCAGGTCCTCGCTGATGCCCAGGTCGACTGCTGCCTGCCTGCCGTCGGGCAGCAGTCCGATGAAGTACCCGCCCCGCCGTCGTTCGGGCGCCCGTTCGACGATCACCGGGGCCCATCCGGCCGCACGCAACCCGATCGCCGCGGACATGCCCGCGATCCCGAGTCCCACGACCAGTGCTCGCTTCTGCATGGTGCTCTCCTTCGCCTTGCCGATTCGGGATTGCCCGGAGCCATCGGATGCGCGGCTCCGGGGTCGATCAGTCCGGGACGACGACGGCGCGGGTCCGCCCCTGGTGTGCCCAGGCTTCGCCGACCCGGTCGAGCGGGTAGGCGGTGTAGGGGGCCTGGAAGGTTGCGTCGGCGAAGTGCGCCATGACCGCGGGGGCCTCTGCGAGCATCTCGGCCTTGGAGACCGAACCGATGCCGCTGCCCGTGACCCGGATACGGCGGCTGCGCAGCAGCGCGGCGGGCACGGCGGCCCGCGCCCCGGCGAGCGAGCCGATCTGCACGTACGCCACCTCGGGGGCGTCCTCGCTCATGCCGACCCGGGCCAGGGCGGCGAAGGCTGCTTCGGCGACCGCGCCCCAGAGGAAGTCGAGCACGAGCGTGGGCGGGGCCTGGTCGACGGCCGTGGCCAGAGCGGCGGCCAGGGCGTCGGGGCCGTCGTGGTCGAGCGAGACCGGCAGAGCGCCCAGCTCCCGCAGTCGCTCCAGCGCCTCCGGGTCCCGACCTGCGGCCACCACCCGGTCTGCGCCGAGGGCCAGCGCAGCCCGCACCGCCAGGGCGCCCGACATGCCGGTCGCCCCCAGCACCAGCACGGTGCCGAGTCGGCCCACCTCCTTGCGCCTGGCGGTCAGAACCATCCAGCCGGACAGGCCCGGGTTCATCCCGGCAGCCACGGCGAGGGGGTCGGCCCCGGCCGGCAGCTCCAGCTCGAACGGCGTGACCAGCCGCTCGGCCATCGTGCCCCACGGCGCACGGGCGAAGCCCGTGTAGACCAGGCTCCCGCCGGCGGTACGGGCCACCGCGTCCACACCGGGCACCAGCGGGTAGGCGTGGTCGCTGCCGTAGTGCCGACCGGACGCCAGCCCGCGCACGACATGGTGCAGACCCGCTCCGACCAGGTGGAGCGGCTCCTGTCCCGGCTTCGGCTCAGGGTCGGGGAACTCGGCGCAGACGGGCGTTGCCCCGGGGCCGTTGACGATTGCAGCGCGCATCAGAATTTCCTTAACTAAGTTAAGTTCTTGGTGCGATCAGACTGCCTGAACTTTGTTAAGCTGTCAACATGGCCAAGGGGATCACTCGGGAACAGATCGTGACAGCGGCACTGAGCCTGCTCGACGACAAAGGCTTGGACGGCCTCACCGTCCGCGCGCTCGCCGCCCGGCTCGAGGTGCGCCCGCCTGCCCTGTACTGGCACATGCGCAACAAGCAGGAACTCCTCGACGAGATGAGCACCGCCGTCATGCGGCGCGTCACCACCGCGGTGTCGGCCCTTCCGCCGGCCGACGGCTGGCGAGAGGACCTCGCCGCCTACGCGCGGATCCTGCGCTCGGAGTTCCTGCTCCACCGGGACGGGGCCCGTATCTTCAGCGGTACGCGCATCGCCGACCCCGACGTGGTCCGGATGAAGGAACCGTGGCTCGCGCGCTGGACCGCGCAAGGAGTCGGCCTTGCCGATGCCGACGACGCCATCGACCTGGCCGTCGCCTTCGTCGTCGGTTTCGTCATCGAGGAACAGGAACAGCAGCAGTCGGCCGGGACCGACCCGTCGCGCTATTCGATCGACCAGCGCGACGCGTGGCTGGGGCCGGACGTCCCGCTGGTCAAAGAGGCCGGTCACCTGCGCGACCACGGCGACCAGCGGTTCGAGCGACACTTGGGTATCGTCCTGGACGGTCTCGCAGCCCGCTTCGACAGCTGACCCGCCCCTTGGACCGCCCGTGTCCGGCTCGACGGCCTCCACCAGGTGCTCGACGCCGGGATGACAGCCGGCTGCCCGCAACCGCGGCTTCACCCTGCTCGGTCTGCGGTCGGGCCCGGACTTCGCTCTGGACCGGGTCACACCTCGGGCGCCGACGGGCTGACCGGAACCACTGCCGGTGTGACGCGAGGGGTTCTGCCCCGGACGATCTTGTACTTATAGCCGGTCTCGGCGCCCAACCTCGCTATAAGTACAAGATCATCACGAGGGGGAACGAGGCGTCAGAGCGGGTTGAGGCGGGCCTTGAGCAGGCAGAACTCGTTGCCCTCGGGGTCGGCCAGGACGTGCCACTGCTCCTCCCCCGTCTGGCCGATGTCGGCCGGGCGGGCGCCGAGCGCGAGGAGCCGTTCGAGCTCGGCGTCCTGGTCGCGGTCGGTGGCGTTGACGTCGATGTGCAGCCGGGGTTTCCCCTTCTCCGGCTCGTCCCTGCGGCTGAGGATGATCGTCGGCTGCGGACCGCCGAACCCCTCGCGCGGACCGATCTCCAACGTGCCGTCGTCCTCGCGGTCGAGCACCACGAAGTCCAGGACCTCGCACCAGAACCGCGCCAGCACCTCGGGATCGCGGCAACCGAGCACGAGCTCACTGATACGGCATGCCATGAACGCAACCCACTCTCGGTCCGGGAACCGCCGGGGAGGCCGCACGCGAACTCCGTGGGCGCCCCTCGGCGAGACGACCCGGCGACTGTACCGAACGGGACGAGCGGGAACCAGATGTTTTCGGAGCCGCCCGGGACCCGGTGCCACCTGCGCCTTTCGGAACTGCCGCTGACGTCCGCGCGACGACACCGGTTCCGGGGCGCTACTGCCCGTCGATGACCCCGGGGGTGTCGTGCAGGACGACGCTCTGCCGGAGCGGGACCCGTCCCCGGCGGAATTCGTTCACCGGCGCGGTCCGGTCGGCCGTGCCGAAGGAGATGCCGAACAGGAGCTTGAGGTCCTCGGGGACGCCCAGGAACTCGCGGACGGTGTCGGCGTAGAACCCGAGGATGGTCTGCGGGATGCCCCCGAGCCCGCGGGATGCCAGCGAGAGCAGGAAGTTCTGCGCGTACATGCCGATGTCCCCGGCCGTGCGCACCCCGTCGCCGATGACCGGCATGAAGAGGAAGGCCACGTGCGGGGCGCCGTAGAACTCCAGGTTCTCCCGGACCGCGAGTCTCCTGCCCTCCCGGTCCGCGCGTTCGATGCCCCGGGCCCGGTAGTGGCCCGCGGCCTGGGCCTGCGCCCGCTCCTGGTAGACGCCGTCCCCGTAGTCGGCGGTGAAGTCGGGGGAGGTCCGCCCTTCCTCCTCGGCCCGGAGCAGTTCCTTGCTGAGGGCGTCCCGAGCCGCGCCCGAGACGACGTGCACCGTCCACTGCTGGGTGTTGCTGTTGGAGGGTGCCGTCTGGGCGTCGTCCAGCACGCCGCGGATGTCCGACGGGGACACGGGGGCGGGCAGGAACTGGCGGGGCGAGCGCCGGGCGAGCGCGATGTCGGTGAAGGGTGAGGCGGTGGTGGGCACGGCGTCTCCTCTTGACGGTGCTCGTCCCCGTGGGCACAGCGGTGGCCACGGGGACGTCTCAGGGCGGGTCGTGTGTCAGCGGTGGAGCGAGCGGTTGAGCTCGACCGTCTCGTCCAGCGTGGGCGCGGAGGTGAGCGCGGCGAAGCGCTCCATCATGCGGACGCGGTTGCGCGGGGCCTCCTCCCGGTCGGCCGCCTCCAGGGCCGGTCCCAGGTCCTCGAATCCCAGTTCGGTGCAGTAGGCGGGCGTCATCGGCTGCTGGCGCCAGGAATCGGCGAGCGTCCCGGCGTCATAGGGGTCGAAACCGCTCTCGTCCACCAGGCGCATGGCCAGGCGTCGCGCCTCCGGGGAGTCGGCCGCGACGGGAAGCGCGATGCGGCCCGGGGTCCCCACCGGGACGCCCTTGGTCTGCAGGGTGCCGGCCAGGACGGCGTTCCACGCCTTGACGACGGGCCGTCCCAGCTGCTCTGCGACCCACAGGCTCTCCACCTGACCCTTCTCCACCGCCTCGACGGGGCCGCCGAGGTGGGGGAAGTAGTTGGAGGTGTCGATGACCACGGTCTCGTCGGGCACGGTGGTCAGGAGGGCCGCCAGCGACGGAATCCGTGTGAAGGGGACGGACAGGATGACCACGTCCTTGCCCTGGACGGCCTCGGCCGCGGTCACCGCCTCCGCCCCGTGCTCCAGCGCGGAGGCGTCGATCGTCTCGGGGCCCCGGGAGTTGGCGACCTGGACGTCGTGGCCGCCCGCGCTGAACGCGCGCGTCAGCGTCCGTCCGATCTCCCCCGCGCCGATGATGCCGATCCTCATGGTGTGTCCCTCTCGAAGGCGCGCCGTCCCGAGGAGGGTGCGGCGCGGTGTGATGGGTGGCCGGGCAGGCGGGAGCGCACGGCTGCCGGGACGGCCGACGGCGCCGGGATCCGGCGGGGAGGGAGGCCGGCGGCCTACTCCTCGCCGTCCTGTTCCCGGTATCCGCTCTCGATGAGTGCGCGCAGCCGGTCGAGCGACTCCTCGTCGGTGGCGCCGGAGCCCTTGATCCAGGCGACGGAGACGGCCGCGAGGTAGAGGTCGTACCCCTTCACCGAGGGGCGGGCGTGCCCCGCGAGCTGTGCGGCCCGCACGTACTCGTCGGTGGTGGCGATGAGTTCGTCGCAGGGGAGGGTGAGCGGGTTGTCCGGTTCCCGTTCCCGGACCGCGGCCATGAGCGGTTCCGGCAGCCCGCTGAAGGCGCTGAAGTACTCCTCCAGGGCCCGCAGCCACTGCCGCAGCGCCTCGGAGGCGTCGCCGAGCAGGGCGATGTCCTCCTGGCGGGCCACGAGTTCCTCGGACCGCGTCTGCAGCACGGCCGCCAGCAGCGCTTCCCGGGTGGGGAAGTGCCGGTACAGCGTGGCCGGTCCGACGCCCGCCTCCTTGGCCACCGCCTCCAGGGAGGCGCCGACCCCGACTCTGAGGAAGTGGCGCTGCGCCGCTTCGAGGAGGGCGGCGCGGTTGCGCTGGACGTCCGCCCGGGGCTTGCGCCCCTGCTGTCCCTTGGCGCCCATACGCCCCCCTGACCTCGGTGTTTCCGGCTCCTCGAAAAACGGAGTCTGCCTCCGCACAGGAGCGAGCTTAAAACGGAGGCTGCCTCCGGTCAAGTCGCCGCCGTCGGTCCGCCACCGTCCGGACGTCCCGAACGGTCGACGCGCGCAGGCGCATGCCACCCGTGGGGGCCGTGTCGACCAGGGCTGTGGCGACCGGGGCTGTGGCTAAACGGACCCAACCCGTGCCGGAGACGGCGAACAGGCCTCCGGCCCGCCTCCGCGTGCGCGGAGGCGGGCCGGAGTGTTCGCGTGTGCGGCGGCCGCGGACCGCGGTCACTCCATGCCGGAGACGGCGTCGCAGAGCAGGTCCACGGCCGCCTGGGTACGGCCCGCCTCGTCGAGCGTCTCCTCGGCCTCGTCGCCCGCGGGCAGTACCTCGACCTCGACGACGAGGTTGTCCATGCGGTACAGGGCGTGCCCGGAACCGTTCGCGGTGCCGCTGAGCGGGAGCCTGCCGTCCGGGCAGGTCGCGGACTCGGAGCCGTCCGACTCCGGACGGCTGCCGTAGAAGTAGCCCGTGGCGGCCTCGACGCCGTTCTCCTTGCGGATCCCGTCCACCCGGCTGGTGAAGACGGTGGTGCGCAGGTCCACCTCGTGTCCGGACGCGGCCCCGTAGCCGGGGGTGACGACGCACTCCAGGCCCTCGGCGCCGTACGCGTAGGAGTGGTCGGCCTCATAGACCTCCAGGCCCTCGCCGTTCCCGGCGATCTCGCTCGCGGCGTCGGTGTCCAGGAGATCGCACGGACCCGGCGGGGAGGCGTGGACGTCCTCCGGGCCGAACCAGCCGAAGTAGTACGCGCCGCCGAAGCCGACGGCCGCCATGACGAGGAGGAGGACGGTGGCGCAGCCGCAGCCGACCCAGGCGAGGGTCCTGCCGACAGAGCCCTTCTTGGGCGGGGCCTGCTGTGCGGGCGGCTGCCCGGGACGGGAGCGGCCCTGCGGCTGTCCGGGAGGAGGCCGGTGGCCGGGCGGAGTCTGTGGTCCGGAGTGCGGTTGGGGGCCGGGGGGCGGCTGGTGACCGGGCTGTCGGGGAGGGCGGGGACCCTGGGGAGGCGGGGGGCCGGATTCGTGCATGGTGGGTACTTTAGCCACGCCCGACGACGGGGTCGGGGGACGTGTCTGGCCTGCTTCGGCCTCAGAGGCCCCCACGCCCCCGGGGTGGGAACACTGTGGCCTGCGAGAACACCCCGCCCACGACACGCACCAGGACCTAGGAGTGTTCAGCGAGGTAACGCCTGTTCGTCTCCATGAGGTCCTCGAGCGAGTTCATGGACACGCGGAGGGACTCGACCGCCGAGGTGAGTCGCGCGCGTTCCCTGGCCATCGTCCTCGCCGCGCGTCGCGCCTCGTCGACGGAGGGCCGCTTCATGCACGGGATCATGTCCGCTATCGCGGTGCTCGATACGCCCGCCGCCAGGAACGCCCGGATCAGTCCCACGCGCTCCACATGCTCCTCGCTGTAGTGCCGCTGACCGCTGGCCGAGCGTGTGCTCTCGAGGAGGCCCTGCTCCTCGTAGTAGCGCAGGGAACGTCTGCTCGCACCCGTGCGACGCGACAGCTCGCCGATCCGCATCCTGTTTCACCGTCCTCCGCTTGACACTCACATCGATGTGAGCATTTACCGTAGCGCTGGCCGCTTCCCGTATCCACGGAATGCGCCGCCACCGGCACATCGCGACATCAACAGGAGCACCCTCGTGATCAAGTTCGTCTATCTGGTCAACCGCGTCGAAGGCATGGAGATCGACGAGTTCGTCGACCATCACCGCAACCGGCACGCCCCTCTGTTCACCTCCATCCCCGAGGCGCTGCGCTACGTGAAGAAGTACGCCGTCTCCCACCCGGTTTCGGCCGAGGGCTACCCGGAACCCGCCTACGACGGCCTCACGGAGATCTGGTTCGAGAACTGGGCCGATCACGACGCGTTCTTCGCGTCCGAGAACTACCGGTCGAAGGTGAACCCGGACGAGGCCGTGTTCATCGACCAGAAGTCGATCGGCGTCATGGTCACGGAAGAACGCGAGGTGATCTGATCGCCCGGCGGGACGCCGCGCGCGGACTCCCATGACCCGCCGGTGCGGCGCGCCCTGCCGACACGGTCCTGTCCGGCGGAGGAAGAGGGGGAAGGCCCCGCCGAACCCGTGATGGGCCGGAAGCAAACGCGATGAGCCGCGACGGACCACTGGTGCCACAAGTCGTCCTCGGCCTGGCAGCCCGGTACGGAGCGGCGTCTGTCCTATGGGTTCGTCAGTCGACGGACGTGCTGTACGTGCGGCCGACCCGGCGGATCTCCTCCAGCGGATACGGGGTCCGCCTGCTCCGGCTCCGGAACTCGCGGTTGAAGTCCGACATCACGGCGGCGACGGGCGCGTGCCGGGCGATGACCGCTGCGGCCCCCTCCGGGATTCCGGTGGGGCGTCCGCCCTCCGCGTAGGAGCGCACCCGCTCCTGGCGGCCGTCCCGGTCCTCCGCCTCGAATCCGTACAGGGCGGTGACCAGCCAGTTCACCAGATACGTGGCGATGTAACAGCGGTCGTAGGACTGATGCCGGTCGAAGGAGTCGGCCTCCTCCCACGACAGCGCGAACCGGGAGGAGATCGCGAGGCCGTAGTCCGCGAAGTAGAGTCGCCGGCCGTCGGTGAGGATGTTCTCGAAGTGCGCGTCGAAGTGCAGGAGCCCCCGCGCGTTCATGAACGAGGTGGTGGCCTCCAGTCCTCCCTCCACCATGGCGCAGGCCTGGTCCACGGCATCGTCGCCCGCTGCGACCTGGGCGCTCAGCCACTGGTGCAGGTTCTGCGGGATGTACTCCAGGAACAGTGTGACGCTCGCCGAGGACCGTTGAAGCGCCTCGATCCGGCGGCGCACCTGCGATCCGCCGCCCCAGTAGGCGACGGCGCGTTCGACGTCGGCGAGTTCTCGGGGCAGGGGCGTCGAATCCGGCAGCACCCGCCAGTGGTACATCAGGGGGAAGCCCTCGTGCTCCGCCGCGAGTACCCAGTTCGTCGTCATGGTGTGCACGGCGAGCTCTCTCCAGGCCCCGAAGCCCGGACTGCCGATGGCGCCGGTGCCGTACTGGCAGAAGGCGGGCAGCTCGAACAGGTTCGCCGTGGATCGGACGTGTTCGGGCTGTCTCTCCAGGTCGGTGAGGGGCACCCGCTTCACGAAGACCGGGGTTCCGGCGATCTCCAGCAGGGCCGACGTCCCGCCGATGCCGGATCCGATCGGCACGGCCGTGTCCACGAGCTCGCGCAGGGCGCGATCGCTGTACAGGGCCAGGGCCGTGGAGACCGCGCCGTGGGCGGCGATACGCGCACCGTGCGACAAGTCGGGGCCTTTCACTGTTACCTCCGCCTGGGCGCGGGTCGCCGTCCTTGGCCGGCTGCACGGCTGAGCCGGGCCGCACCCGAGTGTGGCACGCAGCCCTTCGGTCCGGCCTCCGGAGCGGGGCGGAGACGGGGTGTGGTTGCCCGGTCAGGCCTGGATCGCGGAACCGCAGGTGCGGCGCGCTTTTCACTGGCATGCTGACCACGCAAGGTCACCAACGGGCTCGGAGAGTCACCATGAAGCGCATGTACACCGCTGCGGCACTGTCCGCCGTCCTGCTCGCCGCCCTCGCCGTCCCGGCGCACGCCCAGGGTCGTGCCGAGTACGACTGCACGCACATCTTCCCCCGGGGCGGCGACGTCCGGGCGACGGGCTGCATCGGCAACGGGGAGGGGGCCGGCTCCATCATGTCCCTGGCGAACACCGACGTGTTCGAGTGCCGGAACGTGGAACTCGTCGACGCCAGCATCGTCGGCACCGGATGCGAGAAGACTGCCTGGATCGACGCCGCGCACGGTCACGACACCATGGCGTGAGACGGCCCCCGCGGCGAACCGTGGCGGGGGCCGACTCCCTGCTCCGGGGCCGTCCTCTCCCGGCGTGACGACCCCCTGCGCGAGGGCGGCCTCCGACCGGTCGCGTGCGACCCGTGCGCCCCCGCCCGAACCGCCACCGACCCCAGGGCTGTGAGCCGACGCCCCGTGGGCGTCGGCTCACAGTGCCGCCGCCGGGCCGCTCGTTCCCGACCCGGCGCTTCCCGGCTCAGCGCCTGGGCAGGGCGAAGGCGAGGAGGGCGAAGACGATGGCGAACGCGGCCTGGACGAGCATGCAGACCGCGAGTGCCGTCGCGTAGGCCTGCTCGACCGGGACGGTGGAGTCGGCCGTCGCAGCCCCCAGAAGCCCTCCGGCGACCGCGACCCCGAGCCCCATGGCGGCTTGCTGCGTGGTCTGGACGACCCCGGAAGCCGCTCCTGCCGAGGAGGGCGGAACGTCGGCGATCATCGCTCCGACCAGCGGCCCGAACATGAGCGCCTGACCGAACCCGACGCCGACCAGCAGAGCGCCCAGCGCCCACCCGCTCATCCCCGGGCTCTGCACGAGCACCGATGTCGCGGTCACCACCAGCATCGCCGCCTGAACGAACCCGCCGATCGTCAGCAGGCGGCGGAACCCGAAGCGGGGCGCCAGCTTTCCCGACCAGATCGACACGACCAGGAAGCACAGCGCGAACGGCAGCAGCACGACGGCCGCGCCCATCGGGGACCAGCCCAGACCGGTCTGCGTGGAGAGCGCGTAAAGGAACGTGAACGCGCCGAAGGCCGACTGGAGCAGGAGGGCCATGAGGAGGCCGAGTCGGTACGACTTCAGGTGCAGGAGCGGCGGAGGGACGAGCGGGACCAGACCGCGGCGGTGCAGCCGGAGCTGCCGCGTCCAGAACGCCGCGAACGCCACCGGGCTGGCCGCCAGCAGCGCCCAGCACCACCCGGGCCAACCGAGCGCACCACCCTGGGAGAAGGGGATCATCAGCGCGAGCAGTGCCGCCCCCAGCAGGGCGGTGCCGATCAGGTCCAGTGAACGGTCGCCCGGCGCGTCGGTGCTGGGCATCCAGCGCAGAGCGGCGAGGAACGCGACGACGCCCGTGAGGACGCTCATCGCGAAGACCGTGCGCCAGGGGGAGCCGAACAGGGGGACCGACAGCAGGACGCCTCCGAGGACCTGACCCACCGCCGTCGCGCCGCCGGCGGTCGCTCCGAACAGGGCCACCGCCCGGGCGCGCTCGCGTCCATGCGTGGAGGCCGTGATCGTCGCGAGCACCTGGGGCACCATCGCCGCCGCCGACACGCCGGTGAGCGCACGGGCGACGATCAGCACGGCGATGGTCGGCGCGAGGGTCGCCATCAGCGAGAACGCGGTGAATCCGGCCATGCCGAACAGGAAGAGCCGCCGCCTTCCGTACAGGTCGCCCAGACGTCCGCCGACGACCATCGGCGCGGCGAACCCCAGGGAGTAAACCGACACCACCAGCGACTGCTCGGACGCCGAAGCCTGCAGCGAGGCACCGATACTCGGTACGGCGATGCCCGCCGCGGCGAAGCTCACCACCGACAGCAGCAGGGCGGACAGCGCGGTCAGGAGGCCGGCCGTGCCCAGCGTCGCGGGCGGCGTCCCTTCCGTGGTCGCTGACGGGGTCGGCGGGGCGCTGCGGGTCTCGTGGTCACCCTCGACCTGCGGGGAGGGTGTCTGCGTTCTCGGTTCTCTGGTCACGTCTCGACCCTGGCAGCGGCGTCATCCTGGTACCAGGAGCCTGTTTATGGGGGTATTGACCGAACCTGGATACCGGTCCGCACGTGAGGCATGGTGGAGGCATGACAAGTCCCCGGCCCCCTGCGATCAGGCGCGAGCTCGGCGCCTTCCTGCGCACCCGACGCGAGCGGCTCACCCCGGACCGGGTGGGGCTTCCCGCCACCGGACGCCGCCGCACGCCCGGCCTGCGACGTGAGGAAGTCGCGGTGCTCGCCGGAGTGGGCGTCACCTGGTACACCTGGCTGGAGCAGGGGCGGCCGATCAACGTCAGCACGCAGGTCCTGACCGCGGTCGGCAGAGCCCTTCACCTGGATGCCACCGAGAAGCGGCACCTGGAACGCCTCGCCGGCGTGCACACCCGGTCGACCGCGCCGTCGGCGCTCGACGCGTCGCTGTTGGCGGCGTACCAGCCGGTGTTGGACAAACTCGATCCCTTTCCCGCGTGCCTGCAGACGAGCGTGTTCGACGTGGTGGCCTACAACCTCTCCTATCGCTTCCTGTTCACGGACATGGACCGGATACCGCCCGCCGAGCGGAATTGCGCGCTGCAGTTCTTCACCAACGCCGACTGGCGCAGCCGCTACGTCGACGACGACATCGTCGCCGCCCGGATGGTCGCGCAGCTGCGCGCGGTCGCCGGCACCGACACAGGACGCACCGCGAGCACGACGGTCGAAGAGCTGCGGCAGCGGTCGGAGGAGTTCTCACAGCTGTGGGACCGGCACGACGTCATGCTCCAGCACCTGGAGACCAAGCGGCTGAACAGTCCGCTTGTCGGTTTGCTGCAGCTCAATTTCGTCTCGACCAACGTCGCGGAGACCGGTCACCGGCTGACCGTGATGACGCCTGCCGACGAGACCACCTCACAGCGACTTCTCCAGCTGTCGGAAGTGAACATCGACGCCCCTGCACGCGGGTGACGGCGGCGACCGCGTCCTGCGATGAAGCGGACTGGACCCGCTGAACAGAACCGGTCCCGCCCATGACGCCCGGGCGGGACCGGTTCCGTTCTCGGTGACTACCGGCTGCGCACCGCCGCCAGCAGAGCGGTCCACTCGGGGGCCGGGGCCGACAGGTGGCCGAGCGGTCGATTCTGGGTGTCGCGGACCAGGACCGTGGCCTGGTCACTGCGGGCCTCCACGCAGTGCCCCCCTTCGGCGTTGCTGTAGGTGGACTTGTTCCAGTCCTCAGTCATCATGTGATGCTGCCTCGAAGAACGTGCGACCATCGCGTGCCACCACTCTCAGCTTGCGTCAGCGATAACGCCCGGTTCCTACCCCATGACGGGACCAAGGATCGCGAATCGTCGCAGTTCGGGTGACCTGGTTCGGCCACCGCGCCGTGTGAGGTCTTCGGTCCTGGTGAAGCACCCTGCCCCCGGGTAGCCTGAACCCGCTGAACAGAACCGGTCCCGCCCATTACGCCTGGGCGGGACCGGTTCTTTTTCGGTGACTACAGGCCGCGAACCGCGCTCACCAGAGCGGCCCACTCCGGAGCAGGCACCGCAAGATGGCCCAACTCTCGGTTCTGGGTGTCACGGACGCCGGTCACCGGCCCCTCCGCGACCTCCACACAGTTCGCACCGTTGGCGCTGTAGCTGGACTTATGCCATTCGATGGTGGTGCTCAAGTCATCTTCCTAAGTTCGTCCAGCGAGAGGCCAACTGGCAGGGAAGCAGCAAGAGCGGCCGTAACCTCACCGGAAAGTCTGTCGTGCGAGGTGTCCTCGTGGATCACGTTACCGTCGGCGTGGTCACTGACGACCGCTAGATCCCCCGTCCCCAGCCGGAACAGCATGAGCGGGCTTGCAGGCACGAGGAGCGTCGCCCCCTGCGGTACGAGATGCAGGCTCACCCGCCCCGTCGCGGCCCACTCTAGGAGATACACGGCCTGCGCCTGGCGAAGGTCGGCGGGAAGCCCGGCTACTGCCGCTGCCGGGAACACAGCCGTCACATCCATATCAGGCAGCTCTTTCAGTCGCTCCGTCCGCAGCGCGACCAAACGCGCAAGATCTCCCGGTGACGCCCCAGGGAGTCCGGCTCGGAACACAGCGCGGGCGACCGCAGGACATTGGAGCAAGCCCGGCACCATCGCGGGAGTGATCGCAGTCAGGTGCCTCGCCGTGCGCTCGATGGATTCCAGATCCCTCGCCCAGTCAGGTAGTCCGGTACCTTCCGTGGTCCTCCGCCACGCAGCTAGAAGGACACCCTGGGCCCCAAGAGCGCTATCCAAAAGTGCAACATTGTCCCTTTTTGGTGTCCCTGTCCCGCGCTCCCAACGGTTCACGCTCGAATGCGATGTCTGACTCCGATCAGCTAGTTGTCGCTGAGTGAGCCCTGCTAGCTCTCGAAACTTGATGAGAGCTTCCTGAAAGGGAGTAAGGATCATGCGTGCCAGATTAGCAAGAGTGGCCCATTCAGGATCACGGAATCCCGAGATCATTCCGGAAGCTATGAGACAGCTAATTCTGGCCGCATTCTGGACCAAGGCCAAGCCATCGCAGGCATGCGGTGGGGCGGCTAAGTCGGGCACAAAAGAGCCTCGGCGGCCGAAGTAGAGAGCGGCCGCCGAGGCAAATGCCCCACCTGTCCGCAAAGACACGAGGTGAGACGAATGAAGCCTACCGCCACCCCGGCACCGAAACCAGATCCCGCGTCCGGGCCCGCTGTGCCCTACCCGCACCGGATCGGGTTTTCCGAGCCCCACCGGCACGGCATTCTTCTGGGCCACGAGCGCGACTACAGCGCCCTGTCCAACTGGGTGCACACCGTGGTCCCCCGCCGTCCCAGGCGCAACGTCCTCCAGGTCGCGCGAGCCCTGGTGTCGAACGCGCACCGGCACACCCGCTCGGGGGACCCCGGCGGGACCGTGCGGGTGGTCATCGACGTCAACCCGTTCCTGGTCACCGTCGCCGTGACCGACGGCGGCCCCCTGGGCGGCACCGCCGTCCCCTGTCCGCGCCTGGGCGACGCCCACCGCTCCCCGCTTCCCGGCCTCCACCTGGTGGACCACCTCGCCGTGTACTGGGACTGGGAATGGGAGTGGAAGGGCACCGCCCTCGGCCCTCTGACCGTACGCGCGGTCATCGAGAACCCCTGACCTGCGGGACACCGTTCCCGGCCGGAGACCGCCCCCTCCCCCTGCCGGGAACCCGTCCCCCTCGCACCACACGCCCTCGGGCCGTACACCCGGGGGTTCCCCGCCCGGTGGAACACCACCGGGCCGCGGGGCCGCCGCCGATAAGGGGGGCCGGCGGCCCCGCCCTACCCACTCGGGTCCGGTCGTACTTCCCCGGCCCGGACCCCCACCCACCATCGACCACCCACCCGCACACGCCCGACAACCGACAACACACGCTGACGGAGAACCACCGTGCCCACCGCGCCCCTGCCCGACCTGGTCGAGAACGCCGACGCCCTGCTCACCCCCGCAGAGGTCGCCCGCCTCTTCCGCGTCGACCCCAAGACCGTCACCCGCTGGGAAAAGGACGGCCGCCTGGCCTCGGTCAAAACCCTCGGCGGACACCGCCGCTACCCCCAGACCCAGATCAACGCCCTGCTCACCACCCCGCGCGACGGCGGAGCCGTCCTGGTGGCCCTGGAAGAGGTCCGCAACCTGGCCACCGCCCACGGCGACCCCACCGCCGCCGCCCGCATCAGCGACCTCATCACCACCCTGCGCACCCAGCCGCACCACCCCTGAGAAGGGAGGGACCAGGGTGAACGCGCCCTCCAGCGACGGCACCCCGCTCCTGCGCCCCTACACCGAGCACGCCGAACACCGCGCCCACACGGCGATGCACGAGCGGGAGCGGGCGGCGGCCGACGCCGCCGCGGGGCTGGCACGCCTGGCCCAGATCGCCGCCCAGCAACAGGTCGCCGCGGCCCAGGCCCGCCTGGACGCCGCCCGGGAGCGGGTGGACGCCGCCGACACCGCCTGCCTGGGCGCCGCGATCCGCCACTGGCACCACCACCGCACCACGACGCCCCCGGACGGGTGAAGCACGCGCCGCGCCCACGCGTCATCGGTCCTCCCCCACGATGGGAGGAAGACCGGTGACGAGGTCACTCGATCTCACGCGGGCCGTGCCGAAGGGGCGAAACACCCTGCGAGGACCGCTATCGTCCGGGGAGACACCCCCGCACCGCCGCGCGCTTCGTCGTGCGCGGCACACAGAAGGAAGACCGGCTTGCACACGAGCACCATGCCTCCCAGGGCCCCGCGCCCCGACCGCGGTGGCGGCATGCCGCCCTGGCTCCCCCGGGCCATGATGCTGGCCATGTGGATCGTCACGGCGTTCGGCATCGCCCTGTGGCTGTTCCTGCGGTTGCAGAACCTCATCGTGCTGCTGCTGATCTCGCTGTTCCTGGCGCTCGCGCTGGAACCCGCCGTCAACTGGCTCCACCGGCACCGCTGGCCGCGCGGTCCCGCGACCGGGGCCGTGATGCTCCTGGTCATGGCGCTGGTCGTGGCGTTCTTCAGCCTGCTCGGGTCCATGCTCGTCGGTCAGGTCCTGGCCTTCGCCGCCGAGGTGCCGGCGATGATCCGCGCCGCGCTGCACTGGGTCAACACCACGTTCGACACCACCTACTCGCCCACGACCCTGCTCAACGAGATCTCCAGCGCCAGCGGGGTCGTCGAGCAGTACGCCTCCGCGATCGCCGACAACGTCTGGGGGGCCGGGACGACCGTCATGGCCCTGCTCTTCAACGGCCTGGCGATCGCGCTCTTCACCTTCTACCTGTGCGCCGACGGGCCGCGCTTCCGCCGCGTGATCTGCTCGGTGCTGCCGCCCCGCACGCAGCGCGAGACGCTGCGCGCCTGGGAGATCGCCATCGAGAAGACCGGCGGCTACCTGTACTCGCGGGCGCTCCTGGCACTGGTCTGCGCCGGCGCGCACTACGCCGTGCTGGTCGTGCTGGACATCCCCTTCGCGTTCGCGCTGGCGCTGTGGGTGGGCGTGCTGTCGCAGTTCATCCCCACGGTCGGCACCTACATCGGCGGGGCCGTCCCGGTGCTCGTGGCCCTGCTGGTCGGGGTCTGGCCGGCGGTGTGGGTGCTGGTGTTCGTGATCGTCTACCAGCAGTTCGAGAACTACCTGCTCCAGCCGCGCATCACCGCCAAGACCCTGGACATGCACCCGGCGGTGGCCTTCGGCTCGGTCCTGGCGGGCGTGGCCATCCTGGGAGCGCCCGGCGCGCTGCTCGCGCTGCCGATGGGCGCGAGCCTCCAGGCCTTCCTGAGCACCTACATCCGCCGGTACGAGGTGGAGGAGCACCACCTGCTCTCGGCGGCCAGGGCCGGAGAGGGGCCCGCGGCGGACACCGGGGAGGCCGGGAACGGCGGCGCGCCCCCCGGGGACGACAGCGGACCCGGCGAGGACGGCGGTACCGGCGAGGGCGGTGGCGGGACCGCGACGGGGACCGGCGGGCGCACCGGGTCCACCCCGCCTCCCCAGGACTGACGAGCGGGACGCGGGCGGGGCCGGGGCTGCGGCCCTCCCCGGCGGGGAGCCGGTCCGGCATCGCGCGGGGTCCCCGGGCCGGAATGTCCGGCGGGGCGGGACGTCCCGCCCCGCCGGTCCCGTCAGTTCTCCGCGGCCAGGCCCGAGGGCTCCAGCACGTGGTGGCGTCCGAGGGGGAGCATGAGGGGCCTGCCGGTGGTCGGGTCGGGGATGACCCGGCTCTCCAGGCCGAACACCGCGCGCACGCTGTCCTCGGTGAGCACCTGTGCGGGCTCGCCCATGGCGTGCAGCCGCCCGTCCGCGAGCGCGATCAGCTGGTCGGCGTAGCGGGCGGCGAGGTTGAGGTCGTGCAGGACCATGACGATGGTCGTGCCGCGTTCCCGGTTGAGGTCGGTGAGCAGGTCGAGCACCTCGACCTGGTGGCTCACGTCGAGGAACGTCGTGGGTTCGTCCAGCAGCAGCAGGTCGGTCTGCTGGGCGAGGGCCATGGCGATCCACACCCGCTGGCGCTGGCCTCCGGAGAGCTCGTCGACCGACCTCTCGGCCAGGTCGGAGGTGTGCGTCGCCTCCAGTGCCGCCGCCACCGCGGCGTCGTCCTCCCGGCTCCAGCGGGTGAACATCCCCTGGTGGGGGTGGCGTCCTCGGCCCACGAGGTCCGCGACGGTGATCCCCTCGGGGGCGATCGGCGACTGGGGCAGCAGGCCCATGGTGCGCGCCAGCTCCTTGGCGGGCGTGCGGTGCACCTCCTTGCCGTCGAGGACCACCCGCCCCTTCCTGGGGGCGAGGAGGCGAGACATCGACCGCAGGAGCGTGGACTTCCCGCAGGCGTTCGCCCCGACGATCACCGTGATGCCGCCCGGCCGCACGGCGAGGTCGAGGGATTCGATGACCACCCGGTCTCCGTAGCCGAGCGCGAGGTCCTGGACCTCCAGGGAGTGGTTCGCGGTCACAGGGAGCCTCCGGCGCGGTTGGTGCGGACGATCAGGTAGACGAGGTAGGGCGCGCCGAGCACGCCGGTGACGACGCCGACCGGGAAGCGCGTCCCGAAGGCGTACTGGCCGGCGAGGTCCGCGACCAGGACCAGGAGCGCGCCCACGAGGGCCGACGGCACCAGGAGCGAGCCGCCGGGCCCCACGATGCGGGCGGCGATGGGCCCGGACAGGAACGCGACGAACGCGATCGGCCCGGCCGCGGCGGTCGCGAAGGCGATGAGGCCGACGGCGGCGACGATGACGATCACCCGGGTGCGTTCGACACGCACCCCGAGCGCGGAGGCGGTGTCGTCCCCCAGCTGCATCGCCGAGAGGTTGCGGGCCTGGCTCAGCAGGAGGGGCGCCAGGACCGCCAGGGCCAGCAGGACCGGCACCGTCTCGGTCCAGGTGGAGCCGTTGAGGCTGCCGGTCAGCCAGCGCATGGCCTCCTGGAGGTCCCATTCGGCCGCCTGGGAGAGGACGTAGCTGGTGAGGCTGTCGAGCATCGCGGCGATGCCGATGCCGATGAGGATCAGGCGGGTCCCGGCGACCCCGCCGCGGAACGCGAGGGCGTAGATGAGCAGGGCGACGGCGAGTCCGGCGGTGATCGCGACGGCGGACACCCCGGTCCGGCCCAGGGAGAGCACCACGATGGCGAAGGCCGCCGCCGCACTCGCCCCGGAGCTGATCCCGATGATGTCGGGGCTGGCCAGGGGGTTGCGCAGCATCGTCTGGAAGGTGACGCCGCCGATGCCGAAGCAGAGCCCGGCCGCGACCGCCAGCACTGCCCGGGGCAGGCGCAGCGTGCCGACGGTGAAGGAGGCCCCGGGCACCTGCTCGCCCAGGATCACGGCGACGACGTCGGCGGGCGGGTAGAACGTCCGGCCCACCATGAGGCTGGTGGCGAACACGGCGGCGATGAGGACCGCGAGCACCGCGACGACGGCGCCCCGCCTGGCGGTGCGCCGGATCCGGCCGCGGGTGACGGCCTCGACGCCGAGGGGTCGGATGGCGGTTTCCGCGCTCACAGGGCACGCACTTTCTGGCGACGGACGATGTAGATGAAGACCGGTGCGCCGATCAGCGCCGTCACGATGCCCACCTCGACCTCGGCCGGACGGGCCACGACGCGGCCGACGACGTCGGCGACGGTGAGCAGCGCCGCGCCGAGCAGTGCGGAGAACGGCAGCAGCCACCGGTGGTCCACGCCGATCAGCAGACGGCACATGTGCGGCACGACGAGGCCGACGAACATGATGGGGCCGGCGGCCGCGGTGGCCGCACCGCACAGCAGCACGGCGCCGAGCCCGGCGGTCGCGCGCACGAGGGCGACGCGCTCGCCGAGCCCGGCCGCCAGGTCGTCGCCCAGGGCGAGGGAGTTCAGGGCCCGCGCCGACATCAGGCTGAGGACGAGCCCCACGGCGAGGAAGGGCAGGACGCGGACGACGCCGTCGAAGGACGCGCCGCCGACACCGCCGATCTGCCACATCCGGAAGCTCCCGGCCACGTCGTTGCGCGGCATCACCACGGCGGTCACGAGCGAGGAGAACGCCGCCGAGGTGGCGGCGCCCGCGAGCGCGAGCTTCAGGGGCGTGGCCCCGCCCCGGCCGAGCGAGCCCACGGTGTACACGAAGACGGCCGCGGCGGCGGCCCCGCCGATCGCCACCCAGATGTAGCCGCTCGGGGACGTGAGTCCGAAGAAGACCATGCCGCAGACCACGGCGAGGGAGGCGCCCATGTTCACGCCCAGGATGCCCGGGTCGGCGAGGGGGTTGCGGGTCACGCCCTGCATGACCGCCCCGGACAGGCCGAGGGCGGCGCCGACGAGCACCGCGAGGAGGGTGCGCGGCACCCGCTTGGTGACGGCGGCCTGCTCGATCGTCTCGTCCGCGCCGCCCAGGGCGGCGGCGACGTCGGCGAGGCCGACGATGCGGGAGCCCCAGGCGACGGAGGCCAGCATGGCCGCCGCGAGCACCGCGAGGGCGAGGAGCAGCCAGAGCGAACGCGCCCGCACCGGGCGCCGCGCGGCGCCGGCGTCCGGTGCGGGACGGGTGACGGCCATCGTCACTGGACCTTGTCGGCGGCCTCGGCGAGCGCGGCGACGTAGTCTTCGAGCACCCACGAGATCGACAGCGGGGTCGGGTTCGCGGCGGTGGCCAGGGGGGAGCTGCCGGGCAGGAGGTAGACCGAGTCGCGCTCCACGGCGGGCATCTTGGAGAGCAGCGGGTCGCTCTGGAGGAGCTCCAGCAGCTCGCCGGTGTCGTCGCCGTAGCCGGTGATGATGTCGACGTCGTCGAAGGCGTCGATCTGCTCGGTGCTCTGGGAGAGGGAGAACTGGTCGGTGCCTGCGGAGAGTTCCGCGATGCTCCCGGGGGTCTCCAGGCCCAGGTCCTCGAAGAAGAGGGTCCGGGTGTCGTGGGTGGTGTAGAAGCCGATCTGGCTGACGTCCGTCGGGTCGACGTGGGTCATGAACATGGCCGACTTGCCCTCGAGCTGCGGGTACTCGGCGACGACGTCGGCGATCTCCTGCTCCAGGTCGGCGATGAGCTGGTCGCCCTCCTCGGCCAGGCCGATGGCCTGGCTGTTGAGCCGGATGATGTCGCGCCACGACGTGGCCCAGGGGCCCTCGGGATAGGCGACGACGGGGGCGATGTCGCTCAGCGTGTCGTAGTCCTCCTGGGTGAGACCGGAGTAGGAGGCGAGGATGACGTCGGGCTGGGTGTCGGCGACGGCCTCGAAGTCGATGCCGTCGTTCTCGTCGAAGAGCACCGGCGTCTCGGCGCCGAGCTCGTCGAGCTTCTCGTCGACCCAGGGGAGGACGCCGTCGTCGTCATCGTCGCCGAAGTTGGCCTCGGCCATGCCGACGGGGACGACGCCGAGCGCCAGCGGGACCTCGTGGTTGGCCCAGTTCACGGAGGCGACCCGCTCGGGCTGCTCCTCGATGGTGGTGGTGCCCAGGGCGTGCTCGATGACGATCGGGTACTCGCCGGACCCGCCTTCGGCGGCGGCCTCCTCTTCTTCCGGCTGGGCGCCGCATGCGGCGAGGGTGAGGACGGTGACTGCGGCAGCGGTCAGTGCCGTGAACCGGTGGGAGCGCATCAGGGAACATCCACTCTTGGAGGAATGAGGGTAGGCTCGCCTAAATTAGCAGAACCTCAATCCTCCCAAAACGGAGGTAGGCGGATAAACCTCCTGCCCACGGGACGCGGGCCCCGGGATCCCGCCCCCGGTGGCGGATCGGGGCCGCCCGCTCCGGGCGCGGGGGCGCGGGGGCGCGGGTAAGGTCTCGGTCAGGTCCCCGAGCACCGTGTTCCCTCCGGTCCGCAGAAGCATGTCCCAAGGCCGGGAGCTCCCGGACGACCGCCGGCGCACCGGTTCCCGGACCGACCCGCGGGGGACGGCGTCCGGGACGGGTGCTGCGGCGGTCCCGGGCACGGTCCGCAGGAAGGGGTTCGATGGGTCACCGGTATGCGCTGCCCCTGGTCTTCTCCGGGGGCGTGATCGGCACGGGACTGCGCCACCTGGCGGGGGTCGCCGGAGAGGCGTTCGACGCGGGGGTCCTGGCCACACTGGCGGTCAACGTCGCCGGGGCCTTCCTGCTCGGCCTGCTGCTCCAGACCCTGTCCTCGCGCGGGCCGGAGACGCCGGCCGTCGCACGGGTGCGGCTGTTCCTCGGCACCGGCGTGCTCGGATCGTTCACCACCTACAGCGCCCTGGCCGTCGAGACCGTCTCCCTCTCGGCGCAGCCGGGACCGGCCGCCGCCGCGGCGTACACGGCGGCGAGCATCGCCTTGGGGCTGCTCGCCGCGCTGGCCGGGATCCTGGCGGCCGGCGGCGGCCGGTCCCCCGCGATGTGCTCCCGCCCCGACGGGGAGCCGCGGTGACGGGGGTCCTGATCGCCCTGTGCGGGGGGCTGGGCGCGGCGGTCCGCTTCCTGGTGGACGGCGCCGTCCGCGACCGGTGGACCACGACACTGCCCTGGGCCACCCTGGTCGTCAACACCAGCGGCTCTCTCCTCCTGGGGGCCCTCACCGGGGCGGTGGTGTTCCACGGGGTCGCGCCCGCGTGGACGGGCCCGGCCGGGGTGGGCTTCTGCGGCGGCTACACCACCTTCAGCACCGCCATGGTGGAGACGGTCCACCTGGCACAGCACCGGGGCCGGCCGCACGCGCTCGCCAACATCGCCCTGACGGCCGTCGTGCCCGTACTCGCGGCGGCGGCCGGGTTCGGGGCCGCCGCGCTGGTGTGAGGACCTGCCCGCGCCACCGCCCGGCCGCGCCCGTGCGTCCGGGGCCGCGGCGGCACGACCGCCGCGGCCCCGTAGCCGGTCACCTCACGCGCCCCCGGCGGCCGACCGCTCCACGATCCGGGCCGCGGAGGTCCCGGGCCGCAGGTCCAGCTGTTCCCAGGGGGCCGTGTCCCGCCGGAGCCGCCGGTCGTGGGTGGCGATCACCACGGCCGCCCCGGTGGAGCCGAGCCCCTCGGTGAGCTCCTCGACGAGGGCGATCGAGAGGTGGTTCGTCGGCTCGTCCAGCAGCAGCGCGTCGGGGCGCGACGCCAGCGCCATCGCCAGGTCGAACCGCCGCTGCTGGCCCATGGACAGCTCGCGCAGCGGCCGTGCGGCGTCCCGGGCCGGGAGCAGGCCGAGGGCGGAGAGGGGGACCGCCTCCCCCTCGGCCAGGGTGCCCGAGCCGACGAGCCGCGCCACGTGGGCGGAGTACACCTCGTGGGCACGGCGCGCGCCCGCGCGCGGCGACTCCTGCGCCAGCAGGCGCACCCGGGCCGTGCGCGCGGTCCGCACACCGCCCCCGGTCGGCTCGACGAGCCCCGCCAGCACCGACAGGAGCGTCGACTTTCCCGCCCCGTTGGCCCCGGTGACCACGACCCGGTCGCCGGAACGGAGCGTGAGCGAGACCGGCCGGTCCAGGCGCCCCGCCACGGTGACCCCCTCGGCCGCGACCAGGTCCGTCCCGGGCCGCGCCCGCAGCTCCGGCATGCGGAACCGCAGCGGGGGCGGGGGCACGGTGAGCGCGTGCTCCTCCAGGTCCTCGCGCCGCCGGTGGACGGCGCGCACCAGGGCGGGCGCCCGGGTGGCCCGCTGGTGCTTGCCGGTCCCCTTCTCCGGGCGCCACCCGCTGACGAGCCGGTTCTGCGCCGCCGACAGGTCCTGGGTCAGGCGGGCGTGCTCGACCTGCTGCTGCTCGTACTCGGCCGCCCAGCGCTCCCGCTCCGCACGCCGGCCCTCCTGGTACCCGGCGAAGCCCCCGCCGTAGACGCGGGGTTCGCCGTCGCGGCTCGGGTCGAGGTCGAGCATCGTCGTGGCCACGTCCGAGAGCAGGGCGCGGTCGTGGCTGACGAGTGCCACCCCGTTGTGGTGGCCGCGCAGCCGCTCGGTCAGGAAGTCCAGGCCGGCGGCGTCGAGGTGGTTCGTGGGCTCGTCGAGCAGCAGGAAGTCGTGCGAGGCACCCAGCAGGCACGCCAGCCGCACGCGGTAGCGCTGTCCGACCGACAATCGCTCCAGGGGGCGCGACCGGTCGGTGACGGCCCCCAGGTTCTCCAGGGCCAGGTCGACGCGCCGGTCGGCGTCCCAGGCGTCCAGCGCCTCCGCGGCGTCCAGGGCCGCCGCGTACTCCTCGGCGGCGCAGGGGAGCCCGTCGGCCAGCGCCGCGGCGCTCGCGTCGAGCGCGGCCAGGGCGGTCCGCGCGGCGGCGAGTTCGACGTCGACCAGGTCGCCGACGGTCCGGCCGCCGTCCGCCTCCATCTCCTGTTCGGCGACGCCGACCGTGCCCACGCGCCGGACGGTTCCGGCGTCGGGCGCGAGCGTCCCGGCGAGGACGTGCAGCAGCGTGGACTTGCCGCGTCCGTTCTCGCCGACGATCCCCCACCGCGATCGCGGGGTGAGGGCCATGTCGACGCCGGACAGGACCGTGCGCCCGCCGCGGTCGACGCGTACTCCGGACAGGGTGATCTGCGCCCGCTCTCCTGCGGGCAGGCCGGACACGGGGTTGACGGTGGTCATTCTCTCCTCCGAACAGAGCTCCGCCCCGGCGGTGGACGCGAGGGGTGCGGGAGCTCTCCGAGCTGACGGGACGACCCCTTCGGGGGTCATGGCAGACATCGCGGGCCCGCGGCCACAGCGGCTGTGGGGCGGGCGCTCGGAATGCGCTCAGAGGTAGAGAGGTAGATGCACGTTGCCCATGGTAGTCACCGTGCGAATCTGTGGCCAGGGGTTTTCCGGCGGTCCCGGCCGGTCGGCCGTTCGCTCCGCCGGGCGGGGGACGCCTCCGGGGTCGCACGGCGCCGCCGCGGAGGCGCCGTCCCCCGTGGACCGCTCTCGGCGGCGGGGCATCTCCTTCGCCCCGTGGGCCCGTCCGGGGCGAAGGCGGCCGTGCGCGTCCCCCCGTCAGGCAGGGGCGCGGCCCCGGCCGGGGGCCGGGGCCGCGGGAGGGGGCGGTGTCAGGGGCAGCAGGAGCAGCCGGGGGCGCATCCGCACCCGTCGGCCCCCTCGGTCCCGGCGTCGGCTGCGGCGGGCGCGGTGAGGGCGATCCCGGCCGGGGCGCAGCAGGCGTCCCCGCGCCAGGCCTCCCGCCCCTCCTTGACCGCCAGCACGGCGATGAGCAGCGCCACCACCGGGTCGGCCCAGGCCCACCCGAACAGGGCGTTGACGCCCAGTCCGACCAGGAGGGCGGCCGACAGGTAGGTGCACAGCAGCGTCTGCTTGGAGTCGGCCACCGCCGTGGCCGAGCCCAGCTCCCGGCCCGCGCGGCGCTGGGCCAGGGACAGGAACGGCATGATCGCCACCGACAGGGCGGCCAGCACGATCCCCACGGTGGAGGGGGCCGCCTCGGTCCCGCCGAGCAGGGAGCGCAGGGCCTCGACGGTGACGTAGGCGGCCAGGGCGAAGAAGGCCACCGCGATGACGCGCAGCGCCCGCTTCTCCCGCGCCTGGCGCACGCCGGGGTCGCGGGCGGAGAACTGCCAGGCGACCGCCAGTGCGGAGGAGACCTCGATGAGCGAGTCCAGGCCGAAGCCGATCAGGGCGGCGGAGGAGGCGAGGTTGCCCGCGGTGATGGCCACGACGGCCTCGACGAGGTTGTAGGCGATGGTCACGGCGACCAGCAGGCGCACCCGCCGGGTCAGGACGGCGCGGCGGTCCTCGCCCGGAGGCGCGGTGAGGGGGTGCACCATCAGCAGCAGCCCTTCTCGTCGGCGTCCACGCAGGCGGGGTCGGTCTGCACGGCCAGCACGGCCTGGCGCAGGTCGTCCAGGGCGTGTCCGAGGCGGGCGTCGGCCAGTTCGTAGCGCACCCGCCGCCCCACGGGCACGGCCACGACCAGGCCGCAGTCGCGCAGGCAGGCCAGGTGGTTGGACAGGCGGGTGCGGCTGATGCCGAGGGTCTCGGCCAGGTCGGCGGGGTGGGCTGGGCTCTCGCGCAGGGCCAGCAGGACCCGGCAGCGGAGGGGGTCGGCCAGGGCCCGGCCGAACCGGGCCAGGGCGTCGATGTCGGTGGCGAGGGAGATCATGCCCTGACGATACACAAAATCCTGGATTCAGGAAACCATGAATGCTGGCTTGTGCGCACACGCCGCCCTCCGGCCGGGACGGCCGCCCGCCCGCCCCGGCCGGAGGGCGGCGTGCCCGAGGGCCGCCGGATGCCGACAACGGCTGGGGCACAGGGGATCCGGGCCCCCACCCCGGTCGCGGCCGCGCTCCTCCGCGCTCCGGCCCCGGCGGGACGGCCGGGGGCCCGTGGCCCCCGGGGCCGGAGCGGTCCGCGGCGTAACAGGAGGTCGAGCCGGGCGAGCGCGCCCCCGCGTGCGAGTAACCTCGCTCCGGGACTCTCCGGCATCGCCTTGATCTGGAACGACTCGACCGCCCAGCGCCGCAGGAACCGTGCGCGAGGGCGCCGACGCCGGACCGGATCTCGACCGGCCCTTCGGCCCGGACCCGTCGGAGAGCCCCACGGACCGGTGTGCGGCCTGAGCCGCAGACCTCGGCGTGCGCCGCCTCCCACAGGGACTCCCCTGCTGGTGAACGCCGCCGGTGATCGCGTTGCGGATTCTTCCGCGAAGCGGATCCGGATGGCACGGGTGCGGGGGCACACCCCCGCGCCGACACCTCGTCCTCGCATCCTCCCGCACGGCCCTGAAGCGATCCAGCGGCCGTGCACGTGTCAGGAGACTCCGGCAGTCCTTGCCGCTCCCACCCACCGACAGGAAGTTCACCGCTGTGAAACCCGCTCTTGGCACCAGAACAGACGAGGACCGCGGTCCGCTGCGGCACAGGGCCCTGTGCTCTGCGGCACCACCGCGCGTGGTGGCCGTCTCCAGAGAGGAGTCCACCCATGAATGACTCCACCACCGTCCGCGGCACCGTCGGAACGGTCTTCTGGGCCTCCCTCGCCCTCTCCTCGCTGTTCGTGGTCTGGGGCGTGGCCGCCCCTGACCACCAGATGGCCGTGATGAACTCCGCCCTGAACCGGATCACCTCCGGGTTCGGATGGGCCTACCTCCTGCTCCCCCTGCTGCTGCTGGCGCTCCTGGTCGGACTGGCCTTCAGCCGCTACGGACGCATCCGGCTGGGCGACGACGGGGACCGGCCCGAGTTCGCCACCCACACCTGGATCGCCATGATCCTGTGCGCGGTGATGGGCATCGGCCTGGTGTCCTACGGCATCGCCGAGCCGATCTCGCACTTCGCCGTCCCTCCCCACGACCTCGCCGAGCCCGGGACCCCCCAGGCGGCGGTCCTCGCGCTCCAGTACTCCTTCTACGACTGGGGACTGCACGCCTGGGCGATCTTCGCGGTCTTCGGACTGGCCCTGGGCTACTCGATGTACCGCAAGAAGCGCCCCGGGCTGGTCAGCGCCCTCTTCCGGCCGCTGCTGGGACGCCACGCCGACGGCCCCGCGGGCAAGGCCATCGACGTCTTCACGGTCTTCGCCACCCTGTTCGGGACCACGACCTCGCTCGGCCTGGGGGCCCTGCAGATCGACAACGGCCTGAACCGGCTCCTGGGAACGCCCACCGGCACCACCACCCAGGTGGTGATCGTGGTCGTCGTGACGGTCCTCTTCAGCCTCTCGGCCGCCTCCGGGGTCCAGCGCGGCATCCGCTACATCAGCGAGGTCAACCTGTCGGTCGCCGCGCTGCTGTTCGTGTTCGTGCTGTTCCTCGGCCCGACGGCGTTCCTGGTCTCCCTCTTCCTGGAGTCCCTCGGCCAGTACGGCGACGAGTTCCTCCTGATGAGCCTGCGGGGACCGGCGTTCGGCGACACCGCGTGGATGCAGGGCTGGACGTACTTCATGATGGCCTGGTGGGTGTCCTGGGGCGCCTTCGTCGGGGTGTTCCTGGCGCGCATCTCGCGCGGGCGCACCATCCGCCAGTTCGTCCTGGTCGTCCTCGGCATGCCCAGCCTGGCCTTCTTCGCCTGGTTCTCCGTCTTCGGCGGCTCGGCCATCGACCTGGACCTGAACCACGGGACCGACATCGCGGGCTCCACCGCGGCCGACCTCAACAGCGCCTTCTTCACCACGCTGGCCGAGTTCCCGCTGCCCGCCGTCACGGCGGCGATGGTGGTGGTCCTGGCGGTGCTCTTCTTCGTCTCGGGCGCCGACGCCAACACCTACGTGCTGGGCATGCTCACCACCCGCGGCTCCCTGCGCCCACCCGTGCCGATCCTGCTGCTGTGGGGCGCGATGACCGGGGCCCTGGCGATCATCCTCCTGTTCTCGGGAGGTCTCGCCGCGCTGCAGCAGACCGTCATCGTGGCGTCGGCCCCCTTCCTCGTCGTCATCGTGGGCGTGGTCGTGTGCTTCTGGCGCGACCTGCGGTCGGAGGACACGGGGGCGGCCGGCACGCCGCGGCAGCCGGCGCGCTCCGCCCCGGAGGAAACCGTGTGACCCTGCCGGAAGGCGCCCCCGCCACCGCGGCGTCCGCCCGGACCTGCACGGCCACGGGAAGGCGGTGGGAGCGGAGTCCCTGAGGACGGTCCCTCCCCTCCCACCCGCCGACCGGTCCGGGCGGCCCCGTTCGGGGCCGCCCGGACCGTTCAGGAGCGGGGACCGCGCGGGACCAGGGCCGCGCCGGCGAGCGGCACGGCGGCGAGCGCGAGCCAGGGGACCGGGCCGCCCATGTCCAGGAGCGCCCCGGCGGGCACGCTGCCCAGGAGCACCACCAGCCCGGACAGCGAGGACAGCGCGCCCGTGAACAGGCCCAGGCGGGCGTCGTCCACGAGGTCGGGCAGCCAGGCCCGGACCGTCGGCACGATCAGGACCTGGCCCAGGGTCAGCGCGGTGACGAACGCGACGGAGGGCAGCAGCCCGCCCAGGGCCCCGACCGGTGTCAGCGCCGCGGCGGAGGCGAAGCCCAGCGAGACCAGCAGCAGCCCCCAGACCAGGGTCGCGCGCCGGGACAGCCGGGCCGCGGCCCAGGACAGCACCGGGAACTGCGCGGCGATGTAGAGCACCGAGGACCACGCGAGCAGCCAGCCCAGCGCGCCCTGGGAACCGGTCGCCCGCTCCACCTCCCCCGGCAGCGCCAGGTAGAGCTGGTTGTAGGCCAGCAGGTAGCCGCTGTAGGCCAGGCACAGCCCCAGGAAGCGTCGGTCGCCCAGCAGGAGCCGCACCCCCTCGCGCAGGCGGGGCCGCCCCTCCCCGGCCCGCGGGCCGGAGTCGCCGCGCGACTCCGGCCCGGGCATGAGCCTCAGGTGCCCTGCGAGCACGAGCGCGAAGACCGCCGCCCCGACCAGGCACGCGGCCCGGAACCCGCCGAGCAGGAGCAGGGAGCCCAGCAGCGGGCCGACGAGCGTCCCCGCCTGCCCGGAGACGGAGAACAGCGCGAGAACGCGCGTGCGGGGCGTGCCCGAGGCCCGCTCGTGCCGCACCGCCTGGCGCACGATCTCCGTCTCGACCGCCGGGGAGAACAGCGCGGCGGCGAACCCGATGAGCAGCACCGACGCGATCACCGACGCCGTGCCCTCCGCGAAGCCGAGCCAGCAGAAACCGGCGATCCGCAGCACGCAGCCCGCCAGGACCACCGGCCGCGCGCCGAACCGGTCGGTGAGCGTGCCGCCCACGACGAACAGGCCCTGCTGGCTGAAGGTGCGCAGGCCCAGCACGAGGCCGACCAGCCACCCGGCCAGGCCCAGCCCGCCGCCGAGGTGGTCGGCGAGGTAGGGCAGGACCGCGAAGAAGCCGACGTTGAACGCGAACTGGGAGCCGACCAGCAGCAGCGCCAGCGGGGGCAGAGCGCGCGCGTCGCGCAGCACCGCGGCCGCCCGCCCCGTCCCCGGGCGTCCCCCGCCCCGGGGCCCGGCGGCGCCCTCCGCCTGTTCCGCCCTCCCCCGGGCGTCACCGGCGGGGCTCACGACGCGGTCGGGATCGTGCGGGCGCGGTGCTCCCCGACGGCCGCCGGGGAGGCCTCCACCAGCTCGCGCGTGTACGGGTCGGAGGGCTGGGAGAGCACCCGGCGGGCGGGCCCGGTCTCCACGACGCGCCCCTCCCTCATGACGGCGACGCGGTGGGCGACGTGTCCGACGAGCGCGAGGTCGTGGCAGATGAACAGGTAGCCCAGGCCCAGGGTGTCCTGGAGGCCGGTGAGCAGGTTGAGCACCCCGGCGCGCACCGAGGGGTCCAGGGCCGACACCGGTTCGTCCAGGACCAGCAGCCGCGGCTCGCAGGCCAGCGCGCGGGCGATCCCGACGCGCTGGCACTGCCCCCCGGACAGCTCGTGCGGCAGCCGGTCGCCGTGGGAGGCGTCCAGGCCGACCGTGTCCAGCAGGGCGGCCACGCGGTCCGGGCCGGTCCCCCGATCCCAGCGCCCGTGGATGCGCAGGGGTTCGGCGACGGCGTCGCGCACGCGCAGGCGGGGACTGAGCGACCCGTACGGGTCCTGGAAGACCGGTTGGAGCGCGGGGCGCAGGGCGCGCAGGCGCGCCGGGTCCATCGTGGTCAGCTCGCTGCCCTCGAAGCGCACCGACCCGGAGTCGGGCCGGCGCAGGCCGACCACGGCGGAGGCCGTGCTGGTCTTCCCGCACCCCGACTCCCCGACCAGGGCGAGCGTCTCCCCCGCGCGGACGTCGAAGGACACCCCGTCGACGGCCGTCACGGGCGCGGAACGCCGCGCGCGCCCCGGGTAGCGCACCACCAGGTCGCGGACCGCCAGCAGCGGCGGGGCGGAGTGGGTCATGTCGTCCTTCCTCGTGGGGTGTGCGGGGTGCGGGCGCCGCCGCGCCGCGGTCACGGCACGTCCGCGAACAGGGAGCGCGCCGGGTCGGGGAGGTCCTGCCAGCGGTGGCACGAGACCAGTCTCCCCGGCTCGCCCGCGACGACCGGGGAGGGCTCGTGGGCGCGGCAGCGTGTCGCGGCGAGGGGGCACCTCGGCGCGAACGCGCAGCCCTGCGGCAGGGACGTCGGCGAGGGGGGCGATCCCGCGATGGCGGGGAGCCTGCGGTCCCGCGCCTCCCGGGGCGGGAGCGCGGCGAGCAGTCCGGCGGTGTAGGGGGCCCGCGGGTCGGTGAGGACCCGGTCCACCGGGCCCGACTCGACGTGCCGCCCCGCGTAGACGACCACCACCCGGTCCGCGTGGCCGCCGACGACCCCGAGGTCGTGGGTGACCAGGACGACCGAGGTCCCGGTCTGCCCGCTCAGCCCGCACAGGAGTTCCAGGACCCTCGCCTGCATGACGGGGTCCAGCGCGGTGGTGGGCTCGTCGGCGAAGACGACGTCGGGCCGGTTGACCGTGGCCATCGCAATGACGGCGCGCTGGCGCATGCCGCCGGAGAACTCGTGCGGGTAGGCGTGCGCGCGCCGGGCGGCGTCGGGGATGCCTACCCGGTCCAGGGCGGCCACGGCCTCCTCCCACGCCCGGGCCCGGCCGGTCCCGCGCACCGAGCGCACGGCCCGGACGAGCTGGGCGCCCACGGTGTGGACGGGGCTGAGCACGGTGAGGGCGTCCTGCGGGACCAGCGACATCCGCCGCCCCCGCACCGAGCGCAGGACGGACGGGCGCGCGCCGACCAGCTCCTGTCCGTCCAGCAGGACGCTCCCGGCGACCTGTGCGCCGTGGGGCGCCAGGCCCAGGACGGCGCGGGCGGTCAGGGACTTCCCGGCGCCCGACTCCCCCACGAGGGCGACCACCTCGCCGGGGTGCACGTCGAAGGACAGGCCGCGCACGGCCGGGACGGCGGTACCGCCGCGTTCGCGCAGGGTGACCCGCAGGTCGCGGACGCTCAGCAGGGGCGTGCGGCCGGGGGCGGCGTCGCGCGGCGGACCGCCGGGCGCGGCCCCGTCCTCCGGTGCGGCGCCGCCGGGGGCCGCGCCGCTGGGAACCGTGCCGCTGCCGCCGCTGTGGGAGCGGGGGCCCCCGCCGCCGGGAGCTGTGCGGTGGGGAACGCCGTCGTGGGGAACGCCGTGGTTCATCGTCCGGCTCCTTCCGGGATTCCGGCCCCGGCGGCGGCCGGGACCCGGCGCCGCCGGGCGGTGCGCCCGCCCGGGGGCAGGGTGGACAGGGAGACCGCGAACGCGGCGAGCAGCATGAGCATGGCGCCCGGGGCGAGCGCGGCCAGGGGCGCGCGCTCCACGTAGGGCAGGGACTCCGACAGGCTCAGCCCCCATTCCGCGGAGGGCGGCTGGGCCCCGAGGCCGAGGAACCCCAGCGAGGCCAGGGCCAGGGCGATGCCGGGGAGCCTGAGCACCGCGTTGCGGCCCACCGGACCCAGGACCGCGGGCAGGACGTGCCGCACCAGGATCCACCGGGAGTCGGCCCCCAGGGCCCTCTGGGCGTCGAGGTAGGCGGCGGCGCGCGTCTCCTGGACCAGCGAGGCCGCGTGCGCGGCGAGCGGCGGCCAGGACACCAGGGCGACGGCCACCGAGGCTCCGAGGGGGCCGGGGCCCATGACGGCGGCCACGAGGATCCCGGCGATGACCGGCGGCAGGGCGTTGGCCATGTCGGCGGCGCCCGCCGCCAGCGCGGGCCGGAACCCGACCACCAGCGCGACCGCGAGGCTCACCAGGCACACCAGCGCCGCGGTGCCCACGGTGGCGACGGCCCCGTGGCCGAGACGGGCGAGCACGTCGCGGCCCACGGCGTCGGTGCCCAGCGGGTGCGCCCACGAGGGCCCGGCGAGGCGCTCGGCCACGCTCACGGTCATCGCGTCCCGGGTCAGTCCCCACACGCACACGGTGAGGAGCAGCGCCGCGCACACCGCGGGCACCGACCGGCGCAGCGCTCCGGCCGGGGCCGTGGGCGGCGGCGACAGGGTCAGGGCCGCGTCGCGCAGGCCGGGCCCCAGCATCCACCGGCGCGCCGCCTGGGCGAGCAGGCCCGCCGCGGTTCCGAGGAGCACCAGGCCGAGGACCGCGCCCTGGAGCATGGGCAGGTCCTGGGACTGGGCGGCGCCCAGGGCGGTGCGGCCGATCCCGGGGACGGCGAAGACCGTCTCCACGGCGACCGCTCCCCCGGTCAGGCCGATCGCGACCATGCCGAACTGCGGGATGAGGGCCGGGGTCGCCCGGCGCAGCGCGGCCGCGCCGATGACGGCCGGGGAGCACCCCGAGGCGGCCCACAGGCCGACCCAGCGCTCGGCGAACACCGAGGGCAGGGCGTCGTCGACCAGCCGGCCCAGCAGCCCTCCGGCCGGGATTCCCAGCGCCAGGGCCGGCAGGACCAGGTTGACCGGCCCCTGCCAGCCGTAGGGCGGCAGCCAGCCCAGCCACACCGACAGGGAGACCATGAGCAGGACGGCGACCAGGAACTCGGGCAGGGCCGTGCACATGGCGGCGACCGCGCCGCTGCCCGACCCGCCCGGGCGCAGCGTGCCGCGCGCCCCGCGCACCAGGGCGGGCGCGCACAGCAGGGCCGCCAGCAGCAGGGCCACGCCGAGCGCGCACGCCATGACCAGGAGGGACACCCCCGTGGCCGAGACGACCGCGGGCAGGACGGGGGCGTCGGAGACCCAGGAGGAGCCCAGGTCGCCGCGGAGCGCCCCGCCGAACCAGCGGCCGAGCATCACCATCGGTCCGTCGGAGAGCCCCAGCTCCGCGCGGATCGCGTTGAGGGCCTCCTCGGTCGGCTCCTGCTCGGCCGAGCGGGCCCGCAGCACGGACAGCGCGGGGTCGCGGCCGGACAGCCACGGGAGCAGGCCGACCACGACGGTGATGACGGCCAGTGCCGCCACGCGGGAGAGCAGGGGGCCGAGGAGCCCGGAGCGGCGGGCCGGGCGGGGGCGCCGGGGCGCGGCCCGGCCCGGGTGCGCGGCGCCCATCAGTCCAGCCGGGTGCGCGAGGTGACGAGCAGGCGCTCGCGCGGGTCCTTGGCCGAGTCCACGACGCCGGCCGCGTCGCCCTGGATGACGCGCTCGTGCAGCATGGGGATGGCGGCGTCGGTGGCGAGGACGGCGGCCTCGGCCTCCAGGATCGCGGCGCGCCGCTCCTCGCCCGTCGGCGCCAGCTCGGCCGCCTCCAGTGCGGCGTCCACCCCCTCGTCGCACAGCTGGGCGATGTTGAAGGAGCCGTCGCAGGAGAAGTCGCTGGTCATGTACGCGGCGGGGTCCCCGGAGTCCAGGACGGTCGCGCGGGAGAGGATGAACGCGTCGAACTCGCCGCTGAGGGCGTCCTCCTCGATGTTGGCGTACTCGCGCACGACCTGCTCCACCTCGAACCCGGCGTCCTCCAGCTGCTGTTCGAGGACGGTCGCGACCTCGGGCAGCTCGGCGCGGTCGGTGAAGGTCGCCAGGGTGACGGACGCGCCGTCCGGGTCCTGCGCCTCCGTGGCGCCGGTGCGCGCGGGGCGCTCGGCGGCCCAGGGCAGCGCGGGGCCCAGAAGGCCCTCGGCCACGTCGGCGCGGCCCTCGTAGACGCCCTCGACCAGGGACTCGCGGTCGATCGCCTCACGCGCGGCGGCCCTCAGGCCGGGGTCCGTGAAGGGCCCCTCCTCGGTGTTGAGGTAGAGGGTGTTGGTGCGCGGCATCGGCACCTCGGTGAGGGTGTCCTCCTCCAGGAGCGCGGCCTGGGAGGTGGGCACGGACTCGACGATGTCGGCCTCGCCGGTGCGCAGGGCGGCGGCGCGTGCGGTCCCGTCGGGCACGAAGGCCACGTCGATGCCGGGGGCCAGGGCGGGTTCGCCCCAGTAGCCGTCGAAGCGGTCCAGGCGCGCGGCGGTGGTCCCGGTGACCTCGACCAGCTCGAAGGGGCCGGTCCCGGTGCCGACGGGGCTCACCGCGCCGCCCTCGTAGGCGCTCTGGGCGAGGATCGACAGCTGCGGCGAGGACAGCCGCTGCGGGACGAGCGGGTCCTCCTCGGCGGTGGTGACGGTCACGGTGTCGCCCCGCGCCTCCACCGCGATCTCCACGCCGTCGAGGATGCGCGGCTTGGGCGAGGCCTGCGCCGCGTACTCCAGCGCGTGGGCGGCGACGTCGGCGGTCAGCTCCGTGCCGTCGTGGAAGTCCACCCCCTCGCGGATGGTGAAGGTCCAGGTGGTGGGGTCGGTGCGGGCCCACTCGGTGGCCAGGCCGGGCTGCGGGTCGCCGACCTCGTCCAGGGTGACGAGGGTCTCGGCGGTGCTCCACCGGGAGAGCTTGAAGGCGTCGTCGGTGAGGGGCGACAGGGCCGAGCGCGGCGGCTGCATCATGGCCACCGAGATCCGTCCGTCGTCGGCGGCGGTGTCGTCTCCGGCGGGGAAGCAGCCGGTGGCCGCGAGGGCGGCGGCCACGGCCAGGCAGGCGCCGGGCGGGGTCTTGTGGAGGTGCACGGGGGTTCTTCCAGGGGTCGGGTGTGGACGGGGCCGCCGCGCGACGGTGTCGCGACCGGCCAAAACAGCATATGACAACCGTTTTCATTATTGTCCACCTGTCATCCCGGAACGTGACACCCCCACCCGCGTCCGCCCGGAGGGTCGGAAACGACACGGGCCCGGGGCCCGGAGGGAGAACCCCCCGCGCCCCGGGCCCGTGCCCGGCCGGTGTCAGGCGCCGCCGGTGGCCGCCTCGACCTCGGCCATGAACTGCTCGGCCGCCTCGGCCGGGGTGATGTCGCCGAAGGCGAGGCTGTCGGTGACCCGCCCGGTGATCTCCACGACCTGGCCCGCGCCGATCGGCGGCGGCGGGTTGCCGTCCACGATCGTGTCCTCGATGCCGCTCATGAACTCGGCCATCTGCGCGTCGGCGCCGGGCAGGTCGTCGACGATCGCCTCACGCACCTCCACGTTGGCCGGGAGCCCCAGGTCGGCGAGGGTCAGCTCGGCCACCGCCGGGTCGTTGAGCATGTAGTCGACGAAGAGCGCCGCCTCCTCGGGGTGCTCGGACCCCGCGGAGACGGTGTAGAACATGGCCGGCTTGAAGAACCCGCCGGTCCGCTCGAACTCGGTCTCCCCCGGGTAGCGGAGCAGCTGGATGTCGCGGCCGGAGGACTCGGCCACCCCGCCGAGCTGGTTGCTCCAGAAGTGCGCCATCGCGCCCTGGTTGGTGGACACGACCGACTGGTCGACCCCGCCGCCCTGGATCTCCACGCCCTCGGCGGCGCTCGGCTGGCCGCCGTTGTCCTGGAGCTCCTGGGTGATCTCGAACCACGCCGTCAGGGTCTCCTGGGAGAATCCCAGCGAGCCGTCCTCGGCGTAGAGGTTCTCGCCGTGCTGGCGCGCGAAGACCTGGAACCCGGTCTCGTTGTAGCTCATGCTCTGGGTGCCGACGTACTCGCCGTCGCTGCCCTCGGTGATCTGCGCGGAGATCTCGACGTAGTCGTCCCACGTCCAGGTCTCGTCGTCGGGCATCTCCACGCCCGCGGCCTCGAAGGCCTCGGGGTCGGCGTGGATGGCGTAGGCGTTGACGCCGGTGGCCGCGCCGAAGGTCTGGCCGTCCAGGTCGCCGCTCTCGGCGATGAGCGGGTCCAGGCCGGACAGGTCCAGGCCGGCGGCCTCGTCGAGGTTCATGAGCGCGCCGCGGTCGGCGTACTCGCGCAGGTAGCGCTCCTCCTGCATGGCGATGTCGGGGGCGTCGTTGGCGGCGGTGTTGGTGGCCAGCCGGTCCCAGTAGGAGCTCCAGTCGGTGCTCTCCCCCGCGATGCGGATGCCGGGGTTCTCGGCCTCGAAGTTCTCGATGACCTGGAGCATGGTGGCCTGGCGCTCGTCGGAGCCCCACCAGGAGAAGCGGAGCTCGACGGTGTCGCCGTCGCCTCCGGAGCCTCCGCACGCGGAGGCGGCCATGACGATCGCGGCCGCGGCGGCGGTGGCGGTGAGGGCGGTGCCGCGGCGGCCCGCGCGGGACCGTCCTCGGCCGGGGGGTACGCGCATGGTGGTGTTTCCCTTCGGCTGCTGCGTTCCGGGGGCTGCTGCGTCCCGGGAGGGGGTACTGCTGTCCGGTCGGGAGGGTGGTGTCGGGCCGGCGGACCGGTCGGGGCTCCGGCCGGTGTCGCACCTGGCGGGGGCGCCGGGCCGGGGCGTCACGAACGGAGCGGGATCGCCGCAACCGTGCTGGTAAGCGCTATCCATGTTCTCAAGTGTTCATTTTTTAGCACCGCGTCACGTGGGGTGTCAACGCTCCCTTTCCGAACACGACACCCGCGCACCACACCCCGAATCCCCACCGATCCCGCCACCACCAGCAGAACCACGGGAAACAGCCGCCCCGGGAGGACGGAGGGCGAGAACCGAGCCCCGCACACCGCGGCATGTCGGATCGGACCCCTCGCGGCATCCTTTCCCCACCTCTTGCCCTCAGGATCGGAAAGCGTTTACCATGCCAAACGCGCACGCCACCGGCCGCACCGGGCCTCACCCCGGCCCGCCCGAGGACCCGGGAGTGCGGTCCGACCGGTCGCCGGACCCACGGCGCACCGCGAGCGCTCCATCCACCGGGGCGGGCGCGCGTGCCCGTTCCGGCGGATGGAGCGCCGATCGGACCACCGACCGCCCCGCCGTCGCGGACGCGCCCGTGGCCCGGGGCATCAGGACGGGAGGCGAACCAAGTAAGCCCGAAAGGGGCAATGGCCTGGTCAGCGGGCAGGTGGGGATCATGGGTAAGAACACGGAGACGGACAAGGACGCGGCCGCGCGGATCCAGTCCGCCGCGGCTCGTGACCCGGAGTCCGACACCGCGCAAAGCGGTTTCGACTGATCCCGCCGGTGCGTGGCCGCCGTTCAGTAGTCGACGGTGGCGGCGTCCGCCGCGGCCTGGGCGCCGTCCTCGGTGGGCAGGGTGCAGACCCGCACGGTCTCCACCCGGGAGTGGCCGAGCAGCTCGGCGACGACCACCAGGTCGTGTCCACCGCGGACGAGGTCGGTGGCGAAGGTGTGGCGCAGGGTGTGCGGAGAGATCTCCGGCCCCGCCCGGCGTCCGGTGGTGCGGATGACGTGGTCGATGGTCCGCGCCGAGATCCGCCGACCGCCCCGGGCCGGGAACAGCGCCGGCGCGGCCTCGGATCGGATAAGACAGGTAGCTCCGCGATGCGGCCGCAGCCACGCCTGGTTGAGTAGTCGCCGATGGCCGCCCCTGACGCGAGCGGAGGCTCCCGTTGGCTGCTCAGGTGTTCTCCGAGGCCGAACTCGCCGGACTGCGGTTCCTCGTGGTGTATTCCAGGTCAGCGTTCGACGCGCCGGTCACACGGCTTGGAATGAGCCGCCGTCGATACGGAAGTCCGAGCCGGTGATCCAGGCGGCCTGGTCGGAAACCAGGAAAGTGACCAGGTCGGCGACCTCGGCGGGTTGCCCGGGACGTCCCAGGGGAATGCCGCCGACCCATTTTTCGAGCATCTGCGCAGTGGGGTCGTCGGGGGCGCCGTGGGCGGATTGTGCGAGCATCGCGGAAATTGCGTCATTGGCGATCAGGCCGGGGGAAATCCTGTTGACCCGGACACCGCGCCCGGCGAATTCGTTGGCCAGTGCTTTGCTGTAGGTCGACAGCGCCGCCTTCGCTGCCTGGTAGGGGGCGTCGGGGCCGATCGGGAGGTGGGCGCCCACCGAGGTGACGTGGATGATCACGCCGCTGCCTCCTGCGATCATGTCGGGGAGCACCGCGCGGTCCAGGCGGACCGAAGGCAGCAGGTTCAGCTGGAGTGTCCGTTCCCAGATGTCGTCCGATGCCGATAGCAGTCCGTCGGGTGGTGGGGTACCGGCACCGACGTTGTTGATCAGTACGTCGATATCGCCGAGCAGGTCGGTCGCGGCGGTGACCAGCTCGGCGCAGCCGTCTGCTGTGCTGAGGTCGGCTGAGATGAAATGCACTGCGGTCGGCAGGTTCCCGGGATCTTTTCTGGCCGTCGCGACGACCGTCGCGCCGGCGGCTGCGAGCCGGGAGGCGACGGCGCGCCCGATTCCTTTGCTGCCACCGGTGACAAGAACGCGGCGCCCGCGCAGGCCGCCCGACTCGTGGGCTGTCGTCATGATCGGTTCGGGCATGCTGTTCCTCTTTCACGAAGGAGGTGGGTAGTGGTCACGGGTCAGCGATGGAGAATCGTGGATTCGATGATTCGCTTCCCGATACGGGCGGCGATTCCGGCCGGTAACAGCCTGCTGGAGATGAAGGTCTGCAGAGCGTTTCCACCGCCGTCCACAATGGCGGGCCGCCGCCGGCTCAGTGCGGCCAGAGCGGTGCGGGCCACGTCTGCGGGCTGACGTTTGCGCAGTGGCGACGCCGCTGCGTTCATCGGAGTGTCGGTGGGTCCGGGGGCGACGGCCACAACCCGCACGCCAGTGCCGGCGACCTCGGCCCATAGGGCCTGGGTGAATGAGAGCACGAAGGACTTGGACGCGGAGTAGGCGGCCATGTACGGCGTCGGCTGGTAGGCGCCCGTGCTGGAGATGTTGAGCACCGACCCGCGGCCGCGTCGCACCATGCCGGGGAGCAGCCGGGCGGTCAGTTCCGCCAGTGTCCCGACGTTGAGTTCCAGCATCGCGCGCAACCGCATCGGGTCGGTGTCGGCAAGGGCACCCAGTTGGCTGGCGGCGGCGTTGTTGACCAGCATCTCCACCTCGATCCCTGCCTCAGCGAGCTGGTGCGCGAGCAGCCGGGGTGATTCGCGGTCGGCGAGGTCGAGGGGCGCGGTGAGGACATCGACGCCGTACTGAACGCGTAGGCGGGTCGCCGTCGTCTCCAGGAGTTCGGCGGAGCGGGCCACCAGGACGAGATGGGCGCCGTGTCCGGCCAACTGGTCGGCGATCTCGGCTCCGATACCGGACGTGGCGCCGGTCACGACTGCGGTTCGGCCTTTCATCTGCGGTGCGGTGGTCATGCCCGGAACGGTAAACTATGACATCAGTGTCAAGGTCAACATCGGAGATGTTCGGAGAAGCGCGGTGCGAATCGGAGAACTCAGCGCGGCCACGGGCGCGAGCAGTCGCTCCCTGCGCTACTACGAGCAACAGGGCCTGCTGCGAAGCCGCCGTACAGCCAACGGCTACCGGGAGTACGAGCCGGACGCGGTGGAGCGAGTCGCCTTCATCCAGGACCTGTTCAGCGCGGGCCTGTCCTCGCAGGTCATCCGCGACAGCCTTCCGCTTGCCGGACACACGCGCACGGAAGCGGACTGCTCAGCACTTCTCACTCGTGTCCGCGAGGTTCGTGACGAACTCGCCCGGCAGGAGCTGCGCCTGGCACAACGCCGGAAGACCCTCGACAGTTATCTCGCCGGTGAAGCGACACCCCGCGGCCTGCTGGCCGCGTCTCCCCGGCAAGCCGCGGACAGCATGGCGGACTGACAGGCCATTCGTTCGCTGCTCCTGTGGTGGCGCTGTCGCCGCGAGCGCCCCCAAGCCCGGGGGGCGCATTCTCGCGCCGAGGCCGTGTACTTGACGTCGTCGCGCTCCTGCCGGGCGCGAGGCGTCTTCGATGGCGATGCACCCGGCCGGGCAGCGGCGCACACCGGTTCGGGCGTCCTGGGCGACGACCTGGGCGGGGTGGTCCTCGGCGCCGGGTGCGGGCGGAGTACCCCCAGGTGCGGGTCACTGGTCGAAGTCCTCCCACTTTGCGATGCGGCGCTCCAACGGCGGCACCGGACCCCTGCCCGGGAGCCCGCCCGGGTGTCCGCACGCCCGCCGGGCGCACTCGCCCCGGCGGGCGGCGAGCTGGCCACCGTTGCGGCCGATCACCACCTGCTCCTGGGGGTCGGTGGTGCGCAGGTCCGCCTCGCAGCTCACGCACTCCGAAGTGAAGAGCATCTCGTCACTGAAGCGCCGGCGCTTGGCCGGTCTGCCCGAGCTGAGCGCCTCGTCGGTGGAGTACTGGGACATCGTCGGGTTCCTTTCCGTGTACGGGCCCGGCCCAGTCCCAGGCGGCCAGGTCCGTGCTCCAGGGCGACCAGCACCGAGTCGTCGGACGAGGTCGCCTTCAGCTCCAGCTTGGCGGCCAGGTCGAACATCACCGCCCGGTCCTTCTTGAAGAACCGGTGCACCAACGCCTCGTGGTTGTCGCCGTGAAAGGCCGACACCTCTTCTTGAACTGCGGGGAGGCCGTGCGCTCGATCGAGGCCACCGACGGCCCCCTCCAGAACGGGGGCAGGGGGTCGCGGACACGGTAGCCAGGGGCCGGTCAGGAGAGTGGGGCTTTCACCCGACCACAACCCAACACGGGCCTGCATCACGGGGTGGTGGGGGCCGTTGCCCCTTTCCGGCTTACTTGGTTCGCCCCCGGGACCGCTGGGCAGGGGTGGCGCGGCTCTTGCGCATCAGCTGCGCCGAGCGGGCCGCGCGGGCCGTGACCAGGACGGCGGACCGGCGGCCGAAGAACCGTGCCAGGGACGTGGCGAGCACGTTGCCGGCGCGCGAGAGCGCGCTCGGGACCGACCTGCGGCGGTCGAGCGCCCGGAGCAGCGCCAGGGCGACCTCGTCGGGGGTCTGGAAACCGCCCGGGTACCCCTCGGCGCCGATCGCGTCGAAGAACTCCGTACGGGTCAGCCCCGGCGAGAACGCCATGGTGCGCAGCCCGCTGTCCCGGGTCTCCCACCACAGCGCCTCGGTGAAGGACAGCACGAACGACTTGGTCGCCGCATAGGCGGCCATCCCCGGGATCGGCTGGTAGGCGGCCATGCTGGCGACGTTGACCAGGTAGCCGTCGCCCCTCTCCGCCAGCCGGCCCACGAAGGCCCGGCTGAGGTCGACGACGGCGCCCACGTTGAGGGCGACCATCGCGCCGAGCTCGTCGGGGTCCTGCTCCCGGAACGCACCGTCCATGCCGACCCCGGCGTTGTTGACGAGGCTGGTCACCTCCAGGCCGCGGCGGTCGATCTCGGCGGCCAGGTCCCTTCCCGCCCCGGGACGGCCGAGGTCGGCGGAGACGGTCTCCACCCCGACGCCGTGGGCGTCGCGGAGTTCGGCCGCCAGCGCCTCCAGCCTCTCGGCGCGCCGGGCGACGAGGACCAGGCCCGTCCCGCGTTCGGCGAGCCTGCGGGCCAGGGCGGCGCCGATGCCGGAACTGGCCCCGGTGATGAGTGTGGTCTGCGAAGCGTGGTCGATGCTCATGCCGACACCTTACGACAGTTGTGACACCAAGTGTCAACTTTGTCGCTCGATGACGCACTGTGTAGAGTGCGGGGGTGCGCAGTGAAGAACCGGTACCGGGCCTGAGGGAACGCACCCGCCGAGCGGTACACCGGGAGATCGCCGAGGCCGGGATGCGCCTCTTCCTCGAACGCGGTTTCGAGGAGACGACCATCGACCAGATCGCGGAGGCCGCGGGGATCTCCCGCCGCTCCTTCTTCCGCTACTTCGGGACCAAGGAGGACGTGGTCCTCGGCGACCTCGTCGACCGGGGCCGCCGGGTCCGTGACGCGCTCGTGGAGCGCCCGCCCGAGGAGGAGCCCTGGGAGGCGGTCCGGGCCTCCCTGCTGAGCCTGCGCACCGTGCAGCCGGTCGACACCGACCGCGAGCTCCGGATAGGGCAGATGCTGCACCGGACCCCCTCCCTGCGCGCCCGCCACATGGAGAAGCAGCTCGCCTGGAAGGAACTCCTCGTCCCCGAGCTCGCCCGGCGCCTGCGCGGCGCGGACGACCCGGACGGGACGGCGGCCGAGCACCGCTCCGCCGCGATCGTGGCCACGGCCCTGGCCTGCCTCGACGTGGCCAGTGAGACCTGGCTCCGCCTCGACGGCGCCGTCCCCCTCGAACAGCTCTGGGACGAGGCCGTCTCCGCCGTCCGGGGGTGAGGCCGACGGGGCGGCCTGAGTCCGCCACTCTCCGTGCGGCTGGCGCCCATGCCGGTGACCACGAGCGCCACGAACACCAGGACGTCCCCGGTGCCCACATCGGGTCGGAGCGCCTCCTCCGCCCGTGCGGACCGGACTCCGGCCCGTCGTCGGCCGAGACGGTCAGACCGGGTCGACTTGGGGCCTGAGCAGGCAGAACTCGTTGCCCTCGGGATCGGCGAGCACGTACCGGGGCTCCTCCCCGGTCTGGCCGATGTCGACGCGCTCGGCGCCCGCGGCCAGGAGGCGTTCGAGCTCGGCGTCCGTGCGGAGCCTCATGCTCTGGTCCGGGTTCCCGTTCCTCGACGTCCAGGCGCGGGGCAGGACGGTGTGGATGGCGCAGAAGGCCAGGACGTCGGTCTGCAACCCGAACATGAGGTCCAGGAAGCGCGGGCAGTGGCCACCCACGTCCCCGCAGCAATGCACCCGACCGAACGAACTGGCGCACGCGGACGTCAAGATATTCGGTGGCATCCCCGACAAGCGTTCCCTGGGCCAGCACAACCGCGCCGCTCCCAAAGGGGGCTGCTCCGCTGCAGATACCACTGGTTTCACATCGCGGTCAGCGGACCTCCCGCTGTCCGCGTGGGTCCCCCATGCCGGTAAGCTTCATGGCCTTCTGAACCACTCACGCCTGACGGTCCGGTGGCTCGCTCGAAACTCGGTTCCGCTCCTGAATCAGATCAGTCCCAGAAGGACCTCGCGTCCTTCTGTACCGTCCTCCGAGTAACTGAGGACCACTGCGCCGGGGGCGGCGGTGGCGGACAAAACTGCCTCGTCGTCTTCCAGTCCAGCATCGCTGACGTCGATGTTCGTAGGCTCAGCATCGTTTCCCCACGCGTGGAACCACACCCGAGCTTCCGAATCACGAGTGTCGGAGCCATGGCCGACGACACCGCCTTCCAGTGCCACCGGATACTCTGTCCGGCTTGTTCCGTGAGGCATGGAGAGCGCTTCCAGGACCGTCCCCGACCGGTCTGTCCTCTGATACTCGGAGTCCTCTCCGAATTGGATCACGACCGACTCGTCCTCAAGGACTCCGATGACCGCGCCGTCCCACTCTCCGAAGACCTCCCCGGTTGCAACGTCGAACACGCGAGTAGCACCGCTCTGAGTCCTGACCGCCAGGTATTGATCAGTGAGGGGATCGTAACGGCGTTCGGGGGCGTTCAATTCGGGATCGGAGCTTCCGAAGCCCTCTTCGAACCGCCACAGCTCCTCACCCGAGGTCAGGTCGCGGCCGAGCAGGCCGGCTCCGTCATCGCCCCCTGCGCAGGAGTAACCCTCCAGAACGATGTCGCCCATGACCATACCCACGGTGGTGTCACTATTCGTAGCCTCGATGGTCGTGCACTCGGGCGGCTCTTGCTGGACCCACAGGTTCTCCCCGGTGTCGAGCGCAACCGCTCGCAGGGCGGGATCGTCGAAGGGGTCTCGGGCGATCCTCACGCCGTGGGCCACGTTCCGGCTGAAGGCTCCTGCATCGATTCCGCTGTCACCACTGGAGCTCTCCTCGATCGCGATTTCCTGGAGGACTTCTCCCGTGGATGGATCCAATTCGACCAAGCTAGGGCCGGTCTCGGAGCCCTCTGTCTCGACAGCCAGATAGTCACCTGCATGTGAGGCATACGCCGCGCGGGCATTGTCTCCCACCCGGTACTGCCACAACTCCTCACCGGTGTCTCCCGCCAGAGCGACGAAGCCGTCGTCCAGGAGAACCACGATACCCACGGGAACTGGAACTGTATCGACGAGGCGAGTTCCTTCTGGTATCTCCCATTCCCAACCAACTCGTTCAACACGCTCCGGGTAGGCGAGACCCCGGGGATCATCGTTGATGGACTGAGTATCACCGGAGGACAGGCCACAACCAGCCAAGGGCAGCAGCAATGCGACGCAGGTCGCCGACAGCAGGTGGGATCGTCCCGTCGCACCCATACCGAATCTACTCCTCACCACTTCCCCCAGGCCATACCCAGAGTCCCCAAGAAGTTGTCGACCGCGCTCTTCGTACTGCCTTCACCATCCACCCATGGCCGCTCGTCGACATAGTCGTACAAGTTGGCCCGTACGGAGTCGAGGCTCTCCTCGTTGATTTCCCACTCATAGGGATCGAGGGGAATGTAGCGGTCCTCGCCATCGCCCATGACCACACCGGGGTGGAGACCCGCCAAGGCGTCCATGACTTCGGGATCGTTGGCCGCCAGTGCGCTGATGGCGAGCTGTTGCATGTCCTCCGCAGGCATCCAGTCACCCGCGGTCTCGATCGTGTTTCCCGAAGGCGGATTGTCTGATATCTCAAGAGCTTCCTTGGCCAGGAACTTCGCCACTTCGACAACGATACCGGAGGCATTCCTGTCACCAGCCAAACCACCGATGGTGTCTACTACCCCATTGCGTATTTTGTTCGCATGGTTGACTGCTTCAGTATTATCTATCGCCCGCCGCGCACTCTCGTTCTCCAACGCAACGTCGACCAAACCGAGCAGAGAACCATAGGAGTTGGCCCCACTATGGTCTCTGTTTCCATCGCCCAGGGAGAAGCCTCCCATGGTCTCCGCCCCATGGAGAACAACCTCGCTGTAGGTGCTCTGTGCAGCTTCAGCATCACCCATGATGAGCTCTACGAAGTGTCGGCGCCCGTCCGGACTCAGGTACAAGCGGTTCTGTTCGTCGTCCCAGCGCGTTCCGTAATCAGTTTCGTCGTTCGTTTCACCGAGGCCCTCCGTGTTGGCGAAAACGTCCATGTAGGAGACGAAGATATCGGACCAGGAATCAGCGACTTCAGGATTGAGGTGACCGGCGGCGACGTTGCGCCATGTGACGTCGTCGTCTCCTGTGACCTCGTGACCCGTGGAGAACATGGATTCTCTGAACTCCTCGTCTTCCATCCTTTCCACCAGTGCTGCGAGAGCTTCGGCGGATCTCTGCTCCTCGGGCGTGAGCTCCGAACGAACCTCGGAACTCTCGTCCGGGGGTATACGATCCTCAGGAGCGGCTGCGTCCTCTGCGATCCAGTCGGTCAGACCGCGCACCGACTCGCCGCCGTCATCCCAATCAAAGGTAAACAGGGAAGTCAAGGCATGATCGAGCATCTCCTCTGCGGTTTCATGCGGGGGGTTCGGTATGAAATCCCCGTTCTCATCCTTGAAGTTCGGATGGACGAAGTCGCCAGTGAGGATGGCGTGATTCGCGTCGTTGTTTCGTGTGGAATTGTCGAGGAGGGTTCCCGCGTCCTCCTGACTCAGCCAGACGTCGAAGTTTCCTTCTGATCCGCCTGCGTAGAGACCCATGGAGATCGTCAGAGTACTCGAGAATCCATAGCCTCCCTCCAGGTCGGGGTTCGTGTGACGAAGAAGGTCGGCCAGCGCACCCGCGTCATCCGCCCACTCGTGGATCATGTAGAGATCCGTGGAGTTCGGGGACTGAAGAGCTGGGCCCTCAGCGGCTTCGCGCACGCTCGCCGGCAGGTCGTAGTAACCTCCGCCGAGGCGGTTGTCGGACAGAGCGAGGATTCCATCTCCGAGCACTCCCAGTGCGTGCTCGCGCTCCTCGGCCGTCAGATGATCCCCCTCCATCTCCGCGGGGAGACCGAGCACACCGTTGCCGTTGGGGTTCTCCTCTTCCAACCTCTCGTAGAAGGCACGGAGGAAGTCCATCTCCTCTTCGCGGTATCCTGTGCCGCCCTGTTGCGCCTGTGTCGCGTTGGCGGTGATCATGCCCATCATGAGCATGAGCTCGTGATAGCGGTCATCCAACGGCTTGTCACCGGACCAGTAGGTCCCCAGTTCCTCGGCCCACTCCTCGGCGTTCTCTTCAGTCAATTCGCGGCCATCGACCAGCATGGTGTAGTGGTTCGGGTCGATGTTGTAAAAGGCCCAAGAGTTGACCCCGGCGTCGATGAGCGCTTGGACGTTCTCCTTCGTGGGCCCCTGGCGCAGTTTTTCGGCGATCTCGTCGGCGTGGTCCTCGAACTTTTGGTAATTCGTGCGTTCGCGCCCCTCCAGATCCTCCGCCTTCGACGCGACCTCCTCGTAGATGGAACGACACTTGTTGGCGTCACCGAGCAGACCAATCCCCTCCCTCTCAGGATATGCCGCGGTGATGGTCTGCCCCTGGTATTTGTCAGGGATCTCGCCCCGCTTCGACCTGAGGAATTCCCACCACTCGGTCATCTGCGCGGAGCGCTCCTCCTTGAAACTCTCCACGTGCTGCGCCCACATCTCGATCATGGAGGACGCGTAGACGATCGAGGTTCCGGCGTTCCGCCAGAGCTGCAGTTCTTCGGCGGACTGGTCCCGAATCTTCCAGGCCAGGAGATCAGTGAACTGGGTGGCCGTGTCGTTGAAGTCGGCGTCGAGGTCGTCAGCTCTGCCCAGGAGCCGGGCCTGGAGAGTATCCAGGTCTTCGGCACGGGCCCGGATAGCCGTAGCGCTCGCAGACGTAGTTCGAGCCAGGAAGGAGATGTCGAAGTTTGCCAAGGTGTGCTCTGCCGTCGGGGAACAGTGGTGGACAGGGGAAGTCTGAGCAGGGCTGGGGGTCAGAAGTTGACTTGGAGGTCCACGCCGAGATCCCAGGGTGTCTTGTAGTCTCCGGCGGACTCCTGATCGTTGCGCGAGATCTCGGTGGCGCCCGCCTGAATGTTCTCGGCGAGCTGCAGGCCGTGCTCCTGTACCTCGACGATGGTCGGGCCGTATTCATCCTTGTACGCCCGCAGAGCCGAGGAGACCTCATCCCGCTGGGCGACAGTCTCCGCGTCCTCCATGATCAGGTCGAACATGTCAGCCAGTCCCGCCATCGACTCCGCCAGGGCTTCAGCCAACTGAGCGCCCTCGTAGCCCTCGATCGGATTTCCACCGGTCTCACTCGACATGTCGAAAGTCTCTCTCGGGTCGGGGATGGCCACTAAAGGGGTGCTGTGCGACACACAACAGCAATGCCACAACTACGGGAAGTAAGCGACACTATAGCCATTCGCACTCAAAGGTTGAGCCGTCCCAGGCCATGGAAGGCCCATACGAGGAGGCCACATCCGGACACACCAGAGCCCTTCCCGGGCACGCGCGAGAGGGGTTGACCCAACGGTCCGCACAGCATATGCCTGGCACACAGAGCGCCACAGGAGGTGCCATGGACCAGCTTCACGCCTACGCGGAGACCGGGAGGTCCTGGCAACGCGGGCGTTCTCCCGCACCCAGGAACACAGCATCACCTGCGCTGAGTCCTCATGTGCGTGCCGGACACCGGGTCCGACCATTCGCCCGACTCGAACGTCCGGCTCCGAGGGGTACGACTGCGCACTCCGCTATCCCGAGACAGGTTCAGCCCTGCTTCGCCCCCGAGCAAGCCGTTGCCCAGTCACTGCCGACAGCAACAGTGTCTTCTCGTGCCGGGTGAGACGGAGGCTCTGATATCTACCGAGTTCGGTAGAACTGTGTTTGCGAAATCTCTGACCACGGTGCTCAGTCGTCCCCACTCGAACTCGACGGGTATCAGCCCGCTGATGGGCCGAGGGCCAGTTCTGTCAGCTGTGGAAGAGCTTCGGGTAGCCGAAGGGCGCATCATCCGACTCCAGGTGGCTCAGTCGCCGAGGGGAACCGTCAGACCGGGTCGACTTGGGGCCTGAGCAGGCAGAACTCGTTGCCCTCGGGATCGGCGAGCACGTACCGGGGCTCCTCCCCGGTCTGGCCGATGTCGACGCGCTCGGCGCCCGCGGCCAGGAGGCGTTCGAGCTCGGCGTCCTGGTCGCGGTCGGTGGCGTTGACGTCGATGTGGAGCGGGAGCCTCCCGTTCTTCGGCTCGTCGCTGCGGAGGAAGACCAGCTCGGCCTGCGGGCCGTCGGCCCCCTCGCGCGGGCCGATCCCGACGCCCTCGTCCGCCTGGGCGTGCACGACGAAGTCCAGGACCTCGCACCAGAACCGCGCCAGCGCCTCGGGGTCGCGGGACTTGAGCACGAGGCCGGTGATACGGCATGCCATGGTCGGAACCTGCTCTCCGCTCGGGGACTGCCCGCACGGCCGTACGGGCCCGCACGGCCGGACACCCGTGCGACGGTACCCGGCCGAGCCCGCGTGGGCCAGGGGGTTGCGGGCCGGGCGCGCCGCGCGGGCGGGGGCGCGCCGGCTGGCAACGGCGATCGCCGCCGTCTCGACGCCGCGTGCGCGGAGGCGCGGAGCGGCGGATCTACCAGCGCCGGCGCACGGTGCCCTTGGGCCCGGCCACCAGGCTCGCCGCCGGCACGTCGTCGGCCACGGTCGTCCCTGCCGCGACGACGGCGTCGCGTCCGATGCTGACGCCGGGCAGGATCGTGGCCCCGGCGCCGATCCACACGTTCTCGGCCACGTCGATGGGCGCGCCGCTGAGGAACCGGCGCCGCTCACCGGGGTCCACCGGGTGGCCCACGGTGATGAACGTGGCCTTCGGGCCCACCATCACCCCCCGGCCCAGCCGGATGCCGGCGTAGTCGAGGAACGTGCAGCCCTGGTTGACGAAGACGCGCTCCGCCAGGTCCAGGCGCAGGCCGTGGTCGGTGTAGAAGGGCGGGTAGACCGTCACCCCCGCGCGCAGGGGCCGGCCCAGGATCTGCTCGAGCAGCGCGGCCCTTCCGGCCTCGTCGTCGAAGGGGAGGACGTTGAGGCGGGAGGTCAGCTCCGTGGCCCGCAGCACCCTCTCGCTCATCGCCCTGAACTCGGGCCCCAGGACGCGCTCGCCCCTGGCCAGGAGCTCCGGGTCGTGGATCGGCATGAAGCGGTCGTCGGTCGTCATGCGGCGATTGTGGCGCAATCCGCGGCGGGGAGCGGACCGGTGGGCTCCCCGCCCCAGCCCTCCCCGGCCCGCCCCCCGCGGCACCGGCCGCGTCCGGCGCGGACAGCACGTCGAAGGCGCGGCGCCGGTGGGCAGCGAAGAGATCGAGGGCGGCCCAGGCGCCGCAGCGTCCGGAGCAACCAGTTGCGCGCATGGGATCCGGGTAGTGGCGTTCGGGTTCTTCCGGGGCAGACAGCACGATACGTCGATCCCCAGGACCGGTCCGGCGGGCTCGGCGAAACCCGTTCTCGAGGCGGGATCGGAAGTGAATTTCTCGCCGTTCGCCGACGCGAGGACAGGAAACCCATGCCCCTCCCAGTGGCGCTAACCACATTTTTACCCCCTGGCAAGGGGAACCCCGACCGGTGGGACGACATCAGATGCCCTGATATGCGAGAGGTCCGGCGGTTTCCGACCTCACGTCCACCGGAGAAATCCCACACGAGGAACACCGATGCCACCCTCCACCGAAAGCTTCACCACAGGTCCTCGAATGAAAACCCCGGGCATGTGGCCCAACATCATTCTCTTCCTGGTGGTCACAACACTCGCGTCCGTACTTCTGAACGTGTTCCAGGAAGCACTGGGCGTCCCATCGGTGGTCATCCAGATCGTGCAGTTCGGCCCCGCGCTGGGCCTGCTCTCGGTCCTGCTGCTGCGGCTGCGCCGCCCGGAGAAGCGCACGGCGATCCACCTCTCGCTCAGCCTCGGCCGGGGCGCCCTGGGACGCGCCCTCTTCGCGGTGGGCCTGTACGCAGTGGTCCTCGTCGTGGCCCTCGCGGCGTACGCACTGCTCTTCGACGGCGAGGTGTCGGCCGCCGACCCCGCGGGGTTCGGCTATCCGTTCCTGCTGATCCTGGTCGCCCAGTTCATCGGGGCCGGCGCGGAAGAGGCCGGGTGGCGCTGCTACCTCCAGCCCGAACTGCAGGGACGCTTCGGAGTGCTCCCCGCGGCCGTGGTCGTCGGCATCCTCTGGGGAGCCTGGCACATCCACATCTTCGCCCAGGAGCCGCTCGCCATCGCCGGCTTCTTCCTGATGACCATCTCCTCCTCGGTCGTCCTCGCGGTCCTGCTGCGACGCGACCGGACCGGCAACCTCCTGATCTCCGGCCTCCTGCACACGCTGATCAACCTGGGGTTGTTGTTCTTCATGCCGCAGGCGATCGAGAACGGCCCCCAGATCCTGTCCTTCGCCATCCCCTTCACCATCGCCGCGGTAGTCGTGGCCGTGGTGGGAACACGCCACCGATAGACGGAGCCGCCTCCGGGGCCGGGACCGAGCCGTGCCGGCCGCCCCAGCCGTTCCGGGCCGGGCCGGCCCCGCCTCCCTCATCGGCCCGGCCCCGCCCTGGAGTTCGACGACATGGCGTCCTTCACCGCCGCCACGCAAGGGGGCGGATGGGGCCCCGGGTCAGACCGCGGTGCCCGCCCCCGCGCCCTCCGCCTGCACGCCCCGGAGCCAGCGCACGGCCTGTTCGCTGCCGGCGTCCAGGTCCCCGGGCAGGTCGTCGAGGAAGGTCTGGTCGCCGTGCCTGGCCATCTCGGCGCGCACGGCTTCGGGGTCGCCCTCCTCGATGACCCGCAGCAGGCGGCGGTGGCGCAGCACGTTCGCGGTGGCCGTCTCGTTGCGGTGCGCCCGGGCGTGACGGTTGAGCACCATGCACAGCTTCATCTGGAGCTGGAGCGACCGGTAGGTCTCCTCCAGGCGCTGGTGCCCCGACAGGCCGACGACCGCGGTGTGGAACTCGAACTTCTGCTCCGACAGCTCGGCCTCGTCCCGGGCGTCGGCCGCGGCCTCCATGCGGCGCAGCGCCTCCCAGCACCGCTCCAGCCGCCCGGGCTCGACCACGGGGATGCCCAGGTCGATGGCCATGTTCTCCAGCTGGTGGCGCAGGGTCATGATCTCGTAGACGTCGTGCAGCGTGAGCGGGGTGACGACCGCCCCCCGGTGCGGGGACTGGCGCACCAGCCCCTCGTGCTCCAGTCGGCGCAGCGCCTCGCGCAGGGGCGGCCTGCTGATGTTGAGCTGCTGCGTGAGCCGGTTCTCCACCACCCGCTCCCCGGGCAGCAGCTCCCCGGCCAGGATCATCCGCCGGATCGAGCGCGCCGCCAGCTCCACCATGCTCGGCGGCTTGACGATCCGCTGGTCGCCCCGCGCCCCGGCCCCGGTGCCGGCCGCCTCGGACCGGTCCATGGTCCCTCCCTCGTCCTCGCCGTGCGGGGCCCCGGCCGGGGCCCCGCCGTTCCATACTGTCACCGTCGCGCGGGCCGCCCCGGCTCCAGTGCGGCCGCGACCAGCTCCACCGGGTGCCAGGCGCGGCGCTCGGTCCCGTGCCCGATCTGCTGGCGGCACGAGACCCCGGTCGCGGCGACCACCGTGTCCTCCTCCTCGGCCTCGATGGCGGGGAAGAGCCGGTCCGATCCGACCTTCATGGACATCTCGTAGTGCTCGGCCTCGAACCCGAACGACCCGGCCACCCCGCAGCACCCCGCGTCGAGCTCGACGACCTCCGCCCCGGGGATGCGGCGCAGGAGCGCCATGGTCGCGCCCGTGCCCACCTCGGCCTTCTGGTGGCAGTGGCCGTGGAAGAGGATCCGCCGCCCCGCGGGCCAGGAGTCCGCGGACAGGGTCAGCCGCCCCGCGTCCAGGGCCTCGGTCAGCAGCTCCTCGACCTGGCGCACCCGCCCGGCGACGTCGGCGACGCGGGGGTCGCCCGGCAGCATCGACGCGGCCTCGTCCTTGAGGGTGAGCACGCAGGAGGGCTCGCAGCCGACGATCGGCGTGCCGGCGGCGGCGCCCTCGCTGAGGAGCCCGACCAGCCCGCCGACCTTGGCCTTGGCGTCGTCGACGAGCCCCTTGGACAGGCTGGACCGCCCGCAGCACCCCCGGCTCTCCAGGCGGACCCGCCACCCCGCCCGTTCGAGGAGGCCGATGGCGGCCCGGCCGATCCCCGGCTCGGTGAAGGTCGAGAAGGAGTCCGCGAGGAAGGTCAGCTCACCCAGGGGCGCCTCCCCCGCGGGCGCTCCCCTGCGGCGGAACCAGCGCACCAGGTTCTGCCGCTCGAAGCTCGGCAGGGGGCGCCGCGCGGTGATCCCGGTGGCCCTCTCCATCAGGCGCCGCAGCACCGGCCACCGGTTGGGCAGCCCGCTCAGCGGCGCGGTGGCCGATCCCAGCCGGTACAGGGTGCGCACCGCCCCGAAGATCCGCGTGCGCAGCGGGACGCCGTGGGCGTCGTGGTAGTGCGACTGGGTCTCGCTCTTGAGCTTGGCCATGTCCACGCCCAGGGGGCACTCGCTCTTGCACGCCTTGCACATGAGGCACAGGTCGAGGACCTCGTGGAGGCGCTCGTCGCCCAGGGCCGCCGTGGGGTCGGGCTCGGACAGCGCCTTGACCAGGGCGTTGGCCCGGCCGCGGGTGGCGTGCTCCTCGTCGCGGGTGGCGATGTAGGAGGGGCACATCGCCCCCGTGGTGCTCTTGCGGCACAGGCCGATGTTCATGCACCGGTCGGCGGCCCCGCGCATGCCGCCCACGACCTCGAAGGCGAGCCGCGTCCGCACCGGGGCGGCCTCGGGCAGGGCCGGGTCGCGCAGGTGGTCGGTCATCGGGGGCGCGTCGACGATCTTGCCGGGGTTGAGCAGGCCGGCGGGGTCGAAGACCCGCTTGACCTCCTGCATGGCCGCGTACAGCTCGGGTCCGAAGATCTGGCGGTTGAACTCGCTGCGGGCCAGCCCGTCGCCGTGCTCGCTGGAGTTCACCCCTCCGTACTCGGTGACCAGGTCCTTGACCTCCTCGGCGACCGCGCGCATCCGCTCGGCCTCCCCGGGCACCGCCAGGTCGACGAACGGGCGGATGTGCAGGCAGCCCACCGAGCAGTGGCCGTAGAACCCGGCCTCCATGCCGTGCCGGTCGAGGATCTCCTTGAAGCGGGTGGTGTACTCCACCAGGTGGACGGGGTCGACGGCGGTGTCCTCCACGAACGCGAGGGGGCGCCGGGTGCCGCTGCCCGCCGCCATGAGCAGGCCGAGGCTGGACTTGCGCACCTTGAGCAGGGCGGCCTGCTGCTGCGGGGTCACCGCCTCCAGGGTGTGGTAGCCGTGCCCGGAGGCCTTCCAGGTGCGGGTGAGCCGGTGCAGCCGGTCGACGAGCTCGGCCTCGTCGTCGCCGGTGAAGGAGACGAACAGCAGGGCCTCGGGGTCGCCCTGGAGGATGTCGCCGAGGGAGGCGTACTCGATGCGCTGCCGGGACAGGTCGAGGATGGTGCGGTCCATCAGCTCCACGGCGGCGGGGTCGTGCGCCAGGGCGTCCTGGGTGGCCGCGATCGCGGCCGGGACGCCGGTGAAGTGGCCGACGGCGATGACGGTCCGCGCGGGTTTGGGGACCAGGTCGACCTCGGCCCCGGTGGCCAGCACGAGGGTGCCCTCGGAGCCGACGACGAACTTGGCCAGGTCGAAGGCGGGGTCCTGTGCGAGCCGGTCCAGCCGGTAGCCGCACGCCCGCCGCCAGAAGTCCGGGTACCCGGTGGCGACGGCCTCGGCGTTCTCGCTCAGGATGCGGGCCAGGCCCCGGTGGATGTCGCCCTCCAGACCGGGGCGGGCGGCGAGGTCGGCGCGCTCGGCCTCCGAGTAGGGGCGCAGCGTGGTGCGCGCGGCGTCGGCCAGGACCACGTCCAGGGCGCGCACGTGGTCGATGGTCATGCCGTAGCGCAGGGAGCCGCTGCCCGCGGAGTTGTTGCCGATCATCCCGCCGACGGTGGCGCGGTTGCTGGTGGAGGTGTCGGGGCCGAACATCAGGCCGTGGGGGGCCGCCGCCGCGTTGAGCTCGTCCTGGACCACGCCGGGCTGGACGCGGGCCGTACGGGCCTCGGGGTCCAGGGAGAGGATGGCGCGCATGTGCCGCGACATGTCGACGACCAGGCCCGCCCCCACGGTCTGCCCGGCCAGGCTGGTGCCGGCGCCGCGGGGGGTCAGCGTCACGCCGAGGCGGCCCGCGACCGAGGCGACCGCCGCGACCTCGTCGGCGTCGCGCGGGAAGACGACGCCGAGCGGCGTGATCGCGTACATGCTCGCGTCCCGGGAGAACAGGTGGCGCGAGTAGTCGTCGAAGCGGGTGTCCGTCACCCCCTCCCTGCGGAGCAGCTCCTCGGCCTCCGCGGCGAGCCCGGCGGGCGCCTCCCCTCCCCCGCCCGCTCCGCTCGTGCCGCTCTTCTCCGTCGTGCTGGTCATCGCCGCCTCCATCGCTCGCGTCCGCCCCCGGCCGGGGCCCCTCGGGTCGGTCGTCCGGTCCGTCTCAGTGCTCGTCCAGCAGCTTCAGCGCCGCCGCCAGTCCGTCGCCGGCGGCCGTGATCCCGGCGTGGCCCAGCCCCATCTGCACCCCGGCGAGCGCGCCGGCGATGGTGAGGTCGTTGGTGTGGCCCAGGTGCCCGATGCGGAAGACCCGCCCGGCCAGGCGGCCCAGCCCGGCGCCCAGGGACATGTCGTAGCGGTCCAGGATCACCTTCCTGACGTGGTCGGCGTCGTGCCCCTCGGGCACGAGCACCCCGGTGAGGACGCCCGAGTACTCGCGCTCGTCCGCGCAGAGCACCTCCAGCCCCCAGGCCCGGACCGCGGCGCGGACCGCCCGGCCGTAGCGGTCGTGGCGGGCGAAGACGGCGGGCAGCCCCTCGGCGTTCAGGATGCGCAGCGCCTCGCGCAGGCCGTAGAGGAGGTTGGTGGCCGGGGTGTAGGGGGTGAACCCGCGCGCGTTGGCCTCCAGCATCGGCGCCCAGTCCCAGTAGGACCTGGCCGTGCGCGCGGTGCGCGACGCCTCCAGGGCCTTGGGGCCGATGGCGTTGAAGGCGAGTCCGGGCGGCAGCATGAGCCCCTTCTGCGAGCAGGACACGGTGACGTCGACGCCCCACTCGTCGTGCCGGTAGTCCACCGAGCCGAGGGAGGAGATGGTGTCGACGAGGAGCAGCGCGGGGTGGCCGGCGGCGTCGATGGCGCGGCGCACGTCGGGGATTCGGCTGACCACGCCGGTGGAGGTCTCGTTGTGGACCACGCACACGGCCTTGACCCTGTGGCCGGTGTCGGCGGCCAGGACCTCGGCGAGGCGGTCGGGGTCGGCGCCGCGCCGCCAGTCGCCCGGGAGGACCTCCGCGTCCAGGCCGAGCCTGTCGGCCATCTCGCTCCACAGCGTGGAGAAGTGGCCGGTCTCGGAGCAGAGCACGCGGTCGCCCGGGGAGAGGGTGTTGACCAGGGCGGCCTCCCAGGCCCCGGTCCCCGAGGAGGGGTAGACGACCACGGGCCCGGTCGTGCCGAACACCGGGGGCAGGTCGCGCAGGAGCCCGCTCATCAGGGCACTGAAGCCGGGGCCGCGGTGGTCGACGGTCGGCGCGGACATCGCACGCAGGACCTCGTCGGGAACGTTGCTGGGGCCGGGAATCTGGAGGAAGTGGCGGCCGGTGGCGTCATCCATGGTGATCCTCTCGAAGCGATATCCACATAGTGGAATATTGATTCCACTAACCGGATCCTAGAAGCCCCAGCCCGATCGCCACAACCCCCTTGTCGCCGCCGGATCCCCACTTTACTGTGACTCACATCTCAGACAATGGTTGACGCCGGCGGATTCACCAGAGATACTTCTGCAAGACAGAATCGATATTCCACAATATGAAATAGTGGAATGCAGCGGTGCGTCAGTCGCCCCCACCGACACCCAGGCCCGCGAACCCACGACGCATCCCGCCCCCAGGGCCCCGTCCGACTCTCCGCCGCCGAGCCTTCACAGGAGGCCACGTGCCCGCAGAAGTCATCTCGATCGTCGTCCTCGTCCTCGTCTTCCTCATCGCGACCCTCACCTCCGTCCACATGGGAGCCCTCGCCCTCTTCGCCGCCTTCGTCGTCGCCCTCGCGGTGGCGGGCGAGAGCACCGACGACGTGTTCGGCGGGTTCCCCGGCGACCTGTTCGTCGTCCTGGTGGGCGTCACCTACCTGTTCGCCCTGGCCAGGAACAACGGCACCGTCGACTGGCTGATCCAGGCCGCCGTCCGCGGCGTCGGCGGACGCGTCGCCCTCATCCCGTGGGTGATGTTCGGCGTCACCGCGGTGCTGACCGCCGCGGGCGCGGTGGTCCCGGCCGCCGTCGCGATCGTCGCCCCGGTCGGCCTGGGCTTCGCCCTGCGCTTCAGGATCAACCCCGTGCTCATGGGCCTGCTGATCATCAACGGCGCCAGCGCGGGTGGCTTCTCCCCCATGAGCATCTACGGCACCATCACCAACGGCGTCGTGGCGCGCAACGGCCTGGAGGGCTCCCCGCTGCTGCTCTTCGCCGCGACGTTCGCCTTCAACGTGCTGCTCAGCGTGGCCGTCTTCTTCCTGTTCGGCGGCCGCTCCCTGCTGGGCCGCCGGGAGGGCGAGGAGTCCGCGCCGACCCCGCCCGCCCCCGAGGAGGGCGGGGGCTCCCGCGAAGCGCTCCCCGGTCCCGCCGGCGGCGGCACGGCCCCGGCCGCCGCCCCCGGCCGGCCGGGCGGGCCGACCGCCACCGCGACCAGGGCCGACGGCGGCGGGGCCGCCGCGACCGTGGAGGAGGAGCTGATCGTCCTCACCGGGGACCGCGTCCTGACCCTGCTCGGCATCGCCGTCCTGGGCGTGGGCGCGCTCGCCTTCGGCCTCGACGTGGGCCTCACCGCGATCAGCGTGGCCGTGGTGCTGAGCATCGTCTCCCCCGGCGGCGCCAAGGGGGTCGTCGACCAGGTCGCATGGCCCACCGTGCTGCTGATCTGCGGGATCGTCACCTATGTCGGCCTGATGGAGCGCATGGGGACGATCGACTTCCTCGGCGGCAGCGTGGCCTCCATCGGCATCCCGCTCCTGGCGGCCCTGGTGATCTGCGTGGTGGGCGGCGCGGTCTCCGCGTTCGCCTCCACCACCGGCATCCTCGGGGCGGTGATCCCGCTGGCCGTGCCCTTCCTGCTGGTCGGGGAGGTCGGCGCGATCGGGATGATCACCGCCCTGGCGATCTCCTCCTCGGTGGTCGACTCCTCGCCCTTCTCCACCAGCGGGGCGCTCGTCGTGGCCAACGCCACGCCGGACCAGCGCGACCTCGTCTTCCGCCGGCTCATGGTGTGGGGCATGAGCATGATCGTGGTGGCCCCGCTGCTGACCTGGGGGATCCTCGTCCTCCCCGGCTGGCTGTAGCCGCCGCGCGCCGGGGCTGCGGGGCGTCGTGCCCCGGCGCCCCGGCGCCGTTCAGCCGCGGTCCTCCCCGATCGCGTACCGGCGGCGCGCGGCGCCCCCCGCCACCAGCGCGGCCTCCGCCGCCGAGGGGCCCGCCGCGGCGACGGCCGCGCGCAGGGACCGCCAGGCCGTGGCGTGGTCGGCGGCCAGCCGGACGACCGGCCAGTTGCCCGCCAGCATCGACCGGTGCGCGCCGAACGCCTCCAGGGCCCGGCCGACCCAGGGGACCAGCAGGTCGGGCTCCCACTCCCAGCCGACCAGGACGTCGCCGCCGACCGAGACCTTCACGGAGGCCGAGGGCAGGGCGGCCAGCCGGCCGATCCACCCCTCCCACGCCTTCGGATCCCCTCCGGCCAGGGGCGGGGTGGCCAGGTGGTCCACCACGATCGGCAGGTCGGGGCAGGCCGCGGCCACCTGCTCCGCCAGGGCGACGTGGGACTCCGACGTCACCACGAGCTCCCAGAGCAGCCCGGCCCGCTGGGCGGAGCGCATGGTCGCCAGGAGGGCGGGGTCGGCGCGGGCGCCCGGGGGCACCGCCGCCCGGAACCCCCTGACCAGGCCGGTGAGGGCGCGTACCCGCGCGAGCTCGCGCTCGGCCGCGACGGGGTCGGCCAGGGGCAGCCAGATCACCAGGGCCCCGGCCGGGGGGAACTCCCTGGCGTAGGCCGCCAGCCGGTCGTTCTCCGCGGGACCGGCCGCGCACTGGACCAGGACCGTGCGCCCGACCTCTCCCCCGGCCAGCTCCCGTTCCAGGTCGGCGGGGGTGAACGCACGGTCGAGCACGGCGGTCCCCGGGGTGCGCGGGCGGACGCCGACCGACCAGAAGTGCTGGTGCGCGTCGACCGCGGCGGGGGCGGGACGGGCGGCGGGGGGAGGCGTGGCGGAGGCGGGTTCCATGGGGGCTCCTTGCTCCAGAGATCCGGGCCCCTGAATTGTAGACAATAGTTCGCTAGCCAATAGGCCAAGATTCCGGGCCGCACGGAACCCCTTCGCTCTCCATGGACCGCACCCCGCACACGGCATCGGCCCGGTCCCGGGGGTGTCCCCCCGGGACCGGGCCGATGCACCTCCGACCTCCGGGCGCCGGTCGCCGCCCACGGGGCGGCTCGCGGTCAGGCCGGCTCGGACAGGCGCGCCGCCAGGCCGCGCACGCAGTCGTCCAGGGCCCGGTCGAGCACGGCCCGGTCACCGGTGGCCGACCACAGGTCGCCCAGACCGGTGGCCAGCACCATGATCGTGGTCGCGATCTCCCGGGCGGGACGGGCGAGCGCCACGCCGGAGGCGGCCGACCACTCCGCTATCCGCTCGGCGGCGGCGCCCACGTACCTCTCGTGCTCCCAGCCCGGCAGATCGGCCAGCGACGGGTCGCGGCGGGCCAGGGCGATGAGCTCGTCGAGCATCGCGTGGTGCCCCGGGTCGGTGCGCACGCTCTCCAGCTGCGCCTCCAGGACGTTGCGCAGCACGCCTTCCAGGTCGGTCGACCGGGAGGAGCGGTGCCGGGCGCTTTCGACCGAGCGGTCCACCTCGCTCTGCAGCAGGGCGCGGACCAGCGCCGTCTTCGTGCCGAAGCAGTAGTGGACCGAGCCGTGCGGCACGCCGGCGCGCTCGGCGATGGCGCGGGTGGTGGCGGCCGCCACCCCCTGCTCGCGCATCACCTCCGCCGCCGCGGTGAGCAGCTGGGCGCGTCGTTGTTCGATGGGCAGGTGCTCGCGCACCGCCGCCGTGTCTCGCCTGGTCGCCATGGGGTGCAAGATTACACGCGCAAGTTTTGGCCACTTGGCCAAAAATGGGGGTAGTCTGTGGGCACCACCGACGACGGGAGAGCGATCATGCACATCAGACAGGCCGGCGCGGACGACGTCACGGCGTCCGCCGCGATCCTGGCCGAGGCGTTCGAGGACGACCCGCTCCTGCGCGACTTCGTGCCCGCCGGCCCGGACCGGCGCTCACGCCTGGCCCTGCTCTTCTCCGCCCTGATGCGCAAGGGGGCGCTGCGCCACGGCGCGGTGGACGTGGCCGAGGTCCCGGGCGAGGGCATCGTCGGGGTCGCGGTGTGGGAGGGTCCGGGCCGGGCGCCCGGGGCGGGGTGGGCCACCCTGCGGGAGGCCGGTGCCCTCGTCCGGGCCATGGGCGTGCGGGGGCTGGTGTCCTCGCGCCCCGTGCTGCGGGCCTTCGCACGGCACCGGCCCGAGCGCGGGCACTGGTACCTGGACCAGATCGGGGTCTCCGCCGCGGGACGCGGCCGGGGGGTGGGCGGCGCCCTCCTGGCCCACGGGCTGGAGCGGGCCGACCGCGAGGGCCTGCCCGCGTACCTGGTCTCGTCCACCGAGCACAACCGCCGCCTGTACCGCCGCCACGGTTTCGGGGACGGGGAGATCGTCGCGGGCGCGAGCGGCGCGGCCCCGATGGCGATGCTGCGCGAACCGGGGAGCGTCGCACCGGCCTGACCGCGCCGAGGAGGCCGCCGGTGAAGGCGGGGACGCCCCCGCCCCCCGGGGGACCCGGGGCAGGGCAAGGCCGGGCGTGACCCACCTCACGCGCCCGGCGGCCACGGGGATGTCACGCCCGGCCCGCCCGCTCCCGTCCTTGCCTTGTCAGCCCCGACACCGCAAGGAGAACACCATGCAGGCCCGACTCGACCTCTTCGGCAACGCCCTCGCGACGAAGCTCATGAAGCACATCGCCTCGGCGGGCAGGGCCATCGGGGAATCGACGCTTCCCCGCACCACCCAGGAGCTGGTGCAGCTCCGCGTCAGCCAGATCAACGGCTGCGCCTTCTGCACCGACATGCACACCAAGGAGGCGGCACGGGCCGGGGAGACGGCCGTGCGCCTCAACCTGGTCGCCGTCTGGCGGGAGGCCACGGTCTTCACCGAGGCCGAGCGCGCCGCCCTGGAACTGGCCGAGCAGGGCACCCGCATCGCCGACGCCGCCGGCGGGGTGGACGACGGGGCATGGGAGAAGGCCGCCGAGCACTACGACGAGGACCAGCTGGTCGCCCTGGTCTCCCTCATCTCCTTCATGAACACCGTCAACCGGCTGAACGTCATGGCCCAGACCCCCGCGGGCGACTACCAGCCCGGCCAGTTCGGCTGACCCCGCCCGCCCCGGCCCGCGGGGGACCCGCCCCGCGGCGGGCGGGTCCCCCGCGGGGCCGCACGACGCTGCGCCCGATTCCCACCTCAATGAGATTCAAACCACCGATTTCAGAATCAGTGTCCAAAAAGTTACCAAGTGTCCTACCCTGATTCCCGGCGTGGCGTCGCCCCGACGCCACCGCGGTTCAGGGGGAGGACCCGTGGCTCGAGGCAGACGTGCGGGAATGGCGCCGCGCTGGCGCAACCGGTGGCTGGCCGCGGGCGCCGCCGCGGGGCTCATGCTGTCCGCGTACGTGCTCGTCGGCGCCACCGACCCCGGGGCGGGCCCCGGAGCCGCGCTCTGCCGGGCCGCCCACGACAAGCGGGAGATGCGCGGCGCGTGGCTCACCACCGTCGGCAACATCGACTGGCCCTCCGAACCCGGGCTGAGCGCCGACGAGCAGCGGGCCGAGATGGACGAGCGCCTCGACGAGGCGGACGAACTCGGACTGAACACCGTCTTCCTGCACGTGCGCCCCACCGCCGACGCGGTCTACGAGTCCGAGCTGGAGCCCTGGTCCCGCTACCTCACCGGCGAGCAGGGCGGCGACCCCGGCTACGACCCGCTGGAGTACGCCGTCGAGCAGGCGCACGAGCGCGGGCTGGAGCTGCACGCCTGGTTCAACCCCTACCGGGTCGGCCTGAACTCCGACATCGAGGAGATGGCCGAGGACCACCCGGTCGAGGAGAACCCGGACTGGCTGGTCGAGTACGGCGGCGAGGGCTTCCTCGACCCGGGCAACCCGGAGGTCCGGGAGTGGGTCACCGGCGTCATCATGGACGTCGTCGAGCGCTACGACATCGACGGGGTCCACTTCGACGACTTCTTCTACCCCTACCCCAAGGACGGGGAGGAGTTCGACGACGACGCCAGCTGGGAGGAGCACGGCGACGGCTTCGACGACCGCGAGGACTGGCGGCGCGACAACGTCAACCGGCTCGTGGAGGGCGTGCACGACCGGATCCAGGACACCGAGCCGTGGGTCCGCTTCGGGATCTCCCCGTTCGGCATCTGGCGCAACGACGGCAGCGACCCCACCGGGTCGGCGACCTCCGGCCTGGAGTCCTACGCCGCCCAGCACGCCGACACCCGCACCTGGATCAGGGAGGGGATGGTCGACTACGTCGTCCCCCAGCTGTACTGGGAGCGCGGGTTCGGTGCCGCCGACTACGAGGAGCTCGTCCCCTGGTGGGCCTCGGAGGTCGAGGGCACCGGCGTGGACCTCTACATCGGCCAGGCCGCCTACCGGGTCGGCGAGAGCGGTTGGCGCGAGGACGACGCGCTCAGCACCCAGCTCGACTACTCCGAGGACTTCCCCGAGGTCGGGGGCGACGTCTACTTCTCCTTCACCTCCCTCACCGGCGCCGCCGAAGAGGCCTACGAGCACCTGGCCGAGGAGCACTACGCCGACCCGGCGCTCCCGCCCGTGGCCGACCCCTCCCGCGAGGGGCAGCCCCTGACCGGCGCCGTGACCGGGCTGACCGCCACCGCCACCGCCGACGGCGACGGCGCCGGCGCCGGGCTGGAGTGGGACGAGGTCGACGGCGCCCGGTCCTACGCCGTCTACCGGCTCGACCCGGACGAGGCGGCCCTGGCCGCGTCGGGGGACGCGGAGGACCGCTGCGAGGCCCTGTCCGCCGACAACCTCGTCGAGGTGACCGGCCGCACCTCCCTGGAGGGGCTCCCCTCCGGCGAGGACGCCCCGGAGGGAACCGCGTACGCGGTCACCGCCCTGGACGACTACCGGGTCGAGGGGCCGGTCGGGGCCCTCGCCGACCCGCGAGGCTGACCCTGCCGGGGCCGCCGGTCCGCCCTCCCGAAGGAGGCCGACCGGCGGCCCTCCCGGCCGGAGCCCGGCCGCCTCCCCCGCAGGCCCCCGCCCAGGGCGTGTAAAACTCCACCGCGCGGTCCGCTCCCACCGCTGCGGGCCCGGCCCCGGACCGTGCCCCCGGCCTCGTCCGCCTCGGTGGGAACACCGACGCCCAGCGGTCGGCCGCCGACGCCCGTGGAGTTCGGGAGGAGACGGCCGAGCACCGCGGCCCCGGAGGCACAGCTCCCCAAGGCCCGGTGCATGCCGGAACCTCCCTCACACCCGGCACGACACCTCCTCCGATCTTGACGCATCTGCCCTCCCCCTCCGGAATCGTCCGTGAAGCAGCGTCAGGTGATGCTGATGGCTCCGGTGAGGAGGGCGAAGAGGATGTAGGCGATGGAGACGGGGATTCCCCAGCGCAGGGCGTGCTTCTGGAAATCACCCAGTTCGACCTTGACCAGGCCGAGAAGGACCCAGAGGGGCGCGGAGGTGGGCCCCATCATGTGGAGGATCTGGCCGATGGCTCCGGCGCGGGCGATCTCGTTGGCATCGATGCCGTATTGGGCAGCCGATTCGGCGAGCACGGGGATGACGCCGAACCAGTAGGCGTCGTTGGACATGAAGAAGCCCAGCGGCAGGGCGAGGACGGCGGTGACGAGGGGGATCAGGTTGCCCATGGACTCGGGGACGACGGCGAGCGCCGTGTCGGCCATGGCTCTGATCATGCCCGCGTCGGTCATGACGCCGGTGAAGACGCCGGCGGCGAGAACGAGGATCATGACCGGAACGGCGTTGGCGGCCTGGCGCTTGATGAGGTCCTGCTGGTCACCGATGGTGCGGACGTTGACGAGCAGGGCGATGACGAAGGCGATCATGAACAGGACCAGCAGTTCAGCGACCCCGAGGATCAGCAGCACCATCAACAGCACGGTCAGACCAGCGTTGAACCACATGCGCCAGTCGGCGCGGACGGTGGCGAGCGCTTCCCCGGAGGCGATCTCCAGCTTGTAGGCGGCCAGTTCCTCCGGGTCGATCTTGCGGCGTTCGCGCAGCCCGAGCCAGTAGGCGACGGCGATGATGGCCAGGGAGGTCAGAGCCATCGGGCCGATCATGTGGACGAAGTACTCGGTGGGGTCCAGGTGGAGGACGCTGATGCCGCGTGTGGCGGCCCCGCCCCAGGGGGTGGTGCCCGAGATGGTGCCCAGCGCCATGGCGGCGATGGTGGCGACGATGAGGGGGTTCATGCCGAGGCGGCGGTAGATCGGCAGGAATGCCGAGCAGATGATCATGTAGCTGGTGGTGCCGTCCCCGTCCAGGGCGACGAGGAGGGCGAGCACGGCGGTGCCCACACAGATGCGCACAGGGTCGCCCTTGGAGGCCCTGATGATGACCCGGCAGACCGGGTCGAAGAGCTTGGCCTCCATCATCAGGCCGAAGTAGAGGACCGCGAACAGCAGCAGGGCCGCAGTGGGCGCGACGGTGTCGAGACCACTGATGATCATCTCGCCGAGCTGGGCGCCCTTGCCCGCGATCACGGCGGCGGCGATGGGGGTGATCATGATGGCGGTGAAGGCGGAGAGGTACTTCCGCATCACGAGCAGCATGAAGCTGCCCAGAGTGGCAAAGCCGAGGACGGCGAGCATCATGGCTCCTTACTGGGGGGCGGGGGTCGGGGGTCGGGGGTCGGGACCGCCGGACAGGCGGCGGCCGCGGTTCACGTGGTTCGGATGAGCCCGGCGGGGAGCGCGACGGGCGGGCCCCGAGCCGGTCGGGGCGCTCGGCTGCGGCTGCGGCACCAGGCATCGCCGGCGTGGATCTCGTGGGTCGTGGGCGCGGTCGGCGCGTATCGCGTGCCGGCGTCGGGGACGTCGGGCCCGGACGCCGACCGGGGAGTGCCGCATGCGCCCTTGCGCGCCATGAAGCAACTCCGGCGTACCGGTAAACCGGTTAACCGGTCGTCCTGTTTCCGGTAGGTAACTAGACTCGGGCCGACTCGTCAATACTTTGAAGTGAGGAAATTCATGGCCGAGCTCTCGAAGATCATGGTCGCGCCACGGGAACCGCTCGCCGCAGAGGTGTCACGACGGCTGATCGACTACCTCACGTCGGGCCAGGTGGAACCGGGTGAGCGCATCCCCTCGGAGCGACAGCTGGCCGAGATGCTCGGGGTGAACCGGCCGACCGTGCGCGAGGCGATCAAATCGCTCGGCTTCCTGGGGCTGCTGGAGATCAGGCAGAGCAGCGGGACCTACTTCCGCGGCACGGACTCGGACGTGCTCTACCGGCTCTTCGAGCTCGGCCTGGTGCTCGGGGAACGCGGAGCCCGGGACATGCTCCAGGCCCGCACCGAGCTGGAGGTGGTCGTGGCCGGTCTGGCCGCCCGGGCACGCGATGACGCCGGCGTGGAGCTGCTGCGAGCGCGCCTCACGGTGATGCGGGAGTGCCCGGCCGAGGAGTTCCCCGAGGCGGACACCGCCTTTCACGCCACCCTGGCGGAACTCGCCGGGAACACGGTCCTGCGCGACGTGCTCAAGGGGATGCGCGCCATGATCCAACGCGGCTGGGTCCAGCGCACGGGCGCGGTCCGACCCCGCGAAGTGGCCTACGCCGACCACGTTCCGATCTTCGAGGCGGTTGAGCGGGGGGACGCGGAAGCCGCCCGCGCGGCCATGGCCCATCACATGGAGGGCGCCTCCAGGCGCTTGCAGGAGGCACTCGACCAGCGCAGTGGTCTCTGACGGCCGAGCCGGGGGCACTCTCCTCGAATCGGACCCCTGTTCTTAGAACCGGTTGACCGGTTGACCGGTTTTCCCTACAGTGGCCGCACGGCAGAAAGCCGAACGGTCACCCGTGCCTCGGGGACCTGCTCCGCCCTTCGCCCGCCCACCACGCCGAACGGAGCAGGCCCAGGCATGAGACCACCTGGCCCGACTCCTGGAAGAGGAGGAACCCCGGTGATCGAGAGCCGCCCCCTGGTCGCCATGATCCACGCCGTGCCGACCGGAGCCAGCACCGCCAAGAGCGCGTTCGACCGGGAGTTCCCCGAAGCCCGCGTGTGGAACCTGCTGGACGACCGCCTCCTGGGCGATGCCCGCTCCGCCGGCCGCCTCACCGAGGCACTGCGCCGCCGCATGCTCCGCCTGATCGGGCACGCGGTGGACGGAGGAGCCCAAGGATTACTGCTGACCTGCTCCTCCTACGGCGAAGTCGTGGACACCGCCCGCACCCTGTGGCACGTGCCCCTCCTGAAGGCGGACGAGGCGATGTTCAGGGTCGCCCTGGCCGGGGACTGGGACCGGATCGCCGTGGTCGCCTCCACTCCACCCGCCGTCCCGGCCGCGGCCGCGCAGCTCGAAGCCCTTGCCCCCGCGGTCCGATCGGACCGCCCCGTCGAGATCGTGACCGCGCTCAGCGAGGACGCGGGGAGCGCCGACGACCCCCTGGCCGCTGCCCGGCACCTGGCCCGCGCACTCCACTCCGCAGGAGCCGCCGACGTCCAGGCGGTACTGCTGGCCCAGTACTCCCTCGCCCCGGCCGGCCCCGCGCTGGCCGATCTGCTGGGCGTCCCCGTCCTGGACGGCGCCGGGGCGGCCGCCGTCGAGCTGCGCGGTCTGCTCACCGGCCCGACCGAACCGGACCGGCCGACGACGGCAGCGGCCTCATGAGGGGCCTCCTGCCCTGGCCGGTGGCCTACACCGTCTCCTCGGACGACTGCCGTGCCCCGGTCCCGCTGGGCTTCGGCGCGCCGCTCGCCGAGGCCGCCCGAACACTCGCCGGACTCGGCTTCGACGGACTGGAGGTGCAGGTGCGCGACGTGACGGCCGACGACGCGGACCTGCTCACCCACGCCGTTGCCGGTACCGGACTCGCCGTGCTCGCCATCGGAACCGGCCCGGTCGCCTCACAGGACGGCCTGACCCTGGCCGACCCGTCACCGGAGGTGCGCCACCACGCGCTCCGACGGCTGTTCGGCGCGGCCCGTCTGGCCGGGGCGCTCGGCGTGCCGCTCACGCTCGGCCAGACCCGCGGCGTCTTCCTCCCCGGTCTGGAGGACAAGCAGCGCGACTGGGTCGAACGAGCCGTACGGCGACTGGCCGCGGAAGCGACCGCCCACGGCTGCAGACTGCTGCTGGAGCCGCAGTCGCGTCGGAACACCTCCCTGTGGCACACCCCGGAGGAAACCCTGGCGGCCACCCGCAGGCTCGCCCTCCGCGCCGGGCTGGTGCTGGACACCCACCACCTGGAACACGAGGGCCTCGATCCGATCGCCGTCGTAGGCGAGCACGCCGGTTCCGCGGGCTGCCTCCAACTCGCGGCAGCCGCCGCCCGGGGCCCGCTGGAGGTGGGCGACCCCCGGCTCCCGCGGTTGCTGCAGGCACTGGACGGCAGCGGTTTCACCGGCTGGCTGACCCTGGAACACACCCAGGACGGCGGAAGCGAGCAGGCCGCGACCCGTTCCCTGGCCGCGTTGTCCGACGCGAGAACCCCCCTGGCACAGCCCCTCGCACCGCGGGCGCACACAACCCACCCCTCCGCCAAGACAACGGAAGAACAGGATCCGCAGATGAGCACCACCTACCGCCTCGGCGTGCTGGAAGGCGACGGCATCGGACCGGAGATCGTCCCCTCCTCCATCGAGGTCGCCACCGCCGCGGCACAGGCCGCCGGAGCCTCGATCGACTGGGTCGCGCTCCCGCTGGGCGCCTCAGCCATCACCACGCACGGCGCCCCGGTGCCGGACGAGACCAAGCGGGCTCTGGAGACGCTCGACGGCTGGGTCCTTGGGCCGCACGACTCCGTCAGCTACCCCGAACCGCACAAGTCCGCCCTGAACCCCTCCGGCACCCTGCGCAAGCACTTCCAGCTCTTCGCCAACATCCGTCCCGCCAAGAGTTTCCCCGGGGCCGAAGCGGTGTGCGACAGTGCCGATCTGGTGATCGTCCGCGAGAACACCGAGGGCTTCTACGCCGACCGCAACACTCACGCCGGCACCGGCGAATTCATGCCCACGCCCGACACCGCGATCTCGATGGGCATCGTCACCCGTCACGCCACGGAGCGCGTCGCCCGCGTCGCCTTCGACCTGGCGCGCTCCCGCCGTAAGAAGCTGACCATCGTCCACAAGGCCAACGTGCTCAAACTGACCACCGGCCTGTTCCGGACTGTATGCCAGGAAGTCGCCCAGGACTACCCCGACGTGGCGGTGGACGACTTCCACATCGACGCCATGACCGTGCACCTGGTGCGCCGCGCCCAGGACTTCGACGTCATCGTCACCGAGAACATGTTCGGTGACATCCTCTCCGACCTGGCCGGCGAGATCTCCGGCTCGCTCGGCACAGCCCCCTCGATCAACTCCTCCGCAGACACGGCCATGGCGCAGGCCTCGCACGGCTCCGCACCCGACATCGCGGGGCACAACACCGCCAATCCGGTCGCCATGATCCTGTCCACGGCGATGCTCTTCGAGTGGCTCGCCGCCCGCCACGACGATCCCGCCCTCGCCACCACGGCGAAGATCATGGAGAAGGGCGTCGCCGACACGATCGCCACGGGCACCTCCACCCGGGACCTGGGCGGATCCGCCTCCACCACCGAGTTCACCGCCGCCGTCACCAAGGCCATCACCTCCGGCATCGGCCAGAACTGACCCCTCCGGTGCTCCGGGGCGGTGCACGACCGCCCCGGAGCACCGGGAGCCGCCACCCGAACGCACGCTCACCCTGGAACAGATCCCGGGGTACGTGGCGAAGACGGAGGTGGAACTCGGGCTCTCCGACAACCGCACCCGGCGGTGAGGACCGGCGGCGTGCACGGTTCCCGGAAAGGGGCGAGGGCTCAGACGTCGTTCTCGCGCACGAGACGGGTGAGCTTTCGACCGAAGAGCACCACGACGCCCAGACAGACCGCACTCACCAAGGCATAGGGAGCGCGGAGCGCGTCCGCCTGGCTCAGGAACGAGGACAGGGACGACACCAGCACGCCGCCGAGCGCCATGCCCACAGCGCTCATGCCCCAGGTGACGGTGCGCATGAGGGCGTTCACCCGGCCCAGCAGGCGATCCGGCGTGACTCTCTGGCGGACGGAGGTCATCGCGACCCCGTAGCCCAGCACCAGGCCACCCGCGAAGAAGTACGCCCCGGCCACCACCGGCGTGCTCGGAAACAGCGCCACCGTCAGGTACAGAAGCCCGCTTCCGGTGAGGCACACCACCGGCAGCGTTCCGTACGGGAGGGCGGCGCGCAGCCAGGAGACGACCTGTCCCCCGACGATCCCGCCGACGGCGGCGAAGGCCATGAGCAGTCCGAAGCCGGCCGGACCGAGGCCCAAGGCGTCGCGGACGAACAGGACTTGTGTGGAGAGCATGGTCGCGAAAGCGGTGTTCACGAACACCGCGACGACTGCCACCGCGCGCAGGAGCGGCTGATTCCACACGGCCCGCGCACCCTCGGCCAGGTCCGCCCCCACACCACGGAGCCCACGTGGGGCGCCGGTCGCCGCAAAGGGCCCGGAAACGGACCCGACGGCGACCTGCCGCGTGGTGGCCGTGTCGGCCGGAGGCGCGGTGGCGCGTACCCGCAGCAGAGCCAGGACCGATACCAGCAGCGCGCCGACGTTGAACAGGAACGGGACGAACAACCCGAGCGCCAGCACGAGACCGCCCAGCGGACGGCCGCCGAACTCCTGCGCCACGACGGCCCCGGATCGGAGGTGTCCGTTCGCGCGCTCCAGCCTCTCCTTGGCGACCAGGGAGGTCACCGCGGTCTCGGCCGCCGTGTCGTGACAGACCTCGAGCGCGCCGAACGCCGACGCGAACACCGCCAGGAGGGGGATCGAGACCCATCCGAAGAACACCGCCACGGCGAGAAGGCCCCAGAGCAGCATGCGGAGGGAGTTGGAGGCGACCATCAGCGTGAACCTGGGCGCCCGGTCCACGAGAACTCCGGCGGGAAGCGCCAGAAACAGCCAGGGAAACCGCCCGAACGCAGCCACCAATGCCACCAGAGCGGCATTGTCGGGCGCCAGCGAAGACGCGATCCACGGCATCGCGATCATCGCCACACCGTCGCTGAGATTCGAGGCCAGGGAGGCGGACCACAAGGCCCAGAACCGTCCTCCGAGTGGCATCGTCAATGCTTTGTTCGTGGAGGCGGACATGGGGACGGCACCGATCTTCCGGGCGACCGGCGTTGCGGGTCGATCCCGAGCGGGGGGGGGCACCGGAACGCCGCATCAGGCTAACAGGGCGTGAATGCACGCCGAGCCACACCCGCTTCGCCGGGGCGAGCCGGAGAACCGGCCCTGACCAGCCAGAACGATGGGCATCGAGTTCTCACCCGCCCAACCCTCGCGGCCCGTCCAGAACAGCACACGACCAGGTCATAGGGGTTCAGGACACAAGGATAAAGGACTTCCCGAAGAGATATCCCTTCCCGGCGAGAAGAGGTCGGAGAGGTGGCGCGAGGCCGACCACACAGGCATGAGGCCCGACCGAACAGTGCCCTTCCGGGGGCGTCAACGATGTCACCGTGCCATCACCGGGTTCGACAACTCCACAGACACGGCAAGGCTCACCCACCGCTTCTTCTTCGAGGAGAACGGGGATCGACCCCCCGGCCCGGGAACAGCAGTTCGTCGGCGGCGATCGTCGCACCTGGAAAATCTTCATCCGGTTAAGGCGCCATGGTTTCCGCGCGGCGGGATCCGTCATCCGTGGCAGCGGGGGACGGCCCCGGCTGCGCAGGGACGACGGCACGCCTCGTGGGCGCCGATGGACCACCGCCCGGCCGGATCAGGCCGACGACCCGGTGCCGCCACGGCGGGCAGGGCCCCTGGGGCAAGGGCCCTGCCCGCCGCCCCCCCGGCCGGGGCTCAGCCGTCCACGCGCTCCTCGGACCGGTCACCCGCCCAGAGCGTGTGGAACACCCCCTCGCGGTCCGCACGCCGGTAGGTGTGCGCCCCGAAGTAGTCGCGCTGGCCCTGGACCAGAGCGGCGGGCAGGCGCTCCGCGCGCAGCGCGTCGTAGTACGCCAGCGCCGCCGAGAACCCCGGCGTCGGCACCCCCTGCGCGGCGGCCGTGGCCACGACGTGCCGCCAGTCTTCCTGGGCCCGGCCCATCTCCTCCGCGAACGCGTCGTCGGACAGCAGGCTGGGCAGGTCCGGCCGGGCCGCGTAGGCGTCGCGCACACGGTCCAGGAACGCGGCGCGGATGATGCACCCCGCACGCCACAGCGCCGCCACCGCGCCGGGGTCCACGTCCCAGCCGTACTCGGCGCTCCCGGCCGCGATCTGCAGGAAGCCCTGGGTGTAGGAGACCAGCTTGGACGCGTACAGCGCCTGCTCGACCCGGTCCGCGAACCGGGCCGCCTCCTCCTCGCCCAGCGGTGCGGGCACGGGGCCGGGCAGGGCGCGGGAGGCCTCCCGCAGCTCCGCCCCGCCCGACAGCGAGCGCGCGAAGACCGCCTCGGCGATCCCCGGCACGGGGACCCCGAGGTCCAGGGCCGTCTGCACGGTCCAGCGGCCGGTTCCCTTCTGCTCCGCCCGGTCCTGGACCACGTCGACGAACGGCTCGCCCGTGGCCCCGTCGCGGTGGGCGAGCACCTCGGCGGTGATCTCGATCAGGTAGGAGTCCAGGCGCCCGGTGTTCCACGAGCGGAAGGTCTCCGCGATCCGCTCGGGCGAGTACCCGGCGACCGACCGCAGCAGCTGGTAGGCCTCCGCGATCAGCTGCATGTCGGCGTACTCGATGCCGTTGTGCACCATCTTCACGAAGTGCCCGGCGCCGTCCGGTCCCACGTGGGACACGCATGCGGTGCCGTCGGGCGCCCTGGCCGCGATCCGCTCCAGCATCGGCGCGAGGGACCGGTAGGACTCCGCCGACCCGCCCGGCATGATGCTCGGGCCGTTCAGGGCGCCCTCCTCTCCCCCGGACACGCCGGCCCCGACGAAGTGGATGCCGCGCTCGCGCAGCTCCGCCTCGCGGCGCCGGGTGTCGAGGAAGTGGGCGTTGCCGCCGTCGACGATGACGTCGCCCTCCTCCAGCAGGGGCGCGAACTCCTCGATCACGGCGTCGGTCGGCCCGCCCGCCTTGACCATGACCACGAGGCGGCGGGGCCGTTCGAGCGAGGCGACGAAGTCCTCCGCCGAGTAGGCCGGGACGAAGGAGCCCTCGTCCCCGAACCCGTCGACCAGGTCGCGCGTCCTGGCTTCCGACCGGTTGTGCACGGCGACGGTGAACCCGTTCCGTGCGAGGTTGCGGGCCAGGTTGCGTCCCATGACCGCGAGGCCCGTGACACCGATCTGCGCGGTGGCGTCCATCGTGCGTCCCCCTGTTGTCCGACGGCGGCTGTGTCCCCCGTTGCAAAGTACAGCCGGGCGCCACCCGGAGCGGTGTTCCGGGGGCGCCCGGCGTGTGGTCCGGCGGGTTGCCGGCTCGGCTGCCCCGCGGCACGCAGGGTGCGGTCGCCACCGGCCCCCGGACGGGCTCCGGCGCTCCGCCGGGCCCCGGGCTCAGCTCTCCGCCGGGCCCTTGGCCAGCGCGTCCACGAGGAGGCCGACGAGGGGGCGGACGCGCTCCCCGGCGGCGTGCCGTGCGGAATAGGCGACACCGCCCATGAGGAGCAGGACGTCGTCGGGGGAGACATCGGTTCGCAGGCTGCCGTCCCGGGCACCGGCCTCCAGGAGCGTGGAGACAGCGCCGAGGAGGAGTGCGCGGCTGTCGCGGTAGGGGTCGACCCCGGAGGCGATGACCGTGTTGAGGGCTTCGGACATACCGCTCTTGGCCGTGGCGTAGCGGATGAAGTCCTCCATCCACGCACGGGTCGCCTCGAGGGCCGGGTGCCGGTCGAGGAGGACGTCCGCCTTCTCGCACACGTGGGTGAGTTCACGCCGGTAGGCGGCCTCGATGAGGGCCTCCCGGGTCGGGAAGTGCCGGTAGAGCGTGCCGACGCCGACACCCGCCTTCCTGGCGACGGCCGCCGGCGCGGTGTCCAGACCCTGTTCGGCGAAGACCTGCGCGGCCACCTCCAGAAGGCGCTCTCGGTTCTGCAGCGCGTCGCTCCTGGTCCGGCGCGGGGTGGCGGGCATGCGAGTTCCTTCGTGTCCGTCTCGGCTTGCATTCCGGAACGCGTTCCGCTTAAAGTCCAAACGGAACACGTTCCGGTAGAACCCTACTCCAGGAGACTCCCGTGCCCCCTGTCCAGGACAAGGCCGTACGCCACTGGTTCGTCACCGGCGCCTCCGGCGGCCTGGGCCGCCACCTCACCGAGCACGCCCTCCGGAGCGGCGACCGCGTCACGGCCACGGTCCGCCGCCCCTCGGCCCTGGACGACCTGCGCCGGACCTACGGCGACCGGCTGTCCGTCGAGGTCCTCGACCTCGCCCGGCCGGACGACGTCGAGGAGGTGGTCGGCAGGACGCTCCGGGCCGGCCCCGTGGACATCGTGGTCAACAACGCCGGATACGCGGTCGTCGGCGCCGCCGAGGAGATGACCGCCGAGCAGATCCGCGACCAGATCGAGGTCCTCCTGCTCGCCCCCATGATGATCACCCGGGCCTTCCTGAAGCCGATGCGCGAGCAGGGCGGCGGCCGGATCATCCAGATCTCCAGCGTGGGCGGCCAGGTCGGCATCCCCACGCACAGCGCCTACCACGCGGGCAAGTGGGGGCTGGAGGGCTTCACCGAGAGCGTCAGCCGCGAAGTCCGCGACTTCGGCATCCACCTCACCCTCGTCGAGCCCGGCGCCACCCGCACCGGTTTCGCGTCGGCCCTGGACTACACCACCGAAACGGCCGCCTATCGCGACAACGCCGTCGGACCGATCCGGCGCCATCTGGAGACCGCCGACGGGAGCGCCTTCACCGGCGATCCGGCCAGGATCGCCGCCGTCGTCCACGACACCACCCGCCACCCCGACCCGCCCCTGCGTCTGGCCCTCGGTTCGGACACCTACGACGCCGTCCACGCGGCGCTCACCGAACGCCTCACGGCGCTCGTGTCCCAGAAGGACCTCGCAGCGTCCGTCGCCTTCTCCCCCTGATCCGACCCGCCGACGCCCCGCCCGCAGGACACGGCCCGGCGACGTGCGGTCGCGGGCGGGGGCGCCCGTTCCGGAACGCGCCGCGGAGCGCTACGGTGTCGGCGCAGACGAGAACCCGCGCGGGCGGACAGCCGTTCCCGACCCCGGCCGCGCCGTCCCGAGAGTCCGAGGTCAGCCATGTCCCAGGCACACGATCGCGCCCGCGCCCTCCACGAGGCCCGCCGGACGCGCAAGCCGGTCCCCCCGTTCACCGACGCCGACCCCGCGCTCGGCGAGGCGGAGGGGTACGAGACCCAGGCGGAGCTGCTGGAACTGCTGCTCGCCGACGGCGACGAGGTCATCGGCTACAAGGTGGGACTGACCTCGGCCCCGGCCCGCAAGCTGCTGGGCATCGACTCCCCCGACCACGGCCCGCTCCTGGCCTCCGCCGTGTACCGGGACGGCGACACCCTGCCGCTGGACCGTTTCATCGCGCCGAAGATCGAGGCGGAGATCGCCCTGAGGCTCGGCTCCCCCCTGAAGGGGCCGGGCGTGACCGTCGAGCAGGCACGGGAGGCGGTGTCGGAGGTCAGGGCCGGGGTCGAGATCGTCGACTCCCGCATCGAGGACTGGCGGATCCGGATCGCCGACACGGTCTCCGACCTGGCGTCCACGGGGGCCATCGCCGTCTCCGACACGGCGGTCCCCCTGGAGGGGTTCGAGCCCCGCCTGGTCGGCATGGTCCTGAGCCGCAACGGCGAGGTCGTGGACACCGGGGTGGGCGCCGCGGCGCTGGGCGACCCGGTGGCCGTGCTCGCGTGGCTGGCCAACTCCCTGGCCGGGTCCGGCAGGGGCCTGGAGCCCGGACAGCTGGTCCTGACCGGTGCCCTGCACACGCCGATCGCCCTGGAGGCGGGGGACGTGTTCACGGCCGAGTTCGACCGGCTGGGGTCGCTGACGCTGCGGGTGGCCGAGACCGTTTAGGGAGGAACCGAACCGGGTTTTTCACCCTCTGGTGAGATTTTCCCGAGTTCGCACCTTGACGACGTAGATCTACCAAAGGGGAAGAATGTCCGGTGTTCGCGGGGGCGCCGGGGACCGCCGTCCGTGGTCGGTGGAGTTCGACTCCCACGGAAGGAGCGTCCACCGGCCCGACCACCCCGCCCGGGAGTTCGAGCGCGCCCTCCTGGACCACCTCCACGACCGGGGGTGGCGGGGCGCGCCCCGCCAGTACGGCCACGACCACCGCGGACGCCTGGTGTACGACTTCCTCCCCGGCCGGGCCGTCCACCACCGCGACCCCCTCCCCCGCCACTACATCGCCCGTGCGGCCCGGCTCACCCGGGAGTTCCACGACCTGACCGCCGGGACCGCGCTCGCTGGCGACCAGGAGGTCGTCTGCCACAACGACCTCGATCCCCGCAACACCATCGACCTGGACGGCGTGCCCTACGCGTTCGTGGACTGGGAGCTGGCCGCCCCGGGCCGGCGCGTGCACGACGTCGCCCACCTGTGCTGGCAGTTCGCGCGCCTGGGCCCCGGGGCGGTCGGCGCGGGCGCCCGGATCCGGCTGGTCTGCGACTCCTACGGACTCGCCGAACGCGGGGACGTCGTGGAGACGGTCCTGTGGTGGCAGGACCGCTGCCGTCGGGGCATCCTCGACCTGGCCGCGAAGGGCGACGCGAAGATGCGCCACTTCCGCGACCAGGGTGTCGTGGAGGAGGTGCGGGAGGCCCGTGAGTGGACGGCCGGGCACCGGGCGGAGCTGGAGGCCGCCCTGGCCTCCGAGGCTCCCCCGCCGCACCCGCCCGGCGACCCGGCCGCCTGGTGAGGCCGTGGCCTCCCCCCGGCCGGACCCGCCGCCGTCGACGCGGGCCGGGTCGGAACGAGCGTCGGGGACCCGCGAGGACGACCGTCCGGCCCCCACCGCGTCCGCCCCGCCGCTACGGGCGCGAGGCGGGCTCGGGGGCCATGAGCCGGAGCTGGAGACGGGTGAGCTTCTCGTGGGCGGGGGTGCCCGGTTCCGCGCTGAGCATGACCACGCGCAGGTCGGAGCCCGGCACCGCGAGGGTCTGGGAGTCGAGGTCGAGCACGCCGAGTTCGGCGTGATCGACGCGCTTGCGCAGCGTCGTACGCGGCCGGACGTCGTGCCGCCGCCACTCCGCCGCGAACCCGGGAACCCGCTCGGCGGACTCGCCGACCAGCCGCCGGAGCGCGGAGTCGTGCGGGCGCCGGGACAGCGCCTCGCGCGACTGGGCCGCCGCCTGCGCCTCGAACCCGCCCGTCGCCTCCGGGGGCGCCGAGCACACCGTCCCGCCCAGGCGCGCGGCCAGGCGCAGCACGTTGCGCTCGGCCGGGGGCAGCGCGCCGAAGTCCGTGACCAGCGCCGCCGCCAGGCCGTTCCAGGCCACGATGTCGTGGCGGTCGTCGCAGACGTAGGCGGCGACCGGGCCGAGCCGGTCCAGCAGGGTGAGCACCCCCGGCGGGACCTGTTCGGCCGGACCCGGCCGTGCGGACGGCGCGTGCCCGGCCAGCCGGGACAGGTGCGCCCTCTCCGCCCCCGACAGCGACAGGGCCCGCCCGATCGCGTCGATCACCTGCGGTGAGGGACGCGGAGCCCGGGCCTGCTCCAGCCGCTCGTAGTAGCTCACCGAGACCCCGGCGAGGTCGGCGACCTCCTCGCGCCGCAGCCCCGGTGTGCGCCGCGCGCGCCCGCCCGAGCGGGCGGGAAGGCCGGCGTCGGCCGGGCGCAGGGCCTCGCGGCGGGCGCGCAGGAAACCGCCGAGTTCTCGCTTGTCCACACCCCCAGCCTGCCATGCGCGCGGGCGGCGAGCCACGGACCAGTGGTCCGGGGACGAAGCGGCCGTTCCCCCGCACGGCGCGCCCCGCCACTGTGGTGGACGAGGGACCCGACAACGGAGGCGGAGATGGAACGATCACCCGAAGAAGTGCTCCGGCGGATGCTGGAGCTGCTGGAGGCCAAGGACATGGACGGCATCGCCGGGATGTGGGCGCCGGACGGGACGGCCGCGTTCCCGTTCGCGGAGGCCGGGGCGCCCACGCGGTTGGACGGCCGGGAGGCGGTGCGCGGCTACCTGTCCGGATACACCGATGTGTACGACGTCACCGGTGTCCCGGCGATGCGCGTGCACCGCACCGGGGATCCGGAGACCGTCGTCGCCGAGTACAGCGCCGAGGGCCGGACGGTGCGCACGGGCGCGCCCTACCGGATGGACTACATCACCGTGGTCACGGTGCGGGACGGGTTCATCACCGAGTTCCGCGACTACTGGAGTCCCGTGCAGGCGGCACGCGCCGGCGGCGGGCTGGAAGCGCTGCGGAAGGGGCTCGGGGCATGACGATCCTCGTCACCGGCGGCACCGGCAACACCGGCCGCCCCCTGGTCGAGACGCTGCGGTCCCGCGGCGCGGACGTGCGCGTGGCCAGTCGCAGGCCGGGACCCGGGGGCGTGCCCTTCGACTGGGCGGACCCGGGGACGCACGCCCGGGCCCTCTCCGGGGCGGAGGCCCTGTACCTGGTGCCTCCGCCGCTGACCCTGGACCCCATGCCGGCGGCCGGGCCGTTCCTGGCGGCCGCCCGGGCCGCCGGGGTGCGGCGCGTGGTGCTGCTCGGCTCACTGGCGGAGCTGCCCGGCGCCCCGGGCGCCGCGGAGCTGGGCGGGGCCGTGCGGTCGTTCCCGGAGTGGGCGGTGCTGCGGCCGTCGGGGTTCATGCAGAACTTCACCGGTGCGCACCCGGTGGCGGTGGGCATCCGCGAGCGCGGCGAGATCCGCTCGGCGACCGGCGGCGGGCGGCTCGGATGGATCGACGCCGCCGACATCGCGGCCGTCGCGGCGGAGGTGCTGACGGCGCCGGGGCCGGTGACCGGCGACCACGTGCTCACCGGGCCGGAGTCGTTCGGGTACACGGAGGCGGCAGCGGTCATCGCCGACGCCGCCGACCGGCCCGTGCGCCACACGCCCGCGCCGGCGGACGAGCTGGTCCGGCGCAACCTGGACGCGGGCATGCCGGAGCCCTTCGCCTCGGCGCTGGTCGCGGTGGACTCCGGCATCGCCCGGGGCGAGGAGGACCGCGTCACGGACACGGTCCACCGCCTGACCGGCCGCCCGCCCCGCGCCTTCGCCGACTTCGCCCGCGCCCACCGGAAGGAGTGGTCCGCCGTCTGAGGGGCCGGGCGGACCGGTCCGGCGGCCGGCGGTGCGGGACGCCGCCCGTCCCCCGGACCGGTCCGGCCGCGCCCGCGCGACGCGGGTCGCCTCCGGGCTCCGCCGCCGCTTCGACGCCGGGCGGTTGGTGAGGCTAACCTAACGAGGGGCGTTTTCCGCCCGTCCGTCCGACCGAGGAGTACATGGGCCCGTGCGCATCGAACACCCCCGCCACCGCGCGATGATCCGCACCCGCGTGGTGCGCACCACCCGCGTCAGCAAGCACTTCGTCACGGTGACCCTCGGCGGCGGGGAACTGGAGGGGTTCGACTTCCTCGGCCGCGACCAGTTCGTGCGCCTCTTCCTCCCCCGCGAGGGCCAGGACCGGCTGCACATGCCCGCCGACGCCGACAAGCGCTGGGTGGAGCAGCTGTACGCGATGTCCGACGACCGCAAGCCGCACGTGCGCAGCTACTCCGTGCGCCGCTTCGACCCGGAGGCGCTCGAACTCGACCTGGAGTTCGTGGACCACGGCGACGCCGGCCCGGCCTCCGCCTGGGCCGCTGCGGCCGCCCCCGGCGACGAGGCGGGCCTGCTCGCCGACGCCGTCTACTACGTGCCCTCCGAGGACACCGACTGGCAGCTCCTCGTGGGCGACGAGAGCGCCGTGCCCGCCCTGGTGTCGATCCTGGAGCAGGCCCCCGCCGGCCTGCGGGCCCGGGTCTACCTGGAGGTCCCCTCCTCCGACGACGTCCGGCCGCTGCCCGACCTGCCCGGCGTGGACGTGCACTGGCTGCCCCGCACCGACCCGCACGCCCTGCCCGGCAGGCTCGCCCTGGACACCGTGCGCGCCGCCGAGTTCCCGCCGGGCCGTCCCTTCTGCTTCGTCGCCGGGGAGAACGCCCTGCCCACCGGCCTGCGGCGGGCGCTGGTCCGCGAGCGCGGGGTGCCCAAGTCCGACATCGCGTTCGTCGGCTACTGGCGCCACGGCACCTCGGCCATGGACTGACGGGGCGCACCGGCAGGGCGCCGGAAGGGCGCCGGAAGGGCGCCGGAAGGGCGGCCCCGTCAGCCCGCGAGGTAGGCGAGGACCGCGAGCACCCGGCGGTTGTCGTTCGGGTTCACCGGCAGGTCGAGCTTGGTGAAGATCCCGCTCACGTGCTTGGCGACCGCCGCCTCGGTGACCACCAGGGCCTCCGCCGCCGCGGCGTTGGTGCGGCCCCTCGCCATCAGTTCCAGCACCTCGCGCTCGCGCGGGGTCAGCCGCTCCAGGACCGACCGGTTGCGGCGCCGTCCCAGCAGGCGGCGCACCACCTCGGGGTCGACGACGGTGCCCCCGGCGGCGACCCGCTCCAGGGTGCCCAGGAACTCGTCCACGTCCCCGACCCGGTCCTTGAGCAGGTAGCCGACCCCCTCGGCGCGGCTCTCCAGGAGTTCGGCGGCGGCCGCGCCCAGCACGTACTGGGACAGGACGAGGATCCCCGTGCGGGGGTGGGCGCGGGCGAGCGCGATCGCGGCGCGCAGCCCGTCGTCGTTGTGGCCGGGCGGCATGCGCACGTCGGTGACCACGAGGTCGGGGCGGTGCGCGTCCACCGCCGCCATGAGCGCGGGTGCGTCGCCGACCGAGGCCGCCACCTCGTGCCCGACCATGGCGACGAGCTGTTCCAGGCCCGCCCTCAGCAGGACCGAGTCCTCGGCGATCACGATCCGCACGGGATCCTCACCTCCACCGTCGTCGGCCCTCCGCCGGGGCTGGTCAGGGACACCCGCCCGCCCAGGGCTGCCGCCCGGTCGGCCAGGCCGGTCAGCCCGCTCCCCCGGTCCGGGTCGGCGCCGCCGCGGCCGTCGTCGGTGACCGTGAGGAGCAGGGTCCCGCGCCGCGCCCCTCCGTTCACGCGCAGGCCCACCCGGACGGCGTCGGCCCCGGAGTGGCGGGCGGCGTTGGCCACGGCCTCGGCGGCGCAGAAGTACGCGGTGGACTCGACGGCGTCGGGCAGCCGCCCCACGTCCCCCGCCTCCACGGCCACCTCCACCTGCTGGGTGTCCGCCAGCTCCTCCAGCGCGGCGACGAGTCCGCGCTCGGTCAGGGCCGCCGGATGGATGCCGTGCACCAGCTCGCGCAGCTCGACGAGGGCGGCGCGGGCGTCGGCGTGCGCCTGTGCGACCAGGGCCCTGGCCTGCTCGGGGTCGTCGTCGAACCGGCTGCTCGCCATGCCCAGGCGCACGACCAGCGCGGTGAGCCGCTGCTGGGCCCCGTCGTGCAGGTCGCGCTCGATCCGCCGCCGTTCGGCCGTGAACCCGTCCACGATCCGCGTGCGCGACCGGGACACCAGGACGAGCCGCTCCCCGAGCTCGGCCAGTTCCTCCCCCCGCGGCGCGGTCAGCAGCGCACGCGCCAGCCGGGCGCGGCCCGCCGCCAGCACCATGGCCGTGTAGGCGCTCACCGGCAGCGCGCCGAGGCCGAGGAGGACGGCGGGGGCGACCGGGGACGGGCCGTCGGCGACCCCGGCGGCGCGCAGCACCGGCGAGGCCAGCAGGGCGGCCGGCACCCCCGTCAGGACCACCGCCACGGTCAGTTCGACCACGCACAGCAGCGCCAGCAGCAGCCCGTGGGCCAGCTCCAGCCAGGAGGCCGCCTCGCGTGAGCGCCACCGGATCCAGCCCGCGGGCCCCGACCCCGGCGGCGGGGGCGTGTGCGGGGAGGGCGCGGGCGCCCCGTCCACGAGGGCGAGCCTGCGGCGCTCGACCGCCCCCAGGGGGAGGCCCGCCAGGGTGAGCAGCGGCCAGCACAGGAGCGACCACACCGCGGCGACCGGGGCCGACGTGGCCAGGTAGAGCAGGGCACGCCACGGCCAGGGGGTGAGGAGCACCGCGACCGGACGGCGTACGAGCGCCGGCCACAGAGCCGTCTCGGCGTCGTTGTCTCGCACCGGGGAATCCTATGCCGCCCCTCGCGGGAAAGGGGGATCCGCAGGCGAAGAGGGGTGCTGCCCCCACCCCGGGGGTCGAGGTTCCTCTACCTGCCCGCCCGTCCGGGGGCCGGTGCGGTGCAGGCGCACGCACGCGATGCCGTGGCCCGCCGGACGGGCTGACGGGCGGGCCGCACACCGGCGCCGCCGGCGTCCGGCCCGGGGAGGGGCCGGGCGCCGGGTGTGGAAGGGGCCGGGGGCGTCCGGCCCCCGGCCTCACAGCCGGGCGTTGCGCAGGACCGGCACGGCCTCGCGCACGGCGGCGGCCTCCGCCACGTCGATGTCGGCGACCAGGATCCCCGGCGCCCCGTCGAGCCCGGCCCTGCGGGTGCCGTCCGGGCCGATGACGGCGCTGTGGCCGATGCCCCGGGGCGCGGTGCCCTCCACCGGGCCGGGGTCGGCCTGTCCGCAGGCCAGCACCCACGACGTGGAGTCCAGGGCGCGGGCGCGGGTGAGCAGGTCCCACTGCTCCCGCTTGCCGGGGCCGGCGCCCCAGGAGGCGCACACGGCGATCACCTGGGCCCCGGCCAGGGCGAGCCTCCGGAAGAGTTCGGGGAAGCGGACGTCGTAGCAGACGGCCAGGCCCACGCGGACCCCGCCGACCTCGATGACGACCGGCTCGGCTCCGGGGGCGACGGAGTCGGACTCCCGGTGCCCGAAGGCGTCGAAGACGTGGATCTTCTGATAGGCCGCTTCGACGCCGTCCCCGATGGCCAGCAGCAGGTTGCGGACCCTTCCGTCACCGGCCGGGGCGAACGTCCCGGCGAGGACGGTGACCCCGTGGCGGGCGGCGATCCCGCGCAGGCCCGTCGCCCAGGGCCCGTCCAGCGGCTGGGCGGCCCCGGCCAGGTCGGCCCCGAAGTGGACCATGGCGGCCTCGGGCAGGACCACCAGCTCGGCCCCGGAGGCCGCGGCCTCGGCCACGGCGGTCTCCGCGATCGCGAGGTTCTCCTCGGGCCGGTCGGTGGAGGAGATCTGGCAGAGTGCTACGCGCATCGTGTTTCCCCTGTGTTTCTTGGCTCATGGAGTGCGCGCCGACGGCGCGCCCCGGGACAGTAAGGTCGTGCATACATGTTGTGTACGTGAGGAGGGGCAGTGGCCGCATCGGGTCGGGAGAGGGCCTACCAGTTCCTGAAGGACTCCTACCTGAGCGATCCGGAGCGCCAGGGGGGCTTCATCAACGAGCAGGAGGTCGCCAGCCTGATCGGGGTGTCGCGGACCCCCATCCGCGAGGCGCTCCTCCTCCTGTCCGCCGAGGACCTGGTGCAGCTCATCCCCAAGCGCGGCGCCTACGTCGCCCCGATGAGCGGGCGCGAGCTCTCCGAGCTGATGGAGATGCGCGGCATGGTCGAGCGCCACGCGGCCGAGCAGGCCCTGCGCCGGGGCGCGGCGCCGGTCGGGCCGATGGAGGACGCGCTGCGGCACCAGGAGGAGCTCACGGTGCCCGAGGAGGCCCGCACGTTCATCGACTGGGACCACCGCTTCCACTCGGCCCTGGTCGCCTCGACCGGCAACGACATGCTCATCAAGTTCTACGACGGGCTGCGCGCCCGGCAGGTCCGGGCGGGCATGGTCGCCCTGTTCTCCACCCAGGACCGGTACGCGTCCGTCCTGGACGAGCACACCGTCATCCTGGACGCGCTGCGCTCGGGTGACGAGGCCGCGGCCGCGGCGGCCATCGACTCGCACCTGGACGCCACGCTGAAGGTCCTGCTGGAGAGCTGAGCGACCGCCCTCCGGGGCCCCGGAGGGTGCGCTCGGGCCCGGTGGCGGTCCGGGCGCCCACCGGGCCGGACCGGCCGCCGCGCACGGCGGCCGGGGGACCCCGTGGCGCGGACGCCCGGCCCCGGGAGGCGCGCAGGCCCCGGACACCACCGGTCTAGGCCCCGGCGCCGGCGAGGAGCTCCTCGTCCTCGTGCGGCGCGGGGTCGCGGCCCAGCGCCAGGCCCGCCACCGTGACGGCGGCCGTGACGGCGACGTAGACGGCCAGCGGCACCCAGCTGCCGGTGGCGGCCAGCAGGTACGTGAACACGAGCGGCGCGACGGCGCCGCCGATGATCCCCGCCAGGGTGTAGGCGAGGGAGCTGCCCGTGTTGCGCAGGCGCGGGTGGAACTGCTCGGAGACGAAGGCGGCCTGCGGGCCGTACATGACCGAGTGCAGGGCGAGGCCGACCACGATGCCGCCGGTGAGGGCGAGGAACGAGGCGTCGGCGATGGCCGGGAAGAACACGAAGGGCCAGATCCCGGCGCCGAGGGCGCCCAGGCCGTAGAGCAGCCGCCGGTTGACGCGGTCGGAGAGCCACCCCGCGAGCGGGATGAGGGCCACCTGGAAGGCCGACCCGGTCAGGACCGCAGCCAGGACCGTGCCGGACTCCAGCCCGAGCACCTGGGTCCCGTAGGTGAGGACGAAGACCGTGAACAGGGCGTAGACGACGTCGGGGGCGACCCGGCTGAGGACCGCCGCGGTCAGGGGCCGTGCCTGCTTCGTGAAGACCTCGCGCAGGGGCGCCGAGGGCCGCTCCCCCTCCTCCGCGATGGCCTGGAAGACGGGGGTCTCCTCCAGCTTGGCCCGGATCCACAGCCCGAAGAGGACAAGGACGCCCGACAGGAGGAAGGCGACGCGCCAGCCCCAGGAGAGGAACTGCTCCTCGGTGAGCAGCAGTCCGAGCAGGGCCAGGACGCCGTTGGCCATGAGGTTGCCCAGGGGCGGGCCCACCTGCGCGGCCGAGGCGAAGAAGCCCCGGCGGCGGGGGTCGCCGAACTCGCTGGACAGGAGCACGGCGCCGCCCCACTCGCCGCCCACGCCGACGCCCTGGGCGAAGCGGAGGGCGACCAGGAGGACGGCGGCGGTGCCGCCGATGCTGGCGTGCGTGGGCAGGAGGCCGATGAGGAAGGTGGCCACGCCGATGAGCACGAGCGTGCTGACGAGGACCTTCTTGCGGCCGACGACGTCGCCGAGGCGGCCGAAGAAGATCCCGCCCAGGGGCCTGGCCACGTAGCCGACGGCGTAGGTGGAGAACGCGAGCATCGTCGCGGCCAGCGGGTCGTGGCTGGGGAAGAAGAGGTGCCCGAAGACGAGCGCCGAGGCCGCCGAGTAGATCGCGAAGTCGTACCACTCCAGGGCGGTTCCCGAGAGGCTGGCGATGAACGCGCGCGCCACCGTCCCGCGCCCCACCTCTCTCGCGCGGGTCGTCGCTGCTTGTGGCTGGTCCATCTCGTTCCTTCCGGTCGTGTTGCGCGGATGCTGGTTATACTCGTCGTATACAAGAGGTATGCGCAAGTCCCGGAGGATTTTGATGACCGAACTGCAATTCGAACTCAACGACGGGACCACGGTCGCCGTGGAGGTCACGCACCTGCTCAACGCCGGCTACACCGGCCGCAGCCAGGACGACGTGCGCGCCCACGTGGAGGAGCTGGCCCTCCTCGGCGTCCCCGCCCCCACCACCACACCGGCCCTGTACCCGGTGTCCCCCTACCTCGCCGCGCAGGTGTCGCAGGTCCCGGCCCAGCACGGCCGCACCTCCGGCGAGGCCGAGTGGGCCCTCGTCGTGACCGGCCCCGAGCCGCGGGACGTGCTCGTCACGGTGGCCTGCGACCACACCGACCGCGAGCTGGAGGCGCACGGCGTGGCGTGGAGCAAGAACGCGGGCCCCGACGTCCTCGGTTCCAGGGCCTGGCGCCTGACCGACGTCGAGGACCGGTGGGACGACATCACCCTGAAGGCGTGGGTCGGGACCGGGGACGGCGAGGCCGAGATCCAGGACGGCACCCTCGCCGAGCTCCTGCCCCCCTCCTACTGGCTGGAGGTCCTGCGGGAGCGCGGCCTGCTGGTGACCGGCGCCGTCCTGCTGTCGGGCACGATCCCCATGCGCGCCGACGTGGACCAGTTCGCCTCCGCCTGGCGGGTGGAGCTGACCGACCCCGCCGCCGGGGACACCCTCGGGCTGGCCTACCGGGTCGCCCCGCTCCCCGAGCCCATCGGCTGACCGGGTCCGCCGGACGACGGACGGGCCGGGCGCCGCTTCCTCGGCGCCCGGCCCGTCGGTGTCGGCCAGGAGGTGTTCCCCGCGCTTTTCCGGCCCGCGGCCGCCCGCGAGCCCCGAGGGGCCCTACACGGAGGGTGCGGCCGTGTGCGGCCCCGGGGCGCCCTGCCAGCTGCGCCAGAGCGCCGCGTAGCGGCCCCCGGCGGCGACCAGCTCGGCGTGCGGCCCCTGCTCCACGATCCGCCCCCGGTCCATCACCACCACCCGGTCGGCGGCCTCGGCCTGGGTGAGCCGGTGCGCCACGACGAGGGTGGTGCGGCCCGCGGTGGCCGCGACGGCGGCCCGCTCCAGGCGCCGCGCCCCGGAGCTGCCCGCCTCGGCCGTGGCCTCGTCCAGGACGGCGACGTCCGGGTCGGCCAGGACCAGGCGGGCCAGCGCCAGGTGCTGGGCCTGCTCGGCGGTCAGGGGGTGGCCGCCCTCGCCCACGACCGTGTCCAGCCCCTCGGGCAGGGCGCGCACCCACTCCAGGGCGCCGACCGCCTCCAGGGCCCGCTCCGCGTCGGCCGGCTGCGCATCGGCGCGCGCCAGGCGCAGGTCCTCCAGGAGGGTTCCCGCGAACACGTGGGTCTCCTGGCTGACCAGGTAGACGTGCTCGCGCACCCGGCGCTCCCCGAGCTCGTCGAGGGGGACGCCGCCCAGGTACACCGTCCCCCGGCCGGGCGTGCGCAGCCCGCTCACGAGGGCGGCCAGCGTGGTCTTGCCCGCGCCGCTGGCCCCCACGAGGGCCACGCGCTCACCGGCCGCGACCTCCAGGGTCACGTCCTCCAGGGCGGGTGGGGCGCCGTTCCCGTAGGAGTGGGTGACGCCCTCGACGCGCACGGTGGAGCCCGCGGGCCCCTCCTCGGCGCCCGGGTCGCGCTCCTGCGGCAGGTCGACGACACCGGCGAGCCGGGCCAGGCTGGCCCCGGCGGACTGGACCTCGTTGAAGTTCATGACGAGGAAGATCATCGGCCCGAACAGGCGGTGGAAGTACAGGGCCGCCGCCGTGACCATGCCGACCGTGGCGAGGTCGCCGCGCACCAGCCAGAACCCCGTGACCAGGACGGCGGTCAGCCCCACGCACTCGGCCCCGTTGAGGCGCGACCCGAAGCGGGTGAACAGGCGGAACACCTCGACGGTGATGTCCCTGGCCGCACGGGACCGCCGGGCGACCCGTTCCTCGTGCTCGTCCTCCAGGCGGTACGCGCGCACGGCGCCGCGCCCGCGCAGGGCGCCCATCATCGCGTGCGAGCGCTCGCCCATGGCGATCCGCTCACGGGCGTAGTAGGAGCCCGAGCGCGGCAGGTACCAGCGCAGGGCCATGGCGTACACGGGCAGCGCGCAGAGCCCGGCCAGGCCCAGGCGCCAGTCCAGGGCGGTCATGCCCGCGGCGGTGAGCACCACCGTGGCCAGGGCGATCACCACGTCGGGGCCGGTGCGCGCGATGCTGGCGGTGACCACTGCGACGTCGTCCCCGACCCGGGAGAGCAGGTCGCCGATGCGGACCCTCTCGAGCCGTGTGGCGGGCATGTGCAGCACCCGGTCCATGACCCGCTCGCGCAGCCGCGCCAGGACGGTCTCGCCGACCCTGCTGACCAGCCACGCGCCCAGGCCCACGAGCAGCCCGCCCACCACCGCGGCGGCGGCGATCAGCCCGGCCGAGCGCAGGACGGCGTCCAGGTCCGCCCCGGCGGAGATGTCGTCGACCATGCCGCCCAGCACCCAGGGGGCGACCAGTCCGGCGCCGCTGCCCGCGAGCACGGTCAGCAGGGCGAGGGGGGTGGCCCATCCGGTGGCGCGCACCCCCTCCCCGAGCACGGCCCAGGTCCTGCGTGCGCCGGCGGTGGGGAGCAGCTCCCCGCCCGCCGGGTCCTCGGCGGGCGGCGTGTCCGTCGCGCCCGTGGAAGTGGTCGCGCTCATCGGAGCACCGCCTCGCCGTAGTGCCGGTCTTCCTCGACCAGTCGTGCGTGTGTTCCGGTGCTGTGGACCCGGCCGCCGACGAGCACGACGACCCGGTCGGCGCGGGAGAGCAGGGCGGGGCTCGCGGCCACGACCAGGGTCGCCCCGGGTGCGGCGCGCCCGCTCCGTGCGGCGGCGACGCCGCGCGCGATGGCCTCCTCGGTGACCGCGTCCACCGCCGTGGTGGGGTCGTGCAGGACGAGCACGGGAGGGTCGGCTGCCAGGGCGCGGGCCAGGGCCACGCGCTGGCGCTGTCCGCCGGACAGGTTGGCGGCCTGGTCGGAGACGGGGCGGTCCAGGCCGTCGGGGTGGCCGAGGACCAGGTCCTCGGCGGAGGCCGCGCGCAGGGCGTCGAGCAGCCGCTCCTCGTCCGTGCCGGGGCCGGTGACCAGGTTGGAGCGCAGGGTGCCCTCGAACAGGGCCGAGCCGTGCTCCTCCACCAGGACCGCGGCCCGCAGGGCGTCCAGGTCCAGTTCGCCGACGGGCACCCCGCCCACGGTGACGGAACCCTCCACGCCCTCCGTGCCGGCCCTGCCCGAGAGCAGTTCCAGCAGTGCCTCGGCGTCGCGCGGGTCGGTGGCGAGCACGCCGACGAACTCGCCGGGGGCGAGCCTCAGGTCGACGTCGTCCAGTGTGCGGTGGGAGACCCCGGCCAGCTCGACGAGCGCGTTCCCGCCCGGGGAGCGGTCCCCGGGGGTGACGGCGTCGGGCGCGTTGAGCAGTCTGACCAACCGGTCGGCGGAGGCGCGGGCCGTGGCGAAGAGCTGCCCGACCATGCCCAGGCCCTGCACCGGCTCGGAGAGGAACTGGGCCAGGCCGATGACGATGACGAGTTCGCCGACGGTGAGCCGGCCCTCCAGCGCCATCCACCCGGCCGCGCCCGCGACGCAGGCGAGGAACACGGCGCCGGCCGCGGTGACCAGGCCCCGGTAGACACCGCTGCTGGCCGCGGCGCCGACCGAGGCGTCCAGGGCCCGGGCGCTGGCGGAGCGGTAGCGGAGGGCGGCGTTGTGGCGGGCGCCGATCCCCATGAGGACGCGCAGCCCGGTGACCAGGTCGGTGGCCAGGGCGGTCGCTCCGGCGGCCGTGGCCTGCTTGGCCTCGCTGCGCCGCGTGATGTGGGCCGCGGGGACGCGCAGGAGCAGCATGAGCAGGGGGACGCCGACGAGCACGCCGAGGCCGAGCGGGACGTCGACCGCCAGCAGGGCGACGGTGGTGACGACGATCGCGACCGTGACGGCGATCGCCGCCGACCAGGCGCGCACGTACACGGCCGCCTGCTCGGCGTCGGAGGTGGCCACGGACAGGACCTCGCCCGCGCGCAGCCCGCTGCGCTCGCCGCGCGGGTCGAGGGCGCGGCGCGCGGCCTCGACCCGGAGCAGGTGGGCCTCGTTCTCGACCGCCCGCAGGGTGAAGCGCGCCCCGGTGCGGTAGGCGAAGGCCAGGACGGTGAAGAGCAGGGCGATGCCCGCGACGCAGTAGGCCAGGGCGGTGACGTCCCCGGTGTCGACCGCCAGGTCGATGGTCAGGCCGATCGCGACGGGGACGAGGGCCTCGGCGACCTGGTGCAGGGAGAGGAGGACCACACCCAGGGAGACGTGGCGGCGGTTGCGCCGCAGGGTGCGCCGGCGCAGGGCCGGCGCGTTCCCGGGCGTCCCGTCGGCGAGGGGCCGCGGGGCGGGGGCCTCCGGAGCGGCGGGAGGAGCGGTGTCGGGGGCGCCGACCGTGCTGGTGGAGGCGCTCACCAGGTACTTCCTCTCTCTTCGGGGTGCGCGACCCCGTGCAGACGTGTACTCATCCGATGTCCTGTTCCCCCTGCTGTGTCGTGGCCTGGCCAGGCTAGTCAGGCCGGGCGCCCTCGCCGAACACGACCCCGGCCGCCCGGGCACACCCAACCTTGGTTAGGCTAACCTTCGCCCGCCGTGACGGCGACCCCGTCCGCCGCCGGAATCCCCGCAGCGGCCCGGACCGGGCGCGCCCGGCGAACCCCGCACCCCGAACGAGAGGCCTTTCCGTTGCGCATCAGGTATCCGAGTCGACGGAGCATGGTCCGGGTCAGGGTGGTGCGCACCGAGCGGACCACCGACAACTTCGTCACGGTGACGGTCGGGGGCGAGGAGCTGGCCGGGTTCGAGTTCATGGGCCTGGACCAGTGCACGCGGATCTTCTTCGCGCGGCCGGGCCAGGAGCGGCTGCACCTGCCCTACGCCTCCGCCGACGACGGCTGGGTGGCCGAGTTCCGCGCGATGCCCGAGGAGCGCCGGCCCCACGTGCGCAACTACACCGCCCGCCGGTTCGACCCCGAGGCCCTGGAGATGGACATCGAGTTCGTCGCCCACGGGGACGAGGGGCCCGCGTCCGCCTGGGCCCTGGGCGCGCGGCCCGGGGACGAGCTGGGGCTGCTGGCGGAGGGCATCTACCACCTGCCGCCCGAGGACGCCGACTGGCACCTGCTGGTCGGCGACGAGAGCGCGGTGCCCGCGATCCTCTCGATCCTGGAGCAGTCCCCGCGCGACCTGCGCGGGCTGGCGTTCCTGGAGGTGCCCTCCTCGGCCGACGTCCGCGAGGTCGACGCCCCCGCCGGGGTGGAGGTGCGCTGGCTGGCGCGCGACGGCGCGCACACGGTCCCCGGGCAGCTGGCGCTGGAGACGGTGAGCGGGGCCGCGCTGCCGGAGGGCCGCCCCTACTGCTTCGTGGCGGGCGAGAACGGGCTCCCCACCGGGCTGCGCCGGTTCCTGGTGAAGGAGAGGGGCGTGGCCAAGGAGGACATCGCGTTCATCGGGTACTGGCGCGCGGGCGCCGAGGCCTACGCCTGACCCGTCCCCGCGGCCGGGGGACGTGAACCCCGTCACCCGGCGCGCGGCACGGAGGCCTCCGGCGGCGCCGACACCCCCGCGCCGTCGGCGTCCTCCGCGGACCACACCTGCCCCCACCCGGGATGTCCGGTTTGCGCATCGGCTCCGCCTGCTCCACCATGAGACTTGCTTAGGTGAGCCTAAGCTCATCTCCTCGACCGAATGAGGCCCCATGAACCGCGGTCCGCTGACCCGCGGCGGCACGATCGCCGCCGGTGCGCTGTCCATCCTGATGCTCGCCGCCTGCGGCGGCCAGACCTCCGACGCCGGACAGGAGGGGACGGGCGAGGCCGCGGAGGGCTTCCCCGTCACCGTCGAGACCCTGTTCGGCGACGTGGAGATCGAGGACCGGCCGGCCAACGTCGCCGCCCTCGGCTGGTCCGACGCCGAGACGGCGCTGGCCCTGGGCGTCCAGCCCGTCGGCGTGGCCGACTGGCAGGGCTACGGCGGCGCCGGCGTGGGCCCCTGGGCCGCCGACCTGTTCGACGAGGAGCCGGTGCAGATCGGCACCATGGAGCCGAACCTGGAGGCGGTCGCCTCCCTGGAGCCCGACGTCGTCCTCGACACCCGCTCCGACCACACCCAGGAGCGCCACGACCTGCTCTCCCCCGTCGCTCCCGTGGTCGGCCCGCCGCCCGGCGTCGAGGTCACCTACGGCACCACCTGGCAGGAGCAGACCCGCCAGGTCGCCCGGGTGCTCGGCGAGGACGCTCGGGGCGAGGAGCTCATCGGGGAGCTGGAGGGCCGCTTCGCGCAGGCGCGCGAGGACAACCCCGACTTCGAGGGCACGACCATCGCGGTCGGCGCCTACTTCGACGGGCAGTACGGCGCCTACGTCCCCGGGGACGCGCGGGTCGACCTGCTGGAGGACCTGGGCTTCGAGAACAAGCCCGAGATCACCGAGATGGCCGAGGGCGCGTTCTACGTGGACCTGAGCCCGGAGCTGGTGGAGGTCCTGGACGCGGACCTGACCGTCGTCTTCCCCATCGGCGACGAGGAGACCACCCGCTTCCTGGAGGAGGACCCGGTGCTCCAGGGCATCCCGTCCGCCGAGGACGGCCGCCTGCTGATCATGGACGACCCGGAGCTGGCCAACGCCTTCTCCAGCGGCTCGACCCTGGGCGTCACCCACGCCCTGGAAGGGGTCGTCCCGCTGCTGCGGGAGGCCCTCGGGGGCTGACGCCCCCCGCGGTCGGCGCCCCGTCGGCCCCTCACCCCGAGGACCCCGCCGTGCGTTCGCACGGCGGGGTCCTCGGCGTTCGCGGGGACCCTCGTGCGGGCGCCGCGCCGCCGGTCCGCGCGGTCAGGGCCGGAAGACCACCTTGACCATGCCTTCCGCCTTCTTCTGGAACGCCTCGTACGCGTGCGGCGCGTCGTCCAGGGGCAGGTGGTGGGTGGCGAAGTCCTCCACCCCCAGCACGTCGGCGTCGTCCAGGAGCGGGAGGATCTCGGGCGCCCAGTGGCGCACGTTCGCCTGCCCCATCCGCAGCTGGATCTGCTTGTCGAAGAGGGTCAGCATCGGCATCGGGTCGGCCATGCCCCCGTACACGCCGATCAGCGAGACCGTACCCCCGCGCCGTACCAGGTCGATGGCGGTGTGCAGGGCGGAGAGCCGGTCCACCCCCGCCGTCTCCATCAGCTTCGCGCCCGCGCTCTGGGGCAGGAAGGAGGCCACCCTCTGGGCGAACCTCGCGGTCCCGTGCCCGGACGCCTCCATGCCCACCGCGTCGACGACCGCGTCCGGCCCCTCGCCGCGGGTGCGCTCGCGGATCTCCCCGATCAGGTCGTCGGTGCCGCCGGAGGAGTCGAACACCTCCACCCCCCGGGCGGCGGCGCGTGCGCGGCGCTCGGCCACCGGGTCCACGCCGAACACCTGTCCCGCCCCCAGGTGGCGGGCGACCCGGCAGCACATGTCGCCGATCGGCCCCAGCCCCAGGACCGCCACCGAGCCGCCCTGCGGCACGTCCGCGTAGCGGACGGCCTGCCAGGCCGTGGGCAGGACGTCGGACAGGAACACGTACCTGTCGTCGTCCCCCTGGGCGGGGACCGGGATGGCGTTGCTCTGCGCGCGGGGGACCCGCAGGTACTCGGCCTGCGCCCCGGGCACGGAACCGTACAGCGAGCTGTAGCCGTAGATCCGCGCGCCCATGCCCTGCTCCTCGACCCTGGTGTTCTCGCACTGGGTCTGGAGGCCGGTGCCGCACATGGAGCAGTGCCCGCAGGAGATCTGGAAGGGGACGACGACGCGGTCCCCCACCGACAGGGACGTGACCTGCGGCCCGACCTCCTCGACGACGCCCAGGGGTTCGTGGCCGAGCACGTCGCCCGGGTTCATGAAGGGGCCGAGCACCTCGTACAGGTGCAGGTCGGATCCGCACAGGCCCGAGCTGGTGACCCGGATGACGGCGTCACCGGGGTCCTCGATCCGCGGATCGGGGACGTTGACGGTGTTGACGTCCCTCGTGCCGTTCCACACGACTGCCTTCATGACTCCCCCTGGTGTCGCCTCCTGTGCGCCGGCGCCCGGGGCCCGTGCTGCCCCCGGGGGCGGCCGTGCCCGCCCACTACCCGTGGGCCCGCGCCGGAAAACGAGGGCGGACCGGAGGACACGGAAGTCTTCAGTACCCAAAGTATCCAATACCCATGGGTATGCTAACCTCGCTCCCATGGCCGACGACCCCGGGGGCCCGGTCCCCCGCACCCCCCGCGAAGAGGTACGGCGCCGCCTGCTGTCGGCCGCCGTGCGCGCGTTCGCCGAGCACGGCTACGCCGACAGCCGCCTGGAGGACATCGCGCACGCGGCGGGCTTCACCAAGGGGGCCGTCTACTCCAACTTCGGCGGCAAGCGCGACCTGTTCGGCGCGGTCCTGCGGGAGCGCTCCGACGCCGAGATCGACACCCTGCTCGCACGGATCGGCGAGTCCGCCGACCCCGCCGACGCCGTCGCGGACACCGTCCGCGGCGTGGCCCGGCGCATCACCGAGGACCCCGAGCGCGGCCGTCTGGGCCTGGAGTTCGCCGCCCGGGCGACCCGCGACGCGCAGACCCGCGACGTGGTCGGTCGGATGCGGCGCGCCCAGCGGGAGGCGGTCGCCGAGGCCGTCTCCCGGTTCGCCGCCCGGGGCGTGCCCCTGGGCGCCGACCCCGGCCTCACCGCCCTGATCCTGCACTGCCTGACCAACGGCCTGTCCATGGAGCACCTGGCCGACCCCGGGTCGGTCGACACGGAAACGATCGAGAGGGCGCTGGGCGCCGTCATCGCAGCCCTGGCCTCCGTGCCACCGCCCGACCGCGAGGAGCCGCAGTGAACACGAAACCGGCCGTCCTGGCCCCGGCGTGCGCCGCCGCGACCGTCCTGCTGCTGTCCGGATGCGCCTCCGCCGCGACGGTCGACGAGGCCGAGGCGCAGCACCGCAGCTTCTCACCGTCCTCCGACGTGCTCACCATCGCGGTCGGCCGGGGGGACCTGGAGGTCGTCCCCGCCGAGGTGGACGACATCCAGGTGACGCGGTGGGTGTCGGGCGGGGCGGTCGTCGGCCCGCCGCGCGCCACCTGGGAGCTGAACGGCGAGACCCTGTCGCTCCAGATCCACTGCGGCCCGAGGGCCGGCTGCGACGCCCGCTACGAGGTGACCGTCCCCGAGGGGACCTCGCTCACGGTGGAGGGCGGCAGCGGTGACACCACGGCCACCGGCTTCGCGGAGCCGCTGGAGATCGGCACCGACAACGGGCAGGTGACGGTGGAGAACGTGTCCGGCCCGCTCGTCCTGCGCAGCGGGAACGGCGGGCTGCGCGCCCGCGGGATCGTCTCGCCCACCCTGGAGGCGCACACGGAGAACGGATCGATCGACGTGTCCTTCGCCAGGGCGCCCGACGACGTCCGGGTGAGCACGGCGAACGGGTCCGCGACGGTGGAGCTGCCGGAGGCGGGGTACGACGTGTCGTCCTCCTCCGACAACGGCGAGGTGGTGACCGACGTGGAGGTGGTGCCCGGAAGCGGCCACGTGATCGCCGCCGAGACGGAGAACGGCGACATCCGCCTGGTCCCCGCACGCTGACGCGCCGTGCCCGGCGCCCGGCACGGCGGGGCGTCCTCCCGCCGGGTCCGGCCCGTGGAACGGGAGGGGCGGACGCGTCCGGAGCGGGGTTTCCCGCATTTCACCTTGACCTGACGCGAGACTCCTATAGTCTCCGCCGGTGATCAACCGACTGAACGGGCACCATGAGGATGAATCGCGCCATTCTCGTGTTCCGGACGTGCGCGCGACAGTGTTCCCCTCCGAACGGACGGCGGACCGGGCACCGCTGGGGGAGGCGGTGGTGAACCGGTGGACCTGACCGTGGGGCACGCCCTCATCCACCCCCGCCACGGGCTGGTGACCATCACCGGCCGCTCGACCCGGACCACCCCCGCCGGCGACGTCGAGTTCCTGACCCTGACCGTGCGCGCCTCGGCGATGGACATCCAGATCCCGGTGGCCAACGTCGAACTGGTGGGACTGCGCAAGGTCGTCGACGACGAGGGGCTGCAGACGATCCTCGACACCCTGAGCCGGCCGCCGACGGACGACCCGCCCAACTGGTCGCGCCGGTTCAAGAACTACGAGACCAAGCTGGGCAGCGGGGACCCGCGCCAGATCGCCGAACTGGTCCGCAGCATCAGCGACCGGCAGCGCGCCAGGAAGGTCTCCGCGGGAGAGAAGCGCCTCTTCCTGAGCGGCAGGGAGATGCTCGTCAACGAGCTCTCGCAGCACCCCGGCGTCGGCGATGTCGAGAAGGCCGAACGCCTGATCGAGGAGAAGCTCTCCTCGTAGCGCTCCGGCCCCGGGCACGGGCCACCGCGCGGTCGCCCGCGTCCGGGACGGCGGAGGGTCCGACCCGCGTCCGGGGGCGTCCCCCGGCGGACGCCCCCGGACGCGGGGTACCGCGCCCTCCGGGCCCGGCCTCAGCGGACCACGTCGAAGACCTGCTTCTGGACACCGTTGGAGTACGCCTCGTGCTCGACCAGCCTGAGCTTCTGGGCGTCCTTGTCGGTGTCGCTGAACAGCCGCTTGCCCGCGCCCAGCAGCACCGGGAAGACCAGCAGGTGGTAGCGGTCGACCAGCCCGGCGTCGGCCAGAGCCCGGCCCAGGGTGGCGCTGGCCTGGACGGAGATCGGCCCGCCCCCGGTCTCCTTCAGCGCGGCCACGTCCTCGACCGAGCGCAGGATCGTGGCGGGCCAGCGCGGGTCGTCCTTCTCCAGCGTGGTGGAGACCACGTACCGCGGCATGGCGTTGTAGCCGGCGAACTCCTCCACCATCGTCGGCCACACCGGGGCGAAGGCCTCGTAGCTGCGGCGGCCGACGAGCAGGGCGGTCGCCTCCTCCTGCTCGCGGGCCTTGATCCCGTAGGCCGCCTCGTCCATCTCGATGTCCTTGAAGGTCCAGCCCGCGTTGCGGTAGCCGGGCTCGCCGCCGGGGGCCTCCATGACTCCGTCGACGGACACGAACGCGGTGACGATCAGGGTGCGCACAGGTGACTCCAGGGTTGCTCTGTCTCTTTACTCACCCACACGTCGAACGGGGCCTCCCCCGATCGACACCGGGGCGGAACTTTTTCCGGAGGGGCCGAGCAGGCCCTCGACTCCATGGCCGTGCACGCCGCCCCCCGGATGGGGATCGTGTCCGAGGTCGACCGGTACATCTCCCCACCGGGACGTCCCTGGAGCCGGGCCCCGGCGCTGACGCGGCCCGGCGCGGACGGCCGGCGCCCCGGACTCAGGCCCCGCCCGCTCCCCGGGTGCCGTCGTCCAGGCGCGGGAGCGCGCGGGAGCCGTAGTGCGCGTAGCGCTCGCCCGTGGGCAGGGCGTAGAAGGTGACCGGGGCCCACGACCGCATACCGCCGGGGCGCACGACGTAGAACCCCTCCTCCACCGGGACCAGGACGTGCTCCTGCTCGGGCTCGGGGTCCACGTCGGCGAGGGGCCCCAGGACAGTGGTCCGCATCACGGTGTCGCCGTCCCTGGCGAACACCTCCATGCGCAGCGCGGCGTGCTCGTACGTCCCCAGGACGGGGGCGGGGTCGACCTCGGCCGGGACCGGGGGCGGCGCCGGCCTGTCGGGAACCCCGATCCCGGCCAGGTCGCGGAAGACCTCGCGGTACAGATCGTGGTACAGATCGGACGCGTGGCCGCCGTTGGTGAGCAGGACCACGGCCAGGCCGGTCTCCGGGGACACGCGCAGGAACGCGGACTGCCCGATGGTGTTGCCGTCGTGGCCGACGAGCCGGTGCCCGTTCCAGTCGTGGCGGATCCAGCCCAGCCCCCAGGAGTCGCCCAGGGCGTGCGCGCCGGGCACGTCGACCTGGAACTCCGTCATGGCGCGCACGCCCTCCTCGCTCAGGACGCGTGTGCCGTCCTCGGCGAGCCCGCCGTCCAGGTGCATGCGGGCGAAGCGCAGCACGTCCCGCGCGGTGGAGGTGAGGAGCCCGGCCGGCCCCATCGACCGGGGCAGCCCCCACACCGGGGCGCGCACCGGGTCGGGGAGCCCCCGCACGTGTCCGACGGCCGCGCCGTGCAGCAGCGCGTCCTCCGGGAGCGTGCCGGTGTGCGTCAGACCGAGGGGGGCGAACAGCGCCTCCCGCATCGCCGCGTCCCACGTGCCGCCGGTGAGCCTCTCGATGACGCGGCCCAGCACCGGGAAACCGGAGTTGCAGTAGGAGAAGGTCGCTCCGAGCGGGTGGATCAGCACCGCGTCGGAGAGCAGGGCGACGTACCTCTCCAGGGTGTCGTCCCCCCTGCCGGTGTCGGTGAACAGGTCGCCGTCGATGCCGCTGGTGTGGGTCAGCAGGTGGCGCACCAGCACCCGCCCGGTCGTCGCGGGGTCGGAGAGCCGCAGTTCGGGCAGGACCTCCGCCACCGGGGTGTCGAGGGTGAGGCGCCCCTCGTCGACCAGCCGCATGATCGCGGTGGCGGTCCACACCTTGGTGATCGACCCGATCTGGAACACCGAACCCGTGTCCACGGGGTGGCCGGTCTCCGTGTTGAGCACGCCGCAGGCGGCGAGGGCGATCCGGTCGGGCTCCCGCCCCTCCCCTTCATCGGAGGGGCGGCCCAGCGCCAGGATGCCGAGCTGGGCCCCGGGAACCCCGTGCTCGGCGGCGAGCACCCGGAGGCGTTCGCCCCAGTGCGCCTCGTCGACCGCGGTCCGGCGGGGTGCGGGGGTCGGCCTGTCCTCCGGGCGCGGTGCCGTCGTCGTCACGGGTGCTCCTTCTGTGGTCGGGCGGGGACGCGGGCCCCGCCGCCGGTGCGGCGGCGGTGCCCGCGCTCGGATCCGGTCCTATCACCGGCCCGGCGGCGGGGGTCCGGCCGGGGGCCCGTTCGGGCAGGTCGGCGCCGGGCCTTCCCGTCGGTCGCGCCGGGGGACCCGGCCGCGGAAGGCGCGCCGGTAGGCGTCCGGGGGCACTCCCACGGTGCGGTGGAAGTGTCGGCGCAGCGTCGCGGCGGTGCCCATGCCCACGGCCGCCGCGATGGGCTCGACACCGTCGTCCGTGGTCTCCAGCAGTTCCTGGGCGCGGCGGATGCGCTGCTCCAGCAGCCAGCGCAGGGGCGTGGTGCCGGTCAGCGACCGGAAGTGGCGCGCCAGGTTGCGCGAGCTCATGTTCGCCCGGCGGGCCAGGTCCTCCACCGTCAGCGGTAGCTCCAGCCGTTCGGCCGCCCAGGGCAGCAGATCCGCGACCGGGTGGCCGTCCCGCACGGGGACCGGGGCGGCGACGAACTGGGCCTGGCCCCCTGGCCTGTGCGGGGGCACGACCAGGCGGCGGGCGGCGGCGTTGGCGACCGCCGAGCCGTGATCGACGCGGATCAGGTGCAGGCACAGGTCCACGGCCGCGGCCTTGCCCGCGGAGGTGAGCACCCTGCCGTTGTCGACGTAGAGCACGGCGGGGTCGACCTCCACCCGCGGGTACCGGGAGGCGAGCTCGCCGGTGTGGGCCCAGTGGGTGGTCGCGCGCAGCCCGTCGAGGAGGCCGGCCTCGGCCAGCACGAACGCGCCCGTGCAGAGGGAGACCACACGCGCTCCGGCCCTGTGGGCGGCGCACACCGCGTCGACCAGCACGGCCGGCGGGCGCTCGTCCACGTCGGCCAGGGCGGGCACGACCACCGTCCCGGCACTCGTCAGCCGGTCGAGCCCGTGGTCCGGTTCCAACAGGAACCGTCCGGCCCGCACCGTTCCGGAGCCGCACAGGGCGATGTCGTACCAGGGGGCGGCCGTGCCCGGCGGCGCGGTGCCGAAGACCTCGCACGCGGCGGCGAGCTCGAAGTGCAGCATTCCGTCGGTGAGGGCGAACGCGATCGAGGGCATGTCCGAAAGTGTACGCATGGTGGCATTCCAGACGCTGGCGGCGGTTCGCCGGCGCGGCCATGATCTTCCTGACGGACAGTTCGAGCCCCAGGGGGAACCGATGGGATCAGGATTCGCGGTGGCGGTGGTCGGCGCCTCCGGGCACACCGGGCGGTTCGTGGCGGCGGAGCTGCGCCGCCGCGGCCACACCCCCGTCCTCGTCGGGCGCGACGCGGGCAGGCTGCGGGACCTGCGGGCGTCCCACCACCCCGGGGCGCCCGCCCGGGCGGCGTCGATGGACGACCCGGCCTCCCTCGACCGGGCGCTGGAAGGCGCGGACGCCGTGGTCAACTGCGCCGGGCCCTTCGCCGTGACCGCGGCGCCGGTGGTCGGGGCGGCGCTGCGCGCGGGCGTCCCGTACGTGGACGTGGCGGCCGAGATCGAGGCGAACAGGGACACGTTCACGCACTTCGAGCAGGACGCCCGCGAGGCGGGGGTCGCGGTGGTGCCCGCCATGGCTTTCTTCGGCGGGCTCGGCGACCTGCTGGCCACGGCGGCGGCGGGTGACTGGGGCGGGGCCGACGAGGTGCACGTCGCCTACGGGCTGAGCGGCTGGGCCCCCACGGAGGGGACCCGCGCCGCGGGGCGGGTGTCCCGGCGGAGGAGGGACGGCCGACGGGTCGTCTTCGCGAACGGGAGGCTGGAGTACCGCGACGGCGCCCCTCCAGCCGCCGAATGGGCGTTCCCAGAGCCGCTGGGCACACGTGCGGTGGTCGGCGAGTTCACGATGGCCGAGGTCACCACGATCCCCCGCCACCTGGACGTCCGCGAGGTGCACACGTACATGACGGTCGAGGCGGCCACGGGCCTGTCGGCCCCGGCCGCGCGGACGCCGGCCGGGGCGGACGGTCCCGACCGGCCTGCGGAGACCTTCCTCGTGCGCTCGGGCGGCGCCGAGCGGCGCGCGTTCGCCACCGGCCGGGACATCTACGCCGTGTCCGCGCCGCTCGCGGTGGAGGCGGTGGAGCGGATCCTCACCGGGCGGACCGGGGCCACCGGTGTGGCCTCCGCGGGTGAGATGTTCGACGCGGCGGACTTCCTGCGCGCCCTGTCCCCGCACGTGGCGACGGGCCCGCTCCACGGAGAGCGGGCGCCCGGCGCGGAGCCCCCGGCCGCGGCGCCGTAGCGGCGGCCGGGACCGGTGGCGGTCGCCCGGCGGGGACTCAGGTCCCCTCGATGCGCGACAACCAGGTGGCCAGCAGCGCTTCGAGCCGCTCGGCCTCCTCGGCGGTGAGGGCTTCCAGGAGGCGCCGCTCGTCCTGCATGTGCTCGGTGAAGGCCTGGTCGATGAGCGTCCTGCCCGCCTCGGTGAGCGTGACCGTCCGGCCCCGGCCGTCCCCCTCGGCCCGGCGGCGGGTGACGAGTCCGGCCTCCTCCAGCCGGTCGAGCCGCTTGGTCATGGCCCCGGTGGTGACCATCGTGAACCGGGCGAGTTCGCCGGGCGCCCGCTCGCAGGGCCCTCCCGCGCGGCGCAGCGCGGCGAGGACCTCGAACTCTCCCTCGCTCAGCCCGTGACGGCGGTAGACGACGCACAGGCGGTCGCTCAGGTGGGAGCCGATGCGGTGCAGCCTGCCGATCACCCCCTGCGGGGACACGTCCAGGTCGGGGCGCTCGCGTTCCCACTCGGCCTGGATACGTGTGACGCGGTCGTACTGCTCCATGCCCCCAGTGTAGCTTCCGAGGAAGCTACTATAGCTTCCATGGAAGCTACATGGCGGTGGGCCCTCGTGACGGCGGTCGCCCCCGTGGCCTGGGCGGGCACGTCCCACGTGACGCGGCGCTTCCTCCCCGCGGGCCGCCCGCTGCACCGGTCGGCGCGCAGAGCCCTGCCCGCCGGGTCGCCGCTTCCCGCGGTGCGCCGAACGCTCCCGCACGCCCCGGCGGGGCCCCGGTGAACGGCGGTACCGGTGGGACCCGGCCGTGCCCTGCCGCTGCCCGGCGGGGCCCGGCCCCCGCCGGGCAGCGGCCCCCGTGCCGGGCCTCAGCCGCCGGACCCGCCCGGCGCCGCGGCCTCCAGGTCGTCGACGCTGCCCGACATGATCGTGCGCACGTGCTCGGTGATGTGCTCGGCGGGCCAGTCCCACCAGGCCACCGCCAGCAGGCGGTCCACGGTCCCGGCGTCGAAGCGGGTGCGGATGAGCCGGGCGGGGTTGCCGCCGACGATCCCGTAGTCGGGCACGTCGGAGGTGACGACGGCTCCGGAGGCGATGACCGCCCCGTGGCCGATCCGCACGCCGGGCATCACCGTCGACCCGTGGCCGAACCACACGTCGTGGCCGACCACCGTGTCCCCCCGGCCCGGCAGCCCGGTGATGAGGTCGAAGTGCTCCGACCACGAGCCGCCCATCGTGGGGAAGGGGAAGGTCGAGGGGCCGTCCATGCGGTGGTTGGCGCCGTTCATGATGAACCGGGTCCCTGTGCCCAGCGCGCAGAACCGGCCGATGACCAGCTTCTCCGGCCCGTAGTGGTAGAGCACGTTGCGCGTCTCGAACGCGGTCGGGTCGTCGGGGTCGTCGTAGTAGGAGTACTCCCCGACCTCGATGAGCGGGGACGTCACCAGGGGTTTGAGCAGTACCACACGCGGCTGCCCGGGCATCGGGTGGAGCACGGTCGGGTCGGCGGGCACGGGCATGGCGGGATATCCCTCGGGTCGTGGGGTGTCGGACCGTCCGATGATCCCAACACGGGACGCGCCGGTCCAGGCGTTTGCGACCTGCGGGTCCGCGCGGGCGCCCCCCGCGCGGGCGCCGCTCCGGGCCGGGACGGCGCAAGGGTGGGTGTGTCAGGGCCTCCCTCCGGAGGTCCCCGGATCCTAGCCTGGAGGGGCGGGGGCGGTCCGGGTGCCGTCCGCACCGCTCCCCCGGCGGGGAGCACGGCCCCCTGCCCCCGGGCGCCCTCCGGAACGCCGTACCGCACGCCCCCGCACCCGTCCGGCGCGGGGGACGGCGGCCGACCGGGGAGCGGCCCCGCGGGGGCGCGGACCGTGCGCGGTCCACCGGATCTCGCTCCGCCACCGCGTGCATGCGATTCCCCCCTGTAGGACACCTCGAACGGAAAGCGAGTTGACGAGACGCCGATGACGTGGACTCCCGAAGAGTTGACGCTGTACTCCTCCACCGAGGAGATCGTCCTGACGGTCGCGCACGGCAGGCGTGTGCTGAGGCGCGGCCGGAGGGTCTGGGTGGTGCGCGAGGGGGACGACCTCTACGTCCGCTCCCTGGGCGGCCACGCCTCCGACTGGTACCGGAGCGCGCGGATCCACCGGAAGGGCACGGTCCGGGCCGCGGGCCTGCGCAGGAACGTCGTCTTCGAGCCCGCCGACCCCGGGACGCGTGAACGGGTCGACGCCGCCTACCGGCTCAAGTACGGCCACTACGCCGCGGCCTTCCTCGACACGGTGACCGGGGACCAGGCGGCCTCCACGACGCTCCGGCTCGTGCCGTGCGCCACGCGGACGCAGGCGCCGGCGTGCTCCGCGGCCGCGCTCCCGGCCGGCCGCGGCTCCCGGATCCGCTCCCCGCTGGGCCCGGCCGGGCGCTGGCACGCCCTGTTCGAGCGCCAGCGCCGCCAGGAGGAGAAGGCCTGAGGCGGCCGGGACGGCCGAATCCGACCGCGGCCGACCGCCACAGGCTGGGTTCATGTCGTTTCCGCATGGGACTGGTCGTTTCCGTCTTGGACGGTATCGGCGTCCGGGCCCAGACTACGGACAGGGCCCGGAAAGGGGCAGGTCGCAGCGGGTCGTGTCCCGCCGTGTCCGCCCTTTCCGACCCTGTCCGTTCCGCGCCGCCCGGTCCTCCGGGCGGCGCGCACCAGACCACGAGGAGACGCACATGTTGTTCCCCACCGCCCGCAGGACCGGGTTCGCGGCCCTGGCCGCGCTCGCGCTCGTCCCCGCCGCGGCCTGCTCCGGCTCCGCCGCGCCCGCCGAGGCGGAGCCGGCGAGCGCGGAGGTGACGGCCGAGGACCTCTCCGGTGAGTTCGAGCGGCTGGAATCGGAGTTCGACGCCCGTCTCGGGGTCTACGCGGTGGACACCGGGACCGGGGAGGAGGTCTTCCACCGCGCCGACGAGCGGTTCGGCTACGCCTCCACCCACAAGGCGTTCACGGCGGCCCTGGTCCTGGGGCAGAACACCCCCGAGGAGCTGGAGGAGGTCGTCACCTACACCGAAGAGGACCTGGTCGACTACTCCCCCATCACCGAGCAGCACGTCGACACGGGGATGACCCTGCTGGAGGTGGCCGACGCCGCCGTCCGCCACAGCGACAACACCGCCGCGAACCTGCTGTTCGAGGAGCTGGGCGGACCCGAGGGGTTCGAGGAGGACATGCGGGAGATCGGCGACGACGTGATCTCGGCGGACCGGATCGAGACCGAGCTCAACGAGGTGCCGCCCGGTGAGACCCGGGACACGAGCACGCCGCGCGCCATGGCCGAGAGCCTGGACATGTTCGTGCTCGGGGACGTCCTGGAGGAGGGCCCGCGCGACGTGCTCACCGAGATGCTCCTCAACAACACGACCGGCGACGAGCTGATCCGCGCCGGAGTCCCCGAGGACTGGCGTGTCGGTGACAAGACCGGCGGCGGCAGCCACGGTTCGCGCAACGACATCGCCGTCGTCTGGCCCCCCGAGGACGACCCCATCGTCATCGCGGTCATGTCCACCCGCGAGCAGGAGGACGCCGAATTCGACAACGCCCTGGTCTCGGGGGCGACCGAGGTCGTCGTGGAGGCCCTGGCCCCGTAGGGCCCCCGGCCCGCGCCCGGGCACAGCTCCCGGGCCGGGTCCGTCCTCCGCGAGGGGGTGCCCAACACGCGGCGCGTGTGGGAGGGGTGGAACGCCGGGGAGTTCGCGGGATGAGCCTCCCGCACCGGTTCCGTCGCGACACGGCCGAGAGGCCCGGACGGGACCTCCGGGCGACCGGGGGATCACCCCCGGGTGCGCGCGCCCGGCGCCACCGCGACCGCGGCGGCCGAGAAGACCGCGCTCGCCGCGAACACGGCGGGCAGCCCCGCGGTGGTGATCACCGCGGCCATGAGGACCGGCGTGAGCGTGGTGCTGACGGCCTGGAGCCAGTTCTGCACGGCCAGGGCCCGCCCGGCCCACGCGGTCCCGGCGATCTCGGCGACGGCGGTGAAGGTCAGGCCGTTGTGCCACATCGTCAGCACGAGGCAGGCCAGCAGCAGGGGCACGGCCGTCCTGTCCCAGACCCCGGGCAGGAGGGCGAGGAGGACCAGGCAGACCCCGGAGACCGCCGCCAGCCACCGCACCGGCCGCATCCGGTCGCCGGTCCGGTCCGACCGGATCCCGAGCAGCAGGCGTCCCGCGGCGCCCGGCACCTGGGCCGCCGCGACCACCGCGCCCGCGGCGGGTGCGTCCCACCCCTGTTCCTGCACGAGGTAGACCACCGCGTACGTCATCAGCGCGACCTGGGGGACGCCGAGGAGCATGCTCACGCCGTGCACCCGCCAGATCGGGCGGCGCCGGTACGGCGACCCGGCGGCGGGAGGGGCCGCCTCCCCTTCTTCGGACGCGTGTCCGCGCGCGGGCCGGTGCGGGGGCGGGCCCGGCGCCACGGCCAGCAGGAGCGGCACCGCCAGGAGCGCGAGCACTGCCGGGAGCGTCATCGCCGCGACGAACCCCCACGCGTCGGCGGCGCCGGGCAGCACCAGGGCAGAGATCCCCACGCCCAGCGGGAGCGCCGACTGGCGGATCCCCATGGCCAGGCCCCGCTCCCCCGCGTCGAACCGGGCCAGGACCAGCCGGCCGCTGGCCGCGTTGACCGGACCGCCGACCGCGCCCACGAGTGCCAGGACCACCGCCGCACCCCACACGTCCGTGACCAGCCGGAGCGCGCCGAGCGCACCCGCCGTGAGGACCAGGCTCAGCGCCATCGTCGACCGCTCCCCGACCCGGTCGATCACCACGCCCCACAACAGGAGGGTGAGGAGCAGGCCCAGGGACGGGAGCCCCGCCAGTACCCCCGCCTGCGCGGTCGTGACCCCGAAGGCGTCCCTCAGCTGCGGGAGCACGAGGGGGACGCCGAACATGGCGGACACACTGGCCACCTGCGCCACCATGCTGACGGAGAGGACGGTCCAACGGTTCCGTACGCGCACCCCGACAGCCTAGGCGCGGGACGCTCGGGGCCGGGTCGTCCGGCGCCCCTTCACCGGTCCCCGGGCCCGGGGGCGCGCGCGGGCGTAGCCTGCCATCCTGGAGCACACCCATGCCCACCGGACCGAGTACGGGGAGACACAGATGGCGGACGGGAAGAACCTGCCGGAGCGCAGTCGACAGGTGGTCGAGGCGCTCGCCCGGTTCGGGGCGCGGGACCGGGTGCGGGAACTGCCCGCGTCGACCCGCACCGCGGCGGAGGCGGCCGAGGCGCTGGGCTGCGAGGTCGGGGCGATCGCCAACAGCCTGGTGTTCATGGCCGACGGGAGCCCGCTGCTGGTGATGACGAGCGGACGGCACCGGGTGGACGTGGCCCTGCTGGCCGAGCGCCTGGGCAGGCAGGCCATCAGGCGGGCCGAGCCCGGGGAGGTGCGCGCCGCCACCGGCCAGGTGATCGGCGGGGTGGCTCCCGTGGGCCACCCGGCGCCCGTCGAGACGGTCGTGGACACCGCGCTGGAGGAGTACCCGCGGCTGTGGGCGGCCGGCGGCACCCCCAACACCATTTTCCCCACCGACTACGCGGAGCTGCTGAAGATGACGAACGGGACCCCGGTCGCCGTCAACTGACCGGGTGCGGAGCCGGGGCCGGCCCGGCGGCCCCGACGCCACGGCCCGGGCGGCCTCAGCAGCGTTCGCGCAGGACCGCGACGCCCTCGCCCTCCAGGTCGTCGCAGTACGCCGCGCGGCCGGTCATCGCCATGACGAGCGCCAGGGTCGGCCCGGAGACCGGGAGCCCGGAGCCGGTGGCGAAGGGGCCGTCCGTGGCGGCCAGGCGCAGCCCGCCGATCCTCCCCTTGGCCACGACCACGAGGTCGGTGCCGCTGTAGTACTCGGCCAGGCGCGTGAGCGTCTCGACGGGGTAGGCCCGGCCGATCCCCAGGGGACGGCGGATGTCCTCCCCGTGGACCACGGTCTCGCCCAGGCACGCCACGACCGGGCCGACGGGGGTGGTCGTGTTGGCCGCGACGCGGCGGAAGTTCTCCAGGGTCTCGGCCGGGCTCCCTCCGAGCTGTTCGGCCAGGCGCATCTCCACCTGCTTGTCGAAGTCGAACCTGCAGCGAATGACCCCCGCCATCCACCGGGCCCAGCTCAGCCCGGCGGCCGACGCCAGGTGGGCGAGGACCTCGCGGACGCTCAGACCGGTGCACAGGGACTCCGTGGCCCACTGCCGGTCGGTGAGGTCCGCGAGGTCGGCGGCGAGCGAGGCCCGTTCGGTGTGCACGGTCGGCCAGAGTGCGTTCATGCGGGGAGCCTAGGCTCCGGCACCGACATCCGGGCCGAGGCGCGTCCCCCCGCAGCGGATCCTCCGGGCGGCCGTCCGGGCGCCGGGGGCGGGGGGCGGGCCCGGGCGCGTTCCTCAGCCGCCGACCGCCCGGGCGACGGTGACGATGACGGTGCTCCCGGCCGTGAGAGGGCCTCGCGACCAGTCGCCGTGGCGCTCCTCGGCCTCCATCCCGGCACCGCGCAGGAAGGCGTCGACGCCCTCCGGGCCGAGGAACCGCAGGCGCCCCCTGTCGACCCGGAGCGGTTCGCCCTCCCCGGTCGCGGTGGTCTCGGAGAACGTGACCACGTCGCCCTCCACGGACTCGACCCGGTGCGACACGCGCAGCGCGCGGCCCCGGTGGTCGACCACGTCGGTGGCGTTGTCCGGGGTCCAGCGCTCCCAGGCACGGGCGAGGGGGTTGCGGGTGCCGAACACGAACCTCCCTCCGGGGACCAGCGCCCGCCGGATCGCGGCGAGCGAGGAACGGAGTTCGCTGTCGGACACGAGCGTCTGGAAGGCGTTGCCGGCCATGACCGCGAGCTCGAACTCGCGGTCCCACGCCATGTCCTCGGCGCGGCCCCCGACCCAGGCGACGTCGTCGCGCACGCGCGCCCGGCCGAGCGCGGCGGGGTCGGGGTCCAGCCCGCAGAGCCGGCCGCCGTGCCCGTTCTCGCGGGCGCGGCGCAGCAGTGTGCCGGTGCCGCACCCCACGTCCAGGACGGATGCGGAGGCCATGACGTGGGAGAGGTAGAAGTCGTCGCTCGGATCCCAGGGGTTGAGGACGTCGTAGAGGGCGGCCGTGTCGGCGTCGGAGTACATCGCCGCAGTGTCCTGTCGGACCGGCCCGTTCCGCCAGGGGTTTTCGGCCGGACCGGCCGCCGGAGCGGGAACCTCCCCGCGTACGCGAGGTGCGCTGCGGGCCCGGACCGGCTCCGGTGGTGCGCGCCCAGACCGCGCGAGGTGCGCGGCGTCCGGGCCGGTGGGGCCGCGGCGGCCCCGGGGTGTTCCCCGCGGCGGTCCGCCGCGGGGAACACCCGTCCGTCGCGCTCGGTCCCTAGGGCTGGTCACCGGTGTAGCGGTAGATGGCGCCGGCGGAGTTGACGCCCCACACCGTGCCGTCCGCGGCCGCGCTGATCTCCTTCAGCCCGCCGGGGATACCGACCCAGGGGTTGGCGTCGTCATTCGTGAAACGATAGATGCCACCGGCGGAGTTGACACCCCACACATTGCTCCGGGAACCGGCGGAGATTCCCGACAGACCGCCCGAGATTCCCTTCCAGTGGGACGAATCCAGATCACCCGTGTAACGGTAGATCTGGTTGTTCGCATTGACACCCCACACCGTGCCGTCCGCAGCAGCACTGATGTCGACCAAACCCCCAGGAACATTGACCCAGGGGTTGGCGTCGTCATTCGTGAAACGATAGATGCCGCCAGCGGAGTTCACGCCCCACACATTGCTCCTGGAACCGGCGGATATCCTTGTCAGACTGCCGGAGATACCCTTCCAGTGGGACGAACCCAGATCACCCGTGTAACGGTAGATCTGGTTGTTCGCATTCACCCCCCACACCGTGCCGTCCGCAGCAGCACTGATGTCGACCAAACCCCCAGGAACATTGACCCAGGGGTTGGCGTCGTCATTCGTGAAACGATAGATGGCACCGCCGGAGTTGACACCCCACACATTGCTCCTGGACCCCACCGAGATCTTCGTGAGGTTACCGGGAATGTTCTTCCAGTGAGCCATGGAACTCATCTCTGTTCGCTTGGGATTCTACGCCGAACCACTAAGTGGACTTCATGTCGCGACCGCCCGACCCCCGGAGCACGGTCCGAATCCGCGGGGGGCGGCACATCCTCCGGAGGACCACAGGGGTCCGGAAACCGGTCGTTCCCTTCTCTTCCCCTCCAGGCCCGGGACCGTCGCACCACCGAGATGCCCGCCGCCGGGGAACCGCAATCCCCCCTGGCCCGCTCCGGCCAGTATCCCGAAAGGCACGACCGGAGAAAAACAACCGTGATAAGGAAATGACAAAAACACCGAACAAACAGGAACATATAGAGAAGGAACTATATTGGCATGTCATGACAAATACTGCGGACAGTGCGGCAGCACGTCCGCCAGCCGGCGGCACCGCCTCACGGAGGGCCGCCCTCCCTCGGGCCCGGAGGGCCGCACCGCCCCTGACCGGCCGGGCAGCTCCCCCGGCGTCACGGTGCCACGGGACGCGATGCCACAATGCGAAGTGTGAGACACCAGAACTCCGTACAGCACGATCCCGCCCAGGACTCCCCCACGGTGGGCCCGCCCAAGACCAGCGCGGCGGGCATGCCCGCCGTGCTCAACAGCGTCCGCCACGTCGGTGAACAGGCCGGGGTCCGGCGCGGGCTGCCGGCCATGCTCGCGATCAACCAGAAGCGCGGCTTCGACTGCCCCGGCTGCGCCTGGCCCGAGGGCGACAAGCGGCACACGGCGGAGTTCTGCGAGAACGGCGCCAAGGCGGTCGCCGAGGAGGCGACCTCCCGGGCCCTGACGCCCGAGTTCTTCGCCGAGCACCCGGTCGCCGAACTGGCCGAGCGCTCCGGCTACTGGCTGGGGCAGCAGGGCCGCCTCGCCCAACCCATGTACCTGGCCGAGGGCGCCTCCCACTACGAGCCGGTGAGCTGGGACCGCGCCCTGGACCTGGTCGCCGAGGACCTGCGGGGGCTGTCCTCCCCCGACGAGGCCGTGTTCTACACCTCGGGCCGCACCAGCAACGAGGCCGCCTTCCTCTACCAGCTGTTCGCCCGGCAGCTCGGCACGAACAACATGCCGGACTGCTCCAACATGTGCCACGAGTCGTCGGGCTCCGCCCTCACCGAGACGCTGGGCGTGGGCAAGGGCAGTGTCTCCCTGGAGGACCTGCGCAAGGCCGACCTGATCATCGTCGCCGGGCAGAACCCCGGCACCAACCACCCCCGGATGCTCTCCGCCCTGGAGAAGGCCAAGCGCTCCGGGACCCGGATCATCACCGTCAACCCCCTGCCCGAGGCGGGCATGCGCGAGTTCCGCAACCCGCAGAAGGCGGGCGGCCTGCTCGGGCGCGGCACGGAGCTCACCGACCTGTTCGCGCAGATCCGTCTGGGCGGCGACCTCACCCTGTTCTCGGCGGTCAACCGGCTGCTGCTGCAGGCGCAGGAGCGCGGGGAGGAGGTCCTGGACCGCGACTTCATCGCCACCCACACGCACGGGTTCGAGGAGTTCTCCAAGGACCTGCTGGCCGAGCCGGACGAGGAGTTCTGGCCCCGGGTCGAGAGGGCCACCGGCCTGGAGCGGGAGCTCGTCGAGCGGATCGCGGAGATGGTCACCGGGTCGGAGCGGATCATCGTGTGCTGGGCGATGGGCCTGACCCAGCACAAGCACTCGGTGCCGACCATTCGCGAGGTCGTCAACTTCCTGCTGCTGCGCGGCAACGTGGGGCGCCCGGGCGCGGGCGTGTGCCCGGTGCGCGGCCACTCCAACGTGCAGGGCGACCGGACGATGGGGATCTTCGAGCGCCCCGCGGAGGCGTTCCTGGACGCCCTGGGCGCGGAGTTCGGGTTCGAGCCCCCGCGCGAGCACGGCCACGACACCGTCAACGCCATCCGCGCGATGGCCGACGGCGACGTGCGGGTGTTCTTCGCGATGGGCGGCAACTTCGTGGCGGCCACGCCCGACACCCTGGTCACCGAGGAAGCGATGCGCCGGGTGGGGTTGACGGTGCACGTGTCCACCAAGCTGAACCGCTCGCACGTGGTGACGGGGACGCGGGCGCTGATCCTGCCCGCGCTCGCGCGCACCGACCGCGACCTGCGCGACGGCGAGCCCCGGTGGGTGACCGTGGAGGACTCGATGGGCAAGGTGCACGCCTCCCACGGGGTGCTCCCGCCCCTGTCGGAGGGCATGCGCTCGGAGGTCGACATCATCTGCGACCTGGCCCGGCGGGTGCTGGGCGAGGAACCCGTGGCGTGGTCGGAGCTGTTCGACTACGACCGGGTCCGCGACCACGTGGCGGCGGTCGTGCCGGGGTTCGAGGACTTCAACGCCCGTGCGCGCAAGCCCGCGGGGTTCACCCTGCCGCACGCGCCGCGCGACGACCGGCGCTTCCCGACCGAGACGGGTCTGGCGAACTTCACGGTCAACGGCACGTACGCGCCGGAGGTGCCGGAGGGCCGGCTGCTGCTGCAGACGCTGCGCTCGCACGACCAGTACAACACCACCGTGTACGGCCTCGACGACCGGTACCGGGGCATCAAGGACGGCCGCCGGGTCGTGCTGGTCAACCCGGAGGACGCACGCGAGCTGGGGCTGGAGGACGGCTCCTACACCGACCTGGTGGGCGAGTGGCGGGACGGCCGGGAGCGGCGCGCGGCGCACTTCCGTGTGGTGCACTACCCGACGGCGCGCGGGTGCGCGGCCTCCTACTTCCCGGAGACCAACGTGCTGGTCCCGCTGGACTCCACGGCGGAGGTGAGCAACACCCCGACGTCGAAGTCGGTGGTGGTGCGCTTCGAGCCGGACTCCGGCGCCGCCTGAGGCGGAAAGGCTCCGGCACGGCGCGGGGGTGCGGCCCACGGGCCGCACCCCGCCCCCGGCGGGCGCCCGCCGGGGGGACGGCCGCGCCGCCGCCTCACACGGGGCGCTCCCGGCCGAAGAGGTGGGCGAGCGCCCCCTCCAGTCGCGGGTACCGGAAACGGTGCCCCGCCGCCTCCAGGCGGGCCGGGGCCACCCTCTGGTCCGCCAGCGCCACCTCGTCCGCGCCCTCCCGTCCCAGCAGGAGGGCCGGCCCCCAGCCCGGCACCGGCAGCGCCGCGGGACGGCGCAGGGTGCCGGCGAGCACGTCGGCGTGCTCGGCGCCGCGCACCGGGTTCGGCGCCACCCCGTTGACGGGGCCCGTCAGCGCCCCGTCCAGGACGGCGCGCACGTAGAGGTCCGCGAGGTCGTCCACGCCGATCCACGACATCCACTGCCGGCCGTCGCCGATCCGGCCGCCCAGCCCCGCCGCGAACAGCGGGTACTGCAGCCCCAGCACTCCCCCGGCGGGGCTCTGCACGATGCCCGTACGCACCTGCACGCACCGGGCGCCGCCCCCGGCCGCGGGTTCGGCGGCCTCCTCCCAGTCCGCGACCAGGTCGGCCAGGAACCCCGTCCCGCGCGGACTGTCCTCCGTGAGGACCTCGTCCCCCCGGTCCGGCCCGTAGTAGCCGATCGCCGAGGCGGTCACGAACACGCGCGTCCCGCTGCGGGCCACCAGGCGGGCGAGGGCGCGCGTGGGGCCGACACGGCTGTCCCGCAGGGCCTCCTTGTGCTGCTCCGTGAACCGCCCGAACAGCGGCTCCCCCGCCAGGTGCACCAGGGCGTCGACGCCTTCGAGCAGGTCGGCGGCCGGTTCCCGGGGGTCCCAGCGCCGTTCGCCCGCGTGGGCGGGGTCCCCGCGCACCAGCCGGACCACCCGGTGCCCGCCCGTGGTGAGCAGCGAACACAGGGAGCGCCCCACCAGCCCGCCCGATCCGGTGACCGCCACGGTCACCGGACGGTCGTGCCAGGCCCGCGCCCGGGCCCCGGCCGCCAGGTCGTCGGCGAGCTGGGCGTGGCGGTAGGCGAACATGGGCCGCAGCAGCGCCTCGGGGACGGAGGTGGCGACCCGGTCGACGACGCGGGTGCTCTCCCCGGTCTCCGCGACGAAGTCGTGGGCGTGCGTCCAGGACAGCAGCGCCGCCAGCGGCTGGGACACCAGCCGGTCCGCGAACCTGCGGGGCGGGTCGTGCCGCTCCGGAAGGTGGCGGGCCTCCCAGCGCAGGCCGCCGGGGAACGAGAGCACGGCCACGCCGTCGGCGAGGGAGTCCGCCTCGGCGGTCAGGCGCACCGGCTGCCAGGGCGGGGCCAGCCGGGCGAACGCGCCCGGCCGCGCGTGCCAGTCGAAGACCTCGTCGCGCGGTGCGGGCACCACGCTCGAATACCGGAAGACCATGGTCATCCCTCCGTGTCGCGTGTGGCCACGGTAACGCGGAGGCGACCGGCTGCCGCGCGCCGCCGGGCCCGCCGCGGGTCGCTCCCGCGGTCGGCACCGCCCGCCACCACCCCGAACCGACCGGACGGTATGTCAACAGGGCCCCGGTGCGCCGGCGGTCCGGGGCCCGCTCGTACCCTGGCGCCATGCCAGCGATCTATCTCATCCGCCACGGGAAGGCCTCCCCGGAGGCCGAGGACTACGACGAGCTGAGCCCCACCGGCCACGAGCAGGCCCGGCTGCTCGGCGCCGAGCTCAAGCGGCGCGACCTCCGGATCGGCGCGGTCGCCACGGGGGCGCTGCGCCGCCAGCGCCAGACGGCGGCGGCCGCCCTCGCCGAGGCGGGCATCGACACCGCACCGGCCACCGACCCCCGCTGGGACGAGTACGACCACCTCGGCCTGCTCGGCTCCCACCTCACGGGGACGGGCACGCTCCAGGAGCGCCTGGACGCGGCCCTGACCTCGTGGATGGGCGCCGGGGGGAGCGGACCCGGCACCTGGGAGGGGTTCCGCGAGGGGGTGAACGCAGCCCTGTCCGACCTGGTCGCGGGGCTGGGGCGCGGGGAGACCGCGCTGGTGTTCACCTCGGCCGGGGTGGTCGCCGCGGTGTGCTCGACCCTGCTGGGCGCCTCGTCGGCCGGGTTCCTGGCGATGAACCGCGTGGTGGTCAACGGCTCGGTGAGCAAGCTGCTGCACGGGCGCGGCGGCACCCAGGTGCTGTCCTTCAACGACCACGCCCACCTGGAGCAGGGCGGCCCCGCGCTGATGACCTACCGCTGAGGCGCGGCGCCCCGGCGGCGGGCCGACGCCGCCGGCGGGTGCCCGCCCCCTGCCGGGACGGGCACCCCGGGCGTACCGGGCGGAGCCTCAGGCGCGGCGCTCGGCGTCGCGCCGGAGCACCGCGCGCAGGGCGAGCTCGTAGCCGAACACCCCGCACCCCGCCACGTACCCGGCCGCGACGGGCGCGGTCACCGACGTGTGCCGGAACTCCTCGCGCGCGTAGATGTTGGAGATGTGCACCTCCACCACGGGGACCTCGACCGCGTCGATCGCGTCGCGCAGGGCGATGCCGTAGTGGGCGTAGGCGCCGGGGTTGAGCACCACGCCGGCCCAGTGCCGGGCGGCGTGGATCCGGTCCACCATGACGCCCTCGCTGTTGCTCTGCGCGCACACCACCTCCACCCCCAGCTCGACGCCGAGGGCGACCACCTGCCGCTCGACCTCGTCGAGGGTGACGGTGCCGTACTGCTCGGGGTCGCGGGTGCCCAACAGGTTGAGGTTGGGACCGTTGAGCAGCAGGACGGTGCGGGAGGGCTCGGCGGCAGCGGACATGGGCCAGTGCTCCTTCTGGTTCGGTGGCCACCAGCCTAGGGCGTGTCCGGTGGATGCTCTCGGTGGACTCGGCGCTCGCGCCGATCGCCGCGCGCCCGGAACGGCCCGCGGAACACGTCCGAGGACCCCGGGCGCCCCGTGACCCCGGCCACGGAGGACGCCCCGGGAACGGATAGCATACCGACCAGTCGGTCAAAATTTCCGAGGAGGCGACCGTGGCATCCACCCTGCTGTCCGCGCGTGACCTGCACTTCCTGCTCTACGAGTGGCTCGACACCGAGGCCCTCACCGCGCGCCCCCGCTACTCCGACCACTCGCGCGAGACCTTCGACGCCGCCCTGGAGCTGGCCGAGCGCGTGGCCACCGACCACTTCGCCCCGCACAACAAGGCCAACGACGCCAACGAGCCGCGCTTCGACGGCGAGCGCGTCCACGTCATCCCCGAGGTGCGCAAGGCCCTGGAGGTCTACGCCGAGACCGGCCTCGCCGCCGCCGGGATGCCCGCCTCCGTGGGCGGGGCCCAGATCCCGCAGGTCGTCTCCAGCGCGTGCGGCGCCTACTTCCAGGCCGCCAACCTGGGCACCTCCGCCTACACCTCCCTCACCTCCGGCAACGCCCGCCTCCTCCTGGCGCACGGCAGCCCCGAACAGGTCGACACGTGGGTGCTCCCCATGGTGGAGGGGCGCTTCACCGGCACCATGTGCCTGTCCGAGCCGCAGGCGGGCAGCTCCCTGGCCGACATCACCACCCGCGCCGAGGAGGACGGCGAGGGCGGCTACCGGGTGTTCGGCAACAAGATGTGGATCTCGGGCGGCGACCACGAGCTGACCGAGAACATCGTGCACCTGGTGCTCGCCAAGCTCCCCGGCGGTCCGCCCGGGGTCAAGGGCATCTCCCTGTTCGTCGTCCCCAAGTACCTGGTGGAGGCGGACGGGACGATCGGTGAGCGCAACGACGTCGTCCCCGCCGGGCTCAACCACAAGATGGGCTACCGGGGCACCGTCAACGCCCTGCTCAACTTCGGCGAGGGGGCGCACACGCCGGGCGGCCGGGCCGGCGCGGTCGGCTACCTGGTGGGCGAACCCCACCAGGGCCTGCGGTACATGTTCCACATGATGAACGGCGCCCGGATCGGCGTGGGCGCCGGCGCCGCGGCCGTCGGCTACACCGGGTACCTGAAGTCGCTGGCCTACGCGCGCGAACGGCTCCAGGGGCGCCCGCTCGGCGACAAGGACCCCGCCCGGCCGCAGGTGCCGATCATCGGCCACACCGACGTGCGGCGGATGCTGCTCGCCCAGAAGAGCTACGTGGAGGGCGCCCTCGCCCTGGTGCTGTACTGCGCGCGGCTGGTCGACGAGGCGGCGAGCACCGACGACGACGCCGGGCGCGAGCGCGCGAACCTGCTCCTGGACGTCCTCACGCCGATCGCCAAGAGCTGGCCCTCCCAGTGGTGCGTGGAGGCCAACAGCCTGGCCATCCAGGTGCACGGCGGGTACGGGTACACGCGCGAGTACGACGTGGAGCAGCACTACCGGGACAACCGGCTCAACCCGATCCACGAGGGCACCCACGGCATCCAGGCCCTGGACCTGCTGGGCCGCAAGGCCGTCCAGGACGGCGGCGCGCGGCTGGCGCTGCTGGTGGAGACCGCGCAGCGGACCGCCGACCGCGCCCGGGAGCTGGGCGGGGACGAGGCCGTGTACGCCGGCCTGCTGTCGGCCGCCCTGGCGCGGACGACGGAGACGGCCGCCTCCGCCTGGGCCGGGGGCGACCCCGCGGTGGCGCTGGCCAACGCCACCCCCTACCTGGAGGCGGTGGGCCACGTGGTGGTGGCGTGGCTGTGGCTGGAGCAGCTGGTGGCCGCGCACGGCAGGGCGGGGGACTTCTACGAGGGCAAGCGCGCGGCCGCGGCGTACTTCTTCCGCCACGAGCTGCCCCGGACCGGACCGCAGTTCGACCTGGTGGCCTCCTGCGACCGCACCGTCCTGGACGTCTCGCCCGACGTGCTCTAGGACCCGTCGGAAGGGCGTCGACGGCCCTGGGAGCGCCCGCCCCCGCGCACGAGGCGCGGGCGGGCGCTCCCGCCGGGCACAGGGACCTGTGCCGGGCGGCGGCGACGGTGGCGCAGGCGCACGCCGACCGCGAGCAGCCTTCCGGCCGGAGGCCCTCTACACCCCCGTCGGGTACAGGCGGAGCTCCGCCGCGGTGAAACCGACCCGGTCCCCGGCGGAGGGCACGGCCCCGCACGCCTCCAGCAGGAGGAGGCCGCCGCCCACCCGCAGGACCACGACGGCGTCCGCCCCCGTCCCGGCCTGCTCGACGCGTCCCACGACCAGCACGGCCCCGGAGCCGTCCGGAGCGTCCTCGACGCGATCGCGCCCCGGCTCCGCCCGGGCGAACACGACCTCCTCGGCCACGTCCAGCTCCACATCGTGCTCCCCGGGCACGGGCGGCGCCGGGCCCGCCCACCGGCCCGTGGCCGCTCCGGCCGCGCACCGGAACCGGACCGTCGCCGCGTCGTCCACCCCGGTCACCGTGATCCGCATCCGCTCCCGCTCCTGGTCCGACGTCCCCCGCCGGGACGGACCCCGCGTCCGGTCCCGTCGGGCCCACGGCCCGAAGGTACCGGCGGGGCGGGGTCCGCCGTCCTCCCGCCCGGCGGCGGCTCAGCCGCGGGCGGCCCTCAGGCGCCCCGGCTCCGGCACGTCCAGGACGAAGACGTGCCCGATGTCGGCCTCCTCGTAGCCGTGGTCGGCGTTGGCCACCCGCATGCGGTCGGGGCCGACCTCCACGATCCGCACGGCGACCGGCTCCTCCCGGCCCGGGAGGGTGAGCAGCCACGGCTCCGCCAGGTAGGCCAGGCCCAGGGAGTCCAGGACGGCGCGGGCGGCGCCCTCCTCCCCTGCCCGGCCCGCCGGATGGCCGAAGGGCGTGACGGGACGGTACCCGCCCCCGTCCACGGGTTCGAGGTAGCCGAGCACCTCCCCGTCCTCCTGTCGCAGGTGGGGGCGCCAGTGCGCGGGGATCACGTGCGCGCCTCCCCTCGACCCGGGCCCCCGCCGCCCGTTTCGCGCCGGGCCCCGGGGCCGGCCAGCCGCTCGCGTGCGTAGACCGCCATCGCGTCGCGCTGGTATTCGGCCAGGCCCGGCGCGACGCGCTCGTACACCGCGCGCCAGGCGCCCTCCTCGGCGTAGACGCGGCCCAGGTTCTCGAACGCGCCCGCGTCGGGCGTCCACATCCGGCTCACCTCCAGAAAGTGGGCGTGCACCTCCGCCTGCACCGCCTGGTCGGCGGGCGGGGTCCCGGCGGCGAGGTGGTCGGCCATGCGCCTCATCCGCGCGGCGAGCTCCGCCTGCTGCCGGTCGCGGTCCTCCCCGGTCAGCGCCTCGGACGCCCGCCGGGCCTGCTCCCACTCGCGGGGCCACTCGGCGCGGGCCCGCTCGGCGTAGGCGGTGGTGTCGAACCCGGCGAACAGCTCCTCGGGCCTGTCGACGTCGTGCATGCCGTCGTCCTCCTCCAGTGCGCCGATGGTGCGGCGCACGGTGTCGACAAGGGTGTCGATGCGGTCCCGTTCGGCCAAGAGGTCGCGCAGGTGGGCGCGGAGTGCGTCCGCCTCGCCCGTCCTCTCGTCCAGGACCCGGGCGATGTCGGCGAGCCCCATGCCCAGCTCGCGCATCACGAGGATGCGCTGGAGCCGCAGGAGTTCGCCCCGACCGTAGTGGCGGATGCCGCCTGGGCCCGTCCGCTCCGGTTCGAGCAGCCCGATCCGGTGGTAGTGCCGCAGGGTGCGCGAGGTGACCCCGCTCATCCGGCACAGGTCCCCGATCGGCCAGGACATCGTGTCCCCCCTCGTCGGGCCGGTCCGTCCGGCCCGCAGACGACGCTAGGAGTTGACGCTACGTCAACCGCAAGCCGCCAGGTCCCGGGGAGGTCCCTCCACGGGACGCCCTCGCCGCTCTGCGGTCCGTCCCCCCGCGGCCCGGCCGGGAGGACCGGGGCGGGAATCCTCCGCCCCCGGTTTCCCGTGATCGCTCCTCCGAGGGGCCGGGGACCGTGCGGCCTTGCGCCCCCGGGGAGCGGCCACGGTGCGGAGGGGGCGGGGCCGGAAGGCCCCGAAGACGCCTCGGGTGGAGGGGAGTCCTCCTCGGCGCCCCCGGGGTGTCCGGTGGCCCGGGCGGGCGGGCCCGGGCTCCGGATCTCGGGCCCGTGGGGTGTTCCTACCCCGGCCACTACCCCGAGCATTCGCGCGGTGACTCCCGGCTTGCCGTCTGGCATTCCAGGTCGGCGGACAATGCGGTCAATACATCCGAAAACCCTTGGCAGGGGCCCGGGTGGGTCCGTTGCGCCGCCCCGACCGGTCCGCGCTCCGGCGGAGGAGGGGTTCCCGGTCCAGGGGCGGCCCGCCCGAAAACCGCTTCGGTCCGGAGGGCGTCCTGTGCCAGGGTGTTCCCCATGCCCGAGACACCCCGCGAACTGCTGCGCTGGCAGTTCGACCTCACCTGGTCGCTGTTCGAGTACCACCTGGAGCGCCTGGAGCCCGGCGACTTCCTCTGGGAACCCGGCCCCCTCTGCTGGACCGTCCGCCGTGGGGAGGACGGGGTGTGGACCCCGGACTGGGCGGACACCGAGCCCGACCCCGTGCCCGTCCCGACCGTCGCCTGGGTCACCTGGCACATCGGCTGGTGGTGGTCGGTGACCCTCGACCACCTGCGGGGGCGCACCCCGCGGGACCGGGAGGACGTGGTCTGGCCCGGCGCCGACGAGGCCGTCACGTGGCTGCGCGGCCTGCGCACGGAGTGGCTGGAGGCGCTGGACGGGCTGGGGACAGAGGACCTCGACGCGCCCGCTCCCTTCCCGTGGCCGCCCGGCTCCGGCCTGACCGTCGCCCACACGGTCGCGTGGGTCAACGCCGAGCTGATGAAGAACGCCGCCGAGATCGGCCAGCTGCGCATGCTGCGCGCCACCCGGACCTGACCCCGGCGCCCCGGCCGTGCGAGCGGCCCGTCCGGTCCCCGCCCGCACGGCGAGGACCGGTCGGGCGGCCGGAGTCCGTCCGACGCCGTGGCGGAGGGCCCGCGCCGAGCACCGTGTCCTCCTCCCGGCCACTCCCCGGTGTCCGGCTGGACAGGGGCCGGGGGCTCGGGGAGCATCGGAGCGGTTTCCCCGCTCCCTGCGCCCCGGCGGCGGGCGAGCGGTCCCGCGTTCCCACCGGACCAACGGAGGCGCCCCATGACCGACCGGTTCCGCGACGAGCACGACGGCCGACCCGCCGAGCCCCTGGTCGGCGACGGCGTCACCCCCGGCATCGTGCGCGTGGGCGACACGGTCCGGCGCCCGGTCCGGCCGTTCACCGCCACGGTCCAGGCCTACCTCGCCCACCTGCACCGGGCCGGTTTCACCGCCGCGCCGGTGCCGCTCGGCGTCGACGGGCAGGGCCGCGAGGTGCTGACCTACGTCCCCGGCGACGTCCCACGGGAACCGCTGCCCGCCGCCGCCGCGGGCGAGGACGTCCTGGTCGCGCTGGCGCAGCTGATCCGGCGGCTGCACGGGGCCGCCGACGGCTGGGTTCCGCCGGCGGACGCGGTCTGGGGCGGCATCCCCGGAACCGCCGCCGTCGACGACGCCCCGGTGGAGGGGGAACCCGAACTGGTCGGCCACCGCGACTACTGCCCCGGCAACGTCGTCTTCCGCGAGGGCCTGCCCGCCGCCCTCATCGACTTCGACCTCGCCCGGCCCACCACCCGCCTCTACGAGATCGCCAACGCCCTCTACTGGTGGGTGCCGCTGCTCGACCCCCGGGACCGGGCCCCCGCCTTCGCCGGCCTCGACGCGGCCCGCCGGGTCGCCGTCTTCGTCGACGCCTACGGGGCGTCCGGGCGCCAGCGCGCGGAACTGGTGCCCCTGGCGACACGGATGATCCACCGCTTCCACCGGAGGGCCCGGGCCGCCGCCGCGAGCGACCCGGTCTTCCGCCGCATGTGGGAGGAGGGCGTCAGGGACCGCATGCCCCGCGCCGAGGCCTGGATCGCGCGGGAGGGCCCCGCCATCGCCGGGCGGATCACCCCGTGACCGCGGACCGGGCGCCGGCCACGCCGGGCCGGCCCCGCTCAGGCGGGGTCGACCCGGTGCAGCCGGACCTCGGAGAGGACCCCGTCGGCCGCCTCCGCCGTCATGTAGGTGTGGTGCGGCTGGCGCCGGCGGTCCGTGGGAGAGCCCGGGTTGAGCAGCCGCAGCCCGGTCTCCGCGCGCGTGTCCCACGGGATGTGCGAGTGGCCGAAGACGAGGACGTCGGTGTCGGGGAAGCGCTCGGCGCACCGCTTCTCCCGGCCCGCCGCCTGCCCCGTCTCGTGGACGACCGCGAACCGGACGCCGCCCAGGGTCGCCCTCGCCACCTCGGGCAGGCGTGCGCGCAGTTCGGGGCCGTCGTTGTTGCCGTGGACGCCCACCACCCGCGCGGCACGCGCCTCCAGGGCGTCGAGCGCCTCGGGAACGCACCAGTCCCCCGCGTGGACGACCGCGTCGGCGCGCTCGACCTGCGCCCACACCTGCCGGGGCAGGTCGCGGGCGCGCTTGGGCAGGTGGGTGTCGGAGATGATGAGCAGGCGCATGGCACGCCAGGGTAGCCGTCCCGCCGTCCGGCGCGGCGCTAACGCCCCGTGAACACGGGCGCGGTCCGCGCCAGCGAGGCCGCGATGCCGGCCTCGCTGTCCCCCGTCGCGAGCAGTCGCGTCTGCTCGGCGATCTCGCGCTCCATGGCCGCGCGGACCTCGTCCGTGTACCCCGCGCGCAGGGTCTCCCGCATCGACCGCACGGCCAGCGGCGCCCCGGCGGCGATCTCGTGCGCGAAGGCCACGGCGGCCCCGCGCACCGCACCGTCCTCGACCAACCGGTCGGCGAGGCCGAGGGCGAGGGCCCTCTCGCCGCCGACCCGCCGGGCGGTGTACAGCATCTCGGCGGCGCCCTGCGCGCCGATGATCCGGGGCAGGGAGGCGCTGAGGCCGAAGCCCTGGTGGATGCCGAGCGCCCCGAAGTTGGCGTGGAACCTGGTCGAGGGCGCGGCGACGCGGAAGTCGGCGGCGCACGCCACGCCGAGGCCGCCCCCGACCGCCGCGCCCTGCACCGCCGCGACCACGGGCACGGCGAGGGAGAACAGCCGCAGCCCCTCCGCGTAGACGGCCTTCAGGGTGGAGGCCGGGTCGGGCCCGACCCCCTCGCCGCCGAAGTCCACCCCGGCGCAGAAGTGCCGGCCCTCGGAGCACAGGACGATGGCGCGGCACCCGCGCGCGCCCTCCAGTTCGGCGGCGGCGTCCGCGAGGTCGCGCAGGAGCGCCAGGTCGAAGTGGTTGTTGGGCGGGCGCCGGAACTCCAGGACGCCGACGTGGCCGTCCACGCTCACGGACAGGTCGTCACTCACGGGTGCCCTCCCGGGTCTGTCGGTGCGGGGCCCGTCCGGCCCCGTCGACCGCCCGGCTCACCCCGCGTACGCGGTAGTTCTACCACCCGGTCCCTGCGGCGCCGTCGGCCGGGCCGGACGGGGCCGGGGCGTCGGCGGCGCCGACCGCTCCCGCGGGCCCCCTGGCAGTGCGGACGAGCTTCACGGCCCGGGCTGCGAGGACCGCCAGGCACACCAGGGCGGTGGCGGCGACGAAGGCCAGTTCGGCCGGGATCCCGTAGAACCGCTGGAGCCAGGTGCCCTCCCGCCCGCCCATCACCCAGGTGATGACCGGGTTGACCAGGGGGAACAGGAGGGGAGGCAGGGCGTAGGGCAGCAGCCGCAGCGCGGTCCGCCAGCGGGGCAGGACCGCCCGCCTCCCGGCCCAGGCCCCGGAACGCCGCACCCCGAGCACGCCCAGCCCCGCCACGGTCAGCGTGGCAGCCCCGAAGGCGGCGTCGACCTTCCACAGGGACGAGCCCGCCCCCGCCGGTGTCCTGCCCTCGGTCAGGTCGAGGACCCCCTCGACCAGGCCCCACGTGTCGTTCTCGGTGAGGGTGATCCCGCTGTTGAACAGCGCCACGACACCGTATCCGGTTCCGGGGACGAGCACCTGGTAGGAGCTGTACGTGGACACCACCCCGCCGTGCCAGACCTGTGTGCCGGAGGCGCCGTCGGCCGGTCCGCGCCGCATCCATCCGAGGCCGTACCGGCCTCCGGGCGCGGACGGGGTGTGCGTCAGCTCCACCGCTGCGGCGGAGAGCAGCCGTTCGCCGCCGGGCGCCCTCCCGCCGTCGGCCTGGAGGATCAGCCAACTGGCCATGTCCTCCGCGGTCGAGACGACGTCCCCGGAGCCGGTCCCGAACGCGGGCGGTTCGGCGACGGGGACGTTTGCGCCGAAGGCGCGGATGTGCCCCGGCGCGGGTTCGGGGCGCGCGCCGCCGGGCGCCCCCGGGGCGGGGACGTCGGGGCCGGAGGACCAGGTGTCGGCCATGCCCGCCGGGGCGAACACGTGCCGTTCCAGGTACTCGGCGAAGGGCTCCCCTGTCACGACCTCCACCAGGCGGGCCGCCACCTGGTAGTTGGGGTTGTGGTACTGCCACCGCTCCCCCGGCGCCGACGTGAGCTCGGCGTCGCGCAGCCGGGCCACCGCCTCCGTGAGGGTGGCGGGCTGCGGGGATCCGGCGACGTCGGGGTGGCCCCGGTCGGACATGCCCGAGCTCTGGTCCAGGAGCCGGCGGACGGTGATCAGGTCGCTGCGCGGGTCGGCGGTGGTGAACTCGGGCAGGTGGTCGCGGACCGGGTCGTCCAGGCCGACGGCGCCGTCCTCCACCAGCTGCATGACGGCGAGGGCGGTCATCGACTTGCTGAGGGAGGCGATGCGCATGGGCGAGTCCGCCCGCAGGGGCTCGCCGTTCCCGTCGTGCCCGTAGCCGCCCGTGTGCACGACCCGGTCCCCGCGCGTGACCGCGACGGTCGCCCCCGGCAGGCCGACGCGTTCGAGGTGGGCGGCGATGAAGGCGTCCAGCTCCGCCGCGTCCACGCCGCCGGTCTCGTCATCGCCGGGGCCGGTGTCCCGGTCGTCGGCCTCCGCGGCCGGGTCCGGCCCGCCGGTCGGGTCCTCCGGGCCGCCGTCCGCGCTCCCGCCCGGAGCGGGACCGGATCCCAGCACCGGGTTCTGCGCCGCGACCGCCCCCTCGGGGACGCCGTCCACCGGGGCTGCGGCCGCAGGCCCGCCCAGGGCGAGGGCGGCGGCGGTGGCCAGGGCGAGGACCGCTCCTGCGCGAGAGGCCCGCCCCCGGCGGGGTCTCCGGTCGTGCGGTCCCACCGGTGCGGCCGGTGCAGCCGGGTCGCGGCCTCCCGCGTCCTGGTTCGCGGTGGTGCCGCCGGTGTCCTTCATCGTGCTCTCCCGAGGCCGTGGTGCGCCCGCCCGTCGCGGACCAGTGGGACGTTAGGCCCCGTACGGCCCCGCACACCTCACCCGAACGTGTCCGAACGCAGGGGCGGCCCCGCCCCCGACGTGGCGCCGGCCTCCCCGGAACCGGCACTTTCGGGTGAGGCCGTGCCCGCCGGCCGTTCTGTAGCCTGACCGCTGTGCGAAAGACGGCGGGACCCAGGACGCAGGACCCTGGTCACGGGGGCTGTGCGGGCGGTGGCGCGAAGGGCCGCGCGGCCCGGGGAGCCCTCCTGTCCGCCGTCGTCCTGGCCTCGGGTCTGAGCTGCCTCGTGCCGCTCACCGCCGCCACGGCCCTGGCCGGGAGCGGCGTCGCCCTGGCCGCGCCGGCCCTGGCAGCGGGCTGGAACCTACGGGGGCGGGTGTCCGCCGGGGGCGTGGCGGTCGCGTTCCTGATCCAGCCGGCCGCCGTCCTCGCCCTGGGTCAGGACGCGACCTCCGCCCTGGCCAGGGGCGTGCTCGCGGTCGTGTGCGTGGTGCTGCCGTGGCTGGTGGGCCGGTACCTGCGGGTGCGCTCGGACTCCGCCGGGCTCGGCTGGCGGCGCGCCGAACTCCTCGAACGGGAGCGGTCGGTGGCGGCCGAGCGCGAACGCGTCCGGGAGCGCGAGCGGATCGCGGCGCGGATGCACGACTCCCTGGGCCACGAGCTCAGCCTGATCGCCGTGCGCGCCGGAGCCCTGGAGGTCGCGCCCGGGCTGGGCGCGGAGGACTACCGGCGCGGCGTGGCCGAACTCGGCGCGGGGGCGATCGGTGCGGTCGAGCGCCTGCAGGAGATCATCGGGCTCCTCCAGTCCGGGGACGCGGAGCCTGCCGAGCCCGGGACCGGCGACGGCGATCTGGCCGGTCTCGTCGGGCACGCCCGGAACGCCTCCCTGGAGGTCGGCCTGGCCGGTGGGCGGCTGTGGGAGGGGATGCCCGCCGAGGTGCGCGCCCTGGTGTACGCCGTGGTGCGGGAGGGGCTGACCAACAGCGCCAAGCACGCGCCGGGCGCACCGGTGGCCGTGCGGGTGGACCGGCTCGGGACGCGGGCGTCCTGCGCCGACGCCCCCGGGGCCGCCGACGCCGCCACCGACGAACCGGCCCCGGGCCCCACGGAGGGCTACACGGTCTCCGTGGTCAACGGCCCCGCGACCGAGGCGCCCGTCCTGGCCTCCGGCGGGTCCGGCCTCGCCGCGCTGCACGCACGGGTGCGCGCCGCCGGCGGAACCCTCGACTCCGGTCCGACGCGGACCGGAGGGCCACCGCCCCCGAAGGGCGCGGCCAACGGGTTCACGCTCACCGTGCGCCTTCCGGTCCCGCCCGCGTCCTCCGGCCCGGTGCCCCACGCCCCCGGCTCCGCCCCGGAGCCGCTCCCCTCCGCCCCCGAGTCCGCGCGGCAGCGGGAGCGGAGCCGGAGCCGCACCGGGAGGGCGCTGGCGGCGGCCGTGGCGGTCCCCGCCGCGCTGCTGGCGGCCCTGGCCGTCCTGGGATCCGGGTACTACGCCCTGGCCTCCGCCCGCGCGGTCCTGGCCCCGGCCGACTTCGCAGCGCTGCGGGTCGGGGACCCGCGGTCCGCGGTCGCGCCGGTGCTCCCGCCGTCCACCATGCTCGACCCGCCGTCCACGGGACCGGTGCCGAGCGGATGGACCTGCGACCACTACCGCTCCCGGACGGCCCTGCCGGGCTCCGGGTCGGACGCCTACCGGCTGTGCTTCGCGCAGGGCCGCCTCGTCGACAAGGACGCGGTCCCGACGGGCTCCGGAGGCGGCACGGAGGACCAGGGGGGCGGTGGCCGGTGATCCGCGTCCTGCTGGCCGACGACGAACCCCTCATCCGCGCGGGGATCGCCGCCATCCTCTCCTCGGACCCCGGCATCACCGTCGTCGCGCAGGCCCGCGACGGGAGCGGGGCCGTGGCGCTCGCCCGCCGCGAACGCCCCGACGTGGCGCTGCTGGACATCCAGATGCCCGGCGCGGACGGCTTCACCGCCGTCGGGGCGATCCGCCGCGCCTGCCCTTCGACCGCAATCGCCATGCTGACGACGTTCGGCCAGGACGACTACGTGGCCAGGGCGCTGGACGGCGGGGCCAACGGCTTCCTGCTCAAGGCGGCCCCTCCGCGCGAACTCATCACGGGGGTGCGGACCGTCGCCGAGGGCGGCGCGTTCCTGTCGCCGAAGGTCACCGGCCGGGTCGTCGCGGGTTTCCGCAGCCGGAGGGAGTTCCGCGCGGAGGCGGCCGAGGAGCGACTGGGCGCCCTCACCCCGCGGGAGCGGCAGGTCCTGGCGCTGGTGGGGGCGGGGATGTCCAACGCGGAGGTGGGCCGCGCCCTGCACCTGGCGGAGGACACCGTGAAGACCCACGTCAGCGCGGTCCTCACCCGGCTCGGGGTGCGCAACCGGGTCCAGGCGGCCCTCATCGCCCACGACGCGGGGCTCACCGCCGATGGCTGACCCCGCGCCCCTTCCCCGGAGGCCGCCGCCGGGACCGCGGCCGGTTCCGGACAGCGCGGGGCCCGACCCCCGCGGACCGGACATCGGTCCCGGTCGGCCCGCGGGTCCCGCCACGTGCACGAACGCGGCCACGGAGCCGCCGACCGCACCGACGCGCGCCCGGCGCCGCCCTCCCGCCGTGGCGGGGGCCGGGGGCCGCGGCGGCTAGCCTGGCCGCGTGAGGAACAACGAGGGCCACGAGGACGACGAGGTCGCCGAGCTGCTGGTCCGCCTGATCAACATCAGCAACCGCCTCGCCCGCTACGCCGCGCACGCGACCGGGGAGCGCACCTCGCCCGCGACCTGGCGTGCGCTCAGCGTCCTGCGGGAGAAGGGCCCGCTGCGGCTGGGCGTGCTGGCCGACCACTGCCGGGTCCGCCAGCCCACCATGACGGTGATCGTCGAGTCCCTGCTCTCCTCCGGGTACGTCGAGCGCCGCCCCGACCCCGACGACGGGCGCGCCAACCTCCACGAGCTGACCGCCGAGGGGGAGGCGGCGCTGGACGACTGGAGGTCCCGGATCGGCTCGGCGCTGACCCCGCTGTTCACCGACCTGTCCGAGCACGAGCGGACCCTGCTGGCGGACTCGGTGCGGCTCCTGGACGGCCGGCTGCGGCGCGGCGAGGCCTGAACGGGGCACTTTTCCCCTGGTCCGCGCCCCTCTCCCAAGCCCTCCTCCGAACCCTCCCGGCACGGGCGGGAATCTCCGAGGATTAACATAGGTTACCTATATGAATCCTCGCGAGGACCCCGACCGCACCGGCCGCCGTCCTCCCCACCGACAACCGACAGGAGTTCCGAAACATGGTGGCGGAGACAGACAACCAGCGCACCACCCCGCACAGGGCGGGTGACGCACCACCCCGGACGGAGGGCTCGATCCTCCGGCAGCCGCGCGCGGTGTGGGCGGTGGCGTTCGCCTCCGTGATCGCGTTCATGGGCATCGGGCTGGTCGACCCGATCCTTCCCGCGATCTCCCGCAGCCTGGAGGCCACCCAGACCCAGACCTCGCTGCTGTTCACGAGCTACCTGCTCGTCACCGGCCTGGCCATGCTCGTGACCAGCTGGGTGTCGAGCCGGATCGGGGCCAAGCGCACCCTCCTGCTCGGACTGGCCCTGATCGTGGTCTTCGCGGCCGCCGCGGGGGCCGCGGGCGACGTCGAGTCCGTGATCGGCTTCCGCGCCGGCTGGGGGCTCGGGAACGCCTTCTTCATCTCCACCGCCCTGGCCACCATCGTCGGCGCGGCCAGCGGCGGCTCCTCCTCCGCGATCGTCCTCTACGAGGCGTCCCTGGGACTGGGCATCGCCACCGGACCGCTCATGGGCGGACTGCTCGGCAGCGTCAGCTGGCGCGGGCCGTTCTTCGGCACCGCCGTGCTCATGGCGGTCGGGTTCGTCACGATCGCCACCCTGCTGCGGAGCGACACCATCGCCAGGACGGCGCCGGTCCCGCTGTCCGCGCCGTTCACGGCGCTGCGCGAGCCCGCCATCCTGGTGCTGGCGTTCACCGCGCTGTTCTACAACATCGGCTTCTTCGCGCTGCTGGCATACACGCCCTTCCCGCTGGGCCTGGACGAGATGGGGCTCGGGTTCACCTTCTTCGGCTGGGGACTGGCCGTCGCCGTCACCTCCGTGTTCGTCGCGCCCGTCCTGACCCGGCGGTGGCGCCGCACGGGCGTCCTGTGGGCCACCCTGCTCCTGCTGGCAGCCGACCTGGTCGCCGCGGGCGCCCTCATCTCCTCCACGGCCGGCCTGATCACCTGCGTCGTGCTCGGCGGGCTGCTGCTGGGCGTGCTCAACACGGTGCTGACGGAGTCGGTGATGGAGGCCAGCGACCTGCCCCGGCCGGTGGCGTCGTCGTCCTACTCGGCGATCCGCTTCCTCGGCGGGGCGGCCGCGCCCCCCGCGGCCTCGGCGCTGGCCGCGGCCGTGTCCCCGGGCGCCCCGATGTACGCGGCGGCGGGCTCGGTCGTCGTGGCCGCGCTGATCGTCCTCCTCGGACGCCGGGTGCTGCGCAGGGTCGACGACGGCCCCGAGCCCGCCGAGGTCGAGGCCCAGGCCATCGCCCTCAGCCAGTGACGGCCGGGCGCCGCGCCCGCTCCGTGCGTCCGGTCCCACCCGAGGGGGAGCCACCGCGCTCCGGACGCGGCGGGGAGAGGCGGTCCGGGCCGTCGCGCCGGGGCCGCGAGGGCGGCTCCGAGGCCGCTTCTCGACGTACACGGGCGAGACCCGGCGCGGATGCCCCGGGGGAGCGTCTTCCCTAACGTCGGTGGCATGACCGAACAGAAGCGCTCCACCCTCGGCCTGCCCCTCATCGCCCTGATCGGGCTCGCCCTGCTCGCGGCGCCGCGTGTGGTGCTGCACGACCTCGGCCTCATCCAGGAGGGGACGTTCGTCAACGCGTTGTTCGTGTTCGTCCCGCTGGTCGTGTGGATCGCCGCGGCCGTCCTGGCCCGGGTGCCGAACCCGTTCCTGACCCTGCTCGTCGTGGGCGCGTTCTACGGGGTCTTCCTCGCGCTCGGACACCAGCTGCTGTGGAACGTCGCCTGGGAGGGCGACCCGCCGGCCCTCGGCGGCAACCTCGCCGACCTGCCGCCCCTGGCGCACGCGGTCGTCATCCGCGGCTTCGCGGTGGTCGGCAGCCTGGTGACCGGGGTGGTCGTCGGAGCGGTCACGGGGCTGGTCGCCTGGGGCCTGGCCAAGCTCCTCCGGCTCCGCGCCGCCGGGAGCTGAACCGCGGCGCCGGGCGGGGCCACGCGGCCCGCGACAACGGCGCGCCCGCCCGGAAGGCTCCGGACGGGCGCGTCAACGGTGCGTGCGCGGAACGGCGGCGGAACACCTCACTGCGGGGCGTTCTCCGGAACGCGCCGGGCGGGCAGGGCCTCGGCCACCGGTTCCGCCTCGGGGGGCTCCCACCCCGTGAAGTGCCAGACCCACCGCGCGGTCCCGTCCAGCGGCCGGTACCGGGCCACCGGCGGATCGGGGCGCACGTCGCCCGGGACCACCAGGTCCGCGCCCAGGTCCTCCCACGGCACGCCGAGAATCTCGTCGCGGGTGAAGACGTCCTCCATCACCAGGCCGGACCAGGCACGCGGCCCGCCGACCAGGCACACCTGGATGGGATCGTCACCATCCTCGTACCCCCTGCCCTGACCTTCGTCCTGCTTGCTCTCCATGGGTACATCCTCCGACGCGCGGGCGCGTCACGGGGGACGCGGGAGTCCGGCGTGTCGCACGTCCGCGGGGCCGGGGCGGGCTCCCTGCGACGGTCCAGCGCCGGTCAGGGGGACGAGCGGACGCCGGCCTCCCCGCCGGGCGGTCCGCCGTGCCCGGAGCCGGGCCGCATCCCCCTCAGGACAGCTTGTCGGAGACGTCCTCGGGGGCGCGGCGCCCCTCCCCCAGGGCCACGTACAGGTCCTCCATGTCGGGATGGCCCATGCGCCGGGCCACCCCGATCAGCTTTCCGGCGGCCTCAGCCTCGACCAGCCGGTCCTGCCCCAGCAGTTCGGCGAGCCGCCACCTCCCGTCCTCGGAGGCGCGCTCGCGGGCGCGGACGCGGTGCCAGGCGGTGATGCCCACCCGCGCCTCGCCCGTCCTGACCGAGTCCAGCCACCCCCGGTCCGGGGCGGGCTCGTCGGTGGTGACGATCCGCACCGTGTCGCCCTCGCGGACCCTCGCGGCAGGCCCGGCCAGGCGGCCGTCGATCGTGGCCGCGGAGAAGTGGTTGCCGGTCTCCTCCCCCAGGGCGTAGGCCACGTCCACGGGGGTCGCCCCCTCCGGGAGGGTGAGGACCCTGCCCTCGCCGGTCAGCACCGTGATCGTGTCGGCCAGGTCGGTGCGCGCCCCCGTGAGGAGGTCCTCGGCGCTGGCCTGCTCCTGCCAGCCGAGCAGCCGCGTCAGCCACTCGGGGTCGGCCCTGGTCCGCCCCTCCTGGAGGAGGCGGCCGTCCTTCGAGGTCTCCTGGCGGATCTGCGCGATGATCCCGTACTCCGACACCTCGCGGGCGTGGGGGTCGCAGATGATGATCTGGACCTGGCGGCCCGACTCGGTGACGACGGTGGTGTGCAGGGCCTTGTACAGGTTGTACTTGGGGATCGCGATGAAGTCACGGAACCTTCTCGGCACCGGGCGCCATCTGCCGTGGACCGCCCCCAGGGCCAGGTAGGCGTTCTGCTCCCCGCCGCGCACCACGACCACGTACCGGACCGTGGCCACCGGGCCGACCTCCGAGCCCGCGCGCAGGCCGGAGGTGAACACGGAGTACAGGTGCCGCTCGCGCACCACGACCTCCGCCTTGACCCGGAACGCGTGCAGCACGTCGCGCAGGCTCACCCGCAGGGAGTCGATCTCGTGCTCGTGGGAGCGGCGCACCTGTTCGGTGCGCTCCCGCACGCGCTCGAAGTCCTCCGTCTCCAGGTACTCGAAACACAGGTCCTCCAGCTCCCGTTTGAGCTGGTACACCCCCAGCCGCTCCGCCAGCGGGATCAGCAGCTCCCGGGTGCCCCGGGCGATCTTGGCGCGCTTGTGGGGCGGCTGGAACTGGAGGGTGCGCAGGTTGTGGACCCGGTCCGCGAGCTTGATGAGGAGCACTCGAAGGTCGTCCTTGGCCGCGACGACCATCTTGCGGAACGTCTCGCCCGCCGCCGCGCTGCCGTACATGGACCGGTCGACCTTGGTGACCCCGTCCACCATGATCCCGACCTCGGCCCCGAACTCTGCGGCCAGGTGGGCGAGGCTGAAGGGGGTGTCCTCCACGGTGTCGTGCAGGAGCGCGGCGACCAGGGTGGCGGTGTCCAGCCCCATCTCGGCGAGGATCGTGGCGACAGCGAGCGGGTGGATGATGAACGGTTCGCCGCTCTTGCGCTTCTGCTCGCGGTGCAGGTGGTCGGCGACGGCGTAGGCGCGGCTGAGCAGCGCGACGTCCGCCTTGGGGTACCAGCGCAGGTGCTCCTTGACCAGCGGCTGCACCCTGGGCAGCGGGCGCCGGGCGGACATGGCCTCGTTCAGGCCCCGCCACCACTCGGACGACGCGGTCAGATCGGTCGACGCGGCCATGGACAGGACCCCTCACGCTCGGACATCCGACGGGATCACCCGATTCTAAGGTCAGGCCGGCGACTCCACGAGGGGAAGGGGCGAGTCCGACCCCGGGAGGTACGGGCGGGGCCGGCCCCGCCCGGGGCACGGCCACCGACGAAAGTCGGTGCGCGCACCGACCAAAGCACCCTGGGCGCCCGTGCCGGTACCGCTTTGGTCGCCGCAGCGGTAGGGCCCGCAGGTGGATGTGGGGAAGGCGACCCCGCACCTAGCGTGGAGAACGTTCCCCGGGGCCGACCGGTCCCGGAGGGACGGACCGACTCGAACCTCCACCCCCGAAAGGGCACGACATGACGCTGCTGGCACTGGCCGACGCGACCACCATGGAAACCGGCATCACGGCCTTCATCCTCATCATGGCCCTGCTGGTGGGCCTGGCCGTGGTCGTGTTCATCGTCGCCGCGGTGTTCAGCATCCTCGGATCGCGGGTGGACGGGGCCATGAAGATCGTCTGGCTCATCTTCGTGTGCATCGCCCCCTTCATCGGCGCCCTCCTGTGGTTCCTCATCGGCCGCAACCAGGGCCGCAGGTACAGGTAGCGCGCCGTCCCGGTCCGCGCCGCGGGACCGTCCCCGGGCCCGGCCGACGCCCCCTACCGGGGGCGTGGCCCATCTCCAGCGGGAAGTATCGGCTCCCCTGCCCTCGCCAGGCAAGCGCGTGACACCGATCTTCACCGCCGAAGGTCGCCCAGGGAGCTCACACAGAGAACATCAATGGGGCAGGCTGCGTTGCAAAGCAAGAGCCACACCGGGACGCAGGAGCTGCGCGAGGAGACCGATCTTCTCTCTTCTTCTCACGATGAATTCTAGGGTGTCTCCCGCCTGCCCATCCACATACTCCACGGGACCGGCGACCCCCGAGAAGACAAGAAAGACTGGATGCTTTCCCGGTGTCACGCAGAAGGTTGATACCTCTCCAGGAAGCAGGCTTCCCATGTGATCTGCCCCGACATAGACGCCACAGGGAGAAGAAAAAATCAGTCTGGGCTCCGCGGACCGAGCGACAACGACCTTCACCAAGCCCGCTGGGGCGTCCGCCGCGCCTCCGACAAGGATGCATTTGGGACTCCCATCGGAGACCCCTCCACCCTTCCCATCGTTCCACAGGCGGATGAAGGACAACAGGAGCAACGCGGAGGAGGGGAGAGCCACCAGAAGAAATGATCGCAATTCGAACGAGGGACCCACGAGGGTAGCTCCGCAGATCAGAACAACCACCGAGATGATCCAGACTCCCACTGTGGCAACCCGCAGAGGAAGCACGCTGGGGCCAGTACCCGGCACAAGAGGGAATCGGCTTCTCTTCCTGAGCATCAACAACGTGCACCCGAGGCCTGTCATCAACATCAGGATGTCGGACGTAGACGACGCGGAGAACGAGCCCGATACTAGAAACGACGTGAGTGCGACCACCAGGGCTGCCATCGCATAGAAAAGAGAGCACACCATCAATAACCCCAAAATGCCAAAGGAGGGAAACAGCAAAGCATAAAACTCAACAAAGAAAACCGACCCCCAAAGGCAAGTTCGACAAAAATCAGAACCTGCGATCACCCCAACAAGCCCCAGCGTCCCTACAAGAAATGAACACCCTTTGCTCAAGTCCGAACCGCATCAATTTCGACAAGCGATCACACCACCCACCCAACCAACAAAGCAACCTTGCTTCCCTGCAACATATCCACCGAACGATGCCCCGCCCGAAGCACTCAGAACTCCCCCGACAGCACCGCCGCCAACAGCTCCCACTACCATGCTCGTATTACCCACCAGCGACATGTGAGCATTTCGAAATTCATCATTATCTCTGACATAGGCCTCAAACGAACCACCCGGCAAAAGCCGCCGCTCCTTCGTCATCCATTCGGGCAGCCTCCCCGTCGAAAAATCTTTTCTCCACTTTCTCCTAATTTTTTATCAGGGAAACCGGATCCAACAAAAGGGCTGTCCCAGAGGGGGATTGGGCGGGGATTCTGGGGTTTACCCAGACCCAGCGGCTTCGGGTCCTGTCGACGGTCATACGATGCCTTTTTCGCTGCGGCCCTTCTCTTAGCTGCCTCTCGTGCCGCTCGTGCTGCAGCAGCCTTGCGAGCAGCGGCAGCGCGCATCGCCGCAGCCTTGCGCGCAGCTGCCGTCGCCTTGGCCGCGCGAATCTGCGCAGCGCGGATCGCTGCCTGGCGGATCCGGTAGGCCCTGATGGCGGCCATACGCACCTGGTAGGCACGGATAGCGGCCTGGCGAGCACGCTGAGCAGCCCACTGGCGGGCCTGCGCGAAACTCTTGCGCAGGAACAGCCCGTCCGGGTCGGTAAAGGATACCGGGTTGTTGTTGGAGTAGGAATACCCGTGCATCTGCTGGGAGTCGGCCGTGTCCACGACCGGGTCCGGTGAGATGAACGACCCCAGCCCCGAGTCGTAGGAGCGGGCGCCCAGACGTGTCAGTCCCGCCTGGTCGTCGACGATCCCGCCGACGAACCCGCGTGAGTTGGGCCAGGCGCCGTTGGCGTTGCCGTCAAGGCACCCAAAAGCCCCACCGGCGCCATTGCCGTTGGGGCTTTCGAATTCACACTCCCAGACTATACGTCGTGGAATCAGATGAACGTTCTGGGAACTGCCTGCTGAGAACTACTCATCGGGCTTTGTTCTGACTGATCATCCACACTTCCCGTATGGCACCTGAGCCCTACTTGGGCCACGGCTTCATCCCCTCGGGCGCATGAACACAGATCAACGGGCGATCCGCGCTCACCATAAGGTCCAAGCCCTCGTAGGGTGTGTTTCCGATACTCCAGATCAGGCCGTTCGCGTAAGCGGCCACAGCCCCGTCCGGCCGCATGAAGACATGCGAGTAGCTGAGCCACCAGCCGACGGGAAACCATGAACCGCCGAGTACCGATCCGATCGCCGAGGATTCGTCCTGATGCCTGCCGCCAGCCCCCACGGCATCGACGAAGAACGGTTCGCCGTTGATGAAGTTGGGGCCGTCCTCACGGGCCGGTCCGATCTTCAGACCTCGGAAGGATTTGAGGAAGACTGTTGCCAATGGGCTCGGGGTGTACCCCTGTGCCTCCAAAGACTGGATATCCGATGACACGTCGAGTTGTCGCCCAGGGTACCAGCCAGCCTGCCGCAGGGCAGAAACCGTTTCCGGGTTCAACCGGGAGGCAAAATCCGCTAGTTCGCCGCTCACTAGTAAATCACCCCCAAGAAGTCCATCACTCGACGGCACGCCCTGCACGGAGTGGCAGGAGCACCGTGGTCACCCTTAGGGGTGTCGCTCACATGCACCGTAGTCATGCTCCCGCCTCGGATACCCGTTTCACCTTCTCTGGAATACGCCCTGCTCAGGCACTTCATCTCCGCACATCCACCGTTCATCGGGTGGGCCTGCTGCTCGAAAATCTCCGCCATTTCATCCGGAGCGATGACAGGATCCTTGTTGTCCGACCGATAGAAATTGCCACTCTGAGATTCATATTCGGCCGCAAAGTCGCTTCCACGAATCTCGCCCGCATCGGCCTGTGCGTCAAGGGATGCCTCACCACAGTTGTGAACCAGAGCCGCGATGGCGCCTGTCATCACATAATACGTGTGCAGGCCCTCGACCGTGAGGTTGTAGACCCGCTCCGGTTCGGTCCAGACCCGAGTACCGGCGACCTGAACCAGAGTTCCCTCCGAGGACAGGAACCACATCCCGGGAACCAGGTCGACGGCGTCGACCCACTCGCCCAGCAGGGGGACCCAGAAGGGGTGGCCGTCGGTCGCGATGACCGCATCGCCCAGCACTGTCGGCCCAGGTCGGGACGGACCATCGGGCAGCTCGCCTCGGTCCAGGGTGCCGGCGTCGATCTGCGTCGCGGTGTCGACGGTGATCTCGACCAGGGTCTTGACACCCTCACCGACGATGGTGGCCAGAACCGTACGCGGCCCCTCCTCCCCCGTTTCGGGATCCGAGGCCCACACCTGGTCACCGATCCTGACGTCCTCGATCGGCTTGTGGGAGCCGTCGGCCATCAGGACCCGTGTGCCCCTGACGAAGCTGTTGCCCAGCGCACACGAAAGAGCGTCGTCCTTGCGGTCATCACGAAGGCTACCGACCAGGTTCGCCGCTCCCCTGGCTCCGCGGACCGCCCAACCACTGGGCACAAACAGTTCAGGAACGGCCTCGCCGAGTTTGTAAGCCCCGGACTCCGGATCGACGCCGGCCCGGGCAGCGACTTCCTCCATTGAAGGAAGACCGACCTTCGTGAACACCCAGTCGGTCACCAAAACCGGTGGTACGAATATCCTGATGGTATTTTGGGCGCCTGTGGCGAAGTTAAGGATCTTGTCGCGGTGGGGGACTCGCCGGTAGATACTCCGAACCGTGTTATAGGTCTTGTTGGAGAAGTTGGTAGCCCGCTGGCGGATGTTGGACCTGATGTTACGGAAAGGCTTGGAATTCCACGTCCGGCGCGCACCGTTACTGACCTTGTTCTTCATCGAGCTGAAGCGGCTCTTCAGTCCGGACAGGAACTTGCGGACCTTCAGGCCGTCGGGGTCGGTGTAGGTGACCGGGTTGTTGTTGGCGTAGGCGTACCCGTGCATCTGCTGGGGATCGGTGGGGTCCAGGACCGGATCCACCGAGATGAACCGGCCGATCGCCGCATCGTAGGCGCGGGCTCCCAGCTGGGTCAGCCCCGTGGACTCGTCGTTCGTGCCACCCACGAACCCACGCTCGTCGGGCCACTGACCCGTGCCGCCGCCGCGGTCGTCACCGAAGGCGGTGAACCGGCGCTGGGTCACCTCCCCGGTGGCGGAGTCGATGGCCAGCTGCCCGGTGCCGTGGTGGTCGCCGTAGATCCACGACACCTTCCCCTCGGAGTCACGTACCGCAACCGTCTCGCCGGCGTGCTGGTAATAGCGCAGTGCTGTGCGCAGCAGGCTCTGCCGCTCGAAGTGCAGCTCCGTGCCCGGCAGGTACAGGGTGGTGGTGGTCGGGCTCCGGCGGATCAGCCGCTGGCCGTCGGCGTCGTACAGGTAGGTGGTGATCCCCAGGTCGGCGTCGCCGACGGTGGTGAGCTTGCCTTCGGCGTCCCATTCCATGACCTGGTCCGCCGAGGCGGTGATGCGGGAGACCATGTTCCCGGAGTCGTCGTAGGCATACTCCTCCAGGCGTCCGCCGGCCGGGCCCTCCTCCTCCACCTGAGTCAGGGCGTGCGGCTGGGGCTGGCCTGCGTCCGGCCGGGTGTAACTGCGGGTGGTCTCCCCTCCGATGCCGTGCTTGGTCTCGGTGACGCGGTTGCCGATGGCGTCGTAGGTGTAGGTGTGCCAGTAGGGGGCGGCTCCACCCAGACCGGCCACGGTGGGATCTGCCGCACAGGCGTCCTCACCGGTGGCGTCGGGGGTCCACACCTGGTCGAGCTGGCGCCGGTGGTCGTAGGTGTAACACTGGACGTCGGAGGGACGGTCGGGATCGGAGGGTTCGTCCCGGATGGACAGGATGTTGCCGGCGTCGTCGTAGGAGTAGTGCTGGTGCAGCAGTGATCCGTTGCCGATCTCGGGGACGACGCTGGCCCACTTCACGCGGTTGGTTGCCTCGTCGTAGTCCCAGGTTGCCCAGGTTTTGCGGTCTCGGGTACCTTCCCGATGGAAAGAGCGCTGGGCGAGGTTCCCGATGCTGGAGTAGTGGGCGGAGTCGATGTAGGTGCCCTCGCCTACGACTCGGGTCATCTGCCCGAGGGCGTTGTAGGCGTAGGAGACGTTCTCCACGTCCAGACCACCTACGGTCGGCATGACCTGGTTCCTGATACTGCCGTCGGGGTTGTAGCGGGTGGTGAACCGGTAGGTTCCTGCGACTCCTGTCTCGGCGACGGGGATGATGACGTCACTGGTGACGGGACGGTACAGCTGGTCGTAGGCGACGACCCGGGTGGTGTAGGCGTTGCCCTCGTCGTAGCGAGTGGCCGACGTGAGCTCTCCTTTGGCCAGGGTGTCGTAGACCCATTCCGCGCGCTTGTCCCCCTCCGGGGAGTCGTCGTGCAGGGAGACTGTGCGGCCCAGGGCGTCGTGGACGTAGGCCAGTGTGTGATCCCGGGCGTCCGTCCTGGAGGCCAGACGGTCCAGTTCGTCGTAGGTGAAGGCGCTGGTACCGGTGTCGGGGTCAGTGGTGGAGACCTTGCGGCCCATGAGGTCGTAGGTGTTGCTCCAGGTGTTGCCTTCGTCATCGGTGACCGTGGCGAGGTCGTTGCGGACGTTGTAGGTGTAGGTGAGCTCGTCGTAGTCGCCGACGGGTTCACGTCCGTGGTGGTGACGCAGCTCGGTGGTGTTGCCGCGGATGTCGGTGACGGTCGTGGTGCCCACGCCGCCTTCAGGAGAGGTCACCAGGGTCTGTTCGCCCTTGTACTCCGTGGTGATGCGCCACTGCTCGACGCCGCGGGACATGCTGATGGCGTGGACGGGACGTCCGGCACCGTCGTGAACGGTCCGCTCCCACCGGGGGACGTCGTCGGTGTTGTTGACGGTGACGACGTCGCCGCCGGGTTCGCCTCTGGCGGGGTAAGCGGCGCGGCTCTGGGTCTGAAGGCCCCGGTGGTCGTGCAGGGTGTCACTGACCAGGCGGCCTCCCTCGCTGGTCGGTGTCTGTGTCTGCCGTGGGCGCAGGAGGCCGTCGTAGATCTGGTAGGTGGTGTTGTAGCCGCCCTGGGGGTTGAGGGTGCTGGTGGTGGCGTAGGGCGCCTTGTCCTTGTTGATGTGATAGGCGAACTTCAGGCTGGGATCCACGCCATTGGAACGGTCACGGTCCGCGAGCCAGACCTGGGTGAGACGGCCGAGCGGGTCGTAGGAGAGCTCGGTTTTTCTACCATTGGCGTCGGTTTCGGTGACGGGCAGGGACCGGGCCGGTTCCATCTGGGTGGTGGCGACGTGCCCTAGCGGGTTGGTGACCTTGAGGGTGGTGGCCGGGCCGCCGGTCACAGCCGAGGCGAACTCGTAGGCGATGGTGTTGTCATCGGCGTCGGTCTGGGTGAGCTGACGGCCGTAGGAGTCGTAGGTGGAGGTCTGGACGGTCTGGTAGACGGGAGTCCCGTCGGTGTAGTCCTCCACCCGCTCACTGCGGGTGTCGAGGCCCCGAGTCGGCTCGGTTCCGACACTGCCCCCGTCGTAGGCGGTGCGGGTGTCGAGGATGAGGTCGTCGGGGTAGCTGGGGGTGGAGTCGCAGCCCACGGCGAGGGCTTCCTGGCGGGAGACCAGGCCGAGCATGTTCTTGCCGGTGTTGCGCACGTAGGTCGTGCGGGAGCACTGTTCATCGCCTGCGACGGAGGTGTCACCGTGGTCGAAGACCTCGGTGGGCATGCCGAGGGTGTCGTGGGTGGTGTCCATGCGGTGCTGGCGCCAGCCGCCGTCGGCCGTGGGGGTGTAGGTGCGTTCCGAGGCCGTGCGCACGATGTCGGCGGTCAGGGTGCCCCAGGAATAAGTGCGTGACGCCGTACGGTGGTGCCAGGGGATGGCGATGGTCTTCTCCACCACCTCGCCCCCGGGACCGTTGCGGGTCAGAGTCTCAAGAGTCTGGCCGTACAGGTGGTCGTGGTCGGTGTGCTCGGTCCCCTCCGAGTCGGTGACCTCGACGCTGCGGGTGCCAGAAGGTTGTTTGTCGCCGTGCATGCCGCGGAAGAAGCGGTGTTCTTCCTCGCTGCGTGTCTGGCCTTCCACACCGGTGTTGACCAGGACGGTCTCATAGCCGCGCCACTGGGACCAGGTGCGCCTGTCGTCCTTGGTGAAGCCGTCGGCGTCCGCGTGCCGCCAGGCGGCTCCGCCCTGGTAGTCGTAGGTGGTGACGATGTCGGGCTGGTCGGTGACCAGGTCGACTTCGGTTACCTGGGTGACGGTGTACTTGTGGAACCAGTCGGTGATGTCGTCGTCTCCCCTGCCCGAGGGCACCCATCGGACGGGGTAGCAGAGCTTGGTGTTGCTGTGCGGCTGGGGTGTCTCCCCCGGCGCGCACTCCGGCTGGGAGTACAGGACGTCGAGCTGTCCCCCGGACTCGGAGTAGACGGCGGTGATGCGCCATTTGTTCATGGGAGCGACACCGTCGGAGGTGGAGTCGACCCGGTTGGGCATGGGGGTGCCGGCGAAGGTCAGAGCCGGGGTTGCCAGGGTTCCGCCGACATGGCCGGTGTGTGTGATGGAGTCCAGCCACAGGGCGGGGTCGGTTCCGTCCCCGGGGGCGGGGAACTTGTGGGTCAGCGCCCAGGAGTCGATGGGCACGTACTCGGTGCCGTCGTGGTACTGGGTGGTGACCTTGTCGAGTTTCTTGGTGCTCCAGATGGTCGGCGAGTAGTTGCCGGTGCACTTCTTCCCGGACTCGCACTCCTGGTCCTGGGGCACGTCGGGCCAGCGGGTGGCGTTGGCCTTCTCGCGCTTCTCGGGGGCGCAGTCGAAGGAATCCGTGGCCAGACAGCGTTCACCGGTGGTGAAGACGACCCGGGCCGGCGCAGTGGCGTACACGTCGTCGCTGCGTAGGCCGTAATCGATGCGGCGCAGGTAGCCACCCCGGTCGTAGGGGGTGGAGACAGTGCCCATGTTGCGGGCGTAGTGGTTCTTCTCCTTGGCGTAGTTCAGCGTCATGACGTTGCCGTGGACATCGACGACGTAGTCGAGGTTCCACCGCCAGGCCTGCTGGCACCAGGAGTCGGAGAACGATGACTTGTGACAGGGTTCACCGGAGTCGTTGCCGTAGACGGGGACGGTCCAGGCCGAGTCGGTCTCGGGATCTCCCGAGGTCCAGCCGGGCAGGCGGTTGCGGCCGAAGAAGTACTGGGTGCCGTCAGGGGTGGTGACCTTCCAGTACTCACCGTCGTTGTCGCCGTTGGTGGCACCGGTCAGGCGCTCGACCTTGGAGCCGTCGTCGCTGCGCAACCGCCAGGTGTCGTCCTCGTCCAGCAGTAGTTCGCTGGACATGCCGTTCAGCGACAGAGTGGCGTTCTGGCGGCGCCAGCACTGGTCGCCGGTCTTGTTCGGGTTCTTCTGTCCGTCCTCGGCGCAGGGGATGTAGGAGCGTTCGATGAACCCGGGGTGGTAGTTGAAGCCCTCGCCGATCCAGGAGGCCTGGTTGTTGGTGGAGGCGGTGCGCCCGTCAATGGATCCCGAGGAGTAGGACAGGGCCATGCTGGGTGCCAGGCCCCCGGCCACGTCCGGGGTGTCCAACGGGTAGGACCAGGAGAAGTCGCCGGTCTGCAGGCCCACTTCCCAGGATGCGGACGGGGCCAGTTCGCTGGCCTGGTAGTTGCCGCTGTTGCCGTCGGCCTCGGGAACCGCGGCCAGGGTGACCCCGGAGGACGTGGCCGGGGCCACGGCGCTGAGGGTCTGGGCGGAGAATTCGTTGACCGACCCCAGGTCGTAGGCGGCCCGGCAGTCCTCGGAGGGTTCGCTCTCCAGAGCGCACTCGTCCAGGGCGATCAGGCGCAGGCGCGCCCCGTAGTCACCGCCGAAGGCGCTGGCGAAGTCGCCGTAGTCAAGTTCCACCTCGACCGGGCCGGGCGCCTGTACATCATCGGTGCGGGTCAGACGCATCGCCAGGCCGTTGATCCCGGCCGCTTCGGCGGTCTGGGGGTCGAGAATCTCCAGGGTCGCGTCGACGACCGGCTCTGGGGCCACCGGAACGGGTTCGTCCTGGAGTGCGGTCTCCTCAGAACCCTCGTTCCGGCCACCGTCCTGTTCCGGGGACTCTTCGACCTCGGTTTCCGGGCTCTGCCCAGGCTCATGCGGCGTGGAGCCCTCCGGGGCGTCGTCGGCTCCTTCGGGCTCTGTGGGAGGCCTTGCCGGATCGACCCACGGTTCGGGCTCGGTGTGCAGACGGTTCTCCGCAGCGGTTTCCTCGTCCGAGGCGGCGCCCTGCCGTAGGAACGGGGGGACCTCCCACTCCTGGAACTGCTCTTCGGACACAGGGGTCAAGGAGACCGCTGTATCTCCGGAAGAGGGGGTCTCCAGGTCGACCGTGCCGGTCTCGGGCCAGGCGGCTTCGTCGAGTTCGGTGATCGCAGCGTCGTCGACGGCCGAGTCCTCCTCGATCGCCTCAGCGACGAATTCGCTGGTTCCCAACCAGTCCTCGTCCGGCACGTCTGGCTGTGCATTGACGGATTCGGCCTGTGCTGACGAGACCGACAGCAGAGCGACCATGACGGCAGCGGAAACGAGCCCGGAGAGCCATTTACGAAGCTGGGGAGCAAGCTGCTTCGGCCGTTCTTGCTCGTTGGGAATCGCGTTGAAATCGTCAGTGGAAGGGGTTGCAGACACAGGGGCCTCCGAACCCGATGGTCGTCGCTGCCATCGGGCTGCCTATCTGAGGGAAAGGGGGTGGTGTTGTGAGACTTCAGAAATGGGTCACATTTCAGGAAGCCCCTGTCGGAATCAAACCGTCGTAGACGTTGTTGATGTCGGCTTGGGACAGCACGCCCTGGTAGAGGTGGACGTCACTGACATCGCCCATCCAGGCGTCGGCGAACTGCTGCTCGAAGCGTCCGCCGCCGATGACGACCGGCCCGTCGGCGTGCCAAGCGGCCGGCACTTCCGCCGTGCCGTTCTCGACCCCGTCGACGTAGAGGGTGACCTCGCCCGAGGTGTGGTCATAGGTCGCGACCAGGTGGGTCCAGCGGCCGAACTCGGGGGCGTGATCGGACAGGGCCCGGTGCCACCCTGTGGCTCCGGTCCGGTCTTCAGGGGGCAGCTTCATCACCCAGTTGTTCCACTCATAGGTGTGCTGGTAGGCGAGGGTGAACCCGCTGTGGTCGTTGCCGTCCTGGGCGACCGCGGCGGTGTTCGCGCCGACCTCGTCCAGGCGGACCCAGGCCGCCACGCTGTAGCTGCGATCGGTGCGGACGGCCGGGCCTTCGGTCGAGATGTGCTCCTGTGCCCCGCGGTCCAGGCTCACGCCGGGCGCGAAGGTCACGTCGTTGAGTGCGTGGTTCCAGGCGGTGAGCGGGTCACCGTGGAGTGTGCCGTCCAGCCCGTGGTCGGAGGAATCGGCGACCACGGTGCCGTCGTACTCGTCCAGTTTCCAGCGCCCTTCCAGGGCGGCCGGGCGGTTGGCCAGCTCCCAGATCTCCGATCGCGCGTCCTCTGTCTCCTCCGGAACCTCGTCGGTGAGGACACGGTCCCAGACACGGACGTCGTCGATGGCTCCGGGCCAGAAGTCGTGGTAGGTACCCCGGTACAGCGCGCCGCCGATCACGAACGGCCCCTGGGCGTTCCACGCGGTCTCCTGGATGTGGGTGCCCTGTTCGACGCCGTCGACGTACAGGGTGAGCTCACCGCTTGCGGGATCGTAGGTGCCCATCAGATGGGTCCACACCCCGACCTGGGCCGGTTCCAGGGACAGAACGCGTTCGGAGATGGGAGTGCCGTCTCCGTCGTAGGGGGCCTGTTTGAAGATCCACCGGCCGCCGTCGGTGTGCTGGTAGCCGAGGTAGAAGCCGCTGTGCCGGTCTCCGGCCTGGGCGAGGGCGGTGTAGGCACGGCCGGGCTGGACGTCCAGGCGGACCCAGGCGGAGACCGTGAAGGCGTCGTCGGTGTCGATGACCGGATCCTCGGTGGTCAGCCGTTCACCGCTGACGGTGTCCAGGCCGGCGTTCTCGAGCCTGTAGTCCTGTCCACGGCGTTCACCGACGCGCCCCCGAGTCCAGTCCACGGCACCGGATGCTGTGGCGACGCGGCCGTCGTGCACGAAGTCCGCGGCCGTGGTGCCCTGCCCCTCGTCGAGGGGGAAACGGGCGACGGGGTTCGAGGGCGGCGCGACGGTGAAGGTGTACACGAGCACGCACCCGGAGGAGTTGCCGAAGGCGTCGGTGGTGCGGGCGTGCAGCAGGTTGGGACCGTCTCGGCGCGGAGTGATCGGCACGGTCACGGTCGCGCCCGGGGTGTCGAGGTCGATCCGGGTGGAGCAGGAGGCGTCGTTGAGGCTGTAGTGGTAGGCCACTGCTTGGGCGACGCCGTTGTTGGAGAACGTGAAGTCGCCGGTACGGCCCACCGCTCCGTGGACGATGTCTCCCGCCGGGTAGTCGGTGGAGACCACAGCGGGTCCGCTCTCGGGTTTGGTGGTGTCGATCGTCAAGTAGCACCAGGAGGACCAGGGCCCCCAGTTCGACTGGTCGTGTCCCCGTGCCCGGTAGGCGATCAGCTCGTTCTCGGGCAGGCCCGCTGCCGCCACCGACCGGTAGCTGCCGCCGGACCACTTCGCGACGGTGACGTAGGCCGAGTCCGAGGTCCCCAGGTTCGTCTCGGCGCCGTCGACCTTCCATTGGAACTGGCCCTTGACCTGCTGGCCGACCCAGTAGGAGTCTCGGTCGCGGAACTGGCCGCGCAGGATGGCCTCGGTGCTGTTGACCAGCCGGGGGTTGGTCTTGTCCGTCGAGCAGGCACCGCCGAGGGAGTCGGACAGGGTCGAGGTGACCGGCTTCTCGGGCGGGTGGTTGTAGTTGATCACCAGCACCGGAGGCGTGCTCTTGGTGTTGATGCGTCGCCACGCGGTGGTGCCGGCCTCGCTGCGTTCCTTCAGCCGCAGGTGGATGTGGGAGGCGTTGTTGTCCAGTCCCCACTGGTAGGCGTTGAACGCGTCGAATTCCACCCCGCTGTTCTTGGGGCAGGTGGCCCAGCCGCCCTTGACGTTCTGAGTGTCCTGGAGAGTGCGGGCCGTGGGCTGGTTGTTCCACGTGGTCCTGCTGTTGAACGCGTCCACCCGGTGAAGCTCGATGTAGGAGTTGCTGGTGCAGTCCCATCCCCACTCGACCTGGGCGCGCAGGGTCACCGAGTTGATGATGGTGTTCGGGTGGTCGGTACGGGCCATGACCGAGAACTGGAAGAACAGACGTTTGGTGTAGTCCTGGTCCCACTCCACACGGCCGACGCCGACGTCGGCCTCCTTGGTGTTGTAGTACGCCACGGAGGGGTACGCCTTGTCGACATAGGCCCAGTTGGGGCGGCTCGCGCTGACCGAGGGGTCGATGTAGACCGGGAACTCGGTGGTGTCGTCGACCAGCATCTCCTGGTCGGGGACCAACCGGATGGAGTCCACACCGATCGAGGTCTCGACGAGGGCGGTGCGCGCCCCGCTGGTGGGGGCCACCATGGGGTCTTCACCGAGAGCTTCGTCGTGGCCGGTGGAGTCCCACATGGCCGGGGCCTGGACGGTGAAGACGCTGTGCCCGCCCTCGTCACCGAGGGCCTCGATGTTGCCGTGTTCGTCGGCGCTCATCGTGACGCCGTCGGCGGCCAGGGCGAGTTCCAACTCGGCCAGGTCGGGGGAGGTCGCGGCCTCGGGGGTGTGCACAACGAGGACCTGGGTGAAGCCCTCGGTCCCGGCGGTCAGCACCAGGTCGACGTCGGGGAGGACGTCGGCGTAGGTGGCCCGGTCCTCCTCCAGTGTGGGGGTGGGAAGGTCGCCGTTCCAGTCGAGTGCGACGCTGTTGGAGCCGATCCCGATCCTGGCCATGGGGGCGTCGCCGCCGCCGGAGAAGGCGATGTCCATCCCCGCGGCCCTGGGTCGGACGAGCCCGTCGTCGGTGGTGACCAGGGTGGTGTCGACGTCGATCCAGCCGTCCTCGGAGCGCACCCGTACCGGGACGGCGTGGGTCTCGGCGGTCAGGGAACCGTCGGGGTTGGCGAAGTGCTGGGTCTTCTCGTCCGTCAGAGACGGGATCTCCACCCGCTCCCCGGTCTCCCGGGCCAGCTCCAGGGCGTCGAACTCCTCGCTCGGGGAATCCTCACCGGCGGACGTGGTGGGGTCGTCCTCGTCCGCTGCCGCGGGCAGTGCTGTGAGCAGTGACAGGGCGAGGATCGCGGCAGCGGTGACCGCCGTCGCCCGGGTCAAGGGGGGATGCATGGGGGATGCCTGTCTTTTGTTGTCCAACGGGACACCGCACCATGCGGAACCCAGTCACAGCTACCTCAAACGAGACAGAAGCTACTGGAGCCCTCAGATCCAAACAAGTGCCTCAGAGTCCACCAGAGCACCCGAAGCTTCGCGCCCGCGATTTTCGAGGGCTTGAGCTGGCACCAAACCTGTTTGGCCGGATCCGGCCACTATGACCCAGAGTGACTCCGCACATCGACGCCGACGGCGAAGCCTCTGTCGACACTTCCTGAAAGAGGAACCACGAGAAACCGGAAATCGCAGGCCGGACCGCCGACTCACCACCCCGACCCACCGAGGCGGCACCACTCGAACAGTCCACACCCCGAGCCTCGAAGCTGCCGAACCTCCAAGCCATAACCCTCGGTCATCAACAAAGAGCGTTATGCGAGCATCTCCGGTACGTCTTCACATCTGAGGCAACTTCTCGCCGCTCCACGTCAACGGATCAGACGCCTCACTCGTCACCTCTGTGCACATATGAGCCTCCTACCCCTTCCGTGCTCCTCGAGGGCGACCCCGCCCTGCGCTCCCTGCCCCTGGACGGCGCCGAGCTCCTGGGCCGGGTCGTGGACCGATTCACCGCCTCCCGGGCCGCGGAGCACAACCTGCGCCTGGTCACCGACGCCCTCAAGACCGCCGGGGTCGACTACTTCCTCGTCCGCGGCAGGTCGGCGCTGCGCCATGTCGTCGGTGTCCATCGCTCCGAGCGCAAGCGGTTCCTGGACTCCATGCGCGCCCTGTACGGGACCAGCGCCGTGTACGCGGTCAAGCCCGGGGCCAGGGGCAGCGTCGCCGCCTTCTCCGCCTACGTCGACGGCGCGCTCGCGGCGCCGATCAAGTCCAGGCTCGTCATCCGCTTCGCCGAGCAGCTGCTCTCCCCGCTGACGCCCACCTACATCCACTCGGTGCTCAAGTCCGCCCTGGAACACGCCGTCCGCGAGGGAGAGATCCCGCGCAACGTCGCCCGCACCGGCACCCCACGGCCCCGACGCTTCGAACCCCTCACCGCCGACGAAGCCCGCCAGTGCCTTACCGTCGTGCGCAATCACTGGCTGCACGCCCTGTTCGAACTCGCCCTGCGCACCGAACTCCGCAAGGGCGAACTCCTCGGCCTGCGTTGGGAAGACCTTGACCTCACTGGCGGCACCGCCACCATCCACTGCTCCCTCCAACGCACCCGCAGCCAGGGTCTGACCGTCCTGAACGCCAAGACCCTGGCCTCCGAGCGCCGCATCGTCCTCCCCACCGAATGCATCAACTCGCTCGAGATCCACCAGGAACGGCAGGCTGGACGGACAACGGACTCATCTTCACCACCCCGAAGGGCAGGCCGCTCGACCCCACCAACATCACCCGCCGCTTCCACCGCCCAGAACTCCGGACGATCCGCTTCCACGACCTCTGACACTCGACCGCCACCCTGCTCCTGGAACAGGGCATCGACCTCGTCGTCATCAAGGAACTTCTCGGCCACGCCCACATAGGCGTCACCGCCGGTGTCTACGCCCACGTCCGGCTCCGCCTCCAGCGCCGGGCCATCGACATCCTCGGCAACGCCCTCCGGCCCACCGGCAACGACCCCGACGACCCACCAGTCTCAGCCGTCGTCCGCTGACGTTGCCGTCAAGCACCTGTGCAGCGGTAACTGACGCGCTGTCCGCGGTATGCGCTCCTCCGCCAATTCATCAGCGGTTTAAGCTGTCTCCGGAATTTCCGTAGACCACTTGACCCTGGGGGTCATACGCAGTCAGCCCGTGCGTCGACGCCAAGCCGAGCAACACCGAAGAAACTTCACTGGAACGCGACCAGGAGATGGCGGCAATGACGCACTCTCCAGTGACATAGAGAGGAGAGGCCCACGGAGACTCCTCCATATTTTCTTCGCTTAGATCTGGAAATTCGGAGATCACAGCTCGATAGAATTCCTCGACAGCTGAACTCTCTTCGACGATACCGGCAACTCCATCCGTCAACTGATCGTAGATCTGAGCGACCTCCCCTGATGCCGGGGCCACTTTTTGATACCAAAAAATCAAATCGAAACTCATCGCCACCACCTCTCCCGAAGTCGCGAGCCGTGGCCGACTCGCAGCACTGAGCTGCGGATACGGTACCGCAGTCCGGCCAGATCTCCTGTGGGGTCGACCGATCCATCCACGCATCGTGGGCCCCGAAAAGCGTACGGCCATCGCTAGTTTCCACTGCATTGCCAGGCGCATTGAGCCAATCATCAAATTGCCGTTGCCGAGGATTCTTCCTGACAGTTCCTCCCTCAATCTCTATTCCACACCGCCGACCGTTGATCTCAACCGCGCCGTCATACTTGCGGACTCGCATTCCTGGTGGGGAAACTAAAGTTTCGTTGCGCATGACCACTGCGCCGGCCATTTTTAGCTGATCCCAGGCGTTTGCTTCATCCGCAGCGCCATCACGCCCAGGCTCGCCATTACGCTTCGAGAACTTGCCGTCCGCAGACCGCGGGCCCCAGTTGGGCATCCCCCAGAATTGTGAATGAGTACCGGCGTCTCGCCCACCACCACATAGTACGTGTGGAGGTCCTGCAGGGTGAGGTTGTAGTCCCGTTCCGATTCGGTCCAGACTCTGGTGCCAGTGACCTGGACCAGAGTTCCCTCCGAGGGCAGGAACCACACCCCGGGGATCAGGTCGACGGCGTCGGCCCACTCACCCAGCGGGGGACCCGGAAGGGGTGGTCGTCGGTGGCGATGACCGCATCGCTCAGTACCGTCGGCCCAGGTCGGGACGGACCGTCGGGCAAATCGCCCCGATCCAGGGTGCCGGCGTCGATCTGTGTGGCGGCGTCGACGGTGATTTCGACCAGGGTCTTGACACCCTCACCGACGATGGTGGCCAGGACCGTACGCGGCCCCTCCTCCCCCGTTTCGGGGTCCGAGGCCCACCAGAAGCACGAAAGACCTTTTCCTGATCCTCCTCAGACAGGGGCACTGCGGCCCGTGGGAACCGCGGTGCAGTTATGGACCAGCTCCGGAATCCGGACTCGGGTGGCCGGCAATGTTCCCGGCACGCGCCGCCTCTCTCCAGGAGAGCGGCGGCGCCTCACCGCCCGACGGCCTCGCGGACACGGTCAAGCCGCGCCCGGTTCTCCTCCAGCCAGTCCTCGGCGGCGTCGATCGGCATGCGCACCGCGATCTGCGTCGAGGGCATGTCGTGCACGGTCACCTCCACCGGGTCTGCGGGGACCACCTCCAGCCAGGCGGTACGGTCGCCCCTGGGCCATACGGCCCGCTTCTCCGCGTGGAGGTCGTCCAGGCAGCGCTCCCAGTCGTCCAGGTCCCCGGACGACAGCGCCAGTGCGAGCCGACCGTTGACGAAGCCGCTCTCCAGCACGAGGCGGGCGCCGAGGAAGCACTCCTGCCCCCCTTTCCGAGGGGCCGGGAGCTCGACCTCGACGGCGACGCCCTGCACCGGGTCCGCGAAACGGAAGAGTTCGAGGACCCGCACTTCTCCTGTCACCACTGCTCCCCTGCCGTTCGACGGGGCACTCCGTGCCGTGGAAGCTCGCCCCGGTGTCGGGGCCCGTGCAGTCCTCGACGTCCCGGGCGTCGTCGTCGCCGTGGTCGGTGCGGACCAGCGGCATGCCGTGCACGCGCACAGCGTCGTCGACCGGGGGCAGGGGCGGGGCGGGAAGGCGCATCGGGTGTACCTCACGACGGTCGTGGAACGCGGATCCGTCCGTTGTATCCCACGGCGACGACACGGGGCCGATCGCTCCGGGCGGTTCTCCGCCCCCTTCTGGCGGTGGTACCCGACCCGTTTCACGCAGGGCACGGCCGACGGCCCCGCCGCGTACGCGGCGGTCCCCAGGCCCGCTGACGGGGATGCGCGCACGGCCGGAAGGCGGGGCGCGCGCTCCCGGCGGTCCGGCCGGTCAGGCCAGGACCCTGCGGCTCTCCGGCATGCTGTGCGCGGCCGACTTGCGGAGGTCGCGGCTCACGACCATCCGCTTCAGCCAGCGGTCGGTGCCGTCGTAGCGGCTGCGGAACGGCTTGCGGCCGTGGACGGCCAGGTGGTTGTCCACCACCAGCAGCGTCCCGGGGCCGACCACGACGGAGTGCTGCACGCGCTCCAGCTCCTCCATGAGGTCGTCGAGCGCCCGCTCGGCGACGGGATCGTCGCCGACGCATCGCATGAACGGGCGGTCGATGCGCAGGTACGGCGCCGCGTCCGCGCCGAACAGCACGGGAACGGGCTGCGGCCGGTCCCGCATCCCGAGCACGCGCTCCAGCGCGGGGTGGTCGGGGTGGTGCGCCCGCAGCTGCCGCACGTGCTCGTCGTCGGGCCTGATCAGGAAACGCGGCTCGGAGAGCACCCGGGCGGTCGCGGCGTCCAGCTTCACGTCCCGCACCGAGGACAGGATCGTCGGGACGTCGTCCCGGTTGCGGATCCCGAACAGCATCAGGTAGTCGGCACGGCCGGGGTGGAACCCGTCCTCGGTGTGGAACTCCAGGAGGGCCTCGCTACCGTGGCCGCTCTGGTGCAGCTCGTCCCCTCGGACCGGGAGGATGTCCTGGACCATCCGGCCCTCCTGGAGCGTGGACCAGGTGAAGGGCTCCCCCAGGGCGAGGGCGCACATGGCCAGGAAGAGTTCCTGCGGGCGGGTCGGGCCCGTGTCCGCGCCCCTCCAGTGCCGGGGCGTCGGGCCGACGGTCCCGTCGTCCACGGGGAACCCGTGGACGCAGCAGGCTGCGGCCTCCTCCGTGCGGCGGAACCGCTCCAGGAACAGGCGGAGCCCGCGGGGCAGGGAGTCGTGGAGCGCCCAGTTGCGCTCGTAGAACGCGGGATCCGTGGGCGGGGGCCCGCAGGGTTCCGCCTCCCGCAGGGCCATCCCGATCTCCTCGACCTCGGCGGGCGTCAATCGGTAGTGGACGGCGATGTCGTCCGTCGGCGTGGTGCTCACCGTCTCCTCCAGGTGGTCGGTGTCCCCGGGGCGCGCACGCCCCGTCGGGCCCGGGGCCGCACGTCCGGCCGGGCACGGCGACGCCGCCGGACACGGTTCCGGGCGGGTCGGGTCCCCGGGCCCCGGACACGGTGGCGCCGCGGGTCGACGTGCCTTCCCCGTTCAGGAGGGGGTTCGTGCTCCCCGCCCCCGGCGGCTCCCGCCCGTCCCCGGCCGCGTGCCGCAGGACAAGCATCGCCCGGAACGGCGGGAGACCGGGCGCGCAACGCCGCGGCCCACGGGTCCGCCCCCGGCCGGCCCGTACCCGGTGCGGAGCGAGCGCGCGGAGCGAAGGCGGTTCGGCCCCCGCCCGCCCGGGCAGGGGCCCGTACAGGGAGAACAGTTCCGACTCCGATGTGAGGCGAGGTGGACCATGCGCTACGACGAGTTTGTGGCCGAGGTACGCGAGCTCGGGGAGTACCAGGACAACCGCGAGGCGGCGCAGGTGACGGAGGAGGTGCTCGCCGTGCTCGCGACCCGCCTGCCGGACGAGTCCGTCGACAAGCTGGCCGCGCAGCTCCCGGACCCGCTGGGGGCGGAACTCCGGGAAGCCGGGCAGCCCGGGGCCCACGCCTTCGGAACCGAGGAGTTCTGCCGCCGCGTCGCGGAGCGGACCGGCTCGCGGGAGGACACCGCGAGGCACGACGCGGGGGCGGTCCTGACGGCGGTGGCCGAGAACGTCTCCGGCGGGGAGCTGAACCAGCTCCTGAGCCACCTGCCGTCCGGCTACGCCCCGCTGTTCGGCAGGGCCGGTCTGGCCTGACGGCACGGGCCGCGCCCGCCGCCGGGCGTGCGTGCCGGGCGGCCCGCCGACAGCTCCTCCGCCGCCGGTCGGGGCCCGCCCGGTGTCAGGTAAGCGGCGGAGGAGCCCCCGCGCCGCCCGCCTCAGACAGGGTGGTCGAAGCGGGGTGTGCGGGCGAACAGGTCGGTCACCTCGCCCGACACCTCGAAGGGCTCCGTGCCGCGGCGGAAGACGATCGCCGGGCCCGGAGCGTCCGGCTGCACCGCGGCGCCGCCGAGAGTCGCCCGGACCACGTCCGTCCCCGCGCCCTCCACCCGCAGGTGGACGCCCTCCCGCAGGCCGAGCACGTCGACGTCGTTGGCCTCCAGGAACTCCGTCAGCCGGGTCAGGCGGGTCTCGCCGTTGTGCGTCGACCGCGGGTCGGCGTCCAGGTAGTGCGGGTTGATCTGGAACGGCACGAACCCCAGCGCGGCGAACGACTCCGGCTCGACGATGGGCATGTCGTTGGTGGTGCGCAGCGTGGGGGCGGTGATGTTGGTGCCCGCGCTCGCCCCCATGTAGGGCAGGCCCGCCAGGACGCGGTCGCGCAGCTCCCCCATGATCCCGGTGCGCTGGAGGGTGGCCACCAGGCGGAACGTGTTGCCGCCGCCCACGAAGACCGTCTGCGCGCCGTCGAGGACGCGCGCGGCCCCGGCGTCGGCCGGGACCCCGGTGACCCGGACCCCGCGGGCGGCGAAGGCCTCGGCGACCGAAGCGGTGTAGGCGTCGTGGTCGCCCCCGGCGAACGGCACGAACGCGACCTCGTCGCGGCCGTCGAGGAAGGCCTCCACGTCCGTCCACGCGTGGTCGAGGTAGTCGCGGCCGTGGTTGGTCGAGTTGGAGAGGAGCAGCAGCTCGGGCATGGTCCCCCTTCAGGGAGTGGTCGGGCGCGGGGAGGGGCGGGAGCCGTGCCCCCGTCTCCACCTGCGGGTGGGCGGTGCCGGGCGCCGGTTGGAGAGCAGCCCGGTGAGCTCGTCGGCGGAGGCGCGCAGCGGCGCCAGGTGGTCGAGCAGGTCGTCGTCGTGGTCGGAGTGCTTGTTCTCGACCAGGGACACGGAGCCGACCGGGCGCTTGCCGCCGAACACGGGGACGGCGAGCGCGCGGGAGGCGGCGTCGTACTCGCCCTGGGAGATCGCATACCCCTCCTCGACGGCCGTGTCGAAGAGCTCCTCGACCTCGCGCTCGTCGAACGGCGTGAGGTCGGAGAAGCGGGCGGACGGGCGGCCCGCCAGCAGGGCCCTGCGCTCGGCCGGGTCGAGGAAGGCGAAGTAGGCGCGGGAGGTGGCTCCCGCGTGGGCGGGGTAGAGCTCGTCGACGAAGGGGTGCGACCGGCGCGGCCCCTCGGAGCCGCTGACGGCGGCGATGCAGCGCACGTGGGCCCCGTCGGGGACGCAGAACAGGGAGGTCCGCCCGCTGGCGCGGGCCAGTTCGGCGAGCAGGGGCTCGGCCAGGGCGGAGAGACCGCCGGACCGCTCCCACAGCCCGGCCATGCGCCACATGGCGGGGCCCATGCCGTAGCGGCGGGTGTCGGGGTCGGCGCGCAGGAACCCCTTGCCGGCGAGGGAGGCGAGGAGCCGCTGGGCGGTCGACCTGGCCAGGCCGAACTCCTCGGCGAGTTCCATGACCCCCCAGCTCGTCCGGTACTCGTCGAAGCTGAGGAGGACGTCGAGCGCGCGGTCGACCGTCTGGAGGGGGCCGGTGCGTTCCGTGGGACCGGTGGACATGGGGCTCACCCTATGCGCGCCGCGGATCCGGGGCCCCTGTTCCAAGGGATCGCAATGTGATCTTAACTCCCACATAGTGGGAAACCTTTGCCCCGACGGGTGAACGGGGGGCAGCCTGTGCATGACGGGCCGGGGCACGGCATCCGCGTCCCGCAGGCCTTTGACCAGCGACACTCCGTCCCCGCCGGACGCGAGCCATCCCCGAAGGACACACATGGAACCCTCGGCACACGGTTCGTCCACAGAACCGCAGACTTCGGAGGGCGCGCGCCATCCGCGGGCGTTCGAGCCCGTCGTCGTGATCGTCACCGTCCTGGTGAGCCTCCTCGGAGCGGTCATCGGCATCCACATGATCACGACGCTCGGCGTCTCCCCCAACACGAGCGTCATCGGCGCCGTCGTCGCCATGCTCATCGGCCGGGCCGGGTTCCTGGGGCTGCGGTCGTTCCGCAACACGCACCGGCAGAACCTCATCCAGTCGTCGATCTCGGGCGCGACCTTCGCCTCGGCGAACTCGCTGCTCACCCCGATCGCCATCCCGTTCCTCTTCGGCCGGCCGGACCTGGTGTGGCCGATGCTGCTGGGGGCGTCCCTGGGCCTGCTCATCGACGTGTTCGTGCTGTACAAGGCCTTCGGCTCCCGGTTCCTGCCGGCCGACGCCGCCTGGCCCCCCGGGGTCGCCGCAGCCGAGACCATCAAGGCCGGGGACAGGGGCGGGCGCCAGGCCGCCGTCCTGGTGGGCGGCGGCGTCGTGGGACTCGGGGCGTCCTTCCTGGGCATGCCGATGTCGGCGGCGGGCATCGCGATGATCGGCAACGTCTGGGCGCTGCTGATGTTCGCCGTGGGCCTGCTCGTCGCCCAGTACTCCCCCGCGGTGATCGGGGTCGACCTCAACGCGGTCTACGTGCCGCACGGGGTGATGATCGGCGCGGGCGTGGTCGCCCTGGTGCAGATCGTCGTCATCCTCGCCGGACGGCAGGGCCGCCGGGAGGCCGAGCGCGAGGCGGCCCGCGAGCGGGCGGCCAAGGACGACCCCTCCCTGGCCTACACGGTCGACCGGGCCACGCTGGGCCGGGCCCTGGGCTCGGGCTACGTCCTGTTCGCCCTGGGCGCCCTCGTGCTCGCGGTCGCCGGCGGCATCTGGTCGGACATGAGCTGGCTGGGCATCGTCGGGTTCGTCCTGTTCGCCGCCGTGGCCGCCCTGGTCCACGAGCTCATCGTCGGCCTGGCCGCCATGCACGCGGGCTGGTTCCCCGCCTTCGCGGTCACCCTGATCTTCCTCATCCTGGGCCTGGCCCTGGGCATCCCGGGGGTCCCGCTGGCCCTGCTCGTCGGCTACTGCGCGGCCACCGGCCCCGCCTTCGCGGACATGGGCTACGACTTCAAGGCGGGCTGGGTCCTGCGCCGCGACCGCCGCCCCTACACCGCCTACGAGCTGGACGGGCGCCGCCAGCAGCTCTTCTCCTCCATGATCGGGTTCGCCGTCGCGATCGGCATGGTCGCGCTGCTGTGGCAGGGCCTGTTCGCGGACGGGGCCGTGCCGCCGACCTCGATCGTCTACGCCGACACCATCGAGGCCGGCCTGACCGACCCGTCCGTCCTGCTCCAGCTCGCGCTGTGGGCCGTGCCCGGCGCCGTCGTGCAGTTCCTGGGCGGGCCCCGCCGGCAGATGGGCGTGCTGCTCGCCACCGGCCTGCTCGTGGCCACGCCCAACGCCGGATGGCTCGTCCTGGCCGGGCTGGCGATCCGCCTCGTGTGGGAGCGCCGCCGCGGCGAGAAGGGCGAGCAGGAGATCGCCCTCGTCGGCGCCGGCCTCATCGCGGGCGACTCCGTCCACTCCGTCGGCACCATCTTCAGCCGCTGAAACCTGGAGGAACCATGACACGTCTCGGAGTCCTCACCATCGGCCAGGCGCCGCGCCCGGACCTGGTGCCGGAGCTGACCGCCCTGGTCCCGACGGCCGCCGTCGTCGAGCGCGGGGTGCTCGACGGCCTCACCCGCGCCGAGATCGAGGCACGGCCCGTCGCGCCGGACGACCACGCTCTGACCACCCGCCTGGCCGACGGCTCCTCCGTCCTCCTGGGCGAGTCCCTGGTCATGGAGCGGCTGCCCGGCGTCCTCGCGGACCTGGAACGCGAGGTCGACGCGGTGCTGCTCGCCTGTACCGGCGCCTTCCCCGAGCTGGAGCACGCCAAGCCGCTCTTCGTCCCGGACCGGCTGATCGCCTTCGGCGCCGCGGCCCTGCTCGGCGACACCGGGTGCGTGGGCGTGGTGTGCCCCCTGCCCGAGCAGCGGGCGGACACCGAGGCGAAGTTCGGCCGCCGCCTCCCCTCCGGGGCGCGGGTCCTCACCGACGCCTGCTCCCCCTACACCGGTACCCCGGAGGAGCTCGCCGCCTCCGCGCGGCGCCTCGCCGAGGGGGGCGCCGACCTCCTGGCGCTGGACTGCATCGGCTACACGGAGGAGATGCGCGCCCGCGCGGCCGCCGCCTCGGGGCTGCCGGTGGTCCTGGCCCGGTCGGTCTGCGTGCGCCTGGCCTCGGAGGTCCTGGACTCCCTCGACGCGCGGGCGGAGGCGGCGGCATGAGGATCGGCGTCATCCGGGTGGTCACCACCGACGACGGGGAGCGGCTGGACGACCACGGCCGCGTCATCCGGGAGGAGCTGGGCGTGGGCACCGTCTCGCGGTGCCTGCCCGACCAGCCGGACGGGGTGCACGACGACGCGACCTTCGCGCTCGCCTCGGCCAAGGTCGCCGACCTGGCCGTGCGCATGGAGCGCGAGGACGGCGTGGACGCGCTGCTCGTCAGCTGCGCCGCGGACCCGGGGCTGTCCCGGGCGCGCGCCGCGGTCGGCGTCCCCGTGGTCGGCGCCGGGGAGTCCGCGGCCCGCAGGGCCCTGGAACTGGGCTCACGGATCGGCGTCCTGGACCTGACCACGCGCACCCCGGAGTCGGTCACCTCCGTACTCGGGTCCGCGCGCGTGGCCGCGCTCGTGCCCGAGGGCGTGCGGCGCACCCGCGACCTGGCCACCGCGGCGGGGTTCGCCGCCTCGGTCGAGGCCGCCGAACGCCTGGTCGCCATGGGCGCGGACACCCTGATGTTCGCGTGCACCGGCATGACCACCATCGGCCTGTACGCCCGGCTCGCCGACGAGGTCGGTGTCCCCGTCGTGGACGCCGTCCGCGCCGGGGCGAGGGCCGCCGTGCGCGCCGCGGGCGGCTGACCCCGCCCCGCACAGTCCCGTCGGCCGCGCTCCGGACGCGCGGCCGGCGCCGTCCCGAAGGACCGCCGCGACCGGTGTCCGCACCGGTCGTACCGCCCGCCCGGGCCAGGCGGCCCGCCACCGACCGAGAGAGGCACCCATGTCCTGGAGCCACGTCATCGAGACCCACGACCTGCTCGACACCCCGACCGCGGACGGGGCGTCCGTCGCGGAGTACCTGCGCCGCCACGGGGCGGCCGACGGCGAGGTCGCCGTCGAGACCGTCGCGGGCGAGGGGGGGTCCACCGACTTCGTCCGGGTGACGATCCCCGGCACCGACGGCGCGTCGTCGGGCGGTTCGGCCCCCACCCTGGGCATCCTCGGCCGCCTGGGCGGCCTGGGCGCGCGCCCGGAGCAGATCGGCTTCGTCAGCGACGGCGACGGCGCCCTGACCGCCGTCGCCGCGGCCGCCAAGCTCCTGGACATGCGCCGCCGGGGCGACACCCTCCCGGGCGACGTCGTCGTGGCCACCCACATCGACCCCGACGCCCCGACCCAGCCCCACGACCCGGTCCCGTTCATGGGGTCGGTCGTGGACCAGGACGTCAGCAACCGGCACGAGGTCCTGCCCGCCATGGACGCGATCCTGTCCGTGGACACCACCAAGGGCAACCGGGTGTGCAACCACCACGGCATCGCCATCACCCCGGCCGTGGTCGACGGGTGGATCGTCCGCGTCCCGGAGACCCTGCTGGACATCGTCTCCCGCACCACCGGCCGCGCCCCGGTGGTCATGCCGCTGACCATGCAGGACATCACCCCGTACGGCAACGGCGTCTACCACGTGAACTCGATCCTGCAGCCGGCGACGGCCACCGCCGCGCCGGTCGTGGGCGTGGCCATCGTGACCGAGACCGCCGTGGCCGGGTCGGCCACCGGGGCCACCGACCTGCGCAGCGTGGAGACCGCCGTGCGGTTCGCCGTCGAGACGGCCAAGGACTACGGCCGCGGCATCGCGCACTTCGTCGACGCCGAGGAGGTGCGGCGGCTCCAGGACCTGTACGGCAGCATGTCCCACCTGCGCGGCGCGGGCGCGCCCGCCGGTTCCTGAGGGGAGACGGCGCCGCCCTGCCCGTGGGGAGCACGGGCAGGGCGGCTTCCGGGGCCGTGGCCGGTCGCGGTCACGGCCCCCGTGGTCCGGCCCCGCTCGCCCGGACCACGCCTCGGCTCCGCGTCCACCGTCCAGGAGGTGCGGAGCCGGAGGCTCAGGCCCGGTCGGAGCCGTCGGAGACCGCTTCGGGGGTCCGGGTCGGCTGCGACAGGGTGCTCATGCCCTCGCCCGACAGGACGGAGTGCACCCCCACGGCGACGGACCCGATGGTGTCCACGCCGTACTGCATGCCGTCGTTGCCGTCGGTGAGGACGACGACGTCGTAGTCCCCGACCGGCGTGTCCCGGAACCCGCCGATGCTGTTGATCCGCCAGGTGTCGGTATTGTCGTAGGGCAGCCAGCCGTTCTTCAGGTAGACCTCGGCGCCCGACGGAGCCCCGGTGGGCACGCCCCAGCGCTGCTCCTCGGTCACGTCGCCCATCAGGCCGCGGGCGTAGGCGCGCTCGTCGGCCCCGAGCACGTCGTTGTCGCTGCCCAGCACGTCGAGCAGGGTCAGCTGGTCCCCGACGTTGATCTTCATCAGACCGACGTACCCCTCGGGGTGCAACTGGGTGTCGTCCATCCCGGCGAGGTCGAGGAAGCCCTGGATGCGCTCCGGGCCGAGCTGGTTGCGGAGCTCGACCGCGGAGTCGTTGCCCGACACGGTGATCATGTCGGTCGCGAGCTCGTGCTCCCGTGCGGTCAGCTCCCTGCCCTCGTCCATGGCCGTGCGCAGGAGCGCGCCGAGGACGACGACCTTGCCGACGCTGGCGGCGTCGAACCGGGTGTCCGCGCCGAGCTCGCAGACGAGGTCCCCCTCGAAGGCGGAGACCCCCACGGCGATGGTGCCCTCCCGCAGTGCGGCCTCCTGTCTGATCCGCTGGTCGAGCCGTTCGGCGGTCTCGGGGTGCGCCTCGGAGGTGCAGACGGGCGAGGGCCCGGTGCCGGCGGCGGCGGTCGCGGGCAGGCCGACGGCGAGTCCCGCGGCGAGCAGGCCGGTGAGCGCCGCTGCTGTGGCTCGTCGGGGGGCCGCACTCGTTCGGTCAGCGGACATCGTGTGTCTCCTCAGGATGATCGGACGTTCTGTGGTCGGATGTCGGTGGCCAGGGGCCCGGATCGGGGCGGAGCATGAAAGGGAACGCCGGAACGACGACCGGCACGTCAGGAACACGCCTTCTTCGCGGACGCCCGGTCCGCGCCGATGTTCATCTCCGTTTCACTCTCCGATCACCTCGCATGGACAAGGGGACAGGGAACGACATCTACGCACGTCGGATAAACCGCTGAACCCGACCGCGCATTCGACTTACCCACCTTTTCACCGGGACCGGAAGAATTTACCAAGACCTCACCCAGGGGGCGAATCCGGGTCCTGCATGCCCACAACCGCAGGGCTTCCAGAGGGAACCACATCCCCCGGAACGAAGTCCGGATGAGGAAAAACACGGCTTCCGATGCTCGGGAAACTCACAGTTCAGAGCGGAACGCATAAGCATCCTGCCCTCCGCGCGCACTGCCGGTCAATGCCCTCATGAAACGCACACATCTTCTTCACAGTGCACTGAGGACGGAGCCGTTCCGTTCCTCCGGGGAAATGCCCGGCACGGGTCTCGGACCGCCTCCCCGTTTCGCCGGTGGGAATCTCCTGGTGAACGTCCTGTGAAAAGCGTCAGTCGTCCGTCCCGCCGCGCAGCCCCCACGACGGGCCGGACGGCGGTCCGGGGGTCGCGGGGGCGGGCGCCCGTGGTGACGCCCGCCCCCGGCGGTCACGGTCGGACGGCGGCCGCGACGATGGCCTCGACCTGGCCGGAGATGGCCGCGCGGTTCTCCTCGAACTCGGGGTCGGTGACGCCGCCGCCGGGCCCGAAGTGCAGGATCGGCGTGTGCACGTGCCCGGCCGGAATGTCCAGGCCGGTGGCGTCGCGCAGCAGGGTGTTGCGGTAGGCGATCTCGTTGGAGAGGTAGTCGCCCCCGCCCCCGGCCCGCGCCTCGGAGCCGGGCGTGGGCCCGTCCGGGCGCACCACCGGCACGGTCCCGCCCGCCGGGATCTCGGTCACCTGGGTGTTGTCGACCACGGGGAAGGGCTCCCCGCCGGTCTCCCCGATGATGGACGGGTGGTCCAGGGAGGAGTCGGACCACTGCGGCTGGGGGGTGACGGTGGGGACGCCCTCGGGGATGGGGGCCGTCTCCGGCGTGCCGACCGACTCGTTGTCCGCGGCGCCGCCGCGCCAGGCGCCGTTGTGCGCCTCCAGGTCGAACCGGCCGTCCCGGCCCTGGCTGACGGTGATGACCGCGTCGGCCGGCCGGTCGCCGGTGTAGTGCGGCAGAAGGGCGTGCTCGACCATGCCGTCGGTGAAGTCGCGCCAGCGCACCGGGAAGAGCATGGCCTCGACGACCACGACGCCCTCGCCGGTCTCGATCACCGCTCCGTCCAGGGCGAGGGCGGCCGCACCGGAGGGGTTGGCCTGGCGGATGTCGTTGTCGAGCTGGAACGGGTCGAACCCGGTCACGACGACGCGGGACACCCCGGGGCCGCCCGGGTCCTCGGCGAAGCCGGCGTCGTCCTGGCCGCGGGAGCGGCGGTCCATGTCGGCCACGAGAGCCTCGCGGTCGGCCCCGGCCAGCTCGAAGCCCGGTTCCCAGCGGTGCAGGGCCGAGGTCATGCCCAGCCGCGCCCAGTAGAGCGGCCGGTCGTCCCCGGCGCTGAGGTCCCCCTCGACGGCCCCGGTCCCGCGGACGCGGTCCACCGCCTTGCGCCAGAGCGCGTCGGCGTGGCGCCCGACGATCTCGCCCGCCTCGTCCGTGCCGGACGCCGCGCACAGCTCCTCGGTGAAGCGGTCCACGTCCGCGGCGAACCCGGATCTGGCCAGGATCTCCTGCGGGACCTCCCCGGCGATCCGTGCCTCCTCGACGGTGGCGCCCTCCTCACCGAGGCATGCGGGCGTCCGCTCGGCCTGCGCCGGGGCGGCCAGGGCGAGGGCGGGGGCCAGGATGAGCGCCGAGGCGGCGACGCGGGGGCCCGCCTGCCGGATACGCGCGCCCGCTCCGCTGCGGCTCTGTGACCTGTTCGACAAGATGTCCTGTTCCTTCCGGTCGTTCCACTTCCTGATGCCACACCACGCTAGGGAACGGGCCGGTGCGGGACATCGGCCGGGGGTACCGGGACGACCGCCCCCGAACGTCGGCCCCGTGCCGGCCGGGGCCGACGAAAGTCGGGGGTGGCGCCGCGGTGCGCTACGCCGCGGTTCCCGGGGCGAGCGGCTCGGGGTAGAACCGCTCGAAGCGGTCGCGCCCGGTATACATCTCCCAGTAGTACAGAGCGGTCGGGTGTTGTCACAGGTCGGACCGTATACGGCTTCTTCCTTGATGGGAGCACCCATCGTTCAGCCATCATGGACGCGTGGATCCGGCCGCTGTAGAAGAGCTGCGCGAGGACCTCGATGCGTTCTGCGCCGAGGTCCTCGCGTCCATCCCCCGCAAGGACTCCCGGGCCTGGGGCAACTGCTACCTGCGCGGTCTGATGCTGGACGGGCGGCGCAAGTCCATCCAGCCCATAACCGAGCGCCTCCCGGACGGCAACATGCAGGCCCTGCAGCAGTTCGTGGACCAGTCCCTGTGGGAGCACACCCCCGTCCAACGACGCCTGGCCACCAAGGTGAGCGAGGCGATCACCCCGGATGCGTGGGTGATCGACGACTCGGGCCTGCCCAAAGCCGGCACCGAGTCGGTGGGGCGGCCCACCAGTGGTGCGGCGCCCTGGGCAAGCAGGCGGTGTGCCAGAGCGCGGTGAGCCTGCACGCGGTCACCGATGCCGCCTCCGTCCCCCTGGCATGGCGGCTCTACCTGCCCAAGGACTGGGCGGACCCCCAAGAGCCGCGTCGGGCCAAGACCGGGGTGCCCGACCAGGTCGACCACCGGGAGAAATGGCGGCTGGCCCTGGACATGGTCGATGAGACCCGCTCCTGGGGGCTGGCCGACCAGGTGGTGGTGGCCGATGCCGGCTACGGGCAGATCCATGGCTTGCGCCACGGGTTGGCCGAGCGGGGCCTGGACTACGTGGTCGCGGTGCGCGGTGATCTGAACTCCCATCCCGGTGGGGCGGTGCCCCAGGCGCCCGAGCGGTCCGGGCCGGGGCCGCGTCTGCCGCGCTACCGGACCCCGGCCCGCTCGTTGAAGGACCTGGCCCTGGAACAGGGGCGCACCGCGTTGCGCCGGTGCACGTGGCGGCAGGGGTCCCGTGGGGCGATGCGGGGCCGTTTGCTGGTCATGGACGTGCGCTTGGCGGGTAAGTCCGCCCGCCAAGCGGCTCTGGACCGTGCGGGCGGGCGCTCGACGTGGGACGGGGTGCTGCCCATCGAGACGCTGATCGCCGCACGCGTCGTCCAGGGCTTGGCGACCGGGATCGCCACGGGTGCGCTCGGCGCGGGCCTGCTCGATACTGCTCCGGGACGCGGGCCGCTGATCAACAGTGTCGCCCCCATTGCGGGCATGGCCGCTGGAGCCCTGGGCTCGGGTGCCCTCGTGCAATACCTCCCCGAACCGATGCGCCTGGTCTATGTCGTACTCATCGTGCTCCTGCTGTCGCAAGCGGTCGGGATCCGTGCACTGAATGAGACGGCCGCTCGCAGACCCGGAGCCCTAGCCTCACTGCGGCCGAATATCGGAGTCCCCCAACAGGCCCGCCGCGCCATGCTCGTGGCCGCCCCCATCGACATCGCGGTCTGGGCGCTGGGCGGCTTCTACCTCTCCCTGGGGCCTTCACTCACCAGTGCCGTCACCGGTTCGACCGCGCCCCTGGCCGCCGGGGCCGCCGTCTTCGCGCTCACCATCAGCGGTGCGGCCGCAGTCCTGGTCCTGCGTTCCGCTCCGGCCACCAGAGTCATGCTCATCGGCGCGACGGCCCTGGCGACAGGGATCGCTATCACCCTGGCAGGTGTACACCTCGGTGTGACCACGGCCTTCTTCGCCGGGACGGCGGTGGCCGGGATCGGCTTCGGAGCAGGGTTCCAGGGCGCGGTGCGCACCGTGGTCCCACTGGCCGCCACGCACGAGCGCGCAGGCCTGATGTCGTCCTTCTACCTCCTGAGCTACCTGGCGATGTGCCTACCCGCCATCACCGCGGGCATCGCCGTCGACGCCCTTTCCCTGGTCACCGTGACCGGCTACTACGGGGCCGCGCTGATCGCGCTCGCGGTTCTGGCAGCCGTCGGCACGTTCGTCGTCCACCGCACCGCACTAAGGAGCTGACCACCCGTGCCCGAGCCCTACACACCCGAGGACGTCATCCTGCTCGCGAGCAGGATCCGCCCGCCTCTGACACCTGACCGCCCGGTACCGATCGCCGCGGCACTCAACGGCATTCTCTCCGTGACTTCCGCGCTGCGCGACGTCGACCTGGGAGAGGTCTCTCCCGCCTTCGTCCACGACAAGGAGTAGGACCGCGTGCATCCCTACCAACTCACACTCGCCGACGCCTCCCGCGCGATCGCGGCGAAGGAACTCTCACCGATCGAACTCACCGAGTCCGTCCTCGCCCGCGCCGCGCATGTGGAGGAAGACGTCTCGGCGTTCGCCACTCTCACGCCCGAGGCCGCCTTGCGCGCCGCAGCCCGCGCACAGGCCGAGATCGCTGCAGGATCGCACCGCGGCCCGCTCCACGGCATCCCAGCAGCGGTCAAGGACATCTTCGACACCGCCGGCACCCGCACCGCCGCCGGATCACGTGTCCACGCAAACCGGATCCCTGACGCTGACAGCGCGGTGGTAGCCGCACTCAAGGAGGCGGGCGCCGTACCGGTGGGCAAGACACACACCCACGAGTTCGCCTACGGCACCATCACTCCCGCCACGCACAATCCCTGGGCTACCGACCGTGTCGCAGGCGGCTCCAGCGGCGGGTCGGCGGCAGCCGTGGCGTCGGGCGGCGCCACCGCCGCCATCGGCGGCGACACCGGCGGCTCCATCCGTATCCCGGCCGCCCTGTGCGGCGCGGTCGGGCTCAAGCCAACACACGGTCTGGTGCCCCGACACGGCGCGATACCTCTGTCGTGGACCCTGGACCACGTCGGACCGATTACCCGCACGGTCGAGGACGCCGCACTCGTCCTCGACGCTGTTGCCGGACACGACCTCAGGGACCCGACGACACTGCGGGTGCCGGTCGAGGACCGTACCCGGGGCATCGGCACGAACCTGACCGGACTGCGGATCGGGGTGCCCGGGAACTACTTCTTCGACAGGATCGAACCCGACGTGGAACAAGCGGTGCGCTCGGCCGTCGAGACGCTGGCCGGGCTTGGTGCCGAGCTCGTCGGCGTCGAGATTCCGCTGGCCGAATCCGTGCACGCGGCCCAGTGGGGGATCATGGTGCCTGAGGCCGCCGCCTACCACCAGGACACTCTGTGGCGGTCCCCGGAGTACTACGGACCCGACGTGCGTGTCCTCCTGGAAGCGGGGGGGAACTCGTACCTGCCACCGAGTATCTGCGCGCGCAGCGGGTGCGCACTCTGATGGGGTCCGCCTGGGCACGATTGCTGGAGACCGTGGACGTGGTCGTCGCGCCCACCGTTCCGATCACCGCGGTGCCGGTCGGCCAGGAGCTCCTGCACTGGCCGGACGGGAGTGTCGAAACAGTCTCCGACGCCCATGTCAGGCTGTGCGCACCAGCCAATCTCACCGTCCTGCCCGCCCTGACGGTACCGACCAGACCGGGTTCCGGGGGGTTGCCGTCCGGCCTCCAGCTCATCGGTCGCCCGCTCGGGAGGCAGTCCTCGTGCGCGTCGGCTCCGCCTACGAGTCCGCGCGCGGCGGTGTCGGCGCCCTGGCGCCGCTCTGATGTCATCGGCCTTATCACCAGGCCAGTGGCCACGCACATCATCTGACCGATGCCGAACTGCCCGGTCATTAGCCTGTTCTGCTCCGACCTGGTCAAGTGCTCGCCACGCACCAGGAGGCGAGCTTTCTCCACTTCCCTCGGTGCGGGCCTTGAGTATGCCGCAGCGGCACGGTTTCTAATTTGTTGCGCCACCTCACGACCTCAGACCGGGACACGGTCGACCACGACAGGAACCGACATGCCCACGATGACACCCTCAACCCGACCCCGACCCCGACCCCGACCCGTCGCCGGCACAGTCACCCTCTGGACGTTGCAGGTGCTGCTGGCCGTCGTATTCGCGTTCATCGCCCTCCCGAAGGCGATGGCCGACCCCATCGCCGTCGCGCCGTTCGAGCTGATCGGACTCGGCATCCCCGGCATGGTCGTCGTCGGCTGGCTGGAGCTCGCCGGGGCGATCGCGCTGCTCATTCCCCGGCTGTGCGGCCTCGCCTTGTTCTGCCAGATCCCGCTGATGATCGGCGCGACGGTCCTGAGCGCCATCGCGACCCCGGACCTGGTCGCCATCCCGGCGGCCACCCTGGTCCTCGTCTGTGTCGTGGCCTGGTTCCGCCGACACGACACCGCCGCCCTCGTCCGGATGGTGCGTCGCTGGCTCGGGGCAAACCAAGGCGAATTCCAGGAGTCGTCGCAACACGTGAGGTCAGTTGGTTGCGGCGATTAGCTTAGCGAGGCGCTCGGCTGGGGTTTCCCAGCCGAGCGTTTTGCGTGGGCGGGAGTTCAGCTCGACAGCGACCGCGTCCAGGTCCTCGCGGGAGTGGACCGACAGGTCCGTGCCCTTGGGGAAGTACTGCCTGAGCAGGCCGTTGGTGTTCTCATTGGAGCCGCGCAGCCAATTGCGCCACGCCACGAAAAGCCCCGGCGCACCGAAGCCCCGAACACGACTTTCCGTGATCGTTCAGCAGGAACGGCCACAAAATGGGCGATACCCGGATACGCGCTCCCGCTAGGCGTGGAACCACCGAAGCGGCGCCTGCGTTTAAAAGGGTGGGGACAAGAACATTAGGAGCGTGGCGATGAAACACCGAACCCACCTCGGTCTGACACTATTAGGACTTTCCATCTCATGTGCTCTTCTTGCGCCTCTTGCGTGGAGTATGGTGATTTGGTATCTCGGGGCTGCGTTGTGGGTTGGGGCCGCGGCCTTCTTCTGGCAGGCAGCTCGGTCCTTGTGGGGCGGGGCTGCAAGCAGGCTTCCAGCAGGGCATACGCCGGACTCTCCCAACCTTCGGCCGACAGCGGCCTCCCCCCTCCCCGGTATCGCGCCGCCCGACGCCGGGCCGCGGGCAGCGGCGGAGCGAGCGGAACAGAAAGAATTTACGGACGAGTTTCACGAATCCGTTGCGGGCGTCTTTGGGATCATGAAGACCGTCGTGGTTGTGTGCACGATCGCCGTCCTGGGACTGATCGCCCAGTTCTCCGTGCTCCTGGGGATCTGGGCCTTCTCCAGAAGCAGCCTCCTTGAGGGTTTTTTCTTGTTCGGCTTTGTCGGCTTCCTGACCTGGTATGGCCTGGGCCCCCTGCGGAAGTTCTGGAGCCCGCAAAGCATGCTCAACCAGGACGGAGATGATGGTGGCGGAGGTGAGTGAGGCTTCCGCGGGGAACTCGCGGTAGCCGAAGGTGGCGTGGATCTGCCAGGTGTGTCAGTGGGCCGGTTCTCCCGAAGCCACGGGAGCCGCAAGGTAGCCCGGGGCGAGGATAATCGCTACATGATTTAGCGGTAGACCCCACCAGGGTTCGCCAACGATCCGATAGCGCCTTCGCTCGCATCTGTCTAGATTGGTTGAGCAAGGAACGGCGAACAATTGGGAGCAGCGGTGGGTGGGGGCCAACACGTGGGCGGGTTCCGTCTGGTGCGGGAGCTGGGCTCGGGCGGGTTCGGCACGGTCCACCTGGGCCAGGACGCCGTCGGGCGGCGCGCGGCGGTCAAGCTGCTCCACCCCCACCTGGCCAAGGACGCCCAGGTGCGCCGCTACTTCTCCCAGGAACTGGTCAACGCCCGCAAGGTGCAGGGGTTCTGCCTGGCCCAGATCGTGGACGCCGACGCCGAGGCCGACCGGCCCTGGATCGCTACCGAGTACATCGAGGGCCCCACCCTGTCCCAGGCCGTCCGGCAGGACGGCCCCCGCACCGGCGGGGACCTGCAGCGCCTGGCGGTGCAGACCATCACCGCGCTGAGCGCGATCCACGCCGCCGGGGTGGTGCACCGCGACCTCAAGCCCGCGAACATCCTGCTGGGTCCGGACGGGCCGCGGGTGATCGACTTCGGGATCGCCCGCGCCCTGGACGCCGCCGAGACCTCCACGGCCACCCGGATCGGCACCCTGGGCTACATGGCCCCCGAGCAGATCGAGGGCACCACCCTGGGGTCGGCCGCGGACCTGTTCGCCTGGGGTGCGGTCATGATTCACGCGGCGACCGGTTCGGAAGCCTTCCCCGGCCCCACCCAGGCCTCACGCATCAACCGGGTCCTCAACCACCCGCCCCAGACCGGGGACCTGGCCGACCCGCTCCTGGGCATCGTGCTGGCGTGCATGGCCAAGGACCCCGACCAGCGACCCACCGCACGCCAGATCCTAGACATGCTCCTCACCGGCCGCACCACACCCCCTCGCCTCGAAACACCCGCCACTCTCTCCGAAGATGACGAAGATCCCCGACTGCGCCACGCCGCCGAGGGCGGCAACACCCGCGCCATGAACAACCTCGGCATCCTGCTCCAGGAGCAGGGCGAGAAGGATGAGGCCGAGGACTGGTACCGGCGCGCCGCTGAGGGCGGCAACACCCGCGCCATGAACAACCTCGGCATCCTGCTCCAGGGGCAGGGCGAGAAGGATGAGGCCGAGGACTGGTTCCGGCGCGCCGCTGAGGATGGCCACCCCCGCGCCATGAACAACCTCGGGTACCTGCTGAAGGGGCAGGGCGAGAAGGATGAGGCCGAGCAGTGGTACCGCCAAGCCATTGCCGAGGACGGCAACTACACCCGCGCCATGAACAACCTCGGGAACCTGCTGAAGGAGCGGGGCGAGACGAGGGAGGCGGAGGCCTGGTACCGCCGCGCGGCTGGGGCGAAGGCATAAGCGCTTCCCCGGCCTGATGTGCTCTTCAGCTCGGTGCGGGTGGCTGGATGGCCTTGTTGGGGGCTAGGAGGAACGCTCCAGGATTTACGAGCTGGTGCGTGATGGCGGGTGAAGCTCCGCTGAAGAGTCGTGACATGCTCTGGCTGTGGCGATCAAGCTCAACCGCGCGGTCCTGGCCCACCCCTGGTTCACCGGTATCTCCCGTCACCACCTGGCCGCGCTCGTCGAGGAACTGGCCCACCCCTGGGAAGTGGCCGTGGAAAACCACAAGAACCAGGTCCGGGGCGGGTCGAGGAAACGGACAGCCGGGACGGGTGCCCGGCACCGCCTGGTCTTCGTCGACCGCCTGGTGGCCACTCTGATCCACCTGCGCCATGACCTGCCGCACGCGGTCCTGGGCCTGCTGTTCGGGGTGGACCGCTCCACTCTTCCCCCGCGCCGTCGGCCAGATCCGCACCCTGCCGGCCGAGCGTGGACACGCGGTCCCGAACCGCCCGGGGGTGCGTCTGCGCACCTTGGAAGACGTCTTCGCCCACGCCCACGCCGAGGGTGTGGAACTGCGGCTGGACGCCACCGAGATCCAAGTCCGGCGGCCACGCGCGGGACGGGGCGGCCGGCGGGCGTTCGTCTCGGGCAAGAAGAAGCAGAACACGATGAAGGCCACCGTCGTGGCCGACCACCACGGGCGCACCTTGTGGACCGACGCGATGCGCCCAGGTCGGATGCACGACGCCACCGCGGCACGCATCGAGGGCATCGACTCCTGTTTCCGGTTCTTCCCGCAGGTAGAAGTACTACTGGATGACGGTTATCCGGGTCTGCGACGTGACCACCCGCAGCAGGCCCGCACTCCGCCGCGCAAACCGAACAAGAGTGCCCTACCCGAGTTCCATGAGCAGTGGAAGCACCACCGCCACGCGCATTCGGCAGATCGAATCACCGTCGAGCACGCCCTGGCCGACCACAAGCGCTGGAAGCAGTCGACGCGCTGGACCCATCGGCGGGAGAACCTTCCGGCCACCTACCGGGCCATCGCCGGGCTGGTCTGCGACCGCACCGCGAACACCTGACCAGCACCGCGGACGGGTCCACCATGCCTCACCCGCTATCACGCACCAACTCGTAAGGCCTGCTGCCTTCACTGGGAGGCCGCCCGGGGACCGCTCCCCCACCCGCCGCTGAATCCGCGGCAGACGTACGAGGTGATGGGCGGACTCGCCGGCACACGGTAGCGGGGCAACCGGGCGCCGACACCCGGCCGCGAGCCGGACCGGCTGCGGCCGCCCGGCCCGTGTGTCCGGCCCCCGACCGGCCACCCGGCCAACAGTGCACGGATGCGAGTCTCCTCGCTCCGGCGGCCGGCCACACACCTGCAACCGGGGCCACAGGTCCGCCCGTTCGGCCTCGAGCGCAAAAATGGAATCGGCGCGAGATCCCAGGGCGGCACAACCCCCGGCACGCCGACCCGCGCAGACGCCTACCGTGGAGAATTTTCCCTGATGCCCACCATTCATTCGAGCGACCCCGACTTCCGCGTGTGCCGGATCAGTTTCCCCACCCTGCTCGAAATCCAGCTGGAGGCGGAGGAGCGGGGGTGGGGAACCCGGTGGAGCTCAGAGCATGCGCTCCGCAGGCAGGTGAAGGAAGAAGACGTCCTCCTCCAATCGTTCATGCGCGAGGAGTGGGGAGGGGTCGTGCGGTCCTACCGGTGCCTCCTGATCTTCTCGACCCCCGAGGGAGGAGGCGGCGGCATGACGACGATGGACCTCAACCCTCCAAGATTTTTCTCACTGGAGAGAATCGACCGCGACCCCGACGTGAGGAAGGTCTTCGTCCGGTTGTTCTCACTCGCCATGAGCGGCATTTCCATGACCGCCAAGCAGTAACAGGACGAACCGGCTTCCGGTGAACGCCGAGCCCCTGCCCCCAGGCCCTGCGAGGCGGCTTCCCCGGGCCGAGGCCTTCACGCGAAGGCCCCGGCCCGTACCCCGGAGTCGGCGGGGCGGTTGCCCGCCCCCGCGGTGGTCAGCCCCCGTTGGACTGGCGGATCCCCTCGCCCAGGGCCTCGAACGAGTAGACGAATCCGCCGTCCTCCCCGCTCACGGTCATGTACGCGTCGGTCGTGCCCGGCGCGATGGCGACGTTGGTCGCCGACTCCAGGCCCTCGGCGGCCTCGGACGGCACGCTCACCGTCGCCAGGTGCTCACCCGTCGAGCTGTACACGAAGATGCTCGGCTGACCGTGGACCGCCTGGTAGAGGTTGCCCTCGGCGTCGACGGCGATGGAGTCGATCCGGCTCGTGCCGCCGTCGAAGTGGATGGCGGCGTGGGAGGTCACCACCGAGGTCCCGTCCTCGTCGAGCTCGTAGTGGTCGACGCGGTTCGCGGCGTACTGGCCGACCCAGAGGCCCCCGAAGTCCTCCCTGAACGAGATGCCGTTCGGCGCCGGGAGCTCGTCCGCCAGGACGGTCGCCTCGGCCGTCTCACCGTCGATCCTGACGACCCGGCCCCGGGGCTCCCAGGCCGGATCGCCGAACCCGGTCGAGTCGCTGACGTACATGTTCCCCGCCTCGTCGAAGGCCAGGTCGTCCGGCTGCATGGGCGTCCCGTCGACGTCCCCGGAGAAGAACGTGGTGTGGTCCTCCCCCTCCGGGGTGATGCTGTCGATCCTCCCCCCGGCGAAGTCCGTCAGGTACAGCCGGTCGTCGAGCGGGCTGAACTGGGCCGACGTGTACGCGCCGTCCCCGTGCGTGAAGACCGGTTCCACCTCGGCGGAGCCGGTGTCCACCCTGAGCACCTTGGGCTCCCCGGCGGGTGCGGTGACGTCGACGACCAGGAGGCCTCCGTCGGGGGCGAAGGTCGGCCCCTCCAGGAGGGTCATCCCCGTCTCCTCGTGGACGGAGGTGACCTGGACGAGCAGCTCGGCCGTCCGGTCCCCCTCGCCGTCCGTGCTGGTGGCGGCGGCGTCGGCGCAGCCCGTCGCCGCGACCGCGAGGACGAGGGCCGGAAGCGCACGGGCGATCACCGTGCGTCGCGTCGTGCGGCGGTGCGGTTCCATACGGTTTCCCTTCGGTCGGGGCGGACGGGTCACGGCTTCGCGCCCAGGACGTCGCCGATGCTGCTCTTGCGCCAGTCCCCGAGCAGCCGGTGGAAGGCGACGGGGCCCGGGCTGTAGGAGGAGCCGCCGTGGACGCCGGCCCCCTCGCGGTTGTAGTAGCCGGGCGTGCACTCGGCCTGGAACGCGGAGTTGTCGTGCGCCGTCTCCCGGACGGTCCGGCCCCACTCGTCGGCCGCCTCCTGCGAGGGCTCGACCACGGGAACGCCGCTCTTGCGGGCCTCGGCGACGACGACGGCGATGTGCTCGGCCTGCTCCAGCAGGATGTGCGCGAAGTTCACGGAGTTCGCGTTCTGCAGTGGCCCCAGGTGGAAGAGGTTAGGGAACCCGTTGCTGTAGAAGCCGTGCAGCGTGCTGGGCCCGCGGCTCCACGACTCCAGCAGTCCCCGACCGCCGCGCCCGCGCACCGGCAGCGTGCCGGACATGACCCCGGAGCGGCCCACGTCGAACCCGGTGGCGAAGACGACGCAGTCGACGGGGTACTCGGTGTCCCCGACGACGATCGAGTCCTCGGTCATGCGCGTGATGCCGCCGTGGTCGGCGGTGTCGACGAGGGTGACGTCGGGCCGGTTGAAGGTCTGGAGGTAGTGGTCGCTGAAGCAGGGCCGCTTGCACATGTAGCGGTACCAGGGCTTGAGCAGTTCGGCCGTGGCCGGGTCGTCGACGACCTCGTCCACGCGGGCCCGGATCTGGTTCATCTTCCGCGCGTCGACGAGTTCGTCGATCCTCTCGCGCTCCTCCGGGGGGAGGCCGGTGTCCAGCGTGCCGGTGATCATCTTGCGCTGGAGCCGCGCCGTCGACGTCCAGCCGTCCCGGGTCAGGTCGGTCCCGACCTGTTCGCCGGAGACGATCGCGAGGAAGTTCTCCATGCGCTCGCGCTGCCAGCCCGGGCGCAGGGACGCCGCCCACTCCGGGTCGGTGGGCCGGTTGTCGCGCACGTCCACCGAGGAGGGGGTCCTCTGGAACACGTACAGGTGCTGCGCGTCGCGGCCCAGGTGCGGGATGACCTGGACGCCCGTGGCCCCGGTGCCCACGACCGCGACCCTCTTGTCCGCGAGGCCGTCGAGCCCGCCCTCCTGGTCGCCGCCCGTGTAGCCGTAGTCCCACCGGCTCGTGTGGAAGGTGTGGCCCCGGAAGGTCTCGATGCCGGGGATGCCGGGCAGCTTCGGCTGGGTGAGCGTGCCCGAGGAGGTGATGACGAACCGGGCGCGCATGCGGTCGCCGCGGTCGGTCTCGACCACCCACTCGTCCGCCTGCTCGTCCCACTCCAGGCCGGTGACCCGCGTGTGGAACAGCGCGTCGCGGTACAGGCCGAAGGTCTCGGCGATCGCCACCGCGTGCTGCCGGATCTCCTCCCCGGGGGCGTAGCGCCACTTGGGCACGTAGCCGACCTCCTCCAGCAGGGGCATGTAGGAGTACGACTCGATGTCGCAGTGGATGCCCGGGTAGCGGTTCCAGTACCAGGTCCCGCCGAAGTCGCCCGCCTCGTCCATCATCCGGAGGGACTCGACGCCCGCCTGCCGCAGCCGCGCCCCGGTGGTGAGCCCGCCGAACCCGCCGCCGATGACGAGCACCTCCACGGTGTCCGTCAGCGCCTCCCGCTCGGTCCGCGGGGTGTACGGGTCCTTCGCGTAGTAGCCGAACTCGCCGGCGGCCGTGCGGTACTGGGTCGCTCCGTCGGGGCGGATGCGGCGGTCGCGCTCCCGGGCGTATCTGGCCCGTAGCGCTTCGAGGTCCACCTCTTCGATCTGGTCGTCGATGTTCGAGGTCGCGCCGGAGGCTGTGGTCATGTGCCGTCCTCACTTCGTTGCCGACGTGTCGCAGCGGGGCGGCGGGCGCGGGGCCGGAGGTCCTCTCGGGGGCGGCGGCGCCGCCCGACGGGGCTCCGCGGGGGATCGGGGCGTTCGTCACGCGCTGCGACGGAGGTGTCTGTGAACCGTGCTCAAAAAGGTTAGCATCGCCCTAAGTATTGGAGTCGGGGGGTGGCCCGCGCGCGGCGATCTATCATGGCGGTATGCCACGAGAGGTGACTGAACAGGGCGAACACGAACGCGAACGCATCGTGCACGAGATCCAGACCCTGAACGGATCCATGGAGGAGGCCGTACTGACCGCCCTCCTCCAGAACCTGCTCTCGATGGACCTCACGATCCAACAGCTCAAAGTGCTGATGATCCTGGTCACCACCGAGGAGGGGGCGACGGGGAGAAGCCTGTCCGCCTCGTTCGGCGTCTCCATGGCGTCGATGTCCGGCCTTCTCGACCGGCTCGTGGGCCAGGGCGTCGCCACGCGTTCGACCGATCCCCACGACCACCGTGTCCGCCGCGTCCACGCCACACCCCTCGGCACCTCGGTCGTACGGCGCCTGGCCGTGGCACGCCCGTTCCGCAGGGACATCCTCATGGGCCTGCGCATGGAGGACCTGCGCGCCCTCGAACAGGGCTTCCGGGCGGTCAGCGAGCAGATCTCCCTCATGGGCGAGCGGGACTGACCCCCGCGGGTTTCCTTCTTGCCACACACCGCTTAATTCGACCGGCAATATACACAAGAAGACCGATTTGTTCTTGAGGCGACCCCGGGAAAAACAACGGGCAGCCCGAAATTTTCGCTCTTTCGGGCGACCGCGCCGCTTACCGGAGTCCCCCGTTCGACAGTCGGGTCCGCTCCGGGATTCCCGCACAAGGGAATTCCGGCGAAGCCGGAAAGGGGACCCCCGGACCGCCTCAAACAGGGCCATCACCCCAGGCGCCACCTGCGACAGTCCCTGCCACACGGGCTCCCGGGCGGGGTCGGCGCGAGGCCGCGCCGCCCACGGTTTCCGACCCTCCGCGCGCACGCTCGGGAAACACATCTCCCGCCCGCCATTGCCACCGGGGGAAATCCCTTTCCGGCGGCCTCCGGGTCGGGAGCGGGAAAACCGGAGGGGGAATTCCACCACCCCGCGGTTTTCCCCTCCACCTCACGGGGATACCTCCCCATGCGGTCGGCGCCGGGACCGGCGAACCACGGCGGCACGGTCCGTTCCGGGACGTTCGAGGACGGGGCTCCCGCCCGCGGTCGGCGCCGCAGGCGACACGGGACCGCGGAGAGGGCCGCACTCCCCCGGACACGGCCCCCTCCCCCACGGCTAAGAGAGGTGCGCAGAGCATGACCGAAGCACGAGCCGATACACCGGCACACGGCAGCACCCCCCGGGAACCCGGGGGCACACGGCTCACCCTCGCCCAGGTCCTGGAGCACCCCGCGCTGGGGCCCCGAGACCTGCTTCCCGCCCGGTTCCGCGGCCCGCGGAGGGTGACCGGCGACGGATGGGTGGGGTTCGCGACCAGGCTCGAACGCGGTGAGGAGCTCTCCCTCGTCCAGAGCCTCATGGCCGCCAACCGTCACGTGCTCGACGTCGGCGGCGGCATCGGGGAGCTCTCCCGCGCCGTCGCCGCCCGGATCGGGCACTGCACCACCGTCGAGCCGCACGCGCAACTGGTGGAGTCGATGCGGGACGAGGCCGCCGAAGCCGGGGTGAGCGTCTTCGCGGGAACCGCCGAGGACCTCCCCTTCCCCGACGCCTCCTTCGACGCCGTCTACGGCGCGTGGGTCCTCCCCTTCGTCGACGACGTCGAGAAAGCCGTCACGGAGATGGTCCGGGTCTGCGACCCGGGCGCCCCGGAGGCGAAGATCGTGCTGATCGTCGGCGGAGCCGACAGCGAGGTCCTGGGGCTGTTCAACGACGTCTGCGCCCCGGTCTCCGGCGACCCCCGCGACCACCACGGCTACCTGCTGGCGACGGCCGCCCGCCTCCTCGCCGAACGGGGCTTCGGGGAGTTCTCGCTGCACCGCACGGAGGCCTCGGTCCGCTTCGCCGAGGAGGAGCCGGCGAAGCGCGCCGCGGCGGCGGCGACCGTGCTGACCGACTTCTGGTACCAGCTCCACCCCGGGGCCGACGAGGTCAGGGCCGCCCTGGAACCGGCCCTGGAGCGCCACTTCGCCGCCCGCCCCCACGGGATCGGCGACCAGGGCGCGGTCCTGGTCGCCCGTCCCGGTTCCTGACCCCCGACAGCCGTGCCGGGGCGGCACGGACGCCTCCGTCCGCCCCGGACCACGGCCCCGACGGGGGCTCCATCGGTTCGGTTTCTCCGATCACGAGGACAACAATGCTGGACACGCCGACACGGCACGGTGAGATCGCGGGCAGGGCCGAGCTGGTCGCGAGACTGCGGTCGGCCCACCACCACAGCAGGCGCACGGGGCTCACCTCCCACGTGGTCACGGGGGAGCCCAAGGTGGGACGGACCAGTCTTCTCGCCTCGGTGTGCCGTCCCGCACCGGGCCACGACGGCCGCGCGGCGTTCATCGCGTGCTCCCGGCACGCGAACCGGCTGGTCGCCGCGCTCGCGGACGACCTGCTCCGACTGGCCGCCGACCACCGCCCCGCGGAGCCGCAGGGGCCGGAGGACGCCGCCGCGCGCCCGCGGGCCCGCGTCGACCCGGGTGGCGCGCCCGCGCGGGAACCCGCCGCGGACGGCGTACCGGCCGGGTTCCGGGAACTGGTGGAGTCGCTGACCCGGGACGCCCCCCTGCTGATCGCGCTGGACGACGTCGACCTGGCGGGCCCGGCCTCGCTCGTCCGGCTCCGGGACGCCCTGCGGGACGTCGCGCACCTGCCGGTGACCCTCGTCGCCTCGACCAGGAGCGGCGAGCCCCCCGTGGCGCCCTCCGAGCTCGCGGACCTGCTGCTCGGCGCCCGCACCGCCACCCTGACCGGCCTGTCCGTGCGGGAGACCGGCGCGCTGCTGCACGAGCGGCTCGGCCGCCGCCCCGACGCCGGCCTGGTCGACACGTGCCACCGGATCACCGCCGGCAACCCGTTCATGGTCGGCGCCGTGGGCGACTGGATACGGGCCCAGGCGATCCCTCCACGCACGGCGGCCGCACTGCGCGAGGCCGTGATCCCCTCCGTGGCCGAGGCGGTCATCGGACGGGCCAACCGCGTCGACCACCGGGCCCGGCGGGTGGCCGAGGCGATCGTCGTGGCGTCCACCTCCGGCGAGGCCGACCCGGCGCTCGTGGCGCGCCTCAGCGGCACCCCCCTCGAGGACACGCTGGCCACACTCGACCTCCTGGTCCGGATGCGCCTGGTCACCGACGACCACGCGGTGGCGCTCCGCCACCCGCTGCTGGGCACCGCGCTGCTCGGCTCGATGACCGTGATGAGCTGCAACGCCGCCCACCTGGCCGCCGCCACCTTCCTGCACCGGCGCCGCGACGCCGGGCAGCGGCCGGCCCGGCACCTGGCGGCCTCGACGGTCCCCCTGGACACCCCCTGGTCGGCGACCGCCATGATCACGGCCGCCCGGGCCCCCGACACCTCCGCCCGGGACCGGGTCCGCTACCTGGAGTACGCCGCCCAGGCCGGGACCGAGGACGCCTGGGCCCGCGTCGCGCCCGAACTCGCGTCCGCCCGGATCGCGCTCGACCGGCGGACGGGGCTGCGCGCCGCGGTGGAGATCCTCGGCCGCACCGCCGACGCGTCGGTCCGCCGCCGGCTGCTCGGCCTGATCGGCGCGACGCTGTGCGAGGACGACCGCCGCGACGACGAGCGCGCCGTCCTGGACGCGGTGCGGGACGTGGTCGCCGGCACGGAGCGCGAGGACTGGCCGCGGTCCTTCCTGGCCTACGGCCGGTCCATGGCGCCCGTGCCGACGGCCCCCGCGGAGGGCGCCCGCGGCGCCGGCGGCGCGGCGCGCCCTCCCGCCGCCACGGCCATGGGGGCGCTGTCCTCCCACCAGCTGGACGGGGTGCCCGCGGTCGCGCTCGCCGAGGCGCGCGAGGCCCTGGACCACGACCTGGACGACCTCCTGCTGCACCCGGCGGCGCTCCCCGCCGCGCTGTCGGTGCTCGTCGGCTGCGGCCACCGGGCCGAGGCGTTCGCGCGCCGGCGCGCGCTCGTCGACGACCTGGACCGCCTCCCCCGCTGGGTGCGTGCGGAGGTCGAGCTCGCCGAGGCCGCCGGGCACTACGCCGCGGGCGACCTCCAGGCGGCACGGCACGTGCTCACCGAGCGGCTGTCGGACCTGCCGGCCCACGCGGGCCACGGCTACGGCAGGTTCCGGACCCGCCTCGTCGGCCTGCTGGCCAACGTCCAGCTCGACCTGGGCGACCCCGCCGGGGCGGAGGCCCTGCTGCGCCGCCACCACCACGAGGGCCACGTGCCGCCCGCCTGGTACGACGCCGACGTCCCGCTCGCCCGGGCGAGGCTGCGCGTGAGGGCCGGTGAGCTGACCGAGGGCGCCGAGGAGCTGCTGGGGATCGTCCGCCGCCGCGAGGAGGCGGGGGCCGCGGGGCCGGGGACGCTCTGCTGGCGGAGCGAGGGAGCCGTGCTCCTGGCCAAGACGGGGGCACGCGACGAGGCGCTGCGGGTCGCCCGCAGGCAGCTGGAGTTCGCCGAGGGGACCGGCTCGCCGCAGGAGCGCGCGCGGGCACTGCGCGTGTGGGGCTCGCTCTCCGGGGGCCCCGCGGCGCTGGAGCTGCTGCACTCGGCGGTCGACCTGCTCCAGGGCACCGGGCACGACCTCGAGACGGCGAGGACCACCGCCGAGCTGGGGACGGTGCTGGCGCGACTGGGCCGGCACAAGGAGGCGGTGGCCGCGCTGAGCCGGTCGGCGGGGCTGGCCGTCGACCGGGGGGCGCGCGACCTCGCCGACCGCGTACGCCTCCAGCTGGTGGCCCTGGAGGGGCGCGCCCCGCAGGACGTGTCGGTGCGGGGCATCCTCGCCCTGACGCCGCGCGAACGGGAGATCCTGATCGACGCGCTCCTGGGCCAGGCCAACAAGACGATCGCCGGCAACCGGCACATCACCCGCCGCACCGTGGAGCTGCACCTGTCGAGCGCCTACCGCAAGCTCGGCATCTCCGGCCGGGGCGAGTTCGGCAAGGTCCTCGGCGGTCCCGGGACGTGGGAGATCCTGGTCGGCGGCCCCTGACCGGGTCCGGCGCCACTTCGGTACCGCGCGAGAACATTTCGGTCGCGGGCCGTGATGTGCCCCGGTCGCGCCCGCACGACACTGTGACCACATGACAGCCGCCGGGGCCCGGGCGCCGCCCCGGCGCCGAGCCGCCCCATGGGGATGGAGATGCCGATGGAAGCACAGGACGCGTTCCACGACGATGCCGCGCGCGACCCCTTCACCGCGGTCGTGGTGTTGTCCGGGGGGATGGACTCCACGACACTGCTGGCGCACTTCGCGGCGCTGCGGTTCAGGCTGGTGGCCCTCACGGTCGACTACGGGCAACGGCACCGGAAGGAGATCGACTCGGCCCGGGAGATCGCCCGCCACTACGGTGCGGAACACCACGTGCTGGACCTGTCGGGACTGGGGTCGCTGCTCACGGGCTCGGCCCTCACCGACGACCGGGTGACCGTCCCCGACGGGCACTACGCGGAGGAGGCCATGCGCGCCACGGTCGTCCCGAACCGCAACGCCGTGCTCGCCAACCTCGCCGTGTCGATGGCCGTGGCCCGCCGGGCCGACACGGTGGCGCTCGGGATGCACGCCGGCGACCACTTCGTGTACCCGGACTGCCGCCCGGCCTTCGTCGACGCGCTGCGCAACCTGGTGGCGGTCGCCAACGAGGGGTTCACCGCACCGCGCGTCGAGACCCCCTTCATGACGTGGTCCAAGGCCGACATCGCCCGGCACGGCGTGCGCCTCGGCGCGCCGCTGGGGCTCAGCTGGTCCTGCTACAAGGGGGGCGACATCCACTGCGGGACGTGCGGGACCTGCTACGAACGGGCCGAGGCGTTCCGGGAGGCGGGCCTCACCGACCCCACCGAGTACCTGGACGGCGACGCGCGCTTCGCCGCGCCCTGACCGCTCCCCGCACGGAGCGGTCAGCCGCCGGGACGGGCGTCCGGACCCTCCCCTCCGCGACGCCGCCCGGGGCCTCCTGACGGGGCCGCCCGGGCCGATCCGGGCCTGATCCGCGCGAGACCGCGCGTCCGGGGCCGTGGCACGCCGTGCCACGGCCCCGACGCGTGTGCGCGGGGGCGCCTCCGGACCCGCGGCCCGGAGGCGGAGGGGCGCGGGCCCGGGGGTTCCCCGCCCGGGTCCCGGGGCGGACCGGCCCACGGGGACGCCGGAGCCGGCCGCGGACCATCCTTCGTCGGCGCTCCGCAGATCTCTCGGTGGTGACCGTGATGCGCTTGGGGAGCGTCGCGCCCATCCTCGGAGTCAGGGAGGTTCATCCATGCCCTTCGGTTTCTCGACACGGCGCGCGTCCCCGGCGGGCCGCCGACCCGGCGGCCCGGGACCGGACCACACGCGCGCCCGCCCCCGCGGCCGTGACCACGCCGTGGGACCGGCCCTCCCGGCCGGCGCGGAAGCACCGGGCGCGGGGGCCGCACGGGACCGCGGCGGCCTCCTGGAGTCCTCCCACCGGGCGGGCCAGGAACTGGACCACCGGTATCCGAACGACGCCGTCACCCCCGGCCCCACGGCGCGGGACCCGCGCCGCCGGGTGTCCGGACGGTGGGCGTCCCGCTATCCGGAACCGGGCGCGGCACGCGCCCCGGGGACGGTCAGGACATGGGCGGTGTACAGGCCATGAGCACGGCTTCTCGCTCGAACACGGAAGGGGGTGAGGCCATGGACACGCCGAATCTCGTGGTGAACGAGATCTTCGGCCCCACTAGACCCTCCAGGGGGAAGGGCCTTCACTGGGACGTCGTTGCGCCTTCGTCAGGCTGGGCGGGTGCAACCTGTCCTGCAGCTGGTGCGACACTCCCTACACCTGGGACTGGACCGGGAAGGGCGATACAGGAATCGCCTACGACCCCAAGAAGGAACTGAAGAAGATCCCCTACACGCAGGTCCGCGACCGCCTGGTCGCCTACGGGGTTCCGCTGATCGTCGTCTCCGGCGGCGAACCGCTGAACCAGCAGACCAGGCTCTACCCGCTGGTGCGGGACCTGCACGACTCGGGGCACGACGTCGAGATCGAGACCAACGGGACGATCGCCCCGGACGCCCGGCTCGCGGAGCTGGCGCGGTTCAACGTGTCGCCGAAGCTGGCCCACTCGGGGGACCCGCTGCGCAAGCGCATCGTCGGACGGGCCCTGGAGGCCCTGGCCGCGGTACCGGGGACCGCGTTCAAGTTCGTGTGCCGCACCGAGGCCGACCTCGCCGAGGTCGGGGCGGTCGTCGAGCGGTACGGCATCGGCTCGGTCTGGGTGATGCCCGAGGGACGGACCCAGGACGCCCTGGACCGGTCCCTCGCCCAGATCCGGGACCCCGTCCTGGCACGCGGTTGGAACCTGACCACCAGACTGCACATCACGTTGTGGGGCGATCGGAGAGGCGTATGACGCTGGCAGACCTTCCTCAGGAGTCCACCGTGCGCGATCCGCTGGAGAGCGTGGCACGGCAACTCCTCGTCGAGATCGGCGAGGACCCCGACCGGAGCGGACTGGAGGACACCCCGCGGCGGTTCGCCCGGTGGTGGCGGGAGTTCAGCAACTACCAGGCCGGCCGGGTCGAGACGCACTTCCCGCTGCGCACCGACGGGCAGATCGTCATGATCTCGGACATCACCGTGTGGTCGCTGTGCGAACACCACCTCCTGCCGTTCTCGTGCGTCCTGACCATCGCGTACAAGCCCGCGGACCACGTGCTCGGGCTGTCCAAGTTCGCCCGGATCGCCCACCGCCACGCGCACCGCCTCCAGGTCCAGGAACGCCTGGTACGCGACATCGCCGAGGACATCGCCAAGGTGACGGAGACGGACGACGTCGCCGTCATCGGCCGCGGCGAGCACCTGTGCATGACCATGCGGGGCATCCGCACCCCCGCGCTCATGACCTGCTCGGTGTTCGAGGGGGTCTTCCGCGAGTACGGACCGCCCCGGGAGGAGTTGATCAAGATCGCCTTCCCCGGGAACTGACCGCCCCCGCCCGATCCTCCCGGTACCGGGAGGGCAGACCGCACCGTCGGGGCCCGGCCGTTCCGGGCCCCGGCGCCGGACAGCCCCGAACCGTCAGCGAACGCATCCGGCGGTCGGCGGCGTCGTAGGCGGTGTGGCCCACGATCAGCGCCTCCGGCAGGACGGGCTCCCCCACCATGTCCCACCACAGGTCCGGGTCCCGCTCGATCCGCGTGCTCCGGACGACGTCCCCGGCGGCGTCGGTGCGCAGGATGTGGGCGGGGTCGTGGTCAGCGTGCCGACGCACCACCACCGCTTCGGAGGTGTCGATCGCCAGGGTTCGGTCCTCGGCCCCCCGAGCGTCCGGGGGCGAGCCCGGACGGGTTCGCCGGCGGCCAGGGCGAAGAGTCCGACCCGGGCCAAGACCGCCAGAAGAAGTCACGCTGGTCAGCGTGGGGCAGGCGTTTCCCACCTCTCGGAGGTGGGACCCGAGAAGGTCGACGTTGGTCTGACGTCTGTACCAGGTCCGGACGCGCTGCAAGAGGTGCTGCTGTGCTGGACAGGCGTGTGTTCCACCTGTAGGCGTCGCCTCGCTCAGCAGCACCCGCCCGACACGAGTTGACGAAGTACTGCTGGACCACCTGCCGACGGGGCGACGCTTCAATTCGGCCACCCCGGACACGCCGAAACTCCGCACCAGCCCTCTCCGGTGCGGCATCACGGAGCTACTGAATGCGGGGTCACAGGTCCCGGTAGACCTCGCGGCGGTGCGCCACGCTCAGCACGAGAACCAGGAGCCGACCGTCGTGGACCGTGTACACCACCCGGTAGTCACCCACCCGGACCCGCCAGGCATCGGTGTCCCCCTTCAGCGGGATGCTCCCCGCCGGGCGCGGGTCCACCGCCAGCTCCCGCACCGTGCGGAATATCCGCATCCGGACCGGCTTGTCGAGCTTGGCGAGCTGCTTGAGCGCCTGGTCCTCGAAGGCCACTTCGTAGGAATGGTGGTTCACGGGCCGTCCAGGTCTTCCTCGGTCAGTCCGAGTCGGCTCATCGCCTCATCGAGCGGTACCACCTTGGAGCGCCCTGCCTCGATGTCGGCCAGGCGCTCGGCGGCGATCCGGGCGTCCCGCTCGTCCAAGAGCTCCTCGTAGTGGTCGACCAGGTCGGCCGGGACGATCGCGGCAGCCCTGTGGTGGTTGCGTCCGCGGGTGACGAAGGTGACCTCCCCGCCGTAGACGGCCCGGTTCACGCGTTCGGAGAAGTGGTCGCGGGCCTCGGTGACGGACAGCTCCACCTGTTCGGTGTCGGTTCTCATGTCCACGATCATCCCCCATATGAGCGCCAAACTGGCGTTGTTGGCGTGTTTATTTACCTTCGGCGGCGAACACCTTGATCCCAGCGCCACCACCACGACGGGGGCGCGTGTGAGCACGCCTTCGAGGCTCAGCCCCTGGGCGGACCGGTCGTGGGAGTGCGCCGCGAGCACGATCCCGACCGCGCCGACGGGGTGGGCGTCCACCGGTGACCGGAGGCCTCCCGGGCCGGGTGCCCGAACCCCGGCAGCGGCCGGAGACGGAGCCCGTCGGGGCCTCAGTGGAGCGCCTGGGCTCCGATGACGGAGAGCAGGCGCAGCTTCTCGTGGCTCTCGCTCCCGGGGTCGGCGGTGTAGACGAGCAGCGAGTGGGCCTGGCCCGGGTCGAGCAGCCTCTGGCAGTTCAGCGTCAGGGGGCCCACCTCGGGGTGGACGAAGTGCTTGACGTCGTGGGGGCGCACACCGATCTCGTGGTCGCCCCACACCCGTCGGAACTCCTCGCTCCGGTCGAGGAGCAGCTCGGCCAGGTGCGCGGCCCGTGAGTCGGGTCCCCGCAGGGTGAGGATCTGGCGCAGGCCCGAGGCGTACATGCGGGTGAGGAACGCATGCTCCTCGGGGGCGTAGAAGTCCCGCACGGAGGGGTCGGTGAACCACCGGTACCCGGCGCTGCGCGCGGGCCCGGTGTACCCGGTCGTGTCGCCGGTGAGGGCGACGCCCATCGGGGTCTGCCTGAGGGTCTCGCCGAGTTCGGTGACGATCTCCGCGGGGGTGTCGTCCAGGCGGTCGAGGATCCGCAGCAGGCCGGGGCCGACGTGGTCTCCGACCCCGCCGCGTGCGGGCGGGTTGTGTCCGGCGAGGCGGAACAGGTGGTCCCTCTCCTCCAGCGACAGGTGCAGCCCCTGGGCGATCGAGGCGAGCATCTGGAGCGAGGGCTGCGGCCCGCGCTCCCGTTCCAGCCGGGAGTAGTAGTCGGTCGACATGTGGCACAGCGACGCGACCTCCTCGCGTCGCAGGCCCATGGTCCTGCGGCGCTGCCCGCGCGGGAGCCCGACGTCCTCGGGTTGCAGCGCCCCCCTGCGGTTGCGGAGGAACTCCGCCAGCCCGGTGCGATCGATCACAGCATTCCTTCCAAGGTCATGCTCTGTGTCTACCGTCCGCGCGCGAGTGTAGCCACGGACCGCCGATCCCCCCTTCCGGCCGCCGGCCCGAGGGGTGGACCCGCGAGCCTGGGATCGGGAGGCCGTGGTTACTCCCCCGCCGAGGACCGAGGATCGCTCTTGCGCACCGGGAACGGAAGCGGGGCGGGTCGGTGACCGGTCCCTCCCGTGCCGGGCCTGCGCGGTCCGGTGACCCCTACCCGCCCCTGCCCCCGGCGGAGGGGAACACCGGACGCCTCCCACGCCCCCGACCGGCGTGAGGGATCGACTATCCGAGGAGCAGAGCAATGCCACGTCGAACCATCGACATCACCGTGCCCGACCTGACCGGGAAACTGGCGGTCGTGACCGGCGCGAGCGACGGCATGGGCCTGGGAATGGCCGAGTGGCTGGCCGCGGCCGGCGCGGAGGTCCTCCTGCCCGTCCGCAACCCCGCCAAGGGGAAGAAGGCGGTCGAGAAGATCCGCCGCAACCACCCGGGCGCGCGGGTGTCGACCCGCGGCCTCGACCTCTCCTCACTGGCCTCGGTCGCCGCCCTGGGCGACACGCTCCGTGAGGAGGGCCGCCCGATCCACATCCTCATCAACAACGCCGGCGTGATGCGGCCCCCGAACCACCAGACCACGGTCGACGGGTTCGAGCTGCAGTTCGGCACCAACTACCTCGGCCACTTCGCCCTGGTCTGCCGGCTCCTGCCGCTGCTGCGCGCCGGCCGGGCACGGGTGACCTCGCAGATCAGTGTCGCCGCGCGCCGCGGCTCCATCAACTGGGAGGACATCAACTGGGACCGCTCCTACGACGGGATGCGCGCGTACAGCCAGTCCAAGATCGCGTTCGGTCTGTTCGGCCTCGAACTGGACCGCCGCAGCAAGGCTCACGGGTGGGGCATCACCAGCAACCTCTCCCACCCCGGGGTGGCCCCCACGAGCCTCCTGGCCGCCCGCCCCGAGCTCGGCCGCGACGAGGACACCCCGCACATCCGCCGGATCCGGGCCCTGTCGGCCCGCGGGATCCTGCTGGGCACCCTCGAGTCGGCGAAGCTGCCCGCGCTGATGGCCGCGACCGACCCCGGTTCCAAGCCGGGTGCGCTCTACAGCCCCAGCGGCTTCGGAAGGCTCGGCGGCCCGCCCTCCGAACAGCGGCTGTACCCGACGCTGCGCAGCGCGGAGGAGGCGGCGCGCGTCTGGCAGGTCTCCGAGGAACTGGCCGAGGTCTCCTTCCTCGCCGCCTGACCGCCGTTCGCACGACCGCCCCACTACCTACGGAGTCCGCATGAGCACTGTCACCCCCCGCGCAACGAGACCGAGAAGCCCCTGGTGGGTGGTGATCGGCGGTGGCACCTCCAACGCCGTCGGCCCCCAGATGTACCTGGCCACCATCGGCCTGTTCGTGCTGCCGATCGTCGAGGAGACCGGCTTCAGCCGCACGACCGTGACCGGGGCGTTCTCGGTCGCGGCGGTCGGAATGGCGATCGGCCTGATCATCGTCGCGCAGCTCGTGGACCGCTTCGCCGCGCGCTACATCCTCGTGCCGGGGTTCGTGCTGTTCGCGGCCTCGATGGCGCTGGTCGGGCTGGTGCCGCCGGTCGAGTGGGTCTACTTCGTCCCGTGCTTCTTCGTGGGGTTCTTCGGGGCCGGAACGGCGGTACCCGCCACCAGGGCGGTGGTGAGCTGGTTCGACAACAACCGCGCCCTCGCCGTCGGCGTGGTGACGGGCATCATCGGGCTGGGCTCGGCCCTGGCCCCGCTGCTGGCCGGAACGCTCATCGAGAACGTCGGATGGCGGATGACGTACGGCGTGATGGCGCTGATCTCGGTCCTGGTGTCGGTCACGATGGTCACCCTGTTCGTGCGGGCCCGCGCGGAACGGCACGTCCGCGGACGGCTCGTCCAGGAGACACAGGTGGAGGGCCGCGACGTCAGTCTCCAGCTCCCCGGCCTGACGGTCCGCGAGGCGTTCCGCACCCGGCAGTTCTGGGGCATCGCGGTCGGGCTGGGCCTGGTCGGGGTCGTCGTCTACGGCCTCCAGGTCCACCTCGTGCCGATGATGACCGACCGCGGGCTGAGCGCCGAGCAGGCGGCCACCCTGCTGGTCGTCTTCGGCCTCGCCTCGCTGGTGGGACGCGTGGCCGGCGGCTTCATCGTCGACCGCGTGCCCGGAACCATCATCGGCCCGATCGTGATGATCGCCCCCATCGCGGGCATGTTCTTCCTGTACCCGCCGTTCGGCAGCGCCGCCGTCGCGGTCGCCTTCATCGGCGTCGCCTTCGGCATCGAGGGCGATCTGCTCGCCCTGCTCATCAGCCGCTACCTGGGCACGCGCTACTTCGGCCGGATCCTGGGCGTGGTCCAGGCCGCGTTCCTCCTGGGCACCGCCTTCGGGCCGCTCCTCCTCGGGCTGGGCTACGACCTGCTGGGCTCCTACGACCCCGTCATCCCCGTCCTGATGGGCATCCTCGTCCTCGGTGCGATCCTCATCGCGACCCTGGGCCGCTACGTCTACCCCCCGGTCACCGGCTTCGACCGGCTCGCCGCGCGCGACGAGCTCGCCGCCTCCGAGGTGCTGAGCGGCATCGCCGAGGGCGGCGACGCCCCCGGTTCCCCCGACAGGCCGAAGGCCGGGGCCCACGGCTGACCGTCCCGGGCCGGCACGCCGCAGGGCCGCCACGGGCCCGCGGCCGCCGGCCCGCTCCGTCCGCCCGGGGCAGGGGGTATCTCCCCACCCCGGTCGGACGGACCGCAATAGCCTTCCATGGAGGCCCCGACCGGGCCGGGCAGGACCCTGCCGAGACCGCGGCCCAGGACCGTGGAACGGGGCTGCTTCGGCGCCGGAACCGTCGGAGCCGCCCCTGAGGCGCGACCGCGGGCACGGCCGTGCGGGTGGCTAGAGGACGACGGAGCCCTCACCGGTCAGCTTCTCCGGCGCGAGCACGGCATCGAGCTGCTCCTCGTCGAGCAGGCCCCGTTCCAGGACCAGTTCGGCCAGTGCGCGGGGCCCGTTCAGCGCCTCCTTCACGAGAGCCGCCGTGGGCGCGTACCCGAGGAGCGGCACCAGTCCGGTCGCGACGGCGAGGCTTCCCCTGGTCCGCGCGGTGACGGCCTCGCCGTCGGCGCGGATACCGCTCACGCAGCGCCCGGTGAGCAGGTCGGCGGCGTTCGTCAGGAGGTCCGCCGAGTCCAGGAGGGAGGAGGCGATGACCGGCCCGAAGGCGTTGAGCTGCAGCTGCCCGGCCTCGGCCGCCATGGTCACGGTCGTGTCCGCCCCCACGACGAGGAACGCCACCTGGTTCACGGTCTCCGGGATGACCGGGTTGACCTTTCCCGGCATGATCGACGATCCCGCCTGCACGGCCGGGAGCACGATCTCCCGCAGCCCTGCCTGCGGACCGGAGGCGAGGAGCCTGAGATCGTTGCAGATCTTCGACAGCTTCAGCGCGCAGCGTTTCAGGAGCCCGGAGGCCGAGACGAACACACCGGTGTCGGAGGTCGCCTCGATCAGGTTGTTCGCCGAGGTCAGCGGATACCCCGTGATCTCGCTGAGCTCGGCCACCACGCTCCGCCGGTATCCGACGGGGGCGGTGATGCCGGTCCCGATCGCCGTGGCGCCGAGGTTGACCTCACGCAGGTGGGGCAGGAACTCCTCCAGTCGGGCTGCGTCCTCCCGGATCGTCTCCGCGAAGGCGGCGAACTCCTGCCCCAGGGTCATCGGCACGGCGTCCTGCAGCTGTGTGCGACCGATCTTGACGATGCCGCGGAAGTCCGCCGAACGTGCCTCGAACTCGGCGGCGAGCCGGAGGAGCGCGGGCACGAGCCGCTCGATGCCGCGGTGGACCGCGATCCTGACCGCAGTGGGATAGGTGTCGTTGGTGCTCTGGCTGCGGTTGACGTGATCGAGCGGGTCGATCACCGCGCGGGTCCCCGGCACGAGGCCGAGGATCTGCAGTGCCCGGTTGGCCACCACCTCGTTCACGTTCATGTTGGTGCTGGTCCCCGCCCCGCCCTGGACCCGGTCGACGAGGAGCTCCCCGTCGAGGTCGCCCCGCATGAGCTCGTGGCAGGCCGCGGCGATCGCCTGCTCCTGGGCGGGGTCCAGCAGCCCCTGCCGGGCATTGGCGCGGCAGGCGGCGAGCTTGACCGCCCCGTAGGCCCAGACGAGGTCGCGCAGTTCGCCCCAGGGGCGGCCGGTGACGGGGAAGTTCGCCCTGGCGCGTGCGGTGTTGATCCCCCAGAGCGCGTCCGCCGGGACCGACACCTCGCCGAGCGAGTCGGCCTCCGTCCTCTCCACGGGGACGTCCGCGCTCATGCCGGCCCTCCTCCCGACCGTCGCCGGGCGACGGGCGTGCTCCCCGCCGGGTCGGCGTCGGCGGGGCCGGGTTCCCGCGCGAAGTACTCGTGCGCCGTACGCGCGAGCAGCGTGGCGCCGTCCCCGATGACCCGGTTGGCCGCCTCCCCCACGCAGACGGCGGCGAACTCCGGCTGGTGGTTGCTCACCGGGAAGCAGTCCAGTCCGATGTAGGGGTGGATGGCGGGCACGTGCTGGGAGACGTTGCCCATGTCGGTCGAGGCGCGGTTCATCGTCCGGTGTTCCACGGGCGCGTCGAGCCTGCGCCCGATCGCGAGGGCGTGACGCGTGTAGATCTCCAGGGCGCGCTCGTCCGTGCGGAACTCGGAGTAGGGCCGGGACTCCGGTGTGAACTCCAGCGCGGTGTCCGTGGCCAGCGCTCCCGCCTCGAAGCACTGCTCCACCCGGCGGCGCAGCGGCTCCAGCTGGGCCAGGCTCTCGGCCCTGGTGTACCAGCGGCCCTCGGTGGTCCCGGGGATGGCGTTGGGCGCCTGGCCGCCCACCGTCTGGATCCCGTGGACGCGGGTGCCCGGCGGGAGCTGCTGGCGCAGCAGGCCGAGGGCCACCTGGGCGATCACGAAGGCGTCGTTGGCGTTGCGGCCCTCGTGCGGGTAGGCGGCCGCGTGGGCGGACCGGCCGGTGAAGCGGACGTGGTCGTGGGCGACGGCGTAGGGCTCGGCCCGCGGGGCGTCGACCGGGCCCGGGTGGGCCATCAGCGCCAGGTCCAGATCCCGGAAGGCTCCGGCGTCGAGCAGTTCGATCTTGCCCCCGCCGCCCTCCTCGGCCGGGGCGGCGATCACGTCGATGCGCAGGTCGAGCGGGTCCGCCCACGCCCGGAGCGCGATCGCGGCGCCCGCCGACATCGCGGCGATGAGGTTGTGGCCGCAGGCGTGGCCCAGGCCCGGCAGCGCGTCGTACTCGACGACGAAGCCGACCCGGCGCCGGCCGGTCCCGTAGGCGGCGTGCACCGCGGTGGGGAAGCCGAGGTAGGCGGTCTCGACGTCGAAACCGAACTCCTCGAGCAGCTCCGCCGTCCACCGTGCCGCGCGGTGCTCCTCCCAGGCGGTCTCCGGGTGGGCGTGCAGGGTCTCGGAGTAGGTGATCAGGCGTTCCAGGTGCTCCGTGGCACCGGGCTGCCCGCCGGGTTCAACGGTCATCGCCGGGCACCCCGTATCCGGGCGAGGCCGCCGGTTCCAGGCCGCGCCGGACGTAGTCGTCGCGCTGCGGGAGCCAGACCCCGAGCAGCCCCCGCAGCGCCTCGATCGGGTCCTCCTGCCAGTCGACGCGCAGGTCCGTGTCGCGCCAGCCGTTCGCGGACACGGTGGACAGGCCCGCGGAGTACACCGGTCCCGCCTCGCCGCCGGCGGCCAGCCCGGCCGCGAGCGCGGCGAGGAGACGCTCCTCCAGCTCTCCCCCGGCGGAGCCGAAGGCCTCGCACATGGCCTCGGGGACACCGGGTCGGGAGAGCATGTTCCCCGCGGCCGCGCAGTGCGGTCCGGTGGCCTCCCCGTGGACGCCGAGGGTGAGCGCGCCGCTGTAGGTCGCCGCCGCCCCGGAGGCGTCCACCACGGTGAGCTGCCGGTAGTCGATGTCCGGCTCGCCGTCGACGACGGCGTCGAGCGCTTCCCGGGGGCCCGCGCCCGCGGCGAGCCCGTCCAGCAGCGCCGTTCCCAGCCGCGGGTCGGTGATGTTCTGTGAGGCGACAGCGCCGACGGAGTCGCGCAGGTGCACGACCCGTGCCGCGACCGCGGGGGAGGACGAGGCGGCGGCGATGCCGAACCGGCCGTCCTGGTGGGCGGCGATGGAGAAGGTCATTCCCCGCCTCCCGAGATCACGGCCGTCGCGTCGATCTCCACGAGCCACTCCGGACGGGCCAGGGCCTGGACGACGATGCCGGTGGAGACCGGGTGGACGCCCTTGAGCCAGCGCCCGATCTCGCGGTAGACCTCCTCGCGGTAGCGCGGGTCGACGAGGTAGATCGTCACCTTGACGATGTCCCGGAGGTCGCTCCCGGCCTCCTTGAGGAGCAGGTCGATGTTGGCCATGGCCTTCTCGGTCTGCGCGCGGACGTCGCCGATGCCCACGGATTCCCGGGTGTCCAGGTCCTGGCCGATCTGGCCGCGCAGGTAGACGACGCCGCCGGCCACCACCGCCTGGCACAGGTCGTTGTCGAGGTTCTGCTCGGGGTAGGTGTCCTTGGTGTTGAACGGGCGGATGCGCTTGTGCGTGGTCATGGTGTGGTCACTCCTGGATGCGGGCTCGGGTGTGGGACGGGCGCGGGTTCGAGTCGTTGTGTTCCATGTAGCCGCGCTGGATCGAGATCTGGTCGGCGACGTACTTCGCGTCGTGCCAGGCCCCCCAGAGGAAGCTGGAGCCGCGGCGGGACTGCCACGGAAGCCCCATGAAGTACACGCCGGGCTCGGAGGAGACCCCGCGCTGGTGCCTGGGTCTGCCGTCCGCGTCGAAGGCGTCCACCTGCAGCCAGCCGTAGTCGGCGGTGAAGCCGGTGGCCCACAGGACGGACGTGATCCCGGCGGCGGCGAGGTCGAGTTCGAGGACGGGATCGGTCACCGACTCCGGGTCATCGCCCAGGATCCTGGCCTCCGGCTCCTCGGGGAGGTCGAGGCCGTTGCGCTCGACGTAGGCGTCGGCCTCGTCCAGCAGGGACAGGTAGTTGGCGTCGCCCCGCGCGATGTTGTCCCGCAGGTCGGGCGCGAAGCGGAGGGTCCCGGCGTCGAAGGACTCGGTCCGGCCGACCAGGGTGATGCCGCGGTCGGCCAGCGTCCGGAAGTCCACGGTTCGGCCGCCGTGCGCGCCGCTGACCGCGATCGTGACGTGTTCGGCGCCCTGCGGAGGGGAGGACGCCTCCCACTTGCCGAGCACACCCAGCCACCAGACGAAGTCGTGTCCGCGGTACCTGCGCGGGGGGCGGTCGTGCGGTCCGACGGAGAGGTGGACCCGTCGGCCGGCGGCACGGAGCTCGTCGGCGATCTGGACCCCCGAGGAGCCCGATCCGACCACGAGCACGGCGCCCTCGGGCAGTTGGGCGGGGTTGCGGTAGGCGCTGGAGTGGATCTGGACCAGGCCCGCCTCCTCGGGGATGATCGGCGGGACGGCCGGGCGCTGGAAGGGGCCGGTGGCGGCCACCACGTAGCGGGCGTCGAAGTCCCCGTCCGAGGTCCGGACCCGGAATCCCCTGCGGCCGGTGTGCCTGCGCACGGACGTCACCTCGACACCGCAGCGGATCGGCGCACCGATCTTCTCCGCGTAGGCGGCCAGGTAGTCGGCCACCTGCTCCTTGGAGGCGAAGTCCTCCGGGCCGAGGCCGGTGAACTCCAGCCCGGGGAAGCGGTCGTGCCAGACGGGCCCGTTGGTGACCAGCGAGTCCCACCGCTCCGAGCGCCAGCGCTCGGCGACGCGGTTCCTCTCCAGGACGACGTGCGGCACCTTGCGTTCGCCGAGGTGCTCACTCACCGCGATCCCGGCCTGCCCCCCTCCGACGACGACGACCTCGATCTCTTGGACTGACATGCGAAACCTCCAGGGTTCGGTCAACGCGTGTGGTTCCGCGGCGGCGGACGCGCTCTGCGTGCTTTCTCCGTGGACCCGGCCGGCTCTCCGGGGCGGTGTCCGCGGAGTCCGCCGGGCCGGGCCGCTCCACGGGCCCGTCCGCCGGGCGGATGGATCTGTTCTCGGGCGGGCCGGGGCGCCGGCCGGGCGCGGAGCGCACACGGACGGCCCCCGGCCCGCGTACTGCTCAGCGCGGGGCCCGGTCGCTCTCGTGCAGCAGGTCGGAACCGCTGGTCTCGGGCATGGTGCGCAGTGTGACCGCGCCGATGACGCCGATCACGATCATGGTGAACGCCGGGACCATGGTGCTTCCGGTGAGCGAGATCAGCCAGGTCATCAGGTACGGCAGGGTTCCGGCGAAGAAGGCCCCCGCGACGCTGTAGGCCATCGACAGGCCGCTCTGCCGGGTCCGTGTCGGGAAGAGCTCCGCCACCGTGGACGCGTGTGTGCCCAGGATGATCGCCAGGATCGCGGCCAGGCCGAAGGTCGCGGCGAACGCCGCCCAGGACGTGTTCACCTGCATCAGCAGGAACAACGGCACGGCGGCGACGATCAGCAGGGCGGCGGCGGTGTAGAGCACCGGCTTGCGGCCCACGCGGTCGGACATCCTGCCCGACAGCGGGATGATCCCCATGGCGACGACCGAGGCCGCCGCGGAGAGCAGGGCCGCCCGGTCGGCGGGCACCCCGACGATCTCCTCCTGGTAGGTGATCAGGTACACGAGGACGATGTAGAAGGTCGAGTTCATGAAGGTCTCGATGCCGACCGTCTGGAGGAACTGCCTGCCGTTGGAGCGGAACACCTCGACGACCGGCTGGCTGGGGACGTTGTTCATGTCCTCGAGGGCGCGGTACTCGGGCGTGTCCTCGATACGCAGGCGGATGTAGAGGCCGACCGCGGCCATGGGCACCGTCAGCAGGAAGGGGATCCGCCAGGCCCAGTCGAGGACGACCTCCGCCGGGAAGGCCGCGTGCAGGGCCCAGACGGCGATCGACGCGCACAGGAACCCGCCGACCGAGCCGAACTCGATCCACGAGCACCCGAATCCACGGCGCTTGGGCGGCGAGAACTCGGCGAGGAAGGCCGCGGCGGAGCCGAACTCCCCGCCCGCGGCGAGCCCCTGGATGATGCGGGCGACCACGAGCAGGATCGGCGCGAGGATGCCGACGGACTCGTAGCTGGGCAGCAGCCCGAGCATGAGCGTGCCCGCCGCCATGGAGATGATGACGATCGACAGTGTGGTCTTGCGGCCGAACCGGTCACCGAGGTGGCCGAAGAGCACCGAGCCGAGCGGACGCACGAAGAACGCGACGGCGAAGACCGCGAAGACCGAGAGCAGGCCGGCGGTGCCGTCCTGTTCGGGGAAGAACACCTGCGCCATGGTGGTGGCCAGGTACGCGTAGACGGCCCAGTCGAACCAGTGGACGAAGACGCCCACCGCTCCGGCGAACACACTCCGCCGCAGGTCCTTCTTGTCTACCTGCTCCGAGATCTCACTCGTCATTTCTCCTCCTGGGATCGTGTCCTCGCACGCGCCGAGGCCCCGGAGGCGCCGGTGGCCCCCAGCGCGCCGGAACGCTCTGGTGAATGATCAGGAGGTCGCTCGTTCGCGGGAGTGTGGAGTCGAGCGCCTTGCGGGGGCGCGGTAGAGCCCCCGGTGTTGTCGGCATCCGACCTGCCTGTGTCATGGGTCACCACTATCCAGGCGGAAGATAGGATCTGTAAAACACATAGATCCAAAGAACGCCTTCGGAAAAACCGATGGCTCCGGCAGGAGGGTCGAACCGGTGGGTGACGTGAGCCTGCGGCAGCTGGAGTACCTGAGGGCCATCGCCAGGCTCGGCTCGGTGACGGCGGCGGCGCGGGAACTGTTCGTGTCGCAGTCGACGGTGTCGACGGCGTTGACCGACCTGGAGTCGGCGCTGGGAGTCACCCTCTTCGTCCGTTCTCCGAAGGGGATGCTCCTCACGGCGTCGGGGCAGCGCGCCCTGGCCGTGGCCGACAACGTGCGGGCCAACCTCGAACAGCTCCGGGAGACGGCCAGCCGGGAGCGGGAGGAGGTCGAGGGGGACCTCACCGTCGGCTGCTACGCGACGATCGCGCCGATCCTCCTGCCGAAGGTGATCGCCGAGTTCTCGCGGCGGCACCCGCAGGTGCGGCTCTCCTTCGTCGAGGCGGCACACGGGACGCTGTTGGACGACCTGCTCAACACCCGGATCGACCTCGCGATCACCTACCACTACGAGCTCGACTCCGTACGCGCCATGAGCGGGGTGACAGCGCAGACGCTCCGGTCGGACCCGCCCTACGCGCTCGTCCCCGCGGACAGGGCATGGGACACGGAGGGCCCGCTGAGCCTTGCCGCCCTGGCCTCGGAACCGCTGATCCTGTTCGACCTGCCGCCCGCGGGCGACTACTTCCTCGGCCTGTTCGCCAAAGCCGGCCTGGTCCCGAACGTGCGCTTCCGTACCGCGAGCTTCGAGATGGTCCGCGCCCTGGTGGCCCGCGGGCTGGGCTGCGCGCTGCTCACCCAGCGCACCGCGCTCGAACGCAGTTACGAGGACCTGCCCTATGTGACCAGGGAGCTCGACATCGAGTCCGGGGGGCTCGGGATCGAGGTCATCGAGCCGACCGACCGCAGACCGGTGCGGCGGGTGCAGGCCTTCGTCGACGTCTGCCGGGAGATCATCGTCTGATCCCCGGCGCGGAACCGGCTCCGCCGCAGCCGATACGTGCCGGGGCTCCGAAGAACCAGGCGGGACACCGGTCTGCCCCCCGCGCACGCGGGGACGGCCCCGACCGCCCGACCGCCGTGTGATGCGCCCCCGGAGGCGACGCGGGACGCGGTCAGCCCGGGGCCGTCCGGCTGAGGTGCTCCCAGGACCGGTACAGTTCCGTTCGCTCCCGGTCCATCTGAAGGACGTGGTCGAAGGACTGGCTGCCGACGATGAGCCTCCGGGGCGGGTCCGGCAGTGCGACCAGCTCCATGACGGTCGGAGCGGCGGTGTCCGGTCCCGGAGCGACGGCGTCGCCCCACATCGCCTCCATCTCGGTGCGCAGGGGTCGGTACCGCGCCAAGGGTTCCGTGGCCGTGGTGCCGGCGGTGAACAGGCCGGTCTCGTAGCCGCCCATCTGCACGACGGTGACCTTGACGCCGAACCCCTCGACCTCCATCGCCAGCGCCTCGCTGACCGAGTCCAGGGCGGCCTTGCCCGCGCCGTAGAGGCCGACGGTGGCCATGCCGCCGCCGCTGCCCATCGAGGTGACCTGCAGGAGCCGTCCCCCGCCCCGGGCACGCAGGTGCGGCAGGACCGCCTGGGCCACCCACACGGCGCCGAAGAAGTTCACGTCCATGTGCGCCCGGATCTGCTCCTCCGTGGCCTCCTCCACCATGCCGTAGAGCATGGCGCCGGCGTTGTTGACGACCACGTCCAGCCCGCCGAACGCGGCCGCCGCCCGCTCCACCCCCTCGAACACGCCTCGGCGGTCGGCGACGTCCAACGCGAGCGGGACCAGGCGCTCGGGGTACTTCCCGGCCAGCTCCTCCAGGGGCCCGACGTCGCGGGCGGCGGCCACCACCCGGTCGCCGCCTGCCAGGGCAGCCTCGGCGAAGGCTCTTCCCAGGCCGCGGGATGCCCCGGTGATGAGCCAGACTCGTGCGTCCGCCATGACACCTCTTTCTCACAAAGGAAACGGTTCGTCTCGTTTCCTGCGAGTGTAGGACACTCCACCCAACCTAGCAATACGGCCCGTCTCGTTTCTTTTGCGGATAGGCTGGACGCATGTCCAACGCGAAGGGGCCGGACCACTCCCGGCGCAAGGAACGGTCCCGGCAGGCGATCCTCTCGGCCGCCCGCTCCCTGGTGGCGGAGCAGGCCTACGACAAGGTCACGGTCGAGGCCATCGCCGCCCGCGCCGGCGTCGGGAAGCAGACGATCTACCGGCGGTGGCCGTCCAGGAGCGCGGTCGTCTTCGCCGCCGTCCTGGCCCTGAGCGAGGGCGCGGACGGACAGTCCGTCGCACTGCCGGACACGGGCGACCTGGAGTCCGACCTCAAGCTCGTCATGCGGGCCACGGCGGAGGAGTTCGCCGACCCGTCCTTCGACAGGCTGCTCCGCGCCCTCAACACCGAGATCGCCAACGACGCCGAGCTGGCGGCCGAGTACCGCGAGAAACTGGCCCGCCCGCTGGACGAGGCGAAGAAGGCGCGTCTGCGCAGCGCCCAGGAGGCCGGCCAGCTCGATCCCGACGCCGACCTCGACCTGGTCCTGGAGGTGCTCTACGCCCCCCTCTTCCAGCGGTGGCTGCACCGCGGCGGCCCACTGACCCCCGCGTACGCCGACGCGCTCGTCGACGCGACCCTCAGGGCTTTCGGCCCGGCCCGCCCCTGACCCCCGGGCGTCCGCCGTCGAGCGTTCCGGCGCGGAGCCACAGGCGGTGACGCCGGGTCCGGAACGCCTGTGGCGCAGGACTTTCCGGGCATTGGTGACCGGTTTCGGCGTTCGCCGGGCGGGTCGGCGGAAGCGTCCCTAGGCTCGCCCGGAACGACCCCGAGGAGCCATGATGCCCACCCCGGCGGCGCGCCGCCTCCCCCGAGCCCGTGCGGCGACCCGGTCCCGGCCTCCTCCCCCGCCCCGTCCGGGCGGCGACCCACCGGTACGCGCGGGGGGACGGGACGACCGCCCCCACCGACCGGTGCCGCCGCACGCCGGAACAGGGATCCGGCCACCCCCCCGGGGCATGGCCGGTTCCGGCCAGTGCGCCGTGCCTCCGATGCCGCCCCCACCCCGCCGCGCCGGTGGTATCACTGGGATTGCTCCCCGCGCACACCGGAACGGACCCCGGAGCGTGACAGGGCTGGGTACCCGGCCCGGGAAACAGTGGACCGCCCTGCCCCAGTGGCGCCGTTCCCGCTCGGTTGTACCCGGCCCCGGCCGTAGTGAGGGTTGACGCATGTCCATATGGTCCCGCGGTGACCGTACAGGAAGGGTCGAAGAGGCCCTGTTGATGTTGGAGGGACAGGGGATCATCGACGGGTTGGAGATCCTGCCCGCCGAGCCCAAGCCCTACCGGGTGCGCGTTCCGGCCGGCATCGTCCACATGGACGAGGACGAGGCGTCGATGTTCGCCCTGGGCGCCGTCGTGGGGGCGTTCGGCGGCGTCGCGCGCCAGCACGCCTGAGCACCGCCGCGCCCCGCCGTCCGCGGGGCGCGGCGGAAGCCGCCCCTTACGAGCCCTGTCGGACGGCCTCGCCGGCCCTGCGGGCCCGGTGGGAGGTCAGGAAGTCGCGGTACCAGTGGTAGCTGTCCTTGGGGTGGCGCTCCAGGCGTTCGTAGTCGACCCGGACCAGGCCGAAGCGCCGGTCGTAGCCGTAGGCCCACTCGAAGTTGTCCAGCAGCGACCACACGAAGTAGCCGCGCACGTCGACCCCGGCCTCGATGGCCCGCGCCAGGGCCGCCAGGTGGTCCCGCAGGTAGTCGACGCGACCGGTGTCGCGGACGCGCCCGGTCTCGTCGGGCCGGTCGTCCTCGGCCGAGCCGTTCTCGGTGATGAGGATGGGCGGCAGGTTCGGGTAGCGGCGGTCGAGGTCGATGAGCAGGTCGGCGAAGGTGTCGGGGAGCACCGGCCAGCCCATGGTGGTGTGCCGTACCCCCTCGAAGTCCACCTGCTCGGTCCGGATGTCCACGGCCGTGCGGGCGGAGATGTCGGCCTCGGCGTGCGGGGCGTCGCGGAGCATGATCGGCCGGTAGTAGTTCACGCCGAGGAAGTCCAGGGGCTGGGCGATGATCTCCAGGTCCCCGTCGGCGCGGTACGAGCCGTCGGCCATGTCTCCCCAGACCTCGTCCTCGTTGTCGGGGTAGGCGCCCTTGAAGATGGGGTCGAACCACACGCGGTTGTGGAGCGTGCGTGCGCGTTCCACGGCGGCGCGGTCGGCGTCGGAGTCCGACGCGGGCAGCAGGTGGTCGGGGTTGAGGGTGATGCCGACCTCGCCCGCCGCGGCGGCGCGCAGTTCTCCGGCGGCCATGCCGTGGGCGAGGAGGAGGTGGTGGGCCGCGGCGAGCGCGGGGGCCCCCTCGCGGGTGCCGGGGGCGTGCCGGCCGATTGCGTGGCCGACGAAGGCCGAGCAGAACGGCTCGTTGAGGGTGATCCAGCGGTTGACGCGGTCGCCGAGGCGGTCGGCGACGATGCGGGAGTACTCGGCGAAGCGGTGGGCGGTGTCGCGCACCCGCCAGCCGCCCTCGTCCTCCAGGGCCTGGGGCAGGTCCCAGTGGTAGAGGGTGAGGACGGGTTCGATCCCGGCGCCGAGGACGGTGTCGACGAGCCGGTCGTAGAAGGCGAGGCCCTCGGGGTTGGGGCGGCCCCTGCCCGTGGGCTGGACGCGCGGCCAGGCGACGGAGAAGCGGTAGAGGTCCACTCCGAGGTCGGCCAGCAGGGCGACGTCCTCGCCGTAGCGGTGGTAGTGGTCGCAGGCGATGTCGCCCGTCTCGCCGCGCGCGACGCGTCCGGGGGTCCGGCAGTAGGTGTCCCAGATGGACGGTCCGCGCCCGCCCTCGTGGACTCCCCCTTCGACCTGGTAGGCGGCGGTGGCGGTACCGAACTGGAGGTGTGCGGGCAGTGTCGGGGCATCCATGGGGAGTCCTTTCTGGGAGCGCTCCCATCGTAGGTGATGTGACCCCTGGCACCAAGACCTTCTCCGTCACACCGCGAACACCGGGAGTGCACGGAAACCACTCCTTCCACTCCTCTTCCTCTCGATCGGAGAAATCCGGAACCCGCGGCCCGACGGAGGCGTCACACCTCGCGGCGCGCCCCACCGTCTCCGGGCGCGCGACGGAAGGAACCGGGGCATGGGCAGCAGCTGGACCGACCACGCGCACAACCGCAGGACCCGGGAGCCGGAGGAGACACCGGACTCCGCCCGCTCCCGGACGGCGGCCCCCCGGTGCTCCGCCGCCCCGGAGCGGAGCACCGCCGGGGCCCGACGCGAGGCGGAGGGGATCCGCCGCCTCCCGAACCCCTGAGGAGGGGCGCCATGGGACTGTTCTCCAAGCGGGCCAGGCTCCGGAGCGACCCCGCGGGGTTCTTCCAGGGGCCGCTGGCGCACGCCTTCGCCTCCGGGGCGCACATGCCGACGGCGGGGGGCGGGGTGTGGAACGCCGTCCACTCGTCGTGCTCCTGCTGCGACGCCGAGGACGAGCGGGCCAAGCTCCGGGACTCCTGGGGCATCACCGACACCGCCGGGTGGGACGGCGCGCTGCGCCGCCTGACCGACGACCACCGCCCCGCCTCGGACGTGACGGTCCTGCTGGACCTGCGCAACCGGGCGATGGCCCGCGCGCCCGGGCACCCCTTCGACGCGGGCGTGTGGCCGGACCTGATCGCCCACTGGTGCCGGGCCCGCGGCGCCGCCCACCGGGTCTACGAGGAGATGGTCCTGGAGGCCGCCCGGATCTGGGAGTACGAGGAGCGCATGGTCGAGGACGGGGTCCTCCCCCGGGGCGTGCCGGTGCGGACCGTGCGCGCCTACGACTTCGGCCGGGCGGTCAACCTCGCCCGGTGGGGCGTCAACGCCGGGTACGCCGACGAGCGGGCCGCGCACGGGCACATCCTGCGGGCGGGTGCGCAGTCGATGCGCCACCACGGCTCGTGGCAGGAGATGTCGGCGGGCTTCGTGCTAGGGCGGGCGATGGCCTTCGACGAGGGCTCGTTCGGCCCCTACTACACGGACTCGGTGGCGGCGCACAAGGTCCTGGCCGGTGATCCGGCGAGCCCGTGGCTCAACCTCCCCTGGCGGATGTGACGGGACGGGCGAGGGCGGAGGGCCCGCCCCATGGTCATGGCTGCGGGACGGGGCCGGCGACGAGGAGCCGCATCTCCAGCGGCAGGTCGAGGATCTCGCGCGTGGTGAGCCCGGCGGAGCGCAGCAGTTCCTCGTAGCCGCGCTCGGTCCGCTCGGCCCCCGGGGTCATCACCATCATGTGCACGTCCAGGACCAGCGACAGCCAGGGACGGCCCTCGTCGGGCAGGATGCGTTCGGCGACGAGCACTCTGCCGCCGGGGGCCATGGACCGGCGGCAGTGGCGGAGCAGACCGCGCGCGTCCTCGTCGGACCAGTTGTGCAGCACCCGGCTGAGCAGGTAGACGTCGGCGCCCTCGGGGACCCCTTCCCGGAAGTCGGCCTCGACCAGGTCGCACCGTCCGGCGTCCGCGAACGCCCCGAGGCGCTCGCGGGCCGCGGCGAGCGCGGCCGGGCGCTCCACCAGGACGCCGTGCGCGCCGGGGGCGGCGGCCAGGACCGCGGCGAGGAGCTCGCCGGCCCCTCCCCCGAGGTCGACGACCGTGCGCACCCCGCCGAAGTCGTACACGTCGGGGATGTGCGTGGAGAACCGGCCGCCCGCGGCCATGCCCGCGGTGTAGAGCTCCGCGTCCCGGGGGTGCCGTTCCAGGTACGAGAAGACGTCGGTGCCGTGGGCCTCGCCGAAGGCGGTCCGCCCCGTGCGGACGGCGTCGGCCAGGTGCTCCCACGAGTCGCCGAACATGTCGCTGTCGTAGAGCAGGGCGAGTTCGGCCATCCCGGAGGGGTGGCCCCGGCGCAGGTGGGAGCCGACCCGGGTGGGCTCGTGGCGGCCGTCGCGCTCGCGGACCACGCCCACGGCCGCCAGCAGCCGCAGCAGGCGGTCCAGCCGGTCCGGGTGCAGGCCGAGCCCCTCGGCCAGGGAGCCGGTGTCGGCCGGGCCCTCGCCGAGGCGGTCCAGGACCCCCAGCTCGACGGCGGTGGCGACCGCCCTGGACACCCACGCCCCCGTCATCAGCCGGATCACCTCGCGTTCGGCGGATTCCCCGTCGCGCACCGTGTTCCCTCCTCACAGCCAGCCGTTGCGTCGGAACACAACGTAGAGGCTGAGGCTGGAGAGCGCCATCAGAAGGAGGGACAGAGGCCAGCTGAACATCCACTCGAACCCGGGCCGGGGCGGGATGTTCATGCCGTACGCGGAGGCGATGAGGGTGGGCACGACCAGGATGCCGCCCCAGGACGAGACCTTCTTCATGGCCTCGTTCTGGGCCTGGTCGATGAGGGCGCTGTTGACGGACATGATGTTCTGGAGGATCTGGCGGAACCCCTCGGCGTGCTCGCGCACGGCGCTGACGTGGTCGGCGACGTCGCGGAGGAGGTTGTGCAGCGTGCCCCGGGCCTCGGCGGAGGCGTGGGGCGGTCCCGGGTCGGCCTCCTCGGGGCGCTCCATGAGCGCCATGAGGTCGGTCATGACGACGTCGAGCGGGTCGACCGCGCGGTGCAGGACGATGACCTGGCGGGCGAGCCGGTAGGTGCGGCGCGAGGCCTCCGGGTCGCCGTCGAGGACCTGGGTCTCGACCTCGTCGATGTCGTCCTGGATGTCGAAGACGACGGGCGCGTAGGCGTCCACGACCCTGTCGAGCACCGCGAGCACGACGGCCAGGGAACCGTGGGCGAGGACCCGCGGCTCGGCCTCCAGGCGGCCCCGGACGGCCTCGACGTCCACCTGCCCCCGGTGCCGGATGGTGATGACGAAGCCGCGGCCCCCGAAGAGGTGGAGCTCGCCGACCCGGACGGCCTCCCGGTCCCGGTCGTAGTGCGCCGGTCGCAGCACGACGAACAGGACGTCGCCGTAGGTCTCCACCTTGGGCCGCTGGTGGGCGACGATGGCGTCCTCCAGGGCGAGCCTGGGAAGGGAGAAGTGCCGGGCGGTGTCGGTGAGCTGCTCCTGGTCGGGCTCGTCCATGCTGATCCAGGCCATGAGCCCGCTGTCGCGGGCGAGGGCCCGGCGGGCCTCCTCGACGGAGTCGGCCTCGCGCTCCCGGCGCCCGTCGCGGTAGAGGACGGCGCGGACGGTCCCCGGCGAGTCCCGGGCCGGCAGTCGGGCGGCCTCGTGGCCCAGGGCCATCACGCGTTCGGGCGAGGAGTCGTGCATGGGCTTCCCTCCCGGGCGGTGGGTACTGTGCCCGATCCTGGCGGGGCGCGGGGGCCGGGGCGCGCCGACACGCCACGCCCGGGCGAACCGGGAGCGGTCAGCCCTCCAGGCCGGAGGCGCGGACGGTGATGTTGAGCCGTCCGGCCAGCCCGAGGGAGGGCGGGGCGGTTCCCGGCCGGGTGCGCGGAACGCCGTGGTAGGCCATGCGGGAGGGGCCGCCGAAGACGAAGAGGTCGCCGCTGCGCAGTTCGACGTCGGTGTAGGGGCGGGTGCGGGTCTCGGTGTTGCCGAAGCGGAAGACGCAGGTGTCGCCGAGGCTGAGGGAGACGACGGGTTCGCGGGAGAGCTCGTCCCTGTCCTGGTGCATGCCCATGCGGGCGTCGGCGTCGTAGAAGTTGACCAGCGCCACGTCGTAGGGGTCGGCGCCGGGCCCGGGCGGGGCGCCGTAGGCGGCCCCGACCGCGCGGGCGGCCAGGTCGGCGAGGACCGCCGGGAAGGGCCGGACGGGGGTGCCGTCGGGGAGGGTGCGGGAGTAGGAGTAGGGCTGCCAGTGCCAGCCGAGCCCGACCATCTGAACGCTCATCACCCCTCCGCGGGGCATCGGGTGCCGGCGCATCCCGGCGGGGCCTCGGGCCCAGTCGCGGCAGCGGCGGACCAGGTCGGCCTGGGCGTCCCCGTCCAGCCATCCGGGCAGGTGCACGGCGCCGGGGGCCACCTCCACCGGCGGGGAGCCGAACAACGCGTCGCTCATACCCCCATCGTCCCCGCGCGGGGCCCCGGCGCCAACCGCGGCTCCCGGGAAGCCCAGGAAGCTCCCCGGGCCCGGACGGCGGGCGCACGAGGGGAGCGCCCCGCCCCCGCGGCGGGGGCCGCGGGGGCGGGAGGGTCAGCGGCGCAGGAGTTCGCGGATGTTGACCACGAGCAGGAGCACCACGATGACCGCGATGGGGACGGCGATCGCGATCCGCCAGTCGGCGATGAACGCGGCCACGATCCCGACGGCGATCCCGATCACGAAGGCCGCGATCGCCAGACCGGTGAGGTACTGGACGAACTTGCGGCGGGCGACCGAGTCGACGGCGGCGAAGGCCACCACGACCCCGAGCATCGCGTAGAGCGTGAACTGCCCGTCCAGCAGGAACATGGGCAGGGCCAGGGACACCAGCAGGAGCGGGGTGCTCAGGGCCACCCACAGGTGCAGGAAGCGGGCGGTGCGCTGCTGGCCGGAGGAGTACGGCAGGTGCGGGGCCTTGAGGTGCCCGGTCGGCGTGGGCACCAGGGGCGTCTCGGAGGCCAGGGCCCGGAGGTGGGTGTCCCGTTCGTCCGCGGTCAGCACGCGCTTCTCGTAGACCTGGGCCAGCTCCTCCTCCAGGGCCTCGATCTGCTCGGTGTACTCGCGGGCGCGCGGCCGGGAGTGCGCCTCCCGGGACAGGGCCATGCGGGCGGAGTCGAGCTGGCGCAGCTCGTGGCGGCGGCGCAGGACGTCGGCGTCCATCTCGCGCAGGCGCTCGTCCAGGACGCCCACGTGGGAGCGGAGCTCGGCGCGGGCGGCGGCCTCGGTAGGCGCCACCTTCTGGAGGCCGACCCAGGCCAGCGGGTCCGCCCACGAGCGGCGGATGGTGCCGTCGCGCTCGTAGCGGGGGCCGCTGGGCGCGCGCTCCCCGTCGAAGAAGTCGCGGGTGTCGCGCCCCCACAGACCGCGGAAGCCCTTCAGCCAGGGGGTGTCGTCGTCGATCAGGACGGCGTACCACTCGCGGTCGCCGCCGGGGCCGAGGCGTTCGCCGTCGCCGCGCGCGTAGTCGACGAAGGGGACGCCGATGCCGTGGCGGTTGATCGCGCTGTCCGCGCGGAAGACGCGGTGCGCGATCCACTGCCAGACGCGGATGATGCCGCGCAGGAAGGAGGGGTCCACCTGGATGAGGTAGTCGCCGGGGAGCATCTGGTGGGAATGCGATCCCGCGCCGACGTAGACCATCGGGTGGTCGCCGTCCCGGTGCAGGTCCGGGTCGTTCCAGCTGCGCCTCAGGTCGTCGCCGTGGTACTCGTGCGAGGAGGCGCCGACCCAGACGGGGCGCGTGGTGCCGTCGGGGTTCTCGACGGCGTAGACGGTGACGCGCTCCCAGTCGGCCTCGTGGTCGTTGACCCCGCCGTAGATGGTCCGCCAGTCGTTCATCGCGTAGAAGAACCAGTACTGGAGGATGATGTAGCCGCCCTCGCGGGACACCCGGCCGTAGTAGGTGGCGCCGCCGTTGTCGACGCGCTCCCGGTACCGGGTCACCGCCGCGAAGGTGACGCCGCCGGGGACGGCGCCCCGGATGAGCAGGGAGAGCTTCATGAGGATGTCGAGGACCCGGCCCAGGACGCCGACGGCGGCGAGGCGGCCGCTCTTGGGGATGACCGAGCGGGCGACCCCCTTGTAGCGCCGGGCCTCCTCGCGCAGGGTCTCCTCCTGGACGAAGCGGAGGTGCTTGTGGCGCTCGGGCCACTCCTCCTCGGCCTGGGACAGACGGTCGAGGGTCAGCTCCCCCGCGGGGACCAGGACGCGTTCGCGTCCGCCGGGCTCCTCGATCCACAGGCTGCAGTTGCGTACGTAGGCGTCCACGTCGGTGGGGAAGAAGAGTTCCCCCTTCGTGCACATGAGCACGGGTTCGTGGGCGCGCAGGAGTTCGAGATCAGATTTCGCGGCCATGATCGCACCAAGCTAGTGCATTCGGACTGTCCGATACGCGAGGGGAAATCCCAGCTCAGAGCCCGTTCCCGTACGCAACGTGACGGTCTTCGCTGCTCAGATGGGCTGTGGCGGCGCGATGACAGCCGGTTTCCGGCCGAATCGGGCAGCTCTCACACCTCAGAAGTGGTGCGTATCACAGTTTGTCCGGTGCGCGGAAACCCCTGGAAGCGGACCCCGCCGATACCCCCGCCCGGTCGGACGACCGGGCGGGCACGGTCTCGGGGCGGCGACTACCGGGCCTCGGCCGCCAGTAGCGCGCGCCACTCGCCGGAGGGGAAGGAGAGGGTTCCCGCATCGCGGTTCTGCGTGTCGCGGACGTCCGCCCCGATCCCGGAGAGACGAGCCTCCACACAGGCCCCACTGTTCGCGGAGTAGGAGGATTTGAACCAGTCAGCAGTCACAGCAGTTCCCCCAGCAGTTCACGGGTGGTCTTGTGGGGCAACGCTAGCGCGTACGCGTCTCGGAGCAACTCGGTCACCCTGGGAAGAACTGCGTCTCCATAGACCTGATTCCCCTCCAAGTGGTCACTCGTCACGACATGTCGACCGTCCCGGAGCTGGAACACCATGATCGGGCCAGGGATACCCAGAAGAAGACTCTTCTCCGGGACCAGGTGAAGTGACACCCATTCCGGGAGTGACAGCAGGTGCTTGACTTGATCAGCACGAACCGCGTCCGGAACACCCGTCAATGCCGTCACGGGAAAAACCGCCCAAATATCTGAGGACAGGTGCCCTAAGCGCTCGGACCGCAACTGCGCGAGACGTTCGACGTCCCGGACTTTTCTACCAGCGCGGTACACCAGACGCGCATATGCCTGGCACCACAACAAGCCCGGAACCGTGACCGGTGAGATGAGATCAATCCGAAGCGCCTCCCTCTCCAAGGTGTCGACATCCCTCAGGAACGGAGGAAGGTCATCCCTGACCTCCTTCTTCCACGCCGCGAGGACGGCGCCGTTCGCCTCCAGAGCTTGATCCAGGGCGTCCACCGCCCCCCGCGTCGGATTCGTCTTTCCGGAGAGATACCGGGACAAGGACGCCTGAGAGACACGCGAGTGCGAGGACAGCGCGGCCTGCGTCATCCCGCTGATCTGGAGGTGGCGGCGGAGCACATCGGGGAAGTGAGGAGGCTTCACAGGAATCATTGTGGAACGCCTTCCAGCCGCGTGTCCGGCGTATCCCGAAACTCGTCGATCAGTGGAGCAACTTGACCGGCAGAGGCCACTTTGGAGGCATGGAACCAGCACGCAAGTCGACCAAGGAAGCCACGGCGTTCGCTACCCCGCAGCCGGCGGTGAACCACCGGTACGACCTGGAGGAGATCCTCGCCACCGGGCCCGACTTCTACCTGTTCACCGGGGAGGCCGCCCTGGCCCTGGGGGTCGGGGTCTCCACGGTCAGGCGCTGGTCGGACCGCGGACACCTCGTCTGCGCGAGGAACCCGCGCGGTGTGCGGTTCTTCCGCGCCGGAGACGTCTTCGCACTCCGAGAGGAGCGGACCGGCGGCCATCGGTGAGCACGGCAGGCCCAGGGGCCGCCGCCCGGACGGGCGGTGGCCCTCCGGCGTTCCCGGGGTTCAGGCGGCCCGGTCGGACTCTCGGGACCCGGGTGCCTCCGCCTGCTCCGCCTCCGGGGTCCCGCGACCGGCCGGGAGCACGGGCACGTCCCGGCCCTCGGCGGGAGGCCCCGCCGACGATCCGGGGACGCCCTCCCCCGCCCGGCTCCGGCGCACGGCCTCCGGGCCGGGCGCCGCGGGCCGGTCGCTCCGGTCACCCCGGGCCGCCCCCACCCCGGCGACCACCACCAGCGCCATGCCCACGACCTGCACGGCCACGGGCGCCTGGCCGATGACGACCAGGCCCATCACCAGGCTGACCGCGGGCTCCAGGCTGGAGAAGGTGCTGTAGGCGGTCCGGCCCATCCGCTGGAGCGCGACCATCTCCAGCAGGAACGGCACCATCGGGAAGAGCAGCGCGATCACCAGCGTGAACAGGATCAGGTCCACGTCCGGGGCGGCGAAGACGGCAGGCGCCCCGAAGGGTGCGCTGACCAGCGATCCCACCGTCATGGCCAGCGCCAGGCCGTGGACGGCCCCGAAGCCGGCGCCCACCCTCTGGGTCAGCACGATGTAGGCGACCACGCAGACCGCCCCCGCCAGGGCGAAGCCGACCCCGGCCAGGTCGAGGTCCCCCCGCCAGGGCCGGGTGAGGCAGAGCACGCCGAGCACGGCCGCGGCGATCCACACGAGTTCGCGCCGGCGGCGCATGGCGGCCACGGCCACGACGAGGGTGCCCAGGAACTCGATCGAGGTGGCGGCGCCGAGCTCGATCCGCGCCGTCGCCTCGGAGTAGAACAGCATCATCCCCGCGCTCGCCGTGCCCAGGATCACCACGGCCCCCAGTTCGCGCGGCGTCGCCGCGCGCACGGCGCGCCACAGGGAGCGACCGCCGAGAGCCAGCAGCAGGACCGCCGCCCACGTCAGCCTGAGCCAGGTGACGGTGGCGGGACTGGCGTGCGCGAACGCGGTGACGGCCAGGGCGCTGCCGGTGTGCAGGGTGAACATGCCGATGAGCAGCATGACCGGCGCCGGGACCTGGAAGCGGGCACGGCGCAGCGAGGACACGAATGAGGGGATCACCCGACCATTGGATCCGAGAGGTTCGTTTCTGTCCACGGACCGATGGTTGATGGACCGTGTAGTTTCGGTGGATGGATTTCACCCGGTTGGGTCTGCTCGTGGAACTGGAGCGCCTGGGCACGATGGCCGCAGTGTCCGAGGTCACAGGCATGAGCACGTCGGCGGTCTCCAAACACTTCGCCGTCCTGGAGAAGGAGGCCGGCGTCCCCCTCCTGGCGCCCGACGGCCGCCGCGTGCGCCTCACGCCGGCGGGGCGGCGGCTCGCGGAGCACGCGGTGGACATCCTGGCGCGGGTGGAGGCGGCCCGGGCCGAGTTCGAGGGCGAGGGCGAACCCGTCGGCCGCGTCGACCTGGTGATGTACACGAGCGCCGCGCCCGTGGTGCTTCCCGCCCTGCGGCGCCTGCGGCAGGACCACCCGGGCATCGAGGTCCAGCTGACCGAGCACGAGTCGGAGCAGGCGCTCACCCTCCTCCAGACCGGGGGCGCGGACCTGGGGGTCGTGTACCAGTACAGCCTTCTCCCCCGGGATTTCCCGGGAACCCTGACGGTGCGCCCGATCGGCGGCGAGGAGCTGCTCCTGTCCCAGCCGTCCGAGGGCGCGGACAGCCGGACCCTGACCCGGCGGCGGCTGCGGGAACTGTCCGGGGCGTCATGGATCGCCAGCCCCTACCGGGGGGACGAGGAGGCGCTGGTGCAGCGGATGTGCGCCGACGCCGGCTTCACGCCGCGCATCGCGCACCGCGTCGACACACTGGATCTGTTCGAGGAGCTGGTCGCGGCAGGGCTGGGCATCGGCGTGGTCCCGCGCCTGGCTGCGGTGACCCGCCGCGGCGTGGCGCACGCGCCCCTGGGAGAGCTGGGCGGGGTCAGGGAGGTCTTCCTGGCCGGCCGCACCGGCGGGTGGGCGTGGCGGCCGATCCAGCTGGTGGCGCGGTACCTGCACGAGGCGGCCGGGGAGGTCCTGGACGACGTCCCGCCGCTGCCCGCCTGAGCCCGGGCGCTGCCCCGGGCGCCCCGGTCAGCCCGCGATGGCGAAGGGTCCCACGGACGGCACCGGGACCTTGCTGGCGGCCTCCCGGACGGCGGTGAGCAGGGGCTCGGGGGACGAGCCGGCCCGGGACAGGGCGACGATGTGCCGGCGCGCCGTCTCGCGCACGCCCCGCACGACGATCTGCGGCGCGTGCAGCCCCGTCCAGGCCAGCCGCGGCATCAGGGCGATGCCCAGGCCGGCCTGCACCAGGGAGAAGACGGCGCTGAAGTCGTCGACGGTGTGCACCACGCGCGGCTGGAAGCCCGCCTGGTTGGCCGCGCCGGACACGCACTCGTGCCAGGCCGTGCCGGGCGCGGACATGATCCAGTCCTGGTCGGACAGGTCCTCGGCCAGGTGGAGGCTGGTGCGGGCGGCCAGCGGATGCTGGTACGGCAGGATCGCGTCGAGCAGTTCCACCATGACGGGGTCGACCCGGAAGTCGGGGTCGCCCGAGGCGGGCAGGTGCCGGGTGGACATGGTCAGGGCCACGTCCAGTCGCCCGGAGCGCACCATCTCGGCGCTCTCCTCGGGCTCGGCCTGGACGACCTCGAAGGACCACTCCGGGTGGCTGGTGCGCAGGCGCGCGAGGGCCGGGGCCACGAGGTCGCTGATCCCCGTGGAGAAGGAGCCGACGCGGATGACGCCGCGGTCGCCCTGCGCGTACTCGGCGAGGTCGGCGGTGGCCCGCTCCATCTCCGCGAAGATGACGTGCGCGCGCCGGAGCAGCACCCGCGCGGCGCCGGTGAGCAGGAAGCGGCGGCCCTGGCGTTCGACGAGGGGGACCCCGGCCTCCTTGGCCAGGACGGCGAGCTGCTGGGAGACCGCCGACGGGGTGACGTTGAGCGCCTCCGCCGTCGCCGCCACCGTGCGGTGGTGTTCGAGTGCCTGGAGGAGCTGCAACCGCCGAACGTCGATCATGCGCTCCAACTTATGACAGTACGAACAGGTTTCCGTGTGGTTTCCGTCCTGTTGCCCCAGCTCGGAAGGTGATTCCGTGCACACTGCCGAAGCGTGGCCCAACACCGGGCGAACCCTGGATTTACCAAGGAAAGAATCGAACTAATTCTTCTACTGCGATCTCGTGCATCTCTTTTTTTCGTGTCACGCCCGTTCGGGTCGACACCGACACGTACAGTCGGAACACAGCTCAACCACGGGTCCCCGCTCTGGGGACCCCGGGGGATCAGCACCCAATGCTGGTGGGAACGGGTGAGAAGAACATGCAAACTTCGCTGATGACCAAACCTCGTACGACCGACGTCGGTCTCCTCAGCTTCCGCTACCTGGGCGCGCACGAGGTGGAGGAGCTCGCGGACCTGTGGGGCGCCCTCCACCAGCAGCACACCCTGAGCGCCTCGCACCTGTCGGACATCATCAGCGCCACGAGCCTGGACGAGTCCTGGCGCCGCCGCCGCGCCCAGTACCTGGCCTGGCTGTCGGACCCCGACACCATGGCGATCCTCGCCGAGAGCGGCGAGGACCTGGCGGGGTACGCGATGGTCACCATCCGCGAGAGCGCGCAGGGCAGCTGGGACCGCGGGACGCGGGTCGCGGTCGTGCAGACGTTCGCGATCGACCCGGAGTACGACTCCAGCGGGGTCGGGTCGAAGCTGCTGGAGGAGGTGCGCCGCCAGCTCGCCTCCATGGGCATCCGCGACATCGAGTTCTCCGCGCTGGCCACCGCGTCCGAGGACATCAGCTTCCTGGAGCGGGAGGGCTTCCGCCCCTTCGTGACGACCATGGTCTGCCGCGTGGACGGCTTCGGCGCCCACGACTGAGCCCCCTCTCCCCCGACGCCCACCGCGGACGCGTCCGGGCCCGCCCCCGAGGCGCGGGCCCGGACGGCGCCCCGGCAGGCGCCCCCGCCGCGCCCCGCACCGATCCTGTCCGGTGCGGGGCGCGGCGCCTTTCACCCCGGGCAGCGCGGTCCCGTCCGGCTCCTCGGGACCGATGACGCCGACGCGCCGCCCCACGCCCCCGCGGGAAGCTTGCCCGGCAGGGGCGGGGCCGCGGGCACGGGGCCGCCCCGCGGGCCCGAACCCCTCACGTCGCGGGAGGGCGACACACCCCGGCGGCGGGCGGCGGCGAACCGCTACGCTCACCCCGTGGCCACCTCCGACTCCAACACCTGCAACTTCCCCGGCTGCGACCGGCCGGTGCCCCGCGCGTCCTCCCCCGGACGTCCTTCCCAGTACTGCGGACTGCCGGAGCACACCCGGTGGCGCGCCTGGAAGGAACGCCAGCGCCAGGCCCAGGAGGCCGAGCGCCAGGAGGAGGCGGCGCGGGCCGCCCAGGAGCCGGCGCCCGGAGCCTCCCCGGCGCCGGGCGCAGAGCCCGTCACCGCCGCGCGCCTGCGCGCGGACGACCTCCTCACCCGGTTCGCCGTGCAGAGCGAGCAGCTCACCGCCACCCTTCGGGCCGCGACCGAGGCCTTCTCCACCATGACCGATCCGGCCGCCGCCGAGGCCCAGGTGGAGGCGGCCCGCCTCGCGGGCGCGCGGCACGCCGCGGAGGCCGACGGGGCCCGGCTGGAGGCGGAGAACCGCCGGCGTGAGGCCGAGACCGCGCGCCGGGTCGCGGAGGACGCGGCCGCCGCCGCCGTGGCCGCCGCCCAGGAGGCCGAGCGGATGGCCGACGAGGCCCTGTCCGCCCGGGACGCCGCCCTGGAGGAGCGCGACCGGCACGAGGCCGCGGCACGCGCCGCCGCCGTCGAGCGCGACGCCGCCACCGCGGAGGCCAACGCCGGGCTGGCCTCGGCCGAGCGCCGGATCGCCGGGATCACCGCCCGGGCGGCGGAGGAGCTCGACCGCGAGCGCGCCGACGCCGCGCGGCGGGTGCAGCACGCCAGGGCCGAGGCGGAGGGGCTGCGCGCCGAGACCGCGGAGCACGCGCGCCGCCGGGACGAGGCGGTCCTGGCGGCGGAGAGCGCCCTGGCCCGCGCGGAGCGCGCCGAGGCGCAGGCGCACCGGTCGGCCGAGGAGCTGTCCGCCGAGCGGGAGCGGTTCGGCGCCGAGCTGGCCCGCGCCCAGGAGCGGCTGGAGTCCGACCGCGCGGCCGCGGCGGCCGAGCGCGAGCGCCTGGCGGCCGAACTCGACCGGCTCACGGCCGACCGCGAGCGCCTGGCCGCGGAACTCGACTCCCAGCGCCGCAACGCCGAACTGACCCTCGCGGAGTCCAGGGAGGCCGCCGCTGCCCGCCTCTCCCTGGCGGAGGAGGCCCGCGACAGGGCGGTGGAGCGGGCCGAGCGGGCGGAGGCGGAGCGCGACGAGGCTGTCGCCTCGGCCGCCACTGCGGTACAACAGTCGTCCAAGTAGTCACCTAAGTACCGGTTCATCCCGGTCTAGGATGGAAGCCGTGCGAGATCTGGGAACCACAGGAGACACCGGGCCGATGAACCTGGGCGGTTCCCACGCCTCCGACGACGGTCCCGGTGCGGACGCGGACAAGGGGCCCCGGCGGGCCCAGGTCGGAGAGCGCCCCCGCCCCCGCGTGGACCTGAAGGCCGTCTTCGGCCTGGAGGCCGGGGCGTGGGCGTGGACCACCGCGGCCCAGGCCACCATCGCGATGACGGTGTCGTTCGCCCTGGCCGCCCTCGTCTTCGGCCCGCAGATCGGCACCCTGGCCGCCCTGGGGTCCATGACCGTCCTGTACGAGAAGAAGACCCCCTACGCCTACCGCTCCGCCGCCCTCGCCCTGGTGGGCCTGGGCTTCGTCGCCGCCGTCGCGGTCAACTCCATGGCCGCGTCCCTGTCCCCGTGGGCGGCGGTGGCCTCCATCGGCCTGACCGCCGGGGTCGCCACCTGGGTATGCGCGGCCTGGCGGGTCGACAAGCCCGGGCCGATGTTCTTCGTGCTGGTCGCCACCATCTCCACGATCGCCCCCGGGACCCTGGCCGACGTGCCCCTGCACGCACTGGTCGCGGCCCTGGGCGCGGCGGTCGGGTGGGCCGTCTCCATGTCGGGGGCGCCCCTGCGCGCCCGGCACCCCGAGTACCAGGCGGTGGCCGCGGCCTTCCGCGCGCTGGGCTCCCTGCTGCGCTCCGTGGGGACCCCGGACCTGGACCACGCCCAGCACAAGGCGTCGACGACCCTCGCGGACGCCTGGCGCATCGTCCTGCTGGGGCAGACCCGCGGCTACCGCACCACGGCCGAGGCCGCCCGGCTGCGCGCCCTGCTCCGGTGGGTGTCCGACATCCACCTGGCCGCGACGCAGGTGTGCATGGCGCGCCCCTCCCCGCTTCCGGAGGAGGTCGCGGAGTACGCCGACGCCCTGGCCCTGGCCGTGGCCGACCCCGGCCGGGCCCCGGACCCCGACTCCCTGGACGAACTGCGCCGGGGCATGCGCCCGCGCTCGCTGGAGGCCAGGCTCTACTCGCTGCTCTCCCGGGCCGCGCACTCGGCCCGGCGGGCGAGCCAGGACGAGGAGGACGACGAGCGCACGGAGACACTGCACGACGAGCGCTACCCCGCGCTGTGGGGCGCCCTGCGCTCCAGCCTGAGCGGGGACTCGCTCATCCGCCCGACCGCGCTGCGCATGTGGGTGACGGTCACCGCGGCGGGGGTGTTCGGCCTGTGGCTGGGCCTGGACCACTACTACTGGGTGGCGCTGACCACGACGGCGGTCCTCCAGGCCGGAAACGTCGTGCTGACGATGAACCGCTCGGTGCAGCGCTCGCTGGGCACCCTGCTGGGCGTGGTCGTCGGCGCCGGGCTGCTGATGCTCGACCTGCCGCTGGCGGCGGTCATCGTGCTGGCCGGGGTGCTCCAGGGGGCCACGCAGCTGGTGGTGGGGCGCAACTTCCTCTACGCCTCGGTGCTGCTGACCCCGATGGCGCTGCTGCTGTCCTACACGGCCTCGCCGCACCCCATCACCGCGCTGGCCGAGTCGCGGATCATCGACACCGTGGTGGGGTCCGCGTTCGGCATGGCGGGCTCGCTGCTCCTGTGGCGCAAGGCGTCGGCGACCCGGCTGCCGCAGGCCATCGCGGGCGTTCTGGCGACCACCCGCCAGTGCATGCTGGCGGTGCTGGACCAGGAGGTGGAGATCGGCCCCGGGCGCCGTTACCGGCTCCGGCGCGACATGCGCGCGGCCCTGGTGAGCCTGCGCGGCGTGTACGAGAGCGCCATCGGCGACGTCCCGCGCGCCGCCTCGACCCGGCCGCTGTGGCCCGTGGTCGTGGCCACCCAGCGCATCGGCTACCTCGCCCTGGCGGCGCTGGCGCAGGACCGCAAGCCCGAACCGGTGGGCGTCATCACGCTCCAGAGGGTGGACCTGGCCTTCGGGGAGCTGATCTCGGCGATAGAGGAGCGCCGCACGCCGCGGCTGGGCGCGCTGCCGAGGCTGGCCGCCTACCCCCGGATCAACATGGAGCTGCGGGCGCTGTCCAACTCGATGACCAGCGCCGTCGCCCAGGACGAGCGCGCCGCCCAGCAGGAGGTCGAGCGGCGGGCCCAGCGGGAGCGCAACCGGGCCCAGAAGGACGTGGACGCCGACCTGTGACCCCGGGCTCCGGGGCGCCGGCGCGGACGCGTACGGGGGGCGCGGTCCCCGGCACGCGTCCGACGGCGGTCAGCCGGTGAGGGCGAAGGCCCGCACGGGGAAGGCCGCCATCCCGCGGACCTTGGGGGGCGCCGCGAAGAAGGTGAACCCCTCCTCGGGGAGCTGGTCGAGCAGGCACAGGTGCGAGACGACGGGGATCCCCGCGGCGAGGAGGACGGCCAGCGCGGGCCTCGCCCCCTCCGAGGCGGGCGAGGTGTCGTCCACGCCGACCGAGTCGATGCCCACCAGGACGGCCCCGGCCTCCACGAGGGCCTTGGCAGCGGTCTCGGTCAGGCGCGGGTGGTCGAAACGGCCGTAGGCCTCGGTCCGCCAGTGCCTGTCCCACCCCGTGCGCACGAGCACCGCGCGACCGCGCAGGTCGAGGCCTCCGAAGGCCTCCGGGCCGATCTCGGGGGACGACGCGGCGGTGACGACCGTGCCGGGGAGGCCGGCCACGCGTGCCAGGTCCAGGTCGGCGAGGTCGGCGCCGTCGCGGTAGCGGTGGGCGGGCATCTCGACGTAGGTGCCCGTGGCCCCCACCATCGTGACGCGGCCGCTGCTGTCGCCGTGGCCGGGCACTGCGCCGGGGACGGAGACCCCCTCCCGGACGACCGGCCGGGGGACGCCCGGGCTGGTGGTCATCCCGTCGGTGATCTGGTGGCTGACGTCGACCAGTTTCGGCATGGCTGTTCTTCCTCGCTTCACGAGCGCGTCCGGATGCTGGGCCCCCGACCTGCGCCAGAGGTCTAGACCATCAGCGTAGCGCGTGTGACCCACGGCACGGCAGTGTCCGAGGGAACAGTCCCGACCGCGCCTCGGCCCCGCCTCCCGCTCCGGACCCCCGCTAGGCTCGAGGGCGCGCGGACCATCGGGAGCCCTCGGTAAGTCCGTACACCCCACGGACCCACCACCCACCGAGAAGAGGCGACCTCATGGTGTCACTTTACGCAGCCGCCAAGGCCGTCATCGCGCCGGCCACCCGCGTGGTGTGGCCGCAGCGCGTGGAGGGCGCGGCCCACGTCCCCCCGAAGGGGCCGGTGATCCTGGCCTCGAACCACCTCGCGCTGATCGACCCGCTCTTCATCGGCGTGGCCTGCCGCAGGCCGGTCCGCTTCATCGCCAAGCAGGAGCTCTTCGACGAGGGCACCCTGCCCCGGCGCCTCTTCGCCCGCGCCCTGCGCGCCATCGGCCAGCTGTCGGTGGACCGGCGCCCCGGCGAGAGCGCTCAGGAGGCCATGGACAACAGCCTGGCCGTCCTGGAGGGCGGGGAGGTCTTCGGCATCTTCCCCGAGGGCACGCGCTCCCCCGACGGGCGCCTGTACAAGGGACAGACGGGGCTGGCGTGGCTGGCGCTGACCACGGGCGCGCCCGTGGTCCCGGTGGCCCTGACCGGCACCGAGCGCATCCTGCCCCCGGGCCGCAGGGTCCCCTCCCTCAACCGCGTGGGGGTGCGCTTCGGCGAGCCGGTGGACCTGTCGCCCTGGAAGGACAAGGCCCACAAGGCGCGTCCGCGCCGGGAGGCGACGGACGCCGTCATGGACGCCATCGCCAAGCTCTCCGGCCAGGAGCAGGTACCGAGGTTCGCCTCGTCGGTCAAGGCCGAGCTCGAACAGGGGTGACTTTCCCCACAGGCACACGGGGGCTGATTCGCCCGTGACGGGGCGTTGACCCCTGATTGAGGACCACGGGCGACATCCGCGGAACGCCGCGGACCCCGCCCCCACCAGGGGCGCCCGCCCGCAGGGCAGCGCCGGACCCCTTCCACGCCCCTGGGGGCGGGAGCGGAATTGTCTACCATTATAGTAGGTTTTCCCGGTGCCAACACCGGATAGATTAGGCAAGCCTTACCTTTTGATGGCGTCCGACTCTGGCGCGAAGACTTGGAGCTGTGCGATGACGCGACCACTGCGAGTGGGAATCGTGGGTGCGGGGCCTGCGGGGATCTACGCCGCGGACCTGCTCACCAAGGACGAGACCCTGTCCGCGTGCGGCACGTCCGTCAGCATCGACATCCTCGACAAGCTGCCCGCCCCCTACGGTCTGGTCCGCTACGGCGTCGCACCGGACCACCCCCGGATCAAGCAGATCCAGGGGGCCCTCCACAAGATCCTCGACAAGCCGGAGATCACCTTCTACGGCAACGTCGAGTACGGCGTGGACCTCAAGCTGGAGGACCTGCGCCGCCACTACGACGCGGTCGTCTTCTCCACCGGCAGCGACCGCGACCGGCCGCTGGACATCCCCGGCGTGGACCTGCCCGGGAGCCACGGCGCCGCCGACTTCGTCTTCTGGTACGACTCCCACCCCGACGTCCCGCCCTCCTGGCACGTCGAGGGCACCAGCGTCGCCGTGATCGGCGCGGGCAACGTCGCCGTCGACGTCGCGCGCATCCTCGCCAAGAGCGCGGACGACCTGCTGGACACCGACATCACCGACAACGTGTACGAGGGGCTGCGCGCCAAGCAGATCACCGACGTCCACGTGTTCGCCCGCCGCGGCATCGCCCAGTGCAAGGCCACGCCGATGGAGCTGCGCGAGCTCGACAAGCAGCCCGGCGTCGAGGTCATCGTGTACCCCGAGGACTTCGACATGGACGAGGGCAGCCTCCGCTCCTGCGAGGAGTCCAACCAGGTCAAGACCAACGTCAAGGTCCTCCAGAACTGGGCGATCCGCGACCCGCGCGGCGCCGAGCGCCGCCTGCACCTGCACTTCCTGCACAGCCCCGTGGAGATCCTCGGCGAGGACCGGGTCACCGGCTTCCGCACCGAGCGCATGGAGCTGGACGGCGAAGGCGGCGTCCGCGGGACCGGCGAGTACGTCGACCACGAGGTCCAGGCCGTCTACCGGGCCATCGGCTACCTGGGGTCGCCCCTGGCCGACCTGCCCTTCGACGAGGAGCGCGGTGTCGTCCCCAACACGGGCGGCCGCGTCCTGGACCTGGACGAGAACCACATCGACGGCGTCTACGCCACGGGGTGGATCAAGCGCGGTCCCGTGGGCCTCATCGGCCACACCAAGGGCGACGCCCTGGAGACGGTCACCAACCTGGTGGCCGACCGCGAGTCCTTCACCCCCGCCGCCGAGCCCGACCCGGTCGCCTTCCGGTCCCTGCTGGAGGAGCGCGGCGTGGACTACACCACCTGGGAGGGCTGGCAGCGGATCGAGGCCCGCGAGGAGGAGCTGGGCGCCGAGCGCGGCCGCAAGCGCCTCAAGCTGCGCTCCCGCGAGGAACAGACCAGCATCGCACGCCAGGCCTGACAGGGCGTGTGAGCTTCCCCGGCCGGTCCCGCGCCCCTCTGCGGGACCGGCCGCACCCCCTTCCCGCACAGGTCGGGTTCCCACCGTGAGATTGCGCATGTGCGATCGCCGCCCCGTACCGGAACAACGGCGTCGGCTGATGGGTTAGAGTCACTGTTGGTCGGTGTGGTAGCAAGTGTCCCCCGGGCCTCAACTATTGCCTTCGCGGAATACCGCGTCCGGCCCCGCCCTCGGGCGGGTGACCGTACGGCCAGGAGCCCCGTTGTGCCCCGCGCCGAGAGGCGACCGCCATGCCGACCTTCATCCTCGTGCCCCGCTCCCACCGAGGTGGGAGCGGGGCATCGTGGTATCTCCAGGCAACGTAGCGAAGGACGGTCAGGCGTGGACGAACGGTCCCCCCGGCAGCCGGATTCCTCCGGGCCGCCCGAACAGTCGGACGAGACCCCGGTAGGCGATTCGCGCCCCGAGAACCCCTACCGCATCCCCCGGCGGCCCCAACCGCCGAGCCCGGCCGAGAGCGGGGGGTTCGGTTACGAGCACCCCCGTCCGGCGGACCCGGCGTCCTCCGGCGAACCGGAGCCCGCCGCTCCGGCCCAGCCGTGGGAACCGCAGCGGGGACGGCACGGACACCCGGAGGAGGACGACTCCTTCGAGCGTTCGGCATCGACGTGGGACAACCCCTACAGGGAGTCCGCGGACCGGGACTCGCCCCCGGCCGGGGCTGCGTCCTCCGGGTGGGACTCCCCCCGGCACGGCGAACCCTCCGCGCAGCCGTGGAGCGCCGCCGACGCGGACGCGCGCCCCCGCGACTCCTGGGACGCCCCCTCCGGCGAGACCCCCGCACCGAGCGCACGGGACACCCCCTCCGACCCAGACCGGCCCCGCAGCTGGGACGCCCCCGCCGGCGGCTCCCCCGCCCCGGACGCACGGGACAACCCCCCGGGCGGGGAGCCCTCCACCGAGTCCTGGAGCGACACCGCCCGGACCTGGAGCGCCGCCGACGCGGACGCGCGCCCCCGCGACTCCTGGGACGCCCCCTCCGGCGAGACCCCCGCACCGGACGCATGGGACGCCCCCTCGGGGAGGACCCCCTCCGACGACTCGTGGAGCCCCCCCGTCGCGGACGCGAGGCCCGACGACCCCTGGGACACCCCCTACCCCGCCGCCCAGGGCCCCTCCGGCGACTGGAACGCCTCCCGCGAGCCCAGCGGCCCCCAGCCCGCGCACGACTCGTGGCAGGAGCCGCAGGCGGAGTCCGGGCCGGGCCCGGACGGCCGCGGCGGCACGTGGGACGACGACCCCTACCGGAGCCCCGGCGAGCCGGGGCGGGAGGCCCGCTCCGCGGCGCAGGGCGCCCCGGACGACCGGTACGACGGCTGGGACGACGACCCCTACAGGGGCCAGCCCGTCCACCAGGGCGACACCCCCTACCCGGGGAGCGAACCCCACCGCGACGACGCGGAGAACCGCGCGGCGGCGGCCCCGGCGTCCGGCCAGGGCTTCGAGTACCTGTACAACGGCGGCTCGGGCCCGGGCGGCCCGGAGGGTCCCGAGGGGCCCGACGACGCCTACGACCCCGGTCCGCCCCAGCCCCGCAAGTCGCGGCGCGGCCTGCTCATCGGCATCGTCTCCGCGGTGGTGGTGCTGGCGCTCGTCGGCGGCGGCGTGTCCTGGTACGTGCTGACCATGCCCCAGCCCGAGGAGGCCACCGCCGAGTACCAGGCCTCCTGGGAGGCGCAGGACTACGAGCGCCTGGCCGCCGTGACCAGGGGCGTCGATGCCGCCGAGATCCTCGGCGGCATCGACGCGGGCCTGGGCGTCGACTCCATCGAGGTGGAGGTCGGCACGCCCACGACCGACGGCGGCACCGGCAGCGCGCCCTACGAGGTCACCATGTCGCTGACCAACGCCGACGACTGGGGGTGGGAGGGGGAGCTCCCCCTCATCCGCGAGGACGGCGCGTGGTGGGTCGACTTCTCGCCCGAGGTCGCCTACCCCGGTCTCGGAGAGGGCCAGGTCCTGGCCCGCACCGCGGTGTGGGGCGAGCGGGGGCAGGTCCTCGCCGCGGACGGCACCCCCCTGGAGGGCGCCGCGATCTCCGGCTCGCTCCAGATGATCGCGGGCTCCCTGGGGGAGGCCACCGAGGAGGACCTCGAACGCCTCGGCCCCGCCTACAGCGTCGGCGACACGGTGGGCCTCGGCGGCCTCCAGCTCACCTACGAGGAGCAGCTGGCCGGCGAGGCGGCGACCACCATCCTGATGGTGGACGCCGCACAGGCCGAGGACCCCGCCTCGCTGGAGGCGACCGAGGAGAACACGGTCGCCACCCTGGACGGGTCCGACGGACAGGACATCACCACCAGCATCGACATGGGGATCCAGAACGCGGCGTCGAGCGCCATCATCGACTCCGACGACCCCGCGGGCCTGGTCGCGGTCCGGCCCTCGACCGGGGAGATCCTGGCCGCGGTGAACGTGCCCGGCGGGTTCAACCGGGCCTTCGAGGGCCAGTACCCTCCCGGCTCGTCGTTCAAGATCGTCACCTACAGCGCCCTCCTGGACAACGGGATGGGCATGGACGCCTCCCTGGACTGCCCCGAGGAGTACGACCTGGGCGGCTGGCCGTTCCGCAACGCCGGCGGGGCCGAGTACGGCGCCCAGTCGGTGACCGAGGCGTTCGCGACCTCCTGCAACACGGCCCTCGTGGAGCGGGTCGGCGCGCAGCTCAGCGGCGAGACCCTCCAGGCCAGCGCCGAGCAGTTCGGCATGAACGCCCCGCTGGACATCGGCGTCCCCGCCTTCGAGCCGTCCTTCCCGCCGGTGGACAGCAGCACCATGCTGGGCGCGCAGAGCATCGGCCAGGGCCAGATCCTCACCTCGCCGCTGCACATGGCGACGGTGCCCGCCGCCGTCGCCGACGGTTCCTGGCGCCACCCGGTGCTGGTGACCGAGCCCGCCGCCACCGAGCTGCCCGAGCCGCGGCCGATCGCCAACGCGGAGGCGCTGCGGGGGATGATGCGGGCGGTCGTCACCGACGGCACGGCCGAGAACGTCCCGTTCCAGGGCGAGGTGTTCGGCAAGACCGGCACCGCCGAGTACGGGACCGCCGAGGACGCAGACGAGAACGATGAGCTCCCCAGCCACGCGTGGATGGTGGGGTACAAGGGCGACGTGGCGTTCGCCGTGGTGGTCGACGGGGGCGGCGGCGGTTCGGCCGTGGCCGCGCCCCTGGCCGCCGCGTTCACCAACGCCCTCTGACGGGAACGGCAACGGGCGGGCACCCACCGGTCGGTGGGTGCCCGCCCGCCGTCGTCCGCGGGGACGCGGTCGGCGCCGTGCCCGGCCGGGGCCGCCAGGAACCACGGGGGACGGGCCCCCGGGGTTCCTGGCGGCCCGGGTCCTAGCGGCCCGGGTCCTCGTCCACTGCGGGGTCCTCGTCCACGGTTCCGGAACCGGTGCCGGCGGGGTCCTCGTCCGCCGGAGCGACGCCCGCCGGGCCGCTGTCCGGAACGGTGTCCTCCACCGTCTCCGAGGTCCCGGCCGGGACGGGGGGCGGTGGCTGCGGAGCGGTCGGTGTGAGGACGAACAGCAGGACCAGCAGCCCCGCGGTGACCGCGGCGATCAGGCCGCACGCCACCCACGGTTTCCAGCCGTCCAGGCCGGAGTCGGCCATGGCGTCGGGATCGTCCGCCCCGAAGGAGTCCAGGCGCTCGGCAAGGTCCGGTTCGTCCTCGCGGAGCTGCCGCTCGATCTCCTCGAGGATTCTTCGCTCATGCTCTCTCAGGGACATGGCACCCTCCTCAGCCGCTGGGGGAAGGACTGTCGTCGCCGGGTTCCTTAAGTCTCCCCCGGGTGGGCCCCGGATATCCAGGTGTCCGCCGCTTTTCCCGAGCCTGTTTCGGGCAGGCGGGCCGGCGGCGGGTCCGTGGCCCGGATCCCGGGCCCGGCGTGCCGCCGTCCCGGCCCGCCGCCGCGATGAACTGGGACGACGCCCTCAGCCGGGGTAGCACTCCACCTCGGCCGCCTTGACGCCCGCCCACACCTCGCTCCCCTGTTCGAGCCCGAGCTCGGCCAGTGCGGCCGGGCTGACGTCGGCGGCCAGGGACAGCTGCCCCGCCAGGTGCACGCGCACCTGGTCGCCGAACCTCTCGACGCCGTCCACGGTCAGCCGCCACACGTTGCGGGGGCTGCCGTGCGGGTGCCGCGGGTACAGGGCGACGGCGCGCGGCGGGAAGGCCACCAGGACCTCCCCCCGGTGCGCTCCGCCCACCTCCACCCGGGCCCCGTCCGCGTCCCCCCGGGGCCCCAGGAGGACCGTGGTCCCCTCGGCCCGCCCCCGGAAGAGGTTGAGCCCCACCAGGCGGGCCACGTACGGGGTGCGGGGCCTGCGCGCCACCTCGGCGGGAGGGCCCTGCTGGACGACCCGGCCGTCCTCGACGACCGCGATGCGGTCGGCCAGCACCATGGCGTCCAGGGGGTCGTGGGTGACCAGCACGGTGGCCCCGTCGAACTCCTCCAGGAGGCGGCGCAGCCGGCCGCGCACGTCGATGCGGGTGCTGGCGTCGAGGGCGGCCATGGGCTCGTCGAGGAGCAGCAGGCGGGGACGCACCGCCAGGGCCCGGGCCAGCGCGACCCTCTGGGCCTGGCCTCCGGACAGGTTCCGGGGCCGGGCCCCCGCGTGGTCGGACAGGCCCATGTGGGCGAGGAGCCCGGCGGCCCGCTCCCGGGCGGCGGCCCGGGTCGCGCCCTGGCAGCGGGGGCCGAACGCCACGTTGTCCAGGGCGCTCATGTGCTCGAACAGCAGGTAGTCCTGGAAGACCATGCCGATGGGCCGTCGCTCCACCGGCGTGGTGGTCTCGTCGCGGCCGTCCACGCGCACGTGCCCGCCGGTGAGGGGCGCCAGCCCGGCCAGGGCGCGCAGCACCGAGGACTTGCCGGCCCCGTTGGGGCCGAGCAGGGCCAGGATCTCCCCCTGTGCGGCCTCCAGGGCCACGTCGAGGGAGAACCCGCCCCGGCTCAGCCGCAGCTCGGCGTCCAGTGCGGGGGGCCGGGCGGGCGGGGTGCGGGCAGCGCCGTCCGGCCCCATCAGGTGTTCACCCACCTCTCGCGCAGCGTGGCCAGGACGGCCAGGGAGACCAGGAGCAGGACCAGGCTGAGCACGATGGCGGCCTCCGGGTCGCGCTGCATGGCCATGTAGACGGCCAGCGGCATGGTCTGGGTGGTGCCGGGGAAGTTCCCGGCGAAGGTGATGGTGGCGCCGAACTCCCCCAGGGCTCGGGCCCAGCACAGGACGGCGCCCGCGCCGATCCCGGGCAGCACCATGGGGAGGGTGACGCGGGTGAAGACGGTGGCCCGGCTCGCGCCGAGGGTGGCGGCGGCCTCCTCGTAGCGGCGGTCCGCTCCGCGCAGCGCGCCCTCCACGCTGATCACCAGGAACGGCATGGCGACGAACACCTGGGCGAGGACCACGGCGGCGGGTGTGAAGGGGATCGTGATCCCGAACCAGGTGTCGAGGTACCGGCCGAGCAGGCCGTTGCGCCCCAGCACGAGCAGCAGCGCCACGCCGCCGACGACCGGGGGGATGACCAGGGGGACGGTGACCACGGCGCGCAGGACGCGGCGGCCGGGGAAGTCGGTGCGGGCGAGCAGCCAGGCCAGCGGCACCCCGAGGAGCAGGGACACCAGGGTGGCGGCGGTGGCGGTCGACAGGGACAGCCAGAGGGCGGCCAGCACCTCGGGTTCGGTGACCCGCTCGCCCATCGTGGACCAGGGCGCGCGGATCAGCAGCCCCGCGAAGGGGAGCACGAGGAAGGCCGCGCCCGCGAGCGCGGGCAGGACCAGGATCCACGGGGGGCGGCCGGACCGGACGCGCGGCGGGCGGTCCCGTCCGCGGCGTGTGTCCCGGTCCGCCCCCGGGCCGCCCGCGGTCACGGCGTACCGAACCCGGCCTCGGCGAGGACCCGCTCCCCCGTCCCGGACAGGACCAGCTCCACCCAGTCGGAGGCGAGTCCGGCGTCGGCGGTACCCGCCAGGACGCCGATGGGGTACTCGTTGACGGCTTCGTCGGCCTCGGGGAAGTCGATGCCGGTCACCCGGTCCCCCGCCGAGGCGACGTCGGTGGCGTAGACGAGCCCGGCGTCGACCTCGCCCAGTTCGACCTTGGTCAGGACGGCGCGCACGTCCCGCTCGTAGGTGTCGGGGGTGACGGCGACCCCGGCGGCCTCCATGGCGGTGGCGGTGGCCGCGCCGCAGGGGACCTCCTCGGCGCACAGGGCGACGGAGACGCCGTCCCCGGCCAGGTCGGCGAAGTCCTCGACGCCGCCGGGGTTGTCGGGCGGCACCGCGATCCGCAGCGTGTTCGTGGCGAAGACGGCGGCGGCGCCGCCGCTGCCGGACGCCCACCCGGCGTCCAGCCCCTCGCCCTCGACGACCTGCCGCATGGTGGCGGTGTCGGCTGCGGCGAAGACGTCGGCGGGGGCGCCCGAGTTGATCTGGGCGGCCAGTTCGCTGCTGCCCGCGAAGTTGAGGACCACCTCGGCCCCGGGGCGGTCCCCCTCGAACTCCTCGGCCAGGGCGGTGAACACGTCGGTGAGCGAGGCGGCGGCGAAGACGTGGAGCTCACCGTCCCCGCTCCCCGCCGGGGAGCCGTCTCCGCCGCCCTGCGCGCCGCAGGCGGTGGCGGCGAGTGCCGCGGCGGTCAGGGCGCAGAGGGTGCGCGGGGCGCGTCGGGGGGCGCTCTCACGCATGGCGTCCCCCGGTGGTCTCGACGACGACGTTGGTGGACTTGACGACGGCGGTGGCGGTGGTCCCGACGTCCAGCCCGAGCTCGTCGGCGGCCTCGCGGCTCATCAGGGAGACCACCCGGTGCGGCCCCGCCTGGATCTCCACGGCCGCCATGACCCGGTCGCGGACGACGTTGGTGACCAGTCCGCGGAAGCGGTTGCGGGCGGAGGAGAGCCGGCGGCCGGGGTCCTCGTCCGCGCCCGCGCGCATGAACGCGGCGAGTTCGGCGCCGTCGAGGAGGCGCCGGGCGGAGGTGTCGCGGGTGGCCGCGAGCCGGCCGGAGTCGACCCAGCGGCGGACGGTGTCGGCGCTGACGCCGAGGAGGTCGGCGGCCTCGCTGATCTGGTAGGTCGGCATGCGACGAACCTACCCCTCGCCGATGCCAGGGCAACAGGTGGTTTCGGCTAGCAGATCATAACTTTTTTTCTCGCTCCCGGGGAGGTTGCGCCGACCCCGGGTCAGGGGTCAGCAGGGGCGCGGACGACGGGACCCCCGGCCGACGGTGTTCCGTCGGCCGGGGGTCCCGTGCGGGGCGCCGGCCCCGGGTCAGCCGCGGATGTCGGCGGCCTCGCTCACCGGGCCCTCGGCCCGGTAGTCGTCCAGGGCGGTGACCACGTACCCGGCGCCGTCCTCCAGCGGTGCGTCGTCGGCCAGGGCGGTCCCCCCGGTGAGCCCCACGAGGTTCTCCGGGGCCAGGGCGGCGCACCGCGCCTCCTCCGAGCCGGTGTCCGCGCCCGCGGGCAGGCGGTAGACCGCGTAGAAGCGGGCGGCGTCGGCGGCGTCCCACTCGACCTCGACCCGGTCGCCGTCGGTCCGGGCCTGGACGCCCCCGACCTCGCCGACGAGCGGGCCCTGGTTCTCCGGGGCCTCCGCCTGCGGCGGGAGCGCCGGCCGGCCGTAGTGGGCGTCGGCGAGTTCGGCGTAGGCGTCGGAGGCCTGCTCGCGCAGGTTCTTGATGGAGAAGTAGATGTCCCCTCCGACCTCGGGCAGCTCGCCGGAGTAGTCGAGCTGGGTGCTGAGCGCGTCGTCGCCGCGCCAGCCCTCCTCGCCGACCCGGTAGGCGGCCTGGCCGATGTAGAGGTCCACGCCGGTGCCCTCGACCTCCGAGGCCCACCAGTCGGTCATGGCCTCGTAGTCGGCGGTGGAGAAGCCCCTCTCCCAGTACAGCTGCGGGGCGACGTAGTCGACGGTGCCGTCCTGGATCCAGGTGCGGGTGTCCGCGTACTGGGCGTCGTAGGACTGGAGGCCGGAGCTGGGCGAGCCGCTGGGGTCGGTGCTGTCGTTGCGCCAGATCCCGAACGGCGAGATCCCGAAGCTCACCCAGGGCTTGGTGGCCTCGATCCCCTCGTGGACGTCGGCGATGAGCCGGTTGACGTTGTCGCGCCGCCAGTCGCCCCGGTCGTCGAAGCCGTCGCCGTGCTCCTCCCAGCTGGCGTCGTCGTCGAACTCCTCCCCGTCCTTGGGATAGGGGTAGAAGAAGTCGTCGAAGTGGACCCCGTCGATGTCGTAGCGCTCGACGACGTCCATGATGACGCCGGTGACCCACTCCCGGACCTCCGGGTTGCCCGGGTCCACGTACGCCTCGTCGCCGTAGTCGACCAGCCAGTCCGGGTTCTCCTTGACAGGGTGGTCCTCGGCCATGTCCTCGATGTCGGGGTCCTGGAGGCCCACGCGGTAGGGGTTGAACCAGGCGTGCATCTCCAGCCCGCGCTCGTGCGCCTCGGCCACCGCGTACTCCAGCGGGTCGTAGCCGGGGTCGCCGCCCTGCTCGCCGGTGAGGTAGCGGGCCCACGGCTCCAGCTCGGACTCGTAGACCGCGTCGGCGGTGGGGCGCGCGTGCAGGAAGACGGCGTTGAGGCCCATGTCGACGGCGTCGTCGAGGTAGGCGTCGAGCTCGTCCTTCTGCTCCTGCGCGGACAGGCCGGGCTCGGAGGGCCAGTCGATGTTGCGGACGGTGGTGAGCCACGCCCCGCGCATCTGGCGCTCGGCGCCCCCGCCCTCGCACTGGAGCGGGGCCGCCGCCGTCCCGGCCTCTCGCGTGCCGGGGGCGTCGCCGTCGGCCGCCCCGCCGCCGGAGGCGGCGCAGCCCGACAGCAGGAAGGTGGTCGCGGCTGCCGACGCCGCCCACCGCGCTGCGGTGCGCCGCGTGCTCCCGGCCCGTGCCACTGATCCCATGAACGGTTCTCCTCTGAGGTCCTTGGCGCACAGCCGTCCCCCTGGCGTGGCGCCGCGACCAAGGCTAGAGCAGGAAGTCAATTTTTGGACACGATTCGGACAACTTGTGGATAACGTCGCATCAAGGCAGGCGAGGGAACATTATCGCGGCGCAACGAAACACCGCCGGGCAGGGGGCTTCGCCCCTCCCGCACCCCCGAGGAGGGTCAAATCGGCACCATCCGGGCCGTCCGCCCGGGGAAGCACGAGGGGCGGAGACCGCACCGACCTCGGACGGACCGGGACACAACCGCCCCGGGCGAGGTCCTACACTCGGTGACCGTGAACGTCGCCCTGAGCCCACCCAAAATGTTCGTCCGCACCGTTCCCCTGAGCGATCACACCGCCGGCCTGGTCCGCCTCCTGCCGGACGGCGCCCCCCTGGCCTGGCTGACGGGGGACGAGGGCGTCGTGGGCTGGGGCGAGGCCGCGCGGCTGGACCTGGGCACCGAGCCCGAGGGGACCGCGCCGACCGACACCACCCGCTTCTCCGAGGCGGCCCGGTGGCTCAACGGGCTCATGGAGCACGCCGAGGTCTCCGACGGGGTCGGTGCGGCGGGGACCGGCCTGGTCGCGTTCGGGACGTTCGCCTTCGCGCCCACCTCCCCCGGCTCCGCCCTGGTCGTGCCCCGCGTGCTGGTCGGGCGGCGCGGCGGGCGCAGCTGGCTGACCACGGTCGGCGACGAGCCCGGGGACCGCCCGGGCGAGCTCCCGCCCCCGGCGTCCGCACCGCGCCCCGTGGGCCCGGTCTCCTGGACGCAGGGGTCGCTGTCGGGGGAGGACTGGATGTCCGCCGTGGCCGGCACCGTCGAACGCATCCGCGCGGGGGAGCTCGACAAGGCCGTGCTCGCGCGCGACGCCTTCGCCGAGGCCGCCTCCCCCATCGACGTCCGCACCCTCCTCGAACGCCTGCGCCTGCGCTTCCCGAGCTGTTTCACCTTCTCCGTCGACGGCATGGTCGGGGCGACCCCGGAGCTCCTGCTGCGCCGCGAGGGCGACCGGCTCACCTCGCTGGTCCTGGCCGGGACCCGCCCCCGGGGCGAGGACCCGGGCGACGACCGGCGCCTGGCCGACGAACTCCTCGCCTCCGCCAAGGACGTCGACGAGCACCGCATGGCCGTGGACTCCCTGCGGACCGCGCTCGCACCGCTCGCCGAGGAGATGGAGGTCCCGGCACGGCCCAGCCTGCTCCGGCTCGCCAACGTGCAGCACCTGGCGACCCGCGCGCACGCGCGCCTGTCCCCCGGGGTCTCCGCCCTGGACGCCGTCGCCGCCCTGCACCCCACCGCCGCCGTGGGGGGCACGCCCACCGGCACCGCCATGCGGCTGATCGCCGGGGCCGAGGGCATGGACCGCGGCGGCTACGCCGGCCCGGTCGGCTGGGTCGACGGGGCGGGCAACTCCGAGTGGGGCATCGCCCTGCGCTGCGCGCACGTGGACGGCGCCCGGGCCCGGCTGTTCGCGGGGGGCGGGATCGTGGAGGGGTCGGTGCCGGAGGCCGAGCTCGCCGAGACCGAGTCCAAGTTCCGGGTCATGCGCGAGGCCCTCACCGACGGGGCCTGAACGGCCCCGGCCCGCCGCGCGGGCCGTGTCACATCCCGGAAACACGCGGGCGGTACTTTACCGCCCATGCGTATCGACATCGTGAACTGGGACGATCCCGACGCCACCGCCCTGCGCGCGGGGCAGCGGGCGGAGATCGCCGAGCGTTACGGCACCCCCGACTCCGAGCCCGGGACGGCCCCCTCCGCCGAGGACATCGCGGTCTTCACCGTGGCCCGCGACGGCTCGGGCGCCGCCGTGGGGTGCGGCGGGCTCCGCGACCTCGGCGGCGGGGTGGGCGAGGTCAAGCGGATGTACGTCCTCCCCGCGGCGCGCGGCACCGGCGCGGCGCCCCTGGTCCTCGCCGCGCTGGAGGACTGGGCGCGCGGGCGCGGGTGGACGCACCTGCGGCTGGAGACCGGCGACCGCCAGCCGGACGCCGTGCGCTTCTACACCCGGTCGGGCTACACGCCCATCCCGTGCTTCGGGGCGTACGCGGGGTCGCCGTCCTCCCTGTGCTTCGAGAAGGCGCTCGGGGCCCCGCTCCCGGCGGCCTCCGGGGCCGGAGCCGCGGCGCGCCTCGACTGAGGCGGCCGGGCACGCGGACCGGGCCGGGGCCTCCCGCCGGCGGCGGGAGCGGAACCGGCCGTCCCCGCACGGAGGAGGTGGCGTCCGCCGCCCCCGCCGCGGGCACGGGACGGTCGGGCCGGACCCTTCGCGTCACACCGGCCGCGTTCGCGTCCGGGCGGACGCGGACCCGGAGCGGGCCCGCACGCCGGGTCAGGAGACCGGGGCGTGCTCGTCCCAGTGGCCGTCGTGCTCGCGGTGCAGGTGCCCGTCGTGCACGTAGTCCACATGGTCCCCGTGGGGCACCGCCACGTGGCCGCACCCCTCGCCGTGCCGGTGCCCGTGGTCCTCGTGCACGGTGTGCTCCTCGTTCGCGCACTCGTCCCAGTGGCCGTCGTGCCCGTGGTGCAGGTGCCCGTCGTGCACGTAGTCCACATGGCCCTGGTGGGGCACCGCGACATGGCCGCACCCCTCGCCGTGCCGGTGCCCGTGGTCCTCGTGCACGGGATGCGTCGCCGTCATCTCTCCCCCTCTGGACGGTCCGTCGTCCCGGTGTGGCCGGGACGCGTGCCCGACCAGTCCATCAGAGATCGTCCGCGGTGAAAAGGGCCTGGTCGGCAATGGTGGACAGCTCCGCCAGGCGCCCGTCCTCCATGCGCAGGACGCGGTCGGCGTGCGCGGCCTCCCGGGCCGAGTGCGTGGCGTGGACCACCGCGACCCCCCGGGCCCTCTCCTCGGCCAGCACCGCCGTGATGCGCTCGCGGGAGTCGGCGTCCAGCCCGGTGGCGGGCTCGTCCAGCAGGAGCAGGTCCGCCCCCTGCGCCAGTCCCTGGGCCAGCAGGACCCGTTGGCGCTGTCCTCCGGACAGGTCCCCCAGGACGCGCCGGGCCAGGTCTGCGACGGCCAGCCGGTCCATGCAGGCCTCGACCACGGCCCGGTCCCCGCGGGTCAGGCGCTGCCAGGGCCCGCGCTCGGCCCAACGGCCCATCTCGACGGTCTCGCGCACCGTGACGGGCAGCGCGTCGGAGACGGCGCTGCGCTGGACGACGAGGGCGGGACGCCGGGCGGCGCCCCGGCGGACCCTTCCCGCCGTCGGGGCCAGGGTCGAGGCCATCACCGCCAGGAGGGTCGACTTCCCCGAGCCGTTGGCGCCGACCAGGGCCGTGACAGTGCCCGCGTGGACCGTGGCGGTGACGCCGTGCAGGACCGCCCGTCCACCGTAGCCCGCGTACACGTCCTCCAGCGCCACTGCGGCTGTTGCCGCCGCATCGACCGATGTCATGACCACTCCCGATTTGGTATTGAAAACGGTTTTCATTATAGAGTGCCCGACATGGAAGCCCTGTTCGACCCGTTCGAGGTCGTGTTCGTCCAACGCGCCCTGTGGGGAGGCGTCCTCGTCTCGCTCATCTGCGCCCTGGCGGGAACCTGGGTCGTGCTCCGCGGCATGGCCTTCCTCGGCGACGCGATGTCGCACGGGATGCTGCCCGGCGTCGCGGTGGCCTCGCTCCTGGGCGGGAGCCTCTTCGTCGGCGCGGCCCTGGCCGCCGTCGCCATGGCGCTGGGGGTCACCGCCCTGAACCGGTCGCCCCGGCTCTCCCAGGACACGAGCATCGGCCTGCTCTTCGTGGGCATGCTCTCCGCGGGCGTCATCATCGTCTCCCACTCCGGCTCCTTCGCCGTGGACCTGACCGGCTTCCTCTTCGGCGACGTGCTCGCCGTACGGGAGCGGGACCTGCTCCTCCTCGCGCTGGCGCTGCTGGCGGCCCTGGTGATCGCCGTCGGGGGCCACCGCTCCTTCGTGGCCCTGGCCTTCGACCCGCGCAAGGCGACGACGCTGGGGCTGGCGCCCCGGGCCGCCCACGCCGCCATGCTCGGCCTCGTCACCCTGGCGGTGGTGGCCTCGTTCCACGTGGTCGGCACCCTGCTGGTCTTCGGCCTGCTCATCGCCCCTCCGGCCGCCGCCGCGATCTGGGCCCGGAGCATCCCGGCGATCATGGTCGGCGCCGCCCTGCTGGGCTCCGCCTCGACCTTCGTGGGCCTGCTCGTCTCCTGGCACTGGGGGACGGCCGCCGGGGCCAGCATCTCGGCCACCGCCGTCGCCCTCTTCTTCGTCTCGGTCGCCTCCTCCCGCGTCCGCCCCCTGCTCGGGGCGCTGCGCCGGACCCGGGCCGCCGACGCGCCCCCCGCACCGATCCACGCCCACGAAAGGTCGAACGTGTCATGAACCGCCCCCACCGCAGGACCGCGGCCCCCGGGGTGTCCGCCTGGATGCTCGCCGCGGCACTGCTCACCGGATGCGCCTCCGCCCCGGACCCGCAGGAGCCCGAGGACGGGGAGGCCACGCCCCACGGTTACGTCGAGGGGGCCGAGGAGGCCGCCGAGCCCCAGTCCCGCCTGGTCGTCGCCGACGCCGAGGGGGCCGTCCAGGTCCTCGACCTCATCACCGGGGAGACCACGCTCCTGGACCCGGTCGGGCCGGTCGACGGGATCGCCGGCGACGGAAGGTTCGCGTACCTCTTTTCATCCGATGAGCGGATGACAACCGTGATCGACAGCGGCACCTGGACCGTGGACCACGGGGACCACATGCACTACTACCGGGCCGACATCCGCCCGGCCGGAACCGCCGAGGGGATCGCCGCCGCCAACGCGGCGACCGACACCGCCCTCACCGCGCTGACCGACGGCGGCGGCGGGGTGTCCCTGCTGGACCGCCCCTCCCTGGAGGACGGGGCGGTCGAACCGGTCGACATCGCCACCACCGGGGACGCCCCGGCCGTCGTCGCCCCCCACGGCGGGGCGGTCGTCACCGCGGGTGCGGACGGGGTCCACGTCGACGACCGGTCCGGCGAACCGGTCCTGACCCTGGACGAGGAGTGCACCGACCCCCGGGGCCAGGCCACGACCCGGCGCGGCCTGGTCATCGGGTGCGAGGAGGGCGCCCTCCTGGTCACCGAGGACGACGGGGAGTTCGCCGGCGAGACGCTCCCGTACCCCGACGGCCTGCCCGACGGCGCACGGGCCGAGGAGTTCCACCACCGGCCGGGCGCCGGAGCCCTGGCCGCGGTGCCCGCCCCGGACACGGTCCTCGCCCTCGACCTCGCCGAACAGCGGTGGGACCACTGGGAGCTGCCCGGCGTGGTCTCCGTCGCGGCCGTCGGCGAGGGCGCCTCCGTCCTGGCGCTCACCGAGGACGGGGTCCTGCGCTCCTTCGACCCCGGAACGGGAGAGGAGCGGGCCCGGACCGAGCTCCTGGACGAGGTCGACACCGAGCACCCGCCCTCCATCCGGGTGGACACCTCCCGGGCCTACGTCAACGACGTGCGGGGCGGCCTGGTCCACGAGATCGACTACAACGACGACCTGCGCGTGGCGCGCACCTTCGAGACCGGGGTCGCGCCGCAGTACATGGTCGAGACCGGACGGTGAACCGATGACCGACCCCCGAACCGCGAACCCGCGCCGCACCGGCGCCGCCCTGGCGCTCGCCCTGGCCGTACCGCTCGGCCTCACCGCCTGCACCCCGGGCGGGGAGACCGGCGGCGGCGTGGTCGTCACCACCAACATCCTCGGCGACATCACCCGCGCGGTGGTCGGCGACGAGGCGGAGGTGACCGTGCTGATGAAACCGGACGCCGACCCCCACTCCTTCGGCGTCTCCGCCCAGGAGGCCGCGACCATCGAGGAGGCCTCCCTGCTCGTCCACAACGGCCTCGGCCTGGAGGAGGGGGTACTGCGCAACGTGGAGTCCGCCGAGGAGGCGGGCGTGCCCACCCTCGCGGTCGGCGAGCACGTCGACCCCCTCGCCTACACCTCCGACGAGAGCGAGGGCGAGCCCGACCCGCACTTCTGGACCGACCCGCAGCGGGTGGCCACCGCCGTCGGCCTCATCACCGAGAACGTGGTCGCGGAGGTGGACGGCGTCGACGCCGACGCCGTGCGGGCCAACGCCGCCGCCTACGAGGCCGAACTGACCGCCCTCCACGGCTGGATGGGCGGGGAGTTCGACGCCATCCCGCCCGGGGACCGCAAGCTCGTCACCAACCACCACGTCTTCGGCTACCTCGCCGACCGCTACGGGTTCGAGGTCGTGGGCGCGGTGATCCCCAGCGGCACGACACTGGCCTCGCCCAGCGCCTCGGACCTGAGCTCGCTCGCGGAGACCGTGGAGGAGGCCGGGGTCCGCGCGGTCTTCGCCGACTCCTCCCAGCCCGACCGCCTGGCCACCGTGATGGCGGAGGAGGCCGGGGTGGAGATCGACGTCATCCCCCTCTTCTCCGAGTCGCTGACGGCCGAGGACGGGGACGCGGCCACCTACCTGGACATGATGCGCGCCAACACCACCGCGATCACCGCGGGCCTGGCCGCACCCTAGACCCCGCCCCGCCCCCGCGCGGCCGGGCGCGACCCCCTCCGCCCTCCCCGGGGAGGGCGGCCGCGCCCGGCCGCCCCAAGGGGCCGGCCGGACCCCCCGGACACCGGCGCCGCCGCCCGGCGCGTGCCGCGCACGAGAACACGACCCCTGACACGAGGACCGAGACACCATGAGAACACCGCACACCGCGACCAGGGCGGCCCTGCCCGCCGTCCTGTCGGCGGGACTGCTGCTGACCGCCTGCTCCACCGGGGCCGACAGCGCCCCCGAGGAGGAGGCCCCGGCCGCCGACACCGCCGCCGCTTCCGTCGCCGAGCCGATCGCGGTCACCTACGACGGCGGCGTCCTCGTCCTGGACGGCACCACCCTGGAGGTCGCCGGGAACATCGAGCTGGAGGGCTTCAACCGGCTCAACCCCGCCGGCGACGACCGCCACCTGTTCGTGTCGACCTCCGACGGGTTCCAGGTCCTGGACGCCGCCGCGGGCGAGCTGACCGACACCGTGTTCCCCGCCGACACCCCCGGACACGTGGTCCGCCACGGCGGGCGCACGGTGCTGTTCGCCGACGGCAGCGGCGAGGTGACGTCCTTCGACACCGACGCCCTGGGCGACGGCACGCCCGAGGACCTGGACGTGTACACCACCGAGGAGGCCCACCACGGGGTGGCCGTGGAACTGGAGGACGGCGAACTCCTCGTGACCCTCGGCGACGAGGAGGAGCGCGTGGGCGCCGTCGTCCTGGACGCCGACCGGGAGGAGATCGCCCGCAGCGAGGACTGCCCCGGCGTCCACGGGGAGACCACCGCCGGGGGCGAGACCGTGGTCATCGGCTGCGAGGACGGCGCCCTGATGTACCAGGACGGCGAGTTCACCAAGGTCGAGGCCGAGCACGACTACGGGCGCATCGGCAACCAGGCCGGCTCGGAGGACTCGCCCATCGTCCTGGGCGACTACAAGACCGACCCGGACGCCGAGCTGGAGCGCCCCGAGCGCGTCGCCCTGGTCGACACCTCCGACGCCTCGCTGTCCCTGGTGGACCTGCCCTCCAGCTACACCTTCCGCTCCCTGGGCCGCGGCCCGCAGGGCGAGGCGCTGGTCCTGGGCACCGACGGGTCGCTGCACGTCATCGACCAGGAGGAGGGCGAGATCACCGACTCCGTCGAGCTGATGGACCCCTGGGAGGAGCCGCTGGAGTGGCAGCAGCCCCGCCCGGCCCTGTTCGTCCGGGGGGAGACCGCCTACGTCACCGACACGGCCACGCGCCAGATCCACGCGGTGGACCTCGGGACCGGTGAGGTCACCGCCTCGACCACGCTGGAGGAGACCCCCAACGAGCTCAGCGGCGTGAGCTCCTGACACCGGGGCCGGCGGGCGCCGCGGCGCCCGCCGGCCCCCCGTGCGTACGGCCCCCGCCCCGCGACGTGCGGGGCGGGGGCCGTGGGCGCATCCGGTGCGCGGCCGCCGGCGCGGGCGGCCGTGCGCGGGAGCGACCGGCCCGGCAACCCCCACGACGGAGCCGGGGCCGGCCTCCCGCGCCCTCCCTCGGGGAGGGGGTCTACCTGCCGACGTCGCGCCCGGCGGTGTGCCAGATGCACACCACGGACGGGCGCGGGAAGTCGCCGTCGGGCCACGTGCTGGTGGGCTCCGCCAGGGTGCCCCCGTCGCCGGGGTGCTGCGGGGCGAGGAACACCGTCTTGTTGTCCTTCGAGATGAGCGGGCCGCAGGCCTCCGCGCCGACCGGGACGGTGGCGAAGGTCCTCAGCTCACCCCGGAAGCGGCCCTCGACGGGGACCACGTGCAGGGCGTCGTTGATGCCCAGCGCGCCGGGCTGGCCGTCCGTGGAGATCCAGAGGTTGCCGTCCTTGTCGAAGGTCAGGTTGTCCGGCGCCGAGATCGGCATGACCTTGGACTTGTCGAAGCCCGCGTAGTAGGTGTCCTCGTCCTCGGGGTTGCCGCAGACGATGGGCACGTTCCAGGCGAACTCCGTGGCCCCGGCGTCCGAGCCCGCCTCCACGATCTCCAGGATGTGGCCGTGCTTGTTGGGGCCGCGCGGGTTGGGCTCGTCGGCCTGGCCGGGCTCGCGGGCGGAGTTGTTGGTCAGCGCGCAGTAGACCTTGCCGGTGACGGGGCTCGGCTCGAAGTCCTCGGGCCGGTCCATCTTGGTGGCGCCCACGGTGTCGGCGGCGAGCCGCGTGCGCACCAGGACCTCGGCGACGCTGAACCCGGGCACGAAGCTCTCGGTGTCGGTGCACAGGGCGATCCACTCGCCGCTGCCGTCGAACTCGCCGTCCTCGGGGAGCGCCCCGGAGCCGTCGAACTCCTCGGCCGGGCTGTTGCCGGTCAGGCGGGCCACGTAGAGGGTCCCGGTGTCCAGCAGGGTGAGGTTGTGGCGGCGCGAGCCCTCGACGTACTTCTTCGCGCTCACGAACTTGTACATGTAGTCGAAGCGCTCGTCGTCGCCCATGTACGCGGCCACGCGGCCGTCGTCGGTGATCCGGATCGTGGCGCCCTCGTGCTTGAAGCGGCCGAGCATGGTGCGCTTGAGCGGCTCCGACCCCGGGTCCAGCGGGTCGATCTCGACGATGTAGCCGAACCGGTTGGCCTCGTTGGGGTGCTTGGCCAGGTCGAAGCGCTCCTCGAACCGGTCCCAGCGGCGGCCGGCGAGGCCGGTCCCCATGCCGTACCGGGCGTTGGGTGCGTCGGCGGGGGCGTTGCTGAAGTACTGGTTGAAGTTCTCCTCCGCGCTGAGGAAGGTGCCCCAGGGGGTCATCCCGCCCGCGCAGTTGTTGAGCATGCCCTTGACCAGGGTGCCGTCCGGGTCGTCCTGGGTTCTGAGCAGCTCGTGCCCCGCGGCGGGGCCGGTCAGGCGCATCGGGGTGGAGGCGGTGAGCCGCCGGTTGAAGGCGCGCTCCCCGTCGGCCAGGCGCCACTCGCCGGTGCCGGCGTGGCGCTTCAGCTCCACGATGGACCCGCCGTGGGCGGCCATGGCGATCCTGACGTGCTCCTCGTCCGCGGTCGCGCCGTCCGTGTACCCGGGGAACATCAGTTCCTCGTTGGTGTACTCGTGGTTGACCCACAGCAGGCCGTTGTCGTCGTCGAGCTGGTGGAAGCCCACGTAGTCGCAGTTGTAGCCGAACTGCTGCTCCTGGGCCTCGGCCGTCTGGGCGTCGACGTCGAACTCGGGGGCCCCGGGCAGGACAGGGTCTCCCCAGCGGATGATGACGTGCTGGTCGTAGCCCCGGGGGATGGTGACCTTGTCGTCGGTGTTGGGCTGCACGCTCGTGAAGGTCGGCCGGGGCGCGGGGTGGGGGCGTCCGGGCCCGCGGTCGGCGGCCGCGGTGCCCAGGGCGGAGAGGCCGAGGGCGGAGACGCCCGCGCCGACCGCTCCGGCGCGCAGGGCGCTGCGGCGCGAGAGGGCCTTCTGGAAGATGTCGCCGAAGTAGGGGTTGGCGCTGGTGTTGGGGGCGGGGTGGAAGCAGGCGTCGCCACAGCGCAGGGCGCATGTCGCGCGGGAGCGACCGCCCCCTACCTGGCCGAGCAGCGGCAGCGGGCGGCGGGGCGCGGATTCGGGCACACCTTCTCCTTGGGGATCGTCTCTGCTCCCGTGCGCTCCGCCAACGTGCGGGGTCGGGTCGGAGCGCGCGGGTCGTTCTCGTCCGGCGGGCCTCCCGCCGGACGCTCTCGACCTTGGCCGAGGTTCCACTCGCACAGGTGAAACCGAGGTGAACGCCCCTACAACTCCACCGCATCCCTGGGTCGGTCACGCTCCACGGTCGTCAGGGCACCCACCGTCGACTTACGCCGCGATCCTCACACGTCGGACGCCCCGTGTCCTACGTGCCACGCCCGGTCACCTGTCCGTGTGGATCCCCGCCGGAACCGGTCTCCCTCCCGCCTTCGGGGCCCGTACGTCGACGAGGGCGTTCCCGGCGCGGGTGCCGGAAGCCCCTTCCCGCCCGGAGGGGCCCGCACGTCCCGGCGGGGGCGTCCCCCGCGCGTGGGCGTGCGCCGCGGCCGGCAGGGGCCCAAGACGCGTCCGCCCCCGCCGGGGTCCCGGCGGGGGCGGACGCGACGCGGAGAGGCGCGCCGCCGGCCGTACGGGCCGGGGCACGCCGCGGCGGGTCACAGCAGGAAGAGGGCCAGCACCTGGATCGCGGCGAAGGCGGCGACGCCCTCGACGGCGGTCGCCACCGTGAGGGTGCGGTAGGCCGTCGCCACCGGGATGCGGCTGAGCTGGGAGACCACCCAGAAGTAGGAGTCGTTGGCGTGCGAGACCACCATCGCGCCCGCACCCACGGCGAGCACGGTCAGGACCATCCCCTCGGGGGAGGCGAGCCCGAGCGAGCCGAGCATCGGCGCGATCAGCGCGGAGGTGCTCACGATCGACACGGTGGACGAGCCCTGGGCGGTCTTGAGCGCCGCGGCGATCAGGAACGGCACAGCCAGGCCGATGCCGAGTCCGGCCAGGTTCTCGGACAGGAAGCCGGTCAGCGGGGAGGCCGCCAGCACGGCGCCGAAGGAGGCGCCCGCGCCGGTGATGAGCAGGATCGGTGCGGCGACGCGGATCGACTCGTGCATCTGCTCGTTGAACCGGGTCAGCTTGCCCGAGCCGCGCAGGAGGGTCGTCGCGGCCAGGAGGCCGATGACGAGCGCGATGACCGGGGTGCCCAGGAACGTGAGGACGTCGAAGGCGGTCCCCTCGCCGATCGGCCGGCCGGGGAGGTTGACCACCGAGGAGGTGCAGATGAGCGCCAGCGGCAGCAGGATCGGCAGGAACGCGGCGAAGGCGTTGGGCAGGCGGCCGTAGCTCTCGCGCAGCTCCTCGTAGGTCTGCGTGGAGATGTCGTCGTCGCTCTCGGCGGGCAGCGGCGTGAAGTCGCGGCGGGAGAACACGGTCGCGTAGGCCAGCCCCGCGAGCGCGGCCACGGCCGAGACCGGCAGGCCGAAGGCGATGACCAGCCCCAGGTTGTCGGCGATGCCGATGTTCTCGGCGGCGGCGAGCGGGCCCGGGGTCGGCGGCACCAGCGTGTGCGTGGCGTACAGGCCGGTCATGAGCGCGATGGCGGTGGCGAGCGAGGACACGCCGGTGCGCAGGGTGATCGCCTTGCGCAGCGAGTTGAGGACCACGTACCCCGAGTCGCAGAACACGGGGATGGAGACGATGTAGCCGATCAGCGTCATCGTCAGGTTCGGGAACCGGGTCCCGATCACCCGGATCAGCGCCTCGGCCATGGAGATGGCGGCGCCGGAGCGCTCCAGGATCACACCGATCATGGTGCCGAAGAGGATCACCAGGCCGATGTTGCCCAGGGTGCTTCCGAAGGCCGTCGTCACGGTGGTGACGATCTCGCCGAGCGGAAGGCGGAAGGCGAAGGCGCCGAGGATGGCGGCGCCCATGAGCGCGAGGAAGGGGTTGACCTTCCAGCGCGCTGTGGCGAGCACGATGCCCGCCACGAGGACGATGAGGATCAGGAGCGCGGTCACGTGCGGTTTTCCTTAGGGATGTACGGGTCGGGTGAAGCTGTTCGCGAGGAGCCGGCAGCAGTTGTAGGCGGCCCAGGTGATGCCGGGGATCGCCTCGTCCTGCATCTGTTCCAGGGAGCCCGGGCCCCGCGCGATGGAGAAGGCGGCGGTGATGCCCGAGCGGCGGAGCTCCTCGGCGGAGACCGCGACCCTGCCGGCGATCACCACGACGGGGCGGTCGGCGGGGGTGAGGCGGCGCACCGCGTCGACGACCTTCCCGGCCAGGGACTGGCCGTCGAAGGACCCCTCCCCGGTGAGGACGAGGTCGGCCCGGGAGAGGAGCTCCTCGGCGCCCAGGACGTCGGCGACCATGCGGGAGCCGGGGACGACCTCGGCGCCCATGAGCGCGGTCAGCCCCGCGGGCAGGCCGCCGGCGGCCCCCATCCCGGGGAGGTCGCGGACGTCGGTCCCGGAGGCCTCGGCGAGCACGTCGGCCAGGCGGCGCAGTCCGGCGTCCAGGGTTCGCACGTCCTCGGGGGAGGCGCCCTTCTGCGGGCCGAAGACGGCGGCCGCGCCCTCGTCGCCGAGCAGGGGGTTGGTGACGTCGCAGGCGATGCGCCAGCGCACGCGGCGGGCGCGGGGGTCGAGCCCGTCGAGGTCGACGCGGTCCAGGCCGGTGAGGGCCCCTCCCCCGTCGGGGAGCTCGGAGCCGTCCGCGTCGAGGAAGCGCGCCCCCAGCGCGGCGAGGAGGCCGGTGCCCCCGTCGGTGGTGGCGGAGCCGCCGATGCACAGGAGGATCTCCTCCACACCCGCGTCCAGCAGCGACGACACCAGGGGACCGATGCCCCGGGTGGTCGCGGTCAGCGGCCGGAGGGGGACGTCGGAGACCGCGGGCAGCCCGTTGGCCTCGGCGGCCTCGATGACGCCCGTCAGGTGGTCGGGGGAGAGCCCGTACCTGGCCCGGACGGGCCTGCCGAGGGCGTCGGTGGTGTCCGCGGTCAGCGCGGTCGTGCCCCAGGCGCCGAGCAGGGCGTCGAGGGTGCCCTCGCCGCCGTCGGCGAAGGGCAGGGTCCGGACCGCCACCGGCGTGCCCTGCTCGTCGAAGGCGTCCTGGACGCCCCGGGCCATCGCCGCAGCCACGTCCACCGCCCCGGCACTCCCCTTGAAGGAGTCCGGGATGATGGCGACGCGGAGGGGGGATGCCTCGTCATGTGTGCGAAACGCTGTGGACATGCAGGAGAGCCTAAGCACATCACCGGTGCGTTTCGACGGTGATTCGCCCAGTCTTCCTGGGACTTTATGTGAACCCTGTGTGCGATTCGCCCAGAGCATCACACGCGTACAGGGCCATCTGGAGCGTGGTCAGGTGGTCGGCCCGGCGGATGTCCAGACCCGTCACGGACCGGATCCGCTCCACCCGCTGGAGCAGGGTGTTGCGGTGGACGTACACCGAGTCCGCCGCGGCCTGCATCGAGGTCGTCGAGGCCACCGCCACGACCGTGCGGCGCAGCGCGCCGTTGAGCTCCGCGACCCTTCCCGCCAGGTTCTCCAGGGTGCGCGGGGGCAGGTGGGCGACGGCCACGGCGATCGTCCGCGACCACGGCACGCCGCTCGCCGCGGCGGGGATCAGCCCGGCGTAGCGGCACAGGGCGCGCGCCTCCTCCGCGTGGGCGAGCAGGACGCCGACATCGTCGGTGGGCGCGGTGGCGGTGTGGCGGCTCTCGGGCGGCAGGCCCGGGGCGCGCGGCGCGGGGGCGGCACCGGAACCGACCAGCCAGAGGGCCCCGTGCAGGACGGCGGCCCGGTGCCCGGCGTCGGCGTTGATGCGGACCACGGCCGTCTCGGCCAGGCCAGGAGGGGCGGCGGAGCCGTCCGGGCGCGGGGCGGCGGCCGCCCACAGGGCCAGCGACCAGGGCGGGGCGAGCCCGGCGGCGGCCAGCCGGGCCCGGGCCGCCGCAGGGCGGGCGGTGCCCGAGCTGAGGGCGGCGATGAGGTCGCGGGCCTCGGTGTGGCGCCGGGTGACCGCGTCCTGCTCGTACTCCTGGGCGAGGAGGAGCTGGACGGTCAGCGCGACGACCCGGGCCAGCGGCGCGACCTCGTGCGGGTCCCCCGTCACCCCGACCACACCGCGCAGCTCACCGTCCACCACCAGGGGCTCGTTGGCCCCGGGCCGGTCGGAGGTGCCCGGCTCGGGGGACGTGACGAGCACCCCGCGCCCCTCGGCGATCACCCTCTGGGCGCCGCGGTGGAGGGTGCCGCGCCGGTCGGGGTCCAGGCAGGCGATGATGGTGCCGTGCTCGTCCATCACGTTGATGTTGTGGCTGATCGTCGGGGCGATCAGGTCGACCACGCGCTGGGCGAGGTCGCCGCTCAACGGTGGCCTCGCGTGTTCGGCCATGGCCCACAGGATAGGCGCAGGTGGGAGGGCGGCGGGCCGGGCGGGGGCGTCCCGGCCCCGCCGGTCGGCGCGGCCGGGGCGTGCCGCCGCGGGGCGGGTCCGCTCCCCGGCGCCGTGGGCGGCGCGGTGTCGGAGCCGTGGCCTATCGTCGGAACATGGCAGAGCAGACCACCCGCCCCGGGGTCCACCGGGCCGGTCCGGCCGACTGGCGATGGCTGCTGGGAGCGTTGCGCGCCCGGTTCGAGACCGCCTCGTTCGGAGCGGGGGCCGCGTTCGTCGCCGCCGTGGGACGACTCGCCCAGGAGGCCGACCGTCCGCCCGACGCCGACCTGCGGGCGGGGCACGTCCAGCTCGCCCTGCGCGGCCAAGACGCCGGCGGCGTGACCGCACAGGATGTCCGGTTGGCCGAGCGCATCAGCGCGCTCGCGTCCGACCGGGGGCTGTCCGCGCGACCGGACCGGGTACAGGTGCTGGAACTGGCCCTGGACACGCCTGCGCCGGAGGCGGTGCTGCCGTTCTGGTCGGCCGTTCTCGGCGGATGCGGGGCGGACGGCAGCGTGGTCGACCCGGCGGGAGGACTCCCGCCGCTGTGGTTCCAGGCGACCGGCTCGACCGCACCCGGCCGGCAGCGCTTCCACCTCGACGTCACCGTCCCCCCGGAAGCCGCCGACCGGCGGATCGCCGCAGCGGTCGCCGCAGGCGGACGCGTCGTCGACGACAGCCGCGCACCGGCCTTCGTCGTGCTGGCCGACCCCGACGGGAACAGGGCCTGTGTCTGCACCGAGCTCGGGCGGGACTGAACCCCGCCCGCACGGGGCGTGCGCACCGGACCCGTCGCGGTTCCGGCCGACCGCCCTGTCCACCGGGGGCGCGATCGGCGCCGTGCCGACGCACGCGGGCGGCCGTGGAGCCGGTCGGCGCCTTCCGGCCCGGAGCACCGTCCCCGCACGTGTCCGGGTCACGGGCCCGGACGCCGTGGCGGGCCCTGCCGACAGACCTGATGATCCGGTCCGACATCGGTCCGGCCCCGGACGCCGGGGCGGGCTCCCGGTCGGCGTCGCTGTGGACCGTGGTCCGGACGGTGCCCGCGAGGGCTCCGGCGACGCCCCCTCCGCGATCGCACCGCGGCCGTCCCTGCCCCGGAGGGGCCGCGGGACGGGGCCCGTGTCACGGTCGCGCCCGCACGGCCGGCGCCGGTCGCGTGCGACGGCTCCGGCAGGTCCTCACAGGGCCGCTTCGACCGCCGCGTCCACCGCCGACTGCAGCCTGCGGCGCAGCGCGGCGCTCTCCGGTCTCTTCGTGCACACCTCGATGACCCGCAGGCCCTCCCCCAGGAGCGCCTTGGGCAGGTCGGTGGCCCACTCCAGCCGCGTGTAGGGCAGGTCGGCCACGGCCGCCACACGCTCCATCGACACCCCGTGCGGCGTGCCGAAGACCCGCTCGAAGTCGGGGTGCCCCGCCTGCTCCAGGCCGGAGAAGATCCCGCCCCCGTCGTTGTTGACCACCACGACGGCCAGGTCGGGCCGGGGCTCCCCCGGGCCGATGATCAGACCGTTCTGGTCGTGCAGCAGCGCCAGGTCGCCCAGCAGCGCGTAGGCCTGGCCGCCGTCCGCGCCCTGGTGGGCGAGCGCGGCCCCCACGGCGGTGGACACGGTGCCGTCGATCCCGCTCACGCCCCGGTTGCCGACCAGGCGCACGCCGCAGCGCGCCCGCATGGTGGCGTCCAGGTCGCGGATGGGCATGCTCGACCCGGCGAACAGCAGCGAGCCCGCTGACAGGTGGGAGGCCAGGTCGCGGGCGAGCCTGGGCTCGCTCAGCACCTCGTCCCCGTCCAGGACCGCGTCCAGCGCGCCGCGCGCGGCGGCCTCGGCGAGCCGCCACCTCTCGGACCACGCCGTGCGCGGCGGGGAGGCCGGGTCCAGACCCGCCGGCGGCGCGACCGCCGCGACCACGTCGGTGGCGGTGCGGGCCGGGTCGGAGAACGCGTTGGCCAGGCTTCCCGCGGGGTCGCCCACCGCTCCGGCGGTCACCGCGACGTGCCGATCGGCCCTGCGCAGGAACGCCAGGATCTGGCGGGACAGGTTCGGGCGCCCCACGCTCACCACCAGTTCCGGGGCCTGCCCGGAGACGAAGAGGGGCGAGGCCAGGAGCTGGCGGTAGGTGGAGACGGCGTCCCCCCTGCGCGCGTTGGAGGTGGGCTCGGCCAGGAGCGGCCACCCGGTCAGCTCGGCCAGCGCCAGGAACGGCACCGGGTCGTAGTCGCCGTCGCCGCACACGATCACGCCGCGCTCCGCGGCGGGCAGGACGAAGGGTTCGGGCCGGGAGGGCGGTCCGGGGCGGTTGATCCACGGCCGGCGGTGCGGGCGCCCCTCCAGGGGCTCGGGCCACGCGTCGGCGGAGTCGTCGGGGGTCAGGGGGTCGCGGAAGGCCACGTTGAGGTGGACCGGCCCGGGTCTGCCCCCCACCGCCGCACCCCAGGCGCGGCAGGCCAGGGAGCGCCAGTAGGCGACCATCCCCGGCACCGGGTCGGGGGTGCCCACCTCGGCGAACATGCGCACGGCGCCGCCGTACAGGCCGATCTGGTCCACCGTCTGGTTGGCCCCGGTGCCCCTCAGCTCCGGAGGCCGGTCGGCGGTCAGCACCAGCAGGGGCACCGCGCTCTCGTCGGCCTCCATCACGGCCGGGTGGAGGTTGGCGGCCGCCGTGCCGGAGGTGCACACCACCGCCACCGGGCGCCGGGACGCGCGGGCCAGGCCGAGTGCCAGGAACGAGGCGGAGCGCTCGTCGACGCGCACGTGGACGCGGATCTCGGGGTGGGCGACGAGGGCCAGGGCGAGCGGTGTCGAGCGCGACCCCGGCGCGACCACGGCCTCGACCAGGCCGCCTCGGGCCAGCTCGTCGACGAGGACCCGCGCCAGGGCGGTAGACGGATTCATCAACTCTCTCGATCGTCTCAAGGTGTACCAAGTATCGCCGCGTGGACTCGTCCCCTCCAGTCAACCCCCACCCGGGGCGGAGGTCGAACGAATCCCGCTGTTGTTCCCGGCACATCCGCGCCGGGCGCGCCGCTGCCCGACGCGTCGGCGCCGGTCCGCCGGGCCGGGGCTAGCCGGTTCCGAAGACCTCGTCCGCCGCGGCGCGGGCCGCCTCGGCCCGGGCACGCCATCCGGCGGGGTCCACCTCCACCGCGCGCAGGCTCTCCTCGTCCACCGCCACCGGCCGGACCGGCAGGAACCCGTCCAGGGGCAGCAGCGGGTCCGCGGTGACGTCGGCGGTGAGCATCTGCCCGGTGGCGAGCCCGCACGCGTGGGGCAGGTCCGGCAGCGCCGCGGCCAGGGCCACCCCGGCCGCGAGCCCGACGGAGGTCTCCACGGCGCTGGAGACCACCACGGGAAGCCCGCACGCCTCGGCGACCCGCAGCGCGGCCCGCACCCCGCCCAGGGGCTGGACCTTGAGGACCACGATGTCGGCCGCGCCCGCGGCCCTGACCCTGAGGGGGTCCTCGGCCCGGCGGATCGACTCGTCGGCGGCCACCGGGACGTCGACGCGGCGGCGCACCTCGGCCAGCTCCTCCAGGGTCGCACACGGCTGTTCGACGTACTCCAGGCCGAACCGGTCCAGGGCCCGGACCATGCGCACCGCGGTGTCCACGTCCCAGCCGCCGTTGGCGTCCACGCGCACCTTCCCGGAGGGGCCGAGGGCGTCGCGGACGGCCTCGACGCGGGCCAGGTCCTGCGCCGGGTCCTGCCCCCTCTCCGCGACCTTGACCTTGGCGGTCGCACAACCGCCCGCGGCGACGATCGCGCGGGCCCGCTCCGGGCCCAGCGCGGGAACCGTCACGTTGACCGGCACCCGGTCGCGGACCGGTTCGGGCCAACCGAGGAAGGCGGCCTCGTGACAGGCCGCCCACCAGCGGGAGGACTCGCGCGGACCGTACTCGGCGAAGGGCGAGAACTCGCCCCAGCCGGAGGGCCCGCGCACGAGCATCCCCTCCCGGACGGTGACGCCGCGGAAGCGGTCGCGCAGGCCGACCGCGAAGGCGCGCCCCCCGGCGGGGGCGCCCTCCGGGCCGGGCCCGACGGGGGGCGTCACGGGCGGCGCGGGAACTTGTCGAACTCCGGACGCCGCTTCTCCTTGAACGCGTCCCGGCCCTCCTGGGCCTCCTCGCTCATGTAGTAGAGCATCGTGGCGTCACCGGCGAACTGCTGCATCCCGGCGGCGCCGTCGCTGACCGCGTTGATGGCGCCCTTGAGCATGCGCAGCGCCAGGGGGGACTTCTCCAGGAGCTCGCGCGCCCAGGCGACGGTCTCCTTCTCCAGGTCCTCCAGCGGGACCACGGTGTTGATCATGCCCATGTCCAGCGCCTCCTGCGCGCTGTACTGGCGGCACAGGTACCAGATCTCGCGGGCCTTCTTCAGGCCGACGGTCTCGGCGAGCAGCCAGGAACCGTAACCGCCGTCGAACGAGCCGACCTTGGGGCCGGTCTGGCCGAACTTGGCGTTGTCGGCGGCGATGGTCAGGTCGCAGCAGACCTGGAGGACGTTGCCGCCGCCGATGGACCAGCCCGCGACCATGCAGATGACGGGCTTGGGCAGGCGGCGGATCTGCACCTGCAGGTCGAGGACGTTGAGCCGGCCGATGCCCTGGCGGGCCACGGCGTCGTCGCCGATGTACCCGTCGTCGCCGCGGATCTTCTGGTCGCCGCCGGAGCAGAACGCCTGGTCGCCGGCGCCGGTGAAGATGATCACGCCGACCCCGGAGTCGTCGCGGGCGATGTTGAACGCCTGCTGGAGCTCGAACAGGGTCTGGGGCCGGAAGGCGTTGTGCCGCTCCGGGCGGTTGATCGTGATCTTGGCGATGCCCTCCGCGGTCTCGTAGATGATGTCGGAATACTCGCCCGACCGCTGCCAGTCGATCACGCTGCTCACGGCTACTACTTCTCCTCACGGGGACACTGGGGACGACGCGGACGCGCCTTCGTCGGCCGCGTCCAAGCGTCAACCCTACGCATTCTGCCAGGCGAGCCGGGACGAACAGGCACGCACCCGGCCACCCGGTGCCCCGGGGTGCCCCGCCCCCGGTCGCCGCCCGGGGCGCGGGGCCCCGGCCCGGGGTGCGCGGAGCCCGCGGGCGCGGTGGCGGCGGACGGGCGTACCCTGGCGGGCGTGGCACGCGAGAATCAGGTCGAAACCCAGGTCGAGGTCCCCCCGTCCGAGGAGGGCCGCCCCCTCCAGGCCGTCCTCGGACTGGCGCCGGAGCGGTTCGGGGACCTGCTCGCCCGCGCCCTGGACGGCGAGGGCCCCGCCCTGCTGCCCGTCCCCGCGGGCACCCCCGACGCGCGGGTGCGCGACCTGCTCGCCGCGATGCGGCCCTCCTCCCTGCGCGGCCCGGACGGCGTGACCGCGCTCGGGGGCTCCGCGCCGGCGGGCGCCGACACCGCCCTGGTCGTCACCACGTCGGGCTCCACCGGCGCTCCCAAGGGGGTGGAGCTGTCCGCGGAGGCCCTGCGCTCCTCCGCCCGCGCCTCGGTCGCGCGGATCGGCGCCCTCCCGGGCGATCCGTGGCTGTGCGTGCTGCCCGCCGGACACATCTCCGGCATCCAGGTGATGATGCGCGCCCTCGTGACGGGGACCCGGGCGGTGCACGCCCCCTTCGACGTGGACACGGTGCGGGAGGCCGCCGAGCGGCTGCGGCCGCACGTGTCCCTGGTCCCCACGCAGCTGCGGCGGCTCATGGCCGCCGGGGTGGACCCCTCCCTGTTCGGGTCGGTCCTGCTCGGCGGGGCCGCCGCCGAACCCGCGCTGGTCGGGGCGGCCCGCGCGGCGGGTGCGCGGGTGGCGACCACCTACGGCATGAGCGAGACCTGCGGCGGATGCGTCTACGACGGCGTCCCCCTGGACGGCGTCCGGGTGCGGATCGACGCCGAGGCCCCCGGCGGGCCCGGGCGGATCCTGCTGTCGGGGCCGGTGCTCCTGAGCGGGTACCGGCTGCCCCCGGGCAGCCCCGACGATCCGGGAGCGCCGGCCGCCGACGGCGACGGGCGGCTCTGGCTGCGCACCAACGACCTGGGCCGCCTGGACGCGGACGGCCGCCTGACCGTGCTGGGCCGTATGGACGAGGTCGTCAACACCGGCGGCCACAAGGTGGTGCCCGGCCAGGTCAACGCCCTGCTGATGGAGCACCCGGCGGTGGCCGAGTCGGTGGTCGTGGGCCGCCCCGACCCGGAGTGGGGCGAGCGGGTGAGCGCGGTGGTGGTGCCCGCAGACCCGGACGCGCCCCCGACGCTGGAGCAGCTGCGCGCGTGGGTGCGCGAGCGCCTGCCCTCCTACGCGGCGCCGCGGGAGCTGGACCTGCGCGGGTCCCTGCCGATGCTGGCCTCGGGCAAGCCGGACCTGGTGGCGCTGCGGGGCGCCGCCTCCTGAGACCGGGGCCCGACCGGGGCCCGCCCGCCCCGCCGTTACCGCCGCACTCCGCACGCGTGGGACCCTGGGCCCGCCGGGTACCGCGCTCCGCTCCGCGGAGAGGGGCGCTGACCTGGGGGTCGTCGGCGCCGTCCGCCGGCGGTGCCGCCACGGCCGACGACAGCCGGGCCCGGATGGCGGGGAACTTCCCGGAGGTCCCCCGCGTCTACCTGAGTATCCGGTCCCTTCGGCCCCTCTCCCAAGGAGGTCCGCAGTTGGCGCCAGCCATCGGTCCACCCGTTCGTGTCCCTGCGCCCTCCTCGCGGCCCGGCCGGGCAACCGGGCCGGGGCGCGGCCGCACCCGAGCGGGCTCCTTTACCCGCTCGCGCACACGCTTCGCCACTCTCCACCCAGTGATCTGTACCACTCTCGACGATATCCAATCGAGACAGGGAACATTTGACTCCCCGACACGTTGGACATATTGGCGCGTCCAGTCGGCGGGAACCCTCCGCCACGTGCCATACGTCTTGGAAGGGAGGGAGGTGCCCAGATGACGAGCACTGCCCTAGCCGCTTCGGCACACACCGCCGAGGCCCCCGACGGCCCCGCTCAGAACGAGGACGCGGCCGCCGACGCGGCCCTGGCCGACCTGATCACCCGCGGACGCGCCCAGGGACACCTGTCCCTCTCCGAACTGCGTACCGCTTTCACCGCGGCCGGGGTCTCCTCCGGAGACGGCCGATCCATCCTGCGTGAACTCACCGAGAACGGGGTCCGGCTCGCCAACGGGGGCGACGACTCCGCGCTGGTGTCCGATCCTGACGCCGAGGACGACGTGCTGGAAAACACTCTCATCGCCACGGTGCCCGACACCGACGAGGCACCCAAGGCCGCATCCGGCAAGGCAGGGGCGCGCAAGGGCCCCGCCACCCGGAGGAAGGCCCGCACCACGCGGCGCACCAAGAAGACCGAGACCACCCAGGCCACGACCGATCCGGAGACCGGTGAGGCCGACCTCGACGACCAGTCGCCCGCCATGGGCGACTCGGTCCACACCTACCTCAAGGCCATCGGCCGCCGCCAGCTCCTCACCGCGGAGCAGGAGGTCGACCTGGCCAAGCGCGTCGAGGCCGGGCTCTACGCCGAGTACCGGCTGGGCCTGCACGGCGACGTCGACGGCTCCGTCCCGATGTCCGAGGCCGAGGTCGACGAGCTGGAGTGGGTGGCCGAGGACGGCCGCAAGGCCAAGTCCCACATGCTGGAGGCCAACCTGCGCCTGGTGGTGTCGGTGGCCAAGAAGTACAGCGACCGGGGGATGTCGCTGCTGGACGTGGTCCAGGAGGGCAACCTCGGCCTGATCCGCGCTGTGGAGAAGTTCGACTACAGCAAGGGCTTCAAGTTCTCCACCTACGCCATGTGGTGGATCCGCCAGGCCATCCAGCGCGGCTTCGCCGACTCCGCCCGCACCATCCGCCTTCCCGTGCACGTCCTGGAGCTCCTCAGCAAGGTGAGCCGGCTGGAGCGCGACATGCACCAGGCGCTGGGCCGCGAGCCCACCCCCGAGGAACTGGCCCTGGAGCTGGACAAGACCCCGGCCCAGATCGAGGAGCTGCTGCGGGTCACCCGCCAGCCGATCAGCCTCGACTCGACCATCGGCGAGGACGGCGAGACCCGTATCGGCGACCTCATCGAGGACATCGACGCCTCGGAGGCCTCCGAGGTGGTCGACCGCCAGCTCATGGCCGACCAGCTGCGCAACGCGCTCTCCGACCTGGAGCCGCGCGAGGCGACCATCATGTCCCTGCGGTTCGGGCTGATGGACGGCCGCCCGCGCACCCTGGACGAGATCGGCAAGCACCTCGGGCTGACCCGCGAGCGCATCCGGCAGCTGGAGAAGCAGTCGCTGTCCAAGCTGCGCCACCCCAGCCGCGCCCAGCAGCTGCTGGACTTCGCGAGCTAGACGCGGTCCGACACGCGAACGGGGCCGCCTCCCGCACGGGGGGCGGCCCCGTTCGCGTGTCCGGCCTCAGGGATCTCCCCCATTCGCCCCTGGTATGGGGCCCGCGGCCCCGACAGGCGGCCCCCGCGGTGGCACGATGGCGCACATGACGAGCAACCCCCACCGCAGCGACGAGATCGCCGCGGCCCTCAAAGCGAGCCGCGAACTCGGACCCGAGTACGACGAGGCCCTGGCCGCCTCCCTGGTCGAACGCATCGACGACACCATCGAGGACCGGGTCCGCCACCACGTGGCGCGCCAGACCTCCGGAGCCTCCGCCCGGGCCGGGATGCCCTCCAACACCGTGCGCTTCGTGCTCTCGGTGGTGTGCCTGGGCGTCAGCATCCCCCTCAGCGCCGTCGCCGCGACCCTGGGGTCCCCGGGAATGCTGCCGTTCGTGTGGCTGGGCCTGATCGCCTTCTACGTGGTCTCCGTGGTCGGCCTGCGCCGCTGAGGACGCGCGTCCGCTCCGCGCCGGGACCTCAGCGCCTCAGCGCCGCGCGCAGGATCTCCACCGCCTCGTCGTGGTCCAGGCCCACGCGCGAGATCACCTCGGCGTAGTCGCGCGCGGCCGCCAGCGCCTCCGCGCGCTGGTCGTCGCCGCCCGCGGCGACGAAGGTCCCCGAACGCCCGCGGGTCTCGACCACCCCCGCCTGCTCCAGCTCCCGGTACGCCCGCGCGACCGTGTTCACCGCCACCGAGAGCTCGCCCGCCAGGGCGCGCACCGTCGGCAGCCGGTAGCCGACCGCGAGCTCGCCGTTGGCGGCCGCGATCGCCACGATCGACCTGATCTGCTCGTAGGGCGGTACCTTCGACGTCGGATCTATGCGGATGAAATCCGCCATCTCCTACTGCGCTCCCCACGGTCGCCTGCTGCGGTGTCCGGTCCCCGGAGGGACCGAACACCAAACTACCGTGCGCGCCCCGGCCGCCGGCGGCGAACCGGGGGAACCGGCCTCATCCCGGAAGGCGCGGCACCCGCTGGATCCCGTGCATCCGGTGGGCCTCCCGGGCGGTGAGCAGCGTCTCCGCCGTCTGCGTCGCCTCGCGCACCTGCGGCCGGGCCAACCCCTTACGGCGGTGGATCCGGTCCTGGTACCCCTTGAGCCCCACCAGTGTCCGCTCCTTGGCGTAGGCGGCCCTCATGGCCTCGGTGAGCGCCTCGTCCAGCGCCACGCCCCGCTCGTGGACCTCGACCACGGAGGCCCCCGAGCCCCTCACCGCGTCCAGGGCCTCCTGCGCCTCGGCCACTCCCCGCAGGAGCTCGGGCAGGCGCGCGGCCCGCTCCCGGTCGGCCTCCAGGCTCTCGCGCGCCTGTGTCGTGCTCTGCTTGGCAAGTCCCATGTGTGCGCTCCGTACCCGCGTACCGTCGGTCGAGGCCACTCTAGAGGTGACGAAGATCATCCGACGACCCGGGCCGCGCGTCGGTGGTGGCCCCCGTCCCCGGGATCTGCCACCTTGGCGTCCCACACCCCCGAGAGGAACACCGTGAGCAGGAACTACGCCGGACTCAGCCGCGAGCGCATCATCGTCGAGGCGCTCCACATCATCTCCGGGCGCGGGTTGGGCGGCCTGTCGATGCGCCGGCTGGGCGACGCCCTGGAGGTGGAGGCCATGGCCATCTACCACCACTTCCCCCTGGGCAAGGAACAGCTGTTCAACGCCATCGCCGCCTACGTGGCCTCGCCCTCCCCCAGCGGAACCGCCCCCGCGGACGGGGAGGACGGCGCCGAGGAGACGGAGGAGGAGGCCGTCGACACCCGGCCCTGGGACGTCCGCCTGACCGACTGGGCCGACACCCACCGCGCGCGCATGCTCGCCTACTCCGGCGCGCTCTCCCTGCTGGTGCACCGCGCCCCGCACACCCCCGACAGCGACGCCACCCGCGCCCTCATGCACCGCGCCTTCACCGACGCCGGCCTGACCGGCGAGGACGTGGTCCGCGCCGCCGACGCCCTCCACTCCTACTGCGTCGGCGCGGTCGTCCACCAGGTCCGCCACGCCGACGACGAGGACGCCCCCGACGAGGCCGAGGCCGAGGCCCGCTTCCACCTCGGGCTGCGCGCCCTCCTGCGGGGCCTCACCTGAGCCGAACAGGACACACACGGTGACCGGGAACCCCGGACGCCTCCCCCGCGTCTCTTCCCCGGGTGCCGAAACCCGTTCCCCTCATCTGCACGCCGCCCGGCCACGGCACCACCGGCGCGGCACGGAGATCACGCCATGGTCCTCAAACGCCTGCTCGCCGGAATCGGATTCGGCGGAGCCTCCGTCGAAACCGTCCTGGACTCCGCCGGAACCCAACCGGGCGGCGTCCTGCGGGGCGTCGTCCACGTCGAGGCGGGAAGCGTCGAGCAGAGGGTCGAACGGCTCACCGTCGGCCTCCAGGCCCGGGTCGAGACCGAGGTCGGCGACCACGAGGTCAACAGCGACATGGAGTTCCACCGGGTCAGCCTGGGCGAGGGCACCGTGCTGGCGCCCGGGCAGCGCTTCCAGGTGCCCTTCGAGCTCCCCGTCCCCTGGGAGACGCCCATCACCGTCCACCAGGGCCGCCACCTGCACCGGATGCACGTCGGGGTGAACACCCGGCTGCACGTGGCGGGCGCCGTGGACCCCGGCGACCTCGACCCCGTGGCCATCGCCCCGCTCCCCTCCCAGGCGGCGGTCCTCGACTCGCTGGTCGGCCTCGGGTTCGCCTTCAAGCAGGCGGACCTCGAACGGGGGCGCATCCCCCACACCCGCCAGAGGCTCCCCTTCTACCAGGAGATCGAGTTCCGGGCGCCGAGCCGCTATCGGGGGCTGAACGAGCTCGAACTGTCCCTGGTCACCGACGGGCAGGGGTTCGACGCGGTGCTGGAGCTGGACAAGAAGCCCGGCCTGCTCTTCTCCGAGGGCCGCGACAGCTTCCACCGCTTCAGCGCCGACCACGCCCCCGGACGCGACTGGAGGGACCACCTGCACCAGTGGATCGACTCCCTGGCGGGCAGGCGCAGACTGCTCTGAGCGGCGGGGGCCGGGAGCGCGTCCGCCCGGCCCCGCCGGGGCGGCCCCCGGAGCGACTGCGGCGCGGGAGGGCCCGGGGCGGTCGGCGGGGGCCTCCCTCCGCGGAGGGCTCAGGCGTCCGCCGCCCGCTGCCGGACGCGCTCCGCCCGCAGGCGGCGGGCCTCCTCCGGGTCCAGCACGGGCGCCGCCGTGAGCAGCTGGCGCGTGTACTCGCTCCGCGGATCCCCGTAGATGCCGTCGCTGGTCCCCAGCTCCACGATCTCCCCCTTGCGCATGACGGCGACGCGGTCGCTGACCTGGCGCACCACCGCCAGGTCGTGCGCCACGAAGATGTACGTCAGACCGAAGTCGTCCTGCAGCTCCGACAGCAACCGCAGAACCTGGTCCTGCGTGGACACGTCCAGCGCCGAGACCGGCTCGTCGCAGATGATCAGCTTCGGCTTGAGGATCAGCGCCCGCGCGATCGCGATCCGCTGGCGCTGACCGCCCGAGAACGCGTGCGGGAACCGGTTGTAGTGGTTGGGCTCCAGCCCCACCCGCTCCAACAGCTCCTGCACCTGCCGGCGCACCTTCCTGCCGTCCTTCTCCCCCTGCACCCGCAGCGCCGTACCGATCGCGTCCCCCACCGTCAGACGCGGATTCAACGACGAGTACGGATTCTGGAACACCATCTGCACATCACGGCGCAGCGGACGCAGCGCCCGCTCCGACATGTGCGTGATGTCGCGCCCCTCGAACTCCACCCGGCCCCGGGTGGGCTCCAGAAGACGCATCACCATCCGCGACAACGTGCTCTTACCCGACCCCGACTCCCCCACGATCCCCAGGGTCTCCCCCTGGTGCAGATCGAAGGACACACCCTTGACCGCCCAGAAGTCCGTGGAGCGGCCCCAGAGCCCTCCCCTCACCCTGAAGCTCTGCGACACCTCCTCCACCCGCAGCAGGACCTCGCCCCGCTCCGGCCCCCGGGCCGGGGCGAACGCGTCGAAGGACTCCTCCCCGCCCTCCCCCGCCGCCGTCGCCCCCGACGGCTGCCTGCGCTGCTCGGCGCGCGCCTTCGCGGCCCGGTCGGAGCGGTCGCGCACCCGCCGCTGGGCGCGGGAGACCTCCACGCGCGGCACCGCGTCCAGCAGCTCCTGCGTGTAGGGGTGTTCGGGTGCGGACAGGACCCGGCGCACGTCGCCGCGCTCCACGGCCACGCCGTGGCGCATGACCACGACCTCGTCCACCGACCCCGCGACGACGGCCAGGTCGTGGGAGACCAGGATCAGGCCCATGTTCAGGTCGCGGCGCAACTCGTCCAGCAGGTCCAGGATCTGCGCCTGCACCGTCACGTCCAGGGCCGTGGTCGGCTCGTCCGCCAGCAGCACCTTGGGATCGCACATCAGCCCCATCGCGATCAGGACGCGCTGGCGCATGCCCCCCGAGAACTCGTGCGGGTAGGAGTTGATCCGCTTGCGCGCCTGCGGGATGCCCACCCGGTCCAGCGACTCCACGGCACGGTCGCGCGCCTGCGCACGCGACACCTGCGGCCGGTGCACGCGCAGCGCCTCCACCAGCTGGTTGCCGATCGTGTACTGCGGGTGCAGCGACTGCATCGGGTCCTGGAACACCATCGCGATGTCGTTGCCGCGCATCCGCCGCAACTGCTTGTCCGACGCCGACACCACGTCCTTGCCCACCACCTCGATGGAACCGCTGATCCGCGCCCGGCTGCCCCGGTGCAGGCCCATCAGCGCCAGCGACGTCACACTCTTGCCCGAGCCGGACTCGCCCACGATGCCGAGCCCACCTCCCGCGGGCAGCTCGAACGACAACCCGTCCACCGCCCGGACCTCGCCGTCCATGGTCGGGAACACCACCCGCAGGTCGTCCACCCGGACGACGGCCTCGGCGGAGGACGGTGCGGACTCACTCATAGGGGACGCCTCTACTCTCTCGGTCCGGCGGGTCTGTGGACTGCTCCTCGGCGGGCGCCCGGTCGCGCCCGGCGCAGGGCGGCGCGTCCCGCGCGTCCGGCACTAGCCGTGGATGCGCACGCGCGGGTCGATCAGCGGGTACACCAGGTCGACGATCAGGTTGCAGACGACGATGAAGAACGCCCCGAACAGGGTCACCCCCAGAATCACCGGCAGGTCGCTCTGCGTGATCGCGTTGACGGCGTACCGGCCGATCCCGTTCAGCGAGAACACCTGCTCCGTCAGGACCGCGCCGCCCAGCACCAGGCCCAGGTCCAGGCCGAAGATCGTCACGATGGGGGTCAGGGTCGGGCGCAGCGCGTGCTTGAGCACCACCTTCCCCTCGCTCAGCCCCTTGGCGCGGGCGGTGCGGATGTAGTCCTCGCCCAGGGTCTCCAGCATCCCCGCGCGGGTCTGCCGCGCGTACATGGCGGCGTGCAGGAACGCCAGCGTCACCCAGGGCAGGAACAGGCCCTCCGCCCACCCCAGCGGGTCCTCGGTGAAGGGCACGTAGCCCGGCGTGGCGAACAGGCCCCACGCGTGCACGAGGAAGGCCAGCGCCAGCAGGCCGGTGAAGAAGATGGGCAGCGACACCCCCGCCAGGGCGACGGCCATCGCCAGGCGGTCGAACAGGCTGCCCTTCCACACCGCCGACACCACCCCGACCAGGATCCCGCCGACCAGCCAGATGACGCCCGCGCCCAGAGCCAGCGACGCCGTCACCGGCAGGCGGGCCACGATCTCGGGGAACACCTCCTGGTAGCTCTGGAAGGAGTAGCCGAAGCACGGCGCCGAGCACTCGATGGTGTCGCGGCCGAACCGGTACTCGGCGCCGAAGAAGATCCCCCGGACGAACTCCCCGAACTGCACGAACACGGGCTCGTCCAGTCCCAGCCGCTCGATGGTGGCCTGGATCGCCTCGGGGGTCGGAGCGCGGCCCACGTACATGGTCGCCAGCTGCTCGGTGGTCCGTCCCGCCCACCGGGGCACCACGTAGAAGATGGCGAAGGTGACCAGGGTGACCACGGCCAGCAGCAGGAGGCCGGCGCCCAGACGGCGCAGGATGTAGGTCAGCAACGCGCGTGCTCTCCGTTCAGGGGCTCGGACGGGGCAGGTCGCGGCGGGCCGCCGGGACCACGGTGACCGCCCAGGACGCACCCGCACCGGCAACAGTAACCGAGAGTGTTCGATTGATCACGCTCATCCGTGCCGGTGTGTGCCCGGCCCCGGGGAGCCCTCCGCGGCCACGGCAGCACCGGAGCTGGACGAGAACAGGCCCCCCGATCACCCGGAGTTGACCACGTCCGGCCCTTCCCCGTGCTAGTTCTGTTTCCAGGGATGCGCCACCGCCCGGGCCACGGCCCCGGCGTCGGAGCGCACAGGTCGTACGGCGCGCGGGGCGAGAGCACGGCGCGCCCGGGAGACACCGTTTCGAGGAGGACGTCCATGCCGAACCTGTTCAGCGCGTCGGACCGCGCGAGGGTCGCCCGGAGCGTGGCGGACGCCCACGGCGTGGACTACCCGGAGGCGATGCGCATGGTGCAGGACGCGCTCTCGGGCCGGGGGGACCCGGAGCACGACCGGCTGGTGGCGCCGTTCCTGTGGGGGCTGCTCGGACCGGCGGCGGAGAGGCTCCACCGGACCCGCGCGGACGCGCAGGAGGCGCTGGCGGCCTCGGCGGCCGTGCCCCGGGAGGTCGCCCTGTCACGGTGGGCGGGGGCGGTGTTCGGCGAGCACCCGGACCTGGCGCGCCTGGACCGGCAGCTGGAGCACTTCTACGGCGACGCCTGAGGACGGGCCCGGGCCGCCGGTCCGGTGTCAGGGGAACGGGACCCCGTGGAGTTCGTCCAGGCGGCGCAGCCGGGCGCGCAGCTCACGCGCCGGCCGGTTCCGCATGGCGTGGGCCAGGAGGTCGAGAAAGTCCTTGGCCCTCAGCGGATGCCTGATTCACACAAGTCACTTAGGACTCAGGAAGCGCGGCTACCACCACGGAGTTGTTCGCAGGGTGTTAGGTGCTTCGCAGGAGCCAAGGATCGGCATGATGCACGCCCGAAACGCACGGCTGCTTGAGGAAGACGTCGGATACCCCTCCGTCCATACGGTGCCACCCTCTATCCGAGCAGTCCTGAAATCGTCATATCGCCGGTCACCGTCCAGGTCGACTTCGAAGCGAAGGTGCGTACCAGCAACACCGTTTTGAACGCGAGCCCACCCGTACCGAACACCATTACTGTGCACGCCGGTACGAATCTGGAGCCTGGTGCTTCCGTGTGCCACGGTCACGGGGGTCTGCTGGGAGGTGGTCGACGTCATGTGCTCTCGTCCAAGCCAGGGGGGGATTTTAGCTGCGTTGCTCTCAGTGATCTCAGTAGTTTGAAGGGATTGAGGGGTGGCAGCGGCGAGGCTAGGTGCCGCCATACCTGTGGTCATCAGAACAGCTGCGGCAACAGCGACGAGGCTCTTCTTGATCGCGCCCATGAGTCTCCTCGAAGAGAAACTTCACACCAAATGGTGTGTTGGAAGAATTCTTACAAAGTCGACTTTGGCTCGGTGTCCTCTGTCGGTCCGCTGAATCTGGCCACATGGAGGACTGCCTGCCGCCTCGCTCTCCGGTGTAAGGCCACCAGTTTCCGTCCAGCGTGCGGGGACTGGCCACAGCCTTCGACCACAGCCGAAACGCCCAGGTAGCGACAATGCGATCGATCATCGACCCAGTTCAGACCCACCCGGCAGGAAGCCTCCACCCCGTGATGCGTCCCCGACTGTCGGGCGCCCCAACGTCCCGCCCCTGTCTCCGTGTCCCTGAGGGGAGGCACGTCGGGACGGCGCGGGCGACTACTTCCCCGCCGGGTCCCGCTTCTTGCCGACCGACGGGTCCATGATCAGCGCACCGAAGGCCAGCACGGCGCCCGGGACAATCGACCCCCACACAAGCAGAGTTCGGTTCGACCAAGCGGCCGCACACTCCGGGCCTCCGAGGTAGCTGCTCTCTCGATCGAACACTTTCCCGCACTCGCCTATGGCCAGGGGCCCGGACTGGGCGGGGGCGATGGGCTCGATGGGTCGGAGCCCCGCGACGACACCGGTCACCACGAGGGCGACGCCGACCAGGATGAACAGCTTCGTGGAGTGCCGCATGGCGGCCCTCACCGGTAGTAGGTCTTCGTGACGCGCCTCTTCGGCACGATCACCCGGAAGATCCACCACGGGATCCAGATCATCAGCCAGGCGCCGCAGGAGAAGATCGTCAGCAGCAGGTGCGTCGAGTTCTCCAGCCCGCCGAGCCCGCGCCGCTTCTCCACGCTCTTGGAGTACCGGGGCATCGGCGGAGGCGGAGGAAGCTGCTGAGGCGGCGGCGGATAGTACGGCTGTTGGTGGTGCGGCTGCTGATGATGGCCATAGGGGTCCTGGCCCGGGGGCGGGGGGTACGACACAGGCGTCTCCGAAGGCAGCGCAGGGATATGCCGCCACAGTAGACGGGCGCCACGACCCCCTCAGGACGTTTGGCCACAGGCGGACACCAGGGCAACCGCCCATCACCTGGGGCGTCTGGAGGTGCCCGTTGTCCGGAGGGTGGAGGGGCAGCAACCGCAGGGCCGAACTGCCCTCCGACTGGTACAGCCGCGGGCGCCCGCGCATCCTGCGCCGCGACCGTCACGTCTGCCAGTGGCGAATGGCTGTCGGGGGAATCTGCGGTGAGCCCGCAAACCAGGTCGACCACATCGGCGACTGCCACGACCACCGCTACGAGAACCTCCAAGCGCTGTGCGAACGACACCACAAGCACAAGAGCGCGGCCAAGGGCAACGTCTCTCATCGGCCGCTCCCGAACCACTTCCGCAGGCCTGAACGCCACCCCGAAACCTCATAGTCAGCTGAACTGGCAAAACAGGTGATACCCCCTCTCCCGCACCACGGTGTGGACCCCGCCCGGTGGGGGTTCCGGTGGAGCCCACGCGTGTGATGGATCCGGGTGCGGCACGAGGTGCGAAGACAGGCGTCGCGGGTCGGAAGGCCCCTCCCCCGACCCGCGAGGCGTCCTGCCCGCCGCCCCTACTCCCGGGTGGTGCCCAGGGCCATGTAGTCGTACATGGAGTAGCCCGCGTGGTAGTAGACGTTGGTCAGGTGCGGCGGCCGGTACAGGACGGTCCGCTCGAACACGGCCGGGACGATCACGGCCTGCTGCATGGCCCGCTCGTCGATCCGCGTGTAGATCGACGCGCGCTCCTCCTGGTCGTCGACGGTGACCACCTCGTCGAACCAGTCGTTGATCCGGCTGTCGTCCAGCTCCGCGATGTTGGTGTTGCCCGCGTCCTGGATGGCGTCGCCGTCCAGCACCTTGCTCATGAACCCGTAGCCGCTGGGCCAGTCCGGCGCCCACCCGTACACGGTCAGGCCGAGGTCGTTCTCGTGCACGAAGTCCGGGGACCCGGCCTGGGTGTTGGTGTAGCTGTCCGACGGGTACTGCTTGATCTCCACGTCGATGCCCACACGGGCCAGGGCCTGCTGGAGGGCCTCGGCCGTGCTCACGTCGGTGGGACGGTCCGCGCGGGCGCCGATCGCCGTGGAGAACCCGTCGGGCTCACCGCACTCCTCCAGCTTCTCGCGGGCCTTGTCCAGGTCCCCCTTGTCGTCCTGGGAGGGGTACAGGTCGATGCTCGGATCGGCGCCCGGGAGCGCGGCGGGCATCAGCTGCGTCGCGATGTCGCCGCCGGTGTCGCCGCCCCACGCCCGCTGGAGGGCGTCGCGGTCCGCGGCGAACATGACCGCCTCCCGGCAGGCGGGGTCGTCCAGGGGCTCGATGACGGTGTTGATGTTGACGTAGCGCAGCGTGTTGGTCTGCGGGTTGTCGACGCTGTGCCGCTGGGTGTCGTCGGTGATCAGCGTGCCCTTCATGGCAGGGCCCACCCCCGCGCCGGCGAGGTCGACGTCGACCTCGCCGTTGACCAGGCGCTGGTCGATCTCGTTCTGGTCGACCCCGAGCTGGACCTCGATCCGGTCGGGCAGGGCCTTGCGGGTCGGGTCCGTGGCCGCGTCCCACTGGTCGTTGCGCACCAGGTTCAGGGAGACGCCGGGGCGGTAGTCGCCGTCGAACTTGTAGGGCCCGGACGACATGACGTGGCTCTGGTACTGCTCGCCCCGGTCGGCCTCGGCCGGGACCGGAGCCGTCTGGGGCTGCACGAGGACGTACGGGAACTCGGAGAAGCTCGTGTTCAGGTGGAAGACGAGGGTGTGGTCGTCCGGGGTCTCGATGCCGTCGAACCCGGCCAGGGGGTCGGCCTCGTCCGCGTAGGGCCCCTCGTAGTCGTCGCTGTCGGCGAGCAGCTCCTGGAAGTACTTGGGCCCGTTGGGCAGCGCCTGGTCGCCGAAGTTGCTGCGCGCGATGGCGTACTTGACGTCCTCGGCGGTGATCTCGGACCCGTCCTCGTACTTGAGGCCGGGCTTGAGCCTGACGGTCCACTCGGTGGAGTCCTCGTTGCCCTGCGGCATCCCCTCCGCCAGGTCGGGCTGGAGCTCGGTACCGCCCTCCCCCGGCGCCTCGGTGTAGGTGAGCAGGGTGCGCGCGTAGTAGCGGGTGAAGTTCCAGCTGAACGCGTAGTAGGTGTTGCCGGGGTCGGGCGAGTCGAAGTCCGAGGAGATGGCGTACCTCAGGGTGCCGCCGGTCTGGTCGGAGGGGTTGACGATCTCCGTCTCCCCCTGGTTGAACTCCGCGTCGGCCGCGCCTCCCCCACCCCCGCCGCGGCCGTCCCCGCAGGCGCTCAGCAGCAGTGCCACGGCCGCCGCCGCAGCCGTGCACGCGGTGGCCAGGCCGCTCCCGCGGCGCCGCCTGGACGGCCCCGCGTGTGTGAAGTGATGGGTACTCACCTTGCCTCCTGGTCGGATTCGATGGTGGGACCGCGCCCCGCACGGTCCGGTGAACGGTCCGGCCCGGGCCGGACCCGGTGCGTCAGTCGGAGGAGCGGGGGTCGAACGCGTCGCGCAACCCGTCCCCGAAGAGGTTGAAGGCCAGGACGGTGACGAAGATGGCCAGGCCCGGGATGATCACGAAGTGCGGCGAGGTCGTGTAGAAGCGCAGGGCGCCCTCCAGCATCCCGCCCCAGGTGGCGGTGGGCGGGTTGATGCCCACCCCCAGGAAGCTCAGGGCCGCCTCGAAGAGGATGTTCGTGGGGATGAGCAGGGTGGAGTAGACGAGGATCGGCGTGACCAGGTTGGGCAGGATCTCGCGGAAGACGATGTGCGCGCTGCCCGCGCCGAGGCTGCGCGAGGCCTCCACGAACTCGCGCTCCTTGAGGGTGAGGGTCTGTCCGCGCACGATGCGGCCGATGTAGGGCCAGTTGAAGAACCCGATGATGAACACCAGTACGCCGATGCGCAGGTTGTTGCCGGAGAGGCCGAAGGCACCGTCGGGGATGACCCCGACGAGGGCGATGGCGAACAGCAGCAGCGGGAAGGCCAGGAAGATGTCCATGGCCCGGCTGATGACGGTGTCGATCCAGCCGCCGAAGTACCCGGCCACGATGCCGAGGACGGTGCCGATGAGGACGCACACCACGGTGGCGACGGTGGCGACCAGCAGGGAGGTGCGCGCGCCGTAGACGATACGGCTGAACAGGTCGCGTCCGTTGACGGGTTCGACGCCCAGGAGGTGCTGGGCGCTGATGCCGCCCCACGGGTCGAGCCCCTGGGCGGGGTCGTCGGGGTCGCGCAGGACCCCACCGGTGAGCGGGTCGACCAGGTCCTGGTCGAACTGGTTGGGCGGGTGGCCGAACCAGGCGGTGAGGAGGGGCGCGAACAGGGCCACGAGGATGAGGAGGACGACGATGATCCCGCCGGCCATGCCGACCTTGTCCCTACGGAACCTCTGCCAGGCGATCTGGCGCAGGGACCTGTTCGCCGCGTTCGCCGCGCCCGCGACCACCGCCTCGGGGTCGGCGTGTCGGGACGACTCGGGCACGTCCATCGGCGCGGTCATGTGGCCCTGCCCCCGTCATTACTTTGAGTAGTTGTTTGACTACGCAAAGATCGCACGACTGACATGGGCGTTTCCAGCGTCCGCGCCGGTCGCCGACCGGCATGTCCAGCGCGGAACAGAAGGCAACAAACCGTAATAAATCGGGGCACCGGTCCACCCGGGGGGAACGCAGGCGCAGCAGCGTGTCCCCGGCCGCCCACCCGGGGCTCGCCCCGGGCACTGGGGAACGCAGAAGTCCTCCACACCCGCCCGGCCCGCGCGTGGACCGGCCTCCGGTGCGGTAGGACCACGGAATGAGCAGAGAACGGCCGGCCCCCGTCCCCACGGTCATCGACCTCTCCCGCCGCCTGTTCCCCGAGGCCCTGGCGGTGGTCCTCGGCGGCAGCTCGGCCGCCGGGCGCCTCACCCCGACCTCCGACCTGGACGTGGTCGTGGTGACCCCGCCCAGGCCCGCCCCCTACCGCAGCTCCCTGCACTGGCTCGGCTGGCCGGTCGAGGTCCTGGTCCACGACCCGCAGACCCTGGCCGCCTACTGCGAGGACAACCTGGCCCGGCGCTGGCCGGGGATCCCGCGCCTGCTCGCGGAGGGGGTGGTGGTGACCGACACGGGCGGCCTCGGCGCCGGGTTCCGGGAGCGGATGCGGGCCCGGCTGGCGGCCGGTCCCGCGCCCCTGTCCCCGGCGGAACTCGACGAGCACCGCTTCGTCCTCACCGACCTGCTCGACGACCTCTCCGGGGCGACCGACCCCGGGGAGAGGGCCTTCGTCGCCTGGCGGGCGCTGACCGAGGCCTCACGGCTGGCCCTGGCCGCCGCGCGCCACTGGCAGGGATCCGGCAAGTGGCTGCTGCGCGAGCTCCGCGACCTGGACCCCGGCCTGGCCGACCGGGTCGTGCGGGCCATGGGCGAGCCGGATCGGGCGCACCGAGTCGTCCGCGAGGTGCTCGACCGCACCGGAGGGCCGCTGTGGGCGGGCCACACCGTGGTGTGCCCCCGCCGGCCGGGGCGGTGAACCCGGAGAGGAGCGGAACTGCTTGTGTTCGAGCCACCTTTGTCAGGCTCGAAACCTCTCACCTTTATGTCGTAGATTCGTCCATTTTTCCTGTTTCGCGCCGGTCGCTTCCTCCGCCGCTTTCTCGTACCTCCAGCGCGTTCGGGCGTCGAAGCCGCCCAGAAGTACACGTTCCACCGGCCCACCACGGCGGTGGCGGGGAGGGTTCCGACGGGAACCCCCTCCCACCACACCGGCGACGTGCGCGGCCCGGACCTAGAACCCGGCCTCCGCCCCCGCGGCTCCGCCGTCGACCAGCCGCAACTCGTCCCAGGACCAGTTGCGGCGCAGCCAGCGGTCGTGCGAGGCCACCACCACGGCCCCCGGCGCCGTGCCCAGCGCCTCCTCCAGCTCCTCCGCCAGGGACAGCGACAGGTGGTTGGTCGGCTCGTCCAGCAGCAGCACGTCCGGGGAGTGGCCGACCAGCATCGCGAGCGCGAGCCGTCGGCGCTGCCCCACGCTCAGCTCCCCCACCGGCCGGTCCAGGTCGCGCGGCGCCACCAGGCCCAGGTCCGTCAGGCGCGGAGCGTCGGGCAGCGACGCGTTCAACCCGTCGTAGAGCCCGCGCGGGGTCCGCTGCGGGTCGCGGAACACCACGTCCTGCTCCAGCAGCGCCACCGACACGCCCCTCCGCCACAGCACCTCACCGGACTCCGGCCGCAGCCGGCGCCCCAGGACGTACAGCAGTGTGGACTTGCCTGCCCCGTTCGGGCCCGTCACCAGGAGCCGGCCGTCCGAAGGCACGTCCAGGCGGTCCAGGCGCAACCGCCCCGGCACCACCGCGTTCCGCAGCGTGATCGCGTTCCCGCCGGCCTCCCCGGGGTCACGGGTCAGTGCGGCGCCGAACACCAGCGGCCTCGGCGGCCTGCGCACCTGGTCGCGCTCCAGGTCCTCCAGGCGCCCCCGCGCGTTGCGCACGCGGCGCGACACCTGCTTGTCCACGCGCCCGCCCGAGTAGTCGTACGCCATCTTGGCGTTGTCCCGGGGCGCCCGGTCCGGCGCGACCTGCCGCGACGTGGTGCGCACCGCCTCGCGCAGCCCCTTCAGGTCGTTCTGCTCCCGCTGGTAGCGCTGCTCCCAGCGCTCCCGCTCCACCCTCTTCTCCTCCAGGTAGAACGAGTACGCGCCGCCGTAGTACACGGGCCCCTCCACGGCCGGGTCCAGGTCCAGCAGACCCGTGCAGACCGCGTCCAGGAACACCCGGTCGTGGCTGGCCAGCACCACCACCCCCGGCAGCCCTCTCAGGTACCCCTCCAGGAACTCCAGCGCCCGGTCGTCCAGGTGGTTGGTCGGCTCGTCCAGCAGCAGGGCGCGCGGACGGCGGACCAGCAGCGCGGCCAGGCCCAGGCGGCCTCGCTGACCGCCCGACAGCCGTCCCACCGGACGGCCCGGGGAGACCCCGTCCAGTCCGAGCCCGGCCACCACCAGTTCCGCGCGGCGGTCGGCGTCCCACACCTCCCCGCGCTCGGCGTCGGCCAGCGCCTCCGCGTACGCCGCCAGCAGCCCCGCGTCCTCGGGGGCGCCGTCGAGGGCGGCCGCGGTCTCCGTGAGCCGCCGCTCCACACGCCTGGCGGGCGCCAGGGCCTCCTCCAGGACCTGGGCCAGTGTCGTCTCCGGCCCATAGGGAAGTTCCTGGTACAGGAACCCGGTGTCGTCGGGCCGTTCCACCCTGCCGGCGTCGGGCTCCTCCTCCCCCGACAGCAGGCGCAGCAGGGTGGACTTGCCCGCGCCGTTCTCGCCCACGAGCCCCAGCCTCTGGCCCGGGGCGGCGTCGAGGCCGACACCGTCGAGCACCACGCGGTCGCCGTAGACGCGGGCCAGGTCGCGGGCGCGCAGCAGCGGTGGACCGCCCGTGCCGGGAGCCGCCGGGAGGGGCGGCCGCGGGGTCTTCGCCGACGCGGCCGGTGCGGATGTGGATTCACGGGTCACGGAGTGGGACCGCCCTTCGTCTGGGGGCGGGCCTCGACGCCTGACCGGTGCCGTCCCCTCCCGGTGCGCCTCGAAGGCGGATCCGTGGAGCGGCCCGGGACGACGGACAGGGGTCCGTCGCCGACATCGAGACCGCACCACGGGTCCGCGGGTCCGGGGGACGCCGCGAACGGGAAACAGGGAACGTGGGTCCGCCGTGCGGGACAGCGGGCTCGAGCCCTGGACGGGCGAGCCCCGCGCACGCGGCGGATCGGTCTCGATGTCAGTTCAGCATGTCCCCGCCAGGCTAACCGGACCGGCGCGGAACGCGCAAAGGGTTTTCCGGCGCGGCGCGGCCCCGTCTCCGCCTGCGGGAGGGATGGGGCCCTCCCGCAGGCGGAGACGGGATCCGCTCCCCTGGCCCTACCTGCCGCGCAGGGACCGGTAGCGCTCCACCAGGGACGCGGTGGAGGCGTCGAGGCCGGTCACGTCGGCGCCCTCGCTCAACGCGGGTTCGACCCGCTTGGCCAGGACCTTGCCGAGCTGCACGCCCCACTGGTCGAAGGAGTTGATGTTCCAGACCGCCCCCTGCACGAACACCTTGTGCTCGTAGAGGGCGACGAGCTGGCCCAGGACGGACGGGCTGAGCCGGTCGGCCAGGATCGTCGTGGTGGGGCGGTTGCCCTCGAAGGTGCGGTGCGGGACCAGCTCCGCGGCGACGCCCTCCTCGGCGACCTCCTCGGCCGTCCTGCCGAAGGCCAGCGCCTGCCCCTGCGCGAACAGGTTGGCCATGAGCAGGTCGTGCTGGGGCACCAGGGACTCGGGCAGGTCGGGGGCCGGGTTGGCGAAGCCGATGAGGTCCGCCGGCACGAACCGGGTCCCCTGGTGCAGGAGCTGGAAGTAGGCGTGCTGGCCGTTGGTGCCGGGGGTGCCCCACACGACGGGGCCGGTCTGCCAGGCGACGGGGCGCCCGTCCCGCTGCACGGACTTGCCGTTGGACTCCATGTCGAGCTGCTGGAGGTAGGCGGTGAACTTCGACATGTGGTGGCTGTAGGGCAGGACCGCGTGGCTCTGCGCGTCGTGGAAGCCGCCGTACCAGACGCCCAGCAGCCCGAGCAGGAACGGCAGGTTGCGCTCCACCGGGGCGGTCGCGAAGTGGGTGTCCATCAGGTGGAACCCGGCGAGCATCTCCTGGAACCGCTCGCGCCCCAGGGCCACCATCAGGGACAGGCCGATGGCCGAGTCGTAGGAGTAGCGGCCCCCCACCCAGTCCCAGAACTCGAACATGTTGCGTGTGTCGATGCCGAAGGCCTCGACCGCGGGGGTGTTGGTGGACACCGCGACGAAGTGCTTGGCGATGGCGTCCCCGCCGGGCTTCTCCCCCAGCCCGTCCAGCAGCCAGCCGCGCGCCGCGGTGGCGTTGGCGATGGTCTCGACGGTGGTGAAGGTCTTGGACGCGACCACGAACAGCGTGGTGGCCGGGTCCGCGTCGATCAGCGCCTCGTGCAGGTCGGTGCCGTCCACGTTGGACACGAACCGGAACTCCAGGCCCCGGTCGGTGTAGGGGCGCAGCGCCTCGTAGGCCATGGCGGGGCCCAGGTCCGAGCCGCCGATGCCGATGTTGACGATCCGGCGCACGGGCAGGCCGGTGTGGCCGCGCCACTCGCGCGAGCGGACGCGGTCGGCGAAGGCGCCCATGCGCTCCAGGACCCGGTGCACCTCCGGCACCACGTCGTGGCCGTCGTCCTCGATGACCGCCCCGCGGGGCGCGCGCAGGGCCGTGTGCAGGACGGCGCGGCCCTCGGTGACGTTGATGTGGTCGCCGCGCAGCATGGCGTCGCGCAGGTCGGCGACGCCGGTGGCGGCGGCCAGTGCGCCGAGGAGGCCGAGGGTCTCGTCGGTGACCAGGTTCTTGGAGTAGTCGACGTGCAGGTCGCCGACGTCGAGCGTGTACCTCCCGGCCCGGGAGGGGTCGTCGGCGAACAGCTCGCGCAGGTGGGCGGGGCCGAGCCGCGCGCGGTGCTCTCCCAGCGCGGTCCACTCCCCCCTGCGGTCCAGGGGGAGGCCCGGGGCGGCCCCCTCTCCGGTGTCCCCGGTGCGAGGGAGGGGTGTGCTGGCAGACATCCGGTCGCTCCTCGTCGTCCGTGCGGTCAGGTGCGGGCGGCGGCGCACGGATGCCGGGTCCGCGTGCCGCCCCCACCGTGCGGCTGTGCCGCCGAACCGTCCGAAGGCGTCCGGCGCACAGCCCTAGCCTGCCACGAACACCACCGCTTCCGGGGCTTTCCACAGCCCCGGCCGGAAGACGGCGCGCCGCGGGGACCGGCCCCCGCGGGCGGTCACACCTCCTGGCGCTCCCGGCGCAGCTCGGCCACCTCGGCGCGCAGCGTCCGGAGCTCCGCCATGATCATCGCGTGTCCCGGGTCGGGGCCGCCGTCGTCCGGGTCGGGCACCGCGCGGCCGCCCCGCCCGTCCCCGGGGCCGTCCCCGCTCTCCTCGCCGTCGTCCTTCTCCAGCGCCTCCACGGCGACGGCGATGAACAGGTTCAGGGCGACGAGGGTGGACACCAGGACGAAGACCACGAAGAACACCCAGGCCATCGGCGTGTGCTCCATCACGTCCTTGGCGATGGTGCCCCAGCCGTCGGCGGTGGCGATCTGGAAGAGGGTGAACAGCGAGGTGGGGAGGTCCCGGAAGTACTCCGGGGAGTCGTCCGCGAAGAGCCGCGTGGCCATGACCGCCGACACGTAGAGCAGCAGCATCACCAGGAAGAGGATGGACATCATGCCGGGCAGGGCCCGGAACAGGCCGGACACGACGTGCCGCAGGGACGGGATCACCGAGAGCAGCCGCAGCACCCTGAGGACGCGCAGCACCCGGAGCACGGAGAACGGCCCGGAGGTGGGCAGCAGGGCGATCCCGACGATCACCATGTCGAACCAGCTCCAGGGGTCGCGGAAGAACTCCGCCCGGTGGGCGTAGACCCGCAGCCCCAGTTCGAGGACGAACAGGGCGAGGATCACGATGTCGATACCGCGGAGGAGTTCGCCGTGGGCCGCCATCGCCCGGGGGGAGGTCTCCACGCCGAGGATGACGGCGTTGATCAGGATGAGGGTGACGACACTCGCCTGGAACCAGGAGGCGTCGACGATCGTTCGGACCCGGTCGCGCACGGTCACGGGAGAGGGGACTCCGTTCGTCATCTCGGACAACAGCGCCAAATCCTACCGTCCGTGACCACGCGGCGTTCCGGCCCTGGTGACCGCTTCGTCCCCGCCGGGTCCCCGGTCCGCACGCCCCTCTGGCATCCCCTGCCCTGACCAGGCATGATCAGGGGTAGGGACCACGAGAGCGAGGGGGAGGCCGGTGACAGGACGACCCGACGGGTCCGGCGTGGGGCCCTTCGACCCCGCGCCCGGACACGAGAGCGACATCGACGACGTGGACGCGGACATGGACGTGGGCGCGGCGGACCAGGACACGGCGGTGGCCGAGTACCTGTCGGACCACCCGCACGGCCTCCGGATCGAGGAGCTCGAGGACCACGACGCCCTCGGCATCGGCGCGGAACTGCGCCAGGAGGTCCCCGAGCAGGCCCCCGAACCGGCGGAGGAGCAGGACCGGGCGCCGGACGGGGAGGACCTGACGCGCGTGCTCGGGGCGGAGGAGTTCGCGGACGGGATCCGCGACGGGGACGGCTGAGCCCCCGGCGCCGGCGGTGGTCCCCTCACCGTCCCGGCGCCCGCGTTCGGGTTCCGGCCCCGTCCCCCTGCGCGAGGTCGGCCCGGAGCCAGCGCTCCACCCGCAGGACGTGCACGGTCGCGGCGGCCCTGGCCGCGTCGGGGTCGCGCGCGACCAGGGCCTCGTGGATGCGCTCGTGGTCCTCGTGGAGCGCGGCGCTCAGACCGGCCTCACGGTGCCCGGCCCACACGCGGGCGTTGAAGGTGCGGGAGGACAGGCCCTCCCCGATCGCCGCCAGCGTGGCGTTGCCGGTGCTGGCCACGATGGCCTGGTGGAAGCCGAGGTCCGCGCCGGCCGTGTCGAGCACGCCCCCGTCGGGGGACTCCCGGCGGGGGCGTGTGCCGCCCTCCGGCGCCGCGCCCCCCGGAGCCCCCGCGCAGTCCATGGCGTCGGAGCCGTCCATGCGCTCCAGCAGCGCGCCGATGCGTTCCAGGTCGCGCGCGTCGGCCCGCGCCGCCGCCAGGGCCGTGGCGGCGGGTTCGAGCATCCGGCGCACCTGGAGGACCTCCAGGAGGGTCTGCCCCTGGGACACCTCGGCGAGCACCGAGAAGGTCTCCAGCAGGTCCGCGGGGCGCAGCGCCGTGACGTAGACGCCCGCCCCGTGGCGGGCCTCCAGGACACCGAGCGTGGTGAGGGCGCGGATGGCCTCGCGCATGGAACTGCGGGAGACCCCGAGCTGGACCGCCAGGTCGCGTTCGGTGGGCAGGCGCTCGCCGGGGCCGACCTCGCCCCCCGCGATCATCGCCTTGATCCGCTCGACGGCCCTCTGGGTGACGGGCGTGCGCTCTCCGCCGGGATCGTGGGGCACGGATCTCTCCAAGTCGTCGGGCCGTGGCGCACCGCCCTCGCGGGGCGCCCCTCGCTGTGTTCCGGGCGGCGTCCGTGTCCGGTCCGGACTCCGAGAGGCTGCCGCACCGTTCCCTTTGACGGGCGATTCATCATACCAATTTTCTGATACATCATTGCTCTCCGCCGAAAAACCAGCTTATTTCCTCGACTTGCTTCTCCTCACGACAGAGTGGTCCGACCATTCGGCGCTCGTCGGAATGGAGCAGCAAGTCCTGTCGCGGCCGGGGCCCTGGGGGATACCGTGCTCTCCGCCGGGGCGAACCTCGGGCGCCGGGCCGCGGGGCGCCGCCGTGGGCGCCGGGACGGGCTCTCCTGGAACGACGGCCGGGGACCCGTCCAGCGACGCGGTACATCCGGCGGACTCCCCCGCGACGTGCGAACCGGGTTCCGCGAAACCCCTCACACGACGGATCCGGATCTGCTCAACTGGGAGCAGTGTCGCCAAGGATGCTTGGAGCCGACCGTGATCCCTCACCTGTGCCGGGTGCCCGCCGCTCGTGCCGCCGATGATGCGGCCCGGCGCACCCATGGCCCGGCCCACCGCCCGGACGCGAGCGGCGACGGTCCCACGGCGGGCCCGCGCAGGCCCGCATCGAGAACGTGGGCCGGCTCCCTCCTGCGGACCCCGCACCGGGAGACGGTCCTGCCGTCCTGACACGGCCCCGGTCCACCTGCCCCCGAGCCCCGAGCCCGCCCGTCGCCACAGGTGGTGACACACCGTGTCCGACCCGACCGCCTGCCCGCCGACCCCCGCGGCAGGCGTCCGCGGGCTCCCCCGCCGCCACCGGGCCGGCCCCTTGTGCCGGACGCCGGCCCCGTGCCCTCCGTCCGCCCGACCCCGGGCGGCGGACAGAGCCGGGCGGCACACCACCGAGGCCCCGCACGAGGAGTGCCGGGGCGGCCCCACGGGACTCCCCCTCTCACCGTTGAACCCGCACCGACGAAGGCAACCGAAAGGGAGATCTGCAATGAGCGACCTGGTACTGCTGTCCGGCGGCATGGACTCCGCCACCGCCCTGGCCCTCTCCGCCCAGGAGGGACGCGCCGGCGCGGTCCTCAACATCAACTACTCCCAGCGCAACGCGGCCGAGATCCAGTCGGCGAGGAGCCTGGCCGAGCACTACGGCGTGGACTACCACTTCATCGACCTCTCCTCCTGGGGGGCCAAGCTCCGCTCCTCCTTCACCGACCCCACCATCGACGTGCCGAGCGGCCCCTACTCCAACGGCGTGTACGGGGACGGCGGCGCCGACTCCACCGGCGTCACCGTGGTGCCGTCCAGGAACGGCACGTTCGTCTTCGCGGCCCTGGGCATCGCGCAGACCCTGGGGCACGACCGCGTCGTCACCGCGGTCCACGCCGACGACCACGACGTCTACCCCGACACCAGGCCGGAGTTCATCGCCGCGGTCAACACGGCCGCGCTGCTGTCCACCAGCGGCACCGTCACCGTCCACACCCCCTTCTCCCGCACGAGCAAGGCGGGCATCGGGAAGATCGGCCGGAGCCTGGGGGTGCCGTACGAGCTGACGTGGTCGTGCTACTCCGCCGGCCCCTCGCACTGCGGCACCTGCGGGACGTGCATCCTGCGCCACGACGCCCTGACCGCCGGGGGCCACACCGACCCGACCGTGTACGCCGTGGTCCCGGAGCTGGTGTAGCCCGTACGCGCCGCGGTCCGCACCCGTGGCCCGGCAGGTCCGCGCACCGGCTCCTCCGGCGGACCGGGGTACCCGTACGCCGCTCCCGGCGGGGGCGGGCCCCTCCCCGCCGGGAGCGGGCCCGCCGGCGAGCAAACCCGCCGGGACCGCCCGGCCGGACCGGCGGGGCCCGGGAAGCACCGGTGGCCCGGAACGGATCCGCCCGGCTCCGACACGTGTCCCGGGCCACACCACCGAAAAGTGATCGTACCAATCCTGCCTGAGACTCTCCCTCAACACCGATAAACCCCCCTGTTCTTGCCGCACTTCCTCCGGTGTGCAAAAGTGGTCGGACCACTGGAAGGCTCGTGGCGAGCGGGACGCCGACCCCTGGAGGGCGGCTCGAGGGAGGCCCATGCGGATCGCACTCTTCATCACCTGTGTCAACGACACACTCTTCCCCGACACCGGACGGGCGGTGGTGCGGCTCCTGGAGCGGCTGGGCCACGAGGTCGTCTTCCCGGAGGACCAGACGTGCTGCGGCCAGATGCACTACAACACGGGGTACCGCAGACCGGCGACACGGCTGGCCGTGCGCTTCGTCAAGACCTTCGAGGGCGCCGACGCCGTCGTCGTCCCCTCCGGCTCCTGCGCGGCGATGATCCGCGACAACTACCCGCGCCTGGGCGCGGGCGGCAGCCGCCTGTCCCGCAAGGTGGCCGGCCTCGCCCCGCGCGTGTACGACCTCACCGAGTTCCTGGTGGACGTGCTCGGGGTGACCGACGTGGGCGCCTACTACCCGCACAAGGTCGCCTACCACCCGACCTGCCACGGGCTGCGCATGCTCGGCCTGGGCGACCGCCCCTACCGGCTCCTGCGCGCCGTGCGCGGCCTGGAGCTGGTGGAGCTGGAGGGCGCCACCGAGTGCTGCGGCTTCGGCGGCACGTTCGCGGTCAAGAACGGCGACGTCTCCTCCGCCATGGGCGCGGACAAGGCACGGCACGCCGTCGAGACCGGCGCCGAGGTCCTGTGCGCGGTGGACAACTCCTGCCTGATGCACATCGGCGGCATCCTGTCCCGGCAGCGGTCGGGCATGCGGGTGGCGCACATCGCCGAGATCCTGGCCAGTACCGAGAAGGGCGGCTCGGCCGGGCCCGCCCCCGACGACGCACCCGCCGCGAAGGAGGCCGTCACCCGATGAGCGCCACGTTCCTGGGCATACCGCCCTTCCCCGAGGCCGCGAGGGCGGCCGTCGACGACTCCCGGACCCGCCACAACCTGCGCAGGGCGACGCACACGATCCGCGACAAGCGCGCGTCCGTGGTCGGCGAGCTGAACGACGACTGGCAGCTGCTGCGCGCGGAGGGGGCGGCGGTCAAGGAGCACACGCTCCGCCACCTGGACCGCTACCTGGAGCAGTTGGAGGAGTCGGTGACCCGCGCGGGCGGCCGGGTGCACTGGGCCGCCGACGCCGAGGAGGCCAACGCGATCGTCACCCGGCTGGTGAAGGCCACCGGCGAGACGGACGTGGTCAAGGTCAAGTCGATGGCCACCCAGGAGATCGAGCTCAACAACGCGCTGGCCGAGGCGGGGATCACCGCCTACGAGACGGACCTCGCGGAGCTGATCGTGCAGCTGGGCGACGACCTCCCGTCGCACATCCTGGTGCCCGCCATCCACCTGGGACGCGCCCAGATCCGGGAGATCTTCCTGGACCAGATGGCGGAGTGGGGGACCCCGGCCCCGCCGGGGCTGACCGACGACCCCCGCGCCCTGGCGGAGGCGGCCCGGCTGCACCTGCGCGAGCGCTTCCTGCGCACCAGGACCGCGATCTCGGGCGCCAACTTCGCGGTGGCCGACTCCGGGACGCTGGTGGTGCTGGAGTCGGAGGGCAACGGGCGCATGTGCCTGACCCTCCCCCAGACCCTCATCTCCGTGGTGGGCATCGAGAAGATCGTGCCGACCTGGTCGGACCTGGAGGTGTTCATGCAGCTCCTGCCGCGCTCGTCCACCGGCGAGCGGATGAACCCCTACACCTCGACCTGGACCGGGGTGACCCCGGGCGACGGCCCACAGGAGTTCCACCTGGTGCTGCTGGACAACGGCCGCACGGACGTGCTGGCCGACACGGTGGGCCGCCAGGCCCTGCGCTGCATCCGCTGCTCCGCGTGCCTGAACACCTGCCCGGTGTACGAGCGCACGGGGGGCCACGCCTACGGGTCGGTGTACCCGGGACCGATCGGCGCGATCCTCACGCCGCAGCTGCGCGGGATGTCCTCGGCGGTGGACGAGGCGCTGCCGTACGCGTCGTCGCTGTGCGGCGCCTGCTACGAGGTCTGCCCGGTGGCGATCGACATCCCGGAGGTGCTGGTGCACCTGCGCGAGGAGGTCTCCGCGGGCAGGGGACACCTGGGGGAGAAGGCGTTGATGGCGGGCGCCGAGGCGGTCTTCTCGTCCTCGCGCGCCCTGGGGGCCGCCCAGCGCGCGGCGGGGCTGGGCCGCAACCTGGTGCCGGGGCACCTGCCCGGCACGGCCGGGGAGTGGACGGACACCCGGGACGTCCCGGACGTCCCCGCGGAGTCCTTCCGCTCGTGGTGGAACAAGCGTGGGAAGGGGCAGCGGTGAGCGCATCGCGGACGGGACGGACCCCGGGACGGGGAGGGGCCGCCGGAGGCGGGCCGCGGGGCCCCGTTCCGAGCAGCAGGGAGCGGATCCTCGGCCGGGTCAGGGCGGCGCTCGCCGACGTGCCCTCCGACGAGCCCGCGGTGCGGGCGCCGGGGCGCGGCTTCGCGGACAGCCACGCCGCGGGCCCGACCCTGGACGTGTTCGAGGACCGGTTGCGCGACTACAAGGCGCAGGTGCGCCGGGTCCCCGCCGACCGGGTGGCGGCGGAGGTGGCGGCGGCCCTGGACCGGCGCGGAGCGCAGCGGGTGGTGGCCCCTCCGGGGGTGCCGGACGCGTGGTTCGACGGGGCCGCGGCCGAGCGGCTGCCCGACTCCCGGGAGGAGCCCCTGTCCGTGGGGGACCTGAACGGGGTGGACGGCGTGGTCACGGGGTGCTCCGTGGCGATCGCGGAGACCGGCACCATCGTCCTGGACGGGAGTCCCGACCAGGGGCGGCGCGCGATCACCCTGGTGCCCGACTACCACCTGTGCGTGGTGCGCGCCGAGCAGGTGGTGGACGGCGTCCCGCAGGCCGTGCGGCTGCTGGACCCGGCCCGGCCGCTCACGTGGATCAGCGGCCCCTCGGCCACGAGCGACATCGAGCTCAACAGGGTGGAGGGGGTGCACGGCCCGCGCACCCTGGAGGTGCTGCTGGTCGAGGCCGCGCCCTGACCCCGGACGACCGGTGGGGGTGGGGCCGGCCCCACCCCCACCGGTCGTGCGGGCCCCCGGGAGAGGGGACGGCCCGCCGTATGGTCCGGCGGACCGGGGCTTCCTAGGGTCGGAGGCGACACGACCCCACCGAACGACGGGACGCGCATGCCCCACGTACGACGCAACGCCGACCCCCTCCCCCGCGCCGCCCGCACGCGGCGCCGGCAAGCCCCCTCCCGCCTCCGCACCGGGGCCGTGCTCGCCGCGGCCCTGGTGCTGGCCTCGCCTGCGGGCGCGCTGGCGGGCCCGGCGGCCCCACCCGCCCCGGTGGAAGTTCCGCGCGCCTCCCTCCCGGCCCCCACCGGGGAACGCCCGGTCGGCCGCACGACCCTGCACCTGGTGGACGAGGGCCGCGAGGACATGTGGGTCGGCGGTCCCCGCGAGCTGATGGCGACCCTGTGGTACCCGGCCCGGTCGGACGCGGGACGGCGCGCGCCCTACATGACCGAGGCCGAGTCGGCGGCGACGCTCGAGGCGCGCGGGGTGACCGGCCTGCCCGCGGACACCCTGCACCGGGTGCGCACCCACTCCCGTCTCGACGTCGCCCCCGCCCGCACCGGGGACGGCCTGCCCCTGGTCGTCCTGTCCCCCGGCGCGGGGCACAACAGGATCTGGTTCTCCTCCCTCGCCGAGGAGCTGGCCAGCCACGGGTTCGTCGTGGCCGCCGTCGACCACGCCCACGAGTCCGCGCCCGTCGAGTACCCCCACGGGCTGGTGACCGGGTGCGCCGGGTGCGGCAGCGGGGAGTGGGCCCGGGGCGCGGTCAACCGCGCCGGGGACGTCTCCTTCCTCCTGGACCGGCTCACCGGCCCCGACCCGGCCTGGCGGTGGTCGCACGTGATCGACGCCTCCCGGATCGGGATGGCGGGGCACTCCTGGGGCGGCTCGGCCACCGCCGAGACCCTGCGCCTGGAGGAGAGGGTCGACGCCGGGATCAACCTGGACGGCCCCTACTACGCCACGGCGCTGGAGGAGGACCTGGACAAGCCCCTGGCCCTGCTCGGGAACGACCGGGGCATCGCCTGGGAGGGCCACGAGGAGATGTGGCCGCGCCTGACGGGGTGGCGCCAGTGGATCAGGGTCACCGGCTCCGGGCACTCCAACGGCATCGACCAGGGGCTGGTCACCGAGCAGCTGGGGCTCCGTGACATGTATCCGCCCGAGGAGTGGCGCAACCTGTACGGCGACATCCCGGTCGGACACGGCCTGGACCTCGTGCGCGCCTACGGCCTGGCGTTCTTCGACCACCACCTGCGCGGGGGCGACCAGCCCCTCCTGGACGATCCGGAGCGCGTCCACCCGGAGCTGGTCGTGGTGGACCCCGGGTAGCCGCGTCAGGCGCAGGTCAGCCCCCGGGGCGCCAGGCGGCCAGCAGCACCTCCAGGGGGTCCGGCCGGGTCTCCTCCTCGGCGAACGGGGCCTGGTACCGGGCTCCGGCCCCCTGGGGCGGACGGCGCGGCCGGGGCCTGGGAGCCGCCGCCGGGACCCGGGCGGCCCGTTCGTCCGGGTTCTCCTCCCGGGCCAGCGGCGCCTGGTAGCGGGCGCCCTGGGAGGCGGGCCTGCGCTTCTTGCGGATCCACCTGCGCACGGGCGCCTCCGGCTCCTCCTCGGCGGGCTCGGCGCGTTCACCGGTGGCCGTGAACCACACCGGGAGCTCCACCAGGCCGTGGACGGACGGCCCACCGCGGCGGCGCAGCCCGTGCGGCTCGACCGCCAGGACCATGCCGCGCATCCGGTCCACGGCCATGTCGATGGCGGTGCGCACCAGCTCGCGCGTGAACCCGGTGGCGGGACAGCGGTGCGCCCCCGCGCCCCACAGCAGGTGGGAGCGGTTGCCCGCCATCGCCATCGCGTCGTCCCCGCCGTGGAACACGGACGGGTCGGTGTGGGCGGAGGCGAAGCCGAACAGCATCGGCTCGCCCCGCCGGAGGCGGGCGCCCGCGAAGCCCGCGTCCGCCGTGGCGTAGCGCCCGGCGAGCATCCGGATCGGCGGGTCGGTCCACATGACGTAGTCGACGAAGTCCTCGGGGGTGAGGGTGCCGCCCAGGTAGGCGGTCCACACCCCCGGGTCCTCCAGCAGCCTGAGCAGGGCGTTGCCGATGAGGTGGGTGGTCGGCTCGTGCCCGGTCTCCCACAGCAGGGACAGGGACGCGACCGCCTCCTCGTCGGTGAGCCCGTGGGGGTGGGCCAGCAGCCGACTGGCGAGGTCCTCGCCGGGGTCGGCCCGCTTGCGGGCGACCAGGCCCGCGAAGTAGGCGCGGACGGCCCGGGCCGCGGGTTCGGAGCGGTCCGGCTCGCCGCTCCACAGGCGCGTCGTGAGGTCGGCCAGCAGGCGTCCGTAGGCGTCCGGCAGTCCGAAGAGCTCGTTGAGGACGAGCGCCGGGAGCGGGGCCGCGTACTGGCCGATGAGGTCGGCGCTCCCCTCGGCGGCGACCCGGCCGAGCAGGTGCACGGCCGCGCGCTCGACCACCGGCACCAGCTGGGGCGTGCCCACCTGTGCCAGGGCCTCCACGAGGGGCACCCTCAGCCGCTGGTGCTCCTCGCCGTCGCGGGCCAGGGCTCCGCTGCGGACCGGGGCCGTGCCTGCGGGGCTCCACGGGCGCGGGTCCGCGGAGAAGAGGTCGCGGTCGCGCAGGACCTGGAGGTTCTCCTTGTACCCGAGCAGGAGCCAGCCGCGCTCCCCGGGGCCGACCTCGACGGGGACCAGCCCTCCGTGACGGGCACGCAGCAGGTCCCAGGGCACGTCGTCCCCGGGGCCCCCGTGGAGCCGCGGGGCCCGGTCCGCGCCGCGGGGGCAGCCGGCGGCGTCCGCCCCGCCCCGCGGGAGGCCCTCCCGGTCGTCGGCCCCGGTTCCCTGGCGCATGGCGGCTCCTCGGTGGGTACGGATGGGAGCCGACGGTATTCCCCCCGTGTTTCCGCTGTGCTTCGGGGAGGAAAGCACTGCCTTTCCTTCCGGGGCAACGGGCTCCACGGCGGGGCAAGGCGGGATTTCACGACACCGCGCCCAACGGCGGCGTTGTCGCCGCACGGGAGCCGAATCCCCCTTCGGGCGCACCCGATCCGGCACGGGGCCGCCGAACTGCCCCTTCGCCGGCGGAGGGCTCCCGACGGCGCCGCCCGGTCCCTCCCCGCGGGGGAATACGGGCGGCGGGACGCGCAGGGGGCGAAAAGCGCTCCCAGGCGCGCGACCGGCCCTTTTCCCGGAGGTTTCGGTTCTCTCACCGCGAATCCGGCCGACGGGGATCGGTAGGATTGTCCGTCGGCTCCACCGCCGAACGACGACACGACCGGGGAGAAGCACCGTGGGCAAGAAGGGTCGTGGCCGACAGCGTCGCGCCGCCGGGGCGCCGACGGCCGCCTGGGCCGGGCCGGAGGCCGGGGCCTCCCCCGCGGAGGTGGTGTCCGGGGCGGTGGACGCGCTCGTGTCCGGCGGGGAGGGCGGGGGCGTCGACCTCGCCGCGGCCCGGCTCGCCGACACCGAGGACCGCGAGTGGGCGGACGCGGCGGGGCGCGCCCTCCTGGCGGCCCTCCTGGACGCCGCGGCCTCCGCGTGGACCCGCGGCTGGCAGCCCGCCGAGACGGTCCGCCAGGTCGACCGCGTGCTCGGAGCCGTGGCCGCGGCGGTGTGCGCCGACGCCGTGACGGCCGACATGGAGCGCCACTCCCCGGCGACGGTGGACCCGCGCTGGGCCGAGCAGGTGCGCGGGTTCGGCGTGAAGGCGTCGTGGGGCCGCGGCGAGGGGTACCCGGCCCACGTCGGCGCGGAGCACGGGCTGCTGCGGTTCGAGGCCGTGGACGCCGTACTGCGGGTGCTGGCGGCCCTGCGGGTGCTCCCTCCCCTGCGGCGGCTGTGCCCGCCGCCGGGGGCGTACCGGCCGGGCCGCCCGGGCGCGGCGCGACGGCCCGAGCGGGTGGACGCGGGCAAGCTCGCCCGGGTGCGGGCCCTGCTGGCCAAGGCCGAGTCGACGGAGTTCCCGCAGGAGGCGGAGGCGCTGAGCGCCCGCGCCCAGGAGATGATGGCGCGGCACAGCATCGACCGGGCCCTGCTGGCCGAGGGCCCCGGGGAGTCGGAGGCCGCCTCCGGGCGCCGCCTGCCGGTGGACGCCCCCTACGACGAGCACAAGGCGGTGCTGCTGCACGAGGTGGCCGAGGCCAACCACTGCCGCGCCGTGTGGCACCAGGAGCTGGGGCTGTGCACCGTCATGGGTTTCCCCGGGGACGTGGAGGCCGTGGACCTGATGTTCACCTCCCTGCTGGTCCAGGCCGAGACGGCGATGCGGGCCAGCGGCTCGGTACGGGACCGGTCGGGGCGCGCGGCGGGCAAGGCGTTCCGCGCCTCGTTCATGTCGGCGTTCTCGGTGCGGGTGGGAGAGCGGCTGGTCGAGACGGCGCGCGCCGCCGAGAGGGCGGCCCAGGCCGAGACCGGCACGGACCTCGTACCGGTCTTCGCGGCGCGCGAGCGCGAGGTGGAGGCGGCCGTCGCGGAGGCGTTCGGCGAGCTGACCTACTCGCGGGTGCGGGGCCCCTACAGCGAGGACGGCTGGGTCGAGGGGCGCGCCGCGGCCGACGCCGCCTCCCTGGGCTCGCGCCGCCACCTGCCCTGAGCCCCGGTCCCGGAACGGCCCGGGCCCTCGCGGAAGTCGGCGCCACGCCCTGGAGCGTGTCCGCGCCGGCCCGCACCGCGGCCGTGCACAGGCGGGACATGACCTGGCGCATGGAGCGTCCTCGCGAAGACCCGCGACACAGGTGAGCCGCTCCCTGTCTCGTGCCGGGTTTATTGGAGGCTCTGGCATGTACCGGCTTCGGTGGAGCCGTGTTCTCGGATTCTCAGGCCACGGTGCTCGGTAGTCTCTTCTCGAACTCTATGGGTGTCAGCCAGCCAATCGCTGAGTGCCGGCGCTGGCGGTTGTGGAAGATCTCCAGGTACTCAAAGATCGCGTTGGCCAACTCCAGCCGGGTCCGCCACCTGCGCCGATCCAGCAGTTCAACCTGCATACGCGACCAGAACGACTCGATGACGGCATTGTCGTAGGGATCGCCGGTGGTGCCGACCGAGGCCACCGCCCCCGCCTCGGCCAGGCGCTGGGTGGAGCGCACCGCGAGGTACTGCACGCCCCGGTCGGAGTGGTGGACCAGGCCGTCGATGCGCCGCCCGACGTGGGCCCGGTTCCACACCGCCATCTCCAACGCCTCCAGGGCCAGGTCGGTGCGCAACGACCGTGACACCTGCCGGCCCAGCACGCGGCGGGAGAACACATCGATCACGAACGCCGCGTAGACCCACCCGGCAAAGGTGCGGATGTAGGTGGTGTCGGCGACCCACAACCGGTTGGGAGCATCCGCGGCGAAGGAGCGTTCCACCAGGTCCGGGCGCATGTCCAGGCCCGGGGCCGGGGTGGTGGTGCGCGGGCTCTTGGCCCGGGTGATGCCCCGCAAACCGGCCCGGCGCATAAGCCGGTGGACGGCGTGGCGGGCCACCCGGTGGCCCTGCCGGTTCAGCTCGGCGTGGACCTTGCGGACCCCGTAGACGCCGTAGTTGTCGGCGTTCACCTGCCGAATCCTCGCGGTGGTGGCCTCATCGGTGCGCGAACGCAGCGACGGCGCCCGCGATTTGGCCGCGTAGTAGGTGGACGGGGCGACCTGCAGCACGTGGCAGATCGGCTCGACCCCGAACTCCTGGCGGTACAGGTCGATGTAGGCCACTACCTGGTGTGTGGGCCCTCGAGCTCCGCCGCGAAGAAAGCCGACGCGGATTTGAGGATCGCGTTGGCCCGCTTGAGCTCGCGGTTCTCGCGCTCGAGCTCGGCCACGCGCTGAACCTGTCCAAATCGATTCAGAACTACCACATGGACAGCAACGGCTGGATCGACGCCGGCCAGCAGCTGACCATCAGTCGCGGCGGCTACGTCATGGAGGGTCGCGATCGCACCCCGGAAGCCATCGCGGCGGGACAGCACGTCGTGGGCACCCACGTGGCCAACTACAACAGCAGCAGTATCGGTATCGAGAACGAGGGCCTCTACATGACCGTGGGCCCGTCCCAGGCCCTGCCCAACTCACTGGTGCAGACCCTGACGTGGCTGTGCGGTGCCTACGGGCTCAACCCGAACAGCGCGATCCGGGGCCACCGGGGCTTCAACGCCACCGCCTGCCCCGGTGACGTGTTGTACGCGCAGCTCCCCGAGCTGCGCGGCTGGGTCACTCGGACGATGCGGGTCTACGGCATTCCACTCGCTGCCGAACACGCGTCGGACGAGGACGGTCCCACCTGCCCGTCCGTGCCCGAGAACGAGCCGGAGCGCGAGTTCTACCACGGTCCCGCCAGAGGGGAGGACGACTTCACCCGTTAGGAACCGTAGAGGACGCTTCCCCGTTCAGTGTCTCTCTTGGCACCTCCCGATCGCGGTGCCCGCCATCCCCCGGCGGGCACCGCTTTTTTCGTCTCACTTCCTGACGGGAGGCGGGCTGGAGGAGGGTCTGCCCTCGGGGACCCGGGCCAGGATCCAGGTCTGCAACAACTCCATCGGCCCCCGCGCAAAACGGGACAGCCACCAGCGCGAACCTGCCACCAGCACCAGGCTGATCACCGCCCAGGCGGCCACCATCCAGCCCGCGTGGTGCGCGTGAGCGGCCAGGCCGAGGCCCCAGTCGTAGAAGAGCACCGAGGCCAGGAGGTTCTGGAGGATGTAGCAGCTGAGCGCCGTCCTGCCCACGGCGGTCAGGGAGACCGTGACCAGCCCGGTTCGCCGTACCCGGTCCATCAGCAGTCCCACGAGTCCCACGTACCCCAGCATCAGCACCACGGAGAAGACGCGGTTTCCGATTAGGAACAGGGAGTCGTCGGGCCAGACGGGGGGCAGCGCGTTGAGCGGCAGACCCAGCCCCAGGCCCCAGACCGTCATCCGGGACCGCAGGGCCCGACCGACCCGGTCGTCTCCGAACGCTCCGGCCCGGTACAGGCGCACACCGAACAGGAAGAGGAACACCATCAGGGGAAAGGTATGGAGCACCGTCACCCGGGAGTCCAGAAAGTCCGTCGCCCGGTACAGGACCTGGTCGGTGTAGCTTCCTTCCAGGTACAGCTGGCCCTCCTCGGTCTGCATCGGGGGGCTCTGCCTGTGAACGACGGGGAAGAACAGGGTGGTGAGCGCCGTCACCGAACCTATGAAGGTGAGGTGGAGGCCCAAAGCGGTCCACATGACGGCCGAGCGCGTCCGCTCGGAGAGGCCGAGGACGTAGACCACCAGCAGCGCCGTGATCGCGTAGCCCATGAGCACGTCCCAGGAGAACAGGAGGACGACGTGCAGAGCCCCCTCGACCAGCAGGAGGAGGGCGCGCCAGATCTGCTTGCTTGGCCGGGAGTGACCACGTTCGGCCGCGGCCCGGTACTGGATGGCCAGGCCAACGCCGAACAGCAGGGTGAGCATCGCGAAGAACTTGCCGTCGATGAACATGCTCCGCAGCCCTTCGGCAACGGGGCCGTAGCCGCCTGATTCGGGATAGCCGAAGAGCCAGATGTTCATGGCGAGTGTGCCCAGGATGGCGAACCCGCGCAGCACGTCCAGGAGCGGTATGCGCGGGGGCGCGGGCGGTCGTGTGGTTGTGTCCATGGGCGTATGGTCCCGGGGTTTCGCCCGCCGGGGCATCTGCCGAAGGGTATAGGCCGGGCTTCTTCGACCTTCGCGCCCTGCCCGTTGCCCGTACGCCTTTGACCCTCCGAGCCCCGCCGTCGCCCGTACGCCTTTCGGCGGACGCGGACACCGTGCGCCGTACCGCACTATGGACGGATGGGTGCGGCAGAGGTGGGCGAAACGTTCGCGCGGAGGCGGTGGCGATGGCGGTGGCTCCCCGTCCCGGTGCGCGACGCGGTGGTGGCGGTACTGGTGGGACTGGTGGTCTTGGAGTTCTCTCCCGTCAAGGGCAGCGCCGAGGCGGGGTGGCTCTCCCACACGGTCGTGCTGCTCGCCTGCGCCCCTCTGGTGCTGCGGCGGCGGTTCCCGTTGACTGTGGTTCTGGCGACCGGAGCCCTCTCGTTCGTCTCGTACGTGACCGTGGGCTACAGCAGCCCCCTGATCGCCGCCATGTTCGCCGCGGCGTCCGCGGCCTACCGGCGCCCCGGTGCGGTACCGGTGCTGGCCGCGGCGGGGGTCGCGTGTTGGTCTGCCTCCCAGGTGATTCTCTTCCCTGACACCAACGGGATGGTCGAGTGGTCGGGGGACCCGTCCGCCCCAGCCGCGTCCATGACCGGGAACTTCGTGGGCTTCGCCCTGGGGACGCTGCCCGTCCTTATCCCCGTCCTGGCGGGGTACGTGTGGCGGCTGCGGGCCGACCGCGCTGAGGGGGTCCGGCGCGAGGCGCGCAACGCGTTCGAGTATGAACGGTTGCGTGAGAGGGAGCGGATCGCCCGCGAGGTGCACGACATCGCCGGTCACCACCTCAGCGCGATCCGGTTGCTGGCGGTCGGTGGTCGGCAGGCCGTGGCGGGCCGGGACCCCGAGGCGGTTGCCGTGCTCGGGTCGGTCGCGGATCTGTCCGGCCGCGCGGTGCGGGAGGTGCGCGAACTGCTGGAGGCGTTGCGCGAGGACCGGCTGACCGGGGCGGTGCCGGGCACGGGGCTGGCGGACCTTGCGTCCCTGGTGGCGGCTCTGGAGGGTACGGGCGTAAACGTGGAACTGGTGATGTCCGAGGGGGTCGGGGAGGGCCTGTCCGAGCGAGTGGAAGCGGACGCGTACCGGATCGTCCAGGAGTCCCTGGGCAACGTGCTGCGGCATTCGTCGGCGCGGCGGGTCCGGGTGAGGCTGACGCGCACGGCCGACGCGCTGACGGTCATGGTGGAGGACGACGGATGGCGCATCGTGGCGGCGGAGGGCTCCGGCGGGCGCGGTCTAGCGGGGATGCGGGAGCGCGTCAGGGAGCTGGGCGGCGTCCTGGAGGCGGGGAACCGCCCCGGGCGGGGCTGGCGGGTGCGGGCCGTGCTCCCAGCGGAGGGCGTCCGGACGGACAGCGCGGCCAGTCCCGGAACAGCGGAGAACACGCGGAACAGGGAGGGGGCGCATGATCCGGCTGCTGATCGCCGACGACCAGCCAGCCGCCCGTGAGGGGCTGCGGCTGCTGTTCCGGCCGGTCGAGGACGTGGAGGTGGTGGGTGCGGCCGCGAACGGCCGGGAGCTGGTGGCCATGGCACGCCGCCTGCATCCGGACGTGGCGCTCACCGACATCCGGATGCCCGGCATGGACGGCGTCGCGGCGGCCCGGGAGCTGTCGGGGCTCTCACCTTCGCCGCCGACGATCATGCTGACCACGTTCGACACCGACGAGTACCTGTTCGGGGCGCTCCAGGCGGGGGCGGTGGGGTTCCTGCTCAAGGAGAGCGAACCGGAGCTGTACGTGGAGGCGGTGCGGGCGGCGGCCTCGGGCCAGGGGGCGATCGATCCGAGGGTCACACCGCGCCTGGTGAAGCGGTTCGCGAGGACCTCGCCGCGCACACCGCCGCCGCTGGCAGTGGAGCTGACGTACCGCGAACGGGAGGTGCTGGTGCTGGTGGCCAGGGGCCGCAGCAACGCCCGGATCGCCGGGGAGCTGGGCATCACCCACGGCACGGCCAAGGTCCACGTGGCCCGGATCCTGGCCAAGCTGGGTGTGGAGAGCCGGGTACAGGCGGCCGTCTACGCCTACCGCCACGGCCTGACCACCTGGGCGGACGGCTAGGCACTGTTCTCGAAGCGGTGAGATCGCGGAGCCGGGTCCGGCAGGACCACGTCACCTCGTGCGGACGGGTGATCTTGATCAGCAGGCCTGTCGGGGACCCGAGTGGGTGATGCCCGCCTTTCCGACGGCGATCTGGTCGTTCATCCCGGTGCTCGACGATGCCGTGGTGGGCATCGATGTGTTCGCGGGCCCGGCCGTCGCTCGCGCGGTCGAGGAGCAGCGATACGATGGCGCGGCACAGCATCGACCGGGCACTGCTGGCCGAGGGCCCCGGGGAGTCGGAGGCCGCCTCCGGGCGCCGCCTGCCGGTGGACGCCCCCTACGACGAACACAAGGCGGTGCTGCTGCACGAGGTGGCCGAGGCCAACCACTGCCGCGCCGTGTGGCACCAGGAGCTGGGGCTGTGCACCGTCATGGGTTTCCCCGGGGACGTGGAGGCCGTGGACCTGATGTTCACCTCCCTGCTGGCCCAGGCCGAGACCGGCACGGACCTCGTACCGGTCTTCGCGGCGCGCGAGCGCGAGGTGGAGGCGGCCGTCGCGGAGGCGTTCGGCGAGCTCACCTACTCGCGGGTACGGGGCCCCTACAGCGAGGACGGCTGGGTCGAGGGGCGCGCCGCGGCCGACGCCGCCTCCCTGGGCTCGCGCCGCCACCTGCCCTGAGCCCCGGTCCCGGAACGGCCCGGGCCCTCGCGGAAGTCGGCGCCACGCCCTGGAGCGTGTCCGCGCCGGCCCGCACCGCGGCCGTGCACGGCGAGGGCGGCCCGTGAAAGCGTTCTCCCGACGGCCCTTCGGAAGACGGCCGGAACCACCCGGGCCCTGCTGTCCCCCGACGGCGTCCCGGACGCCCTCCGAGCACCGCCGACGCGACCCCCCGGGCCCGCACGGGATTACGGGAGGCCGACGCGCCAGAAATGCGGCCTCGACCACACGGCCCCATGCAACAGAAGACACCGCACCGGCACACTTTCCGGATGAGAAGAAGGACTCCCTTCGCAGTCGGATCCCGCCTGATTCCCCGAGGGCCGGACCCGCTGCCGCCCCGGGAGGCCGGGCACATCCGGGCGGGTCTCAGCCCGCGACCCGGGCACCTGCGATCAGGCCGGGACCCGGCAGGAGGCCCCCCGACAACGCACACCGGAAAAGAAACAGAAAATCAGTCACAGGAAAAAGAAGGACAGAAAAAGTGGACACCCCACACAAAACCGAGCCACCCCGGCGAATCATTCACCTTCAAACGACACAACAGGAATCACACCGAACAAAAGAAATACACCCCGCAGGTTCGTGACAATAAGCATCAGGCCCCCCGCACATTCGGCACCCGACCGAAAAAATCTGTTACACGGAAGCAACAAAAGTCCGCGACCACTCCCCGGGGACACCTCGATCCCGGGGGTCGTTTCCACGCCTCCACACGCCGGTGGTACCTTTACCGTCGCTTCAGATGCAGGTAGCGGAGAAAGGGGTCGGGCATGCTGTTTGACCCCCCGAAAATGGGTGACTCAGCACACAATTTCGTCAAAGTGGTGCTGGGGATCGACCTGCCCCGGGCCGGCACACCGGCCATGCGCGCCGCTTCGGAGGTCTACGACACCCTCGACGAGCAGGTGCACGAGCTCCCCGACGTCATGGACACGACGCGCAACCGCGTCCGGAGGAACTTCGGTGGAGCGGCCTCCGACTACTACGACCGTCCCCTCTCGGCCTTCACCAACGAGGAGAGGGACTACGTCGGCAACGGGGCGAGAACGAGCCGCACGCTCTCGGCCGAGCTGCGCAAGTCGGCGGCGAACGTCGACTACATGGTGGCGATGGTCTGGAGCCAGGTGGCCCAGTTCATCACCGAGACCACCTTGGCCGTCGCGACGGCCAAGGTCACCTTCGGCGCGCTGATCCAGCACGTCCAGATCGACAACGGCGACCGGGACGGGGCCGACCAGTACTTGCTGCGCGACGCGCACGTGGGGGCCGTGATCGAGGAGCTCGTCCCCGCCGGCAGCTCCGGAGGCTTCGGGGTGTTCGTCAACAGCGGTTTCGCGGAGGCCTTCACCCGACACCTCGACGACCTGCGCGGCCGACCGGACCTGCCCGCGCCCCCAATGCCAGAAGGAAGAGTCGCGCATGCCGTTGGACCACAACATGTCCGACTCCTCACGCAAAGCGATCGAGGTCCTCACCGGCATCCAGGTCCCCAGAGCCGGCATCAACAACCTCGGCCGCGCCTCGGAGATCTACACCGCCCTGGACCAACGCCTGGCCGTGCTCGAGGACCTGTTCGACCTCAGCCGCAAACACGCCCGCCGCCACTTCGACGGCCACACCGCCGACCGCTACGAACGCTCCCTGGACCAGTTCACCAGAGGCGAGAACAACTACGTCGGCTCGGCCCGCGACAACTCCACCGTCATGTCCGCCGAACTCTTCAAGGCCCGCGCCAACGTCGAGTACATGCACATGATGGTCATCGGCCAGTTCGTCCAGCTCCTGGCCGAGATCGCCTGGGCCATCGCCATGGCCAAGTTCACCTTCGGCGCCTCCCTGAAGTGGATCCCGATCTTCAAGGCCATCCGCAGCCTGGCCATGCGCCGCATCCTGACCTGGCTGCTCATCACCGTGCCCGGCCACCAGATCATCAGCCAGATCTTCGCGAGCATGGACAGCATCATCCAGCGCATCCAGATCGGCAGGGGGACCCGCCACCACCGCGACAGCGCCCTGACCGCGAGCGCCCACAAGGGCGCCGCGATCGAGGGCGTGCTCTCCGCGGTCTTCTCCGCGGGCATGGACGGGCTGTTCAGCAAACACCTGTCCGACCTGTTCAGCAAAGGCCTCACCGACCTCAAACTCCTGCCCGACCCGCCCCCGCTGATCAAAACCGGCCCCGACGGGCCGCCCCCGCCCGGACCCCCCACCGGCCCGCCGCTGCGCGAGACCCCCGACGGGCCCCCGCCCGGACCGCCCACCGGTCCCCCCGACGGGCCGCCTTCGGGGCCGGTCAGGGACGACCCGCCGCCCCTCAACCGCGACACCGACACCCCGCCACCCCCCGGCGGCGGTGGCGGTCCCGACGGACCCCCCACCAGGCCCAAGGACGACCCCCCGGCCGGACCGGTCAAGGACGACCCCCCGGTCAACCCGGACCGGGGGCCGGACTCCCCCGCACCCAAGGACACGGGTCCCACACCCGTGCCCGCGCCCAAAGAGGGACCGCCCCCGCCGCCGTCGTTGAACAAGGACCTGGCCGAGGTGTTCGGCCGCCACAACGACGAGTTCCTCACCCCCTACAACCCCGCCAGCCCCGTCGGCGCCGGCGCCTTCGACAACGCGACCAAGGCCGCCGCCGCCCGCCAGGACTTCGCCGACCTCTTCGCCCGCAACTTCGGCGACCACCTGGGCGAGGCGGCCGCCCGCGACCTGGGACGCGACTACGCCGCCACCCTGGCCCGCCACTGGAACGACCCCGACCTGGGCCGGCACCTGCGCGACACCATCGGCGACCGCCTGCCCCCGCACATGCGCGACCACCTCGCCGACGTCCCCACCAATTTGCAAAAACCCCTGGGCGAGTACTTCTCCACCACCGGCGCCTACACCCAACAGGTCGGCGGCAGCATCGGCACCGGAGCACTCGAGGGCTACCTCGGCGAAGGCCTGGGCAGCCTCGCCGACGGACGCGGCTGGGAAGCCTCCGGCTACTCCGCCACCGCCGGCGCCACCCAGGCCGGCATCCAACAAGGCGCCACCGACGGCATCCTGCACGGCCTGGACCTGTTCAGCGACAAAGACAAACCCGACATCACCAACCCGCCGCCCACGGAAACCGACAGCACCGGTAACCGAACCGACCACCGCACCGGCCCCGAGATCCCCGGCCCGTGGACGGGCGGGGACGAGGACCCCGGCCGGGGCGGCGACCACGCCCCCGGCCCCGACCGCGACCACGCCCCCGACCGCGACCGCGACCACGCCCCCGACCGCGACCGCGGCGGCCAGGGGTCCCCGGAGCAGGACGGCCACGGCGAAGGCCCCCTCCTGGCCCCGCCGGTCGACGACTCCTCCCGGTACGACCGCGACGACCTCTCCGACATCGACGACGTCCCCGACCTGGTCAGCGACACCGACTCCGACTTCGGCGACAGCGACACCGACTCCGTGTTCGGCGGCTCCGACCTCGGCGACCCCGACGACCGCCACCGCGACCAGCCCAACGACGACACCGTCCGCGTCCACCGGGACGAGGACGTGCGCGCCCCCTACCCCGACCCCTTCAAGTCCCCCGAGGACGCCAAGGACCCCTTCGGGACCAACGAGGCCAAACACCCCGGCCTGGGCAACGACCCCTTCCACCCCGGCATGAACGACGGACCCCTGACCGTCAACTTCCTCAACGCCATCGTCCCCGACAACCCGATGACGGTCCCGCCTCCCGGCACCGAACAGACCACACCCGACACCGGCAACACGAACCAGGCCGACCGCTCCACCCCCGCCCCCGCCCCCGAGCAGCACACCGCCCCTCCCGGCATGGCCGCGCCGATCGGCCAAGCAGCTCCACCGCCCGCGACCACACCGCAGAGTTCGGCCACCGACAACAACCAGCGCTCCACACCCACCGAACGCTCCCCCCAGCGCACCAACGACACCCGCACCCCCGGCTCCTCCACCGACCAGTCACCCCGTGACGGCCACACCCCCCAGGTCACCACCGAGAGCGCCCCACCCGCCCCGGAGACCGAGACCACCGGCAACCCCGTCGACCAGCACGACCAGAACGCGACCGACGAACAGCGGACGACCTCCACAGACGAGCGCGCCCCGGAGCAGCGGACCTCGTCGACCGAATCCCCGACGCTCGCCACCGAGAGCGGACCGCCCCAGGACACGGAGGCCACCGGGCACAACCCCTCCGAACGCGACGGCGAACAGCCCGACCAGCGTGACGAGGACACCCCCCGCGACAACGACCGCTCCCGGAACGACGAGAGGGACCGATCCGGCGACGGAAACGAGCGGTCGGGCGAACAGAGCAGCGACCGCTCCGCAGACGGCGAGGAGAGCCGCGAGGACTCCCCCGCCGGAGAGGGCCAGACCTCCAAAGCAGCCCTGTCCCGGAACACGGACGGTGTCCCGCAGGACCCGGAGACACCGCGGCCCCGTCCGCAACCGCTCCCCGACGCTCAGGCCGGTCCGGGACGCAACAGCCCACCCTCCCCCGCCACCGTGGAGCCCCCAGCCACGACCGACAACCGGGAGACCACAACCCCGCCCAACAGCGAGACGCCGGCACCGGGCGCCGGGCACACCCCGCCCGCCGCCGAGGCCACCACACCCGACACGACCCAGGGCACTCCGACCCCCACCCAGAACACGGACGCGCCTGCGGCGCCGCCCGCCGCCGGCCCCGAGCGCGCCGCGGACAGCGGCTCCCCCACCCCCGGAGCCACGCGCACCGACCCCACCGCTCCCGGGATCGACCCGGGGGCCGACGCCCGCGCCGCGTCGGTCCTGGAGCGCCTGCCCGAACTCACCCGGGCCCTCGCGGACAAGGACATCCCCCGGGCGCGGGCGCTGGGGGCCGAGTTCTGGCGGCTGCTGCGCCCGGTCGACGGCCCGGCCCCGGAGAACCGCTCCATCCACGAGGCGCGCGCGCTGGCCCAGGCACTGGTGTACACCGTCTCCGACCCCTCCAACAGGCGCGTCCCGCTGAGCGGGGAGTCCGTCCCTGCCGAACGCGTCCGGGACGCCGAGTCCCTGGCCCGCGGCATCGGCCGCCACCTGCAAGACCGCCACGACCCGGTCCGCGCCCGGCTCTGGCAGCCCGGCGGGCAGCTCACGACGGACTACGTCCGCTACGCGATGCAGGACCCCGCAGACCGGGGCCCCTCCCCCTACGACGCACCGGACACCGTGAAGACCGTCAACACGGCGCTGGTGGACGGCGACGGAGACGCACCGGCCCCGCAAGAACAGTCCGGGGAGTTGTCGGGCCCGGCGGAGGCGCTCGGATCCGCGGACCAGCCGTCCGCCGAGGCCGCGGAGAGCGTCGCGACCCGCGGCGAGTCCGACGCCGGAGAGGCCCGGGACTCGTTCCCGGATACGCCCGACGCACCGCCGGCGCCGCCGCACCGTCCCGAGAGCGTCGCGTCCCTGAGCGACCGGGCGGAGCCGGAGCCGGGGGAGCGTCCCGAGGCCGCCCCGCTCCTGGAAACGTTCCGCAGCGCACTCAACGAGCAGCCCCCGCCCGTCCGGAGCGGACCGGTGACCGGTGAGGAGTCATCCGCCCCGGGGGGCGGACCGTCCCCGCAGCCGGTTCCGGCCCGATCGGCGCCCGAGTCGAAAACGGACGACGAGATCACCGTGTTCCTGATGGAGACGACGGACCAGGACCCGGCCGAGGTTGACGGGCCCGGGTGGACGCGCGATCGGGGAGACGGGATGGCCGGCCTCCTCGGGCTGGAGGACCCGGCCGCCCGCGCCGCGGAGCTCGACGACCCGGGCACCAACCCGCACACCTTCGACGCGCTGCCCCGGGACCAGCGCGAGGCCGTCGTGGCGCAGGCGGCCACAGGCTGGCTCTCGTCCCTCACCTGGATCCCCTCGCTGGACACCGCCTCCGTCCAGAACAAGCTGGAGGATCTGACGTACGACGCGGGCGACAACGCCAGCGGTGACGACCTCAACGGCTGGCCGCTCTACGAGAAGAACGGGAACCGGTGGCCGACGCTCACCGATATCCGGGAGCTCCACTCCGACGGCGGGAACACCCACACCTTCAACCGGCTCGTCGACGACATCTTCAAGGCGCCCGACCCCGGCCGACGGCTGCGCCACTGGTACGACAACGCGGACGAGGCCGGAGCCCTGGCCAAGGCCGCCGGCGGCGCCTACCCGACGGCCGACCGGGTCCTGGACACCCTGCGCACCCTGGACGCCGCGACCGACCGCCCGCTTCCCGGCCCCGTGGAGGTGACCTTCGCGCTGAGCGGGGACGAAGGCCTCCACGGGCTCGGCGGGTACGTCGAGGGCGACCCCTCCTCGCTGGTGGGCACCGAGCAGCGGGAGGCTGGGTACCTGCGCACCTCCCTGGACCGCTCACCGGCCACGGGAGACGACGGCGACGGTACGGTCCTGGTCCGCCTGAGCGTGCCGGAGGGCGGGCGCGGCCTGTGGATCGGCGACAGGGCGGGCACCTCCGATCCGTACACGCTCCTTCTCCCCCGCGGCACCGGCTACCGCGTCACCGACGTCACGGAGTCGGACGGGATCGTGGAGATCACCGCCGTGGCCCTGCCCGCGGAACCGCGACCGGTGGCCGCGCCCCCGGCGGAGTCCGCCGCGGTCCACGACGACGAGGGCCACGGAGACGACGAGACCGACGCCGGCTCGGAATCGGACGCCTCGGACGCGGACACCTACGGCAGGGGGACCCTCGACGAGGACGGCATCCGCCGCTTCGACTCCCCCGAGGAGGCCGACGGGCAGGACCGGTGGCTCCAGGACCCGGCGAACAACCCCCACGCCTTCGACACCCTCACCCCCGACCAGCGCGGGATGGTCGACACCTACACCAGGTCGGCCTGGATCACCCGTGTCGCCCGCATCCGGCCCTTCCTGCCCCAGACCGTCACGCGACAGCTGATGGAGTGGCGCGCGCAGTCCCGGTCCGAGGCGGCCGACCCCGACACGGCGCAGACGGCCCACGGCTGGGACCTGTACGAGGCCAACGGGCTGTCCTGGCCGTCCGTGGAACGGCTGCGCCAGATCGCGGCCTCCCCGCAGCCGTTGCCCCCGCGGACCCGGGGGCTCATCCGGTACGTCCTCGACGCCCCCGACCCCCGTGCCGAACTCGACCACTGGTTCCACAACGCCGGATACGCGGGGGTCATCGCCCGGCTCAACGGGGGCGTCTACCCCGACGCCGCCGAGACCAGGCGGCTGTTCCGCCTCCTGGACGGCGCGGTCGACCGCCCGCTGCCCGAGGGCATGGCCGTGTCCCGCGGCATGCAGTCGATCGACCACCTCCTGCGCACGACCGGGGGCACGGACCCCCGCAGGCTGGTGGGCACCGTCCACACCGAGCCCGGCTACATGTCCACCACCCTGGGCGACTCCCCGTTCAAGACGGACGTGGACGGATTCCCCTTCCTGCTGCGCCTGGACGTGCCCCAGGGGAGCCGTGGCCTCTGGATCGGTACACGCAGCCACGACCCGGAGCAGATGGAGCTCACCCTCGGCCGCGGCACCACGTACCGCATCACCGGTGTCCAGGACAGGATCGACCCCGAATCCGGCGGACCGCAGACCGTGGTCACCGCGACCGTGGTCCCCCTGCCGCGGGCGGTGCCCGACCTCTTCTCGGAGGGGAGCACGGGTGAGGACGGCGTCCGCAGGTTCTGGAACGCGGAGGAGGCCCACTGGTACGGCCACCGCCTCCACGACCCGGCGCACAACCCGCACGCCGTCACCGCGCTCCCCCGGGCACGGCACGACCTCGTCCGCGCCCTCAGCGCGCTCGCGCCCGGGGTCGACCTCACCCCGGCGGGCCCGGAGGGCGCCCGGGAACTGCTGGACTCCCTACGCGCGGCGAGTCGTGTCACCCAGGCCTCCACCCCCGCGGAGCGGCAGCGGGTCCTCGGGTGGGAGCTGTACGAGGCGAACGGCCTCACCTGGCCCTCCCCCGAGCGGCTGCTCCAGCTCCTGCCCGCGGAGCGGGTGAGCAACCCCGCACGGGCGCGATTCATCACCGACCTCCTCAGGCACGGTCCCCAGGAGGCGGCCCGCAGGCTGGGCGGGCTGTACAACGCCGCCGGGGCCGCCGGGGTCCTGGCCCGCGCGAACGGGGGCGCCTACCCCTCGCCCGAGAGGCTGCTGGACATGCTGGCCTCCTACGAGGACGCCGTCCGCCGTCCGCTGCCCGACACGGTCGAGAGCACCTGGTACCCGGACGCCACGGCGGTGCGGGAGCAGTGGCACGGATTCGACCCGCACGCCCCCTCCGCGCTGGTCGGGACCGAGCAGGTCACCCGGGGATACACCGCGGTCGCGCTCAACCCGCGGTCGGCCGCCCCGGGCGAAGGGGCTGCCGCGGTCGTCCGTCTCGTCCTGCCGTCGGGGGCCCACGGCCTCTGGCTGGGCGGCGCGGGCCCCCGCCCCCAGAACCAGGAGATCATCCTCCCGCCGGGGACCGGGTTCCGGATCGACTCCGTGGACACGTCCGGCGGCCGACCCGTGATCACCGCGCGGGTGCACGTGCCGGCGGACGACACCGCCGCGCCCGCGGCGGTGAGTGCGCCGCCCGTCTCGGCCGGGGCCTCGGTCGACGGGACGAACGACGACGCCGCCGCCGCCGGGCCGGACACGCTCCGCACCGGGAACGTGCCCGGCGACGGACGGGGGTACGTCGACGGGACCGGGATCCGGAGGTTCCGCACCGAGGAGGAACTCGACGCCTACGACCTATGGCTCCACGACCCGGCCAACAACCCGCACGCCTTCAACGCCCTGGACCCTGCGCACCGGAACCGGATCGTCGGCTACACGATCGAGGGCTGGCTCAACACCGTGGCCCGCAATTCCATGAGCGCGGACCAGGTGGGGATCACGCTGGACCTGATGCGCCAGGACACCGTCGCGGCGTTCGAGACCAACCCCATGGGCTCGCGCGGCTGGGAACTGTACGAGATGAACGGCCTCGCGTGGCCGACCCTGGACCGGCTGCGGGAACTCCTGGCCCAGGGGCGCGTTCCGGAGAGGGCCGAGGGCTTCGTCCGGTACATCCTGGACGCACAGGACCCGCAGCAGGAACTCGACCACTGGTACGTGCACGCCGGTGAGGCCGGGGAGATCGCCAGGTCGAGCGGCGACGTGTTCCCGACCCCGGAACTCGCGCTCGAGCACCTCCGGACCCTGACGGAGGCCATCGACAGGCCCCTGCCCGAGGGGATCGAGGTGATCCGCGGTCTGGAGGAGCTGGACCACCTCGAAGGCTTCGACGGCAAGGACCCCTACTCCCTCGTGGGGACCGTCCACACCGAGCGCGGGTTCCTGTCCACGTCGCTGGGGAACGAGCTCGCCGGGGTCACGGCCAATTACGCGCACGCGGTGCACCTGGTCCTCCCCCGCGGCTCCCGGGGCATGTGGATCGGTTCGGAGAGCAGGTACCCCGGAGAGCGCGAGCTGATCCTCCCTCCGGGTACGACCTACCGGATCACCCGGGCGGGCTGGGGAGGCTTCCACGGGCTGGAGGGTCTGTACATCGAGGCCGAGGTGGTCGTGCCGCCGCGGCCGGTTACCGACCCGGCCCCGCCGCAGGTCGAGGGATCCGCGGACCTGCACGTGTTCACCGTGGCGACCGACACGGACGCCACCGTCACGGGCCCCGACGAACCCGGCCTCGGCGCGGAGGAGGAGGCCGGACTGGCCGCGCTCCTGGGACTGGAGGACTCCGGGCACGAGAGCGCCGAGGACGACGCGTACGACGACCGGCCGCCCCTGGACCGCGACGACTCCGACGACGACCGGCCCCTCCTCGACCGCTACGACTCCGACGACGACGCGCCGACGGCCTCGGCCGTGCACACCGACCGGGCTCTGCCCGATCGCACGGACGACGGCGGTACCGCGGCCGCGGCCCCTGAGAAGAGCGGCGGAGAGGTCCGCGGGTTCCGCACCCGGGAGGAGTTGGACGCCTACGCGGAGCGGATGGAGGACCGAGACGGTGAACCGCACACCTACGGCGCTCTCCCGCCGGAGCTGCGCGCCCTCATCGGCGCGCACACCGCGTTCCCGTGGCTCAGCAATCTCGCCCGGCTCGGAACCTCCGACCCGGCGGCCATCCAGGGCAGGCTCGACTACTGGAGCAGGATCAGCCTGGGGAACGCCGCCGACCCCGACACCCCCAACGGGTGGGCGCTCTACGAGGCGAACGGCCTGTCGTGGCCCTCACTCGGCCGGGTGCGCGAACTGTACGCCGAGGGAGGCCGCTCCCCGGGGTTCGGGGCGGTCGCGGCGGACATCTTCGGTTCCTCCGATCCGCGGCTGCGGCTGGACCACTGGTACGAGAACGCGGACGACGCGGGAGAGGTCGCCCGGGCCAACGGCGGTGTCTACCCCACCGGGGACAGGGCCCTGGAGCTCATCCGGGACATGGACACGGCCGTGGACCGGCCCCTGCCCGGCCCGGTCGCGGTGTCCTTCGTGCTGGATGTCGACCGGGACCTGCCCGGACTCGACGGATACGACTGGGACGACCTGTCCGCCATAGTGGGCAGGGACCAGCGCGAGCGGGGGTACACCACCGCCTCCCTGGGCGACTCGCCCTTCACCACCTCACCGCGCGACACCGTGGCGGTCGTCCGCATGGTCCTCCCCGAAGACGCCCGGGGCCTGTGGATCGGTGGCCGGGGCGCGACGGGCGACCCGCACGCGCTGGTCCTGCCCCGGGACTTCGGCTACCGCGTCACCGACGTCCGGATCACCGACGACGGAATGGAGATCGACGCCGAGCCGGTCCCCGCGGACATGTCGGCGCGAGAACCGTCCGCGGAGGTCGGGGACGGCGACTCGGAGACCTCCACGCTCGTCGACGAGGAGTCGCGCCTTCCGGCGGGTGACGGCCGCGGCCAGGTCGGCGACGACGGGTACCGGCGCTTCCGCGCCCTGGAGGAACTGGACGCCTACGACCGGTGGCTCCACGACCCGGCCAACAACCCCCACGCCTTCGACACCCTCACCCCCGACCAGCGCGGGATGGTCGACGCCTACACCAGATCCGCCTGGATCACCCGGCTGGCACGTATCCGGCCCCTGTCCCCGACCGGTGTGGCGAGCCAGCTGGCACTGATACGGGCCAAGGCCCAACAGGAAGCCGGGCAGGCGGCGACCGTGGCGACCGCCCACGGCTGGGACCTGTACGAGGCCAACGGACTCACCTGGCCCACCCTCGACCGGCTGCGCGAGATCCGGGAGAACCCGGACGGCCTTCCTCCGCGCACCGTCGGCCTCGTCGACTACGTCCTCACCGCCCGGGACCCCGCCGCGGAGCTGCGCCACTGGTTCCACAACGCCGGGTACGCCGGGGTCATCGCCCGCCACAACGGCGGGACCTATCCCGACGTGGACCGCGTCCTGGAACTCTTCCGCCTCCTCGACGACGCCACCGGCCGCCCCCTGCCCGAAGGCCTGGTCGTCTCCCGGGGCATGCACTCCATCGACCACCTGCTGCGCGCGGCCGGCAGGTACGACGCCGACGACCTCGAGGGCACGGTCCACACCGAGCCCGGGTACATGTCCACCACCCTGGGCGACCGGGCCTTCAAGACCGACGCCGCCCCCTTCCGCTACCTCCTGCGGCTCAACGTCCCCCAGGAGGCGCACGGCCTCTGGATCGGCTCCCGCAGCCACGACCCCGAACAGCGCGAACTCACCCTCGCCCGCGGTTCCACCTACCGGATCACCGGTGTCCGGGACACGTTCGACATGAACACGGGCGGGATCGTGACCGTGCTCTCCGCGGAGGTGGTCCTGCTCCCGGAGGCCTTCGCGGACCCGCTCTCGGACGGACGGGTGGACGCGTCCGGTGTCCGGAGGTTCCGGACGCCCGCGGAGGCCGACTGGTACGCGCACCGGGCCGCGCGCGCGGAACGCGGCATGCCGGGGCTGGACACCCTCCCCGCGGAGGAACGCCGCGTCGCCACGGCGTTCTCGGACACCCCGTGGCTCGCGGACCTGGCACTGGTGCCCACGGGCGACCTGCGGACGCAACTCGACCGGTTGCGCTCGATGAGCCGTACCGAGCGGCCCTCGGTCGTGGACCCCCACGGCAGCAGCGGCTGGGAGGTCTACGAGGCCAACGGCCTCACCTGGCCCACCCTGGAGCGGCTGCGGGAGATCGTGGACGCCGCCGAGGGGGAAACCCCGACAACGCGCTTCCTACGGACGGTCCTCACGCTGGAGCGCCCCGAGGAACGGCTGGCCGGTCTGTACCGCAGGAGCGGTATGGCCGGGGCGCTGGCCGCGGCCAACGGGGGGACCTACCCCTCCGCCGCGGGTGCGTGGGACCTGCTCGCAACCTACGACGCAGCGGTGGGGCGCCCGCTCCCGGAGGCGGTCGAGACGACGTGGGTCCTGAACCACACCCGCGACCTCCGGTTCCCCGAGGGGTACGACGAGAGGACCCCCTCCGGCCTGGTGGGCACGGTCCAGAGCAGCCCGGGGTACACCACGGTCTCCGTGAACCCGGAACCGGTGGGCCTGGGGCACCCCGCGGTGACCGTCCGGCTGACCCTGCCCGAGGGCGCGCACGGGCTCTGGCTGGGTGCGGAGGGCCCGCGGCCGTCGAACCACGAGATCGTCCTGCCCCGGGGAATGTCCTATCGCGTCACCGGCGCGGAGACGACCGCTCACGGCCTGCTGCTGTCCGCCGAGGCCGTCCTGCCGGAACAGGACGGCACCGCGTCCGGAGCCCGACCGCCGGCCGTGGAGAAAGCCCCTCCCGCGACCGTCGGTGAGGCCGGGCAGGACACGGCCGCTCCCGCCGGGGAGACGGGACACGCGGCCTCCGCGGACGCCTCCGCGGACGCCTCCGCGGACGCCTCCGCCACCGCCACCGGCCTCCCGGTCGGCACCGGTCCCGCCGACGACGGCAGGGGGTACGTCGACGACCAAGGCGTGCGGCGGTTCCGCTCCGTGGAGGAGGCCGACGCCTACGGCCGCTGGCTCCACGACCCGGCGAACAACCCGCACGCCTTCGACACCCTCCACGACCGGCAGCGCGACGACGTGCGCGGGTACACGGCGGACGGATGGCTCAACGTGATCGTCCGCGCCAACCTCTCGGCCGAACAGATCCAGGACAGCCTGGACGAGGTGCGGAATGAGACCCGCCTCCAGACCACCACGGACCCGATGGCGGCCCGCGGCTGGAGCCTGTACGAGCTGAACGACCTGTCCTGGCCCACCGTCGAGCGCCTTCGGGAACTCCTGGCGCAGGACCGGGTGCCCGAACACACCGCGGGTTTCGTCAGGTACATCCTCGACGCGCCGAACCCGGAGGCGGAACTGGCGGGCTGGTACGGGCACGCGGGTGGAGCCGGTGTCGTGGCGCGGTCCAACGGGAACGTGTTCCCCGCAGCGGCCGATGTGGCGGCGTTCCTGGAGCGCCTCGACCGGGCCGTCGACCGCCCCCTGCCCGAGACGGTCGAGATGGTCCGCGGCCTGTCCGAGGTCTCGTTCCTCGACGGGTTCCGGGACCTGGACCCCTACTCCCTGGTGGGCACCGTCCAGACCGAGCCCGGTTTCATGTCCATGTCCCTGGGCAACAAGCTGGCCGAACACCACCAGGCCGAATCCGGGCACGTCATCCACCTGACCGTGCCCGCGGGCAGCCGCGGCCTGTGGATCGGTGAGAGGAGCGACTACCCGGAGGAGCGCGAGGTCGTCCTCGCCCGGGGCACCACCTACCGGATCACCCGCGCGGGATGGGGCGGATCGTTCCAGCTGCCGGGCTTCTACATCGAAGCCGAGGTGGTGGTCCCGCCGCGGCCGGAGACCGTTCCGTCACCGGAGCAGCGGGTCGAGGACGCCTCGGACGTCAAGGTGTTCACCGTGCTGACCGAAACGGACACCACCGTGACCGGCCCCGAAGAAGCGGGACTCAGCAGTGGCGCCGAAGCCTTCCTGACCGCGCTCCTGGGGCTGGACACCGCCGCCGGCGCCGAAGCCGCGGCCGCCGCGGTCCACCCGGAGACCACCGCGGAGGGCTCCACCGCTCCCCCGGAGAACGGGACGCAGGCCGCCGGGCCGGACCTGCCCGACGACCGCCCCGGGCGGGTCGACCCCGACGGCGTGCGCCGGTTCGCCACCGACGGCGACGGCGCGGGATACGGGAAGCTCGTCCTCGGCGGCCGGTTCGCGTCCCTGACCCCGGAGCAGCAGGACTCCGCACGGGCCTACACGAAGAACGCGCAGTTCTACAACGACTTCTCCCGGCGGGCCAGCCCCGAGTCCCAGGTCATGCTGCTCAGCAAGCATCGGTTCTTCGGTTCATGGGTCGAGAAGTGGTTCGACGGGCACACGCCGACCCAGGAGAACGCCGAGAAGACCTGGGACCTCCTGCGCGAGGGGATGGAGCGGCTCGACCGGGCGATGGATCCGATCCCGGAAACGGTCGAGGTCCGGCGCTCGGTGTTCAGCGTGGGCTTCATGGCCCCGCCGGGGCGGCCCTTCCACGACCCCACGGACCTGATCGGCACGGAGTTCCTCGAACGGGGGTTCCTCTCGGGGTCGCTGGGGGTCGAGACCGTGAACCGGACCGCCGCCTACCAGTTCCACCTGGCCGTGCCCGCGGGGCACCCCGCCCTGTGGATCGGCGAGGACAGCGTGCAACGGTCGGAGAGGGAGCTGCTCCTGCCGCGCGGAACGCGCTTCAGGATCGACGACGCGCTCCAGGACCCCGACACCGGGCAGTGGGTCCTGCGGGTCACCGTGCTCCCGTTCACCCCGCGACCGTGACGAAGGAGGAGGGATGACCGACGAGGAGCAGGCCGCGCGGGACGAGTTCCGCCCCGAGTTCGCGGGCGCCGAGCCCCGGTTCGCCGCCGACACCGACGGGCCGGTGCTGCACGTGCCGGTGCTGCGGGAGGACGGGAGTGCGCTGGGCCGCCTCTGGGCTTCGCGGGACGGGGCCGCCGCGGGGTTCCTGCCCGTGCCCGGTCCGGCGGGGCTGAACGCCAAGGGCGCCTGGGTGCGCCGCCTGATCCTGGCCCGGGCCCAGGGGCTGGACGCCCTCGGCGCGCTGGCACGCTGGACCGGGGCCCCTCAGGACGACCGTGCCGGGGCGGTCCCGCCGGGGAGCGTGCCCGAGCACGCCGACCGCCTGGACGGGATCCCTCCCCCCTGATCCGGGCAGGACACCCGGTACCGCAGTGACAGCTGGAGACGAGAGGAAGTGGGGACGGCATGGACGGTGGGCACTCACCCGAGGACGGGTACCGAACGGACCGGGGCGGGGCGGAGCCCGATCCGTCCCGCGAGGCCGACGGCGCCGGGGACCCGGCCCGTGCGCCGGGCACGGGGCAGGGGGCGTTCGACCGGTGGAGCGACGAGGCGCTGGCCCCGGTGCTGGTCGGCCGCTCCTACGTCCCGACCACCGCGGGCCCCGTGCTGTACCTTCCCGTGCACCGGGACGATCGCCTCATCGGGTACCTGTGGGCCTCCGAGACCGAGGAGGCCAGTGACTTCCAGCCCCTCCTGCCGCCCGACACGGCGGGCAACGCCGCCCGCGGCTGGTGGACGATGGAACACGTGCGCCTGCGCGGTGAGGGGCTGACCGCGCTGGAGGCGCTCCGGTCCTGCGCCGGGAGGGTCGACGACCCCCATGGTGGAAGGGTGGACGCCGACGCCCCCGAGTCCCGTGCCCCGAGCCTGGAGGAACTGCGCGCTCTCGCCCGCGGCTGAGGCACCGGATCGACGACATCCGCACTCCGCTTCTCGTGGCCCGGTGCGGCGCCGGTCGGCACGGCCGCGTCCGGCGTGACCGGGATCTTCTCCGGACTGCTCGTCGACCGGCTCGACCGGCGCGTGGTGTCGGTGGTCTCGCACCTGCTGGGCGCGCTGTCCATGGTGGCGCCGCTGGTCGTCGAACTGGTGCGGGGCCCGGATCCGGCCGGGTTGCCGGCCCTGTCCGCGGCCGGTGCGGGCCCCTACAGCGAGGACGGCTGGGTCGAGGGGCACGCCGCGGCCGACGCCGCCTCCCCGGGCTCGCGCCGTCACCTGGCCTGAGCCCCGGCCCCGTGGCGCGCCGCGGCCGATGCCTGGGAAAACGGGTGGCGGCGCGGCGGCGCCGGCGTGTAGAACCGCACCCATGCGCAAGTACCCCCGAACCCGGCACATCCGCGGCTCCCGCCTCCAGGCGGGCGACCACGACCTGGCCGCCGTGCCCTTCGGGGAGCTGGCCGGCCGGCACCTGGTCGTGGAGGAGAAGCTCGACGGCGCCAACGCCGGCATCAGCTTCGGCCCCGGGGGCGCGCTCCTGCTGCAGAGCCGCGGCCACTACCTGACGGGCGGGCCCCGCGAGCGGCAGTTCGCCCCGTTCAAGGCGTGGGCCGCCGCCGTCGCCCACCTGCTGCGGCCGCGGCTCGGCGAGAGGTACGTGCTCTACGGCGAGTGGATGTACGCCAGGCACACCGTCTTCTACGACGCCCTCCCCCACTACTTCTGCGAGTTCGACGTGCTGGACACCCGGGAGGACGCGTTCCTGTCCACCCCGCGCCGCAGGGAGCTCCTGGAGGGGACCCCCGTGGTGTCGGTGCCCGTGCTGCACTCCGGCCCCCTGGACCGCCTGGAGGACCTGGTCTCCCTGGTGGGGGCCTCCACCTGCCGGACGGCCGGCTGGCGCGAGGCCCTGGCCCGGGCGGCGGTGGCGGGCGGCGCCGACCCGGAGCGGGCGCTGGCGGAGGGGGACGGCTCCGACCTGATGGAGGGCCTGTACGTCAAGGTAGAGGAGGGCGGCCGCACGGTCGACCGGTACAAGTGGGTGCGCCCCGGGTTCACGGCCGCCGTCCTGGACTCGGGCTCGCACTGGCTGGACCGGCCGGTGATCGCGAACGGCCTCGCCGAACCGGAGGTGCTCCATGCGGGTCTTCGCTGAGCTGTGCCCCGCTCCCCCGTACTGGGAGCTGGACTGGGACCGGGTCAGGGAGGCGTTCCCGTGGGTGCGCGACCTGGCGGGGGTGGAACAGGACCCGGTGCACCACGCCGAGGGCGACGTGGAGGTGCACACCCGGATGGCCTGCGAGGCCCTGTCCGGGCTGCCCGGCTGGCGGGCCAGGCCCGCGCCGGAGAGGGTGCGGCTGTTCGCCGCGGTCCTGCTCCACGACGTCGCCAAGCCCTACTGCACGCGCCGGGACGGGGACGGCCGGGTGACCGCGCACGGGCACTCGCGGCGCGGCGACCTGATGGTGCGCCGCCTGCTGTGGGAGGCGGGCCCGGACGGTTCGGCCCGGACGGGCCGGGCCACGGAGGCCGACAGCCTCGCCGCGGCCCGGTGGCGCGAGCACGTGGCGGCTCTGGTCCGCCACCACCAGGTGCCGTTCTGGGCGCTCGAACGCCCCGACCTGCGCCACATCGCCTTCCGGGTGAGCCTGCTCGCACGCAACGACGACCTGGTGCTGCTGGCCACGGCGGACATCCTCGGCCGGCACTGCGGCGACACCGCCGAGGTCCTGGACAGCATCGGCCTGTACGGCGAGTACTGCGCCGAGCAGCGCTGTCTGGACCGGCCGCGCGAGTTCCCCTCCGACCACGCGCGGTTCTGGTTCTTCCGCAAGCCCGACCGCGATCCGGACTACGCGGCCCACGACGACACCCGGTCGTCGGTGACCGTCATGTCGGGGCTGCCCGGGGCGGGCAAGGACACCTGGATCGCGCGCCACCTCCCGGACACACCGGTCGTGAGCCTGGACGCGCTGCGCACCGAACTGGGCGTGCGCCCGACCGCCGACCAGCGGCCGGTGGCCGTCGCCGCCCACGAGCGGGCCCGCGAGCACCTGCGCGCGGGGCGCCCGTTCGTGTGGAACGCCACCAACGTCTCCCGCCAGCTGCGCGACCAGTGCGTCGGCCTGGCCGCCGACTACCGGGCCCGTGTGGAGATCGTGTCCGTGGAGGCCCCGCCGGGGGTGCTGCGGGCGCGCCTGGACCGCAGGGAGTCCCCCGTCCCGGCCGCCGCGGTCGAAAGGCTGGTCCGCCGCTGGGAGTGCCCCGACCCCACCGAGGCGCACCGCCTCACCCTCGTCGCCTCCGGCGGGTAGCCGGGGCGCCGCGCACGCAGTGGCCGGTCCCGGCCCGGCAGCGGGCCGGGAGGGGCCGGCCCGCGGAGGCGTGGGGGCCGGTCGGGGCCGCCTCCCCGCGGTCAGGGGACGGTCCGGCGTCCGTTCGCGGGGGAGTCGGGGCGGAGCGTCCCCGGACGGCGTGCGGCAGGTCCGGTGAAGAGGGAGCGCGGCTTCCCCGGGTCCTCCATGAGCCCGATGCGCTGGCCCTGGAGCAGCTGGAGCGCGGGGAAGCAGCCCTTCTCGAACAGGAGGATGTTCAGCGAACCGCCGTACTTGAAGCATCCGACCTCCTCCCCCTTGGCGATCGCGACCGGGTTCTCCGGCCTGACGCGGGAGAGTTCGGGACGGAACTCGACGGAGGCGATCGAGTTGAGGCCGACGGGCACCATCCCGACGTGTCCGCGCGCCGCGTCCCCCGTGTCGATGACGAGGTAGCCCCGCCGGAACCTCTCGAACATGCTGTAGTCGTGGCCGTAGCCCACGTTCCCGTCGTTGAGCAGTCCGGGGAGGTCGCGCATGCCGTAGTAGACGCCGCCGATCCCGGAGTTGGACTCCACGACCTGTCCCGCGACCGGGGAGTGGTACCGGTGGTAGCCGTCGGGCATCAGGATGCAGGACACCGCGGTGCCCCCGACGAACCTGCCCGTGTACGCGGAGCCGTCGAGCAGCTCCCTGACGTTCATGGTGACCGTCTTGACCGGGATGCGCGTCTCCTCGGTCAGCTCGTTCACGATCATGTTGATGACGCAGTCGGCGGGGGCGACCACGACGGTGTCGTCCGCGGGTGCGTCGATCGGGCGTTTTCCGTCCTTCACCCTCCGGACGAAGAAGTCGTTGAAGTTCTTGAATCCACCAGGCGGCACGACATAGTCGTCCATCCTCGGCCCGAGCTGCCTCTTCCACTTCTCCACGAGCCCGAGCGATTTCTCGGAGTCCATGTAACGCCCTTGGAACTCGGTGAATAGGGCGGTCATCTCACATCCGGGACCGGAGGTGACGAAGACCATCCCGTAGTCGTTCTCGTAGTTGAGCCAGCTGAACTTCTCGATGAAGACGAGCCCGCTGTCGACCCCCGGCTCCCATTTGTCCCAGGCGCGAAAGAAGTCGCACAGGTCGTCGATCGTACTGTTTCGCCAGTCGTGCCGAACCTCGGGCCCGGTCCCCTCCGGGATCGGCTTCACGTTCTTGACCGCCGCGTCGAACATGGTGGCGAAACCCTCGTGATCCGCCACATACCAGCGCTGGAGCAGGTCGGTGAAGTCGTCGATGGTCTCGATGCGGTATTCTTTCATTTTTCCTCCCATACAGCCAATTGTCTGATTCGTGCATCTCGCACGACCGGAGGTCGGATGGGACGACTGCGCGAATTACACCTCCCGACCGGGGAAGCAACCCGAACACACGGAGAGGTGTTCGATTCTTCCGCCAATCGGCCCGGGAGGGTTCGCGGCACTCGGAATCGAGATATCCCCGCACTCCGGGACGCCCAACCGCCTCTTACCCAGCCCCTTTGCGCGCAATAAACACACCACTCCCGCAGGGGTCCCAATGGGGAAAAAGCGACTCTCTCCCGACAGAACGACACCCGGACTTCCGGAGGAGCCCGCCTTGCGGCCGCATCAGGACCTTGTGGGCAAAATGCCCCCGAAACAGAACTCCGCGTGAATTGCCGACAAAGAAAACAGGGCGGCTGCGCCGGTCGACGCGCCCCGGAGCCGACCCCTGCCGGGAGGGGCCGCGGAGCCGCGTGCGGGGCCGCGCAGCGCACCGCTCGGGCGCACACGCACCCGCCCGGCCCCGGGGCGGGCCCGACCGCGTCCCGCGCGCTGTTCCGCCGCATCCGCCCCGGCCCGTGGGCGATTTCGGCGTTCTCCCGCGCCACGACGCGCGGCACGGTTAGCCTGAGGCCCTTTCGGCGACTCACACCACTCCGGGTGATAGGGCAATGACTGATCGCATCTACTCCGCCGTGCGCGCGTGTCTGGAGTGGGCCGGGGGCGTCGACCCCCGCCCCGTCCTGGACCCCGACACCCTGCTCTTCCTCCTGACCGCGCACCTGGAGGCCGGTGCGCCCGACCCCGGCGACTGGTCCACCGCCGACGTGCACGACATCGCCCGCACCGTCCGGCACTGGGACCGGACGCCCGTCGGCCTCAGGGACACCTGGCTGACGTGGTGCGACTTCCTGGTGGAGAAGGGGGATCTGCTGTCCGCGGAGAGCCCCCGCAGGCTCCGCCGGGCCATCGCCTCGGTCGACCTCTCCCCGGGCGGGTCCTCCGGCGCCCGTGATCCGGCGGACGGGGCGGACGCGGCCCAGGACGTGCTGCCGCTCCTGGACCGGTTCGGCGTGGGGGAGGGCGGGAGTTCCGGGCCGCCGCGCCCGGTCGTGCCCGGGCGCCCGGAGGAGCTGGACGCGGCCGCGCGCCTGTGCCGCCCGCTGTCCGACGCCGTCCGCCTCACCGCCTGGGTGGGCGGCGGCAGGGACCTCCGTTCGGACGGGGACGACGATCTCACCCGGTCCGACACCGCCGGGGCCGCCGCCGCGCTGGGCCGGACGCCCGCCGAGGTGCGGTCGCTGTTCGCCGTCGCCCGCCACTGCGGCCTGCTGCGCACGACGTACACGCGCGTCCTGCCCGGGCGGGCCGCCCGGGCGCTCGCGGAGGAGGTCCCGGGCGCCCTCGCCGACGCCTGGTCGGACGCCCTGCTCACCATGGTCGGCGGGCCCGGGATGACGGCGTTCCTACTGCTCGCGGACCTGTTCTCGCACGGTGAGCCCCGTACGCCCGCCCAGCTGGCCGGGGTCCTCGTCCCCGGGGCCGCGCCCGGGGGCGAGGACCCCGGGCGCCGTTCCGCCCGGGTGCTCGACACCCTGGCAGCCCTGGGGGCCGTGGCCCCCGCCGTCGGAGGACGGTTCCGCGTGACCCGGCTCGGCGACCACTTCACGGTGCGCCAGCTGCGGCAGTCGGGGGCCGACGTCGCGGTCGCCCCGCCCCTCGACGGGATGGACGCCGAGGACGTGCTCGCGCTCGCGGACGGAGGGCGCCCCGTGGACGCCGAGGGGCTGGTGGAGGGGTGGCTAGCTGCCCGCGACACCGAGAGCGCCGTGTGCGACCTCTTGGAGGCCTGCGACGCGCCCGGCGACTGGCACCGCAGGCAGCGGGTGGCCGACGTCCTGTCGGCCCTGGACGAGGACCTCTCCCCCGTCCTCCGGCTGTACGTGCACCACCCCGTCCTGGGCGGGTGGGCGCGGGGGCTGCGCGGAGGTACGGACACCGACCCCCTGTCGCACCAGGCGGTGTGGGCCGTGCTCGACCGCTACGCGATCCGGCTCGACGCGGGCCGGCCGCTGCCGGAGTCGGACCGGGAGCGGTACGCGCGGTTCCCGGAGGAGTTCGCCCGGGCCGTGTGGCTGACCGGGCACCCGGTCTCCGACACGGTGCTGGACCGGATCTGCGGAGGGGCCCTGGGCGCGTCCCTGGCCGATGCGGCGCGCCGGGTCCGTCCCGCCCCGGCCGTCCCCTGAGGCGCCCGCCCCGCGCCTCCCCCGACGGCGGGGTCCGGGCGTCAGGTCCCCCGGCGGGACCGGACGCCCGGACAGGCGGATGCTCCTATGGATGTCAAGCAGCTTGAGCGAGGCCGCTGTCGATGGGACTTCGGTTGGTGGCCGTGTCACGCACCGACCGCGTCAGCACGCGGTAGACCTCCCGGGCCACATGGCGTTTGAGACAGCGCATGATGTCCTTCTTCGACAGGCCCTGCCCGGTGCGCCGCTCGACGTAGGCGCGGGTGCGCCCGTCCCAGCGCATCCGTACCAGCACGATGGTGTGCAGGGCGTGGTTGGCGGCCCGGTCACCGCCCCGGTTGAGCCGGTGCCGGTCCCGCCGCCCGGACGAGGCCGGCACCGGCGCGACCCCGCACAGGTGCGCGAACGCCGCTTCCGAGGCCAACCGGCCGGGGTTGTCCCCGGCCGTGGCCAACAGCTGCCCGGCCACGTCCGGCCCCACCCCCTTCAACTCCAGCAGCTCCGGGGCCGCCCGACGGGTCAGGGCCCCGAGCTCGGCGTCCAGACCGGCGAGCTCCTCCTCCAGAGCGATGATCCGCCTGCCCAGACGGCGCAGCGCGAACTTGACCGCCTGGGCGGGGTCGGCCAGATCCGCACCGGGCCGCAGTCGCGCGCACGTGGTGGCCAGCACCTTGGCCGAGAGCCCGCGCAGCCCCGCGCGCACCTGTTCAGGGGAGGTGATGACCAGTTGGCGGGCCTGGTTGATCGCCTGGGTGCGGGCCTTGACCGCCGAGCGGCGCACCACCCGCAGGGAGCGGACGGCCTCGACGACGCCGTCACGGGTCTTGGGGGTGCCGCAGGCCCGACCGGAGGCCACCGCGGTGGCGGCGGCGTAGGCGTCGATGGGGTCGGACTTGCCCTTCATCCGCCGCGTTTTGCGGTCGGGGCGGTCCACCTCCACCACTCTCAGGCCCTGGCGGGCCAGGTGACGGGAGAGCTCGGCGCCGTAGGCGCCGGTGCCCTCGACCCCGACCGCGGCCACGGTGCCGTGGGAGGACAGCCAGGACGACAGGTGGCGGTAGCCGGTGCCGGTGGCGGGGAACTCACGGTCGGCCAGGTGGCGGCCCAAGGGGTCGATCACGGCGGCGTGGTGGGTGTGGCCGTGGGTGTCCACGCCCGCTGTGACAACGAGGGGCTGATCGGTCATGCTGGTACCTGCCGTCCTGTCGCTGATCCCGGTGGGTGGCACGCGCCGGCCGGGCGGGCGGACAAGACTGTGGCGGGGCTTTTCGACCAAGCTCCTATGAGGTCACGGTCGCCCGTCCGGTCGCGTGCGGTGGCTTCCCCGGGCAGGCCGACGAATCCCCTGAAGGACAACCTGTCGGTGTCGGTCAGTCCGTGAGTCAGACCTACCGGAGAAGCCACCACACATCTTCACAGTCAGTCCTTGACCACGAGCTCGTAGGTCAGGAGTTCCACGTCCGGCAGCGGGGACAGGTCGCGGTCGGGCGCCCGCCGGAAGCCGCGCGCCCGGTAGACGTACTGTGCGGCGACCATCTCGGGCAGCGCCGACACCAGCAGCCGGGAGACCCCCTCCTCGCGCGCCCTGTCGACGAGGGCGTTCACCAGCGCCCGGCCGACCCCGAGCCCCCGGGCCCCGGGCGACACCGCGAACGCGCGCATCTCCGCCTCGTCCGCGTTGCGGGCGATCTCGCTCTCCGGTGACCACGGCTCGAACATGACCGTCCCCAGGAGCCGTTCGTCGTCCGCCGCCACCAGGACCTCGCCGCGGCCGTCCGCCCCCAGGAGCCGCAGCGCCTCGACGTGGGCCGGGTTGACGTTCACAAGGCCGTCGGCCGTGTAGGCCATCACGCGCAGTTCGCTGACGGCGTTCATCTCATCGGGAAGTACTCGACGCACGATCATGCACGTCATTCAACATGATGAGGGGGTGCCGGACGGGTCTTCGCCGCACCGCCCGGGGAGGGGAAAACGTCACCGTGAGTGACTTTTTACGGAGGTTTATCCCCAGCTTCCCCGGACGTGGAGCGGTGTTCCCCGTCCGGGGCGCCCGTCGCGCTCAGGTACCGCGGATGGCGGCGCACCCGTCGTCGCCGTCGCGGTGGGCCTCCAGGTCGTAGGCGTCCTCGACCGGACCCCGGGGTTGCTCCCCCTCGGCGAGCTCGTCCGGATAGGCGGGGACGACGTTGTACCCGTCCACGCAGTGCGCCGGTCCGGTCCCGCGCCACCAGTTCGGCCACGCCTCCAGGGCCCCGTCCCCGGTGTCGAAGAAGGACACCTCGCCGTAGTGCGTGGTGACCAGCCGCACCGACACGGGATCGCCCGGGCGCGCGACGGGGTGGACGATCGTGTACTCGGTGTTGACCGCCAGGTGGTCGGGGCCGCCCTCGGAGGACTCCTCCGCCCACATCCGGCCGTCCACCTTGACCACGTCGCCGATGGGCTCGGCGGTCCCGGGGGCGAGGTTGAAGACCACGTGCCGGCTGTCCAGGTCGCCGTTCTCGTGGCCGAGGTGGTTCATGTACCACTTCAGCGCCTGTTCGCCCAGCAGCCCGGTGAACTCGCTGTTGTCCTCGTCGAAGACCGCGTCGGGGTTCAGGTACACGGCGTCCAGGAGGTCCTGGGTGAGGCCGTAGGCCTCCTCCACCTGGGCGGCGGAGAAGGCGCCGACGGGCTCGGCCGGGGGCGGTTCGAATCCCTCGGCGTAGTCCTCGGCGGGGGTTCCCCCGAAGGGGTCGTCGCGGTCGACCTCGTCGTAGGAGCCCAGTCCGGAGACCGTCGGCGCGGGGGAGACGAACCACTCCAGGGCGTCCTGGACCTGGGCGCAGCCGGTGGCGGTGAGCAGGGCGAGCAGCGCGACCCAGCGGGTGGCGGCGGCGCGTCGTGACATGGGGGATGCCTGCGTTCTCTCCGAGTTTTCTGCGAACGATGTCCGCTTCGAGTGTTCTACCACCGCGCCCGGACAATTCGTCCACAGGCCGTTCGGCCCTGCGCCGACCGCCGGGAGCACGGCGTCTCCGAGGGCCCGGAGCGTTTGTCCACAGGCCTCCGGCGGGAGGGCCCGGATCGTGCCACCCTTCTCCCAGGGAGGACACCGTGACCGACCGGACCCGTGGCAGCGACGGCCAGGCAGCCGTCATCCGACTCTTGAGCAGTTCCGCGACCCTCGCCGCGGGCGGCTGCCCCACCTTCCGCCGCACGGAGGCCGACCACGCCGCGCGGCGGGATCCCGCCCCCCGCCCGCCGCCCCTCGCCGACTCCGCGCCCGCCGTCCTCGGCGCCGTCCTGGACCTGGTCGAACACCGGGGGCTGTCGCTCGGGGACGCGTGCTCGATGCTGCCCGCCCCCGGCGGGCGGTGCGCCGACGTGCTGGGCGAACGGGTGGCGCCGCCGCACCCGGGCCTGCTGGCCTGGGCGCGCCACGCCGCGCGGTCCTACCTCGACGGCCTGGCCGGGGACCGCGCGAGGGACGGCCTCGACCGCACTCCGGTGGCCGACTTCTGGGTGCGGCAGTACATGCCCGACCGGGGCGCCTCCCACGCCAGGCCCTACGAGGTGTGCGCGCGGGGGCGCGGGTACGCGTACCTGGACGGCGGGCAGCGGGTGCGGGAGCTGCGCGTCCCGGTCACGGGCCCGGCGGACGGCGGGAGCCTCCCCGACGCGGAGGTGGCCGTGGCCGCGTTCGTGCTGGCCACCGGCTCCGGGGTGGACCGCGACGCCTACGCGGGCCGCCCCGGACGCTACCGGGGCGGGGTCCCCTACCCCATGCGGGGGCGCCACGGCGGCCCGGCCGGTCCCCCCGACCGGGTGCGGGTGGTCCGGGCGTCGTGCCTGGACTCCTCCACCGCCGTGCTCTACGACGCCCCGGCCCGCGAGGCCGAGGGGTTCTTCTCCTCCTCCGGCAGGGAGCCCCTGCGCTCGGCCCTGGTCGGCGGGGCCCGGTCCCCGGGGGCCGACTGCCTGTCGTGCGGGGTGCGGACCGGCTGCGGACGCCTGCCCTCCGCCCCCGGGATCCTCGGCGTCCACGACCGCTCACGCCCCCGCAGGTCCTGGAGCGCAGCCGGGGGCCTGCGCTTCCGGGGCTGCCCGGCACGCGACCACTTCCACTCCCTCGGCCTCCCGGGGGACCCGCCGGAGGGCGCGCCGCCCGGGGCGGCCGGCGCCTCGGCCCGGGACCGCGCCGTCCGTGCCCGGCTGGAGCGGCTGCACGGGCGCCGACCGCGGAGGGCGTGCGGACCCGGCGACATCCCCGACGGTCCCGGGGACTGGGGTGCGGAGGGGTGGGCGCCCGGCCGCGGGGAGGCCCGCGCGGGCGCCGCCATGATCGCCGCCCACGTCGAGGTCTGCCCGCTGGACGGGCTCCGGTCCGGGAGCCATGTCCGGGTCGGGCGCACCGTGGCCGCCGACGACCCCCGAGCCGACGTCCTCGTCCTGGCCAGGCCCGACCTGCTGCTCCACCGGGACGGCGCCTGGAGCTGGCGGGACGTCGCGCCGACGACCGCGGGCCCGCCCCCGGACGAGCGCGGGCTCATGGCACGCGAGCCCGCGCTGGCCCTGGCCGTCCTGCTCTTCGCGTCCGGGGTGCTCCCCCTGGAGCCGGGGTCCGCGGTCGAACTGGAGGTCCTCACCCCCGACGGCGCCGACCTGCGCACCGTCGATCCCGGCGCCGCCCGGGTGAGGACCGAGGCGCGGGAGGTGGTCCACGGGCTCGCCGGTCCCTGGCACCGCGACCTGGAGCACGCCCCGACCCCGGGCAGGGTGTGCCGGGACTGCCCCTACCGCCGCTGGTGTCCGGCCTGGTCTGGGCACCGGCCTCCCGAACGGGTCCCGGGGGCGCGCCCCGGGGACCGCGGGCGGGAGGGGCGGTGACGGGCACGGCGCCACCGCCCCCGGGGTCAGGCGCTGTGGCGGCTCTCCGGAACGGACCACCGGTAGGCGGCGGCCTGGAGGTCCCACAGTTCCCGGTAGAGCCCGTCGGCCTCCAACAGGTCGGCGTGGGCGCCCTCCTCCACCACGCTGCCCTTGCTGAGGACGACGATGTGGTCGGCCATCCGCACGGACGCGAGGCGGTGCGTGATCAGGACGACGGCCGCCCCGGTGCGTCCGGCGTGGGCGTGCAGGGAGGCGAAGAAGGTGTGCTCGGCCCGGGCGTCGAGCGCCGCCGTGGGCTCGTCGGCGATGAGCAGGGGCGTGGCGTCGCCGTCGTCGCCCCGGTAGAAGCCCCTGGCCGCCGCCAGTCGCTGCCACTGGCCCCCGGACGGTTCGGCGCCGTCCACGAAGCGCTTGTCCAGCAGGGTGTCCCACCCGTGGGCGAGCTCCGCAACGACCGTGTCGGCACGCGCGGCGCGGGCCGCGCGCTCCAGGCGCCCGGGGTCGTCGCCGGGGCTGCTCATCACGACGTTGCGCCGGGCCGTCAGCGGCCAGTGGGTGTGGTCCTGGGCGATGACGGAGATGCGCCGCCGCAGACCGGTCCCGTCCACCCCGGCCAGGTCGGTGTCGTCCCAGCGGATCCTTCCGCTCTCCGGTGCGTACAGGCCGGACAGGAGCTTGGCCAGGGTGGTCTTGCCCGAGCCGTTCTCCCCCACGAGCGCCACGGTCCGGCCGCGCCGGAGGGTGAGGCTGACCTCGTCCAGGGCCGGCGCGTCCCCCTTCCCCCCGCTCGGGTAGGTGAAGGTGACGTTCTCGACCCGGATCTCCTCGAACCCCTCGGGGGCCGGTTCCGGTTCGGCCGGGGGCAGCCGCAGCGCGGCCTCCTCCTCGAAGGCGACGAAGTCGGAGAAGTACAGTCCGGACTCGTACACGTGCGTGAGGGAGGACAGGGCGTTGCCCAGCGCCCCCTGCGCGACCCGGATGGCGACCACGGCCGCGCCCGCGACGGCGATCTCCACGGTCCCGCCGACCAGCATCAGCCCCAGCACCGCGAACACGGCTCCGGAGGCGAGCCCGCCGGCGGCGCTGCCCGCCAGCCGGATCAGGGCCTGGCGGGTGGCCAGGCCGAGCTGGATGTCCAGCTCCCTGTCGGCGACCCTGTCGAACTCGGCGAGCAGGCGCCCCTCCATGGTGAACGAGCGGATCTCGGCCGCGTTGTCCCGGTTCACCATGATCTGTTCGAGCAGGAATTTGCGGCGGTGCCCGTCGGTGAAGGCCACGATCATCCGGTAGCGCATGCGCGCCGCCGCCGAGGAGCCCCACCACTGGGGCGCCATGGCCAGGAGCAGCAGCGGGAGGAGGGCGGGGTGCAGCACACCCAGGACGCCGACGGCGGCGGCGACCCCCACGGTCCCGGTGAGCACGTCGGCGGTGTGGCGGACCAGCGCGCCCGCCTCGTCGCTGCCGCGCGCGTAGCACCGGTAGAGGTGGTCGTGGAAGCCGCTGTCGTCGAAGGCCCGCAGCTCGACGGCGGTGCACCGGCTCAGCAGCCGCCTCTCCGCGGTGAGCACGACCTTGGGCTCCAGGCGGGCCTGGGCGCGCCCGGCGGCGGCCGAGCAGATCCCGCGCAGGGCCAGGGCCGCGGCGAGCACCAGCAGGGAGGGCAGCGCGGCCATGAGCCGGTCGGGGGTGGGCGCCGCCGCGAACAGCTCGCCGAGCACGCCGGTGGTGGCGACGAGCGCCCACGCGGTGGCCGCTCCCATGCCGATGTTGAGCGCGGTCGTCGCGAGGAGGTCCCGCGGGCTGCTCTGCCAGGCCAGCGCGGCGGCCTGGGCGGCCAGGGCCGGCATGCGGCGGGCGATCCGGGCCCAGGTGGCCTCGGCCGCCTGGGAGCCGAAGTGGCGCCAGACCGGGGTGGCCAGTTCGGGCAGGGACAGTCCCCCGCCGGTCTCGTCGTCGGTGACGGGTGGTTCCGTGGTTCGTGTCATGGAGTCCTCTGGTGGTCGGGAGCCGGTGCGCGCCCGTGTCCGGGCGCGCGGGAACGGCGGTCGCGCCGGGTGTGCGTCGCGACCTCCTCGGTGACCGGCGTCGAAGTGCTGCCGATCATGGACCCGCCGTGGGACGGTCGGAAGGGGATTTCGCGGTTGCGGTCGGACCGGATCCGGGCCCCCGCGAAGGCCCGGCGCGCACTCGCCCCGGGGGGTGGGAGACCCGGCCCGGGCACACGAATCGAAAACCTGTCGGAGGGTGCGGCCCGGATCGGCACCGGATACGGACCGCCCCGAAGCGGGCCGGTCCGTCACCGATCCAAGGCCCGCCGGTGCCCGGAACCCCGGGGGGCTCGCCGTCGGGGGCCGACCCGTGCCCGGAACCAGGGGTCCCGGGCGTCCGGGCGGTCGCCGGCCGGGGCGCACGGTGCCGCCGGGACCCGGCCACGGGACGCGGCGCACGCGGGAGAGCCGTCACGGTGCCGCCGGGACCGGCGTGGGTCCCGCGCAGAAGGCCGGGGCAGCCCGCCGGGGGCGCGCGCCGAACGGCCGCACCCGCGCCCGGAGGACGCTCGGTACGGCCGTTCGCATGGCCACCACGGTGGTCGTGGGGCCCGGGGGCAGGCCGGGGCCGGTGGAGTCGCGCTCGGCGCCCGTTCGCCGGGCGGGGGCCGTGCGCGGCGCCCGCTCCCCGGCGAGCCGGCCCGGTCGGAGGACCCGCGCCCCGTCTCCGGGGCAGTTCCGGGACCCCTCCGGGTCAGCCCACCGGCTCCGCCGCGGGCTCCCGCTCCCGCTCGACCTCGTCGAGCCAGGCCCGCACCGCGTCGTTGTGCTCGCCCAGGGCGGGGGGCGGCAGGTAGCCGCGTCCGAACTCCTCCGACTCACCGGGGTCGCGGGGGTCGAAGCGCAGGGCCGACCCGGGCAGCTCGACCTCGCCCAACACCGGGTGCTCGACCGACACCACCAGCCCCTGGGACCGCGTCTGGTCCCACTCGTAGACCTGGTCGACGGTGCGCACCGCGCCGCAGGGCACCCCGGCCCCGCCGATCCGGCTCAGCCACTCGTCGCGGGTCCCCTGGCCGAGGACCGCCTCGATCTCCGCGATCAGGGCCTCGCGGTGGGCGACGCGGGAGGCGTTGTCCCGGAACCTGGGGTCCTCGGCGTCCAGCCCGAGCAGCCCCGCGAACCGGGCCCACTGCGCCTCGCCGCCCACCGCCACCTGGAGCATCCCGTCCATGCAGGCGAAGGCGCCGTAGGGGGCGATGGAGGGGTGCTGGTTCCCCAGAGCCGAGGGCACCTCGCGCGCGACGGTCCAGCGCGTCCCCTGGAAGGCGTGCACGCCCACGATGGAGGAGAGCAGGGAGGTGCGCACCACCCGTCCGCGCCCGGTGCGGCCCCGCTCCACCAGGGCCGCGAGCACGCCCTGCGCCCCGTTCATCCCGGCCAGCACGTCGCCGATGGCCACGCCCGTCTTGGTCGGCTCCTTGGAGGAGGGGCCGGTCAGGCTCATCAGGCCGGCCTCCCCCTGGGCGATCTGGTCGTAGCCCGCCCGGCCGCCCTCGGGCCCGTCGTGCCCGAACCCGCTGATGGAGCAGACCACCAGGCGGGGGTTGAGCTCCTCCAGGCGGCCGACGGAGAAGCCGAGCCGGTCCAGGACGCCCGGCCGGAAGTTCTCCACCAGGACGTCGGCGGCGCGCACGAGCCGGGTGAGCTGCTCGACGCCGTCGTCGGACTTCAGGTCGAGTTCGATGGACTCCTTGTTGCGGTTGCAGGAGAGGAAGTAGGTGCTGATCCGCTCCTCCTCCGGTCCGACGAACGGCGGACCCCAGCCGCGGGTCTCGTCGCCCGTGCCCGGCTGCTCGACCTTGATCACCCTGGCCCCGAGGTCGCCGAGCAGCATCGCGGTGTGCGGCCCCGCGAGGGCCCGCGACAGATCCACGACCACGGTTCCCTTGAGCGGGCCTTCCGAGCGGTCCATGTTCCACCTCCGGTGTCGTTCTTCCTGTCCTGTGTCCGGCCGTCCCCGGCGGAGGGCGGGCCTGCCCGCCGGCTCCGGCCGGACACGCGTGTCGTGCGGGACGCCCCCGCGGGGGCGCGTCCCCGGCGGCCGGTCCACGCGGTCCGGCCGTCCGGTCCCGGGTCAGACACCCGCGCCGAGCAGCCGGTGGCGCCCGGTGCGTCCGGCGCCCGGGCCCTCCCCGGCGCGCGACCGCAGGGTCGAGAGTTCGTGGGCGACCGCGGCGCCGACACGGGCGCAGAGGGCCTCGCCGTCCTGGGCGGCGTCTCCCGCCTCGGCGATCACCCGGTCCACGACCCCTGTCGCCAGCAGGTCCGCGGAGCCGATGCCCTGGCTCTCGGCCAGCTCCTCCGCGCGGTCGACGGTGCGGTGCACGATCGCGCTCGCGCCCTCGGGCGGGAGGGGCGAGAGCCAGGCGTGCTGGGCGCACAGGACGCGGTCGGCGGGGAGCAGCGCGATCGCGCCCCCGCCGGTCCCCTCCCCCAGCAGCACCGACACGGTGGGGGTGGCGAGGGTGGCCATGTCCGCGAGGCAGTGGGCGATCTGGGCCGCCATGCCCCGTTCCTCGGCCTCTGCGGACAGCTCGGCGCCGGCGGTGTCGATGACGGTGACGAGCGGGAGCCGGAGCCCGGCCGCGAGGCGCATGCCCCTGCGTGCCTGGAGGAGGGCGGCCGGCCCCATCGGGGTCCGGGGGCCCTGCCTGCTGCGGTCCTGGCCGACCAGGACGCAGGGGCGTCCGCCGAACCTGGCCAGGGCCACCAGGAGGGTGGGGTCCTCGTCCCCCTCCCCGGTGCCGCGCAGGCGCACGACGTCGGTGGCGGCGTGGCGCAGCAGGTCGCGCACCCCCGGGCGCTCCTCGCGCCGGGACCGCAGGACGGAGTCCCAGGTGGGGACGCGGGAGGCGGGCGCGGCGGGCGGCGCGGCGGGGGGCGCGGCGGGGGGCCGGGCCTCGTCGGCGGTCCGGTCGAGCAGGACGTCGAGGGCCAGGACGGCGGCCCCGCGCAGCTCCTCCGGGGCCAGGACGGCGTCGACGAGGCCGTGTCGGCGGAGGTTCTCCGCGCGCTGGACCCCCTCGGGGAAGGCCTCGCCGTGGAGGGCCTCGTAGACGCGGGGGCCGAGGAAGCCGATGAGGGCGCCGGGCTCGGCCGCGGTCAGGTGCCCCAGGGAGCCCCAGGAGGCGAGTGCGCCGCCCGTGGTCGGGTGGCGCAGGTAGACGAGGTAGGGGAGCCCGGCGGCCTTGTGCGCGGTGATGGCGGCGGCGATCGGCGCCATGGACACGAAGGCGCGGGTCCCCTCCTGCATGCGGGTGCCGCCCGAGGCGGGTGCGGCCAGCAGGGGGATCCCCTCGGCGGTGGCGCGTTCGACGGCGTCCAGGAGCCGTTCGGCCGCGGCGAGCCCGACGGAGCCGGCGAGGAATCCGAACTCGCTGGCCACGACGGCGACGCGGTGTCCGCCCAGGCGGCCCTCCCCGGTGAGGACGGCCTCGTCGCACCCGCTCGCGGTGTGCGCGTCGGCCAGTGCTGCGGCGTAGGCCGGGTCGGGGCGCACGTCGGCGGGCGCGGTGTCCCAGGAGGCGTACGAGCCCGTGTCCAGGACGAGGTCGAGGAGTTCGTGAGCGGTGCGTCGGGTCCCCACAGCAACCTCCAAATGGTTCAGTGGCTAGGCCACTAGGCCTTAAAGCCAGGGTGGCACGCCCACCCCCCGTTTGTGAAGCCCTCCGCGCCCCCGATCGCCCTCCCGCGCGTCCGCCGCCACAGCCTGAGTCCCGGGGGCGCGGGGGCGGGATGCTCTAGCCTGGAAGGCCTCTGACACAGCCGGATGCGAAGACAGGAGCCACCGAGCGTGCCTGCCAAATCCCGACCCCGACCGCCGGCCCGACCCCGTCTGTACGAGCAGCTCGTGGAGCGGCTCGTCGAACACATGCGGGAGGCCGGACTGGGCGTCGGCGACCGGCTGCCGCCCGAGCGCGAGCTGGCCTCCGCGCTGGAGGTCAGCCGGGCCTCGGTGAGCCAGGCCCTGGTGGCCCTGGAGGTCCAGGGGGTCATCGAGGTCCGCCACGGCGACGGGGCGATCATCCGTCAGACCGTCTCCGAGCAGGGGGTCCTCGCCCTGCTGCGCGACCGGGCCAACCGGCGCGCGGAGATCATCGAGGCCCGCCAGGCGCTGGAGGTCAAGCTGGCCGAGCTGGCCGCCGAGCGCCGCACCCCCGAGGACCTGGCCTCCATCGACGCGGCCCTGGAGCTCATGCGCCAGGAGGTCGAGAACGGGGACCGGGGCGTCACCGGCGACGAGCGGTTCCACGCCGCGATCACCGCGGCGGCGCGTTCGCGCCTCCTGGCGCGGATGATGAACGAGCTGGCGCCGATGATCAGGGAGACCCGCCTGGAGTCCCTGTCCCAGCCCGACCGCCCCCAGGCCTCGCTCGACGGCCACGAGCGGATCGGCGCCGCCATCCACGCGGGGGACCCCAAGGCCGCCGCGGACGCGATGCGCGACCACCTCGTGCTGGTCTCCCGGGTGGTCGCACCGGTCACCCCGTGAGACTTCACCGGACCACAGGCCGAGCCTGTGGTCCGGTGGTCGGCCGCGGTGCGGCCCCGCACCGCGCCTCCGCCGGCGCGGGCCCGGTCACAGCAGGCCGGGCACGACCAGCACTCCCCAGGCGATCATCGGTCCCACCAGCACCACGATGGCGCTGTAGACGAGGATCTGCCGGTAGAACTTGTCCGGGTCCACCCCGGAGGCGTTGGCCAGCACCAGGGCGCCGTTGGTCGAGAAGGGGCTGACGTCGACGATGGTGGAGGAGACCGCCAGCGCCACGATCACGCCGGTCGCGCTGATCTCGCCCATCATGAGGAACGGGATCGCCAGCGGGATGGTCGCCCCCAGGATCGCGGTCGAGGACGCGAACGCCGACACGACGGCGCCGATGTAGCAGAGCACGAGCGCGACCAGGAGCGGCGCTCCCAGACTCGCCGCGGCGTCGCCGACGTAGTCGATGGTCCCGGCGCTCTCCATGACGCCGACGAACGTGAGCATGCCGGTGATCAGCAGCACCGTGGGCCAGCTGATCTGGGACAGCGCGTTCTTCTGGGCCTTGGGCGAGATCAGCGCCAGCACGACCGTCACGGACAGCGCGACGAAACCGACGTCGAGGCCGAAGCCCAGGGCGAGCACGCCGAGGACGACGATGCCGGCGATGGTGGCGAGCTGGTCGAACCGCACGGGCCCGCCCGCCGGACCGTCCGCGGACGCTTCGGCGGGGCCGTCCTCAGGCGGGTCCGCGGGTGCGCCGGCGGCAGAGGTCCCGGAGGGGCCTCCGGTGGCCACGGCGACGGAGCCGCCGACCGCGTCCGCGCCGGAGCCGGAGACCGCGGCGGCGCCCGTGCGCGCCGCGGCGTGCCCGGCGGCCTCGAACTCCTGCGCCCGCGCGCCGACCAGGCGGTTGCCGCCCAGGGAGACGAAGAGGACCAGCGCGATGCACAGGTTGAAGACGAGGTTGCCGAGGAAGAGGGTGAGCGGCGAGACCGCGAGCCCGCTGTCGGCGACGATGCCGTTGACCGTCGCGCCGTAGACGCTGACCGGGGAGAACCCGCCCCCCTGCGCGCCGTGGATCACCATCATGCCCATGAGCAGGGGGTTGATCCGGTACTTGACGGCGAAGCCCAGGGCGATGGGTGCGACGATGGCCACCGCCGCGGGGCTGAGGGCGCCCACGCCGGTCAGCAGGGCGCTGATGCCGAACATGATCCACGGGATGGCGACGACCCTGCCGCCGACCAGCCGCGTGGCGGCGCGTACGAGGAGGTCGATCGTCCCGTTGTTCTTGGCGATGGCGAAGAGGTAGGTGACGCCGACCAGTGTGAGGAAGAGGTCGGCGGGGAAACCGCCCAGGATGGCGTCGGTGTCCATGCCCAGGGCGAGGACGCCGACGAGGAAGGCCCCGACGAAGGCGAGGGCGCCGATGTTGATCGGCAGGACCGTGGCGATGACGAACATCGCCAGGAGGGCGAGGATGGTGAGGAGTTGCGGGGTCATGTCGTGTACCGATCAGACGAAAAGCAGGGCTGTGATCTGGCTCATACGGCTCAGTGGCCTAGCCAATATGCCTTTTGCCGACATGTCAACCCCCCGGTAGGACACTCCCGGGTCCGGGCGCCCCGTCCTCCCCGCGCGCGAAAGGTACGGTTGTTCCCCAGGTGGCGGCGGAACGTCCCCGGTGTCCACGCCATCGGACCCGCCGAATGTGGAACCGGTGACCCCAGGGACACGTCGTAACCCATGCCTGGTTCCCGCGACATGAGCGGGGCCAGATCCGGTCCGTCGAGCCCCGAGTTTCCCCTGCTCAACCCTCAATGACGGGACCGTCCCCCTCGCGGGGGAACAGCGTCGGCGCTGGTCGGCCACGCGCCGCACCGACCCGGTCCTGCCGCCGGTGGGAGAACCGTCCCTCCCCCGTCCCGGCCGGACCCGTGCCACGGGCCGCGGGTCCGGCGACCGCCCCGGTCCGCTCCCGAGGACCGCGGCGCCCCGATGCCGACCAACGCCCCGCGCCTCGCGTTCCCCGCCGCCGTTGTTCTCCGAAACGCCCCACGGGGCGACCCCGGAACGGTAGAAGGGGAAGGTCGGACAGCACGAGAGAGAACCGGGAGCGGACATGGCGTCGAACGAGACCTCGCACCTGGACCGCCGCGGCCCCGGCCGGGCCGCGGTCCGGCCGGTGTCACTGCTGCGACCGCAGGTGCTCGCCCAGGTCGCCCTGGGCACACCCCTGCTGTGCGACGCCCTGCGCCTGGCCCGGTGGAGCGCCCCGGCCACCCCCGTGTCCGGGCCCGGGGTGCCGAGCCCGGAGAGCGCCCGCGCCGCGATCGAGCGGTTCGGCCTGTGGCCGTACGGGCTCGTGCGCGACCGCGGCGCACGCGTGGCCTGGCTGCGGGGCCTGGGCTCGGCCTCGGACGCAGCGGAGTTCATGGCCCCCTGGCAGGCGGCCGTGGTCCTGGGCATGATCGAGGTCGACACCGCCCGGGCGCGCCCCGCTCCGGGGCTGGAGGACCGCGTCCACGACCCCGAGGAGGTCCTGGACTGGTGGATGCGGCTGTTCGAGGACGCCGTGCGGTACGCGCGCGCCGACCTCCTCGACCCGGATCCGCCGAGGGGGCACCGACCGGAGCTGCTGCCCGCGGTCCTGCTCCGCCTCTACGAGGGGCAGGACGGGGCCCGTGTCCCGCTGGCCTCGCTCGCCACGAGCGCACCGCCCTTCCCGGGAGCACCCCCGCTCCCCGCCGGCCCCGAACCGGACCCGGACCTGGTGCTCCACCTGCTGTGGCAGCTCTCCGACACCGGGGCGGTCATCCTCGGCACGGAGCAGGAGGCCCCGCCACCCGCGGATCGCGCGGCGGGCGGGGACCCCGGTCGCGGGGAGTGCGCGGACGGCCCTCCCGCCTCCCCCTCCGCGCAGGCGTCCGGCCCGCCGGCGCACCCCGACGTCGAACTGACCGACCTGGGCCGCTACGGCGTGCGCAGGCTGCTGCTCCGGCGCGGTGTCCGCGCCCCGCTGGCCGAGGACCTCGCCGTGACGGACGCCGCGGAGTTCCTGGACTCCCTGGCCCGCGTCCGCCCTGCCGACCAGGGCGCGCTGGTCGACCCCTGGCTGGCCCGGCGCTCCCCGGAGGAGGCGCTGGAGGAGATCGTCCGGGCGGTCGCCGATCCCCGCCTGACCCTGCGCAGGCGGACCGGGGCCTCGGTCCTGCACATGGTCAGCTCGCGCCTCGCGGGAAGGCTGCGGGCCATGCTGCGCGCCCCCGACCGGGTCGCGGCGGGCCTGGCCGCCCTCGTGCTCCTGTCCTCCCGGATGCTCCCCCAGGAGGAGATCGACGCGGTCCTGGACCGGTTCGGCCCGTGGCTCGTGCTGGACCTGGCCTCCGCGGCCGGGACCGGGGCGGACGACCTCGCCGCCGCGCTCGACTTCGCCTTCCCCTCCGGCCTCGACGCCTCCCTCCTGGAGAGCGCCGACCGCCTGTGGCTGTGCGGGCACCCGGACACCGTCCCCGCGCTGGAGGCGATCGGCCGCCTGCACCGGGACCCGCGGGTGGCCCGCGCCGCGCGCGGGGCCGCGGGCCGGACCCGGCTCCGGGGCCTGTGACGGGCCGGGCCCGCCGTCGGACGGCGCCCGGCGGGGCCGGGTCAGGCGGACGGCGCCAGGTTCCAGGAGGTGACCACCGGTCGGCCGTGCTCACGGCCGAGCGTGCCCACCGAGCCCGTGCCCAGGGCGAACAGCGCCCCCGCCCCCGGCTCCAGCCCCAGCCAGCGGGCGGTGAGCACGCGCAGGACGTGCCCGTGCGCCACCAGGGCCACGTCCGGGGCACCCTCCTCCCCCACCGACCGCGCGACCCCCTCCAGGACGCGGTCCACGCGCGCGCCGACCGCTTCCACGGCCTCCCCCGGGTGGTCCGGCCCGCCGGGGACGACGCCGTCGCGCCACAGGTCCCACCCGGGGCGCCCTCGCCGGATCTCGGCGGTGGTGATCCCCTCGTAGCCCCCGTAGTCCCACTCCCTCAGGTCCGGGTCGGCCGCGCCGCCGCCCAGCCCCGCCAGCTCGGCGGTGCGGACGGCGCGCGCCAGCGGGCTGACCACCGCCCTTCCGATGTCGCGGGCCTCCAGCAGGGGCCGCAGCCCCTCCGCCTGCCGTACGCCCTCCTCCGTGAGGGGGACGTCGGTCCACCCGGTGTGCCGGCGGTCCCGGCTCCACTCGGTCTGCCCGTGCCTGATCAGCACCAGTTCACCCATGCCGGGTTCCTGCCCCGCCGGACCCCGTCGGACTCCCCCGGGCGGAACCGCTCTGGCGCGCCGCCCGGTCACATTCGCCAGATGCCGGACACCGGCGCAGATTCGTCGCTACCCTCCTGACCATGACGCAGCACACCGCCACCAGTGACGCGCGGGACCCGTCCCCCGTGCCCCACGAGATCGCGCAGCCCCACTTCTTCCGGCCCAACGAGGACCTGGCCGCGGCCATGGAGTGCGCGCGCTGCGAGGAGCAGGGCATCACCACCCCGCCGGGAGGGGCGCCCCGGAGGCTGTCCAACGCGGAGCTGCGGGCGTTCAAGAAGGAGCGCAAGCGCGCACGGGAGGAGGCGCTGGCCAAGCCCCAGGCCAAGGTGCCGGTCGACCGCAAGCGCACCCTGCCGATCGGCCCCCACCACGCGGCGCTCCTGCGCGGGCTGTGGGCACGCCTGGCCGCGGAGGGCGTCGGCGCCACCCCCGACGGCCGCCTCCTGGGACTGACCTTCGCGGTGCGGGGCGCCGTCACGGGCCGGGCCAACTTCACCGGCCAGGACCTGCGGATGCTGCGCCTGGAGGACGCGCACGCCGCGCTCGTCGAGCTGACCTCGACCGGGTGGCTGGCCTCCACGCCGGAGGCGGTGATCGGGGCGGACGCCGCCAACCCCGCCCTGTGCGAGCTGCCGGGCCTGCGGGGCGACCTGTGGACGGTCGGCAACGGCGTGCGGTCCCGCGCCTCGGGATGGCTCTCCCAGGCGCTCGCCCACAAGAAGCTCCGCAAGAAGCCCAACCGGCTCCGGCTGGTCGCCGCCCACCTGGCCCTCCACGCGGACCCCTGCGGCTCCGTGTCCCTGCCCGCCGGGGACGTCGTGGCGGCCTGCGCCCTCTCCGGGGACGAAGAGCTGTCCGAACTCCTCACGTGGCTGGCCGAGGTGTCGTGGATCGAGGACGCCTCGGCCTCCGGCGGCGTCGTGGCCGCGCGGCTGACCGAGCTGACGCAGCCCCTGGCCGTGCGGCCCGAGCCGCCGAGGACCCCTCCCAAGCAGGTCCCGGCGACCACGCCGCTCGACGTGCCCGTCGCCGACCGTGCGCGCGACCTCCTCTCCGGTCGTGAGGCGGAGGTGGCCCGGTGGGTGGACGCCTACCGGGGCGAGCACGGGCACGGGCCCAGCTGGTCCGCGATCGGGGAGGCCTTCGGCTGGCCGCCGCGCCAGGCGCCGGACCACGACGTCACCCACGAGGTGTTCCGCCTGCTCCGCGCGGGGGGCTGGCTGACCGGCTTCGGCCTGCCCTTCGGCCTGCGTGCCGGGGAGGGGCGGGCGGGGAACGGATCCTGACACCCCGGCGCCGGGCCCCCCGGCCGCGCGGCCCCGTCCCCGGCCCCCGCCCGCGGAAGGACCCGGGGGCGGGGGCTAGGATGCCGCCCATGCCTCATCATCCGACGTCCGCCGCGCCCGCCCCGACCCCGGGGAGGGGCCGGTGAACCGGAACGTGCTGGTCACCGGGGCGGCCCGGGGCATCGGCCGGGCCGTCGCCCGGGCCTTCGCCGGGGCGGGCGACCGTGTGGCCGTCCACTGCGGGAACAGCGTGGAGGAGGCCGAGCGCACCCTCGCCGGCCTGCCCGGCGAGGGGCACGCGCTGTTCCGCGCCGACCTGCGCGACCCCGCGGCCACCGCCGACCTCGTCTCGGGGGTGGTCGCGGCCCTGGGCGGGATCGACGTGGTGGTCAACAACGCGGCCGTCAACACGGCCCACCCGGTCGCCGGTGTCTCCTACGAGGAGTGGCAGGAGGCCTGGCGGGCCACCCTGGACGTGAACGTGGTGGCCGCCGCCAACATCGGCTACCTCGCCGCCCGGCACATGATCGACCGCGGGGCCCCGGGGCACATCGTCAACGTCGGCTCGCGCGGCGCCTACAAGGGGGAGCCCGACCACCCGGCCTACGGGGCGAGCAAGGCCGCGCTGCACTCCCTGGGGCAGTCACTGGCCGCGGCCCTGGCCCCGCACGGCATCGCCGTCGCCTCCGTGGCCCCGGGGTTCGTGGCGACCGAGCGCGTCGCCGACCGGGTCACCGACGAGGTCCGCGCGCAGAGCCCGTTCGGGCGGGTGGCCGCGCCCGAGGAGGTGGCGGCGGCCGTCCTGTACCTGGCCTCGCCGGAGGCGGTGTGGTCCTCCGGCGCCGTCCTGGACGTCAACGGCGCCTCCCACCTGCGCTGACCGCCCCCGCCGCGCACCCCTCGGCGCACGGCGGCGCGGAACCGCTCCACCGCCTCACCCGCCGGTGTCCTCCAGGAGGGTCCCGGCTGCCGACAGCGGGGCGTAGCGGCTGGGGGTGAACCCGAGGAGCTCGGCCGCGAGCTCCTCGTTCCCGGCGAACCCCGCGTCGGCGTCGATCGTCTGGGTACCGTCCCAGAGCATGAACAGCGCCGAGACGGTGTGCGAGCCCTTGTCGTGGTGCATGTCGTAGTGGGAGGCCATGGGCACGCTGTCGTAGTGCACCCACAGGTCGTGCCCGGTCATGAACATGTCCAGGTCGAACGTGACCGTCAGCCCCATGAGCTCCGGCTTGTACCGGTCGTCGATCCCGGCGAACGCCTCGTCCAGCGCCACCATCCGCGGGCAGGTGGGGGACGCCGAGGTGTAGAGGGCGTTGGCGGCGGCGAACAGGGGCAGGTGGATCGCCGCGGACTTCTCGCCGCCGGACATCTGCTCGTGCTTGTTCTTGGTGAGGCGGACCTCGTCCTGGCCGGGGACGGCCATGCGCAGCTCGAACCGGTACCAGGCCCGGTAGTCCAGCACCGCGGCCAGGACCTGCTTGTAGGTGGCGCGGGGGTGCGCGGCGTGGTGGGCCCGGATCATCTGCCGCAGGACCTCCCGCAGACGTGTCAGGCCCGCCTGTCCCAGACCGGCGGCGTCGCGTTTGAGCAGCTGCGCCGCGAGGGCCTGGTCCTCGGTGAGGCGGTCCGACCGGCTCCAGCGGATGCCGATGCGCGTGCCCGAGGACATGGGCCGCGAGCGGGTGTCGCGGTCCATGCCGGCGACCAGGTCGCGGGCGACGCGCACGCGCTCGTGGATCTGCTGCGCGATACCGCTGAGCAGCTCGTCCTCCAGGACGCCGCGCTCCTCCTCCCGCAGGAGCGCGCCCTGGTCCTCGACGCGGTCGGCGATGGTGCGCGCGAAGGCGGAGACCGGGTTGCGGCCCGTCTCGTCGTTGACGAACACGGTGATGATCCCGCTCGTGCCGAAGTCGTGGTCGACGCGGTAGCCCTCCGCGTCGCCGCCCAGGGCGTCCTGGAAGGCGCGCAGGGCGTTGGAGACGCGGGTGGAGGCGGACTTGAGGTCGCCGTCGGTCACGGCGCGGCCCGGGTCGACCGCTTGCGCGAAGGCGTCGCTCAGCGCCACCGCGGCCGGCGGCAGGACGGCGCGGACGGCGTCCCGGGGGTCCGCGTCCCCCTCCGCGAGCACCTTCTCGGCGGCCTGTTCCGGCTCGGGCCACAGCCCCCGGTCCGGCCAGGCGGGCCCGGGCTCCACACCCAGGGTGGCGCGCAGGTCGGGGTGGGTCAGGGCCGCGAAGGCGTCGGCGTGCTCGAACAGGGCCGTGAAGGCGTCGGTGAGGGCCTTCTGCCCGTGTTCGAGGTCGCGGTCGGCGCGGATCATCGTCTCGTGCGCGGAGGACGCCCGCGCCCGGACCTCGCGCTGCTCCGCCTCGGCCCCGCGCAAGGACCCCCGCACGGCCTCCAGCTCGGCCATGATCTCGCGCACCGGGGCGCTGATGCCCTCCTCGCGGGCGGCGAGCTCCGCGACGGCCCGCTCGTGCTCGCGCAGGCGCTCCTCATGGCGTTCGCGGTCCTCCTCCAGCCGACCGCCCAGCCGGGCGATGGTCTCCCGGCGCCCGTCCAGGTCGGCGGTGTGCCGGGCGGCCTCGGCGCGGGCGGTGTGGAGGTCGCGGGCGGCAGCTGCGAAGTCGTCCACGGCCGAGGCCACGGCCTCGACGGCCTCCGGGCGCACGGGCAGGGCGCGTTCGGCGGCCACGGCGCGCACCTGGTGGCGGTGGGCGTCCACCTCGGCGACGGCGGAGTCGAGGGCGCGGCGCCGCTCCTCGCTCTCGCCGCGCGCGGAGGCCAGGAGGGTGGAGTGGTGCTCGACGCGGCGCACGGCGCGGTCGACCGGGGCGGTGTCGGGCAGGGCCGACCTCGCCCGGGTGAAGGCCTTGAGGAGTTCGCCCGCGCGGTCGAGGTCGTCGGAGAGCAGGGCGCCCTGCTCGGCGAGTTCGGCCAGGCGCGCGTCGCAGGCGGCGAGGCGCTCGCGGCGGCGGTGGGCCCGGTTGGTGGCGCCGATGAACTCGGGGACGTCCTTGGGGCAGGATCCCACGAGGAGGCCCTGGGCGAACCCGGCCCGGGCGGTGACGGTGTGCTCCGCCGGGGCGGCCCCCGAGGGCCCGGGGGCGTCCGCGCCGCCCGCGGCGCCGTCCAGGCGGACCGAGGCCAGGACGCGGGCGATCACGTCCTGGGGCACCAGGTCCTGCTGCTCGGGGACGAGCACCTCGGCGAGGGTGCGGCCCCCGTCCGCGACCGTCTCGCCGGCGGGCAGGAGGTAGGCGTCGGCCTCCCCCGCCTCCAGGGCCGCGCGGGTGGCGTCGGCGTCCGGGTGGACCCACGCGGTGAGCAGCCCGGCCCCGTCCAGCGCGCCCTCGACCGCCGCCGCGTCGGCGTCCGCGACGGTGTCGGCGAACCGGACGAGCCGCCACAGCGGGGCGCCGGGGCGGCCCTCCCGGGACGCGGTGCGCCGGTGGTCGGCGGGCGGGGCGTCGTCGCGCTCGGCGGCGATGTCCGCGCGTTCGCGGGTGAGGCGCGCGGTCTCCCCGTCCAGCCGCTCCCTTCGGTCCTCCAGGGTGCGCACGCGGCCGGCCGCGTCGAGGCGCTGCTGGTCGGTGTGCTCGCCGTAGACCTCGGCCAGGGCGGGGGTGCCGGGTTCGCCGAACCGTTCCAGCGCCTGCTCCAGGGCCTGGACGCAGGCGGCGCCGGTGACCGGGGAGGGGCCCTGCGCCCAGTGCCCGGCCCAGGCGGCGAGGGCGTCGGCGGCGGCGGCGCGCGCGGCGGCCAGGGCCTCGTCCGCCTCCCCGCACTCCTGCTCGCGCTGCTGTAGCCGCTCGTCTGCGCGGGCGGCGGCCCGGTCGGCCGCGGCGCGGGCGGTCTCCGCCCCGGCGAGCCCGCGGAGGCGTTCGCGCACCGCGTCCACGTCGGCGCGGCGGGCGGTGGCGCGGGCCCGTGCCGCGGAGGGCAGGTCGTCGCCGCTGTCGGCGGGCCCCTCCCCGTCGTGGGCCAGGCCGGCCCGGTCCGCGGCCTCGGCCAGTTCCGCGGCGAGTTCACCGGTGCGGGCGCGTACCCGTTCGAGGTCGTCGGCGACCTGGTCGGCCTCACGGCGCAGGGCGCCCACCTCGCCCGCCTGGACGTCCAGGCGGGCCTGCTGTTCGCGGAGTTCGCGGGCGGTCTCCGCGCTGTGGGCGCGCTCGACCTCCAGGGCGGCGTGGCTGCGGAACGCGTCGTCGGCCTCCAGCCCGCTCCTGCGCGCGGCCAGCTCGCGGACGCGGGCGTCGAGCTCCTCGGACCTCGCGGAGGCGGCGGCGTGCTCGACTGAGGCCCGTTCCCGGGTCCCGCGCGCCTCGGTGACGGCCGCCGCCCGCTCGGCGGCGTGGCCGGTGGCGGTGCGCAGGCGCGCGAGCCGGTGGCGGGCGTGCACGTCCAGGTAGGAGGCGTACTCGCCGGCGAAGGCGGTGGTCGCGGCGTGGGCGGTGGTCGCCTGGTCGAACCGGCGCTGGACGGCGGCCAGGTTGGTGAAGTCGCGGGCGGCCTGGTCCAGGAGGGTCTCGTCGAGGGGGCTCAGTCCGCTGGTGAGGGTCTCGGAGACCTTGTCGGGGTCCAGGTCCTTGGCCAGCAGGGGCCGGCGCAGCGCCAGGAGCAGGTCCAGGAGCTGGGTGTAGCGCTCGCCGAGCCCGAAGAGGCGTGCGTCCACGGCCTTGCGGTAGTCCGCGGCGGTGGCGTGCCAGGCGGCGTCGCCCAGGACGCCCTTGAGCTGGCGTTCGGTGAGCGGGCGCCCGTCGGAGGCGAGCAGGCCGAAGTCGACGCCCAGGCGCCGGTCGGTGACGAAGAACGAGGGGTTGACGCCGTCGCGGTGCTTGTGCGCGCGCAGTCCGATGACCAGCGTGGCGGTCTCGGTGCGGTCGCCGTCGGGGCGGGCGAACTCCATCCACACGTACCCGTACGCGGAGTCCTCACCCCGGTAGAGCAGGTTGGACTTCATGGTGCGGTTCTGGCCGCTGAAGGGGTCGAGGCGGCGTGCGTCGGTGTACCCGTCGAGCACGAACGGGAAGAGCACCTCCAGGGCCTTGGTCTTGCCCGAGCCGTTGTGCCCGCGCAGCACCAGGCGGCCGTCGGCGAACACGAACTCCTCGTCGACGTAGTCCCAGACGTTGATGACGCCGGCGCGGCTGGGCCGGAAGCGGTCGCTCCTGGAGGTCATCGGTTTCCTTCCGCGGGGGCGTGGGCGGCCGTGGGTTCGGGGGCCGGCCCGGGATCGTCGGGGGGTGCGGTCTCGGAGGGGGGCTGGTCGGCGGGGGCGGCCTCCGCGGGCGCCGGGTCCGCCAGCCCCAGGGGGAGCTGGCCGCTGTCGGCGCGCTCGGGCAGCGCGCCCTGGAGGTTGCGGTAGCGGGAGGCGGCGGGGAGCACCAGGGCCCCGCCCGGGACCGGCCGGACCAGGGAGAGCTCGGCGAGCAGCGCCAGGGCGGCGTCCAGGAGGCCGTAGGGGTCCTGCTGCCAGGCGCCGCCGAAGGAGGCCGCGCCGAACTCGGCGAAGAGCTCGTGGATCATCGTCTCCCACCGGGAGCGTTCGACCAGGGGGGCCTCCAGCCGCTCCGGCGGCCCCGCGCCGTCGTCCGCCCCGGGGGGCTCCGGCGTCCAGGCGAGTCCGGCGACGACCCCGTCGCGGGGCAGGCCCGCGTCGACCAGGCGGACCAGGGCGGCCTGGTCGGCGGGGAGCGGGGGCACGGGCAGCACCACCAGCGCCGCCAGGGACGTCTCCAGGAGGTCGGCGACCTTGGCGAGCAGGAGCCCGGCGGTGCGGTTGACCGCGCCGCCGCGCCCGGGGAAGGGGCGGTCGGTGAAGGTGCCCGCCGGGTCGGCGAGCAGGACCCCCTCCGCGCGGCGCTCCACCTTCAGGCCGGTGGCGCGGGCCAGCTCCTCGGCCGCGCCCCGCCCGCGCAGGACGTCGGCGACCTCGGGTTCGACGTCGGCGAAGTAGACGACGGGGCGCTCCACCAGGAGGCGCCGGGCCCGGCGGGCCGCCTGCTCGCGGGGGGAGGCCGCGGTCAGCGGTTCGGCGAGCAGTCCCGCCGCGCTGCCCAGGTGCTGGACCGGGCGGGCCGGCCGGAACAGCACCTCGCAGACCTCGTGGTCGATGTCGAAGAGCGCGTCTCCCTGGTCGCCGGTGGCCGCCCACGCCTCCAGCGAGCCGTCGGACAGGTGCAGGGCGCCCCGGTCGAGGAGCCAGTGGGCGGCGTCCACCAGCGCGGCCTTGTGCGATCCGTCGGTGGGGTCGTAGCCCAGGCCCTGGACCGCGTTGGCGGCGGGGGTGAGGCGGGCGACCAGGTCGGCGAGGCTGATCTCGATCTGGGAGCGCTGGAAGGAGGCCAGCAGCAGGCACAGGTAGGCGAGCCTGCGCCGGTCGAAGGGCCTGCCCCGGCGGGAGAAGGCCTGGGTCTGGGTGGGGTCCAGGGCGTCCAGCTCGCGGACCAGGCGCACGTGGTCGGTCGTGGCGATCAGGGTGTAGCCGAAGAGCCGGTGGAGGTCGGCGGCGAGCTCGTCGGCCCAGCGCAGCACCTGGTCGAGGACGCCGGGGCGGGGCCGCGAGGCGGTGATGAGGTCGCAGGTGAGGACGCGCCGCACGGCCTGCTGGTAGGAGCCGAGGTCGGCGGGGGCGACCGCGGGGGCGGAGGTTCGGGGCATCAGGGGTTCTTCGTTCGTGTCCGGTGGGCGGTCGCCTCCAGGCGCAGGCCCGGGAGGTGGATCCGGCCCTGGCTGGTGCGCACGGTGCTGCCCGCCGGGTCGGGGACCAGGCGGACCATGGTGCCGTCGCCCTCGCCGGAGGCCGAGGAGAGGCGTCCGGCGACGACGGTGCGCGCCTCCAGGGCGCGGGTGACCAGGCGCAGCAGGATACGCGTGTCGGTCTCGTCCAGCACACGGCCGTGGACGCCCTCCTCGACCAGGCGTTCGGCCGACCTGCGCTCGGACCCGCGGTCGGCGGCCTGCTTGCCGCGCAGGCGCGCCTGGGCCCCGGGGTTGCGCCGCACCGGCCTGGGCACGCCGGCCGTGGGCGCGGTGCCGCTGCGGAACAGGGTGACCGAGACCTCGACCCCGGGGGCGTCCCACCAGGTCAGGCCGGGGGAGATCTGTTCCTCGTCGTCGTGGGCGACGCCGAGGTGGCGGGCGGAGCGGACGTTGAACGCCGCTCCCATGAGGGCGTGGGCGGCGCCGTCGTCGGGGGTGTTGAACACCCAGGTGGCGAGGTGGCGCAGCTGGCTGGAGCGGTTGACGCCGCCGCGCTGGGCCTCGGTGATCTGCCGGAGCAGGGCGATCACGCCGGAGACGGCCGTCCTGGTGGCCGCGTGCAGTTCGGCGGCGCGCGCGGGGACGGCGTCGTCGGAGGAGAACCAGGCGCGCAGGGCCTGCCAGCGGCGCTCCCAGTCGGCGCGGCGCTCGGCGCGCTCCATGAAGGGGCGCTCGTCGGCGTCGGCGGCGCGGGAGAGGAGGGTGGCCAGACCGGTCTCCTCGACCTCGCGGACGGCGCGGTCCAGGCGGGGCAGGTGGCGGTCGAGCTCGGCCGTGAAGTCGGACATGTGCACCAGCAGGGCGTTCTTGTGGCGCAGGAAGACGTCCGGGGAGGCGTCGGTGGAGCGCAGGATCTCACCCAGGGTGACGTGGAACTGCGCCGATCGGCGCCCCATGTCCTCCATGGCCGAGTCCAGGCGGGCGAGCCTGCGGTGGACGTGCTCGGCCCGGCCGGTGCGGTTGGCCTCCGCGAGGGCGCGCAGGTCGTCCAGGACCTCGGAGAAGACCAGGCGGGACAGGTTGACGTCCTCGATGCGCGCGCCGAGCAGGTTCTCCACCGCCTGGTAGGCCCAGTAGCCCAGCTCGCTGAACTGGTAGACCGACTGGCGGTTGCGGTAGCGCACCAGGTTCCCGGCCCGGGAGGCGTCGTCGAAGCGGTGCACGACGCGGTCGGCGTGGAGCTCGTCCAGCCGGTCGCGCAGGCCGCGGTCGGGCGTGGGCACCTGGTCGTGCGCGGCGGCGAGCTCGCGCAGGGCCGCGGCGACGTCGTCGGGGGACACCTGCACCTGGTGGACCTCGCGCAGCCGGTCCATGGCGCGCAGGATCCACAGGTAGGTGACGTGGTCGTCGCGCCGGGTGAAGTTGAACAGCCGGAACCGGTCGCTGACCGCGAGGGAGTCCATGTCCAGGGCTCTGCGTTCGACCACGGGCCGCCCTTTCGGTGATGTGGGAGTGGTGCCGCCGGGGCGGAGGGGGTTCCGCCACACCATGACGCTACGTGACTGCGGGGGCAGGTGCGGACGTCCGGGCCGCTGTCCGCGGTCGACGGGGCCCGGTTCCCCGCGTCCGCCTCCGTGGGGCGTGAGGGGCCGGTGTGCCGGGCGCCACGGGGCGAACTTGGCGAATCCGCCACAACGCGTCCCACCGGCACGGTAGAAGAAGAGGAATCACGGTCCACACAAGAGAATCCATGAGCTCACCATGCCCTCCGACGAACCGGCGTCCCCGGACAGCCTGCGGCTCCCGGCCCGCCCCGTCTCGCTCCCTCCCCCGGAGGACCTCGCCCTCGCCGCACTCGCGTCCCCGCCCCTGCGCGACGCCCTCGGCCTGGCCCGCTGGTGCGGGCCGGCGACCCCCGTCTGCCCCAGGGGCCTGCCCGGGACCGCCGACGTGCGCGACGCCGTCCGGGAGTGCGGGCTGTGGCCCCGCGGCCTGGAGGACCACCCCCGCCGGCGCCGCAGATGGCTGGAGGGACTCGGCCCGGCGCCCGACGTGGAGGAGTTCGTCCGGCCGTGGCGGACCGCCGTCCGGCTCGGCCTGGTCGAGCTGGGGGCCGGGAACGCCCACCCCGCGCGGCGCCTGGAGCAGCACGCACGCTCCCCGGACCGGATCCTCGGCTGGTGGTCGCAGGTGTTCGAGGACGGTGTCGGGCAGGACCAGGACCCCCTCTCCCCCGCCGGCGCCGACGCCCTCCTCCCCCGGGCCCTGAGACTCCTCTACGAGGCCCCGGACGGCGCCCGCACCCCCCTGGAGACCCTGACCGGCGCGGGCCGGCCGGACCCCGGCGCGGTGCGGGAGGGCTCCGATCCCGCTGCCGACCGGCTCCTGCGCTCGCTGTGGCGGCTCACCGGCACCGGGGCGGTGGTCGTGGGGCGCCACGGCCACGGGAGCGGGGACGGCTCCCGCCCCTTCTGGGCGCGGCTGACGGGTCTGGGCCGGTTCGGGGTCAGACGGATCCTGCTCGCGGTGGGCGCTCCCGCCCCGCTGGCGGAGGACCTGGCGGGGGCGGGGGAACTCCTCGACGCCCTCGGCGCCCTGTCCCCGGAGGGCCGGCTGTGCTCGTTCGACGCGTGGCTGGAGCAGCGCACCCCCGCGCTCGCCCTGCGGGAGATCGCCGAGGCGGTGCGGGGACCGGGCCGCGCACAGCGCCGGTGGACGGGGGCGAAGGTCCTGGACACGACCAGTTCCGAGCTGGTGCCGGACCTGTGGTCCCTCCTCGGCTCCGGTGAGCCCACCGCCGTCGGCCTGGCCGCCTCCGTCCTCCTCTCCTCCGGCATGCTCGCCCGGCACGAGGTCGACCGGATCATGGACAGGCACGGAGCCCTGGTCGTCATCGACATGCTCGCGGCGGCGCTGGACCCCGACGAGGCCAACCTGCGCGCCTTCCTGACCGCCGAGTGCACGGAGGGCATCGAGGAGCTGATCCTCGACGACGTCGACCGCCTCCGGGCGGACCGCCACCCCGACACCGTCCCCGTCCTGGAGGCGATCGGCCGCCAGCACCCGGACCCGGGCGTCGCGGCCACCGCCCGCAGGGCCGTGGAGAGGCTGGCCTCCCCCTCCTGAGCCCGCGCCGGCCCCGGCCGCCGCTCCCGCCCGCCCTCCGCACCGTGGCCCGCGCCGCCCTCCGTCCGGACGGGCCCGGGCCCGCCTCTCCCACGGCCCGGCCCCCACCGCAGGTTCCGCCGCACGCCAAATATCGTTTTGCCTCCATCTTTCCATTGACAAGTTGGGGCGCCGCGAGGCAATCTTTCCAGTAGAAAGATTTCGGGACACCACCCACCGGAGGCCCGCCATGGAACCGCTCATCACCCTGATCGGCACCAACACCGCACTGCTCGCGCTGGGCGTGCTCGGCGTGCGGCCCCTGCGCTCCTGGTCGCGCGCCCTGCGCGGCGGACTCGCGGCCATGTTCACCCTGACCGGCGTGGCGCACTTCGTCGGGCTGCGCGAGGAGCTGGTCGCCATGGTCCCGCCCCTGCTGCCCGCGCCCGAGCTGCTGGTCACCGTCACCGGGGTGCTGGAGCTCGCCGGGGCCGCGGGCCTGCTGTGGGCGCGCACCTCGCCCTGGGCGGCGGCCGGACTCGGCGCGCTCATGGTCGCGATGTTCCCCGCGAACGTCTACTCGATCATGACCGGCGCGAGCGCGGGGTTCAGCGAGAGCCTGCCGGTCCGGACCGCCATGCAGGTGGTGTTCATCGCGGCGACCGTCGCCGTGGTCGTCCACCACCTGCGCGCCCGCCGGGCGGCGGCCGCCGCCGGAGACCGCGCCGAGACCCGGGAGGCCGTGCTGTCCTGACGGGCACGAACACCGACACGCGCCCTGTCACGCAGGGGATACGGCCGGGGCCACTGTGAAATCTTGTGGCCCCGGCTGACATCATCCCAAATTGTACGTACACTCTGTACGGACAAGATGAGTCCCGGTCCGGATCCTCCGAGGTCCCCGCCGGGACACCCCTGCGAACGGACACTCATGCGCGACGCCCACGGGAGCCTGGTGCCCCTCTACCACTGGATGAACAAGATCCCCGGCGGAGCCATGCTGGTCCCGCTGGTCCTGGGGTCGCTCATCGGAACCTTCGCCCCCGGGGCGCTGGACATCGGCAGCTTCACCACCGCGCTGTTCAAGGACAGCGCCCTGCCGCTGATCGCCCTCCTCATCTTCGCCACCGGCACACAGGTGACGCTCCGGACCGGCGGCCCCGTCCTGGCCGCCACCGGCGTGGTCCTGCTCGGCAAGAGCCTCATCCCCGGCCTGCTGATCGTCGGACTCGCCGTCTTCACCGGCCCGGACGGCATCCTCGGGGTGTCGATCCTGGCGCTGCTCGCCGCCACCACCAACGCCAACGGCGGACTGTGGCTCGCGATCACCGGCCAGTACGGACGCTCCCGCGACCGGGGCGCCTACATCGCGGGAGCCATCAACGACGGCCCGTTCATCGCCCTCCTGTTCATCGGCGCCTCGGGCCTGGGCCAGATCCCGGTGATGGCCCTCGTCGCCGCGATCATCCCGTTCCTGCTCGGCGTGGTCGTCGGCAACGTGGACGCGCAGTGGCGCGAGGTCCTCAAGCCCGTGCCCTCCATCGTGATCCCGTTCTTCGCCTTCGCGCTCGGCGCGGGCATCGACCTCGCCGACGTCGCCCGGGGCGGGCTGACCGGCATCCTGCTGGGCGTGGCCATCACCCTGTTCACCGGCGGCCTGGTCTACCTCGGCTACAAGCTGATCCTGCGCCGCGGCAAGGAGTCGGGCATCGGCTTCGCCGCCGGCACCGTCTCCGGCAACGCCGTCGCGACCCCCGCCATCGTGGCCGCCGCCGACCCGTCCTTCGCCGCCTACATGGGCACGGCGACCTCCCAGATCGCGGCCAGCGTGCTGGTCACCGCGATCCTGGCGCCGCTCGTGACCACCTGGGTCCTGCGCCGCGCCGGGGCCTCCCCCGCCGAGGCGGAGAAGGCCGAGGAGGCGGCCGAGGCCGAGAGGGCCCCGGCCGGCGGGGAGACCGCCGCCGGGGCGGAGACGGCGGCCACCGGCGCCGGCCGGGCGTCCGCCGCGGCACCCGCCGCCGGTACCGACACCACCGAGCAGAAGGAGTCCGACTCGTGAGCACCCCCGTCACACCGCGCGTCGCCGTCGTCGCGGACGACCTGACGGGCGCGGGCGACACCGCCGTGCAGTTCCTGCGGGCCGGGTGGAGCACGGAGCTCCAGCTCGACGCCGCGACCCCGAACGCCGAGGTCGTCGCCGTCAGCACCGACTCCCGCGCGTTGCCCGCCGACCTCGCCGCCGCTGCCGCGGCGGAGGCGGTCCGCCGCCTGCGCGACGCCGGGGCGGCCCGCCTGTACAAGAAGGTCGACTCCACGCTGCGCGGCCCCATCCGCGCGGAGATCGACGCCGTCCTCGACGCGTGGTCGCCGGACGCGGTCGCCGTGGTCTGCCCGGCCTTCCCGGCCAACGGCCGCACCGTCCGCGACGGGGTCCTCCTCGTCGACGGGGTCGAGGTGCACCGCACCGCGGTCGGCACAGACCCGGTGACCCCGGTGTCGGAGAGCCGCGTCGCGGTCCTGCTCGGCGCCGGCCACGTCCGGCTCACCGGCGTCGACGCCGCCGCCGACGCGGCACTGCTGCGCGCCGCCGGACCGATCGTGGTCGCCGACGCCGAGACCGACGAGGACCTGGCGCGCCTGGCCGCCGCCGTCACCGCGCTCGGCCCCGACGCCGTGCCGGTCGGCTCGGCCGGGCTCGCCGCCCGGCTGGCCGACTCCTGGGCCGCGGAGGCCGAACCGGCCCCCGCCCTCGTCGTGGTCACCTCGCTCCACCAGACGGCCCGGGGCCAGGTCGAGGAGCTGGCCGCCGACGACCGGACCCGGATCGAGCAGCCCGCGCCGCGCGACCTCGCCGACGACGCGGCCTGGCGCGCCTGGTCCGCCGGGGTCCTGGACCGGTTCGACCCGGCCGCGGCCCACACCGCGCTGGTCGCGCCCGAGGACCGCGACGGGGCGCTCGACCCCGCGTCGGTCGCCCGCCGCTTCGGCGCGCTCGCCGCCGACCTGGCCGCGCGCCACGAGCTGTCCGGCTTCGTGGTCACCGGCGGCGACGGGGCCCGCGCCCTCACCGCCGCCCTGGACGCGCGCGCCATCGCCCTGACCGGCGAGGTCGCCCCGGGCATCCCGCTCGGCACGCTGTCCGGCGGACCCCGGCACGGCCGCGCCATCGTCACCAAGGCCGGGGGATTCGGATCCCCCACCGCACTACTGGAGGCCGCCGACGCGGTCCGCCACACGAAAGGCAGGAACGCATGAGCCGCCCCACCCTGGCAGTCACCCTCGGCGACGTCGCGGGCATCGGCCCCGAGATCACCGCCAAGTCCCTGCTGAACCACCCCGAGGTCCGGGAGTACTCCCGCCCCGTGGTGATCGGTGACGCCGACGCCCTGCGCAACGCGGTCGCCGCCGTCGGCGGCGACCCGGCCGCGGTCAACCCCGTCGAGTCCCCGGCCGACGCGGCCGACGACCCCGCCGTGATCGACGTCGTGCAGACCGGCCCCTCCCTCGGCCACGTGCCGCCGGGCGAGCTGAGCGCGGAGGCCGGCGACGGCGCGGCGCGGTTCGTGATCGCCGCGGTCGACCTGGCCAAGCGCGGCCTGGTGGACGGCATCGTCACCCCGCCGCTGAACAAGGCCGCCATGCACCTGGGCGGCCACGCCTGGCCGGGCCACACCGAACTGCTCGCCCACGAGTTCGGGGTGCGGGACTACAGCCTGGTGCTCTCCGCCGGGGAGCTGTCCTTCTTCCACCTGACGACGCACGTGTCCCTGCGCAACGCGATCGAGGGCATCACCCAGGAGCGCACCCTGGAGGTGCTGCGCCTGATGAGCGCGTTCGCCCGCGCCCAGGGAAGCCCGGACGAGCCGATCGGGGTGGCCGGGCTCAACCCGCACGCCGGGGAGAACCGCCTGTTCGGCGACGAGGACGCCGACGTCCTCGCGCCCGCGATCGCCCTGGCCCGCGAGGAGGGCATCAACGCCCACGGCCCGCTCCCCGCGGACGCCCTGATCCCGGCCGCGGTGAACGGCAAGTGGAAGCTGGTCGCGGTCTGCTACCACGACCAGGGGCACGCGCCCTTCAAGGCCGTCTACGGCGACGACGGCGTCAACATCACCGCCGGCCTCCCCGTGGTGCGGGTCTCGGTCGACCACGGCACCGCGTTCGACATCGCGGGCCGCGGGATCGCCCGCGAGGCCAGCCTCGTCCTGGCACTGCGCCGGGCCGCGGAGCTCGCCCCCGGCTGGGGGCACGTCTGGCAGGCGTCCCGCTCCGACGCGCGGTAGCGGCGCGAAGGACCGCTCGGCAGTGTCCGCTCCGCGCGGCGCCGCCGGGCGGTCGGGGCGGCCCCGCCCGCCCTCGGCCGCCCCTCCCTCCGGAGCACCCGTGAACGGTGTGCCCGCGTCCCCGTCGGGGCGCGGGCACACCGCCGTTCCGGCGCCCGGTTCCGTGCGGGGGTCGGGCGACCCGGATCCGCAGCGTGCCGTACACGGGCACGCCCCCGCCCGCACGCCCGGCCCTAGAATGGCGCCCATGCCCGTCGACCGCACCGACCCCCGCCCCCTGCACGCCCAGGTCGCCGGCGTGCTGCGCGCCGAGATCCGCGACCGCTCGATCGCCCCCGGCGACACCCTGCCCAGCGAGGCGGCCCTGCGCGAGCGGTTCGGGGTCTCCCGCAGCGTGGTCCGGCAGGCGCTGGCCACCCTGGAGGACGAGGGCTCGGTCAGGAGGACCCGCGGCCGCGCCCCGGTCGCCGCGGTCCCCACCGAGCACCACCGGCTCGTCCAGCGCGTCACCGGGCTCTTCGACCAGTTCTCCTCCGAGGGGCTGAGCCTGTCCACGGCGGTGCTGTCGCTGGAGCCCTCCCTCTCCGGGGGCCCCGCAGCGGTCGGGCACCTGGGCACCCGGGACCTGCTCCGCCTGGAGCGCGTGCGCTCGGTCGGCGGCGACCCGCTGTCCTACGTGCGCACCTGGCTCCCCGCCGAGCGCTTCCCCGGCCTGGAGGCCGCGATGCTGCGCGACGCCTCCCTGCACCGCCTCATGGAGGAGCGGTTCGGGGCCGTGCCCACGAGCGGGCGCCGGCAGATCCGGGCCGTGCCCGCCGACCCGCGCATCGCCCTGGAGCTCGGGGTGGCGGCCGAGGCCCCGCTCCTGCTGCTGGAGGGCGGGACGTTCGACCGGGACGGCACCCCGCTGGAGTGGTTCGAGAGCTGGCACCGGTCGGACCGGGTGGTGTTCGACATCGAGGCCGAGGGCGCCTCGGAACAGGTGCGCATCGCCCCCGACCCCTCCCTGCTGGACCGGCCAGCCCCGGAGCGGCCCGCCGCCGAACCCGTCCCCGGGCCGGCGGACGCGGCCCCCGCGCCCGGCCTGGACCGCGCCGTCGAACTGGCCGACGGACTCCGGGCCGAGCTGGCACGCCTGCGCGACGGCCTCACCGGCGGTGACGCAGAGCAAGGCCCGGGCGCCGCCCGCTAGACCGGAACGCACGGAGAACCCTGCTACGGGCGAATTCCTGTCCGATAGTGGCCACAAAGAGTTACCGAAGCACTCCGTGCGGTACTTTTTTCTTGCGTCGGCACGAGCGGGACGGCAGTGAGGAAAACGCCCCGCCCCGCGGAACGCGCCGCCGCCCCCGTCGTCCGTCCCCGACACGGAGCCCCCCGGCGCGCGGCCGGGAGGCCCGCCCGACCGCACCCTCCGCGCACCGTCCCCGCACGACGAAGGCCTCCGCCGACAACCGTGCCGGAGGCCGTGAGAGGGAACGACATGCCCCACCCCCTGAAGCGCGCCGCCGCGTCCCTGGTCTTCGCCGCCGGGCTCACCGCGGCGACGGCCGGTGTCGCCGACGCGGCCATCAGCTACGTCGGCGGCGGTACCTGGTACCACGGCCTCACCACCGGAAGGGTGTACTCGAACTACTTCCACGCGACGCTCTGCCACGGGTCGACGGCGGTCGGCACGTACACCGTCACGTCCGCCGCGATGCTGCCCGGCAAGACGTCCGAGGCCTCCGCCCCGCGCGCCGTCAACCACAACGAGACCTACTGGAGGCACTGCGGGTAGCGCCTCCCGCAGCCACGGGGCCGCCCCTCCGCCGGGGCGCACGGCTCCCCGACCACGCGCAGGGACACGATGCCCAACCGCACCATCGCCTTCGCCCACACCGCGCTCCTGGTCTCCGCCGCGCTCATCGCCGCACTGCTGCTGGCCACGTGGGAGGCGACGATCCCCACGGCGCAGCACTCGGCTTCGGTGTGGATCGTCGAGGACGACGGCGCCTCCGACGGCGGCGAGGTCGCGCGGACCGTCGAACGCGTCGCGGCGGAGCAGCGGATCTCCGTCGGCCTCGTCGTCCCGGACGTGCGCTCGCCCGAGTCGCTGTGGCACATGTACCTCGCGGTCGGGGACCCCGGCTCGGCCCAGGCCGACTGGCTCACCGACGGATACCCCTCCTTCGGCCGCACGATGGAACTGCGCGTGCACCCCGTGCGGGACATGGCCGACCGCAGCCCCCGCGGCAACTACCTCGTCTTCGGACCGCCGGAGAACGCGCGGGTGCTCGCCGACGCCCTCGCCGCGCACGGGCTGGGCGCGGACCCCGGCGCGGGCCAGGCCCGCCTGTGGCAGTCGTTCCTCGGCGGCCCCCTCTTCCACGTCCTGGCCACGGCGCTGCTGGTGGGCACCACCTCGATCGGCGCGGGCGTCCTGCTCGACTCCCGGGACCACGGCGTCCGGCGCCTCCACGGGCACTCCTACACCCGGATCCTCCTGGGCGACCTGGGGCGGGTCGCACGGCTGTGGGGCGTCGCCCTGCCCGCCGTGTGCGCCCTCACCCTGTTCCTCCTCGGCCTCTACAACGGGTGGAACCAGCTCGGCCTGTACTCCCTGACCGCCTTGGCCCTGCTCGGCGTCCTCGCCGCCGCGGCCCTGGTGACGCACGCGGCGGCGCTGGGCCTGGTGCACGCCACCGGGGTCCTGCCGGCGCTCCGGGGGCGCCTGCCCGTCCGGAGCACCCGGGCCGCCGTCTACCTGGTGCGCGTGCCCGTCCTGCTCCTCCTGCTCGGCGTCCTGGCGAGCACGCTCCACCTCGCGCAGGCCGCGCGGGAGCAGCGCGCCGCGCTGGAGGCGTTCGAGCGCACCGGGGAGACCTCGCACGCCACGCTCAACGGCAGCACGGCCTTCGACGACCCGGGGACCGCCGAGCGCCTCCTCGGCCCCTGGCTGCGCCGCGCCGACCTCGACGGGGAGCTCGTCGTCGCCGAGCGGCATCCCCCCGCGTCGCTCGTGCCGGTCGGCGCCCCCCGACCCGGCTTCGACGTGCTCGTGGTCAACGACACCTACCTCGCGCGGCAGGAGGTCCTGTCCCCCACCGGCGCACGCTACGGCGCCGCCCCCTCCGACGACCGGGTCCGGGTCCTGCTGCCGCCCGCGCACGCCGCCCACCGGGAGGCCGTCGAGGGCGAGCTGCCCGACTGGTACGCGCTCCAGGCCGGGAGCACGGGAACCGCGGCCGACATCGAGGTCCTGCCGCTGGCCGGCGGCCAGCGGGTGTTCACCTACGGGTCGAGGGACCCGGGCGGGACCGACGCCTCACCCTTCCTGCGGGACCCGGTGATCGTCGCCCTGCCCAACGGCTCCGCGCTCTCCGACCGGACCTACGTCACCTACCTGACGCACGAGGCCCTGCTCTTCCCCGACCCGGACGTGGTGCTGGAGGCCCGCGCCGACCCGCGGGTGGCCGAGTACGTCAACACGGTCCAGCCGATCCTCGACAAGGCCAGGAGCGCCCACGCCGCCCAGGTCGCCGCGGTGCGCGTCGAACTGCTGGCCCTGGCCGCCGGCACCGCCGTCCTGCTGACGACCGGCGTCGCCGCGTGCGTCATCCACGTGCGCACGCACGCCCAGACCGTCTTCGCCCGGCACATCAGCGGGTGGGGGTTCCTCTCCGCGCACCGCCGTTTCCTCGCCGTGGAGGCCGTGGTCGCGCTCGGCTTCACGGGCTGGGCCGCCTGGGACACCCTCGCCGCGCTGCGGGCCCTGGACGACCCCCTGCGGCCCCTGCCGCCGCAACCGGTGCCGACCAGCGGGTTGGAGCCCCTCTACGCCGCTGCCGTCACGGCGGCCGGGCTCGCCCTGACCCTCGGCGCCCTCGCCCTCTTCCACCGCCGCATCGTCCGCGAAGGCCCCTCGCGGGCCTGACACCACCGGGAAGCACCATGATCACCGCCGAGAACCTCGCCAAGTCCTTCGGGGACCGTGTCCTGTGGCAGGGCCTGGACCTGACCGTCGAGGCCGGGCAGACGGTCGCCCTCGTCGGGGCCAGCGGCTCGGGCAAGACCACCCTGCTCAACTGCCTGGGCCTGCTCGACAGGCCCAGCGGCGGCCGGATCCTCTACGAGGGCGCCGACCTGACCCGCCTGGGGTCGGGAGGGCGGCGGCGCTTCCGGCGCGACAGGCTCGGCTACCTCTTCCAGGACTACGCGCTCATCGAGAACGCCACGGTCCGGACCAACCTGGACGTGGCACGGCGGCGCGGCGCCCGGCCCGGCCACGCCGCGGCGCTGGAGCGGGTCGGCCTGGCCGGGCGGGAGGGCGAGGTGGTGCACCGCCTGTCCGGCGGCGAGCGGCAGCGCGTCGCCCTGGCCCGCCTGCTCGTCAAGCGGCCGTCCCTGGTGCTGGCCGACGAGCCGACGGGGGCTCTGGACGCGGACAACGCGGCGATGGTGGTGGAGGTCCTGCGGCAACTGGGCCGCGAGGGGTGCGCGGTGGTGGTCGCCACCCACAACGACGGGGTGCGGGCGGCGTGCGACAGGGCCTTCGACGTGGGGACGGGGCGGGAGGCGGCGCCGTCCGGCCCCGCCTCTCCCCCGTGATCTTGTACTTATAGACGGTGTGGGCGCCCACACCGTCTATAAGTACAAGATCATCCAGGTCAGGGCCCCTCACGTCCCACCAGATACCGTTCCGGTCAGCCCACTATCGGAACCGGAGGGCGCCGCTCAGCCCTGGGCGACCGCCTGCGGAGCGGAGGGCGCGGAGGCCGCCCGGTCCGGCAGCGCGAGCGCGTAGGTCAGCAGGTCGACCCCGGGCACCGGGGTCCAGTCGCGTTCGGGCGTGCGGACGAACCCGTGGGCCCGGTAGAGGGACTGCGCCGCGAGCATCGGGGGCTGCGTGGACAGGACCACCCGGGACGCCCCCCGCTCCGAGGCCAGGGCGACCACCGCGCGCACCAGGGCGCGGCCCACACCGCGGCCCTGGGCGTCGGGCACCACCGCGAACGCCCGTACCTCCGCCTCCTCGGGCCCGCGAGCGATCTCGCTGGACTCCGACCACGGGACGAGCAGGACGGTGCCCACGACCCGATCCCCCTCGACGGCCACGAGCACCTCGCCCCGGCCGTCGGACCCCAGCGCCCGGAGCGAGTCCGTGTAGGGGTCCCCCTCCTCCAGCAGCCCCAGGTCCCGGTAGGCCGCGACCCGCAGTTCCCCGACCGCCGCCATCTCCTCCGGCAGCGCCTCACGCACGTTCATGGGAGCAGTCAAGCAGAGGCCGGGGACAGTCCTTTGCCCGGCCCGGGTCCGGGCCGCCCGCCCGAAAGACCGCCCGGGTGTGTAGGGTGTCGCCGATCCACGACCACCGAAGGGGACGGTGACGATGAGCCTGGTCGCCATCAGTGACCTGCACGTCCGGCACGCCGACAACCGCGCCTTCACCGAGGCCCTGCGGCCCGCGTCCGACGACGACTGGCTCCTGGTCGCCGGCGACGTCGCCGAGACCTCGGACGACATCCTGTGGGCCATGGAGCTGCTGAGCGGGCGCTTCTCCACGGTGGTGTGGACCCCCGGCAACCACGAGCTGTGGACCTCCCCGCGCGACCCGGTCCAGCTGCGCGGCGAAGCCCGCTACCTGCACCTCGTCGAGGCGCTGCGCGGCCTGGGCGTGCACACCCCCGAAGACCCCTACCCGGTGTGGCCGGGCCCCGACGGGCCGGTCGTCGTCGCCCCGCTGTTCGTCCTGTACGACTACACCTTCCGTCCCGAGGGCGCCCGCACCAAGGAGGAGGCGCTCGCCGTCGCCCACGCGTCCGGGGTCGTGTGCACCGACGAGTACCTGCTGCACCCCGACCCCCACCCGAGCCGCGACGAGTGGTGCCGCGCCCGGCTGGACTACACGCGCAAGCGCCTCGACGCCCTCGACCCCGCCGCCCCCACCGTCCTGGTCAACCACTTCCCCCTGGTCCGCGAACCCACCCGCGTCCTGCACTACCCCGAGTTCGCCCAGTGGTGCGGCACCGAGGCCACCGCCGACTGGCACACGCGCTACCGCGCCCGCGCCGTCGTCTACGGCCACCTGCACATCCCGCGCACCATCGTCGTGGACGGCGTGCCCCACATCGAGGTCTCCCTCGGCTACCCCCGCGAGTGGGGACCGCGCCCGAAGCCTCCGGAGGGGCCCCGGCCGGTCCTGCCCTGAGGCGGGGGGCGGGGGCGGGGCGGGCTCCTTGACATGAACAAAAGTTGAGCTTCTAGGTTCGCCCCATGGACACCACGAGCACGACCCTCCCCGACCGCGACACCGACGAGCGGCGCATCCGCGACCTCGTCGCCCGGGCGGACCTGGCCCAGAACGACCCCGTCGCACTCCCTGCGCTGCACACCTCCGACGTCGTGATCGTCAACTTCGGCGGGCGGCGGCTCTTCGGCCTGGAGGCCTTCACCTCCGCCATGACCGAAGCCCTCGCCACACCCCTCAAGGACGTCCGGACGGCCCTGCGGGTCGACGACATCCGCTTCGTCGCGCGAGACGTCGCCCACGTCAGCCTGACCAAGACCGTCTTCGACGGGCGCCCCGAGGCGGAGTCCTCCGCTCCCCTGGAAGGCGTCATGTCCTACCTCCTGGTCCGCGAGGGCGACGACTGGCGCATCTCCCTCGCCCAGACCACGCCGGTGGTCTGAGGGTTCGGTCGGGCGGGCGGGCCGGGTGCCGGTGAGCGGCGGACTGCCGAAGGTCCGAACGGACCACTCCACTCCTGGCGGAGAGGCTCGCGGCGAACCACCCACCACCCCCTTCGGGCCGAAGAACATACGGCCCTGACCGGTCAGGTCACCGGCTCCCCGCTCCTGGTCTGCGTCGAGATGAAATGCCGCCTCAGGGAAAAATTCCTATCATCGATCTCGGCAAGGGAAGCACACAGGACTTCGACGCCTCAAGCTCGAGGCAGACAACCGAAAACCGAGACGAGTAGCCGTGGTGAGCAACCAGCCGGACCCGGCCCATGCCATGTCTCGCGGAGAGGCATGGGAAGACCTTGGCCTGGAAAGATCCGGATCGAGGCCGAAGTTCGACCGTCTGACAGACACAGCCGTACTTTACTTTCCGATACACAAGGAAGGAGTCGCGATCGGCTACCTCTGGGCCTCTGTGGACGGGAAGGCAGCAAATTTCCTTAGCCTTCAGTCAGCCGACACAGAAGCAAGGAATGAAAAAAGTGTGTGGGTACGCCGACTCCTCCAGGCAAAAAGGGATGGTCTGACATCCATCGAAGCCCTCGAGAGATGGCTTAGAAACCCCTCGGGCAAGCAAGGTGGAAGAATACCTCCGGACAGCCACCCCCAAAAAGCCAAAAACCTCCAGGAACTCCAGGACACAGCAAACTCACAATGAGAAGCGGGCACGCGATCCACGGCAGCCGGCCAAGCAACACAGCATGCAGTCATGCTTCCATTGTCAAACAATGAAGGACCGACCGAAAAGTTCTTGGTCGATCAAACTTCGGCCCGACACGCGCCACCGCGGGGGTCGGCCATGTTCCGAGATGAAGCATCTCCCCCGAAAACCCCAGATCCCGCCACCACATTTTTCCCACTCCAAGCCGCCAGGAGTTCCATGGAAACCCCAGAAGAAAAATATAAGAATCTCAGCTATCTCTTCAACTGCTATCTACACCAAGACTGGACCATCGAGGGAGAGAATCTATCCGAAGTATTCGATAGCAGCCAGGCCCTCCAGAATCTCTCAGGTGGAATCCAGAGAGAAGCAGAAACCCTCTTGGCAGAAGAGTACGACAACCAGTTCTTGGACGATATATTCTTCGGACAGTGGGGAGCAGGTTACGAACCCGAGGCGGACGGGCTCGATGACTGGCAGCACGTCCTGAAGGAGATCGTCCGCTACTGCGACCGCTACACCGAAGTCGAATAACGCCTGTTCTCAGCATTCCGAGCTGATGCGCTCCGTCCCGAACGGTTGCCGTCTCCGGAACGCGCAGGTCGCCCCACGGCTCGGGCCTGATGCACGCCCTGGTCACGCCCGACCCGGCGCTGCACGTGCGTCTCGCCTCCGACGGAGCGTTGAACGAACGCCGGACACGGGGCGACGCCCGGCAAGCGGCGCCGGTGATCGAGTTCCGTATGTCCGCCGCGACGGATTTCCGCCTCTCACCTGGGTAGGGGCCGGATACGACGCCCCTCCCCGGACCGGCCCGCCGCCTCCCCGCCCCGCGGTCCCGGACCGCCGGAAGAAAGGACAGGTACCTCCATGCCCACCGCTCCACCCCGCCCCGCTCCGGGCCGCGTGCCGACGGCCCTGTGCGGGACCCTTCTCGTGACAGGGCTGTGCGCCTGTACCCCCCAGGCCACGGCCGAACAGCCCGTCGACCGCGTCCTCCTCTCCCCCACAGCCGATCCCGGCACCTCCCAGACGGTGACCTGGCACGCGTCCGGAGCGGAGGAGTCCTTCCTGGAGATCGGGCCCGACGACGGTTCGGAGGAGACCGTGCGAGTCGACGGCAGCCCGACCGGAGGCGACGAACCGGGTTCCACCTTCGCGGCCACGGCCACCGGCCTCGAACCGGACACCGCCTACCGCTACCGGATCGGCGCGATCGGCGCCGGTGAGGGCTCGGAGGAGGAGACCGGGGACTGGCGCACCTTCACCACCGCGGCGGAGGGGGCGGAGCCCTTCAGCTTCCTGTACTTCGGCGACATCCAGAACGACATCACCGAGGACGCGGCCCCCGTCGTCCGGGCCGGGCTGGAGGCGGCGCCCGACGCCGAGCTGGCCGTGCACTCCGGGGACCTCATCGACGACGCCGACAGCACTTCCCAGTGGGACGAGTGGTTCGACGCCTTCGGGGAGGCGTCCGGGAGCATGAACCACGTGGCCACGCCGGGCAACCACGAGTACGACGACGGTCTGAGCCGGCACTGGGGCCCGCAGTTCCCCGGCGCCGGCAACGGCCCTGAACAGGGCGCGGACCTGGCCGGAACCGCCTATCACACCGACTACCAGGGGGTGCGGTTCGTGGTGCTCAACTCCAACTACCGGGAGGCCGCCCCGGAGGCCCCCGAGCGGTGGCTGGAGACGCAGCGGGACTGGCTGGACCGGGTGCTGACCGACAACCCCCACCCGTGGACCGTGGTCACCTTCCACCACCCGGTCTTCTCCAGCGACCCCGAACGCGACAACGGGCCGCTGCGCGAGGCGTGGCTGCCGGTCCTGGAGGAGCACGACGTGGACCTGGTCCTGCAGGGCCACGACCACTCCTACACCCGGGGCGTCCTGGCCGAGGGCGAGGACGGCGGCTCCGGCGCTCACACCGGCCCGGTCTACGTGGTCTCGGTGGCCGGACCCAAGACCTACGACGCCGGCGAGGACAACTGGACCGACAACGGCGCCCGGGTCCAGGTGCAGCGTGAGGACACCCAGACCTTCCAGCACGTCGCGGTGGACGGCGACACCCTGGAGTACCGGGCCCGCACCGCCGACGGCGAGACGGTGGACGCCTTCACCATCGTCCAGGACGGGGACGGCAAGCGCGTCACCGACGGTTCCTGAGCGGAGATGAGACCTTCTCCGCCCCAGGGGCACACACTCTTCGGACACACCCGTGCGCACCGCCCTGGCCGGGCGCCGCCCGGCTGAATCCGCTATAAGGCCATGAGCTCCCCGGCCACCACCTCGGGCTCCGCCAGGCACCGCCACTCCGGAACGCGTACGGTGCGCAGACCGGACACCGACGCGAACAGGGCCGCCCTGTCCAAGGTGCGTTGCAGCGTGCGCCCCGGTGCGGGCGTGGCGGTGGCGCCGGGCCTGGGGCGGTCGATCACCACGGCGATGTCCCCGTCCTTCCCTGGCACCAGCAGATCACAGGCATAACCCTCGACGCGGTGGCCGGCCCTGGGCGAGGACGCACTGTTGGTGAGGGCCTCGAACAGCAGGCCCGCAGCCTCGTCCAGGCCAGGAGCGGTTCCGCTCGCAGCCTCTGTCACCAGGTCGGACAGCAGTCCTCCCTGTTCGGCCCAGTACCCCCGGTCGCCCACGACGTAGAGGCGCGAGCGCGCCCGGGTGACCGCGACGTTCCACAGGTTCTGCTGCTGTAGCGCCCACCTCCCGCTGTGCCGGTTCACGCCCTCGGCCGCGGCGGGCGAGACCACGACCACGTCCCGCTCCCCGCCCTGGAAGCGGTGCGCCGTGCCCACCCTGATCCTCTCGGCTGCCTCTTCCCCCAGCTTCTTCTCGATCCAGCGGACCTGGGCGGTGAAGGGTGAGACCACGCCGATGGTCGCCTCCGGCGGGAGCGTCCGCCAGAGCCGGCGCAGCAGGGCGAGTACCTCCTCCGCCTCGTCCCGGTTGAGGCAGGAGCGCCCGCCCGGCCGCTCGCAGGCGCCCCGCACGTCGATCCACTGGACAGCCCGGTCGCCGGGGGCGGCCAGAGCGGTGGTGTCGGTGCGCACCGCGAGCCGGTCACCGTAGAAGCGCCGGTTCACCGGAGCGACGATGTCGGGGTGGCAGCGGTAGTGCTCGTCGAGCCAGAGCACCTCGCCTCCGCCCGCCACCAGTGCGGAGGCGGCAGCGTGGTAGGCGGAGGAGCCGGTGAAGGCCAGGGAGCGCTCCCCCATCTCGGCCTCGGGGAGCCCGTGGACCGCCTGGATCCTGCGGTCTTCCTGACCGGTCATGGGGTTGACCGGCTGGAGCTGGTGCGGGTCACCGATCACCAGTGCCCGCCGGGACCGGTACAGCAGTGGAACGAGATCGGCGACGGTGCACTGGCTGGCCTCGTCGACCACCACCAGGTCGAACAACTTCGGTTCCGGCGGGAAGACCCCGCGCACCGATCGGGACGTGGTGGCCCAGGCCGGTACGGTGCGCACCAGCTTTTTCATGCCCTTCCAGCCGTTCTGCCCCGAGGCGAGGTCGCGCAGCCTGCCCTCCACGACGGTGTGGCCCCTGCGCAGCGACTCGGCGACCCGGCCCAGCAGGAACTCCCTGCTCGCCTCGCGCCGCTCTTCTCGTAGGCCGTTGATCCGGGCTACCGCTGCCTCAGGACGCACCCCCTCCCCCACCCGCTCGCGCAGCTCCCGCCACTCCCCCTCCGTGGTGAGGAAGGCAAGGATCTCCGAGAGTTCCCCGTCCGTCCCCGCGATACGGAGCCCCCGCCTGGTCAGCAGGCGGTGCCACCAGCCGGTCCACCGGGACTCCAGCGCCGCCTCGGTGCGGCGGGTCCACCGGCGCAGTTCCCGGGGCCCGCCGAAGACGTCCGGACCGACCCCGCCGGGCAGGTCCCGCACCTGCCGGTTGCGCGTGCCCGCCAGCGCCGCAAGCCTCCGCTCCGCTTCCTCCGCGACGGCCAGCTCGTGCTGGGCCGTCCCCACTCCGCGATGGTGGACCACGAGTCGGGCCTGCGCGGTGGCCGTGTCGGCGGGTTCCCATTCGGCGGCCAGGAGCCCGTTGAGGATCTCCGGCTCGGCGGCCCGGCGCTCCTGGTTCCCGGTGCGCACGACCAGGTCGGCACCGGGAGCGAGTCGGTTGACCCTCTCGACCACCTCGTCCACGGCCGTGTTGTTGGTGGAGGCCACCAGGACCGACTGCCCGGCCGCGACGGCGGTGGTGACCACGGACGTGATGAGTTCGCTCTTCCCCGTGCCTGGGGCGCCTGTGGCCACGGTCATGACCTGCCCCATGGCCGAGGCCAGGATCTCCTCCTGTGCGGCGTTGCTGCGACCGGTGACCACGGGCAGAGCGGTCCCGGAACCGCTGACCGCGTGGCGGAAATCGGACAGGGCCGCAAGCGCCGTACCCGCGAGGGCATCAACCCGGATCCCCTTGCCCCGGTGGTCGAGATCGCCGACGAGCTGTTTGACGGCCGCTCCCGCGGGGTCGCCGCGGTAGAGGACGGCGGCGTTCTGCGCTCCGCGCCGCGCACCGCGGCGCACGTCCAGCGAACTGCGCAGTTCACCGGCGACGAGGTCGTCCACACGGGCCAGCCGGAGCCGGTCGCAGACCGTGCGCGCCTTGTCTGCGAGGCCGGAGACCTCTCCCCCGTCCCAGTCGACCTCGAACCAGGTGACCAGTTCCTCGATGTCGCTCTCGTCCAGGCCGGCCGCGGAGATCAAGAGTTCGCGGTTCAGCTCCGGCTCGCCGACGGGCACCAGGTAGTGCCCGTCGGACTCCTCAGCCATCTCCACGTCCATCACGAACAGCGGGGCGAGCTTGGCCTTCCTGCCGCTGCCGCGGTCGGACCGCACGGGGTCGAAGAGCACCGCCGGGTAGCCGTAGCGCAGCGGACGGCCCTCCTTCACCGCTTCCCGCGCAAGGGTCTCGGCGCGGCCGGTCAGCCGCCACCGGCCCTCCGCCCGGCTGAGAAGGACCTCCGAGTCCATCTCACAGACGGCCGCGTCCCGGCCGCTGGCGTCGGGCAGCTGCTGCAGGACGCTCTGCCGGACCAGGCAGTCGCGCAGATAGTCCAGGTAGCCCGACCAGGTCCATTCGGCGGGCCGCTCACCACGGGCCCGCGGCTGTTCCGCGCCGGCCCCGCGCGCCTCGGCCCCCTCCGCACCCGCCGCGCCGACCCGGTCGGTCCTGCCGGAGGCCCCCGGCAGGTCGGCCGCGGTGGCCGATCCCGTGTGCCGGGCCAGAACCAGCGATCCGCGTACACCGAGGGAGGACACGGTGACACGCTGGCCGTCCACGTGGTCCACCTCGCGGTGCGCGTACTGGTAGAGGTCGACCGCGTCGATCCACCCGTCGCCGTTGGCGTCCGACGCGGCGCCGCCGAGGCCCCGCACGACCGCCTCGCTGAAGGGCGAGGGCCGTGTCCCCGACGCGTTGTCGCCCTCCCTCGCCAGTTCCAGGGCCCCGGACGCGGCGATGACGTAGGTGCCCGCGCCATCGCTGAGCTGACGCTCCAGGTCGAGCGGTTCCGCCTCCTCACCGGCGGAGCGGGTGGCGAACCCGTCGGCGAAGGCACCGCCGTGGCAGCAGTCGAGCAGCAGCACCTTGCTCCGCATACGGGAGTCCTCCAGCAAGCGCTTGAGGACCTCGGCGGAGAGCGCGGTGGTCTCCAGCCTCTTGCGGCGGGTGTCCCGCAGGGCCAGGTGCAGCCGACCCCTCTTGTCCTTGACCCCGTGCCCGGAGAAGGAGATGAGCAGGAGGTCGTCGGGCTTGCCCTCCGACAGCGCCGCCTCCAGCACCTCCATCGCCTCGTCGCGCGTCGGGTCGAGGAGCGCCTCGACCCTGGTGTAGTGGCCGTTGTGCTTCAGGACCCGTTCGAGCGCCCGGACGTCCTCGTACGGCGAACGCAGGTCGTCGAGGTCCTCGTAGCGGTTGACGCCCAGGAGAATCGCGGTACGCCTCACGCGTCGCCCTTCCCGGATTCGACAGCGGGGGCGGACCCACCGTCGCGCAGGGCCCGGACGTAGCCCTCCACCTCGCCGGGCGCCACCCTCCCCTGCACGGTGACCTTGGCTCCCTCGACCTCCACCGTCACCGACCGCTGGCCGCTCTGTTCCAACCAGGTCCCGACGAGCGAGACGACCGCCGTGAGCACGGGTTTGAGCAGCATCCCGGTGACCAGCACGGCGCCGGCCACGGCAGCGGGGTCCGCCGACCGGGTCCCGGAGACGGCCCCTCCCTCCAGCGGCCGGACCTCGTCGACGTCCAGGTCCTCGAGCAGGAGCACCAGGTCACGTGTGTGCCGGTCCGCCTCCTCCGCCGTGACGTCGTCCTCGAAGCCGACCCTGGCCACCAACGCACTCTGCCGCACCCGCACACGCTCCCGTCCCCCGGAGAGGACCGCTCGGTCACGGCCCGCTGCCACTCCGCCACGCACGTTCTACCAGCAGAGGCCCGGCCGTGACCGGGACTTCGGTCCCCTGGCCGCTTCCGGCCATCCGGAGCCGATCCGCGCGGCCGTCTTCCAGGGCCTTCGCACACGCACTTCCGCCACCGGATGCGGCAACCCCGCTCACCGGCACACGCCGGTAAATACCTGCTCCACAATGTCGGACATGAAGGCTTTTGTCGGAGTCACTGACAAGTCCTGGGCCGATTTCCTCGCCCAGCGCCCCCACCTGGAGGAGATCAACTTCTGGCGCCCCTCAGGGAAGAGTTTCAAAGCGCTCTCCCCCGGTGACCTGTTCCTGTTCAAGACCCACAAGCCGCACGACCGGATCGTGGGCGGCGCCCTCCTCAGCGGGTTCGCGCTCGTCCCCCTGTCCGAGGCATGGGCGGCCTTCGGCGAAGGCAACGGCAGGAGCAGCCTGTCCGCGGTGCGCGAGGCGATCAACGTGTACCGAGCGAAGAACAAGATGCCGCCCATCCTCCCCGGGGAAGACCCGCTCATCGGCTGCATCATGCTGCGCGCCCCGGTGTTCCTGCCGGAAGACGAGACCTTCGGCCCTCCCCCGGACTGGTCCTACGGTCTCGTTCAGGGAAAGACCTACAAGGACATCACCAGCTCCGAGCACACCGACTACTTCGCCCCCATCGTCGACCGTGTTTTCGCGCGGAGCCCCGCGGAGACCCTCGTCGACGACGAGACCACCGTGACGACCACTTGGGAACACCACGGCCCCATGTTCGGCGAAGCCCGCCCCACCCGCCGTCGCATGGGTCAGGGAGCGTTCAAGCTGGCGTTGTTGGACGCCTATGAAGGCCAGTGCGCCATCTCCGGCCGACGCGTACGTCCGGTGCTGGAGGCCGCTCACATCCACCCGGTCTCCCAGGGAGGACTGCACCGGCTCGACAACGGAATGCTCCTGAGATCTGATGTGCACACCCTCTTCGACCTGGGGTACATCGGCATCAGTCCGAAGATGCAGGTGCGAGTGAGCCCCCGCCTGCACAAGGACTTTCCGGACACCGAGGAGTACACGGAGCTGGCAGACAAGGCCGTCTTCCTTCCCAGGGAAAAGACGGACCGCCCCGCCCCTGACGCCCTTGCCTGGCACCTGGACAAGGTCTTCAAAGCAGCCTGATACTCAGAGTCCACCGCGACCTCCGCTCCCCTCGTCGATCGTGTGGACCACCGCGGCAGAACCACCGGTCGGCAGTCACCCCGTGAGAAGGAACGCCGTTGGTTCCGGCCGCTCTGGTCCGCACCTGTACAACCTCGGTCAGAGACCCGGAAGCACCTCGTGGTCGTGGCCGGACGGGTCTGTGGAGATGTATCCGCGGGTGCCCGGCCAGTGGCCGGTGCCCCGTACGGCGTTGGCGCGCGGTTCACCGACGCCCACGGCGACCCGTGGTGGTCACCGCTGGCCGAATGAGGTGCCTGCGCAGGAATTCGTCCACGGTCGCGAATCCGAAGGTGGTCCGCACCGCCCCGGCGTCGGGCTCGGCCGTACGGCGCCGCACGGCTCGGGCCGCCCCTTCCAGCTCCAGGCGGCCGTCGTCCATCACCGCCGCGGGCTGTCCGTCGAGACCGCCCGCCTCGTTGAGGAACCCGTGCTTGTAGCCGTCGAGGAGGTAGAGCTCGCTCGACGCGCCCGCAGCGGCCAGGGCCTCGTGCAGGAGTTCGCTCTGCCTGTACGAGACCAGGTCGTCGACGGTCCCGTGGGAGAGCTGGAACGGTGGTGCGTCGACGTGGACCCACGTCAGAGGGCAGGCGTACCGCGCCGCGTCCACCAGCTCGGCCGGATCTCCGCCCAGCAGCCGACCCTCCGGAGAGGATGCGGCGTCCGTGTCCGGGCGCCCGGACTGGGCCTCGGCGACCACGACGGCCAGGTCCACGGGGGCGTAGGAGGCGACGACGGCCTGCACCGACGGGTCGCCGCCGGTGTCCTCCTCGTCGACCAGGGCAGCAATGTGGCCGGTCAGGCCCGCCAGCGCGGCCAGATGGCCGCCGGCGGAGCCGCCCCACACCCCGATCGCCCACAGGTCGAGTCCGAGTCTTTCCGCGTGCGTGCGCAGGAAGCGGATCGCGGCCCGCACGTCGTGCAGCTGGGCGGGGAAGGACGCCTGATCGGAGAGCCGGTAGTCGATGCTCGCGAAGGCGTATCCGCTGGCGCGCACCCTGCGTACGAGATCCGGTGCCTGGGTGCGGTCACCGGCGTACCAACCGCCCCCGTGCACCCAGAGCACGACCGGCACGGGACGTTCGGCGGAGGCCGACCGGTACAGGTCGAGCAGGAGGTCGCCGGTGTCGCGCCGCGCGAAGACGAATCCGGTGTCGACCGCGACCCGGCAGGAGGACGTCGAGGCGGTGTCGGGGGCAGAGTCCGCAGAAGGGGGCGTGGAAGCATGGCTCATACCGTCCATGGTGCTGTGTGCGAGGACCTGTGACACCACGGGCAGGGCACGACTTCCCGCCGAACCGTGATCGCCCTCGAAGGGGACCGCTGTCCTCAACCGCCCTGTCCTGAACGGTGAACAGGCAGGTTCACGGGGCCACGGACGTCGTCTCCCCCACTGCGGGCCCCGAGCCGGATACGGTTTTCTCCGCGGATGACCGGCGCTGAGCCGAACGGTCCCTCGAACTCCGCGACCGACGGTGCGGCCGCGTTCCCGGGGGGTGTGAATCGGGGCCGTGCCGGAGGGCACCGGGAGCCCGGTTCAGTTCCGGTAGCAATAGGAGTTCAGCGCGGCGAAGACCCGTGTGTGGGGCACACCGGGCTCGTCGAGCACGACCCGCCCGAATGCGGCCAGGACGGGGTCGCGGCTCGAGGCCAGAATGACGGCCCCGGCCTCGACATCGTGGGAGATCAGCGCGGGATCAGTGTCGTCCGCTGTCAGGTTCTGGCTCTCCAAGCCCTGCTCGCACGCCTGCTCCCGACCCACCGTCGAGGACTCCACCTGCGCCAGCAGAGGGGGCTTGCGTTCTGCTGCGATGGGCGTGATCTCGTTGGGCAGGCTCTCGACCACGGCCGACCCGAGAACGGTCACCGTGGCCACGACCGCCGCCAAGACTCCGATGACGTGCCGTCTCCTCCGGGGAGCGGCGATATCCGGCTCCTCGGAGGTCGGTCTGCGCCGTTCGATCGCCGAGCGCACCCGTGAACCCGCGGCGGCCCCTCCCCCACACAGCGCCAGGAGCACGGGGAGGCCCCACAGGAGGAACACCGGTTCGGCGTACCCGGTGAGCACGGCTCCTCCCACGGCAGCCGCGCACTCGGAGGGTGACCTGGTCGCCAGGCACAGCAAGCCCTCGAAAACAGTGCCGTAGACGAGCGGCTCCAACGCCAGCACGGTGAAGACGAGGACGGCGGCCACGCACGGGCCCGCGCCCCGCAGGCGCGGACCTCCGGACCAGGCTCCCAGCGCGACGCTCACGGCCACGGCCGCCAGCCAGACAGGGAGCAGGAATACGAAGCGGAGCGCGTACCCGCCGTCGGCAGCCAAGACGACCCCCAAAGGAAGCAGGACACCGTACACGGCGGAGAGAGCGCATCCGGCGACGACCGGCACCAAGGGGTGCCGGGCGATCCCCCGGAGACGCGCCCTGCGCACCAGGCCGCCGAAAGCGAACAGCATCGCGCATCCCACCGCCACGTGGAAGCGCACGTCGGTGACGAGCGCGACCAGCGGAAGGACGACCGGTGCGAGCCCGCCTCCCTCGAACGCCATGGGGATGCCCGCGTGGAGGTAGACCCACACCCCGAATCCGCAGCCGAAGACGACCGCACCGCAGGCCATCCCGAGTAGGCACAGCATCCGCTCCCGGCCCTCGGCGGCCAGCCATGCCCTACCGCTCAGGGCCGCCCACCTCAGGAACAGCAGACACACGCACCACAGCACCAAGCCCGACACCAGAGCCGCCAGAGGGTTGCTCAGGAGCAGGTAGACCCACCAGGTCCCGGGTTGGGCGGGTGGCAGGTGAGCGATGAGCACTCCACCGGCCAGTGCCGCGGCCGACCCCGCCCACCGGTGCCGGGCCTCCGGGGCTGCGCGGACCACGTTCCAGACCATCGCCGTCACCAGGGCCCCCACCGGCAGACCCAACACCACGCTGGTGGAGGAGATGCCTCCCAGCCCTCCGGCGGAGGCCATGAACGCCGCGATGCTCAGATGCAGGTGTGCAGCCCCCAGGACGATCCCGGCCGTGACCAGATCCGCGCCGCTGATCGAGGCGGTGAGCCGTCGCGGATCGTCCAGGATGTCCCCTCGGGCACGGTGTGAGGGGTGGTAGTCACGCAGCCCGCGCCACCTGCGCCGTATCAGTGAGCCTTCCCCCGACCATTGCGACTGGGCCAGCAGATGACGCAGGCTTGCACCGATGTGTCCGGCTCCCGCCGCACGAACGTCGGCGTAGTGCTCGCGTGAGCGCAGGACGCGGGCACGCGCCGTCTGCACCAGTACGAGCGTGGCGGCGGTGAGGAGCAGTCCCTGCACGGCGGCGCCGGCCAGTAGGTACCCGCCGGAGGCACTGAAGAAGGTCTCGTAGAGGAAGGCGATCCCGTACAGCGCGAGGGGCCCCGTGTTGACAAGGACGAAGCCCCACCACGAGGACATCGTCAGGTAGGTGATGTCGACGTCCCGGTTGCGCAGATGAGCGGCCTCGTGCCGGATCACCGCCCGAGCACTCTGATCGAGTTCTCCGTCCTTGCGTGGGACCAGCAGGGAGCCGTCAACGGCCATGCGGTACCGTCCGAACGCTCCGAACACGCGTGCGCCGCCCGCGGTCCCCGGAGTGACGAGGATCCTGACGCGTTGACGGGTATTTCCCAGAGCGGCCTCCACCTCTCGCAAAACCGCCCGGGCTCCGCTCTCATCCGGGAGTTCGCCGGGGCGCAGTCGCTTCTCCAGCCGTCGGGGATAGAGCGCGTAGACCAGGACGGTCAGGGCGGCCCACAGCAGTCCGGGGATGACCATCCACAGGGCCGCTGCGCGATCCGCGGCCGCTATACAGTCGGCGTACCCCTCGAAGAGCACCTGGTCGGAGAGTCGGCCGGCGTCAGTGCGTGCCTGCTCGGCACAGACCGCCGCAGCCTCGGTGCCGGTGGGGTCGACACCGAGGACCGGCACGGTCGGCAGGTAGAAGAACCCGATGTACATGGAGCCCACGGCGGCGAGCAGGATGATCAGGAAGAACCGAATACTCGTCGCGCTGGGAAGCAGGAACGGGTCGAACGCCCGGGACGGAGGAGGATCGGTTTCCCGCTCCTCAGCCAGAGGAATCTGCACAGGCACCGTCGTCAGGCCGTTCCGGGGAGGTGAGTTCGGCGATGATGGCCTGCGCCAGGAGTTCGGCCTGCTGCGGTGGCAGGCCCGCTTTCCGGACGTGGTCGTTGACAGAAGCGATGACCGCGGGAACCTGCTCCGGGGAGGGGGCGCGCGCGACGGTGCCGGGTTCGACCTTCGGGCGCCTGCGCACCCGCAGGAGCTGCCCTATTCGCTGCCAACCGCGCTTCCACCACGGTCGGGCCGCGTCGGTGAGCGACTCGACCGCCAGGTCGTGGAGCACGGTGAGCACGATACCGGTGACCACGCCAACGACGATCTCACCGAACCCGAGGGGATTGTCCTCGGACCGGTTGGCCCTGCCGCGTACGAAGTACTCGTCACGGACGCGCGGGTAGGCGTCGATCTCGTCCGGAGCGACACGAGCGACCACGGACCTGGCCACGTCGTCAATGGTGGTGGATCGCCCCGTGGGGGCGGGAATCTCGGGCACCGAGCGTGTCCTCTCCGCCTCGAATGTGGAATCGGATGCTCAGGCTACGCCGCGAACACCGGCTGTATCCGGAAAACTCCCTTCTGTGGCACGATCCGGCCACACGATCACGCCGCACAGCAGGCGTTCAAGTCCGGCTCGGGGCACGCTCCTGTACTCGACGGACCCTGAGACGCAGGAGTTCCTGTCCGGGTTGACGTCAAAGGCGAACTGAGCAGATTCCGGGGCGTCTCCGGGGTCGTCGGCGGTTCGCTCGTGAGCCGTCCCGCCGACGTCCCCGGAGCGCACTCGTGTCCGGTGGTTTCCCGAGCCGCCCCGGAACGGTTACCAGCCGGCTACCGGCGCCAGTTCGCGCAGTCCCGGCCGTGCCGCGTCGAGCACCGTCGTGAACCACACCGAGAACGGGTCCGCTCCCACCAGCTTCGCCAGCTCCCCCGGGTCGGCGAAGGCCGTCTCGGCGATCTCGTCGGGGTCGGGGCGCAGGGCGCCGTCCACCAGGCCGACGAACAGGTGGTTGAACTCCTGCTCGACCAGGCCGGAGTCCGGGTCAGGGTGGTGGTAGCGCACGGTGCCGGCCTCGCGCATCAGCGCGGGCGCCACGCCCAGCTCCTCGCCGACGCGGCGGGCCGCGGCCGCGAACGGCGGCTCGCCGGGGTAGGGGTGGCCGCAGCAGGTGTTCGACCACACGCCGGGCGAGTGGTACTTGCCCAGGGCGCGGCGCTGGAGGAGGAGGCGGCCGTGCTCGTCGAGGAGGAAGACGGAGAAGGCGCGGTGGAGCCGTCCGGGTGCCTGGTGCGCGGAGAGCTTCTCGGCCGTGCCGATGGTCGTCCCCGCCTCGTCGACCAGTTCGAGCATGATCCGGCCGTCCGGGCGGTCTCCGGGCGGGACGGTGGCGGAGGTTCCGGGGCGGTCGGCGGCGGGGTGCGTGCTCATGTGGGTCCTTCGGTCGGGCGGACGGGAAGGGGTGACGGGCCCGCGTCGCGGGCCCGTCGTCCCCGTCCGCGGTTGCGGTGCCCGGGCTGTGGGCTACGGGGGGTCTGGAAGATCGGTGCGGGCGCTCGGTGCGAGACCGGTGAGCGCCCGCGCGCCGGGCCTGGGGTCAGACCTTGTCGGCGGCGATGAGCAGGTAGTGGAAGCTGCCCTCCTTGTAGGCGGTCAGGAACGGGTCCTCCACACCGGTGGCGACCGAGGACTGCGCGCGCAGCTCCCAGTAGGGGATCGTGTCGGCGGTGAGGTCGACGACGCTGATGGGGACGAGGTTGTTGGCCGCCATCGCCTTGAAGTAGGCGCTGCGGGGGTGCACGTTGCACGTGTAGTGCTCGTCGATGCGGCTGACCGCCTTGGAGCGTCCGCCGGTCACGTCGTTGTAGCACCCGGTGATGGTGACGTAGCGGCCGCCGTACCGGAGCAGGCGGGCGTGCTCGCTGAAGAGCTCGTAGAGGTCGACGTACATGGTCGACTCGTTGTTCCAGCTGGCGCGCATGGACCCCGTCTCGAAGCCGGTGTCCAGCATGTTGCGGAAGTGGAAGCGGACCTTGTCGTCCACGCCCCGGTCGCGCGCCTGCTCGTTGGAGAAGTCGACCTGCTGCTGGGAGATCGAGACGCCGTCCACGTAGCAGCCGAACCGCTGGTTGGCCATGAAGCTGGTACCGCCCCGGCCGGAGCCGGTGTCCTGGATGCGGTCCTCGGGCCTGATGTCGCCGAGGTGGTCGATGAGCACCTGGGCCTGGGCGGACTCCAGGCGGTGCAGTTCCTCGATGATGCGCGCCTCGCGGGTCTCCTCCGGTCCCTGCAGGACGGAGGGGTCGTAGTCGCCGATCCCGTAGTGGTGGTGGAAGAAGCCGTCGACCTCGCCCAGGCGGATGTTGACGGGGTCCTTCTCCGCGTTCCAGTACGCGGCGACGGACTTCTGGTAGTCGGTGCGCAGCACGTTGTCCGAGGAGGGCATGGTGGTGGTCATCGCGTGTACTCCTTGTGGTGGTTTCCGGAGGCGGCCCGGGCAGGGCCCGGGCCGCGGTGGTGACGTGCAGGGGGCCGTGATCCCCCTCAGGCGGTGCCCGTCCCGTGGTAGCGGGCGGTGCGGGCGTGCCATTCGCGGCTGCCGCCGCACCAGGCCCACACGCCTGCCAGGAACCGGCGCAGCTCGGGTGAGCCGGTGAGGGCGAGGGCGGAGGCCTCCGCCTCGTAGGTGTGCATCAGCTCGTCGTGGAGCACGACGGTGCGCTCGATCGCCTCGCGCTCGGAGCACCCGTCCTCGGTGGCGATCAGCCGGGGGACGCTGAAGTCGGAGGGGTCCTCCTTACCCATCGAGTACAGGTCGTTCACGATCACGGTTGCCGATCCGGCCATGGTGAACAGGCGACGCACCCTGGGGTCGGAGAACTCCTCCGCGGGGAGCTCGTAGCCGGCGACCGTGTCGATGAGCGCCATGCAGGGCACGAAACTGTTCTCGTGCCGGTGCATGAGGAACTCCCAGACCGGCGGCCGCTGCCCCGTCGCCGCCCAGACGCCCTCCTGGTTGTAGGCCACGAACATGATGGCCAGCTCGTGGCGGAGCCTGCGCACCTGGGTTGACGAGCCGTAGCGGGCGAGGTTCTTCAGGCTGGAGCGCAGGGCGACCATCACCGGGTCGCTCTGGACGACCTCCTCCAGCTGGGGCGCGTAGCTCAGCGGGAGGTGGGCCTGGTCGATCACCGAGTGGGCGATGGCCAGGCGTTGGCCGAGCAGTTCGGGCTGCGCCTCCTCGACCTCGCCGTCGACGTAGTGGTCGTCCACGGACCACTCCGCCAGGGCGCACTTGGCGGCGGCCAGCAGCCGGTCGGGGTCGTCCGTCTCTGGGTGGGCGAGCATGATGAGGCGTCCGAACCCGGTCGCCCTGACCCGGTCGAGCTGGCCGGGGTAGACCCCCACCTCCTCGGCCCACTCGACGAGCCGGTCGTCGACCTCGTCGCCCAGGGCGGGGTCGTCGCGAAGGGCCGGCGGGCAGTACAACACGGGCACGGCGGACGCGCTGTCCGCCGGCGGGCGTCGGGACTCCGCCGGGCGGGCGGTGTCCGGAGAACCCCCGCCCCCGTGGGAGCCGACGCTCCCGGCGCCGGGCGGCGTCGCGGGGATCCGCGGGACGGTCCGCGCTCCGACGCCGGTACGGCCCGGTGCCGGGGCCCCGAGGGGGACCGCGGCGCGCTGCCGGGCGGGCGGCGCCGGGAGCCGGATCGTGGCCGCCGAGACGCCGAGCCCCGTGGGCCCGCCGGGGAGGCGCGGAGCGGCAGGACCCTCCGGTGCGGCCGCCTGCGGTACCGGTACCGCAGGGGACACCAGCAGGTCCGGTCTTCCGGGTCGGTTGGAGTCGCGGAGCAGGGCCTCCACCAGGTCCGCCGCCTTGTGGGTGGCGGTGGAGGCGGACATCCGGGCCATCAGTGACACCGTCTCAGTCCTCCTTCCCTGACAGTGTCGGGCGCTCAGGCACGGGGCCGGACCTCGGCGTTCTCCAGGATGCCGATGGCGTCGGGGACCAGGACCGCGGCGGAGAAGTAGGTGCTGACCAGGTAGGAGATGATCGCCTTGTCGTCGATGCCCATGAACCGGGCGTTGAGGCCGGGCTCGACCTCGTCGGGGAGGCCGGTCTGGTGGAGCCCGATGACGCCCTCGTTGTCCTCGCCGGTGCGGATGGCGATGATCGACGAGGTGTGGTGCTCCGAGACCGGGATCTTGCCGCACGGCAGGAGCGGCACGCCGCGCCAGGCGGGGAGGTGGTGGCCGTTGACGTCGACCGTGCCGATGTTCAGCCCCCGCTTGTTGCACTCCTTGCCGAAGGCGGCGATGGCCCGGGGGTGGGCGAACATGAACTGGGTGTTGCGGCGCATGCTCAGCAGGTCGTCGAGGTCGTCCGGGGTGGGCGGGCCCTCGTGGGTCTGGATGCGCTGCTTGAAGTCGGCGTTGTGGAGCAGGCCGAAGTCGCGGTTGTTGACCAGCTCGGACTCCTGGCGCTCGCGGAGCGCCTCGATGGTCAGCCGCAGCTGCTGCTCGGTCTGGTTCATCGGCTTGTTGTAGAGGTCCGCGACCCTGGTGTGCACCCGGAGCACCGTCTGGGCCACGCTCAGCTCGTACTCGCGGGGCTTGAGCTCGTAGTCCACGAAGGTGCCGGGCAGCTCGGTCTCGCCGACGTGTCCGGAGGACAGGGCGATCTCGGCCTCACCGTGCTTGTTCTGCCGGTGCTCGGGCACGGACAGGAACTGCTGCACCTGGGCCTGGAGGCTGGGCGAGTCGTCCAGGAGGGCGATGAACTCACGGCGGGGCAGCGCCAGCAGGACACCGGAGGACGCCGCCTTGACGGTGAAGTCCCAGACCGGCTCGGTGTCGAGGAGGTAGCGGTCCCCGAACTTGTCGCCGTCGGCCAAGACGCCGAGGCGGTTGACCTCGCCGTAGTGGCCGTTGCTGGTCTTGTGCACGCGACCGTGCGCCAGGAGGTAGAGGTGGTCGGCCGGGGTTCCCTCCTGCGCCAGCACCTGCCCGGCTTCGAACTCCTGTTGGACGAAGCGCCCGGCCAGGGCCTGCAGCACCTCCATGTCCTCGTAGCCGCGCAGTACGGGGAGCTCGCCGAGCTCGGCCGGGATGACGCGGACCTCGGAGCCGGTCTGGTCGAAGTCGATCCGGCCGTCACCGATGGTGTAGGTCAGGCGCCGGTTGACGCGGTAGGCGCCGCCGTCGGCCTGGACCCACGGGAGCATCTTCAGCAGCCAGCGGGAGCTGATGCCCTGCATCTGCGGCGCGGACTTGGTCGTGGTGGCGAGGTTGCGCGCCGCCGCGGTCGCCAGGCTCTGCTGCTCGCTGGTTCGTACCTCGGGGGCTGAGTCGATCGACATCCGCGGAGTCTCTCCTCGTGGTGGTCGTTGTACCCGTCCCGTGGGTCCTCGGGGAGCCCACGGGACGGGCGAGGGGAAGGAGGGTTGGCTGAACGCCTACGTGAGCCGCCCGACCCTGGTGGCCCCAGAGCCCGCGTCCCGTAAACCGCTGATCACCCTAGGAGAGCGCCGCCGGACATCGCAGCGGAATCGCGTTTTTCCCACTCTGAACAGGGGTTACCAAAACCCACTGCCCATGCTCGACCTTTCATGAAGAACCCGAGAGAATCCTCCGTTCTCCCCCTTCGACCCTAGCTCAAACCACCCTCGTAACGTGACAAAGGATGACGAAAAACCCCACAGTATTGACGGCTCCACACGCGAGGCACTGCTATCCCTTTTGACCGGAAGGCGATGACATAACACGACATGAATACCTCTTGAAAAAGAGGACCCCGGCGCGTCCTCCGAACTCCAAAGGTGGTGTTTTCGGACAACCGGTTACAGCTTCCCGTGTGTTCCCAAAGCGGATTTCCCGTCCGGGCGGATCGGACTCGGACCCGCTTCGAGGGCCGGAACAGGGGCCGGGCTAGGATCGGCCGCGACTGCGTCTCTCCCCCCGGGCCCTGGGGCCCGGCCCACGAGGAGACCGGCCGGTCCCGGAGCGGGCCGGAACACGACAAGCGAAGAGTGGGCATGTCCGGCTACCTGCGTTTCCTGCACTCGAACCGGCGATGGCTCCTCGGCGGCTTCGCGCTCTTCCTCATGTCCTCCTTCGGACAGACCTTCTTCGTCTCGCTGTCCGCCGGCGACATCCGGGCGGAGTACGGCCTCTCCCACGGCGAGTTCGGCTCGCTCTTCATGCTCGCGACCCTGGCGAGCGCCTTGGCCCTGACACAGATCGGTTCGGTCGTCGACCGCTTCGGCGCCGCGGGGGTCGTCCTGGGGGTCTTCGCGTTCCTGGCCGCGGGCGCGGCGGCGATGGCGCTGTCGTCACACGTCGTCGCCCTCTTCGGGGCGCTGTTCCTCCTGCGCCTGTTCGGCCAGGGGATGATGACGCACACCTCGTTCACGCTCATGGGCCGGTGGTTCGGCCGCGAGCGGGGACGCGCCACCTCGGTGGCGACGCTGGGGCTGAACACCGGAGAAGCGCTCCTGCCCCTGGCCGTGGTCGCACTCGCCGCCCTGGCCGGATGGCGCGGGACCTGGTGGGCGGCCGCGGTGCTCCTGCTCGTCCTCGTCTGGCAGGTCACGGCGCTCATGAGCGCCGAGCGCGAACCCGCCCCCGTACCGGAGGGAGGCCGGGAGTTGCGGGCACGGGACTGGACCCGCCGCCAGACCCTGCGCGACCCCTGCTTCTACCTGGTCGCGGCGGCGATGGCGGCTCCCGCCCTGATCGGCAACACCGTGTTCTTCCACCAGGTGTATCTGGTGGAGTCGCGCGGGTGGGCGCCCGCCGCGTTCGCCGCGGCGTTCACCGTGTACGCGGTGACCACCGTCGTGTTCAACCTGGTCGGAGGACAGCTGGTCGACCGGTTCAGCGCGATGAGGCTGGTGCCCGTCTACCTGCTGCCGCTCGGGTTCGGTCTGGTCGTGCTGGCCTCGGTGGCCGGCCAGTGGGGCGCGTTCGCCTTCATGGCGCTGTACGGCGTCACCAACGGCCTCTCCCTGAGCCTGTTCGGCGCGGTGTGGCCGGAGGTCTACGGGACCGCACACCTGGGCTCGATCCGGTCGGTGGTCGTGGCGGTCATGGTGTTCGCCTCCGCCGCCGGTCCCGGCGTGGCGGGTCTGCTCATCGACGCGGGGGTCCCCTACTCCGCCCAGCTGGCCGCGCTGGGCGGCTACTGCCTCGCGGTGTCCGCGGTGATGGCCAGGGTTGTACCGCTGTTGCGGGCACGTGTGCTCTCGCAGAGCGTTCCCGCGGACTGACGCCCCGCTCCGTGTGGCGACGGTCGGAGGGCCCTGGCGGATCTCCCGACCGCCGGGCCGCGTTCAGGGTCTGGGGGCCGGACCGTGGAATCCGTCCGTCTCACGGGGTTCGACGAGTGGTGAGGGGTGGGCCCGCCCCGTGCGCCCGGCGCGTCCTTCGGGGGATGAAGCGTTCGTTCCCCCGGCACCTTCTCTTCCGGAAGTGGCCGTATCCGGCCATGCCTTCCGGACCAGGCAACACGTTGGCGGCCTCCCGCGCAGGACGTGCGCCTCACGCCCGATGGTCACAGGGGTCGCGCAGGATGGGGCCCATGGAACGCTGTGATTTCTGCGAACTCCCCGTCGGCGGCGGCTGCGCCTGTTCCCTCGGCAAGGACGACGGAACCGCTCGGGCCCGTACCGGCGCCGTGTCGGCGGGCTCCGTCTTCCCCGCCGGCGCCGTCCTCGTCTCACCGCGTGGCGTGGCCCACCGCCCTGGCTGCATGCACCAGAACGACAACGAGGTCACAGCACCGCAGTGGGGGTGGATCCCCGAACCCGACCCTCAGCTGTGGAGACGCATCAGCGAGGGGAGCCCCGCTCAGGCCACGCACGGCAACACGGCGCGAGTCGCCACGCGCCGCTGCCAGAGCTGCGACATCTGAGTTCCCCGGGGCCACCTGCACCGTCTCGACAACGGACTTCCCATCCGATGGCCGCAGGTTCGAATCCTGCCAGGTGCACCACAAAACCCCAGTTCATACGGGGTGTTCGAGGACTCCGCGAGGTGTCCTCGTCGTGTTCGGGGCCCTGACGTGCTCCGTGCGTGCTCCCCGGTACAGGGTCCGGTCCAGGTGGAAGGCCGCCTCGCGGAGCACTTTACCGTTCCGTGACCGCGAGGGCCGTGCCCAGGGTCGCTCGCGTCCGCCCACCAGCGCCCCACAGCCGCGCCAACGCCGTCACGTGGCACACCCTGGGCTGCCATGCCGCGTCAGCCGCCACACGCCCCCTGTCCCAGCCGAACAGGCCCGTCCTCGATTCACCCACACGACCGCACACGGCCATTTCCCCAAAACCCCTTACCTTGCAAGGCTTCGCGCGTCACAATCGGTGACATGACCAAGGCAAGGCGGACCCAGGCAGGACTTCCTGGTTTCAAAAGTCATCCGAGTCCGCACCCGGGCCCTGGAGCAGGTCCCGGAGGCGGCCAAGACCAAACTTCTGGCGGGGGGACGGGGCCGGGGCCACCCACGAATTCCTCGCTCACCTGCGGAGGCTGAAAACCACGCGCCGCACGGTCCGCTACACGAGGGGGTGGAAGTTCACCCCCGCCGACGAGGCCGTCATCGAAACGCTGCCCGAAAACACGTGGGAGCCTCCCTGGGTCAGAACGGACAGGTGCGGGAGGGGTACCAGATCGCAAAGCTGACCGGGCTGAGCCCTCGCACCGGCTGGCCTCGCATGCTCGTCAACGGTTTCTTCGGATCGATTGGTCTTTGCTTTGGGCTGGGGCATTCACCACCTGCTGGCGGAGATTGACCAGGCTGCCAGTCCTGACCTGAGGGCTGGGTCCTGACCAGACATGCAGCAGAAGAGGAGGGGCACACACGTCCGGTCCTGCGGAACCCGGCGCATCCGTGGCGTCGCGCGAGGGCCTGTTCCTGCAGGGAAAGTACCGGATCAGAAGAGGAGCTCAGCACTCTGACAAATCGGGATAATGGTGGATTTTATACCGGAAAGGCCACAAAAGCAACGTAGCCTTTGCCTCCGACATACTGTTCTGCTTGGAACATGAGAAACCCGACGAGGATGGATGCATGACTGCGACTGAGAATGGGACCAGCTGGGGCCAACTGGACAGGCTTGAGTTTCCTGTAGAGACGAAAGCCAGTAAGGCCACCTCTGCTTTCGAGCACCTGGGTTCGCTTGGGCTCACCTCGCCCAGAAGCGGTTTGCGCAACGCGATTTCCGTGGCGCTGGTGCACAGATCGTACTACCACGAGCACCAGGACACGCTGCCGGGCATCACGCAAGTCTCGTTGGAAGCGCTTAACCGCCTGGGGGATGCGTTCCTGCAGAAAACAGCAACTGCGGAGATCTACCGCAGTGCCGTGGATCCTACGTCGGGAACCATGAGCAGTGGCGTTGCCCGGGTCGCTTCCACGTTCTCAGGATGGACCACAAAGCAGAAATGGCTCTGTGAATCTGCGGCACTAGCAACCGGACTTGACCGGGAAAAGCTTTCTCCGAAAATAACTTCATCCCTATTTAGACAGCTCATCGGCGTCCTGTGCCTTGAAGGAGAAGAAGAGGTCGCCAAGCAGCTATTAATGGAACACATAACCACCCAGCGCCAAGAATTTGAATCTGGAATCAATGACCCAAAGAGCTTTATTTACGAGGCATTGGGCTATGATTCTTTGACGTATGAGCACGAGCGCGAGGGACCCGACCATGCCCTCACATTCCGATCCACTGTCACGGAAAAGCACCAACGCCAACGCACAGGCCAAGGAGTTGGAAGAAGCAAGAAGGCTGCCGACCAGGAGGCGGCACTTGATTTCCTTCAGCGACACATGCCACAGGCCTTCACTACACAAAATAGGACCGGCGTACGACGCAGAACTTCAAAGGAAATACCTGCACCTAATTCCCATGTTCAAGCCGTGCGCCGGTTGCAAAATATATTTTCACTACCCGAAGCATCACGCCCGCTGCTATCTCAAGCACTCGTACATGCGTCTTGGGCCTATGAAAACCGCAGTCTGATGTCGAGGTGCCATCAGCAAGACTACCAGGTTCTTGCTTATTTGGGGTCCCAGGTACTTATCTATGAGCATCTTCTCTCTGCCGCACGCCACATAGTCTCAGACCCTCCCCATAAACTCATATTCATTACGCTCCCAAATGATGTCTACAACATTGCTTTCCAGCGTGCCAGCTTGAAAGACGGACTACTTCTCGGATCAGGACAGCGATCACTTGGCATACCTGTAGAGATTGGCTCCAATACCTTTCAAGCCGTCATCGGAGCAGTTTCTGCCTCACGGGATTTCCAGGGGACATTGGCCGATCGATGGCCGAAAGAATGGGCACAGGTATGGCAACTCGTGGCACCGACCATGCCGCGACCAGTAGATCCCACGACACGCTTGGGGCGCGTGGCCAGTGTCATGAAGCTTCACATAACCTACGAGTTTCGCGAATCGGGACCCGATCATGCACGACGGTCCACGGCCGTGGCCGTTCTCGACAGTGCAGCGCTGGGTATTCGCTTCAGGGTGGAGGGTGAACCTATCGTCGGCAGGACACCGGCGAAACACAGCGCTTCGCTGGCTGTCCTGGATGTTCTGGACCGACTTGCTGATGGATCGCCAGCGCAATCCTTCGACAGCGCTGACGAGCGGGATCGGTCTCTGGCCAGGTTCCTGCTCGCCCAGCAAACACTCGTGCTCAACAATTCGCCCGTTCCAACGGAACGGTGGATCGACGCGCGACTTTTCGGACTTCATCTTGCCTCGGATACTTCCGCTCTGCTCAAGTGGGCTACTGACATAGATGATTTCCTAGGCCTCGGTCTTCCCCTTCAGCCAGGTAGTCACCTTCGAGACACGTTCCAGAAGACCATAGAAAGGTCGGTTGATCCTGACCACACGCTCGACACAGCCCTGACGCGTGTCCTGGACACCTTGGAGCAGGTCGAGACTCCAGAACAATTATCCCAAGAAAACATTCAGCGCCTAGTCCAGCAGTTGTGCGATGTCTACCGATGTCTTGGCGCTGATGATTCTGACGTCTCTCTGCCCAATCTCATCGACGACTGGCGTATTCTTTATCGCAACAGAATCAAAATGACGACACTTCTACCTTCTACACAACTCTCCGGGCGAGAACGAGCGGTTGTTGATGCCGCACTGTCTGCCCTAATGATAGGTAAAAGGGAGGCTTCTGTAGAGTTTCTCGATACCCGGCCGCTCTACTTTAGAATCCAGTCGTCTCAACCACCATCACAGGCCAGCATTGAGGAAATCTGTGCGCTTTGGTCCAAAGTGAGCAGAACAACCACCGCCAAGGCGACCGAACACGGCATCGATGTGATCATTACCATTCCTAACTCACCAACTGAGCCGGGTCCAATCACCGAGGCCGTCATAGCCGCTCTCCATCCCAGCCCCGAGCCGTACCGGGCAGCCGTCGCGGACCTCTTGCACGACCTGAAAAATCAGCTCGTCGCTGCCCGCCTCGCCGAATTCCAGCCTGCTGAAAGCCGCACAGCACGGCTACAGCAGCAGCTCAATGCCAGCCGCCATCTTGACCAGGCACATGCCATTGCTCTACGCATACGAGCGGCAACCTCTATTCTCTTTCCAGCTAGCTCCGAAAGCATCGAGCTGGGCGGATTCCTCCGCCAATATGCAGGAACCGTCCTCGCTCGTCTTCCCTCCAACATCTCTCTGCAAATCCCGGAGGCTAGGAGTACTGTCCACGTTGCACTGGATGCACGGTCCCTGAGCGCCGTCCTCGATAACCTTGTGGGCAACGCGATCGAAGTGCTCAGTGACGGTGGGGACATCACCTTGGCTTGGACAGCCGACGAATATGAAGCTGTCGTCGAAATCGCAGATAATGGACCCGGTCTCCCCTCGGACGTCGCCGCTGCTCTGAACGCGGGCAAGCGAGTTCGCAGCACAAAACCTCAGGGGAACGGCCTCGGCCTCCTTGGAGCCCGCTCGATTCTTGCCGGAGTCGGAGGACAAATCAGTCCAGCCTCCACAACCTCTGGTACTGCTTGGCTCATCACCCTTCCTCTCACCCCATCCACGACATTGGAGCCTGCATGACTCAGCAATTGGCCGATCTACGTATTCTTGTCACCGACGACCAGATCGACGTAGCGCGCACGCTGTGTCGCCCACTTCATAAATCCGGTGCACGCCTACACTGGGCCACAGATGGCAACACCGCTCTTCAGAAGATCGCTACCTATCCATTCGACCTCATTCTGATCGACATGAAGATGCCTCCAGATGAATGGGGCGGCTTGTGGCTGCTCCAGCAACTCAAGGATGGTGGATGGCGAATTCCCAGCCTCGTACTGTCAGGCGAGGGATCCAAGCAACAAGTCGTTGAGGCACTCCGCCTTGACGCAACAAACTGGGTCGACAAGGATAATGCTGGAGAGGAGCTGTTGGAGCAGTGTTCAACAACCCTCTCCGACCGCCTGAGGGAATCTCTGGAGTTCGTTTCCCACAGTCTGCCGACACCTCTGGCCCACCGTTTTTCTAGGTACTCCCGCATCACCGATCCCGACAAGAAGTTCATAGAGGGGCTCCACACTCTGGAAACAATATTGCGCTTCACTGCCGTTCTGGGGCTTAGCAGTGCCTCACCTACGCCCCTGCGAGGGATCAGGCCAGACCAGCTCACAGCACCGAGCATGGGTACTTGGTTTGCTCTTTGCGTAGCTCTTGCGGACCTGCCTGACACAGGAGACGAATTCACTCGGATGTTCTCTTGGCTCGTGCCTGAACGTTCCAACCATCAGCAGGTACAGGGCCTCATATCCGCTCGCAATGACCTCATGCACGGCAGAGATACCCCCACGCCGGCCCAAGCCGATCAACTCGACGGCCTTCTGCGCCGTTTCGCGCACCGCGCCGCTTCTTCCTGGCGTGCAGACCTAGCAGTTCCCATTTCTATGACTTATGACGGCACGGTTTATTCTATTGATGTACTCAATCTTAGGGGAGCTGGAAAGCCTGCCCCAGGCAAGGCAATTTTCCAAGATCCGATAGTCACGCAACAGCCCTTCCTCATATCTCGCGATTCTAATCCACTGCCCTTGTCGCCATGGCTATTGACACACACAGAACTTAACACTGGCACCGTGCGCTGCCTGCAATTCGACGGACTCCAGCACGCCAAGCGGGATCGCGCGCCCAGCACCCCTTTCAAGTACGCAAAAGCAGACGAGGGCAATGAGGTGCCGACGATCAGCCATCCACAAGCACGGTGGCAGACACTTTCTCAGTGGACCACGGCCCCAGCATCGTCGACATCTTGACAAGAAGCCCGCTTACAATCGAATCGAGCGATTATTTACCTCACTTTTCGGCTATCGCCGACTCGCCATCCGAGACGAAAAGACGAAAGAAAGAGCGCCCACTTCCTCGTCCTCCTCTGCTTGGCCCCTGCGCTGATCTGCTACAAAAAGCTTGCCACAATCACCAAATGAGGCATCCCTTTAACCATGCTTCCGATCTGCACCTCCATGTGCTTCTCAACACACCTGGGGCTTGTTCTGGACTTCGTCCGCCGGTAGGTGCTGTAAATCTGGCAGAACGGGCGGCCGAAGAATGACCAGTCCAGGGGACCTTCGATCCGATAGTCGAACGGCCCTTGGAGTGAGGGAACCCCAGGCCAGCGGGCATGAACCCTTTCGCTGACCTGGGGTCGTCGGTGCCGTGTGGCTCCTGGTGTGCTCTCCGGTACCGGCTACCGCACCGGAACCAGCCTTCCGCTCCGGGCCGGGGTTCCGCGCAGGTGCGTGGCGGTGGCCTCGGCCGCGGCTTTGGCCATGTCGGGGAACCCCGTCTGGTAGGTGTCCTGGGTGAAGTGGGTGGTGAAGTGGCCCAGTTCGACGGACTTTGCCTTCTACGAGCGCGCCCGCCCCGGCAGGGGGCGGGTTGGTGAACACGAGTGCGTCCTCATGCTGGGTCACCGCGAGGGCCGGCCCTCCTTTCACAGCCAGCGGGTCTCGACCTGCTGGAAGAACGAGGTCCGGCCGACCACCCGGCCCCCGAGGACCGCGCACAGCAGCGCCGCGCACCGGTCCACCTGCACCAGCCCCGCCCGCCGGCCCGCCTGGGCCACCTGTCCGGGAAAGTCCACGAGCCTGCCCCGGGTGCGGTAGGGGCGCGTGGTCACCACGACCACCCCGCCCGGAGCGAGCAGCACACGGCAGGCGGCCATCATCCTGGTGAAGGAGTCCATCAGCTTCTCGGGACGCTGGTAGGCGAGGTTGGCCGTACGCCGGTCCCGGTCGCGCGAGTAGCGGTGTGCGTGCTTTTCCACCGCCCGGGCACCGTCGCGGCGTGAGCGGACCTGGCCGTGGGTCATGGCCCCGTACGGGGGCGAAGTCAGCACCAAAGAGACCCGGCCCGCCAACGAGGTCAGGGCCAGGCGGGCGGCGACTTCGGCCCCCTCTCCGGTGTGCACCACCCCGGTGCCGTGCGCGCCCTGGATGGCAGCGGTCTCCAGGTTCAGCCGGGCGATAGAGGCCCACTTGGGCTCCAGCTCGATACCGACTGCGTCCCTGCCCAGGTGGACGGCCTCGACCAGAGTGGTACCGATCCCGCACATCGGGTCCAGCACGACCTAGTGCGGTGACTGAAAAGGTTCGCCGGTTGGGGTCATGCCGCGGTGGCCAGCGGTCGCCCTCCCCAGCGCAGGCCTTTCTCGCTGCGCACCCGGGCACGTTCGCGGCGCTGGGCTGCGAGCACGTGCGGGTCGCGGGCGTTGGCGTTGCGCCACCGCAGATAGGCGTGCAGAGCCCGGGTCTGGACCGTGTGGTTGGGGTGGTGGGAGTTGGCGATGGTGAACTGGCGCAAAGGTCCGAAGTGCGCCTCGATCGGGTTGGCCCAGGAGGCGTAGGTCGGGGTGAAGCACAACTCGACCTTGTTGCGCCGGGCCCAGGCGCGGATCTTGGGGCCCTTGTGCGCGGACAGGTTGTCCATGATCACGTAGACGGGTGCGCCGTCCGGGCGTGCGGTGCGTATCGATTTCAGGGCCTTCAGCGTGTTCGCTCCGCCTTTGCGCCGGTGGTTGATGCCCCACACAGTGTCGGAACCCACCGAGTAACAGCCGTGGAAGTAAGTGATGCCCTGGGTGCGCCGGTAGGTGGCCGGGATCCGGTCCGGGCGTCTTCGCGGGGCCCAGCCCGCGCCGTGGGCTGGGCGGATACCGAGCGGCCCGAACTCGTCGAAGGCGAAGACCCGGTCGGGGAAGTAGGTGGTGACGTGCTCGATCCGGTCCAGCTTGGCATCGGCCTCGGGATCGGGTGAGTCCTTCCAGGTCCGGGTGCGCTGAAAGGTGATGCCGTGGCGGTGCAGGAGGCATCGCAGCGTTTCACGGCTGATGCGTAGTGGTCGGTCGGGGTCCTGGCGCAGGTGGTCGGCGAGTTTTCGGATCGACCAGCGGGTGAAGGGTTTGCCGAGTGCGGTGGGGCGGGTGGTGGCCGTCTGGGCGACGTGTTCTTCCTGGTCGTGGGTGAGTAGGCGGGGACTCCCCTCCCGCCCAGTTAGGGTCCAGGCAGTCCAGGCCGATCCGGTTGAAGCGGTGGATCACGTCGCGGACGGTGTCCTCGTCCGCGGCGACCAGGCGGGCGATCGCGGGGACGGTGTTGCCGCTGGAGGAGGCCAGGATCATCATCGCCCGCCGGTAGCGGACGGTGTTGGTGCTGCCCCGGCGGACGATGCGTTGGAGTTTTTGGCCCTCGGGCGGGGTGAGTCTGCGTGCTCGGACGGGTTCGGCCACCGGGTGCCTTCCAGGGTGGGGCGAGTTTTCACCTGCCACCCTGTCAGGCCTGAACTAACCCGGTGAACCTTTTCAGTCACCGCACTAGCCGGGGCGGGTGTAAGCGGTGATGGCGTAGCGGGCGATGGCCGGGAGCATCTTGCCGGGGTGTTCCACCGACAGGCTCGAGTACCTCTCGCCCCGCTGCTAGCGGGCCTGCTGCTGGCCGGCGGCCCACACCGACACGTTCAGGTGAGCGAGCGAGGTGATCGTGGCCGTCGCCTCGGCCGCCGAGGCCGTCAGTGCCGACACTCAGCGATCGGCTGGCTGACACCCGTAGAGTTCGAAAACGGACAACCGAGCACCGTGGCCAGAGAGTCCAAAAACACGGCCTCATCAAAGCCGGTACATGCCAGAGCCTCCAATAACACCGGCACGAGACACTTTAACCTGATGACCGAAGGTTAGAATATTTCTGAGCGCTCCATACGTGCTCTGCAGCACCAGGACCAGTACAGGCGGGCGAGCAAGCTCTCCTCACGTCCAGCGAAGGGAAGCATCCACCACATTCCCATACGAAACCTCTAGGAGCTGCAACGCTCTTACAGCGACACGACAGCACTCGCACCCGTGGGAGAATGATGTGTGATCGACCCCAAGACCATTGATCTGACAGACCTCCTTGCCACTTGGTACGGTGCCCCCGTTAGAAGCGCAACACCTCTCCCTGATTCCTGCATTTGACTCCCCGAGTCGCTTAAGGATTGGCATGCACTAGCCAGGCGATGGGACACCCGAATCAACCACATGACGTCGATGATTTCACCTGAACAGATCCGCACCACCGGGGGCAAAGCCATTTTCATGGTGGATGCAACAGGCGACTGGCGCTGGTGCATTGACCCAAACGAACCAGACAGCGTTTTCGACGCTGAACTCTACGAACCTTGGGAGAGGAGCACTGAACAGCTTCCAGAATTCCTTGTACACAATACCGTGAAAGAATTTATTTACGGAGCATCCGCAAAAATGTGGACCCTCAACGCTCCCGGCGAGGCAGTGAAAGAAATCCTCTCTCCCCTGGAAGAAGTTGCGTTCGGCGCCTGGAATTGGCCAGCACCGGGATGCCGAATCTTCATGGGAGGTGACACACTCGCACAGATCAGCCCAACTCACCACAAGGACTTTTGGGAAGTCGACGTGGCCGCCCCGAACTTCGCCGACCTATCCCCTTTTGAAAAAACTTCTGGAGTAGACTGGCAGAAAAGAGAAGCATGACAGCACACCAAAAAGGGTCGGGTCTAGGAAATCCGAGCTCGGCCTTATTTTGGAACTTCAATTTTTACGTTAGAGCTCAACTCAAAAGCCCCGCGGCGTGCACCCGCGTCTGACATGACCACACCCGGTGAGTTACGTGTTGCCCGACGGGCTCTGGGATATCGTCCAACCGCTACTGCCTCCTGGGAAGACCTCACTGTCGCCTCACATTTCCCAGGTCGACGGCTTCTACGTCGATCCACACCTTGGTATCACCCGGGACAGTGATCTCAGCTGCCGCTGCCCTCCTCTGGACACGGACGGCGTCTCACGGAATGACGCTGCACCAAAGGGCCGTGCCCACCCAGCGAGCCCGGCTGTTCGGGGCGGCCCGCCGTGCACGTTCTCGGGGAGGTGCGCCGGCACCCGGGCCGCATACACCCGCCCGAACCCCGTTCAAGGTTCGCGCAAGGAACGCGCAAGGCGTCGCTGGAAGATTGCTTACATGCTCGCGAACAGGCGGTAGACCACGGCGTCTCCTGTGCCCGTCCACACGGCCGCAGGTCCCGTGGAGAGAGTGAGGAGTTGCCCTGATGGAGGCCATCCCCCCGGCGCGCTTAGGCGCCCGCCACCTCCGACCCGCCTCAGGACGCCCGGGGGTCGCGCACGCCGAGGACGGTCGGCGGCGTCACCGGGCCAGCCAGGACACCGCGGCCTCGACCGCGGCCAGCTGGCGGTCCGGGCGGTCGCCCTCGGACAGCCTCGCGCACCCCGCCCACAGTCCGTCGACGGTCACCAGGAGCAGCTCGGCGACGGCCTCCGGGTCCTTCACGGAGGACAGCTCGCCCTCGACGCGCGCGTGCTCCAGGGCCCGCAGGAAGCCGGCGCGGAGCCTGTCGTCCAGCACCGAGAGCACCTCCCCGAACGCGGGATCGACCACGGCGCGCGCGTAGAGGACGTTCCAGGCCCGCACCTGGGCCAGCCGCCGCTCGTCGGTGGGCAGCAGATCCACGAGCACCTGTCGCAGGACCTCCGGAAAAGCAGGACGCCCGACCCCGTCCTGGAAGACCCCGAAGCACGCAGTGATCTCGTCCGCGATCACCTGGAAAGCGAAGTGGAGCAGCTCCTCCTTGGTGCCGAACTCTCTCTGGACCGCACCCGCCGATAACTGCGCCTCCGCTGCGACAGCGCGAATACTGACCCCCTCCACACCCTTCTCAGCGGCGATCCTGTACAGCGCGTCGACGATCCGGCGGCGTCTTTCCTCTTTGTCCACAACTTTTGGCATCCGCCCATCATGGCACAGCGGAGCGGATTATCAATACACCCGCGAGAGCACATTGACAACAGGACCACGGAATCGAATCCACGAAGTCACGGAGAGCAAAGTCCGACTGCCAGAAAGCCTGTCACCTGCGAGAGCGCCGCTGATACACGCGACAAAGTAATTCATTCCACGGCAATACTCATACCGAACGCGACGACCGCGAGGCGATCTGTGACCACCCCAGTCATTCATGTGAAGGACATAACGAAAACGTACGGAGAGGGGCAGGCCTCCTCCTCCGCGCTCAGAAACGTCTCGCTGACGGTCGCCGAAGGCGAATGGGTGTCGATCATGGGTCCCTCCGGGTGCGGAAAGTCGACGTTGCTGAACTGCGCCTCCGGTTTGGACGGTATCGACGGCGGCACGGTGCTCGTCGAGGGCGAGGACATCCACGCCCTCTCCGAGCGCAAGCGGACCGTCCGGCGAGCGCGCCGGATGGGGTTCGTCTTCCAGGGGTACAACCTGATCCCGGTGCTCTCGGCGCTGGAGAACGTGGAGATGCCGCTCCTCCTCGGCGGCGCCCGTCCCGGCAACGCGCGTTCCAGGGCGCTCGCCGCCCTGGAGCGGGTGGGTCTGGCCGACCGCTCCCGCCACCTCCCCTCCCAGTTGAGCGGCGGCCAGCAGCAGCGGGTGGCGATCGCCCGCGGGATCGTGCACGATCCGGCCATCGTGTGGGCGGACGAGCCGACCGGCGCCCTGGACTCCGCCTCGACCTCGGAGGTGCTGCGCCTGCTGCGCGAGCTCCACGCCGACGGCCTCACGCTGATCATGGTCACGCACGACCCCGACGTGGCCGCCTACGGGGACCGCGAGGTCCACATGGCCGACGGCCGGGTGGACCGCGTCGAGGACAACTCCGCGCGCCCGGCCTCCGGCCCCTCCGACGCCTCGCCGGGGGTGTGACGGATGAGCGACGCACTCACCCTCGTGGTCGCGGTGGCCTCTCCGCTGCTGCTGATCGCCCTGGTGGCGCTCACCCCGCGAGGCCGGCTGAGCGTGCGCATCGCCATGCGCAACGCCTTCCGCCGACCGGCCCAGACCCTTCTCGTGGCGTTGGGCCTCTCCCTCGCCGCCCTGCTGTTCTCCGCCTCCTTCACCCTGGAGGCCGCACTCCACCAGGCGATGCGGGCCCAGCAGACCGCGGACCTGGGCGGGGTCGACGCGGTCGTGACCCCGGTGGAGGCGGACGACCGGGAGGAGCCGGAGCAGCCGGAGGAGGCGGGTGAGGCCGCCGACACCGGGCCGCCCGCCCTGGACTCCGACGACGTCCGCTCCATCGAGGACGCCCTGGACGAACCCGGCACCACGGTCTCCTCCCTGCTCAGCCTCCCCGTCCCCGTGGAGCACGAGCGCACCGAGCGCGGCGAACCGGGGCTCACCGTGGTCGGGGCCGCGAACAACGACGACGCGGTCCGGCTCGTGGACTCGTCGGGCGAACCGCTGGCACGCGACGGCCTCCGCGAGGACGACATCCTGATCAGCGGGGCCGCCTCCCGCGACCTGCGCGCGGAACGAGGGGATGTCCTCACCGTCGCCGACCGCACCATGCGCGTCGTCGGCGTGTACGAGACCGGCGCCCCCCTGGCGCCTCCCGCATCCGCGGTCGTGTCCCTGCGCGAACTCCAGGAGATCGCCGACCTCCCCAACCGGGTCAACGCCGTCACCCTGGCCTACGACCGCGAGGTCACCTGGGAGGAGCGGGAGGACCCCGTCCACGGCGAACTGTCCTCCCTCGCCCGCGCCAACGACTGGGAGGCCGAACCCCTGCGCGCCTCCGCGCACGAGAGCGCGGACCGGCTCACGACCGAACTGTCGACCCTGTTCCTGCTGTTCAGCCAGCTGTCCATGGTGGCGGGCGTGCTCCTGATCGTCCTCGTCGTGATGATGCTGGCCGGCGAGCGCCACGCGGAGTTCGGCGTCCTGCGGGCCATGGGCATGAAACGCGGGCGGCTCGCCTTCGTCCTGGCCCTGGAGGGGCTGGGGTACGCGGTCCTGGCGTCCGCGGCCGGAACCCTCCTGGGCTGGGCGGTCGGGGCGGGCGCGTCGCGTGTGCTCAGCGACCGGGTCACGGACCCGGCCCTGCCTCCGCCGCGCCTGGAGTTCGGGTTCGACCCCGTGGCCATGGCCACCGCCTACCTCATCGGCGTGGGCGTCATCGCGGTGGTCTTCGCGCTCGTGGCCCTGCGGGCCTCGAAGGTGGACATCGTTGCGGCGCTGCGCGGGGCCGAGGCTCCGCCCCGGTCCCGGCGCCGGGCCGTGGTCCTGCCGGTCCTGGCCCTGCTCGCCGGACTCGCGACCGCGGCCCTGGGCGTGCGGAACGGGACCGCGACCGAGACGCTCACCGGGCTCACCCTGGTGTGCGGGGCGCTGGGCGCCGGGCTTCCGCGCCTGCGGGTCCCGCAGCGCCTCGCCCACTCCGCGGGGGCGGTGGCGGTCATCGTCCTGTGGTCGCTGCCGAGCGAGCTGTTCGGCGAGACCGGGTCCGGCATCACGATCTTCTTCCTCTCCGGCATCGCCCTGGTGGGCGCGGGCGTCTGGCTGTTCGTGTCCAACGACGACCTCGTGCAGCGGGCCCTGCGGCGCCTCCTGGCACCGCTGCCGAGGATGACCTCGGTCGTCCCCATCGCGGTGGCCTACTCCGTCCGGAACCGGCTCCGTTCGGGGATGACGATCGCGATGCTGAGCATCGTGGTCCTGACGATCACCCTCAGCGGCTTCGTCACCGCGGCCGTCAACCAGATCTACGCCGACCACCGGTCGGTGACGGGCGGGTTCGACCTCCAGGCGTCCTGGGTCTCCCCGGGCGGGGCGCCTCCGGACCTGCGGAGCGTGTTCGAGGAGAGCCCGCACATCGACACCTCGGAGGTGGGCCGGATCGGCGGGTACGCCGACGTCTCCGTGCGGGCCCGCCAGATCGACGCCGAGGCGGGCGCGGAGGAGGTCGGGGTCTGGGGGGCCGACGAGGACTACCTCCTCGGCAACCGCTACCCGGTATTCCTCCGGGCCCCGGGCCTGGACTCCTCCGAGGAGGTCTGGGACGAGCTGCGCCGCTCCCCGAACACCGCCGTCGTCTCCGGGACCATGATCCCCAGCGACTCGGCGGCCTTCGTGGGCGGCGGGAGCGACCTGGAGCTGGAGGGCGTGGACGTCCTGGACGAGGAGCTGCCGGGGGACCTGCGCCTGGAGGTGGCCGGTCCCGACGGCGGCACCACCACGCTGCGCGTCATCGGGGTCGTGGACCGCAGCGCCGAGTACCTCGGGGACGTCGTGACCTCGACCGAGGGGCTGGCCAGGATCACCGGTGAGGACGCCTCCCCCACGCACTGGTTCGTCGCCGCCGAGGACCGGGAGGAGGTCGGGGAGGTCGCGCTCGCCGCCCGTCGCGCCCTGCTGGACCACGGGGTCACGGTCACGCCGCTCCAGGAGGAGGTGGAGTTCCGTGCCTCCTCCAACGGGGTCGTGCAGTGGCTTTTGATGGCCTTCATGGGCTTCGGGCTCGTCGTCGGGTGCTCGGCCCTGGGCGTGGTGAGCATCAGGTCGATCACCGAGCGCCGCAACCAGATCGGGGTGCTGCGTGCCATCGGCATGCAGCGCTCCGGGATCCGCCGGCTCTTCCTCATCGAGTCGCTGGTGGTCACGGTGAGCGGCATCGCGCTCGGCGTGGGGCTGGGCTTCGCCGTGTCCCCGGGCCTCGTGGACTCGCTGCGGGTCGACCTGCCGGGGGTGACCTACACGGTCCCCGTGGCCGTGCTCGTCGTGATCATCGGGGCCACCCTCGTGTTCTCCACGCTGGTGTCCGTGCTCGCGTCGCGGCGCGCGGGCGACGTCCCACCCGCGGAGGCGCTCCGTGACCGGACCTGAGACCCGGCCGGTCCCCCTGCGCCGCAACCGGTCCTTCCGCATCCTGTGGACCGGCCAGTTCGTCGCGCAGTTCGGCCCCGGGATGGGGGCCGTGGCCTACCCCCTCATCCTGCTGGACTCGGGGGGCACCCCGGCCCTGGTCGGCACGGTGACCTTCGCCCTGGGGGTCGCCGCCATCGCGGCCAGGCTTCCCGGCGGAGCCGCGGCCGACCGGTTCGACCGGCGCGCCCTGATGATCGGCGCGCAGGGGTCCCGGGCGCTGGCCATGGGGTTCCTGGTCCTGGTGCTGGTCGTGGTCGGCGACTCCACGCTGCTGCTGTGGGCGGTGGTGGCGGTGGCACTGGTCGACGTGGTGGGGCACGAGGGCTACCGCTTCGCCGAACGGGCGGCGCTGCGGCACATCGTGCCCTCCTCCCAGCTGTCCGCCGCGGTGGGCCAGAACGAGGCGCGCAACCAGATCGCGTCGATCCTCGGGCCGGTCGCGGGCGGGTGGCTGATGGCGGTCTCGCGGGTCCTGCCGTTCGGCGCCGCCGCCGCGGGCCACGCGGTCGCGGCGATCGGGCTGGTGTTCGTCCGGGAGAGGTTGCAGGGTCCCCGCGAGCCGGCGGCGTCCGTGGAGGGGCCGCGGCACCGGCGCTGGACGGAGGCGTTCTCCTGGATCGGGGAGCGCCCCCCGCTCCAGGTCCTGCTGCTCGCCGGCGCCGCCCCGAACCTGGTGATCAACGGGGTGATGCTGACGGTCGTCATGGTCGGCGCCGACGCGGGGGTCGGGAGCGCGGCGATCGGCGCCGTGCTGGGCACGGTCGGCCTCGGGGGGATCTGCGGGGCGCTGGGGGCCTCCGCCCTCCTCCGGCGCTTCTCCCCCAGGACCCTGGTCCTGGTCACCCTCTGGGTGCTCCCCCTGACGGTGGTGGCGGCCATCCCGCTCGTCGACCACTGGAGCGTGGTGTTCCCCCTGGCCGTGGCCGTGGCCATGGCCCCCTTGCTCTCCATCATCCTCGGCACCTACCAGCTGCTGACCACACCCGACCGCCTCCAGGCCCGGGTGGGCAGCGCGTGCACGTTCATCTCCGGGGTGGTGGCACCGCTCGGTCCGCTGGTGGCCGGGTTCGGTGTGCAGTACACCGGCACCCCTCTGCTGTTCTCGGGTTTCGCCCTGCTCCTGCTCGGCGTGGCCGCGCTCGTCACCGCGCTGCCCGCCACCCGTGAGCTGACCTCCTTCCCCCGACAGCCGGACCGCCCGGCTGGGAAGTCCTCCGACGAAGCGCCCCCCAGCGCGAAGGAAGCGCCATGAGACCAGATGAGAACATCTCGACCACCTCCGGCAACACCCTGCTGAACAAGGTCCCCGTCGGCATCCTGGGCGTGGGCTCCTACGTGCCCGGGGTGGTCGTCACCAACGAGGACCTGGGCCGCCACCTGGACACGAGCGACGAGTGGATCGTGTCCAGGACGGGCATCCGGGAGCGCCGCTTCCTGCCCGAGGGCGAGAACACGTCCGACATGTGCGTGGCCGCGGCGCTGCGCGCCCTGGAGGACTCCGGGACGGGCGCCGACGAGATCGACTGCGTCATCGTCGCGACGTTCACCTTCGACCAGCTGCTCCCCTCCACTGCGCTGACGGTGGCGGACCGGATCGGCGCGCGCGGGGCGGTGTCGCTCGACATGAACCAGGCTGCCTGCTCCGGCGGGCTGTACGGCATGTGGACGGCGGTGCACCTGCTCCAGAACGGCCACTTCCGACGCGTCCTGGTCATCGGGGCCGAGGCCCTGTCCCGCATCACGGACCCGGCGGACCGCACCACCCGGGTGTTCTTCGGGGACGCCGCGGGGGCCGCGGTCCTCGGACCCGTGGAGGAGGGCAGCGGGGTGCTGTCGTGGAGCCTGGGGGGAACGCTGTCCCACGCGGTGGAGGTCCCCGCGGGGGGCGCGCGCGAGCCGTTCGGGCCGGAGGTGGTCGGCACGGGCCGGCAGTTCCTCCAGATGGACGGGCCCGAGGTGTGGCGGCAGGTCATGACCCAGATCCCCCCGAACATGGAGGAGACCCTGAAGCTGGCGGGCCTCACCGCGGACGAGATCGACCACTTCGTGTTCCACCAGGCCAACAAGAACCTCGTGACCGGGCTGATGGACGCGCTGGGGCAGCCGATGGACAAGGCCGTGACCACCATCGAGGAGTACGGGAACACGGGCGCCGCGACGATCTTCACCGTGCTGGACCGGTTGAGGGGGGACGGGCGCCCCCGACCCGGCGAACACACGGTGTTCGCCGTGATCGGGGCCGGCTTCCTGTGGGGAAGCATGTGCCTGCGCCAGCAGGGCTCAGGCGTCTAGCGCGGTCCCCCGCCCCGCCGGCGCACCTCCCCGGCACCGGAGCAAATCCAGCAGGTCCCCCACACTGCGCAGCCCGTCGAACTCCTCCTCGGACACCTGCGCACCGCACCGTTCCCGGATCAGCAGGCGAATTTCGTACCCGGCGATGGAGTCCACCCCCACATCCTGGAGGAGTTCCTCCCTCCCGGGATATCCCCCCTCACCGTCAACGGCCTCCCGAATGATTTCCAGGACCATTGTCTCCGTCACGACGGATTCCTTTGCCATCGCCCGCTCCAAGCTTTTCCGACCATGAACAGCAACCAGCAGAAGAATACACACCGAGCCAAAGCTCTCCAGAACGACAGGGGTTTGAAAATGCGCACGACCGAGTCCTACGAAAGCGAAGTGAAGAAGGTCTACGTCGAGCTCTTCGAGATCGACGCCGCGCCGGAGTCCATCGGCGGCGACGAGGAGCTGTTCGGCCCGCAGTGCGTCCACGGCATCGACTCGATGGACGTCCTGCGCTTCCTCGCCGTCCTCCGGAAGCGCTACGACCTGGACGTCTCGGAGATCGCGACCGAGACCTTCCGCACCCCCGCCTCCATCGCGGCGTTCCTCGCGGGGCGCGAGGGGGGCTCCGAGTGAGGGGCGCCCTGGTCAGCGTGTCCGCGATCGAGGACGACGAGTACCCCCTCGTCGCGCAGTGGTTCCGCAAGGGCCTGGTCGGCGCCCTCAGCACCGGCAGCTCCCAGCGGTTCACCAGCACGTCCGGCATCCGCGCGGCCATCGAGTCCGGGCCCGAGAAGTTCGCCATGGTCCGCACCCACGAGGGCGTCCCGGTCGGCCTGGTGCAGTGGCGCCAGCGCAAGTACCCGGGGAGCTACACCGTCGGCGGCGTCATCGGCGACAGCGAGCTGTGGGACTCCGGGTGCGGCGGAGAGGCGTCCTGGCTGCTGGTCCACGAACTGTTCCACGCGCACAACGCGCACCGGATCGAGTTCATCACGGCCGCCTTCAACGCCCGGGTGATCCGGATGCTGGTCAAGTCCGGAATGGTCATCGAAGGGGTCCTCCGCGACTACCTGTTCCTCGACGGCCGGTACCACGACGCGATCGTCACCTCGTACCTGCGGGACGAGTACTACGGCGCGGACGAGAGCGGCATGACCGGCGACGCCTTCTTCGGCGACACCGTGCCGGCCTCGGACAAGGCCGAGGCCCGCGCGCTGCTGCGGGACTACATGCAGAACCGGCGGTTCGACGACATCACCAGGTCCTACACGAAGGAGCCGTGAGAAGCACATGGAACTCGACTCGAAATTCGCCCTGGTCACGGGCGGCGGCAGCGGCCTCGGCCGCGCGGTGTGCCTGCGCCTGGCCGAGCTCGGCGCGGGCGTCGCCGTCGGCTACCTCTCGCGCTCCGAGGTCGCGGAGAAGACCGCCGAGGAGATCCGCGCCTTCGGCGGCACGGCCCAGGCGGTGAAGATCGACGTCCGCGACTACGCGGAGGTCACCGAGGCCGTGCAGGGCCTGGTCCGGGAGCACAAGAGCATCGACATCCTGGTCAACAACGCCGGGATCTGCACCGCGAGCACCATCGTCTCGACCGAGTCCACCGACGGGTGGAACGACGTCATCCAGACCAACCTCGTGGGCGCCTACAACTGCATCAAGGCCTGTGCCCTGCCGATGATGCTCCAGCGGTCCGGCGCCATCGTCAACGTCTCCTCCATCCTCGGCCTCGTCGGCAAGGGCGGGCTGAGCGCCTACTGCGCGAGCAAGGCCGGCCTCTCCGGCCTGACCGCCTCCCTGGCCGCCGAGTTCGCCATGCACGGCGTCCGGGTCAACGCGGTCGCCCCCGGCCTCTCCGGCGGCACGGGCATGATCCAGGAGTTCCCGCAGGACCAGCTGGAGATCATCGTCAACGAGCGCATCCCCCTGCAGCGTCCCGCCGAGCCGGAGGAGATCGCCGAGGCCGTCGTGTTCCTGGCGCGCGAGGGCTCCAGCTACATGACCGGGCAGACCATGGTCGTGGACGGCGGGCTCACGTCGGTGATCCGGGGGATGGCGAAGACCAGATGACACAGAGGACGGCCGTCCTGTTCAACCCCCAGGTGGCCATGCGCCCCGGGGACTACCGGGACCTGTACGAGGCCCTCCCCCGGGTCCGCCGACGGCTGGAGGACGCCTCCGAGGCGATCGGCGCCGACCTGGTCGGGGCCTTCCACTCCGCCGACGCGGACCTGGTCAACCAGGGTCCGCTCATCCGGCCCATGTCGGTCGCCCTGGGCATCGCCCTGTACGAGTCCCTGCCCGCGCGGCTCAGGGAGGGGGCCGCGTACACGGCCGGGCTCAGCCTGGGGCAGATCACCGCCGCCGCGGCCGCCGGGGCGCTGGAGTTCACCGACGCCGTCCGCACCGTGCGGACCATGGCCGCCATCGAGGAGGAGGTCTTCGCCGGACGCGACTACGGGAGCACGTTCTGCTACTGCGTGGACCTCCAGGCCGTGCACGCGAAGATCGGGGAGCTCACCGGGCAGGGGTTCGAGGTGGCGCCCTGCGCCGTCACCGGCGACGACCAGATGGTGGTGTCCGGCGAGGGCCGGGCCCTCACCGCCGTCAACGAGCTGGCGGCGGAGACGGGCGGGGTCGGCGTGCGCATCCCGCACGGCCCGCCGGGCCACTCCCCCATGCTGGCGGAAGCCGAGCGCCGCTTCGCCGCCGAGTGGAAACAGGCCGACCTGGTGCGCGCCCCGGGGGTCCCCCTCATCTGCAACATGGGCGCCCACCCGCTGACCACGGCGCAGGAGGTGCGCGAGGCCCTGATCACCCAGTACACGCGGACCGTGTACTGGGCCGAGGGCATCGAGCACCTCCTCGCGCTGGGAATCACCCGGTTCGTCGTGGTGGGCCCCGGCCACTTCATCGCCAAGTCCTTCACGTTCATCGGCAGGGCGAAGGGGGCGGACGTGATCCGCTTCGACCAGGCGCCGTCCTTCCTCCGAGAAATGGCAAAGCACCGATGAGCGCGGTCCTCTTCGGCGGAACGGTCCCGCCGCTGCACGCCAAGACCGGCGACTTCCTGGAGACCGACCCCTACGCCCGTGCCCGGCTGGAGGAGGCCGAGGAGGTGCTGGGCGCGGGCATCCTCCCGCGGTTCGCACGGACCTCGGAGTCCTACTCCCGCGAGGCCCGGCAGGCCTATCTGGTCACGTGCGCCGCCCTCGCCGACCGCATCAGGTCGGAGGAGGGGGACGCCCGCCTCTGCACGGCGGCGAGCATCGGCCACCTCCCCGCGCTGCACTACGTGGGAGCGCTGTCCTTCGCGGACATGATGCGGATGGGCGAGGCCGTGGCCGCGTCCGAGGAGGTGTGGAACGCGGCCGACCACGGCAGGGTGTCCCACTTCGTGTACCGGGTCGGGCGCGACCGCCTCGAGGAGCTGCGGGCCCGGGTCGAGTCCGAGGGCGGATGGGCCGAGGTCGCCGGCCACTTCAGCGACACCATCCACCTGCTCAACGTGTCGGCGGAGCACCTGCCCCTCCTCGAACGCGAGGTCAGGGCCGGGGGCGGGGTCTCCGTCCTCACCTTCCCCCAGGCCGAGCACAGTCCGTCCAACGCCGGGCTCCGGGACCGGACGGCCGAGGGCACCGCGGCGTTCCGCTTCCGGGACGCGGGGGTCCCCTTCGTCCGCGGTTCCGACGGCGTCCTGGTGGACAGCGCCGAGGACCTGCGCGACACGCTGCTCCAGGACTGCGTCACCCCGGTCGACTTCCCGCTCGTGGTGGGCCGGCTCCGGGAGCTGGGCGTGCGGCGGGTGCACGTGATCGGTCCCGGCAACCTGTTCGAGCGGCTGACCAGGGACCACTTCGACGTCACGGTCCTGGCGCCCGACGGCCGCGCCCGGGGTCTGACGACGGCCGGCGCGGGCCCGGCCCGGGTGGGCGGCCGGTCCGCGGCATCCCCGGAAAGGAGTCGGACATGACGGGCACGCTCTTCATCGACGGGGAGGAGGTGCCCGGGCCCCGTCTCGCAGAGGACGCCGGGGCGCTGACGCGGGCGCTGTCCTCCGCCGGCGCGGGCCCCGGGCACGGTGTGGTCCTCGGCCGCGACGACGCCTACACCGCGGTGCTCACGGCCCTGGCCGCCGAGTCCCTGGGGTCTCCGGTGCTCTGCCAGGGCGAGCGGTGGCGCCGCATGGGGTGCACCCGGCGCGTGGCCGCCGTCGTCGCGCCCGGGGCGGGCGGCGGGCCGACGGCCGTCACGGCCGTCGCCGACGACGGCCGGCCCGCGTTCGCCGAGACCACGCACACCCTGCTCTACACCTCCGGGAGCAGCGGTGAGCCCAAGGCCGTGGAGCTGTCGCGCGGTGCGATCGACTACCACCGGCACACGGTGGCCGCCCATGCCGGGGTCGGTCCCGGGGACCGGATGCTGGTGCCGATGTCGCTGCTCAACTCCTACGGGTGGGGTGTGGTCCAGTACTGGCTGGCGCACGGGTTCGCGCTGCACGTGGAGTCGCGACTGAGCATGGACCGGGTGGCCGGCCTGCTCCGCGGCGGCGCGTTCACCACCCTCGACGGCGTCGGCTCGATGTACGCCGCCCTGCTCGCGGCGGCCCGCGAGGACCGGGACCTGGCCTCCGCCCTGGGCGGCCTGCGGTTCCGGGGGTGCGGCGGAGACGTGCTCCCGGTCTCCCTGGTCGAGGGCTACGTGGACGTGGTCGGCGGCCCGATCCACGACGGGTACGGGCTCTCGGAGACGGTCGCGTGGGTCACCCAGTCGGTCCCGGACGACTGGCGGCCGGGCACCGTGGGCCCCCTCGTCAAGGGCTCCTCCGCCCGGATCGACCCGGACACGGGGGAGGTCCACCTCCGCGGCCCGGGCCTGATGGACGGGTACCTGGACGATCCCGGGGCGAACTCCGACGCCTTCACCGGGGACGGGTGGCTGCGCACGGGGGATCGCGGTTCCCTCGCCGGGGACGGCCACCTGACCATCGAGGGCAGGATCAAGGAGTCCCTGGTCGTGCACGGGGAGACCTTCCCCCCGCGGTTCGTCGAGGACGTCATGGCCGCCTGCCCGGCCGTGAGGGAGGCCGCCGTGGTGGGGGTGCCCACCGGGAAGGCCAGGGGCGACCGGCTCGTCGCGTTCGCGGTGGCCGATCCGGGGCACGGCGGGGCGGCGCTCGCCCAGGTGCGCGCGGCGCTGCGCGACCACCTCCCCGTGCACCTGAGGCCGCGGGAGATCCACCTGCTCGACGAGTTCCCCCGCACGAGGACCGACAAGCCCGACCGCCGCGCGCTGCGCTCGTCGGTCACGGCGGGGGAAACACCGGGAACGGCTCGCTGAAAAACCGCGAAGAGTAACACGGGGAACACGTAGGACAATAAAAAGGCGAGATACAGCAGGAGGAATTACAGAAGCGATATACCAGGAGCCCAGAAAGCCGAAACCGAGAGAGGCCGTTCGGCTTGTTCAGCCTGCCCAAAAAAGACCCCGAACCCCAATCGGAAAACACCCAGAAAAGGGTTGACAGGAAAAAATATGCCGTCCTAATATGAGCACTGTTCGCGAACCCGCCCCGCAAAGGCAAAAGCTTCACCCGGGAAAGACAGCGCCGGCCACATTGGACTTCCCGAGTCAATTTCGCTGAATCTCAGAGAGGAATGGTTCCCATGCAGGAGTTCGAGGAGATCATCACCGAGTCCGCCGCTGACGAAGAGGTCTCGTTCATCGACTTCAACTGCTAGCAGGCGTCTCTGGCCCGGCCCGAACGGCCGGCGACCGAAGCACCACAGGCCCCGTGGCGGGGCCGGAAGATCCCGAGACCCCGCCGCGGGGCCCTGCTCGTACGACTCTCCGAACAGAGGATCGACCATGCCCGACAAGGCTCCCGACGGCACGTTCCGTCCCTCCCGATTCAACGTGGTCACCAAGGCCGAGGACATCGGCGCGGTCGTCCTCTACAACTCCATGCGGGGAAGCGTCTTCAAGGTCGGGTCCCCGCTCGGCGAGCGCGTCCACGCCCTGCTCCACAACCGCAAGAGCGTGCTCTCCCAACCGGATCCGGACTCGGAGGAGAGGGTCCTGTTCGACACGCTGGTGGCCAAGGGCTTCCTCGTCTCCTCCTCCCACGACGAGCTGGCCGCCGCCGACGACCTGCGCGACCGGCGCAAGAACCGGACCGACCGCCTGGAACTGATCATCATGCCGACGGAGGCGTGCAACTTCCGCTGCACCTACTGCTACGAGGACTTCGCGCTGGGCCGCATGGCGACCCATGTGCGCGAGGGCGTCAAGGCCCTGGTCAGGCGCTACCGCCGCGAACACGGCATCGAGAAGCTCACCGTCTCCTGGTTCGGCGGCGAACCGCTCGTCGCCTTCGACGTGATCGAGGAGCTCAGCACGTTCTTCCTCGACTTCTGCGCCGAGGAGGGGGTCGAGTACAGCGCGGGCATCACCACCAACGGCCTGCTCCTGACCCCCGAGGTGGCGGCCCGCTGCATCGAACTCGGCATCAGCAGCTACCAGATCACCCTGGACGGGCCGGCGCACACCCACGACTCCTCGCGCTTCCTCATGGGCGGCGGCAAGACCTTCGACGAGATCGTCGCCAACCTGACGGAGATGTCGCGCACGGACAAGGTCTTCCGCGCCCTCATCCGCACGAACTTCACCGAGGAGAACAGCGTCCACGTGCCCGAGCTCATCGAGGAGATGAGCCGGCTGTACGCGCACGACAAGCGGTTCCGGGTCATCTACCGGCCGGTCGGCGACTGGGGCGGCCCCCAGGGCGAGGACTCGGAGGCCTTCTCCGGCAAGCAGGCGGAGATGACCAAGCTCGGCCTGTGCACGAGCGCCCTGGACGCGGGCCTGGACCCCGCCGACGACGTGTTCCTGAAGCCGAACGGATCCGTCTGCTACGCCGCCTCGCCGTGGTCCTTCGTGATCCGCCCCAACGGCCTGGTCAACAAGTGCACCGTGGCCCTGCGCGACCCGCGCAACGCGGTGGGACAGCTCGGCGCCGACGGCGACCTGGGTCTGGACCCGGAGCTGATGAGCCTGTGGGTGGACAACGACGACGCCAAGGACTCCGGCTGCCGCTCGTGCTTCTTCCGGCCCTCCTGCCAGGGCGCGCACTGCCCCCTCGTGCGCATCCAGGAGGGTGAGCGGCCCTGCCCGCCCCAGAAGGTCTGGATCGGTCCCACCATCACGACCGTGGCCGCCAGCAGGGGGGCCCGATGACCGGCCGGGCCGGCATCGCGGTGGACGACGACAGCACCTGGTGCGCCTGGACCACGGCGGGGGGCCTGGTCCGCGCCATGGAGCTGGGGGCCGACCGCTCCGGGGAGATCGTCGACGCGGGACGGGGGACCGCCGTTCACGCCGGGTCCGGAACGGGACGCTTCCTGGTCCACGACGGGGAGGACGTCCGGTCGTGGAGTCCGGACGCGGGGACCCGGAGCGTGTGCTCGGCCGAACCCGGCTCACTGCTCCTCGAACCCGGGGGAGCCGCCGGCCACGAGGCCACCCTCGTCGCCGCCGCCTCGGAGTCGGAACTGGCGCTGCTCTCGGCGGCCGGGACCGTGTCGTCCCAGCGGCTCGGCGCCCCTCCCCTGGTCCTGGCCTGGCAGCACCGCCGCCGCCGGATCCTGTGCGTCCTCGCGGACGGCACCGTCCACAAGCTCGACCCCCGCACGGCGCGGACCGACACCTCGTCCCTGTCCTTCACGGGCAACCACCGGCTGGCGTGCTACGACGAGGTGCTCGGCGGGGTCTGGTCCGTCCCCGAGCAGTCACCCGACACCGCGCACTTCCACCGGACCGAGGCCGACCGGCCCGGCACGCTCTACACGCTGGGGCTCGGCACGGTCCCGGCGGCGATCCGCTCCTCGCACAGCGGTGAATGGCTGATCGCCGCGACCCCCGGGCGGCCCACCATGCTCACCAACGTCAACAGCGGGCGCTCCTTCACCGTTCCGGGCGAACTGGCCGCGCGGGGGGCGCCCGGCGTGTTCTCCTTCGACAACCGGCTGGTGAGCGTCGAGGGCGATGCCTTCGAGGTCCTCCCCGTTCCGGCCCGCGCCGACGTCCGGTCGCGTGACGGCTCCCTCCCCATCGAGACGTTCTGGTCGGCGCCGCCGCAGATGCACCGCGCCACCAGGCGGCCCAAGGAGGAGCGCACCCGGGGAGAGGGGGGAGGGGCCCGTGTCGGCGCCGGTTCCTGACCCGCCGCTCCGCGGAGGCCCCCGGGAACCGGCTGCCCGGGTCGTCGGCCGCGGCGAGGGAGGCCCCCTCCCCCGCGGCCGGCAGCGGTCACGCCCCGTCAGGGCCCGGGCCGGCTCCCCCGCCCCTCCCTTCTGTGACCGGCGAACCACGACCCCCGCGCCCGACGACCCGCCGAGGTCGACGCCGGGGCGCGTCCGACCCTTCCACTGGAGAGCGCATGACACCCACGACAACCACCGATCGGCAGGAGCTCAGGAGCCACGGCCCCACCCTGGGCCGCCTGGTCGGTGACACCGACGCCTTCCTCGAACACTGGGAACACGCACCCGCGGTCGCGGAGGCGTCCGCGGACGTGGCGCGGGCCTTCCCCCTGGACAGGGCCTTCTCCCTGCTGGGGACCCCGGGCCTTCCCGTCTCGTGCTTCCGGCTGCTCCGGGACGGCGCGCCGGTACCGCAGCAGGAGTACTCCGCGGCCCGTGAGCGCCCCGGCCCCGGCCGGGAGCCCTTCGCGGACGGTGCGGCCCTGCTGAGGGCCTACGAGGACGGCGCGACGATCATCTTCGAGGAGGTGCGCCTGCTCGTGCCCGAGGTGGCCGCACTGGCCTCCGGCCTCGAGGAGGACCTGGGGTTCGGGATCTACTGCGCGGCCTTCCTGACCCCCGCGGGGAACTCGGGTGCGCGCCCGCACTACGACCTGGCCAGCGGCCTGCTGTGCCAGATCCACGGGTCCAAGGTCTGGTCGGTCGGCGATCCCTCCGAGCGGTGGCCGGCCACGCCCTGCGGCGACGCCCGGCCCGAGTTCGACCCCGTGCTGGAGACGGTCCTGCGGCCGGGGCAGACCCTCTACATCCCCCGCGGCCACCCGCACGCCGGGGCCGCGACGGACGAGCCGTCGCTGCACCTGTCGTTCGCGATCAAACCCCGGACGTGGAGGGACGTCCTCCAGTCGTACATCAGGCTCGGGGGGACGCCGGAGCCCCTGCGGGAGCTCCTGCCCCTCGACCACGCCGGACGCTCCCCCGAGGAGCTGGCGGCCGAGGCCGTCGACCGGCTGCGCGCGGTGCTGCGGTCCCCGGCGGAGTGACCGCGCCGCCGGAAGCGGCGGCGCGCAGGGCCGCGGGGGGACGGACCCGCGGCCCGGCGCCGGTCCCCTCCGCCGCGACGTGAGGGGCGGGCCCCTGCCGGTCCGCCCCGCGTCCGGCGAGGGGACCGGGCCCGCAGCGGGAGCCCGGGCGTTCCGCGCCCCGGGCACGGGAACGGGCGGCCCGGGAGGATCACCGCAGTTCGCGGAGCCTCTCCTCGATCTCCAGCACCTGTTCCGTGCGGTGCTGTTCGCGGTAGAGCTTCAGCGCCTGTGTCCATGCCTCGCGTGCGGGGCCCGGTTCGCCGAGGGCCAGGTGCGCCTTCGCCAGGCCGCTGAGGGTGTTCGCCTCCTCGTAGGAGTCCCGCAGGACGCGGTGCACCGGAAGGGATTCGTGGTAGTGCTCGACGGCTTCTTCGTGGCGGCCCGCCCGGGTGGCGATGTAGCCCAGGCTGTCCAGGCAGGCCGCCTCCCCCACCTTGTAGCCGAGGTCGCGGCTGGCCTTGAGCGCGTCCTGGCAGTGGGACCGGGCACTCTCGTAATGGCCGAACTGGGCCAGGGTCCAGCCCAGGTTGTTGAGCGCACTGGTCTCCCACGTGGCGTTGCCGACACGGCGGTAGAGCTCCAGGGAGCGTTCCGCGTTCTCCAGCGCCATCTCCTCGTCGCGGATGTGCAGCCCGAAGCGTGTGTAGATCTGGTGCGTGTGGGCCTGGTTGAGCAGGTCCCCGGACTCCTCGAACTGGGCGACGGCCCGCGCGAGGTGCTCCAAGGGCTCCTCCCCCCGGTGGTCCGCCTGGATGAGGGCGGTCGCCAGGCCCCGGTGGGCCATCGCCCGCAGGGTCGGGGCGTCCGGCCCCTCGACCCTGGTGGCCGCGTCCAGGCCGACACGCCTGTTGCCGACGAAGTCGTCGACGTCCCCCCAGCGCCGCAGGAAGGTGTGCGTGTCCCATGCGAGCCGCCACACCTCGCGGTGGAGGCCGAGGTCCTGTGCGAGGCGCATGACAGCGGGCAGCAGGGAGCGCTCGGTGGTGAACCACGCCAGTGCGTCGGCCTCCCCCGTCAGCCCGTAGGCGGTCGCGCGTTCCTCGGTCGGCTCCACGACCGCGTCCGACAGGATCTCCTGGGGCGCCAGCAGGTGCTTCCCGAGAGCCGCGGTGCGGACGAAGAAGTCGACCAGCGCGGACAGGCCCTCGCGGCGTTCCTCCTCGGACCGGTCCTGTTCGGTCCGCTCCCTGCCGTGGAGGCGGACGAGGTCGTGGAGTTGGTAGCGTCCGGGCATCGGCTGCTCGACGAGATGGGCCGACCCCAGGGTGCGCAGCAGCTGCCTGGTCCGGGCGGGTGTGAGCCCGGCGAGCGCCGCCGCGGCCGGAACCCCCATGTCCTGCGCCGGCGCCGCGCTGAGCAGGCCCAGCAGCCGTGCCGCGGGTTCGGGGAGGGCCCGGTAGGAGGCGTCGAGGACGCTGCGCAGGGACGTGGCGAAATCGCCCGTGTCCAGGGCGTCGAGCGTGCTCTCGGCCTCCCTCAGCTCGGAGGCGAGTTCGGCGAGCGGCAGGTGGGGGCTGCCGGCGGCGTGGGCGGCGGTGATGGACAGGGCGAGGGGCAGCCGCCCGCAGCCGGCGACGATGGTGTCCACCGCCTCCGGTTCCCTGGCCACTCGGCGCTCCCCGACACGGGCCGTCAGCAGTTGGCGCGCCTCGGCGGAGGTGAGCGGGTCGAGGGCGACGACGCGGACGCCCCCGGTGGTGAGCAGGCCGCTGAGCCGCTCGCGGCTGGTGACCACGACGGTGCAGGAGGCCGACCCGGGGATCAGGGGGCGGACCTGTTCGGCATCGCGTGCGTTGTCCAGCAGGATCAGCATCCGTTTGTGGGCGACGATGCTGCGGTAGAGGCCGAACCGCGCCTCGGCGCTGGACGGGACGGCCTGCTGGTCCACCCCGAGGGCCGTGAGGAAGTCGTGGACGGCGGTCTGCGGTTTCGTGGCGGGCGCGCTCGGGGCGAAGCCGTGCAGGTTCACGTACAGCTGGCCGTCGGGGAAGCGGTCGAGGTTGTCGTGCGCCCAGCGCAGCGCCAGCGAGGTCTTGCCGACCCCGCCGAGACCGCAGACCACGGTGACCGGCAGCGCCCCGGGGGCCTGCGTGTCGTCGAGGAAGGCCATCTCCCTCCGGCGCCCGGCCAGCAGCGGCGGAGGAGGCGGCAACTGCATGGGCAGGGGCGGGGGTGCCGGAGCCGGCCGTGCATCGGGGTCCGGCGCGGACGCGTCCGACACGTCGTGCGCGTCCAGGGCCGGGTCCGCGTGCAGGATCTTGCGGTGCAGTTCCTTGAGCTCCGCGCCGGGGTCGGTCCCCATCGCCTCGGAGAGCATCCTCCTGATGCGCTCGTAGTGTTCCAGCGCCTGCGCGGCGCGCCCCTCCCGGTACAGGGTGAGCATGAGCTGGCCGACCAGGCGCTCGTCGAGCGGGTGCCGCTGTGCGAGGTCGGAGAGGTCGCCCAGGAGTTCGGCCTGCCTTCCGTGGCGGAGGAGCAGGTCGTTGCGGTCCAATTCGGCCCGGAAGCGTTCGAGCCGGAGCCTTTCCCGGAACTCGTTGACCCACGTACTGTCCAGGGTCCCGAACGCGTCGGCCCGCCAAAGGCCCAGCGCCTCCTCGAACAGGGCCAGTGCGGATTCGCCGTTCGCCGAATTGCGCGCCCTCGCGACAATCTCACGGAAACGGTACAGGTCGATTACGGAAGTGGCATCGTCGTCGAGTTTGAGGATGTAGCCGCCGGGCCTCCGATCGACCGTGATCCCGTCGACCGCGCCCAGTGCGGAGCGGAGCCGCGAGACGTAGCTGTACAGCGAGGAGCGGGCCCCGTCGGGAGGGCGTGGGCCCCAGACCCGGTCGATGAGCTGGTCGACCGTGACCAGGCGGTCGGCGTCGACCAGCAGCCCGACGAACACGAATTGCCGCCTCATGTGCCCGAGATCGACGGGGCGCCCGTCGATCCGCATCTCGATGTCGCCGAGTACAGAGATCTCGACCGTCAACGCCACTCCCGGATTGGAACGAAAGGGGACGACCCATACCCGTGGTATGCGGGAGCACAGCAGTACCTTGGACCCCAGGAGTGTACTCCCGGAAGATCGCTCCAAAACCCTTTGCGGAAGGCACTTTTTCCACGGATTTCCCGGCGGGGATTGATCGTGGTTCCCGGCGAACAGGCCGACTGCCGCGGCCATGGCCCGACCAGCAGAAAGGGTCACCGGTGAGAAAATCCCAAGGTGTCCTTTGATCCGATGACCGGCCGTTCTCTTCGGGCCTTCCCCGCCGAATGCCCCGCTCGCTTCTCGGAGTCGGTCGAAGGCGGAGGCGTCGTCAGGTCCCGGGTTCATGCTTCCGCCTCCCCGTGTGATCCCGCGGTAGCTGTGCGTCCCCGCCGGGACAGCCGGACCACCGACACGTTCGGGTGGACGGGCGAGGTGCCCGCGCCCGCCCGCCGGCACCGTCCCGGCACCCCGACACACGGCACCAGGCGTCGGGTGTCCCTGCGCCACGGTCGACGCAACAGCGCGTACACGCCACTGCGCGTCGGGCGACCCTGGCCGCACCGTCGTCGTTAGGGTGTGCACAGATCTCCGGACGTTCCGGTTCTTCTCGGTTGATGAGCCCTGTGTCGGAGACCTCCATCTTTTCGGGCTCGGACATGCCGAACAACGCTCAGGCGGGGTAGGAGACACATCCGGCTTCGATACAAGCCTTGGTTCAAAGAAAGGATCACATGCTGACCCGTTTGCACGACGTCCTACGGTTGCGGACCTCGCCGCCGATTTTTTTCGGCTCGGCCGGTGTGATCATCGCGTTCGTGCTCGTCACGATCGTCTTCACCGAGCCGCTGGACGCAGCCGTCACCGTCGCCTCGGAGTGGCTGTACACCAACCTGGGCTGGTTCTACATCCTCGGTCTCACCCTGTTCCTCGTTTTTCTGATCTATATCGCCCTCGGCAGATTCGGGCGGGTGAAACTGGGCCCCCACGACGAGGTTCCCGAGCACTCCGGACCGGCCTGGTTCGCCATGCTCTTCGCCGCCGGCATCGGCAGCATCCTGATGTTCTGGGGTGTGGCCGAACCCATCAGCCATTTCGGCGATCCGCCCCGGGGGCCCTCTCTGGGCATCGAACCGGGAACGGCAGATGCCGCCGCTGATGCGATGAACTTCACGTTCTACCATTTCACCCTGCACACCTGGACGATCTTCACCCTGCCGGCCCTGTGCTTCGCCTACTTCATCCACAAGCGGAATCTGCCGCCGCGTGTCAGCTCGATCTTCCAGCCGATTCTCGGCGAGCGGATCCACGGTCCCATCGGCGTCTTCATCGACGTCGTCTCCATCGTCGGCACGGTCTTCGGCGTCGCGGTCTCCCTCGGCCTGGGCGCCCTGCAGATCAACAGCGGGATCCACCGCGTGCTGGGCGTCCCGGAGAGCGCCGTCTGGCAACTGGTCATCATCGGTGTCGTCGGCGGGGTCGCGATGATCTCCGTCGCGTTGGGCCTGGACCGCGGTATCAAGGTCCTGTCCAATGTGAACATCTGGATGGCCGTGGGCGTACTGGCGTTCATCCTGTTCACGGGTTCCACCCTGTTCGTGCTCCGGGGCACCATCGAGTCGCTGGGCCGTTACGTGATGAACCTGCCCGAGTTGGCCCTGTGGAACGACACCTTCGCCAACACCGGATGGCAGACCGAGTGGACGGTGTTCTACTGGGCCTGGACGATCAGCTGGTCACCGTTCGTGGGAATCTTCATCGCCCGGATCTCCAAGGGCCGCACCATCCGCCAGTTCGTCTCCGGGGTGCTGCTCGTTCCGGCCGGCTTCTCGGTGCTGTGGTTCGGCATCTTCGGGTTCTCCGCCTTCGACATCGAGCTCAACCGCGGGGGCGGCCTGGTCGAAAGCGTTGTGGACCAGGGAGACGTCCCCGGGGCGCTGTTCGCGTTCCTGGAGCACTACCCGGCCCCGACGCTCCTCTCGGTCGTCGCCATCATCCTGGTGGTGGTCTTCTTCATCACCTCGGTGGACTCCGCGGCACTGGTGACCGACACGATGGCCAACGGCCACGAGGACTTCAACCCGCTGGGCCAGCGCATCTTCTGGGCCGTCGCCATCGCCGTGGTGACCGCCACCCTGCTGGTGTTCTCCGGGTCCGGCGGCCTGGAAGCGCTCGAGAAGATCATCGTCCTCGTCGGCCTCCCGTTCTTCGTGATGGGCTACTTCCAGATGTACGCGATGCACCGGGCCCTGCGTGAGGACGCCGGAGAGCTGCCCGCGATGCGGACGCGCACGTGGAAGAAGGTCCTGCCCCCGGAGGAGTACGAACGCCGCCAGGACGAGGACGAGCACGACACCTCGGAGACCGTCGTCGAGCCCGAAGCCCTCGACGAACCGCCCGTGCTGCGCGATCCCTACGTCGACCAGGACCATCCGACCGGGACGCCCGGCACGCTGCCGGCACGCACCGGTTCAGCGAAGCTCCCCGGCCGCCGGTCGAAACGGACCACCCGGCCGCCGCAGTCCGACCGCCAGGACCGGGAGGACCCCGAGTAGAGGGGAGTTCCGGAGGCCGTCCCGCGCCGGTGGTCCGTACGCGGACGCCGGGCGGGGGCCGTCCGGAGATGCCGGCCCCGGCGCGCGGCTCCGGTGGGGGCGACCACAGCGGAGGCGGTTCGCGGGACCGTGCGCCGGGTCCGGTGTTCAATGGGCGGATGCGTGCCTTCTCCCGTGAAGAACTCCTCGAACTGGCCGGACGGAAGTCCTACGACCGCGGCGCCTCCTACGTCCCCGCCGTGCAGGGCCTGTCCACCGACAGGGCGACCGTGCGCGGCACGGTCACCGGAACCCATGTCTACCGGGTGGAACTCACGCCCGGCCGGTCCCGGATGTCCTGGGAGTGCGACTGCCCGTGGGCGGAGGAGGGCAACTTCTGCAAGCACTGCGTGGCGCTCGGCCTGGTGTACCTCTCCGCGGTGGAGCGCGGGACGTCCGTCCCCGCCGCCGCGGCCCTGCCGGACATCCGGGCCTACCTGGAGTCGCTCGCCCACGCCGACCTGGTCGACCTGCTGGTGTCGGCGGCCGGGACCGACGAGTCGCTCGAACGCCGACTGGAGGTGCGCGCGGCCTCGGCTGCCGTCACCGGCTCAGGCCGCGGTGTGGACACAAGTGCTCTGCGCGCCTTCGTCGACCGGGCCCTGCGCATCGACGACCTCGTGGAGTACCGCGAGGCCCCGGCGTACGCGGAAACGGTGTCCGACGTCGCCGAACAGCTGCAACGGCTCCTGGAGGACGACCTGCACGACACGGCCGAGGAGCTCTCCCGGTACGCGGTCGAGCGGCTCGGCGAGTACCTGCCCCTCGCCGACGACTCCGACGGTGAGGTGGGAGAGGCCGCCCTCCGCGTCGTGGAGGCGCACGTCGAGGCGTGCGCCAACGCGGACCCGGATCCGGTGGAACTGGCGGAGTGGCTCCTGGACCGGCAGCTCAACGGATCGGGCGTCCCCGAACTCCTGCTGGAGTCCTACGCCGGAGTCCTGGGGAAAGCGGGGCTGGAGCACTACGGGAACAGGCTGGCCGACATCGGGGCGGACCGCCCCGCCGACGACTGGGATTCGCGCTTCCTGATGGCCGAGTTCGCGCGGGCCAGCGGAGACGTGGACCTGCTCGTGCGCGTGTACTCCCAGGGCCGGGAGGGGGTGTACCACGCGGGGATCGTCGACGCCCTGCTCTCCGCCGGGCGCGACAGCGAGGCCCTGGAACGGGCCGAGCAGGGGCTGGCCGAGAAGGAGGGGCACCCCGACGGGCGGCTCGTGGAGCACGTCGTGTGCGCCTACCGCGCCGCGGAGAGGTGGAAGGACCTGCGTCGGGTGCGCTGGGAGGTGTTCGAGCGCTCGCCCGACGTGGAGAGCTACCGCGCGCTGCGCGACGACGAGGCGCCGGGGGAATGGCCCCGTGTCCGCGGCCAGGCCCTGGCCGTGCTGCGGAGGTCGGCTGCCCGGCGGAACACCCGGCACTTCCCGTGCCCCCTGGTGGAGGTGCTGCTCTGGGAGGGCAGCGGGGACGAGGCGTGGGAGGCCGCCACGGCACACGGTTGCGATGACAAGCAGTGGTTGAGGCTCGCGGAACTGAGGGAGGACGAGCATCCGGGTGACTCCCTCGACGTGTACGCGCGGGAGGTCTCCCGGCTGGTCGCGCTGACCAGTACGGTGCTCTACCCGCGGGCGGCCGAGCTGGCCCGCAGGGTTCACGGACTGTACGGGCGCCTCGGGCGGCCGGAGGACGCCGTGGAGTTCGTGGCCGGGCTGCGCCGGGAGCACCGGCGCAAGCGGCGGTTCCTCGCGGGGTTGGACCGGGCGGGCCTGTAGGGGGCCGCGGCGCAGGGGGCGAGCGCACCTCCGGGCCGGCGCTCCCTGCCCTCTGTCCGGTTGTCCGCGCGGCGCCCCTCCCGGTCCGCCACGAGGCCGTGTCCCGCACCGGCTGTCGGGGACGGTCACGGACGCCATGGAAGAAGAGGACCTTGGTCCTGGGTCAGACCCCGCGGACGATCGACATCATGTCGACATGGACACCCTTCCGTTCGGACCGAACGCCATCCTGATCTCCCCGACCGACATGGCCCACAAGGTCGGGTGCTGGCACAACGACGAGCCCCGTATCCGCTCCGGTGAGCACCCCGGATGGGGTTGGATACCCGAGGCCGCCGCCGAGCAGTGGCTGCGGATCGGTGAGGGCCAGCCGCTCCAGGCGACGGAGGGCGACACCTCTCGCTCGGCGCAGAGGCGGTGCAAGACCTGCCCCAGCGACTGACGCGCCCCCTCCACAGGGTGGCTGGAGGAGGCCGGACCCTGTCCGGAAGACCCGGGGGCGGAGCAGGCGCCGGCTCCGCCCCTGCCTCACCAGGGCCGGTGAGCACGAAGCAGGCCGCCCGAGGAGCCGCGATCCCCACCGCACGGGCCCCCGGCCCGGAAACCGTCGGGTTCACCCGCCCAACCGGTCCCGCACGCCGAAGTCGGCGGCGTCGGCCGCCGCCCGGCCCGCCGTCCAACCCTGGGCGTTGGAGGAGCTGGCCACGGGCACCTCCACCAGCTCGGGGAAGGCCTCGGCGAACGCCTCCTCCACCTCGCGCTCCCTGCGGGCCAGGACGGGGACCAGGTCGGTTCCCGACTCGGCGTACTCGTCGACGGCCCGGTCGCGTCCGGTGACGGCGGCCTCCGCCAGCCGCTCGCCGATGCGCGCTGTGAAGGCGGTCAGGAACGAGGTGCGGAACGAGCGGGTGGTGGAGCGGCCGTAGGCGTCGCGGGTGGCGCCGGCCTGGCGCATGGCCCTGGTGGCCTGGAGCAGCAGCGAGGTGAAGAGGAGCTCGACGGCGTCGACGTCCCCGGCGGCGCCCATGACGGTGCACATGCCGAGGTCCTTGTGCCACACCGAGCGGCAGTGGTTGGCCTCCGAGACCACGGAGAGCAGGGAGGCCTTGTGCTGTTCGTAGGGCGCCTCCACCGGCAGGCGGCGGCCCCGGGTGTCGCCCGTGGTCCCCGCCTGGGCGGCCAGCGCGGCGTGGTCGATGCTGTGCCGGGCCATCATCTCCTGGGCGCGGGCGGAGAGGGCCTCGGCCTCCTCGGGGAACTCGGTGGCCTCGGCCTTGGCCAGGAGTGCGCGGATACGCGTGAGCTTGGCCGGGTCGGCCCGGGTGACGGCGCCCGCGGACGCGGTGCGGGCGTGGCCCGGCAGGGGGCAGAGCACCTGCAGCGCGGGCACGGCGTACAGGAAGGTGAGGACGCGCAGCGCGGTGTCCACGGCCGCGGGGCGCCGCAGCCTGTGGCGTTCGGCGAACCGCTGCGGGTGGTCGGCGTCCCGTCCCCACCAGGGCTCGCCCAGGGCGCGGACCTGTTCGGCCCATTCCGGGGCGACGCGGGCGGCGGCGTAGCTGCGGTACTGGGCCACCACCAGGTCGGCGGTGAGGTCGGAGCCCACGGTCCCGGTCTCCCGGCGGGCGCCGCGGACCAGTTCGGCGGGCTGCCAGCCTCGGGGCCACACCTGGGCCACGGCCTGTTGGAGTTCGGCGAACAGGATCCGGTCGACCGTCGTACGCCACCCGGCGGGGCCGTCCGCGAGGAGGCCGACGACGCGCTGGGCGGGTCCGGGGCGCCCGTGGTGGAAGGCCTGGACGGCCTGGCCGACCAGCGCGAGGACCTGCTCCGCGTCGCCGGGCCGGTACTGCCCGGACGGCGGCGGCCCCGTCCGGGGCCCCGGCTGGGAACCCGTGGCCGATCCGGTCTGTGCCGCCGAGCGGTGGCGCCTGTGTTCACGCTCCTTCCTGCGCTCGGCCTGACGGCGGTTCCTGTTGTCCGTGCCCATCCGTACCTCCCCGGACATGGTGGCAGACCCGGCCGGGTACCGCTCAACCCCTGGGGAAAACCCCTCCCGAGTCGTGACGCGGCGCTCGTGCGCCCGGACCGGACCGGGAATGCCCGGCCGGGCGGCGGCCGGGCGCCGCGGACCGGTGGTTCCACGCCTCACCAGCGCCTTTGGGGGTCCGCGATCCCGGTTCCCGGGCGGCGGTGGCGTCCGCGGCCGTGAAACCGGGTCGACCGTGTTCGTGAAACCGCCCCACGGCCGTGCCCCGGAGGGGTAGAAGGGATGTCCGCGCACCACCAGGAGACCCGGGAGCGAACATGCCCTCTCATGACCGGTCGGCCCCGGGCCGGGAGCCCTCCTCCGCGAGGCCCGTGTCACTCCTCCCCGCGGACGTCCTCGCGTGTGCCGCCCTGACCACCCCCCTGCTCCGCGACGCCCTGCGCCTGGCGCGCTGGAGCGCTCCCGCCACCCCGCTCACCCCGGAGGGCCTCCCGTACGCGACGGACATCCGCGCGGCGGACGAGGCGCTGGGGCTGTGGTCGCACGGCCTCGACGCGGAGGCCGCCTCCGAGGGGCCGGACTGGGTCGACGCCGAGGCCGTCGAGGCCGCGCGCTTCGCGCTCCCGTGGCGGACCGCCGTGCGGCTGGGCCTGCTGGAGGCGACCGCCGACTGGGCCGGGCCGGAACCGGGGCTGGAGGAGCGGGTCCGCGACCCGGACCAGGTCCTGCGCTGGTGGACCGGGGTGTTCGAGGCCTCCGTCGGCCGCGCGCGGGACGACCTCTCGGCGGGGACCCCCTGGCCGGGCGTCGACGACCCCTGCCTCGTCACCGCCGTCCTGCGCTTCCTCTACGAGGCGCCGGACGGGTTCCGGGTCCCGCTCCCGGTGCTGGTCGGGGCGGTTCTGCGGGAACCGGCCGAGGGGCCGGGCCCCGATCTCCCCCTTCCCTCGCGGGACCGGCGGCGGGCGACCGGCAGGGTCGTGCGCACCCTGCGTCAACTACTCGGAACGGGCGCCGTTGCCCTGGTCACCGCGGAGGACGCGGGCCCCGACGGGGCCGCCCCCCGGTGCGCCGGACACGGTCACCCGGCGGTGGAGCTGACGCCCCTGGGCCGGTACGGGGTGCGCGGTTTCCTGGAGGAGGAGGGCGTCGAGGCGCCGCTCGTCGGCAGCCTCGCCGGGGCGGGGGCGGCGGGGTTCCTCGACGCCCTGGGGACGCTGCCGCCCGAGCGCCTGATCGCCGAGGTCCTGCCGTGGCTGGACGAGCGGACCCCCGTCGCGGCCCTGCGCCAGATCGTCGCGGTGACCGACGGCCCCGGCCGGGCGCTGCGCCGCTGGACGGGGACGAAGGTGCTGGACGCGACCAGTTCGGAGATCGGGCCCGAGCTCCGCGCGCTCCTGTCCTCCGACCGCCCGTCCGTGGTCAGCCTGGCCGCCGTCGTCCTGCTCACCTCCGGGACGCTCTCCCCGGAGGACGTGGACGGGGTCATGGCCGGGCACGGGCACTGGGTCGTCATCGACATGATCGCGGCGGCCGCGGAGCGCAGCCCCGAGGACCTGCCCGGGTTCTTGTCCGCCGACGGGGTTCCGGACATCGAGCAGCTCGTCCTGGACGACACAGACCGCCTCTGGAGCCCCGAGCACCCCGACACGCTCCCCGTCCTGGACGCGGTCGGCCGCCACCATCCCGACGCGTCCACCGCCGCCCGGGCCCGCGAGGCCGTCCGCGCCCGGGCGGCGGCCCAGCTGCGGAGGCGGCCCGGGCTCTCTCCTCCCGCCCACCGCAACCCGTTCCGTCCCTGGTCGAGAGGGGCGGCGGACCCCGGGTACGAGGGCGGCGCCGCGGAGGCCCCCGATACGGGGCGGGAGGACGGGAGGGGGCGGTTCCGGGTCCGGAACTGGTTCCGACGGCGCCCCCGGAACCCGTGGCGCGTTCGCGGCAGGCACCGGTCCCAGGACCGCGACCGACCCTGAGGCCGTCCGCGCCCGGGCGGCGCGGGCTAACCGAGCAGGGAGTCGAGCACGGGGCCGAACTCCTCGTCGGAGGTGCGGACGGAGACCGACTTCGCCTCGTGGTCGACCTCGATCCCCACGGCCCGCAGGTCGGGCACGGCCTCCTGTCCCGCGGCGAGCGAGCCGGGGTGCCACCAGTAGAGCTGCGCGCCGATGGGCTTGGCGGCGTCGGCGGCGAACTTCCCGGCGATCTCCTGCAGGTTCTCCATCGCCGCGAGGGGGTGCCCCTGGCCGAGCGGGTGGGCGATGAGCACCTCGGGGACGGGGAAGGCCACGAGGGCTCCGTGCGGGGCCTCGCCGATGTGTCGTCCGAGGGCGTGCGCCTGCGCGGCCACGTAGGGGTGCGGTCCGCCGATGTGTACGAGGCGGACCCCGTCGAGGTCGTGCTCGCTCACCTCGACGGGTTCGTCCAGGGAGCCGGCCACGGCCTCGGCGAAGACCTCGTCGTCGGGGCGGCCGGTGTCCTCGTGCGCCTTGCGGGAGAGGGGCTGCAGGCTCTGGGGGCTGTCGACCACGACGGTCTGCCACAGGCCGGGGGCGATCTCCCGGGCGAGGAGTTCCTCCAGGATCCCCTCGGGGAAGGCCGAGGCGGGGTAGAGGCGGACCCGGAGCCGTCCGGCCCCGTCCGCCCCGGGGTCGCCGTCGGGCGCCGGGGCCCCGGTGGCGCCGTCCGGCCGGGTGGCCTTTGCCAGCTGGTCGACGGCCGCGCGGGCGAACCCGGCCGCGTGGTGCGCGAGCTGGTCGGGGGCGGCGTCGGCCAGTGCGGAGCGGAACCCGCTGATGTCGGTGGTGGCCCGGTTGCCGTCGGGGAGCGGCACGACCAGCGTGTCCGCCTCCTCGAAGGAGACCTCGACGCCCTCCTCGCGGAAGGCGGCGACGAGGGCGTTCGCGACCGCGTCGTCCGCGCCGGAGTCCGCCGCGGGGGCTCCGCCGGGGGCCCCGCGCTCCCCTGCCGCGCGGGCCATGTACCCCCCGAAGTGGGTGGCCAGGCCGAGGCGCTGCTCCGGGGGCAGGACGGCCGCCTGGTCGAACGTGTCCTTGAGGTCGTTGTCCATGAGGACCCCGCCGTCGGGGAGGGAGACCCGCAGGCCGGTCGGCGGCAGGTACTCGGCGCGCAGCCCCTCGGCGGCGCACGCCTCGACCAGCGCCGCGCCGAAGTCCGCCGTGATCTGTTCGGTCGGCAGCTCCCGCGCCTCCGCGAGCCTGGCGCGCAGCCATGCGGGGACCGCCTCCTCGTCGCGGGGGAAGCGCTCCAGCTCCTGGGCGTAGGCGAGGGGGGCGGCTCCGGGGGCCAGTTCGGGTTCGGTGTCGTGGTTGTACTCGACGTTGAGCTGGTGGGTGTGGTGCACCGAGACGATCATGGAGAGCCAGGTCCCCCTGCCCTCCTGGTACCCGGCGCGCTTGAGGGCGCCGACGAGCTCGCCGACCCCCTCGGGGACCTCCACCTGGCTCACCTGGCCGTCGGTGTCCTGGACGGCGAGGGTCTCGTCCGTGTGGGCGCCGATGACCCTGGTCAGGTAGGTGAGCTGCTGCCATCCCTCGGGCACGGCCGAGACCAGCCGGCCCGCGAGGTCCTGCAGGAGGGGGCCCTGTTCCAGCGGGCCGGGCGTCGAGGCGTTCATGGTGCTCTCCGTGTCCGTTCGGCGACGTTCGCGCACCCTTCCTACCGTGCCGGGGCGGCGGCGCGCACCGCGGGGCGCGCCCGTCGCCGGGGGTTCACCGGTCGCCGGGCCCGCCGTCCGGTGCGCAGGGGCCTCCGGCCCGCCCGGCCCCGCGGGGTCACTCCGGGAGGGCGTCGAGGTAGACCCAGGCCCCGTCGTGGCGCAGGAAGCGGCTGTGTTCGACGAGCTCGCCCTCCCGGCCGTTCTCCCGGTACACGGCGCGGAAGGCGACCGTGCCCTCGTTGTGGAAGGGCGTGCCCTCGCCGGTGGACAGGATCTCCAGCCGCACCCACTGCGTGCGGGCGTCGAGGTCGAGGTCGGAGGGCCGGGTTCGGGGGTGCCAGCTCCGCAGGAGGTAGTCGCGGTCGCCGACGGCGAAGGCGCTGTAGCGCGAGCGCATCAGCTGCTCGGCGGTGGAGGCCGCCGCCGTCCCGCTGTGCAGGCGGCCGCAGCAGTCCCCGTAGGACTCCGGCCTCCCGCAGGGGCAGGGGGAGCCTGCTGCCATGGTGCGCGGTCGGGGGCTGGTGCGTGGGTTTCGCTGCGACATCCCCCCATTGTGGCCGGTCCGGGCCGTGGGCGGTCCCGGACGCGCGGGCTCCGGCACGGCGACCGAAGGGCCCCGGCCACGGGCGCCCGGCGGGCCGACAGGTCACATGGTGTTGATGACCAGACCGATGTGCGTGTAGTAGTTCAACGCCCCGAACAGCAGGAACGCCGCCCCGGCGACGCCCCACGCGACACCGATCACCGTCCACAGCCCCGATCCCAGGGACCTGAGTCCGAACGGGAACAGGACCGCGCCGACCCCCACGAGTACGTAGAGGCCGGAGATGAAGGTGGCCTCCAGCCAGGGGTAGGCGCCGAACACCCCGGAGATGGGCTCCTGCGGAGGGGCCGCGAAGAGCATGAACGCCCACCCCGCCGCGGCGATGCCGAACGCCGCGAGGCCGATGCCGAACACCAGGACGGAGAGGGGGCCCGCGACCCGCGCCGCGTGCGCGGCGGGGTTCTCGTGCCCGTTCAGGGCCTCGCCGCGCTTCCACAGGTACAGGGACGCCGCCAGGAGCAGGACGCCGAACACGAGGCTCGGCTCCCCGAAGACGATGTTGTCGAACGGGAACCCGCCCGCAGCGAGCGGCCAGGTCAGGGTCATGTGCAGGCCCGTGGTCGCCAGGAGCAGGCCGAGTGCCCCGAAGGCCAGCGCCCATCCGTCGGGCACGATCCGCCCGCCCCGCAGCAGCGCGCGGCCCAGGGCGACCACCAGCAGCAGTCCGGCGCCCGCGGCGACGGACATCACGGTGTTGTACGTGGGCATGGTCGCCCAGTCGATCGTCAGGCCGCCCTCGACCCCGGTCAGGAAGTCCCCCATGTACCCGCCCCCGTTCGAGAACCGGCCCGCGGGAAGAGCGCGGGCCGGTTCCGTAAAATTCGCACAGTGTGACGGCGGAGTCACGCATCGCCGCAGCTCTCGGGGCGACGAGCCGGGGTTCCGGCCGGGGCCGGCGGGCGACGGGGCACGGGGCTCCGTACGGCCGGCTCCCCGTCTACGAGAGGTTGCGCTGACGGACGTCCCACTCGGTGGAGCACAGGCCGCAGTCCTCGCCGGCGAACTCGCCCCCCGCCTCCTCGTCCCCCTTGAGCCGCCACTTCAGCCACGCGGTCCCGACCCTGCCGTACTCGCCGCCGTTGGGTTCGGCGAAGGTCCCGAAGTGCCCGACGTCGAGGTTGCCCATGAACGCGGGCAGGTCCGAGGGGATCCGCTCCCAGTCGTCGAGGGCGTTCTCGTAGGCGATGTCGGTCGGCCCGCCGGCGAAGTAGGCGATCGGGGCGTGCAGGTCGTCGAGCAGGTGGTTGTCGGAGTCGCTCAGCAGCCCGCTGTTCCAGAGCACGGTGGTGGTGATCCGGGGGTCGTCGGCCACCTCGTAGGTCTCCAGCCCGCCGCAGGACTGGCCCATGACGGCGATGTTCTCCGTGTCGATCCTCCCCCGGTACTCGCTGAACAGGCGGCTGTTCTCCGCGATCGCCCAGTCGACGGCCTCGGTGAGCATCTCGGGGTCGGTCCTGCCGGTCCCGCCCGGGCGGCCGTTGGCGATGACCAGGAACCCGTGCGAGGCGAACTCGGTGAGGATGTTCTCGAACCACGTCCCGTCCGCGCGGCAGGCGCCGTTGCCCCAGGCGACGACGGGCAGCGTCTCGTCCCCGGGCAGGTCGACGGGCCGGTAGATGGTGTGGTCGCGCAGGCGGAGGGTGGTGACGTACCCGGCGTCGTAGGGGCCCGTTCCGCCGGCGGCCTCCACGCGGTCGGCGGCGGCCGTGCCGGGGGCCGAAGGGAGGAGGGCGGCGGCCAGCAGGGCGACGAGGACGGCTGCCGTCCGGCGGCCGGGTTTGCGCGGTTCCATCTCGTGTCTCCTCAGGGGGTGCGGGGACAGCGGCCTCAGGCGCGCTGTCCCCCGAATATTCGACACCGAAAATCGGCTGTCAATCGCACTGGGGCAGGACCGGTCGATCCACCGATGAAGCCGCGCCCGCCCCGGCGAGCCCTCGGGAAAGGGGTGGGAAATCCGCCGCCCGATCCCTCTCCTTCCTTCACCCCGCCCCCTGCGACGGGTTCCCGTGTGCGGGGCGCGGGACGAATCCACCCGCGTGGGCGCCTCCGTGGCGTCGACCGCCCGTCGCCCCCTTTCCCTTTGGGACGAAGGACCTGAAACGCCCCTGACGCCTGGACGCCGCCGCCCCCGGTCGGCCTCCCGCACCGGACCGCGACGTCGCACCCCCACCGAAGAGCAGATGGGCGGCGTTCGGCCACCGCCGGCGCACACGGAACCCGACCCCGCGGGGGGAACACCCCAGAGGGGCCACCGAGACCCGATCGAGAAGGAAACCGAACCCCCCGTCGGAAAACACCGAACAAGCCACAACCCCGATAAAAATGACCACCACGACCCCAGAGACACACCCGAACACCACAAAGAAAGAAACACCCCAGAGATCCCATCGGCCACATATATGGAACAGAAAACCGCACCGGAATCCGTTGAAGCACCTCTCGGAAAGCAGTACAGTATGCCTCCCCTATATTTTTCCGATGACAAGCATCTTGTTCACGTGAAAAAAGGATCGCTTTCTCTCACCACCTCGACGAGAAGGGAACAGGTGGCTTGGCCACGACCCCCCGCGTGAAGCCGGCCGGGAGCCGCACGGCCCTCGTCGCGACACTTCTCCTGCTCCTCGGACCGGCTGTCCCGCTCCCCGCCCACGCCGGGGCACGCGCGCCGCAGCCCGGGGAGAGCGCCCCGGTCCCCCTCGACATCGTGGTCCTGGTGGACGAGTCCGGCTCCCTGGACCGGGACGACGTCGAGGCGGAGGCCAACGCGGCCTCGACCATCGCGCAGAGCGTCCTGGACCCCGGATCGCGCGTCACCGTGGTCGGCTTCGGCAGCAACAACGGCGAGTCGGGCCAGATCGCCGCCCGGGAGGTGTGCCGCCCCACCCTCGTCGACGAGGACGGGGGCCGCCAGTACCTGGCCGACTGCGTCGACGGCCTGGAGCGCCGCGAGGACTCCGAGGGCGACGACACCGACCACGCCGAGGCGCTGGGAGCGGCGCTGGGCCACCTGACCGGCACGGACTCACCGGACGGATCGTCCAAGATCGTCTTCCTGCTCACCGACGGCGCACTCGACGTACGCGACAGCCCCCAGTACGGCGCGGCCGAGCGCCGCAACGACAACGCCGCCGCCCTGGTCGGGGAGCACCTGGAACAGGCGGCGGAGCACGGCGTGCGGATCTGGCCCCTGGGGTTCGGGAGCGCCATCGACAGGGACCAGCTCGACGCGTTCGCCGCGGGCGGCTCGCAGGACACCTGCAACGACCTCGAGGTGTCCGCCCCGGTGGCCCGCGTGGCCGACGACTCCTCCGACGTGGCGCGCTCCCTCCAGGAGGCCCTGGCCGCGGCCTCCTGCTCCCAGGTGGGGGAGCCCGCGGACGAGACCCTGGCGGGCGGGGGCCGGGCCACGCTGGAGGTCGACATCCCGCTCGTGGCGACCGACGGCGCACTCATGGTCACCAAGAACAACCCGGCCATCCGCGTGGAGTACCTCGACCCCGAGGGCGAGACGGTGGACACCGGCGCCGCCGAGCACCGCGGCTCCCCGATCACCGTCAGCGGTGAGAACAGCCCCGTCGAGGTGCTGCGCCTCGTCGACCCGATGCCCGGCACCTGGAGCGTCCGGCTCACCTCGCCCGAGGGGACCCCCGAGGAGCTGGTGACGGCGCGCGCCCAGTGGAAGGGCTTCATCAACACCTTCCTCCGGGTGGAAGGAGGGCAGGACCCCGGAGAGCTGGTGGTCCGGGTGGACATCCGCACCCGCCGCGGCCCGATCACCTCCCCCGAGGCCCTCGCCGACCTCGAATTCTCCGCCGAGGCGGCCTTCCCCGACGGCTCCTCCACCCCCGTGGAGATCGGCGACGGGGGCGAGGCCCCCGACTCCGCGGCCGGGGACGGGCAGTACGCCGGCACGGTCTCCGTCCCCGAGGGGACGGACGAGGTGACCTTCACCAGCCGGGTCCAGGGGCCCGGCGTGCCCGACGACGTGCACGAGTACGTGTACACCTTCGACCCCGGGGGCAGCAGCCTCCGGCCCAGCGTCTCCTTCGGGGAACTCCCCGAACAGGTCTGGTCCGGCCAGGAGGTGGCCGGAACCCTGACCGTCACCAACCAGGGGCCGCGGGAGGAGACCGTCGAGCTGGTGCTCGCCCCCTCGGAGGGCCTGCTCGCCACCATCGCGCAGGACACCTCCGGCTTCGCGCCCGGGAGCAGCCGCAGCGACTTCACGGTCCGCTTCGGAGAGGGCTCCGCACTGGGCCCGGCGACCCTCAACGTCCTGGCGGTCGACGCCCGGGGCGAGGTCCTGCACACCTCCCCCACGATCGCGACGACCGTGCGCTCCGCCCCCGGCGTCCTGGAGCGGTACTGGTGGATCTGGGCCCCGCTGGCCGCCCTGGTCCTCCTCGGCGGGGGCTCGCTCCTGCTGGGCCTGAAGAAGGCACGGGAGAGACGGGACGTCGGGGGGATCGTCGTCACGCTCCACCGGGACGGCGGCGCCCTCCTCCCGCCCCTGACGGCCCCTGCCAGGCGGAGCACGGTCTTCGCCTTCACCGTCCGCGAGGAGGCGGGGGCCGACCCTCGGCTCGACCACGCCCGCGGTCCCGGTCCGGCCCGCGTCCACGAGGTCCGGCGGCACCGCTCGGGCGGTGTGCTGCTGCGCACCGCCGACGGCCGGGAGCGGCTCCTGCGCTTCGGCCAGGCCGACGAGCCGCTGTCCGGCGGCCTGACCGTCTCCTTCGAGGACGGCCGAACACGCCGGAGGGAACCCTCCCCTCCCCCCGCGCAGCACGCGCACCCCCGGTCCCCGGGTCCTGGTGCGGCCGCCCCCGAGCAGGGACCGCCGACCGACGGCATCCACATCGACTGACCCCTCCCGAGGAACGACGCACAGCCGAAGGGTTCCCCTCTCCATGACGATGAAGCTCTACCAGCCGCTTCTGTACGTCGGTCTCGGCGGCACCGGCTGCCGTATCGGCGCCGAGCTCGAACGCCGTATGCGCGAGGAGTTCTGCGGCCCCGACGGGACCGAGTTCCAGAGGCGCCGCCCGGGCGCCGACCTCCTCCCCTACCAGCTGCCGTCCTGCGTGCAGTTCGTCTACGCCGACGTCAGCCGCAGCCAGCTGGACGCCATGCCCTCGAGCGTGGTGCCCGGACGCCAGTACTTCCCCGCGGTCGAGCGCACCGCCCACTACGTGCGCGACCTGCTGCCCGAGGTCCGCACCTACCCGGAGGCCGCGCGCAGCCTGCGGCTGAGCGCGGGCGAGACGGTGGGGCACTGGCTCCCGCCCGAGGCGGGCGAACCCCGGGTGGCGCCGCTGGACCACGGGGCCGGGCAGTTCCCCACGGTGGGCCGGGCCGCCCTGTTCGAGACCTTCCGGGGCGGCGTGGGGCCGGCCGTCGCCCCCCTGCACGAGGCGATCAACCGGCTCGCCACCTCGGCCGGGGACCTGGCCGCGCTGGGCGGCGCGCTGCCCCGCGCGTGCGACGTGTTCGTCTCGTTCTCCGTCGCGGGCGGCACGGGGGCCGGGATCTTCTACGACTACCTGCACCTGATCGCCCGGGCCTTCGAGCGCTCGGGCATGCGCATCCAGATCTACCCCCTGGTCCTCATGCCCTCGTCCTTCGACGAGGGGTTCGGCGGCGGGCGCAACGCCCGGCTCAACGCGGGCCGCGCCCTACTGGACCTGTTCCGCCTCGTCGACGACCAGAACGGGCGCGAGGCCTCCCTGGAGCTGGCCGACGACACCCGTCCCTCGCTCCGCAGCCGCGAGGAGGCCTGCGTCCACTACCCGGTGGAGGGCCGCGTCCAGATGGCGTCCTCCACGATGCAGACGGCGTTCCTGTTCAACAGGCCGACCGGGACCGACCGCGAGGACCTGCACCGCTCGGTGGTCTCCCTGATGCTGTCCCTGGCCGGGACCGACCCCGACGACAAGGCCGAGGAGGCCCCCGCTGCGCAGCAGGAGTACCAGTCCTTCGCGGACAGCTTCATCAACGGGGACAGCAAGCGCGGTTCCTCGGCCGAGACGGGCATCGGCAACCAGGGCGTGTCGACCGCCCTGGTCGCCTCCATGACCGTGCCCGTCGACGAGATCGCCGACATCATCGGCTCCCGGCTGCTGCGCTCGGCGGTGGAGGACATGCAGGCGCCGATGCGCGCGCTCCCCCCGGAGCAGATCCAGGAGGCGCTGCGGAACTTCTTCTCCGAGGCCCAGCTGCACCCGCTCCTGGCCCGGACCGGCATCGGCTTCGCCGAACCGCAGCCCGCGGACGGCGCCAAGGAGGTCGCGGGGGCCCTGTACGACCGCGGCGAGGCCATGAAGCACAGCCTGGCGGCCCTGCGCTCCCGCCTCGCCCGCGAGGCTCCCGACCTGGCCCGGAGCTTCGACCACCGGGCCGGGGTACGCGCGCTGCTCTCCGGCCTGGACCCCTTCCAGGCGCTGCGCGTGCTCTCGGGCGACCCCCGGAGCAGCGATCCGACGGCGCAGCTGGGGGTCCTCGGCCTGCTCCAGCGGCGCCGCGACGCACCCCCGCCCCCGGAGGGCATGAACGGGTTCCCGGCCCTGCCCGAGATGCGGGACCGGCTGGGCGGCCTGCGCAGGATCCGCTTCGCCGACCCCGAGCCCTCCGCAGCCCGGGCGCGCCAGGACGCCTGGTACGACTGGCAGACACGGACCGCCTGGAGCGAGGCCTGGGCGGCGGCCGAGCCCCGCTGGAAGCAGCAGACCGCGCAGATGGCGCGGGACCTGCCCGCGCTCGTCCAGCAGCTGGACGAGCACGCCCGGGCCGACCGCCCCCGCTTCGAACGGCTCTCCCGCGAGCTCTACCGGCAGCGCACCGGGGTCTCCTACCTCCTCCCCCCGTCCGGCGGCGACCTCGAACCGTTCTTCGCGCGGGTCCGGGAGCAGGTGGTTCGGGACCTGCACGAGTCGGGGCAGCTGCACGCCTCCCCCACCGACGCCGAACTGGTCCAGACGCTCCTCGGACCGCACATCTGGGCGGAGGCCTTCGGCGCCGCCCTGGAGAGCGGTCCGGCCGAGGCCGTGGCCTTCCTTCGCGAACGGCTCAAGACCTGGGTCAAGAGTTTTTTGCGAGACCCGGAGTCCCCCAGGGCCCACCTCCTGCCCCGGCTGGCGGACCTGCTCTCCCACGCCGCGGGGCAGACGGCGGGCAGGATCGCCGAGGAGGACCTGGCCCGCTTCCGCGCCCAGGTGGCCGGCCTGCTCCCGGTGGGGTACGACCCCCAGGGAAACGGCCCGCTCAAGATCCTGATCTCCTACGACTCCCCGACCAAGAACGCCGCTGTCGAGCAGTGCCTGAGGGAGATGCTCAACCTGCCGCGGGGCGCCGGGCACAGGTTCGAGTACCGGGTGACCGGCGCCGAGAGCATCAGCGTGGTCCTCTTCCGCAGTTCCATGGGCATCACCGAGGTCCCCGAGGTCCGGGAGGTCATGCGGCTGTGGTCCGACGCGCTCATCCGCCACGAGCCCGGCGACCACCTGCCCTGGCGCCAGCGGCTCGGGTACGACTTCAGCCACCTGGCCACGACGGAGCGGCACCGGGTCCGCATCCTGCAGCGGCTGCTCAGCGCCCTGTGGAACGGGAGGGCGTCCGTGGTCGGCGACCCGTCGGCCCCGGACGAGGTCCGCTTCACCCTGGGCGGCGGGGTCACCATGCCGCTGCGGCTGGCGCCCCTGGGCCGCACCTCCTCCTGGGGCAGCCTGCTCCAGGCCTACGAGCGCTGGGCCTTCACCGGCGAGGACGGCATCACGGGGCAGTTCAGCACCCAGCTCATGCGGGAGGTGCCGTTCGGCGTCGACAGCAGGCCGGAGCCCCCGCACCCGGTCTTCGAGGCCTTCTGCCGCCTGGCCGACGACCGGAGCGAGGCGCGGCGGCTGGAACGGATGGCGCAGGGCCTGCCCGGCAGCTCGCGCGGCAGACTGCTCCAGGCACGGGACTTCTGGGAGCTCACCGTGCCCGCCGCCATGGACCTGGACTTCACGGGGGTGCACATGCCGCTGTTCTCCAACCTGGGGCAGCTGCGCTCGGAGGCGTCGGCCTCGGGCGGCGGGGCGGGACACGGGTACCGGACCGCGGGCCCCGGGGAGCCCGGTCCCGACCGCATGGACTTCGGCGGGGACGGGGTCGGTAACGGCCCCGGACGGCCCGGCGGCCGGGAGGGTGACCCGCTGCGATGAGCGTACGCCTGTTCGACCTGCGTGGGAGCAGCCCGGAGGAGGCCCTGGGGGCCGTCCTCGGCGAGCTCGGGGAGGGCACCCCCCTCACCGGGGCCGACCGGGTCGTCCTCCTGGACGGGACCCGGCTGCTGGCCGGACACGCGGCCGCCTACGAGGCGGTGTTCACCAGCGGCCGCGTCCGCTCCGCGGTGTGCGTCGCCGTGGGCCCCCCGACCGCGGACGCCGGGCGCCGGTTCCTGGACCGCCCCGGCCAGCTGGGCCCCGGGCGCGGTGTGGCCACCCTGTGGGTCGGTGACACCACGGGGGTGGACTGGGGCATCCGGCCACCGGGGCCGCCCCGGCCCCGGCCCGGTGTCCCCGCCGGTTCCGGGGCCGGCCTGGAGCACCTGCTCGCCGCGCTGGGGCAGGTGGAGGTGTTCGACCGCGTCGTGGAGCTGAGCGGCGAGCTGCCCGAGGCCGCCGCCTCGCCCGGCCTGTGCTGGTCCGAACCCGACAGGGGCGGCGGCGCGGCCGATTCCGCGCTGGCCGCGGCCCTGCGGCGGTACGCCTCCGGAGGGGGCGCGTCCGGGGGCGGGACCGGAACGGTCCCGGCCGCCGCGCCCTCCCGGGGGAACCTGCTGGCGGACCTCGTGGCGGGCGCCCACCGGCCCCGCCCCGTCGACGTCGTCGGCGGCACGGGGGAGCTCGGGGCCCGCGAGCGCCACGCCCGGGACGCGGCCGCCGCGGCGGAGGAGGCACTGGCCTCGCTCTCCGCACCGGGAGGGGCGTTCGCGCGCACCACACCCGAACGCGTGCGACGGGAGGAACTGCGAGCGGCCGGGGAGGCGCTGGACGCCTACCGCGCCCATGTCGACCGGCTCTTCCGCGAGCTCTCCCCCCTGACCGGGAACCGGCTCGCGGCCGCCCTGGGCCGGGCCGGGGTCGTGGGCGCGCCGCCCACCCGCGAGGAGGTCGACGAGGCGCTGGGCGCGCTCGCCCGGCTCCTGGACGAAGGGGTGCGCGGGGGCGTCGCGCTCGACGGGCTCGCCCGGGACCTGGAGGAGGTCTCCCGGCGCGTCGCCCCCCGTGACGGCGCCGCCCCTCCGCAGCCGGGCCCGGAGGACCCCGACGACGTGCTGCGGTCCCTGGCGGACCCGCCCCCCTTCCCCCTGCCGGGGCCGCTGTCCCCGCTCCTGCTCCCGGCCTTCCTCCTGCCCGTGCTGCCCGCGCTCGCCGGCGGCCCCGCGGGGATCGCCGGGGGGATCGCCACCGCCCTGGCCTGGGTCCTGGCGGTCACCGCGGGCGCACGGAGGGCCCGCGGCCCGGGCGGCGGGCTGCCGACCGCCGTCGCGCACGCGGTGGCGGCGTTCTCCGGGGTCCTGGCGGGGCTGGGCGCGGGCGGTGTGCTGCAGCTCGGCCTCGTGGTGCCGCCGCCCGTGTGGCTGTCCCTGGCGCTCCCCGCCTGCGCGGCGGCCGGGGGCGGCGTGCTCCTGTACACGTGGTCCCGGCTCGCCCGCAGGTGGCGGGACCGGATCGCCCCGGAGCGGGCCGACGCGTCCGTCACCGCCCTGGCGGCGCTGGTCGACCGGCGTGCGCGCGAGTCCTGGTACCCGGGGGCCGCGCGGAGCGGGGTGGCCGACGCCGCCCGGTCCGCCCAGGGGGCGGTGCGCGCCGTCGCCGACGCCTTCGCCGGGGCGGCCGCCGCCCTGCCGCCGCCCTCCTCGCACCCGGAGGAACTGGAGGCGGTGGTGCGCTCGGACCTGTCGGCACTGGCGCGCGCCGCGCTGGAGCCGGTGCTGGCCGGGCTGCGCTCGGGTACGCCTGTCGGCGACCTCTCCCGGAGGGTGCACGGCACGGCGACCGACCTGTTGGAGGGGTACCGGGAGCACCTGGCCCGTGCGGGCGCCCACGTCCCGCCCCGCTTCGCCGACCCGGACACGCCCCGGCAGGTCCGGGGCGGCCCCGACCTGAACCGGGCGCTGGACACGCTGCGCCTGGCCCCGGAGGACCGCATGTTGCAGCTGTGCGACCCGGGCCACCTGTCCCTGCTGGGCGAGAGCGCCCCCGCGGTGCGGGCGGTGCGCTTCGCCCCGTACTCGCTGCGCGCGGGGGCCGCTGTGTACGGGGACCCGGACTCGGCGTTCCCGGACCGTTCGGCCGTGTGGACGCGCGAGGGGGCGCTCACGGGAGTCCTGCGGCTCGTCCCGCTGCGCCCGGGGGTGGTGCGTACCCGGTGGTCCCGGACGGAGCCGTCGGACGGCGGGCACGGGGGCGCGGCGGGGCGTCCCGTTCCGGACCCGGAGGAGGACCCGGCGGGCGCGTTCGCCGCGGGCGCGGCCGGGGGGCCGGCGGAGGCGCCGGAGGCGCCCTTCGGGGAGGACCCCGCGGACAGGCCCCGCGGGGGCGCGGAGGGCAGGGGGGCCGGGACCGACCGGCCGGAGGAGGACTACCTGCGTTGAACGAGCACAGTGCCGTGGAGGCCGCCTACCTGACGCCCCGCCGGGAGGGCGCGCGGTGCCGCCTGGTCCCGGCCCCGGACCGGACCGTCGACGCGCCGGCGCACCCGCTGCTGGACCTGGTGGCGGTGCACGACGAGGTGTCCGGGCGCGACCTGCTCAGGCTGTCCGTGCGCCCCCTCGACGGCGAGCGCGTCCAGGACCGGGCCCGGGCCTTCGCCGCCCTGGACAACGAGATCCTCGCGGGGGTCAGGCTGGCGAGGGCCTCGCACGGTCCCCCGCCGGCGGAGCTGAGCCGCCTGGTCGGCTACCGCGACGACCCCGCGGAGCCCTTCGCCCTGCTGGAGCCCTACCGGGGCGAGCCCCTCGACGCGGTCCTGGGCAGGCGGCTGCTGTTCGAGGAGGAGCGGGCGGCCTTCCGGGAGGGCCTGTTCCGGGCCCTGTTCTGGCTGCAGGCCTGCGAAGTGGTGCACAGGGACATCCGGCCCGGGACCGTCCGCTGGGACGGCGGGGGCGGGGGCGTGCAGGTGTGCGGCTTCACCAGCGCGACCGTGGCCGGTGTGGCGCGCGAGTCGGTGGGCGTCGGCCCGTGGGCCTCCCACGAGCAGCGCGCGGCGGTGGGGCGGTGCGACCCCCGTGACGACGTGTGGTCGGCCGGCCTGGTCCTGTTCCAGGCCCTGAGCGGCCACGACGTGTCCGGCGGAGGCATCCTTCCGCTGGACGGGCACCCCGGGCTGGCCGTGCAGCTGGAGGGGGTCTTCGCCAGGGAGGCGGAGGAGCGTCCCGGGGCCGGGGAGCTCCTGGCCCGGGTGTCGGGCGCGGTGCCGCCCCACCGGACCGGGGTCGGCGACCACCTCCGGCAGGGCCGCACGAGGTTCCGGGAGAACAGGGAGCGCAAGAGGCTCGCGGCCGGGTGGGTCCCGCCGGACGGGGACGGGTCCGCGCCCGAGGGGCCCGCGCCCCGTGCCCCCGCCGCGCCCGCCCCGGGCGGGCCCCCGCTCCAGAGCCCCGTCCCCGACGTGGAGACCGCCCGCGGGACGGGCCGGTCCGGCTACGTCGGCCTCGCGCTCCTGCTCGTGCTGATGGTGGCCGTGTCCGTCGCCCTGTTCCTCCGTTTCGGCTGACCGAGAGGCTGACCACCCATGACCGACGACTCCGCGGACGCCCCCCGGGTCCTCTGCCCCGTGTGCCTGAGCCGGGTCGGACCGGACAGCGGGGAGCTGAGGGAGTGGCGGGACGGCGAGTACCGCCCGCTGTACGTCCCGGACGGGGCCACCGAGCACATGCGGCTCCGGATCATGCGCACCCGGGCCCAGGTGCTGTGCCCCAACAGGGGCAACGAGTACCCCGAGCACCACCTCCCCTACCAGTACGTCAACCAGCGGCGCGACCCGGTGGTGGTCGCCCTCGTCGGGGCGCCGCGGTCCGGCAAGACCCACCTGCTCGCGTCGATGGTCGGCGCGATCCAGGAACAGGGCCTGAACCGGTTCGGCCTGTCGGCCTCCCCCCTGGACGTCAACGCGTACGAGCGGTTCACCAACACCCGGGTCCGCCCCCTCCTGGGCCAGGGCCGGGTCCTGGCGCGCACCAACGACGACGTGTGGGAGTTCGAGGTCGGACTGATGGTCTCCGACGGCTCCGACCAGCGCGCCGTGGCCTTCTTCGACGTCGCGGGAGAGGTCATGGACACCGTCGGCAAGGTCTCCCGGCAGGCGTTCTTCGACAAGGTGGACGGGTTCGTGTTCGTCGTCTCCCCCGACGACCTGGAGGACGACCGCGCCGACACCACCTTCTCCGCGGTCCTGGACGTGGTCGAGGACAAGCAGGACAAGGCGGCCGTCGTGGTGGTGGGCAAGGCGGACGTGTACCGCTACGAGCACCCGGTGGACCGGTGGCTGCGCGACGGGGTGTGCCTGGACGACGCCTCCCGCATCGCGGCCGAGACGGAGGACCTCTACGCGTTCATCGACCGGTACGACAAGGGCGGGAGCTACCTGAGGCCGTGGACCGAGTTCGGCAGGAGCGCGATCCACGCGGTCTCCGCGACGGGGGGAGCCCGGCTTCCGGACAGTCCCAGCTACTCGCGCCCGGTCCGGCCGCAGCGCACCCTCCAGCCCTTCCTCACGCTGATGGCGATGACCGGGGTCGCGACGGCCCCGGGGGCGCGGGGGGTGGGGCTGTGACCGCGGAGCAGGGCGCCGGGGGGACCGGCAGGGAGCCCTTGGAGCGGATCTCGTTCGGCTACCGCAGGCAGGGCCTGCTGGGGACGGGCATCGGACCCGTGGGAACCTCGCTGTCCGACAGCGCCGAGGGCTACATGCGGCTCGTCACGTGGCGGGACCGGCTGGACGGGGTGGTGGCCCCGGAGCTGCCTCCCGAGCACACGGCGCCGAGCTACTGGTACCGCAGGTTCCAGGACGGGCAGGGCGTCCTCCTGCGCCGCCTGCCCGAACCCGCCCCGTCCGACCGCCGGGGCAGCCGCGCCCAGGCGGTGGTCGGCGACGACCTGAACGCGCCCCGCGCGCTCCTGGTCGCGCTGGAGGCCGTGCCCGAGCTGAGCGCGTGGCTGTCCGAGCCCTGGGACTCCGAGCGGGGGTGGGCCTGCACGGCTCCGGCCCTCGTCCCCGGGAGCTTCTCCGACCTGCCCGGGCGGCTGAATCGCGAGGCCGCGGCCCAGGCGGGCCTGGCGCCCCTGGTGGCGAGGCTGCTGCAGGCCCCCGGCTCCCCCGTGGACGTCGTCGTCCCGGCGGGCGCCCCCGCCCCGGACGAGAGGACGAGGCTGCTCCTGCTGTGGGGCGCCTACGTGGTCCTGCGGGACGTGGTCGGCACCGAGCGCAAGCCCCGGGGCGGGCGGTCCGACTGGTCGTTCTCCACCTACGAGCCCTGGCCGGAACGCGGCACCGTCCCGACACGGCCGAAGATCGCGTTCCGGCCGCCGGGGCCCGCGGCCGGCGCGGGGTCCGGCACCGCGCTCGACGTCCTCTCCGGCGGCGACGGGTCCTTCCACCACGACCTCGCCCGCTGGCTCGTCGGGCACCTGGAGGCGGGCACCCTGCCCGAGGCCACCGAAGGGCTGCAGGAGGACCGCGCGTCCGAGCACCCCCGGGTTCTGGAACTCCTGGCCGGGCGCATGCGGCGGTCGTCGGCGCGCCCCTCCCGGTGGGGGAGCGCCCCCTGGGGCGGCCCGCCCCGGTTCTCGCCCAGCGCCATGGAGGACGCCCTGCGGCCGGCGGAGCCCACGGCCCCGAACGCCTCCGCGGGCCCCGCCGAACCGGCGGAGCGCACCGGCCGGGCCGGGCACCGGGCCCCTCCGCTCCGGCGCCCCTCGTCGCGGACGGAAGGGGCTCCGGGCACGGTCCCCGGTTCCCCCGCGACCGGCGGGCCGCGTGTTCCCCCGGCGGACCGGGGACCGGCCCTCCGGCCGGACGCCGACCCGGCGCCCGGGACCGTCGTCCCCTCCCTCGGGCGCCCCGGCCGGCCGGAACCCGCGGCGGTGCCTGCGGACCGCGCCCCGGAGGAGCTGCTGCGGCTCCTCGACGAGTTGGGCCGGACCCGGGACCCGGACCGGATCAGCGACCTGGCCACCCGGATCGTCGAGCACCGCTACCCGGGGTTCGGGCGCAGGCTCGTGGTGCGCGGAGCCGCGGCGGGCGGGTGGGAGGTCCGCCCGGGGCTCGTGGCCGCCCTGATCGTGCAGCTCCTCCTCGTGCTGATCGCGGTGGCGGTGTTCACGGGCAGTTAGGATGGCCTTTGTTGGAATCATTCCAGAAAAGTGCTTGAATGGGCCCATGCACCAGACGGAGACGGAGGCCCTCCTCCGGGAGGCCTCGCTACGCGTGACCCGGCCACGGGTGGCGGTCCTGGAGGCTGTCGGGGCTCATCCGCACGCCGATGCCAGCACCGTCCTCCAGGCGGTCCGCGGCCAGCTCGGTGCGGTGTCCACACAAGCGGTGTACGACGTGCTCAGGGCTCTGACAGACGCCGGGCTCGTCAGGAGGATCGAACCGGAGGGGTCGGCGGCGCGCTACGAGCGGAGGGTGGGGGACAACCACCACCACGTGGTCTGCCGCAGCTGCGGCGTGATCGCGGACGTGGACTGCGCCACCGGAGCCGCCCCCTGCATGACGGGTTCACAGGACCACGGCTTCGCCATAGACGAGGTCGAGGTCACCTACTGGGGCGTATGCCCCGCCTGCCAAGAGGCCTGACACACGACCGGTGCTCCACCGCAGCACCAAGAGATCCCACCTTAGGACGAGGAACGAATGTCGCACGACAACACCAAGCCGCTGACGACAGCCAACGGCGCCCCCGTCGCGGACAACCAGAACAGCCTGACCGCGGGCCCGCGCGGCCCGATGCTGCTCCAGGACCTGTGGTTCCTGGAGAAGCTCGCCCACTTCGACCGCGAGGTCATCCCCGAGCGCCGGATGCACGCCAAGGGTTCCGGAGCCTTCGGCACCTTCACGGTCACCCACGACATCACCCGGTACAGCAAGGCCGCGATCTTCTCCGAGATCGGCAAGCAGACCGAGATGTTCGCCCGCTTCTCCACCGTCGCCGGTGAGCGCGGCGCGGCCGACGCCGAGCGCGACATCCGCGGCTTCGCCCTGCGCTTCTACACCGAAGAGGGCAACTGGGACATCGTCGGCAACAACACCCCGGTCTTCTTCTTCCGCGACCCGCTGAAGTTCCCCGACCTCAACCGCGCCGTCAAGCGCGACCCGCGCACCAACATGCGCTCGGCCGAGAACAACTGGGACTTCTGGACCAACCTCCCCGAGGCCCTGCACCAGGTCACCATCGTCATGTCGGACCGCGGCATCCCCGACGGCTACCGCCACATGCACGGCTTCGGCTCGCACACCTTCTCGTTCGTCAACGAGGCCGGCGAGCGCTTCTGGGCCAAGTTCCACTTCCGCACCCAGCAGGGGATCAAGAACCTCACCGACGAGGAGGCCGCCAAGGTCGTCGCCGAGGACCGCGAGTCCTCGCAGCGCGACCTGTTCGAGGCTATCGAGCGGGGCGACAACCCGAAGTGGACGTTCTACGTCCAGATCATGCCCGAGGCCGAGGCCGCGGACTACCGCTTCCACCCCTTCGACCTCACCAAGGTCTGGTCCAAGAAGGACTACCCGCTGATCGAGGTCGGCGAGTTCGAGCTCAACCGCAACCCCGAGAACTACCACGCGGACGTCGAGCAGGCCGCCTTCACCCCGGCCAACATCGTCCCGGGCATCGGCATCTCGCCCGACCGCATGCTCCAGGGCCGCCTGTTCTCCTACGGTGACGCCGCCCGTTACCGCCTGGGCGTCAACCACCACCAGATCCCGGTGAACTACCCGCGCGGCGCCAAGCTGGTCAACACCTACCACCGCGACGGCGCCATGCGCGTGGACGGCAACCAGGGCGGCGTCCCCGGCATCGAGCCCAACTCCTACGGCCGCTGGCAGGAGCAGCCCCAGTACGCCGAGCCGGCGCTGGCCGTGGGCGCGACCGCCGACCGGTTCGACTACCGCGAGGACGACGACAACTACTTCGAGCAGCCCGGCAACCTGTTCCGCCAGATGACGCCGGAGCAGCAGCAGGTCCTGTTCGAGAACACCGCCCGTGCGATCGACGGCGCCTCCCAGGCCACCATCGAGCGCCACATCGGCAACTGCACCAAGGCCGACGCCGCCTACGGCGAGGGCGTGCGCAAGGCCATCGAGGCCCTGCAGGCGGGCAAGGTCTCGCCGGCCGAGGCCAACCCGAACAACGTTCCGGCCTGATCACACGCCTGAACGCCTGAGCACCCGGGTGCCAGGACACCGAGCCGACGCGGTCCCGACCGCGTCGGCTCGGCCCGTTTCCGGGACGGGCCGGGGACGGAGGCCGGGCACGGCGAGGATGCCGGCGCCCGGGGAGGGAGGGGAGCACGCCCGGCGCCGTCCCCGTGCGCGCCGCAGTGGGAGGGTCAGGCTTCGACCGGTGTACCGGGGGCGATGTCGTACGCCTTCCGCACCAGGTCGGGGCGGCGTCCGTCGTTGAGCCGCCGGCCCCACTGGGCGTCGACCTGTGCGCGGACCTGCGGCTCCATCTCGGCGGGGAGCAGGTGCCGGTAGCGGCGGTCCTCGCCCAGCAGCACCTCGACGGTCCGCCGGTAGACCGGCTCGGGGTCGTACTGCTCGTGCGGGAAGGCGAGTTCGGCGTAGTCGTAGAGGCGGTCGGCCGGGTCGTCGCGCCACTCCTTCCACGTCTCGAACATGGTGTCGTTGAACCCGGTGAGGAAGGGGCCCGGGTTGATCGTCGCCACCGTGACACCGAACTCCGCGAGTTCCTGGTCCAGGGCGTCGGCGAACGCCTCCACCGCGTGCTTGGAGCCCGCGTAGGCGCCGGTGAACGGGTCGACGGTGAGGCCGGCGACCGAGGACATGAACACGATGCGCCCGCCGCGGCGGGCCGCCATCTGCCGGGCGATGCCCTGGGTGAGCAGGACGGGACCGAAGACGTTCACCTCGAACTGGCGGCGCAGCCGCTCCTCGGGGATGTCGGCCGTGGCGCCGCCTTCGGAGACACCGGCGTTGTTGAGGAGGACCTCCACGTTCCAGGTCCAGGCCCTCTCCCGGTCGCCGGGGTCGGTCACGTCGAGCTTCTCGACCCGCAGTCCGACGCCCCGCTCCCGGGCCTCGGCGCGCAGGACGCCGACCTGGGCGATGATCTCCACGCCCGCGATCACCTCGTGTCCGGCCTCGGCGAGCCGCAGCGCGACCTCCTTGCCGAAGCCGCTGCCCGCGCCGGTGATGAGAATCGGTCCCGCCATGTCGTCGCACCTTTCCCCTGCTGGGTGTCCGGCCCCTCCGGACCACGGATGTCCTCGGCCCGCCCGTACGCCGACACCGGCACCGCTGTTCCCGCAGGCGCCGGCGGGATCCGGCCCCCGGGCGGCCCCCGGGCGGCCCCCGCAGGGCCACGTTAGGTCCCCGGCGGGCACGGCCCCCTCGTGGCACACGGGGACGGAGGAAAAAGCCTTCGCCGGCACCGGCACCGCGTGTGCCCGCCGAGGAGTGGGCCGCGTCTCCGCCGCTGCCCCGGCCGCGCCCATTGGAAGGGCCCCGGTCCGGGGGCTCCCGGGGCGGGAGTCCGCGGACCGGGGCCCGGAGCGGGGCCCTCGCAGGCGCAGGTCAGGGGCAGCGGCCGTCCCGGATCAGGGCAGCAGGTCGGTGCGGCCGAACATCTCGGCGGCGGCACGGGCGCTCGGCGTGCCCGCGTCGAGGTCGGCCCCGGCCTCGACGAGCGCCGCGACCACACCCTCCTCGCCCTTGAACAGCGCCCCGGCCACCGGCGTCTGGTCCTTGCCGTTGCGCAGGTCCACGTCGGCGCCGCGGTTGACGAGGGACCTGACCGTCCCCTCGTGGCCGTGGTAGGCGGCGAGCATCACCAGGCTGTTGCCCTGCTCGTCCTGGGTGTCCACGGGCAGGCCGTGGTCGAGGAACTCCATGAGCTCCTGCGTCCCGCCCTCCCGGGCGAGGTCCATGGCCAGGGCGATGATCCGCCCGGTCTGCTCGGGTGAGAGTTCGTTCATGGGTTCCATGCTAGAAGTGCCCCTCTGCCTCGCCCGACACGTGCTCGCCTCCGGCGCGGTGAGGGCGGCCACGCTTTTGGGGAGCACACCGCGGTCGGCGGCCGGGGCCGCGTGCGCACCGCCTCCTCACGGGGAGTCCACGTGGTCCCCTCCGGGGCGGTGGCGGCCGACGGCCTGTGGTGTACTGGCTCGCGACCGGATCGGAAGCGACGGACGGGAGCGGGGCATGCTGCTGAACCCCAGTGCAGGCGAGGGGTCCGCGGTGCGGGTCGGCGAGGCGGGACTCGACCGCGAGGAGCTGTGGGCCGCGGCGGGCGCCGTGGCCCGCCGGATCTCCGGGGCCGGGGCCGTCGCCGTCCACGGGGAGGCCTCCCTGTCCACGGTCGTCGCGGTCGTCGGCGGCCTGCTCGCCGGGGTCCCCGTGGTCCCCGTGCCCGCGGACGCGGGCACCGCCGAACGCCGCCACATCGTGCGCGACTCCGGGGCCGCCCTGTGGCTGGGCGCCCCGCAGGAGGGGATCGACCTCCCGGTGGTGCCGGTCGACCCGGCCGAGCGCGCCCCGTTCACGGCCCCCGAGCCCCCGCCCGGGGCCGCAGCCCTGATCATGTACACCTCCGGGACCACCGGCCGTCCCAAGGGCGCCGTCCTGTCGCGGCGGGCCGTCGCCGCCGACGTGGACGCGCTCGCCGACGCCTGGGACTGGACCTCCGAGGACGTCCTGGTCCACGGGCTCCCGCTGTTCCACGTGCACGGCCTGGTCCTGGGCGTGCTGGGGGCCCTGCGCGTGGGCAGCTCCCTGCTGCACACCGTCCGCCCCACCCCCGCGGCCTACGCCGCAGCGGCGCGCGGGGACCACGCGGGCCCGGCGGCGCCCGCGAGGAGCGGCGCGAGGGACAAGGGGCGCGGAACCCTGTTCTTCGGGGTGCCGACCGTGTGGTCGCGGATCGTCCGCGACCCGGACTCCGCCCGCGCCATGGCCGGTGCGCGGCTGCTCGTGTCCGGGAGCGCGGCGCTCCCCGACCCGGTGGCCGAGGGCCTGCGGGCCGCCTGCGGACACAGCCCCGTGGAGCGTTACGGGATGACCGAGACCCTGATCACCCTGGCCGCGCGCGCCGACGCGCCCCGCCGCACCGGCTGGGTGGGGACGGCGCTGCCCGGCGTGGAGTCGCGGCTGCGCGGCGAGCACGGCGAGGAGGTCGCCCCGGACGGGGAGGCCGTCGGCGAGCTCCAGGTCCGGGGCGCCACCCTGTTCGACCGCTACCTCGGCCTGCCGGAGGCCACCGCTGCGGCGTGGACCGACGACGGCTGGTTCCGCACCGGCGACGCCGCTGTGATCGACGGGGACGGCTGGCACCGGGTGGTGGGGCGCATGTCGGTCGACATGATCAAGACCGGCGGCTACCGGGTGGGCGCCGGAGAGGTCGAGTCCGCGCTGCTCGGCCACCCCTCGGTGCGCGAGGCGGCCGTGGTGGGCGAGGCGGACGACGACCTCGGCCAGCGGATCGTCGCCTACCTGGTGGGGGACGGCGTCAACCCCGGGGCCGTCATCGACCACGTCGCCGCCCAGCTGTCGGTGCACAAGCGCCCGCGCGAGGTGCGGGTGGTGGACACGCTCCCCCGCAACGCGATGGGCAAGATCCAGAAGAACCTCCTGGGCGGCGCGGCGGGCTGAGCCCCTCCCCCGCCGCCCGGAGTCGGGTGTCCGCGGGGGTGGCGCGGCGGCCGCGGTCCGCCGCGCCACCGTCGCGAGGGGCGGTGTCACAGGTGCAGGGGCGCGAGGGGCCGGCGTTCAGCGGGTTCCGGGGCGGGCCGTCCCCCGGGAGCGCCTGCCGTGCGGTCCCGCCCCCGCGGACCGGCCTCTCAGCCGCTGACCGCGAGGTTGGAGTTCCCGCTGCTCTGGTACCCCTCCGTCGCGAGGACCATGTAGTAGTTGAAGGCGCCCAGCCCCATGCCCGCGCGGTTCCACGCGTCGAAGTGGTTGCCGCTGGTGATGGTCCCGCCCGTCCTCCTGGACTGCCGCACGCTCCAGTACTGCGGGAACGTTCGGATGCCCTCGACGGAGGGGGCGTTGTAGCGCATCGTGCGGTAGATGTCGTACGTGCCGCCGTCGGTGTTGACCGTGCCCCGGTACTCCCCCGTGGGCCGGTACGTCCCGTAGTTGTCGACGACGTAGTACTCCACCAGCGGGTTCGACGTCCACCCGTACAGGCACAGGTAGCCGTTGCCGGACGGGTTGAAGCTGCCCGAGTAGTTCACGTTCCTGCGGCTGCCGTTGCCCCAGCCCTTGCCGCAGACGAAGTTGCCCGTGTTCCTCCACGAGGTGCTGTAGCTGCCGCCGGAGCCCAGCGTCATGGAGACCGACCCGCCGCCGTCGGTCCAGAAGGAGTAGTAGAACCCGTTGTGGGTGCCGGTCTGGTTCTCGGTGATGGTCGTCCGGGCCAGGGCGGGGCCGGCCATCAGCCCGGGCGCCGCCACCGCCAGGGCGCCGGCGCCGCCTATGCCGATGAATCTCCTGCGGTCGAACGGGCGGAGGGGGTTGTCGGTCATGGTCGCTCTCCTCTTCGTGAGGCCGGCGCGGAGCCGGGCGGCGCGGCACGACCCGGTGGGGATGACGGCGACCGGGGGCGGTCACCGCACGTCGGTGCCGTACGGCGCTGGGGGAACGGCGGATTGCCGTGACCGGCAGTATTCGTCCGCCTCCTCGGGGTTGTCAATGGTTTCCGAAATGTTTCGTAAACTGATGCGCGCCACGGATGGCCAAAAGTCCAGTTCAGGAGGTTGCAGAAAGCGAAATCCGGATCATCCCACGACTTGTCGACACACAGAGCCGGGACTCAGGTCCGTTTTTTCGAAATATTTCGAAACCTCTCGGTCTTCCTCGGCCGGGCGGTTCGAGGGAACCGGGGCGCACGGGCTCGGCCGGGACGGACGGGTGGCGACGTCTCCTCACCGGGGAGCAGCGGAGTCGTGACCGGGGTGCCTCGCGCCAGCAACGGACGAGGGCGGGTCCGGCCACGGCCCGGGCCCCACGTGAGCGGGGCGCCGACGGTCCGCACAGAAAAAGACCGCCGGACGCCCCTGGCGGTCCGGCGGGTACAGCGGCGCAGAGCCGACACGGAAGCCGTCGGCACGGCGTCAGGACAGGTAGCTCCGCACCACCTCGCGGATCTTGTCCGCGTGGAGGTAGATGTCGTCGATCGACCCGAGCAGGTGGCGCGTCTCGTTCTTGTCCGCGTCGAAGACACCGAGGTACTTCTTCGACCGGGCGTTGAAGTGCAGGCGGGCGATCGGCCTGCGGTTGTTGTCGTCCAGGAGGATGGCGAAGTAGCTCTTGGAATCGCGGTGGGCGATCCGCTGCGGCTTGACCTCGCTGCACGCGATCGCCTTGACGACCTGGTAACCCTCCAGCTCCTCCAGAGTGGTCTCGATACCGGTGCCGCGCTCCAAGTCCTCGTCGGCGGCCTCCCGGCTGCCGACCGCTTCCTCCTCCGCCTCCGTCTGCGGGCGGGTGGACTCCAACGCCTTCTTCAACCGCATGTTGACCTGGTCGTCGAGGAAGGCGGCAGCGGCCTCCCGGACGAGAGGTGTGAACTGCTCACGAGCCCGCTTGGTGAAGGACTTGTCGTAGACGCGGCTGGCGAAGAACTTCACCCATTCGTCCTCCGGGTCCTGGAACTCCTCGGCCAGGGTGCGCTTGATCGCACCGAGGTACTTGAGCTTCTCCGCGGCGTCGATCACGGAGTTCAGGTCGAAGGTCTCCTTCGTCAGCTTGCGCAGTTCGGGGAGCAGGCTCTCGTCGACATCACTGAAGTCGAGCACCATGAACGGCTTGGAATCCATGCGGTTGGGCGCTTCGAGGTCGGTGTAGAACTGGTATTCCACACCGTTGGTGAGGACCGCGATCCGGGCGTTGGTGACGGAGAAGTAGCGGTAGAGCTGGGAGGCGTGCTCCACCTTCAGCTCGCCGTTCGCCTTCTTGCACTCGATGAGGATCTGCACCTCGTTGTCGCGCACGATGGCGTAGTCGACCTTTTCGCCCTTCTTCATGCCGACGTCCGCGGTGAATTCGGGAACCACCTCACGCGGGTCGAAGACGTCGTAGCCGAGAATGGTCGCGATGAAGGGCATGACGAAGGCGTTCTTCGCCGCCTCCTCCGTCTGGGTCATGTCACGCTGCTTCTGCACCTTGGAGGCGAGCGCCGACACCTTCTCTTCGAACTGCATGACACACCCTTCGTGAAATCCCGGACAAGGGAAACGACAAGAGAGAACCAGGGACCGCCGCACACGCGCGGCAGCACCTCGTCAGCCGAGAACCAGCGCCGCCGTGTCGTGCCCACCGCTCTCGACGACGGGAACGGCGGGCCTTATCCGGGGCGGTGGAGGGTTCTGGTCTTGCCGTAAGCGCCTCTGGGAGAGCACGCGCACCTCCGGGGGGATGAATTGAGGAGGCACCGTGCCCTCCTGAAGCGGCGGACACGGCACCGCGTCCGAACCGGAAGGCAGACCCACCGGACGGACGCACACCTCTGCGACGCTCCGGACAACCAGGTGGATTACACGGGCTCGCGTCGGAGGGCCTCCGGCCACCTCGGCCTTTCCCTTCCCAGGACTGCGCCCCGAGGCGGACGGCGCCGAACTCCCGAGGCCGAGGCAGCACTCCCAGCGCCGTGACCAGCCACAGCGGCAACCGTCCAGGATCGGGTCCCGAAGACGGTGGCGGCGCAGCCCCTCGGCCGAGCCGGAACCGCCCGCCCCGAACCGGCCTGTCCCCTTCGACGAGGGCACGGCGTGCCGAGACCGGCCTCTCCGGCACGGGGTCCGCACAGGCCAGCACGTTAAGACACCGGACTGTCACACCCTGTCGCAATGATGTCGGCATGCCGAGGTGCGGAAGCACCCCACACCCTTTCGCCCTCGATCCATCAGCACTCCTTAGAGTCGCCTTGACCAAAACTCGATACAGAGTTAAGGTCCGACTGACCATTTCCTTGAGCGGGGAGCCCAATGAGCGCTGTCCAGACCCCACCAGGCCGTGAGACCTTCGAACCTCCCACTGGCGCAACCCACCACCTGTGCATCGGCACGTACGTCGACGAGGAGTTCCGCAACCTCGTCATCGACGAGGTCTGCACCGCCCCCTACCGCCGCGTCGCCCCCTCCTACGGGTTCGACCTCGTCCCGGTCATGCGCCATGCCTGGTGGGCCACCCATCTGCAGGCTCTACCCCGCCTGGCGATCGCCGCGTGCGTCCTCGTGCCCCTCGTAGGCGGACAGATCGTCTCGGTACTGCTGTCGCTGTGTGCGCTCGCCTCCCTCCTACTCCTGAGGCGTGCCTGCCAGCTCTCAGTCGCGATCTCCTTCGACAGGCCGTCTCTGAGCCCGTTGTCCAAGAAGAAGCCCTCCCGTGCACGCCTCTCTCCCGAAGCATGGCGAGGCAAGCGCTGGGAGAAAGCAGCCCTGCAGAAGACAGGGATGGGGCTGCTCACCATCGCGGCGGCCTGGGTCCTGCTCACAGGTTCCTTTCCCGGCCAGGCCCTGCTGTCGGCGCTCCTCTTGCTGACGGTGCCCGTCGCAGCCGTACTTGCGGGGACGCTCAGCCAGATCCGGATCAACAAGGTCAGGGAGAGCGTGGATCTACGTCCCCGATGCATCTCACCCAGGGAAAAGGCAGTTGACGCCCAACAGGACCACGCGTGCGTGGTGTACCAACGTCCGGCGCACGACAACAGCGAGGACGACGAAGAAGCCGTCTTCACGCTCTTCGGCGACGACTCCCCCTTCATCGGGGCCGGCGAACTCATCCACCAGTGGAATCCCCCGATGAGCATCCCCCTTTTGCGCCCCGGAAGCGATGAGCAGCCCCTCCACGAGCGCGAGTACGAGACCCCGCCGTTTCGCGCCCACGAACTGGTGGAATACCTGCGCGGCTCCGTCGAACAGTTGCGTTGGGACCAGGAGGACGTGCGTCTGCCTGTGGAGGTACGCGATCGCGTGTACATCGCGGAGACCGATGTCTCGATCGATCGTGAACTGCTGAAGGAGCCGGTGGGACCCGCGGCCATGCGCCGGATCATCGACGGACAGAGCGCTTCGCGACACCACTTCCTGGAGGTGAGTGTTCCTGAGGCGGGCTCCGAGCTCACCGCCACCGTCCTGCTCCAGGTGAACTTGCAGGGCCGTACGTTGAGCCTGTCCTTCGCCGCGTGCGTACTGACCCGCACACCACGAAAGTTCCAGCAGGTCAACGAATTCGGCCAGTACGGAAAAGGCGCCGTACTCCGTGCTGCACTGCGAGAGCTGATACGGCTACCGCGGTTGGTCGAGTCGTCCCCGCGAGTGTTCCGCTACCCCTGGGTGCTGGCGAAGGCCCTGGTCCTGCCTTCCGAACTCACCCACTCCCCTATTCGCAATGTCCTCATCGGTACCCGCTTCAGCGTGCGCGAACACCCCGCACAGGAGTGGCGCAAGGTGCAGTTCGAGAAGACACGGCTCCTGGGCCAGATCAAGACGATCGAGCGCAGGCTCCTTCGTGCCGCCAGCGACTTTCTCACAGCCTCGGATGTGGACACCTCCGAGTTCAACAACCGGGCGACGCAGATCGTCAACAGCGGAATCCTCAATCTGGGCGGCAACAACGAGATCTCCCACTCGTCGGTCGGCAGTAACGCCCAGACCCACAACACGGCACCCTCACAGCAGCCTCCAGCCGGCTCGACACAGAACGGAAGTGCGGCATGAACCACCACAGCGTCCCGGCGGGAAACCAGGGCATCGTCAATCAAGGCGGCAGCAACCATATGAGCGGTAACGCGGTCGGGCACGGAGCCAGCGTCACCAACACGCTCCCGCCCACCGCGCTCCTCACACCCGCCGAGGCGTCCGACTCCACCGCGACGGACCGCTGGGACCTGGGTGTGGTGACGATCCTGCCGGTGGAGACACGGGCCGTGGTCGACGCCTTCGCACTCCGCTCGGAACGCGACAGCACGGGCCTCTACTTCCGGACCGGAACGGTGCGCGAAGGCGACCAGACCCTGCGCATCGCCGCCATGCAGACGCACAGCCCCGGGCAGCGCTCGGTGATGTCGACCCTGGGACACCTGGGCAGCCGATTCGCTCCCAAGCGGTGGGTCCTGCTGGGGATCGGAGGAGGACTCGACCCCGTGGACGCCCGTATCGGCAACGTCATCGTCTCCACACGTGTCGTCTACTACGACCAGCGCAAGATCACCGAAGGCGAGTCGGTGCAGCACCGCGGGGAGGACAGGGAGGCGCCGGCCGAGATCGTCCACGCGGTCAACGCCTACTTCAGCGACCGGGGCTCTCCGGCTCCCCTGCGGGGTCAGGCGCCCGGCTACGAGACCGAGCCCTACGCGGCCCTCCCCGGGTTGATCGGCTCCGGGGAAGCCGTGATCGCGGCCCGCGACAGCGAGGTCCGCGGATACCTGAAGCACTACAACGACAAGGTCCTGGCCGTGGACATGGAGTCCGGAGGGCTCAGCCAGTACTGGCAGGAGAACTCCGTGGGCGGCAGTACCAATCCGAGTTGGCTCGTGGTCCGGGGGATCTCCGACAACGCCGACCAGAAGAAGAACGACGACAGCCACGACCTGGCCGCACGCAACGCCGCCCACGTCCTCCGTGAGCTGCTCCCCTACCTCTGCTGACCTTCGCTCGGCCCCGGCCCGGCGGGCCGGGGCCGAGAGCACAAAACTCTGATGAGCAGGCCGAGGCTCGGCTGCCCGAGATCCGGGTCAGGCCTCGACCAGGGCCGCCGGGGTCGGCGGAACGGTGAGCAGCTCCTCGGGCGCGGTCAGGTACCAGGCCTCCAGGGTGAGCTCGCTGAGCTCGTCCAGGTCGATTCCGTCGAGGTGGACGACCACCCAGCCGAACCCGCCCGCCGTGAACTGCACCTCGAACACCTCGGGCCGCTCGGCCACGAGCGCGGTCTGCTCCAGCAGGGTCTGCTTCAGCCCCACGGTGGCAGTGTCCGGCCACAGGTAGCCGAACGGCTTGCCGCGCACACGGAACGTCGTGTACCGGTCCGACTCCGTGTGCTCGCACCCCGGCAGCGCTCGCACCAACCGCAGAAACCGCTCGATCTCAACACCCATGGGGTGAGACAACCACATCCCACCGACACCGCGCGCCCGGTGGGGGTTGGGGAACGCTCGTCCGCCCGTGCCCTGGTCCACGCGGATCGGAATCCCGGTGGGCACGACCAGCAACACAGCGGAGGCCGTCGGGGAGGAAGCGTGTCCCGGCCCTAGCCAGGGGGCACACCGTGATTCTGGGTAGAGAAGTACACAAAAGGGAGGAACTGGGGCACATTCCCCGACCGGGGCGAGCGGCGGGTACCCGGTGGACACGGCGGTACGGCGTCCACCGGTGCGGCGAGGAGGCTTCGACATGGAAGCGGTGCAGATCAGCAGTATCGGTACGGCCCTGCCGCCCGCTGCCCTGGACCAGGCGGAGCTGCCCGGTCTGCTGCCCGCCGACCACCCCGGGGAGCGGCTTCTGCGCAGGATCCTGGCAGGTTCGGGGATCCGCAAACGCCATCTGGTGATCGACCCCCGCGTCGAAGACGGCTCACACTGGTCCACGTCCACCCGGATGCGCCGGTTCCAGGACGAGGGCCTGCCCCTGGCGACGGAAGCGGTCGGGGAAGCGCTCGACCGGGCAGGGGTCCCGGCGGAAGAGGTCGGCCTGCTGTGCCTCGTCTCCTCGACCGGCTACGGCACCCCCGGGGTCGACTCCCGGCTGCTCCGCGACCTGGGGATGCGCCCCTCCACCCGGCGGCTCGTGGTCGGCCACATGGGATGCTTCGCCGCGCTTCCCGGCCTGGCCGCGTGCGTCGACTTCGCGAGCTGCCACCCGGAACCCGCGGTGCTCCTCAGCCTCGAACTGTCCTCGCTGCACCTCCAGCCCCCGCCGTGGGACGTGGAGCAGTTCGTCATCAACTCCCTGTTCGGCGACGCGGCCGTGGCCCTGGTCGTCGAGGGGGACGCGGGCCGGCCCCCGGACCACCCCGCGCCGCTCGTGCTGGACCTGGCCTCCCACACCGACCACGGGCACGAGGAGCACATGACCTGGGAGGTGGGGGACCAGGGGTTCAGGATGGGCCTCTCCGCGGCCATCCCCGACCTGATCGCCACCTGCCTGCCCGGCCTGGTCGCCGACCTGCTCTCCCCGCACGGGCTGACCCCCGGGGACGTCGACTGGTGGGCGGTCCACCCCGGCGGCCGGCGCATCATCGAAGCCGCCGAGGAGAGCCTCTCCCTCGGCCCCGCGGCGACCCGGGCCTCACGACACGTCCTCCAGGAGTACGGGAACTGCTCCTCCGCCGGGCTCCCGCTTGTCATGGCCGAGCTCCAGGACACCACCCCCCTGGCTCCCGGGAAGCACGGGGTCGCCATGACCTTCGGCCCCGGCCTGACCCTGTACACCGCCTTGCTCCAGGGCACGTGAACCGCGCCGCCGCACCGAACTCGGGGAGGGACCGTGCACGAGGAGACCGCGCGCCTGCGCTCGCTGTTCGACCGCGCCGACATCTACGACCTGCTGGCCGAGTTCGTCCGCTGCCTCGACGACCGGGACTTCACCGGATACGCGGCGCTGTTCACCGAGGACGGGGTCCTCCGCATGCCGGGGAGGGAGCACCGCGGCCGCGCCGGCCTGGCCGAGTACGTGGAGGCCGACCTGGGGCACTACCACCGGACCCACCACCTGAGCGCCAACCACCGGGTGGAGGTCGACGGCGACCGCGCCACGTCCCGCTCCTCCATGCACGCCGTCCACCTGCGCAGCGCGGACGACCCCACGGACTGGTGGTCGGTCGGCGGCTGGTACGACAACACCTACCGGCGTGCGGGCACGGCCTGGCGGTTCCACACGGTGGACATCACCCCGGTCTGGCTCGGTGAGGGACCCTGAGCCCGGTATCTTCCCTCCCCGTTGGGAGGCGGTGCGCGACAGGAGCGGTTCAGCGGGGCACGGCCTCGACGAGACTGTGCGGCGAAGAGGTCGGGACGACGCGTCGGAGTTCCAGGTCCGCCCCGGCCAGCAGTTCGGCGAACTGCTCCTCGGTGCGCTCCCGACCACCGGAGAGGACGAGCATGGACAGGTCCATGGCCTTCCCCGGGTGGGGAGCGCCGTCCGACGGCAGCACCGACTCGATGAGAAGGAGTTTCGCGTCCTCGCCCATGGCCCTTCGACAGCTGCGCAGGATGGCGGTCGCGCGCTCGTCGGACCAGTTGTGCAGGACCCACTTCAGCACGTAGAGGTCGCCGCCCGGCGGCACCTCGCGGAAGAAGTCCCCGCCGACCACCGAACACCGGTCCGCCAAACCCTCGTTCCGGATCCTCTCCCGGGCGGAGTCCGCGACCCCGGGGGTGTCGAAGACGACCCCGCTCGCGCCGGGCTCGCGGTGCAGAACCGCGCTCAGCAGGGCCCCTGATCCGCCCCCGACGTCGACGATGCGGGAGGCGCCCGCGAAGTCGTAGGCGTCGAGCACCGCGGGCGCCGCGACCCGGGTCAGTTCCCGCATCGCCTCGTCGAACAGGCGGCCGTGTTCGGGGTGGTGCGCCATGTAGTCGTAGATGTGCTCCCCCGCGACCACGGGGAAGGTGGCCTCGCCGGTGCTCAGGCTGTGCCGGACTCCCCCCAGGACCAGGGGCGCCACCGTTCCCGCCAGGGCCAGGACGGAACGCACGGACGCCGGGTGATCGGAGCGGAGCGGGCCGCCCGTCTCAGTCAGCTCGAAGACACCGGGCCCGGTCTCGTGGAAGAGGCCGCGGGAGGCCAGCAGCCGCATCATGCGGTGGAGGGCTCCGGGGTCGGAGTCCGTGCGCTCCGCCAGGTCCTCGGACGAGCGGGGCCCCGAAGCCAGGAGGTCGGCGATGCCCAGTTCGGCCGCGATCTGCAGCGCCCGGGCGTGGACGATCTCGTCGCCCAGGTCGAGCAGGGCGTAGGCCCGCTCCTGGTCGCTCCTGTCACAGGCCACGCGTTCCCCCTGTCCCGGCCCCTCGGCACACCCGTCGGCCACCGGCCGGACTGCCACCGACTGTAGGTTCCCCCAGGTGGGGGTTCGGGTAGGGCCCGCGCGTGGCGTGTCGGTCCCGAAGGTGCCCGGAATGACCGCCCGTCCGCTGCCCCTCCTGCTCCTCCGAGCCGCCGACGCAACCACAACCGATGGGGGTGTCGGCCGATGGGCTCGACCGCGCGGCGGGGGACGTCGGGCACGGCAGAACCGGGACGGACGCGGAGCCGCCGGTTCAGGGGACGATCCTGTTATGGGATATGACCTATCGGGATCTTCGCAACTGTCCGGGGTCAAGTCAGGCCCATAGCGCCTCTTTCCCGACCACACCAGCCCCCTATTTCATTGGAAAAACTCGGCCGCATGGCCCTTCTCCGGATATCACCAGTTTGGATGCCCCGTCGTTCCCCCGCTGTCCGTATGTGGCCAGAGCCTTGACCGAAGATAGGGCCTACCATAATTTTTACTCAATAACCTCAGGGTTGATTTTGGAGGCCGAAGATTTCCACTCATCCCCCCTCGGCGTCTCCCCTGGAAGCCTATGAAGGGCTTGCCAGCCAATATGACGCGACATCGAGAACTTCCGACTACCACCGTTGGATGAACCTTTTCGGCGATCTCCTGAAAGAATTCGGCGCACCGGGAGAGCGACTTGTCGACCTCGGCTGCGGCACCGGAAACAGCTCTGTGGAACTCCAGAAGATCGGCTACAGGGTCACCGGAGTCGACCTCTCGCCCGCGATGGTGGCGGCGGCCAGGGGCAAGGAGGAGATGCGGAGGATCGATTTTCTCGTCGGAGGGTTGACCGACCTCCCCCTCCCGCCTTCGACATTCGATGCCGCGATCTCCGCGGGCGAGGTGTTCCACTACCTCTCGGGGGACGAGGAGCTGGACGCGGCCTTCGCCGAGGCTGCGCGTGTGCTGGTCCCCAACGGCCTTCTGATCGTGGAAGTGAACACCGAGCTGTCCTTCCGTGTGCTCTCCCAGGCTCCCAACATCCGCAGGTCCGACAACGGGTTCATCTCCTTCTCGCCGCTGGCGCCGGCCGACTTCTCCCCCGGCGAGGCCATCGACCTCGAGGTGGACTCCTTCGCGCGGGTGGCGGGCGACCTCTGGGAGCGTTCCGTCACGCGGCACCGGCTGCGTCACCTGACGCACGAGCGGATCCTCGCGAGCATCGCCTCCGCCGGCCTGGAGTTCGTCTCCGTCCGCGGTTTCCACGGAGGGGCTCTGGAGGACGGCCTGGACGACGGAAGACACCCCAAGGCTCTGTACGTCGCCCGACGTACAGATTCCGTGGCTTGACCGCGGAAATCCCCCAGTTGGAACTCCGTTCCAACAGCTAAGGAGAAGGCCATGATCAAGATCGAGCCCGTCGAAGAGCTGACCATCATCATCCAGTTCAGCCCGAGCTAGCACGCGGTCAGAGGAGGTCGGCCCCCTGGCGGGGCCGACCTCCTCCTTTTACAGGGAGCACCACTGTGAAGTACAGGTCGGCAAAACACCTCGAATGCTTCTGGGATGCATCCGGTTTCTTCGTCAAGAACCCTCTGACCAAGGCGAAAATCAGCACCGATCCGATCACCGCGAGCGTTCTCCACAGCTTTTCCGAGTTGCGGTCCGTTTCTGATGTCGCACAGGAACTGGGGTTGGACGAGGACGTCCTGGACAGTGCGGCGTCCTCCCTCTATTCCCTGGGATTCCTCGAATCCGAGGAGCAGGACGGAGCAAGAGGCGGCACAGAGGGTTTCGACGCCTGGGCGCCCTGGGGAAGGGAGGGCCTCTCGTTCCACTTCTCCACCAGGGACGCCCCTTTCACGGAGAGCACCGACGAGATCCGTGAGGAGCTCACCAAGGACCCGTCGCCTCCCCTGTTCAAGGAGTACAAGGACGCGGACAGGATTTTCCTCCCCCGGTACCAGGAAGATCCCGGCCGCTCCTACCGGGAGGTCCTCTACCGGCGGAGGACCCATCGGGACTTCGCCGACGCGCCTGTCGGACGGGAGGTCTTCTCGACCCTCATGGCGATGACCTTCGGGGTGAAGGACTTCATCGACGCCCAGCAGTTCGGCGCCCTCATGCTGCGCACCAGCCCCGCCGGCGGCGCCCGTCACGAACTGGAGGCGTACACGGTCGTCACCGGCGTAGCCGGGATCGCCCCGGGGATATACCACTACAACGTCCGGGAGCACTCCCTGGAACTGCTCAAGGAGGGCGAGTTCCGGGACAGCCTGACCCGTGCGTGCGACTCGCAGTCGGGGGTGGGCGAAGCGCCCTTCTCCGTGGTCCTGACCGCGGTCGTCCCACGCCTGAGCTTCAAGTACCGGCATCCTCGCGCCTACCGGGTCATGCTGATGAACTCCGGGCACCTCGGCCAGACCTTCGTCCTGACGGCGACGGCGCTGGGGCTGGGCCCCTTCCAGACCGCGGCCTTCAACGACTCGGCCGTCGAGGAGCTGCTGGGCGTCGACGGGGTCCGGGAGACCGCGCTGTACGTCCTCTCCGCCGGTGTCCCCGCCGTGGACGCCAACGGCAACGCGGTCCTCTCCCACCCGCCGATGAGTCTGGAGGGCTCCCGGAAGGCCAGGTTCGAGTAAGCGCATGGACATCGACTCCTCGCAGGCCAGGGGCGATCCGCCGGCGGTGGGGCTGGGGGGAGCCTTCCACCGCTTCTGGGCCGGACACACGTCGGCCAATCTCGGCGACGGCGTCCTCCTGACCCTCTTCCCGCTCATGGCCGCTGCCCTGACCTCCGACCCCCTCGCGGTCTCGATGCTGACCGCGGCGGCCTACACCCCCTGGCTGCTGTTCGGCCTCCACGCCGGGGCGCTGATCGACCGGATCGACAAGCGTCGCGCCATGGTCGTCGGCAACCTCCTGCGCTGCGTGCTGCTCGGGGTGCTCGCGGTGCTCTCCTGGTTCGGCCCGGTCCCCGTCTGGGGGCTGTGCCTCTTCGTCCTCGCCCTGGCGGTCTGCGAGGTCTTCCACGACGGCTCGGCCCGAGCGCTGCTGCCCGCGCTGGTCGCGCGGAACCTCCTGATCAGGGCCAACAGCCGCCTGCAGGGGACGCGTGTGGTGGCCTCGGACTTCCTCGGCGGCCCGATCGCGGGTCTGCTGTTCGCCCTCTCCACGGGGACGGCTCTGCTGTTCAACGCGGGGGCCTACCTGGTGGGGGCGCTGTTCCTGCTCTCCGCGGCCGTCGCGGCCCGTTCCCTCGGCGGGGAGGGGAAGGACGAGGGCGAGCGGGCCCCGGACACCGGTCGCGCCTCGCTGACCCGCGAGGCGCTGGACGGGCTCCGGTTCGTCAGGGACGACCGCGTCCAACGGGGGTTCGCCGTGGCCGCCGCCTTCTCCGGGTTCGCCACCGGCGGGGTGTCGGCCATCCTGGTGCTCTACGTGACCCGGACCCTCGACGTCCCGGAAGCACTGTTCGGGGTCTACACGATGCTGTCCGCGGTCGGCGCGCTCACGGCCTCGTTCCTGTGCGCCCCGCTGGGGCGGTGGTGCGGCCACGGGCTCCTGCTCATCGTCGCCCACATCCTCGGGGGCGGGGTCCTGCTGACCATGGGGCTCTTCCCCCACGTCGTCGTGGGAGCCCTCGCACTCGGTGTGTTCGGCCTGGCGGCGACGACGATCTCCGTGAGCGCCGCCTCCATCCTCCAGGCGGTGACGCCGATGCCGATCCTGGGGCGCGCGTCCATGGCCCGCATGCTCCTCGCCCAGGCCTCCGTCCTCCTGGGGGTCTTCACCGGCGGCCTGTTGGGAGGGTTCGGGCTCCACGTGCCGTTCGTCGCCGGAGGGGCCCTGCTCCTGGCGGCGCCCCTGGTGTTCGGCCGTGTGTTCCGGGAGGGGGCGAGGCGCGCTGCGGTGTGACCGGCTCCCGCCACGGGTCAGGGGGTTCTTCCGCGCCATCGGTACCCAGGTCGTGGCTCCGCTCACGCGACCGGGCCACACGAAGCGGGCAGCAGGAACGCACAAGGGGTCTCTCGCGCGGCTCCCCGAACACACCGGCACCCATCCGCCGGACTGTCACGGCACCGCCTCTTCCCGTCGGCGGGCGGTGGGCACCGTGCAGGCGGCCGGTGCGCGCGGCGTCGGCGCCGTGTCGGCGCGCGGAACGCCTACCGTCCGCTGACACGTCTGACCTGCGGTGATCGTCGGCGGGCACACGTGACCCCTCGCGTTTACCCGCTTTACCACCCGTTGAACCATCGTCTTCCGACCTCTATCGTGCATGAGTCGTATCAATCGTTCAGTGAACGATTGATCCGTTCGCAGCACACCACGGAGGGGAAGACATGCCGCGTACACCGGGGGCCGAGGGCGCCCCGCCGCGGATCCCGCGCAGAACTGCTCTGCTGGGGGGAGCCGGGGTACTCGGGGCGGCGGTCCTGCTCCCCGGCTGCGCCGCGTCCGGTCCGCAGGCGGCGCCGGCGCTCCCGGAGGCCGCGGCCACGGGCGCCACGGCCGACGGCGGCGTGCTGCGGATGGCCCGGCCGCCGGCGTCGCAGGCCGAGACCCTGGACCCGGCCAGCTCCCTGTCGGCCTACGAGTACCTCGGCGCCCTGTACAGCCGGCTGGTCCGGATGGACGCGGAGGGGCAGACCGTGCCCGACCTGGCCACCGGGTGGGAGTCCGACGACGCCGGTCTGGTGTGGACCTTCCGGCTGCGCGACGGGGTCCGCTTCCACGACGGCCGCGGCTTCACCTCCGCGGACGCCGCCTACACGCTCCGCCGGATCGTCGACCCCGACCTCGCCTCGCCGCAGGGGACGGTGCTGGGCCCGCTGGTCGACCCGGGCCGGGTGCACACCCCCGAGCCGGGCGTGCTGGTGGTCGAGCTGACCACGCCCAACTTCGAGTTCCCGGCGCTGCTCACCAACTACCACTGCTACGTCGTCCCCGACGGGGACGGCGACACGATCGGCGCGACCGGCATCGGCACCGGGCCCTTCCGCCTCGACTCCTTCTCCCCCGGCGGCCGGGGCCGCATCGTCGCCCACGACGACCACTGGGAGGGGCGGCCCGCCCTGGACGCCATCGAGATGTTCTCGATGACCGACATCCAGGCGCGGACCAACGCGCTGCTGGCCGGCCAGGTCGACCTGATCTCGCAGACCAACCTGGACTTCGCCACCGCCCGCGTCGTCGAGGCCTCCGAGCGCGCGACCATCGCGCGCTCGGTCAACGCCCAGTGGTACGTGCTGCCCATGCTCACCACGGCCGAGCCGTTCACCGACGCGCGCGTGCGCCGGGCGATGAAGCTGGCCTACGACCCGCAGCACGTCATCGACGTGGCCCTGCAGGGCACCGGCGTACCGGGCAACGACAACCCGGTCCCGCCCGACACGCCCTACTGGACCGACTACGCGCTCGAACGCGACCCGGACCGGGCCCGCGCCCTGCTCGCCGAGGCCGGGCACGAGGGCCTGAGCCTGGAGCTCTACACCTCCGCCTACGACCCGGTGTTCACCCCGATGGCGCTCGCCTACCGCGACTCCGCCGCCGAGGCCGGGATCGACATCACCGTCCGCAACACCTCGGCGGACTCCTACTACACCCAGATCTGGATGCAGAAGCCGCTGATGGCGACGTACTGGTACACGGGGCGTCCGGCCGACCAGCTGCTCAACCAGGTCTTCCGCAGCGGTTCCTCCTACAACGAGACCGCCTGGTCCGACGGCGCCTTCGACGACCTGCTCGACGCCGCCCGCGCCACGGCCGACGAGGACCGCCGCCGCACCCTGTACCAGGACGCCCAGCGCATGGTCGTGGACGAGGGCGGCGCGATGACCCCGATGTTCGCCGACCGGCTGGTGGGCCTGTCCCGGGACGTCCTCAACTACCACGAGTCGGGTTTCGAGTTCGACTACCTCAACATCGGATTGAGGCCCTGATGATCGTCTACATCTCCAGGCGGCTGCTGTCCGCGGTCGTCACCGTGCTCCTGGCGTCGGTGATCGTGTTCGCCGCCGTGCAGCTGCTCCCGGGCGACGTGGCCACGCAGGTGCTCGGCCAGGACGCCACCCCCGACGCCGTGGCCGCGCTGCGCGAGCAGATGGGCCTGAACCGCCCGGCCGTCCTGCGGTTCCTCGACTGGATCACCGGTGCGGTGCGCGGCGACTTCGGGGTGTCCCTGGTCTCCGGCGAGCCCGTCTCCGCGACCCTGTGGCTGCACCTGCGCAACACCATGCTGATCGCGGTCGCCACCATCGCCGTCGCGGTCACCTCCTCGATCGTGCTGGGCGTCGTCGCCGGCCTGTACCGGGACCGCTGGCCGGACACGGTGGTCTCCACCCTGACGCTGATCGGGATGAGCGTGCCGGAGTTCGTCGTGGCGACCCTGCTCGTGCTGGCGCTGTCCATCACCGTGCCGGTCCTGCCCGCCGTGGTCCTGGACGAGGCGTCCGCGCCGGTCGCCGACCTGCTGCCCGCGGTCGTCCTGCCGACGATCGCGCTGTCGGTGGTGATGACCGCCTACATCGTGCGGATGACCAGGACCAGCGTCATCGACGTCATGGAGAGCGAGTTCGTGACCACCGCGCGGCTCAAGGGCCTCGGCACGGGCCGGGTCGTGGTGCGCCACGCCCTGCCCAGCGCGCTTCTGCCCACGCTGAACGTGATCGCGATGAACGTGGCGTGGCTGGTCGGCGGCGTGGCCGTGGTCGAGAACGTCTTCAACTACCCCGGCGTCGGCCGGATGCTGCTGGAGGCCGTGCACAACCGCGACCTGCCGGTCCTGCAGGCCATCGCCGTGGTCAGCGCGGCCGTGTACGTGCTGTGCAACCTCGCCGCCGACCTGGGGGCGATGGCGCTCAACCCGCGCCTGCGCACCGGAGAGAGGAGCGCCCGATGACCGGGTCCCCGCACGGGGCCTCCGGGCCCGCCGAGACGACCGGGTCAACCGGAACGGCCCGCACGACGCTGCGCTCGCTGGCGCGGTCCACGCCCGCCGTGGTCGGGCTGTCCCTGGTCGCCCTGCACGTGCTGCTGGCGCTGCTCGCACCGCTGCTCACCTCCTACTCCCCCACCGCCAACGACCCCGGCAGCGCGCTGCTCGGCCCGGGCGCCGACCACTGGGCGGGCACCGACGCCTACGGCCGCGACGTGGTGAGCCGGGTGCTGTACGGCGGCCGCTACGCGCTGACGGTGTCCTTCGCCGCGACCGCCTGCGCGGTGGCCCTCGGCACCGTCGTGGGCTGTGCGGCCGCGCTCAAGGGCGGCCGGCTCGACGACGCGCTGATGCGCGTGCTGGACGCGATCCTGGCCATCCCGCCGATCCTGGCGCTGCTGGTCGTGGTGACCGTGCTGGGGACGGGCCCGGCGGTGATCGTCCTCGCCGTGACCGTGGTCTACGCGCCCCAGGTGGTGCGCGTGGTGCGCGCCGCGGCGCTGGGCGTGGCCCCGCTCGACTACGTGACCGCCGCGCGGGCGCGCGGTGAGCGCACCGTCTCCATCCTGGTCCGCGAGGTCCTGCCGAACATCGCCCACGTGGTGTCGGTGGAGTTCGCGATGCGGGCCTCGTGGGTCGTGCTGCTGATCAGCTCGCTGTCCTTCCTCGGGTTCGGCGCCAACCCGCCCACCCCGGACTGGGGGCTGATGGTCGCCGAGAACCGCACCGCCATGGTCGTGGTGCCGTGGGCGACGCTCGCCCCGATCATCGCCCTGGCGACCCTGGTCGTCGGGCTGAACCTGTCCGCCGACGGCCTGTCCCGGGCCTGGGGCGTCGACCGCGCGAAGGAGAGCTCATGAGCGGCACCGAGTCAGGCCCCCTGGTGCGGGTCGAGGGGCTGTCCGTGGCCTACCGTTCCGGCGGCGCCGACGTGACCGTGGCCCGCGAGGTGTCCTTCGAGGCGGCGGCAGGGGAGACGGTGGCCGTGGTCGGCGAGTCCGGCAGCGGCAAGTCCACCGTCGCCGGGGCCCTGCTCGGCCACCTGCGGCACGGCTCCCGGGTCACCGGCGGCCGGGTACTGGTCGACGGCAAGGACGTCCTGTCCCTGGACCGGCGGGGCCTGCGGGAGCTGCGCACCCGCGACATCGCGATGGTGGGGCAGAACGCGGGGCACGCGCTCACGCCGTCGATGCGCGTCGGCGCCCAGATCGGGGAGTCCCTGCTGTCACAGGGGCTGACGCGCGCGCAACGGCGCGAGCGGGTCCGCTCCCTGGTGGAGAAGGTCGGGCTGCCCGATCCCGGGAGGATCGTGCGCCGGTACCCGCACCAGCTCTCCGGCGGGCAGCAGCAGCGGGTGGCGATCGCCATGGCGCTGGCGGCACGGCCCAAGGTGCTGGTGCTGGACGAGCCCACGACCGCCCTGGACGTGGTCACCCAGGCGCGGATCCTGGACCTGGTGGCCGGGCTCGGCGAGGAGTTCGGCCTGACGTCGGTCCTGGTCAGCCATGACCTGGGGGTCGTCGCCCGGATGGCCGGCCGCGTCGTGGTCATGCGGGAGGGCGAGGTCGTGGAGGCGGCCGGGGCGGCCGAGCTGTTCGACGCTCCGCGGCACCCGTACACGCGCCGCCTGCTCGCGAGCGTGCCCAGGATCGGCGACCGGGGACTGGCCGAGGTCGCCGAGGACGGGACGCGGACCGTGCGCGAGCGCGTGCCGGTCCCCGACGACGCGCCCGAGGTGGTGTCCCTGCGCGACGTCACGATCGACTACGGCGCGCACCGGGCCGTCGACGGGGTCTCGCTCGGTCTGCGCCGGGGCGAGGTGCTGGCCCTGGTCGGGGAGTCGGGCAGCGGGAAGTCGACGCTGGCCTGGTCCCTGGCGGGCCTGCGCGCACCGTCCTCCGGAACCATGCGGCTGCTCGGCACGGACACCGGGGGCGGGGACCGCCCCGGGGACGGAAACCAGGACGGCGACGGCGACCTGGCCGTGCGGGCGCGGCTGCGTCCGCCGGGCGTCCGCCGCCGCGTCCAGCTCGTGTTCCAGAACGCCGACACCTCCCTCAACCCGCGGCGGATCGTCCGCGAGGCCGTGCGCCGGCCGCTGCGGTTCTTCGGCCTGGCCGAGCGGTCCCGCGCCGACGACCGGGCGCGCGAGCTGATCGCGGACGTCGCCCTGGACCCGGCGCTGTCGGACCGGCTGCCCGGACAGCTCTCCGGCGGGCAGCGCCAGCGGGTCGGCATCGCCCGCGCCCTGGCCGGGGACCCGCGCGTGGTGGTCGCCGACGAGGTCACCACGGCGCTCGACGTGTCGGTCCAGGCGGCCGTGCTCGCGCTGCTGGACGACCTGCGCACCGAGCGGGACCTGGCGTTCGTGTTCATCAGCCACGACCTGGCGGTGGTGCGCGGGATCGCCGACCGGGTCGCGGTCATGCGCGACGGGCTGGTCGTGGAGGAGGGCCCGGTCGAAGCGGTCTTCTCCGGTCCCAACCACCCCTACACCCGGCGGCTGCTGGACGCGGTCCTGGAGCCGCGGCCGGTCGGGGCGGGCGGCGGCACGACCGCGCAGGCGTCCGAGCCGGCCGGGGAGACGGCCGGGGACACGGCCGCCCTGCCCCGGGACCTGGCGGAGGTCCCCGACCCGGAGTGGATCGACCTGGGCGGCGGCCACCGGATCCGCCGGTGGGACGCCGACGGGACCGGCCCGCGGTCCTGACACACGGGTCCTGACACACGGTTCCTGGCACACGAACGGTCCCGTCACGCACGGGCCCACACGAGAGACGAACGGGGGAGCATGCGCTACCGAGAGGACTTCGCGCGCGAGGTCGAGGTCCGCGAGGACTGGATCCCGATGGCCGACGGCACGCGGCTGCACGCGCGCGTGTGGCTGCCGGCGGACGCCCTGGCGGACCCCGTCCCGGCGCTGCTGGAGTACCTGCCCTACCGCAAGGGCGACTGGACGTCGCCGCGCGACGCCCAGCGCCACCCCTACTACGCGGGCCACGGCTACGCGTCGGTGCGGGTGGACCTGCGGGGGTCCGGCGACTCCGAGGGCGTGATGCTCGACGAGTACGCCGAACAGGAGACCGCCGACGGGGTCGCGGTCGTGGAGTGGCTGGCCGCACAGCCCTGGTGCACCGGCCGGGTGGGGATGTTCGGCATCTCCTGGGGCGGGTTCAACTCGCTCCAGATCGCCGCCCGGCGCCCCGAGCCGCTCAAGGCGATCGTCACGGTGTGCTCGGCCGACGACCGCTACGACAACGACGTGCACTACATCGGCGGCTCGGTGCTGGGCATCGACATGGCCGGCTGGTCCGGCACGATGCTGGCGTTCACGTCGCGTCCGCCGGACCCGATCACGGTCGGCGACGCGTGGCTGCCGATGTGGAAGGAGCGCCTCGACGCGCTGGAGCCGTTCGTCCACACCTGGCTGGACCACCAGACCCGGGACGACTACTGGCGGCACGGCAGCGTGTGCGAGGACTACTCCGCGATCGACGCCGCGGTGCTGGCCGTCGGCGGCTGGGCCGACCCCTACCGGGACACCGTGCTGCGGCTGGTGGAGCACCTGCCCGGCCCGGTGCGCGGGCTGCTGGGGCCCTGGGCGCACCAGTACCCCGACATCGCGCGGCCGCCCGGCCCGCACATCGGCTTCCTCCAGGAGACCCTGCGCTGGTGGGACCACTGGCTCAAGGACGCGGACAACGGCGCCATGGACACCCCCCGGCTGCGCTCCTGGGTCCAGGAGCCGGTGCCGCCCGCGACCGCCTACACGGAGCGGCCCGGCCGCTGGGTCACCGACGACGCCTGGCCCTCCCCGGCGACCCGCTGGTCCGAACAGGCCCTCGGCGCGGCGGGCTGCGCGCCGGTGACGGTGCACAGCCCCCAGCACACGGGCGTGGACGCGGGCCGCTTCTTCCCCTACGGCAACGCCACCGACCTGCCCCCCGACCAGCGGGAGGAGGACGGCCGGTCGACGTGCTTCGACGGCGAGCCGCTGGCCGAGCGCGTCGAGGTCCTGGGCCGGGCGCGGGTCCGCCTGCGCCTGGACGCCGACAGGCCCCGGGGCACCGTCATCGTGCGCGTGTGCGACGTGGCCCCCGACGGGGCCTCGACCCTCGTCACCCGCGGCGTGCTGAACCTGGGCAGCCGGTACGGGCGGGACCGGTCGGTGCCGTGGGAGCCGGGAAACCCCGAGGACGTGGAGGTGGAGCTCACCGGGACGGGATACGCGTTCCCCGCCGGGCACCGGATCCGCGTGGCGGTGTCCACCGCGTACTGGCCGTGGGTGTGGCCGCAGCCCGACGACCCGTCCCTGACCGTGTGGCCCGACCGGAGCGCGCTGCTGCTCCCGGTGCGGCCCGCGGGCACGGACGAGGGGCGCGCGCCGGTGGAGTTCGAGGGGCCGGAGCAGGCGCCGCCGCTGGCGGTGGAGCTGGGCGCGTCGGAGCCCCGGCCCGAGCGCCTGGTGTCGCACGACGTCGGGACCGGCGAGTGGGTGCTCGACGTCGATCCCAACTACGGCGGGTCGCGCACCTACCCCAACGGTCTCGTGTACACGGAGAAGGCGCGGGAACGGTACCGGATCCGGGTCGACGACCCGTTGTCGGCCATGGCAGGATCCGAGTGGGAGATCACCATGCGCCGGGAGGACTGGGACGTTTCCGTGCGGACGTCGAGCGAGCTGACCGCCACCGCGGACCACTTCGTCGTGCACAGCACGGTGGAGGCCCGCTCCGGGGGCGAGGTCGTCGCCACCCGGCGCTGGGAGCGCGAGATCCCCAGGACCGCGGGATGACCGGCCCTGCCGAGGGGGCGCCGGCCGCCGGGACGGCGGGGGCCAGGCGCCGCGCGGTCGCACCGGACAAGCGCACCCGCCAGCCCACCGAGGTGCGGCGGCGGCTCATCCTGGAGGCCGTCGTGCCGCTGGTGATCGAGCACGGGGCGAGCCGGGTGGGCGTGCGCGACATCGCCCGCGCGGCGGGGGTGTCCGTGGGCACGGTCACGTACCACTTCGGCGGTGTGCGGGAGATCCTCAGCGAGGCGGTGTCGATCGAGATCGACGCCTACTACCGCCCGCTCGGCGAGCGGATGCTGGCGTGCCCCACCGCCGCGGAGGGGCTGACCACGCTCATCGAGGGCGTGTTCAGCGCGGAGACCGACCGGCACTGGCGGCTGTGGTTCGACAACTGGGCGGCCGACGCCAGCCTGGAGCCGGACTCGCGCCAGCACCGCCGGTACGAGGAGTGGTCGGACCGGGTGGCCGAGCTGATCGCCCGGGGCCGCGACCGGGGTGAGTTCCGCTGCCGCGACGTCGCCGAGACCACGACCCGCTTCAACGCCCTGGTCGACGGTCTGGCCCTGCGCCGCCTGCGCGGGGCTCCGCCGCTGAGCATCGAGCAGGCCCGCGCGCACCTGCGCCGGTTCCTGACCGGGGAGCTGGGCCTGGAACCCTCCCCGGCCTGAGCCGCACGGGACCGTTCCCTCCTCACTTCTCGGTGGGGAGGGAGCGGCCCCGGCGGCCTGCGCCGTCCGATCCGGTTCGCGGGGGACGTCGGCGGGCCGTATCCGGGCGGAACGGCCGGGGCCGGCGGAGTCGACCGCATCGTCCGCGATCCGCCGGGGCTTCGGTGGAGCACACGACGGAGGCCGGGGTCGGAGGACCTCGGATCAGGACAGGGTCGCGACCACCACCTGCAGGTCCCCGCACCGGGCGCGGAGGCGCGACCTGCCCTCGGCCTCGGCGTCCAGCACGCGCGGGATCAGCACCTGCCCGCCCTGGGCCGAACCGGCACCGGTGTTCTCCTCACCGGATTCCCTGGAGACCAGGACCTGCTGCGGCCTGCGTCCCACGACGCGTCCACCCTCGTGGATCTCCAGCTCCGCCTGTTCCTGCTCGCCCGCCAGGGCCCGCCGGAAGCACGCGAGCGCCACCCCGTCCCGGGTTCCGTCGTAGACCCAGCGCGGCCCGAGGACGGAGTGCTCCAGGGTTCCGACGAGGTGCTCCTCGTGACCGGCAAGGGGCGCGCCCCTGTAGGTCAGCGGCACGTGGAGCAGGCGGTCCCCGCGCCGGACCAGGAACGCCTCCACCCCGACCTCGCCCTCCGGGTCGTCGAACCGGTACGCGCCCAGCACCTCGTCGGGCCCCTGCCCCGCCCACGGACGGCCGTCCAGCCAGGCCCCGATCAGGGCCGGTTTGCTCGGTGTGAGGGTCGCACTGTGAATGATCGCCATGGGCACCAGTATCCGCCAGCGGCTCCGCTGAAGCAGGTCCGGGGGCCGCCCGCGACGACACAGCCCCCGGCGGCCCTCACGCGGTGGCCGCCCTCCCGGCAGCGGTACCCGGGACAGCGGGCACCCCGAGCGCGAGCAGCGCGGTGTCGTCGTCGAGCCCCTCACCGAAGCTCCAGAGCAGGTCGCTCAGGGCGTTGATCACCTCGGAGGGGCTGGAGGGGGCGTGTTCGGCGGCGAAGGCGAGCAGGCCGTCCTCGCCGTACAGGGTGTCGCGCCGGGGTCCCGTGCGGGCCTCGGTCAGGCCGTCGGTGTAGAGCAGGAGGGTGTCGCCGGGCGCCAGGACGGTCTCGGCCGTGGCGAATTCGGCGCCGGGCAGCACACCGACGAGCATCCCTCCGGGGGTGTCCAGGAGGTCGGCCCGGCCGTCGGCGCGCAGGACCAGGGCCGGCGGGTGGCCGCCCGAGGCCAGGCGGACCCGGGCGGTCCCTCCGTCGCTGCCGGGTTCGAGGGTGCCGAGGACGACGGTGCAGTGGCGGGCCTCCTCGTCGTGGGCCTGGCCCTCCAGGAGGACGGTGTTCAGCGTGCCCAGGGCCTCGGCCGGCTCCGAGGTGTGCAGGGCGGCGGCGCGCAGGGCGTAGCGGGCCCGGGAGGTCAGGGTCGCGGCCTCGGGGCCCTTGCCGCGCACATCGCCGAGGAAGAAGACCCAGCGGGTGTCGTCCAGGCGGAGGAGGTCGTAGAAGTCGCCGCCCAGCTGGTCGGGAGAGGCCGGGTGGTAGTAGGAGGCCGCTTCCATGCCCGGCACGGCGGGCAGGCTGTCGGGCAGGAGGGCCTTCCGCAGGACCGTGAGCGCGTCCTTCAGGCGGGCCCGGTCGGTGTCGGCCCGCTCGCGCGCCCGGTCGGCCTCGGCATGGGCCCGTTCGGCCTCCCTGCGCCGGTGCAGCAGCTCTTCCTCGTAGGCGCGGCGTTCGGTGGCGTCGAAGACGTTGGTGTGGATCAGCAGCGGTTCGCCCGCGCTGTCGTGCTTGACGGCGGAGGAGACGAGCACGGGCAGGCGTGCGCCCCCGGCGACCCTCATCTCCAGGGCGATACCGCTGACCTGGCCCCGCATGTACAGCAGCGGCGCGAAGTGCGTCTCGTGGTAGAGCCTGCCGCCCACGGTGAGGAGGTCGCTGAAGCGCATCCGGTCCACCACGGCGTCGCGTTCCAGGCCGAGCCACTCCAGCAGCGTGGCGTTGATCCGGACGATCGTGCCGTCCATGAGCGTCGACAGGTACCCGCAGGGCGCGAACTCGTAGAGCTCCTCCTCCCCCTGCTTCAGCAGCGCGCCGACGGCCGTGTCGGGGCGGCCGCTCCTCTCGGACGGTTCGGCTTCCCCGGTCACGGCGTGCGCCGCAGGGTGTCCAGGAAGCCCAGGATCGCCTCCGCGGTGGCCTGCGGTGCGCTCAGCTGCGGGCAGTGGCCGGTGGCCTCCAGCGTGACCAGCCGGGAGGAGGGGATCGAGTCGTGGACGAAGGCGCCGACCCCGCGGGGCGCGATGAGGTCCTGGGAGCACTCCAGAACGAGGGTCGGGACCTCCACGCCCTTCAGGTCCGCGCGGTTGTCGGACAGGAAGGTGGTGCGGGCGAAGACCCGGGCGATGTCGGGGTCGGTGGCGCAGAAGCTGTCGGTCAGCTCCTGGCCCAGCTCGGGCCGTTCCGGGTTGCCCATGATCATCGGCGCCATGGCCGACGACCAGCCCAGGTAGTTGGACTCCAGGGAGTCCAGCAGTTCGTGGATGTCCTGTGTGCTGAAGCCGCCGCGGTAGTCCCCGTCGTCGATGTAGCGGGGCGAGGGGGTCACCATCACCAGGGCGCCGATGCGCTCCGGCACCGCCTGAGCGGCCAGAACGCCGACCATGGCGCTGACCGAGTGGCCCACGAACACGGCTCCTTCGAGGTCCAGCGCCCGGCTCAGCTCCACCACGTCCTGGGCGTAGCCCCCCAGCGAGGAGTACCTCTCCTCGCTCCAGGAGGCCAGGTCCGACCCGCCGGAGCCGACGTAGTCGAAGAGCACCACCCGGTACCGCTCAGCGAGGGCCGGCGCCACCAGGCGCCACAAGTTCTGGTCGCAGCCGAACCCGTGGGCGAGGACCACCGTGGGCCCCTCGTCCGTCCCGGTGATCGTCACGTTGTTCCTGCGGAGGACGTCCACCCCGGACACCCCTTCACCTGGTCCAGTCCACCGAAAAAGATATCTGATCCCATCAGACCATATTCGGTGGCAAACCTCGTGTTTCAGGCTCTTGGGGGTGAGCGGTTCCTCGGGTCGGCGCCGTATCCGGATTCGGTGTGCGCCCCGGTCGGCTTCGCTCATGGGCCGTTGTCCGTCCGGCGCTGCGGCACCCGCCGCCCGCGTCACCTCTGCCGACCGAGGAGGTCGCGACCACCGGCTTGTTCGGCGCAGGAGTCCGGGTACGGTTCTCGGCTTCCTGCGTGCCCTCTGTCCGTACTGCGCCCGAACCGGGCCGCTTCTGCGGTCATGGACCCGAGGCGTGGGACGGCGAGGCCCACTCCCCCATCCCGATCAGCACGGTGCCCACGACATGCCTTCCCCGAGGACAACAGAGCCGTCTTCAGGCCCTGGAGGAGTCACGGGATGATGGAACCACTCTTCGGGATCGCCGATGTTCTCTCCGACTTGGACGAGATCGTGAATATTTCCATGGAATTCGAGGACCGCTTTGAAAGACCACGCCTCCGCACTGACCGAACGCCTGATCCGTGCCGATTGGCACGGAGGCTTCAACCACACACGGTCCCGAGTCGCCCTGATGAAGGAGTATCTTCGGCGCGCGGCCCTGTGGTCGCACCAGCTCCGCGCCGAGCAATGGCCCTTTTTCGACGCGGCCGCACTGGCCAACCCGAATGTGCGCGCCGGCGAGGAACTCGTTTCCGAAATCATCGAGAAGGAGGAGATAATCCATCAGTTCCCCTTGGTCATGGACACCTGCGTCTGGGCGCTTCATTTCAGCGCACTGCGCGACTCGGGAGAAGCCCTGCCAGATTTGCCGGACATGTTCGATCCGCTGGTCATATTCTATGAACGCGGAGGAGGCTTCGGCATCGACACCACAGGAATGATTCAGGTAGACTACGCGGCCATGAAGCGAGGATCCCCCGCGAGCCATCGGGCCGACAAAGCAAAGACATCCATCGATGCAGAAGCATTGGATCTCTTGGACCGGTAGCCCCTGACACCCGACAGTTCCACCCGGGAAAAAACCCTGCATGATGGTTCCACCCGAGAGCACCGGCGGCCAGGACCCACCCGATGGCACGAAAAACGGTACCGGACCTCCGACGTCAGGGTCGAGTTCTGCGTCCGGGCATTCGGAGAACAGACCTGACTCCATCGACAGGAAACATCCCTTGCGGCTGCTTCTGAGAGAGTCCTCCTGGTCGAACCAAAGGTCGAAGGAACAAAATATGAACGTCGAAGGCACACAGGAGCACCTACAGAAGATCGGCACCGTTCTCTTCGGCTCGGCACCGGAGGGGTGGACGTCGGTCGAAGCCCGCATGTCAGCGGTCGGACACGTGGGCCAATGCCTGGTCTACGTTTCCCCAGGAGGCCGAGGCGAGACTCGAATCACCACGCCAGGCAAGATCTCGGGACACTTCATGCGTCTTCGGGAACTGATGTACCACGAAGGAAAGGGCGCATGGTACACAGCGACCTTCACTTTGGATAACAACGGTTCCTTCAATGTCGATTACGACTACAATGACGAACCGGATTTTCTCCCTCCCGAACCCGGACCTCACGAATACCGACTCGACCACCAGCGTTTCCCCCGCGACGAGGAGCACATCCCTGAGTGGCTGCTTCAGAAACTCCGGGAAGCGGGGCAGGACCGAGAAACCCCCTGACGCATGGCGTGGTCGCCCTGCTCGAGAAGGCGCCCATGCTGCGCGGCATGACCAGGGCCCTGGTCCAGGGAGGGCCACCATGCCGACGGCGCGGTCGTCCGACCAGTCGGCAGATGGTCGGTCCGCTGTGAGCTTCCGGTGTGCCCTCCGCCGGCCCTGCGCGCGAACCGAGCTCTCTGCAGCAAACACCCTGTCAGCAGGTCCCTCTTCCGTCTGTATGGCAATGCGGGGACCGGGTGCCTTCGGTGGGTTGCCCGTGCAATGGCGAACGAAGGTGGTCGAGGCCTGAGTCCGACACTTGATCGGCCATGATCGCGCTGGAATGCCCATGCCTTCCGAAGCGCATGGGACCGACACAGTTGGGCCCAGGCCCACACCTCTCTTGTGCCCTGCCGAAGCAGTACTGGCCGGAATCGGCCACCGATCGTCCGCTTGACCTCTGAGGACGCGGAAACAGTGATGCACGGGGCGAAACCATGGCAATAGAGTCTGCATCGCCACCAGAAATACCACCCCGTCCCCACGCCCCGAGACAGAGGGGAGACCCCCATGTCAGCCTGGAACATCCAGACCGGAGAGGTTTTCGGCGTCCTCTCAGGCGTCTCCGGACACATAGGCGACGAAGAGGGCAGCCAAGGGCTCACCTCGCACTTGAATTCGATGGAAACGCATCTGAACGAGGCCAACAGCGCGGCCAACAGCGACCCGATCGGGGTAGCCCTCTCCGAGTTCGCCGAGCACTACTTCGACGAGGTCGGCGGCATGGTCGAAAAGAGCGCCAGTGCGGTCGGGGGCGCCAGCGATGCCACCTTGCACTATGTCAACGGCAACCTGCAGATGGCCGCGGACGCCCAGGCCAACGCGGGAGAGATCGCGTAAGGACGCTCCCTCCAGGGATCACGTCCACTCCATGAACGTGCCACCCGAACTCCCCGACGGAGGAAGGGACAGCCTCCACAGCGCCTTCCGGCCCCACGGCACTGCCGCAGGCACTCCTTCTCCGACGACCCGTACCAAGGTCACGAGACCCCTCCTCCGCGGACGCGACGTAAGACGACACACAGACCGGCCTCGCCCCAGCCACCGCTGAAGTGCACCCCCTACACGGATAGCGAATGCTCAGTGAGTGATGACCTGATCGACCCGGATGCGATCCCCGTCCCCATCGTGAACACCGTGCTGCTGGAGAGCGCGGCCGGCGGCCTCAGGACCGACGGCGAGAACATCGCCGAATCAGGACAGAGCATCAAAAGCTCATGGGCCGGGCTCCAGGCCGTCTACAGCGCACCCGAGGCCGAGACCCTGTACTCGGCGGTCGACCCCGTCGCCACCACGGGCGACTCGGTGGAAACCGACTTCGGCACGGCGGCCACCGCACTGGAGACCTTCGCTGAGAGGGCGCGTGAGCTGCGCTCCGAGTTGGTCCAGGCCCGCCAGGACGCCAGAGACCTGGTCGCGGAGATCCGGAGCGACGACGACTGGGACGACGGCGGCTTCTTCGGCGGCGAGAGCGACAAGGTCGAGGAGCACAACAACCTGCTCAACCACGTGAACTCGCTCCACCAGCAGTACCAGGAGGCCGAACGGGAGTGCGCCAACGCCATCACCGCACTGTTCGGCGGCACCACCTTCATCGCGAGCAACGCCGACGGAACCACCCAGCCCAACGCCGGCGAGGCCGTCTACGGCTTCGAGGAGGCACCCGAGGACGTCGGGACCCCGTGGGGATCGCCTCAGGGCACCGACCACATGTGGTACGTGGACGCGATCCACGGGGGCGGGGACGTCCTCATGGGCAGCCTGGAGGACATGGGCGGCGCGGTCGGGATCCACGGTTCCGAGGGCTGGTTCACCGGAGGCTGGGGGGGCAACTTCACCTCGTACTGGGGCGACTCGATCGCGGGCCTCGGAGCCATGACCGGCTTCTACAACCCCCAGACCGGTGAGATGGTGAACAGCCCCGGCGAGTGGTGGCACACCGCCAGGGGCGCCTGGGGCGACGCGATCCACGGTTTCTTCCCCTGGACCGAACTGGGAGAGCGTCCCGGCTACGTGTTCGGCACCGTTCTGACCAACATCGGCATGATCGCGGGTGGCGCGGCGTTGAGCGCCACAGGTGTCGGGGCAGTGGTCGGTGTGCCCATGATCGCCGCCCGGGTGTCGCGCATCCTGGGAAGCGCCGGCACCGGCGACGGCCCCATCAGCGGGGGCATCGACGCGGGCGGCTCCGAGGGTTCCGACGGCTCCTCCAACTCCGCGAACAACGGGTCCAGCCCCACTCTCCGGCCTGACGGCACCCACCCGGACGCGCCTACCGCACCGGACAACATCGAGCCCGACGGAAGCGGCGTCCCCGCAGGTCTCGGGGACATGCACGAGTCTCTGAGCGGCCTGGAGGCCCATCAGAACCAGGGGCCGCAATCGGACCCGGCCCCTGCACCGGGCAACAGCCCGGATCCGACGCCGGAACCCTCTGCACCACCCGCCGAGCCCGCCACCCCGGAGAGCAACCCCCCGGAACTCCCGGAGTCCGACAGGGACGGTGCCGGTTCTCAGGACACCGACACACCCGGTCAGCGAGCGGACGAGGATGTGCGACGCGACCCGACGACCGCGGAGGTCGACGCGGCCTTCTCCGAGATCGCGCGGCGCAACGAGGATCTCGCCGATGACATGGACACCGCCGACGGCGGCCGGATGGCCGAACTCGACGGTGAGGCGTCCTGGACCATCGACGCCCTGGAGAACAGCGGCTCCGCCGGACGTGGGGACGGCCCGGGCGGCAACGAGAACTCCCGGGTCCCTGTCACCCCCGACGGCATGGAGATGCACGCCGACGGCACGATCGACAACAGCGCCGACGGCGACGGGCCCCGGCTCGACGAGGACAGCGACCCGGTCACCGTGCACGAGGACGACCGCAATTCCCATGGTTCCAGCGGCCATGGTGGCACAGCCGGATCCGGTGGGAGCGGGGGCGGAGGCCCCGAGAACCCCGGCGCTGGTCCTGAACCGCCTGCCCACGGCGACGGACCGCGCACCTCCGACTCCGGTACGATCTCACTTCCCGAGAACACCGGCGGCCAGAACCCACCGAACAGCGCGGGGAACGGTACTGGATCCGCAGCCTCGGGGCCGAGCGATGTGGTCAGACAGGCGACGAACGGACCTGTCGTCATCGGCCGGGACCATCCCTTGCGACCGCTTCCGCGAGAGCCCCTCGGTGTCGAATTCCCTCTCGAACCCAATACGAAATACGAGATCCCAGACTCACCTGACCGCCCGGGTGCCACCTACTACACCGATGACACCGGGAGAATTGCCGAGGTGCACACTGAGTTCGGCAAGCCAGGAAGATGGAACCCCGACCTGAGATACCCGCTTCCCGACGTCACATATAAAATCGGCAAGGACCTCACGATATCCACGGACGACCTCGGGAGGACGTCCAGGGTGGAAGGAAGCCTGTCCCTTTCCAAAGCCCCCCGTGGGGCGGACCAGACTCCCATGGGACACTTGGGGCGCGACGAGCACGCCGACTTCAATGACAAGGCCGAGGAGCAGCTGGCCGAGAGCCTCTCGGAAGGTGATATTCAGCAGTTCGAGGATGCGGACTGGGATGGCGGACACCTCATCGCCAATGAGTTCGGCGGCGGGGCGGAAAAAATCAATATGATTCCTATGCTACGCACACTCAACCGCGGAAACGGGGCAGACGACGCCTGGGAAGGCAGCTGGAGGGAGATGGAGAAACACTGGGAAAAACTCATATCGGATGATCCGTCCACATCCATTCAAGTGTCGATGGAAATCGTATACCCGGATGACGTTTCCATTTCAAACATCCCGGAGAGGATCGAAGTAGCCTACACGGTGAACGGCGGAACACCCATCCCGAGAAGCTTCGAGAACCTCCCACTATCCCAAAGGCCGAACGATTAAAATATGAGCATCGAAGGCACACAGGAGCACCTGCAGAAGATCGGCACCACTCTATTCGGCGCAGCGCCGGAGGGGTGGACATCGATCGAAGCCCGCATGTCAGCGGTCGGACACGTGGGCCAATGTCTGGTCTACGTTTCCCCAGGAAGCCAAAACGAGACTCGGATCACCACGCCAGGAAAAATCTCGGGGCACTTCATGCGCCTTCGCAAACTGATGTATCACGAAGGGAAAGGTGCATGGTACACAGCGACCTTCACCTTGAAGAACACGGGTTCCTTCAATGTCGATTACGACTACGATGACGAACCGAATTTCCTCCCTCCCGAGCCCGGTCCTCGCGAGTACCAACTCGACCACCAGCACTTCCCCCGCGACGAGGAGAACATCCCTGAGTGGTTGCGCCAGAAACTCCGGGAAGCGGAACAGGGCAGAACCCCATGACACATGACGTGGTCGCCCTGCTCGAAAGGGCACCCACCCTGCGCGGCATGACCAGGGCCCTGGTCCAGGCGGGGCCGGAGCTACAGGTCCGTGCCGTCGCCGGCGGCGCGGTCGTCCAGCTCCGCGACGGGTCGGGACGCATGGTCTCGGCCGTCCAAGCGGCACAGAGGCTCGCGCTGTCCTCCGAGGCCGACCGCCTGCTCGCCGAAGGGATCGCCGACGACCTGCCCGCCCAACCGTGGTGGGTGGAGGCACGCGGAGCCGAGACCGGCCCGGGAGGGGAGGACACGGCAGGGGCGGTCCGCGGCTTCGCCGATGCCCTCGTAGCGGAGTTCGGAGGCCTCGTCTGGGAGCCCGAGCTCCGACTCGACCGCGACGATCCCCTGCTGACCGGCGCCACCGACCACCCCGCGATCACTCGCGTCACGGACCGGGTGGCGCTGACCGTCCAGGACCGCCCGGTGGTCCCGCTCTCCACATGGCTGGTGGACGCTGTCGCCGAGCACGCGAAGGAGGGCCGGGCGTTCCAGCTGGTGACCCCTTCGGGTTCGCGTATCACCCACGCACTGCGCTCGGTTCTGGGCAACCCGATGGCCCGCTGGGTGGCCCGGGCTCCGGACGGCCGGTACTACGACGGCTTCTCCGGGGTTCCCCTGGCCTGGAACGAGGAGGCCGGTTTCGTCCGCGACACGACCGCGGCCCCCGAGGACGTGCCGCATTCGGCCTTCCGGGGAGCGGAGGAGAACCAGGGGAACCAGATCCTCGTCGATCTGAAGGTCCTGAACCCCGCCGATGCCGGGCTCCGCCTGGGGAGGTCGGTGGAGTTCCTGTCCCAGACCCTGGCCGGCTCCGTACCGGCCCTGTGGGGGACCGGTGAGCCCGCCACCCTGGCGTGGGACACCGCGGACCTGACCGCGTTGGCCCGCGAACGCGCTCCAGAAAGTTCGTGGTTCCTCTTCACCGGCCCACCGAACGCCCTTCGCACCGAACCGGTCCGGCCGTTCTCCGGAACCCTGCTCGTCACCCGCGTGCCGGAAGGGGTGAAGGAGAGCATCACGCTCGCTGTCGGACACCCGCCGGGTGAGGAGCCCGACCTGTCGGTCCTGTCCGCTCTGGTCGAGGAGTTCACCTCACGAGGGGTCCTCCAGACGATCAGCGTGCACCGTCGCACCGGACGACCTGACCTGGGCTATGAGGCACGCCGTTCCGGCCCCTCCCTGCCGATCGGTCTGGGCATCGGCGTGGAGGGGGTGGCCTCGATCGGGTCGGAACGGGCACTGGCCGCCCCGGTGCCCGCGGTCCCGGTCGGGCCGCCCCTGACCCATGCGGCCTGGTACCGGATCGGTGACGGCACCGAAGCCGACTCCCAGGAGCGCTTCCGAGCGCTCATGGCGCACCTCCACCCTGGTGGATTCCCCGCCGTCCAACAGCGGACCGGCGGCTGACCGCCGTTCCCGGGGTCCATGCACACAGCGGCCTCTGGGGGCCGGACCCGACCGCCGGTCCGCCACGACGCCTGTCCACCTGGCCGGCGCCGATCCGATCACCGTGCGCCACTGCCTCTGAGGCCCCTCGTGCACCGCCGCGCCCGTGGGCGGGTCACATCACCCCGCAGAAGCTGGCACGGGACAACACACACCCCGGCGCCGACCCCGGCCTGTGCGAGCGCGCCGCGTCGCAGCCCCGTCCTCGAGCGGTCTCCATGCCGGTTACCGTCTGAGCATGGTGATCCCGAACGACGAAGAGATCCGTGCGCTGCACGAACGGTACGCGCCCACCCGGGAGGCGTTCGACCTCGTCCACACCCACTGCGAGATCGTCTGCGCCATCGCCGAGCAGCTCATCGACCGCTCGGACCTCGCGCTGGACCGCGACCTGGTGCGGGCCGGATGCCTGCTGCACGACATCGGGGTCTACCGCCTGTACGACTCCTCCGGCCGGCTCGACCACGCGCGCTACGTGAGCCACGGGGTGCTCGGCCACGAAATCCTCGCCCAGGAGGGGCTGCCCGAGGCACTGTGCCGTTTCTGCTCGCACCACACCGGGGTGGGCCTGACCCGCGAGGACATCCGCGACCAGGGGCTGCCCGTCCCGGAGGCGGACTACCTGGCCGAGTCGGTCGAGGAGGAGCTGGTGATGTTCGCGGACAAGTTCCACAGCAAGCGGAACCCGCCGGTGTTCTTCTCCGCCGACTCCTACGCCGCGTCCGTCGCCCGCTTCGGCGAGGACAAGGTGACCCGCTTCAAGGAACTGCGGACACGTTTCGGCACACCCGACCTGGCGCCGCTCGTGGCGGCCCACGGTCACGCCCTGTTCTGACCCCCTGGCGCTGCGGTGGGCCGGGAACCACACGCAGCGGGGAAGGAGTGGCGTACACGGTGACGGCAGCGAGTGGCTGACAGCCGTGTTTCTCCTGGGAGTGGCACTGGCCACGGCCTTCACTCTCGCCAACACCGGCTTCCTCCTCGGCACGAGCACGGAGGAGGCCACTCCGGACGAACCCTTGGCGTGGATGACATCGTCAGTGCGACGCCCCTGTGTTCGCCGTTTCCCATCAGGTCGTCTGCAGAAGCAGGGCGGGAGCGGACCAGCCATACCTGACGGGACGAGAAGGGAGGAAATCCCTCACCGGAGCAGCCCGTCCTCCCTTTCCGCTGTCGGGCCCGGGTCCAGACCGAGTTCCCTGAGCCTGTCCTGAAATCTGCGGTCCGCAGCGGCGCTCCGCTCCCACAGTGCTCACCCCAGGCATGAACGGTGTGCACGAGCGCTTTCCGCCGGGTCCGGATCAGCTCCCTGGCCTGGGCGAGCAGAGACTCGTCCAGGCCCGCGCAAGAAAGTCTCCAGAGCCGGCGCACCCACGCGCGCAAGAGCGGTCACCAGGGTTCCACCGACTCCCGCGTAGAAGTCGCCCACGAGCATGCCCAGGCGCAGGTCAGCCCGGCGGACGATGAGCTCGTTCACGGAACGGGGGGTGAAGAACTCTCCACCGGCCCTGCCCATACGCTCCCCGGCCAGGCTCCGAAAACGGTCGAAGACCTCCCCGATCCGCACCTCGTTCTTCCGCATCTCGCTCCGGGAGAGAAGGGCACGGACAGCCTGGCGACCTCGCCGAGTCGCGCCTCCGGAAAGTCCTCGAAGGGGGCGCTGTCGGGGAACAGCCCTTCGCTCCTCTGCTTCGTACGCCACTGCTACCACTCGCTCCGCAGAGTGGCCGCCGGCAAGGGGAACACACTGGCATTCTGCGCCGACTCCGCTCCGACGGTTTCGCAACGCCGCCGCGACCGGCGGTGGGTGGACACCTGTGGTCAGCGCTGACGGTGCGTGTCCGATCCGGCAGGCCTGCGGGCCACCCGGCCTCAGGGTGCGGAATCGGTCAGGTAGGCCTGCTGCAGCCGGGTCAGGGTGGTTTCGGCGAGCACGCCCTCGCCCAAGGGGAGGAATCCGCGCCGGACGATGAGCGGGTGGCGTGCGGGGGCGGGGCAGATGAACAACGACATGAACCGCATGAGTCGGACAAGGTTGGCGAAGTCACCGAGGAGGACGTACCCGGCGCACTTCCAGACCGCGGTCAGTGCGACCTCCGCCACGTGGTCCTGCACCTGCCCCCAGCCCGGAGGGGTCTCGCCATCGAGGAGGAGTTCCGCGGCGACCTGGGGGACCCGGTCCGAGTAACGCTGGACGGTATCTCCCGCACCTGAGAGCTGGACCAGGAGGGAGCACCAGAAGTGGCCGGGGAGAACCCTGTCCAGTTCTTTCAGGTCGGGCAGCTGTGCCGAGTGGCGACCAGCGTGGTCGCGCAGCTCCGGCAGGGCCTCCTCATGCAGCCCGCGGCCCAGACGGCGTCCCCGGGCAACGCGGGCGGGGTCGTGGGCGAGCCAGGTCAGCGCGTCGGCGACCGCGCTGTCGTTCGCGGCCTTCCTCATGCGCAGGGTCGGAGCCTTCAAGTGGTTCTGTTGCCGCTTACCGGTTCCGAGTGCCGAGAGCCATTCCAGGTCGGTGTGGCGACGGAACCGTTCGCGTTCGGGTTCAGGTGCTTCGGCGCGGTCGAAGTAGCCTGGCCAGCCGTGCAGGCTGCCGGCACAGCCGGCACACGCGCAGCCGGGGTTCTTGGCGTGCGCGCAGGAATGGTTGTGCGCCATGGGACCTCCGAGAGGGATGCCGACGAGGGACCCGGCGGGGAATGTCGGGACCCTCCGTTCTTCCTCTCATGGGAGGGGCGGTATCCGGTATCCGAGGGACGGCCACTGTGCTGTGACCGGGTGGTGACAGAGTCGTGTTGGTGCTCGGCGCACAGGTGACGGAATCGTGTGGGAACAGGCTGCTGCGAGGACAGGTAGGGGCCGAACCCGTACCCGCGCCAGTGCCTCCGTCGTATCCAACACGGAACAGTGCCGGGAATTCGTCGGGCAGTGCGTGTGGTCGGAGTCGAACGGACCCGCAGTCGCAGCCCGAACATCACCGGTAGGTGCAGGAGCTGACAAGCGCGGTCGCTCGGACCGTATGCGGCTTCGAGGCGGTCCACCGGCGCTCTTGCAGCTCAACCGCAGAAGTCAGGGCGGCACCTTCGCAAGTCTTCTCCGACGAACTGCTGCCGGGCTCCCGTTGGGCTCGTTCAACAGATGGCGGGTCTGCACCGTACCGGGCCTGGAGGTCGAACCGTTTTTCCTGTAGGTCCTCCGGGGCTTCCATGAGCATCCGGAGCCGTGGCCCGGACCCCGGTCACTCCACCGGGATGTTGTGGTTCAGGTGGAAGATGTTCTGCGGGTCGTACCGCCGTTTGAGTGCAACGAGCCGGTCCAGCTTCTCGGATCCGTAGACCGCCCGCGCCGCCTCGTGCCGGTCAGTCCCCTCGTCGCGGCCGAGGAAGTTCACGTACAGCCCGCCCGAGGAGAACGGCTCCATCTCATGGGCGAAACCGCGCACCCAGGCGGTGCGCGTCGCGTCGTCGGCCGGATCGGGCCAGGCCCCGTAGACGTTCAGCCAGAAGCGCGAGGTGCGTGCCGGGAACGGCGTCGCGTCCTCGGGAACTCGGGCGAACGCCCCACCCATGTGGTGGACGTCGATACCGGTACCCACCCAGCGCTGCTCGCGTGCCCGGTGCAGCAGGACCTCGATCACCGCGTCGTCCAATGTGTCGAACGAGGTGTTCTTCCAGTACCCGCGCAGTCCCTTGCGCCCCAGCACGTCCACCGCGGACTGCCAGGCCGTCCAGTCGGTCTCGGCCTCCTCCGCGTCGGGTGGGACGGCACGCCGCAGGTCCTCGAGGAGCCGCTCCCCGGTGGCACGGTCGTCGGGGTCCGACCAGAACGCGGACAGTAGGAGCAACGGCTCGTCGCCGGCCTCGAGTTCGGCCGGTGGAACGATGAACGTCATGATCGACTGCATCGGGTCCGGCAGGTCACGGGTCCACTCCTCCCACGCGCGCACGGCTTCGGGCCACCGCGGTTCGGCGTAGATGAAGTTGACCGCGCACAGCTCCGTCGGCAGGCGGTGGGCGCGGAAGGTGAACTGCGTGACCACGCCGAAGTTGCCTCCGCCTCCCCGCAGGCCCCACAGCAGTTCGGCGTTCTCGGTGTCGCTCGCGCGGACCCGGTCGCCTGTGGCCGTCACGAGGTCCGCGGCCAGGAGGTTGTCAGCGGAGAGGCCGTAGGAGCGGGTGAGCCAGCCGATCCCGCCGCCGAGCGTCAGGCCGCCGACACCAGTCCGCGAGACGACGCCGAGGGGTACCGCGAGCCCCTGGGGAGCTGTGGCGCTGTCGACGTCGCTGAGCGTGGCGCCGCCGCCGACCCGAACCCTCTGCGCGTCGTCGACTTCCACGGTTCTCAAGTCACCCAGGTCCACAACGATGCCACGGTCGACCGTGCCGTTCCCCGAGACCCCGTGGCCGCCGCCCCGTACAGCGAGTGGGAGGTCGTGGTCACGCGCGTAGGCGATCACCGCCGCGATGTCGTCCTCGTCCGCCACCCGCACCACCGCCGAGGGGTGCTTGTCGATGATCCCGTTCCACACGCTGCGGGCGAAGGCGTAGCCCTCGTCCCCAGGGGCGATCACAGGCCCCTTCACCCGAGACCTCAAGTCGATCGCGGCGGTCGGTGCCGCCGCCGTTCCATCGTCCATGGCGCACCTCGATCGCGACTGCTCCGCAGGGAGCAGATCAATCCTATCGCGCACCTTTGACCTGGCCCAATGCGTAATTTCCGCCCTAACGGGGTGTCTCTGGAGCTTCAGGTCGCCCCGCCTGCGTGCGCGCGTCCGCACGGTCTCCTGCCCCACACGACCACCTCCGAGCCGACGACGCCTCTCCGAGAGCGACCCTCTCGACCGGAGGCGAGGAACCGGTCACCTGTCGGCCGGAGCGGAGCAGTCCTCAGGGGGCCGCCCCACCGTCGTCAACCGTCACTTCCGTCACGGCCTTGTTCTCCCGATCAGGTCAGGCGATGCCCGCCTCGGCCGGGAAGGGGCTGGGCTTCCCTGATGCACGACACGTACGGGTGGTCGTGCGCACGGGTGCAGGCGACGAAGAGCAGGCACCGCTCGGCCATCAGGTCGGTCCGGTACTGCAGGGGGTCCACAGCTTCGGATGTGACCGCCTTTATGAAGGGCAAGGTTCCGTCGTTGATGTCGATGGCGGCGACACAGCGGAACGCCAGCCCCTTGAGTGAGTGCATGCTCCCCGCCCTCACCCCCGGAATCCTCCTCACCGGCCTTGCGCAGTGCCCGCGCGGCGACGGCGATGGAGGCGGGTTCGATCCACTCGCGCACCCTGTCCACGAGCGCGTCGAACTCCCCCGCCCGAGGCATCCGCGGCGTGCTCGGTGGGCCTGGGGGCGGACGGCGACCACCAGATCGACCGCCGTCACGCCCCCGGGCGGCGCGGCGGGGCTCACAAGTCGCGGTAGACCTCGCGGCGGTGCGCCACGGTCAGCACGAGCACCAGAAACCGGCCGTCGTGCACGGTGTACACCACCCGGTGGTCGCCCACCCGGACCCGCCAGAACGGGCGCCCCCGGCGAGGTCGTCCATCACGACCTTCAGTGCGCACAGGTGGCTGTCGGGGTGCGGGCGAGGTACACCTTGTCCATACCGCCCGCGCCGAGGCGGGCCAGGATACGGTGCGGGCCGATGTGGCGGGCGTTCCCGGAGCGAGAGGCTGCACGCGAGCGTTCCTCGCAGCGTCGGGGCGCGCGGGCGGGCGTGATTCCTTGGCCGGAATTGACACCGACGATCCAGGGTCCCAGGGCGATGGCCGGGAAGGAGCCCCTCCCCGAGCGTCGGACCGGGAGGGACGGTCGGAGCAGGGACCCGGCGAGGTGGTGGGCGAGGACGCCGGTCGCGGCGGCCGTGACCAGGGGGCTGTTCGGCGCAGGAGAAGCCGGACACCCGTGGTCATCGGTGCGGCCCCGGGCATCGCCCTGGCCTGGTCAGTGTCCTCCACCACTGGTTCGTGCCGTGTGCCCGTCGCACAGCGGGCACACGGCACTCCGGTGTCAGCTCCCCTCGAACCGCAGATCCGTTATCGCGGCCAGGTCGATGCCGTGCCGGGCGTAGACCTTGGTGGCGTTCTCCCCCGTCAGCTCCGCCTTGGTGTAGCCGAGCAGGGCGGCGACGCGCACCACCTCGGCACGGCTGTCCGCTTCGATTTCCAGGTAGGCGGGGATACGCGGCCAGGAGTCGATCTCCAACTGGGCCCCGTCCAGGGTGAAGCTTCGGCGGCGGTTCGCCTGGTAGGCCTTGGGGGTGTGGCCGAGCTTGCCCAGCAGGGCGTTGGCGGTCTCGAAGTCGCCGACCTCGGTCTCGGTCTCGCGGGTGCCGCCGATGGCGTCGGAGTCGATCTCTTTGACCGTGAGCGTGACCTGGCTTCCGGTGTCGCGCAGGCGCACCCACCGCGATGCGTCCCCGGGCTCGATGTCGTACACGTAGCGGCGCTGCAACACCTCGCCCAGGTCTTCCCCGCCTTTGTCGAGGATGCTCTGAGCCACGTGGTCGACGTCAATGTCCAGGACCTTGGCCTCGTACTCGATCACGCTCATGGATCGGATCCTTCCTCTGTACTCGCCGGCTCTCGAAAGGATGTGTCCTCACCGACAGGACATGAGTCATGAGCCATTGCTCTCCAGAGAGAGTGAAGCAGGCTGTTCGCCAGAGGTGGACGATGGGACAGCCCAACCAGATGTTCTCGTCAGATGGTGAGGTCCCCTACCTCCGCCGGTGACGGCCCCGCCTTCCGTGGCGGGGCCGCGGTATCGACACCAACCCCCAGTTCTAAGACAGCACGGAGTCTCCGAGGCCGGCGGCAACCGGCTCTCTTCACATACCGATCCGGCAAGCCGGCAGGACCACTGGTTCAGAGGATGCCGATATCGAAGAGCGCGTCCGGAAGAGGCACGGATTTTCTCGGCTCCTGCCGGACTCGCCGATGGTCCACACCGTATCGGTGAAGAACCCGTGCGGCCCGGTCCAGGTCGTTGGGCGGCACAGCCAGACCCACCAGCTTGCGGGCCCTGGTGACCGCGACGAAGTACACCCGGAGCGTCTCCGCCTCGTCCCGGGTCAGAGGCCGACGCCCTCGCGCCTCCCACAGGGCAACGGCGTTTCCGGGCATGACGACCAGGACGGCGTCAGCCTCCTCACCCTTGACCTGGTGGATGATGCCGGCCCGACCGATGGGCTCGGCCCCCGTGACACCGGCGGTGAACCCGGCCGTCTTGTAGACCGGCGCCGAGGAGGTGCCCCTCGGGCAAGCGCTGTCGAACACCACTCGCCTCGGGTGCACGGAAGGGCGGTCCAAGGCGGACAGGGTTTTCATCGCCTCTTCCTTCCACACCCGTGTGGTGCGGTCGTCGAGCGGCGGTAGCTCGCGGAGCACCCTGGATGCCGCCCGGATCAGTTCGACCGGTTCCACGTTCGCCATGGCCAGGCGTTCACGCTCGGTACCACCTCCTTCCAGGCCCCAGTGATCCAGAAGGCACTCCTTGAGAAGCCCGAACGCATCGGCTCTCCTGGCCGCGGGTGACTCGCCCGAGCGAAGGGTCCCCACCGACCAGAGCAACCGTCCCAGCGGGGAGCTGTGGGGCGGGCGGCGCGTGCCACCCACTCGGGTGGGGAGGGCCGACCCGTTGTAGGCGAGGAGCATCCGCTCATTCACCGGGATTTCGAGCCGCTCCGCCTCCTTGGCGAAGTCGGCCTCTGCACCTGCTCCGCGTTCGTGAGGCAGGAGGAGTACAGGAGGGCCAGAGGCGGAGTCGAGACCGGTCGCGATGTCAGCGGGACGTTCGTGCACTCGCAGGCCGGCCGCAAGGTCACACACCGTCTGACTGCTGCGCCAATTGTGGGTGAGTTCCTTGCGATCGTTGATCACGAGCTCCGGCAGGGCCGGCCGCCCCGTCGATTTGCTCCGGAATCCGTAGATGCTCTGATCAGGATCTCCGACCAGGACCAGGGGTAGCCCGGCAGCGCTCAGATGGTGCAGGATCGCGCGGTCCTCCTTGGAGCAGTCCTGGGACTCGTCGACGATCATCTCGGCGAACCGACTGGTCACGATGGTGGAAATGAGTGCGCCGAGTGCGGGGTCCTGGAGATGGTTGAGTGCGGCGTCTCGCATCAGGTCGCCCGTGAAGTAGCCCTTTTCCCAGAGTGCTCTGATGGTCGTGGTCGCCCACGGTTCCAGGATCCGCCGCTCCGACTCCGAGAACTCCCGACCCTTCGCAGTCCTTCCCCGGAGGGTCGCTCTACCGATGTGCAGGCCGCTCCGGGCATCGAAGGCGTAGTCGAAGTCGTCGAGGCTCACCCCCTTGTGACGCGCCAGCGGGAGCTTGCTCCACGACTCCAGGCGGGTCCAGACACGGTCCGAAGGCTTCCTGGAAAGGTAGGGGCGGACCAGGTGGCGCCACAGGAAGGTGTCGAGCGTACCCACGAAGTGAGGGGATTCCAGAAGTTCGTCCCGTCCCTCCTCGTGGCAGCGTCTGCGGATCTCGCGCCCGGCCACCCGGGTGAAGGAGACCACGGCGCGGCCCTTGCGCGCGGGAACGGGGACGGTCAGGTGTCTCTCGACGATGACGCGGGTCTTGCCCGCTCCGGGGCAGGCCCGGATCTCGACCACTCCTCCTGCAGGAACGGCCAGTCGCACAGCGGCCTGCTGGGCGGCCCTTGCCCGATTCTGGTTGTCAGCGGACATCGTGGTCCTCCTCGGTGATCCACGTGAGCGCTTCGTGCAGGTAGGTCGGGGCGACCAGTCTCTCCTTATGTTCCTTCTGCGCAGCCGAGCAGGCGACCAGGTCCTGGATGAAGGTGCCCTTGCTGATTTTCAGGCTCTTGAACTTCCCCATCAGGAAATCGGCCTGTACGGCCCCTGCCATGGTGTCGATCTCCGCCCAGTCCGCGGTGCTGCTGTTCGGGCGCTGGTGGCTCCAGGCCTCTTCGAACAGAGCCCGGTTGTGGCCACCGGCCTGGAGCAGCGCGGGCTCCAGCGTGGTCTCGTTGTTGAAGACCCGGGCGACCTGGGGTCCGGCCTTCGCGTCGATCAGCATGCGGAGTTTCTGCGGGCGATCGCTTCCGTTGTCCCCGTCGGTGACCACTGCGACCCGGCGAGCGATCCTTTGCCGGGTGACGGTGTCCGCCGACAGCAGGATGTTGAGGTAGGTCGTGAAGTGTGTGCCGTCGATCGGCACCAGAGCGGTGCCCAGGAAGCGTTGCTGACGCGCCTGGGACAGGTGCGTGCGGGCCAGCTCCGGCAGGAGGACCGCTTCGGCGATCCCCTCGACGAGGAGCACCCTGGGGCCGAAGAGCATGGTGCTGCGCGTGGCATTGAGGTACTGGCGGATCTTGTACCTGTCGTGAGGGGACAGGGACATGTTGGCCACTGCGGCACCGGTGGTGAAGTACCTTCGCCGAGGTTCTGCCTGACTGCTCTCCGCCTCCTCGGGTCCGCTCCCCTTCTCCTGACCGGCGCTGTCCGTGTCGGGGACCTGCTGCCCGTGGCGCTGGAGTACCACGAGGTTCTCCGGATCGGTGGCCGTGGCGATGTACGGCGAATGGGTGGTGACGACCACCTGCACGCGTCCCAGCCAGGATGTGCCCGCCGTGACCTGTTCCCTGCTTCGTTCGGCCTCGGCAGCCAGGTGTTGCATGAGGATGCTCTGGAGCTGGGGGTGCAGGTGGGCTTCAGGCTCCTCGACCAGCAACAGGGTCAGGTCCGCCTCTGCGGCCTTGTCGAGCTTGGCCAACACGGCGGACATGAACAGCAGGTTGGCGTAGCCCAGACCGCTGGACGCGAGAGCCTGCACGTCCACTCCCTGCTGCTCCATGCGCAGCCGCAAGGAGCGGATCACCGAGCCGATCGACACGTCGGCGAAACCGAGCCCGGCCTGCTGGTGGCGGGCACCTTCGGTGAGACCGCTGAGGCGTTTCTGGAGCGATCCGAGGGACTGGGGCAAAGGCGAAACCTTCTCCATCTCCTTGAAGTGCTTCTGGAGCGCGTTCTGGAAGTCCCTGCTCTGGCTTTCGTCCGCGAACTGGCTCTCGACGAGGTACTGGATCATGCCGCCGCTCCCGGAGGCGAGTTCGCGTTGGGCGTCGCGCAGGGGTGGCAGGTACAGGTGGCGGATGCGTTCCCGGGCCACCGGATCGGGATCCGGATCAGCGGTAGTGGCATCCCCCGTACGCCAGGACACCTTGCCCCTCTGCTGCCCCCACCGAGGGGGAGCGTAGGTGAGGTGGTGGCTGAGGGAACCGGCGCCCTCGTCGAGCGCCTGGTCGAAGACGGCGAGCGTGGCGACGTCCGCGGAGGCGTAGCGCGCCGAGAGTTCCACGGCGGAACGGCACTTCGAGGTGTGCTTCGCCTCCACGCAACCGTCGCGATGGAGGTCCTCGGCGCGAAGATGGAGATCGCGTCGGCCGTCGAGCGGTGGTGTGAGGTGCCTGATGGCGTCCATGACGTTGGACTTGCCGGCGTTGTTCTCCCCTACGAGGACTGTCACCCCCGGACGCAGGGAGACCTCCGCATCGGCGACCGAACGGAAGCCCTTGATGTGCAGCTGCTCCAGGTACACGAGCCACTCTCCTTGATGTTCAGTCAACAGGACCGTAAAGTCTGTGAGCATAGTTAACAGCACGTTGTGTTGAGTATGACGCACACGCCCGACAGAAGGTTCCCGTTCCCCGGATTTCCCGGGGGCGACTTGCCGATATCGGCGAGGCTCACACTACAGAAAACTTTTCCTGTAACATCTACAGCATCACAGAGGTCGGGGCGACCGTTGTCGGTCCACAGCGAGTTCCACCCGCCTCCCCCAGAAGGAGCGAGAATTCCATGTCCCAGGTCATCCGGGTCGACAGCGACGTGTTCGCGGAACTCCAGAGGCGCGCGCAGCCTTTCGTGGACACCCCCAACGACGTGCTGCGGCGCGTGCTGGAACTCAACGTTCGCGCCAAGGCGACGAAGGAGGCCCCGTCCGTGCCTCTGGCATCTCCCGCGGTCTCGGACAACGAACACGACATAGGCGCCCTGGCCGAGATGATCAGGAAGGGAGACCTCACGGTCGGAGAGAAATTGGTCTGGGCACGGCCCAGGCTCGGCAGGACCCACCTCGCCACCGTGACCGCCGGAGGGCGGATGCGCCTCGACGAGGAGGACGTTCCTCCCTTCAAGACGCCGTCCGGCGCAGCCCAGGCCCTTTCCGGGCATGCGATCAACGGGTGGATCCAGTGGCGCCGTGTCCGGGACGGGGTGCTCCTCCAGGACCTGCGGTAGGGCGCCGCAGGCTACGCCGAAGATCCCATGGGCTCTACTTCCGCAGAGGAGCCTCTATCGGTGGAGCCCATGGGGTCTCATCCCAGGACGGCGGAACGACTATCGATGCGCCGACCACGGTGCCCGCGAATCGACAAGGGGGATGTCGACCTCCCACGTCAATCTCTCCACAGAGGAGCACGACCACAGTTCCGGCCGGCCTGCCTCAGCGGGCGTGGCGCCCCGGCCAAGGGCTGAGGACCGAGGTGTACTCCCGACCGTCCCGCAACGGTCGGTCGAGGGCGACGCCTGCCGAAGCCATCCGGTCGAAGGCCTCCAGCACGAGGTCCTTGGTGCGATAGGCGCCGTACCGGACGATCTCATTGTTCTTCAGCCCGCCCCTGCCGGTCTGGAAGGTCTCCAAGATGTAGTCCACGTCCTCACGGCCTATGCCGTAGAGGTGGAGGCAGTAGGCGTCCAGTTCTGCGCGGATGAGGGCCCTGCGCTCCGCGTCCCACTGAAATGGTGGGCCTTCATGGCCCAGATCCCGGGCCAGGGGCTCCATGTCGTGAGCGGTGTAGACGAGTTCGAGTACCCGGGGGACGAGGAAACCGGTGTGCGGCTCCAGGTCGGCGGGAAGAGGGACAGGCAGCTGTTTCCAGGTCGAGAGGGCCATGTGGATGCCGCTGATCTTCTGCCTGCTCACGTAGTCGAAGACCAGGGAGCTCTGGACGGCACACAACGCTGCTACAAGTCCCGGGCCTTTCAATGAGAGCATCAGCGGAAAGGTGTGCCCGACACCGCCGCGGGGCAGCATCGCCGGGATAGAAGTGCGTTCGTCCGTGGCCCGGCAGACATCCCTCCACCCGTAGAGCCATCCCCGGTCCCAACCCACGGCGGACAATCTTGCGGCCACCCCCTCCTGAACGGAGGGCCGCCCCGCGCGATCGGTCCCGCCGGTCGGCACGTCGTGTTCGGGCACCCAGTAACGGGGCCGGGCGACCACGCTCGAATCGCACTTCTCCCCAGGGGACAGAGACCGAACGCTGTCACTTCCCGTCCCGGTGAAACTGTTCCACCGGTGGTCGAAGTGGTGGGCCATCTTGCCCTCGTACAAGGGCAGCATCCGCTCACCGTCCCGCACGAAGGTGTTGCCCTCCGACTCCCAACCATCGACCTCCAGTTCCTCCCGTGTGTGAAAGAGGCCGGAGTCGTCGGTCATGTGGAAGAGCGTCGCTTTGAAGCGCACTGCCCAAGCGTTACCGTCCCGCTTGGACTCGTCCCACAGAACCGGGAACCGACGATAGACGGATGTGGTGAGGTCGGCGTCACGGCGGGAGCGGAAGACCGGCAGGGTTCCGGTGTTGGGGTTGAGTAGGGAGACCTCCTCCGGGCTGAGCTCGAACACCCTGCGAGCGTCGTCGATCTCTGCCGCTTGACTGAGAAGGAAGGCGATCCTGGCCACGGGCACCGGCGCACTCCTGCCCACCAACGCCAGAAGGCAGAACTTGTGTCGTGCGTCAACAGCGGGAAAGATCTTTTCGGTGTTGTCGAAGTCGTACAGCGAGGCCAGCGACTTCCGGTCGACGAGGCTTCGGAAGAGGTGTTGCCCACCCGCCCCGGTGGCGACCGCAGTGGGAACAACCGCTCCGACCCTTCCCTGACGATGTGCGACGGCGGTAAAACGTTCAAGGAAGAGATGATCCGTCTGTAGCGTGGTCACCCCCTTCACACTCAGACCCTTCGAGCACTGCGCGTAGGAACCGGACCTCGCCGCGAAGTGGAAAGTGGCCTTCACCTGGCGCCGCGCCTGCCGATAGCGCTCCCCCGCCTCGGGAAAGTCCTCCTGCCACTCGGTGATACGCCGCCTGCGCGCCATTCCGGTCATGAGCGCGATGGAAGGTTCTGCCACCGCGAAGTACTTCTTGTCCTCGAAGTCGACCTTGTCCCAGGGCGGGTTGGACAGCACGACGTCGAAGCCACCATCCCATCCCATCTCCGGGTCCACCCCGAGACCGTCCTCGGGCACCCGGAACACGTCGGGGAACTCCAGGTGCCAGTGGAAGAAGCGGTAGCGCTCGCGCAGGCGGGCGATCTCCTCGTGGGTCCGGGCCGAGGCCGCGGCCCTTTGAGGGTCGTCCATGGCCCGGAAATTCTCGGCCGTCACCGGATACGGGGTTTCCGCGGTCTTCTCCCACATGAAGTTCGCGCACCAGGCGTCGGCGACGTGCACGTCCCACAGGTACTCGAGCGACCGGCGCCAGACCTCGTACACCTTCTCTTGGCGGTGGACGTCGCGCAGGCTTCCCGTGCGGATCGCGTAGATCTCGTTCAGGCCCTCGGCGAAAGTGGTGTTGGCGACCTTGACCGCCCCGTCCCCGGTGTCGAAAAGGGTGGCCTGCCCCTCGCGCTCACGGGCATTGGCCTGCATGAGCGCGGTGGCGACCTTGGGATCGTCCCCCTCCACCGCGACGAAAGCGGCGTCGGGAACACCCTCACGCAGTTGCTTCGGGGTGGCGCCGAGAAGGGCGTTGCCATGTTTGAGGTGGGGATCGAGCAGGTCCAGGGGGCGGCCGGGCTCCATCCCCTCCAGCCACAGCGCCACCTTGGCCAGTTCGATCGCCATGGGGTTGATGTCGACGCCGTACAGGCAGCGGGCGACGGCCTCGTGCATGGCGCGGCGGAAAGCCTCCTCCGACGGTTCGGGGGTGTGCTCGCGCACCGCGGCAACCCGTTTGGCGATCCGGTGGGCCGCAGCCACCAGGAAGTGGCCGGAGCCGCATGCCGGATCGCACACGGTCACCGAGAGCAGTTCCTCGGCTATGGTCTCGCCGGCGTCCACCTCACCCCACCCGGCCGCCTTGGCCTCGCCCTGTTTGACCGCATCGTCCAGAACCGGATCGAGAGTGGAGTCCAGGAGGCGCTCGATGAGAGAGGTCGGCGTGTAGTAGGCGCCGGTCCTCTTGCGCTCGTTGCCAGCACGTGCGACGAGGATGAAGGACTGCTCGGCGACGTCGTACTCGGGCACGGTCTCCAGGAGCGCCTCGTAGACACTGCCCAGTTCCCTGGCGGAGAGCGAGGCGTAGTCGACCACGCGCCACCGCCGGCTCCGCGGATCCCATACCTGGGTCAGGTGGCGCACCGCCTCCAGCAGGGCGTGGTTGGCCAGGTGCAGTCCCTTCAGGAGTTCGTCGTCGCGGGTGTGTGTGAACAGCCCGCCCAGGCCGGAGAGCCCCAGTTCGGGACGGCCCTCCTCGTCACCGAGCGCATCGAGCACGACATGCAGGGTCTCGTACAGGTCGTGGTGGGAAGTACCCGCTCTCGCCCGGGCACGACGGCGCAGTCGGGCTGAGGAGAAGTAGGCGGCGTAGCGCTCACGGGTCCGCTCATCGGCTCCGGGCGGGTGCAGGAGGTCCCGGTCCTCGATGACGAACCAGAACAGCAGACGGTAGGTGAGCCGGAGCAGGGCCCGGTGCAGGGTGGCGGCGTCGGTGCGCCGGCGGAGGGCGCTGTTGGCCGGGTGGCGTAGGAAACCCGTGCCCAGAGCGGTCAGGGCACACTCGACGTTGTCCCTGAGCGCGTCCAGGGCGCGGACACCGGATCGGGCCGCTTCGACACGCCACTTCTCCATCCAGCAGGATGAGGGCGTCTCTCCCTCTCCCACCTCGAAACGCGAGGCGTGGAGCATGCGGTAGAGCAAAACGAAGTCACTGAAGAGCTCGCCGTCGAAAATCGCTTCGAGATCGAATTCCACGTACGCGGACATGGAAAAGGTGTTGGAGTCCCGCATCAACCGAACGGCCCGGCCGTTGGTCAGCATTCCCCACTGATGTGCCCGCGTGCTGTTGAGCGCTTCCTGGAGCACGGACCGGGGCGAGGGGATGCCCCGCCGCTCCGGCCTGTCCAGGCCGCTTCCCCAGGCCACGACGTGGATCGGGACATGCTGCCACCGGTAGCCCACGGGGAAGAGCCGCCCAGGGTCGTCATCGGCGCGAATGCCCTCGATCCGAAGAGCACCGAGACGTCCGAAGCCCAGCTCCTCCAGGAGCGGAGCGATCCACTGGTGGACAGCCGAGCCCGTCGGGTCGGACCGGTTCTCTCCCTCGCCGGTCGGCGGGAGCCTGCGGCGGAGCTCGCGCCAGGCGCCGAGGAGGTAGTCCCAGTGCCTCTCGGCCTCGTCCGAGACCGATCTGGCACCGACCACGCCGTAGTCGGCGGGGGTTCCACCCGGGATTCCCCTCCCCTCCCCCACTCGAACGAGCATGTCCTCCGGCAGGAGGGCGCCCATGCTTCGGACGGACGGAAAGGGATGGCGGCGGGGGACAACCGGCATCGAAGGGCCTCCGGCCAGGTCGTGAGCGGGGCAGGGAACACGGCAACAAGAGTCTCGAAGGCGCGCGGGAATTAATCAATCCCGAGGAGGTGGTTTATTTTTCAAGCGAAATCGACTCCCGAAAACAGCAGCAACACCACTCCCTTCAGCACCACCCAAAACAGCCAATCCATCAAAATACCAAACATGCGTTCGATTTTCCCGAGTGTCAGGTTCGGACCGAAAGAAAAAGAGCCTCAGAGCGATCCGCCTGCGCTCGGTATGCCCGGCAGCCTGGTTGTCGCTCTTATCGACTCAACGCATGTGACAGATTCCGAAGCACCGCGCCCGAGCGCATACTCCCGGATCCGGAGAGAGCTGTGGCTGTCGGCTGGCCGTCAGGGACACGGGGCGGCCTCGGGTCCCGGAGCCGTTGGCGCCCTGTGGAAGGCGGGAACCCGAGGTGTCCGCTCAACGACTGGAGGCCGACAGGCAGGGGCGCACACCCGGTCTCAGGGCGCGGGGTTGGTCGAGTAGGCCTGCTGCAGCCTGGTCAGGGTGGATTCGGCGAGTACACCTTCGTCCAGGGGAAGGAAGCCACGTCGGACGATGAGCGGGTGGCGGGCTGGGTTGGGGCAGATGAACAACGACATGAACCGCATGAGGCGGACGAGGTTGGCGAAATCACCGAGGAGAACGTACCCGGCGCACTTCCAGACCGCGGTCAGCGCGACCTCCGCCACGTGGTCCTGCACCTCGCCCCAGCCTGGTGGCCTCTCGCCCTCGAACAGGAGTTCCGCGGCAAGTTGGGGGACCCGGTCCGAGTAACGCTGGACGGTATCTCCCGCACCCGAGAGCTGGACCAGGAGGGAGCACCAGAAGTGACCGGGAAGGATACGGTCCAGCTCTTTCAGGTCCGGCAATTGTGATGCGTGGCGACCGGCGTGCTCACGCAGTTCCGGTAGTGCCTCCTTGTACAGCCCTTGGCCCAGCTTGCGCCCCCGATCGATGCGGTCGGGGTCGTGGGCGAGCCAGGTGAGCGCGTCGGCAACCGCGCTGTTGTTCGCGGCCTTCTTCATCCGCAGGGTCGGGTTCTTCAAGCGACTCTGCTGCCGCTTACCCGTTCCGAGCACTGTGAGCCACTCCAGGTCGGTGTGACGGCGGAACCGTTCGCGTTCGGATTCGGGGGCTTCGGCGCGGTCGAAGTACGCGGGCCAACCGTGCAGGCTGCCGGCACAACCGGAACACGCACAGCCGGGGTTCTTGGCGTGCGCGCAGGAGTGGTTGTGCGCTATGGGACCTCCGTGAAGGGGGTGGGGGAACCGACAGGAAGTGTCGGCGTCTCCGCTCTTCCTTTCACGGAAGGAGTGGTACTCGGTATCCGACGGGCGGCCACTGTGCTGTGACCGATCGGTGACACAGACGTGCCGAAGCTCGGCGCGGAGGTGACCGACGTGTGTCGCAGGGGATAGCGGTGAGGACATGTGCAGCCAAGTCCTGATGCCCACCAGAGCTCTTCGCACCGGCGAAACAGCATCACCCTTCACCGAGGGCAGGCCTCGACGGAACCGCTGAGCAAGAAGGGCGGCGGGCGATTGCTCGACCGCCGTCAGCTACCGCCTCCTGGACGAGGTTCCCGAGCCCGTCCGGGTCGCCCGATTCAAGTGGGCGACCACCCGGACGAACCCTCCCTCGGTGAACAGCACTTCGACCACCTCAGGCCGCTTTCCCACGGGCAGGGTATGTTTCAGCAGGATCTGCTTCATACCCACCGTTTCGGTCGCCGACCACAGTCTCGATCAGGCATTGCTCACGTCAGTTCGAGTGTCGATGATCCTCTCATCAGGGTTTCCCCCCAGATCCAACCCCAGTTCCCGAAGCCTCGCGGCGAACCTGCGATCAGCCGTTTCGCTCTGTTCCAGCAAGTGGCTCAAAGGTTGTCCGTAGCGTTCGCCCCAGTTACGAACGGTGTCCTCGAGCGACCTCTGTCGAAGCCTGACCAACTCCTTGATCTGATCCCTCAGCGGCACTGCGAGCCGCCGACCAAGACAGTCCAAAAGTTCCTGACGATCGTCATGGAACCTTGCCTGGATCTCCTGGGCGTACTCGGCCCACCATTGCGCGAACACACCGGCGAGTTCGTACTCGTCCAGCACCCCAGATTCTGTGAGACGTGCACAGAAACCGTCGACCAGGGACTGTCGAAAGGCATCGAATGTAGGGCGCGCCGTGGGCGGATGTGCCTTTCGGACGATCTCGGGCCAAGAGCGATCGTGCTCCGATGTGACCAGTTCTTCCGCTGGGGCACACAAATCCGGAAGGCGCTCGACCACGTCGGCGAAACCGCCCTGATTTGAAGGAGCCAGGTAGCCGTCGGCTCGTCGATGGAAAAGATCGTCAGGAGCCAAGCCGAATGCGGCGAACCTTTTTCGGGTGATCTCTACTTCATACGGGGGAACCCCTCCGTTCACCATGGCCCCGAGATCGAGGACAGGCGCGTCCTCGGCGAGGGGTTCGACATACCGGCGGATGTTGAGGTTGTAGGAGTTTCGGGCGAGGTCCTCGAACGAGATCACGGCGGAGAAGCCAGGAAGCTCTGCCCGTTGGTGGAACACCCTGGCAATCTTCTCTATATGGCGTGGCTCCAATCGGTTCTGGTTGCGTCCCGTGAGAACTTCTCTCTCTGCGTTGATGAAGAGAACACCGGGTGGCGTCGGTTGAGTGGTGCCCGTGCACCTGAGCACGAGAAGACACGCCGGAATGGCTGTCCCATGAAAGAGGTTGGGGCCGATACCGACAACGGCCTCGATATCCCCGCGCTCCAGAAGCAGGCGGCGGATGGACTTCTCCTGCCCCTCGCGGAAGAGCGGGCCGTGAGCCATCGCCATGATGACGCGCCCTCCCGGCCTGATCGACGCCCGCATCTGCTGAAGCATCATCAGTTCGGACTTACTGCTCGGTGTACGGCCGAGCAGGTCTCGCGGGGCTCGGTACTCGTCCTCGTCGTAGTAGAGGGAGAAAGGTGGATTGGAGAGAATCCTGTCGAAACTCCTGCCCTGGTCGTCCGTGGGCCGCCATGAGGTGAGGGTGTCCTCGTTGCGGATGAGGCCGGGATCCGCGCCGTGGAGGAGAAGGTTGATCCTGGCCAGGAACACGATCTCCCGATTGAGTTCGGCTCCGCTGATGGGTGTCTCCCCCCAGGCCGGAACCCCCACCTGAGCCAGCGCCGCGACCAGCGTTCCTCCGACACCCGCGTAGAAGTCACCTACGACCATGCCCAGACGTAGTTCAGCCAGACGGATGATGAGTTCGTTGACCGACCTGGGTGTGGTGAACTCACCACTCGACTTTCCCCTGCGTTCGCCGACCAGGCTCAGAAAGCGATCAAATACGTGACCGATGTGGGTCCCATCGTCCCTCGACCGTCGATCCACCAGGTCGTGGACGGCCTTCGCAGCCTCCTTCAGGCGTCCCACCGGAAACTCACGGAAGGGCGTCTCGTCCGCAAACAGGTCTGCGCGTCCTCCCACACGCAGCCAGTCCTCCCAGGCGGCCTGCAAGGAGCCTGCCCCACGCAAGGAGGAAGGTTCGATCGCACTGGCCAATCGGCTCCGAGGCGCCTCCACGTCCCAGAGGTCATCGAAGTTCTCCTGATTGGCTTCCGACCCCAATACGAGCATGGCGGCAATCGCCCGGGTGGGAGCTACCTGACCCTTACCCGCGAGTCTTTCGGCGATCCGCAGCAGTTCCTCGGCGTCCGCGGCCTCCACATTGGTGCCACTCATACGGATTCCCTTTCGAGCAGGGCGGCAAAAACAGAAGGGCGCAGAGCTTCCATGCGTTCCACGACGGCGATCTTGGCCGCGATGGCCTCGTCCATGTCGGCCAGAACCTCCACGATTCGGCCTTGCCGGCTGAGCGGGGGCACAACGACCTCCATGCTGCGAAGGGCTCCGGCGTTGAAGGAGGGAATCGTCCCGGACAGGGCGGTCCCCTTCAGCCGTTCCACGGTCTGGGGTTGTGACAGGTAAGCGGCCAGGTATTCAGAGGTCACTTCGACCCCGTCTTTCAAACGCACTCGCAAACAGGAGGAACCGTAAACCCATGTCTCCTGAGCCGGACCGATGACGGCAAGTCGCCCCAGAGTGCCCTGGCGGACGACGAGCAGGTCACCGGCACGCAGCCGATACGCCTCCAGGTGCTGACCCGCCTCCTCGGGGACGCGGCGCACATGCAAGGGACTGACACGGTGATCGACGGTGAAGTCGGAGGGTGTGATGACGGGAACCCCGCGAGGATGGTCACCGAGTTCTTTGAGACGGGCTCCCGAAGGTCCGGCCTTGATCTCCGCGATCTCACCGAGCGAGGATCGCACCGGGACCGCGCCTCCTGACGATCGCACAGGTTCTCTTCTCCCTTGTCGACGAAGTGAGGGGGTGCCCCGTGAGGGGCACCCCCAGAGGGTCAAGCCGGGCAGGCCCGGCATCCGATCAGCGACTGGAGCATATCGGCGAGGAACTCCTTGGCCCTACCCTTGGCCTCCAGCGAGACGTTGTCCACCACGTAGACGATCAACGCGCCGAGGAAGGGCACCGGGTTCTCGTGGGCACCGCCGATGACACCGGCGATGAGGAGTACGACGATGAGGAGCACACCTCGCATCCGGCGGGACAGCTTTCCCGTCCTGCCTCCACAAACCGGGGCATCCTGTTCATCGGGAGTGTTGATCACGCGATTCCTTTCTTTCTCCGTGATAGTCACGGGGAGTTGACCCGCATCGCCCTTCGGGGCATCAACCGTGCGGGACGGTGCGGTGATATCGACTGACAGAGCCGGTGCAAGACCGGACGCCGGGACTCGGAACCGATGGACCACTTCGGCTTCGACCACACCCTCAGGCTAGCAGCAGAAAACTAGCAAAGCTAGCTTCGATTCACTGCAGGGCGACGAAAGGAGGGCGCACTCGAGAAGCTTCACGCCCAACGAGGCTGAGAAAATCGGACACTGAGCAACACAAGCACATCAAATAACCAAGCAGCCTGGGGGCGAGGAAGATTCTCGAGCACAACGCATGTGACTCGCATCACGCAACTCGCACAAGGGCGCTTCATTGAGAATCTTTAGTGGCGAAGTTGACTTCGCTCAACGACTCCGGTGTACTCGGCAGAGCTTCCGGAGACCTGCACCCGGCAACGGCGGTTGATCGCTCCCTGCCAACACACTCATGACTGTTGGCGGGGGTGTCACCGGTGAGGAGCTCGGGCAAAGGTCGACGGCCACCCGGTGACCGAAGGGCGGTCACGTCCGGCGCAGACTTGGCGGCGGTGGTGGAAGCCCGTCGTCAGGTTCGGGTCGTTGACGCGGCATCGGGAGCACGTCCGAGCGTTCCGACCGACGTTCTCGGGGGCAACGGGCCTCTGGGGGATCTCCATCCAGACGGGCGACTCATCTGGAGAGCGGCGTACTGCCGGCGGTGCCTGGCCCGGTTCAGGTCGAGGCACACTTCCACTTCTCTTCGGGGCCCTACCCGCTCAGGGAGCGGATCGCGTTGACCATGCGGCGGAAGGATCGGCTTCGCTCCACTGCCAGGTTCAGGTCCATCACAGCGGTGAACTTCGCCTGGTGGAGGGTCTTCTTGTCGGACTCGTTCATGATGCCGCGCAGCTGAGTCTTGGCGTCGCGCTTGCCTTCAGGGTCCTCAGGAGCCTGCGCGTCATCGTGGACCGAGGGGTGCGAGCGCAGGGATTCTGCGGCGGCCAGAAACCATGCCTCGTACTCATGGCGGGCGATCACGATTTCCACGGGCACGGTGACCAGGTCCGGCTCCGGGGCAAAGGACGCAGCAAGTTCGACCGGGCAGGTGATGTCGGAGCCGTCGCCGTCACGAAGGACGAGGACACCTCCGCGGTCTCGAACCCGCGCTGACTGGAACCTGATCGCCTTGGCCAGCTCCTCGAGTTTGCGCATCTTCGCCGGAGCGAGCCGGAGCGGCTGAGTCACCTCGACGTAGGTGCTGATCGGTCCACGACTGATCCGGTCGATGAGGCTGCGGACCACGGGCATCTCTCCATGGCCCTCGACGATGGGGGCAATCGTCACCTGCGGCATTCAGTTCCCCTTCAACCGCGGGGAGAGCGGTTCCGGTTCGGGGAGCAGCTGGTCGGTGCGGAGCAGTTCGCCCGGGGTGTAGAGGTGTTGGCGCATCGCCATGGCGCCGACCGTGTCAAGCGGGCCGATCCTCGTTTCGCCTCCCACGGAACGGACCGCGCAGAGCTCTTCGGTCCCGAAGTCGTCCCGGTCCAGCAGGTCCGGGCTGTGGCTGGTGATGATGACCTGCCGTCGTTCGCTGGCATCGCGCAGGGCGTCCAGGAGCACACCGGCAGCCGCTGGGTGCAGAGTGCTCTCAGGTCCCTTGATCCCGATGGTGCTCAGTGTGGGCCCGGTGTCGGCGAAGAGCGCGACGAGGACCCCCAGAGCACGCAAGGTGCCGTCGGAGACGGACCGGGCCGGAAAACGCCACGGGTTGTCAGAGCCTTGGACGTCCTGGGCGAACTCCAGGGTCTCCCAGTTGCCGAGGTCCTTGCGCAACATCCCGCGCATCCCGGGAACGATGTGCCGCAAGTAGTCCTCGATACGGCCCTGCGCGGTGTTCTCCAGCCGGTGCAGAACGCTCGCGACGTTGGACCCGTCCCTGCGGAGGAATTCCCCCGAGTCCGGTGTCCGGGGATCTCGCATGGCGTCGGGGTTGAGTCTGAAGACGTTGATGCCGGCGAGGCCTTCGAAGACCGGCTCGAAGATGCCGATACCCGCAGCGGAAACCAGGTACAGCCGCTTCTCACCCGGGGGAGGCATGACAGGCTCCGACTGCTCCGCCAGCTTCCCTCCTCGGATCTTGAAGTATCCGTGTCGGGACTCGCCCTCACCGGTGGTGTGGACGCGGCACTCCTCGCGAGTGATCCTGAAACCGCCGCCCTGGACAGCGCCGACCTCGAAGCCGTACGAGCCCGAGAAGTCAGGCCCCCGGAACTCCAGGTCGATACCGAAGTGGTTCGAATGACCGGTGGAACGGCGACGTACCTCCGCCACCCCGCCCCGACTGCGCAAGGCCTGGTCGAGTGACGTCTGGAGAGCTTCGGAGAGCAGTCTCAGCGCGTCGAGGAAGTTGCTCTTGCCCGAGCCGTTGGGGCCCACCAGGAAGAGCAGATCGCCGAGCCCGACGTCGGTCTTCGCAATGCTCCTGTAGTGCTTCAATCGCACCCGGGTGAGCGAGAACCGGTCGTCCTGCATGGGTTCAGTCTTTCAGGATCTTGAGCTCTGGACGCCACCACGACCCGCGAGGCCGGGCAGCGGAAGCCACCCGGCCTGGGGCGTGTCCAGGGTCAGAGGATGAGGGTGGACAGGTGGTAAGCGAGGGCGCCGACCGCGGCGTCGAGGGTGTAGGCGGTCAGGCGCCAGGCGGCGCGGGCCCGGCGACGCGGCTTGCGGTGGCTGTGCGGTCGGCGGGGCAGGGGCGGTCGCGTCCGGCGCGGGGCGGGCACCGGTGACGGAGGTCCGTCGTCGGAGGCGGGTCGTGGGCGCGGCACCGAAAGCACGGCCGGACGTGACGGCGGGGGCGCGGGAACCGCGGGCCTCTGGGCCAGGCGTGCGTCCTGGATCTCCATCCAGGCGGGCAGGACGCCGTGTTCGAGGCGGTAGGCGACGCGGGGGTTGTCGCGCATCTGGGCGAGGAGCCGCTGTTCGCGGGCGCTGTGACCGGTCGTGGCCGCAGGGCACGGGTGGGTCGCGCCGGAGTGGGCGGAGCGCTGTCCCCGAGGTGTGTCCAGGACCCGGCGGACGCGGGTGGAGGGTTCGGCGCTCATCAGCACCCCGCCGCAAGGCCGGAGGAGCAGGCGGTGTGGGTGAACTCGGCCCAGACGACCATTCCCAGCGCGCCGCAGAACGGGAAGTCGACGACGGCGCGTGTTCCCCACGCCGCGGCGAGGTTGGCGACGAGCAGCAGGCCCCGGCCGCACTCGGCGTCCTCCCACTCCTGGGCGGTGCGCTGGACCGGGATGCGGGGAAGCCCGGCGCTGTCATCGGGAAGGCCGTCGTCGATGACGGACAGGCGCAGGGTGCTCCCGCGGTCGGTGGCGGCGGGGACGGACAGGGTGCGAACGACCCGGCCGTCGGCATGGCCGGAGCGCGTGTGGTTGACCGCGTTGGCGAACATCTCGCTGCCGCACAGGAGGAGGTCGTCCAGCAGGTCGGGAGCGCTTCCGGCGAGTTCGGCCAGGTCGTGGCGGAGGTCCTCGCGGAAGCGCGCGGTGGTGGCGAGGGTCCCGGGGTACAGGCGGGCGTTCCAGGACCGCCCCGGGTAGGCGGACGTGGCGGTCTGCGGCACAATGGCCATGTCAGTGTTTCCTTTGCTTGAGGGTTGGCGCTGGCCGTGCTCTGGGGGTGCTTCGACCCACCCGCCAGAGCTCATTCATGCCCGGCCAGGGGCATGTGGGGGATGGAACAGGGGTCCGGGAGCCATGGGCTCCGGACGTCGGGGCGCGGACCTGTCAGTGACCGAGCACGTGCGCCGGAACGTGTCCCGTGGTCAGCGCCCGCAGCTCGGCTTCAGGGAAGGGTTTGCCGGGGGACGGCTGGGACGGTACGGCCGTGCCGGGGCTCGGAGTCGATGCGGGCGGTGAGAGCCGTTCGACGGCCTTCTCCAGGAGCCGGACCGAATCGTGGGCGGGCAGGGCCACGCCCTGGAGGGTCGCGAAGAGGTCGGAGTAGCCCTTGACCTGGACAGCGTCCGTGACGAGGTGGCCGGGGCCGCGCGGGTGCGGGGTGTAGGCGAGCGCGTGCCGGGGCGAGAAGGACAGCGTCCAGAACGCGCCGCGCAGGCCGGGGTGGTGGGTGACGTCCTCACGGATGACGTGGAGGGCGACGCGTTCGCGTGTGGTGAGCTCATGCAGGTGTTCGAGCTGACGCCGTGTGACTCCGGCGTCGGCGACGACGCGGGTGAGGGCGGCCTCGTCCACCACGAGCCCGAAGTAGGGCGGTCCGGAACCGGCGGTGTGGTGGCTGCCGATGCGGGGTCGGTCCTTGAGCCGGCGGTGGTCCTCCAGGGGGCGTTCGATCCGGTCGAGAGCCCCGGAGTAGTCACCGATGAGGAAGGGTTCGGGAATCATCAGAGGCGCGTAGGCGCGCAGCTGGAAGGCCTGCTCCAGGAGGTCGGCGACGGTCGCGCCCTCCTTGAGCCGCGTGGTGATGTGGGTCTGCGCCCACGCGTCCCAGAGGACACCCTCGGCGTTGAGCGCCCGATCCAGGCCCATCGCCGTGCGCAGGTCGGGGATCTGGTCCCCCTCCTCGATCAGGCTGATCTTTCGGTGGTCGGTGACCAGGTCCGAACCGACCTGCTGGAGGGAGATCCCGGCGCTCTCCCGCGCGGCCCGCACCCGTGTCCCGAACCGAAGCCACGGGTTTGGGGGCGGGCTATCGGTGCCACCGCCGCTCGCATGCTTGCGTATCCGCTGTTCAACGGCCATGACAGTCCTCCATGAAGTTTCCGTGTGCTCGCTCATCGCCGAGCCCGGCCAACGTCCGTCCGGGCTCCGCTTCCACCCCTAAGCTAGATACCTCCCATCAAACTTACAAGGCCTGTATTTAAAGTGGCCCGCATTATGAACACATGTCCTCTTTGGATGCGGTGAGATGATGTCCCCGACCTGCGCCGACCGGCGCGACGTCTTTGGAACGAAGGAGGCTGCCGTGGCCCAGGGCTCCCCCGTCCGCAGGCACTACCTGGTGAGCCAGCTCAAACGGCTGAGAGCTCAGGCCAAGCTGTCTCAGGAACAGGTCGCCGACGAACTGGGCTGGGACACCAGCAAGCTCTACCGAATCGAGAACGGCAGGTTCGTCCGTCTGACGACGGAGGCGGTAGCCGCGCTCTGCCGCCTGTACGGCGCAAGTGATGCCCTTCGGGAAGAGCTGGTGGAGATCGCCAAGGCCGCTCGCAAGCAGAAGCCCTGGTGGTTCCAGCACGAGGACGTAGCGGGAAACGCCTTCTACAGCCTCGAGAACGAGGCCCCCAAGATCCAGCAGTATGCGATGGGCGTCGTTCCGGGACTTCTCCAGCACCCCGACTACATCGAGGCATTGATGTCACGCGGGTTCGTAGCGGATCCGAAGGAGCGACAAAAGCGCGTCGCAGCCCGGATCGAGCGCTGCACCAGCATCCTGGACCGCGACAACCCGCCCCGGATCTGGGCGATCATCGACGAATCAGCGCTTCGCTGTCTCGTCGGCGGGCCAGAGGTGATGCGAACCCAGTTCCAGCATCTGATGGAGCTGAACAAGCGCCCGAATATCGACATTCAGGTCCTGCTACTGTCCAAGGGAATGGCGCAGCCATGCGGCTACACCCTGCTGCATCTCGGCGAAACCGACCGGGTCGGATACATCGACGTCCTTCCGAGCGGACACTTCTTCGAAGGACCCAAGGAGCTGGCCGATCACGAGAGCAGGTTCGAGTACATGCTGGCCGCTGCTCTGCCGTTGGATGACACGCAAGACTTCATCCGCGACCTCGCGGACGAACTGGAGAAGCCCTGATGACTGAGCAGGAAGCCACCGAGACGAGCTTGGTCCACACCGCCACCTGGCATACCTCCAGCTATAGCGCTGAGCGCGGCGAGTGTGTAGAGGTCTCGGAAGGACCGGTCACGGGGGTCCGGGACACCAAACACCGTGAACTGGGCGCGCTCTTCTTCACCGCTGACGAGTGGCATGCCTTCCTCAGCACCACACGGAGAGACCTCCTCTGACACTCCCCAGAGCATTCGGCCCCGCCTGCTGCGAGTCAGCGGGCGGGGCCTCGTGCTTGGTGGGTCAGGCAGGGGCATGCCGAGGACCGTGGCCCGGCGGCGGGGTGAGAGCAGAGGTGAAGTTCTCGCCGTCGATCAGCGGGGTGTCGAGCGAGACACCGGCTTCCGCCATCCGGTCGTAGATCTCCAGGATGCGTTCCTTGGTCCGGTAGGTACCATCGTGCTTCGCCTCATCCTTCCGCTTCACGATCGGGAAGGTCTCCATGATGTAGTCCACGTCATCACGGTTGATCCCGTAGAGATGGAAGAACAGCGCGTCTAACTCCGCCCGCATGATGGCACGACGCTCCTCGTCCCACAAGAACGGCCCCTCTTCATCACCTATATCTCTGGCAAAATCAGCCATAGCATGCGATGTGTAGACCAATTCAAGAGAGCGTGAATCGATAAAACCCTTATGCCCATCAATGACAAGTGGGCCAACGACGGGCATCTGCCTGAGGTAGTTCATCGTCAGATGCGTCCCAGCCACCTTTTGGCGCGCCAAGTAGTCCAATACAAACGAAGAAAGATTTGCAATCAAACAACCCGCAAGTCCAGGGTGGTTCACATTCGCCATTGGAAGCGTATTTGCAAAAGCAGACCTGGGCAGAGCAGAGAAAATAACAGTTCGCTCATCCGTGGATCTGCAGATATCACGCCATCCGAGCATCCACCCCCTATGCCAACGACCATCCAGACGACCATCAACGAGACCCGCAGGAACCCAGTAGCGCGGCACCGGCTCATCAAAGGCGCTCGTACGATCAATCCCCTCAGACCCATAAGTGAGCCAGCGATGATCGAAATGATGCATCATCTTGGCTTCATAAACTGGATACACCCGACTTTTCCCCATTGGAGCAGCAATCAAGCTACTAGCAGCGTGCGAAAGGTGCAGCACCTCAATATAGGAGAAACCCCACTCCCCCTTGGGCGCCCCCCCCGCCTTTGCCAATACCGGAATTCTTCTATAAATCCCGAGGGAAATCTCCGCATCACGACGGGAGCGGAAGACTGGACAGGTCCCCGTGTTGGGGTTGAGGAGAGTGATCTCCTCCGGGGTCATAGTGAATGACTTGTCGACAGCTTCGAGTTCCGTTGGGTCTTGCAGGAAGAACGCGAAGGAGGCTTCGGGTTCACGTGTTTCCCGGCCAGCGAGAGACAGAATACAGAACTTGAATGAGCGATGCACCCCCGGGAACAATGGTGCTGCGTTCTCGAAGTCGTACAGGGCAGCAATCGAACCGTTCAGCACCAGGTCCTTGAAGAAGTACTGTGTGGTCGCGTCCGTGGCGATACCCGTAGGCACGATCACACCCATACGACCGTGCGGACCAGTCAAAGTGCGGTCGGTTTCAGAGAACACTGCATAGGTGTTGATGTCCCCTCGTCCAGTAAGCGGGTAACGCCCCCCAGCACGAAGGAAGTGGCTTTCGCCTTCCGCCCTGCGCTTGGCGTCCTCGAAGTCCTGGTACAGGCCTGAACGGTCCGGGTCGTTCTTCAAACCAGAGATCAGCGCCTTACGGGCAGCAGCATTACGCGCGGTGGCAATCTCCTCGTCGCGCTGGGCGAAAAACTCCTGTTCCTGGAGCTTAATCCGCTCCCACGGAGGGTTTCCGAGCACGCAGGCAAACCCACCCGCCCAACCCGTGAACTCGTCCACTCCCCCATTACCCTCGGGGACGCTGAACACGTTCGGGAACTCCAGGTGCCAATGGAAGAACCGGTACTGGTCGCGCAGCCGGTCGATCTCCTCAACCGTTGTGAACGGCGCCCCGTTGCCCTGCTTGGCCTTGGACAGGTTCCGGAAGACTTCCTGGGTCACCGCGCGCGGAGCATCCTCCGCCTTCTTCCACACGAACGCCGCGCACCAGGCATCCGCCGCCCGTCGATCACGGACGTAGTCGTCCGCACTGGTCCACTCGCGGTAGGCGGCCTCCTGCTGGCGCACCTGCGCCAGCGAATCCGCGCGAGTCGTGGTGATCTGGCGAAGCTGCTGGGCGAAAGCGGTATTGGTGACCTTCACCGACACATCGCCGATATCGAGGACGCTGAGTTGACCTCCGCGCTCCTCCTTGTTGGTCTTGGCGAGGAAACGCGCGTACTTCCTGTCATCACCCTCGATCGGCTTGAACGCCTCATCCGGGATACCGTCCTTCATCAACTTCGGAGTCGCACCGATGAGCGCGTTACCCCGCTTGACGTGGGCATCCAGGAAGGTCAGCGGCTTGCCCGGCTCCAGCGCCTCCAGCCACAGCGACACCTTGGCCAGCTCTACCGCCATCGGGTTGAGGTCCACACCGTAGATACACCTCGCCACCACCTCGTGCATGGCATGGCGGACCGCATCAAGCGTCGGCTCAGGGTTGCGCTCACGCACGGCTGCCACCCGCTTGGCAATGCGCCTGGCAGCCGCCACCAGGAAGTGCCCCGACCCGCACGCCGGGTCGCAGACGGTCAGCTTCAACAGCTCCGCGACGATCGTCTCGGAGGCGTCGAGCTCCCCCTTCTTGGTGGCCTGCTCCTCACCGCGCTTGACCGCATCGTCAATGACCGGGTCCAGAGAGGAGTCCAGCAGAGTCTCGATCAACGATGAAGGCGTGTAGTACGACCCCGTGGTCTTGCGATCGTTCCCGGCCACCTCCACCAGCTCGAAGGTCCGGTCAGCCGCGCTGTGCCGGGGCACCAGCTCCAGCAGGGACTCGTAGACCGAACCCAGTTCTTCGGCGTCCAGGTTGCGGTAGTCCACCCCGCGCCACCGGCGCGACCCGGGGTCGCGTACCTGGGCCAGATGGCGAACAGCTCCGAGCAGCGATTCGTTGGACAGCTCCAGCCCGCGCAGGGGTGCATCTGCCTCTGTGTCGGTGAACAGGCCGCCGAGAGCGGGCAACGCCAGCTCGGGACGCCCGTCCTCGTTCTGCTCACCGTTTCCACCCAGGGCATCGAGCACGATCCGCAGCACCCGGTACTGGTCTGCGTGCGTGGTGCCCCGGCGCCTGCGCGCGTGACGACGCAGCCGCGCTGAGGAGAAGTAGGCCGCGTAGCGCTCCTTCGCCTGTTCGGGGGCGTTCGGCGGGTGCAGGGCGTCCCGGTCCTCGGCCACGAACAGGAAGAGCAGCCGGTACACCATCCGCAGCAGCGCGCCGTGCAGCTCCTTGGTGTCCAGGCCCTCGCGCAGGCGGGTGTTGGCGGGGTGCTTGAGGAAGCCGGTGCCCAGGGTGGTGATGGCTTCCTGTACCCCCTTCCGCAACTGCTCCAGAGCGCGGGTACCCGAGGTGACAGCGTCGGTCCGCCACTTCTCCAGCACACAGCTGGACGGGGCGGCGTCCTCGGCCACCTCGAACCGGGAGACGTGCAGCAGCCGGTACAGCAGCACGAACTCGCTGAACAGCTCACCGTCGAAGATCGCCTCGAGGTCGAACTCCACGTACGACGCCGTGGCGAGCGCGCTGGAGTCGCGCAGCAGCCGCAGCTGGCGGCCGTTGGTCACCACGGCCCACAGGTGGTCGGAGGTCCGGTTGAGCGCCTCCTGCACCAGCGACTGCGGCGGCACGGTCCCGGCGCCGCCGGGACGCCTGTCCAGCTCGGTCCCCCACACCGGGACGTGGATCGGCACGTGCCGCCAGCGGTGACTGAGGGGGAAGGTCTTCTCAGGGTCGTCATCGGCGGTGATGCTCCCGCCGGCCACCGACGTCAGGACTCCGAAGCCGAGTTCGCTGAAGAGCGGTTCCACCCACTGGGTCAGGGCGAGCCCGGTGGGGTCGGAGGCCGGGGAGCCGTCCTTGTCCGCGGGCAGCTGCTTGCGCAGGTCCTTCCACACGGACTTGAGGTACTCCCAGTGGCGTTCGGCGTCGTCGTTGACCGACCGGGAGCCCACCACCTTGTAGTCGGCGGGCTTGGCCCCGGGCACGTCCTTGCCCTCGGCGATGCGCACGAGCATGTCGGCGGGCAGCAGCCCGCCCACGGTGTGCACGGCGGAGAACACCTGGTTGCGTGCGATGGCGGACATCAGGCGTTGCCTCCGGCGGGTGTGGCGGTTGCGGTGGAATCGGACGGGGCGGACGGGGCTGGCATGTAGACGTAGACGCCGAGGATGTCGGCGGGTTCCTGGGCCTTAACCCTCAGACCGCGCCGGATGTCGCCGGAGGCCCCGCGCACGCGGCGGTGGGAGTCGGCGAGTCCGTCGGCCAGTTCCCGGCCGTACGCGGCGAGGTGGTCGGCGGTGTGGGCCAGGCCGTCGAGGGTCTTGGCCATGGTCCGCTCGCCGTAACCGGGGTCGGTGTTGGCGTCGGCCCGGGCCTCCAGCAATGTCAGGGCCTGCTGCGGGTCCACCCACACGGCGCGTTCGGGCGCGCCCTGGAAGGCGACCAGGCGGGCGTCCTCGGCGACCAGCTGACGGGTGCCGTGCCGTGAGGGCAGGGTGAGGTGGAAGCGGTAGCGCACCAGCAGCATCGTCGTGCGGGTCTCGACCGCACGGGTGCGGACCACGCCGCAGCGGCGGGCGGGCCGGGGCCCGGCCACGGCCTCGTCCAGGGCGGTGTCGAGCACGTGGGAGGCCAGGGCTCCCACGGCCGGGTCGGTGCGCACCAGGGCGGCCTCGCCGCGCGCCACCGCGGCGGTGTCGCGGAACGGGAACGGCTTGCCGTCCTCCACGGCGGCCGGGCCGATCACGGGGGCGAGGGCGTCGCGCAGGCCGGCCGGGGTTCCGGAGACGTCCGCGGTGAACCCGTCGGCCCCTCCCCCTCCGGGGCTTCCCCCCTCGCCCAGGGGCCGCAGCAGCGCACCCAGCGCGCGCAGGGACTCCTCCGCGAACGCACGGACCTCCCCCGTGCCGCCCAGCACCTCGCGGACCGCGGCGACCTCCCGGGCCACCTCCTCGGGGTGGATGGAGCGCTGCGCGTACTTGGAGCGGGACAGCTTCTCCCGGTCGGCGGCCGACTTCCACTCGGCCTCCAGCGCGTCGCCCTTCACGCTGACCTCGTCGGTGCCGAACAGGGCCTCCTGCTCGCCCTGGCGGGAGCGCAGGAGCACCCACTCGACGATGGCGTCGGTGACGCCGGAGGACATCTCGTCGGGCACGGACACGGCGATGCCCAGGTCCTTGCGGATCTGGCGGTACTTGCGCAGCAGCACCTCCAGCACCTTGCCGTCGATCCCGTTGTCGTCCCCGTACAGGGTGATGACCCGGACCTCGTCGCGCTGCTGGCCGTAGCGGTCGACCCGCCCCTCGCGCTGGTCGTGGCGGGTGGGGTTCCACGCCAGGTCGTAGTGGACGACGGCGTCGAAGTAGTGCTGGAGGTTGACGCCCTCGGACAGGCAGTCGGTGGCGATGAGGACCCGGCGGGCGGCGGCGCCCTGCCCGCCCTCGGCCAGGCGGGCCGCCTCGGTGGCGGTCTCCTCGGCCAGCTCCTCGATGCGCTGGACGCGCTGCTGCGGGGACAGGGATCCGGTGACCGCCTTGACGGTGGTCTTCCAGCCCCCCTTGCCGCCCTTGTTGAGCAGGTTGCGCCCGCTCCTGCCCTCCTCCTCGAACTCGCCGGACAGGTAGGAGGCGACGTACTCGGCGGTGTCGATGTAGTGGCAGAAGACGATGGGGTTGTAGCCCTCGGCGAGCAGCCCCTTGAGGTGCTTGACCAGTGCCTTGAGCTTGGCGTCGTGGTCGGTGCCCTCCAGCGCGGCGGCGCGGGCGGCCAGCTCCTTCAGCCTGGCCGCCGGGCTGCCGTCGGGCCTGACGTCGGCGCCGGGGGCGGTGTCCATGCCCTCCAGCGCGGCGGCGTCGGCGGAGTCCCGCACCAGCGGCGCGCCGAGCTCGTCGGCCTCCTTCGCCGTCTTCGCGGCAGCGGTGGCCGACCGTGTGGTCAGGGTCTTGGCGGCGGCGCGGGGAGAGGAGACCAGGGAGCGCAGCATGGCGATCGCGGACCACCAGGCGACCCGGTACTCCCGCTCGCCCAGGGTTCCCGCGTGCTCGACCCGCTCGCCGGCGTAGGCGATGGCGTCGTCCAGCAGGGACCGGTAGGCGGGCGAGAGCTTGTACTTCTCGTCCTTGAAGGCGCGGTCAGAGGGGAAGGCCGTCTTCTCCGCGAGACTGTCGTCGACGAGGCCGTCGCCCTCGCGGGTCAGGTACTGGCGCACGTCGGCGCGCTTGCGCTGGACGAAGTGGCGGGCCAACAGCTCCCGACCGACTCTGGTGTCGAAGTCGGCGGTGGCCAGCTCGGGGTTGACCAGGCCGAGGAGGTTGCGGAAGGCCGACTCCTTGCCGCTGTGCGGCGTGGCGGTCACCAGGAGCAGGTGGCGCTCCTCGTCGGCGGCGACCTTCTGGAGGAGCTCGTAGCGCAGCTGGTTCTGGTTCGTCCTGGCCTCGTCGGAGGACACGCAGGTGTGCGCCTCGTCCACGATCACCAGGTCCGGGCAGTGGCGGACGAAGTCGTCGCGGTGCCGGGTGGATTTGATGAAGTCAGTGGAGATGATGACGTGCTTGTGCCTGTCGAACAGCGACTGCCCCAGGTCCAGGCCGCGCTCCAGGCGGGAGACGGTGGAGGAGAGCACGAGTTCGGCGTCGATGCCGAACTTGGTGCGCAGCTCCTCCTGCCACTGCTCGGCCAGCGCCGGGGAGCACAGCACCGCCAGTCCGCTCGCCTCGCCCTGGGCGAGGAGTTCGGCGGCGATGAGGCCCGCCTCGACCGTCTTGCCGATGCCGACGTCGTCGCTGATGAGCATGCGCACGGTCTGCTGACGCAGCGCCATGAGCAGCGGGACGAGCTGGTAGGCGCGGGGCTGCACGGCGATCCCGCCCAGGGAGCGGAAGGGGCCCGCGCCGGAGCGGAAGCCGATGCGCAGCGCCGAGCGCAGCAGCCCCGCGGCACGGGAGTCTCCCAGGTCGGCGGCGTCGGGCGGGGCGAAGCTGGCCGCCTCCACGGGTTCGAAGGCCGGGAAGAGCGCGGCCACGTCGTCGTCGCTGCCGCCCAGGGGGCGCAGCACCAGCATGTCGGGGGCGCTCTCGGGGAGCACCACCCATTCGCGGCCCCTGGCGGAGACCAGGGAGCCGGGGGCGTACGCGGTGGTCATGCGGAGGGGGTCCTCACGTCGTGTCGGGTGGTCGGGAAGAGCGGGGCGGGCGGGGCCGACAAGGGCCGGTGGGAAGCCTGTGCCGACCCCTGTCACGGTGCCCCTGTACTTGTAGCGTGCCCGGGCGTCGGACCTCGCCACAAGTACAGGATCACGTGGAGGCGGAAGGAGATCTGCGAAGGTCAGCGGCGGGATCCGGGGCCGAAGAAGGATTCGTAGCGGGCGATGATCGGAGCCCACTCCGCGTCGTGGGGGACGCGGACGACCTCCCACCCGGCGTCCTCCAGGCGCTCCTCGGCCTCGGCGTCGCGTTCGGCGACCCTGGCGTCCCGGTGCACGGGACCGTCGACGAACACCGCGACCTGGGCGCCGGGGAGCCGGTAGACGAAGTCCGGCTTGGCCGAAGCCTCGGCGACGAGCACCTGCGCGTCGTCGGGGAGGCGGTGGCCGTGGTCCTTGAGCCAGGTGACGAAGTCCTGCTCCAGGCTGGTGTCGGACTCGAAGCTCAGCCGCTTCATCTGCTCGGTGCGCGAGACGCCCTGACCGGTCGGCAGCGTCTCGGAGTCGGCCAGGCGCAGCAGCAGGTCGCGGATCAGGCGACGGTCGATGACCTGGTGGTCGCCCTGGTTGCCGTAGGTGAGCAGGCAGTCGTAGCAACCCCGGGCACAGGGCCTGCCGGTGTCGACCCCGTCCTCGTCCATGTGGCAGATGCCCAGCGCTGTCCGGGCGGCCCTGGCGAGCTTGTCGGGTTCGGCCTGGAGCTGGCGCAGCACACCTGCCCCGCCCTCGGCGGCCTCCGTGAACAGGATCCGGTCCCGGGGACCGTCTTCGGGGGGCAGGAGCTCGCTGGTGAGTTCGGCGTCCTCCAGCTCGAAGGCCGCCTCGATCCCCCGCTCCAGGGCGTACATGAGTGTGAGGGCCTGCTCGCGGGGCAGGGGCTGGGCCAGTTGCAGCACCACGATGTTGCGCCGGTCCTCGACGAAGGGGATGACGCGCTTGCGGTGGCCGCGCTCCTCCCCGCCGTCCTCGATCAGGGGCAGTTCGTCGGTGTCTCCGGTCGCCTTCTTGGCGTCCTGCTCGTTGAGCCACTTGCCGGTGCCCGGGTCCATCCAGAATCCGTCGGGCTCGTTGTCCTTGGCCCGCAGGCGCCCCAGGTTGGTGATGCGCACGGTCGCCGAGTCGCCGTAGTGCAGGGTGGCCAGGGCCCCCGCCGGATCCGCGACCTTGGCGTCCTGGCGGCCGAGCCGCTCGCCGTGGTCCTGGAACCGGTAGGAGGTGACCAAGCGGAACCCGGCCCGGCGGCGCTCCTCCTCGTCGGAGGAGATCTTCTCCCGCTTGGTCGTGTACACGGTGTGCAGCTGGAGCAGGCCGTAGGTGGAGGTCAGCGGCTGGTCGCACAACTGGCAGTTGTCAGCGAAGTGCTCCGGGGCGTGGTGGTAGCCGCAGTTCCCGCACCGTGACGCGGTGCCGGTCGCCAGGTCGCCTGTGGCGTCCGGCGGCAGCTGGACGCGCGTCACCTGGTAGCGGGAGCCCTCGTGGTAGATGAGGGCGCCGGGGCCGAACTCGCGGATGGCCACGAACCGGGGTCGCTGGAGGAAGTCGCCGTCGTCGAAGCGGGTGCGGCGGGTGGGGATGTAGGCGGCCAGGGGAAGACGCGGGAACGAATAGCCGGGAAGGAAGCCCTCGCTGGCCAGGTAGCGGTAGGGGTTGAAGTCGCTCAGCAGGGACTTGCTGTCCTGGCTCTCGTTCTTGAGCAGCTTGATCTGCGTCTCGGCCTCGGCCCGGCGGCGTCCCGCGTTGTGCCGGTCCCGCTCGCCGAGGCTGTGGTCCAGCACGCGCCGGTTCTGCTCGGCCTGGTCCACCAGGGCGGCGCGGAACAGGTCCCGCCAGCGATCGAACGCGCGGTCGAAGACCTCGGGCGCGTTGCGGACCCTGCGCTCCAACCAGGCGTCGTCCCACCAGACCATGGACTCCAGCAGGGGGAGGACGTCGTCGAACACCATCCGGGCGGCGGCGATCGCGCGGCGCTGGGCCGCCGGATCCTCGATCTTGTTCCGGGGGTCGTCCTGGAGCCGAAGGACCGGCGCGGGAACGCGCTGGGTCTCGTCGTAGTCGACGTCCACGACGTCCGGGACGGCACGGCCCAGGGAGAGGCCGGTCTCGGAGAGCCAGATGGCCTGGAGGTGCGCCACGACGAGGTCCTCGTTGGCCAGGTCCAGGCGAGGCGCCTGCACCACGCCGGCGACCATCCGGTCGGACCTGCGGAAGTAGTACTGGTCGTGGCTGTTGCCGGTGGCGCAGTAGGTCGTGATGAGGGCGGGTTGGCCGCTTCGCCCTCCGCGTCCGCTGCGCTGCGCGTAGTTGGCGGGAGTGGGCGGGACGTTGCGCATCATGACCGCGTTGAGCTCCTTGATGTCCACCCCCAGCTCCATTGTGGGCGAACAGTACAGGAGCTTCAGCTCGGCCTCGCTGAACTGCTCCTCGCGCTCCTGTCGGATCTCGGGCGGAACCTGGGCCGTGTGCTCGCGGGCGACCAGGCCCGTCAGGGACGCGGCGGCGCCCCGGTACAGGTCACGGAAGAAGGTGTTGACACGAGGGCCGTCGCCGCTGGCGTAGGTACGGGTGAGCGGATCCTGCGCGCCGAACCTGCCCTCGCCGGCCTTCCAGACGAGGCAGGCCGCATCCACCTGGTATCCGGTGACGGAGTCGCCGTCGGTGCGGCGGAACCTGTTGTGGCGCCCCTGCGGGGCCTCCTTCGTCCGGTGGAGGAGCCCGGCCTCCGCGAGGACTTCGAGGAGTTGACCGATGATGTGCTGGAGGTCGTCGGCGTGGAGGTCCCTGAAGTGCACCCGTCCGAGGTACTTGGCAAACTTGCCGCGCCCGGACAGGAACAGGCCGGTCCGGTTCATACCGGGGCTGGACGGGCGCGGGTAGGCGATCCCCACCCGCGGCCGGTCGGTCTTGGACAGCACCCACGGGTCGACCAGGCGGGTCTCGCTGGCGCCCTGGAGGGACTCGAAGGACTCGTCGCGGAAGAACGGCGTGTCGATGGCCAGCCCTCGCCGCATCTCGTCCATGAGGGCGCGCAGGACCACCCGCCGCACGTGGGGTTCGGCGCCGCGCAGCTCGGGGACGGTCTCCTCCCAGCGGCCCTCCTGCTCCGCCACCCAGTCCAGATCCGCGTAGTCCACGCGGAGCAGCCCGGTCTGCTCCAGGTTGGGCATGGTGACCCGCCAGCCGCGTTCCAGGTCCAGGTACAGGCGGAAGGCGATGACGTCGCGCAGGGTACTGGCGGCCTGACTGGCCAGCCGGGGCGGCGGGTTGGCGCTCTTGGAGTACTCGGCGGGCTTCAGGGCCAGGGTCTCGGCCACACGGGACGCGAGGTGTTCGGAGGTCAGCCCCTCTTCCCCCGCGGCCACCAGAGCCCGGTACAGGCCTCCTCGCAGCTCGGTGACCTGGACGAAGTCGTTGAAGTGACCGGCCTGAAGGGAGGCGTCCTGGCGGTTGTCGACGAAGGTGAGGAGCTTGCGGGCCGCCTGGGGCAGGGAGTCCTCGGGCACGGCCTTGAGGGCGCGCACGATGGTGCCCGACACCAGGGACGTCGCGGAGGAACGACCCTCCTGGTCCAGGCTGGCGAGCTTGCCGAAGTCCCTGCCTCGCTTCTGTTCGTAGCTGATCCCGCAGTGGGGGCAGAACAGGAAGGGCGCGGGGATGAAGGCGGCCTGGAGCTCCCCCCGCCCCTCGACGCCCTGCGCGTCGACCGTGACGGCGCGCGGGACGTGGGCGAGGAAGTTCTTGCGGACGTTCTCCTGGTGGGCGTCGTCCACCTCCAGCCAGGACTCCGGCAGGAGGCGCTTCTCGAGAACGGTGTCCAGGCCGGACGGCCACGGGGCGTCCGGGGAGACGTACAGGTAGCCCTCGACGGCACCCTTCTCCTCGGCGGTGGCGCCGCGTCGGGACTGGTAGACGGTGCCCGTCGGCTTCTCCACCCTCCGAACGGTCATGAAGTCCTGACCGCACTCGCGGCAGAACGCCAGCGGCAACAGGATGTGGCCGTCCGTGCCGGGCTGTTCCAGCTGGTACTCACGAGTGAGGAAGCGGGTCTCGGGATCCTCCAGGGTGACATGGACGGTGTCGCCCTTGGACAGGAACTGGTGGAGCCGGAAGGCGAACAGGGGCCGGCGGTTGCCGGGGTGGAAGGCCTCGGCCCCCGCTTCCAGGGTGCGCCGGATCGCCTCGACGCACTGCTCCTGGGGCACACCGCTGTCGCGGGACAGTTCGGCGGCGGCCGTCTCGACCCGCGTGGGCTTCTGTCGGACCAAACGCCCCCTGGGGTCGGTGGTGAGGCCGAACGTGCTCTCGATCCACCGGGCCAGGGGGTCGCGGTGCAGATCGTCGTAGGAGCGCGGGGCGTCCGGTGCGCTCAGGCGCTCGGCCTCGACCTGCGCAGGGGCGTAGGAGGTGGCGCGGACGAGCGTCTCGGTGATGACGTTGTCGGGGCGTACCGGGGTGCCGAAGATCTTGGTGCCGACGTCGGCGACCACCTGCTTCTGTTCGTCCGCGGTGCCCTCGGAGGACATCGTGGCGGAGGTCCCCACGCACTGCACGTTCGGCGCCTCGCACGCCTGGCGGACCCGCCGGATGAGCATGGCGACGTCGGCTCCCTGGCGGCCGCGGTAGGTGTGGAGCTCGTCGAAGACGAGGAAGTCCAGCCCCCGGGCCATCTTGATGAGGGAGGATCGGTCGGCGGGCCGGGTGAGCATCAGCTCCAGCATCACGTAGTTGGTGAGCAGGATGTCCGGCGGGTTGTCCCGCAGCTCCTTGCGCCTCTCCTCGCTCTCCTGGCCGGTGTAGCGGGCGAAGGTGACGGGCTCCCGTCCCGCACCGTAGCCGTTGGTCAGGAACTTCTGCAGCTCCTTGAGCTGGCTGTTGGCCAGGGCGTTCATGGGGTAGACGATGATCGCCCTGACCCGGTTGGTCCGGTGCCCCTCCGCCTTCTCGCGGTCGCGTTCTCGCAGGACCCGATCCACGATCGGCACGATGTAGGACAGCGACTTTCCGGAACCTGTGCCGGTGGTCAGGATGTAGGAGCCACCGGTTCCGGCCGTCTCCACAGCCTCGCGCTGGTGCTTGTGCAGGGTGAGGGGGCGCCCGTCGCAGACCGTGCCGCCCTCGGTCTTCCCCTCCTGGAAGATCCTGGCGCACTCCTTGTGCAGCAATCCCTCGTTCACGAGTTCGGGGAGCGTGCCGCCGGAGGCGAAGAAGGGGTTGAGCGACAGCCAGGGATCGGGCCACTGGGACTTCTCGTCCAGGTTCTTCTTGAGGAAGTCGGCGATGCGGTCGTCGCGGATCACCGTGCCGCCCTCGGTGAAGGCCCGGTACTCGTCGATGACCTGCTTGTGCAGCGTGAAGACGTCCATGACGCCGAGCGGCGCGTCGTGGACACGTCGGGCCGTGGTGGTGTCGGGCAGTACGGCCGCGGGGGTGGGAGCGGGCAGGTAGGCACGCGGATCGAAGTCGGACCAGCCGTCGACCTCGCCTTCGCCGGCGGCCAGCGGGCGCAGTGCCTCGCGGACCTCCGCTGCGCTCGCGGGCCGATCGGACGGCTTCTTCGCCAAGAGCTGTTCGAGCAGGTAGGTGAGCGGCGGGGGGATGTCACCGCGCAGGAGTCCCAGCGGGGGGACCTGGTCGAACTTGTGCTTGGGACCCAGATCGTAGGGGCCCGTGCCGATGAAGGGCGGGGTACCGGTGAGGAGCTCGTACAGGACACAGCCCAGGGCGTACAGGTCGGCAGCGCTGGAGACCTTGGCCCCCTCGAACTGTTCGGGGGCCATGTACCGGGCGGTACCGACGGTGGCGTCGGTACCGGTGATCCGACTGATGTCGGGGTCGTCGATGATCAGACCCATACCGAAGTCGAGGACCTTGACGCGGCCGCCCCGGGTGATCATCACGTTGGCGGGCTTGAGGTCACGATGGATGATCCTCTCCCCGTGCGCGGCGTAGAGGGCGTCGGCGATCTGGGCACCGATCGCGGCCACCCAGGAGACGGGCAGCTGGGGTTCCTCATCGCCAAGGTCGCGCAGGGTACAGCCGTCCAGGAGCTCGATGGCCAGGTAGGGCAGGTGACCGCCCCCAGCCGTGTCCACCCCGCCGTCGACGACATGGGGAATGCCGGGGTGATCGAGGCGTCGCATGATCTCGACCTCACGAGCGAAGCGTCGTGCCGACGCCTCGCCGGGATCGACCGGCGCTCCCGACCGGCGGCGCAGGATCAGCTTGACCGCGACCTCGCGGTCTGGAGCGTCCTCGGGCGCCGCCGTATCCTCCGCCCGGTGGACCTCGCCCATGTTCCCGCGGTCGATGAGCCCGTCCAGGCGGAACCGCTCCGCCACGTACTGCCGTTCCATTGCTCGTCCCTCACGTTCTGCCGTGTCAGCACCTGCCCCTGGGCGCGTGGCCCATGCTCCCAGGGCCGGATTCACGCCTGCGCGTACACAGATCACCATCACATGACAAGTTGTATGCTGTTTACTTCGCAAACATACATGCCTGATGTGACGAAGGACAACCCCGCGAGAACACTGGGACATCCGAAAACGGGACGGGGAGGCATCTCCTGCAGACCACGCCCGGACAACAGAAAGGACGCCCGAGGCGCCGGGGCGGATTACCCGGACCGCAGCCCCATCCATCCGCCCTTGGTCCCCTTCCCAAAGAATCAGCGCCTCCAACAGGCCTTTGGTCCCTTGTTCACGTGCACAGGGGACCATGCAGAGCAAGGACCCCGCCTGTTCGGCAGGTACACGGAGGCGTGCCTTCCATCCTCGACCCATGGAAGCGTTGACGACGCAAACACCCTGGTTCGGTCCCCCCTGGGGGCTCCCGTGTACTGTGACCGCATGGATTCCAGCGACCAGTCTGTCAGCGACGAGCAGCAGGTCACCGCAGCCGACATCGCCCGCCTCGCCGGTGTCACCCGCGCCGCCGTCTCCAACTGGCGGCGTCGCCACGACGACTTCCCCTCCCCGAGCAGCGGGACCTCCTCCAGCCCCCTCTTCGCCGTCTCGCAGATCCGAGCCTGGCTGGACAGCCAGAACAAGGGTGTCGAGGAATCCACGGAGGTCCAGCTGTGGCAAGCGCTGCGGGCCGAGTACCCCGCTCACATGCTCCGGGGCCTGGCCGACGTCGCCGAGTACCTGACAGAGGGGCACACGGAGGAGCTCGGAGAGTCCACCCTCCGGCTCGTACGGTCTCTGGTGGAGGAGACCTCACCGTCCCACGTCACCTCCGCGCTGACGACGCGTTTCCTCAATTCCCACGAGCGCTCGGGAACCGCGTCGGCGTCCACCACACGGCTGACCAGAGCGCTGACCGCCCTCACCGACCGTTCGGCCACCAGCGTCCTCGACCCCGCCTGCGGCACCGGTTCACTGCTGTTCGCGGTGGGCACCCCATCGGCCTCGCGCACAGGGCAGGACATCGACCCCGACGCCGTCCGATTCGCACAGGCCCGTTCTGCCCTGGAACACGGTGAGACGGCGGACATCCGCGTTGGAGACTCTCTGCGCTCCGACCAGTGGCCCGACCACCAGGTGGAACTCGTGGTGTGCGATCCGCCCCCCGCGACGACCGACTGGGGTCGCGAGGAACTCCTCATGGACCCGCGCTGGGAACTGGCCCTGCCACCCAGGGCGGAGAGCGAGCTGGCCTGGCTCCAGCACGCCTACGCGCACACCGCTCCCGGCGGTCAGACCGCCGTGGTCATGTCCACGTCGTGCGCCTACCGGCGCACCGGCCGCCGCATCCGTGCCGACCTCGTGCGTCGGGGCCTACTCACCGATGTCATCGCCCTGCCCGCCGGCCTGGCAGCCGCGCACGCACAACCCGTCCACCTGTGGCTGCTGAGGAGACCGGTCTCCGACAGGGACAGCGCGTCCGCCGTCCGCATGTGGGATCTGACATCGGTCCCGCCCGACGGCCCGTGGCAGTTGCCGGAGGAGCCGGACGCGGAGGTCCCCCTCATCGATCTGCTCGGCGATGCGGTCGACCTGAACCCGGCAAGGCATGTCACACCCGATGTCAGCGACCTGCCGAACGCCTTCGCCGACGCGCACGAGAAACTGCGTGCCCTGGCCGACCGCCTGGGCGACGGCCTTCCCCCGCTCGCCGCGGGAGGGCCGGCCGTGGCCGAAAGCCGGGTACGGATAGCCGACCTGGTCGACGAGGGCCTGGTGAATGTGGACGGGGACTCCCTGCGAGCGGTGGACGACCAGCTGGACACCGACTTCCTCAACGGGTTCCTGCGCAGTGCGTCCAACACCCGGCGCTCCACCAGCACCAGCGGTACCTTCCGCACCGATGCCCGGGCCTCGTACGTACCGAAGCTGGGTGTGGAGGAGCAACGCCGGTACGGGGCCGCCTTCCGTGCCGTCGCGGACTTCGAGCGGCAGGCCCGGGAGTTGTCGGCACTCGCCGCCACTGCTGCGGAACTGGCGAGGGAGGGGCTGACGAGCGGGATGTTGAGGCCGGACACACCTGCCACTCCTGAGGACACCTCCGCTCCGGAGTGAGCGATCCAGCGACGGTTACGAGGATCCGAACGTCTGGCCGACCCGTACACCGGGCTCCGAGGGCACAGAACCGTCGGTCGAGGCCGTCGTTCCTTCGCGTTGCCAGTGACTTGTCACCCCCTGTAGCGTGACCTGCGCAACTGACCGATCGCCCGTTGGGCGGGGAGGCCTACCCTGTCATTGGAGCACAACGTCCATCAGGGGCACTTCGGTGAGCATTTCGCCCGGGTCCTGGCCGCCGCTGCCGGCCTGACGGTGTCCAAGCCCGAGCCTGATTTCGGCGGGATCGATCTGAACATCGCTCATCCCGGCCCCTCGGCGGCCGGCGTTTCCCCTCCATCGATGTCCAGATCAAGTCGTGGAGCCGTCCGGCGGGCACCGAGACCCACTGGAACTACGACGGCCTCTCCCAGACGCAGTTCAACGCACTCGCCGGCCGGGACATCCGTCTCCCGCGCTTCCTCCTCCTCGTGGTCCATCGACGGCCGTCCTCCGGACGGACGGACGTGACCCCTGTGTCAGCGCCCGATACGGTGGCCTTCCTCCGGCGCGGCCGGGCCTCGACGGCGAAGGCCCGCCGCACAGCCTCCAGACCCGTTCCCCAGAAATGACGACGGTATGAACCCGGCCCCCTCCTCCAACAAGCCCCGCTTGCTCGCGGGCCGTTACGAGCTCGGACGGGCTCCCCTCGGCCGCGGGGGCATGGGGCAGGTGTGGGTCGGTCACGACATCCGCCTCGACCGGGAGGTGGCCGTCAAGTTCCTCCACTTCCCCCAAGGCGTGGAGGACACCGACATGGTGCGCCGCTTCCACCGGGAGGCGCGCATCACCGCCGGCCTCCAGCATGCCGGGGTGCCCGCAGTCTTCGACACCGGCACCGCGGACGGGCTTCCGTACCTGGTGATGCAGCGCGTCCACGGCATCGGCGTGCACGATCTCATCGCCGAGCAGGAAAGGCTGTCGGTGGGCTGGGCCGCCTGCCTTACCGCGCAGGTGTGCTCGGTTCTCGGCTCCGCCCACCGGGCCTCCCTGGTACACCGGGACCTGAAACCCGGAAACCTGATCCTGGAGCCCGAGGGCAGCGTGAAAGTCCTGGACTTCGGTCTGGCCGTCGCTCTGGGCCGCACCGACATGTCCCAGATCACCCGGAGCGGGGACATCCCCGGCACGCCGGCCTACATGGCGCCCGAGCAGCTGCTGAACGGGGAGAGCACGGCGCACAGCGACCTGTACTCGCTGGGTTGCGTACTGCACGAGATGCTGACCGGACGACGGCTGTTCACGGCGTCCACCGCGTTCGCCCTGGCGTCCAAACAGGTCGGTGAGAAGCCCGATCGGATACGCGACCTGCGACCCGAGGTTCCGGTCGAGCTGTGCGAGGTGGTGGCCGCGTTGTTGGAGAAGGAACCGGGCAACCGACCTCGGAACGCGATAGAGGTGTACGACCGCGTCATCAGTTTCGTGACGGACCTCGAACCGATTCCCGGGGTGCTCCATCCCCCGTCGTTGCCGAGCCCGCACAGAATGTACGGGTTCGCCCTGGGGCGGGTCTTCCGTTGAGCAGATCGTCGCAGTCACCACCGGGTGAGTTCCCCGGACACCGCACGACGCCTCTGAGGTGCGTGGGCACTCGAAGGCGGACGAACCAGAGCGACCAAGTCATTCCGGATAACGAGTGGGCAACCGGGACGAGAACACCCAAGCAGTGAAAGCTCGGAAACGTTAGGTTGAGGAGGCACGTTCTGGTACTCGGAACCACCCGCTCCGGTTCCCGTCGTCCCCTCCCGGCAAGGATCCGTTTCATGCGCCGCGGCACCCCCACCCCTCGGGCCTCCGACGGGCCGCCCCTGCCCCATGTGCGGCCTCCTCTGCCGAGCCGCCCACCGCCAAGGCCTCCACTTCCTCTCTCCCCCGGACATCCCCGACGCTAGGACACCAGCCGTGGCCCAACTCGCCCTCGACAAGGATTTTCTCCTCGAGTTCCCCAGTCTCGAAAAGCAGGTCAGGGAACGTGTGAGCGAGGTGTTCGCCAAGTTCGAGCACGCCACCCACGCCGGTCTGCACCTGGAGAAGATCACCGGCGCCCGCGACGACCGCATGCGCACCATCCGCATCGACCAGTTCTGGCGCGGGGTGTTGCTGGCCCCGCCGAACGGCGACACCTACACCCTGCTCAAGGTGTTGCCGCACGATGCCGCCTACGACTGGGCCAAGAGGCGCAAGGCGTCGGTGAACGCAGTCACCGGCGCCATCGAGATCCGTGACATCGCAGCGCTGGACGCGAGCATCCCCCATATGAAGCGGATGGCGGAGTCCGTCCCTGAACGCCTCTTCGAGCACGTCAAGGATGCGGACCTGCGACGGCTGGGTATCGACGAGCACACCCTGCCGCTGGTCCGGGTGCTCACGGCCTCCTTCCAGCTCGAGGCCGCACGTGGGCTGCTGCCCCCGGTCCAGTGGGACGTCCTGTACGGGCTCGCAGCCGGGCTGAGCCCCGAGGAGGTGTGGGACGAACTCGGTGCGTCGATCGTCGGGGACGTCGACCCCGAAGACCTGGACGCGGCGGTCCGGCGCAGCTCGGACCGCGTGCTGCTGGTCGAGGGCCCCGACGAGCTGATGGCCGCACTGGCGCACCCGTTCGACCTGTGGCGGATCTACCTGCACCCCGTGCAGCGCGCAGTCGTCGACGCCTCCTACAAGGGATCCGCCCGGATCAGCGGCGGCCCGGGGACCGGCAAGACCGTGGTGGCCCTGCATCGCGCCCATCGTCTGGCCCGGGCCGGCGGCAGGGTCCTGCTCACCACGTTCACCTCCACCCTGGCCGAATCGCTGCAGGCGAGTCTGACGCTTCTCGCCGAGACCACCGGCGCAGGCGAGGCCCCCGACGTGTTGTCCAGGGTCCGGGTGGAACACGTCGACCGGTTGGCCCACAGGGTGTTCCGCGAGGCGCACGGCTTGCCCGAACTGGTGACCGCACAGCGCGAACGCCGCCTCTGGGAGGAGGTGACGGACCAGCTCGGCCTGGACCTGTCCGCGACCTTCCTCGCCGAGGAATGGCGCCAGGTCGTCCTGGCCCGGGGCGCGCGCACGGCTGCCGAATACCTCAGCGCCAAACGCACCGGCCGGGGGCGGGGGCTCGGTGCGTCGGCCAAGGCACAGGTCTGGCAGGCGGTGACGGCCTTCCAGGAGTTGCTGGCCGAGCGCGGCCTGTGGACCTACGAGACCGTCGTGGAGGAGGGGGCCCGGCTGCTCTCCGAACGCGACGACAAGCCGTTCGACCACGTCGTCGTGGACGAGGCCCAGGACCTGTACCCGGGGCAGTGGCGGCTGCTGCGCGCGGCAGCCGCCGAGGGACCCGACGACATGTTCGTCGCCGGCGACACCCATCAGCGCATCTACGGCCCCCAGGTGAGTTTCTCCGAGGTCGGCATCAACGTCCGCGGTCGCTCGTCGAAGCTGCGGATCAACTACAGGACCACCGCGCAGATCCTGCGCTGGAGCCTGGGACTGATGCGCGGGCAGGCCGTGGACGACATGGACGGCGGACTCGACTCCGTGGCGGGCTGCCGCTCCGAGATGCGCGGAGCGGAACCGGTCCTGAAGGGATTCACCAGTTGGGACACGGAGCTGCGCCATCTGACGGAGACCGTGCGCTCCTGGACCGACGCCGAGGTCCTGCCCGAGGAGATCGGCGTGGCCGCACGGTCCAACAAGACAGTGGAACAGGTGGTCGCCGCTCTCGAGGCAGCCGGACTGCCGGCGCGGGCCCTGGCGAAGGGCGCGCACGAAGGCAAGGGGGTGGCGGTCGGCACCATGCACCGGATGAAGGGACTGGAGTTCCGGTGCCTGGCCGTGGTCGGAACAAGCGGTGAACAGCTGCCCGCTCCGAGGAGCGTCACCCCGGAGGACGAGGATCCGGGAGCCCACGCCCGGGACCTGCTGCGTGAACGCAGCCTGCTCTTCGTCGCGTGCACCCGCGCCCGGGAACAGCTGACCGTGAGCTGGCACCACTCCCCCAGCCCGTTCATCGACGCGGTCCTGTCCGACTGACGCTCCACGCCCCTCGCCCCTCCTCCCCCGAAACGAAAGACTGCCCCATGGCGAAACTGTCCACGCTCCTCGACCAGATCGACTCCGGAACCGTCCTGCTGCCCGAGTTCCAGCGCGGCTACGTATGGAACCAGGACCAGGTGCGAGGACTCATGCTGTCGCTGTACAGGGGTCACCCCGTGGGCAGCCTGCTGTTGTGGGAGACCTCGGCCGACGACATGGCGGTGCGCGGGGGCCTGGTGGGAAGCGGCACCCACCTGCTCCTGTTGGACGGTCAGCAGCGGGTCACCTCGCTGTACGGGGTGGTCCGGGGGCGGGCACCCGCGTTCTTCGAGGGCAACGCCAGGGCGTTCACCGGCCTGTACTTCAACGTGGACACGGAGAAGTTCCGCTTCTACCAGGCCAACCTCATGAACGGGGACCCGCACTGGGTGGCGGTCACCGAGCTCTTCCAGAACGGCCCGGTGTCCTTCCTGACCCGCTTCTCCGAGAATCCGGCCGAAGCGAGGCTGTACCTGGAGCGGCTCAACCGGCTGAGCCAGATCACCGAGAAGGACTTCCCGCAGGAGAAGATCACCGGCGCGGAGCGGACCGTCGACGAGGTCGTGGACATCTTCAACCGGGTGAACTCCGGCGGGACCAAGCTGTCCAAGGGCGACCTGGCGCTGGCCAAGCTGTGCTCGCAGTGGCCGGAGGCGCGCTCGTCCATGCGCGGAGCCCTGGCGCGCTGGGAGGAGGCGGGCTTCTCCTTCAGCCTGGACTGGCTGCTGCGCAACGCGAATGCGGTCGCGTCCGGACGCGCCCTGTTCGACGCCCTGGAGAAGGTGTCCACCGAGCAGTTCCAGCAGGCCCTCTCGGGTTCGGTCGACCACGTCGGCACGTTCCTGGACGCGGTGTCGGGCCGCCTGGGACTGGACCACGACCGGGTTCTGATGGGGCGTGCGGCAATCCCGGTCGCCTCCAGGCTGCTGGAGCTCAACGGCGGGCGCTTCACGGACGCCGGCCACCGGGACCGTGTGCTGTTCTGGTACGTCCACAGCGCCCTGTGGGGGCGCTACGCCGGATCGACCGAGACCTACTGGCAGCAGGACTACGACACCGTCGCCGAGTCCGGCGTGGACGGCCTGATCGCCAACCTGGAGCGGGCCCGGGGCGGAAGCCTCGAAGTGCATTCCCACGACTTCGAGGGCTCCACGAAGGGGTCGCGGTTCTACCCCCTGCTGTACATGCTCACCCGGGTCAAGGGGGCACGCGATTTCGGCAGCGGCCTGGAGCTGAAGGCGGAACTGCTGGGCAAGCTGTCCTCGCTCCAGGTCCACCACGTCTTCCCCAAGCGGGCCCTGCGAGACTCCTACGAGCGCGGTCACGTCAACGCCCTCGCCAACTTCTGCTTCCTCACCCAGCAGACCAACCTGGAGATCTCCGACCGCCACCCCGAGGAGTACTTCCCGGAGGTGGAGGAGCGCCACCCCGGTGTGCTGGCCTCGCAGTGGATCCCGATGGACCCCGACCTGTGGAAGGTCGAGAACTACCTGGACTTCCTGGCAGCGCGCCGGGAGCTGCTGGCCGACGCGGCCGACTCCTTCCTGTCCGAGCTCGCCTCGGGCTCCGACTCCACCGCCGAAGCGGTGGAACCGCTGAGGCCGGTCGTTGTGGTCGCCGGCGAACCGGACGATGCCCGGTCCATGCAGGTTCGGGAGATGGTGGACGAACTGCTGCGTCTGGGGTACGCCGAGCCCGAGCTGGACGCCTCGATCAGCGACCCCGAGCGGGGGCAGGTGATCGCGGTGGCCGAGGCCTTCTGGCCGGACGGCCTCCAGCACGGCTGGGGCAAGCCGGTGGTGCTCGAACTGGACCCCGACCAGGCGGACCTGCCGAGGCTGCAGGAACTGGGCTACGAGGTGTTCACTTCGGTGGACTCACTGCTGGGGTTCGTGAACCGGCGCGACCAGGACGCGGCGGGCGAGCCTGCGGAGGAGGCACGGGCGCAGGGGGAGGCTCCGGCGGACAACCCTGTGACCGCCGACTTCGGCCGTGCAATGCTCTCAGTCTACGAGCGCGGAAAGGCCGAGGCGGACTACACCGCGTCGTTCTTCCTGGGCATGCTCTCGGATCTGGGCCCACTGGGCACGGCGCGCAAGCTGCTGCACGCCCCTGCGGTCTCGGACGGGTTCGCGAACCTGTGGGAGAGGGGACGGCTGGACCTGACGGTGGAGGCGCTGGTCCTTCAGCCGGAGTTCTCACCGCTGTTCACCGAGGAGGAGCTGAACCGGGCCCGGACCAGGCTGGAGCAGTTCGGGCACCGCTTCCTCGACGCCTGACATCTTGCACGCCTGATCCGCCCCCGGTCCGACGAGGAAGCGATGCCCGAACCAGACGAGACAGGAAAGGCCCGGGGGGCCGGGCAGTCCTCCGGCAGCGAGAACCGGTTGCACGGGGACATCCACAGTCCGACCGTGATGGCGCGTGACATCGACGGCGGCGTGTACTACCAGCAGATCACCGTATTGACCCGGAAACGGGAAGGTCTGGACGACGAGGAACGGGAACTCCTCGCCACCCTCGGAGCCGAGACGCTCCGGGCGGGGCAGCTGGCGGGGGAGGTCTCCTCCCTCCGGCATCAGTTGGAGGAACACCGCAAGAACTCGGCGACCGAACACGGCCTCCTGCGCCGACGCATCGCCCACCTGGAAGAGGAGCGCACGCATGCTCTCCACAGGATCGAACAGCTGCACAGCGAGCTCAAGGAGTCGCGTGAGCAGCGTCTGCGGGTCGAGGCCGAGCGGGACGAACTCCAGGAGGACCAGGTCATGCTGCACTTCGCACGGGCGGAGTCGGAGCTGCAGCGCAACGAGGTTCTTCGGAGGGAGATCACGGAACTCTCGCAGCAACGCGATCTCCACTACGAGTGGGCGCAGGAGGAAGAGCGGCGCGTCGCCGGAACGCGTGACGAGCTCGTCCGTGCGCGTCAGGAGGCAGAGGCCCGGGAGAGCGAACTCCTACAGGTCCAACAGGAGCTCGAGCGGACGGTGGCAGAACTGGCCGACCAGCGCGACCTCCACCGGGAGCGGGCCCAGAACGAGGAGCGGCGTGCAGCCGAAGCCCTGTCGGAGCTCGCACGGCTCAGAGAGCGAAGCGGACGGGGGACGCACACGGCATCGGTCGGGCGCTGGCGCGTCCTCCCGTGGCAAGCCGCTTTCCTGGGCCTGCTCGTCGGCCTCGTCCTGATGGCGGTGCTGCTCACCTGACCGCACTGCACGGCGCGGTGTCCGACTCCGCGCAGGCCCGCTGCAGGTGTTTCGATGGCAGCGCGTGAGGGTCGGCCGGTCACGGCCGCGGCCCCGTGTTACCGACCTCCGGGGCCTGGCCTGCACCTCCCGGCCGGGGCTGACCCGAGGACGCACACGCACGCTCCCTGCCCGGCCAACGGCCCGCTGACGGAGTCGCCCTGTCAGCGGGGGTCGGCCTGTCCGTCGGGTGTTCGTTCCACGGTCGAACAGGCTCACGGCGCTGACAGTGCAGCTCACAGGCCCGAAGGGTGTTCGTGTCAGAACCCCGACTTCTATGCGGTTCCCCCGCATCTTCTCTCTCGGTCGGGGCGGGGGTCGACATCCGGGGTTCGGGGCGGGCGGAGCGGCGGAACCGGTCCTCCTCCGAACGCGGTGTCCGATCGCCGCCGGCACACGCGCGGTCCCTGCGGGCCGGGTGGTGGGATGACGACGACACCGACAGACGGCGTGGCAGTACTGGAGGGCACGTACGCGGCCGGGGCCCGCCACCCGGCGGCGGGCGGCCCGGGCAGGGCCGACTTCGCCGAGCCGACGCCTGCGCTGTCCCGGGGCCGGAGGTCTGAGGGCGCTTTGTCGGCGCACCGTGGCACCCCCTGGGGGCCGGCGCCCGGGTCCGCCACGGCCCCGGGCGCCGACGTCTGGGTGGGGGTCAGTCGAAGTGGCAGCGGGGGTGCGGGACCCGGCCCAGGGGGCGCTTCGGGGGCCGGGGGCAGCGGGTGAGCGCGCGGACGCGGTCGTGTCCGCCGCGGGCCCGGCGGCGGGCGGCCGTCTCCCGTTCGTCGGCGGGGACGGGGGCCGGGGCGGCGGTCTGCGTGGGAGGCGCGCAGGGGGCGAGGAGCACGTGCGGGTTTCCCAGGGCTGCGGTGAGGGCGAGCGCGAGGAACCCGGAGCAGGGGATGAAGAGCGGACGTCGTTGCTCAGGCATACACGAAGCCTGACAACAATCACGCTGGGTCGTGCGCCGATCACAGGAAGAGCCGTGTCCGGTTCAGGCCATGTGGAGGACACATGAACCCCGTCCGACACGGGTAGCGCTTCGGCACCGAGGGCGACAGAACAGTTCCTTTGGGCGTTTTCGACCCCATGACACCCGGAGCGCCCTCCTTCCCGGCTGCACGGACGTGCACCGGCACACACGCGCAACCCAGGTTGACAGTCAAGGTCGCGCAACCTAGGTTGACAGCATGGACGCGGTAGAACTGGCAGCCGTCGCATCGGACACGTCGACCCCCGTACAGGGGCTGCGCGCCGTCGCCTCGTTGCGCGCGGTGGTCGACTCCCTGGAACTGCGGCAGGTCGAGGAGGCTCTGCGCTCGGGCGAGTCGTGGTCCTCCATCGCCGCCGCACTCGGGGTGACCCGTCAGGCCGTCCACAAGAAGTACGGGAAACGGCTGCGTCATATCGAAGCGACCGAAAGAGGACAAGGATGACGAACCCGTCACCGAAGCAGGGTCTGCTCAGCAGGAGTTACGACCGGGCCGCGATCCAGGAGGCCGCGAGCCGTGAGGCGGCGCGCGCGGGCCGGTACGAGGTGGGCTTCGAGCACCTGCTCCTGGGGATACTCGTCAACGGCGGCCCGGGCGCCCGTCTGCTCATGAACGCCGGGGTGAACCTGTCCGAGGGACGCTCGGCGATCGACGGGATCCTCCGCGAGGATCTCGCCCTGCTCGGGATCGACGCGCCCGTGCCGCCCCCCTCAGGTGGTGGGCAGCCAGGGCTCCTTCCGCTCAACCCCCGCCTGGAGGAGATCGAGACCGACTGCCCGTGGAGCGGGGGCGACGCAGCCCTGCTCGCGGCGCTGATCGACGACGAGGGCGGCCGGGTGCGCAGGCTGCTGGACCAGCTGGACGTGGACACCGACAAGTTCCGGCGCGACCTCGACGAGCCGGTGGAGGCCCCCGAGCCGTCCCCGGCGGACGGCTCCCACCTCGACGGTCAGCCGCCCGAGGGGCGGGAGTACACGACCTACGACCTCGAGGTGCCCGTGTCGGCGGAACGGGTCTGGGAGCTGGTCAGCGACCCGGAGCGCCGGAGCGAGTGGGAGCCGTCCGCCGTGTCGTCGCGGCAGCTCGGCGGCGGTGTCGTGGAGCTGACCGCCATGTCGGGGCAGACAAGCCGGGAGTCCGTCACGCACAGCGCCCCCGACCGCGAGGTCACCTGGACGCGGGACCCGGACTCCGAGACCCCCCGCAGGGTCCGGATCGTCGTCGAACCGGTCGGCGACCACGCCCGACTGCACCTGCTCATGGACTGGCCCAACGCCGTGCGGGGCCGGATCGCCAACCGCATGCTCCGGTGGATCAGCCGGAACATGCTGCGGGGCAGTGCCCAGGCCATCGCCCACGCCGCCGCGTCGTAGCGGGGCCGCCGGGCGGAGGACCCCGGTCGGTGCCCGGAGGACCTCCGCCCGTGCCGCTGCGGGTCAGTCCCGGGGCGACGCCTCCGTGGAAGCGGCCTCCTCCGTGCCGGCCGCGTCGCGGGGCGCGCGCCGGGCCCAGTAGGTCGCGACGAGCGCGCCCGACAGGTTGTGCCACACGGAGAAGAGCGCGGCGGGCAGTGCCGCGAGCGGGGCGAAGTGCGCGGTCGCGAGGGCGGCGGCGAGCCCGGAGTTCTGCATGCCCACCTCGACGCTGACCGCGCGCCGGGCGCTCTCGGGCATCCCGCCGACCATGCCGACCAGGTATCCCAGACCCAGGCCGAGGGAGTTGTGCAGCACCACGGCCAGGGCGACGAGGAGTCCGGTGGACAGCACCGCGTCGGCGTTGGCGCCGACCACCGCGGCGACGACGAGGACGATGCCCACGACCGACACCAGCGGCAGGACCGGCAGGATCCTCTCCACGAACCGCTTCGCCGCCATGCGCAGCAGCAGACCGGCGACGACCGGGAAGAGGACCACCTGGAGGATCGACAGGAAGAGGTCGGAGGCCGAGACGGGCAGGGACGACCCTGCCAGGCCCAGCACGAGGAGCGGGGTCACGAACGGGGCGAGCATGGTGGAGATGGAGGTCATCGCCACCGAGAGGGCCACGTCGCCGCGGGCGAGGTAGACGATGACGTTGGAGGCGGTGCCTCCGGGCGCGGAGCCCACCAGGACCATGCCGACGACCAGCAGGGGCGGCAGGCCGAGCGCGTGGGCGATGCCCCAGCCCAGGAGCGGCATGACCGTGTACTGGGCGAGGACGCCGAGGACGACGGCCTTGGGGTGCTTGGCGACGATCGCGAAGTCGACCGGACGCATCGTCAGGCCCATGCCGAACATGATGACGCCGAGGAGCAGGGAGACGTGCGGGGCGACGAGCGCGGCCTGGTCGGGGACCGCGAGGCCCACGGCCGCTCCGGCCAGGACCAGCAGGGCGAACCACCGGCCGACGAAGTCGGCGATGTTCTTGATGACCGTCATCGGACTACTTCCTTGTGTGCCCCGGGGGCGGTGGGTACTGTCCCCGGACGGTTGCCGCCGTTGCCGGTCGACACCGCGCGGCCATGGTAGTCCGCCGGTGACGCCTGTGTTTCGTCCGGGGTGCCCGCGGACCAGGGACGGGACCCGGGACCGTCCCGTCGCGCACCGCCCGGCTCCGTGGGAACCGCCACAGGGCCGCGGCCCGGATCCCCGTGAGGAACGGCGTTCCCGGGGAAGGGGTCCGGCAGAGGACCCTGCCCCCGGGAGGAACGTGGACGTCGGAACGAGGGAACGACGGTTCGTGTGGAGGCACCGGCACGGCGCCGTGCTCGCCGCGGTGGTGGCGCTCATGGTCGGCGCGTGGGTGGCCCAGAGCGCCCCGAGGCCCCTGCTGTGGGTCGCGGCGGCGGTGGCGGTGGCCGCCCTGTCCTGGTGGGCCGTGGGCCGTGTGCGCAGGACCCGGGAGAGGCGGGCGCTCGCGCGGACCGACCTGTCGGAGCTGGACCTGATGTCCGGCACGGAGTTCGAGGAGTACGTCGCGGGCCTGATGCGGGTGCACGGCTACACGGCGGTCATCGTGGTCGGCGGGGCCGACGACGGCGGGGCGGACATCACCGCGCGCTCCCCCGGCGGGAGCGAGGTGGTGGTCCAGTGCAAGCGGTGGCGCCACCCCGTGCCCCCGAACGACGTCCGCGCCTTCATCGGGATCCTGAACAGCAGCTTCGAGGGCTACCAGGGGATCTTCGTGGCCTCCAACGGGTTCACCGAGGCCGCGGCCCGCGAGGGCGCGGAGCACATGGTCCTGGTGGACCGGGACGGGCTGGCGCGGTGGATGGGCGGCGTCGAGGTGCCGGAGCCCCGGCGGGCCTGAGCGGCTCGGTCCCCGCGGGCCTGAGCCTCGCGCTCCCCGCCGTCCGCCGGGCACTGCGGGCCCGGCGGACGGCACGGCTCAGGACGGGGAGAGCGCGCGCAGGGGTCCGTCCAGCTCGCGCCGGTAGAAGTCGACGAACCCGTCGGGGTCGGGCCCCGCGTTCTGCATGACCAGGCGGTCGAAGCCCGCGTCCACGTACTTGCGGGCGGCCTCGACGTAGCGCTCGGGGTCGGGCCCGCAGGCGAAGTGCGCCAGGACGTCCTCCTCCCGGACCGTGGTGGTGGCGGCCGCGAAGTTGACCGGGTTGGGCAGCTCGCTCATGACCTTCCACCCGGTCAGGGCCCAGCGGGAGGTCTCCAGGGCCGCCTGCGCGGCGGTGTGCTCGTCCTGCGCCCAGGCCATGGGCACCTCGGCGTAGCCCGGACCGTCGCCGCCGGCGTCGCGGTAGTCCCGCACGATCTCGCCCTTGGCCTCGGTGGCGAACAGCCCGTCGCCGAACTCGGCCGCGAGCCTGGCCGACACCCCTCCGCTGGCCGCCACGGCGATCAGCGGCAGGGTGTCGGGCAGGTCGAAGACGCGGGCGTCCTCCAGGCGCAGGTAGTCGCCCTCGTAGGACTGGTAGCCGCCGCTCCAGAGCAGGCGGATGATCTCCAGGGCCTCGCGCAGCATGTCGTGGCGCACGTGGACCGAGTCGGGGAACTCCTGGCCGACGACGTGCTCGTTGAGCCGCTCCCCGGAGCCGACGCCGAGGACGAAGCGCCCCTGGGAGACCAGGGCCAGGGTCGCGGCGGCCTGGGCGATGATCGCCGGGTGGTAGCGCACCGTCGGGCAGGTCACCCCGGTCACCAGCCCGATCCGCTCGGTCCTGGCCGCGATGGCGCCGAGCACGGTCCAGGTGAACGGCGAGTGGCCCTGGTTGTCCAGCCAGGGGTGGTAGTGGTCGCTGATCTCCACGAAGTCGAACCCGGCGCGCTCGGCCAGCACCGCCTGCCGGATGAGCTCCTCGGGCCCGAAGGCCTCGGTCGCCAGCTTGTACCCGATCTGCATGCGTCCCCCTGCTCGGTGGTGGTCCCGGGCGCCCGGCCGCACTCCCCCGGCCCGGCCCCGTTCACGTACGGGTCGGCGGACGGGCGCCCCGGCCCCGTCCCCTCTCCCCGAGCACCCATACAACTACCGCGCGGGGCGCGGGCGGCGCTCCGACACACAGTGGGTCCCGGCCCCGGGCGCCGGGCCCTGCTGAGCGCGTTCCGGCAGGTCACCGGGGTCCGGACCGCGCAGGGAACCCCGCTGTCCGAGAGGCGACGGGGAGGCCCTCCCGGTCCGCGGGTCGGCCACTCCGCCCCGGCTCCGCCCCGCGGGCACTTCCCGAGGAAGGGCCGCCCCCATGCCCCCTCCGCCCGTCACCGACGACCGCTCCCCCGACGACGGCGCCAGGCTGGGCTTCGACGACCTGCCCGACGCCCCGGCCTTCGCCCAGGCCCTGGACAACCAGTGGATGCCCCCCGACCTGGCGGCCGAACGCCAGGACGCCAGGCCGTGGGACGGCACGGACGAGGTCGACGCCGCAGCCGGCGCGGAGCTGCGCCGCGCGCTGGTCAACAGCGGAACGCTGCTCGTCAACCGTGCTTTCCTGCTGAACAACCCGGTGCTCAACCGCCACTACGCCCCGGGGTGCGACCCCGGGGAGCGGGCGGCCCTGGCCACCCTGCTCGACGAGCGCGCGATCATCCCCTACCTGCTCTACGAGCGGTCGGCCGACGAGAGGCCCGCGTTCACGGTGGACGACGGCGTCTTCGACGCGTGGACCGAGCTCGTGCGCCAGACCCGTCCCGCCTGCCTGCGCTACTCCTGGGACGACGAGGCCAACTCCGCCTTCACGGCCGACACCAACCGGTTCTTCACCGAGCGCGTGGCACGTGTCCACGAGCTCGACCCCCACCGGCTGGCCGAGGGCCTGGGCCTGCCGCGCGAACAGGTGGACGACATGCGCCGGACCCTGCTGCGGGAGGTCGCGGCCTTCGCGGCCGGGGCCGAGCAGGACACCGGGCAGATCACCCGCAGCACGGTCTACCAGCGCTTCCTCACCCGGGAGGGGACCCTGCCGCACGAGCGCCTGCTCCGGGAGGGCGACCACGTCGTACCCGTCAAGCACCTGGTGGACCTCGTGTACAACACGGCCCTGCCCACCCTGGGCGGCGCCAACGCCCACACCCCTCCCCAGTCGCCCCCGAGGAGCGTGCTCCAGGAGCTGGACGGCGCGGGACCGGAGGCGGACCCCGAGGCCCTGGCCCGCCTGCTCACCACCTTCCGCGGCGTCTACGCCGACACCCTGTACCGCGCCCTCGACGGCCCCAACTCCTACACGGACCTGTCGCTGGAGGCCGTCGTCCGGCTGAGGGCGAGCGGGGAGTGGAGGGCCTACACGGACGCGGTGGGCCGCCTGACCACCGGTCTGAGCTGGGACCGGGTCCCCGACCCCGAGGAGTTCGCGGAGCTCACCCGGGCCGCGGCCCGGTCGCACGCGCAGATGCTGCGCACGGCGCGCAGGCTGGGCGGTCCGGCGGCCGGACGGGGCGGTCCCCGCTCGATCGTCACCGACCTGGTCCTCCAGGCGCCGGGGATGACGGTCACCGTCCTGTCGGAGGACAACCTCGTCCTGGCGGGACTGGGGGTGGCCGCGGCCCAGGCCCCGCTGGTGGCGCGCCTGGTGTTCCGCGACCGGTTCTCGCCCGCCGCGAGGAGCCTGTCCCACAGCATCACGTTTCCGACCATGCGGCTGGGGAACGCCAAGAGCGACCTCGACGACATCGTCCGTCTGTTCAGGGAGGACCGCGGCCGGGTCCACGCCGACGACAGTGTCGCCGGCCGCCCCTCCGACCAGCAGGTCAACGACGAGGAGTGACCCCTGGACGGGCCCGACCGTGGGAGACCCGTGGATCCCTACACCGCGTTGCGCGCCTCCCGCCCGGAGGAGTTCACCAACCTCTCCGGGGGGATCGAGATCCTCACCGACCCGGAGGACGTGGCCAAGGCGCGGGAGCGCGCGGGCGGGAGCGTCGGCGTCGTCTACGCGGACGAGTACGTCACGGTGGTGCGGGACGCCGTGCGCTTCCCGGACGGCCGCCTGGGCGCCTACGTGCGCGTGCTGGGCTCGGACCGGGAGCCCGGCGCCGTCGTCCTCCCCCTGCTGGGCGACTCGGTGGTGCTGGTCGAGCACTTCCGGCACGCCACCCGGGCCTGGCACGTGGAGGCCCCGCGCGGGTTCGGCGAGGACGGCGAGCCCGGCGAGGCGGGGGTGCGCCGCGAACTCCGCGAGGAGCTCGGCACGGAGGCCTCGGAGCTGTTCGACCTGGGCTCCGTGCACCCGGACTCGGGGCTGTTCGGCGGGCACGCCCGGCTGTGGGCCGCGCGGGTGGCGTCGCTGGGCCCGCTCGACGTCGGGGAGGGGCTCCGCCGGTCCCTGGTGGTGTCCCCAAGCGAGGCCGAGGGGATGGTCCGCGACGGGCGGATCACCGACGCCTTCACCATCGCGGTCCTGACACGTGCCCGGATGCACGGGCTCCTGGACTGAGTCCGGCGGCGGAGGGTCCCGGCCGGGCGGCGGTGGCCGCTCTCGGCGAGGGCCCGGACCGGGGCTCCCCGGGACCCCGGGCCGACCCGGCGGCGGCCCGGCCGCGCGGCGCGGCCCCCTCGCGCAGGACCGCCGTCACCTCGGCCACGGACTGTCCGGCCGCGCGGCGCGGGCCCCGGTCCGGGGCGCGGTCCCGCCCGCCCGGTCGGGCGGGACCGCGCCCCGCGGAAAACGGGTTGCCGACGCGGAGCGGGGCGTGGAAGCCTTCCGGGACGCGCCCGGCGACCCCGCGCGTCCCGGCAGAACCCCACGTGGAGAGCGGTCTTGGGTTACATCGACGTCAACCAGGTCAGTCACACCCTTCCCGACGGGCGGGTCCTGCTGGACGCGGTGTCCTTCCGGGTGGGCGAGGGTTCCAAGACGGCGCTGGTGGGCGCCAACGGCGCGGGCAAGAGCACCCTGCTGCGGATCGTGCGCGGCGATCAGCGCCCCGGGGAGGGAGCGGTCACCCTGGACGGCGAGCTGGGGGTGATGCCGCAGTTCATCGGGCACGTACGCGACGAGACCACCGTGCACGAGCTGCTGGTGTCGGTGTCCCCGGCGGCGGTGCGCGAGGCGCACGCCGACGTGGAGGCCGCCGAGGCGGCGATGATGGTCGACGACGGCGAGAAGACGCAGATGCGCTACGCCGGGGCGATCGCCCGCTACGGGGACGCCGGGGGCTACGAGGCCGAGGTGGTGTGGGACCAGTGCTGCACGGCCGCACTGGGCGTCCCCTACGAGCGCTGCCGGTGGCGCGAGGTGCGCACCCTGTCGGGCGGTGAGCAGAAGCGCCTGGTCATCGAGGCCCTCCTGCGGGGGCCGTCGCCGCTCCTGCTGCTGGACGAGCCGGACAACTACCTGGACGTGCCCGGCAAGCGGTGGCTGGAGGACGCCCTGCTGGCCTCCCCCAAGACCGTGCTGTTCGTCTCCCACGACCGCGAGCTGCTGAGCCGGGTCCCCGACCGCATCGTCACGGTCGAGCTGGGCGCCGCGGGCAACACCGCGTGGACGCACGGGGGCGCCTTCGGCACCTACCACGCGGCGCGCCGCGAGCGGTTCGAGCGCCTGGACGAGCTGCGGCGGCGCTGGGACGAGGAGCACGCCAAGCTGAGGGCGCTGGTGGCCACCTACAAGCAGAAGGCGTCCTACAACTCGGACATGGCCTCGCGGTACCAGTCGGCCCGGACCCGCCTGCGCCGGTTCGAGGACGCGGGGCCGCCGGAGAACCTGCCCCGGGAGCAGAGCCTGCGGATGCGGCTGCGCGGCGGGCGCACCGGCAAGCGGGCCCTGGTGTGCGAGGGGCTGGAGCTGACGGGGCTGATGCGCCCGTTCGACCTGGAGGTCTGGTTCGGCGAGCGGGTGGCCGTGCTGGGCTCGAACGGGTCGGGGAAGTCGCACTTCCTGCGGCTGCTGGCCGGGGGCGGCAGCGCCCCCGAGTCGACCCCGCTGTCGGAGGAGGAGCGGGCGCGGGTGCCCTCCGTGGAGCACTCCGGGACGGCCCGGCTGGGCGCGCGCGTGCTGCCCGGGTGGTTCGCGCAGACCCACGAGCACCCGGAGTTCGCGGGCCGCACGCTCCTGGACATCCTGCACCGGGGCGAGGGGTCCCGGCGGGGGATCCCGCGGGAGGAGTCGGGGCGGGCGCTGGACCGCTACGAGCTGGCGCCGGCCGCGGAGCAGGCGTTCGACACGCTGTCCGGCGGCCAGCAGGCGCGGTTCCAGGTGCTGCTGCTGGAGCTGTCGGGGACGACCATGCTGCTGCTGGACGAGCCGACGGACAACCTGGACGTGGTGTCGGCGGAGGCGCTGGAGTCGGCGCTGGAAACCTACCAGGGCACGATCCTGGCGGTCACGCACGACCGGTGGTTCGCGCGGGGGTTCGACCGGTTCGTCGTGTTCGGCGCGGACGGGGGCGTGTACGAGGCCCCCGAGCCGGTGTGGGACGAGGCCCGGGTGCGCCGCGCGAGGTAGGGCGGGCGCGTCCCGGGGCGCTCCCTGTGGGAGTCTCCTCGACCGCGCACGTGCTCGGCCTCGCCGGTCCCCGGGCGCTCCCGGCGGGAGGCCGGGCCGCTCCCCCGGGGGGTAGGGGGAGCGACCCGGCCCGTCTGCGCGGCAGCCGGGCGCCGGGCCGCGTGGTCACCCGCGGTGTCCGGACCGGGGGCGCGAGCCCGGGGTCCTCATAGCTTTCGTACGAATTGCGCCGTGTGGCGCCACAATCTATCACCGGGGCCTCCGTGGGGCCACAGCCCCGACGACGCCGGAGGGCGGCCCCCGCCCGGTTCCGCCACGGCCCCGGCGCTCACCGGACGGGCACCGCCAGTTCGACGAGCGAGGAGCACTCCTCCAGGCAGCCGCCCACCCGGAGGACGCCGCCCGAGGAGGCCCCGGGCAGGTGGAAGGCGGCGCGGGCGAGGGTCCCCGCGTCGAGTTCGCGGCGTCCCGCGACGGCGTCCACCCGGCTCTCGTGTCCGCTCCCGCTCCGGTAGACGGCCTGCCCCAGGTCGAGGTCGGCGTTCTCGCGCGTCTCGAAGCCGACCGTCACCACCAGGGCCTTGGCCGTGGTCGACCGGTAGGCGGTCAGCAGGGTGGCGCTCACCCCCGCGGACTCCGCCCGGGGACGCGTGCCCGGGGCAGGGACCAGCAGGCCCGGACCGGGGTCGCCGCCGTTCACGCGCAGGCCGCCGACCAGCCCGTCCTGCGCGGTGAAGCCCCGGTACCCGGAGCAGCCCGGCGCGCCTCCGGGGTCGGACTCGCGGCACAGCTTCCAGCCGTGGGCGGTGCGCTCGGCCTCGAAGACCGCGGCGGGGCTGCCCCCGTCGGCCCCGGCGCGGGCGACGGACACCTGGTGGGCGAGGTAGTCGTGGGCCGTGGAGCCCTCGGCCGCGTACGCCAGCCCGGCGGCCATCCGTGCGGGGTCGCCGGAGGCGAGCGCCTCCATGTACGCCGCGACGGCCTCCTCGGGGGCCTCCTCCGGCTCCCGCGCCTCCCCCGTCGCGGGGTCGGAGGCGGAGGGCCGCTCCTCCGGGTCCGTCCCCGGACCGGTGCGGGGCCCCTCCTCCCCGCCGGGGGTGCGGGCGGGCCCGGGCGCCGGGCGCGCGCCGTCGGGCTCGGACGGCGCGGCCGGCGCGTGCCCGCCGCCGGGCGGGAGGCGCACCCCGGCGGCGTCGCAGCCGGCCGCGGCGGCCCCGAGGAGGATGACGGCCGCGGCGGCGGCCAGCCGGATCGACGCCATTCCCGTTTCCCCCGTGTTCTCCGCGAGAACCCACGACCCGCCGATTTTATGACTCGGCGTCGTCAATGCAGGGGTTTGTCGGCGTAAGGAGTTGTCGACGGTTTCCCGCTCCGCCGGGGCAGGGGCCGCCCCTCCCTGGGGCCCCTGCCCCGGCCGGACCGTCTACGGGCGCAGGACGACGGGGAACTCCCGCAGGCTGGTCACCGACAGCGCCGCCACGACCTCCAGCTCCTCGTCCGGGACCGCCAGGCGAAGGTCGGGGAAGCGCTCGAAGAGCATCGGCAGGATGATCCCGGCCTCCAGGCGCGACAGGGGCGCGCCGGGGCAGATGTGCGGACCGTACCCGAAGGAGATGTGGCGGCCCTGCGTCCGGTCCGGGTCGAACACCGACGGGTGCGGCTCCTCCCCGAACTCCTGCCGGTCCCGCGTCGCGGCGCCGTAGTGCGTCATCAGCGCCTCGCCCTTGCGGATGGTCTGGCCGCCGATCTCGACGTCCTCGGTGGCGAACCGGAACATCATGACGTTGTTGGGCGGGTCGTAGCGCAGGGTCTCCTCGACCACCGCGTCCCACGTGACCTCGCCGCGCCTGAGCCGGTCGAGCTGCCCGGGGTGGGCGAGCAGCGCGCGCACCACGTTGTTGAGCAGGTTGACCGTCGTCTCGTGCCCGGCCGCCACCACCGTCAGCAGGGTGACGGCGATCTCCGTGTCGCTGAGGGCGTCGTCCTCCCCCTCGCCCGCCCGGAGCAGGTCGGCGGTGAAGTCGTCGTGCTCGTCCACGGCCGCCCTCTTGCGGGCCGTCATCTCCGCGAAGAACTGGAACAGGGTCGCGTAGATCTGGAGGTGCTCCCCCTCCTCGGTGGTGCCGGAGAAGAGCTTGGCGTACATCTCGCCCAGGTTGGTGTACTCCTCCTCCGCCACCCCGTACAGCTCGCCGATCACGGCCATGGGCACCTTGAACGTGAACTCCGACCGCAGGTCCAGCCGCTCGCCCGCCCGCTCCTCCAGCGCGTCCAGGGCCTTGGAGGTCAGCGCCTCGATGCGCGGGCGCAGCCTCTCGACCCGGCGCGCCGAGAAGGGGCTGGCGATGAGCCGGCGCATCCTGCGGTGCGGCGCGCCGTCCAGGGCGAGCATGTTGGTGTCGTCGGTGGGGATGGTCCCCATCAGCGGCCACTCCGCGGTGACCGCGCCGCTCTGGAAGTCGGCCCAGTGCGCGACGCTCTTGACGAACCGGGGGTCGTTGAGCGTGGCCCGGCTGACCTCGTGGTGGGTGGTGGCCCACGCGCGCACGCCGCCGGGCAGCTCCACCCGCACGACCGGGCCCTCCTGGTACAGGCGCTCGCGGTCGGCCTGCACGTCCTCGGGCACCGCGTGGACGAGGACCGCTCCGTCGGGGGTGTGCTGAACGGGACAGGGCATCAGATGACTCCTTGGGGGGGTGCTGGAGTGAAGGTGACCGGGAGGGAGACGACCCCCCGGACCCAGGGCGACGGACGCCACCGGACCTCGTCGGCGGGTACCGCCAGCTCGATGTCGGGCAGACGGTCGAGCAGGACCTCGATGGCCGTGATGGCCATGGTCTCGGCCGTCCCCCGCGCGGCGTGGGGGCAGCCGTGTTCTCCGTGGGAGAAGGACAGGTGGGCGTGGTTGGTCCCGCCGCCGGGCGCGCGCGGGCCGGCGTGCACGCGCGGGTCCTTGTTGGCCGCGGCGTACCCGAGCAGCAGCAGGTCGCCCTTGCGGACGACCTTCCCGCCCAGCTCCACGTCGTGGACGGCGAAGCGGCCGGCGTTCATCTGCGACGGGGAGTCCTCCCACAGGACCTCGGTCAGGGCCTCCTGGACGCTGCTGCGCGCCCCGGACAGGGAGGCGGAGAACCGGTCGTCGGTGAGCATCAGGCGCAGCGCGTTGCCGATCCACTCCGAGGTGGTCTGGTGGGCCCCGCCCAGGACCGCCACGAGCTCGGCGACCAGGTCCTCCTCCGTGTAGGCGGCGGGGTGGGCGATCATCCGGGAGACCACGTCCGGCCCGGGCTCGGCCCTGCGGGCGGCGATCAGCCCGGCCAGCTCGGCGGCGATCTCGGCGTGGGCCCTCTGGGAGTCGGGGCCGGCGTCGAAGACGGTCCCCATGAGGGAGGCGATCCTCTCGCCCCGGTCGTCGTCCATGCCGTACATCCAGCACAGGAGCAGGGAGGGCAGGCGCTGGGCGTACTGGGAGCGCAGGTCGGCCGAGGAGGAGGCGCAGAAGCCGTCGACGAGGCGGTCGGCGATGCGGGTGGCGACCATGCGCAGCTCGTGCGGGTCGGCGCCGTCGAGGGCGTCGTTGACCGCCCGCACCCGCCGCCGGTGGTCCTCGCCCTCCGCCGAGAGCAGGTTGGGGAGCGGGACCAGCACCGGCAGCAGCGGCCAGTTCTCCGGCACCCTGTCCCAGGCGTTCCAGCGCCGGGGGCTGCGGGCGAACACGCCGTGGTCGCTCAGCACGTGGTGGAGCTCCTGGTAGCCGATGACCAGCCAGGCGGGGACGTCACCGTCCATGAGCACGGGCACGACCGGCCCGTGCTCCTCGCGCATGGACCGGTAGAAGCCCTCTGGGTCGGCGTTGAACGCGGGGTCGTACAGCTTGACGGGCTGGCCTCGCACGGGGTTCCTCTCCTGGAGGGGGCGCTGCCCCGCGCCGACCGGCTCGTGCCCGGTCGCGCGCGTGGCCTGGGGATGGGCGTGTGCCGGACCTCGGCGGCGCCGGCACCGGTGCTAGTGCCGCGCGGGCGGCCGGGGCCGGGGGGCCTCGCCGGGGCCGCTCACCGGGCGCTCCGCGCCGCGACGAGGGAGCGGACGTGCCGGACCAGCGAGATCAGGACCTGCTTGGCCGAGTCGCGCTCGCGGGCGTCGCAGCGCACGAGCGGGACGGCCGGGTCGAGGTCGAGGGCGGCGCGCACCTCGTCGAGGCCGTGGGAGGTCTCCCCGAAGTCGTTGTGGGCGACGACGAAGGGGGTCCCCTGGGCCTCCAGCCGGTCGATGGCGTACCAGGACTCCTCCAGGCGGCGGGTGTCCACGAGGACGACCGCGCCGAGCGACCCGGCGAAGAGGCGGTCCCACAGGAACCAGAAGCGCTCCTGGCCGGGCGCCCCGAACACGTACAGGACGGCGGTGGCGTCCAGGGTGATGCGGCCGAAGTCGAAGGCGACGGTGGTGGCGCGCTTGCCCTCGACGCCCTCCAGGTCGTCGACGGCCGCGCCCGCCCGCGTCATGGTCTCCTCGGTGTCGAGCGGCCGGATCTCGCTGACCGAGCGCACCAGGGTGGTCTTGCCGACGCCGAAGCCCCCGAGGACGGTGATCTTGAGGGCCTGCTCCGTGGTCCCGGGCAGCGGCGCCTCGGCGGTGCGGGGCCCGGGTGCGGGGGGCTCAGAGGTTGTGGAGTGCAACGAGGACCTTCTCCAGGACGTCCGGTGAGGCGAGGGGCTGGGCCGGCGAGGGGGCCGGCCGGGGGTGGCGCGCGGTGATCCTGCCGGTGTCCAGGAGGTCGGTGAGCAGGATGCGCACGACCGCCACGGGCAGGCGCAGGTGCGCCGACACCTCCACCACCGCCGTCGGGTTCCGGCACAGGCGCAGGATCTCGGCGTGCTCGGACTGCATGCCGGGCACGGCCTCGCTCTCGGCCACGACGAGGGTGACCGCGTCCAGCGACTCGTCGGCTCCCCCGCTCCGGCCGGAGGTGATCACGTAGAGCCGGTCGGGCCCCTCGTGGCGGTGGGCGCCGCTCATGCCGGTCCGGGGACCGCGCGCGGCGGCGTGGTGAGGTGCTCGCCCATCTGCTCGACGAGTTCGTTCATGTTGTGCCCGACCAGGCCGGGCTCGGCCTCCGCCGACGTGATGACGGCGAGGTGGGCCCCGTGCCCCGCCTCGACGATGAACAGCAGCCCGCCGTAGAACTCGGCCATGGCCTGGCGGACGCCGCCCCCTCCGTCGCCGAACTCCACCGACGCGCTGTGCGCCAGGCTCTGCACCCCGGCGGCGATGGCCGCGAGGTGGTCGGCGCTGTCGGCGCGCAGGCCCGCGCTGTGGCACAGCTTGAGCCCGTCGCGTGACAGGACGAGCGCGTGGCGGGTGCCGGGCGTGCGTTCGAGGAGGCCTTCGAGAAGCCAGGTCAACGTGTCGAGGTCCATCATGCGTCCTTCGGTGATCCGGTCGGGTCCTGGCCGCGCACAGCGGAGCGGAACGCGCCGAACCCCTGGGCCGCGGTGGCGGGACGTGTCGTACGGGGTCGGGGCCCGGCGCTCTCGGCCGCCGCGAGGGTCTGCCCGCGGCGGCGCTGGGGCAGCCCGCCGTCCGCGGCGGCCGGCGCCGCGGCGGGGAGCGGTCCGGTCCCGGTGTCCGCGGTCCCCGGGCGGACCGGGGTGGAGGGGGCCTCCTCGGGCTCCGGTCGGACCGGGGGCTCGGGCAGCGGTTTGACGAGTTTGCGGGGCAGGAGCAGGACGACCGCGGTGCCGCCGCGCGAGGAGGGGCGGAAGGAGACCGACAGGCCGTACCGGTGGGCGATCCGGCCCACGACCGACAGCCCCAGTCGCGTGCCGGAGATGGCGGAGAGGTCGAGGCGGTTCTCGACCGCGCTGCGGGCCCGGCGCAGGGCCTCCTCCCCCATGACCAGCCCGCCGTCCTCGACCATGACGGCGATCCCGGCCTGCACCTCCTCCACGTGCACGTGGACCTCGGCGGTGGGCGGCGAGAACTTGGCCGCGTTGTCGAGGACCTCGGCGAGGGCGTGGATGACGCCCTCGGCGGCGAACCCGGCGACGGCCTGCTCGGACACGTTGTGGACGCGGACGCGCCGGTAGGCGCCGATCCGCCCCATGGCTCCGCGGACGACGCTCTCCATCGCGATGGCGCGGCCCCAGCGGCGGCCGGAGCGCGCCCCGGTCAGGACGGCGATGCTGTCGGCGATGCGTCCCGCCTGGGCGGTGCTGTGGTCCAGGTGCATGAGGTCGCCGAGGACGTCGTCGCCGGAGCCGTCGCCGTGGCGCTCCTGCATCCGGCGCAGGTCGGCGAGCATCGTGGTGGTGAGCGCCTGGACCCGCCCGGCCGCGGTGGCGCAGGCGACCATGGCGGCCGACCTGCGGCGTTCGGCGGCGGCGATCTCCGCGGCGACCGCCTTCAGCGCGGCGTGCGCTCCGGGGTCGTCGATCCGGGGCAGCCGGTGCAGGGCGGTCTCGGCGGAGTCCCCGGCGCGCAGGCGCTCGACCAGCCGGGGCAGGTGCTCGTCGGCGAGCGCGGCGGTGTCGGTGCGCAGGCCGGCGAGCTCGGCGCCGAGCTCGCGGACCCGGCGGTCGCGGCGGTCCAGGAGCAGGGCGAGGGCCACGAGCAGCAGGAGGGGCGCGGCGGACGCCGCGGCGGCCGGGAGTTCCCGGAGTCCGGGGACGGCCCACAGGGTCCAGCCCCAGAAGGGCAGGGCGGCCAGCGGGAGCAGGAGGAGCCGGCGCGGGGCGCGCGTCCCCTGCGGCGCGCCTCCCGGGGGGAGGGGGGTCTTCCAGGCAGTCATCGGGCTCCACGTCCGGCGGCGTCTTCACTTGCGGGCAGTGCACGAGGGCACGCGGAAAGATCGTTTTCCGCATACGGGAGTCCACCGAAAGGAAGGACGTAATTGTCTCAACCAGCGCTTTTCGGCGCACAGCGAGTCAACATACCATCAGACGATGGAAGCGACCATGCCAGGACAATGAAGAATCAATGGGGGACACGGCACAGGCGCCCGCATCCCGCCGGGCAGAGGACTTCCCCAACGTGATAGGCACTTTCGCAACCCCTCGGAAAATGAGCAAACGCCATTGTCCGGACAATCCGGGCGCACATATCGTGAACAGCCACGACAGCATGCACAAGCGCCCCGTGTTACAGATGTGGCAGATGTGACTAGCGCGCCCACGGGGTCGCGGAACAGCCGGGCGGCCGCCCCGCCGAACCGCGCGTCCGCGGCGCGCCTCTCCCCGCACGGGCGACCGCACCCCGGGAACGGCGGCGACCTGACGGACACGGAGCGCATGTGCGCGCCGTTCCGCCGGGGGGCCGAACCGGCCTCCGAGCGGACGGCGGCCGGTCGGACCGCCCCACCCCGCGGCGCGGGAGCACCCGGCCCGCACCGTCGGACACGCGGCGCCCGCGACCGGCACGTGAACCGCGACGCGCCGACCGATGGAACAAAGGGGGTGTACGGGATGTTTTTCTTCCAAGGACGCGCGGAATAGAGACACACCCGAAAAGGGCACCCTGGAGTGCCGCAGGTCACATGTGCCAGACTCTGCGCGCCGGACGAAGTTTCCGAGGACGAGTGGCCCCGAGAGCTCCCGGGGTGATTCGACCTCAGGTCAGCGGGGAATCTTGACGTGGAACGACGTGTTACACCCCGCGAGACCGCACAAGCGCCTGGAGGCACCCACACGATGGCCGAGCGAGCACTTCGCGGCACCCGGCTCGGGGCGACGAGCTACGAGAACGACCGCAACACCGACCTGGCTCCGCGGCAGGAAGTCACCTACGACTGCACCCGGGGCCACCGCTTCTCGGTCACGTTCGCGACCGAGGCCGAGATCCCCGTCGAATGGGAGTGCCGCTTCTGCGGCGACCGCGCCCTCCGACGGGACGGCAACGGCGAAGAGCCCAAGAACACCAAGCCGGTGCGCACGCACTGGGACATGCTGCTGGAGCGCCGGAGCATGGAGGACCTCGAAGAGGTCCTCGCCGAACGCCTGGCCCTCCTGCGCGCCCGCCGCCGCGAGGAGGCGGCCAAGGTGGAGGAGCTCGCCAAGCAGCGGCAGAGCGCCTGACCACCCCGCGACACACGGGGGCGGTGGACGATGCGTCCGCCGCCCCCGTCGTCGTGTGCGGGGGTCCGCCCCTCGGGACGGGCGGCCGTGCCCCCCGGCCGCGGCCGAAGGGGTCGGCGGCCCCGCCCCGTGGTCTCGTACCCGCGGCGGGGTTCGGCGTCGGCCGCACGTACGAGGTCATCCGGGCCGGGGCCCTCACGCCGCACGGGCGGCGGTTCCGGTCGGCCCCTAGCCGCGGTTGAAGGGGTCCTGCGTGTGGCCGACGAGCTCCTTCACCGACTCGAGCACCCGTGTGGGGCGGTAGGGGAACTGCTCGGCCGTGTCCCGGCCGGAGATGCCCGTCAGCACCAGGACGGTCTGCAGGCCCGCCTCCAGGCCGCTGAGCACGTCGGTGTCCATCCGGTCGCCGACCATCAGCGTGTTCTCGGAGTGGGCGCCGATCCGGCGCAGCGCCGACCGCATCATCAGGGGGTTGGGCTTGCCGATGAAGTAGGGGCGCCGCCCCGTCGCCTTCTCGATCAGCGCGGCGACCGCGCCCGTGGCGGGCAGCGGGCCCTCGGCGCTCGGACCGGTCTCGTCGGGGTTGGTGGCGATGAACCTGGCCCCGCCGCGGACCAGGCGGATCGCACGGGTGATGGCCTCGAAGCTGTAGGTGCGCGTCTCGCCCAGGACCACGTAGTCGGGGTTGCGCTCGGTCATCACGTAGCCGACGTTGTGCAGGGCGGTGGTCAGCCCCGACTCGCCGACGACGTAGGCGGAGCCTCCGGGGCGCTGGGTCTGGAGGAACTGCGCCGTCGCCAGCGCCGACGTCCAGATGGACTCCTCCGGGATGTCCAGGCCCGTGTTGAGCAAACGCGCGCGCAGATCACGCGGGGTGTACATGGAGTTGTTGGTCAACACCATGAACGGGGTCCCGTGTTCGCGCAGCTCCGCGATCAGCGTGTCGGCGCCGGGGATCAGGTGTTCCTCGCGTACGAGGACGCCGTCCATGTCGAAAAGGTAGTTCCACTCGTTGCTCACGTGCACCATTGTGCATGCCGTGGTCGGTAGTGCACCATTCCTACCCCCCGGTAGTGGACACGACTCACACCCGCCCGTCCGGGACGGGGCGCGGGAGAACACCGCTCGTCCACGCTTCCGACACCCAGGGCCGCCCGCCCCCGCGTCCGGATCATCGCGCCGGAGACCGGCGTGCCGGGGAGGGGCGCGGGCGGGGGCGCCGCGCGGGCCGCGGTCAGACCGGGGGCCAGGGGACGGCCGGCCAGTCCGGGGCGGGGTAGGGGTGGATGCCGTGGCGCACGAGCAGCTCCACCCGGCTGCGGACCGCGTAGGCCTCCGGGCCGGTCAGGTGGCGGCGCAGGGTCGCGGACAGGGCGCTGCCGGAGTCCTCGAGCTGGGCCCCCACCGCCCCCAGCCGCTCCACGACGTCCTCGGGCAGGGGCTGCCCCTGCCACTGCCACAGCACCGTGCGCAGCTTGTAGTCCTCGGCGAAGGTGACGCCGTGGTCGCAGCCGTACAGGTGCCCCCCGGGGGTGGGCAGCAGGTGGCCGATCTTGCGGTCGGAGTTGTTGACGACCGCGTCGAACACCGCCATGCGGCGCAGGCCGGTGTTGTCGGTCTCCCTCGACAGGGCGACCAGGTCCACCGTCGTGTCGCCGTGCACCCACAGCTGCACCATGCCCTCGCCGAAGGGGCCCTCGCGGTGGACCGTGGGCGGCACGACCGCCCAGCCCAGAGCCTCGGAGACGGCGTAGGCGGAGACCTCGCGGCCGGCCAGCGTCCCGTCGGGGAAGTCCCACAGTGGCCGCTCCCCCGCCACCGGCTTGTACACGCACGCCGCCGAGCGGACGCCGTCGGAGACCGTGCAGTACAGGGTGGCGTTGGACGCGGCGGTCAGGCGCCCCTCCACGGTGATCTCCCCGTGGAGGAGGAGTTCGAGCCCCACGGAGGGGCTGAGGCCGTCGAAGGCGTCGGCGGTGTCCCTCATGGCGGCCCTCCGGGGGTCGGGAGTGAGCGTGTCGGGACCGCCGGCGGCGTCGTCGACGGCGAGGTCAGACGAGGCGGTCCGGGCGGTAGCCGTTCTGGCGCGCGCAGATGTGGCCGTTGGGGTCGAGCGGGCGCCCGCACAGCGGGCAGTCCGGGCGGCCGGCGGCGACGACCTTCATCGCGCGTCCGGCGAACGCGCGGGCGGCGCCGGGCGTGAGGTAGACGCGCAGGACGTCGCGGTGGGCGGGGGCCTCCTCGGCGAAGACCTCCAGCTCCTCCTCGTCGTCCTCGACCAGGTCCTCGCCGGCGGTCTCGTCGACCTCCTGCGCCTCGATGATGACGCGGGCCGCCTCGGCGTCCCAGGCCAGGGCGAGGGTGCCCACGCGGAAGTCCTGCTCGATGGGCTGCTCGAGGGGGCCGTCGTCCTCGGGCGAGGCGACGTCGTCCGGCGGGGAGCCGAAGCGCCGGTTCACTTCTTCCAGCAGTTCCTCGATACGGGTGGCGAGCGCCTCGACCTGCGCCTTCTCCAGCACGACGCTGGTGATGCGCCCCTCTCCCACCGCTTGGAGGAAGAAGGTGCGGTCTCCCGGCTGGCCCACGGTTCCTGCGACGAACCGCTCCGGCGGGTTGAACTGAAAGACGGGCATGGAAAGAACCTTAAGGGATAGCGCGGGCCCCGCGCCAAACCCCCCGGATCCGCTGGTGGAGCGTCAGGGCCGGGCGGGGCGGCCCGGCGCCGGGTCCGGACGGGGTCCCGGCGCCCACGCCCGCCCCGGCCCCTCAGGCGGTGCCCGGGGCCGGCGCCCGGCTCCCCGCTCCCCCGCCCACGGCCGCTTCCCCGCCCGCCTCCGCCGGGGTGGGCAGGCCGGCGGCCAGGCCCTCGCCCGTGTCGTTGAGCTTGTTGAGGAACGGGCGGGTGCGCGCGTAGGTGATGGAGGTGACCGAGCAGGGGTCCACGCGCAGGCGCTGGAAGAGGTCCAGGTGCATGCCGAGTGCGTCGGCGACGATCGCCTTGATGATGTCGCCGTGGCTGCACACCACGTACACGGGCGGCGCGGCCGGTGCGTCCCCGTCCCCGGCGGGGGACGGTACCGCCGCCCCCGCCGGGGGCAGCAGCAGGCGGGTGTTCCAGTCGCGGACGGCCCCGACGGCGCGGGCCGAGGCGGCGGCGAGCGACTCGCCGCCGGGGAAGCGGGCGGCGCTGGGGTGGTCCTGCACGACGCGCCACAGGGGTTCGCCGGACAGCTCGGCCAGCGAGCGCCCGGTCCAGGAGCCGTAGTCGCACTCCAGGAAGCGCTCGTCCTCGGTGACGGGGACGCCGAGCCGTTCGGCGACGGCCCCGGCCGTCTCCCGGCAGCGTTCGAGCGGGCTGGAGACCAGGGCCGCCGGGCGGAGTCCGGCCAGGCGGGCGGCCAGGTCGGCGGCCTGGGCGCGGCCCGTGTCGTTGAGGTGGACCCCCGCGGCCCGCCCGGCCAGGCGGGGCCCTGTGGCGTCGGTCATCCCGTGCCGGACGAGGAGGAGGGTGACCGCCTCGGGCGCGGTCGGGGTCTCGTGGGGTGCTGGTGTCGCCATGGGCACCAGGGTAGGCCCGGTCGGGGCCGCCGGGCCGGAGTCCGGGGGCGCGCCCGCCGATTGGGCGGGCCGCGCCCCCGGACCGCTCGGGGAAGCCGGTCAGCCGACCCCGGCTCCGCCCTCCGGGGCGAGCACGCCGAAGAGGACCAGGGCGAGGATGACGACGCCCAGGGCGATCCGGTAGATGACGAACGGCATGAAGCTGTGGGTGGAGATGAACCTCATCAGCCACGCGATGACCACGTAGCCGACCACGAACGCGACCAGGGTGCCGACGAGGGTGGCGCCCCAGCCCGCGTACTCGTTGCCGCCGATGTCCAGCATCTTGTAGAGGCCGGAGGCGAACACGGCGGGCATCGCGATCAGGAACGCGAACTCCGCCGCCGCCGGCCGGGTGAAGCCCAGCAGGCGCCCGCCGGTGATGGTCGCGCCGGAGCGGGAGACGCCCGGCACGAGCGCCAGGCACTGGAACATGCCGAAGACCAGGCCCCGGCCGAGGGTGAGGTCCTCCAGCTCGTTCTGGCGGCGGGCGTAGTGGTCGACGGCGCCGAGGATGACGCCGAAGACGATGAGGGAGAGCGCGATCAGCCGCAGGTCGCGGAACACGCCGTCGATCTGCTCCTCCAGGAGGAGGCCCAGCACCCCGATGGGGATGCTGGCGATGATGACGTACCAGCCCATGCGGGCGTTGACGTCACCGCGCAGGTCGCGGTCGACCAGGGACCGGCACCAGGTGGTGATGACCGCCCAGATGCGTCGGCGGAAGTAGACGACCACGGCCAGTTCGGTGCCGATCTGGCTGACGGCGGTGAAGGCCGCACCCGGGTCGGGCCAGTTGAAGAAGGCCGCGAACACCCGCAGGTGGGCGCTGGAGGAGACAGGCAGGAACTCGGTGAGTCCTTGGATGAGGCCGAGAACGACCGCCTCGAAGATGGACACGCGGTTTCGGACTTTCTGGATAGTCCGGTGCCAGGGGGCGCCGGAGCACTGCTGGGGAACGGCCCGGCCGGGGCGCGCGTACGCGGAGGGGCGGGCTGTGTGCCACCCGGGGGACGGAGAGGGTTCGGTCCCCGCCGTGTTCGAGCCGCGATCGTGGCGAACGTCCCCGGTCCGGGCTGCGCCGAGACTACGCGGCGAGGGTGTACTCGGGGCCGACTCCGGGTGAACAGGGTACTCTCCGCCGCATGGAACAGCGACAGGTGGGCAGATCAGGGCTCTGGGTGTCTCGTACCGCCCTCGGGACGATGACCTGGGGAAAGGACACCTCCGAGGAGGAGGCCGGGCAGCAGCTCACCGCGTTCGTGGACGCGGGCGGCACGCTCGTGGACACCGCCGACATCTACACGGGCGGGCAGAGCGAGCGGATCCTGGGGCGGCTGCTGCGCGCGGCCGTGCGCCGGGACGACGTGGTGGTGGCCACCAAGACCGGCCACACCCCCGAGGGCTACCGGCCGGTGGACGCCTCCAGGCGGCACCTGCTGGCGTCCCTGGACGCCTCGCTGCGGCGGTTGCAGACGGACTACGTCGACCTGTGGCAGCTCCACGTGTTCGACCCGGCCACCCCGCCGGAGGAGTCGCTGGCCGCGATGGAGGCCGCGGTCGCGGCGGGCAAGGCGCGCTACGTGGGCGCGGGCAACCTGGAGGCCTGGCAGTTCGCCACCCTGGCCACCTGGCAGAGGGCGCAGCCCGACCGTGTCCCGCTGGTGAGCGTGGGCACCGAGTACTCCCTGCTCAACCGGGGCGCCGACCGGGGACTGCGGCCCGCCGCCGCGGCCGCGGGCGCCCACGTGATCGCGTGGGCGCCGCTGGGCCGCGGGGTGCTCAGCGCCAAGTACCGCAACGGGACGCCGCCGGACTCGCGGGCGGCCTTCCCGCACATGGCCCCGTACGTGGAGCCGTACCTGGACGACCGCAGCCGCCGCGTCGTGGAGTCGGTGTGCACGGCCGCCGAGGGCCTGGGCGTGCCGCCGCTGGCGGTCGCGCTGAGCTGGGCCCGCGACCAGGAGGGCGTGGCCGCCGCCGTCACCGGTCCGCGGACCCTCGCCCAGCTGGAGGAGGTCCTGGGGGTGGAGGGCGTGGAACTGCCGCCCGAGATCCGCGACGCCCTCGACGACGCGACGGCGCGTCAGGAGCGCTGACCCCTCCGGCCGCCGGCTCCCCCGGTCGGACGCCGCACCCCCGGCCCTCCCCCGGCCGCGCCCTCCCTCCCGCTCACTCCCGGGTCGCGGGCGGGATCGGGAAGTTCTTGTCGAACAGGTTCCCGGGGTCGTACTCGGCCTTGAGGCCGCGCAGTCTGCCCAGGACGGGTTCGGGGAAGGCCCGCGCGAGGACCTCCGGCCCGGTCCTGGTGTCGAAGCTGAGGTACATCCCCTCCAGGTGCTCCTCCAGCTCCGCCCAGCGCTCGTCCATGCGCGGCACGCGCGGCCCCGAGGACATGGTGGCCAGGCAGAAGTTCTGGGTCCGGTGGGCGTAGGCGGTGGCGTCGGCGGGGACGTCGTTGACGGCCCCGCCGACCTGCCGGAGCTGCATGAAGTACGTGTCGCCGGAGGCGAGCAGCTCGGCCATGCCCCCGGCCAGCTCGGGCGTGATGTGCCGCAGCAGCCCGCTCCGCGACGCGGGCAGCCCGTGGCCCCGGTGCGGGGCGTCGTCATGGGGCAGGATCGCCGGGTAGGGCGCGACCTGGGCGCGCTGGTCCAGCACCGGCCCCGCAGCGAGGAACGGTTCGAGGGCCCGCACCGCCAGGTCGGTGTCGTCCCCGGCGTAGACCACCATCGCCTGCGCGACGGGGCCGCCGCCCCCGCGCCCGGGACCGGTGGTGAGGAACGCGGTGACCTCGCGGGGCGCGGCCTCGGCGATCTCGCCCCAGGCCCGCAGGAACCCGGCCGTGTCGCTCGCGTCGTAGGCGAACTGGCCGAGGACGACGTCGCGGAGCGGTGCGGCGGTGGCCTCGACCGCGGTCAGCACCCCGAAGTTGGCGCCCGCGCCGCGCATCGCCCAGAACAGGTCGGGGCGGTGGTCGGCGTCGGCCCGCACGAGCTCCCCGTCGGCGGTGACGACCTCGACGGCGGTGATGTTGTCGATGGTCAGCCCGTGGGCGCGGGAGAGGTAGCCCAGCCCGCCGGTGGTGGCCAGGCCGCCGACCCCGACGCCCCCGTGGTCGCCCGAGCCGAGCGCGAGCCCGTGGGGTGCCAGCGCGGAGGCGACGGCGCCCCAGCGGGCCCCGGCGCCGAGCCGCACCAGTCCGGTGCCGGGGTCCAGGACCCGGACGCCGTCCATGCGGGAGAGGTCGACCACGACTCCGCCGTCGCCGGTGGAGCGGCCGCTGATGCCGTGGCCGCCGCTGCGGACGTGGAGCGGGGCGTCCTGGGCCCGTGCGTAGGCCAGGGCCGAGGCGACCCCTTCGGCGTCGCCCGGCCGCAGGACCAGCCCGGGGCTGCCGTGCTGCATGTAGCCGTGGCGGACCTTGGCGTAGCCCTTGTCCCCGGGCTCGACGGCGTCGGCGCGCAGGGCCTCGGGGACGGCGTCGTAGTCGATGCCGGTGCGGCGGGCGGCCAGGGCGGCGACGGGGCGGACCGGCCCCGTCGGGGTGCCCGCTCCGGCGCGCTCGGCGGCCACGGCCTCACGCAGGGCCGGGGCGACCTCGGCCGCGAGGGTCTGGAGGGTGCGGGGGTCGTCGGAGGCGGCGATGAACGTGGAGAAGCCGTGTTCGAGGACGAGCGGGAGCAGCTCCTCCACCCACTGCTCGGGCGGCCCCTGGAGGAAGCCGCGGTTGGTCGGCAGGAAGGCGTTCTGGGCGAGGTTGAGCATCCGGCGGACCTGTCGGGGGTCGCGGCCGGCCTCCAGGGCGGCCTCGTCGACGGTCTTGTTGGACGAGGCCATGTCCTCGGGCCGCAGGTAGCCGAGGCTGGGCAGCCAGCCGTCGGCCTTGGCGCCGACCAGGCGGAGCATGCGGGGCTTGTAGGCGCCGAGGTGGATGCCGATGTCGTGGGCGGGGGCGGGTCCCCGCTTCATGCCCCGGACGGAGTGGTGCTCGCCGTCGAGGCGGACCCCGCCGCGGGCGTCGGTGTCCCAGACGGCCCGGATGACGTCGATGCCCTCGCCGAGCGCGTCGACGGACTCGCGCGGGGTCAGGCGTCGCGCGCCCATGGCCTCGATGCCGTCCCAGAAGGCCCCGGCGCCGAGGCCGAGCTCGAACCGGCCGCGGGAGAGCAGGTCGAGGCTGGCCGCCGAGCGGGCCAGCATCGCGGGGCCGCGCAGGGGCAGGTTGAGCACGTTGCCGGACACCCTGATCCGGGTGGTGCGGGCGGCCACCCAGCTGAGCAGGGTCCAGGTGTCGAGGAACGCGGGGTTGTAGGGGTGGTCCTGGTAGGTGACCAGGTCCAGCCCCGCCTCGTCCGCGATTTCGGCCAGGGTGACGGCCCGGTCGGGGTCCTGCGCCGCGGGCGTGACGAAGGCGCCGAACTCCAGCGGGTGTCCGTAGTCGGGCATGGGGCTTCTCCTCGGAGGGGGCGAAACTAGTTTGTTCAGCAAATGATGTTGGCAACAACTTATCTTAGCCACCACGTATTCCTGGTACTCTCGGGGACATGACGACCACCACTCCGGACAGCGGACCCGGCACGACCCTGGGGTGGTCCCTGGCCGTCGTGCTGCGCCGCTGGCACGAGCTCACGGAGGCCTCGCTCACCGACATCCCGCACGGCAGCCGCGGCTACCACGTCCTCACCGCGGCGGTCCACGCCGAGCCGCCCACCCAGGCGGCCCTGGCCGAGCGCCTGCTGATCGACCGCAGCGTGATGACCTACCTGCTCGACGACCTGGAGGAGGCCGGGCTGGTGCGCCGCCGGGTCGACCCCGGCGACCGCCGGGTGCGGCGGGTGTGCGCCACCGAGCGCGGGCGCGAGGTGCTGGCCGGCGCCCGCGACCGGGTGGACCGCGTCGAGGAGCGCGTGCTGGCCGGCGTTGACGAGCCCGCCCGGGCCCTGTTCCGCGCGAGCGCCCTGCGCGCGGCGACCAGCATCCAGGAGTCCTCCCCGACCACCGACCCCTGTCTCGCGGTGCGCGAGGTCGTGGGCGGGGGCGACGGGCCCGCCGGGGGGCGCGGGGGCGGGCGCGCGCGGCGCGGAGCCTGAGCGGACGCACCCCGCCGCCGGCCCGCCCGCAGCTCGGCGCGGGTCGGCGCCGGACCGGAACGTCACCGCGAGTCGATAGGCTCCCAGGGTCCACGAACCGCGTGACGAGGGGAACCACCCGAGGTGTCCGAGGCTGTCGAACAGGTCAACGCCGTCCTTGACCGGATGGGCGCCCCCGGCGCCCTGGCTCCCCGGCTGCTGGCCGCACTGGGACCGGGCGCCGCCGCGGACCTGGACGCGAACCCCTGGCTGCTGCTGCGCCTCCCGCAGGTGACCGTGGAACAGGCCGACTTCTGCGCGCGCAGGCGCCTGGGCGACGCCGCCCGCCCCGACGACCCCCGCCGCCTGGCGGCCCTGACCGCCCACGTGCTGCGGCTGGCCGCACGCCGCGGCAACACCGTCGTGGAGGAGAAGCGGCTCGCGGCGGCCGTCGGCAAGCTCGGGGTGGCCGCCCCCGCGGCGGCCCTGGAGGCGGCCGCGGCCGACGGGAGCGCGGTGGTGCTGGAGAGCACCGACGAGCCCGACGACGACTTCGACTTCGAGGAGGGCGGGGTCCCGGAGCTGCCCGAGGACACCGACCGCTACTACGCCCTGGCGGACGTGGGCCGCGCCGAACAGCGCCTGGGCGAGGAGCTGCTGCGGCTGATCAGCGGCAACGACCCGATCATGGACACGGCGACCGCCGGGGAGACCGTGGAGGCCGCCGAGGAGCGGGGCGGGTTCTCGGTCTCCGACCGGACCCGCGAGGCCGTGGTGACCGCGGCCCTGCGCCCGGTGACCGTGCTGAGCCACGGACCGGGCGACACCGGGGAGCTCGCCAGGGCCCTGCTCTGCCTGCACGCGATCGCCGCCGACAGCCGGGTGGGGATCGCGGTGGCCGCGCCGACCGCGCAGGCCGCGGCGGCCCTCGACGCCGAGATCGCGCGCATCCGCGGGACGGACGCCGGGCCCGGCGACGGCCCCGCGCGGGACGCCTCCGGCGAGGGGGACCGGGCGGCGGCCCCCGCCCCGGCCGGGGACCCCGGCGGCGGGAACGGACCGGCCGAGGAGGAGGGCTCCGGGACCCCCGGCGCCCCCGGGGAGGACGCCGGGGACGGGGAGGACGCCGGGGACGGCGGACAAGGATCTCCGGAGGGCGGGGACGCCGGGGACGGCCCCGCAGCGCCCGCGCCCCTGCGCGCGGTCCCGCTGGCCGCCCTGACGGCCGGGGCTCCCCTGGCGGTCGGGCTCGTCGTGCTGTGCGAGGCCATGTCCGTGGGCGCCGCCCGCGCCGCCGAACTGGCCGCGGCGTGCCCCGACGGGGCCCACCTGGTCCTCGTGGCCGACCCCCACCAGGCCCCGTCCGCCGCACCGGGGCGGGTCGCGCTCGACATCGCCGCCTCGCGGACCGCGCACGTGGCGGAGATCGCCGGCGCCGAGGCCCCCGGGCCCCTCGCGGAACTCGCGGAGGCCGTGGCCGCCGGCGGCTTCCCCGAGGTGGAGGCGCCCGGGCGCGAGGTCGTGCGGGTGCCCGCCTCCTCCGCGGAGGAGGCCGCGCACCGGGTGGTACAGCTGGTGACCGACTCCATCCCGCGCGCGCTGGGCATCGGCGCCGAGGACGTCCAGGTGGTGGCCGCCCGCGAGGACGGGCCGGCGGGCACGCGCTCGCTCAACGCCGGGTGCAAGGAGCGGTTGAACCCCGGCCCCGGCGCGCACGGGGGGTTCGACGTCGGCGACCGGGTGCTGCTGGCCGCCTCGGGACCCGGCTTCGCCCCGGGCGACACCGGGTACCTGCGCGAGGTGGACGGGGAGGCGGTGGTGGAGCTCTCCGGCGGCGCCCGGGTGAGGGTCGCCGACCCGGCGGCGCTGCGCCACGGCTGGGCGGTGACGGTGGCCGCCGCGCACGGCGGCCTCTGGCCCGCCGTGGTGGCGGTGTTCCCGCCCGAGGTCCCCGTGTCGCGCCCTCAGGTGTACACGGCGCTGACGCGCGCCACCCGGCACGTGTCGGTCGTGGACGCCACCGCGGGCGCGCTGGAGACGGGCGTGCGCGACAACGCCGCCCTGGAGCGCTCGACCCTCCTGGTCCGGATCCTGCGCGAGGGGTAGCCCCACGCGGTCGCCCCGGGCTCGGCGTCCCGGCCGGGACGGGGCGGGGCGGCCCTCAGCGGGCGTACTGGCGGCACTCACCCGTGAAGACGGAGGCGAGTTCGGCCCCGAGCACCGCCCGCGCCAGCTCGGCGGCGCCGGGGCTCCCCCGGTGGACCCGGGTCGCCAGCCCCTCCGTGACCGCGCCCAGGCGGGCGGCGGCCGCGTCGGCGTCGAGGTCGGGCGCCACCTCGCCGCACTCCACGCCGTTGCCCACGGCGCGGACGAGTTCGGCGTGCATGGCGGCTCCGGCGCGGGCGTCCACCTCGGCCAGGGCCGGGTTGTCCAGCGCCCGTCCGGCGAAGGTCCGGATCACGCGGAACTCCGCGCGTCGGGGCCCGTCCAGCGGCAGGTGCTCGGCCAGGGCCGCACCGAGGATCTCGGCGATGGTCCGCTCGTGGCGGGCGCCCGTCCTGACGATGTCGGCGACACGGGCGGCGACGTCGCCGCTGACGCGCTCGAACGCGTGCAGCAGCATGTCGTCCTTGGACGGGAAGTAGTGCTGCACGAGCCCGACCGACATCCCCGCGCGGGCGGCGGTGCGGGCCACGGTGACGGAGCCGAGGCCGCTGTCGGCGATCAGCTCGCACACGGCCCCGGTGATCTGCGCCCGCCGGTGGGCGTGGTCTGCGGTTCTGGGCACCGCAAGACGGTACCAGGGCACCGACGTGACCATACAGCCCTACGGCTGTGGCGCGGGCGCCCGCGCGGAGGGCGGCATCGGGCAGCTGGAGGAAAACGTGGCCGGGCGGTGGCGCGGAGGAGGGGTGCGCGCCCCGCCGACCGGTGCCCCGGGGTCAGACCCGGTCGAGGAAGCCCCCGTCGACGACCAGGTTCTGCCCGGTGACGAACGAGGCCGCCGGGCTGGCGAGGAAGACCACCGAGCGGGCGACCTCCTCGGGGCGGCCCAGGCGTCCGCAGGGGATGCGCTCGCGGATGCTCTCGTAGAACGCGGGGTCGTTCTCGCGGCGGCGCTCCCACCCCCCGCCGGGGAACTCGGTCGGACCGGGCGAGACGGTGTTGACCCGCACCCCGTCCGGCGCCCACGCACGGGCCAGCGAGGACGCGTGGTGGTTGAGCGCCGCCTTGACGGCGCCGTAGGACCGCGGCCCGGCGGGCGCGGTGGTGTGCAGTGCGGAGGTCGTGGAGACCAGCACGACCGCGCCGCCGCGCCCGGAGGCGCGCAGGTGGGGGCCGGCCGCCCCGGTCAGCCGCACGAACGGCATCAGGTCGGCGTCGAACCCGCGCTGCCACTGGTCCGCGGTGGGGGCGCTGCCGCCGGACACGTTGGACACCAGCACGTCCAGCCCGCCGAGCGCCGTCACCGCCTCGTCGACGAAGGACGGCAGCGCGTCGTGGTCCGTGACGTCCAGCTCGCGGGAGAACACCTTCACGCCGGTCCCGCGCAGCTCCTCGGCGGCCCTGGCGAGGGGTTCGGGGCCGCGGGCGCAGATCGCGAGGTCCGCGCCCTCCTCCGCGAACGCCTGGGCGACGGCGCGGCCGATCCCGCGGCTCGCCCCGGTGACGACCACCCGTGCCCCTGACAGTCCCAGATCCATCCGTCCGTACCTCCGACGCCGTCGTGCTTCCCGGGTTTTCGCGGCCGTCCACCAGGGTCACACGGAAGGCGCCGGGCACACGGGTACACACGCCGCGACCGGCCCCGGGACGACACGCGGTCGGGAGCCCCGGGGCCCCCGACCGCGTCAACCTACCGCACCGGGGTGCGGGCCTCCGGCGGCCGGGTCAGGCCCCGGTGGAGTGGAAGCCGCCGTCGACGTGGACGGTCTCGCCGGTCGTCGCCGGGAACCAGTCGGACAGCAGCGCCACGACGGCCTTCGCCGCGGGCTCGGGGTTGGTCATGTCCCAGCCCAGCGGGGCGCGCTCGGGCCAGTTCTGGGCCAGTTCGGCGAAGCCGGGGATGCTGCGGGCTGCCATGGTGCTGAGCGGCCCGGCGGAGACCAGGTTGACCCGGATGTCCCGGTCGCCGACGTAGCGCGCCAGGTAGCGGGCGGTGGAGGCGAGCGCGGACTTCGCGACGCCCATCCAGTCGTAGGTGGGGTAGGACACGCTGTTGTCGAAGTCGAGGGCCACGACCGAGCCGCCCCCGCCCATCAGCGGCATCAGGGAGGTGGTCAGGGACTTCAGGGAGAACGTGGACGTGTGCATGGCGGTGGCCACGTCCGGCCACTCCGTGTTGAGGAAGTTCCCGCCCAGGGCGTCCTGCGGCGTGAACCCGATGGAGTGGACGATGCCGTCGAGGCCGTCGACGTGCTCGCCGACGCGGGCCGCGAGGGTGCCGAGCTGCTCGTCGTCGGTGACGTCGAGCTCCAGGACGGGGGGCGTCTCGGGCAGGCGCTTGGCGATGCGCTCCACCAGGCTCATCCGGCCGTAACCGGTGAGCACGAGCGTGGCGCCCTGCTCCTGGGCGAGGCGCGCCACGTGGAAGGCGATGGAGGAGTCGGTGAGCACCCCGGTGACGAGGATGCGCTTACCTTCGAGGATTCCCATGGTTCGGGTGGTCCGTCCTGTCTTGCTGTTCCGGAGGGGAGCTCCGGTGGCTGCGGTCTGCGGGGTGCGGGGAACGGCCGGCGGCCGGGTGGGGCGGCTCAGTGCCCCATGCCGAGGCCGCCGTCCACGGGGATGACGGCGCCGGTGATGTAGGCGCCCCCCGGGCCGGTGAGGAAGCCCACGGTCCTGGCGATGTCCTCGGCCGAGCCGAGGCGCCCCAGCGGGACGTTCTTCTTGATCTCCGCCTGGCGGTCCTCGCTCAGGACCGCGGTCATGTCGGTCTCGACGAAGCCGGGGGCGACCACGTTGACCGTGATGTTGCGCGAGCCGAGCTCGCGGGCGAGGGAGCGCCCGAAGCCGACCAGGCCGGCCTTGGACGCGGCGTAGTTTGCCTGGCCGCCGGAGCCGAGGAGGCCCACCACGGACGAGATGAGGACGACGCGGCCGGAGCGCTTGCGCATCATGCCGCGCACCGCGCGCTTGGTGACGCGGAACGAACCGGTGAGGTTGGTGTCCACGACGGACGAGAAGTCGTCCTCGCTCATCAGGGCCAGGAGCTGGTCCTTGGTGATCCCGGCGTTGGCGACGAGCACCTCGACGGGGCCCTGCGCCTCCTCGACCTCCTTGAAGGCGGCGTCCACCTGGGCGGAGTCGGTGATGTCGCAGCGGACGCCGAGCAGGCCCTCCGGCGGTTCGCCGGAACGGTAGGTCACCGCGACGGAGTCTCCACCGGCGGCCAGCTCACGGGCGATGGCCAGGCCGATTCCGCGGTTGCCGCCGGTGACCAGTACCGAGCGCGACATAGGGGCTCCTCTTCTCCTGCGGCTGCTGTGATCAGCCACGACGTGATGTTCCGGGGGTGGGATCGCATTGCAGCGTACCGAGCTACCGGCCGGTAGACGCAACTGAGACGGAGAGCGACATCGCCCTCCATATCGCCACCAAGCGGCCGGACCTGCCCCGATGCGGCCCCACCGCGTCGGCGCGGGCGGCGCCGCCCGTCGCCGCGCCGCGCGGAGTGACCGTTGTCTCGCCGGACGGGATACGGGCTCTCAGCCCCTCACCAGGCAGAAGGGATGGCCGGCCGGGTCGGTGAGGACCCGCCACACCCCCTTGCCCGGCTGGTGGTCCGGTCTGCCCGCGCCCAGCTCCAGCAGCCGGGCCTCCGCCTCGTCCAGGTCCTCGACCGCGAAGTCGAGGTGGAACTGCTGGGGGACGGTCTGGTCGGGCCAGCGCGGAGCCCGGTAGCCGTCGACCCGCTGGAAGCCGACGAAGAGCCCGTCCCCCCGTGTGAGGCCGGCGAAGTCGGCACCCGATCCCGGGTGGGGTTCGAGGCCGGTGGCCTGCTGGTAGAACGCCGCCAGGGCCACAGGATCAGCGCAGTCGAGTGTGATCGCGGTCAACTTCATCAGTGGGGACATGGGCACCTCCGTGCCGGTCGGTGGACGTGCGCGGGATCTGTCGGAGACGGATGTCCTCCTGCCGCGTCGGGCCTCGGACGACAGCCGCGGCCCGCGCCGGGGCTCCCCGCAGCGGTTCAGGCCCACCCCGCGTCGTGGGCGAGGATGGCGGCCTGGACCCGGTTGGACATGCCCATCTTGGCCAGGATGCGGCTGACGTGCGCCTTCACCGTGGCCTCCCGCATCCCCAGGGCCCGGCCCGCCTCGGCGTTGGACATGCCCTGGGCCACCGCCACGAGCACCGACCGCTCCCGCTCGCTCAGCACCGACAGGCGCCGCGCCGCCTCCTCGCGCCCCGCGGCCGAGTCGGCGGGGGCGGGCGAGGCGAAGCGTTCGAGCATGCGCTTCGTGACGCTGGGGGCCAGCATGGCGTGGCCCTCGTGCACGGTGCGCACCGCGGCGATGAGGTCGCGCGGCGGCGTGTCCTTGAGCAGGAAGCCCACCGCCCCGGCGCGCAGCGCGCTGTGCACGTACTCGTCCAGGTCGAACGTGGTCAGCAGGACCACGCGGGGCGGTTCGGGCAGGGACGTGAGGCGGCCGGCGGCGGTGATCCCGTCGGTGCCGGGCATGCGGATGTCCAGCAGGACCACGTCGGGGCGGAGCTCCTCGGCGAGGCGTACGGCCTCCTCCCCGTCTCCCCCCTCCCCCACGACCTCGATGTCGGGGGCGGAGTCCAGGATCATCCGCAACCCCGACCTGACCAGGAGTTCGTCGTCGACCAGGAGTGTGCGGATCACCGTGCGGGTCCTCTCGTGTCGGTGTGCGAAGGCAGCGGCGACCGTACCGGCCGCCGTCGGCGGGTCCGGGCGCGGCGGCCCGGCGGGCCGGGACGCGCGGTCCCCTCGGCGGGGGTCACTCCGCGTCCCGGTCCGGGCTGCCGTCGGTTGGCAAGATAGCGCGCATCCGCCACCCCCCGTCGGGGCACACCCCCGCGCTGAGGCTGCCCCCCGCCAGCACCACGCGCTCGTGGAGGCCGGTCAGCCCGAACCCGCTCTGCGGCATGGGCACGGTCGGCGCGGGCGCGGGCTCGTTGGCGACCTCGACCTCGATCTGGCGGGGGCCGTGGTGCAGGCGCACGGCGACCTCCGCGCCGGGGGCGTGCTTGGCCGCGTTGGTCAGCCCCTCCTGGACGATCCGGTAGGCGGTGCGCTCGACCCCCGGCGCCAGGGGCCGCACCCGCCGCGTCTCCTCCCTGCGCACGACCATGCCCGCGGTGCTCCACTCGCCGATGAGCCGGTCCAGGTCCGCCAGGACGGGCTGGGGCGCCGTGGGCGCGGCGGCGGTCGTCTCGTCGCGCAGCACTCCGAGGATCCCGCGCAGCTCGGACAGCGCCTCCCGTCCCGTGGTGCGGATCAGCCCAGCGGCCTCCACCGTCCGGGCGTCCTCCGAGGACACCTCCAGCCCGCCCGCGTGCAGCACCATGAGGCTGACCCTGTGGGCGACCACGTCGTGCATCTCCCGCGCGATACGGGTGCGCTCGGTGGTGAGGGCCTGCTCGGCCATCAGGTGCTGTTCGCGTTCGAGCCGCTCGGCCCGCTCGTGGAGCCGTTCGACCAGCTGGCGCCTGGTCCCGATCCACAGGCCCGCCGTCACCGGGACGACGAGGAAGAACACCACGGCGATGACGTACATGAGGCCGTTGGTCCCGTATCCGCCGCCGGTGGCCAGGCACAGCAGGGCGAACCAGGCGGCCAGCAGCCTGCGGTCGTCGAAGTAGACGGCGTACGAGTAGATGGCGATGGAGGCCGGGACGGAGTTGCCGAAGCCCGCCAGGAGGACGACCGCGATCAGGAGCAGCCACTTGGGGTGGGTGCGCCGGAACATGATGGCGGCGGCCGCCACGAAGGCCGGGACCACGGAGAGGACGACGGCGAGGCCGAGCAGCGCGATCATCGCACTCACGGACCCGGAGCGCGAGAGGACGGCGGATCCGGACTCGATCGCACCTCGGAAGAGACCGTTCGCGCCCATCTGGAGGAGCAGGCTCAGCGGCAGGGTCCCCAGGGCGTAGAGCCAGTCGGCGATGCGGAGCCTGCGGTCCCACCACCACTGCCAGTTGTTCCGCCACCGGGCGCCGACGGACCGCCCCCTGTCGTTGACCCAGGTCCTCATGGTGCGGATTCTACGGGCGCCTCCCGCCGGCCCCCCGTGTCCGGCGGCCGCCCCGCCGCGCCGTCACGACCACTCGACTTTCGCGTCATCGCAGTTCAGGACCACCGTTTCGGTTGATCAACACGGACGGTGACGGGTCCACCCCCGACGAAAGTCGGCGGGTCGGCCAGACGAAGGAGTCCCGAACCCGGCGCGCACCCCTCCTTCGGCCGACCCCGGGATCGGCCCAGCGGTGGACGCCCGGGCGGTCCCCGCGGACCTAGCGTTGTGGTGTGCCGGGCCGGACGAGGGGTCCCCCGGCGGGCAACACCGATCAACCACTCCCCGTACATCCGTCGTCCCACCGTCTCTGGAGCTGTCTGTCGTGACCGAGTCCACTGTGAAAACCGTCCCCCCGGTCGCCTCGCCACCGGTCGTGGTCGCGCGGGGCCTCACCAAGACCTACGACACCGGCGACAGCAAGGTCCACGCCCTGGCCGGGGTCGACGTGGAGTTCCACCGGGGCGCGTTCACCGCGATCATGGGCCCCTCCGGCTCCGGCAAGTCCACGCTGATGCACTGCCTGGCCGGGCTGGACGTGGCGACGTCCGGCAGCGTGCACCTGGGGCGCACCGAGATCACCGGTCTGCGCGACGCCGAGCTGACCCTGCTGCGCCGCGACCGGATCGGGTTCATCTTCCAGTCGTTCAACCTGCTGCCGATGCTCACGGCCGAGCAGAACATCCTGCTGCCCTCCCAGATCGCCAGGCGCGCGGTCGACAAGGAGCGCTTCGAGCACATCGTCGACGTGGTCGGCCTGCGCGACCGGCTCCACCACCTGCCCGCGAAGCTCTCCGGCGGGCAGCAGCAGCGCGTGGCCGTCGCCCGTGCCCTGCTCAACGCCCCCGAGGTCGTCTACGCCGACGAGCCCACCGGCAACCTGGACTCGCGTTCGGGCTCGGAGGTCCTCGCCTTCCTGCGCGGCTCCGCCCGCGACCTGCACCAGACCATCGTCATGGTCACCCACGACCCCGTCGCGGCCTCCTACGCCGACCGCGTGGTGTTCCTCCGCGACGGCCGCCTGGTGGACGAGGTCCTCGAGCCCACCGCCGAACTGGTCTCCGCGCGGCTGCTGAAGCTGGAAGAGGTCTGATCCATGCTGCGCACCACACTCGCCGGGCTGCGGATGCACAAGTCCCGGTACTTCACCACGGTGATGGCCATCCTGCTCGGCGTCATGTTCGTCTCCGGCACGATGGTGTTCGCCGACACGCTGAACGCCAACTACGAGAAGTCCGTCATGGGCTCCGCGACCAGCGTCGACGCGATCGCGGTCCCCGCCGCCGAGGAGCCGGCGGACCCGGCGGAGCCCTCGGAGCCGGAACCGCTGACCGAGGCCCAGCTGGACGGTGTCCGGGCCCTGCCCGAGGTGGCCGGGGCCGACGGCATCGTCAGCGGACAGGCCGTGCTCCTGGACCGTGACGGCCGCGCGTTCGGCTTCATGCCGCCCGCCGCCATCTCCATCGGGGAGACCAGCCGCTTCTCCGCGGCCGAGGGCGAGCTGCCCGGGGGCCCCGACGAGCTGGCCCTGGCCGGCTCCACCGCCGAGCAGGCCGGCTTCGGGGTCGGCGACACGGTGACGGTGCTCGACCCCGCGCAGGAGGAGCGCGAGTTCACCGTGACCGGCCTGGTCGACTTCGGCGTGGACCCGGGCTACAGCTACGGCGGCGCGCTCGTCTTCTCCCCCGACACCGTCGGGGAGATGACCGGCGCCACCGGCTACACCGAGATCGACGTGCTCGCCTCGGAGGGCCACACCGACGAGCAGGCCGCCGAGGCCGTCGCGGCCCTGCTGGGCGACAGCGCGGACGTGCAGACGGGCGAGGCCTTCGGCCTGGAGATGGCCGAGTCCGCCGGCGGCGACACCGCGATGATGCGGACCGCGCTGCTGCTGTTCGCGTTCATCGCCATGTTCGTGGCGGGGATCGTCATCTACAACACCTTCGCCATCCTCATCGCGCAGCGCCAGCGGGAGATGGCCCTCCTGCGCTGCGTCGGCGCCAAGCGCGGCCAGGTGTTCCGGTCCGTCCTGCTGGAGTCGGTGGCGGTGGGGCTGATCGCCTCCGCCCTCGGCGTCCTGGCGGGCGTCGGCATCGGCATGGCCGGTGCGGCGTTCGGCGGCCCGCTGCTGGGTATGGGCGGTTCGGTCCCCGTGGTGATCACGCCGTCTGCCGTGATCGTGGGCCTGGCGGTCGGCACCGTGGTGACCGTCTGCTCCGCCCTGGTCCCGGCCACGCGGGCCACCCGGGTCCCGCCGCTGGCCGCGCTGCGCACCAGCGCGACCGCGGGCGGCCTGGAGAAGGGCACCGGCTGGATGCGCGTCGTGTTCGGCGTCCTGACCTTCCTGGTCTCGGCCGCGCTGGTGGCCCTGACGCAGGTGTCCGGCCCGAACCAGATGGGGCCGGTCATCGTGACGGCGGCCGCCCTGATCGCCTTCGTGGGCGTGGTCGTGCTGGGCCCGCTCCTGGTGCGCGGCATCGTCCGCCTGGTCGGCGTCCCGCTGCGCAGGGTCGGCGTGCCCAGCATGCTGGCGGTGGACAACTCCACCCGCAGCCCGCGCAGGGCCGCCACCGCGATGATCGCCCTGACGGTGGGTGCCACGCTCATCACGGGCTACTCGGTGGTCAGCGCCTCCCTGGAGTCCACCATGACCCGGATGCTCGACGAGCAGTTCCCGGTGGACTACCAGGTCAGCGCCCAGTACTCGATGGACGGCGCCTCCGGCGGCGACACCGTCGCCGAGGAAGCCCCCGCGGAGGACGGCGCCGGGACGGACGGCGTCCCGGCCGAGGACACCGTGCAGCCCCCGCCCGAGAGCACGCAGGAGGGGCAGGAGGGCGAGGCCCCGGCCGACGGCGCCTCGCCCGAGGACTCGGCGGATGCCGAGGACGGCGGGGCCTCCCCGGAGGAGGGGGCCGACACGTCCGCGTCCGGGGAGACCGGCATGCCCCTCGTCCCCACCGAGGTCGAGCACGCCCTCGCGGAGAGCCCCCTCCTGGACAAGGTGATCGCCCAGCGCGGAGGCACGGTCGAGGGCTACGACGCCTCCCCCGTGGGTTCGCTCCCCGTCAGCACCTACGACGGCGCCGAGCTCGGCGTCGACATCACCGGCGAGACCGTCGAGGGCGAGATCTCCGGTTTCGGTCCCGGCGAGGTGCTGCTCTCCGAGGGGCTGGCCGACGGCCTGGGCGTGGGCGACACCCTCACCCTGCCGTCCCCGGACGGCGAGGTCGACCTGGAGGTCGCCGCGGTCCTGGCCGACGCCCAGACCCTGCGGGGCGCGGTCGTCTCCCCGGAGGACTTCGCCACGCTGTTCCCCGACACCACCGACAGCGAGATGGTCTACGTCCGCGCGGCCGAGGGCGCCGACGCCTCCGAGGTGCGCGACGCCGTCTACACGGCGGTGGACGACCACCCGACCATGCAGGTCATGTCGGTGGCCGAGATGAAGAACCAGTTCTCGGACATGATGGACATCGCCTTCTACACCATCGCGGCGATGCTGGGCCTGGCGATCGTCATCGCGGTGTTCGGCATCTCCAACACGATGGCGCTGTCGGTGCTGGAGCGCACCCGCGAGTCCGCCCTGCTGCGCGCGCTGGGCCTGGCCAAGGGGCAGCTGCGCCGGATGCTGGGCGTCGAGGCGGTCCTGCTGTGCCTGATCGGCGCCGGCATCGGGATCGTGCTGGGCGTGGTGTTCGGCTGGGCGGCGGGCGCGGCGACCCTGCCCGACATGGTGCTCACCGTTCCGGCCGGGCAGATCGCGGTGTTCATCGCCGTGGCCGTGCTCGCGGGCCTGCTGGCGTCCGTGCTGCCCGCCCGCCGGGCCGCCGGGGCCTCCATCACGGGGGCGCTCGCCAGCGAGTAGGCGCAGGTCACATCCTGCACAACTCGGGGACAAGAGACGCGGACCCCCGCCTGCGGGCGGGGGTCCGCGCCGTACTGTGGACCGGGGGTGTGTGCTGTGTCTGGATCTGCTTCGGTACCGGCGACGAGCGGCGCGGTGGCCTGGGGGACGCCGGCCGCCCGGTGGATGCTGACCGCCACCGTGCTCGGCTCGGGGATGGCCTTCCTCGACTCGACGGTGGTGACGGTGGCGCTGCCCGCCGTCCAGGAGGACCTGGACACGGGGCTGTCCGGGTTGCAGTGGATCGTCAACGGCTACATGGTGACGCTCTCCGCGCTCATCCTGCTCAGCGGCTCCCTGTCGGACCGGTTCGGCAGGGTCCGCCTGTTCATGGCGGGCGTGGCCGTGTTCGCCCTGGCGTCGGCGCTGTGCACGTTCGCGCCCACCCTGGAGTGGCTGATCGCCGGACGCGTGGTGCAGGGCGTGGGAGGCGCCCTGCTCACCCCGGGGAGCCTGGCCATCCTCCAGGCGGGCTTTCGCGAGCAGGACCGCGCACGGGCGATCGGGGCGTGGTCCGGGCTGACCGGGGTGGCCTCGGCGGTGGGGCCGTTCGTGGGCGGCTGGCTGGTGCAGATCGGCGACTGGCGCCTCATCTTCCTCATCAACCTGCCGATCGCCGCGGCGGTGCTGGCGATCGCCTGGTTCAAGGTGCCGGAGTCGCGCGACGCCCAGGCCCCCCGGAGGCTGGACTACCCGGGCGCGCTGCTGGGGGTCGTGGCCCTGGGCGGGATCACCTACGCGCTGATCCAGTGGGGCGCGGTCGGCGGCACCCCGGCCGTGTGGACCGGCGTGGTGGTCGGCGTGCTGTCCCTGGGCGCCTTCCTCGCGGTGGAGGCGCGCACCGCGAACCCCATGCTGCCCCTGGGGATCTTCTCCTCCACCCCGTTCAGCGTGACGAACGCGGCGACGGTCCTGATCTACGGATCGCTGGGGCCCCTCCTGTTCCTGCTGGTCATCCACCTCCAGGAGGTGGGCGGGTACTCGCCGGTCGCGGCGGGGGCCGCGTCGCTGCCGATCACGCTCCTGATGCTCGCCCTCTCCGCGCGCTCGGGCAAGCTCGCCGCCCGGATCGGCCCGCGGCCCCAGCTGGTGGCGGGCCCGCTGCTGCTGGCCGCGGGGTTCGTGCTGCTGTCCCGCCTGGGACCGGACGCGCCCTACCTGACGGGGGTGCTCCCCGGGGTCCTCCTGGTGGCGCTGGGGCTGTCGACGACGGTGGCGCCGCTGACGGCGACGGTGCTCGCGTCGGTGTCCGAGCGGCACGCGGGGCTGGCGTCGGGGGTGAACAACACGTTCGCGCGCGCCGCGCAGCTCATCGGCGTGGCCGCCGTCCCCGTCCTGGCGGGGATCGGCGGCTCCGGGAGCCAGGGGTCCGGATCGGGCGCCGCGTCGGCGGAGATAGCCCAGGGGTTCGGCCCGGCGATGCTGATACTGGCGGGCCTGTGCGTCCTGGCCTCCCTGTGCGCGCTGGCGCTGCCGCGCGGGCGGATGCCCGAGGCCGCTGAGGCGGCCGAACGCGGTGCGATGGCCGAAGAGGCCAGTGCCGTGGCCCCGCGCGCCGACGACCAGCCGCTGCGGTTCTGCGGTGTGGCGGGGCCGCCGCTGCGCTCGTGCCCGGGTTCGACGGCCGGGGAGATCTCGGACGGCCGGGGGCCGGGCGCGCCGTCCTCCTGAGGGACCTGTCCTCCTGAGGGGCACTGTGCGCGAGACCCCGGCCCCTTCCCCGGCTTCGGGGCGCACCGCCCTTCCGAGGGACACGGGGCCGGCCGCGTGCGGGACCCCGGAACTGCCGCCGGGGAGGAGCGCCCGCCCGCCGGGCCGGGGCAGCGCGCGGCCCCGGCGGCCGGAGGGCCTGCCGGGGCCGCGAGGGGTACGGCCGCGTGGCGCCGGCCGGATACGGCGGGCCGGTCCCGGGCCGGGTCGTCCGGGCCCCGGTCTCCCGCCACGGGTCCCGGATCAGGCGTCCGGCGCCCCGGTGTCCTTGGGGTCCTCCGCGTCGGGCACGTAGCCGGCCGGGTCCGCGGTGCGGTCGCGCTCGTCCGCGCCGTGCGCGTCGGCCCGGTGGGCGTCGGCCTCACCGGGGTGAGGGCTCCTCACCGCCGCGCCCTCGCCGACGTCGGGGGAGTACCCGTCGTCGATCTCGTTGACGGCCTCCTCCTCGGCGCTCCGGGTCTCCCCGCCCCAGCTCTGCCGCGGGTACACGTCGTTGCGCTCGTCCCGGACCGCTTCGCTGATCCCCCGCTCACCCCGGCTGTCGTCGTCCTCGAAGTCGTACTCCTGGATGTCGTAATCCGGTTCGATACGCCGCTCGAGCTCGGCGGCCTCGCTCTCCTCGGGGTCGTCACCCATGTCGGTGTCCACGTCATAGGGCTCTTCGGTCACTGTTTTCTCCCCCTTCCCACGTTTTCACCGATGCTCTCAGACGAGCGGGCGGATGTGAAGGAAGGCGGGCCGGAGCTAGCGCCTGCGGGACCTCTCGGCGCGACGCAGGCGCAGCGGGCGCAGGGCAGCCTCCAGGGCGACGGCGCCGTCGAGCTTGCTCTCGCCGGCGACGCGGTCCTCGAAGTGGATGGGGATCTCCATCATCTTCTGGCCCCTGCGGTGGGCCCGGTAGTGCATCTCCACCTGGAAGGCGTAGCCGGTGCTCTCGATGCTGGGCAGGTCGAGGACGCGCAGCGCCGAGGCCCGCCAGATCTTGAACCCGGCGGTGACGTCACGCACGGGGATGGACAGCACGGCCTTGACGTAGGCGTTGGCCCAGCCGCTGAGGAGGCGCCGCCGCACGCCCCACTGCTCGGAGAGGCTCCCGCCCGGCACGTAGCGGCTGCCGATGACCACCCCGGCGTTGGTGGAGTGCAGGGTGCCCAGGAGCTGCGGGACGTAGCCCACCGGGTGGCTGAGGTCGGCGTCCATCTGCACGACGTAGTCGGCGCCCTCCTCCAGTGCGCGGTTCATGCCCTCCACGTAGGCGCGGCCGAGGCCGTCCTTGGCGGTGCGGTGCAGGACGCCGACCCGCCCGGGGAACTCGACGGCGAGCTTGTCCGCGACCTCGCCGGTGCCGTCCGGGGAGCTGTCGTCCACGACCACGACCCTGAGGCGGGGCAGGTCCAGGCTCATGAGCTGCCCGACCAGCACGGGGAGGTTGGCCGCCTCGTCGTAGGTGGGGACGACGACCGTCAGGCGCGAGTCCGCCCAGGGCTCGGGGAGCGCCACGGGCTCGGGGGTGACGCGCACCGGTTCGGACGGGACGTGCGGCGGCGTCGGCTGTGAGGGCATGCGCGGCGGCTCCTGCGTATGGGCGGCGGTCGGTCGGGAGGGCGGACTGGGGTGGGCCCAGGATCACGCACCGGGCGCCGATAGCGCAATGGGCGTGAACGGTAGGGTACGCGGTCCTTCCGACCGGTCGCGGCGGGGCGGTCTCACTCGCCCCGTTCGTCGGCGACCACGGCGACGTGGACGAGTGCCCCCAGCTCCTCCAGGGTCATCAGCACCTCGGGGTCGGCGCTGCTGTCGGTGACGAGGTGGGCGATCTCCTCCGGGGCGACGGTGGGCACCATGGTGTCGGCGCCGATCTTGGTGTGGTCGGCCAGGACGATGGTCTCGTCCGCACAGGCCGCCAGCGCGCGGTCCACACTGGCCACCGCGGGGTTGGGGGTGCTCAGCCCGCGGTCGGCGCTGACCCCGTTGCCGGAGAGGAAGGCCCGGTTGACGCGGAGCCCGGACAGGCTCACCTCCGCCGCCGCCCCGACCAGCGCCCGTATCGGCCCGTGCAGGGTGCCGCCGGTCACCACCACCTCGACCCGCGCGGCCTCGGCGAGGACGTCGGCGACGCGCAGGGAGTTGGTGACCACGGTCAGGTCGTGGCGGGTGAGGAGCTCCTTGGCGAAGGCCTCCGCGGTGCTGCCGGGGCCGATGCTGATGGCGTCGCCGGGGCGGACCAGGCGTGCGGCGGCCACCGCGATCGCGGCCTTCTCCGCGGCGCACTGGCCGCTCTTGCCCGAGTAGCTCTGCTCGTGGCCGATCCGGCCGGGCAGGGCGACCCCGCCGCGCCGGCGGTCCACGACCCCCTCGGCCTCCAGCGCGCGCACGTCGCGGCGGACGGTGACCTCCGAGGCGCGGACCTTGGCTGCGATGTCGCGCAGGGACATGGTGCCGTTGGCGCGCACGAGTTCGAGAATGCGCTCCCGTCGCTCGGCGGCGAACGCCGGACGGCTTTCCTCGGCCATGTGGACCCACCTTCACCCGTGCCATCGCACGGGCGTGGTCCCGCGCCGCTCTAGAGTACGGACCGCTCCCGGGCCGCGGGTTGCTCCGCCTCGGGCTTCTCGGTCAGGAGGGTGACGATGACGACCGCCGTCAGCGTGACCAGGCCGATGAGCGCACCTGCTCCGAACAACACGAAGACAGACATTCGGGCCTCCCCAGGGGACGGGCTGACCTGCCATTAACCGAATTCCCGGTTTGGGTTGACCTCACACCACCCAACGCGGGGAAAGTCGGGTGACAATGAGGAGCATGAAGCTCGACCCCGCGCCCCCGGCCCACGAGGTCTGGTGGGCCCACACCTCCACCGCCGACGACCGCCTGCTGCGCCTGCTGGACGAGGAGGAACGGGCGCGCAACGCCCGCTTCCGCCACCAGGCCGACCGCGACCGGCACCTGCTGGGCCGTTCGATGGCCCGCCTGGTCCTTGCGGACCGGGCCGGCTGCCCGCCCGAGAAGGTCACCTTCGACCTGCGCTGCCGCTCGTGCGAGGAGAAGGAGCGCACCGGCGCGGGCACCGGGGACGCCGCTCCGCACGGCAAGCCGCACCCCTCCGGGCCCGCCCAGGGATGGGAGGTCTCCGTCAGCCACTCGGGCGAGTGGGTCGTCCTCGCCGTCTCCGGGGGCGTGCCCGTGGGGGTCGACGTCGAACGGGTCTCCGAGGCCCGCGACCTGGCGGGGCTGGCGGGCTACACGCTGGCCGCGCCCGAGCACGCGGCCTGGGAGCGCCTGGCGCCCGAGGACCGGGTCGGCGCCTTCTTCCGGTACTGGGCACGCAAGGAGGCCCTCCTCAAGGCGACCGGGCTGGGCCTGTCGGGCGGTCTGCGCAGGGTCCTGGTGAGCCCGCCCCACGACGACGCGGCGCTGCTCTCCTGGGAGGGCGGCGGCGGCCCGGAGTCCGCCGCCCTGACCGACCTGGAGTGCGCCGAGGGGTACCGCTCGGCGCTGGCCGCTCTGGCCCCGGGGCCTCTGGAGCCCGTGGTGCGCACCGCCGGGGACACGGCGGGGCTGCTCCGCTCCTAGGCCGTGGTCCGCGGGTCGTTCCGGGCTCGCGAGCGCCGAGCCCGCCGAAAGCATCCACCGAACACGCCCTGGGCCGTGGCCGGGGGTGTGCGGCCCTGCCGCCCCGTACCCGTGACCGGCCACGGGTACGGGGTCATCGGGGCCGGGGCCCCTCGCGCCGGTGTGACGGGACCGGCCGCCGGGTCCGCCGTCCGGTCAGCTCCCCTCCTTGGCCAGGTGGCGGCTGATCACGAGGCGCTGGACCTGGTTGGTGCCCTCCACGATCTGGAGCACCTTGGCCTCGCGCATGTAGCGCTCGACGGGGAAGTCGCGCGTGTAGCCGTAGCCCCCGAAGACCTGGACCGCGTCGGTGGTGACCCGCATCGCGGTGTCGGTGGCCATCAGCTTGGCCATGGCCGCCTGCCTGCCGAAGGGCCGGCCGGCGTCGCGCAGCGCGGCCGCGGACAGGTACAGGGCGCGGGAGGCGGCGATCTGCGTGGCCATGTCCGCGAGCATGAAGCCGACGCCCTGGAAGTCGCCGATCGCGCTGCCGAACTGGCGGCGCTCCCGGGAGTAGGCCACGGCGGCGTCGAGGGCGGCCTGGGCGACGCCCACGGCGCAGGCGGCGATGCCCAGGCGGCCGGAGTCGAGCGCGGACAGGGCGATGCCGAACCCCTGGCCCTCCTCGCCGATCAGGGCGTCGGCCCCGATCCCGACGTCGTCGAGGAGGACCCCGGCCGTCGGGGAGGAGCGCATGCCCATCTTGCGTTCGGGCGGCGCCGAGCCCAGCCCCGGGGTGCCGTCCGGGACGTGGAAGCAGCTGATCCCCCGCGCCCCCGAGTCCGGCGCGCCGGTGCGGGCGAAGAGGGAGTAGTAGTCGGCCTCGCCGCCGTGGGTGATCCACGCCTTGGCGCCGTTGAGCCGGTACCCGCCCTCCACCGGCTCGGCGCGGGTGGTCATGGCGGCGGCGTCGGACCCGGACGCGGTCTCGGAGAGGCAGTAGGCGCCGAGGAGGTCGCCGCCGAGCATGGCGGGGAGGAGGGCGGCCTTCTGCTCCTCGCTGCCGAAGGCCGCGAGCGGGTAGCAGGACAGGGTGTGGACGCTGACGCCCAGCCCCACCGCGAGCCACCCGCGGGCCAGTTCCTCCACCACCTGGAGGTAGACCCCGTAGGGCTGGTCGCCGCCGCCGTACTCGCCGGGGTAGGGGAGCCCGAGCAGGCCGGCCCCGCCCAGGACCCGGAAGACCTCGCGGGGGAAGACCCCCTCCTCCTCGTCCTGGGAGGCGCGTGGGGCGAGCTCCTTGTCGACGATCTCCCCGGTCAGATCGAGAAGCTGTTCCGCCTCGGGTGTGTGCAGCATGCGTTCGACCGTCATGAGCCTCTCCCACGGTTCCGCGCCGGCCCCATCCAACGACTGGATGTAGTAGGACGTCCAACTATATGGTGACGAGCGGCACCCTATCCCAAGGCGCGGTCGCGCACGAGGCCCGGGGCGCCCGCCTCTCGACAAAGGGGAATCGGACCCCCGATCCCCTGGACGGCCCGACTCGCAGCGGCCTCCGCGACAGCACGTCTGTACACGGGCCCCCTCCCCGTCCTAGATTCCACGCATGGACCTCGAACTCCGCCACCTGCGCACCATCTGCCTCCTGGCTGACACCGGCAGCGTGACCAAGGCGGCCGCGGCGCTCTCCACGTCCCAGCCCGCCCTCACGACGCAGCTCCAGCGGATCGAGCGGGAGGTCGGCGGACCGCTCTTCCACCGCGGGCGCTCGGGGGTCCGCCCGACCGAGCTCGGTGAGTTCGTCCTGGTCCGCGCGCGCTCGGTCCTGCTCTCCATGGACGACCTGCTGCACGACATCACCGCGCGCGGGGCCTCCCCCTCCACGCTCCGCGTGGGCGGCGTCGGGCCGCTGACCATCGAGCTGTCGGCGCGGCTCCCGGAGGTCTTCCCGAACGTCCCCGTGCACGTGCGCACCGAGTACTCCCCCAAACTGGTCACCGACCTGGTCCGCGCCGGGCGCCTGGACCTGGGGACCACCATCGACTACGTGGACCGCGACCTGTCCACCGACGGCCCGCTGGCCTGGGCGATGCTCTCGGTGGAACCCCTGCACGTGGCCCTGTGGGCGGAACACCCGCGCGCGCACCAGACACTGATCCGGCTGGGCGACCTGGCCGAGTCCCCGTGGGCGCTGACCCCTCCGGACGGCACCGGATGGCCCGAGTGCTTCTACCTGGCCTGCCAGCGCGCGGGCTTCACCCCCGAGGTGCCCTACCGGCTCTACGACCGGTCGGAGATCCGCGACCTCATCGCCGACCGCCGGGCGATCGCCCCCTGCCAGTCCGACTTCGACACCGGTGAGGACGTGGTGATACGTCCGCTGGAGGGCGCACCCATACAACTGCGGCACCTCCTGGTCTGGCGGCGCGACAGCGCGGTGCACCAGGCCTCCGACGCCGTCGCGCGGCTGGCGCGCGAGATCCTGCGGGGGGCTCCCCGGCCCGCGGGCTCGGTCAGCTCGGTCGAGGCCGTCGCCACCGCCGCCGAAGGCGGTGTCCCCTCCGGCGACGGCACCCCCCGGGCCCTGGCCGGCCCCTCCGGCGGACGGACGTCCGACCGGCCCGACAGCTGATCCCACCCCCGGCGGAAGCCCGCGGGAGCGTCCGGGGACGGCGGCCGGGGACGGCGCCCCTCCGACCGCGGCGGGCGCCGCGTGCGTCGGGAGCGGCGCCTCACGGCCCGGCGCGAGCGGCCCGGCAGCGCGTTCCCGCACCCGCCCCGAAAGGGGCCCTGCCGTGGCGCCCCCGCGCCCGCCGCGCGGTGATCCGCGCCACGGTTCTCGCGCGCCCCACGCCTGTGGCGGCGCGCCGCACACCGGCTCCGGACCGCGATCCCGTACGGGGCCGCCCCTGCGCCCGCCCCCGGCCACGGCGCCCGCGGCACGCGCGGAACCCGCTCGGGTTGCAGTGGTGTGCGACACGCGTATGGTGTTTACTCGCAAGTAACGTACCCGCCAGTAGGGTTTCCCCCCGATTTCCTCTCCCCCATCCGCCCACTACTCCCCCAGGGGCCACCCACCCAGTCTGATCAGGCGCGACCTAGTCCAGGACACCATTCATGCGACCACTGAGCACCATCGCCTCGGCACTCGCCGTCGCGGTTCTCGTCTCCTCCTGCTCCGGCGGACGGACCGCGGAGGAGGAAGCCGCGGCCCTCGAGGCCGACACCCGGGGGGTCAGTGACGACGCCGTCGTCATCGGCACGCACCAGCCCCTCACCGGACCGGCCTCACCCGGGTTCCGTCACGTGTCCACGGGCGCCCGCGCGGTGTTCGACTACATCAACGACAACGGCGGCATCCACGGGCGCCGGATCGAGTACCAGGTCCAGGACGACGCGTTCGACCCCGCGCAGACGATGGAGGCCACCGAGACCCTCATCGAGGACCAGGAGATCTTCGCGATGCTCGGCGGCCTGGGGACGCCGACCCACGAGGCGGTGATCGACGACCTCAACGAGGAGGGCGTCCCCGACCTCTTCGTCTCGTCCGGCGCCCTCGCCTGGGACCAGCCGGAGGTCTACCCCTACAGCTACGGGTTCCAGGTCGACTACTCCAAGGAGGCCAAGGTCCAGGGCAGCTTCATCGCGGAGAACTTCCCCGGTGACGACGTGGGCCTGCTGTACCAGAACGACGACGTCGGCCCCTCCTCCCACGCCGGGATCGAGCAGTACCTCACCGAGGAGATCGTGGCCTGGGAGTCCTACGACCCCGGGGTCCCCGAGCTCGCCGGACAGGTCGCCGAGCTGAAGGCGTCCGGCGCCGACATCGCCGTCTGCTACTGCATCCCCGCGTTCCTGGGCATGGCCATCCTGGAGGCCGCCTCCATCGGGTACACCCCGCAGTGGGTCGCCCCCAGCTTCGGCGGGGACGTGGAGATCATCACCGGGCTCATCGAGGAGTACGCGGAGGGCACCGCCGCCGAGGACGTCCCGCCCGAGTCCTTCACGGACGGGCTCATCATCACCGCGTTCCTGCCGATGGCGGCCCAGCGCGAGGACCCGTGGACCGAGTTCTACCTGGAGATCCACGAGGAGTACAACGAGGGCACACCGTTCACCGACACGACCGTGTACGGCATGGTGCAGGCGACGCTGTTCGCCCAGCTGCTGATGGAGGTCGGCACCGACCTGACCCGGCAGAACCTGGTCGACACCCTGCACGCCAACGAGTGGGCCGGCCCGGGCCTGGTCCCGTTCGTGGCCACCGAGGACGACCACAGCGGGTACTCCGGTGTCATGGTGGTGCGGAACAGGACCGGGGAGGAGCCAGAGGTCCTCCAGGAACCGATGGTCACCGACAGCGACGGCGGGGAGATCCTCCCCTTCGAGCTGGAACGCCCCACCCCCGACGAGGTGGCCCTCTTCGACGGCGCCTCCGGCGGATAGCGCGGGACGGGCGGCGGTCCCGTCCCGGGACCGCCGCCGTCACCCCCCGGTCCGCGCCTCGGACCGTGCGCGCAGCCACCACGCGGCGCCGATCACCACCGTGAGCAGCACCCCGGCCACGGTCACCGGCACGCCCAGGTCGGCTCCCCCGCTCCCGACGAGCACCAGCGCCGCCGTCGCGGGGACCGCACCCGCCAACGTGCCCGCCGCGAAGGGCCACACGCCCGCCCGGGTCAGCCCGAGACCGTAGTTGACCGCCTGGTAGGGCACCACCGGCAACAGCCGCAGCTGGAGCACCGCCACGAACGCGTGACCGCCCACGAGGGCGTCCAGCCGTGCGCGGATGCCCGGGGGCAGTCGCCGTGCCACCGCGTCGCCCGCCACGTGCCGCGCCACCGCGAACTGGGCCAGGGCCGCGCACACACCGCCCGCCAGGGCCAGCACGAGGCCGAGGGGGAACCCGAACACCAGTCCCGCCAGGGCGTTCAGGGCCGGCCGGGGCACCAGCGCGAAGACGGCGACGACGTAGACGACCAGGTAGACCGCGGGGCCGGCCGCGCCCGCCTCCTCCACCCGGCTCCGCAGGGCGTCCGCCCCGGGCACGTGGAGCAGGGCGAACACCACCACCGCCGCCCAGGCCGCGAGCAACAGGAACCGCGACACCCGCACCCCGCGCCCGCCGCCCGTCCCCTCCCCCATCCCGAAAGCCTATGCGGCTCCGCGTCAGCGGCGCTCCAGGCGCGGGAACACCACCTGCTTCAGGATGATCGTGAGCGCCGCCACCGTGGGGATCGCCAGGAGCGCGCCGACGAGCCCCATCAGCGTCCCGCCGACCAGCGCGGCGGTGATGTTCGCGGTCGGCGCCACGTCCACCGCGTGGCGCATCACCCTCGGTGAGATCACGTAGCTCTCGATCTGCTGGTAGACCAGGAAGAACACCAGCGTGACCAGCCCCAGCAGCGGGCTCCCGAGGGCCACCGCCGCGGAGGCGGCCAGCGCGCCGATGGTGGTGCCCACCAGCGGGATGAGCGCGGTCACCGCCACCACGAGCGCCAGGGTGAGGGCGTAGGCCGAGCCGACCGCCCACAGGAAGAAGAACGCCACCACCCCGCCGAAGGCCGCCACCACCAGCTGGCCGGCGATGAACGCACCGATGCGCCGGACGATCTCGTCTCCGATCCGGCGCACCCCGTCGCGGTTGGAGCGGGGCACGAACCGGTAGGACACGTCCAGGATCCCCGGCAGCGACGCCATGAAGAACAGCGTCAGGATGAACACCGTGGACGTGGCGAACAGGGTGTTGAACACGACCTGGCCGACGCCGACCAGCCCTCCGAAGACCTGCTGCCCGAAATCGGGGGCCGTGACCAGGCCCTCGATCCGGTCCAGGACGTCGTAGCGCCGCTCCAGGTCCGCGAAGAACGGCGTGCGCCGGAGGCTGTCCACCGTGTCCGGAAGGTTCGCGGCGAAGCTCGCCGCCTGTTCGGTGAGCGGGGGCGCGATCGCCCAGACGAACACGGCGGCGAAGAGCACCATCGCCAGGCACACCGTGAGGACGGCCCCCCAGCGCGGCATGCGCGCGCGGTCGCGCAACCCCTCGATCACGGGGTTGAGCCCGACCGCGAGGAACAGCGCGACGAGGATGTACACCAGGACCGCGCGGACCCCGATCAGCGCCTCGACGAGGAGCCAGGCGGTGAGGACGCCCAGGGCGCCGACGAACCCGAGGAGGAAGTAGTTGGGGTGCCTCGGCCCGTCCCCGCCCGCGGGCAGTGCGGTCAGTCCGCTTCCGGGTGGCATGTCCCTGTCCCGACTACTCGGTCGTGTCGGGGATGCGGAAGGTGAAGACCGCACCGCCCAGCAGGTCGCTGTGCCCGGCCACGAGGCTGCCTCCGTGGGACTGGACGATCTCACGCGAGATGGCCAGACCGAGCCCGCTCCCGCCCGGGTCGCGCTCACGCGACTCCTTGAGCCGCGCGAACCGCTCGAAGATCCGTTCACGGTCCATGGAGGGGATCCCCGCCCCGTCGTCGTGGACCTCCACCACGGCCGCGTCACCGTCCCGCTCGACGACGATGTCGATCCTGGACCGCGCGTGGCGTTCGGCGTTGGCGACCAGGTTGGTGAGGACGCGGACCAGGCGGAGCCGGTTGACGGTCGCCCGGACGGGCCCGGAGGAGTGCATCCGCAGCGCGGGGTGGCGCCGCTCGTCGACGAACTCCTCCCTGATGAGCGCCTCCAGGTCCACCTCCTCCCGTTCGCGGGCCACGTCCTTGTCCAGGCGGGCGAGTTCGAGCAGGTCCGAGACGATGTTCTCCAGCCTCTCGGTGTCGGAGAGCAGGCCGGTGAGCAGCAGTTCGCGCGAGCGGGCGTCGGGGTCGGGGTCGGAGAGCTCGACCTCCAGCTTGGTGCGCATCCCGGCGATGGGGTTGCGCAGCTCGTGCGAGGCGTCGGAGACGAACCGCCTCTGCCGGGTGACCGCCTCGTCGAGCCGCGCCAGGCTCGCGTTGGCCGTGCGGGCCAGGTGGGCGATCTCGTCGTGGGTCCCGGGGACCGGGAGCCTGCGGTTCAGGTCGGTGACGGAGAGCATGTCGAGCTGGGCGCTGATCCTCTCCACGGGCCGCAGCGCACGCCCGACCCAGAACCAGATGACGGTCGCGGTGATCACGAGGAAGGCCACGGAGGTCCCCACCAGGACCGCCTCGACCAGGGACGTGCCCAGGATGCTGGGCGACCTCGCCGCCGCCAGGACCAGTACCTCGCCGTAGGCGGAGTCGGCGAGGCCGTACCCGACCACGAGCAGGCAGTCCCTGGGCTCGGGGCCCGCGATGTCGCCGCAGACGGTGGTCTGGAGGCGGAAGTCCCCCGGCTTCGGACGCTCGTCCGTCACCGGGGGCTTGCCCTCCATCGCGTCGGTGGCCGCGACCACTTCGCCCGTGTCCCAGTCGACGACCTGCACGCGCAGGACCGTCTCGCCGTCGGGGATCGGGCCCTGGTAGCGCTCGGTGGCGATCCGTTCGGAGACCCGGCGGGCCTCGTCGTCCGCCTGGTCCCTGATCTGGGTCAGCGAGATCTCCCGGATCAGGAAGCTGCTGAGGGAGAGCGACAGGCCGGTGATCAGGATCAGGGTGACCACGGCCCCGGTGGTGACCCTGGCACGGATCGACCGGGGGCGCAGTCGGCCCCACCCTCCCCGGCTTCCGTCGCTCCGCTCTGACACCCGCCCATTGTCACTCAGTGCGACCATAAACCGGCGAATGGTGAACGGTGTGGCGAAGAGTGAGCAGGAGAGGGGCCATCGTCCGACTCAGGGAGGAACCGGACACCCTCCAGGGGCTACTCGTAGGGGTCCGGCGGGTTGGTGACCTCCTGGACCTCCAGGGCCGTCAACTCGTGCTGGCTCACCTCGGAGAGCTCGCCCTCGGGCTCCACCCAGGTGCCGCGCACCGTCCACCAGGTGTCCGCCTCGGGCGCGGGCTCGTTGGAGATGTACACCTTGTTCACGACGGCGTCGGCGGCGCAGCAGGCCATCTGGAGGCGGGCGAGGTACCACCCGTCGCCGTCCTTCTCCGGCACCGCGAACCCGGTGAGCTCGACCTCCTGGCCGACCAGCAGGCGGTCCTCGTCGATCCAGGCGCGCATCACGAACTGGCGGATGTCCATGGAGACGACCTCGCCCGGAGCGGCCTCCTCGACCCCGTCGTCGAAGGCGCCCGCGCGCCGGTCCTCCGGGGGCGGTCCGGAGGAGCCGGAGGTGGCCTCCACCGTGTAGGAGCCCAGCGCGGGCGGGGCGACGACGAACACGGCGAGCACCGGCAGCAGGAGCAGCCACGCGACGCCGGGCGCCCGGGAGTGGTCGTGCCCCTGGGTACCGCGCCCGCGCCCGTACGCCTCCTCGTAGTCCCTCTCCACGGCGGACGCGCTCTCCTGCGCCGACACCGTGTTCCCGGCGGCGACGACCTCGGCGTCCGCCCCGTGCCCGTGCTCTTCCTCCGCCTCGTCCTCGCCGCGCAGCTCGGAGGCGATGACGAGCACGCCGAGCAGGACCATGGCCACGCCTGCGGCGATGAGGAAGGGGCCGAAGCCCGCCTTGACCCAGTTGAGGTAGAGGTCGGTGGGGATCGTGCTGGTCAGCGCGGCCGCGCCGAGCAGGACCAGGGTGAGTCCCTGGGCGATGCGGTTCACAGGATCAGTCCTCCGATCAGGAACGTGCTGAGCAGGCCGACCAGCAGGCACAGCGGGGCGAAGCGGGCCACGAAGCGCCAGCCGAACACGCCCGCCTGCATCGCGAGGAGCTTGAGGTCGACGATCGGCCCGATCACCATGAACGCGAGTTTGGCCGTGGGCGAGAAGTCGGTGAGGCTGACGGCGACGAACGCGTCGGCCTCGGAGCAGATGGACAGCAGGATGGCCAGGAGGGCGAGCACGAGGACCGAGACCACCGGCATGCCGGCGACCGCCAGCAGCCACTCGCGGGGCACCATGATGTTGAGGGTGGCGGCGGCGAGGCCCCCGACCACCAGGTAGCCGCCCGCGTGCATCATGTCGTGCAGCATCGACTCGCGGAAGACCTGCCACCGGGAGGCCCCGGGCGCGTGGTTGTGCGTGGGCAGGCGCAGCCAGTCGGCACGGCCGAAGCGCACCCAGATCCATCCGATGACCACGGCCGCCAGCAGGGAGGCCACGAACCGGGCGAGGATCATCTCGGGCTGCCCGGCGAAGGCCACCGCCGTGGCGATCATGACGACCGGGTTGATGGAGGGCGCCGCCAGCAGGAAGGTGAGCGCGGCGGCCGGGGCGACCCCGCCCTTGATGAGGCTTCCGGCGATGGGCACCGAGGCGCACTCGCAACCGGGCAGCAGGGCCCCGGAGGCCCCCGCGACCGGCACGGCGTGGCTGGGCTTGGACGGGATGAACCGCTGGTAGGCCGAGGGCGGCACGAACGCGGTGAGCGCGGCGGACAGCGCCACACCGAACACCAGGAAGGGCAGTGCCTGGAAGCTGATCGCGGTGAAGATGGTGGCCCACGCGAGGAAGGCCTGACTGGTCAGCTCGTCGGAGATCCAGGCGTGCCCCAGCGCCATCGCGGTGATGAACAGGGCGAACAGCCAGACCGTCCCGGTCCTGCGGCGGCCCCGGGCTCGTCCCCAGTCCTCCGGGGGGAGCTCCTCGCCGCGGTCCGCCCACCCCCCGGCGAGGGAGTCGCCGAGCGAGCTGCTCGGGGGCGGGCCGGGGTCGGTGGCCGGTGTGGTCCGGTCGGGCACGTCGGTCTCCGTGGTGGTCGGGCGGGATCTTCACGCATAGTACCGAAAATCGTTTTCGCCCGGGACGACCCGGCGTTTCCTGTGGACGACGCTCCCCCGGTGGCAGGAGCGCGTCCGCCCGGCGGGACGCGGCTAGCGTTCCCCGGGGCCCTCGTCGCGGCCGTCGTCGGAGGGGCCCTCCTCCTCACCGGGGTCCGCGTGGGCTCCGCCCGCCCCGCCGTCCCGCGTGTCCGCGTCCCGCTCCGCCAGCGCCGAGGCCGGGTCGCCGGGCGCCTCCCCCTCCCCGCGCTGGACGTCGTCGGGAAGGGAGCCGGACGCGGGCCCCCAGCACTCCACGTTCCGCAGGTCGGGCATCTTGGACAGCGTGAACTGCGGGTCGAGCCCGTTGCGCAGCTGGCGGCTGTAGTCGCCCAGCAGCCGGAAGGCGACGGCCGACAGCGGCGCCAGTGCCACGAGGTTGACGGTCGCCATGACGCCCATGGAGATGTCGGCGAGGTTCCACACCAGCGTCAGCGGCGCCACGGAGCCGATGAACACCGCGGCCAGCACCGCGTAGCGGAAGTAGGTCATGTGCTGCGGGTCGGCGTCCAGGAACCGGAGGTTGGACTCGCCGTAGTAGTAGTTGCCCAGCACGGAGGTGAAGGCCAGCAGGAACAGGATCACCGTGAGGGCGTGCACCGACCAGCTCCCCAGAGAGGACTGGAGCGCCCGCTGGGTGACCTCGGCCCCGGTCTCGGTGGTGAAGTCGGGGTTGTACACGAGGACGATGAACGCGGTCACCGAGCACACCAGCCAGGTGTCGAAGTACACACCGAGGGTCTGCACGAGCCCCTGCTTGGCGGGGTGGGAGACCGACGCGGTGGCTCCGGCGTTGGGGGCGGACCCCAGGCCCGCCTCGTTGGAGAACATGCCCCGCCGCATGCCCTGCACGAGCGCCGCGCCCACGCCGCCGGCCGTGAACTCGCGCAGCCCGAACGCGGAGGCGAAGATGTCGCCGACGACCCGGGGCAGCTCGCCGATGTTGAGGACCACCACGGCCAGGCCGAGGAGGATGTAGAGGATCGCCATGAGGGGGACGAGCGCCTGGGCGACCGTCGCGATGCGCCGCACCCCGCCGAAGACGACGGCGGCGGTCAGCCCGACCAGCGCCAGCCCGACCAGGACGCTCAGGAACCAGCCGGTGGGCGCGCCCAGCTCCTGCATAGAGGTGGAGATGGCGCCCGTGATGCTGTTGGCCTGCACGGAGTTGAAGACGAGGCTGAAGGTGACGGTGATGAGGACCGCGAAGAGGGCACCCATCCACCTCTGGCCCAGCCCGTGCAGCATGTAGTACGCGGGTCCGCCCCGGAACCCCGTGCTGGTGCGCACCTTGTACAGCTGGGCCAGCGTCGACTCCACGAACGCCGCGGCCCCCAGCACGCAGGACATGGCCCACATCCAGAAGACAGCGCCCGGCCCGCCGAGCATGATCGCGGTGGCCACGCCGACGATGTTCCCCGTCCCCACCCGGGAGGCGGCGGAGATCGCGAAGGCCTGGAAGGACGAGATCTCCCTGCCACCGTCGGGCGCCGTCCCCGGGCTGCTCCGCAGCACCCGGAACATCTCGGGGAGCAGGCGCAGCTGCACGAAACCCGACCGCACCGTGAAGTAGACGGCGAGAACGACCAGGAGCGGGATGAGGAGGTAGCTCCAGAAGAAGTCGTTGACGGTGACGAGAAGGACGTTGAGGACGTTCACGCGTTCCCCTTCAGGCGGCGTGGTGGTCCCGAGTGCGACATCGGGGCTGTCCCGCAACTGTCCACGCCCCCTGCGGTTCCGGGCGATTCGGACACGCGAAGGGGCGGTAAAGGACCGTAATGGGTCACCACCCCCGGGCGGGCCCGTGGCCGCGCGGCGGCCCTCCCTACGACCGCCCCGTCCCGGGGCTCGGACCCGCGCGGGGCGCCGCTGTCCGAGAGAGGTGTACAACCCCGGAAAAGGCTCGGGCCCGGCAGGAGATCCTGCCGGGCCCGGGTCCGTTCACACCCTAGTGCTGCGGGGCGGAGTCGTAGCGGTCGGTGCGGGGACGGTCGCCCCGGTAGCCGCCGCCACCGCCACTGCCGCCGCGGTAGCCGCCGCCACCGCCACTGCGGTCACCGCGGTAGCCGCCGCCGCTGCCGCCCCGGTAGCCGCCGCCACCGCGGTTGTCACCGCGGTAGCCGCCCTCGGAGCGCGGTGCGTACTCGCGGCGCTCGCCGCCGCGGTAGCCGCCGCCCTCGCCGCGGGGGCGCTCGCCCTCACGGAAACCGCCGCCCTCACCGCGGTCGGTGCGGGGACGGTCGCCCTGGTAGCCGCCGCCACCGCCGCCGCGGTAGCCGCCGCCACCGCCACTGCGGTCACCGCGGTAGCCGCCGCCCCGGTAGCCGCCGCCACCGCCGCCGTAGCCTCCACGGCGGGGGCCGCCGCGTCCGCGGCGCTCGCGCACGGGCTCCGGCGGCTCGATCCACGGCTCCCAGGAGGGCTCCTTGGCCCCGGTCACCTCGGTGAGCAGCTCGTCGCCCGGGTTGACCAGGTGCTGCTTGGCGTCGACGCCGGCGTCGCTGAGCAGGCGGCGGGCCATGCGGCGCTGGTTGGGCGCGACCAGGGAGACGACCAGGCCGGAGGCGCCGGCGCGGGCCGTGCGGCCTCCACGGTGCAGGTAGTCCTTGTGCCCGGTGGGCAGGTCGATGTTGACGACCATGTCGATGCCGTCGACGTGGATGCCGCGGGCGGCGACGTCGGTGGCGACCAGCGCCTGGATCTTGCCCTCGCGGAACTTGGCGAGGGTGCGGGTGCGCACGCTCTGCGTCTTGCCGCCGTGCAGGGACGCGCAGGGCACGCCCGCCGCCGCCAGCTGCTCGCTGATGGCGTCGGCGCGGTACTTGCTGCGCACGAACAGGATCGTGCGGCCGTCGCGCGCGGCGATCTGGGTGATGATCTTGTTCTTGTCACGGGGCAGCACCTTGAGCAGGTGGTGCTCCATGGCGGTGACCTGGGAGACCGGCGGGTCCACGGAGTGGGTCTGCGGGTCGTTCATGTACTTGCGGACCAGCTTGTCGACGTCGCCGTCGAGCGTGGCCGAGAACAGCAGCGTCTGGCCGTCGGGGCGCACCTGGTCGAGGAGCTCGCTGACCTGGGGCATGAAGCCCATGTCGCACATCTGGTCGGCCTCGTCCAGCACCGAGACCTCGACGTCGCTCAGGTCGCAGGCGCCCTGGTCGATGAGGTCGCTGAGGCGGCCCGGGGTGGCGACGAGGATCTCGACGCCGCGGCGAAGTTCGTTGATCTGGCGGGTGTAGGAGCTGCCGCCGACGACGTCGCCGACGCGCACGCCCACGATGCGGGAGTAACCGCGAAGGGCGTCGCGCACCTGGTGGGCGAGTTCGCGCGTGGGCACCAGGATCAGGGCCCTGGGGCGGTTGGCGGCGGCGCGGCGCTCTGCGGCGCGCATCAGGACCGGCAGGCCGAAGGCCAGGGTCTTGCCCGATCCGGTACGACCGCAGCCGAGGACGTCGCGGCCCTCGATGGCGTCGGGAATGGTGGCGGCCTGGATCGGGAACGGGGTGGTCACACCGTTCTTGGCCAGCTCGTCGACGATGTCCTGGGGCAGACCCAGGGAGTCGAAAGCGGGCATTACGGCAGTGTCCGTCGTCAAGTGACGTGTACCTTCCTCATCGTTTGGCGGCGTTTCGAGGAAGGCTCCACACGGCCACAGCGGACCCAGCGAAGAAATCACACAAACGCGCCTGATCACACGCGGAAGCGGACCCCTTCGATTCTCGGGGCTCCTGTGCTCGGTGCATCCCACTGAGTGGATACGAGCAACTCTTCTGGCAAGAGTGGCGCCGACGGGGTCGACACGCTCTCCGCGTCTTGTGCGGCCTCGGCGCGCTCGGATGCGCGCGGCATTACTGGACGACCGCTTGCAGAAGCGTACTAGACATCGTCCGGAAACGGGGACGGGATGGGGGTTTTTCACCGGTGATACGGGTCTCCCCCATCCCTCCGGGGGCGGCGCGGCGCCGGCGCGGTGCGGCGCCGAGCCCGCCGGGTCAGCGGTTGTCGGCCGCCATCGTCCCGGCGAGGGCGGTCAGGCGGGCGACCTGCGCGCGGCGTTCGGCCGCGGCCTGCTCCTCGAGCGTGTTGCCCGCGGCCTGCCGGAGGAGGGCCTTGGTGGCGGCGGCCGCCTCGGCGTTCGTGGCGAGCAGCGCGGCGACGACGTCGTCCACGGCGCCGGGGAGTTCGTCGGCGGGCACGACCAGCTCGGCCAGTCCGAGCTCACGGGCCTCCTGGGCGCCGACGCGGCGGGCGGTCAGGCAGATCTCGACGGCGCGGTGGACGCCGACGATGTCCACGAGCGGCTTGGTCCCGGTGAGGTCGGGGACGAGGCCGAGCGCGGGCTCCTTCATGCAGAACTTGGCGTCGTCGGCGAGGATGCGCAGGTCGCAGGAGAGCGCCAGCTGGAAGCCCGCGCCGATGGCGTGGCCCCGGACCGCGGCGACGGTGACCAGGTCGGGGCGGCGCAGCCAGAGAAAGCCCTCCTGGAGGCCGGCGATGTACTCCTCGACGTCGGCCCCGGTGGAGGAGCCGTCGAGGATGCCGCCGACCATGGAGCGCTCGCCGTCCACGCCCTCGGGGGTGAACATGCCGAGGTCGATCCCGGCCGAGAAGATGTCGCCCTCGCCGGCGATCACCACGATTCGGACATCGGCCGGGAGGGTGTGGCCGATGTGGGCCAACGTGGTCCAGGTGCGCCCGGTCATCGCGTTGCGCCGCTCGGGGCGGCTGATGGTGATGCGGGCGACCGGCCCCTCCACGGCCAGTCCGAGCCCGGCCCGGGTCAGCTCCGCTTCCGTGGGCAGCCGCCCGGGCCCGTTCGACGCCTGTGCCATGGGGTTCCTCCGTCGTGCTCGGTGTCACCCTCGATATTACCCATCGGTAACCACCGGTCGCGCGGGCGGGGCCTCAGGCCTTGCGGGTCGCCCCGCCCCGGCCGCGCAGCTCGGCCCCGGCCTCGCTGAGCAGCCGGTGGACGAAACCGTAGGAACGCCCGGTGGCGGCCGCCAGCATGCGGATGCTCTCCCCCGAGTCGTAGCGCCGCTTGAGCTGGGCCGCGAGCTCGGAGCGGTCCGTTCCCGCCACGCGGGTGCCCTTCCTCAGCGCATCGTCCACAGTCCACTCCTCCGGGTCGTCCGGTCAACGCTTCTGGAATCCCTGCCATGATCCGGCATCGCGCTCACGCCCCGCCACATTCGCCGCGCGCCGCGCCGGGCGCCCCCTTCTCTGCCCGGGTTTCGGAGCGCCGCAAACGTCGTCCGAAAAGGACGGAGGTGAACCTCCCAGCATGCTGGGCGTCCACCTCCGCCGCCGGGGCCCTCACGGCCCCCGGCTCACGCCAGCGAGATCAGGTCCTCGAAATCGGCGTTCCACACGTCCTCGACGCCGTCGGGCAGCAGGATGACGCGCTCGGGCTGGAGGGCGTCGACCGCGCCCTCGTCGTGTGTCACCAGCACGATCGCGCCCTTGTAGTTGCGCAGGGCCGCCAGGATCTCCTCGCGGCTGGCCGGGTCCAGGTTGTTTGTGGGCTCGTCGAGCAGGAGCACGTTGGCGCTGGAGACGACCAGCGTGGCCAGGGCCAGCCTGGTCTTCTCGCCTCCGGAGAGCACGCCCGCCGGCTTGTCGACGTCGTCACCGGTGAACAGGAACGAGCCCAGCGTGCGGCGCGCCTCCACCTCCGGGAGCTCCGGGGCCGCGCTCATCATGTTCTCCAGCACGCTGCGGCCCACGTCCAGGGTCTCGTGCTCCTGGGCGTAGTAGCCGAGCTTGAGCCCGTGCCCCGGGACCACGGCCCCCCGGTCGGGCTCCTCGACGCCGCCGAGCAGCCGCAGCAGCGTGGTCTTGCCGGCGCCGTTGAGCCCCAGGATCACCACGCGGCTGCCCCGGTCGATCGCCAGGTCCACGCCGGTGAAGATCTCCAGCGAGCCGTAGGACTTGGACAGCCCCTCCGCCATCAGCGGCGTGCGGCCGCTGGGAGCCGGGTCGGGGAAGCGCAGCTTGGCGACCTTGTCGGACTTGCGGACGCCCTGCACGCCGTCGAGGAGCCGGTCGGCCCGGTTGAGCATCTGCTGTGCGGCGCGCGCCTTGGAGGCCTTGGCCCGGAACTTGTCCGCCTGCTTGCGCAGGGTGTCGGCCTGCTTCTCGGCGTTGGCCAGCTCGCGCCTGCGCCGCCGCTCGTCGGCCTCGCGCTGCTCCAGGTACAGCTTCCAGCCCATGTTGTAGATGTCGATGACGCTGCGGTTGGCGTCGAGGTAGAACACCTTGTTCACCACGTGCTCGACCAGGTCCACGTCGTGGCTGATCACGATGAGCCCGCCCTGGTGCGACTTGAGGAAGTCGCGCAGCCAGACGATGGAGTCGGCGTCCAGGTGGTTGGTGGGCTCGTCCAGCAGCAGCGTGTCCGCGCCGCTGAACAGGATCCGCGCCAGCTCGATACGGCGGCGCTGACCGCCGGAGAGGGTGTGCAGGGGCTGGGAGAGCACCTTGTCGGGCAGGCCCAGGCTGGAGGCGATGGCGGCGGCCTCGGACTCGGCGGCGTACCCGCCCAGCACGTGCAGGCGCTCCTCCCACCGGGAGTAGGCGCGCACACCCTTGTTCCGGGTCTTGGTGTCGGTGCTGGCCATCTTCTTCTCGGCCTCGCGCATACCGCGCAGGGCCTCGTCGATCCCGCGCGCGGACAGCACGCGGTCGCGGGCGATGACGTCGGGGTCGTCGGTGCGGGGGTCCTGCGGCAGGTAGCCGATGGTGCCGGAGGAGGTGACCGTGCCGCCGGTGGGCAGGCCCTCGCCCGCCAGCACCTTGGTCATGGTCGTCTTGCCCGCACCGTTGCGGCCGACCAGTCCGATCCGGTCCCCGGCGGCGACGCGGAAGGTGGTCGGCTCCAACAGGAGTCGAGGACCGACACGCAGTTCGAGGTCGGTGGCGATCAGCATGGTGGGGCTTCCTACGAGGTGGTGGGACGGTTCGGTACGGCCGGACGCGCACCCGCGGTGCACGGGAGCGGCGGCTCCTCCGCGTGGGTGGGGGGTGGTGGCCTTCGGGCCGACCGACCCAGCCTAACGGCACGGGCGGGGGGTGCGGCGATCCGTTTTCCGGGAGGCCCCCGGACACGGCCGCGCCCCCGCCACCCGGTCAACGGGTGCGGGGGCGCGCCGCATTCCCCGCGGCCGGGCGGCGCCGGTCACCCCGTCGCACGCCCCGCCGCTCCTGAGGGGCCCTATTCCTCCTCGGGAGCGGGGTGCGCGCCCTCGGGCTCCTTGTCCTTGGGGACCTTGGCCACGACGACCGCCGCCGCGACGGGCGGCTCCCCCCCGGTGCCCTCCGGGGACTCCTCGTCGGAGTCCCCGGGCTTGCCCGGCGGGCGGTTGCGCAGCAGGGCCGCCAGGACGGCGGCCACCGGCGTGGCCAGGAACATGCCGGGGACGCCCCCGACCACGGCGCCGACGGAGATCGCGATCAGCACGACGGGCGAGGGCAGGTCGAGCGAGGCCCCGTAGATGCGCGGCGCGAAGACGTTGCTCTCCAGCTGCTGCACGAGGATCACCGCGCCGACGACGACGAGCGCGACGATCCAGCCCTCGGTGACGAACGCGACCAGGGCGGCGAGCAGCCCGGTCAGGAAGGCGCCGATGATCGGCAGGAAGGCGCCGACGAAGGTCAGCACGATCAGCGGGATGGCCAGGTTGATGTCGATCAGGAAGACCAGGGCGATGCCGATGCCGACGGCGTCGAAGAAGCCGACCGCGGCCACACCGCGCACGTACCGTCCCATGACGCCGTAGGCGACGTCCCCCGCGTGGCGCAGGCCCGGACGGGACCGCGGCGGGAACAGGGTGAGGAACCAGTCCATGAGCTGGTCGCCCGAGTGCACGAAGTACACGGTCAGGGCGATGATCAGGACGATGCCGACGAGAACCGAGATGACGGCCGCGCCCGCGGTCCAGGCGCCGCTGAGCAGCTGGTCCTGGTTCTCGCTGATCATGGCCTGGATCTGCACCCAGGCGTCGTCGATCATGTCGGTGAACAGCGCCGGGTCGAGCCCGAAGGGCACCTGGATGTCCTGGAGTTCGCTGACCGCGCTGGTGACGCTGTCGACCAGGGGGCCGAACCCCTGCACGGCGGGCGTGACGATCATCGAGATGACGCCGCCGAACACGATGAGCCCGACGAGGATCGAGATCGTCGTCGACGTGCCCCGACCCAGGCCCTTGCGGCGCAGCAGGTTGGCGAGCGGCATGAGCAGGGCGGTGATGAACACCGCGAGGATCATCGGCAGGGTGACGACCGACAGGTAGACGAGCCCGTAGAGGAGCAGCCCGGCGACGACACCGATGAGGAGGAAGCGCCAGGCGACGTCGCTGACCGACTTCAGGATGTCCCCCGCGCCCACGTCGTCCTGTTCGGCCGGCCCCTGGTCCGGGGACTGGGGTTCGGGCTCGGAGTGCTCCTTCTGAGCCTCCAACTGGGCGAGGCGCTCGGCTCGCGCCCTGCGGGCGGTGAGCCATTTGTTCAGGAGCGCCCACACTCCCGGCCGTTGGGCTTGCACATGGACTCCATTCTCGGGGTGCTGCGTGGTGCCCGCACGGGAGGCGACGGACACGCGGGGGCGGTACCGGGGGGATGCGCGGACGAGGGTCCTGGTTCTCCCGTGTCCGTCGGGAACTCAACGGCGTCAGAACTGCCAGGGTTCCCTGGGACGGCCACTGTGCACGATCTCGTTGCCGAACGGCGCGAGCGCCACGGGGATCATCTTCAGCGAGGCCCACGCCATCGGAATCCCGATGATAGTGACGGCCAGGCCGATCGCGGTGGCGATATGGCCGAGCGTCAGCCACCAGCCCGCGACGATCAGCCAGATGACGTTGAGGAAGGTGCTGCCGCCGCCCGACCCCTGCCTGCGCACCAGTTCGCGACCGAAGGGCCAGATCGCGTAGCTGGCCATGCGGAAGGAGGCGATCCCGAACGGGATGGTGACGATCAGGATGCAGCAGATGACTCCGGCGATCACGTAGCCGACTGCCAGCCAGAAGCCGGCGACGAAGAGCCAGATGACGTTCAGGATGAGCCGCAAGAGGGCCACGGTGTTTCGTCTCCTTCGATCGGGTCCCGGTCGCGGGTGCGCGACCTCCTGGGGGAAGAGTCCCCGCACCCGTTGCTTTCTATCGTCTGGGACGCCGCCGCACCACGAGCCGTTCCGGGCGGTTCCCCTGGTCCTTCCCCTAGGGGCGGGGGGACGGGGCCGCGGGGCCTCCCCGGCACGGGTGCGGGACGGCGCGTCGCGCGGGGACGGGGAGGACCGGGGAAGGGGTCGATCCGGTTCACCGGGGGTCGCCGGCGGGCGTGGCGCCCCCCGGCTGGTGCGACGCAGCGTGAGGACATACGGTCACGCCATATCTCGGAGCTCCAAGCAGACCACAATGTGATCGGCGCATCAGGAGAACCCCCTAGGCAGGAGGGACATCGCACCATACGATGTGCTGTGTCCTGCTTAAGACCGTAGATCTTGTGATTTACGACAAACTCGGACAAACGACCGAAGACCGGTCAGTAGACATCAGGTTTCGGTAACGGTTGGGCGAGTAATTTCCCCACCCCCCGTGCAGGATCGGGAGTGGGGATGGCATGATTACGTACCGGCTCGGACGGAGGCCGTCACCGCCTCCGCAGCCGTTCGCGTGAGAGCACTCCGTCAGCAGCACATCCTGCCGCGTGGTCTGTGCTTCTCGTGGTCTCAGCCACACCGGGGAACATCGTCTGCACCGTCCGGCGTTTGCGTCGTGCGGGGTGGCTCACGCCGCATGACCAATCTTTTGGTGACTGAAGCTTTTTCCGACAGCTTACTAGTGATTTCAGTAGAGGTGGTTCAAGCATGTCTCAGGTACGTCGGCAGGCCGCGCTGCGCCCCCGCCCGAGCTGGGGGTGGCAGGATGCCGCCGCGTGCCGGGGCGAGGACCTTGTGCTCTTCTTCGGCCCGGACGGCGAACGCCAGCCGGAGCGGGAGATCAGGGAGCGCAAGGCCAAGGAGATCTGTGCGGCCTGCCCTGTGCGAACCGACTGCCTGGACTACGCGATCTCGCGTCCGGAGAAGTACGGTACCTGGGGCGGTCTGAACGAGGACGAGCGCGCCTCCGAGCGCCGTCGCCGTATGCGCCGCGCCAACGCTGCCTGACCGAGGTCCACGGACCACGGCACAGCGGATCTCCCCCGGTGGCCCCGGCCCCCGATCAACCCGCGGCGCCCCGACGAGCAACGTCGAGGGCGCCGCGGGTTTTCTCGTGCCCGGCGGGGACGCGGTCCGCGGGCCGGAGCCGCGGCCGGGTCACCCCTCCCGGCCCCCGAGGTGGCGGTCGAACCAGTCCAGGGCCTCCACCGCGACCTGTCTCCACTCCTGCGCGCCGGGGAGCAGCTGTTCGACGCCCGGCACGACCCGCAGGTCGGTCGTCCCGCCCATCCGGCCCCGGGCCCACTCCCCCAGTTCGCGGACGAAGGAGTCCCCGCTCTCCAGCAGGACCAGGACCGGGGCCCGCACGTCCGACAGGTGCGGCTCGGCCAGGTCGATCCGCCCGCCGTGGACCACCACGGCGGCCACCTCCCGGGGGCGCTCCGCCGCGGTGACCAGCGCCGCCGGCGCCGCGCTCCCCGACCCCAGCACGCCCAGGGGCCGGTCCGCCGCGTCGGTCGCGCTGCGGAGCCAGCCGACGGCCGCGCCCAGCCGCTCGCCCAGCGCACCGGCGTCGGCGTCCGCCGGACCCGACGCCTGCTCCTCCGCGGTCAGCAGGTCCAGGACCAGGGTCGCGTACCCGGCCCGCTGCAGGGCCGACGAGACCACCCTCCGGCGCGGGTCCGACCTCCCCTCCCCCGCGGCCAGGACCACCGCGCCGCGCAGGGCGGGGGGCACGGTGAGATCGCCGTCGAGGTAGACCCGGCCGGCGCGCACCCGCACGCCGCGGGCCTCCTCCCCCGGGGGACGGACGCGTCCGTGCTCGTCGAGGATCGCGGTGACGTTCCCGTCGGAGAGCTGGCCGAAGTCGCGGTACCACTCGCCCACCGAGTGGAAGTTGTCCGGCGCGCCGAGCACGACCATCTCGTCGACGTCCTCCCGCAGCGCCTCGACCGCCTCGGGCGCCGCGACCGGCACGGCCAGGATCAGCCGGGACGGCCCGGCCCGGCGCACCATCCGCAGCGCGGCGCGGGCGGTGCCGCCCGTCGCGACCCCGTCGTCCACGACCACGCAGTCGCGCCCGGCGATGCGCGGCGCCGAGCGCTCGCCCCGGTAGACCCGGCGGCGGCGGTCGAGCTCGTCGCGCTCGGCCGCGACGGTCTCGGAGAGGGCCTGGCGGGGCACCCGCATCCGCGCCAGGGCACGGTCGTCGAAGAACACCTGCCCGTTCTCGGCGATGGCCCCCACCCCCGTCTCCGGCCGGCCGGGCAGCCCGATCTTGCGGACCATGAGAACGTCGAAGTCGGCGTCGAGCCGCCGGGCGAGCTCCGCCCCGACCGGGACCCCGCCGCGCGGCAGGGCCAGGACGAGGGGGTCGTCGACCACGAGGGGGCGCACCCGCTCTGCGAGGCGGCGCCCCGCCTCGGACCGGTCGGCGAAGGGCAGTGAAACGGGAACCGGGTTCATGTCCTCACCGGCACCGGGACCGGGGCCCCGGCACCGCTCCTCTCGGCTGTGTGGATGAGCCGCTGGAAAGTGCTACCGGCATACCCCCCGACCCCGCGGTCCCAACCCCGGCACCGGGCAAAAACCGTATGGCTCAGCTCCGCCGGAACCCGCTCCTGAGCACCCCCATCAGCAGCTCGTCGTGGCGGCGCCCCTCCCAGAGCAGCGAGTCGCGCATCCGCCCCTCGACGGAGAAGCCGCAGGAGCGGTAGACGGCGATGGCACGCATGTTGAAGGCGTAGACGTGGAGCCATACCCGGTGCAGCCCGATGTGCTCGAAGGCGTACTCCAGGACGAGCTGTGTGGCCTCCCGGCCCAGGCCCTGGCCGGTGAACTCGATGGCGGACAGGGCGATGCGGTAGCCGGCGCTCTCGTTCTCCGCGGCCACGGCGTAGACGGACAGCTCTCCCAGGTAGCGCCCGTCCCCGGGCGCGAGGATGGCCAGGTCCAGCCGGTCGGTGCTGCCCGCCCGGGTCGCACACCACTCCCTGGCCTCCGCGTAGGTGAGGTGGCGGTGGGTGCCGGTGAGTCTGCGGACCTCCTCGTCGAGGCCTGCGGTGAAGTAGGCGTCGGTGTGCTCCGGCCCCAGGGGCACCAGATGGACGCGTTCCCCGGTGAGAGTGGGTTTTTCTCGCAGCGCGCTCGTGTTGATCATGGGATCTTCCGGTTCCGTCCGGGCCCGCGTGTGGCGGTTCCCGGCGTGGGGGGAGACGGCGGACGGCAGGCTGGGGCCCCGCGCGGGAGCGGGCCCCGGGGCGGGCCGGGTCAGGGCCCCGGGTCTCGGGGTGGCCGAGCGGTCCGGGTCGGAAGCCTCTCGGATACGGAGCGGACCCCCTATGTAAATCGGGTCCGCGTCCTATGGCAAGCCCGCCCGACGCGGTGGCCGAAAACGTCTGTCGTCCCATGAGCGGACTGGATAGCATCTGCGCGCACGGAACCGTCCACGTGGGAGCCGCCTTGAGCACGTCCGCCGAGAAGACCGCAGCACCGCCCCCGGAGGCCCGCCGGGCCCGGGTCGCGGTCTCCACCCTCTTCTTCGTCAACGGATTCACCTATACCAACGCGGTGCCGTGGCTGCCGGTGATCAAGGACCGGCTGGAGCTGAGCAACGCCGAACTGGGCCTGGCGATCGCGGCCATGCCCACCGGGGCGATCCTCACCGGCATGCTGGCGGGGCCGCTGATCCACTGGTTCGGCAGCGGCCGGGCGGCCGTCGGGACCAGCCTGGTCTCCCTGGGAGCGCTTCCATTCATCGCCCTGGCGCAGAACTGGTGGATGCTGGCGGCCGCGCTCTTCGTCCTGGGCAGCGCGGACGCCTGGACCGACTCCGCGCAGAACTCGCACGGGCTGCGCGTCCAGCGGCGCTACCGGCGCAGCATCATCAACACCTTCCACGCGGTGTGGAGCCTGGCGGCGGTCGCGGGAGGACTGCTGGGCGCGGCGATGGCCGGACTCGGGGTGCCGCTCCTGTGGCACCTCGGCGCCGTTTCCGCCGTGCTGCTGGTGGTGAACCTCGTGGTGAGCCAGATGCTGCTGCCCGGACCGGACAGCAGTGAGCGCGAGGACGGGACCAGCGGCGAGGACGGGCGCCGGCTGCGCGTCCCCGGCCGCGCGCTGGTCCTCCTGGTCGGGCTCGGCGTGCTGCTGATGTTCGCCGGGGGCATCGAGGACTCGGCCGCGTCCTGGGGCGCGGTGTACATGACCTCGGAGCTGGACGCGTCGCTGTTCCTCGCCGCACTGCCGTTCGTGGCCTGCCAGGCGATGATGACGCTGGGAAGGCTCGCCGGCGACCGGGTGACCGACCGGTTCGGCGCGGTGGCGGTGGGACGCGCCAGCGGGCTGCTTGCGGGTGGAGGGATCGCGTTCGCCCTGCTCCTCCCCCACCCCGTGACCACCGTGATCGGTTTCGGCGTGATGGGCCTGGGCGTGGCCACGCTGTTCCCGCTCACCCTGGCCGCGGCCGGGAACGTGCCGGGGGTGCGCACCGGCGACGGCGTGACCGTCGTCGGCTGGCTGGGACGCGCGGGGTTCCTCGGGTTCCCGCCCCTGATCGGCCTCCTGGCCGACTCGTTCAGCCTGGGGGCGGCCCTGTGGGTGATCTCCGGTGCGGGCGTCACCGCGTTCCTGCTGGCGGCGGCACTGCGTCCGCGCGGGTGAGCGAGCCGTGCGCCGGGGCGGGGAGCGCCCCCGCCCCGGCACACGGGCAGGGCCCCCGGTCGTGGGACACGACCGGGGGCCCTGGTGCGTCCACGGTCGGGACCGTGGGACGCGGGTACCGCTAAGCGACCGGGGACGGGCGCCGCGCACCGGCCCACAGGGCCAGAACGCCGATACCCGTCACGACGGCGCCACCGAGCACGAAGCCCTGCATGTCGACGCCGGTCTGGGCGAGGGTCTCGTCGGCGCCGCTGTTGACGGGAGCCGGGGCCTCGGGCGTGGTGGTACCACCGGGGGTGGTGCCGCCGGGGGCCTGGCTCTCGTCGCCGTCGTCGTCACCGGGGTCGGTGCCCTCGCCCGGGTCCGGGTCGGGGCCCGGGTCGGGGTCGGGATCCGGGTCGGGATCCGGGTCGGGATCCGGGTCGGGGTCCGGGTCCGGATCGGGGTCGGGATCCGGATCGGGGTCGGGATCCGGGTCGGGGTCCGGGTCCGGATCCGGGTCGGGTCCGGGCGTCTCACCGTCTCCGGGGTCCTCGCCGTCACCCGGGTCACCGGGGTCCGGGTCGACCGGCGGGTCGGGGTTGCCCGGGTTCTCACCATCGCCCGGGTTCTCCGGGGAAGGGGGGAAGTCGGCCGGGAACAGGTCCGGCACAGTGATCGGCGCGTCCTCCAGGACGACCTCGTCGAGGACGGGGAGGACAGGGGACTCGACCGTTGCCTCGGTCACCGCGGGGGCGACGTCGGGGGTGGTCTCGTCACCGGTCACGGCGAACGCCGGGCTGACGGAGAAACCGGCCATGAACAGACCGGCCGCAGTCACGGTCAGAACGCGCTTCTTGGGGGACATCCCACTCCTTTCTCTTCTCTGCGAGTGATCTGCTCAGGGGGAGAGATCTACTCAGGGGGGATGGCATAGAGGTGGTCGTCGTGGACCACCACGGCCCGCTCACCGAGCAGGCCGTTGGGCTGGACCGAGCCTTCGGGGGCCTCGGACGGCTCTCCGGAGGCGTCGACGGCGACGAGTGCGCCGTCGAGCCGGCCGAAGACCCGTGCGCCGACCGCGATCTCGGGGATGAAACCGGGGACCACCGCGGACTCGCCGGTCGCCGGGTCCAGGACCATGGGCCCGTAGGCGACCACGTCGGTCCCGACGGGGCCGGAGCGGTGGCGGACGTCCTCCAGGAGGGCGGGGTCGACGGCAGCGGTACCGATCACGCTGCCGTCCTCGCTGTCGTGGAAGGCCAGGATCGTCTCGTCGCCCTCGCGGGGCTCCCAGCGCACGATGACGTAGTCGCGCAGGGCGGTGACGACCGACTCCATCTCACCGGCCTCGTCCGGGCGCTCGGCGTTGACCTCGACCGGGTCGCCGTCCGGGGAGACCCACGTCCAGGGCCCGCTGAGGACGGCGGCGAGGACGTTCTCCCCCTCGGCCAGCATCGGGGCTGCGCTCCCGGGGACCTCCACGGGCTCCAGCGCGTCCGCGACCGGGACGTAGGCCTCCTCCTCGCTGCGCACGAGCACCGAACTGCCCACGTACTGGGCGGAGGCGTTCTCCGGGATCGGGATGTCGACGGGCTCCCCGCCGTCCGCGGGCCAGAACCAGAGGGTTCCCGCCGTCTCCGCCACGATCGCGGGCCCGCCCCCGTACTCCACGAACCTGGGCGAGCCCAGGAGTTCGCCGGAGCCCATCGGCAGGTCGGCCGCCCAGAGGCGTGAGCCGTCGGCGTCGAACAGGTTGAGCCGGTCCTCGGGGTCGACGTAGGCGAGGAGCTCGCCGTCGCGGCTGACCCCGGGCTGGCTCCCCGTGGCGAGCGCCTCGCTGAAGTCGACGGTCTCGGAGAAGTGGGGCGGCGCGGGGTGGTTGAGGGTGACGTCGTCGGCCGCCTGCTCCGCGGGGTCGGCGCCGCCACTCGGGAGGAAGCGCGTCACGACCACGCCCGCGCCCACGAGCAGGACGAGGGCCAGGGCCGCGGCCCCGGCGATGACCAGGCCGCGCCTGCGCCCGGAGCCCGCGGGCCGGACCGGACTCGCGGAAGGCGTGGGAGTCGCGGGGGCCGCGGGCGGGGGCGGGACCGGGGCGGCGACGGGCGCGGGAGGCTCGGCGGCCTGGACCACCCCGTCGGGCGTGGCGACCAGGCGCCAGACGCCGTTGGCGTCACGGGCGTCGACCAGGACCGGCTGCCCGATTCTGGCGGCATAGCCGGTGGCGACGTCCAGGGCCGCGCGCCGGGTCTCCTTCGGGGCGCGGCCGGTGACGACCTGGCGCTGCCCCTCGATGACGATCTCGGCGCTGTGTTCGTCGGGCGCGATGACGATGACGGCGGTGGGCCGGGACTGCCCCGGTCGGGACGCCCGGCTCATGGTGCCTCCGAAGGCATGGGAAACGTGGACCTGTTCGTGTACGGGTTACGGGAGACCTCGGTCAGCGGTGACGGTAGGTCGCGGCCTGGGTGGTCACCAAGCGGTGGTGCCGGCACACGCGTAGTCGATGCTGCTGGAGATGATACTGATGGTCGTCCTCCGGACCTATTCCGGCCATGGGCCGGTGGACCCGGTATCCGCTGCGAAACTTCCGACAGTGTTTCCGTTGTCCCTCCCCCGACCTGCAAGATCACCCCGGCACGGGATGCGGACCGGACTTTCCGCGCTGTCCCGCCCCTGTTGTGGACCCTCCGACCCGTCGTGAGGTTCACACCGAAAATGGCCGGATCCGGCCAGGGTCCCGCGGTTCGATCCGCCCCGGAGCGCGCACGGCCCCCGGCCGACCACGGCCGGCGCGGTTCCGGGACCGCGCGTCGGCCCCGCCGGGGCGGTGTACCGGTCAACCGGGGAGCCTGAAGAGCCTGATGTACTCCTGGGGCCGGTTCCGCTGGTCGGCGGCCGCGGTGGCGGCCGTTCCCCCCGGTTCGCCCACGAGGTGGACGGTGACGCCCGGGACCGCCGCGAAGGACACCGGGACACTGGAGAACCCGGCGTACGCGCACCGGACGCTGTGCGGTCCCGGGGGAAGGCCCACGACGAGGCTCTCCCCAGGAGCCACCGTCCCCACCCTGTCGCCGTCCACGTGGACCCGATAGTCGACGAGCATGTCCCGCATGCCCGCATGCGGCCGGTGGACCACCACCGGCACCCACCCCCGCGGCACCTGTCCCGGGCTGCGCAGGCCGATCACCTTCGGCCCGGTGAGCACCGGTTCCGCCGCGGCCTCCAGCCGCGCCGCACGCTCCCTCCTCAGGTGGACCCAGGCCAGGACGGCGGACCCGCAGGAGACCGCCAGCAGGGGCATCATCGTCCAGGCGGAGTTGAAGACGACGAACGCCAGGGCGAGCAGGGTGAGGGGGACGGAGGTGACGAGGTTGAACCGGGTCGTCACGGAGAAGAAATGCTCTCCCCCCGCCCAGCGGATCCTCTCCGAGAACGTCATCTCCGTGTGGGCGACCGTCGTGCAGCAGGCGGCGGCCCACCCGAGGAACAGGGCGAGGAAGATCCCGGCCGCCACCGGCACGGGATTCCCCGTGAACCGCACCACCGGGAGGATCACGAAGCAGGCCAGAGGGCCTGCGCTCGCACAGGCGGCGAGCAGGGGCGACGCCCTCATCCGCCGTACCCCCGCTCAGGGGCGGCGACACGGGGCCGGGGGCCGGCGGGGGACGGGGGGACGGTCATGGGGGTGACCTCTCGTGGTGCGGCGTCCGGACCCGGGGCCGCGGGGCCGCGGCCCTCCTCCCGGACGGCTTCCGCGACGGTACCGGGGCGGAGCGACCTTCGGCGAGTCGGCGGGCCTCAGCGGCCGTTGCCCTCCACGATCGTGTCGATGACCGCCTGCTCACGCCGCTGGACGAGGCGGTCCGCCCGCTCGAACCGGCGGTTCGCGAGCTCGGCCCTGGCCGCGGCGGTGCGGACGGTCGGCCACATGGCGTCGATCTCGGAGTTGAACGAGGACCCGACCAGGACGGCGACGGCCATCACGTACAGCCAGGCCAGGATGGCGATCGGCGCCGCCAGCGAACCGTAGATGCTCACCTGGCCCAGGGAGGCGTCCAGGTAGGCGCGCAGGGCGGCCGACCCGCCGATCAGCACCAGCGTGGCCAGCAGCGCGCCGGGCAGGTGGCGCCACAGCGGGGTGCGCACCGGCACGCTCAGCGCGTACAGCAGCGTGACCGCCGCGATGGCGAGCAGCACCACGGTCGGCCAGTAGAGGAGGTTGAGGCGCCCCACGGTGATGGGCAGTAGCGCGTGCACGATGTCGGGCCCGGCCACCAGGACCGGCAGGACCAGGACCGCGAACAGCAGCCCCCCGAGGTAGGCGACGAACGCGAGGACCCTCTGGCGTATCCAGCCCCGCAGCTCGTCCAGCCCGTAGGAGATGGTGATGGAGCGGATGAAGACGTTCATCGCCCGCGACCCCGACCACAGCGACACCGCGAACGTCACCGAGAGGAGCCCGCCCTGGGCGCCGCCGAGGAAGTCGTCGACGAGCGGCCTGACGACGCTGTCCACCGTGCCCGGGGTGAGCACACGCGCGGCCAGGTCCAGGATCCAGACCCGGATCTCCTCCACGATGTCGTCGCCCAGCACGGCGGCCAGCGGCCCCAGCGCCCCCAGCAGGCACAGCAGCAGCGCGGGCAGCGAGATGAGGGTGAAGAACGCCGACTCGGCCGCGAGGCCGACCACCCGGTCCCGGGCGAACGCCCGCACGGTGCGCAGGACGAGCAGCATTCCGCCGTGCGCGCGGGGGTGCCGTCTCAGCCATGCGTCGACGGCGTGCCACAGCGCCTCCCAGAATCCCACCACGGGGAGAACGTTAGCGGGCACAGGCCCCACCGGGCGACGCGGTGAGTGACGTGACTCACGTCGGGGGCCTTTCGGCGCGTCTGGACAAAGTCCGGAAGCCCGTGACATTCTCATTGCATGATCGCTGCCCTGGACCCCATGCTCTGCGTGCGCCGCCACGTGGACTTTCTTCGGGTCCGCAGTGCCATCTGTTGCAGCGTCGGTTAATCTCGCCGCCTTTTGACGCACCCCAGGGGTGCGCGCGGCCCCGGCGCTCTCCCCCTTCTTCGCTTCCCCACACGCGGATCCCACCCGTGACGCCCGACACGACGACGTGCGGCGCCCACGGGCCGGCGGTGCGGGCGCCGGGACTGTGAGCACCCCGCGACCCCATCGGAGACACCCGCGATGCCTCCCTCTTCCGCGCAGCCCGGCAGGACAGCGACCGCGGCCACGCCGCGACGCCGCCGTGGCGAGGGCCAGTGGGCCCTCGGCTACCGCGAGCCGCTGAACAAGAACGAGGAGAACAAGAAGAACGACGACGGGCTCAACGTCCGCGATCGGATCATCAACATCTACTCCAAGCGCGGGTTCGACTCGATCGACCCGGCCGACCTGCGGGGGCGTTTCCGCTGGTTCGGGCTGTACACGCAGCGGGCACCGGGCATCGACGGCGGCAAGACCGCCGTCCTGGAGCCGGAGGAGCTGGACGACAGCTACTTCATGCTGCGCGTGCGGATCGACGGCGGCCAGCTCTCCGCGGCGCAGCTGCGCGCCATCGGCGAGATCTCCCGCGACCACGGCAGGGACACCGCCGACATCACCGACCGCCAGAACGTCCAGTTCCACTGGATCCGGGTCGAGGACGTGCCCGCGATCTGGGAGAAGCTGGAGTCGGTCGGCCTCTCCACCACGGAGGCCTGCGGCGACACCCCCCGTGTGATCATGGGCTGTCCGCTGGCGGGCGTCGCCGAGCACGAGGTCATCGACCCCACACCGCAGATCCGCCAGATCTACGACGAGCACATCGGCAGCCCGCTGTACTCCAACCTGCCCCGCAAGTTCAAGACCTCGCTGTCGGGGTGCAGCTCCCACTGCGTCAACCACGAGATCAACGACATCGCGTTCGTGGGCGTGCGCGACGGGGCGGGCGAGGCCGGCTACGACCTCTTCGTCGGCGGCGGCCTGTCCACCAACCCGATGTTCGCCCAGCGCCTCGGGGCGTTCGTCCGCCCCGACCAGGTCAGCGAGGTGTGGGCGGGCGTCTGCTCGATCTTCCGCGACTACGGCTACCGGCGCCTGCGCACCCGCGCCAGGATCAAGTTCCTCATCAAGGACTGGGGCGCGGAGAAGTTCCGCCAGGTGCTGGAGGAGGAGTACCTGGGGTACGCGCTCCAGGACGGCCCCGCGCCGGAGCTGGACCCCGGGCTGGAGCGCGACCACGTGGGCGTGCACCGCCAGAACGACGGGCGGTTCTACGTCGGTTTCGCACCCAGGGTGGGGCGGGTCTCCGGCACCTCCCTGCTGCGCATCGCCGAGATCGCCGAGGAGCACGGTTCGGACCGCATCCGCACGACCGCCGACCAGAAGCTGGTGATCCTGGACGTCGAGGAGGAGCGGATCGACTCGATCCGCGCCGCCCTGGGCGCGGAGGACCTCCAGGTCGAGCCGAGCGTGTTCCGGCGCCAGACGATGGCGTGCACCGGCATCGAGTTCTGCAAGCTCGCGATCGTGGAGACCAAGGCCCGCGCCTCGACCCTGATCGACGAGCTCGAGAAACGGCTGCCGGACTTCGGCGAGCCCCTGACCATCAACCTCAACGGCTGCCCCAACTCGTGCGCCCGCATCCAGGTGGCCGACATCGGCCTCAAGGGCCAGCTGGTGATGAACGCCGACGGCGAGCAGGTGGAGGGCTACCAGATCCACCTGGGCGGCGGCATGGGCATGACCCGGTCCTTCGGCAAGAAGATCCGCGGCCTGAAGACCACCGCCGACGACCTGCCCGACTACGTCGAGCGGGTGCTGCGCCGGTTCCAGGACCAGAAGAAGGACGGTGAGTCCTTCGCGTCCTGGGTCGGCCGGGCGGACGACGCCGACCTGAAGTAGCGACCGGAGCGGCCCGGCCGGGGCGGGCTCCCGCCCCGCGGGCCGCCCCGGCCGTGCCCGAGCAGGACCCGTGGAACACGACGAAGGAAGAGGTGCGCCATGTCCGAGAGGGCCGCGCCCCACTACTGCCCCTACTGCGGTGACGAGGACCTGGTTCCGGAGGAGGGAGCCGCCGTCAAGGGCGAGGGCTACCCCTGGGCCTGCCTGTCCTGCGCCCGCGTGTTCCGCGTCAAGTACGTCGGGTTGCGCTCCGCGTCGTTCTCCGGCGCGGACGCCCCCTCCAGACCGACGGAAGGGAACTCATGAACTCCACCATCACCGCCGCGGGCGGCCCCGAGCTCGCCGTGCGCGCCGCGCGCGAGCTGGAGGAGGCCTCCGCCCAGGAGATCATCGCCTGGGCCGCGGAGACCTTCGGGGACCAGCTCTGCATGACCTCGTCCATGGCGGACGCGCTCATGGTCGACCTGGCCTCGAAGGCCGCGCCCGGCATCGACGTGATCTTCCTGGACACCGGGTACCACTTCCCCGAGACCCTGGGCACCCGCGACGCCGTCTCCTCCGTGTACGACATCAACCTGATCAACGTCGAACCCGTCCGCACGGTGGCCGAGCAGGACCTGGCCCTGGGGCCGCGCCTGCACGGCCGCGACCCCGGCATCTGCTGCCACCTGCGCAAGGTGGAGCCCCTCCAGCGGGCGCTGGCGCCCTACGCCGCCTGGTTGACCGGCCTGCGCCGCGAGGACTCGGTGACCCGCCGCGACACCCCCGTCGTGCAGTGGGACAAGCGGCGCCGGATGACCAAGGTGAACCCGATCGCCCGCTGGACCCAGGAGGAGGTCGACTCCTACATGGCCGAGAACGGGGTGATGGTGAACCCCCTCCAGTACGACGGCTACCCCTCGATCGGCTGCGAGCCGTGCACGCGGCGCGTGGAGCCGGGCGAGGACCCGCGCAGCGGCCGCTGGGCCGGGACGGGCAAGACCGAGTGCGGGATCCACGTATGAGCGCCGGGACGCCGGGGTGGCGCCCGTCGGCGCCCCTGCTGGCGGTGGCGCACGGCAGCCGGGACCCGCGGTCGGCCGAGACGGTCGCCGCGGTCCTGGACCGGGTGCGGTCGCTGCGCCCGGGGCTGGACGTGCGGGCGGCCTACCTGGACCACGTCGCGCCGGGCGCGGACGAGGCCCTCGGAGAGCTGGCCTCGGGGGGCGCCGGCGAGGCCGTGGTCCTGCCCGTGCTGCTGACCGCGGCCTACCACAGCAAGGTGGACCTGCCGAGGGCGCTCGCCGCCGCGCGCGGGCGCAGCCCGTGGCTGCGGGTGCACTACGCCGACACGCTGGGGCCGCACCCCCTGCTGCTGGACGCCGTGGAGCGGCGCCTGGCCGAGGCGGGGGCGGACGCCGGGCCGGGGACGGCGCTGGTGCTGGCCTCGGCGGGGTCCGGCGACCCGGAGGCCAACGCGACCGTGGGGGCCCTGGCGGAACGGCTGGCGGAGCGCGGGCCGTGGCGCGAGGTGGTGGCGGCCTTCGCCTCGGCGGCCCGCCCCTCGCCGGGCGAGGCGGTCGCCGCCCTGCTCGGCCGGGGGGCGCGGCGGGTCGCGGTGGCCACCTACCTGCTGGCCCCGGGCTTCTTCGCCGACCGCATCCGCTCGCAGTCGCTGTCCGCGGGGGCCTCCGTGGTCTCCGAGGCCCTGGGCGACGTGCCGGAGCTGGCCCGGGTGGTCCTGGACCGGTACGACTCCGCGGTCGCGGTCCGGCGCGCGGTGGTCCGCGCCTGAGAGGCGGCGGGCGGGCCCGGCCCCGGGTCCGCCCCCGCAGGCCCCGCCCCGGTCCGGCGTCCGCCGGCTTGTCGCCGCTCCCGGCCGCCCCGGCCCCCTGACCGGTGCAGACGCCCCCCCGACACGGTCGTCCACAGGCGGGGGGCGTCCCTTGTGCCGGGCGGCGCGGGCGAGAAGAATCAGGACCGGCGGCGCTCCGGCCGGACGCCGCCGGCCGTACGAGCCGTGGAGGTGGCCGTGCCCGGGGACCGGAGCGCGCCGGAGCCGCAGGGGGCTCCGGCGAAGGACGGCATCAGGGACCTGCTGAGGGGGCTGCCGGTGTTCGCGGGCCCGCTGCCGGGGTTCGACCCCGCCGCGGCGCCCGACGACCCGGCGGAGCTGTTCCTGGAGTGGTTCACCGCGGCGCTGCGGGACGGGGTGCCCGAACCGCACGCGATGACGGTGGCCACCGCGGACCAGGCGGGCGCCCCGTCGGCGCGGGTGGTGATCATGAAGGACTTCACACAGCGGGGATGGTGGTTCGCCACCACGACCACCTCCCGCAAGGGCCGGGAGCTGGCCGCCAACCCCGCCGCGGCACTGCTCTTCCACTGGGGGCCGCAGGGGCGCCAGGTGCGGGTGCGGGGCTCGGTGGAGCTCGCCTCCCCGGAGCAGTGCGCGGCCGACTTCCTCGCGCGTCCCCTGGAGTCGCGGGTGGCCGGCCTGCACGGCAGGCAGAGCCGGCCCCTGGCCGATCCCGCCGAGGTGGACAGGGCCGCGGACCGGGGCCGGGAGCTCCTGGAGCGCGAGCCGGGGCTGGCCCCCGGGGACTGGGGCCTGTACGTGGTCTCCCCCGCCGAGGTCGAGTTCTGGCAGGCCGCCCCGGACCGGCGCCACACGCGCCTGCACTACTCCCGCACGGGGCCGGACGGGTCCTGGGAACGCGGTCTGCTCTGGCCCTGACGCATGGGAGGGCTCCCATGCCCCGCGGTCCGCCGCGCCCGGTCTGATCAGGCAGGGGGCGGGGGAAACGTGTGTCCACAGCGTTACCGAATCCTGTTCCGTTCGGCGTCCCGGGCACGGGTAGGATTCCGGAACCCTCCGAACACCGAGCCAGAAGGACGGTAGGTCGATGCCCCCGACACACGAGGTGTTCAACCAGGCCGCACCGCTCGGCGACTACAGCGCCGGGGAGGACCCCGCCCTCCTCGAAGGACTGCGGCGCGAGGGCGCCGAGTGGGCCGAGGCCGACGTGCGCGCGGTCGGCGACGCCGCCGGGTCGGAGCGGGTGCGCGCCTGGGGCGAGTCCGCCAACGCCTATCCCCCGGTGCTGCGCACGCACGACCGCTACGGCCACCGCGTGGACGAGGTCGACTACCAGCCCGCCTACCACGTGCTGATGGACCAGGCGGTCGAGCACGGCATGCACGCCGCCCCGTGGGCGGAGGAGCGGGCGGGCGCGCACGTGGCCCGCGCGGCCAAGTTCTTCCTGTGGTCCCAGGCGGAGAGCGGTCACGGCTGCCCCGTCTCGATGACCTACGCGGTGGTGCCCGCGCTGCGCCACGCCCCGGAGCTGGCGCAGCGGTACGAGCCGCTGCTCACGGCCCGTACGTACGACTTCGGGCTGCGGGCCCCGCACACCAAGCACGGGCTGCTCGCGGGCATGTCGATGACGGAGAAGCAGGGCGGCTCGGACGTGCGCGCCAACACCACGCGCGCGGTGCCCTCCTCCGGGGGGCACTACCTGCTCACCGGGCACAAGTGGTTCACGTCCGCGCCGATGAGCGACTTCTTCCTCACCCTCGCGCAGGCCCCGGAGGGGCTCACCTGCTTCCTCGTGCCCCGTGTGCTGGAGGACGGCAGCCGCAACGGGCTGTCCGTCCAGCGGCTCAAGGACAAGCTGGGCAACAGGTCCAACGCCTCGGCCGAGCTGGAGTACGACGGGGCCGTCGCCCACCTGGTCGGCGAACCCGGCCGGGGTGTGCCCACCATCATCGAGATGGTCAACAGCACGCGGCTGGACTGCGTGATCGGCTCGGCCTCGGGCATGCGCGCCGCGGTCGTACAGGCGCTGCACCACGCCGAGCACCGCCGGGCGTTCGGCGCGGCGCTGGTCGACCAGCCCCTGATGCGCAACGTGCTCGCCGACCTGGCGCTGGAGTCCGAGGCGGCGACGGCCCTGATGACGCGCCTGGCCGGGGCGGTGGACCGCTCGGTGCGCGGCGACGGATCGGAGTCGGCGTTCCGGCGCCTGGGGGTGGCGGTGGGCAAGTTCTGGGTGACCAAGCGCCAGCCCGCCCATGCCGCGGAGGCCCTGGAGTGCCTGGGCGGCAACGGGTACGTGGAGGAGTCGGGGATGCCCCGCCTGTTCCGCGACTCGCCGCTCAACTCGATCTGGGAGGGTTCGGGCAACGTGGCGGCGCTGGACGTCCTGCGCGCGATGGGCCGCAGCCCGGAGTCGGTGGAGGCGTTCTTCGCGGAGCTGGGCACCGCCGCCGGTGTGGACGACCACTACGACGCGGCCGTCAAGCGCCTGGAGCAGTCCCTGGGCGACCAGGAGGAGGTCCAGTACCGCGCCCGGTCCGTGGTGGAGCTGATGGCCCTGACCCTCCAGGCGTCGCTGCTGCTGCGGTACGCGCCGACCCCGGTCGCGGAGGCGTTCACCGCGTCGCGTCTGGGCGGCGAGTGGGGGCACGTGTTCGGCACCCTGCCCCGGGGGACGGACACCGGGCTGATCCTGGACCGGGCCCGGCCGCGCAGCTGAACCGCGTCCGGCCCGCACGGCCCGCGGGCCGGACGCGCACGGCCCGCGGGCCGGACGCGCACGGCGCACGCCGGGTCGGCCGTCCCGCCGCCCCTCCCCGTGCGGCGGCCGCCGCACGGGGAATTCCGGGGGCCGCCCGCCGAGCCGGTGACAACAAATTCCCACAAAGGACACGAAGAGGGACGCCCCTCGACGATCATCGCCCGGGGTCGGCATACTTCGCCCGTCGCGGCGGAAGGAAGAAGTCGTCACGAAACACGTCCGCCCGCTTTCGGGCAGGGGCGTGACGGACGACCACCCTTCCGAACGGAACGGATTCGCGCCGTCCCGTCCAGACCCGAAGGCCCCGACACCAAGAGACCGACAGATCCTATGGTGGAAGTCTGGCCAGGTAGTTCCTATCCGCTCGGTGCGACCTACGACGGGTCCGGCACCAATTTCTCCCTGTTCTCCGAAGCCGCCGAACGGGTGGACCTGTGTCTGTTCGACGACGACGGCGAGGAGACGCGCGTACCGCTGACCGAATACGACGGATTCGTCTGGCACGGGTACCTGCCCGGAATCGGCCCGGGGCAACAGTACGGGTACCGGGTGCACGGCCCCTACGCCCCGGAGCACGGTTTGCGGTGCAATCCTGACAAACTGCTCACCGATCCCTATGCGAAAGCCCTGAACGGCAATCTCACCTGGCACGAGTCGCTGTTCAGCTACCGCTTCGCCGACCCCGACCGCAAGAACACCGACGACAGCGCCCCCTACGTGCCCAAGTGCGTGGTGGTGAGCCCGTTCTTCGACTGGGGCAACGAGTCCCGCCCGCGCACCCCGTACCACCGGACGGTGATCTACGAGGCGCACGTGCGCGGCCTGACGATGCGCCACCCGGGCATCCCCGAGCACCAGAGGGGCACCTACTCGGGACTGGCGCACCCGGTGGTGATCGACTACCTCACCTCGCTGGGGGTGACGGCGGTCGAGCTCATGCCCGTCCACCACTTCGTGCCCGAGCACGCCATGGTGGCGCGCGGGCTGACCAACTACTGGGGGTACAACACCCTCTCCTTCCTGGCCCCGCACAGCGGGTACGCCGCCCGCGGCTCACGCGGCCAGCAGGTCCAGGAGTTCAAGGCGATGGTGAAGTCCCTGCACGAGGCGGGCATCGAGGTCCTGCTCGACGTGGTGTACAACCACACCGCGGAGGGCGACCACATGGGCCCCACGCTGTCCCTGCGCGGCATCGACAACCTCAGCTACTACCGGGTGAGCGACGAGGACCAGCGCTACTACCTCGACTACACCGGGTGCGGCAACAGCCTGAACGTCCGCCACCCGCACTCGCTGCAGCTCATCATGGACTCGCTGCGCTACTGGGTCCTGGAGATGCACGTGGACGGGTTCCGGTTCGACCTCGCCTCGGCCCTGGCCCGGGAGTTCCACGACGTCGACCGGCTCAGCACGTTCTTCGACATCGTCCAGCAGGACCCGGTGATCTCTCAGGTCAAACTGATCGCCGAGCCCTGGGACGTGGGTCCGGGCGGATACCAGGTGGGCAACTTCCCGCCGCTGTGGACCGAGTGGAACGGCAAGTACCGCGACACCGTCCGCGACTACTGGAGGGGCGAGCCCGTGATGGGCGAGCTCGCCTCGCGCCTGGCCGGGTCGAGCGACCTCTACCAGGACGACGGCCGCCGCCCGGTGGCCTCGATCAACTTCATCACCTGCCACGACGGCTTCACGCTCGCCGACCTGGTCTCGTACGACCACAAGCACAACGAGGCCAACGGCGAGGGCAACCGCGACGGCACCGACGACAACCGCTCCTGGAACCACGGGGTGGAGGGGGACACCGAGGACCCGGCGATCATCACGCTGCGCCGCCGCCAGGTGCGCAACTTCCTCACCACCCTGTACATGTCGCAGGGGGTGGTGATGCTCTCCCACGGTGACGAGGTGGGCCGCACCCAGGGCGGCAACAACAACGCCTACTGCCAGGACAACGAGATCGCCTGGATCGACTGGAAGAGCGCCGGGCTGGGGGAGGACGAGGAGCCCGACAACGACCTGCTGGACTACGTGCGCGGGCTGGCGCGCCTGCGGCGCGACCACCCGGTCTTCCGGCGGCGCCGCTTCTTCCGCGGCGGCCCGGTGGAGGAGGCCGCCGCCGGGGAGGGCGGCCTGACCGACATCGCGTGGCTGCGGCCGGACGGCAGGCCGATGTCCGGTGACGACTGGGACCCGGCCGGCCAGGCGCTGGGGGTGTTCCTCAACGGGGACGCCATCACCGAGCCCGATCCGCGCGGGCGGCGCATCCGGGACAGCTCCTTCCTGCTCCTGCTCAACAGCGGCGCGGACGCGGTGGACTTCACCGTCCCGGGAACCGAGTACGGGATGGCGTGGGAGACCGTCCTGGACACGGCCGAGCCGGATGTGTCCGGGAGGCCGTTCGTGGCCGCCTCCGGCCCGGTCCGGGTGATCGACCGGGCGCTGCTCCTGCTGCGCCGCGTGTCGCACAGGAACTCCTGACCCGGGGCCCGGGGAGGGCCGGGGCCGACCCCGGCCCTCTCCGGGCGGCCCGCCCCCGCACCCCCTACGCTGAGTGACCATGTCGACCGAACACGCCGGCGGCGCCGGCACCTCCGCTCCCGTCACGTTCCGCGAACTCCTGCCCTCGCCGGGCGCCGCAGGCGTCGACCCGGCCCTCGCGTACGCCTATCCGCCCGGCCTGGACCGCCCCTGGGTGCGAGCCAACATGGTGGCGAGCGCGGACGGCGGCGCGGTGGGGCCCTCGGGCCGCAGCCGCGACCTGTCCTCCGCTCCCGACCGCAGGCTGATGGGGGTGCTGCGCGGCCTGTGCGACGTGGTGCTGGTCGGAGCGGGCACGGCGCGCACGGAGGGGTACGGCCCGGTCCGGGCCAGGAAGGCGTGGGAGGGGTTGCGCGCCGGACGCGCCCGGACCCCCGCCGTGGCGGTCGTCTCCCGCTCGCTCGACCTCCCGGAGGAGCTGCTGACGGAGGCCCCCGAGGACGCCCGCACACTGGTCCTCACGACCAGGGGCGCGCCGGAGGAGCGGCGGCGGCGGGTGGCCCGGTACGCCGACGTCGTGGTGGTGGACGGGGCGTCGGTGACGCCGGCGCACGTGGTCGGGGAGCTGGCCGCGCGCGGGATGCGCCGGATCCTGACGGAGGGGGGACCGCACCTGCTGGGCGAGTTCGTGGCCGCCGGGCTCCTGGACGAGCTCTGCCTGACCCTGAGCCCGCACCTGCTGGGATCGGGGCCGCCCCGCATCGTGGCGGGAGGCCCCGGAGCCCCCGGAGCGCCGGAGGCGTGGTCACAACAGAGCACACCCGTGCGCATCGCGCACCTGCTGGAGGCGGAGGGGAACCTGTTCGCGCGTTACGTCAGGGGCTAGGGCGTCTCGCGGGGACGCGGCTGTAACCGGTCGGTTTCGGCCGCCCCACAACGACGCATGAACCATCCCGCAATCGGACATACCCGATGTGTGCCCTCCACTGGAATCACCGCCACGGGACACACCGCATTGACGGGGCTTACCGGCTTGGCCCCCGGCCGAGAGGATGAACGTAGTGCCGACGTCCGAAAACGGGTCCCCTCCGGTCTACCGGGAGATAGCCGAGGAACTACGCGGACAGATCCGCTCCGGGCGGTACGCCGACGGCGACCGCCTTCCCGGGGAGAACACCCTCATGGAGCGTCACGGAGTCGCCCGGGCGACGGCCCGGCAGGCGCTCTCCGTGCTGATCAACGAGGGCCTGGCCGTGGCCGTACGCGGCTCGGGCATCTACGTCCGCCTGTTCCGGCCGGTGCGAAGACACGGTGCGCGCCGCCTGTCCAAGGAGCTGTGGGGCCAGGGCCGGGCGATCTGGCAGACCGACGGCGAGGAACGGGGCTACGAGGTCGACGGGCTGTGCGTGGACGAGACCGTCGCGGACGGGCACGTGGCCCGCGCCCTGGGGCTGACCGAGGGGGGCGGGGTGCTCCGGCGCTCGCGCCGCTACCTCGTGGAGGGGAGGCCGGTCCAGCGCGCGGTCTCGTACCTGCCCCTGACGGTCCTGGTGGACTCCGCCGCGGCCAGGCGCGTCCGTGAGCACGACAGCGGCCCCGGCGGGATCTACGCTCGGCTGGCCGAGCTCGGGCAGGCGCCTGCCCACTTCACCGAGGAGATCCGGGTGCGCATGCCCACCCCGGAGGAGAGCCAGGAGCTGAGGCTGGCGCCCGGGACACCGGTGCTGGAGGTGGCGCGCACCGCGCTCACCTCCGAGCACCGCCCCGTGGAGTTCAACGAGATCACGATGGACGGCTCGGCGTACGTGCTCCAGTACGACTTCGACGCCTGACCGCCGCCCCGCCCGCGCACCGGCCCGTACACGGCGGGAGGGGCGCCGTTCCCGGCGCCCCTCCCCCGAACCCGGCTCAGCGACAGCCCCGCTTGGAAGCGAACACCAGGTACGCCAGCGACAGGAACACGAGTCCCACCGCCGGCGCCCCGGCGGCTGCGAAGAGCAGGGAGTTCGACTCGGTCATCGCCCACCGGGCCATGCCGGCCCCCAGGACGGTCGCCACGGCGAGCGCGCACACCGCGAGCACCATGGCGGAGACCAGGAGCTTGCGGTCGCTCCAGGGCTCGGGCCTGGCCAGCTCGGCCCGCCTCGTCGTGGTGCGGAGGCTCAGCTCCGCGGCCCACGCCAGCTCGCGGCCCGCGGCGGCCGCGCCCCCGGCGAGCACCCGGGCCCGCCCCCGTACCCCCGCGGTGGTCCGGTCCAGCCACCACAGCCCGTATCGAATCCTGCCCACACGCAGCGGCCGTCTGCTCACTCCGAGTGCCTGTTGCGTCGCAACCGCCATGTCACCCGCCTCACACGCACCGTACGACCACCGACCTCGTCGGTTGCCGTACCCGTCGCCCGGGCCACTGAACGTCGCCAGAGGTGAAGTTAGGCGGATATAGCCATGAAGGATGATTTACCGGCACCAGAGGCTCTATGTACCGGTCCGTCCGACAGGGGGCGCCGTGGCAGCATCAGGACACGATTCGGGGTAGCGTCGTCACATGGCTGACTCACCGGACCAGGCCCCGCACACCGGCGACGGGACCGAACGTCTTCCCCAGAGCGACCAGGAATGGCGCGACCGGCTCAACGCCCAGGAGTACGCCGTCCTCCGGCAGGCCGCCACCGAGCGCCCCTGGAGCGGCGCCTACGTCGACACGAGGACCAGCGGCGTCTACCGCTGCCGGGGCTGCGGGGCGGAGCTCTTCCGCTCCGACGAGAAGTTCGACTCCCACTGCGGCTGGCCCAGCTTCTTCGATCCGGCCGACTCCGACGCCGTCACCCTGCACGAGGACAGGTCCCTGGGCGCGGTGCGGACCGAGGTGCGGTGCGCCACCTGTGACTCCCACCTCGGCCACGTCTTCCACGGCGAGGGCTACGCCACCCCGACCGACGCCCGGTACTGCATCAACTCCGTCGCGCTCACCCTCGAACCGGCCGACTAGCACCTCCCCGCCCCGCCCCGGACGCGTGGTCCGGGGCGGTCGGCGCGCGTATCACCGTGCGCCCGCGACCCGCCCGCGACGGGATCGGGGATAATCGCATCCAGCGCGTCAACGGTCGGCCCCCTCGGCTGCCCGCGAGGCGCGGCGCGAAGGCCCCCGGACCACACCGGGTCCTCCGCGCACCAGCCGGCCCTCAGCCACCGGGCCGACCCCTCACAGCGGCAACCGATGTGCGGGCGACCCGACCGACCCGCGACGAAAGCGCTCGATGACCGACGACTCACCTTCCTCATCAGTCACCCACCGCCCCCCGGCACGCCCCCGGTTCGGCATGGCCCAGGGGTCGGGCCCCTGGCTGCTCCCCGCTCTCGGAGCCGCCGGGGCCGCCGTGCTGGCGGCACGGGGCTCCCGGGCCCGCACGGCGCTCGCCGTCCCTGTGGTCGCCCTCGCGGCTGGGATGACCTGGTTCTTCCGTGACCCCGAACGGGGGCCTGCGACCGGGCGGGTGCTGTCCGCGGCCGACGGCGTCGTACAGAGCCTCGACCTCCAGCCCGACGGGCGGATCCGGGTCGCGGTGTTCATGAACCCCCTCAACGTGCACGTCAACCGTGCACCCCTCGCCGGTGTGGTGACCGGTGTCGAGCACCGCCCCGGGGGTTTCCGCCCCGCATTCGACAAGGACAGCGAGCGTAATGAGCGCGTCATCTGGACCCTTGAAACCGAGATCGGTGAGATCACGGTCGTTCAAATCGCCGGCGCGATGGTCAGGCGTATCGTCCCGTATCTCGCTGCGGGGCAGAAGGTCGAACAAGGCGAGAGGATCGGTCTCATCCGGTTCGGGTCCCGGGTCGACGTCTACCTTCCGGCCGGGGTCGCCCCGGCGGTGGAGATCGGCCAGAAGGTCCGCTCCGGAGAAACCCGTCTTGACGCCGACTGAGAGCGCGGAGGGCGTGGCCGCGGCCGAACGGCCCGCGGGCGCCGTCGAGGCGGCCCCCCTGCTGCGCCTCGGCGTGGCCGACTACCTGACCCTGGGCAACGCCCTGTGCGGCTTCCTCGCCGTGTGGGCGCTGGTCGTGGCACAGACCGCCCACGCCGCCGCCGGGGCGGCCGGCCCGCTGCCGCGCACCGCGATGGCCACGGTCGTGGGCCTGATGATGGTCGCGGCCGCCCTCGACGTGCTCGACGGCCGGGTCGCCCGCAAGCTGGGCGGCAGCGGCATGGGCGCCGAGCTGGACAACCTCGCCGACGTGATCAGCTTCGGGTTCGCCCCGGCGTTCTTCTTCGTCGTGTGGGCCATGCAGGCCGGGGACGCCGGCCTGCTGCCGGTGGCCGCGGGCGGCGCGGTGCTGCTCGCGGTGATCGTGCGGCTGGCCCGGTTCTCCTGCCAGGCCCCGGGCGCGGACTACTTCACCGGGCTGCCCTGCCCGTTCGGCGCGATGGCGGTGGTGACGGTGGTGCTGCTCGACCCGCCCCTGCTCGCGGGGGTCGCGGCGGTGCTGCTCATCTCCTGGCTGATGGTGAGCCGCATGGAGTACCCCAAGCCCCGCGGCCGCAAGGCCTACGCGGTCCTGGGCGTGCTCGGCTTCGGCGTGGCCCTCATGGCCGCCTGGGGCATGGGGCTCCCCGCCGGGCAGTCGCTCATCTACCTGATGAGCGCGCTCGTGCTGGGCTTCATCGTGACGATCCCCTTCTACGTGCTGGCCACGCGGAGGTCCGCCTCCGCCCGGGGCTGAGGCGGGGACGCACGGGGAGCGCCCCGGACGGAGGCGAGGGCCTCCGCCCGGGGCGCTCCGCGTTCCCGGTCCGCCCCGGCTCCCCGACCGTCACCGACGGCGCGGCAGCCCGGGCGGTGGAACAGCGGGGGCCTGCCGGCGGCCGGTGGGACGTCGCGTCCGCCCGGCCGCCGGCAGGCCACTCCGCCCGTGTCGCGCGGAGTGGGCGTCACCGGCCCCTCCGCCCGGTGGACCTAGGGCAGGGCGTCGACCAGTTCCGCGACGCCCTTGCGGCGGCCGGTGTAGAACGGCAGCTCCTCGCGGGTGTGCAGGCGCGCCTTGGCGCCGCGCAGGTGGCGCATCAGGTCCACGATGCGGTACAGCTCGTCGGCCTCGAAGGCGAGCAGCCACTCGTAGTCGTTGAGGCCGAACGAGGACACCGTGTTGGCGCGCACGTCCGGGTAGGGGGCGGCCATGCGACCGTGCTCGGCGAGCATCGCGCGGCGCTCGTCGTCCGGCAGCAGGTACCACTCGTAGGAGCGCACGAACGGGTAGACGCAGATGTTGTCGCGCGGCTCCTCCCCGGCGAGGAAGGCCGGGACGTGGCCCCGGTTGAACTCGGCCGGGCGGTGGAGGCCCATGACCGACCACACGGGGCTCGAGGCGCGGCCGACCTCCGTGCGGCGGAACGCCGTGTAGACCTCCTGGAGCTGCTCGGGGGTGTCCGCCACCCACCAGAACATGATGTCGGCGTCGGCCCGGAAGCCCTGCACGTCGTAGGCGCCCCGGGTGGTCACGCCGCTCTCGGCCGCCTTGTCCAGGAGCGTGCGCAGCTCGTCGGCGGCCGCGCCCCGGTCGACGCCGTCGAGGCGGTCGACCTTGAAGACCGACCACATGGTGTAGCGGATGAGCTTGTTGAGGTCGGTGCCGTCCTGGCCGACGGCTTCGTTCTGCTGGCCCGTCACGGGTTGACTCCTTGCTGGTTCGTTCCGGCGGCGTGTCCGCCGCCGCTGCGGCCGTGGGTCGAGAGTGCGCCGACCAGGCGTTCGGCCTGCCGGTCGGCGTCAGCGATGCAGGCGGGGATGCCGACGCCTCCGTAGACCGCGCCGCACACCCCCAGCCCCGGGACGCGGTGCACGTCGGCGCGGAGGCGCTCGACGAGGTCGGCGTGGCCGACGGAGTACTGGGGCAGCCCGCCGTTCCACCGGGTGACCCGGCTGTCCACGGGACGGCCGGCCATGCCGGTGACCCGTGCGAGGTCCGCGCGCGCCGCCGCCTCCAGTTCCCCGTCGGAGCGCTCCAGCACGGCGTCGTCGCCGAACCGGCCGATCGAGCAGCGCACGGCCACCAGGTCCTCGCCGGGGTTGGCCTCGGCCAGCGCCTCGGCGAGCCAGGGCCACTTGTTGCTGGAGAACGTGGCGGCCTTGACGGTGAGCCCCTCCCCCGCCGGGACCAGGAACCCGGTCCCGGTCAGGGGCCGCGGGAAGGCGGCGGCGGGCAGGACGAGCGTCACGAGCGCCATGCTGGCGTACCGCACCCCGCCCAGGTCGCGTGCGGCCCCGGGCGCGTGCCCGGTGAGCAGGCGGGAGGCCTCCGGGGCGGGGCACGCCAGGAGGACGGCGTCGCAGGCGACCGGCTCGCCGCCGTCCAGGTGCACCCTCCAGCCCTCGGGGAGGCGTTCGAGGGAGGCGGCGCGGGTCCCGGTCCTCAGGTCCGCGGCGTGGCGCTCGGCGAGCGCGGCGACGAGCTCCGCGACGCCTCCGCGCAGGGAGGCGAACACCGGTCCCGGCCTGGTGGGCGCGGCGCCCCGGCCCCGGAGGCTGGTGTGCACCGCCCTCATCAGGGAGCGGTCGCCGCGCGCCATCGGCGCGATCTGGGGCAGGGTCGAGTCCAGGGAGAGGAGGTCGGCGCGGCCCGCGTACACACCGCCCAGGAGGGGTTCGACGAGGCGGTCGACGACCTCGGGGCCCATGCGGGCGCCGACGTAGGCGGCGACGGACACGTCGCCGCGGACGGGCGTGCGCGGCCGGACCAGGTCGAGCCCGGCACGCACGGTGCCCGGCCACGACAGCACGCCGCTGCGGGCGAGGGCGCGCAGGTCCCCCGGCACCCCCATGAGCTGGCCCCGGGGCAGGGGGCGCACGCGGCCCCGGCTGTAGACGGCGGCGGCGCCCGGCCCGGGGTGCACGACCCGGTCCTCCAGCCCGAGCTCCGAGAACAGGTCGACGGCCTCGGGGCGGCGGGCGAGGACCGCCTCGGCGCCCGCGTCCATGGGCACCCCCGCCACCGGGGACGCGCGCAGCTTCCCCCCGGGGCGGTCGGCGGACTCGACCACCGTGACGGCGGCGCCGAGACCACGGAGGCGGTGCGCGGCGGTGAGTCCGGAGACCCCTCCGCCGACCACGACGACGTGCGGTGCTTCAGGCATGTCACCAGCTTCCCAGATGTCGCGGGTCACAGTGATCCGCCATACCTCCTGGCACCCGGTGGCCTCGGTCCCCCTCCGGCGCCGGGGAGCGGGCCACGGGGGCCGGGACGGTGCGGCGGCGGGGGCGCCCCCTTCCGGCGGCGAGGCGCGGAGCGCTCCGGCGCCCCTCCTCCCACGGATTCCGGCCGGGCCCCGCCGTACCCCCCGGTCCCGCCCGTCCCGGCGGCCCTGTTGCGGGGTCGTTACCGAAGGCCCGCAACCGGGCGCGGAGCCGGGCGCGTCGAACGTTCATGGCTACTTCAGCGGTCCCCCCGGCGCGGCGTGTCGCCGGGGCAGCGTTCTCCGTGGGCCTCGCGGCCCTGCTCCTCACGGCCTGCGGGGCCGGTGGGCTCAGCAGCTCCGGCAGCTCCGACAGCTTCGCGGGCGGGGGCTCCGAGGGGGGTCCCGCCGCGGCCGGGGAGCGCGCCGTGGGCGCCGACGACGGGGGCGGGGGCGTCGAGCAGGAGGACGCCCCCTCCTCCTCGGTCGGAGCCGACGTCGAGGTCGGCGAGCGCGACCTCGTCCACACCGCGGACCTGACCGTCCGGGTGGACGACGTGTCGGAGGCCTCCGAGCTCGCCAAGGAGCTCACGATCGGGGCGGGCGGCTACATCGCCTCGGAGAGCCTCTCCACGCCCGCCGGCGGCACCCCCGAGGGCAACCTGACCCTGCGCGTGCCCAACGACGGCTACGAGGGGGCCCTGGAGGCCCTGGGCGAGCTGGGCGACCGCTCCAACCTGGAGCGGTCCGTGGAGGACGTCACCGAGGAGGTGGCGGACGTCGAGAGCCGCATCGCGTCCTCCGAGGCCTCGCTGGAGACGCTGCGCGGCTACCTGGAGGAGGCCCGTGACGTCGACGACCTGCTGCGGGTGGAGAGCGAGATCCAGACGCGGCAGTCGGAGCTGGAGGCCTTCCAGGCGCGCCTGGAGACACTGACGAACCAGACCGCGTACTCGACGGTGCACCTGCGGCTGACCCCGCCGGAGACCTACCTGGAGGAGCCGTCGGAGGAGGGCATCGGCTTCCTCGGCGGCCTGGAGCGCGGTTGGCGCGCGCTGGTGGCCCTCGGAGGGGGCGTCGCCGTGGTCGCGGGCTGGCTGCTGCCGTTCCTGGTCGCGGCCGCGGTGCTCGGCGCCGGGCCGCTGTGGTGGTACCGCTCGCGCCGGCGCGGCGCGGCCCCCGGGCGCAAGGCCTCGGGCGGGCGCCGCGGGACCGAGGCCGCGCGGAGCGGCGCCGCCGCACCGCGCAAGCCCGGCGGCGGGAGCGCCGCGGCGGCAGCGTCCCCTGCGCCGTCCGGGACCGCCGACGGCGAGGACCCCGGGGAGGGGACCGGCGCGAAGGACGGCAGCGGCGGCTGACCGCGCGCGGCGGCGCCCGGCCCCGAGGGGCGGGCGCCGCCGATGTGTGCCGCGGTCCCCGGCTGCCGGGGGCTCCCGCCGTGTCCGGTCCGGGAGCGCACGCGTCGTCTAGACGGCGGTCTCCTCGTGCACGAACGCCGTGAGGCGCTGGAGCACGTCCGGGTCGGTGCTCGGCAGCACCCCGTGTCCCAGGTTGAAGATGTGCCCGTCCGCGGCGCGGCCGCGGGAGAGGATGTCGCGGGTCCGCTCGGCGACGACCTCCCAGGGCGCGAACAGCGTCGCGGGGTCCAGGTTGCCCTGGAGCGCGGTGCCCGGCTGGACGCGCTGGGCGGCCTTGTCCAGGGGGACCCGCCAGTCCACGCCCACGACGTCGGCCCCCGCCTCGCTGAGCAGGCCGAGGAGCTCGCCGGTGCCCACGCCGAAGTGGATGCGCGGCACCTCGTACTCGCTGAGCTGACCGAAGATCCACGACGTGTACGGGAGCACGGAGGCGCGGTAGTCCTCGGCGCTGAGCGCCCCGACCCAGGAGTCGAAGAGCTGGACCGCGCTGGCCCCCGCCTCGATCTGGGTGCGCAGGAAGCCCAGCGTGATGGTGGCCAGGCGGCGCATCAGCTCGTCCCACAGCTCGGGCTCGCCGTACATGAGCGCCTTGGTGTGCTCGTGGTTCTTGGACGGGCCGCCCTCGATGAGGTACGAGGCCAGGGTGAACGGGGCGCCCGCGAATCCGATGAGCGGCTTGTCGCCCAGCTCGTCGACCAGCAGGCCGACCGCCTCGGTCACGTAGGTCAGGTCGTCGGGCTCGATCTCGCGGAGCCGCTTGACCCCGGTCGCCTCCCGGATCGGGTCGGCGACCACGGGGCCGACCCCGGGCTTGATGTCGAGGTCGATGCCGATGGCCTTGAGCGGCACGACGATGTCGCTGAAGAAGATCGCGGCGTCGACGTCGTACCGGCGCACCGGTTGCATCGTGATCTCGGTGATCATGTCGGGGCGCGCGCACGCCTCAAGCATCGGGACGTCGGCGCGCACCCGTCGGTACTCGGGCAGGGAGCGTCCGGCCTGGCGCATGAACCACACCGGCGTGTGGGTCACGGGAAGGCGCCGGCAGGCGCGGAGGAAAGGAGATTCTTGCAGGGTCACCCCTCGATCGTGCCATGCCCTCCCCGGTACTCCCACTCGGATCGCCCGAGCGGGGTGGCGGCGGCGGGGCCCCGGGACGGCCGAAGGTCCCGAACCGGCGCGGTAGAAGGCGACCCGGTCCCAAGATCATCACAAAACACCGACACGCCGCTCCAACTCCGACCCGCGACCGGTGACTCGTGCCACGGTCGGGTGCGTGCCCCTCCCCCCGCCCGCGGCGGGACGGCGGAGCACGTTCAGACGACACCCGCCGGTGCGTGATCACCAGAGAACGAAGGCTGACGTTTCCACCATGCCCGATGTCGGTAGCGCCGAGGACGCGCATGAGACGTTCCGGCGAGCGGTCGAGGCCCTGCACTCACCCCTCCACCGCCCCGAGATCACCGTCCGGGAGATACCCGCCCCCCAGCGGTTGGCCCCCCACTCCGCCGCCGTGTCCGCCGAGGTGACGGTGGACGGCGAGGAGGTCGCCTGGGGCCGTCTCATCGTGCTGTACGACCCCGAGAACACCCGCGACTGGCCCGGCCCCTTCCGAGTGGTCTGCCAGGTCAACTCCGAACTGGAGTCGGACATCGCGACCGATCCGCTGCTCGGACCGGTCGCGTGGAGCTGGCTCACCGACGCCCTGGAGGCGAGTGCGGCCACGCACCACACCCTGAGCGGCACCGTCACCCGCGCGACCACCGAGGGTTTCGGCACGAAGTCGGACCAGGGCTCCACCACCGAGGTCGAGATGCGCGCCTCGTGGACCCCGGAGTCCGACGACCTGTCCGTGCACGCCGACGCGTGGGCGGCGCTGCTCGCCTCCGCGGCGGGGCTGCCCCCGCTGGACGTCGCCGACATACGCCGCCAGCGTTCGCGACCCTGACCCGGGGCGGTCGGGCCGCCGGGGCGGCGGTGCGCGCCCGGCGGCCCGTTCCCGTGCCCGCGGGGCCCCGGCTCCCGGGTGGCGGGGGCCGGGCGCGCGGAGGGGTGCGCGGCTGCGCGGAAGCCACCCGATTTCCACGTCCGGTGGCGACAGCGCATACCGTAGTGGTGTGGCGAACGCGTTGAACTCCAAGACAGACCCCCGCGAACCAGGCGACGACGACGCTGAGAGGGCGCCCCTGCTGCGGGAACCCCGTGAGGGCCTGCCCGAGGTCACCGCCGACGCCGAGACCCTGGCCGGTGTCATCGCGGCGCTCTCCGCCGGCACGGGCCCCGTGGCGGTGGACGCCGAGCGCGCCTCCGGCTACCGGTACGGACAGCGGGCCTACCTCGTCCAGCTGCGCCGCAACGGCGCGGGGTCGGCGCTGATCGACCCCATCGCGTGCCCGGACCTGAGCGGACTCGACGCGGCGGTGGGCGAGGCCGAGGTGGTGCTGCACGCCGCCCACCAGGACCTGCCGTGCCTGTCCGAGGTCAACCTCCGCCCGAAGCGGCTGTTCGACACCGAACTGGCCGGGCGGCTCCTGGGCCATCCCAGGGTGGGCCTGGGCTTCATGGTGGAGCGGATGCTCGACATCCGGCTCGCCAAGGAGCACTCCGCGGTGGACTGGTCGCAGCGCCCCCTCCCCGAGGACTGGCTGCGGTACGCGGCCCTGGACGTGGAGATCCTCATCGAGCTCCGCGACTCCCTGGAGGCCGAGCTGGAGGAGACCGGCAAGCTCGGCTGGGCCCGCGAGGAGTTCGCCGCGGTCCTGGCGGCTCCGCCCAAGGAGCCGCGGACCGACCCCTGGCGCCGCACCTCGGGCATCCACCGGGTGCGCAACCAGCGCGCCCTGGCCGCCGTGCGCGAGCTCTGGTACGAACGCGACCGCATCGCCCAGGAGCGGGACATCTCGCCCGGGCGGGTGCTCCCGGACGCGGCGATCGTGGAGGCGGCGACGACGATGCCCCGCTCCACGACCGACCTGGCCAAGATCCGGCAGTTCGGGATCAAGCTCGCCCGCCGCTACCTGACGACGTGGATCAAGGCGGTCAACCGCGCGCGCGACATGGCGCAGGCCGACCTGCCCCGACCCAACGCGCCGGGCGACGGCCCGCCGCCGGTGAACCGCTGGGCGGACCGGGCCCCCGAGGCCGCGCGGAGGCTGGAGGCCGCGCGGACCACGGTCACGGGCATCGCCGAGGAGATCGTGATGCCGACGGAGAACCTCCTGCTGCCGGACACGGTCCGCCGGCTCGCCTGGGCGCCCCCGGAGACCGTGGACCCCGACGCCGTGGGGGTTTTCCTGCGCGAGCGCGGGGCACGTGAGTGGCAGGTGGGCCTGACCGCGGAACCCCTGGCCACGGCCTTGCGGGACGCGGAGAAAAGCTAGCGTTTACCCGCTTCTCACCCAATCAATCCAAACGTGACGGAAGTCACCGACCCATAAGGGTGTTTGACGCCTGTTCCGTAGCCCCGTGTCCGATTAAGTTATAGAAACGTGCCTTGGAATATCAGGGCTTCTTGACCTCTTACGGGTGTGACGGCCGTCGGCTGCGAGGCCGCGGTTGCGCGATCAGGGAAATGTGGTGAGTCTGCTGTCGTTCTGGCGTGCGTTGCTGCGCGAGACCGGGTTGACGGGTGCGACCAGGACACGGTCCGCCGATTCCGCCAGCGCCGTACCCGCTCGCGAGGAACGGTCCGTGACCCGTCCGGCCGAGACCCCTGTGCCGAGTCCGGCCCCCGTCGGCGGCGGGGGGTTCGAGACGCTCTCCCTGGCAGAGGAGCGCTCCGAGAGCACCCCGGACGGCGCCCCCGCGCCCACGTCGGGCATGCGGGCCGCCTCCCTGGAGCGCGCCCTGCGCTCCCTCGTGGAGCGGCTGGGCACCGAGCACCCCGACACCATCACCGCCCGCAACAACCTGGCGACCAAGTACGCGCAGATGGGGCGCCGCCAGGCGGCGGTGCAGCAGTTCGAGCTGGCGCTGTCCGAGGCGGTCGCGGTCTTCGGCGACGAGCACCCGCGCACCGAGATCATCCGGGAGAACCTGGCCTGGGCCTACGAGGACGCCGGGCGCCCGGCGGACGCCTCCGGGCAGTGGGAGCTGCTGCTGCGCGAGCGCGAGCGCCAGTTCGGCGCCTCCGACGAGGACACCGTGGAGGCGCGCATGCGCCTGGCCGTCTGCTACCGGCGCAGCGGCCGCCTGGACGCGGCGGTCGCGCACTACCAGCAGGCGATCGAGGACGTGGCCTCGACCGAGCGGCGCGAGGAGCTGCGGCTGGGGCTGAGCGCGGCGCACAACATGTCCGGGCGCTACGACGAGGCGATCAACCAGCTCCGCATGGTCCTGGCCGCGCGGCGCCGCCGCCTGGGCAAGGGCCACCTGGACACCCTGGCGGTGCACCACCGGCTGGGCCGCGCCTACACGCAGGCGGGCCGCACCGACGAGGCGGTGGAGAGCCTGCGCGAGGCCTACCGGGTGGCGCTGAACTCCTCCGGCGACCCGGAGGTGCGGCGCCTGACCCTGCGGCTGCGCCGCGACCTGGCCGGCGCCTACAACGCGGCCGGGCGCCACCGCGAGGCCAACGCGCTGCTCTGACGGCGCAGGCGGGGCGGAAGGCGAAGGGGTCCGATCGGGGCCGGGGTGGACCACCCCGGCCCCGACGCGTGTGCGCGCCGGGTCCCGGCCGCGGTCCCCGCAAGGCCTCGGGTCGGTGCGGAGCGGCGGCGCGCACCCCGCGGCCCCTCTGCCCGAGCCCGCAGCGGTCCGCCCCGGGGCGCCGGCGCGTGCCGGGGCCGCACCGCGCCGGGTCGGAGACCGCCGCCGGCGGCCATGGGCCGGACCCGTTCCCAGGATGTCGCGAAGACGTCGGCCCCGCCGCTCGCACAATTTGTTACTGACGAGTAGCATGGGCGCAACAAGTCCACTCACCCTTGGAGAAGGAGGGCCCATCGTGCCGCGAACTGCCCGCGATGTCGTGTTTGTCGACGGGGTGCGCACCCCGTTCGGCAAGTCAGGCAAGGGCCTCTACGCCGAGACGCGCGCCGACGACATGGTCGTCCGCGTCATCCGCGAACTGATGCGCCGCAACCCCGGCCTGCCGCCGGAGCGCGTCGACGAGGTCGCCATCGCCGCCACCACCCAGATCGGCGACCAGGGCCTCACGATCGGGCGCACCGCCGCGATCCTCGCCGGGCTGCCGCGCAGCGTCCCCGGCTACTCCGTCGACCGCATGTGCGCGGGAGCGCTCACCGCCGTCACCACCTCGGGCGCGGGCATCGCCTTCGGCGCCTACGACGTGGTGATCGCGGGCGGCGTGGAGCACATGGGCCGCCACCCCATGGGTGAGGGGGTCGACCCCAACCCGCGGATCGTCTCCGAGAAGCTGGTCGACCCGTCCGCACTGGTCATGGGCAACACCGCCGAGAACCTGCACGACCGGTTCCCGGGCATCACCAAGGAGCGCGCCGACGCCTACGCGGTGCGCAGCCAGGAGAAGGTCGCCAAGGCCTACGCCGACGGCAAGATCCAGCCCGACCTGGTCGAGATGCTGGTCCGCTCCCTGGAGAAGGGCTACGGCCTGGCCACCCGGGACGAGCCCCCGCGTCCCGGCACGACCATGGAGTCGCTCGCCGGCCTCAAGACCCCGTTCCGCTCGCACGGCAACGTGACCCCCGGCAACGCCGCGGGCCTCAACGACGGCGCCACCGGCGCCCTGCTGGCCGCGGAGGACGTCGCCGAGGAGCTCGGTCTCGACGCCCGCATGCGCCTGGTCGACTTCTCCTTCGCCGGTGTCGAGCCCGAGGTCATGGGCGTGGGCCCCGTCCCCGCGACCGAGAAGCTGTTCGCCCGCCAGGGCATCTCGATCGACGACGTCGGCCTCATCGAGATCAACGAGGCCTTCGCCGTCCAGGTGCTGGCCTTCCTGGAGCACTTCGGCCTCGCCGACGACGACGCCCGCGTCAACCCGTGGGGCGGCGCCATCGCCATCGGGCACCCGCTCGCCTCGTCCGGCGTGCGCCTGATGATGCAGCTCGCGCGCCAGTTCGCCGAGCGCCCCGACGTCCGGTACGGCCTCACCACCATGTGCGTCGGCCTCGGCATGGGCGGGACCGTCCTGTGGGAGAACACCAACTACGAGGGGGGCAAGTGAGCAACGCGATCGAGCAGGCGCGGGAACTGTTCAAGGACGAGGTCGTCACCAACGCGATCTCCCGCGACGTCGAGCTTCCCCACGGCGCGGGCACGGCGGTCCTGATCACCCTGGACAACGGGCACGACCACACCAAGCCCAACACCTTCGGCCCCGGCGGGCTCCTCAGCCTGGACGCCGCGATCGAGGCCGCCCGTGCGCGCACCGACATCGCGGCCGTGGCCGTCACGGGCAAGCCGTTCATCTTCGCCGTCGGCGCGGACCTGACCGGCGTCCCGGCGATCCGGACCCGCGAGCAGGCCCTGGCCATCGGCAAGCTGGGGCACGACGTGTTCCGCAAGCTCGGCGAGCTGCACGTGCCCACCTTCGCCCTGGTCAACGGCGCGGCCATGGGCGGCGGCGTCGAGGTGGCGCTGCACTGCACCTACCGCACCATCTCCTCGGGCGTGCCGGCGCTCTCGCTGCCCGAGACCTTCCTCGGCCTGGTGCCCGGCTGGGGCGGCACGTACCTGCTGCCCCGCCTGATCGGCGCCGAGAAGGCCCTCAAGGTCGTCATCGACAACCCGCTGGCCCAGAACAAGATGCTCAAGGGCCCGCAGGCCTTCGAGATGGGCATCGCCGACGCGATGTTCGACCCCGCCGACTTCGTCGAGGAGTCCCTGCGCTGGGCCGCGAAGGTCCTCAAGGGCGACGTCGTCGTCGAGCGCCCCGAGGTCGACGAGGGCGAGGCCTGGGACAACGCGGTCAACATGGCCCGCTTCACCGTCGAGGGCAAGCTGCACGGCGCCGCCCCGGCCCCGGCCCGCGCCGTCGAGCTCGTCGCCGAGGCCAGGAACCGCACGCGCGACGAGGGCTTCGCCGCCGAGGACGAGGCGCTCGCCGACCTCATCATGAGCGACGAGCTCAAGGCCGGCCTGTACGCGTTCGACCTGGTGCAGAAGCGCGCCAAGCGCCCCGCCGGCGCCCCGGACAAGTCGCTCGCCCGCAAGGTCACCAAGGTCGGCGTCGTCGGCGCCGGGCTGATGGCCGGACAGCTGGCGCTGCTGTTCGCCCGCCGCCTCGACGTCCCCGTCGTCATGACCGACCTGGACCAGGCGCGCCTGGACAAGGGCGTCGCCTACGTCCACGGCGAGATCGACAAGCTCCTGAAGAAGGGCCGGATCGGCAACGACAAGGCCAACCACCTCAAGGCCCTGGTCAGCGGCTCTCTGACCAAGGACGCGTTCGCGGACGCCGACTTCGTCATCGAGGCCGTGTTCGAGAACATGGAGGTCAAGCAGCAGGTGTTCGCCGAGGTGGAGGCGGTGGTCTCCCCCGAGGCGATCCTCGCGACCAACACCTCCTCGCTGTCGATCACCGAGATGGCCTCCGGCCTCCGCCACCCCGAGCGGGTCGTGGGCTTCCACTTCTTCAACCCGGTCGCCGTCCTGCCGCTGCTGGAGATCGTCCGCGGCGAGAAGACCGACGACGCCTCCCTGGCCACGGCGTTCGCCACGGCCCGGAAGCTGAAGAAGACCGCCGTCCTGTGCAAGGACGCCCCGGCGTTCGTGGTCAACCGCCTGCTCACCCTGTTCATGGGCGAGGTCCTGGGCGCCGTGGGCGAGGGCACCGAGCCCGAGGTCGCCGACCGCGCGGTCGCGCCCCTGGGGCTGCCGATGTCGCCGCTCCTGCTGCTCCAGCTGGTCGGCCCCGCGGTCGCCCTGCACGTGTCCGAGACCCTGCACGAGGCGTTCCCCGAGCGCTTCGCGGTCTCCGCCGAGCTGGCCGAGATCGTCAAGGCGGGCAAGACGGCGATCTTCGCACCGGACTTCACCATCGACCCCGAGGTGAGGGAGCTGTTCACCGGAGGCGACAAGCCGTCCGAGGAGAGCGAGATCCTGGACCGGGCGCTGCGCGCGATGGCCAGGGAGGTCCGGCTGATGCTGGACGAGGGTGTCGTGGCCGAGGCCGCCGACATCGACCTGTGCCTGATCACCGGCGCGGGCTGGCCGTTCCACACCGGCGGCATCACGCCGTACCTGGACAAGGTCGGCGTGTCCGAGGCCGTGAACGGCAAGCGGTTCCACGAGGGCGCCCCGAAGGCGTTCTGACCGAGGAGCGCCGCCGGACGCGGACGGGCCCGGCCACCCCTGTCGGAACAGCGGGGGCGGCCGGGCCCGTTCCCGTTCCCCGGGAACGCAAAAGCGCACTTCACAGACATTTCGACTACTCGAACATACCATCCAGTAACTCTGTGCAATGACTGCCTCGTGGCAATCTCCCCTGAGCACCAGATATATGCCGAGTTGTTCGCCGACGCGCCGGACATGGCCGTCGGCTACCTGCGCGACCTCGGCGTGAACGTTCCCGACTACGAACGGAGCGAGGTCACCTCGTGCGACCTCGGCCACGTCGATCCCGTGGAGCGCCGTTCCGACGTCGCGATCATGCTGCGCGGCCCCGGCCCGGACGACCCCCACGACCACCTGATGGGCATCGTCGTGGAGGTCCAGCGCGATCAGAAGGAGCGAAAACGCTTCACCTGGCCCGAATACGTGGCCAGCCTGCGGTTCAGGCACGAGTGCCCGGTCATGCTCCTGGTGGTCTGCCCCCGGCAGTCCGTGGCCGACTGGTACGCCGAACCGATCCACCTGGGCCATCCCGGCTTCGCCCTCCACCCCCTCGTGGTGGGTCCGGACGACATCCCCGTCGTCACCGACCCCGGAACGGTCGCCGTCTCACCGACCCTGGGAGTGCTCTCGGCGGCGGCTCACGGACATCTCAAGAAGGACGTCCTGGACGCGCTGCACACCGGTCTGGAATCGATCGACCAGGACAGGGCCGCGAAGTACATTGGATTCGCGCTGCACCTGCTCACCGACACTGATGGACAGAAGACTCTGGAGTCGCTCGTGATGGCGGACACGTACGAGTACACCAGCGCCTGGACCGAGAGCCTCAGGGCCGAGGGTGAGGCCGACATGCTCCTGAGGATCCTCGGGGCCAAGGGCATCGACATCCCGGACGGGGCGCGCGAGCGGATCAGCCGCTGCCGCGACGTCGGCCAACTCGCCGCGTGGGCCGAGAAATCCGCCGCCATCACCCACATCGACGAGCTGTTCGACGAGTGACCTGAGCCCGGGGCGGGTCCGGGCGCCTCGGCGCCCGGACCCGCCGCCGTTCAGCGGACGGTGGCCGCCCGGAGCGGCCCCGCGGGCAGCGTCCCCTGCTGCCGGTACCAGGCGCCCGTCGCGGCGACGGTCTCGGCGACGGAGCGGAACTCCACGCCCAGGTCCCGCTCGGCCAGCCCCGAGGTGATGTGCCGGTCCTCGCCCTCGCGCAGGACCCGCACCCCGGCGCGGGTCGCCGTCGGCTCGCCGCCGCCCAGACGGGCCTGGAGCTCCATGAGCGACGCCGCGGCCAGTGCCAGCCCGGCCGGGACCGCCCGGGGCGGGCGCACGCCCGTCTCGGTGGCGACCGCCCCGGTCAGCCCCGGCACGGACCGCTTGACCCCGGCCACCACGTAGCGGTCGTGCCGGCCCACGCGGGCGGCGGCCACGCAGGCGAACGCCACGTCGCGGGCGTCCACCACGTAGTTGGACAGCCGGGGCACCGCCTTGACCGCCCCCTTGGCCACGCCGAGGAAGAGGCGCCCCGAGGAGGTGGGACCGGCGTCGCCGGGCCCCCACATCCACCCCGGCAGGACCACCGAGACGCGGGTGGACCCGGTCCGCCCCGATCGGATCATCTCGTCCACGGCCCGCTCGGCGCGGACCTTGCTGGAGGGGTAGCACTCCGAGACCCGGAGCCCCGCGTACTTCTCCGGGGGCGGGGTCGACTCGTCGGCGGGCTGTTCGGGCCCGCGCAGCGCCAGCGTGTTGATGGAGCTGGTGTGGACGAACACCGGCACCCCCGCCTCGGCCGCCGCGGCCAGGACCAGGCGCGTCCCGGTGACGTTGACCCGCTCCAGGGGCTCGGTGAGGGAGGGGTCCTGGAAGTACTCGCGGAAGTAGGCGGCGGTGTGGAAGACCTCGTCCACCCCCGCGAAGAGGGTCCGGTAGGAGTCGGGGTCGGTGACATCGCCCGGGGCCAGGCGCAGGCGGGGATCGGCGGGGAGTAGCGTACGGGCGCGGTCCAGGTCGCGGACCAGGGCGACGACCTCCTGCCCCTGCTTCAGCAGGAGTCGCACGATGTTGCTGCCCAGGAGACCGGTCGCGCCGGTGACCAGGGCCCTCTCCCTCCCCGGGAGCGGTGTGGTGTGGGTGTCCGCCATGGTTTCACATCCCAAATATTATATAGTTGATCTATAATCATTACTCGTGATTATTTATGGAGTGAGGGTGACCGAGTTATGGAGAACGCGGCCGAGTGGGACACCCCCCTGTGGCACACGACCGGTTTCCGGCTGATCAAGCTGGGCGAACTGGCCCAGGCGACCACCGCGTCGATCTTCGGACCCCAGCAGATCTCCTCGCGCGAGTTCCACGTCCTGTCCGCGGCGGCGTCGATGTCCAACCCCTCCCAGAAGGAGCTGAGCCGGGTCCTGGGCGTGGATCCCAACGTGATGGTGGGGCTCGTCGACAGGTTGGAGGAGCAGGGGCTCGCCGTCCGGGAGCGCAACCCCCGGGACCGGCGGCGCTACATCGTGACGACGACGGAGAAGGCGGCGCGCATCCTGGAGGAGGCCCGCGAGACCGTCGCCGAGGCGGAGTCGGAGTTCTTCGCCACGCTGTCGGAACAGGAGGTCAGGACCCTGCACGAGCTGGCGGGGCGCCTGCTCGCCACCCACCCCCGGGTGACCAAGCAGGAGTAGCCGGGAGGGGTCGGTGTCGGGGGCCGCGCGCGGCCCCCGACACGCGGGCGTCCTACTCGGAGATCCCGAAGCGCGCGTGCACGCGCTTCAGCGGGGCCGGCGCCCACCAGTTGGCGCGGCCGGCCAACCGCATGAACACCGGCACCAACACGCCGCGGATGAGGGTGGCGTCCACCAGGATCACCACCGCCATGCCGATGCCGAGCATCATCAGGTAGAGGACGTCGGAGACGGCGTAGGTGGCGAAGGAGGCGGCGAGGATGACCGCCGCCGCCGTGACCAGCGGGCCGCTGCGCTGGAGCCCGGCCGCGACCGCCCTCGTGTTGTCCCCGGTCAGGTCGTACTCCTCCTTGATCCGGGACATCATGAACACCTCGTAGTCCATCGACAGCCCGAACGCGATGCAGAACATCAGGATCGGGAACGTCGTCTCCAGCGTGCCGTTGGCGGTGAAGCCCAGCACCCCGGACAGGTTCCCCTCCTGGAAGATCCACACCAGGACCCCGAACATCACCGCGAGGCTGAGCACGTTGAGCACGATCGCCTTGGCGGGCAGCAGGATGCTCCCGGTCATCAGGAACAGGATGACGAAGGTGATCGCGAGGATGAGCCCGAACACCAGCGGCACCTGGCCCAGCAGGGCCTCGCGGAAGTCGGTCAGGTCGGCCGGGTAGCCGCCGATCTGCGTGTCGCCGGGTGCGGGCACGTCCCGGATCCGCTCGATCAGGTCCTCGACGTCGGTGAGGGCGTCGGAGCCGGGCACCACGGAGAACCAGGTGGCCTCGGCCGAGCCGAACCTGTCGTCGGCCCCGGGCTCGGGCCCCGCGACCTCCTGGCCGCCCGTGTAGCGGCCCGTGAGCGCGTCCACCTGGTAGACGCCCTCCACCTGCGACAGGGCCTGCGCGTACTCGCCGAGGGCGGCCGTGTCGGCCCCTCCGGGCGTGTCCACCAGCACCTGCACCGCGTCCATCTCCTCCTGGACGAAGTTGGTCTCGATCTGGTCCTGGACGTCGCGGCTGGAGTTGCCCTGGGGCAGCACGCGGGCGTCGGGCAGACCGAAGTCGAGCCCCGTGGCCGGGGCCGCCAGGAGGAGCACCGTGCCCAGCGCGGGCAGGCCCCACAGGATCGGCCGGCGCATCATCCTCAGGGCGGTGGAGTGCCACCACCCGCTGTCGGGGTCGGGCTCGCGCTTGGGGCGCACGCGGTGCCCGACCTTGGCGAGCGCGGCGGGCAGGATGACCAGCGCCGCGAAGACCGAGGTCACCACGGCCCCCACGCCCGAGTAGGCGAAGGACTGGAGGAAGGGGAACGGGAAGAGCATGAGGCAGGAGAGCGCGACCGCGACGGTCAGTCCGCTGAAGAAGACGGTGCGCCCGGCCTTGGCCACCGCCAGCGTGACCGCCTCGGGGACCTTCCTCCCCCTGGCGAGCTCCTCGCGGAAGCGGTTGATGACGAACAGGCTGTAGTCGACGCCGAGTCCCACGCCCATGACCAGTGTGAGGTTGGCGGCGAAGGTGGACACGTCGGTGAAGTAGGTGACGCCGCGCAGCAGCGCGAGCGTGGCGATCACCGAGAAGAGGCCCATGGCCAGGGTCAGTGCGGCGACGGAGACCCTGCGGTAGATCAGGAGCAGCAGGACGAACACCAGCGGGAAGATGATCAGCTCGGCGCGGATGAAGTCGGCCTGCGCCTGCTGGGCGGCCTGGCGGAAGATCTCGTCGCCGCCGCCCACCTCCACGCGCAGGACCTCGTCGTCGCGGGTGAACTCCGGGGAGATCTCGCCGAGCGCCGTGCGCGCCTCGGTGACGGTCCCCTCCATGCGGACGGTGATCAGCGCCTGGGACCCGTCCTCGGAGCGCATCGCGGGGGAGTCGCCCCGGCCCCAGTAGGACGCGGTCTCGGCGACCTCCTCGCGGGAGGCCAGGTCCCGCTCCAGCGCGGTCGCCGCCTCGACGACCTGCGGGGCGTCCACGTCGCCGCCCTGGGCGGTGACCAGGAGCAGGAAGTGGTGCTTGCCGGTGCCGAAGCCGTCCTCCAGCAGCTGCTCGACCCGCTCCGACTCCGAGCCCGGGCTCTCGAAGCGGCTGAGGAGCAGCCGGTCCATGGTCCCGGCCGCCAGGACCAGGCTGACCAGGGCCAGTGCGATGCAGGCCAGGATCACCCGGCCGGGGCGCCGGGCCAGGCCCTCCCCGAGCCGGGTCAGGAACGGGGGGCGCCCCGGCGGGGCCCCTTCTGTGCTCGGTGGTGAGGTTGTCGTCGGTGACGAGGCCATCGTGTGTGTTCGCCTTCCAGGGTCAGGAGGTGGGGGCGTGCCGCTCCAACCACGCGGCAGCCGTCTCGTACAGGAGCTCGGATCCGGCGTCGACCGTCACGAAGTGGCCGGCGTCGTCCAGGGTGGTGGCGGTGACGTCGGGGCTGGAGGTGAACAGCCCGGGATAGCCCTCGACGCCCTGGCGGAGGACGTCGTGGGCGCCGAAGACCAGGTGGACGGGGACGTCGATCTCCCCGACCAGGTCCAGGTCGTAGAGGATCGCCATGGGCTCGGAGATCATGACGCCGCAGGGGTTGCGGCCCCAGTGCTCCTCCACCTCGGCGGCCACGGCGGGGTCGGCGTCGGCGCCGAGCCCCCCTTCGCGGAAGTCCTCCAGGGTGGGGTCGAAGTGGACGTAGCCGCGGGGGTCGCCCGGTTCGGCGTGCTCCTCGCCGCCCTCCAGACAGGTCTGGTAGGCGGTGAGGAAGCGCCGGTTGGTGTCGTCGGTGATGCCCACGGCCGCCCACCCGCTCAGGAGCAGGCCGTCCACGTCGCCGAAGGAGACGGAGGCGGTCTCGGCGACCAGGGCGCCGCTGGAGTGGCCGCCCATGACCACGGTGTCGAAGGCGGCGGGCTCGCCCCCCTCCACCCCGTACGCCCCCTCGCGGAGCTGCCCGACCACCTGGTTCGCGATGTCGGCGTGGGCCCCGCTGCAACTGGCGAAGCCGTCGGGGATGTCGCTGGACCCGTAGCCGAGGCGGTCGATGGTGACCGAGGCGTGGCCGCGGGCGGCCAGCTCGTTGACGTAGTTGCGCCCCTCGACGTCCAGCCGCCAGATCCACTCGCCCGTGTTGGTGCCGTGGACCAGCAGGGTCACGGCCGGGGCCTCGGCCTCCAGGACCTCGGCCGGCGCGGTGAGGTGGCCGCGCACGGTGTACTCCTCCCCGTCGGCGGAGCACCGGCCGCGGGTGCGGTTGACGTTGTCGACCGTGAACTCCACGGGGAGGTCCACCACCCCCTCGGGGAGTTCGGCGGGGGAGGCGGGCACGGCGGCGCCCGCCGCCCCGGGAGCTCCCGCATGCGGGGCCCCGGACGAGGTCCCGGGAAGGGGCCCGGGGGCCCCGGGGGCCCCGGGGGCCGCGGCCGTGGTGGCAGCGACGGTGAGGGCCGCGGCGACGGCGGCCGCCAGGCGGGCGGCGCGTCCGAGGGGGCGGGTCATGGGTGCTCCTTGGCGTGCGTGGGCGCCGGTCGGGCGGCGGGGTCCCGTGCGGTTCACCGCTCCTCCAGCCATGCGGCGAGGTCCTCGCGCAAGGCGGCGGCGCCCGGTTCGAGGACGAGGTAGTGGCCGGCGCCGGCGACCGTGACGGTCTCGCTCTCCGGCGCCCCGGTGAAGAGCGCGGCGTGCGAGGCCCCCTCGCCCACCCGGGTGTCGTCCTCGGCGAAGGCGAAGAGGACGGGGACGTCGATGCGGTCCACGCGGCGCATGTCGGTGGACAGTGCCTCCACCTGGGTCCCGAGGTCCCCGCAGGGGGTGCGGTCCTGGAGGGACGCGGCGAGCGCGGCGGCCGGTGTGGAGGTGTCGTGGAAGTTGGCCCTGGTGAAGGACGTGTCGCCGACGTCGACGTAGGTGTATCCGGCGGGGTCGTCCCCGTCCGGGTCGGGCGGACCCGAGCCGGCGTCGGCGGGGACCCCTCCCTGCATGCAGGAGGCCAGGCCGCCGAAGAAGCGGGCGTTGGCGCGGTCGGTGACGCCGGTGCCGCTCCAGGCCATCAGGACCAGGGCGTCGGGCGCCCCGGCCCCCTCGAAGGAGTAGGCGGTGATCTGGGCGATCTGGGCGCCGCTGTGGTGCCCGGCCAGGGTGACCCGGTCGAAGGCCGGGACGCCGCCGTCCAGCGCCGCGGGGTCCCCGACCGTGTAGTCGCCCTCGCGGACCTGGGCGATGACCTGCGACGCCATGTCGGCCTGGCTCCCCAGGCACAGGGCCATGCCGTCGGGGCGGTCGCTGGAGCCGTAGCCGAGCCGGTCCAGCGTGAGGGAGGCCTGGCCGAGCAGGGCCATCTCCTCCGCGTGGTGGAGGCCGGGCTCGTCCATGCGCCAGAACCACTCCCCCGCCGCCTGTCCGTGCTGGTAGACGGTGACGGCGGGGTCCTCCTGCGCGAGTGCCGCCGCCGGGGCGGTCAGGTGCCCCCGGAGGGTGTACTCGCCGCCGTCGCTGTTGCACGGCAGCCGGGAGTCGTTGCCGTTGGTGACGGTGAAGGAGACGGGGACGTCGACGATGTCGGCTCCGGCCATCCGGCGCGCGGTGGCCTCGGCCCGCTCCTCCGCCGTGGGCACGGGCGCCGCGGAGGTCCCGGAGCCGCCCGCGGGCAGCAGCACGAGCACGGCGGCGGCCACGGCGGCGGCGCCGGCCCCGGCGATCAGGGCCTTCCTAGTCCCGGACATGGGCCACCTCGGTGTTCTTCCTGTCGGGCTCCGCGACCGGGGCGGGCGCGGGGCCCTCCTCCGGGGTCGCGGGGCGGCCGGTCGTGGTGTCGGAGGGGGCCGCCCCGGTGTCCGGTGCGTCCCCGCCTGACCCGTGCGGGCGGACGGGCTCGGCCGCGCCCTCGCCGAGGGTCGCGTCGAAGGCCCGGTGGAAGCGGCGCAGCGGCTCGGGGGCCCACCAGGTGGCCCGCCCGGTCATGCGCAGCACCGAGGGCACCAGGAAGCAGCGCACGACGGTGGCGTCGACGACCACCGCCAGGGCCACGCCCCAGCCGAGCATCATCGTGTTGGTGACGCGGGAGGCGCCGATGGCGAGCAGGACGACCGCCAGGGTGACGGCCGCCGCGGTGATGATGCCGCCGGTGCGCCGGAGGCCGAGTTCGACGGCCTTGCGGTGGTCGCCCACCCGGTCGTACTCCTCGCGCATCCTGGACATCAGGAAGACGCCGTAGTCCATGGACAGGCCGAAGGCGATGCAGAACATGAGGACGGGCAGGGCGGTGTCGATGAACCCGGTGGGGGTGAATCCCAGCGGCCCGCTCAGGTTGCCGTCCTGGAAGATCCAGACCACCGCGCCGAACATGGCGGTGAGGCTGAGCGCGTTGAAGAGCACGGACAGCAGCGGCAGGACCAGGCTGCCGGTGAGCAGGTAGACGAGGACGAGCATGCTCACGACGACGGCCGTCAGCGCGAGCGGGATCTGCTCGGCGATCGCGGCCTGCGCGTCCACGACGGCCGCGGCCTGGCCGGAGACGGACGTCTCCAGCGGGGTGTCGACCGCGCGGATGGCGCGGACCAGGTCCTGGCTCTGGGGGGAGATGTCCTCCACCCCGGGGTCGGGCATCACCTGGAGGTAGGCGAGGTCGTCGGACTCGCGCAGGGCGTCCACGGGGGTGCGGGCCCGGGTGTTGGCGCCGTCGGAGTACACGCCCAGGGGCGAGCGGACCTCGTCGACGTCGTCCAGGGAGGACAGGGCGGAGGCGTAGGCGTCGAGGGCGGCGGCGTCGGTGTCCTGCGGGGGGCTGTGGACGAGCACGTCGACCGCTCCGGTCGCGGTCGAGCTGAAATCGTCGCGGATGACGTCCATGACCTGGCGCGACTCGGTCTCGGCGGGCAGCTGGCGGTCGTCGGCCATGCCGAACTCCACCCGGAGGAAGGGCAGCCCGGCGACGACCAGGACGATGAGCGACACGGAGGCGAAGAGGGGGGCGCGGCGCATGACGAGGCGGGTGAGCCGCTGCCAGCGCCGGTCGGCGGCGTCCTCCGGGGAGAGGGGTTCGACCGCGCCGGTGCGGCGGCGGAGCAGGCGGCGCGGGTCCAGGGAGTTGACGCGGTGGCCGAGGAGGGTGAGCAGGGCCGGGAGCACCACCAGTGAGGCGAGGGCCGCCAGCGCCACCACCGTCACGCCCGCGTAGGCGAAGGAGCGCAGGAAGTAGAGCGGGAAGAGCAGCATCGCGGCCAGGGCGGCGGAGATGGCCAGTGCGGAGAAGACCACCGTGCGCCCGGCCGTGCGGACGGTGACGGCGGTGGCCGTGGGCGGGTCGGCCCCGGCGGCCAGCTCGGCCCGGAACCGGCGCACCATGAGCAGGGCGTAGTCGATCGACAGGCCCAGCCCGAGGGCGATGGTGAGGCTCTGGGCGAAGACCGACACGTCGGTGAACCCGGCGATCACGTAGAGGGCGGCGTTGGTCCCGATGATGGCGACCACCCCGACCAGCAGGGGGAGGACCGCCGAGACGACGCTGCCGTAGACCCACACCAGGATGAGCAGGGTCAGGGGGAGGGCGATCAGCTCCGAGCGCAGGAGGTCCTCGGCGATGGTCGACTCGATGTCGTTCAGGACGGCGGTCTGCCCGCCGACGCTGACGGTGAGGGGGCCGTGCTCCCCTCCGTAGGCCTCCGCGATCGCGGCGACGGCGGGCCCCGCCTCGTCCTCCGTGCCGCTCACATGGGCGGCGATGAGGGCGCGGGAGCCGTCGTCGGACTTGAGCTCCTCGGAGCCGGTCTGCCAGTAGGAGGTGACGCCTGCGACGGCGTCCTCGTAGGCCAGCCCCTCGGCCAGTCCGAGCGCCCTGCGGGCGACCTCGCGGTCGTCCACCCCCGCCTCGGCCTCGACCAGGAGGATCAGGTTGGGCCGGCTGTCGGGGAAGTGCTCCTCCAGGACGTCGCCCGCCAGGGCGGACTCGGAGAGGGGGTCCTCCGTGCCCTGCCCCGCGCGGAGCCGGTCCGCGACCCCGGAGCCCAGGACCACGGCCCCGACCACGGCCAGCAGGGCGGTGAACAGCACCCACCAGGGTCTGCGCGTGGTCAGCCCGGTCAACGCGTCGAGCATCGTGCCACCCCCGTTCTTCTTGTGCGCGCGGGACCGCCGGTGGCGGTCGGAAGGCTCCGACCGCCACGGCGTGTACCGTCGTCGCCACAGTATCGTATAAGCATGCGACGATCATTCACCTAAACAATAGGGTTCACATATCGTTTACTTGGGGGAGTGCTGGACCCGCGGCAGCGGCGCGGAGCCGAGGAAGACCTCCGCCCGCCAGCCGGGGTCCAGGACGGCGACCGAGGCGACCACCGCGTCCGGGCGCACGTGCACCACCCACTCGCGCCCGCCCCCGCCCCCCGGGGGCCCGCCCCACCGGGCCACGTCGTGGGCCGCGGGGTCGGGCGCCGCGCCGTCGCGGCCGGTCAGCAGGAGCACGTCCACGTCCTCGGGGACCGCGCGCCTCAGCTCGGCCGCCGCGTCGGCGGCCCTCCGGGAGGAGCCGCCGACCAGCAGCGCCTGCCGCCCGGAGGCGAGGTAGTCGTGCAGGCTCTCGGCCTTGGTCCCGGCCGCGGGGACGAACGGCGCGTCGCCGATCCGCCGGCCCGGGACCGCGTTCCCCACCGCCTCGCGCTCCCGCCAGCCGGGCGGGGGCGCGGTGACGGCGGGGCTCTCCCGCAGGTCCGGGGAGATCTGGGCCAACTGCGGCACCAGCCGCTTCTCCAGCAGGCCCGACGCCGAGAGCGTGCGCATGAGCGTGTCGCGGACCAGGCGCGCCAGGGGCGCCCGCACCATCCACGTGCGGGTCTGCTGGTCCGCGCTGCGCACCACCGCCTGGGCGGTGGGCCGGCGTTCGAGCGGGTAGCTGTCCAGCAGCCCCTCCGGGGCGCCCCGGAGCACGGAGGCCAGTTTCCAGCCCAGGTCGAAACCGTCCTGGATGCCGGTGTTGAGCCCCTGGCCTCCCGCCGGGCTGTGCAGGTGGGCCGCGTCCCCGGCGATGAGCACGCGCCCGCGCCGGAACTCGCGCGCCACCCGGGCGTGGACCCGGAAGCGGCTGCGCCACCACACGCTCTCGATGCGCATCCCCGCGGGTCCCCGCTCGGCGAGCAGCCGGGCGAGCAGTTCGTCGCCGGGCGGCTCGGTGTCCCCATCCGGGGCGACGTCGAAGAACACCCGGTGCCCGCCGCCCGGCAGCGGCACGATCACCAGCACCCCGTCGGGGGTGAGGTGGTACTGGGCCTCCTTCTCGGGCACGGGGCCGCTCACCACCCCGTCGCTGAGCAGGAACACGCGGTCGTAGGTGTCGCCCTCGAAGGCCACGCCGAGCGACTCGCGGACCGCGCTGCGGCTGCCGTCCGCGGCCACCACCCAGGCCGCGGAGACCTCCTCCCGGCTGTCCGGGTCCCCCGAGGGACCGAGGACGACCCGCACGCCCTCCCCCGTCGGCTCCGCCGAGTGGACCTGGGTGGACCACTCGACGGACCCGCCGAGTTCGAGGAGGCGGTCGTAGAGCGCCTGCTCGGTGCCGGGCTGGGGCAGGCAGACCGGGCCGGGGAAGGCGGTCCCCTCCAGACCGCCGAAGCGCACCCCGCCGATCCTGCGTCCGCCGGAGAAGTAGGACGCCGACGCCAGCGGGAGGGATTGGCCGATCACCCTCTCGTGGACGCCGAGCCTGCGCAGGACCTCCAGGGCCCCGCTCCACAGGATGAGCGCCTTGGGCTCCTCGGCGACCCCCGCGCGGCGTTCGACCACGCGGCAGGGCACGCCGTTCTGGAGCAGGGTGCACGCGGCGGCGAGCCCGGTGGGCCCGGCGCCGACCACCAGCACCTGCGGCTGCGGCTGCGGCTGCGGCTGCGGGCCGGGGGCGCTCACAGGACCCCCTCCGCCGCTCGCCGGGGCTCGCCCGCCGCGTCCAGGAGCGCGCTCACGTCGGCGATCGCCTGGGCGTTGTCGCGGAAGCGGACCGTGGCCATGCCCATCCTGGCCGCGGGCTCCAGGTTCGCCTCCAGGTCGTCCACGAAGAGGCAGCGGTCGGGCGTCAGGTCCAGTCGCGCGAGGAGGCGCTCGTAGATCTCGGCGTCGGGTTTGCGCACGCCCTCGTGCGCGGAGTTCACCACGACCTCGAAGAGGTCGTCGGCGGGGACGGTGGCCCGCCAGAGCTCCTCCCACTCGATGACGTTGTTGGTGAGCAGGGCGATGCGGTAGCCGTCCCCGCCCAGCCGGCCCAGGAACTCGGCGAACTCCCGGTTCCCGGTGCGCCCGGCGAACCAGGCCTCGCCGAAGGTCCGGCCCTCGGGCAGCGCCCATCCCCCCTCGGGGAGCTCGGCGGTGATCTGCGAGACGAGGTCCGCCTCCGTGATGGCCCCGACCTCCAGCAGCGCCATGGGGTCGGCGCCGTTGCGCTCGGCGGCGGCCCCCATCGCGGTGAGGATGGCGTCGGGGGTCAGCCCCGCGGCCCCGGCGAAGTGCTCCAGGGTCTCGATGAGCGGGTTGGTGAGCACGCCGCCGTAGTCGCAGACGACGGCCTCGATGCGCTTCAGGACCACTGCGCCACCTCGATCCGGAAGGTGCTGCCCGCGACGCCCTGCTGGATGACGCGGACGTCCGCGCCCATGACCGGGCCGAACCGCTCGTCGCTGCGGAAGGGGACCAGGTCTGCCTCCACGACGGAGGCGAGGTCGTTCTCGGAGAACGAGGAGAAGGACGCCTCCACCGAGACGGGGGCCAGGGTGGCCGGGTCCAGTCCGCTGGAGCGCGCCACGGCCGCGACCGCCAGCTGGCGGGCGGCCTCGATGAGCAGGTTGCCAGGCAGGTGGTCCAGCGGGTGGTCGAACAGGTGGGGGTGGCTGTGGTCGGGGACCACGGTGGCCCTCCAGCCCTCCTCGCCGCGCTGCACCGGTTCGGTGATGACGACGTTGCGCGGGTCGCGCCGGCCGACGACCGAGGGCCGGGCGGGGACCGCGCGGGGCGCGGGTCCCGCGCTCCAGTCCAGGGCGTTGCGCCCCTTGCTGCGCAGTGCCTGGTAGGTGAGCTTGCTGACGAAGATGAGCGCGCCGGTGGCCTTGGCGACCTCGGTGCCGTTCAGCAGGACGTCGCCCCGGAAGTCGTATCCGCGAAGCTTCCCGGCCTGGTTGCGGTAGAGGTCGGCCTCGGTCCGGACCAGGAGCCGGCCGGGCTCGGAGCCCTGGCGCAGACCGTCGAGGTCGGTGATGTCCAGCGACATGCGCTGCATGATGAACGCCCGGTCCATGGGGACGTTCAGGTGCCGGTGGGAGATGAGCACGCCGGTCTGGCGGCACGCCTCCAGGATCAGGGGCAGGTCGTAGGCGGTCGACTCCAGCATGACGTGGCCGCGGGGGAGCTGGGCGGCCACGTCGAAGGTGCTCTCCCCCGTCTGCTGGGAGTCGGTGACGAAGACCTCGGAGACGGCGTTGCGGTGGACGAGCCCCCGGGGCACCGTCGAGTCGTAGTCGAGTTCGCGGACCTCGGCGTGCTCGGGGTCGAGCCCGGCGAGGGTGACGCGGTCGCTGGCCCCGGTGGCGGCCGGCTGCGCGCTGGTCGTTGCGTGGTTCATGTGCTTCCCTTTCGTTCACGTTCCCCGGGCGGGAGGCGTCTCCGCGTCGGGGGACGAGGTTCGGAACGGCAAAGAAGGGTGGTTCCCGTGTCGGGGCGGGCGGGCCACGGGCCGCCTCCGCACAGGACCGAGTATCCGGAGGCGCCCTGAAGGAGCCCTGAACAAGACCTGAAGGCGAATCGCGAAAGAAGTTCGCATTTTGCCGCGCACAGCACATCCACCTGCGAAAATGCACGCGCAATTGATCAAGGACCATGATCGTCATGGGATTGTGACTATCAACACAAGAGATGGCCTTGGGCTTGTCCGTAACCCCAGGGGCTGCGAAGCCACCGCGGTCGGCGCCGGAGCGGAACTTATCCATTACTTACAGGCATGGCCTGCGTGTTTATGATCGACTCGCCGCGCCCCCGGCGGCATCGAAGCGGCTGGGAGCGCTGTTCCACCCCGCAAGACCCTGGAATTCTCTCGGCGCCGGAACCCGGAATGAAGGACCGGAGAACCGAAAGAAGCAGGAGCACGTCAACGCGAGGAAGAGTCAGCTGGAAAGGCTCCTGAATGCACAGAACACAGCCTGAGACCACCACCCTGGGCGTACTGGGCGAACTGGCGGTCACCGACGGCACCGTCTTCCTCCCCCTGGGAGCCCCCAGGCAGCGCGCGGTGCTCGCCGCCCTGGCCATCAACGCCAACCAGTCACTGACCACGCAGCGCATCATCGGCATGGTCTGGGGTTCGACCTATCCGGCCTACGCCAACAACCTGGTGCACAAGTACGTCTCGGGCCTGCGCCGGGCCCTGGCCGGCCTCCCGGTCCACCGCCAGGTCCGCATCGAGAGCGGGTCCGAGGGCTACCGGCTCGTCGCCAGGCTGGACCAGCTCGACCTGACCCTGTTCCACATCCATGTCGAAGCCGCGCGCGACCTCCGTGAGCACGGGGAGCCGGGACGCGCGGCGGAGATGTTCGGGGAGGCCCTCGCCCTGTGGCGGGGCCCCCTCCTCGGCGAGCTGCCCGGAATCGCCTTCGACGACGAACGCGACTTCATGGAGACCGTCCGCCTGGTGGTGCTGGAGGAGTACGCAGCGCTGAGCATCCAGGTCGGCCGCCACAACGACGTGGTGGGGATGCTGCGCACCACCCTGCGCCACCACCCCTTGGAGGAGAACCTGGCCAGGCTGCTGATCCTGGCCCTGTACAAGGCGGGGCGCACGGCCGAGGCGATACGCGTGTACCAGAGGCTGTCCTCACGGATGCTGGGAGAGCTGAACATGCCGCCCCGCCCCGAGCTGAACGACCTGTACCACGCCATCCGGCGCCACGCGCCGATCCCCGCCCCGCACGCCTGACCCCGAGCGGCGGACACCGCCCGACGGCAGCGCGCCCCGTCCCGGCACCGACGCACCGCACCACAGCACCCGACCGCACGCGACGGCCGGCACGCCGGGCCCGGTCGGCCCGGCAGGCGCCGAGCACAGCGCTCCCCGGCGGCATGCCGCCGGGGAGCGCTCCTTGCCGTGTCAGACCCCGGCGGGCTCCCGGTCCCCGTCCCGTGCCCGGTCACCGGGCGCGGCGGCGTCCTCGTCGTCCCCGCCCTCGGAGATCCCGACGCGGTCGTGGAGCCACCGGAGGGGTCGCGGCAGCCACCAGTTGGCGCTGCCGAGCAGGCGCATCGTGGCGGGCACCATGACCGCGCGGACCAGGGTCGCGTCCACGAGCACCGCGATGGCCAGGCCGATACCGATGATCTTCAGGAACAGCAGGCCCGAGGTGCCCATCGCCAGCAGCACCACCATGAGCAGGATCGCGGCGCTGGTGATGATCTGGCCGGTGTGCTGGAGGCCGGCCGCCACCGACCGGGTGTTGTCCCCCGTGCGCAGGTACTCCTCGCGGACCCGGCTGAGCAGGAACAGCTCGTAGTCCATCGCCAGGCCGAAGGAGACGATCGTGATCAGCACCAGGTAGGTGGGGTCGATCGTGCCGACGGCGTCGAAGCCGAGCAGGCCGGCGAACCCGCCCTCCTGGAAGCCCCAGACCGCGATGCCCAGGGAGGCGCCCAGCGACAGCGCGCCCATCAGCACGGCCTTGACGGGCAGGACGATCGACCCGAAGGCGAGGAACAGCAGGAACAGGGTCGCGGCGGCGACGAAGCCCACCGTCGTCGGCACCGAGTCGACGATCGCGGACACGTTGTCCTGCTGCATGGCCGCCACGCCGCCGACCAGGGTCCGCTCGGCCCCCTCCGGCGCGGGCTCGGCCCGCACGTCGCGCACCAGCTGCGCGATCTCCGGGGAGTCCGACTCCCCCTGGTAGGCGACGAAGACGTGGGCGATGCCGTCGCCGGTGCGCTCGACCCGGGAGAGCGAGGCCCCGGGCAGCTCCGCCAGGCGCTCGGCGTACTCCTCCAGCGACTCCTCGCCCGCGTCCCCGACCACCGCCACGTCGAGGCGGCCCAGACCGCCCGCCGGGAAGTCCTCCGCCACCGCCTCGGTGGCGATCCGGCTGCCCGCGTCGCCGGGCAGGTAGCGCTGGTCGGTGGAGCCGAGCTGGGTCGAGGCCAGACCGGAGCTGAAGACCAGCAGGACGGCGCCGACCGCGACCAGGGACACGGCGGGGCCGCGCATGACGGTCCGTGCCAGGCGCGCCCAGGCGCCGGCGTTCTCGTGGACGGCGCCGGTGACGGTGCGCCGGGGCAGGGGGATCCTGAGGCTGTTGATCCTCCGGCCGACCACGGCGAGCAGGGCCGGCAGGAAGACCAGGGCGGCCAGCAGGTCGAACAGGACGACGGCGATGCCGCCCCAGCCGATCGACTTGAGGATGGGCTGGGGGAAGAACAGCAGGCCGGCGAAGGCGATGCCGACGGTGATGCCGGAGAAGGCGACGGTGCGGCCGGCGGTGTCGACGGTGCGGCGCACGGCGTCGCCGATCGCCCGCCCCCGCCCCAGTTCCTCGCGGAACCGGCTGACCATGAACAGGCCGTAGTCGATGGCCAGTCCCAGGCCGAGGATGGTGGCGACGTTGACCGCGAACACCGACACGTCGGTCACGTACGTCAGGGCGCGCAGGACGGTCAGGGAGCCGAGGATGGCCAGGCCGCCGACGGCGAGCGGGACCAGGCCCGCGACGAGGCCGCCGAAGATCACGACGAGGAGGAGCAGCAGGACCGGCAGGGTGACGAGTTCGGCGCGGACGATGTCGGTCTCGGCCGTCTCGGACAGCTCGTGCTCGACCGCGACGGGGCCGCCCAGGTGGGCCTCCAGCGTGCTGGACTCCAGGTGCTCGGCGACCTCCTCGTACTGGTGGAGGCGTTCGGCGTGGCTCTCCCCGGTGAGGGTCACGGGGATGTAGGTCGCGTGCATGTCCTCGGCCACGAGCATGCCGCGCTCGGTCTCGGGGAGTTCCTCGTCGAGGTAGACGTCGAAGTCGGCGACGGTGTCGGGCATGCCGTCGGCGATGCGCTGCACGGCCGCGGCGAAGGTGGGGTTGTCCACCTGGATCTCGTCGCTGCGGTAGACCGCGACGATGTCGACGCCGTCGTGTCCCAGGCCCTCCTCCAGGAGGCGCGTGGCCTCGGAGGACTCCGACCCCGGGTCCTCGAACCCGCTCTCGCTCACGTCGGAGAAGACCCCCGACCCCCACACCGCGGCGAAGACGGCGAAGAGCGCGGTGGCGGTCAGGACGGCCCAGCGCCAGCGGTGGGCCCCCAGACCGAGGCGCCCGAAAAGTCCGGTGTGTGTCGGCATACGCCGCCCTCTCAGCGAACGGCCCTCATGTCCGTCAACGGTGTTTGCTAACGGTGTTCACTAAAGCGTGCGGGCGTTACGCTGTCAATATCGCCAACGAGGACCACAGCGCCCCGGCGGGGCGCCGGAGACGGGGTGTACCGCAGCACATGACGAAATCCCAGTTCGCCCGGGGGGACGGGCGGCCGAGCCGCCGCGAACGTGTGCGCGAGGCCACACTGTCCGAGATCAAGGCCATCGCCCGGCGGCACCTGGTGGACCACGGGACCGCGGGCGTCTCACTGCGGGCCATCGCCCGCGAGATGGGCATGACCGCCCCCGGCCTGTACCGCTACGTCTCCGGCATCGACTCGCTGCTGATACTGATCACGGCGGACATGTTCACGGAACTGGCCGACGCGGTGGCCGAGGCCGACGCCAGCGTGCCCGACCGGGAGACGGACCTGCGCATCCTCACCTCCCTGCGGGCCTTCCGGTCCTGGGCCGTGGCGCACCCGGCCGAGTTCGCCACCATGTTCGGCCCGCGCGCCCGCCTGGACCCGGAGGCCGACCCGGCCCCGGCGCTGGAGGCCGGGCGCAGGTTCGGCGCCACCTTCTACACCCTCTTCGACCGCCTGCTGTCCGAGGAGCGCTTCCCCCTGCCGGACGGGGACCGCATCACCCCCGAGCTCGCCCGCGAGCTGCGCGCCTTCGCCGACAGCTGCGGCTTCTCCGCGCCGCACATCCCGGTGGAGGCGATCATGGTGCTCAGCAGCTGCTGGGTGCGCCTGTACGGGGTCGTGTGCATGGAGGTGTTCCAACACCTCGATTTCGTGATGCAGGACATGGAACCGCTCTTCGAGTCCGAGCTTCAGAACCTGTTGGCGGGCCTTGGCGTCCGGTACCGGCCGCCGGAGAGCAGTACGCCGGTTACCATCGGTACGCCCCCTTAGGCCCCATACTGAAGCTCTGTGCACCTTGTCGGATTCGCCCCGGGGCGTATCCGGCCCCAGCCCGGTGGGCTCTGGCACCCTAGCGAGGACGGACCCCGTGGAGAACCGACCCGGCGGTGAACGGGGCGACGCCCCCCGCCCCGACCAGCCCGGCCCCGCAGACGCCCCCTCCCCCTCCGGAGCGGGCGACGGAGAAGGGTCCCCCCTGCCGTCCGAACCCGCGCCGGAGGGGGAGCACGGGCCTGCCTGGCCCGCGGACCCGGCCCCCTCCTCCCAGGGGGTGACCGCCGCCGGCGGCGCCTACGCCGACCGGGAGGCCGGCCACGCCCCCGCGCCCTCCTCCGAGGACGGGCCGCCCGCCCCGGACCCCGGCTCCACGGGACGGTACGCACACCCTCCCCTGCCGGGCGCGCGGCAGCCCCAGGGCCCGCCGACCTCCTCGTGGCAGGGCCCCCTCCCCGGGCGGCAGGGGTTCCCCGCCCCCGGCCGGCCCCCCGGCCCGCAGGACCCGGGGACGACGGCCCACACGCTCCACCCGTTCCACGCCCCCGGCCACCCCGCGGCGCCCGGGCAGCCGTTCCCGCGGACGGGACCGTACCCGCCCCTCCCCCCGCACGCCGCACCGGTCCACCACCCGTCCGCCCCCTACCACGGGCAGCCCGGCGGACACGGCCCGTGGCCGCCGCCCCGACAGCCGTGGGGGCAGCCCCCGCCGCCGCAGCGCCGCCGCGGCCTCGGCGTCCTGGTCGGCTCGTCCGTGGCGGGCACGATCGCCGTCGCCGCCCTGGTCGCCAGCATCGTCATGGTCTCGACGACGCCGCAGCCGGAGCCGCAGCCGACCGGCACCGACCTGTCCGCCCTCTACGACGAGGACCTGGCGGCCCGGCCCAACACCGTCGAGATCGACATCGCCGACCACCCCCTCTACGACGCTCCGATGCCGGAGGCCGTCGACTGCGACACCCCCGCGCTGGACATCGGCTCGGACGAGTCGTGGCAGGACTTCGCGACCACCACCGGCGAGTGCCTGGACCTGCTCTGGGCCCCGGTCATGGACGACCTGGGCCTGTCCTCCCGGACCCCGGAGATCACCGTCACCCGCGAGTCGCCCGACACCGGCGAGGAGGAGGGGTACACGCTCGCGTACTACGAGAGCGACTGGAACCGCATCACCGTCGTCCTGCCCAACGTGCGCCAGCTCAGCGCCCAGATCCCCGTGGACGAGCGCGAGGACGTCTGGATCGCCCTGATGGGACACGAGTACGGCCACCACGTGCAGTCCGCCACCGGCATCCTCGACGTCTCGCACGACATGCGCTGGAACGCCGGGAGCGAGGACGACGAGCTCGACACCCTCAGGCGCACCGAGCTCCAGGCCGAGTGCATGGCCGGGATCGGGCTGCGCGGTGTCACCGGCGGCGACGGGGACGTCCTGGAGGTGGTCAACGCCAACTTCAACTCGGGCGGGGACCTCGACACCCACGGCAGCGCGAGCAACCGGGCGTTCTGGCTGGAGCAGGGCTGGTCCGAGGAGACCGTGAGCGCCTGCAACACCTACGGCGCCGCACCGGGCGAGGTCACCTGATCAGCCGTCGACGACCTTCCGGTAGGCCTCCCAGCCGTGGAGCTTGACCCGCTCCCCGCGCTCCAGCTCCGCCGCCTGGCGGGCCTCGGCCGCGTCGATGCGCAGCCAGTCGTCGTACCAGCTGTGCGCGATCCCCCGCTCCTCCAGGACCTGTTCCAGCGGCACCGGGTCCAGAACCTCCGCGCGCAGCTCCGGGGCGTCCCGCAGCAGGGACCTGACCGTGGCCGCCGCGTCGGACTTGTTGGTACCGATGACCCCGGTCGCGCCCCGCTTGACCCACCCGGCGACGTAGTCCCCGCGGACCACCCGGCCCCCCTCGTCCAGGACCCGGCCCTCGTCGTGCGGGACCGTGCGCCCCTCGGCGTCGAACGGCACGCCCGGCAGCGGGGCCCCCGCGTAGCCGACCGAGCGCAGCACCAGCCCGGCGTCCAGGTCGGTGGTCCGCCCCGTTCCGACGAGGCGTCCCCCGTCGTCCAGGCGCGTGTGCTCCACCCGCACCCCCGTGGCGCGGCTCCCGCCGAGGACCTCCTGCGGCCGGGCCCAGAAGTGCAGGCGCACGGTGCGGGGACGCCCCTCGGGGGCACGCCCCGCGTGCTCCCGGAGGAGCTTGATGTTGGTGCGCGCGGCGCGGGCCACCATGCGCGTCTCGTGCGTGCCCGTGCCCACCGCCGCGAGGTCGACGTCCACCTGCTCGGCGGGCACGACCACGTCGGCGCCGGGCAGGGCGAGCAGGTCGCGCAGCTCGGGCGCGGTGAACCGGGCCTGGAGGGGCCCCCGCCGGGACAGGATGTGGACGGTGCGCACCCTGCTGGCGGCGAGCACCTCCAGGACCGGCTCGGGTATGTCGGTGTGCCGCAGTTCGTCGGCGGTCTTGGCCAGGATGCGGGCGACGTCCAGGGCGACGTTGCCCGCCCCCACCACGACGGCCTCCTCGGCGTCGAGCACGAACCCCGCGAGCTCGCTGTCGGGGTGGCCGCAGTACCAGTTGACGAAGTCGGTCGCGGCGACGCTCCCGGGCAGGTCCTCCCCCGGCACGCCCATGCGGCGGTCCACCGGGGCTCCGGTGGCGTAGACGACCGCGTGGTAGGAGCGGGCCAGGTCGGCGCGGGTGAGGTCGGAGCCGAACTCGACCCCGCCGACGAAGCGCACGTCGGGGTGCTCCAGCACGCTCCGCAGGGCCCCGGCCACGCCCTTGATCTTGGTGTGGTCGGGCGCGACCCCGTAGCGCACGAGGCCGTAGGGGGTGGGCAGTCGGTCCATCACGTCCACCCGGACGGGGACGCGCCGCTGCCGTGTGAGGGCGTCGGCGGTGTAGACGCCGGCCGGGCCGGAGCCGATCACGGCCACACGGAGCGCGTCGTCGGCCCCGGCTTCCCGCCGGACGGACTGAGAGGTCATGGTCCCATTCTGACAGCCCGGGGACGGATCGAGGGGTCGGCCGCGGTGCGCCGTGTCCCGGACGCGGACCGGCCCGGACGGGGGTCCCGTCCGGGCCGGTCCGCGCGGCGCCCGGGGGTCAGGCCTTCTCGTCGGCCAGCTCCTCGGCGCCCTTGCGCGTCTCCGTGTACCGGGAGACCGTCCCGGTGAGCTTGCGGGACAGCTCCTGGGGCGTCAGCCCCTGTGCCCGGAGGATGTCGTCGCGCTTGGCGTGGTCCAGGAACTCCTGGGCGATGCCGAACGTGCGCACCGGCACGTCCACGTCGTGGTCGCGCAGCAGGCGCGCCACCGCGTCACCCACGGCGCCCGTGCGGCCGTTGTCCTCGATGACGGCCACGACGCTGTGCTCGGCGGCCTCGCCGACCAGGGCCTCGTCCAGCGGCTTGACCCACAGCGGGTCGACGACGGTGACGCCGATGCCCTGGACGGCCATCCGGTCGGCGACCTCGCAGGCGACCTGGGCCATGGTGCCCACGCCGACGATGAGCAGGTCCTTGGCGTGGCCGTCGTCGGCGGCGCGGCGGAGCAGGTCCATGGAGCCGATCCGGCCGACCGCGTCCACCTGCTCGGCCACGGCGCCCTTGGGGTAACGCACGACGGTGGGGGCGTCGTCGACGGCGACCGCCTCGTTGAGCAGGAGGCGGAGGCGCTCGGCGTCGCGGGGGGCGGCCAGGCGGAGTCCGGGGACCACCTGGAGGATGGACATGTCCCACATGCCGTTGTGGCTGGCGCCGTCGTTGCCGGTGATCCCGGCGCGGTCCAGGCAGAAGGTGACGCCCTGGCGGTGCAGGGCGGCGTCCATGAGCACCTGGTCGAAGCAGCGGTTGAGGAAGGTCGCGTAGACCGCGACCACCGGGTGCAGGCCGTTCATGGCCATGCCCGTGGCCGCGGTGGCGGCGTGCTGCTCGGCGATGCCGACGTCGAAGATGCGGTCCGGGTAGGCGTCCGCGAACTTGTTGAGACCGGTGGGGTGGAGCATGGCGGCGGTGATGGCCACCACGTCCTCGCGCTCCGCGCCGATCTCCACCATGGCGTCGGCGAAGACCGAGGTCCACTTGACGGCCTTCGACCCGGGCTTGGCCAGGCCGGTGGCGACGTCGAAGGGGCCCGGGGCGTGGAACTGGTCCTCGTCGTGGTTCTCAGCCGGGGCGTAGCCCTTGCCCTTCTGGGTGATGCAGTGCACGATGACCGGGCCGCCGAAGTCGCGGGCGCGGCGCAGGGCCTTCTCCAGGCCCTGCTCGTCGTGGCCGTCGATGGGGCCGAGGTACTTGAGCCCCAGGTCCTCGAACATCATCTGCGGCTGGATGGCGTCCTTGATGCCCTTCTTGAGGCCGTGCAGGGCCTCGTAGATGGGCTGGCCCACGACCGGGGTGCGGTTGAGGGTGGTCTTGGCCAGGTCCAGGGCCTGCTCGTAGCCGGGGGCCATGCGCAGTGAGGCGAGGTGGTCGGCGAGCCCGCCCCTGGTCGGCGAGTAGGAGCGGCCGTTGTCGTTGACGACGATGACGAGGCGGCGGTCCTTGCGCTCGGCGATGTTGTTGAGCGCCTCCCAGGCCATGCCGCCGGTGAGGGCGCCGTCGCCGATGACCGCGACCACGGTGCGGTCCCTGCGGCCCCGCACCTCGTTGGCCTTGGCCATGCCGTCGGCGTAGGAGAGCGCGGTGGACGCGTGCGAGTTCTCGACGAAGTCGTGCTCGGACTCCGCACGGGAGGGGTAGCCGGAGAGCCCGCCCTCCGACTTGAGGTCGGAGAAGTCGTGCCTGCCGGTGAGGACCTTGTGCGCGTAGGCCTGGTGGCCCGTGTCGAACAGGATGGGGTCCTTCGGCGAGTCGAAGACCCTGTGCAGGGCGATGGTCAGCTCGACCACCCCGAGGCTGGGACCGAGGTGCCCGCCGGTCTGGGAGCAGGAGTCGACCAGGAAGTCCCGGATCTCCTGTGCCAGCGTCGGGAGCTGGTCGGCCGGAAGCTTCTTGAGAGCTTCCGGATTGTGTATCGACTCGAACAGTGCCACTGTCTCGTCAGTCCCCTCGTCCAGCGTGTCCGTTGAGTGTGCCAGCCCGGGCCCCTGACGTGGGCCGGTTTTGGCTACCGGCAGGTATACATACCCGAGTTTATGGGTGTGCGTCCACGGGTCCTACCCAGCCCTGCGACGGCTACGACCCCGGAGGCGGCCCGCGCGCGGCGGACCCCCCGCCAGGCGGCCGGAGCCGCGCGGAACGCCCCGCGTATCGCGGGTTTTGGCGTACATTACTCGGTTTCGGGAACGGAGTTGTCCCAGTTGCCCGGGCCGGGGGTGCCCGAGGGCGCTCCGGGGAGGCCGGGGCTCCCCGGGTCCGCCCCGCGCGTCCCGGCGGCCCCGGACGTGTCCGGGGTCACCCGAGGACGGCCTGTGCGAGCAGGCCGGCGGCGGAGGCGCCCACCACGCACAGCATCGCCACGCGCAGCCGCCCCGCGTCGAAGCGGCGGCGCAGGAGGTTGCCGAGCAGGAACCCGAGGACGACGAAGGGGACGGCGGCAGCACCGACCACGGCGGTGCGGACGTCCATCTGGCCGCCCGCGGTGAGCGCCGCCAGGGAGAACGCGCCGCCGAACAGGAAGAACGCGGCGAGGGTCGCCCGCACCCGCGAGGGCTCCTCGTGCTGGTAGAGCAGGGCCATCGGCGGTCCGCCCACCGAGGTGGCGGTGCCCGCGAAGCCGGACAGGGCCCCCGCGGCCACGAGCGACCCCGGGGTGATGCGCACGCGCAGGGACAGGACCGAGAGGGCGACGGCGACGAGCACCATGACGCCGACGGCGCCGGCGAGGGCGCGGGGTTCCAGGACGGCGACCACCCACACCCCCAGCACGGTCCCGGGCACGCGCGCGGGAAGGCCCCACGCGAGCCCCCGCCAGTCCACGTGCCGCCACTCCTGGAAGAGGGTCAGGACGGGCAGGACGATGACCGTCACCAGCAGGCTCCCCGGCATCAGCGTGGGGTCGAGGAAGGAGATGACGGGCGCGGCGACCAGGCCGAGTCCGAGGCCGACGGCGCTCTGGACCGCCGCCCCGAGCACGATCGCGACGACGCACACGAGGACGAACGCCCACAGGTCCGACTCCCCGAGGAGGCCGTGGCCGGTCGGTGAGAAGTACTCCGCGAGCGCCGGGGCGGCGGCCGGGTGGATCGGGAGGGCGGACGGGGGCGGGACTGCGGAGATATCTGCGGGCACGCCGTGGGACGTTACATCTCACTCATCCCTACCGGGATTAGGAGATAGGAGCATGGGATGACCGAATCGGGTGCGCGTCCGCGACCCGGCGGACGGCGGGGGCCCGGCCCGGCGCACGGGGCGCCGGACCGGGCCGGACGGGAGGCGGGGAGCACCGCCCCCGCCTCCCGCGTCACCGATCTCTCAGGTCAGTACGCCTAGGCACCGCCCCGTGCGTGGGTCTTGCGGCCCCGCCGCGAGACCGCGTCGAGGATGACCGCGACCAGGAGGACGGCCGCGGTGATCATGAAGCGCACCGAGGTGTCCATCTGGAGCAGCAGGAGGCCGGAGGTGATCGCGCCCAGGACCAGGCCGCCCAGGAGGGCGGAGTAGGCGTTGCCCCGGCCGCCGAAGAGGCTCGTCCCGCCGATGACGGCCGCGGCGATGGCCATCATCAGCTCCGCCCCGCTGCCGGTGGAGACGCTGGCGGCGAAGTTGCGGGAGACCAGCATGATGCCGCCGAGCGCGGCCAGGGTCGACGCGATGCCGAACACCGAGATGCGGATCAGGTCGACGTTGATGCCCGCCCGGCGGGCGGCCTCGGAGTTGCCGCCGACGGCGTAGACCATCCGCCCGTAGCGGGTCTTGCGCAGCACGAGGTCGAGGACGACCACGAAGCCCACGAAGATGAGGAACGCCAGGGGCACGCCCTTGTACTGGTTGAGCACCCAGACGCCGCCGACGATCGGCACCGTGAGCAGGGCCGCGCGGAAGAGGACCTCCTCCAGGGGCTTGTAGGGCAGCCCCGCCAGGCGCCGGCGCCGTTCGACCGCGAAGACGGCGATCAGGTAGAGCACGATGACGATGCCGGCGATGGCCCATCCCATGAAGGGGACGAAGTACGTCTGCGTGAGCATCGCGATGGCGCCGCTGGGACTGGTGTTGATGGTGCCGTCGGCGCCCATCAGGTAGAGGTGCACGCCCTGCCAGCCGAGGAGGCCCGCGAGGGTGACCACGAAGGCCGGCACCCCCAGTTTGGCGAAGATGACGCCGTGGAGCAGGCCGATCAGGAGCCCGACCCCGACGGCCGCGGCGATGGCGGCCCACTCGGGCAGGCCCGTGTTCACCGCGAGGACTGCCAGGACCGCCGCGGACAGCCCGGAGACCGAGCCGATCGACAGGTCGATCTCGCCGAGGAGCAGCACCATGATGACGCCGGTGGTCATCAGGCCGACGGCGGCGATCTGCACGGTGAGGTTGGACAGGTTCTGCGGGGACAGGAACCGGTCGTTCATCGACTGGAAGACGATGCCGATCAGCAGCAGTCCGACCACGACGGGGAGGGGGCCGAGCTCCCCGCCCCTCAGGTTGCGCCGGAGCGCCTGGAGCCAGCCCCGGGGAGAGGCCGCCGTGGCGAGGAGGCGGGGGTCGCGCCTGGCCTCGCCCGCTTCGGGTGTCCCGTCCTCGGACTCGTGGGAGAGGTGGGTCTGCTGTGTCATCGGTTGTCCTCCGTGGCCAGGGCCGAGGAGCCGGTGCGGTCGGAGCGGCGGCTGACCGGGTTGTCGGCGGCCCCGGTGATGGCGGCCACGATCTCCTCGTAGCTGGTCTCCGCGATGGGGAAGTCCCCCGCGTTGCGGCCCAGCCGCAGCACCACGGCGCGGTCGGCGACCGCGCGGACGTCGGCCATGTTGTGGCTGATCAGGACCACGCCGAGCCCCTGGTCCCGCAGGCGCTCGATCAGGTCGAGGACCTGGGCGGTCTGGGCCACTCCCAGGGCCGCGGTCGGCTCGTCGAGCATGACCACGCGCGGCTGCCCCAGCAGGGAGCGGGCGATGGCGATGATCTGGCGCTGGCCCCCGGAGAGGGAGGCCACGGGGACGCGCAGGTCGGGGATGCTCACCGACAGGGAGTCGAGGAGCTCCCTGGCCCGGCTCTCCATCTCGACCTCGTCGAGGGTTCCGGGGAAGTGCAGCTTCTCGTTGCCCAGGAACAGGTTGCCGACGATGTCCAGGTTGTCGCACAGGGCGAGGTCCTGGTAGATCGTCGCGATCCCGAGCCGCTGGGCGTCGGCGGGGGCGGAGATGCCGACCGGCTTTCCGTCCCACGCGATGCTCCCGCCGCTGTCCGCGGGGTGGACGCCGGCGATGACCTTGACCAGTGTGGACTTTCCCGCGCCGTTGTCGCCGAGCAGGGCGACGACCTCGCCGGGGCGGACCTGGAAGTCGACCTCGCTCAGGGCCCTGACGGCGCCGAAGGTCTTGGAGATCCCGGACAGTTCCAGGACGGGTGTGCTCATGCGCTCGTTTCTCTCTCCTCGTCCCGGCCGGGGGCGGTGCGGACTCAGCCGCCCGCCCCCGAGCGCTGGGGACTTCGCGCCGCTTCTAGAGGTTTTCCTGGCAGAAGTCGGTGTCGGCGTAGTCGTCGGTGCAGATCTCCTCGACGCTGTAGACCTCGTCGGCCACGACGGTGTCCAGGACGTTGTCCTCGGTCACGACGATGACGTCGAGCAGGACCGCGGTGACGGCCTCCCCGTTGGCGTCCTCGACCTCGGTGATCTCGTAGCCGTCGAGCTGGAGGTCCTCGCCCGTGCCCAGGGCGACCGCCATTGCGGCGGCGACCTCGGCCTCGGGGCGGATCTCCTTGTAGACGGTCATGTGCTGCTCACCGGCGACGACGCGCTGGATCCCGGCGAGCTCGGCGTCCTGGCCGGTGACGGGCGGAAGGTCCTCGACCGCGACCCCGGCACTGCGCAGGGCCGAGATGACGCCCGAGGCCATGCCGTCGTTGGCGGAGTAGACGCCGGCGATCTCGTCGACGCCCAGGGAGGTGATCGCGCCCTCCATCTGGCTGTTGGCCTGGTCGGGCGACCAGTCCGGGGTGTCGAACTCCTGGCCGATCTCGACGGCGCCGTCGAGGACGTCGTGGGCGCCCGCCTTGAAGTCCGCCGCGTTGGGGTCGGTGGGCGAGCCGTTGATCATGACGATCTGGCCGTCCTCGTTGCCGTCCTCCTCCAGGGCCGCGAGCAGGGCCTCGCCCTGGACCTGTCCGACCCGGAAGTTGTCGAAGGAGACGTACATGTCGACGCCGCCCTCGGCGAGGCGGTCGTAGGCCACGACCGGCACGCCCTGGGACCTGGCCTCGTTGACGGTTCCGGCCGCCGCGGCGGAGTCGACGGCGTCGAGGACCAGGACGTCCACCCCGTCGGTCAGCATGGCCTGGGCCTGGGTCTGCTGCTCGTCGACGTCCTGGTCGGCGTTGGCGTAGGAGAGCTCGCACTCCGGGCAGAGCTCGTTGAGCGCCTCTTCGAAGTAGGGCTTGTCGAAGGCCTCGTAGCGGGCGGTCTGGAGCTCGGGGAGGAGGAGGCCGACGTGGAAGCCCTCCTCCACGCTCTGGGTCTCCTGCTCGCCCTCGCCACCGGTGGTGGTGAGGCCGGCGCAGCCGGAGGCGAGGAGGGCGAGTGCGGCGGTGGCCGCCAGGCCTGCGGTGGCCCTGCGGTGCGGTGCGAAGCGTCGTGTACTCAACGCTGGTGCCTCTCATGACGGGGGGTTTCACGGTGGAGAACTCGCGAGTGGTGGTGTGCAGTCAAACCCCGTCGCCACCTTGGCGTCAACTCCTGAACACATAACCGAAACATCACGGGTCTTGAGTTCAGGAGCTGAATGAATCAAAAACCCAGGCCAGAGCGGGGACCCGAGCGTGGGCGTCCATGTGAGGAAGTCTCAGGTTTTACCCGTGACCGGCCCGGCGCAGGCGGTGACCTCGCGGTTCACCGGCCCTTCACCCCCGATCGGCCTCCGGGTCGGTCTGCGCCGGCACCCGCGCCGCCCCGTCGGAAGTCCGCGGGAGCGCACGCGCGCGGCCCGGCGGGGCGGGGGGATCAGTTCGAGTGCTGCGAGGCCATGCGCAGCGCCCCGTACAGGGCGGCGTCCCGCCCCAGTTCGCCGCGCACCAGCGAGAGCCGCTCCAGTGCGCTGCCCAGCGATCCCAGCTCCATCGCCCGCCGCATCGGGTCCAGCAGCAGCTCCCCGGCCTCCGCCAGGTCGCCGCCGACGATCACGCGGTCCGGGTTGAACAGGTTGGCCATGATCGCGATCCCCTGGCCCAGCGCGGTGCCCGCCTCCGCGATGATCCGGCGGCTCCCGGGGTCGCCCTCCGTGGCCGCCCCGACCAGGTCGCCCACCCGTGCCGGCCCCGGCCCCCGGGCGACGTCGGTGTTCTGCGGCAGCATGTCCAGCAGGTAGTTCGCGCCGACGAAGGTCTCCAGGCAGCCCCGGTTGCCGCACCGGCAGACCTGGCCGCGCGGGTCCAGCGCGATGTGCCCGATCTCCCCCGCCGTTCCGCCCGCGCCGCGGAAGAGCCGGCCGGACATCATGATGCCCGCCCCCACGCCGTCGCCGATGACCAGGTGGATGACGTGTTCGGCCCCCGTGCCCGCCCCGCGGTGCTGCTCGGCCAGGACGGAGAGGTTGGCGTCGTTCTCGGCCAGGACCTCCAGGCCCAGCCGCTCGGTCAGCGCCCTGGCGGGGTGGAACCCCGCCCACCGGGGCACGCAGGAGATGTGCCCCACCGCACCGGTGCCCGGGTCGATGGGCCCCGGCACCGAGGCGACCACGGACGAGACCGTGCCCAGGTCGATCCTGGCGCGCTGGAGGGTGGTCTCGGCCAGCCAGGCCGCGCGGCGCACCGCCCGGTCGGCGTCGGACCCCACGTCGTAGTCGATCTCCTCGCGGGCCAGCATGTTGCCCTCGCTGTCGCCGACCGCGACGCGGACGCTGTCGGCGGTGAAGTCGACGGCGACGACGGTGCCGGGCGGGCGCAGGAGCGTGACGGCACGCGCGCGCCGGCCGTTGGAGGAGGTGTCGCGCACCGACACGGTCCCGGCGGCGCGCAGGCCGCGCACGATGTTGGACACGCTCGCGGCCGACAGCCCGGTGGTCCGGGCCAGCTCGGCCTGGGTGCGCGTGCCGTCGCGCCGCAGCACGTCCACGACCCGGCGCTCGTTGGCCCGGCGCAGGGAGGACTGAGATCCCGGCGTCGCTGCGGCGTCGGTCACCAGTGGCCCCTTTGCGGTCGGCACTCCCCAGCGCTTCGGCGCTGCTGCGAGGAATGCTACAAGCATTGAACGCAAGCCGGAACTCGGCTCCCGCGCCGGTTAGGGTCCGAACGTGAACGCACCACGCATCAGCACCGCCGCCGACGGCTGGGAGGAGGCGCTCGCAGAGGCGGTTCCCTCCGGAGGCCCCCCGGGCGGGCCGCGGGTCGTCGCGGTCGAGGGCCGCTCCGGCTCGGGCAAGAGCACGGTGGCCGCACGGCTGCGCGCGGCGCTCGCGCGCCGGGGCCGGCCGGCGGCCGTGCTGTCCATGGAGGACCTCTACCCGGGGTGGGAGGGGCTGGCCGAGGCGCCCGCGCTGTTGCGGGAGTGGGTCCTCGAACCGCTGTCCCGGGGGGAGCTGGCGGCCTGGCGTCGCTACGACTGGGAGCGGGGAGGCTTCGCGCGGGGGTGGACGCCGCTGCCCGGGGACGTCGCCGCGGGCGGGGTCCTGGTGGTCGAGGGGACCGGTTCGGGCGCCGTCGCCGGACGCGGCCTCCTGGACCTGCTGGTCTGGGTGGCCGCACCCGGCGACGAGCGCGCCCGGCGGCTGGACGCCCGCGGTGACGCTCCGGTGTACGCGCCCTACAGGCGCGTGTGGGCTGAGCAGGAGGAGTCCTTCTACGCGGAGAACCGCCCCCGGGAGCACGCCGACCTGGTGGTCGACAACCCCGCCCGGTGACCGTGCGCGGGACGGTCGGCGCCGCCGGGCCCGTCCCGCGCCCCCGCCGGGACGGGCCGGACGGCGGGGCCGGGACGCCCGGCGCCCCGTCTCAGCCCCCCTGGGCGGGGGCGGGGTCGGCAGCGCCTCCGACGAACCCGGCGACCAGGCCGAGGACTGCCTCGTCGGCGAGGATGCCGCTGTGGCCCGTTCCGCGGGTCCGCACCAGCCGGGCCCGGTCCCCGAGCGCGGCGGCGGTGCGCAGTGACTCCCCGATCGGGACGTAGGCGTCGTCCTCGCCGTGCAGGAGCAGCACGGGCCGGTCGAACGACTCCGGCGCGTGCGTGGCCGAGAAGCGGGTCCACACGGTCGGGTCCCCGTCGAAGTAGTGGCGCTCGACGGCCCTGCGCAGCGCCTCCACGGCCCGGGGCCGCAGTCCGAGGGCTCCCGAGAAGGAGCTGACGAGGAACCCGAAGTCCGACACCCCCGAGACCAGGACCGCCCGGTCGGCCCGCAGGCCCTCCCGCAGGGCGTGGACGGCGAAGAGCGCGCCCAGGGAGTGGCCGATCACGGCCGCGAAGTGTCCGTGCCGGTCCTGGAGGAGGCGCATGGCCTCCCGGGCGTCCAGGACGGTGCCCACCGGGCCTCCCGTGGAGCCGTGGCCGGGCGCGTCCCACGAGACGGGGCTGTAGCCGAGTTCGAGCAGGCGCCGGATCACCGGCGCGAGGCGGGCGGCGCGGGAGCGCCAGCCGTGGACGAGCAGGACGGGACGGGCGCCGTCGCCCCAGGCGTAGGCGACGACCTTCCACCTCCCGACGTCGAAGGACTCCGTCCGGGCGCTCCCGTGGAGTTCGAGGTCCTCCGCGGCGACCGGGCGCGGGCCGCGGGGGTCGGCCCACAGGCGTCGCGCCAGGGCCCCCGCGAGGCCGGGGGCGGGGAGGGCGACGGCGTTGACGGCCGCGCCCGCGAGACGGGCTGTGTTCACGGTGGACTCTTTTCCGCGGGACGCCCGCATCCAGAAAACTTTACGAACGATCGTATTATTTGTTTTGCACGTCGCTTCCGTCAAGGGGCAAGTAGGATCGCCTTGTACCCGACCGACCGTTCACCTCCCCCGTGGGACGAGTCCAGCCGAGGAGGAGCATGACGACCCGGACCGACGGCCGCCTGCAGCGGGGCGACCAGACCCGGCGGGCGGTCCTGGACCGCGCGGTGGACATCGCCTCGGTGGAAGGCCTGGAGGGGCTCTCCCTGGGCCGGCTGTCCAAGGAGCTGCGGATCAGCAAGAGCGGGGTGTTCGCGCACTTCGGGTCCAAGGAGGAGCTCCAGCTCGCCGCCGTCGAGGCCGGCAGGGCGGTCTTCGTCCGCCACGTCGTGCGCGAGGCGCTGCGCACCCGGCCGGGCGTCGAACGCCTGTGGCGGCTGTGCGAGGACTGGCTCGCCTACTCCCGGGACCGGGTCTTCTCCGGCGGGTGCTTCTTCTACACCGTCACCGCCGAGTTCGAGTCCCGCCCGGGCCGGGTCCGCGACGCCCTCGTGGAGACCCACCGCGAGTGGCGCGACCTGCTCACCCGGACCGCCGAGGACGCCCGACAGCTGGGCGAGCTCGTCCCCGGGGCCGATCCCGCGCTGCTCGCCTTCGAGCTGCGCGCGTTCCTGGACACCGCCAACGCGGTCTCCCTGCTGGAGGACGACAGGGACGCGCCCTACGCGATGGCGCGCACCGCCGTCACCGCCCGGCTGGACGCCCTGGCCCCGCCGGGCTCCCCCAGGCCCTGGACCGGGCGACCGTCCGCCGCGGCCGGGTGACCCCCGTCGGCCCTGCCCCGCGCCCCCGGGCGGCACGCAGCCCCCTGGAGGCGCCGGGCGGTCGACGACCGTGAGCGCCCCGGCCTCCGCCGAGGCCGCCGCGCTCAGCGCGCCGGAGCGGCGCCGCTCCGGCGGACGCCGGCGGACTCACCGGCCGGGCGCCCCCGGGCGGGGCGCGCAGATCTCCCTGGCCCTTCGCAGGTCCTCCTCCATCGCCCGCAGCCCGGCCCCCAGTGCGGGGAGCGGCAGGTTCTCGAGACGGCGCAGCCTCTCCCTGCGCTCCTCCCTCCCCCCGTGCGCGCGGGAGTCGAGGCGCAACAGCAGCAGCCAGCCCGCCCCGCAGGCGGTGGCCGCCACGAACAGGAGACCCGGATCCACGCCCTCCCCCCAGGCCACGAGGGCGAAGGCCGCGAGGACCAGCACCGCCCCGAGGACGCCCAGCACGCCCTTGCCGAACGCGTAGGCCTCCTGTCTGCGCACCGTCGCGCGCAGGCCGTCGGCCTCGCCCCGCACCGCCGTGGTGCGCTCCCGCCACTGCCGCTGCCGGTGGGCGACCCCGAGCACCGTGGGGACCACCGCGTAGACCGCGGCCGCGTGCCCGGCCCGCGGAGGGCCCGAGGCGTACTCCACCCGGGTCCACAGGATCCGCGTCCACTCACCGACCCCCGGCAGGCCGCCGGGGTCCGGCGGGACCGCCAGCCCGGGGTTGAGCAGGAAGGTCAGGATCAGGGCCGGGTCCACACGGTGGTGGCCGCCCTCCCACCCGCCGAGGCTCCCGGTCAGCTCGCGGACGAACCCGTTCCCCACGAGCTCGCCCTCCTCCAGGTCCCGGGCGAGGGCGAACAGCGCTCCGTCCCCGGCGATTTCCGCCATCCTCCGCAGCTCCGCGGGCCGGGCCAGCGGCCGGAACTCGGCGGCCGCCGCATCACCCGCGAGCAGGGGCCCGGGGTCGTCGAAGAGCTTGCGCAGGTCCTCGATGCCGCGGAACCGCGACAGCATCTCCTCGGTCGCGGGCCCGGAGGGCACGGCGTCGCCGACCGGTTCGACGGACGCCGCCCGGGGCGCGGGGAGTGCGGCCAGGGGATCGCCCGTGACGAGGTGGTGGAGCAGGACCTTGGCGTCGGGCCTGTGCTCCGGTCTCCTGAGCAGACAGGTCCGGAGGGTCTCCCGGAGCGGCTCGGGCACACCGTCGAGGTCGGGTTCCCCGGAGAGGACGCGCGCGATGCGGGCGGCCTGGGTCGGCCCGGGGAAGGCCTCCTTGCCCGTCGCGGCGTAGACCATCACCGACCCCCACGAGAAGACGTCGACCGCCGAGGTGAGGCGCTCCCCCTCCAGCTGCTCGGGCGCCATGTAGCCCACCGTGCCGATGATCCCGCTGGCGGTCACGGAGGTGGTCTCCAGGGCGCGGGCGATGCCGAAGTCGATCACCCGGGGACCGTCCGCGGCCAGCATGATGTTGTCCGGCTTCAGGTCGCGGTGCACGACACCGGCCGCGTGGATCGCGGCGAGGGCGGTGGCCGTGCCGACGGCGAGGCGCTGGAGCTCGACGCCGGCGCGCGGCCCGTCCCCCTTCACCGCGGCCTGGAGGGTGGGGCCGTCGATGAACTCGGTCGCGATCCACGGCTCCGCCGCCTCCGGATCGGCGTCCAGGATCGCCGCGATGCAGAAACCGTCCACCCTGCGGGCCTGCTCCACCTCGGCGGTGAAGCGGCGCCGCATCTCCGGATCCCCCGCCCACGTGGCGTGCAGCACCTTGACGGCCGCACGACTCCCGTCCGGCGCCTCCCCCAGGAACACCTCACCGAAGCCCCCGCGCCCCAACGAGCGCACGAGGCGGTAGTCCCCTGCGGTACGACCAGGGTCGTCCACGGTTCTCCCTCTCCTGTTGTGTCCGCCTGGGCGGATCGGGTCAGACCCCGCAGATCGCACGCGCCTTCCGCAGATCGCCGTTGATGCGGGTGACCCCCGTGGTCAGCTGGGGCAGCTGTGCCGCCACCCCGTTCAGTTCCTGGTAGCGCTGGTGGCGCCGGGCGGGACCGCCCGAGACGACGCGGACGGCGGTCCCCGCGCCGACCACTCCGGCCACGCCCATGACCCCGACGACCACCAGCAGGCCGGTCAGGGTGCCGTCCGCCGACGCGAGCCCCATGACGATCCCGGCCGGGAGGCCGAGCACCGCGAACCGGCAGACCCTCAGCGCGAGGACCAGCTTCTCCTGGAGGTCGACCTTGCGCCGCAGCGCCTCGTGCCGGGCGCCGACCGTGCCGTGGCGGTCCTCCCAGTGCCTGCGCTGCTCTGCGAGCGCCCGCAGGGTGGGCAGCGCGCCGTAGACCACGGCCGCGCACCCGGCGTCGGCCGGGGCGGGGGCGTTCCGGACGCGGCCCCAGAGGATGTCGATCCACTCGCCCACGCCCCTGTCGCCGCCGTCGCCGGGCGGCACCAGCCGCTCCGGGTGCAGCAGGAACGCGAGGATCAGGGCGGCGCTGACGCTCACGCGCGCCGTGCGCCACCCCTCGAGCTCGGAGGTGAGCTGGTCGTGGAAGGCGTTGCCGGCGCGTTCGGCCTCGTCGAGCCGGTCCGCCAGCCGCGTCAGCTCCCCGGAGTCGTCCCCGTGGTGGGCGCCCAGGATCCTGAGCACACCGGGCCTGGCCAGAAGCACCATCTCGTTGGCCAGGGGCGCGCCGGTGAGGAGCGGGCGCGGGTCGGTGAACAGCTCCCCGAGCTCGGCCACGGTGGCGCCCCGGCCCCGGAAGACCGGCGGCAGGTCGGGGCGCAGCTGCGCGATGAACGAGGCGAGCGCCAGGTTGGCGTCGTTGTTGACGTGGCCGCGGAAGAGGGACCGGTCCAGGACGGTGTCGCCGAGGTCGTCGACGAGCCAGGCGCCCAGCGCGGCGCGCTGGGCGGGGTCCTGGAAGACCTGGACGGCGGAGCCCCAGTTCTGCTGCATGGCCTCCGCGAGGTCGCGGGGGTCGGTGAAGCGGACGCCGTGGAAGTGGTACGGCGGCACCCCGCCCTCACGGTACGTCGAGGGGGCGGGGAGGCCGGGCGCACCGGTCCGCGGTCCCGGGTGGAACGGCGGGGGGTACGGCGGCGGCGTGGGCGTGCCCGGCGCCGTGTAGGGCGGCGGGCCCCCGCGGACGCCGGAGGCGTGCCCCGGTGCGGGCGGCGCGTGGCCGGCGGCGTGCGCACGCGCCGCGTCCGGCGCCGACCGGGTGTAGGCCCGGGTGGGGTCCACGGGGGCCTGCGGGGCCACCCTGGTGGGGTCGACCTGCGGGGGCGCGTCGCCGGCGATCCTGGTGCGCTCCACGCCGACGCGGGTGCCGCCGTCGGGCGCGGCCTCCGGGCGCCCGGTGGCGGGGAACGCCCCGTGGGCACCGGTACCGGGCGCGGGCCCGCCGTTCGCCGGGGCGGAGATCAGCCGGTTGAGGAGGGTCGCGGCGTCGGGGCGCCGGTCGGGGTCCTTGTCCAGGCAGGAACGGACGATTCCGGCCAGCGGTTCGCCCAGGGGCCCCAGGTCGGGCTCCCCGCCCAGGATGCGGGCGATGCGCGAGGCCTGGGTGGGCCCGTGGAAGGCCTCCTTGCCCGTCGCGGCGTAGACCATCACCGACCCCCACGAGAAGATGTCCACGGCCGAGGTGAGCCGGGCCCCCTCCAGCTGCTCGGGCGCCATGTAGCCGATCGTCCCGACCACGCCGCTGGCGGTCACGGAGGTGGTCTCGACGGCGCGGGCGATGCCGAAGTCGATCACCCGGGGACCGTCCGCGGCCAGCATGATGTTGTCCGGCTTCAGGTCGCGGTGCACGACACCGGCCGCGTGGATGGCCGCCAGCGCGGTCGCGGTGGAGATCGCCAGCCGGTGCAGTTCCACCCCGGTGCGGGGGCCGTCGTGGGCGACGGCGGCCTGGAGGGTGGGGCCGTCGATGAACTCGGTCGCGATCCACGGCTCCGCCGCCTCCGGATCGGCGTCCAGGATCGCCGCGATGCAGAAACCGCTCACCCTGCGGGCCTGCTCCACCTCGGTGGTGAAGCGGCGCCGCATCTCCGGGTCGCCCGCCCACGTGGCGTGCAGCACCTTGACGGCCGCACGACTCCCGTCCGGGGCCTCCCCCAGGAACACCTCACCGAAGCCCCCGCGTCCCAACGAGCGCACGAGGCGGTAGTGGCCGACGGTCCGGCCCGATGACCTTCCCGCCCCGGCGCCCCCGGCCTGGTTCTGGAGGTCGTCCACCGTCCAGCCCTCGATTCGTCGTCGTGCTTCCCCCTGGATGACCCGAGACGGGCCCGTGGGAACTATAGCCAGGTTCCGGCTGTCCCGAATCCGGTCGCCGCCCTGTTCCGGGGCGTCGGCCCGGGGCGGCGGGAGCACCCGGACAGCCGGCCCGCGGTGGGGCGGACGGGGTCAGCGGGACCTGACGTTGCGCGTGTGGTCGCCCCTCTGGATGCGTTCGACCAGGTCGTCGGTGAGGGTTCCGTACCCGGTGGCCGCCCACACGCTGTCGCTCGCGGGCACCTCGTAGTACGGGACCGTCCGGCCCTCGTGTTCGGCCGGCAGGACGACGGGGCGCACGCGTCCGCGGACGGCCTTGGCGCACTCCTCGCACAGGGGGACGCGGATGGTGCGGGTCCCGCCGAACTCGCGCCAGGCGGTCACCTTGGTGACGGTCCCGTGCAGGGGGTTGGCGTAGCAGTGGCGGCGCCGGACGGCGGACGCCCGCGATCCCCTGGCCGCGTTGTCGATGGCGTCCTCCGCCATGTCCAGGAGGACGAGCACGCCCACGGCGTCGGGCAGGGCGGCGTTGCCGTCCGACATCCTGTCGTGGACCGTGGCCGCGGCGGAGCGGGCGTCCAGGGCGGCGCGCAGGTGCTGCTGCGCCCTCTCCCCCGGGGCGCTGCCCGACTCCAGGCGGCTCAGGCGCTCGCCGACCTCGATGAGGTCCTGCCCGCCCTGCTCCACCAGGGCCTCCAGCTGCGCGCGCTCGGCGTTGGCGAACGCGGCGTGCTGGGCGATCGCGCGGGAGCGCCGCCTCCCCAGGCCCTGGGACGTGCGGCGGTACAGGGGGTAGGCGATCACCGCGACCAGGACCCCGCCGAGGAGCAGGGTGCCCGCCACCAGCCAGCCACCCGCGGAGCCGGACGACCCGCCCCCTCCGGAGAAGGCGGGGCCCGACCCCCGGTCCGTCCCGCTGCGTTCCTCGTAGCCGGCCACGGCCCTGTCGTAGGCGCCCTCCGCGTCGCCCGACAGGGCGGTCTCCACCGCCACGTCCAGCTGGGCGAGCGCGGTTCCGTCGAAGTCGGTGGCGTAGGAGGCGGTGAGCGCGGAGTAGTGGGCGGTGGTACCGCCGCCGAAGTCCGTGCCGAAGACGTCGTCGTCCACGGCGAGGTAGGAGCCCGCCGGCGCGCCCCTGCGGTCGTGGACCACCGAGACCAGGGTCTCCACGTCACCGTTCCAGGGGTCGGCCTCCACCAGGGGGACCGCGATCACGTACAGGTCCAGGTCGGACTCCGCGATGAGCCCGGCGATCCGCTCCTGCTCGGCCTCGGGGATGGCGTTGGCGTAGACCGGGTCGACGTACACGGGGAACTCGTCCAGGGCGTCGGCGATCTCCTGGGAGGGGTTCTCCGCGGGGGCCCCGTCCGCCGGGGCGCCGCTCCCGTTCTGGGCGAGGGCCCCGGACAGGGGGGCCGTGACCAGCCCCGCGCAGGCCAGGGCGGCCAGGAGCCGTGCCGCGTGCCGCGCGGTCGGGAACTCAGCGGGCATCGATCTCCTCCAGGAGTCTCTCGGCCATGCGTGCGGGGCGCTCGGCCCCGAAGTGGTGCCGGACCCACGCGCGGTCGTCCAGCGACAGGTAGGACAGTCTCCCGCCCAGGCGGTCCCGGACGTGCAGGACCCTGGCGGCGCGCGCCGCCTCGTCCGCCCGCGCGCAGGACGCGCACATGGGCACGCTCCCCTCCGCCACGCGCGACCGCTGGGAGGATGTGGAGGGCCCGTGCAGCGGGTTGACCCTGCACGGGGCGCGGCCGACGTTTCCCCCGGGGTCCTCCAGGGCGGCCATGACCCGTCGCGAGACGACGACGGCGCCGACGTGGTCGAGGTCGTCCGGGTCGTGCTCCATGGCGATGAGCACCGCCTCCGCCTGCGGCATCAGCTCGCGGGGGATCTCGCCGGCCCGGTCCGAGTCCAACACCTTGCGAAGCGCTCCGCTCTCGCGCAGCGCCATCCGGCGCAGGGCCCGCGGACCGGTCGCGTGGTCCCGGAGGGGCCGGCGGACGAGCAGCCGTGTGAGGGCCACCGCGCCGACCAGGGCCAGGAAGGCCAGCGGGCCGAGGAGCACCACCCCCACGGGGAAGCCCCCGTCGAAGTAGCGCGGCACGCGCGGCCCGGGGGGCTCGATGCCGGAGTCCATGAAGTACGGCGTCCCGACGTACGCGCCCTCGCCCACCTCGACGCCCTCCAGCGCGTCGAGGGCGGCGTCCAGCGCCAGGGCCGGGCTCGGCTCCTCGATCTCGGAGGTGGCGCTCCACAGTTCGTAGGAGTCCACGGTCCCGAGGCCGACGGGGGACGCTGAGACGCGGACCCCCTCCTCCGCGTACCGGTGGCCGGCGACGAGGTAGACGGCGTCCTCACCGCTGACGGAGGCCAGGGCGTGGGCCAGGACCTCGGGGTCGCCGCTGAACTCGTCGGCGGAGTCCATGGGCAGGACCAGCGCGCGCACCGGGACGGGGGCGTCGGCGAGGCGCTCGGCCGTCGCCGCCAGGCCGTCCAGGGGGAGCGGGGTGCGGGGGTCGACGTAGAGGGGCGCGGTGTTCTCCTCCAGTTCCCGGGCGATCTGCTCCACCCTGGCCGTGGACACCACGTAGGGCGGGGAGGAGAACGCCTCCTCCCGGGGGGAGAGGACCTCGGCACCGCCCTCCGGGACGCTGACGACGTGGGCGAGCGGGGCGAGGGACACCGCCCCGGCCAGGACGACGGTCGCCGCGGCGGTGCCGGTGACGACCGCGACGCCGCCTGCGCCGAGCGCGCCCCGGCGCAGGCGGCGCCAGACGAGGTAGCCGCCCGCGCCGAGCACGAAGCCGCCGAGCGTCCCCGCGAGGAAGCCCGTGTTCCCGGGACCGTTGTGGCTGGTGGGGTCGAGGTCGTCGAGGAGGCCCCGCCACCCCTCGGCGAACCGGTCCCCCGCCGAGGGCGGCCCGTACCGGTCCGCGGCGCCTCCGGCCGCGGGGTCGGTCAGGGCCCGGACGAACCCCTCGGCGACCTGGTCGACGGGGGCGCCGTAGTCGAAGTCCGGGTCGGACATCAGGGCGCTGCGCGCCTCGTCCACGGGCAGGGCGACGCCGTACGCGGCCACGTCGAACAGGGTGGAGTCGGGGCGCAGGTGGACGTAGACCCCGTCGGAGCCGAGCCGGTCGTGCAGGGCGGGCGGCATCGCGCCTCCCCACTCCGTCCCGGGACCGGGGAAGGGGCTGACGACGACGTGGTAGGGCTCGCCCAGCGTGTCGAAGGCCTCGCGCAGGTCGGCCTCGAGCTCCTCCGGGTCGTGGAGCCCGGACACGGCCTCGTCCACCACGACGGCGGCGCCCTCGGGCTCGTCGGCCATCAGGTCCGCGTAGTACTCGGCGGGGGTCACGCGCGTCTCGTACGCGGACGGCGCGTCCGGGAGCGCGGGTTCGGCCGCGGCGGGGGACGCCGTGAAAGGGAGCACCAGCAGGGCCGGGAGGGCGGCCAGGGCGGCCGGGAACCGGATACGGGGGCGGGAGGGACCGGGCATGGGGATGATCATATCGGGGAGTTTCGGCCATCCCCCTACCCCGCCCGGCCCCCCTCCACCTCGCTCAGGAGGACCTCGACCATGCGGGCGGGGCCGTGCGCGCCGAACCGGTGGCGGATCCACGCCCGTTCGCCCTGGTCCAGGTACGAGCGCCACACCCCGTCCGGGCCCCGCAGTTCCAGCCGCCGGAGCACCCGGCGGTCGTCGGGGAGGGCGGCGCACCCCTCGCAGAGCGACGTCCGCTCGGCCCGCGCCCCGCGCTCCCGCCGCTTGCGGCCCGGCGGGGCGGGGGCACTTGCGGTGCCCGGGCCGTGCAGGGGGTTGTTCCGGCACGGGGCCCCGTGGACGGGGGCTCCGGGGTCGGCCAGGGCGGCGCGGGCACGGCGCACCAGGACGAGCACACCGACGAGGTCGAGGGCGTCCGGGGACCCCTCCATCACCATGAGCGCCGCCTCGGCCTGGGGCATCAGCCCGTCCGGCAGTGTGCGGCCCTCGGAGAGCTCCCCGGCCAGGGCCGCCGCCTCCCGCTCCGCGAGCGGACGCAGGGTCGCGGCGCCGACCCTGCCCCCCGCGGAGGCTCCGGGACGCCTCACCAGTGCGACCGCTCCCCAGACGGCTCCCGCGACGAGCGCGCCGACCACCGGTCCCACGAGCAGGAGGGCGAGGAGGAAGCTCTCGGTGAAGCGCGGAAGACGGGGTTCCAGGGGGGTGGAGTAGATCGTGGGAGGGGCGGGCGCCGCGTCGGCGTCGGCGGGGTGGCGCCCGACCTCCCGCAGGACCGCGTCCAGGGCCGCGGCCGGGTCGGCGGCCTCCTCGTCACGGACCTCCTCGAGGAGGGAGTGCCCGTCGACGGGCACTCCGAAGGCCAGCAGGTCCACGGACACCGCCTCGAGGTCGTGGGTGACCACGGCATAGACGCCGTCCTCGCCCAGCACGTGGTGCCAGGCGTGCAGGAACACGTGCGGGTCGCCGGCGGACTCGTCGCTCCCGGCCATCGGCAGCACGACCGCGCGCACGGGCGCGGGCGCCTCCTCCAGCCGCGCCGCGACCTCCGCCAGGCCCTCGCGCGGGAGGGGCGTGAGCGGGTCGACGTAGAGGCGCTCCTCCCCCATCTGCCCGACCACGCGCTCGACCCGCGCCGTGGAGGCCACGTACGGCGGCTCGGCGCGGACCTCCTCCAGGGGGTCGGGCAGCTCCTGGGGGCCCGGGGGCGCCCCGGTCAGGTGCGCCAGGGACCAGGCCACCGCCGCGGCGGACGGCACGAGCGTCGCGACGGCGGCCGACAGCACCGTCGACCGCACGCCCGCGCCCCGCCGCACCCGCACGACCGCCCACACCGCGCCCACTGTGACCAGCGCCCCGACGGGGGCGCCGACGATCAGGCCCAGGTTCTCCGGACCGACCGACCGCGACGGGTCGAGGTCCTCCACGAACTCCTCCCAGCCCGAGGGCGTGTCCTCACCCGCCTCCCGGGCGGCGGCCACCGCGTCGCTCCTGCGCAGGAGGTCGTCCTCGGAGGCGGTGAGCGCCTCGGCGAAGGCGGCCGCCACCTCCCCGAGCGGGGCCCCGTACTCCAGTTCCCCTCGGGTCACCTGCTCCGCCAGGTCCACCGGGAGGTCCGCGCCGTAGGCCCGCACCCCGGCGATCCCGCTGTCGGGGCGCAGGTGGACGTAGATCCCGTCGGCGCCGACCCGGTCGTGCAGGGCCGCCAGCATGTCCGGGGCCCACAGGGACGCCAGGGACTCCGGGAACGGGCTCGCGACGACGTGGTACGGCACGCCCACCGCGCCGAAGGAGCGGTGGAGTCCGGCCTCCAGCTCGGCGGGGTCGTACTCGCCCGCCAGCGCGTCGTCCACGACCACCGCCGCCCCCTCGGGCATGTCCGCCATCAGGGCGGCGTAGTGCTCGGCGGGGGTGACGTGGGTCTCGTACGACGCGGGCTCCGGCGCGGCGTGGGCGGGGGCGCCCGTCGCGGCGAGGGCGGCGAGCACGGCCGGGACGAGGAGGAGCCGGGGGAGGGCGGGCATGCGGGGAGCATACCTGGAGGTTTCGGTCGGCCCCCTCTCCGGAACGGAGCCGGGGGCGGGGACGCGTCCGAGGCCCCCGTACCGCTCGCGGGCGGTGCGGGGGCCTCGGACGTCCCGCTTCCCGGGCCGGAGCCCGGGGCCTGCGGTCAGGCCGTGGACCGGGTGGGCTCCACGAAGGCCTTGAAGCGCTTCATGTCACCCTTGGCACGGGCCTTGACGAGCCCCAGCTTGTCACCGAGCTGCTCCACGGCGCCCTCCGGGACGGTCTTCAGCTGGAGGGTGATCCGGGTGCTCGTGTCCGAGAGGTGGTGGAAGGTCACCACGCCCGCGTGGGTCACGCCGTCGACGGTCTTCCAGGCGATCCGCTCCCCCGGGATCTGCTCGGTGACCACGGCGTCGAACTCGCGCCGCTGGCCGGCGATCTCGATGGTCCAGCGCATGGTGGTGTCACCGGTGCGCACGACCTGGGTCACGCCCTCCATGAAGGAGGGGAACTCCTCGAACCTCGTCCACTGGGCGTAGGCCGCAGTCACCGGGACGTCGACCTCTACCGTCTCCACGATGTCCGACATTGATCGACTCCTTCGCAATAGATTGCGTTTCGTCCTCACCGGGGCCGCTACCCGGCTCCCGGCGTCGCAATCAGGGGATCCGCCCCCGCGGGGCCGCCGGACCACGCGCCCGGAACCCCCCGGGGGAACCGTGGGAACCGCTGTGACCTGGGAGGACGTGAAGAGGGCCGACCGCCGGGGAAAAGTCGTGAAACGGGTCACCGCACTCCGTGTCGGGGCCCCGCCGCACGCAGACGGGGCCGCCACCGTCGGTCGGACGGTGGCGGCCCCGTGGAACCGCGCTGCGCGCCTGGTGGGCGCCGGCGGAGCCCTGTGCGCCGGTCGCTACTTGGCGATCAGCTGGCGGAGCACGTACTGCAGGATGCCGCCGTTGCGGTAGTAGTCGGCCTCGCCGGGGGTGTCGATCCGCAGGACGGCGTCGAACTCCACCCCGGTGTCGGTGCTGACCCTGACCGTGCTCGGCACGCGTCCCTCGTTCAGCTCGGTCACGCCGGTGACCGAGAAGGTCTCCTCACCGGTCAGGCCGAGGGAGTCCGCGGACTGCCCCTCCGGGAACTGGAGGGGCAGGACGCCCATGCCGATCAGGTTGGAGCGGTGGATGCGCTCGTAGGACTCGGTGATGACCGCGCGGACGCCCAGCAGGCTGGTGCCCTTGGCCGCCCAGTCGCGGGACGAGCCGGAGCCGTACTCCTTGCCGCCCAGGACGACCAGCGGGGTGCCCTGCGCCGCGTAGTTCTGCGCGGCGTCGTAGATGAACGACACCGGGCCGTCGGGCTGGGTGAAGTCGCGGGTGTAGCCGCCCTCCGTGCCCGGCGCGATCTGGTTGCGCAGGCGGATGTTGGCGAACGTGCCGCGGATCATCACCTCGTGGTTGCCGCGGCGGGAGCCGTAGGAGTTGAAGTCGCGGCGCTCCACACCGTTGGACTTCAGGTACTCGGCCGCCGGGGTGCCCGGCTTGATGGCGCCGGCCGGGGAGATGTGGTCGGTGGTGACCGAGTCCCCCAGCTTGGCCAGCACGCGGGCGCCGGAGATGTCGGTGACCGGGGACGGGGTGGTGTCCATGCCGTCGAAGTACGGGGGCTTGCGCACGTACGTCGACTCGGCCTCCCACTCGAAGGTGTTGCCGGTCGGCGTGGGCAGCGAGCGCCAGCGGTCGTCGCCGGCGAACACGTCCGAGTACGCGGACTCGTACATGTCGGAGGCGATCGCGGAGTCCATGACCTCCTGGATCTCCTCGGCGGTCGGCCACACGTCGGCCAGGTAGACCGGCTCGCCGTCCTTGCCGATGCCCAGGGGCTCGGTGGTGATGTCCACGTCGAGCGAGCCGGCCAGGGCGTAGGCGACCACCAGCGGCGGCGACGCCAGGTAGTTCATCTTGACGTCCGGGTTGATCCGGCCCTCGAAGTTGCGGTTGCCCGACAGGACCGCGGAGACCGCGAGGTCGTTGTCCTGGACCGCCTGGGAGATCTCCTCCGGCAGCGGACCGGAGTTGCCGATGCAGGTGGTGCAGCCGTAGCCGACCAGGTTGAAGCCCAGCTTGTCCAGGTACGGGGTCAGGCCGGAGCGATCGTAGTAGTCGGTGACGACCTTGGAGCCCGGGGCCATGGAGGTCTTCACCCACGGCTTGCGGGACAGGCCCTTCTCCACCGCCTTCTTGGCCAGCAGGGCGGCGCCCAGCATGACCGAGGGGTTGGAGGTGTTGGTGCACGAGGTGATCGCGGCGATCACGACGGCGCCGTGGTCGATCTCGGTCTCGGTGCCGTCGGCCATGGTGACCTTGACAGACTTGTGCGGGCGGGCGCCGTTGGCGGTCTGGGCCGGGGCGTCGGAGGCCGGGAAGGACTCCTCGCCGGCCTCGTCGGCGTCGTCCTGGACGTAGTCGCGGATGTCGTGGCGCCAGGTGGTCTTGGCGTCGGACAGCGCGATGCGGTCCTGCGGGCGCTTGGGGCCGGCGATGGACGGGACGACGTCGCCGAGGTCGAGCTCCAGGTACTCGGAGAACTCGGGCTCGACGGACGGGTCGTGCCAGAAGCCGTTGGCCTTGGCGTAGGCCTCGGTCAGGGCGACCTGCTGCTCGGGGCGGCCGGTCAGGCGCATGTAGCGGATGGTCTCGTCGTCGACCGGGAAGATCGCGGCGGTCGAGCCGAACTCCGGGCTCATGTTGCCGATGGTGGCGCGGTTGGCCAGCGGCACCGACGCGACGCCGTCGCCGTAGAACTCGACGAACTTGCCGACCACGCCGTGCCGGCGCAGCTGCTCGGTGATGGTGAGCACGAGGTCGGTGGCGGTGGTGCCGGGCTTGAGCTGGCCCGTGAGCTTGAAGCCGACCACGCGCGGGATGAGCATGGAGATCGGCTGGCCGAGCATGGCGGCCTCGGCCTCGATGCCGCCCACGCCCCAGCCCAGGATGCCCAGGCCGTTCTGCATGGTGGTGTGGGAGTCCGTGCCCACACAGGTGTCGGGGTAGGCCTGGCCGTTCCGGCTCATCGTGACGCGGGCCAGGTGCTCGATGTTGGCCTGGTGCACGATGCCGGTGCCGGGCGGGACGACCTTGAACTCGTCGAAGGCGGTCTGGCCCCAGCGCAGGAACTTGTAGCGCTCGTAGTTGCGCTCGTACTCGATCTCGACGTTGCGCTCGAAGGCGTCGGGGCGGCCGAAGAGGTCGACGACGACGGAGTGGTCGATCACGAGCTCGGCGGGAGCGAGCGGGTTGATCTTGTCCGGGTCGCCGCCCAGGTCGCGGACGGCCTCGCGCATGGTGGCGAGGTCGACGACGCAGGGGACGCCGGTGAAGTCCTGCATGATCACCCGCGCGGGGGTGAACTGGATCTCCTGGCTGGGCTGCGCCTTGGCGTCCCAGCCGCCGAGGGCCCGGATGTGCTCGGCGGTGACGTTGGCACCGTCCTCGGTGCGCAGGAGGTTCTCCAGCAGCACCTTCAGGCTGTAGGGAAGCCGCTTGGAGCCCTCCACGGCCTCCAGACGGAAGATCTCGTACGACTCGTCGCCAACGCGCAACGTGTCACGGGCGCCGAAGCTGTTCGTGGACACGGTGTCTGCCTCCTGATCTCGCCACTTTGTCCCCAGCATCCTGCCTCATCAGACGGGTGCGGGACCTGTTGAGGCCGCCCTGGCCGGATGGCCGGGAGCGGAGGACCGCGGGGGTGACCTCCGTTGTCCCCGACCTCCATCATGACCGCTGTGACCTGCGACGACACCACTCGCCACCGGCCAGGCGGCCCACTGGCCACGGGCGCCCACGATGTTCTGGACCGGACGCCGCCGAGCGGTCTACATCACACGCCGGCGCTCGCGTCCGAAACCTGGTGCGGGTCGGGGGGACCCCCGCTGTTATCTTGATGTCAAGGTATCCAACTTGTATCTCGATATCAAGTTATCGGGTGCGGGCCCGGGGCGGGCGGCCACCCCCCGGCAAGCCCCATCCTCTCAGTCCAGTTGCGGCACCACCTGCGACGCGACCAGCTCCAGGTGGTCCAGGTCGGCCATGTCGAGCACCTGGAGGTACATCCGCTCGGCGCCGGCCTCGCCGAAGCGGCCGATCCGATCGACCAGCTCGTCGGGCGAGCCCGCCAGGCCGTTCTCCCGGAGTTCGGGGACCTCGCGGCCGATCCGCTCGGCGCGGCGCGCGACCTCCGCCTCGTCGCGGCCCGCGCACAGCACCTGCGCGGCCGAGTACACCATCGGGGCGGTCCTCCCGGAGGCGCGCACCGCCGCACGGGTCCGCTCGAAGGCCGCGGAGGTGTCCTCCAGCGACGAGAACGGCACGTTGTACTCGTCGGCGTGCTTGGCCGCCAGGCGCGGCGTGCGCTTGGGTCCGGTCCCGCCGATCAGCACCGGGGGCCGCGGCCCCTGCTGCGGCTTGGGCAGGGCGGGCCCCTCCGCCAGCCGGTAGTGCTTGCCCTCGTAGCGGAAGGACTCGCCCGCAGGCGTCGACCACAGGCCGGTGATGATGTCCAGCTGCTCCTCGTAGCGGTCGAAGCGCTCGCGGCCGGAGGCGGGGAAGGGGATCCCGTAGACCGCGTGCTCCTCCTCGAACCAGCCCGCGCCGAAGCCGAACTCCACGCGGCCGCCGCTCATCCGGTCGACCTGGGCGACGGTGATGGCGAGGGGGCCGGGGTAGCGGAAGGTCGCCGCGGTCATGAGGGTGCCCAGGCGGATGCGGGAGGTGTCGCGGGCCAGCCCCGCCAGGGTGATCCAGGCGTCGGTGGGCCCGGGGAGGCCGCTGACGTGGTCACCCATGTGCAGATAGTGATCGGAACGGAACAGAGCGTCGAAGCCAAGGCCCTCGGCTGCCTTGGCGACGGCGAGCTGATCCTCGTAGGTGGCCCCCTGTTGGGGCTCAAGGAAGATCCTCAGGCGCATACGCCCCATTTTCTCCCACTGCGGGGACCAGACCGAAGCCGCCGCGCGGGTACCGTCGAAAAGGCGCCCCGGGCCCGCCCCGCACCGCCGAACCGATCCGCCCACCCGACGCGATAGCCCTCGATGTGAAGCTGCTCCGCCGCGCGCGCCGCCGCGCCCCCTCCTACGGCCCGGAGAGCACCGACCCGGTGCTCCTGGCGGCCATCGCCGTCGGCGAGACCGAGGCCCTGGAGATCCTGCACCGCAGACACGCGCCCTGGCTCCGCGCACGTCTGCGCTACCGCTGCTCCGACACCGACCAGCTCGACGCCGCGCTCCAGGAGACCTTCCTCGCCGTGTGGAGGAACGCGGGCTCGTTCACGCCCCGTCCCGGCGACACCGACGCCGGGGCCTGGCTGTGGACCATCGCGATCCGACAACTCATCTCCCAGCTGCGCAAACGGGCCAACCGCTGGATCTCGGACAGCGACACCGAGCCCTACGAGACCATCGGCGACGCCTCCGCCGAGGACACCGTGCTGCTCAACATCGAGCACGGTCCGCTGGGCGCGGCCCTGCACTCCCTCTCCCCCGAGCTGCGCTCGGCCATCCAGGCCACCGTGCTCGACGGGCTCACCGTCCGTGAGGCCGCGCAGATCCTCCAGATCCCCGAGGGAACCGTCAAGACACGGGTCATGCGCGCCAAGGCGCGCCTACGGGAGGCACTGACATGAGCTGGCACCTGACCCCTGCCCAAGCACACGAGTACGCGAGCCACCGGGCCGACGACGTCACGGCCATGTCCGTGGAGGCCCACATCATGCACTGCGCGCCCTGCCGGGACCTGCTCCCCGGCGACGAGGACTGGCTCGCCGAGAGCTGGGCGGGGCTGCGCGACGTCGTGGACCGCCCCCGGCGCGGCGTGGTCGAGACGCTGCTGGCCTCCCTGGGGCTGCGGGAGGGCACCGCCAAGCTGCTGGCCGCGACGCCCGGCCTGTACCGGGCCTGGCTCCTGGCGTCGGTCGTGGTCCTGGTCGCCGCCCTCTTCGCCGCGCACCACCTTCCGCGCGGTTCGCTGGTCTTCACCTTCACCGCCCCGATCGTGCCCCTGGTGGGCGTCGCCCTGGCGTACGGGCGCGGGGTGGACCCGGCCCACGCGCTGACCTCCGTCACCCCGATGGCGGGCCAGCGGCTCCTGTTCCTGCGCACCTGCGCGGTGCTCGTGCCCTCCCTGGCCCTGTGCGCCGCGGTCGCGCTGATGCTGCCCTCGGCCTCCACCCCGTGGACCGCGGCGTTCTGGCTCCTGCCGTCCCTGACGCTCGTCGCGGGATCCCTCGTGCTCAGCCACTGGCTGCACCTGAGCGCCGCCAGCGCGGTCGTCGGGCTGGCGTGGCTGATCGCGCTGGCCTCCATGGTCGTGTCCGAGCACTCGACGCCGCTCCAGCTGCTCGCCCCCCAGGCCCAGGCGTGGTGGGCGACGGCGCTGGCGGCCCTGCTGGGTGCGATCCTGGTGCGTGTGAGGACGGCATGAGCGCGGAGACCGCGGGAACCGGGACGGGGGGCGCCGCGCCCTCCCCCTCCGGCGCGCCCTCCGTCCGGATCCGGGGCCTGGTCCGCCGGTACGGCGCCCGCACCGCCCTGGACGGCGTGGACCTGGACCTGGGCCCCGGGGTGACCGGCCTGCTCGGCCGCAACGGGGCGGGCAAGACCACACTGCTGCGGTGCCTGGCCACGGACCTGGAGGCCACCCGGGGCGAGGTCAGCGTGCTCGGGCGCAACCCCGAGCGGGCCGCCGAGCGCACCGAGATCCGGCGCCGCCTCGGCTACCTGCCGCAGAACCCCGAGTTCTACCCCTACTTCACCGCGTTCGGGCTGCTGGACTACATGGCGGTTCTCAAGGAGCTCGGCGGGCGCCGGGCACGCCACGAGGAGGTGCGGCGCGGCCTGCGGCGGGTCGGCCTCTACGACCGCCGCCACAGCCGCGTCCGGCGCCTCTCGGGCGGGATGCGCCAGCGGCTCGGCCTGGCCGCGGCCCTGCTCGGCGACCCGGAGCTCCTCCTGCTGGACGAACCGACCATCGGCCTGGACCCGGAGCAGCGCATCCGGTTCCGCGGCCTGGTGTCGGAGCTCGCGGTGCACAGCACCGTGGTGCTGTCCACCCACCAGATCGAGGACGTGGCGGCCCTGTGCCAGCGCGTGCTCTGCCTGGACGGGGGGAGGATCATCTTCGACGGCACCCCGGGGCAGCTGGTGGACCGCGCCCGCGGCCACGTCTGGGAGAGGTCCGGGCACCCGGGCGAGGGGCACACGGCCTGGCGCCTGGCCGACGGCCGGTACCGGGTGCTCACCGTGGCGGGATCCGGTCGCGGCCCTTCGCCCGCGGGTGCGCCCGGGGGGTCCGGCGACGGCGGGCTCGTCCCGGTCGAGCCCACCCTGGAGGACGCCTACCTGCTGCTGACCGGCGTGGACCGGGACCTCGGGCTGGAGCAGTGCGCACGATGAGCGGAGCCGTCACGGGCCGCGGCGGGGAGGGGCCCGGCGGCGGTCCCCCCGGCGCGGGGCCCGGGAGGCCCCGGACCGCGGCCGCGGGGTCCCGGGGCGCCGGGCCCCTCACCGGGAGCGCCCTCACCTTCGGGCGGCTGTCGTGGTTCACGGCGCTGCGGCTGCTCGTCAGCCCGTTCCTCCTCGTCGCCGGGGCCCTTGCGGTGCTCATGGCCCTCTCGACCGCGAACCAGCCCCTCGTGCACACCAGGTCCGACCTGTACGAGAGCGCCGTGACGTCGGCGCTGATCGTGGCCCTGGGCCTGTTCGCCGCTGTGACCTTCCCCGCCATCCGCGAGGTCCGCTACGGACGGAGCCCCGTCGGCCCGCTGGGTCGGGCGGGCCGCTTCCTGGCGGTGGGCGCGGGCGCCGCGCTGGTCGGCTGGGCGTGCGTGGCGGCGCTCCTGGCGCTGGACGCGTGGCAGTACGCGGGACCGGTGCCGGGCCTGGTGCACCCGCTGTCCCACCTGACGCCGTTCGTCGTGGTGCTGGTCGGCCCGGCGGGGGCGATGGCGCTCGTCGCCTGGACCCGGTCGTACACCCCGCTCCTGCTGATCGCACTGGTCGTGCCCACCTACGGCCTGTACACGATCACGGCCTTCGACACGGCCCAGAGCGTCGACAGGGTCGTCACCCGGGTGCAGTCGCTGGCCCTCATGGCCGTCGACCCGTTCCCGGTGCACTCCCCCGGCGTCCCCGTCCTGGTCCAGCTGTACGCGGCCTACCTGGGGCTGGCAGTCCTGGGGCTGGTGGCGCTGGCCCTGGCCGCGACGGGGCGGAGGGCGTCCCGGGCTGCGGCCCTGGGCACGGCCCTCGTGCTCCTGGCCGGCGCCGGCGGCACCGCAGCCCACGGGGCCACCGCCTACACCTGGGGGGTCCCCGTGTCGGACCGCCTCCTGTACGGCGCCGACACCGTCTCCTGCCGGACGCGGGAGGGGGTCACCTACTGCCCCATGCCCGGATACGAGCCGTGGGTGGAGCAATGGCACGCGGTCCTCGGACCCGTGCTGGCGGCCCTGCCGGAATCCGCGGCCGACGACATGCCCGTGGTGTGGCAGGACAGCACGCGCTTCGACCGCGACCCGGCCGGCCTCCCGCCGTCCAGGGTCGTGGTCTACGACGTGCGCTTCACCGACGGGCCGTGGTGGCGCCTGGACATCCTGGACGGGACCGCCCGCGCCGTCTTCGGCCTCACCCCCCTCTGGGAGTCGCTGTGCCGGGCCGACGGGCAGTCGCGCCTGCTCCTGGCCGCGTGGATGGCGGGGCTGGACCCGAAGTCCGGAGACGACGACCGGCGGAGCAGGAGCGGGATGTTCCTGGGGGAGTACTCCCCCTCCCAGCAGGACCTCGAAGTGCTGCACGTCCTCCTGGAACTGCCCGAGGAGCGGGTGTCCGAGGTCCTCCGGGACCACTGGGAGGAGCTCTCCTCGCCCCGCGGGCGCACGGAGGAGCTGGCCGGCCTCCTGGGCATCCCGCTGCGCGGGTCCCCGCACGAGAGCCCGGCGCAGCGCGACTGGGACAGGCTGCTCTCCGGGACGGACATGGCCTATCACGCGAATCCGGCCTCCGGGCCCGTGTGCGCCTGACCGGCGCCCGACGGCGGCACACGCTGCCATCGAACCCGGTCCGACCAGGGGTTATTAACCGCGCCACAAAACCGCGCCGTCCCTTCCCCGGTGGTCAGGGTCAACTACACTCGCGAATGTCCGAATTGTTGATCATTGTCAGCTTTTATGGGCTTCCATCCCTTCTGGAGTTGATCCCTCCCGCGAGCAAGGGGCGTTCCTTGTCTGTTCCCCGTACTCTCACGCGTATCGTGCGCCCCGCCGCCGTCGTCGGCGCGGCCGCCCTGGCCCTCGGCGCGACCGCGCCCGCCCACGCCGACGAGCACTTCCCGGCGACGGCCGGCAGCACCCTCGTCAGCCTGTCCCACCACGGGGGCGGCTCCGTGACGGAGGGGTCCTGGGGCAGGGTCTACGTCGGATCGGACGTGGGGGGCGACTACCCGTCCGCCGACTTCTCCGCCGACCGCGGCGGCGTCGGCGCGCTCGTGGGGACCGGCGGGCCCGTCGAGTCCCGCGTCAACACCACCGCCGCCGGGGACGGCCGCGCCGAGGCGGTCTCCGCCCTCGGCGGCGGTTTCACGCTGGACCTTCCGGGCCATGACGAACCCGCCGTCAGCCTGACCTCGCTGCACAACTCCGTCAGGTGCGACTTCTCGGGCGACCTCGCCTGGGAGAACACGATCGGGAGCTCCGCGGAGGACGACCGCGTCATCTCCGTCTTCGGGACGCCGATCACGGCCGACGCCCCCGAGGTGAACGCCACCGTGGACATCCCCGGCCTCGACACGACGGCCGACGTCACCGTCCTGACCCGCGTGCCGGAGGACCCCTCCGCCGGGCGCGGCGAGGTGTCCACCTCCATCACGGCCTCCGCGGGCGGGGCCGAGCTGTTCGCCCTGGAGCTCGGCGCCGTCGCCGTGGACTGCCTCGGCGACGGAGGGGCCCCCGGGGCCGACGGCGGGGAGGACGCCGACGGCGGGGACGGATCCGGCGGGGACGACACCGCCGCCGTCCGGGAGGACCCCGCCTCCCCGGAGGCCGGGGAACCCTCCGACGGCTCGGACAGCGGGGACGGGACGGACGCGGACGGGGGCGCCCCGGACGGCGGCGCCCGGGCCGACGGGGACGCCCCCGCGGACGGGAGCAGGGACACCGGCGGGGAGCCGCCCGCGGCCCGGGAGAGCCCGGACCCCGTCGGCGCCGCCGACGGTCCCGCGGCCCTGCCCCTGACCGGCGGCGCCCTGGCCGGCCTGGTGACCGCCGGGGTCCTCGCCCTGGGCGGGGGCGGCGCGGCCCTGTACCTCGCCCGCCGCGGCAAGCACGGTGACGGCCCCGGGGACGACGCGGGAGACGGGGCGGCGCAGCGCTGAGGACGTTCCGTGCCCGCGTCGGACGGTCCCCGCGCCCGCCCGGCGGGACGCGGAACGGCACGCGGCGCACCGCCCGGACCCCGCCTGCCGCGGCCGCGCCCCGGGGCGGGGGCGGGCACCCCGCCCGCGGCCCGGGGCGGGGGACGTCCTAGCATGGCCGTGTGAAGAACCACTACTGGCACGTCGTGCTTCCGCCGCTGTGCGCCTGAGCGGGCGCACGCACACCCTTTCCTGACCCCGTCGGAGAGCTTGAACGGCGACCCCCGGTGACCGCACCCGGGTCGCCCCCCGTCGTGCGCCCGTTTCGCCGCCGCCGAAACACACGACGACGAAGGAACCACCGTGCCAGAACACTCCCCTTCCCGGTCCGGCGCACCGACCCGCACCCCCGCCGCGCCCCCGCTCCAGGGGCCCCTGCCGATCCTCGCCGCGGCGGTCCTGTGGGGCACCACCGGAACCGCCGCCTCCTTCGCCCCGGCCGAGGCGCCCGCCGCCGCGATCGGCGCGGCCGGCCTGGTCCTGGGCGGCCTGCTCCTGTTCCTCACCGGGAGGGGCTCCACCGCCCTCCTGGCCCGGAGCGACCGGCCCACCCGCTGGGCCCTCGCCCTCGGGGCCCTCGCCGTCGCCGGGTACCCGCTGTCCTTCTACCCGGCCGTGGCGCACGCGGGGGTCGCGGTCGCCACGGTGATCACTCTCGGCAGCGCACCGGTCTTCTCCGGCCTGCTGGCCTGGCTCACCGGGCAGGCCCGGCCCACCGCGCGGTGGACGGTCGCGACCGCCTCCGCGGTCCTGGGCTGCGCGGTCCTCGTGCTGGGCTCGGAGCTCGGCGCGGGCGGGACACCGGTACGCCCGACCGGGGTGCTCCTGGCGCTGGCCGCCGGGTTCTCCTACTCCGCCTACGCGCTCGTCGCCGAACGCCTGATCCGGCGGGGCCATCCCTCCCCCGCCGTGATGGGCACCATGTTCGCGGGCGGCGGGATCGCCGTCCTGCCCGTGGTGGCGGCCACCGGAGCGGCCTGGCTGGCCACGGTGGACGGCGCACTGGTCGCCCTGTACCTGGCGGTGTTCACCGTGTTCCTGGCCTACCGCCTGTTCGGGCACGGCCTGCGGCACGCCTCCGCCTCCGTGGCGACCACGCTGACCCTCGCGGAGCCCGCCGTGGCCGCCCTGCTGGGAGTGGCCGTGGTCGGTGAGCGGCTGTCCGCGGTGTCCTGGGCCGGGCTCGCCGTGCTCGCCCTCGGCCTGGCCGTCCTGCGCGCGCCCGCCCGCCGCCGCGGCTGAGCCGCCGGACCGCCGCCTCCCCCGGCCCGGCGGCTGGACCGTCGGAGAAGGGGCCCGGACCACGGTGCTCCCCGATGACGGGGGCGGAGGCCGGTGCCGCCTCCCTCCCTGCGAACCGCAGACCGGAGAGCGCAGACAGGCCCGGCACCCGCTCCGCGTCCGGGATCGCACCGCGGTACGCCTCCACGGAACGGGGAGGGGCGCGGACGCAGCAGCGCCCGGGGTAGTGCGCCCCGGGCCCCGACGCGTGGGCCTCAGCCCGGGGCGTCGACCTCGATCTCGATCCGGCCGGGGTAGAAGGCGAGGTACGAGCCGATCTCGGCGACGATCTGGTACGGCTCCTCGTAGGTCCACACGGCGTCGGTGAGCTCCTCGCCGCCCGGCACCGCGAGCGTGTAGTAGGCGGCGGTCCCCTTGAAGGGGCAGTAGGTGGAGGTCTGCGTGCGCCGCAGGAGGGAGCGGTCGACGTCGGCGAGCGGGACGTACTGGACGGGCCGGTAGTCCGCCTCGAGCAGGGTCAGCGCGGCAGTGGTGTCGGCGACGACCAGCCCGCCGACGCGCACCACGACCCGCCCGGTGGTGGGTTCGACGGTGATGGGGTGGTCGGGCCCGGGGATCCTCGTGTCGTGTGCCATGGCCTGTGCGTTCCCTTCGGTCTCCCGTGTACCCGGCCACTGTACGGCGGCCGGCGCCGGAACGGGCCCCGGGTCACGGAGGGTTCGACGGGGCCGGGACCGCGGCCCCGGTCCCCCTAGCCCTGGTCCTCGCGGTGGCGGCGGGCCGGGTTCACGGGCTCCAGCACCGCCAGGCACTCCACGTGGTGCGTCATCGGGAAGGCGTCGAACGCCCTCAGGTCCACCAGGTTGTACCCGGAACGCGCGAACTCCGCGATGTCGCGGGCGAGCGTGGCGGGGTCGCAGGAGACGTAGGCGATCCTGCGCGGACGCGTCCCGGCGATGGAGCGGACGACCTTGGTCCCGGCGCCCGCGCGGGGCGGGTCCAGGGCGACGACGTCGGCCCGCACGTCGGCCCACTCGCGCAGCTGGGCGGCCACGTCGTTCTGCTCGACGCGGACCTGCTCCAGGTCCTTGAGGTTGTAGCGGGCGTCGCGGACGGCCTCGGCGCCGCTCTCCACGCCCATGACGCGGCCCTCCGGACCCACGGCGTCGCCCAGGGCGCCGGTGAACAGCCCGGCGCCGCAGTACAGGTCCATGGCGGTCTCGCCGGGCTTGGGCTCCAGCGCCGCCAGCACCGCGTCGGTGAGGGTCACGCCCGCCGCCGGGTGGACCTGCCAGAAGCCGCCCGCGCTGACACGGAACTCGCGGCCGTTGACGGTCTCGCGCACCCCGCGGCGGCCCTTCACCTGCTGCACGCGCCCGCCCTTGAAGCGGCGCAGCACAGCGCTGGACGCCTTGAGGTCGGGGAGCGCGCTCAGCCTGGCCTTGGTGGGGGTGATGACGACGGCGCGGTCGGCGCAGGTCGAGGAGGCGACGGCCTCCACGTCCTTGGTGTCCTCCCACGTCACGTCGGTGACGCCCAGTTCGGCCACACCGGGGTGCGCGATCAGGCAGCGGTCGACCGGCTCGATGTCGTGGGAGCGGTGGCGCCGCAGCCCCGCGTGGCCGTCGGTGTCCACGGAGAAGCGGACCCGCGTGCGCCAGCCCAGGCCGTCGGGGGTGCCGGGAAGCTCCTCGACGACGACGGCGCGCTCGATGCCGGCGATGTGGCGCAGCTGCTCGGCGACGACCTCGCCCTTGAGCCGGCGCTGGGCCTCCAGGGAGGCGTGCTGCCAGTCGCAGCCCCCGCACTTGCCGGGGCCGGAGAACTCGCAGGGGGCCTCGACCCGGTCCGGGGAGGCGGACAGGACGTCGACGGCCTCGCCGCGCAGGAACCGCGTGGTCTCCTCGGTGACGCGGACGCGGACCCGCTCGCCCGGGAGGGCGTGGCGGACGAAGACGACCTGGTCGTTGTGGCGGCCCACACACCAGCCCCCGTGCGCCACGTCGTCTACTGTCAGCTCGAACTCATTGCCCACACGGGTCATCGCTTCGTCCTTGGGTGGTCGGGTCGGGTCACGTTCCGGGTGACCCTGCGCGCACAGCCACCAAGCGTCCCCAATCTACCTGTCCTCGGGTACCGCCCGCGCTGTTCAGCCGTGTACGCGAGGGCCGGGGGCCGTCGCGCGCGCCGGACCGATGTGTGCCATGGTGTGACGGTGAGGGCACGCGGGACCACAGCGTGCGGCTGTCTCGACGGGAGTGCGGGCGAGGTGCACATCGTGATCATGGGGTGCGGTCGCGTGGGATCCACGCTGGCGCACACGCTGGTGGACCTGGGCCACACCGTGGCGGTGATCGACCAGGACCCCGAGGCTTTCCGGCGGCTGCGCGGCTCCGTCTCCAAGCACGCGGTCCGCGGCGCGGGGCACGACCGAGAGGTCCTGATGTCCGCCGGGATCGACCGTGCGGGCGCGTTCGCCGCGGTCAGCAACGGCGACAACTCCAACATCATCGCCGCCCGGGTGGCGCGCGAGGCGTTCGGGGTCGAGAACGTGGTGGCGCGGATCTACGACCCGCGCCGCGCGGAGGTCTACCAGCGCCTGGGCATCCCCACCGTCGCGACGGTGCGGTGGACGGCCGACGCCTTCCTGCGCCGGATGGTGCCGGGCGACGACCGGCTCACCGCGGGCCCGGAGTGGCAGGACGCGTCCGGGACGCTGGCGATGAACGAGGCGCCGCTGCCGAAGGGGTGGGCGGGCGCCCGCGTCGGCGAACTCGAGGAGGCCGCCCCGCTGCGGGTGGTGTACCTGGTACGGCGGGGACGGATCGTCCTCGCCGGGTCCGACGTGCGCCTGGAGGAGGACGACGTCCTGCACGTGGTCGGGCACGGCCGCGAACCGGACTCCCTCCCCGAGCGGCCGGACGGACCGCCGCGGGTACCGGGCGACGAGACGGGACGTGGGTGAGATGCGGATCGCCATCGCGGGAGCGGGGAGCGTGGGGCGCTCCATCGCCAAGGAGCTGGCGGGCAGCGGCCACGACGTGCTGCTGATCGACCGGGACACCCGGGCCATCGGGGTGGACGACCTGCCCGAGGTGGAGTGGCTGCTGGCCGACGCGTGCGAGCTGGCGACCCTGGAGGACGCCCGCCTGGGCGACTTCGACGTGGTCGTCGCCGCCAGCAGCGACGACAAGGTCAACCTGGTGGTGTCCCTGCTGGCCAAGACCGAGTTCGGCGTGGGCCGGGTGATCGCCAGGATCAACGAGCCCGACAACGAGTGGCTGTTCAACGAGACGTGGGGCGTGGACCTGGCGGTCTCGCCGCCGAGGCTGATCGCCGACCTGGTCGAGGGAGCCCCCGAGGACGACCCGGACGAGGAGGGGACGCTGCCCCCGCTGCCGGGGGCGGAGATCGCCGAGTCGGTGCTGCGCGCCGCCAGCCCGTTCGCGGGGGCCGCGGAGTCCGAGCTGAGCGCGGCGCTGCCGGAGGGCGTGGCGCTGGTCGCCGTGCTCGGCCCCGGCGGGGTGCGCCCGCCCGACCCCGGGCGGAACCTGTCGGTGGGCGACACGGTGGTGTTCCTGGCCGACCCCGAGGCACTGGGACCGTTGGAGGTCCTGCTGGGCCCCGTGGACGACGCCGCGGACGCCTGACCCCGGCCCTCAGGGGGCTGCGGGGAGCGCGGCCCCCGCGCCGGACCGGTCCCCGGACGTCGGACCGGTCACCGGGAGGCCGGGCCACGAGGGTCCGGGCCCGGTACCGGACCGGGCCCGGGCCCTCGAGCCGTGTGCGGGTGCGCTAGGTGCGGTCCCCGCGGGCGCCGTCCCCGGCGCCCGCCGCCCCTGTCTCCTCCAGCGGCGTCCGGCCGCGCGCCAGGACCCACACCATGCCCGCGAACGCGGCGACCTGGAGCGGCCAGCCCATGGCGATCTTGGAGAGGCCCAGGAGCCCGAACGTGTCGGCCCAGCCGTTGGTGTCGGCCATCCAGAGCGGATACTGCACGACCACGCGGACCACGCAGGGCAGCACCAGCAGCCAGGTGAGGCGGGAGGCCAGCCGGACCACCGCCGGGTTGGAGCGCCAGGAGGTGAAGTCCTCCTTGTGCCCGATGAACGGACCGATCATCAGCCCGATGGCGGGCCAGCGGACCAGGACCGACAGGCTGAGGACCACCGCGTAGACGGCGTTGTAGATGATCCCGGGCAGGAAGGCGTCCGCGGCGTTGCCGCTGCGCATCGCGAAGACCGCTGCGATGCCGATGCCGAACAGGCTGGTGACCACGTACTGGACCGAGGAGCGCTGCACGAGCCTGACCGCGCCCAGGACCAGCGCCGCGACCACCCCGAGGCCGATCGACAGCCTCAGGTCCGAGGCGATGACGTAGGACAGGGTGAAGGCCAGCGTGGGCATCGCCGCCTCGACCATGCCGCGCTTGCCGCCCAGGGCCTTGGACAGCTGGGAGCGGACGAGCGCCTCGACCGTGTCCTCGGTGACGGCGGGGGCTCCCGCCGGCGCGGGCCCCTCGGCCGCGCCCGGCGCCGACGCGCCCGCCGGGGCGCCGTCCGGCGCCGCCTTCGCCGTGTCGTCCGCCCCGGCCGCCGGGGCGGCCTCCCCGGCGGCCCTCTGCTGCTCAGTCATCCTGCTCCCGGTCCGGTCGGTCCTCGGTGGCCGTCGCCCCGCCGGGCCTCTCCCGCGCGGGCGCACAGGCCATGATGCCCCACACTATTAGACCCGTCACGGACCGAGGGGGCGCTCACCGTACTCCCTCCCGTCGTCCCGCCCGGCTTTGTCATGCTTGACCCGGTCTTGTCGCGTGCGGCTTCTCACCACGGCCCCGTCGCGGACCGGCCCCCGGCCCCCGGCGACCGCGGAACGGGGCCCGGCGTTCGGCCACCGGGAACGCGGGTCCTGGCGGGCGTCGGCGCGACTCCGTACGCTGGCGGCCAGAACAGCCGGAGCGCCTACGCGAGGAGCACCATGCAGCAGAGCACGCCCCCCCGGCCGGACCACCTGGAGTTCGCCGTCGCCCTGGACCGCGCGCTGGTCCGCCCCGGCGCCTCGCACGTCTGGTCACCGCACTCGGTGGGGACCGTGCTGGCGCTGCTCGCGAGCGGGGCCGCCGACCGCACCCTGGCAGAGCTGGCGGCCCTCCTCGGCGACGACACCGAGGGCCTGCTGGACGCCCTGGACGCCGCGGTGGCCTCCGGCGACGGGCCGGACCTGGCCGCGCTGAACGGGCTGTACGTGCCCGCCGACCTCCCGGTGCGGGCGGAGTTCGCGGCACGCGTGCGCGCGCGTCCCGGCGCGGAGGTGGAGGGCGCCGACTTCGAGAACGACTCCGAGGGCGTGCGCGCCAGGGTCAACGGCAAGGTGTCCGACGTGACCCGGGGGCTGATCGACGAGCTCCTCCCGGCGGGCAGCATCTCCCCCGACGTCCGCCTGCTGCTGGTCAACGCCCTGTGGGTGAAGGTCGTCTGGTCCGACCCGTTCGAGGCGGGCCTGACCCGGGACCGGCCGTTCCACGCACCGGGCGGGAGGCGGAAGGTCCCCACCATGCACCGGTCGGCGCGACTGCCCCACGCTCGGGCGCAGGGGTGGAGCATGGTCGGCCTGGAGGGCGGCCACGGCCTCACCCTGGACGTGCTGCTCCACGACGGGGACGCCGGCTCCCCTCCCCCGCTGACGGCGTCCGCCCTGTCGGAGCTCTACCGGGTCCGCTCGTCCCAGCAGGTCGACCTCGCCCTGCCCCGGTTCACCGTGGAGACCGACACCTCCCTGTTGGAGCCCCTCGCGTCCGCGGGGGTGCGTCACATGGTCACGGACGAGGCGCGTTTCGACGGGATCAGCGAGGAGCCGCTCCGGGTGGACGAGATCCTCCACCAGTCGGTGCTGAAGGTGGACGAGAGGGGCGCCGAGGGCGCCGCGGCCACCGCCGTGATGATGCTCCGCGCGGCGGCCGCTCCCCTGCGGCCGGTCAGGTTCACCGTCGACCGGCCGTTCGTGTTCGTGCTGCGCCGGGGCGGGTCGATCCTGTTCCTGGGACGGATCGCGGACCCGGTGGACCCGGGTCCCGGCTCCTGAGGTCCGCTCGACGGACCGGCCCCGGGAGGACCACGCCTGCCCTCTCCGGGGCCCGCCGGCGGGACACGGGGCGCACACCGGCCCGCGGCGCCCGCCGTCCGGGGGCCGTCCGGGGGCCGGGCGCCCCGTGTCAGGCCTCCGGGGCCGCGTCGGGCGCCAGGAACGCGCCGGTGACCCCGGCCAGCTCCGCGCGTGCCCGCCCGTCCGACAGCGCGGCCTCGCCGTCCCCGTCCTGGGGGCCGTAGGAGCCGAACTGGGCGTGGTTCATCCCCTCCACCGACACCGTTTCCGCGGAACCGGGCAGGTGGCGGACGTTCTCCTCGAACTCCTCCGGGCTCGTGAGGGCGTCCCTTCCGCCCGCGACGGCCAGGACCCTCAGGTCGTCGCGGTCGGCCAGCCCCGCCGACTCGGTGGCGTAGGACGCCCACAGGATCAGCCCCTCCACCCCGGGCGCGGGGTCGCCGCCCGCGTAGGACGCGGCCATCGCCCCGCCCAGGGAGTGGCCGCCCACGTACCAGGTGTCCACGTCCGGGACGGCCGACACCGCGGAGTCGGCCCGGTTCACGTCGAACACGGCCATGTTGAGGCGCATCCGGGGGATGACGACGGTGGCGCCCGTGTCGGCGACCACCGGGGCCCACGAGGCGACGTAGGCCTCCGCCTCGACCCTGGCGCCGGGGTAGAACACGACGCCGGTGCCCGTGCCGTCCCGGGTCGGCGCGACGACCACCGCGTCCCCGGTGTTGCGCACCTGCACGGCGGGGTTCTCGACCGCCTCGGCCAGCGGCACGGGTTCGGCCCGGTACGGGGTGAGGGCCCACCCCAGGAAGGCGGCGCAGGCGGCCAGGAGCACGACCAGGAGCCCCGCGGCCACCCCCCACCAGCGGCGTCGCCGCCGGCGCCCGCCCCGTGCGTCCTCGGTCATGTCCGGTCCCTCGTTTCCGTCCGGCGCCCGGGAGGCCGGGCGGTGCGTGTCCGGCGGACACGCTCAGCCCTTTCTACCGGTGGCTTCCGCCGCACCGCGGGCGGGGCCGGTTCGGGGAGCGCCGTGTCGGCCCCGGTCGGGCGCCCGCGGCGCGTCCGCGTACCGGGACCGGCCGCAGGGGCGCGGACGGCACGGCGCGGGGGCCGCGGTCCCGGCCGACGGCGCAGCGGGCCGGCGCGAGGCGTCCGGCGGGTGCGGGGGTGGGGCGGCGTGGGCGGTGCGGGGCGTCGGGGCCTTCCGGTCCGGTGGCGGACGTCGCCGTCCGCACCGGTACCGGAGGCCCTCTTCGCCTGCGTCAGGCCGGGGTGGGTGTCACCGACCTCCGCGGTCGGTACGCCTAGACCTCGAACACCTCGAAGGCCGTGGCCAGCGGCACCCCCGCCCACGACCCGGCCCGGGCGGCGGCCTCGGGCAGGAACGACCTCTGGTCGAACCCGTCGAGGGCTGCCAGGTAGACGGCGTGCGCGTCCAGGGACGCCACCCCGGCGGCCAGGTCGGCCTCGCTCAGCTCCACGTAGTGCGCGGCCCGCGGCGACGCGCCGAAGGCCACGAAGCGCACACCCGGCCAGGGGGTGAGCCCCTCCTGCGCCAGGTCGGGGAACACCCACCGGTTGGCGGCGTCGCGGACCGCGTCCAGCAGGGCCGGGCCGAGGACCCGGTGGTCGGCGTGGTTGAAGCCCCCGCCTCCCGCGAACTGCTCGCGGAAGTTGATGGAGACGACCGCCTCCGGACGGTGGCGCCGGATCGCCGCCGCGAGGGCCCGCCTCAGGGGCAGCCCGTACTCCAGGGTGCCGTCGGGGAAGTCCAGGAACTCGACCGTGGCGGCCCCCACCGCGGCGGCGGAGGCGCGCTGCTCCGCCATGCGCACCGGCGCGCACTCCTCGGGGGCGAGGCCGTCGATGCCCGCCTCGCCCTTGGTCACCAGGAGCTCCACGACGTCCTTGCCCTGGCCGGTCCAGCGGGCGAGCGCGGACGAACTGCCGAACTCCAGGTCGTCGGGGTGGGCGACCACCGCGAGGACCCGGTCCCAGTCCTCGGGGAGCGGCCGGGGAGCGCTCTTCTCCGTCGTCTCTGTCATGGGGCACAGACTACGGAAGGGCGGCGCCCCCGGCACCTCTCCACGTGGCCGGGCTCAGGAGTCGCCGGAACCGCTCGGGGCGCCGCCGGGCGCGGCGGGCCCGGAGCCGTTCGGCGCGGCGCCGTTGGGCGAGCGCCCGGCGTTGCCGTGCTGGGCGGTCTGCTGGGCGGCGCGCGTCTTGGCCGCCTGCGCCATCTGCTCCTGGATCTGCTTGGGCACGGTGATCTGGAGCAGCTCGTTCGGCGGCACCGGCTGGTCGCCGCGCACCACGACGATGCCCGCGAAGAGCTGTTCGATCTCCGCCATCACCTCGGGCTTGGAGGCCCCCTCGCCTCGGATCACGCCGCGCAGCACCCAGCGCGGGCCGTCCACGCCGATGAAGCGCACCCGCTGGGCGAGCTGCTTGCCGTCCTCGGTCGTGCGTCCCTTGACGGGGACGAGCGCCTTGAGCTCGGGGCCGAAGGTGCCCTCGTGGTCCTCGACCTTCCCGCCCTGCTTGACGACCTGCTCGCGCAGCTCCTCGCGCATCTCGTCCCACAGCCCGGAGGACTTGGGGGCGGCGAAGGGCTGCACCTGGAGCGCGCTCTTGCCGCGTACCAGGGTCACCCCGATGATCTTCTGCTTGCCCGCGCTGTCCTGGGCGACGTTCACCTGGATCTCGGTGCCCTGCTCCATCGGCAGCCGGATGCTGCCCAGATCCATGCGTCCGGCCTCGGGCGCGTCCTCGGTGGAGTCCCACGGACCGGTGGTGCGGTAGCGGTCCGCGTCCTTGACGGGCTGGCCCCGGGACACCTCAGGCTCGACCTCGTTGCCGAAGGAGACGTCGCCGGCGGCCCCGCCCGTGGTGGGGCCGGCCTCCGATCCCGTTCTGCCGGTCTCATTGTCCCGCTTCTTGCGGCGGCGTCCAAACACGCCTTCACCTCTCCGATTCCGTTGGTCCCGGGATCGCACCGGGGTTGGTGGGAGCCGTCACCGCTGCGCGGCGTGGCCCCCCGTCGAACCGAAACCGCCCGTCCCCCGGTCCGACTCCGGAAGGGAGTCGGCCTCGACGAACACCGCGTGCTCCACCCGCTGGACGACCAGCTGCGCGATCCGGTCGCCCCGGGTCAGCTTCACGGGGGTCTCCCTGTCCGTGTTGAGCAGGATCACCTTGATCTCACCGCGGTATCCGGCGTCGATGGTGCCCGGCGCGTTGACCATGGTGACGCCGCTGCGCGCAGCGAGACCGGAGCGCGGGTGCACGAAGGCCGCGTACCCGTCCGGGAGGGCGATCGCCAGGCCGGTGGGAACGGTCGCGCGTTCGCCGGGGGCGAGGACGAGGTCGACCGCGGTGTGCAGGTCGGCCCCTCCGTCGCCGGGATGCGCGTACGCGGGCAGGGGGAGGCCGGGGTCCAGGCGGTGGACCGTGATCGGGATCCGGCCGCCTTCCGGGGCTGTGGTACTCACATCGGTCGAGCCTATCGCCCTCCGGGCTCTGCCCCGGTGTCCGGCGCCGCCGGTTCGCGCCGGGGATCCGGGCGCGACGGCGGGGCGGGACCGGTCCCCGGTCCCGCCCCGTGCGCCCTGGCGGCTGTGCTCCCGGCCGCCGGGAACGCTCCCCGCGGCCGCGGTCCTACTCCCCGGCGGCCTCGGGGAGCGTCACCTCGACGGTGAGGTCGGTGTCGTCGGTGTCCTGGAAGTCGATCCCGGCCGCGCGGCCCGCGGCGGCGATGTCACCGGTGGCCGCGCGGGCGGCCCCGACCCGCTTGCCGGAGACCCGCACGTGCTCGACCTCGGCGCGCATCGACAGCTTGGCCTCGGACTTGGCCTTGCGGATGGCGCGCAGGACCTCGGCCGTGGCGGCGAGGACCACCGGGTCGCCGTCGGCTGCCGCGGCGCGGTAGGAGGCGGCGTCCGGCCACGTCTGGGAGTGCACCGATCCCTCCTGCCACCAGCTCCAGACCTCTTCGGCGACGAAGGGGACGAAGGGCGCGAACAGCTTGTGCAGGGCGCCCAGCGCGACGAGGAGCGCGGCGCGCGCGGAGGCTCCCTCGGCGGACGAGGTGTCGTAGGCGCGGGTCTTGACGAGCTCCAGGTAGTCGTCGCAGAAGTCCCAGAAGAAGCGCTCGGTGCGCTCCAGGGCCCGTGTGTGGTCGTAGGCGGCGAACGCGGCGGTGGCGTCCTCCACGACGTCGGCGAGCGCGGCCAGCATCGCGCGGTCCAGCGGCTCGGTGACCTGGTCGGGGTCGGCCGTGGCGCCCTCGCCCGCGACGGACATGACGAACTTGCTGGCGTTGAGGATCTTGATGGACAGCCGTCGGCCGACCTTCATCTGGCCCTCGTCCATGGCGGTGTCGGTGCCCAGGCGGCCGCTCGCCGCCCAGTACCGGACCGCGTCGGAGCTGTACTTCTCCAGCAGCGCCAGGGGGGTGACGACGTTGCCCTTGGACTTGGACATCTTCTTGCGGTCCGGGTCCAGGATCCAGCCGGAGATGCCGGCGGTGCTCCAGGGCAGGGTGCCGTTCTCGAAGTTGGCGCGGACCACCGTGGCGAACAGCCAGGTGCGGATGATGTCCTGGCCCTGCGGGCGGTAGTCCATCGGGAAGACGCGCTCGAACAGGTCCTGGTCGCGTTCCCACCCGGAGGCGATCTGGGGGGATAGGGAGGAGGTGGCCCAGGTGTCCATGACGTCGGGGTCGCCCATGAAGCCGCCGGGCAGGCCGCGCCGGTCCTCGGTGTAGCCCGTGGGGACCTCGGAGCTGGGGTCGACCGGGAGCTGGTCCTCCGAGGGGAGGATCGGCTCGTCGTAGCGCGGGTTGCCGTCGGCGTCCAGCGGATACCAGACGGGGAAGGGGACGCCGAAGAAGCGCTGGCGGCTGACCAGCCAGTCGCCGTTGAGGCCGCCGACCCAGTTCTCGTAGCGGGCGCGCATGTGCTCGGGGTGCCAGGTGAGTTCGCGCCCGCGCGCGATCAGCTGCTCGCGCAGGTCCTCGTCCCGGCCGCCGTTGCGGATGTACCACTGGCGGGTGGTGACGATCTCGAGGGGCTTGTCGCCCTTCTCGTAGAACTTCACCGGGTGGGTGATGGGCTTGGGCTCGCCGATCAGGTCGCCGCTCGCGCGGAGCATCTCGACGGTGCGCTCGCGGGCCGTGTGGACGGTGGCGCCGACGAGCGCGTCGTAGGCCTCGCGGGCGGCGCCGGACTCCAGTCCCCGGGGCGGGTCGGCGATGAAGCGGCCGTCCCAGCCGATGACGGGGCGGGTCTCCAGCTGGAGCTCGCGCCACCAGGTGACGTCGGTGGTGTCGCCGAAGGTGCAGATCATCGCGATGCCGGACCCCTTCTCGGGGTCGGCGAGGCGGTGCGCCCGGACCGGGACCTCCACGCCGAAGACCGGCGTGCGCACGGTGGTGCCGAACAGGTCCTGGTAGCGCTCGTCGTCGGGGTGGGCGACCAGGGCGACGCAGGCGGCCAGGAGCTCGGGCCGGGTGGTCTCGATGTGGACCGCTGTGCCGTCGGGCCTGTGGAAGGCGACCTCGTGGTAGGCGCTGGGGCGCTCGCGGTCCTCCAGCTCGGCCTGGGCGACGGCGGTCCGGAAGGTGACGTCCCACAGGGTGGGCGCCTCGGACATGTAGGCCTCGCCCCGGGCCAGGTTGCGCAGGAAGGCGCGCTGGGCGGCGGCGCGCGAGTTGTCGTCGATGGTGGCGTAGGTGTGGCGCCAGTCGACGCTCAGCCCGAGCCGGCGCCAGATGGACTCGAAGACCTTCTCGTCCTCGGCGGTGAGCGTGTCGCACAGCTCGATGAAGTTGCGCCGGGAGACGGGGATCTGCCGCTTGGGGTCGGGCTTGGCCGGCGGCTCGAACTCCGGGTCGTAGGGGACCGACGGGTCGCAGCGGACGCCGTAGTAGTTCTGGACGCGGCGCTCGGTGGGCAGGCCGTTGTCGTCCCAGCCCATCGGGTAGAAGACGGCCTTGCCGTTCATCCGCTGGAAGCGCGCGACGGTGTCGGTGTGCGTGTACGAGAACACGTGGCCGATGTGCAGCGACCCCGAGACCGTGGGCGGCGGGGTGTCGATGGAGTAGACGTCCTCGCGGCTGCGGGTGCGGTCGAAGTGGTAGACGCCGGACTCATCCCATACGTCGACCCACTTCGCCTCGATACCGTCCAGCGAAGGCTTGTCGGGCATGCGGAAGGAATGAGAGCGGTTGGTCATGGGGCAATGGTAGTGCTCCGACGACCGTGATCGCTCCGGGTTTCCGGGCGTCACAGAGGGGCAAAAACACCCCCCCGGGGTATCCTGTCCGCAGGAGGTCGGCATGAAAGGATCTCCCCGTACGCACAGGAGGGCGGCGCGCCCGTCGCGCCCCCTCGTACACCCAACGGAAACGGTGGACGATTCACATGGCTAAGAAGGACGGCGGTGACGTCGGTCCCGCTCTCGCCGGGTTCGCGGCCGGGATCGCGGCGGAGTTCGTGATGCGCAAGGCCCTGAACTTCGCCTGGACCCGCGTGACCGGCGAGGAACCGCCCACGGACCTGGAGTCCCCCGACGTCAGCCTCGGCCGTGCCCTCAGCTGGGCCGTGATGGCCGGCGTGGGCGTGGAGGTGGCCCGGGTGCTGGCCGTACGGGCCGCCAGGGCGAAGCTGGTCGGCGCCGGCCCCAAGGAGCTGGAGCTCTGAGGCCCGGGCGCCCGGCGCCCCGTGACGGCGGCGGGCGGCCGACCGCACCACCCAGGTGTGTGGTCGGCCGTCCGCCGTCGTCCCCCCGGCCCCTCGCGTCCGGACGGGCGGGGAATGTCCGGGCGGTACGCGCGACGCGCCCCCGGTCAGGGACGCGTCGAGTCGCGGCGGGGTCCGCTCCCGACGGACCGGAGGTCGCACGGAGCGGGGCGGTTCAGCGTCCGTCCCGTCCGCTCAGGTGCACTCCTTGCAGACCAGCTGACCGGCGCGCTGTTCGGCGAGCTGGCTGCGGTGGTGCACAAGGAAGCAGCGCGAGCAGGTGAACTCGTCGGCCTGGCGCGGGAGCACGCGCACCGCGAGTTCCTCGCCCGACAGGTCGGCACCGGGCAGTTCCATGCCCTCCGCGACCTCGTCGGGGTCGACGTCGATCGTGCCGGTGCCCTTGTCCACGCGCCGCGCCTGCAGCTCCTGGAGGCTGTCCTCGTTGATGTCCTCGTCAGTCTTGCGCGGGCTGTCGTAGTCGGTGGCCATCTCTGCTAACTCCATCCCCCTCGTTCAGTGCCTCGTCGCGCGGGTGTAACGCTTGAGAGACCTTCGTTGTGCCCGGATCTGCCGATGAGTTTTCCCGATGTCGGTGAACCGTGTCCCCTCCCGGGCCACTGTCCACAGGTGAGCAGTAATTTCACGGGATCGTGACCGATGGCGGCCATGTGTGGCGGCTGCGCCAAGGATCGGCTCCCTGTGTACTACCCAACGTCGAGCGCCTCGTAGACCAGGAAAATCCGCTTCCGCCCATTCCGGACAAAGCGCAAAACACTCCCCCAGGGGCGGGCGAAAGCCAAGACATGCCCACGTCAGGAGGGATTCCCTCCGTGTCCACGCCCGGGGAAGCATACCCACCCGAGCGCGACGCTCGTGACACGGGTGGGCGTGTCTTCGGACACGTATAGATACCACGAAGTCCGGCCGAACGCAGCTCGGTCCCGGCCCCCGGCCCCGCCGGGGGCCTCTCCGCGCCGACGCACGGCGTCCGTGGCGGGCCCGGAGGAGCCGGGCCACGGGGGTTCGGCCGACCGCGGGCCCGGGTCAGCGCCGGTCGCCCGGGTCCCCGGAGGGCACGGGGAGGCACACGGTGACGACCAGGCCGCCGCCCGCCCGGGGCCAGGCGGTCACCACCCCCTCGTGGGCGCGCACCACGGAGCGGACGATGGACAGGCCCAGCCCGGCGCTGCGGCTGGAGCCGACCCGGTCGCCGGAGCCCCGGCGGAACGGCTCGAACAGCCCCTCGATCTCGTAGGCGGGGATCACCTTGCCGGAGTTCTCCACCTGGACGGCGGGCATCCCCTCGTACATGCCGCTGCGGACGGTGATCTCGCCCTCGGGGACGTTGTACTTGAGGGCGTTCTCCACCAGGTTGCCGACGAGCCGCTCCAGCAGGACGGGGTCGCCCACCACCGGGGCGGGACGCAGGTCCTGGCGCAGTGACAGGCCGGAACCGGACAGGTCGCCGTCGAGCTGGCTCAGCACCGTCCCGGCGACCTCTCCGAGGTCGACCCTGGCCCGGACCTCCAGCTCCCTGTCGCTCTTGGCGAGGAAGAGCAGGCCGTCGATGAGCCGTTCGTGGCGGGCGTTGGTCTCCAGGAGGGTCTGCCCCACGCTCTTCAGGTCGGACGAGACGTCCGGCGCGCTGAGCGCCACCTCCAGGAGGGTGCGGTTGATCGCCAGGGGCGTGCGCAGCTCGTGGGAGGCGTTGGCGACGAAGCGCCGCTGCCCGTCGAAGGCCCGGTCCAGGCGCTCCAGCATCCCGTCGAAGGTGTCCGCCAGCTCGCGGATCTCGTCGTCGGGACCGGACAGGGCGATCCGCTCGTGCAGGGACCGCTCCGACAGCCGGCGCGCGATGCGGGTGATCTTCTGCAGCGGCGACAGGGCCCGCCCCGCCACCGCGTACCCCAGGGCCACCGCGAGGAGCCCCACCAGGAACAGCGCCAGCAGTGAGAACCGCGTGACGTGGGTGAGGACCTCCTCGATGAGGTAGCTGTGGGCGAGCAGCTCCGAGGCGGACTCCTCCGCCAGGAGCGCGTTGAGCAGGACCGCCACGACCAGGTAGTTGACCAGGACGAGCACGGAGCCCGCGGCGAAGAACAGCATCCCGTAGATGAGGGTGAGCCGCGCGCGCAGGCTGATGTTGTCGGTGAAGTGGTGGACCCGCTCGGAGGCCGTGGAGCGCTCCGCGGCCCCGCCCCGGGGAGAGGTGGAGTGCAGTCGGCGCCACGTCCCGGTGTCGCCGGGGCCGGTGGGTTCCACCTGCCCGGGCTCGGGACGCTCCCCCGGTCTCACAACCGGTACCCCGCACCGGGCACTGTCTGGATGACGGGCGGGTCGCCGAGCTTCTTGCGCAGCGTCATGACGGTGACGCGGACGACGTTCGTGAAGGGGTCGGCGTTCTCGTCCCAGGCCTTCTCCAGCAGCCCCTCGGCGCTGACCACGGTCCCCTGGGCGCGCATGAGCACCTGGAGGACGGCGAACTCCTTGGGCGTGAGGGGGATCTCCCGGTCGTCGCGGTACACGCGGTGGTTGGCCGGGTCGAGGGTGATGCCGTGGCGCTCCAGGACCGGCGGGAGCGGCGGCGCGGAGCGGCGGCTGAGCGCGCGCACGCGGGCGATGAGCTCCGCGAAGGCGAAGGGCTTGGCCAGGTAGTCGTCGGCCCCGATGGTGAGGCCCTCGACCTTGTCCTGGACGCCGCCGGAGGCGGTGAGCATCAGGATGCGGCCGTTGTAGCTCTCGTTGACCAGGGTGCGGGCGACGTCGTCCCCGTGGGTGCCCGGGAGGTCCCGGTCCAGGACGACCACGTCGTAGTCGTTGACGGCCGTGTGCTCCAGGGCGGTGTCGCCGTCGTAGACCACGTCGACGGCCATGGCCTCGCGGCGCAGCCCGACCGCGACGGCGTCGGCCAGGACTCGTTCGTCTTCGACCACGAGTACGCGCACGTTGTTCCTCTGAAGCGTTGGTACCTGGAAGAAAAGGGGCCGCTGCCGGCGCATCCCCCAACACACCGGCAGCGGCGTTCTTGGTCCCGGCCGCGTCATCCGTTCTTTCACAGCCGGGGTAAGGAGACGGTAAACCCGTCGCGGCGGTTTCGCGAACCGGCCGCCCACCTCACCCCCGTGTGACCACGGGCGCTGGGCCGGGAGCTTCACAACTCCCCTTGGCGCACGGGGAGCCGCCGCCGACGAATCCCCCAACCGTCGGCAGCGACCCAACCCCGCACGTCTCGAATGTGTCAGATGAAGAATAAGGAACGAGTAAGCACAAGACCCCGGAGGGAAATGTGTCGTGGGACACCCTTGATCCGGACTTGACCGGGGGCCGGTCGGACGCCGGGCAGTGCCGGCTCCGCGTCCCCTCGGCCGGGCCCCCACCCGTCCCGGCAGCACGCCCCCGCCCGGGGACGGGTCACGGAAGGATCACGTGCGGGGGGCGGGGGTTTGACCTGGATCACAGTGCGGTACACGTAAGGGATGCGCGCGGACACCGGCCCGAGGGCCGGACCGCGACGCGTACGCGTGTCACAGGGTCGTGACCACTTCGATCGTGCGGACGCCCCCCGGCGTGCGCGAACGGATCCGCACCGGCGCACCAGCGTGCCCCGGTGCCTACCCCTGGAAGAGGTGCAATGGGCGAGTTCCTCGCGGAGATCACGGTTCGCATCAACGAGACCAACAGTTCCTTCAAGGCCGCGCAGGCCGCCGGAGACGACTTCCTCGCCGACACGCATGCGTCGGAACTGGAGGACCTGCACCGCATCGCGGCCCGCAACGGCCTCGACACCCGCGCCTAGGACGCCCGGGGCGGATGACGGCGTCGCGGCGCGGTGGGACGAGGAGCTCCCACCGCGCCCTTCGCGTGCCCGGGGTCAGCCGTCGGTGTCGGCGCCCAGCGGCGCCAGGAGCGCGTCGAGGGCGTCGTAGAGCTCCGGGCGCCCGGCGATGACGAGGTCGTTGCCGGGCGGCCCGCCCCCCGGGCCGCCCACGCGGATCCCCGCCTCGCTGGCCACCAGGCCCGGCGCGGACCAGTCCCAGGCGTGGAGCCCGCGCTCGTAGTAGGCGTTGCAGCGACCGGTGGCGAGGCCGGTCAGGTCCACCGCGGCCGAGCCTCCGCGCCGGATGTCGCGGATGTGCGGGACGACCTCCAGGAGGACCTTCGCCTGCTGGATACGCCGCTCGGCGAAGTAGCCGAAACCGGTGGCGACCAGCGCGAGCTCCAGGGGGACCGCGGGCGGGGCCTGGAGGGGCTCGCCGTTGCGGCGGGAGCCGCCGCCCAGGACCGCCTCGAACATCTCCCCCCGCGCGGGCACGTTGACCGCGGAGGCGACCACCACGCCGTCGACCTCGGCGGCCACGGCCACGCCCCAGTCGGGGCTTCCGTACAGGTAGTTGACGGTGCCGTCGATGGGGTCGACGATCCAGCGCACCCCGCTGGTTCCCTCCTCGCCGCCGCCCTCCTCCCCCAGGACGGCGTCGTCCGGGCGGACGGCGAGCAGGCGCGCCCGGATGAGGTCCTCGGTGGCGCGGTCCATCCTGGTGACGACGTCGGTGGGGCTGGACTTGGTGTCGAGCACGGTGATGCCCGCCTGGCCCCCGGCGGCGAGGTCGCCCGCCTCCGCCGCCACTCTCACGGCGAGGTCGCGCAGGCTCTCCCGGTCGGGTGCGGCGTGGGTGGTACTCACTGGTGGTTCTCCCCGTCGTGGCATGGCCCCGTGCCGGCCCCGCCCGGACGCGGGGCCGCCGGGTGCCCGGTACGCATGCTGGTGCGCGGGGCCGGGAGCGCTACCGACGCCCCTGAAGGCCCCGCAACCGCACCCTATGCCCGTCGGCCGGGGCGGCGGCTCGGATCGGCGGGACCGCTGCGGCGGGGCCCCGGGGGGACGGCCCTTCCCCGGGGGCCGGCGGCCGGCGCGGAGCGCCCGGTACCGCGTACCGTGCGGCGCGCCCGGCCGCGTTCCGTCCTCGGAGCGCATCACCCCGCCCGGATCGGGCACTGTCCGTTCCGGGGAGGCGTGAGAGCGAACGCGGGAGGAACCCATCCGGTGCCCGGTCCCGGCACCGCCCTCCCGGGCGCACCGCGAGCGGGCCGTGAACGGTCACGGACGCACGGCGAGAAGCCGGCGCGGGCCCCGGTCCGCGCCCCCTCGCCGCACGGCGGGCGTCCGGAACCGCTCCGGACCCGTCCGGCGGCGTGGACCGACCCTCCGGAAGTCCGCGGGCGCCCTTCCTCCGGACCTCTGGACACTCCGAGGAGAAAGAGGCAGCCTCATGCATCACCAGCAGCAGACCCCGCGGACATGGCACAAGGCCGGTCACAGCCAGGGCGCCACGAACTGCGTCGAGGTGTCCGAGGGCGCGACCGCGGCCGTACGCGACACACGGAACCGGGACAGGGGGTACCTGGAGTTCCCCAACCGCGAGTGGGCCGCGCTCCTCGCGACGGTCGTCTGACGGCCTCCCGCTCCGCCCCCGGAGGGTTCCCGGGGGCGGAGCGGTGCGGTGGGACGCGGGGCAGCGGCCCCGCCCCCACCGCGCCGCGGCCGGGGAGTGTTCTCCGGAGGGCTCCCCGGCCGACGGGCGGCCTCCCGCGCGGCGGGTTCGGCGTCCGGCCCGGCCGTGCGCCAGGGGCGCGGGGGCGCGGGGGCGCGGCGGGAGGAGGACCGGCAGGGGCGGGGAGGACCCGCCTACAGCAGGTCGGGCCTGGCCCACTCCTTGCCGTGGACGTGGTGGTCGAGGAAGGCGAAGACGGTCTTGTACCAGATCTGGGCGTTCCCCGGCGTGAGGATCCAGTGGTTCTCGTCCGGGAAGTACAGGAACTTGGCGTCCACCTCGTGCAGCAGCAGGTCGCGCCACAGGCGCAGCCCCTCGGAGATGGGCACCCGGTAGTCCTTGTCGCCGTGGATGACGAGCATCGGCGTGCGGATGTCCGCCGCGTGCAGGTGCGGCGAGTTCAGGGTGTAGCGCTCCGGCCGCGCCAGCGGGGTGCCGAACTCCCGCTCCCACACCGGCGGGTAGTCGGTGGTGCCGTTGAAGCCGTCCAGGCCCCAGAGGGAGGCGTGCGAGACGATCGCCTTGAACCTGTCGGTGTGCCCGGCGATCCAGTTGGCCATGTAGCCGCCGAAGGAGCCGCCCATCATGGCCGTGCGCTCGGCGTCGATGTCCTCGCGGGCCACTGCGGCGTCCGTGGCGGACATGACGTCGGCGTACGTGCGCGGTCCCCACTTGCCCCAGGCCCGGCGGAGCATGTGCTGCCCGTAGCCGGTGGACAGCGCCGGGTCGGGCAGCAGGACCGCGTAGCCGCGGGCGGCGAGCAGCCACGGGTTCCAGCGCCAGGACCAGCCGTTGAAGCTCATGTACGGGCCGCCGTGCACCCACAGCATGAGCGGTGCGGGCGACTCCGCGGACGCCTCCTCCGGCAGGACGAGCCAGGACCGGATCCGGGTGCCGTCGTCCGCCGTGGCCTCGACCTCGGTCAGGGTGCCGGGCATCGTCAGCGCGGAGCCGGGCGTGCGCAGGTACGCGGGCTCCCCGTCCTCGGTGTCCGAGGACAGGCGCACGGGGGCCGGCGGGGCGTCCCAGGCGTCGCGCAGCGCGTACACGTACCGGCCGTCGGGGGAGGGGTTGAGGCCGCTGTAGGCGCCGTGGTCGCCGGTGATCCGGGTGAGCGATCCGGTGGCCGTGTCGACGCGGAAGACCGGGCGGCGGCCGTTCTCGTCGGCGACGACGAACACGGCGCCGGAGTCGGCGGACCAGGCGAGCTCGCGCGGCCACATCTCGTGTGCGGGGAGCAGGTCGCGGCCCTCGCCGGTCGCCAGGTCGACCAGCCACGCGGTCTCGTCGCGCGGCTCGCCGTCGTACGCGCCCTCGTGGCTGCGGACGAGGAGGACGCTGCGCCCGTCCGGGGAGACCTGCGGGCGGCCGAAGTCGAACTCGGGGTCGGTGGCGATCGTGCGCCGCTCGCCGGTGGCGGTGTCGACGGCGACGACCTCGGTGCGGTGGGCGCCCCCGGCGGCGGGGACCCGCCACTCGGTGACGAGGACCGCGCCGTCGGGCGTGAGGGAGCCGCCCGCGCCCAGGAGCGCCATACCCGCGTCCGGGGTGAGGTCGCGGGGCTCGCCGAGCCGGGCGTCGTCGTCGGCCGGCGGCTCGGCGACGAAGTAGCGGGGGTGGTCGGGGCCGACGTCGCTGTCCCAGTGGCGGACGGGGAGCGCCTCGTGCAGGATGGCGCTGACGCCGGCCTCCTCGCGGGCCTTGCGGGCCTCCCTGTCCCCCTCCTCGTCCTCGCTGCGCGGGAGGACGTCGGAGGTGAAGGCGACCAGGCCTGAGTCGCGGGCGACGGTGAAGGAGCCGACGCCGCCGGGCCGGGAGGCGACCTGGCGGGCCTCGCCGCCCCCGGCGGGCAGGAGCCACAGGGCGGAGGCCGCCTTGTCCTCGGGCCCGGCCTCGGGGTCGGGTCTGCCGGTGGTGAAGAGCACCGAGCCGTCGGGCAGGAAGCCGACGCCGCTCTCGCCCTTGGCGGAGCGGGTGAGGCGTCGGGGAGCGCTCCCGCCCTCGGCCTCGGGGTTGACGTCGATCTCCCACAGGGCGCTGCGGAAGGACTTGGCGTCGGGGGCGATGCCGCTGACGGGTGCGACCAGACGGGTTCCGTCCGGCGAGAGGCGCAGGCCGTTGACGCGGCGAAGTCGGACGTACTCCGGCAGCTCATACCAGGAACGAACCAAGACACATACTCCTGAACGTCGACTCGTGATCCGGTGAGACCCTATCGGGCGGGTCCTGGGCGGCCACTGGCGCCGTCGACTCGGGAGAGGGGCGGTGTCAGCAGCGTTTACCCAACCTACCGGCGCGCCCCCGGCCGCGTCCGGGGCCGGCGCCCGGGGCCCGGGGCCGACGCGCGGCAGGACCGTCGCGGGGCGGGCCGGGGCCCGGCCCCGCGGGCCGTCCGGGGGCGGAGGCCCGGCGCTCCGCCCCGTCCCGGCGCGGAGCAGTTCAGCAGTCGCAGCCGGCGCAGCGCGGGAGGGCGCCCAGCTTCCGGGGTTCCTTCCCGCCGGTGTACTCGCGGACCAGGTCGGTCACCATGGAGACGAACGCGGGGTGCGTGCCCGGGCTGAGCGCGCGCTCGTAGCCGATGCCCAGCTTCTGCGCGGTCTCGCGCGCCTCGACGTCGAGGTCGAACTTGACCTCCATGTGGTCGGAGACGAACCCGTGCGGGACGACGACCACGGCGGGCACGCCCTCGGCGGCGAGCTCCTCCATGCGGTCGTTGACGTCCGGCTCCAGCCAGGGCTGGCTCGGCGGGCCGCTGCGGCTCTGGTAGACGACCTCGAACGGGTACTCGCGGTCGAGGCGGTCCACCACCAGGCGGGCCACCTCGGCGAGCTGCGCCCCGTAGGCGCCCGCGGGGCCGAACCCCTGCCCCGGACCTCCGCTCTCCTGCGCCATCGCCATGGGGATGGAGTGCGCGGAGAAGAGCAGGCGGGCGCCCCGGCGCTGGTCCTCGGGGAGGGCGTCCAGGGACGCGAGGGTGTGCTCCACCAGCGGCTCGACGAACCCGGGGTGGTCGTAGAAGGGACGGATCAGGTCGACCTCGGGGGCGTCCTCCCCCAGTGCGGCGCGGGCGCGGGCGATGTCCTCCTCGTAGGCCGTGCGGCTCGACCAGTTGCAGTACGCGGAGGTGGGCAGGGCCAGCACCCGGCGCACGCCGTCGTCGCGCATCGCGGCGAGGGTGTCGGTGAGCATCGGCGCCCAGAACCGGTTGCCCCAGTAGACGGGCAGGTCGATCCCGTTGGCGGAGAAGTCGTCGGTGATCGCGGCGATCAGGTCCCGGCACTGCTGGTTGATCGGGCTCACGCCCCCGAACAGGAAGTAGTGCTCTCCGACCTCGGCCAGCCGCTCGCGGGGGATGTTGCGTCCGCGGGTGACGTTCTCCAGGAAGGGGATGACCTCGTCCTCGCCCTCCGGGCCACCGAAGGAGATCAGCAGAAACGCGTCGTAAGGCCTCATGGACCTTATGAAACCAGCTCTCCGGGACCTCCTCGCGCGACCCCCCGGATCAGCGCCCTGTGGTCTTGGCCTCCCCTCCCCCGGCGGGCGGAGCACCCGGCGGAGGACCCCCCTGGCGGCAGAAGTGACCAGTGGGTAATGTCGCCGCATGACAGATGTGTCGTGGCACACATGGGCGGACACCTACCAGGCGCGCCCGAGGCGCACGGCGGCTCCCGGGGACACCGCGGCGGTGGCCGCCGCGGTCCTCTCGGCCGCCGACGAGGGCCTGAGGGTCCGCATGGTCGGTTCGGGCCACTCCTTCACCGACGTGGCGGTCACCGACGGCCTCCTCCTCTCCCCCACCTCGTTGGCCGCGGTGCGCTCGGTCGACCCGGAGGCGGGCACCGCCACGGTCGAGGCGGGCCTTCCCCTGTGCGACTTCAACGACGTGCTGGCCGAGCACGGCGTCGCCCTGGCCAACATGGGCGACATCGCCGTGCAGACCATGGCCGGAGCGGTGCAGACCGGCACCCACGGGACCGGCCGGGACTCGGGCGGCCTGGCCTCCCAGGTGGTCGGGCTGGAGATGGTGCTCGCCGACGGCTCCGTGGTCGAGTGCTCCCCGGACCGCGACCCCGGGCTGTTCCACTCCGCCCGGGTGGGGCTGGGCGCGTTCGGCGTGGTCACCGCGCTGACGATGGCGGTGCGCCCGGCCTTCCTGCTGTACGCGAGGGAGGAGCCGATGCCGTTGGACGAGGTGCTGGAGAGGCTTCCCGAGCTGCGTGCGGGCAACGAGCACTTCGAGTTCTTCTGGTTCCCGCACACCGGCAACACCAACACCAAGCGCAACAACACCGCGGACGGGCCGGCACGGCCGCTGTCCGGCTTCCGGACGTGGCTGGACGACGACTTCCTGTCCAACACGGTCTTCGAGAGGGTCAACCGCGTGTGCCGGCGCCACCCCCGGCTCGTGCCCGCCGTGAACCGGATCAGCTCGCGGGCGCTGTCGGCCCGCAGGTACACCGACACGTCGCACAAGGTGTTCGCGTCCGTGCGCGACGTGCGGTTCGTCGAGATGGAGTACGCGATCCCCGCCGAGCACCTGGTGGACGTGCTGCGCGAGGCCCGCAGGATCGTGGACCGGGGCGACCACCGGGTGAGCTTCCCGGTGGAGGTGCGGTTCGCGCCGGCCGACGACGTGTGGCTGTCGACCGCCTACGGGCGCGACACGGCGTACGTCGCGGTGCACGTGTACAAGGGCACCCCCCACGAGGCGTACTTCGCCGACATGGAGGCCGTGTTCACGTCGGTGGGCGGGCGCCCGCACTGGGGCAAGATGCACACGCGCGACCGGTCCTACCTGGAGAAGGTCTACCCGCGCCTGGGCGAGGCCCTGGCGGTGCGCGACCGCGTGGACCCGGGGCGCCGGTTCGGCAACGACTACCTGGAGCGGGTCCTCGGCTGAGGCACCGGGGACGCGGTGCGGGCCCCGGGGCCCGGCTCCCTCCCGCCCGGGGCACGCGTCGCCGCACACGGGCGGCGGGGCCCCGTGCGGGGTCCCGCCGCCGTCGTCCTGTGCCGGGGGCCCGTCAGCCCGCGGGGGGCGCGGGGGCGGGCGCCGGGGCGGGGGCCCCGCCCCCCTGTCCTCCGCCGTCGCCGGTCCCGGGGTCGGGCTGCTGCGTACCCGGGTCCTGGGGTTCCTGCTCCTCGACCGGCGGGTCCGTGGGCTCGGTGGTCCCACCGGTGCCGCCGTCGCCGCCCGTCCCGCCGCCACCGGTGCCGTCCTCGGGCTCCTCGGTCGCGGGGGCGTCCGGCTCGGGCGTCGTCCCGGTCGTTCCCGTCCCCGGCTCCCGGTCGGTGGTCCAGGGCTCGTCCTCGGTGGTCTCCCCGGTCCCGGGGTCGTCCTCCTGCGCCGGGGCGCCCGAGCTGGAACCGCCGAACAGGGTGGGCGAGGTGGGCTCCTCGCCGCCTTGCGTCCAGGCGGTCAGCGACCGTCCCGTGAACAGCTCGAACAGCAGGATCACGAGCATCACCAGAGCGAACACCGCGGCGGCCGGGACCACCACGGAGCGCCAGCCGCGCCGCGGACGGAGGCCGCCCCCCTCCCGCTCCCCGGAACCGCCGCGGCCCCGGCCCCCGGTGTCCGCCGCGGGCAGCAGGGCGGTCCCGTCCGGGACGCCGGCCCGGTTCGCGGGGTCCCCGGGGCCGCCGAAGGCGGCGGTCCCGTCGTCGGTCGCCCCCAGTGCGGGCATGGCCATCGTGCGGGTGGCGTCGAAGTCGCGGGGCGCTCCGTCGGGAGGGCCCGCCTCGGAGACCTCCCTGAGCAGGCCCGACTCGGAGATCTCCTCCGGGAAGGGGGCCACGGGCGCCCCGGGCGCCACGGGTCCGGCCTCGGTGTGGCCGACCGCCTTCCCCGCCAGCTGCCTGGCCTGTTCGCCGCTGCGGGAGAACCAGTGCTGGAGGAGGGGGCTGACCAGGGTGCTGAGCGTGGCCATGACGGCGGCGCCGACGACCGTGCCGTACACGTTGAGGTACGAGGCCGCGGTCGCGGCGGCGAGCGTGGCGGCGCCGGCGCCCGCGACCTGGGAGACGCTCAGTTCGATCCGCTTCTTCTTCCCGGTGCCCTCCTCCGCCTCGTTGTCGTCGTCGTGTCCGGTCCGACCCATCCGGTCGCCCCTCCTTCGTCGGCCGCGCGGGGCGCGACGGGAACTCGTACTGGCGGGATGCGCGTGTGGTGGGGCATACAGCCCCACAGTCACCAAACATCACATTTCGCTCATAGATGGATAACTCACCCTAAGGGGCCCCGGGTTCCGATAACGCCAAGACATAAGAAGCATCACTCTCCGGCATAGGTCGGCGTGTCGGTTTGCCGAAGAGGGGCTTCGTCCGATCGGACCCCGGGCCGAGATCGGAGTTTTTCCCATACCTGGGGTGATTCAGGGGCCCCGGGATACCATCACCGCGGAGCCTTCGCACGGGATCGGCGACATTCCCCCCGATCGCTCCCGGTCGCCGAAGGCTCAGCGTGCCAAGATTGGCAGCGGAAGCGACCGTGAGTGCCCCGGCACCCGGGGCGGCTCCCACCGTGGTCAGTGCCACGGAACGGGAGGCGGGCACAGTTCGGACATGCCGGGCGCGGTACTGGCCGAACCGCTGTCGGCCGACCAGACTTGGAGAACGCGGGGACCGGGTCGCGGGACCTACCCTCGACGGGACGCGAAAGGGAGGGCGATGCACGAGCTTCGCCTCGTGGCCGTGAGCGAGGACGGCACCTACCTGGTGCTCGCCAGCGCCGGCCGTGGAACCCGTTTCACGCTGCCCGTCGACGACCGTCTCCGCGCCGCAGTCCGCGGCCAGTTCTCCCGGCTCGGCCAGTACGAGATCGAAGTGGAGAATCCGTTGCGCCCCAAGGAAATCCAGGCCCGCATCCGGTCCGGCGAGACCGCGGAGGCCATCTCCGAGATCTCCGGCATACCGATCGAACGGGTCCGCTGGTTCGAGGGCCCCGTCCTCCAGGAACGCGAGTACATCGCCCAGCAGGCCCAGCGCGCGACCGTGCGGGCGCACGGCGACGCCGGACCGGGCCCCTCCCTGGGCGACCTGGTCGCCAAGCGGATCGGCGCGCACCAGCTGGAGACCGGCGACGCCGTGTGGGACTCGTGGAAGCGCGAGGACCGCTCGTGGCAGCTCAAGCTCGTCTTCCTGCACGGCAGCGAGGAGCGCGTCGCCCACTGGCTGTACGAGCCCAGACACAACAGCGTGGTGCCCGCGGACGAGGAGGCCGCGCGGTTCTCCTCCCCGGAGCCGGACGCGCCGTCCGCCCCCGGCGCGAACGTGACGCCCTTCGCACCGCGCCGGAGCGAGGCCCCCGCGCACATGCCCCGGATGGACGCGCAGTCGGCGGCGGAGCGGCGCCCCGACCACGCCCCGGCCCGCCGGGCGCCCCGGGAGGAACCCCTCGACGATCCGCTGCCCCCCGTCCGGGCGGCCCGGCCCGAGACCGACCGGTTCGGCGACCCCGTCCGCGACGAGCGCCGGCGCCGGTTCGAGGTGCCCGGCTCGGAGCAGGCCGGTCACCGCCGTCCCGGTCAGCGTGCGGACGGCCGCGACGGGGACGCCGACCCGGACCGCGACCCCCGCCGCGAGCCGCGGTACAGGTCGGAGGAGCACCGCCCCGCCGAGTTCCGCCCGTCCGACGCACACCCCGCCGACAGGCTCCGCGAGGAGGAGCGCCGCCACTCGGAGTACCGTGCCCCCGGCGAGCGCCAGGGCGAGCGCCGCCCCACGGGCCGCCTGCCCACCGAACGCGTCCGAGAGTGGGACGACCGGGCGGAGCGCCCGGGCGGGACGCGCCCCGAGCACCCCTTCGGGGGGCCGCGCGCCGAACCCGGGCCCCGTGCCCCCGAGCCCGACCGGCGCCCCGCGCCCGAGCCGTCGGCGCCCGCGGCGTACGCGGACCACGGCGCGGAGGAGCGGCCCCCGCGCCCCGAGCGCCGCACGGCCCCCGAGTGGCCGCCGGAGGGCCGTCCGGCACGCGCCGCCGAACCCGACACCGCACCGCCGGCGGCCGATCCCCCGGCCCAGCCGCGGCCCGCCGCGCGGCGCCGCCGGGCCACCATGGACCTCAACGACACCGGGACCCCCCGCCGCGCCGCCGACCAGGCGCCCGCGAGCCCCGCGGCCGTGCCGGCGGTCGCCAACGGGAGCAACGACCGCGCCGCGGCCAAGCGCAAGGGCCGCGGCCGACGCGCATCGGTCCCCTCGTGGGACGAGATCATGTTCGGGTCCAAGAAGGACGAGTAGGCGCGTTGACGGCGCCGGGGGCGGCCACACCCCCGGCCCGCCTCGGCGGAGGGCGACCGGAGCCGCACGGCACGGTCGCCCTCCGGCGTTCCCGGCCGCCCCGGCGCGGGGGACCGGGCCGCCCGCCGGCGCGGAGCGGGTTCAGCCCTTGTGCCCCGGCGCGCCGGGATCCTCCAGGAACGGTCGCACCATCTCCGGGGTGACCTGCGCCGCGAAGGCCACCGACTCACCGATCGAGGCGTCCTGGACGGTGTAGCCCCCCGCGCCCGCCCCCACGGTGACCTGGAGGTCGGCCAGGGAGGGTCCCCGCTGGAAGAGGGTCTGCCTCCAGGTCCAGCCGATCACCGCCGAGCGCTCCACCGTCGCCTGGCTCCGGCTCAGCGAACCGGAGCGGACGCTCACCCGCTCGCCGTCGTACCCGTGGCCGAGGGCCCGGTAGCGGTCCACGCCCAGGGGGATCCCCAGCACGGCGAGCACGGCGCCCGCCACCGCGAGCCACTCCGCCCCCAGGGCCGCGGCGACCACCGCCACCAGGGCGAACGGTCCGACGGCCCGCGTGAGCCGCCGGAACAGGGCAGCACGCGGATGGCGCTTCAGGGTGCCCCCGAAGAGGGCCAGCGCCCGGCCGACCACGTCCTCGACCACGGGGCGGGGCCCGGTCGGGAGCAGCACGGCGCGGTTGGCGGCGTCGCCCAGGCCGGTGACGATGGCGCGCAGGCGCACGGCGCCGCGCGTGCGTTCGAGGGGGGTGTCCAGGAGCTCGTGGCCGCGGATGCGGCGCCTCTCCAGCGTGACGCTGCGCCGGGTGAACAGCCCGCGCTCGGCGACCAGGGAGCCGTCGCGCCCGCGGAGCGAGAAACCCCAGTGCGTGAGGGCGTAGGAGACCACGGCGAACACCGGCATCAGCAGCACCAGCACACCCGCGAAGACCAGGGCCGCCACCAGGAGGAAGCCCCGGTCCGACGAGGTGACCCAGTCCACGACGAAGTCGTTGGCCAGCTCTCCCGCCGTCTGCTGGACCGTACCGAAGAGGGTGGCCAGGACCGCGAAGGGGGTGAGCAGGTACCCCAGGCTGAGCGCCCCGTACAGGTACCAGGAGCGCGGCATGGCGAAGTACGTGACGGTGTCGTCCTCCGGGACCGGCGGAGCCTGCGCCTCCCCCCGCGCCGCCTCCCCCGCCTCCGGGGCCCCGCCGCCAGGGGCCGCCCGGGGCCCGGTCTCCTGCCCGGTGAGGACGGCCTTGCGGTGCAGCAGGACGCGGCGCAGGCGCTCGGCCTCGTCCGCCGCCACCGCGTCCAGCTTGCCGTCCTCGGTCGCGGCGGCCGATCCGGCCGCGGCCTCGATGCGCACCACGGCGACACCGAGGAGACGGTGCAGCAGCGTGCTGGTGACGTCGACGCCGCGGACGCGTTCGAGGGGGATCGTGCGCCGGGAGCGCCTGATCAGCCCCTTGCGGATCTCCAGCCGGTCCTCGCCGACCTCGTAGCGGGTGGTCCTCCAGGTGACGAAGCCGCCGACGAGCAGCGCCACGACGGTGGCGCCCGTGGCGCCCAGCACCCAGGCGTTGAACCCGCCCAGCACCAGTCCCGCGGCGATCGGCACCAGGAGGCCCTTGAGCTGGTTGATGGGGCCCACGACCATGCTCCGGGGGCTGATCCGGCGCGCCCGCTCCGGCGCGAGGAAGGGCGCCGCGTCCCGGGCCCGTCCGCCGGGCGCGGCCCCGGCCTCCGGCCCCTCCGCCGGCGCGGGCCCCCACCAGGCGCGCGGAGCCGCCCCGTGCGGGGGCCCGGAGTGCGGCGGGGCGCCGTACGGGGGCACGTCGCCGGGCGCGCCCGGGTGGGGCGCGGGGCCGTGCCACGGGACGCCCCCGGGAGGAGCGCCGTACGGCGGAGGGCCCTGGGGCGGGGCGTCGTGGGGCGGGGCTCCGTACGTAGTGGCCGTGCGGGGAGGCTCCGGAGCGGGAGCCGGCTGCCCGTGCCCCGGCACGGCGCCGGGGCCGGTCCGGGACCGGTCGTCCCACCCCTGCGGCGGACCCCCCGCGCCCTGGGCCGATGTGCCGTACACCGCCGGCGGGCCGGCCGGAACCGCGCCCCCCGCCGCGCGCCCCGGGTCCCGGGGCGCGGGCGTGCTCCCCGGGGCGACCCAGCCCCCGGCCGGGGCCGACCCCTCGGGCGGGGGCGCCGGGTGCGGCTCCGGCCCGGGACCGCCGTGCGCGGGTACGCCCTCCCCGGGTAGAACGCGTGCCGCGCCGTCCCCTTCCGCGGGCCGCGCGCCGTGGCCCCCCTGCGGGCCGCGGCCGGTCCCGTCCGGGACGCCGCGCGCCCCGGACCCGTACCGTTCCCCGTGCTGTTCGGCGCGACCGCCGTCCTCCTGCTCCGTGCCCATCAGGTCGCGTCGTCCCTCAGCGCTCCGGCGCGCACCGCGAGGTCCTCGCTCAGGCGGCGCGCCTGCCCGGCGTCCAGCCCCTCGATCGTGGACGAACCCGCGTAGGAGGCGGTCTGCACCTCCAGCGTGGCAACGTCGAACACGCGCTCCAGCCACCCCTGCGTGTGGTCGACGGTCTGCAGCCTGTTGACGGGCACCAGCTGCCAGGTGCGGCTGATCCAGCCCACCCGCGTGTAGATGATGTCCCCGGCCACCTCCCAGCGGTGCACCCTGTACCGCCAGGACGGCACGATCGCCACCTTGAGCAGCGCGTACACCCCGTAGGCGAGAGGGAGCAGCCACGCGTTGTCCTGCACGCTGAACGGGATCCAGGCCCAGCCGAGCGACGAGGCGCCCCAGGCGACAGCGCTGAGCAGGACGAGGGTGAACACCGACCCGAACAGGATCCTCAGGGTCCACACCCCGATCGCCCTGCTGCTCACGCGGCTCTGCGGGGGCCGCAGCCGCGCGGCCTCCCCGTCCCCTGGTTCGGGGCCGCCCCGGGGCCGGTCCGGGTCGGGAATGGCGTCGTACGGCGGGGTGTTCATCACCTGCACGAGTTTAGGCCCTCCGTGTCCGAAGGCCCCTCCCCGCGGGCCTCCCCGCACGGCCGCCCCGGGGCGCGGGAACTCTGTCAGCGTTCTGTCAGCCCGGCTCGTCACACTGGTGGACGAACGTTGAAACGGAGGAACGATGACTGACGCCATCCGCGCGGAGGGCCTGGTCAAGCAGTTCAAGGGCAAACGCGCCCTGGACGGTGTCGACCTGACGGCCAGGACGGGGGCCGTGCTCGGCGTCCTGGGGCCCAACGGGTCCGGCAAGACCACGATGGTGCGCATCCTGGCGACCCTGCTCAGACCCGACGGCGGGTACGCCGAGGTCGGCGGCTTCGACGTGGTCCGCCAACCGCACGAGGTCCGCCGGCTCATCGGCCTGACGGGCCAGTACGCGGCCGTGGACGCCGATCTGACCGGCACCCAGAACCTGCTCCTCATCGCGCGCCTGCTGGGCTTCGGCGGGGCCGACGCCCGGGCCCGCGCCGCGGAGCTGCTCGAGCGCTTCGAGCTCACCGACGCCGCGGACCGCCCCGCCAAGACCTACTCGGGCGGCATGCGACGACGGCTCGACCTGGCCGCGAGCCTGGTCGGCCGCCCGGCCCTGCTGTACCTGGACGAGCCCACGACCGGGCTGGACCCGCACAGCCGCAACGGCCTGTGGGACGTCGTGCGCGGGCTGGTGGACGACGGCGTGACCGTCCTGCTCACCACCCAGTACCTGGAGGAGGCCGACCAGCTGGCCGACGACCTCATGGTGCTCGACCACGGGCGGATGATCAGCAGGGGGACCCCGGAGGAGCTCAAGAGCCGGGCCGGGAACCAGGTGCTCGAACTGCGCACGGTGGACCCCGGGCAGATCTCCCTGGCGACGAGGATCATCGAGGCGGTCACCAGCACGCCCGTCGTCTCCGACGGGCTGCTCGCCAGCGTCCCGGTCACCAGTTCGGGCGTCCTGCCCGAGGTGGTGCGCCGCCTGGACGAGCAGGGCGTGGCGGTCGCCGAGCTGTCGCTGCGCAAGCCGAGCCTGGACGAGGTGTTCCTCGCCCTGACCGGGCACACCGCCGAAGAGGAGACCGCGGACGCGTCCGCGGACGAGGGGGCCAGAGCATGAGTACCGTGACGACCCGGACCCGGGCCGCGGAGCCCGGGGGCGCCCCGGCGATCCCGGCGAGGATCACGCCGCTGGGCACGATCCGGAACGGCCTCCAGCTGGCCTGGCGCAGTGTCCTGAAGATCAAGGCCAACCCCGAGGAGGTCTTGGGGCTGATACTGCAGCCGGTCATGTTCGTGACCCTGTTCGTCTTCGTCTTCGGGCAGGCGATGATGGGCGACTGGCAGGCCTACCGCGACTTCCTGATGCCCGGCATCATCGCGCAGTCGGTCATCTTCGCGACGCTGGGCACGGGCTTCTCACTGAGCCAGGACGTGGAGAAGGGCATCTTCGACCGGTTCCGGTCGCTGCCCATCGCCCGGTCGGCCCCGCTCACCGGCGCAATCCTCGGCGACCTGGCCCGGTACACGATCACCGTGGTGATGGTGCTCCTGGTCGGCATGCTCATCGGCTTCCGCCCCGAGGGCGGCGTGGTCGGCGTGGTCGTGGCGGCCGGCCTGGTGCTGCTGTTCGCGTTCGCGCTGTGCTGGATGTCGGCCTTCGTCGGCATGATCGTGCGCACGCCGATGGCCGTGCAGGCGTTCGGGATGATCCTCATGTTCCCGCTGACCTTCAGCAGCTCGGCGTTCGTCGCCCCGGCGGACATGCCCAGCTGGCTGCAGGCGGTCGCCGCGAACAACCCGGTCACCCACGTCGTCGACGCCATGCGGGCCCTGATGCTCGGCACGGGCGACGCCACGGGCCCGGTCCTGTGGACGGTGGCGTGGTCCGCGATCTTCACCGCGGTCTTCTTCCCGCTCGCCGTGTGGGCGTACCGCCGCCGCACCTGAGCGGCGTCCCGTCGCGCCGCCCCCGGGCCCCGGGGGCGGCGCGGCCCCTCCGACCCCCGTCCGGTCACCGGCCGGAGCGCCGGTTCCCCGGCCTGTGGTCGGGCACGAGCGGGGCCAGCCACTCGCCCACACCCGCCAGGACCTCGTCCTCGTCCGTGCCCCTCGCCTCCGCGGCCAGCCGTTCGTACGCGGCCCCGCCCAGCTCCGCGCGCACCCGCTCCCGCGCCCGCACCACGAACGGGGTGGTGCGGTCGGGGACGCCGCGCAGCCCCTCGGCGTACCCGAGCATGCGGGCCGCCCGGCGCGGTTCCTCCCCCGCCAGCATCATCGCGAAGACGTCCAGGATCTCCGCGCAGACGGGGCGCAGCCCGTGGGAGGCCGTCCACCACGCGCGGCCGATGTCCCGCCAGGCCGCCTCCCGCTCTCCGGCCTTCCAGTGCAGGAGCGCGGACATGGCCCCCAGGCCCCCCTCCAGGTAGACCGGTGAGAACCCGCCCAGGCCGCTCAGCTCCTGCCGCATCCGGTCGACGACCTCGCGGGCGCGCTCCAGCTCCCCTGCCTCGCCGAGCCAGTGCGCCTCCGCCAGCGACAGCAACACCCTGTGCTCGTCCTGGACCGGGTCCTCGAAGTCGGACAGCGCCCCCAGGTCCCGGCGGGCCGCATCCAGCTCCCCGAGGTCGGTGAGGGTCTGGGCCCGTCGGACCCGGAACACCGCCGCCATCCCCGTCAGGCCCGACTCCGAGGCCAGCCGCATCCCGTCGGTCAGCAGCTCGCGGCAGCGTTCGAGGTCCTCGAAGCGGTACACGTCCACCAGCTGGGCGAGCGCCTGGCACGCGCCCCAGGCGTCGCCGCAGGCACGGAACTCCTCCAGTGCGGCCTCCGCCTTGTCCGCGGACTCCCCGGTGTGGCCGGTGACGGCGTCGAGCAGGGACAGCAGGACGCGCACCATCGCGCGCATCCAGGGGTCGGGCTGGTCCAGGGCCGCGGCCAGGCGCTCGTAGGCGTCACCGGACCGCCCCTGGAGCATCGCCCTGTACAGCAGGCAGTGGACGAGCACGGGATGGCGCTCGACCCGCCCGCCCGACGCCGCGACGACCTCCTCGACCTCCCTGATGGCCGCCTCCACCGTGGCGTGGTGCGTCGAACCGTCGCCCGCCCGGTGGAACAGGCAGCTGGCGTAGGCGACGGCCCTGCCCTCGGGGACGCGGCCGCCGAGCATGTCCAGGACCGCCTCCGACCAGCGGACCAGCCGGCGCCAGGACCCTCCCAGGGTCCAGTACCACTGGGTGTGCTCGACCAGGTCCAGGGCGAGCCCGGCGTCCGCGCGCTCCACCGCCCACCGCACCGCCGCGTCATGGTCCGCGGACTCGGGGGCCAGGCGCGCGAGCAGTTCGCCCTGGCGCCGCCCGCGCAGGAGCGGGTCCGCCGCGCGCCACAGGTCGCGGACGTGGCGCGCGTGGGTGTCGCGCACGCGCACCTCCTCCCCGCTGAGGGCCAGCCTCTCGGCGGCGTAGGCGCGGACGGTCTCCAGCTGCCGGTAGCGGGGCGGGGCGTCGTCGCCGACGGGGTTCTCGGCGATCACGAGCGACTTGTCCACCAGGGAGAACAGGACGGTCCACACGTCCCGGCCGTCCACCCGCCCCTCCGTGCCGGGGCCCGGTGCGGGGTCGGCGCAGATCCGCTCGACGGCCTCCAGGGTCGCGCCGCCGGCGAAGACCGACAGGCGCCGCAGCAGGCGCCGCTCGGGTTCGTCGAGGAGTTCCCAGCTCCAGTCGACGACGGCCCTCAGCGTGCGGTGGCGCGGCAGCGCGCCCCGGCTGCCCCCGGTGAGCAGCCGGAAACGGTCGGACAGCCTCTCGGCGAGCTGGGCGGCGGTCATGGAGCGCAGCCTGGCGGCGGCCAGCTCCAGGGCGAGGGGCATGCCGTCCAGCTCCCGCGCCACGCGGACGACGTGGGCGACGTTGCCGGGCGTGACGGCGAAGCCGGGGCGCACCGAGGCGGCCCGCTCGGCGAACAGGGCGACGGAGGGGTAGGTGACGGCCTTCGCGGCGTCGGCGCCCTCGGGCGGCAGCGCCAGGGAGGGCACGGGCATGAGCTGTTCGCCCGGGACGCCGAGGGGTTCGCGGGAGGTGGTCAGGACGCGCAGGCGGGGGCAGCGGGCGAGAAGGGGCTCCACGGCCCTGGCCACGTCCTCGACGAGGTGCTCGCAGTTGTCGAGCACGATGAGCGCGGGACGGTCGCCGATGTGGGAGACGACCCGTTCCAGCGGGGGGACCGGAGCCCGGGAGGACGCCGCCCGGAGCATGGCGTACTCGCGCAGTCCCAGGGCGCCGGCCAGGGCGTCCGGGACGTCGGCGCCGGACCTGGACGCGAGTTCGACGAACCAGCCTCCCCGGGCGAGCAGGTGCGGAGCGCGTGCGGCCAGGGCGGTGGCGGCCTCGATCGCCAGGCGCGTCTTCCCCGCCCCGCCGGGCCCGGTCAGGGTGACCAGGCGCCCGGTGGTGAGGAGGCCCACGGCGGTCCCCAGCTCGGTGTCGCGCGGCACGAAACCGGTCAGGGTGGCGGGCAGGTGCAGGTTCGGCGGGGTCGCGGGCTCGGGGGAGGGCGCGTCGAACTCGCCGCGCAGCAGCCGCAGGTGGGTGTCGCGCAGCTGGGGCGAGGGGTCCAGGCCCAGGTTGTCGGCGAGGCGGCCGCGGAAGCGCTCGTAGGCGGCCAGGGCGTCCGCCGTGCGCCCGGTCGCGGCCAGCACCCGCATGAGCAGCTCGACGGGGCGCTCTCGGTCCGGCTCGCGCCGGGCGAGCGCCTCGACGCGGGGCAGGATCTCGGCGTGGTGGCCGAGGTCGGCGCGGGCCGCCAGGTGGTCCTCGGCCGCGGACCGGTGGGTCTCGGCCAGGCCCAGCGCGATGTCCTCGGCGATGCCGTGCGCGGTCAGGTCGGACAGCGCCGGCCCCCGCCACAGGGCGAGCGCCGCGCCCAGGTCCCGTTCGGCGTCGGCGGGCCGACCTGCGGCGAGGCGGGCCCTGCCCTTCGCGGCCAGGTCCTCGAAGCGGTCGAGGTCGACCTGTCCGGGGTCGACGTCCAGCCGGTAGCCCGTGCCGTCGCCGTCGACGGCGGCGCCTGTGCCCAGGGCCCGGCGCAGGCGGGAGACGAGCGCCTGGAGGGCGTTGCCCGCCGAGGCCGGGGGGTCGCCCGCCCAGATGCCGTCGACGAGCTGTTCGACGGGCACGCGCCGCCCGGCGCGGAGCAGGAGGAGGCAGAGGAGGACGCGCAGCCGCGCGCCGCCGATGGTGACGGGCCTTCCGGTCGCGTCGTGCACCAGGAGGGGCCCAAGGATGGAGAACCGCACCGACCCATGATCACCGATCCGGCCGGGGAGTGCGCGGAGCCGTGCTCCGGCGGGCCCGCTCCCGGGCCCGCGGGCGGGCCGCGGGCCGGGACGGCCGCCCGAACGCCCGCCTGACCACAGTAGGGTTCGCTCAGGAACGTGTCGCCGGAGCCCTGTGGCGGCTCCCCCGCGTTCCCTCCCCGAGCCCGGCGCCGGGTGTCCTCCCGACGCCGTGCCGGTCCACAGCGAGTCCCGCCTCCACGGCCCGAAAGTCCAGCAGGAGTTCCCATTGTTCCCGGCCCTCCCCTCCCCCCGGTCCACCGGTGCGCGCACGGCCCGCACGTCCCCCGCAGCGCTCGCGGGCGCGGTGGCGGCGGGGGCCGCACTGGTCCTGACCACGGGTTGCGGCATCCTCGCCCCGGGGCAGAACGGTGACATGCCCGACGACATCAACGTCACCAGCCCCCTGATGCAGGAGGGGCAGCCGCTTCCGGCGGCCTACACCTGCGAGGGGGCCTCGGACGGCGCTTCGGCGGACGGTGGGGAGCAGGAGGCGCAGGAGGCGTCCTCGCCGCCGCTGAGCTGGTCGGGGCTGCCCGACGAGGCGGGCTCCATCGCCCTGGTGGTCGACGACCCCCAGGTGGCCCAGGTGTTCTGGGTGGTCTACGACCTGGACCCGCAGCTGGTGGAGCTGCGGCAGAACAGCGTTCCGGCCGACGCCAAGCAGGGGCAGAACTCCCAGGGCGTCGCGGAGTACGGGGCGCCGTGCCCGGAACCGGAGGCGTCGTACGAGTACAGGTTCACCGTGTACGCGCTGGCGAACCCGCTGGACCTGCCGGAGGGCGCGTCGCTGGACGCGGCCCTGGACGCCATCGCCGACCAGGCCGTCGCCCGCGGGTCCCTGGTCACGACCAACGCCGGGTGACATAGGCCATAGGAGATCCTCTCCGGCGCCCCGGATCCCCGTGGCCACGGGAAACCGGGGCCACGGGGATCCGCCCAGGAAGCATCCGTCGCCCTCTGCACACGGGGCGCGACAGCGCATACAGTGGGGCAGTGCCCCTCGCCCCATTTCAGATGACCGATTCCCGTCCACTCGCCGCGCGGCGCACCGACCTGGAACCGCACCGGACCACCTGCACCCCTCGTGCCACGCAGGTCGGACAGACCGGGCCATCACGGAACCAGGCGGCCGCCGCACATCCCCGGCCGGTTCCCGACACTCCGGTCCCCGGTGCGACCCGGGCGCGGCCGACCTCCCCAAGGTAGTGCGTAGACCATGACCGTCACCGTCATCATCATCATCGCCGTCATCGTCGTGCTCGCCGTGCTCGTCCTGCTCCTGCTGGGCATGCGCGCTCTGAGCGTCGGCTCCCGCGAGGACGACTACGACGACGAATACGAGTACGACGACACCGAGGACTCCGGTCGCGACCCCGACCGCGCACAGGAACGCGACCTCCCCGAGGACCGCGGCGACGAGGAACCCGCACCGCGCGGGCGGTCCCGCCGCGGGCACCAGGACGGCGGCGGCCGGTCGGAGAGGCGCTCCAAGGGCCGGCGCAAGCGCGAGGTCGACTGGGACGACGATGACGACGCGGACGGCCTGTCCGACAACGACTTCTGGTCCAGCCTGAGCGAGGACGGCCCGGCCCAGCGCTCCTCGGAGCCCCGCGGCCGCCGCGGCGACCGCGAGGACCGGAGCCCCAGCGTCACCGCGTACGAGTACGAGGAAGACGACTACGACGACGGGTACGAGGACTTCGAGGAGGAGACCGGTCCCCCCGGGGCGACCACGATCCTGCCCGCGGCGACCGGGGCCGGCGGCCCCTCCGCCGACCTGGCGATGCTGGCGAGCCTGGGGCAGGAGCAGGCCTCCCCCCAGCCGGACGAGCCGGCGGGGCGGTCCGGCAGGCACGGACAGTCCGGCGCGGCCGGGCCGGACCCGCTCGGCCCGGACGAGCGCGCGCTCCCGCCGCGTCCGGAGCGCTCCGCCCTCACCTCGCCCCAGGGGGCCGCGCCCGCGCAGGGCCTGCCCCCGGCACAGCACGCCGCACCCGCGGCCTCCGCCCCCCGGGACGACGACCCGCTCGGCTCGGGCTCGTGGACGCCCGGGGCCTCCTACTCCCAGCCGCGGACCGACCCCCTGGCGGGCCCCTCCCCCCTGGGAACCCCGGACTCGCGCGACCCGCTCGGCGGTTCCGGCCCGGCGCCGGGGACCGGCTCCCCGCTCGGCGGCCTCCCGTCCTACGGCGGCGCCTCGCCGGGCCGGTCGGACCACCAGGGCGCGGGCCGCCCGGAGAGCCCGGCCGCGAGCGACCCGCTCTCCCCGGGGTTCCGGGCCACGACCCCGGCGCACGGCTCCGACGTCGACTCGCCGATATGGTCCAGCATGGACACCGGCGCACACCAGCGCTCCGACTTCGGTTACGGCGGCCCCTCCTCCCCCGGGTCCGGCGCGACGACGCCCCCGTTCGGCGGGAGCGGCTCCGCGGACCCCCTGGGCGGCGGCTACCCGGCGGCCCCCCGGTCCGAGGGCGGCTACGACACCGACTCCTTCACCCGATCCGACTACGACACCGGCACCCACACACGGGGGGACCACGCGGGCACCGGGCTCCCCGGCTACGACACGGGCACCCACACGCGGCCCTCCTACGACACCGGCAACCACACCCGGGGGGACCACGCGGGCACCGGACTCCCCGAGTTCGACACCGGCACCCACACCCGCCCCTCCTACGACACCGACTCCTTCACCCGATCCGACTACGACACCGGCACCCACACACGGGGGGACCACGCGGGCACCGGACTCCCCGGCTACGACACGGGCACCCACACGCGGCCCTCCTACGACACCGGCAACCACACCCGGGGGGACCACGCGGGCACCGGACTCCCCGAGTTCGACACCGGCACCCACACCCGCCCCTCCTACGACACCGGCACCCACACCCGCCCCTCCTACGACACCGACTCCTTCACCCGCTCCGGCTACGACACCGGCAACCACACACGGTCCTCCTACGACACCGGCAACCACCAGCGCCCCTCCTACCCCGACGGCAACACCCCCCTGTGGGGTGAGAGCGGCGGCACGTTCGGCTCCCCGAGCGCGCCCACCGTTCCCGGCGTGCAGGGCGGCGGCCCCGGGCTGCCGGGAGGCCCCGGATCCGCCGGCGGACCGGCGGCGCCCGGCTCCCATGCCGGACCCGAGCGGGAGGCTCCGGCGCCCGGCGTGCCCTCCCCCTTCAACGGCGGACCCGTCGGCCACCCCGGACACCCGGGCGGACAGGACGGCACTCCGTACCCGGGCGGCCCGCAGGGCTACCCCCCGCTCCCGCCCACGGGCGGCTATCCCGCCGAGCAGCTGCGCGGCGAGGTCCCGCCGGGCTACGGCGGCTACCAGGACCAGGGGGACCGGTTCGGGCGGCCGTCCGGCCCCGGCGGTCCGGGCAGCGGCTACTCCGAGATGCTGGGCGGCTCCTACCCGGCCCAGCAGCCACAGCAGTCGCAGCCCGACTACGGCGGCTACCCGCCGCTGGACGGGTGGCAACAGCACGGCGACGAGGGACGGCCGGACGGTCCCGGGGCGCCGGGCCCCTACCCGCCCGAGCAGCCCTACGACCAGCGGGGGTACGGCCAGGAGCGTTACGAGGGCGGGTACGAGGACGGCCGCTTCCGCTGAACCGGTGCGGTCCGGACGGCGCTGACGCGCCGTGACCGGCCCGCGCCGCCGGACCCCGTCCGGCCCCACCGCTTCACATCACCGAGGTGCACGGGACAACCCCGTCACCTCGGTGTTTTTTCTGTCCTGATTTGTCCCCACGCCTTGTGAAGCCGGGAAAACAGTCACGGAAACCACAACAGATGGTAACCCTGAGCTACGGAAGTTGACTACAGTTGGTGATTGACAGGCGACCCTTCGGGGTTCCGTCGTGTTCACGCGTTCACCCGCACACCCCCCGATCCGGACACCGTCGTCCCCGTGCGCCTACGCCTCATTTGCCTGGTCCAACCCGAACGGAGCAACCATGCGCAACGACGCCCAGGGAGTACAGCCCGACGCACCGCCCGCAACCGCGGCGCCACCGGGCAGCCACAAGGACCGCAAGGGGGTCGCCGCCGACGTCGGCGCCTCCCTGGTGGTCTTCCTGGTCGCCGTCCCACTGTCACTCGGGATCGCCGTCGCCTCAGGCGCCCCGCTCATCGCAGGAATCATCGCCGCCGTCGTCGGCGGTATCGTCGCCGGACTCGTCGGCGGTTCGATGGTGCAGGTCAGCGGCCCGGCCGCCGGGCTGACGATCATCGTCGCCGACCTCATCGCGACCTACGGCTGGCGGGTGACCTGCCTGATCACCCTGCTCGCCGGTCTGGTCCAGCTCGTCCTCGGGGCCGTGCGCATCGCCCGCGCGGCCCTGGCCGTCTCCCCCGCCGTCGTGCACGGCATGCTGGCCGGGGTGGGCGTCACCATCGCCCTGGCCCAGCTGCACGTGGTCCTGGGCGGGGCCCCGCAGAGCTCGGCGGTGGCCAACATCGCCGACCTCCCCCACCAGATCGCGCACAACCACTCCGCCGCCGTCGCCGTCGGGGTCATCACCATCGCGATCATGTTCACCTGGAACAAGCTGCCGTCCTTCGGGAGGCTGCGCCCGGCGGTGGTCCCGGCCGCGCTGGTCGCGGTGGGCACCGCGACCGCCATCGCGACCGTCGGGGGCTGGAGGGTCGAGACCGTCTCCCTCCCGGACTCCCTGGCGGACGCCTGGAACGGACCGGTGCTCCCCGCGGCCGGGCAGTGGCACGGCATCGCCGTCGGCGTCGCCACGGTCGCCCTGGTCGCCAGTGTCGAGTCCCTCCTCGCCGGGATCGCCGTGGACCGCCTGCACAACGGCCGCCGGATCATGCTCAACCGGGAGCTCTTCGGCCAGGGCGCGGCCAACACCGTCAGCGGCGCCCTGGGCGGCCTGCCCGTCGCGGGCGTGATCGTGCGCAGCACCGCCAACGTGCGCGCCGGGGCGCACACGCCCCGGTCCACCATCCTGCACGGTGTGTGGATCCTTCTGTTCGTCGCCTTCTTCGCACACGTGGTCGAGCTGATCCCGATGGCCGCGCTGGCCGCGCTCCTGGTGTTCATCGGCGTCCAGATGGTCTCGATCGCCCACCTGCGCAACCTGCGGCGCCACCACGAGGCCAGCGTGTACCTGGTGACCCTGTTCGGCGTGGTGCTCCTGGGCCTCATGGAGGGGGTGTTCATCGGTTTCGCCCTGGCCATGATCGTGTCCCTGCGCAGGCTCACCAAGCTGACCGTGACCACGGAGGAGCGCGACAGCCGCGTCCACGTCACGGTGCACGGCTCGCTCACCTTCCTCGGGGTGCCTCGGCTCGCCCACGTGCTGCGCACCGTCCCCGAGGGCGCCCAGGTCGACCTGGACCTGCACGTGGACTTCATGGACCACGCCGCGTTCGAGGCCATCCACGCCTGGCGCGTGGACCACGAGCGCACCGGGGGCGCCGTCGACATCGACGAGGTGCACGAGAGGTGGTACGCGCGCAGCTCCACCAGTTCCGCCCCCGCCTCCAAGACCGCGCCCGGCGGCCTGGCGCGCTGGTGGGCGCCGTGGGGCATGCGCCGTGTCCCCGAGGAGACCGCGCGTGAGGTCAACCCCCTGGGCCTGCTCACGGCCGGCGCCCGCGAGTACCACTCCAGCACCGCCGACCGGATGCGGTCGCTGATGGGCCGGCTGTCCCACGGACAGCACCCGACCGCGCTGTTCATCACCTGCGCCGACTCGCGGGTGGTGCCGAACCTGATCACCTCGAGCGGCCCCGGCGACCTGTTCACCGTCCGCAACGTCGGCAACCTGGTGCCCAGGCGGGGAACCCCCGGCGACGTGTCGGTGGGTGCGGCGGTCGAGTACGCGGTGAACGTCCTGCGGGTGCCGTCGATCGTGGTGTGCGGACACTCGCACTGCGGCGCCATGAAGGCGCTCCTGGAGAAGGCCCACCAGGAGCCCGGGGACGCGCAGACCTCGCACATGTGCCGCTGGCTGGCGAACGGGCACGAGAGCCTGGTGCGGGCGGGGGAGGCGTCCGGGGCCCTGGCCGGCCTGCCCGCCGCGGAGGCGCTGAGGCGGCTCGCCCAGGCCAACGTGGAGGAGCAGCTCGGCAACCTCATGGGATACCCGGTGGTGCGCGAACGCGTGGAGTCGGGCGACCTGGAGCTGTCGGGGATGTACTACGACCTGGAGACGGCGAGGGTCCACCTGCTGGACACCGCGACCGGGGAGTTCCGTCCTGTGCAGGGCGTGGGCGATCCCGTTCCGCACCCCCGACCGGGTGCGGACGGGGATCAGCTGTTGGAGGAGTCGTCGCCGGGCGCGTCGTCACGCTCGTCCTGCTGAACGCCTGAGGCCTGGTAGGAGGCGAGCATGACGATCGCCACGATGGCCAGGACCGGCAGGCCGAAGAGGACCACCCAGAAGACGGTGGAGTCGAACAAGAGTCACCCATTCCCGTGAACGCGGATGCCCGTCGGGCCGTCGACCCCGGACGTCGGCCCACGGACGCACGCGCTCCGGCACTCGGCCCGGGGTATGGAGCGCAAGGGCCAATCTATCGGTGCGCATGGGCGGCAGGCCATCACCGGCAGGCTGTATGCCTGTACCCATAGGACTTCCCGCGCCCCAGGGTTCCCACGCGCCGCGCGCGTCGCACCCCCGCCCGGGGCCCGGCAGGGCTCCGGGCGGGGGCGGCGGCGGGCCGATCGAGGCCGCCGCCCCACCATCCGCGGCCCGGTCCGGACAGCGCACCGCCGTTCGTCGCGGCCCCGCGCCGTCGGTGCGGCCGTGCGTTCCCCGCGGGGGGCTCCGCGAGGGCCTCGGGCCGGAGCGCCGGCCCCGGTGCCGGGCAGGCCGACAGAGAACGTGGAGGGGGAAGGCCTGCTGTAGAAAGGATGTCCCGGGTCCCGCTCCCACCCCCGAGCAAGGAGACGGCTCATGGACGAGATGACACGAATCCGCCGTGTGGTCGGATGCCTGGTGGTCTCCACCTCGATGTCGTTGGCGGCCCTCGGTCTGGGCACGACGACGGTGGGCGGCCACTGGCTGATGTGGGCGCTGTGGGCGTGGTGGGGGGTCCTGGCCGCGGTGACGGTGTGGGCGGTGGTGATGGTCCACCGCATCGGCAGCCGGAAGGAGTACCGGTGATCCTCCCCCGGGAACCGGAGGGGCGCGGGACGGAAGACCTGCACGCCTCGGGCTGAGCCCGCCCGTCCGGATCCAAGGTGCGGGAAGACCTGCCTCTACCTCGCCACCTGCTTTCCCGGCCTGCCGCCGGCCCCGCGATCCATCCCGCGTCCGTCCCGGGTCAAGCCCGGACAGGGCAAGGCATCCGCAGATGAACAGGGGTGTCGGTGGGGGCGGACCCGCGAGCGAATTTCCGGGTATTCGCAGGTCAGGAAGGTGTGGAGGGGGGAGTCGGCCGGTAAGCCGGATTCTGTCGGTCCCCGGAGGGACCGGACGGTCATCCATCTGGGGCCGCCGTTGCCGACGGCCTCGGTGCGGTCTACCCGCGGACTCGGGCGGGCCGCCCTCGAACATCCGCGCAGGAGCCCGGAGGCTCCCTTTTTGACCTTGCTCCGGGTGGGGTTTACCAAGCCGCCCGGATCACTCCGGGCGCTGGTGGTCTCTTACACCACCGTTTCACCCTTACCACCGCGAGCGGTGGCGGTCTGTTTTCTGTGGCACTGTCCCGCGGGTCGCCCCGGGTCGGTGTTACCGACCACCCTGCCCTGTGGAGTCCGGACTTTCCTCGAACCCGCGCACCTGGCGCGGTCCGCGACCGTCTGGCCGACTCCCCTCGCCCCGCATTCTACGCCCGTTCCGGTCCTTCCCGGCCCGCCCCGTCCCGGACGGGGGCCAGGTGGGCGGTGTCGTTGAGGGAGCGCACGAGCATCGGCCCGTCGGAGAAGACGTCCACCTCGGTCAGGCAGGCCGTGTCCAGGTGCATCCGGTACAGCGCGGCCAGCGGCGCCAGGACGGCCTGCTGCACCGTCAGCTTGATGGGGGTCACGTGCGTGACCACGAGGACGGTGCGCCCGCGGTGGCGTTCGACCAACGCGTCGCGGGCCTTCGCGACCCGGCGGGCGACCGCCGCGAAGCTCTCCCCGCCCGGCGGCCCGACCTCGGGGTCGGCCAGCCAGCGGTCGACCGCCTCGGGCGCGCGCTCACGGGCCTCGGCGAACGTCAGTCCCTCCCACGCGCCGAAGTCGGTCTCCACGAACCCCTCGTCCACCTCGACCGGCAGTCCGAGCTCCTCCGCGGCGCGGGCCGCCGTGTCCCTGGCGCGCAGCAGGGGCGAGGACACCACGGCGTCGATCGGCCGCGCGGCCAGGCGGCGCGCGGCCGCCCCGGCCTGCGCGCGGCCCTCCTCGGTGAGGGGGATGTCGCCCCGGCCCGCGAAGCGCCCCTCCACCGACAGGGGCGTCTGCCCGTGTCGGAGCAGGACGAGCCGGGTCGGGGCGGTGTCGGGGGCTCCCCAGCCGGTGCTCACTGCTCGGTCCGGCCCCCCAGACCGGATTCCTCGGTCCGCACCAGGATGCGGCGGCAGTCCTCGCAGCGCACGACCTCGTCGGCGGCGTGGGCGCGGATGTCGTTGAGCTCGACCGTGCTCAGGGCGAGCTTGCAGCCGCCGCAGCGGCCGTAGCGCAGCGGCGCGGCGCCGATCCCGTCGTACTGGGCGCGCAGCTTGTCGTAGAGGGCCAGCAGGTCGGCGGGGATCTCCCCCGCCACGCGCTCGCGGTCCTGGGCGACGCGGGTGCGGTCCCACTGGATCTCGGCGGCGGCGGTGTCGCGGCGGGCGACCACCGCGGTGTGCTCGGCGACGGCCTCCTCGCGCTCGGCGGTCAGGCGGACCACCGTGGCGTCCAGCGCCTCCGCCCGCTCCATCACCTCCAGGACGACCTCCTCCAGCTCGGCCTGGCGGCGGCCCAGCGAGGCGATCTCGGACTGGAGGTTCTGCAGCTCCTTGGCGTTGGTGATCTGGCCCGACTCCAGGCGCTTGGCGTCCCGGTCGGCGCGGCTGCGCACCTGGTCCACGTCGCTCTCGGCCTTGCGCTGCTGGCGTTCGACGTCGGAGACCTTCGTCTGCGCGGCGATCAGGTCGGTCTCGAGCCGGTCGGCGCGTTCCTTGAGCCCGGCCGCCTCGGCGATCTCCGGCAGGGTGCGGGCCCGGTGGGCCAGGAGCTGGAGCTCGGAGTCCAGTTCCTGGAGGTGGAGCAGTCTGGCCTGTGCGGCGGGTTCGGCTTTCACTTGTACACGTCTCCTGGGGTGGCTGGGGAAGGCGAGAACGCCGCCCGCGCCCTACTCTGTGCGGCTCTGTGCAATTGGTGTCGGGGCCGCCCCTCGCGGGGCGGTGTGCTCTCAGACGTGCGGCAAGGCCTGTGACCAGGCGTCCGTCACCGTCGTCGAGACGCGTGTCTCCACGTTAGTCCCCCCGGGCTGCCCCGCGCGCCCGAGTGCGTCCACGAGACGGGCCGCCCCGTCCGCGAGCCAGGGCCACTCACTGGCGAAGTGGGCGGTGTCGATCAGGGCCGGGCCGCCCGGGTTCTCCACGAACTCCGAGGCGGGGTGGTGGCGCAGGTCGGAGGTGACGAACACGTCGACCCCGGCGGCGCGGGCGGCGCCGAGCAGGGAGTCCCCCGCTCCCCCGGACACGGCGACGGTGCCCACGACGCGGTCCAGGTCGCCGGCGACTCGGACCCCGGCGGCCGTGGCGGGCAGGGCGCGGGCCACCTGGGCGGCGAAGTCGCGCAGGACGACCGGGCGGTCGAGGGCGCCGATCCGGCCGATGCCCCGGTGGCCCTCGGGGTCGGTGGTGTCGGGGTCGAGGGGGCGCAGCGGCCCGGTGACGCCGACGGCGCGGGCGAGCGCGTCGGAGACCCCGGGCGAGGCGGTGTCCGCGTTGGTGTGCGCCGTGTACAGGGCCGTTCCCGAGCGGATCAGGCGGTGGACGACCCGCCCCTTGGGGGTGTCGGCCGCCACGCTGGTGACGCCGCGCAGCATCAGCGGGTGGTGGGTGATGATCAGGTCCGCGCCCCAGGTGAGGGCCTCGTCGACGACCGCGTCGACCGGGTCGACGGCGAACAGGACCTTCGCGACGTCCTGCGCCGGGTCGCCGGCCACGAGTCCGACCGCGTCCCAGGAGGCCGCCCAGTGGGGCGGATAGACCTCCTCGAAGGCGGAGATCACGTCGGACAGGCTGGGGTGCGGGGTCGAGGAGCTCACGGCCATGAGACTAGCGCTCTCCCCGCCGACCGGCGAAGCGGTCGCCACCGTGTCCGAGGCGGGCGCCGAGCGCGCGCAGCCGGTCGGCCACCCCGGGAGGGGCGTCGAGGTCGAACTCGGCGCCGAGGGCCAGCACGGCCAGCGCGTACTGGCAGGCCAGGTCGACGGAGTCGGTGCTGATCCTGACCAGGCACGTGTCCGGCCCCAGGGGTTCGATCCAGCCGGGGAAGGGGCCGTGGACGCGGGCGCGCAGGTCTGCGGCCGGCATCCGGACGGTGATCCGGGTGGTGTGCAGGTAGGTCGCCGCGGCGAACGTCCGCACCAGGTGGGCGGCCGGATCGGGCGCGGGCAGCTCCCGGGGGGTGAACCGCCCGTGGGTGGCCCGGGGCCCGATGATGCGGTCGGTCCGGAAGGTGCGCCAGTCGTCGCGGGCGGTGTCGTGCGCGATGAGGTACCAGTGCCCGCCGTGGGAGACCAGGTGGTGGGGTTCCACCCGGCGGGAGCGGACCGCGCCCGACCGGTCCCGGTAGTCGAAGTCGGTGACCACGCGGTCGCGGCGGTGGGCGGCGAGCATGCCGAGCACCGACGGGTCCGCGCTCGCGGGCGCCGCGGGGTGGGCCACCGCGGACGTGGTGTCCCGGACGGCGGCCAGGCGCGGGCGCAGCCGGGCCGGCAGGACGCGTTCGAGTTTGGCCAGGGCCCGCAGCGCGCTCTCCTGGACCCCGGTGACGGTGACCAGGCCGAGGGCGATGGCGACGGCCTCGTCGTCGTCCAGGAGCAGGGGCGGGAGGTCGTTCCCCGAGGCCAGGCGGTAGCCCCCCGCGATGCCCGGGGTCCCCTCCACCTGGTAGTCGAGGTCGCGGAGCCGCTCGACGTCCCGGCGCAGGGTGCGCGCGCTGACGCCGAGGCGCCCGGTGAGCTCCGCGCCGCTCCACTCCCGCCTGGCCTGAAGCAGGGACAGCAGGCGCAGCAGCCGTTGGGGCATCCCCTTGCGGACCGATTCGCTCATGGATCCAGTCTGCCGGACATCGCGGTCACGTTGTGACCGCATCGGTTCCTACGGTGGCGCTGTGAACGAGACGAAGGGGAGCGCGGACATGTCGGAGATCCAGAACGCGGGGAAGGACCGGGGCCCGGCGGGTACCGGGGGCGGCACGCCACGGGCGGCGGACGCGTCCGCCGCCCGTGCGGCGGAGTCCCTGGCGGCCCTCGTCGCCGGGCCGGTGCACGCGCCCGGGTCGGAGGGCTACGAGACGGCCCGCACGGGGATGCAGCTGCTGGACCGCCACCTCCCGGTCGCCGTGGTGGAGGCGCAGGACGCCGGGGACGTGCGGGCGGCCGTGGCCTGGGCCGCCGGGCGGGGCCTGCGGGTCGCGGCCCAGCTGACCGGGCACGGTCTCGGCTCGGGTCTCGGCGGCGGGGAGGCCGCGGCCGGCGACGGGGAAGGCGGGGCGGAGCGGCGGGAAAAGGACGCCGCCGGGGCGGGGGGCGACCGGCCGCCGGCCGGCGTCCTCGTCGCCACCGGCCGCCTGCGCGGTGTGCGGGTGGACCCCGGCCGGGCGACGGCATGGGTCGGCGCGGGATCCACGTGGCAGGACGTCATCGACGCCGCCGCGCCGTACGGGCTGGCGCCCCTGTCGGGCAGCGCCCCGGGGGTGGGCGCTGTGTCGTACACGCTGGGCGGGGGCGTGGGACTGCTGGCCCGCCGGTACGGGTTCGCCGCCGACCACGTGGCGCGGCTCGACATGGTGACGGCCGACGGACGGCTGCGCGAGGTGACGGAGGAGGCCGAACCCGAGCTGTTCTGGGCCGTGCGCGGCGGAGGCGGCGCGTTCGGCGTGGTCACCGGGATGGAGATCGGCCTGTTCCCGGTCGCGCGGCTCTACGGGGGCAGCCTGTACTTCGACGCGACCGCCGAGCCGGGTGTCCTGGACGCGTGGCGGCGGTGGGCGGAGACGACCCCGGAGGAGCTGACGTCGGGGGCCTCGATGCTGGCGTACCCCGACTTCCCGGGCGTCCCGGAGGCGATGCGGAACCGCCTGGTCGTCCAGGTGTCGGTGGCCTGGTCGGGCCCGCCCGGGGAGGGGCCCGCCCTGGTGGAGCCCCTGCGCTCGGCCGGTCCGGTGCTGGCCGACACCCTGGCGGAGCTGCCGTACGCCGGGTCGGGCGCCGTCTTCGACGAGCACGACGACCCGGCCGGGTACCGGGGGCGCAGCGTCCTGGTCGACGGACTGGACGCGAAGTCGCTGGGCGCCCTGACCCGGCTGGCCGGGACGGCCCCGTCGATGTGCGTGGTCGGGGTGCGGCACCTGGGCGGCGCCCTGGCACGCGAGCCGGGGAGCGCGAACGCGGTGGGGCACAGGGACGCCGCCTACGCCCTGACGGTGCTGACGTTCGCCGACGGGGAGGACCCCGGGGCGTCGGAGGCCCTGCGCGAGCGGGCGGCGGGGCTGGTCTCCGACAGGGCGGTGGGGCGCTCGTCCACCCTGGGCTTCGGACCGATGGACGGGGCGGCGGTGCGCGAGGTGTTCGACCCCCGGGCCTACGCGAGGCTGACCCGGGTGAAGGCCGAGTTCGACCCGGACGGGGTGTTCCACTCCAACCGTCCGATCCCGCCGTGCGGCTGACGGGCTCTGCGGGGGCGTCGCCGGTGTGGCGCGTGGACCCCTGCCCGCGGCGAACGCGCACCCACGGCCGGTACCCGCCGGAGGGACGGGACCGCCGCGGGACGGCGCGCCGGGCCCGGGGATCCGGCCGGATCCCCGGGCCGGTGTGAGCACCGGCACGGACGGTCCGCGCCCGGCGCCCCGTAGGCTTGACCGGCGATGAGCAACAGTGAGCAGCGGCGGCCCGCGTCCCCGGTCGGAGCCCACGTCCCGGTGGCCGGCGGCATGGCCGACAAGGGACTGGCCTACGCCGAGCAGATCGGCGCCGAGACGGTCCAGGTGTTCGTGTCCAACCCCCGCGGGTGGGCGACCAACGGCGGCGACCCCGGACAGGACGCCCGGATGCGCGAGCGCACCGACCTGCCGAAGTTCGTGCACGCCCCCTACCTGATCAACCTGGGCACCCCCGGCGACGAGACGGCCGGGAAGTCGGTCGCCTCCCTGGAGCACGCGCTGCGACGCTCCGCGCAGATCGGCGCCCTGGGCGTGGTGGTGCACACCGGCTCGGCGGTGTCCGGCGGACGCGAGGCGGGCCTGGCCCGCACCCGGGAACGGCTGATGCCGCTGCTGGAGAGGGTCGGCGAGGACGTCCCCCCGGTCCTGCTGGAGCCGATGGCCGGCCAGGGCCAGGTGCTGTGCGCCACCGTCGACGACCTCGCGGCCTACTTCGAGGCCCTGGAGTGGCACCCGCGGGTGGGCGTGTGCCTGGACACGGCGCACCTGTTCGCGGCCGGGCACGACATCTCGACGGTGGAGGGCATGCGCGCGGCGCTGGACCGCTTCGGCGAGGTCGTCGGCGCCGACCGCCTGAAGGTCGTGCACTGCAACGACTCCAAGGCGCCCTGCGGGAGCAACAAGGACCGGCACGAGAACATCGGCGCCGGGCACATCGGCGCCGAGCCGTTCGGGGAGCTGTTCCGGCACCCGGTCACCGCGGGCGTCCCGCTCGTCCTGGAGACCCCCGGCCCCGCCGACCCGCACGCCGCCGACGTGGCCACGCTGAAGAAACTGCGCGAGGGGGCCTGACGCCTCCCCCGGCGCCGGCCCCCGGTTCCGGGCCGGTTCCTCCCGCGCGCGGGTGCGTCCCGCCGTTCCCGGATCCGTCGGCCTCCGCCGCCTCGTCGCACGCGCGTGCGGCGTCGGCGACGGCATGGCGCGCGTGGAGGACCGCGACGGCCATCACCAGGCCGCCGGCCACGAACGGCAGCGCCAGGTCGATCCGTCCCAGGAGCCCGCCCAGGAACGCGCCCACCGGGGACAGGCCCCAGCCCACGGTGCGAAAGACCGTGGACGCGCGCCCGCGCACGTGGACGGGGACGACCACCTGGAAGTAGGGGGACCCCGCGATGTTGCTCACGGCCAGGCAGAACCCCAGGAACGCCCAGGCGGGCAGGGCCACGAGGGCGTGCGGTGACAGGCCCATGGCGACCGCGGCGGCCGCCACCCCCAGGTAGCCCGCCATCATCACGGCCCGGCGGCCCAGGGCGGTGACCAGCCGAGCGGTCAGCGCGGACCCGAGGAGCCCGCCGACCGCGATCCCGCCGACGAACAGGCCGTACAGCGCCGCCGGGACGCCGAGTTCGTCCCGCGCGAACAGGACCAGGACGGCCATGCCCATCTGGATGCCGATCATCATCCCGGCGTTGGCGACCATGAGCCTGCGCAGCACACCGTGGCCGAAGACGTAGCGGAACCCTCCGACCAGGTCCTCCACCGCGCTCCGCCGCGGCGCCCCGTCCCCCGGCCCGGCGCCGGCGTCCTCCGCCCCGGGCACCGGCCCGCTCCTGCGCAGGCGCGGCACCAGGCCCAGCACGAGGACGGCGCACAGCGCGTAGGCCCCCGCCGCCCCGGCCACCGGGGCCACGGCGGCGACGGCGAACAGCAGGCCGCCCACGGGGGACCCCAGGCAGTCCTGGACGACGAGGCGGCCGCCCTCCATCCTGCCGTTGGCGCGGTCGAGCCGGTCCCTGGCGACCACACGGGTGACCAGCAGGCGGCTCGCGGGGTCGGTCACCGTCTCGCAGCTCATGACCAGGAACATCGCCGCGTACAGCACCCAGAGGGTGGCCTGTCCCGCCGCGACCGCGACGGCGAGGCCGGCGATGGTCACGGCCGAGACGGCGGTGGACACGGCCATGGCGCGCAGCCGGTCGACCCGGTCGAGCAGCACCCCGGAGAAGGGGCCCAGGAGCAGCCAGGGCAGGTAGCGGGCGACGAGGAGCCCCGACACGGCGAGCGGGTCGTGGGTGAGGGTGGCGGCGACGAGCGGCAGGACGGTGGCCAGCACGCCGTCGCCGAGGTTGGTGGCGACGGTGGCGGCCCAGAAGCGGTGGAAGGGCCCGCCCAGGGGGGCGGGGCGGCGGGGGGAGGCGGCCGCTCCGCCGCCGGTCGGAGCGGGGGTCGCGGAGGCGGGGTCCCCGGCGGGAACGGCGGGAACGGCGGGAACGGTCTCCCCTTGCTGGGGCTCGGGCGGCGTGGTCACGGGGTTCCTCCAACTCGGGGGGGTACGGAGGGTGCGGGGGCCGGCTCGCAGGTCAGGACCCCCCGGGGGCGCCCTCCTCCGGGTCCCGGCCCCGGGGCCCGTCGGGGGCCTCGGGGGACGCCGGGCGCCCGCCGCCCGGGAGGTGGGGGAAGAGGTTCGTCTGGAGCTCGACGTTCTCGGTGTCCGGGTGGCTCCCGGACGTGCGCCCCTGGTACCGCGCGGCGAACGCCCTGAGGAAGTCCGTGAGGGCCCGGCCGAACTCGCGGCTCTCCTCCGGGGTCATCCGCACGGTGGTGACCGAGTCGAAGGCCGCGTCCTTCCACCGGCGCACGTCGGCCGACTGCTCGGTCCGCCAGACGCTCGCGGTCCACTCCCTGAACCGCGCCTCCCTCTCCTGGTAGTAGCGGCCGAGGACCGTCTCCGCGACCGTGCGGGTCTCGGGGTCGCCGAGGAACTCGTGGCCGCGCATCCTCCAGCCCCCGGGCCGGATCCGCCACCACCGCTCGCGGCCCCCGGACCGGCCGGGGTCGGCCTCGATGAACCCGTACCGGGACAGCTGCCGCAGGTGGTAGCTGGTCGACCCGCTGCTCTCCCCCAGCCGCCGGCCGAGGATGGTGGCGGTGGCCGGGCCGTCGAACGTGAGCTCGTCGAGGAGGCGCGCGCGCAGCGGGTGGGCCAGGCCGCGCAGGGCCTGCGCGTCGATCTGCATCGACGCCGGGGCCCCGGGGGCCGGCGGGTGCTCGTGGTCGTCGCTGTCCGTCATGACCCCACCCTAAGACAAAAGCCTCTTTGCAAAGAGAGGTCTGCAAAGTTTTCTCGGCATCGGTCGTCACGGGCGGGGCCGCCCGTCCGCGCGACCGCCCGAGCGCTCCGGCCCGACCCCGCCCGCGGCCGCGAGACCCGCGACGGCCTCGTCGCACAGGCGGGCGCCCTCCGCGATCGCCTTCCGGAAGACCACGACCCCGCCCACCATGACCGTGCCCCCGACCAGGCACGGCAGGACGAGGTCGATCCGGCCGAGGAGCCCGCCCATGAGCGCGCCGAGCGGGGCCAGGCCCCAGCCGACGGTGCGGAAGACCGCCGAGACCCGGCCCCGCAGACGGTCGGGGACCACGGTCTGGAAGAAGAGCGAGCCGGCGATGTTGGAGGTCGTCATGCAGAACCCCAGCAGCCCCCAGGCCGCCCCGGCGACCCACACCTGGGGGAACAAGCCCATCAGCACCAGGCACACGCCCATTCCGGCGTGCCCGCCCACCATGACGGCCCGGCGGCCGACCGCGGCGGCGAGGCGTGTCACGACCAGCGAGCCGGCCACGCCCCCGATCGCGACGGTACCCAGGAAGACCCCGTAGAGCGCCGCGCCCACCCCCAGTTCGCGCTGGACGTAGAGCACCATCACGGCGGTGCCCGTCTGCATGCCGATCATCGTCGCGGCGTTGTTGAACATCAGTCCGCGCATCACGCGGTGCCCGAGGACGTGGCCGAACCCCTCCCCGAGCGAGCGCAGGACCCCCTGGCCGGCGTCGGCGCCCCCGCCGGCCTCAGCCCCTCCCGCGTCCGTGCCGTGCGCGGCAACGGGGGTCGCGGCGCGGCGCAGCAGGGCCGCGACGGTCGCGGCGAGGACACCGCACAGGGCGTAGGACAGGGCGACGCCCGCCACCGGCAGCACGGCGGCGACCGCGAAGAGCACACCCGCCACCGGTTTGGCCACGCAGTCCTGCGCGATCAGCCGCGCACCCTCCAGGCGGCCGTTGGCCCGGTCGAGGAGCCGCCCGGGTACGACCCCGGCCACCGTGATCCGGGTGGCCGGGTCGGTGACGGTCTCACAGCAGACCACCAGGAACAGGGCCGCGTACAGGAACCCGACCGCGGCGTTGCCCGAGGCGATCACCAGGGCGAGCAGGGCGACCGCCGCGGCGGCGATCCCGTTGGACACGGCCATGGCCCGGAGCCGGTCCACCCTGTCCAGCAGCACTCCGGCAAGGGGTGCGACCAGGAGCCAGGGCAGGAACCGGGCGGCCGCCAGCCCCGCGACGGCCAGGGGGTCGTGGGTGAGGGTCGCGGCGACGAGGGGGAGGGCGGTGACGAGCATCCCGTCGCCGAGGTTGGTGAGGGCGCCGGCGGCCCAGAGCCGGTGGAAGGCCGCGCCGAACCGGGCGCTCGGGGCCGCGGCGGGCGGGGAGGTTTCGACGGCCATGGGGGGCTCCTGTGGGTCGGGGTGCCTCCACCGTAAGCCAAAGTTTTCTTTGCAAAGAGGAGTCTGCAAAGAAAACTTTGTCGATACGGAGCGCATCCGCACCGGCGGACGAACGAACCCCCACCGCTCCTCGTCCCCTCGGCGCCCATGGGCGACAATGGACGCGTGCCCCGTACACGGGCGGGTCGAGGAGAGGAGATGTCGCCGGATGGAACCGGTCTCCATGGTCATCGGAGCGACGATCGCGCTCGGCGGTTTCCTCTTCGGCCGCCTGATGACCCAAAGGCAGTCGAGGACCGCCCTGGAACAGCAGCGCAGGCAGGAGCAGGCCCGCGTCCTGAGCGGTCCGCAGAACCCGCAGCCCCTCTGCGGCTGCGGCCACCACCTGGTCTTCCACGACCAGGAGACCAAGAGGTGCCAGACCCAGGTGGTCATCCCCGGCCGCTGGACGGGGCAGACCAGCTCCACCTATCGGCAGTGCATGTGCCAGGGGTACCGCGGCCCCCTCCCCCTCGACGAGTACTACGCCCCCGACTACCTCAACGGGACCGACGGCTGACCCGGCCCCGCCCCGTCCCGGCGGCGGGGCGGGGCCGGTCCCCCGGCGACGGCCCCACGGCCCGCCGGGCGCCCCTCCCCCGCAGAGCCGGCCCGCCGCCACCCTCCGTGAACGAACGCGGCCCCGACCGCAAAGACGCCGCCCGCGGCAGGGCCTGCGCACCCTCCCCTTCGGGCGAACGCCCCCGGGCGCCGGCCCGCGACGCACCGCGGCCGCCCGCGCCGCGCCCCCGCCGGGGCGGCCCGGCCCCGCACCGCCCGAACGCACGGGCCGCCCGGAGCCGCCCGTGCCCGCGGCGGGAACGCACCGGCAGGAAACCGGCACACCGCGCAGGACCGCACACAGCGGGCACCCGCGGAGCCGCCCCGGGAGCGGATCCGCGCCGCGCATGCCCGCGCCCCGGCGCCGCGGGACGCGACCGTCGCCACAGTGCGGGAACCTGGGACGCGGGGACGCACCGGGATGACAATGTCCTCCCCCGCCACGAGAATGTCCCCGCACCGAACAGCCAGAGAGTGGACGTTAAGACAGTGACGACCCCTGTGACACCCACGATCGACCAGCGCATCGCCGAGGAACTCGGCGTGGGCGCACACCAGGTCACCGCCGCCGTCGGACTCCTCGACAGCGGATCGACCGTGCCCTTCATCGCGCGTTACCGCAAGGAGGCCACCGGCGCGCTGGACGACGCCCAGCTGCGCGCCCTCGAGGAACGCCTGCGCTACCTGCGCGAGCTGGCCGAGCGCCGGACCGCGATCCTGGAGTCGATCCGCAGCCAGGGCAAACTGGACGACGAGCTGGAGGCGCGCATCAACACGGCCGACTCCAAGGCCCGTCTGGAGGACATCTACCTCCCCTACAAGCCCAAGCGCCGGACCAAGGCGCAGATCGCACGCGAGGCGGGGCTCGAACCCCTGGCCGAGGGGCTGCTGGACGACCCGGGGCAGGACCCCCAGGAGGCCGCCGCCGCCTTCGTCGACCCGGACCGCGAGGTGGCCGACGTCAAGGCCGCGCTGGACGGCGCCCGCGCCATCCTGGTCGAGCGCTTCGCCGAGGACGCCGACCTCACCGGGGTCCTGCGGGAGCGGCTGTGGGAGAAGGGGCGCCTGGGGTCGGCCGTGCGCGAGGGCAAGGAGGAGGCCGGCGCCAAGTTCGCCGACTACTTCGACTTCTCCGAGCCGCTCACCAAGCTGCCCTCCCACCGGGTCCTGGCCATGTACCGGGGCGAGAAGGAGGAGGTGCTCACCCTCACCCTGGAGCCCGAGGAGCCCCCGGCCGCGAACGCCGACGGCACGACGCCCCGCAGCACCTACGAGAACGCCATCGCCCACCGCTTCGGGATCGTGGACCGGGGCCGCCCCGGCGACCGGTGGCTCCAGGACACCGTCCGCTGGGCGTGGCGCACACGCATCCTGGTGCGCCTGGACATCGACGTGCGGATGCGGCTGTGGCAGCAGGCCGAGGACGACGGCGTCAACGTGTTCGCCGCCAACCTGCGCGACCTCCTGCTCGCCGCCCCGGCCGGCAGCCGCTCCACCCTGGGTCTGGACCCCGGTCTGCGCACCGGCGTGAAGGTCGCGGTCACCGACGCCACCGGCAAGGTGGTCGCCACCGACACGATCTTCCCGCACGCGCCCCGCCACGCCTGGGACGCCTCCCTCGCCTCCCTGGCCAGGCTGTGCGCGGCGCACGCCGTCGAGCTGATCGCCATCGGCAACGGCACCGCCTCGCGCGAGACCGACAAGCTCGCCGCCGACCTGCTCCGGCTCCACCCCGATCTCGGGCTCACCAAGGTGATGGTGTCGGAGGCCGGGGCGTCCGTGTACTCGGCCTCCGCCTACGCCTCCGAGGAGCTGCCCGACCTGGACGTGTCGCTGCGCGGCGCCGCCTCCATCGCCCGCCGCCTCCAGGACCCCCTGGCGGAGCTGGTCAAGATCGACCCCAAGTCGATCGGGGTGGGCCAGTACCAGCACGACCTGGCCGAGGCCAAGCTGTCGCGCTCCCTGGACGCCGTGGTCGAGGACTGCGTCAACGGCGTGGGCGTGGACGTCAACACCGCGTCCGTGCCGCTGCTCACCCGCGTGTCCGGCGTGACCTCGACCCTGGCGCGCAACATCGTCTCCCACCGGGACGCCAACGGCCCGTTCCGGAGCCGGGACGCCCTGCGGTCCGTGCCGCGGCTGGGCCCCAAGGCGTTCGAGCAGTGCGCGGGCTTCCTGCGCGTGCCCGGCGGCGACGACCCGCTGGACACCTCGGCCGTGCACCCCGAGGCCTACCCGGTGGTGCGGCGCATCCTGGACCGCGTGGGGACGGACCTGCCGACGCTGATCGGCGACAAGGCGGTCCTGTCCAAGGTGCGCCCCGAGGAGTTCGTGGACGACACCTTCGGCCTGCCGACGGTCACCGACATCCTCGCCGAGCTGGAGAAGCCGGGACGCGACCCGCGCCCGGCCTTCACCACCGCGACCTTCAAGGAGGGCGTCGAGAAGCTGTCGGACCTGGAGCAGGGCATGGTCCTGGAGGGCGTGGTCACCAACGTCGCCGCCTTCGGCGCGTTCGTGGACGTGGGCGTGCACCAGGACGGCCTGGTCCACGTGTCGGCGCTCTCGGACAAGTTCGTCGAGGACCCGCGCGAGGTGGTCAAGCCGGGCGACATCGTCAAGGTCAAGGTGCAGGACGTCGACATCCCGCGCAAGCGCATCTCGCTGACCATGCGCCTGGACGACGCGGCCCCGGCCCCGGGCGGGCGCGAGGAGCGCGGCGGCCGGGGCGGGGACCGCCGCCGCGGCGGCGGGAACGGCGAACGCGGCGGCGCCCCGAAGGCCGACGGCGGCCGACGGGGCGGCGGCCAGAACAACCGCAGCGCCCCCGCGCCCCAGGGGGCGATGGCCGAGGCGCTGCGCCGCGCGGGCCTGGGCAAGTAGCCGCCCGGGAGGGTGTTTGCGAGCGGGCGTCCTCACCGCGGACCTGTGCTCGGGCGAACGGCGCCCTGCTGTGGGTGCGCCCGGGTGGCCCGAGGAGCACCGGAGCGCGCAGGGGGTCCCGCCCGCGGGTGCACCCGGGCAGGCGGCCCGGAGGACGGCGGTGTGACAGCCTGACAGGAGGGGGAGGGGTCTGAACGGACCCCTCCCCCTCGTGCGTTCGGGGTGGTCACCAGATGGGGCGCAGCGGGGGCAGGTCTGCCCCGGCCAGTCCCCGGATGAGCCCGGCCAGCTCGGTCCGCAGGAGTGTGAGCTCATCCGGGCCCAGTCGCTCGCCGACCCGCGCCTCCAGCTCGCGCATGACGCGTCCCGCCACAGCGAGGTGCTTCTCGGCCCGGTCGGTGAGCACCACCAGGCGGCGCCGACCCCCCTCGGCGTGCTCCACCCGCCGCACGTAGCCGCGCTCCTCGAGGTAGGCCACGATCTGACCGGCGGCCTGCTTGGTCACGCCCAGGCGTTCGGCCAGCTCCGAGCTGGTCGCTCCCCCGTGCCGAAGCACCTGGAAGGCGAGCCCGTGGATCGGCCGGAGCTCCTCGTAACCCGCGGCCTCGACCTCGCGCACGAACTCGGTGAGCACCAGCTGGAAGGCCATGCCCAGCAGGAAGGTCAGTTCGGTGCGCTCCAGCGGGTCGTTCATGCACCCATCTTGACACATCCGAGTCAAGCGACTTTACTCACAGGAGTAAAGCTAGTTTACTCAGGAGGACCCTTGCTGATCGTCACCGAGAGCGACACCCGCACCACCACGACCCCGGCCGGCGTCATGTCCGCTCTGGCCGGTCCCAGCCGGGGCAGCCACCGGTTGAGTACCTGGCGGGTACGGATGGCGCCGGGCGCGGCCTCGCCCGAGCACGTGATCGACCGCGACCAGGTGTGGATGCCCGTCTCCGGACGGTTCGAGGTCAGCGTCGACGGGGAGGAGGCCGAGATGGCCGCCGGCCAGGCGGCGGTCATCCCCGCCGGCGCGGTGCGCAGGATACAGACCGGCGAGGGGCCGGGCGAGGCACTGGTGTGCATGGTTCCCGGCGGCCGGGCGTCTGTGGTCGGGCAGGAGGGAACCGTCCCCCTGCCCTGGGCCGAGTGACCCGGAGGCCCCGCCCCCATGACACCGTGGACCGGGCGGCGCTCAGCCGCTCGCGCCGCGCACCCGGTCGCTCAGGGCGCGGAGCAGGTCCTCGGCCACCGGGAGCGCCCGCAGCTCCTCCGGGCCGGGAAGGCGGTCTTCGGTCCCGTCCCCGAGCTCGCGGACCTCGTTGTGCAGGCGCTCCATCGTGACGTCGAGCCGGTTGGCGGTCTCCGCCGCCTCCCTCAGCTCGTCGAGCAGGTCCCGGGGCACGTCCTTGGCGTACTTGTAGTAGATCTTGTGCTCCAGGCTCGCCCAGAAGTCCATCGCGATCGTGCGGATCTGGATCTCCACCGGGACCTGCTCGGTGCGGTCGGACATCCGCACCGGCGTCTCGACCAGCAGGTGCAGGCTGCGGTAGCCGTTGGCCTTGGGCGCCTCGACGTAGTCCTTGACCTCCGTCACCCGGATGTCCTCGTGCCCGGCCAGCATGTCCCGGATCGTGTACACGTCCGAGACGAAGCTGCAGGTGATGCGGATACCGGCGATGTCCAGGATGGTGGCCCGGATGTCCCCAAGGTCCAGCGAGCAGTTCCGGCGGCGCGCCTTCTCCATGATGCTGGCGGGCGACTTCAGCCGCGAGCTGACGTGCTCGATCGGGTTGTGGTCGTGGACGTAGCGGAACTCCTCGTTGAGGATGTTCACCTTCGCCATCGTGGTGTCGATGGCGAACTTGTACGACATCAGGAAGCGCGCCACGTCGTCGCGCGCCTCCGACAACGCCTTGGACACGTCGTCGTCCCCCACCATCGGCCACCCCCCGTGTCCCCGTAGCCTCATGCTAGCGCCAGGGTCGCAGTGGGCACGGGGCGGCCGGGCGCTCCTACCTGGGCGTGAGGGGGATCTCCGACCAGAGCGCGCGCAGGGGCTCCGCGTCCGCGGAGCCGAGCGCGTCCTCGACGTCCCACACCTTCACCGCGGTGGCGCCGGCGGTCACGGCGGGCCACCCCGGGTCCCCCGTGGCGGCGAAGTCGCGCCAGGCCGCCACCATGCGCCCGGACAGGGCCGTGTGGGCCTCGGTGGGCTTGCCGTCGAGGAGGAACAGCGCGAGGTCCGTGTCCAGGTTGCCGAACGCGAACGGCAGGTCCAGCGCGTGGCAGGCCCCCAGCCGGCCGCCCAGGGCGGGGCTCTCGAAGGCCAGCCGGAAGAGGTGCGCGCGTCCCCCGCCGGAGGCGTGCGCCTCGGCGAGGCGCACCGTGTACTCGCCGAACACGGCGTCGCCCTGGATGGCGGCGTACAGCAGGCGCGGGGAGGCCCCGGGGTCCGCCGCCCGGTAGGCGGCGACCGCGCCCTCCCCGAGCCCCAGGCGGGCCGCTGTCAGCTCGAGGGCCGACTCGTCGTCGATCTCCACGCTCTGCCCCAGTTCGGTGAACAGCCGGTACTCGTGGGCGTTGTGGCCGGTGAGCAGGTCCACCCCGGCCGCCGCTCCGCCGGCGACCGCCTCCAGCGGGGGCAGGGGCAGCTCGGGCCCTCCGACGACGGGGGCGAAGCAGGTGAAGGCCTTGGCGCGCACGCCGCCGGAGGAGCCGGACGGGGCGGAGAGCACGGTGTCGACGGCCTCCAGCACCGCCTCCGGCGCGAGCGCGGCGAGGGCGTCGGCGTCCAGGGGCACCCCGGCGGCCCCGGCCACGCGCTCCGAGACCGAGCGGGCGGTGTCCGGGGTGATCATGTCTCCGGGGACGCTGTGCGCGATCGCCCGGCGGAAGAGCCCGTCGGCGACGGGGGAGGCCATGAGGCACACCACGGACCCGGCTCCGGCCGACTCCCCCGCGACCGTGACGTTGTCCGGGTCGCCGCCGAAGGCCGCGACGTTGTCGCGCACCCAGCGCAGCGCGGCCGCCTGGTCGAGCAGGCCCCGGTTGTCGGGGCGGCCCGGCACGTGGCCGAAGCCCTCGAAGCCGACCCGGTAGTTGACGCCGACGACCACGAGTCCGCTCTCGGCCAGTCCGGTGCCGTCGTAGGCGGCCTCGGAGGAGGCCCCGACGATGTACGCGCCGCCGTGGATCCACACGAGGACGGGCGCGCGGTCGCCCTCGCGCGCGGCGGACCACACGGTGAGCGAGAGGCAGTCCGGGGACATCCGCGCGTTCCAGGGCGCGGCGCCGAGGAGCTGGGCGCCCTGCGGGGGCGGCGGGCCGAAGGCGGTGCAGTCGCGGACGCCGTCCCAGGCGGGTGCGGGGGCGGGCGCCGAGAAGCGGAGGTCGCCGAACGGCGCCGCGGCGTAGGGGATGCCGCGGTGGACGGTGACCCCGCCGTTCTCGGATCGCTGGGAGACGGTGCCCCGGACCCGTCCGGCCCTCGTCCTCACTGTGTGCTCGGCGTCCACGTGCGTCCTTCCCTCGGTTCACGACACCCCCACCTAACAACGTTAGGTATAGGCGCGCAAGCCCCCCGGCCCCACCCCTCCGTCTCCGGCGGGCCGGACGCTCCGCCCGCACGGCGGCCGGTAACATACCACCCGGTCGGTATGAGCACACGAACGAAGGGTCCCCATGCGCGCCATCCAGATCACCGAGTTCGGCGGCCCCGAGGTCCTCGAACTCGCGGAACTGCCCGACCCCGAGCCCGGCCCCGGCGAGGTGCTCGTCGACGTCACCCGCTCGGGCGTCAACTACGCCGACACCCACCAGGCGGAGAACAGCTACCTGTCGCCCGCGTCCCTCCCCCTCGTGCCCGGCATGGAGATCGCCGGGCTCACCCCGGACGGCCACAGGGTCGTCGCCCTGTCCTCCAGCGGCGGCTACGCCGAGCGGGCCGCCGCGGCCCCCGGCATGAGCTTCGAGATCCCCGACGAGGTGACCGACGACGACGCCCTCGCCCTGGTCGTCCAGGGCGCCACCGCGTGGGTCCTGCTGAGCAAGACGGCGCGGCTGGACCCCGGCGAGTCGGTCGTGGTGCACGCGGCGGGCGGGGGCGTGGGCACGCTCGCCGTCCAGCTCGCCAAGCGGTTCGGCGCGGGACGGGTCGTCGCGGTGGCGAGCAGCGCGGAGAAGCGCGAACTGGCGCTGCAGCTGGGCGCGGACGCCGTCGTGGACTCCTCGGCGCCGGACATGACCGAGGCCCTGATCGAGGCCAACGGCGGACGCCGGGTGGACGTCGTGCTGGACATGGTCGGCGGCCGGGTGACGGACGAGAGCGTGCGGGCCCTCGCCCCGTTCGGCCGCCTGGCGTTCTACGGGATGGCCTCCCGCGAGCTGCCCAGCCCGGTCCAGCCGGCCAACCTGATGAAGTACTCCACCACGGTGGGCGGCATGTGGCTGCCCCACGTGTGGCGGCTGCCCGGCGAGGTCATGGGGACGGCGATGGCGGAGCTCTTCTCCCTGGTGGCCGCCGGGAACCTGAAGCCGGTGCTCGGCGGGACCTATCCGCTCGCCGAGGCCCGCCGGGCGCACGAGGCGCTGCGGTCCAGGGGCACGACCGGCAAGCTCACCCTCGACCCCCGGGCGTGATCCCCCCGGGCGGCCACAGGTCGAGCACTGCCTTTACGATGTAGATTCACCAGTTCGGCAGGGCCCGGCGCGTTCGGCCGCCACCCCGGCGGGGCCCGCGGGGCCGCAGGTCCCGCGGGGGCCGGCCCCGGGCCCCCGGCCGGCCTACTCGGACGGGGACCGGTAGACCAGGTCGGCGTACTCGCGGTGCCGCTGGATCCAGCCCTTGACGAACGGGCACAGCGGCAGGACCGCCAGGCCCCGCGAGCGCACGTCGTCCAGCGCGCCGCGGACCAGGGCGCCGCCCAGCCCCCGCCCCTCGAAGGCGGGGTCGATCTCGGTGTGGGTGAAGGTGACCAGCTCGCCGGTGAGGATGTACTCGGCGTACCCGGCGGTCTCGCCGTCGGCGGTGATCTCGTATCGGCGCTGGTCCGGTCGGTCGGCGACGTCGGTTGTCATGGGGAGTCCTCTGTCTGTGGCTCGGAGGCGGGGGACGGTGGCCCGCGCCGCCATTGTCCCGCTTCCGCGCCGCTCGCGCCCCTTGCGGCACGCGCCTCCGGGGACATAGAGTCTCCGTTGCATACCGACCAGTCGGTTTAAGGAGAACGTGATGACTTCCCGGTTCAGCGGCCGGACCGCCATCGTCACCGGCGCGAGCCGCGGCATCGGCCTGGCCGTCGCCCGGCGACTCGTCGACGAGGGCGCGCGCGTGTGCGTCACCGCGCGCAAGCCCCAACCCCTCCAGGAGGCCGTCGAGGCCCTGGGCGGACCCGGGCACGCCATCGGCGTGCCCGGTCGGGCGGACGACCCGCGCCACCAGGACGAGGCCGTCGCCGCGACCCTGGAGGCCTTCGGCAGCGTCGACATGTTCGTCAACAACACCGGCATCAACCCGGTGTACGGGCGGATGGTGGACCTGGACCTGGACGCCGCCCGCAAGATCTTCGAGGTCAACGCCCTGTCCGCGATCTCGTGGGTGCAGAAGGCGTACAAGGCCTGGATGGCCGAGCACGGAGGGGCGATCGTCAACGTCTCCTCGGTCGCCGGACTCAAGCCGGCCCCCGGCATCGGCTTCTACGGGGCCACCAAGGCGATGCTCCTGCACATCACGGAGGAGCTCGCCGTCGAACTCGGCCCCGGCGTCCGCGTGAACGGGGTCGCCCCGGCCGTGGTCAAGACCAGATTCGCCGCCGCCCTGTACGAGGGACGCGAGGAGAAGCTCGCCGCCGAGTACCCCCTGGGCCGCCTCGGCGTGCCCGAGGACGTCGCGGGCGCGGTCGCGTTCCTGCTCTCGGACGACGCCTCCTGGATCACCGGCCGCACGCTCGTCCTCGACGGCGGCGTCACCCTGACCGGGGGCGTGTGACATGGACCTGACCGACAGCGGGGCGGTCGTCACCGGCGCGGGCAACGGCATCGGCGCCGCCATCGCGCGCAGGCTGGCCGGGGCCGGGGCGCGCGTGGTGGTCAACGACATCGACGCGGGCGCGGCCGAGGCCGTGGCCGCGGAGATCGGCGGGGTCGCGGTCCCGGGCGACGCCGCGAGCGAGGCGGGCGTGACCGCGCTCATCGCCGAGGCCGGGGCCCACCTGGGCGCCATCGACCTGTACGCCGCCAACGCGGGGGTGGGGGTGGCCGGGGGCCCCGAGGCCTCCGAACAGGACTGGGACCTGGCCTGGCAGGTCAACGTCATGGCGCACGTGCGCGCCGCGCGGGAGCTGGTGCCCGGCTGGCTGGAGCGGGGCAGCGGACGCTTCCTGTCCACCGTCTCGGCGGCCGGCCTGCTCACGATGCTGGGCAGCGCGCCGTACTCGGTGACCAAGCACGCCGCCCTGTCCTTCGGCGAATGGCTGTCGGCCACCTACGGGGACCGCGGGATCACCGTCCAGTGCGTCTGCCCGCTCGGGGTGCGCACGAACCTGCTGGAGGCGTCCGGGGACACCGGCAAGGCCATCCTGGCGGCGGAGGCCATCACCCCGGAGGAGGTCGCGGACGCCGTGATGGCCGGCCTGGCCGACAGGCGGTTCCTGATCCTGCCCCACCCCCGGGTCGCCGACCACTACGCCGCCAGGGCGAACGACACCGACCGCTGGCTCGCGGGGATGCGCCGCCTCCAGGCCAAGGTCTTCGAGGGGAACGCATGAGCGACGAACGAACCGGCCTGCCGGGGCTGGACCTGGACCGCCTGCGCGCCCACCTGGACGCCGCACGGCCGGGACTGGTCACGGGACCGCTGCGCGGAAGGGTGGTCGCGGGGGGCAGGTCCAACCTGACCTACGTGGTCCGCGACGGGACCGGCGAATGGGTCGTGCGCCGGCCCCCGCTCGGGCACGTGCTGGCGACCGCCCACGACATGTCCCGCGAGTACCGGGTGATGACCGCGCTGCGGGACACCGGGGTACCGGTCCCCCGCACCCACCTCCTGTGCGAGGACCCGGAGGTGCTGGGCGCGCCCTTCTACGTCATGGAGTACGTGGGGGGAACGCCCTTCCGGACCCGGGACGAGATCGCGCCGCTGGGGCCGGGCACCGCCCGCAGGGTCGCCGAGGAGCTCATCGCCACCCTCGGCGTGCTGCACGCGGTGGTGCCCGAGGAGGTCGGGCTGAGCGGCTTCGGCCGCCCGGAGGGGTTCCTGGAACGCCAGGTGCGCAGGTGGGGCAAGCAGTGGGAGGCCTCGCGCAGCCGGGACGTCCCGGGGATCGACGAACTGCGCGCGAAGCTGGCCGCGACCCTCCCCGAGCCGTCGGCCCCCGCCGTCGTGCACGGCGACTACCGGCTCGACAACGTGCTGGCGACCCCGGAGGGGCGCATCACCGCGGTGCTGGACTGGGAGATGGCCACGCTCGGCGACCCGCTCGTGGACCTGGGCCTGATGCTCGTGTACCAGCAGCAGCCCGTCGGGATCGGCGGGGTCCCGGCGACGTCCGCCGAGGGGTTCCCCCCGCCGGAGGAGCTGGTGGCGATGTACGCGGCCACGACCGGCCGTGACGTGTCCCGGCTCGCGTGGTACGTGGCCCTGGGCTGCTTCAAGCTCGCCGTCATCGCCGAGGGCATCCACTTCCGGCACGGCAAGGGACTGACCGTCGGCGCGGGCTTCGACCGGATCGGCGACGTGGTCGCCCCCCTGGTGGAGCGCGCCCACACGATGCTCGAGGAGGACTGATGGACTTCGCCTACGACGAGGGGACCGAGGAGCTTCGCCAGAGGCTGCTGGCCTTCATGGACGAACACGTCTACCCGGCCGAGGCGGTGCTGGAGGAACAGCTCGCCGCGCGGGAGGACCGGTGGTCGACCGCGCCGGTGGTGCGCGAGCTCCAGGCTCGGGCGCGCGAACAGGGGCTGTGGAACCTGTTCCTGGCCGGACACCCGGAGCACGGCGGGTTGGACAACCTCCGGTACGCGCCGCTGGCCGAGATCACCGGCCGCAGCCCGAGGCTGGCTCCCGCCGCGCTCAACTGCGCGGCGCCCGACACCGGGAACATGGAGGTGCTGACGATGTTCGGCACCCCCGAGCAGAAGAAGCGCTGGCTGGAACCCCTGCTGGCCGCGGACATCCGCTCGGCGTTCGCGATGACCGAGCCGGAGGTGGCCTCCTCCGACGCCACCAACATCACCACCAGCATTGTCCGTGACGGTGACGAGTACGTGGTCAACGGGCGCAAGTGGTTCATCACCGGCGCGCTCAACCCCGAGTGCGCGGTCTTCATCGTGATGGGCAAGACCGACCCCGACGCCGACCGGCACCGCCAGCAGAGCATGGTGCTGGTGCCGCGCGACACCCCGGGGCTGACGGTGCGGCGCGGCATGTCCGTGTACGGCTTCGACGACAGCGACCACGGCGGCCACGCGGAGGTCCTGTTCGAGGACGTGCGGGTGCCCGCGGAGAACCTCGTCGGCGGGGAGGGCGAGGGGTTCGCCATCGCCCAGGCCCGGCTGGGCCCCGGCCGCATCCACCACTGCATGCGGCTCATCGGCATGGCCGAGCGGGCCCTGGAGCTCACCTGCCGGCGCGTGCTGGACCGCGTGGCGTTCGGGCGGCCCCTGGCGGAGCAGGGCGTGGTCCGCGAGTGGATCGCCGAGGCGCGCGTGTCGATCGAGCAGCTGCGGCTGCTGGTGCTCAAGACCGCCTACCTGATGGACACGGTCGGCAACCGCGGCGCGCACACCGAGATCCAGGCGATCAAGATCGCCACCCCGCGCACGGTGGAGTGGATCATGGACAAGGCGATCCAGGCGCACGGGGCCGCCGGGGTGAGCCAGGACCTGCCGCTGGCCGGCTGGATGGCGGGCGTGCGCTCCCTGCGGCTGGCCGACGGCCCCGACGAGGTGCACCTGCGCTCGCTGGGCCGGGCCGAGCTGCGCAAGTACCGCTAGCGCGACGGAAGGCCCGGGACGAGCACGGCCCGGGTGCCCGCGGCGCCCCGGAGGTCGCTGTGCGTGTGCCCTCGTTCCCCGGGAACGCGCACGGCGGCCGGGGGCTCCCGCGCCGTGGGACACCCGGGCACGGGGCGGAGGCCCGGAGGAGCACGGCCCGCGGCGCCCCGCGGGCGCCGCGGGCTCCCCCGTCGCCGGGTCCCGGGCCCGGCGTCCTCAGGACGCCGGGCGCAGCCCCGCGACGAGCAGGTCGGCGAAGTGGCGGCCGACGTCCTCGCCGGTCAGCGGCCCGCCCGGGTGGTACCAGGTGCTCAGGTGGTGGACCGACCCGAAGAAGTAGTTGACCACCAGGTCCGCGGAGACGTCGTCGCGGAAGACGCCCTCGCTCTGCCCCTGGGCCACCATGTCGCGGAAGACCTCGTGGTAGCCGCGCCGTTCGGCGCGCACGGCGCGCTGCTTCTCCTCGCTGAGCTGGTGCATGGAGCGGAAGAAGATGACGGTGTCGTCCAGGTTGGCGATGCTGGTGACGATGACGTCGGCCGCGGCCGCGTGGACGCGTTCGGCCACCGGAGCCTCCCGCCCGGCGATCCGGACCAGGTGCTCGGTCTGCATGCGCAGGACCCGGGCGTAGACCTCGTAGAGGAGGTCGTCCTTGGACCCGAAGTAGTGGTACATTGCCCCCTTGGTGACGCCCGCGGCGACGACCACCTCCTGGACGGAGGTCCCCTCGTAGCCCCGCTCGGCGAACAGCCTGGTCGCCGCCCCCAGCAGCCTCTCGGGGACGGACCCGGTGCCCGTTCCCGGATCGACCGCCTGCTGTGCTCGCGCCATGTCCTGCCTCACTTCGTGCCCCCGCCGTCCTGAGGACGCCCGTCGGCCAAGCATACCGACCGGCTGGTACCTTGCGCACACGCCGGGGCGCCCCGCCCGGCCCCTCAGACGGCGACCACGTCCACCGCGCGGCCGTCGGGGTCGGTGAGCGTGTGGCGGCCGGGCTCCAGGGGAGGCGTCGCGAGGCGGCCGTTCACGGTGAACCCCAGGCGGACGGCGCCCGTGGAGCGCTCGGCCGTCGCCGGGTAGATCTCGAACACCACTCCGTCGGCCAGCACGGCCGCGTGGTGCACGGCCCCCCGGCCGTGCTGTTCGCGGAGGAAGCCCAGACCGAGAGCGGTGTAGAAGGACCGGCACTCCTCCGCGCGGTCGGTGTAGATGACCACGAGGGTGGACCTGGGGGTGGCCACCGGTCCCGTGGGACGCCTGTGGTCCGGCCCCGGGGCCGGTCCCGCCGCACCGCCCAGGGGCGGCACCGCCGACAGCCCGCCCTCCAGGATCTCCCGCGCGCGTGCGTACTTGGCGCGCAGCCGGTCCGCCTGCTCCGCGGGCAGCGCGGCCAGTCGTCCCTCGTCGGAGTTGTGGCGGTTGTCGGCGAGCTTGACCAGGCGCCCCAGGGGGTCGGCCGCTGCCCGTCGGACCAGGTCCCCGTAGGACTCCCCCGGTCTCCGGCTCACCGACTCCACCGCCCGGACGACCGCCTCGGGACAGCCGCGTCCGCGCAGGTCGTCGGCGGTGACGGGGGTGTCCTCCAGGACGTCGTGCAGGACCCCGGCCATCTGGGCGTGCACCCCGTGGGGGGCCAGCAGGTCGCGGACCGCGAACACGTGCTCGCTGTAGGGGCGCCCGGCGCGGTCCACCTGCCCGGCGTGGACGGACCACGCCAGTCGCGAGGCCTGGTCCAGTGTCATCTCCACGGTGTGCGCCCCCTGTCCCGTCGGCATTGCCACCGACCCGACCGTACCCCCGCGAGGGGCGCCCGACCAGACCCGTCCGGGCCCCTCCCGCGCGGAGGGCCCCGTCAGGAGTCGGTGTAGTTCTCCTCGTAGCCGCCCGTGGGCGGGACGGGCGTGATGACGTCGACGAGCACCCCGGAGGGGTCGGCCACGATGAAGTGCCGCTGCCCGAAGTCCTCGGTGCGGATCCCCAGCTCGGGGCGGAGTCCGCCGCGTACGACGAGGCGCTCCCACTCCGCGTCGACGTCCGCCACCTCGAAGTTGAGCAGCACGCCCTGCGCCGGCCGGCGGTAGCCCTCCGGGACGGTGGGGTGGCGGTGGTCGAGCAGTGCCAGCTCGCGGTCGGGCGGCCCGGGGCGGCGCAGGCTGACGTACCAGTCGGCCGCGAAGGTCTCCTCGAAGCCGAACAGGTCCACGTAGAAGTCCCTGGCCTCCTGGATCCGGGTGGTGCCGATGACCGGGTAGAAACCGCTGAGCTCCATGACTCCGCCTTTCACATACCGTTGGTATGTGAAGTACGCTATTCGCGTACCTTCGGTATGTCAACAGGTGGGGGAACATGACCGCGGAGACCGGGAGCCGGGCCAGGCAGCGCGAGCGCACCAGGAGGGCCCTCCTGCGCGAGGGGCGCCGGCTGTTCGCCGAGCACGGGTACGCAGGCGTGGGACTGAGCGGGATCGTGGCGGCGGCCGACGTCACCAAGGGCGCCCTCTACCACCACTTCGAGGGCAAGCCGGACCTCTTCCGCGCCGTCCTGGAGGAGGTCCAGGGCGAGGTCGCCGACGCCGTGGCGGCCGCCGCGGACGCCCGGCGGGACCCGTGGGACCAGCTGACCGCGGGCTGCCGGGCCTTCCTCACCGCGAGCACGGCTCCGGACGTGCGGCGGATCATGCTGGTGGACGGGCCGGCCGTGCTCGGGTGGAGCACCTGGCGCTCCCTGGACGAGGCCGGGTCCGCGCGGCACCTCCGGGAGGCGCTCACCGGCCTCGTCCGGGCGGGGGTCCTGCGCCCCCAGCCGGTGCCGCCCCTGGCCCACCTGCTCTCCGGGGCCATGAACGAGGCCGCGCTGTGGCTGGCCGGGAGCGGGGACCCCGGCGACCTGGACGACGTCTGGGCCGCGTTCTCGGGGATGCTGGAGTCCCTGCGCTCGCCGTGACCCGGGCCGCTTCCGAGGACGCCCGGGCACGTCCGGGCGCTATCGTGGCTGCCATGGCGGAGAGCACCGGGGCGGCGGACACGGACGGGGACGAGGGGTTCCGGGACGACTTCGTCCGCGGGTTCTCGGAGTACTGGCAGTCGCAGGGCCGCCCCAGGACCGAGGGGCGCATCGTGGGCTACCTGCTCCTCGCCGACCGCGAGGCGGTGAGCGCCGAGGAGATCGCCGACGGCGCCCGGGTCAGCCGGGGCTCGGTGTCCCAGTCCGTGCGCCGCCTGCGCGAGATGGGCTTCGTCGAGATGGTCGGCGCGCCGGACAGCCGCTCACGGCTGGTCGCCATGGACGAGGACGTGTGGGGCGGGTTCCTGCGCAACGAGCGCTCCTACCTGCGCCGGCAGAGGGACCTCGCGGCGTCCGCGCTGGAGCGGCTCCCCTCCCTGAGCCCGCCCGCGCGCAACCGCCTGCGCAACATGCACGACTACATGAGCTGGCTGGACGACTACCACGACACCCTCCTGTCCCACTGGGAGGAGTTCAAGGCCGGGCGGGACCGGGGGGAGGCGGACGGGGGAGGCGCCTGAGGGCGCCGCCTCAGGAGCGCTCGTGCGGGATGACCAGCGGCGTGCTGGTGCGCGGGTCGGGCACCACGTCGCAGGGCAGCCCGAACACCTCTTCCACCAGTGCCGCGGTCACGACCTGTCCGGGCGGGCCGTCCGCGACGACCCTCCCCCCGTCCATGAGGACCAGGCGGGTCGCGAACCGGGCGGCCTGGGCCAGGTCGTGCAGGACCGCGACGATCGTGCGCCCCTGGCGGTGCAGGTCGGCGAACAGCTCCAGCAGGTCGTACTGGTGCGCGATGTCCAGGAACGTGGTCGGCTCGTCCAGCAGCAGGACGCCGGTGTCCTGCGCCAGGACCATCGCCACCCACGCGCGCTGCCGCTGGCCGCCGGAGAGCGATCCGACCTGGGTGTCGGCCAGGCCGGCCAGCCCGGTGAGCTCCAGTGCCCGGGAGATCGCCGTCTCGTCCCGGGGGCTCCACTGCCGCACCAGCGTGTGGTGGGGGAAGCGCCCGCGAGCGGCGAGGGCGCGCACGGTGATGCCCTCCGGCGCGACGGGGCTCTGCGGCAGGAGCGCCATCCGGCGGGCGACCGCCTTGGCGCGCAGCCCCCGGATGTCCTGGCCGTTGAGGAGCACCCGGCCCGACATCGGCTTGTTCACCCGGCCCAGCGCCTTGAGCAGCGTCGACTTGCCGCACCCGTTGGGGCCGACGATGACGGTGAACTCCCCCTCGGCCACACCGAGGTCCAGGTCGCGCACGACCGGATCGGCCCCGTACCCCAGCGTGAGGCCCTCCGCGGACAGTACCGGACTCACAGCACACCCTTTCGCCATTCACGAACCAGCAGGTAGCCCAGGTAGACGCCCCCGAACCCCATGGTGAAGATCCCGACCGGCAGTCCGTCGCCCACCGGCGACTGCTGCACGGCCAGGTCGGCCGCCACCAGCAGGAGCGCGCCGACCAGGGCCGACAGCGCGAGGTTGGGGCCGGGGGCCCCGCTGAGCCTGCGGGCGATCTGCGGGGCGGTCAAGGACACGAACGCGATCGGTCCGGCGACGCTCACGGCGGCGGCCGAGAGCACCACCGACAGGACGACCGCCCCGGTCCGGGTCGCGGAGGCGCGCGCGCCGAGGGCGTCGGCCAGCTCGTCGCCCATCTCGTTGACGGTGACGGGGCCCGCCAGCGCCGCCACGAAGGGCAGTGCCAGGAGCAGGACCGCCCAGATGGTCCAGGCGTGCTCCCACGCCCTGGCGCCCAGGCTGCCGTTGACGTAGGCGGAGAGGACACCGGCCTGGTCGCGGGCCATCACGGACACCACGAAGTGCGTGAACGCCTGGGCCATCGCGGCCACGCCGATCCCGGCGACGATGAGGCGCCCCGGGTGGCGCAGCCCGGTTCCGGTGGCCGCGGCCACCACGGCCATGGCCAGGGCCGCTCCCGCGAGGGCGCCCATCGGCACGGGGACGACGCCGGGCAGGACGAGGGCGGCGAAGGCGGCCCCCGCCCCGGCCCCCGCCCCGAGGCCGATGACGTCCGGGCTGCCCAGCGGGTTGCGGGTGACGGACTGGAAGAGCGCGCCGGCCAGGCCGAGCGCGGCCCCGGTGCCCACGGCGACGGCCAGGCGGGGGCCGCGCAGCCGTCCGAGGACGAACGCCTCGGTGGCCTCGCCCGCGCCCGTGACCACGGCGGGCAGGCGGGTGAGGGGGATGCCGAGCCTGCCCATGGCGAGGGTGGCCGCCGCGGCGGCGGCCACGAGCACCAGGAGGAGGACCGCGCACAGCACGGAGCGCGGGTGGACGGGCAGGGCGACCGGCCCGAGCGCGAGCACGGGCGGGGCGGCCCCGCGCGGCGGCCGCGGCCGCCGCGTCCGGGTGGTGGACCGGGTCATGAGGCGCTCCGCATCTTCCTGACCGCGTACAGCAGGACGGGGGCGCCGACGAACGCGGTGACCACGCCGACCATCAGCTCCGTGGGGCGGACGATCGTGCGGCCGACGACGTCGGCGGCCAGCAGCAGGGTGGGGCCGACCAGCAGGGCGAAGGGCACCTGGACGCGGAAGTCCACGCCGACCAGGGCCCGCACCACGTGGGGGACGGCGAGGCCGACGAAGGCGATGGGGCCCGCCGCCGCGGTGGCCCCCGCGGCGAGCACGGCGCCCGCGACCAGCCCCGCCGAGCGGATCCACACGGTGTTCGCCCCGGTGGCGATCGCCGCCTCCTCCCCCAGGGCCAGGGCGTTGAGGCCGCCCGCGACGAGGAACGCCAGCAGGACGCCGACGCCGATGACGGGCAGCACGGACAGGACGACGTCGTAGCCGCGTCCGCCCAGGGAGCCGACGACCCAGTAGCGGTAGCTGTCGAAGGTCTCGGGCATGCTCAGCGCCACCGCCTGGACGTAGGCGTTGAGCACGGCGGAGACCACCGCTCCGGCCAGGACGAGGCGCACCAGCCCGCCGTCGCCGCCCCGGCTGCCCACGGTGTAGGCGGCCAGTCCGGCGGCGAGGGCGCCGGGCAGCGCCCACCAGACCGTGCCGGCGACGGAGGTGGGGCCGAGCAGCGCGGTGGCGGTGACCACCGCGGCGGCGGCGCCCGCGTTGACGCCCAGGAGGCCCGGGTCGGCGAGGGGGTTGCGTGTGATGCCCTGCATGAGGGTGCCCGCCAGGGCGAGGGCCGCCCCGGCGACGATGCCGAGGAGGGTACGGGGGTAGCGGCTCTCCACCACGGTGGTGGTGAAGGGGTCCGCCCCGCCCGTCAGCACCTGCCACACCTCCGTGGGGGAGGTGGGCTTGCTGCCTATGACGAGGCTGAGGAGGACCGCCCCGGCGAGGGCCGCGGCGCCCGCGCCGAGCATGAGCACGGCGCGGGCGGGGCCCGGGCGGGACGGAGCCGTGAGTGTCTTCACGTTCGCCCTGTCGGTGGGATCAGCTGTCGGCGTTGGCCGCGGCCTCTTCGATCATGGGCACGTAGCGCTCGATGACCCAGGGGACGGTGAGCGGGTTGATGATCGAGGACGCGGTGACGAAGGAGGTGTCCTCGGCGGCGACCACGGCTCCGCTCTCGACGGCGGGGATCGCCGCGTAGAGGTCCTGCGCCTCGATCTCGGCGCGCGTCTCGTCGTCGGTGTAGAACGTGAAGAGCAGGTCGCTGTCGGCGAGCTGGTCGGCGTTCTCCAGGCCGATGATGGCGGAGTCGGTGCCCTCGGTCTCGGGGAAGGTCTCGACGACGGGGTCGACGGTCAGGCCCAGGCCGCGCACCATGGCGACGCGCTGCTCGTCGGGGAGGAAGACGCCGAGCGTGCCGGGGCCGTCGGTGTAGACGTAGGAGAAGGTGAGGTCGGCGAACTGCTCGTTGGCCGCGGCCGCCTCCTCGAACTGGGTCTCGATGTCCCCGATGAGGCCCTGCGCCTCCTCGGGCTGCCCCAGCGCCTCGCCGATGATCTCGATCTGCTGGTCCCAGTCGGTGCTCCAGGGGAGCTCGGGGTAGGCGACCGTGGGGGCGATGTCGCTCAGGATGTCGTACTGCTCCTGGGTGACGCCGGACCAGGGGGCGAGGATGACGTCGGGGGCCAGCTCGATGATCGCCTCGAAGTCGATGTCGTCGGCGCCGGCGAACTGCTCGGGCAGCTCCTCGCCGGACTCGGTGACGGCCTCGTGGATCCAGGGGAGGTACCCGGTGTCGTCGCTGCCCCACTCGTAGCTCTCGACGCCGACCGGGACGACGCCCAGGGCGATGGCGGTCTCCGCCGAGCCCTGCCCGAGGGTGACGACGCGCTCGGGCTGCTCGGGGATCTCGGCGGTGCCGAGGGCGCTCTCGATGCTGACCGGGAACGCGCCGCCCGCCGTGCCGCCGCTCTCGCCGCCGCTCCCGCCGGTGTCCTCCTCGGCGCCGCCGCAGGCCGTGAGGCCGAGGGCGAGGAGGGCGGTGAGTCCGATGCCGCTGGCGCGGTGGAAGGTGGAGGCCATGCTCACACTGCTTTCTTCGTCATGAGGGTGGCCGCGTCGTACCCGGCGGGCCCGTTCCGCGCAGGGGCTATCGGCCCCGAGGGGAAACACGGAGGACGAAACGGGAGAACCCCGACAGAACGAAGGTTAGTCTAACCTCACTTCCCACGGATTTCAAAAATTCTGAACCCGCCGGACGGACTCCGCCCCAGGTCAGGCGTCGCAGGAGCACGCCCCGGCCCGGGGTCCGGACCCCGGGCCGGCCGGCAGGAGGGTCAGGACCTCCCCAGGTGGACGCGGGCCTCCCAGGGACGCAGGGGCGCGAACAGCCCGTCCTCCTCGGGGTAGTTGCCGATCAGCCGTTCGGGATCGCGCCCGGCGACCTTGGGGTCCAGGTCCAGCGGAGCCGTGTCGGCGCCCCAGTTCACCAGTACCGTCAGCACCCGGTCGTCCAGGGTCCGGGTGTAGGCGTACACCGCGGGGTCCTCCTCCGCCAGGGGCTCGAACCGGCCGTGCACGATCACCGGGTGCTCCTTGCGCAGCGCGATCAGGCGCCGGTAGTAGTGGAACACCGAGCCCTGGTCGGCGACGGCCGCCTCCGCGTTGATCTCGACGTGGTTGGGGTTGACCCCGATCCACGGCGTACCGGTGGTGAACCCGGCGTTGGGCGAGGCGTCCCACTGCATGGGCGTGCGCGCGTTGTCCCGGCTCATCCGGGCGATGCCCGCCATGGCGGCGTCCGCGTCCACCCTGCCGCCCTCCACCGCGGCGCGGTGGTAGTTGAGGGTCTCCACGTCCCGGTAGTCGCCGATGTCGGCGAGGTGGGCGTTGGTCATCCCCAGCTCCTCGCCCTGGTAGACGTACGGCGTCCCCTTCATCATGTGCAGGGTCGTGGCCAGAGCGGTCGCCGACTCGACCCGGTACCGCTCGTCCCCGAAGCGCGACACCGCCCGGGGCTGGTCGTGGTTGTTCCAGTACAGGCTGTTCCAGCCGGTCCCGCCCAGGCCCTCCTGCCAGCGGTTGAGGGAGCGCTTGAGATCGCGCAGGTCCAGGGGGCGCGGGTCGAACTTGCCGCCGGGCCCGTGGTCGAGTTCCACGTGCTCGAACTGGAACACCATGTCGAGCTCGCGGTTGGCGGGGTCGGTGTGCACGCGGGCCTGCGCCACGTCCGCCCCGGGCATCTCGCCGACGGTGAGCACGTCCCTGCCCGCGAAGACCTCCCTGTGCATCTCGTGCAGGAACTCGTGCAGGCGGGGGCCGTTCACGGCGTACTCGGCGAAGGACCCGTGCCCGTGCTCCCCCGAGACCGGGCCGTCGGGCATCTGCCGCGTCTTGGAGACGAAGTTGATCACGTCCATGCGGAACCCGTCGGCGCCCCGGTCCAGCCACCAGCGCGCCACGTCGTGGACGGCCTCGCGCACCCGTGGGTTCTCCCAGTTCAGATCGGGCTGGCGCCGGGTGAACAGGTGCAGGTAGTACTCGCCGGTGGCCTCGTCCTGGGTCCAGGCGGGGCCGGAGAACACCGAGCCCCAGTTGTTGGGCGGCCCGCCGTCGCGCCCGGGCCTCCAGAAGTAGAAGTCGCGCTTGTCGGGGTCCCCCGCGCGGGAGGCGGTGAACCACGGGTGCTCGTCGCTGGTGTGGTTGACGACCAGGTCCATCACCAGGCGCATCCCGCGCTCGTGCAGCCCGTCGCGCAGCCGGTCCCAGTCCTCCAGGGTGCCGAACCGGGGGTGGATGTCCCGGTAGTCGCTGATGTCGTACCCGTTGTCGTCCCACGGCGAGGGGTAGACGGGTGAGAGCCACACGACGTCGACGCCCAGGAGTTTCAGGTAGTCGAGCCTGGCGATGACGCCGGGCAGGTCGCCGACCCCGTCGCCGTCGCTGTCGTGGAAGCTGCTCGGATAGATCTGGTAGACGACGCTGGACTTCCACCAGTCGGCGCTCTGCTCCAGGGGCATAGGGGTCCTCTCCTCCGCGGCCGCGTGTGAGCCAAGTTACTGGAGCGCCCCGGGTCGGGACAGTTTTCCTCGATCCTCTTCCCGATTCCCGCAAGATCCCCGCCAACTGGTCTGGACCGGTAGGGTGGCGAACCGCTCGGACGAACCGTGTCCGATCGAAGGAAAGCGGGAAATATGGGGCGCGGCGCACTGTCGGAGCAGGTCGAAGGCGCGTGGCGGGCGGGCGGCGGACGGAAGCTGTGGTCGCGGAACTTCTCCTTGTTCTTCTCCGCCCGCGTCGTGGCCAAGCTCGGCGACGGGATGCTGCCCGTCGCCCTGTCGGCCGGGCTGATCGCGCACGGACACGGGGCCGGCGGGATCGGCCTCGCGATGGCGTCCTTCTCCGCGTGCTTCGTGGCCTTCGTGGTCTTCGGCGGAGTGCTGTCCGACCGCTGGGGGGCGCGCCGGCTGATGATCGCGGCCGACCTGGTGCGCGTGGCGACCCAGGGCACGGTGGCGGTCCTCTTCCTGACCGGGCACGTGGTGCTGTGGCAGATCTGCGTGATCGGCGCCGTGAACGGGATCGCCGCAGGCGCGTTCCAGCCGGGCGTGGGCTCGGTGATCCCGCGGGTGTCCGGGGACGTGCACGGGGCGAACGCGGTCATCCGCACCGCCGAGGCCCTCGCCATGCTGCTGGGCCCGGCCGTGGCCGGGCTGCTGGTGGCCCTGTTCTCCGCCGCCGGCGTCCTGGCCGTCCACGCGGGCGCCTACGCGGTGGGGGCGGTCCTGCTGGGGCTCGTCCGACTGCCCGGGACGGTCAGACGGCGGGGCCAGGGGCCCGGTTACGCCGCCGACCTGGCGGAGGGGTGGCGCGAGTTCCGCAGCCGCACCTGGATGTGGTCGGTGATCCTGTTGTGGATGGTGCTGATGGTGAGCATGTGGGGACCTCAGGTCCCCCTGACCGCGAGTGAGATCATCACCGGCCACGGCGCCCAGGCGTTCGGACTCGTCAGTTCCGCCCTGGGCGGCGGCACGGCCCTGGGCGGCCTGGTGGCGATGCGGGTGCGGCCGCGGTTCCCCCTCCGGGCGGGCACGCTCGCGCTGTTCGGCGCCGGAGCGTTCTCCGTCAGCGTCGGGCTGGGCCTCCCGGCGTCCGCGCTGGCCCTGGGTGCGGCGGTCAGCGGCGCGATGATGGGCTTCTGGGGCGTCATGTGGAGCACCAGCGTGCAGACCCACACCCCCCGCCCGGTCCTCGGCCGGATCCACTCCTACGAGATGGCGGGCTCCCTGGCGATGATGCCCGTGGGGCAGGCCCTGGCGGGACCGGCCGCGGAGCTCTTCGGGGCGCGGCCCCTCCTGCTCGTCGGCGGGGCGGCCACCCTCGTGGTGGGCCTGGTGCTGCTCATGGTGCGCCCCGTCCGGAACCTCCGCGCCGTCCCGGCGCGGCACTGACACCGCCCGCGGCCGAGCCGGCGCCGACCGCCCCGGGCCGCCCGGGTACCACGCCTGACCTGCACAGGCCCTGATCCACCGCCGCCCCTACAGCCCCCCGTGCGTCGACGCGGTGGCCGGACCCGCCCAAATAGTCTATATTTCCTACTGCTTTAGTCGGAAGATGGCGCCGCGCACCCGCCGGCCACGACACCGCGCAACGAGAGAGGAGTCCCGATGGGCGCAGAACCGCTCCTGTCCGTCGACGGGGTCGCGATCGGGTACCCGGGCCCGGGCGGCCGCGTACCGGCGGTCGCCGGCGCCGACCTCACCGTCGGCCACGGCGAGACCGTGATGCTGATCGGCCGTTCCGGCTGCGGGAAGTCCACCGTCCTCAAGGCCGTCGCCGGCTTCCTCACCCCCTCCGCCGGGCGGATCTCCTTCCACGGCGCGGAGGTGGAGGGCCCCGCCCCGGACCGGGCCGTGGTCTTCCAGGAACTGGACCAGCTCTTCCCCTGGCGCACCGTCCTCGGCAACGTCGCCTACGCGCTGCGCGCGACCGGCACGCCGCGCGACGAGGCGCGCGCACGGGCCACGGCCCAGCTGGAGCTGATGGGGCTCGGACACGCCCTGGACCGCCACCCCCACCAGCTCTCGGGGGGCATGAAGCAGCGCGTCGCGATCGCCCGCGCGTTCGCCCTGGAGCCCCGCATGCTGCTGATGGACGAACCCTTCGGCGCCCTCGACGCCCAGACGCGCGGACGCCTCCAGGCGGAACTGGCCGGACTGGCCCGGCGCACCCGCGTGAGCATCCTCTTCGTCACCCACAGCATCGACGAGGCCGTGCTGCTCGGCGACCGGGTGGTGGTGCTGGGCGGGCGCCCCTCGTCCGTCGTGGAGACCCTCGACGTCGCCGGCCTGGACAGCCCGGACACCGAGGGGTTCACCGCGGCGCGCCGCCGCCTGCGCGCGCTGCTCTCCGACGACAGGGAGGAGGCCGGCCGTGCCGTCCTCGACTGAGACCGCGCCGCCCGCCGACGCCGGCGCAGGGGGCCGGCGGTCGGACGGCCCCTGGTCGCGGCTTCCCGTCGGCCTGCGCAGGAGCGCCCTCCTGGTGGCGCTGCTCGGGGTGTGGCAGTTGTACGTGGTCGCCGCCGGCGTCAGTCCGCTCGTCTTCGCGGGGCCCTGGGACGTGGCCGCCGCGTTCGCGGAGGGGTGGGGCGGCGGCGCCCTGGTGGGACCCACCCTCACCACCCTGCGGATCCTCGGCCTGGGGATGCTCATCGGCACGGCGCTGGCCGTCGTGCTCACCGCCCTCGCGGTCGCCACGCGCTTCGGCGACGACCTGCTGACGCTGCTCACCGCGATGGTCAACCCCCTGCCGTCGGTGGCGATCCTGCCCCTGGCCATGCTGTGGTTCGGCCTCGACGAGACCGTCCTGGTGTTCGTGGTGGCCAACGCCGTCCTGTGGCCGATGGCGGTCAACATCGGCATGGGCTTCCGCACCGTCCCGGCCACCACGCTCATGGTCGGCCGCAGCCTCGGCCTGCGCTCGTGGCGGCTGATCCGGGACGTGCACCTGCCCGCGGCCCTGCCGCACACCGTCGCCGGGGTCAGGACGGGCTGGGCGTTCGGCTGGCGCACCGTCATCGCCGCCGAGCTGGTCTTCGGGGTCGCGGGCGCGCAGGGAGGGCTCGGGTTCTTCATCAACGAGGCCCGCTTCCACCTGGACATCCCGGACGTCTTCGCGGGCCTGGTGACCATCGCGCTGATCGGGATCGCGCTGGACCTGCTGTTCACACTGCTGGAGCGGCGGACCGTCGTCCGCTGGGGCATGAAAGAGGGAGCCGCCCTGTGACCGCCATCCGTACACCACGGTCCCCCGGACGCCGCGACGTGCTCCGCGGCGGCCTCGGCCTGCTCGCGGGCGCCGCCGTCGTGGGCGCCGCGGGGTGCTCCGACGGCTCCGGGGCCTCGGACGGGTCCGGCACGGTGGCGATCGCCACCGGATACGGGCTCAGCTACGCGTCGCTGACCGTCGTCGAGGCCAGGGGGTGGCTGGCGGAGGCGCTGCCCGACCGCACCGTCGAGTGGCAGGTGCTGAGCGGGGGCTCGGCGAGCCGGGACGGCATGCTCGCGGGCAGCCTCCAGGCGGGCACCGGCGGCCTGGCGCCCTTCCTCCAGGCACGCGACAGCGGCGTCCCGTGGAAGGTCGTCACCGGCCTGAACAACATGCCGCTGTGGATGGTCACCACGGACGACCGCATCCGGAGCCTGTCCGACATCACCGGCGCCGACCGCATCTCCTCGCCCCAACCGGGCTCGATCCAGTCGATCGTGCTGGCGCACGCCGCCCGGGAGGAGTTCGGCGACCCGGACCGGTTCACCGGCAACCTGGTGGCCATGCCCCACCCCGACGCCCTCCAGGCCCTGCTCAGCGGACAGATCGCGGCGGCGGTCACCGCTCCGCCGTTCCAGTACCAGGCCGAGGCCGAGGGCGCGCGGGTGCTCCTCGACAGCTACGAGGTCCTCGGCGGTCCGCACGGCTTCAACGTGGTCACCGCCATGGAGGACTACGCGGAGGAGAACCCCGACGTCGTCGAGGCCCTGCACGCCTGCGTGGAACGCGCCAACGAGCTGATCACCGGGGACCCCGAGGCGGCCGCCCGCATCCTGTCCGAGGCCGAGAACGGGGCGGTCACGGCGGAGGAGTACCTGGAGCACCTGGGCCGGGACGGCATCGAGTACACGACCGCGCCGCAGGGCCTGGAGAGGATCGGCTCGTTCATGGCCGAGATCGGCGCCATCGGCACCGCCCCGGAGAGCTGGGGCGACCTGGTGTTCGACACCGTCGCCGCCGAGGACGGCAGCTGACGCGGGGCCCGCGCGGTTCCGCCGCCCGCCGCGCCCGGTAGCGTGTCGGAGCCCGTCCACAGGGGGCCGCGCACAGGTTGTCCCGGTCCCCGCCCGGGCATACGGCAGAGGACACGACACGAAAGGGACCCCATGTGCCTCCACGGAACCGGTGAGACCGTCCGCGCGCGGAACGGCCTGTCCGACTCCGCCCCGGCCGGCCCCCCGCCCCCGCCGCCCGGCCCCCTTCCGTGGCCCCGGGCCTTCCACCGGGTGGCCGACCTGAGCCACGTGATCTCGCCGACGATGGCCGGGTGGGACGACGTGAAACCCGTGCGGGAGACGGTCTCCGAGGCCGCCCCCGAGGGGGAGTTCGGCCTCTACGTGCAGCAGTGGACGTTCGGTGAGCACACGGGGACGCACCTGGACGCCCCCGGGCACGTGATCGGCGGCGGCCGCCTGGTCCCCGACATCCGGCCGGAGGAGCTGGTCGCGCCCGCCGCCGTCATCGACGTCAGGGCCCGCGCCGCGGAGGATCCGGACACCACGGTCACGGTGGACGACGTCCTGGCGTTCGAGCGGGCGCACGGGGAGATCCCGGCCGGGGCGGCGGTGCTGATGAACTCGGGGTGGAGCGCCCGCTGGGCGCGGGGGGACGAGGCGGTGCGCGGGGTGGCGGCCGACGGCTCGTGGCACTTCCCCGGCTTCGGCGCGGAGGCGTGCGAGTTCCTGGTCGCCCGGAGGCGGGTCGCCGGGGTGGGGGTCGACACGCTGAGCACCGACCCGGGTCGCTCCACGGACTTCGCCGCGCACGAGGTGCTCGGCCGCGCCGACCGGTGGGGGCTGGAGTCGCTGACGGGACTGGACCGGCTGCCGCCGACCGGAGCCCTGCTCAGCATCGGGGTGATGCCGGGGCTGGACGCCTCCGGCGGGCCGAGCAGGGTGCTGGCCCTGTGGTGACGACGGCCGCGGCGCGCCGCCCCCGGCGCGGCGGCGCGGCCGGGCCCACAGGGCGGTTCCTCAGCACCCCCGGGAGCGCGGCGCCCCGCGGCCGTCCGGGTGCCATTCCAGCAGCATGATGGTGGCGTCGTCGGTGAAGCTGCCGCGCTGGTGCTCGTGGATGGCGTGGATGAGGCGCCGCAGGGTCTCGGGGGCGGGCTCGTCGGCGGAGGCCGCACGGATGACGAAGTCCGCGAACTGCTCGAGGCCGAACATCCGCCCCTCGCTGTCGTGGGCCTCGGTCACGCCGTCGGTGTAGAGCAGCACCTGGTCTCCGGGTTCGAGCCGGACGCGGTGGACGGTGCGCGCCTCGGTCCCGCCCAGGACGCCGCCGAGGCCGAGGGGCACCTCCGGTTCCCGGTCCAGGGCCCCGGGCACCAGGCGGCGGTCCCGGATGAGCAGGGGCGTGGGGTGGGCGCAGTTGGCCCAGGAGAACATCCCGTCGGCCAGCTCCAGGGTGGCGAAGACACCCGTGCAGAAGCGTTCGGGAAGCCACTGGAGCAGGGCCTTCTCCACACTCGCGGTGAGCTCGGCGAGGTCGGCCCCGTTGCGCCTGGCGCTGCGGGCCCCGGCCATGGCCACCGACGCGGTCAGGCCGGAGGCCAGGTCGTGGCCCATCGCGTCGAGGATGACGGCGTGCAGGGTGTCCTTCGTGATCGAGTGGTCGAAGGCGTCGCCGCCGAGCTCGTAGGCGGGTTCGAGGACGGCGGTGGACACCCCCCGCGTGGTGCCGAGCGTGCGCGGCGGCAGGAAGGCGCGCAGCATCTCGGTGCGCAGCTGCACCGGCCGCGTGCGGGTGTGGCGGACGTAGGTGTCGCTGTAGGCGCGTTTGGAGGTGACCACCAGGGCCAGGAGGGAGGCCAGCGTCTGGCAGCGGCGCAGGGTGGGCTCGTCCAGGGACTCCGTCCTGACGTGCAGGACGCCCATGCGGTCGGCGCCGTCGCGCAGGGGGAGCCACAGGCTCAGTTCGCCGTCGCCCCCCTCGTCCAGCCGCAGCGTGTCGGAGCGGTAGGCCTCCCCCGCCTCGGTGGAGTCGACGCCGAGCGGGGGTCCGCCGGTGAGGGGGAAGAGGAGGTTCTGCTGGATGTCGACCACGTGGACGGTGACCGCCGTGAGGCCGATGGCCTGGCCGTAGCGCTCGGCCGCCTCCAGGACCTCGATCGGCCCGCAGCCGTGCACGGACCTGACCAGCTCCTCGAACAGGAGCTCGCCCTCACCGATCGGGGACCCGTCGACCATGCGCCCACCTCCCCCGCAAGTCTCACACCGGGGGGCGCGCTCGGGGCGGCACGAAGGCCGCGTGTCCCCCGGGACACGCTCCTGCCGTCCGCCCCACGGAGCGGGGACCGCCGGGGTCAGGCCGAGCGGTCGCGGCGCCGCCTGTTCTGCTCGGTGCGGATGCGCGGCACGATCGTGGGGTTCACGTTGTCGATCACCGTCTCCCGACTGATGATCACCTGCCCCACATCCTCACGCGAAGGCACCTCGTACATCACCGACAACAACACCTCCTCGATGATCGCCCGCAACCCACGCGCACCCGTCCCCCGAATAATCCCCTGCTCAGCAATCGCCTCCAAAGCCTCCGGCGTGAACTCCAACCCCACACCGTCCAACTCGAACAACCGCTGATACTGCTTCACCAACGCATTACGCGGCTCCGTCAAAATCCGGATCAACGCCCCACGATCCAGATCATCCACACTCGTGATCACCGGCAACCGACCGATGAACTCCGGAATCATCCCGAACTTCAACAGATCCTCCGGCATCACCTCACCGAACAACCCCGACTCCGCCACCTCACCCCGAGGCCGCAGAACCGCATTGAACCCCATCCCCTGCTGACCCGTCCGCGACTCGATGATCTTCTCCAGACCCGCGAACGCCCCACCACAGATGAACAACACATTCGTCGTATCGATCTGAATGAACTCCTGGTGCGGATGCTTGCGCCCACCCTGGGGCGGCACACTCGCCGTCGTCCCCTCCAAGATCTTCAACAACGCCTGCTGCACACCCTCACCCGACACATCACGCGTGATCGAGGGATTCTCACTCTTACGCGCGACCTTGTCGACCTCATCGATATAGATGATCCCCGTCTCGGCCTTCTTCACATCGTAATCAGCCGCCTGGATCAACTTGAGCAGGATGTTCTCCACATCCTCCCCCACATACCCCGCCTCCGTCAGCGCCGTCGCGTCCGCGATCGCGAACGGCACATTCAGGATCCGCGCCAACGTCTGCGCCAACAGCGTCTTCCCCGACCCCGTCGGACCCAACAGCAAGATGTTGGACTTCGCGATCTCCACGCCCTCCGACCCCGGACGCTCACCCTCCGACCGCACACGCTTGTAGTGGTTGTACACCGCCACCGACAAGGCCTTCTTCGCCTGGTCCTGACCGATCACGTACGAGTCCAGGAACTCGTAGATCTCCCGCGGCTTCGGCAACGAGTCCCACGGGGTGTCGGCGTGGAGGACGGTGTCCTCCTCCTCCATGATCTCGTTGCACAGGCCGACGCACTCGTCGCAGATGCAGATGTGGCCGGGCCCCGCGATGAGTCTGCGGACCTGGCTCTGGTCCTTGCCGCAGAACGAGCACTTGAGAAGGGGTGCGCTGGCGCCGGTGCGTGTCACTAGAAACGTTCTCCTCACGCGGGCCGTGCCCGGGTGGATCGGCGGGGAGTCCCCCTGAGCCAGATGACCGCAGCATCCGGATTCTCACGGTAACCCCTGCTGGTACAGGTCGCAAAGCCGCGCCCGCCGCCCGAGGGGGAGGGCCCGACCGGCGGGCGCCCCCGTCCCCCGGCCGGTCCCCCGCAGCGGTCGGCGCGACGGGGACACGACCGGCGGCGCGCCGCGGAGGGCGGGGGAGGGTGCACCCCGGTGCTGCCGAGCGTACCCCCGGCCGCGCCCCGTACCCGTCCTCCACAACCCCGCCTTGGTCAACCAGGATTGGCTTTACCCGCGGGCCGACTTAGGTCGACTCCTGGGGCGCCGCCCGCGCGTACCGGCGGAGGGCCGGACGGCGGGCCCTGGCACGCCTCCGCCAGGCCGGACCGCCACCGGTCCGGCGCGCCACGGCGTCAGGTCACCTCCGGGACCTGTCGCCTCCGCGGGCACGGGCGAAGGAGCCGGCGGCGTGGCCGGCGCCGCGGTCGTCGGAGCGTGCCACCACACGGCCGCCCACCACGCGGACCGCGGTCTCGGTGGTGTCCTCCACCGAGGCGACCCCGGCCGCCGCGGCGATCGCGCCGGCGTCGTCGAACACCACACGCAGACGGGGCCAGGCCTCCTCGGGGAAGGCCTGGCGCAGGCACCCGCACAGGTCGGCGACGGCGAGCCTGGCCAGGGGCGCCAGCTCGGCGGGATCGGCGGTGACCACCACGGCCGTGACCGCCGCGTCGCCGGGGGCCGCGCGCAGCGCCTCCTCGACGGCTCCGAGCCGGTGCAGCCCCAGGACGGCCACCACGCCGTCGTCGGCGAGGGAGACGGTCCGGCGCCGGACGGCGTCGAACCCCTCCGGAGGCGCCCAGCCCTCGTCCACGGGGGTGGCGGGCGGGATGTGCGCGACGTGGGGGAGCGGCCAGACGTCGTCCGGGTTCAGGCCGGCGAGCCGCTCACAGGCGCGGACGACGTTGAACGGGTCGACGAAACCGGGGGCGGCGGCGGCCGTCTGCCCGGCGCCGTAGAGGGTCGTGAGCACGGTCTCGGCGACGCGCACCCGGCGTCCCCCGGGCTCCGCCGGCGGTTCCAGGGCCTCCAGGGACAGGCCGAGCAGGACCGCGTCCAGCCGCATCAGCTGGGCGAACGCGCGCCGGGTCGGCTCGTCGGACAGGATCTCGGGGGTGAGCCCGGCCGCGGTCCGCAGGGACTCGTCGGAGTCGGAGAGGGGGAACCGGGAGACCCAGGCGCGGGCGAGCGCGCCCAGGGCCGTGGCGGCCGTGGTCCCGGGCCCGGTCCGGGGCGTCGGCGAGGCACGCTCGGCGGTCTCGGCCAGGACCGAGAAGTACAGGGCCCGTTTGCCGGGGAAGTTGGAGTAGACCGCCCCCCTGGTGAGTTCGGCGCGGTCGGCGATGCGGTCGACCTTGGCGTCGCGGAACCCGTGTTCGGCGAACTCGTCCCTCGCGGCGGCCAGTACACGTGCGCGGTTGCGGGCCTGCTGTTCCGCCCTGTTGAGCCGGGCCATCGTTCTCCTCGCTTCGGCGTCACCCCATCCTACTTCGAGATGCCCCCGACACTCGGATACCAACGACACCCGCATGTCAGGGACATTCGAGCGGGGAGGGGCGTACGCACCGGGGGCGGCGCCCGCGCGGCCCCTCACCCTCACCGGCGCCTCCCCGGGGGGAGGGCGCGGCCGACCGGTCACGGAGCCCTCCCACGGGGCGGTGGGGCGCCCCGGCGGGAGCGGCGACGCGAAGTGTGCAGCGGACCATGGCGCGGGATTCAGCCCGCGTACCCCGCACGGTCACGGGAACGGGGCAGCATGGCCGACCACCGGCCGGGCCGCGCCCGCCGGGACCGCTCCCTCCCCTCCCGCGAAAGCGAGCACCGTTCCCGTGTCCCCACTCGCCTCCCGCGCCGGGACCGGGGCCGGGACCGCCCCGCGCACCGGCGGCGCCGACGGCGGCGGCCACCGCCCCGAGATCGACGGGCTGCGGGCCGTCGCCGTGCTGCTGGTCGCCGTCTACCACATCTGGCTGGGCCGGGTCTCCGGCGGCGTCGACGTCTTCCTGATGCTCAGCGGGTTCCTCGTCACGGGGTCCCTGCTGCGAGCGGCCGACCGCGGCGGGATCCGGTTCGGGGCCTTCCTCGGACGGCTGGCCGCCCGGCTGCTGCCCACGGCGGCCCTGGTCATCGCGGCCGTGCTGCTGTGCACACGGTTCCTGCTGCCCGAGCCCCGCTGGCGGGACGTCCTGGGCGAGGCGTTCGCCTCCGCGTTCCACCACCTCAACTGGTCCCTGGCCCTGGACTCGGTGGACTACCTGTCGCGGGGCGACGGGACCAGCCCCCTCCAGCACTTCTGGTCCCTGTCCGTCCAGGGGCAGTTCTACGTGCTGTGGCCGCTGCTCGTCGCCGCGGCGGTGTGGGCGGCGGGGCGCGCCGGGCGCGGTCCGCGCGCGGGCGCCCTCGTCGCGCTGGCCTCCGTGTTCGCGCTCTCCCTGGCCTACTCGGTGTACGCCACCCGCGCCGACCAGCCCTGGGCCTACTTCGACACCGGGGCGCGGCTGTGGGAGTTCGCCCTCGGCGGCCTCCTCGCCCTGGCGCTCCCCCACCTGCGCCTGCCCCTGGCGGTGCGGGTCGTGCTGGGGTGGGCCGGGCTGGCGGCGCTGGTCCTGTGCGGCGTCCTGCTCCAGGTGTCCACGGTCTTCCCCGGCCTCGCTGCCCTGTGGCCGACGCTGGCCGCCGCGGCGGTCGTGGCGGCGGGCGCGACCGGCGCCGGGCCGGGCGCCGACCGGCTGCTGACCCTCCGCCCCGTGCGCTACCTCGGTTCGGTGTCGTACGCGCTGTACCTGTGGCACTGGCCGCTGCTGGTGTTCTACCTGGCCGCCACCGACCGCACCCTGGCGAGCCCGGTGGGCGGGGCGGCGGTGCTGGCCGCGTCGCTGGTGCTGGCCGCGGCGACCACCCCGGTCGCCGACCGGCTGGCCGCGCTCGGAAGGCGGCCGGGCGCCCCCGGCTCCGCGGCGGCCCCCCGCCGGGGCGGGGCCGCGCGGGCCGCCCTGCGGGGGCCGGCTCTGCGCGGAGCGGCGGTGGGCCTGGCCTGCCTGCTCCCGGTGCTGCTCGCGGCCGGGGCCTGGTCGGCCCGGCTGGACGCCGACCAGCGCCGGTGGGAGGAGCTGTTGGCGGACGGCCGCAGCTACCCCGGCGCGGCGGTGCTGGCGGACGGGGGAGGCGCCGGCCGGGCCGCGGACCTCCCGGTCTACCCGAGCCCCGCGTCGGCCTCCGAGGACGTGCCCGCCACCTACGGGGACGGCTGCAACCAGACCATCGCGGACGCCGAGGTCATCACCTGCGTCTACGGCTCGGAGTCCCCGGAGCGCACGGTGGCGCTGGTCGGCGGCTCCCACGCCGCGCACTGGTTCCCGGCGCTGGAGCGGGTGGCGCTCGACCACGACTGGCGGCTGGTCAACATCGTCAAGGGCTCGTGCCTGTTCACCGACGCCCCGCAGACCTACAAGGGAGCCCCCTACACCTCCTGCGCGGAGTGGAACCGCGGCGTGATGGCCGAACTCGCCGCGCTGGAGCCCGACGCGGTGTTCACCACCGGCACCACGACCAGCCTGGACGCCTCCGCCGGGTTCGGGGAGGAGCAGGTCGTGGACGGCTACGTGGAGCGGTGGAGGGAGCTGGAGGAGCTGGGCGTGGAGGTGGTCGCCGTGCGGGACACCCCCCGGTTCGGCTTCGACGTCCCCGAGTGCCTCGCCTCGTCCACGCCGGAGGAGTGCTCGGTGGAGCCGGGGACGTCGATGGCCGCGACCTCGCCCCTGGAGGGGGTGCGGCTCCCGGACAACGTGACCGTGCTCGACCTCAACGACCTGATCTGCGAACCCGCGGTGTGCCGTCCGGTCGTCGGCAACGTGCTCGTGTACTGGGACGGCAGCCACATCGGCGCGACGTTCATGCGCACCCTCGCACCGGCGCTGGACGAGCGCCTCACCGCGGCGACCGGCTGGTAGGCCCTGCGGCGGCGCCCCGCCGGAGGGCCCGGGTCCGCGCGGGGGCCGGGGCGCTACGTCGCCCGGGAGCGCTCCCCGGGTGCGCCGTCCGCGGGCCCGGGGCCGGGCGGGGGCCGGGGCGCTACGTCGCCCGGGAGCGCTCCCCGGGTGCGCCGTCCGCGGGCCCGGGGCCGGGCGCACCGCCCTCCCCCTCCGCCGGAGCGGCTCCGTGCCCGGCGCCGATGAGGTGGAGCAGATCGTGCACGGTGCGGTCGGTGAGCGTGTAGCGCACCGTGCGCCCCTCCCGCTCGTCGCGCACCCAGCCCTGGAGCCTCAGGGTCCGCAGCGCCTGGGAGGCGGTGGCGTCGCTGATCCCGGCCGCGGCGGCGAGCTCCCCCACCGAGGCCGTCCCGGGGCCGGCCTGGTGCATCGCGGTCAGCAGCCGCAGGCGGGTCGGGTCGCCGAGCAGGCGGAACCGGTCCGCCCAGGCGCCGATGTCGAGCTGGGAGTTCGGGTCGAGCCGATCACCGGAAGAAGTCATCGGGGCCATCATCGCAGAGCCGGGGCACTGGTGACGATCGTCTCCACGTCCGCGTTCCGGCCCCGCATCGCCGTGGTGACAGGGGAAGGAGGATCCCGGGGCGGTCCGGTGCGCCCGGTCCGGGCGCCGCGCGCGAAATCGGGACCTTATCATCTGATCAGATGGTCAGATATTGGCCGTCGTTCGTGAGAACCGCCCCACAGGAAGCTCTGAATGACACGACCCGTCCCCACACGCACCCTCCTCACCGGCACCGCACTCGTCGCCGCGCTCGCGCTCACCTCCTGCGCGGGACCGCCGGCGGCCGGACCGTCCGGCTCCCCCACCCGCATCGTCCTCGCCGACGCCCAGCCCCTGGGCGGCTACGACCCCGTCGACGGATACGGCGAACTCGGCGTCTCCCCAGTCTTCGAGGGCCTGCTGCGGCCCGAGTCCACCGGGGACGACCGGCTGCCCGACCTCGCACCGGCCCTCGCCGCCGCCCCTCCCGAACCCAACGGGGACTCCACGGTCTGGGACGTGGAGCTGCGCACCGACGTCGTCTTCTCCGACGGGTCCGCCCTCGACGCGGACGACGTCGTGGCGACCTACTCCGCCGTGCTCGACCCCGCCACGGCCTCCGAGATCGCCGCCTCCTACTCGATGATCGAGTCGGTCACCGCGACCGGCGACCACAGCGTGCGCTTCACCCTGCACCACCCCTACTACGCCTTCCCCGCGCGGATGTCGCTGGGCATCACGCCCGAGGAGGAGATCACCCCCGGCCCGGCCGCGGACTCCGGGCGCAACCGCCGCCCCGTCGGAACGGGACCCTACGTCCTGGCCGAACTCGACGCCGAACAGGCCGTGTTCGAGGCCAACCCGCACTACCACGGCACCGCGCCGCAGGTCACCGAACTGGTCACCCTGTACCTCCCCGACGACAACACCCGCGCCCAGCGGATGCGCGCGGGGGGCGTCGACGGCACCGTGCTGCCCCCGACCGCGGCCGCGACCTTCGCCGGCGCCGACGGCGTCGACGTCCTGTCGGTACGCACCGCGGACTGGCGGGGGCTGTCCCTCCCGGCGGAGAACGCCTTCGCCTCCGACGGGGCCGCCCGGCTCGCCATGAACCTGGCCGTGGACCGCGACGGGATCATCGAGCACGTCCTCGCCGGCCACGGCCGCCCCGCCCACACCCCGGTGGCCGAGGTCTACGGCGAGGCCCACGAGCCCGAGGCCGTCTTCGACCACGACCCCGACGAGGCCGCCCGCCTGCTGGACGGGGCCGGCTGGCGAGAGGGGCCGGACGGCATCCGCGAGCGCGACGGCGACCGGGCCGCGTTCACCCTGTACTACCTCGCCTCCGACAGCCTGCGCCGCGACCTGGCCACGGCGTTCGCCGCCGAGATGCTGCCCCTGGGGATCGAGGTCGACGTCCGCGGCGGCACCTGGGACGACATGGGTTCGCACACCGCCGACGCCGCGATCCTGCTGGGCGGCGGGGACAAGCCCTACGACCTGGACACCCAGGTGTACGCCACCCTGCACACGCGCGAGGAGGGCACGCCCACGTTCGAGAACCCCGGCGACCTCGCCGTCCCGGGGGTGGACGAGGCCCTGGAGGACGCCCGGCGCAGCCCGGACGCCGCCGAGCGCGCCGAGCTCTACCGCGAGGTGCAGAGGGCCTACGTCGAGCACCCCACCTACGTGTTCCTCGCCTTCGCGGACCACACCTACGTCTCCGCCGAGAACGACTGGGACAGCGGACCGCTGGTGCTCGAACCCCATGCCCACGGCGTCTCCTGGGGCCCGTGGTGGAACCTCGCCGGATGGCGGCGGTGACCGCCGGACCCACCGCCCGCGGCGCCGCCCGCCCGCGTCGCACCCTGTGGCGGGACCGCCGCCGCGCCCTGGGCGGCCTGGCCCTGCACCGCGCCGTCGTCGGCGTTCCGATGCTGGCGGGGCTGAGCGGCCTGGTGTTCCTCCTCGCGGACCGGTCCCCCTTCGACCCGCTCGCCGCCCACCTGGGCGCGCGCTACCAGCAGGTCTCCGCCGAACAGCGGGAGTCGCTGAGCGGCGCCCTGGGGTTCGACGCCCCGTGGTGGCAGGCCTGGTGGGCCTGGGTCGGCGACCTGCTCCGCGGGGACCTCGGCTGGTCCCGCGTGTACGCCATGCCGGTGTCCGAGGTGTTCGCCGAACGCCTTCCGTGGACGCTCCTGCTGTCCGGCACGGCACTGGCGGGGGCCGTCCTCGCCGCGCTGCTGCTGGGCACGGCGGCGGGGCTCGCCCCGGGCGGCGCCCTGGACCGCGCGGTCACCCGCACGGGCGTCCTGGTGCAGGCGGTGCCCCCGTTCGTGCTCGCCCTGGGCTCGGTCACCGTGTTCGCGGTGCTCCTGCGCTGGGCCCCCGTGGCCGGCGCGGCCGAGCCGGGCGAGCCCCACACCGCCGCCGGGGTGGCGCGCCACCTGGTGCTCCCGGCGGTGACCCTGGCCCTCACGCAGCTGCCCTGGGCCCTGCTGGCGGTGCGCACCGCCGTGGCGCGGGCCACGGGTTCCGAAGCCGTGCGGGCCGCACGGGCACGCGGGCTGACCCCGGCGCGGGTGGTCGCCGCGCACGTCCTCCCGGTCTCCCTCGCACCCCTGGCCACCATCGTGGGAGCCCGGCTCCCCGAGCTGGTGGTGGGGGCGGTGCTGGTCGAGGAGGTCTTCGCCTGGCCCGGGCTCGCGGGAGCCGTGGTGGGATCGGCGCAGGCGCTCGACTTCCCGCTGCTGGCCGCGCTCACCGTGGCCACCACCGCCGTCGTGCTGGTCGGATCCCTCCTCGCCGACGCCGCCTACCTGCTCCTGGACCCGAGGGTGGGGACCGATGCCTGAACCGGCGACACGTCCCGCGCGGATCGGGCGGGCGGTGTCCGGGCGGGTCCTGCCCGTGGCGGCACTGGCCGCGCTGGTGGTCTACGCCGTCGCCGTCCCGTGGTGGGCGGGGCCCCAGACCGCGGACTTCTCCCAGGCCCTCCGGGGGCCCGGCCCGGCCCACTGGTTCGGGACCGACCACTCCGGGCACGACCTGTTCGTCCGGGCCGCCGAGGGGTTGCGCGTCTCCCTGGCGATCGCCCTGGCCTGCGCCGTCACCGCCACCGTCCTCGGTGTCGCCGTGGGGGCCGCCGCGGCGTCCGCGGGCGGGCGGGTCGACATGCTGCTCATGCGCGTCACCGACGGCGTCAACGCCCTGCCGCACCTGCTGCTCGGCGTGGTGGTCGTGGCCCTGTACCCGGGGTCGCCGTGGGCGGTCATCGCCTCGATATCCCTCACCCACTGGCCGCAGGTCGCGCGCATCGTACGCGCGGAGATGCTCTCCGTGCGCTCGGCCGAGTACGTGGAGGCGGCCTACCTGTGGGGCTCCACCCGACGCGCGGTCCTGCTCCGCCACCTGCTTCCGGCGGCGCTGCCACAGGCCGCGGTGGGCCTGGTGATGCTCCTTCCGCACGCCGTCTGGCACGAGTCCACCCTCAGCTTCCTCGGTCTCGGGCTCCCGCCGGACGAGGCCAGCCTGGGCACGCTGCTCGAAGTGGCCCGGGGTGACGTGTTCACCGGGGCCTGGTGGACCCTGGCCGCCCCGGCCGGGGTGCTCGTGGCCACCACGCTCGCCACGGCCGGGTCGAGCGGCGTCCTGGGTCCGGGCCCCCGCCGGGCGCGGGGGCCGGGGGTCCGGCGCGGTACCGCCGCCGTGCCCGGGACGGCGGCGCCCGGCGCGATCGCGCGGGACGTGCCCGCCGCGGAGTCCCCCGAGCCCGCGGTGCGCGTGCGCGGACTGACGCTGCGGCTCCCGACGGACGACGGCCGGCTGGTGCACGCCGCCACCGGCGTCGACCTCGACCTGCACGCTGGGCGGTTGACCGCGCTGGTCGGGGAGTCCGGGTGCGGGAAGTCCACGCTCGCCTCGGCCCTGTGCGGACTCCTTCCGCAGGGAACCCGGTCGGCGGGCAGCGTGCGGATCGCCGGCCGGGAGGTCCCCGCCGCCGACGAGCGTGCCTGGCGGGGCCTGCACGGAAGGGTGGTCGGCCTCGCCGGACAGGCCGGGGCCGCGACGTTCACACCGGTCCGCAGGCTCGGCCCGCAGCTCGCGGAGGTCGCGGCCTCGCTCGGCGCCCCGACGCCGGTGCCGGAACTGCTGGCGCGCGTGGGGCTGGAGGGGTCCGCGGCGGACAAGTACCCCCACGAGCTCTCCGGCGGGATGGCCGCGAGAGCGGTGCTGGCCGCCGCGCTCGCCGGGGACCCGGCGGTGCTCGTGGCCGACGAACCCACCGCGGGACTCGACCCGGACCTCGCCGGGCAGGTCCTGCGCCTGCTGCGCGGCGCGGCCGACCGGGGTACCGCGGTGCTCGTCATCACCCACGACCTCCAGGCCCTCGACACCGCGGGCGCCGCCGACGCGGTGGCGGTGATGTACGCCGGGCGGATCGTCGAGCACGGACCGGCGGAGCGCGTGCTGACCGCCCCGGAGCACCCCTACACCGGGGCGCTCCTGGCGGCTCTCCCCGGCCGGGGCCTGCGGCCGCTGCCGGGCCTGCCGCCCGAACTGACCGACCCGCCCGGGGAGGGGTCGTTCGCCGAACGATGGGGAGGAACAGATGTCGCTGGTCGCTGAGGGCGTCACCTGCCGCTACGGGCAGCAGACGGTCCTCGACGGGGTGGACCTCACCGTCGAACCGGGCCGCGTCCTGGGGCTGACCGGGCCCTCGGGGAGCGGGAAGTCCTCCCTCGCCCGGATCCTGACGGGGCTGCGCTCCCCCGACTCCGGAACGGTGCTGGCCGACGGCCGGCCGGTGGCCGCACGCCGGGGCAGGATGAGCGGGGACCTGGGGCTGCTGCACCAGTCCCCGCGGGCGGCCACCGACCCCCGGATGCGGCTGCGCGGGATCATCGCCCAGCCGCTCACCGCACGGGCGCGGGGAACCGGCCCCGGGGCCCGGGGGGCCGGGCGGAAGGCCGACGAGGCCCGCCGCGTGGCGGAGCTGGCCCGGCGGGTGGGCCTGACCGGGGACCTGCTCGACCGCCGCCCCGACCAGGTGTCCGCCGGACAGCTCCAGCGGGCGTGCGTGGCCAGGGCGCTGGCCGCCGCGCCCCGCTACCTGGTCTGCGACGAGCCGACCGCCATGCTCGACGCCGCCTCCACCGCCACCGTCGCGCACCTGCTGACCTCGCTCGCCGAGGACGGTGTGGGGATCCTCGCGATCAGCCACGACCACGCGCTGCTGGCCGCCTGGGCCCACGACGTGGTGGACCTGTCGAGGCTGGGGGCCCCGCACACCGGCCACCCGGCCGGCCGGCGCGCCTCCCCGTAGGCTCCGCCCGCCACGGGCCCGGGCGGGACCGGAGGCCCGCAGGGGTACGGCGGCGGAAGAGGGGAGCCGGCGCGGCCGGGCGGCGAGGGGCCGGACGGGGAGCGACTCCCCGTCCGGCCCCTCGCCGTGTCAGACGGCGTCCTCGTAGCCCGCCGGATCGGCGAACCCGGCCCTCCAGCGCTCCCAGGAGCCGGCGACGGCGGCCTCCGCCTCGTGGGCGTGGGCGGCCACCGAGCGCGCCAGGGCCCCCGGCCCGTGGAGCAGCGTCTCCTGGACCCCCACCGCCTGCCCGGGCCGGGCCCCGAGCAGGAACGCGGTGGTCAGCACCCGGTTCCCGCCCAGGACCCCCGGGGCCCCGGCCAGGACCGGGTCGCGCAGGTCCAGGTCCTCCACCAGCAGGGGGCGGCCGTCGGCCGCGACCCTCGTCGTCGACCGCAGGGGGCCTCCGCCGGTCTCGTAGCTGCGGCCCAGCACCAGGGTCTCGTGCACCAGGGCCCGGGCGCCGCCGGACAGCTCGATCCGGGTGCGGCGGGTGACGTCCGCACCCGCCGTCACCACGAACGGCGCTCCCCGCCACACCAGGCACCCGCCGTCGGCGACCCGGACGTCCGCCTGCCAGCTCGCGGCGCCGCCGCGGGCGTCGTAGGCGACGATCCCGGACGGCTCCACCAGCTCCAGCCACACCCCGGGGCCCACCGTGACCTCCATACGCAGGTCGTCCCCGGCCAGCAGCAGCGCGTAGGCGCCGACGAGCGCCACCCGCGCGGCGGCGCCGCGCACGCCCAGGGGCCGAGGGCTCAGGTACGTGCCGCCGGACAGGTCGCTCAGGCGCACCCGTCCGCCGACCCGTTCCGCGGTCACCCTGGCCGGTACCGTCCCACTCACGGGCGCCCGCTCACGCGTGCTCGTGGACGTCCCCCGCGCCCCCGTGGGCGTGGGTGGTGCCGTCGGCGTGCGTGTGCGGGGCCATCGGCCCCGGGTCCCGCGGCACGTGGACGCCGGACCGGTGGTCGGCCAGGACCTGGCGCACCCATCCGGCCAGCGCTCCGAGCGAGGCCCTGTCGTGCTGGCTCAGTGCCAGCACGGGCAGCCCGTCCCTGGCACGGGTGGCGTCGGCCACCATCTGAGCGGCGTCGACCCCCACGTGCGGGGCGAGGTCGGTCTTGTTGACGACGAGCAGGTCGGCGCGTTCGATCCCCGGCCCGCCCTTGCGGGCCACGTCCCCGCCCCCGGCCACGTCGAGGCAGAAGATCTGCGCGTCGGCCAGCGCGGGGCTGAACGTGGCGGTCAGGTTGTCCCCGCCGCTCTCCACGACGACCAGGTCCAGGGGGGCGAACTCCGCCTCCAGGTCCTCGACGGCGATCAGGTTGGGCGTGACGTCGTCGCGGATCGCGGTGTGGGGGCACGCCCCGGTCTCCACGGCGTGGATCCGCTCCACGGGCAGGACGCCGGCGGCCCTCAGCAGCCTGGCGTCCTCGTCGGTGTAGATGTCGTTGGTGACCACCGCCATGCTCAGCTCGGCGGCGAGTTCGCGGCACAGGGACGCGATCAGGGTGCTCTTGCCGGTGCCGACGGGTCCGGCCACGCCCAGGCGCATCGCGCGCCGGGGTGCGGGGGACGCGTCGGCGGCGCGGGCGCCGGCGGCGGGCTCCGTGGACGGGGTTCGTCGAGTCGTGTCAGGCAATGAAGATCCTCCTGGTCTTGTTCCGGTGTTCGAGGGACCATCCCTCGATCTGGGGTGCGGTGGGCGCGGGCAGGTCGGCGGCGTCACGCACCGCGAGCGCCTCGGCGACCACCGAGGTCATCACGTCCCCCGTCGAGAGAACCCACCCGGCGGCGTCCACCGGGTCCACGGGGGCGAGTTTGAGTGCGGCGGAGGCCACCGTCTGGGCGTCGTCGTACAGACTCACCCGGGCGGTCTCGGCCTCCCCCGCCCCGATGACGGCGGCGACCACCCCGAGCGCGACCGGCCGCTGCGGCGCGCGGCCCAGGGCGCGCAGCGCGGCGACGGCAGGGTGGTCCGGCCGGAGCCGGGCGGCCAGGCGCACGAGGCCGCGCCCGAGCATCCCCGAGACCTCCCTCAGGGGGTCGCTCGGCGAGCGGGCCAGCAGCTCCTCGTGCACGGCCTCCAGCGCCCGCGGGTCGACGGGGGCCCCGCCGTCCCCGCCGACCGCCCGGTGCGCCAGCACCGAGGCGGCCGCCTCCACCAGGCCCACCGTGCGCAGCCGAGCGGTCATGTACGCCGGGATCAGCTCCGCGGGCATTCCGGCGATCAGTGCGGGCTCCAGGCCGGCCGAGTAGGTGTGCCCGCCCACGGGGAGGCGGGCGTCGGCCAGCAGCAGGGAGCCCAGTCCCGAAGTCACCCGGCCGCCTAGAACATCGTGTACCGCTGCGCGAGCGGTACCTCGTCCACGGGCCGGGGGCGCACGAACTCGCCGTCGATGCTGATCGCGAACGTCTCGGGGTCCACGTCGATGTCGGGCAGTGCGGTGTTGTTGGGCATGTCCGCCTTGGTGACGCCGCGGGTGGGGCGGACCGCCACCAGCTCCCGGCGCAGCCCCAGCCTGTCGGCCAGGCCGTCCTCGATCGCCAGCGGGGACACGAAGGTCACCGCCAGGTCGGCGGCCGAGGACGCCCGGGCCGCCAGCGCGGGGCGCAGCAGCACCGGCTGCGGCGCGGGCACGGCCCCGTTGGGGTCGCCCAGCGGCGCGGCGACGATCGCACCGGACTTGATCACCGCGGACGGGCGGATCCCGAAGAACGCCGGGTCCCAGAGCACGAGGTCGGCCATCTTGCCGGGCTCCACGGATCCGACCACGTGGTCGATCCCGTGCGCCACCGCCGGGCAGATCGTGTACTTGGCCACGTACCTGCGGGCGCGGGCGTTGTCGGCCGGCAGGTCCGAGGACAGCGGCCCGAACTGGTTCTTCATCACGTGCGCCACCTGCCAGGTGCGGCAGACCAGCTCCCCGATCCGCCCCATCGCCTGGGCGTCGGTGGAGGTGATCGAGAGGGCGCCCATGTCCTGGAGGATGTCCTCGGCGGCCATCGTGGAGGCCCGGATGCGGGACTCGGCGAAGGCCAGGTCCTCCGGGACCCGGGGGTTCAGGTGGTGCACGACGAGCAGCATGTCCAGGTGCTCGTCGACCGTGTTCACCGTGAACGGCAGGGTCGGGTTGGTGGAGGCCGGCAGCACGTTCGCCTCACCGGCGGTGACGATGATGTCGGGTGCGTGGCCGCCGCCCGCGCCCTCGGCGTGGAACACGTGGATGCCGCGCCCGGCGATGGCCTCCAGCGTGTGCTGGACGTACCCGGTCTCGTTGAGCGAGTCGGCGTGCAGCGCCACCTGGAGGCCGAACTCGTCGGCCGCCCGCAGCGCGGCGTCGATCGCCGCCGGGGTGGCACCCCAGTCCTCGTGCACCTTGTACCCGCCCGCCCCGGCCAGGGCGTCCTCGGCGAGGGCCTCGGCGGAGACGGTGCTGCCCTTGCCGAACAGCATGACGTTGAGCGGGAACCGGTCCAGGGCCCGGTGCATCGTCCGCAGCGAGTGCGCGCCGGCGGTCACCGTGGTGGCCTTCGACCCCTCGGTGGGCCCGGTCCCGCCGCCGATCACGGTGGTGGTGCCGGTGGCGAGCGCCTCGTGCATCTCGATCTCGCTGAGGAAGTGCACGTGGGTGTCCACGGCGCCCGCGGTGAGGATCTTGCCCTCCCCCGCGATCACGTCGGTGCCCGGACCGATCAGCAGATCCGGGTGCACCCCGTCCATCACGTCCGGGTTGCCCGCCTTGCCGACGGCCACGATGCGCCCGTCGCGGATGCCCACGTCGCCGCGCACGATGCCCCAGTGGTCCATGACCACGACGTTGGTGACGACCACGTCCAGCGCCCCCTGGGCGCGCGTGGTCAGCCCCTGGCCCATCGACTCGCGGATGGTCTTGCCGCCGCCGAAGACGGCCTCGTCGCCTCCCGCCGTGCGGTCCTCCTCGACCTCGATCCACAGGTCGGTGTCGGCCAGGCGGATCTGGTCGCCGACGGTGGGACCGTACAGCTGGGCGTACTCGCGGCGGTCGATGCGGCTCACTGGTCGCGCTCCTCGGTGTCGGCAGGGGCCACGTCCTGCTCGGCGTCGGTGTCCGGTCCCGCGGTGTCGGGGCGGGGTGTGTGGGTGGGGACCACCTCGGCGGGGTCGCCGTCGCGGGCGTCCGCGTCGCCGACCCGCATGGCGGCGCCGGAGGCGCGCGCGGGTTCGGGCACGTCCACGCCCGGGGTGCCGAAGGGGACCACCGGTCGCGGAACACGCTCCTCGGCGCCGGGTTCCCGGACCAGGTCGCGGATCTGGAGGCCGGGCACGTGGCGGCGGCCGCCGAGGGCCACGAGCTCCACGGTGCGGCTCACCCCCGGTTCCAGTCGCACGGAGGTGCCGGCGGGGATGTCCAGCCGGAAGCCGCGGGCCGCCTCGCGGTCGAACCGCAGGGCCGGGTTGGCGTCGGGGAAGTGGAGGTGGGAGCCCACCTGGATGGGGCGGTCCCCCGTGTTGACCACCACGAGGGAGAGGCGTTCGCGGCCCTCGTTGAGGACCAGGGGGGTGGGACGGGTGCGGATCTCGCCGGGGATCACTGGATCGGCTCCGTGATCGTGACGAGCTTGCGGCCGTCGGGGAAGGTGGCCTCGACCTGGACGTTGGGGATCATCTCCGCCACACCGTCCATGACCTCGTCCCGGCGCAGCACGTTGCGCCCGTCGTTCATGAGGTCGGCGACGCGGGCCCCCTCGCGGGCCCGCTCGATCACCCAGCAGGACAGCAGGGCGACCGACTCGGGATGGTTGAGCTTGACGCCCCGCTCGCGCCGGTCGCGGGCGATCATCCCGGCGACGGCGAGCAACAGCTTCTCGGTGTCCGATGGAAGTAGATGCATGAACCACCTCTCAACAGTTCCGACCCACGCGGTGGTGGGTACGGACCCAGTCTTAGCAGGAGTCCCGGGTCACAGTCGCAGGTGAGGCCCTCGCCGGGGGCTCCGGGGCGCGCCCGCCGGGGCCCGGGCCGGGACCGCTCGGGCGCCGCCGCGGACGGCGCGGGGCGCGGGCCCCGCACGGCTCCGGCCGCCCCCTTCCGGACGCCGCCGGCCCGCCCCTCACCCGACACTGCGGGGATCCATAGGCCCTGTCATCCCATGACTTCCGCGCGATCCGACGCTCCTGCGCCGACGGTCCGGAGCCCCCGGTCGGCCGCCCGGCGGCGGGCGGCGGCCGGGGGCTCCGGACCCCGCCCGCCGCGGCCGCACCGCGCGTCCCGGACGGCGCTCGCCGCACCCCCGGCCGGTGGGGGAGATCACCATGGCGGCCGGGGCCCCGGAGCCCCGGAGGAAGCGGACACGACTCCGGGCGGGCCCGCCCCCGCGCGGCGACGGGCCCGCGGCCGGGGCGGTCCGACCGGTCGCACCCGGGCGGGGCGCCCCCTCCACCCTGGGGAAAGCCCCCTCCCGTCCGGGCCGCTCCCGCGCGGGGGGACGCGCCGATGCTCCGCCGGAGGACCCGGACGCGGGGACCGGTACCGTCCGGAAGCGGAACCCCCTGCGGTACGGGGATTTCGCGTGTGATCCAATGTGGCCGGAGTTCGCTGTGTCCTACTAGACTCTGCGGCCTCCCCACCCCAGAGGACAGGACACCTGTGGCTTCCCGCTGCCCCTACGCCGAACTCCACTCCCCTGACTTCCACGCGGACCCGCACAAGGTCAACCGACGCATGACCGAGGAACACGGACCGGTCTTCCCCGTCGAGATCTCCCCCGGCGTCCGCGCCTGGGTCGTCGCGGACTACGCGATGATCACCGCCTGGTGCAGGGACACCCGTACCTTCGTCCGCGACTCGCGGCTCTGGCTCGACTGGCGGGAGGGGCGCGTCCCCGACGACGCACCGGTCGCGGCGATGATGGCCCACCGGCCCAACCTGCTCTTCGCCGACGGGGACGAGCACGCCCGCCTCAAGCGCTCGATCACCGACTCCCTGGGGCGCGTCCCCGAGAGCCGGGTCGGCGACATCACCCGCCTGCACGCCGACACCCTCATCGACGCCTTCTGCGCGCGGGGCAGCGCCGAACTCGTCTCCGAGTACGCCCGCCTGCTGCCGCTGCTGGTCATGTCCGACCTCTTCGGCTTCTCGCCCGACATCGGCCGGCGGGTCCTGACCTCCCTCAGCGACCTGTGGGACGGCGTGGACGCGGCCAGGGCCAACGGCGAGTACGAGCGCGCGCTGTCCGACGCCATCTCGGCCAAGCACGCCGAGCCCGGCGAGGACATCACCTCCTGGCTGCTCGAACACCGGGCCGGCCTCACCGACGACGAGCTCCTCCACCAGCTCGTCGTCACCATCGGGGCCGGGGCGGAGCCGACCGCCAACCTCATCACCGGGACCACGCGCACCATCCTGGTCGACGCCGAGGTCGGCCAGGCCGTCCGCGGCGCCCGGGTGGGGATCGGCGAGGCGATCGACCAGGTGCTCTGGCGCGAGCCCCCCATCAACAACTACCCCGTCCTCTACCCGGTGACCGACGTGCGGGTCGGCGCGGACACGGTGGTCCGGGCGGGCGAACCGGTCCTGCTCGGATACTCCGCCGCGCACGCCGGGCTGTCCGGGAGCGGACCCGACATCGAGCAGGGCAACCGCGCCCACCTCGCCTTCGGCGTGGGCCCGCACCGCTGCCCCGCCCAGGGGTTCGCCTACTCCATCGCCCAGGTCGGGGTGGAGACCCTGACCAGGCGGTTCCCCGATCTGCGGACGACGGAGGACGAGGCCCAGTGGCGCCCCTCCCCGTTCGCTCGGGCCCTGGCCCGCCTCCCCGTCGCCTTCACCCCCGACACCCCGAAGGGCACCACTCCCCCATGGCAGCAGACATCCCCGTCCTCCACCCCTACGACCTCCACCGCCAGACAGCCGGACTCCGCGGGCGAGGCCCCGTCGTCGAGGTTGAGATCCCTGGTGGCGTGGTTGTTCGGGCGCTGACCGGACACGACGTCGTCATGGAGGCGCTGGCCCACCCCGGCGTGCGCAAGGAGGCGCGCCACTGGGGCCCCTGGGCCCGGGGCGAGATCCCCATGGACTGGCCGCTGATCTCCTGGGTCGCCCCGGACAACATGCTCACCGCGGACGGCGACCGCCACCGCCGCCTGCGCACGCTGGTCTCGCAGGCGTTCACCCCCCGCCGCGTGGAGGTCCTGCGGCCGCGCGTCGCCGAGATCACCGCCGACCTCCTCGACGCCGCCGAGGCCTCCGGCCCCGGCCCGGTGGACCTGAGGGCCGCGCTGGCGCTGCCCCTGCCCATGACGGTGATCTCGGAGCTGTTCGGGGTCGCCCCCGAGCACCGCGACACCCTGCACGGGCTGATGCACTGGGTCTTCGACGCGACCGTCACCCCGGAGCAGGCCGCCCGGACCAACGCGGACATGCTGGCCTTCCTCACCGAACTGGCCGAGGAGAAGGCCGGGGCCCCCGGCGACGACCTCACCAGCGCGCTGCTGGAGGCCCGCGCCGAGGGGGACGAGAAGCTCTCGCAGAGCGAACTGGTGTGGACGCTGATCCTCATGATCGGTGCGGGCTACGAGACCACGATGAACCTCATCACCAACTCCGTGCACGCCCTCCTCACCCACCCGGAGCAGCTGGCGCTGGTGCGCTCCGGCGAGGCCTCCTGGGCCGACGCGGTCGAGGAGACCCTGCGTTGGGACGCCAGCATCCAGTACCTGCCCCTGAGGTACACGGCCGAGGACGTCACCCTGGCCGGGGTGCGCGTGCCCAAGGGCGAGGCCCTGCTGATGGGCTTCGGCGCCGCGGGCCGGGACCCGGGACAGCACGGCGACGACGCGCACGTCTTCGACCTCCGCCGCGAGCAGCGCGGCCACCTGGCCTTCTCGCACGGACCGCACTTCTGCCTGGGCGCGGGGCTGGCCCGGCTGGAGGGGACCACGGCCCTGGAGGCCCTGTTCACCCGCTTCCCGCGGATCCGCCCGGCCGAGGGGGAGGACGTGCCCGAGTCCCCCTCCATCGTGGCCAGCGGCAGGTCCCGCCTCCCCGTCGTCCTGGGCTGAGCCGGCCGGGACCCGCGCCGGCCCCGGGGCCGGCGCGGGTCCGCCGGGTTCCCTACGCGTGCGGCCCCTCCCCCGGGCGGAACCGGACGAGGAGGACGGTGAGGACCAGCGCGAGCCCCGTGAGGACCGACGCGGACAGTCCGACCCCGGCCAGCCCCGCGGTCTCCAGGGCGATCCCGCCCAGTCCGGCTCCGAGGACGATGCCCGCGTTGAAGGCGGCGACGGAGAACGACACCGCCGCGTCGCCCGCGTCACCGCCCAGTTCGTAGATCCTCGCCTGGACCGCGGGCACGAAGCTCCACGCGGCGAGCTGCCAGAGCCCGACCACGGCGACCGCGGCGACCGCGAACGAGGCGGTGGCGAAGAGCAGGACGAGCCCGGCCAGGGCTGCGGCGACGGCCGCCACCAGGGTGGCGCCCGGGGCCCGGTCGGCGCCGCGCCCGCCGACCGCGTTGCCCGCGACGCCGAGCACCCCGGCGAGCAGCAGCACGCCGACCACCGACAGGCCCTCCAGCCCGGCCTCCTCGCGCAGCAGGGGCAGCAGGTAGGTGAAGGCGCAGAACGTCCCCGCCCAGAACACGGCGACCGCGGTGATACCCAGCGCCACCGGCTTCCTCGCCAGGACGGCGAACCGCTCCCGGAGCGACTGGTCTCGCAGGGGAGCAAGCCCGGGCACGGCGAGGAGCACGGCCAGTGCGGCGAGCCCGGAGAGGACCGCGATGGCCAGGAACGGGAGCCGCCAGCCCTCGGTACCGTCGGAGCCGCGCTCCAGCAGCATGCCGAGCGGACTCCCCAGCGCCGTGGCCGTGGTGATCCCGCCCTGGAAGACGGCCAGGGCCCGCGCACGGGCGCCGGGCGCGGCCAGGCGCGCGGCGGCGCCGAACCCCACCGCGAGGTAGAGGCCGAAGCAGGCCCCGGTCACGAGGCGGGTGGCCAGCAGGACCGCGAAGGTGGGTGCGGCCGCCGCCACCGCGTGCGCGGCGCCGAACACCAGGAGGGAGGCCACGAGCACCGGTCGGCCGGCGTACCGGGCCATGGCGGCGCCGAGGAGGGGGGCGCCCAGCGCGACGGCGACCGCGTTGATCGTGACGAGCTGGCCGACCGCGCCCTCGGGCACCCCGAGGTCCACGGAGATCTGGGGCAGCAGGCCCACGACCACGAACTCGGTGCAGCCGATGGCGAACGCGCCGAGGGCCAGGGCGAGGAGGGGGGTCCATGTGCGGGAGGCCGCCGCGGAGGCGGCTCGTGCCGGGGAGGGGGACTCTTTCCGTCGTCTGCTCACACGCCTTTCTACAGGCGCGCCCCCTTGCCGGGTAGGGGACTTCCGACCCTTTCTTAACACTCGTTAAGCAACGTCGGCCGACCCGTGGTCCGGTCGGCTCCGGTCCGCCTCACCGGGCGCCCCCGACCTGCGCGGGCGTCCCGGCTGCCGCACGGAGGCCGGTCCCGGCCACGGAAGGGCCCTCGCCGGGACTTGACCTGGAGCGCACTCCAGGACCCAGACTTCCCTGCAGAGGCCCGGTCGACAGGCGGGCCCGGACCCGAGGGGACCACCATGCGGTACCGCACCATCGGCAGTGACCCGCGGACCCGGCGCGAGGTGAGCGTGCTCGCCCTGGGCGCGATGCTCATGGGCTCGGTGACCGACGAGAAGACGTCGTTCGCCGTCCTGGACCGCTACGTCGAGGCCGGCGGCACGTTCGTCGACACCTCCGGCAACTACGCCTTCTGGACGGACGGCGGCCAGGGCGGGCAGAGCGAGGAACTGCTCGGCCGCTGGCGGAGGAGCCGGGGCATCGGCTCGGAGGTCGTCGTCGCCACCAAGCTCGGGGCGCGCCCGCTCTCCCCGGGGACGAGCTTCACCGACAACCCCGAGGGGCTGTCCGCCAAGATCATCCGGGAGTCGGCCGAGCGCAGCAGGGAGCGGCTCGGCATGGACACCCTCGACCTGCTCTACGCGCACATCGAGGACCGAACCGTGCCCGTGGCCGAGACCGTCGGGGCGTTCGCCGAGCTCGTGTCCGAGGGCTCGGTGGGTCTGCTGGGGGTCAGCAACCACGCGGCGTGGCGGGTCGAGCGCGCCCGCGCCCTGGCGGCGGCCTCCGGGCTGCCCGGCTACGAGGTGCTCCAGTACCAGCACAGCCACCTGCGCCCTCGCACGGACATCCCCGACGCCCTGTCCCAGGACGGCAGCATCGCCGCGGCGGGCCCCGACCTGCTCGGCTACCTGCGCGCGGAGCCCGGCCTGGTCCTGGTCGCGTACTCGCCCCTGCTCGGCGGCGCCTACACCCGGGACGACAAGCCGCTGCCGCGCGACTACGACCACCCCGGCACCCGGGCCCGCCTGGAGGTCCTGCGCGCGGTGGCGCGCGAGGCGGGCGCGACGGTGAACCAGGTGGTGCTCGCCTGGCAGATGGGCGGCGAACTGCCGATCATCCCCCTGGTCGGCGCGTCGTCCGTCGCCCAGCTGGAGGAGAGCCTGGCCGCCGTCGACCTGGAGCTGACCGCGGACCAGCGCTCGCGCCTCGACGCGGCGCACTGACCGCGCGGACCGCCGCCGGGCGGGGTCCGGCCCGGCGCCGACACGCGGAACGGCCGACCCGCCCGGTTCGTCCGGACGGGTCGGCCGGGGTCCGGCCGGTTCGGGTGCTCTCGGCCGGACCGGTCACGGGTCGGCCCCTCTGCCGCCGACCGTCACCGCGGGGCGGCGGGTGTCCCCCGCCGCCCGGCGGCTAGCCGCCGTAGGTCTCGAACTCGGCGACGCGCGGTGTGCCGTTCGAGCCGGTGATCTCGAAGTTGATCTTCCGGAGCGTCGTCGGGGCGAAGGTGATGACGCCCGCTCCGCGCCCGGTGGCCAGGACGGCGCCGGTGTCGTGGTTCACGAGCCGCCAGGAACCGATGTTGCCCTCGGCCCCGGCCGCCTCGCGGATGTTGACCGAGGACACCGTGGTGCCGGAGCCCCACTTGACCGAGACGCGGCCGGTCGAGCCGCTCGGCGACCAGTAGGTGCCCATGTCGCCGTCGACGACGTTCCCGTAGCCGGTCCCGCTGGCCTTGCCGGAGCCGTCGGCGCCGGCCCCGATGCTGAGGTTGGTCCCCTCGGGCGGGTCGGTCGGGTCGGGGTCGGGGTCCGTCGGGTCGGGGTCGGTCGGGTCCGGGTCCGTCGGGTCCGGGTCGGTCGGCTCCTCCGCCTCGCAGTTGCCGTCCGAGACCCGGTTGCCCTGGCCCGCGCCCGCGGTCTGGTTCAGCACGGTCGGCACGCAGCCGGCGTCGTCGAGGTCGTAGGAGTACGGGATGCTCACCGACGTGGTGGACTGCGGGTTGGGCCCGGCGGGGTAGTTCGAGTCGCCCGGGCTGGACCAGGTCACGTTGTCGAAGACGTTGCCGCCGACCTCCCAGGTCCCCCTCTCATCGGTGTAGAAGGTGCCCAGGACGTCCTTGGAGTCCTCGAAGTAGTTGTTCTCCACCTTCGCCCTGGCCCCGGCCCGGGAGTTGATGCCGGACTCGTGGATGTCCGCGTAGTGGTTGCTGTACATGTGCCCGACGCCGCCGCGGAGCAGGGGCGCGCGCGAGTCGAGGTTCTCGAACCGGTTGTGGTGGTACGTGACGTACCCGTTCGAGCGGTCGCTCTCGCTGGACCCGACCAGGCCGCCGCGGCCGGAGTTGCGCAGGATGCTGTAGGAGAGGGTGACGTACTGGGTGTTGTTCTTCATGTCGAAGAGGCCGTCGTAGCCCTCCGACTCCCCGCCCGACGCCTCCAGGGTGACGTGGTCGACCCAGACGTTGCGGACTCCGCTCTCCATCCCGATGGCGTCACCGCCGTTGGACGTGGGCGAGCCGGACTTCTTGACGTTCCGGACGGTCACGTTCTGGATGATGATGTTGCTGGACTCCCGGATGTGGATGCCCAGCTGGTCGAACACGGCCCCGCTGCCGGTGCCGACGATGGTGACGTTGCTGATCTTCTTGAGCTCGATCACGTCGTCGGCGGTCTCGCAACCGGTCCCCGACACCTTCGAGGTGTTGCCGTGGTTGATGGTTCCCTGCACCTCGATGACGATCGGGGTGCTGGTGCTGGGCCGGTTGCACAGGGCCTCGTGGATCTGGGTCCCGGTCGTGGCCCGTACCGTCTGGCCGCCCGCGCCTCCGGTGGTCCCGCCGTTCTGCGTCGCGTAACCCGTGGCGCTGCCGGTCTGCGCCGATGCCGAGGCCATCGGCAGGGCCAGACCGCCCGCCACCACGGCCGCGGCGGCCAGCGTCGACACGAGCCCACGCGTGATTGATCGTCTCACTGCTCACCCTTCTTCTGGAGCACAAGCATGTGACCTGCTTCACTCGAGAGTAGAGAAAGCGCTTTCCATGTCAAGAGGTGTTGGTGCAAACGTTTGCAGGAAGGGGAAGCGCCCATTGTTCTCCACAAGCCTGTTGTACTGCGGGTTTATGGTAATTTCACATCGAAAATCGGGACCGAGTACCTCTATTGGTGCAACCGGTTGTAGCTCCCCGATGAGGGCCCGGCGGGGCGTCCGCAGGCTCCCGCCGCGGCCGGCGGGCGTACCGGCGGGGGTGGGAGGGCTCACGCCCGGAGGGATCGGACGGGTTCTCGCGAACGGCCCCGGCCGGGCGACCGCGACCCGGGGCACGGCGGCGAAGTGCCGGGGCCGTAGGATGGCGGGCGTACGGCCGAAGACGGTTCGAGGAGGTGTCGGTGATGGGTCTCTCGCCCCAGCCGCCCGCCCGGAGGTTCCGGGAGCACGGGCGGCGGGTTCCGAAAGGAACGAGATGTCCCGTACGGACAAGACCAAACCGCTGTGGGTGCGCCAGCGCGAACACGGTCCGGTAGCGGTCCACGACCACACCCGTGGCGACTGCGACCTGCCTCCCGCCCCGACCCGCAAGGAACCGGGGACGCGTTGCCGCTGGGAGCACCCCGACGTCATGCTCTTCAGGCACGGATGCTGCGCCGGGTGCCACAAGCGCGCCTGTACCGCCTCCTGGCAGGCCTACAACAGGGCCGGCAACCGCGGGCGTCGCCACCGGGACCGGCTCCTGGCACTCCGCCGGGTGCGCGAGGCCAACACTCGTTAGACGTCGCACGACGCCCTCACGGCCTTAGCCGTGAGGGCGTCCCGTTCACACGGGACCAGGGTCGTTCCCGAGTGGAGTGGGCCCTGGGCAACCCAACTACAACCCCCGGGGCGAAGCCCCGCGTTGTGAGAGAGTGTCCCGCCCACGTCGCCGATCAGCGCGACCCCGACCAGAGGGGGGTACCTCGGGGGGTTCGGGGGTCTCCCCCCGGGAGACACGAAGGACGACCCGGCGAGGCGGCCGAAGGCCCCCGAGCAGGGTCGTCCTGAGTCCGTGGGCGCGAAGGGACTCGAACCCCTGACCTATTGCTTGTAAGGCAATTGCTCTAACCAACTGAGCTACGCGCCCGTGCGTCGCACGAGATCATACCGGTTCGCGGTGGCCGCCGCGCCTCAGGCTCCGGCGTGCTCCCGCAACCGCGCCAGGTACTCGTCCGTGTCGCGCGGCCGGGAGGCCGGGGAGACCGTCGACCAGCGGACGACGCCGTCGGCGCCGACCAGGAAGGTGCCCCGCCGGGCGACCCCGCGCCGGGGGTCGAGGACCCCGTAGGCCTCGGCGACGCCGCCGTGCGGCCAGAAGTCCGACAGCAGCGCGAACGGGAACCCCTCGCGGTCGGACCAGGTGCGCAGGGCGAACACCGAGTCCACCGACACCGCCAGGACCTCGGCTCCCAGCTCCTCGAACTCGGAGTGGCGTTCGCTCAGGTCGGCGAGCTCCCCCGAGCACACGCCGGAGAACGCCAGCGGGTAGAAGACCACGAGCACGGGCCGGCCGCGCAGGTCGGCCAGGGCCGTGTCGCGCCCGTACTGGTCCTGGAGGGTGAAGTCGGGCGCGACCGCGCCCGCGGTGATGGGATCGCTCATGGTCGCGTTCGTGTTCGGCGGCGCTCGGGCCGGGGACGGCGGCCGTCTGCTGACGGACGCCCCTCAGCGCCGCGCGCCCGCCTCTGGGACGCGCGGCACCGGATGCCTCACCCGGTACGGGTGGTGGACGTCACCGCTTGGGAACGACCAGGCGCGTACCCGACCAGTCGGCGCCGATGCTGACCGCGCTCGTCTGGGACAGGCCCGACGTCGAAGCGGCCTCCGCGACGTCGTTCGGGGACACGTGGAGCTCACGTCCCGCCTTCGGGGTCAGCACCAGGATGGTCCCGCCGTCGGCGATGGTGGTCACCGTGTCCATCAGCGCGTCGGTGAGGTCCTCCTCCTCGTCGGACCGCCACCACAGCAGTGCCGCGTCGACGTCTCCGTCGAAGTCCTCGTCGACCAGCTCCTCACCGGTGAGTTCGGTGATGGATGCGCGCAGGCCCTCGTCGACGTCGTCGTCGAAGCCGAATTCCTGCACCACCTGACCCGGCTTGAATCCGAGTCGGTCAGCCAAGCCACGTTCGCTCTGTGCCTGGCCCGCGGTCGCGCTCACGAAAGTTCTCCTCCACAGATGGTTTTTCTCAATCTTGCCTGCACTGGGCAGTTGTCACAACGATGCCGGGCCATTTCGCGGCCCGTCACGTGGGTCCGTAACCATCGCTGATGGCCTAGTTCACACGCTAGTGGCATGTTCCGTCAACGCGCTCCCAAACCCCGTCCCGGTCCCGGTCACCCGCGGCGGGAATCATGAGGACGAGAGGTAGGACAGCCGGACCAGGCGGTCCGGGTTGTCCACGTTCAGGTCGACAACGGCGATCGACTGCCATGTTCCCAGTTCGAGGCGGCCCGAGAGCACCGGAACGGTGGTCTGGGGCGCGATGAACGCGGGCATCACGTGTGATCTCCCGTGGCCCCGGGAGCCGTGCTTGTGCCGCCACCGGTCGTCGGCCGGCAGCAGGTCGTCCAGGGAGGCGAGGAGGTCGTCGTCGGACCCCGCACCGAGTTCGATGATCGCCACGCCCGCCGTCGCGTGCGGGACGAACACGTTGAGCAGTCCGTCGCCTCCGGTCTCGGCGACGAAGTCACCGCACTCCCGCGTGATGTCGGTGATGCTCTCCGATCCACCGGTGTGCAGCTCAAGGATCTGTGTCCGCATAGCGCCACCTTCGCGCAGGTGCGGCCCTCGTGCAACCATCCCGGTGGCACCCGCGCTCAACTGCGCAGGTCGGCGCACGTCATACTCGTCCGCCACATGTGCGAACCTGGTCCAAAGGAGGGCAAAGGGTGACTGCTTCTTTACGTTTGGGCCCACTGCTGCGTCACGCGGGACCGACCACGGCGACGGTGTGGGTGGAGACCGACACCCCCTGCACCGTGCGGATCCGGGTCGACGGAGCCGTGACGGCCGCCTCGGAGACCTTCACCGTGCACGGGCACCACTACGCCGTGTGCGAAATCACCGGGCTCCCGGAGGGCGCGGCCCTGCCCTACGAGGTCTTCCTGGGCGAGGACCGGGTGTGGCCCGAGCCGGACAGCCCCTTTCCGCCCAGCGTCCTGCGCACGACGGCCCCGGAGGGGCCCACGCGGCTGCTGTACGGCTCGTGCCGCAGGCCGACGGGCGACACGCCCGAGGGGGTCGTGCGGTACGGCCCGGACATGCTCCGCGCCACCGCCCGGCGGCTGGCCCGCGAGGAGGTCGACGGCAACCTCGTCCTCCTCCTCATCGGCGACCAGGTGTACGCCGACGAGCTGGAGGAGCCGATGCGCTCCTTCCTGGCGTCGGTGCGCGGGCCGGCCGTCCCCGACGGGGCCCCGGGGGACGAGGTCGTCCACTACGGCGAGTACGCCGAGCTGTACCGGCAGGCGTGGACCGATCCCCCCGTGCGGTGGCTGCTGTCCACCGTGCCGACGCTGATGATCTTCGACGACCACGACATCCGCGACGACTGGAACACCTCGGAGGCGTGGCGCGGCGCCATGGACGGCCGCCCGTGGTGGCGCAGGCGGATCACCAGCGGGCTGGGGGCCTACTGGGTCTACCAGCACCTGGGCAACCTGTCCGCGGAAGCCCGGTCCAAGGACCCGCTCTGGGCCCGCGTCCGCGACGCGAGCGGGGACGCCGCCGACGCGGTCGACGGGTTCGCCCTGCTGGCGCACGACGAACCGTCCTCCTACCGGTGGAGCCACCGCTACGACGTGGGCTCCGTGCGGGTCCTGATGGCGGACACCCGCTGCTCCCGCGCGCTCGGGGAGGACGCCGTCCACGAGGGGTCGCGGTCGATCCTCGGCGCGGAGGGGCACGAGTGGCTGGACGAGAACCTGGCCGGGGGCCCCGACCACGTGGTGGTCGCCTCGACCGTCCCGGTCGTGCTGCCCTCCGCGGTGCACCACCTGGAGGCGTGGAACGAGGCGGTGTGCGCCGGCGCCTGGGGCGAGTGGCCGCGCCCCCTCGGCGAGCGGCTGCGGCAGGCGATGGACCTGGAGCACTGGGGCGCCTTCCAGTACTCGATGCGCCGCCTGGGCGACGCCGTCGGCGCGGCGGCCCGGGGCGAGCGGGGTCCCGCCCCCGCGACCGTGCTGTTCCTGAGCGGCGACGTGCACTTCTCCTACGCGGCCCCCGTCCGCCACCGGCATGTCGCCGAGGGCGGGACCAGGGTCACCCAGCTCGTGTCCTCGCCCCTGTGCAACCAGCTCTCCGCCGGGACCCGCCGGGTCGTGCGCCTGACGGCGAGCCGCGCCGTCCACGTGGTCGGCAGGGTGCTGACGCGGCTGGCCCGGGTCCCGGGGATCGACCTGTCCTGGAAGCTGGACGGCAAGACCTACGCGGGCAACACCATCGGCGAGGTGGTCTTCGAGGGCCGTGACGCCGAGGCCCTCTGGTACCACGCCTCCGAGGGGGGCATCGACGCGCTGCCCGGCGTGCACCGGCGTATGAGGGTCTGAGGCCGCCCCTTCCCGGGCGGGGCCGCCCGTCCCGTCGTCCCGCACTGCGCCGGGGACCACCGGCGCCGGGGGCGCGGGCGCGGGCTCCGTGCCCGCGCCCCCGGCGGGTGTCAGGGCTTGTTCGAGTGCGGGCGGCGGGTGGAGGGGGCGGCGCGGCGGGAGCGGCGGACCGCGATCCCGAGGGCCCCGCCGCCCTGTTCGAAGAACTGCCGGGCGGCCCGGTGCACGCTGGAGCGCGGTCCCGCGGGGGCGTCGGGGTCGGGGTCGCCGTCGGCCGCGGCGCCGCTGCCCGGCCCCGGCTCGGAGCCCTCCTCACCCGTTCCGGCACCGCCCAGGTGCGGGAGCTGACGCGTCGGCTCCACCTCCTGCCCGGAGGGGAGGTGGGGAAGGACGTCGGTCGGCCTCTCCCGCCCGGTGCGCTGCGCCTCCAGGTGGGGGAGGACGTCCGTGGGCTCCTCGCTCCCGTGCGAGGGGGAGCCCAGGTGCGGGAGGACGTCGGTGCGCTCGTCGGACGGGGTGTCCAGCGGACGGATCGGCCGGGTGCGCTCGTCGGCGGAGGCGGCGGCGGGCGCGGCGCCGTCGGGCGCCCCGGAGCTCTCCTCGCGCACGGCCTTCTTCCAGGCCCTCTCCTCCAGCTTCTGGCGCATCGACTCCCGGGAGCGCTCGACCCGCGCCGCCTTCCAGGAGTTGACCAGCGGGGTGACGATCGGCCAGGTCACCTTGGCCGGGCGCGACAGGGCGTGCCACAGGTAGGCGGTGGTGCCCCACGCCTCCATGGCCCTGCGTGCCCTGGTGATCGTGAAGAAGGTCGGCATGGCCAGCAGGAGCTGGGGCCAGGCCAGCAGGAGCGAGGCCAGCAGCGGGTACATGCCCCCGCCCACGACGGACGCGGCGGCGCCGATCGCGACGGGCACCAGCGCCAGGGCGATCCGCAGACCGGTGAACTGGCGGAAGCGGTGCAGCGAGCGGCGCGCGGAGACCTGTGGAACCAGCCCCTCGGGCAGGGGCGTGGGCTGGACGATGAGCGCCAGCAGCAGTGTGCCCACGCCGACGCTCGCGGCCAGCAGTATCGTCCACCCCGCGGCGGAGAGCGCACCGCCGACCATGAGGTACACCGCGCCCAGGACCGGCAGTGGCGCGGGGAGCCAGAACAGCACCCGCCTGCGCAGCTCGCCCTCCTGCGTTGGCTGGAGAACGAAATCGATCACCGAACGGAAGAACCGGGACCTTTTCCTCGGTCGCTCGACCACAGCGTTGACCCCCCAAGAACGTCGCGACGGAGCGGTGCGGGGACCATCGCCCGAGGGTGTCCTTAACCTCATGGGTCCCGCCAGCAGCCTGCCCATCACAAAGCTATCCCTTTTCATGTAGTCCCCGGGCGCACACGGGCAGTCACAGACATACCCGACCCAGGTGAAACTTCCATAAGTCGGTAGATATGACAGGCAACGATCAGATTACGTCCCCCAGGCCTTCCGGTCACCTCCGTGGCTGGTTCCGGACAACCTCCCCGGTGTGGTGTCGGCCACTCCGCGCCGCGCCTCAGCCCTCGTGCGTCTGCGCCAGCCGCCCCAGGGCGACCGCCACCCGCAGGACGAACGACCCGCGGCCGTCGGAGGGGGTGCGGCCGGTGAGCTCGGCGATCCTGCTGAGCCGGTAGCGGACGGTGTTGGGGTGGACGAAGAGCATCCGCGCGGTGGCCTCCAGCGAGGAGGCGTGCTCCAGGTAGACCGACAGGGTGTCCAGCAGCGGCGAACCGGCCCCCAGGAGGGGGACGTAGACCTCCTCCACCAGCTGGCCGCGGGCCTCGGTGTCCCCCTGGAGGGCCCGCTCGGGCAGGAGGTCGTCGGCGAGCACGGGGCGCGGCGCGTCCGGCCAGGCCACTGCGGCGCGCAGTCCGCTGACCGCCGCGCGCGCCGACGCCCCCGCCGCGCGCAGGTCCGCGACGGCGGGTCCGACCACCACGGGGCCGGGTCCGAAGAGCCCGGCCAGGGGTTCGGCCGCGGCGGCCGGGAGGTCCTCCTCCGGGTAGCGGTCGCCCACGCCGACCACCACCACGACGCGCCTCCCCTGGGCGCCCGCCAGCACGTCGTGCCCGAAGCGGCGCGCGGCCGCACGCAGGTCGTCCAGGATCTTGCCGGGGTCCTCCCCGCCGGTCTCCCCGGCCACCGCGATCACGGGGGTGTGCGACCAGCTCAGCGCCGACCCCCAGGTCTGGAGGCCGTCCTCGTGGTCGCCGTGCAGGAGCGCGTCGACGATCAGGGCCTCCAGGCGGGCGTCCCACGCCCCGCGTGCCTCGGCGGCGCGCGCGTACACCTTCGCGGAGCTGAAGGCCACCTCCCTGGTGTACCGGAGCACCGCCTCGCGCAGCTGCTGGGCGCCGCCGGGGGCGGCCAGCTCGTCGACCTGTCCCTCGACCACGTCGATGACCACGCGGATCATGTCGACGGTCTGCTGGAGGGAGACCGAGCGGGTGAGCTCGCGCGGAGCGGTGCCGAAGACCTCGACGGTGATGGCGGGACGTCCCCGGACGGGGTTGCGGAACCAGTCCACGAAGGCGGCCACGCCGGACTGGGCGACGAGCCCGATCCAGGAGCGGTCCTGGGCGGACATGCGGCGGAACCATCCGAGCCGCTGCTCCATGCGGGAGACGGCGGCCGTTCCGAGGGCTCCCATGGAGCGCTCCAGCCGGCGCACGGTCTCGGCGCGCACGCGCTCCTGTTCCTCCGCGACCGGATCGGTGTCGCCGTCGACGCCGGCGGCGTCCGCCGGACCGGTGCTGCCCTCGTCGTCCCGGGGCGGGTGGGGTTCGGTGTTCACACCTCTAGGTTCGCACCCCCGGGGGACCCGACCGGAGGGCCGCCCCGCGCCGGGGCGCTTCCGCCCCCTCCGCGCACCCGCTCCGTGGTCGGTGCGGAACAGCGCGTACCGTCGGGGGTGATCCCCCACACTGGTTTCGGCCGGGCGGGTCCATGTCAGGCCTCCTTTTGTGGAGTACCTACAAACGCCCCGGCCGAAGTTCGTGTTCCTCCCCATCCGACTGGTGATCTCCTACAGGGCAAGGTTGATGTCGTGCTCGTAATCGTTGCTCCCGGCCAAGGCGCCCAGGTTCCCGGTTTCCTCTCCCCGTGGCTCGAACTCCCCGGCGTCGCCGAGCAGTTCGCCGCGTGGTCCGAGGTGTCCGGACTCGACCTGGCCCGCTACGGCACCACAGCGGACGCGGAGGAGATCCGCGACACCGCCGTCGCCCAGCCCCTGCTGGTCGGCGCCGGCCTCGTCGCGGCCTCCGCCATGCTCTCCCCGCTCTCCGCCCCCTCGCCCGCGCTGCCCGCGGAGGCCTCCCTCGTGGACGCCGTCGCGGGCCACAGCGTCGGAGAGTTCACCGCCGCCGCGATCGCCGGCGTGCTGTCCCCCAAGGACGCCATGGCGCTGGTCGCCGAACGCGGCCGGGGCATGGCCGACGCCGCCGCCCGCACCGGGACGGGGATGACCGCCGTGCTCGGCGGGGACCGCGACGAGGTCCTCGCGGCCCTGGCCGCCGCGGGCCTGACCCCGGCCAACGACAACGGCTCCGGCCAGATCGTGGCCGCCGGGACCACGGAGCAGCTCGCGGCCCTCGCCGGGAACCCGCCCGCGCGGGCCCGGCTCCGGCCCCTGGCCGTCGCGGGCGCCTTCCACACCGAGCACATGGCCCCGGCGGTGGAGCGGGTCCGCGCGACGGCCGCCGCCCTGTCGCCGTCCGACCCCACGGTCCGCCTCCTGTCCAACGCCGACGGCGCCGTCGTGGACAGCGGCGCGGAGTACCTCGAACGCCTCGTCTCGCAGATCTCCTCGCCGGTGCGCTGGGACTCCTGCACCCGGACCCTGGCCGACCTCGGGGTGACCGCCCTGATCGAGCTCACCCCCGCGGGCACGCTGACCGGTCTGGCCAAGCGCGCGCTGCGCGGTGTGGAGCTCCTCGCGGTGAAGACCCCCGACGACCTCGACCGCGCCGGTGCCCTCATCAAGGAGCACGCGGGGGTTCTCTCCCCCTCGGGCACCGACCAGGAAGGCTAACCATGTTCAGCTCCCCGAACTCCCCCGGAGGCGCGTCCGTCGTCGCCCTCGGCGAGTACCAGCCGTCCCAGGTCCTCACCAACGCCGACCTCGAGTCCCGCGTCGACACGACCGACGAGTGGATCCAGAGCCGCGTGGGCATCAGGGAGCGGCGCATCGCCGGTCCCGAGGACACCGTGGCGAGCATGGCCGTGGCGGCCGGCGGCAAGGCCCTCGCCGCCAGCGGGCTCTCCCCCGAGGACATCGACCTCGTCATCGTGGCGACCTGCACCGTGCAGGACCAGATCCCCAACACCGCGGCCACCGTCGCCGCGAAGCTGGGCATCACCGCCCCGGGCGCCTTCGACCTCAACGCGGCCTGCGCGGGCTTCTGCTACGCGCTGGGCGTCGCCGCGGACATGGTCCGCGGGGGCAGCTCCCGCAACGTCCTGGTGATCGGCTCCGAGAAGCTCAGCGACTGGGTCGACTGGGAGGACCGCTCCACCTGTGTGATCTTCGCCGACGGCGCGGGCGCGGCGATCGTCTCGGCGTCCGAGGAGCAGGGCGTGGGCCCCGTGGTCTGGGGCTCCTCCGGCGAGCGCGCCGACAAGATCCACCTGCGCGACGGCAAGTACCTCTACCAGGAGGGCCAGGCGGTCTTCCGCTGGACGACCACCGAGCTCTACCAGGTCGCCCTGGAGGCCCTGGAAAGGGCCGGTGTGGAGCCCTCGGAGCTGACCGCGTTCGTCCCGCACCAGGCCAATCTGCGGATCGTGGAGTCCATCGCCAAGAAGCTGGGCGCTCCCCAGGCACTCGTGGCGCGCGATATCGTCACCGCTGGCAACACCTCCTCCGCGTCCATCCCTCTCGCGCTCTCGCGCATGATCGGGCGCGGGGAGCTGCCGTCGGGGAGCATCGTCCTCACCCTGGGCTTCGGCGCGGGGCTGGTGTACGCCGCACAGGTGATCCGCATCCCCTGAACACCGCCCGAGCCCGCGGCACCACCGCGCGATCCGGGTTCGCAGAACCCCGGCACGCGCGGTGTCCATGAACCGACACCGATACACCAACCAAGGAGATAACGACATGGCGGCTCACAGCGAGCAGGAGATCCTGACCGGCCTCGGCGAGATCGTCGAGGAGATCGTCGGCACCGAGCCCGCCGAGGTCACCCCGGAGAAGAGCTTCGTGGACGACCTCGACATCGACTCGCTGTCCATGGTGGAGATCGCCATCGCCGCCCAGGACAAGTTCGGCGTGGAGATCCCGGACGACCAGCTCAAGGACCTCAAGACGGTCCAGGACGTCATCAACTTCATCCAGAAGTAGCGTGCTCGGGGCGCCGGGTCCCACCCCTGACCCCGGCGCCCCCACAGGCCACCACCCGTGGTCTCCCCAGGTACATCCGCCAACGCCTCCCGGCCCCGCGGCCGGGAAAGTCCCACGAGAAGGGCGAACGGATCATGTCAAAGACCGATGTCGTCGTCACCGGCCTCGGCGCCACCACCCCCCTCGGGGGTGACGTCGCGACCACATGGTCCGCGCTCCTCGACGGCCGCTCCGGAATCTCCACCCTTCCTGAGGAGTGGCACGAGAAGCTCCCGGTGCACTTCGCCGGGCAGATCGCGCAGGAACCCTCCGAGAAGCTGCCCAGGCCGCGCATGCGGCGCCTGGACCGCACCCAGCAGTTCGCGCTGATCGCCGCGAAGGAGGCCTGGGAGGACGCCGGGTCGCCCGAGGTCGACCCGATCCGCCTCGGCGTCGTCGTCTCCAGCGGCATCGGCGGCATCCTCACCATCCTCGAGCAGTACGACATCTTCCGTGAGAAGGGCTGGAAGCGGGTCTCCCCGTTCACCGTGCCCATGCTCATGCCCAACAGCCCCGCCGCCGCGATCAGCCTGGAGTACACCGCGCGGGCCGGGTCCCACGTGCCGGTGAGCGCCTGCGCCTCCAGTGCCGAGGCCATCGCCAACGGTGTGGACATGATCCGCTCCGGCCGCGCCGACATCGTCATCGCCGGCGGCACCGAGGCCGCGATCCACCCGCTGAACATCGCCTCGTTCGCGTCCATGCGGGCCCTGTCCACGCGCAACGACGACCCCCAGACGGCCTCCCGCCCCTGGGACAAGAACCGTGACGGCTTCGTCATGGGCGAGGGCGCGGGCATCCTGGTGCTGGAGTCCGCCGAGCACGCCGCCCGCCGGGGCGCCCGCGTCTACGCGCACGCCTCCGGCGTCGGCTACACCAACGACGCCTACGACATCGTCCAGCCCGACCCCGAGGGCGCCGGCCAGGCCCGCGCCATCACCCAGGCCCTGGACGACGCCGGCCTCGTGCCCGACGACGTCGTGCACGTCAACGCCCACGCCACGTCCACGCCCGCCGGAGACGTCGGCGAGACCCGCGCGATCCGCTCGGCCCTGGGCGACTCCGCCGCCGACCGGGTCTCGGTGACCTCCACCAAGTCCATGACCGGCCACCTGCTGGGCGGCGCGGGCGCGGTGGAGTCGATCGCGACCATCCTGGCACTGCACGACGGCCGTATCCCGCCGACCATCAACATCGAGGAGCTCGACCCGGACGTGGTCGTGGACATCGTCCGCGACAAGCCCCGGGACATGCCCGGCGGCGACGTCGCGGCCGTCAACGAGTCCTTCGGGTTCGGCGGCCACAACATCGCCCTGGTGTTCCGCCGCGCCTGACCCCCGCGCCCGACCCGGCCGGCGCCGCGCACACGCGCGGCGCCGGCCGAGCGCTGTCCGGGACACGTCGTCCCCGCTCCGGTCCGCGGACCCGAAGCAGGTCAGGGGCTTTTCTCGGCCACGGTCGGTCGCGCCTCCGCGACCGTGCGCGCGCCGCGCCGAACAGGTCGTGAAGCTGAGCTGAACAGCCGCGAACAGGTCTTCATGTGCGCCCTGATCGGGGTCACCATGAGTATGTGTCTGCCCTGCATCCCCACCACACGTCAGAGGCGCACCCGTCGGGACCAGGTGCGGGCCCCCGGCGTTCCCCCGGCGTCGCCGGTCCCCCCGGCGCGCCCCGCCCGTCCCGCTCCCCCGGCTACCGGCCCGTCGTGGACCTGGACTCGGGCGCGGTCGTCGCGGTGGAGGTCGTCGCCGCACCGCCCGCACCGCACCCCGCCGTCCCCGGGGGCCCTCCGAACGCGGAGATGGGCGTCCACGAGGGGACGGCCGTGGCCGACTGGGTGCTGGACCTCGTCGCGGAGGCGGCCGGGACCGAGAGCCTGCTGCCGCTCGTCCTCCCCCTGCCCGCGAGGATCCTGACCGCCGGGGAGGGGTTCGTGGCCCTGGTGGAGAGCCGGATGCGGCGCGCGGGCCGGCGCCCGCGCGACATCACCTTCCTGCTCGGCACGGACCTGGCCGACCTGCCGCGGTCGGTGGTCTCGCCGGGGGTGTCGCGCCTGAGGGCGGCGGGGTTCCGGTGCGGCTTCGGCACGTCGATGGTGCGGCCCGACCTCGTGGTCGAGGCCGCCCCCTTCCTGATGCGGATCGACCCGGAGATCGTCTCGGGGGTGGCGACCGACCAGAGGCACGCGACGGTCGTCGAGGGCCTCGCCCGGATCGGCCGGGGCAGCGGCGTGTACGCGATGGCCTCCGGCGTGGGGACGGCCGAGGACGTGCTGCGGTTGCGCGCGTGCGGGATACGGGTGGGGACGGGGGAGTTCTTCGCCGACAGGACGTGGCGGCCCGGGGAGCGCGTGACCCCCGTGCCCGAGCCGACGGCGTCCCAGGGGCGGGAGGAGGACGCGGGGCCGCGGGTCACCGAGTTCATGCTCCCCCCGGTGGGCTTCGACTCCGACACCACCACCGAGCAGGTGCTGGAGGCGTTCACGGGCGACCCGGCGCTGAACAGCGTCATCCTCATCGACCACCGGGAGCGGCCCGTCGGGGTGATCGACCGCACCCGGTTCCTGCTGTCGGTGACGGGCCGGTACGGGCACGCGCTGCACGCCAAGCGCCCGGCGCTGCGGCTGGCGGAGTCGCCGCGCACGATCCCCGCGTGGATGACCGCCCTGGCGGCGCTGCGCGTGGCGGGCCAGGACACCGACCGTGTCTACGACGACCTGGTCGCGACCAACTCCTACGGGCAGTGCCTGGGCGTGGTGCACATCAGCGACCTCATCCAGTCCCTCTCACGGAGCTGACGCGGGCGCCCGGGGTGCGCCCCCGCCGCTCCGTACCCGCAGCGCGCCCGGGCGCCGGACCGGCGGAAACGGGCGGGCCCGCTCCCGGCCGCGGGCCGGGACCCCGGCCGGAAGGAACGGCGGGCCCCGCACCACCCGGGTGCGGGGCCCGCCGGGGCCTCGCGGCGGCTCAGTCCACGGGGTCCGGGCCCTTGGTGCCCGAGGGGCTGCTGGTGGGAGCGGCGCCGTCGCCCGCGGCGTACGCGTCGTAGTCCGACTCCAGGACCCCGGCCTCCTCCATCGCCAGGGCGATCCGGGCGCGGGTGGCCTCGTCGTGCAGGTACTCCAGCTCCGGTCGCTTGGGCAGGCGGCCGTCCCCGGAGGAGCGGCCCATGAGGCGGCGCCGCAGCCACGGCACCCCGTACTGGCGGGCCCAGCGGCGGTTCTCCCGGCGGCGCAGGATGCGGGGCAGCTGCTGGGGCGGTGTGCTCCACGGGTCGGTCCAGGACTCGCGCGGCCCCATGGGGAAGCCGAGGAGGTCGGCGATGCGGGCGGCGACGATCTGGTGGCCGGCCCCGTTGAGGTGCAGGCGGTCGTCGCTCCAGGCCCGGGAGTCGGTGAGGGCGTTGAGCGCCCACAGGTCGACGATCTCGGTGCCGGTGCGCTCGGCGACGGCGCGCATGTGCATGCTGAAGACCGCGATGCGGCCGCGGTAGTAGCGCAGCACGGGGATCCAGCCGGTGTCGTGCCCGGACAGGATCACCACGCGGATCCCGGCGTCGCGCAGGCGGCGGATGCCCCACTCGAAGTGCTCGGCCAGCTGGTCGAGGTCGCCGCCGGGGCGCAGGACGTCGTTGCCGCCCGCGAGGACGGTCACCAGGTCGGGCTTCCAGTCCAGCGTCTGGTCGAGCTGCTCGCCGAAGATGTGGCGCATGCGCCGGCCACGCACACCCAGGTTGGCGTACCGGAAGTCCGGGGAGATCGTGCCGAGGTGCTCCGCGAGACGGTCCGCGAATCCGCGGTACTCGCCGTTGGGGCCGCTGTCGTCTTCCATCCCCTCGGTGATGCTGTCGCCGATCGCCACGAACGACCGGATGACGTCCGGTCTGCTCGCGCGAGCGGCCGCTGGGGGATTCGTCTCAAGGTCTGTCACGTCAACCAATCATCCGGCTCGACCGTCCCACGCCTACGAAGCGCCGAGGGTGCGCGGGAACGGAATCCTGGTACGGGCCGCGGTGTACCGCCGACCCGGGTCCGAACACCGTCGACCCCTGGTCGGCCGCGGAGCGCGGCCACCCGGCCGAAGGTCGTTCGGGCGAGGACAGTGCCCGACCAGCATACCCACGACCGGCGTCGGAACGCCTGACCCGGGGGCCCGCCGGCCCGCTCCGGGTGGTCCCCTCTCCCCGGGCGGCCGCGCGCCCCTGTTTCGCGGAGAGGGCGCGTATATGACGGCACAGTGAATAACAACGACTGCTCGGTTCGATATGAGCCGCATGCCCCCTATGAGCTAGCTCACACGGCTTCGGGTTCCGCGGACACCGATCCCCCTTGTCACGGTCATCACACGGCGCGGTCACGGCGGGGTCGCCGCGGACCGGGCCGACCTGGGGGTACCCATGCGGCTCCGGGGCACGTACGATCTCGGGGAAGTGCTCACGGCACCCCTGTCCCCCGGCTCGCCGTGCCCACCCGCGAAGCACCGGACCGGTTCGCGGTCCGGCCCCCGTCCGGGTGAAGGGCGCGTACTGTGGTGCATCGAACCGAAGGCCCGTGCGGTTCCTCCCCAATTCACGTGCAGACACCAGGAGGTCGAGGTCCCCAGCGGATGAACGCCGTCTCTCCGATCTGCCTCGTCGACCTCGCTCCCGCCCTGCGGTGGTCGAGGTCGCCGGACGTGGCACCCCTTCTCCACCATGACCGGCTGATCGACGGCTGGTGGCACTCGCTCCCGGTCGCGCGCGTCCTGGACATCGCGGGCCCCCCGTGGCTGGCCCACGGCATCGCGCGCCTCGCGGTCGAGCAGTGGGGGCACGTGCCCCTCTCCGAGTTCCTGCCGAGCCTGCGGACCCAGCAGGTGAGCTGCGCGGACCTGTCCGAGCCGGTACGCGGCGCCGTCACCGCCGCCGCGGGCGACTGGGACCGCCTCATCTCCACCGCGCCCCAGGAGATCGGCGAGTGGCCGCTCTCCGGATGCGGGGTCCTCGACGTCGTGAGCACCGTCGCCTGGCGGGCGCTCCAGCCCTGCTGCGAGCTGCCCGGCGGCCCGACCCCCTCGCCGGCCCTGATGCTGGAGGCCGTGCGCACCATCGCGCACTGGATCCCCGACACGGTGCCGGACCACGTGCGCAGCGCCCTGGAGTACCTGAGCGCGGCCACGGGCGCCGACGGCGCGGCCGACGCCTCGGAGTCCGCCGGCCACGGCTCGACGCCGCCGCAGACACCCGCCACCCGCGCCATCCGGACCCTGCGCGCCCTGCGGGCCCAGCGCGAGGAGCGCGAGGGGGCCGAAGCCCCCTTCACGGAGGAGGCGCCCGTCAACGGGCACGGCGGCGCCGCGCCCACCGGCATGGTGAGCTCCGCCGCGATGCTCCCCGGCCCCGCGCCGGGCGCCGAGGCCGCCGGCTCCGATGCCGGGCGCGAGGGCGCCCCGGGCGACCTGCGCTCCCAGTTCCGCAGTTCGCTGGTGGGCCCCGGCCGCACACTGCGCCGGCCCAGCTTCGGCCCGCCCAAGGCCATGCGGCCCGACCACGTCGAGGAGCGCCCCCCGGCCCCCGCCCTGGGCCAGCACCCCCTGGTGGACCTGGTCGAGGAGATGTTCCGCTCCTGGCCCGATCTGGAGCGGACGGTCGCCGCCGAGCGCCTCTTCGCCACCGACCCCATCAGCATCCGCGTGCTCTCCGAGCAGATCGCGGTGGACGTCACCGAGATCCGCGGCGCCCAGCGCAAGGTGGAGGAGCGCCTGCTGCGCTGGCTCAACTCGCCCGAGGGCGCGGCGGTCACCAAGCACATGCGCGAGCTGTCCGACCAGCTGGGGTCCGCGACCACCATCGACCGGCTGATCAACGCGCACCCCGACCACCCGGTGGACGTGCCCACCCTCAACACGCCCCTGTGGCGGGTCATCATCACCCTGTTCACCGACCGCCGCATGCACAACGGCTGGCTCATCGCCGACGACCCCAACCGCCTGCGCTGGCAGACCCGCGAGCTCCTGGGCGACGCCCCCGACATGACCGAGGCCGGCCTGCGGCTCGGCCGTATCGGCATCCGCCAGCAGGAGCTCCGGGCCTGGCTGCTGAGCACCCCCGGGGTGAGCCTGAAGGACGGGCACGTGTTCGTCGACGCCTCGGTCCCGATGGAGGCTCCCACCAGCCACCCGGGGCACATCGCCCCGGAGGACTCGGGCGCCACCACCGAGAACGGGCTGCCGATCCGGCGGCGCGTCGAGGGGCCCGGGGCCCCGGCGCAGCCCGAGCCCGTCGCCGCTCTTCCGGAGCACCGGCAGAGGACCGTCCACGACCAGGCGGGCGCGGTGTTCGTCCCCACAGGCCTCGAACCCCACCGGCCCGTGCTCCTCGGGCACCCGCACGGGGGTCCGGGCCCCGCCCTCCAGCCGGTCCTCGCCTCGCACGCCCCCGCGGCGCGCCCCGGCGCGAGCGACCCGGCGATGGCCGCCCGGTGCTTCCGCGCCCCGGACGGGCGCTGGTGGCACCGCATCGACATCACCGCCGACCACCTCAACGGCGCCCCCGTGGCCGTCCCCAACGGCTATGCCACGCACCTGGGGCTCCAGCCGGGCCGTCTGCTGTGCCTGACCGCGCCCGGAGCGGACCTGCTGGTCCTCGTCTGGAGGGACCAGCCCGCGTTCGACTCGCTGCGGCCGCTGCTGCGCCGCCAGGCCGCCCAGCCCGGCGACCGCATGTTCATCACCGTGGCGGGCGACCGCCTGGACGCGCGCAAGCTGCCCGCCACGGACCTGAGCGGGTACACGCCCGCGGCCCGGGCACTGCACCTGAGCGGGTACACGGCGCCCGCCTCCACCGACGAGGCCCTCAAGATCCTGTCGCGCCGTATCACCGACCACGACGACGACGCGCTCGCCGACCCGCAGTCGCTCATCGACCTGCTGAACCTGCGCGGTGACAACGACATCGCCGGGGAGCTGCGCTCGGGGCTGTTCGCCGCGCACTGACCCCTTCCGGGGGCTCCTGCGGCCCCTTCGATCCTCGCCGCCCCGGGACCGCCGTCCCGGGGCGGCTTCCGTCGTGCGCCCGCCTCTCCGCGAAAAGGCGCGCCCGGGGGTGTCCCACCAGGGGTCGAACCATGTAGGTTAGCCTCACCTAAGTAAGAATCGAGGTGGTTCCCCTGTCCACGTACCAGCACCTGGCTCCCCCGCCCGCCGAACGCGCGCGGTCGGTCCTGGGCCGTCCCAACCCCGTGACCGTGACGACCCGGGACCACGCCGTGCACCTCGACGAACCCGCCTGCCACATCCACCCCAACGGTTCCGTGAGCCTGCTGGTCCCCGACCGCCACCTCCTCCTGGAGCGGATCGGCCGCCACACCACCGCCGCCACGGTCGAGTTCACCGACACGGCCCCTGTGCCCCTGCGCGACCGCACACGCTCCCTCCTGTGGATCAGCGGCACCCTCACCCGGCTGGACCACCCGACGGCCCGTCTGCGCGCCCTCCGCGTCCTGCGCGACGATCCCGACGAACGGCTGCTCGACATCGGCCACGGACGGACGATGGTGGCCCTGGAGCCCTACCTGGTGGTCCACTCCGACACCGACGGCTGCCACCTCCTGCGCACGGACGAGTTCGTCCGCGCGCGCACCGACCCCTTCGGGCGCCGGGAGGGCGAGTGGCTGCGCCACCTGGAGGAGGACCACCCCGACATCCTGCACGCGATCGCCGTGCGCTCCCCCGAACCCCTGCCGCCCGGGCGACCGCGGCCGCTGGGCGTGGACCGGTACGGGATCACGCTCCGCTTCGAGGGCCCCGAGGGCGACGTCGACGCCCGGCTCCCCTTCAGCAGGCCCGCGGACACCCCCCACGACGTCGCGGCGGAGGTCCACGGCATGGCGGGCCTCCCCCACCGCTGCGGTCCCTGAGGAGCGGCCGCGCCGCCGGGGAGGGCGGCCGCGGCGGGAACCGGTCCCCGCGAGAGGCCCCCGACACACGAACGCGGCGGGCCGGGACCCGTGGTCCCGGCCCGCCGCGCGGTCATCCGTGATGCCTCAGACGTTGAAGCCCAGCATGCGCAGCTGGTCCCGCCCGTCGTCGGTGATCTTGTCCGGACCCCACGGCGGCATCCAGACCCAGTTGATCTTGACCTCGCGCTCGAACTCGTCGAGGGCGCTGTTGGCCTGGTCCTCGATCACGTCCGTCAGGGGGCACGCCGCGCTGGTCAGCGTCATGTCCAGGGTGATGACCTGGTCGTCGGCGCTCACCCCGTACAGCAGGCCCAGGTCGACGACGTTCACGCCCAGCTCGGGGTCGATCACGTCCTTGAGCGCCTCGCCGATCTCCTCGGCCAGCGCCTCCGCCTCCGGGGAGAGGGGCGCGGTCTCGGGGGCCTCGGCAGCCTCGGCCGTTGTCGTCTCGTTCTCGCTCATCAGACGCCTTCCTTCTCCATGGACTGCGACACCGCGTCCTTCCACGCCATCCAGCCCAACAGGGCGCACTTGACGCGCGCGGGGTACTTGGACACCCCGGCGAACGCCACGGCGTCCTCCAGGACGTCCTCGTCGGGCTCACCCTTGCCCCGGGACTGCATCAGCTCCGTGAAGGCGTCCAGGGTGGTCATGCCCTCGGCGACCGTCCGTCCGATCAGCAGGTCGGTCAGCACCGAGGTGCTGGCCTGGCTGATCGAGCAGCCCATCCCCTCGTAGGAGACGTCGCTGACGACGGCCTTCTCGTCGAGCCCGGCCGAGCCCTCGGCCGGGGTCAGCGCCACGCGGAGCGTCACCTCGTCCCCACAGGTGGGGTTGATGTGGTGGGCCTCCGCGTCGTGCGGATCCCGCAGCCCCTTGTGGTGCGGGTTCCGATAGTGGTCCAGGATGATCTCCTGGTACATCGCGTCCAGCTGCATGGTCAGGCTGTTCCTCGTTCTAGGGCCGGGTTCCGAAGAACCCCTGGGCGTCCCTGATGGCCCCCACCAGCGCGTCCACGTCCTCCAGCGTGTTGTAGAGGTAGAAGGACGCGCGCGTGGTCGCCTGGACCCCCAGTGTGCGGTGCAGCGGCCAGGCGCAGTGGTGGCCCACACGGACCTCCACGCCCCGGTCGTCGAGCACCTGGCCCAGGTCGTGCGGGTGGATGTCGTCCACGACGAACGACACCGCGCCGCCGCGGTCGACCGCCTCGGTGGGACCGATGATCCGCACGCCCTCCAGCGCGCCCACCCGCTCGAGCGCGTACTCGGTGAGTTCGTGCTCGTGCGCGGCGACCCGGTCCATGCCCACCTTCGACAGGTAGTCGCAGGCCGCGGCGAGGGCGACGGCCTGGGGGGCCATCGGCACGCCGGCCTCGAACCGCTGCGGCGGCTCCGCCCACGTGGAGTACTCCATGTGGACGACGCCGATCATCGATCCGCCGGTGATGAACGGCGGCATCGCCTCCAGCAGCTCCCGGCGGCCCCACAGGACGCCGATGCCGTTGGGGCCGAGCATCTTGTGCCCGGAGAACGCCAGGAAGTCGACGCCCAGCTCGGTGACGTCCACCGGCATGTGCGGAACCGACTGGCAGGCGTCCAGGACCGTCAGGGCGCCGACCTCGCGGGCGCGGGCGACGACGGGCGCCACCGGGTTGACGGTGCCCAGCACGTTGGACTGGTGCGTGAACGCGACCACGCGGGTGCGCTCGTTGACCAGTTCGCCGATGCCGGACAGGTCGAGGCGGCCCTCCCCGGTCACCGGGAACCACCGCAGCGTCGCGCCGGTGCGCCGACAGAGTTCCTGCCACGGCACCAGGTTGGCGTGGTGCTCCATCTCGGTGACGACGATCTCGTCACCGGGACCCACCTGGAAGCCGCGCAGTCCCTCGTCGGCGGTGGCGGCGTTGCCCATGGCGTACGCCACCAGGTTGATCGCCTCGGTGGCGTTCTTGGTGAACACCACCTCGCCGGCGTCGCCGCCGATGAACCGGGCGATGGTCTCCCGGGCCGACTCGTAGGCGTCGGTCGCCTCCTCCGCGAGCTGGTGCGCACCACGGTGCACCGCCGCGTTGTGGCGTTCGTAGAACTCACGTTCGGCGTCGAGCACCTGGCGGGGCTTCTGCGAGGTGGCCCCGGAGTCGAGGTACACCAGCGGACGCCCGTCGCGGACGGTCCGGGAGAGGATCGGGAAGTCCTCCCGGAGCGCCGCGACGTCAAGCGGACCGGCGTCGGCCCGACCGAACTCGCGGACTGTCGTCATGGGTTACGCGCCCACCTTCACGAAGCGCTCGTAGCCGTCGGCCTCCAGCACGTCGGCCAGCTCGGGCCCGCCGGACTCGGCGATGCGGCCCTGGGCGAAGACGTGGACGAAGTCCGGCTTCACGTAGTTGAGGATGCGGGTGTAGTGCGTGATGAGCATGACGCCCATCTCACCGTCGGCCTTGGCGCGGTTGACTCCCTCGGAGACGACCTTGAGCGCGTCGACGTCCAGGCCGGAGTCGGTCTCGTCCAGGATCGCGACCTTGGGCTTGAGCAGCTCCAGCTGGAGGATCTCGTGGCGCTTCTTCTCACCGCCGGAGAAGCCCTCGTTGACGCCGCGGGCGGCGAAGGCCGAGTCGATGGACAGGTCCTTCATCGCGCCCTGGAGCTCCTTGGAGAACTGCCGGAGCTTGGGGGCCTCGCCGCGCACCGCCGTGACGGAGCTGCGCAGGAAGTTGGACATGGAGACGCCGGGCACCTCGACCGGGTACTGCATGGCCAGGAACACGCCGGCGCGGGCGCGCTCGTCCACGCTCATGTCGAGGATGTTCTCCCCGTCGATGAGCACCTCGCCCTCGGTGATCTCGTAGCGCGGGTGGCCGGCGATCGCGTAGGCCAGGGTGGACTTGCCGGATCCGTTGGGGCCCATGATGGCGTGGGTCTCACCGGAGTTGATGGTCAGGTCGACGCCCTTGAGGATCTCCTGCCTCTCGTTCTCACCGATGAGAACGTCGGCACGCAGACCGCGGATTTCGAACTTCGTCATGTCAAAGCCTCAGGAATTCTTCTCGTCCAACGACACGAGTACGTCGTCGCCGTCGATCTTCACGTCATAGGTGGAAACCGGCTGGGTCGCGGGCGGGTTGATCGGCGCCCCCGAACGCAGGTCGAAGCAGGAGCCGTGCAGCCAGCACTCGATGGTGCCGTCCTCGACCTCGCCCTCGGAGAGGCGGACCTCGGCGTGCGAGCACACGTCCCGCACGGCGAACACCTCACCCTCGGAGCGGACCAGCGCGATGGGTGTCTCGTCGTCGGTCTCGACGCCGAGGACCCCCTCCTCGGGGATCTCGGCGAGCTCGGCGACCTTCACCCAGCGAGTGCCCTCACTCATGCTCGGCCAGCTTGCGCTCGACCTTGTCCATGATCCCCTCGCGCAGCTCACCGACCGGGATGCGGTTGATCAGCTCGAGGAAGTAGCCGCGGATGACCAGGCGGCGGGCCTCGTCCTCCGGGATGCCCCGCGAGCGGAGGTAGAACAGGTGGATGTCGTCGAGGCGGCCGCTGGCGGCGGCGTGGCCGGCGCCCTCCACCTCGCCGGTGAAGATCTCCAGGTTGGGCACCGAGTCGACGCGGGTCTCGTCGGTGAGCTGGAGGTTGCGGTTGTGCTCGTACGAGTCGGTGCCGGTCGTGCCCTCGCCGATGATCACGTCACCGATCCACACGCCGTGCGCGCCCTTGCCGCTCAGCGCACCCTTGTACTCCACCCGGGACCGGGTGTTGGACATGTTGTGGTCGATGAGCGAGCGGTGCTCGTGGTGCTGGCCGTCGCCGGTGAAGTACAGGCCGTGGAGCTCGGCGTTGGCGCCGCGCCCCTTGTAGGCCACCTTCGGGGAGAGCCGGACCAGGTCGCCGCCGAGGGTGACCACGATCGACTTGAACGTGGCGTCCTTGGCGACCTGCGCGTTGTGCTGGGACACGTCGACGGCGTCGCGGTCCCAGTCCTGCACGCTGATCAGGGTCAGGCGCGCGCCCTCGGCGACGTGGATGTCCACGCTGCCCGCACGGATGCCCGTACCGGTCTGGTTGAGGACGACGATCGCCTCGGCCAGCGGTTCGACGTCGATGACGTACTGGTCGAAGCGGGTGCCGCCCTGGGCCTCCCGGTTGATGACGACCGGCTGCTCCAGGGCCTTGCCCTTGGCGACCGTGACGATCGTGGCCTCCTCGAAGGAGGTGTAGGCCTGGGCGATCACGCGGTCGGCCGGGAAGCCCGCGGTGCCGAGCCTGGCGTCGCCGCGGCCGACGGTCTCGACGGTGACGCCCTCGGGGGCGTCGATGTCGAGCTTGTCGGCGCCGCCGGCGACGGCGGTGCCGTCGTGCAGGCCCTTGAGGCGGCGGACGGGCGTGAAGCGCCACTCCTCCTCGCGGCCGTTGGGGACGGGGAAGTCGTTCACGTCGAACGACCCGTGGGTCGCCAACTTGGAGAACGGGATGTCCCCGAGGCCGTGGCTGTGGGCCTTGGGTTCGATGCTGGGGCCGGTCAACTTAACCAACCGCTCCTTCCATCTGAAGCTCGATCAGCCGGTTCAGTTCCAGCGCGTACTCCATGGGCAGCTCGCGCGCGATGGGCTCGACGAACCCGCGCACGATCATGGCCATGGCCTCGTCCTCGTTCATGCCCCGGCTCATCAGGTAGAAGAGCTGGTCCTCGCTGACCTTGGAGACGGTCGCCTCGTGCGCGAGCTCGGCGTCGTCCTCGCGCAGGTCGTTGTAGGGGTAGGTGTCCGAGCGGCTGACGGTGTCGATCAGCAGCGCGTCGCACTTGACCGAGGACTTCGCGTTGTGCGCGCCCTCCTGCACCTGCACCAGGCCCCGGTAGGAGGCGCGGCCCCCGCCGCGTGCCACCGACTTCGAGACGATGGTGGACGAGGTGTTGGGAGCGCAGTGCACCATCTTGGAACCGGTGTCCTGGTGCTGGCCCTCGCCCGCGAAGGCGATGGACAGGGTCTCGCCCTTGGCGTGCTCGCCCATGAGGTACACGGCCGGGTACTTCATGGTCACCTGGGAGCCGATGTTGCCGTCGATCCACTCCATGGTCGCGCCCTCTTCGGCGATGGCGCGCTTGGTGACCAGGTTGAAGACGTTGTTCGACCAGTTCTGGATGGTCGTGTACCGGCAGCGGGCGTTCTTCTTGACGATGATCTCGACGACCGCGGAGTGCAGCGAGTCCGACTTGTAGATCGGCGCGGTGCAGCCCTCGACGTAGTGGACGTAGGCGCCCTCGTCGACGATGATCAGCGTCCGCTCGAACTGGCCCATGTTCTCGGTGTTGATCCGGAAGTAGGCCTGCAGCGGGATCTCGACGTGCACGTTCTTGGGCACGTAGATGAACGACCCGCCGCTCCACACCGCGGTGTTGAGCGCGGCGAACTTGTTGTCGCCGGGCGGGATCACCGAGCCGAAGTACTCCTCGAAGATCTCCGGGTGCTCCTTGAGGGCGGTGTCGGTGTCGAGGAAGATGACACCCTGCTCCTCCAGGTCCTCGCGGATCTGGTGGTAGACGACCTCGGACTCGTACTGCGCGGCGACACCGGAGACCAGGCGCTGCTTCTCCGCCTCGGGGATGCCGAGCCGGTCGTAGGTGTTCTTGATGTCCTCGGGCAGTTCCTCCCAGGAGGTGGCCTGCTTCTCCGTGGACCGCACGAAGTACTTGATGTTGTCGAAGTCGATCTTGGACAGGTCCGCGCCCCAGTTGGGCATGGGCTTCTTGTCGAAGAGCTTGAGGGACTTGAGCCGGAGCTTGGTCATCCACTCCGACTCGTCCTTCTTCGAGGAGATGTCGCGGACGACCTCCTCGTTCAGGCCGCGGCGGGCGGTAGCCCCCGCCTTGTCGGAGTCGGACCAGCCGAACTCATAGTTTCCGATCCCTTCGAGCTCGGGATGCGCGATAGACGTCATGCGCGGACTCCTCCAGGACTCAGGTGTCCTTGTGGTGAACTGAGCCGCCCGCCCCCTGGCGGATGGCCTCTGACGCGGGGGTTTGGCTGTCCCCGCCCGCCACGTCGCCCCGAGGGGTGACGTGCGTGGTGCACACACCGTCGCCGTGGGCGATGGTGGCCAACCTGCGCACCGGGGTGCCCAGAAGTCGTGAGAAGGCCTCGACCTCGGCTTCGCAGAGCTGCGGGAACTCCGCGGCCACGTGGGCGACCGGACAGTGGTGTTGGCACAGCTGGTCACCGCCGCCGGGTGCGGGCGCCCGGCCCGCGGTGGCGGCGTAACCGTCGTTGGAGAGTGCCTCGGCCAGGAGCCGGACGCGCTGTTCCGGGGGGACAGCGTCCAGCAGGGGCCTGTAGCGCCTCTCCAGATCGGCGACCTGACTGCGGGCGAACTCGCCGACGGCCCCGTCCCCGGCGGTCTCCGCCAGGAAGCGGAGCGCGCTGGTGGCGAGGTCGTCGTAGGCGTGGACGAAGGCGTCCCGCCCGGCCTCGGTGATGGCGAAGACCTTGGCGGGCCTGCCCCTGCGGCGCTGTCCGCCGTGGGGCCGGGCGTCGCGGGCCTCGACCATGCCCTCACCGGTCAGGTTGTCGAGGTGGCGGCGGATCGCCGCCGGAGTGAGTCCGAGCCGCTCCCCCAGGGAGGATGCGGTGATCGGGCCCTTCTCCAGGATGAGCCGCGCGACGCGGGCGCGGGTGCCGGTCTCGGCCCCGCGGTCGGGTCCGGCCAGGGCACGGGGCACACTGGTCGCCTCGGGCACGGCGCTCCCCTCCCTCGTCGTACGCAGCTCGTGGTTTTGACAACATCAGTGTGGCCTAAATAAGTCCGTTGAGGCAAACGCCGCTCCATGCCCTTCATCACGAAGGTCAGGCTTGCCTAACAGCGGGTTCATGCTCCCGAAACCCGAGGTCGCCACCGCGCGAGGGGCCGAGACGGCCCGGATTGCCCGCATGTTGATACCGCACGACCAGGATGTGGACCTCCCGAGTTTTCGGCGGCTCCTCCCCGAGCGGGGCGGTGAAGGGCCCCGCCCGGCCGCACGTAAACTCAGGCCCCATGGACACAGCCGCGGTCGAGGTCGTCGACCTGGTCAAGCGCTACGGCGCCACCACCGCAGTCTCCGGCCTCACGTTCAGCGCGCGCCGGGGTGCGGTGACGGCCCTGCTCGGCCCCAACGGGGCGGGCAAGACGAGCACCATCGAGATCTGCGAGGGCTTCCGCCGCGCCGACGGCGGGCGGGTCCGGGTCCTGGGCCTGGACCCCGTGGCCGACGCCACCGCCCTCAAGCCCCGCGTCGGGGTGATGCCCCAGTCCGGCGGGGTCCCCACCGGCGCCCGCGCGGCGGAGTGGCTGAACCTGATGGCCTCCTTCCACGCCAGCCCGATCGCCCCCGCCGTCCTCATGGAGCGGCTGGGCCTGAACTCCGTGGCCGCCACCCCCTTCCGCCGCCTGTCCGGCGGCCAGCAGCAGCGCCTCTCCCTGGCCTGCGCCGTGGTCGGACGGCCCGAGCTGGTGTTCCTGGACGAGCCGACGGCGGGCCTGGACCCGCAGGCGCGCATGGCCACCTGGGACCTGGTGTCGGCCCTGCGCGAGGCGGGCGTGGCGGTCATCCTGAGCACCCACCACATGGAGGAGGCCGAACGGCTGGCCGACCACGTGGTCATCATCGACCGCGGCGCCGTGGTCGCCGAGGGCGCGCCGGCCGCGCTCACCGAGGGGCGCCGCGAGGTGTGCTTCTCCAGCACGCCCGTGGACTCCTCCGCGCTCCTGGCCGCCCTGCCCGAGGGCAGCAGGGTCGCCGACGGCGCCACCGCGGACGGCCGCCGCGAGTACGTGGTCACCACCGACGACGCCGCCGCGCTCGGTCCGGAGTTCCTGGCCACGGTCACCGCATGGTGCGCGTCGGCCGGCGTCCTCGCCGAGGACCTGCGCGTGCGACGGCGTACCCTCGAAGACGTCTTCCTCGAACTCACGGGCCGGGAACTGCGCGACCAATGACCGAGCACACCTCCAGCACCACCACGCGGGCCGCCGACGCCGCCCCGACCGCCCCCTCACAGGGCGGCGGCGCCTCGCTGTTCACCCCTGCGCCCGGGGCCGCGCCGATGTGGCGGATGGTCGCCTCGCAGGCCCGCATGGAACTGCGGGTGATGCTCCGCCACGGCGAGCAGTTCCTGCTGACCATGGTCATCCCCGTCCTCCTGCTGGTGGGCTTCAGCCTCACCTCGGTCCTGGACGTGGGCCCGGGCCCCCGCGTCGACGCCCTCACGCCGGGCGTCCTGGCGCTGGCGGTGATGTCGACGTCGTTCACCGGCCTGGCCATCGGCACCGGCTTCGAGCGGCGCTACGGGGTCCTGAAGCGCCTGGGGGCGACGCCGCTGTCCCGGTTCGGCCTCCTGGCCGCCAAGACGCTGGCCGTCCTGGGCGTGCAGGCCATCCAGATCGCGCTGCTGTGCACGGTGGCGCTGGCCCTGGGCTGGTCCCCCGACCCCGACCCGGCGGGCGTGCTGTCGGCGGTCGCCCTGGTGCTGCTGGCGACCGCCGCGTTCAGCTCGCTCGGCCTGCTCATGGCCGGCACCCTGCGGGCGGAGGCGACCCTGGCCGGGGCCAACCTGGTGTACGTGCTGATGCTCGGACTGGGCGGCGTGCTGTTCCCGACCAGCAGCTTCCCCGCGCCGCTGGAGCAGGCCGCCTCGCTGCTGCCGGTCACCGCCCTCAGCTCGGGCCTGCGGACCGTCCTCGCGGACGGGTCCCTGCCGGGCTGGGGCGCGTTCGCGGTCCTGGCCGTGTGGGCCCTCGTCTGCGGACTGCTCGCCAGCCGCCTCTTCCGCTGGGAGTGACGCCCGCGGGCCTCCCGGGAGGGGGCGGTCCCCGCGCCCGCGCCCGCCGCTCCTAGGATGGGGCGCATGCTCGACGTCGACGCGGTCACCGAGATCCTCCGCGAGGCGGCGGAGGCGGCGGTCCTCCCCCGCTTCCGGTCCCTGTCCGAGGGCGAGGTCACCGAGAAGGCCCCCGGCGAGCTCGTCACGGTCGCCGATCGCGAGGCCGAGGAGCTGATCGGCGCCCGCCTGCGCGACGTCGTCGCGGCGCCGGTCGTGGGCGAGGAGGCCGCCTCGGACGACCCCGGCCTGCTCCGCGCCCTGTACGGGGAGCCCGTGGCGTGGCTGGTCGACCCGGTCGACGGAACCCGCAACTTCGTCCGGGGCGACACGCGCTTCGCGGTGATGGCCGCCCTGGTGCGCCACGGCGAGACCGTCGCGGCATGGATCCTGCGCCCCACCGAGGACCGGGTCTACGTCGCGGAGCGCGGGTCCGGCACCTGGCGCGACGGCGTGAGGGTGCGCCGGGAGCCCGCACCGGCCGATCCGGCCCGCCTGCACGGCTCGGCCGCGACGCGGTTCCTCGCCCCCGCCGCGAAGCGGCGCGTGGAGGAGGCCGCCACACGCTTCGCGTCCATGGGATCGGGCTCGCACTGCGTCGGGGTGGACTACCCGCTCCTGTTCGAGGGCGGGCAGGACTTCCTGCTGTTCCACAGGACCCTGCCCTGGGACCACGCCCCCGGCTCCCTGATGCTGACCGAGGCCGGAGGCGTGTGCCTGCGCCCGGACGGCGGCGAGTACCGTCCGGGCGACGACGCCGTGGGCCTGCTCTGCGCCTCCGACGACGAGTGCTGGAAGACCGCCCGGTCGCTCCTCGTCGGCTGACACCGGACCGGGGCGTCGCCGCGGGGCCGTCCGGGCCTCGGGGCCCGTCGCGGATCAGCCCATGGGGAGCAGGCGCCACTGCTGGTGGGCGTGGGAGCCGTCGGGCGCCTGGACGATCGCCGTGCCGTTGTCGGGCGCGCCGCCCTGCCCTTCGAGGGCGCGGCCCGTGGCCCGGTTGACCAGCCGGACGACCCCGCTGCCGACCTCGACCACCGACCAGTGCTGGTTGGGCGCCCCGGTCCGGGTGAGCAGCGTGGCGGCGGGCTGCGCGGGGTCGGCCGCGACCTCCAGGACCTTGCCGCTGCCGACGCCCTCGATCTCGTAGAAGCCCTGTTCGTCGAGCGGGACGAACCTCCACTGCTGGTTCTCCGCGTCGTGGCGGTCCCACAGGTGGACGGGGGCCCCGTTGTCGGTGGAGGCGCCCGCGACGTCGGCGACGCGGTCGCCGTGCACGTTCTGGAGGACGTAGGCGAGTGAGGGGTCCATCCCGGCGGGGTGGACGTACTCCTCTTCCTCCTCGGGCTCCCCGGTCTCCTCCGGCGCGCCGGAGGGCTCGACGAGGATGCCGGAGACCACGTCCATCCCCGGTTCCTCCTGTTCTCCGGAGCCGGCGGCGAGGAGGCCGCCCGTGTAGCCGCCGATGACGGCGACGAGGACGAGCGCCAGCGCTCCGACGAAGACCGGCCAGGTCGGCACGTGCCGTTCCTGGACACGGGGGGCACTGCGGGCTCGGCGTCGGGACATGTGAGGACACTCCAGCGGGCGACGGGTGAGGGCCGTGTCGGCCACGGCCCCGCACTATTTGACACCACTTGACGTACTTCGCGCACGTTCGCCCTCGACCTCCCGCCGGGGCGGGCCTCGATAGGGTCCCGCCATGGAAGCCATCGGAGTCCCCTGGTTCATCGTGGTCCGGTACCTCGGACCGCCGCTCATGCTGCTCGTGGCGGGCGGCGCACTGCTGGTGTGGCGCCCGCCCGCCCGCCGGGGGCTGGTGTGGGCCGCCCTGGTGACGAACCTCGTGGCGGCGGTGCTGCCGTTCCTGTGGATCGGGTTGCAGATCCTCACCGACCAGGCGGAGAGGACGGTGTTCGGCCTGGTCATGACCCTGCTCCAGCCCCTGGTCGTGGTGGTGGCCTGGCTGCTGGTCCTGACCGCCGTGATCCACCGCCCGCCCGCCGTCCCGCCCGTGGTCCCGGCCGCCGGGGCGCATGCGGAACCCCGGAGGTCGCGCGCGCGTGCGGGGACCGCGGGACCGGAGGGCCGCCGGGACGAGGGCGGGGAGGCCGAGCGGAGAACCGAAAACGTAGGATGAATACCCATGAGCACCCCGGCCACCCCCAAGGAACCCTTCTCCCTGCGGACCGCGGCGGAGGCGATACCGCCGGTCTGGCTGGTGATGGTCAGCATCGTCTCCGTGCAGACCGGCGCGGGCGTGGCCAAGAACCTGTTCGAGGAGCTTCCCCCGGCCGCCGTCGTGTGGCTGCGGCTGCTCACCTCGGCGGTGCTCCTGGTCCTGCTGGTCCGTCCCGCGCTCCGGGCCCGCAGCCGGACCGACTGGCTGGTGGTGGTCGGCTACGGCGTCGCGCTGGCGATGATGAACTTCCTCATCTACCAGGCGTTCGCGCGCATCCCGCTGGGGATCGCGGTGACGATCGAGTACCTCGGACCGCTGGCCATCGCGATCCTGGGCTCACGGCGCAGGATCGACCTCCTGTGGGCCGGGCTGGCCGGGCTGGGCGTGGTGGCGCTGGGCCTGGAGTCGGGCTCCATGGACCCGCTGGGCATCCTGTTCGCGGTGCTCGCGGCGGTGGCGTGGGCGGGGTACATCCTGCTCAGCGCGGCCACGGGGCAGCGTTTCAGCGGCGCCTCCGGCCTGGCGTTCGCCAGCGTGGTCGGCGTGGTGATCATGGCCCCGGCCGGGATCGCGGAGGGGGGCGCCGCCCTGCTGGACTGGCGGCTGCTGCTGTTCGGCCTGGTGGTGGGCGTGCTCTCCTCGATCGTCCCCTACACCCTGGAACTGAACGCGCTGCGCCGGATGCCGCCCCGGGTGTTCGGCGTGCTGATGAGCCTGCAGCCCGCCGCGGCCGCGGTGGTGGGGCTCGTCCTGCTGGGCGAACTGCTCTCGCCCTGGCAGTGGTTCGCGGTGGGGTGCGTGATCGTCGCCAGCGCCGGCTCCACCCGCACCTCCGCCCGCGAGCGCGGCGGACGGACGCGCGGCGGCTCGCCCGCCCCGTCCCCGCCGGAGGACCACCGGAGGGGTTGAGACCCGCACGGCGGTTCGACCCGGTTCTCCTGTCAAGATTTTCAGTTACCCGACACCTCTCGTAATCACTTACGAAAAAGGTGTCTTGAGCTGCCATGACACTGACAAGATCGCGACCGCGGAGACCCCCCGCGACCCCACCTTGGAGAACCTGGTTGACTACTCTGCGTTTCCGAACGTGATCAAACGGTTATCAGTCCTGGTGGGTCGGCCGACCTCTTCGAATATTCGCTCTCGAAAGGGAAGCAATGCGCACCGCTGCCAAGATCACCATGACCGCTCTGTTCGCCGCCGGACTCCTCGGCATGGGCACCGGGGCCGCCCTGGCGGGCGAGAAGGGCTCGGACATCGAGGCGTACGAGGCCTGCACCAGCCAGCAGAGCTTCCTCGGTCTGATCAACCTGGACCTGAACCTGCTCAACCAGTGCATCGCGAACTACAACCGCTAATGCCTGTTTCCTGAACCGGGTCCCGGTTCGGGGGAGCGGTTCGTGCGCCCGGGGGCACGCCCCCGGGCGCACGGCCGCGGGCACGGTTCCGGGCAGCGCCCCCGGCCCGACAGGGCGCCGGTCCCCGACCCCGGGAACGAGGCGCCACCCGTCGCACGGCGGTCGGACGGGTCCGCGCCATGACCCCTGCCACCTGGCATTTTCGTAATCAGGGACCCGAGCGCACGACGGTCGGAGAACGTACTACGCTCTGTCGTATGTCTGATTTCCCGGCCGCCGCGGCGCTGGCCCCGAACACGCTCCCCCCGCTCGCGGCGGAGGACATCATTCTTCTCGGCGCCCCCCTGTGGGCCTGGCAGGTCGCCGTGGCCGTCGCCGGGGTGCTCGCCCTGGTCCTCCTGGCCCGGACCATCTGGAACCCGACCCCGAGGTCCCTGCGCGCCTGGACCCTCGGCAACATCGCGGTCAACGCCGGGATCGCCGTGACGGGCGCCACCGTCCGCGTCACCGAGTCCGGGCTCGGCTGCTCGGAGTGGCCCAGGTGCACCCCCGAGAGCTTCGTGCCCGTCGACACGGGACACGCCGCCTTCAACGCCGCCGTCGAGTTCGGCAACCGGACGCTCACCTTCGTCGTGCTGGCCGTGGCCGTCATCACGTTCATCGCCGTCATGCGGATGACGCCGCGCCGCCGCGACCTGGTCCGGATGGCCGCCATCATCCCGTTCGGCGTCCTCGGCCAGGGCGTCGTCGGCGGCATCACCGTGTGGACCGACCTGCACCCCGCCTCGGTCGCCACGCACTTCCTGCTGTCCATGGTGATGACCTTCATCACGGTCGCCCTGTACGTGCGCTGCCAGGAGCCCGAGGGCAAGCCTCAGGTCTCCGTCGGCCCCATGCTGCACGCCATCAGCGTCGGCCTGGTCGTGATCGGCTTCCTCCTGCTGGTCGCCGGCACGGTCGTGACCGGCAGCGGTCCCCACGGCGGCGACGCGGCGGCCCCGCGCTTCGGGTTCGACATCCCGGTCGTCACGCGCATCCACTCCGCGCTGGCCTGGCTCACCCTGGTCGGGGCCCTGGCCGCCACCGTCATCGCCTTCCGTGGCGGCGCCCGCCGCCCCGTCCGGATCAGCAGCGCCGCCCTCGTGGCGGTCGTGCTCCTCCAGGGGGTCCTGGGCTACACCCAGTACGCCCTCGGACTCCCCGAGGCGCTCGTCGTCCTGCACGTGCTCGGCTCCGCCCTGACCTGGGTCGCCGTGTCCCGGCTGTACTTCTCCACCAGCCGCCTGGTGCCCGTCGGCGAGGTCGTCGACGACGGCCTCAGCCGAGGCCCGGAGGGGCCTGCTGGCCGTGACGGGGGACGTACTCCTGCTGGCTCCTCGCCTGCGCTATGACGTGGGCGAAGTCGGCCCGGCGCAGGAACCCCGAGTCGGTCGGCTTCTCCGCCCAGCCCGGGGTGACCGGCTGGGGCACCCGCCCCAGGAAGGTGTCCCGGGCCACGTGCATCAGCGCCAGGAAGGAGTCCCTGCGGACCTTCCAGTCCTGGCGGGCCGACCCGGCGTCCAGCCTCTGGTGCAGCAGTGCCAGCTCGGTCGCGGCCAGCTGGTACTCCTTCATCGCCGTCCGCCCCCGCCGGCCGGCGTTGCGCCCCGCCCACTCACGGGCCCGGCGGCGCCCCTGCATGGAGCTGAGCATGGTGATGTCCGACGGCGTGACCAGGCCGGTGGAGATGTAGGGCGGCAGGTACCGGTCGATGGCGCCGATCTGCCCCCGCCGGTCGCGCGCCGCCAGCGCCAGGACGCCCATCAGCACCGCGAACAGCACGACGTAGGCGACGGCCAGGCCGTACCAGCCGAAGCGGGTGGACGCGTTCCACATGCCGTGCAGCAGGACGGCCAGCGCCCAGCCCCCGACGGGCGCCAGCAGGCGCAGGCGCCCGGTGCGCGTGGCCGCGTAGGCGACGCCGATGCCGATCATCGCGGTGTAGACCGGGTGGCCGAAGGGGGCGATGATCCCGCGGATGGCGAAGGTCGCGACGAGGGTCCCGTCGAAGAAGGCGCTCAGGAAGTACAGGATGTTCTCGGTGAAGGCGAAACCGGTGGCGACCATCCCCGCGTAGATCACACCGTCGGTGAACGTGTCGATCTCGTGTCGTCTGCGCCACAGCAGGATCAGCAGCACCACGCCCTTGGCGCTCTCCTCCACCAGGGGCGCCACCACGGACGTCCCCAGGAAGCCGCCCAGCTCCTGCCCGAACAGCGGCACGGTGACGTGGGCCAGCCCCCAGCCGTTGAGCAGCAGGGACGCCACCACCGCCACGCCCGCGCCCCAGGCGAAGGCGAAGAACAGCACCCACCCGGGCTCGGGCTCGATCCGGTCGAGCATGAGGATGAGCGGCACGAGGATGCCGACCGGGATGACGGCGGCGACCAGGCTGACGACGAATCCGAGAGCGCCGTCGATGCCCGCCGCGGCCCCGCCCGCCATCGCGAGCAGCCACAGGTAGACGAGCATGCCGGCCATGCACACCACGCTGACGGTGATGCCCAGGACGAGGGTCATCGAGTAACGGGAGCGTCGGCCCTGGAGGATGGCCTTGCTGTCGAGTCGGGGCATGGGCACCGATCGTAGCGGGAACCGCGTCGACCACGTGTTTCACCCCCGGCGAGAGGGACGCGGACCCGGGCTGCCGACGGGGGACGACACGCTCCGGCCGCCGCACGCGGGGACGGCACTCCCCGTATGGGGCAGGATCGGAGTCCGCGATGCGCGAGCGCACGAGAACGGAAGGGCCCCGCCATGGAACCGACCACCATGCCGTCCACCACCGCACCACCGCTCCTGTGGTTGATACGGGTGACGGCGCTCCTCCAGCTGGCCGCCGTCCTCTGGGAGGGCGCGACCGCCGGGCAGCTGGTGACGTTCAACACCGCCGCCCTGCCCCTGCACTACTACGGCGCGTTCGGGGTGCACGTGGCGGCGGGCCTGCTCGTGGTCGCGGCGGGCCTGTACTGGTACCGCTCCGGGGGCGGCCCCGGCCGTCCCCGCGCGATCCTGCTGGCCGGCCTGGCGGCGTTCCTGCTCGGCTTCCCGCAGGCCGCGCTGGGGACCTACGGGCCGCTCCAGGCCCACGTCCCGCTCGCCCTGGTCCTGACCGGGGCCGCGGTGTGGGCGGCCGTGCTGGCCTGGCGCAGGCCCTGACCCGCGCGGGACGGATTCCGCGCACCCGGGACGGCCCGGCCCGGGGACGGGCCCGCCGGGTCCGGGCCCCGGTCAGGCCGCCGGCCGGTGCGGACCGCCGACCCGTTCGGCCCACGCCAGGACACGCAGGTGCCGGTGCGCGGCCCCCAGGTAGGTCGTCGCGGCCAGCCACGCGCGGGCCAGGCGGTCCGGCGGGGGGACCACCGACTCGCCCGTGGCGGTGCGCCGGCGCTCACGGGCCGCCCCGACCACCTCGCCGAGGACGTCGGCGGCGGTGGGCAGGTGGTGGCCCCGCAGCCGGGCGGGCAGCGCGGAGCCGTCCGGGGCGGCCTCCCGCCCCGCCTCGGCGATCCGGGCGAGGACCCTGGTCAGGGCGCCCAGGCCGGGGTCGGCTCCGGGCGGCTCCGTCGGCCGGGGGCGGCTCGGGACCGCCGACCCGGCCGAGGGCAGGGTGTCCAAGGAGAGGTTGACCCGTCCCTTCCAGGCGGCGGGCAGCGGCAGCCCCGGAGCGTGCACCGCCACCGGCACGAGGAACCCGGGCCGCTCGGGGACCGGCCGTGCCACCGCGCGCAGCGCGATCCCGGGTTCGGCGGCCAGCCGGAGGAGGTTGCGCGCCCGGAGGAGGTCCTGGGCGCCGTCGGGTGCCAGGACCAGGGGTGCGCCGGTGGCCGCCTCCACGACCGCGGTCCCGCCCTCCGCCTCGCCGGTGACGGTGAGGTCGGCGAAGACCAGGTCGTCGCCGGTGCGGTGGACGGGGGCCGCCTGCGCGGCGACGGCCGCGGCGACCTGATCGGCGAGGGGCCGCCCCCACAGCCCCGCCAGGGGTTCCTCGTCCCAGGCGCACCCGGCGGAGACCGCCGCCGTCGTCGCGGACCCCCCGCTCAGTCGACCGTCGGCGCTGGCCGCGACCCGCTGGGCGACCATGCCCGAGCGGCCGAGGTCGCGGTGGCTCAGCGCGGACCGCCCGAAGGCGATCCCCGCTCCGTAGACGGCGGCGGCCCTGTCGGGGCCCCCGGGGGCGACGTCGCCGATCCGCCACAGGCGCGCCCCGCCGGCGAGGGACACGGCGTGGGTGACGACGCCCGCGTATCCGGACGCGGTGACGACGCGTTCGCAGCCCAGCCCGTACAGCCGGAGGGAGCCGACCTCGGTGTACGAGCGGCGTCCGATCCCCACGTCCGCGAGGGTCGGCGCGGGGCGGGGGCCCTCCGGTCCGCCGCCGAGCCGCCACGAGGTGTCGAGGAGCCCGGTGAGGGCCGCGGTGTACTCGGCCAGGGCGAAGGCCGGTGTGGCGTGGTCGCGCGTACCGGCGGCCACGGCGGTGCAGGCGGCGGCCAGGCGGGGCAGGCGGGCGGCGCGGGCCGTCGCCGCGGCCCGCAGGAGTTCGGAGCGCTGGGAGGAGCCCGCCGCGCGGACCCCCGCCGCCAGGGTCCGGGCCCCGGCGGCCCAGGCGAGCGCGGCCGCGGCGCGGGCGTCGCCGTCCACACCGACCGGGGCGGTGAGGGGGTCCGCGACGGGGTCCCCGGAGGCTCGGGCGGTCTCCGCGACACCGCTCCGGCCCGCGGGGGCGGCCGGGCCGCCCGCTCCCCCCGGCCGCCCGGCCGGCGCGGGCGGCCCCGGCTCCCCGTCCCGCGGGGGGACGGCTCCGGCGGCCCGGTCCCCGGCGGGCTCTCCTGACGGCTCGGAGCGCTCCGGCTCCGGGCCGGGCTCCGGACCGGCCGCGTCGTCGTCGCCCGTGGGCGCCAGCAGGCCGGCGACCGAGAGCAGGTGCAGGCAGCGGGGGGCGAGCAGGCAGGTGCAGGCAGCCTGGGAGGCCTCGGTGATCCGCGGGCCGGTCAGGGTCACGGTCTCGTTCCCCGTCCCGACCGTCCACACGGGGCCGTCCGAGCTCCAGTCCCACTCCTCGGCCGCGCGGGGGGCCGCGTCCAGTTTGCGGCGGACCCGGCCGGGCGCGGCTTCGAGCAGCTCGGCGAGCAGGCCCGGGTCGATGCGGGGGCGTTCGGCGGTCACCTGGGGTCCTCCTCGGACTGCGTGTGCGTACGGGGCCGGTCGGCTCGGCGGCCCCCGGCGGTCGGTCGGGCACGGTGGTCGCCGCACGGCGGCGGTCGGAGTCCGCCGGCGGGACGGTGCGTGCGGGGGCCGGTCCGCGGCCCCGTCCGGCCGCGGGGCGCGGCGCCCCGGGGGCTCCCCTCCTGCGCGGGCCCGGCGGGCGCGTCCCGCAGGGGGGTGCGGAGGGCGGCCGGCCCGCGCGGCGCCGCCGGGGGGACCCCGCCGGCGGCGTGCCCGTCCCGGGCGCTCACCCCCGCACCTTCTCACCGATCCACGACGCCAGCTCCTGCGGGCTCAGCGACGCGACCGGCATGCCCGCGGCGACGAACTGCGCGGCGAGCGCCTGGTTGCAGACCGGCGCCCCCGTGTCGTCGAGGGCGGTCAGCCCGAGCAGGTGGGCCCCTGAGGCGGCGAGCGCGCGTACCTCGGCCAGGGTGCGGGACAGGTTCCCGCCCTCCTCGAAGTCGGTGACGAGCGCGACGATCGTCCTGCTGGGGACCCTGACCCTGGCCCGGGTGTGCGCCAGCCCCGCGCCGATGTCGGTGCCACCGCCCACGGACACCTCCAACAGGAGGGACAGCGGGTCCGGCACCCGGTCGGTGAGGTCCACGACCTCCGTGGAGAAGGTCGTGAACGACACGCTCAGCGCGGGCAGGCCGTGCAGCACCGCCGCGACGAGGGCCGCGTAGACCGTGGAGCGCTCCATCGACCCCGACACGTCCACGACGATGTGGACGTGCCAGTCCGCGCTCCGCCGCGCCCTGGTCCGGAAGACCGGGGCCTCGGGGACCAGCAGCGGTCCGTCCGGGCCGGGGCGGACCGTGCGCAGGTTGGCGCGGACCGTGCGGCCGAGGTCGAGCGGCCCGCCGCGCCGGCGGGTGGGGCGCGGCACGGAGAGGCCCGACAGGGCGGGGCTCATGCGGCGCGCGAGCTGCCGCACCAGCTGCTCAGTGATCGCCGCGACCAGGGGCCGCAGCTTGGCCAGACGCGCCTCGGGCAGCGCCCCGGCCAGCGAGAGCACCTGTTCGAGCAGGTCGACGGAGGCCGTGACCCGGCCGGGGTCGAGGCGGTCGAGGGCGTCGGCCCGGCCACGCGCGGCGGCCCGGCCCAGCACCTCCTCGCGGACCGTGCCGCCGAAGAGGTCCTGGAGCTCCTCGTCCCACCGGCGCGCGGCGGGTTCCGGGCTCCCGTCGCCGCCCCTCGCGCCGGGGCGGTCGGAGGGCTCCTGGGAGCCCTCCCCGTGGCCGCGGCCGTACAGCTCGTCGAGCGCCGCCGACGCCCTGCGGGCCAGGGTCCCGCCGCCCCGGGGCCGGCGCCCGAGGACGAGCCGCCACCGGTCCGCCGCCCCGATGGCGTGCGGGGCGTCCCCACCCGGGACCGGCTGCCCGGCGGGGTCCGCGGCCTCCGGGGGCGCCGCGGCGCAGGCCGCCCCGGGACGCCCCGACCCGTCCGCGGGAGGGACCGCTCCTGCCGGGACGGACGGACCGGCGGTGTCCCCCGCCCCGGTGGGAAACGGTGCGGAGGGGGCGCCGGGGGCGGGCGTGCCCGGTGCGGGGCCGTCCGCGGCCCGGTGGCCGGCTGCGGGAGCGGCGGTCCCCGCCCCCGCGGGGGCTGCGTCCGCGAGGGCCGCGTCCGCGCCGTGGAGGAGCCCCGGCACCAGGGCCTCCAGGGCCGCTCGTGCGGCGGTGTCCGCTCCGGCCAGCGCGAGGGCCAGCTCCGGCGGCACCTCCAGGCGGGCGTCCACCTCGCCGATCCTCTCGGTGACCGCGTCCAGGAAGCGCGAGCGCGACGCCGCCGACAGCGCCTCGAACCCCTCGCGCAGAGCGGGCAGCCGCGTGAGGAAGCCGGGGTCGGACCAGGCCTCCACACGTGCTGTGAGCGCGTCCAGGACGCCGGCGTCGGCCTCGACCACGGGGGCGGCCACGGTCAGTGCCCCGGCCAGGCGCAGGGCGAGCGGCCCGCCCCCGGCTGCCGCCTCCACCCAGCCGGCCAGGCGTACGGCCATGTCCCCGGGCGCGAGGTCGCCCAGGACCATCAGCGCGGCGGAGGCGGCTCCCTGGGCGAGCGGCCCGCCGCTCTCGGCGAGCAGTCCCAGGTGCCACAGGAGTCGCTGGGTCCCCACCGCGCCGGGAAGCGGCGCCTGGTCCTGGACCAGGCGCACGACCTGCAGCAGCGCGGCGGCGTCCGCCGGGTCGGTGCTGCCGGAGACGCCCGGGACGGAGGCGACCGCCGCCTCGGCCAGCCGCACGCGCAGCCGGTGCAGGGGCTCGGGGGCGCGCGGCATGCCCGGCACCTGGCCCGAGACGACGCGTTGGACCCGGTCGTGGAGCTCCACGGCGTCGGACAGGCCCGCCCGCGGCAGCACCTCCTCCCGGACGCGGTCGCCCAGGTCGGCGGCCAGGTCGGTCAGGGCGCACTCGGCGGCCTGGGTGAGGAGGGCGCCGGCCGCCTCCGGTGTCAGGGAGCCCTCCCCGCCGTCGCCGGCGTCGCGGAGGCGTGCGGCGACGCGGCCGCGCGCGGCCTGTTCGAGGGTGGGCCCGTAGCAGGACGCGAGTTCGAGGGTGGCGCTGGTGGCCGGTGTCCAGCGCGCGGTCCACAGGCGGCCCAGGGTCTCCCCGTCGGCGGTGGGGCCGCCCTGCCGGGGCTCGGCGTAGGAGACGCCCGCCGCGTACAGGCGGTGGAGGGCGATGTGGCGTTCGCGGTCGCGGCCGCCGCGCAGGGGGTCCAGTCTCAGGTCCCGGCCCTCCTCGCCCGGGCCGGGCAGCCCGAGCCGGCGGAGGAGGGCGGTGGCGTCGGCGACCAGGCCGGAGACCGGGGCGCCGTGGGCGGGGGCGCCGCGCCGGGAGCCGACCATCTCGCGTTGGGCGGCACGGGCCAGGGCGCGGGCCCGGCCCAGGGGCTCGCCCTGGGCGAGAGCGGAGGAGAGGCCCTCCACCAGCTCGCGGCGGCCCGGGGCGGGCAGTCCGCGCAGGGCCGCGAGGTCGCGGGCCATCCGGTAGGCGGCGGTCGTGTCGGGCACCCCGCACACGTGCCCGTCCGCGCGCAGGCGGCCGCCGATGGCGGACAGGCGCCGGACGGCCGCGCGTTCGATCCCCTCGGGGTCTCCCCCGGCCGCGTGGACGTCCTGCTGCCACTCGGGGTCACGGATTCCGGCCGGGTAGCCCGAACGCGAGTCCAGGAGGGCGAAGGTGTAGGGGATGAGGGCGGTGGAGACCCCCTCGCGGGGCCGCTCCCCGGGTGCGGGGACCGTGATCCCGCCGGTGGGCGGGAGGCCCTCCGGCTCGGGACCCCTCAGGAACGCCGCTGCGGCGGTGTCCGGCGCGCCGCCCGGGACACCCTCCCCCGGCGGCCGGACCGCGGCGGGCAGGGCGTGCGGGGGAAGGAGCGCGGCGGCGTGGAACGCGCCCACGACCGCCACGGGCCTGGCTGCGCCGATCTCGCCGATCCGGCGCCGCATCCAGGCCTCGCGGGCGCGGTCCCGGGCTCCCACCCCGCCCGCGCGGAGGGCGGCGGCGCGGTGCGCCCACCCCAGGGCGAGGGCCGCCCTGCGGACCCTCTCGGGGGCGGCGCCGTACGAGCGCGCCTCCACCAGCCGGTCCCACAGCTCCTCCCCGTCCTCGACGCCGCCGGCGCGCAGCAGTGCGCGGTCCGGCGCCGGGCCCTCGGCCGGGCCGGAGCCGCCGCCGTCGTCGACGGCCAGGGAGGCGGGCAGGTCCACGGCGTGCACGGGCACGCCCCGGGCACGCGCCCAGCGGACCGCCGCGAGCTCGGGCGAGAAGTCGGCGAAGGGGTAGTAGGAGTGGTCCCCCCGTCCCGCGTCGCCGAGCACGAGGGCGACCGGGGCCACCGTGTCCGGGTGGCCCAGCCACTCCAGCCAGGGCCCGGCCTCCAGCGGGAGTTCGACGAGCACGGCGTCGGGGTCCGCCGCGTCCAGGAGCGCGGGGACCGCCGCGGCGAGCACGGGCGAGTGGTGGCGCACCCCGATGAGGAGGGGTTCCGTGCACGCCGCCAGCGCCTCGGGGACGGATGCGGCTCCCGTCGGCCCGCAGAGGGCCTCTGCGGCGTCCGGCGCCGGGGCCCCGCCCTCGGTGGGCGAGGGCCCCCGGTGGTCCGGTTCGTGGGACACGCGGCTCACTCCCCCACGACGTGGCGCAGCTCGTACAGGCGCTTCCACAGCCGGGCCCCGTTCTCCGCCCGGTGGCGGATGGCGGAGTCCCAGTAGGCGAGCAGGCGCCCCTGGTCGTCGGGGTCGTCCTTGCGGACCGCTCCCAGCAGGTAGCCGGGGACGAGGGCGAGGGGGTCGGCCGCCCCCAGGTAGGCGGTCTGCAGACCGAGGGAGGTGGTGACGCCCACCGCCTCGGCGGTGCTCATGACGGTGGTGGGCCGCTCCACGGGCCAGCCCTCGACGGAGGCTCCGGAGCGCAGGTCCCGGAAGGCGGTGACCAGCGCTTCGAGCACGGCGTCGTCCACGGGGAGCTCGTGGCCGTGGCGGGCCAGCGCCGTGCCCGCCTGGCGGCGCACGAGGTCCACCTCGGCCTCCAGGTCGGCGATGGGCGGGACCACCTCGAAGTTGAAGCGGCGCTTGAGCGCGGCGCTCATCTCGGACACGCCCCGGTCGCGCAGGTTGGCGGTGGCGATCACGTTGAAGCCGGGCCGCGCCAGGAACTGGCCGTCGTCGGTGAGCTCGGGGACGGCCATCCGCCGGTCGGAGAGCAGCGAGACCAGGGAGTCCTGGACCTCGGGCAGGCAGCGGGTGACCTCCTCGACCCGGACGACGCGGCCCGTCCGCAGCGCCGTGAGCACCGGGGAGGGCGCGAGGGCGTCGACGGTGGGGCCCTTGGCGAGCAGGAGCGCGTAGTTCCAGCCGTAGCGCAGGTGTTCCTCGGTGGTTCCCGCGGTCCCCTGCACGGTGAGCGAGCCGGTTCCGCTGACGGCGGCGGCGAGGAGTTCGGACAGGAGCGACTTGGCGGTGCCCGGTTCGCCGACGAGCAGCAGGCCGCGTTCGCCCGCGAGGGTGACGACGCAGCGCTCGACGAGCCCCCGCTCACCGACGAACTTGGCGGGGATCTCCATGCTCGACGGGAGCCCGTCGACGGGGGCGGGCAGCCGCAGCGCGGCGCCGCCGCTGCCGACGACGAAGGTCACGACGGCGCGGGGGGTGAGCCGCCAGCCGGGCGGGCGCGGCCCGGGGTCGTGGGCGGCGAGGAAGGCGAGTTCCCCGGCGTACCGGAGTTCGGCGGGCTCGATCTGGACGTCGGGCGCGGTTTCTGGCACCGCTTCTCCTCGGGGTGGGTTCTGGTCGGGTCTGGCGGGGGCGGGCGGGGCCGGTCCGCGCGGCGCGGAGGGCGCCCGCGGCGGCCCCGAGGGGCGCCCCGGCCGGCTCCGGCGGTGCGGAGCCGGCGGGGAACGGGTCCCGGTCCGCGTCCGTGCCCGGGGGCGCGGCCGCGGACCGGCGGGCTACCGGCCGGGCCGGTCCCCGTCGCGGAAGCGTCCCCATGCCTCGGCGAAGAGGTCCGGCAGGGGGCGGGCGGCGTGGAACCTCACCTGTCGGCCGGAGGGCAGGCGGTTCCTCCGCGCGCCCAGGTCGTACAGCGGCAGCTTCCACGCCTCGTACGGCAGGTTGGGCGCCTTGGCGTCGGTCCAGGGGCCGGGGACGAACACCGAGCGCCCCGACCGGGAGCGCTTGGCGGTCAGCACGAGGTCCGTCGCCGCCAGCTCGGCCTGGACCTTCTTGTGGCGTGCGGGGGTCCACCCGTTGACCGCGCGGATCCTGCGGTCGGTGGGTTCGAGCAGCGTCAGCAGCTGGAGGTACAGGCGGGCGGCGTCCGGCGAGAGCCCGAGTTCGGCGCGGGCCTCCTCCAGGACCCCGGGGGCCGAGGCGGCCGGGTCGTGCTCCCGGGCGCCCTCGGGCAGCTTCCCGGAGGAGACCCGCTCGGCCAGGGAGGTGAAACCCTCGCCGAGCAGGAGTTCGACCTCCGCGAGGACCCCCTGCCCGATGTAGCTCGAGCCGTCGACCACCACGCTCCGCAGCACCCGCGAACGGACGTCCCGGCCCAGCCCGGACGGGCGGAACCACACCTGCAGCACTCCGCGGCCGCCGGCCGTCAGCACGGCCACGCCGTTGTCGGCGCTCTCCGCGAACGGGGTGCCGCCCGCGGGGTCCCGGTAGGGTTCGCCCCCCACCTCCTCCAGGCGCCGCCGGGCGTCGGTGACCCACATCGCCCCGACGCCGAGCAGCAGCCCGGGGGCGCCCAGCAGCTCCCGGACCGCGGTCAGGGCGGCGGGGACGCCCTCGCGCACCGGGTCCCCCGCGGGGAGCTCGTTGCAGGCCCACGGGACGAGGTGGGCGAGGTCGACGAGGACGGCGGTCAGCCGCCCCGCCTCCACCGTGGTGTGGAGGAGTTCCGTGTAGTCGTGGTAGTGGCTCTTGGACAGCCGGAGCCGTGAGACGACGTCGCGGTTCAGGGCCGGCTCTCCCGTGTGGTCGGCGAGGAGGCGCAGCCGCTGGAGTCCGACCCGGTCCAGCCCCGACGCCCCGAACGCCGTCAGGGTGGACTCCGGCAGGGCGAACCGGCGTCCGAAGCGGGCGTTCCACGCCCGGGCGACGCGTTCGGCGACCCCGGACACGCCTCCCGGCTCCCACAGGGCGGCGATGCCCTCCGGGGTTCCGGGCAGGGCCTCGCGGTACAGGTCGAGCACGTCCTGCACGGTGACGCCGGCGAACTCCTCCGCGGCGAACCGGGCGCCGACCGCCGACAGTCCCAGCTCGCGCCGGTCCAGGTCGGGAACCGCGCCCGCGCCGACCCTCCACGGGGCGCGCAGCAGCAGTTCCGCGGCCTCCGGGATCAGCCCGGTGTCCCCGGCCAGGGCCTCGGCGGCGCCGGGGTCCCAGGGGATCGGGCCCCGCTCGGCGACGGCGGCGGTGAACGCGGTGAGCTGGTCGGCGTCGCCCCAGGCCAGGTCGGCCCGGCGGCGCTCGTACCCGGCCCCGGGGGACTCCTCGGGCGGGGTTCCGCCCGTGCGGGCCTCCACGAAGGTGTGCACGGTGCCGCGCTCGGAGCGGTTTTCCGCGCCGGGGACGCTGGAACGGGCCCCCGTGTCGGTGCGGCGGATCCCCTCCCCCGCCAGGGGCGTGAACTCCTCCCCGCCGACGACCTTCCCCGTCTCCACGGTCGCGGCGCGGTCGGCGAAGAGGGTCCCCGACCACCTCCGCAGGAAGTCCAGCAGGGCTGACCGTTCGTCCTCGCCGACGGCGGGCAGGGCGGACTGCCAGGCCAGGGCGCCGATCCGGCCGAGGAGGAGGCTCCAGTCCGCGCTGGTGCGGGGCCGGTCCGCGAGCTCCCCCGCGTCGGCCTCCCCCCGCAGGAACCGGGAGGTGGCCTCCAGGTGGGCCCTGGCGTCGTGGTCGTCCCTGCCCAGGGCGGGGAGGAAGCGGTACAGGCCGCGGGCCAGGGGCTCCGACTCGGGCCTCCCCGGCACGCTCTCCACGGTCCGGCGGATCCCGGCGAGGTAGTCGCCCAGCTCCGCCCGGAGCCCGGCGGCCGAGTACGCGAACCCGGTGACGTTCCGGACCAGGCTCTCGTCGGGGGCGGCCCCGTCCGCGGAGAGCAGTGCCCCGGCCGCCTTCGGGGTGAGCTCGATGTCCGCCGTCCTGTTGGCGCGCCGCTCCGTCCCGGCCGCGTCCAGCAGCGGGCCCAGGTCGGCGGCGGACACGCGGCGCAGGAGGGCGGACGAGCGGGGGTCCCTCGCCGTCATGAAGTGCCAGAACACGGGTTCGGGGAGGTAGGGGACGCCCCACTTGGCGGTGCACTCGCAGGCGGTGCCCGTGTGGCAGCTCCAGATCTGCCCGGAGCCGTCCGCCGCCAGGAGGGTGGCGCCCCCGGCGCCGCTGAGTGCGTGGGTGGCGCCGCCCGGGGCGGTGAAGAGGGCGGCCGGGGCGGCGGAGGCGTAGGAGTGGCGCCCCCTCCCGTCCGGGACGCGCACCTCGGCGGAGCGCCCGTCGGGGGCGGTGATCCGGAACGCGGTGTGTCCCGCGCGGCGGCCGAGCCCGACGACCGCGAACCCGGCGACCCCGTGGGCCCCTCCGAGGGGGGATCCCTCCGTGGGCTCGTCCAGGGGGCCCAGCGTGCAGGCGTGCAGGAGCAGCCGCTCCCCCTCGGCGAGGGGCTGCTCCTCCAGGAAGGCGGGCAGGCTCCTGCGGCCCCGGTCCCCGGTGGCGGGGTCCGTCTCGTGCAGCCGGCCGCGGTCCAGCACCCAGTGGGTGCGGCCGTCGCCGAGCACGTGGCGGTCGGCCTTGCCGGGGTCGTCGCCGGCCCGGACGGCGCGGTGGCCGCCCATGCGGGCGCCGTCCGCGGTGAGCTGGGCGGCCCCCGGGCTCCCGCCGCGCGACCCCCAGGAGTACACGGCGGAGTCGTAGCCGGAGAACGCGAGCACGGTGTCGGGGTCGGTGGTCCAGTAGCCGCGGTTCTCGCGGTCGGCCCGGTAGACGACGAGGAAGGCCCCGTCGGCGTACACGGCCCGGACGTCCCCGGCCCCGGCCGGCAGGCGGGGCACGTGCTCGGCGACCCGGCCGCGCGGCCCGACCGCGATCACCTTGGCGGCGGAGGCCAGGGTGAGGACGGGCCAGCTGGCGGTGCCGGTGATCCCGGGACCCTTGCCGGTGCCGGTCGCGCCGAGCTCCCTGGCGGCCTCCTCCAGCGCCTCCCAGGCGTACTCGCCGACGATCCCGGCGCGCAGGGTCACGGCGAGCGCCCCGGCGACGTCGACGGACTCCAGCTGGGCGAGGCGGTCGGGGAAGGCCCGGAAGGCGTCGCCCCCGACCTCGGACCTGAGCTGCTGCAGGTGGAGGCCGAGCTGGGCCAGGGCCGTCCCGCCCATGGCGCCGACCAGCTCTCCGAGCCGCCGGTCCACGTAGGGGTGCAGGTACTCGTAGGGCAGCAGCTCGTCCAGGACCCGGCTGTGGCGCCGGCCGTACCCGGTGGCGGAGGCGGCGAGCACGGGTTCCCACACGGGGTCGGCCCGCACGTGGGCGAGGTCGCGCCGGGGGGCTCCGCTCCGGTCGGACACCCAGGACTCCAGGTCCAGGGCGGCCTCCCCCGGCGGGAGCACGGGCACGCCCAGTTCGAGGCACATGTCGAGCAGCACCGGGGAGACCTCGCCGCGGAACCGGCTGCCGCGCCCTCCGAGGCCGACCGGGTCGCCGTCGGCACGGAGGCGGTCGGCGAGGCGCGGCACCAGTTCCAGGAGGCGGTCCGGCACGCTCCGCCGCCAGCCCCGGCAGTGGGAGACCATCCGGGAGAACCAGGCCGCGGCGCCTCCGGGGACCGGCCGGGCCGGGTCGGCGAGGAGGTCGACGGCCCCGGCGTCGTCGAGCATCTGCAGCCACCACTGCTGGAACGCGGCCCCGCCGGAGACGAAGAGGCCGAGCAGGGCGCGGGCGGCGTCCTCGTCGGAGCGGCCCAGGGCGACCAGGCCCGGCCGCGCCGCCTTCCAGAAGCCCTCCGGGGCCGAGGACGTGGCGGGCACGGTCAGGAGCTCCCGCAGGACGGCGACCTCCTCCTCGGCCGGGTCGAGCCCGGCGGCCCCGGCGAGGGAGCGGATCTGCTTGGGCAGGCCGGTCCAGGGCGGGAGCCCGCCCAGGGTCCGGCGGATGCTGAGCTCGCGGAACTCCGCGTAGGCGCGGGCGGGCTCGTAGCGCGCGGCGAGTTCGGCGGCGTGCCCGGCCAGGGCCTTGACCGTGAGTGCGCCGGCGAAGGCGAACTCCAGGAAGGCCTCCCGGCGGGTCGCCTCGTCCACGGGCAGGCTGTAGACGCGTTCGGCCTCGCGGGCGCGGCCGAACATGACGGCGGCGGTGCGCGCGTTGTCCGCCGCGACGAACGCGCGGCCCGCCTGCTCCCAGTAGGAGGGCAGGTGGTGCAGGGGCACGCCCTCGGCGATGCGCGCGAACTCGTCGGAGGCCGGGCCGGGGCGGTTCGCGGCCAGGCGGGCCGCGCGTTCCATGGGGCGGACCAGGGCGAGCGCCTCGGCGCGGCGCTCCGGGTCGTTGACCAGCGCCCACTCGGGGTAGCCGAGGCCGCGCGGGCGGGCCAGCGCCAGGGGCTCGGAGGCCTCCTCCACGGCGAAGCCGAGGAAGTCCAGGGCCGCGTCCTCGGCGGGGGCGAGGGTGTCGGGGACGAGCCGCACGACGGTGCGCCCGCCCAGCATCGGGTGGGTGTAGGCGCGGGCGCGGACGGTGTCGGCGGCGCCGTCGGCCGGGGCGTCCAGGGGGGCGAGGCCCGCCTCGAGGAGGCCGGTGCCGGGGGTGGTGGTCACGACTGCGTCGTCTCCTCTTCGGTGTTCCTGCGGCCCGCGTGGATCAGCTCGGCCATGCGGATGCCCTCCGACCAGGCGATGGGTCCCACGTCGCCGAGCCGGAGGGGGCGCTCGGCGTCGTCGACCCACAGGAGCCGACCGGTCTCGGTCCCGTAGTCGGGCGCGTCGGAGCCGATCCAGTAGCGGGCCTGGACCGGGCGCCCCCGCTCCGTGACGCGGCAGACGGCGTAGCCCCCGCGGACCGTGAACCCGTACCGCTGGGCGCGGCCGGTGGCGTGGCGCAGCTGGTCGAACTCCCCGCCGGAGTAGTCCTCGACCGCAGTGGCTCCGGCCTCGACGGCGTCGGGCTTGCGGTGGATCGCGCGGGTGAGCTGCGGCAGGCGCTGGGTGATGCCGAGTTCGAGGGCGAACTCGCGGACGTCCTCCAGGTCCTCGACGAGGACGGGGTGGACCGGGACGACCCGGTCGGCGTCCAGCCAGACGCTCTCGGCGTCCAGGTCGAGGACGCCGATCCGGCCCCGGTCGTCCACGCCCCGCAGGAAGCCGCCGTCGCCGCCCCCGGCCGGGACGACGAAGAGGTCGGTGAGCAGCTCCCTCCAGGCGGGGTCGGCCCACACGCGGGCGATCACGGAGGCGGGCACGGGGAGGGAGCCCAGGAGCCAGGACTCGACCCGTTCGACGCACTCGCGCTCGTGGCGTTCGAGCCGGAGCAGGACGCCGCGGAGGTGTTCGGCCTCGGCGGACTCGCGCACCTTCTTGGGGACGGTCTTGAGCCTGCGGCCCCTGGCGTTGCGGCACACGAGGGAGGCGCCGTCGAGGGCGAGCGCGTAGCCGTCCGGGCCCTCGGTCCAGACCGGGTCGGCGGCAGGGGGTGGGGAAGTCGTTGCCATGGTGAGGTTATAGCGGTGACCGGTGACAACACGGGACACAGTCGCCGTAGGCGCCTTCTCCGCCACGAAGGGTGGCGTTCCCGTGCACCGCGGGTCACCGCGGCCGGGGCCCGCGAGACCGGCCCCGACCGGATCCTGCTGACCTCAGCCGGCCCCCGCCCCCGCGCGGGGCCGCGGGCGGCGGACAGCACGGTGGCGCCGCTCCCCGGGGGGACGGCGCCACGTGTGCGTCGGCGGGGGTCAGCCCAGCGCGTTCGCGATCAGCGGGTCGACGGTGACCGCCACGAACAGCAGCGCCAGGTAGGCGTTGGACAGGTGGAAGAAGCCCATCGTCTTGAGCTGGGCGCCGGTGACGCCCGCCCGGGAGCGGCTGAGCAGGCGGTGCGCCTGGAACACCAGCAGCGCGCCGAGGGCGACGGCGACCGCGCCGTAGAACCAGGTGGTGCCGGCGACGGGCCAGAAGACGACCGACACGACGGCGGTGGCCCAGCTGTAGAGCACGCACTCCAGCAGGACCCGGCGGTCGCTGGCGACCACGGGCAGCATCGGCACCTTGGCCTGCGCGTAGTCCTCCCGGTAGCGCATGGCCAGCGTCCACGTGTGCGGCGGCGTCCAGAAGAACACGACCAGGAACAGGACGAACGGCGCCCAGTCGAGGCTGTCGGTGACGGCCGCCCAGCCGATCAGCACCGGCATGCACCCGGCGATGCCGCCCCAGACGACGTTCTGGGCCGTGCGCCGCTTGAGGAGCAGCGTGTAGACGAAGATGTAGAACAGGATCGCGAAGACCGACAGCGCGGCCGACAGCAGGTTCACGAGGAGCGCGAACCCGACCGTGGAGCCGACCGCGAGCACCAGCCCGTAGGTGAGGGCGCCCCGGGGGGTCACCAGGTCCATCGCGCCGGGACGCTGCCTGGTGCGACGCATCTCACGGTCGATGTCGCGGTCGATGTAGCAGTTCATCGCGTTCGCGCTGGCCGCAGACATCGTGCCGAAGAGGAGGGTGGCGACCGCGGTCCACAGCGGTGGCACGCCTCCGGCGGCGACGAACATCACCGGGATGGTGGTGATGAGGAGGAGTTCGATGACGCGGGGCTTGGAGAGCGCCACGTAGGCCTTGACGTACTCGCCCGTGGTGGCCCTGCGGGGGGGCCCGGGTTCGTGGCCGTCGGGGGTGGTGCCCGGTACGCGGTTCGTGAGCGCCATCAGTGCCGCGCCCTCACGGCCGGACGGCTCGCTCGCGTCCCCACGGGGGGTACCGGCTCGGTTTCAGACACGCGGATACCTCGACAACTCTCGGGATTTCGACACTGCTCGCCACGCGGGGCCGAGCGGACCGACAAAGCGTCAGGAACGGCGAAAACCCCGTCAACGACATACTGTAGTACTTCCTCGCGGGGACCGTGGACCAGCCCCCTCACAACGAAAGGCCCTGGTCCCGGCTCCGCGGATCGCACACGGGCCGCCGGGTGTACAGAAGGGTCGCACACGCCCCGTCGCTCATCCAGCCTGCCACGCGCCGGGGTCCCCCGGGCACGGGCCTCCCGCTGCGCACGGCCCGCGCACCCCCGGACCAGCGGAGCTACCACTCGGTAATGAGAGGTGTCGGGCAACGACATCCCGGGGCGCGGACGATAGGCTCGAACACGGCCGAACCTGTCGTGGTCTCCCGGCCGCGGCGGCCGTCGCCGGGGGCACCGATGACGCGTCCGCGCCTTGACAACCGCAGCGCGGCCCGCCCTCCCGCACCCCTCACGGCCCCGTCCCTCCGGCGGGCCGTCCCGGGGTGCCCGGCGCCGCCGACGACCAACGCAACCGACGCACCCAGCCCGCAGCCCGGGCGCGAGGGGTGCCCGAGAAGGAGAACGAAAGTCCGTGAACGCCCACACCCCGCAATCCCTGGAGTGGTCGGACCTCGACCTCCGCGCCGTCGACACGGTCAGGGCGCTGGCGATGGACGCGGTAGAGAAGTCGGGTAACGGACACCCCGGCACCGCGATGAGCCTGGCTCCCGCCGCGTACCTGCTGTTCCAGAAGGTCATGCGCCACGACCCCGCCGCGCCCGACTGGGTCGGCCGGGACCGGTTCGTCCTGTCGATCGGCCACTCCAGCCTCACCCTGTACATCCAGCTCTACCTCGCCGGATACGGGCTGGAGCTGGACGACCTCAAGTCCCTGCGCCAGTGGGACAGCCTGACCCCGGGCCACCCCGAGGTCGGCCACACCGCCGGCGTGGAGACCACCACCGGCCCGCTGGGCCAGGGCGTGGGCAACGCCGTCGGCATGGCGATGGCGGCCCGCCGCGAGCGCGGCCTGTTCAACCCCGACGCCGGCCCGGGCGCGAGCCCGTTCGACCACCACGTCTACGCGTTCTGCTCCGACGGCGACGTCCAGGAGGGCGTGAGCCACGAGGCGAGCGCCCTGGCCGCCACCCAGAACCTGGGCAACCTCATCATGATCTGGGACGACAACCAGATCTCCATCGAGGACGACACCCGTATCGCCCACTCCGAGGACGTGGCCGCGCGCTACCGCGCCTACGGGTGGCACGTGGAGGAGGTCGACTGGACCTCCACCGGCTCGTACGTGGAGGACATCGACGCCCTCTACCAGGCGATCCTGCGCGGCAAGGCCGAGACCGACCGTCCGACCTTCATCAAGCTGCGCACCGTCATCGGCTGGCCCGCGCCCAACGCGCAGAACACCGGCGCGGTCCACGGCGCCGCCATGGGCACCGACGAGATCTCCGCCACCAAGCGCATCCTCGGCCTGCCGGACGAGCCGTTCGGGGTCCAGGACGACGTCATCGCGCACACCCGCAAGGCCCTGGAGCGGGGCGGCGAGGCCCGCGCCGAGTGGCAGACGGCCTTCGACGCGTGGCACCAGGGCGCGGGCGAGCGCGCCGAGCTGTTCGACCGCCTCGCCGCGGGCAAGCTCCCCGACGGCTGGGAGGAGGCGCTGCCCACGTACGAGCCCAGCGAGAAGGGCGTCGCCACCCGCAAGGCCAGCGGTGACGTGCTCTCGGCCCTGGCCCCGGTGCTCCCGGAGCTGTGGGGCGGCTCCGCCGACCTGGCCGGGTCCAACAACACCACGCCCAAGGGCGAGCCGTCCTTCCTGCCGTTCGAGCGGGCCAGCAGCAAGTTCCCCGGCAACCCGTACGGGCGCGTGCTGCACTTCGGCATCCGCGAGCACGGCATGGGCTCGATCCTCAACGGCATGGCGCTGCACGGCCCGACCCGCCCCTACGGCGGCACCTTCCTGGTGTTCAGCGACTACATGCGCCCGGCCGTCCGCCTCGCCGCGCTGATGAAGCTGTCGGTCACCTACGTGTGGACGCACGACTCCATCGGCCTGGGCGAGGACGGCCCCACCCACCAGCCGGTCGAGCACCTGTGGGCGCTGCGCGCCATCCCCGGCCTCGACGTGATCCGCCCGGCCGACGCCAACGAGACGGCCGTCGTGTGGCGCGCGGTCATGGAGAACTCCGGCCGCCCGGCCGCGCTCGCCCTGACCCGGCAGAACGTGCCCGTCCTGGACCGGTCCGAGTACGCCCCGGCCGAGGAGGCCGTCAAGGGCGGCTACGTGCTGGCCGAGGCGACCGGCGGCTCCCCGGAGGTCATCCTGCTGGCGACCGGCAGCGAGGTGCAGATCGCCGTGGAGGCCCGCAAGGTCCTGGAGGAGGCCGGAACGCCCACCCGCGTCGTGTCCATGACGTGCGTGGAGTGGTTCGAGGACCAGAGCGAGGAGTACCGCGAGAGCGTGCTGCCGTCGTCGGTGCGCGCCCGCGTGTCCGTCGAGGCCGGCATCGCCATGGGCTGGCGCTCCTACGTCGGCGACGCCGGCGAGTCGGTGAGCCTGGAGCACTTCGGCGCCTCTGCCCCGTACCAGACCCTGTACGAGAAGTTCGGCTTCACCACCGAGGCCGTCGTGGAGGCGGCTCGCAAGAGCGCCGCCAGGGCCGGACGCTGACAGCGCGGGTCCCGCCGTCGACCGGTGGGACCCGCTCCCCTTGTGCGAGAGGGCGGCAACGCCCGTGAGGAAGGCGCGAACACCATGAGCAACCCACTCGAGGACCTGTCCGAGGCAGGCGTGTCCGTCTGGCTGGACGACATCAGCCGCACACGGCTGCGGACGGGCAACCTGACAGAGCTGATGTCGACCCACAAGGTCGTCGGCGTCACGTCCAACCCGAGCATCTTCGACAAGGCGCTGGCCGAGGGCGACGCCTACGACGAGCAGGTGAGCGAGCTCGCCGCGCGCGGCGTCTCGGTCGAGGAGGCCGTGCGCCTGCTCACCGCCTACGACATCCGCTGGGCGGCGGACACCCTCCGCCCGGTGTACGACGCCACCGACCGCGTCGACGGCCGGGTCTCCCTGGAGGTGGACCCGCGCATGGCCATGGAGACCGAGCGCACGGTCGCCGAGGCCAAGGCCCTGTGGTGGCTGGTCGACCGGCCCAACCTGATGATCAAGATCCCCGCGACCGCGGAGGGCCTGCCCGCCATCACCCGCGTGCTGGGGCTGGGCATCAGCGTCAACGTCACGCTGATCTTCTCCCTGGAGCGCTACCGCCAGGTGATGGACGCGTTCCTGGAGGGCATGGAGCTGGCCCGCGCCAACGGCCACGACCTCTCCCGGATCCAGTCCGTGGCCTCGTTCTTCGTCAGCCGCGTGGACGCCGAGGTGGACAAGCGGCTGCGGGCGATCGGCACCGAGGAGGCCACGGCCCTCCTCGGCCGCGCCGCGCTCGCCAACGCCCGCCTGGCCTACCAGGCCTACGAGCAGGTGTTCGAGGGCAAGGAGTGGAAGGCCCTGGAGGCGCTCGGCGCCAAGCCCCAGCGCCCGCTGTGGGCCTCCACCGGCGTGAAGGACCCCGCCTACGAGGACACCCTCTACGTCACCGGGCTGGTCGCGCGCGACACCGTCAACACGATGCCGCAGGCCACCCTGGACGCCGTCGGCGACCACGCGGTGGTCGCGGGCAACACCGTGCTCGGCAGCTACGCGCAGGCCCACGCCGACTTCGCAGCCCTGGAGGCCGCGGGCGTGAACCTGACCGAGGTGTTCGGCCACCTGGAGACGGACGGCGTCGCCAAGTTCGTCGCCTCGTGGGAGAGCCTGCTCAAGGGCCTCTCCGAGAAGCTGGCCGCCTCGGCCTGAGGCGCCCCCTCCCGGGCCGCGGGCCCGGGAGGGACCCCCGATCCGGTCCCCGTCGCCGCCCGCGCCCGCGCCCCCGAGGCGTGGGCGCGGGCGGCCGGCCACCGCCCACCGGCCGCTCTCAGAAGGAAGAGACCTGTGAAAGAACCGGTGATGCCCGGAGCGGTACCCAACCCGCTCCGCAACGCCCTGGACCGCAGACTGCCCCGCATCGCCGGCCCCAGCGTGCTGGTGCTGTTCGGCGTCACGGGCGACCTGGCCAGGAAGAAGCTCCTGCCCGCGATCTACGACCTCGCCAACCGGGGGATGCTGCCGCCGGGCTTCGGCCTGGTGGGGTTCGCCCGCCGCGACTGGGAGGACCAGGACTTCGCCGAGCAGGCGCACGAGGCGGTGCGCAAGTACGCGCGCACGCCGTTCCGCGAGGACGTGTGGCGCCAGCTCAGCGAGGGCGTCCGGTTCGTTCAGGGCGACCTGGACGACGACGACGCGTTCGACCGCCTGGCGGAGACCGTGCGCGAGCTCGACGAGGTGCGCGGCACGGGCGGGAACTACGCGTTCTACCTCTCGCTGCCGCCCAAGCTGTTCCCGACGGTGGTCAAGCAGCTCAAGCGGTCCGGCCTGGCCGAGCCCGGCGAGGACGACGGGCCCGCGGGCGGGGGCGGCCTGCGGGTCACCCCCTGGCGCCGGGTGGTGATCGAGAAGCCGTTCGGCCACGACCTGGAGAGCGCGCAGGAGCTCAACGCGGTGGTGGACGACGTGTTCCCGCCGTCGTCGGTGTTCCGCATCGACCACTACCTGGGCAAGGAGACGGTCCAGAACATCCTGGCGCTGCGCTTCGCCAACACCCTGTTCGAGCCCCTGTGGAACCGCAGCTACGTGGACCACGTGCAGATCACCATGGCCGAGGACATCGGCGTGGGAGGACGCGCGGGCTACTACGACGGGATCGGCGCGGCCCGCGACGTCATCCAGAACCACCTCCTGCAGCTCCTGGCCCTCGTCGCCATGGAGGAGCCGATCTCCTACAGCGCGGACGCGATCCGCGCCGAGAAGGAGAAGGTCCTGGCCTCGGTGTCGCTGCCGGAGGACCTGGGGACCGGGACCGCCCGCGGCCAGTACGCCGCGGGATGGCAGGGCGGCGCGGCGGTGCGGGGCTACCTGGAGGAGGAGGGCATCCCCTCCGACTCCGTGACCGAGACCTACGCGGCGCTGAAGCTGGCGGTGGACACCCGCCGCTGGTCGGGGGTGCCGTTCTACCTGCGCACCGGCAAGCGGCTGGGCCGGCGGGTGACGGAGGTGGCCCTGGTGTTCCAGGCCGCCCCGCAGCAGATGTTCCCGCGCACCGACGTCAGCGAACTGGGGCAGAACGCCCTGGTGCTGCGCATCCAGCCGGACGAGGGCGTCACGCTGCGGTTCGGCTCCAAGGTGCCGGGCGCGAGCATGGAGGTCCGTGACGTGAGCATGGACTTCACGTACGGGCAGTCCTTCACCGAGGCCAGCCCCGAGGCGTACGAGCGGCTCATCCTGGACGTGCTCATCGGCGACCCGCCCCTCTTCCCGCGGCAGGAGGAGGTCGAGCTCTCCTGGCGCATCCTCGACCCGGTCGAGGAGTACTGGGCCGAGTCGGGCCGGCCCGAGCAGTACGGCTCGGGCACCTGGGGCCCGGAGTCCGCCGAGAACCTGCTCGCCAGGGACGGCCGCCAGTGGCGGCGCCCGTGACCAGCCACGACCACGCGGGGAGGAACCCATGACGCTCTACCTGCCGCGCACCACGACGTCGCAGATCACCGAGGCGCTCATGTCCGAGCGGCTCAGCGTCGGCGGCGGCGCCATGAACATGGTGCTGACCCTGGTCATCGTCACCGACGAGGCCGACCACTACGACGCCGTGCGCGCCGCCACCGAGGCGGGCCGCGAGCACCCCTCGCGTGTGGTGGCCCTGATCCGGCGCGACCCCGACGCCGAACCCGCCATCGACGCCGAGATCCGCAGACCCGGCACCTCCGGGCCGGGCGAGGCCGTACTGCTCCGGCTGTACGGTCCGCTCGGCGAGCACGCGGACTCGGTGGTCACCCCGCTGCTGGTCCCCGACGCCCCCGTGGTGGCGTGGTGGCCGGGCGCGGGCCCCCTCAACCCGGCCGCCGACCCCGTGGGCCGCCTGGCCCAGCGCCGCATCACCGACGCGCTGCGCGCCCCCGACCCGTTGCGGGACCTCGTGGAACGGGTGGCCCACTACCGTCCGGGCGACACGGACCTGACCTGGACCCGGCTGACGCCGTGGCGCTCGCTCCTGGCCAGTGCCATGGACCAGCCGTGCGGGTGGGTGAACTCGGCGAGGGTGACGGCCGAGGCGCACTACCCGAGCGCCGAACTGCTGGCGGCGTGGCTGTCGGACCGGCTGGAGGCGCCCGTGGAACGGGCCGTCTCCCACGGCCCCGGGCTGACCGAGGTCAGGCTGACCACCTCGGAGGGGGACATCGCGGTCTCCCGGGTGGACGGCAGGGTGGCCACGCTGTCCCGGTTCGGGCAGCCGGACCAGACGGTGGCGCTGGCACGGCGCGGCGCCGCACTGGCGCTCGCCGAGGAGCTGCGCCGCCTGGACGCCGACGAGACCTACGAGAGCGCGGCCCACCACCTGGGTCCGCTGCTCGCGGAGAGCGGAGCACGAGGATGAGCGAACCGGAGATCGTCCGCCACGCGGACGCCGCGGGGCTGGCCGACAGCGTCGCGTTGAAGCTGGTCAACATGATCGTCCAGGCCGAGGCGGACAAGCGTGACTTCCACCTGGTCCTGACCGGTGGCGGGATCGGCATCCGCGCCCTGGAGGCGGTGCGCGACCACGCCAACGAGGCCGGGATCAGCTGGGCCCACGTCCACCTGTGGTGGGGGGACGAGCGCTACCTGCCGGACAAGGACCCCGAGCGCAACGAGACCCAGGCGTGCGCGGCGCTGATCGACTCGATCTCCGTACCGAGCCACCAGGTGCACCCGATCCCCGCCTCCGACGGGCTGGACGGGGGCCAGGTGGAGCACGCGGCGACCCGCTACGGCCGGGAGCTGGCGGTGGCGGCGCGCGGGGAGGGACCCGTGCCCGTGTTCGACGTGTGCCTGCTGGGGGTCGGCCCCGACGCCCACGTGGCCTCGCTGTTCCCCGGGCTGTCGGGGGTGCGCGAGGACGAGGCGTCCGTCGCCGCGGTGCGCGACTCGCCCAAGCCGCCGACGGAGCGGGTGACGCTGACGCTGCCGTCCATCCGCGCGGCCCGCGAGGTGTGGGTGCTGGCCTCGGGCGAGGGCAAGGCCGAGGCGGTGCGCCTGGGGCTGGCCGGGGGCAGCGTGGACGAGGCCCCGGTGGCCGGCGCCCGCGGCGCGGAGAGGACCGTGTTCTGGGTGGACGAGGCCGCGGCCTCCGAGCTGTAGCGCGAGACGGCGCGTGCGGGCGCCCCGGCCGGAACCGGCCGGGGCGCCCGCGTGTCCGGCCCCGGTCCCGCCCCGGGCAGCGGCGCCCCCTCCTGCCAGAATGGCCGCCATGGCGAACATCCACGACACCATCGGCCCCCGGCTGGCCCGGTTCCTCCTCGACCAGCCGGTGTTCTTCGTCGGCACGGCGCCCCTGGGCGCGGAGGGCCACGTCAACGTCTCCCCCAAGGGCATGGACGGCACCTTCGCCGTGCTCGGCGAGCACCGGGTGGCCTACCTCGACTACACGGGGTCGGGTACCGAGACCATCGCCCACCTGCGGGAGAACGGCCGCATCGTGCTGATGTTCTGTGCCTTCGACGGACCGCCGAACATCGTCCGCCTCCACGGCCGGGGGCGTGCCGTCCTGCCCGCCGAGGCCGGGTTCGAGGAGCTTCGCTCCCATTTCCCCAAGGAGCGCACCCTCGGGCAGCGGGCGATCATCGTGGTCGACGTCCACCGCGTCTCCGACTCGTGCGGCTTCTCCGTCCCCCTGATGGACGTGCGCGGCGACCGCGACCTGCTGGACCGCCACCACGAACGCCGCGATCCCTCCTACTTCACCGACTACTGGCGGACACGCAACGCCACCAGTATCGACGGCCTGTCCGGCGTGCCCGAGCCGTCCGGTCCGGATGCGGGGACCCCCGGGGACGCCCGCACACGCGCCTGAGGGGGCGCCGGACACGGGAGCGCGGGCACGGCGGGGTCCGGGCACCGCGCGCGGACCCTTCCCCGCGCCCCGGCCGCGTGGCTCAGTCGGCGTCCCCGGCCCCGCCGAGCGGGAGCAGGCGCACGGCGGTCTCCGTCCCGTCCCCGTGCAGGATGTGGCGCATGCCCGAGTGGTCGGGGAAGAGGCCCTCCGGGGTGTGCGCCAGCAGCTGGAGGTGGGCCATGGCGTACTTGGGCGTCGAGTTCCGGCCCGGGAGCCGGATGGACAGCTCCTCACGGGCCTCGAAGTCCTGCACCTCGACCTCCCCGGCCAGGGCCGCCAGCGCCTCGGCCCCCGCGGTGACCGGGACCTTGGCCACCCAGTGCGGGCCCTCCGGGGTGAGTGCCCTCTCCCTCTGCTCGGCGGTCTCCCCGGACCAGGTGAACCAGGGGGCGCCCGTGACGGCGGCGCCGTGTTCGGCGGCCAGGGCGCCGAGCTCCGCCACCGTGGCCGTGACGGCTCCGGTGACCGCGTCCCAGTCGTACTGGTCGGGTCGGCCCGCTCGCCGCTCCACGGCGACCGGGGGAACGGTCCTCGACAGGACCGTCGTCCCCGGCGCCTCCCCGCGCCGGACCGCGGGCGGGGCGGTGAGGAGTGCGCGGGCGGTGGCGATCGCCTCGTCCTCGGCCCGGCGCCGGCGGTGCAGGGCCCCGGTGTGCTCCTCCAGCAGTGCGGCGGCGGTGTCGGGGGCCTCCAGGGCGCGGCGGACGTCCTTGACGCTCATACCGGCGCCGCGCAGCGCCGTGACCAGCACGGCGGTCGCGACCTGCTCGATGGAGTAGTAGCGGTACCCGGTCTCCCCGTCGACCTCGGCGGGGACCAGCAGCCCCTCGGAGTGGTAGAAGCGCAGCGTCTGCGGGGACAGGTCGCTCATCTCGCTGAATTCCTTGATGGACAGGCTCATGCCGCCAGTCTCGGGGTTGCGGTAACCGCAAGGTCAAGCCCGCGGCCGCGAGTCCTCCCGCCGCCCGGGAGCCCGGGCCCTCACACCGCGTGGGGGGCGGCGCCTGTCACGCCGGCCGCGGAGGGGCGCTCCCCCGCCACGCGGGGCGGCCTCCCCGGCGGCCGGGCGCGGGGCGGTCGCGACCCCGTCGCCGCGCTCCCGGGGCCGCCTTCCCTCACGCCCCCGAGTGCACCGCGGGCCGGGCCCGGGAGAGCTCGCGGACGGTCGCCATGTCGTCGAAGGGGAGCATTTCGCCGCCGACGATCTGGTACGGCTCGCTGCCCTTGCCGGCGAGCAGGACGACGTCCCCCGGACCGGCCGAGGCCAGGGCGGCGGAGATGGCCGCACGGCGGTCCCCGTCCCGTTCGTACGGGGTGCCCGTCCCCGTGAGTCCCGGGGCGACCTGGTCCATGATCGCCTCAGGGTCCTCCCACCTCGGGTTGTCCGATGTCAGGAAGCACAGGTCGGAATGGGTTCCCGCGATCTCCCCCATCCGCGCGCGCTTGGTCGTGTCGCGGTCGCCCCCGCAGCCGAAGACGGTGAGGACCCGCCCCCGGGCGAACCCGCGGATCGTCCGGAGGACCTTGTCCAGCGAGTCCGGCGAGTGGGCGTAGTCGACGACCACGGACACCCCGTGCGGGGCCTCGAAGCGCTCGAACCGGCCCGGGATCTGCGGCATGCGTTCGAGCGCGTCCACGAGGGCGCCCAGTTCGTGGCCGAACCAGTGGCAGGCGGCCAGGGCCGCGAGCGCGTTGGACACCGAGAAGCGGCCCGGCACCGGGATGGCCGCCGGGTACCTGCGGCCGCCGTGGTGCAGGACGAAGCGCGTCCCCGAGGCGTCGACCTCCAGGTCCGTCGCCCGGTAGTCGGCCTCCGCGTCGATGGCGTAGGTCGTCACCGCGCCGGGCATCATGGCGGGGATCGCCGCACCGACCGGGTCGTCGGCGTTGACCACGGCGTGGCGGCACATGCCCTGGAACAGGCGCAGTTTGGCGTCGCGGTAGTCGTCCATGGTGCCGTGGTCGTCCAGGTGGTCCTGGGTCAGGTTGGTGAAGATCCCGACGTCCACGAAGGAGCCCTCCACGCGGTGGTGGAGCAGGCCCATCGACGTGGCCTCCAGCACCACGCTGAGGGTCCCCCTGTCGCGCATGCGCCCCAGGATGTACTGGAGGTCGGGGGCCTCGGGGGTGCTCAGCACCGAACGCGGCATCGGGACGGGGTCTCCGCCGGTGCGGCTGCCGGAGGTGCCGATGACACCGACCCTGGCTCCCTTGGAGATGCGCAGCAGCGACTCGTACATGGACGACACCGAGGTCTTGCCGTTGGTCCCGGTGACCGCCACCACATCCATCCCCCGGCCCGGGTGACCGTGGTAGCGGGCGGAGACGAGGGCCGCGGCGACACGGGCGTCGGCCACCTCGACCACGCAGGCGCCCTGGGGCGCGAACCGGGACGAGGGGTCCGGCGGCCCGGTCTCGACGAGGACGGCCGCCGCGCCCCGGGCGAGGGCGGACGCGACGCCTCCGGCCCCGCCCCCCTCGTGTCCGGGCACGGCGACGAACAGGGATCCCGGGGACGCCCTGTGGGCGTCCAGGCACGGGCCGGCGGTGATCCGGATGTCCGGGTCGCCGTGCAGGATCCGGTGGTCATGGCCTTCGAGCAGCTCGCTCAGCTTCACGAGGGGTTCCCTTCGAGCATGGCGCGCGCCGTTCGCACGGGCGGCACCGGTGGGCGCGGCCGACGGGATGCCGTGGGCCGGCGGAGCAGGGAGCGGTGGTGCGGTGTGGCGGGCCCGGTGAGGGGCGGGCGCGGCTCCCGGTCAGGGGGCGGCGCACCGTGTGGGTGGGGGCGTGGCGCACCGTGGCGCACGGGGGCCACGGGGACGACGCGGTGGAGAGGCGGCCGGAACCGCGGGTGGAGGTCGCTAGCCGTGGCCGTGGAGAGCCCGGAGCCCGGTACGGGGGGCCTCGGGCACGGCGCAGGTCGAGCCGGTGACGGCGGAGGGGGCACGGCACGGGGCGGCGAGGGGAGAACCCTGTCCACACGCGCGAGTACCGGCCATGCTCCGAGTGTACGCGCCCGGTCGCGGACCGCGGCGGGCGGAGCGCCGGTACGGGGGCGTGGGGCGGGGGCGCCCGTACACGGGGCGGGCGCGGTGCCGGGCCTCACCCCCGCTCGGCCTCCGACTCCTCCGCCCCGGCGTCCGGCACCTGCGGTTCGGCCCCTCCGACGAGGCGCGGGTCACGGGCGGACCCGCCCGGTTCGCGCCCGGCGGCCCGGGGCGGGCCCTCCCGCGGGAGCTCCTCCGGGCCCGCCGCCTCCCGGGCGATCCGGACCGCCGTCGCCGCGGCGCCGTGGCCCATGGTGTGGCCGAACCTGGCGATCTCCGGGGGCGCCACGTTGAACGGGCGCATCATGCCCATGTCCTCGTGTTCGAGCAGGTGGCAGTGGTACATGTACCGGCCCGTCCCTCCCGTGAACCGGCCCATCACGCTCACCATCGTCCCCGGCCCGACCCGGATCACGTCCTTCCACCCCTCCTCGTCCGGGTTGACCACGCCCGCTCCCGCGAAGGCGAGGGGGTGCCGGGTGGTCTCGCTCACCCGGTCGAAGCCCGAGACGTCGTAGGTGTCGCGGCGCAGCGCCTGGAACCTGGTGAGGTGGATGTGCATCGGGTGCATGGGACCCCCGAGGTTGAGGAAGCTCCACATCTCCCACCCGTCGAGCGGGACCACGAAGTTGATCGTGTCCATGAAGGTCGAGGCGGCCTTGCGGTAGGTGCGCAGGCGTCCCGAGTGGTCGCGGATCCGGATGTGGCCCCCCTCGGGGTGCGCCGCGTGGCCGTCGTCCGCGTGCGCCGGGTGCGCCCCCGCCGCGTGCGGGGAGTGGTCACCGGGCGCCGCCACGTGCTCCAGCTCCAGGAACTTGGGGTGCGCGAACGCGTCCGGCTGCGTGATCAGCACCATCCGGTGGCCGTGGTGGGGGTGGTCCTCGTGCCTCACCCTCACGTAGCCGGCCTTGAGCGCGGGGTCGGCCGGAGGCGTGAAGGAGTCCGTGGCCTCGGTCGCCGAGACCCGGAACTGCATGACGGCGGGGAAGAGCTCGCCGCGGGTCGGCCTTCCCTCGTCGTCGACCATCACCAGCCGCAGCCGGGACGCCTTCCCCGCCTCCGTCCCGAACTTCTTGAAGTCCACGAGGAGGTCGGCCCGCTCGGCCGGGGAGATGGTCAGCCGCCCCCGGAGGTCGATGGGCCTGCCCAGCCGCCCGCTGTCCGTGCCGACCTGGAGCACCGCCCCGCGGACCTCCTCCGGTGTCGGCGCGGTCAGGTTGCCGCCGCCGTCCTCCTTGAACAGGCCCAGCGTGTAGGTGCGGGCGTTGGCCCCGTTGAGGACCCGGAAGCGGTACCAGCGCCGCTCCACCTCCAGGTACGGCCAGATCCTCCCGTTGACCGTCTGGTAGGGCCCGGTGAAGGGGAGCGTGGACGGCCAGGTGGTGGGGTCGTCCGGATCCACGCCGTCGCTGCCCGTACCGGTCGCCGGACCGTCCGCCAGGGCGACCACCTTGTGCAGGAGCTGCGCGGTGGGCGGGCTCCCCGGCCTGCCGTCCGTGGTCTCCAGGTTGCGGTCGCCGAGGATGAGCGGGACCTCGTGGACCGTGCCGCCGTCCGCGCCGCTGGTGGGGGTGAGCGCCTCGTCGTCCTCGTCCCGCAGGATGTAGGCCCCGAACAGCCCGGCGAAGACGTTCCAGCGGGTGATCCCCATCGCGTGGTCGTGGTACCAGAGCAGGGTGCCGGGCTGGTCGTTGGCGTACTCCGAGAGCTGGGCGCGTCCCGTGTAGACGGCGTCGTCCGTCCATCCGTCGCTGCCCCCGTCGGTGTAGCCGCCGTGCTGGTGGGTGACGCTCCACGGACGGATCGCCTCGACGGCGGTCGCGATCGCGGCGCCCTCGCTGCCCGGCCGGGAGGGGGTGCCGGGCGGTCTCGGCGGCACCCAGACGTGGCGTACGGGGTACTTCTCGCCGGTCGTGATCGCGTTCTCCCAGATCACACGGATACGCGTGCCCCTGGCCACGTCGAAGGTCGGCCCGGGGACCGTCCCGTCGTAGGCGAACGCCTCGGTGGCGGGCTCGCCCCGCACGTCCAGCTCCGAGTGCAGGCTCACCTTCGTCCGCTTCAGCCTCACCGTCACCTGGGCCACCCCGTCGGGGCCCTTCTCGGACAGGTCGGCCTCGGCCGGGACGGGCAGGGCGTCCTTGAAGGGGGTCAGTCCGAGTTGCTTGGGCAGGTCGGCCATGGTCATCCTCCGTGTGGTCGGAACGGCTCGCGCGGGCGGTCCCCCTCCCGCGCCGGTACGGGGCGCGCCGGTACGGGGCGCGCCGGTACGGGGCGCGCCGGTACGGGGCGCGCCGGCGACCGGGGCCCGGCCTCCGGCGGACCGCCGGCCGGGCCCCCCTCCCGCGCCGGTGTCGGGGGAGTGCGGCGCCGCGGCCCGCCCGGGGCGGGAGCGGCAGGCGGCCGCGGGCGCGGCCTAGGCGAGGACCTGAGGGCAGGTCAGACCGTGTTCGGGCACCTTCCCGCTGATCAGGTACTCGTCCAGGGGGTCGTCCACGCAGGCGCTCTTGCCCCTGCCGTACACGGTGTGGCCGCCGCCCTCGTAGGTGACCAGGACGGAGGTCGTCAGCCGGGCGTGCATGCGCTGCGCCCACCGGTAGGGGGTCGCGGGGTCCCCCGCGTTGCCGACGAGCACGATCGGCGGGGCGGCGGACGCCGTGAACTCCTGGGCGCCGGTCTCCGCGAGGGGCCACCGCGCGCACGAGGCCGTCGCCCACACGGGCGCGCCGCCGAACAGCGGGGCGCGCAGCTCGGCCGCCTCCACGGCCTCCCGGTAGGCGCTCAGGTCCTCCGGGTCGTCCCGGTCCGCGCACATGACGGCCGTGTAGGCGTCCGCGTCCTCGTCCGCCTCCTCGCCGAAGGCGCGGTCGTACATGTACTCCAGGTACCGCCGGTAGGTCTCGGACCCGGTGTCCCCCTCTGCCAGGTCCGTGAAGAACCCGGCCAGGTAGTCCCAGGTCCACTCGTCGTAGAGCTGCGTGGCGACCATCTCCGCCAGCATCTCGCCGGTGACGGTCCGCCCCCGCACGGTCGGCCGGTCCCGGTCGAACCGCTCCAGGAGGGCCGGCGTCTCCTTCACCGCGGCCCGGCCCGACGTGAACGGGCAGCCCTCCACGGTCCGGGCGCAGTGCTCGGCGACCATCTCCCAGGAGTCCTGGAAGGCCTCCTGGACCTCCACCGCGAGCCGGGCGTTGGAGGGCGCCGTGTCCACGACCCCGTCCAGGACCAGCGCCCTCGTCCGGTCGGGGAACATGTCGGCGTACAGGGCCCCGACGTGGGTGCCGTACGAGTAGCCGACGTACGTCAGCCCCTCGTCCCCGAGGGCGTCGCGGAGGACGTCGAGGTCGCGCACCACGTTGACGGTGCCCATGCGCGACAGGAACTCCCCGCCGACGGCCTCGGCGCAGCTGTGCCCGTAGGCCTCGGCGGCCTCGCCCAGCCCGCGCAGGTCGGCGGCGGTCTTCGCCGCGGGGTCCCCGGGGGCCACGCGTTCCAGCTCCCGCTCCCACGCCCGCGACCCGTCGCAGTCCAGGCCCCCGCTCCGCCCGACCCCGCGGGGGTCGAACCCCACCAGGTCGAAGGAGGCCTGCACCCGCTCCCCCAGGAAGGGGTTGCGCATGCCGTCCACCGTCGAGACCCCCGGCCCCCCGAAGTCGACCACCAGCGATCCCCTGCGCTCCGACTCCGGGCCGTGCGCGGGCCTCCGGGCCAGCGCGATCCCGACCGTCTCCCCGTCGGGGCTGCCGTAGTCGACCGGGACCGTGAGGGTGCCGCACTCCAGCTGCGCCATCCACGGCGGGGTGCCCCCGCCCGCGTCGGCGTCGACCGCGTCCAGCTCCGCCTGCGTGAAGCACGGGCTCCACGCGATGTCCTGACCGTAGAACGGAAGGGGCACGTAGGCGTCGGCGGGCGGCCGCGCGGAACCCGTGGTCACCGCGAGCACGACCGCCAGTCCCCCGGCCCCGAGGACGGCTCCCGCTCCGCCGAACCGCCCGAGAGCACCCGTACACCAGCGCCTTGTCCGCACCGTGGCTCCGTTCCCGTCAGCGCCGACCGGCCGCTGCCGGGGCCTTTCGCACCATTTCAGCGGAGAACACACCGATCACGGACGGTAACATTCCGTTCGGGAGGTAAACAGTCGGTCTTGTTTGCGGGCGTCCGTCCACGTCTCAGGCGCGCGGACAGGTGAGACCGGAACGCGGCGCCTCCCCCGTCAGCAGGTAGGCGTCCACGGGCCGGTCCACGCAGGGGCTGCGCTCCTTGCCGTACAGGGTGTGCCCCGCCCCTTCGTAGGTGACCAGGACGCCCGTCTCCAGCTGGTCCGCGAGTTCCTCGGCCCAGGCGTAGGGGGTGGCGGGGTCCCCGACGGTCCCGATGACGACGATCGGCGGGGCGTCCGGGGCGGTGATCCCCGTGGGCGCCTCCTCGCTCTCCGGCCAGTACGCGCACGGCAGCTGCTCCCACACCAGGTCGGGGCCGAACAGCGGGGACAGCCCGGCCGCGCGGTCGGCCGCGTCCCGGTAGGCCGCCACGTCCTCGGGGTCGGCGCGGTCCGCGCAGTTGACGGCGGTGAACACCGCGTTCGCGTCCTGGTGCTCCAGGCGGGGGTCGACGTCCTCCGGGTCGACGTCCTCGTACTTGCCGAACGTGTTGTCGTACAGCTCACCGAGGTGGCGCGCGGTCGCCTCCCCGTCGTCCGAGGCGAGGGCGCCGAGGAGGGCGGCCAGGTAGTCCCAGCTCTCCTCGTGGTACAGCTCCATGCCGATCATCTGGAGCAGGGTCTCGCCGTCGACGGGGATGCCCTCGACCTCGGCGGGTTCGCGGTCGAGCCCCGCCAGGAGCTCCTGCATCCGCGCGTCGGCGCCGCCCCCCTCGGGGTCCGCCCCGGCGAACGGGCACCCGTCGGCCTCCGCCGCGCAGTGGGCGGCGAACATGTCCCAGGTGTTCTGGTGGGCGGCCACCTGGTCCAGGGCGATCCCCGCGTTGGACAGCTCGGTCTCCACGGCGCCGTCCAGGACCAGCGCCCGCGTGTTGGCGGGGAACATCTCGGCGTAGAGGGCGCCGATGTGCGTGCCGTACGAGTAGCCCACGAAGCTCAACCGCTCGTCGCCCAGCGCGTCGCGGACGATGTCCAGGTCGCGGACGACGTTCACCGTGCCCAGGTGGGCGAGGAACTCCTCCCCCACCGCCTCGGTGCACGCCTCGGCGTAGCGGCGGGCGGCGTCCTCCAGCGGCTGGAGTTCCACGTCGGTCAGGTCTTCGGGGTCGGTGTCCGCGACGCGCCGGAACGCGTCGTCCAGGACGTACCGGTCCCCGCACGCGAAGCCCCCGCTCTCCCCCACGCCGCGGGGGTCGAAGGAGACCAGGTCGAAGGCGGAGCGGACCTCGTCGCCGAAGTACGGGAAGTCCAGCATCTCGATGCCCGACACACCGGGGCCGCCCGGGTTGAGCACCAGGGACCCCAGGCGCTCCTCCGCCGGGCCGGTGGCGGGGGCTCTGATCAGCGCGATCTCCAGCACCGTCCCGTCGGGCCGGTCGTGGTCCAGGGGGACGGCCACGGTTCCGCACTCCAGGGTCTCCAGCCAGGCCGCGTCGGCCCCCCACCCGGCGAGTTCGCCGACCTGCCGCTCGTCGTAGCAGGCGCGCCAGCGCACCTCCTGCCCGGCGAAGGGCCCTTCCTCCCCGGGGGGCGCGGACGAGCACCCGGCGAGCAGCAGCACCGCGGCCGCGGCCCCCGCCGGCACCGCCCTCGGGGCCGCCCCCGCTCCCGTGCCTCCCCCGACGCCCGCTGCTCCCCTGCCCACGCGCGGCTCCGTTCCTGTCCCCGCGCCCCCGCGCGGCGGCCGTGTCACACCGGGACCGGCTCGTCCCTCACCGGAGAGGGTGCCGTACGGACCCCGGGCGATCCACCCGCCGGTCCGGCGCCGTCCCGGAAAACAGAAGTGGCGGCCCCCGGAGGGCCCGCCTCCGGCCGGGCGGCCACCCCCTCGCGGCGAGGGGCCGTCCCGCCGGGCCGCGGGAGGCGGGCGGACCGGAGTGCACGGGACCGCCCTCCCGGGCCCCGGCCGGGGCTCAGAGCAGGGTGACGTCGGTGTCGAACAGGTCAGGGAGGTCCTCCGGGGAGGCCACCGCCACCAGCGGGCGCAGGGGCTCGCCGAAGCCGATCCGCGCGTGGCGCCCCCGCCCTTCCCCCTCGGTCTGGGTGATCCAGTCGACCAGTTCGACGGCGCGGCTGACGTCCCCGCCGGGCCGGGTCAGGGCGACCACGGTCCCCGCCACGTCACAGCCGGTGTTGAGGAGCAGGGTCGCGGAGAACACGCTCTGCGCCCACGCGCCCCGGCCCACCGGGTGCGCGCCGCCCCCGGGGGTGCGGCGGCGGGACCAGCCGGGGGCGGCCAGCCCCACGGCCCGGTCGTCGAAGGTGAGCACGAGGCTGGGCCGCTCCTGCGCGGACAGGCACTCCACCGGGTGGCCGAGCGAGGCGTCCGCCCACACCCCGACCGGGCCCCCGGCCGCCCGGACCAGGGCGTCGCGTGCCGCGTCGAGCAGGTCGGCGTCGACCTGGTCGCGGGCCTCCCCGCACGCCCACTCCGCCAGGGGGCCGGTCAGGGGCGAGTACCCCGGAAGGAGCAGCGGCCAGTCCACGGCGGCGCGCCCCCTCAGGGGCACGGGGCCGTGGGTCATGCAGACCACGGTGCGCCTGCGCCCGAGCTGGTAGGTGACGCAGGCGCCCGACCGGCGCGCGGCCAGGGCCAGGCCGAGGCTCATCGCCTTGGTCCCGGTGGTGATGTCGACGACCACCGGTGCCGCTGCCCCGCCGGACCGCTGTTCGGCGATCCACCGCCGGGCGACCCCGGTGACCGCCTCCGTGTCGGCCCCGTCCACCGGCTCCGGGGTGAAGCGCACGCGGTCGCGGTAACCGCCCTCCTTCAGCTCGGCGGCCTCGGGCCGGTCCGCGCCGGGGTTCTCGGCCGCGTGCAGCGTGCGTGCGGCGGCCTCGCGCACGCCGCTCAGGACGCTCTGCCGGGAGGGCAGGACGAGCGTGTCGGCGGGGCGGTGGGCGTGCACGGCGGTGAGGGTCCCCATGCGGCTGCCGCCCAGGGAGGTGACCAGCAGGGGGCCGTCCCCCGGTCCGGGGTGGCGTTCGGGCGGCTCCGCCCCGTCCGGAGGCGGCTCCGGCGGCACGGGCGTCCGCGCGCCACCGCCGCGACGCGGCGGGGCGCCCAGGCCCGGGAAGAACGCCTTGCGGACCTCCTCGAACGAGGTGAGCCGGGCGAGCAGGTCGTCCAGGCTCCACACGTGGACGCTGCGCGCGCTCAGCGCGGGGTTGTACGCGGTGACCCGGTCCCGCAGCCCCGGGACCGCGGGACCGGAGTGGACGAACAGCACCTGGACCGCTCCGCCGAAGACCCGGCGGGCCTTGGTCACGGTCCACCCGGCGCGGGCCACGACGTCGTCGGGGCGGGACTTGGCCTCGACGCACAGCACGCGGTGGCGGTAGCGGACGACCGCGTCGAAGTCGGCGACGGCTCCGCCGGGGTGGAGCGGGTCGGCGACCTGCCGAGGGCCGAGCACCTCCGTGCCCCGGTGGCGGCGCGTGTGCCGCAGCAGGTGGGAGAGGACCCGGCCCTCGGCGACGACGCCCCGGCGCACCGCCGGGGACATGTCGGGGAACCGCGCCAGGAGTGCCTGTTTGCCGCCCTGGACGAAGAGGCGGACGGGTTCGGGGTCGCGGTCGTCGAGCCAGCGGGCGCCGTGGATCCCGGCCAGGGTGCGCAGGTCGACGCCGTCGCCGACCACGGGGCGTCCCGGATGTGAGCCGTCCGCGGTGCGCAGGATGTCGCGCTGGGCGTCGAGGTAGTGGCGCCAGCGGGGGGCACGGGGGTGTCTGTCGGGGGGCAGCGCCCGTTCGTGGAAGAGCGCGGCGGCCACGCTCATCACCTTGGTCCCGCCGGTGTAGTCGAGGAACCAGGGTTCTCCCCCGTTGTCCCGGTGGAACGCGGCGAGGGTGTCGGTGACCGGGCCGAAGTCGTGCGGGTCGGGTCCCACGCTGGCCACCCGCACCGACGCCCGGCCGGCGAGCCGTTCCACCGCGCGGGCGACCCGGTGCGCGACGGGGAGGGTTCCGTCGCTGCCGAGCAGGAGCAGGCGGTCGGCGGGGAGGGTGAGCGAGGACAACAGGGCCGGGGTGGGGTTCTGCCCGACGAGCACGACGGCGGTTCGGGGACTGTCCACATTGTCCTTCGCACGGGGAGCGGGGGCGGTTTCGGTACGCACAAGCTACTGCCGGGTTCCGCCCTTCCTCCAGGGCGGGCGCCGGTTCGCCGCCGGGCGGTCGGGCCCCGGGGGGAGGCGGGCCGGAAGGGGTCGCTCCGGGGTCCGGCGGGGAGGCCGGGCGGTCAGGCCCCGACCCTCTCCTCGGCGGCGGGGGCCCTTCCGCGCACCGGTGAACCGCTGATCACGAAGGAGCGGCAGGCGGTCACCACGCCCTTGCCGTCGCGCACGAGATCGGAGGGGACCAGGAGGTCGCGGCGCTCGGGGTGGGCGGAGCCGACGACGGAGGACACGATGAACCACACCCCGTCCTGCGGCTCGGGCAGGTTGGCCCTGGTGCGCTCCTCGGCCATCAGCGGCACCCCGGCCACCTCCAGTCCGACGGGCACGCGCACCGCCTCGACCCTGGCCGGCGCGTCGGACCCCGGCCAGCGGCGGATGACGCGGGAGCTCTCGTCCACGACCGTCACCGCATGCGGCGTCAGGTTGACCACCGGCATCCGGCACCCTCCGTTCGTCTCGGTCCGCGGCGGCCGGCCGGCGTGCCGGGTCCGGCCGTACCGCGCACCGGTCCAAGGCCTTCACCGCAGTCTCTCGGACACACGCGCGGGGGGCGGCGGACGTGCGTACCGGGCCAACCCCGGGAAAGAAGTGGGGCCCTTGTTTCGGATGTCCATTTCATCAGCATCAGGACTGGTTTATGCAACCTGATAATCCAGCACAAGAATTGACATTTCCCTATGTGTGGCCCTATTTTGCTATACGACCTCCCGTTCACGCGGGGGTGTCACCTGAGGTCTCACGTCTCTTCCACATGTGCTTTCCCGGAGGGCTGGGAAAGCAACCGGCCCCGGAACACCCGGGGAGAAGAGTTCGTGAGCACGCACCACTGCTCCGCCTGGGAGCTGTTCGGCTCCGCCGCCTTCCTTCGCGTCTTCACGCGCGTCCTGGGGTGCGGGCCGTGCTCCGCGGACGGAACCGCGCAGGGCTGCTCGGGCCACTCCGAACAGTTCTGCGACTACGTCGACCTGTGCGCCGAGCACTGCCCGTGCCCGGTGCACGGAGCGGATCCCGACGGCGTCATCGCCGTGCGCATGCGGCGTGCCGCGCCCGGCGCCGCGGGGGTGGACCGCACCGCCGCGCACCGGCTGCGGGACGCCCTGGACGACGTGCGCCGGGACCGCTCCTACAAGAACCTGCGCCGCGTCTACCCGCAGAGCGCGCCCGACGGCCGGACCCGCTGCGCGTTCTCCGAGCGCCCGCGCCGCTGGGCGCAGCGCCGCGACGTCGCCCTGGTCGCCACGGACGTGGTCGACCAGGAGGCGCTCGCCATGCTGGTGCTCACCGCGGGCTGGGGCAACCCCGCCGCCGACCTGCCCGAGGACATCCACCCGGGCGAGACGGTCTCCTTCACGGAGGACGGCAGCGCCGTGCCGGTCGCCGACCTGCACGGCCGCACGCTCACCGCCGTCAAGGAGCCGCCCATGGTCTCGACCGCCACGGGCGACTACCTGCTGCGCAAGCTGGCCGAGCTGGCCGCCGGGCGCGACGCCGACCCGGGCCGCACCCCCGACCAGCGGCGGCGCCTCGTGCTCCGCGGCCTCCTGCCGGAACTGAACGGCGAGGACGTCGCCCGCCGGCTGACCGGCGTGCTGGGGCGGATGGCCAAAACCATGCCCCGGCACTTCGCACTGGTGCAGCAGGCGCGCGGCCGGGCCCGCAGCGCCCCCTACTCCCCCGTCCCCGACCCCGACCCGGCGGACCCGGCGGAGGACCCCTCCCGGCGGCGCGAGGTGCTGAGCGAGGCGGAGCGCTCCTGGCTGCGCCGTACCGGCCTCGCGCTGACGACGCGGGCCCAGGAGTCGCGGTCGGCCTTCGACGCCGACCCGCAGGGCGCCCTGGAGACCCTGCTGTGCCGGCTGCTCGACGAGGGGACCGACGTCCCCGCCCTGTGGGCGGGGGCCCAGGACGACCCCGACCTGCGCGCGGACCTCGTGGAGGCCCTGGCGGAGGCCATCGACAGGTAGGGCCTCCCCGGACGGCCCGGGGCCCGGACCGCTGCCGGTGCGGAGCGGGGGCGCGCCCGAGGGCCCCGGACCGCGACGGGTCCGGTCGCCGAACCGTGCTCGGGCCGGGGGCCTGCCGCGCGGCGCGCCGGAAGGGCCCCGCCGCTCAGGCTCCCCTCCCCCGGCCCGCCTCGGAGAAGCGCCTGGCCAGCGGGGGGAGCACGGGGTACTCGGCGAACTCGCGCAAGGACATCACCGCCGTCTCCTCCAGGGGCAGGCGTCCGCGCCACCGGCCGGCCAGGCACACGTCGCGCGCCTGCCCCACCTCGCGCCACCGTTCCGGGCCGGGCCCGCCGGGCAGCCGCCGCGCCGCCAGAGCGCCGTCGAAGGCGTCGAGGAACCCCCTGACCTGTTCGTCGGTGGCCCGGACGACCCCGGCGGACGGGTCCAGGTCCAGGGCGCGGGCGCGCCGGTCCACCAGGTACAGCTCCGGCGCCAGGTGCACGCTCCCCATGCCCAGCGACTTGCCCATCCCGATCTTGTGCGCGTACTCGGGGTCGGCGGGGTCCCCGCCGCCGACCGGGTTGTCGAGTAGCAGGGCCCGCAGCAGGACGCCGAGTTCTCCGTCGGTGAGGTTGGTGAAGGTGATTCGCGAGTGAAAGGTGAGGCCGTCCCGGAGGGGAACCACGTCGCGCTCGGTGTCCCGGGGCGGCTTCGCCCGGTGTCCGGGGTCCAGCACCGTCAGGTCCAGCTCCTCCTGGGCGCGCGCGTCGTGGCGGAAGGGGCGGGCGCCGCCCGCGGGGTGGCGGTGCAGGTACACCTTGTACCCGCCCAGGCGCACGTGCCCCTCGTGCGACCAGGTGACGATGTCCGGCCGGTCCCCCGACCCCGCGTCGGGCCCCTGCACCAGGTAGTTCGCGAAGCAGCCGCGCTGGGGCGAGAGCAGGCGCACCCGCAGGACCGCCCCGTCGGGGTAGTCCGGGTCGGGGTCGAAGGAGAGCGCGCTGCCGAAGGAGACGCGCCCCTTGGACGCCCCGGCCTCGCCGGCGAAGGTGTCGGTGTCGCCGAACAGCGCGCGGCACACGTCCACCGGGCGTCCCGCGCGCCCGGCGCGGTCGGGGTCGCCGTGCTGGGGCCCGAGCACGGGCCCGGGGACGGCTCGGCGAACGGGGTTGTCCTCGCTGACCGCGATGCGGTAGCCGCCCGAGCGGCCGAAGGACACCACCGCCCCGGACAGGTCGACGTCGAACCACACGGGTTCGAGGCTGCGGCGCGGCAGTCCGCCGCCGCCGGTCCCGGCCACCGGTTCGCGGGCCGGTTCGGCGCCGCCGGCCCCCAGGCCGTCGGGGAAGGCCGCCCTCTGGTAGCCGGTGACCTGTTCGGCCGACTCGAACAGCTCCACCATGGGCCCGGGCACCCGCAACCGCCCCCCGCGCAGGTCGCGGGGGCGGGGGAAGAGGTAGGCGTTGCGGCGGTCCCCCGCGGCGGCCCCCGTCAGCACGACCAGGGCCTGCACGACCCCTCCCCGGTCGGGGCCGCCCGCTCCGGCGGTCAGGGCCGCGAGGTACTCCCGCGCCTGGCGGGCCGTGGGGGCGACGGCGGCGATCCGCCGCTCCCCCGGCAGGTGGACGGCGTACACCCACCGGTGCTGGAGGCGTCCGTGCTGCTCGTGGGCGGTGGGCACGTAGGTGTTCCCGCGGGGCGGGTCGGGGAAGTCGTCGACCCCGAAGTCCCAGGTGCGCAGGCTCTCGCGCAGGACCGTGAAGGGCACCTTGAGGGCCTGGCCCGGTTCGGCCGAGACAGCGGTGCCGGGGACCTCCACGACGTACCAGCAGCCGTCCGGCGGGGAGTGGAACAGGAACCCCTGCCTGGTGCGCAGCCCCGCGCGGCGCCTGCGGTAGTCGGCGTGCTGCCGGGCCATGACCTGGCGTGCGCGGGTGGACAGGCCGCTGTCCGCGCTGCCGGGATCGATGCGCACGGGAGCGCGGAAGAACAGCATCGGCGTGTTGACCGGGCCGGTCTCGCCGCCGGTGAGCATGCGCACGGTGTTGCGGACGAGGCCGCGCAGGCTCGATCCGGGCAGGGCGGGGAGGAGGCGTTCGCCGTGGGGGAACCGGAGGGAGGAGCCGACCCGGCCGGGTTCGGGGGTCTGGCCGACGAAGGTGGGGGTGAGCGTGGTGACGGCCAGGTCGATCCACCCCGAGCGGGTTCCGTCCACCGTGCGGTCGTGGCTGCGCAGCAGGTCGTCCGTCACGTGCCCGGCGTGCAGGTCGGCCGCGGGCACGGGGGTCTCGGCGAGCGCGACCAGGCCGTAGGGCGCGGTGGCGTGGAACCGCCCGCCCCGCCCGCCCGCGGCCGCGTCCGCCGCGATGGCGGGCCCGGGGGCCGCCCCCGGCGGCGGGCACGGCCTGCCCCCGAAGCGTGAGGCGACGTCGCGGGGGTTCACCATCGGCGCTCCTCCTCGGCGATCTCGTCCCCGGTGCCCACGTCGAACTCCGGTCCTGTCGGCTTGGCGCCGGACCGCATCCCCGTGAGCCGGTGGAAGGCCACCCCCACCGCCCCCGTCCCGGGGTCGGACGCCCAGTACTCCCGCACGGTCAGCCACGTGCCGGCGCTCTCCAGGGCCGCGCCGCGCCCGCCCGGACGCGGGCGGGCGCGGCCGGTGAAGTCGGTCCACCCCACCGGCAGGGCGGCCCGGGTGCCGGAGGGCTCGCTCGTCGCCGAGAAGGGCACGTCCCCGCCGAGGGTGCGGCTGTGCGCCCGGCCGTTCCACCCCTGGAGGAGGAACGAGCGGTCGCGCGGGCGCAGCCACTCCGGGAGCGGGGCGGGGTCGTCCGCGCTGATCCACCCGTCCTCCGCCCCCTCCCCGAGCCTGATCTGGGCGCGGGGGCCGAACACCAGGACCTCCAGGACGCGCCACCGGTCGGTCGCGGGCCTCAGCGCGGGGGCCGACAGGTCGGCGGTGGACGGGTGGTCCGACCGGCGCCAGCGCCCGCCCGGGCACGCGCCGGTGATCCGTCCGTCGCCGAGTTCGGCGAGCAGCCACTGCGGGGCCTCCGGCGCTCCGGGGATCCCGTCGGTCCCGGTGTCCAGGAGGCGGCAGCGGACGCCGCGCGTGAAGACGTCGTCGAGGACGCCCTCGACCTGTCCGCCGTCCAGCCGCCGGACGGCCAGCCCCTCCGGCCTCGGGGGTGTGTGGTCCACCTGTGCTCCCTTCCGTCCCGTCGTCCGTCCCCGCCCCGTGCCCCGGCCTCACCGCTCCCCGCCTGCCCGCGCCGTCCCGCCCCCCGGCGCGAGCCGGCTCCTCAGGGCCGACACCCACCCGCGTGCGGTGGCCGCCTCCGCGCTGCCCGGGGCGAAGAGCGCCGTGAGCAGGTCCACCCGGTGCGGCGGCCCGCCGTCACCGGTCCAGGTGGTGAGGGCGGCCCGGGTCGCGGTCAGGCGTCCGTTCCCGCTCCCCGCTCCGGCCCCGAGGGTGTCGAAGGGGACCGTCACCAGTTCTCGCACGACGAGCACGAGCAGGCCGCGCACCGCGTCGTCGGGGTCGCGGACGTCCAGGACCACCTCGCCGCTGCCGCCGCAGTGCAGGTCGCTCGTGAACACCCGCCCTTCCACCGCGTCGCCGAACAGGGAGTCCACGGTCAGGCGGGTGGCGGTCAGGTGCGCGCCGCCCCTGAGATGGGGGGCCGCCCTCAGGCGCACCCGCGAGGGGCGCGGGCGCGCGCCCCCGGGCCCTGTGTCCGCCCCCCACCAGTGGGCGTGCCATTCCTGCCACCGGGCCCCCTCCGCGCCGAGGTGCTCGGCGGCGTCCCGGACCAGCCTGCCCCCGATCCTCTTGAACAGGGCGAACAGGGCGGTGTCCCCGAGCACCGGCGCGAGGCGGACGGAGGCCTTGTCGGCGTCGGACACGACCGGGCGGTGGCGGTGTGCCCGGTCCACGGTCCCGAGCCTTTCGGGAGCGGGCACGTCGCCGACCATGATCAGGCCGGGGCGGGGGCTGCGCGGCGGCGGTCCGGCGGGCTCGGGCTGCTCGGCCACGGCCAGCGTCAGGCGCAGTTCGGCGCGGTGGCGCCGGTCGGGGCGGGCGGGGCGTGCCTCCAGACGGGCTGCCGCCGCCGCCCGCCCGTGGGCGCGCAGCCGCGCGGCCAGCGCGGTGGACAGCTCGGCGGGGGCGTCCGCGAGCGCCGCGGCCCCGCGCTCCCAGCGGTCGGCCCAGGACCGGGCGTGGTAGGCGAACCAGGCGCGCTCGTCGGTGAGGTCGTGCCGCTCCGCGGTCCAGTGCGTGGCGCGGACGGCGCCGTGGCCGCGTCCGGTGCGCCCCCCGACGCGGATGCCGGGGCCCTCCCCGGAGAACCCGTCGGCGGCCAGGACCAGCAGGTCGAGCAGGAGCTCCTCGTCGGCGGGGGCGGGCACGCGCAGCCGCATGTGGGCGGTGAACACGGTGCCCGCCGGCAGCACCTCCCACTGCCACATGTGCCCCGGGCGGACGGTACCGGAGGCCGGGTCCACCCGGGTGCCGACGCGGACGGCGACGGTCGTGCCCTCGGGCAGCTCGGCGGCGGCGTCGTCGACGTCCAGGGCGCTCGCCGCGGGCGCGTCCGGCTCCCCGCCGGGCGGGGGCCCGGACTCCGGCGCCCCGAAGAGCCGGCTCACCTTGCGGGGGTCCTCGGTGCGGGCCGCGAGTTCGTGGCGAAGCAGGCCCGCCAGGGTGGTCGCGCGCAGCCGGGGCACGCCCGTGCGGGGGTCGCGGTCCACGCGCAGGTCGACGTCGCCCTCCGCGGCGTGGCGGGGCACCGCCCGGGCCGCGCCGATGTGGGTGTCGGAGAGCAGGCACAGCCGGACGGCGATCTCCCAGAGCGGCCCGGGGCGGGCGGGGCGGGTGCTCAACCGCCTCCCCCAGGATCGTGGCGGCCCTCCTGGGCGGCCCGCAGGACCACTCCGGCCTCGGACAGCCAGGAGGAGGCGAGGAGCAGTGCCAGGCGGGGAGCGGCCCGGCGCTCCCACACGCGGGCACGGGAGGAGAGCCCGCTGGGGTGGTCGCGGGGCGGCAGGCCGTCGGTGAGGGAGAGGTCGACGGCGGCGAGTGCCCGGGAGTAGGCGGGGCTGTCCGGGGGCTCGGGCCTGTTGTCGCGCCACCACGCGGCGGCCGCGCCACCGTCGGCCAGGGCTCCGAGCCAGGACTGCACGGAGACGGGACCGGGTCGGCCTGGCCGGGACAGCCGGGCCCCGGCGAGGGCGCGGACGGCGCGGTCGTGCAGGGCCTTGTGCGTGCCCGCCCGGTCGGCCCGGCCGCGCGCACGGCCGGAGACGGTGCGGCCCAGGGCGGTCAGCGCGTCCTCGGGCGTGCGGTGGGGGTGGCCCACGACCTCGCGGAGGCGTCCGAGCAGGCTGGGGGTGAGGGGGGCGAGCCCCCGGGCGGAGTCCCGGGCGAGGGAGCGTGCGTGATCGCGGACCGGACGGGAGGCGGCGTTCCACAGGAGTTCGTCGTAGAGCTCCTCGAGCCCGCCCTCCCCGCCCGTGGCGGTCGGGACCACAGGGACCGCCGAGACCGCCGGAACCGCCGGAACCGCCGGAACCGCCGGGACCGCAGAAACCACTGGGGCCTCAAGGACCTCAGGAACCTCCGGGACCGCAGGAGCCGCAGGAACCGCCCCGGTGGGCGCCGGCGGGGGCGGGACACGCGCGGGGGGCCGGACCGCGGACGGGGCCGCCGCGAGCGGGACGGCGGTCGGCGCGAGGGGGCGGGGCCCGCCCGGCGGGACCGGGAGGAGCGTGAACTGGCCGTGGCCGTCCACCACCCGTTCGCCCAGCGGGTGGGCCTCCAGGTCGCGGGCCTGGTCGGCGGTCAGGCCGCCGTCGAGTCGCAGGCGCACCACCGCACCCGGCACGGCCGCCCACCGCTGCGCCATCGGCCCTCGGTAGCCCCGGTGGTAGGCGCCGAGCAGCCCGGCCTCCACGTGGTGGGCGAGCACCCTGGCGCCGGAGCCGGGGAGGCGGCGGGCGAGGAGGTCGAGCACGGCGGGCACCAGCGCCCGCGGGCTGGACTGGCCCTCCTCGCCGACCAGCAGGGCCGGGGAGAGCAGCAGGAGGTCGAGGGGGGCGCCGGGGGGCCAGTGGCGCGTGTGCGGGTGTGCGACCCGGTCGGACGACAGCAGCCGGTGCGGGTCCGCGGGGGCCACGCTGACGCCGCCGTGGGCCCGGGTGCCGCCGGAGCCGAGGGTGAGGGTGCCGTCCGCCTCGTCGAGGACCTCGGCGACGCGCTCGGCGAGGTCGCGGAGGGAGCCGCTGTCGGCGGCGAGCAGCTGCCAGCGGGCCTCGAAGACCTGGCCGGGGTCGACGGTGGTCGCGAAGAAGGGGACCCCCTGGGACCGGTCGCCCGTGCGGGACCGTCCGAGGTACTGCTCGGCGGTGGTGCGCACGGCGGCGCGCAGGGAGCGGTCGAGGGTGACGTGGCCGCGAACGGCCCGGTAGGGGGTGGCGGGGTCGGTTCCCGCGAAGACGTCGACGGTGGTGTCGCCGTTCTTGCCCGGTGTGTAGAGGTGGGCGGGGGCCGGGTAGGCCACGAGCGCCCGCGCCGGCGCGGAGTCCGCCGGGAGGCCCGGGTCGGCCCCCGGTTCGAGGCGCGGGTAGGCGGGGGCGAAGCGGATCCGGTCGCCGCGGGCGACCCAGTCGAGCAGCTCGCGCTCGCGGCCGGCACGCCGGAGCGCGGCGGCGAGCATGCCGCGCTGGGCGCGCCCGCCGATGGAGTGCTCCGAGTCGATCCGCAGCGGGTCGAGGGAGGTGCGCACCGCCAGGGTGTCGGTGAGCACGTAGCGCAGCGGCAGGTAACCGGTGGCGGGGAGCGGGTTCACGCACCCACCCCCGCGGGCGGCGCGGTGCCCGCCGCGGGGGCGGGGCGCCGGCCGCGGGACGCGTCCTGGAGGAGGCCGGTGTTCACACACGTACCCCTTCCCGGTCCGGCCCCTTCCTCACCGGCGCGGCCAGGCGGAGCGTGACCGCGTGCGGGTCCCCGTCCGCCCCGGCCAGGCGCACGTCCACCCGGCCCCGTCCGCGCGTGGTCCTCAGCCCGATCCGGGTGGTGGCCAGGCAGGCCCGGGCCAGCAGCCGCCAGTGCGCCTCTCCGGGGGCGGTCGCCCAGGTCAGCGTCGCGGACAGGGTCGGCCCCGGCAGGAGTACCCGGTTCGTGCGCAGCCTCCCCGGCTCCGGGGCCCCGTCCGGTCCGACGGCGGTCCCCGACTCCAGGGCGGTGTACGCGTCCGTGACCGCCCGGCGCAGGACGGAGCGCAGGGGTTCGTCCCGGCCGGCCAGGGCGCGCGCGACCGCCGAGCGGACGTCCTCTCCCAGGACGGCGTGGCCCACCCGCAGCATCCGGTCCGCGCCGTGGGAGCGCCTCCGGCCGAACACCTCGTCGCACGCGGCGGCCAGCTCCGGGGCCGCCCCCAGCGCGTCGGCCGCCCCCGCGCGCAGCCTGGCCGCGAGGCGGTGGCGGGGCAGGTAGGGCAGACCGTGCTCGTCGGTGACCACGTCCGTGTCCGCGCCCGTCCCGTCCGCGCTCGCGCCGACGAACAGGGCGGGGGAGGCCAGACGCACGACGATGCGGTCCGGCGGGCTCACGTCCGCGCACCCCCCGGCGGAGCCGGGGGGTGCGGGCCGCCGGAACCCGCCCGCCCCCGCGGCCGGGGCCGGTGGGGCTCGAGCGCCGCCGCCAGCCCGGGGTCCAGGTACAGGTCCATCACCTCGACCGCGTCGAGCAGCGCGCCGGGGGTCCACTCCCGGGGGAGTCCGACGGGGCCTCCGGTCACACGGGCGCGGCGGGCGAGCTCGGGGCCGGGGTCGGCGCCCGACTCCAGCAGGGGCACGAGGGACGAGACCAGCCAGCTCCGCCGCCGGGCGTCCCCCTCCGCGAGCAGGCTGCCGGGGGCGGACGCCGACAGGTACCGGTCGAGGAAGCGGGCGAACCCGGTCCCGGTCAACGGCAGCCCGGTGCGGGGGACGGACGCCAGACGGGCGCCGTCGAGGCGGCGCAGGACCCGGTCGACGCCGTCGAACCGCGTCGTCCAGGCGACGGCGTGCTCGTCCGGCGCCCCGGGGTCGGCCTCGGCGAGCGCGACCCTGTGCTCCTTGGCCCTGCGGCACATCGCCTCGCACAGGTCGTAGCCCAGGGAGAGGGGCGCGCCGACCGGCTGGACCGCGATCCCCACCCCGACCGTGGGCACGAAGGTGGTGTGCCCGCCCCCGTCGGGGCGGCGCACGGTCCGGCCCGCGCCCGCCGGTCCGCCGTGGGCCCCGGCGAGCGCGCGGTGCAGCGCCACCCGGGGGTCGTGGGGGTCGCCGATCCGCTCGGGGTCGGCGTCGAGCCAGTCGAGCGCGTAGCGGGCCAGGCTCAGGGCCAGGCGTGCGTCGCACAGGACGGTGAGGTCGTCCCCGGCGACCACGATGGGGCGCACCGGTATCCGGACGGGGCCGGGCGGGACGTGGTGGAGGGTGACGGGCCGGGCGGCGCCGGCGCCCGGGATGACGGGGGCCCGACCGGGCTCGGCCCGCACCGTGGCGGCCACCGCGCGCACCAGGACCCGGGCCAGTCCCTCGGTGAGGCCGGCGATGCGTCCGGACAGCAGGCGCTGGGCCATCGCCCCGGAGCCGGGCACGCGGGGGTCCCCCGCGCGCTCGCGGTAGGAGCCCAGGATGATCCCGAGGCCGTTGACGTCGATGTGGACCACCGCGATCCTGCTGACCTCGCCGTGGTCGCGGCCGAGCCGGTCGACCTCCATCGGGAGCGCGAGCGCGGGCGCGCCGGTGGCGGTGGCGGCTCCGGCCAGCCAGTCCGCGCTGTGGGCGCGGTGCCAGCGGCGGCCGATCCCGCGGGCCCTGGCGACGTCGGCGGTCACCCGCTCGTGCACGTCGGGGTGGTCGTCCTGGGCCCGGCTGCTGTCCACCGTCTCGGCCGGGCCGCCGCTGACGGAGCAGACCGCGGTGATGCCGTACCCGTGGGCCGGTGTGTGCAGCGCCGACATGTGCCGTCTGGCCTCCCGCAGCCGCTGCGGGAGGACCGCCAGGGCCGCGTCGACCCCGGCGACGGGCGCGGGGGCCGCCGCGGCGCCCGGCCCGCCGTCCGCCGGCGCCCCCGGGCCCGCGGCCTCCGCCGCGCCGTAGGGGACGTGCGCGACCACGGGGGTCAGGTCGCCCGCGCGGTCGCGCAGCCGCCGCGTGTAGCGGGCCGTGAACCGGCGCGCGGCCGCGGCGTCCGGGAAGACCGCCGTGAGCGCCCCTCCCGCGTCGCGCAGGACCACGCAGCCGGGGGGAACCAGGTCGGCGATGCCGTGCTCGGCGTCGGAGGTGTCGGTCAGCTCGGCGACGAGCGCCGCCCGTCCCACCGCGTCCAGGATGCGGCGCCCGCTGTACACGTAGGCCTGGATGCCGCGCAGGTCGACGCCGACCACCACACCGCTGGGCGGCGGCCCCCCGGCGTCCGGGGCGGCGCCGGGCGGGCTGTGCGGTGCGGGAACGGGGGTCACCGTGTCGGGTCTCCTCGTCGGCGGGTGCGGGGAAGGGCGCGGGGAGGGGAGGGCGCGGGCCGCGCGGGGCCGCCTCCCGGGGACTCCTCTCGGACGGTGCCCGCCTTCCACCGGCCGTGAGAGACCACGGTTACCACCCGGGCCCGGGGGCCGCTCCTCCGGGGGCGGTCGACGCCGGGGCTCGACCGCGTGGTGGTGCCGGACCCGGGGACCGCCCCTCCGGGGGCCGTCGGCCCGCCCGGGACCGGGGCTCTGTCCGAGAGAGCTGGGTGCACCGCCCTTCCCCGGCACGGAGGTCTCCCCATGGCACCGCACACGTCCGAGACGATCGCCCTGCGCGGCCGCGACCCGCACGCCCCTTCCGCGGACGCGCCCGAGCTCGTCCCCCGCGAGCTCGTGCCGCACCTGCGGGGGCTGGCCCGCGCGCTCCGGGACCGGGACACCGGGCGGACGGCGCCGGAGGGAGGGGCCCCGCACACCTGAGTCGGCGCGGGGCCGGACGGCGCCGCGGACCGTGCCGCTGCCCGGCCGGGCAGCGGCCCCGGCGCCTGCGGGAGCGGCCTCCGGCACACGCGACCGGCAGGGGCACGGGGGAAGGGGCGCCGGCACACGCGAACGCCGGGGACACGGCGGGGAGGGGGCGCCGGCTCCCACCCCCGTCCACGGGGTGGGAGCCGGCGCGGCCGGACCTGGTCGGGCACCGGTCCCCGCCCGCCGTCCTCGGGCGGGAACCGGCGGTCTGGGGGTCAGTCGAACAGCGTGCCGCCGAACTCCTCGGCCTCGGCGACGGCGCGGACGTGGGCGTCCCCCACCCGCTGGGGGGTGCGCCGGGCCACCCGGTTCGGCATCCTGCGCGCGCGGGACACAGGCGCCTCCGCGAACGGCCGGCCGCAGGTGACCGTGTCCACGCGCACGGAGCCGAAGCCCTGGGCGGTGTACTTGCCGACACCGGCGAGTTCGAGGAGTTCGAGGAGCGCGGCGAAGGCGTCGGCGTGGCGCCGGTCGCCGCCGGCCATCTCCAGTCTGAAGCCGCCGTGCCAGCCCAGGACGGTGCGGTTCTCGGCGTGGTGGTGCTCCGCCAGCCGCACCTCCTCCCCCGGCAGGGGCGTGCGGCGCACCTGGGCCATGCCGCCCAGGACGAGTTCGAGCCAGTTCTCGGCGAGGGCGGGCGGCGCGAACCGCGCCACGGCGCCGACGGCCCCGCTGCCTCCGACGATCCCGCCGCCCGAGCGGTGCACGGCTCCGAAGAGCCGCCGCGGGCTGGGCCAGATGTGCGGTATGCGCTCGCCCGTGGCGTCGCGGGTGGTCATGACGACGGGGGTCCGGCTGCGCACCTCGGCGGCGCGCACCGCCGACGGGCCCCGCGGCTCGACGAGCATCTGGGCGTAGGTGCGCTCGTGCGTGCGCGTCACCGAGAGGGGCACCAGCAGGTGGTCGCCGATCCGCTGCGGGTCGCCGACCAGGTCCTCCGGGTCCAGGGAGGGCGGCACCTCGTCGTCGAGCCAGGTCAGGGTCCAGTGGTACAGGCGGTCGCCCAGGGGGCGAGGCCACCCGTTCATGGACCACCGCTTGGCCGCCGCGTGCTCCTCCGGGGGCTGCGGCCACCACCGGTTGAGGAGGCCGTGGCAGTCCTCGGGCCGGATCGGCCGCGCCGTGTCCGACAGGTCACGCAGGATCACGGTCCACCGTCTCGGCACGGGCACCACCCCTTCGCGTGGTCGTGACGGCGTCCGGTGCGCGCCGTCCTCGGTTCACCGAGGACTTCTCTCGGACAGTCGCGGGCCGGGCCCGCTCCCGGTCCCCGACCATCTCCACCAGGCGCAGCACGGTCCGCCAGTTGCGGCTCGTGACCGTCCCGTCGACGTGCCGGACCACGAGGTCCGGCAGTACGGCGGACCTGATCCCGTCCTCGTGCCAGGTGTAGACCTGGTCGCCCACCAGCGCCATGCGCTCCCCGGGGTGGCGGGAGGGGTCGATCCCGTTCAGCGCGTCCGCGTCCACCGCGCCGGCGCAGAAGAGGACGAGGAACCCGGAGGGGTCGGGGACGTCGAACGGGTTCGCCTCCACCGCGGCGCGCATCCCGGCCGCGGTCCGCACCACCGTGGGGACGTCGTGCCCGAGCACGTCCCTGATGCCGTTCCGCACCGTCTCGGCCACCTCCGCGGGGTCGGCGTCCCCTCCCCCGAAGACGGCGTTCCCGCTCTGCGCGTAGGTGGCGACGCCGGTGTACCCGAGGTCCTCCAGCAGGGCGCGCAGGTCGGCCATGGCGATGCGGCGGTGACCGCCGACGTTGATCCCGCGCAGCAGTGCGACGTACTCGGTCATGGTGTCCAGCCTGCCGCCGCCGGTGCGCCGCCGCAAGCGCGGTCCCGTCCGCCGCCCGTGGTCCGGGGAGGGCGGACCGCGCGCCGCCCCGGCGGACCGGCCGGCGCCTCCCGTGCCCCGGCGGGCGCTCCGGGTGCGTACGCTGGCAGGCGTACGCGACGCGCCCCGCCGACCGCCCACGACACCGGAGACGCCGTGCCCCGCCTGAGCCACACCTTCGACATCACCGCAGTGGACCGGGAGGTGGTCGGGCGGATCGTCTCCGCCCTGCACGAGGTCGCCCGGGGCTGCCGGTTCGACGGCCGGGGATGGCTGCTCCCCCCCGACCCGGAGTCGTGGGAGCGCCTGGTGGCGCGGGCGGACGAGCTGGGGCTGGTCGACCGGGAGTCGGCCGAGGAGCTGCGCGAGGAGCGGCGCGACGCCGCCGCGCGGTTGCGCGAGGGCTCCCCCCGGACGGAGGCGGAGGCCGACGAACTGGAGGTGACCGCCGCGGAGCTCGCCCTCCAGTTGCAGACCGGGCGGCACCTCGCGCCCCGGAGCCACTACCTCGTGGCCGAGCTCTCCCCCGAGGGCGTGCCCGTCGAACCCGCCGACGACGAGGAGAAGGGGTGGAGCGGTACCGGGCTGACCGTCACCGCCTGGGACGAGACGGGCACCTCCTCCGTGGACTTCAGCATGCCCGACGCGGTCGGCGGAACCGAACCGCCGGTCACCTGGGGGACCGTCACCCACGACGCGCCCGCGGGCCTGCTGACCTGGGCCGCCGAGGTGAAGCTGCCGGGGAGGGGCGCCTGGCTGCGGTCCGCGTCGGGAGAGTTCCGGTTCTCCACCGGTGACTGGTACTCGGCGGTCTCCGGCCGGGGCGGCGGCCGTCCGGCCCGCCTGCGCGCCCGCCACGCCGTCGCCGAGGTCGACGCCTGGCTGGCGCCGACCGCCGGGGCGGACGGCCGCTGGTCGGTGGAGGCGGTGCTGGACGTGCGCGGCAAGGGGGTCTTCCGACCGGTGGTGTCGGCGGCCGTGTGGGCGGCCGTCTCCTCGTTCCGGCGGGCGGAACGGCGCGCCGCCAGGCTGGGGACGGGCGAGCCGACCACCCGGCAGCGGCTCGACCGGACGGCCCTCGCCTGGGACCGGATCGCGCGCAACGCGCCCCGCCTGCCGGAGCTGCTGCACGACCTGGCCGCGGCCCTGGCCGCCGCGGGCCCCCGGGGAGGCTCCCGCTGACCCGCGGGCCGCTCAGCCCTGGTCGGCGCCCCAGCCGGTCAGGGAGCGCACGCGGAGTTCGGTGAACCTGGCGGTGTTGCGTTCGGCCGAGAGCAGGCTGCCCACGATCGCGCACGCGAAGCCGATCGGCACCGCGACCAGGGCCGGGTTCTCCATGGGGAAGACCTGGACGTCGATCCCCGCGGGCAGCACGGAGAGGTTCTCGCCGGTCACCGGGTCGGTCCTGCCGGACATGACCGGGGACAGGAGCATGAGCAGCAGTGTGGCCGACAGTCCGCCGTAGACCCCCCACTCCACGCCCCGGGTGTTGAAGCGCCGCCAGAACAGGGTGAGCACGATGACCGGGAGGTTGGCGGCGGCCGCGATCGCGAAGGCCAGCCCCACCAGGAAGGCCACGTTCTGGTCCTGGGCCTGGACGGCGAGCACGATGGCGACCCCGCCGACCAGGCAGGCGGAGAGGCGCGCCACCCCCACCTCCTGCGTCTCCTTGGGCCTCCCCCACATGAGGACGTGGCCGAACAGGTCGTGCGCGATGGAGGACGAGGAGGCGAGGGTGAGGCTCGCGATGACGGCGAGGATGGTGGCCAGCGCCACGGCGGAGATCAGGGCGAGGAGCACGGCGGCGCCGACGGGGCCCGCGGTCAGCCGTCCCACCTCCTCGGCGAGCATCGGCACGGCGGTGTTGCCGGACGGGTCGAGGGCGAGGATGCGGTCGGTGCCCACGAGGGCGGCGGCGCCGAACCCCAGCGCGAGCGTCATGAGGTAGAAGACGCCGACCATGACGATGGTGCGGTGCACGGAGGCCCGCGCGGAGCGGCCGTCGGGGACGGTGTAGAAGCGGATGAGGATGTGCGGCAGCGCGACGGTGCCGAGCACCAGCGCGAGTCCGAGGCTGATCAGGTCGAGTTTGTTGAACAGGGTCCGGGCCGGGTCGCCCGGCACCTCCACCCCGAGGCGCAGACCGGGTTCGAGGAACGCCTGCCCGTGCCCGCTGGCCTCGGCCGCCCCGCCGAGAAGGGCGCGCGGGTCGAAGGAGAACAGGGCGAGCACGAGGGCCGTGAGCAGGCCGGTTGCGCCCAGCAGGGCGACCGCCTTGATGATCTGGAGCCAGGTGGCGGCCTTCATCCCCCCGTACACGACGTAGGCGATCATGAGCACTCCGACGAGCACGATCGCCCCGGTGCGCGCCTGCCCGGCGTCCATCCCCAGGAAGGTCCCGCCGTCGTGCAGTCCGAGCAGGACGGCGACCAGGGCCCCCGCGCCGACCATCTGGGCGACGAGGTAGAACACGCACACGGTGACGGTGGAGACGGCGCAGGCCAGGCGCACCCGCATCCGGCGCATGCGGAAGGCGGGCAGGTCGGCCATGGTGAAGCGGCCGGTGTTGCGCATCAGCTGGGCCATGGGCAGCACCAGGAGCCAGGCCACCAGGAAGCCGATGGAGTACAGGAACCCGTCGTAGCCCTGGAGGGCGATCATCCCGGCGATGCCCAGGAAGGACGCGGCCGACAGGTAGTCGCCGGTCAGGGCCAGCCCGTTCTGCGTGCTGGAGAACCCGCGCCCGCCCGCGTAGAAGTCGACCGCGCCCCGGGTGGTGCGCCTGGCGCGGACGGCGACGGCGAGGGTGACCAGGACGAAGAGGGCGCACAGGCCGATCGTCCACGCGTGGGCGATGCCGAACTGGCCCTCCAGCACGCCCCCCGGCACGACCGCGGTGCCGTCGGCGAGGGCCTGTGCGCGGACGGCGCCGTCCCCCGTGACGGCGCCGACCGCGGCTCCCGCGGAGGGGTCGGCCGCGGCGGGCATCAGCGCACCGCCGCGGCGTCGGCGCGGGCCCGGTCGCGGATCTCCTGCGCCAGCGGGTCGAGGGAGCGGTCGGAGAAACGGCTGAACACCCAGGCGAGCACGAACGTGAGAAGGAACTGACCGATTCCCATGACCAGTGCCACGTTGACCGAATCCACGATCTCGATGCTCATGAAATCGCGCGCGTACGCGGACAGGAGCAGATAGGACAGGTAACCGAGAAGGAATGACGACACCAGCAGGACCGCCTGGAGCGTGAATCCCCTTCGGAGTTTCACGAAGCCCGGATCGACCGACATGCGCTCGCACGCGTGCGCCGCTTCCGCGCGCGCACGGCGCCGATCCGCCTCCGACCTGCCCTCACGGTCGCCGAAGTCCTCCCCCCGGTCCCCGACACGTCCCCGGTACGCGCCCTCCATGTACTCGACCACGGCGCTCCCCCCGTTCCTCGACCGCGCCCGCTCCCCGCGGGACCCGCCATTCGCCGGTGCGCACCCCGCGTGCTCCCCCCACCGGTTTTCCGGGACGGCTCCGCCCGCTGGGCGGCCCGCTCCGGATCGGCAACACACTAGCCACGCGCACCACTCCGCGTTCACCGAATTCGCACATCCACTTCCCGGAATTCCGGCGCGCCGGCACGAGAAATCGGACGAAGAAGAGAGAAGTCGATCACCCGGCCCCATATCGCCCCGGAGCCATTTCCCGGGTCGCGGCGGCGGCGCCCGAACCGCCCCCGGCCCCGCGCGACCGGGATCACAGCCCCTCCCGCACCACGCGGACCCGCTGGTCACCGGGGGCACTCGCGCCACACGTTGACGCATATGTCGCCGGTCTTCGCTAGGCTTCGGGGCGACCCCGAACCCATGACGGAACCCCGGCGTTCAGCCGGTTTCCGCGTTCGTACAGGTGTATGATTAAGGGGTCCGCACATTCACGCGATACCGAAGGGAAATCCCCGCCGTGGTCACCGAGGTCTTCACGCGCAAGTACTGCGATCCCCACGCCGTCCGCGAGGAGAAGGTCGAGGCGAGTGAGGTCATCCAGTTCGCCTGGGACGGCGCCGTCCGTGAGGTCGACGCCTGCGGCGAGTGCTTCAAGGAGCACGAAGCCCGCCTGGAGCCCCTCGTCGACTACTCGCGTCCGGTGAAGAAGCGCCGCGTCACCAAGAAGTCCTCCCCCGCCTCCACCGAGGATTCCGGGAACGGCGACGACGCCGCGGACAGCGACAGCGAGTAGCAGCAGGAGACCTCCGGGGAACGGTCCTCCCGTGCCCCAGGAGACACCTCATCGCGTCAACCGCGAGCGGGGGCGGCGACACCCCCGGTGGTCGCCGCCCCCGCGTCCTCGCGGCCCCGCGGACACGCGGGCCGCGCGCGGCCGGCGCCCGCCGGACCGCTCAGCCCTGCCCCATCAGCCGGGCGAGCCTGCCTCCGTGCCGCGCGGCCCCGCCCGATCCCCCCTGCAGCGCCTCGGCGACCGGGACCCTGGCCTGCACGTACGGGCCGCCCTCCCCGTGGCCCCGCACGGAGGCGCCCAGGCGCCGCATGATCCGCATCATCCCCGCGTTGGCCAGCGCGGTCTCCGCCCGCACCTCGGCCAGGCCCCAGTCCGCGGCGATCACGGTCAGCTCGCGGGCCAGGGCGGTGCCCACCCCGCGCCCCTGCCAGGCGTCCTCCACCAGGAAGGCGATCTCGCCGACCCCCGGGTCGAGGGTGTACATCAGGTGGCCCAGGGCCACCGGGTCCTTCCCGCCCCGGGGGCGCACCGCCAGGGTGAGCCCGCGCCCGGGGTCGCAGAACACCCTCAGCATGTACGGGCTCAGCTCCGCCATCCCCGCGAAGTAGCGGCTGCGCACGGTCTCCGCCGAGCAGCGCCGGTGGAGGCCGCTCAGCGCGGGCGCGTCGGCCTCGCGCACCTGGCGCAGGGACAGCTCCTCGCCCCCGGCGGTACGGACGGTCCGGTCGGTGGGCACCGGCCCGGTCGAGGGCATCACCGAGCGCACCAGCGCCTCGGCCCGGCTCGACTCCGTCCAGGTGAAGGCGTGCGACCGCCGCCGGACGAGGACCCCGCGGAGCGGTCCGACGGGCACCAGCATGGCGGTGCCCGCCGGATCGGCGGCCTCCTCGACACGGGTCAGGTTGGTCCAGTGGGCCCCGTCCGCCGACAGGAGTTCGGCCAGGGCGTCGGGGAGCCGGTTGGGGTGCGACCGCAGCCTCGCGGTGAGCAGCAGCGCCCGGGTGACGTCGTCCCCGACCTCGCGCCTCTGGGCGGGGACGGCCGTGACCGTGCCGGTGGGGCAGTGCTCGCCGAGCGCCCGGACGGCGACGGCGTGGTCGCCGGGGATGTCGACGACGAACTCGTCGACCACCCCGGACACGTCCGTGTGGATGGAGAGTCCGACGATGTCCCCGCCGCATCGCGCGAGGGCGCCGACGACCCCGGCGAGCCCGCCCGGCCGGTCCTCGACAGCCGTCCTGATCCGCCAAAGGCTCACTGCGGCCCTCCCTGGGAGAAGGTGCACCCGCCGCCCCGGAACGACGCTGTTCCGCGGCGGCGGGACGCGCACCGACGTGGAACCAGGGTGGGCGGCCCAGGTTTCGCGGACGTTAGCCGCCCGTTGAGTTCGGACGGCTTTTCACGGGCCCCGGACCTCCCCGCGTCATACTCCGTCGTCCGGCCGGGCGGCCCCGGGTCAGGGCCGTCCGGCGACCAGCTCCCCGTCCTTCCAGACCGCCGCGACCTGCGGGACCCCGGGGCGGTAGGCCAGGTGGACGTGGTCGGGCGCGTCGAGCAGGGTGAGGTCGGCGCGCGCGCCCGGGGCGAGGTGGCCGACGTCGGTGCGGCGCAGGGCCCGCGCACCGCCCGCCGTCGCGGCCCACACCGCCTCGTCCGGGGTCATGCCCATGTCGCGGACCGCGACGGCGATGCAGAAGGCCAGGCTGGAGGTGAAGCAGGAGCCTGGGTTGCAGTCGCTGGCCAGGGCGACGACCGCCCCCGCGTCGATGAGGGCGCGTGCGTCCGGGTAGGGCTGGCGGGTGGAGAAGTCCACGCCCGGGAGCAGGGTGGCGACCGTGGGCTCGGGGCGTCCGCCGGCCTCGGCCAGGGCCTCCACGTCGGCGGCGGACAGGTGGGTGCAGTGGTCCACGGAGGCGGCGCCGAGTTCGACGGCCAGGCGCACGCCCGGCCCCTCGCCCAGCTGGTTGCCGTGCACCCTGGGCAGCAGGCCGCGCTCCCTCCCGGCGGTGAGGACGCGGCGGGAGGCGTCCTCGTCGAAGGCGCCGCGCTCGCAGAAGACGTCGACCCACCTCGCGTGGGGCGCGCAGGCGTCCATCATGGGGCCGGTGACCAGGTCCAGGTAGCCCTCGGGGTCGTCGGCGTACTCGGGGGCGACCACGTGCGCGCCGAGGAAGGTCACCTCGTCGGTGACCCGGGCGGCGACGGCCAGGCAGCGCTCCTCGTCGCGCGTGGTGAGCCCGTAGCCGGACTTGACCTCCAGGGTGGTCGTGCCCTGGGCGCGGGCCTCGCCCACGAGGCGCCGCGCCCCCGCGAGCAGGTCGGCGTCGGAGGCCTCGCGGGTGGCGGCGACGGTGGTGCGGATGCCGCCCGCCGAGTACGGCTGCCCGCTCATGCGCGCGGCGAACTCGCGGCTGCGGTTCCCCGCGAACACGATGTGGGAGTGGCTGTCCACGAACCCCGGGAGGACGCAGCGCCCGGCCGCGTCGACCCTCGCGTCGGCGTCCGGCGCCTGGGAGCGCGGGCCCGCCCAGGCCACCCTGCCGCCCTGCACCACCATGGCGGCGTCCCGGATCTCGCCCACGGCGCCGCGGCCCCGGGAGGGGTCGTTGGTGACCAGGGTGGCGATGTCGTCGATGAGGATGCTCTCGGGCACGTCGGCCATCAGTGGATCTCCTTGATCACCGTGTCGAGTTCGTGCGCGGTGTCGGGCACGAGCGTGTGGACGCCGTCGCGGACGGTCCAGCGGCCGTCGGCCATCACGTGGCGCACGTCGGCCGCGGAGGCCGCGAAGACGACGGCGTCGGCGGCGCGCGCGGGGTCGGCCCCGGCCAGCCGGACGCCGTCCAGGGGGATGTTGACCAGGTCGGCGCGCGCCCCGGCCCGCAGCGCGCCCGCGTCCTCCCAGCCGAGGGAGGCGTGCCCGTGGGCGGTGGCGGCGCGCAGGAGCGCGCCGGTTCCCAGGGTGCCGCGCCTGTGGGTGCGCAGGCGCTCGTGGAGCTCGACCGCCCGGGCCTCCTCGAACAGGTCGAGCTGGGCGTGCTGGTCCGTGCCCAGGGTGATCGGGGCGGGCAGCAGGTCGCCGGTGCGGGGCAGGCCGTCGGCCAGGTCCCGCTCGGTGGTGGGGCACAGGCACACGGTGGCGCCGGAGAGCCGGACGGCGCCGACGTCGTCGTCGGTGAGGTGGGTGGCGTGCACGAGGCTGGTGCGCGGCGTGAGCGCGCCCGCGTCGTCGAGCACCCGTGCCGGGGTGCGGCCGTAGGCGGCCAGGCAGGCCGCGTTCTCGGCCGGCTGTTCGGAGAGGTGGGCGTGCAGGGGCGCGTGGCGGTCGGCGGCGTAGGCGACGACGTCGGGCAGCTGCGCGGCGGGGACGGCCCGTACCGAGTGGACGGCGGCGCCCGCCAGCGCGTGGTCCCCCACGGGGGTGAACCCGGCCGCCCGGTCGGCCCACCGTGCGGCGTCGCCGTCGCCGAAGCGCCGCTGGGCCCCCTCCAGCGGCCGGTGCGCTCCGCCGGGGTCCAGGCCGCCGGACAGGTAGCACACGTCCAGCAGGGTGATGCGGAGCCCGGCCTCGGCCGCCGCCCGCACCAGGGCCGCGCCCATGGCGTTGGGGTCGGCGTAGCGGGTCCCGCCGGGGGCGTGGTGGAGGTAGTGGAACTCGCCCACGCAGGTGACGCCCGCCAGGGCCATCTCCGCGTAGGCGGCCCTGGCGAGCCGCAGGTAGGTGTCCGGGTCGAGCCGGTCCGCGACGCGGTACATGGCCTCGCGCCAGGTCCAGAACGACCCGCCGCCGGTGTGGGTGCGTCCGCGCAGGGCCCGGTGGAAGGCGTGCGAGTGCGCGTTGGCCAGGCCCGGCAGGGTGAGGCCGGTGAGGGTCTCGGCCCCGGCGGGCGCGACGGCTCCCGGGCTCACTGCGGTGATGCGGCCCCCGGCGGTCTCGACGAGCACGCCGTACTCGGGGCTCCCGTCCCCGGCACCGGTCCAGGCCCACTCGCACCACACGCGGCGCGGCGCGGGCCCGCCCCCGGCCGCGGGGGCCCGGGCCCCCGGCATGTCCGGAGCGGTTCCGGCGGCGCCCCCCGCTCGCGGCGGCCCGCCCGGGACCGCCCCCGGAGCGCCGGTCACCGGGCGCCGCCCCGGCGGACGGGGCGGGCGAGGAGGTCCTGGAGGACGTCGGCCAGGGCGAGCACCCCGGCGTGGCAGTCCTCGGGACGGGCGTACTCCTGCGGGGAGTGGGACACCCCGGTCGGGTTGCGCACGTACAGCATGGCGGTGGGCACGTGGGCGGCGAGCACGCCCGCGTCGTGTCCGGCGCCCGTGGGCAGCAGCGGCACGCGCGGGTCCGGGGCCCCCGACCCGACCACGGCGGCCAGGCGGTCGCGGAGGCCGTGCGAGAACTCCACCAGGGGTGTGAGGGACTCGGCGTCCATCGCGTAGCCCACGCCGTGGTCGCGTGCGGCGCCCGCCGCGGCCTCGCGGACCCCGTCGACGACCGCCTCCAGGGACGCGGCGTCGGCGGCGCGGGCGTCCAGCCAGGCGCTGACCCGGGACGGGACGGCGTTGGTGCCGTTGGGGTCGATCAGGGCCCTGGCGACCGTGGCGCGGGCGCCGTGCCGCTCCGCCTGGGCGCGCGCGGCCAGGATCGCGTGCGCGAAGGGCAGCATGGGGTCGCTGCGGTCGTCGAGCCGGGTGGTCCCGGCGTGGTCGGCGCGTCCGGTGAAGTCCATCCGCCAGCGGCCGTGCGGCCAGATCGAGGAGGCCACGCCCACCGGGTGCGCGGTGTCCTCCAGTGCGCGTCCCTGCTCCACGTGCAGCTCCACGAACACGTCCAGGTCGGCGAGGGCCCCGGGGTCGGCGCCCATCGCCGCCGGGTCGTGCCCGGCGGCCTCCATCGCCTGCCCCCAGGTGACCCCGGAGGCGTCGGTGAGCCCGCGCGCGCGTTCGGGGGAGACCTCTCCCGCGCTCAGCCTGCTGCCCAGGCACGGGACGCCGAACCGGCCGCCCTCCTCCTCCGCGAACACCGTGACGGCGAGCGGACGGGCGGGCGCGACCCCGCGCCCGCGCAGCTCGTCCACGGCGGCCAGGGCCGAGGCGACACCGAGCGGACCGTCGAAGGCCCCTCCGTCGGGCACCGAGTCCAGGTGGGACCCGGTGGCCACCGCCCCCGGACCGGGGACGCCCCACCAGGCCCACAGGTTGCCGTTGCGGTCGGCGCGCACGTCGAGCCCGCGCGCGGTCGCGGCCTCCGTGAACCAGGCGCGGGCTTCGGTGTCGGCGCCCGCCCAGGTGTGGCGGCGGTAGCCGCCGCTCCCGGCGTCGCGTCCCACGGGCTCCAGGTCGGCCCACAGGCGGTCGAAGCTCACTCGCCCTCCTTCATGGGGACGCGGACGCCGTGCGCCTCGGCGACGCGCTCGGCCTCGGGGTACCCGGCGTCCACGTGGCGGATGACGCCCGTGGCGGGGTCGTTGGTGAGCACCCGCTCCAGCTTGGCGGCGGCCAGGTCCGTGCCGTCCGCGACGCTGACCTGGCCGGCGTGGAGGGAGCGGCCCATGCCCACGCCGCCGCCGTGGTGGACGGACACCCAGGACGCGCCGGAGGAGGTGTTGACGAGCGCGTTGAGCAGCGGCCAGTCGGCGATGGCGTCGGAGCCGTCCCTCATGCCCTCGGTCTCGCGGTAGGGGGAGGCCACGGAGCCCGTGTCCAGGTGGTCGCGGCCGATGGCCAGCGGCGCCGAGATCTCGCCGGAGGCGACCAGTTCGTTGAACCTCAGCCCGGCCGCGGCCCGCTCGCCCTGGCCCAGCCAGCAGATGCGGGCGGGGAGCCCCTGGAACGCCACCCGCTCCCCCGCCAGGCGGATCCACCGGGCCAGGTGCTCGTTCTCGGGGAACAGGTCGAGGACGGCGCGGTCGGTGCGCGCGATGTCGGCGGGGTCCCCGGACAGCGCGGCCCAGCGGAACGGCCCGCGGCCCTCGCAGAAGAGCGGGCGGATGTAGGCCGGCACGAACCCGGGGAAGTCGAACGCCCGGGTGAACCCGCCCTCGCGCGCCTCGTCGCGGATGGAGTTGCCGTAGTCGAACACCTCTGCGCCCGCGTCGAGGAAGCCGACCATGGCCTCCACGTGCGCCGCCATGGACTCGCGCGCCCGGAGGGTGAACTCCTCGGGCTCGGCCCGGGCCAGGTCCTTCCAGTCCTCGACGGAGACACCCGCGGGCAGGTAGGCGAGCGGGTCGTGGGCCGAGGTCTGGTCGGTGACGACGTCGACCGGGGCACCGCGGCGCAGGAGTTCGGGGAACACCTCGGCTGCGTTGCCGAGCACGCCGATCGACAGGGGCCGCCGCTCGTCCCGCGCCTTCACGGCGAGGTCGAGGGCGTGGTCGAGGCCGTCGGCGCGCACGTCGAGGTAGCGGTGCTCGATGCGGCGGTCGATGCGGCTGCCGTCGCACTCGACCACAACGGCCACGCCGTCGTTCATGGTGACGGCGAGCGGCTGCGCTCCCCCCATGCCGCCGAGGCCCGCGGTGAGGGTGATGGTCCCGGCGAGCGTTCCGCCGAACCTCTTGGCGGCGACGGCGGCGAAGGTCTCGTAGGTGCCCTGGAGGATGCCCTGGGTGCCGATGTAGATCCACGACCCGGCGGTCATCTGCCCGTACATGGTGAGGCCCCGGGCCTCCAGGCGGCGGAACTCGGGCCAGTTCGCCCAGTCCCCCACGAGGTTGCTGTTGGCGATCAGCACGCGCGGGGCCCACTCGTGGGTGCGCATGATGCCGACCGGCCGACCGGACTGCACGAGCAGCGTCTCGTCCCCCTCCAGGTCGCGCAGGGAGGCGGTGATGCGGTCGAAGCTGCGCCAGTCCCGCGCCGCCTTGCCGGTACCGCCGTAGACCACCAGCTCCTCGGGGTGCTCGGCGACCTCGGGGTCGAGGTTGTTGTGGAACATGCGCAGGGCGGCCTCCTGCGGCCAGCCCTTGGCGGACAGTGCGGTGCCGCGCGCGGCTCGGACGGTACGCGGGGTGCTCATGCGGGGCTCCTCGTTCGTGGTGGGCCGGCGCGGCCCGGTGCCGGGCCGCGCCGGGGTCAGGCGAGCGCGGTGACGGTCTCGGCCGCCCCGACCACGGATCCGTCGGCGACCATGGCCGCGACGGCGGCGATCTCGGGGGCCAGGTGGCGGTCGGGGCCGGGGCCGTCGACCCTCTCCCGGACGGCGCGCAGGACGGCGCCGGTGGCCGGGCCGGGCCGCAGCGGCGACCGCAGGTCCAGGGCGCGGGCGGCGGTGAGCAGTTCCACCGCGAGCACGCTGGTCAGGCCGTCCACGGCGCGGCGCAGTTTGCGGGCGGCCGACCAGCCCATGGACACGTGGTCCTCCTGCATGGCCGAACTGGGGATGGAGTCGACGCTGGCGGGGACGGCCAGGCGCTTCAGTTCGGAGACGATGGCGGCCTGCGTGTACTGGGCGATCATGTGCCCGGAGTCCACGCCGGGGTCGTCGGCGAGGAAGGCGGGCAGCCCGTGGGAGCGGGACACGTCGAGCATGCGGTCGGTGCGGCGCTCCGCGATGGACGCGGTGTCGGCGACCGCGATGGCGAGGAAGTCGAGGACGTAGGCGACGGGCGCCCCGTGGAAGTTGCCGTTGGACTCGATCCGCCCGTCGTCGAGCACGACCGGGTTGTCGATGACGCTGTCGAGTTCGCGCCCGGCCACGAGGAGGGCGTGGGCGAGGGTGTCGCGCGCCGCTCCCGCGACCTGGGGGGCGCAGCGCAGGGAGTAGGCGTCCTGGACGCGGTTGCAGTCGGGACCGCGGTGGGAGGCGACGATCGGGGAGTCGGCCAGCAGGGCGCGCAGGTTGGCGGCGGAGGCGGCCTGCCCCGGGTGCGGGCGCAGCCGCTGGAGCTCGTCGGCGAACACCCTGTCGGTGCCCAGCAGCGCCTCGACGCTCATCGCGGCGGTGATGTCGGCGACCTTGAGCAACCGCTCCAGGTCCGTGCAGGCCAGCACGAGCATGCCGAGCATGCCGTCGGTGCCGTTGATGAGGGCCAGGCCCTCCTTGGCGCCCAGCTCCACCGGGCGGATCCCGGCCTCGCGCAGCGCGGTGGAGGCGGGCTTGGCCTCACCGGCCGCGTCGCGCACGTCGCCCTCGCCCATGAGCGCGAGCGCCACGTGCGACAGCGGCGCCAGGTCGCCGGAGCAGCCGAGGCTGCCGTACTCGTGGACGACCGGCGTGATCCCGGCGTTGAGCAGGGCGGCGAGGGTCTCGACGGTGGCGGCCTCGACGCCGGTGCTGCCGGAGGCCAGGGTGCGCAGGCGCAGGAGCATGAGGGCGCGTGTGACCTCGCGCTCGACCTCGGGCCCGGTGCCCGCCGCGTGCGAGCGGATGAGCGAGCGCTGGAGCCGGGCGCGCAGGTCGGGGGCGATGTGGCGGGTGGCGAGCGCGCCGAAGCCCGTGCTGACCCCGTAGGCGGGGACCTTGCCCCGGGCGAGGGCCTCGACACGTTCCCGGCCGTGCCGGACGGCCTTGCGGGACTCCTCGGAGAGGGTGACGCGGGCGCCGTGGCGCGCGACGTCGAGGACCTGGGCCGGGGTGAGCGGGGCGCCGCCGACGACGACGGGAGGAACTGCTGTGGACATGCCCCCATTGGACCGCCCGGACGGCCCCGGGTGAAGCGCTGACACGGCGGTTCCGTCTGACATCTCAGACGCACGGGCGCGGGCGCCCTCCGCCGACCGCGGCCGGGGCGGACGGGCGCGGTTCCGGGGCGTCCGGTCCTCAGCCGGGCGGCGCCCCCGCGGTCCGGCCCGACTCGGCCCGGCCCCGTGCGGCCCGGGCCCGCACGTCCAGGACCCGGCTGAGCAGGGCGGCCGCGTGGAGCATGGCCGCGCCCCGCGCAGTCAGCCTGCCCTGCCAGTCCTCCAGGGCGCCGGCCAGGGTGTCGGCGCCCCCTGCCGTCCGGATCCGCTCGACCACCGCGGCGATGTGCCCCAGGGGGTGGCCCCCGCGCCGGAGGAGGTGGGCCAGCTCGGCGTCGCGGACGTCGTGCGGGCCGAACACGCGGTATCCGGTGGAGGGGTCCCGCCCGGGGGCGAGGATGCCGGCGGCCTCCCAGTTGCGCAGGGTCGCCGGGGTGACGCCCAGGCGGCGCGCGAGCGCGCCGACGGTGCGGGTCCCGGTGTCCGCCGGCGGCTCGGGAGCGGCATCGGCCCGCCCCGTCAGGTGGCCGACCGCCTCCCGCACCGCGGCGAGGGTCTCCCGGTCGCGGAGCAGCTGGAGGTGGCCCCGGTCGATGGCCTCCAGGGCGTCCTCGGTCCGGCCGTCGTGGAGCGCCCGCATGATCCTGCCCGCGGACGGGTACCCGTGGGCCGGGACCAGGGCGAGGTAGGCGCGGAGGGCCGCCGCGTGCGCCTCGGTGTAGATCCGGTAGCCGCTGGGGGTCCGCTCGGCGGGCGGCAGGAACCCGTCCCGCTCGTAGTTGCGTACCGCCTGGGTCGAGATACCGTGCTCGTGCGCGAGGTCGGATGGTCGCATCGTGGTCCCTGGTTCGAGGCTTTGCCGGATGTCCGTCCGGCGAGGACGACCGGGGTCTCAACAGTTTTCCAAGGATAGGGTGCAGGCCCCGGGGTCGGGCCCAGGGGACTCCCGCCCGTGTCCCGCACCGCCGCGGGAGCCCTGGACAGCCGGCACGCCCCCCGGCGGCCGGCCGTCCGCGCCCGCCCGGCGGCGCCGGGGCCCGCGCCGCCCGGGGACCCGGGAGGCGGGACGGGGCCGTTCGGCCCCTGCCGGGGACGGCGGGGCGTGGGACAATCGACGCATGAGCCTCGTTCCGGCCGCGACACGGGCCCTGCGGCTGCTCCGGTTCCTGGCGGCGCGCCCCGGTCCGGTGTCCGCCTCGGCCATCGCCGCCGGGCTCGACCTCCCCCGCTCCAGCGTCTACCAGCTGCTGGAGGCCATGGCGGAGGAGGGGTTCGTGACCCACCTTCCGGAGGAGCGCCGCTGGGGCCTCGGCGTGGCGGCGTTCGAGATCGGCTCCGCCTATCTGCGCCACGACGGCGTGGAACGGCTGGCCCGCCCCCTGCTGCACCAGCTCACCGAGAGCACCGGCGCGACCGCCCACCTGGGCGTGCTGCACGGGGCCGACACCCTGTACCTGCTCAAGGAGCAGCCGCCGCACGCCGCGCCGCTGATCACCGGGGTGGGGGTGCGCCTGCCCGCGCACCTGACCGCGTCGGGGCGGGCGATGCTGGCGCGCCTGCCCCGCGCGCAGGTGCGTGCCCTGTACCCCGACGCGGCGGCGTTCACCGACCGCACCGGGCGCGGGCCGACCACCCCCGGGGAGCTGCGGCGGCTCCTGGAGGAGGAGCGGCGCCAGGGCTGGTCCATCGAGGACGGCCAGGTCACCGAGGGGTTCGTGTCGGTGGCGGCGGCGGCCTCGGACCACAACGGCCACCCCGCCGCGGCGATCAGCCTGACGGTCCCGAGCGCGCGACCGGTGACCCCGCAGGCGCTCGCCGGGAGGGCGCGCGACGCCGCCGCGGAGCTGACCCGGCGGCTGGACGGGCGCGCCTCACCGTAGCGGCGGTGTCCGCTCCACGACCGAGGGCAGCGGTGCGGTGCGCTCCACCATCCGCAGGATCCTCTCCTTGTGCTCCTTGGGCACCTGCACGTAGAACTGCGTGGGCGCGTCCACCGGGTCCAGCCCGAGGCTCTCGGCGGTCTCCGCCCAGCTCGGCAGTTCGGTCCCGGTGCGGTGGGTGTCGAGCACGAACTCGATGAAGTACGTCAGCCGGCGCCCGCCCGTGTGCACCTCGCGGACGCGGCGGATCTCGGGCCACGCGATGAACGTCCCCTCTCCCGGGAACCACCACTTGCGCTCCTGGAGGACCGTGACGCCGTCGCTGTCGGCGCTGATGCCCTGGCGGGTGATGCGCTGGGGCAGTCCCCGCACCAGGAGGAGGTTGCTCCCCGGCCCGACGAAGAGCATGGTCAGGCCCGCCACCGCCCACAGCGAGACCGAGCCGACGGTGGACTCCTCGCGCAGCACGTGCCAGACCATGGAGCCCAGGACGACCAGGAAGCCCAGGGTGAGGGCGCCCGAGAAGTACGCGGCGGTCATCCACATCCGCGTGTTGGGGCCGCGCAGGCTGACGTACCGGCGCAGGTGCGAGACACCGCCGGGGGGCTGGGTCAGGTCCGAGGGGATGCCCCGCACCGCAGGGGGCACGTCCGCGTTTTCGGGGGAGGCCATACCCCCCATTCTTCCAACTCTTTCGGGTGCTCCGTGCGGCGGAACCCCCTGGAACGGGCCCGGCGGTGGCCGCGCCCGGCCAATCCCGCCAAAGTCCGGGCGGCCGGGGCGGCAGCCCACTAGAGTCCGGTCCATGAGGCCCAACGCGAACGAGTACGAGACCGAGCTGCGGCTCAACGGCGAGGTCATCGTCCTCGACGGCATGCCCTACCAGGGCCGCACCGTGCTTCCGGAGGGGCCGGAGCAGTTCGCTCCCCTGGAGCGCTGGGCCAAGGGGGTGGCCGAGACCCTGGGAGAGCCGGTGACCTGGCGTGCCGTGGAGAAGGGCGAGCTCGCCGGACGCGGAACCGTGCAGCCCGGTCCCGGGGCTCAGAACCGCCGGGCGCTCTGAGCCCCGCACTTGGCGCACTGGAACTTGCGGTCGTCGCCGAGAATCCAGTCGTGGTCCCCACCGGTAGGACACGCTGACATCGACACCATCTCCTCAAGGGGCTTCGGGGGTGTGCGTGGCGATCACCCTATGTCCCACCAGCCACATCAGTCCCGAGAATGAGAGAGTTGTTCCCTTCTTCATGTCTAAGGAGGGTTTTCAGTCGACCTGGCCCGAATTTCGCCACTCTCCGATTTTAATCGCACACGCTCCGTGACGACAAAGGCCTTCCGGGCGGGAAGGGCCGACCACGAGCGCCGCGGCGGCCGCGAACGCGGGAAGGGGCCCGTCGCGACGGCGACGGACCCCTTCCGCGAGGTCTTCGGGACCCCGGCCTAGTTCTGTGCGGCGGCCCTCATGTGGGCCTCGACCGCGGCGCGGTCGGCACGCAGCTTGGCGAGGGCCTCGTTCAGGATGAGCTTGCCCTCCTCCTCGCTGCGGCGCTCCTTCACGTACGCCAGGTGGGTCTTGTAGGGCTCGGTGCGCGGCGGGGAGGGGGGGTTCGCCTTGTCCTTGCCCGCGGGGAAGCCGCAGCGCGGGCAGTCCCACTCGTCGGGAACCAGAGCTTCGCTCGCGAAACTGGGCACGACCTCGTGCAGGTTCGCGCAGTAGAACGGAACCCGCACGCGCGGGGCTGCCTCGCCCCGCTCCGCCTCGCCCATGGGGCCGGCTCCGACACGGCTGCCACGGATGGCACTGCCACTACCCACGAAAAACTCCTTCAGCGAACTGGCCCACCGGATGATCGGGCGAGCTTGACTGTGGACTGGGGGCGCCCCGCGGCTCGCGGGTCACATGCCCCGGTTGATCAGCAGGCCGAGAACGACGATCGAGAGGATCCACGCCACCGCGATGACGATGGTCATCCGGTCCAGGTTGCGTTCGACCACCGAGGATCCGCCGAGCGAGGACGTGACGCCACCGCCGAACATGTCGGAGAGGCCGCCGCCCTTGCCCTTGTGCATGAGCACCAGGAGGACCAACAGCACGCTGAGAAGCATCACGAAGATGGACAGACCGAGGATCACACGCTCACCCGTAGCTCGACCCCGCAGCGGGGGGATGGAAACCTCGATCCCCCATTTCCCGCCCGTACCGGCGGCGGCGCCGCGGCACCGGGCCTGTACGGAGAAGGGGAAGGAGGAGACCGGGGACAATTTCGGATTTTACCGTGCCTTGGCGGCACGGGTGGGGAAACCGCGAGGCACGGAGAACCCCACAGCGAAGTCTAGCCCGACCGGCGGACCTGTCGGGCACTCCGCCCGTCACCGTTCGACATCGAAGGGTGACGGGCGGGACGGGACGAGAGGTCCGGGGACTACTTCTCGCCGAAGCGGATCACCTTGACGAACTCGTCCGCCTTGAGGCACGCGCCGCCGACCAGGGCGCCGTCGACGTCGTCCTCGGCCATGATGCCGGGGGCGTTGTCGCCCTTGACCGAGCCGCCGTAGAGCACGCGCACCGCGTCCGCGACCTCGGGCGAGTAGAGCTCGGCCAGGCGGGCGCGGATCGCCGCGCACACCTCCTGGGCGTCCCCGGGGGTGGCGACCTCTCCGGTGCCGATGGCCCACACGGGCTCGTAGGCGACCACGATCCGCTCGGCCTGCTCGGCCGTGACCTCCTTGAGGGCGCCGTCCAGCTGGGCCAGGACGTGCTCGACCTGCTGTCCCGCCTTGCGGACCTCCAGGCCCTCCCCGACGCACAGGATCGGCACGATGCCGTGCCTGTAGGCCGCCTTCACCTTGGCGTTGACCAGGGCCTCGTCCTCGTTGTGGTACTCGCGGCGCTCGGAGTGGCCCACCAGCACGTAGGAGCAGTCGAGCTTGGCGAGCATGGCGCCGGAGATCTCACCGGTGTAGGCGCCCTTGTCCTGCGCGGAGATGTCCTGTGCGCCGTAGCCGATCTTGAGCTTGTCGCCGTCGACCAGCGTCTGGACGCTGCGCAGGTCGGTGAACGGCGGCAGGACGACGACCTCGGCGTTGTCGTAGTCCTTGTCGTTCAGCCCGAACGCCAGCTTCTGGACGAGCGCGATGGCCTCCAGGTGGTTGTTGTTCATCTTCCAGTTGCCCGCGATGAGCGGCAGGCGCTTGGCCATGTTCGTACTTCCTGTCTGGGAGGGATCGGGTCGGTGGCCGACCGTGTGCGTCGGCCTTCCGGGGGCGCGGTCCTACCGGAGGGCGTCGATGCCCGGCAGGTCCTTGCCCTCCAGGTACTCCAGGCTGGCGCCCCCGCCGGTGGAGATGTGGCCGAAGGCCTCCTCGTCGAAGCCCAGCGCGCGCACTGCCGCGGCGGAGTCCCCGCCGCCGACCACGGTGAACGCGTCCGAGTCGACCAGGGCCCGGGCCAGGGCACGGGTGCCTCCCGCGTACGGCTCCATCTCGAAGACGCCCATCGGGCCGTTCCAGAACACGGTCCTGGCGTCGGCCAGCTTCCCGGCGAAGAGCTCCTGGCTCCTCGGGCCGATGTCCAGGCCCATCCGGTCTGCCGGGATGGCCTCGACGTCGACCGGGGCGTGCGGGGCGTCGGCGGCGAACTTCTCGGCCGCGACGACGTCGACGGGCAGGACGATCTCCACGCCCTCGCGCTCGGCGCGCTCCAGGTAGCCGCGCACGGTGTCGAGCTGGTCGGCCTCCAGCAGGCTGGAGCCGACCTCGTAGCCCTTGGCCTTGAGGAACGTGAACACCATGCCGCCGCCGATGAGGATGCGGTCCGCGGTGCCCAGCAGGTTGTCGATGACGCCGAGCTTGTCGGAGACCTTGGAGCCGCCCAGGACCACCGCGTAGGGGCGCCGGGGGTCGGCGGTGAGCGTGCGCAGGACCTCGACCTCGGTCAGGACGAGCCCGCCGACGGCGTGCGGGAGCTTGCCGGGGAGGTCGTAGACGCTGGCGTGCTTGCGGTGCACGGCGCCGAAGGCGTCGCCGACGTACAGCTCGGCGAGCTCGGCGAAGCGGTCGGCGAGCTCACCCCGCTCCGCGTCGTCCTTGCTGGTCTCCCCGGGCTCGAAGCGCACGTTCTCCAGCAGCGCGACCTGACCGTCCCCGAGGGAGGCGGCGGTCGCCCGGGCGGACTCGCCCGCGGTGTCGGCGGCGAAGGCCACCTCGGCGCCCAGCAGCTCGCCCAGCCGGGCGGCGACGGGCCGCAGGGAGTAGCGGGGGTCCGGGGCGCCCTTGGGGCGGCCCAGGTGCGCGGCGACGATGACGCGGGCGCCGCGCTCACGGAGCTTGACGATGGTCGGCAGGGCCGCGCGGATGCGACCGTCGTCGGTGATGCGTTCTCCGTCCAGGGGCACGTTCAGGTCGGCCCGGACGAACACGCGCTTGCCGGAGACGTCGAGGTCGTCGATCGTCCGCATGCTGGTCTCCTCGTTGGGGTGTGGTCTGCTCTGTCCCGGACGGTACGGCCGGGGGGTGCTCACGACGGCACCCCTCCGCGCGCACTGCGGGCGAAGGGGTGCCGTCTCACGCGCCGGTGGCCAGGGGGCCGAGGCGTTACAGGCTGGAGCCGACCAGCTTGGCCAGGTCGGCGAGGCGGTTGGAGTAACCCCACTCGTTGTCGTACCAGCCGAGGATCTTGACCTGGTTGCCCGCGACCATCGTCATCTTCGAGTCGAAGGTGCAGGAGGGCGGGGTGCCGACGATGTCGGACGAGACGATCTCGTCCTCGGTGTAGACCAGGACGTCCTTGAGCGGGCCCTCGGCCGCGGCCTTGAACGCGGCGTTGACCTCGTCCTTGGTGGCCGGGCGCTCCAGGGTGACGACCAGGTCGGTGGCGGAGCCGTCCGGGACGGGGACGCGCATGGCCATGCCGTCGAGCTTGCCCGCGAGCTCGGGGATGACCAGGGCGGTGGCCTTGGCGGCGCCGGTGGTCGTCGGGATGATGTTCTGCGCGGCCGCGCGGGCACGACGCAGGTCCGAGTGCGGGAAGTCCAGGATGACCTGGTCGTTGGTGTACGCGTGCACCGTGGTCATCAGGCCCTGGACGATGCCGAAGCTGTCCAGGAGCACCTTCGCCATGGGCGCCACGCAGTTGGTGGTGCAGGAGGCGTTGGAGATGACGTGGTGGCTCGCGGGGTCGTACTTGTCGTCGTTGACGCCCATCACGACGGTCAGGTCCTCGCCCTTGGCGGGCGCGGAGATGATGACCTTCTTGGCGCCCGCGGCGATGTGCTTCTTGGCGTCCTCGGCCTTGGTGAAGCGGCCGGTGGACTCGATGACGACGTCCACGCCGAGGTCGGACCAGGGCAGCTGGGCCGGGTCGCGCTCGGCGAGGACCTTGATGTTCTTGTCGCCGACGCGGATGAAGTCGTCACCGACCTCGACGTCGCCGTCGAGGGTGCCGAGCACGGTGTCGTACTTGAGCAGGTGCGCGAGCGTCTTGGTGTCGGTGAGGTCGTTGACCGCGACGATTTCGATGTCGCTGCCGCCGGCGGCGACCGCGCGCCAGAAGTTGCGGCCGATCCGACCGAAGCCGTTGACGCCTACACGGATGGTCACGGAACCAATCTCCTCATATGTCGCACATCAGTTTCACCCGCGCGTTCGCACACTCCCGGGGAAACCGGACTGGTACAGCCCGACCCAACCGTGTTGAACAGCGTGAACGCGTAACAGGTGTTCACAAAGAGCCTAGCGGAATGTCGACGGGGAGCCGTTCCGACCCCGCGTCCAGCGACCCGCCACCCCTCGCGGGTTCGCGACCATCCTGACATCGCAAAGCTAAGAGGTCTATACCATTTTCGGAAGTTATCCGGGAGTTTTCCCAGTTAACAAAGCCGAACATCCGCATTGCGGCCCTGTTGCCGCCCCTCCCCTGCCCTCCCGGGGCTCAGGGGACGAGCATGTCCGGAGTGAGGTTGGCCTCGGTCCCCTCGATGCCCAGGTCGCTCGCCCGCTTGTCGGCCATCGCGAGGAGCCTGCGGATGCGGCCGGCGATGGCGTCCTTGGTCAGCGGCGGGACGGACAGCTGGCCCAGCTCCTCCAGCGACGCCTGCTTGTGCGCCAGGCGCAGCTGGCCCGCCGCGACGAGGTGCTTGGGCGCCTCGTCCCCCAGGATCTCCAGGGCCCGCTCCACGCGCGCCCCGGCCGCGACCGCCGCACGCGCGCTGCGCCGCAGGTTGGCGTCGTCGAAGTTGGCCAGGCGGTTCGCGGTCGCCCGCACCTCCCGCCTCATCCGGCGCTCCTCCCACGCCAGCACGCTCTGGTGCGCGCCCAGCAGGGTCAGGAGGGCGCCGATGGAGTCGCCGTCGCGGACCACCACGCGGTCGACGCCGCGCACCTCCCGCGCCTTGGCGTGCACCTTGAGGCGGCGGGCGGCGCCGACCAGCGCCAGCGCGGCCTCCGGCCCGGGGCAGGTGACCTCCAGGGACATCGACCTGCCCGGCTCGGTCAGGGAGCCGTGCGCGATGAACGCGCCCCGCCACGCCGACTCGGAGTCGCAGGCCCCTCCCGCCACCACGTGCCGGGGCAGGCCCCGCACCGGGCGGCCGTTGTTGTCCACCAGGCCCGTCTGCCGGGCCAGGGACTCGCCGTCCTTGATCACCCGCACCACGTACCGGTTGCCCTTGCGCAACCCGCTCGGGGAGAGCACGACCACCTCGGACTCGTGTCCGAACACCTCCGAGATGTCCTTGCGCAGACGCCGCGCGGCCGCACCGGTGTCGAGCTCGGCCTCGATCACGATCCGCCCGCCCACCAGGTGCAGTCCCCCGGTGAAACGCAGGATGGTGGACACCTCCGCCTTGCGGCAGCATGGCTTGAGAATGGCCAGACGGCTCAACTCATCCTTCACCACGCCGGTCATCGCCATCGCTGCGATCCTCCCCTTGGAACAGCCCGAACCGGCACCGCGCGCCCGGTACCGGGGATGCGTCCCCGCGGGCTGGCCGCCGGGGACTTTCTCCGAGGCAGACTACGTTACGGGACGCTCGGTGCCGACCCCCGGACGGCGTGTCGCCCCCGCACCCTCCCTCCCCGCCGGGGCGCTGTCGGCCTTCGTGCCGGTGTGGGGTCAATTGCCCCCCGCCCCCGGTAGGAGCTCCTCCAGGCGGTCGCGAAGGACGACGGCGTGGTTGTGCTCCCCGTCCTTCGCGGCGTACAGGAGGGTGACCGGCCCCCGGCGGGCGGCGTCGAGGATCGGCGACAGCGCGTCGGGGCGCGAGTCCAGCTCCGTCCGGTAGCGCTCGGCGAACTCGCGGAAGCGCTCCGGGTCGTGGCCGAACCAGGCGCGCAGCTCACTGCTCGGAGCCGCCTCCCCGACCCAGCGGACGCCCTCCATGGAGGCCTTGCTCACCCCGCGCGGCCACAGCCGGTCCACGAGGAAGCGGGCTCCCGGAGGCTTCCCGCCGCCCCGGTCCCGCACCTCGTCGTAGACGCGCTCCAGGTACACGTTCCGATCGGCCATGACGCCGGTCTTCCCCGGACGGCGGCCGGAGGAACGTCAGTCGACCAGGATCCGCTCGAAGGCCGCCGCCAGCAGCTCGGCGTCGTGGCGGGGGCTGCCGTCGGAGTGCGACAGGTCGTCCAGTTCCAGGCGTCCGCCCAGCTCACGCGTGACCGCCCGCAGCGGCGCCGCGTCGTCGACGGTGCCGCGGTCGGCCAGCACCACGTCCACCCCCAGCTTGGGGGCGTGCTCGCGCAGGACCTCCAGGTAGGTCTCGGGCCGGAAGTCGTCGGTCTCGCCCCTCTGCGGGGACAGGTTGAGGGTCACCAGCCGCCGGGCCCGGGTGGTGACCAGCGCGTGGGCCAGATCGGGGACCAGCAGGTGCGGGAGCACGCTCGTGAACCAGGACCCGGGGCCGAACACGATCCAGTCGGCCTCGCGCACCGCCTTGACGGCCTGCGGGCTCGCGGGCGGGGCCTCGGGGATCAGGGAGACGGAGCGCACCCGGCCGCTGGTGCTGGCGCACGCCACCTGCCCGCGCACCGTCGTCAGCGCGTCGGGCCGCTCCGGGTCCAGGCCCGAGACCTCGGCGGCGATCTCCAGCGGGACCGAGGACATCGGCAGGACCCTGCCGTGGGCGCCGAGCAGCTGCCCGACCCAGTCCAGTCCGGCGACGGAGTCGCCCAGGAGTTCCCACAGGGCCACGATGAGCAGGTTGCCGACGGCGTGGCCGTGCAGCTCGCCCTCCGAGCTGAACCGGTGCTGGAGCACCTGGCTCCAGGTGTGGCCCCACTCGTCGTCCCCGCACAGGGCGGCGAGCGCCATGCGCAGGTCACCGGGCGGGAGGACCCCCAGCTCCTGCCGGAGCCGACCGCTGGAACCACCGTCGTCGGCGACCGTGACGACCGCCGTCACGTCGGTGGTCACCCTTCGCAGCGCGGAGAGGGAGGCGTGCAGCCCGTGCCCCCCGCCCAGCGCGACCACCCGGGGTGGGCGCGGCCCGTCCCCGTCCGGCCCGGTGCTTCTCGCCATGGCTGTGGCCTGCCCCCTCGTCCCGACTGCAGCGGACGCGCCGGACCGTGCCGCCGAGGACGGCGGGCAGCAGGTCGGCACACGCCCCCGGTCCGCCGGCGCCCCGTCCGCGCGGGGAACGGCACCAGCGGTGACCGGGCCAATCTAGGGGAAGACGCCCCTCTTGGCGATTCGGTTGACCCGCCCTGCCTCCCCCGGGCGCGCGACCGGCCCGGTTCGGCCGTGCCGGCGCCCCCCGTCGGCGCGGGGACGGCCGGCCGGACGTCCCCGCGCGCATCCCCTCCCCTACTCCCGGCCCACGTCGCGGTGCACGACGTGCACGTCGACCCCCTGTCCGCGCAGCCGGTCGGCGAACTGCTCGGCCATGGCCACGCTCCGGTGCTTGCCGCCGGTACAGCCCACCGCGAGGGTCATGTAGTGCTTGCCCTCGCGCTGGTATCCGGCGATGGTCAGCCTGAGGACCTCCGAGTACGCCTCCAGCATCTCCTTGGCCCCGTCCTGGGACAGCACGTAGTCGCTCACCGGCGCGTCGCGGCCGTTCATGGGCCTGAGCTCCGGCACCCAGTGGGGGTTGGGGAGGAAACGGCAGTCGAGGACGAGGTCGGCGTCGACGGGGAGCCCGTGCTTGAAGCCGAAGGAGACCACGTTGGCGCGCGGCCGGGACTCGTCGCTCTCCCCGAAGAAGCCGATCACCCGTGCCTTGAGCTGGTGCACGTTGAGCTGAGAGGTGTCGATGACCAGGTCCGCCTCGCCGCGGACGGCGAGCAGCGTCTCGCGCTCGCGCGCGATGCCGTCGGTCAGGCGGCCGTCTCCCTGGAGCGGGTGCGGCCTGCGCACCCCCTCGAAGCGGCGGACCAGGGCGTCGTCCCCCGCCTCCAGGTAGAGCACCCGTGCGACGATGTCGCGCTTGCGCAGCTCCTCCACCGTGGACAGCAGGTCCTCGGTGAAGGCCAGTGAGCGCACGTCCACGACCACCGCGACCCGGGGGACCGCCCCGTGCGTGCGGCCGGCCAGCTCGATCATCGTGGGCAGAAGGCCCGGTGGCAGGTTGTCCACCACGAACCAGTCCAGGTCCTCCAGGGCCCTGGCCGCCGTGCTGCGGCCCGCACCGGACATCCCGGTGACGATGACCACCTCGGGCGGTAGCTCCCCGCCCAGTTCGACCGTCATGTGTCTCCTTCCCCGTCAGTGGTGTCTCCTGCTGAGGCCCCGTCACCCTCCCCGCCCCGTCCGGCGGGGCCGCCGGACAGGTGCGCGTGCACGGTCTCGGCCAGCTTGGGGCCGATGCCGGGCACGTTCGCGATCTCCTCGGCCGAGGCCGAGGCAAGTCTCTTCACCGAGCCGAACTCCTTGATCAGGGCGGACCTTCGCGCCGGGCCCAGCCCGGGGAGCTCGTCCAGGCTGCTGCCGGTCAGGGCCTTGGCCCGCTTCTGCCGGTGGTAGGCGATGGCGAAGCGGTGCGCCTCGTCGCGCAGCCGCTGGAGCAGGTACAGGCCCTCCCCGGTGCGCGGCAGGATCACCGGGTCCTCGTCTCCGGGCAGCCACACCTCCTCCAGGCGCTTGGCCAGGCCGCAGACGGCGACGTCCTCGATGCCGAGCTCGTCCAGCGCGCGGCGCGCCGCCTCGGCCTGGGGCCTGGCTCCGTCCACCACCACCAGGTTAGGCGGGTAGGCGAACTTCCCGGGTGACGGTTCGTCGTCGGTCCGGTGACCACCGGGGTCGCCGGTCTCGCCCATCCGGGCGACCTCGCCGCTCCTGGAGCTCTCCTCCAGGTAGCGGCGGAACCGCCGCCTGACGACCTCGTACATGGCGGCGACGTCGTGCTGCTCGCGGTCGCCCTCCCCGCTGCCGCGGATGGAGAAGCGGCGGTACTCCGACTTGCGCGCCAGCCCGTCCTCGAACACCACCATGGAGGCGACCACGTGCTCCCCCTGGAGGTTGGAGATGTCGTAGCACTCGATGCGCAGCGGGGCCTCGGCGAGGTCGAGGGCCTCCTGGATCTCGTTGAGGGCGCGGCTGCGCGTGCTCAGGTCCCCCGCCCGGTGGGTCTTGTGCCGGGCGAGCGCCTCCCTCGCGTTCTTCTCGACCGTCTCCATGAGGGACTTCTTGTCCCCCCTCTGCGGCACCCGCAGGTCGACGGCGGAGCCCCGGTGCCCGGAGAGCCAGGCGGCCAGCGCCTCGGGGTCGGCGGGCTCGTGCGAGACCAGGACCTCGCGCGGCACGGCGGTGCCGGTGCCCGCGCTCTCGTCCGTGCCCTCGGCCGCCCCGTAGAGCTGGCCCAGGAACGTCCGCATGAGCTCGGCGGGGCCGGCGTCGGTGACCTTGTCCACCACGTAGCCGCGCTGTCCGCGGATACGGCCGCCGCGCACGTGGAAGATCTGCGCCGCCGCCTCCAGCGGGTCGTCGGCCATGGCGATGACGTCGCAGTCGGTGGAGTCGGGCAGGACGACGGCCTGCTTCTCCAGGGCGGCGCGCAGGGCCTCGATGTCGTCGCGGATGCGCGCGGCGCGCTCGTACTCCATCTCCCCGGCGGCCTCCCTCATCCGCGACTCCAGCTCGCGGATGAACCGCCCGGTGTCCCCGGCCAGGAAGGAGCAGAAGTCGTCGGCGAGCTCGCGGTGCTCCTCCGGGGTGGCCTTTCCCACGCACGGCGCGACGCACTTGCCGATGTAGCCGAGCAGGCACGGGCGGCCGCTGTTGCGCGCGCCGCGGAACACCCCCGCCGAGCAGGTGCGCACCGGGAAGACCCGCAGCAGCAGGTCGACCGTCTCGCGGATGGCCCAGGCGTGGGAGTAGGGGCCGAAGTAGCGCACCCCCTTGCGCTTGGCGCCGCGCATGACCTGGACGCGGGGGAACTCCTCGTTGAGGGTCACCGCCAGGTAGGGGTAGCTCTTGTCGTCGCGGTACTTGACGTTGAACCGGGGGTTGTACTGCTTGATCCAGGAGTACTCCAGCTGGAGCGCCTCGACCTCGGTCCCGACGATCGTCCAGTCGACGTCGGCCGCGGTGGAGACCATCTGCTGGGTGCGCGGGTGCAGCCCCGCGAAGTCCCGGAAGTAGGAGGAGAGGCGGGACCGGAGGCTCTTGGCCTTGCCGACGTAGATGACCTGCCCCGACGCGTCCCTGAACCGGTAGACGCCCGGCGAGGTCGGAATGGATCCGGGTGCGGGACGCAGGTGAGGAGTCACAGCCATGACCCCATTCTGGTAGGTCGGAGGGACAGACGGCCACTCGCGGCCCGCCCGGGGCCGCCGTGGCGGGGCTCACGCCGGCCGCCGGGGGCTGCGGCGCCCCGGTGGCGGAGGGGCCCTCGCGTGCGGGCGCACCCCATGGTCATGCAAACGTCACGATTGCGCATCTGCATGGTCTAGGTTGGGCGGGTACAGACGAACTTCCGGACATGAACGACAAGGAGGACCCTCGTCGTGGACCCCTCCCAATGGATCGCGATCGGCATCGCCGTCACGCTCGCTCTGCTGCTGGTGTTCGCCATCAGATGGGTGCTCAAGAACAAGCTGGCCAAGGCCTGGCGCGTCGCGGACTACGTGGTCGCGCGCACGCGCGTCTCCGGCTACACGGCGGCCGCGGTGGTCGGCGCCAACCTCGCGCTGCCCGAGCGGCAGGACGTGCCCTGGAGCACGTACCAGGTCATCGAGCACGCGATGCAGATCCTCATGATCGGGTCGCTGACGGCGCTGGGCATCAGCCTGGCGCACGCCGTCACCGACATGGTCCTCGCCCGGCTGTCGGTCGCCAACGGCGACGCCGACCGCAAGGCCCGGCGCCTCCAGACCCAGGTGCGGCTGCTGCGCCGGGTCATCACGTCGATCATCGTGGTCCTGGCCATCGCGTCGATACTGTTCACGTTCGACTCCGTGCGGGCGCTCGGCGCCGGGCTGCTGGCCTCCGCGGGCATCATCGGCATCGTCGCCGGTGTCGCGGCCCAGTCGACCCTGAGCAACCTGTTCGCCGGGCTCCAGCTGGCCTTCAGCGACGCGCTGCGCATCGGCGACGTGGTCGTGGTCGAGGGCGAGTGGGGGCGCGTCGAGGAGCTGAGCCTGGTCAACGTCACCATCAAGATCTGGGACGAGCGCCGCCTGGTCGTGCCGGTCGCGAACTTCACCACGACCAGCTTCGAGAACTGGACCAAGCAGGGCACGGCGATCACCGCGAAGGTCATGCTCCCCCTGGACTGGGAGGTCCCGATCGCGGAGCTGCGCGAGGAGGCCGGCCGCCTGATCACCTCCAGCTCCAACTGGGACGGGCGCAGCTGGTCGTGCCAGGTCGTCGACGTCACCCAGACGGGCGAGGTGATCGTGCGGGTGGTCGCGACCGCCGCCGACACCGGGACCCAGTGGGACATCGCCTGCGAGATCCGCGAGCACCTGATCGGGTGGCTGGTCGCGCACTACCCCGAGTCGCTGCCGCGCAGCCGCACCGAGTTCGTCTCGGGGGACGACGACGCCTCGTACGCCACGCAGTTCCCCACCTCGGCGTTCCGCCGCCGGGAGCCGAACGGCGTCACCGGCCCTCCCGGAGGAGACCCCGGGGAGAGCTGATCCGACGCGAACGGCGCCCGGGGCCCCGCGCTCCGGGCGCCGTCGTGCGTGCGGGACCGATCCGTCCCGGGGCCGGGCCCCGGGGGCGCTCCTGGTCAGTCCAGGATGATGTCCTCGCCGTCGATCGTGACGGTGAACCCCTCCAGCGGCTCCTGCGCCGGACCGGTGACCACCTCGCCCGTCGAGATGTCGAACTCGCTCCCGTGGCACAGGCACCGGATGACGTCGTCGACCTCCTGGACGGTGCAGCCCCCGTGCGTGCAGGAGGCGCTGAACGCCCGGTAGTCGTCCTTCTCCGGCTGGGTCACCACCAGCTTGCTGTGGTGGAAGACCGCGCCCGCCCCCTCGGGGACGTCGGTGGTCTGGCCGACCACCTGGCCGCGCCGGACGTCCTGCGGACGGGGCGGTTCCCCGCCGCAGGCGCTCACGGCCGTGACGGCCGCCGCCGCGCCCGCCGTTCCGAGCAGGCTCCGCCTGCTCACCCCGCACCCGCACGTCCTCTTACCGGCCACGACCGAACGCTCCCTCACCTGCGCGGAAATATCACTACACAATGTAGTAGGCATGGAGGGGTGCCCTGCGCCGGGGCCCCTCGGGAAGCTCCTCCGGCCGGGGCTACGGGGCCGGGGGGTGCGCCTGCGGGTCGGCGACGTCGAGCACCACGGTCCCCGCGATCCTGTCGTGCAGGCCCTGCCGGTTGGGCCTGTTCCAGGCGGCCATGCCGCCGGTGAGCACCGCCATGACGGCGACCAGCAGCCACCAGAGCCAGCCGAGGGCGAAGAACAGCAGGTACACGAACAGGAAGGGCAGCGCCAGCAGCGCGGCGCGCACGACCAGGGCGGTGATGCGCACGGCGCCCAGGCTGCCGGTGCCCTCCACCGGCGCCACCTTCAGCCCCAGCCTGCGCTTGCCCAGGGTCTGGTGCCGGCGGGTGAGGGCGAAGGTCTCGTAGCCGGTGTAGAACGCGAACCAGACCACCGACAGGAAGACCGGGTACCGGTCCTCGATGCCCTGCGTCGACCCGTTGGAGACCTGCTGGACCCCGACCCAGGCCAGCGTCACGACGAGTCCGACGAGCAGCGCGGGCAGGGCGACCAGGACGAGGTCGATGAGCCTGGCCAGGACCCGGGTCCGCCAGCCCGCCAGCGGGTACAGCCGCTCGGGCCCGGGAGGGGCGGAGGGGGCCGCGTGCCCGGCGGCGGGCACGGTGGTCTCGGCCGGGTCCGCGGGGGCGTGCCCGTACGCCCGGTCGTGGGGCGGCTCCTGGCGGCCCTCCGGCCGCACTCCGTGTTCGGGTCCGGGCGGGGGAGCGTTCATGGCGGTGGCCGACCTCCTGGCTGTCGAGGGGCTGCCCGGGGCAGGGTGGCGCACGGACACGCCCGACTGTACCCACCCGGCGGCACCCGTCGTGAACGGGCCGATCCGCTGTGGCCGGCCCCTTCCGGGGCCCGCCCGGCGCCGGGCGTCCCGTCCCGGCCCCGGCCCGGGACGGCGAGTGGTCCGCCCCCGCCGAACCCGGCGGGGGCGGGCCCGTTCGGCCCCGGACCGCTAGAGCAGCTTGGCGAGGAACCGCCCGGTGTAGGACTCGGCGACCGCCGCGACCTCCTCCGGGGTGCCCTCCGCGATCACCGTGCCGCCGCCCGAACCGCCCTCGGGTCCCATGTCGATGACGTGGTCCGCGGTCTTGATGACGTCGAGGTTGTGCTCGATGACGATCACCGTGTTGCCGGTGTCCGCCAGCCGGTTGAGCACGCCCAGCAGCTTGCGGATGTCCTCGAAGTGCAGGCCCGTGGTCGGCTCGTCCAGCACGTACACCGTCCGGCCGGTGGAGCGCCGCTGGAGCTCCGCCGCGAGCTTGACGCGCTGGGCCTCACCGCCCGAGAGGGTGGTGGCGGGCTGCCCGAGCCGGACGTACCCCAGGCCGACGTCGTCCAGGGTCTGGAGGTGGCGGCGGATGGCGTTGATCGGCTCGAAGAACTCCAGCGCCTCGGAGATGGGCATCTCGAGCACCTCGGAGATGCTCTTGCCCTTGTAGTGGACCTGGAGGGTCTCCCGGTTGTACCGGGCGCCGTGGCAGACCTCGCAGGGCACGTAGACGTCGGGCAGGAACTGCATCTCGATCTTGAGCGTGCCGTCGCCGGCGCAGGCCTCGCAGCGGCCGCCCTTGACGTTGAAGGAGAACCGGCCGGGCTGGTAGCCGCGCGTCTTGGCATCGGTGGTCTGCGCGAACAGTTTGCGGATGTGGTCGAAGACCCCGGAGTACGTGGCCGGGTTGGAGCGCGGGGTGCGCCCGATCGGGCTCTGGTCGACGTGCACGACCTTGTCGACCTTGTTCATGCCGTTGACCCGCACGTGCCGGCCGGGCACGTCGCGCGCCCCGTTGAGCTCCTTGGCCAGCGCCTTGTACAGGATCTCGTTGACCAGGGTGGACTTGCCCGAACCGGACACGCCCGTGACGGCCGTGAACACGCCCAGCGGGAACGCGACGTCGATCCCGTGGAGGTTGTTCTCCCGGGCGCCCTTCACCACCAGCTCGTGCCCCTTCGTGAGGGGTCGCCTCCCCTCGGGGAGCGCGATGACGCGCCGGCCGGACAGGTACTCGCCGGTCAGCGACGTCTCTGAGGTGAGGAGTTCGTCCACGATGCCGGACACCACGACGTGTCCGCCGTGCTCGCCCGCGCCGGGGCCGATGTCCACCACCCAGTCGGCGGCGCGGATGGTGTCCTCGTCGTGCTCGACCACGATCAGCGTGTTGCCGATGTCGCGCAGCCGCTGGAGGGTCTCCAGGAGGCGGGCGTTGTCGCGCTGGTGCAGGCCGATGGACGGCTCGTCGAGCACGTACAGCACTCCCACCAGACCGGAGCCGATCTGCGTGGCGAGCCTGATCCGCTGGGCCTCGCCGCCGGAGAGCGACCCGGAGGAGCGGGCCAGGCTCAGGTAGTCGAGGCCGACGTCGAGCAGGAAGCCGAGGCGGGCGTTGATCTCCTTGAGGACCTGGGCCGCGATGACCGCGTCGCGGTCGGAGAGCGTGAGCCCGGCGAGGAAGGCGGCGCTGTCGGTGAGCGACATCTGCGCGACCTCGGCGATGGACCGGCCGCCCACCGTCACGGCCAGCACGACCGGCTTGAGGCGGGTCCCCTCGCAGGTGGGGCAGGGCACGGTGCGCATGTACCCCTCCAGCCGCTCGCGACCGTAGTCGCTCTCGGTCTCGGAGTGGCGGCGCTTCACCCAGGGGATGACGCCCTCGAACTCGGTGTAGTAGGAGCGGTTGCGCCCGTACCTGTTGCGGTAGGTGACGTGGACCTGGGTGTCGTGCCCCTCCATGAGCGCCTTGCGCGCGCGGCGCGGCAGCCTCTCCCACGGGGTGTCCAGGTCGAACCCGACGGCCTCGCCGACCGCGGTCAGGATGCGCTCCCAGTAGCCGCTGTTGGGCCCGCCCGACCAGGGGCCGATGGCGCCCTCGGCCAGCGTCTTCTCCGGGTCCGGGACCAGCAGCTCGGCGTCGACCTCCATGCGGGTGCCCAGGCCCGAGCAGTCGGGGCAGGCGCCGTAGGGGGCGTTGAAGGAGAAGGAGCGGGGTTCGAGCTGCTCGAAGGAGAGGTCGTCGTAGGGGCAGTAGAGGTGCTCGGAGAACACCTTCTCCCGCTCGGCGTCGTCGGCGTCCAGGTCCACGAAGTCCAGGACGATGGTGCCGCCGGCGAGCTTGAGCGCGGTCTCGACGGAGTCGTTGAGCCGACCCCGGGCGCCCTCCTTGACGGAGAGCCGGTCCACGACCACGGCGATGTCGTGCTTGTCGTAGCGGCCCAGCTTGGGCGCCTCGTCCAGGCGCACCGCCTCGCCGTCCACGACCGCCCGGGTGTAGCCCTTGGACTGCAGGTCCTTGAAGAGCTCGGTGTACTCGCCCTTGCGTCCGCGCACGACCGGGGCCAGCACCTGGAAGCGGGTGCCCTCGGTCATCTCCAGGACACGGTCCACGATCTGCTGCGGCGTCTGCCGCGCGATCTCCCGACGGCACTCCGGACAGTGCGGCACGCCGATGCGGGCCCACAGCAGGCGCAGGTAGTCGTACACCTCGGTGATGGTGCCGACGGTGGAGCGCGGGTTGCGGCTGGTGGACTTCTGGTCGATGGACACCGCCGGGGACAGTCCCTCGATGAAGTCCACGTCCGGCTTGTCCATCTGGCCGAGGAACTGGCGCGCGTAGGCCGAGAGGGACTCGACGTAGCGGCGCTGCCCCTCGGCGAAGATCGTGTCGAAGGCCAGCGACGACTTCCCCGACCCCGACAGGCCGGTGAACACGATCATGGAGTCACGCGGAAGGTCCAGCGAGACGTCCTTGAGGTTGTGCTCTCGGGCTCCCCGGACTACCAGTTGTTCGACCATCGAGTGAGACATCCTTCGGCATAGGCACACCGGGGCGCGGACCGCGTCCGATGACGGCGGGCGACCCGTGTGTGGCTTCGCGGCGTGGCGGGCGAACGGCCTCAGGCGACCGCCTCGGCCTCGGAATCGGGCCGGTGAGGGGATACGGGGAGGCCTCCGGCCTTCCCCGTCCGTCAAGACTAACGATCGCCGACGTCGGTTTCTTCCACTACGGAGAAGTGGTGGTGCCCCGGCGCTCGCGCGCCAGGACACCACCACTATAGACGAACAGCTGTTCGAAAAAGGCCGTTCCGCAGGATGTCCGCGGGCCGCCCGGAGGCCGCCCGCCCGGGATCAGGACCTGTCGACCGGAACGTCCTTCTCCTCCTCGACGGCGGGCTTGTTGCGCTCGTCGATCCTGGACTTGACGAGGCTTCCGACGATGGTGATCGTCATGATGCCGAGGATCACGGTCAGCGAGGTGCCGATGCCGATGTCGACGATGTGGATGCCGTTCTCGTGCAGCGCGTGGAAGATCATCTTCACGCCGATGAAGACCATGATCGCCGACAGGCCCCAGCTGATGTAGGCCAGGCGGTCCATCAGGCCGGCCAGCAGGAAGTACAGCTGGCGCAGGCCCAGCAGGGCGAAGGCGTTGGCGGTGAAGACGATGTAGGTGTCCTGGGTCAGGCCGAAGATCGCCGGGATGGAGTCGACCGCGAAGACCAGGTCGATGACGCCGATCGCGAGGATGACCAGGAGCATCGGGGTGACGTGGCGCTTGCCGTCGAGCTTCACGGTCAGCTTGGCGCCGTGGTAGTCGCTGCTGACCGGCCAGAAGCGCTTGACCAGGCGGACCACGGGGGTCTGCGTGAAGTCCTTCTCCTCCTCGTCGCCCTTCATGTGGTCACGGACGATCTTGTAACCGGTGTAGATCAGGAAGGCGCCGAAGAGGTAGAACACCTCGCTCCAGGCGTTGATCACCTGGGCGCCGAGGGCGATGAAGATGCCGCGCATGACGATCGCGATGACGATGCCGACGAGCAGGACCTCGTGCTGGTACTTCCTGGGCACCGCGAAGGAGCTCAGGATGAGGTAGAACACGAAGAGGTTGTCGATGCTCAGGCTCTTCTCGGTGACGAAGCCCGCGAAGTACTCCGCGCCGGCCGAACCGCCGCCGAAGTACCAGACCCCGAGACCGAAGAGGATGGCGATGCCGATGTAGAAGACCGCCCACCAGGCGGCCTGCTTGATCCCGAACTCCTGGGGACCCTTGTTCTTGCTCCAGGGGTGGTCGACGATGGCCAGGTCGATCACCAGGATGGCGATCATTCCACCGATCGTCGCAGCCCACACCCACATGGGAACGTCCACGGACGGATTCTCCTCCGGTTGGTGCGCGCGAGCAGTGTGCACGCACGTCGAACTACCGGAGGTCTCTCCCGCTCACGTCCTGAGGACGTGAACCGACGGCACCGGGAGAACGACTCTGTACTCCGTGATGACGACACCGCCGCGACAGGGATACTCCCCTCACGTGAAACCAAGGGTACCGGTCGTGCGCACTCCGTGACACACCTTCGGACCCACGGATCAGGATGGCATCTCCGGCCCCTCCCGGGAAGAGGCGGCGGCGGTGGTATTCATCGCTCCTCCGGGACACATGGGTCAGGCCCCCGGGTAGGGGTCCCCGTCCCCCGGCCCGGGGGATCCTGCCGCGCCCCGCCCCGCCCCCGGCGCCCCGCGGATCAGCGGCGGAGCACCGACTTGTAGACGGCGGCGGCGGCCTCCACCGCGTCCTCCTCGCTCGGCAGCGTCCGCGCGGTCTCCCGTGCACGGGTCCGCAGGTCCGCGGCCAGCACGGGGTCGTCCAGGACCCGCCCCACCGCTGCCGCGAACGCCTCCGTGTCCCCCGGCGGCACCATCAGCACCGTCCCCGCGTACAGGTCGGGGATCCCCCCGACCCGGGTGGAGACCACGGGGAGCCCCGCCCGCAGCGCCTCCATGATCACCAGCGACGGCCCCTCCCACCGGCTGGTGAGACAGAACACGTCCGCGGCGGCGAGGAGGTCGGCCACGTCCGAGCGGTGGCCGAGCATGCGCACGTCGGCGTCCATCTCGGCCGCCGTGTCGTGCAGGCGGCCCCAGAGGGGGCCGTCCCCGGCGATCGCGATCACCGGCTCCGGGCTGCGGTCGGCGATGGAGGGCGCCGCGTCCAGGAGCATGTGCAGCCCCTTCTGTTCCGCGAGCCGGCCGATGGTCAGCAGCAGGGGGCGCTCGGGAAGGACCGCCAGGTCGGCGCGCGTGGCCTCGCGCCCGTTCAGCGGCGTCCCCGTCTCCGGCGCGGCCACCACGGCGAGGCGGGCCTCCCGCGCCCCGAGCGCGCGCATCCGCCGCACCAGGTCGCCGGACACCCCCAGCACCGCGTCCGCGCGGTGGGCCACGATCCGTTCCAGAAGGGGGTAGGCCAGGGCCAGGAGGCCCCCGACCGGCGGCGGCGCGTTGTGCGCCGTCACCACCAGCGGCCGGGCGCCCGCCAGCGCGCAGAGGGCCCCGGCGCGCATCCCGTGCGCGTGGACCACGTCCGCGCCGCGCGTCAGCGAGCGCAGGAGCAGCACCGCGCCGGGGTCCCCCGCCGAGGGCGCGGGGCCGATGGGCACAGGGGAGAAGCGCAGGCCCTCCGAGGTGAACCCGAACTCCTGCTCGGCCTCGGCCGGGCCGAGCACCGCCACCCGGTACCCGCGGGCGCGCAGTCCCGCGCCCAGTGAGCGGACGTGGCGGCCGACGCCTCCTGTGCTGGTACCGACGACCAGCGCGATCCTGCCGTTCACCGCTTCCCCCTCCTGCGTTCGAGTACGGTCCTGGCCCGGTCGGCGACGGCCCGCACGGCGGCACGGTCCGCCAGGGCCGCGACCGCCGCGTAGACCACCAGCCCCGCGGCGCCCGCCGAGGCGGCCGCCCCCGCCGACTGCCACACCCCGTCGGCGGGCAGGAGCCCGGCGACCGCACGGCCCGCCACCCATCCGGCGCCGCCGCCGAGGGCGGCGGCCAGCACCGAGCGCGCCACACCCGCCAGGGCGCCGCGGCCGTGCGCGCGCGCCACGCCCGCGCAGAGCAGTACGGCGGCCAGGGTCAGGCCGACCGTGCTGGCCGCGCCCAGTCCGGCGATCGACCATCCCGGGGGGAGCAGCCACACCAGAACCGCGGCGCACACCGTCACCACGAGCCATCCCACCACCTGGGCCGCGGCGGCGGAACGTCCGTGGTGGGACGCGTACAGGGCCCGGCTGAGCAGGGCGACCAGGCCGAAGCCCACCACACCCGGAGCGTAGGCCAGCAGGGCGCGCTCGAGGGTCTGCGGATCCTGCTGGGCGAAGACCCCGGCCACCGGGGCGGCGGCGGCCGCCAGCGCGGTGCCCACCCCGGCTGTGGCCACCACACAGGCGCGGGCGCCTCCGGCGGCGAGCGCGGCGAACCCCTCCCGGTCGTGTTCGGCGTGGGCCACGGCGAGGGCGGTGAAGGCGCTCGTCGCGATGGGGACCGCGATCACCCCGTACGGGAGGGTGAACAGGGCCCACGCGTAGGTGTAGAGCACGGCCGCCCCCGCGCCCCCACCCCAGTTGGCCAGCGCCACCGACAGCAGGAGGCACACCTGCATGGCCACCAGCGGCAGCAGTGACGCCGCCGCCAGGGAGCGCACCCGCTCCCCCACCCCGGCGGGGAACGTCAGGCGCGGCCGGGGCCCCGTCCTCAGCCGCGCGGCGGGGCCGAGCACCGTCAGGAACAGGGCCGCCGCCCCCGCGGTGGTGCCGAGCGACAGGGTGAGCTCCGCCGCGGCCGGCAGGCCCGCGACGTCCTGGCGGTGGCCGCCGCCCAACGGCACGAAGGCCAGGCAGGCGGCGATCACCACGAGGCTGGACAGCAGCGGCGCCAGTGCGGGCGCCAGGAACCTGCGGTGCGCCTGGAGGACGCCGTACAGGACCGAGGCCAGCCCGTAGAAGACGATCTGGGGTGCGAAGACCACGAGCATGCGGGAGGACAGGGCGAGCAGTGCCTCCCCGTCGCAGCCGGCTCCGGCTCCGAGCATCAGCGCCATCACCGGGGGCGCCGCGAGGGCGAGCAGGACGGACAGCGGGACGGACAGGAGCAGCACCCAGGTGATGAGCGCGGACGCGGTGCGGCGCACCTGGTCGTGGTCGCCGCGGGCGGCGGCCGAGGCCATGACGGGGACGACCACGGCCGTGAGCGCCCCACCGATGACGATCTCGAACAGGACGGCGGGGATCTGGTTCGCGGTGACGTACGCGGTGCCCAGGCAGGTGTCGCCGACGGTCTGCGAGAAGACCACCGTGCGGCCGAACCCCGCCAGGCGCGCCCCCACGGTGGCCACCGCGATGAGCGCCGCCGCCGCGCCGACACCGCTCGTCACGCCGTGGACGGCGCGGGACACCGCGGACACCTCACGCGCACCTCCCCACCGGGCGCCCTTCGCCCGGAGCACCGGCACGCCCGTCGTCCTCCGCCCCTCCGGCGGCCGTCCTGCGGACGGGGCTCCTGCCCCACTGGTCGAGGCGGCGCAGGGCCGGGACGCGGTCGATGACACGGGAGAAACTGGTCACCTCGCTGGCCAGGGTCAGTGCGGCCACCGCGCCGAACAGCGCCAGGCGCACCGGGCGCGGCGCCTGCGCGACGGCGGCGGCCCCGAGGGCCGCGCCCAGGGCGTTGGCCCCCGCGTCGCCAAGCATGGAGCGTTCGGCCAGCTCGTCGGGGAGCAGCGCGGAACAGGCGCCCACCACCGGGCCGAGCAGGGGCGCCGCGGGCGAGGCCAGGGCCGGCGCCGCGGCGAGGAGGGCGAACTTGGCGGCGCGGCCGGGGCGCAGGTCGAACAGGTTGACCAGGTTGGCGCCGGCCGCGATGAGCGCGCCGTCCACCAGGGTGTCCACCGGCCCGCGGCGCAGCAGGGAGGCGGCGGCGACCCCGGTGGCGCCGATGCCGACCATCTTGACCAGGCCGGTGGTGACCTCTCCGCGCGCGAGCGCGGCCAGGTGTCCGCGCAGGCCGCGGGCCTGGCCGTTGCCCGAGAGGTCGTCGTAGGCCCCGAACGCGGCGGCCCCCGCCGCGGCGAGGGCGGACGCGGCGCGCACCCGCGGCGCCGGCCCGGGGACGAGGAGGCTGGCGGCGCACACCCCCGAGGCCAGGGCCGGTCCCTCCTGGAGGGTGACGACGCGGCCCCGGAAGTTGCGGCGCAGCCAGGCGGAGGGGGCGTCCGCCCCGGGTGCCCCCGCGGAGCCCTCCGCCCGGGGGTCTCCGGGAGCCGTGCCGGTCGCGCCCTGCGCCCCCGTCCCGGCGGGGGCGCAGGCGCGCTCGGGCAGGGTGAGCACGGCGTAGGCGGCCCGGGCGGCGGCCGCGCCGACCACGGCGCCCGCCAGGCCCTGCGCCAGGGAGCGGAGGGGCGGCGGGACGGGCCGGCGCCCGCAGCCGGCATGCGCGACCGCGGCCGCGCGCACGGCGTGGGAGGGCACGGGTGTCACTCCCCCTCCCTGACGGTGCGGCGGGACTCGTCGGCGCCGCCCCTCCCGCCGGTCGCCGCCTCCTCCGCGGCGCCGGACGCCGCGTCGTCCGCCTCGCGGGCGGCGGGCAGCGGGTCGGGCAGGAACCCCCGGACCCCCTCACCGATCCCGTACGCCCCGGCGCCCCCCTCCAGGTTCTCGGCCAGGGCCAGAACGGCGATGATGTCGCCCATGGGGCGCCCGGTCACGTCCGCGGTGGCGAACTCCGGCTCGGCCGCACGGGCCTGGGCGAGCATCCCGTCACCGCGGGAGGACGGCACGTCGCCGGCGAGGACGGCGGCGCCGACCTCCCGGTGCAGGGCGGTGGTGACGGTGGTGAGCACCGCGTTGACGGCCTCCCGGTCGGCCCCGTCGGAGGACCCCGCCGCCGGCGCGAGGACGACCAGGGCGTCGGCGGACACGGCGGGGTCGCCCTCGACCTGGACCAGACCGCCCTCGGAGAAGGCGTCCAGGACGGCCTCGGCGTCGTGGGAGCCACCCCCTCCGGGGGTCTCCTCCGCCTCCCGCGGGTCCTCCGTCGCCCGTCCGGCGCCCTCCGCGTCCCCGTCGCCGGACCCCGCCCCGCCGGCGGAAGCCAGGGCGCGCCCGAGCTCCGTGCCCGCCTTGTCGTAGGGTCCTCCGGTCAGGCCGTCGGGGTCCTGGGAGACCTGGATCGACAGCTCGTCGACGAAGGTGGCGTTGCCCGCGTCCACGAGGGCGTCGGTGACCGCGACCCGGCCGACGACCTCGCCGCCCGCCTCCTCGACCCGTGCGGCGAGCCCGTCGGCCACCTCGGGGTTCGCCCCCGGGGCCGTCACCACGACCACGCCCAGGCCGGTGAGGCGGCCGTCGAGCATGTCCGAGGACACGGCCTCGGCCATCTCGTCGGCCCCGGCGTTGACCTTGTCCGCGACGTCGCGCTCGGAGCGCAGGTCCTCGCTCTGGCCGCGCAGGTCCGCGGTCTCGGACTGGAGTGTGTTCAGCAGGGGGTCCTGGAGCATGGTGGTCCCCAGGACCAGCCCCACGGTGAGTGCGAGGAACACCGCGACTATGGACACCAGGTGGTAGCGGAAATCGATCACGTCAGCAGTCCCGTCAGCCAGTAGGAGAACACGTCCCAGCGCGCCGCGAGAAAGGTGAGGTAGACCTGTCCCGCCGGTGAGCTGTAGGCGGCGACCACGATGGTGAGCAGACAGGCGGCGACCAGCCCGAGCAGCGCCCAGGGCGAGATGCGCGAGCGGTACAGGCGGCTGACGCCCTTGGCGTCGACGAGCTTCCCGCCCACCCTGAGCCTGGTCAGGAAGGTGCTGGCCATGCCCGAACGGCCCTTGTCGAGGAACTCCTCCAGGGTGGCGTGCGTGCCCACCGCCACGATGAGGGCGGCGCCCGAACCGTCGGCCAGCATCATCGCCACGTCCTCGCTGGTGCCGGTCGCCGGGAAGACCACCGCGTCGTAGCCGAGGTCGGTGAGCCGGGGGAGGCCGGGGGCCCGGCCGTCCCGGTAGGCGTGCACGACGAGTTCGGCGCCGCTCGCCAGGGCCTGGTCCGACACCGAGTCGAAGTCGCCGACGATGATGTCGGGCCGGTAGCCGCCCTCCATGACCGCGTCCGCGCCGCCGTCCACGGCGATGATGACGGGTCTGAACTCGCGGATGTAGGGGCGCAGGGCGGCGATGTCCTCGCGGTAGTGGTAGCCGCGGACCACGATGAGGACGTGGCGCCCCTCCATGTCGGTCTCGATGTCGGGGATGCCGATACCGTCCAGGAGCAGGTCCCGCTCGTGCTGGAGGTAGGCCATGGTGTTGGCCGCGAACGCCTCCAGCTGTGTGGCGAGCCCGGCGCGGGCCTCGGCCATGGCGGCGCTGACGGTCCCCGCGTCCTGGAGGGTCCCGCGGGCGAGCGCCTCGTCGCCGCGGTACAGGGTGGCGCCCTCCAACCGGAGCCGCTCGCCGTCGCGGACCCGGGTGAAGACCTCGGGGTCGACGTCGTCGACGAGGGGGATGCCCGCCGTGACGATCATCTCCGGCCCCTGGTTGGGGTAGCGGCCGCTGATGCTCTTGGCGACGTTGAGCACCGCCGAGACCCCGCAGCCGACCAGCGCCTCGGCGCTGACCCGGTCCAGGTCGACGTGGTCGATGACGGCGATGTCGCCGGGGCGGAGGCGTTTGGTCAGGTTCTTGGTGCGGCGGTCCGAGCGGACGGGCGCGACCAGCCCTGTGGGAGCGTCCGCCCGGGAGCGGCGGAACCGCATGACTGTGGCGCTGAGCGCATCCGTTACCTTCATCGCTGGCATACTGTCAGAACGCGACTACGGTAAGTCATAACACCTGGGAGATCGGCGTGTTCGGGCAGGACCGCCGTCACCACCCCAACGGGGACGTCGACGGCGGCCTGCCACCGCCCTACCCGGGAACGGGCCCGCGTCACACATCCGCCCCGCGGGTCCCGGGGCTCCCGCTCAGGCGGCGGGGTAGGCGCGCTCCGGAGCGGCGTTGGTGAGCAGCTCCTCTGCGTGGGCGCGGCCCAGCTCGGAGTCCTCCAGGCCGGCGAGCATCCGCGACAGCTCGCGGACCCGGCCCGCGCGGTCCAACCGCACCACGCCGCTCTCCGTGACCAGGCCCTCGGTCGACTTCTCCACCACCAGGTGCGCGTCCGCGAACGCCGCGACCTGCGGGAGGTGGGTGACGACGATGACCTGGGAGCGCTGCGCGAGCTTGGCCAGGCGGCGGCCGATCTCCACCGCGGCCTTGCCGCCCACCCCCGCGTCGACCTCGTCGAAGACGAACGTCGGCACCGGGTCGGCCCCCGCGAACACCACCTCGATGGCCAGCATCACCCGGGAGAGCTCACCGCCGGAGGCGCCCTTGTTGAGCGCCAGCGGCGGTGAACTGGGGTGCGGGGCCAGCAGGACCTCGACCTCGTCGCGTCCGTACGGGCCGAACTCCTCGCCCGTGGTGATCCGCACGCTCACGCGGGCGTGCGGCATGGCCAGGGCGGTCAGCTCCTCGGTGACGGCCGAGCCGAAGCGGTCGGCCGCCTCGGTGCGGACGCGCGTCAGCTCCGCGGCGCACCGGTCCAGCCCCTCGTACAGCTCGGCGGCCTCGGCGCGCAGGGCCTCGATGCGCTCGTCGTCGTTGTCCAGGTCCGCCAGCCGCTTGGCCGCCTCCGAGGCCCAGCCCAGCACCTCGTCCGTGGTCCCGCCGTACTTGCGGGACAGGGAGGTCAGGAGCGCGCGGCGCTCCTGCACCTGGGCCAGGCGGCCGGGGTCGGCGTCCACGGACTCGGCGTAGGACGCCAGCTCGGTGGCCGCGTCGGTGAGGATGTAGGACGCCTCGTCCAGCCGGTCGCCGATGGCGGCCAGCTCCGCGTCGTGCTCGCGGACGGAGGCCACCGCCTGGCGGGCCGCGGAGAGCAGCGCGGCCACGTCGACCTCCACGTCGGAGGCGGGGTCCCCCGCCAGGGCCTCGTGAGCGGTGGTCGCCGCCATGCGCAGGCCGTCGGCGTGCGCCAGGCGCGTCTCCTCTGCCAGGAGTTCGGCGTCCTCGCCGGGCAGGGGCTCGGCCGCGGCGATCTCCTCCACCCCGAAGCGGAGCATGTCGGCCTCCTGGGCGCGCTCGCGCGCCCGCTCGACCAGCTCCTCGAGCTCCGCGGTCACCTCCCGGTGGCGGCGGTAGGCCAGGGTGTACTGCTTGGCGGCCTTCGCCAGCTGCTCGCCGGCGAAGCGGTCCAGTGAGGAGCGCTGCCGGTCGGCGCGCAGGAGCCGCTGCTGGTCCGACTGCCCGTGGACCGCCACCAGGTCGTCGGCGAGGTAGGCGAGCAGGCTGACGGGGGCCGAGCGCCCGCCCATCGTGGCGCGCGACCGGCCCTCCGCGGACACCGCCCGGGTGAGGATGAGGACGTCGTCGTCGATGTCGCCCCCCGCCTCCAGCACGCGGTCGGCCACACGGCCGCCGGCGGGGACGGTCAGCCGCCCCTCCACCACCGCCCGGTCGGCGCCGGGCCGTACGCGCTGGGGGTCGGCCCGCCCGCCGAAGAGCAGCCCGAGCCCGGTGACGACCATGGTCTTTCCCGCGCCGGTCTCACCCGTGACGACGGTCAGCCCCGGTGACAACTCCAAAACGGCGTCGTCAATGACCCCGAGTCCCTGGATACGGACTTCTTCGAGCACCGATCCCTCTCCTGTGGTTGGCTCCACTTCATCGCGCGCGCTCGTGCGAACGCCGCGCCGGAACGCACTCCGCGTTCAGTGACCGTGCTCGACCCGCCCGCGCCAACCCGCGACCGGAAGGCCGAACTTGGCCACCAGGCGGTCGGTGAACGGGGCCCGGTGCAACCGGGCCAGCCGGACCGGCGTATCGGCACGGGTGATCTCGATTCGTGCCCCCGCGGGCAATTCGACCATACGCCGTCCATCACACCAGAGCACCCCCGGCGCCGTGTCCGGAAGCACCTCGAAGGCGATGGTGGCGTGCGGCCCCACGACCAGGGGCCGGGCGAACAGGGCGTGCGCGCTGAGCGGCACGACCAGGAGGGCCTCCACGTCGGGCCACACCACCGGCCCGCCCGCGGAGAAGGCGTGCGCCGTGGACCCCGTCGGGGTGGCGCACACCACCCCGTCGCAGGCCCAGCGGGAGAGCGGGCGGCCGTCGATCTCCAGGACGGCCTCCAGGATGCGCCGGGACTCGCCCTTCTCCAGCGTGGCGTCGTTGAGCGCCCAGGAGCGCACCGACGGAGCCCCGTTGTTGCGCCCCCCGTTGAAGACCGCGACCTCCAGGGTCATGCGCTCCTCGACGTCGTAGTCGCGGTTGACGACGCTGCGCACGGTGGCGCCCAGGTCCTCGCGCTCGGCCTCGGCGAGGAAGCCCACGTGGCCCAGGTTCACCCCGAGGAGCGGCGCCCCGGCGGGACGGGCCATCTCGGCGGCCCGCAACAGGGTGCCGTCGCCGCCCAGGACCATGACCAGCTCCACCCCCTCGGCCGCGTCCGCGGATTCGACGGCCTCGATCGGGGAGAGCACACAGCCCACCGCGGCCAGCTCCTCGACCTCGGCCTTGAGCATGCGCACGGTCAGGCCGGCGCGGCTGAGGCTCTCGTGGACCAGTTGCGCGCTGCGCACCGCCGCGGGCCGACCGGTGTGGGCCAGCAGGAGAACACTGCGTCCGCTGGTCATCGCCGTCCCCTTACGTTCGCTCCCCGACAGGGGAGCCCGAGTACTGGCCGGGAGCTTCGCTGACCCGGCCGGGTCACGTTACCGGACACCTGAGACACGGTGCCATGCCCGTCAGCTCGGCCCCTCCTCGACGGCCCGGGCCAGGTCGGCCGGGTCCAGGGGCGGGGCCCCCGCGCGCAGCCACAGGAAGTACTCGACGTTTCCGGAGGGCCCGGGGAGCGGGCTCGCGGTCACGCCGACGACGCCCAGGCCCAGGGAGAGGGCGTGGGCGGCGACGTCGGAGACCGCCTCGGCGCGCAGCGCGGGCTCGCGGACCACTCCCCCCGCGCCGACCTTGTTCCTGCCGACCTCGAACTGCGGCTTGACCATGAGCACGAAGTCCGCACCGGCCGCCACGCAGTCCTTCAGCGGTCCCAGGACCAGTTTCAGGGAGATGAACGACAGGTCGCCGACGACCAGGTCCGGGCGCGGTTCACCGATCTGCTCCGGGGTGAGCTCGCGGACGTTGACCCGCTCCATCACCCGCACCCGGTCGTTGCTGCGCAACGACCAGGCGAGCTGCCCGTAGCCGACGTCGACCGCGGTGACGTGGGCCGCCATACGGCGGAGCAGCACGTCGGTGAAGCCGCCGGTGGAGGCGCCGGCGTCCAGCGCGCGGCGGTCGGTGACGTCCAGGGCGAAGGCGTCGAGGGCGCCGATGAGCTTGTGGGCGCCCCGGGAGACGTACGGGGGTTCGTCGGAGGGGGCCCTGACCACGATGGGCTGGTCCTGGCCCACCTGGGTCGCGGCCTTGGAGGCCACGACCCCGGCCACCTTGACGAACCCGCCGTCGATGATCTCGGCGGCGTGGCCCCGGGAGCGTGCGTGCCCGCGGCGGACCAGTTCCGCGTCGAGCCGAGTACGTTTTGCCATGGTCACCTACGATACCGAGAGTTATCGGGGGGTGTTCGCGTTCTGGTCGAGCGCCCCGAGCACACCGGACAGCTCCCGGTGCAGGGCGTCGAAGACCGCGACGTGCTCGGACGTGGGTCGGGAGCCCAGTGATTCCAGGCGCTCCCGGGTGCCGCTGAGGGTCTGCTCGGCCACGGCCTCGGCCTGTTCCTTGGGGTCCATGGTTCTCCCGGTGATCGCGTTCGACCGACTCTACTTCTTCGCGGGGCCCTTGCCCTTGGGGGTGCGCTTGGCGGTGGAGCGCGCCCGCGCCGTCTTGGCAGGGGCCCGGGTTCTGGCCTTGGTCCCGGCCGCTCCGGCCTCCGCGGGCGCGGCCTCCTCCCCCTCCCCGGCGGGGTCCCCGGCCCCGTCCCGGTCGTCGGCAGCGGCGCCGGAGGAACCCTCGGGAGCCTCGCCTCCGGGTGCCTCCCGGACCTCCGGGACCCCGCCTCCCGCAGCCCCTTGCGTCTCCGGCGGGACGGCGGGTCCGCGGGCGGCGACCGCGTCCGCGTCCTGTCCGGCGGGACCGGTGGCCGGAGCCACCGGGGAGGCCGCCCCCGCCGCCTCGGGGGCCAGGGCCCTCTCCACCGCGTGGCGGGCGGCCAGCCGCCGCTCCAGCTCGGCGACCCGGCGCACCAGCCGCTCGTGCTCACCGCGCGGGACCACGTCCATCCGCTCCAGCTGGCGCCCGACCTCCGCGCGGACCAGGTCGGCGAGGGCCGACCTGTTCGCCTGGCTGGTCTCGATGAGCTCGCCCGCCAGCGCCTGGATGCTCTGCCCCACCCGCGGAGGCGGGGTGTCGCCCTCTCCCGCCCCGGGGAGGGCGGGGCCTCCGGCGCCGTTCGCCCGCAGCAGGGTCTTGGCGGCGGCGACGGCCTGCTTGCGCGAGAGTTCGGTGAGGCCATTGGCGGCATCGAGATAGGTGCGTACCGCGTCGACGACCATGATTCAGGTGCTCCTTGATGGGACCGCGGGAGAATGGGGAAGGGCCCGGGAAGCAGGGGCCACTGCGCAGCGGGGGGTGCTTCCCACGCTACCCCTGCGGGGCCGCCGTTGACACGCGTTCGCGGCAGGCCATCCCATTCGTCACGGTGGACCCAGAAGGATTCCCGGCACTCCGCGGTAGGGCATGATGTCGCCATGAGCAGCATCGACGCCTGTCTCGCGGGAATCGAGAAGATCAACCGGCGCATCCTCTCCGAGTCCGAGGAGAAGCGGCGCAAGCACATCCGCGAGCGCTCCGTCAGCGTGGTGGTCCCGGACCTGGGGACCGCCTTCGACATGCGCCTGACGGTCGGGGGCCTGACCGGCCTCACCCACCGGCCCGCCGACCGCGCGGCCCCGGAACCGCAGGTGCGGGTCACCGTCGACAGCGACGACCTGGTGGCCCTGTCCGAGGACCGCCTGGACGCCGCCCGCGCCCTCCTGGGCCGCAGGGTCAGGGTGGACGCGAGCGTCGGCGACCTCCTGCGCTTGCGGCGCCTCCTCTGAGCCGGCGCGCGGGCGGACACGACGGCCCCCGCACGGCGGGTACGTTGCTGGGATGCCACGCCACGCTCTCGAACTGGCCCCCTTCCGCGGTCTGCGCTACGCGGACCCGGACGTGGACCGGTTCATCGACGGGGACTTCGACCTCGCACGACTCCTGACGCCGCCCTACGACATCCCCGACGCCGAGGAGGCGCGGAAGCTCCAGCGGTCCGACCCCCACAACGCGGCCCGCGTCACCCTGCCCTACGAACTGGGCAGGCAGGACCCGGACAGCGCCGTGCCGCACCGCTACCGCGCCGCCGCCGACCTCCTGCACAGCTGGATCGGCGACGGGGTCCTCGCCCTGGACGGCGAACCCGCCCTGTACGTGTACGAGCAGGTCACGGCGGACGGCCGGCGCCAGCGCGGCCTGGTGGGCAACCTTCGGCTGCCCGAGGACGGCGCCGGGTCGGCGGTGCGCCCGCACGAGGACGTGGCCGACCCGCCGGTGCGCGACCGGTTCGCCCTGATGGGCCTGGCCCGGGCCAACCTCGAACCGATCTTCCTGGTCTACCGGGGCGGCGGCGGGGCCGCGACCGCCGCGACCGAGGCCGCGGCGGCGCTGGCCCCACTGGTGTCCGCACGCACCCGCGACGGCTCCGAGCACCGCCTCTGGGCCCTCACCGACCCCGGTGAGCTGCGGCGTGTGGCAGCCGACCTGGCCGGCCGCTCCGCGCTGATCGCCGACGGGCACCACCGCTACGCCGCCTACCGCCGCCTCCACCGGGAGTACCCCGACCCGGGATGGGGCTACGGGCTGGCCCTGCTGGTCGACAGCGACACCCACCCTCCCCGCCTGGGGGCCATCCACCGTGTGCTGCCCGGCCTGGACACCGACACGGCGGTCCGGGAGGCCCGGGAGGCGGCCACCGTGGAACCGCTCGGCACGGCCTCGCCGGAGGTCCTGGCCGGGGTGGCGGCCCGGGCCGGGTCGGAGTCCCCCGCCCTCCTGCTGGTGTCGCCCGACGGGGACGCCCACCTGGCGCACGGCTTCGACGAGGGTGTGCTGGAGCGGGCCATGCCGGAGCGGTCCCCCGCGTGGCGCCGCCTTCCCACCGCGGTCCTGCACGAGGTGCTCATGCCGCTGTGGGAGTTCCCGGAGGACCTGGTGCGGATGGTGCACGACGACCCCGCCGAGGCGGTCGCCGCCGCCCACCACGAGAAGGGGACCGCCGTCGTCGTGCCCGCGCTGGGCGTGGGCCAGGTGTACGCGGTGGCCGACCGCGGCGAGCTGACCCCGCGCAAGTCCACCTCGTTCGGCCCCAAGCCGCGCACCGGGCTGGTCATGAGGGTTCTGGACTGAGCGGCCGGCGCGGGCGGGCCAGCGCGGCCGCCCGCGCCGCGTACACCGCGGCGAAGGCCAGCGCGGCGGTCACCAGGAGCACCACGGCCGTGGGCGCGGTGTAGAGGCTCTGGAGCCATGTGAGGTCCCGGCCCTGGGCGAGCAGCGCCACCAGCCGGTGCGGGACCACCGCGGCGCAGACCACGGCGAGGCCCGGTACCAGCCGGAGCGCGGTGCGCCACCGGGCCCGCTCCCTCGCCGCGGCGGCCCACCTCCCGGCTCCGCGCACGCCCCGGACGGCCAGGAAGCACGCCGACACGGCCAGGCCCGCCAGGACCGCGTCCACCACCAGCAGGAACGGTCCGGCGGGAGGCGACGGCTCGCCACCGTCGGCCAGGGCGACCAGTCCGTGGAGCAGCGCCGAGGCGTCGGCGCCTCCCAGTCCGGTGTTGGCCATCACCGCGATCCCGTGGCCGCTCTCCGGCAGGAGCGCCTGGTGGGCGGTGTAGGTGAACTGGATGCCGCCGTGCGAGAGCATCGGCGCACCGGCGGGTGTCTCTCCGACGTCCCAGCCCAGCCCCTTGCGCTCCCCTCCGGCGCCTCCCCCCAGCGGGGCGTGGGTGGCGGCGACGCCCTCCTCCGAGAGGATGCGCGCACCGTCCGCGCCCCGGCCCCCGCTGTTCTGCGCGACGAGCCACCGGGCCATGTCCGCGGCGGTGGTGACCATGCCCCCGGCGCCGTTGACGTAGCTCGCGGGTTCGACGGCGGGGACGGCGTTCCCCAGGACACCGACGTGCCCCCTGGCCACCCCGGCCTCGAAGACCTCTCCGACGGTGTCGACGGTGACCGTGTCGTCCATGCCCAGGGGCGCGAACGTGCGCTGCTCGAGGAACTCGCCGAAGGGCAGGCCGCTGACGGCCTCCACCAGGCGTGCCGCCACGTGGTAGTTGGGGTTGTGGTAGTTCACCTCCGTGCCCGGCTCCGCGGCCAGACCGGCGCCCGCCAGCCGGGCGACCGCGCCGGAGAGGTCGTCGGGGGCGGGTTCGCTCTTCTCGCGGAAGGCGGTGTCGGACATCCCGGAGGTGTGGGTGAGCAGCTGGCGGACGGTGATCTCCGCGCCGCGCGGGTCGGCGAGGGTGAACCCGGGCAGCCGCTCGGCCACACGGTCGTCGAGCCCGACATCCCCCTCCTCCACGAGCTGCATGACCGCCAGGGCGGTGAACGCCTTGCTGACGGAGGCCACGCCCATCGGGGTGTCGGCGGTGATCGGCCGGCCCCCGGAGTCGGTGCCGTACCCCGCGACGTGGACCACGTCGGCGCCCCGGGTGACGGCGACCGCGGCGCCGGGCAGCGGCGAGGACGCCAGGTAGTCGTCCAGGTAGGCGTCCACGGCGCCGGGGGTCAGCCCCCCTCCCCCGGGGTCCGCCGTGTCCGCGGCGGCCGGATTCCCGGCGAGGAGGAGGACGGAGGCGGCGAGCAGCGCCGCGGGAAGTCTGAACATGGGTCCATGGTGTTCGCCGGCGCGCCTCCGGCGCCACGGAGCCGGCCGCAGTACCGACCTGGGGTTCTCCGCACCCGCCCGGTGGGGCCGGCCCCCTACGGCGGCGACCGCCCGTCCCGGCCGGGCCCCCGCCACCGCTGCCGCCGAAAGGGGCCGGGGGCCGACTCCGGCCCCGTGCGACACAGGGCACACCCGTTGCGGGGGTGCGCGGTCACGGGGGCCGGAGGCCAGGCCATAGCCTGAACACCGACCACGCCACCGCACGGAACAGGTTCCCCGACATGTCCCTGCTCGCCGCAGACCGTCCCCTGAACACGCTCTACGACGCGATGCTCCTGGACCTGGACGGGGTCGTGTACATCGGCCCGCACGCGGTGCCCGCAGCCCCGGAGGCGGTGGGCAAGGCGCGAGCCGCCGGCGCCAAGGTGGCGTTCGTGACCAACAACGCCGGCCGCACCCCCGCCCGGATCGCCGAACACCTCACGCAGTTGGGGGTGGCCGCGGCACCCGACGACGTGGTGACTTCTGCCGAGGCGGCCGCCAGGCTCGTGAGCGAGCGCCACCCGGCGGGCTCGGACGTCCTCGTCGTGGGCGACACCGGCCTGCGGCAGGCGGTCCGGAAGATGGGCCTGCGCCCGGTGACGGTGGCCTCGGACTCGGTCGTGGCCGTGGTCCAGGGGTACTCGCGGAGCATGAGCCGGGACCTGCTCGACCAGGGGGCGCTCGCGGTGGCGCGCGGCGCGCTGTACGTGGCCAGCAACGCCGACGCCACCGCGCCCAGCGAGTGGGGCGCCACTCCGGCCAACGGGTCGTTCGTCCGGGTGATCGCGCACGCCACCGGGGTCGAGCCCGTCGTCGCCGGAAAGCCGATGCGCCCCCTGCACGAGGAGGGCATCCGACGTACCGGCGCCCGCAACCCGCTCATCGTCGGAGACCGCCTCGACACCGACATCGAGGGGGCCACCGTGCACGGCGCGGCAGGCCTGCTGGTGCTGTCCGGGGTGACCGCGCCCGCGGACGTCCTCGCGGCCCCCGCGCACCAGCGGCCCGCCTACCTGGCGTGGGACGTGTCGGGCATGAACGACACGCACCCGGAGGTGGCGCACACCGGCCACGGGGCCCGCTGCGGCGGGTGGACGGTGACCGTCACCGGGGGCGCTCCGGCGATCGAAGGGACGGGCGACCGGTTGGACGGCCTCCGTGCCCTGTGCGCGGCCGTGTGGGCGGACGCCACGGTGGACCCTGGCGGCCCGGCCGCGCGCGGCGTTCTGGCCCGCCTGGGCTGGTGAGCACCCGAGCCGCGGCCTCACCGCCCCGGCTCCTCGCGCCCGCCGTGCCCCGATTCGGCCGCGCGGACCAGCGTCGCGGTCCTCGCCTCCACCTCGCAGACACTGCGAACCCCCTCCCGCCCGCGCCAGGTACGGCGGCGCAGCTCCCCGCTCATCTGGACCACGTCGCCCAGCCTCCAGGCGCGGATCCCCTCGTGCAGGTCCTGGTCGAAGCTGGCGCAGGTGATCGAGTCGACCCCCCGGCCGGCGTACCGGCTGTCGGTCGGCCTGGCCACGCAGACCCGCCAGGTGGCGACACGGTCCCCGCTGGGGAGCTCGCGCACGAGGGGCTCCGCGGTGACACGCCCCGCGACCACGATCTCGTTGCGGTGGCCCGGCTCGCGTCGGGCTCCGGCCCCGTCGGAGGGGTCCGGCTCCCCACGGCGGTCGACCGCGCGGGCGCCGGGTCCGGGAGGGGGTTCTGTCGCGGTGCCGGGCTGTTCGGTCGGTGGGCGGGCCGCGGCACGCCGCCGGGCGACCGCCGTCTCCTGTCGCATGCGTCCTCCTGGGATGGTGGGCGGGGGAAGGGGCGCGACACGGCGGAGGGCTGGGAGGCCGCCGGGGGTCCGGCGCTCCGCGGCTGGTCGGGGCGTCTGCGCTGACCTCCAGGATCGCCCGGCCCGCCCCCGCGGGGAAGGCCCCGCCGGAACCTGTGGACAACCTTCGGCGACCCGCACCGGCCCGCGCGCCGCGGGTCCTGCCCCGGACGCCCGCCGGCCCGGCACGACCCGCCCCTCTACTCCGCCCCCGGTCCGACCTGTCATGACGCCCTTGTCCTAGAGTCGGATTCGGTTCGGGACAGGTCCTTCCCGTACCGCACACAACCGAGGGAACAGGGGTGCTTGCCGTGCACGACGACGTGGACGTGAGCGGTCCGCCCGAGGGGATCACCCCCCTGGGCGACGACATCTTCGCCATCGACACGATGCTCGCCGGATACCCGGGGGTCGTGTCGAGCTACCTCATCCGGTCCGAACGGCCCTGCGTCGTCGAGGTCGGCACCGCCGCCTCGGCCCGCGTCCTGCACGGCGCCGTCACGCGCCTGGGGCTCGCACCCGAGGACCTGGCCACCATCGTCGTCACCCACATCCACCTGGACCACGCGGGCGGCACCGGTGACATGGCCGCCCTGTTCCCCAACGCCGAGATCGTGGTGCACGAGCGCGGCGCCCGCCACCTGGCCGACCCGAGCCGGCTGATGGCCAGCGCCGCCATGGTGTGGGGCGACAGGTTGGAGACCCTGTTCGGGCACATGAGCCCCACCGACGCCGCGCGGATCCGCGCTGTGGGCGAGACGGGTGAGATCGACCTCGGCGGCGGCCGAACACTCGTCTCCCACTACGCGCCCGGACACGCCAAGCACCACATGGGCCTGGTGGACTCCCTCACCGGCGACCTCTACGTCGGCGACGCGCTGGGCGTGTACAGGCCGCTCACCGGGGACGTCAGCCCCGCCACCCCGCCGCCGGACTTCGACCTGGACGCGTGCCTGCGCACCCTCCGGCTCTTCGGGGACATCGGCGCCCAGCGGCTGATGTTCTCCCACTTCGGTGCGGTCACGGCGGTCCCGGAGACCCTCGACAAGGCCGAGGGCGAACTCCGCCTGTGGGTGGAGACGGTGCGCGAGTCCCACGGGACCACCGGGGACCTCGACCACGCCATCGCCATGGTCCGGGACAAGGTGGTCTCCAGGTACAGCCCGCTCCCCGCCGACGCACCGCCGGAGTCCGCCGCGGTCCTCGACATCCTCGCCGGACCGGAGACCAACGTGTCCGGCATCGTGCACTGGCTGGACCGGCTCGCGCAGGAGCAGGCCGAGCGGAAGGCGGACGGGGAGCGCTCCTGAGGCTCGGACCCCGGCCTTGCGGAAAAGGGGGTGCGGCCCCCGTCGGGCTCACCTAGTCTCGCCGCATGACAGTCGAGATCCGCCAGGCCCGACGGGCCGACACACCCGGTCTCTTCTCCCTCCTCCACCGGACGAACCCGTGCCGCGTGCTGACGGAGGAGGTCGTCCTCTGGCGGCTGGACCACCCTTCGGCCGAGTTCGAGGAGACCGTCCTCATCGCCGTGGAGGAGGACGGGAGCGTGGTCGGCCACATACGCGCCGTACTCCGGCGCGGCGGAGAGGCCACCCCGAGGACCGGGGTGTCGGTCCTCGCCTCGGTCGCCGCGACGCATCTGGGCACCGGCCTCGACTCCCGCCTCCTGGACGCCTCGGAGGCCGTCCTGGTCGCGCGGGGGGCCGGGAGCCTGCGGGCGGAGGCGGCCGGGGAGGGCGTGCAGGTCGGCGGAGAGGACTTCGCGGCACTGCTGGCGGAGCGCGGCTACAGCCCGGTCGAGAGCCATCACGTCCTGGGCCTGGACCTGGAGGACCTGCCGGAGGTCCCGCCCGCGCCCGAGGGGGTGGAGCTCCGCCCCTTCGAGCGGTTCGCGGACGACCCGCGGCCCGTCTACGACATCGACCGCCTCACCACCGCCGACGAGCCCGGCGCGGACAACGACGGCCGGTTCATGTCCTACGACGAGTGGCGCTCCACCGTGTGGCCCCGCCCGGACAACGACCACGCCGTGAGCCAGGTGATCCTGGTCGACGGCGCACCGGTCGGTATGACCTGCTACACGTCCGACGGCGGCAGCCGCGTCGAGTCGGCGATGACGGGGGTCCTGCGCGAGTACCGCGGGCGGGGTCTCGCCGGCTACGCGAAGACCGCGGCCCTGCACCTGGCCCGGGACCGGGGCGCCGAGCGCGCCTACACCGGGAACCACGAGGACAACGCGCCGATGCTGGCCGTCAACCGGCGGCTCGGGTACGAACCGGTCGCAGCCGCGACCGTCTACTCCAGGGCGGTCGGGGGCTGAGCGGCCGGGGCCCCGGGCAGCCCCAGCTCCCGCAGGAGGTGCGCGTAGACGCCGTCCGCCCAGGACAGCTCCCGGTCGGCGGGCAGGACGTCGAAGGACCGCACCCCCACGGTCTCGAAATCCCCGCTCAGGGGTTCCAGCCCGGTCACCCGGGCGTGGGTGACGACGGTGACGTGCCCGCTCGCGAGGACGTAGTGGCCCACGACCCCGACCTCGCCCAGGGTGGCGCCCGCCTCTTCGCGCGCCTCCCGCCGGGCGGTGTCCTCGACCGTCTCGCCGGGTTCGCAATGGCCTCCCGGGAACTCCCAGCCCCGGTCCCTGTGGCGGACGAGCAGGGGGCGGTCGCCGTCGTAGGTCAGGCAGACCACCGAGTCGTGGGCTCCGGGGAGCGCCCCCAGGCGCACGACGGCGCCGCCGAGCGGCTGTTCACCGCCCGGCGGCGCGGTGCCGTCGGTGTCCCGGAACGGGCTCAGTACCTGTCCCGCGGTGCCCGGCCGCCGCCGCGGTCGTCACGACGGTCACGGCCCTCGCCGGCGGGGGCCTCGTCGGCCTCCGGGAGCTCCTGCTCCTCGGCGTCGGTCCAGACGATCCCGTCCTCGGTGTCGACGTCGACCAGCTCGACGCCCTCGATCGCGGCCAGCCTCTCGTCGGCGTCGGTCACACCATCGCTGTCCACGGCCGAGGCCCGCGAGAAGTACTCACGTGCGTCGTCCTCGCGGCCCAGCTCCTCCAGGACGTCGGCGTAGGCGTAGAACAGGCGGGCGACCCACGGACGGGCCCGGCGCTCCTTGAGCTCCGGAACCTGGAGTTCCGCCAGTGCGGCCTTGGCGTCACCCATGTCGCGGCGCGCGCCCGCGGCGACGATCCGCAGCTCGATGCGGTCGGCGGTGTCCAAGGAGGCCGCGGCGGGGTCGCCGGTGATCTCCAGCGCCCGCTCGGGTCGGCCCAGACCGCGCTCGCAGTCGGCCATGATGGCGAGGAAGCTGTCCCGGCCGCTCATCCGGCGTGCGGCCCGCAGGTCCGACAGGGCCTCCTGCCACTTGCCGACGGTGTAGGCGGCCACACCGGAGGCCTCGCGCACACCGGGGACACGCGACGCCTTGCGGCGGGCGTAGGCGGCATGGGCGTAGGCCCGCTCGGGGTCCTCGTCCAGGAGCATGCCTGCGGCGACGATGTGCTTGCCGATGAGCTCGGCCAGGGACTTGGGCAGCGAGTGGAGGTCACGCCGGGTCTCGGGGTCGAGCTGGGAGAAGGTGGCCTCCTCCGGAAGCTGCGGCGGGATGTCGGCGGGGTCGCGGTCCTCACGGGGAGGGCGACGGTCGTCGCGCCGGTCGTCCCGGCCCCGGAAGCCACCTCCTCCGCGCCGGTCGTCACGGCGGTCCCCGCCCCGGAAACCTCCACCACCACGGTCGTCCCGCCCGCGGAAACCACCACGGTCGCCCTGCGGGGCACGGTCGTCGCGTCCGCGGAAACCACCGCGGTCCCCCTGGGGAGCGCGGTCGTCACGGCGGAAACCTCCACCGCCACGACGCTCACCCTGCGGAGCACGGTCGTCCCGCCCGCGATAGCCACCACGGTCCCCCTGCGGGGCACGGTCGTCGCGTCCGCGATAGCCACCACGGTCCCCCTGGGGGCCACGGTCGTCCCGCCCGCGATAGCCACCACGGTCCCCCTGGGGGCCACGGTCGTCCCGCCCGCGATAGCCACCGCGGTCCCCCTGGGGAGCGCGGTCGTCACGGCGGAAACCACCGCCGCCACGACGCTCACCCTGCGGAGCGCGATCGTCCCGCCCGCGGAAACCACCGCGATCGCCCTGGGGGCCACGGTCGTCCCGCCCGCGGAAACCACCGCGGTCCCCCTGCGGAGCACGGTCGTCACGGCGGTCTCCTCCGCGGTAACCCCCGCCCCGACTGTCGTCACGGCCCCGGGAGCCACCGCGATCATCCCGCCGGTCGTCGCCTCTGTCGTCCCAGGAGCCGCTGTAGCCGGATCGGGAGCGGGGTCCTTCACCACGTCCCCGACCGCCAGGCTCGCCGGAGCGGTCACCACCATGCTCGTTTGCTCCGGAGTCCTCGCGGTCTCCCGATCGGCTGTCCTCAGTCATCCAACCCGTCCGTCAACACTCAAAAGCGCTGCCACCTTGAGCAGTAGCAGCGCGTCATAGTACTCGTGCCCTCCAGCTTACGACATGACATCGCCGCCCACCGCCAAAGCGCCGGCCACCCGACTCCGCCGACCAGTGGGAACTCTCTCCACGGCCATCCCGCACAACACCCCTTTCACAAACGCACAAGCACAGGCACAAAAAAAGAGGGCCAAGACAGCCCCCAAAGAACCACCCCACACACAAAAAAGGAGGGGGCCGCCCACAAGGCAACCCCCTCCCCAACAAAAAACCGTGGCAGCGACCTACTCTCCCACCCCACCACAGGGCAGTACCATCAGCGCAAGGAGACTTAACGACCGGGTTCGGAAAGAGACCGGGTGTGACCCTCCAGCAATAACCACCACGGAAACCAACAACCCACCAGACCCACACCCCACACCACAACCCAGTGCAAGGGGATCACAGCGAGCCGAAACTCCGTGAAAAGTGTGCGCGAACATCCAATTATCTGCAGCGGACAAGCCCTCGGCCTATTAGTACCGGTCAGCTCCACCCCTCACAGGGCTTCCACACCCGGCCTATCAACCCCGTCGTCTACAGGGAGCCTTACCCTCTCAAAGGAGGCAGGAGACCTCATCTCGAAGCAAGCTTCCCGCTTAGATGCTTTCAGCGGTTATCCCTCCCGAACGTAGCCAACCAGCCATGCCCTTGGCAGGACAACTGGCACACCAGAGGTTCGTCCGTCCCGGTCCTCTCGTACTAGGGACAGCCCTTCTCAAGTCTCCAACGCGCACAGCGGATAGGGACCGAACTGTCTCACGACGTTCTAAACCCAGCTCGCGTGCCGCTTTAATGGGCGAACAGCCCAACCCTTGGGACCAACTCCAGCCCCAGGATGCGACGAGCCGACATCGAGGTGCCAAACCATCCCGTCGATATGGACTCTTGGGGAAGATCAGCCTGTTATCCCCGGGGTACCTTTTAGCCGTTGAGCGACACCGCTTCCACACGCCGGTGCCGGATCACTAGTCCCAGCTTTCGCTCCTGCTCGACACGTCCGTCTCACAGTCAAGCTCCCTTGTGCACTTACACTCAACACCTGATTACCAACCAGGCTGAGGGAACCTTTGGGCGCCTCCGTTACTCTTTGGGAGGCAACCGCCCCAGTTAAACTACCCACCAGACACTGTCCCCGAACCGGATCACGGTCCAAGGTTAGATGCCCGAAACAGTCAGAGTGGTATTTCACCAACGCCTCCACCGCCACTAGCGTGACAGCTTCACCGGCTCCCACCTATCCTACACAAACCATCCCAAACACCAATGTCAAGCTATAGTGAAGGTCCCGGGGTCTTTCCGTCCTGCTGCGCGAAACGAGCATCTTTACTCGTAGTGCAATTTCACCGGGCCCATGGTTGAGACAGTGGGGAAGTCGTTACGCCATTCGTGCAGGTCGGAACTTACCCGACAAGGAATTTCGCTACCTTAGGATGGTTATAGTTACCACCGCCGTTTACTGGCGCTTAGATTCCCAGCTTCGCAGGAGCGAACTCCCACTAACCGGTCCTCTTAACGTTCCAGCACCGGGCAGGCGTCAGTCCGTATACAGCGTCTTACGACTTCGCACGGACCTGTGTTTTTAATAAACAGTCGCTTCCCCCCGCTATCTGCGACCCCACCCAGCTCAGACCGCAAAGGCCATCACCAGACAGGGCTCCCCTTCTCCCGAAGTTACGGGGACAATTTGCCGAGTTCCTTAACCATGGTTCACCCGAACGCCTCGGTATTCTCTACCTGACCACCTGCGTCGGTTTAGGGTACTGGCCACACACGAACTCGCTAGAGGCTTTTCTCGACAGCATGGGATCACTCACTTCACCGAAAACGGCTCGGCATCACGTCTCAGCCTCAACAGGGGGCGGATTTGCCAACCCCCCAGCCTACACGCTTACCCCCGGACAACCACCGCCGGGTAGAGCTACCCTCCTGCGTCACCCCATCACTTACCTACTACAAGCTCGGATCCCAGACCGGTCCAGAGGCAGTTCCCGAAGGAACCACCAAGAACCAGCGTGGTTAGCATCACCTGATTCGATACTGGGCGCTCGTGCACGGGTACGGGAATATCAACCCGTTATCCATCGACTACGCCTGTCGGCCTCGCCTTAGGTCCAGACTCACCCTGGGCGGATTAACCTGCCCCAGGAACCCTTAGTCAATCGGCGGCAACGTTTCTCACGTTGCTTTCGCTACTCATGCCTGCATTCTCACTCGCACACCCTCCACCACACGATCACTCGGCAGCTTCACCGGATGCACGACGCTCCCCTACCACACCAACACAAGGTTGGCATCCACAGCTTCGGCGGTGTGCTTAAGCCCCGCTACATTATCGGCGCAGAACCACTTGACCAGTGAGCTATTACGCACTCTTTAAAGGATGGCTGCTTCTAAGCCAACCTCCTGGTTGTCTCAGCAACTCCACAACCTTTCCCACTTAGCACACGCTTAGGGGCCTTAGCTGATGATCTGGGCTGTTTCCCTCTCGACTACGAAGCTTATCCCCCGCAGTCTCACTGCCGCGCTTCACTTAACCGGCATTCGGAGTTTGTCTGACGTCAGTAACCTTGTAGGGCCCATCAGCCAAACAGTAGCTCTACCTCCAGCAAGAAACACGCGACGCTGCACCTAAATGCATTTCGGGGAGAACCAGCTATCACGGAGTTTGATTGGCCTTTCACCCCTACCCACACCTCATCCCCCAGGTTTTCAACCCTGGTGGGTTCGGGCCTCCACGAGGTCTTACCCCCGCTTCACCCTGGACATGGGTAGATCACTCCGCTTCGGGTCCACAGCATGCGACTCAAACGCCCTATTCAGACTCGGTTTCCCTACGGCTACCCCACCCGGGTTAACCTCGCCACACACCATGACTCGCAGGCTCATTCTTCAAAAGGCACGCCATCACCAAAGACAAGCTTCAGCTCTGACGGCTTGACAGCACACGGTTTCAGGTACTATTTCACGACCCCTCACCGGGGCACTTTTCACCTTTCCCTCACGGTACTAGTGCACTATCGGTCATCAGGACGTATTTTGGCTTAGCAGGTGGTCCTGCCAGATTCACACGGAATTTCTCGGGCTCCGCGCTACTCGGGAGAACACCAACGCCTAGACTCTTCCTTCACCTACGGGACTCTCACCCACTACGGTTCCGCTTCCCAACGGATTCAGCTAAAAGAATCACTCAGCGCTCCACGTCGGCAGACCTGGAAAGGTGCATCCCACAACCCCGCACACGCAACGACTGCCGTCTATCACACGCGCACGGTTTAGCCTCTTCCCCGTTCGCTCACCACTACTAGGGGAATCACTGTTGTTTACTCTTCCTACGGGTACTGAGATGTTTCACTTCCCCGCGTCACCACCAACTACCCTATACATTCAGGTAGCGGCAACCCGACACAACTCGGGCTAGGTTTCCCCATTCGGACACCCACGGATCAAAGCTCGGTTGACAGCTCCCCGTGGCCTATCGCGGCCTCCCGCGTCCTTCATCGGCGCCTGATGCCAAGGCATCCACCGTGTGCCACTATCACTTGGCCACTACAGATAACAAGATGCTCGCGCACACTATTCACAAGTCAAAACACCAACCACAATCCCCACTACCTCACACCGGGAAACAAACCCCGAGAGTTCGCAGAGGTGGTCCGCGGGAAACAAACCGACCACCCGCCCCCACAAGGAGGGCCAGATGGTCGAGGTTGCTTCCTCAGACACCCAACAGCGCGCCCCCCGACGCTTCTAGTCGCCGGAGGCAAAGCCTGATTCTCTTACAGCCACTCCCGAAAACAGGCGATCCGAAGACCGACCCGAACGGGTCCACTTACGAGTCCGACCAGCCATAGGAAGAGCTGGTCTTCAAAGACTCCTTAGAAAGGAGGTGATCCAGCCGCACCTTCCGGTACGGCTACCTTGTTACGACTTCGTCCCAATCGCCAGCCCCACCTTCACTCATTCCCTCCCCGAAGGGTTAGGCCACAAGTTTCGGGTGTTGCCGACTTTCATGACGTGACGGGCGGTGTGTACAAGGCCCGGGAACGTATTCACCGCGGCGTTGCTGATCCGCGATTACTAGCGACTCCACCTTCATGGGGTCGAGTTGCAGACCCCAATCCGAACTGAGACCGGCTTTTAGGGATTCGCTCCACCTTGCGGTCTCGCACGCCCATTGTACCGGCCATTGTAGCATGTTTGCAGCCCAAGACATAAGGGGCATGATGACTTGACGTCGTCCCCACCTTCCTCCGAGTTGACCCCGGCAGTCTCCTATGAGTCCCCACCATGACGTGCTGGCAACATAGAATAGGGGTTGCGCTCGTTGCGGGACTTAACCCAACATCTCACGACACGAGCTGACGACAGCCATGCACCACCTGTCACCCACCAACTAAATGACCCTGTATCTCTACAGGTCCACGGGCGATGTCAAACCTTGGTAAGGTTCTTCGCGTTGCGTCGAATTAAGCAACATGCTCCGCCGCTTGTGCGGGCCCCCGTCAATTCCTTTGAGTTTTAGCCTTGCGGCCGTACTCCCCAGGCGGGGCGCTTAATGCGTTAGCTGCGGCGCGGAAACCGTGGAAAGTCCCCACACCTAGCGCCCAACGTTTACGGCATGGACTACCAGGGTATCTAATCCTGTTCGCTCCCCATGCTTTCGCTCCTCAGCGTCAGGTAAGGCCCAGAGACCCGCCTTCGCCACCGGTGTTCCTCCTGATATCTGCGCATTTCACCGCTACACCAGGAATTCCAGTCTCCCCTACCTACCTCTAGCATGCCCGTATCCACTGCAGAACCGGAGTTAAGCCCCGGTCTTTCACAGCAGACGTGACACGCCGCCTACGAGCTCTTTACGCCCAATAATTCCGGACAACGCTCGGACCCTACGTATTACCGCGGCTGCTGGCACGTAGTTAGCCGGTCCTTATTCCCCACCTACCGTCAACCCCCAGAGAACTGGGAGCCTGCGTTGGTGGTAAAAGAGGTTTACAACCCGAAGGCCGTCATCCCCCACGCGGCGTCGCTGCGTCAGGCTTTCGCCCATTGCGCAATATTCCCCACTGCTGCCTCCCGCAGGAGTCTGGGCCGTGTCTCAGTCCCAGTGTGGCCGGTCGCCCTCTCAGGCCGGCTACCCGTAATCGCCTTGGTAGGCCGTTACCCCACCAACAAGCTGATAGGCCGCGAGCCCATCCCCGACCGAAAAACTTTCCACACACCGCCATGAGGCGGTGTGTCGTATCCGGTATTAGACGGCGTTTCCACCGCTTATCCCGGAGTCGGGGGCAGGTTGCTCACGTGTTACTCACCCGTTCGCCGCTCGTGTACCCCGAAGGGCCTTACCGCTCGACTTGCATGTGTTAAGCACGCCGCCAGCGTTCGTCCTGAGCCAGGATCAAACTCTCCATAAAGGTCATACCATCCGTCCCGGCGACCGTGAGGTCGGCCTGGGGCGGATAAACCTAGAAGTAATCCTGACCAACCAGGTTGCCCTGGTTAATCAAAGGAACCCTTCACACCGAACCACTGTTCGGGTGACGGGGCCAAAACAAACATGGCTTAAAGAAAATCAAACACGCGCTGTTGAGTTCTCAAGAAACAACCGCTCTTCCCGTACAAGCGCCAGCCGTTCCGGCCGTCTGCTCTTCCGTGGAAGGCGTCTGCGTTTCCGCTTTGTTGTGTCTTTACTTTATCAGGTGTTCCGCGCCCCGCCAAATCGGCGGTTTGTGGTGGTTCTGATCGGGGTAAAGCCCGTTTGCTTCGTCTGCTTTTGTCCGAATGGACTGGGCTTTTGAAGCGACTCCCTGAGTTTACATGGCCCGAACAGTGCTCGAACCGCGTGATCCAGAGAAGAGATTGTGTCGCCCGTCGCGGACCGGCGCCGAGTCTTCCCAGTGGAAGCTCGCCGTGCCGCAGCGACTTTTTCGAGTATAGGGAGGGTGCGGGTGGACGTCAAGTCAGAGCCCGGAGCCGATGTGGAACCGGCGCTCCGGGACCCTGTCGCCCCGTCCCGGGCGGCTTCTGAAGGCCCCTGACGTGCCCGGTTCCTGTTCCGGAACCGCGTGTCACGTCGCCTGTTGTGCCAGACAACGACGATCGTGCCCGGGAGATTCCCGGCCGAAACCCCCATGCGGCCGCAAAGTTTCGTGGACGACCCGCCCCGGACACAGCCGTGGGCCGACGCCCCTGGGGGCGCCGGCCCACGGCCACAGCACGTCGTCAGCCGTCGAGGACGACACCGCCGATGTTGCGCTTGCCCTTGCGCAGCACCACGTAGCGCCCCTGGAGGACGTCGGCGGTCCCGAGCCTGGCCTCGACGTCGGTGACCTTCACGTTGTTCACGTAGGCGCCGCCCTCCTGGATGGCGCGGCGGGCGGCGGACTTGCTCGGCGTCAGACCGCTCTGCGCGAACAGGTCCGCGACGAGCAGGCCGTCGACCGGTCCCGCGACCTCGGCCCTGGGCACCTCGGCCAGCGCCGCTTCGAGCGTCCGGCCGTCCAGCTCGGACAGGTCCGCCCGGCCGAACAGCGCCAGGCTCGCCTCCCGGACCTTGCGGCACTCCTCCTCGCCGTGGACCAGCGCGGTGAGGCCCTCGGCCAGGGTGCGCTGGGCGGCGCGGGCCTGGGGCCGCTCCTCCGTCTGGCGCTCCAGCTCGGCGATCTCGTCCTCCGAGAGGAAGCTGAAGGTCTTCAGGTAACGGACCACGTCCCGATCGTCCGCGTTGAACCAGAACTGGTAGAAGGCGTACGGCGAGGTCAGTTCGGGATCGAGCCAGATGGTGCCGGACTCGGTCTTGCCGAACTTGGAGCCGTCGGCCTTGGTGAGCAGGTTCGTGGTCATCCCGTGCGCCTGGCCGTGCGGCTCGTTGCCGTCCATCCGGCGGACCAGGTCCAGGCCCGCGGTGATGTTGCCCCACTGGTCGGAGCCGCCGGTCTGGAGAGTGCAGCCGTAGCGCCGGTAGAGCTGGACGTAGTCGTAGGACTGGAGCAGCACGTAGCTGAACTCGGTGTAGCTCATGCCCTCCCCGTCGAGGCGGCTCTTGACCGTCTCCCGGGCCAGCATCTGGTTGACGCTGAAGTGCTTGCCCACGTCGCGCAGCAGCTCGATGGCGTTGATCTCGCGGAGCCAGTCCCCGTTGTTGGCGAGCACCGCGTCGGTGGGCCCCGCCTGCTCGCCCTCGGGGGTGAAGCGCAGGAACGCGGAAAGCTGCCCGGCGAGGTTGTCCACCCAGCCCCGGACGGTGTCCACCGAGTTGAGCCGACGCTCCGCACTGGGCTTCGGGTCGCCGATGAGCCCTGTGCCCCCGCCGACGAGCGCGATCGGACGGTGCCCGGCCTGCTGGAAGCGCGCGAGGGTGAGGATCTGGGTGAGGTGGCCCACGTGCAGGCTGCCCGCCGTCGGGTCGAAGCCGCAATACAGGGTGATCGGACCATCGGCGAGGGCCTTGCGGAGTGCGTCAAGGTCGGTCGTCTGCGCGAGCAGGCCGCGCCACTGGAGTTCGTCGATGATGTCGGTCACTGTGTTGCTCTCTGTTGTGTAGGCGGGCCCCGGGGCCCGATCTGCCTCGGAGTCTAGACGGAATGCCGCTGGGCATCACGTGGATTTCCCCCTCCCCCACGCTATCGGCTGCGCCGGCGCCCCTGGTCGCGCGGTCCGGCCGACCCGGAGCGGGCCTCCCGGTGGGCCCGCGCTCCCCGTTGACACCTTTGGCTAATGCCATTAGCGTTCTGGCTATGAAGATAAGCCATATTGGGAGGACCGTGCGCGACCTTCAGCGCCCCCTCGGCGGGACCGCCTGCGGCATCCGCGGAGCCGGGAGCCTCAGTTCCCCCGTGGTCCTCGTGCCCGGCGTGTTCGACCACCGCCCCTCCGTCCGCCTCGTCGGTGCGGGCGCCGCCGTCGCGGCCTGGGAACGGCCCGGCCCGGTCGTGCCCGCCGTGGAGGCGCTGGCCGAGGGGGGCGTCGCCGGTGCCTAGGGCTGGGCTGACCCCGGCGGTGGTGGCCGAGGAGGCGGCGCGGCTCAGCGACGAGGAGGGTTTCGACTCCCTGTCACTGGCCGCGGTGGCCAAACGGCTCGGGGTGGCCACGCCCAGCCTGTACAAGCACGTCGACGGGCTGCGGGGACTGAGGCGGGAAGTGGCGCTGCTGGGCGCGAACGGCATCGGCGAGGAGGTGCAGCGCGCCACCGTGGGCCGGGCCGGTCCGGAGGCCCTTCGGGCGACGGCCGACGCCTACCGCCGCTACGCGCACGCCCACCCCGGGCGCTACGTCGCCCTCCAGCAGCTGCCGGTGCTGGCCGGGGCCGGGGCCGAGCCTGCCACCGACCCCGTACGGGTCCTGGCAGCGGTCCTGAGCGGGTTCGGTATCGCCGAGAACCAGGCCGTGCACGCGATCCGGGCGCTGCGCAGTGCGCTGCACGGGTTCGTGGACCTGGAGACGCGCGGCGGTTTCGGTCTGCCCGAGGACGTGGACCAGTCCTACGCGCTGCTGGTGGAGGGGTTCGTGCGCGCCTTCCAGGAGTGGCCGGCCACCTCGCCCGGCACGGGTGCGGCACCCGGGGACACGAGGCGGGGGTAGGCGATGCCGTCCGGACCCTTCGGAGTCGCGGGCATCGTCAGGGCGTCGCGCCCGGAGCTGTCCATGGGGGGCGCTCCTGGTCGCGACGCAGCCGCCTGACCTGGTCTCCTTCCGCTGGCGGTGCTGGGGGGTGGAGTGAGCGCCGGTCCCGGCCGGGACCGTCCTGTACGCGTGGCGCACGCTCCGGGACCGTCCGGACCGCACGCGGGCCCTGCTCCACAGCATCGGCACCGGTCTCCTCCTGGTGGGCTCGTTCGTGTACGACCTCACCGCCTCCTGAGTTCTGGGCCCCGGGACCGTCCCGGGTGAGGGATTCCTGACCCCGGACGGAGTTCCCGCAGGGTGGGGGCATGGGCCAAGCTGATGGACACGACCGTTTCGCCCCCGTGTGGCGCCCGACCCGTTGTGGAGTCCCCTGATGCCCAAGAAGTCGTCGAAGATCGGCGGCGCACTGTCCGCCGTGGTCGGCGTGCTCGCCGTCGCCGCGTTCGTCCTGTACCAGCTGGGCGTGATCGACCTGGCGCCCGAGGGCGCCGCCGAGCCGCAGGGCGGCGACGCCACGGCCTCGGAGCCGTCCGTGGAGCAGGCCCGCTCCCAGCTGGAGGAACTGCGGATCGAGGAGGAGAACGACCCGCCCGGGTACGACCGCGCGCTGTTCCCCCACTGGGACACCGGCGTCCAGGAGAACTGCACGACCCGCCAGGCGGTCCTGATCCGCGACGGCGACGCCGTGGAGACCGACGAGGACTGCAGGCCGGTGTCCGGGTCCTGGTACAGCGCCTACGACGGTGAGACCTTCACCGACCCGCAGGACATCGACATCGACCACATGGTCGCCCTGAAGGAGGGCTGGCGCTCCGGCGCCCACGCGTGGACGACCGAGGAGCGCGGCCGGTTCGCCAACGACATGGACTCCACCCAGCTGTGGGCGGTGAGCGCCTCGACCAACCGGTCCAAGGGGGACGCCGACCCCGCCGAGTGGATGCCCCCGCTGGAGTCCTCGCACTGCGACTACGCGGTGTCCTGGATCGAGGTCAAGCACGTGTGGGACCTGACTGTGGACCCGGACGAGGAGTCCGCTCTGCGCGACATCCTCTCCGGTTGCTGATCCGCCCGGACGAGGGCGCGGGGCCCCGGTCGACCGGGGCCCCGCCCGGTCAGCCGGAGTCCGTGCTCGGCGCGATGCCCCCGGCCGTGGCGAGGAGCTCCTCCTGGCCGACGAGGCCGGAGGAGTCGCGGACCTCCACCGCCACGCCCTTCGCGGGCGCCCAGAACACCTCGGTCTCGCCGCGCAGGGCGGTGTGGCCGTTGTTGTCGAACTCCTCGAGCGCCCAGTCGGGCGAGCGCTCGTGGTACTCGGTGAGGAAGTCGCGGACGGCGGACAGGTCGGAGAGCGCGGAGCCGCGCATGACCAGGACCTGGAGGAGGACCCTGACCCCTCCCCCCTCCATCGTCCTCTCCCAGACCCGGGTGGAGAAGGACACGTCGCCCCACTCGTAGTCGAAGTCCGAGACCGAGGTCCGGTCGTCGATCTGTGCGGGCAGGTGCCCGATGCTGAAACCGTCCAACTCTCCCCCTCGTGGGCTGGTGGCGGCCGGGGCCGCCGTGAGTGCGAGCGCGAGCGAGGTGGCGAGTGCCACCGCGATCCACCTGGCAACGGACATGTTCACCTCCGGCGACGGTCGTGGGACCGTCCCGGACCACCGCTGTCTCTCATGGTGGGGCGCTGCGGAAGCCGCTGCCAGAGCGTTCTCCGGCCTGTGGACAACCCGGGCCCGGCGCTCGCGGGAGCGGCGCCGGACCGGGTCGTGTCCTACCCGCGGGGCGGGTGCACGAACGTGTCCGTGAGGAACTCGGCGATCGCCAGTGAGGAGGTCGCCGCGGGCGAGGGGGCGTTGCGCACGCACACGACCCGGCCGTGCGTGTCCACCCGGAAGTCGTCGAGCAGGGCGCCGTCCCGGCCCAGCGCCTGGGCGCGCACCCCCGCCGGCGCCGGGCGCAGGTCGGCCGCCACCAGCTCGGGGAGGAGCTTCCTGGCCTGGGAGGCGAAGGCGGCGCGCGAGGCCGACACGAGGGTCTCCCTGGCCCCGACCGCCCAGTGGCGGCGCGCCAGCCGCCAGAACCCCGGCCACGACAGGGTGCTCGCGAGGTCGCCGGTGCTCAGGTCGCGGGCGCTGTAGCCCTCCAGTGCGGTGGCGAGGATGGCGTTGGGGCCCGCCATGACCTCGCCGTGGACGTGGCGGGTGAGGTGCACGCCGAGGAAGGGGTACCGCGGGTCGGGGACCGGGTAGAGCAGCCCGTTGACCAGGTGGCGGCGTTCGGGGACGAGTTCGTGGTACTGGCCGCGGAAGGGCACGACCCGCGGGTCGTCCGCCGCGCCGGCCATGCGTGCGAGACGGGCGCTGTGCAGTCCGCCGCAGGCCACGAGCCGGTCGAACCGGTGGACGGACCGCTCCCCGCGGGGGTCTCCCGTGAGGGCGCGGACCCCGTCGTGGTCCTGCCGCAGGTCGATGACGGGGGTGTTCAGCAGGACCCTGCCGCCGGAGCGGCGGACGTCGTCGGCGAGCTGTTCGGCGACGGCCACGAAGTCGGTGACGGCCGTGTGCGGTGAGTGCAGCGCACCGGTCCCCGCCGCGTGGGGCTCGATCTCGCGCAGGCCCCCGGGGCCGAGCCGCGTGACGCCCGGGACCCCGTTCTCCCGGGCCCGGCGCCCGATGTCGTCCAGGCGGGCCTCGTCCTCGGCGTCCACGGCGACGAGGACCTTGCCGACCTCCTCGTAGGGCAGGCCGTGCTCGGCGCAGTAGTCCTTGAGCAGCCCGACCCCGCGGCGGCAGAGTGTGGCCTTGAGGGAGCCGGGGCGGTAGTAGAGCCCGGCGTGGACCACCCCGCTGTTGTGTCCGGTCTGGTGCGCGGCCACCCGGTCCTCCTTCTCCAGGACGGTGACCCGGGTGCCGGGGCGGTGGAGGACGAGTCGTCGTGCCAGGGCGAGTCCGACGATCCCCGCTCCGATGATGCCGATGTGTTCGGTGCTGCGCATGGCGGCACGCTAGCAACCCCGGCCGGGGCCCGCGCGGGCGGGGACTGCCGCGCGGCGGCCCGCGAACTGGACGAGTCGGCCCTCCGGGGCCCGCGCGGGCGGGGACGGCCGGTGGACGCGTCCCCGCCGGGGACCGCGGGGCCTCCCGGCGGCCTCGCCGGCGGAGACCCCTCCGAGGGCCCGTGGTCAGAGCGAGCGCAGGCCGACGAGGACGGCGTGCAGGATCTCCCCGCTGCCGAGCGGCCGGGAGGGACCGCACCGCTGGAGCGCCCCCTCGGCGACCAGGGCGGAGACCATGCACCTCACCTGGCCGACCGGCAGTCCCACCTCGGCGGCGAGCTCGACCACGGTGCGGGCGCGCAGGGCGTGTTCGAGAACGGCCTCGCGCTCGGGCCGCAGCCACTCGCGCCGACCGGGGGTGCGGGCCGCCATGACCAGTGTGAGCAGGTCGATCCCGTGCGCGCCCGGGTCCTCGAGGTCCCCGCCCCCGGGGTCCCCCGCCGCCACCGCGAACGGGCGCAGGAAGCGCTCCCCTCCGGGTTCGGTCACGCGGTCGGCGCACCCCGGCGACCGCTCCGGGACCGGCCCCGGCCCGGGGGTCCGTTCGGCGGGACGGCGGGCGCGGGTTCCTTCAGTGCTCACCGTGTCCCCCCGGCGGTGTCGGCACGGACATGCGGGGGTCGCCGGCGCCGTGGGGGCCTTCCTCCCGGCGCGGGGCCGACCGCTTGGGCAGCGCGGGCTGCCGGGGGCCGCCCGTCTGCGCCGGTTCGGGGCGCCTCTGCGGGAGGGGGCCCTGCGGCCCCGTCCGGACGCCGGGACCGTTCGGCCGCAGGCCGTGCTGGGGGCCGGTGGTCCGCGTCGGCGGAGCGGGGTCTCGGGGGTCTCCCCGGTCGGGAACGGCGGAGGGGGCGCCCCCGCCGCCCCCGGGCGCGGCGTACCCGGGGGCGCGGTCGGGGCCTCCCGGCGCGGACACCGGCAGGGCCGTCCGGGGGATCCGCCTTCCGCCGGGGTCGACCGGGTCCCACGGCCCGTCGGCGCGGTGGGCGCTCGGCGCCCCCCTCGGTCCGCGGTACCCGTAGGCGGGGTCGGCGTCCCTCATGCCGTCCGGGGGCGAGGGGACGACGCTCTGCGGACCGCTCCGGCCGGGGTCGGGGACGACACTCTGGGCGCCGGTCTGCCAGGGTGCGGGCACGGGGCTCTGCGGGCCGCTCGGCCCTGGCGGCCCGAAGCCGGCCGAGGGGTGTGCGCCGGTGTCACGGACCGCCTGCTGCGAGCCCGTGACCGTCACCGGGTTCTCGACCGGCTCCAGCAGCGACTCGGGGAGGAGCGCCGTGGCCCGGGTGCCCCCGTAGGGGGACGGCCTGAGCCACACCCGCACGCCGTGCCGCTCGGCGAGGCGGGCGACGACGAAGAGTCCCAGGCGGGGGTCGTCCGGAAGCGCCATCACGTCGAACTCGGGAGGACGGCGGAGCGTCCGCTCGGCCGCGGCGTAGCCGTGGTCGGACATGCCCAGGCCGCGGTCCTCGACCTCGACCACCAGCCCCTCGGCGGTCGGGGTGCAGCTGACGTCCACGGGGGTGCCCGCCGGGGAGAACTGGGTGGCGTTCTCCACCAGCTCGGCGAGCAGGTGGACCACGTCGGCGACCACCTGGCCGTGCATGAGCGCACGGGGGGCGGACGTCAGGCGGACGCGCTCGAAGTCCTCGGTCTCGGCGATGGCGGCGCGCAGCACGTCGACGAGCGGGTGCGGCTGCCGCCAGCGCCGAGCCGACTGCCCTCCGCCGAGGATGATGAGGTTGTCGGCGTAGCGCCGGGCCCGGGTGGCCATGTGGTCCAGGCGGAACAGGCGGCGCAGCGCCTCGGGGTCCTGCTCGTGGTACTCGATCTCGTCGAGGAGGCGCAGCTGCCGCTGGACCAGGTTCTGGTTGCGGAAGGCGATGCCGAGGAAGGCCCGGTTGGCGCCCCGCCTGATCTCCGCCTGGCGCACCGCGGCCTCCACCGCCGTGAGCTGGGCGCTGTCGAAGGCCTCCGCGACCTGTCCGATCTCGTCGTCGCCGCACTCGTCGAGCGGCGGCAGCTCCTCGTGGACGTCGACCTTCTGGCCGCGCTGGGCCCTGTCGACGATGTCGGGCAGGTCCTCGTCCCGCTCCAGGATCTGTCCGCGCAGGCGGAGCAGGCGCACGGTCAGGCGCCGCGAGGACCTGCTCACCACGGCGATGGCCACCACCCCGCCGGCGAGGACCGTCCCGGCCGCCGCGATGCCCAGCGACACGCGGAACAGGGCCGCGCTCCACGCCATGTCGACGGTGCGCTCCGCCTGGGCGAGGGCCAGGCCGTCCAGGGCGGCCACGGTCCGGGGGGACGCCTCGTCCCACTCCTCCGCGCCGACGTCGACGGAGGTGTTCAGTTCGGAGGACGCGGGCCCCGCCTCCGGCACGTCGGGGTCCGACACGGTCTCCCTGAGCGGGGACCGTGTGACCACCTGGCGGCTGAGGTCCTCTGTGCGGGTCCAGGCCTCCGAGGCGGTCATGTCCTCGTAGTGCTCCCGCACGCTCGGGTGCATGACGGGCGCGGCCGACTCCAGGGTGTCCCGGTAGGAGGCGGTCAGGTAGGTGAAGTGCGCCGTCTCCTCGTAGCCCATCTCCCCCCGGGCGATGCTCCCGGCGAGCAGGGCGTCGGCGGTGGCGCTCTCGGCCCTCGCGCCGAGGAGCTCGCTGGTCAGGACCGCGTCGGTGAGGTTCGCACCGCCGTCGGTGGTGTGCACCAGGGCGGTGGTCGCGTCGGTGGTGACGTCGAGGATCTCGCCGAAGCGGAGGAGGGTCTCCTCCCGCACGGCGGCGTGCTCGTCGATGCGCGTGCGGATCCCGGCGAGGGACTCGGGGCTCTCCGTGACCGCGGACGCGCTGCGCCGGACCTCGTCGTCGCGGGTGCCGCGCAGGCGCTCGGCCAGTTCGACGGCGGAGGACAGTGCGGCGTCGGTGGCCGCCCTCTGCTCGTCGAGCGCGGCGGAGGCCTCCTCGTCGGGCCCGCTGTTCTCGAAGCGCCCCTGGTAGACGAGGGAGAGCCTGCGTTCGAGGCGCAGCTCCTCGGCCGCGCGCGAGAAGACCTCGGTCCCCTCGCGGGCCTGGTGGACAGCCCCCATCAGCTGGACCGCCTGGACCGTGCCCACTGCGGCCACGACGAGCCAGAGCGCCAGGAAGCACAGGCTCGGGATGAGCACGATACGGGTGAGCTGTCCTCGGATCGTGGAAGCGTTGTCGCGGTTTCTGCGCATGGCCCCCTCCGGCCTGTGCGGATGCCGGGGCCCGGGAGGGCGCCTCGGCGGCTTTCGGCCCTGCCGAGGCTATCGAAAAATCGTTGCCGTATGCTGTCAAATGATCACTAGCAGTTGCCTTTTCTCTCGCGCGACATCCCGTCAGCTGTGCTAGCACAGCCGCTCGGGCTCGGCGAACCCGCAGGTGGGAACGGCGAAGGGGCCGCCCGTGGCAACGGGCGACCCCTTCGCGACCCTCTCCGGTGCCCGCGGGGGCACGGCGTGTCGCGCCCCTCAGGACTCCGGGCGGTGCCGGGAGCCCACGGGGGCGGGCAGCTCCTCGGCCGTCGGCGGCTGCTCCACGCCCAGCGAGTTGAGGACCTCGGCGTAGCGCAGGGCCGCGATCTTGCCGAGGAGGCTGTCCGCGCCGAGAGACGCGCCGAGTCGGGCACCGAAGCGCGCCGCGATCGCCTCCATCCTCTCGACGGACAGCTCGGGGCCGAGCGCGCTGGGGGCGATCACCGGGCGGCGGCAGCCCCCCTGGCGCAGCTGGCCGACGATCTGCTCCACCGAGGCCTCGTTCTCCAGGTCCGCGGGCAGCACGGTCAGGCCCAGCCGGGCGGCGAGCAGGACCGCGGTCACCCCCGCGGCCCCGACGGCGCCCTCGCCTCCGACGGCTCCCACCACGACGCCGTCCGCCATGGTGGTGTTGCGGGCGACCACGCTGATCAGCCTCATGCGGTCGGCCCGGACGTATCCGGCCTCGGCCAGGCGCAGGTGCAGGACCTCGGCGAGCATCGGGTGCGGCCCGAGCCCCTCGGTGACGCGCACGTCGGCGCCGGTCCGGACGGCCGCGTCCTCGATCGCGGCCGAGACCCTCCGGTGCGGAGCGGTCACCAAGGGGACGATGACGCCGCCCAGGGGCCTTTCGTCCGAGGGGCCGAGGTCGGCGAGCGCCTCGGCCAGGGTCTGTTCGTCGCCCTCGACGTGCCCGTAGCGGATGGTCACCTCGGGGCGGTAGGCGCGCACGAGGTCTGCCATCCGGGCACCGATCGACTCGCCGTCGGCGCCCCTGGCCTGTTCGGCCGTGCCCGGGACCGCCATGATCAGCGCGGGAGTGCCGAACCAGTTGTCGAAGGACAGCGGGTTGCGGTGGCGGCCGGAACGCCGCTTGGGCAGTTCGCGTGGGGGAAGTCGGTCAGAGTTTCGCATACCAGGATTCAGATGAGAGGCGGATTGGGGTGCCCAGTCGGAAGAGTGGTCGTCGGACGCGACATTGTAGCGTTCAACACCATATTCACGGGCGTGTCTCCTGAACGTATACCGAGGCGTCCCCCAGGTGGGGGGCCGGGGGGACGCCTCGCCCGGATCAGCCGCTCATGGCGGGGCTTCGGCCCTGGATCACGTGGGTGACCAGCTCCACCAGCACCTCCTTGCAGGATTCCCGGTCACGCGCGTCGGCCATGACGATCGGCACCTCCCCGGAGATGTCCAGCGCCTCGCGGACCTCTTCCCGGCAGTAGTCGGCGGACGCGTCGAAGCGGTTCACCGCCACCACGAAGGGCACGCCCCTGCGCTCGAAGAAGTCCACCGCGTGGAAGCAGGTGTGCAGGCGGCGGGTGTCGGCCAGGACGATCGCCCCCAGGGCCCCCTCCGCCAGTTCGTCCCACATGAACCAGAACCGGTCCTGGCCGGGGGCGCCGAACAGGTACAGGACGATGTCGGGGTTGATCGTGATCCGGCCGAAGTCCAGCGCGACCGTGGTGGTGGTCTTCTCCTCCACCCCGCCGAGGTCGTCCACCCCGTAGCTGGCCTCGGTCATCACCTCCTCGGTACTGAGCGGGGTGATCTCGCTGACGGAGGAGACCAGGGTGGTCTTCCCCGCGCCGAAACCCCCGGCGACGATGATCTTGACGGCCTGCGGGATCGCCTCCGGCGGCCGGTTCTCAGAGTCTGCGGATGCCATCGAGTACCGCCTGAAGTACTTTCTTCTCGGGAAGCCGTGTGACCGGCGCGGACGCGCGGGTGCGCACGTCGCCGGCGGCGACGAGGTCCCCCAGGAGCACCCTCACCACCGTCAGGGGAATGTCGAGCCTGGCGGAGATCTCCGCCAGCGATATGGGTCTGCGGCACAGACGCATGATCGCCTGGTACTCGGGTTCCAGGGCCCGCTCCTCCCGGTCCCGGGCGGCCACCACGATGGTGATCATGTCCAGTCGCGGCCCCGTGGGCGGCCGGGTGCGGCCCCTGGTCATGGTGTAGGGGCGCACCAGGGACCCGGCGGGGGCGTCTCCGACGCCCGCCGAGGGCCCCTCCGATGTCGGGTGCCCCCTCCCCCGGTTCCACGACGGCGCGGGTCGCCGGGGGAACGGACCGGTCGTCGGCCTGCCGGGGGCGGGACCGGTCCACCCCGTCCCGCGCTGTTCCTCGGAGGTGTTCACGAACCGGTACCTCCCATGAAGCTGAGCCGCCCCGGCCTGCGCGGCGCGGCGGTGAGGAACTGGCCCACCCTCTTGATCCGCAGGTTCATCTCGTAGGCCACCAGGCCCACATCGGCGTCCTCCCTGGCCAGTACGGCCAGGCACGCGCCCGCCCCCGCTGCGGTGACGAAGAGGTAGGAGTGCTCCATCTCGACCACGGTCTGACGGACGTCGCCGCCGCCGAAGTGCCGTCCCGTGCCCCGTGCCAGGCTCTGGAAGGCCGATGCCAGCGCCGACAGGTGCTCGGCGTCGTCAGAGGCCAACCCCCGCGAGCGTCCGAGCAGCAGCCCGTCGGCGGACAGCACGATCGCGTGCTCGGCGCCGACGACGCGGTCGACCAGGTCGTCGAGGAGCCAGTCCAGGTTGTCCGCGGCGTTGCTCTTGCCCACCATCTCAGTCGCTCTCTCCCGTGTGATCGTCGGCTCTGCCGCCGACCTGACCGTCACTGTCGTGTTCGCGGCCGTCGGCATCGACGTCCGCCTCCCGTCCTCGCCGGGTCCCGGCGCTGAAGGCGTCCATCATCCGGCGCGCCTGTTCGGGGCTCCTCTGTGTGGGGCCTGGGGCATCCGGGGTCTCCCGCTCCGGTTCGATCTCCTGTCTGAGCTGGGGCGCGAGACTGGCCTGGCGCCTGCGTCTGGGAAGCCCCTCCCGCTCGGGCCCGGCGCCCACGAGGCCGCCGTGCGCCGCTCCCGGGGCCGGATCGGCGGCGGTCGCGGGCCGCACCGCCACGGGGCCGGACGGGTCCGGGTCGGCCACGGGCTCCGGGACCCGGCGCAGGGGCGGTGGGTTCCGCGTCCCCTGCTCGTCGGTGTCGCCGGCCCCGTCCCGGTGCGGGGGGACCGGCCGCAGGACGGGCCTGGCCCGGCGGGGCGCGTAGCCGGTGTCGAGCAGGTCGGAGTCCGTCTCCGACTCCTCCTGCCGGCGGCGCTCCCGGGCCGCCTGGCGCGCGGCGACCGGGGGCCGCTCCGGAGCGGCGGAGGAGGCGGCGACCAGCGTCCCCGGGATGAGCACCACGGCCCTGGTCCCCCCGTAGGGCGAGGGGCGCAGCTGGGCCTTGATGTCGTGCTTGACGGCGAGGCGCGCGACGACGAACAGGCCCAGGCGCGAGTCCGCGCCCGGGGCCATCACGTCGAACTCGGGTGCTTCGCTGAGTGTCCTGTTGGACGTGTTCAGGACGTCCTCGGGCATGCCGAGTCCCCGGTCCTCGATCTCGATGGCCACGCCCTTGGGCACCGACTCGGTGGCGATGGTGACCTCGGTGTGCGGCGGCGAGTAGGCGGTGGCGTTCTCCACGAGCTCGGCGAGCATGTGGATGACGTCGGCGACGGCCGCGCCGGCGAGCGCCAGGTCCGGCACGGACGTCAGCCTGACCCTGGCGTACTCGTCGGTCTCGGATATGGCGCCCCGCAGGATGTCGATGAGCGGGACGGGGTGGCGCCAGCGCCGTCCGGGCTGGGCCCCGCCCAGGATGATGAGGTTCTCGGCGTGGCGGCGGCCCCGGGTCGCCAGGTGGTCCAGCTGGAAGAGGCTCTCCAGCAGGTCGGGGTCCTCCTCCTCGCGTTCGACCCGGTCCAGCAGCTGGATCTGGCGTTGGAGCAGGGACTGGTGGCGGTGGGCGATGCCGAGGAAGACCCGGTTGACCCCCGCGCGGATGTCGGCCTGTTTGACGGCCGCGCCGACGGCGGTGCGTTGGGCGATGTTGAAGGCGTCGGCGACCTGGCCGACCTCGTCGTCGCCGTGGTCCAGCTGCTTCAACTCGGTGTCGATGTCGACCTGGTCGCCCGCCTCCAGGCGGCGCACGATGCGGGGCAGGTCGCTGCGGGCGGATCCGAGGGTGTCGGCCCGCAGCTTGGCGAGCCGGTGGGTGAGGCGGCCCGCCGAGCGGGCGGCGACCCCGTAGGCGACGGTGCCCGCGAACAGGGAGGTGATGCCTCCGCCGAGGGCGAGCGTGAGCATCCAGGTGCTGGCGTCCTCGGTGGCCGTGACGACGGAGGCCGTCCGGGCGGCGGTGATGCCGGCCAGGTCCGCGTTGACCTGGTCCGCGACCTGGCGCCAGTCCTCGAGCCCCGCGGGGGGATCGGGATCGCGGACCACCTCCGCGGTGAGGGGGTCGACGCTGACGGGCGCCTCGTGGAGGGCGAGGGTGTCGGCGATGCCGAGGGCGTCCTGCCACGCGCCGCTCCCGGCCAGGGCCGCCAGGGCCGGCGGTTCGCGGTCGTCGGACGCGGCGCCCGGGTGGACGGTCTCGACGCGGTGGCGGGCGTCGGCGGTGAGCTCGGCGACCCGGGTCTGCTGGTCGCGGTCGAGGTCCCCGCGGGCGATGACGGCGCTGACGAGGGCGTCGGCGTGGCTGAAGCTCTCCTGGGCCCACATCAGGTCGGTGGCGGCCGAGGCCTCCGAGGAGGCCGGTCCGTTGTCGAGGGCGCGCGCCGTCCCGGCGTAGAGGCGGATGCCCTGCTCGATCGCCCCGGTGTAGGCGCCGACGGTGCTGTCGGCCCGCCCCGGGGCGGCGAGGGTGTCGGCGCGCAGTTCCTGGACGCGCGTCAGCGAGTCGAAGAAGTCCGCGGTGAGCGACTCGGTCGCCGGGTCGTCCAGGTCGCCGAGGGTGTCGCGCAGGTCCCGGACCCCTTCGAGGGCCTCGTCGGTCAGCTCGGCCTCCTCGACGAGGGCCGCCCGCGTGTCGGCCCCGGGCGCCGCGATGTACTCCGCGGTCAGGCGGCGCTCCTCCTGGAGGAGGCCCAGGGCCGCGGCCAGCTGGATCCCGGCGCGTCCCTCGCCGACGGCGGCTCTCAGGGAGACGGCCTGGGCGAGTGTGGCAGTGCTGAGCACCACGAACAGCACCAGGAAGGTGATGCTGGGGATCAGCACGATCTTGTTGATCTGCGCCCTGATACCGCGGCCGGCGCCTCCCGACTGCCCCATTGCGTTCCTCCCACGGACTGGTCGCGGGCACCGGTCGGGTGTGGCTGCGCCGCGTCCCCCGAGGCGTGCCCAGGGCCGCGTCATTCGGGGGTCGGTCACGGTGCGCGCAGGGGGGACCACGCATGGTGCCCGCAGACTCAGGACGCTACAGCACCCGGGCGGCGGGCGCGGGGGGAATGCCGAAATGGATATCCCGCGGTGGGAGGGATCGCGGAGGCGGTCGTGGAACGGGGACGCGCGAACGCGCGGGGGCGCGCACCGGGCGGGGAGGGGCAGCCGCCCCGGGGCGCCGAGGGCCGCGAACGCGCGCGGGCGCGCACCCCCCGGGGGGTGCGCGCCCGCCGGGGGGTGCGCGCCCGCCGGGCCCCGGGGAGGCCGGGGCGTGGTCCGTGGGTGCTCTCGGCGGGCTCGGCGCTCGCGCCGACCACCGCGAGCCCGGAACGACCCGCGGACCGCGGCCTAGGGCCGGAAGGCCTTGCGGTGCTCCTCGACGCCGGCGCGCAGCTTCTCCAGCTGCTCGGCGACCCGGACCGGGGCGGTTCCGCCGCGCCCCGAGCGGGAGGCCAGCGATCCGCTGACGGTGAGGACCTCGCGCACCGCCGGCGTCAGGTGCGGGGAGATCGCGGCGAAGTCCTCGTCCGCCAGGTCGGGCAGGTCGATGCCGCGCTCCTCGCACACCCGCACGCAGGTGCCCGCGATCTCGTGCGCCTCGCGGAACGGCACCCGCTCGCGCACCAGCCACTCCGCGATGTCGGTGGCCAGGGAGAAGCCCTGCGGCGCCAGCTCGGCCATCCGGTCGGTGTGGAAGGTCAGGGTGGCGACCATGCCCGTCATCGCGGGCAGCAGCAGGTGGAGGGTGTCGACCGCGTCGAACACCGGCTCCTTGTCCTCCTGGAGGTCCCGGTTGTAGGCGAGCGGCAGGCCCTTGAGGGTGGTCAGCAGGCCGGTGAGGTCGCCGACGAGCCGGCCCGCCTTGCCGCGCGCGAGCTCGGCGACGTCGGGGTTCTTCTTCTGCGGCATGATCGACGAGCCGGTGGAGAAGGCGTCGTCCAGCGTGACGAAGGAGAACTCCTTCGTCGCCCACAGGATGACCTCCTCCGAGAGGCGGGACAGGTCGACGCCGATCATCGCGGTGACGAAGGCGAACTCGGCGACGACGTCGCGGGCGGCGGTGCCGTCGATCGAGTTCTCCACCGAGTCGGGGAACCCCAGCTCCTCGGCGACGGCGCGCGGGTCCAGGCCCAGGGACGAGCCCGCGAGCGCGCCGGAGCCGTAGGGGGACACCGCGGCGCGGCGGTCCCAGTCGCGCAGCCGCTCGATGTCGCGCAGCAGCGGCCAGGCGTGGGCCATCAGGTGGTGGGCGAGCAGGACCGGCTGGGCGTGCTGGAGGTGGGTGCGGCCGGGCATGGCCGCGCCGGGGTGGGCGCCGGCCTGGTCGGCCAGGGCCTGGACCAGGTCCAGCAGCTGGTCGGCGATCTCGCGGGCCTCCTCGCGCAGGTACATGCGCACGAGGGTGGCGATCTGGTCGTTGCGGGAGCGCCCGGCGCGCAGGCGGCCCCCGAGCTCGGCGCCGACCCGCTCGATGAAGCCGCGCTCCAGGGCGGTGTGCACGTCCTCGTCCTCCAGGACGGGCGTGAACTCCCCGGAGGCCACGTCGGCCTCCAACCTGTCCAGGCCGGCGATCATGCGGTCCAGCTCGTCCTCGTCGAGCAGGCCCGCGCGGTGCAGGGCCCGGGCGTGGGCACGCGAGCCGGCGATGTCGTGGCGGGCGAGCCGCCAGTCGAAGTGGGTGCTCAGCGACAGCCGTGCCAGGGCCTGGTCGGGGCCGCCCTCGAAGCGGCCTCCCCACAGGCGCAGCGCCTCGGGCTGGTCGGCCATGGTGGTCTCCTTGACGTGTGTGGGCGGGGTGCGGGGCCGGGGCTCCGCACCGCCGGGGTGTCTCCTGCCGGGACGCGCGGTCCCGTCCGCGCGGTCGCGGCTACGGTCTGCGGTCCGCCAGCCGCAGGAGGGCGGCGGCCAGCTCCTCGCCCCCCTGGGGGTCGCGGGAGATCACCATGATGGTGTCGTCCCCCGCGATGGTGCCCAGGATGGCGTGGAAGTCGGTGTGGTCGATGGCCGACGCCAGGTACTGCGCCGCACCGGGCGGGGTGCGGACGATCACCATGTTGGCGGAGGCCTCCGCCGAGACCAGCAGGTCCTCGGCCAGACGGGTGAGCCGCGCGCCGGAGACCTGTTCGAGGTCGAGGCTGTCGGGGCGGGTGCGCTGGAGGCGTTCGCCCCCCTCGCCGGGGAGCACGTACGCGAGGTGGCCCGCGGCCGTGCGGAGCTTGACCGCGCCCAGCTCGTCCAGGTCCCTGGACAGCGTGGCCTGGGTGACCTGGACCCCGGCCTCGGCGAGGCGCCGGGCCAGCTCGCCCTGGGACCGGACGTCCTCCCGGGTGAGGACGTCGGTGATCCGCGCGTGCCTGGCCGCCTTGGTCATCGGCGCGCTGCCGCCGATCTCCCCCGTCATCGCTGTTCGGGGCCGGGCGCGTCACTGGATTCGAGCAGGAAGGCGAGGAGCGCCTTCTGGGCGTGGCGGCGGTTCTCGGCCTCGTCCCACACGACGCTGCGGGGGCCGTCGATGACCTCGGCCGAGATCTCCTTGCCCCGGTAGGCGGGCAGGCAGTGCAGGACGATCGCCTCGGGTGCGGCGGCGGACAGCAGAGCGGTGTCGACGATGTAGGGGCGGAAGGGCGCCTCGCGGTCGCCCGCCTCGTCCTCCTGTCCCATGGAGACCCAGGTGTCGGTGGCCAGGACGTCGGCGCCGTCCGCGGCCTCCCGGGGGTCGGTCGTGACCGCGACCGACCCCCCGGTCCGCTCCGCGATCCGGGCGGCACGGGCGAGCACCCCGGGGTCGGGACGGTAGCCGTCGGGGGCGCCGACGCGGACGTGGAGTCCGGCGGTCGCGCCGCCCAGCAGGTAGGAGTGGGCCATGTTGTTGGCGCCGTCGCCGAGGTAGGCGAGGGTGAGCCCGGCCAGGCTCCCCTTGTGCTCGCGGATCGTCTGGAGGTCGGCGAGGATCTGGCAGGGGTGGAACTCGTCGGTGAGCGAGTTGACCACCGGGACGGAGATGTGGGCCGCCAGGGTCTCCAGGTCCTTCTGGGCGAAGGTGCGCCAGACGACGGCGGCGACCTGGCGCTCCAGGACCCGGGCGGTGTCCTCCAGGGGTTCGCCGCGGCCCATCTGGGTGCTGCCGGAGTCCAGGACGAGCGGGCTGCCGCCGAGGTCGGCGACGCCGACGCTGAAGGACAGGCGGGTCCGTGTGGACGGCTTGTCGAAGATCAGGGCGACGGTGCGCGGGCCGGCGAGCGGCCGGTGGCCGAAGCGGTCCTTCTTCATGTCGTCGGCGAGGTCGAGGACCCTGGCCTGCTCGTCCGGGGTCAGGTCGTCGTCGCGCAGGAAGTGGCGGGTCACTGCTGCTCCTTCGTCGCCGCGGCCTCCGCCGCGTCCAGGATGGTCGGCAGTGCCTCGATGAACACGCCGATCTGTTCGGGGGTGATGACCAGGGGCGGGGCGATCCGCACCGCGTCGGGGGCCACCGCGTTCACGAGGAACCCGCGGACGGCGGCCTGCTCCTGGACGTGCGCGGCGTGCGGGCCGGACAGCTCCAGTGCCCGCCACAGCCCGCTGCCGCGCTGTCCGGCGAGCAGGGGGTGGTCGATGCCGTCGAGCTGCTCGGCGAGCAGGTCGCCCATGACGGCGGTGTGGGCCAGCAGCCCCTCGTTCTCGATGGTGTCGATGACGGCGAGGGCGGCGGCGCAGGCGACGGGGTTCCCGCCGAAGGTGGAGCCGTGGTCGCCCTTGTGGAAGGCGTCGGCGTAGTCGCCGAAGCCGACGCACGCGCCGATGGGCAGTCCGCCGCCCAGGCCCTTGGCGAGGGTGAGCACGTCGGGCCGCACGTCCTCGGACTGGTGGGCGAACCACGCGCCGGTGCGGCCGATGCCGCTCTGGATCTCGTCCAGGACGAAGGCGGCGCCCGTGGCGTCGCAGATCTCGCGGACGCCGGCGAGGTAGCCCTCGGGCGCGGGGACGACCCCGGCCTCGCCCTGGGTGGGCTCGGTGAACACGGCGACGCAGGACTCGTCGACGGCGTCGCGGAGCGCGTCCAGGTCCCCGTGGGGGACGAAGCGCACGTCCATGCCGAACGGCCCGAAGGGCTCGCGGATGGAGTCCTTGCCGGTGAGGGCGAGGGAGCCGGAGGTGCGTCCGTGGAACCCGTGGGACGCGGCGACGAAGTAGTGGCGTCCGGGGCCGGCCGCGCGCTTGACCAGCTTGAGGGCGGCCTCGTTGGCCTCGGTGCCGGAGTTGGCGAAGAAGACCTTGGCGTCCCCGCCGAGCAGCCCCACGAGGCGCTCGGCGAGTTCGACCTCCCGCTCGTGGACGAACAGGTTGCTGGTGTGGGCGAGGGTCGCGGCCTGGTGCGCGACCGCCTTGACCATGGCGGGGTGGCCGTGTCCGAGGCTGGACACGGCGATCCCGGCGATGAGGTCGAGGTACTGGCGCCCGTCGGCGTCGTAGACCTCGCAGCCGCGGCCGAGGGTGAGGACCACGGGCGGGACGCCGTAGTTGGGCATGAGCGAGGCGGCGAAGCGCTCGCGCAGGGTGGAACTGCTGGTCACTGTGCGCCTCCTGCGTTCGTGACGGCGGTGGTGGTTGCGGTGTCGGCGGTGTGCCCCGGACGCGGGACGTGTCCGTTCCCGGTGAGCCCGGCCTCCAGCCTCTCGTCGGCGACCATGGTGCCGACGCCCTGGTCGGTGAAGACCTCCAGGAGAAGGGAGTGGGGCACGCGGCCGTCGATGATGTGGGCCTGGGGGACGCCGCCCTCGACGGCGTGCAGGCAGGCCTCCATCTTGGGGAGCATCCCCGACGAGAGGGAGGGCAGCAGCTCCCTGAGCTCCTCGACGGCGAGTCTGCTGATCAGCTCGGTGTTGGCCGGGAAGTCGGCGAACAGGCCCTCGACGTCGGTGAGCACGATGAGCTTGCTGGCGCCGAGCGCGACCGCGAGGGCGGACGCGGCGGTGTCGGCGTTGACGTTGTAGACGCCGCCGTCGTCCGCGCGGGCGACGCTGGAGACCACGGGGATGCGGCCGTCGGCGATGAGCGCCGCGACGGCACCGGGGTGGACCTCGGTGATCTCGCCGACGCGGCCGATGTCGACCGCCTCCCCGTCCACCTCGACGCTCTTGCGCTCGGCGACGAGGAGGTTGGCGTCCTCCCCCGACATGCCCACGGCGAAGGGTCCGTGCTGGTTGACGAGTCCCACGATCTCGCGGTTGACCTGGCCGGTGAGGACCATGCGGACGATGTCCATGGCCTCGTCGGTGGTGACGCGCAGTCCGGCGGTGAAGGTGGACTCGACCCCGGCCAGGGCCAGCTGTGCGCTGATCTGGGGGCCGCCGCCGTGGACCACGACGGGGCGCAGGCCCGCGTAGTACAGGAAGACGATGGACTCGGCGAAGCGGACCCGCAGCTCCTCGCTGATCATGGCGTTGCCGCCGTACTTGACCACGACCGTGCGGCCGTGGAAGCGGGAGAGCCAGGGCAGGGCCTCGATGAGGTGGGACGCCTTGTCGATGGCCTGGGCCTGGTCCGCTGTCGGATGTGCTGAGCGCGCGATCATGTCGGGTTCTCGTCGGTGTCGGGGGTGTCGGCGCCGACCTGGGCGGCCAGCTCTGCGAGCACCTCGGTGAGCAGTGCGGCGAGGGTGTCCTCGTCGGGAGTGGTGCCGCTGGCGCCGCTGGCCATGAGCAGCACCGTGTCGTTGGTGGCGGTCAGCGGGCCGAGGGTCTTGCCCGCGGCGTCGGCGAGCAGGCGTCCGCACTGCTCACCGGTGATGTCGGCGTCGGTCGTCAGGACGTACAGCCCGGTGGAGAGGGAGGCGTCGGGGCCCTTGGCCATGGCGCCGACGGTGTGGCCGTCGGCACGCCTGAAGGCGATCTTGACGACGGTGTCCGTGGTGCGCACGGCGTCGGCGGCCTGCAGCCCTCCGCTCCGGCCGGCCTCGGCCACGGCGGCGGTGAGGCCCGTCCGCACGGCGTCCAGCGGGAGGCGGACGCCGACGGGCCCGGCCGAGCACAGGACGATCTCGGCGGCGGAGTCGCCGAGCAGGTTCGCGGTGTGCTCGGCCAGGGCGTGGGCGTCCTGGAATCCGAGGGGGCCAGTGCCCGCGTTGGCCCCGCCCGAGTTGAGGGCGGCGGCGCGCACGCGTCCGCCGGAGACGACCTGGCGGGTCCACAGGACCGGGGCCGCCGGGTCGGCCGAGCCGGTGAGGACGGCTCCCGCGGCGCGGGAGGGGCCGTCGTTGATGACGACGGCGACGTCCCGGGCTCCGTCCGCCCTCACTCCGGAGACGACTCCGGCGGCGCGGAACCCGAGGGGTGCGGTGACGCTCACGGTGGTGTGGTCCTCGTCCTAGGGGGCGACCGCTGCGAGCGGCAGGCCGGCGGTCTCGGGCAGTCCGAGGGCGATGTTGGTGCTCTGGACGGCGCCGCCCGCGGTGCCCTTGGTGAGGTTGTCCAGTGCGGCGACCGCCACCATGCGGCCCGCCGCGGGGTCGACGGTGACCTGCACGAGGGTGGTGTTGGCGGCCAGCGTCATGGCGGTGCTGGGCCAGGTCCCCTCGGGGAGCAGGTGGACGAAGGGCTCGTCCGCGTAGGCGGTCTCGTAGGCGGCCCGGACCTGGTCGGCGGTGGTGCCGGGGCGCAGGGGCGCGGTGCAGGTGGCGAGGATCCCGCGGGGCAGCGGCGCGAGGACCGGGGTGAAGGAGAGCCGGACCGGCTCGCCGGTGACGGCGGTGAGGTTCTGGACGATCTCGGGGTTGTGCCGGTGGGCGCCGCCGACCCCGTAGGGGCTGAGCGCGCCCATGACCTCGCTGCCCACGAGGTTGGGCTTGGGCGCCTTGCCGGCGCCGGAGGTTCCGGTGACCGCGACGACGGTCAGGTCCGGCTCGACGAGCTGCTCGGCCAGTCCGGGGAACAGGCCCAGGGTGGCGACGGTGACGTGGCAGCCGGGAACGGCGACGCGGCGGGCCCCGGCGAGCCGGTCGCGCTGCCCGGGGAGCTCCGGGAGGCCGTAGGGCCAGGTGCCGGCGTGGGGGGTTCCGTAGAAGCGTTCCCACGCGGCGGCGTCCTCGAGGCGGAAGTCGGCTCCGCAGTCGACGACGAGGACGTCGTCGCCGAGCTGCTGCGCGATGTCGGCGGACTGGCCGTGCGGCAGCGCGAGGTACACGATGTCGTGTCCGCTCAGCGCGTCGATGTCGGTGGGGGCCAGGACGCGGTCGGCCAGGGGCAGCAGGTGCGGCTGGTGTCGGATGAGCGGGGTCCCGGCGTTCTTGGCGGCGGTGACCGCGCCGATCTCGATCTCGGGGTGGCCGAGGAGCAGTCGGAGCAGCTCGCCCCCCGCGTAGCCGCTGGCCCCGGCGATCGCCGCGCTGTATCCCATGCCGCTCCCCCTCGTCTCGTCTGACTGGACTATCATGCATCCCACTGCAAATTTATGCAACCCAGTTCGGAGTGCCCCCCGGGAGGAGGAGCGGGACCGGGGGGAATGAACGGGACGCGGCACGGGGCCGCCGAGCGGCTCCGTGCGGTCTCAGCGGCGTGCGATGCGGGTGGCGATGCCCGCGAGGCGGGAGGTGTGCCCCTTGTCCTCGGTCCGGGACTCGCGGCGGTCCGCGGTGCGGTAGAGGCCGTGGACGACCCTCGTGCCCGCCCAGCGCAGGGGCTCGGGCTCCCAGCCCCGCACCTGGTGGCCGACCCACGGCAGGCGGGTCAGCTCCGTCCGGCGGCCCAGGACCAGGTCGCGCAGCGTGCGGCCGGCGAGGTTGGCCGCGGCCACCCCGCTGCCCGCGTATCCGCCGGCCCAGCCCAGGCCGGAGCCGGTGTCCATGTGCACGCTCGGGCACCAGTCGCGCGGGACCCCGAGCAGCCCGGACCAGGCGTGCTCGACGGGCACGTCGGCCACGTCGGGGAACATCCGGGTGAGTGCGCGCCACAGGTCGGCGATCTCCTGCGGCGGGGTGGAGCCGTCCTGGCCGGCTCCGGGGCGGTGCGGCACCCCGCGTCCGCCGATGGCGATGCGGTCGTCCGCCGTGCGCTGGGCGTAGACGTAGGCGTGGGCCGCGTCCCCCAGGACCTCGCGCCCCTCCCAGCCGATCTTCTCCCACAGTTCGGCGGGCACCGGCTCCGTGACGATCATCGAGGAGCGCATGGGGATCCACTCGCGGCGCTGACCGCGCAGGGCGGAGGTGAAGCCCTCGGTCGCGCGGACGACGTGGTCGGCGGTGACCGTGCCGTGGTCGGTGACGACCGCGGGGCGGGCCGCGCCCCGACGGGGCCGGATCTCCTCGACCGCCGTGTCCTCGAAGATGTCGACGCCCAGGCCGGCCACCACCCGGGCCAGACCCGTGACCAGCTTGGCGGGGTGCACGCGCGCGGCGTGCGGGGAGTGGGCCGAGGCGACGGCCCCGGCCACGGACAGCCGCGGCTCGTGGTCGTGCGCGAGGAGGTGGATGTCGTCGGGCCAGTAGCCCCACTCCTGCAGGTACTCGATCTCGGCCGTCAGGCGCTCCTGCTGCGCCGCGTTCGTGGCGACCAGGCGCATGCCGCCGCGCACGAGGTCGGCGTCGACCCCCTCGGCCTCCGTGACGGAGACCACCTCGTTCACGGTCTCCATCATGACCCGCTGGAGGGCGATCATCGAGGACTTGCCGTGTGACTGCGCGTAGCGTTCGCGGGAACCGGAGAACTCCGCCGAGAGCCACCCTCCGTTACGACCCGAGGCGCCGAACCCTGCGAACTCACGTTCGACGACGGCCACCCGCAGATCCGGCTGCGCCTTCTTGAGGTAGTAGGCGGTCCACAGGCCCGTGTAACCGGCTCCGACCACGCAGACGTCGTAGTCGGCGGCCCCGGGGAGGGACGGTCTGCGCTCGGGGAGCCCGATGTCCCGGAACCAGAAGGAAACGCCCCCGTTCGCGAATCGTGAGGACCGGGGAATCGGCCTCATCTGCGCCGCAGTGGTGAACGGTCTCATCATTCCCCCCGGAACCTTGCGTGCCCACGGCCCATCCCCGCGCGGGACCCACGAACTCCCGCCAACCTACACGGGAACGTCGATCCATGGGATGTTTCCCCTCCGCCCCGTGGACGCGCCCGCCCCGAGAGCAAGGCTTCGGTTACGCAGCGTTCCGACACGCGGTACTCATTCTCCACACGAGCTGTCACGGAGAGTACGCGCGATGACCGCGAGCTGCCGGACCCCCTCGGCTCCCAGAGGTGCGAGCACGTGTTTGCGGAGCCTCTCGACGTGCCTGGTCCGCGCCCTGCCGATGAAGTCCAGTCCCTGCTCGGTGAGCGCGGCGTAGACGACCCGGCGGTCGGAGGAGCAGTTCTCCCTCATGAGGTAGCCCTCGCGCTCCAGCCGGTCGGCGAGCTTGGTGAAGCCGCCCGTGCTCAGGCTGACCTCGCGGGCCAGTCGGCTCATCGGCAGGCGGTGCCCGGGGGTGCGCTGGAGCCGGATCAGGACCTCGAACCACGGCCCCGCCATGTCCTTGCCGTCCGGGGTTATACCGCCCAGGAGCTTGGGCTCGACGACGTTCATCGCCTCGTGGACCAGGCCCCAGGCGGTGATGAGGTCGTCGTCGCCCGGCGTGTCGTCGCCCGCGCCCGCCGCGGCGTCGATCGGCTGTGTCGTCATGGCCCACTCCCTGTCCGTCCCGGGGCGGACGCCGATGCGCATCTCACCCTCAAGAAATATCTTCCCAGTAAACATTACTCGAAGTCTGAGATGTGGCACAGGTTTTTTCCGCGGATACGCGTCACGCCCGGTACGTCGGCGCGACGTACCGGGCGTGGTGGTCGGGAACGGACCCCCTCGGGTGCGTCCCCCTCGTCTTCGACCGGGTCCCGCCGCACCCCCCGGATGGGGCGGGACCCGGTCCTCAGTGGCGGGCGGCCACCGCGTCCAGCGCGGCGGAGAGCGTGGAGACCAGGTGGTCGATCTGCTCCCAGGTGATGACCAGTGGCGGCGAGACCAGGAGCGACGTGGGGATCGCGCGCACGATGACACCCCGGGCCCGTGCCTCGGCGAACACCTCGGCCGTGGTGATCCCCCTGCCGCTCAGCGCCTCCTCCGTGAGTTCGACCGCACCCATCACGCCGACCCCGGAGCGCACCTCGGCCACCAGCGGGTGGGAGGCGAGCCCCTGCAGGGCGACGTCCAGGTGCCGCTCCACCTCCAGCGACACCGTGAAGAGGTCCTCGCGCTCCAGGATGTCCAGGTTGGCCATGGCCGCGGCACATGCCGTCGGGTGCCCGGCATAGGTGGTCCCGTGCATGAACGCGTTGCCCTCGCCGTTGTAGAACGGGTCGGCCACGCGTCCGCCGACGACGATGCCGCCCAGGGGCAGGTAGCCGCTGGAGACCCCCTTGGCGAACACCACCATGTCCGGGCTCACCCCGAACCGCTCGATACCGAACCAGTTGCCCAGGCGGGCGAAGCCGCAGATGACGCTGTCGACGACGAACAGCACGCCGTACTTGCGGCAGATCCGGGCGACCTCGGTGAAGTAGTCCTCCCGGGGCGGGTAGACGCCGCCCGAGCCGATCACCGGCTCCGCGAAGTAGGCCGCGACCCGCTCCGGCCCCACACGCAGGATCTCGGCCTCCAGCGCCGCCGCCGAGTCGTGCGGCACCACCGAGGTGTCCTCGACCACCCTGCCGTAGCCGTGGCGGAAGCGGTCCATGCCGGAGATGCTCGTCCCGAAGCCGTGCAGCCCGTGGTAGCCGCCGGTCCGGCTGATGAGATGCGTGCGCCCGGGCTGTCCCGTGACCGCCCAGTAGCGGCGGGCGAGCTTGGCGGCGGTCTCGATGGCCTCCCCGCCCCCGGAGGTGAGGATCACCCGGGGGTCGGCGACCGGCGCGTGGGCGGCCAGTCGTTCGCTGAGCTCCACGGCGGGGCCGTTGGAGAAGTCCCCGTAGACGGTGTAGGCGTCCAGGGTGCTGATCTGGCGGTGGACGGCGTCCGCGATCTCGGTGCGTCCGTGCCCGACGTTGCAGTACCAGAGGCTGGCCGTGCCGTCGAGGTACCGGTCCCCGGACGCGTCCCACAGCCACACGCCCTCGGCGCGGGCCACCATGAATTCGGGGCCCCTGGCCACGGTGTTCATGTCGCAGAACGTGTGCCAGAGACGGCTGGGCTCCCCGTGTTCCTTGGGAGTGAGCGCGGACGAGACAACCGTTTCGGTCATATGGCGACCTCCGAGCCGTGTCATGCGCAAGCGCGCAGCGGAAAACTCAGGTTGATCCGACCTGCACCGGGCGCCCGGGTGCGGCAGGTGCTTGCAGGCTAAGCTTGCGACCCACCTCACAGCAAGAGCCAAAACGAAGATTCATGCCCCGAAACCCAAACTTCATTCCGGCTACCCGGGGGGATTGGCACCAAAACCCTTACTGGGCTGGAAAAACAGGGCTGAAAATAGTCTGGAATCCGGGCTCCCCCACGAGGCGTTTCGCAACAGGCGAGCCGCGGTGACGACGTCCCGCAGCACTGTCTTAACACAGAGGAGCGGGGCCGGTCACTCCCTTCACGGAAGTGGCCGGCCCCGCCTCCCGGCGCCCGGGAACGGGTCCGCCGACCCGGGCGCCGCGGTCGTCAGCCGCGCAGGACGGCGCCGGTGCGCTCGGCCGCCAGGGCCACGGCGGCGTCGCGGGCCGCGCCCGCCTCCTCCGCCGTCAGCGTCCGGTCCCCCGCACGGAACCGCAGGGTGAAGGCGACGGACTTGCGCCCCTCCCCGACCTGCTCCCCCGTGTAGACGTCGAACAGCCGCACGCTCTCCAGCAGCTCGCCCGCGCCCTCCGCCAGGGCCGCGCTGACGAGGCCGACCGGGACCGACGCGTCCACGGCCAGCGCCACGTCCTGGGTGGCGACCGGATAGGTGGACACCTCGGGGGCGACGACCGGCGGGCGGGCGCGCTCGATCCGGTCCAGGTCGACCTCGACCGCAGCGGCCCGCTCGGGCAGCCCGAACGCCTTCACCGTGCGCGGGTGGAGCTCGCCCGCGTGTCCGACGAGCAGGCGCTCGCCCCCGACCCGCACGTAGAGCGCGGCGCAGCGGCCCGGGTGCCAGGGGGCGTGCTGGTCGGCCTCGACCTCCAGCTCGACCCCGGCGGTCCGTGCGACGTCCCGGGCGGCCTGGACCGCGTCGGCCCACGTCGCCGCGCGGCCGGGCCCCCACCATCCGGCCCGCTCGAAGTCGCCGGCCAGCACCGCCCCCACACGGCGTGGCTGCTCGGGCACGGCCGCGTCGATCTCGGCGAGCTCGTCGGCCCCCGGACCGCGGTCCACCGGCAGCAGCGGGGCCCGGCCGGCCCCCTGGCGGGGCCGGTAGACCAGGCCCGTCTCGAACAGCGCCACGTCGGCGAAACCCCGTCCCACGTTGCGGGCCAGCGCCTTGAACAGGCCCGGCAGCAGCGTGGTGCGCAGCAGCGGCTCCTCCTCGTTGAGGGGGTTGGCCAGGCGCAGGGCGGCGCGGCGCCCGTCCTCGGCGGGGAGCTGGAGGCCGTCGAGGTCGCGCTCGCCCACGAACGGGTAGTTGAGCACCTCGTGGTACCCGGCGTCGGCGAGGGTGCGGCCGACCGCACGGCGCAGGCGCTGCCCGGCGGTGAGTCCGCGCCCGCTCCTGGCGCGCGGCGGGATCGAGGGGATGTTCTCGTAGCCCTCGAAGCGGATGACCTCCTCGGCGAGGTCGTTGGGGTCGGTGAGGTCGGGCCGCCAGGAGGGCGGGGTGACCCGGAGGAGGTCGCCCTCCTCCTCGACACGGCAGCCGATGCGCCGCAGCCACGTCCGGGCGGTGCCCTCGGGGTAGTCCACGCCGGCGACGGAGCCCGCGTGCGAGGCCCGCACGGTGACGGGCTCGCGCTCGGCGGTCCGGTCGATGTGGGTGTAGGCCGTCTCGACCGCGGCGCCGCCCAGCTCGGCGAGGAGTTCGGCCGCGCGCGTGGCCGCGACCAGCTGTACGGCGGAGTCGACGCCGCGCTCGAAGCGGCGGGAGGACTCCGAGGACAGCTGGTGGCGCCGCGAGGCGCGGGCGATGTGCATGGCGTCGAAGTGGCCCGCCTCGACCAGCACCTCCGTGCTGGTGGAGGAGATCTCCGTGGTCAGGCCGCCCATGACGCCGGCGATGTTGACCGGCCCGCTGTCGTCGGCGATGACGATGTCGTCGGGGTCGAGGGAGCGCTGGACGTGGTCCAGGGTCTCCAGCTTCTCCCCCGCCCCGGCGGCCCGGACCCGCAGCGGACCGCGCAGGGCGGCCCGGTCCCAGGCGTGCAGGGGCTGCCCGAGCTCGAGCATCACGTAGTTGGTGACGTCGACGGCCAGGGAGATCGGCCGTACGCCGCTCTGGTGGAGGCGGCGCTTCATCCACAGCGGGGTGGGCGCGCCGGGGTCGAACCCCGTGGCGCCGCGCAGGACGTAGCGGTCGCACAGCGCCGGGTCGACCTCGGCCGCCGGGCCCTCACCGGTGGGTGCGGCGACGGCGACGTCGGCGGGGTCGCGGAAGTCCACCCCGTAGAGGGCGGCGGTGTCGCGGGCGACGCCGCGCAGGGACAGCGCGTAGCCCCGGTCGGGGGTGACGGCGATGTCGAGAACGTCCTCGCGCAGGCCCAGGGGGCCGATGGCGTCCTCGCCCGGGGCGCCGAAGCCCTCGGGGAGCACGATGATGCCGCTGTGGTCGTCCCACAGGCCCAGCTCGGAGGCCGAGCAGATCATGCCCGCGGACATCCTGCCGTAGGTCTTGCGCGCTCCGATCCGGAACCCGCCGGCCAGCTCCGCCCCGGGCAGGCTCGTGACGACGAGGTCGCCCTCCGCGAAGTTGCGGGCGCCGCAGATGATCTCCTGCGGCTCGCCGGTGCCGTTGGCGTCGCCGACGTCCACGCGGCAGTGGCGGATGGGCTTCTTGAAGCCGGTGAGCTCCTCGATCTCCAGCACACGGCCGTAGACGACGGGGCCCTTGACGTCGGAGCCGAGCTCGTCGACGGTCTCGACCTCCAGGCCGGCCAGGGTCAGCCGGTCGGCGAGGGCGCGCGCGGTGACGTCGGCCGGGAGGTCGACGTACTCACGCAGCCAGGAAAGGGGGACGCGCATCAGTTCTCACTCCCGAACGCCGAGGTGAAGCGGATGTCGCCCTCGACCATGTCGTGCATGTCGCGCACGCCGTGCGCGAACATCAGTGTCCGTTCGATTCCCAGGCCGAAGGCCCAGCCGCTGTAGACCTCCGGGTCCACTCCGGCGGCGGTGAGCACGCGCGGGTTGACCACTCCGCAGCCGCCGATCTCGATCCAGCCCTCGCTGGAGCAGGTACGGCACGGTGCGTCCGGGTCGCCCACGGACGCGCCGCGGCAGACGAAGCACTCCATGTCCACCTCGGCGGAGGGCTCGGTGAACGGGAAGTAGGAGGCGCGGAAGCGGGTCCGCAGGCCCGCCCCGAACATGTTCTCGACGAAGGCGTCGATGGCGCCGCGCAGGTGCGCGAGCGTGATGCCCCGGTCGACGACCAGGCCCTCCAGCTGGTGGAAGACCGGACTGTGGGTGGCGTCCAGCTCGTCGGTGCGGAAGGTCTTCCCGGGGGCGACCACGTACACCGGCAGCTCGCGCGACAGCAGCGCGCGGACCTGCACCGGCGAGGTGTGGGTGCGCATGACCAGGCCGGACTCGCCGCCGTCGGGCCCCTCGACGAAGAAGGTGTCCTGCATGGTGCGGGCGGGGTGGTCGGGCTGGAAGTTGAGCGCGTCGAAGTTGAACCACTCGGCCTCGACCTCGGGGCCCTCGGCGACCTCGAACCCCAGGCCGACGAAGATGTCGGCCATGCGCTCGGCGACGGTGGTCAGCGGGTGGCGGGCGCCGCGCGGTGCGCGGTCCCACGGCAGGGTGACGTCGACGCGCTCCTCGATGAGGACCCGCTCGTCGCGCTCGGTCTCCAGGACGGCCTGGCGGGCCTTGAGCGCCTGGCCGACGTCGCGGCGGGCACCGCCCACGCGCTTGCCCGCGTCGGCCTTCGCGGCCGGCGGCAGGGCGCCGATCTCCCTGTTGGCCAGGGCCAGCGGGGAGCGGTCCGAGGCGTGTGCGAGCCGGACCTCCTTGAGTTCGGCGAGGTCGCCGGCCGCCTCGATGGCGGCCAGCGCCTCCTCGCGCATGCGGGCGACCTCGTCGGGGTGCAGGGGGGTCACCTCGACCGGGTCGAAGGAATTGTTCGGTGCAGACATGGTTGGTTGCCTCGCCGCCGTTCCCCGCCAAGGGGTCGGGCGGCAGTCACGGTCCGCGACGGGGCGGACGAAGCCGACAGAAGAGCACAGGCGGATGTCGAGCATGCCCGGGTAAGGACCTGTTGCCGGGTCCGGGACACGCCGTGGAGCCCACCGGGGGCGCTGGAGGTCTGAGGGCTCAGACGAACTCGGGCGTCCCGGCGGGCATGGTAAATCGGAACTCCGCGCCGCCGCTGGGGGCGCGTCCGACGGTGATCGTGCCGCCGTGGGCCTCGACGAGGCCCTTGACGATGAACAGGCCGAGGCCGGTCCCGCTCCGGCGCTTGCTGCGCCAGAACTGGCGGAAGACGCGCGGAATGGTCTCGGGCGCTATGCCCTGGCCTTCGTCGCGCACCGACACCGCTGTTCCTCCCTCGCACGGCTCGATCACGATACTGACAGTACCAGCGCCGTGCCGCACCCCGTTTTCGACGAGGTTGGACAGTATCTGGTGGAGTTTGTCGGAGTCGATCCACATCTGCGGGAGCTCTCCGCGGGCCTCGACCCGGAAGCGCTCCTCCGACTCGCCCGCCGCGACGTATCCGGCGACGACCCGGCGCACGGCGCCGGGGAGGTCGACGACCTGGCGGCGGATCTCCAGGCGCCCCGACTCGATGCGGGACACGTCGAGGAGGTCGTGGATGAGGCGGGTGACGCGGTCGGCGTCGGCGTTGACCGTCTCCAGCATGAACAGCTTCTGTTTGTCGGTGAGCCTCTCCCACTTGGTGAGCAGGGTGGAGGTGAAGCCCTTGACGCTGGTCAGGGGGGAGCGCAGTTCGTGGGCGACCTCCGACACCAGGTCCGCGCGGCTGCGCTCGGCCCGGGTGGAGGCGTCGCGGAGGGTCAGGACCAGGCGGACGAGCTCTCCGCCGGGCCGCGCCCGGACGTAGCGCGCGGCGACCAGTATCTCGCGCTCGTCCGGCAGGAAGAGGGCCCGTTCGGGCTGGCGGACGCGGTCGCGGGCGCCGCCGTAGGGGTCGCTGGCCTCCCACCAGTCCTGGCCGTCGTGGCCGACCAGGGGCAGGACCGCGCGGTAGTCGCGGCCCAGCGCCGCGTCGGTGGGGACGCCGGTGAGCTGCGCGGCCTGGGTGTTGAAGAGGACGACGCGGCCGGCGGCGTCGGCGACGACGACCCCGTCGGGCAGGTCGTCGGCGTGCAGGGGGGCTCCGGCGAGGCCCGCGGAGGCCCCGGCGACGTCCATGAGGGCGACGGAGGGGGGTTCGTTCCACGGTGCGGGGCCGGTCCGGGGGGAGGCTCCGCGTGCCGCGGCCGCCTCGGCGGAGGCGGGGTCGGCTCCCTGCCCGGGGTCGTCCGACGGGTGGGCGGCTCCGCCGCCCGAGTCCTCCGCCGGGTGATCCGCCTTCCGGCCGCTGCCCACGCCTCTCCCCGCTCCCCTTGAAGGTCCACGACCACAGGCTCCTGGGCCGAGGACCGCTGACCGGCCGTGTCCGCGAAACGCCGCGGACACCACCGCAGGTTGTCTACCCTGCACTTCCACCCGGTACGCCTTGCGGCCCGGGTCGGGGCGTACGACGGGGGACGAGCGTACAAGCACCCTCCGCGAGCACCGCCGCCCGGGAACAGGCATCGTCGGCCCTCCCGTGCGAGGTCTGCTCACGCGGTGTCGTCAACCCTGCCCGGTGACGGCGTGCCGCACGGCGCCCCGCCCGCGGCGCGGACAGGGCGGCCCGGGTCCGCGCACGACGCGCACGAACCTCCGTGATCCTGGTCAGACCCTATCTGCACTCGGGCCCCGTGCACGTGCATTTCGGGTGGAAGGGGCAGACCGTGACCGCTCGCTCACAGGGAGCGGATGGGGTGGAACACCCGTCTTCGGCACCCCCGGGGTCGATTACCCGGAGTGATGAACCGGTGTATGAGCTGGCATGATCCGATGGCCCCGGGCCGGGGTCAGGAACGTCTCTGCTGCCGTGCGGTGGTGTAGAGGCACACCGCGGCGGCCGTGGCCAGATTCAGGCTTTCGGCCCCGCCGTAGATCGGAACGCTCACCGCTCCGTCCGTCAGGGCGACGATGTCCTCCGGCAGGCCCCAGGCCTCGTTGCCGAACACCCATCCGACCGGACCGTCCAGGTCACCGCCGTCGGCGACACCGTGGAGGTCCCTCGTTCCGCCGCCGTCGGCGGCCCACACCCTGGCGCCCCTGCCGTGGAGGAAGTCCACGGCGCTCGCCACCGGCACGCCCACGACCACGGGCAGGTGGAACAGGCTCCCGGCGGAGGCCCTCACGCACTTGCCGTTGTAGGGGTCGACGGAGGCGTCGGTGAAGATGACGACGTCGGCCCCGGCCGCGTCGGCGGTGCGCAGCACCGTGCCCGCGTTCCCGGGGTCCCTGACGTGGGAGAGGACGACCGCGAGCCGGACGTCGCCGATCTCGCTCAGGGGGACGTCGACGAACTCGCAGATCGCGATGATCCCCTGCGGGGTCACCGTCTGGGCCAGCTCCGACATCACGTCCAGGCTGACCCTGTGGGTGGGGACGCCCGCCTCCCGGGCGGCGTCCACCAGATCGATGTGGCGCTGCATGGCCTCCGCCGTGGCGTAGACCTCCACCACACCGGGGGCGGTCCCGCCCCGGGGGGACCGCCCGCCGTCCGCTGCGGCGAGCGCCTCCCGCACGGCCTGCGGCCCCTCCGCGAGGAAGCGCCGCTCACGTTGGCGGAAGGTGCGTTTGGCGAGCCGCCGAACCCCCTTGATCCTGGGTGACCGGATACTCGTGAACTCGTGGCTCGCCATCGCTACTCGCTGCTCAGTCCTGGACCGGTTACGCGGCGGCCTCGGTGGGGAGGGCCTTCTTGGCCGACTCCACCAGGGTCGCGAACGCGGCCTCGTCGTTGACGGCCAGCTCGGCCAGCATGCGACGGTCGACCTCGATGCCGGCCAGCTTCAGGCCCTGCATGAAGCGGTTGTAGGTGAGGCCGTTGGCGCGGGAGGCAGCGTTGATGCGCTGGATCCACAGGCGACGGAACTGCCCCTTCCGGTCCTTGCGGTCCCGGTAGGAGTAGGTCATCGAGTGGAGCATCTGCTCCTTGGCCTTGCGGTACAGGCGCGAACGCTGCCCGCGGTAGCCGCTCGCCCGGTCGAGAACGACCTTGCGCTTCTTCTTGGCGTTGAGAGCCCGCTTCACGCGTGCCACTGTGACTCCCTCGTTGTGTCTTCCGGCGCGCGCGGCGCGCCGAACGGCCCGGCTCTGAGAAGCCCGGCGGCCGTGTTCGCTTCGGGTTGTCCCCTCCCGGGGGCCGTCACCGTGCCGGCTGGACCCCGCACGTCGGCGCTTCCGGGAGGGAGGGGAAGGTCCTCGGTCCTACTTGCCGAGAAGCTTCTTGATGCTCTTGGTGTCCGCGGGAGAAAGCACGGCCTCGTTGCCCAGCTTGCGCTTGCGCTTGGAGGTCTTGTGCTCAAGGATGTGGTTCTTGTTGGCACGGCGGCGCATGATCTTGCCGGAGCCGGTGACCTTGAAGCGGTCCTTGGCCCCACTGTGGGTCTTGTTCTTCGGCATGTTCGCCGTGTCTCCTACTCCGTCGGCGTGCCACCCGCGCGAGGCGGACGGCACGGTTCTTCCGCTGCTACAGCGGGGACCCCTGCGCGCCGGTACTCCGACGCATCCTGGCCGTGTCCGCACAGCCCACCCCACCACCCGGTGCCTTCCCGGCGTCCGGGCGGTGGGGGACTACGTCCGCCGCTAGACGGCTTCGTCCTGCTCGCGGCGGGTCTTGTCCCCCGCCGCCGCACGGGCCTCGGCCTTGTGCTCGGACCGCCGCTTGTGCGGACCGATCACCATGACCATGTTGCGGCCGTCCTGCTTGGGCTGCGACTCCACGGTGCCGAGGTCCTGAACGTCCTCGGCCAGCCTCGCCAGCAGTCGGCGGCCCAGCTCGGGGCGGGACTGCTCGCGGCCGCGGAACATGATCGTCACCTTGACCTTGTCCCCGCTCTTGAGGAACCGGACGACGTGACCCTTCTTGGTCTCGTAGTCGTGCGGATCGATCTTCGGGCGGAGCTTGATCTCCTTGATGATCGTGTTCGACTGGTTCTTGCGCGATTCGCGGGCCTTGACCGCGGACTCGTACTTGAACTTGCCGTAGTCCATCAGCTTGGCGACCGGCGGGCGCGCGGTCGGCGCGACCTCGACCAGGTCGAGGTCGGACTCCTGGGCCAGACGCAGGGCGTCCTGCACGGAGACGATTCCGACCTGCTCACCGTTGGGTCCGACGAGACGGACCTCGGGCACCCGGATGCGGTCATTGATACGGGGCTCGGCGCTGATGAGACCCCTCCCTAGCTTTCTCGGATTACCTGGGACCGACCGTCCGCCAGGCGGCGGACGATCTGTTCGACCGGGCCGCCCGAGTCCGTCGGGCCACCCGATAGCGTCGGGGTCCCCGTAAAGCGAAAACCCCGCCAGCGTGTGCAAGCGGGGTGATCCGATCGGATATTCCCGGCGAGGGGCACCGCGCGCGCCGAACGCCCCGGACAAGGGCGTCCGACGAAAAGAGCGCGAGCTCTCCATCGCCAGAACCGGAACCTGCGCGAGCCGTACCCGGCAGGTGGGAGGATCATCTCCGCTTGCGGCTCCGGTGTGAGACACACCGGACCAAGTCGATTACGTTCCCAATATAGCAGCAGACGGAAGCCTGTCGTCCCGTGTGCGCGATCTCCCGGCCGGACGCCCTCAGGACGCCTTCCTGCGGGCCAGTTCGGCCTCGCCCGCTGCGCGCATGGCCTCCACCGGGACGTCCGCGGTCCCGGTCATCAGCCGGACCTGGGCGACGGCCTGGTGCAGCAGCATCGGGAAGCCGCCCACGGTCCGCCCGCCGCGCGAGGCGACCGCCTCGGCGGCGCCGGTGGGCCAGGGAGCGTACACGACGTCGAACAGGTCGGCCCGCGATCGGGCGAGGCGCTCGGCGTACCGGTCCGCGGCCCCGGAGGGCAGGGAGGAGACCACCAGGTCCGCGTCCAGGTACTCGTCGATCGCGGACAGCGGGGCGACCTCCACCGGGTGGCCGAGCCGCCGGGCCGCCGCGGTCACCTCGCCCGTCCGGGCGGTGTCGCGGGCCAGGACGGCGACCGCCGAGGCCACCCCCAGCAGGCGGAGCGCGGCGACGGCGGACGCCGCCGTGGCCCCCGCGCCCAGCACGACCGCGTTCCGCGGCGCGACGCCGGCCTCGGTGAGGGCGGCGGCGATCCCGGCGACGTCGGTGTTGTGAGCCTCCCAGCCCGCGCCCCGGCGGACCAGGGTGTTGGCGCCGCCGACCTGGCGTGCCAGGTCGGTGACCGTGTCGGCCAGGTCCAGCGCACGGCGCTTGAGGGGCATGGTCAGCGACAGCCCCGCCCACTCGCCGCCGAGCCCGGAGAGGAAGGGGGCGAGCCCCTCCTCCCCGCACTCGTACAGGCCGTAGGACCACCTCTCCAGCCCCATCTCCGCGTAGGCGGCGGTGTGCAGGACCGGGGAGAGGGAGTGCGCGACCGGGGATCCGAGGACTGCGGCGCGCACTACTCGCCGCCTCCCCAGGTCTCCTCGAACCTGGCCTTGAGCTCGTTGAACTCCGCCTCCGTGGAGGCGAACTCGGTGACCCCGTTCTCCGGGTCGGTGGCGACGAAGTACAGCCAGTCGCCCTCCGCCGGCTCGAGGGCGGCCTCGATGGCGTCCTCCCCCGGGGCGACGAACGGGCCGGGGGGCAGACCGCTCTTGTGGTAGGTGTCGAACCCGCTGGTGTCCGCCTCGCACTGGGCGAGCTGGTCGTTGTTCAGCGCGATGCCGTACTCGCCGATGGCGTAGAAGCAGGTGCTGTCCATGCCCAGGTTCATGCCGATGTCCAGGCGGTTGTAGATCACCCGGGAGATCATCGGCATGTCCTCGGCCTTGCCGCTCTCGGCCTGGATGATGGACGCCATCGCCATGATCTCGTTGGGGTCGTAGCCGGCGCCCGCGGCCCGCTCCTCCAGCTCCATCTCCTCGGTGACGTTGCGGTGGTGGGTGACCATGGTCTTCAGCATGGACATGGCCTCGGTGCCCGGGTCGAACCGGTAGGTCGCCGGGAAGAGGTAGCCGGCGGACCCCTCCGTCGCGTAGTCGGGGAGTCCGAGCTCGTCGGTCTGCTCGTGCGCCGCCTGGAGCTCCTCCAGGGGGACGCCGGTCCGGTCGGAGAGTTCCTGGAGCACCTGCTCGTTGCGCAGGCCCTCCCGGATGGTGACCTGTCCGCCCAGGCGGCTCTCGGGGTCGAGCAGTGCGGCCACGGCCGCCTCGCCGCTCATCCCCTCGGCCAGGGAGTACGTGCCGGGGACCAGGCCGTCGCCGATCTCGTCCTCGGGGACGGCGTCCAGGGCGTTGACGAAGGCCCGGGAACTGGCGACGACGCCCTGGTCGGCGAGGTTGCCCGCGATGGCGGAACCGCTCTCCCCGTTCTCGATCACGAACACGACCTCGCCGCTGCCCTCGCCGGAGAAGTCCTCCGGGAAGACGTAGGTGCGCATGACGACGTAGCCGCCGCCCCCGACCACCAGGATCAGGACGAGGACCAGGACGATCATCAGACCCTTGCTCATGCCGCGGCGGCCCCTGCCCCTGCGGTTCGCGTTGGCGCGGGCCCGCTTGAGCTCCTTGGCCTTCCTGCGGCTGCTGCGGCCGCCGCCGTAGGCCTCGGCGATGTCGGCGAGCGCGGGCTCCTCGTACTCCTCGACCTCCTCCTCGGGCTCCTCGGCGCGGCGGCCGCCGCGCCTGCGGCGGCTCCGGCGGCCCGCGGGCTCCCCGTCCCCGTCGTCCCCGCCGCGCCTGCGGCGGCTCCGGCGGCCGGCCGGTTCGGACTCGGGCTCCTCCTCAGGTGCGTCCGTCCCCGGGTCGGCGTCCTCCTCCCCGTCGGGGGCGGCGTCCGCCTCGGGGGGCGCCTCCTCCACCGGGGCGCCCCGCCTGCGGCGGCGCCCGCCGCGGCGGCTCCGGGAGGCCTCCTCCGCCTCGTCGAAGGCGCCGGAGGACGCCGCCTCCTCCGGCTCGGGGTCGCGGGCGGCGCCGCGGGTCTCCTCCTCGTCGCGCTCGGCGCGCGCACGGCGGGCGCCGCGGCGGCGGGTCGGCCCGGGCACCGCGGCGAACGCGCCCGTGTCGGCGGAACCGGTCAGACCGGGGAAGCTCCCCGAGTCGAAGGCCCCGCTGTCCTCGGGCGCGTCGTCCAGGAACCCGCCGGTCGGCTCGTCGTCCCGGCGACCGCGCTTGCGCCGGCCCCTGCGACCGGCCGGCTCCTCCTCCACCGGCATCGCACCGGTGTCGGCGGAACCCTCGTCCACGGGAGCGCCACGACGGCGCCGACCGCCCCGGCGGCCCGCGGGCGGCTCGGAGGCCGGGAGCGCGCCGGTGTCCGCGGGGCCCTCGGTACGCGACCGGCCCTCCGGGGCGAAGGCCCCGCTGTCCTCGGGCGCGTCGTCCAGGAACCCGCCGGTCGGCTCGTCGTCCCGGCGACCGCGCTTGCGCCGGCCCCTGCGACCGGCCGGCTCCTCCTCCACCGGCATCGCACCGGTGTCGGCGGAACCCTCGTCCACGGGAGCGCCACGACGGCGCCGGGGCTCGGGTTCGGACCCGGCCTGGCTCCGGCGCCCGCGCCGGGGCGGGGGTTCGTCGGCGGCGCGGTCCCGGGGCCGCGCGGGCTCGTCGGCGGGACGGGCGGGCGCCGAGGGCGCGCCCAGGTTGGCGAGCGCCGCGAGCGCGTCCTGGGTCGGGTCGGCGGCCGGACCGCGGTGCGCGCGGGAGGGGTCCTGCGGCTGTGCGCGGTCCCCAGTCCCCGGCTCGTCGGCGCCCCGCGACCGGTTGGCTCCGGAGCGCGCGGCCCGCCCTCCGCGCAAGGCGTCGGCGGCTCCCGTGCGGCGGGGCTGTCCCGGCGGGGGCTCGGTCGGCGGCTCGGCCCGGCGCCGGCGCCCGGGGGGCGGGGCGTCGGGGCTCAGCGGGTCGTACTCCCCGTCGGCCCGGGACGCGTACCCGTGCGTACGGAACTCGCCCGTGGAGTTCCCGGTACGGCGGAACCCGCCGGTGCCCGCACCGGGGTCGGCGGCGTCGGGAGCGGTGGGGGCGTCGCCCCGTGCCGGGGGCTCAGGACGCGCCCGCCGTCCGCGTGAGGGCGGCTGGGCGGGCAGCGGGTCGCTGAGCGGGTCGTAGTCGTAACCGCGCTCGCGTTCGTTACGTCCACGATAGGGATTATCGGGGTAGTCATCCCTGTCGTTCATCATTCTCCCTGGCTGGAGCGGACGATCTCGCCCGGGGGCTGGCCTGTTGACCGTTCCTGGTCCAAGGCGCTCTGGAGCAGGACGGTGGCCGCCGCCTGGTCGATGACCGACCTGCGGGCCCGACCGCCTCTGGCCCCCTTCTTCGCGAAGGAGGCGCCGGAGAGCAACTGGCTCTGCGCGGTCACCGTGGTGAGGCGCTCGTCGACCAGGCGGACGGGGACGGGGTACAGGTGTACGGCGAGTGCGTTGGCGAACTCCCTGGCGGAGCGGGCCGCGGGGCCCTCCTCGCCCGAGAGCGAGGCCGGGTAGCCCACGACGACCTCCCGCGCCTCGCGCTCGAGGACCAGCAGGGCGATGCGCTGCTTGTCGCCCCGGCCGCGCGGGATGGTCTCCACCGGGCTCGCGAGAGTACCACTGGGGTCGCTGGCGGCCACTCCGATGCGGGCGTTGCCCGGGTCGATGGCCAGTCGCACACCGTGCCTCAAGAGGACCTCTTCCCCGGACCGGGGTTGATGCGCGGGCGGGCCGTGCCGTCGGCGGCACGGCACCGCTGCTGGGGAATCCTCAACACGGTGGTCCTGTTCGTCAGCTGGATTGCGGGAAGCTCCGCACAGACAGCCGTGTGATCGGCTGTGACGCGCCACAGTATGCCCGATTCGATGACAGTGCGCAGCCTCGGCGGCGCTCGTGGGCGTCCGGGGCCGCTGCCCGTGCCGGCGGTCCCGTGCGAGGGGGTCACGACGGGGTTCGGGTCGGGCGCGTTCGCTTCGAGTGTAAATCACACTCGTCCCGCCGCGGGGCGCTGCGGGTCGCCGGGGCCCTCCCCCTCCTGTGCGCTCACCCACGGGTGGACCCCTCGCACGTCCCGCTTCCGGCGGTGGCGGCGCCGGAGGCCAGCGGGGCCGGACGGTCCGGGTCCGGGACCGCCACGAGGGATCCCCCGACGGTCGGCGGAGCGGTCTCCGACGTGCCGGACGCGGCCGGTGAGCTGGGGCGGACCCGGGTTCCGGAGCCGGTCCCGGAACGGGTTCGGAAGCGGGGCCGGGGCCGGTCGGCGGCGCCGGCGGCACGGCCCTCGGCGGCGGTGGCGGGGAGTCGGGCCCCGCTCCGGCCGGAGCGGCCGGGTCCGGGGCCGTGAGCAGCGCCACGGCCGGGCCGATCGGAACCTGTTTTTGCGGGACCATCCTCATAGTCACAAAGAGTTACATTACAGAGGCCTATGTGACTATGCGTGATTTCGCCGTCGTGTCCCGTCTGCGCCCCCGTCACGGGGCGGCGGGACGGGGCGGCGGAACGGAGCCGGGACGGTGCGCGGTACGGCGGCGGTTGCCGCGGGCCCGGGACGCGGTGCGCGGTACGGCGGCGGGCCCGAGCCGGTGCGCGGGGCACGGAGACGGGCCCCGGCGGCGGGCGCCGCGGGCGAGGGAACCGCGGGCGGCGCGTGGACGGCGGAGCCGCCCGGGGCCACGCGTGGACGACCGGGGGCGGTACTGGCGCCCGTGCGGTGCGGATGGCGGCGCGGGCACTGCGGCCGGCGCGGGGAGCCGGTACGCGGCGGGGGTCGTCCACAGGCGCGGCCGAGGGGTTTCCCGGCCGCCCCGCGCGTGGTCCCCTGGAATCAGGGGGACCTCCGCGCGGGGCGGCACGGTCATGCCCTCCGGCCGCTCGGCCCGCGTCTCCTAGGCGCCGGCGACGCGCGCCTCCACGGCGCGCAGCGCCTCGTCGACCTTGGACGGGTCGCTGCCGCCGCCCTGCGCGATGTCCGGCTTGCCGCCGCCACCGCCGCCGAGCGCGCGTGCCGCGACGCCCACCAGGTCGCCCGCCTTGATGCCCGCCTTCTGCGCGGCCTTGTTGGTCGCGATCACCACGACCGGGCGGTCCTTGGGCACGGCGGTCATGGCCACGACCACCGGCTCCTCCTCGCCCAGGCGGCCGCGCACGTCCAGGACCAGCGTGCGCAGGTCGTCGCCGCTCGCGCCCTCGGGGGCGGAGGCCGCGACGACCAGCGCCGCCCCGTGGCGGCGGGCGCCCTCGGCGATGGACCCGGCCGCCTGGAGCACCTGGGCGGCCCGGAGCTTCTCGATCTCCTTCTCCGCGGCGCGCAGTCGGGAGACCATCGAGTCGATGCGCTCGGGCAGCTGCTCGCGCGGCGTCTTGAGCTGCTCGGACAGCTGGCCGACCAGCGCCGACTCCTTGGAAAGGCGCTTGAACGCGTCCACTCCCACCGCCGCCTCGACGCGGCGCACACCGGAGCCGATCGAGGACTCGCCGAGGAGCTTCACGATGCCGAGCCGGGCCGTGGAGGGGACGTGGGTGCCGCCGCACAGCTCGACGGAGTAGTCGCTCATCTCCACGACCCGCACGCGGTCGCCGTACTTCTCGCCGAACATGGCGAGCGCGCCCATCTTCAGCGCCTCCTCCAGGCTCTTCTCCTCGGTCCGCACCGCGATGTCGCCGGCCAGGACCGTGTTGACCTCCTCCTCGACCTCGGCCAGGCGGTCGCCGCCCAGCGCGGTGTCGGAGGTGAAGTCGAACCGCAGCTGGCCGGGCCGGTTCTCCGAACCGGCCTGGCCCGCCGACGGGCCGAGGGCGTTGCGCAGCGCGGAGTGGATGAGGTGGGTCGCCGAGTGGGAGCGCTCGATCGCGTGGCGGCGGCCCGTGTCGATGGTCGCGTGCACCACGTCGTCCAGGACGACCTCGCCGGAGCGGACCGTGCCGCGGTGCACGAACAGGCCCGGGATCGGCTTCTGCACGTCCTCGACGTCCACGACGCCGCGTCCGTCCACCGTCAGCGTGCCCGTGTCGGCGAGCTGGCCGCCGCTCTCGGCGTAGAACGGGGTGCGGTCCAGGACGATCTCGACCTTCTCCCCCGCGCGGGCCGCGGGCGCCGAGACCCCGCCGACGACGATGCCCTTGACGTGCGACTCGCTCTCGGCGTCGGAGTAGCCGAGGAAGTCGGTGGACCCGGCCCCCTCCAGGAGCTGCGCGTACAGCGAGATGTCGGCGTTGCCGAGCTTCTTCGCCTTCGCGTCCGCCTTGGCGGTGTCCTTCTGCTTCTGCATCAGCTCGCGGAAGGAGGCCTCGTCCACCGTCAGGCCCTGCTCGTCGGCCATCTCCAGCGTGAGGTCGATCGGGAAGCCGTAGGTGTCGTGGAGCTGGAAGGCGTCCGACCCGGAGAAGGTGGTGCCGCCCGCCTGGCGGGTGCGCTCGGCCGCCCGGCCGAACAGCGCGGTGCCCGCGCGCAGGGTGTCGGCGAAGTTCCTCTCCTCGGTGTCGATCACACCGTGGACGACGTCGGCCTTGTCGAGCAGGTCGGGGTAGATGTCCTTCATCGCGTCGATGCTGACCTCGGTCAGCTCGTGCAGGAGGAAGGCGTCGTCGCCCGACAGCAGGCGCAGGTTGCGGATGGAGCGGCGCAGGATGCGGCGCAGGACGTACCCGGCCTTCTCGTTGCCGGGCTTGACGCCGTCGGCGACGAGCATGACGGCGCTGCGCACGTGGTCGGCGACCACGCGGAGCATGACGTCCTGCTCGTGCTTGTCGCCGTAGCGCGTGCCGGTCAGCTCCGCCGCCCGGTGCAGGACGCGGCCCATGATGTCGGTCTCGTAGATGTTGTCGACGCCCTGGAGGACCGCCGCGAGGCGCTCGAGGCCCAGGCCGGTGTCGATGTTCTTCTTGGGCAGGTCGCCGAGGATCGGGAAGCCGGTCTTGTCGCCGCCCTCACCCCGCTCGTACTGCATGAAGACGAGGTTCCAGATCTCGATGTAGCGGTTCTCGTCCGCCTCGGGACCGCCCTCGGAGCCGAACTCGGGCCCCCGGTCGTAGAAGATCTCGGAGCACGGGCCGCAGGGTCCGGGGACCCCCATCGACCAGTAGTTCTCCTCCATCCCCATGCGCTGGATGCGCTCGGGGCGCACCCCGACCTTCTCGCGCCAGATCTGCTCGGCCTCGTCGTCGTCGAGGTAGACGGTCACCCACAGCTTCTCCGGGTCGATGCCGAAGCCGCCGTCCTCCACCGGGGTGGTGACGAGCTCCCACGCCAGCGGGATCGCCTGCTCCTTGAAGTAGGCCCCGAAGGAGAAGTTCCCGAGCATCTGGAAGAAGGTCGCGTGCCGGGAGGTCTTGCCGACCTCCTCGATGTCCTTGGTGCGGATGCACTTCTGGACGCTGGTGGCCGTGGCGTAGGGGGGCGTGCGCTGACCCAGGAAGAAGGGCTTGAACGGGACCATGCCTGCGGGGACCAGCAGCAGCGTGGGGTCTTCGGCGATGAGGCTTGCCGAGGGCACCACGGTGTGTCCGTTCTTCTCGAAGAAACTGAGGAAGCGGCGCGCGATCTCTGCCGTCTCCATTGATGCCCTCCTGTGCTCGGCTCCGCCGCCGGGGGCGACGGGTCGTCCCTGCGCGGGACCGTCTGACGCGTGGTCGGTGGTGGCCCATGGTAGGGGGACCCGCCGGCCGGCGCGCGTGGTTTACGGGTGGCCGCCGGGGACCCGTCCTGGTGACGACAACGGCGGCGGCCTGGTTGTTCCAAGGCTATCGCCGCTGACCACCGCCGGGCCCCGTGCTTCCCCGCGCCCGGGGCGGACCGCGTGGCAGGAGGGCCGCGACACGGGTCCGGTCCCGCGGACGGCGGTCACGGGGCCGGGCCGCTGCGCGAACGCGGGGCGGAGCGCGGCACCGGACCTATTCCCCGGGCTCCCCGGGGAGCTCCCGCGCCGGTCGGCGGCGGGACGCGGGCAGGGCACGCTCACGGGCGGGGGCGTACCGGCGGAGGAGTTCCTCCTCCTGTTCGCGGACGGCGTCCGCGAGGTCGTCGTTGAACTCGCGGAGGGCGCCCCGGTACTCGGTGACGCGGCCCTCCATCCGCTCGGCGATCCCGCCGGGGGTGAGCGAGCGCCTGGCGCGGTTGAGGCGGTGGACCGCGTAGCCGCCGATGGCGGCGCCCGCGGCGAGGTAGAACAGCTTGCCGATCACCGGTTCGCCTTCCTTCTGCGGCCCCGGACCACGGCCAGCGCCCGGCGCCGGCCGAGCACGCGGCGCACCCCGTAGGAGAGCGAGGCGACCCGCACCAGGGGGCCGGTGACCACCGAGCGGGTCAGTGCCGTCATGGTGGAGACGTCCTCCGAGGACGCCTGCACGTTGGCGGTGATCTCCTCGACCCGTTCGAGCGAGGTGTTGGTGCGCTCCACGGTGGACGCGACGTCGTCCAGGAGCGGCGGGGTGCGGTCCCCCAGGTCCGAGACGACCTTGGTCGCCTCGTTGATGAGCTTGATCAGTTTGACGAGCGCCACGCACATGAACGTGGCCAGCACCGCCCAGACCACCGCGGCGACGAGCGCGGCGACCTCTCCTCCGGTAAGCATGCGGGCTCCGTGAGCAGATAGAGGTGTACTTCAAGTGTGCGGCGGCCCCCTCGCTCGCGCGTCGGGGCTGGGGGGCCGGTGTGCGGGGGGCCGGTGACTGCGCCAGGTCGGGCCCCCGAGTGGTGAACCGGGCCTCCACGTACGGGCCGGGCCGGTTTCGGCCGACCCTATCGCGTCACGGAGGCGGGCGCGCGGGCGCGCCCCCGTGTCGTGTGGGGTGTCAGGGGTCACGTATCGCTCCTCACCCCTCCCGCGGTGGCCGGTGCAGGACGCGGGGATCGACGCGGGGGCGGCCCTGCCGGAGAATCACCGGGGGGCGGGAACTTCACTACGATGTCCGGACACTCGGCTTCCCGCCTGCCCCTGAAGCGTCGACAGGACACCCATGAGCCCTCGTTCTCCCCGAGAGATCTCCGTACTGGTACCGCCGGACCTCGCCCCCCTCTATCCGGACGACCCCTCGCGGATCGGCCCCTACCTCGTCCTCGGGCGGCTCGGCCAGGGGGCCACCGGAACCGTCTACGCGGCCGTCGACGTGGCGTCGTCCGCCGCCGGCGACCGGCTGGTCGCCGTGAAGGTGCTCAGGTCCCCCGAGTTGGACTCACCGGACGCCTACCCGGCCCTGGAGCGCCGCCTGCGCGCCCTGTCCAACGTGAATTCCAAGCGCGTCGTCGTGCCCTCGGCCTTCGACACCGACGCCAACCCGCCGTGGCTGGCCATGCCCTACCTGGCGGGCGAGCGGCTGTCACACTACGTCACGAAACGCGGCGGGCTCGGCACGGGCAAGCTCATCGCGCTGGCCACCGGTCTGGCCGAGGGCCTGTCCGTCCTGCACGCGCGGGGGGTGGCGCACGGGTCGCTGCGCCCCAGCGAGGTCCTGCTGGAGTCGCACGGTCCGCACATCATGGAGTGCGCCGTCGCCGCCTCCCCCGAGCGGATGCGCGGGCTGGGCGCGACCTGGCTGAGCCCCGAGCGGTTCCGGGGCGGTGAGGCCACGCCCGCGTCCGACGTGTTCGCCTGGGGGGCGGTCGTGGCGTTCGCCGGGACGGGGCGGCTGCCCTTCGGCCCCGGGGAGCCCGAGGAGATCGCCGAGCGCGCCGCGAACGGGGACTTCGACCTGGGCGGGCTCGCCCGGGGCCTCCAGCCCGTGGTGGGCAGGGCCCTGGCCCCCGACCCCGGCGGGCGCCCCGTTCTGCGCGAGGTCATCGGGGCGGTCATCGCGGTGTGGCACTCCGAGCACGGCGGCGAGGCCTCCCCCTCCGGGGGCGCCCCGGCGGGCCGTGACGACCTGGCGCGCATCCTGGAGCGCGAGTGGCACGCCGTGGAACCGCCCGCGCGGGTGCCGGAGGTGATCCGCCTGGAGGGGCGGATGTCCAACCGGCGCCCCACGAAGGCTCTGCTGGTCGCCGGGAGCGCGGTGATCGCGCTCGCGCTGGTCGGCGCCGGCGTGTGGGGGGTGTCCCGCCTGTTGGGCCCCTCGGACGGGGAGGCCCTCGTCGCGGACGCGTCGGAGGAGGACCCGGCGGCGGAGAGCCCGGCGGCCGACGAGGAGCCGCGGACCCTGGTGGTGCGGTTCGACCCGGCCGAGCAGGAGGACCTGGCGGAGGGGCCGTGGGTCTACACCCCGGTGGACCGGGACGACGAGCCGGTCCGCGGCCAGGGCATACCCAGCCACTCGGCGTGGGCGGAGCAGTGGGACGAGGCCGGCGACCCCGGGCAGGCGACGATCGCGCCCGAGGCCGAGGTGCTGTGCGCGAAGTTCTGCGCCGCCCCCGACCACGTGTTCCTCGACGAGGAGGGGCGCGGCACCTGGGAGCTGACCGGGAGCGACTTCGTCGACTACCTGTCGTGGGGCCCGGTCGTGATCGTGGAGGTGACCTTCGCCGGGGGGGAGCCGGACGGGGGGCCACGGGAGATCGTGCAGATCACGGAGTTGTACACCGACTAGACGGACCGGCCTGAGCGGTCGGGGACGCGGGAGGCCCGCGGCGCGCGCCGTGGGACCGGTGGGGCCGTCGCGGTGCGACCGCCCCGTGTGCGCCTCCTGCCGCCCGTTCCACCGGGTAGCGGGCGCCGGCCCTCCGGCCGGACGCGGGGGCGGTGGAAGCGCTCGTCCCCGCCGTCGGCCGGGCGGGGTCGGATCCCTTGCCCCCGGCCCTGCCGCACGGGGCCGGACGCGGGGGCGGGCCCGCCCCCTCTACCCCCCGCTCTTGAGCACTCCCCTGATGCGCTCGAGCACCTCGGAGAACCTGCGCTCCGCCCCGTGCCGGGTGGGCCTGTAGTACTCGCGCTCGGTGAGCCCCTCGGGGGCGTGCTGCTGGGGGGCCACCCCGCCGGGGAAGTCGTGGGCGTAGCGGTAGCCCTTGCCGTGGCCGAGTTCGGCCGCGCCCTTGTAGTGCCCGTCCCGCAGGTGCGGGGGCACCGGTCCGGCGCGGCCCGCCCGCACGTCGGCCATGGCCGCGTCGATCGCGCTGACGACGGCGTTGGACTTGGGCGCCAGGCTGATGTGGATGACGGCCTGGGCGAGGTTGATGCGCGCCTCGGGCATCCCGATGAGCTCCACCGCCTGGGCCGCCGCCACGGCCGTCTGGAGGGCGGTGGGATCGGCCATGCCGACGTCCTCGCTCGCGTGCACGACGATCCTGCGCGCGAGGAACCGCGGGTCCTCCCCCGCCTCGATCATCCGGGCGAGGTAGTGCAGGGCAGCGTCGGGGTCCGAGCCGCGCATGCTCTTGATGAACGCGCTGATGACGTCGTAGTGCTGGTCGCCGGAGCGGTCGTAGCGCACGGCGTGCCGGTCGACGGCCCGCTCGACGTCCTCGGCGGTGATGGTCACCGGTCCGGCGCCGGACCCCGCCGCGTCGGAGCCGTCCTCCGGGGAGGGCGCCCCCTCCCCGGCCGGGGGCCCGCCGGAGGGGGAGGGCCCGGCCACCAGGGCGGCCGCCTCCAGGTAGGTCAGGGAGCGGCGCCCGTCCCCGCCGGCCAGGCGGACGAGGTGGTCGGTGGCCTCGTCGGACATGGCGTACCGGCCGCCCAGACCGCGCTCGTCCGTCAGCGCCCGGTCCACCAGGGCGCGGATGTCGTCGTCGTCCAGCGACTCCAGGGAGAGCAGGAGGGAGCGGGACAGCAGCGGGCTGACCACGGAGAAGAAGGGGTTCTCGGTGGTCGCCCCGATGAAGCTCACCCACCGGTTCTCCACGGCGGGCAGGAGCGCGTCCTGCTGCGTCTTGTTGAACCGGTGGACCTCGTCGACGAACAGGAGGGTGCGCGTGCCGTGCATGCCCATCCGGCGCTTGGCCTCGTCCACGACCGCGCGTACGTCCTTCACCCCGGCGTTGACCGCCGACAGCTCCACGAACCGCCGCTTGGTGACCCTGCTGACGACCGTGGCCAGGGTGGTCTTGCCGGTTCCCGGCGGGCCCCACAGGAAGACGGACATGGGCGCGTCGTCCTCGACCAGGCGGCGCAGCGGACTGCCCCCGCCCAGGAGGTGGCGCTGGCCCACGACCTCGTCGAGGGTGCGCGGCCGCATGCGCACGGCGAGCGGTTCCTGCCCCTTGGCGGCTTCCGCCCCGGCATCGTCGAACAGTGTTTCGGACACCTGCCCAGGGTAGGGCTGGCCGGGGACCGTTCGGTCCGGCGGACGGGGCGTGCGCCCGGCGGCCGTGCCCGGGCGCTCAGGGCGCGGGCGTCGCGGAGGTGGTCGTCGCGGGGGCGTCCGGCGCGGGCTCCGCGGGGACGGGGGTCATCCGGGTGATGAGCAGGGCGATGTCGTCGCCGCGTCCGGCCGGGGCCATCTCGGCGATGACGTGCGCGGCCTCCCCGGGGTTCTCGTAGTGCGCGGCGAGGGCTTCGCCGACCTGGGCGAGGCCGTCGCCCATGGGGAGTTCCGAGCTCTCCACCAGGCCGTCGGAGCACAGCAGCAGCGTGCTGCCGGGCGGGAGCATGCGGGTGGTGACGGCGTACTCGGTGTCGGCGAGCACACCCAGGGGCGGGCCGGTCTCGGGCTCCCACAGCTCGTAGCCGCTCCCGGAGGCCAGGACGACGGGCGGCTGCCCGGCCCAGGCCGCCTGCATGACGCCGCTCTCGCGGTCGACCACCAGGTAGCCGCAGGTGGCGAAGACGATCTCGCCGGTCTCGGTGAGGAGCCGGTTGGTCTCCCCGAGGACGACCCCGGGGTCGGACTGGTTGGTGGCGTAGGCACGGAAGGCCACGCGGATCTGGCCCATGGCCGCGGCGGCCTCGACCCCGTGTCCCTGCACGTCGCCCACGAGCAGCCCGACCTTGTTGTCGGGGAGTTCGATGACGTCGTAGAAGTCGCCGCAGATCCGCCAGTCCGCCCGGGAGGGCAGGTACTTGGTGGCGATGTCCATGTCGGGGAAGCTCGCCACCTGGCGGGGCAGCATGCGGCGCTGGACGGCGTCGGCCAGTTCCAGTTCGGCCTGCTGGGCCTTGATGCGCTGGAGTGCCTGGCCGGCGAGCCCGGCGAAGGTGAGCATGAGCGCGCGCTCGTCGCGGCTGGCGTGGTGGGGGCGGTCCCAGACCATCTGCCAGACGCCGAGGGCGACCTTGCCGTCCCCGAAGATGGGCACGGTCGCCCAGGCCTGGCCGCGCACCTGGCGCATGAGCTCGACGGCCGCGGGGAAGCGGCTGATGATCTCCGCGCGGCTCTCGAAGAAGCGGGGCTGGCGGTCCTGGATGACCGCTCCCATGGGGAAGTCGGTGTCGTCGGCGCGGCGGCCGTCTATCTGGTCGATGTTGCCGCCCCGGGTGCGCGCGCCGGGCGACCCGCGCAGCACGCCGCCCTCGACGTACAGGGCGATGGCCTGGACCCCGCCGAAGATCGGCAGGAACTCCTCGCTGAGCAGGTCCATGACCTTGTCGACCGTGGTGGCCGAGACGAGCTTGGAGGACAGCTCGGTGACGAGGCGGCCGTGCTCGGCCTCGGTGCGGCGGCGGTCGGCGAGGCGGCGGACCAGCTGGACGTGCTCGGTGACGTCGTCGACGATGCCGACGAGCCGGTCGGGGTCTCCGGGGACGTAGCGGGCGCGCACGTGCAGCGAGCGCTCGTCCCCGAGCCGGTCGAAGACGCGGAAGCGCTGCTCGTAGTCGCGTCCGGTGAAGGAGGCGGACATGGCGTCGCGGACGCGGGCGATGTCGTCGGGGTGGACCCGTTCGAGGATGCGCTCGAGCTCCCGGTCGTTCCCGGCCAGGAGGGCGCCGAGCGGGGTGGGGCCGAAGAGCTCGCGCAGGCGGCCGCTGCCCAGTTCCAGGCTCCACAGCACGGAGTCGGAGTTGTCGGTGCGGAGTTCGCCCACGACCCGCAGGTCGGCCTCCTCGGTGGAGAGCACGTGCATCAGGACGACGACGCGGCGGTCCTCCCCCGCGGAACCCTCCCCGCCCGGCCCGGGGAGGGGGCGCAGTTCGACCTCGACCAGGCGGGACCCCTTGTCCGTGACGCCCAGGTGCAGGCGGGAGCGGCGGCCCCGGTTCCCGGCGGCCGCCTCGGCGTGGGCACGGGCGCCGCGCCGGACGTCGTCACCGTCGAGGAGGTCGTGCCACACCAGTCCGGCGAGGTCGGACTCCCCGCGTCCGAAGAGCTCGGTGAAGGCGTGGTTGGCGTGCAGGATCGCGCCGTCGGCCGTGGCCAGCACCATGGGCTCCGGGGCGTGGGAGAACGCCCCCGCGAGCGCGCTCTCGGAGCCGTCGCCTGAAGCGCGTTTTCCGTTCACGTATGACTCATCCTCATGTCGTCTCGGACGTCACACCCGCGTTCAGGCGCGGTCACCCCGGGAACGTTCCGATCGGCTCATTCTAGTGGCCGCGCCGGGGTCTGTTCCGGTGGTGGAGCTGGGCGGGCGGCACGGCCCGCGCCGCAGGGCACCGACGGGACCCGGTCGGGCACGGACCACCATGGTCCACCAGCGGAGGGGGGAGGGCGCAGGGTTCCACGCCCGTGGCCGCATTCGTCCGGACACGGGGCGTGAATCGTTACGCTCGTGTGACTCAATGGCGCAGAATGCACTCCGCCACCACTCCGTACGCGAAAGGGGACATCCCCACTGACACATCGTGTTCACTCCAGGACACGTGTGGATCGCGGTACGGGAAGGGTGATTCGCCCCCAACGGTAGGGGATGGCGGCCCCCGGCGCATCCGCGCCCGGGCGGAGGGGCCGGGTTCGGCCGCCTTCGGACCGAACGGCTACGCCCGATAGTCGACGAATATCTCCGTGTGACCGTTTAGGAAGGTTCAAAGTAGGCCTAATCCGGGCACCGAACATGAAGTGTGAAATTCTCCGACCCCCTGAGGACATGCCCATGTACCTGGTGCTCAAGCGTGCCGTGGCGACGTTCAGGATCAGCGGCACCGTCTGGGACTGGGACTGCCGACTGTGCGGCAGCAGCAACTCCGACGGCGACCACTCCTGCTGGAGCTGCGGGGGCAGGAAGCCGTAGCCGCTCCGTCCCCGGGGCCGACACACTCCCGGAACCGCGCCGGGGGCGGTGCGCGTCCACCGCGCACCGCCCCCGTCACAGGGTTCTCAGGCCCCCTCCGGACCTACTTCCGGCCGGCCCTGGCCTGCGCCTCGGCCTCCGGGTCCGCGTCCACCCCGGCCTCGGCCCGCTGGGCCCCGGTGATCGGGGTGGGCGCCCCGGTCAGCGGGTCGCCGCCCGAAGCGGTCTTCGGGAACGCGATGACCTCGCGGATGGTCGGCTGTCCGGCCAGGAGCATGATGATCCGGTCCCAGCCCACGGCCAGGCCGCCGTGCGGGGGCGGGCCGAACTTGAACGCCTCGAGCAGGAACCCGAACTTGGACTCCGCCTCGGCCTTGCTCAGGCCGATCGTGTCGAAGACGCGCTGCTGCATCTCGGCACGGTGGATACGGATGGACCCCGAGACGAGCTCGTAGCCGTTGAGCACCAGGTCGAAGGCCCGGGAGTTGGTGGTGCCCGGGTGCTCCTGGAAGTCGTCCTCGTCCTCGACGGCCGGAGCCGTGAAGGGGTGGTGCACCGGCTTCCAGGAGCCCTCCTCGTCGGCCTCCTCGAACAGCGGCATGTCGGTGATCCACAGGATCTCCCAGAGGGAGGTGTCGATCAGGTCGCACCGCTTGCCGATCTCCAGGCGCGCGGCGCCGAGCAGCTCCTGGCTCTCGGAGCGCTTGCCCGCCGCGAAGAAGACGGCGTCGCCGGGCGCCGCGCCGACCTCGGCGGCCAGGCCCTCGCGCTCGGTGTCGGACAGGTTCTTGGCGACCGGGCCCCCCAGGGTGCCGTCCTCCTGGACGAGCACGTAGGCCAGGCCCTTGGCGCCGCGCGAGCGGGCCCACTCCTGCCAGGCGTCCAGCTCCTTGCGGGTCTGGGACCCGCCGCCCGGCATGACCACGGCGCCCACGTAGGGGGCCTTGAAGACCCGGAACGGGGTGTCCGCGAAGTACTCGGTGACCTCGACCAGCTCCTGGCCGAACCGCAGGTCCGGCTTGTCGGAGCCGAACCGGTCCATGGCCTCGGCGAAGCGCATCCGGGGGAACCGCCCGGGCAGCTCGACGCCGCGCACCTCGCGCAGGAGGCGGGTGAACAGCTTCTCGCCGACGGCGAAGATGTCCTCCTCGTCGACGAAGCTCATCTCCAGGTCGATCTGGGTGAACTCCGGCTGGCGGTCGGCGCGCAGGTCCTCGTCGCGGAAGCAGCGGGTGAGCTGGTAGTAGCGCTCCATGCCGCCGACCATGAGCAGCTGCTTGAACAGCTGCGGGGACTGCGGCAGGGCGTACCAGTGGCCCGGCTGGAGGCGGACGGGGACCAGGAAGTCGCGGGCGCCCTCGGGGGTGGAGCGGGTCATGTACGGCGTCTCGACGTACACGAAGCCGAGGTCGCGCATGACGTCGTGGGCGACGTAGGTGGCCTTGGAGCGCAGGCGCAGGTTCTCCGCCATCTCCTGGCGCCGGATGTCCAGGTACCGGTAGCGCAGGCGGGTCTCCTCCGCCACGTCCGCGGCGCTGTCCAGCTGGAAGGGCAGCGGGGCGGACTCGCTGAGCACCTCGATCTCGTCGGCGGCGACCTCGATCGCGCCGGTGGGGATCTCGGGGTTCTCGTTGCCCTCGGGCCGGACCCGGACCGTGCCGGTGACCTTGATGCAGTACTCCGCGCGGAGGTCGTGGGCCAGGTCGTCCTCGCGGACGACGACCTGGGCCACTCCGGAGGCTTCGCGCAGGTCGAGGAAGACCACTCCGCCGTGGTCGCGGCGGCGTGCCACCCAGCCGGCGAGGACAACGGTCGCGCCGGCGTGCTCGGCGCGCAACGCACCTGCCTCATGCGTGCGTATCAACGAACTTCTCCTTCAGCGTCTTGGTTCGTGTCCAGTGTGCCCGACCTGCGCTTTGGTACGGGCCGATCCTGTGCACACCGCCCGCGCGCACCCGGGCCCCGGGGCCGGGGACGGCGGTGTGGAAACCACCGGAACCCGCCTCAGGCGGGGCCGGTGCGGGTATCTCGTCCGTCGCGGGGCCGGGGGGGCGCGCTCGGGGCGTCGACGCCTCTGCGGTGTTCGGTGGTCATCACGTCGTTCCTGCGGGGTGGGTCGTCCGGGCGGGCTCAGCCGGCGATGTCGCGCAGGTACGGATTGGTGGCGCGCTCCCGCTCGACCGTGGTGGCGGGGCCGTGACCGGGCAGGACCTGGGTGCCGTCGGGCCGGGCCAGGACCGCGTCGGCGAGGCTGCGCAGCATGGCCTCGTGGTCCCCGCCGGGGAAGTCGGTGCGTCCGATGGACCCGGCGAAGACGAGGTCGCCGGCGAACATGACGGGGACCCCGTCCTCCGTGGTGACCGTGTAGACGACCGACCCGGGGGTGTGCCCGGGGGTGTGCTCCACCCCGACCTCCAGGCCGGCGAGGGACAGGGTGTCGCCCCCGGCCACCTCGACCAGGTCCGAGGGCTCGGCGTGGGGGCCCTCCCCCAGCAGGGAGGACAGCCGGGCGGCGAAGCCGGGGTCGACCCCGGCGGCGGGGTCGGTGAGCAGGTGGCGGTCCCGGGCGTGCACGTGGACCGGCACGCCGTGGCGCCCGCCGAGTTCGGCGGCCGACCACACGTGGTCGAAGTGCCCGTGCGTGAGCAGGACCGCGACGGGCGTCAGGCCGTGCTCCGACAGCACCTTCTCGACCTGTTCGGCCGCCTCCTGCCCGGGGTCGACGACGATGCAGTCGCCGCCGGGGGCCGGTGCCAGCACGTAGCAGTTCGCGGCGAGGGGCCCGGTGGGAAGTGCGGCGATGAGCACGGCGGATGTCGTCCTGTCCTCGGTCGGGTGCGCGGTCGGAGGGGCGGGCCCGCGGTTCGGAACGCGCGAACCCTCAGGTGCAGAGCCTACCGAGGCACGGGAGGAGGGGCGACCCGTCGGGCACCTCGGCGAAAGCGTTTGATCACCATTCGATCACCGCGCGCGGCTCGCCTCTTTGCCAAACCGCGTGGTAATGCCATATTGGTCACCGTCGTCGTGTGCGCCGAGGCCCCGACCTGCGCCTCTTCCGGGCGGGTGCGCGGCCCGGAGGGACACACGGGGACGCGCGGACACGCATGATCTGCGCCGATGTGAATCACGGCGCGTCGCCGCCCGTCGAATCGTATGGATATCGTGCTGAGCACGGTGGTTCCCATCACGACGCGGCGCGCGAGCGGCGCGACGACCCGAGCCCGCCCCACGGCGGGGCTCATGACAGCAGGAGGACACGGTGACCACGGACCCTTGGGGCCGCGTAGACGACGACGGCACGGTCTACGTCCGCACGAGCGAAGGTGAGCGGGTCGTCGGATCGTGGCAGGCGGGGGCGCCGGAGGAGGCTCTGGCGTTCTTCCGACGCAAGTACGACGCCCTGGTCACCGAGGTGGAGCTGTTGGAGAAGCGGCTCCGCAGCACGGACCTGTCCGCCGCCGCCGCGATGTCGAACATCGACAAGCTGCGCTCCGCCGTCACCGATGCGAACGCCGTCGGCGACCTGGAGTCGCTGGGCAGGCGGCTGGACGCCCTCTCCGGCCGCGCCGAGGAGCGCAAGGTCGAGCAGAAGCAGGCGCAGGAGCAGGCCCGCGGGCAGGCCCGGGAGACCAAGGAGCGCATCGTCGCCGAGGCCGAGCGGGTCGCGGCCGAGACGACGCACTGGAAGTCCGGCGGCGAGCGGATGCTGCAGCTCATCGAGGAGTGGAAGAAGGCCCCCCGGGCCGACCGTCCCACCGAGCAGGCGCTGTGGAAGCGGATGTCCGCCGCGCGCAACTCCTTCTCCAAGCGCCGCAAGACGTACTTCGCGAACCTGGACCAGGAGCGCGACTCCGTGCGCGTGGAGAAGGAGCGCATCGTCGCCGAGGCCGAGGCGCTGTCGGGCTCCGACGACTGGGGGCCCACGGCCCGCGCCTACCGCGACCTCATGCAGCAGTGGAAGAGGACCGGGCGCGCGGACAGAGCGAGCGAGGACAAACTGTGGACGCGCTTCAAGGCGGCCCAGGACCGCTTCTTCGACGCGCGCAACGCGACCTTCGCCGAGCGCGACGCGGAGCTGCGGGTCAACGCCGAGGCCAAGGAGCGGATCCTGGCCGAGGCCGAGGCGGAGATCCCGGGGATCTCCGACCCGCGCCGGGCCCGTGCCCGCCTGCGCGACTTCCAGGAGGCGTGGGAGGAGGCCGGTGAGCTGCCCCGCGACGTGCGCGACCAGCTCGAGGGCGCCTTCCGCCGGATCGAGGACGGTGTGCGCCGGGCCGAGGACGCCGAGTGGGAGCGGAGCAACCCGGAGGCGATCGCCCGCGCCAGGGACACGGTGTCCCAGCTGGCGGCGGCGATCACCGACCTGGAGGCCAAGCTGGAGAAGGCCAGGGAGCGGGGCGACGACCGCCGCGTCAAGGAGCACGAGGACGCCCTGGAGGCGCGCCGCTCGTGGCTGGCCGAGGCGGAGAAGGCCCTCGGCGAGCTGAGCTGAGCAGGCCGGGCCACAGCGTGCGCAAGGGCCGCGCCCCGCGGGGCGCGGCCCTTGCGCGTGTGCGCCCGGTACGGCGCGTCCCGTCCGGACCGCTAGCGGTGCGCGTCCAGCTCGTAGACGTCGGCGCCGTCCGTGAGCGTCCTGACGTTCGCGGCGGGCTCCGGTGCGGGGCCGCCGGGCAGGTGCGGGAGCGGGTCGGACCGCCGGTCGCCCCGGTGGCGCGCGTAGCCGCCGACGCAGGCCGCGGAGGCGACCAGGAGGAGCAGCCCCGCGACCACCCAGACGAGGGGCACCGAGCCGTAGACCCTGTGCACGGCGGAGGAGCACGCGGCCAGTGCCGCCCCCGGCTCGGGCCGCAGGCACACGGTGGTGACGGGGTGCTCGCCGCCCTCCCGGACCCCGGTGATCTCCCCGGTGACCCGGAAGTCCGCCCGTTCGCCCGACGCCAGGTCGTGGGTCCACGTCACCTGCCCCTCCTCGACCCCGGCCCTGGTCCCGGCCGAGCCCGAGACGTAGCGCATCGTGGACGGCAGGAACTGGACGATCTCGGCGTCCGGGAGGTCCCCGGCGCCGGAGTTGCGCACCCGGATGGTGTACTCGACGTGGTCCCCGGGGCTCAGCCGCTCCTCGTCGGAGCGCGTCCCCAGGGACACGTGCAGGGTGTCCGCCCCCGGTACGGCCGCGTCGTCCGCCGACGGGCCCGGGCCGGGTGCGTGGTGGGCGCCGGGCAGGGCGATCATGGCCGCCAGGCCCAGTGCCGACATCGCCGTGGTCACGGCCATGGTGCTTCCTCCGCGTGCGAGCACAGAAAATTACCTTTCGTGCATATGTCATAACACGGAGTAGTTGTTTTGGCCGTACGCCATGCGGGAGGCGGGCGCGGACACACCGGGGGCGGGCGGCCGCTCGGGCCGCCCGCCCCCGGGGCGGGCTCCGTCCGGGGACGGAGCGGGAGAGGTCGGGCTCAGACGCCCACGAACGACCGCAGCGCGGCGGCCCGCTCGGTGCTCTCCCACGTGAACTCGGGCAGCTCCCGGCCGAAGTGGCCGTAGGCGGCCGTCGCGGAGTAGATCGGGCGCAGCAGGTCCAGATCGCGCACGATCGCGGCCGGACGGAGGTCGAAGACCTCCTTGACGGCCTTCTCGATCAGCTCCGGTGCGACCGTCTCGGTGCCGAAGGTCTCGATGAACACACCGACCGGGTGGGCCTTGCCGATGGCGTAGGCCACCTGGACCTCGGCGCGCTCGGCGAGCTCGGCGGCGACGATGTTCTTGGCGACCCAACGGGTGGCGTAGGCCGCCGAGCGGTCCACCTTCGACGGGTCCTTGCCGGAGAAGGCGCCGCCGCCGTGGCGGGCGTAGCCCCCGTAGGTGTCCACGATGATCTTGCGCCCGGTCAGTCCGGCGTCGCCCATCGGGCCGCCGATCTCGAAGCGGCCGGTCGGGTTGACGAGCAGCCGGTAGTTGTCGGACTCCAGGCCGAAGGCGGCCACGACCGGCTCGATGACGTGCTCGCGGATGTCCGGGGCGAGCATCTCCTCCAGGTTGATGTCCGCGGAGTGCTGGCTGGAGACGACGACGGTGTCGAGGCGCACGGGGACCTGGCCCTCGTACTCGACCGTGACCTGGGTCTTGCCGTCCGGGCGCAGGTAGGGCACCGTGCCGTTGCGGCGGACCGCCGCCAGCCGCTCGGAGAGCGAGTGCGCCAGCTTGATCGGCAGCGGCATCAGCTCGGGGGTCTCCCGGTTGGCGTAGCCGAACATCAGGCCCTGGTCGCCGGCGCCCTGCCGGTTGAGTGCGTCGTCCTCGTTCTCGACGCGCGCCTCGTAGGCGGTGTCGACGCCCTGGGCGATGTCCGGGGACTGGGCGTCGATGGAGACGTTGACCCCGCAGGAGTCACCGTCGAACCCCTTGGCGGAGGAGTCGTATCCGATCCGGAGGATCTTCTCGCGCACGATGGCGGGGATGTCGACGTAGGTCTGGGTGGTGACCTCACCCGCGATGTGGACCTGACCGGTGGTGATCAGCGTCTCGACGGCGACCCGGCTGCGCGGGTCGTGGGTGAGCATCGCGTCGAGGATCGCGTCACTGATCTGGTCGGCCATCTTGTCGGGATGGCCTTCGGTGACCGACTCGGAGGTGAAAAGGCGGCGGGACACGTTGCGTGACTCCTTGCAGCGGCTGCTGGCTGACATGTGTCGGTGCGGCACAGCGCTCCGGCGGCCTGCCGGGGGCGGCCAATGCCGACCGACGCGGTTGGTTATCGGTCCACTGTAACCGGACTGGTGGGGACGGGCGTCCGGCTGCCGACCGCGTCGCATGTCGGCAAGGACACCCGTTCGCAGTGTGGCGTACTCGGCGGTAGGAATCCAGTCCTGGTGTCCAGGCTGTTCGTCCGCGGGCACCCCGTCTGCCTGTGCGAACGCCCACACAGGCGGACCCGGGGCCGCGGAAGCCGTCAGGGGAGGCGTTCGACGACCAGGTCCCACACACGGTCGGCGAGGTCGTCCTTGGGCCCGGTCGGGATGTCCGTGACGGAACCGTCGGCGCCCAGGACGACCGCCTGGTTGTCCTCTGTGCCGAACGCGCGCCCTCCCCCGACCTGGTTGACCACGAGGAGGTCGCAGCCCTTCCTCTCCAGCTTCGCGCGGCCGTTGGCGACGACGTCGTCGGTCTCGGCGGCGAACCCGACGATGGTCTGCCCGGGCGCCTCCGACGCCCGGGAGGCCACCAGGCCCGCCAGGACGTCCGGGTTCTCGACCAGCTCGATGGGCCCGGGGGCCGCACCGGACTTCTTGATCTTGGAGGCGACGCTCCTGACCGGCCGGAAGTCGGCGACGGCCGCGCTCATCACGACCGCGTCGGCGCCGCGCCTCTCGGCCTCCATCGCCTCGGCGAGCTCGGCGGCCGAGCCCACCCGCACGACACGGGCCCCGGCCGGGTCCGGCAGGGAGACGTTGGCGGCGACGAGGGTGACGTCGGCCCCGCGCGCCGCGGCGGTGCGGGCCAGGGCGTACCCCTGCTTGCCGGAGGAGTGGTTGCCGAGGAACCGGACCGGGTCGATGGCCTCCCTGGTGCCCCCGGCGGAGACGACGACGCGGCGGCCGGCCAGGTCGGGGGCGGCGGTTCCGCGGCGCAGGACCAGCCGTGCGGCCTCGAACAGCTCGGAGGGCTCGGGGAGGCGGCCGCGTCCGCTGTCGGCGCCGGTGAGGCGTCCCACGGCCGGGTCGAGGACGACGGCGCCCCGCGCGCGCAGGGTGGCCACGTTCGCCCGGGTGGCGGGGTGCTCCCACATCTCCGTGTGCATCGCGGGTGCGAACACCACGGGGCACCGCGCGGTGAGCAGGGTGTTGGTGAGGAGGTCGTCCGCCAGGCCGGCGGCGGCCCTCGCCATGAGGTTGGCGGTGGCCGGGGCCACGAACACGAGGTCGGCCTCCTGCCCGATGCGCACGTGCGGGACCTCGTCGACCCCGTCCCACACCCCGGTGGTGACGGGCTGTCCGGACAGGGCCGCCCAGGTGGGCTCGCCGACGAAGCGGAGGGCCTCGGCGGTGGGCACGACCCGGACGCGGTGGCCGGACTCGGTCAGACGGCGGAGCAGCTCGCACGCCTTGTAGGCGGCGATGCCGCCGCCGACGCCGAGGACCACCCGGGGAACGCTCTGTGTCTCACTCACAGGAAGGAGTTCTACCAGGCCCGGCCGGGCGGGCACGCGCCGACCCCGCGGACGGCCGCGCCCCCCGCGCGCCCGACGGGGCGGTGGAGGGCGGTGTGCGGGCTCCGGCGGCACGCCGCGGCAGCGCCGGGCTCCGCCGCGCCTGCCGGCCCGTGGCACGGGACGGCCGCGGCGGAGGGGCGGATCAGGTGCCCTCGTAGGGCTCGGCGGTGAGCAGGCCGGACTTGACCTCGCGCAGGGCGATGGACAGGGACTTCTCCTGCACCTGGGTCTCGACCAGCGGGCCGACGTACTCCAGGAGGCCCTCGCCGAGCTGGGCGTAGTAGGCGTTGATCTGGCGGGCCCGCTTGGAGGCCATGGTGACCAGGCTGTACTTGCTGTCGACGAGCTGCAGCAGGTCGTCGATGGGCGGATTGGTGATGCCTTCGGCGACGGGCTCGGTACCAGCCACTTCGTTTACCCCCAGGGAAGGTCTCCGGCTCGTCGGAAGCCGTGACGTGATCGTTCGGGACGTGTTCGAGGATACGCGGCGCCTCCGGGGGCGAACCCGGCGCGGGCGGACGCGGGCGGCGGTGGCCGTGGGCCCCGCCGCTATCACACCTTGGGCGCGTCGATCAACGCTAGCAGCTCGGCGCACACTTCCTGCACGGACGTGTTGACGAGCGTGGTGTCGAACTCCTTCTCGGCGGCGAGCTCGACCTTGGCGACCTCCAGCCGGCGACGGATGACCTCGTCGGACTCGGTGCCGCGCCCGGTGAGGCGGCGGACCAGCTCCTCCCAGGAGGGCGGCGCGAGGAAGACGTGGTAGGCCTCGGGCATGGTCTCGCGGATCTGGCGGGCGCCCTGGAGCTCGATCTCCAGCAGCACGGGGGCGCCGGCGGTCAGGCGGGCCTGGACGGGGCCGCGCGGGGTGCCGTAGCGGTTGCCCGCGAACCTGGCCCACTCCAGGAGCTCGTCCTCGGCGACGAGGCGGTCGAACTCCTCGTCGGTGACGAAGTGGTACTGGACGCCGTCCTGTTCGCCGGGCCGGGGCGCGCGGGTGGTGGCCGAGACCGAGAGCCACACGTCGGGGTGCTCGCGCCGCAGGTTGGCGACCACGGTGCTCTTCCCCACACCCGAGGGGCCGGACAGGACGATCAACCGCTTCTCGGCCGGACGGGACTCGGATGCGAGTTCAGGCATGTGTGTTCGGGGCTTCCCTTCGGGGCCTGTCCGCCGCGGGGCCGGAGGCCATCGGCCGCGCTCCGGGGACCTGGCGGGACCGGGCGCGTCGCCGTGCGGGCGGCTGCTGTGCGGGGGTGTCCGCGAACGGTCGCGGGAAGCTCCATTTATACCACCGAGCCGCGGTGCGGCGGACGGTTGTGACCTGGGGCCATCCGTCCGCCGACCGCGGCTCGCGCTGTGGCTTCACCGTGAGCCCGCCGCTGTCGCGGCGCGCTCTCCGCCGCGACTGTGGGGGACGCGGACGGGCCGGCGTACTGCGTACTGCTCCTACCGGGTGTTACTTGGTGAGGTCACCGAACTCGGCTTCCAGGGCCGCGCGCTGGTTGGTCCCCAGACCGCGGACACGGCGCGACTCGGCGATGTTGAGACGCTCCATGATCTGCTTCGCACGGACCTTGCCGACACCGGGGAGGGATTCCAGCAGAGCCGAAACCTTCATCTTGCCGATGACGTCGTCCTTGAGGCCGTTGGCGAGCACCTCGGACAACGAGATGCCGCCGTTCTTCAGCTTGTTCTTGACCTCCGCGCGCTCTTTTCTGGCCTTAGCGGCCTTCTCCAGAGCCGCGGTGCGCTGTTCAGGTGTGAGGGGAGGAAGGGCCACGCCGGGTCACCTCGGATTTCTACTCGTTTGTAGAGGGCGGACGCCTGCGCAAGTTAGTAGGTCTGACCCCTGTTAGGCAACGTAAAGTGCCCTTTCAGCGGCTATTTCATCGAACTAACTACGTAGAGTTACCATTCAATTGCGGTCGGAGACGAAATACAGGACCTTGGTCCCGATTGGGCCGAGCATAAAGCGCGTCACCAGCGCAGGTCACAGAGGGGTGACCCGGGTCACTCCGGGCAGCCCGTTCCGAGTTTCGGACACACCTAATTGGTGACCGTCAGTGATCCATAACCGCGCGTGATGAGCTCGCTTCGTTGGTTCGTCCCCGGGATCCTTCGATCCCCTCGCCCCTTCCCCCGGGACACCGTCGAAGGGTGCTCCCGGCGCCGTTCTCCCGTCCGTCCGCCTCCCCTAGACCCTGGCCCCGGCCCGCCGCACGGCGGCCGCGAGGGAGGCCGCCGCCGCGCCGGGGTCCGGCGCCCGCGTGATGGGGCGGCCGATGACCAACAGGTCGGCCCCCGCCCCGATGGCCTCCTCCGGGGTGGCGACGCGCGACTGGTCCCCCCTGTCAGCCCCCGCCGGGCGCACTCCCGGTGTGATGAGGGTGACGTCCGGCCCCACCTCCGAGCGCACCAGCGCCACCTCCCGGGGGGAGCACACCAGGGCGCGCGCCCCGGCGCCCACCGCCAGCGCGGACAGGCGCCGCACCGCGTCCCGGGCCGGGCCGAGCAGCCCCACCTGCTCCAGGTCCGCCTCGTCCATGGAGGTGAGCACGGTCACGGCGGCGATCCTGGTGTCCGGGGCCGCCTCCGCGGCCGCGCGGACCATGTCCGCCCCTCCGGAGGCGTGCACCGTGAGGAAGGAGGGGCGCAGCCACGCGACACTGCGCGCGGCGCCCTCGACCGTGGCCGGGATGTCGTGGAGCTTGAGGTCGAGGAAGACCCCGAGCCGGCTGGCCCCGCGCACCGCGCTGACCACCTCCGGCCCGTAGCGCAGGTACAGCTCCAGTCCCACCTTGACCGTACTCACGTGGGGTGCGACGGCCGAGGCCCAGGTGGCCGCCGTCTCGATGTCCCCGGCGTCGATCGCGACGGCGATGGGCGCGGAAGGCGCGGTCATGTCGGTCTCTCCAATCGTGTGCCACCGGCTCCGTGCCGGTGCGTGCAACATCTGCACGTGCTTACCGATGTGCTTACCGAAGCATCGGCCGATGCACGTCCACTGTCCTGTGCACACCATCAAGGTGTGCGATTCCCCGGATGAGTCGCTTCATGCGCCCATTCCGTATCACTTCCCCGTAACGGCCGCCCAGACGGACGTAGCCCGACGCTCCCCCGAGTCCGCCCCCTTGCGCCAGGATGCGCCTGTTTGGTCGCACAGAGCCATCTCAACGCCGTTCAGGCCGGTCAGGGCCCTTGTGCGCCGTGTGCCCGACCTGTCACGCCCCGGCCCCCTGCCGGTGGGCCGCTCCCACCACGTCCGAGGCCCTGGCGAAGCCCCGCGCCTCCAGCGCCTCGGTGAACTCCCGGAGCACGCGGCTGCACGCGGACGGGTCGGAGAAGTTGGTCGTGCCGACCGCCACGGCGCTCGCCCCGGCCGCCATGAACTCCAGGACGTCGGCGCCCGTGCGGACGCCGCCCATCCCGATGATGGGCACCCCGGGAAGCGCCTCGTGCACGCGGTAGACACACCCCACGGCGAGCGGCCGGATCGCCGGGCCGGACAGCCCGCCCATCCCCCCGGCCACCGCGGGCCGCAGGGTGCGGGTGTCCACCGCCATGCCGCGCACTGTGTTGATCATGGACAGGCCGTCCGCGCGCGCCTCCACGCACGCCGAGGCCAGCTCCACCACGTCGGGGACGTCGGCGGCCAGCTTGGCCAGCACCGGCAGGTCCGAGCGGGCGTGGGAGCGCACCGTCTGCACCACCGCCGCCGCGTGGGAGGCGTCGTCGGCGAAGTGGCGCCCCGACGGGGCGGCCGGGTCGGGGCAGGACAGGTTCACCTCGATGGCGCTGACGCCGTCGGCCGCCGAGATCCGCCTGGCCAGCTCGCCGAACTCGCCCACCCCCGCCCCGGCGATGGAGACGATGGCCCGGCCGCCGCGGGCCAGCAGCCAGGGCAGGTCCCGCTGGAGGAACACGTCCACCCCGGGGCCCTGCATGCCCGTCGTGCTCAGCATGCCGCTGGGCGTCTCGGCCATGCGCGGCGCCGGACGCCCCGCGTGGGGCTCCAGCATCACCGACTTGGTCGTCACGGCGCCGATCGACGCGATGTCGAAGAACTGGGACAGTTCACGGCCGGAGCCGGCGCATCCGGCGGCGGTCACCACGGGGTTGGGCAGGTCCATGCCGCCCACCCGGGTCCTGAGGTCTGCGTTCACGTGCCTTCACTCGGTCGTGTGTGTGTCGCCGCCCGGGTCAGGCGATGTCGCGCGCCGATTCGGCGGCGCGGGCGGCGCTGGAGCCCTTCCACCCCGGGGCGCCCAGGGCGTCGAAGGGGATGGTCCCCACGTCGTCGAAGCGCACCTGTTCGCCGCGGAACACCGGTCCGTCCACGCAGGAGCGCACCATGCGGGTGATGCCGTCCTCCCCCACCACGGGGATCACGCAGGTCATGCAGATCCCCGTGCCGCAGGCCATGGTCTCCTCCACCGCCACCTGGACGGGGACCCCGTGGCTGCCCGCCACCGCGGTGACGGCGCGGAGCATGGGCATCGGGCCGCAGGCGTACACCGCGTCGGACCGGCACTCCTCGATCACGCGGCCCAGGACGTCGGTGACCCGGCCCCTGGTGCCGAACGAGCCGTCGTCGGTGGTGAAGGCGGCGGTCTCGGCGATGCGGCGGGCGGTGATCGCGCTGAACACCCGGTCGGCGGAGGCCCCGCCGAGCACGAAGTCGACCCGGCACCCGCGCCTGCGCAGCGACTGGGCGAGCGGGAACAGCGGCGCGCTGCCGGAACCGCCGCCCACGAGCACGCAGTTGACGGGTTCGCGCGGCAGCGGGAACGGCCGGCCCAGGGGGCCGACCACGTCCAGCAGGTCGCGCGACCTCCGCTCGGACAGCCAGGCGGTGCCGGTGCCGCGCACGGAGAACAGGAACTCGACGGTGCCGCCGTAGTCGGGCTTGACGTCGTGGATGGCGAAGGGACGGCGCAGCAGGGTGCTGGAGTGGTCGCCGCCGACCGCCACCGAGACGAACTGGCCCGAACGGAACCGCTCGGCGATCCCCGGGGCGACGACGGTGATGGCGTAGTAGGCGTCCACCCTGCGCACGTTCAGCACGGGGCACCTGACCTGCACCGGTCCGTTGTCGCTCATGGTCTCGGAGAAGCCTCTCTCGCCTCGGGCGCGCGGGCGCCGCGGAGTCCCCGCGGCGCCCGCACTCTACTGCCGGGGCCCCGCCCGGAGGCGGGGCAGCCCTGTCCCTACAGCCTAGGCCGTTCGGTGGGCGTGCCCCGCTCAGCGCACCGGCGCCGCCCCGGGGGGACGGCGCCGCGGCCGCCTCCCCCGCCCCGTGCCCGGCGGATCGGGGGGGCACGCGCCGCCGGTGTCCGGACCGCCCCGTGGCGCTCCTCACACCCTGTCCCGTCCGGGGCCCGCCCGGGCCCCGGACGGGGAGGCCCCGGCTACTCCCGGCCGGCGTTGAGCGCCCTGGCGTGCTCCTGGAGGGAGCGCACCCCGACGTCGCCGCGCACGCGCGCCTCGATGGCCTGGACGGCCGCGGCCAGCCCCTGCACGGTGGTGACGCTGGGCACGCCGCGCACCACCGCGGCGGTGCGGATCTCGTACCCGTCCAGACGCGGCCCGGCCTGGCCGGCGCTGCCGAACGGGGTGTTGACGATGAGGTCCACCCCGCCCTCGTGGATGAGCTGCACGATCGTGCGCTCCCCGTTGGGGCCGGGGCCCGCGCTGTGCTTGCGCACGACGGTGGCGCGCACGCCGTTGCGGCGCAGCACCACGGCGGTGCCCTCGGTCGCGAGGATGTCGAAGCCCAGGTCGGCGAGCCGCTTGACCGGGAAGATCATCGAGCGCTTGTCGCGGTTGGCCACGGAGACGAACACCTTGCCCCGGGTGGGCAGGGAGCCGTTCACGGCCAGCTGGGACTTGGCGTAGGCGGCGCCGAACTCGACGTCCAGGCCCATGACCTCGCCCGTGGAGCGCATCTCGGGGCCGAGGATGGTGTCGACCCCCTCGCCCTCCTTGTCGATGAACCGGTTGAACGGCAGCACGGCCTCCTTGACCGACACCGGGGCGTCGGCGGGCAGGTCGCCCCCGTCGCCGGTGGCGGGCAGCATGCCCTCGGCGCGCAGGTCCGCGATGGACGTGCCCGCCATGACGCGGGCGGCGGCCTTGGCGAGCGGCACCGCGGTCGCCTTGGACACGAACGGCACGGTGCGGGAGGCGCGCGGGTTGGCCTCCAGCACGTTGAGCACGCCCGAGGCCAGCGCGTACTGGACGTTGATCAGGCCGCGCACGCCGGTGCCGCGGGCGATCGCCTCGGTGGAGTAGCGGATGCGCTCGATGTCCTCCTGCCCCAGGGTGATCGAGGGCAGGGTGCAGGCCGAGTCGCCGGAGTGGATGCCGGCCTCCTCGATGTGCTCCATGACCCCGCCCAGGTACAGGTCGGTGCCGTCGTAGATCGCGTCCACGTCGATCTCGATCGCGTCGTCCAGGAAGCGGTCGATGAGCACCGGGTGCTCGGGGCTGACCTGGGCGTTGCGCTCGATGTAGTCGGCGAGCATCGTCTCGCTGTAGACGATCTCCATGCCCCGGCCGCCCAGCACGTAGGAGGGGCGGACCATGACGGGGTAGCCGATCTCGTCCGCCGCGGCCTTGGCCTCGGCGAAGGAGTAGGCGGTGCCGTACTTGGGTGCGGGCAGCCCCGCCTCGGCGAGGACCTTGCCGAACTCGCCGCGGTCCTCGGCCAGGTCGATGGCCTCGGGGCTGGTGCCGATGATGGGCACCCCGTTCTCCTTGAGCCGGCGGGCCAGCCCGAGGGGGGTCTGGCCGCCCAGCTGGACGATGACCCCGGCGACCGTGCCGCTGAGCTGCTCGGCGCGGACGACCTCCAGCACGTCCTCCAGGGTGAGCGGCTCGAAGTAGAGCCGGTCGCTGGTGTCGTAGTCGGTGGAGACGGTCTCGGGGTTGCAGTTGACCATCACGGTCTCGTACCCGGCCTCGGAGAGGGCGAAGGAGGCGTGGACGCAGGAGTAGTCGAACTCGACGCCCTGGCCGATGCGGTTGGGCCCCGAGCCCAGGATGATGATCTTGGGCTTGTCGCCGTCGGGGACCTCGGTCTCCTCGTCGTAGCTGGAGTACAGGTACGGCGTCCGGGCGGCGAACTCGGCGGCGCAGGTGTCCACGGTCAGGTAGACGGGGTGGATGCCGAGGGCGTGGCGGAGTTCGCGGACGACGTCCTCGCTCCGGCCGGTGATCTCGCCGATCTGGAGGTCGGAGAAGCCGAGGCCCTTGACCTCGCGGAGCAGGTCGGCGTCGAGCTTGGGCGCCTCGGCGAGGACGCGCGCCGCCTCCTCCAGCCGGAGCATCTGGTCCAGGAACCACGGGTCGATCCTCGTGGACTCGTGGAGCTCCTCGACGGTGGCCCCGGCGCGGAAGGCCTGCTGGACCTGGCGCAGCCGGTGCTCGGTGGGGACGGCGGCCCTGCGGAGGAGCTCGTCCTTGTCACCGGGGCTGCCCGCCCAGGTCAGCCCCACCCCGGCCTTCTCCAGCGAGCGCATGGCCTTCTGGAGGGCTTCGGGGAAGGACCGGCCGATGGCCATGGCCTCGCCCACCGACTTCATCGTGGTGGTGAGGGTGGGGTCGGCCCCGGGGAACTTCTCGAAGGCGAACCGCGGGACCTTGACGACCACGTAGTCGAGCGTGGGCTCGAAGCTGGCCGGGGTCTCCTTGGTGATGTCGTTGGGGATCTCGTCGAGGGTGTAGCCGACGGCGAGCTTGGCGGCGATCTTGGCGATCGGGAAGCCCGTGGCCTTGGAGGCCAGGGCGGAGGACCGCGAGACCCGGGGGTTCATCTCGATGACGATGACCCGGCCGGTGGTGGGGTGGACGGCGAACTGGATGTTGCAGCCGCCGGTGTCCACGCCGACCTCGCGGATGACCGCGATGCCGAGGTCGCGGAGCTCCTGGTACTCGCGGTCGGTGAGGGTCATGGCGGGGGCGACGGTGATCGAGTCGCCGGTGTGCACGCCCATGGGGTCGAGGTTCTCGATGGAGCAGACCACCACGACGTTGTCGTTGGTGTCGCGCATGAGCTCCAGCTCGTACTCCTTCCAGCCGAGGATGGACTCCTCCAGGAGCACCTCGGTGGTCGGGGAGAGCGCGAGGCCCTGTCCGGCGATGCGGCGCAGCTCGGTCTCGTTGTGCGCGAAGCCGGATCCCGCTCCGCCCATGGTGAAGGAGGGGCGCACGACGACCGGGTAGTTCAGCGCCTCGGCGGCGTCCAGGCACTCCTGGAGGGTGTGGCAGATGCGCGAGCGGGCGGACTCGCCGCCGATGCGCTCGACGATGCGCTTGAAGCTCTCGCGGTCCTCGCCGGACTGGATGGCGTCGATGTTGGCGCCGATGAGCTCGACGCCGTACTTGTCCAGGATCCCGGCCTCGTGCAGGGAGACGGCGGCGTTGAGCGCGGTCTGCCCGCCCAGGGTGGGCAGGAGCGCGTCGGGGCGCTCCTTGGCGATGATCTTCTCGATCATCTCGGTGGTGATCGGCTCGACGTACGTGGCGTCGGCGATCTCGGGGTCGGTCATGATCGTGGCCGGGTTGGAGTTGACCAGGATGACCCGCAGGCCCTCGGCCCGCAGGACACGGCAGGCCTGGGTGCCCGAGTAGTCGAACTCGGCCGCCTGCCCGATCACGATCGGGCCGGAGCCGACCACGAGGACGGATGAAAGATCACTACGGCGCGGCATGCTCTTGTTCCTCTAACTACTTGGCAGCCGGAGCGGGCTGGGCGTCGGACATCAGGGTGACGAACTCGTCGAAGAGCTCGGCGGCGTCGTGGGGGCCCGCGGCGGCCTCCGGGTGGAACTGGACGCTGAACACGGGCCGGTCCAGCAGCCGCAGGCCCTCGACGACCTGGTCGTTGAGGCCGATGTGGCTGACCTCGGCCCGGCCGTAGGGGGTGTCGAAGGGGGTGTCGAGCGGGGCGTCCACGGCGAAGCCGTGGTTCTGGCTGGTGATGGCGACCTTGCGGGTGCGGGTGTCGATCACCGGCTGGTTGACGCCGCGGTGGCCGAAGGGCAGCTTGTAGGTGCCCAGGCCCAGGGAGCGCCCCAGGATCTGGTTGCCGAAGCAGATGCCGAAGAGCGGCTTGCCCGCGTCCAGGACGCCGCGCATGGCGTCGACGGGGCCGTCCGCGGTGGCGGGGTCGCCGGGGCCGTTGCTGAAGAACACGCCGTCCGGGTCCAGGGCGAGGATGTCCTCCGCGGTGGCCGCGGAGGGCAGGACGGTGACCCGGCAGCCGCGCTCGGCGAGGCGCTGGGGGGTCATGGCCTTGATGCCGAGGTCGACGGCGGCGACGTGGAACCGGGTCGGGACGCCCTCGGGGGGCAGGACCTCGTAGGCGGCGTCCGTGCTGACCTCGGCGGCCAGGTCGGCGCCGGCCATGCGGGGCGCCTCCAGGACGCGGGCGAGCAGCTTCTCCGGGTCGGTCTCGACGGTGCTGACGGCCGCGCGCATGGCGCCCCGGTCGCGCAGGTGGCGGGTGAGGGCGCGGGTGCCGGTGAGGGCGATGCCGACCACGCCCTGGCGGCGCAGCTCCTCGTCCAGGGTCCGGCGGGCCCTCCAGTTGGAGGTGATGCGCGCGGGCTCGCGGACGACGTACCCGGCGACCCAGATGCGGCCGGACTCGGGGTCGTCGTCGTTGACGCCGGTGTTGCCGATGTGCGGCGCGGTCATCGTGACGATCTGGCGGTGGTACGAGGGGTCGGTGAGCGTCTCCTGGTACCCGGTCATGCCGGTGTTGAAGACGATCTCGCCGAAGGTCTCGCCGGTGGCGCCGAAGGATCGGCCGCGGAAGACCCGGCCGTCCTCGAGCACCAGAATCGCCGGTCCGCCGGTTTCCTCGGACACGTTTCCCCCCTCTGCCGCACCAGGACCGGCCTGGGCGTTCGCTGCTGTCGCTGCCGTGTTCACTTGATCTTGCCTTCCAGGACGGTGGGGGTGCCGCGCAGGAACGTGGCGCGGACCCGGCCCGGCAGGGTCATGCCCCGGAAGGGGGTGTTGCTGCTCTTGGTCGCCATGGCCGCACCGTCCACCGCGACCGGGTCGGCCGGGTCGTACAGGACGACGTTGGCGGGCTCGCCCTCCGCGAGCTCGCGGCCGTGCCCCCCGACGCGGCCGATGCGGGCCGGCGCCGCGGACATGCGGTCGGCGACCCCGGCCCAGGTGAGCAGGCCGGTGTCGACCATCGTCCTCTGCACGACCGCCAGGGCGGTCTCCAGACCGACCATGCCCATCGCGGCGGTGGACCACTCGGTCTCCTTCGCCTCCCTCGGGTGCGGGGCGTGGTCGGTGGCGACGATGTCGATGGTCCCGTCGGCCAGGCCCTCGCGCAGTGCCTCCACGTCCTCGGCCGTGCGCAGGGGCGGGTTGACCTTGTAGATCGGATCGTAGCTCTCCACCAGCTCGTCGGTGAGGAGCAGGTGGTGGGGGGTGACCTCCGCGGTCACGTCGCAGCCGCGGGCCTTGGCCCAGCGGATGATGTCGACCGAGCCCTTGGTGGAGACGTGGCACACGTGCAGGCGCGAGCCGACGTGCTGGGCGAGCAGGCAGTCGCGGGCGATGATCGCCTCCTCCGCGACGGCGGGCCAGCCGGGCAGGCCGAGCCGGTCGGAGACGCGGCCCTCGTTCATCTGCGCGCCCTGGGTGAGGCGGGGCTCCTGGGCGTGCTGGGCGACGACGCCGTCGAAGGCCTTGACGTACTCCAGGGCCCTGCGCATGAGCAGGGCGTCGGAGACGCAGATGCCGTCGTCGGAGAAGACGCGCACCCGGGCGGCGGACTCGGCCATCGCGCCGATCTCGGCGAGCCGCTCCCCCGCCAGGCCCACGGTGACGGCGCCGACCGGGCGCACGTCGCAGTAGCCGGCCTCGCGGCCCAGGCGCCAGACCTGCTCGACGACCCCCGCGGTGTCGGCGACGGGGTCGGTGTTGGCCATGGCGTGGACGGCGGTGTAGCCGCCGGCCGCGGCGGAGCGGGAGCCGGACGCGACGGTCTCGGCGTCCTCGCGCCCGGGCTCGCGCAGGTGGGTGTGCAGGTCCACCAGTCCGGGCAGGGCGACCAGTCCGGTCGCGTCGACGGTCTCGGCCCCCTCGGGGGCCTCCAGGTCGGGGCCGATCGCGGTGATCAGGCCGTCGGCCATGAGGATGTCGACGGGGTCCCCGCCGAGCGGGCGGGCGCCGCGGATCAGGTGCGGTCCGTTGGTGTCGGGCATGGCGGTGGTGACTTCCTCGTGTTCTCGGGTGGAGGCGTGGTTCGCGCGGGCGCCGGCGGGAGGGCGCTCACCGCGCGGGGCCGGCTCGGGCGCCGGCGGGCGCCGGCCCCCGGGGCGCCGGTCGCGGGACGGGGCGGCGTCTCCCGGGGAGGGCGCGGGCTAGGAGCCGCCGAGCAGCAGGTAGAGCACGGCCATGCGCAGGCTGACGCCGTTGGCGACCTGCGCGGTGACGGTGCACCGGGGCGAGTCGGCGACCTCGGCGGCGATCTCCATGCCGCGGACCATCGGTCCGGGGTGCATGACGATGGCGTGCTCGGGCATCCGGGCCAGGCGCGCGCCGTCGAGGCCGTAGTTGCGGCTGTACTCGCGCACGGACGGGAAGAACGAGTCGCGCATGCGCTCGGCCTGCACGCGGAGCATCATCACGACGTCGGACTTGGGCAGCACGTCGTCGAGGTCGTAGGAGACCTCGCACGTCCAGGTGTCCACCGAGACCGGCAGCAGGGTGGGCGGCGCGACCAGGGTGACGTGGGCCCCCAGGGTGGTGAGCAGCAGGACGTTGGAGCGCGCGACGCGGCTGTGCAGGATGTCGCCGACGACGGCCACCCTGAGGCCGTCCAGGCGCCCCAGCCGCTCGCGCATCGTGTACGCGTCGAGCAGTGCCTGGGTGGGGTGCTCGTGGGTGCCGTCGCCCGCGTTGAGGACGGAGCCGTCCACCCAGGTGGCGAGGCGGTGGGCGGCCCCCGAGGCGCTGTGCCGGATGACGACGGCGTCGGCCCCCATGGCCTGGAGGGTCAGCGCGGTGTCCTTGAGGCTCTCGCCCTTGGAGACGCTGGAGCCCTTGGCCGAGAAGTTGATGACGTCGGCGGACAGGCGCTTGGCGGCGAGCTCGAAGGAGGTGCGGGTGCGCGTGGAGTCCTCGTAGAAGAGGTTGACGACGGTGCGGCCGCGCAGGGTCGGGAGCTTCTTGACGGAGCGGTCGCCGACCTGGGCGAGTTCGGCCGCGGTGTCCAGGACGAGGGTGGCCTCGTCCCTGCTGAGGTCTCCGGTGGAGAGCAGGTGGCGCATCAGGCGTTCCCCTCGGTGGAGCCGGGGCGGGGGCCGGGGGCCCCGGGTCGGAGGCCTCCGTCCCGGGAGGCGCCGGACGGGGGCCGCGAGGGGCCGAGCAGGACCGCGTCGTGTCCGTCGGTCTCCTCCAGGCGCACGGTGACGTTCTCGCGCAGGGAGGTGGGCAGGTTCTTGCCCACGTAGTCGGCGCGGATGGGCAGTTCGCGGTGGCCCCGGTCCACGAGCACGGCGAGCTGGACGGCGCGGGGCCGGCCCAGGTCGCCGAGGGCGTCGAGGGCGGCGCGCACGGTGCGGCCGGAGAAGAGCACGTCGTCCACGAGGACGACGACGCGGTCGTCGAGTCCGCCGCCGGGGATCTCGGTCCTGCCGAGGGCGCGCACGGGGGCCGATCTGAGGTCGTCGCGGTACATCGTGATGTCGAGGGAGCCGACGGGGACGGCGAGGTCCTCGACGCGTCCGATGCGCTGAGCCAGGCGCCGGGCGAGCGGGACACCGCGGGAGGGGATGCCCAGGAGGGTGACGTCCCCGCCGCCCTTGGTGCGTTCGAGCACCTCGTGGGCGATGCGGGTCAGAGCCCGGTTGATCTCGTTGCCGTCGAGGACGGCGCGGGTGCCGTCGGGCACCTCGGGTGACGGTTCGGCGACGCCTTCGGCATCACCTTGCGTCGACTTTCGGACACGCAAAGCAGTGACCCCTTCCCTGCCTCACAGAACAGGTCGTTAAAGGATGTCGATCGGCCCCACGCTACCAGCGGCGATCGGGTCACCCGAGGGGCGGTCCGAGGTCGAAAACGACCAATGTGACTCTGGTCACACTATTGAGGGGACTCTCATCGCCCAGGAGTGGCCATATCGCCACGCAGTGGATACGACCACAGAATAGTTGAAAGGTGAAATTCCCTGTAGAAACGGGCTTTGTGGACCAGCGCGACGCCCCTCTCGTCCCGAACCGTCCGGACATGAGAGGAGTCTCACTTACGCACGGTTTGGCCACCGATTAGTCGCGTTTCACACCAACGGCTTGACCTGGGGGGCAGACCCCCCTACCGTCACTGTCTGTAACCACTACCGGGTGGGGTTGCACCCCGTGACCATCCGCTGAGCCGCACAGGCGGTTCGCCGAGTACGAGCGGACGTCCCCCCACCACGCCAGCCACCGTCACGGCCGGGAGCGACAAGAACATGCCATCCGAATACGCCAAGTCCCTCGGTGCGCGACTGCGCGCCATCCGCACCCAGCAGGGCCTGTCCCTGCACGGGGTGGAAGAGAAGTCCCACGGACGCTGGAAGGCCGTCGTGGTCGGCTCCTACGAGCGCGGCGACCGCGCCGTCACCGTCCAGAAGCTGGCCGAGCTGGCCGACTTCTACGGGGTCCCCATGTCGGAGCTGCTGCCGGGCGGCGCCGCGCCGACGCCTCTGGGCCCGACACCCAAGCTGGTGATCGACCTGGAGCGCATGCAGCAGCTGCCGCAGGAGAAGGCAGGACCGCTCTCCCGCTACGTCGCCACCATCCAGAGCCAGCGCGGCGACTACAACGGGCGCGTGCTGTCCATCCGCCAGGAGGACCTGCGTTCACTCGCGGTCATCTACGACAAGTCGCCCGGCGACCTGACCGAGGAGCTGATCAACTGGGGGGTCCTCGACCCCGAGGCGCGCCGCGCGGTCGACGCCTTCTAGGGACCGGGGAACACACGAAGGTCGCACCCGCTCGACGAGAACCGGCACCCCGCGGGGCGCCGGTTCTCGTCGTGTCCGGGGCCGGCGCAACGGCGCGGCCGGGCGTGGGGCTTCCCCTCCCCAACCCGGCCGCGCCGCACTCCGCCGGGCGGACCCGGCGGAAGCAAATCGAACTCCTGTTCGATAGAAACCAGTTAACCCCAGCCCGTCCGACCCGTCAAGGTCCCCCGCGCCGAGGGCGCGTCGGCGGCCCGTGCCCTAAAATCGGGCTGTGGTAGCCGATACCGAGTTGCGCGAACTGGCGCCGCCCGCCTTCACGCACGCCGTCCCCGCGCTGCTCCGGGTGTACGAGGCCGCCATGCGCCCGCCGCCCGAGCAGCTGCCCGGCCGCGCGGCCGTCATGAACGGCCACGCCTACTACCCGGGCTTCCGCGCAGTGGTCGCGCTCCGCGACGGGCGCCCCGTCGGCTTCGCCTACGGCTTCCACGGCGTGCGCGGCCAGTGGTGGCACGACATGGTCGCCGAGGGGCTGCACGCCGGCGGGCGGGCGCGCCAGGCGCGCCGCTACCTCGCCGACCCCCTGGAGATCGCCGAGGTGCACGTCCACCCCGAGGCGCAGAACCAGGGCGTGGGACGGGCCGTGCTCCACGCCCTGTGCGAGGGGCGCGGTGAGCGCACCGCCGTCCTGTCCACGCGGACGGGGCCGTCGGCGGCGCGCCACCTCTACCGCTCGTGCGGGTTCACCGAGGTGCTGGAGGACTTCGCCTTCCCGGGCAGCCCCGACCAGCCCTTCTCGATCATGGCCGCGCGTCTGCCCCTGACGGGCTCCGGCGACCGGAGACCTCACGGAAGATCTGCCTGGTGGCCTTGGACTGGTTCGAGGTGATGAAGTGGATGCCCGGCGCGCCCTCGTCGAGCAGGCGCTCGCACATGCGCTGGGCGTGCTCGATGCCGAAGGCCCGCACCGCCTCGGCGTCGTCGCCGAAGGACTCGAACCGCTCCGCCAGGGCGCGCGGGAAGGGGGCCCCGGAGAGCTTCTCCGAGCGCGGGATGAAGGACGAGCGGACCACGGGGAACACCTCGGGGATGATCGGCACCTCGCACCCCCGGGCCGCCACGCGGTCGCGCAGCCGCAGGTAGTCCTCCGGGTCGAAGAACATCTGGGTGATGGCGTAGTCGGCGCCCGCCTCGCACTTGCGCACGAAGTGGTCGGTGTCGGTCTCCACGTCGGCCGAGCGCGGGTGCTTGTACGGGAACGCGGCCACGCCCACGCAGAAGTCGCCGCTGTCCTTGAGGAGGCGGACGAGCTCCTCGGTGTAGGTCAGCCCCTCGGGGTGGCTGACCCACTCGCCGTCGGGGTCGCCGGGGGGGTCGCCGCGCACGGCGAGCATGTTGGAGACGCCGGCGTCCGCGAAGCGCCCGATGAGGTGGCGCAGCTCGGCGACGGAGTGGTCGACGAGCGTCATGTGCGCCACCGGCAGCAGGGTGGTGTCGGTGGCGATGCGCTCGGTCGTCTCCACGGTCAGCCCGCGCGTGCTGCCGCCCGCGCCGTAGGTGACCGAGACGAAGGACGGGCCGAGTGCCTCGATCTCCCGGATCGCGCGCCACAGCCGCTCCTGCGACTGGGGCGTGCGCGGTGGGAAGAACTCGAAGGAGAACATCGGCTCGCCCGCGTTGAGGAGTTCGCGGATATGACGCGGCCTGGGGGCCGGGCTTCGGGGCGCCACGGGGCGTGTCGGTGCTGCCAGCATGTGCACCAGCTTAGGCGAAGCGCACTCACGGACAGGGACCGGCGTCCCACAGTGCGAGACCGTGTCCGGGCCGTCCGGCGCGGGGCGCGCCCGGTGGGGCGCGGACCCGCCCGCCCCGGCGGAGCGGGTCGGCCGAACCGGGGTGAGGACGCCCCGAACAGCCGATAACGTGCAGGACATGGCCCCTTCCTCTTCTTCCACTTCCGCACTCTCCCCGTCCGTCTTCGCGGCCCGCCCCGCGGTGGACCGCGAGCTGGCCGGGTTCGGCGCCGCGCACCGCGAGCTGGTCCTGGGGATCGGCGAGGAGCTGGCACCCGCCATGGACGCCCTGGAGGCGATGCTCTCCGGCGGCAAGCGCCTGCGCCCGACCTTCTGCTACTGGGGGTGGAGGGGCGCCGGGGGCGCCGCCGACGACGAGCGGCTGATCCGTGCCGCCGCGTCCCTGGAGTACCTCCAGGCGTGCGCGCTCATCCACGACGACGTGATCGACAACAGCGACACCCGCCGCGGGCTGCCCGCCACCCACAAGCGGCTGGCCGGGCTGCACGCCGACCAGGGGTGGGGCGGCGACGGCGACGGGTTCGGCCGGGGGGCGGCGATCCTCATCGGCGACCTGTGCCTGGTCTGGTCGGACGAGATGTACCAGGCCAGCGGGTTCCCGCCGGAGGTGCTGCGGGACGGTCGGCGCCCCTTCGACGCGATGCGCACGGAGGTGATGGCCGGGCAGTACCTGGACACCCTGGAGCAGGTGCGCAGCACGGGCACCCGCGAGGCCGCCCTGCGCGTGATGCGGTACAAGTCGGCCAAGTACACGGTGGAGCGCCCCCTGCACCTGGGTGCGGCCCTGGCGGGCCGGTACGAGGAGCTGGCGGGGGTCTACACGGACTACGGCCTCCCGCTGGGCGTGGCCTTCCAGCTGCGCGACGACGTCCTCGGCGTGTTCGGCGACCCGTCCACCACGGGCAAGCCCGCCGGCGACGACCTGCGCGAGGGCAAGCGGACACTCATCGTCGCCGAGACGCTGGCCCGCACCGGGGCCGCCGACGGCGAGCGCTTCGCCTCCCTGCTGGGCGACCCCGACCTGTCGGTGGACGCGGTCGAGTGGATGTGCGGGCTGATCGAGGGCTCGGGCGCGCTGCGCGCCTGCGAGGACCTCGTCGAGGAGTACGCCGGACAGGCCGTGGCCGCCCTGGACAGCCCCGAGCTGGACGCGGACGCCCGCGAGCCGCTGCGCGCCCTGGTGGTGGCGGCGACCGCGCGCACCCACTGAACCCGGCCCTTAGGGGATATTCAGGGGTTTCCCAGCGCAAAAGTACGTTGTGCCCGACTTCGTCCTCCGGTTGAATCGTCGAAAGACCTAGCGCGACCGGAGGACACCCCATGTCTGGGCACACCGTCTCACGAGGCCCGACGGACGCGGGTGAACGGGCGCTCGCCCCCGACCTGGCACGCGGGTTCATGCTCCTGTTCATCGCGATCGCCAACACCGTCTGGTACCTGTGGGCCGTCCCCATGGGCGGCCTGAGCGCCCACCCGGAGCCCGGGGGCGTGCTGGACGCGGCGGCGCAGTTCTTCACCGTCGTCGCGGTCGACGGGCGCAGCTACCCGATGTTCGCGTTCCTGTTCGGCTACGGCATGGTGCAGCTCGCGCGGCGCCAGGAGGCCGCGGGAGCGGACGCGGGGGCCGTCGACGCGCTGCTGCGCCGCCGCAACCTGTGGCTGCTCGCGTTCGGCCTCGTGCACGCGCTGCTGCTGTGGATGGGCGACGTCCTGGGCGCCTACGGACTGGCCGGCCTGCTCCTGGGCTGGCTGTTCCTGCGCCGCAGGGACACCACCCTGCTGGTGTGGGCCGGGCTCCTGACCGGCCTCATGCTGCTGCTGTCGGCCGCCAGCCTGGTCGGCCTGGCGCTCATGCCCGCGGACCAGCCCGCGATGGCGGGTCCGGGCATGGACGACATGGCCTTCAACATCGGCAACCCCTCGATCCTGGGCGCCGCGATCGGGCGGCTGTCGGTGTGGCCGCTCATCGTGCTCGGCCAGGGCCTGCTCGGCCTGACCGTGCCCACGGCGATCCTGCTCGGCTTCTGGGCGGCGCGCCGCCGGATCCTGGAGGAACCGGGCCGCCACCTGGTCCTTCTGCGGCTGACGGCCGCCGCCGGCATCTCCCTCGGGTGGCTGGGCGGCCTCCCCTCCGCGCTCGTCCAGGTCGGGGCGTGGGACCTGACCGTCTCCCAGGGCGGCATGCTGGCCCTGCCCCACATGGTGACCGGCCTGGCCTGCGGCGTCGGCTACGTGGCGCTGATCGCCCTGGTCGCCCACCGGATCCAGGCGGGGGGCCGCGGGCCCGGCCCGGTGGTGACCGCCCTGAGCGCGACCGGCAAGCGGTCGCTGTCGGCGTACCTCGCCCAGTCGGTCCTGTGCGCGCCGGTCCTGACCGCCTGGGGGCTGGGGGTCGCGGCCCACCTGTCGCCGTGGTCGATGTTCCTGTTCGCGGTGGGGGTCTGGCTGGTGACGGTGGCCGGCGCGTACGCGCTGGAGCGCGCGGGCAGGCGGGGCCCGGCCGAGGTGCTGCTGCGCCGGCTGGCCTACCGGGGGACCGGACGGGGCTCGTCGGAGGGCGCCCCCGGAGGCGACGGCGCAGGCCCTCCCGCGGGGCCCGGCGAGGGGAAGGGCCAAGAGCGCACCACCCCCTGACCCGGAGGCGCAAAAAGCCGCGTGCCGGTGAGTGCCCGGCAGGCCCTCGTACCTCAGGATGGGGTGTCATGGGCGACGATCACATGACAAACCACACCATAGGTGTGACCGGGGCGACCGGGGCGCTGGGCGGGCGGGTGGCAGCCCGGATCGCACGGCTCGGATTGGCGCAGCGCCTCGTCGTGCGCGACATCAACCGGGCGCCGGAGTACCCGGGCAGCACCGCGGCGATGGCGGCCTACGAGGACACGGCGGGCTTCGAGCGGGCCTGCCGGGGTGTGGACACACTGTTCCTGGTCTCGGCGACCGAGTCCGAGGACCGGATGGACGTCCACCTGAGCGCGGTGGACGGGGCGGTCCGCGCGGGGGTGTCCCGGATCGTCTACCTGTCCTTCCTGGGGGCTGGTCCGGCCGCCACGTTCACGTTCGCGCGCACGCACTTCTACACCGAGGCCCACATCAGGTCGACGGGGGTGCGGTACACGTTCCTGAGACCCAGCCTGTACCTGGACCTGCTGCCCGGCTGGGTGGGGGACGACGGCGTGGTGCGCGGCCCGGCCGGCGACGGCCGGGTCGCGTGGGTGTCCCGGGACGACGTGGCGGACGTGGCGACGGCGGTGCTGACCGACCCGGCGACCGCGCTCGCCTCGGAGGACACGACCCACGACGTCACCGGCCCGGAGGCCCTGACCCTCGGAGCCACGGTCGACAAGCTGGGCACGCTCACCGGCCGCTCCGTCCGCTACGTGCCGGAGACCTGGGAGGAGGCGCTGGAGTCGCGCCGCGCCACCGGCGCCCCGGAGTGGGCCGTCGAGGGGTGGGCCTCGTCGTACGCCGCGATCGCCGCGGGTGAGCTCGACGAGGTCGCCCCGACGGTGCCCAAGCTGACCGGCCACCCGGCCCAGTCCATCGAGGGGTTCCTCCGGCGCCATCCGAGCGCCCTGTCGCACGTCGGGGTCTGACCACCGCCCGCCCGCCACCGCCGCGCCCCGTGCGCGGCGGTTTCGTCGTCCCGGGGACTTCTCCCGCACCGGGACTTGACCTCAATATTAGTTGAGGTACCAGGCTGGGCACCGCCGGCGGAGAGCACGGCGCGACAGCGAGGAGATCCGGTATGCGAGCGGTACGGGTGGACGGGTTCGGCGGCCCCGAGGTCCTGGTGGCCCGGGAGGTGCCCGAACCGGAGCCGGGGCCCGGGCAGGTCGTGGTGGAGGTGGCGGCGTCCAACGTGATGTACCTGGACACGCTGGTCCGCAGCGGATGGGGGCTGGACCACTTCCCGGTGGAGCCCCCGTACGTGCCGGGCGCGGGGGTGGCCGGGACCGTGGTCCGGGTCGGCGAGGGGGTGGCCCCGGAGAGGGTCGGCGCGCTGGTCGTCACCGACACCGGCCGTGCCGCCCCGGAGGGGGGCGAGCCCGTGCCCCCCTTCGGCGGGTACGCCCAGCGGGTCGCCGTCCCGGCGTCGGGACTGGTCGACGTCCCGGAGGGCCTGGCCCCGGAGCAGGCGCTGGCACTCCTGCACGACGGGCCCACCGCCCTCTCGCTGGAGCGCAGCGGCGGGTTCGGCCCGGGCACGTGGGTGCTCGTGCTGGCGGCGACGGGCGGGGCCGGCAGCCTGGCGGTCCAGCTCGCCGCCGCGGCCGGGGCGCGCGTCGTGGGCGCCGCCCGGGGCCCGGAGAAACTGGCCCTCGCCCGTGAGATGGGGGCGGAGGCGGTCGTGGACTACTCCGAGCCCGGATGGGTGGAGCGGGTCCGCGAGGCCACCGGCGGCGCGGGCGCCGACGTGGTCCTGGACGGGAGCGGCGGCGACCTCGGCGAGGCGGCGTTCGGCGCCGTGGCCGACGGCGGACGCTTCCTCTCCTACGGCTCCGCGGGGGGCCGCTTCTCCGAGGTGGACGCCGGGGAGGCGGAGCGCCGCGGGATCGAGGTGTTCGGCCTCTTCGACCTGGAGGACGGGAAGGAGGGTCGGAGCGGCGCCGTGCGCCGGATCCTGGAGATGGCCCGCTCCGGGCGCGTGAGACCGCATGTGGGGCTGACGCTGCCCCTGGAGCGGGCGGAGGAGGCCCACCGGGCGCTGGAGGAGCGCCGGGTCCTGGGCAAGGTGCTCCTCGTGCCGTGAGGCCGGTGGGGCGGACCACCGGTCGGGCGCGGACGGCCGCGCCGTCGGGGACGGGGCCGACCGCGGGGCCGCCCCCTCCCCCGGGGGCGGGGCGGCGTCCTCGCCCTCCCGGGGTCCGGCGGGGCCGGGGGCGCCGCTCAGCCCCCGGTGCGGGCGGTCAGGCGCTCGCGCAGCCCGGCCGCGGCGGCCCGGGGGTCCTCGGCCTCGGTGATCGCGCGCACGACCACGACCCGGCGGGCGCCCGCCTCCACCACCGCGTCGACGTTGGTCGCGTCGATCCCGCCGATGGCGAACCACGGGCGGTCCGTGCCCAGCGCCGCGGCGCGTTCGACCAGGGACAGGCCCGCCGCGGGGCGGCCCGGCTTGGTGGGGGTGGCCCAGGTGGGGCCGACGCAGAAGTAGTCGCTCCCGGCCTCCTCGGCGGAGGAGGAGGCGGCCGCGATGTCGTTGTTGGAGCGGCCGATCACGGGGTCCGCCCCGATGATGTCGCGGGCCATGGGCACCGGCAGGTCGCGCTGGCCCAGGTGCAGGACGTCGGCGCGCACCGCGCGGGCGATGTCCGCGCGGTCGTTCACCGCGAGCAGGGCCCCGTGCCGCTCACAGGCCTCCCGCATGACCTCCAGGGCCGCGATCTCCTCGCGGGCCTCCAGCCCCTTGTCCCGGAGCTGGATGATGTCCACCCCTCCGGCCAGGGCCGCGTCGGTGAACTCGGCGAGATCACCGCGCCCGGTCCGGGCGTCGGTGCACAGGTACAGAAGGGATGCGTCCAGGCGCTTGCGCAGGCTGGTTCCGTGGCTGGTCCTCACCCCGCCCACCCTAGGCCCTCGCCGGCCGGCCCCCGAGGGGAGGCCGCCCGACGGCGCGCCGCGCCCCGGGCCGTGTTCCGCGGATCGTTCCGGGCCCGCGTCCGCCGACGCCCGCCGAGAGCGTCCGCGGACCACGCGCTAGAAGGCCATGCTCTGGGCGCGGCGGCGCACCTCGGTGCCCCGGTTCTCCCGCATCGCCTGGATGGGCGTGCCCGGCAGGGTGTCGTCGGGGGTGAAGAGCCAGCGCAGGGCCTCCTCCGTGGAGAAGCCCGCGTCGGTCAGCAGCACCAGGGTCCCGGGCAGCCCCTTGACGAGGTCGTCGCCGTCGATGAAGGCGGCGGGGACGGACAGCTGCCCTCCGCGGACCACACCCATCATGCGGTTCTCGCGGATCAGGGTCTTGATCCGGTTGGGGCTCACGCCGAGCGGCGCGGCCGCCTCCTTCAGGGTCAGCCACTCGCCGACCAGCGTGTCTATGTCGATGTCGCTTCGTGTCACCCTCCCAATCTGCCACATCCGCACGGGGCCCGGACACCTTCCGGCGCCGCGGGGGCCGGGCGCCGTGGAGATCCCCACCACTGCCACGCATTCCGGGAGGAGGTTCTAGGATGGGGACAGACCTCTGCACATCCCGCGGGAGCCGGGTGGGACCCGGCTGAGAGGGAGGCTGTGAGCCTCCGACCGCACGAACCTGATCCGGGTCATGCCGGCGAAGGGAGTGGGAACAGCGCCGTGCGCACGAAGAACGATCCCCGCCGCGAAACGATTCGTCCTACCGGTGGCGGCCCCGGGGACGCGCCGGAGCGGACCGTCGTCGTGGTCGGCGGCGGCCTCGTGGGGAGGGTCACCGCCTGGCGGGCCGCCCAGGAGGGCCTCCGCGTCACCCTGGTCGAACCCGACCCCGTGACCGGCCCCGCCGGTGCCCGTGCCGCCTCCACCGTCGCGGCGGGCATGCTCACCCCGGCCACCGAGGCCGTGTTCGGCGAGGAGCCCCTCATGGAGTTCGGGGTCCGCTCCGCGGGCATGTACCCCGGGTTCGTCGCCGAGCTGGAGGCCGCCGGCGGGATCCGCGTGGGCTACCGCACCACCGGGACCCTCCTGGTGGCCTTCGACCGCGACGACATGGCCGTCCTCACCGACCTGCACCGGCTCCAGGAGCGCCTGGGCATCGCCACCGAGCGCCTGACGAGCCGCGAGTGCCGCCGGCTGGAGCCGGTGCTCGCCCCGTCCGTGCGCGGCGGCGTGCTCGCTCCCGACGACCACTCCGTCGACCCCCGGCTGCTGCTGCGCGCCCTGGCCGCGGCGGGCGGACGCGCGGGAGTCACCGAGACCGCCGGTCGGGCGGAGGAGGTCACGGCCCCCGGCCCCGGGGGCGCCCGGCTGGGCGTGCGCCTGGACGACGGCCGGGTCCTGCCCGCCCACCAGGTCGTCCTGGCCGCAGGCTGCTGGAGCGACCGCGTCAAGGTGCCCGAACCGGTGGTGCCGCCGCTGCGCCCGGTCAAGGGCCAGCTCCTGCGCGCCCGGGTGCCGGCCGGCGAGCCGCCCCTCGTCGGCCGCACGGTCCGGGGCCTGGTGAGGGGCTTCACCACCTACCTGGTGCCGCGCGCCGACGGAGAGGTGGTCATCGGCGCCACCCAGGAGGAGCTCGGCTACGACACCTCGCTCACCGCCGGGGGCCTCTGGCAGGTCCTGCGGGACGCGCGCGAGCTCGTCCCGGGGGTGACCGAGCTGGAGGTCACCGAGACCTGTGTGGGCCTGCGCCCGGGCTCACCGGACAACGAGCCCCTGCTGGGGCCGACCCGGGTCCCCGGCCTGCACCTGGCCGCGGGGCACTTCAGGCACGGGGTCCTGCTGACCCCGGCCACCGGGGAGGCCATGGCGCGCGCCCTCACCACGGGCGCCCTGCCGGAGTACGCGCGCAGGTTCGCCGCGGACCGGGTGTCCGGCGACGCGCACACGACGACGTGGGAGTAGGAGAGGCAGTGCAACTCATCATCAACGGCGACCTCCGCGAGTTCGCCGACGGCACGACCGTGGAGGCGGTCGTCCGCGACCTGACCGCGCCGGGCGGCGGCACGATCCCCGGCGGGATCGCCGTGGCCGTCAACGACGAGGTGGTGCGCCGGGCCGCGTGGGCGGACGGCGCGCTGGGCGCGGGCGACCGCGTGGACGTCCTCACCGCGGTCCAGGGAGGCTGAGCATGAGCGCACACGGAACCGGAGGCGTCGAGGACCCCCTGGTGATCGCCGGGACCTCCTTCGGCTCGCGGCTGATCACCGGCACCGGCGGGGCGCCCTCCCTGGAGGTCCTGGAGGAGGCCCTGGTGACCTCCGGGACCGAGCTGACCACCGTGGCCATGCGCAGGGTCTCCCCCGGCGCCCAGGGGTCGGTGTGGGACGTGCTGTCCCGCAACAGGATCCGCGCGCTGCCCAACACCGCGGGGTGCTTCACCGCGGCGGACGCGGTGCGCACCGCCCGGCTGGGACGCGAGGCCCTGGGCACGGACTGGGTGAAACTGGAGGTCGTGGCGGACGAGCACACCCTGCTGCCCGACCCGGTGGAGCTCCTGGACGCCGCCGAGCAGCTGGTGGACGAGGGGTTCACCGTCCTGCCCTACACCAACGACGACCCGGTGCTGGCCCGGCGCCTGGAGCAGCTGGGGTGCGCGGCGGTGATGCCGCTGGCCGCGCCGATCGGCTCCGGGCTGGGGATCCGCAACCCGCACAACCTCGAACTGATCGTGGAGGGCGCGGGGGTCCCCGTGATCGTGGACGCCGGGATCGGCACCGCCAGCGACGCCGCCCTCGCGATGGAGCTGGGCTGCGACGCGGTCCTGCTGGCCACGGCCGTGACCCGGGCACAGGACCCGGTGCGCATGGCCGCCGCGATGCGCGACGCCGTCCGGGCCGGCCGGGGCGCCCGCCTGGCCGGTCGCATCCCGGTGCGCCGGCACGCCCTCGCGTCGTCCCCCGCGGTGGAGTAGCGCCCCGGCGCGGCCTGCCGCCGCGCACGCCCGGGGAGGGCCGCCGACCGCGTGTCCCGTCCCTCCGGGGCGTGACGCGCCCGGGGCCGGGGCGCACGGGGCGCGTGTTCCGTCCGGGCGTGACCGGTCCCACCCTGGCCGGCCCGCCGGGACGGCCCCCGGGGCCGCGACGCCGCGGGGACCGGGCCTCCCGGTCCCCGGACCGGGGGCCCGGCGCGCACCGGTCCCGCGAGGTCCGGAGCGCCGTTCCCGGAACGTTTGGAACCGTCCCCTAACGTGGGATGGGTGTGCGGCCCGACGGAGGGCACCGCACGCTCGCCGATGAACCAGGCGCGAACGCCCGCCACCGAGGGTGGAGAGGCGCGACGCGACCGCGAACCGCGGGGCAGACCTGGCGTGGGCTTCCGCTATCGTGTCGGTTCGACACCCGGTGTCGGGTACGCGCCACCAACCGCGACAGCCCGCGCTCCCCGCAGCAAGGACACTACTCCGCCGTGGACATGACGACTTCCGACCCGCTCGTAGGCGCGACCCTCGACCGACGCTACTTCGTCGAGTCCAGGATCGCCGGAGGCGGGATGGCGACCGTCTACGTCGCCCACGACCTGAGGCTGGACCGCCGCCTGGCGCTGAAGGTGATGCACCCGTCGCTGGCACAGGACCCCACCTTCGTCCAGCGCTTCATCAACGAGGCGCACTCCGTCGCCAAGCTCTCCCACCCCAACGTCGTCCAGGTCTTCGACCAGGGTGAGGACCAGGGACACGTGTTCCTGGCGATGGAGTACGTGCCCGGCCGCACCCTGCGCGACCTGCTCAAGGCCCGCGGACGCCTGTCCCCGCACGAGGCCCTGAACGTCATGGCGTCGGTCCTGGCCGCGCTCGGCGCCGCCCACCAGGCGGGCATGGTCCACCGCGACGTCAAGCCCGAGAACGTCCTCCTCACCGAGGACGGCCGGGTCAAGGTGGCCGACTTCGGCCTGGCGCGCGCCGTGGAGCAGTCCAACCAGGGCCTCACCCGGACCGGCACCCTCATGGGCACCGCCGCCTACCTGGCGCCGGAGCAGATCGAGAAGGGCGTCGCCGACGCCCGCAGCGACGTGTACGCCGCGGGCATCATGTTCTACGAGCTGCTGACCGGCGGCCAGCCGCACACCGGCGAGACGCCCATCGCGATCGCCTACCAGCACGTCAACGAGGACGTGCCCCGCCCCTCGCACTTCCTGCCGGGCCTCCCGCCCGAGGTGGACGCGCTGGTCACCAAGGCCACCGAGCGCGACCCCCGCTACCGTCCGAGCAACGCGGGCCAGTACCTGGCCAAGGTGCTGGAGGTCCTGCACCGCCTGCCGGCCCGGGCCCCCGGCGGCGAGGCGCCGCTCGCACCCGTCGCCCCGACCGCCGCGACGGCGTCCGTCACCGCCCCCCAGCTCATCGCGGGCGGGGCGGGGCCGGGTACCGAGAACGCCACCATGGTCGTGGACATGAACAGCGCGGGGCTGCGCGACGACGGCTACGACGGGGACGACTACGACGACTACCCGGACGACCGCGACGCCCCGAGGCGCCGCGGTCTGCTGATCGGGATCGGCGCCGCCGCCCTGGCACTGGTGCTGCTCCTCACCGGCTGGTGGTTCCTCGTCGGGCGGTTCGAGTCCGTGCCGGACGTGGTGGGGCAGAGCCCCGAGGCCGCGCGCGAGGCCATCCTCGACGAGGGGCTGGTCTACACGCTCGCGGAGGAGCCCGTCTACAGCGACGCCGAGCCGGGCAGCGTCGGTCGGACCGATCCCGGACAGGGCGAGCGCCTGTCGCCCGGGGACGAGGTGACCGTGTACGTCTCCCAGGGCCCGCAGAACGTGACCATGCCCGACCTGGCGGGCGAGGACGCCGCGAACGCCCTCGCGGCGCTGGAGGACCTCGGGTTCTCCCCGGACAACCTCGAACAGGTGGACGTGGACGACGAGGACGTCCCGCCCGGCGAGGTGATCTCCACCGACCCGGAGGCGGGCGCCGAGGCCGACCGGGAGGGCACGGTCACGGTCACCGTCAGCCGCAGCATCTCCGTTCCGGCCGTGGTCGGCCAGGAGCAGGGCGCCGCCCGGACGGCCCTGGAGGAACTCGGCCTCTCCGTCAGGGTGGTCGAGGAGGAGAGCGAGGACGTCGACGAGGGCCTCGTGATCCGGCAGAGCCCGGACAACGGCGCCAGCGTGGGGGCCAACGGCGAGGTCACCCTGACCGTCTCCACCGGCCCCCCGGGCGTCACGATCCCCGACGTGGTCGGCATGCCGGTGCGGGACGCCGAGGAGGAGCTGGAGGACGCGGGCTTCGACGTGAACGTCGAGCGCGTCCTCGGCGGCAGGGTGGTCTCCCACCAGTCGCACACGGGCGAGGCGCCGGAGGGCACGGAGATCACGATCACCGCGACCCCGGGCGGCATCGACTTCGGGGACTTCGAAGAGGACGACTGACGCGCATGCCCGGGACCGGGCGTGTGGGCAGGGGCGTGCGGGCCGGACCGGCCCGCGCGCCCCTGCGCCGTTGCGCACCCCGGACGGCGAACCCGTGCGGCCCCCGCGCCGACACGTCCCGCACGGGTTCGCGAACCGCCCGCACGGGGCCGCCCCGGTCGGGATAGGGTCCCTGCATGGCGACCGAGGAGATCCGGGTACTGGTGGTGGACGACCACCCGATGTGGCGCGAGGCGGTCGCGCGCGACCTGGGCGAGGCCGGGATCGAGGTGGTGGGGACGGCGGGCGACGGCGCCAAGGCGCTGCGCATCGCCCCGGCCGCGCGTCCCACCCTGGCGGTGGTGGACCTGCACCTGCCGGACATGACCGGGGTCGAGCTGACGGCGGGCCTCGTCGCGATGCCCGAGCCCCCGCAGGTACTGGTCCTGTCCGCGAGCGGGGCCGGCGACGACGTGCTGGCGGCCGTGAAGGCCGGGGCCACCGGCTACCTGGTCAAGTCGGCGGGGCGGGACGAGCTGCTCGACGCGGTGCGCCGCGTGAACACCGGCGAGGCCGTGTACACCCCGGGACTGGCCGGGCTCGTGCTGGGCGAGTACCGCAGGCTGTCGTCGTCCGACCGCGTCCGGGAGCCCCGGGCGCCCGCGCTGACCCCGCGTGAGACCGAGGTGCTGCGCCTGGTGGCCAAGGGGCTGGCGTACAAGCAGATCGCCCAGCGCCTGACCATCTCCCACCGCACCGTGCAGAACCACGTGCAGAACACCCTCACCAAGCTGCACCTGCACAACCGGGTCGAGCTCGTGCGGTACGCGATCGACCAGGGCCTGGACGAGTAGCGGACAGCGCCCCCGCCCGGTTCCGGTCGCGCTCCCACGCGTACGGCGACGGCGTTCCGGGGCTGTTCACCTCCCCGGGTTGGCCACGGGGAGCCGGGCCCACTATGGTCTAGACCATATGGCGTCTCGCGCCGTGGGAACACACAACGTCGAGGAGAATTCGTATGCGAGTCGGGGTGCTGACCGGTGGCGGAGACTGCCCTGGTCTGAACGCGGTCATCCGCGCCGTGGTCCGCAAGGGCATCAAGGACTACGGGTACGAGTTCATCGGCTTCCGGGACGGCTGGCGCGGACCGCTGGAGGGCGACACCGTTCCGCTGAACGTCGAGTCCGTGCGCGGCATCCTCCCCCGGGGCGGCACCATCCTGGGCTCGTCCCGCACCAACCTCATGAAGATCGAGGGCGGTGTGGAGCGCGTCAAGGACAACATGGCCGCGCTCGGCGTCGACGCGCTGGTCGCCATCGGCGGCGAGGACACCCTGGGCGTGGCCCGCCAGCTGCACGACCGCGGCGTCAACGTCGTGGGCGTGCCCAAGACCATCGACAACGACCTCAACGCGACCGACTACACCTTCGGTTTCGACACGGCCGTGAACATCGCCATGGAGGCGATCGACCGCCTGCACACCACGGCCGAGTCGCACCACCGCGCCCTCGTCGTGGAGGTCATGGGACGCCACGCCGGATGGATCGCCCTGCACTCGGGCATGGCCGCCGGCGCCAACGTCATCCTCATCCCGGAGCGCCCCTTCGACATCGACGACGTCGTCAAGCACGTCGAGAGCCGCTTCCAGACCCAGTACGCGCCGATCATCGTCGTCGCGGAGGGCGCGCACCCCAAGGAGGGCCAGATGGAGCTGGCCACCGGCGAGACCGACTCCTTCGGGCACGTGCGCCTGGGCGGCATCGGCCAGCGCCTCGCCGAGGAGATCGAGAAGCGCACCGGCAAGGAGGCGCGCTCGGTGGTCCTGGGGCACGTGCAGCGCGGCGGCACCCCCACCGCGTTCGACCGCGTGCTGGCGACCCGCCTGGGTGTGAACGCCATCGAGGCCGTGCACGACAAGTCGTTCGGCAAGATGGTCGGCCTCCAGGGCACCGCCATCGTCCGCGTCGACCTGGCCGAGGCCACCGACACCCTCAAGACGGTCCCGGCCGAGCGCTACGAGGAGGCCGAGGTCTTCTTCGGCTAGGCCCGCCGCGAGCTCCGGGAGCGCCCACGACACGGGCCGGAACCGTCGGAACACGGACCTCCGGTGCCTCCCGGACACCACCGGCCCCGTCGGCCGCCGGCCACGTGCGCCGGCCCCGGGCCGGTGAGCGCCCTCTTCCCAGCTCCCAGGGGAGGGGGCGCGTCCGCGTCCGGGACCGCCGCAACACTGTGTTTACCGCCGCATGCCCTCCCACCCCGTCGGAAAACGGTTCGAGCGGTCGGGGGGATGTTCGATACTGGAGGGCGGCGCTGGACACCCGGTTCCACCGCCGACGCTCCCACCTCGTACCGGGCCGTAGGCATTCACCGGAGGTAGCACCATGTCCGCGTCGCTCGAGTCCGCGCCGCTCCCCGTCACCGAGGTAGGAGCCGAGGCCGGGCTGGGCGAGCTCTGCGTGCTCATGAAGCTCGGCGAGATCGTCCTCAAGGGCTCCAACCGCAAGCTGTTCGAACGGCGGCTCCACAACAACATCCGCGCGTCCGTGCGCGACCTGGGCGAGGTCCGCCTCTCGCAGCGCGGCGCGGGCGTCATCATCGTCCGCAAGCCCGGCGCCTCCGACCTGGAGGTCGCGGAGATCGCCGACCGCATGGCCAACGTCATGGGCGTGGTGTGGGTGCACCTGGTCCGCCGAGTGGCCAAGGACCTGGACGCCATCACCGACATCGGCGTGCGCTCCCTGGCCGGCCGCCAGGGCTCCTTCGCGGTGCGCGCGCGCCGCCGCGACAAGCGCTTCGGGATGACCTCCTCCGAGCTGGCCGGGTACCTGGGCTCCAAGGTCATCGAGGCGCACGGCTACCCCGTGAACCTGAAGCGGCCCGACAACACCCTGTACGTCGAGGTGGACAAGGACGAGGCGTTCGTGTTCACCGACGGCATCCCGGGCCAGGGCGGCCTGCCCGCGGGGATGAGCGGTCGCGGACTGGTGCTGATGTCCGGCGGGATCGACTCCCCCGTGGCCGCGCACCGGATGATCCGGCGCGGGCTGAAGGTCGACTTCCTGCACTTCTCCGGGATGCCGTTCACCGGCCCGGAGTCCATCTACAAGGCCTACAGCCTGGTCCGCCAGCTGGACCGCTACCAGGTGGGCTCGCGCCTGTTCGTGATCCCCTTCGGCAAGGCCCAGCAGCAGCTGAAGAGCTCCGGCATCGAACGGCTCCAGATCGTCGCCCAGCGGCGCCTGATGCTCAAGACCGCGGAGGCCCTCGCCGACGACCTCGGCGCCGAGTGCCTGGTCACCGGGGACGCCCTCGGCCAGGTCTCCAGCCAGACCATGACCAACCTCACCGCGCTGGACGACGCCGTCGACCTGCCGATCCTGCGCCCCCTCGTCGGGATGGACAAGACCGAGATCATGGACCAGGCCCGCAGGATCGGCACCCTGGCCATCTCGGAGCTGCCCGACGAGGACTGCTGCACCATGCTGACCCCGCGCCAGGTCGAGACCGCCGCCAAGATCCCCGACCTGCGCCAGATCGAGAAGCGCCTGGACGCCGAGGAGCTCGTCGAGCACCTGGTCACCACGGCCCAGGTGCACAAGCCGAGCTTCCTCGGCGACGCCGCGCCCAAGCGCCTCGACGGCGCGAGCAAGCCCGCCGCCGCCCGCCTCTGACGCGGGCCCCGCGACGGAGCCGCCCCGCCACGTCGGACGTGGCGGGGCGGCTCCGTCGCCACGGCCTCAGAGACCGGCCAGCTCGCGGCCGGGCGCCGGGGTGAGGGTGCGCCCGCTCAGGGCGGCGAGGGTGCCGGCCAGGTCGCGCAGCTGTGCCAGGTCCTCCTCCAGCAGGGCCTGCGGGCCGTCGCACAGGGCGGTCTCCGGGTGCGGGTGCACGTCCACGATGACGCCGTCGGCGCCGACCGCGACCGCCGCGCGGGACAGCGGGAGCACCAGTTCGCGCTTGCCGCCCGAGTGGGACGGGTCGACGATGACCGGCAGGTGGGACAGGTTCTGGGCGACCGGGACCGCGCTGATGTCGAGCGTGTTCCGGGTGGCCTTCTCGAAGGTGCGGATGCCGCGCTCGCACAGGACGATGTCGAGGTTGCCCCGCTGGGCGATGTACTCGGCCGCCATCAGCCACTCCTCGATGGTGGCGCTCATCCCCCGCTTGAGCATGACGGGCTTGCCCGCGTCGCCCGCCGCCTGGAGCAGGGCGAAGTTCTGCATGTTGCGGGTGCCGATCTGGAGCATGTCGGCGTAGGAGGCGACGAGCTCGACGTCGGCGGCGTCCACCACCTCGGTGACGACGGGCAGACCGGTCTCCTCGCGGACGTCGGCGAGGATCTTCAGCCCCGCCTCGCCCAGCCCCTGGAAGGCGTACGGCGAGGTCCGCGGCTTGTACGCGCCGCCGCGCAGCAGGGAGGCGCCCGCGGTGAGGGCCATCCTGGCGGCCTCGAGGGTCTGCTCCGGGGTCTCGACGGCGCACGGGCCGGCGATGACGGTGACGTTGTCCCCGCCGATCGGCACCCCCCGGACGCTGACGACGCTGCGGCTGTCGTGGTTCTCGCGGCTCACCAGCTTGTACGGCGCGGAGATGCGCAGGACGTCGCTGACACCGGGCTTCGCGGCCAGGCCCAGGTTCTGGAACCGCTCGACGTCCCCGACCAGGCCGATGATCGTACGGCTGACCCCTCGGGTCACGTAGGCCTCGCCTCCGGAGGAGGTGACCAGTTCGACGAGCGAGTCGATGTTGTCGGGGGTGGCGTCCGGCGCCATCACGATGACCATGTGGTTCGTCCCTAGCTGCTTGTCGGTGGGAGTGGCGGGACCGGTTCGCGCCCGGGACACGAAAAAACCCCGGGCTCTACCGGCCCGGGGCTCAAGTCGTCTGTGTCAGCGCAGCGCTTTACAGGCGACCGGGGTATCGGGCCGGTAGCCATAAAAGCGCCAGAAGTTTCGCTGCATGGCTGTGACTATAGCGCACGGTTGCGGCGTGCCCGCACGCACGGGGCGAGTGACCTGGCTCTCGTCGGCGCCTGGCAGGATGGCCGGGCGCCGCGTTCCCCCGCGGCGGACGGGACGGGGAGGTCCCGGCGGGGGACACGCCCGACCCGTCGGCAGGGGCGTAGTGCAAGGGCCGGGCGGCCGGAGCGGGACGAGCAGGGGGACGTGTTGTCCGAGAGAGCGGACGGGGACGGCGGTGCGGGGGAGGATCGCGCCGGGCGCGCCGGGGGGCCCGGGATCCCGCCGGGCCAGGCCGTACGGTACGAGCACAGACCGCTGCACTACGGGCCCGTCCCCGTCTTCCGGCCGCACAGGTGGGACTTCCGGGTCATGGGCGCGACGGAGACCCTGGGCTCCTACCGGTGGACGTGGGAGGAGTTCGGCACGCTGCCCCGCACCGACTCGGTGAGCGACTTCCACTGCGTGATGCGGTTCAGCGTCCCCGGCGTCCCCTGGGGCGGGGTCCGCGCCCTCGACCTGGTCTCCGCCGCGCCCCCGGCCCCGGAGGTGACGCACGTGATGGCCTGGGGGGAGTACGGGTACAGCGCCAACCTGCGCCTGGACGACTTCCTGTCCGAGCAGGTCCTCCTGGCCACCCACCGCGACGGGGAGCCCCTCGCCCCCGAGCACGGTTTCCCGCTGCGGCTCGTGGTCCCCCACCTCTACGGGTGGAAGAGCGTGAAGTGGCTGCGCGCGGTGGAGTACATGACCGCCGACCGGCGGGGGTTCTGGGAGGAGCGCGGCTACCACAACCGCGCCGACCCGTGGAGCGAGCAGCGGTTCTCCTACCAGGAGGAACCGGGCCACGGGCCTCCCCTCTGAGGCGGGTTCCCCCGGGGGACGCGCATCTCCACCTCCGTTCCCTGCCCCGGGACCGAGACGTACTCGACGGTTCCCCCCAGGTCCCGCACACGCCCCCGGATGGACTGGGCCACGCCGAGGCGGCCGTCCGCGTGCGCTTCCTCCAGCCGGCCCGGCGCGATCCCCGGCCCCTCGTCGCGCACGGACACGGTCACCCCGCCGGGCTCGTCCTCCAGCAGCACCCAGGCACGGGTGCCGCCGGGGCAGTGCCGCTCCACGTTGTCCAGGGCCGCGAGGACCGCGGCGGCCAGCTCCTCTGCCGTGCGCGCGGGGAGCAGGACGGGGGAGGCCGGCGCGGACACCGAGACGCGGGACGACTCCGCCCTGCGGACCTGTTCGCGCAGGTCCACGGGGGCGCCGTCGAACCCCGCCCCCGGACCGCCGCCCCGGGGCCCTCCCCCGGACCGCGGGTCGGCGTGCACGGCCGCGGCGCGGCCGGAGGCGCCGTCCCGGGCGCCGGCCCACCGCGGCGCTCCGCGGGCCCCCGGCGCCCCCGCCCGCGCGGCGCCGTCCCCGGACGACCCGCCGGGCGGATCCCCGCCCGGGAGCCCGTCCGCGAAAAGGGCGCGCAGCCGCACCTCCTGCTCGCCCGCCATCCGGCCGAGCTCGGCGGCCTCGCCGCCGGCCTCGGCCCCGCGCCGGCTGACGAGGGCGAGCACCTGGAGCACGGAGTCGTGGATCGAGCGGGCGAGCTGCTCCCGCTCACGGAGGCGGGCCTCCAGGGAGACCGCCTGGGCGAAGCGCCGCTCCGCCTGTTCGGCGACCTTGGCCATGTACCCGACGACCAGGGACGCCAGCAGCAGGAGCACGACCCCCCGTGCGGTGGCGGCGGTGATGTTCGCGTCCATGACGACGCGCAGCGTGAGGTCGGCGAAGCCGTAGAGGAGGGCGACGACACCGGCTCCGCGCCGTCCCCAGATGACGGCGGCGGAGAGCGCCGCCCCCGCGAACCAGTAGCCGCTCAGGGGCGGGGCCTGGGTGAGGTAGAAGGGCGTGGCGGCGGCGGCCGTCGCGAACATGCAGGCGAACGCGACGGCCAGGTCGGCGGTGAGCAGGCGCCAGGTGCGGAGCTCGGGGCGCGCGTAGCCGTAGGTGGCGGCCACGGTCCACACGGCCATGGCCGCCAGGACCGTCCACGCGACCCAGGGCCTGGTCAGGGCTCCGTGGTTCTGGACCAGGAGGACGAGGGAGTAGACCAGGGTCGCGGCGCGGAAGACGGCGAACGCGCGCCAGAGGGGGACGTCGAAGCCCAGCGGTCAGACCACCGCCCCGTTGTCCGGCCCGTTGTCCCCGGGCGGCCGCGAGTCGGTCATGCGCAGGATGAGCACGACGAAGCTGGCGAGGAACGCCACCACGGCGAGGAACATCATCCAGTTCGGCAGGGAGATGCCGGCGAACGCCGCGCCGAACACCAGCACGGGTCCGCCCAGCAGCCCGAACCAGGCGGCGATGCCGACCCGGTCGCCCTTGAGCAGGGGAGGCGGGGGCGGGGGCTCGTAGTGGCCCTCCAGCTCCGCCTCGGCCCGGCGCCGCGCGTCCTCGTCCTCGTCCTCGTCGTCCTCCCCGGCTGCGTCGGGAGGGCCTCCGGCGAGCAGGTCGCCGTCGGGGGCGCCGCCTCCCCCGGGCCCGGCGTCCTCGCGCCGGTCGGAGGCCCCGAGGTTCTCGGCGTCCGGCCAGGCCGTGCGGGTGGGCCGGTCGGAGGCGTCCTCGTCGTAGAAGCGCGCCACCAGGTCGTTCCAGACGTGGTCCTCGTCGGAGGACCTGGCCTGCGCGGCGTCGGGGTCGCCGAGCGGCCCGTCGAGCAGGTCGCCGCCCGCGGGGCCGTCGGCCTGGGCGTCGGGGGCGGCCCCGCCCTCCGCGCCGTCGGCCTCGGGCCTGGAGTCCCCGTGCGGTGCGAGCAGGTCCGGGTCGGAGTGGCCCAGGTCGGGCAGCTCGGCGCCCAGGACCCGTTCCGCCGCGGCCCGCTCCTCGGCGTCCACGTAGAGGTGGTCGGTGGGCGGGTCGTCGGCCCCGCCCCCGGACGGATCCAGGACGTCCTCGTTCAGGGGCACCGCGTAGGCGGCGATCCCGCTGCGTCGCAGCGCCTCCAGCATCGTGTCGGCGTGCGAGGGCGCGAGCAGGATGAGGGGCACGTAGGCGTCGGCGAGCAGGCCGTTACCCCGACGTTGCGTCATCGGTCGGCTCCTTCCCCGCTTCTACGGTGCTCCCGCACGAAGGCGAGGCTTCCGTCGAAGATGGCGGCGGCGTCATGGTCGAGGGTCGCCACGTGGTAGCTGTCGTGCAGCAGGTGGATCGTCAGCCGGGTGTTGACCGCTCTCCTAGCGAGGATACGCAGACTCCGCGGTCCGACGACGTGGTCCTGGGTACTGCGATAGGCCAGAATCGGCGCTCGCAAACCGGACATGCCCTCCTGAACTGCGCGCCACAGCTTCGGGAGTGTCGCGGCGGCCGCGGTGGGGACCCTGTCGTACCCGCCCTCGGTCGTGTCGTCCTTGGAGACGTCGCTGGAGAGCCCCGGCGTGGAGGGCATGATCCGCGAGGCGAGGCGGCGGACCGGCGCGATGAACGGCAGCCTCGCGTCCTCCAGGGCCAGGGACGGGTTGACCAGCACCGCCCCGCGCACGAGGTCCGGGTGCTCCTGGGCCAGGCGCAGGGTGAGGGCCCCGCCCATGGACAGCCCCATGACGTACACCTCCCCGCAGCGCGAGGCCAGGTCCAGCAGGGCCCGTTCGGCCTCGGCGAACCAGTCGTCGCTGGTGGTGAGGTTCATGTCCTGCCAGACCGTGCCGTGCCCGGGCAGGAGGGGGATCTCCACGCTGTACCCCGCGGCGGCGAGGTGCTCCCCCCAGGGGCGCATCGAGTACGGGGACCCGGTGAATCCGTGACAGAGCAGTACGCCGACCTCCGACCCGCGGTGGCTGAAGGGCTCCGCCCCGGGGATGAGGGGTACGGTGTCGGTCGGTCTCACGGAGCGGCTCCAGGGGATCGTGCGGTACGCGTCGGTGTCGGCGGTGCCGGCGTCGGCCGTGGACCGGGCGCCGCCGGGCGGCCCGGCCCCCGACTCCAGCCGTGAGGCTAGCCGCTCGGCGGAGTGTTTGTCATGGGTGCACACTAACGCCCCGGCCTCCGGGGACGAGAGGGGCACAGCGCACCGCGGGGGCCGACTGAGTATCCTCGACTGGGTCGGGCCGAGAGCCCGTTTGGGGGCGCTTTGGCAGTTGCCCCCGCACGGTGGGAGGATGGCGCACGTCAGGCGGCGGCTCCGACGTCCTCCCGGGGCGCGAGCCCTTCTGGCAATGTCGGTCGAGCGGGACAGTGAATCGTGGCAGGCCCTGCCCAGTCCTCCCCGCGTGTGCAGGGGTGATCTGAGCGATGTTCTACTGGGTGGTCAAGGCGTTCCTGGGGCCGATCCTGGCCGTGCTGTGGCAGCCGCGCGCGGAGGGCGTGGAGAACGTGCCGCGGCGCGGTCCGGCGATCATGGTCAGCAACCACCTGTCCTTCTCGGACCACTTCTTCGGTCCGCTGCCGCTGCCGCGCAAGATCACCTTCCTGGCCAAGTCCGAGTACTTCACCGGCACGGGCGTGAAGGGGCTGCTGAGCCGGGCGTTCTTCACCGGCGTGGGCCAGATCCCGATCGACCGGTCCGGCGGCAAGGCGAGCGAGGCGGCGCTGCGCACCGGCCTGCGGGTGCTCAAGCGCGGCGACCTGCTGGGCATCTACCCGGAGGGCACCCGCTCCCCGGACGGCAAGCTGTACCGCGGCCGTACCGGCGTGGCGCGGCTGGCCCTGGAGTCCAAGGCCCCCGTGGTGCCGATGGCGATGATCAACCTGGAGAAGATCATGCCTCCCGGCCGCACCGTCCCCAAGCTGGGCGTGCGCCCCAAGGTCAAGTTCGGCAAGCCGCTGGACTTCTCCCGCTACGAGGGCATGGAGACGGATCCGCGCGTACTGCGGGCCGTCACCGACGAGATCATGTACGCGCTGATGGAGCTGTCCGGCCAGGAGTACGTGGACCGCTACGCGCAGTCGATCAAGGCGGAGCTGGAGGCCGAGGCCAAGGAGGCGCGGCGCGAGCAGCACGCCGGCGACAAGGACCGCAGGCGCGCCGAGCGCGAGCGCCGCAAGGAGGAGCGCCGGGCCCGCAAGGAGGAGAAGCGGGCCGCGCGGGGCAGCGGCGGCGACGACGACGCGAAGGAGTAGTCCTTCCCCACGACGTACGGAGCGGGTCCCCGTGGCGACACGGGACCCGCTCCGTACGTGCGTCGGCCTCGGCGGCCCGGGGCCGGGGCGTGGCGGGTCAGTGGCGGGCGAGGTCCCCGGCTCCGACGATGCCGGCCTCCCCGCCCAGTTCGGCCAGGCGCACCTCGGCCAGGCGCCGGCCGGGCCGGCCCGACACGTGCCGGGCGAAGGAGGCGCGGACCGGGTCCAGCAGGATCGACCCGGCGTCGGAGACCCCGCCGCCCAGGACGAAGCACTCCGGGTCCAGGATGGCGGCCAGGTCCGCGAGTCCCAGCCCGACCCACTCCCCGACGATCCCGAAGCACTCCAGCGCGGCCTGGTCGCCCTCCAGGGCCGCCTGGGTGATGACGTGCCCCTCCACCTGCTCGACGACCCCGTCGGCCAGCTTGAGCATGCGCTCGGCGGCCCGGGGGTCGGTGCGGGCGCGGTCCTGCCCCTCCGCCACCAGGGCCCGGCCGCTGGCGTACTGCTCCCAGCACCCGTGGTTGCCGCAGGCGCAGCGGCGCCCGTGCGGGACCATCCGGTAGTGGCCGACCTCGGCGGCCACGCCGAAGCGGCCGCGGTGCAGGGCCCCGCCCATGACCAGGCCCCCGCCGATGCCGGTGCCCAGGGTGACGCAGACGATGTGGTCGCTGCCGCGACCGGCGCCGAACCGGGCCTCCGCCCAGGCCGCGGCGTTGGCGTCGTTCTCGATGACCACCGGCAGGCCGACGCGCTCCTGGACGCGCTCCTTGAGGGGTTCGTCGTGCAGCCCCAGGTTGACCGCCACCTGGATGGTCGCGCGGTCCTCGTCGACGAACCCGGCCACGCCCACGCCGACGGCCCGGACGGACTCCGGCTCCTGCCTGCCGCACAGCTCGGCGACGGCCTTGGCGACGACGTCGGCCAGGCCCTCCGGGTCTGCGGCGGGGGTGGGGTACTTGACCTTGTCGAGGATCTGCCCGTCGCGGTCGACGACCCCGGCGGCGACCTTGGTTCCGCCGATGTCTACGCCGATGGTCAGCATGGGGGCTGCTCCTTCGCACTTACGCCCGAACTCTGACATAAGTCTCAAGGTTCATGGCAGAGGGTTTTCAAATGGTGTAAACCATTCGATTAAACCAGGCCGGACGCGACCCCCGACACCCCGGGAGCGAAAGCCGCCGGGCTAACCCCGCTCCCCCGCCCCGGCCTGCCCGTCCGCGGTCTCCGGGACGCCGTCCTGCACCGGGGCCGGGGAGGACGAGGAGGGGGCCGGCGGCTCGGCGGCGGGGTCCTTCCCGGCCTCACGACGCCCCGCGTCGTCCGCGCGCCCCTGCTCCAGGGAGCGCTCGACCACGCCCCAGGTGCGACCGAGGGCGTCGAAGGCGGCCAGTCCGGCGCGCCCCAGGTGACCGGCGACCTCGGGGGCGGACCTGCGCACGATGTCGAGGACCTCCTCCAGCGGGGGCCGCTCCTCCTCGCTCTCCAGCCGGATCGCCTCCTCCCACACGTCCCCCTTGGCCGGGGGCGCAGAGGTGACGGCGCCGACCCCGCGCTTCACCCCGGCCACCAGGAGTCTGCGCTGGAGGGTGTCGACCAGCCTCAGCGCGTCGTCGATGAGGTCCGGGGCGTCCCCCCTTCCCGCACCCGAACCGCCGTCGCGACCGGTGTTCTCCGCCATGTCCGCTTCCTCTCCTCGCGCCGTGTTCCTGGCTTCACGGTAACCGGCCCCGGTGCGCCCGGCGGGCTTTCTCAGGGCGGGTTCAGGGACGGGCCAGGGATGAGCCGGGGCTCCCCCGGCGTTGTCGCGGACGGTGGGGTTTCCGCCTTCCGAGCGCGACAAACCGCCTCATACAAGTCATATGACACAGAGTTAACGTGATGTGCACAAAGACCATGGCAGGCGTATAGTCTCGCGTGCGTACGCGAAGTCAGCGAAATCACCCTCCTGACCTGCGCACTTCCGATTTCCCCGAGGGCGCCGCACGCCGTCGGACCGGACGGGCCCGCGTACCGCACGACACTTCAGGGACTCGGACCCGACACGCCTGGCGACAGGGGGACACCACGCTGAACAGCGCGTTCACTCCCTGCCACGCCTCGGCTCCGGATCACCGTTGGATACCGAACGGCAACACGTTCTACTCATGAGTAGCATTCTGTTGTTACGGTCGTCACGTCCCCACTTATCCAGAACCCGTACACGTCCAGGAGCACCACGTGCGCGAATACAGCTCTCCCGCGAAGGCTGAGATCTCCGACGACGCGCGCCTGACCGACACGCTCTACGCGCGCGCGGTCGGCGAGCCCTCTGCCGTCGCCGCCCGCCGGCAGGAGTCCGGCCAGTGGCGCGACGTCACCGTCGCGGAGCTGCACGGCGACATCGCCGCGTACGCCAAGGCCTTGATCGCCGCGGGCGTCGAGCACGGGGACCGCGTCGCCCTGATGTCGCGTACCCGTTACGAGTGGACCGTCGTCGACTACGCGATCTGGTCCGTCGGCGGTGTGACCGTCCCGATCTACGAGACCTCCTCCGCCGAGCAGATCGAGTGGATCCTCTCCGACTCCGCCGCCAAGGCCGCCTTCGTGGAGACCGGGGACCACGCGGAGCGCGTCGAGTCGATCCGCGCCAAGGCTCCCGCCCTCGGCCCCGTCTGGCGCTTCGACGGCCCCGAGTTCGCGGAGCTGCGCTCCAGCGGGACCGAGGTCGCGGACGAGGCGCTGGAGAAGCGACGCACCGCCGTCAAGGTCGACGACATCGCCACCCTCATCTACACCTCGGGCACCACCGGCCGCCCGAAGGGCTGCGAGCTCACGCACCGCAACTTCCTCTTCATCGCCCACAACGCCCTCGCGGGCCCCGCCAAGCAGGTGCTGCGCGGGAAGGAGAACCCCTCCACCCTCCTCTTCCTGCCCCTGGCCCACGTCTTCGCCCGCTTCGTCCAGGTGATGGTCGTCGAGGGCAAGGCGACCCTCGGCCACTTCCCGTCCACCGGTCCGGAGCTGATCGAGCAGTTCTCCGTCTTCCGGCCGACCTTCCTCCTCGCGGTCCCCCGCGTGTTCGAGAAGGTCTACACCAAGGCCGAGCAGAAGGCGACGGCCGAGGGCAAGGGCAAGATCTTCAACGCCGCCGCCGAGACCGCCATCGCCTACAGCAAGGCGCTCCCCACCGGGCAGATCCCGCTCGGGCTGAAGCTCAAGCACAAGCTGTTCGGCAAGCTGGTCTACGGCAAGCTGCTCGCCGCGCTCGGCGGCAACGCCGACTACGCCGTCTCCGGCGGCTCGGCCCTGGGCGCCCGCCTCGGCCACTTCTTCCGCGGCATCGGCTTCACCATCATCGAGGGCTACGGCCTCACCGAGACGACCGCGCCGACCTCGGTCAACAGCCCCGAGTTCAACAAGATCGGCACCGTGGGCCAGCCCCTGCCCGGCACCACCGTGAAGATCGCCGACGACGGCGAGATCCTCCTCAAGGGCGACCACATCATGGTCGGCTACTGGCAGAACGAGAAGGCCACGAAGGAGGCCTTCACCGAGGACGGCTTCTACCGCACGGGCGACCTCGGCACCCTCGACGACGACGGCTTCCTGAGCGTCACCGGGCGCAAGAAGGAGATCATCGTGACGGCGGGCGGCAAGAACGTCGCCCCTGCCGTCCTGGAGGACCGCATCCGCGCCAACGCCCTGGTCAGCCAGTGCATGGTGGTCGGCGACAACCGCAAGTTCATCGCCGCGCTGATCACGATCGACCCGGAGTCGTTCGCGCAGTGGAAGGAGGCGAACGGCAAGACCGGCGAGATCGCGGACCTGACCGGGGACCCGGACCTCAACGCCGCCGTCCAGGAGGCCGTGGACAACGCCAACAACGCGGTGTCCAAGGCCGAGGGCATCAAGAAGTTCAAGATCCTGCCCAGCGACTTCACCGAGGAGAGCGGCCAGATGACCGCCTCCCTGAAGGTCAAGCGGCACGTGGTCAGCAAGCAGTGGAGCAAGGAGATCGACGACATCTACGGCGCCTGATCCCCAGGGCTCCGGAAGGGGGCCGGCCGCCGGGAGGCGGTCGGCCCCCTTCTCCGTGTGCGCCTCCCCGGGCCCGGAGCGCCGTCCGCACCCGTGCGGGACGGCGGAGCCGCCGCCGAAACCCTGGTGGGACCGGGGTTCTCCGTCCCGCACCCGCGGGGGTCGGCGGCGGTGCGTCCCGCACGGACGGGGCCGCCGCCCTGTCCGCGGCTGTGCACCACCGGCCCCCCTTCCGGAGGGGAGGGCCGCCCGGACGTCTCCCGGGGGCTCACGGGGCCGCTGGGGGCCGCCCCGCCCCGGCCGCGCCCCGCCGGTGGGAGGGCGAGAACGCGACGGACCCGGCCGCGCGGTGCGGCCGGGTCCGTCGAACAGGAGGCGTCCTAGTGCGCGGACTCCTTCTCACCCTCCGGTGCGGAGTGGTGGAGGTGGTGGCCGCTGTGCGCCTCGACACCGTCGATGGACACGTTGTCCTTGGTGTACCAGTGGGCCAGGGCGCGGCGGAGCTTGCCCATGCCCTTGCGGGACTCGGGGTTCTCCACCCCCTTGTCGTCGACGTCCGCGTCGTCCGCGAGGGCCGTGGAGCCGATGAGCGGCTTGCTCTCCAGCACCTCGGTGGTCTCCTCGGAGTTGCGCTTGTGGACCTCGATGAACTCACCGCTGGGGAGCTGCCGGATGGTGCCGCTCTCGTAGCCGTGCTCCAGGGTGTCGCGGTCCCTGCGCTGGAGGCCCAGGCAGATCCGCTTGGTGACGATGAACGCCACGACCGGCCCCACGAAGACCAGCACACGGAAGATGTACGTGGTCAGGTACAGGTCGATCGAGAAGGTCTCCGACAGGATGTCGTTGGACCCGGCGAGCCAGAGCACGCCGTAGGCGGTCATGCCCGCGACGCCCAGCCCGGTGCGGACCGGCGCGTTGCGCGGACGGTCGGCCACGTTGTGGACGCGCTTGTCCCCGGTGATCCACTGCTCGACGAACGGCCAGGCGCCCGGCAGGACGAAGAGCATGCCCATGACCCCGAGCCCCGGGACGAGCACCGCGATCGGCACCGCGTAACCGAAGACGCTGAAGTCGAAGGTGTTCGGGAAGATGCGCAGCGACCCCTCCAGGAAGCCCATGTACCAGTCGGGCTGGAGCCCGGAGGTGATGGACGTCGGCGTGAAGGGCCCGAACAGGTGGATCGGGTTGATCTGCACGAACGCGCTCAGACCCGCGATCACGGCGAACGTGAAGAAGAAGAACCCGCCGGCCTTGACCGCGAACGCGGGGAACATGGGCGTTCCCACCACTGTCTTCTCCGTGCGCCCGATTCCCGGGTACTGCGTGTGCTTCTGGTGCCACAGGATCATGAAGTGCGCCACGATCAGGGCCAGGAGCACCGCCGGGATCGCCAGCACGTGCAGCATGTACAGCCGGGTGATGATGTCCTCGCCGGGGAACTCCCCGCCGAAGAGGAACATCGACACGTACGTGCCCACCAGCGGCAGCGCCAGGATCACGCCCTGGAGGATCCGCACGCCCATGCCCGAGGGCAGGTCGTCCGGCAGGGAGTAGCCGAAGAGGCCCTCGATGATCGACAGCGCGAAGATCGCGATGCCGATCAGCCAGTTGATCTCGCGCGGCTTGCGGAACGCACCGGTGAAGAACACGCGGAGCATGTGCACCACGATCGCCGCCAGGAAGATCAGGGCGGCCCAGTGGTGGATCTGCCGGACGAGGAAGCCGCCACGCACATCGAAGTCGATGAACAGCGTGGAGGCGTACGCCTCCGACATGGGAACGCCCTGGAGGCGCTCGTAGGAGCCGTCGTAGACGACCTCCAGCATGCTCGGCTTGAACCAGAGCGTGAGGAAGACGCCGGTGACGAGCAGGATGATGAACGAGTACAGCGCGATCTCGCCCAGCATGAAGGACCAGTGGTTAGGGAAGACCTTGCGGAGGTTCTTCTCACCGGTCTTGGCCAGGTGGAAGCGGTCGTCGATGAAGTTTCCGACGCCGCGCAGCGCCTTGGGTGCTTGCGTGGTCTTACTCATCGACTAGTCCTTCGCATAATCCCAGAACGTCGGACCGGTCGGCTCCGTGAAGTCGCCGGTCGCGATGAGGTAGCCCTCATCGTCGACGCTGATGGGAAGCTGCGGCAGAGCGCGGTGCGCCGGTCCGAAGACGACCTTGGCGGCGTCCGCAGCGTCGAACGTTGACTGGTGGCACGGGCACAGGATGCGGTGCGTCGTGCGCTCGTACAGGGCTGCGGGGCAGCCCACGTGGGTGCAGATCTTGGAGTAGGCGATGATCCCGTTGTGCGTCCAGTTCAGACGCGTCTCATCGGTCCCCTCGATCGGCTCGGTCATGCCCTCCTTCCAGTCGTTCTCCGGGATCTTGATCAACAGGATCACGGATTTCGCCTGGTCGGTGAGGCTCATGCCGTGCGGGTGGTGCCCGTCGTCGATCGCGGGAAGGGCGGAGATCATCCCGTACGGGTCGTTCTCCAGGTCCTCCGCGCGGATCTCGCGGTGGGTCCCCTCGACGAACATGCGCATCCCGGGTTCCCACGGGGTGTGCTTCAGCTTGTCCCCGGGCAGCGGGCCGGTGTCGCGCAGCAGCACGATCGGGGCCAGGCCCAGGGGGACCATCGCGAGGATGAGCGTGCGCCGCATGAGCGGGCGCTTGGTGAAGCCGCTCTCGTCGGCGCTCTTCATGAAGAAGTCGCTGAAGGAGCCCTTCTCCTTCTCGTCGGACGCCAGGTCGTCGTAGGGCGAGTGCACCTCGTAGTGGGGCATCACCTGGCGCGCCCAGACCGTCATGCCCGCGCCGATACCGAACATGGCGACGGTGAGCGTGCCACCGAGCAGCATGTTCGAGTACTGGCCGATCTGCGGGTCGGCGATCGCGGGCTCGCCCGCCGCGTTGGGCGGGAACAGGAAGTAGGAGACGAGGAAGCCGATACCGCCGAGGAAGGCGATGATGAACCAGGCGGACGCGGCCTTCTCGCCGCGGCGCTGGACCTCCTCCGGGCGCGCGTGGGTCTCCGACGCCCGGTAGGGGCCGGCGTGCTCCTCGGGCGCCCCGGCGGAGGACTCGGTCACCACGCGTTCCTCCGCGGCGGCCGTCGGGGTCCCCACCACGCGCTCAGGCGTGTGGGCCCCGGCCTCGTTGTTGTCGTTGTTGTCGTTCTCAGTCATGTGCACGCTGCTTCGCGGTGATCCAGATCGCGCAGGCGACGATCAGGGCCAGGCCGACGACCCACCCGATGAAGCCCTCGGCGACCTGGCCGATCCGTTGGAGGTCGAAGACGCCGCCGGCGTTCGGCTCCGCCTGGAGGGTCTTCACGTAGGAGATGAGCTCGTGCTTCTCCTCGGGGGTGATGGCGCCGTCGCTGAACATCGGCATGGCGCCGGGGCCGCTGACCATGGCCTCGTAGATCTCGCGCGGGGAGGCGTCGTGGATCTCGGGGGCCCAGCGGCCGTCCGTGAGGGCGCCGCCGCCACCGGACCAGCTGTGGCAGTGCGCACAGTTGGTCAGGTAGAGCTTCATGCCCATGTCGGTGTCCTCGGCGCCCTCGATGTAGGAGTCGTACTCGGACTCCCACTCCTCGACGGCCGCCTCGTACGCCGTCTCGTCCTCGAAGTCCGCGCGGTTGGGCTCGGAGTCCGGGACCTCGTAGGGCACCTCGGCGCCGCTCTCGCCGTTCCTGATCTCCGCGTTGTAGTACGCGATCAGGTTGGCCAGGTCCTGTTCGGACATGGCCATGGGCTTGCGCGGCATCTGGCTGCTCGGGTCCATGGACGGCATGCGCCCGGTGCTGACCTGGAAGTCGATGGCCGCGGGGCCGACGTCGCGGAGGTCGGGACCGTTGGTCACGTTCCCCTCGGCGTCGTAGCTGCCGCTCCCGTCGTAGTTGTGGCAGCTCGCGCACGTCTGGTCGAAGACGGTCTTGCCCTCGGCGATGTCCACGTCATCCGGTGACGGGACGTCAGCGGCGAGAGTCTGCGCCTGGGCCTGGTCCGCGGTGGGTGCCAGGGCGGCATACCCCACCCCGAACAGGGCTAGCGCGAGGATGACGACGACATACCCCGCAAGGGGATGCCGTCGCCGCGCGGTAATCCATTTCACGGTTTCCCCGTTTCGGGTTACTGGATGAAGTAGATGGTGAAGAACAAAGCGACCCAGACGACGTCGACGAAGTGCCAGTAGTAGGACACGACGATCGCGCTGGTTGCCTGCTGGTGGGTGAAGCGCTTCGCGGCGTACGTGCGTCCCAGCATGATGAGGAACGCGACCAGCCCACCGATGACATGGAGTCCGTGGAAGCCCGTGGTCAGGTAGAACATCGACCCGTAGGCGTTCGACTGAAGAGTCAGGCCCTCGTGGACGATGAGCTCGTAGTACTCGTAGGCCTGTCCCAGGATGAAGAACAGTCCCATGAAGAACGTCACGAAGAACCACATGCGCAGCTTCTTGACGTCGCCGCGCTCTGCGGCCCAGACGCCGGCCTGCGCGGTGAAGCTCGAAGCCACGAGGACCACGGTGATGGTCGTCGCCCACGGAACGTTCAGGTGGGTCGCCGGCCATGCCCCGAGGTCGGGGTTTCCATTGGTCACCGATCGGATGGTGAAGTACATCGCGAACAGCGCAGCGAAGAACATGAGCTCGTTGGCCAACCACACGATGGTGCCAACGCTCACCAGGTCAGGACGCTTTGCCGCACCATGTGCTGGTGTCGGTGCTGTTTTTGGGTTCGCGGTTGCTGTCGCCACGGGAGCATTATTACGGCATCTCGCGGAGGTCCGTACTCGACCCCCCGTAAGGAGGCGGTTCAGTCCCGATATGGCCTGCCTCGGACCGCCGCCACGGCCCTCACGCCGTGACTCGGGCGTTACTGTAGCGGCTCGGGCACCGCGGGTCCGCATCCGCCGCGCCCTCGGGGGCCGAAAAGCGCGATCCTGGGCGGCTGAGGCGATTCGTACCCCTCCTCCCACCACTCCAACCCACCACGGCCAACGCCCAGGTATCGAAACGATCACTGTTGGACAACGCCGCGCCCGGGGCGGGTGGGCGAACCCCTCCGAGGTACTGGCATCCTGTGGTGTCGAAGGTCTCAGCTGCCCGAAGGACCCGCCGGTTCTCCTGGGCAGCGGGGCCACGAGGCAATACAGTCATAGGCATACAGCCAACGAACGCCTCGGCCGCACCCCCCACGGCGGCGGCCGCGGACAGACGCGATGGGACGGTTGCGCGATGGTGGTCAGCGGTACGGACACGGGTGCCAGGATGCGCGTGCTGGTCTACAGCGACAACGCCGACACCCGTGAGCAGGTCCGGCTGGCGATCGGCCGCCGCCCCGCGGCGGACGTCCCCCGGGTGGAGTTCGTCGAGTGCGCGACCGCGCCCGTCGTCCTGCGCAAACTGGAGGACACCGACCCGGCCGCGGCGATCGACGTGGCCGTCCTCGACGGCGAGGCCTCCCCCGTCGGCGGGATGGGCCTGTGCCGCCAGATCAAGGACGAGATCTACCGCTGCCCGCCGGTCCTGCTCCTGGTGGGCCGCCGCGACGACGGCTGGCTCGCGACCTGGTCGCAGGCCGAGCAGGTCGTCAGCCACCCGATCGACCCCGTCGCGCTCGCCGAGTCGCTGGCCGAGCTGATGCGCCGGCGGGTCGCGGCCCTCAGCGGGTGATCCGGGTGGGAGGCGGACGCGTGGTGGACGACAGCGGCGAGCGGGACATGCGCCGCCGCCTCGTGGTGGGCGGGTCCCTCAACCACGGCGCCGACATCGGGCGATGGCGCGGCCGCGCCCCGTCCCCGTCCCCGGGGGCCTGAGGGCGGCCCGCCCGCTCGTCCGCCGGCGCCCGTGAGGGCCGCCGCGCGGAGGCGGGCCGCCGCCCCGGCGCCGCGCACGCGGAACCCCTCCGCCGTGCGCCGCCTCCCCGGGTCCCTACGCCCGTTCCTCACCGTGGAGTCACCAGAATGAACGCCCCTGCCTCGCCCGCCCCCGCCTCCGAACCGTCCGCCGTCACCGAGCGGACCTGGTCGAACCTCATCACCGCCCTGCTCGGCGGTGTCACCCTCAGCAGCGCCGACACCGTCTGGGCGATGAACGAGATCATGTCGGGGTCGGCGACCGACGCCCAGATCGCCGGGTTCGCCATCGCGCTGCGCGCCAAGGGCGAGAGCGTGTCCGAGGTGACCGGCCTGGCCCAGGGCATGCTCGACAACGCCGTGCGCGTGAGCGTGCCCGGGCCGACCCTGGACATCGTCGGCACCGGCGGCGACCGGGCGCACACCGTGAACGTCTCCACGATGGCGGCGATCGTGGCCTCCGCGGCGGGCGCGCGCGTGGTCAAGCACGGCAACCGGGCCGCGTCCTCCTCCTGCGGCACCGCCGACGTGCTGGAGCGGCTCGGGGTGGTCCTGGACCTGCCCCCGGCGCTGACCGCGCGGGTGGCCGAGGAGGCGGGCATCACCTTCTGCTTCGCGCCCCTGTTCCACCCGTCCCTGCGCTTCGCCGCCAAGCCGCGCCGCGAGCTGGCCGTGCCGACGGTGTTCAACTTCCTGGGGCCGCTGACCAACCCCGCGCAGCCGACGGCCTCGGCGATCGGCGTCTTCGACGAGCGCATGTGCGAGGTCATCGCCGGCGTGTTCGCGCGCCGCGGCTCCTCCGCGCTGGTGTTCCGGGGCGACGACGGCCTGGACGAGCTGACCACGACGACCACGTCCACGGTGTGGGTGGTGCGCGACGGCTCGGCCCGCAGGGAGACCCTGGACCCGGCCGACCTGGGCATCGCCCGGTCCGGGGCCGAGGACCTGCGCGGCGGGGACGTGGAGTTCAACGCCCAGGCGGTGCGCGACCTCGTCGCCGGGCGCCCCGGGCCGGTGCGCGACGCGGTCCTGCTCAACGCGGGCGCCGCGCTGGCCGCCGTGGACGGCGTGGAGGGGCCGCTGCTGGACGCCGTGGGCGCCGGGTACGCGCGGGCGGCCGCCGCCGTCGACTCCGGAGCGGCCGAGCGCACCCTGGAGAACTGGGTGGAGATCAGCCAGAGCCACGCCAAGGCGGCCTGAGGACGCGGCGGCCGGGCCCCGTGCCCCGCCCTGCCGCGGGGGCGGGTGGCCGGGATCCCCGGCGCCCGCCCCCGCGTCCGGCCGCGGGCCCGCCGCTCACCCGAAGCGGCGCGCGAAGCGCCGCTGCCACGGGGTCTCCACCGCGCGCGGCGAGTAGTGCTCCCGAACGTAGGCGACCGCCTCCCCGGCGGGCACCCCGTCCATGACGGCGAGGCAGGCCAGCGCGGTGCCGGTCCGCCCCCGTCCGCCCGAGCAGGCGACCTCGACCCTGTCGGCCCCGGCCCGCTCCAGCGCCTCCCGCAGGGCGCCGCGCAGGCCGGCCGGGTCGGACGGCAGACCGAAGTCCCTCCACCTCACCCAGCGCGCCTCCCAGGGCACGGGGGGCGGCTCCTGCCCGAGCAGGTACACGGCGAAGGAGGGCGCGGGGCCCTCCGGGAGCGGGCGGCGCAGGCCCCGGCCGCGGACCAGCGCCCCCGAGGGGAGCCGGAGCACACCGGGCGCCGAGGGGTCCCAGGAAGATGCCACCGGCCCCTACCAGCCGATCGCGAAGGCGGACTCCAGGTCGTGCTTGGAGTAGGCGCGGAAGGAGATGTGGGTGTCGGAGGACAGCACCCCGGGAACCTTGTTGACCCGCCCCGGGATCACCTCCGCCAGGTCCTCGTGCCGGCGCACGCGCACCATGGCGATGAGGTCGACGCCCCCGGTGACCGAGTAGACCTCGCTCACCCCGTCGATCTCCGCGATCGCCTCGGCGACCTCGGGGATGCGGTTGACGTCGGCCTTGATCATGACGATCGCGGTGATCACTGTGCCTCCAGGGCGGTTGGCCGCGGGAAGGCGGCCCCGGCCGCGCGGGGCGCCCCTAGTAGACGTCGGAGAGCCGCGTCCCGGAGCGCCATCGCAGCCGGTAGACCACCAGTCCCGCGATCACCCCGGCGATGAACCCGTACACGTGCGCCGCGTAGGCGACTCCGCTCCCGGCGCCGGGGGAGTTCGATGTGGTGACGTAGAGAAGATACTGAAGCACGAAGTAGCTTCCGACCAGGGCCCACCCCGGCAGGCGCATCGGGATCACCACGAACACCAGTGTGGTGACCCGGCTGCGGAACTGCACGACGAGGTAGGCGCCGAGCACGCCGGAGATGGCGCCCGAGGCTCCCACCATGGGCATCTCCCCCCCGGGTTCCACCAGGGAGAAGCCGTAGGCCGCCGCCACCCCGGTGACCGCGTACAGCAGCAGGAAGCGGACGCGGCCGATGCGGTCCTCCACGACGGGGCCGAAGACGAACAGGTAGACCATGTTGCCCAGCAGGTGCATGGCGCCGGCGTGCACGAACATCGAGCTGAGCACCGAGAACCACACGGACTTGCCGTCCACCGACCCGCACTCGGGCACCGCGTGCGGGACCCGGTCCACCTGTCCGAGGATCTCGGCGGGCACCGCGCCCCAGCGCATGAAGTAGTCCTGGATGGCGCAGAAGCGGCCCACCATGTCGACCGGGTACCAGACGGCCGTGGCGGCCTGGGGGGACAGCAGGTAGACGAGGACGTTGACCGCGATCAGCGTGTACGCGACGACGGGGGCGCGGCGGACGGGGTAGTCGTCATTGAGCGGAAGCGCGGCCATGCGCCCAGTGTGTCATCTCCGTGTGCGCCTCCGCGCTCCGCAACGGGCATGTCCAGACCCCGTCGATGTCGACGAGCCTCGTCGCGGGGTCGGTGAGCCAGTCCAGGACGAGCTCGGTCTCCGCGGGCAGGGCCCTGGGGCTCGGCCCGTACCCCGGAGGGACGTACTCGGCGGTCGCCAGGAGCGAGGCCAGGAACGCGGTCGGATCGGTGCCCGGCCGCAGGACCGCGCTGGCCGCGAGGCGCCCGTGGCGGACCACGCAGGTCTCCCAGCCCGTGGCGGAGCGCCGGGAGGCGACCACCTGGGCCACCGAGGCCAGGGCCGACAGCCGCTGGGCCCGCCGGGCGCCGCGCAGGAAGGCGGCGAGGCGGTCGCGGAGGGCGGCGGCCTCCTCGTAGCGCAGGGCTCCGGCGAGTTCGGCGATGCGCGAGGTGTGCGCCGAGACGACGGCGGCGGGGTCCCCGGTCATGGCCTCGCGCGCGGCGTCGGCGTGGACGGTGTAGGCCTCGAGCGCCTCGGTGCCGTCGCAGGGGGCGCCGCAGCGTCCCAGCTGGGCCAGGACGCACGGGTCGATCCTCCTGCTCTCGGAGAAGGCGTGCGTGCACTGCCGCAGCGGGAACGTGTGGAGCAGGGCCTCCTTGGCCTGCTCGGCGTCCCTGGCCGAGGCGTAGGGACCGATGTAGGGGGCCCCGTCGTCCTTGACCGCCCGCACCACGGACAGGCGCGGGTAGGCGTCGGTGGTGAGCTTGACCCACGAGGCGCGCTCGGGGTTGCGGGAGCGCCGGTTGTAGGGGGGCTTGCGCTCGGCGATGATCCGCAGCTCGCGGACGGACGCCTCCAGTTCGGTGGCGCACTCGATGGGGGTGACGCCCTCGACCAGCGCGGCCATCTCGCGGATGTGCCTGCGGCTCTCCGCCGCGGTGAAGTAGGAGCGGACCCGCCGCCGCAGGTTGTTGCTCTTGCCCACGTAGAGGCCGGCCCCGCGCGCGTCGGTGAACACGTACACCCCCGGGCCCTCCGGCAGGCCCTCCGCCAGGTGCCGCCTGGCCTTCTGCGCCCGGCTGGCGGGCTTGCTGACGGCGCGCAGCTCCTCCACGCTGGTCACGCCCATCGGCCCGAGGCGCTCGATCAGCCCGTGCAGGACCCCGACCGTGGCACGCGCGTCGTCCAGGGCTCGGTGGTTGGGGGTGACCGGAACCCCGAAGAACGCGGCGAGGGTGGCGAGCCTGTGGTTGCGGGTCTCGCTCCGCGGGAGGATCGCCCGGGCCAGGCGCAGGGTGTCCACCACCGGGTATCCGGGCCAGGCCGACCCGTGGCGCTCGCACGCGGCCTTCAGGAAACCGGTGTCGAAGGCGGCGTTGTGGGCGACCAGGACGGTGTCCGGCTCCTCGTCGAGGAACGCGAGGACGCGGGGCAGGACCTCCTCCATGGGGGGCGCGGTCGCCACCATGGACTGGGTGATCCCGGTCAGCAGGGTGATGGCGGCCGGGACGGGCACGCCGGGGTCGACCAGGGTGGAGAACTCGCCGAGGACCTCTCCCCCGCGCACCCTGACCGCGCCGACCTCCGTGACACGGGCGGCGGACGCGCTGGTCCCGGTGGTCTCCAGGTCCAGCACGACGAACGTCGCCGCGGCCAGGGGCGTGCCGAGGTCGCTGATGCTCGTTTGGACGCCGGCGGGCGCCGCGGACTGTCGAACCACGCGGTCAGGCTAGTCGGCGGTGACGACCGAAAACGGTCGGGATACGGTCTGACCTGCCCGACATGGAAAGATGTGGGGGACGGGGCCGGAAGGTCCGCGGCCCCGTGACGAGCACGACACGAGGAGGAACCGTGGGGATCGCTATGCCGGGTGACAAGGAGCGGTGGCGGTGCACCGGATGCGGGAACCTCACGCGGTTCGACGTGACCAGGACGACCCGTTCGCAGGACTACCTCCACCTGGACCTGGCCGGTGAGGGCCGCGTCGAGGAGCGGACCGTGCTCTCGGAGACGGTCGAGCGCGTGAAGTGCCGCTGGTGCGGCGCCACCGACAGCGTCGAGGTCATCGCCCGCCCCGACGCCGACCGGTCGGCCACCGGTTCCTCGGCGGAGAGCCCGACGGGTCAGGCATGAGCGCCCGCCCCGAGGCGGGCGGCGACTCCGACGGCACCGGCCCGCGCGACGAGAGTGTCGACGTGACGCCCGGCGCCGACAGCGACGGGGAGCGGCTGCGCCGCCCCCTGCCCGAGCCGGTGCGCGCCCGGGTCGTCGAGTACGGTTCCGACGTGCTGGGCGGCATGCGCGCGAGCGAACTCCCCCCGCTGCTGCGCAGGGTCGCCAAGTTCGAGCCGCGCCGCCGTGCCAGGCTCGCCGGCCCGCAGATCGCCGCCCAGCTGGAGACCGACGGCGGCTTCCGCGACATGGTCGCGGCCCGGGTGCGGCAGGTGTGGCCGGAGCTGGCCGAGGGCCTGCACTCGGGCGTGGTGCCCCCTGCCGCGGACCCCGTGGCGGTGGCGGCCTGCGCGTACCTGCTGCGGCCCAAGGGCTGGCCGGAGATCATCGAGGACGTCCACCTGGAGCTGGAGCGCCTGGCCGGCGCCAGGGAGGTGGACGAGGCGGCCGAGGCGCTGGACTCCGTGCGCCGCCAGCTGGACGAGGCCAGGAGCGAGCACCAGTCGGAGACGGAGCGGCTGCGCTCCCAGCTCAGGGAGCAGCGCACGGAGATCGCCGAGCTGCGCCGCAAGGTGCACACGGAGCGGCAGCGTGCCAAGGGCGCCGCGGCGGAGGCCGCACGGGTCCTGGCCGAGACCTCCGACCGCGAGTCGGAGTCGGCCACGCAGATGAACGCCCTGGAGTCGGAGAACCGGCGGCTGCGGTCGCGGCTGGCCTCGGCCGAGGCGCAGGTGGAGAACGCCCGCCGCGCGGTGCGCGCCGGACGCAACGCGGACGAGGCCCGGCTCCGGGTGCTGCTGGACGTGCTGGTCGAATCCGCGCACGGGCTGCGCAGGGAGCTGGCGCTGCCCGCGGCCCTGGACAGCCCCGCGGACCTGGTCGCCGAGGCCGAGCAGCAGCGGCGGGTGTCGCTGGGCGGCCTGCCCGACGACGACCCGGGCCTGCTGGAGCACCTGTTGACGGTGCCCCGGGTCCACCTCCTGGTGGACGGCTACAACGTGACCAAGACCGGGTACGGGACCCTCCCCCTGGCCGACCAGCGCACACGGCTGATGGCCTCGCTGGAGGGGTTGGCCAGCCGGACCAAGGCCGAGATCACGTGCGTGTTCGACGGCGCCGACATCGACGCTCCCCCCGTGGCGGCCCCCACCCGGCGGGTGCGCCTGCTCTTCAGCGCCCCCGGGGAGACCGCCGACGAGCTGATCGTGCGGCTGGTGCGCGCGGAGCCGCCCGGACGCCCGATCGCCGTGGTGACCTCCGACAAGGAGATCGTGTCCGCGGTCCGGCGCGCGGGTGCGCGCGCGGTGCCCTCGGCGATCTTCCTGCGCCGCCTGGAGGCGCACGGCTGAGCCGCCCTCCTCCCCCGGCCGGGTCCTCCGAGGGTCCGGCCGGGGGGGAGCGGCACCTCCCCTCCTGCCGCCGCCGGGGCGTGGCGAGGCGCACAGCGGACAGAAGCCCGCACGTTCCGGGCCACACCGCCCCCGACCGCTCCTTCCAGGCGTAACGTCCCCGCGGGAACGGTGGGTTCCCCCATGATTCGGGGGTTGTGCCCACAGATGTGGTTGAGACGAGCAGAGCGGTCCGCTAGGTTCTTCCCGAACGTGAGTGCTCCATCGGAGCGAAGGCAGGATCTGCGCCCTCCGGTCGGGACCCGCACACTCACCCGCCCCGCCTCCGCGCGGACACTGTCCTCCAGCACCCCTATGCGGACTTCCCAACCTCAAGGAGCGGACCGCCATGAAGAACCCCGGTGGTCGGCGTACAGCCCGCCGCATCGCAGCCACGACCGGTATCAGCGCTGTCGTCGCGAGTACCCTCATCGCCCCGGGCACCGCCTACGCGGAGCCGACCCAGGACGAGGTCGAGGACCGGATCGAGGAGCTCAACGAAGAGGCCGCGGCCGCCGTCGAGACCTACAACCAGGCCAAGGAGGACCACGAGGTCGCCGAGGCCCTGTACGAGGAGCTCGAGGAGCAGGTCGGGGACGAGGAGGAGCGCTACGAGGAGCTGCGCGGCAAGGTCCAGCAGCTGGCCAGCGCCACCTACCAGTCCGGTGAGCTGGACTCCACGAGCACCATCCTGACCTCCGACGGCCCCGAGGCCCTGCTGGAGCAGAACGCCGACCTGAACTACCTCTCCGAGGCCCAGAAGGCCGAGCTGGACGAGTTCGGCGAGTCCTCCGAACGGCTGTTCAGCCTCAAGGACGAGGCGGAGGAGGCCCTGGAGGAGTCCGAGGCCGCCCTGGAGGAGGCCGACGAGGCCAAGACCGACGTCGAGGCGAAGATCGAGGAGCAGCAGGAGATCCTCGCCCAGTTCCCCGACGCCGACCGCTCCGCCGACGGCGCCGACTCCAGCGGCGGCCAGTCGTACACCGGCGGCGCGTCCGGCAGTGCCGGGGCGGCGCTGGACTTCGCCTACTCCAAGGTCGGCCTGCCCTACGTCTGGGGCGGCACCGGCCCCAACGGGTACGACTGCTCCGGCCTGGTCCAGGCGTCCTGGCGCAACGCCGGCGTCGACCTGCCCCGCACCACCTTCTCCCAGGCCGAGGTCGGCCACCGGATCAACGACATGAGCGCGCTCCAGCCCGGCGACATCATGTTCTTCTCCGGTGTGAACCACAACGGCCTCTACGCCGGCAACGGCCAGATGGTGCACGCGCCGAGCAGCGGCCGCAACATCGAGGTCGTGGACCTGGCCGCGTACTGGGCCGGACAGTTCGAGTTCGGCGTCCGCCCCTAGGGCCCGCCCCACGCGCACGGAGAGGCCGTCCCCGGTTCGCCGGGGGCGGCCTCTCCATGTGCGGAGCGTGCCCGGGTAAGGGACACGGAAGGGGTTTCCGGACACCCGACGCCCCACGGTGGAACGTCACGAAAAGGTTGAGGTGAACCCGCGCGATGCACTAGTGTTCATCGCCGACAGCGGTTGCTCCTCTTCACCGCCCCCAGGTGGTGACAGCCGTGTCCCGACCGGGCCCCACAGCGTTCGGGCCGGCTCCCCGGCCCTTGAACCCCCACCCGGCGCAGTCCCTTGCTCCCGCTGAACCCCGCACGGCCCGGGACAAGGGGAGAAAGGTGTAACCCAACGTGTCTGCATCCCCTGGCGGCCGCAGGCGCCGCACAGCGGTCCTCGCCGCCCTCACCCTCGGGGCCCTCGTCATGCCCGCCGCGGTGGCGCACGCCGAACCGACCTCCGAGGAGGTCCGCGAGGAGATCGAGCGCCTCGAAGAGGAGTTCATCGAGCTCAACGCGACCTACAACGAGGCCCAGGAGACCCACGAGGCCGCAGAGGAGAAGCTCGAGGAGGTCCTGGCGGAGATCGAGGCCGCCGAGGAGAACGTGGAGGAGCTGGGCCTGGACGTGCGCAAGCTCGCCGGAGCCGCCTACTCCAGCCCCGACTTCACCTCCTTCAACGAGCTGGTCACCTCGACCGGGCCCGAGAACGCCCTGGCCCACCAGGCGGACCTGACCTACCTCGCCGGCCAGAACGACGGGCAGCTGGCGCGGTACGCCGAGGAGCTCGCGAACCTGGAGACCCTGGAGGCCTCCGCGGCCGAGACCGAGGAGGAGGCGGCCCAAGCCCTCCAGGAGGCCGAGGACGCCACCGAGGAGGCCGAGGAGGCCATCGCGGAGCAGGAGGAACTGCTCTCCCAGCTGACCGCCGAGGAGCAGGAGGCGGCGACCGAGAACGTCGGCGGGTCCGGCGGAGGGGGCAGCGGCAGCACCGGCGGCGGTGGCAGCTACACCGGCCCCGCCTCGGGCAACGCCAGGACCGCCCTGGACTTCGCCTACTCCAAGATCGGTATGCCCTACGTCTGGGGCGGCACCGGCCCCGACGGGTACGACTGCTCCGGCCTGACCCAGGCCGCCTGGGGCGCCGCGGGCGTGAGCCTGCCGCGCACCACCTACTCCCAGGTGAACGCGGGCCAGCGGGTTTCCTGGGAGAACAAGCAGCCCGGCGACCTGCTGTTCTTCTACCCGGGCGGCAGCGGCCCGGAGCACGTGGGCATGTACGCGGGCGACAACGTGATGGTGCACGCGTCCACCTCGACCAAGCCCATCGGCACGGTGACCCTGAACGACTACTACCGCTCCGAATTCGTGACCGCCGTGCGCCCGTAGCGACGGCAGGCGTCCCGGGTCCCGCGGCAGGTCGGCGGGGCCCAGCGGTGGCCGCGACGTCCTGGTTCCCAGGGGGTCGCGGCCACCGCGTCTTCCGTGCAGGGCCGGATCCCTGTCCCCTCTCATCTCGGGGACACCCCCTATCCCGTCACCTGTACGGCGTAGATCACCCCAGGTCGGTCCGCCGCACCCGGGACGGCCCCCGCACCACCGCCCCCGAGGGAGGCGGCCCGGCGCCCGCCGGCCCCGGTTCGGCGCGAACGCCGGGTTCTCCCCGGGCGACCGCGCGGGACGCCCTAGACTCGCTCCCGTGTCGCGCACCCTGATCATCACCAACGACTTCCCGCCGCGCTCCGGCGGCATCGAGTCCTTCGTCCACGAGCTGGCCCTGCGCCGGCCCGAGGGCTCCGTGGTCGTCTACTGCTCCTCCCCCTCCCCCGGCGACGCCGCCGCGGACCCGCACTTCGACCTGCGCCAGCCCTTCCCCGTCGTCCGCGACGCGGCGGGCGTACTGCTCCCCTCGCCCCGGGTGGCCGCGCGGGCGCGCGCCATCGCCGCGCTGGAGGACTGCGACTCGGTGCTCTACGGGGCCGCCGCGCCCCTGGGCCTGCTCGCGGGCGGCCTGCGCGGCCGGGTCCGCCGCCAGGTGGCCCTCACCCACGGGCACGAGACCGGCTGGTCGGTGGTCCCCGGCGCGAGCACGGCTCTGCGCCGGATCGGAGACACCACCGACACCGTGACCTACCTGGGCGACTACACCCGCAGGAGGCTCTCCCGGGCCCTGTCCCCGGCCGCCGCCGACCGGATGCGCCGCCTGGCCCCGGGGGTGGACGTCGAGCGGTTCCGCCCCGGGGCGGGGGGCGGGGAGGTCCGCGCGCGCCACGGCCTGGGCGGGCGCCCCGTCGTGGTGTGCGTGTCGCGCCTGGTGCCCCGCAAGGGCCAGGACACCCTGATCCGCGCCTGGCCCCGCGTCCTGGCGGACGTGCCCGACGCGGCCCTGCTCGTCGTCGGCGACGGCCCCTACGGCCCCCGGCTGCGCTCCGCGGCGGCGGGGATGGACTCGGTGGTCTTCACCGGCCCCGTCCCCGCCGCGGAGCTCCCCGCCCACCACGACGCGGGCGACGTGTTCGCCATGCCGTGCCGCACCCGCCGGGGCGGCCTGGACGTGGAGGGGCTGGGGATGGTCTACCTGGAGGCCTCCGCCACCGGGCTGCCGGTGGTGGCCGGCGACTCCGGCGGCGCACCCGACGCCGTCCTGGAGGGCGAGACGGGCCGGGTGGTGGACGGCTCCCGGCCCGGGCCCGTGGCCCGGGCCCTCATCGGACTCCTGAAGGACCCCGACCGCGCCGCCCAGATGGGCGCACGCGGCCGGGAGTGGGTGGCCCGGACGTGGACCTGGGAACGCACGGCCGAGCGCCTGGAGGCGCTGCTGACGGCTCCGGGGCGTGCGGGCGGCTGAACCGGGCGGCGCCCCCTGCCCGCTACAGGCCCTCGCCGTGCACGCTGCCCGGGGTGCCCGAGCCGTCGGTCACCTGGGGCTCACCGGTCTCGCTGTGCTTCAACCACTCCTTCCAGGAGCGCTGCCAGAAGCCCCACCCGTTGTCCCACTCCAGTTCGCGTCCGGTGCCGGTGGTCTCCAGGATGTCGCCCATCAGCGCCTGGTCGTGGAACCACCGGGCGTCCCGCACCGACATGTTGGTGCAGCCGTTGGAGGTGTTCGCGTGGCCGATACCGCCGTTCCACGGCGCCGCGTGGGTGAACTCGCCGCTGTCGGAGGTACGCACGGCCCAGTCCACGTCGAGCCGGTAGTGGCCGGGCGAGCCCTCGGGGATGCCGACCGTCGCGGAGTCCATCACGAGCTCGGCGTACTTCTCCATGGTGACGTGCGTGCCGGAGGTGGTGGTGTTGAAGCGCTCATGGCCCTTGCCGTTGCTCACCGGGATCGTGCGCACGAGCTCGCCGTCGATCTCCACCTCGAGCTCGTGGTCGGGGACGTGCATCGTGGCGACGAGCTCCCGGCCGACCTCGAAGTCGATACGGTCGTCCTCCGTCCCGTAGACGCCCTCGGACGCCTCCACCCCGGCCAGCCTCAGGTCGACGGAGACCTTCTGACGGGGTTCCCAGTACTCCCGGGGCCGGAACACCGCCGTCTCGTCGTCGACCCAGTTCCACGCGCCCTCGACCGGGTGTTCGGAGGTCACCTCGATGGAGTTCTCCACCTGGACCTTGTTCTCCACCGGCACGTCGAAGCCGACGACGACGGGCATGCCGACGCCCACGGTCTGGCCGCTCTGCGGGTGGTTGGAGACGAGCCCGAGGCGTGAGTCCCCGTCGACGCCCTCGGTGTGGAACTCCGCGACGACCTCGGTCTCCTCGCCGCCGGCGTCCTCCGCCGTGGCGTAGACGCTCACCGACGCGCCGGGGGTGAGGTTCCGGTCGCTCTTCCACCGGGTGCCGTCCCCGCTCAGGGTTCCCGGGAACTCCTGCCCCTCCGCCCCGGCCTCCCCCGCCCCGCCGGCCTCCGCGATCGCGTCCGCGGCGACCTGCTCCACGCGGACGTCCGTGATGGTCCCGCCGGAGGCCTCCACGCGCACCGGCGTGTTGGGCGCCACGGGGGCAGCGCCCGTCCCGGGGGTGACGGTGATCCCGGGACCGGGCGCCTCCTCCCCGCCGGGACCTCCCGGGTCCCCGCCCGCGGTGGTGCAGGCCGTCGCCACGAGGACGACCGCGGCGACCGCGGCCACGAGGCGGCGGACCGCCGATCGGAAGACTCGTCCCTTCACGCCAAGGACCTCCAGCGTCGGTTGCGACGTGGCCCCGGTGCGCGGGACGGCGCCTCGCACGCCGCCGGTCCCGGACACGCCGCGCACCGGACACGAGGCCCCGCGTCACGGCAGGGTCACCGAAAACACGACCCCGGCGGCCGGTCGGCCTCGCGGTGCGAGGCCTTCCGGCCACCGGGGTGGTGACAGTCGCATACTACCCGGAGTGCGCATTTGGGCACGGTATGTGCCCGATGCTCGGGGCGGCGCGTCCTAGTGCTGGAACTCCTTGCGGTAGTACTCGAAGATCCAGCCGATCGAGGTGAGGATGATCGCGAAGGCGCCCGTGATCACCATCCACCAGCCGATGGCCACGCCCACCGCGGTGAACGCGACGGCCATCGCGACGAACATCGGCCACCAGCTGTGCGGGCTGAAGAACCCGTACTCCCCGGCGTTCTCGGCGATCTCGCCGTCCAGCCGCTCCTCCGCGGGGAGCCCGTGGAAGCGCTCGCTGCGGCGGGCCGCCTGCCAGAGCCAGAAGCCGATCATCCAGCCGAAGCCGATGGAGACCACCAGGGCGGTGGTGCCCGTCCACTCGATGGCGCCGGTGTCCTGGTAGGACCAGTACACGTACAGGGCGGCAGCAAGACCGAAGAAGGTCGAGATGCCCATGAACAGATAGGCCTGCGTCTTCATGGCGAGATCCCTAGTTCCTCTCGGGGTCCGTGCCCGCCGGGACCGCGGCGTGCGGGTGGTTCAGGTCGAACGCAGGACGCTCCGAACGGATGCGCGGCAGCGACGTGAAGTTGTGCCGCGGCGGCGGGCAGGAGGTGGCCCACTCCAGCGAGCAGCCGTACCCCCACGGGTCGTCCACGGTGACCAGCGGCGCCCTCTTCGCGGTGATGTACATGTTCCAGAAGAAGATGAGCGTCGAGGCCCCCAGCACGAACGACGACACCGAGGAGATCTGGTTCAGCTCGGTGAAGCCGTCTCCGGGCAGGTAGTCGGCGTAGCGGCGCGGGAAGCCCATGGCCCCGAGCCAGTGCTGCACCAGGAACGTGCCGTGGAAGCCGAAGAACAGCAGCCAGAAGTGGAACTTGCCCAGCTTCTCGTTGAGCATCCTGCCGGTGAACTTGGGCCACCAGAAGTAGAAGCCCGCGAACATCGCGAACACCACGGTGCCGAAGACCACGTAGTGGAAGTGGGCCACCACGAAGTAGGAGTCGGTGACGTGGAAGTCGATCGGCGGGGAGGCCAGGAGCACGCCGGTCAGTCCGCCGAAGAGGAAGGTGACCAGGAAGCCGATCGTGAACAGCATCGGCGTCTCGAAGGACAGCTGCCCACGCCACATCGTGCCGATCCAGTTGAAGAACTTCACGCCGGTCGGGACCGCGATGAGGAACGTCATGAAGGAGAAGAACGGCAGCAGGACCGCGCCCGTGGGGAACATGTGGTGCGCCCACACGGTGACGGACAGGCCCGCGATGGCGATGGTGGCGGCCACCAGGCTCTTGTAGCCGAAGATCGGCTTGCGGCTGAACACCGGCAGGATCTCCGTCGCGATGCCGAAGAACGGCAGGGCGATGATGTACACCTCGGGGTGCCCGAAGAACCAGAACAGGTGCTGCCACAGGATGGCGCCGCCGTGCTCGGCGTTGAAGACGTGTGTGCCGATCATGCGGTCGGCGCCCAGGGCGATCAGGGCGGCGGTCAGGACCGGGAACGCGATGAGCACCAGGACGCTGGTGAGCAGCGTGTTCCAGGTGAAGATCGGCATGCGGAACATCGTCATGCCGGGGGCGCGCATGCACAGGCCGGTGGTGATGAAGTTGACCGCGCCGAGGATGGTGCCCAGACCGGAGACGGCCAGGCCCAGGATCCACAGGTCGCCGCCCAGGCCCGGCGAGCGGACCGCGTCGGACAGCGGCGTGTACGCGAACCAGCCGAAGCTGGCCGCGCCGCCCGGGGTGAGGAACCCGCCCACGGCGATGAGGCTGCCGAACAGGTACAGGTAGTACCCGAACAGGTTGATCCGGGGGAAGGCGACGTCGGGGGCGCCGATCTGCAGCGGCATGAGGATGTTGGAGAACCCGACGAAGAGCGGGGTCGCGAACATCAGCAGCATGATCGTGCCGTGCATCGTGAACAGCTGGTTGAACTGCTCGTTGGACATGACCTGCATGCCCGGTGAGAACAGCTCGGCGCGCATGAGGAGCGCCAGGACTCCGCCGAAGAGGAAGAACGCGAACGAGGTGATCAGGTACATGTACCCGATGACCTTGTGGTCGGTCGACGTCAGCCAGTTGACGATGATCGAGCCCGCGCTCGACGGCGCCTTGCCGTCGGTGCGAGCCGGTGTTGCCGTCGTGGTCATTTACTCGTTCTCCTCGGCGTCGGCCGCGCCCGCACCGGTGCCCTCGGCATCCGATCCCTCGGCGCCCGAGCCGTCGGCGGAGTCCGCTTCGGAATCCACGGCCTCGGCGGCCTCGTTGTCGGCGGTCACGGCCGCCTGCTCCTGCTCGGCGGCCCAGGCGTCGTACTCGTCCTGGGGAAGGACCTCGACGTTGAAGAGCATGCGGGTGTGGTCGACCCCGCACAGCTCCGCGCAGCGGCCGATGTACTGGCCCGCGCTGTCCTCGGTGAGGCTCGCCTGGAACGCGTTGTCACGTCCGGGGACGACGTCCATCTTGAAGCCGAACTCGGGGATCCAGAACGAGTGGATGACGTCGGGCGAGTGGAGGTCGAAGTGGACGGTCGCGCCCTCGGGAAGCACCAGGGTGGTCTGCGTCGAGGGGTCGGCGGTGCCGTCCGGGTTGGGGATGCCCGTCTCGGAGAAGAGCACCTCGCCGCCGTTCTCCTTGGTGTCGTCGAGGTAGTTGAACTGCCAGGCCCATTGGAAGGCCACGACCTCGATGTTCACGTCGGCCGGCTCGTCGGTGTCCAGGATGATCGCCTGGTCCCGCGCGGTGAAGAAGAAGAGCACGGAGATGACGACGATCGGCAGGACGGTGTAGAGCGCTTCGATGGGCATGTTGTACCGCACCTGCGGCGGCAACTGCTCAGAGCGCTTGCGGTGGAAGATGACTGACCAGATGATCAGCCCCCACACGAGAATGCCGACCGCGAAAGCCGCCACCCAGGAGCCCTGCCAGAGCGAGAGAACACGCTCGGCTTGGTCGGTGATCGGCTCCGGCATGCCCAAACGAGTGAGATCGTTCGACGCGCAGCCGGTCGCGGCCAGCCCCAGCACGGCGAGCGCGGCGCCGCGTGGTGCCCATCGGCGCGGATTGGGGCGCCGATTTTCTTGGCGGGTCGGACTCACGGATTGCCTTCCCAGCGGTGAAGCCCGTGGATCCTCCACGGGCGGCCTAAGTGTCCAAAGCTTGTCAAGGGGAAACATTATCGCGAACCGCCCGGCGTGCCGTTCATGGGCTTACCTGGTCAGCGTGTTGCCAGACGCCCCTGCGCGGAACGCGCGGCGGTACGTGGAGCCGGGCCCGTTCGCCCGCGGAGGATACCCTCCCGGCTGGCTACGGAGCGCGGCCCGGCGTCCCCCCGGGCCCTCCTCCCCGCGGGCGACCCCGCCGCTCGTGGGCGGCGGTTCCGGAAGCTTCGCGAGGAAAGACCAAGGCGAGCGTATCGCTGGGTTTACGACGCCCTTAACCGGGTTCGCCTTACGGGGCCGGGCGGGTCAAGATGGTGGGGACAGGACGACGACGCGCAGGGGGTGTTCCGTGCCCGGGTATCCGCCGCAGGCCCCGCTGGTCACGGTCGAGGCGGTGGGCCGCAAGTGCCCCGTCCCGATCATCATGCTGGCCGCCAGACTGGGAGAAGTGCCCATCGGGTCGGTCATCGCGGTCACCGCGGACGACCCGGCCGCGCGGGCCGACATCCCCGCGTGGTGCCGCATGAAGATGCACGAGTTCCTCGCGGAGGAGCCCCTGGGTCGGGGTAGCGCGTTTCACATCCGCCGGATGTACTGAACCGGCTCCGGCGCACGTCCCGCCATCCCGTTGCGATAACGATTCGCCGCCCGGTGTTTCCCGGGAGCGGCGCGGGAGGGCGCCCGCACACGACGAGGCCGCGCGGACGGGGTCCGCGCGGCCTCTCCGGTCCCCGGTGCGTCCCTGGGGACGCGCGCAGGGCGCGGGGTTCGCGACTAGCGGGCGTAGAACTCGACGACGAGCTGCTCGTCGAAGGGCACCGGGATCTGCTCGCGCTTGGGGCGGTCGATGACCGCGATGCGCAGGTCCTTGTGGCTCACCGCGAGGAAGCCGGCGATCTTGTCGTCCGCGTGGACGCCCTCGGCGGCCTCGACGAACGGCACCATGTTGCGGGACTTCTCCCGAACCTCGATGATCTGGCCCGGCTTGACCTGGTACGACGGGATGTCGACCTTCTTGCCGTCCACGGTGACGTGGCCGTGGTTGATGAACTGGCGGGCGGCGTAGATCGACGCGGCCAGACCGGCGCGCAGCACGACCGTGGCCAGACGCATCTCCAGCTCGGCGAGCATCTCCTCACCGGTGCGGCCGGAGCGCTTCTTCGCGTTCTCGTAGATCCTGACCAGCTGCTTCTCGGTCAGGTCGTAGTACCAGCGCACCTTCTGCTTCTCCGCCTGACGGACGGCGAAGTCGCTGCTGTTGCGGCGGACACGGCGACCGTGCTCACCGGGCGGGTACGGACGCTTCTCGAAGTAGCTGACCGCCTTACGGGTCAGCGGGGTGCCGGCGCGCCGGGACAACCGCACCTTCGGTCCGGTGTAGCGCATGCAATGTCCTTTCAGGGTGAATCAGGGAATCCCAGGTAAGGCTTGCCTAGATCTGGGAGGCGCTCACGGCGCCCGAGCCCCGACCGCGTGCCGTGGCACGGGGGTCCGGGGTGGGTTCCCCACCGTCGCGGCGACCCTGCGCGGACGGCTTGGGCTAGGTAACCGGTACGCGTTTCAGCGCACCGGCGGGCACGGGGCTCCCCGTGCGGGCGGCCGGGGCGCCCTGGGGCGCACGGCCGACCGTTCGGGGCGCGGCCCGGTCCGGGATCGGATCGGGTCGTGCGGGTCGCGACTATCTACTCTACGGGTTCCCGGGCACCGCCCCGACCCGCGCGGGCGGGGGACGGCGCCCGGGACCCCCGGTCAGACGAACGGCCGGACCTCGGCGGCGGCCGCGGCGCCGTACGACTTCTCCACGCGCTCCAGCAGGGAGGCGCCGGTCATGGTGTACTCCTGCGGACCGTCCGCCTCCAGGCAGTGCACGGCGGTGGCGTTGCCGACCTGGGCGGCCCGCTCCAGGGACAGACCCCAGGAGTGGGCGGCCAGGAAGCCCGCGCGGAAGGCGTCCCCCATGCCGGTGGGGTCGACGAGGTTGTCGACCGAGGCCGCGGGGACGTGCAGGGCCGGCTCGCCCTCCCGGTCGATGCGGGCGCCCTTGGCCCCGAGGGTGGTGACGCGGGTGCCGACCCGGCTCAGGACGTCCGCGTCGGACCAGCCGGTCTTCTGCTCCGCGAGGGCCTTCTCGTACTCGTTGCCGAACAGGAAGGTCGCCCCCTCGATGAGGGTGCGGACCTCGGGGCCCTCCATCCGGGCCAGCTGCTGGGAGGGGTCCGCCGCGAAGGGGATGCCGCGCGTGCGGCACTCCTCGCTGTGGCGGACCATGGCGAGCGGGTCGTCGGCGCCGATGAGGACGAGGTCGAGCCCGCCGACCCGCTCCGCGACCGCCTGGAGCTCGATGTTGCGCGCCTCGGCCATGGCGCCCGCGTAGAACGAGGCGATCTGGTTCTGGTCGCGGTCCGTGGTGCAGATGAAGCGGGCGGTGTGCCGCAGCTCGGAGATGTACACGGCGGACGTGTCCACCCCGTGGCGGTCCAGCCAGGCGCGGTAGTCCTCGAAGTCGGCCCCCGCCGCGCCGACGAGGACGGGGGCGAGGCCGAAGCCGCCCATGCCGAAGCAGATGTTGGCCGCGACGCCTCCGCGACGGACGTCCAGCTCGTCGATCAGGAAGGAGAGTGACAACTGCTGGATCTGGTCGGGGATGATCTGTTCCGCGAACCGGCCCTCGAAGGACATGAGGTGGTCGGTGGCGATGGATCCGGCAACCGCGATACGCACGGGACGAAGGCTCCTTGGGTGGGAGGCGTCCGGTCGGGGCGACCGGACGGGTGCGGGCAGGCCGAGGACGTGCCCGTTTCGGACCGACCCAGGGTACCGAGTGCCGCTCCCGGCCGGGGTTCCGTCATCGGGATTCCCCGCGCGGGGCTGCGGAAACGACGAGGGGGAGGACGGATGTCCGCCCTCCCCCGGTGCCCCGCCGCCCGCCGCGGCCGGCGGCGGGGGCGTACCCCCTAGTTGAAGGAGTCGCCGCAGGCGCAGGAACCCGTGGCGTTGGGGTTGTCGATCGTGAACCCCTGCTTCTCGATGGTGTCCACGAAGTCGATCGTGGCGCCGACGAGGTAGGGGGAGCTCATCCGGTCGGTGACGACCTCGACGCCGCCGAAGTCGGTGACCACGTCCCCGTCCAGGTCGCGCTCGTCGAAGTAGAGCTGGTAACGCAGCCCCGAGCAACCACCGGGCTGGACGGCCACACGGAGACGGAGGTCGTCCCGGCCCTCCTGCTCCAGAAGCGCCCTGACCTTGCCGGACGCCTCGTCGGTGAGGTTGATCCCCTCGGTGACCTCGCTCTGAACCGTCATGTTGTAAAGCTCCTCTGAAAAGGGGTTGCGGCTGCCTGGCGACCCCTGGTCGCTTGGGGGACCGGCCCGCCGCGGCGGGTCCTGTCCTCTTCAACGGGTCCCAACGCCCGGGGCCGGTCCGGCATTCCGCCGTGCCGCCGCTGTGTTCTCCCTGCCACCGTTCCCCAGTGCCCCCTGGCGTGGGGGAGGTTCCGGCGAAGCACGGGTGTGCTCGTCCTCCCAGGGTAATTTGTCCGGCCCCGGGACGCCATCTCCCGGCGCGGTCCGTGCCGCCGGGAGATGGCGTCCCGGGTCACAGTCCCGGCGCGCCGTAGACCGGGAACCAGCGCGAGCGGTCCCGCTCCAGGGGCAGGTCGTCGCCGACGGCGGCCTCGAGCTGGAGTTCGAGGGCGTTGTCCCTGTGCCGGCCGTCGCCGGTGGGAGCGAAGGGGTAGAAGGTCCCGCGCTTGTACAGGTACACGAGGCCCAGGGAGCGCGTCCCGTCCGTGAACCCGACGAGGGAGCACAGGAGCGAGGGTCCGTACCCGTTGGCCTCCAGGGTGGAGTTGACGGCGTGCAGGTCGGTGACCAGGCCGGTGATGTCGGGGTCGGCGACCTCCCCCTCCGCTCCCGCCGGGTCGTGCGAGCGGACGACCAGCCACGTGTAGCCGTAGTCGTCGGTGACCTGGTCGACCGGCGGCCCGTCGCCGGCGTCGAGCAGCGCGGTGATGTCGCGTTCCAGGTCGGCGAAGGCCGCGCCCTCGGTGGCGCGGAAGGCGACGGACCCCGCGCCGGTGGGCCGGAACCCGGCCGCGGCCCGCAGGGTGACGGCCGCCGAGGGCAGGCCGAAGAGGGCGTCGAGGTCGGGTGCGGTCGGCTTGGAGCGGCCCAGCAGGGCCCGCCAGAAACTCATCGTGTGCTCCCTCGTCGGTCGGGTGGCGCCCGCCGCGACCCCGCTCAGCGGCCCTGTCCGAGCTGCCGGGAGATCTCGGAGAGCTGGGACAGGCGCTGGTCGACCGGGGGGTGGGTCGCGACCAGCCGGCTGAAGCTGAACCCCTTGCGGGAGAGCGCGGGGGCGAAGAAGAACGCGTTGAACGGCTCCACCTGGCGCAGGTCGCGGCTCGGGATCCGCGCCATGTCGCCGGTGATCTTGGTGAGGGCGCTCCCCAGCACGGAGGGGCGCCCGGTCAGGTAGGCGGCGGCCCGGTCGGCCGAGAGCTCCCGGTACCGGGACAGCGCCCGGGTGAGCAGGAAGCTGAGCGCCCAGGCGACGGCGCTGACCAGGACGACCAGGAGGGCGACCACCGCGGGCGCCGGCCCGTTGTTGTTGTTGCCGCGGCTCGCCCCGGCGAACATGGCGAAGCGCAGGCCCGCCTGGGTGAGGAAGCCCGCGACGATGCCGAGGAACCCGGCGACGGTCATGACCATGACGTCGCGGTGGGCGATGTGGGACAGCTCGTGGGCGACGACCGCCTCCAGCTCGGGGCCCTCCAGGCGGCGCATGAGGCCGGTCGTCACGCAGATGACCGCGCTCTTCTCGTTGTGGCCGGTGGCGAAGGCGTTGGGGACGTCGGTGTCGGCGACCCCGACCCTGGGCTTGGCCATGTCGGCCATGGCGCACAGCCGGTCGACCACGGCGTGCAGCTCGGGCGCCTGCTGGGGCGTGACCTCCTTGGCCCCCATGGAGAACATGGCGATCTTGTCGGAGGCGAAGTAGCTGAAGAGCGCGAACCCGGCGACGAGGAGGACCACGAGCCACACGTTGAGCCCCACCAGGACCAGTCCGACCACGAAGGCCGCGTACACCAGGGCCAGGAGGCCCATGGTCGTCACCATCCGGGTGGTGAGCCCGCGGTCCGGCCTGAACTTGGAACCAGCCATGCCGCACTCCTCTCCCCCGACTGTCTCGGAGTGTAGTTCGCACAGGTGAGAAAGGGGTCAAAGCGGTGTACAGCGTGTCCCCCACGGTGCGTCCCCCTCTCCGGTCAACGGGGACCCGGGGGTGCCGGGTTCCACCGGGGCGGTCGGGAGCGGGGTGTTCCGTCGCACACCGGCCCCCGCACACGCCGAGGCCGCCGTGACGGTGTCACGGCGGCCTCGGCGAAAACACGCGCGCGCAGGCACCGAGCGCGGTTCCGACCGGCCGTGGCCGGGCCTGTCGGATCCCGCTGCCCCTGTCCGGCGCACACCTGGACGGATGCGGTGTGCGCGGACGGAGAGGACCGGTCCTAGCCGGGGATGAGCCCGTCGTCCTGGAGCATCTGCCGCACCTCTTCCATGCTGGCGTCGGCGTGCGGAAGGATGAACTCGGACGGCTCCAGGGCGTCGGGGGGCAGCGGCCTGCCGTCCTCCCGGACCTTCGCGAGAAGGTCGTGCAGGGCCTGGCGGAACGTCTCCTCGTCACCCGACTCGATCGCCGACTCCAGCGCGGAGTCGAAGGAGTTGAGCAGTTGCAGGTCGGCCTCGGTCAGGTCGACCTGGCCCTCACCCATGATGCGGACGATCACGAGCCCTCCCGGTTCCCGGTGCTGCCGGCGCCGTTCCCGCCCTCGATCTGAGGGGTGGAGCTGCCGCCGCCGAGCTCCATCTTCATGCGCTCCAGCTCGGCCTCGACGCCGGTGGTGCTGGCCATCCGGTCGAGCTCGCTCTGGATGTCGTCCTTGGCGGTGCCGGTGACGTCGTCGAGCGCGCCGGAGGCGAGCAGTTCGTCGACGGCGCCGGCGCGGGCCTGCATCTCGGCGGTCTTGTCCTCGGCACGCTGGACCGCCATGCCGACGTCGCCCATCTCCTCGGAGATGCCGGAGAAGGCCTCGCTGATCTGCGTCTGGGCCTGGGCGGCGGTGTACGTCGCCTTGATGGTCTCCTTGCGCGTGCGGAAGGCGTCCACCTTGGCCTGGAGGCGCTGGGCCGCCAGCGTGAGCTTCTGCTCCTCGCCCTGGAGGTTGGCGTGCTGCTCGCGCAGGCCCTCGATCTGCGTGGCCAGGCCGGAGCGGCGGGTGAGGGCCTCGCGGGCGAGGTCCTCGCGGCCCTGGGTCAGGGCCGCCCGGCCCTGGTTCTCCAGCTTGCCGGACTGCTGCTCCAGCTGCTGGATCTGGAGCTCGACCCGCTTGCGGGAGGTCGCGACGTCCGCCACCCCACGACGGACCTTCTGCAGGAGTTCGAGCTGTTTCTGGTACGAGTAGTCGAGGGTTTCCCTGGGGTCCTCGACCGAGTCCAAGGCCTTGTTGGCCTTGGATTTGAAGATCATCGAAAGTCGCTGAAACACGCTCATCGGCGTGGCCGTCCCCTTCTCGGTGCGTACATCGGCTGTTCCCAGCGGGCGCTTTGCCCAACCCTACGCGGTCTGGCCCGCGGTCGCCATAAAGCTATGACCGGCTACCCTGTGGGTGTGTTCCGACGTCGCTCCGCTTCCGCAGCCACGGATTCGCACTCTTCCGAATCCGCCAGCCCCGAGGCCACTGAGGCCACCCAACCTAAGGGATACACCCCCAAGAAGGGTGTCCCCACCCCAAAGCGCAGGGAATCCGAGACGATCCCCCGCAAGCCGGTGAAGGCCCCCGAGAGCCGTAAGGAGGCCTACCGCGCCTACCGGGACCGTCTCGACCGTCAACGCGGCCAGACCGTCCGGAGTTCCGGCGGCCTCAAGGGCGTGCCCAAGGACGAGGCCCGCTACTACCGCCAGCAGGACCTGGGCGAGGCCCGCGCGTTCGCCCGCGACTACATCGACTCGCGCCGCAGCGCCAGCGAGTTCTTCCTGCCGTTCTCGATCGTCATCATCGCCCTGCTGTTCATCAACAACCCGCTCTTCCAGGTCGGCGTGGCCTACGTGGCCTGGCCGCTGATGATGGTGACGATCATCGCCGAGGGCGTCCTGGTGGGCCGCGCCGTCAAGAAGCGCGCCCTGGAGTACTTCCCCGACGACACCGCCATCCGGGGCATCGGGATGTACGCGGCCATGCGCCAGCTGCAGTTCCGCCGCCTGCGCCTGCCCAAGCCGCGGATCAAGGTCGGCGAGGACCCGACGCCCCGCGGCGCGCGCTGACTCCCCGCGCCTCCCCGCCCCCCGCGCCACGTGAGTAGGGCCGGTGTCCGCACCGGCCCTTCACTCCTCCCCGGCTCGGGAGCGGTCCCAGTCATGCCGTTACATTCCTGACAAATCGGCACGATCCCCCACTAGAGTGCTGCCCATGGACTTTCGGCATCTAGGCAACAGCGGTCTCATGGTCAGCGAGATCGCCTACGGGAACTGGCTCACCCACGGCTCCCAGGTGGAGGAGGACACGGCCGCGGCCTGTGTCCGCGCGGCCCTGGACGCGGGCATCACCACGTTCGACACCGCGGACGTGTACGCCAGGGGCAAGGCCGAGGAGGTGCTCGGCCGGGCGCTGAAGGGCGAGCGCCGGGACGGCCTCGAGATCTTCTCCAAGGTCTACTGGCCCATGGGCGACGGCAGGAACGACCGCGGCCTCTCCCGCAAGCACGTCCTCCGCGGCGCCGAGGACTCCCTGCGCCGCCTCGGGACCGACTACCTGGACCTGTACCAGGCGCACCGGTTCGACTACTCCACCCCCCTGGAGGAGACGATGCGGGCGTTCGAGGACCTGGTCCGCCAGGGCAAGGTCCTCTACATCGGCGTCTCGGAGTGGCGCGCGGACGAGATCGAGCAGGCGCTGAGGATCGCCGACGAGATGGGCTTCGACCGGATCGTCTCCAGCCAGCCGCAGTACAACATGGTGTGGCGGGTCGTGGAGTCCGAGGTCGTCCCGGTCTGCGAGCGCGAGGGCATCGGCCAGATCGTGTGGTCGCCCCTGGCGGGAGGCGTCCTGAGCGGCAAGTACAAGCCGGGCCAGGACCTGCCGGAGGGCTCGCGCGCGACCGATCCCAAGATCAAGCAGGCCATCGCCGACAAGGTCGGCGACCAGGTCCTGCTGGAGCGGGTCCAGCGGCTGGAGCCGCTGGCGGCCGAGGCGGGCCTGACCCTGGCGCAGCTGTCCCTGGCCTGGGTCCTCCAGAACCCGAACGTGTCGTCGGCGATCATCGGCGCCTCACGCCCCGAGCAGGTCGAGGGCAACGTGAAGGCCGCGGGGGTCCGGCTCGACGCGGACCTGCTGGAGCGGATCGACGAGGTCCTCGGCGACAGCGTCCAGCGCGACCCCGCGCTGACGAAGAGCCCCGAGGACGTCCACGGCATCTAGCCCGGCGTCCGGCCCCGGGCCCGTGACCGGGCTGTCGTCCGGTCACTGGCCCGGGCTGTGGACGGGTGCGCCGCACGACCACGTGCCGGGCCCGCCTTCCGGGGCTCCGCCCGTCGCGCCCGCGGGGGCGGCGGGCGCTCCCCCGCCGGAGCGCGTCCGGCGCCCGGGCCGGGGCGCCGGACCCGCCGCGCGCGGCGCGGGCGCCCTACTCGACGGGCTCCAGGGCCATCGCGTAGACCTCCCGGTCGTCCTCCAGGAGGGCGACGCGGCCGACGCCCCCCTCGGCGAGCTCCTGCCAGTTCTCCCCCAGCCAGCTCTCCGCGTCGCCACGCGAGGTGAACGACTCGGACGGCAGGTCCTCCGCCAGAGGGTCGGCGCCGTCGGCCTCGAAGTACCGCCAGGTCCACGCCATGTTCGACCGCCCTTCGTCACGCAGGCCGCGGTGGTGGTCACCGTGATCCTGTGCCGAGCTTAACCAAGGCGCGGTCCGGCATGCTGTTTACTTTTCCGGTGCGTATCCGATTTCAGGGGACGGCGGGTCCCGCGGGCTGGCCCGCACCGCAGTGCACCTGCTCCTCCTGCAACAAGGCCCTGGCCGAACGCCGCCTGCCCGTGCGGGTGACCGTCGACGACCGCTTCCGCGTCCGCGAGGCGGGCGCGGTCGGCCCCGTGCCCCCGGGATACACCGTGTCCGCGACGCCGGACGGCTGCCTGGTCGAGGCCGCCGACGGCGGCAGGCTGCTCTACGCCCGGTCGGGCCCGGGCCCGCTGCCCGGCGGCCCCCCGGTGGAGGCACGGGCGGAGGGGCTCTCCGGCTACTCCTCGGCACGGCCCGAACAGCAGGTGGACATGGTCGTCGTGGACGCCGCGCGGCGCCCGGAGGTCATCGGCGAGCTGCGGCGCTCGGGGGTGATCGGGGTGACCACCGCCGTCGTGGCCGTGGGCGGCGACCACCGGATCCCCTCGCCGCAGGAGTTCGCCCGGCGCGCGCGGCTGTGGGGCGCCCTGGCCCCCGGAGACGGCCAGGTCATGTCGTGCCCGCCGTCCGTGTGGCCGGAGCCGCGCCCGCAGGGGCCGCACCGGACCCTGGTCACCGGCGGCGCCCGCTCGGGGAAGTCGACGGAGGCGGAGCTGCGCCTGCTCGCGGAGCCGAGGGTGCTGTACGCGGCGACCGGGCCGGAGCCGGACCCGTCCGAGGACCCCGAGTGGGCCGACCGGGTGGACAGGCACGTGCGCCGCCGCCCCTGGTGGTGGCGGACCGAGCAGACCGCCGACCTGGCCCCGCTGCTCCGGCGGGCGGGGGGAGCGGTCCTGGTCGACTGCCTCGGCACCTGGCTGACCCGGGTGATGGACGGGGCGGGGCTGTGGGACGAGGCGCCGCCCCCCGACGCCGAGGAGCGGGTGGAGGCGGCGGTCCGGGACCTGCTGGAGGCCTGGCGCGGGACCCGGGCCTACGTCGTGGCCGTCACCAACGAGGCGGGGTCGGGGGTGGTGCCCGCGACCCGTTCCGGGCGGCTCTTCCGCGACCACCTCGGCCGGCTGAACCAGTGTGTGGGAGCAGAGTCCGAGGACGTGGTCCTCGTGACGGCCGGCCGCGTCCTGGAACTGCCTTGACGGGCGGGCCGACGGAGGGCGGTCCCCCCTCCGCGGGCCCGGCCGCGGCCGACGTGCTCGCGGGGGCCCGGATGGCCCTGGGCACGTTCACCGCCTTCCCCGTGCGGGCGGGGCGGGTGGACCGGGCGGCCGCCGGCTGGGCGATGGCGTGGGCGCCCGTGGTCGGCGCGGCCCTGGGCCTCCTCTCCGGCGCGGTCGCGGCGGCCGGCGCCTGGGCCGGCCTGGCCCCCTCCCTGGCGGCGGTGCTCGCCGTGGGCCTGGGCGCGCTCGCGACGCGGGGGCTGCACCTGGACGGGCTGGCCGACCTGGCGGACGGGCTGGGGAGCGGCAGGCCGGCGGAGGGGGCGCTGGAGGTGATGCGGCGGTCCGACATCGGACCGTTCGGCGTGGTGTCGGTCGTGGTGGCGACGGCGGCACAGGCCCTGGCGCTGGGACAGCTGGTGGCGGCCTCGCCCTGGGCCGCCCTGTCCGGGGCCGCCGTCGCGGGCGCGACGGGACGGCTGGCGGCGACGCTGGCGTGCGTCCCCCGGGTGCCGCCGGCGCGGCCCGAGGGCCTGGGGGCCTTCGTGGCGGGGACGGTGCGCGGGCCGCGTGCGGCGGCGGCCGTGGCGTTCGTCGCCGCCCTCTGCCTCACGGGGGCGGTGCAGGCGCCTGCCCTGGCCGCGGCCCACGCCCTCGCGGCGGCGGCGGGCCTGGTCGCCGCCGGGGCGCTGCTGCGCCGGGCGGTGCGGCGCCTCGGCGGGATCACCGGCGACGTCCTGGGCGCCCTGGTGGAGACGGCCTCGACCGCGGCGCTGGTGGCGGCGGCCGCGGCGACCGCGTGGGTGTGAGGCCGGGCACGGTTCCCACCAGGGGGTTCACTGCCGTGCGGTCGCCTCCGGTGGCGGGATGTCGCCATCGTCACATTTTTTCACACGGAGTTTCACGGCCCTCCGGCACGGGCAGGCGCGGGCCCCTGGGAGCGGGCGTGCGACGCCCCCGGTGGGCGACCAGGGGCCCCCTCCCCGCGCGGGCGGGCCGGGGCCGCCCCCGGGAACACCCCCCGCCCCCGGTCGCGCGGAGCGCGGCGTCAGACCCCCTGGGGAGCCGGGGTGCCGCGTCCCCGCCCGGCGCGGGAGGCGACTAGCATCGGGGGTGTGAGCACGTCGTTGGCAGTAAACACGGAGTCCCCCAGTTCGCTCGACGCCGACGCGGTTGTCGTCGGCTACCACTCCGGAGGCGACGCTCCGGAACCCGCGTCGGGCGCGCATGACGTCGACGCCGCCTTCTCGGGCGGCCTCGCCCCGACCCTGTCGCTCCTGGGAGCGAGCGGCGCACCCGAGGAGGTGCACACCATTGCCTCCCTCGGAGCCGTCAGGGCCCCGGTCGTCGTCGCGGTCGGTCTCGGCCCGGCGCCCGCCGAGGGCCCCGTCGACCCCGACGTCCTGTCCCGCGCCGCGGGCGCCGCCCTGCGGTCGCTCGCCTCGCGCCCCGGGGGCACCGGCCGCGTGGTCCTGGCCCTGCCCGCCGGGAGCGCCGCCGAGGCCGGGGCCGTCGCCCTCGGAGCCCAGCTCGGAACCTACGTCTTCGACCGGTACCGCACCGGTGACGAGGCCCGCGAGCAGGCCGAGGGCCGCGCCGCCGGCTCCCTGGTCCTGGCCAGCTCCGCGCCGGGCGCGGACGCGGCCGTCGAGCGCGCCGCGGTCATGGCCGAGGCCGTCAACTTCACGCGCGACCTGGTCAACACCGCCCCGGCCGACCTGGTCCCCGAGGACCTGGCCGCCGCCGCCCAGGAGATCGCCCAGCAGGCCGGCCTCCAGATCGAGGTCCTGGACGAGCGGGCCCTGTCCGAGGGCGGCTACGGCGGCCTGACCGGCGTCGGCCAGGGCTCGTCCAACCCGCCCCGCCTGGTCCGCCTCGCCCACAGCCACCCGGAGGCGACCAGGACCGTCGCCTTCGTCGGCAAGGGCATCACCTTCGACTCGGGCGGCCTCTCCCTCAAGCCCGCGGGCTCGATGGACTGGATGAAGTCCGACATGGCCGGCGCCGCCTCCGTGCTCGCCGCCATGCGCGCCATCTCCACCCTGGGCCTGAAGGTCAACGTCGTCGGCTACCTGGCCGTGGCGGAGAACATGCCCAGCGGCACCGCCCAGCGCCCCTCCGACGTGCTGAGCATCTACGGCGGCAAGACCGTCGAGGTCCTCAACACCGACGCCGAGGGCCGTCTGGTCATGGCGGACGCCCTGGTCCGGGCCCAGGAGGACCAGCCCGACCTGGTCGTGGACATCGCCACGCTGACCGGCGCGCAGCTGGTCGCGCTCGGCACCCGGGTGTTCGCGGTCATGGCCAACGACGACGACGTGCGCGAGGCGGTCGTCGCCGCGGCCGGGGCGGAGGGCGAGGCCTCCTGGCCGATGCCGCTCCCCTACGAGCTGCGGGCGGGGCTCGACTCCGCGGTCGCCGACATCGCGAACGTGGCGGGCGAGCGCTGGGGCGGCATGCTCTCGGCGGGCGTCTTCCTCCAGGAGTTCATCGGCGAGGGCGTCAAGTGGGCGCACCTCGACATCGCGGGCCCGTCCTTCAACCAGGGCGGTCCGCACGGCCACACCCCGAAGGGCGGCACCGGCGCGGGAACCCGCACCCTGGTCCGCATCGCCGAGGAGTACGCCGAGTAGTCACCGTGCGCGGGTCCGGTCCCGGTGAGCCGGGACACCGCCCGCGCGCGGCCACCGCGGTCGCCGACACCCTCCCCCCTCTGTGGGCGCCACCCGCGGATCCACCACCCACACCAGCCACCACAACTAGGAGTTCGTTCCCGTGAGTGAGAACGGCGGCACCTTCGACCTCGTCGTCCTTGGCGGCGGCAGCGGCGGCTACGCGGCAGCGCTCCGCGCCGCCGAGCTGGACATGAGCGTCGTCCTGATCGAGAAGGACAAGCTCGGCGGCACGTGCCTGCACCGCGGCTGCATCCCCACCAAGGCCCTCCTGCACTCCGCCGAGGTCGCCGACTCCGCCAAGGAGAGCGAGGCCTTCGGCGTGAAGGCCAGCTTCGAGGGCATCGACATCGAGGCCGTGCACAAGTACAAGGACAAGGTGATCGGCGGCCTCTTCAAGGGCCTGACCGGCCTCGTCAAGTCCCGCAAGATCACCGTCGTCGAGGGCGAGGGCAAGCTCACCGGCAAGGACGAGGTGACCGTCGGCGACACGGTGTACAAGGGCCGCAACATCGTCCTGGCCACCGGCTCCAAGCCCAAGACCCTGGGCCTGGAGATCGACGGCGAGAAGGTCATGACCAGCGACCAGGCCCTCGACCTGGGCCGGGTCCCCGAGTCCGTCATCGTCCTGGGCGGCGGCGTGATCGGCGTGGAGTTCGCCAGCGTGTGGCGTTCCTACGGCGCCGACGTCACCATCGTCGAGGCCCTGCCGCACCTGGTGCCGGTCGAGGAGGAGTCGAGCTCCAAGCTGCTGGAGCGCGCCTTCCGCAAGCGCAAGATCAAGTACGAGCTCGGCACCCCGTTCGAGTCGGTCAAGACCACCGACTCCGGCGTGACGGTCACCCTCAAGGGCGGCAAGACCCTCGACGCCGAGGTGCTGCTGGTCGCCATCGGCCGCGGCCCCGTCTCGGAGGGCCTGGGCTACGAGGAGCAGGGGATCACCCTGGAGCGCGGCTTCGTCCAGGTCGACGAGAACCTGCACACCGGCGTCGGCGGCGTCTACGCCGTGGGCGACCTCATCCCCACCCTCCAGCTCGCCCACGTCGGCTTCGCCGAGGGCATCTTCGTCGCCGAGCACATCGCCGGGCAGAACCCGCCCGCGATCGACTACGACGGTGTGCCCCGGGTCACGTACTGTGAGCCCGAGGTCGCCTCGGTGGGCCTCACCTCCGCGGTGGCCAAGGAGCGCGGCCACGACATCGTGGAGATGAACTACAACCTGGCGGGCAACGGCAAGAGCCAGATCCTCCAGACCTCCGGCGCGATCAAGGTCATCGCCGAGAAGGACGGGCCGGTGCTGGGCGTCCACATGGTCGGCAGCCGCGTCGGCGAGCTGATCGCCGAGGGTCAGCTCATCTACAACTGGGAGGCGCTGCCCTCCGAGGTGGCCCAGCTCATCCACCCGCACCCGAGCCAGTCCGAGGCGCTGGGCGAGGCGCATCTGGCCCTGGCCGGCAAGCCGCTGCACGTCCACGACTGACCGCACCACCCGGGGGCGGGCCCACACGGCCCGCCCCCGCACACATCCGCGCTGCCCAGTCAAGGGGTTGGGCAGAGACCGCGCCCAGATCCAACGAGGAACCCATGCCGACTTCCGTTTCCATGCCCGCCCTGGGTGAGAGCGTCACCGAGGGGACCGTCACCCAGTGGCTCAAGAACGTGGGCGACACCGTCGAGGTAGACGAGCCGCTCCTTGAGGTCTCCACCGACAAGGTGGACACCGAGATCCCGTCCCCGGTCGCCGGTGTACTCACCAAGATCCTGGTGGACGAGGACGAGACCGTGGAGATCGGCGCCGAGATCGCCGTCATCGGCGGCGAAGGCGAGAGCACCGACGAGGCCGGGTCCGCGCCCGCCGCCGAGACCGCCCGGCCCGAGGCGGAGCCGGAGCCGGAGCCCGAGCCGGAGGCCGCCCCGGAGCCCGAGGCCGCCGCCGAGCCCGAGCCGGCCGCGTCCCCCGCCGCGTCCGCCCCGTCCTCCGACGGACCCACCACGTCGGTGACCATGCCCGCCCTGGGTGAGAGCGTCACCGAGGGGACCGTCACCCAGTGGCTCAAGAACGTGGGCGACACCGTCGAGGTGGACGAGCCGCTCCTCGAGGTCTCCACCGACAAGGTGGACACCGAGATCCCGTCCCCGGTCGCCGGTGTACTCACCAAGATCCTGGTGGACGAGGACGAGACCGTGGAGATCGGCGCCGAGATCGCCGTCATCGGCGGCACCGGGGGCGAGGCGCCCTCCGCCTCCGAGGCGCCCGCGCCCCCTCAGGCCGAGCCCACGCCGGAGCCGAAGGCCGAAGCGAAGCCCGAGCCCGCCCCGGAGCCGAAGGCCGAAGCGAAGCCGGAGCCCGAGCCGGCCCCCGCCGCGCGCGCGGACTCGGCGGACGACGGCCCCTCCGTGGACATCGAGACCCTCAGCGGCACCGGCCGGGCCTCCGGCACCGACGCCGTCACCGAGGCGTACGTGACGCCGCTGGTGCGCAAGCTCGCGTCCGAGCACCGCGTGGACCTGGGCCGGGTGAGCGGCACGGGCGTGGGCGGCCGCATCCGCAAGCAGGACGTGCTCAAGGCGGCGGAGGAGCAGAAGGCCGCCGCCGCGCGCGCCGCCGCCCCCGCGGCGCCCTCCTCGGCTCCCCGCAAGGTCGCCGCCGACACCTCCCTGCGCGGCCGGACCGAGAAGCTGACCCGCCTGCGCCAGTCCATCGCGGACCACATGGTGGAGTCGCTGCACGTCTCCGCGACGGCCACGCAGGTCATCGAGGTGGACGTCACCAAGATCGCCCGCCTGCGCGAGCAGGTCGCCAAGCGGGACGGGGCCGCCCCGGACTTCTTCGCGTTCTTCGGCCTGGCCGCGGTCGAGGCCCTCAGGACCCACCCCAAGCTCAACGCGGTCATCGACGGTGACAAGCAGGAGGTGACCTACCACGACGTCGAGAACCTCGCCGTCTCGGTGGACACCGAGCGCGGTCTGCTCGCCCCGGTCGTGAAGGACGCGGGCAAGCTGAACCTGGACGGGCTCGCCCGCACGATCACCGACCTGAGCGAGCGTGCCCACACCGGCAGGCTCGGCCCGGACGAGCTGGGCGGCGGCACGTTCACCATCGCCGAGACCGGGTGCACCGGCGCCCTCTTCGGCACGCCGATCATCAACCAGCCGCAGGTGGCCATCCTCGGCACCGGCGCGATCGTCAAGCGCCCCGTCGTGGTCGAGGACCCGGCCATGGGCGGCGAGGTGATCGCGGTGCGCTCGATGGTCTACCTGTCGCTGGCCCACGACCACCGCCTGATCGACAGCGCCGACGCCGGACGCTTCCTCCAGACCGTGAGGGAGCGGCTGGAGGAGGGCGACTTCGAGCGCGAGCTCGGCCTCTCCTAGGATCCGCGTGTTCCGGCCGGGCCGGGCGCCGTCTTCGGCGCCCGGCCCGGTTCCGTTTCCAGCGCGCCTGATTTGACCTGAATCGCGGTTCAGGTCCTAACGTTGTCCCGTCACCCGGAAGAGAACGGACGCCGTTCCGCCCGAATCCCCGTGGGGCCGCCGGTCCCCGCGTGCCCAGGGCCGTCAGGCACGAAGACGACGAGGACCACATGGAAAACCTTCGGATCGCGGTCATCCTCGCTGGCAACAGCAGGGGCCGCACCGGCCCCGCCGTCTCGCGGTGGTTCGTGGAGCGCACGGCGAAGCACCCCGACCCCCGCTTGCGGTTCGATTTCCTGGACGTGGACGGCATCGGCCCCGAGGACGGCCACGGCGGCCCGATGGCGCCCCATGCGGCGGAGGTCGTCGACGCCGCCGACGGGTTCGTGGTCGTCACACCGGAGTACAACCACGGCTACCCCGGCGGGCTCAAGAGCGCGATCGACTCCGCGCGCCGGGAGTGGTTCGCCAAGGCCGTGGGGTTCGTCTCCTACGGCGGGATGTCCGGCGGCCTGCGGGCGATCGAGCAGCTGCGCTCGGTCTTCTCGGAGCTGCACACCGCGACCATCCGGGACACCGTCAGCCTGCACAACGCGCAGTCGATGTTCGGCGACGACGGCGAGCCCGCCGTGGACATGTCCGGCGCGGAGGCGGCCGTGGAGCGGATGCTGGGCCAGCTGGCCTGGTGGGCGCAGGCCCTGCGCGAGGCCCGCGAGCGCCGCCCCTACCCCGGCTAGCGGGCCGGCCGGAAGCGCTGCCCGTACGCCGTGAGTGGTCGCGGGACAGGGTGGGACGGGGTGGCCGCCGGGCTCGACGGCCGCCCCCGTCGGTCCCCGGGGCGGGCCGCCCCGGCCGAGGCGCTCGACTAGCTCCCCGTCGCCGCCACCACGTGACCCCGAGGCGCCGAGCCCCGCCACGAGTACGAGATCGCGGACGAGGGGCGGGTCCGCGCCCGCCCCGGCGCGGGGTCAGAGGTCGATGACCACCTTCACCTGGTCGCCGGCGGGCTCCGCGAACACCCGGGGGGCCAGGTCGAGCGGGAGCCGGCGGGTGATGAGCCCCCGCAGCCAGTCCCGGTCGGCCGCGGCCAGGTGCCGCGCCGCCAGCTCGTAGTGGCGGCGGTTCGCGTTGACCGAGCCGAAGAGCACGTCGTTGTCCAGGACCAGCCTCCGGCTCAGGCGGCCGGGGCTCACCTCGACGCGGGCGCGGCCGGCGCTGAGGCCGACGTAGCAGACGATCCCGTCGGCGGCGTTGTGGACCGCCGTGTCGAGGACGAGGGCTTCCGCGCCGGTGGTCTCGATGATCACGTCGAGCGCGAACTCCTGGGCGATCTCCGCGACGCCCCCCGTGTGGTAGGTCGCCCCCAGCGCGGCGACCAGGTCCGGCTTGGGGCCGCTCCCGACCCTGTCGAGGACGTGCACGTCGAGGCCGCGCCGGACCCCGATCAGGGCCGCCAGGAGTCCGATGGGCCCGGCGCCGGTGACGAGCGCGGTGCGCGGCTCGAACCAGGCCCGCCGTCCGATGCTCTCCACGTGCTCCCACGCCTTCGCCACGATCGTGGTCGGCTCCATCAGGACGCCGACCTCCTCCAGCGCCGGGTCGAGCCGGACCGCGTAGTCGGCCGGGACGGTCCACTGCTCCGAGCCGTAGCCGTGGATCTCCTTGATGCCGCGCTCCGTGAACCCGCCGTTGCGGCACATGTCGAACTCCCCGTGCGCGCACGGCCCGCAGGGGACGGGGTCGGGCCTGCGGACGATGCCGACCACCAGGTCGCCCGGGGCGAATCCGGACCCGGGCGGCGCCTCGCGCACCCGGCCGAGGGACTCGTGCCCCAGGACGAGGCGGTCGTGGCCGGGCGGGGCGGTGCCGTACTCGCCGTCGACGATCTCCTTGTCGGTCCCGCAGATTCCCAGCGCCACGCCGTCGACGAGGAGTTCCCCCTCCTCCGGCACCGGCGGGTCGACCTCGTCCACCGTCACCGACCCGGCCGTCATCGGCGTCACCATCAGAGCCCGCATGAGTCCCCCGCTGTCGTCGTGCGTACGGCGCGGCACGCGCCCGCCCTCGGGTACTGCCCCCGCCCCGCGGCCGGAAAGCCGGGTTGGGGGACTCATGTCCGCGTTATTGCCACGGTGGAGGCTTCGCCCGGGAGGTCAGCGGCGCCGCCGGCGCCACGAGTACCAGCGGTGCCGGTACCTGTCCACGGGCGGACGCCACGGCAGCCACGGCAGCCACGGGACCCCCGGGGGATGCGGGACCTCCAGGTCGGCCTCGTCCTCCCGCAACGCCTCCTCGGCCTCCTCGAACCTGATCCCGGCGAACACCATGATGTCGGTGGCGACCATCTCGACCGCCAGGTGTGTGGCGGTGGTCACGGGGTCGCCGCCCGTGTCCTGCGCGTCGAACCTCCGGGCGGACCGGAGGGCCCCCTCCACCGCCTCCTGGCGCGCCCGGCGGCTGCTGAGGTCGTCGGCGAGCGTGTACAGCACCGAGGCCATGCGGCTGACGACGGGCGCGAGCTCGTGGCGCTCGTCCTCGCTCATGGCCGCGGTGGTCCTCGCGAGGAACAGGCAGCTCTCCCCGAGCAGGATGAGGCGGTCGATCACCTCGTCCTCGGCGAGGACCGGCGCCGGGTCGCCCCACCGGATGGTGGAGAGGCGGACCGTGTGGCGGCTGTTCTCCCTGGCGCGGCTGAGCTCCGCCATCGGCCTGCTCAGGTCTCCCAGCCACGTGACCATCTCCTGGCTGGAGGATTCGTCGTCCCGCCGCAGCGCGCGGCCGGAGACGTCGAGCATGTGGGCCATCTCGGTCAGCGCGTCCGCCTCGATCCGGCGCAGGATGGCGACCAGCCTGGCGGGGAACAGCAGCTGGCTGAACACGAGCGCCACCCCGGCCCCGATGAGCGCGTCGGTGAGCCGGCCCAGCCCCGCGTGCCCTCCCCCGAAGTTCACGGCGAAGACCACGGTGAGGATCGCGCTGGCCGCCGCCTGGCCGATCACGATCCGCTGGACGCCGATCGCCAGGGCGGCCGTCATCGCCAGGCCGACGCCCAGTGCGAGCGCGCCGTAGCCGCCGCCCCCGGTGAGGGCGATCGCGACCTCGCCGGAGATGATGCCGAACACCACGCCCGTGAGCAGCCGGACCGCGTTGGCGCCCCGCTCCCCGCCCGAGGTGTTGAGCGCGATGACCGCCGCGATCGGCGCGAAGAAGGGGTCGTGGTCCTGGACGAGGCCGCCGGCCACGGTCCACGCCACCACCGCGGCCACGACGGCCTGGACCACCGACCAGAAGTGGACGGTCACGCGTTCCCGGGCGTCCTCGGCCGCGACCGCCAGCCGGCGCCGACCGGCGCGCAGCGGCGAGGGAGTCCTCCTCACGGCCGCCTCAGGGGCCGGGGGCCGGCGGGGTCGTGGGATCCGGGACCGGTCCGCCGCGGGGGCGGGTCCCGGCGGCACGGACGTGGAGCATGGCGACGCCTTCCTGTCCTGGACGCCCTGGGCGCGAACGGGCACTGCGTCCATGCTCCGCCGCGAGGGCCCGCGACGGGAGCGGACACACCGCAGGGGGGCGGGCATGGCCCAGTCCTTACCCTCGGCGTGCCGTGCGGGCTCCGGGGCCGCGCGGAGGAATCCTGCGCGAGGAGGGCGGGAAAGGCGGACGGGGCGGCGCCTGTGGCGCCGCCCCGTCTTTCTACCCCACCAATCACCATCCCCTGATGATCCCCATCATCAAAGGTCTGTGGACGGGCGCCACGACAGCCAGCCCGACAGCGTGTCGCCCACAGTGACTCCGCAATGACGCGGAGTTCCCTGCTCCACCTTCAAAGTAGAAGAGCGGAGGGTCTCCCCGCAGCGTTTTCGCAGAAAAAGCCCGAGAAAACTTCTGGGAGGCCCCGCGGGGCCTTCCGCCCCCTCTTCCGCGGGAGGTCCGGGATCCTCCGGGTAGACCCTGGGCATGAGAGTGGCTATCACTGGGGCCTCCGGGCTCATCGGCGGGGCGCTGGCCGCGTCCCTGCTCGACGACGGACACACGGTGGTGCGCCTGGTCCGGCGCCTTCCGCGTGGCGGCACCCCTCCGAACGTGGAGGAGGCGGAGTGGCGCCCCGAGCAGGGGCGCGTCGACACCGTGGCCCTGCACGAGGCCGACGCCGTCGTGCACCTGGCCGGGGCCCCGGTCGGACCCACCGTGTGGACCAGGCACCGGCGCACGGTCATCCGGCGCAGCCGGGTCCGCGGCACCCGCACCCTGGCCCGGGCGCTGGCGGGGATGCCCTCCCCTCCCCCGCGGCTGCTGACGGCGTCGGGGATGCACTACTACGGGGACACCGGGGGCGGGGTGGCCACCGAGGAGAGCCCTCCGGGCGCGGGTTTCCTGGCCCGGACGTGCCAGGCCTGGGAGGAGGCGGCGGCCCCGGCCCTCGAGGCGGGCCTGTCCGTGGCGTACATGCGCACGGCGGTGGTGCTCGACCGCTCGGGGGGCCTGCTGCGCACGCTGCTGCCGCTCTACCGGGCCGGCCTGGGCGGACGCCTGGGGTCGGGGGCGCAGTACATGAGCTGGATCGCGCTGCGCGACCAGGTGGGGGCGATCCGGTTCCTGCTGGAGCACCCGGAGGTGACGGGGCCGGTGAACATGTGCTCGCCGGAGCCGGTGAGCAACGCCGCGTTCACCCAGGCCCTGGGGGAGGTCCTGCGGCGCCCCACGGTCATCCCGGTCCCCGCGACGGCGCTGCGCGCGACCCTGGGCGACTTCGCGGAGGAGACCTCCCTGATCGACCTGAGGGCCGCGCCCGAACGCCTGGAGCGGGCCGGCTATTCCTTCCTGCTGCCCACCATCGACAGTGCGCTATCCGACATCCTGGCCCGACCGGCGCACCGCGCCGGGGCGTAAGGTGGTTGTGTGAGTGATCTCGTTTACGCATGGCTGGGCGACGCTCCCGTCCCGTACCACCAGGGCTGGGATCTCCAGAAGCGGCTCCACGAGGGCCGCGTCGCCGATGAGGTGGCCGACACCGTCCTGTTCCTGGAACACGAGCCCGTGTACACCGCGGGAAAGCGCACCGGGAGGTGGGATCGTCCCATCACTGATCCCGGCGCCCCCGTCGTGGACATCGACCGGGGTGGCAAGATCACCTGGCACGGCCCCGGCCAGCTGACGGTGTACCCCATCGTGCGCATGCCGGACCCCGTGGACGTGATCGCCTACGTGCGCATGCTGGAGGAGGCCGTCATCCGCTCCGTCGCGGAGTACGGCCTGACCGGCAGGCGGGTGGAGGGGCGGACCGGGGTGTGGCTCGACGCCGACCCCGGGCGCGGCCTGATCGAGCGCAAGGTCGCCGCCATCGGGTGCCGGATCGCCCGCGGGGTCGGTATGCACGGACTCGCACTGAACTGCAACAATGACATGTCGTGGTTCGACCGGATCGTCCCGTGCGGAATCACCGACGCCGGGGTGACCTCGCTCTCCGCCGAACTCGGGCGCGAGGTGACCGTGGCCGACGTGAGGCCCCGGATGGAACGGCACCTGGCGGACGTCCTCGGCGCGGAGGGGTACAGCCACGCCGACGGCGCCGAGCTGCTCGGCGCCACCGCCCGTGGATGACACACCACACCATGAGCCAGTCCCCACCGGGACGCAGCCGCCCCCACGAAGGGCGAGAGGGTCCCGTCACGGGGCACAGAAGGGAACGGGTTCACGTTGACCATCGCTCCTGAGGGCCGCAGGTTGCTGCGCGTGGAGGCGCGCAACAGCGAGACCCCCATCGAGAAGAAGCCGCCGTGGATCAAGATCAAGGCGCACATGGGGCCCGAATACACCGAGCTCCAGTCCCTGGTCAAGAGCGAGGGCCTGCACACGGTGTGCCAGGAGGCCGGGTGCCCCAACATCTACGAGTGCTGGGAGGACCGGGAGGCGACGTTCCTCATCGGCGGCGACCAGTGCACGCGGCGCTGCGACTTCTGCCAGATCGCCACGGGCAAGCCCAGCGCCCTGGACCGGATGGAGCCGACCAAGGTCGCCAACTCCGTGAAGAAGATGGAGCTGCGCTACGCCACCATCACCGGTGTGGCCCGTGACGACCTCGAGGACGGCGGCGCCTGGCTGTACGCCGAGACGGTCCGCAAGATCCACGAGCTCAACCCGGACACCGGCGTCGAGCTGCTCATCCCCGACTTCAACGCCGACCCCGACCAGCTGGCCGAGGTCTTCGGCTCGCGGCCCGAGGTGCTGGCGCACAACGTCGAGACGGTGCCCCGGATCTTCAAGCGCATCCGTCCGGGCTTCCGCTACGAGCGCTCCCTCCGGGTCATCACCGAGGCGCGCGCGGACGACCTCGTCACCAAGTCGAACCTGATCCTGGGCATGGGCGAGACCCGTGAGGAGATCAGCGAGGCGATGCGCGACCTGCACGAGGCCGGCTGCGACCTGCTCACCATCACCCAGTACCTGCGCCCCTCCAAGCTGCACCACCCGATCGACCGGTGGGTGAAGCCCGAGGAGTTCGTGGAACTGGGCCAGGAGGCCGAGGAGATCGGCTTCGCCGGCGTCATGTCGGGGCCGCTGGTGCGCTCGTCCTACCGCGCAGGCCGCCTCTACAAGCAGGCCCGCGAGAAGCGCGACGCCGAGAACGCCGCCCTGGCGGGCGGCGTCTGATGGGCGTTTCGCCCGAGTCGTGACCAAGCTGGAACGGTGGCCCACGGGCCACCGTTCCTCATGTAGGGGCACCTCCACATATCCTGGTGGCGAGAGGCGCCCAGCTGGCCGGCGCCGTGAGGCGCAGCACCCAGGTCGACCGCGAAGAGGAGGCAAGGCAGCCCAGGGACCCCGTCCCCGCCGACACCGCGTCGGCGCGCTGCCTGAGAGCACGATGGCGAAAAAGCCCAAGGGTTCAGAGACCACGACCCCCGCCAAGGGCGGGGCCGAGAAGCAGCCCGGTCGGCTCAAGCAGATCGGCATGGTCGCCAAGGTCGTCCACCAGCAGAGTCCCCGCAGCATCCCGCTGGCGGTCGGTGTCGCGGTGGTCGTCCTCGCGGTCTTCGTCGGCATCGGCATCTGGACCGGCTCCTGGATCCTGTGGCCGCTGACGGGCCTGCCGGTCGCCTTCCTGACCGGTTTCATCATCTTCACGCGCTCCGCGCAGCGCGTCCAGTACAAGATGCTGGACGGGCGCCTGGGCGCGGGTATGGCGATCCTGGACAACATGCGCGGCAACTGGGTGGTCGAGCCGGGCGTGGCCGCCAACAAGCAGATGGACGTCGTCCACCGCGTGGTGGGACGGCCGGGCGTGATCCTGGTCGGCGAGGGCGACCCGGGCCGGCTCAAGCCGCTGATCGCCGGGGAGAAGAAGCGGGTCGCGCGGGTCGCGCACGACACGCCCATCTACGACTTCAAGGTCGGCAACGGCGAGGGCCTGGTGCCGATCTCCAAGCTCCAGCGCACGCTGGTCAGGCTCCCGCGCAACCTGGACAAGTCCGGGGCCGCCGAGCTGAACTACCGCCTCAAGGCCCTGCCCGCCAAGATGCAGATGCCCAAGGGCCCGATGCCCAAGGGCGCGAAGATGCCCCGGGGCATGCGGGGCCAGATGGGCGGGTAGCGACCCGGCCGGCCTCTCACGGACACGGGACGGGGGCCGTCGCACCGACAGGTGCGGCGGCCCCCGTTCGCGTGCGCGGCCGTGCCGCTTCCCGCCCGCCCCGGCGCGGCCCGCAGGCCCCCTCCCGGCAGGCGAGCCCCCGGCCCAGTGCGGCACGGGTGGGGAAGCGGATCGCCCCCGCCCGGTCGTTCTCGGGCACGGACGGGTCGACGCCGGTGCCACCGACTCGTTCGGCGGGCCCGGTGAGGGTCGTACCGCGTCGGGCCGAAAGCTCGTCCAGGCGCACGCGGACGCCGTCGTCCTTTTCGGGGGCGTCGGACCGGTCCCCCGACGTCCCGGCGCCTCCCGGCGCCCTTGCGGAGGACCTCCGCCGACGCGGCCGTGAGGAAGCCGGTGAAGAGGTGGACGAGGCAGACGCCGCCCTCACCGATCGGGTCCGACCCGACGTCGAACCCGTCCGGGCCCGGGGCGGCGGTCCGGAGGGGCCCGTCGCGCACCGCCTCGGACGGGGCTCGCCCCCGGCGACGCGAACGGCCCTCCCGGACCGGCCCGGAACACGACGAGGCCCCGTCGGCACCGGACAGGCGCCGACGGGGCCCCTCGACGCGGCAGCGCCGCCGTTCCGGGGCCTACTCGCAGGAGACCGTGTCGTCGGCGGCCGAGGTGCCCTCCAGCTCAGCGAGGGCGCCGCTGCCGCCCCCGCCGTCGCCCCCGAAGGTGATGGGGCCCCAGTCGTCGGCGCCCATCACCAGCTCCAGCTCCGTCCCGAGGTCGGGGACCTCCTCGATCTGGGCGGCGGAGAGCACCGAGGCGAGCTCCTCGGCGTGCGCGGCCTGGCCGGGGCCGTGGTAGACCGTGGTGGCGGTCGGCTGCCGCGCCCCGGGGTTGCCCGTCCCGGTGACGACGAAGCCGCCCTCCAGGAGGCGCTGCTCGACCTGGCTCCCCAGCCCGTCGACGCCCGTGCCGTTGAGGACCCGGACGGAGACGTCCCCCGGCTCGACGGGGGCCTCCTCCTCCGCCTCCTCCTCCGGGGCGGTCTCCTCCTCTTCCTCCTCCAGCACCTCGCCGGAGGCCACCGAGGCGAAGAGCTCGTCGGCGGCGGGCTGCTGGAACGCGACCTTGTTCGGGTCGCTGGGGGCGTCGACGACCGGGACCGTCACCATGTTCATCCGCCCGAGGTCCACCTGGCGCATGGCGATGGCCAGTTCGGCCATCTTGTCGGTGGTCAGGCCGTCGTCGGTCACCATGCTGTCGGTGACCGAGCCGATGAAGTCGTAGAGGGTGGTCGGGCTGCTCAGGATGTCGCCGCCGGTGACCTCGCGCAGGATCGCGCCGATCATCCGCTGCTGGTTCTCGATCCTGTTCAGGTCGCTGCCCTGCTCGGTGCTGTCCCGGGACCGCGCCAGGCCGAGGGCCTGCTCGCCGTTCAGGGTCTGCATCCCGGCGTCCAGCCGCAGGTGGGCCTTGGGGTCGTCGATCGGTTCGGGGACGCACATCTCGATGCCGCCGACGGAGTCGACGATGTTCTGGAACCCGGCGAAGTCGACCATCACCATGTGGTCGAGGTGGATGCCGGTGAGCGTCTCCACGGTGTTGCCCTGGCAGTCCATGCCGCCGTAGGTCATGGCGTGGTTGAGCTGGTCCACCGTCCCGGCGGTCACCCCCGGCGCCTCGCCGTTGGGCGCGCAGTCGGGCATCTCGATGATGAGGTCGCGCGGCATGTTGACCATGGTCACCCCGCCCCGGTCCACGTCGATGCTCACCACGACCAGCACGTCGGGCCGGATGCCGTTCAGCTCGTTGTAGGAGGCGTCCTCCCCCGCGCGCTCGTCGGTGCCGAGCAGGAGGATGTTGTGGATGCCGTCCACCTGGCTGGGGCGGTCCCCCCAGGCGTCGGTGTTGATCTCCTCGGTGGCGATGCTGAGGGCGTCCCGGTACCCCGCGTAGGCGGTCAGGCTCGTCGCTATGAGCACTCCGGTCACCCCGCACGCGACCCACTGACCGAGACTCATCCTCGCGGCGAGGGCCGAAGACACGTTTCTGGGAGCCAAGAGGGCACCTGCGATCCGGTATGGGACAAGGGCGGGTCCGCTCGGAGGAGAGCACCGCGCGGAGGGCGCGGGGCGACGCGGACGTAACGGCCGGATGGTACCGGAAGGGTACGCACCGTGTCAGATCGTATCCGGCTCGGAGGTCCGGATCAGCAGGCGCTCTCCGTCTCCTCCGCGGTGATGCCGCCGAGGTCGTCGGTGACCGAGACCTCCGGCGCGGAGGAGGCCCCGTCGGCGAACCCGGCCCAGTCGGGGGCCAGGACCAGCTCAAGGGTCTGGGAGAGGCCCTCGGCCTCCTCGGTGACCGCGGACTCCATGGACCCGGCCAGCATCTCGGCCGCGGCCTCCTCGCCGGGGGCGTGGTACACCGTCGTGGCCTCGGGGAACCGGGCGACCGGGTTGCCCGTGCCGGTGACCGTGTAGCCCTCTCCGGCGAGGACCGCCTGCACCTCCAGGGCAAGGCCGTCGACGCCCGCGTTGTTGAGGATCTCCACGGAGACGTCCTCGGGGGCCGGGCCCTGCTCGGCCTCCCCCTCCGACTCCCCCTCGGACTCACCGCCGCCGTCCTCCCCGCCGCCCGCCAGGTCGGCGCCGGCGTTGATCGCCTCGAACAGGGCGGGGGCCTCGTCGCTCATGACCAGGCGGTTGGGGTCGGCGGGGTGCTGGCCGTTGGGGACCGTCACGAACTGGATGCGCTGGAGGTCGACCTCGCGCATGGAGATGGCGAGGTCGGTCATGGTGTCGACGGTGAGCTCGTCGTCGGTGGTGACCGAGTCGGTGACGGCGCCGAGGAAGTTGGTGATGGTGACCGGGCTGGTCATGACCTCGCTGCTGAGCACCTGGCGCAGCATCGCGCCCATGAACTCCTGCTGGCGGTCGATGCGGGACAGGTCGCCGCCGTCGCCCTGCGCGTAGCGGGAGCGCACGAACCCGAGAGAGTCCTCGCCGTCCAGGGTCTGGAGCCCGGCGTCCAGGACCAGGTGGGCCTTGGGGTCGTCCACGGGCTCGGGGATGCACATCTCCACGCCGCCGATGGCGTCGACCATGTCCTTGAACCCGGTGAAGTCCATCATGACGAAGTGGTCGAGGTGCACGTCGGTCGCGTTCTCGACGGCCTGCCACTGGCAGCCGATACCGCCGAAGGTCATCGCGGAGTTGATCATGCCGCTGTGCGGCGACATCCCCTCGTACCCCTCGACCGCCTCGCACGCGGGCAGGTCGACGACCAGGTCGCGGGGCAGGTTCACGAGGGTGGCCGCCCCGTTGTCGACGTTGATGCTGGCGATGAGCATCGTGTCGGGCCGCTCGCCCTCCGCCTCGCCGTAGTCGGCGTTCTCCCCCGAGCGGACGTCGGAGCCGATGATGAGCAGGTTCATCACGCCCTCGACGCTGGTGGGGCGGTCCCACGTCGTGTCCACCTGCGTGGTGGTGATGTTGCCGACGATGCCCTGGTACCAGCCGTAGCCTCCCAGGCTGACGACGACGGCGAGGGCGGTGGCGGCGCAGGCGACCCACTGTCCTGCGGACATCCGCACGGCACCGAGCGCGCCCGAGGGGCGGGGAGTGGAGCGTCTTCCAGCCATGCGAACCTTCGGAGGGTGCGATGAGACGTGGGGGGAGGTGCGGGGGCAGGACACCGTGAGGGTCGCGACCGTCCCCGGGGAAAGCGATGAACGGATGCTAACAGCAGCGGAAGCCCTGTCCGTACAGCCGTTCCGGCTGTCCGGTGGGACCGGTTCCTCTCAGTGAGGACTCAGTAACGCGTCGCCACCGTACCCGCGGCGCGGTCGTGCAGCCCGCGGGTGTCCCGGTCGTAGATCACGGCCGGGATGACCAGGCACAGCAGGACCGTGCGCACGGTCATCGACACGAACCACGGCCAGGAGCGCTCACCGGTGGCGGTGATGCCGACGCCGACGAGTCGGCGCCCGACGGTGGTGCCGAAGAGGGTGAGGAGGAGGATGCTCACCACGGCGAAGACCACCAGGGCGGTGTTGCTGAGCATCGGGACGACCTCCTCCTGGGAGGCGGCGCCCGCTCCGACGACGCCCAGGCGGTAGAGGCCCCAGGCGATCATGAGGGCCAGGCACCAGTCCAGGGCGAGGCCGACGAGGCGCCTGATGACGCCGGGGACGGAACCGGACCCCTCCTCCGGCAGGCCGAGGCGGTTCCCCCGGTACTGGAAGTCGTCCTCGTGGATGGCCCCGGCGGCGCCGCCCCGGCTCTCGTCGCTCATGGCATCCACGGTATCCACCCGGTGGAGGGACCGGTCCGCGGGACGGCGGGACGGGGCGTGAGCAGGGCGACGGACACGCGTGGCCCGGACCACAACCACCCGTTCCGTGTGTCCCGATTTCGCACCCCGAGCGGTGGAATCACCGGGTCAGGCTGGTTGGTCTGCGAAAACGCCTGGCTCCGTAACATGCAGGAAACAATAGAGACATGGCACGGAAATCACGCGCTCCTAGCTTCGTTGACGAAGCCGGGAGACGGCGCGTGATCCGACGTGTCCGCGATGGAGCGGGCTCCGGTCCCATCGTCTCAGACACCTGCACGGAGGTTCGTTTTGTTCAGCAGCGTCGACGAGGTGCTCGCCTACATCCGGGACGAGGACGTCAAGTTCCTCGATGTCCGATTCACGGACCTGTTCGGGGGCGTCAACCACGTCACCCTCCCGACCTCGAACGTCGACGCCTCGACGTTCACCGACGGCCAGATGTTCGACGGGTCCTCGATCCGCGGCTTCCAGGCCATCCACGAGTCCGACATGCTGCTGCTGCCCGACCTGAGCACCGGCGTCCTGGACCCGTTCCGCAAGCACAAGACGCTGAACATGACGTTCTTCGTCCACGACCCGCTGACGCTGGAGTCCTACAGCCGGGACCCGCGCAACGTCGCCCGCAAGGCCGAGGCCTACCTCAAGGGCTCCGGGGTCGCGGACACCGCCTTCTTCGGCCCCGAGGCCGAGTTCTACATCTTCGACGACGTCAAGTTCGAGACGCGCTCCAACACCGGCTACTACGAGATCGACTCCATCGAGGGCGCCTGGAACACGGGCTCCGCGATCGAGGGCGGCAACCGCGGCTACCGTCCCCGGTACAAGGGCGGCTACTTCCCGGTCGAGCCGGTCGACCACTACAGCGACCTGCGCTCCGACATGGTGCAGACGCTGATCGACGCGGGCATCGACGTCGAGCTCCAGCACCACGAGGTCGGCACCGCCGGCCAGGCCGAGATCGGCATCAGGTTCGGCACGCTGCTCCAGCAGGCCGACAAGGTGCAGCTGTACAAGTACATCGTCAAGAACGTCGCCAACGAGGCGGGCAAGACGGCCACGTTCATGCCCAAGCCGCTGTTCGGCGACAACGGCTCCGGCATGCACTGCCACCAGAGCCTGTGGAAGGACGGCGAGCCGCTCTTCTTCGACGAGTCGGGCTACGGCCAGCTCTCCGACACCGCGCGCTACTACATCGGCGGCCTGCTCAAGCACGCCGACGCCCTGCTCGCCTTCACCAACCCGACGGTGAACTCCTACCACCGCCTGGTGCCCGGCTACGAGGCCCCCATCAACCTCGTCTACAGCCAGCGCAACCGCTCCGCCTGCATCCGCCTGCCGCTCACGGGCTCCAACCCGAAGGCCAAGCGCATCGAGTTCCGCGTGCCGGACCCGTCGGCCAACCCGTACCTGGCCTTCTCCGCCATGCTGATGGCCGGGATCGACGGCATCAAGAACAAGATCGAGCCGCCGGAGCCGGTCGACAAGGACCTCTACGAGCTGCCCCCGGCGGAGGCCTCGGCCATCAAGACCGTCCCGGCCTCGCTCGACGACGCCCTGCTGGCGCTGGAGGCCGACCACGAGTTCCTGCTCGAGGGCGGCGTGTTCACCAAGGACCTCATCGAGACCTACGTGGACTTCAAGCGCACCGAGGAGATCGACTCCCTGCGCCTGCGCCCGCACCCGCGCGAGTTCGAGCTCTACTACGACATCTAGGCGGTGACGCCCCGGCGTGCGCCTTCCGCAGGAGCGATCCACGGAAGGCGCACGCCGGACGCGTTCCCGGCCGACGCGGGGCCGGGGTCCCGGGGGCCGCCGACGGCGTCGCGCACGCCGTCGGCGGCCCCTCCCGCTCCCTCCGCGAGGGCGTCGGCGCCGCGTACGGCGGGCCCGCGGTTCTCCCCCGGAGGCGGCGGGCCCCTGGCGTCCGGTGGGTTGCGGGTACGAACCGGGATACTTCCACCACCAGGGGCCCCGGCCGGATACACCGTGCGCAGGGGACCGAAACGAGGCGTGTTACCGACAGATGACGCCCTGTCCCGGCAGCCCCCGCCGCCACGGTTCCGGGGCCCCGGCCCCGCGGCGCACGGACGCGCGCCGTGGACACGCCCCCCCGGAGCCGAGCGCCCGACGCCCTCCTCCCCGGGGCCGGCATCCGCCCGGATGCCGGCCCCGACCCGGTTCCGGGGCCTCCCCGCGCCCGCAGGGGCGGCGCGGCGGCCCCGGACCGAACGACCGCAAGCAGAGCCGTACGGTGTGCCCGCGGGCCGTCCGGCTACGGTTGACGCGTGGCAAGGGACGGAAACAACACCATGACAGCAGGCGCGCTCGCCAGGCGTGGCTTCAGCGACAGCACCCGGGCCCTGCGGCTGATGACGGAGGCGGGCCTGGACGCCCGGGCCGACACCGCCGTCATCGACGCCCTCGCGGCCGCCCCCGACCCCGACCAGGCCCTGCTGGGGCTGATCCGGGTCCTGGAGTCCGACCCGGACCCGGCCGAGGTCCTGGACGTGCTGCGCGAGGAGTCCGACCTCCGGGCGCGGCTGAGCAAGGTCCTGGGCACCAGCCCCGCGCTGACCGACCACCTGGTGCGCCACCCGGGCGACTGGCGGGAGCTGCGGGGCGCGGACGCCGCCCGCTCCCCCGAGCCGGACGAACTGCGCCGGGGCCTGCTGCACACCGTGGGGGCCGACCCCCACAGCGCGGCGCCGGCCGCCGACCCGGCCGTGGTCGGGGACGGGACGTCCGAGACCCTCCGGCACACCCTGCGGGTGGCGTACCGCAGGCGCCTGCTGCGGCTGGCCGGACGCGACCTGACGGGTCTGTGCACGGTCGACGAGGCCGCCGCGGAGCTGGCCGACCTGGCCGCGTCCATGCTGGACGCCTCCCTGGCCGTGGCCCGGGCCGAGCAGCCCGAGGACGCCGCGCTGTGCCGTCTGGCGGTGATCGGCATGGGCAAGTGCGGCGGCCGCGAGCTGAACTACGTCAGCGACGTGGACGTCGTGTTCGTGGCCGAACCCGCCGGGTCCGCGGACCCCGGGGCGCCGGTGGACGAGCAGGCCGCCATGCGCGCGGCCACGCGCCTGGCCACGGCGATGATGCGCATCCCGTCCGAGACCGACGCCGAGGGCGCCCTCTGGGAGGTGGACCCCGCCCTGCGGCCGGAGGGCAGGAACGGGCCGCTGGTGCGCTCGGTCTCGGGGCACCTGTCGTACTACGAGCGCTGGGCCAAGACGTGGGAGTTCCAGGCGCTGCTCAAGGCCCGGCCGATCGCCGGTGACGCCGGGCTGGGCCGGGCGTACACGGAGGCGATCCTGCCCCTGGTCTGGGAGGCGACCGGCCGCCAGGACTTCGTGGAGGACGTGCAGGCGATGCGCCGCCGCGTGGTGGCGCACATCCCCGCCGGCGAGGCCGAGCGGGAGCTGAAGCTGGGCCCGGGCGGGCTCCGCGACATCGAGTTCTCCGTCCAGCTGCTCCAGTTGGTGCACGGCCGCACCGACGACCGGCTGCGCTCGGGCAACACCCTGGAGGCCCTGGAGGCCCTGTCGGAGTCCGGGTACGTGGGGCGGCGCGACGCGGCCGGGCTGTCGGAGGCCTACCGCTTCCTGCGGCGGCTGGAGCACCTGCTGCAGCTGGAGCGGCTGCGGCGCACGCACCTCATGCCGGACCCCGGGAGCCAGGACGGCCCCGAGCACCTGCGCCGCCTAGGGCGGGCGCTGGGGTTCACCGCGAACCCGGTCAGGGAGCTGACCGAGGCGCGCCGCCGGGTGACGTCGGAGGTGCGGCGCCTGCACGAGAAGCTGTTCTACCGCCCCCTCCTCAACGCGGTGGCCCAGCTGCCGGGCGAGGAGGCGCGGCTGTCGCCGGAGCACGCCAAGATCCGCCTGGAGGCGCTGGGGTTCGCCGACCCCGGCGGGGCCCTGCGCCACCTGGAGTCGCTGACGTCGGGGGTGTCCAGGCGGGCGTCGATCCAGCGGACGCTGCTCCCGGTGATGCTGGGCTGGTTCTCCGACTCCCCCGACCCCGACGCGGGCCTGTTCGGTTTCCGCCAGGTGAGCGACGCGCTGGGCACCACCCCGTGGTACCTGCGGCTGCTGCGCGACGACGTGCGGGTGGCCGAGCGCATGGCGTGGCTGCTGGGGACGAGCCGCTACGTGACGGAGCTGCTGCTGCGGGCCCCGGACGCGGTGGCGATGTTGGCCGACGACCAGGACCTGGTGCGGCGCGGCCCGAAGGTGCTCGAGGCCGAGGCCGAGGCGGCGCAGCGCCGGTACGACACGGCCGAGGAGTCGGTGGCGGCGGTGCGGGCGCTGCGCCGCCGCGAGCTGCTGCGCACGGCCGCCGCCGACCTGTTGGAGGTGTCGTCGGTCCGGGAGGTGGGCTCGGCGCTGACCGACATCGCCGCGGTGACGATCGAGGCCGCGCTGCGGCTGGCGCAGAACCGGGTCGTCGCGGCGTCCGGGGACGAGCCGCTGACCCGGGTGTGCGTGGTGGCGATGGGCCGGTTCGGCGGCGGCGAGCTGACCTACGCCAGCGACGCGGACGTGATGTACGTGCACGACCCCCTGCCGGGCGTCGACACGGGGGCAGCGACGAAGCAGGCGCTGGCGATCGTGCGCGAGCTGGCGCGGCTGCTGGAGATGCCCGCCGCCGAACCGCCCCTGAAGGTGGACACGGACCTGCGGCCGGAGGGCCGGAGCGGGCCCGTGGTGCGCACGCTGGAGTCGTACGCGGCGTACTACGGCCGCTGGTCCCAGGTGTGGGAGAGCCAGGCGCTGCTGCGGGCCAGGCCGATCGCCGGGGACCCCGAGCTGCGCAGGGCGTTCACGGAGCTGATCGACCCGGTCCGCTACCCCGAGGGCGGTGTCGACCCGTCGGCGGTGCTGGAGATCCGCAAGCTCAAGGCGCGGATGGAGGCCGAGCGCCTGCCGCGGGGGGCGGACCCCACCCTGCACACGAAGCTGGGCCGGGGCGGGCTGTCGGACGTGGAGTGGGTGGCGCAGCTGACGCAGCTGCGCCACGCCCACGAGTACCCGGGCCTGCGGACGACGGGGACCCTGGAGGCCCTGGACACGGCCGTGGCCCACGGGCTCCTCGCGGCGGACGACGGCGCGGTGCTGGAGCAGGCGTGGAGGCTGGCCTCGCGCGTGCGGGGCATGGTGATGCTGGTGCGGGGCCGGGGCGGTGACTCGCTGCCCTCCGACCTGCGGGTGCGCGCCGCGGTCGCGGGCGCGATGGGGTGCCGCAGCGCCGAGGACGAGGAGGGGGTGTGGGAGGGGCCGGCCGAGCAGTTGACGGAGGCCTACCTGCGCGCCACCCGGCGGGCGCGCGCGGTGATGGAGCGCGTCTTCTACGACGACTAGCGGACCGGCCGCGGCGGAGCCCGCCGGGCGTGCGGCCGCTCCTGCGCGGGCGCGTCACACCGGGTGCGCGGGGAGGGTGACCGTGACGACGAGCCCTCCCCCCTCGCGGGGGGCGGTGTCCAGGGTGCCGCCGTGGACGTCGACGACCCGGGCGACGAGGGCGAGTCCCAGGCCGTAGCCTCCCCCCGCCCCGGGGCCGCGCCCGTCCCGCCGTCGGGTGCGCCCCTCGCCCCGCAGGAACGGCTCGCGCAGCCGCGCCGCGGTCCCGGTCGTGTACCCGGGTCCGGTGTTCTCGATCCGGAGCGTGGCGAGTCCCCGGCGGGGGTCGTGGCCGGTGGCGGCCAGGGCGGTCCCGGGCGCGGTGTTGTGGCGGACGGCGTTCTGGACGAGGTTCGCGGCCAACTGCGCGAGGAGTGCCCCGTCGCCGAGCACCGGTGCGGCCTCCAGGCGCAGGTCCCAGGTCACGCCGCACCGCCGCGCCTCGTCACCGGCCTCGCGGACGGCCGCGCGGACCGTCCCGGCGAGGTCGAGCGGTGCGGCCGCGGCGGTGACGGCGTTGGCGTCGGCCAGCCGCAGCAGCGCCTCGGTGAGGCCCACCGCCCTGGCGTTGGTGATGCTGAGCCGTTCGACCAGGGCGGGGTAGTCCTGCCCGTCCGGGTTCTGCCGCGCCACGTCGAGGAGCGTCCCCGTGACGGCCAGGGGCGTCCGCAGTTCGTGGGAGGCGTTGGCGGCGAAGCGCTCCTGCGTGGCGAACGCGTCGTCGAGCCGGTCGAGCATGTGGTCGAAGGCGTCGGCGAGCCGCCGGAACTCGTCGTTGATCCCCGTGAGGCGGATCCGGTGGTCGAGGCGCCCCTCGGCGGCGAGCCGGACGGCCTCGTCGATGCGCTGGAGGGGGCGCAGCACCCACCCGGCCAGGAACCACCCCCCGGTGATCCCGATCAGGGCCAGGGCCGCGAGGAGCGCGCCGGACAGGTGGACGAGGACGGTGAGGATCTTCGACCTCGACGCGATGGGCAGGTGGGCCTCGGACGGGTTGGCGGCGGTCAGGGGGTAGTTCGGGACGTACCGCAGGACCACGTAGACGCCCGCCAGGAGGACGGCTCCGGCTGCGACGAGGAAGGCCGCGTAGCTCAGGGCCAGGCGGAACCGCGCGCTGACCAGGGGCTTCGTCGGCCGCGGGCGGGCGGCGCTCACGCCTTGCCGCCGGGGGCGCCGAGGCGGTAGCCGGCCCCCGGGACGGTGACGACGGGGTCCGGTTCGCCGAGGGCCCGGCGCAGGGTCGAGACCGTGACCCTGGGGGCGCTCGTGAACGGGTCGGCGTTCTCGTCCCACACCTTCTCCAGCAGGGTCTCCGCGCTCACCACCCCTCCGTCCGCGCGCATGAGGAGCTCCAGGACGGCGAACTGCTTGCGCGCGAGCCGCAGGTAGCGGCCGTTCCGGTAGGCCTCCCTCCGGTAGGGGTCCAGGCGCAGGTCCCCGAACTCCAGCACGGGCGGGACCGCGGTCCGCGGGCGCCGGGCGAGCGCCCGCAGGCGCACGACCAGCTCCTCCAGCGCGAAGGGCTTGGTGAGGTAGTCGTCGGCGCCGAGCGCGAACCCGTCCACCTTGTCCCTGAGCCGTGTCGCGGCCGTCAGCATGAGCACCCTCGTGCCGGGGTGGTCCCTGACCACGGTCGCGCACACGTCGTCCCCGTGCGTGCCCGGGATGTCGCGGTCGAGGACCACGACGTCGTAGTCGTTGACGGCCACGCGCTCCAGGGCCCCGTCCCCGTCGGACACCGTGTCGGCGGCGATCGCCTCGTGGCGCAGGCCCGCCTGGAGCGCCTCGGCCATGAAGGCCTCGTCCTCGACGATCAGCACGCGCATGCGGTCCCCTCCTCCTCGGCGGTCCGCGCCCGCGGACGGACGCCCGAGTCTAGGCGGCGGCGTGTTGCGAAAACGTAGGCGGATCACCCGACGTCCCCGCAACATCCCCCCTGCTGGTCTGGTGCGGAGCGCCGGGCGGGCCCGTCCGGCGGAGAGGGGAGGGATCCCGTGGTCCGAGTTCCGCCGGGGCCGCACGCCACCGGCCGCCCGGCCGCCGTCGCGGTCACGTCAGCCCTGTTCGCCGTGGCCCTGGCGGCCCTGTGGGGCCTGTCCCCCGGGCCGGCGGGGGACGGGGGGCCGCCGCTGACGGCGACGGCGCCCGTCACCGGGTTCACGCCGCTGGACGAGGACGACGGCTACCTGGCCGAGGGGGAGGGCGTGTCACCGTTCGCGGAGGGCCTGCCCCTGCTGGAGCGGATGGACCCGGAACTGCTGGAGGCCGTGCGCGCCGCCGCTGCCGAGGCCCGGGAGGACGGGGTGGACGTGGTCGTCACCAGCGGATGGCGCAGCGAGCGCTACCAGCGGTTCCTGCTGGACGCGGCGGTCACGGTCTACGGGAGCGAGGAGGAGGCCGCGCGGTGGGTCGCCTCCGCGGAGTCCTCCTCCCACGTGAGCGGTGACGCGGTCGACATCGGACGGACGGACGCCGCCGACTGGATGGGCCGGTTCGGAGACGCCCACGGGCTCTGCCGGACCTACGCCAACGAGATGTGGCACTTCGAGCTCGCGACCGGGCCCGGGGGCGCCTGTCCGGCCCCGCGGGCGGACGCCTCGGCCGGTTGACCGCCCGGGCCCTTCCGGGGTGCGCCCCCGTGCCGGCGGGGGCGGCACGGGGGCGCGGCCGGCAGGCGCGGGACCGCGCCTGCCGGGTGTCGCCGGGCGGGTCCCGCGGGACGCCGCCCGGCGGTGCGGAACGGGCCCCCGGGAGCGAGCCGGTGCCCGGGCCCGGGCGGAGGGGTCAGCGCGTTCCCCACGTGACGGCGGTGGCGGGGCCGACCCGGTTCCCACCGGGCTCCCACTCCACCCGGCCCCCGCCGTCGACCTTGACGAGCTTCCACTCGGTGTCGGCCTCCAGCGCGACGGCTCCGGACCAGGTGCCGTCGCCCCCGTCCGCCAGGGCGGCCCCGTCAGCGGGGTTCCACGAGCCGAGTCCGGGGGTCTCGCCGACGACGCGCACCACCTGGCCCGGCCGGGTGTCGACCGTCGCGGTGAGGGTCCCGCCGGGTTCTCCCGGGTCGGTGCCGCCGCAGCCGTCGGGGTCGTCGCACTCCCCGCCGACGTGGAGGGCCACGGCGCCGTCCGCGGGCACCCGTGCGGTGACGCGGCCGCCGGCGACGGTGACGGAGCCCTCGCCCGCGGCGTTGTCGTAGGTCCCGTCGGGCAGGCCGGTCGCGGCGTTCAGGTCCCAGGGCCGGCCGGAGGCGTTGAAGGCGGCGAATCCGCTGCCGCCCCGGTCGAAGGCCACCCGGGACGAGCCGTCCCGCGCCCTCTCGGCCAGCGGGGCGTCGCCGACCGCGCTGCGGAAGGCCGCCATGCCGGCGACGGCGCCGTCGCGGTGCTCGCAGACCCAGTCGGCGGAGGCGCAGTCGGCGTCCTCGGTGATCCATCCGGCGGGGTTGCCCTCCACCGTCCCGACGCTGGGCGGTCCCTCGGTCTCGTTGTCGCCGAAGGCGTAGCTCGACATCACCACGGGGGTGCCGTAGGGGTGGGCGAGCATGAAGGCCGTGGCGAGGTGGTAGCGGTCGCCGTCCTTGTGGGTGAGCGTGGGCTCGTAGCGCTGGGTGTCGTGGTTGTCGATGAACACGACGGCCTGGTCGGAGGAGAGCCCCCCGTACTCGGGCATCGCGGTCAGCCCGGCGATGTCGCCCCCGGCGAACCTCCGGGACACGTCGCGCTTGTAGTCGAAGTTGGTGACCTGGCCGTAGGGCGTGTAGGCGGTGTAGGGGATCGTGGCGTCGCCGTAGACCTCGTGGTAGACGCGCGGCCGCCCGCCGAACCCGGGGACCTCGTCCAGACCGCCGAAGATCGCGCCGATGTCCTCCTCGGGGACGTGCTTGGAGGCGTCCACCCGGAAGCCGGCCACGCCGAGGCCGACCAGTCCGTTGAGGTAGCGGGTGATCTGGGCCCGGACGTGGGGGCTGCCCGTGTCGAGGTCGGCCAGGCCCAGGAGCTGGCAGTTCTGGATCTCCGCCTTGTTCCCCCAGTCCGCGATGTCCTCGCGGCAGGGGCTGAAGTCGCCGTCCCCGAAGGCGGCGGAGCCGTCGCCGAACAGGTCGGGGTGGTCGTACTTGGCCCACCGCGTCCCGTTGCTGCCGGTCCCGGACCCGTCACCGGTCATGTGGTTGACGATCGCGTCGGCGTAGATCCTCACGCCGCTGTCGCGGCAGGTGGAGACCATCGCGGCGAACTCCTCGGCGGTGCCGCGGCGGGTGTTGCCGATGCTGTACGAGGTGGGCTGGTAGTCCTGCCACCAGGGGTGGTTCCCTCCCTCGGCGAAGGGGATGACGACGTGCTCCTGGGGCGGGGAGACCTGGACGGCGCCGAAGCCGTTCGGTCCGAGGAAGTCCTCGCACTCGGCGGCGACGGCGTCCCAGCTCCACTGGAACAGGTGGACGACGGTCTCACCGCTGTCCGCCTCCGCGGCGGGGGCAGGCGCGGCCTGGACCGGCGGGGGGTCGATCGGGCCGGGGGCGGCCAGCAGGCCGGCTCCCAGCAGGACCGCCGCGGCTGCTGCGCCGGGGCCTCGTGTACTCATGTGCGCTCCTTGGGGGGTGCGCGGCGGGGCCGTCGAGCCCTGCCGCCATGCCCTTGCAGTATTTGCAAGTTCTTGCATGGGAGTGACGAAGCTAACAGAACGACCCGCCCTTGTGAACAGCTGGTTTCGACCGAACCCCTCCCCTCACCCAGAGCGACGATCTCCGCACTGACGTGCGACGACGAGGCCGATGACGTGCGGCGACCACTGTCGTCACCACCCTGCCCCGCACCGTGAGCTGGACGGATGCGGCACCGTCCGCGTGCGGACGACGACAGAAAAATTCTGCAAGGTTACCGAAAGACACGCACAAAAAACCGGTGGCGGTGCGGATCGCGGGATCCGTACCGCCACCGGCTCCCCCCGGACGGCCTGCGGGAGCCGCCCCTGGAGGTTCTGCGCGGGAAGGCGCTACCAGAAGACGGCCACGCCGATGTTGACGACGGCGAGCACGCCCGCGACGATCGCGAGGTTCCTGGCGGGCTTGCGCAGGTTCAGGACGCCCAGCACCACGACGGCGAGGGCGACGACCAGCTTGACGGCGATCTTGACGTGGTCCAGCTCGGAGAGGTCGGCCATCTCGGCGACCCCCACGAGGAGCAGTCCGGTGACGAACTGGAGCAGCGAGCTGTGCAGCAGGACCTTGGGCGCCTTGGCGTTGTCGGTCATGAGCTGCATGAGGAAGCCCGCGATGATGCCGGCCAGGCCGAGCATGTGGAGGAAGACGAGCGCGGAGTAGAGGATGTCCATGGCCATACACTACTACGAGCCGTAGTTTTAGATTCCGGTTTGATGACACACCGACGTAACAAAACCGGCGCCCGGCCTCCCCCTCGGCTCACCCCCTGCGCAGAACCCCCCTCCGCCGCCACATCAGCCAGGCCAGCCCCACCACCAGGGCCGCCCCCACCGACCTGAGCAGCCACTCCCGGCCGACGTACTCCGAGACCCGGGACATCGCCGTCACCTCGGTGACGACCACCGTGTTGCTGGCGCACGCGGCCGGGTCCGCGTCGCGGTCGAGCAGCAGGCAGGCCGTACTCATCACCCTCTTGTCGGGCACGGCCCCCTCCGCCACCCGGGCCCGCACCGTGTACACGGCCTCCTCCCCCGCCGGGACCTCCACCCGCCAGTTCACGATGCCCTGGTCGGCCGACCCCCCGCCGTCGACCTCCAGGACCTCCAGCTCCTCCGGGAAGTGCTGGGCGAGCAGCGCGCCCCGGACCGGGTCGCCGTCGCTGTTGGCCACGGTCGTGCGCAGGGTGACCTCCTCGCCCGGGTTGGCCGGCTCGTCGCCCACCACCACCGACAGCCCCACCAGGGGCATCCGCCCCTCCTCCCCGGGGGCCGACCCGGGCAGCCCCCGGGGGTTCTCCTCCGCGGACGCGGGCGCGGCGGCCAGGCCGACCGCCACCAGCCCCGCCGCGAACGCGCCTCCCCATCCGGACACCGTGCTCCGACTGCTTCCCCGAACGAGCCGAGCCATCCCGTGCCTCCTGTGTGTTCGCGATCCGACAGCACTAGACAACTACGGGTGACCATCGGAACGCGTGCGGTGACACGCCCCGGGCGGGCGGTCTCCTTCCCGTCCCGGGTCGGAAGGGGCGTCTTAGCCCGTTCCGGGTGCGCCCGGGCGGAACCCGGCCGCGGGACGGGGCATCCTCCCGATGCCCCGGAGCGGCTCTTAGGACGATCGTGGACACCAGGACGGCGGGACACGGGGTCCGCGCCGACGGGGAGAGGACACACGATGTTCCACAGTGAACTGCTCGCTGCCAACGCCCGGATGATGACGGAGCAGCGCGTCCGCGAGATGGCCGACGTCCGCGCCGCGCTGAGCGCCCGGGCCGAGCTGCGCGCCCGGCGCCGGGAGGAGCGCCGCCGGGGCGGCCTCCTCCGCGCCCGCCGGCGCTACGGCCGGGCGGCCTGACCGTGGGGTCCCCGGACCCGTCGGCCACCGCTCCCGCCCCTGCGGCCCCGGGTCCTCCCGGGGCCGCCGCCCTTTCCCGGCGGGCCCCGCACGGCGGCACGGGGCCCGCCGGCTGCGGAACGCGGGACGAGTCCCCCGGGCGGACGGCGCCGGTGGTCCCGTCCGGGCGAAAACCCCTGGAAGAGTCACCTGCGCTCGACATAATGGGCGATATGCCCCTACTTGCCGATATCAGTACCGTCTTCGTCGGCCGTGAGCCCGAGCTCCGGCTCCTCCGAGACCACGCCGCGCGCTGCCACGGCGAGGCGTCGGGCATGGTCCTGGTCGGCGGCGACGCGGGCGTCGGCAAGAGCCGCCTGGTCGGCGAGTTCGTCTCGGCCCTCCCCCCGGGGACGGTGTTCACGGGCGGCTGCCTCCAGCTCGGCGTGGACGGCCTGTCCTACGCGCCCTTCACGGCGGTCCTGCGCCAGCTGCTGCGCGAACGCGGGCGGGCCGCCTTCGAGGCCGCGGCGCCCGGGGGCCTCGGCGAGTTCGCCCGCCTCCTCCCCGAGCTGGGCGACGTGCCGGTCCAGCGCCCGGAGAACCGCGGCATCCTCTTCGAGCAGGTCCTGCGCCTGCTCGACCGCGCGGCGGAGGGCGGCGGGGTCACCGTCGTCCTGGAGGACCTGCACTGGTCGGACCACGCCACCCGCGACCTCCTCGTCTTCCTGGTCCGCAACCTCGACCTCCCCGGCGTCCAGATCATCGCCACCTACCGCAGCGACGACCTCCACCGCAGCCACCCCCTCCGCCGCCTCCTCCCCGAACTCCAGCGCGCGCCGGGCGTCGAGCCGCTGCGGCTGGGGCCGCTCAGCCGCGCCGAGGTCGGGGCCCAGGCCGCCGCGATACGGGGCTCCGCCCTCACGCCCCACGAGACGGACGAGCTGTACCGGCGCACCGAGGGGGTGCCCCTGTTCGTCGAGGCGCTGGCCTCGGCGGCGGTCGACCGGTCCGGCGAGGGGCCGGAGGTGCCCGACCAGTTCCGCGACCTGCTCCTGGAACCGCTCCACCGCTTGGACGCCACCGCCCTGTCGGTCCTGCGGGTGGCCTCGGTCGGCGCCGTGTCGGGCCTCGTCGAGCACGAGATGCTCCACCACGCGGCCGGACTCCCCGAGCGGGAGCTGGAGGCCGCCCTGCACACCCTGGTCGACTCCAACGTGCTGCGCGCGGACCGGACCGGCTACCGGTTCCGGCACGCCCTCCTGCGCGACGCCGTGCACGAGGAGATCCTCCCCGGCCCCCACGCCCGGCTGCACATGCGCTTCGCCCAGCTCATCGACGAGTACCCCGACTCCGTCCCGTCCGACCGCCGCGCCGCCGAGCAGGCGCACCACTACAACGCCGCCCAGGAGCTGCCCAGCGCCCTCCAGGCGTCCTGGTGGGCGGCGGTGCGCGCCGGCGACACCCTCGCCTACGGCGAGGAGCTGGCCATGCTCGAACGCGTCCTGGCCCTGTGGGACCGGGTCCCGGACGCCCGTGAGCGGGTGCAGGGCAGGAGCTGGGCGGAGGTGGTCGGCCTGGCCGCCGGCGCCGCGGTGGAGGCGGGACGCCACCGGCGCGCCGTCGAACTCGCCGACGAGGCCCTGGCCTCCCTGCCCGAGGACGGCGACGGCGACGCGACGCGGGCCGTGCGGGCGCAGCTGCTGCGCCGCCGGGGCATGGCGCGCTCCCAGGAGGCCCGCGGCGGGGGCATCGCGGACCTGACCCGGGCCCTGGAGCTCCATCCGCCCCACATGCCCGGGTACGCCCTGCTGCTGTCCATCCTCGCCCGGGAGACCGCGCTCCACAGGATCGACCGGGAGGAGGGCCCCGACCGGGTGCGCCTGCGCGAGCTGGAGCGGGCCGGGTGGACCTCCCGGGGCCTGGCCGAGAAGGCCCTCGCCCTGGCCGACCCGTCCCGGTCCTGCGACATGAGCGCGGCGGCCGACGCGCGCATCACCCTGGGCGGCCTCCACATGCAGGCGGGGGACCTGGAACGGGGGCGCCCGCTCATCGAGGCGGGCATCCGCCACGGCGCGGCGACCTCGGACCCCTCCCTGGAGGCGCGCGGAGCGGGCAACCTCGCGCACTTCCTCCGGGAGCTGGGCCACCACACGGAGGGGCTGGCGGTCCTGGAGGAGTCCCTGGCCCGCCACGAGGCGATGGGCTGGGCCTCGGTCCACAAGACGTTCAACCACCAGAACCGGGCCGAGATCCACTTCGAGCTGGGCAACCTGGCCGAGGCCAGGAGGATCGTCGAGCCGATCCTGCGCAACAGCTCCGCGAACACGCACCACACCTACATCGACGCGGTGCTGGCGCGGGCCGCGGCGGCGCAGGGGGACCTGGCCGCGGCCCGCCGGGCGGCGTCGGCGGCGGAGCGGGAGCGGGCGCTGACCGGCTCCCGGATGAACATCGTGCAGCTGGCCGTGCTGGCGCAGCTGGAGACCGACCTGGTCGAGGGCTCCGTCGGCGCGGCGCTCTCCCTGTCGGAGAGCGCGCTGGACCGGATGGCGCTGGAGGCGGCGCACGGGTACACGTGGCCGCTGGCGGACGTGATGTCCGAGGCCGTGCGCCGGGCCACCGCCCCCGGTCCGGGCTCCGTGACCGGCCGCCCGGCGGAGACGGTCGCGCTGGCTCGCCGGGTGGGCGCCCTGGTGGCCGGGGTGGTGTCTTCGATGCCGTCCCACGGAACCGCCCAGGAGGCCTACCGGGAGTCCGTGCGGGCCCGTCTCGGGGAGGCGGACGGCGCGGAGCCCGGGGAGGTCCTGGAGCGGTGGTCGTCCGCGGTGGCGGCGTGGGAGGCCACGCCGATGCGGCTGCACCTGGCCGCGGCACGGCTGCGCGCGGCCGGGGCGGCGGTGGCGGCCGGGGACCGCCCGCGGGCGGCGTGCCTGGTGCGTGGGGCGCACGGGGCGGCCGAGGCCTGCGGCGCGGTGCCGCTGGCCAACGCCTCCGCGGACCTGGCGCGGAGGATGGGGGTCGCGCTGGGGGACGGCGGCGCCCCGCCCGCCGCCCCGTCGGGTCTGACCGCGCGGGAGAGCGAGGTGGCGCGGCTGCTGGCGGCGGGCGGCACGAACGCGCAGATCGCCGGTGAGCTGTTCATCTCGGCCAAGACCGCGAGCGTGCACGTGTCCAACATCCTGGCCAAGCTGGGCGTGCCCAACCGCACCGCCGCCGGGGCACGGCTGCGCGAACTCGGCCTGGGCTGACGCCGTCCCCGGCGGCGGCCGGACCGGTCCCGGCCGTGTCCCGCGGGGCTGCGCGGGCCCGCGTCCGCCGGGCCGGTCCGCGCGCGGGGGCCGGTGTGGCGAAGGGCGCGTGCGTCGTTGGCCCCCGGTCCCCCGCCACAGGTCATAATGCGTGTGCGGGGGGCTGTCCGGGCAGGCTGGTTGGCGTGTGCGGAAATACCCCGGAAATATCCGCACGGCACACTGGCCCTGGGACACCGTGCCCGGCCCGGCTCCGCAGGCAGCGGACCGGCGCCGGACCGACCGGCAGCGAGGAAGGTTGATCGTGAATCGACAGCAGGAATTCGTGCTCCGCACGTTGGAGGAGCGCGACATCCGGTTCGTGAGGCTGTGGTTCACCGACGTGCTCGGGTACCTCAAGTCCGTGGCGATCTCCCCCGCCGAACTGGAGGCCGCCTTCTCCGAGGGCATCGGCTTCGACGGCTCGGCGATCGAGGGGTTCGCCCGCGTCTACGAGGCCGACATGCTGGCCCAGCCCGACCCGTCCACGTTCCAGGTCCTGCCCTGGCGCAACGAGCCCCACGGCACCGCGCGGATGTACTGCGACATCCTGATGCCGGACGGCTCCCCGTCGCCGGCGGACCCGCGCCACGTGCTCAAGAGACAGCTCGGCAAGGCCTCCGACCTGGGGTTCACGTTCTACACGCACCCCGAGATCGAGTTCTACCTGCTGAAGAAGATGCCCGAGATGGGCGAGTTCCCCGAGCCGAACGACTCGGGCGGCTACTTCGACCACACCCCGCACAACAGCGCGCACGACTTCCGGCGCAACGCCATCAACATGCTGGAGGCCATGGGCATCTCCGTGGAGTTCAGCCACCACGAGGGCGGTCCCGGGCAGCAGGAGATCGACCTGCGGTACGCGGACGCGCTGACCACGGCCGACAACATCATGACCTTCCGGCTCGTGATGAAGGAGGTGGCGCTGGAGCAGGGCGTCTACGCGACGTTCATGCCCAAGCCGTTCACCGAGTACCCGGGTTCGGGCATGCACACCCACCTGTCGCTGTTCGAGGGCGACCGCAACGCCTTCTACGAGCCCGGGGCGGACTTCCAGCTGTCCAAGGTGGGCCGCGGGTTCATAGCGGGCCTGCTGCGTCACGCCGACGAGATCACCGCGGTCACCAATCAGTGGGTCAACTCCTACAAGCGCCTGTGGGACGACCCCGCGGCCTCCGCCGGGATGGGCGGCGAGGCCCCGGCGTACATCTGCTGGGGCCACAACAACCGCTCGGCCCTGGTGCGCGTGCCCATGTACAAGCCCGGCAAGTCGAACTCCAGCCGGATCGAGATCCGCTCGCTGGACACCTCCTGCAACCCCTACCTGGCCTACGCCGTCATCCTGGCCGCCGGGCTGAAGGGCATCGAGGAGGGCTACGAGCTGCCCCCGGGCGCGGAGGACGACGTCTGGGCGCTGACCGACGCCGAGCGCCGCGCGCTGGGCATCCGGCCGCTGCCCCAGAGCCTGGACGAGGCGCTGCGGATCATGGAGAACAGCGAACTGGTCGCCGAGACCCTGGGCGAGCACGTGTTCGACTTCTTCCTGCGCAACAAGAAGGCCGAGTGGAACTCCTACCGGCGGCAGGTCACGCCGTACGAGCTCCAGCGGTACCTGCCGACGCTCTAGGTGTAACGACCACGGAGGTCGGTGACACCCGCCCCTCCCGTCACAGGCGAAGAGGGCCTCCGGCACCGGTGTGGACGGCGACATCCGCCACCGGACCGGAAGGCCCTCGGCGCCCCGCGCCACCCACGCCGACGCCCGCCCCGTGGACGACGCCGACCGGCGGGTGCCCGCGCGCGCCCCGGCGGACCCGGACCCGTGGGACGCCGGGGCGGGCCCTGCCCGGCGCCGGGTCACCCCAGGCCGAGTTCGCGGGCGCGCACCGCCGCCGCGTTGCGGTTGGACACCCCCAGCTTGGCCATCATGTTCGTCACGTGCACGCTCACCGTCTTCGCCGAGATGAACAGCGCCTCGCCGATCTCCCGGTTCGTGCGCCCCTTGGCGACCTCGGCCAGCACCTCCGCCTCACGCGGCGTGAGACCGGCGGGCCGCCCGCCCCCGCGAGGGGCGGCGGTGGCGGACGCCCCCGCTCCCCCGCCGGGGGGCGACCCGTCGGTGAGGGCCGGGGGGACCGGGGCGGCCCCGACCGCGGCGGGCCGCCCGGGGTCGGGCAGCCCGTGGCGCAGGAACAGCCGCTGCGCCTGGCGCGCGAACAGCCACAGCCCGTACCGGCGGGCGAGGCGCCCGGCGACGGCGAGGTGGGCGCCCGCCCGTCCCCGGTCGCCGGCCCGCAGGGCGGCCCGTGCGGCGACCAGCCGGATGCGCCCCTCGGTGAGCACGTCCTCCCGGTCACCGGCCAGGGAGACCGCGGCCTCCGCCTCGGCCAGCGCCTCCCCGGGGTCCTCACCGATCTGGGCCATGACCTGGTGGCGCAACAGGAGGAGTCCCGGGTGCCGGGTGCCGTGCGGGAACCCGTCGAAGACCTCCCGGAGCCCTGAGGCGAGGACGCGGACCTCCCCCTCCCGGCCCGGTTCCCCGCGCAGGAGGTCGACGGTGTCGCCCACCGGGGACAGGCCGAGCACGTACAGCTCGTCGGAGAAGGGGGAGGGGTGGTCCTCGCCGCGGCCGAGCTGGGCCGTGGCCAGGTCGAAGGCCTCGCCGTAGCGCCCCTCCTCCGCCGCCACCTGCATGTCCGTGAAGCGGAGGGGAAGGTACTCGGAGGGCGAGCTGCTGTGCTCGGGCAGCAGCCTCCGGAAGTCCTCCATCGCCTCCCGGACCCCGCGCAGGTCCCACCGGTGGTGGGCGAGGTTCATCCGGAGGGTGCGGGCCCGCGCCATGAACACGGTGTCGCCGGTGATCATCCCCAGCCGCTCCTCGGCCTCCGCGAAACGGCCCTGGTGGGCGAGCCTGACCGCGATCCCCAGGTGGAAGGGGTCGCTCTGCGTCCGGGCCACGCCGAGTTCCGCGCAGCGGCGCAGCCCTTCCTCGACGACCCGGCCGTGCTCCTCCCCCCTGCCGATCCGCTGGAACGCGCCGCCCAGGTTGTTCAGGCCGCGCAGTTCCACTTCGGCGAAGCCCGACTCCCGGGCGAGGGAGATGCCGTCGGCCAGCATCCGCAGCCCGGCCTCGTGCTCCTCCGTGGAGGACAGGGTGCCGAGGGTGACGAGGAGGTCCGCCTCGCTGTAGCGGTCGCCGGCGGCGCGGGCCTGTTCCAGTCCGCGGAGCGCGCTGCGCCTGGCCTGCGCGTGGTGGTTGCGCATCATCAGGGTGGCGGCCAGGGTCGAGCCGACCGCGGCAGCGAGCGGATGGCCGTGGGGCAGGACGACGATGGCGTCCGCGAGGTCCTCGAGCGCGCCGTCCCTGCCCATCTCCTTGAGCGCGTGGGCCCGGGCGTGCCGGAGCCCGGCGATCAGCTCCGCGTTCCCGGGCGGCGGACCGCCCGGCTCGTGGTACCCGGTGACGCCCAGTTCGCGCAGCCCGTCGGTGGCGTGGTCGACGGCGCGGCGCGGGTGCCCGGCGTCCAGGGAGGCGCGGGAGGCACGGCGCAGCACCTCGCCGCGCGGCTTCCCGACCCTGGAGGCGGCGTCGGGGACCAGGTCCCACAGTTCCAGGACGCGTTCGAGCAGGGCCAGGTGCTCGGGGTGGGCGGCGGCGCTCGACGCGTGGCCGGCGGCCCGCCAGGCGGCGGTCAGGGCGAGGGGCTGGTCGCGGGCGGCGTGGGCGTGGTGGGCGAGCTGGACGGCGGTGTCGGCGGCGGACATGCCCGGCACCCCCTGCGCGAGGGCCTCGGCGTAGCGGCGGTGGGCCCGGACGCGCTCGCCGGGCAGCAGGTCCGTGTGGACGGCCTCCGCGAGGAGGGCGTGCCGGAAGGCGTAGCCGTCGTCGGTGGCGCGCAGCACCCGGGCGTCGGCGGCGCGGCGCAGTGCGTCGTCGAGCTGCTCCTCGGTGAGCCCGGACCTGAGGGCGACGGCGGCCAGGAGGGGGTGGTCGACCCGGTCCCCCGCGGTGGCGGCCAGGCCGAGGACGCGCCGGGTGGTGTCGGGCAGGCGTTCGACGGTGGCGAGGAGGAGGCCGCGGGGTCCCTCCGGGATGGGGCCTCCGGTGGGGTCCTGGCTGTGGAGGAACGACTCCACGAACAGGGGGTTGCCGCCGGTGCGCTCGAGGAGGAGGTCGAGGGCGGCGGGGTCGAGTGCCCCGCCGCGGAGCGCGGACGCCTGGGCGGCGACCGCGTCGCGGTCGAGCGGGTCGACGTCGAGGCGGCCGACGCGGGGCAGGCGCTCGAGTTCGGGGAGGAGCCCGCGCAGGGGGTGGGTGCGGTGGATGTCGTCGGTGCGCACGCTGACCAGCAGGTGGACGGGGACGTCGCCGAGGTTGCGCAGGAGGAACACGAGCAGGTCGCGCGTGGAGGCGTCCGCCCAGTGCAGGTCCTCCACGACGACCAGGAGTCCGCCCGGGCGGGAGCGCTCCTCCAGGAAGGTGAGGACGGACTCGAAGAGGCGGGCGCGGCCGTCGTCCGCCCCCTCGGGCGCCCGGCCGAGTTCGGGGAGGAGCCGGGCCAGTTCACGGCTGTGGGCGGCGGAGGGCGGCGCGCCCTCCTCCCGGGCGAGGTGGCGCAGCAGAGTGGTGAAGGGGGCGAACGGGACGCCGTCGGCGCCGAGTTCGAGGCAGCCGCCGACCGCTGTGCGGCCCGCGTCCGCGCGTGCCAGGTACTCCTCGATGAGCCGGGACTTGCCGACCCCGGCCTCGCCGCACACGAGCGTCGCGCGGGCGCCGTGCGTCCGGACGCGGCGCCCGTCCCCGGCGAGGCGGGCGAGCAGGCGGTCGCGTCCGACGAGGACGGGGGAGGGGCCGTGGGACTGCATGCCGTTCAGTATGTCGGTTTCGCGGTGGGTCGCCCAGTGGCGGCGCATCCGGGCCGACGGCCGCCCGGCGCCGTGCCCCGGGAGGGCGGCGCCGGAACCGGGGCCGCCCTCCCGGGGGTCAGGCCGCGCCCTGCCACAGGTCGGGGCCGAAGACCTCGTAGCGGATCCGGCGTGCGGGCACCCCGGCGTCGAGCAGCTGCGCGCGCACGTCGCGCATGAACGGCAGGGGGCCGCACAGGTAGACCTCGGCGCCCTCGGGGACCCCGACCCCGGACAGGTCCATGCGCCCGTCGCCGCCGTTCCCGTACCAGGTCCGGAGGTCCGCCCCGGGGAGCGCGCCGACCAGCGCGGCGGTCTCGTCGCGGTGCGCGTGCTCCGCGGGCCCGCGGTCGGCGTGCAGGACGAGGACCCGGCGGGCGCTGCGCTGTTCGGCGAGCCGGTGGAGCATGGCGACCATCGGGGTGCAGCCGATCCCGGCGGAGACCAGCAGGAGGGGGTGGTCGCCCCCGGACAGGGCGACGTCGCCCGCGGGGGCGGACACCATGAGGGTGTCGCCGGCGCAGGCGGTGTCGTGCAGCAGGGTGGAGACCTCCCCGGCGGGGTTCTCGCCGGCGCGCAGCCGCTTGACGGTGATCCGGCGGCGCCTGCCGTCCCAGCCGCTCAGGGAGTACTGGCGGGCCTGGTGCACGCCGTCGGGCATGCGCACCCGGACGCTGACGTACTGGCCGGGCAGGAAGTCGGGGACCGGGTCGCCGAAGCCGGGTTCGAGGGTGAGGGAGACGGTGTCGGGCGTCTGCTCGCGGCGTTCGGCCACCCGCCAGGGGCGCCAGACGTCGCGTCCGGCGCACCCGGCCGCGGCGTACAGGCGGGCCTCCAGGGCGGTGAGCGCCCCGGCCATGAGCCAGTACACCTCGTCCCAGGCGGAGACGACCTCCGGGGTGGCGGCGTCGCCGAGGGTGTGGGCGATGGCGCCGAAGAGGTACTTGTGCACGACCGCGTACTGGTCCTCGGTGACCCCGAGGGAGACGTGCTTGTGGGCGATGCGGGAGAGGAGGGCGTCGGGGCGTTCGTCCGGGTGGTCGAGGAGCGCGGTGGCGAAGGCGGCGATCGACCCGGCCAGGGCCCGGCGCTGCTCGCCGGAGGCCTGGTTGCCCCGGTTGAACAGGCCGTCGAGGAGTTCGGGGCGGTCCCCGAGCATCGTCTCGTAGAACCGGGCCGTGATGGTGTCCAGCGACCGGGCGACGACGGGGATGGTGGCCCGGACCGTGGCCGCGGACTCGGTGGAGAGCATGTGCCGTCCTCCTTCGCCGGGAGGCGTGGAACCCTCCCGGATCAGATAATTGGTATCTGAAATGCACATTAAATCCGTCCATGGAGAGCCCGTCCCCGGGGTCCTCCTCCGGGGCCCCGCCGCAGCCCGGGAGGACGCGTCGCCGCAGGCGCGAGGGGGCGGGAGCGGCACGAGGGGCCCCGGCGCCAGGGCCGTGCGGCCGTGCCTGCCGGGACCTCGGACCCCTCCGGCCGGGGGCGGAGGTCGCGTCCCGGTCCCGGCGGCGTACCGGGGGCGCCCGCGCGGAGACCTTCGCCACACGCGGCACGGGAGCCGGGACCGGTGGCGGGAGGGCAGCACGGTGCGGGCGGGACCGGAGCACCCCCTGTATCCATGAAACCGCGGACGGGCGGCCTCCGCCAGGGGCTGTGGACGGCCGGCCCGCCCCGGGCGCGCGGGAGCGCACGCGGCCCGCCCGGGCCGGGGTCAGGCGGAGGGCCCGGCCGCCTGTTCCGGGCGCAGCAGGGAGAGCGCGTCCCGGGTCGGCGGCGCCACCAGCGCCTCCACGGTGACGGCGTCGAGGGAGGAGTAGAACGCCTCGCGCGCGTCGCGCAGGGCGCCGCGCAGGCGGCAGGCCGCGCGCAGGGGGCAGGGCGGGTCGTCCTCGCAGCCGGCGAGGTCTCCCCCGCCCTCCAGGGCGCGCACGATCGACCCGACCGGGGTCCGCCGCCCCTCCTCCGTCAGGCGCAGCCCGCCGTTGCGGCCGCGCCGCGTCTCCACGATCCCCATGCCGGACAGGCGGGCCACGGCCTTGGCCATGTGCGTGTACGGCACGGCGAGCATGCCGGCGGCGGTCCTCGTGGTGAGGAGCTCGCCGTCCCCCGCCACCGCGAGCCGCATGACCAGTCGCAGGGAGACGTCGGTGAAGGCGGTCAGGCGCATGCCCCCAACGTAGGCGACCGGCCCCGCCCCGCGCGTCGGCCGGCGTCCCCGGCCCCGCCGGCACGGGCCGGGTGTGCGGGGTTCCCTCCCGGCGCCGTCCTCAGCTCGCCCCGGCGTCCCCGCCCCGCGGGGCGTCCGCCTCCTGGTGGCGGCCGGCCTCGCGGGGCATCCAGACCAGGACCACCACCAGTCCGACCAGGCCGAAGCACAGGGAGATCGTCGCGGCGGTGTGCAGCCCCGTCATGAACGCCTCCTTGGCGGGGCCGACCAGCGCACGGCCGGCCTCGCCCGCGCCGCGGGCGAGCGCCAGGGTGCCCTCGATCGACTCCCCCGCCGCGCGCAGCTCACCGGGGTCCGGCCGGTCGCCGCCCTCCTCCTGCGCGAACCGGTCGAGGCTCCCGGTGATCCCCGCCCGGTAGCGGAAGGAGATGACCGCCCCCAGGATCGCGACCCCCATCGCGGTCGCGACCTGGCGGACCGTGTTCTGCACGGCGGAGGCCGCCCCGGCCTTGCCCGGCGGGACCGACGACATGATCGCGTCCGTGGCGGGTGTCAGCACGACCGCCATCGACCCCGACTGGAGGAGGAAGAAGCCGATGATCAGCGGGAGCGGCGTGTCCGGTTCCAGCTGCGTGAAGAAGACGAAGCTCGAGCACACCCCGAGCACCCCGCAGGCGGCGACCACGCGCGGCCCCGCCCGGCGCACCAGGGTCGGGCTGAGCGGCGCCATGACCATCTGCCCCACGGCCGCGGGCAGCACCAGCAGGCCCGCGGCGAAGGGCGAGAACTCCCGGACGCTCTGCCAGTAGAAGCTCAGGAAGAAGATGATCCCCGACATGCTGAAGAACATCACCATGATGGTGGCGATGGAGACGCTGAACCGGGGGTCGCGGAAGAAGCGCACGTCCAGGGACGGGTCCTCGGTCCGGGACTCGTGCACCAGGAACAGCGCGAGCACGGCCACGCCTCCGGCCAGCGCGCCCCACACGTCCCAGTCCGCGAGCGAGGCCCGCTCCCCCGCGGTGATGATGCCGTAGATCAGGAGCACCAGGCCGGGGACGGACAGCAGCACGCCGAGGACGTCGGGCCGCCCCGGGTCCGCGTCCCTCGACTCCGGGATCAGGAAGAACACCAGTGCCAGTCCGAGAACGACGAAGGGCACGTTGATCAGGAAGATCGATCCCCACCAGAAGTTCTCCAGGAGCAGTCCGCCCGCCGAGGGGCCGATCGCCATCGCGAGTCCGACCGAGCCCGCCCAGATCCCGATGGCGCGTCCGCGCTGCTCGGGCGGGAACACGTTCGTGATGACCGACAGGGTCTGCGGCGTCACCATCGACGCGCCGAGCCCCATGGCGGCACGGGCGAGGATGAGCTGCTCGGGGCTCTGCGAGTAGGCCGACAGGGCCGACGCCGCCCCGAAGACGGTGAGGCCGGCCACGATCATGCGGCGCCGCCCCACGCGGTCGCCGATCACGCCGAAGGCGAAGAGCAGCCCCGCGAAGACCAGCGTGTAGGAGTTGATCGCCCAGGCCAGCTGCGACTGGCTGGCCCCCAGACCCGCCTCCGGGTCGGAGAGCACGCGCAGCGCCACGTTGAGGATCGTGTTGTCCGCGACGATCACCAGGAGGCAGATGACCAGGACCGCCAGCCCGCCCCATCTTCGCCGGTATGCCGTCTGTGCGTCCACGCGCCACCTCCGCTGCCGGGACCCCGATGGGCGGTTCGGGCCGTGGCACCCGTCGCGGCCGACGGTGTCCCGCCCGGTGGCGCAACCGGTATGACGGCTCACCCCCGCAGGCCCTTCCGCAACAAGAGGTACAGGGAATGAGCAGGCGGCGCAATCCGGTTGTATCCCGCGAGGAGACGCGTGTCGCAGGCATGCGATGATGCTTCCGTGTGGCGGCAGGAACCGGTTCCGCACCGTCGGCCACGGCGGTCGGAAGCCCTCCGGGACACCGGCGCCGCACCGCCCGGCCCCCTCCACGAGGGCCGCACCGGGGCCCCACGGCCCTCACGCGCGCGAGCGCGGACCATCATTCGTCCACATGTCCGGGGACACCCGCCGAGGTGCTTCGAGACGACGGAGGAAGAACACGCCATGACCATCACAGCCAACACCCCGCCCGCGGGCAACTCCCTGTACGGCGGCGTCACCAGCCGCCGCGTCACCGTCCGCGACCTGGCCTCCGCCAAGGTCCGCGGCGAGCGCTGGCCCATGCTGACCGCCTACGACGCCCTCACCGCCCGGGTCTTCGACGAGGCCGGGATCCCGGTGCTGCTCGTCGGCGACTCGGCCGCGAACGTCGTCTACGGCTACGACACGACCGTCCCGGTCACCGTGGACGAACTGGTCCCCCTGACCGCCGCCGTGTCCCGTTCGACCCGGCGGGCACTGGTGGTCGCCGACCTGCCGTTCGGCTCCTACCAGTCCTCCCCCCAGCAGGCGCTGGAGTCGGCGTCGCGGTTCATGAAGGAGGGGCGGGCCCAGGCGGTGAAGCTGGAGGGCGGCCGCGCGGTCGCACCCCAGGTGGAACTGCTGGTGTCCGCCGGGATCCCGGTGATGGCGCACCTGGGCCTGACCCCGCAGTCGGTCAACACGCTGGGCGGGTACAGGGTCCAGGGCCGCGGCGAGGCCGCCGCCGGGCTGCTCAAGGACGCCAAGGAGATGGAGCGCTCGGGGGCGTTCGCGGTCGTCCTGGAGTGCGTGCCCGCCGAGGTGGCCGCGCAGGTCACCGAGCAGCTCTCCATCCCGACCGTCGGCATCGGCGCGGGTCCGTCCACCGACGCCCAGGTGCTGGTGTGGCAGGACATGGCCGGGCTGAGCCCGAAGGTGGCGAAGTTCGTCAAGACCTACGCCAACCTGCACGAGACGCTGCGCGACGCGGCCTCGGCCTACGCGGACGAGGTCGTCAGCGGGGCCTTCCCGGAGGAGCGCCACTCCTACGCGAGCTGAGCGGGGAGCGCAGGACCGGCGTCCCGGTAGGGACGACGGCCGCCGGCCGGGGTGCGTGCGCCCCGGCCGGCGGTCCCCCGTACGGGGCGCGGCGGTGATCCGCGCGGCCGGCGCGGCCCCGGTGACCACCGCCACCAGGGCTTTCGCCGCCCGCCGGATAGCATGCGTTCCTGAACGGACTTCTCGGATACAGGGGTACGCACCATGACAGAACACACCGCACCCACCGTCAGCGTGGAGTGGCTCTCCGACCACCTGGACGACAAGGGCCTCGTCGTCGTCGACTCCACCACCCTCCTGTCCGTTCCCGACGAGGGCCCCTACACGGTGGAGTCGGGCCGGCCGGGCTTCGAGGCCGAGCACATCCCGGGCGCCCTCTTCGCCGACCTGACCACCGACTTCGCGGACACCGGGGCCCCCGCGCCGTGGACCGTGCCGCCCTCGGAGAAGTTCGCGGTCAGCGCGGGCGCACTGGGGATCGGGCCCGGCCGCACGGTCGTGGTCTACGACCGGAGCACCGGGTTCTGGGCGACCCGCCTCTGGTGGCAGCTGCGCCTGGAGGGCTTCGACGGCGCGGTGGTCCTCGACGGCGGGCTGCGCGCCTGGAAGGCCGCCGGCCTGCCGGTCACGGACGAGCCCACCCCCACCCCGATCCCCATGGCCTTCCAGGCCGAGCGGCGCCCCGAGCTGCTGCGCTCCACCGAGGAGGTGGCCGCGGCCGTCGACGACCGGAGGACGGTGCTGGTCAACGTGCTCGACCCGGAGACCTACAGGGGCGACAAGCACACCTACGCGCGCGACGGCCACATCCCCGGCAGCGTCAACCTGCCGGTCGGCGAGGTCCTCGACCCGGAGACCGGCAGGCTCAGGCCGGTGGAGGAGCTGCGCGCCCTCTTCGACGGCGCGGGCCTCCTCGACCCCGGGGTCACCCCGGTCACGTACTGCGGCGGGGGCATCGCGGCCACGGGGGTCGCGCACGCGCTCGCGCTCGTCGGCCGCGAGGACGTCGCCGTCTACGACGGCTCGATGACCGCGTGGGCCGCCGACCCGTCCCTGCCGCTGGTCACCGGCGACTCCCCCCGCTGACCGCCCCCGCCGCCGGCCGGGGCCGTCCCGGGGCGTCCGGGGCGCCTCCCCGGAGGGGTCGCAGGGGTGTGGGCCGGACCACAGGCCGAACGGTACTCGGCAGTAGAGTTGCTCCCGTACCCAGCACCCACACGGGCCGGGGTCCGGCCCTCCCGGGAGGACACACATGCGCATCTCGATGCCGCTCCAGTACGCGGGTGACCCCAAGGCCTCCGTCGACCGGGTGGTCGAGCTGGAGAGGGCCGGGCTCGACACCGTGTGGGTCGCCGAGGCCTACGGGTTCGACAGCCCCACCCTGATGGGGTACATCGCCGCCCGCACCGAGACCGTGGCGATCGGTTCGGCCATCCTGCCGATGTACACCCGCACTCCCACCCTCATCGCGATGACCGCCGCCGGGCTCGACGACCTCTCCGGCGGACGGGCCGTCCTCGGCCTGGGGGCCAGCGGGCCGCAGGTCGTCGAGGGCTTCCACGGCGTCCCCTACACCAGGCCCCTCGCCCGCACCCGCGAGACCATCGAGATCTGCCGCAGGGTCTGGGCGCGCGAGGACCGCCTCACCCACGACGGCTCCGTCTTCCAGATCCCGCTGCCGCCGGAGAAGGGCACCGGGCTGGGCAAGCCCCTCAAGATCATCAACCACCCCCGGCGCCCGGACATCCCCGTCCACGTGGCCTCGCTGGGCGTGAAGAACGTGGCGATGACCGCCGAGATCGCCGACGGCTGGCTCCCCCACCTGTTCATCCCCGAGAAGGCCGACCTGGTGTGGGGCGAGGCCCTGGCCGAGGGGCGGGCGAAGCGGGACCCCTCCCTGGGCGGGCTGGAGATCACCGCCGGGGGCCTGCTCGCCATCGGCGAGGACGAGGACACCCGGAAGCTGCTCGACCTCGTGCGCCCCATGATCGCGCTGTACGTCGGCGGCATGGGCGCCAAGGGGAAGAACTTCTACAACACGGTCGCCCGCCGCTACGGCTACGAGGAGGCGGCCGAGCGGATCCAGGACCTGTACCTGGACGGCAGGAAGGACGAGGCCGCCGCGGCCGTGCCCGAGGAGTTCGTGGAGCTGACCAACCTGGTCGGCCCCGAGTCCTACGTGCGCGAGCGCGTGGAGGCCTTCCGCGCCGCGGGCGTCACCCAGCTCAACGTCACCCCCGTCGGCGGCGACCCGGCCGCCCTGGTCGGGAAGGTCAAGGACTGGCTCTCCTGAGCCGCCGCCCCGGGCCGGGGCCGCGGAGAGCGCCTCCCCGCGGCCCCGACGCGCGCACGGGGTTCACAGACCGGTGATACGCAGGCCCGCGTGGGTCTTGTACCGGCGGTTGACCGCGATCAGGTTGGCGGTGAGCGCCTCGACCTGGTGGGCGTTGCGCAGACGCCCGCCGAAGACCCCGCGCACGCCGGGGATCCGCCCGGCCAGGGCGCGCACCTCGTCGGTGGCGGCGCGGTCCTCGCCCAGCACCAGGACGTCGAGGTCCACCTGCTCGACCCCGGGGTCGAGCAGCACCACCGCCGACACGTGGTGGAAGGCGGCCGTGACCCGGCTCCCCTCCAGGATCCGGGCCGCCTGCTCGGCCGCGCTGCCCTCGGCGACCTCGAGCGCGTACGGGCCCCTCTCGTCGAACCCGAGCGGGTTGACGCAGTCGACCACGATCTTGCCCGCGAGGGGTTCGACCAGGCCCTCCAGCAACTCCCTGTGCCCGTCCCACGGCACGGCGACGATGACGATGTCGCCCGCCGCGGCTGCGGCGGCGTTGTCCAGTCCGCGGACGTCGATCCGCGCGGACTCCCCCTCCACCAGCTCGCGCGCGGCCTTCTGCGCCCGCTCCGCGCTGCGGGACCCGATGACGACGGTGTGGCCCGCCAGCGCGAACCGGCGTGCCAGGCCGCGCCCCTGGTCGCCGGTCCCGCCCAGGACCGCGATGGTCTGCCCGGCGGTGTCAGCGCTCTCGGGCGTGCTCTCTTCAGTCATGGCCCGATCCTGTCAGAGGCGCCGCCGCCGGGGCCCGCGGACCCTTCACGAACCGCCGTCCGCCTCGCGCTCGTCCTGGGCGTCCCACTCCTCGTTGCGGTCGGCCGCGATCGACAGCGCCCGGGCCGCCGTGGCCTCGTCGGGGTACGGGCCCATCCTCTCCCGGTTCGGGCACCCCGCGCCGTGCTCGACCCTGTTGTGGGTCAGGCAGTACCACCAGCCGTCGTCCTGTACGTCGCTCACGCGCGTCCGCCTCCTGTCGGTCGGTCCTCGTCGCGGGTCTACCCGGAGTGGGGTGCTCCTCACACCACCGGCCGGCGCCTCGCCGACGCCGGGCGGGCGCGCCCACGAACTACAATCAGTCTCCATGACTACTCCGCTGGTGCCTGGGCGCATCTCGCCCCAACGTTCGGTTCCCCCCTCCATCGTCCGCCCGGAGTACGTCGGTCAGAAGTACCCGGTGGAGGGCGTTCTGGGCGACGTGCAGACGCCCGAGACGATCGAGCGGATGCGGGTGGCGGGCAGGATCGCGGCGCAGGCCCTGGAGGAGGTCGGCAGGCACGTCCGGCCGGGGGTGACCACGGACGAGCTGGACCGGGTCGGCCACGAGTTCCTGCTGGACCACGGGGCCTATCCCAGCACGCTCGGATACAAGGGCTACCCGAAGTCGCTGTGCTCGTCCCTCAACGAGGTGATCTGCCACGGCATCCCGGACGACACCGAGGTGTCCGACGGGGACATCGTCAACATCGACATCACCGCGTACAAGGACGGCGTGCACGGCGACACCAACGCCACCTTCCTCGCGGGGAACGTGTCGGAGGAGAACCGGCTCCTGGTCGAGCGGACCAGGGAGGCGACCATGCGCGCCGTCAAGGCGTGCCGGCCGGGCCGCCGGATCAACGTGATCGGCCGCGTCATCGAGTCGTACGCCAAGCGGTTCGGCTACGGCGTGGTCCGCGACTTCACCGGCCACGGCGTGGGACCCGAGTTCCACTCGGGCCTGGTGGTCCCGCACTACGACGACCCGCGCGCGGACACCGTGATGGTGCCGGGGATGACCTTCACGATCGAGCCGATGATCACGCTCGGCGGCGTGGAGTACGACATGTGGGACGACGGCTGGACCGCCGTCACCGCCGACCGCAGGTGGACCGCCCAGTTCGAGCACACCCTGGTGGTCACCGAGACCGGCACGGAGATCCTCACCCTGCCGTAGGCGCGCGGCGTCCACGGGCCCCGGAGCGCCGCTCCGGGGCCCGTTCGTCCTCCCGCGGCGTGCCCCGGTGCGCCGGCCCCGTCCGGCGCGCGGCCCGCGCCTCGGTGCCCCGTGCGTCGGACGCCGCGGGGCCCGGCCCCGTGTCGCAAGGGTGACCCCGCGCCTGTGGATCTCCCGCCGGGCCGGGGCGTAGTGTCGTCCGGGTGAAGATTCTCATCTCCGCCGACATGGAGGGCGCCACCGGCGTCACCTGGCCCGCCGACGTCGAACCCGGCACCGAGCAGTGGCAGCGCTGCAGGTCCATGTTCACCAGCGACGTGAACGCCGCGGTGGAGGGGCTGTTCGAGGGCGGCGCGACCGAGGTGCTCGTCAACGAGGCGCACTCCACCATGCGCAACCTCCTGCTGGAGGAGCTGAACGGCGAGGCCACCATGATCACCGGGCGCCACAAGGAGCTCTCGATGGTCGAGGGCGTGCAGTCGGGGGACTGCGACGGCGTGGTCTTCCTCGGGTACCACTGCGGCGCCGGCGACGAGGGCGTGCTCGCCCACACCTACCTGCCCAACGCGGTGACCGGTGTGTGGCTGGACGGCGAACCGGCCGGCGAGGGCCGCCTCAACGCCGCCGTCGTCGCCGAGTACGGCACCCCCGTCATCCTCGTGACGGGGGACGACCGCGCCTGCGAGGACGCCGCCTCCTACGCTCCGTTCGCACGCACGGTCGCGGTCAAGGACCACGTCAGCCGGTACGCCGCCCGCTGCCGTCCGCCCGTGCGGACCGCGCGGGACATCAGGGCGGGGGCCCGCGGCGCCATGCTGCTGGCCGGGCGGGTGGAGCCGGCCGCCCCCTCCCCCAGGGCCGTCGAGGTCGAGGTGGACTCCGCGCATCTCGCCCAGGCCGCCGCCATCGTGCCGGGCGTCACCCGCACCGGGGTCCGGCGTGTCCGGTACACCTCGCCCGACGCCTACGAGATGATCCGGTGCTTCAAGGCGGTGACCACGCTGATATCGAATGCGATGGAAGCCCACTACGGGTAGAACTGTGGCGGGGACCGCCGCCGGGTACGCGGTCGTCCCCTGTCCGCACCACCGCACCGAGAGCGAGGCCGCGCCCGTGGGCCACCCCGTCACACCCTCCCCAGACAGCACCGACGCTCTCGCCGCGGCCGGCGACGACGCCCTCCACCTGGCCCGCGAGCTCATCCGCCGCGACTCCACCAACCGCGGCGGCGGCGACGGCGACGAACGCGCCTCCGCCGAGTTCACCGCCGAGGCCCTGACGGACGCGGGGCTGGACCCGGTCCTCCTGGAAGCCGCCCCCCGGCGCTCCAACGTGGTCGCCCGCGTCCCGGGCACCGACCCCGGCGCACCCGCCCTGCTGGTCCACGGCCACCTGGACGTCGTGCCCGCCGAGGCCTCCGACTGGACCGTCCCGCCCTTCTCGGGGGAGGTCGCCGACTGCCCGGTCACGGGCGTGCCCGCCCTCTGGGGACGCGGCGCGGTGGACATGAAGAACACGATCGCCATGGTCACCGCCGTCGTACGCCACTGGGCCCGGCACGGGCTGCGGCCCCGCCGCGACATCGTTCTGGCGTTCGTCGCCGACGAGGAGGACAGCGCCGCCTACGGCGCCGACCACCTGGTGCGCGAGCACCCCGGCCTGTTCGAGGGCTGCTCCGAGGGGATCGGCGAGGGCGGCGGGGAGACCGTCCACGCCCGCGACGCGGACGGGCGCCCCGTCCGCCTCTACCCCGTGGGAGCGGCCGAGCGCGGCAGCGCCTGGCTGACCCTGCGGGCCAAGGGGACCGCGGGCCACGGCTCCCGCCCGCCCCGCGACAACGCGGTCGGCGCGCTGGCGGAGGCGATCGCCCGCATCGACCGGCACGAGTGGCCGCTGCACCTGACACCGGTCACCCGGGCGTCGATCGACGCGATCGCGTCGGCGCTGGGGGTGGACAGGACCCCCGGCGACACCGACACCGCCGAGGCCCTGGACGCGCTGGTCTCCCGGTTGGGCGTGGCCGGGGGGCTCATCGGCCCGACCACGCGCAACAGCGCGGCCCCCACCATGCTCTCGGCCGGGTACAAGGTCAACGTGGTGCCCGGGGAGGCCACCGCCGCCGTGGACGGGAGGGTCCTGCCGGGGGCCGAGGACCAGTTCGCGGTCACCATGAGCGAGCTCACCGGCGACCGCGTGTCCTGGGAGTACGCCCACGGTTCGCCCCCGGTGGACGCGCCCGTGGACTCGCCGGTGTTCGGGGCCCTGCGCTCCGCGCTGCTGGCCCACGACCCCGGCGCCCACGTGGTGCCGGTGTGCCTGGCCGGCGGCACGGACGCCAAGGTGTTCTCCCGGCTGGGCATCGACTGCTACGGCTTCTCCCCCCTGGCGCAGCCCGCCGGGCTCGACTACACCAAGCTGCTGCACGGGGTGGACGAGCGCGTCCCGGTGGACGGGCTGCGGTTCGGGGTGCGCGCGCTGGACACGTTCCTGCGCGCCTGAGCGAGCCGTCGCGACGCGGAGCGCGCGCGCCGGACATGCTGGGGGGACCCGGTCCGGCGGAGAGGGCCGGCCGGGCGCCCCGCCGGGGCGCCCGGCCCCGGACGACGGGACGGGCGGGTGCGTGCCGCGCCCGTGCGCGGTGCGGTGGGGACACGGACGACGGAGGGTGGGACGTGGGCGAAGTGACCGGGGTGGGCGAGGAGCTGGACGGGTTCGGCACCGTGGTGGAGGGGCGTCCGGATCCGGGCGGCCGGGTCTCGGGGGCGCCGTCCGGGGAGCGCCGGGGGGTGCGGGAGCTGGTCCGGCCGCCGCGCCTGCGCGAGGGCGGCCGGGTGCGCCTGGTCGCACCGTGCAGTCCCGTCCCCGCGGCGCAGCTGGACGCGGCCACGGAGGTGCTGCGCGGCTGGGGCCTGGAGGTGGGGCACGCCCCGCACGTGCGCGACCGGCACCCGCGGCTCCCCTACCTCGCCGGGGAGGACGCGACCCGGGCCGCCGACCTCCAGGAGGCCTGGTGCGACCCGGACGTGGACGCGGTGTTCTGCGTGCGCGGCGGCGACGGGGCGCACCGGACGCTGGACCTGCTGGACTTCGACGCCATGAGGCGTGCCGCGCCCAAGGCGCTGGTCGGGTTCAGCGACATCACGGCGCTGCACGAGGCGTTCGCCGTCGAGCTGGGCGTGGCGACGGTGCACGGGCCGGTGGTGGGCACCAAGTACTTCGTGGGCGACGCGGTGGCCCAGGACGAGCTGCGCACGACCCTGTTCCGCCCCGAGCACCGCACCGTGCTGACCTCGCCGGGCGCGTACGCGCTGGTGCCGGGGCGGGCCCGGGGCGTGACGTTCGGCGGGAACCTCAGCCTGCTCAACGACGGCCTGGCGACACCGCACAGCCGCCTGTCGGCCTCCGGGGGGATCCTGGTCCTGGAGGACGTCGGCGAGGACGTGGCCCGGCTCGACCGGATGCTCACCCACCTCCTGCGCACCGGGTGGATGGACGGGGTGGCCGGGGTCGCGCTGGGCACGTGGACCGACTGCCCGCCGGACCCGGGGGTGATCGCCGACCTGATGCGGGAGCGCCTGGAGCCCCTGGGGGTCCCGGTGCTGTGGGGTCTGGAGTTCGGCCACTGCGCGGCCCAGCTGACCGTCCCGCTCGGGGTACCCGCGGTGCTCGACACCGGGGCCGGCAGTCTGGAGCTGGACGTGCCCGGCCTGGCGTGACACGCGGGGCGGCCGGTGCGGCGCACCCCGCCACGGCGTCCTCCCGGCGGTGTGACAACGGTGTGACGACGGTGTGCGGGTGCGCCGGCCGCGCACCGGCCACACCGTCGAATAACTATACCGGTATTGCTATAGAACCCTGGCGCGGGGGCGTTAGACTCGTCGCATGGTTCGTGAACCGCTGACCGCAGACCAGATCGAGCGCGGCCGCCTCCTCGGCGGGCTGCTCCGGCAGGCCCGCGCCGAGCGCACGATGGTGGACGTCGCACGCCAGGCCGGGATCTCGGTCGAGACGCTGCGCAAGATCGAGGGCGGGCGCATCCCCACCCCGGCGTTCTTCACCGTCGGCTCCATCGCCGCCGCCCTCGGCCTCTCCCTCGACGACCTCCTGCGCCGGGTGCACTCCGCCGTGCCCGTCGCGGGACCCGTGCCCGAACCCGCCTCCCTGGCCGTCTGACCCCGGCCGGTCCCCGTACCTTGGACACAGGCCCGTGACCCGCGCGCTGCCGTGCCGCCCCCGGACCGCGGCGGCGGCGGGCGCGCGGGCCGCGTCAACGAGGACCACCAGGGGGAGACCATGACAGAACAGGCGCTGAGACTGGACGAGGCCGAACTCCGCGGCCTTCTGGACGGCCGCTGGGCCCGCGTCCGCGAACACGTCCGCGACACCGTCCGCGGGGATCTGTTCGCCCCCGTCCACGGCCTGTCCGTGGAGGACCACCGGGCCCGCACGCTCGCCCAGCTCAAGGCCCTGGCCAAGACGGACCTTCCCGCGTACGGCTTTCCCGAGTCCGTGGGCGGCAGCGACGACGTCGGCGCCTCCGTCGTCGGCTTCGAGATGCTGGTCGCCGACCTGTCCCTGATGGTGAAGATGGGCGTGCAGTGGGGGCTCTTCGGCGGCGCGATCCGCGCCCTGGGCACCGACCGCCACCACGCCGAGTACCTGCCCGGCGTGATGTCGGTGGAGCTTCCGGGGTGCTTCGCCATGACCGAGACCGGCCACGGGTCGGACGTCCAGCACCTGCGCACCCGGGCGGTCTACGACCCGGCCGCCGAGGAGTTCGTCGTCCACACCCCGGACGAGTCGGCGCGCAAGGACTACATCGGCAACGCGGCCCGCGACGGCCGCATGGCGGTGGTGTTCGCCCAGTTGGAGGTCGACGGCGAGGAGCAGGGCGTGCACGCCCTGATGGTCCCGATCCGGGACGGCGAGGGACGGCCCGCGCCGGGGGTGCGCATCGAGGACTGCGGGCCCAAGGCCGGGCTCAACGGCGTGGACAACGGCCGCCTGTGGTTCGACCGGGTGAGGGTGCCGCGCACCAACCTGCTCAACCGGTACGGGGACGTGGCCCCCGACGGCACCTACTCCAGCCCCATCGAGAGCAAGAACCGGCGCTTCTTCACCATGCTCGGCACGCTCATCCGGGGCCGGATCAGCGTGGCCGGCGGCGCGGGCAGCGCGGCCAAGGCCGCGCTGGCCATCGCCCTGCGCTACTCCGACACCCGCCGCCAGTTCACCCGCCCGGGCGTGGACGGCGAGCCGGAGCAGGAGGTGCGCGTCCTCGACTACCTGGCGCAGCAGCGCAAACTGCTGCCGGCGCTGGCCCGCACCTACGCCCTGCACTTCGCGCAGGAGGAGCTGGTCACCCGGCTGCACGAGCTGTCGCGGTCGGCGGAGGGCGACGACCACGCCCAGCGCGAGCTGGAGTCGCGGGCGGCGGGGCTCAAGGCGGTGGCCACCTGGCACGCCACGGCGACCATCCAGACGTGCCGGGAGGCGTGCGGGGGCGCCGGGTACCTCTCCGAGAACCGCATCCCGCAGCTCAAGGCCGACTCCGACATCTTCACCACGTTCGAGGGGGACAACACCGTCCTGCTGCAGCAGCTCACCAAGGGCCTGCTGACCAACTTCCAGGACTCGTTCGGCGACCTGGACCAGCTGGGCCTGGCCCGGTTCATGGCGGGCAAGGTGTTCGAGACGGTCATCGAGCGCACCGCCGCGCTCCCGCTGATCGACCGCCTGATCGACGCCGCGCCGGGGCGCGGCGAGGAGGCCAGCCTCTACAACCGGGGCTGGCAGCTGGAGCTCCTGGAGGACCGGGAGAAGCACGTCGTCGAGGGCCTGGCCGGGCGCCTGCGCCGGGCGCGCAAGGACGGCAGCGACGCCTTCGAGGTGTTCAACCGGGCACAGGACCACGTGCTCGCCGCGGGCCGCGCGCACATGGACCGGGTGGTCCTGGAGGCGTTCGTGGCGGGGATCGACCGCTGCGGCGACAAGGCGACCGCCAAGCTCCTCAACCGGCTGTGCGACCTGTACGTGCTGTCGGTCGTGGAGGAGGACCGCGCCTGGTTCCTGGAGCACGAGCGCCTCTCCACCGCGCGGGCCAAGGCGGTCACCCAGGCGGTGAACGACCTGTGCCGGGGCCTGCGGCCGTACGCGGTCCGGCTCGCCGACGGGTTCGGGCTGCGCGACGAGTGGCTGGCCGCTCCGATCGCGCTGGGCTCCGAGCACGCCCGCCAGGGCGACCCGCAGCCCCGGCGCGGCTGATCCGCCGTCCCGCTGCCGCGCCTCCCCGTGCCGGGACCCGTCCGGGCACGGGGAGGCGCGGGGCGGGAGTCGGTGGGATCCGCGGGGCGACGGCGCGCGGAGGATATGCCGGTCAGAGTTGAATGGCGCAGAACGCGCTGGTGAGATGAGGGGTGTGGATGTCGGCCATCCGGTTGCTGGTCCTCGGGGCGGTCCGGCTCCACGGGCGGGCGCACGGCTACCAGGTGCGCAACGACCTGGAGTTCTGGGGCGCGCACGAGTGGTCCACCGCCAAGCCCGGGTCGATCTACCACGCCCTCAAGCAGATGGCGGGGCAGGGGCTGCTGATCGCCCACGAGACGGCCCCCTCCACCGCGGGCGGTCCGCCCCGGACCGAGTACGAGGTCACGGAGCGGGGCGACGAGGAGTACTTCGCCCTGCTGCGCGCGGCGGTGTCGTCCCACCGGGCGAGGCAGGACGTCCTGTCGGCCGGTCTCGGCTTCGTCGTGGACCTGCCCCGGCAGGAGGCCCTGGACCTCCTGCGGGAGCGGGTGCGGGGCCTGGAGGGGTGGCGCGGGAGCGTGACCCAGTACTACCCGCCGGAGGAGGGGCCCGAGCAGATGGGGCACATCGGCGAGGTCATGGGCCTGTGGGCGCACTCCGCGGAGTCGGACGCCGCGTGGACGCGCGGGCTGATCGGGCGGATCGAGAGGGGTGCGTACGTCTTCGCCGGCGAGAGGGGCGAGCCCTACGCGGGGGTCCTCGCCGACGACCCCGCCCACCTGGGCGGCGAGGAGCACCGCCCCGGGGCCCCGTAGGGCGGAGCCCGCCCGCCGGTCGTTGCGCACACCCCGCCCTCCGGCCCGCACACCGTGCGGACCGGAGGGCGGGAGCCGGGACCGGGGTCCTCAGCCGCCCAGTCCGCGGAAGCGGGCCGCGGCGAGCGGGAACGCGACCGCGAGCAGCACTGCGGGCCACAGCACCGCCAGGAGCAGGGCGTTCTCCGCGGGCCAGGACGTCCCGGCGGCGCCGGGGTTGCCGAACAGTTCGCGCACGGCGGTGGCGGTGGCCGACATGGGGTTCCACTCCGCGAGCGCGCCGAGCCACCCGGGCATCGACTCCGGCGAGGCGAAGGCGCTGGAGGTGAACGCCACCGGCCAGACCAGGATCTGCACGGCCATCACCAGCCCCGGCCTGCCGACGATCATCCCGAGCCAGATCCCGCACCACAGCATCGCGAAGCGCAGCAGGAGCAGCAGCCCCACCCCGCCCAGGGCGGCGGCGAGCGAGCCGTGCCAGCGCCAGCCGATCAGGAGTCCGGCGCCGACCATGACGGCCAGTCCGACCACGGACTCCAGCATGTCCGCGACGCTGCGGCCCACCAGGAGTGCGGTCGGCGCCATCGGCATGGACCGGAAGCGGTCGACCACCCCCTTCTGGAGGTCCTGGGTGATCGCGGTCATCGTGCCCTCCAGCCCGAAGGCCATGGTGAGCACGAACATGCCCGGGACGAGGAACTCGCCGTAGTCGCCTCCCCCCGCGACCGTCATGCTGCCGCCGAGGAAGAGCGCGAACATGACCAGCATCATCACCGGGAAGGCCAGTCCGATCGCGACCCCGACCGGCCGGCGCGCCCAGCGGGCGAGCTCGCGCCGGGTCATGGTCCAGGAGTCGGCCAGCCACCAGCCGAACGCGGAGGCGGGGCCCGGCGCCCGGGAGGGGGCCGGGGGCACGGCGGACGACGTCGCGGAGCTCATGCGGACACCTTCCCGTCGTGGCCGGACCGGTCGGCGTGCGGCGCTCCGCCCGCCCGGTCGACCCGGTCGGCGGGACCGCCGGTGAGGTGCATGAACACCTCGTCCAGGGTGGGGCGGCGGACGGTGAGGTCCTCCGCCTCGATCCCGCGGTCGTGGAGCGCCCGGACCACGTGGGTGAGGGCGGCCATCCGGTCGGCGACCGGCGCGCTGACCCTGCGCGCGTCCTCGTCCGCCTCGACGGTCCCGGCCACGGCGACCTCTGCCAGGACGGCGGCGGCCCCGGGCAGTCCGGCCCGGTCGCGCAGGACGACGTCGACGCGGTCGCCGCCCACCATGGCCTTGAGCGTGTCGGCGGTGCCCTCCGCGATCACCCGGCCCCCGTCGAGCACGGAGATGCGGTCGGCGAGCTGGTCGGCCTCCTCCAGGTACTGGGTGGTGAGCAGCACGGTCGTGCCGCCCCCGACCAGTGAACGGACCGCGTTCCACACCTCGGTGCGTCCCCGCGGGTCCAGGCCGGTGGTGGGCTCGTCCAGGAAGAGGACCTCCGGGTCGACGATGAGCGAGGCGGCCAGGTCCAGGCGGCGCCGCATCCCGCCGCTGTAGGAGCCGACGGCCTTGTGTCCGGTCTCCTCCAGCCCGAACCGCTCCAGGAGGGCGTCGGCCCGAGCCGCGGCGCGGGGCCGGCCCAGGCGGTGGAGGCGGCCGAACATCTCCAGGTTCTGGCGGCCGGACAGCTCCTCGTCGACCGCCGCGTGCTGTCCGAGGAGGCCGATGCGCTTCCGCACCTCCCGGGGCCGGGCGCCGACGTCGATCCCCGCCACCTCGGCGCGGCCCCGCTCCACCCGCAACAGGGTGGCCAGGGTGCGGACGAGCGTGGTCTTCCCGGACCCGTTGGGTCCGAGCACCCCGTGCACCGTGCCGCGCGGCACGGTCATGTCGAGCCCGTCGAGGGCCCTCTTGTCTCCGTAGGTCCTGCGCAGGCCCTCGGTTCGGACCGCTGGTACGTGTTCCGTCACGGACCCTCCTATTGATCAAATTTGACTAGTTAGTTGTGCCGTGCCCGGACACGCGCGGTCGCGCCCGGCTCCTCGGACCCCGCTCCGGCCCGGCCGCGCACGACGAAGTCCGCACGCACCCGGGACACGGGAGCCTCCGGCCTCCGCGCGCCCCCGAACCCCGCGGGCGCCCCGCCCCGCTGCCGCGCGGCAGGTCCTAGACCCGGTCGGCGCCGCCGTCCTCGCCCAGCCAGGCCCGGAGGGCCTCGGCGTTGGCCAGCTCCGCCCCGACCCGCTCGCGCTCCTCGTCGGTGAGCTCGACCCCGGCGAGCATCGCCTGCCACTCCTGCGCCTTCGCCCCGTCGCCCAGGGCGACGGAGAGTTCGACCAGGGTCGCGTACGCCAGCGCCCGGTCCGCGGCCGGAGCCCCGTCGCCGTGGCGGCGCAGCGCCGAGTTCGCCCTGCGGTAGGCGGCCTCGTCGTCGTTCTTGAACTCCCGGAAGATCCGCACCTGGTCGAGCGCCCTGGCCAGCCCCTCCAGGGAGGCGGACCCGCCGTACTCCGGTTCCGCCGGCTCGTCCCGCCGGATGAAGATGACCGAGTTGCCCGAGGGGTCCATCAAGGTGAAGCGGCTCGCCCCGGGCCGGTGGCGGGTGATGCGGGGCAGTCCCCTGGCGAGGACCTTCCCGTAGGCGGCGCGCATCGCCCGCGTGAGCTCGGCGTGGTAGGGCGCGACCTCGTCGACCATCACCAGGCAGCCGCCGCTGGTCTCCAGGGCCGGGTCCAACCCCTCCGGCGCCCTGCCGAAGTGCAGGTCGAACCCGCTCCACCGGAACGCCAGGTACAGGTACGGCCTCGTCTGCTCGTAGGTGACCTCGAAGCCGAGGGCCCGGTAGAACGCCAGGGTCTCCTCCGCCGAGACACAGGGCAGCACGGGCACCGTCGTCTCGTCGGGCCGCATCCGCCCCTCCGGCTCCCCGGGTGTCCCCACCGGGTCTCGCACGACCATGGAACCCCCTTCATTAATCAAGTTTGACTACTGATCGAGGCTAGCTCCCTCCCGCGCCACTGGTCAAACTTGACTACATGGCGACGGCGCCGGACCGCGCCGATGTGCGCGGCCCGGGGCCTTCCGCCCCCAGCGATCCCTGCCTAACATGAGACGAATTCACGTTAGGTAGGTCACACGTGCGCACTCCCCCCGCGCAGCCCTCCCCCGCGTCCCGTCGGCCGGTCCCGGCCGCACCGGCCGAACCCGTCCGGCCCGTCCGCCGCCTGTGGGTGGCCGGGATCAGCCTGGCCAACCTGGGCATGTGGATGGCCTTCTTCGGCCCGCTCCAGGTCCTGCTTCCCGAGCAGGTCGGGATGATCGCCCCCGACAGCAAGGAGACCACGCTGGCCTGGGTGACCGGGATCGGCGCCGCCTGCTCGACGCTCGGCACCCCTCTTGTCGGGGCGCTGTCGGACCGCACCACCGGCAGGTTCGGACGCCGCCGTCCCTGGATCCTGGCCGGGGCCGCCCTCGGCGCCCTGGGCCTGGTGGTCCTGGGGCGGCAGGACGGCGTGCTGGGCGTCCTGCTGGGCTGGTCGTTCGTCCAGGCCGCGCTGTCCTGCCTGAACGCGACCCTGCTCGCGGCCGTCCCGGACCGCGTACCGGTCCGCCAGCGCGGCGCGGTGTCCGGATGGATCGGCATCCCCCAGTCGGCGGGTGTGGTGGTGGCGGTGCTCCTGGTGACCGTGGTGGTCACCGGGCCCGCCCCCGGCTACGCCCTGATCGGCGCGCTGACCCTCGTGTGCGCGCTGCCGTTCGCTCTGCTGGCCCCCGATCCGCCGCTGCCCCGGGAGGCGTGTCCGCCCTGGCACGAGTTCTGGCGCGGCTTCCGGGTGTCCCCTCGCCGGTACCCCGACTTCGGCTGGGCGTGGCTGACCCGTTTCCTCATGCAGACGGGCAACGCCATGTTCACCCTCTACCTGCTGTACTTCCTGCGCGACGGCGTGGGCTACGAGGAGCTGTTCCCCGGCTCGTCGGCGGCGGACGGCCTGCTGGTGCTGATCCTCGTCTACACGGCGGCGGTCGTGTCCACGACCGTGCTCGCCGGGCTGGTCTCGGACCGGATCGGCCGTCGCCGGGGACCGGTGTGCCTGTCCGGCGTCGTATCGGCGGTCCCCGCGTTCCTGCTCGCCGCGTACCCGACCTGGCCGATGAGCCTGGCGTGCGCGGTGGTGCTGGGCGTGGGCTTCGGCATCTACCTGTCCGTGGACAACGCGCTGGTCACCGAGGTCCTGCCGACGGCAGGGGGCCGGGCCAAGGACCTGGGGATCGTCAACATCGCCAGTGCCGGTCCGCAGGTGCTCGCCCCCGCCGTCGCCGGGCCGATCGTCGTCCACCTGGGCGGATACCCGGTCCTGTACACCGTGTGCGGTCTGCTCACGCTGTTGGGCGCCGTGCTGGTCTGGCGGATCAGGGGGGTCGCCTGACCTCCCCCTCGATCCCCGTGAACCCCGTGAACCCCGTCGCAACCGCGTACGCACGAAAGGCAGGTCCGTCCATGTCGTCACCGTTCCTGTGGGGGGTGGCCTCCTCCGCCTTCCAGATCGAGGGTGCCCTGGCCGAGGACGGGCGCGCCGCGTCCGTCTGGGACACCTTCGCCCAGAGGCCCGGCGCGATCCGCGACGGCCACAGCCCCGCCGCGGCCTGCGACCACTACCGCCGCTGGGAGGAGGACGTGGACCTGCTGGACCGGCTGGGCGTGAACGCCTACCGGTTCTCGATCGCCTGGCCCCGGGTGGTGCCGCGGGGGCGCGGAGCCGTGAACCGGGCCGGGCTGGACTTCTACGACCGGCTCGTGGACGCCCTGCTGGCCCGGGGCATCACACCGGTGCCGACCCTGTTCCACTGGGACCTGCCGCAGGCGCTGGAGGACGGGGGCGGGTGGAGGTCGCGCGACACCGCGTACGCCTTCGCCGAGTACGCGGCGGTCGCCGCCGACCGCCTCGGCGACCGCGTGGGGCGGTGGATCACCCTCAACGAACCCGTGGTGCACATGGCCTACGGGCACGCGTTCGGCGTGCACGCCCCCGGCCTGACCCTGGACGTGCCCGACGTCCTGGGCGTGGCCCACCACCTGCTGCTCGCGCACGGGCTCGCCGCCCGGGAGCTGCGCTCGCGCGGGCTGGAGGCCCTGCTCACCAACAACTACTCCCCCGTCGCGCCCGCCACCGGGTCCGCGGCCGACGCCGACGCCGCCGGCGCCTACGACGCCCTGCACAACCGGCTGTTCACCGACCCGGTGCTGACCGGCGCCCACCCGGACCTGTCGGCGTTCGGGGCGAAGGAGGTCCCCGGGGTGCGCGACGGGGACATGGAACTGGTCCTGGGCAGCGTGGACGGGATCGGCGTCAACTACTACAACCCGAGCGTGGTCGCCGCTCCCGGTCCGGGGTCGGGCCTGCCGTTCGACTTCGGCGAGGTCCCCGGGGCGCCGACGACGGCGTTCGGCTGGCCGGTGGTGCCCGAGGGGCTCGGGCGCACGCTCGACCTGCTGGTGGAGCGCTACGGCGACGCGCTGCCGCCCCTCTACGTCACCGAGAACGGGGCCTCCTACGCCGACGCCGTCGCCCCCGACGGGCGGGTGGCGGACCCCGAGCGGATCGCCTACCTGGAGGGGCACGTGGGTGCGGTCGAGGCGGCGCGCGGGCGCGGCGTCGACGTGCGCGGGTACTTCGCGTGGACGCTCACGGACAACTTCGAGTGGGCCGAGGGCTACCACCAGCGCTTCGGGCTCGTGCGCGTGGACCACGCGACGCAGGTCCGCACGCCGAAGGACTCCTTCGCCTGGTACCGGGACCTCATCGCCTCGCGTACCGGCGCCTGAGCGCCCCCGGGCCTCCCGCCCCGGCCCCGCACCGGGGGCGGGGCGGGCGCCGTGTCAGTGCCGCCGCGCTCCCCGGGTCCGGCCCCTGGTGTCAGGGGTGTGGCGCAAGAGCCAGAGGAGCAGGAGGAGAACCGAGAGGGCGATCACCGCCGTCGAGGCCGAGAAGAGGGCCGCCTGTTTCCAGGTCTCGTCGAACAGGAAGAAGCGGACGGGCCACTGGAAGAGGGCCGTGAACAGGGCCACCGGCAGGGCCCGGAGGACACGGCCCCTCAGGGTGGACCAGGGGAAGGAGGGCTCGGCCGCGCCGCTCCGGGGGATGCGGCGGAAGGGGGCGGGCGGCGGGGTCAGTCCCTGACGGCGTCGAGCGTGCCGCTGTCCACGCGGTCCGGGGCCTCCTCGCCGCGCAGGCGCGCGGGCTCCCACCACCACCAGTGCGTCTCGGGCACCCAGTCGGGCACCTCCTCCTCGCTGACCGGGCTCGCGCTCCCCGCCACCCCGGCGAGGGCCTCGTCGATGCGCGGGATGGCGTCCAGGTCCACGGGTCGGAGGAACTCCTGCCAGGGCACGAACTCGTCGCCGAGCAGCTGGAGCATGGACCGGCGCCAGCAGGCCGGGCGGTACCCCTCGTGGCGGCCGTTCTCGGCCGCCGTCTGGCTGCGCACCACGTACAGGCTGAGCCGGTCGGGGTTGTTGCCGCTCACCAGCAGTCCGGCCAGGGTGGCGTTGAAGCGGCGTCCCGCCGGGGACTCCCGCTCGGACCGCGACGTCGCGCGGTACAGGTCGAAGAGCGCCGCGAAGGCGGTGTCCACCAGGGAATCGCGGTCCCTGCGCCGTGCGGCGCTCTCCGCGAACGCGTCCGCGGCCCGCCTGGCCAGGCCGGGGAGGTCTCTGCCCGGATCCGCGCTCACCAGTCACACCGCCTTGTCCTGTCGGGGGCCCGGCTGCCGGGGGCGGCCGGCCGGGGCTCTCTCGTCCTGTCGGGGCCGTGCCCGACGGGGTTCGATCATAATCTCCCTCCGTGCCGGGCCGGAAGCGGATTCAGTCCGGCGCGCCGCGCAGCTCCGCGTCGAGCACGCGCGCCCACCGGCGCACGATCCGGCGGCGGCGCGGGCCGTCGTCGGCGAGGAGGTTGGCGAGCCCGAGTCCGCGGGCCAGGTCGAGGGTGGCCTGGACCGTCTCACGGACCCCGGGCGCCGACTCGTCGGCGCCCAGCAGGTCCACGGCGGCCCGGTGGACCTCGCGGCCCATCTGCTCCTCCATGGGGAGGATGCGCTCGCGCAGGACGGGGTCGCTGGCGGCCGCGGCCCACAGCTGGAGTGCGGCCTGGAAGTCCATTCCGCTGAACGCGTCCACGACCATCTGCACGACGGCCTCGGTGCGCCCCGGTCCCTCGGGCACGGCGGCGGCGCCGCGCCTGAGCTCCTCCCCGCGGTTGTCGAGCATGTACCGCAGGGCCGCGAGGAACAGGTCCTCCCGGGTGGGGAAGTGGTGCTGGGCGGCCCCCCTGGACACTCCCGCGCGTTCGGCGACCGCGCCCACGGTGGCCCCGGCCGCGCCCCGCTCGGCCAGGCAGGCCACGGCGGCGTCGAGCAGCCGGGCCCGGGTGGCCCGGCTGCGTTCCTGCCTCGGCTCGCGGCCGGCTCCGGTGTCCACGGTCGCGTCCCCTCGCTGCGCTGGGCGGTTCCCGGGCCGGTGCGGCGGACGGGATCCCGCGTCCGGCCGCCGGACCGGGCGCGGGGACGCGCCGACGGTCCGCCGGCCGCCGTTCAGTACGACTTGGGCAGGCCGAGGGACTGCTGGGCCACGTAGTTGAGGACCATCTCCCGGCTGACCGGGGCGATGCGCGCCAGGCGGGCGGCGGCGATCGCCGACCCCAGCCCGTACTCGCTCGCCAGCCCGTTGCCGCCGAGGGTCTGCACGGCCTGGTCGACCGCGCGCACGCACGCCTCGGCGGCGGCGTACTTGGCCATGTTGGCCGCCTCGCCCGCCCCCGCGTCGTCGCCGGAATCGTAGCGGAGCGCCGCGTGCTGGGTCATCAGGCGTGCCTGCTCCAGTTCGATCTTGACCTGGGCGAGGGGATGCGCGAGCCCCTGGTGGGCGCCGATGGGCCTGTCCCCCCACACGGTGCGCTCCTTGGCGTAGGCGACGGCCTTGTCGAGGGCGTGCCGCGCGCTCCCGGCGGCCAGGGACGCGGCCATGATGCGTTCGGGGTTGAGGCCGGCGAACAGCTGGAGGAGCCCGGCCTCGGGGTCTCCGACCAGGGCGTCGCCGGGCAGGCGCACGTCGTCCATGAACAGCTGGAACTGGTGGTCGGGGCTGACCAGGTCCATCTCGATCCGCCTGGCCTCGAACCCGGGGGCGCCGGTGGGGACGGCGAAGAGGGCGGCCGACAGGGTGCCGGAGCCCTCGTCCCGGATCCGGGCGACCACGAGGACGGCGTCGGCGACGTCCACGCCGGAGATGAAGGTCTTGCGGCCGGAGAGCACCCACCCGTCGCCGTCGCGGCGGGCGGTGGTGGTGATGCGGTGGGAGTTGGACCCCGCGTCGGGCTCGGTGATGGCGAAGGCCATGATGGTCCTGCCCGTGGCCAGGCCCGGGAGCCACCGGCGCCGCTGGTCGGGGGTGCCGAAGCGGGCCAGGACGGTGCCGCAGATCGCCGGGGAGACCACCATCATGAGGGTGGGGCACCCGGCTGCGCTCAGCTCCTCCAGGACGGCGGCGAGGTCGCCGATGCCGCCCCCTCCGCCCCCGTACTCCTCGGGGATGTTGACGCCCAGGTAGCCGAGTTCTCCGGCCTCGCGCCACAGCTCGGTGAGGTACTCGCCCTCCCCTGCCCTGGCCCTGTAGTAGCCGGACCCGTATCCGGCGGCGAAGTCGGCCACGACTGCGCGCAGCTCGACGCGTTCGGCGGGTTCGTTGAAGGTCATGGCACCGGTCACGGGTGGGGCCCTTCGTAGTCGAGTACGGCGAGGGGCGCCCCTGCGGGGACCCTCTGGCCCGCCGCGACCGGGATCTCCCGGACGGCACCGGCGGCGGGTGCTGTGATGCGGTGCTCCATCTTCATGGCCTCGATGCGCAGCAGGGTCTGCCCCTCGGCGACCCGGTCCCCCTCGCGGACGTCCACGGCGACGACGGTGCCGGGCATCGGCGCGGGCAGGGCGCCGGGGTCGACCGCGGCCTCGGGTTCGGGGAGGGGGTCGACGGGGGTGAGGGTGACGGAACCGAGCGAGGACTCGACGTGGACGTCGGGGTCGCCCCCGTAGGTGTGGACGGTGAGGGCGCGGCGCAGGCCGTCGGCCTCCAGGACGACGAGGCCGGGGGCCGCGGAGAGGACGCGCACGCCGGGCTGTTCGGGCTCGTAGGCGCCCCGGACGGTCCGGTAGGCGGTGGTGATCCGGCGGCCTCCGCCGCCCCCGGCGGTGTGGACCCGGGTGTGGGCCCGGGAGGGGAGGTTGCGCCAGTTGGCGGGGATCCCCGCGGGGAGCGGGCTGCCGGGCCCCGGGTTCGGGGCGGCGCCGCCGACGCCCCCCGGCACGGCCCGGGGGGAGCGGGCCGCCTCGGCGGCGGCCAGGGAGGCGGCGAGCGCGGCGAGGCGTTCGGCGGGCGGGTCGGCGAGGGGCTGGGCGAGCGCCGTGAGCCGGTCGGCGCCGAGGTAGCCGGTGTGGAGCCCGTCCGGGTGCTCGTCGGCGGCCCCGAACGCGGGGTGGCGGAGCACCCGGACGAGCAGGTCGCGGTTGGTCCCCACCCCGTGGACGCGGGCTCCGGCCAGGGCGGAGGCCAGGCGGCGGACCGCGTCGCGGCGGTCGCGGCCGTGGGCGACGACCTTGGCGAGCAGGGGGTCGAAGTCGGCGCCGACGGTGTCGCCCGGCTCGACCCCGCTGTCCAGGCGCACGCCGTGCCCGTCGGGGTTCGTGAACCGGGCGGTCGCGTCGGGCACGTCGAAGGCCCGCAGGGTCCCGGTGCGGGGCCGCCAGCCTTCGCGGGGGTCCTCGGCGTACAGCCGCGCCTCGACGGCGTGGCCGCGCGGCGCGGGCGGGCCGCCCCCGGGCAGGGCCCCGCCCTCGGCGATCCGGATCTGCCACTCGACCAGGTCCAGCCCGGTGACGCACTCGGTGACGGGGTGTTCGACCTGGAGGCGGGTGTTCATCTCCAGGAAGACGGGGTCGCCGAGGGCGCCGCCGCCGACGGGGACGAGGAACTCGGCGGTCCCGGCCCCGGTGTAGCCGATGGCGCGGGCCAGGGCCCGCGCCGCCTCGTGCAGCCGTTCGCGCAGGCCATCGGGGAGGCCGGGGGCCGGCGTCTCCTCGACGACCTTCTGGTGCCGGCGCTGGACGGAGCAGTCGCGCTCCCCCAGCGCCCAGACGGCGCCGTGGGAGTCGGCGAGGACCTGGACCTCGACGTGGCGCCCGCGGCGGACGTAGGGCTCGCAGAACACGGCCGGGTCGCCGAACGCCGACGCGGCCTCCGCCCGGGCTGCGGCGGCCTCGGCCGGGAGGTCGGCGAGGTCGTGGACGACCCGCATACCGCGTCCGCCTCCCCCGGAGACGGCCTTGACCAGGACGGGCAGGTGTTCGGGGCGCACGTCCCCCGGGTCGAGGGCGTCGGCGACGGGCACCCCCGCCTCGCGGGCGATCCGCTTGGCGAGGGTCTTGGCTCCCATGCGCTCGACCGCGTCGGCGGAGGGTCCCACCCAGGTGAGCCCGGCCCCGGTGACGGCGCGCGCGAACCCTGGGTTCTCGGACAGGAACCCGTAGCCGGGGTGAACGGCGTCCGCCCCCGCGGAGCGCGCGGCGCGGACCAGGGCGTGCGGGTCGAGGTAGGCGTCGACGGGGCTCCCGCCGCCGGGGACCGGCAGGCGCACCGCCGTGTCCGCCTCGGACACGTGCGCGACGCCCTCCTCCCCGGGTGCGTGGACCGCGACGGTCCCGATGCCCATGGTGCGGCAGGTGCGGAAGACCCGGCGGGCGATCTCGCCGCGGTTGGCGACGAGGAGGCGGTTGACGGGGCGGGGCGGGGTGTGGTTCATGGTCTGTGGCTCACATCCGGAAGACGCCGAAGCGGTCGGTGCCGCGCACGGGCGCGTTGTGGGCGTGGGACAGGCACAGGCCCAGGACGGTGCGCGTGTCCCGGGGGTCGATGACCCCGTCGTCGTAGACCCGGCCGGAGAGGAACAGGGGGAGCGACTCGGCCTCGATCTGGTTCTCGACCATCTCGCGGACGGCGGCGTCCCGCTCCTCGTCGTAGGGGCGCCCCCGCGCGGCCGCGGACCGGCGGGCGACGGTGGACAGGACCTCGGCGAGCTGCCTGGGCCCCATGACGGCGGAGCGCGCGCTGGGCCAGGCGAACAGGAACCGGGGGTCGTAGGCCCTGCCGCACATCCCGTAGTGGCCCGCGCCGTAGGAGGCGCCGATGAGCACCGAGAAGTGGGGCACGGTGCTGTTGGAGACGGCGTTGATCATCATGGAGCCGTGCTTGATGATGCCGCCCTGCTCGTACTCCCGGCCGACCATGTAGCCGGTGGTGTTGTGCAGGAACACGAGCGGGGTGTCGGCGCGGTTGGCCAGCTGGATGAACTGGGTGGCCTTGTGCGCCTCGGCGCTGAAGAGCACGCCGTTGTCGTTGGCGAGGACGCCGACGGGGTAGCCGTGCAGCTCGGCCCAGCCGGTGACGAGCCCGCTGCCGTAGGCGGGCTTGAACTCGTCGAACTCCGAGCCGTCCACGATCCGGGCGAGGACCTCGCGCGGATCGACCGGCACCTTGAGGTCGGGCGGCATGACGCCGAGCAGGTCCTCTGCGGGGTGGAGGGGCTCCGCGGCGGCCCCTCGCGGGGCGGGCCCCTGTTTGCGGTGGTTGAGCCGGGCGACGATCCTCCGTCCGAGGCGCAGGGCGTCGTGCTCGTCCTCGGCGAGGTGGTCGGCGAGTCCGGAGACCTCGGCGTGCATGCGGGCTCCGCCCAGGGACTCGTCGTCGCTGTCCTCGCCGGTGGCCGCCTTGACGAGCGGCGGCCCGCCGAGGAACACCTTGGCGCGGTCGCGGACCATGACCACGTGGTCGCTCATGCCGGGGACGTAGGCGCCGCCCGCGGTGGAGTTGCCGAACACCAGCGCGACGGTGGGGATCCCGGCCGCGGAGAGGCGCGTCAGGTCGCGGAAGGTCCGTCCGCCCGGGACGAAGATCTCCTTCTGCGTGGGCAGGTCGGCGCCGCCGGACTCGACCAGGCTGATCATCGGCATGCGGTTCTGCTCGGCGATCTCGGCGGCCCGCGCCGACTTCCGCAGCGTCCACGGGTTGCTGGAGCCGCCGCGGACGGTGGGGTCGTTGGCGACGACGACGCACTCGACGCCGGAGACCACCCCGACACCGGTGACGACACTCGCGCCGACGTGGAAGTCGCTCCCCCAGGCGGCCAGGGGGGACAGCTCCAGGAAGGGGCTGCCCTCGTCCAGGAGGAGTTCGATCCGCTCCCGGGGCAGCAGCTTGCCCCGGGAGCGGTGGCGTTCGACGTACTTCTCCCCGCCTCCGGCCAGGGCCCTGGCGTGTTCGGCGCCGATCTCGGCGAGCTTGGCGAGCATGGCCTCGCGGGCCTCGGCGAACGCGGGCGAGGCGGGGTCGAGCCGGGTTCCCAGGACGCTCACGGCCGCTCCGTCCCCGGCGGGGGCCGGTGCGCTCGGCGGGGCCCGGGGAGGGCGGGGGTCGGGGCGTTCACTGCCGTGCCACCTCCGGGAGGAGCTTCTCGGGGATCAGGGTCCTGCGCGCCCGCAGCCACTCCCCCAGCCCCTTGGCCTGCGGGTCCGGGCCCTCGCGCCGGGCGCTGCCGGGGGCGAGCATGCCCTCGATCCAGAAGTTGGCCGCGCGCAGGTTGGGCAGCAGGTGGCGGGTGACCACGAGGCCGGCGGTCTCGGGCAGCAGCTCGCGCAGCAGGGGGACGGTGAGGGTGTGGGCGAGCCAGCGCCAGGCGTCGTCGTCGGCCGCCCACACGCCGAGGTTGGCGTCGGCGCCCTTGTCCCCGCTGCGCGCCCCCACGACCAGGCCGAGCGGCGCCTCGCGCAGCGTCCCCTCCGGGAGGGGCGGGGGGAGCGGGGGTTCGGGGACCTCGGCCGGCCGCCGGGTCCGGGGGGCGGGGGCGACGGACACCCGGGCCCCGTCGGGGAGGATGGCGGTGTGCTCCACCTCGTCGGCGGGCACGAGCACGTGCGTGGCGGCGACGCCGTCCGGGCGCGCGTCGCGCGGCGGCGAGGTGAGGTGGAAACCGGCGTACCCGGCCAGGGCCAGCTCGACGGCGGCCGCCCCGAAGGCCCTGCCGACCCTGGACGCGTCGTGGTCGCGCGCGGTCACCCGCAGCCGCGCGGTGGCGGCGTCCTGGGTGGGCCCGTGCGGGTCCTCGGCGGGAACGAACTCGAAGCGCAGGTCCTCGGGGCGGCGGTGGGCGAGCGCGGCGCGCATCTGCCGTTCGGCGAGCGCCGCCTTGTCCTCGGCGTCCAGCCCGGTGATCAGGAACTCGACGTCGTTGCGGAACCCGGTGAGGCCGGTCAGCCCCACCTTGAGCTCGGCGGGCGGTCGCTCGCCGCGCGTGCCGCTGATCCGGACCCGGTCGGGGCCCTCCCGGGTGAGCCGGACGGTGTCCAGGCGCGTGGTGACGTCGGGCCCGGGATAGCGGGCGCCCGCGATCTCGTAGACGAGCTGGGCGGTGACGGTCCCGGTGGTGACCGCTCCCCCGGTGCCGGGGTGCTTGGTGACGACCGCGCTGCCGTCGGCGCCGATCTCGGCGATCGGGAAGCCGGGGCGGTCCAGGTCGTGCCCCTCGCGGAGGAGGGCGGCCGCGTGGGCGTAGTTGCCGCCGGTGGCCTGGGCCCCGCACTCGATGACGTGCCCGGCGACCGTGGCCCCGGCGAGCGCGTCGAGGTCGTCCGGGGTCCACCCGAAGTGGGAGACGGCGGGCCCGACGGTCAGGGAGGCGTCGGTGACCCGTCCGGTGACGACGATGTCGGCCCCGGCGTCCAGGCAGGCGGCGATCCCGAAGGCGCCCAGGTAGGCGTTGGCGGTCAGGGGGCTGCCGAGGTCGAGCTCCTCCGCCCGGTGGAGGAGGTCGTCGCCCGTGACGCAGGCGATGCGGGGGGCGAGGCCGAGCCCGTCGGCGAGCTCGGTGAGCCTGTCGGCCAGGCCCCGGGGGTTGAGGCCGCCGGCGTTGGTGACCACCCTGACGCGGCGTTCCGTGATCAGGGTCAGGCAGTCCCGCATCTGGCCGAGGAAGGTCCTGGCGTAGCCGCGCCCCGGGTCGGCGAGCTGGTCGCGGCCGAGGATGGCCATGGTGAGTTCGGCCAGGTAGTCGCCGGTGAGGACGTCCACCGGGCCGCCCGTGAGCATCTCGTGGACGGCGGCGAAGCGGTCCCCGTAGAAACCGGAGGCGTTCGCGACCCACAGGGGGGACGTAGCGGTCATGGACACGAGGGTGACACCGGACACACCGAAAAACAAGCGTGGGTGATTGTTCTTCCCGGGCGGGCCGTGTGTCACGCCGTGGCCGGAACCGGCCACGGAGGGTGGGTTGCAGACCGGGGGAGCGGGCACGCGCGCGGGGTAGTTTGGCGCGGTGAGTACCTCCCCTGAAGACACGAACCCCACCGACGAGACCCCCGGCGCGGCGGCCGAGGAAACGAGGGCCGCGGGCGACACCGGGGCGGGCAACGCCTTCCTCGAAGGAACCCCGGTCGGCCCGCCCCCCACCCCGGGCGGGCTCTTCGCCGCCGAGACCTTCAGCGTCATCGGCCTGCTGCTGTTCGCCCTCACCACCGTCCACACCCGGCTGTTCGAGCTCTTCAGCTGGTTCTTCCTCAGCGGCGCGGCCCCGTCGCACAGCGCCCAGCAGGCGGCCGTGCTCTCGGCCGAGGTCGCCGTCGCGGGCGGCCTGAGCGCCCTGTCCGTGCTCGCCGCGGCCGTGGCCCTGTTCCGCGGCGGCGCCGCCACCCGGGCGTGGAGCCGCTGGTGCGCGGCCGCCACCGTCGTCGTGGGCAGCCTGATGCTGATCGTCTCCGTGCTGACCTTCGCCGGCCTGCCCTCCGGGTCCTGAGCCCGGAGCCCTCCGGGGTCGGGGCCTTTGATTGCCCCGGTGGTCGGGGTCGCGCGGTCGCGCCCTCCCGCACCCCAACTGGTCCCGCCCCTGAGGCGACGCACCCCGCTCAGGGTCTGAGCGGGCAGCGCGGGTCCTACGGCCGACCCGCGCGTTCCTGCCCGGGCACACCCGGATCCGTTCGCACCCCGCCGTGTCCGGGGAGGGCAGCACCGCCCACCTTCAACCACCAACGGGTGGAGGTGAAAACCCCTCCGTGGCTGAGGTTCACACGCTCGGGGCCGGGGTCCACAACCCCCGGGTCTGAGCGGGCAGCGCGGGTCCTACGGCCGACCCGCGCGTTCCTGCCCGGGCACACCCGGATCCGTTCGCACCCCGCCGTGTCCGGGGAGGGCAGCACCGCCCACCTTCAACCACCAACGGGTGGAGGTGAAAACCCTCTATGGCCGAGGTTCACAACCCCCTGGTGACAGCGGCGATTCTTAGGCTCCGCTTACGGTGACCAACGGGTACGTTGGCCGCGTGAGTACCGCACCAGGAGACAACGACAGCCCCGACCGCAACCCCCTCACCCCGAACGAGGCCCCGAAGCCGACGTTCGAGCCCGGGGTCGCGCCGGAAGTGCCCGACTCCGGGGCGGCCCACCCGTCCGACTCCGGCCCACCGACCGGCGAGGCCGCCGACACGAGGGAGGCCGAGGCCGAGGCCGCCGCGGTGACCGCGGCGCCGCACGCACCGGCGGCCTCCGGCGTGTTCTCGACGGAGACCTTCGGCATCGTCGGACTCGTGCTCCTCGCCGTGACCCTGTTCTCCGGCCAGCTGCTGGAGATCCTCACCAGCATGCTCCTCGTCGACGGCCAGCCCATCGGCGCGGACCAGATCACGCAGATCCGCACGCAGATCATGCTCGGCGGCGCCGTGGCGCTGCTCACCGTGGTGGTGTCCGCGCTCGCGCTGGTGCTCGCCGACTCGAGGACCCGGCCGTGGGGGCGCTGGGTGTCCGCAGCCGCGTTGATCGCCGGACTCCTGTTCGTGGCCGTCGCCGCCGTGTCCTACCTGCTCATCCCCGAGGCGGCCCCGATGATGCCGCCCGTGATGGAGTGACCGCGGGCCCGTGCGCGGAACACCCCGGAGCGGGTCCCGGACGAGCGGTCGCCGAACGGCCGCGCGTCCCCGGGGCCCGCTCCTGTGTCGTTTCCCGTACGGCTCCGACCCCTCCGTGATTGACGCACCCAGAAACTGCAACTATCTTGGTGTCCGTTAACGGCTCGACGGGAAAGGGGCGGACGTGAGCGTCAACAGCCGGAGCGCGGTCGCGATCCACGCGCTGACCTACCTGGCCCGCCGGGGGGACGAACTGCCGCGGTCCTCCGCCGACATCGCCGAGAGCCTGGAGAGCAACCCCGTGGTCGTCAGGCGCATCCTCGGGCGCCTGCGCGACGCCTCGCTGGCGTGGTCCACCGAGGGGCGGGGAGGCGGCTGGCGCCTCGCGCGCCCGGCGGAGGACATCAGCCTCTACGACGCCCACGCGGCGGTCGCGGACGGTCCCCTCCTCCCCCTGCACTCCCACCCCCCGAGCGCGGGGTGCGTCATCGGCAGGCACATCCAGTCCCTGCTCGAAGTGGAATTCGCACAGGCGGAGCAGGCCCTGCGGGACCGACTCGGCCGCACGACCGTCGCCGACATGCTCGCCCAGGTCCTCGAGCGCGAGCGCACCCTCGGCGCACCGCGCTCCTAAATCGGGCGGAAGGGAGACCTTCCGCCTTTTTTTCGCCCAAAACTGCCACCAAATTAGTTGCAGTAAGTGAGAGTCAAGGTGAACACATGAGACCGACGCCGGCCTCCGCGCCCCCCGCCCCCTCGACGTCCGCGCTCTTGGCGGTGCTCGTCGCGGCCATGCTCCTCATGGTCGTCGCCAGCGACATGGTCGGGCTCGTCCTACCCCTCATGGGAGAGCAGTTCGCAGCCTCGGAAGCACAGCTCGCCTGGGTCGTCACCGGCTTCCTCCTGGTCTTCTCGGTCGGCATCCCCGTCTACGGCCGCGTCTCCGACCGCGTCGGCCTCCGGAGCTTGTTCCGCGGGGCCCTGCTGGTCTACGCGGCGGGCAGCCTGGTCTGCGCCCTCGCACCGACGCTGCCGCTCCTCGTCCTCGGACGGCTGGTGATGGGGGCGGGCGCCGCCGCGGTCCCGGTCCTGTCCGTCATCGCCGTCACCCGGGTCCTCCCGCCCGGCAGGAGAGGCACGGGGATCGGGTTCGTCTCCGCCGCGGGAGGCGCGGGCGCCGCCCTCGGCCCGTCCATCGGGGGCGGAATCGGTGAACTCCTCGGGTGGCCCGCGCTCTTCTGGATCACCATGGCGGGCGCGCTGCTGCTGGCCGCCGCCTCACGGGTGCTGCCCGACGACGCCCCCGGGGACGCGCGGCCCTTCGACCTGCTCGGCGGCGTCCTCCTCGGTCTGGCGGCCGGTCTCGTCCTGTTCGGGGTGACCCGGGGGCAGGAGAGCGGCTTCGACTCGCCGTCGTCGTACGGGAGCGTCCTGGCCTCCGCCACCGCGGCCGCGCTGTTCGCATGGCGCACCGTCCGCTCCGAGCAGCCGTTCGTCCCGCCGGCGCTGTTCGCCGACCGGGTCTACGTGTCGGCCGTGGCCACCGTGTTCCTGGCCATGTTCGTGAACATGACCGCCCTCGTGTTCGTCCCCCTGCTCGTCGTCGGCGTGAACGGTCTCGGTCCCGGAGCGGGAAGCCTCGTGATGATCCCGGGCGGGGTCGCGCTGGCGGTCCTGTCCCCGCTGGCGGGCCGGGTCGCCGGGTCCGCGGCGGCGCGGTGGTGGGTGGTCGGGGGCCTGGCTCTGATGGGCGCCTCGACGTTCCACCTCTCCGTCCACGGGGCGTCGCCCGCCGCCGCCGCGCTCGGCGTGGTGGGCGTGGGCGCGGGCTTCGCCTTCGTGGCCACCCTCGTCACGGACAGCGCGGCCGGCGCCCTTCCCCCCGACCGGGTGGGTGTCGGCATGGGTGTCCTCCAGGGCGCCCAGTTCCTGGGGGCCGGTACGGGACCGGCGCTGATCGGCGCCCTGGTCGCGGCCCGCCAGGCGGGCGGGCACGACGCCGTCAACCCGCTCCACACCCTCGCGGCCCCCGCGTACTCGGACGCCTTCCTGGCGGTGACCCTGGTGGCCGTCCTCGGAGCGGCGTCCGCGCTCGGCCTGGCCCGGCGCCCCACCGGGCCGGCGGCGGACCCCGTACGGACCTGACCGGCGGCCCCCGGAAACCGCGGGGACGGCGGGGCCGCTCGCCGGGAGCCGCACGGTTCCCCGACCGACCGGTCGCGGGGCGGCCACCCGACCGGTGGCTGCCCCGCGGCCGGTCCCGGGCCGCGAGGGGTCCGGGCTCAGGCGATGCGGTCGATGACCAGCGGGGCGGCCTCGTGGCGCCCGTCCTGGTCGATCCCGAACGCGCCCTCCAGGGCCTGCGCCGCCCGCTCGAACCGCGCCTCCTCGTCCGCGTGCAGGGTGAACAGGGGCTCCCCCGCCTGCACCCGCTCCCCCGGCTTGGCGTGCAGTGTCACCCCGGCCCCGAAGGAGACCGCGTCCTCCTTGCGCGCCCGTCCCGCGCCCAACCGCCACGCCGCCAGCCCCACCTGGTAGGCGTCCAGCCGGGTGACGGTGCCCGACGCCGGGGCGAGCACCGTGCGCCGCTCGGCGGCCACCGGCAGGGGTGCGTCCGGGTCGCCCCCCTGCGCCCGGATCAGCCGCTTCCACGACGCCAGCGCGCTCCCGTCCCGCAGGGCCTCGGCCGGGTCCTTGACACCGTTCCCGCCGGGGGTGAGGCCTGCCGCGGCCAGCATCTCCCGGGCCAGGGCCACGGTCAGCTCCACGACGTCGGCGGGGCCGCCGCCGGAGAGCACCTCCACCGCCTCGGCGACCTCCAGGGCGTTGCCGACCTGGCGCCCCAGCGGCGCCTCCATGTCGGTGAGCAGCGCCACGGTGCGGACCCCGTGGTCGTTGCCGATGTCCACCATGGTGCGGGCCAGCTCGCGGGCGGACCCGGCGTCCTTCATGAACGCGCCCGATCCCACCTTGACGTCGAGGACGAGCGCCCCGGTGCCCTCGGCGAGCTTCTTGCTCATGATGGAGGCGGCGATGAGCGGGATCGACTCGACCGTCCCGGTGACGTCGCGCAGCGCGTACAGCTTGCGGTCGGCGGGGGCCAGGCCGGTCCCCGCGGCGCAGATCACGCCGCCCGTGGCCTCCAGCACGCCGCGCATCTCCTCCGCGGTCAGCGACGCGCGCCACCCGGGGATCGACTCCAGCTTGTCCAGCGTGCCGCCGGTGTGGCCGAGCCCGCGCCCGGACAGCTGCGGCACGGCGGCCCCGCACGCGGCGACGGTCGGGGTGAGCGGCAGGGTGATCTTGTCGCCGACCCCGCCGGTGGAGTGCTTGTCGGTGGTGGGCCGGTCCAGGCCGGAGAAGTCCAGCCGGTCCCCGGACGCGAGCATCGCCTCGGTCCACCGGCCCACCTCGGCACGGTTCATCCCGCGCAGGAAGACCGCCATGGCCAGCGCCGACATCTGCTCCTCGGCCACCGCCCCCCGCGTGTAGGCGTCGATCACCCAGTCGATCTGCCCGGGGGTGAGCTCTCCCCCGTCGCGCTTGGCCCGGATGATCTCGATGACGTCCATGTCTGTTCCTTTCACCTGGCGGGAACTTCGGCGGCACACAGGTCTCCCCGGCCGCCGCCGGGCGGGCGGGGACCGGGGAGACGGCGGGCACCGGCTATGTGAGGTTGTCCGGACCGAAGGCCTGCGGCAGGATCCGGTCCATGGACAGGATCCCCTCCGGGGTGTCCACGAGCAGGTGCGGCCCGCCGTGCTCGAACAGGAGCTGCCGGCAGCGGCCGCACGGCATGAGGACGCCGCCCCGCCCGTCCACGCAGGCGAACGCCGTCAGGCGCCCTCCCCCGGAGGCGTGCAGGGCGCTGACGAGCCCGCACTCGGCGCACAGGCCGACGCCGTACGACGCGTTCTCCACGTTGCAGCCGCTGACCACCCGGCCGTCGTCGACCAGGGCCGCCGCTCCCACCGGGTAGTTCGAGTAGGGCGCGTAGGCGTGCGACATGGCCTCGCGTGCGGCGGCCCGCAGCGCCTCCCAGTCCACCGTGTCCGCGCCGGGCGGGCCGGCCGTCGGTGTGTGGCTCATGACCGGCTCGCCCTCCACTGCTTGCCGACCCCGGCGGGGGGCCGGAGCCTCTGGGAGGCCAGCGAGAGCACCAGGAGCGTCGCGATGTGCGGGCTGTAGGTGGCCAGCTCCCGCGGCAGGGAGTCGGTCGAGAGGTACCAGACCAGCAGCAGGACGCCGGTGAGCACGGCGGCGACCGCCAGGCCCTTGCGGTCCTTGCGCACCTGCCAGACCGCCACCGCGAGCAGCGCCACCGCCAGGAGCAGCAGCAGGGCGTGGATCGCCGCACCGCCGCCGCGGATCTGGAGGGCGTCGGTGTAGCCGAACAGGCCGGCGCCCATGGCGAGGCCTCCCGGGCGCCAATTGCCGAAGATCATGGCGGCCAGGCCGATGTAGCCGCGGCCGCCGGTCTGCCCCTCCTGGTAGATCTGCGACGCCACGATGGCCAGGAACACCCCGCCCATGCCGGCGAGCCCGCCGGAGATGACCACGGCGACGTACTTGAGGCTGTACACCGGCACGCCGAGGGACTCGGCGGCGTCGGGGTTCTCGCCCACCGAGCGCAGCCGCAGGCCGAAGGTGGTTCGCCACAGCACGAGGTAGGTCACCGGGATCATCATGATCGCGATGAACGTCAGGGCCGACATGCGGGTGGTCAGGCCGATCACCAGCGACGCCAGGTCGCTGACCACGAAGATCCCGCTGCCCGCCACGGGCGCGAGCGCGTCGGCGACGAACGGGAGGTTCCACACCGGGAACGGCGGCGTGGTCGGCGACTGGGCGGCCCCCGCGCCGGGCACGTCGGAGTAGACCAGGATCGACAGGTAGCGCATCGCGCCGAGCATGAGGATGTTGATGGCCACGCCGGACACGATGTGGTCGACCGCGAAGGTGACCGTCGCCACGGCGTGCAGCAGGCCCCCGGCCATGCCGGCCAGGACACCGGCCAGCAGGCCCATCCACGGGTTGTCGGTCGACCAGGCGAAGTAGGCCCCGAACCAGGTGCCCAGGATCATCATGCCTTCGAGGCCGATGTTGATGACGCCCGCCCGCTCGGCCCACAGGCCGCCCAGGGCCGCCAGGCCGATGGGCACCGCGAAGGTGATGGTGGTGCGGATGGTGCCCGCGTCGGTGAGCATGTCCTGGCCGGTGATGACGCGCAGCCCCGCCAGGGACACCAGCACCGCGCCGAACAGGGTGAGGAAGCGCCAGCGCGACCAGCCTCCCGGCCTGGGCGGCGCCTTGACCGGTTCCATCACGTTGAGTTCCTGGCTCACTGGGCCTCCCCGTCGCGCTTGCCGTCGGAGCCGGGGGCCGTGTCGCCCCCGCCGTCGGCGGACCCGTCCTCGGACGCCGTGCCGGAGGGCACGGCCTGCGCGGGTTCAGTGGTGGACTCGGCGGTGGCGCCGAGCTGGTTGCCGATCTGCTGCTGCTGGTAGCGGCGGCCCCAGCGGTGCACGACCTCGTAGACCACGACGACGGTGAGCACGATGGTGGCCTGGGAGATGACCGCGATCTCCTGGGGGATCCCGTCGAAGGGCAGGATGCCCGCCGCCTGGTTCAGGAACGACCAGAAGAGGGCGGCGAAGACGATGCCGACCGGGTGGTTGCGGCCCAGCAGCGCGATGGCGATGCCGATGAAGCCGATGCCGGTCGGGAAGTCCAGGGCGTAGTAGTGCGAGCTGCCCAGCAGCTGGGGCAGGCCGACCAGCCCGGCGACCATGCCCGAGAAGAGCATGGACAGGAACACCATCTTCTTGACGTTGACGCCGCTGGCCTCGGCGGCCGACTGCGACTGGCCGGTGGCCCGCAGCTCGAACCCGAAGCGGGTGCGGTTGAGCATCACCCAGTAGCCGATGCCCACGGCGACCGCGAGGAGGACGAAGCCGAAGATCTCCTGCTCGGAGCCGAGGAAGCCCGCCGGGATGCCGGGCACCCACGACGACTCGGGCATCGGCGGGGTGCCGATGTTGTTGGTGCTGATCTCCACCGCGAGGCGGTCGGTGCTGAGCAGGTAGGCGGTGATGCCGGTGGCGATGGCGTTGAGCATGATCGTGGAGATCACCTCGGAGACGCCCCGGGCCACCTTGAGGTACCCCGCGATGCCCGCCCACGCGCCGCCGACGGCGACGGCCGTGGCGATGACGACGATCTGGCTGAGCACCGGGGGCAGGACCACGTAGCCGCCGACGGCGGCCGCGAGCAGGGCCGCGAGCCGGTACTGCCCGTCGACGCCGATGTTGAACAGCTTCATCTTGAAGCCGATCGCCACGGCCACGGCGGCCAGGTAGTAGGTGGTGCCGTCGTTGATGATCTTGACCAGGCTGTTGGGCCTGGTGCCGTACTCGATCATCCGCGCGAAGGTGGGCAGCGGCGGGATGCCGCTGAAGAAGAGGACGGCGGCCGTGACTCCGATCGCGATGACCCCGGCGGCGAGGACCGCGGCGAAGGACAGCGCGAGCATGGCGGACAGCCGGTGGAACAGCGTGAACGCCACGGCCGAGCCGACGAGCGCGCCCAGGGCGGCGGCGACCGGCTCGATCAGGGACAGGTCCAGGAACCAGGCGGACAGCAGCCCGGAGACCACCGCCAGCACCAGCGCGGTCGGCACGACCAGGGTCGTGTGGAGCGTGGTGCCCTGCTCCTTCGTGCCGTCGGCCCCGGCCCTGCGCTCGTCCGGGACCAGCGGTCCGGACCAGGCCACGAAGGCGAAGGCCGCCGCGACGCCGATGATCAGCGCGGCCCACCACAGCAGCGCGAGATCGAGGGCGGCGGTGACCCCGACGCCGAGGACGACGGCGACGGCCGCCGCGGCCGGGGCGGGCAGGGTCCTGTCGGGGCGGGGAATCCTACTCATGATCCGCCCTCGTTCCCGTTTCGGTCGGCACCGTCAGCACCGCTGTCACCTTCTGTGCTCGCGTCGCCCCCGCCCAGCCCGGCCCCGGTCATGGCGGAGCCCAGCTGTTCGGGTGTGACGGTGGTCGGGTCGGCCTGCGCGACCAGGCGGCCGCGCAGGATCACGTGCAGGGTGTCGGACATGCCGATCAGCTCGTCCAGGTCGGCGGAGACCAGCAGCACCGCCAGGCCGGCCGCGCGGGCGTCGCGCAGCTGCTCCCAGATGGCGGCCTGGGCGCCGACGTCCACACCGCGGGTGGGGTGGGCGGCCACCAGGAAGCGCGGGGAGCCGCTCATCTCCCGGCCGATGATGAACTTCTGCTGGTTGCCGCCGGACAGGGCGTCGGCGATCACGTCGATGTTGGGGGTGCGCACGTCGTACTCGGCGACGATGCGCTCGGAGTCGGCGCGCGCCCCGGCCCTGTCGATCCAGGGGCCGCGCACGCTGGGCGCCTTGGTCTGGTGGCCGAGGATCCGGTTCTCCCACAGGGGGGACTCCAGCAGCACGCCGTGCCGGTGCCGGTCCTCGGGGATGTAGCCGACCCCCGCCTCGCGGATGCGCAGCGTGGACCAGGACGTGATGTCGTCCGTGCCCAGGGAGATCGTCCCCGAGGTCAGCGGGCGCATGCCCATGATGGCCTCGATCAGCTCCGACTGGCCGTTGCCCTCGACGCCGGCGATGCCGACGATCTCGCCCTCGCGGATGTCCACGGTGACGCCGTCGACGACGGCGCGGCCGTCGGCGGAGCTGACGGTGACCCCGTCCAGGGACAGGACGACGTTGTCGGTGACGGTCGACTCGCGCAGCTCGGGGACGGGGAGCTCGCCGCCCACCATCAGCGTGGCCAGTTCCCGGGCGGTGGTGGTGCCCGGGTCGGCCGTGGCCACGGTGGTTCCCCGCCGGATCACGGTGATCTCGTCGGCGACGGAGAGCACCTCGTCCAGCTTGTGCGAGATGAAGATGACGGTGAGGCCCTCGCGCTTGAGCTCGCGCAGGTTGTCGAACAGTTCGTCGACCTCCTGCGGGACCAGGACCGCGGTGGGCTCGTCGAGGATGATGGTCCGGGCGCCCCGGTAGAGCACCTTGAGGATCTCCACCCGCTGGCGCTCCCCGACGCCCAGGTCCTCCATGAGCCGGTCGGGGTCGACCCCGAGCCCGTACTGGGAGGAGAGCTCCCGGATGTGCGCGCGGGCGCGGTTGCCGATGCCGAAGCGGCGTTCGGCTCCGAGCACCACGTTCTCCAGCACGGTCAGGTTGTCGGCGAGCATGAAGTGCTGGTGCACCATGCCGATGCCGTGTTTGATGGCGTCGGAGGGCGAGTTGAGCCGCACCTCCGCGCCCCTGACGTAGATCTGTCCCTCGTCCGGCCGGTGCATGCCGTACAGGGTCTTCATCAGCGTGGACTTCCCGGCACCGTTCTCGCCGACGATGGCGTGCACGGTGCCCGGGGCCACGGTGATGTCGATGTCGTGGTTGGCCACGACCCCGGGAAAACGCTTGGTGATCCCGCGCAGCTCAACGGCGGGGGGCGCCAGGGCCCCGTTGCCCGGTGGCGTGCTGCTCATCTGTCTCCTCGTGAACGTGCGGCGTGGCGCGGACCGCCGGGCCGGGGGCTCCCGGCGGGCGCCACCGTCGCGGAACGGCAACCGGGGCGGCACCGGGACCGGGGGACTCCCCCTGTCCGGTACCGCCCTTGGATGCGGCCGCCGCGGGCCCCGCCCGCGGCGGCTCCGCGCGGGGCGCGGCCCCCGGACACCCATCCTGCTACGCGAGCGGCGGTATCCGCGGGACACGCCCGGAGGGCGCGGCCTACGGCGCGGTCGGGACCTCGATCTCGCCGTCGATGATCTGCTGCTTGATCGCGTCCAGCTCCTCCTGGATGGGGCTGATCGCCTCCTCGTTGGAGGTCGTGTAGTCCACACCGCCGTCGGCCAGCTCGAAGCGCTGGATGCCGCCCTCGGGGGTGCCCTCCACCGTGCTGTTGATGAGCTCGAACACGGCGACGTCCACCTGCTTGATCGCGGAGGTGAGCACGTACGGCTTCTGGTTGTCCTCGGCGTTCTCGTACTGGTCGCTGTCCACGCCGATGAAGGTGAAGTCGTTCTCCACCGCGGACTCCAGGACGCCGTTGCCGGAGGCGCCGGCGGCGTGGTAGATCACGTCCGCGCCGCGGTCGTACTGGGCCTGGGCCAGCTCGCGCCCCTTGGCCGGGTCGCTGAAGCCGCTGAAGTCCGGCGGCTGGCTGAGGTAGTCGACCTCGACGGTGATGTCCTCGGTGACGTGCTCGGCGCCCGCGACGTAGCCGGCCTCGAACTTGTGGATCAGCGGGGTCTCGACGCCGCCCACGAAGCCGACGTGGTCCTCCTCGGAGGTCAGAGCGGCGGCGGCGCCGGCCAGGAAGGAGGCCTGCTCCTCGGCGAAGACCAGGCTGGTGACGTTGTCGACGTCCTCGATCTCGGAGTCCACGATGGCGAAGTGCACGTCCGGGTACTCGGGCGCGACGGCTCGGACGGCCCCGTCGTAGGCGAACCCGACGGCGATGACCAGGTCGTAGCCCTCGTCGGCCATGGTCGCCAGGCGCTCCTCCTTGGCGGAGTCGGCCTCTCCGTCGGAGGGCTCGAAGTCCTGGGTCTCGACGCCGAGCTCCTCGGCGGCCTGCTCGAGGCCGCGGTAGGCGGAGTCGTTGAACGAGCGGTCGCCGCGGCCGCCGACGTCGTAGGCCAGGCCGACGCGCACGTCGGCCGAGTCCCCCTCGCCGCCGTCGCCGGAACCGTCGGCCTCCTCCGCTGCACTGTCGCACGCGGTGAGGGCCAGCACACCCGCCGCCGCCACCGCGGCGAACTTGACTGCGTTGCTGCGCTTCACTGGTAACTCTCCCCTTCGCCCTCTCAGCGGCCCACATTCCGTACGACCGAACTGAGTTCTGCGGTCGGACAATATCCGGTGGCCGAAAGTACACCTAACCAACAGGCGGAGTTGTTATGAAGGCGAGAGCGTAGTGAAACGGGGTCTTACCCGGAAGTTACCGAACACTCGCCGGAAGCGGTCGGCCGGGTTTGTGTTCCGGGTTTTGACCTCCCGTTCCCCGGACCCCGCGGGCATTACTACGCATTGCTCCACGGTGTTCACCCGTTGTCACACCAGCACGTGGGGGCGGGCCGGTCTAGACCGGTATGCGCCGCCTCAGGCGAGGAGGAAGTCCACCACCGCCTGCCGGAAGGCGCGGGAGGACACGGCGTTGCCGTGGTCGCGCCCGGGAACCTCCACGTGCACGCCGCCGCAGCGCCCGGCGAGCCCGGCGGCGCCCTCGGCGACGGCGTCCCGCTCCCCCGAGACGAGCAGGAGCGGAACGCCGTTCAGCAGCGGGTCGGAGCTGAAGGGGCGGGAGGCCTGACCGCGCGCGCACGCCGCGAGCGCCGCGGTGTCGTTGCCGGGGAGGGCCGCGACCGCGCGGTAGACGCGGTCGAACGGGGAGTCGCCGGAACCGGGTTCGGACAGGTCGGTCCCGGCGAAGGCGTTAACGGGTCCGAAACCGCCCAGGGCCACACGCCTCACCCGTTCCCGCATGGTCAGCGCCAGTTCCCACCCCAGGCGGGAACCCATCGAGTAGCCCACCACGTCGACCCTCTCCACGCCCAACTCGTCGAGCAGGGAAACGAGATCCGCGACAAAGTGTTCGGGCAGGTAGAAAGCCTCCTCCACGGGTTTGTCGCTGGAACCGTGGCCGCGCAGATCCGGACCGATCACCCGTAGCCCTGCGGACTCCAGCGCCCGGGTCCACCCGGTGGCACGCCAATTCATGTCGAAATCGGTGCCGAAACCGTGCAGCAGAAGAACCGGCACCGCATCCGCCGGGGCACGCGGAGGCAAATCCACATAGCGCATTGTCACGTCGCCGGTGAGTTTTGCGGACATGAATCCCACTCCATTAAATTCTGAAGAACTTGCCGGGCCGCCCGAGGCCCTGTCGGATATTCCTATGAACGGCTCCCCCTGGGGGGCGCCGCCGTTCGTGCGGACCTCCCAACGGCACCGGCGGTCCGGCCGGCACGGCGGCGGCGGGTCAGGCCGTCGGGGGCTTCAGGCGCACCCGGCGGGCGGGCCGGGCCTCCTCCGGGGGGACCCGGCCGACGATGCCCGCCCGGGGCGCCTCGTCGGCCGCCTCCACCGCGAAGGTCACCAGGGGGTCGCCCACCGGGACCACCTGGTCCTCCGCCGCGTGCAGTTCGGCGATCCGGCCCGCCTGGGGCGAGGGGATGACGACGGCCGACTTGGTCGTCTCCACCTCCACGAGGGGGGCGTTGCGCGCCACGACGTCGCCGACGGCGACCTGCCACTCCAGGACCGTCGCCTCGACGAGCCCCTCTCCCAGGTCGGGGAGGGTGAAGGTGATGCTCTCTTCTGCCATGGTCTGTCTAGTACTCCAGGGTCCGTTGGACCGCGAGCAGGATGCGGTCGATGGTCGGCAGGTACTGGCCCTCCAGGGGCCCGGCCGGGTAGGGCACGTCGAACCCGGTGACGCGCTGGACGGGCCCGGACAGGTCGCGGAAGCAGTTCTCGGTGACGAGCGCGGCGACCTCCGCCCCGAGCCCTGCGGTCAGCGGCGCCTCGTGCACGACCACGGCGCGCCCGGTGCGCGACACCGAGGCGGCGAGCCCCGCGGTGTCGACGGGCTTGAGCCAGCGCAGGTCCAGGACCTCCAGGTCCACCCCGTCCTCGGCGGCCAGTTCGGCCACCTGGAGGCACTTGTGCACCATGGCGCCCCAGGCGACGAGGGTGGCGTGGCTGCCCTCGCGCACCACACGGCTGGTGCCGATGGGGTCGCTGGGCTCGCGCAACCGGACGGGCCTGCGGTCCCAGTAGCGGGCCTTGGGCTCCATGAAGACGACGGGGTCGTCGGAGCGCACCGACTGGAGGAGCAGGGTGTAGGCCTCGGCCGGGTCGGAGGGCGCGACGACCTTGAGCCCGGGGGTGTGCGCGAAGAGCGCCTCCAGGCTCTCCCCGTGGTGCTCGGGCGCCTGGATGCCGCCGAAGGAGGGCAGCCGGAGCGTGATCGGCATCGGCGCCGATCCCCGCGTCCGGTAGTTCATGCGCGCCACCTGGTTCACGATCTGGTCGATCGCCGGATAGGCGAAGCCGTCGAACTGGAGCTCGGGCACGGGCCTCCAGCCGTTCATCGCCAGTCCCACCGCCATCCCCATGATCGCGGACTCGGCCAGGGGGGTGTCGAAGACACGCTTGTCGCCGAACTCCCGCTGGAGCCCGTCGGTGACGCGGAAGACCCCGCCGAGGGCTCCGACGTCCTCGCCGAAGACCAGGACGTCCGGGTCCTCGGCGAGCAGGGTGCGCAGGGCGCGGTTGACGGCCTGCTGCATGGACAGCTCGACGGGCGGGGCCCCGGCGGCGTCGGGGCCGGCCCCGGCCCGTTCGATCAGCTCGGTCACAGCTCGACCTCTTCCTGCCAGGTGCGGTGCTGACGGGTCAGCTCCTCGGTGGTCTCCCGGAAGACGTGGGTGAAGAGCTCGGAGCCGTGGGGCTCCGGGGCCCCGGCCACGCCGTCGCGGATCTCCTCCGCGCGCCCGGCGGCCTCGGCGTCGGCCTCGGCCAGGTCGGCCTCGTCGGCGTGCCCGGCCGCGAGGACGGCCGCGCGCAGCAGGGCGACGGGGTCGCGGTGCACCCGCCAGTGCTCCGCCTCGGTGTCCTCCCGGTAGCGGCCGGGGTCGTCGGAGGTCGAGTGCGGCTCCACCCGGTAGGTGAGCGCCTCGATGAGCGTCGGCCCCCCGCCGGAGCGGGCGCGGGCGACCGCCTCGGCGGTGGCCTCGTACACGGCCCCCGCGTCGTTGCCGTCGACGACGGCCCCGGGCATGCCGTAGCCCTCGGCCCGCGCGGCGACGGATCCGCCGGCGACCTGGCGCTCGTTGGGCACCGACAGCGCCCACCGGTTGTTCTGGCAGAAGAACACGACCGGCGCCCCGAAGACCCCGGCGAAGTTCATCGCCTCGTGGACGTCGCCCTCGGAGCTGGCGCCGTCGCCGAAGTAGGAGAGGGCCACCCCGTCGCCGCCGCGCAGCCGCTCCCCCACGGCCCAGCCGACGGCGTGGGGGACGGGCCCGCCGACCACGGCGTTGACCGCGCCGAACCGGGAGGCCATGACGTCGTAGAGGCCGCCGTGCCACAGGGCGCGGTGGCTCGCCATGTAGCCGACCATGTCCACGCCGTAGGCCAGCGCGGAGGCCATCTCGCGGTAGGTCGGGAAGACGAAGTCGCGCTCGGGGTCGAGCGCCGTGGCGCTCGCGACCTGGGCGGCCTCCTGTCCCCGCACGGACACGTAGGCGGGGAACACGCCCTGGCGCTGGAGGGCGACGGCCTCGGCGTCGAGGTCGCGCGCCGTCCGCATGGCCTGGTACAGGGCGCGGGTGAGGTCCGGCCGGAGGTGGTCCACGCTGATGTGTTCGGGTGCGGCCGATGCGTGGGCGGGCGGGACCGGGCGCACGGGGCCTCCGTCGAGGGGGGTGTCCCCGTGCTTCCCCCGGAGCGGTCCCCGGGGCGATGGTGAGCGGCGGGCGGGCATGTCGAGCGGCTCCCAACGTGGCCCGCCGCGCGTGGTGGCGCGTCCGGACCGGGTGGCGTCTGTCCTCTACGGCGATTCTCCGGACAACTCGACACTTGCGCTAGATATTCAGGAATAGTTGAAACAAAAGAGAACGAAGACCGCCATCACGTTCTTGAATGTCTAACATAGGACCTGGTTCACCTGCGAAAACGACACGGTGACCTATACAGCGCTTACTGTCACCAACCCTCACGAACACCGGGGCATCACCCGAAAACCCCTCGGTTCCGTCGGAGGTAGGGCCTATCATCACGGAACCATCGCGGTTGACTACCAGGGGTGCGTGTTCGACGCCGAGCGCGTACGTTCGGATCAGCCCGACCACCGAGCCAGGGAACGCCCCCCACGACACGACACATGAGGCCGGAAACGGCCGCCGAGCAAGAAGTTCCGTCACCGCCCGGACACGCCGGCGCGGTTACCCGCCGGTCGGGGAAACCCGCCGCCCGCCGTCCGCGTCAACCATGGGTACAGTCGGACTCCCCGCCGACACGCGCCCCGCACTCCGGATCTCCCGAGACGGTTCCCCCGCCCCCGCCCTCCCGGTACGCCACCTCCCGGTGACCGGCCGGACACCCATCCGGACCCCATCTCGCCGACTGAGACTCCGATGGACGCAAACAACGTTTACCTGGTAGTTCGTTAGCCCCGGTCCACGAAGAGGGAAGGGGCTCCATCCTGAGAACAAGAGCACACGAGGAGACCCACATGGCCATGGGCGACCAGCGCAGGAACGGCCGGCGGCCGGACACGACCGACCAGACGATCCTGAGCGCCCTCGCCAAGGACGCGCGAACAGGCATCACCGAGATCGCCGCCCTGGCCAACGTCTCCCGAGCCACGGCCTACAACCGCATCAAGCGGCTCACCGACGAGGGCGTCATCCGCGGGTACTCCGTGGTGACCGACCACTCCAAGATGGGGCTCGGCGTCACCGCGCTCGTCCTCATCTCGGGCAGCCAGCCGGACTGGCGGGCCAACCGGGAGATCCTGTCCTCGTACCCCGAGATCGAGTACTGCTGGTACGTGGTCGGCTCGGCGGACATCGTCCTCCTCGTCCGCGTGGCCAACACCAACCAGCTGCGCGACCTCATCCTGACCCGTCTGCAGTCGCTTCCCGGTGTGACGTCCACCCAGACGCTCACCGTCATCGACGAGGTCGTGCACCGGCCGGTCGTGGAACCCTCGGACGGCGAGTGAGGCCCCTCATCCCCTGACCGCCCCGGCGACCGAGGCCATCAGCTCGGCGAGCATGTCCGAGCCACGCGCGCGGATGGCCGCGACGTCGTCCCCCACCTCCAGCACCACCTCGGCGTACGCCTTCAGCTTGGGCTCGGTCCCCGAGGGACGCAACGTCACGCGTCCCCACGCCCCGCCCTCCAGCCGGAAGCGCAGTGCGTCCGTCGGCGGCAGTCCCGCGTGTCCGCCGGCGAAGTCGTCGACCCCCGCGACCGCGAGGGGGCCGAACGCGGTGGGCGGTTCGGCGCGCAGCCGCCGCATCGCCGCGGAGATGACCGACAGGTCGTCCACCCGCACCGAGAGCTGGTCGCTCAGGTGCAGTCCGTACCGGCGGGCCTGGTCGTCGAGCAGGTCGACCAGGGACCTGCCGCCCCTCTTCGCGTCGTCCGCGAGCGCCGCCGCCACCAGGGCCGCTCCCACCCCGTCCTTGTCGGCGACCGGGCGGCCCCCGTCCCCTCCCACGCAGTAGCCGAGGGCCTCCTCGAAGGCGAAGACCCGCCGCTGCCCGGGACCCCCCGCGCGGGCCAGCCACTTGAAGCCCGTCAGCGTCTCCTCGTAGTGCACGCCGCGGTCGGCGGCGATCTTGCCCAGCAGGCTGGACGAGACGATCGAGGTGGCCACCACGCGGTCCGGCCCGGAGGTGTGGTCCAGCACGTACTCGGCGAGCAGCCCCCCGACCTCGTTGCCGGTGAGCAGGCCGTGCCCGGGGACGGCGAGCGCGAGCCGGTCGGCGTCCGGGTCGTTGGCGATGACCAGGTCGGCGCCGTCGGCGGCGCCGGCCGCCGTCGCCAGGTCCATCGCACCGGGTTCCTCGGGGTTGGGGAACTCCACGGTCGGGAAGTCGGGGTCCGGGTCGAACTGCTCCCGGACCACGGACGGGCGGGCGAACCCGGCCCGCTCCATCGCGGCGAGGAGCACCCTGCCGCCCACCCCGTGCATGGCGGTGTAGGTGGTGGCCAGCGCGCGCTCGCGCCGGGGGACGAGCGCGGTGACCGCCGCCAGGTAGCGGTCCACGGCCTCCTCCCCCAGCACCGTCCACCCCTCCCCCAGGGGGAGGTCGCCGACCGGTCCCGCGGCGTCGATGGCGGCGGAGATCTCGGTGTCCACCGGGGAGACGATCTGGGCCCCCGCGTCGTCCCCCGTCCCGCCGGCGTACACCTTGTAGCCGTTGTCCTGCGGCGGGTTGTGGCTCGCGGTCACCATGATCCCGGCGTCCGCCCCCAGGTCCCGGACGGCGAACGCCAGCACGGGGGTGGGCAGCGGCCCGGGCATCAGGGACACCCGGTGCCCGGCCCCGGTGAGCACGGCGGCGCTGTCGCGGGCGAAGTCCGCCGACCGGTGCCGGGCGTCGTAGCCGACGACCACGTGGGCCCCGGCGCCGCCCCTGCCCCGCAGCCAGGCGGCGATGCCGGCCGCGGCCCGCATCACCACCACGCGGTTCATCCTGTTGGGGCCCGCTCCCAGGGCTCCGCGCAGGCCGGCGGTCCCGAACTCCAGGCGTGCGCCGAAGCGGTCGGCGAGACCGGCCAGGGCGGCGGCCTCGCCCCTGCCGGCGCGCTCCAGCAGCCCCCGCAGCTCCTCGCGGGTGGCGGGGTCGGGGTCCTGGGCGAGCCACTCCCGGGCGAGGGCGGCGGTGTCGGCGGTCATCGGTCCCGTTCCCTCAGAGCCCGGCGACGATGTCGGCGAGCAGGCGGCCGACGGTTCCCGCGGACTCCCGGCCCGTGGCGAGCACGTCCTCGTGGTCGAGGTTGGCGCCCTCCAGCCCGGCGGCGATGTTGGTGACGAGCGACAGGCCGAGGACCTGGGCGCCCGCCTCGCGGGCGGCGATCGCCTCCAGGACGGTGGACATGCCGACCAGGTCGGCTCCCATGGCGCGGAGCATGCGGATCTCGGCGGGGGTCTCGAAGTGCGGGCCGGGCATGGCCGCGTAGACGCCCTCGGGCAGGTCCGGGTCCACCCTGCGGGCCAGCTCGCGCAGGGCCGGGGTGTAGGTCTCGGTGAGGTCCACGAAGGTGGCGCCGGTGAGCGGCGACCTCGCGGTCATGTTGAGGTGGTCGGCGATCAGCACCGGGGAGCCCACCGCGTAGGCGGGGTTGATGCCGCCCGCGGCGTTGGTCAGGACGACGGTCCGGGCCCCGGCGGCCACGGCCGTGCGCACGCCGTGCACGACCGCGTCCGTGCCGTGGCCCTCGTACAGGTGGGTGCGGCCCAGGAAGGCGAGCACGCTGCGGCCGCCGTCGCGGATGCTGCGGATCGTGCCGCTGTGCCCCTCCACCGCGGGGGGCCGGAAGCCCGGCAGGTCGGAGGCGGCCAGCTCGTGCCCCGAGTCGCCGAGCAGGTCGGCGGCGGGCGCCCATCCCGATCCCATGACCAGGGCGACGTCGTACTCGTCGACGCCGGTGCGCGAGCGCAGCTCCGCGGCGGCGTCCTCTGCGGCGGCCTGGGGTGTGCGAGTCACTGGGTGCTCTCCGTTCGTTCGTGCCGCGCCGGCGGCGCGGGGTGTCGCCCCGGTGCGCGGGGGGCGGGACATGACCGGTCGGGGGCGGCCCGGCCCGTCCGCCGGCGCCACCGCTCCTCCGCGCGCGGACCGGCGCCCGCTCCGGGGCGCCGGTCCCCCTTCTCTACACCCCGACGGGGTGCCACACCGTCTTGGTCTCCAGGAAGGGGGTCATGCGCGAGGTGCCCGGGTCGGGGTCGAGCCAGGCGTCCTCTCCCCCGCCGGGCGCGGGCCGGGGCCGCAGCACCCGGGTGAGGGTGGTCGCCGCAGCCCGCTCGAACTCGACCGCCAGCTCCCCGGAGCCGGCGAGGTCCAGGGCGTTGACGTCGGCGTGGGAGGCCAGGTGCGGTCCGATCTCGCCCACCCTGCCGGTCAGCAGGTTGACCACCCCGCCGGGGAGGTCGGAGGTGGCGAGCACCTCGGCCAGGTCGACGGCGGCCAGGGGCGCGGTCTCGGACGCGACCACCACCGCCGTGTTGCCGGTGGCGACGACCGGCGCGATCACGGAGGTCAGGCCGAGCAGCGGCGCGTCCTGGGGCGCGAACACGGCCACCACGCCGGTCGGCTCGGGGGCCGAGTGGTTGTAGAAGGGGCCCGCCACGGGGTTGGCGCCGCCGAGCACCTGGGCGAACTTGTCGGTCCAGCCCGCGTAGTACACCCACCGGTCGACGGCGGCGGAGACCACCCGGTCGGCGTCCGCGCGGGACAGCCCCTGCGCGGCCGCCGCTTGGGCGGCGAACTGCTCCCGCCGGCCCTCCAGGACCTCCGCGACCCGGTACAGGACCTGGCCCCGGTTGTAGGCGGTGCGCGACGACCAGCCCCCGAAGGCCTTGCGGGCCGCGGTGACGGCGTCGCGCGCGTCCTTGCGCGACGCGAGGGAGGCGTTGGCCAGGTGTTCGCCGCTCGAGGAGGTCACGGGGTAGCTCCTGCCCGACTCCGAGCGGGGGAAGGCCCCGCCCACGTAGAGCTTGTAGGTCTTGCGGACCGCGAGGCGCGCGGGCACGCCGGACGCGGGGGCCGCGCTCCCTCCCCGGCCCTCGGCGGCCTCGGCCGCGCCCCTGCCGGCCTTCCCGGTACTCCGCCGCTCAGCCAAGGTAGGCCTCCAATCCGTGCCGTCCGCCCTCGCGGCCGTATCCCGACTCCTTGTAGCCGCCGAAGGGGCTGGTGGGGTCGAACTTGTTGAACGTGTTGGACCAGACCACGCCCGCGCGCAGGCGCTCGGCGGTCCACAGCATGCGGGAGCCCTTCTCGGTCCACACGCCCGCGGAGAGGCCGTAGGGGGTGTTGTTGGCCTTCTCCACCGCCTCCTCGGGGGTGCGGAAGGTCAGGACGGACAGGACGGGCCCGAAGATCTCCTCGCGGGCGACCCGGTGGGCCTGGCTGACGCCGGTCAGGACCGTGGGGGCGAACCAGTAGCCGTTCTCCGGCAGGTCGCAGGCGGGCGACCAGCGCTCGGCGCCCTCGGCCTCCCCGGTGTCGGTGATCTCGCGGATCCGCTCCAGCTGGGCGGCGGAGTTGATCGCCCCGATGTCGGTGTTCTTGTCCAGGGGGTCGCCCAGGCGCAGCTTGGAGATCCGCGCCTTGAGCAGCGGGAGGAACTCCTCGGCGACCGACTCCTGGACCAGCAGCCGGGATCCCGCGCAGCACACGTGGCCCTGGTTGAAGAAGATGCCCGAGACGACGCCCTCGACGGCCTGGTCGATCGCCGCGTCGTCGTAGACGATGTTGGCGCCCTTGCCGCCCAGTTCGAGGGTGAGGCGCTTGCCGGTGCCCGCGACGGAGCGGGCGATCCGGCGCCCCACCCCGGTGGAGCCGGTGAAGGCCACCTTGTCGGCGCCGGGGTGCTCGACCAGGGCCTGCCCGGTCTCGCCCGCACCGGTCAGGATGTTGACCACGCCCGGGGGCAGCTCGGCCTCCTGGCAGATCTGGGCGAAGACCATCGCGGTGAGCGGGGTGGTCTCGGCCGGCTTGAGGACCACGGTGTTGCCGGTGGCCAGGGCGGGTGCCACCTTCCACGCGAGCATGAGCAGCGGGAAGTTCCACGGGATGACCTGCGCGGCGACGCCGAGCGGCTTCGGGTCCGGGCCGAGGCCCGCGTGCGCGAGCTTGTCGGCCCACCCTGCGTAGTAGAAGAAGTGCGCGGCGACCAGCGGCACGTCGACGTCGCGGGTCTCCTTGATGGGCTTGCCGTTGTCCAGCGACTCCAGCACGGCCAGTTCGCGCGAGCGCTCCTGGACGATGCGGGCGATGCGGAACAGGTACTTGCCGCGTTCGGCACCGCTCATCCGGCCCCACACGGTCTCCTGGGCGCGGCGGGCGGCGGCGACGGCGCGGTCGACGTCGGCGGGCCCGGCGACGGCGACCCGCGCGAGCGGGGTCTCGTCGGCGGGGTTGAGGGTGGTGAGGTACTCCCCGCCCTCGGCGGGGGAGAACCCTCCGTCGACGAACAGGTCGTAGGTCTCGCGCAGGGCGACGACGGAGCGGGACTCCGGTGCGGGCGCGTACTCGAAGATCACGGCTCTAGTCCAGCGTGTAGTAGTCGGGGCCCGGGTAGGTGCCGGTGGTCAGCCTGGTGCGCTGCATGAGCAGGTCGTTGAGGAGGCTGGAGGCGCCGATCCGGAACAGGTCGGGGGTCAGCCAGTCGGGGCCGGCGACCTCGTTGACCATGACCAGGTTGCGGACGGCGTCCTTGGTGGTGCGGATGCCCCCGGCGGGTTTGACGCCCACGCGCCGCCCGGTGTCGGCGTGGTGGTCGCGGACGGCCTCCAGCATCACCAGGGTGACCGGCGGCGTCGCGGCCGGGGACACCTTGCCGGTGGAGGTCTTGACGAAGTCGGCCCCGGCCCGGATCGCCAGGTGCGAGGCGCGCCGGACGTTGTCGTAGGTGACGAGCTCGCCGGTCTCCAGGATGACCTTGAGGTGCGCGGCGCCGCAGGCCTCCTTGACGGCGGCGATCTCCTCGAAGACCTTGAGGTAGTCGCCGGACAGGAACGCCCCCCGGTCGATGACCATGTCGATCTCGCTCGCGCCGTCGGCGACGGCGCGGCGGGTGTCGGCGAGCTTGACCTCCATCGGGGCCCGGCCGGACGGGAAGGCGGTGGCCACCGAGGCCACCCCGATCCCGGTGCCGCCCAGCGCCGCGACGGCGGTGGCGACCATGTCCGGATAGACGCACACGGCGCCGACGCGCGGCACGGTGCGGTCCGAGGGGTCGGGGTTGGCGGCCTTGGCGCACAGGGCCCGGACCTTGCCGACGGTGTCGGCCCCCTCCAGGGTGGTCAGGTCGACCATGCTGATGGCCAGGTCGACGGCCCTGGCCTTGGCGGTGGTCTTGATCGACCGGGTCGCCAGGTCCTGGGCCCGGGACCGCGCGCCGACCTCGTCCACGCCCGGAAGTCCGTGCAGGAACGCCCTGAGGGCGCGGTTGGTCGTCGCCTCGGGCGCGAATGCGGTGTGGGGCACGGGCACCTACTGCTCGATCGGGTTGCTGGCCGGTCCGCCCGCCGAGGTCGGCGGAAGCGGTTCGGGGAAGCGTGCGCGAAGGCCCGTTCCCCGGGCGTCCGGCCGGGGTCGCCCCCGGGGCCGGGCACTCAGGCAGTCACCATAACCCCGGGCGGAGCGACCGTCAGTATCCGCCCTGAGGGCATTGCCGAAGGTTGGAGAAGCCTCCAACCAGGACCGGTGAGCCGAGTGGTGGTTTCCTCCAACCCGGGTGGGAAAATCCCTGAAAACGGACACTCGGGCCGGGACCTCACCGGCATCGGGGGCTCACGCGGTCTAGACCGGGGTACTCCTCCACGCCGCCCGGACGGGGTGCGAGACTGGCGCGGACCGGACCCCCGCCGGGCTCCGGAAGGGGCCCGGCCGAGTCGACAGGAGCGAGCGGTGGCACCAGCGAACACGACGGGGCGGACCGGTCCGCGCACGGGCGCGGACGCCGCCGGCCGCACGGGGGACGGGGACGGCGCCGCAGGCCGGCCGGGCACGGCCGGCGCCCGGCGGTCCGGCCCCCCGGGGCTGCGTCTGGTGCGCCTGGACCGGGGAACCTCCGAGTCCGCCCTGCTCAGGGCGGCCGTGCTGGAGCACCGTCCGCTGCCCGGACGGCGCGGGTACGTGAGGGCGCCCGCGGCCACGCTCCCCCTCGCCGACGCCGACCCGGCACGCACCCCCTTCGCGGTCGTGGCGGGGCCCGGACCGGTGCGGGACGCGGCCGGGGCGCGTGCCTCGTGCGCGGGTTTCGGCGTCCTGGACCGGGCGGTGCACGCGCGCGACCTGGTGCCGGATCCCGCGCACGCGGTTCTGCTGCGCGCCTTCCACGTCGCCCCGGACTGGGAGGGGAAGGGGGTGGGACGGGCCTCGTGCTCGGCCCCGCTGCTGGACCGGCTCGCGGCGGAGGTCGCGCCGGACGCCTCCGAGCTGGTGCTGTGCGTCGACGAGGCCAACCGGCGGGCGGCGCGGGTGTACGGGGCCGCCGGGTTCTCCTTCACGGGCCGGCGCCTCTTCACCGAGCCGGACGGCATACAGCTGGTGATGGTCCGGCCGCTCGCCGCCGGGAGCGGGTCCTGACACGCGGCCGCCGGGGTCGGCGTACGCTTGCCCCATGGCGGAGTTCCGGATCAGCAGCGACGACGACCGCGTCGACCTGCGCAGGATGGCGGCTGCCCTCGTCGAGTCCCAGAGGTGGGCGCGCGACGACGTGAGCATCTGGGACAACCGGCGCGGCGAGGTGATCGTGACGGTCGACGACGCGCTGCTGCGCAAGCCCGAGGCCGACCCGATGCACCGCCCCCGGCACACGCCCCGGGACGTCCACGACGCCTGCGAGACCCTGCGCAGGGAGGACCCGTCGCTGCGCCGCGTGGACTTCCGGTTCCTGCGCGAGGAGACGGCGCGCTTCTTCTCCGCCGGGTGGACCGTCTCCGACGTGCTGCACGCCCTGGGCCACCGCCCCGACGGGGCGCCCTGGCCCCTCGGTCCGGAGCGGCAGGGCACCGACTGGCTCCGCGAGCGCATGAGGGCGTGGCGCACCCCCGACGGGGACATCCGCCCCTCGCAGTCGCAGGAGGGCGCCCAGCTCCGGGTGATCAGCCGCGCGGGGCTGCCGGTGGACATCGGCCTGCCCGAGGACGCCGAGGTGTCCCAGCGGCCCGTGGCGAGCCGGTCGGCGGCGCGCTCCGCGGCCGACGACGCCCGGCGGCTCATCCGGCAGAACTCCCGCACCAGCAGCGACTCCCTCGCCCACCGGGACCGCACCTCCGCGAACATCACCCGCCGGGACGGCCTCCGCTAGTCCGTCTTCGCTCGTCGACGAGGGAGACGGCCCCGTTCGCCGCCTCGCCGAGGAGGAGTTCGGCCGGCCCCCTGCCGACGAGCAGCCTCCAGAGGGTGGCGAACAGGAGGGCCCCGAGGACGAACCACTCCAGCAGCCACGGGGAGGCCCACGCGGATCCGGCGGCCCCGATGACCACCGCCAGGACGAGGATGTGCCCGCTGTAGACGGTGAGCGGCATCCGGCCGACCGAGGTCAGCGGGTACATGGCGATCCGGAACCGGTCGCACAGGAACAGGCAGGCCACGAGCACGAGGAGGCCCTGGCCGACCGCCTCGGCGATCTCGAAGGTGGTGCCGGTGTGCGGCGTGTTGACCGCCAGCCACCACCAGGTGTCGGTCGGGACCTGCCCCGAGATCGACTCGGCGTGGTCGGTGACCGCGTACCGCACCTGCTCCGCCACCGCCGGATCGGCGGCGGCCTCCGGTGTCAGGCCGGTGAGCTCCGGGCCGCTGGCCGCGACGAGCCGGTCCAGCCCGCCCAGGGGGCCGAGTGCCAGCCACGACCCCCCGTAGGCGAACACGGACAGCGCCGCGCCCGTGACCGCCAGGCGCACCCTGACGGCGGTGGCGGTGAGGTCGAGCCGTCCGACGGCCATGCCCGCGACCACGAAGACCATGAAGGTGACCGCCGGGTAGTAGCCGGTCAGGAAGAACTCCGTGAGCGTCGGCACCGAGCCGCTCCGCAGCTGCGGGGGGAAGAAGGCCTCGCGCAGCGCGAACGACAGGAACGGTCCGACGGCGGCCAGGGCGCCCGCCACCGCCCACAGCGCGCCCGGGCGCAGCTTCACCAGCGGCAGCGCCAGCAGGAAGAACCCGGCGTAGTAGGTGAGGATGATCGCGATCGGCACCGCCATGACGTCCAGGACCGCGCCGAGGAGCCCGATGAGGACGGCCCGGGTGAGGATGCGCGCGATGGCCCTGCGCAGCGGTTCCCCGGCGGCGGGGACGGTGCGTCCGGTCATGAACGCCAGGGAGACCCCGGCGAGGAGGGCGAAGAGCGCCGAGGAGTTGCCCCGCACGATGCCGTGCAGGTCCCACGCGTAGTTCTCGGGCGACAGGAAACCCATCGAGGCCACCCCGAGGTGGACGACGAACATCCCGAAGACGGCGAGGGCGCGGGCCGCGTCGATGCCGTCGATCCGCGCCTTCGGCGAGGGCGGTCCGGCGGGGGCCGTGGAGGTGTCGTCAGACTGGTTCTGTGCCACGCCCGTCAGGCTATGCCCGTTCTGTCCCCCGCAACAATGCGCGGCGCCGCCACCGCGTGGCCACAGACGGCCACGCGCGGAACGCCGTTCCGCCGGACCGGGGAGCGGTCACGGCGACGACCGCGGAGGGGACGCGGCGAGGAGGATGTCGAGCAGGCCGGGGAAGCGCCCGTCGATGTCAGCGCAGCGCAGGGCGAGGTAGAGCCTGCGACCGTCGGGCCGCTGGCGGATGACCCCGCTCTCCCGGAGCACACGCAGGTGGTGGGTCATGCTCGACTTCGGGATCTCGGGGACGACCTCGCCGCAGAACCGCTCCTCGCCGTCGGCGAGTGTGCGGGCGACCTCCATCCGGACGGGGTGGCCCAGGGCGGCGAGCACGTCGACGAGCTCGATGTCGGCGGTGTCGGGGTGGTGGAGTCCTGCCATGCGACCACTGTACGGGAATGCCGTACGAACAGCGGCCCGAGGGCCTTGACAGCCGACGCACATCCGTACGAGGATTCCGTACAGTTCGTTTGTACGGTTCTTTCGTACAAAAGGACGGCCGCAGCCCCCGGACAGAGGACCCCCACATGACCACGGTCGACCCCCTGAGCGACACCGCGCTCGCACACTCGCTCGACGGCGGCTTCTCCAGCCGCCACGCCGACGTCGACGGCGTCCGGCTGCACTACGTCTCCGGCGGGGACGGGGACGGGGATCCCCTGATCCTGCTGGGCGGGTGGCCGCAGACCTGGTGGCAGTGGAACAAGGTGATGCCCGCGCTGGCGCGCCGCCGCCGGGTGATCGCCGTGGACCTGCGCGGCATGGGATCCTCCTCCAAGCCCGAGGGGGGCTACGACAAGAGGACCATGGCGCGCGACGTCCACGCCCTCGCCGAACACCTCGGGCTGACCCGCGTCAGCATCGCGGGACACGACATCGGCGCGATGGTCGCCTACGCCCACGCCGCCCTCTTCCCGGAGTCGACCGGCCGGATCTGCCTCCTGGACGTCCCCCACCCGGACGGGGACTGGTCCTCCTTCACCCTCCTGCCCGGACCGCACCAGTACGTCGACCCCGACCGGACGGGCGTGTCCGGCTCCTACCTGTGGTGGTTCGCCCTCAACCAGGTGCAGGGCCTGCCGGAGGCGTTGCTGGAGGGCCGCTACCGCCTGCTCTCCGACTGGCTCTTCGACCGCTCGGCCAAGGACCCCGCCTCGATCGACGAACGCTCCCGGCAGGTCTACGGCCGCGCCTACTCCACGGCGGACGCCATCCGCTCCGGCAACGCGTGGTACCGCGCCTTCAACACCGACATCGAGCACGAGAGGGACTACGGGAAGGTGGAGGCGCCGCTCCTCGCCCTGGGCGGCGACGAGAGCAACTACGCCTACCTGAGGGACCTGATGCCCTCCAAGGGCGCCGACGTCCGGGTGGTCGAGATCGCCGACTGCGGGCACTACCTGCCCGAGGAGCAGCCGGAGGCCGTGGTCGACGCGCTGGAGTCCTTCCTGCGCTGACCCCGCCCCGGCGCGAGGGGCCGGGCTCCGCCACGGAGGCGGGCCCGGCCCCTCGCGCGTGTTCCGCGTGATCCGCCCCGGCAGGCCGGCCGCGCGGGCGGAGGGCCCGGGTCAGCCCTTCAGTTCGCTGAAGCGGTCCAGGGCCTCCGGGTTGGCCAGGGAGTCGCGGCTGGCGACCTTCTCGGGGTCCTCGCCCATGAGGATGCGCTTGACCGGGACCTCCAGCACCTTCCCGGACAGGGTCCGGGGCACTGCCGCGATGGCGCGCACGCGGTCGGGCACGTGGCGGGGCGAGCAGTCGGTGCGGATGCGCCGTGCGATCTCCCCGGGCAGGTCGCCCTCCAGGTCGGCCCCCTCGCGCAGGACGGTGAACAGCTCGATCCTGGAGGAGCCGTCCTCCTGGGGCACGTCCACCACGAGGGCGTCCACGACGTCGTCGAGGGCGAGGACGGCGCGGTAGATCTCGCTGGTGCCCATGCGGACGCCGCCGCGGTTGATGGTGGAGTCCGAGCGGCCGTAGATGATCGCCGTGCCGCGGTCGGTGATCTCGATCCAGTCGCCGTGCCGCCAGACCCCCGGGTAGACGGAGAAGTAGCTGTCGCGGAGGCGTTCGCCGTCCTCGTCCCCCCAGAAGAAGACGGGCATGGACGGCGCGGGCTGCGTGACGACGAGCTCGCCCACCTCGCCGGTGAGCTCCCTGCCCTCGGGGTCCCAGGAGGCGACCGCCATGCCGAGCGCCCGGGACTGGATCTCGCCCTCGTAGACCGGCAGCGTGGGCGTCCCGCCGACCAGGCAGCTGCACACGTCGGTGCCGCCGGAGGTCGAGAACAGCCAGAGGTCTTCGCCGAACTCGTCGTAGACCCAGGAGAACGCCTCGGGGCTGAGGGGGGAGCCGGTGGAGCCGATGGCCTTGAGGCGGGAGAGGTCGCGCCCCTCGCGGGGGTGGACGCCCTCCTTCATCGAGGAGGCCAGGAAGCCCGCGCTGGTGCCGAAGACGGTCACCCCGGCGTCGGCGGCCAGGTCCCAGAGCGCGCCCATGTCGGGCGCCGCCGGGCTGCCGTCGTACAGGACGATGGAGGCCGGGGTCAGCAGGACGCTGACCAGGAAGTTCCACATCATCCAGCCGGTGGTGGTGAACCAGAAGACCCGGTCGTCCTCGCGGGCGTCCAGGTGGAGGTGGAGGTTCTTGAGCTGTTCCAGGAGGATGCCGCCGTGTCCGTGCACGATGGCCTTGGGCAGCCCGGTGGTCCCGGAGGAGTAGAGCACCCAGAGGGGGTGGTCGAAGGGGACCGGGGTGAACTCCAGTTCGGCCCCGGCGCCGGACTCCTCCAGCCGCCCCCAGGGCATGGTGCCGTCGAGGGAGGCGCCGGGGGCGAGGTGGTCGAGGAGGACGGTGTGCTCGGCGGTGGGCAGTGCGGCGCGCAGCTCGTCGACCACGGGGCGCCGGTCGAAGTCCTTGCCGCCGTAGCGGTAGCCGTCGACGGCGAGGAGGACCTTCGGCTCGATCTGCGCGAAGCGGTCGATGACGCTGCGGACCCCGAAGTCCGGCGAGCAGGAGGACCACACGGCGCCGAGGGAGGCGACGGCGTAGAACGCGGCGACCGTCTCGGGGAGGTTGGGCAGGTACGCGGCCACGCGGTCGCCCGGGCCGACCCCCAGTCCGCGCAGCCCGGCGGCGATGGCGGCGGTGCGCCGGCGGAGTTCGCCCCAGGTCCACTCGCCGAGTCCGCGCAGCTCGGTGGCGTGCCGGATGGCGACGCGGGCGTCGTCGCGGCCCTCGAAGACGTGTCGGGCGTAGTTGAGGGTCGCCCCCGGGAACCACGAGGCGCCGGGCATGGCGCGTTCGGCCAGCACCCGCTCGTAGGGGGTCTCGGACCGGACTCCGTAGTACTCCCAGACCGCTTCCCAGAAGCCGTCGACGTCGGTGACCGACCAGCGCCAGAGGGAGTCGTAGTCGAAGGACGCGGCCGGGGAGCCCGCCTCCCCGCCGAACGCACGGACCCCCTTGTTCTCCGAGGCCCACCGGGCGAACGCGACGATGTTCGAGGACTCGGTCCGCGCCTCGTCGGGCTCCCAGAGCACACGGGGCACTCTGCTCTCCGTCATTGGCCCGCCTTCCCAATCGCGTGGCTGTGTGTTGCTGTGAGACCCATCTAACAACACCCCACCACCGCCGCCACGCCCCGGCCTCGCGACAGGGAGGACCGGGGCGTGTGGTAGGTGCAGGTCACCGGCGCGGCGGCCGCGGCCGGGCCCGGCCCGGAACGCGTTCGGGACGGGCTCCCGCGAGGGGCCGCGCGCTCCCGTGGGATCCGGTCACGGGACGTCTGCGGCCGCGGCGGGTCAGGCGGCGAGCAGAGCCGCGACGGCGGCCACCGGGGAGTCGACCACGGGGGAGCCCGTGGCCTCCAGCCGCTCGCGCGCCATCAGCCCGCTGGCGACCAGGACGGACCTGGCGCCCGCCTCGCGGGCGGCGCGCGCGTCGTCGTCGATGTCGCCGATCAGCACGACGCCGGCCGGGTCGATGCCCTGGTGGTCGAGGTGGCGCACCAGGTGTTCGGCCTTGGAGTCGTGCTCGGTGGCGAACCTGCGGCCGTCGACCCGCGTGAAGTGGGAGGTGAGCCCGCGCTCGGTGACCAGGGGCACCAGGTGCTCGTGCGAGGCCATGGAGAGCAGGGACTGCGTGCCGCCGCCGCCGGACCACCGGTGCAGCACGTCCGGGACGCCCTCGCTCAGCTCGCAGGTGTGCAGGTGCTCCAGGTAGCTGCTGTCGTAGAGCCGCTCCGCGTGCTCCCACTCGCCGTCGGCGAAGGGTCGGCCGAGGAGGTCCTCGTAGCAGGGGATGAGGGGCCGCCGGAAGACGGAGCGCCAGTAGTCCATCTCCACGGGCTCGCGGCCGAACCGCGCGCAGACGGCGTTCACCGCAGCGAGGTTGGCGTGGTTGTCGTCCAGGAGGGTGCCGTTCCAGTCCCAGACGATGTGGGTGATACCGGTTCGGTCGAAGGTCGTTTCAGTCATCGGCAGCACTTTACGGCCCCTCGCCCCGGTTCGTGAATGCGTTTTCGGCCACCTCACCTCGGGTGACCGGGGTCCGGGGCCTCCGGGACGCGGGCCGCGCGCCGCTCCGCCCGGGTCCGGCGCACGCGCCGGACCAGCAGGGCGCCGCCGACGACCATCACGGGGAAGAGGACGAGCACGAGCAGCGGCACCAGGATCGCGAGCAGCGAGGTGACCAGGCTGACGAAGTCCTCCAGGAGGGAGACGAGGGGGGCCGAGCAGCCGAGCGAGACGCCGTTGGTCACGACCCGCGCCATCGCCTTGGCGACGTGGAAGAGCAGGGCGACCACCACGCCGGCGATCACCGGGATCCAGGAGACCCCGGTCCCGTCCTCCGCCACGGCGCCGGAGGCGGCGCCGGTGATCTCGGACAGCTCGACCGTGGAGGCCCCCGCGCCGAAGACGATGCCTCCCGAGGTGGGCCGCACCACGGTCTGGATGACGTCGTTGACGCTGTCGACGGCGGGGAACTTGTCGGCGGCGAACTCCACGACCAGCAGCACGCCGAGGGTCACGAGGGTGACGGGGTGTTCGAGCCACAGCCAGGCGTCGCCGAGCGGGACGAGGTCGGTGAAGCGGGCGAGCAGGCCGACCGCGAGGAGGGGGATGTAGGCGTTGAGCCCCGCCGCGGAGGCCAGGCCCAACCCGGTGAGAGTGGCGAACATGCTCTTCCTTCTGTGCTCCAGGGGGGACGGGGGCCGTGCGCGCACGGCCCCCGTCCCGGCGCCGGTGTCACCGTGTGACGCTCACGGGGCACATGAAGTTTCGCCTCGGGGTGGCTGGAACCGCCGGGGTTACTGGCGGTAGTTCTCGACCTCGGAGGCGGGGCGGACCCGCGCCTCGTCGGGGTCCTGGCCGAACTCGCTGCGGGCCCGCCGCTGCCGGAGCAGGTCCCAGCACTGGTCCAGCGCGGCCTCCACCTCCTCCATGCGGCCGCGTTCCTCCGGCTCCAGTCCCCCGGGGGCGGAGCGGAGCGCGTGCTCCTCGTCCATCAGTCCCCGGATGGTGGCCATGATGTCGTTCTCGGCGCTTTCGCTCATACGGCCATCGTCGGCTCGGCCGGTGGCGGGGGCAAGGCCCCCGGCCCCGGGCTTGCCCAGATCAGACCGGACGTTTACGGCCCGGGACGGCGAGGCGATCGACCCTCGTTCGTCTGGGAAACTCCTACTACGGCCGCATTGACCACCACGCGCACGGGGCCGGGACGGCGGAATGCGTTCCACACCCCCGCGGTTGGATACCTGTAGGGGGTATGGTAATGGCATCTGGGCAGGAACAACACGGAAGCGGGACCATGGCTGCGACCCACGGTTACAGCAACGACAAGCAGAGTCACATCAACCGGCTGCGCCGGATCGAGGGACAGATCCGCGGACTCCAGCGCATGGTCGAGGACGACCAGTACTGCATCGACATCCTGACCCAGACGTCGGCCGTGAACAAGGCGCTGCGGTCCTTCTCCCTCGCCATCCTCGACGAGCACCTCAAGCACTGCGTGGCCCACGCCGTCGCCAACGGCGGCGAGGAGGCCGACGAGAAGGTCCGCGAGGCGTCCGAGGCCATCGCCCGCCTCGTCCGCTCCTAGGGGGCGCCCCCGGACTCCCCCGCGCCGCGGCCGGACACGGCCCGGGCGGCCGCCGGAGCCCCGACGGCCGGGCCCCGCCCGGGGCCCGGCGCACGCCGCCGGCCCGCGCGGCCTCAGTCCTCTCCGTAGCGCTCCCGCTCGTTCTCCAGCAGGCGCGCCCCCTCCTTGCCCGAGGTCGCGGCGTCCAGGTAGTCGACCGCCTCGTTGGCGACGAACGACGAGGGGCGGCCGTCGTCGGCGAAGCCCAGCCGCGACACCTCTCCGCCGGTGAACGCCCGGATCCCCCAGTTGGCCAGGATGCGGGCCCGGGCGGTCGGGGACGGCACCGCCATCATGTGGTAGCCGCGGGTGACGCCCAGCGCGGGAAGGCCGGTCAGGTCGAACTTGAGGACCCGCGCGAGCGCGTCCCTGCCGCTCAGGTCCACCACCAGTCCCATGTCCTTGTGCCGGAAATCGCGCAGCGGACGCCCCAGCAGGGAGGCGACGACGTTCTCCGCGGCGGTGGCGGCCTGGCGTGTGGCGTACTGCGCGGTCGGCGGGCAGTAGGCGCCGCCGTCCTGGGCGAGGTTGGGGACCGCCGCGGCGTCACCGATGGCGAACACCTCCGGGACCCCGGGCACGCGCAGGTCGGCGTCCACCTCCAGGCGGCCCCGCTGGGTGGGCCTGTCCAGGGTCTCCATGAGCGGGCTGGGCGAGACGCCCGCCGTCCAGATCAGTGTCCGGCAGGGCAGGGCCCGGCCGTCGGTGAGGACCACCTTGTCGGCGCTCACCTCGCGCACGGACACCTTGAGCTTGACCTCGATCCCCAGGGAGCGCAGCAGGTCGAGCGCCTTGCGGCCCAGCCGGTCGCCGAGCTCGGGCAGCACCTTGGGCGCGATGTCGACGAGGTGCCAGCGGATCACCGAGCGCAGCTCCGGGTAGCGCTTGGCCGCCTCCTGGCAGAGCCGCATCAGGGAAGCGGCGGTCTCGACGCCGGTGTAGCCCCCGCCGACCACGACGAAGCGGCAGCGCTCCTCGCGCTCGGCGGGGTCGCGGGTGTCGTTGGCCAGTTCCAGCTGGGCGAGGACGTGGTCGCGCAGGAGCACGGCCTCCGCCAGGGTCTTGGCGCCGTAGGCGTGCTCGGTGAGCCCGGGGATGTCGAAGGCCCGGGTGAGTCCCCCCGGCGCGAGCACCAGCCGGTCGTAGCGGAGGGGCGCGAGCTCACCGGTGGGCCGGCGGACGAGGACGACGCGGTCACGGGTGTCCACGCCGACGGCGTGTCCCGGGACGAGCCTGGTCTCCCTGGTGAGCCGGTGCACGGACATGGCGACCGACTGGGGTGTGAGCAGCCCTGAGGCGACCTGGGGCAGCAGCGGGCTGTAGAGCATGTAGTCGTGCGGGGCGACGAGGGCGATGTCGGCCGCCCCCGCCGGGATACGGCGTTCGAGGTGACGCAGGGTGTGGAGTCCACCGAAACCTGCGCCGACCACCACGATCCGAGGCCGAGACATATACACCGCTCCTTCTCCGTGTCGTGGTACGGGACGTCATGGCGTGTCTGGGGGACGTTGGACGCAGGCGTACCCACTATCACCGCGGCCAAATGTACGACCGGAGGAGGCGATCCGGGACGTTTCCCGCCGGGGGTCCCGGGGACTTTGTCGCCTCTTGGCCCGGGACGGGAAAGGCATACGCGTCCTTCATCCCCGCGAAACCCCGGGATGACCTGCGATCCGGAACACTGGTGACTGTATGTAACGACACGATCACGAAACGTGTCGCCGCCTGACCTGGAAGGAGCAGTGAAAAAGCATGCGTGCGTTCACCAGGATCGCCGCCACCACCGCCCTGGCCGGAGGACTGACCGTGCTCGGCACGGGCGCCGCCCTCGCCGCCTCGGCGGAGGGCCCCGGGGAGTGGTCTCCCCACGGGACCTTCGAGACCGTCACCGTCCAGGCCCTCGTGGACTGGATCGACCGCAACGCCTCCGACCCCGGGAAGGACGCCGACCCCGTTCCGGCGGACGTTCCCGCGGAGGAGGCCCCCGAGGGCGCCCAGGGGCCGAGCGGTCCCGCCGGGCCGAACCAGGGGAACCCGGCGCAGGAGGCTCCGGCCCAGGAGGCTCCGGCACAGGAGGCTCCGGCACAGCAGGCGCCCGGACAGGGGGCCCCGAGCCAGGAGGCTCCGGCACAGCAGGCGCCCGGACAGGGGGCCCCGAGCCAGGAGGCTCCGGCACAGCAGGCGCCGGGCCAGGAAGCACCCGGACAGCAGGCGCCCGGGTCCGCCGCCGAGGACGGCGCCCCCGGCGGGGCGACCGGCCCCGGGAGGCCGCAGGAGGACGCGCCCGCCGACGCGGACGCCCCGGCGCAGGCCCCGGCCGGTGTGGTCGAAGCCCCGTCCGAGGCCACCGCGGAGGAGGCGCCCGCGGAGGAGGCGCCCGCCGACGCGGACGCCCCGGTGCAGGCCCCGGCGAAGCCCGCCGACGCGATCGGCGCGCGGCCGTAGGCGCGCCGCCGGGAGACCCCTCCGCGGGGAGTCCCGGCGCACTCCCGTGGGGGGCGGGGACGGGCGGCAGGCCGGCCGCCCGTCCCCGCCCGTTCCGCCCACCCGGGACCGGCGCCCCCTCACCGCCCCGGAGCCGGGGCCCGTCCGGCGGTCGCCGCCGACCGCCGCAGGCCCCCGCCTCACGTCTCCAGGCGCACCCGCACGACCCCCGTCCCGCCCAGGTCCACCCAGACGCTGTCGGGGGTGCGCACCAGCCGCAGGACCAGGGTCCGGCACACCGGGCAGCTCGCCACCAGTCCCGGGCCGTCCACCGTCACGTGCAGCTCCGCGAACACCCCGCACGCCCCGCACACCGAGCACCGCCGCTCGGCGGCGGTCAGGTCCACGGACAGGATCTCCGACAGCGGACCCGCCAGGGCGTTGGCGTCGACGTGCTCCGGTTCGGTCATCTGGCACCTCCACCGGATCCGAACCGCTCGGTCCGGACCCGTCTCGGGTCGTGCCCCAGGGCCACGAGGGCGTCGGAGGCCGTCTCCACGAAACCGGTCGGCCCGCACACGAAGCACACCGGGGCGAACTCGGCCGGGAACCCGTGGGTGTTCAGCTCGGCCGCGCCCAGGCGCCCGGGTCCGCGGGGCGAGGCCTCCGGGGCCCGGCGCGTGTAGGCGACGAACAGGTCCACTCCCCCGTCTCCGGGCCGGTGGGCGCCCAGCTCCCCCCGGTAGTACCGGTCCTCCGGCATGCGCACCGAGTACAGGACCCGGAAGAGCGCCCGGCTCCCCACCCTGCGCCGCTCACGCACCATCGCCATCAGGGGCACCACCCCGGAGCCGCCGCCCACCAGGACCACCGGGTCCGGGGACGCGGCGTCCCACACGAACCAGCCGCCCAGCGGGCCGCGCACCTCCACCGCGTCCCCCGGCGCGAACACGTCCACGAGGTAGGAGGAGACCTCCCCGCCCTCCACCCGCTGCACGGTGAGCTCGATCCGCTCCCCCTCGTCGGCCGAGGCCACCGAGTAGCCGCGCTGGGCGGTGTAGCCGTCCTCGGCGGTCAGCCGGACGTCCACGTGCTGGCCCGCACGGTGGCCGGGCCAGCCGGGCACGTCGAGCACCAGCGTCCGGGCGCTGTCGGTCTCCCAGCGGTCGGCCGCCAGGGTCGCGGGCCGCCACGCGACCATCAGTCGCCCCGGTAGCGCTGCTCGCGCCACGGGTCGCCGTAGTCGTGGTACCCGGCCTGCTCCCAGAACCCGGGCTCGTCCTGGTGGAGCAGGCTGATCCCGCGCACCCACTTGGCCGACTTCCAGAAGTACAGGTGCGGCACGATCAGCCGGGCCGGTCCCCCGTGCTCGGGGGCGAGCGGCTCTCCGTCGAAGGTGTGCACGATCCACGCCTGTCCGTCGGTGAGGTCCTGGAGCGGGAGGTTCGTGGTGTAGCCGCCGTAGCTGGACGCGAGGGCGTACTCGGCGGTGGTCTCCACGTCCTCCAGCAGGACGTCGAGGCTGACGCCCTCCCAGTCGGTGTCCAGCTTCGACCAGCGGGTGACGCAGTGGATGTCGACGCGGGGCCGCTCCTGGGGCAGGGCCCGGAACTCCTCCCAGGTCCACACCCGCGTCCGCCCCGTCTCCGCCTCGACCGAGAAGGTCCACTCCCCGGTGTCCACCCGGGGCGTGGGTCCGGCGGACAGCACGGGGAAGTCGTGCGTCTCGTACTGCCCCGGGGGAACCCTCGCGGGGTCCTGGCCCCCGCGCCCGCGAAAGCCCCTGGTCACCACGTTCATGTCCGCCTCCCCGGATCGGTGTCCGTCGGGTCTACCCCGGCCGGGGTCACCCCACGGCATCGCCTCCTCCAAATCCGGGCACCCTCGTACCCCGTCCGGGGTCGGCGGGCCACGGCGGCGGTGTGGGGGAGCGCGGGAACGGGGACCGCTGACCGGGGGGACCGCGGGCACGGCGGGGTGCCGGCCCCGCGCTACGCGGCCGGAGGCGCGGCGTCGGGGGAGGTGAGGGCGGCGCGGCCCATGGAGAGCAGCAGCTCGGCCATGTGCGGCCGGGGCAGCTCGCCCCTGCTGTGGGGGGTGGAGTTGAGCAGGCCGAACACGGCGTGCACGGCGGCGCGGAGCACGGTCGGGGACGCCCCTGGCCGGAGTTCGGCGAGCACGCCCACCCACTCCTCGACGTAACCGCGCTGGAGGCGGCGCACGCGCCGCCGGTCGGGCTCGGTGAGGTTGCCCAGCTCCCGGTCGTGCACGGTGATCAGGGAGGGCTCGTCCAGGGCGAACGCGATGTGTCCGCGCAGCAGCGCCTCCAGGGCGCCGTCCGCACTCGCCGCCTCCGCCACCAGCTCCCTGCCCTGCCTCGCCAGGCGGTCGCTGATGTCGACCAGCACCTCGCCGAGGAGTGCCTGTTTGCCGGGGAAGTGCCGGTACAGGGCAGGGCCGGTGGTGCCGACGGCGCGGCCGAGGTCGTCGATGGACACCCCCCGGTAGCCGCGTTCGGCGAAGAGCCCCGCCGCCGCGCCCAGGATCGCCGTCCGGCGCTCGCCCGTCGGTCTCGGCCCCATCCGCTCCGCCCCTCCTCGCCCGCGGGTGGCTCCGGGGTGACTCGCGCCTCCCGGGCCCTGGACACCCATGTTAGTAGTTACTAACATCACGGTTGTTAGTGAGCATTAACATCCCTCCACGAGAGGACACCATGAGCAGGGCACCAGTGCTCGGCTCGGCGGTGGACACCGCCGGGCCCGCGTTCGCCGCCAACGACGCGGCGAACCGCGCCCTCGCCCTGGAGCTGCGCGAGCGGATCGCCGCCGCCGCGCCGGGCGGCCCGGAGAAGATCCGGGCACGGCACGTCGGGCGCGGCAAGCTCCTGCCGCGCGACCGCGTCGACCTCCTCCTCGACCCCGGCTCCCCCTTCCTGGAGATCTCCCCGCTGGCCGCCGACGGGCTCTACGGCGAGGACGGCCGGGACGCGCCCGGCGCCGGGATGATCGCCGGCGTGGGCCGGGTCATGGGCCGACCGGTGGTCGTGGTCGCCAACGACGCCACGGTCAAGGGCGGCAGCTACTACCCGATGACCGTCAAGAAGCACCTGCGCGCCCAGGAGGTGGCGCTGCACAACCGCCTCCCGTGCGTCTACCTCGCCGACTCGGGCGGCGCGTTCCTGCCGATGCAGGACGACGTCTTCCCCGACCGCGAGCACTTCGGGCGGATCTTCTACAACCAGGCCACCATGTCGAAGCTGGGCATCCCGCAGATCGCGGCGGTGCTGGGCTCGTGCACGGCGGGCGGCGCCTACGTCCCGGCGATGAGCGACGAGGCGGTCATCGTCCGCGACCAGGGGACCGTCTTCCTGGGCGGCCCCCCGCTGGTGAAGGCCGCCACGGGCGAGGTCGTGACAGCCGAGGAGCTGGGCGGCGGCGACCTGCACTCGCGGGTGTCGGGGGTCACCGACCACCTGGCCGACGACGACGCCCACGCGCTCACCATCGTGCGTCGCATCGCCGACACCCTCGCTCCGCCCGGCCCGCCCGCGTGGGAGACGCGCGGGCCGCGGCCGCCCGCGCTGGACCCGGACGAGCTCTACGGGGTGGTCCCCGCCGACACCCGCACCCCGTACGACGTGCGGGAGGTGATCGGCCGGATCGTGGACGGCAGCGAGTTCACCGAGTTCAAGGCCGAGTACGGGACGACCCTGGTCACGGGGTTCGCCCACCTCCACGGCCACCCGGTCGGGATCATCGCCAACAACGGCATCCTCTTCGCCGAGTCCGCGCTCAAGGGCGCCCACTTCATCGAGCTGTGCGACCGGCGCGGCGTCCCCCTCGTCTTCCTCCAGAACATCTCCGGGTTCATGGTGGGCCGCGACTACGAGGCGGGCGGCATCGCCAAGCACGGGGCGAAGATGGTCACCGCCGTGGCCTGCGCCCGCGTCCCCAAGTTCACCGTCGTCATCGGCGGGTCGTTCGGCGCGGGCAACTACAGCATGTGCGGCCGGGCGTACTCCCCCCGGTTCCTGTGGATGTGGCCCAACGCCCGCATCTCGGTGATGGGCGGGGAACAGGCCGCCTCGGTGCTGTCCACGGTCCGCCGCGACCAGCTGGAGGGGCGCGGCGAGGCGTGGTCCGCGGAGGACGAGGAGGCCTTCAAGGCGCCCATCCGCGACCGGTACGAGGAACAGGGCAGCCCGTACTACTCCACCGCCCGCCTGTGGGACGACGGCGTCATCGACCCCGCCGACACCCGCGACGTGCTCGCCATGGCCCTGTCCGCCGCCCGCCACGCGCCACTGGACCCGGTGGGCTACGGCGTCTTCCGGATGTGAGGAACCCTTGACCACGACGCCACGAACGTCCCACTCCCCCGCGACCGTGCTGGTCGCCAACCGGGGCGAGATCGCCCTGCGGATCATCCGCACCCTGAAGCGCATGGGGATCGGCTCGGTGGCCGTGCACACCGACGCCGACGCCGGCGCACCCCACACGCTCGCAGCCGACCTCGCCCTGCGCGTGGACGGCTACCTGGACTCCGGCGCGATCGTCGCGGCGGCCCTGGAGTCGGGCGCCTCCATGGTGCACCCCGGCTACGGCTTCCTGTCGGAGAACGCCGGGTTCGCCCGGGCCTGCGCCGGGGCGGGCCTGGTCTTCGTCGGACCTCCCGCCTCGGCGATCGAGGCGATGGGCGACAAGATCCGCGCCAAGGACACGGTGGCCGCCGCGGGCGTGCCGGTCCTGGGCGGGTTCGCCGAGAAGCCCGGACAGCCGCTGGACGACGACGCGCTGCTGCACGCCGCAGCGGAGACCGGGTACCCCCTGCTCCTCAAGCCGTCCGCGGGCGGCGGCGGCAAGGGCATGCGGGCCGTCCACTCCCCCGACGACCTGGTGGCCGCCGCCGCGGCCGCCCGGCGGGAGGCCCTCGCGTCGTTCGGCGACCCCACCCTGCTGGTGGAGCGCCTGGTCCGGCGGCCCCGGCACATCGAGGTGCAGGTCCTCGCCGACGGCCACGGCAACGTCGTCCACCTGGGCGAGCGCGAGTGCAGCCTCCAGCGCCGCCACCAGAAGGTGGTGGAGGAGGCCCCGTCCCCCCTGCTCACCGCCGCCCAGCGGGAGGCCATGGGCGGGGCGGCCGTGGCCGCCGCGCGCTCGTGCGGCTACACGGGCGCGGGGACGGTCGAGTTCATCGCCGAGGCGTCCGGGGGCGACGGGGAGCCGGAGCTCTCGTTCTCGTTCCTGGAGATGAACACCCGGCTCCAGGTGGAGCACCCCGTCACCGAGGAGGTCGTCGCGATCCGCGGCGGGCGCGGCATCGACCTGGTCGAGCTCCAGGTCCGGATCGCCCTGGGCGACCCGCTCCCCTTCGGCCAGGAAGACGTGTCCTGGCAGGGGCACGCGGTGGAGTCGCGGATCTACGCCGAGGACGCCGACCGGGGGTTCCTGCCCACCGGCGGCCCCGTCCTGGCACTGTCCGAGCCCTCCGGCGCCCGGGTGGACTCCGGTGTCGCGGCGGGGGGCGAGGTGACCTCCGCGTTCGACCCGATGCTCGCCAAGGTCATCACCTGGGGCCCGGACCGGGCCGAGGCGCTGCGCCGGATGGACGCCGCCCTGGGCGCGTACGTGCTGCTGGGGTGCGTCACCAACACCGCGTTCCTGCGCAGGCTGCTGCGCCACCCGCGTGTGGCGGCGGGCGACCTGAGCACCGACCTGATCGAGACGGATCCGCCGGAGCCCGCGCCCGGGGCGCTTCCCGAGCACGTGTACGCGGCGGCGGCCCTGGACCACCAGCTCGACCTGGAACCCGGAGGGGCGGGCCCCTCGGCGGACCGGTTCGCCACCCCCGACGGGTGGCGGATGGGCGGCCCGGCGTGGACCCCCTGGCGCCTGCGCGCGCCCCGGCACGACTCCGCGGTCGTCCGGGTCCGGCGCGACGGCGCGGCCGGGGCCCCCGGCGCCTACCTGGTGCGGGTGGACGACGGCGCGCCCGTCGCCGCGACGGCACGCCGCTCCGCGGACGGGTCCTGCCTGACCGTCACCCACGCGGGGCGCACCCGCACCTACGCGCGCGCCGACGACCCCGCCACCGGGCACCGGTGGCTGGGCGCCGGGGGCACCGCGTGGACCCTGCACGAGGAGCCGGTGGCGGCGGCGCTGCGCGACGACGACGCGGCGGTCGACGGCACCGTGCGCAGCCCCATGCCGGGGACGGTGCTCGCCGTCCCCGTGGAGGTGGGCCAGGCGGTCCTCGCCGGAACACCGCTCGCCGTCGTGGAGGCCATGAAGATGGAGCACTCCGTCCCCTCCCCCTTCGACGGCACCGTCACCGGCGTGGCGGTGCGGCCGGGCGCGTCCGTACCCATGGACGCGCCCCTGGTCACCGTCGAACCCGTCCGGGCCGAGCCCGCCGACGCCCCGCCGGACCCGTCCGTTCCCACCCCCGCCACCCGCGAGGAGCACACGCCATGAGCCGTCACGAGCTGTCGACCGAGCACGCCGACCTTCGGGCCGCCGTGGAGGAGTTCGCCCGGACCGAGGTCGCCCCGGTGATCGGCGACTTCTACGAGCGGGGCGCGTTCCCGTACGAGATCGTCGCCAAGATGGGCCGGATGGGCCTGTTCGGGCTGCCGTTCCCCGAGGAGCACGGGGGGATGGGCGGCGACTACTTCGCCCTGTGCCTGGCCCTGGAGGAGCTCGCCCGGGTGGACTCGTCGGTGGCCATCACCCTGGAGGCGGGGGTGTCGCTGGGCGCCATGCCCATCTACCGGTTCGGCACCGACGAGCAGAGGAAGGCGCACCTGCCCCGGCTCACCTCCGGTGAGGCCCTCGGCGCCTTCGGGCTGACCGAGCCGGGCGGCGGCTCCGACGCCGGGGCGACCCGGACCACCGCGCGGCTGGAGGGCGGCGAGTGGGTGATCAACGGGACCAAGTCGTTCATCACGAACTCGGGCACCGACATCACCTCCCTCGTCACCGTCACCGCCGTCACGGGCCGGCGGGAGGACGGGCGGCCGGAGATCTCCTCGATCCTGGTGCCGAAGGGCACGCCGGGCTTCTCCGTGGGCCAGAAGTACTCCAAGGTCGGGTGGAACGCCTCCGACACCAACGAGCTGGTCTTCGAGGACTGCCGGGTGCCCGAGGCCAACCTGGTGGGCGAGCGCGGACGCGGGTACGCGCAGTTCCTGCGGATCCTGGACGAGGGCCGCATCGCCATCGCCGCGCTCTCCGTCGGCCTGGCGCAGGGGTGCGTGGACGAGAGCGTGCGCTACGCCCACGAGCGGCACGCCTTCGGCCACCCGATCGGGCACTACCAGGCGATCCAGTTCAAGATCGCCGAGATGGAGTCGCGCGTGCACGGGGCGCGGCTGGCGTACTACGACGCGGCGTCGCGCATGCTGGCGGGCGAGCCCTTCAAGAAGGAGGCGGCGATCGCGAAGCTGCTGGCCTCCAACGCGGCCATGGACAACGCCCGCGACGCCACGCAGGTGTTCGGCGGCTACGGGTTCATGAACGACTACCCGGTGGGCCGGTTCTACCGCGACGCGAAGATCCTGGAGGTCGGCGAGGGAACGAGCGAGGTGCAGAAGATGCTCATCGCCCGTGAGCTGGGGCTCCCCGCCTAGACCGGAAGTGGTGCCGGTGCGACGCTCGGGCGCCCGGCCGGCCGCTACCCGCGGCGCGGCCGGGCTGCCGGGGCGAACAGGTCCACGATGTCGTCCATGACGACGACGAGGACCCCGGCGACTCCCCCCGCCAGAACGGCCAGCAGCACACCGGCCGGCTCGGGCGCCGCCGCCGGGCCCGGGGCCAGCGCCCCCGCCGCGGCGACGGCGCCCAGCACGGCGTTGCGCGCCACGTGGCGCGGCGCGTAGACCGCCCCCGGCCTCCCGAAGCAGTGGCAGCGCGCCGACGGCCCGCGCCGAAGGGACGACACGATCACCACCGTGAACACGCACAGCAGGGCGAACGAGCCTGCGAAGGCGGCCCGGCCCAGCTGTTCGGCCCCCGACGCCCAGCCCCCGAAGGCCGCGACCACGGCGGCCTCCGCCGCGGGGACGGACCACGTCGCGAGGGGCAGCACTCCTGCGGGGGCCGGTCGCAGCGGTTCCAGCGATGCGGCGAAGCCGCGGGGGTCCCGGGCCTTGCCGAACGCCGAGACGGCGAAGACCGTCGCGAGCAGGGCCGCCGCGCCGGGCAGCAGGTGGTCCCACGGCATCGGCGTCATCCCTCCAACCGGCGCAGTACGGTTCCGACGACACGGCTCACCGGGACCGGTCCGAACCCGCGCGAGTCGAGACTGCTGTCGCGGTTGTCGCCCAGGACCACCACGAAGCCCTCCGGCACGGTCCCGCCCCCCTCGTCGCCGGCGACGCCTCGGGGCAGCGGATCACCGGCCACCGCCGCCACCCGTTTGACCAGGTAGTTGGGCCTGCGCCGGTTGCGCTCGTCACGGATCACCGGGGTCTGCGGATCGCTCAGGACCACGAGTTGGCGCGGGGCGATCACCGTGCCCCTGTGCGTACGCGCGGAGAGCATCCGGTCCCCGTGGCGGAGCGTGGGAAGCATGCTCTCCCCCGACACCACCGCGACGAAGACCCTGGCGCGGACCCACAGGAGCGCCCCCAGCGCAGCGGCCGGGAGGGCGAGCGCGACCGCCGCGCCGATCGCGGTCAGCACGGGGCCTCCTCGTCCCGGCGACGCCTCTCGTCCTCACGATCGCCCTCGTCCCGGCGGTACCCCTCGGCCTGGATCGAGAACAGCCGGGCGTACACGCCGTCCGCCGCCATCAGCTCCCCGTGCGTCCCCGACTCGGCGATCGTCCCGCCGTCGAGCACGACGATGCGGTCCGCGTCGCGCAGGGCGCCGAGCCGGTGGGAGACCAGGAGGCTGGTGCGGCCCCGGCGCTGCTCCCTGAGCCGCGTGTGCAGTTCGTACTCGGCCTCCGCGTCCAGCCCGGCGCTGGGCTCGTCGAGGATGAGCAGGTCCCGTTCCTCGCGGAGCAGGGCGCGGGCGATCGCGATCCGCTGCTGCTGCCCGCCGGAGAGGTCGACCCCCTGCTCGCTCCCGTCCCCCTGGTAGAAGATCCGGGTGATGAGCGTGTCGTACCCGTGGGGGAGGGCGGCGACCGCGTCGTGGACTCCCGCTCGGCGGGCCGCGGCCTCGATCGCCGCACGGTCCCCGGCCCGGGACCGGTCGCCCAGCCCGATGTTCTCGGCGGCGGTCATGTCATAGGTCATGTAGTCCTGGAACACGGCGCCGATCCGCTCGCGCAGGACAGCGGGGTCGACGTCGCGGATGTCGGTCCCGTCCCAGGCGATGGTGCCGCGGTCGGGGTCGTAGAACCGGCACAGCAGCTTGACGAGGGTGCTCTTGCCCGACCCGTTGAGCCCCACCAGGCCCAGGGCCGTCCCCGCCGGGATGTCCAGGTCCACGCCCCGCAGGACCCAGGGTTGGTCGGGGGTGTAGCGGAACCACACGTCGCGCAGCTCGATACGGCCGGTCAGCGGGCCGGCCCCGCCCGTCCCGGCGGCCAGGTCCGGTTCGACCGCGACGACGTCGCGGTAGTGGGTGAACAGGAGCAGGCGCTGGTGGGCCTGGGCCAGGAGCGAGATCATGCCCGCCATCCCCTGCTGCACCGCGCCGACCGCGGCGATGTACAGCGCCACGTCCCCCACGGCCCCCGAGCCGGCGTCCGCCCGGAGGACCACCCACACCAGCCCCCCGCCGGAGATCAGGGCGGACAGGAGTCCGGCGGCGACCTGGACGGACATGTCGCGCCGGTCCATGCGCCGGTTCTCGTCGTTGGCCCTGCGCCGTTCGGTCAGCATGCGCCCGCGGAGCATGTCGCCGAGCCCGAAGAGGCGGATCTCCTTCGCGGCCTCGGCGCTCGACATCAGGTCGCGGTAGAACAGCTCCCTGCGCTCGACCGGGCCCAGCCTCCAGATCATGGCGGCCCGTCTGCGCGACAGCCCGAGCTGCCCCCACAGCGCGGGCAGGGTCCCGAGGAGGACGACCCCGGCCAGCACCGGGTGGATCACCACGAGGGAGCCGACGAAGCCGAGGACCGTCACGAGCCCGGCGACCAGGCCGAGAGCGGCCTGGAGGACCTGCGCCGGGGTCTGCCCGCCGTTGTCGGCCGCCAGCCGCAGGCGGTCGAGGAAGGCCGGGTCCTCGAACCGTCCGAGGCCGGGGAGCCGGTTGACGGCCGTGAACAGGCGGTCGTCCGCGTGGAGGCCGACCCTGCGGCCCAGCTCGTCCTCGGCGTACACCTGCAGCGCCGTGGTCACGGCCGTCGCGACTCCGAGGACCGCCAGCGCGGCGGCCGCGGCGAGGACGGCCGCCGGCGCCGCGCCCACGGCGAGGTCGTTGAGCACCGTGCGCATGAGCCAGGCGTTGGCGACCGGTACCGCGCCCGCCGTCACGGCCAGCGCCGTCAGGCCGAGCGCCCACCAGCGGCCCGCACCCCACACGAGCCGGACGGCGGGGGGAAGGCCCGCGGCGACCTGGCGCCAGCCGTTGCCGGGCCGCCCGTGCGTGTCCTCCATCGCTCACCCGGCCGCCGGGCCGAGGGCCACGCCGCCGGGCCGGGGCGCGAAGACGCTGGTGGCCGCCACCACGCCCCCGACCACCGTCACGAAGCAGGGGGTCCCCCGGACGTCGAGGAGGCGGGGCAGCCCACCGTCCCAGGGTTCGACCACCACCGGCACGGCCGGCTCCAGCAGGGCGACCATCCCGGCCTCGAGCCCGCCCTCCTCGATCACCACGGCGAGGACCCGCTCGCCCGGATACCGGGCGGCGTGGTCGAGGACGAGGGGCAGGCGTTCACGGCACGGGGAGCAGTCGGGGGACAGGACGGCCACCAGGAGGGGGACGGCCGTCTCCTCGAAGACGAGTTCGGAGCCCAGGGTGGAGCGTGCCCGGAACGCGCCGACCCGGGTCCCGACGGGGGCCGCCGACGCGGGGAGGTCGTCGTCGGCCGCCCCCGGACGCCCCTCCAGCAGTGCGGTGTGCTCCCGCAGCCTGCGCACCACCCCGATCGCCAACAACAGGTTCAGGATCCCCAGTGCGCCGACCAGGGCCACTGCGACGACCACGAAGACCACGACGTACCTCCTCGTTGCGCACCGGACGGGGTGGCGGAGCGGGGCCCCGCCACCGGGTCGGCGCCCCGGACGGGGCGGCCCGACTAGCAGGTGCCGCAGTCCAGCTCGCGCACCTGGGTCTCGCTGCCGCACGTGCGCTTCTGGTACTGGACCTTGTTGGTCCAGAAGAAGCCGCAGCGGTTGCAGTGCGAGTCCCTCCACGGACCGCAGGCGGCCGCCTCGACCCTGACCTGCGGAACGACCGACCGGAGTATTCGATCGCCCAGCGACGCGATCATGCTGACCATGTTCGGTTCCTTTCTCGGTGTGCGCCTGGATGGCAATCGACAGACAACCACCGGCGGGTACACCGGGGGTTCACTCCGGATTCATTTCTCCACCCGGCCCGCGGAGCTCTTTTACGGACAGTCCGAATGCCGTAGGATTCGAGGCCCGGACGGCCGGGACCGGCCATTCACGACCGCCGATCGTGACCCCGTGTTACTCTTCGCACACCATCGGACATGGCCTGTTTGCGCACCACCGGGCGGGTCAGAACGTGAGAAGAATCGGCACTCCGGCCGACAGTCCTGTTTCATGGCGGCGCGCCGGAACGACGACGATCAGAGATACTCATGGACTTCAGATTGCTCGGTCCGCTCGAAGTCATGGACGATTCCGGTAATTCCATACCGATCAACCGCAAAAAGCACCGGCAACTCCTCGCCGCCCTCCTCGTGCGCGCGAATACGGCGGTCCCCTGCGTGCAGTTGATCAACAACGTCTGGGGCGAGGATCCGCCCCGTTCCGCCCGGGGCAACCTCAAGACCTACGTCTCGCAGCTGCGGCAGCGGATCGACCGCATCGAGACCAGCGGGGAGGGCTACCGCATCCGGGTCGGGGAGCACGAGCTGGACTCCGCCGTCTTCGCCGCCATGCTGCGGCGGGGGCTGCGCACGCTCGAGGAGGGGCGGCCGGCCGAGGCCGCGCGGACCCTGGAGGAGGCGCTCGGCCTGTGGCGCGGCGCCACCCTCCAGGACACGCCGCTCGACGGCGACCTGGCCCTCACCCACACGCACCTGGACGAACAGCGGCTCACCTGCTTCGAGACCCTCATGGACATCCACCTCTCCCAGGGGCGGCACACCGAGGTCCTCGCGCGGCTGTACCCGGTGATCGGCTCCCACCCGCTGCACGAACGCCTCTGGGGCCTCCAGATGACGGCCCTGTACCGCGACGGCCGCTGCGCCGAGGCCCTCGCCGCGTACCGGACCATGCGCGCCCGCCTGGTGGAGGAGCTGGGGGTGGACCCGAGCCCCGAGCTGGAACGGCTGCACGGCCAGATCCTCGCCCGCGACCCGGCGCTGTCCTCCCCCGCCGGCCTCCCCCCGCGGCCCGCGCCCCGTCGCCCCGCCCCGCGGGCACAGGTCGACGCGCCCGTGATCTGACGCCCGGCCCGTCACCGCGGGGCGGCCCCCCGGCGCCTCCCCGGCCGACGCCGTGCCCGGCCGCCCGTGCCCTGGAGGTCCGGGCCGGCCGCGGAGGAGGTGCCATCATGGGAGTCCAGCCCCTCGCCCCGGCCGCGGAGGAGGACCCGGTGGACGACGACGCGAACACCCCCGAACGCCTGCGCGAGGCCCTGGTGGACGAGATCGCGGCCCGGAGCGCGCTGCTCGGCCGCCCCCTGGCGCCCCGGGTCGAGGCCGCCCTGCGGACGGTGCCCCGCCACCTCTTCCTCCCCGGCCGGTCCCTGGAGCGGGCCTACGCCGACATCCCCGTCGTCACCAGGACGGACTCCGCGGGGCTCCCCACGAGCTCGGTCTCCCAGCCGGCCATGGTCGCCACGATGCTCGACCAGCTCCGGGTCGAACCGGGCCACCGCGTCCTGGAGCTCGGCTCGGGCGGCTACAACGCCGCCCTGCTCAGCGAACTGGTCGGCCCCGCGGGCTCGGTCACCACCGTCGACATCGACCCCGGCGTCACCGCCCGGGCCCGCTCCGCTCTGGACGGGGCGGGCCACGGCCGGGTGGACGTCGTCCTCGCGGACGGCGAGTTCGGCCTCCCCGACCGCGCGCCCTTCGACCGGATCGTCGTCACCGTCGGGACCTGGGACATCCCGCCCGCGTGGCCCGGACAGCTGGCCCGGGGCGGCCGGATCGTCGCACCGCTCCGCCTGCGCGGCCTCACCCGCTCCCTCGCCCTGGAACCGGACGGCGGCCACCTCGTGAGCCGGTCCGATGAACCGTGCGGGTTCGTGCCGATGCAGGGGGCGGGCGAGAGCGCCGTGCTCCGCGTGCCGCTGCACGGCGACGAGGTGGGCCTGCTCGTCGAGGACGGTCCGGCTCCCGACGCGGCGGCCCTGGCGGACGCGGCGGCCTCCCCGCGGGTGGACCTGCGCTCGGGGGTCGCACCCGGCCCCGCCGACCCCTTCGCCGGACCGGACCTGTGGCTGGCCACCGCCCTTCCGGGCTTCTGCCTGCTCACCGCCACGCCGCAGGCCGTCGCCCGCGGCCTGGTCCGTCCCGCCTGGACCACGGGCACTCCCGCCCTGGCTGAGGACGGCGGCTTCGCCTACCTGGGCGCGCCCGAGTCCGCGGGCGCCGGGTCAGGGAGCTCGGAGTTCGTCGTCCACGCGCACGGGCGCCGTGCCGGGGACCTCGCGGCCCGGCTCGCGGGACGGATGCGGGACTGGGACCGCGACCACCGGTCCGGTCCGGGCCCGGTCCTCACCGTCCACCCGGCCGGCACCCCCGACCGGGCGCTCCCGGACGGGTTCGTCATCGACAAGCGCCACACCCGGGTGGTCGTCACCTGGCCCTGAGCCCTCCCGGCCCCGGGAACGCCGGGACCGGCCGTGCCCCCGCACGGCCGGTCCCTCGGCACGTCAGCGCTTCATGCCGTGCTCGATGGCCTCGATGATCCTCGGCCGCAGTTCGGCGGCGCCGATGATCGCGTCCACCGAGCCGACCTCGACGGCGCGCTGGATGCTGTGCACCGCGTCGAACTCCGCGGCGACCTCACCGAGCTTCTCCGCCCTGACCGCGGACTGCACCTCGGCCAGACGGGCGCTCAGCGCCGCCCGCTCGGCGGCGTCGGCCGCCGAGACCCGGGCGTGCAGCTCCGTCACCCTCGGGTCGTTCGCCGTCCGCTTGTTCACCTCGCCGGAGAACACCACGGCCGCCGCGGGGGCGCCGCCGAGCACGGAGGCGTAGGAGCCCTCCAGCGCCAGCACCGTCATGTTCGGGTTGAGCGCCTTGGAGAACACCACGAACGCGCCGCCGTGGTAGCGGGAGATCACGCAGAACACGATGGGCCCGTCGAAGTTCACGATCGCCCGGCCGATCTCGGCGCCGTACTCCAGCTGGAGGTTGCGCATCGACTCCGGGGAACCGTCGAACCCGGACAGGTTGGCCAGCACGACCAGCGGCCGGTTGCCGGAGGCCGCGTTGATCGCCCGCGCGGTCTTCTTCGACGACCGCGGGAACAGCGTGCCCGCGGTGTAGGTGTCCGGCCCGTCGGTGGGCGGGAAGCCGCGCCGTGCCACCGACCGCGACTCGATACCGATCAGGCAGACCGGCCAGCCGCCGATGTGCACGTCCTGGACCGCCGACGTGTCGGCGTCGGCCATCCCCGCCCACCGCTCCAGCGCCAGGTGGTCCTGGTCGGAGAGGGCGCGCATCACCGTGCGGATGTCGAACGGCTTCTTGCGGTCCGGGTTGTGCTCGACGGAGAAGATCTGGCCGACCGTGGTGAAGTCGCTGCCCTCGATCTCGTGCGGGAAGTCCGAGACGTCGCGGTCGACCGGGTCGACCGTGTCCGCCTTGCGCGGCGCCCCCTCCCCCGGGACCACGTAGGTGTGGTCGTAGTGCGCCATCAGCACGTCCCGGGCGGCCGGCAGGTTGGGCGCCCAGTACTGGGCCTGGCCGTTCGGCCCCATCACGCGGTCGTAGCCGCCGATGCCGAAGTTGTCCTCGGCCGACACGCCGCCGGAGAAGTCCAGCGACTGCTTGCCGGTGAGCACCATCGCCGAGTCCGGCGTCATCACGAGGATGCCCTTGGTGTGCATGAGCATCGTCGCCTCGGCGTTCCAGTACGGCTGCGCGCCGACGTTGATGCCCGCGACCACGATGTTGATCTCGCCGCCGTCCTGGGTGTAGGTGACGATCCGCTTCAGGGCGGCCGCGACCCAGTCCATGTTCTCGGTTCCCGAGGACATCGAGATGCGCGCGCCCGCGGAGAGCGCGAACCACTCCAGGGGGACCCGCATCCGCTCGGCCAGGTCGATCGCGGCGATGACCCGCCTGCACTCCGGCTCCGACAGCGCGCCCAGCGCCTTGGTGGGGTCACCGAGCAGCACGACGCGGGTGACGCCCTCGGGGTGCCGCGCGGTGGGCGTCGTGACGACGCCCGCGACGATCGCCGCGGTGTTCCCTCCCCTGGGCCGGTCCACCGGCGCGAGAACGCCGTGCTCGTCGAGGTCGTGCTCGACGAAGCGGCCCTCCGGGCCGGCGAGCAGGCCGGTCAGCTCGTACGGGTAGGTGGTGCCGCGGCGGGCCGCGCGCAGCACCTTCTGGCGGTAGTCGTCCAGCGGCGGCACCGGTTCGGTCGAGGGCTTGTCGACGTGCATGCGCGCGCCGTGGCCCGGGTCGAGGGTGATCCGCACGGCGACCTCGGTCAGCTCGCCCTCGGCGGTGCGCTGGCGGGCGACGAACTGGACCTCCTCCAGTCCGGCCCCCTCCGTGGTGGGCAGGATGCGCTGGACCAGCGTGTCGAGCTCCTCGGGGGTCAGCTCGGTCGCCGGCCAGACGTACATCATGATCCGGTTGGTGTCGAAGCGCCGGTTCTGCGGCCCCTGCGCCCGGATGTTGCGGATCGCGTCCAGGCAGCCCGCGATCGTGTCCTCCACCACGGGCAGTGCGACGAGGCGGCCGTCGGCGTCGCGCAGCGGCGTCAGGTCGCGGACCTGCCCCATCGCGATGAGGCGCTCGTCGGCCGGGTTGCCGCGCGCCACGGCCTTGAAGAGGTAGATCTCCTCGTCGGCCGACGGCAGGCGCGTGAGGTCGAACTCGCGCAGCCGCTGCAGCTGGAGGCGGCGGGCGATCTGCGGGTGCAACCCGCGGATCAGCCGGTCCTCGGTGAGGCCGTCGTCACCGGGCCGGAAGGTGAAGTGGTGGTGCATCACCGCGCCGCTGGTGCCCGCGACGGTGGTGGTGATCCGGCGGACGCCCTCGGGGAGCGGGTGCTCGGCGAGGATCCGTCCGAGCCGCACCGCCATCTCGTCGGCGTCCGGCTGGCCGTCCCACGTGACGTAGAGGTCGGCCACCAGGCCGCGCCCGGCGGCGTCGGCGGCGAAGCCGCCGACCGCCCCGACGGCGTCGGGCAGGGAGGCGATGTCGACCGCGGTGGTCACCAGGCGCGTCGCCCCGTCGTGGCCGGTGTGGTCGGCGGTGACGAACCGGCAGCCCGCGGCCTCCCGAACCGCGACGTCGGACAGCCCCCGGTTGCCGTAGTAGCGGCGGGTCAGGACCTCCAGCAGCGGCGCGTGGTCGCGGCCGGGCCGCCCGATCCGCTGGCCGATCAGCCTGACCAGCGGTTCGGCGCTGGCCACCATGGTCTGGATCCGCTCCGCGCGGTCCGGCGCGTCCGGGTTGCGGTCCAGGTAGCGCAGCCCGTCGCGCACGGAGGCGTAGACCTCGGCGCGGTTGCGGCGCAGCAGCGGCTGGGCGAACCAGCGGAACACCACTCCGCGGGCGAGGTCGGACACCGCGGGGAAGCGCACCTGCGTGGCCTCGACGAGGTGTTCCAGGGCGCGTCCGGCCCGCTCGCCCAGCGCCTCCAGGGGCAGTGGCCCGGCCAGCCACCGGCGCAGCAGCTCCGACACGACCGCGACGTCGGTCGGCATCCGGTGGAGCGCCAGGCAGATCCGGAAGACCGCGGCCTCCAGCTCGGGCGTGCGGTCGAGGTCGGTGATGCCGTAGTGGGCGAGGACCGTGCGGAGCTTGGTCCGGAAGCTCTCGGGGAGCCCGGCCCGCTCGACGTCCAGGCTCTGGAGGTAGCTGTGGAAGAACTCGCGCGGGCTGTGCACGGGGCTGCGCGGCTCGGTCTCGGTGTCACCGGCCGGCTTGTTGCGGCTCAGCTCGGACAGGTCGGCGAACACCGTGATCAGGTCCAGCTCGCCCTCGACCGGCCGCCCGCCCAGCTCGGCCCGCGCGGCCAGGTAGTCCGACAGCACGCGCCGGCGGTCGTGGGGGTCCACGTCGAAGCCGAGCAGCAGGCTGCGCAGGTCCTGGAGTCCGCGCTCGACCCGCTCGGCCGCGGACACCGCCTCGGGCTCCGCGGGGAGCTCGATCTCGGCGGTCTCGGCGGTGGCCGCGGCGCCGTCCTCCACGCCCTCGTCCGCGAGGGGCTCCAGGCGCATCAGCGGGGCGCCGGACTCGACCTGGCTGCCCACCGCCACCGGGCACTCGCGCACCCGGGCGCGGAACGGTGCGCGCAGCACCGTCTCCATCTTCATGCTCTCCAGCACCAGGATGGGCGCGCCTTGCTCGACCTCGTCACCGACGGCCAAGGGCGTCGACACGACCAGCGCGGGCGCGGGCGAGCGCACGACGCCGCCCTCGTCGCGGCTGATCCGGTGGGTGACCCCGTCGACCTCCACCAGGTGGATCGGCCCGTGGGTGGCCGTCACCAGCCGGAAGCGGCGGCCGTTGACGACGATGCGGCCGCTGTGCTCGTCGAAGCGCTCGACCTCGACGTCCGCCGGGTGCACGTCGCCGCCGCCGGAGACCCCGACGCGGAAGCGCCTCTGGCCGACGCGGGCGACGGCGACGCGGTAGCCCACCCCGCGGAGCTTGAGGTCCAGCGGGCGGCCGCTCTCGTGCTGCACCTGCGGACGACCGCCGTGGGCGCTGGACAGCAGCCGCCGGCGGCTGACGTCCTCCTCGTCCTGGTAGGCCTCGATCGCGGCGGCCGCCAGGGCGACGGCGGCGTGCCGGTGGCTGGTCAGGCGGCCCTCGGCGCGCACCCTGTCGATCCAGCCGGTGTCGGCGCTGGCGTCGATCACCTCGGGCTGATCGAGCAGGTCGACGACGAAGCCCTTGTTGGTCGCGCCGCCGTCGATGATGACGGTGGTCTCGGCCATCGCGCGGCGCAGACGGGCCAGCGCCTGCTCGCGGTCGCGGCCGTAGGCGATGATCTTCGCGATCATCGAGTCGAAGTCGGCCGGGATGGTGTCGCCCTCGCTGACACCGGTGTCGACGCGGATGCCGGGCCCGGCGGGCAGGATCAGGCGGGCGATGCGGCCGGGGGCGGGGGCGAAGTCGCGGTCGGGGTCCTCGGCGTTGAGGCGGGCCTCGACGGCGTGTCCGGTCTCTGCGGGCTGGACGCCGTCCAGCCGCTCCCCGCTCGCCACCTGCAGCTGCAGTCGGACCAGGTCGGTGCCGGTGGTGATCTCGGTGATCGGGTGCTCGACCTGGAGCCGGGTGTTGACCTCCAGGAACGCGAACAGCTTCTCGCCCGGGTGGTAGAGGAACTCCACGGTGCAGGCGCCCCGGTAGCCGACGGCCACGGCGAGGCGTTCGGCGGAGGCCTTGAGCTCCGCGGTCTGCTCCGGGCCCAGGACGGGGGAGGCGGACTCCTCGATGACCTTCTGGTTGCGCCGCTGCACCGAGCAGTCGCGGACGCCCAGCGCCCACGCGGTGCCCTGGCCGTCGGCGATGACCTGGACCTCGACGTGCCGGGCCCCGGTGACCAGGCGCTCCAGGAAGACGACGCCGGAGCCGAAGGCGCGCAGCGCCTCCTGGCTGGTGCGCTCGTAGGCCTCGGCCAGGTCCTCGCCCGAGGCGACCATGCGGATGCCCCGCCCGCCGCCGCCCGCGGTCGCCTTGAGCATCAGCGGGTAGCCGATCTCGTCGCCGGCGCGCAGGGCGTCCTCCAGCGTCGCGACCTCGCCGCGGCTCCAGGGGGCGACGGGGACGCCGACCTCCTCGGCGATGAGCTTGGCGCCGATCTTGTCACCGAGCCTGCGCATCGCCTCCGCGCTCGGCCCGACGAAGGTGACGCCGATCTTCTCGCACAGCTCCGCGAAGGCCGGGTCCTCGGCGACGAAGCCCCAGCCGACCCAGGCGGCGTCGGCCCCGGTCTCGACCAGGGCCCGCTCCAGGACGGCGTGGTCGAGGTAGGGGCGCGCCGAGGCCGGGCCCAGCGAGTGGGCGATGTCCGCCTCGCGGACGAAGGTCGCGTTGCGGTCGGCGTCGGTGTAGAGGGCGACCGTCTCGATCCGCGTCCCGATCTCCGCGGAAAGATCCCGAACTGCGTGGATGAGGCGCATCGCGGCCTCTCCACGGTTGACGATGGCGACACGACTGAACACCGGTTGAGCCTCCCAAGTACCCACGCACAGAAGGCGACCTCCAAAGCCCGGAGCGTCGCCTCCACCTATCTATACCTTGCTCGATCGCCACCGGGTACAGCAATGTCCCGAATCGCCCATGGCGGATCTGCTGTGTTGTGGGAACCCCACAAAAAGTGCCCGTGGTCCCCCTGCACGGCCCCGGCTCCATGCGAGGTGTGCCACAAAACGGGCGCGTGTCCGCGACGGCACGGCGGGAGTGTCGCGCGGGGGCGCGCGGGCCGGGACGGCGGCTCCGGCGCCCCGCGGCGCGACCGCCGGGGACCCGCCGCGGGGACCGGCACGGCCCCGGACCCTCCGGACGCCGCGGCGCCCGGCGGACCGTGCCGCTCCCCGGGGAACGGCGTTTCGGGCCGCGCTTCACGGACGGGCCCCGTGACCGGTTCCGGACAATTCTCACCCTGAGTGCCTATTGAATCACCGGCAGTTCTGTCGAATTCGGAGAAAGCGCGTCGGCCGGGTCCCGGGAATGTCCGCGGACGCGGCGGCCGCGGGCTTTCGCGCAGGTCGCGGCCGGAGGCTCGCATGTACTTTCGGCGGTGCTCCGCATGTTTCGGGAGGGTATGGGGACAGCTCCACGGGTACGTGAACTCCGCGGTTCACCGGGGAACAACGCCAAGGGGTGACAAGTAACAGCAATGAGCACAGAATGGACCCGTACGGCCAGAGCGGGTCCCTTGCTTTCCGGGCCCGGAAGGCCCGGCCCGCCGCAGCGGGCCCCTCGGGTCCTCGGCCGCCCCACGTTCCCCAGCCGGAGGAGACACCGGATGGAAGGCGCCCTGCCTGTGATCGCTCTGGTCGTCGTCGTGGTGTCGGCCGGCGCGATCGCGGTCGCCGCGCACTTTCGCAAGGAACGCGTCGCGGAGCTCCGCGTCTGGGCCCGCGAGCACGGGTGGACCTACGCCGAGCACCAGCCGGCCCCGCTGGGCGAAGCGGTCCTGCCGCGTTCCACCAACGGCCCCCACCCGCGCGTCCAGCACGTCCTCTCCGGGCGCCGCGGCCGGCACCCGGTCGTCATCTTCGAGCACACCCACAAGCCGAGGCACGGCGCGGCCGGGGGCCGCCAGGCCTACCGGATCGTCGCGGTCCGCACCCCCGGCCCCAACGCCGAGCTGGAGATCCGCCGCAGGGACCGCCTCACGCCGTCCGACGACGCCTTCGACAGGGCCTTCCACGCCGTCGGCGACACCGGGTTCGCCCGGGCCGTCCTCGACCGCGCCATGACCGCGTGGCTGCTCTCGGATCCGCGGTCGCGGTCGCTGCCGGTACGCTTCAGCGGCGACTACGTCCTCACCTGGGCCGCCATGCGCCTGGACCCCGACCGGTCCCTCACCGCCGCCGACTACCTGATCGACATGGTGGAGCGCATCCCCGCGGAGGCGTGGAAGCGGCACCCCGCGGGCCCCTGACCGGGGTCACGGCTCCCTGCACCCGAACCTGAGCAGGCGGACTCCCCCGCAGGAGACGGATAAGATCCGCTGTGCCCCGAAGCAATTAGGAGTAGCAACCCTCATGAGCGACCCCAACTCGACGCACCGCATCTCGCGCGCGGACCTCTTCCGCGACGACGAGGAGGAGCAGAACGCCCCGGACCCCAACGCGACCGCGCGCATCTCCCGCGCGGACCTCTTCCGCGACGACGACGAGTCCACGGCGCCGCGAGAGCAGCGCTGACCCCGTCGCCGCGGCGACGGACGGAACGGGGAAGCGCCCACCCGGAGGACCGGGTGGGCGCTCTGCCGTGCGCGTCCGGCGCCGTCCGGGACCTCTCCCCGGCGGCGCGGCGGCGCCCTACCGGCGCTCGCGGACGGCGGCGACGATCTCGGCCACGGCCTCGTCGACCGGCACGCCGTTGTTCTGCGAGCCGTCCCGGAAGCGGAAGGACACCGCGCCCTTGCTGATGTCCTCGTCTCCGGCCAGCAGCATGAAGGGCACCTTCTGCTTCTGGGCGTTGCGGATCTTCTTCTGCATGCGGTCGTCCCCGGCGTCCACCTCGACGCGGATGCCCTCGGCGCGCAGCTTGGCCGCGACCTCCTGGAGGTAGGGCACGTGCTCGTCCGCGATGGGGATGCCCACCGCCTGCACCGGGGCCAGCCAGGCGGGGAAGGCGCCCGCGTAGTGCTCCAGCAGGACGGCGAAGAAGCGCTCGATGGAGCCGAACAGGGCGCGGTGGATCATCACCGGCCGCCGGCGGGAGCCGTCCGGGGCGGTGTACTCCAGGTCGAAGCGCTCGGGCAGGTTGAAGTCCAGCTGGATCGTGGACATCTGCCAGGTGCGGCCGATGGCGTCCTTGGCCTGGACCGAGATCTTGGGGCCGTAGAAGGCGGCGCCCCCCGGGTCCATGACCAGTTCGAGCCCCTGCTTCTCGGCGGCCTCGCGCAGGGTGGCGGTGGCCGTGTCCCAGACCGCGTCGTCCCCGATGTACTTCTCCGGGTCCTTGGTGGACAGCTCCAGGTAGAAGTCGTCCAGGCCGTAGTCGCGCAGCAGCTCCAGCACGAAGGTCAGCAGCGAGTCGAGCTCGTCCGCCATCTGCTCCTCGGTGCAGTAGATGTGGGCGTCGTCCTGGGTGAAGCCCCGGGCCCGGGTCAGGCCGTGCACCACGCCCGACTTCTCGTACCGGTACACGGTGCCGAACTCGAACAGGCGCAGCGGCAGCTCCCGGTAGGAGCGCCCGCGCGCGTCGAAGATCAGGTTGTGCATCGGGCAGTTCATCGGCTTCAGGTAGTAGTCCTGGCCGCCGTCGAGCTTCATGGGGGGGTACATGCCGTCCGCGTACCAGTCCAGGTGCCCCGACTTCTCGAACAGGGTGCTCTTGGTGGCGTGCGGGGAGTAGACGAACTCGTAGCCGCTCTCCTCGTGCCGCTTGCGCGAGTAGTCCTCCATCACCCGGCGGATGATGCCGCCCCGGGGGTGGAAGACGGCGAGGCCGGAGCCGATCTCGTCCGGGATGGAGAACAGGTCCAGCTCCGCGCCGAGCTTGCGGTGGTCCCGCTTCTCGGCCTCCTCCAGGAAGGTCAGGTAGTCCTTGAGGGCTTCCTTGGTCTCCCAGGCGGTGCCGTAGACGCGCTGGAGCTGCGGGTTGGTCTCCTTGCCGCGCCAGTAGGCGGCGGCGGTGCGCATGAGCTTGAACGCGGGGACGGCCCTGGTGGTGGGCAGGTGCGGCCCGCGGCACAGGTCCTTCCAGCACTGCTCGCCGGTGCGCGGGTGGACGTTGTCGTAGATGGTGAGCTCGCCGGCCCCCACCTCGACCCCGGCGCCCTCGGCGGCCTCCGTGGCGCCGCCCTTGAGGCCGATCAGCTCCAGCTTGTAGGGCTCGGTGGCCAGCTCGGCCCGCGCGCCCTCCTCGGTGACGACGCGGCGGTCGAAGCGCTGCCCCTGCTTGATGATCTGCTGCATCTTCTTCTCGATGCCCTTGAGATCGGCGGGGGTGAACGGCTCGGCGACGTCGAAGTCGTAGTAGAAGCCGTTCTCGACGGGCGGGCCGATGCCCAGCCGGGCCTCCGGGAAGAGCTCCTGGACCGCCTGCGCGAGGATGTGCGCGGTGGAGTGGCGCAGGATCGCCCGGCCCTCGTCGGAGTCGATCGCGATCGGCTCGACGACGTCGCCCTCGTGCAGCTCCCGGTCCAGGTCGCGCGGCTCGCCGTTGACGAGCGCCGCGACGACGGTCCTGCCGTCGGCCTCCAGTGCCTGCCCCGCCGTAGTGGTGGCCGCCACCGCACGCGGGGTTCCGGCGAGGGTGATGTGCAGCTCAGGCGCGGCGGACACGGTGACTCCTAAGGACGTGGATCGCGGTCTAACGCGTACCGACCGCCCCGTGGGGCGGCCAGGCGTTTTCCCCCCGATGCTATCGGCTCCGGGGTGGCTCCGCCCCGGCCGTCCACAGGTCCGACGGCGTGCGCCCGGGGCCCGCGCGCCCTCTTCCCGGGCCGCCGCGCGGCCCCGGAAGCGCACCCCGGAGCGGCTCCGCCCCCGGTGATTCGGTCGGGGAATTCGGCCGTGTCCGCCCAGGCCGCCCGGTGCCGCCACATCCCGGGGGAACGGTGACATAAGGGAATCCTCTCCCCCCGGGAAGACGTTCTGTCAAAGAACGTCACCTTTCAGGAAGCTGTCCACAGCCATACCAAAGACCATTGATCCGGGGTTCGAGATCGGTGAGAATCAGCAGACATCCGACCACCGGCCCCCGCGGACCCGAATACACCCAGTCTCTGCGACCGAATACTGTGAGCGCATGTCACCGAGCCCACCGACCGGCCCACCGGCCCCGGAGACATCCCCCTCCCGCCGTGCCCACGCGAGGCGGTGGCGACGGCTGCGGGCCAGGCTCCGCCTCTTCCGCAGACGTATGCACACCCACCCGGCGCTGCACCTGCCCTGGCGCATCCTCGTCGGCACGGTCGGCACGCTGGTGGTCCTCGCCGGGCTCCTGATGATGGTGATCCCCGGCCCGGGGCTGGCGTCGGTCATCCTGGGGCTGGTCATCTTCAGCACCGAGTTCCGGTGGGCCCAGAGGCTCGTGCGCCCCGCGCGCGTGTGGTTCCTGCGCGCCGAGCAGCTGGGGATGCGCCTCAGGGACGAGGCCTTCCGCCGCTATCGGGAGCGGCGGGACCGGAGGCGGCGGCGCGCGCTGCCCTGCACCCCGCCGCACGAATAGGCGCGGGTCCGCCGCCGGGCGCGGGCCCTTGCCCCGCCCGTGATACGGACACGACGAAAAGAGGGAGGGCCGGATCCGCGTGAAGCGGATCCGGCCCTCCCCTGCTGTGGGCGATACTGGACTCGAACCAGTGACCTCGTCGGTGTGAACGACGCGCTCTAGCCAACTGAGCTAATCGCCCTGAACTGCTGCGCTGCCCGCCCTCTCGGCCGGACAAGAAAAACTTTAGCGCATGTTCGGGGGTGCTCGACGCACACGGCCCGCCCGGCGGACCCACCAACCTGTGACAGAGGTCACACGTTACTACCGGCGGGTTCGTGGGAGTGTCTTCTGTCGGTGGTGATTCCCGCCCTGAGAAGGAGTTCCCGCCCCCGTGGCCCCGTCGAGTACCGCCGCGACATTACCTCCGCGTGACGCGGACCACCCGACATGGGGAAATCTTTGGTTTCTCCTGGTCATTACAGTGACGAAGGATCGTGGAGCCGCGTTGCGGCGAGCTGGGCCCGCTGGGCGGGCAGCGAGACCTCCGGTCCCATCCGACCAAGAAAGTCTCCGTACTCACGTCATGTTCCGCGGGAAGCCGCGTTGGAGCGGGTGAGACGGCAACCGACCCGCGCCGCAACGAGCAGGGCCGGACGAGAAAAGGTTTGGCGAACATGAACAGTAGCGACACCACTGCCACCGCCGAGCTGGGCCTGCGGCTCGTGGTTCCCGAACGCACCTCGGTTCCGCTGGTCGCGCGGCTGGACTACAGCTCGGACGACCCCTACGCGATCCGGGTCGCGTTCCACACCGGCGAGGACAACCCCGTCGAGTGGATCTTCGCGCGCGAACTCCTCACCGTCGGCATCGTGCGCCCCGTGGGCGAGGGCGACGTGCGCGTGTGGCCCTCCAAGGACGAGAGCGGCGAGCGCAGCGTGAGCATCGCGCTCTCCTCGCCCTTCGGCCAGGCGGAGTTCGACACCCAGGTCTCCCCGCTGGCGGAGTTCCTGCACAGGACCTACGAGATCGTGCCCGCGGGCCAGGAGGCCCAGTTCGTGGACCTCGACGAGGAGATCCAGCAGCACCTCCACTCCTGAGGCCCCGTACGGGACCCAGGGACCCCTGACACGACGGAGGGGCGGCGCACGGAGCGCCGCCCCTCCGTCGTGCCGGAGCCCCGCCTCAGGGGGCGCAGGGCCCGCCGCACCGCCCCCGGTCCGGCCCGCCGCCCGTCACGGGTCGAGGTCGGCGGCGGAGCGCTCCGCGAACACCGCCATGGCCTTGGCCGTCACCGGGCCGACCCCGGGAGAGACCTGCCTGCCGTCGATGTGCAGGATCGGCTGGACGTCGCGCCCGGTGGAGGTCAGGAACGCCTCGGAGACGTCCGGCAGGCGCCCCATGGGCACGTCGGCCTCCTCCCCGCCGAACCACTCCAGGACCAGCTCCCGGGTGATGCCCGCCAGCGGCCCCGCCGACAGGGGCGGGGTGACCAGGACCCCGTCGAGCACCACGAAGACGTTGCTGCCGGTGCCCTCGCAGAGGTTCCCGCTCACGTTGCGGAAGACCGCCTCGCTCGCGCCCCTCTCCTTGGCGTGGGCCAGGGCCCGCACGTTGTCCGCGTAGGAGGTGGTCTTGAGGCCCGCCAGGGCGCCGAACTCGTTGCGCGGCCAGGGGGCCAGCGCCACGTCCGTGTGCGGCGGGATCCCCGGGAAGGGGCCCAGCGCCACGATGACGGTCTGCTCGCCCGGCGAGCGGTCCGAGCCCAGCGGCCCCGCTCCGTCGGTCACGGTGATGCGCACACGGGCGTCGGTCAGCTCGGGGTTGGCGGCCACGGCCAGGCCGACGCCGTCGGCGATCAGCTCCAGGTCCGGCTCGGCCATCCCCAGGCCGGCGGCGGAGCGGGCCAGCCTCCGCAGGTGGCGGGTGAGCGCGAACGGGCGGCCGTTCCGGGACCGGACCGTCTCGAACACCCCGTCCCCCACGGTGATCCCGTGGTCGAGCGCGGGGATGCGCGCCTCGCTCTCGTCGACGACGGCGCCGCGGCCGTACCCGGCACCCGCGATCCACACCCTCATTCCAACCCCCAAGTTCTCAAGTGCCCAGGTCGGGCCGGTGTCTTCCCGATACTCCCACCTCGGAGGCCCCCGAGCCCCGGGACCTCCCTACCCGCCGCCCCTCCGGGTTGGCAAGGGAAGTGACCGGCACCGGCCTCCGGTCCGGTCACGGACCCGCCCGAACCCGCCCATCGCGACTGGTCACACGCCTCGGTTCGGAGCGCGGCCCACCCGGTACCCACCGTGTCGGCCGGACAGATAAGTTACGAATGACTATCATCTGGGCAACGCTTATGCGGGACCGGTCGCAGCTGATCAGAACTCTCCCTCCCGGCCGATCCTGCCGCACCCCCGGTGCGCGTGTCCCGTCACGCCCCGACAACCGACAGAGCAAAGAGAGACATGACCCCACCGAGCACCGCCCGCGGAGAACTCAGCTGGCTGCTGGACGACCTCCTCACGCGCGCCTCCGGAACACAGCACGCCATCGTCCTGTCCACCGACGGACTCCTCATGGCCACCTCCAGCGGCCTGGACCGCCCCGCCGCCGAGCACCTGTCGGCCATCGCCTCGGGGCTGCACAGCCTCGCGGGCGGTGCGAGCAAGCAGTTCTCCGCCGGCGACATCCGCCAGAGCATCATCGAGATGGACCGCGCCTTCCTCTTCGTCGCCGCGGCGGGCGAGGGCGCGTGCATGGCGCTGATGTCCGACTCCGACAGCGACGTGGGCCTGATCGCCTACGAGATGAACAAGGTCATCGAACGGGTCGGCCAGTACCTGTCCGCGCCTCCCCGCCCCGACATGCCCTCCACGCCCGCACACGTGGAGAACTGACTCCTGCCGCCGCGGCAGGTCGTCCGCAGGGCCTGCCACGGCAGGGCGCGGGCGCGTTCCCGCGTGCGCCCCGCCGAATCCGATTTCGCGCTTGGCCGGGAATCCGCTAGAGTTCTTAACGCAGCGAGGGGGACGCACGAGGGAGACCTCGGGGGTCGCCACCACTCGCCGCGCGGACGTGGCTCAGCTGGTAGAGCATCACCTTGCCAAGGTGAGGGTCGCGGGTTCGAATCCCGTCGTCCGCTCGCGAACGGTTCGGCTCCACCATTTTCGGATGGTGGAGCGGTACCGGTGCCGGGTCGTCAGCCCGGCACACATGCGGACGTGGCTCAGCTGGTAGAGCATCACCTTGCCAAGGTGAGGGTCGCGGGTTCGAATCCCGTCGTCCGCTCGGAGAGGCCCGCATGGGTGTCACTCGACGTTCCCCATGTCGTTTCCTGGCGGAGTGGCCGAGTGGTTGAGGCAAGGGACTGCAAATCCCTGCACACGGGTTCGATTCCCGTCTCCGCCTCGCAGTGCGCAGTACCTCATCCCCCGATGAGGGCGATTAGCTCAGTTGGTTAGAGCGCTACCTCGACACGGTAGAGGTCACAGGTTCGAGTCCTGTATCGCCCACCGGCATCATCCAAGGCCAGAGCTTCGGCTCTGGCCTTCGGCGTTTCCGGGGCCCGTACTCCCGGGAGCTTTCCGGGAGGCCGTCTCCGGGGCCGGTCCGCCCGGAGGGCGCCGGAGCCGACGACGCGGTCCCCCTCCCCTCGAGAGGCGGGGACCACGCGCGGGAGGCCCGACCGGGACAGGCCCTGCCGGGGACGCGGGGGTCGCGTGCCGTCCCCGGCACGGGGGCGCGGACGGCGGGGGCCCGCCGGTACCGCGTGCCGGGGCGGGAGCGGTGCGCGCCGGCGCTCAGGCGCCGGTGCGGTCCCCGGGCACCGGCCCGCCGTCCCGGGCGGGGCCCGAGGCCCCGGAGCGGTCGCGGTCGTGCTCCCGGAGCCAGCGCACGAGGGAGGCGGCGACCAGGCTCAGGACGACGATCAGCGGGAAGGCGGTCACGACCGACAGGGTCTGCAACGCGTCGGTTCCGCCCGCGGACATCACCGAGACCGACACCGCCGCGAGGACGAGGGCCCAGAGCACGCGGTTGGGCCGCGAGGGCTCGACCTCGTTCGGCAGGTCGCGGGAGGTGGCCGCTCCCATGGTGTAGGACGCCGAGTCCAGGGTCGTGGCCAGGAAGACCAGCAACAGCAGCAGGAACAGCGGGGTGACGGCCCAGCTGAGCGGGAACGCCTCCAGAGTGGCGAAGATGGCGGACACCGCGCCCTCGGTCTCCAGCGTTTCGACGACAGGGGCCTCCCCCCGCAGCTCGAAAGCCATGCTGGAGTTGCCGAGCAGCGCGAACGACAGCCAGCAGCCCAGGCTTCCGAAGCCGCACATGCCGACGATGATCTGCCTGACGGTGCGGCCCTTGGAGATCTTGGCGCAGAACATGCCGACGAAGGGCCCGTAGGAGATCCACCAGCCCCAGTAGAAGACGGTCCAGACCTCCTCGAAGCCCGATCCGCCGACGGGGTCGGTGTAGGTGCTCATCCGCACGATGTTCTGGGCGAGCAGGCCGACGCTGTTGGTGAAGGTGTCGATGACGAAGACCGTCGGGCCCACCGCCAGGACCAGGGCGCCCAGAGCGGCGGCCAGGTAGAGGTTGAGGTTGGCGAGGCGCTTCAGACCGCGGTGCAGGCCCAGGGCGACGCTCCCGGCGAACAGCAGGGTCCACAGGCCGATGACGACGGTGTTGAGCGTGGCGCCCGGCTCGACCCCCAGCATGCGGGAGGCGCCCTCCGCGACGGTGGGCACGGCCAGGGCCAGCGAGGTCCCCGCCGCGCCGATCATCCCGAGGATGAAGAAGACGTCGATCACCCGCCCCGGCCAGCCGTCGACGCGGTCGCCGAGCACGCCGCGGCACGCCTCGCTCAGGCGCAGGCGGCGGACCCTGCGTACGTGGTAGGCGTAGGCGAGGGCGAGGGTGGGGACGCAGAAGACCGCCCAGGCGGTGGGGCCCCAGTGGAAGAGGGGGTAGGTCGCCGACCACTCGGCGGCCTCGGTGCTGTGCGGTTCGAGCTGGTACGGGGGAGCCCCGTGGTAGTGCGCCCACTCGATGATTCCCCAGTACATGAGGCCGCCGCCGATCGCGGCGGTGAAGATCATCGCGAGCCAGGTGGGGGTGGAGAACTCGGGGCGGTCGTCGGGGTCGCCCATCCTGATGCGGCCGTACCTGCTGAGGACCAGCCAGACGAGCAGTACCGCGAGCCCGGCGACGAACCACATGTAGGCCCAGCCCAGGTCGGACTGGAGCCGGGACAGGACGGCGCCGAGCAGGCGTTCACCCGTCCTCGGCGCGATCACGAACGGCGCGCTGAAGCCGATCACCATGATCAGCGCGGGCCAGAAGACTTTGTTGTCGATGTTCCATCGGATGACTCGGGTCACCTCCGTGGTCGAGGGCGCGGACCATCCAGTTACTACTGTGTTGCGTTTGACTAATCAACCAGTCGGTTATCGCATCGTTGCACTCCACCTCGCCCTCCTACCGCCGTCGGATCGCGGAAAGCGCATGGCGGTAAGAACTTCATGGGTTCGTCGCTGTCAAGCCGAAGCTTCTACAACGAAGTGGCAACCATGCACGCGTTGCGAAAATCGCTACATCGCTGTTACGTTCTCCCCCGTGAGCGACAACGTGGCCGACGACGTGCGCGGCAGGGCCCGTGAGGCGATCCGCCGATCCGGCCTCTCCCAGCGGCAGTTCGCGGCCAGACTCGGCATCGACCCCACCAAACTCTCCAAGTCCCTGACCGGCACCCGGCGTTTCACCGCCCTGGAGCTGGCGGGCATCGCCGACGAGACAGGGGTGACGGTCAACTGGCTGCTCAACGGCCGGGACGACGCCGAGACCGTCTCCGCGGCGCCGCGCGACTCGTCGGCGGTGAGGCCGCCGCCCGCGAGCCTGGCCGACCACCCGGGGGCCGCCCGGGAGCACAACCGCAAGCTCCAGATCATCGAGGCCGCCTGGACCCTCATCGCCGAGCACGGGTACCACTCGGTCCGCGTCGCCCAGGTGGCCCGGGCCTGCGGGACCTCCAGCGCCACCGTCCACTACCACTTCCCCACCCTGGAACACCTCCTCGTGGAGGCGCTGCGCCACTCGGTGAAGCAGGCGTTCGACCGCCAGGTCGCGGGGCTGCACACCGTCGGCGACCCGTACGAGCGCCTTCTCCGGCTCATCGAGCTCCAGCTCCCCGGTTCGGACCGGCTGCGGCTGGAGTGGTCGATCTGGCTCCAGGTCTGGACGGCCGCGGCGCTGAACCCCGAGATGCGGGAGCTGCACGCCGCCTCCTACCGGCGCTGGCACGAGACCATCGCCCGCACCCTCCGGGAGGGGAAGGAGAGCGGGGTCTTCGGTGATTTCGACGTCGAGGAGATGACCCGGCGCCTCACCGCCCTCATCGACGGCCTGGGGATCCAGGTCATGACCGGGATGCCCGGGCGATCCGTCGACCACATGCGCGACACCCTGCGGTCGGTCATCGACCGCGACGTCCTGGGGCACTGAGCCCTCCGGTGCCCCGCCCCTGCGGACCGCACGGCCCGACCGCGCCCCTTCCGGCGCCCGACGGCCCGCCCGGTCCGAGCCCGAGAAACCGCACTCAGAGAGACGGAGCACCGCCGTGAGCGACACCATGAACCACAAGCCCATCCTGACCTGCGCCCTCACCGGCGCGGGGGACACCGTCGGCCGGAGCGAGCACGTCCCCGTGACGCCCGCGCAGATCGCCGCCGCCGCGGTCGAGGCCGCCGGGGCCGGCGCCAGCGCGGTGCACATCCACGTCCGCGACCCCGAGACGGGCGCCCCCTCGCGGGACGGCGCCCTCTACCGGGAGGTCGTCGACCGCATCCGCCAGACCGGCACCGACATCGTCATCAACCTCACCGCGGGGATGGGCGGCGACCTGGTGATCGGCCAGGAGGACCCCCTCCGGTTCGAGGAGGGCACCGACCTCGTCAACGGGCTGGACCGCCTGCCGCACGTGGAGGAGCTGCTGCCCGACATCTGCACCCTGGACTGCGGCAGCCTGAACTTCGGCGACGGCAGTCATGTCTACATCTCCACCCCGGACATGCTGCGCGCGGGCGCCAGGCGCATCCAGGAGCTCGGGGTCCGTCCGGAGCTGGAGATCTTCGACACCGGCCAGCTGTGGTTCGCCAGGACCATGCACGCGGAGGGCCTGATCGACGACCCGACGATGTTCCAGCTGTGCACCGGCATCCCCTACGGCGCGCCGTCGGACCCGGGCGTCCTCCTGTCGATGGTGAACATGCTCCCGGAGGGCGCGCAGTGGGCGAGCTTCTCCATCGGCCGCAAGCAGATGCCGTGGGTGGCGCAGTCGGTGCTGCTCGGCGGGCACGCCCGGGTGGGCCTGGAGGACAACCTCTACCTCAGCCGCGGGGTGAAGGCCACCAACGGCCAGCTCACCGAGAAGGCCGTCGGCATCATCGAGCAGCTCGGCGCCCGGGTGGCCACACCGGACGAGACCCGCGCCATGCTCGGACTCCGCGGCGCGGCCTGACCCGCGGCCGACGACGAACGCCACCGCACAACGCCACCACATGAGGAGCACGATGACGGAGAACGCGAGAACCGCCCCCGGGGCCGTGCGCACGGTCGCCTGCGTCGGAGCGGGTGTCATCGGGGGCGGCTGGGTCGCCCACTTCCTGGGCCGCGGCTACCGGGTGGTCGCCTGGGACCCCGCCCCGGACGCCGGGAGCAGGCTGCGCGGGCTGGTCGCCTCGGCCTGGCCCGCCCTGGAGAGCCTGGGCCTGGCGGAGGGGGCCTCCACGGCGAACCTGCGGGTCGCCGACACGCTGGCCGACGCCGTCTCCGAGGCGGACTTCGTCCAGGAGAGCGCGCCGGAGCGCCTCGACCTGAAGATCGGCCTGCTGGCCGAGATCGACGCCGCCACCCCCGAGGGCGTGGTCATCGCCTCGTCCACCTCCGGCTACAGCATGAGCGAGATGCAGGTGGGGGCGCGGACGCCGGGACGGCTCGTGGTCGGCCACCCGTTCAACCCGCCCTACCTCGTCCCCCTGGTCGAGGTCGTCGGCGGTGCACGGAGCGAGCGGTGGGCCGTCGACTGGGCCTCGGACTTCTACCGCGCCGCGGGCAAGTCGGTGATCACCATGGAGCAGGAGCTCCCGGGGTTCATCGGCAACCGGATCCAGGAGGCGGCCTGGCGCGAGGCCCTGCACATGGTCGCCGAGGAAGAGGCGACCGTGGAGCAGATCGACCTGGCGATGACCAGCGGCCCCGGGCTGCGCTGGGCCTTCTTCGGCCCCTGCCTGACCTTCCACCTCGCCGGGGGAGAGGGAGGCATGGCGCACATGCTCGACCACTTCGGCCCGTCCCTGAAGTCCCCGTGGACCCGTCTGGAGGCGCCCGAGCTCACCGCCGAGCTGCGGGACCGCATGGTGGCGGGCACCGACGAGGTCGTGGCCGGGCGCTCCACCGCCGAGCTGATCGCCCAGCGCGACCGCCGCCTGATCGCGGTGGCCCGGGCACTCGAGGAGGTCGAACGCGAGGAGGCCGCCGAGCGGGCGGGGGGTCAGGCGTGAGCGCGGCCCTCGTCCGGCGGCTCCGTCCCGAGTGGATCGACTACAACGGCCACCTCAGCGAGGCCTACTACGTCCTGCTCTTCGGGTTCGCGACGGACGCGCTGATGGACCGGGTCGGCCTGGACGCCGCCTACCGGGAGCGGACCGGCTGTTCGCTGTACACGGTCGAGGCGCACGTGCGGTACCTGCAGGAGGTCGCCGCCGACGCCGAGGTCGAGATCCGCACCCGGGTGGTGGGCCCGGGCCCGGGCGGCCCCGCCGCCAAGAAGGCGCGGCTCTGCCACGAGATGCGGGTCGGCGGCGAGCTGGCGGCGACCGAGGAGCTCATGGCGCTCCACGTCGACCGGGGCCGGGGCCGGGCGGTGCCCTTCCCCGAGGACGTCGCGGCGGGCCTCGCGGCCCTCGCCGAGCCGGCCCCCGACTACGCGGGCCGCGCCGTCGGCGGGTAGCGCTCCCCCGGCCCGCGGCCGACGGCCGCTCCCGCGGGAGCGGCCGTCGGCAGGGGCGTCGCGGGGCGGTCCGGCGCCTCCCGGCCGGGGCCCGGGCCGTCGGCGGGCCCCCTGGGGCGGGCTGCGCCCGAACGTACCGGCCGGAACGGGTCGGGGCGGGGAACGCTGCCCGCGAGCGCGGGAGGACGGCCCGTGCCGGGGTGTGCCGCACCCAGGACCGCCCGGTCCGGGCGGAGCACGTCCTGGCCGGGCCCGCCCGAACGGTGGACGGTGGATCACGACGGCGCCGCCCCGGCCGCGAGGCCGGGTCGGCGCCCGTATCCGACCGACCCCCGAGAGAGGGCACACCCGTATGAACGACGCCACGCCTGTCCCCAAGAGTGTTCTGATCACCGGCGCGAGCAGCGGTATCGGCGAGGCTACCGCGCGGCGCCTCGCGGCCGACGGCCACCGCGTCTTCCTGGGCGCCCGGCGCACCGACCGCCTCACCCGCCTGGTGGACGAGCTGGCGGAGGGCGGCGCGACCGCCGCGTGCCGGCGCCTCGACGTGACCGACGCGGGCTCGGTGGACGCCTTCGTCGCCGCGGCGCGGGACGCCTTCGGCCGGGTCGACGTCCTCGTCAACAATGCCGGGGTGATGCCGCTCTCCCCGCTGTCGGCCGGCCTCACCGACGAGTGGGAGCGGATGGTCGACGTGAACGTGCGGGGCGTGCTGCACGGCATCGGCGCCGCGCTGCCGGTGATGCGGGCGCAGGGCTCCGGGCACGTGGTGAACGTGGCGTCCGTGGGCGCGTACGAGGTGTCCCCGACCGCGGCCGTCTACTGCGCGAGCAAGTTCGCCGTGCGGGCCCTGACGGAGGGGCTGCGCCAGGAGTCCGGTGGGGCGGTGCGGGTCACGCTCGTCTCGCCCGGTGTGACCGAGTCCGAGCTGGCCGACGGCATCACCGACCCCGAGGCCCGGGAGGCGATGCGGACCTACCGCGCGGTGGCCCTGCCCGCGGCGGCGGTCGCGGACGCCATCGCCTACGCGGTGTCCGCCGCGCCCGGCGTCGACGTCAACGAGATCGTGCTGCGCCCGGTCGGGAGCGCGCAGTGAGCCCGGCGCGGGACGACGGGCGGCCCGGTCCCGCGGACGTGTCCGGGCTGGTGCGGAGACTCGGCCTCCTGGAGGACCGCCTGCGCGCCCTGGAGGACCTCGCGGTCGAGGAGTCCCTGCGCGAGCTGCTGGTGCGGGGCTGGCGCGCCCTCGACGCGCGGGACTGGGACGCCTGGATCGCCTGCTGGGCGGAGGACGCGGTCCTGGAGTTCGGACCGTGGGAGGCGGTGCGCGGCCGGGAGGAGATCCTGCGCACGGTGCGGGACGCGGAGGAGCCGTACGCGCACATGCAGCACCACCTGCTGAACACGGCGTTCGAGGTGGCGGGCGACCGGGCGACGGGGATCGGCTACATGTGGTTCGTGGCGGTCGGCGAAGAGCCGGACCCGGGCGGGCCGTTCCAGATGGGCGGGCCCTACGACTGGGACTTCGTGCGGACGGACGCGGGGTGGCTGGTGGCGCGGCAGCGGCTCGGGGTGTGGTGGCGGGCCGGGGAGGACCCGGTGGGCGGACTGTCCTGAACGCGCCCTCGGGGCCGGGGCCGGGCCGCCCCGGCCCCGCCCCGGGCCGGGGCGGGGCGGGGCGGTGCCCCCGGCGCGGGGCCGGCGCACTGCCATGACGGTGCCCCGGCGGCGCGGGCCGCAGCGCCCCCGAGCCCGCGAACGTCAGGAAGGCGTCAGGATCCCGGCCCGGACCCGCATGGAAACCGTTAGGACCCGCCCCCGCGCCCCCGGGATCCCCTTCGATGGTTCCGGCGGACCGGACGCACCGGGCGCGCCGGGCGCCGGCCCCTCCCCCTCGGCTCCGGCGGGGACCGCCGGACGCGGGCCCGGCCCCGGCGGCGGGGAACCGGAACGGAAGGGGGAGGATGGAGCGGATCCCAGGGGTCCTGGTGGTCGACGACGACCTCACCGTCCGGAGGACGCTCGGCATGAACCTCCGCGCGCGGGGGTACACGCCCCTCTACGCGGCGACCGGGGAGCAGGCGCTGGCCCTGGCCGCTGAACACCGCCCCGACGCGGTCCTCCTCGACCTGTGCCTGCCGTCTCTGGGCGGGTTGGGCGTCCTGCGGAGCCTGCGTGTGTGGAGCGAGGCCCCCGTCCTGGTGGTGTCGGGCGACGACGCGCCCGCGACCAAGGTGGAGGCGCTGGACGCGGGCGCGGACGACTACGTCACCAAGCCCTTCTCCATGGGCGAGCTCTTCGCCCGCCTGCGCTCGGTCATGCGGCGGCGGGCGGCGCCGCACCCGCCCCCTCCCCCGCTCGTCACCGCGGACTTCACCATCGACTTCCGGGCCGAGCGCGTCACCCGGCAGGGGCGGCCCGTGCCCCTGACGCCCCGGCAGTGGCGCATCGTCGAGGTGCTGGCGGCCGAGCCCGGCGCCCTGGTCGCGCGGGACAGGCTGCTGCGTGAGGTGTGGGGGCCCGGGTACGGTACCGAACACCACTACCTGCGCGTGTTCATGTCCCACATCAGGAGGCGGCTGGAACCGGATCCGCGACGGCCACGCTACTTCGTCACCGAGACGGGGGCGGGGTTCCGCTTCCTGCCGGGCGAACCGCCCGGCAGGGACCGGCGGTGAACCCGGGGCCGCCCGCCCCGGGCACGTGATCCCCACGAGGAAAGGAACGACGACATGGGTATCGGCGCACGCGAGATCATGATCCTGCTGGTGATCGCGCTGCTGCTGTTCGGCGCGAGCAGGCTGCCCGCGTTGGCGCGGTCGCTCGGGCGCAGCGCGCGGATCCTCAAGGCCGAGGCCAAGGGGCTCAGCGACGAGGACGACCGCCCCGACGGGGAGGCGGCGGCTCCGCCCGGCCCCCGGGCCGGACACGAGCAGGGGCAGCCGTCGGCGGAGCGGACCGGGCACGTCCCTCCCCGCACCCCCTCCCCGGGGTACGACCGGCCCGAGCCGCACGACCCCGGTCAGCACCCGTACCACCAGGCGCGGCCTGTCCCCCGGGCCTCCCTGGAGGGGCCGGCGCACCGCCCCGAGGACGGGGAGGAGTCCCCGCAGGAGCGGCCCGCCACCGACCGCTGATCCGCGGCCGCCCCCGGCTCCGCGCGGACCGCGGGGCCGGGGGGCCGGGGCGGCGCGCAACCGCGACGGCACGGCGCACCCGCGTCGGCAGCGGCTCCGCGCCCGTGGTTGCCGCCTCGGCACGCGGGTAGACGGGTAGCGCCCGGGAACACACCCACCATCCCTCGGAGGCCCCGTGTTCGCCACCGCCGCCGCGGTCCTGTTCGGACTCGCCCTGCTCCTCGAACTCCTCGGGACGGGCATCCAGGACCTCGTCACCACGAGAACCCTCGCCCTCGCCGGCCTGCTGTGCCTCGCACTGCACGTGGCGGGCTACGGCTCCGGCTGGGGGCGCCGCCGCCGGTGACCCCGCCGGGCCACCGGTCCGGCGGCCCGGCCCCGGTGTCCGCCGGACCCGCGCACACGCCACGGGGAAACACGGTTTACTCCGGGGCGGTCCATCCCCTAAAGTGGCCCACGTCCTGTTGTCGACGACAGAGGTGGACGTTGCGCATCTGAGGTTCGCGATCACCACGCGGTACGGCCCGGCCCGTACACCGGTCACACCCCGACTGGCTTCCACGCCGTCCGTGACCCCGCGTGCTTGCGACCTCGGCGCAGGACGTCCCCGATGCTCCCGGGACACCTCCCGTCTCCTCAGACGCGGCCGCCGCGTGGTGCTCGCCCACGAAGCCACCCCTTCACAGCGCTTGCGACCGCGAGGAACACCATGCCGAGTACGCCTGCCACCGGCGTCTCCCTGACCTGCTCCGCCCTCTCCTTCCGTTGGGCGGACGGCACACCCGTCTTCGACGGGCTCTCACTCTCCGTCGGCCGGGGCCGCACCGGTCTCGTCGGGGCCAACGGCGCCGGCAAGTCCACCCTGCTGCGGCTGCTCGCCGGCCGGCTGAGTCCGGCCGGGGGCTCGGTGTCCGCCGGCGGCAGCCTGGCCTACCTTCCGCAGGACATCACCCTGGACACGTCGCTGCGCGTCGACCAGGCCCTCGGCATCGCCGAGCGGCGCGCCGCCCTGCACGCCATCGAGGCCGGTGACGCGGACGAGGCGCACTTCGACGCGGTCGGCGACGACTGGGACGTCGAGGAGCGGACCCTGGCCACCCTGGGCCCGCTCGGCCTGGGACACGTCGAGCTGGACCGCACCGTGGGGCAGATGTCCGGCGGGGAGACCGTCCTGCTGCGCCTGGCCGCCCTGCTGCTGGAGCGCCCCGACATCCTCCTCCTGGACGAGCCCACCAACAACCTCGACGTGTTCGCCCGCCGCAGGCTGTACGAGGCCGTCGACGACTGGCGCTCCGGGGTGCTGGTCGTGGTGAGCCACGACCGGGAGCTGCTGGAGCGCGTGGACCGCGTCGCCGAGCTGCGGGCGGGCTCGGTCACCTGGTACGGGGGCAACCTTTCCGCGTACGAGGAGGCGCTGGCCACCCAGCAGGAGGCGGCGGAGCGGACCCTGCGGGCCGCCGACGCGGACGTGCGCAGGCAGAAGCGCGAGCTGGAGGAGACCCGGATGAAACTGGCCCGCCGCCAGCGCAACAGCAAGCGCCTGGACGACCGGGGCGGCATCCCCAAGATCATCGCGGGAGGTCTCAAGAGGTCCGCGCAGGAGTCCGCGGGCAAGCTGCGCGGCGTGCACGAGGAGCGCCTCGACGAGGCGCGCGAGCGGCGGGAGGAGGCGGCGGACGCGGTCCGCGACGACGCGGAGATCAGGGTGGACCTCCCGCACACCGCCGTGCCCGGGAGCCGCGTGGTCCTGCGGGCACGGGGGCTGTCCCTGCCGTACGGGAGCCTGCGGGAGGGGGACCTGGAGCTGCGCGGCCCCGAGCGCGTCGCGCTGATCGGACGCAACGGGGCGGGGAAGACCACGCTGCTGCGCACGCTCTCCGGCCTGCTGGGGCCCTCCTCCGGCGAGGCCGAGGCGTTCGTGCCCCTGCGGTTCCTGCCGCAGCGCCCGGACGTGCTCGACGAGGAGCTGAGCGTGGTGGAGAACGTGTCGCGCCTGGCGCCGGGGGTCACCGACCAGCACATCCGGTCCCAGCTCGCGCGGTTCCTGTTCAAGGGCAAGCGCGCCGAGCAGCCCGCGGGCACCCTCTCGGGAGGGGAGCGCTTCCGCGCCGCCCTCGCCGCGACGATGCTCGCCGCGCCCGCCCCGCAGCTGGTCATGCTGGACGAGCCGACCAACAACCTCGACATGGCCAGCGTGCGGCAGCTCTCGGGAGCGCTCGAATCCTACGAGGGCGCGCTCGTGGTCGCCAGCCACAACCTGCCGTTCCTGGAGTCGATCGGCATCACCCGCTGGCTGCTCCTGGACGAGGAGCTGCGGGAGACCACCGCCGAGGGGGTGCGCGAGGCGCTGGCCGCGGAGGAGCGGTCCCGGCCGGTCAGCGGGTCGCGTTCGGATCCGGGCTCCGGTGAGTAGCGTGGTCGCCATGAGCAACGGAGAGAGCGCTGTTCCCGAGATCGACCCGTCCGTCCCGCCGAGCGGGACCGGCTGCCAGGAGTGCCTCGAGGGCGGGGGGTGGTGGGTGCACCTGCGCCGGTGCGCCGCCTGCGGGCACGTCGGCTGCTGCGACTCCTCGCCCGGGCGGCACGCCACGCGCCACCACGAGGGCACCGGGCACCCGATCATCCAGAGCTTCGAGCCGGGCGAGGACTGGTTCTTCGACTTCCGGGGGCAGCAGATGACGATCGGCCCGGAGCTGGCCCCGCCGAGCAGCCACCCGTCGGACCAGCCCGTTCCCGGACCGGAGGGGCGGGTCCCGCCCGACTGGACGGAGCGCGTCAACCCCTGAGGCCGGGGCGGGCGGGCCCCGGCCGCCGCACCGGCGGGCGCCGGCGGGGTGGCCCGCCGGCCCCGCGAAGGGCGCACCCCAGGTGGCGGCCGGGCCCCGCCGGGTGGCTAGGGTGCCCGTGATCCACCCTCCCGTGGGCCCCGGCAACGGCGCCGGACCATGCGCCCCGGCATCACACCTGAAAGATCAGGAGGAACCCGGCATGTTCCGCAAAGTGCTCGTGGCCAACCGGGGCGAGATCGCCATCCGCGCCCTCCGCGCCGGATACGAACTCGGCGCCCGCACCGTCGCCGTCTTCCCCCACGAGGACCGCAACTCGCTCCACCGGCTCAAGGCCGACGAGGCCTACCAGATCGGCGAGCCCGGCCACCCGGTCCGCGCCTACCTCTCCGTGGACGAGATCGTCCGCGCCGCCCGTGAGGCCGGGGCGGACGCCGTCTACCCCGGCTACGGCTTCCTGTCCGAGAACCCCGAGCTCGCCCGCTCCTGCGAGAGGGCCGGGATCACCTTCGTCGGTCCCCCCGCCGACGTGCTGGACCTGACCGGCAACAAGGCGAGCGCCGTGGCCGCGGCGAGGGCCGCGGGCGTCCCCGTCCTGGAGTCCAGCGAACCGTCCTCCGACGTGGACGAACTCGTGGCCGCCGCCGAGGGGATCGGCTTCCCGCTGTTCGTCAAGGCCGTCGCGGGCGGCGGCGGGCGCGGCATGCGCCGCGTCCCGGACGCCGGGCGGCTGCGCGAGTCGGTCGAGGCCGCGATGCGCGAGGCCACCACCGCGTTCGGGGACGCCACGGTGTTCCTGGAGAGGGCCGTGGTGAACCCCCGCCACATCGAGGTGCAGATCCTCGCCGACGGCAGCGGCGGCGTCGTCCACCTCTACGAGCGCGACTGCTCGCTCCAGCGGCGCCACCAGAAGGTCATCGAGCTCGCCCCCGCGCCCAACCTCGACCCCGGCCTGCGGGACCGCATCTGCGCCGACGCCGTGCGCTTCGCCCGGGAGATCGGCTACCGCAACGCGGGCACGGTCGAGTTCCTGGTCGGCGAGGACGGCAGCCACGTCTTCATCGAGATGAACCCGCGCATCCAGGTCGAGCACACGGTGACGGAGGAGGTCACCGACGTCGACCTGGTCCAGGCCCAGCTGAGGATCGCCTCCGGCGAGACCCTGGACGACCTCGGCATCGCCCAGGAGACCGTCTACCTGCGCGGCGCCGCGCTCCAGTGCCGCATCACCACCGAGGACCCGGCCAACGGCTTCCGCCCCGACACGGGCATCATCAGCGCCTACCGCTCCCCCGGCGGCTCGGGCATCCGCCTGGACGGCGGCACCTCGGCCGCGGGAACCGAGATCAGCCCCCACTTCGACTCCCTGCTGGTCAAGCTGACCTGCCGCGGCCGGGACCTGGCCACGGCGGTGAGCCGGGCCAGGAGGGCCGTGGCCGAGTTCCGCATCCGCGGCATCGCCACCAACATCCCCTTCCTCCAGGCGGTGCTGGAGGACCCCGACTTCCAGGCCGGGAGGGCCACCACCTCCTTCATCGAGGAGCGGCCGCAGCTGCTGACCGCCCGGCCCTCCGCCGACCGCGGCACCCGGCTGCTCACCTACCTGGCCGACGTGACCGTGAACAAGCCGCACGGGGAGCGCCCGCACCTGGTGGACCCGGCCACGAAGCTGCCGGCGCTGCCCGCCGGCTCCCCGCCCCCGGGGACGCGCCAGCGCCTGGCCGAGCTGGGACCGGAGGGGTTCTCGCGCTGGCTGCGCGACTCGCCGCGTCTGGGGGTCACCGACACGACGTTCCGGGACGCCCACCAGTCCCTGCTGGCCACCCGGGTCCGCACCAGGGACCTGCTCGCGGTGGCGCCCGCGGTCGCGCACACCATGCCCGAACTGCTGTCCCTGGAGGCCTGGGGCGGCGCCACCTACGACGTGGCCCTGCGCTTCCTGGCCGAGGACCCCTGGGAGCGGCTGGCCGCGCTCCGCGAGGCCGTGCCCAACATCTGCCTCCAGATGCTGCTGCGCGGGCGCAACACCGTGGGCTACACCCCCTACCCGACCGAGGTGACCGACGCCTTCGTCAGGGAGGCCGCCGCCACGGGCGTGGACATCTTCCGCATCTTCGACGCCCTCAACGACGTCGAGCAGATGCGCCCGGCCATCGAGGCGGTACGCGCGACCGGCACCGGGGTCGCGGAGGTGGCGCTGTGCTACACCTCCGACCTGTCCGACCCCTCGGAGAAGCTGTACACGCTGGACTACTACCTGAGGCTCGCCGAGCGGATCGTCGCCGCGGGCGCGCACGTGATCGCGGTCAAGGACATGGCCGGGCTGCTGCGCGCCCCGGCCGCGGCACGGCTGGTCTCGGCCCTGCGCCGTGAGTTCGAGCTGCCGGTGCACGTCCACACGCACGACACGACGGGCGGCCAGCTGGCCACCTACCTCGCGGCGGTCGACGCGGGCGCGGACGCCGTGGACGGGGCCGTGTCGTCGATGGCGGGCACGACCTCGCAGCCGTCGCTGTCGGCCGTCGTGGCCGCCTTCGACCACACCGGGCGCGCCACCGGCCTGAGCCTGGACGCGGTCAACGAGATGGAGCCGTACTGGGAGGCCGTGCGCCGGGTCTACGCGCCCTTCGAGGCCGGGCTGACCTCGCCGACGGGGCGGGTCTACCACCACGAGATCCCGGGCGGCCAGCTGTCCAACCTGCGCACCCAGGCGGTCGCGCTGGGGCTGGGCGACCACTTCGAGGACGTGGAGGCGATGTACGCCGCCGCCGACCGGATGCTCGGCCACCTCGTGAAGGTCACGCCCTCCTCCAAGGTGGTGGGCGACCTGGCCCTGCACCTGGTCGGCGCCGGGGTGGACCCGGCCGACTTCGAGGCCGATCCGGGCAGGTTCGACGTGCCGGACTCGGTGGTCGGGTTCCTGCGCGGTGAGCTGGGCGTCCCGCCCGGCGGCTGGCCCGAGCCCTTCCGCACGCGGGCCCTGGCCGGCCGCGCGGAGGCGCGCCCCGTGGCGGAGCTGACCGAGGAGGACAGGGCCGGTCTGGCCGAGAACACCCGGGCGACGCTCAACCGGCTGCTGTTCCCCGGCCCGACCAGGGAGTTCGAGGAGCACCGCGACGCCTACGGCGACACCAGCGTGCTGTCCAGCGCGGACTTCTTCTACGGCCTGCGCGCCGGGGAGGAGCACTCGGTCGACCTGTCACCGGGCGTGCGGCTCCTGATCGAGCTGGAGGCCCTGGGCGAGGCCGACGAGCGCGGGGTGCGCACGGTGATGGCGACCCTCAACGACCAGTTGCGGCCGCTCCAGATCCGGGACCGGGCGCTGGCGTCGAAGGTGCGCACGGCGGAGAAGGCGAACAGGTCCGACGCGGGGCACGTCGCCGCTCCCTTCGCGGGCGTGGTCACGCTGGCCGTCGCCGAGGGCGACGAGGTCGAGGCCGGTGCGACGGTGGCCACCATCGAGGCGATGAAGATGGAGGCCTCGATCACCGCGCCGAAGGCGGGGACCGTGTCCCGTCTGGCGATCGACACCGTGGCCCGGGTGGAGGGCGGCGACCTGCTGGTCTGCCTCGCCTGACACCGTCCGCCGGGCCGCCCGCACGGCGGCCCGGCGCCGGGGGCCGGGGGCCGGGGCCTCCGAGGCCGCACGGGTCCCCGCCGCCCGGACCGGGGCGACGGGGTTCGGGACGGCGCCCGCGGGGGACGTGCGGGCGGCCGGAGCCGGTCGGCCGGTCGGGGTCCGCTCCGGCCGGCCGCGTACCCTCGAAGCGTGACGACAACACTCGATTCCGTCGACCCCGGGGTCGCGGCGGCCCGGATGCGCGAGGTCCTGGGTCCGGGCCCGGTGGTCGCGCTGACCGGGGCGGGTGTCTCCACGGACTCCGGGATCCCCGACTACCGTGGCCCCGGTTCCCCGCCGCGCAAGCCGATGACGTACCAGCAGTTCGTCGGCGACGCCGCGTTCCGCCGCCACTACTGGGCCCGCAACCACGTCGGCTGGCGCCACGTGCACCGCACCCGGCCCAACGACGGGCACCGGGCGCTGGCCGACCTGGAGGCGGCGGGCGCGGTGTCCGCCGTCATCACGCAGAACGTGGACACCCTGCACGAGGCGGCGGGCAGCCGGAGGGTGGTCGACCTGCACGGCCGCTACGACCGGGTGGTCTGCCTGGGCTGCTCCGAGGTCGTCAGCCGGGCGAGCCTGGCCGAGCGCCTCTCGGCCCTGAACCCCGGCTTCGCGGACGGCGTCGCCGACGTCGAGGTGGCGCCGGACGCGGACGCGGTCCTCGCGTCCACCGAGGGGTTCCGGGTGGCCGACTGCGGGGCCTGCGGGGGCATGCTCAAGCCGGACATCGTGTACTTCGGCGAGAACGTGCCCAAGTCGCGTGTGATGGAGGGCTACCGACTCGTGGACGACGCGTCGGCCCTGCTGGTGGCGGGTTCGTCGCTGACGGTCTTCTCGGGGCGCAGGTACGTCAAGCGCGCCGTCGAGCAGGGCAAGCCGGTGGTGATCCTGAACAGGGGGGAGACCCGTGCGGACGGCGTGGCCGCGCTCACGGTGGACGCGGGCTGCTCCCAGGTCCTGCGCTCCCTCGCCGGCGCCTACACCGCCTGACCCGTCCCCGGGGCCGGGACGGCGCCCGCCGCCGTGGCGTGCCGCCCCGGAGCCGCCGGGCGCCGCGCCCTCGCCGCCCCGGCCGCTCCTTCGGGCCGGGAGGGCGCCGGCTACTCCGACCCGCCCTCCGCCTCGACGTGGGCGAGGAAGTCCAGGAGGGCCGCGTTGACCTCGTCCGGCCGCTCCTGCTGCGTCCAGTGGCCGCAGCCGGGCAGGGTGACGTCCGCGTGCAGCCGGGGGGCGATCAGGGGCAGGACCTCCCGCAGCTCCGGGATCCCCCGCATGACGGTCACCAGGTCCATGTCCCCCACCATGTAGAGCGCGGGGACGTCGATGCCGCGCCCCTGGAAGGGGGCCATGAGCTCCTGGTTGCGCTCGGTGTTGCGGTACCAGTCGAGCCCGCCGGTGAAGGCCCGGGCCCCGTGCGCCGCGTGGTCGCGGGCGAAGGCCGCCACGTCCTCCTCGGTGAGCCAGGAGGGCAGCTCGTCCGCCGGCGGCAGGGCGTCCAGGAGCGTCCCGCCCTCCGGGACCATCCACAGGCGGGGCTCGTCCGTCTCGGGGTTGTCGCCGGAGGCGCCGACCAGGATGCGGCGCATGAACGAGGCGATATCGGCGGCCAGTTCGGCGTCGGCGCGCCCGGGCTCCTGGAAGTAGACCTGGTAGAAGCCCTCCCCGTACATGTGGCGGTTGGCCGAGGGCGTGGGCATCATCGCGGGCGGGAACGGCGGGACGCTCAGTCCCGCGACGCCGCGGACGAGGTCGGGCCGCATCATGGCGGTGGCCCAGGCCACGGGGGCGCCCCAGTCGTGTCCGACGAGGACGGCCTCCTTCTCGCCGAGCGCGGCGATCAGGCCGACGACGTCGCCGACCAGGTGCGGCAGCGTGTAGGCGGCGACGTCCTCGGGCCGGTCGCTGCGGGCGTAGCCGCGCTGGTCGGGGGCGACCACCCGGTACCCGGCCCCGACGAGCGGGTCGAACTGGTGGCGCCAGGAGTACCAGGTCTCGGGGAAGCCGTGCAGGAGCAGCACGAGCGGGCCGCTCCCCTGCTCGGCGACGTGCAGCCGTATCCCGTTGACCTCGATGTCCCTGTGTTCGACGTTCATCGTGTGCTCCTTGGTGCCGTGGGCAACAGTGCTGGACACGCTATCCCAGGCGCAGCAGGCCTTCCCGGCCCCTTGAGGGGGGCGGGAGGCGGTGCCGTGGGCCGCGGGGTCAGCCCGTGGCGGGGCTCCCGTCCACGGCGGCGGCCCGGCGGTCGAGGAGGGCCAGCACCCTCTCCCCCCAGCGGATGTTCTCCTCCTCCAGGGAGATCCCGCCCAGGAGGGTGAGGTAGGGGCCGATCCGCTCGGCGCGGGCGACGTGCTCGTCCTCGGTGCGCCCGTCGAGAAGTCGCAGGCGCAGGCGTTCGTAGCGGGCCAGCTTGCCGCGCGCCCACGCGACCCGCTCGGCGACGGAGGCGCGGACGGCGTCCGCGTCGCCCGCGTCCACCGCTTGGAGCTGGACGAGGAGTTCGTCGCGCATCGCGGCGGGGCGGGGACTGCGCTCCGTGTACTCGCGCAGTGCCCGGTGCCCGGCGGCGGTCAGGGAGAAGACCCGCTTGTCGGGGCGCCTCTCCTGGCGGACGACGACGGCGTCGATCAGCCCGTCCGCCTCCATCCGGTCCAGCTCGCGGTAGAGCTGCTGGGGGGTGGCCATCCAGAAGTTGGCCACGGAGGCGTCGAAGTTCTTCGCCAGGTCGTATCCGGACGCCGCGCCGTCCAGCAGCGCGGCCATCACAGCGTTGCGCAGTGCCATCCGGGCAGCATAGCCCTTCGATGGTCAACGACGCGTGTAGACAACTCGTTGTCCTGCGCGGGCGGCCCCGGCAGGTCGTGGACCGGCCTGTCCACAACGCGGTCCGGCGCTCACGCCCCGGCTCACACGAGCACCACGAGGGCGAGCCCGAGCACGAGGAGGACCGCGCCGCCGGCCGCGGAGGCCCTGCGCGTGCCGGCCGCCCCGTCCTCGCCGTGCCGGGGCAGCTCCGGCCAGCGGAGCGCCGCACCGGACAGCGCCGCCGCCACCGGGAGGACCACCAGCCACCACAGGGCCCCGGGCAGGTGGCCCCACTGCACGAAGACGAGGAGCAGGAGGGCCGCCGCGGCGAGGTGGAGCGCACGGGACAGGGCGTCCCAGCGGTCCGCGAAGCGGAGGCGGCCCCTGCCGCGCCAGCCGCGGAGCGCGATCAGCGCGGCGTCCAGCGCGAGCCAGGCGACGAGGGCGACGCCGACGACGACGGGGAGCCAGGCGGTCACGCGTCCTCCAGGAGCAGGGTGATGCCGATGTCGTCCACCGGCAGGGAGGAATCGGCCAGGACGACGACCGCCCGGCCTCCCTCCCGGTCCAGGGCGAACATCGAGGAGAACCCGCCGGTGCCTCCGTTGTGCCAGGTCACCGCGGTTCCGTCGTGGTCGTCGATCCACCAGCCGAGGCCGACCTCGCCGCCGTCCCCCGCGTCCCAGCGCGGTTCCATGGCGTCGGCGCCGGGGGCGGCCCCCTCCAGCAGGGCGCGGGCCAGGAGCTCCATGTCCCCGGGGGTGGACCGCACGCCGCCCATCGGGGCGTAGGCGTGGGAGGTCCACGGATCGGCGGTGCGCCCCCGGGCCCCGTGTCCGACGGACGCGTCCTCGGGGAGGCCGTCCGGGGTGACGGGCAGCGTGGTCGCGTCCATGCCCACCGGCTCGAGGAGCCGCTCCCGCAGCAGGGTGCGGTAGTCGGTGCCCGCGGCCTCGGCCACGGCCTGGCCGAGGACGGCCGCACCCATGTTGGAGTAGGCGACCTCACCGCGGCCCTCCGTCCCGGCCGCGGCGACCTGGGCGACGAGCGCGGCCCGGTCGGCCCGGTAGGGATCGCTCCCCCGGTAGGCCGCGACGGCCGTGCCGACGCTCTCGGCGAGGCCCGTGGGGAGGCGGGGCAGGCCGGAGCGGTGGCTCGCCAGCTCCGCGAGGGTGACCGACGCGGCGGGCGCGTCCCCCAGGTCGAGGATCGCGCCGAGTTCGGTGTCCTCGGCGACCTCGCCCCTCTCCACGGCGTCGGCCAGGAGAAGGGCGGTCATGCCCTTGGTCACCGAGCCGATCTCGTAGACGGTGCCGCCGTCGGCGCCGAAGTGGGCGACGCGGGTCCGGTCTCCGTCGATCACCACGACGCTGGCGCGCTCGCGCGCGTCCGCGGCCAGCAGGGGGCGGGCCCGGTCGAGCAGGCCGGGGTCCCCCGCCTCCCGGTCCGACAGGGACGGGACCTGCGGGCGCGCGGCGAATCCGAGCAGCAGGACAAGGACGGCCACGGCGCAGGCGGCCGCGACGCCGGGCCCGCGCCCGGCCGCGCCCCCTCCCGCGGCGTTCAGGAGGCACCGCCCGCGGCGGTGAGGACGGCCAGCAGGGGGACGACCCGCTCCGGGGGGACGATGTAGTGCCCGCGCCGGACGGTGGTGAGCCACCCGGCCGCCACGAGCAGGTTGACGTGGTGGTAGATCTGGCCGGTGGTACCGAAGCCGGAGAGCTCGGCCAGGCCGGCCACGGTCCCCGTGCCCTCCCAGACCGCGTGCAGCAGGTGGAGCCGGACGGGGTGGCCCAGGGCGTCGAGGACGGCGGCCGCGCGGGACCAGTCGGCCCCGGCCAGCCGGTCCACGGGCAGGCCCTGCTGCCACTCGATCGCGTCCTCGCCGTCCCCGTCCCGGACGATGCCGGCGAAGACCACGGCCCCCCGCCCCGCGGCGTGCCCCCGGAGCGCCTCCAGGGCGAAGAACGCTCCCCCGGGCGCCCCTTCCGTGCCCCCGCCTCCCCCGGGCGGCGCGGGCGCCGCCTCGGCCCGGCCCTCCAGTTCGGCGACCCGGGCCTCCAGGTCGGCCAGACGCTGCTCGGTCGTTCGGTCCACCACGCCCCCAGGTAATTCGAAATTCCGTAACTACGTAAAAACCATCTTACCCCCGTACGGAACGCGTCCGGCCCCACCCCTCGGCGACACGGGAGATTTGCCCTATCGGGTACGAACAGTGAGATACCGATGACCGGCAGGGGCTGATCATGGAGGGGCGGCGCGCGACCCGCGCACACGCCAGGGACACCCGAGGGGCCGCCCCTGCCCGGACAGGCACCACCCCGGGCGCCCGGGCGGCCGGTGAGGAGCCGACATGCGGACAGAGGCAGCCAACGGCTGGCAGTTCTTCGTCGCCACACTCTTGATCGTCATCGGGGCGGTCAACATCATCCAGGGGATGGTGGCGCTGTTCTCCCCCGACTTCTACATCGCCACGGGCACGGACATGCTCTTCCTCGAGTACGGGTCCTGGGGCGTCCTGCTCGGGCTGTGGGGCGCGGTCATGGTCGCCGCAGGCGTCGCCGTGCTGTCCGGCCGCACCTGGGCGCGGGTGTTCGGCATCGTCCTCGCCTCCCTGAACGCCCTCGCGCAGCTGGCCTTCGTGGTGGCCATGCCCCTGTGGTCGATGGTGGCCATCGCCGTGGACATCCTGGTGATCTACGGGCTGACCGCGGGCTGGCCGACCCGGGCGGGGGACGCGTCCCCGCAGTCCGACGAGGCCGTCTACCGCAGCGGCTACCGGGCGTCCCACGAGGCGCCGCGCCCGACGCGTTCGCCGGAGCAGCGCACCGGCGGGCAGCAGACCACGGGCCAGGGCTCCTGACCTCGGCCGCGACCGCCCCCGTTCCGCGGACGGGGGCGGTTCCGCGCGTCCGCGCCCGCTGCCGGAGGAGGCGGGCACACGCTCCCGGGCGCGACCCCCGGGGAGCGGTCGGCCCCGGGAGGGCGCGCGGCCCGGGGCGCGCCCGCCGGCTCAGTCCCCGTACAGCGCCGCCAGCGCGTCACCGTACCTCTCCCGGACGACCCGCCGCCGGAGCTTGAGCGACGGCGTCAGCTCACCGGTGTCCGGCCCCCACTCCTCGGCGAGCGACCTGTGGGCCTTGACCTGCTCGGCCCGGTTGAGCCGCCTGTTGGCCGCCTCGACCGCGCGCCCCAGCTCCGCCGCCACCTCCGGGTGGGCGGCCAGCGCCTCCCAGTCCCCGCCGGTGTCGATGCCCCGCGCCTCGGCCCACACCGGAGCCGTCTCGCGGTCCAGCACGAGCAGCGCCACGAGGTAGGGCCGCCGGTCGCCGTGGGCGTACGCCTGGCCGATCAGCGGGTGCTCCTTCAGCGTGTTCTCCACGAGGGCCGGCGAGATGTTCTTGCCGTTGGAGGTGACGATCAGCTCCTTCTTGCGGTCGGTGATCCACAGGTAGCCGTCCTCGTCCAGGCGCCCCACGTCGCCGGTGGCGAACCACCCGTCGGCGTCGGCGGCGGGCAGGATCCGCCCGTCCGGCCCCAGGTAGCCGCCGAACACCGACTCCCCCCGCAGCAGGATCTCGCCGTCGTCGGCGAGGCGCAGCTCCACACTGTCGATGGGGCGGCCCACCGAACCCAGCCGGAACCCCGAGGAGGGGGCGTTGGCCGTGGCCACGCCCACGGACTCGGTCAGCCCCCAGGCGTCCATGACCAGGATCCCCAGGCCCGCCCAGAACCGCACGACGTCCATCGGCATGGGCGCCGACGCGCTCGACGCCCAGGCGACCCGGTCCAGGCCGACCCCGGCCAGCAGGGGCCGGAAGACCTGTGCCCTGGCCTCGTCGAAGCGCTCCTGGAGTTCGGCGGGCACCCGACCGCCCCGCTCCCGCACCTCCGCGTGCTCGGTGGCGACGGCCATCGCCGCCTCCACCGCGGCGCGCCCCTCCGCCGGCAGCCGGGCGATCCCCGCCCGCAGGGCCGACGCCAGCTTCTCCCACACCCGCGGGACGCCGAAGAACTGGGGCGGGCGCACCGCCCGGAGGACGCCCACCACGTCCCCCGGGTCCGGGCACATCCACACGTGGGAGGCGCGCAGCACCGGGAGGTAGATGCCGAGGACCCGCTCGGCGATGTGGGCCAGCGGGAGGTAGCAGATGTGGTCGGGGAACTCCGGCAGGTCCACGACCGCGTCCACGGCGGCGGCGTTGGCGAGCATGCCGCTGTGGGTGATCGCCACGCCCTTCGGGTCCCCGGTCGTCCCCGACGTGTAGAGGACGGTGAGCAGGTCGTCGGGGGCCAGGTCCCGCCACCGGCCGAACGCGGCGCCGGCCGGGGCTCCGAGCAGGTCCCCGTAGGCGGTGTGGCCGCGCCCGGTGTCGGCCCCCTCGACCACGACCAGGGTCGCCAGGGGCGTGTCGGGGTCGGCGACCAGGTGCTCCCAGGCGGCCGCGGTCGCGGCGCTCTCGACCACCGCGAGCCGGGCCCGGCTGTGCCGGACGATGTGGGCCACCTGTTCCGGCGCGGCGGTGTTGTAGACGGAGGTGGGGACGGCGCCCGCGTGGACCACGGCGAGGTCGCAGAGCCAGTGCTCCGGCCGGTTGCCCATCATCAGCAGGACGTGGTCGCCGGGTTCGACGCCGTGGGCGGCGAAGCCCTCGGTGAGCTCGCCGACCCGGTCGCGGACCTGGGACCAGGTGAGCGTGGACCACCCGGGGGATCCGGCCGGGGCTCCGGTTCCGGTTCCGCGCCAGGACAGCGCGGGCGCTTCGGGGTGCTCGGCCGCGGTGCGCGCGAGCAGGCTCGGAAGGGTTCGGTCGGTGGGGACAGTGGGGGGCATGCGTGCTCCTGGCGGTCGTCCTGACACTGTGACCTGAAACACGCCGGACTTTATCATTTCCCCTGCCGCGCGGATATTCTCCTTCGCCCTTTGTTTTTCCGATAACAGCGCGGATGAAAAGGCCGTTCCGTCCCGGGCGACACGGCCGGGAGTGCGGGAAATGCGCAGGTGGAAGCGGAGCGAGAGGGGGTTCGGGCGCGGTCCGGGCCCTTCCGCGGAAGGGCCCGGACCGCGCGGCCGGGGCCCTCGGCCCGTGCCCTCCGCCCGGTCAGTTCGCGGGCGGGTGCAGGTGGCTGGTGACCGCGAGCCGGTTGTACAGGTTGATCATCGCGATCGCGGACATGAGCGCGGCCAGCTGCTGGTCGTCGAAGTGCTCGGCGGCGGCGTCGTAGGTCTCGTCGGACACCCCGTGCTCGCCCAGGCGGGTCATCTCGTCGGTGAGCGCGAGGGCGGCCCGCTCCGCGTCGGTGAAGACGGCCCCCGCCTCGTACCAGGCGGAGACGAGGAACAGCCGCCGCTGGGTCTCCCCCTGCTTGAGGGCGACCCGGGTGTGCAGGTCGACACAGAAGGAGCAGCCGTTGATCACCGAGGAGCGCAGCTTCACCAGCTCCAGGAGGCTTCCCTCCAGGTGACCGGCGATGACCTTGTCGATCTCGTCCAGCTTGCTGTAGACCTCCGGGAGCTTCTTCGCCCAGATCACACGCGTCCTGGCCACGGGGGACCGCCTTCCTCGTCGGTCGCCCCTCCCCGGACGGGGCGGGGCGTCACGGGTGCACTGGGGTCAAAGCTACCAACGCCCCCGGCGGCGGAGCGGCCCCGGACCGTTTTCCGCCCCTGTTCATCCTTGGTGGGAAAAGTGTCCTGTGATATCGGAGGTCGCCTTTTTACGGTTCCTCCTTTCGTGGCCGGAGCCGCTACTTTTCTTGGCGTTCACAGGCGCCCGGGAAGTGAGGCCGTACCGACGAATTCTCCGGGCGACGCGGCCTCCCCGTCCCCGGCGGTCCGGAGCGGCCCGTGGCCGGCCCCCGCTGTCCGCCGCGGCGACGGCGGGCGCACCCGGGTCGTTCCCCGGGACGGCCCTGCCGGGGTCGAAGGGCACGCGGCCGTCGCCGTGCGCGTTCGCGGCCCGCTACGGCCTGTCGGCGGCGGTGTCGGCGCCCCTGGCCGGGGCAGGGGGCCGGAACCGCTCCGGTGGGCGTACGCGGTGGCGACGGCCGGCCCGGTGGCGGGCCGGGGCGTCGCGTTCCGGCGTCCGCCGGCACGGGTCCGACCGCCGGCTCAGGGCCGCGGCCCGCCCGCCTCCGCTCCGGCCCACTGCCGGAGCACGGTCCGCTCCTCCTCCGCGTCGGGGTGCGCGTCGTCCCACGCGGCGTAGCCGTCGGGGCGCACCAGGAGGACCTGCGCCCCGCCGGGCAGGTCGCCCCGGACCCGCAGGATCCGGACCCGGTCCGCCCAGGGCAGGGCCGCCTCGGCCGCGGCGCCGTCGGGGGAGGCGTCGAGCAGGGTGAAGCGGACGCCGTCCATCAGCTCGTACAGCCGCGCGGGCCGGTCCCCGACGGTGAGCGGCAGGTCGTCCACGCGCGTGCCCGTGGTGTCGGAGACGGTGAGGCCGTCGGGGAGCTCGTAGGAGTGGCCGAGCCCCGCGAGCCGCAGGCGGACCCTGTCCGCGAACGCGTGGACGCCGGCCAGCGCCGGAACCACCCGGGAGCGCACCGCTCGCACGGGCGCCGGGGCGACGGCCGCGCGCAGGATCATGTCGCTGAGGCGGAGGGTGGCGCGGCCGGCCCGGTGGCGCTCGGCCTCGTAGGAGTCGAGGAGCCAGGCGGGGGCCCACCCCTTCTCGACGGCCGCGAGCTTCCAGGAGAGGTTGGCCGCGTCCTGGAGGCCGGTGCTCGTGCCCATGGCGCCCATGGGCGAGTGGACGTGCGCGGCGTCCCCGGCGAGCAGGACCCTGCCGACGCGGTAGTCCCTCGCCTGTCGGCGTTCGCTGAGGAGGCGCGCCGACCAGCGCACCTCCGCGACGTCCAGGACACCGCCGGAGAGTCTCCGGAGGGACTCGGCGACCTCCTCCGCGTCGACCGGTCCGCCCGGCGGGGCGTCCTGGCGGGCGCGGTCCCAGACGGTGGCGCGGTACCAGCCGTCGCCGTAGGGCGGGAGGAGGGCGACGCCGTCGGGTCCGACGAACGGGTTGACCGCCGGCGGCAGTTCCCGCCTGAGCCGGACGTCGGCGAGCAGGATGCGCGTGTCGTAGCCGTGGCCGCCGAACCGCACCCCCAGGAGTTCCCGGACGGTGCTGTGCGCGCCGTCCGTCCCGACGACGCGGTCGGCCCGTTCGGTGCGCTCGCCGTCGGCGGTGCGGACGGCGAGGTCGACGCCGTCCTCGTCCTGGGCGAGCCCGGTGACCTCGGCGCCCCGGACCACGGGCACGCCGAGCCGTTCGGCCCGCTGCCGGAGGAGGGCCTCGGTACGGCCCTGCCGGACCACGAGGACGAACGGGAAGCGGCTCTCGGGGTGGCGCATGTCGAGGGTGAGGCCGCGGCCGTCGCCGAAGGCGACGCGCACCTCGGGGACGGGGAAGCCCTGGGCGACGAGGGTGTCGGCGAGCCCCCGCACGTCGAGCAGTTCGAGGGCGCGGGCGTGGACGGCGAACCCGCGGGTCGGGCCGGTCTCCCGGGCGCGCTTCTCCAGGACCCGGACGTCGATCCCGGCCTCGGCCAGGTCTCCGGCGAGCATGAGGCCGGTGGGCCCCGCTCCGACGATGGTGACGCTCATGGCTGTGCTCCTCGGGGGCGCGGCGGCTGGTACGCCTCTTCCGGTACTCTGGGTACCGGAACTCCGAGTACCGATACTACGAGTACCCCTACTGCTGTCAAGGCCCGGGAGGAAGCATCATGGGCACCGCGGGAAATGGGGCCAGGGGCGGCCGCCGTCCCGATCCGGCCGTGGACGAGGCGATCCGCGCCGCGGCGCTGGAACTGCTGGTGGAGCGCGGGTTCGGGCTGACCTTCGACGAGGTGGCGGCCCGGGCGGGGGTCGGGCGCACGAGTGTGTTCCGGCGCTACCCGACCAAGCGGGACCTGGTGGCGGCCGTCGCCGGACAGGTCGGCGCCGACCGGATGGAGGTGCCCGACACCGGGTCGCTGGAGGGCGACCTCACCGCAGCGGTCGGCGTCGTCCAGGGGGTGTTCGGCGGGACTCCGCTCCAGGCCCTGGCCCGGCACGCGCTCTCCGACGCCCTCCGGGACGGGGAGGGCGCCGCGGTCCTGCGCTCGCTCCTGGAGCAGCGGACGACCCTGGTCCGGGAGGTCCTCGCCCGCGCCGCCGCACGCGGGGAGGTCTCCGACCCCGACCGCGCCCCGCTGGTCGCCGACCTGCTGTCCGGGGCGGTCCTGGTCCGTCTGGCCACCGGCACCCCCTTCCCCGAGGGCGGCGAGGCGGACCGCCTCGCGCGGGCCCTGGTCGCGGCCGCCCGGGACTGAGCCCGGCCGGCCCCGCGGGCGGCGGAGCGGCGGGACGGGCGGGCGTTCCGCGCCGGGGCACGCCCGGGGCAGTCGGGAGGGTGGCCTGGCGGGTCCACGAGTTCGCCCCTGCCCCGGGCACGCGCGGGGCCGCCGACGGCGGCGGCGGGACCGCGGGGCAACCGACGACGGCGGGGCCGCGTGGCGATGCCCGCGACCGACGCGAGCGGGGGCGGCGACCGGGGCCACGAGCGGGCACGCCCGCCCCGCGGCGTCGACGCGCCGTCCACAGGCCCGGGAACCGTCCGGCGCCCCGGGGCGGCGTGCGGTTTGCTGGGAACAGGGGGGTCCCGGGGCCTGCCCGCCCCGCCGTGCCCGGCGCGCGCCGGTCAGTCCTCCGACCGCGCGTCGTGGGTGAGCAGGGCCAGCTGCACGCGGCCGGTCAGGTCCAGCTTCGCGAGCGCGCTGGACACGTGGGACTTCACCGTCCCCATGGACATGTACAGGCGTTCCGCGATCTCCGCGTTGGACAGTCCCGCGGTCACGGCCTCGGCGACCTCCCGCTCCCGTTCGGTGAGCAGCTCCAGCCTCCGCCGTGCCCGCTCCCTGCGGGTGGGCGCCTCGGAGCGCTCGGCCGGGTCCTCCCCGGCCACCCGGTCCATCAGCGCGCGGGCCACGCCCGGCGAGAGCACGGGCTCGCCGGCCGCGGCGCGGAGCACCGACTCCACGATGCGCTCGGGCTCGGTGTGCTTGAGCAGGTATCCGGCGGCGCCCGCCCGCAGGGCCCGCACCACCGTGGCGTCTGCGTCGAACGTGGTCAGGACGATGACCTGGGGCCGTGCGCCTTCCCCGCCCGATGCTCCGCCGCGCAGGCCCTCGGTGGCGGTGATCCCGTCCACGCCGGGCATGCGCACGTCCATCAGCACCACGTCGGGGCGGTGCTCGGCGACGGCCGCGGCGACCTCGGAGCCGTCGCCCGCCCCGCCCACGACCTCGATGCGGTCGTCTCCGGAGAGCATGATCCGCAGCCCCGCGCGCACCAGGGGGTCGTCGTCGACGAGGAGTACGCGCACGGGGTCGGTAGGCACGGCGACCACTATGGCACCTCCGGGGGTTCCGGCCACGGCAGGGTCGCGGACAGGCGGAAGACCCCGTCCTCCGCTCCGTGGAACAGCTCGCCGCCCTCCAGCGCGACCCGCTCTGTCAGCCCCGTCAGGCCCGCGCCCGCGCCCGGGATCTCGCCGGAGACCACCCCGACCGGCAGCGCGCTGGTCACCGACACCTCCACGCCCCGCCCCGGGCCGCCGGCCACCCGCACGCCCACCCTGGCCCCCGGGGCGTGCTTGCGCGTGTTGGTCAGCCCCTCCTGCACCACCCGGTAGACGGTGCGCGACACCTGTCCCCCCGGCTCGGCCCCTGCGGGGACGTCGAGCTCCCACCCCACCCGCTGCCCCGCGGCGACCGCCTCCCCGACCAGCCGCCCGGTGTCGGCGAGCCCCGTCGCGGGCGCGGCGGTGCCGGCGTGGTCGTCCGCCCCGCCCGGCAGTGTGTCCGTGGAGCGCAGGACCTCCAGGACCCCGCTGAGCTCCTCCAGGGCGCGGTGCGCGTTGTCCCGGATGACCCGGACCGCGGCACCGAGCTCCGCGGCCTCCAGCGGCGCGGCGGCGCCCGCCTCGGCCCGTTCTGTCCTGTAGGCGAGGGCTCCGGCGTGCACCGACAGCAGGGACATGCGGTGCGCGACCACGTCGTGCATCTCCCTGGCGATACGGCGCCGCTCCTCGGAGCGGGCGTCCTCCAGCCGCCGCTCCCGGTCCGCGCGTTCGTGCCGGACGTCGGCCCGCAGGCGCTCCACCAGCTGGCGGCGGGCGCGGATGGCGACACCCCAGCCGACGCTGCCCGTGACGAGGGAGGCCGCGAGCGCGACGGAGAGGACGCTCTCGACCCGTCCGGGCGGCACGGTGACGAGCCAGGGCAGGCCCAGGAGCATGGTCAGCGCCACCGCCCACGCCGCCTGCTGCCAGGGGCGGCGGATCGCGAGGCCCACGAGGCCGACGACCAGGGCGGCGGTGACCGAGTTGGAGAAAGCCGCCAGTACGCACAGGACCAGGGCCACGGCGAGGGGGCGCCTGCGGCGCAGGAGGAGCACCAGGCAGCCGACCGCCCCGGCGACCGCGTCGGGCACGAAGAGCCACTCCGGCACGTGGTGCGACAGGCCGATGAGGTGCCCGGCGAAGTAGCCGGCGGAGACGTTCAGCCACCACAGGAAGGCGGTGGCGAACAGGAGGGCGTCCACCACCGCGTCCCGCCACCGCCGGCGGGAGCCCCCTGGCGTCCCCGCGGCCCCGGGCGCCGCCCCCTCCCCGTCCTTCCCCCCGGTCGCCGCCGGCGTGGTGCGCACTGGCCGCCCTCCCTCTCGTCGCCACCAGCCTAGGACCGCCGCCGCCCCGCCCGCCTCTGCCCGAGGACCGCCCCTCGTTCGGCCGATCGGCCGATCGGCCATGACCACTCGGACGATGCGCCCGGGTCCCCGCAGCGTGAGCATGGGGGTATGAGCGACGACGTGCCCGCGCTGGAACTGGACGGGCTGACCAAGACCTTCAACGAGACCAGGGCGGCCGACGGGGTGTCCCTGTCCGTCCCGCGCGGGGCGATGCTCGGGCTGGTCGGCCCCAACGGGGCCGGCAAGACCACGTCGCTGTCCATGGCGGTGGGGCTGCTCCGCCCGGACAGCGGGACCGCGCGGGTCCTGGGCGCGGACGTGTGGGCGGACCCGGTCTCCGCCAAGCGCCTGCTGGGGGTGCTGCCGGACGGCCTGGCCCTGCCGGAGCGCCTGACCGGCGGCGAGCTCCTCGACTACTGGGGGCGGTTGCGGGGGCTCGAACGGGGGGTGGTCCGGGCCCGGGCCGAGGAGCTGCTGCGCGTGCTGGAGCTGGACGGGGCCGAGGCGGACTCGGTCCTGGTCGCGGAGTACTCGACCGGCATGCGCAAGAAGATCGGCCTGGCCACCGCCCTCCTGCACGCCCCGAAGGTCCTCGTGCTCGACGAGCCGTACGAGGCGGTGGACCCGGTGTCGGCGAGGGTGCTGACGGCGATCCTGCGGCGGTTCACCGACGGCGGCGGCACGGTGGTGGTCTCCAGCCACGTGATGGCGCTGGTGGAGCAGCTGACCGACCGGGTGGCCGTCATCGCCCGGGGCCGGGTGCTGGCCGACGGGTCCCTGGCGGACGTGCGGGGGACGGACGCCACCCTGGAGGACACCTTCGTCCGCCTGGTGGGCGCCCGCGAGGTCGGGAAGGGGGAACTGGCGTGGCTGTCCTCCTGATCCGCCTGAAGTTCACCCTGCTGGGCCACTCCCCGACGGGGATGCGCCTGTTCGGGACCGCCCTCGCGGTCCTCGGTCTCGGCATCACCTGGTACTTCGCCCTGGCGGCCGGTTCGGACGCCGTGCGGGCGGACCTGCTGTCCCTGGCCTTCGCGGTGTGGGCCGCGACGTGGATGCTCGGTCCGACCGTCGCCAACGGCACGGGGGTCCTGCGCTCGCAGTACTTCGCGCTGCTGCCCCTGGACCGGCGCCGACTGGGCGCGATCCTGCTGCTGACCATGTTCTTCGACATCGGCCCCGCCCTGACCCTGGTGGCGCTGGCCGCCCTGGCCTGGCACGCGCTGGCGGTGGACCCGGCGGCCCTGCTGGTGGCGGTCCCGGGGGTCCTGCTGCTGTGGGTGTTCGTGGTCTCGCTGTCCCGGCTGGTGTTCCGCGCCCTGGGCGCGGCGATGCACTCGCGGCTGGGGATGGAGATCGCGTCGGTGCAGTGGGGCCTGATCCTCGCCGGGCTCTTCTTCGGGTGGATGGCGGTCCAGCCCGCGTTCACCGCGACCCTGGACCTGAGCGAGAACGGCCTGGGCGATGGCGCGGTCGGCGCGGTGCTGTCCGCCCTGCCGACCTCCTGGCCGGTGCTCGCCGTCCAGGCCGCGGCCGCGGGGTCCTGGGGGGCGGCCTCCGCCTGGATCGGCGCGCTGGCGCTGCTCACCGGGGCACTGGTCGCGGTGACCGCCGTACTGCTGGCCCCCCGGGTCGGGGCGCGCGGCGTGCGGCGCCGCGGCCGACCCCTGGGCGCGCACCCGCCGACGGCCCGCGGGCCCCGGTTCCCCCTGCTGCCGGACACCCCCCTGGGCGCGGTGGTCGGCAAGGAGCTGCGCCAGTGGTGGCGCGACCCGTGGCGCGGCCTGGAACTGCGCGCGTCGCTGTGGGCGGCGCTGTTCATCGGCCTGCTGACCTGGTCCAGCGGCACGTTCTCCTTCTTCGCGCCGTTCACCGGGGTGATCGCGGCCTTCATCATGGCGCTGTCCACCTCGAACATGTACGGGCACGACGGGACCGCGCTGTGGCTGTCGGTGGTCGGCCAGGGCCGGGACACGGTGCGGGCGGACGTGCGCGGCCGCCAGGTGGCGATCCTGCTGCTGATCGTGCCGGGTGCGGCCCTGCTGAGCGCGGCGTTCGTCGTGGCGACGGGCTCGCCCTGGGCGTGGCCGTACGTGGTCACCGGGATGGCGGTGTTCTTCGGCGTGGGGAGCGGGCTCGCGCTCCTGCTGTCGGTGGTGGCGCTCTCACCCGGGGTGGACCCGCAGCTGAGGGTGGACGCCAACGACTCGGGCGACAACCAGGTGCAGGTGTGGATCGCGCTGGTGGCCCTGCCGCTGCTGTCGGCGCCCGCCGTGCTCGCCGCCGTGTTCCTCGGCCTGGCCGGCCTCCCGTGGGCGGCGGCACCGGTGGGCGTGCTCAACGGGGCGCTCGCCGCGTGGTGGCTCGGCCGGGTGGCGTACCGGCGGTTGGAGGCGCGGCTCCCTGAGGCGTTCGCCCGGATCAGGTACGGCAAGGAGGTCGCCCTGCGGACCGTGCCGGCGAACGGATCCCTGCTGGACCGGCTGGAGCGCACCGCCATCGAGGGCAACGCCGAGACGAGGCCGACCGGCTCCTGAGCCCGCGGGTCCGGGGACCCGGGCAGTCGGCGCGGCGCGGTCCCGGACGGGGACCGCGCCGCGCCTTCCCGCGTACGCGGTCAGTCGCGGGGTGTGACCCGCACCCTGGCGAAGACGTCGGTGAGCCCGTCCAGGAAGGCCGACAGGGCCAGCTCGAAGCTCGCGTCGTCGATCTCCGCGGCGTGCTCGGCGAGCCGGTGGGCCTGTGACAGGTTGGGGTAGCGGTCCCGGTAGACGCGCACGTCGTCGTCGAACCCCCGGGCGAAGGAGTTGGTCGCGGCTCCCACGATGAGGTACTTCGTGGAGGCGCCGATCATCGTGGCGTAGCGGGGCGGCCAGCCCGCGCCGACGAGCCCGCCGTGCACGGCGTCGGCGCGCCGCAGCGCCTCCTCCCGGCGGCCGGGGCCCGCGGACACGACCGGGAGCAGGTGGGGGTGCGCGGCGAGGGCGTCGCGGTAGGAGCGCGCCCAGACGGTGAGGCCCTCGCGCCAGTCGCCGCCGTCGAACCCCGAGACGTCGATGTGGGCGGTGACCTCGTCCGCGACCTCGGTGAGCAGCTCCTCCTTGGTCCGGTAGTGGCTGTAGAGGGAGGCGGCCTGCACGTCGAGCTCCTGGGCCAGCTTGCGCATCGACAGCCCGTCGAGACCGTCGCGGTCGATGAGCGTGAGCGCGGCCAGTCGGATGGCTGGTCTGCTCAGGATCGGCGTCCTGGGTCGGGCCACGGGGGATCCCTCTCTCCGCTGCGGGAGGCGCCCGGTCCGTCCGGCGCCCGGCCCGATCATCGCACGTCAGTACGCGGCGCACGTCCGGCGCCGGGTCCCCGCGGCGTCGGCGGGGCGCTGCCGCGGGCAGCCGGTCACCTCCGGTCCGCGGCCGGAACGCGTGGGAACCCCGATGCCGCGACCTCTTGCACGCACGGCCGGACACACCGTACCCTCAAATAACCGAACACTGTTAGGTTACTGGGGAGCAGGCCGTGATCGATTTCTCGTTGAGCGAAGAACAGCGCGCCGTACGCGACTGGGTGCGGACCTTCGTCGAGCGGGAGCTCATGCCGCTGGAGAACGAGGTGCTGCGCCGCGAGCGCGAGGGCCACCCGCCCGGTCTGAACTCCGAGGAGCGCGCCCGCCTGCGCGAGCTGGCCCGCAAGTCCGACTTCTGGGGCGTGGAGACGCCGACCGAGTACGGCGGCATGGGCCTGGACCCGGTCACCGCGGCGATCATCGAGATCGAACTGGGCAGAACCTTCCTGACCTTCAAGTTCGGCGGCGAGGCCGACAACATCCTGTACCACGCCGACGAGGAGCAGAAGGAGCGCTACCTCCTGCCCACGATCGCCGGTGAGCGCCGCTCCTGCTTCGCCATCACCGAGCCCGGCGCGGGCTCCGACGCCAAGGCCATCCGCGCCCGCGCGGTCCGCGACGGCGACGAGTGGGTGATCAACGGCGAGAAGACCTTCATCACCGGCGGCAACGAGGCCGACTTCGCCATGGTCTTCGCGGTCACCGACCCGGAGAAGGGCGCCGACGGGGGCGTGACCTGCTTCCTCGTCGACCGCGACGCGGGCTGGACCTCCGAGCCCATCGACACCATGGGCGAGCGCCGCCCCGCCTCCCTGGTCTTCCAGGACGTGCGCGTGCCCCACGAGAACATCCTGGGCGAGGAGGGGCACGGGTTCTCCCTCGCCATGAAGTGGATCGGCAAGGGCCGCTACCTGCTGCCCGCCCGCGCGCTCGGCGGGTGCGAGCGCCTGCTGGACATGGCGATCGAGTACTCCCGGACCCGCGAGACGTTCGGGGCGCCCATCGCCGACCGCCAGGCCATCCAGTGGATGATCGCCGACTCCCAGACCGAGATCGAGGCCCTGCGCCTGCTCGTCCTGCACGCCGCCTGGCAGGTGTCGGTGGGACGGGACTCGCGCCACGCGCAGTCCATCGCCAAGCTCTTCGGCGGGGTGAAGGCCAACGAGATCGTCGACCGGGTCATGCAGATCCACGGCGGCATGGGCTACACCCGCGAACTGCCGATCGAGCGCTTCTACCGCGACGTCCGGCTGCTGCGCATCTTCGAGGGGACCGACGAGATCCAGCGCCGCACGATCGCCCGCGACCTGCTCAAGGGCCACATCAAGGTGGGCGCAACCCTGGGCTAGGCGGACGGAGGGGCCCGTGCCGCGCCCGTGGGCGCGGCGCGGGCCCCTCCGCGCTCCGCGTGTCCGGGGGACCGGCCCCCGGCGCCGGTCGGGTCAGCGGACGCCGACGAGGTCGCAGACGAAGATCAGGGTCTCGCCCGGCTTGATGGCGCCGCCCGCGCCGCGGTCGCCGTAGGCCAGGTGCGGGGGGATGACCAGCTTGCGCCGGCCTCCCACGCGCATGCCCAGGACGCCCTGGTCCCAGCCGGAGATGACCTGGCCGGCCCCGAGACGGAAGCTCAGCGGTTCTCCGCGGTTCCAGCTGGCGTCGAACTCCTCGCCGCTGGAGAAGGCGACGCCCACGTAGTGGACGTCGACGGTGCTGCCGTGGCCGGCCTGCGCGCCTTCGCCGACCTTGATGTCGGTGATCTCCAGGTCGGCGGGCGGCGGGCCCTCGATGAAGTCGATCTCCGGACGCTCGAGCGCCATGGTGGTACCCCTCGTGTGTTCAGTGGGAACAGAGAGGCCAAGGGTATCGGCGCGCGGACACCTCCCTGCGCGTCCGGGCCGGGGCGGAGCCCCCGCCCGGCGCGGGCGGCGGACCGCTCCGTCAGTGGGAGCCGACCGTGGCCGCGACGACGTGCCCGTGCCCCTCGACCTTGATCGGCCCGCTGTCCGCCTGCACGAACACCGACTCCCCGCGTTCCAGGGTCAGGCCCTGGCCGACCTCCGCCACCAGTTCCACCCGTCCGTGCAGGGCCAGCACCACCGTGGGCCCCTCCCCCGGCAGGTGGGCCGCGACGCGGCCCGGCCCGATCTCGTGCAGCGCGAACTCGGGGGCGGCCGGGCGGAACTCCCGCCTCCCCTCCAGCAGGCCGGACCGCGCGTAGGGGATCGGCAGCACCGAGAAGTCCACCACGTCCAGGAGCTCGGGGGCGTCCACGTGCTTGGCGGTCAGCCCCGCGCGCAGCACGTTGTCCGAGCTGGCCATCACCTCGACCGCCGTCCCCTGGAGGTAGGCGTGCAGGTTGCCGGCGGGCAGGAACAGGGCCTGCCCCGGCCCCAGTGTGACCCTGTTGAGCAGGAGCGACGCGACCGCGCCCGGATCGCCCGGGTAGCGGACGGCGAGGTCGGCGACGATGTCGCCGTGGGTCCCCCGGGGGCCGGACGCGGACCACTCGGCGACGAACTCGTCGAGCAGGCGCTCCCTGCTGCCGTCGGGGAGGGTGAGCAGGCGTGTGAGGGCCGCGCGCAGGGCCGCGTGGGTGTCGGGCACCGCCAGGTCCGCGCGCAGCAGCACGGCCAGCTCGCACGTGAGCCCGCGCAGCTCGGCGCCGGTGGCCGCGGGCTCGCGGAAGCCGCACAGCGCCTCGAAGGGCTCCAGGGCGAGCAGGAGCTCGGGTTTGTGGTGGGGGTCGCGGTAGTTGCGGTGGGGGGCGTCGAGGGGGATGCCCGCGCGCTCCTCGGCGTCGAACCCGGCCCGGGCGCGGGTGGCGTCGGGGTGCACCTGGAGGGAGAGGGGCGCCTCGGCGGCCAGGAACTTGAGGAGGAAGGGCAGCCGTGCGCCGAACCGCTCGGCGGTCCCGTGCCCCAGCACCCGGTGCGGGTCGTCGGCGATCAGGCGGGGCAGGGGCCTGGGCCCGTCCTCGCAGTGGGCGGTGCTGGGCGCGCCGTGGTGGGCGCCCAGCCAGAGCTCGGCCTGGGGCGTGCCGTCGGGGTCGGCGCCCAGCAGGCGCGGGATGGCCGTGCGCGCTCCCCAGGCGTACGGTCGTACCTGGTTGGTGAGCCTGTGCATCCGCCCCCCGCTTTCCCGTCTGCGTGTTCTCACCCCGTGGACACTCCGGCGAGGTGGCAACAGTCTCGCGAAGGGGGCCGTCCCGGTCGACACGGCACGCCCCACTCGTAGAGGTAGTGCACACTTCACCTCGCGGGGTGGGCAGGCACCCGACTGCTGCGGGGCCCGGCGGCGGCTACGAAGTTACTGGGAAGTAAACCACGATCCCGGACACGTGAACAGCACCACATTGTCACCTCCCGGAGCCCGCGGCGACACCCGGACCGGGGTCCTGGAACCCCTTCCCCGCGCAGCCGTCGTCGCACCGGACCGCTACCGTGTCCCGGTCGTGATCGTTCCCCGAAGCGTGAGGCGGACACATGAGGCTACGGCAGGGAGGCCCGGCCGACCTACCGGCGGTGCTGGAGATGTTCGACCGCACCGTCGCGTGGCTGGCCGCGCGCGGGCGGTCGGGGCAGTGGGGCGACGCACCGTGGTCGCGCGACCCCGACCGGGTGCGGCTCGTCGAGGACCTGGTCTCCGACGGGATGTGGGTGGCCGAGGCGGAGGGCTCCCCGGCCGGGGTCCTGACCGTCCGCGAGGAGGCCCCCGCGTACGCGCCGCCGGCGGGGGAGCCCGAACTCTACGTGCGCCTCCTGCTGGTCTCCCGGGAGCACACCGGGGCCGGCGTCGGCGGCGAGCTGCTCGCCTTCGCCCGGAGGCGGGCCCTCGACCGGGGCATCGGCCTGGTGCGCGTGGACTGCTGGTCCGGCGGCGACGGAGCGCTCATCCGGTACTACGAGGGCCAGGGCTTCACCCCGACCGTGCGGGTCCCCGTGGGCGCCAGGGAGGTGCAGGTCCTCCAGCTCCGGCCCTGAGCCGGCGCGCTCCCCCGGGCCCGCCCGGCGGAGCGCGCCGGGGACCCCGCGGCCCGGGGCCGCGCCGCCCCTCACCTGGTGCGGCGGACCTTGTCCGAGGCCTCGACCAGGCGGTCGATCATCTCCCGGGTGAGCGCGGGCTCGGGCTGCGGCAGGCCGGCGATCGCCGCCATGTAGAGCCCGTCCCCGGCGCGCAGGATGATCTCGGCCAGGACGGGGTCGGTGAGCTCGTCGTGCAGCAGCTCCCCCCAGTGCGAGAACAGGTACTGCACCCTGCGGGTGGCCTCCTCCGGCATGTCCTCCCGACCGCGCAGGGCGGCGATGACGGCCCAGTACAGCTCGCGCTCCTCGGGGCTCTGCGGCAGCGACGTGCGCAGGAACACGCGGACCACGCCCTCGGGCCCCTCCCGGGCCTCGCGGAACTCCTCCTCCGCCAGCTCGCTCAGGCGCTCGATCAGCCCGGTGAGCATCGCCGCCTTCGACGGGAAGTGGTAGAGGAGCCCTCCCTTGGACACCGAGGCGGCGCGGGCGACGGCCTCCAGGGTCACCCCGGAATAGCCCTCGCCGATGAGGATGTCCTGGAGGGAGTCGAGAATTCGGTCGCGGGTGTTCGATGCGTTCACGATTGACACTGTACCGTCCGGACGGTACTGTACCGTCTGGACGGTTGAAGAGTCCTGCGGCGTGCCCGCGGTCGACCAGACTTCCCGCCCCTCCCGACCCGGAGTCCGCTGCCTCCCGTCGGGCCTCCACCGCGCCCCCGGTCGGGGTGCCGCGCAACCAGCAACACGTAACGAGGAATGATGAGCTCCGCCAAGGCCGGAACCGGCCCCACCGACGCGCACGGACGCGACCGAGCGGCCCCGGCCCTCGCCGGGCCGCGGGAGTGGGCCGCCCTCGCCGTCCTGGTCCTGCCCGTGATCCTGATCTCGGTCGACTCGACCGTGCTCGGATTCGCCGTCCCCGCGCTGAGCGAGGACCTGCGGCCCACCGCGGGCCAGCTGCTGTGGATCGTCGACGTGTACGGCTTCGTCCTGGCCGGCCTGCTCATCACCATGGGCTCGCTCGGCGACCGGATCGGCCGCAGGCGCCTGCTCATGATCGGCTCGGCGGCGTTCGGCGCCGCCTCGCTGATCGCCGCGTTCTCGCCCACGGCGCAGACCCTGGTCCTCGCCCGCGCCCTGCTCGGCCTGGCGGGCGCCTCGCTGATGCCGTCCACGCTGTCCCTGCTGCGCAACATCTTCCTCGACGCGCGCCAGCGGCTGCTCGCCATCGCCATCTGGGCCTCCGGGTTCTCCGGCGGCGCGGCGCTCGGCCCGATCCTGGGCGGTTGGCTCCTGGAGCACTTCTCCTGGGGTTCGGTCTTCCTGATCAACCTGCCCGTCATGGTGCTGATCCTGGTCCTGGTGCCGCTGCTGGTCCGCGAGTCGCGCAACCCGGAGGCGGGGCGGCTGGACCTCCTGAGCGCGGTCCTGTCCATGGCCGCGATGCTGCCCGCCGTGTACGGGATCAAGAAGCTGGCCACCGAGGGGTTCGGCGTCGTGCCGATCGCCTCCCTGGCCGTCGGCCTCGGCCTGGGCTACCTGTTCGTGCGCCGCCAGCGGCAGCTCCGCGACCCGCTCATCGACGTGGGCCTGTTCCGCTACCGCGTGTTCAGCGTGGCCGTCGCCACGAACCTGATGATCGTGTTCTCGCTGGTGTCGTCGCTGTTCTTCCTGACGCAGTACCTCCAGCTGGTCCTCGGCATCTCGCCCATGCGGGCCGGCCTCGTGCTGGTCCCCGGTCTCGTCCTGTCGGTCCTCGCGGGCCTGGTGGCGGTACGCCTGTCGCGGCACCTGAGCCTGGCCGCGGTGATCGGCGGGTCCCTGCTGACGACCGCGTCCGGGTTCGCCGTCCTGGTCCTGGCCCCGGAGAGCGGCGTGACCACGGGCGTGGTGACCGTGGCGCTCGGCTTCTCGCTCATCTCCACCGGCGCGGGCTTCGCCGAGACGCTGACCAACGGCGCGATCATGTCCGCGGCCCCGCCCCAGCGCGCGGGCGCGGCCTCGGCGATCTCCGAGACCGCCTACGAACTCGGGGCGGCCCTGGGCGTCGCCGTGCTGGGCAGCGTGCTGACCGCCTCCTACCGGTCGCAGCTGACCGGTGTGGAGGGCGTTCCGGCGGAGGCCGTCGACGCGGCCAGGGAGACCCTGGGCGGCGCCGCGAACGCCGCCGCAGACCTGGGCGGCGGCGCCGGCGACGCCCTCATGGGCGCGGCCCGCTCCGCGTTCACCGACGGGATGCACCTGACCAGCGTCATCGCCGTGGTGATCGTCCTGGCCGCCGCCACCCAGGTCTGGGTGCTGCTGCGGGGAGTGGGCAACCCGACCGTCGAGGCCCCGTCCTCCGCCCCGGAGGACGGGGGCGGCGCGGACGCGGTCGCGGTGGGCCCCGCCGGTACCGAGGTCCTCGCGGACGCCCCGGACGGGGCCGGTCCGGCCGGGAGCACGTCGGCCGCGGGGTCCGCGGCAGGCGCCCCGGACCGGGGCGCGCGGTAGCGGGGCGCGGCGGGACCGCCCCGGCCAGCGGCGGTCCGGCGGCCGATGGGGCCGGGCTCCCGCCGGCACCGCCGTCCCCGGACGGACCACCGGACGGCCGGTGGGAGAAGTGGGGCCCCGTGGCCCCGGAGGATGCCCTCCGGGGCCGCGCGCGTGTCGGGCGCCGACGGGCAGGGGCCCGTGTCGGCGACGGCCGGACGCCTCCGCCTCAGGGGAGGCCGACCAGTTCCACCTCGGCGCCGTCCCAGGCCGGGGGCACCACCGCGTAGGCGTCGGCCAGGGCCGCGCCCCGGAGGCTGCCGGGGCGGTCGTGGCCGACGGGCACGGCCCGGCCGCCGACCAGGCGCACGGCGACCAGCCTGGTGTCCACCGGGTGGGACTCGACCCCGCCGTCCAGGACGGCCGCGGGCAGGCTCCCCCGGGGTCCGGCCGCACCCGCCATGGCCCGCAGCAGGGGCGCGAGCAGCGTCACCGCGGCGACCAGCGCCGCCCCCGGGTTTCCGGGCAGCCCCACGAAGACGGCGCCGTCCGTGTACGCCAGCAGCTGCGGGTGGCCGGGGCGGCAGGCGACCCCGTCCACCACGACGGCGGCCCCGAGGTCGTCCAGGACCGCGCGGAAGTGGTCGGCCGGGCCCCGGGAGGACGAGCCGCACACGGCGACGACGTCGGCGTCGGCGCCCTGCGCCGCCTCCCTGAGCGCCGACCGGTCGTCGCCGAGGTGGCGCACGGACACCAGAGCGCCCCCGGCCCAGTCGACGACCCCCGGCAGCAGCGGCCCGATGGCGTCGCGCACCCTCCCGTCCCCGGGCAGGCCCTCCGTGGCGACCTCGTCCCCCGTCACGAGGGCCGCCACCCTCGGGCGCGCCACGGGCAGGGTCGCGTGCCCCAGGCTCGCGGCCAGCCCGAGCGCCGCGGGTCCGATCACCGTCCCCCTCGTGAGAACGGTCTCACCGGGCGCGGTCTCCTCGCCCGCCCACCGCACGTGGCGGCCGCGCTCCACCCGGCCCTCCACCACACCGCCGCGGACCACCGATCGCTCGTACGGCAGGACGCTCTCGGAGCCCTTGGGGACCCTCGCCCCCGTGGCGATCTCGACCGCCTCACCGGGACGCAGGCCGGCGCCGTCCGCCGGGGCGCCCGCGAGCCGCCTGCCGACCAGCCGCCAGGGACCCGGCCCCGCCACCGCGAAGCCGTCCATGGCGGAGGCGTCGAAGGCGGGCAGTCCCACCAGGGCCCGCACGTCCGCGCCGAGGACCCCGCCGAGCGACCGCTCCAGCGGGGTCTCGCGCGGCTCCGCGCCCCGCAGCCCGCCCAGCGCCACGGCCTCCGCGCGCGCACGGGCCCACGAGAGGTGGGACCCGTGGTCCGCGTGTGTTCCGTGCGTCCGCCCGTCCTCGGACGTCCCGTGTGTGCCCGGGGCCCCGCCCCGGTGGGCGTCGCCGCGGATGTCGCCGTTCCTGCCCATGCCGCCTCCCGGTCGTCGCACCAGCGCGCCCCCATTGTCCACCCGGGCGCCCCGGGGCGGGAGCCACCGCTCCGGCCGTTCCGCGCGGGGGTCCCGGAGCCGCCCCGCACGGGTCGGCGCCGGAGCCGGGGCCGGGCCGGAGCCGGCGGCGGACCCGGTCCTCCCTGCGTCGATTTGCCGTCTGACGACTTTCCGCTAAAGTTCTTATCAGCAGCACGGCGGGGCCGCGGAGGACGCGGACACCGGCCAGGCAGCAAGCGGACGTGGCTCAGCTGGTAGAGCATCACCTTGCCAAGGTGAGGGTCGCGGGTTCGAATCCCGTCGTCCGCTCGGAGGAGACGCGAAGGCGCCCAGGCGCTTCCGTGTGACTCGGTGGAGTGGCCGAGAGGCGAGGCAGCGGCCTGCAAAGCCGTCTACACGGGTTCGAATCCCGTCTCCACCTCACACCGCTTCACGCGGGCGATTAGCTCAGTTGGTTAGAGCGCTACCTCGACACGGTAGAGGTCACAGGTTCGAGTCCTGTATCGCCCACCAGTATCACCCAAGGCCAGAGCTTCGGCTCTGGCCTTCGGCGTTCCCCGGGGCCGCCGCGTCGTCGCAGGGCCGTGGGAGAGCCGGGTCCGGGTCCCGGGAAACGGCCGTTGACCCCGGGGTAAGGAGAATGTAGCCCCCGCCGTGGTCCGGTGGTCATGGCGGGAGTGGTCCACTCCCGACGTGACCGGACCGGCGCCGCCGGAGACCGATCCCCTCGCTGTTCACCGTGAACGCGCCGCAGGCCGGCCGACCGGGCCGGGACCCCGCCTCCCCCGGGTGGTACCCCGCCCGGTACGGGGACGGCCCGGCACCGCGACCACCTCGGCCCTTGACCGAGGGTCACGATCCACCTACCTTCGCCTCACCCCCCGACCCGGGTCCTCCGCTCCCTGGTCATCGAGGAAAGGCTCCGCGCATGAAGCCCCGCTCGTCCCCCCGCCGACTCCGCGCCGCGACCGCCGTGGCGGCCGCAACCGCCCTCTTCTTCACCCTCATGCCCGCCGGCGTCGCGTCCGCGCACGGCTACGTCTCCAACCCCATGAGCCGCCAGGCCCAGTGCGCCGCGGGCATCGTGCAGTGCGGCTCCATCCAGTGGGAGCCGCAGAGCGTCGAAGGCCCCAAGGGCCTGATGCGCTGCGACGGCGGCGTCGGGCGGTTCTCCGAGCTCAACGACGACAGCCGCGGCTGGCGGGTCACCGACGTGGGCCGCTCCCAGACCTTCACCTGGACCCTGACGGTGTCGCACGCCACCAGCACCTGGGAGTACTTCATCGGGAACCAGAGGATCGCCGTGTTCAACGACAACGGCGCCCGCCCCGGGTCGACGGTGAGCCACAACGTCGACCTGTCCGGGTACAACGGGCGGCACAAGCTCCTGGCCCGCTGGAACATCGCCGACACCGGCAACGCCTTCTACGCCTGCACCGACATCAACATCCGCTGATCCGCAGGGGCCCGTCCGGCGACGGGCCCCGACGGCAGGACGCGCCGACGCCCGGGCCGGCCGCGCTCCTCGGCCGCCGGCCCGGGGCCTCCCTGCCCGCGTCCTCGCCTTTCCCCGCACCGTGCCGGGGCGGCACCGCGCCCCGGCACGGTGCGCGTCCCCGTCCGGGGCTCCGGAGTCCGGCATAATCTGCGGGGGCGGGACCACCTGCGGTGTCCCCGCGGCGAGGGGCGCTCCTGCCCCGGCCGCGAAGCCCCGGACGCACCGCGACCGCGTGGGACGCGCCCGTGTCCGACGGCGGAGGGTGGAAGGCCAGTGGAACAGCAGGAGGGCGCGCCGGCGCCGGACCCCCGGGGATCCGGGGTGGACATCGGACCCATGGCGGTGGAGCACCTTCCCGCGGTCCTCGACCTGGGACACCGGGTGTACGAGACGAGCGCCCTGCCGTACACCTCCTGGTCGCTCACGGCGGCCGCCGGCCACCTGGACAGCCCCCGCTCCTCCTGCCGGGTGGCGCTGAGCGGCACGCGGGTCGTCGGGTTCGTCCTCGGCTCGATGGGCTTCGAGCACCGCGACGACTGGGGCTACATGGAGTGGATCGCCGTGGACCCCGGCCTCCGGGGCCACGGGATCGCCGGACGCCTGGTCCGTGAGTGCTGCGCGGGGCTGGAGGCCCTCGGGGCGTCCCGGATCCTCACCGACGTGGAGACGGGCAACACGGCCTCCCTCGCCCTCATGCGCGGCAGCGGGTTCTCGGAGAACACCACCGTCATGTACCTCGAACGGCGGGTCGGGCCGGAGCGGTAGCGCCGCGGGCGCCTTCCCGCGGGAGGACCGCCCGCCGCCGGTGGAACCGGGGCGGACGCCGGGCCGACAGGCGCCCCGGCCGTCACCCGGCGTGCACGCCGCGGGGCCTCTCCCCGGGACCTGCCCCCCGACCGGCCGGAGACCCCGCGGCGCGGAGGACTCCCCTCCGCGGGCCCGGGAGCGCAGGAGCGCTCCTTCCGGGAGCGCCCCCTCGGCCCCCGCCGTGCGCCCTCCCCGCCCTGCGGGCGGACCGTCCCCGGTGGCGCGCCCCCGCCGGGTCTTGCGCCGAGGGCCGTCGACCCGGGGCCGTTGCTGGCCGCCACCTGTAATCATCGCGCGTCAGAGAAACGAACTAACCGCTATAAAAGCTGATGAAAACCCCCTGAACGCCGCCCTCGATGGCAACTCTCCGTAGTTAAACCATCTCGGCATGTAGGGATGGTCACAGTGCGAGCCCCTTTTGGTTAGGTTAGGCTCCCCTTGCTTGGATTTCGCATCCCTGCACCGCATCGACGCAGTTCACCCCCTCATGCCCACATCCGGCCAACGGATGCCTTTGGCATGCCCGCCTTCAGGAGGACGACCCATGAACTTCCTCGCGAGGTCCGTTCAGGACCCGCCGACCGGGGGACGCGGCTCCACGGACGCCGGGGCCGACGACGCCCCCGATACCCCGCCCGTCCAGGGGACCGACCACCGGGCCCACCTCTTCGACGCCCACAGCGCCGAGCGCTACCGCGTCCTCGCCGGCTCCGCCGTGGACCGGGTCGCCGCCCGGATCGCCCGGGTGGACCGGCCGTTCACGGGGGCCACCGCCGAGGACCTCCGCCCCGGAATGGACAAGGTCGACCTGGACCGCCCGCTCGACGACCCGGCCGCCGCCCTGGACGAGCTCGAGCACCTCTACCTCGACGACGCCGTCTACTTCCACCACCCCCGCTACATGGGCCACCTGAACTGCCCCGTGGTCCTGCCCGCCCTGCTGGGCGAGACCGTCCTGTCCGCCGTGAACTCCTCCCTCGACACCTGGGACCAGAGCGCCGGCGGAACCCTCATCGAGCAGCGGCTGATCGACTGGACCGCCGGGCGCATCGGCTTCGGCGAGGACGCCGACGGGGTCTTCACCAGCGGCGGCAGCCAGTCCAACCTCCAGGCCCTGCTCATGGCCCGCGACGAGGCCCACGAGCGCCACGGGGGCCGCCTCTCCGAGCTCCTGCCGCGGATGCGCGTGCTGACGTCCGAGGCCGGGCACTTCAGCGTCGCCAAGTCGGCCGCGCTCCTCGGACTGGGCTACGAGTCCGTGATCACCGTGGCCTGCGACGACCGGCGCCGCATGCGCCCGGACGCCCTGGCGGCCGAGCTGCGCCGCTGCCTGCGGGAGGACCTGATCCCCGTCGCGGTGGTCGCCACGGCCGGGACCACCGACTTCGGCAGCATCGACCCCCTCCCCCGGATCGCCGACCTGTGCTCCCGCCACGGACTGTGGATGCACGTCGACGCGGCCTACGGCTGCGGACTGCTGGTCTCGCGCCACCGGCACCTGCTGAGCGGCGTCGAGCGCGCCGACTCGGTGACCGTGGACTTCCACAAGTCCTTCTTCCAGCCGGTCAGCTCCAGCGCAGTGGTGGTGCGCGAGGGTCGGTCCCTGCGCCACGTCACCTACCACGCCGACTACCTCAACTCCCGCTCCGACGGCAGCACCCCGGTCCTGGCCCCCAACCAGGTGGACAAGAGCCTCCAGACCACGCGCCGTTTCGACGCGCTCAAGCTCTGGCTGACCCTGCGCACGATGGGCGCCGAGGGCGTGGGCGCGCTCTTCGACAGCGTCCTGGACCTGGCCGCCGCCGGGTGGTCGCTGCTCGACGCCGATCCCCGGTTCACCGTGGTCACACGGCCCACACTCAGCACCCTGGTGTTCCGGTGCGCCCTGCCCGGGGTCGACGAGGAGACCGCCGACGGCGCCAACCGGTACGCGCGGGAGGCCCTGCTGGCCTCGGGCCGCGCCGTCGCCGCCCGCACCACGGTCGACGGCCGCCCGTACCTGAAGCTCACCCTGCTCAACCCCCGGAGCACGCGGGAGGACGTCGCCGAGGTCCTGGACCTGCTCGCGGGACACGCCCGGCACTACGCCGCCGAGCACGGCGCGGTGGCCAGAACCGGCGGCGCACCGTCCACCGCGCCGGCCGGCGCACCGCACGACCCCGCGCACACCTCCGGGAGGACCCGTTGACAGGCGACCACAGCCCCGGCGCACACGGCGGAGACCGCGTCCACGACTTCGCCGCGATCGGCCTCGGCCCCTTCAACCTCGGCCTGGCCTGCCTGAGCGCGCCCATCGCCGAGCTGGACGGCCTCTTCCTCGACCAGAAGCCGGAGTTCGACTGGCACAGCGGCATGCTGCTGGAAGACGCCGAACTGCAGACCCCGTTCATGTCGGACCTGGTCACCCTGGCCGACCCCACCTCGCCGTACTCCTTCCTCAACTACCTCAAGGAGTCCGGGCGGCTGTACCCGTTCTACATCCGCGAGCGCTTCTACCCCCTCCGCACGGAGTACAACGACTACTGCCGCTGGGCGTCCCGCAAGCTGGGCGACGCGGTCCGCTTCGGCCAGCGGGTCGACGCCGTCGAGTACGACCCCGAGCGGTCCCTCTACCTGCTGCACAGCACCGACACCGCGACCGGGGCGCCCGGCCTGCACCGCGCGCGCCGCCTGGTGCTCGGCACCGGGACCCCGCCCTACGTCCCCGAGTCCTGCCGGGGCCTGGACGGGGACGCCGTGCACAGCTCGGACTACCTGTACGCCGGGGAGGACCTCCGGTCCAAGCGGAGCATCACGGTGGTCGGCAGCGGCCAGAGCGCCGCCGAGATCTTCCACGACCTGCTCCAGGACGTGGACAGGCACGGCTACCAGCTCAACTGGGTCACGCGCTCGCCGCGCTTCTTCCCGCTGGAGTACACCAAGCTCACCCTGGAGATGACCTCCCCGGAGTACGCCGACCACTTCCACTCCCTCCCGGACGCCACCCGCGACCGCCTGGTGAGCTCCCAGAAGAACCTGTACAAGGGCATCGACACCGAGGTGATCAACGCGATCTACGACCTGCTCTACGTCAAGAGCAGGCTCGGCCCGCCCCCCGTGCGCCTGCTGACCGGCACCGAGGTCACCGGGGCCTCCCGGGCAGCGGAGCTGGACGGCTACCGCCTGGAGCTGCGCAACACCGACCAGGGACGCGACTTCACCCTGGACACGCAGGGGCTGGTCCTGGCCACGGGCTACCGGTACCGGCGGCCGGACTTCCTGGGGCCCGTCTCCGACCGGCTGGCCTGGGACGCGGCCGGGCGCTTCCGGGTGCGCCGCGACTACCGGGTGGACGCGGACGCCCACGGCCCCGGCGGGGACGCGGAGGGGCCGGGCGCGCAGGCCCCGCCCGGGGCGGTGTTCGTGCAGAACGCCGAGCTGCACACCCACGGGTTCGTCTCCCCCGACCTGGGAATGGGCGCCTACCGCAACTCCTACATCCTCCGCGCGATGCTGGGCCGCGAGCCCTACGCCGTGGAGCGCTCCATCGCCTTCCAGGAGTTCGGCGCGCCCGCGCCGCGGGACCCCGGGGCCCGGGACGGGGGCTCCGCTCCCGCGGGGCCGGACACCGAGCTGGAGGTGGTCGACCGATGAGCCGCCCCGCGCCTGCCGCCCGTTTCCCGGCCGGGCTGACCAGGGACGACCCCGAGCTGGGCCGGTTCGGTGTCCGCCCCGTCGACCCGGACGCCGACACACCGCTCCTCCACGGGTGGCTGACCGAGCCCCGGGCCCGCTTCTGGCTGATGACCGAGGCCGACGAGGAGGACGTGGCCCGCCAGTTCCGGGCCGTGCACGCCTCCGACCACGAGCAGGCCTACATCGGCGTGTGGAAGGGCCGGCCCGTCTTCCTCGCGGAGCTCTACTCGCCCGCGGACAGCGAACTGGCCCACCACTACGAGGTGCTGCCGGGCGACATCGGGATGCACTTCCTGGTGGCGCCCGCCGACACCCCGGTCCACGGGTTCACCCGCGCCGTCATCACGACGGTCATGGAGCTGGCCTTCGCGGCCCCGGGGGCCGAGCGCGTCGTCGTCGAGCCGGACGTGCGCAACCGACCCGTCCACGCGCTCAACGAGGCGGTGGGCTTCCGGGTCGAGTCCACCGTCTCCCTCCGGGAGAGCGGCAAGGACGCCTACCTGAGCACCTGTACCCGCGACCGGTTCCGCTCCGCCCTGGCGGCGGCCGCGCCCACGAGAGGAGTCGACAGATGACCGTCAGCCACCCCGGTGGGACATTCACGGCGGAGCCCTCCCCGGGCGTCCGCGCACCGGACCCCGCCGGCCCTGCGGCCGCAGCCCGGGAACGGCGGGCCCCTCGGCCGGCCGGGGCCCCGACCGACCCCCGCGAGGGCGTCGCCCACCTGTCCCCGGACCTGTGGGAGCGCGCCAACCGGCTGCTCGTCCGCAAGGCCCTGGCCGAGTTCTCCCACGAACGGCTGCTCACCCCCGAACGCGGCGCCGACGGCGCGTACACCGTCCGCTGCGACAGCGGGGCCGAGTACCGGTTCACGGCGCGTGTCATGGCCCTGGACCACTGGCGGATCGACGCCGACAGCATCGTCCGCCGCGCCCCCGGCGGCGACGGCTCCCCGGAGGCGACGGACACCCCGGACGCGCTGGAGCTCGTGCTGGACCTGCGCGACACCCTCGGTCTGGGGAAGGAGGTCCTGCCGGTCTACCTGGAGGAGATCACCAGCACCCTGGCGAGCAGCGCCTTCCGCATGGCGGGCGCGCAGCCGGACGCCGCGGAGCTGGCGCGCTCCGGTTTCCAGGCGATCGAGGCGGGGATGACCGAGGGCCACCCGTGCTTCGTCGCCAACAACGGGCGCCTGGGCTTCGGGTCCGACGAGTACCTGGCCTACGCCCCCGAGGCCGCGGCCCCGGTGCGCCTGGTGTGGGTGGCCGCGCGGCGCTCGCGCACCACCTTCTCCCACTCCGCCGACACCGACCCCGGCTCCTTCCTGCGCTCGGAGCTCGGCGACCGCGTCCTGGCCGCCTTCCACGCCGAGCTGGCCGGCCTGGGCCTGGACCCGGACGACTACCACCTGGTGCCGGTCCACCCGTGGCAGTGGTGGAACCGGCTCTCGGTGACCTTCGCCGCCGACCTGGCCCGCCGCGACCTGGTGTGCCTGGGGTACGGGCCGGACGAGTACCGGGCCCAGCAGTCCATCCGCACCTTCTTCAACGCCTCCGAGCCGGAGAGGCACTACGTCAAGACGGCCCTGTCGGTGCTGAACATGGGGTTCCTGCGCGGGCTGTCGGCGGAGTACATGGAGGCCACCCCGGCGATCAACGACTGGCTGGCCGACCTGGTCGGGCAGGACCCGGTGCTGCGCGCGACCGGGGTCGGGGTGCTGCGCGAGCGCGCCGCGGTGGGCTACCGGACCTCGCACTACGCGCGGGCCGCCGCCAAGGGCTCGCCGTACCTGAAGATGATCGCCGGACTGTGGCGGGAGAGCCCGGTGCCGAGGCTCGGCCGGGGGGAGCGGCTCGCGACGATGGCGTCGCTGCTGCACACCGACGCGGACGGCGGCTCCCTCGCCGGGGCGCTCATCGCCGAGTCGGGCCTGGCCCCGGCCGTGTGGCTGCGCCGCTACCTGGACGCCTACCTGGTCCCGCTGCTGCACGCGTTCTACGGGCACGACCTGGTGTTCATGCCCCACGGGGAGAACGTGATCCTGATCCTGCGCGACGGGGTCCCCCAGCGGGTGCTGATGAAGGACATCGCCGAGGAGATCGTGGTGATGGACGCGGACGCGGAGCTGCCCGAGGCGGTGGAGCGCATCCGCGCCGAGGTCCCCGAGGACAAGCGGCTGCTGTCGCTCTTCACCGACGTCTTCGACTGCTTCCTGCGGTTCCTCAACGGCATCCTCGCCGACGAGGGCACCCTGGCGGAGGAGGACTTCTGGCGGACGGTGGCGGAGTGCGTCGCCGACTACCAGGCGTCGGTCCCGCACCTGTCCGAGCGCTTCGAGCGCTACGACGTGTTCGCGGACCGTTTCGCGCTCTCCTGCCTGAACCGGCTCCAGCTCCGCGACAACCGCCAGATGGTGAACCTGGACGACCCCGCGGGGGCCCTCCAGCTGGTCGGAACGCTGGAGAACCCGATCGCCGCCCACCGCCCGGGACGGGTCCCCCGGTAGGGCGTGCCCGGCGGGCGCCGCCCGCCGGACAGCAGTGTCCGCCCTTCCGCGCCCGGTGCCCCGGGCGCGGAGGGGGCGGCCCACGGCGGCGGCCGGCGCCGTCCGCCGCCGCGGCCCGGGTCATGCGGGGCGGCGGCCCCGCACGGAGTAGACCACGCAGGAGCAGGCCCGGAACGACGGGTCGTCCAGCAGGTCCCGCACCCGTGCCAGCCGCTCGTCCGTCATCCCCTCGCGCACGAACGCGTCGCGCAGGTGCAGGGTGTGGTGGCGGATCAGGCGGACCCCCGGGGAGCCGGCGTCCCACAGTTCCACGTGCGGCCGGGGGTCGACGCCGACCAGCCCGGCGCCGCGCATCGCCTCGGCGGCGTTCCTCCCCCAGGCCGGGTCGGCCCCAGCCCGGGTCATCAGCCGGATCTTCGCCTCCAGGAACTCCTCGTACAGCTCGCGGGCCCCGGCGTCGGGCATGAGCAGCGACGGCCCGTAGGTGATGTCGAACTCGTCCAGCTGCAGCACCCCGCCCGGCTTGAGCGCGCGCACGAGGCGGTTCAGGACCTCGATCCGCTCGGGCAGGTGCAGGAGCACCAGCCGCGAGTGGACGAGGTCGAAGGCCGCCTCCGGCAGGGGGTCCCGGGTGATGTCGTGCTTCCACACCTCCAGCCCCTCGGCCGGGGCGATGTGGTCGGGTTTGACGTCGGTGGCGACCACCCCGCCGCCGGGCGCGACGCGCCCCGCCAGCCAGCGGGCGACGCCGCCTCCGCCCGCGCCCACCTCCAGGCAGCGCCACCCGGGTCCGACCCCGGTCTCCGCCAGTCTTCCGGTGGTCAGCGGGTCGTAGGCGGCGGCCAGGAACCGGTGCTGGTCACCGGCGTTCTCGTTGTGGTTGTCGAAGACGTAGCCGGGTCCGGCGGTGGCTGTGTCCGTCATCGTGGGCCTCCTGGGAGTACGGTCGGTCGGTCGCGGACCGCGTCGGCCGCGATCCGGGCCAGGGTGGACGTGCACACCTTCCCGGTCGGGCCGAGCGGCAGCGCGGGGAGGAACAGCACGTGCTCGGGCAGGGCGCGGACGTCCACGCCGTGCCCGTCGCGCAGGTGGGCGAGCAGTTCGCCGCCCGTGGGCGGGTCCACCCCCGGCAGGGGGCAGACGCAGGCGCACATGCGCTCGCCCAGGTCGGGGTCGGGTACCGGGACGCACTGCGCCTCGCCCAGGGCGGGGTGGGCGGCCAGGGCGCGCTCCACCTCGGCGGGGAAGAGGGTGACGCCGCCCCGGATCACCGTGCGGCGCAGGCGGTCCACGACCCACAGCGTCCCGTCGCCGTCCAGGCGGCCCGCGTCACCGGTGCGGACCCATCCGCCGGGGTCGCGCCGCTCGGCGTCGAGTGCGGGGTCCGCGACGTGGCACAGGGGCGTCATCGGTCCCCGTGCCCGGATCTCGCCGACCTCCCCCGGCGGCAGCGGCCGCCCCCGGGGGTCGCACACCCGGATCGCGGCGACGGCCGGGTCGGGGCGCCCGGCCATGCCCGGCTCCCACGCCCCGGGGTCGTGCGCGGTGTGGCAGTTGACCCCGTCGGTGGAGCCGTAGACGTTCACGACCGGTCGGCCGAAGCGGCGTTCGCACAGGTCGCGCACCTCCCGGTGCAGGGGCGCGCCGCTGGCCACGAGCGCCCGCAGCGACCCGGTGTCGGCCGCCTCCCCGACCAGCGCGGTGCGCCTGAGCATGGTGGGCACGCCGATCAGGTGGGTGGGGCGGTCCCGTTCGACCGAGCGCAGCACGGCCACGGGGTCGAACCGCCCCGGAACGACGAGGGTGGCCCCGAGCCGGACCAGGGACACGATGCCCAGCGAGCCGAAGGAGGAGGCCAGCGGCACCGGGATGAGGGCGCGGACGGGCCCGGCGCCCAGCACGGCCCGCGCGTAGTTGCCCCTCCCCCCGGCCATGGCGTTGTGCGAGTAGGCGACCATGGTCGGCTCGCCCTCGGATCCCGAGGAGACGAGGATGCGCGCGGGTGATTCGGCGTCGGGGCGCGCCGGCTCGGGCGCCCTCGCCCCCGCGAGGGGGCCGCCGGGGTCCAGCGTCCCGGCGTCCGCGCACCAGACCGGTGCGTCCGGCGCGTCGTCCGCACGGGCGGGGGCGGTGACCAGGAGCGCGGCGCGGGAGCGTGCCAGCAGGGAGAGCACGTCGGTGCGGGAGCGCCCGTACGGGACCGGCAGGGCGACCGCCCCGAGTGCGGCGACGGCGAGTTCGACCGCGATCGCGTCCCTGCCGTCGGGCAGCAGGACCGCGACGACGTCGCGCTCGCCGCACCCCCTGGCGGCCAGGGCCGCGGCGGCCCGCCGGGCCCTGGCCGCGAGCCCGGCGCGGTCCAGGCTTCCGAGGCCGTCCACGACCGCCTCGCGCGCGGGGTCCTCCCGCACCCGGTCGAGGAACAGGGAGTACAGGTCCCGGCCGGGGCACAGGCCCTCCGCGACCCACCGGGCGCGTTCCTCCGCGGGGACGAGGTCCGCCAGGACCAGCCCCGCCCCGGAGGTCCAGGCCGTCACAGGTCCTCCCCGTCCAGGGGGGCGAACGTCCACGGGGCGCGCGGGAGGGAGGCCCCGCCGACCGTCGTGAAGGCCCCCGGGAAGGCGTCGGCCGCCTCGGCCGGGCCTGCCACCGGCGGCGTGCCGGGGCGGGGCAGGTGGGCGGTGCCGCGCCCGGCCCACCGGAGCAGGCGCGCGGCGTCGACCAGCCCCGTCCTCGCCACCGCACCGGTCCCGGTGCGGGCGCGCAGCAGCAGGCCGGCCAGGGCCGCCTCGGCCGCGATGATGCCGCCGAGCACATCCGTGAGGGTGACCAGGGAGGGGGCGGCGGGCGCTCCGCCGACGGACACCAGGTCCGCGATCCCGCCGTCGGCCTGGACCAGGAAGTCGGTGGCCGGGATCCCCGGTCCGGGGTCCTCGCCGGCCCACCCGTCGGCGTGGACGTGGACCAGACCCGGGGCGCGGGCGGAGAGGTCGTCCGCCCCCAGCCCGAACCGCTCGGCCCGGCCCGGCGGCCAGTTGTAGAGCAGGACGTGGCCGGAGGCCGCCAGGTCGGCGGCCGCGCGGCGGCCACCGGGGGTCTTGAGGTCCAGTCGGACCGCGTCCTTGCCCCGGTTGAGGGCGGCGAAGCGGGCGGAGAGGCCTCCGGCCAGGGGCGGGACACCGCGCATGGGGTCGCCGCCCGGCGGCTCGACGCGCACGGTGTCGGCGCCGAGGAGGGTCAGCAGCAGACCCGCCAGGGGCCCCTGGACCCGGTTGGTGGCCTCGACCACCCGCAGCCCTGCCAGCGGCCCCGTCCCGGAGGCCTGCCACGGCGGCAGGCCCGGACCGGGCTCCCCGCCGGCGCCGCGGAGCCGCCACGGCGAGGCGGGGCCCTCCCCGGCGACCTCGGACAGGGGGCGCAGCGGGACCACACCCACCCCGCACTCCCGGCCGGTGTCGCGGACGACGGCGAGCGGCAGCGCCGCGAGGGTCGCGGACAGCGCGGCGGGCAGCGGGCACACGGCGGTGGCGAACCTGCGCTGGAAGGGCGCCCATCCGGTGGCGACCGCCCGCGCGGGCGCGCCCAGGGCCTCCCAGAACCGGAGCCACGCCTCGGGGTCGAGGGTCTCGATCTCGAACCGGACACCGTCGACGGAGCGGAAGGGCGGCGGTTCGCCCTCCCCCGGGGAGGGCGGCGCCCCCCGCGCGGCGGTGGCGTCGGCGACGTACGGGGCGACCGCGAGGAGCGCCGCGCCGGCCACGGAGACCGACGCCCGCAGCGCCGGCCCCCCGCGCAGCGCGCAGAGCACCGCCGCCGCCACCGCCTGCGCCGCGAGCACCCCGGCGCACACCGACGCGTGGTCGACGGGCAGGAAGCGCGGTCCTCCCCCGGCGAGGCCGTGCAGGTGCGCCAGGCCGCACGCGGCCTGGACGTCGCGCTCGTCGGCCAACGGCTCCGGGGACGCCGACCACACCAGGTCGCACCCGGCCCGGCCGCCTCCCGGACCGGTGAGCAGGTCGATCCGGCCCGCGGGGGCGCTCGCCGCGGCGGGTCCCCGCACGACCTCGCACCCCAGTGCCCGCAGGCGTGCCGCCGCGACGCGCACCGGTACCGCGTCGCCCGAGGCCAGGACCGCGGTCCCCGCCAGCGGAGGAGCGGCGATCGCCGTCGCGGTCACGTCCACCTCCCCTTCCCAGGGGCGTCGGGGCCCAGGCCGAGACTCTCCCGCAGCGCGCCCCGGCGGACCTTGCCGGTACCGGTGCGCGGCAGTTCGCCCCAGGTGAGGACCACCGGTTCGGCCATCGTCGGCAGGTCGACGACGGCCTCCTTCCAGACCCCCGGGGCGAGGGTGCCGTCCTCCGTGGCCACGACCGGCACGGGCGGGCCGTCGGCGACCCCCAGCACGACGCAGTCCAGCGCCTGGGGGAGCCGTTCGTCGACGACGTCCTCGATCTCCAGGCAGCCGCCGTCGGACAGGGAGTCCACCTCCCGGTCCACCAGGCGGACCGCACCGGTGCGGTCGACGGAGCCGATGTCCCCGGTGCTCCACCACTGGCCGACGAGCTTGGAGCGCCAGCGCCCCTCCTCCCCGACGTAGCCGAGGCACAGCGCGTCGGTGCGGCAGAACAGCAGGCCGGGCTCGCCCGCCGGGAGGGGGCGCAGGGTCCTCGTGTCGACGGCGCGCAGCCGGGTCCGCCCGGGGACGGGCCGCCCCAGGTTGCGGGTGGTGGGGTCGACCCACTGCCTGCGGGCCAGCGACCGGCGGGTGAGGAAGCGGAAGGTCAGCGGCCCCGTCTCGCTCTGGCCCCACCCCTGCATCCACACCGGCGCCCGCCGGCGGCTGGCGTTGAGGAAGGTGCGGACGGTGGACGGGTGCACGGCGTCGAAGGTGCTGACGAACAACCGCACGCGCCCGAACTCGTCCCCCTTCCCGTCGACGTGCCGCTGCCAGCGCACCAGGGTGGAGGGCTGGGCCTCCAGGGTGGTGGGCCGGTGGCGGCGCAGCGCGGGACCGGCCTCGTCCCAGTCGGGCGAGGTGATCAGCGAGACCGCCGCCGGGAACATCCACAGCACCCCGGCCGTCCAGGCCAGGGCACGTCCGTGGGCGTAGGAGAAGGAGGAGGCGACCGTGTCGTCGCGCCGGCTGCCCAGCACCGGCCACCGGTGCGACTCGAAGCCCGCCAGCCTGCGCAGGATGGTGCGTGTGGAGTGCACGGCCAGTTTCGGGACGCCGGTGGTGCCGGAGGTGTGCATGACGGCGAGCGGTGCGTCCAGGTGCGGACGGCGCGGCGGCGGCGCGGAGCCCCCCCGCACGTCGTCCGTGCACAGGGCCCGCTCGGCGCGGCCCCCCACCACCAGGGTGCGCGCGGCGTGGGCGGAGGGGTCGTGCCCCGCCCCGCGGGCGGCCTCCAGCAGGGCGGTGTCGGTGACCAGGAGCGCCGGTTCCAGCCTGCGGAGGAGGATTCCCAGGGTCTCGGGGGACAGGTGGGCCGACAGCGACGCGGGGACGGCGCCCAGGCGTGCGGCGGCGCAGGCCAGGAGCACGTAGTCCCAGTGGTTGCGCTTGGCGATGGCGACGCGGTCGCCCGGCCGCACCCCCGCCTCGGCGAACCAGCCGGAGACCCTGCGCACCAGGTCGGCGGCGGCCGGCACGTCGAGTTCGGAACCCGCCTCGGGGGCGATGTCCAGGGGCCTGCTCAGCCGCACGGCGGTGGTGGAGCCGCGCGCCGCCAGGTCGTCGAAGAGGGTGCCCAGGTGGAGGGGTTTGCTCAGGAGTGTCATGGCGCCTCGGTCGTGATCGGTTCGCGGGAGCTGGTGAGCAGGGCCGACGTGCGTTCGGCGGCCGTGAAGGCCGAGGCGACCGCCCCCTCGCTGCACGGGCGCAGGGCGGTCCAGTCGCCGGCGTAGTCGACGGGGGCCAGGGGCCGGTCGGCGAAGGCGGGGCGGGCGGCCAGCGCCCGTGGTTCGGGCAGGGGCAGGCCGTGCCGGAAGCGGTGCACGATCGTCCTCCTCACGCGCTTCCCCACCCCGGGCATGAGGCGCTCGGCGCGTGCGGTGAGGCGCGCGCCCACCTCGTCGTCGGGTGCGTCGATGAGGTCGCGCGCCGCCTGCGGGGAGGCGACCAGGGACACCAGGCCGCGTCCCCTGGGCGCCCGGCCGGGGTGCTTGGCGTGGTCCGCGGTGACCACGGCGAGCACCGGGTCGTCGGGCACCAGGACGGCGAAACCGCGGCGCGCCCCGCGCGGGGCCGTCGGGGCGTCCAGCAGCAGGGACACCCGGAGCATGGGCGCGTATCCGCAGGCCTCCAGGTACTCCCGCTCGGCCGGGGGCGCCCCGGGGTGGAGGCGCAGGGCGACGGGGGCGGGCACGGCCAGGACGACGGAGCGCGCGGTCACCGCTCCCCTCGGGGAGTCCAGGCGCACCCCGCCGGGGGCGTGTGCGACACCGGTCACCGGGTGGCCGGTGCGCACGTCCAGCCGGGCCGCCAGAGCCCGGGGCAGCGTGTCCATCCCGTCCCGGTAGGTGCGCCAGGTGGCGGTGCTGCCGGAGGCGGCCAGGTGGGCGGCGAAGGGCGCGGCGGCGGCCCGTTCCGGCGGCCAGCCGAAGAACCCCGCGGCGAGCGGGCCCAGGAGGCGGTCGCGCACCTGCGGGTGGTACCTCCGCAGGAGGTCGGCGACGGTCTCCTCCCCCAGCGCCGCCCTCTCGGGGCGGTCGGGGTCCAGCCCGGCGCGGTCCAGGCGCCGCAACAGGCGCGCGAGGTCGAGACGGGCCCTTCCGGACAGTCCCATGCCGGTGAGCAGCCCCAGGGGGCGTCCGGCGTGGGGGCGGGCGCGCCCGTTCCACCAGACCGCGAGGGCGTCGCGCACCAGGGGGACCGCCTCCGGGTCGGAGTCCAGGCCGGTGGCGCGCACGAGCCGCCAGGTCGCCGGGTAGGCGTCGGCCGAGGGGATCATCTCGGCGCCGGTGTCGACGAGGTAGCCGTCGGAGCGCAGTGTGCGCGTCCTGCCCCCCACGGCGTCGGCGGCCTCCAGGACCCGCACCGTGTGTCCGGCGGCGGCCAGCAGGTGCGCGGTGGCGAGCCCGGCGGGCCCCGCGCCCACCACCGCCGCGTCGAGCGGCGCGCTCACAGGGCGCCCGGCAGGAACGGGGCGAGCAGGTTGGCCCCGATGAGGAGCACGACCGCGGCCCGGTGCGTGTGGATGGCCGTGCGGCGCGCCCGCAGGATGTCGCCGAGGACGAAACCGGTGTACAGCTGGGCGACCCGCAGGGCGATGACGGGCAGCAGGGCGACGGTGAACCACCAGGGGGCGATCCCGAGCAGGTGGGACCCGGTGACCAGCAGGGTCTCCGTCGCGGTGAGCGCGACGATGAAGGCCGTGTTGGCGCGCGGGGACACCCTCGCGGCGACGGTGACGCGGCCCGCGGCCCGGTCGCCCGCGGCGTCGTTGGTGTTGGAGTACAGGCCGAAGATCATCGGGCCGCCGCCGAACACCAGCGCCTGGACGATCACGAAGCCGTCGACGTGCCCGACGAGCAGGCCGTAGGGGACCAGGACCCAGCCCACCCCCAGGCCGCAGAGGAAGATCTCCTGGAAGCCCCGGTAGCTGAGCTTCAGCCCCCAGGAGTACTGGACCGACGCGACCAGGCACAGGGCCGCCCCGACGACGGCCCACAGGGGCCGGTGCGGGGCCAGCGCGACCACCAGGGCCCACAGGACGACGCTCGCGGCGGTCGCCGCCCGCCCGAAGCGGAGCGCCTGGGGCTCGGTGAGGGTCCCGTGGACCAGGGGTTTGCGGGCGAGTCGGCGCCGCGCGGCGTCGGAGCCGTAGTTGGCGGCGTCCGAGCCGTCACGGTAGCCGGTGACGTCGTCGAAGGAGACCATGGCGGCCACCACCGCCACCTCGGCCACCAGGACGAGCAGGAGGAACCCGAGGGTCTCGGCGCGCGCCCCCAGCAGGGGCAGCGTCATGGCGAACACCAGCGGCAGGCCGATGTAGTAGTCGACGATGTCGAGTTTGGCGAGCCTGGCGTAGGCGCCCGGGGTGGGCCGGGGCGGAGTGGGCGGCGCGGCGGGCGCGGTCGTGCGGTCGGTCATGGTTTCCTCCCGTGGGCGAACGCGCGCACGGCGGTGACCACGTGCTCGACGCGTTCGTCGGTCAGGTGCGGGTACAGGGGCAGGGAGATGTTGCGGCGCGCCGCGTCCCGGGCCCGGGGCCACTGCCCGCCGGGGCGGGCGTGGGGGGCGAAGGCGGGCTGCTCGGGCAGGGCGCGGGGGTAGTAGACGTGGGTGTCGATCCCTTCGGCGGCCAGGTGGTCCCGCAGCCCGTCGCGGTCCTCGCACAGGAGCGTGTAGACGTAGGGGAAGCGGCCGTCCCCGCCCGCGGGGGGCGCCGCGACCCCGTCCTCGCGCAGGTCGGCCAGGTGCTCGGAGTAGTACGAGCAGATGGCGTTCCGGCGGGCCACGCGCTCCTCCAGCCCCGCCAGGCGGTGCAGCTGGAAGGCGGCCATCACCTCGTCGAACCGGCTGTTGTGGCCGATGCGGTGGTGCAGGAACCGGTGGCGGCCGTCCTGGCCGTGGTTGCGCAGCATCCGCACCCGGTCGGCGAGTCCGGCGTCGGCGGACAGGACCACGCCGCCCTCGCCGGGCATGCCGAAGACCTTGACCTGGACGAAGGAGTACACCCCGGCGTCGCCCCACAGGCCGGCGGGGCGGCCCCGGAGCGTGCCGCCCTGGGCCAGCGCCGCGTCCTCGACGAGCCGCACCCCCGCACGGGAGGCCAGATCGCGCAGGCGGGGCATGTCGGCCATGACGGAGAACATGTGGGCGGGCATGAGGGCCCGGGTCCTGGCGGTGAGGAGCTGCTCGGCGTGGTCGGGGTCCATGGTCAGCGTCACGGGGTCGACGTCGGCGAAGACCGGGGTCGCGCCGCACGACAGGACGGTGCTCGCCAGGGGGGCGCAGCCGAAGGCCGGGACGACCACCTCGTCGCCGGGCCCGATGTCCATGGCGGCCAGGACGAGGGTCAGCGCCGAGGTCCCGCTGGAGCAGGCCACGACGTCGCCGGCGCCCAGGGAGTCGCGCAGGGCCTCCTCGAACCGCGCGGTGCGGCGTCCGAGGATGAACTTCTGCTCGGGGTCCGTGCCGACCTCGTACAGGGCCGCGAGGAGCGCCTCGCGCTCGGTGTCGAAGAGGTCGGGGGCGAAGAACGGGACGGTCCGCCCGGTGGCCGCGGTCATCGGGTCCTCCCGGCGAGGAAGCGCTCGATCTCGTCGCAGACCCGGTCGACCCGCTCCTCGGACAGGTCGGCGTACAGCGGCAGCGCCACGGCCGACCGGCACACCTCCTCGGCGCGGGGCAGGTCGCCCGGCCGGTGGCCCAGGTGGGCGAAGCACGGCTGCAGGTGCAGCGGGCGGGGGTAGTAGACCTCGGTGCCGACACCGGCGGCGTCCAGGTGGGCGACGAGGCCGTCGCGGTCGTCCACCTCGACGAGGTGGACGTACACCGCGCGCTCCTCGCCGGGCCGGGCCGCGGCGTCGCCGGGGACGGTCCGTACCCCGGGCAGGCCGCGCAACCGCCCGTCGTAGCGGCGCGACAGTTCGGCGCGGCGCCGGATGTCGGCGTCCAGGCGGGTGAGCTTGGCCAGCAGGACGGCGGCCTGGATGTCGTCCATCTTGCTGTTGCCGCCGACGACGACCGTCGGGTTGGAGATGCCGGGGAACTCGGCCAGGGTGCGCCCGGACCGGCCGTGGTGGCGCAGCATCCGCGCGGTTTCGGCGACGGCGTCGTCGTCGGTGAGCAGGGCCCCGGCGTCGCCGACGGCCCCCAGGGTCTTGGCGGGGAAGAAGGAGAGGACGCCGCCGGCACCGAGCAGTCCCGCGTGCTTGCCGTGGAGGCGCATGCCGACGGCCTCCGCGCTGTCCTCCACCACGGTCAGCCCGTGGGCGCGGGCGACCCGGCCGATGCCCTCCATGTCGGCGAGCCGGTCGAAGAGGTGGACCGGCATGACCATGCGGGTGCGCGGGGTGACGGCGTCCGCGACCGCGTCGGGGGAGAGCCCGTACCCGTGCGCCTCGATGTCGGCGAAGACGGGGACGCCGCCGGCGTGCACGACGGCGGTGGCGGTGGCGACGAACGTGTAGGCGGGGACGATCACCTCGTCGCCGGGGCGCAGTCCTGCGGCGCGCAGGAGAATGACGAGCGCGTCGGTCCCCGAGTTGACGCCGACGACGTGCCGGGCACCGGTGTAGCGCTCCATTTCCCGCTCGAATTCAGCCACCATGGAGCCGTGCGAGAACTTACCGTCGTCCATGACGCGGACACAGTTCTCCTCGATCTCCGGCCACAGTCTTCGGAAGGTGTCCGACTGGTCGAAGAAGGGAATGCGCGAACGACCCCCGCCGCGTTCGTCCGCGGCGGGGGAGGAGAGTGCCGACTTCATTTCTTCCGTTCTGCGTGTGGGGGAGGGACCGGAGCCCGGCCGCGCCGTGGCGCGGCCGGGCCGGAAGGGGGACGGGACCCGAGGGGGGTCAGACGCCCAGGAGGGGGATGTCGTTCTTGCCGAGGTGGTAGTCGCGCACCGCGGCGACCAGCTCGGTGACGGTGAGGACGCCGTCGTTGTCGGTGTCGATCTCACCGAAGGCGTCGGCGGCCTGGGCGGTGCTCAGGCCGATGGCGTCGAACCACCGCTCCAGCTCGGTCGGGTTGATCCGGCCGTCGCCGTCGGTGTCGGCGATGGTCATGATCGCCTGGATGGTCGGCTGGAGGACCTCCGAGAAGCCGGCGTCGCCCTTGCTGACGATCTCGCTCTCGGCGGCCCGGACGAAGTCCTCCTTGCTCATCCGCTCGGTGCCCGCGGACCGCGCCAGGCGGTCGAACAGGCCGAGGTAGGCGCCGCGGAGGCCCTCCGCGGCGGGGGCCGAGGCCTCGACGCCGAAGCGGCTGAGGATGCCCTCGATCTCCTGCTCGAAGTCCGCGCGCTCGATCACGCCGTTGCCGTTGTGGTCCCACAGGCGGAAGCGCTCTTCGAGGCGGTCGTTGGCCTTGACGGCGGTCGTCATCCGTTCTCCTTCAAGAGAATAATTGGGAACAACAAAATGAATAACAAGAAGAAGGGGACTCGAATGCGATTCGAGAATCACCTTCCCCCGACTCGAATATTACCGATCCGAGGGCCCCGGAAAAGCCAATCCGGGAAAATCATCGATGCTTCGTGAAATTTATTTCGGACATTCTTCGACATTTTCCGCGGACGGTGTCCGGAAGACCTCGGCCACGGTCCCGGGGCTCCCCTGCCGGAACACCACCGGCTCCTCCGGTCGCAGCGCCAGCTCGCGCCCCGTGGGGGCCGGGTCCGCGTGGATGAGCACGTTGTAGTGGTTCGGCGTGTGGCAGGCGTCGAACCCCAGCACCACGCCCACCCGGCGCGAACCGATCCATACCTCGTCGCCCCGGTCCACGACGCCGGCGGCGGTGATCTCGGCGAACCCCAGGAACCCCACGCGGTCGATCCGGGCGCCCTCCGCGGTGTCGGTGTGGTCGGTGGCGACCAGCTCGTGGACCTCCCCCGCGCGCACGCACCGGCTCGCGAACGGTTCCAGCCGCATGCCGCGCTCGGTCCTGCGGTGGACCAGGACCTTGAGCAGGGTGGCGGCCACGTCGCGCTTGGCGCCGTCCTCGTGCGGGTTCACCGGGCGGCCCTCTCCCCGAGCTCCGCCGCGCGGTAGGCCTCGCCGACCAGGCGCAGCGCCGACACCCCCGCGCCGTCGTCGGTCCGCCCTTCGCGCACCCGGCGCGCGAAGTCGGCGGCGATGCCCTCGTACTCGTGCCAGAGGGACTCCTTGAAGGCGGGGCGGCCGGCCAGCAGGTCGGCCGCCCACACCTGCCCGTCCGCCGTTCTCACCACCACGTCCTTGCACTCCCCCGGATGGGACCAGTCCAGCAGCACCCGGGCGCGGGCTCCCCCCGCTCGCAGGGCGACGTCCGCCCTCCGGTCCACCCCCGCGTCGTCGTACTCCACCCGGGCCCCGGTCACCTCGGCCCGGCCCAGCAGGGTCTCCACCAGGTCGAAGGCGTTGGGTCCGTTGTCGGCCACGCACCCGCCGCCGCAGCGGCCCGGATCCAGGTACCAGGTGTCCTCCCCGGCGTGCTCCTCGATCCGCTCCAGGTAGCGCACGGTCACCTCCGCCACCGCGCGCTCCCCGATCCGGTGACGCAGCGCGGCGAACCCGGAGTTGTACCGGCGGTGGAAGGCCGTGGTCAACGGCACCCCCCGGTCCCGGGACAGGGCGGCCAGGGCCTCCCCCTCCGCGAGATCCAGGGCGAGCGGCTTCTCCGCGCACACCGCGACACCGGCCGCGAGGGCGTCGGCGCAGATCCGGGCGTGCGCGTCGTTGGGGGCCGTGACCACGACCGCGGCCAGGTCCGCCTCCGCCAGCATCCGCGTGTGGTCGGTGTAGCCCGCCGCCCCCGGCGGCGGGTCCGCGACCCTCGACGGGTTCAGGTCGCACACGGCCGCGAGCTCCCAGTCGGTGGAGGCCGACAGCGCCGCCAGGTGGAACCGGGAGATGACCCCCAGGCCGACCACTCCCACGCGCAGGGGCCCCCTCATCGTCCCTCCCCCGCGAGCGCCGGCGCCGGGATCCCCGCCCGCGCGGCCACGTCCGCCAGTTCGGCGTACAGGCCGGCGGCCAGCGGCACCCCCGTGGCGCGGCGCTCCCGCGCCGTGCGGTGCTCGTGCCAGCCGGGGTAGCGCACCGGGTCGCCGGGGGCGGCCGGAGGGCACGCCGTCACCACGCCGAACAGCTCCTCGGCGTCGGCCGGTGCCCCCTCGCGCAGCGCGTCGGGGGCGATCGCCAGCATCAGGAAGCCGATGTCGTCGTCCCGGCCGGAGGGCCCGCCGTCCCCGGCCAGGGCGTCGGGGTCCGGGCCCCGCCCGGCGCCGGAGACCACCGCGGACAGCACCTCCACCAGCAGTCCGAGGCCGAAGCCCTTGAACCGCCCCGCCTCGCCGCCCAGCCACATCAGGTGCGCACGCCCGGCGTCGAACGCCGCCGGGTCGGTGACGGGGGCGCCGTGGTCGTCGCACAGCACCCCCTCCGGCAGCCGCCGGCCCTCGCGTGCGGCCTGCCGGACCCGGCCGGTGGGCGTCGCCGTGGTGCTCATGTCCAGCAGGAACGGCGGATGCGCACCGGCCGGGGCCGCGGCGCTGAGGGGGTTGGTCCCCAACAGGGCCACGGCCCCGCCCGGCGGCCGCGCGATGCGCTGGCGGCCGCAGTTGCTCGCGACCACGCCGATCATGCCGCGTTCGACGGCGCGCAGTGCGTGGTAGCCGGCGCAGCCCAGGTGCGTGGCCCCGCGTACCGACACCAGGCCCACCCCGTGCTCCCCGGCCCGCCGCGCGGCGAGGTCCATCGCCTCCGACGCGGCCCACAGGCCGAGGGAGCGCCGGGCGTCGAGCAGCACGGCGGCGCCGAGGTCGGCCAGCACGCGGGGCTCCGCGCCGGGGTCCGCCCTCCCCTCGTCGAGCAGGGGGAGGTAGAGCCCGGCCAGGTTGGCGACCCCGTGGGAGTCCATTCCGGTGAGGTCCCCGTGGCACAGGGCGCGCGCCGCCTCCGCGGCCCGGCCGCGGGGCAGGCCCCGGCCGGCGAAGACCTCCGTGAGGAAGGCGAGCAGCGCGTCGTGGTCGACCGTCACGGTCGCCCGTTCCTGTGCCGGCGGTGACTCTGGGGAGAGGGTGGTCACGATCCTCCGTCGGTGTCGTCGGTGAAGGCGGTCAGGAGACGGGCCACCGTGTCGGCGTACCCGTCGAGGTCGCGGAGGCGGACGCGCTCGTCGTCGCCGTGCGCGCCGTCGGCGTCCAGGTCGCCCGGTCCCAGCACGACGGTGCAGGTGTCCGGGACGTCCGCCATCCAGATGGCGTCGCAGGTGAAGGCGGGTTCGTCGGCCGGCCAGGCGGGCACCCCGGCCCGGCGCAGCAGGTCGTGCCCCCACCGGTCGCGGTCGTCCAGGACCGGCAGGCCGCGCTTGGGCCAGTCCAGGCGGGTGAGGCGGCGCGCGTCGGCCGCGGTCCGGGCGAAGAGGGCGGTGTCGGCGAAGGCGGAGCCGAACTCCGCCAGCGCGGTGTCGAAGGCGCCCCGCACCGCCTCCTCCAGGGTCCTGCCGGCGCGGGCGTCGGCGTAGGACAGGTTGAGGAGCAGGTCGCCGGAGCCGTACACGCGGTTGTGCAGTGTGCCCGTGTGCAGCCCGGCCACGCACACCGCGCCGTTCCGGGCGTGGGCGTCCAGGGCGCGGCCCATGCGCTGGGCGAGGAACCCCAGCAGCACCGAGGCGTTGTGCCCGCTGTGGGGCCGGTCGTCCACGGCGTCGTCGCCGCGCACCGAGACACGGGCGGTCATCGAGGCCGTGGAGCGGGTGAGGAACCGTCCGGACGTGGGTTCGCAGAACACGTTGACGCGGCCGGTGTGACCCAGTCCGACCAGGGGGCGGGTGCCCAGGACGCCCATGGCCCCGCCCTCCTCCCCCGCGACCGCCTGGACGAGGACGGCGGTGTCGCGGCCCAGGGCCGGCGAGCGCTCCAGGGCGGCGCGCACCCCGGCCAGGAGCGCCACCGCGGGCCCCTTGGCGTCGACGGCGCCGCGGCCGCGGAAGACCTCGCCGTCGAAGGAGGCGGCGGGGCCGCCCGCGACGGTGTCCATGTGCACGTTGAACATGACCGTGCGCTCGCGCGGCACGGCGTCGGGGCCGAGCCTCAGGACCAGGCTGGGCTGACAGGCGAGGAAGCCGGGGTCGGCGGCGGCCTCGCGCACCGTCTCGGGCACGCCGGGCGCCTCCAGGTCGGCGGGGTCGGCGGGGGCGTGGCGGACCACCCGGAACCCGAGCCGCCCGGCGGCGCGGGCGTAGTCGCGCTGGGCCTCCCACAGCCGGGGCGCCGGGCCCGCGGCCCCGGTCTCCAGGGGGCCGGCCGTGGGGGCGGCCAGCAGCCGCATCAGCAGGGAGCGCTCGTCACCGGTGAGCGTCATCGGACCGCCTCCGCGCGCCAGACCCGGCGCACCGTCTCCTCCAGGGCCCGCCCGTACTCGACGAACCCGGCCGCGTCCCCCCGGCCGGGGTCGCCGCCGGTTCCCCGGAGGTGGGGGCGCAGGTGCAGGTGGGGTTCGATGGACAGTGCGCCCCGGTAGCCGTGACAGGCCAGGATCCGCAGGCACTCGTCCACCCCGGACCGCCCCCGGCCGGGCAGCACGTAGGCGGTGTCCCCTCCGGGGGCGTCGACGGCGTCCTTGACGTGGACGTGGGCCACGTACTCCACGAGCGGGCGCAGCATCGCGGCGGCGTCGTAGCCGTGGGCGACGCCGTTGCCGGTGTCGAACAGCACCCGCAGCGCCGGGCTGTCGACGTGGGCCAGCAGGTCCAGGACACGGGCGGCGTCCTCCCCCGCCCATCCGGCGCAGTTCTCGTGCGCCAGGACCAGGCCGGCGTCCTCGGCGCGGTCGGCCAGCACGCGCATCCGCGTGCGGACCACGCGCCCCCACCCGGGCTCGGCCAGGCCCCCGGAGGGGAAGGACATGATCCGCACCGTGCGCGTGCCCAGGACCGCGCAGCGCCGGGCGAGCACGTCCAGCTCGGCCAGGTCGACGGCGAAGTCCCCGGTGGCGGGCCGGGACCAGTCGCCGATCTTGGCGGCGACGGCGACCACCTCCACCCCGGCCGCGCGGATGCGCTCCGCGGCCCGCGCGAAGGCGGCGTCGTCCGTCTCGGCGACCGGCACGCCGTCCAGGGTGCGCAGCTCCAGCAGGTTCCAGCCGAGCGCGCGCACGGCGGCGATCTGGCCGGGCAGCCCGGGGGCGGCCTCGTCGCCGATCCCCGCCAGGCGGGGTGTCTCAGACGCGGACGGCACTGTCGGCCTCCCGGGGGTCGTCGGTGCGGGAGGAGCAGAGGTTCTTCGCCTCGGACAGCAGGCGGACGGCCTCCACGTGGACGGGCAGGTCCCCCCTGGCGCGCCGGGGCCGGGAGTAGCGGGTGTAGCAGGCGCGCAGGAACGCGGTGAAGGCGTCGTCGTGGAAGGCCGAGCGGGTGGGGGCCCGCCCCGGCACCGCCACCGACAGCTGGGCGGTGTGGTCGGCCTCGCTGCACGGGTAGTGGCCGGTCAGGACGACCTCGTCGAACTCCAGCACGATGCGCCGCTCGCGCAGCGGGGAGGTCAGGTCGGACTCGATCCGGGTGAGCACGCCGGTGTGGTGCACGAGGTCCAGGCGGGCGCCGCCCAGGCCCGGCAGGCGCGTCCCGTCGACGACCATGTCCTCCAGTCCGGCCGCGGCGACGTCGGCGCCTCCCGCGAGCGCCACGACCACGGCGAGGGCGTGGGGGACCTCGATGTCGAAGGCGGTGGGGTGCCCCGGCGACCCCAGGGACCTGGTGAACCGGGGCTTGTGCTGGAGCACCGTGATCGCGCGCAGCGCCCCGAAGGCGCCGGAGCGCCGGGCCGCCGACAGCCGCCTGCTCAACGCGCTGGCCGACCAGGGGGTGGAGACGGCGAGGTCGAGGTCCCAGCGGCGGCGCAGCCGCGCGATCGCGGCCAGTTCGACGAGGTCCAGGGCCAGCGGCTTCTCCACGATGATGCTGCGGTAGCCCAGGCGGGCCAGGGTTTCCAGCGGCTCCGCGCGCAGGTGGGGCGGGGTGCACAGGTGGACCACGGTGTCCCGCGGCGGGCGGCGGCGCGCCGCCTCCTCGGGGGAGGCGACCGCCAGGAGCCCGTCCGCCCCGGGACACAGGGGGTCGTGGCCCATCACCGGGCCCGGGGCGAAGAGGGAGGGGGCCGCCGCCCGCGCCTTGGCGAGCGACGGCAGGTGCAGCCCTCTTCCCGATCTGCCCAGGCCGACGATGAGGGTGTGCAGCATGGAGGGTGCGCGCCTTTCCGTTCGCCGTCATCCTCGTTCCGCGCCCTTCCGGACGGGCGGAACCATCGAACGGAGACCCAGCGTGGAGCACCACGGAAAAAGCGTCAAAACGCGAAACCTCCACCCGCGTCCCAAACCCTACCCCCGACTACTCCTTAATCGGGGGAAACAAGCAGACAAAGCAGGCGTATTGGAAATGCTTAATTTTGCCGCTTTGTCCGCTCTCCGCGGGTCAGGCCACGGAGAAGCTGAACAGGCCGCTGGGCGGGGCGTGCCAGCCCCGGTCGGGGGCCACGGTCACCCCGGGCCCCAGGCACCGCGTCCCGGCGTGGAGGCGCACGTCCGCGTCGGTCAGGTTGACCAGGACGTGGGCCGTCCCGGGGAGGCGCACGCAGCTTCCCGAGGCGGGGTCGGAATAGCGCACGAGATCCTCGAACTCGGTCGTGAAGACCACGACCTCACCGGTCGCCGCCTGCGCGGGAGAGGCACCCAGGAGGACACTGCCCAGGAGCGCCGCGGCCACGGTGGACGAAAACTTCATTCCACCATCCTTTCTGATTCCATGTGCGTTTCACGGAGGCGGCCTCCTCGCCCGGGGAGGACGCGGAGGTTCGCCGGAACGATCTTCTCCGAAAGCCTCGCCCGGCACAACCGGAACACCGAAAGGCATTTTCGGCCCACCGGCCGACCGTGGATAGAAGCATTACGACGTGGCTACATAAAATCAATAAATGCAATCTTATGCTGACGAAACGGACCCGATCCGGCGCCTTCTCCGACCCTGCGGGACCGGGGCCCTCGGAGCTCGCGGAAGTCCCGGCCGGCGGCCTCCCCCGGCACCGGCCGGGACCGGGGGCGGCGGCCGCCCGGCACGTGTGCCCCGCCCGGAGGGGCGCGGGCCTCCCGGCACCCGCGGCGCCCTCCGCTCCCGGCGGTGTGCACCGTCCGGACGGTACGGTTCCTCTGTGGAGCTCCACGGCCCGTGGACGGCTCCCACACGCAGCGGGCGAGGCGGACGGGTCCCCCGCCCTCGCCCCCGACCCGGAGGATTCGAGTGCCGATCAGGAACAGGAACGTGCTCATCGCGGGCGGCGGGGCGGCCGGTCCCGTGCTCGCCCACTGGCTGGCCCGGCACGGGTTCGCGCCGACGGTCGTCGAACGCGCGCCGGAGCCGGCCGCGGGCGGCCACCTCGTCGAGGTGTCCCCGCAGGGGATGGGCGTGCTGGACCGGATGGGCGTGGGCGAGAGGGTCCGGTCCGAGGGCGGGCCCCTCCCCGACGTGCACTCCTACATCAGCGGGCGCGAACGGCCGATCGTGCTGCCGCAGGGGCACGTGGGCGCGGTCGCGATCAGGAGCGGGAACCTGTCCCGCCTCCTGCGCGACCGCGCGGGCGAGGGCGTCGAGTACCTCTTCGGCGACTCCGTCACCTCCCTGGACGAGGACGCCGACGGCGTGGACGTCGGCTTCGCGCACGCGCCCGGGCGCCGCTTCGACCTGGTGGTGGGCGCCGACGGCCCGGACTCCCCCGTCCGCGGGCTGGTGTTCGGCTCCGACGCCGACGGACAGGTCGAGCACCTGGACGCCAACCTCGCCGCCTTCGAGATCGACAACCACCTCGGCGTCGGCGACGTGATGATGTGCCGCGTGTGGCCCTACCGGGGGTGCGTCGTCACGACGTTCCCCGGCAACGACCGGCTGGAGGTGGAGTTCCTGATGCGCAACAGGACCCCGGCCGCTCCGGCCGAGATGGACATGGAGGCGAGGTACCGCTTCCTGGAGGAGGTCTACGGGGAGGACGGCTGGGAGGTCCCCGGCCTGCTGCGGGCCATGCGCGGGGCGGACGTGCGCCTCGCGCCGTCGACCCAGGTCAGGCTGGACGTGTGGAGCAGGGGCCGGACCGTCCTGGTGGGCGACGCGGCCCACGCGGCGGACCCGATGGCGGGCCAGGGGACGGCCCTGGCCCTGATGGGCGCGACGGCGCTGGCCGGGGAGCTGGTCTTCGCCGAGGGCGACCACGAGCGCGCCTACTTCTCGTACGAGGCGTCCATGCGCGGGACGGTGCGGGAGGCGCAGAGCCTGGGGTCCGCCCTCACCAGGGACTACGCGCCGGAGGGCAGCAGGGGGGAGGTGTGGCTGCGCGAGCGGGCCGATGCCGCCCTGCTGCTGGGCAGCCGCCTCATGGCCCAGTACGGCGCACGGTCCGGCTACGAGTACGTGGGCGACGGCTTCCCCGCCGACCGCTACGCGCGCATCCTCTCCCCCTGACCGGACCCCGGGGGACCCGCCCGGCCCGGACCGGCGCGGTGCGCCCCGCCGGTCCGGGCCGGGCGCGGGTCAGCCGCAGTTGGTGGCGGGCAGGGTGATCGTGGCGTTGCCGATCGTGCCGCCCCAGTTCATGCAGTACCCCGCTCCGCTGCGGTAGACCGGCCCGGCGTAGGTGGTGTAGTCGCCGGAGTCGCGCACCCAGGCGCTCTCCCCCGTCCTGCGGACCATGGCCTCCATGTGGGTGGCGGCGCCGGGGTTCGTGCGCACGGTCACCACGCAGTTGTAGCCGTTGGAACTGTTGTAGGTCAGGAACGCGGTCCCCCGGTTGTCGGGGAACTCGATCCTGTTGACCACGGCGTACCCGCTGCCGCAGGCGCCGTTGTAGGCGGCGGCCGCGGCCGGGGCGGCCGAGAGGAGCGAACCCGCGGCGACGGCCGCGCAGAGCACGCTCGTGGCGATGGTTTTCCGGAGCTTGTCCATGTCACTTCCCCGCATCTTTCGCGCCGGGTCCGGCGCGGGGGACATCGTCTCCGGGACGGCTTCCGTTCCCCTTCTCATCCGCTTGCGTCCGGTCCTCCGTCCGGCGGGCGCGGCCGGGCCGTGCCGGAGGACCGGCGGCCCCGCGCGGACGGCCGGAGCGGGCGGGGCCGGAGCGGTGTGCGGTCAGCGCTCCCCGCCCTCCCTCAGGGCACCGGTGATCCGGTGGTAGAGGCCCCCGGAGGTGAGGCCGCCGTCCACGACCATCTCCGCGCCCGTGACGTAGCGGGACGCGTCGGACAGCAGGAAGAGCACGACCTCGGCGATCTCGTCCGCGCCGGCGACCCGCCCGGCGGGCACCGAGCGCAGGCTCTCGTCGACGAAGTCGTCCGGCCCGGAGCGGAGCAGCGGCGTGTCCACCAGGCCGGGGTGCAGGGAGTTCACCCGCACCCCCGCCCCGGCGAACTCCAGGGCGCCGACCTTGCTCAGCCCGCGCACACCCCACTTGCTCGCGCCGTAGCCGGCCGCGAAGTAGCCGGTCATGCCCGCGACGGAGGACACGTTGACCACCGAGGCCGAACCGGATCCCCGCAGCAGCGGAGCCGTGTACTTCATCCCGTAGAACACGCCGGACAGGTTGATGTCGACCACCCGCCGCCAGTCCTCGTCGGCGGTGTCCTCGATCCCGAAGCGGTGGCTGACCCCGGCGTTGTTGACGAGGCCGTCGAGCCGCCCGTCCTCCCGGCCGATCCGGTCGCGCAGCTCCCGCCAGCCCGCGGGGTCGCGGACGTCCAGGCGCGCGGACCGCGCCGAGCCCCCCTCCGCGCGGATGCGGGCCGCCACCTCCTCCCCTCCCTCCTCCGCGAGGTCGGCCACCCAGACGCGCGCCCCCTCGGCGCCCAGCGCCAGGGCCTCCGCCCTTCCCATGCCCCCGGCCGCACCGGTCACCAGGACGGTCCGTCCGGCCAGTCCGTGCTTCATGTCAGCTCCTTCCTCGGTGTGCCCCGTACTCAGTCGACGCGCAGCTCGGTGCCGCGTGTCTCGGCGACGAAGAAGGCCGTCACCAGGGTGATCAGGGCGGTCAGGACGAAGTAGGCCGCGGGCGCCAGCGGTTGGCCGGTCGCGCCGATCAGCCAGGTCGCCACGAACGGCGCGGTGCCGCCGAGGACCGTGTTGGTCACGTTGTTGCCGAGCGCGATCCCGCTGTAGCGGGTGGAGGCGCTGAGCATCTCCGCGTAGGTGACGAACGAGGCCCCGTTGACGACCGAGACGCAGACGAACAGGACCGACTGCCCGACGACCGCGGCCCAGGCGGGGCCCGCGGCCATCATCATGAACATCGGGAACCCGAGGAGCGTCGCGCCGACGCTCCCGATGAGGATGACCTTCTTCCGGCCGATCGTGTCGGCCAGGTAGCCGGAGAGCGGGAGCGTGGCCGCGCCGACCACCATCGCCACCGCGGTGGAGGCGAAGGCCAGCCGCGACGAGTGGCCGGCCGTGGTCTGGAGGTAGGTGGCCGCGTACACCGAGACGATGTAGTACCCGCCGGTGATGACCGCGCCCAGGCCGATGATCTTCAGCACCGACCGCCAGTTGGTCACCAGCAGGGTCTTGACCGGTACCTTCTTCGTCTCGCCCTGGTCGGCCAGCTCCTTGAACTGCGGGGTGTCGTCGAGGTGGCTGCGGATGTACAGGCCGATCACGCCGATGGGGAGGCTGAGCAGGAACGGGATCCGCCACGCCCAGTCCAGCATCTGCTGCTCGGTGAACAGCGAGGTGGCCGCGAGCGCCACCAGCGCGGCGAACAGCGATCCGAGGTAGGTCCCGGAGTTGACCAGCGAGGTCTGGGTGGCCCGCCAGCGGGTGGGGGCCGACTCCGCGACGAACGCGTTGGCGCCGCCCAGCTCGCCGCCCGCCGCGAACCCCTGCACGCAGCGGCACAGGACCAGCAGGGCGGTCGCCCACACGCCCAGCGTGACGTAGGTGGGCAGCAGCCCGATGACGGCGGTGGCCGCCACCATCAGGAGGATGGTCCACGACAGGGCCCTCTTGCGCCCGTACCTGTCCCCGATGTGTCCGAAGAGGATGCCGCCGGGCACGCGCATGAAGAACGCGACGGCGAAGGCGGCGAACGTGCCCAGGAGCGCCGCCGTCGGATCCTCCGAGACGAAGAAGAGCATCGCCACGAAGGTGGCCATGTACCCGTAGATGCCGAAGTCGTAGTACTCGACGACGGTGCCGATGACGGCCGCCCGGATGACCTTCACCCGGGACTGGAAGCCCCCGTCGGCGTGCGTCGTGCCCGGTCCGTCCGCGGACCTGTGGTCCAGTGGCATGCTGCCTCCTCGGGCAGGGTCGGACCGGGGGCGTGCGGGCCGCCCGGTCCTGGTGGGTCAGGGGGAAGAAGGGGGTACGGCGCGGGGGTCAGCCCCGGGCCGCCGCCCCGCGGCCGGCGATGCGGCCCATGGTGATCGCGTTGGCGACGGCGTTGCCGCCGCCGACGTAGCGCAGTCCGAGGACTCCGGCCCCGGCCTCCCCCGCGGCGAAGAGCCCGGGGATGGCGCGGCCCTCGCGGTCGCGCACGGCCGCCCGGGGGTCGATCTCCATCCCGGCGTGCGTGCAGACGAGTTCGGTCGGGAGGAGGAGTGCCGCGTGGAAGGGCCCCTCCCCGATGGGGTCGGGGTCCCCCTGGCCCTTGTCCCGCAGGCTGAGGTGGCGCAGGAAGCGCTCGTCCTCCCCGTGCGGGAGCTGGGTGTTCCAGGCGTCCACGGTGGCGCGCAGGGCTCCGGGCGGCACCCCCATCAGTCCGGCGAGCCCCTCCAGGGTGTCGGCCCGCAGCGTCCTGCCCGCGTCGGCCTCCTCGGTGACGCGCTCCGGCGTCCAGTCCGCGTAGCCGGAGGGCAGGGAGGCCCTGGCCCTGTCGTCGAAGACGCACCAGACGGGGCCGTCCTGGGCGTCGATGACGCCGGTGGAGACCGCGTAGGACGCGTCCTCGTCCATGAACCGCCGCCCGGCCCTGTTGACGTACACCCGCGAGACGGGCGGGAACCCGGACTGCCAGTGGTGGTACCGCTGGAAGTAGGCGGTGGGCAGGCGCAGCCCCCGGCCCGCCCCGGTGACCGAGGCCCCGACCCCGTCCGCGAAGCGGATGTGGTCGCCGCGGCTCCCCGGGGCGGCGACGACGAACGCGTGCTCGCCCGCCTCCAGCGCCGCGGGGTAGTACTCCCGGAGGAGCCCGGGGTCCCGGGCGAGCCCCCCGGTCGTGACCACGACCGCTCCCGCGCGGACCTCGACGCCGTCGGCGACGACGCCGACCACCCGGCCGTCCTCCGCCAGGAGCCGTTCGACCCGGGTGTTGAGCACGGTCTCGACCCCGTGCCGGCGGCAGGCGGCCGCCAGCACCTGGACCAGGCCGAGGCCCTGGTCCTTGGGCACGTGGCCGCGCCAAACGTCCTCGACGCCGGCCCGGCACAGGCCGGGCATGTGCGCGTTCGTGGAGATCCGCGCGGGGATCTCCACGCCCAGCCCGATGAGCCATTCCAGGGTGGGCCCCGCGTTCTCGCAGAAGGCGCGGACGAGCCCCGGTTCCAGCATCCACTGGTTCAGGTCCATGTAGTGCTGGTAGAACCGCTCGGCGGTGTCCTCCACTCCCGCGCCGCGCTGGACGCTCGTTCCGGCGGCGGTGAACAGCCCGGCGGAGAGCTGGGTCGACCCGCCGAGTTCGGTCTCGGCCTCGAACAGCAGCACGCCCGCACCGGCCTCCGCCGCGGTGGCCGCCGCGGCGAGCCCGGCCCCTCCGCCTCCGACGACGACGACGTCGACGGTCTCCCCCGCCCCGGTGGCCGGCTCAGACATGGCGCGATCCCCCGTCCACGGCGATGCTGTGCCCGGTCACGTAGCGGCTGCTGTCGGAGAGCAGGAACAGCAGGACGCCGACGACCTCCTCCGGGGAGCCGACCCGGTGCAGGGGGACGTCGTCGAGGGCGGCGGCGAGCGCCTCGGGGTCGTCCTGGAGCCAGCGGGTCATCTCGGTGTCGATGAACCCGGGGGCGATGGCGTTGACGCGGATGCCCCGGTCCCCGAGTTCGACGGCGAGCGACTCCGTCAGGTGGGCGACGGCGGCCTTGGAGGCGCAGTAGGCCGCGCGGCCCCGGCGCACCCGTACCGCGGAGACCGAGGACATGTTCACGATGGCGCCGCCCGGCCCCATGTGGCGGGCGGCCGCCTGGGCCCCGTGCAGGACTCCCTTGACGTTGACGTCGAGGACGGCGGAGACCTGGTCCGCGGAGATGTCCCCGACCAGGGCGTACGGGAAGACCCCGGCGTTGTTGACCCAGTAGTCGAGGGAGCCGGTCCCCCGGACGGCGGCGAGGGCGAGCTCGTCCTGCTGGGCCGGGTCGGCGACGTCGACGCGGTGGGCGGCGACCCGCCCCGGCCGGACGCCGCCCGGCCTCCCGGCCAGCTCGCGGTTGATCTCGTCGGCGGTCCGCTCCATCCCGGCGTCGTCGAGGTCCGCGCCGACGACGTCGACCCCCCGGGCGGCCAGCGCCGCCGTGAAGGCGCGGCCCATGCCGCGCGCCGCGCCGGTGACGACGGCGGTGCGCCCGGCCATCTCGGGGTGGACGGCCTCCATGGGTCGGTCGACGACGCGTGCGGGACCGGTGCCCTCGTGCTGGGTCATGGGACGTGCCTTTCGGTGGATGTGCGGGGGTCTCTCGGCGGGAGGGGCCGGGGCAGGTCAGGCGGTGTCGTCGCGCCGGACGTCGCGGCGCGCGACGCGCCAGTCGTCCCCGTGCCGGACGAGCCGGTCGTGGAGCGCGGTGAGGCGCAGCACCCGGGTGCCTCCGGCCACACGCGTCGCCATGACCTGGAGGTAGGCGCTGACCCGTGCCTCCTCCGCGTCCAGGGACTCCACGTACACGTTGGTGACCACGTGGCGGTGCACCTCTCCCCCGGCCCGGGCGTCGCGGGCGAAGTCCCGGGCGAAGTCGCGGAGCGGCGTCCGGCCCACGACGGGGGCCGGATAGGTCGGGGAGTGGAACTCGCCGTCGGGGGTGAAGGTGTCCGCCCACCCCCCGGCGTTCCCGGAGTCGATCAGGTGGGACTGGCGCGCGTAGAGCTGGTGGATGCCGGTGACCTGCGTGCCGTCCATGAGCCCCTCCAAGGCGTGCGATAATCGCACTAGGCGTGCAATTAAAAGTCAACGTATGTGTCCCACGTCACCGACGTCAAGAGGCGGGGGTGTATGTTCGCCCTGCGAGAGGAGCCCGATGCCCACCACACCGGCCCCACAGCCGGACCCACGGACGTCCAAGACCCTGCACAACGGGATCGAGGTGCTCGAACTGCTCAGCCGCAGCCCGCACGGGCTGTCGGTGACCGAGGTCGCCGAGGGGATCGGTGTGCACCGCACGGTCGCCCACCGGCTGGTGCGCACCCTGGAGGAGCACCGGCTGTGCAAGCGCGACTCCTTCAAGCGGATCACGCTCGGCCCCGGACTGGTCGCCCTCGCCGAGTCCGTCGAGGTCGACCTCCGGGAGGTCGCGAGGCCGGTCCTGGCCGACCTCGCGGAGGCGCAGGGCGCCACCGCGCACCTGGTGGTGCCCGAGGGCGAGGACGAGGCGCGCGCGCTCATGGTCGTCGAACCGCGGCACGCCAGGGCGCACATCGCCTTCCGCACCGGCCGGGTCGACCCCCTCGGCAAGGGCTCCGCCGGACTGGCCCTGCTGTCGGCCATGCCCCCGCGCCCGGGGGAGCGGGAGGAGGTCTCCCTGGCGCGCCGCCGCGGCTACGCGGTCTCCCACGCGGAGGTGACCAACGCCGTCACGGGGGTCTCCGCCCCGGTGGTCGGCCCCCGCGGCGCCCCCGTGGCGAGCATCGGGATCTCGGTGCTCGAACTGGACGACCCGGCGCCCTTCGGCGAGGCCGTGGTCGACGCGGCCCGGCTGATCGCCGGCATGCTGCACCTGCCCTGACCCCCGGCCCCGGGGCGGTGCCGGGACGGTGCGGAGGGCCGGCCGCGGCGGAGGGGTCCGCCCCCGTGCCCCGGACGGATCGCCCCGGCTCCGCGCGGTGCGTACGCTGGCGGCGTCGGCGGATTCCGGAGGACGGGTCCGCCGGCCTGTCGACGGACCCCGGGCACGGCCCGCCGGGGCCCACCCCTCCCCCAGGGCCCGAGTGGAGACCGCCCCGTGAGGATCAGCACCGAGTTCACCGTGAACGCGCCGGTCGGGCGCGTGTGGCGCCTGCTCACCGACGTGGAGGCGGTGGCCCCGTGCGTGCCCGGCGTGAGACTGACCGGCGTCGACGGCCCCCTGTACTCCGGTGCGGTGCGGGTGAAGGTCGGCCCGCTCGTGGCCGCCTACTCCGGCACCGCCCGTTTCACGGAGCTGGACGAGGGGGCGCGCCGGGCGGTGGTCGAGGCGTCCGGGCGGGCCAGCCGGGGCGCGGGAGGCGCCTCGGCGACGGTGACCGCGCGGCTGCGGGCCGAGGCAGGGAGGACGGTCGTCGGCGTCGACACCGACCTGGTCCTCACCGGCCGGTTCGCCGAACTGGACGCCGGCACGGTCAGCGCCGTGTCGGCCTCACTGGCGGCGCGCTTCGCCGCGGCCCTGGAGGCGAAGTACGGCTTCGCCCCCGCCGGGCCCGGGAGCACGGAGGCGGCCGGGCCGGAGGAGCCGCCGGAGGCCGGCCGGAGCAGGGAGGACGCCGGGACGGGCGCGGCCGGCGGGGCCGCCGGAACACGGGAGACCTTTCGGGCGGACCACGCCTTTCCGGACGCGGCCAGAAAAAGAGCGACAAAAAACCCCGAGCCCTCCGCTGGGGAGGAACAGCACTCCGACCAGGCAGAACACGGGGCCTCCACCCCCCGCCCCGCTGCCTCCGGGGCCGGGGAGGACTCCGCGGAACCCATCGTGTCTGGTATCACAGGCGATGTGACCGGTGCGCAGAAGTTCCCCGACCATGCGGATGTCTCCCCCTCGGCCCCGGCGGCCTCCGCCGCGGGGGCCGTCGCCGACCGGCTCTGGCCGCTCCTGGCCGTGGTGGTCGTGGCGGGCGGGATGATCCTGGGCTACGTCCTCTTCACCTGAGCCCGCGCCTCCGCGGCCCCGGCTCCCCGTTCCGCGGTGGGGCCGTCCGGGCCTGCGGCCCGTCCGGGAACCCCGCTCCCGGGAGCGCCCGGCGGACCTTCGGCGGCGGGGCGGGACCCCGCGGCCCGGGACGGTCACCGCGCCCGGCCGCGCCCCGCGTCTCCCGGGACCGTTCCTCAGGCTCCGCCCAGGGTCGTGCCGGGCAGCCGGGTGGCCAGCCACTGGTCGTCGGAGTCCTGGCGCATCTCCAGGACTCCGGGGTCGTCCTCCCCCGGGAAGACCAGGGTGACCGTGGCGATCGGGGTGTCCCCGTCCAGGTCGGTCCCCATCACGGCGTCCCCGACCTCGGCCCCCTCCGCGTCCGGGAGGGACTCGGCGTAGGCGGGGAAGGCCTCGGCGCAGTCGGCGCCCCCGTGCGCCTCGACCAGCACGTTCTGGGCGGCGGGATCGATCAGGGCGCAGCCCGCCTCGCCGTCGACGGCCTGGAGCGAGGCGACGAACCCCCCGGCGGCGCGCAGGGCGTCGGCCTCGGTGTCGGCGTCCGGCGCCGCGTCCCCTCCCGCCCCCGCGTCCGTCTCCTCCGTCTGCCCGGCGGCCTCCTCCTGCTCCTCCCCTCCCGCGCAGGCCGTCACGGCGAGGAGCAGGGCCAGGGGCAGGGCGGGCAGCAGCCGTCGCATGGGGGGCCTTCCGAAGGGGGCGGGCGGGGCGTCCGCACCATTGTTACCGCATCCACCCGTCCGGTGACCACCGGTGCGCACCGCCGGGTTCCCGGCGCCCTCCGGGCAGGGCGCGGTCCTCCCGCCCCGCCCGCCCCCGCGAAGACGCACCGCCGACGGGCCCGTCCGGGCCCCGGCGCCCCGCGCCCCGCGCCCCGGGCGGACGCGCGGAGGGCGCGCGACGCGGACGGCCCCCGGAGGGCGGACGGGGAAGGCCCCGGACCGGGCGCCGCCGGCCTCCGGCGGCGCCCGCCCCCGCGGGGGCGGGGTTGTCCGCGCGTCCGGGCTCTGGTGATATGGAACCGTGTGGTACCCGTCACCGCGTCGGGTCCCGCCGAGACCCGTACTTTCTGGCGCACAGAGCACGCGCGGGCGTGCCACGGGCGGCTCCGCCGCGCGTCCGCGCCGGAGGTGACATGACCCAGCCACTGCGGGAGGGCCGCGGGACGGAACCGTTCTCGCGGATCCCGCCGGAACTCGGCGCGCGGCTGCGCGCACAGGTCCCCTCCCTCGTCGAGGAGGCCCTGGAGGACCTCCGGCGCAGGTCGCGTGAGCACTCGGCCCCCCTGGGGCCCGCCGACGCCGAGAGGCTGCGCCGGGCGCTCGCGGCCGGTGTGCACGGCTTCCTGGACCGGGTGGAGGTCGGCGGCCCCTCGCCCGCGCTCGCGGACGCGCTGGCCTCGGAGTTCCGGGCGCTGGGCGCCGCCGAGGCACGGCACGGGCGCACCCTGGAGTGCCTGCACACGGGGATGCGCGCGGCGGCCGCCGTGGCGTGGCGGAGGCTCGCCGCCGCGGACGCCCTCACCCGCGAGCACATGGGCGTGGTGGGCGAGGCGATCTTCGTGTTCCAGGAGGAGGTCTCGGGCGCCGCCGCCGAGGGGCACGCCCGGGTGCGCGGCGCCGGCGCGGACGCCCTGCACCGGCGCCGGGTCCGCCTGTTGGAGGCGCTGCTGGCCGAGACGGGCACGGAGTACGACGCGCGCGCGGTGTCGGCGCTGGCCGGGGCCGCCCGGTGGCGGGCCCCCGGGCGGGTGGCCGTGGCCCTGCTGCTCCGGGACGGCCCGGTCGGCCGGACGGCCGTCCTGCCCCCGGACGTGCTGGCCGACCTGGACCGGGCGGAGCCGTGCGCGCTGGTGCCCGATCCGGAGGGGCCCGGCAGGCTGCGGTCGCTGGAGCGCTCGCTGCGCGGGGCCGACGCGGTGCTCGGTCCGAGCGTCCCCCTGGACCGGGTGCCCGTGTCTCTGGCGCGTGCCCGCGACCTCGCCGAGCTGGTGAGGGCCGGGCTCGTCACCGGCGGGGGCGTGCTGCGGTGGAGCGACCACCTCCCCGCCCTGCTGCTGACGCGCGACCCGGCGCTGGTGGGCGAGATGGCGCGGACCCGGCTGGCCCCGCTGGCGGGGCTCCGCGCGCCGCAGCGCGAGCGCATGGCCGACACCCTGCTGGCCTGGCTGGAGTCGGGGCTGAACGCCAACGAGGCGGCGGACCGGCTGCGCATACACCCCCAGACGGTGCGCTACCGGATGCGCCGGCTGGAGGAGCTGTTCGGCGAGCGGCTGCGCGACCCGGCCGAGCGCTTCGAGCTGGAGCTGGTGCTGCGGGCGCGCGGCCTGCTCGGCCCCCTGGCGGAGGGCGGCGGGTAGCGCCCTCCGCCGCCCCGGGCGCTCCGGTCAGTCCCCGGGGGCCAGGGCCCGCACGAGGGCCGCCGGGTCCGCGGACGCCTGCCCGATCGGGGCCAGCACCGGGGTCGTCACACCGTTGTCCGCGTAGGCCCGCACGCGCTCGCGGCAGTACTCGGCGGGACCGTGCACGATCAGCTCGTCCACCACCGAATCGGGGATCGCGGCCAGGGCTCCCTTGCGGTCCCCCTCGTCCCACTTGCTCCACATCGGGTTCAGCTCCTCACGCCCCAGCCACTCGTGGAAGGCCCGGTACACGGGGACGTTGAGGTAGGCGGCCACGGCCCGTCTGCCGATCCCGCGGGCGGTGTCCGGGTCGGTGTCGGGGGCGACGAAGATCCTGGCCACGATCTCCTTGTCCTCCCCGGCCCCGCGGACGTACGGGGCGACCGTGCGCACGTCCTCGGCCGAGAGCCAGTTGACGACGGCGCCGTCGCCCTCGCGGCCCGCGAGCCTGAGCATGCCCGGCCGCAGGGCCGCCACCAGCAGCGGCGGGGCCTGCTCGGGAACCGCGCCGAGGGTGAAGCCCCGGACGCTGAACGTGTCGTAGTCGGCCGTGACCTTCCGGCCGGTGAGCGCGGTCCGCAGGAACCGCACGGTGTCGCGCACCTTCTTGTACGGCTCGTCGAACGGGATGGAGTTCCAGCGTTCCACGATCACGTTGGAGGAGGTGCCGATCCCCAGGGCGAACCTGCCCGGCGCCGCCGCGGCCATGGTCGCCGCGCTCATCGCCAGGGTGGCGGGGCCGCGCGTGTACGCGGGCACGATCGCCGTGCCGAGGCGCAGCGCGGGCGCCCAGACGCTGGCCAGGGCCAGCGGGGTGAACGCGTCGGTGCCGGCGGCCTCGGCCGACCACACGTCGGTGTAGCCCAGGTCCGGCATCTGCTCGACGACGGCGCGCTGGTCGGGCAGCGGGACGCCCTCCAGCGGGATGGTGATGCCCCAGCGAGTGGTCATGGCGACTCCCTGTCGGTGTCCGGGGACCGGCTCGGGTGCGTTCCCCCGTGTCGACAAGCACCGTACCGCCCGGTCGGTTTGTTGTCTGCGCCCCCTCCCCGCCATCCGCGGGGGCGGGCCGCGCGGCCCCCGCCCCGGCGGGCTCCCCCTTCCGGGGCCGGCCGACACGGGGCCGCGGCCCGCAGCGGGCACGGCCGCCGGGGCGTATGTTCGTAGAGTCCGCCCTCCGGGCCCGCCCGGCCGGGCGGAGGCAGCCGACCCAGACGAACGAAGGAGGCCCCTTCCGTGGCCACGCCACCCTCCCCCTACGACTTCCTGCCCCAGGTCGCGCCGTTCACCGTGACCAGCGACGACGTCGCCGACGGGCAGACCCTGCCCACCGCCCAGGTCAGCGGGATCATGGGCGCCGGAGGCGAGGACGCCTCGCCGCACCTGGCCTGGAGCGGCTTCCCCGAGGGGACGCGGAGCTTCGCCGTCACCTGCTTCGACCCCGACGCGCCCACCGCCAGCGGCTTCTGGCACTGGGCCGTGGCGAACATCCCCGTCGGGGTCACGGAACTGGCGACGGGCGCCGGTGACGGTTCCGGACTCCCCGAGGGAGCCGTCACCCTGCGCAACGACGCCGGCGGCCACCGCTACGTGGGCGCCGCTCCGCCCGCGGGGCACGGACCGCACCGCTACTTCTTCGCGGTGCACGCGGTGGACGTCCCCCGCCTCGACGTGGACGGGTCGGCGAGCCCGGCCTTCCTCGGCTTCAACCTGTTCTCGCACGCGATCGGCCGCGCCCTCGTCACACCGGTGTACGAGCAGGAGTAGGTCCGCGGACGGATCCCGCGTGAACCCGAGGGGGCGGTCGGCGCGACACGGCGCCGACCGCCCCCGGCCCTTTCCTCCCGGGGGCTCCTGATACACGCGCAACCCGCCCGTCCGGTTGTCCCGGCAACCGGATTCGGCCAATCACGGGCTTCCCGGCGCCTCGCGGTCTAGGCTCGGGCTGTCCCCCGGCCCGCCTCCCGAACACGCTTGGAAGGGTGCAACCGGTGCCACAGCAGACGCCGAGCAGACCGACCGTCGTCGTCACGACAGCGGGGTCCGCTCCCACCCCCGGCACCATCCTCCACCTGCGGGAGCAGGGGTTCCGTGTGGTGGCCACCGACATCGACCCCGCCGCTCCCGGCCTGTACCTCGCCGACCGCGGCCACCTGGTCCCGCCCGGGGACAGCGAGGCGTTCCTGCCGCGGATGAGGGCCCTGTGCGCCGAGGAGGGGGCCGTCGCGATCGTCCCGCTCGTGGACGAGGAGCTGATCCGGGCCGGCGAGCTCTCCGGGGACGGCCTGTCCGTGCTCCTGCCCCGGCCGGAGTTCGTCGCCGCCTGCCTGGACAAGTACGTCCTCATGCGGGAGCTGGAGCGCGCCGGCATCGGGACCCCCCGCACCTGGCTCGCCTCGGAGCGGCCCTGCGCGCCGGAGCCCGCCGCCCCGGACGGCCTCGTCGTCAAACCGCGCAGAGGGCGCGGCAGCCGCGGGGTGACGGTCGTCGAGTCGGTCCGCGACGTGGCACGGGCCGTGGCCGAGAGCGGCTACGCGGCCGACGAGCTCATCGTGCAGGAGCGGATCACCGGACCGGAGTACACGGTCTCGGTGGTGGTGTGGCGCGACGGCGCCGTCCAGGCCGTCGTGCCCAAGGAGGTCCTCCTCAAGCAGGGGGTCACCAGGTACGCGGTGACGCGGCGCCACCACGAGGTGGCCCGGACCTGCCGGGCCGTCCAGGCCGCGATGCACGCCGACGGACCCTTCAACGTGCAGCTGGCCCTGGACGGGGCGGGCCGCCCGAGGGTCTTCGAGATCAACCCGCGCTTCTCCTCGACGGCGGCGCTGACCGCGGCCGCCGGGGTGGACGAGATCGCCGGGCTGCTCCGGCAGGCCGTCTCCGGCGGCCCCAGGCTCACCGACGAATGGCGTGAGGGCGTGGCGATGGTGCGGCGGTGGACGGACGAGTTCATCAGCGAGGCCGGCTTCGCCTCGCACGGCCTCTCCCCCGCCCCGGCTGGCACGCGCGCCCCCGGACCGCGGGGGACCACCGCACCGCCGGAGCCGCCCGGGGGGCCGGCTCCGGCCGCCGTCCCCGTCGCCCCGGCGCGTGCGCGATGACCCCCGGTCCGTACCCGAGCCCCTCCCACCCCCTGTCGGAGGCGATGGCCGAGGCGGTCGTGGCGGTCGGCGACCGGCTCCGCACCTGGCGCTCCGACCCGGCCGCGCGCGGCGGGGTCTGGGACGGGGACCAGTTCAAGGCCGGGGCCGACGCCCTGGCCCACCGGGCGCTGTCGGAGCGCCTGGCCGCGATCGACGGCCGCATCCCCGTGGTCAGCGAGGAGGACCCCGCGTCGCTGCGCCGGGAGCGGCCGCCCCGGTACTGGCTGATCGACCCGGTCGACGGGACGGCGAGCTACGCGCACGGGTTCCCCGGGTACGTCACCCAGGCCGCGCTGGTGATCGGGGGCCGGCCGGAGGTCGCCGCGGTGTTCGCACCGGAGTCGGAGACCCTGTACACCGCCGTGCGCGGGCAGGGCGCGCGCCGCGACGGGCGCTCCCTCCCCCCGCTCGAAGCCGCCCCGCCCGGGCGGGGCGTGCTCACCGACAACACCCCCGAGCCCCGGGGGATCGCCCGCCGGGTCCGGGAGCACTTCGGCTACGGCGGGTACCTGGAGAGCGGGAGCATCTCCCTGAAGCTGTGCCTGATCGCCGACGGATCGGCGCACCTGTTCGTGAAGGACGTGCCGGTGCGCGACTGGGACGTGGCCGCGCCCGCGCTCGTCCTGGAGGAGGTGGGCGGTCTGGTCACCCGTCTGGACGGCTCCCCCTTCGGGTACCGGGGGCCCTACGAGCACACCGGCCTGGTCGGCGGCGCGGACCCCTCCACCTGCCGCGCCGTCGCCCGCTGGCTGGCCTCCTGACCTGCGGTTCGACAGGACCCCGCAAGGCGTCTCAACGAGTGGCGCGGATCCCTTTTCCCCGCCGGTCGTGGCGCGTATCGTGTGGTCACCAACTCGCGCCTCTGGGGGTGGGAAGTGGAAGGCCGAACTCTGCCGCCGAACCGGATACGCGCCTCGGACGCCGAGCGCGACCAGGCGGTCGACCGCCTCACCGTCGCGTTCGTCGAGGGCCGCCTGGACCACGAGGAGTACGACCGCCGGGTGGGCCTGGCCCTCACCGCGGTGCTCGTCGGCGACCTGCGGCCGCTGACGGAGGACCTCCCCGACCCCGGTCCGGGGACGCCCCGCGCGACTCCGCGCCGCGATCCCCGGTTCCGCGAGGCGCCCTCGGGGGGCGACCTGTCCGTCCTCTCCCTGTCCCGGCGGGAGTGGGGGGACGAGTGGCGCTGGTGGACGGGGGTGGCGGTCACCCTCACCGGCGTGTGGGGGACGGTCAGCCTGATGGGCGGCGAACTCGTGCCCTACTGGCCGCTGGTGCCCCTGGGGATCTGGGCCGCCGTCCTGCTGGCCTCGGTCATCTGGCCCGGCGGGGAGGAACCCCCCTGAGACCGCTCCGGCGTCCGGGCGCGCGCCGGGACGCGGAGGGGGCACGGGCCCGCACCCGCCCCGGCGCACGCGGCGCGGCGCGGCGGGCCCGGTCCCGGGTCAGCCCACGGCGTGGAGCCAGCGGACGGGCGCGCCGTCGCCCGCGTAGCGGAACGGCTCCAGCTCCTCGTCCCACGAGCGCCCGGTGAGCAGTTCGATCTCGGCCGCGAGGTCGGTCCCGTCGGCGGCGGCACGCTCCATGGCGTGGCGCAGCCGTCCCTCGGGCACGAGGACCTCGCCGGCGGCACTGGTGACGGCGGTGAACATTCCGAGCGACGGCGTGTAGCTGTAGCGCACGCCGTCGCACCCGGGCGACCCCTCCTCGGTCACCTCGAAGCGCAGGCGCTGCCATTCGTTCAGCGCCGAGGCCACTGCGCCCGCGGTCCCCGGCTTCCCCTGCCAGTTGAGCTCGGCCCGGTGGTTGCCGGGGGCCGCCGGTTGGGCGACCCAGTCGAGTTTCACGGGTACTCCAACGACGCCCGCGACCGCCCACTCGACATGTGGGCACAGCGCCGCCGGCGCGGAGTGGACGTACAAGACGCCACGTGCGGACACCGAACCTCCTGATACGAACGAGTGCGCTTCCCCGACGCCCTCGTACCACGAGAAGGTTGCATACCCGCCTGAATACTTTTGCCCCATTGTGCCCCAAGGGCACCCTGAGAACCAGCTCACCAGCTGGTATTTTCCAGCGTTCCCCTCCCGGACCGCGACCCCAGGGATTAGCGTGGGCCACGGACGAGCAGGGAGTCCGATCATAGTGGGGGCGGGTTTGTCAGACCAGTCGCACGAGGACATCCGTGGCACCCAGGCATCTCCTCAAACCGTACTTTCGACCCCTTCGGGGGAGGAAGCCCCCCTCCTGTTGTCGGTTTCGGCCAGAACCGGCCCCGCTCCCGCCCGCGCCGAACCGCCCGGCACCGGCCCCCTCCTCCCGGACCGCGCGCCCACCGGCCCCGCCGACGGGCCCGCCGACGGGCCCGCCGCCCGTACCGGAGGAGGACGGCCCCCGCACGTGACGGCCGACCGGTCCCCGCGGGGCGCCTCGGGCGAGCCCCCGGACGGGTCGGCGGAGGACGCCGACCTGGTGCGGCGCGCGCTGCGCGGCGACCACCTCGCCTGGGAGGGGATCGTGGACCGCCACCTGCCGGTGGTGAACGCCATCGCCCGCTCCTACCGGCTCTCCGGCCCCGACCGCGAGGACGCCGTGCAGACGGTGTGGCTCACCCTCAACCAGCACCTGCCCCGCCTGCGCCACCCCGGGCGGCTCCGCGCCTGGCTGCGCCGGGTCGCCCACCGGACCTGCGCCCGCCAGCGGCGCACCGGGTCCCTCGACCGCGCCGTGGACCCCCACGACCTGGCGGCCCTCCCGCTCGCCGGGGCGCCGGACCCCGAGACGGAGTACCTGCGCGGGGAGCGCGACGAGGAACTCCACCGCGCGATCCGCAGCCTCACCGACCCGGCCGAGCGGCGCGCCGCCCTCGCCTACCTCGCCGACCCGCCCGGCCCCGCCGGCCGGACCGCGCGCCCGGAGGGGGGCGACGGCCCCGCGAACCCCCGGGCTGCCTCGAACCAGCGGCGCCGCGTGTACCGCAGACTCCGCCGCCTCCTGGAGGAACCCACGTGAGGAACCGTCCCGACACCGGCCCCGCCTCCCGGCCCCCGCACGCGGAGGACGGGAGGGCCGCCGCCCTGGCGGCCTTCGACCGCTCGGACGACGCGGCGGACCTGGCACGGACCCGCGCGGACACGGTCCCGGCCACCGAGGCGGCACGCTCGGAGGACGGCGCCGTGACCGCCGCGCTGCGGTTCGAGCACGGGGGCGTGGCCGTGGACCTCCAGGTCCGGGCGCACGGGCGCACGCGCTCGCTGTCCGGACTCGTCACCGGGGACTTCGAGCACGCCGTCCTGCGCGTGCGCCGCCCCGGCGCCACCGCCAGCCCGACGGTGGGCGAGGACGGCCGGTTCTCCCTGGACGGGCTGCCACGGGGGCCGATCAGCCTGTCCCTGCTCAGGACGGGGCGCCCTCCGGTGGTCACCGCCTGGTTCACCGTGTGACGACGGGCCGGGGCCGACCACCGTGACGACGGACCGGAGCCGACCACCCGGAACAGGACGCTCCGAACCCGGATTGGGGACGCGCGCGAACCCGCTCCCCTTCGTCCGCACCCGCACCGCTTCGTCCGTTTTCGCTCCCCCCGGTTCGTCCACAGCGGCGCGGACACCGTTCCCCCGCGGACTCCGACCCTGCTATCACTGGTTCCGGCCCGCCCCTCGGCGAAAGGCAGCCGGTCGTGTCCCTCGGTCCACCGACGTCCCCCTCCGCCTCCCCTCCCGCGCTCCGGCCCGGCGACCGCGTGTCGCGCTCCGGAGGCTCCCTCCTCTCCCGGGTCACCCACGGGGTCCGGCTCGCCCAGGACGGCAGGTTCGAGGAGACCGTGGACCTCCTCACCGACACCCGCCTGCGCCTGGACGGCCATCCCGTGTCCGAGGCGGCCCAGGTGGTTCCCGGGCTCCTCGTCAACCTGGGCCTGGCGCAGATCCTGTGCGGCCGCTTCGACCGGGCCGAGGACCAGTTGCGCGAAGCCCTCTCCCTCACCGAGGAGCGGGGGCTGCCCCTGCTGGGCATGGTGGCCGGCCAGAACCTGGGCTGCCTCAGCCTCTACCGGGGCGACGCCTCCGCGGCCATCGCGGCGTTCCACGCGCTCGCCCCGCACCTGCCCTCCTCCCGGAGGGAGGCCCTGCACGTGGACCTCGCGGAGGCGCTGCTGGCCGAGGGGCTGGTGGAGGAGGCCGCGGAGGTCCTCGCGGACGGCCCCTGGGCGGGCGGGGGGTCGTCATCGGCGAGCACGCTGCTGGTGGAGGCCAAGCTGTGGCTCCTGCGGGGCGACCACCGCCGCGCGGCGGAGCTGGCCCGCCGCGTCCGCCGCGGTTTCGGCAGGGGATCGCTCTGGCACCGGCTGGCCGCCCGCCTGGAGCACAGGGCCCTGCGCGAGGCCCGCCACCGCCCGCTGTCACCCGTCGAGCGGGCCGAGAACGCCCTGGCGGCGAGGGTCCCGCTGGCCGTCACCGCGCGGGGCGCGCCGACCGCCCGGCACGGGGCGCCGGCGTCGCCGGCCCGGGCGGGCGGGCCTGCCGCGCCCCGGTCGGACGGGCCGGTCGAGGACCCGCACGTCGTGCGGGCGGGGCTGGAGAGCGCCCTGGCCGCCGGGGACGCGTCCGCCGCCGTGGAATGGGCCGAGCTGGCCCGCACCTGGGCCGTGCCGCGCGTGCCCGGTCCCCTGGCGCACGCCCCCGGGACGGCCGCGCTGGCGGACGGGTACCGCGAGGCACTGGTCCACGACCGGGACGCGGACGCGGCGGCCCGCCTCTGGGAGTCGGAACGCTGGCGGGCCCACCACGCGGCCCGGGCCGCGGGAGAGCCCGGCGACGCCCCGTTCCCCCGGCAGGCCGGGAACCGGCGGCGGAGCCGACCGCCCCGTACCGCCCCCGCACCGCATCCGGACTCCCCGGAGCGCGCCGACCGTCCGCGCCCCGTCACCGGCCCCCTCCTGGAGCGGCTCGGGGACAGGGCGTTCCTGCGGTACACCAGGGCCGCGGGGGACGCGGTGGTGCTCGTCGCGGTGGCCGGGCGCGTACACGCACGCGTCCTGGGCCCGCTCCCCCGGGTGGCGCGGGCCCTCTCCCGGTTCGTCCACCCGCTCCTCGTCCCCGGCCGCCCGCCCGGCGCGACGGCGCGCGAGGCGGCCGCCCTCGCCACCCGGGCCCTGCTCGGCCCCGCCCTGCCGCTGATCGGGGACCGGCCGCTGGTCGTGGCCAGCGACCCCTTCCTGGGCGACCCGCCCTGGGGCATGCTGCCGGCGCTGCGCGGACGCCCCGTGAACCTGGTGCCCACCGCCCGCTTCTGGCTGGACCGCCGACGGGAGCCCGGTCCGGGCGCTCCCCGCCCCGGGCGCGTCCTCCTGGTGGCCGCTCCCGAACCCGGCGGAGCCGTCCGCGAGGTCTCCCGGCTGGCGGACCTCTACCCGGGGGCGCGGGTGCTCGCCGGCGACCGGGCCAGGCGCGGGGAGGTGCTGGCCGGGATCGGGCGGGCCGACCTGGCGCACGTGGCCGGGCACGGGCGCGTACCCGACCGCTCGCCCATGCTGGCCTCCGTCGGCCTCTCCGACGGTCCGATGCTCGCCTGCGACCTGTCGGCCCTCCCGCGTGTGCCGGACACCGTGGTCCTGTCCACCTGCTGGAGCGGCAGGGACTTCGCGGGACGGACGGGCGCTCCGCTGGGGTTCGCCGGCGTCCTCCTGGCCGCCGGGGCCCGCACCGTCGTGGCCAGCCCCGTCCCCGTGGGCGACTCCGGGACCGGCGAGGCCATGCGCCGCTTCCACCGCGCCCTGGTCGGCGGCGTGCCCGCGCCCGAGGCGGTGGCCGTCCACCTCGGGCGGGCAGGCTTCTGCTGCTTCGGCGCCTGAGCCGCGCCGCGGGGCAGTGCGCCCCGGGGCCGACGGCCGCCGCTCCGCCGCGGGGGCGCCCTCACCAGCCGCGTTCGCGCCACTCCCCGAGGTGGGGCCGCTCGGCGCCCAGGGTGGTGTCGGCGCCGTGCCCGGGGTAGACCCAGGTGTCGTCGGCGAGCGCTCCGAACACGCGCTCCTCCACGTCCCCGAAGAGGGTGCGGAAGTCCTCGTCCGACCACGTGCGGCCGACGCCGCCCGGGAAGAGCGAGTCGCCCGTGAAGAGGTGGGTGCGGCCGTCCGGGTCGTCGTAGCGCAGGGCGACCGACCCGGGCGTGTGCCCGCGGAGGTGGATGACGGTGAGGGAGCTCTCGCCGACCGGGACCCGGGTCCCGTGGACGACGGGCTCGTCCACCGACACCGGGAGCTCCTCCCCGTCGTCGGGATGGGCCACCGTCCGGGCCCCGGTCTGGCCGACCACCTCCGCGAGGGCCGTCCAGTGGTCCTGGTGGCGGTGGGTGGTGATCACCCGCGCGAGTCCGCCCTCGCCGACCATGTCCAGGATCCGGTCCGGCTCCGCGGCGGCGTCGATGAGTACCGCCTCACCGGTGGAGTGGCAACGCAGCAGGTAGGCGTTGTTGTCCATCGGGCCGACGGTGAGTTTGCTGATCGTCAGGTTGGTCAGTCGTCGCAGGTCGGCGGGGCCGCCGACCCTCGTATCTCCGGAGTAGCTCACCCGACCATTGTGGCCTGCCGGGGGGAGCGGGCGCACCCGGCCCGCGCATGCCGGACGGCCGGCGGTCCGGACGCCCCGCCTCACGGCCGGGGTCCGCCCCCGTCCCGGGCATCCGCTACCGCGCCCACCGGGGGGCGCGCTTCTCGAAGAAGGCCGCCCGCCCCTCGGCGGCGTCCTCCCCGGAGAAGAACTCGGCGGACAGCTCGCCCATCCGCGTGAACGCCTCCTTGCGCCGTTCGGGTGCGGCCAGCGCTCCCGAGCCGAGCTCCCCCAGGAGCTCCTTGGTGCGGGACAGCGCGCGCGGGGCCGCCCCCCTCAGCCCCTGGAGGACCGCGTCCACGGCGTGGGCCATGTCGCGGTCGGGGACGGCCTGGGTGAGCAGGCCCGCCTTGGCCGCGGCCGAGGCGTCGAACAGCTCGCCGGTGAGGAAGTAGCGGCTCAGCTGGCGCGAGTGCATGCGCGCGGACACCGGCACGGAGATGACGGCGGGGACCACGCCGATCCGCACCTCCGTGAAGGCGAAGGTGGCGCTCTTGGGGGCGAGCGCGATGTCGGCGGCGGCCACCAGCCCGATCCCCCCGGCGCGGGCTGCGCCGTTGAGGACGGCGATCACCGGTTTGGGGGCGCCCATGACCTGCTCGAAGATCTCGGGGAGTTCGGGGGCCGGTTCGGTCGGGGCTCCCTGGAGCGCCGCCGCGACCTCCTTCAGGTCGGCCCCCGCGCAGAACACGGGGCCCGTGCCGGTGAGCACGATCCCCCGCACCCCGTCGTCGGCCACCGCCTCGGCGAGGGCCGCGGACAGTTCGGAGCGCAGCCGCGCGGAGAGCGCGTTGCGGTTGCCGGGGGAGTCGAGGGTGACCGTGGCGATGGCGCGGTCGACGGACAGGCGCACCAGGGGGGCGTCGTCCGGGGGCATCGGGGACGGGTGCTGCGTCATCGCAGGCTGGCCTTTCTCCGTGTCCATCCCCGCGTGCGCGGAGAGGGGGTGAACCGCGCGCGGACCTGTCGGACCCGGCGCGCGTACGCAGGCGGTTCGTGACCGGTCGCGTCTCGCTTGTGGCGGTATGCGCGAATCCGCCTCCACCTTAGACGGACCGATCGCCGAGGCACCACGCTTCGTCACGCCCGGTTCGTTAAGTCCCCGTCACACCCCGACGCGGGAGTGTTACACGAACCGGCGGAGCCGGCCCTGCGCCGTCGCCGACCGGCGCCCCCGGCCCCGCACGCACTCCCGGGGGCGCGGACCGGGCCGGTCCGCGCCCCCGGGAGGACGGCCCGTCCCGCCCTGCGGGTCAGCGCGTGGTGGCCGTGGACAGGGCCTCGGCGAAGTGCATCATCGCGGAGACCGCCGCAGCGCCGTCGGCGGCCTCGCTCACCCGCAGTGTGAGGGGCTCCGCCGTGATCGCGCCGGTGTAGCCGTGGTCGAGCTCGCACGTCTCGTCGGCGCAGGCGGCCGGTTCGAGGTCGATGTTGGCGACGGCGCCCCAGTTGACCGACAGGTTGACGCTGAGCACCAGTTCGCTCGGCAGGCTGCCCGGGGTGTACTGGGCCGGGTTGGGCACCACCCTGGTCAGGGCGACCGACTGGATGTTGCCCATCTGGATGCTGTCCGTCGTGGTGGACGCGTGCGAGGTGCCCTCCGTCTCGTTCGGCGGGTGCTCGTCCGTGTGGCACACCACGAGCCGGGTCGCGGTCAGCAGCATCACGGTGATGTGCCGCCGCATCTCCATCGCCGGGTCGAAGGTCGCCTCGTGGTGCACGATGAACGCCTCGGCGCTCTCGCCGCCCAGGGCCTGGGCGACGGCGTCGATCACCAGCGCGGGGTAGTACCCGCTGCGTTCGATCTCCAGTCGCCAGTCCGTGGACACGGCACGTGTTTTCCTCATACCCCTATCCTGCCCCTTTCCCGTGACACTTCGCGACCGGGCCGAGAAGCGGGCGGACCACCCCCTGATCAGAACGTCACCCCGCGCAGCCTCCGCGGCCCCGCGTCGGGCCGTACCTCGGGCGCCTCCCGCAGCCACATGCGCGCGCCCAGCACGTGGGCTCCGGTGGCGTTGACGAGGACAGGGTCCAGGTCCACGTAGCCGATCTCGGGAAATGCCTCCACCAGGCGCGACACCCGGATGAGGAGTTCCTCCAGCGCCTCCACGTCGGGCTGCTCCGCGAGCGAGGTCGCGCCCGCGGGGAGGCCGAACAGCAGGGGCGCCGCACGCACCGCGTGGATGAGGTCGGCGGCGTCCATGTCGGTGAGGGGCGCCAGGCGGAACGCCCGGTCGTCCAGGAGCTCGGCGGTCACGTCGGCCAGGCCGAACGAGACCACCGACCCGAAGGACTGGTTGTCCCCCGCGCGGATCACCGTGGGCACGCCGGGCGCGGCCATGCGCTGGACGACGAGCCCCGCCTCGGCGCCGAACCGGTCGTACAGCGACAGGAAGGCGCTGCGCACGTCCTCCGGCGTGCGCAGGTCCGCCCGGACGAACGCGCCCCCCGCACGGACCCGCAGGTCGGGCGAGTCGGCCTTGACGACCACCGGGTAGCCGAGGTGCCCGGCGGCGACCACGGCGCCCTCCGCCGAGGACACCGGGATGTCCGGGTAGGCGGTGATGCCGTAGCAGGACAGCAGGTCGCGGGCGTCCTCGCCGGAGATCGCCGTCTCCTCGTCGTAGCGGCGCTCCCCGCCGAACCAGGCGACGTCGTCCGCGGACGGCTTGGCGTTCCTGAGCGCGCGGACCAGCGTCGCGCGGGCACGGGCACCGTCGATGTCGGGCAGCTCGGGGTGGCGTCCCGGCTTGCGGTTGCGCCACTGCGTGTAGCGGGTCGCGTAGGCCAGGGCGCGGACCGCGTCCTCGGGCGAGGGGTAGGAGGGAACCGATCCGCGCAGGGTCTCGCCCCTGTCGCCGACGTGGCGCAGCTCCTCGGGGAGCCCCTGGCGCCCCAGGTATGTGGCCACGATGGGCTTGTCGGAGTTGAGCGAGCGCGCTCTGAGGACCCGCGCGACGTCGTCGGAGATGGGGTGGAGCGCGGGGATGAACACGACCACGACCGAGTGCACGTCGTCGGCCGCCAGGGCCGTCTCCAGCGCGAGGTCGAAGTCCTCGGCGGTGGCCTGGGGGCCGAGGTTGACCGGGTCGTGGGGCTTGAGGCCCTGACGCATCGCGGCGTCCTTGACCAGCAGCTCCAGGGAGTCGGAGTTGCCGATGACGCCCACCCGCGGCCCCTTGGGCAGGGGCTGGTAGGCGAACACCTGGGCGGCGTCGAACATCTGCGTGATGTCGTCGACCCGGACCACCCCGGCCTGCTGGAACAGCGAGGTGACGGCGTAGTCGGGCAGGGCGAGCCCTCCCGCCGCGTGGCCGGTGGGGGTGGTCTGCGCGGAACCGCCGCTGCGCACCGCCACGACGGGCTTCTGTTTGGCGAGGCGCCGGGCCAGGCGTGTGAACTTGCGCGGGTTGCCGAGCGACTCCAGGTACTGCAGGACGACCTCGGTGGCGGGGTCCTCCTGCCAGTACTGCATGAGGTCGTTGCCGGACACGTCGGCGCGGTTGCCCGCGGAGACGAACGTGGACAGGCCCATCCCGCGCTCGGCCACCCGCTGGAGGATGGCCCGTCCCAGGGCGCCGGACTGGGAGAAGAAGCCGATCGAGCCCACCGGGGGCAGGTCGGGCGACAGCGTCGCGTTGAGCGACACCCGGGGGTCGCTGTTGGCGATGCCCAGGCAGTTGGGGCCGACGACGCGCATGCCGGCGGCGCGGGCGGTGCGCACCAGCTCGTCCTGGCGCGCGCGGCCCTCCGGTCCGGTCTCGCCGAACCCGGAGCTGACCACGACCAGCCCGAGCACGCCCTTGTCCGCGCACTGCTCGACGACGTCGACGACCATGTCGGCGCGGACCGCCACGACGGCGAGGTCCACCTGGTCGGGGATGTCCAGGACCGAGGGGTAGGCGCGCACGCCCACGACGGCCTTGGCCTCGGGGTGCACCGGGTAGACGGGCCCCTGGAACTCGCCTCCGAGGAGGTTGCGCAGGGCCGTCTGGCCGATGGTGTGGGCGGTCCGGCTCGCGCCGATGACGGCGACCGAGTCGGGGAAGAGGAGCCGGGCGATGGAGCGCGACTCCGCGCGCTGCTCGCGGGCCCGCATGACCTCGGTGGAGTCGTCCGTGGGCTGGAGGTCCAGCGTGAGGCGGATGACCCCCTCGTCGAAGGTCTGCTGGGCGGTGTACCCGGCTTCGCGGAAGACGTTGATCATCCGCCGGTTCTCGGGCAGCACGTCGGCGATGAAGCGGCGCACCCCCCGTTCGCGCGCGGCCGCGCCGATGTGCTCCAACAGCACCGACGCCAGGCCGCGGCCCTGGTGGCCGTCCTCCACGACGAAGGCGACCTCGGCCTCCTCGGGCGCGACCTTGTCGTAGCGCACCACGGAGACCAGGGAGTCGGAGATGGTGGCGACCAGGGCCACGCGGTCCTCGTAGTCGACCGTCGTGAACCGTTTCACATCGCGGTCGGAGAGCTTGGGGTAGGGCGCGAAGAACCGGTAGTAGATCGTCTCCGGGGAGAGGCGTGCGTGGAACTCGCGCAGCAGGTCGGCGTCTTCAGGGGTGATGGGGCGCAGGTGCGCGGTGCCTCCGTCGGTCAGGACGACGTCGGCTTCCCAGTGATTCGGGTAGGACTGCACGACTGCGAGACTAGACGACAATCGGTCGAATCCGGGGAAAGTCCATGCGGGCACCGCGAAAACGCCCCGGGGCGTCCGCACGGTACGCCCTCCCCGGCCCCCGGTCGGCCCGTGCGGGCTACCGGCCCCACGTGACGCAATGCTCATCGCGGGGGGCTCCCGGGGCGCGGCGACGCCCTCCACAGCGGCGATCGGCGCCCTTCCGCCGACGTGTGGCCGGGGCGCGTTCAGTTCGTTACACGCCGCTGACGGTTCACCTGTTAACGTCGTGCGAGCACGGATTCTTATAACCCTCGGTGGTGGCTGGCGAAATGACACGAGTGGTCGTGATCGGTGACCTGATGACCGACGCCGTCGCGCGCGCGTTCCACCCGTTGGCCCGCGGCAGCGACACTCCGGCGTCCGTGATCATGTATGGCGGGGGCTCCGGGGCGAACATCGCCTCGTGGCTGGCCGTGGAGGGTACCGACACCACCTTCGTCGGCCGCCGCGGCTCCGACATCACCGGCCGGACCCGTGAGATGGAGCTCATGGGCTACGGTCTGGACTCGCGCATGGTGATGGACCCGGAGCGGCCCACGGGGACCTGCGTGGTGATGATCACCCACCGGGGCGACCGCACGATGCTGAGCGACCCCGGCGCCAACGCCCGCCTCCAGCCCGAGGACCTCCCCCGCGACGTGTTCGGCCCCGACGGGCACCTGCACGTGTCGGGGTACACCCTGATCAACGCCGACTCCCGGCGCGCGGCCCGGGTGGCGCTGCGGATGGCCCGCGAGAGCGGGATGTCGATCTCGGTCGACGGCGGCTCGCACGCGCCGCTGGAGCGCGCGGGCGCCGAGAACTTCCTGGACTGGACCCAGGGCGCGCGGCTGCTGTTCGCCAACGTCGACCAGGCCAGGGTGCTGACCGGCCGGGAGGACCCCGAGGCCGCGGCGAAGGTGCTGACCGCCTGGTTCCCCAACGTGGTGCTCAAGCTGGGCCAGGGCGGCGGACTGTGGGCGTCCAAGACCCGTGACGACTGCGTGACCGCTCCCGCCGAGCCGGTGGAGCCCTCCCCCGGTTCCGTGGGGGCCGGCGACGCCTTCATCGCGGGGTTCCTCCCGGCGTGGCTCGCCGGCCGCCATCCCAAGGAGGCGTTGGGCCGCGCCCACCGCCTGGCCGCGCGGGCCCTGCACCAGCCGGGCGCCCGACCCGACCTGGGGGAGGGCCAGCCCGTCCGGCGCGGCGCCCCCCGCGGCCAGCGCATCCGCTGACCCCGCACGCCTCCGTTCCGGCGGGTGTGCCGCGGCGCTGCCGCGGCACACCCGCCGGTCCGCGTCGGGAGGGGCGGCGGGCCCGCACCCCGCCGCGGCGGCGCTCAGCCCCCGGTGGTGGCCAGGGTCAGCGGCAGCACCTCGGGGGCGCCCGCGCTCCTGAGCAGGGCGGCGCCCACGGTCAGGCTCCAGCCGGTGTCGGTGTAGTCGTCCACCAGCAGGACCGGTCCGGGCGTCTCGGCCTGGACCGCCGCCAGCCGCTCGCGCAGCTCGTCGCCGACGCGCAGGGACGCGTACACCTGGGCCAGGCGCATGGCGCTGTTGTGCTTCCTCTGCTCCACGGCCCCTCCGTACTCCAGCGCCCCGATCGGGGTCAGCCTCCCCAGCCGGGACAGGCGGGAGGCGAGGTCGTTGATCAGGGCGGGCCGTGTGCGGGACGGCATCACGACGACGCCGACCGGCCGGCGCTCCCAGCCCCACGTGGCGAGGACCCGTACGACGCCCTGGAGCATCCGCTCGTCCACCGGGGCGTCCGGCGCGTCGTCCGCGAGCACGCGCCTCAGCTCGTTGCCCCACCCGATGTCGGTGAGGCGGCCCAGGGCCCGCCCCTCGCCCGCGCGGAGGTCGTCCTTGATCTTCCCGGTCAGCCCCACGCCCAGGGTGTCCATGCCGGACGGCCACTGCCGCCTCGGGGCGATGGGCGTGCCCGGCCGGTCGAGGTGCTCCGCCGCGGCCTCACGGCGCCCGGGGTCCACGTCGGTGTTCCAGTACTCGCCGGTGCACACGTCGCAGCGCCCGCAGGCGACGCTCTCGGGGTCGTCCAGCTGGCGGCGCAGGAACTCCATGCGGCAGGTGTCGAGGTCGATGTAGTCGAGCATGGCGCGCTGCTCCCGCTCACGCGCCTCGGTGACGGCCGCGTACCGCTCCGCGTCGTAGCTCCACGGCCGGCCGGTGGCCTCCCACCCGCCGCGGACCCGGCGGACCGCGCCGTCCACGTCCAGCACCTTCAGCATCTGCTCCAGCCGGGTGCGGCGCAGGTCCACCCGGGTCTCCAGCGCGGCCACGGACAGGGGCCGGCCCTCCGCCGCGAGCACGTCCAGGGTCTGGCGCACGGTCTGCTCCGGCGGGAACGACAGCCCCGCGAAGTACTCCCAGATCTGGGTGTCCTCGCGGCCGGGCAGCAGGACCACCTCGGCGCGCTCCACGCCGCGTCCGGCGCGGCCGACCTGCTGGTAGTAGGAGATCGGGGACTGCGGCGCACCGAGGTGCACGACGAACCCCAGGTCGGGCTTGTCGAAGCCCATGCCGAGCGCGCTGGTGGCCACCAGCGCCTTGACCCGGTTGGCGAGGAGGTCGTCCTCGGCCTCCCGGCGCTCGTCGGGGTCGGTCTGCCCGGTGTAGGCGCGCACCTCCAGCCCCTGCTCGCGGAGGAAGCGGGCGGTCTCCTGGGCGGCGCTGACGGTCAGCGTGTACACGATCCCCGATCCGTGGATCTTGGGGAGGTGCTCCGCGAGCCAGCTGAGCCTGGCCGTGGGGTCGGGCAGCCGCGCCACGGCCAGCCGCAGGCTCTCCCTCTCCAGCGAGCCGCGCAGCACCAGGGTGTCCTGGCGCTCGCCGCCCGCCTGGAGCTGCTCGGCGACGTCGCGGGTGACCCGCTCGTTCGCCGTGGCCGTGGTGGCCAGGACGGGCACCCCGTCCGGCAGGTCGTGCAGCAGGGACCGGATGCGCCGGTAGTCGGGGCGGAAGTCGTGGCCCCAGTCGGAGACGCAGTGGGCCTCGTCGATGACGACCAGGCCCGCGCCCGCGGCGAGCTCCGGCAGGACCCGGTCGCGGAACTCCGGGTTGTTGAGCCGCTCGGGGCTGACCAGCAGGACGTCGACCTCGCCCGCGGCGACGTCGGCGTAGGTCGCCTCCCACGCGGTGGTGTTGGAGCTGTTGATGGTCCGGGCCCGGATGCCGGCCCGTTCCGCGGCCGAGATCTGGTTGCGCATCAGGGCCAGGAGCGGCGAGACGATGACGGTCGGGCCCGCACCCTCCGCCCGGCGCAGGGCGGTGGCGACGAAGTACACCGCCGACTTGCCCCAGCCGGTGCGCTGGACGACGAGTGCCCTGCGGTGTTCGGCGACCAGGGCGCGGATGGCGGTCCACTGGTCCTCGCGCAGCCGTGCGGAGTCCCCGGCCAGTGCCCGGAGGTGCGCCTCGGCCTGCTCGCGGAGCGCGCCGCCGGAGGCGTCGGCGGGGACGGTGGTGTCAGCGGTGGGTGTGGCCATGTCCTCCTTGGTACCAGAGCCGGGGGACATCGGAGGGGTCGTCCACAGGACGAACGCGCGAGGACCTCCGCTCCGGCGCGGCGCCGGGACGCCCCGCCGCACCCGGTCCCGAGGGGAACCGCGTCCGGGGAGAGCCGCAGAACACACCGAGTAACGAAACGGAAACTATCCGTCTTCCCGGCATTGCACTCCCGAACCGGTATCTGAACACTCGACGCCAGGGCTCACGTCTGGGGCGCTCGCGTCTGGGAGCGCTCCCGACTTCTCGCGACACGCACGGCGGAAGGACACGGACATGCACCGACCACGGGGCCGGACCGGCCCCCGACACGCCTCCCCCGAGGCCCCGGCCCGACGACGGGGAGGGCCCGCCCGGCCCGCGCTCCTGGCGGCCGGCGCCGCCCTCCTCCTCACCGGCGCCGCCCTCCCGGCGCTCACCGGGCCCGTCCCCGCGACCACCGCGGCGGCCACGGGCGCCGCAGCCGTCCCCGTGGGGTCCGGCAGCTACACCGACACCCTCCCGGCCGGGGCCTCCGGCCCCTCCGACCTCAGCGGCGCACCGGCCTCCCCCAAGGTCACCGACGACTACGAGGGCGCGGCCCCCACCAACGAGTGGTGGTCCTCCCTCATCTTCCAGCGCTATCCGGAGAACCCCCACGGCGAGAACCTCTTCGCCCACCCCGCCAGCTACCACCCCCACGAGGGCGGCCTGGAGATGGGCTACCCCGACACCCCCCGGCTCGTGGCCGACGGCCTCAAGTACGAGTTCCCCCACGTCCCCGACCTCTCCCTGGGCGCGGTCGGCCTCGACTCCCCCGACACCCGGGTCGCCGACAGCGGCGACTGGACGGTCACCGCCGAGTGGGCGGGCGGAGGCCCCACCCTCCGCGTCACCATCGGGCAGGGCCTGCCCTTCGCCTACGCCGAGACCAGCGGCGGCGACGCCGAGGTGAGCTTCAGCAGCGCACCCGACGTCTGGCACGAGGACGGCTCCGTCGTCGGCGCGAGCGTCGGCGGCCGCCACTACGCGCTGTTCGCGCCGTCGGGTTCCCCCTGGACCCGGTCGGGCGACACCTTCACCGCCGCCACCGGCGACGGCGGCCACTACTCCGTCGCCGTCCTCCCCTCCCCCGGGGACCTGGACGCCTTCGCCCCCTACGCCCACTCCGTCGTCACCGGCTCCGTGGTCGACTACGACTACGACGAGGCCGGGGCCACCCTGACCAGCACCTACCGGGTGGAGACCGAGGCGGTCGAGGGCGACCGCACCGGCACCCTCATGGCGCTCTACCCCCACCAGTGGGACAACGCCGTCACCGACGTGACCGGCCTGTCCTACACGTCCCCGCGCGGCGAGATGCGCATCGCAGAAGGCGGCAGCTTCACCACGGAGCTGACCACCAACGGCGTCCTGCCCAGCCTGCCCACGGTCGACGGCGCCGACCACGACCGCATGCGGCAGCTCATCGACGAGGTGCTCGCCGGGGAGGAGCTCTTCCCCGAGCCCGGCGACACCTACTGGGACGGCAAGGCCATGGGCCGTCTCGCGCAGCTCGTCCCCATCGCCGACTCCATCGGCCACACCGAGGCCCGCGACGAGCTCCTCGACCTGGTCAGGGGGCGCCTGGAGGACTGGCTGACGGCCGGCGGCACGCGCCAGTTCCACTACAACGCCGAGTGGGGGACCATGCTCGGCTACCCCGACAGCTTCGGGGCCGCCCAGGAGCTCAACGACCACGACTTCCACTACGGCTACTTCGTCTCGGCCGCCGCCGTCGTCGCCCGCTACGACCGCGCCTGGGCAGCCGAGGACGCCTGGGGCGGGATGATCCGTCTCCTGATCCGCGACGTCGCCGCCACCGACCCCGACGACCCGATATTCCCGCGCCTGCGCTCCTTCTCTCCCTACGCCGGGCACGGCTGGGCGTCCGGGCACGCCGGGTTCGCGGCGGGCAACAACCAGGAGTCCTCCTCCGAGGGCATGCACTTCGCCGCCGCCACCGCCCTGTTCGGCTCCCTGGCCGGCGACGAGGAGGTCCGCGACCTCGGCGTGTACCTGCACACCACCCAGGCCTCCGCGATCCCCCGCTACTGGCAGGACCAGGGCGGCGGGACGTTCCCGGAGGACTACGAGCACGACGTCGTCGGCATGGTGTGGGGCGACGGCGGCGACTACCGCATCTGGTGGGACGGCGGCGACGAGGAGCACTACGGCATCAACTACCTGCCCATCACCGCCGGTTCGCTGTACCTCGGGCACGACCCCGAACACGCCGGCGCCGTCTACCGGTCGCTCGTGGACCGCCTGGGCCGCGAGCCGGAGATCTGGAGGGACATCCACTGGGCGCACCGCGCCCTCTCCGACGGCGACGACGCCCTGCGCATGTTCGAGGAGCAGTGGCAGACCTACGAACCGGAGGCGGGCGGCTCCAAGCCGCACACCTACCAGTGGGTCTCCACCCTCGCCGAGGTCGGCACCGTAGACGCCTCCGTCACCGCCGACACCGCCCACTACGCGGTGTTCGACGACGGCGGGACCCGCACCCACACCGCCTTCAACCCGGGCACCGACCCGGTGACGGTCACGTTCTCCGACGGCGTCGAACTGAGCGTGGAGCCCGGTTCCCTGGCCTCCACCAGGGGTGAGGGCGGCGGGGGCGACCCCGGAGACCCCGGTGACCCGGGCGACCCCGGGGAGGGCAACGTCGGTGACGGAGACCTCCACCTGACCCCCTCTGCTCTCTCCGGAACCCCGCACGGGTCCGCCGACGAGATCACCGTGGCCTCCGCCAGAGGGCGCAACCAGGACGGCCTGCCGCCGGAGGACCGGGTGGTCCTGCGGGTCGACGGCCTGACCGGTTCCCACAACGGCGACGCCACCGCGTTCTCCCTGCCGGTGGACTCCGGAAACGCGATCGCCAACGCGGTCCAGGTCCGCGTGGTCTACGACCTGGACGGCGACGGCACCGACGACCGGACGGAGACCTACCGCTACTTCGCCACCAACGACCGGTCCGGCTGGGAGGAGTACACGCAGGGAGGAGGCGCGGCCGACAGCGACGGCGCCCTCGGCGACATGGTCGACGGCTCGGTCCGCGTCGAACTGTGGAGCGCCCTGGGAAGCGACAGCTCACGGATCCTGGTCGGCCCGGACGACGGTGCCTCGGTCACGATCCCCTTCAGCGACTGACGGCGGGCAGGCTCTGACCGGCGGTCAGAGCCTGCTCTTCCGGGCCCCGCCCCGGCCCGCGCCCGGGCGCCCGAACCAACCCCCGTCGGCCAGGTCCCCCTCCGGGGAAGAGGGCCCGGACCCGTCACCCCGTCGCACCACGGTGCTTTTCGCCCCTCCCTGCTTTCAGGGCGAAAACCACGTCGCAAGGGGTCAAAACCCCTCAGTCGCGCGACTCACACACGTCCAACCACGCGTCCGCGTACGTTTCAGTCTCCGGCACAGGCCAGAATTACGGACATGGCCCGTACTACTTCCCGTCCCCCCGAGGATCTCGCCGAGAAGATCATCGACATCGACGTCTCCGAGGAGATGCGAGGCAGCTTCCTGGAGTACGCGTACTCGGTCATCTACCAACGCGCGCTCCCCGACGCCCGCGACGGCATGAAGCCGGTTCAGCGGCGCATCCTCTACCAGATGAACGAGATGGGGCTCCGCCACGACCGCGGGCACGTCAAGTGCGCCCGTGTGGTCGGGGACGTGATGGGACGGCTCCACCCCCACGGTGACAGCGCCATCTACGACGCCCTCGTCCGCCTCAGCCAGTCCTTCGCCATGCGCGTGCCCCTGGTCGACGGCCACGGCAACTTCGGTTCGCTGGGCGGCGACGACGCCCCCGCCGCCATGCGCTACACCGAGGCCCGTCTGGACCGCGCCGCCGAGCTGCTGGTCTCGTCCATCGACGAGAACGTCGTCGACTTCAAGCCCAACTACGACGGCCAGGAGACCGAACCCGAGGTCCTCCCCGCCGCCTTCCCCAACCTGCTGGTCAACGGGGCGTCCGGCATCGCCGTGGGCATGGCCACCAACATGGCCCCCCACAACCTGGGCGAGGTCATCGCCGCCGCACGCCACCTGATCTCCCACCCCGACGCGACCCTGGAGGAGCTCACCGAGTTCGTGCCCGGCCCGGACCTGCCCACGGGCGGCACCATCGTCGGGCTGGACGGCATCCGCGACGCCTACCGCAGCGGCCGGGGCACCTTCAAGACGCGCGCCACCGTCGCCATCGAGAAGGTCTCCGCTCGCCGTACCGGCCTGGTCGTGACGGCCCTCCCCTACAACGTGGGCCCCGAGAAGGTCGTCAGCCGCATCAAGGAGCTGGTGCAGTCCAAGAAGCTCCAGGGCATCTCGGACCTGAAGGACCTCACCGACCGCACCCAGGGCCTGCGCCTGGTCATCGAGCTCAAGAACGGCTTCAACCCCGAGGCCGTGCTGGAGGAGCTCTACCGGCTCACGCCGATGGAGGAGTCCTTCGGCATCAACAACGTCGCCCTCGTGGAAGGCCAGCCCCAGACCCTGGGCCTGCGCGAACTCCTCGAGGTGTACGTCAACCACCGCCTGGAGGTCGTCCGCCGCCGCAGCGAGTTCCGCCGCACGAAGCGGCAGGAGCGCCTGCACCTGGTGGACGGCCTGGTCACGGCCCTGCTGGACATCGACCGCGTCATCGCCCTCATCCGCGAGGCCGACGACACGGCGGCGGCCCGCGAGTCCCTGATGGGCGCCTACGGCCTGTCCGACACCCAGGCCCGCTACATCCTGGACACCCCGCTGCGCCGCCTGACCCGGTTCGACAGACTGGAGCTGGAGACCGAGCGGGAGAAGCTCAACCAGGAGATCGACTCCCTCACCGCGATCCTGGAGTCGGACAAGAAGCTGCGCCGCGTGGTCTCCAAGGAGCTCGCCGACGTCTCCAAGGAGTTCGCCACCCCGCGCCGCACCCAGCTGCGGGAGAGCGACGGGGCCGCCCGCAGCGCGGTCGTCCCGCTGGAGATGGCCGACCAGCCCTGCCACGTGCTGTTCGGCGTCGACGGCGCCATCGGCCGCAGCAAGGGCGCCGCGGTGCCGCGCGTCTACGAGGGGCTGCGCACCCGGCACGACGCTATCCACGTGTCGGTGCCCACCACCTCGCGCTCGGACGTCGGCCTGGTCACCGACCTCGGCCGGATGATCCGCGTCCCGGTGGTGGAGCTGCCCGAGCTGCCGGACCGCGACGACGAGCGCCCGCCCCTGGCCTCGGGCCTGGACGTCGGGGAGTTCGTCCAGCTCGAGGAGGGCGAGCGCGTCGTGTCGGTGGTGGCCATGGACACTTCGGGCCCCGGCTTCGCCGTGGGCACGGTCGGCGGCGTGGTCAAGCGCGTCGCCCCGGACTACCCGCCCAACAAGGACGACTTCGAGGTCATCGCGCTCAAGGACGACGACCGCGTCATCGGCGTCACGCAGCTCTCCTCGGGTGAGGAGGACCTCGCCTTCATCACCTCGGAGGCCCAACTGCTGCGCTTCTCCGCGAGCACCGTGCGCCCGCAGGGCAGGCCGGCGGGGGGCGTGGCGGGCGTGCGCCTGTCGGAGGAGGCCCGCGTGCTCTGGTTCGGCGCCGTCCCGAGCCCGGAGGACTCGGTGGTGGTCACCGTCTCCGGTTCCTCCAGCGCGCTGGAGGGCACACAGGCCGGTTCGGCCAAGGTGACGCCGTTCGAGACGTATCCGACGAAGGGCCGCGCCACGGGCGGCGTGCGGTGCCACCGCTACCTGAAGGGCGAGGACACCCTGCTGTTCGGCTGGATCGGCCGGGCACCGGCCCGCGCCTCGCGGGCGGACGGCAAGCCCGTCCGGCTTCCCGACACCAGCGACCGTCGGGACGGGTCGGGTGACGCCCTCCCGAGGGCGATCGTTACTGTTGGTAGCGGTCAGACCGACTCCGGGATCACCGGTCCCGGCGCCTGACCCCTCCATCCCGTGCCGTGCACACCGGAGTGCTCCGGTGTGCACGGCACAGCTGTGACCAAGGACAAGGGAGTGACTCCACGTGGGTGACAACAACGGTGCCGTCCCCTCCGCAGGCGCCTTCGACGACGTGTTCGCGGCCAACGCGGGCTACGCGGCCGACTTCTCGCTGGCCGGGCTCAAACCGGTCGCGGGGCGCGGCCTCGCCCTGGTGACCTGCATGGACTCCAGAATCGAGCCCCTGGACATGCTCGGCCTGGAGCCGGGCGACGCCAAGATCCTGCGCAACGCGGGCGCCCGGGTGACCGACGACACGCTGCGCACCCTGGTGCTGGCGGTGTACCTGCTCGGGGTCGAGCGGGTGCTGGTCCTTCCGCACACCCGCTGCAAGATGGCGTCGGTGCCCGGCGACGACGCCGTCCACGACCTCATCCAGCAGGAGTACGGGGTCGACACGCGGAGCCTGGAGTTCCACACGAACAGCGACCAGCTGGGCGCGCTGGGGCACGACCTGGAGCGCATCCGCCACCACCCGCTGCTCCCCGCCGGCCTGCCCGTCGCGGGTGCGATCTACGACGTGGACACCGGGCGGATCTCCCCCACGGACCTGTGACGACGCGGCGCGGAGCGCCGTCCGCGCCTCTCGGGGCCCCGGCCCGGAGGGCGGACCGCGTGTGCGGGCCCCGTGTGCGGGGATCTCTCTGATGGGGGTGGTGACGCCAGTGGGTCACACCAGACCTCACAAAGCGCCTCCACCCCACACGCCACACCAGGGAATGCGGCCGGACCCCTGGCCGTTGTGATCCGGGACGGTTCGCGCCGTCGGAAGGAGCACCGTGGAAGAGAGCACCTACGAGACCTACAACCGCGCCCGCATGTTCATGGAACTGGGCGACCCGATCTACGCGGCCCGCACCCTCGAACCGATCGTCGAGCACGATCCCGACAGCAGGTCGCTGCTGGAGCTGCTCGGACGCGCCTACTTCCACTCCGCTCAGCTCAACAAGGCCGAGAGGACCTTCCGCCGGATCATCGAGCTGGACCCGGTGGACAACTGGGCGCACATCGCGCTCGCCCGCACGCTGGAGCGCCAGAGCCGCCACGACGAGGCGGCCACCTACCGGCGCATGTACTCGGTGATGTCCGGGGGATCGCTGGACTGAGGGGCGCCGCCCGGCGCGCCCTCCCCCGCACCGGGGCCGCCGGCCGGGCGGCCGCGCCCCCGCGAACCGGGGCCGGGCCCGAGGGGCCCGGCCTCCCGTGTGCCGGGGCGCCCCCGGGTGGACCGGCGCCCCCGCGCGGCGCGCTCCCGGCCCCCCCGGGGCGCGGAGGGGCCGGGGACCCGGGAGGACTACCCTGCTGACCATGGCATCCTCACCAACCGGTCCGGAACCGGACGACGCCGCCCCGTGGGTGGACCGCAGCGACGACGGTACCCGCGCCTGGGTCGACGAGGCGGTCCGCAAGGTCGTGGCGGACGCGAACCGTTCGGCCGACACCCACCTGCACGTGTTCCCCCTGCCCCCGGAATGGGGCATCGACCTGTACCTGAAGGACGAGTCGGTGCACCCCACCGGCAGCCTCAAGCACCGGCTGGCGCGTTCGCTGTTCCTGTACGGGCTCGCCAACGGGTGGATCCGCGAGGGCACCACGATCGTGGAGGCCAGCTCGGGGTCCACCGCGGTCTCGGAGGCCTACTTCGCGCAGCTGATCGGGCTGGACTTCATCACGGTCATCCCGCGCAGGACCAGCCCGGAGAAGATCGCCCTCATCGAGCGGTACGGCGGCCGGTGCCACTTCGTGGACAGCCCGCCCGCGATGTACACCGAGGCGGAGCGGCTCGCGGCGGAGAGCGGCGGCCACTACATGGACCAGTTCACCTACGCCGAGCGGGCCACCGACTGGCGCGGGAACAACAACATCGCCGAGTCGATCTTCGAGCAGCTCGGCATGGAGCGCTACCCCTGTCCCGACTGGATCGTGGTGGGGGCGGGCACCGGGGGCACGTCCGCGACCATCGGGCGGTACCTGCGGTACCGGCGGATGGACACCCGGCTGGCCGTCGTGGACCCGGAGAACTCGGCGTTCTTCCCCGGCTGGGTCACCGGCGCCCCGGACTACGCCACGGGGATGCCCTCCAGGATCGAGGGCATCGGCCGCCCCCGGATGGAGCCGAGCTTCGTCCCCTCCGTGATCGACCTCATGATCCCCGTGCCCGACGCGGCGAGCATCGCCGCGATGCGGCACCTGTACGACCACACCGGCCTGTCCGCCGGCGGCTCGACGGGCACCAGCCTGTGGGGGGTGTGGCACCTCGTCGCCAGGATGCTCCGTGAGGGCCGCAGGGGCAGCGTGGTCACCCTGATCTGCGACGGCGGCGAACGCTACCAGCACAGCTACTACGACGACGGCTGGGTGGCGCAGAAGGGCCTGGCCCCCGCCCCCTACCGGGCCTCCATCGACCGGTTCCTCGGGGACGGCGTGTGGGAGCCCCCCGCCGCCCCCTGAGGACGCGCGAAGGGCCCGCACCGGGGTGCGGGCCCTTCGCGCGAGGGCCTCTCCGGCCCCCGTCCCGGTCAGATGTCGACGCGGGCGATGTCCAGCTCCTGGGCGCCCTGCTGGATGAACTTGCGGCGCGGCGCCACCTCGTTGCCCATCAGCAGGTTGAACACGGCCGCGGCCTCCTCGGCCTGCTCGACCCGGATCCGGCGCAGGGTACGGTGGCGCGGGTCCATGGTGGTCTCCGCCAGCTGGTCGGCGTCCATCTCGCCCAGGCCCTTGTACCGCTGCACCGGCTCCTTCCAGCCGATCTTGCGCTTCTCCAGGTCCAGCAGCGTGCGCTGGAGCTCGGCGTCGGAGTAGGTGTAGATGTAGCGGTCCTCGGGCTTGGCGCCCCGCTTGCGCCGGACGTTGGTCAGCTCGATGCGGTGCAGCGGCGGCACCGCCGCGAACACCCGGCCGGCCTCCAGCATCGGCCGCATGTAGCGGTAGATGAGCGTGAGCAGCAGGCAGCGGATGTGCGCGCCGTCCACGTCCGCGTCGGCCATGAGGATCATCCGGCCGTAGCGGGCGGCGTCGATGTCGAAGGTCCGGCCCGACCCCGCCCCGATGACCTGGAGGATCGCGGCGCACTCGGCGTTCTTGAGCATGTCGGTGACCGACGACTTCTGCACGTTGAGGATCTTGCCCCGGATCGGCAGCAGCGCCTGGAACTCCGAGTTGCGCGCGAGCTTGGCGGTGCCCAGCGCGGAGTCCCCCTCGACGATGAACAGCTCGCTGTGCTCCAGCCCCTCGCTGCGGCAGTCCACCAGCTTGGCGGGCAGCGCCGAGTTCTCCAGGGCGTTCTTGCGCCGCTGGGTCTCCCTCTGCTGGCGGGCGGCCAGGCGCGCCTTGGCGGCGCCCACGACCTTCTCCAGCACGGTGCGGGCCTTGGCCTTCTCCGGCTTCTTGGTGGAGGTGAGGAACTCGCGGAGCTCCTTGCCGACCACCTGGGAGACGATGCGGGTCGCGGCGGAGGTGCCGAGGATCTCCTTGGTCTGGCCCTCGAACTGCGGTTCGGGCAGGCGGACGGTGACGACCGCGGTGAGCCCCTCCTGCGTGTCGTCCTTGGTGACGGGGTCGTCGCTGTTCCGGAGCAGCTTGGTGGCGCGCAGCTGGTCGTTGACGACCCGCACCAGGGCGCGCTCGAAGCCGTTGATGTGGGTTCCGCCCTTGGGGGTGGCGATCACGTTGACGAAGGAGCGCACGGTGGTGTCGTAGCCGGTGCCCCAGCGCAGGGCGACGTCGACGTCGAGGCGGCGCTCGACGTCGGCGGGCACCATGTGGCCGGCGTCGTCCAGGACGGGGACGGTCTCGGTGAAGCTCCCGCTGCCCTGGATGCGCAGGACGTCGCTGATCGGGTCGTCCGGCGCCAGGAAGGTGCAGAACTCGCCGATGCCGCCGTCGAAGCGGAACTCCTCCTCGTGGGCGGGCTCACCCTCCGCGCGCTCGTCGCGCACCGAGATGGTCAGCCCCGGGACGAGGAAGGCGGTCTGGCGGGCCCGGTCCAGCAGGTTCTCGCGGGCGATCTCCGCGTCCTTGAGGAAGATCTGCATGTCCGGCCAGAACCGGATGCGGGTGCCGGTGGTCCTCTGGGCGACCTTGCGGATCTGGTCCAGGCCGGACGAGGGGGTGAACTCGGCGTCGGGCCCGGGGCCCGCGAAGCGGCCGGGGATGCCCCGGCGGAAGCTCATCGCGTGGGTGCGGCCCTGGCGGTCCACCTCCACGTCGACCCGGGCGGAGAGGGCGTTGACGACCGAGGCGCCGACGCCGTGCAGACCGCCGGAGGCGGTGTAGGAGCCGGAGCCGAACTTGCCGCCCGCGTGGAGCTTGGTCATGACCAGCTCCACGCCGGAGAGCCCGGACTTGGGCTCGAGGTCGACCGGGATGCCGCGCCCGTCGTCGCTCACCGCCACCGAGCCGTCGGCGTGGAGTGTGACGTCGATCCGGCCGCAGAAGTCACCCAGGGCCTCGTCCACGGAGTTGTCGATGATCTCCCACATGCAGTGGGTGAGGCCGCGGCTGTCGGTGGACCCGATGTACATGCCCGGGCGTTTGCGCACCGCCTCCAGACCCTCGAGGACCGACAGGTGCCGGGCTGAGTAGTCCCCCGGGTCGTGGACGGCTGCGGTCAAGGCGGTCACTCGGACATCTCCTGCGTTTCGAGGGCCATCGGGTCTGATGCGGTGCGTGCCCTTTGTACCGCGCCGCACCGACGAAAGGGGGGCCTGGCCGCGGCGCGCCGGTCGCTTTCCGTCGCACGTGGCGGGCTGGGCGGGCGCGCGCCGCCGGGGCGCCGTCCGGCGTCGTCGCCGGGAGCGCACGAGCGTGTTCCGCTGGTACAGGGGCGAAGGGAGCACGGGTCCCGCCCCGCGCGAGACTACCACCTCTGGTGGATGCGACCTGGATACTCCCCTTTTCCGGGGATGCAGGGCCCTCCCCGGGGTAGAACGAGACCGAGAGCAGACGACCGACGAGAAAGGTCCCAAAGCGTTCCTTCCAGGCACCAACCAGGCAGATTCCGCTGTCGGCGTACACGGCGGCTGGTTGGGAACGTCTGGGTCGGGTTAGATGTTGTCAGAGGTGACTAACGCCGAGTATTGAGGATGGCGAAGTGACTGGAACCCTTGCCCCCACCCAGCCGCTGACGGCTGCTGACCGTTGCGACCGCTGTGGTGCACAGGCTTACGTCCGGGTGCTGCTGAACTCCGGCGGCGAACTCCTGTTCTGCGCACACCACATGCGCAAGCACGACGACTCTCTCCGAAAGATCGCTTCGGACATCCAGGACGAGACCGACAAGCTCACCGAGAGCAAGAACTCCGCGGACGAGCGTTAGCCACACGAGCACAAGAGAAGACGGCCCGACAGCGACGGCGGCCCCGCCAGGGGCCGCCGTCCCTTTGTGTGCGGGGTCTCCTCCCCCTCAGCCCAGGACCCGGTTGTGGTAGCGGGAGACCGGGGCGAACCCGGCGCCGCCGTACAGCCGCAGGGCCGGCTCGTTGCCCTCCACCACGCACAGGTAGGCGCTCCGCGCCCCCTCGTCGTACGCCCACCGCAGCAGGTCGGCGAGGAGGCCCGTGGCCACGCCCTTCCCGCGGGCCCCGGGGTCGGTGACCATGGCGCAGATCCCGACCGACTCCCCGTCCAGGACCGCGCAGCCCCGGCCCTCCCCCGAGGCGGCGACACCGTAGGCCGTGCCGACCTGTCCGAGGATGCGCGTGACGGTGTCCGCCGTGCGCGCGTCCACGCCCGTGCGCCCGAACAGGGCGGACCATGCGGAGGTGGGACGCGCGGTGATCAGGGAGGCGCCCTCGGCGGCGGGGCGCTCGTCCAGGCCGCGGGCGAGGACGAGGGTGGGCTCCACCACCTCGTAGCCGTGCTCCGCCAGCCTGGCGTCCACGGCCTCCTCCCCCGGCCACACCTGTGCGCAGGGCCTCACCCCGTGCCCGGTGTAGTAGGCGGTGACCTCGGCGACGTCCGCGCCGGGGTCCAGGACCAGCGCGGAGTTCGCCCGCTTGGTCACCCCGTCGGCGAGGCCGAGCCTCCAGCCCCCGCGCGTCTCCACGGTGAACGCGGGCCAGTCCCGCGCCACCCTCGCCGCCCACTCGTGCATGCCCGCTCCCCGGAGTCCTCGTCGGAAGCGGACGATGCTACCGGGCGGCCCGCCGCGGCGGTCGCGCGGCCCCGAGGACACGGACCCGGCCTCCACGCCGCTCCGCGCCCGCGGCGGCGGGCCCGGCAGGACGGCGCTCCCCGTGCGGGCGCCGGTGGTCCGCCCCGGGACCGGGCGCCGCCGACCTCGCGGGCGGATCCCCGGGGGATCCGCCCGGCACCGCCGAACACGCCCTAACATGGGCGGGAACCCACTGCCCCGCCCCTTCTGGAGTCCGCACCATGCTCGTCCTGCTGCCGCCGTCCGAGGGCAAGGCCGGTTCCGGGGAGGGACCGCGCCTGGACCCGGGCTCGCTCACGCTGCCCGAGCTCGCCCCGGCCCGCGAACAGGTGCTGGCGGCGCTGACGGAACTGTGCGCGGGCCCCGAGGACGTCGCCATGGACGTGCTGGGCCTGACCGCCAACCAGGCAGACGCCCTCAAGCGCAACCTGGACGCGGCCACCGCGCCGACGCTGCGCGCCGCCGAGCTGTACACGGGTGTCCTCTACGAGCGGCTGGGACTGCCCGGCCTCCTCGACTCCCCCGCGGCCGGCCGCGTCCGCGAGCGGGTGCTGGTCTTCTCCGGCCTGTGGGGCGTCGTCGGCCCCGCCGACCGGCTTCCGCCCTACCGGCTGTCCATGGGGGTGCGGCTGCCCCCTCTGGGCGGCCTGGGCGCCCACTGGCGACGTGCGCTGGCGGGCCCCCTGGGCGGGCTCGCCGAGGGGCGGCTGCTGGTGGACTGCCGTTCGGCCGCCTACGCGGCGGCCTTCAGGCCGACCGGCGCGGCGGCCGGGCGCACCGTCGCGGTGCGCGTGCTGCGCGAGCGCGAGGTGGGCGGGACCGTCGAGCGGTCGGTGGTCAGCCACATGGCCAAGGCCACCCGGGGCGACATCGCCCGCGCGCTCCTGGTGGAGGGCGTGGACGCCGACACCCCGGAGGAGCTGGTGGCGGCCCTGCGGGACCTGGGGCACACCGCGGAGCTGGCGCCCGCGGCGCGGGCGGGGGCCCCTCGCGTCATGGACGTGGTCGTCCGCGACTGAGGCGGAAGCGTGAGGCGGGGGTGACCCACAGTCACTCCCCGCGACATAACGACTCGGTATCGCAACTTTATGCCGCACCTACAGCGCGTACGACACCATGGGCGGCGTCGGATGGATGAAGGACACACCCTGGGAGGCCGGACCCGCGCGCGGGAAGGGACGCTCCCACCGGACGCCGGAGGACACGCGGGGGTCGCCACGCCCGTGAGCCGACGCGGTGCCGGAAGCCGTTGTGCCGCCCCGCACGCGGGCGGGACGGCACAACGGTCTCGGTCCTGCTTCGGTCGGGACTACCCGGGGGACCTAGTCCAGGTAGTCGCGGAGCACCTGCGAACGCGACGGGTGACGGAGCTTCGACATCGTCTTGCTCTCGATCTGCCGGATGCGCTCACGGGTGACCCCGTAGACCTTGCCGATCTCGTCTAAAGTCTTCGGCTGGCCGTCGGTGAGCCCGAACCGCATGGAGACGACGCCGGCCTCGCGCTCGGACAGGGTGTCCAGCACCGAGTGCAGCTGCTCCTGGAGCAGGGTGAAGCTGACGGCCTCGCCCGGCTGGATCGCCTCGGAGTCCTCGATGAGGTCGCCGAACTCGCTGTCGCCGTCCTCGCCCAGCGGAGTGTGCAGGGAGATCGGCTCGCGACCGTACTTCTGCACCTCGACGACCTTCTCCGGGGTCATGTCGAGTTCCTTGGCCAGCTCCTCCGGGGTGGGCTCGCGGCCCAGGTCCTGGAGCATCTGGCGCTGGACGCGGGCCAGCTTGTTGATGACCTCGACCATGTGCACCGGGATGCGGATGGTGCGGGCCTGGTCGGCCATCGCGCGGGTGATCGCCTGGCGGATCCACCACGTGGCGTAGGTCGAGAACTTGAAGCCCTTGGTGTAGTCGAACTTCTCCACCGCGCGGATCAGGCCGAGGTTGCCCTCCTGGATCAGGTCCAGGAACAGCATGCCGCGCCCCGTGTAGCGCTTGGCGAGCGACACGACCAGCCGGAGGTTGGCCTCCAGCAGGTGCTTCTTGGCCCGGCCGCCGTCCTCGGCGATCCACTCCAGCTCGTCGCGCAGCTCGAAGGTGAGGATGTCGGCCTCGTCGGAGAGCTTCTCCTCGGCGAACAGGCCGGCCTCGATCCGCTTGGCGAGCTCGACCTCCTGCTCGGCGTTGAGGAGCGGCACCTTGCCGATCTGCTTCAGGTAGTCCTTGACCGGGTCCGCGGTGGCTCCGGCCGCGACCACCTGGGCTGCGGGGGCGTCGTCGTCATCGTCGTAGAGGACGAAGGACTCGTCCTCCTTGTCGGGCTTCTTGCTCGGCGCGCCCACGGCCTCGGGCTTGGCCGGCTTGGCGTCCTTGTCCGAGGGGTCCGGGGTGTCCTCGACCAGCTCCAGCTCGGCGCCGGTGTGCTCGAGGTCGTCCAGGACCTCGTCGTCGTCCTCGAACTCGCCCTCCGCGGCCAGTTCGAGGTCCTTCTTGCCCGCCTTCTTGGCGGTCGCGGTCTTCTTGGCCGCCGGGCCCTTGGACGCGGTCGTCTTCTTGGCCGCCGCGGCCTTCTTGGGGGCGGTCGCCTTCTTGGCGGTCGCGGCCTTCTTGGCCGCGGGCTTGCGGGCGGCGCCGGAGGCGCCCTCCGCGGAGTCGACCACCGCGGTGACCGTCTCGGGCTGCTCGTGGGCGGCCGCGGCGCGCACGGGCTTGGCGGCCCGACTCGTCGTGGTCGTCGTGGTGGACTTGGTCGAGGTGGACCGCGTGGTCGCCGTCTTGCGCCGCGGGGCCTTGCGCCGGGAGGAGGCCGACTCGGGAACGAGTACGGTCACACCCTCCTTGGCGAGGCTGCGGAGCACGGACTGCGCCTGCGACATCGGAATTTCGGCCTCTTCGAAGGCACGGCGCACGTCCTCGGGCTCAAGAAAGCCCTGGGACCGCCCACGCTCGATCAGCTGCTGAATGACGGGCTCTTGCAGTGACTCGGACTGCTTCGAGCGAGTCGAACTGGCAGATGACACAAACACCTCTCGAACGGACGTGTGGCGAGATTGTCGGACCCGGTGGTCCGCCCGGTCGGGACCGGGCACGACACCCTCTCCCACCTGCGGCCTGGGATCGTCCCCACTGGGGCGGGGAAGCCGTTTGTCTTTCAAGCGTATGCGCTCCCGGAGGTCATCCCCCTGGGGGATCACCGCCGCGTCGCGGGGCGGAACGGCTTCTTCACTGTAGGCAAGGCAATGGACTTGTTCGTACGGTCTACCGCTCCGACACGGGATCGATCACCGGAAGCTGAACGGCGAGCAGAGTGACGTCGTCGTCCTGCTCATACCCATCGAGCATGCTCTCAACAAGGTACTCCAGCATCTGCTGTGGATCGCCCACCACCTCCGGAGGAGCCGACGCCGCCACGCTGACGAGCTCGTCGAGTCCGGAGTCGACGGACCGTTTGCGGTTCTCAACCAGTCCATCGGAGTACAGGGCGACGGTGTTACCGGGTTGCACGAAGAATTTGTGGTGACCTCGTGGCGAGCTGATCCCGAGTGGTGTGTCGGGTTCGGTGTCGAGCAGTGAAGGCCCCGCACTGCCGGCCACGACCAGCGGCGGGAGGTGTCCCGCGTTGCTGAGGTCGAGCTGGCCGGTGACGGGGTCGAGGACGAAGTAGACCAGTGTGGTGACCTGGTCCATACCCTCCGTCGCGGTGAACATGCGGTCGAGTCCGGTCAGGACGTCGGCGGGCTCCGGCATGGAGAACGCCAGTGCCCGCAACGCGTTCCGGATGCGACTCATTCCCGCCGCGGCCGGGATCCCCTTGCCCATGACGTCGCCGAGCACCCCGGCCACGCGTCCGTCGGGCAACGGGAAGGCGTCGTACCAGTCGCCCCCGACCTGCACGTTCTGGGAGCCGGACCGGTAGTAGGCGGCGAGCCGGAGGCCCCGGATCGCCGGCAGCTCCTCCGGCAGCAGGCTGCGCTGGAGCTCCTCCGCGGTGCTGTGCTCCTGCTCGTAGAGGGTGGCGCGGCCGATCGCGAGCGCGCACTGGCCCGCCAGGGCCTCCAGGAACACGCGCTCCTCGTCGGTGACCTCGCGCGGCGTGGAGAAGGCGAAGCGCAGCGCCCCGATGGGCCGTCCGGCGACCATCATCGGCAGCGCCACCCAGGCGCGCTCGGATGTGGACCGGACGAGTTCGGCGGCCATGGGCGCGTCGTCGAGCAGCGCGGCGAGCTCGGCCGGGTTGGCGGCCAGGCGGGGCTGGCCGTCGGCGACCGCACGGGCGGCGACGTCCGGGTGGTCCAGGGGGAACGCGGGCCTGGGCAGGGGGTGGGCCTGCGCGGCGGCGATCGTGCGGAGGCGCAGGCGGTCGCGGTCGAGCAGGACCACGCAGGTGTGGTCGGCGCCCACTCCGGAGCGGCCGATCTCCGACATGGCGTTGACGACCTCGTCGGCGGTGAGCGCCTCGGCGAGGTCGGAGGTGGCCTTCTGGAGGCGTGCGGTCCGCATGGCCGCCTCGCTGAGCTGCTGGTTGAGACGCTGGCGCAGCTCGTCCGCCTCGCGCTCGGTGGTGATGTCGACGAGGGTGCCGACCCATTCGGCCGTCTCGGCGCCGTCCATGATCGGGTTGGCGCGCGCACGGTAGTGGCTGTAGGCGCCGGAGCGGGTACGCACCCGGAACATGGCGTCGAAGGGCGTGATGTCGAGGACGGCGTCGTCCCAGGCGCGTTCGACGCGGGGGCGGTCGTCGGGGTGGAGCGCGTCGAGCCAGCCGCGGCCGAGGTAGCGGTCGAGGTCCTGGCCGGTGACGGCCCTCCACTGGGGGCAGTCCTCGTGGACGTCGCCGCCGGAGCCGGCGGCCCAGACGATCTGGTTGCCCGCCTGGAGCAGGGCCCGCAGCCGCTGCTCGTCCCGGCGGGTGGTGCCGCCGTCGTGCGCGGCGATGAGGGCGACGTGCTCGTCCCCGGTGCCGGGGTCGGTGACGGGGAACCAGGTCAGGTCCCAGACCTGCCCGGAGGGCGTGCGGTGGCGGTCGCGGATCGCGTGCCCGCTCTCGCGGACGCCGGCCAGCGAGGCGCGGTGGCTGGCGGCGGCGACCCGGTCGCCGCTCTCCTCCAGGAGGTCGTCGGGCGTCCGGCCGAGGCATTCGGCGGGGGTCCGTCCGAGGAGGACGGCGAGCCGCTGGTTGACCGTGCCGAAGACGTCGTCGGGGCCGAGGAGGGCGAATCCGATCGGGGAGTCGGTGAGAAGGGATTTCACCGCGTCGGGGAGTTGCGCCCTGCTGAGCCGGGGCGGGGGAATGGACGTCTCGGCGCTCAACTGCTCGACACCTCCGGAACCGTCGGATTCCCCACCCGTTTTTCGCTGGGGCTTCTGCCTTGGCCGCGTGGCCTCCGTCGACCGCGCGGGCCGTCCACGGGGTGGAACCGGAGGGTGCGGCGCCGAGGGGGATCGGAGGCTCCGCGGCTCCCGGGAGTCACGCTCCATGACCCCTCTCGGCCGCTGTCACGGCTCAAGCATAAGACACACCCGCCCGCGCGCAACGGCCCTCGCGCCGACGGCCGCCCGTGGCGGCGAGAAGGTAAATGCTAGGTCACCGGGCGGTCCGGACACGGTGGACCGGCGGTTTTCCCGGCGTGTTTTCCCGCAATTACCGGCAATGGGTGTTGGATGTCGGTTTGATCTCGAAACCCCGAAACGCGAATGTCATCCGTCCGATTGATCCCTTTCACCACCTTGACCTGGGAGAACTGCGGGTCCCGGGTAAACGGTGCGTCCATGTTTTTTTATCGACCGCGTGCCGTAGGAGGGGTTGACAGTACGTCCAGAACAAGTGGAATGGGTGGAGGTCACCGTCCAGGCCATCTCCAGCTAGGGGTGTGAGCACGCATGCTCCCGACCTTCCCTGTCCAGGATCTCAGACAGATCTCGGCACGGCTCCACGACGAGTTCGGCGGTCTGTCCCACCGCTGTGTCGAGCGCCGGGTCCGCGACACCTGGCAGTGCTTCGAGCACCTGGGCATCACGGTCACGCCCCACCTGGTCGAGCGGGTCGCCCGGGAGCACCTGCGGGCGATGGTGAACTCCGTGCCGCCCTCCCAGGCCGTCCGGCAGGCGCCGCTCAGGACCGGGGCCACGCTCCTCTCCGGACACCGCACCGCCCCCCGGCCCCGCTGAACCCCTCCCCGGCCCGGACCCCGGGCGCCGCGCCCCGGGGGATGCGGCGCCCCGCCCGCGTCCGGCCGCGGAGGGGCCCGCCGCCGGATCGCGCGGACGGGGAGCCCCACGCCCGGGGCTGTCATACGCTCGGACGGTGCCCTCCCCTACACCTCCCACGCCCACAGGTCCGGAACCGGTGCCCGGCGCCGTCTTCGACGAGATGCTGCGCGCCTCCCGGGCCATGCTCGCCATGCGCCATCCCCTCGACGCCGAACTGGCGTTCAGCGAACTGCTCGGCAGCTGGTGGGGCGAGCGGATGCCGGGCGTGGACGTCGGACGGCTGCTCGGGGAGGGCCTGATCGCGCACGCCACCGCCTCCGGCAAGCCGGCCGGCCTCGGCGTCCTGGCGGCGGTCGCCGCGCTGGGCACGTCCTCCGAGCAGCGCGAGCTCGCCGGGCAGGGCGTGATCGCCCTCCAGGAGCGCGGTCTCCAGGTACCCGGCTGGGCGTCCCAGCTGGGCGCGGTCACCCCGGTGGCCGCCTATGTCAACAGCGACCAGTTCGGCGACACCGACGACGTGGTGTGCGTGTTCAGCCGCGACGGGGACCGCGCCCCCGACGCCGGGCCGCCCCCTGCCGAGCACGCGCTGATCCTGGTCCTGGACCACAACGGCGGCGGCGTCCTCCGCGACGCCTGGGTCACCACCAAGGTCGACCGGCTGCTCGACCGCTGCCGCGAGCGGGCCGACGCGGACGAGTTCGCCCGGTTCTCCCAGGTCGAGCTCACGGAGGCGCGGGCCCTGCTGACCCGGGCCCTGGAGCGCACCGAGCGCATGGTGGCGGGGGCGTCGACCGACCGGTCCTCGGGACCGACCGTCGAGCCGATCGGCCTGACCGTCTCCGATCTGACCGGGGGCTCGCTGGCCTCCCACTTCGCCCTGGCCAGCGCACGGGTGCGCACGCTGCCCGGCCCGCACTCCGGGGCCGGCGCCCCGCAGGCCCCCGTGTGGCGGCGCGACCGGCGCGCCGTGCTGGCCGCCCGTTTCCTGGCCTCGGACGAGGCGGCCGAGCTCTCCGACTCGTACGCGGCGAGCCGCTGCGCCGACCACATCATCGCGCACGGCTGCGACGTCGACAGCGGCCGCCCGACGCGGATCAGCCCGCGCAAGGTGGAGTCCTTCCTCCTGCACTGGCTGCCCGGCCGCGTGGTGCTGCTGCCGGAGGAGCAGGAGGCCATGCCGCACGTGCTGGCCGCGTGGGTGCGCTGGGCGGGCGCCCGGGGCGGGCTTCCGGACGTGGCCGTGGGTGCCACCCTGGACGCGGTGTGGGAGTCCACCGCGGAGTTCGCCCGGGTCTACCGCGACCCCGCGCGCCCGCTGGGGCTGCGCCAGGAGGCGGTGCGCCGGCTGCTGCCGGACGGCGACTTCGCTTCGCTGGCCCGGCGGATGTTCGCGTTCCCCCTGCTGGCGAGCGAGATGGTGACCTGGGCCCCGGAGGAGTTCGACCCGGACACCCCGCACGGCCGCCGGGCGCTGCTGCGGCTGGACCACTACGGCGAGTACGAGGCGGCCACGCCGCACAGCGGCCGCCACTCCAGCGGCCGGGACCGGTGGTACCGGCCGGTCACCGGCGACGACCCCGAACGGGAGAGGGAGCTGGACCGCCACGAGCGCCTGGCCCGGCGGCTGTGGCACGGGAGGCCCGCGAACCTGTGGGCCGCGGCCCGGCGGATGCTGGACCGCGGTGTGGCCCGCCCCGCGGTGCTGGCCGCCCTGGGCGAGGTCCTGGACACGGCGACCTGTGAGAGCGACCTGCGCCGTCGACTGGACTCCCTGTAGGGCGGCCCTCCCGCGCCGTCCGGACGCGGCCCCCGGAGGGCGCTACCGGAGCATGCGCTCCCGGAGCAGGTCCACGGTGCCGCCGGACAGCTCCAGGCCGTCCACGACGTAGTTGTCGAAGGAGCCGTACACCTCGTCGATGTGGCGGAACGAGGTGTCCAGGTACTCGGCCCGGACCCGGGTCATCGGCACGACCTCCTCCCAGGGCAGGCCGCTGTTCTCGGCCAGCAGCCGCATCCACTTGTCGGTGTTCGCCTGGCGGTCGTTGCTGGCCAGGTAGTCGGTGACCACCGTCTCGCGGTCCACCCCCAGCAGGCCGAGCAGCAGTGCGGCGCCCCAGCCCGTGCGGTCCTTGCCCGCGCTGCAGTGGAAGACGAGGGCGGTCGGGCCCTTGGCCGCCCGTTCGACCAGGTCGCGGTAGCCGGTGAGCGCCTCGGCGTCGGTGACCAGCTCGCGGTAGACGCCGAGCATGAAGCGCTCGGCGGCGCCGTCGGCGAACATGCGCCGGGCGACCTCGGGATCGGTGAGCGCGGCGGAGAAGTTGGCGCCCGCCGCCTCCGGGTTCTGCACGGACACGGCGGTGTACGCGGCGCCCTCGGGCGTGATGTCGGGCAGGCTCTCCCGCTCGTGGGGGGTGCGCAGGTCCACGAGCTGCCGGATGCCCAGGCCGTTGTAGACCGCCACCTCCTCCTCGGAGACCGAGTGGAGGGCGTCGGAGCGGTACAGCAGGCCGTGGCGCACCGTACGCCCGGTCGCGGTGCGGAGCCCGCCCAGGTCGCGGAAGTTGGGGACACTGGAGAGGATGAAACCGTCATTCGTCACGTCCGCGACGATACCCACCCGCCCCGGCGTCCCGTCGGCCCGTGCCCGGCTTGCCGGGCGGGGTCACTCCCCGCCGCGCATGGCGGTGATCTCCTCCCCCGCCTCCTTGACGTCCTTGGCGGTGTCCACGCCGCGCCAGAACCCGTCGATCCGGTACGCGGTCAGGCGCCCCTCCGCGGCCAGCTCGGGGAAGGTCGAGGACTCGTGGTCGCCCTTCTCCGGCAGCAGCGGCGTGATGCCCGGCTCGAACAGGTACACGCCGGCGTTGATCCACACCGGCAGCAGCGGGCTCTGGGTGAACCCCTCGATCCGGTCCTGGTCGTCCACGTCCACGATGCCCCAGGTCGTGCGGAACTGGGCCAGGGCGAGGGTGGCCAGGCCGTCCTTGGCCCGGTGGTGGGCGGCCAGCTCGTCCAGCGGGAACCACGTGAGCACGTCGCCGTTGAGCGCGAAGTAGGCGGCGTCCTGGTCGCGCAGGCCGGTCGTGGCGTAGCGCAGGGCGCCGCCGCGCCCCAGCGGCTCGTCCTCGACCAGGAGCGTCACCTCCGGCCCGCCCGGGCGTGCGGCGAGGTGCTCGCGCAGGACCTCGGCCTTGTATCCGCAGGACACCACGACCTGCTCGACGCCGTGGCCGGCCAGCCACTCCAGCTGGTAGTCGATGATGGGCCGTCCGGCCACCTCCACCATCGCCTTGGGGCGGGTGTCGGTGTAGGGCCGCAGCCGGGTGGCCTGCCCACCGGCGAGGATGAGCGCCTGGGTGACGGGGGACGCGGAGGATGAGGGTGCAGCGGTCATGCGTCGGACACTAGCACCACGCCTCCGGGCGCCCCGGAGCGCCCGGAGGCCGTCTCCACGGGCCGACCGGACACGTCGCCGGCGGGGCGCGGGGGACCCGGCCCGGAGGCCGGGCGGCGGGCCGGAGGGGTTCACCGGCCTGCCGCCCGGCGGGGAGGCGTCGCGGCGGAAGGGGCGGGGCCCGAACCCTCGCGGCCGCCGCCGGGGCGCGGTCCGCGGGTGCTCCCGGCGGGCCCGGAACGGTCCGCGGAGCACGGCCTACGTCTGCTGGGTGGCCTCGGCGTAGGCCTTGCGGACGTCCGCGCTCGTGACGAGGGTGAGCTCGACGGCCGTGGCGTCCTCTCCCCTCTCCTGGGACACCCGCAGGTCGCGGTGGGAGCACGCCTTCTCGAACAGGGAGCGCGCGAAGCGCCCGTTGCCCAGGTCGTCGATCCACCCGGCCCCGCACACGTGCCCGAAGATGCTGCGCAGGTCCTCGCGGGCGGTGTCGTCGAAGGTGTCGCCCGTGCGGGCCGCCACCGCCTCGGCGATCTCGGTGAGCTCGTCCGCGCTGTAGGAGGGGAAGCGCACCCGCACGTTGAAACGGGAGGAGAGGCCGGCGTTGGAGGCCAGGAAGCGCTCCATCTCGGCCGGGTAGCCGGCGAGCACCACCACGAGCCGCGAGCGGTCGTCCTCGGCGCGCTTGAGCAGGGTCTGGATGGCCTCGGCCCCGAACGCGTCCCCGCCGCTGTAGCCGGGGTTGACGAGGGAGTACGCCTCGTCCACGAACAGCACCCCTCCCAGGGCGCGGTCCACCAGACGGTTGGTCTTGACGGCGGTCGCCCCCAGGTGCTCGCCGACCAGGTCCGCCCGCTGGGCCTCGACCACGTCGGCGCGCCCGAGCAGGCCGAGGGCGGAGAACACCCGGCCGAGCACCCGGGCGACCGTGGTCTTGCCCGTGCCGGGCGGCCCCGAGAACACGAAGTGCCGCATGGGCGCCTGGTTGAGCAGGCCCTGCTCCTCGCGGAGCTTGGCCACCCTCAGCTGGGCCACGATGGAGCGGACCTGCTGCTTGACCGGTTCCAGCCCGATCATGGCGTCCAGTTCGGCCAGTGCCTCGTCGATCCCGGGAGCGGCCCCGAACCCCGGCAGGCGTGAGGTCAGCTCGGCATGGGCCGCCTCGACGTCGGCGGCGCGGACCGTGATGAGGTCCTCCGCCTCGGGGCGCGGCGCGGGCGTGTCCCCGTCCACCCCGGTGGTGACCACGCGCACGTCGCGGGCCTGGGCGGCCTTCTCCACCACGGAGCGGGCGAAGCGGCCGTTGCCCAGGTCGTCGACCACCTCCCGCTGGACCACCTGGTCGAATCTTCGCCTGAGGGCGCGCGCCGCGTCGGCCTCGAGGGTGTCGCCGCGCTGGTGGACGAGGGACTCGGCGATGCGGAACAGCTCGTCGGCGGAGTAGCTGGGAAAGCTGATCCGGGTGGCGAAGCGCGAGGCCAGGCCGGGGTTGGAGGCCAGGAAGGCGTCCATCTCCTTCTCGTACCCGGCGAGGACCACGACGAGCTGGTCGCGGTCGTCCTCCGCCCTCTTGAGCAGGGTCTGCACCGCCTCGTTGCCGAACCGGTCCGACTGACCGTCCCCTTCGTTGACCAGCGAGTACGCCTCGTCGATGAACAGGACTCCGCCGAGGGAGCGGTCGATGAGCTCGTTGGTCTTGATGGCGGTGGCGCCCAGGTACTCCCCCACCAGGTCGGCGCGCTGGGCCTCGACCACCCGGGAGGTGGGCAGCAGGCCGAAGGAGTGGAAGATCGTGGCCAGGGTGCGGGCGACGCTGGTCTTGCCCGTGCCGGGCGGCCCGGAGAAGACCAGGTGGCGCAGCGGGCGCTCGACGGGGAACCCGGCGTCCGCGCGCAGCCGGGCCGCCTCGATGGAGGCCGCGATGCCGCGCACCTGCTGTTTGACCGGGTCGAGGCCGATCATGTCCTCCAGCTCGGCCAGGGCCTGGTCGACGGGGACCGGTTCGTCGTCGGGGGCGCCGCCCCCGGTCGGCCGGGCCGTGCCGGCGCCGGCGTCCGAGCGGCCGCGCAGCGGCTGCGGACGGCCCCTGCGCTCCGGTCCGTCGGCCCGGCGGGGGCGGTCGGAGCGGGACACGGGCATGGACGAGGCCGCCTCCCGCCGGTTGGCCTCGCTCTCCCGGGTGATCTGGCGGGAGGCGGAGAGGCGCCAGAGCAGGCACGCGCCCGCGGCGGCGTACAGCGCGACGACGCCCCAGGACGCGGAGAAGGGGTCGACGACCATCCCCGCCAGAGCCACCGAGAACCCGGCGATCAGCCCCGCGGTGAGGGAGAGCAGGGCGGTGTGCCAGACGGGGAACTCCCTGGCCCGCCCGGCGGCGAGCACGACGAGCAGCGGCAGCGGCAGCACGAGCAGGGTGACGGGTTCGCCGGTGAGGGGGATCTGGAAGAGGGGCACGGTCACCGCCAGCCACACGACGCACACCAGGACGGTGACGAAGGAGTCGAGGGAGCGCATGAGCGCGGCGAACGCCATCAGCAGGACGAGGGTCGTGCCGACCGCCCCCGGGACGGCGAAGCCGGTGACCAGGGCGGTGACGGCGACGACCGTGACGAGGACCAGCGCCGCCACGAGCCTCCTGGGGAGGGGCACGCCGTGGTAGAGCGCGCGCATGCGGTCGAGCCCCGAGGCGCGGTCCGGCTCCGCGGCGGCGGTGGAGCGCATCTCGCGCGTCATCCGTGCCCCTTCCTGCGTGGGGGTCCGTGGGCGGTCGGCTCTCCTGGCCGTGGAGGGAGGGGCCGGTCGGCGTCGGGGGGACCGACGTCCACAGCCAAAGCCTTGCCCCAAGTGGGGCGGATGTCCAGTGCGGGGCGGCGTGTCGTGTGCGGCGGGCCGGGCCCGCGGACCCTCGCCGCGGAGTGGTTCCGCCCGGTCTGGCGGTCTCAGAGGAGGGGGATCTGTCCCCCCGGGGCGGGGCGGATCCGGCGCAGGTGCTTCCATCGGGGCAGGTCGTCCAGGTAGGCCCAGCTCATGCGGTGGTGGGGGGTGGGCCCGGACTCGGCGAGCGCGGCCCGGTGCACGGGCGAGGGGTACCCGGCGGCCCTCTCGAACCCGTACCCGGGGTGGTCGGCGGCGAGTTCCGCCATGAGGTCGTCGCGGCAGACCTTGGCCAGGATCGCGGCGGCGGCGACGCTGACGCAGGTGAGGTCGCCCTTGACCTGGGTGCGGACTCTCCAGGGGCGGCCGATGAAGTCGTGGACGCCGTCGAGGACGACGGCGTCCGGGCGCGGCGCGAGGGCGTCCAGGGCCCGGCGGGAGGCCCGGTGGAGGGCCTCGGTCATGCCGCACTCGTCGATCTCCTCGGGCGCGGACCATCCGAAGGCGTGGTCGGCGACCCAGGGCCGGAGCTGCTCGGCGAGCTCCCGGCGGCGTTTGGGGGTGAGGCGCTTGGAGTCGGTCAGCCCGGCGGGCGGTTCCCCCTCGCCCGGGACGGCGGCGCAGACGAGGAGGGGCCCGGCCCAGGCGCCCCGGCCCACCTCGTCCACACCGGCGACCACCCGCGCCCCGAGCGAGCGGAGCTCGTTCTCGACGTCGAACGTGGGGGCGGCGGGCGGCGTGGCTGTCCTGGAAGTCGTCGGCACCCTCCCAGCCTAGGACGGGAGGGGACCCCCTCGTGCCCGTTCCCGGGAGGGGGCGGACAGCGGCAGGGCGGCCGTCGGCGCGGCGGCGCCCGCGGAGGGCACGGGACCCCGCGGGCCGTCGGGAGCTCCCGGGGGCGGGCCGCCGGCGGCGCCGCGTCCTCCCCGGGCGCCTCCCCACCGTGCGAACCGGCGCTCCACCCGCGTGCGCGGGCTCGGGGAGACGGGGAGACCCCGTTGTCAAACGCCGGCTCGTGCTCCACCCTCGTGCGCGGGCACGGGGCGGGGCGGTGCCGGGGCGATCGGCTCCGTGGCCGGAGCGGCCCGGTCCGCCTCCGGCGTTCTTTGCACGACTCGCCGTACGTCACAACGAGTCATGAGTGATTACTTTAGGTAGTTTCCGCTTGTGAGGACTGCCGTACCGGGTCGCCCGGGAGGAATGGACATGCAGCGCGCCAAGCCGTACCCCCGGCCGCGGATCCCCCGAGGACGCCTCTACGACGTCGTCGCCGCCCTCACCCGGGTGGGGGTGGGAGGGATGTTCGCCGAGTACGGCCTCGCGCTGCGGGGGCGGGAGGAGGCGGTGGCCGAGCACCTGTCCGCCTCGGGGATGCCCGGGGTGTCCTTCGGCGCGCAGATCGTCCCCGCGCTCCTCGTCTCCCTCTCACTCGCCTTCGCCGTGGGTCTGCTCACATGGCTCACCGGCCCGGTGCTCGCCGGGGCGGCGGTGCTCGGCACCCTCACGGCGGGCTCCCCCGACCTGTCCCCGTTCTCCTCATGGGCCACGACGTCCCTGGTCACAGCGGTGTGCCTGCTGATGGCCGTCAGCGCCGGCCGGTGGTCCTGGGACTATCTCGTCCTGGCTCCGAAGGCGGTCGGGAGGCGCCGGGGACACGACCGCAAACACCCGGTAACACCGAGGAAATCCACCGCCGATTCCCCGCGCCGCCCCGAACACGCGCCGCCACTGCTCTATCCTGTGGGACAGGCCGCGCTACGACGGCCGTATCGCCTGTGACGCGGCCCCGCCCGGCCCCTCTCCATCGTGCCGCGGGCTCGCGTCTCCACACGGATTCGGTGGGGGAGAACGCCATGTCCGCCGCAGCTCCCGGCCCGACCCCTGACGGGTCCGTGGCCAAACTGATCGAGATCGCCGGCAAGCCGACGCTCGGCCAGCGCATGATCAGCTGGGCCTCGCGCCCGCCCGGCCGGCTCTACATCCCCGCCTGCGGAGTGGTCGGCCTCCTCCTGCTGTTCGAGGACAGCGTCCCGGCCGGGCACCTGCCGACGTTCCTCGTCGGCCTGGTCGGCGGGCTCCTGCTCGCAGGGATGGGCGCCCTGCGCCTGGGGATCGCCCTGGCCGTCGCCCGGCCGATGATCCGCCACTACTGGCTCCGCTGGATCTCCGCGCCCCTGATCGCCGCGGCGGCGATCGGCGTCTCCGCGGCCGACCTCCCGCTCCAGGCGCGGATCCAGGCGTCCTCCGAGGACCTGCTGGCCCTGCGGCAGGAGGCGGAGGATCCCACCACCATCCCCCTCAACGGCGAGCAGGTGGGCCTGTACTCGCTGCGCAGCATCTCGGTCTCCGAGGACATCACGCACTTCGCGGTCGAGGGCTCGGGGCTCTTCGGCCCCTCCGGCCTGGCCTACAGCACGGGCGAGGTGCCCGAGGGGGTCTTCGTCCCCGGGCAGGGGTCGAAGATCTACGAGCACGTCTCCGGCGACTGGTACGTGTGGGTCGACCACTGACCCGCTCCATCCGCACCCGCGGCGCCCCGGCGCCCCCGGCTCCCGGGGGCCCGGGGCGCCGTCGTTCCCCGCCCGGGATGTCCGGCTCCGCCCGGCGGTCCGAGGTGTTCCCACCCCGTTCTTTGCCGCCCCCTGTGCCGTTCCAACACTGCTCTCACCCTCACCGTGTACACAGGGGGCATCCCCCCGGAGAGGAGCACGGCTCCTCCCGTGGCAGCGTCGCCAACACCGAGGAGATGCTTCATGCGCGAGTTCATGCTCACCCTTCACCTGCGTATCCACGATTCCGTCACCGCGCTGCACCGGGCGCACGCCGTCGGCGACGACGACCTGGCCAGCGCGCAGGCGGGCGAGATCCAGGGGCTGGTGGAGATCGCGGCCCGCCACGGGATCGACATCGATGCGGGCTACGCCGACCTCGCCCTCGCGGGCTGAGCCCGGGCCGCCGCGGCCCCGTCCGGGCCCCGCACGCACGAGGAGGACCCGCGCCCCGGGCGCGGGTCCTCCCCTGCTTCCGCCTCCGTCCCCGGGTTCCCCACCCGGGTCGGCGGTACGGCCGGGGCTAGCCCCGGCGGCCCTGGCCGCCGTAGCCCTCGCCGTTCTCGAACTGCCGGCGCATCGCGCCCTCCTGCCGGCGCTGGTACTCGTCCGCCATCTGCTGCTGGCGCTCCGCCGCGGCGGCGACCGCCCCCTGGGCCGATTCCATCGCCTCTCGCGCGACGTCCGACGACGGGCCCAGCGGCGTGCGCGGGGACCCCGCGCCGTTCAGCACCTGGGGCAGCAGCTGCGCGGTGATCAGCGTCGACAGCGCCGAACCGTCACCGGAGCCCGCCTCGGTCTGCACGACGACCGGGCGCGGGGCCCGCTCGGCCAGGACCGCGCCGACGTCCAGTCGGCGGCGCGCCAGCTCGTACTCCAGCACGGCCCGGTTGTCCCGGTAGGCGGTGGCGAGGCGCTGCTGCGCCTTGGCCTCGTTCTCCGCGGCGACCAGGTCGGCCCGGCCGCGCGTCTCGATCTCGTAGCGCACCCGCTGGGCCTCGGTCACCTGCTCCTCCAGCATCTGCGCCACGTCCTTGCGCGCCTTGTTGAGGGAGGCGTTGACCTCGACGATCTTCGCGTCGCGGGTCTTCTTGGAGCGCTCGATGTCCATCAGCAGGGTGTCGATGCGGCGCTTGCGCGTCAGCTCCCACTCCTGCTCGTAGGCCACCAGCTCCTTGGCGACCCGCTCGCGGGTGGCCAGGTGCTGCTGGTACTGGTTGGGCAGCTGCACGTCGGGGATGTTGCAGCCGGTGATCCGCACACCGTACTTCTCCAGCTGGCCGTTGAGGAGGCGGCGCATGTCCTCGACGTTGGAGCCGCGCAGGTCGTAGGCCGACTCGGTGTTGACCTGGCGGCTGCGCTGGCGGATGGCGTCCTGCACCGCGCTGGACAGGACCAGGTCGAAGTTGCTGGCGCCGATGATCGTCACGAACCGGATCGGGTCGGTGATCTGGAACTTGAGGAAGAACTCGATCGACTTCAGCGGCACGTTCTCGCGCGTGGGGCAGGCCAGGACCGGAGCCGTGTAGGGGATCTCCGTCCGGGTGTCCACCACGAAGTCCACGCGCGACCAGGGGTGCCACAGGTAGTGGCGGCCCGGGCCGATCGGCCGCACGATCGCGCCGTACCTGGTGAGGATGCCGTGGGTGCCCTCCTCGATCTCGATGATCGAGCCGCGCCACCACCACAGCCCGGCGGCGGCGATGCTGAGCACCCCGACGATCAGCGTCGGGACGGACAGGACGCTGTAGGCGACACCGGCCGCGACCCCGCCGACGAAGGCGTTGAGGGTCATCATCAGCGCCGAGCACAGGGCGAAGAAGCCGAACCAGAGCAGGATCGTCCAGCGCAGGCCCCGGTTGTCGCGCGGTATGACGACCGGGACGATCGCGCCCTGGTCGCCGCCGCGCAGCAGGCCTGCCAGGTCGCCCCAGGAGGCGAGGGACTCCTTGATGCTGGAGCCGCTGCCGGCGTTCACGGACTGGCTCATCTACTGACCTCCCTGGTTCGGGCCGGACCCCTGCGGACCGTGCTGCGACCACGGGGGCGGGGGCGGGTGCTCGGGGTCGTGGCGCGGTCCGCCGGAGGGCGCCGGGGCGTCGGACGGTGCGGTGAAGGCGTCCGCCTCCCCGTCCCCCCGGGGCTGCCGGGGCGCCTCGGCGAGGCGCTCGTCGATGGCCTGCTCGGAGACGGACTGGCGGATCTCCTCCACCAGGTCCTCGCCCGGGTCCTCCCCGGCCGGCCGGCCCGCGGCGTCGCCGTCGTCGTCCGCGAGGAGCGCGTCGATCTCCTGCTGGCGCTCGACGATGCGGCCCCGGATGTCGCCCAGCCGGGAGCGGATGGCCTCCATGTCCTCCTGGGAGAACAGGGCGGTGTCGGCCTGGCCGATGATCTCCTGCGCGATGCGCAGGTAGTCGACGCTGGCGGCGTCGCCCGAGCCGATCCGCAGGACCTGCGGGAGGCTGTCGGCGACCGACTCCAGCTTGTCCAGGAGGTTCTCCCGGAAGCGGTAGTTGAGGATCTCGGGGGCCTCGGCCGCGCTGACCGCGCGGATGTCCAGGGCCTGCGCCTGGAGGAGCGCGGCGTTGGCGTTGGCCTCGGACTCGGCCTCGACGAAGCGCTGGCGGGCGGTGGCCCGCGCCCTGTTGGTCTCCCGCTCCAGCGCGGTGTCCATCTGCGCCTGGTACTGCGCGATGTCGGCCTGGATCGCGGAGAGGGTCTCGTTGAGGGTCGCGAGCTCCTTGTTCAGGTCGCCCTCGTTCTGCTCCTTGCGCAGCTGGAGCTCGTACTCGAACGTGTAGGCGTCCTTGGCCACGCGGACCATCTCCGGCGCCGCCAGGTCCATCCGGTACTCCTGGTTGGAGGGCTCGGCGTGGGTGATGTTGGCGCTGGTCAGCTCGACGATCCCGCTGAACTGCCGGTTGAGCTGCTCCACGAGGCTCTGCGTGTTGTCGCCGACCATGTCGTAGATCGCCGAGGCCTCCTGCTCGTAGACGAGGCTCCGGGTGGTCTCGCTGATCGCGTTGTTGAGCTTCTCCTGGAAGCCGTTCACCCCGCCCAGCGTGTAGACGAAGTCGGTGGCGTTCTTGATCCTGAACTGCACGAACAGGTCGATGGAGGCCTGCACGCCGCTCTTGGTGGGGGCCGAGCGGATCGGCGCGTTGAAGGGGTACTCCCGGGTGGTGTTGACGATGTAGGAGACGCGCTTCCAGGGGTTGAGGAGCGTGACCCGGCCGGGCTGGTAGATGTTCTCCATCTTGCCGAACCGGGTGACGATCGCCTCGCAGCCCTCCGGCACCATCACCATGCCCTGGCGCCACCACATGAACGCGGCGATCGCGAGGGTGATGATCCAGTAGTGAAGGCCGAAGAACGGGTTGATCAGCGGGTTTCCGCCGGCGATGGCCTGCGGGAGGAGCACGGTGAAGGCGCCGAGGACCCCCAGGACGAGGAGCAGGATCGCGGGGAGCATCGTCACGAGGGTGCGGCCCTTGGGGATCACCATCGTGCAGATGACGTGGACCGGGCCGCCGCTGCCGCGCTCGTAGTAGCTGCGGTTGAGCGCCTCGCCCGCGTTGTTGAGCGAGGTGCTCTTCTGCTCGATCCGGGTGCCCACGGAGTCGCCCTGTTCTCGGGCGGCGACGAAGTCGCGGGGGTCGAGGCCACTGCCCTCGGTGACCTGCGAGGAGGCCTGGTGGAGCGCGTCGGACACGGCCTGGCGCGGATCGCCCCCTTGGGCGACGGCGCCGGCCGCGCCGCGCACGGTCTGCGCGAACGACATAGGCGGGAACTCCTTGGTCAGGGGTCGGGGAACTATCCGCTTCGACGCCGCGTACCGCGGTCCGGTTCCAGGTCGGGACCGGTTCCGTGCGCTGCGAGGCGTTAGGGGACAGCATCAACCCTGTCATGAGCTATGCCCGAAACCCAGCCCTCGTGTCCGGAGTGTGACGGGCGGGCTCTCCTGTCACCTCCCAGGTCAACGCCGCTCCCCTCCCCCGACGCATGCGCGCCGCGTGGCGCGCCCACGGGCGCGGGGATAACGTCGGTCCCGCACGCACCGCGCCGGCTCCGGCCGGGACGAGGGAAGGAAGCACGATGCCAGCAGTGCCCAGCGCCGTTCTCACCACCGCGGGTCTGGTCGGCGGGTACTCGGTGGCCCGCGCCACCGGCAACCGGCCGCTGGGCGGGGCGGTGCTGGCCGGTTTCGGCGCCGCGGCGTTCGAGACGTGGCGCCGCCGGTCCGGCGTGGGCACGGCGGTCGCGCTCACCGCGGTGTACGTGGGAGCGTTCGGCCTGGCGCACCCGCTGGCCCGGAAGGTCGGCTCGTGGCCAGCCGTGCTCGGCGTGACCGCCGCCACCGCGGCGGTCGCCGTCGCCGCGGGCGACCGCGGCTGAGGCCCCGGCCGCCGCCGGGCCGGAGGGCGGGCCCCTCCGGAATCGCCGCCGGGGGCGGGGGCCGTACGGCCCCCGCCCCCGGCGGGCGTGTCCCGGCCCCGCTCGGGGCCGTCGTGCGATCAGCTGCAACCGCTGGTGGAGCCGCAGCCCTCGCAGGCGTAGCAGCTGCCGGAGGGCCGCATCCTGGTGCCGCAGGTGACGCACAGCGGCGCGTCGGCGACGAACCCCTGGCCGGCCAGCAGGTCCGCCGTGGAGTGCACCTCGGCGGGCTCCGCCGGGGACGCCTGCGGAGCGGGCGCGTCCGGGGTCCCGGGCGCCTCCGCCCCGTGGGTGGCGGCGGACTGGGCGTAGGACTCCACCTGGGCGGCGACCTGGGCCGGGTCCTCGCCCGCGAGCTGCGCCTGGCGCTCGGAGGCCGACAGGACGCCCAGGGCCGCGCGCTCCTCGTAGGGCAGGTGGTCCAGGGCCAGGCGGCGGAAGATGTAGTCCACCACCGACTGGGCCATGCGGATGTCCGGGTCGTCGGTCATGCCCGCCGGGTCGAACCGCATGTTGGTGAACTTGTCCACGTAGGTCTCCAGCGGCACCCCGTACTGGAGGGCGATGGAGATCGCGATGGAGAACGCGTCCATGACCCCGGCCAGGGTCGAACCCTGCTTGCCGAGCTTCATGAAGACCTCGCCCAGGCCGTCGTCCGGGTAGGAGCCCGCCGTGATGTACCCCTCGGCGCCGCCCACGGAGAACGAGGTGGTCTCGCTCGGACGCTTCTTGGGCAGGCGGCGGCGGACCGGGCGGGCCACCTCGACGGTCCGCACCTCGGGCTCCGCCTCCTCCTTCTCCGACGCGCCCGTCGACAGCGGCTGGCCGACCTTGCAGTTGTCGCGGTAGACGGCGAGCGCCTTCAGGCCCAGCTTCCAGCCCTGGAAGTAGATGTGCTCGAAGTCCTCGACCGTGGCGTCCTCCGGCACGTTCACCGTCTTGGAGATCGCGCCGGACAGGAACGGCTGCACGGCGGCCATCATCCGCACGTGGCCCATGGGCTTGATGTAGCGGCGGCCCATCGCGCAGTCGAACACCTCGTAGTGCTCGGGACGCAGGGAGGGGGCGTCCACGACGTGGCCGTTCCCGGCGACGTACTCGACGATCGCCTCGGCCTGCTCGTCCTGGTAGCCCAGGTTCGCGAGCGCGCGCGGGATGGCCTGGTTGACGATCTGCATCGAACCGCCGCCGACCAGCTTCTTGAACTTGACCAGCGAGAAGTCGGGCTCGATGCCGGTGGTGTCGCAGTCCATCATGAAGCCGATGGTGCCGGTGGGCGCGAGCAGGCTCGCCTGGGCGTTGCGCCAGCCGTTGCGCTCCCCGACCCTGAGGCACTCGGCCCACTCGCGGGTGGCCGCGGCGTGGACGGGCTCCTCCAGGGAGGTCACCGTGCGCAGGTCGTCGTTGGCGGCGGCGTGCTTGCGCATGACGCGCTTGTGGGCCTGCTCGTTGCGCTTGTAGCCGTCGTAGGGGCCGACCACCCCGGCCAGCTCCGCGCTGCGGCGGTAGGCGGTGCCGGTCATCAGCGAGGTGACGGCGGCGGCGACGGCGCGGCCGCCGTCGGAGTCGTAGGCGTGGCCGGTGGCCATGAGGAGGGCGCCCAGGTTGGCGTAGCCGATGCCGAGCTGGCGGTAGGAGCGGGTCGTCTCACCGATCTTCTCGGTCGGGAAGTCGGCGAAGGTGATGGAGATGTCCATCGCCGTGATGACCAGCTCGGTGAGCCTGGTGAAGCCCTCGACGTCGAAGGTGTCGTCCTCGCGCAGGAACTTCAGCAGGTTGATCGAGGCCAGGTTGCAGGACGAGTCGTCCAGGGACAGGTACTCGCTGCACGGGTTGCTGGCGCTGATCCGCCCGGTCTCGGGGTTGGTGTGCCAGTCCTGGATGGTGCCGTCGTACTGGATGCCGGGGTCGGCGCACTCCCAGGCGGCCCTGGCCATCCGGGTGAAGAGGTCCTTGGCGTCCACGGTGGCGACGACCTCGCCGGTGGTGCGGGAGGTGAGGCCGAACTCGGAGCCGGTGTCGACGGCGCGCATGAACGCGTCGGAGACGCGGACGGAGTTGTTGGCGTTCTGGTACTGGACGCTGAACATGTCGGCGCCGCCCAGGTCCACGTCGAAGCCGGCGTCGCGCAGGGCGCGGATCTTGTGCTCCTCGCGGGCCTTGGTCTCGACGAACTCCTCGATGTCGGGGTGGTCGACGTCCAGGACGACCATCTTGGCGGCCCGGCGGGTGGCTCCGCCGGACTTGATGGTCCCGGCCGAGGCGTCGGCTCCGCGCATGAAGGACACGGGTCCGGAGGCCGTGCCGCCCGAGGACAGCAGCTCCTTGCTGGAGCGGATGCGGGAGAGGTTCACACCCGCGCCGGACCCGCCCTTGAAGATGATCCCCTCTTCCTTGTACCAGTCGAGGATCGACTCCATGGTGTCGTCGACGGAGAGGATGAAGCACGCGCTGACCTGCTGCGCCGAGGCCGTCCCGACGTTGAACCACACCGGCGAGTTGAAGCTGAACAGCTGGTTGGCGAGGGCGTGCTTGAGCTCGTGGTCGAAGATCTCCGCGTCCTCGTCGCCGGCGAAGTAGCCGTGCTCGACGCCGGTCGCGGTGTAGACGCCGACGACGCGGTCGATGAGCTGCTTGAGGCTCCACTCGCGCTCGGGGGTGCCGACGGCTCCGCGGAAGTACTTGCTCGCCACGATCTGGGTGGCGTTCATGGACCAGGAGGCGGGGAACTCCACGCCGCGCTGCTCGAAGTTGACCGTGCCGTCACGCCAGTTGGTCATGACGACGTCGCGGCGCTCCCACTCCAGGGAGTCGTACGGGTGCGTCCCGGGGGTCGTGAAGACCCGCTTGATCTTCAGGCCCTTGCGGCTCCCCTTGCCCTTGCGCCCCGTCGAACCGCTGGCGGTTTCCGTCATCGTGGATTCTCCCCCTACCTCGTGGGCACGGCCTGCCCAACCGTGCACGGCGTCCTTGGAATACGGGACGGCCGGTCACGGGAGGACGTGTCCCGCGGTGTCCGGCCGGCCCCTGCGGTGCCCCGCCCGCGGCCCTCTCCCGGCCGCGGGGGCGCTACCCGGTGGTGGTGCTGCTCTCGGGGAGGGGGCCGGCCGCGCCGCCGTCGCCGTCCTCCCGGTCCTGCCGCAGGCTGGCGATCTCGGCCTCGAAGTCGGCGAGGCTCTCGAAACCGCGGTAGACGCTGGCGAAGTGCAGGTAGGCCACCTCGTCCAGGTCACGCATCGGGCCGAGGATGGCCAGGCCGATCTCGTGGGCCGGCACCTCGGCGACGCCGCGTCCGCGGATCTCCTCCTCGACCTGCTGGCCGAGCTTGGCGAGCGCGTCCTCGGAGACGGGGCGGCCCTGGCAGGCCCGGCGCACCCCGGCGATGATCTTGGTACGGCTGAAGGGCTCGGTGACCCCGGAGCGCTTGGCGACCATCAGCAGGACGGTCTCCTGCGTGGTGAACCTGCGCTCGCACACCGGGCAGGACCGGCGGCGCCTGATGGCCGCGCCGTCGTCGGTGGACCTGCTGTCGATCACCCTGGTGTCCGGATGGCGGCAGAACGGACAGTGCATCCTGGTTCACCTGCTTCCCTCACCGAATCGACACCCTGTATCTCTACTAAACCACAACTCCTGGGCAATCCATCCCGCGAAAGCACCAGATGTTGTGGTCGAACTTAGGCGCAGCAAGGGGTGGCCCGCAACTCCGCGGCCCGCGTGTCCCGCACGCGGACACGCGACGGGACCCGCGGCGGAGGCAGGGGGCGGACATGGGGGCGCAGGGGCGCCGGGCCGCCCCGGGGGCGTCCGGCTCCGTCGACAAGAATAGCGGCGGAGGCCCCCGGCGCCCGCTGCGACCGGCGGCCCGCCGCGCCCGGAAGCACGTTCCACGAGGGGGTTCCGACATCGCCCCCGGGATCCGGGAGACCAGTCCCACATCCCCCGGAACCGCCCTCGGGGAGACGTGTTCGCGCATTCCGGGGACAACACCACGTGAACACGTGTACACACGTCGGTAGAGGCCGGAAATTGACCGCGAAAACACGCGGGACAATGGACCGAGCCATCGAACGCTTGTTTGATATCACCGTGCGCAACGTCTAATGTTGACTGTGATTTCACGCTGGTTTCGCCATCACGCGGACCCCAGGTCGGCGCGGTTGCGGACCGGTGGTGGCCAGTCACGCAATCAGGCCCTGACCGAACCGAATGCCGAGGAGGCCCGGCCGTGCCGGAGGAGAATCCCGGAACCGCAGATTCCACCGCCGTTCTCACCGCAGTGGGGAACACGGGGGGATCCACGCCCGAAGCCCCCAAACTCACCGCCCGACAGCAGAGCGTCCTGAACTGCATCCAGCGGTATGTGCGCGAGCGGGGCTTCCCCCCGTCGATAAGGGAAATCGGGGAAGCGGTCGGCCTCTCCAGCCCCTCCAGCGTGGCGCACCAGCTCAAGGTCCTCCAGCGCAAGGGCTACCTGCACCGGGACCAGAACAGGCCCCGGGCGGTGGAGCTGCGCTCGCCCGGCCGCTCCTCCGGCCGGACCGTGACCCCCGAGGACATCGACCCCTCGCGCGCCGCGGCCGTGCCCCTGGTCGGCCGCATCGCCGCCGGCGGGCCCATCCTGGCCGAGGAGTCGGTGGAGGACGTGCTCGCGCTGCCCCGCCAGCTGGTCGGGGAGGGCCGCCTGTTCATGCTCACCGTGGTCGGCGACTCGATGATCGACGCCGCCATCACCGACGGCGACCTGGTCGTGGTCCGCCAGCAGCAGGACGCCAACAACGGTGACATCGTGGCGGCCCTGCTGGACGACGAGGCGACCGTCAAGGTCCTGCGCCGCGAGGAGGACGGCCACGTCTGGCTGATGCCGCGCAACAAGGCCTACGAGCCGATCAACGGGGACGCCGCCACCGTCCTGGGCAAGGTCGTCGCGGTCATGCGACGCGTCTGACCCCGGTCCGGCCCCACTGCCCCGCGCCCCCGGCGCCGTCCTGCGACGGCCCGGGGGCGCCGTGCCGTGCGCGCGGGCGCCCGGCGGCCGGGGCCGCTCGGCACGCGCGCGGTCGCGGGAACCTCGGCGCATCCCCGGCCTCCCGGGCATGGGCCGCCCGGCAGGCGCACGGTCGCGGGAGGGCCTGTGGACGACGGGGGCCCGCCGGGCGGGGCCGCTAGGCTGGAACCGTGTCCACACCACTCTCCTCCCCCTCCGCCCGACCGCGCGCCGCACTGGTCGGCGGTGCCCTCGCGGTCCTGCTCTCCGCCGCCTGCGCCCCGGCCGACACAGGCGGCGCCGAGCCCCCCGGTGCCGGCGGGGTCGAGCGCGAACTCGCCTTCGAGGGCGGCGGGCACGAGGTCTCCGCGAGCTTCCGCACACCGCACGACGCGTCCGGGAGGGTCCCCGGCGCACTCATCATCTCCGGCAGCGGTCCCACCGACCGCGACGGCAACGCGCCCGCGCGGCCCGACGCCGACACCAACCGCAACCTCTCCCGCGTACTCGCCGAAGCCGGTGTGGCCTCGCTGCGCTACGACAAGTTCGGCAGCGGCCCGGACCCGCAGACCGGGGAGGAGACCGGCCCCGGGGGCGTCCGGACGATCGCCCCTGTGGACCCCGGGGTCTTCGACCGGCAGGTCGTGGCGGCGTACGAGGAGCTCGTCGCGCAGCCCGAGGTGGACCCGGGGCGCGTGGTCGTCGTCGGCCACAGCGAGGGCGCCCTCTACGCCCTGCGCGCCCACGAGCTCATCGGCTCCGGGCACCCCTCGCCCGCGCTGGTGCTGGCCGCCCCTCCGGGCACGCGCTACCTGGACCTCCTCGACCGCCAGGTCACCGAGCAGGTCCGCATGGCGGAGGGGGCGGGCCAGATCGAGGAGGCGGAGGCGGTGCAGCTCCTCTCGGACATGCGCGCCGGGCGGGCCGCGGTCAGGGGAGGACGCGACCTCACGTCGCAGGAGAGCGACCGGTTCGGCGTCTACACACCGTGGAACGCCGACTTCCTCGCGTTCATGGACGGCCTCGACCCCGTCGAACTCGGTCGCGACCTGCCCGAGGGCACACCGGTCCTGGTCCTGTGGGGGGAGGACGACGCCCAGGTCTCTCGGGAGGACGTGGACCGGCTCATGACGGGTCTGGACGGCGCCGAACGCGTGGACCTGCCCGGTACCGACCACATCCTCCGAGCCTTCGAGGACGAGCCCGGAGCGGCGGTCCTGGACTCGGACAGACCCTTCGCCGAGGGGGTCGCCCCGGCGCTGGAGGAGTTCCTCGACACCGCCTGGTAGGGCTCCCGGCCGTCGGGGACGCCCGGGGGGGCGCCGGCCCGTCACTCGGGGATCGACTCCGGGAGGGCCCCGACCACCGCCAGGGCGAGCTCCTCCGCGTCGGCGACGATACGCTCCTCGTCGGCCGGCTCGGTCGCGTCGTAGCGGGACGCCACGCTGTAGCAGGACTCCAGGTACAGGTTGGAGACCCGCGTCCCCACGCAGCCGACCGTGAACGGCGCCCCGCGGGTCCAGCGCACCGCCTCCTCGCCGACACCGTCCAGCCCGGTGGTGTCGTGCTGTTCCGTGGTCGCGCGCAGGTTGTCGGCGGCGGTCGTCACCCCGCCCGGGTTGGGAGCGGCCACCATCACCAGCGTCGCCGTGGCCGGAACCGCCTCTCCCGGGCCCTCCGGGGTGGCCCAGCGGCACTGCCACCCGGACCCGGCCGGGTCCTCCGGACCGCCGACCGGCTCCTCCAGCTCCAGTTCGTGCCCCGGCACCAGCGCGTCCAGCGTCTCCGTCGCGACGGCGGCGCACTCGGGGGCCGACTCGTACTCGCCCGTCTCCGGGGAGTCCCGCGTGACGACGTACCAGATCGCGCCGGCCGCGAGCAGGAGCAGGGCCAGGCCGGCGGCGACCACTCCCGCCGTCGCGCAGCCCCTGCTCTGCGGCTGCGCCGACGGCACCACCTCGGGAGGAGGGCCGTACGGGGGCTGGGGGGGGTACTGCGGGCTCACAGGGACTCCCCGATCCGTCCGGCGAACTCGGCGGCCAGGTCGGCCGCGTCCTCGGGGTCGACCGGTTCCTGCCCGGCCAGGCCCGCGTAGGACACGCGCACGAACAGGTTGTCGCTGTGGAAGGCGAGTTCGGCGGTGCCGGGCACCTGCCCGTGCCACACCGCGCCCTCGCCCGTCGGCAGGTCCACCTCCTCGGCGCGCACGGGCAGGAGTGCCGTGTACGCCTCCGCGGCGCGGTCGGCCCCGGTCACCGGTTCCTCCCCCGTGGCGTCGGTGAAGAGCGCCGACACGTCGACGCGCAGTGCTCCCCCGTCGCCGCCGGGGGCCCCGGGCGAGGACCACGCGCACACGAGGTTGTCGCCGCCCTCCAGGGGGCCCTGCTCCCGGGGCTGCGCGACCGCCCCGGGCAGGCGCTCCGCGAGGAGTTCGCCGGTGACGGCGTCGCAGCCGGTCGCCGCGGCGTGGACGTCACCGCTCTCGGGGACGTCCGGGTCGTTCCCGGACAGCCACAGCCCGCCGCCGACGGCGGCCGCGGACAGCACCACCGCGCCCGCACCGATCACGGCCACCCGCACGAGGGGACCCACCCGGCCACCCGCCTCCCTGTCGGTCACCGAGCCGACCGCGGGGGACGGCGGCCGCGCCCGGCGGCCGCCGTCCCGTTCCGGTCAGCCGACGACGATGTTCACCAGCTTCGGCGCGCGCACGATGACCTTGCGGATCTGCTTGTCGCCGATGAAGCCCTGTGCCCGCTCCGACGCCAGCGCCAGCTTCTCCAGCTCGGCGGGGTCGATGTCGGGCGCCACGGACAGCTTGTCACGGACCTTGCTCTGCACCTGCACGACACAGGTCACGGTCTCCTGCACCAGGAGGCCGGGGTCCGCCTCGGGCCAGTGGCCGACGGCGACGGTGCCCACGTGCCCCAGCTTCTCCCAGCCCTCCTCCGCCACGTAGGGCGCGAACAGGGACAGGGCGACGGCCACGAACTCGGCGGCCTCGCGCACCGCGGGGTCGCCCGCCCCGGGGCCGGAGTCGATGGCCTTGCGGGTCGCCGAGACCAGCTCCATGGTGCGGGCGATGGCCACGTTGAACCGCCGCGACTCGACCAGGTTCGTGATCTGGTCGATGGTGCGGTGCGTGACCCTGCGCAGGGCGGTGTCGCCCCCGGCGGGGTCGGCGCCGGGCTCGCTGGCCGCTCCCGCCTCGCTCATCACCCGGTAGGCGCGGTTGAGGAACTTCTGCGCCGCGACGGCGGACACGTCGGCCCAGTCGACGTCCTCCTCCGGGGGGGAGGCGAAGAGCATGGTCAGCCGGACGGCGTCCACGCCGTAGGCGTCGATCTCCTTGCCCAGGTCGACGCCGTTGCCCAGGGACTTGGACATCGCCCGGCCCTGGTTGATGACCTGTCCCTGGTTGGTCAGGTGGCGGAAGGGCTCGGTGAAGGACACCATGCCCAGGTCGTGCAGGACCTTGGTGAAGAAGCGGGCGTACATCAGGTGGAGCGTCGCGTGCTCCTTGCCGCCGATGTAGTGGTCGACCGGCCCCCACTTGTCGACCGCCTCGACGTCGAACGGGGCGGTGTCCAGGCGGGGCGAGCAGTAGCGCAGGAAGTACCAGGACGAGTCCACGAAGGTGTCCATGGTGTCGGTGTCCCGCAGGGCGGGGCCCGCGCAGGACGGGCAGTCCACGTTGACCCACTCCTCGGCCGAGGCCAGGGGCGACACGCCCTTGGGCGCCAGCTCGGCGCCCTTCAGCTCGGGGAGGGTGACGGGCAGCTGGTCGTCGGGGACCGCGACCTCGCCGCACGAGGGGCAGTGGACGATCGGGATGGGCGTGCCCCAGTAGCGCTGGCGGGACAGCAGCCAGTCGCGCAGCCGGTAGTTGACAGTGCCCTCGCCGGTGCCGCGCTCGGCGAGCACCCCGATGATGCGCTCGATCGCCTCGGCCTTGGCCAGGCCGTCCAGCGGACCGGAGTCGCGCAGCGTGCCCTCGCCCGCGGTGGCCACGCCGGTCTCCGCCGGGTCGGGCTCCCCGGTCTCCACCACGACCCTGACCGGCAGGTCGAAGGCCAGGGCGAAGTCGAGGTCGCGCTGGTCGTGCGCGGGCACCGCCATGATGGCGCCGTGGCCGTAGTCGGCCAGGACGTAGTCGGCGGCCCAGACGGGCATGCGCTCGCCGTTGACGGGGTTGACGGCGTAGCGGCCCAGGAAGACACCGGTCTTGGGGCGCTCGGTGGCCTGGCGCTCGATGTCAGAGAGCTTGGCGACCTCGGCGCGGTAGGCGTCGAAGGCCTCCCGCTGCTCGGGGGCGCACAGCTCCTCCGCCAGGTCCGCGTCGGCGGCCACCACGAAGAACGTGGCGCCGTAGAGGGTGTCCGGGCGCGTGGTGAACACCGTGACCGGCTCGTCGCGGCCCTCGATCCGGAAGTGCACGTCGGCGCCGGTGGAGCGGCCGATCCAGTTGCGCTGCATGGCCAGGATCTCGTCGGGCCAGCGGCCTCCGTCGAGCTGGTCCATGTCGTCCAGCAGGCGCTGGGCGTAGTCGGTGATCTTGAAGTACCACTGGTTCAGGCTGCGGCGGACGACGTCGGAGCCGCAGCGCTCGCACCTGCCCTGGACGACCTGCTCGTTGGCGAGCACCGTCTGGTCCTTGGGGCACCAGTTGACCTGGCCGTCCTTGCGGTAGGCCAGCCCGCGCTCGAAGAAGCGGGTGAACAGCCACTGGTTCCACTTGTAGTACTCGGGGTCCGAGGTGTGCAGGCGGCGCGACCAGTCCACGCCGATGCCGTAGCGCCGGAACGAGGCCGCCTGGGTCTCGATGTTGGCGTAGGTCCACTCGGCCGGGTGCGAGTCGTTCCTGATCGCCGCGTTCTCGGCGGGCAGCCCGAAGGAGTCCCAGCCGACGGGGTGCAGGACGTTGTCGCCGCGCTGGAAGCGGTAGCGGCCGATGACGTCGCCGATGGCGTACGCCTCCGCGTGACCCATGTGCAGGTCGCCGGAGGGGTAGGCGAACATGTCGACGATGTAGGAGCGCGGACGGGTGTCCCCGGGGTCCTCCTCGGCCTGGAACGGGAGCTCGGCGGCCCAGCGCGCCTGCCATTTGTCCTGGAGGGCGCGGGCGTCGTAGGTGTCGCCCGTCGTCTGGTCGCCGTCTACCGCTGTCATCGCTGAAGGTTCCTTAGCCGCGTCTGGGTGTACTTCCCACAGGTTAGCGGTTGGCGGGTCGGGTGCAGGACGCGTTCACGCGCCTCGGGCCGCAGACGGTCCCCGCCCGCCCGGGGGCCGGGAACCGTGACGGAGCGTAGCGAAAAGATCGGTGAGATTACGGACCCGCGTCCTCTCCACACCGACTGTTCGGTTTGTTACTCTGCCGTGAAAGTGGCACAGAACACGCGATCCCGGTCACACCGGCTCCCTTCGTGCGTGTCCTGACTTATCCGGATCCACCGGATTCACCTGCCTGCGGGAGGCCCCCATGTTCAACCTGTCCGTGCTTCTGGAGGACGGCGCCCGCTCGGCGCCCGAGAAGGAGTGCCTGGTCTTCGGGGACCTGCGCCTGAACTACGCCCTCACCGACATGATCGCCAACCAGGTGGCCGACCTCCTCGTCTCCCGGGGGATCAGACCCGGCGACCGGGTCGCTCTCGCCAGTCCGAACGTGCCCTACTTCCCGTTCGTCTACTTCGGCGCCCTCAAGGCGGGCGCGGTGGTCGTCCCCCTGAACGTGCTGCTGACCCCCCGTGAGATCGCCTACCACCTGGAGGACTCCGGGGCCAAGGCGCTGTTCGCGTTCACCGGCACCCCGGAACTGCCGCTGGGCCCGCGCGCCTACGAGGCCTTCCAGCAGACGGACGGCTGCGACATCTACGTGGACCTCCCCGCCGTGCCGGGCGCCACCGAGTCCACCATCGACGGCGCCGAGACCTTCTGGAAGGCGCTGGAGGGCCGGTCCGGCGAGTTCGAGAGCGTGCAGACGAGCGCCGAGGACACGGCGGTCATCATCTACACGAGCGGCACGACCGGCAAGCCCAAGGGCGCCGAGCTGAGCCACAACAACCTGATGATGAACGCCATCGGCTCGGCCAAGCTGGTGAACGCGCACCCGGAGGGCCGCGACGTCTCCCTGGTGGTCCTCCCGCTGTTCCACATCTTCGGCCAGACGGTCATGCTCAACGCCTGCCTGTACCGCCACGGGACCATGGTCCTCATGCCGCGCTTCGACGGGGACGAGGCCCTGCGCCTCATGGAGAAGGAGGGCGTCACCGGGTTCGCGGGCGTGCCCACCATGTACTGGGGCCTGCTCAACGCGGTCCAGAGCGCCGGGGCCGGCGAGTACGACCTCGAGGGCATCGCCGCGAACATGGTCGACGCCGTCTCCGGCGGCGCCGCCCTGCCCGGCCGGCTCGCCGAGGACTTCACCAAGGTGTTCGGCGTCGGCATCAAAGAGGGCTACGGCCTGTCCGAGACCTCGCCGGTCGCCTCCTTCAACAACCCCCGGGTCAAGGCCAAGACCGGTTCGATCGGCCGCCCGGTGTGGGGTGTGGAGATGAAGCTGATCGACCCGGACTGGAACGAGGTCGTCCAGGAGGAGGACAGGGAGCCGGTCGGGGAGATCGCCGTCCGCGGCCACCTGGTGATGAAGGGCTACCACAACCGTCCCGAGGTGAACGCCGAGGTCATCCGGGACGGATGGTTCCGTACCGGCGACATCGCCCGCCGGGACGAGGAGGGCTTCTACTTCATCATCGACCGCTCGAAGGACATGATCATCCGCGGCGGGTACAACGTGTACCCGCGCGAGGTCGAGGAGGTCCTGATGACCCACGACGCGGTCAGCCTCGCCGCGGTCGTCGGCGTCCCGCACGACACCCACGGCGAGGAGGTCAAGGCGTTCGTGATCCCCAAGGAGGGCTCCGACCTCACCGCCGACGAACTCGTCTCCTGGTCCAAGGAGCGCCTGGCGGGCTACAAGTACCCGCGCGAGGTCGAGTTCCGCACCGAGCTGCCGATGACGTCCACCGGGAAGATCCTCAAACGCGAGCTGCGCGGCTGACACGCGCCGTCCCCGCGCGTGCGCGCGGGGACGGCCGCCGGGAGCGCGGGACCGGTCCTCCCGGGGCCGGCCCCGCCCCTACCCCTTGACCGCGCCCTGGACCAGGCCCGAGACCAGGAAGCGCTGGACGAGGATGAAGAAGACCATGACCGGGAGGGTGATGAGGGTGGACGCGGCCATCACGTGCCCCCACTCGTTGGCGTACTGGCCGAAGAACTGGCGCAGGCCGACCGCGACGGTGTAGTTCTCGCTCTGGGTCATGAAGGTCAGGGCGAGCACGAACTCGTTCCAGGCCACGATGAACGAGAAGATCGCGGTCGCCACCAGGCCGGGCGCGACGAGCGGGAACAGGACCCTCCAGAACATCTGGAGCCAGGAGGCGCCGTCGATGTAGGCGGCCTCCTCCACCTCCACGGGCACGGCCGCGACGAAGCCCCGCATCATCCACACCGCCAGCGGCAGGGACAGGGCCACGTACACGATGCCGAGGCCGAGCAGGGTGTTGAGCATCTGGAGGTCGCGCACCTGGAGGAAGAGCGGGATGACCAGCGCCTCCAGCGGCACCATCTGCACGATGAGGATCATGACCAGCACGGCGGTGCGGAACCGGAAGCGGAACCGGGCCACCGCCACCGCGGCCAGCAGCGACAGCACGCACGCGCCCACCACCGTGATGCAGGCGACCGCCAGCGAGTTGGCCATGTACGTGTCGAAGTTGCCCTCGGTCAGGACGTAGGCGAAGTTGTCCAGGGTCGGCGCGGTCGGCAGCAGCGCCCCGGTGCCCGAGGTGCTCCGGTCCGAGAACGCGCTCGTCAGCATGAAGTACACCGGGAACAGGGTGAACAGCAGCAGCGCGCCCACCGCGGCGCCCTTGGCCAGGAGGCGGCCTGAGCGGACTGCGCCGCCCCTGCGCCTGGCCCGGCGGACCCGTTCCTCCCAGTCGCGGTCGGTGGCGGCCGATACGTGTGCGGTCGTGCCCAACGGTCCTCCTCGTCAGCGGCGCCCGTAGGGCGGGATCGGGTTGTCCGGCGGCCGGGACGGGCCGTTAGAATCCACCTCTGCCCGGTGCGGGACGCCTGTCCGGCCCCGGCGGGCGAGGAGGGGTGAGGGCCGTGTCGCCAGGATGGTCGGGACCGCCGGAAGCGGCGGGGTAGCGCCGTGCACGACTCCCCGGGCCCCTCCCCCACCGAGGTCGTCATCAGCTGGATCCCGCACGACGCGCGGTTCCGCGACAGGGCGGTCCGGCACGCCCTCGCCGACACGGGCGGCCGGCTGCTGTTCGCGTACGTGGACAACCTGGTCAACCAGGACAACGACGACGGGCGCCCGCTCGACGAGTACGACCTGCGCACCATGTCCGCGGTCCGGGAGGACCTCAACCGGCGCTCCCTGGCCTCCGTGGACTGGCGCCGGGTGCGGGACAAGCTGGTGTCGGGCGTCCACTGAGCCGTGGCCCCCCGTGCGCGCCCCGCAGCCGCGCCCGGTCACCTCAGCCCGTCCTCTCGGAACAGCGCCCTGAGGTAGAACACCGTGACCACCAGCAGCAGCAGGGTGAGCAGGACGGCGATGGCCGCGCCCAGCCCGTAGTCGTTGTGGCCGAAGGACCTCACGTAGGACCACACGCCGAGGTTGAGCATGTCCGAGCCGCCCACGTCGCCGCCGGGCATCAGGTAGATCTGCGCGAACACCTTGAAGTCCCAGATCGTCGACAGCACCGTGACCACCGCGAACACGGGCCGCAGCACCGGGAACGTGACGTGCCAGAAGCGCTTCCAGGCGCCGGCCCCGTCGATCCGGGCCGCCTCGTGGAGTTCGGCGGGGACGGTGAGCAGTCCGGCCAGGACGGTGACCGCCACGAACGGGAAACCGCCGTGCACCACGTTGAGGGTGACGATGGCGTAGAAGAACAGCCGGTCGGCGAACCAGTTGTGCCCCGAGGGGTCGAGCAGCCCGAGGGAGGTCAGCGCCTGGGCGACGACGCCGTTGTCGACGTCGAAGATCCAGACCCAGACGTAGGTCCCGCTGACGGCGGGCATGGCCCAGGCGACCATGATGCAGGAGACCACTACGAGCCGGGGGACCGTGGACAGCGTCGACAGCAGCAGTGCCACGAGCGTGCCGACGACGATCGTGGTGAGGACCGCGACCACGGCGAACACGACCGTGTTCACCATGGCGACCTGCCACAGGTAGGGGTCGGTCAGCAGCGCGACGTAGTTGTCCAGGCCGATGAAGTCGGACTCGCCGGACATCAGGTTGCGCAGCTTGAAGTCGCGGAAGGAGAGCCACAGGATCCGGCCGAGCGGGAACAGCAGGAGCAGCCCGATGACCGTCAGCGCGGGGGCGAGCAGCACCCACGGGAGGAGGGTCCTCCGTGCGCGCCGGCCCAGGAGCGGGGGCCGCCGCCCGGCCCCGGACCGCCTCGGGGACGGTCCGGAGGGGCGGCGGACGCCCTGCCCCGGTCCACTGGTTCCCAGCCCGACCGGTGTTCCCACTGCCTAACCCCCGTTGAGGATGCGCTCGATCTCCGCGGCGGTGTCCGCGGTGGCCTCGTCCACCGAGGCCTCGCCGTTGAGGATGGACTGCTGCATGCCGACCAGGAGCTTCTCGGCCTCGACCTGGGTCCAGGCCGGGGTCACCGGAACGCCGCGGCTCGCCTCGTTGAGCTGGACCGCGAACGGTCCCAGGATCGGGTCGGCCGACTCGGAGAACTCCTCGACCTTCGCGGTGACGCCGGGGAAGAATCCGGTCTCCTCGGACCACCGCATGGAGAACTCGTCGCCGGTGAGGTGCTGGACGTACTGCCAGGCCGCCTCCTCGTTGCCGGTGCCCTCGAAGACCGAGAGCAGGGAGCCGCCGGCGAAGGAGGGCATGTACCCCTCCTCCCGGCCGGGGAGGGTGAAGGAGTCGATCCTGCCCTCCAGCTCGGGGTTGCTCTCCAGGATGGCCTTCGGGTTGGCGCTGCCGAGGATGGCCATCGCCGCCTCCTCGTTGGCGATCGACTCCATGACCTCGATCTCGGTCCAGTTGACCGCGCCCGTGGTGGAGGTGCCGTCCTCCAGGGCCAGGCCGGTGAAGAACTCGATCCCCGCCCGGCCCTCGGGGGTGTCGATCTCCGAAACCCAGGTGCCGTCCGGCTGCTCGACGGCGATCTCCCCGCCGCCGCCCCAGATCCAGGGCATGACCGAGTACTGGGCGTCGCCGGGCACGGGGAAGGCGATCATGCCGTCCTCCGCCTCGGCGAGGGCCGTCGCGGTCTCGCGCAGCTCCTCCCAGTTCTCCGGCACCTCCAGGCCGTGCTCCTCGAAGATGTCCGAGCGGTAGACCACGGAGCGGATGGAGGCGTACCAGGGGACGCCGTACACGCCGTCGCCGAGCCGGCCCATCTCCATGAGGCCGGGGATGTACTGGTCGGTGTCGATGTCGTACCCGGACAGGTCGTGCAGCGCCCCGGCGTCGGCGAACCCGGGGGTGAGCGTGTTGCCGAGCTCGACCACGTCGGGCGTGGTCCCTCCGGCGATGGCCGTGGAGATCTTGTTCTGGGCGTCCTGCCACGGGATGAACTCGACGTCGACCTCGACACCGGTCTCCTCGGTGAACGCGGCGTTGGCCTCCTCGAAGAACCCGGTCTCGTCGGGGTTGGTGCCCTGCATGATCCACACCGTGAGCCCGTCGGCGGCGGAGCCGTCACCGCCCCCGCCGGACCCGCACGCCGTGGCGGCCAGGACCAGCGCCACCGCGGCGGCGGGGAGTGGAACGTACTTGTGGGTTCGTCTGCGGGCCATCGGCACGCCTCCCGTTCCTTTCGAGGGTCCCCTGAGGGTTGGTAGGAAACCTACGTAAAGAACGGCCTCCAGTGAAGTAAACCACTGTGATTTGTGTCTGACCCGTTAGGGGTCGGGGCCCGGGAACCGGCTCACCGCGCGCCCCGGGGCACGCCCGACCCCTCCGCCACCGGGGTCCCGGACCCGCGTGTCGCCGCCCTACTCCGCCAGGCCGGTGACCTGGCGCAGGACGGACAGGAGTTCGGCGCGCTTGTAGACGGCCAGGCCGATGGCGGCCCCGAACGCCGCGAGCATGTGGACGTAGACCATGGGGTCGCCCCGGGTGAAGCGCTCGGCGGCCTCCTCCTCGCCGACCGAGTGGGCCTCCCACGCGGTGGCGACCGCGAACTCCAGTTCGGGCGGGAGCATCTCGGCGACGGTACGGGCGACGGCCTCGCGGGAGTCGGCGGGCTTCCACACCACACCGGTCTGCTGCACCCTGCGGCCGAGGAAGGCGGCGACGACCTTCAGTTCCGACAGGACCTCGTCCACGTCGTCGGCGGCGCGCGGGACGACCGCGTCGAGCGCCTCCCGGTCCCGGTCCGCGTAGGCCTCGATCAGCTCGATCGCGGTCCGCCGGACGCGGTCCGGCGTCTCCGGCGGCGGAGTCCTGCCGTCGCGGGGATCGTGGGATGGTCCGGAGAATGACTCTGAGGACACGGTGGTGGTCCCTTCTGGATGGTGGGGCTCGGGTCCATGATGCCGCGAACGGGTCCCGGCGGAGCCCCGGACAGGCCGGGATCCCCTTCCGGCGAACAGGGGCCGGCGGGCCCCGCCGGCGCGGGCCCCCGGGGCCTCGGGGCGCCGGGGCCCGCCGGCGTCAGAACACCGGGCGCAGGGGCATGTGGGCGGCGGTGCCGTCCAGTTTCACCCCGAGGATCTGGTGCAGCTGCACCACGTCCCGCTCGAACCCCAGCACGGACCCGGCCATGTAGAGCCGCCAGACCCGGGCCGTGCCCTCTCCGACCTCGGCGACCGCCTCGTCCCAGTTGCGCTCAAGGTTGGCGCCCCAGTGGCGGAGGGTGAGCGCGTAGTGCTCGCGCAGGTTCTCCTGGTGGCGGATCTCGAAGCCCGCGTCGTTCATCGCGGTCTGGATCCGGCCCGCCCCCTCCAGCTCCCCGTCGGGGAACACGTACCGGTTGATGACGCCGCCGGTGTCCATCGGCCTGAGGTTGTTGCGCGGCCGGGTGATGGAGTGGTTGAGCAGCCGGCCCCCGGGGACCAGCTTGGCGTACAGCGAGGCGAAGTAGGCGTCCAGGTTCCTGGCGCCGATGTGCTCGGTCAGGCCGATGGAGCTGATCCGGTCGTAGCTGCCGTCGGGCACGTCCCGGTAGTCCATGTGCCGGACCTCGGCGAGCTCCGACAGCCCCTCCTGGGCGATCTTCTTGCCCGCCCACTCGGCCTGCTCCTTGGACAGGGTGACGCCGAGGGCGCGGACCCCGTGCTCCCGGGCGGCGTGCATGACCATGCCGCCCCAGCCGCAGCCCACGTCGAGCAGGCGCATACCCGGCTCCAGGCCGAGCTTGCGCGAGACCAGTGCGTACTTGCGGAACTGGGCGCTCTCCAGCGCGCCGTCCTCCCGGCCCACCCTGTCCGGGGCGCCGTCGGCGTCGTCGAAGACCGCGCAGGTGTAGGTCATGGACGGGCCCAGCACCAGTTCGTAGAACGCGTTGGAGACGTCGTAGTGGTGGTGGATCGCCTCGGCGTCCCGCTGCTTGGAGTGGCGCCAGCCCCGGGTCGCCAGCCGGCCGCGGGTCATCTCCTCCGGCGGCGGGGCCACCCGGTTGACGAACTTGACCCAGCCCACGGAGCGGACGATCTCGGCGAGGTCGCGGGCGGACACGTTGATCCCCTCGGCGAAGGCGAAGTCCGCCATGTGTCTGAGGGCGGTGTACATGTCGCCCTCCAGCTCCAGGTGGCCGGAGACGTACGCGCGGGTGAGCCCGAGCCCGTTCGGGGACTGGGCCAGGTAGTTGACGGCGACCGGTGTCCGCACGTGCAGGGCGACGTCGCTGTCCGGGTCCCCGGCGCTGCTGCCGTCGTAGGCGGTGAACCGGAGGGGCGCGTCAGGCCCGACGACGCGCTCGAAGATCTCGGCAAGACGCATGCTCTCTGTCCTTACCTCTCTCGGAGGCGGTCCGTCCCCACGGCCCGCCTCCCTGTGGTGTCAGCGGTTTCGCACGCACTTGGCGTACAGGTCCAGCAGCCGCCCCCCGGGGTCGTACGCCTCCTTGAGCGCGGAGTACGCGGGACCGTTGTAGAGCCGCCAGAACTCGTCCTCGCCGTAGAAGGAGTCCGAGTACAGGGACTTGTGTCCGCCCAGGTCGGCGACACGCTCCTCGACGAGCCGGTTGTGGTGGGCGCGGCGCTGGTTCGGTTTCATGTCGACGAGCCCCCAGAAACCGAAGTTCACGTAGAGGCGGCCGTCCTCCAGGGGGTAGAGCGGCCAGATGTGCTCGCCCTCCCCCAGCTCGGGCCGCCGGGGCTCGCGGAGCCGGAGGGGGCACATCCAGACCGGGGCCATGCCGATCTCGGAGTGGAAGAAGTCCAGGAACTCGGCCCCCCTCTCGACGCCGACCTCGACGTCCTGGATCAGGGGTTCCTGGGGGCGCTTGCCCCGGTAGTGGGTGAGGAGGCGGAAGAAGTCGGTCCGCCGGTCCCAGGCGACCAGCCTGCGGTACACGTCGGAGCGCTTCAGGGAGCGCGGCCACAGGGGGCGCACGAGCGGGTGCTGGGCGCCGAAGGCGCGCGAGCACCAGAACCAGTCGGTGTCCCAGCGCCACAGGTAGTCGTGGAGGGTGAGGTAGTCGCCCGGGCCGCGGCCCGCGTGGCGCCGGATGGACCGGTAGTAGATGTCGTTCCCGGTGTAGTCGCTGGTCCAGGGCGCCTGGTCGGTGAACCGGGCCAGGGTGAGGTACAGCTCACCGGGCCCGAAGGCCACCCCGTCCACGAAGTCGACCGGCTGCCCCTCGTGCTCGAGGTCCTCGCAGATCCGGGCGAGCGCGTCCATGGCCTCGGCGGCTCCGTGGAAGCGCAGGTGGCGCAGGTGCACGTAGGGGGACGCGGGTTCGAGCTCGATGCGCAGGCGCAGGCTGTAGCCGAGTGTGCCGTAGGAGTTGGGGAAGCCGTGGAAGAGGTCGCTGTGCTCGTTGTCCCGGGTGGCGGTGACGACGTCGCCCGTGGCGGTGAGGATCTCCATCTCCTGGACGCCCTCGTGCGGGAGGCCGTTGCGGAAGGAGGAGGACTCGATCCCCATGCCGGTGACGGCGCCCCCCAGGGTGATGGTGCGCAGCTGGGGGACGACGGTCGGCATCAGCCCGTGCGGGAGGGTCGCCGCGACGAGGTCCTCGTAGGTGGTCATGCCGCCGACGTCGGCGAGGCGCTCGACCGGGTCGATGGCGATGACGCCGGTGAAGCCGGAGACGTCCAGGGCGGGGCCGGAGGAGGGCTCCCGGAAACGGAACAGGTTGGAGGTGGGTTTGGCCAGCCGGACCGGCGCGTCCTGCGGAAGTGCCCGGTAGTCGCGGCGGACCCGCTGGACCGCCGCTATGTGCTCGGCGAACCCCGTCCGCCGTCCGGCCGCGGTGCCGCTGCCCGTTCCCTGCTGTTGAGGAGTCATCCCAGTTCCCGTTCCGGTGTCGGCGACGCACAGTGTGGGTCGGATCGGCCCTGGCCGCCGGGAGCGGCTGGGATGGGCCGATCTCCTCAGTTCTACCTACCGGTAACGGTCTTGTGCCACCCCATTTGTGCCGTGTCTTCCCAGAAGTCCGTCTACCTGGGGTGTTGCCCGGGTCACGTGTTCACCGGGGTCACCGAACCGGTGTGGGCGGCCGGAGGCGGGCACGACGTAGGATCTGGGTTCGTGCGTATCGCTCTCGTAGACTCCGGCATCGGCATGCTCTCGACCGCGGCGGCGCTGCACGCCGCCAGGCCGGACGCCGACCTGTTCCTGGCCATGGATCCGGACCACATGCCCTGGGGGCGGCGGACGCCGGACGAGGTGATCGCCCGCGCGCTGGCCGGGGCCCGCGCGGCGTCGGGCGCCGCGGGCGGCCGGGGGCTGGACGCGGTGGTCGTACCGTGCAACACGGCCTCGGTCCACGGCCTCGCCGAGCTCCGCGCCGAGTTCGAGCCGGACGTGCCGGTGGTCGGGACGGTCCCCGCGATCAAACCCGCCGCCGCGGCCGGAGGGCCCATCGCCGTCTGGTCCACCGTGGCGACCACGCGCAGCGCCTACCAGCGCCGGCTGATCGAGACCTTCGCGGGCGGCGTGGACGTGACGCCGGTCGCCTGCGTCGGGCTCGCCGAGGCCGTGGAGTCCGCGGATCCCCGGCTCATCGACGACGCCGTCGCCCACGCCGCCGACCTCACACCGGGGGACGTGCGCGGCGTCGTGCTGGGCTGCACCCACTACGACCTCGTGGGCGAACGGATCTCCGCCGCGCTGGGCGGCCGGGCCGAGCTCTTCACCGCCGCCGGGGCGGTGGCCGCGCAGACACTGCGGCGCGTCGCCGACGCGGCGGCCCGGCCCGCCCTCGCGGACGGCGGTCGCAACCGTGCCGGCCTGGTGCGGGTACTGGCCAGCGGACGACCCGCCCGGCTGCCCTCCGCCGCCCTCGCCTACCCGGCCGGGCGCGCGATCGCCGGGGCCCAGCCCGCCGCGGCCGGGGTCGCGGGCCGGTCGGCGCCCGCCTGACCTCCGCGCCGGGGTCACCGGCCGGGGGCCGTTCCCGGCAGCGCCTAGAAGGCCGCCCCCGGAGCGGTGGCCAGGACCGGGGGCTCCGCGCCCGGACCGAACCCGGCCTCCGCGTCGGGACCGCCGTTGAGGGCGCCGGCGGCGAGGGTGCGCACCAGGTCGCGCACGCCGGCGGTGTCGTTGTCGTGGAGCAGCGTCTCCAGGAGGGACAGCGCCGCCCGCTGGTCACCGGGCTGTTCGCGCACGTGCCTCCACTGCGGCTCGGTGGCGGCGTCCGACAGCATGAGGGTGCGCCCGACCTGGCCGAGCGCGCTGAGGAGCGGCGTGTCGTGGGGGATCCTCTCCAGGGCCGCGTTGACCTGCTCGGCCTGGAACTCGGGATCGACCTGCTCGGCGGGCTGTGCGCGGAGGAACGCCAGGATCCGCTCGGCGGGCGCCGCCGGGGCGATCGGGGGGATCCCGCCGATCATCGCGCGGGCCTCGACCAGGTCCCCCAGGATCTCGTCGGTGCGGCCCAGCTCCCCGATCAGCCTCTCCGCGCGCTGGGCGGAGCAGGTCGCCACCCAGCGGGCCCCGCGGCCGGCGGCCAGGCGGGCGGCGGCCAGGGCCAGCTCCGCGCCGCGGCGGGGCGCCCCGACCCTCTCGAAGTAGCGGGACCAGGTGGTCACACGGACCCCGAGCCGCCAGTCGTTGCGGACGGCGCCCTGGCAGACGAGGTTCTCGACGGCCTCCACCCAGGCGGGCCGCAGACCCGGGTGGGCCTCCGCCTCCTCGACCGTCGGGAGCGGGGCGATGGCCTCGCGGGGCGCGCACTGGCCGAGCCTGGTGAGCCAGGAGAGGAGCCGCGCCCGCTCGAAGCGGATGCGGCGGCGCAGGGCGTCGCGGCGCGGGTTCGCCTCGTCGAGGGCGAGCTCCGCCTCCATCCGGTCGAGGACCTCCAGGGCCTGCGTGTGCTTGTCCTGGTGGCGCAGCGCGCGCACGAGGGTGAAGACGCCGTCGGCGCCGAGCACCGCCGGTCCGGTGGCGGTGTGCTCGTAGCGCCGCAGCTCCGTCTCCGCCCGGTCGGCCAGGTCCTCGTCGATCAGCAGGTTGACACGGGCCAGGGTGAGGGCGGGCCAGGCCGGGGTGCGCTCCCAGCCGGCCAGGCTGCGGGTGGACAGCAGATCGCGGCGCAGGTCGGTGGTCCCCCTGGCGTCCACGTTCGCGTGGCAGCGCACGAGCGTCTCCTGGAGGGACACCGGCAGCGGGCCGTGCTCGTGCGGCGCCGGCTCGTCGGCGGCGGCCGCCGTCACCTGGGCCAGGGCGCGCCTGCCCTCGGCGAGCACCCCGACCCGCACGGCCAGGGGCCAGTGCGCGAGGAAGAACAGCGTCGGCGGCCCGAAGACCCCCGGCACCGCGGCCTGCGCGCTCCCCGCCTCGGCGACCAGCCGGCGCGCGGTGCGCATCGCCGACCTGGCCACGGCCTCCACCCGTACCGCGTCCCCCGCCTCGCAGAGCACGGGCAGCGCCGTGACCCCGTCCGCCAGCTCGTCCTGCCCCGCCGCCCTGAGCCGGCGGGAGGTCTCCCCTGCCCACGTCCACATCGGCATGCTCTTCTCCCCCTGATGGTGCCGCGTGACAACAGAACGTAGCAGCGCGGTGACAGGGCTGTCCGGGAAACGCGTGAGACCGGTGCCGGGCGGGGCCTGCACGCCCGATCCGTGTGGTTTGGGCGGGATAGACTCTGGGGCACCGCGGCCCCGGGGGATCCGGACACGGACCCCCGCTCCGCACACCACCCGCAGCAGTACCTGAGGGGACAGAGCGCCGATGGGATGGCGAGACCGCTTCGGACTCCGCAAGGCCAACCGCAAGGGCAAGGCCCGTTTCGACCGGGCCTCCGAGGATTCGGACATCAAGGCGCTGATCGAGTTCTCGAAGAGCAGGGTGGGCGTGGAGTTCTTCGTCGAGCCCGAAACGTTCGCCACCCGGACCACGGCCGTCGCCGTGGCCACCGACGGCGAGTGGATCCGGCGCCGCTGCGGTTCCCCCGAGGTGATCCGCAAGGTCGCCCGTGACCTGGCCGCCCCCGCCTACGACGTGCAGATCGTCGGTTACCCCCAGCGCATGCGCGACTGGAGCGCGCGCAACAAGCGCGGCCTGTCGATGGACGAGTAGCGCCGACCCGGCGGAGGAGGACTTGCCACACCGACGCTTCGGGGAGGACGTGTCCGAAACCCTCTACCCGGTCATTTTGGGCATTGATGACGAGGCCTTGCCGCGACTTCCTCTCCGAACGGGTTCCCTAACGGGCTCCGTTCGTCGCATACTCGCCTGGGAGGGGGGACTCTGATGAAGCAGGATCTCACGGCCCTGTGTTGCGAATGCGGCATGATTCGCGAGGTGAGCGACTACCAGAGTGTGGGCGAGGCCCAGTCGGCCTACGGACTGGCCCGCTGCGTCGTCTGGCGCAAGTGCCGCACCTGCGGCTACCGCACCTACCACGCCTATCTGCGCACCGACGAGGACCGCGACGAGCTGGAGGACGCCCTCAGGCTGGACGGCGCCCTCGCGGCGGAGGCCCTCGACGAGGAGATGGAGCAGCTGCGGCTGTGCGGGATCGAGGTCGGCCACGCCCCCGTCCCCGCCATCTGGGACGGCCAGTCGGTCGGCATGGTCACCCAGCGGCTGACCGACCACGCCTACTCCATCGTCCTGGACCCCGAGTCGTCCGTGGTGTCACGCCTGAAGCTCATCGACATGATGTGGAACGAGCTCCTGGTCGGCGAGCACGACGACCGCTGGTTCATCCAGGAGTCCGAGGACGACGAGTCCCCCGCGTACGCGGTCCGCCTCTTCGGCTACCGCACCCGGGGCTGACCGGTCCGGTCCCACCGCCGGAGCGCGAACGCCCCCGGCACCGCCCACGGCCTGCGGCCGGGCGCCCGTGACGGGCGCCCGGCCGCCGCGCGTCCCGGGGCGGGCACGGTCGGCGGCCCTCAGCCCGCGGCCGGCTCGGGTGCCGCCCGCCGGGACAGCCGGCGCAGCGCCGACCGGGCCACCTCGGCGTCCGTGGTGCCCCAGTAGGGCGGCAGCGAGGCGCGCAGGAAGCCGCCGTAGCGGGCGGTGGCCAGGCGCGGGTCCAGGACCGCGATGACCCCGCGGTCGTCGGTGGAGCGCAGCAGCCGGCCGGTGCCCTGGGCGAGCAGCAGCGCGGCGTGGGTGGCCGCCACCGACAGGAACCCGTTGCCGCCGTGCGCGGCCACGGCCCGCTGACGGGCGGAGGCGAGGGGGTCGTCCGGACGGGGGAACGGGATGCGGTCCACGATCACCAGCGACAGGGAGGGGCCCGGCACGTCCACGCCCTGCCACAGCGACAGGGTGCCGAACAGGCAGGACCTCTCGTCCTCGGCGAACCGCCGGACCAGCTGGCCGGTGGAGTCCTCGCCCTGGCACAGGATCGGCTGGTCGAGCCGGTCCCGGAGCTCGTCGCAGGCCTGCTGGGCGGCCCTCATGGAGGAGAAGAGGCCCAGGGCCCGGCCGTCGGCGGCCTCGATGAGCTCGGCGATCTCGTCGAGGTAGGAGGGCGCGAGCCCGTCGCGCCCGGGCGGCGGCAGGTGGGTGGCCACGTACAGGATGCCGCTGCGGGCGTGCTCGAAGGGCGACCCGACGTCCAGCGCGCGCCAGCGGGGCTCCCCCGCCGCGCGGTGGGGGCCGTCGTCGTCCTCGTCCGGGCCGGCGGCCGGAGTGTCCCCGTCCCCGGTCTGCGCCCGCGTCGTCCCGGGGGCGCCCGCGGCGGCCCGTTCCGCGGCCTCCCGGGTGACCTCGCGGCCCAGGCCCCACTGGTTGGCCAGGGAGGTGAAGGAACCGCCGAGGGTGAGGGTGGCCGAGGTCAGCACGACGGTGCGGTCCCCGAAGAGCTTCTCCCGCAGCAGCCCGCCGACGGCGAGCGGGGCGACGTTGAGGGCGGGCTGGCGGCCCGGGGCCCTGGTGAGCCACACGACCTCGGTGCGGTCGCGCAGGGCGGGTTCGTAGGACTCCAGCACGCGCACGGCGGTCTCGCGCACCTCTTCGAGAGCGGCCAGGGCCAGGCGGCGGTCGCTGGCGCCGTCGGGGTCGAGCTCGCCGGGCGAGGGGCCGATGGCCGTGACGCAGGCGGAGGCGGCGTCGCGGGTGGCCGCGACCGCGTTGGCCAGGGCGTCGTCGATGTGGTCCAGGCGGCCGTCGGGCGACTCGGTGAACATCAGGGCGAGCCCGTCGGCGCACTCCGTGAGGCGCTCGCTGATCCCGGGCTCGACCAGGCGGGCGGCGCGCTTGGCCGCGGTGTTGACGACGCGCTCGCTCAGGCTGCCGGTGGACACGGAGGTCGCCCGGTCCACGAGCTCGTGCGCCTCGTCGATCATGATCGTGTCGTGCTCGGGCAGGATGTGCCGGCCCTGCGCCATGTCGATGGAGAGCATCGCGTGGTTGGTGACCACCACGTCCACTCCCTGGGTGGCCTCGCGTGCGAACTCCGCGAAGCACTCCTGTCCGAAGGGGCAGATGCGGGCCCCCATGCACTCGTTGGCGCCCACGGACACCTGCCGCCAGGCGAGGTCGCTGACGCCGGGGACGAGCTCGTCGCGGTCGCCGGTGACGGTCTCCTCCGCCCACTCGTGCAGGCGGGCCACCTGGCGGCCGAGGGAGGAGAGCTGCCGGGGGTCGAACAGCTCGGCGTCCTCCGCGTCCTCGTCCGCGGTCTGGAGCCGGTTGCGGCACAGGTAGTTGCGGCGGCCCTTCAGCACGGCGAACGTGGGCTCGCGCGGCAGCAGCGAGGACAGCGCCCCGGCCAGGCGCGGCAGGTCCCGGTCGATGAGCTGGTTCTGGAGGGCGATGGTGGCGGTGGAGACCACCACGGTGTTCTTCCGGTCCATCGCGTGTCTGACCGCGGGTACCAGGTACGCCAGGGACTTGCCGGTGCCGGTACCGGCCTGGACCACCAGGTGCTCGCGTTCGTCGACCGCCGCGGCCACGGCGTCGGCCATGGCCGTCTGGCCCTCGCGGCGGCTGCCGCCGAGAGCGGTGACGGCGGCGTCGAGCAGGGTCGGAACGTCGGGAAGATCTGCCACGGATCGACAGTACCGGCCCGTGGGGACAGGGCGGGCTCCGTCCACAGGCGGGATCGGCCGGGCCCTCCGGGGCCCGGCCGATCGGCCCGGCGGGCGTCAGGCGAGGCCGCGGGCGAGCCCCTCCAGGGCGTCCAGCGACTGGGCCAGCCCTTCCTCCATGCCGGAGCTGACCATGCCGTCGCGGTCCTCGACCGTCTGGAACACGGAGATCGCCCGGTAGAGGGTGCGGCCGTCCTTCTCCTCCAGCATGTGGGTGTCCATCGCCACGTGGCCCGGCATCCCCTCGAACTCGAAGGTCTGCACGATGCGCTCGGGGGCGACCACGTCGTGGAAGACCCCGTGGAAGGCGTACTCCTCGCCGTCGGCGGCCTTCTCGACGAACCGCCAGGTGCCGCCGGGCCGCACCTCGGCCCGGTCGACGACCGTGTCGGTCTCGTCCAGCCCCCACCACCGGGCCAGGTGCTCCGGCTCGGTCATGGCCCTGAACACCACGTCCCTGGGCGCGTCGAAGGTGCGGGTGATGACGATGTCCTGGCGACCGGGCTCGACGGTCACGGTGAGGTCACTCATGGGTCTTCTCTCCCTCGGTGCTGCGGTCTCCGGTTCCCCGCGCGTCCTGGATGCGGCGGATCTCCTCGTCCAGCCGGTCGAAGCGCTCCTCCCACTGGTCGTGGTACCGCCCGATCCACACCGACGCCTGCTCCAGAGACGCGGGCTCCAGCCGACAGGGACGCCACTGCGCGTCGCGGCCGCGGCTGATCAGGCCGGCCCGCTCCAGGACCTTCAGGTGTCTGGACACCGCCTGGAGGCTGATGGGGAACGGCTCCGCCAGGTCGTTGACGGTCGCCTCGCCCTCCGCGAGCCTCGCCAGCAGCGCCCGGCGGGTCGGATCCGCCAGCGCCGCGAATGTGAGGCTCAGGGGGTCGCTCGCCATCTGCGCATTCAACTTTCTCGTTGATCAACCGTTATGTTGATTATGACCGACGCCACACCCCGGGTCAAGGGGCGGGAGAGCTCTCAGAGGGCCGCCGGGCGACAGGAACCCGCCCCGGAGGATGCCTCGAGGGGGCGGGGGCCTCCCCCGGCAGACATGACGAAGGCGCCCCCGCGAGCGCGGTCAGGATCGCCCCGGAGAACACGGGACACAAGCAGCCCGTACGGGAAACGACCGCGACGGACGGGTGGCATCACCGTCGACAGGTGCGGTACCGCCGCCCAGTCGATCACCGCGACCCCAGCCACAGGGGGTGCCTCGGGGGGCCCGGCAGACATGACGAAGACGACCCCACGAGGAGGCCGAAGGCCTCCGAGCAGGGTCGTCCCAGAGTCGCGTGGAGCTATGGGGATTCGAACCCCAGACCTCCTCCATGCCATGGAGGCGCGCTACCAACTGCGCCATAGCCCCGTGTGCCGTGCGGCAACGGTTCGATTCTATCGGACGCGGAAGGGTGGGGTGAACATGCGGGGTGTCGGGCGGCCCACACGGCGCGTCACGGGAGCCCGCCCGGCCTCCGGCCGCCCGAAGCGCCCCGGGAAGCTGGGCGTGCGGGAGGGGCGGACTCCGCGTTCCGGGCATCATGGCACCATGAGCGACGAACGGAACCCGGTGGAGGTCCTGACCCGGTGGGAGGACCACGGCGCCGTGTGGCGCGTGGTGGACCGCTCCGCCTCGCGGGTGACGGTGGCCCTGTGCAGGTGCGACGGGGGCGAGGAGGTGGACCGCCTGGTCTCCGACGATCCGGACCTCCTCGCCTTCGTCGACGAACGGGTCAGGACTCCGCGATCTCCCTGATGTCGGAGACCGCCTCGGACGGCCCCGGGACGGCGGGCGGGCGGGGCGCGTCCGCGGGCGGGGCGGTCACCACCGCGCCTCGCCCGCCCCCAGGGCCCCCGCCGGCCGCGGCGCCGCGAGGACCACGCCCTCCACCTCCAGCGGCATTCGGAGCCGACGGGCCGGCCCCCACGACGTGTCCTCGACACCCGGGGCGAGGTCGCCGTCGCCCTCCGGATCGAGCGGGCCGGGGTCGCCCGTACCCCGGCGCCCGGCGAGGAGGAGGGCCGTACGAGCCAGGGACAGCCGGGCGAGGGAGCCCTGACCGGTGTCGACCCGCCGCCTCAGCCCCTCCAGGGCGGCGTAGGCCATCAGGCACCCGGTCCCGTGGTCCAGCGCCTGGACCGGCAGCGGCTTCGGAGCGTCCAGCCCTCCTTCGCGCATGGCGGCGTCGGCGATGCCGGTGCTCATCTGCACCAGGCTGTCGAAGCCGCGCCTCGTCCTCCAGGGACCGGTCCAGCCGTAGGCGTCGAGGCCGACCTCGACCAGTCCCGGGCGCACCCCGCGACGGACGTCCGCGCCGAGGCCCAACCGGTCGAGGGCGCCGGGTCGGTAGCCGTGCACGAGGACGTCGCACCGCCCCAGCAGTTCCAGCAGGCGCCCGCGCGGGCCCGCTTCGCGCAGGTCGAGCCGGGCGGACCTCTTGCCGAGCATGACCTCGGGGACCAGTCCGGGCTCGTCCCACCAGGGCGGGTCCACGCGCAGGACGTCGGCCCCGAGCAGCGCCAGGAACCTCGTCGCCACGGGGCCCGCCAGGACCCGGGTGAGGTCGAGGACGCGCACTCCCTCCAGCGGGCGCGCCCCGCCCGCGAGGGCCGGCGCCGTCTCGGACCTGTCGCCGTCCTCCCAGGCGATGAGCGGTTCGCAGGCCACGCTCCGGCCCTGCTCACCGGAGGCCCACGCGGCCGTCGATCGCATCACGGCCGCACAGCCCCCGGCCCCGACGAGACGGGACTCCAGCTCGACCCCGTCCCACTCGGCGACGGCCCGCCGCACCCGGTCCCGCCCGCCGGGGACGCCGAGGACCCGCAGGGCCGCCGCACGGTGGGCGGCGGCGTTGGTGTGGAGCCTGATCCACCCGTCGGAGGTCCGGTAGTCGCCCGCGACGTCGTCCCACGGGGAGGGGGGCCGCCATCCCGTGGGGCGGAGGGACCACGCGAACCACATCGAGGCCAGGCGCCGGTCGACGCGGACGTCCCGGCGGCGCCCGTCGCCCGCCGAGGCCAGGTCGGCGGCGGCGACACCGGCCGCGCCGACGGAAGCGGCGGCGAACTCCGTGACGGGAAAGACCGAGGGGAGTCCGCCCGTTCCCGTGAACGTCAGTCCCGCGCGCGGGGGACACCGGCCCGAATCCAGGATGTCCGTCGCCATGGCCCGGGCGGCGTCGTCCGCGACGTCGTGTCCACCGTCCATCGACCGCCCCTCTCTCCGGAAGGCTCACCACCGTACGGGAGGGGCTCCGGGGGCCGTGCCGGGCCCCGCCACGTCGGCGGAACCGTGGCCGGATGCGCGGTGGGGGGACGAGGTGCGTCGAGCAGGAACGTCTGCGGCGAACGCGGGATGCGGGGTCGCCCACAGCACATGCGCCGACGGGAGGCCCGCGGTCGGCGGCCCAGCGCCCCGGGGGCGCATCGGGCGGCGCGGGGCCGTCCGGGCGGAACGCCTTCGCCAAGCGGCCGGGCATCCCCGTCGACAGGCCCGGCACCGCCGCCCCGCCGATCAGCGCGGCCCCAACCACAGGGGGGGTGCCTCGGGGGGATCGGGGGGTCTCCAGACATGACGAAGACGACCCTGCGAGGAGGCCGAAGGCCTCCGAGCAGGGTCGTCCCAGAGTCGCGTGGAGCTATGGGGATTCGAACCCCAGACCTCCTCCATGCCATGGAGGCGCGCTACCAACTGCGCCATAGCCCCTGGTGTGCCGGGCGGTTTCCCCGCTCGGCGATAGAAGTACTGTACCGGAGGTCCGGGGCAGGTCGGGACGCCGGGGCGGGCGGGCGGCCGGTGGATAGCCGTGTGCGGGGCCGAATACCCTGGGGTCGTGGCCGAATCAAAGCTTGAGATCCAGATGCTCCACGACCGCCTCCTCGTACGGACGGTCGTGGACCGGAGCGAGCGGCGCAGCAGTGCCGGTCTGGTCATCCCGGACACGGTGAAGCTGGCGACCAGGCTCGCGTGGGGTGAGGTCGTCGGCGCCGGGACCGGCGCCCGGCACGTGAAGACCGGGGACCGCGTGCTCTTCGACCCGGAGGAGCAGGGCGAGGTCGAGCTGAACGGCGAGCGCTACGTGATCCTGCGCGAGCGCGACGTGCACGCCGTCGCCAACGAGGCCCCGGAGCGGGGCACCGGCCTGTACCTCTGACCCGTCCTCCCGTCCCCGCGCCGGCGCCGAGGGCCCGGCCCGCGGGGAGCGCTGGGGCCGCCCGAACGGCGGGCGTCAGCCGCGCCCGCCGTTCGCGGCCGGGTTCGCGGCCACCTTCTCCAGGGAGAGCACGCAGAGGTTGAGCGCCTCGTACGCGGAGACCTCCCCGGTGTTGACGTAGGACCACCCGGAGTAGAGCCCCGCCCACAGGAACTGCTGCATCCAGCTCGCGGAGATCGCGGGGTCGATGCTGCCGTCGGCGTGCCCGCGTTCGATGAGGGCGGTGAGCGCGAGGTCGGCCTCCCCGCACTCCTCCTCGGAACCCTCGGTGAGATCCTCCTCCTGCCCGAACGCCAGCATGATCACCTTCTGGAGCGCGAAGTACTCCGGCACGAGGCGCAGGAAGGCCTCCAGACCGGTCCCCTCGGTGGTGCGCGCCCTCTGCATGGCCTCGGTGATCAGCTCGTCGGCGTACTCCCCCAGGGCGCTCGTCAGGTCGGCGCGTTCGGGGAAGTAGCGCTGGAGGGTGCTGCGGGCGACCCCCGCGGCTCTGGCGACCTGCGACAGGGGGGCCGCGGAGTTCTCGCCGAGGACCTGGACGGCCGCTTCGAGGATCGCGCGCCGGGTGCGCGCGCGTGTCCTCGTCTCTTCCTCTGAGGGAGCGCTGTTCACCATGCCAACATCCTAGGCTTGTCGGTACTTGGTTGACAATAATCGGTCACATATGACCTAATTTAGAGCATGACTGAACGATCTACGGTATTAACCGACTCCTCGCCGGGGACGCAAGAGCCCCGCTTCGCCCAGCTCCGGGTGCTGTGGTCGTTCGTGCACCCGCACCGGCGGAAGCTCGCCCTCGGACTGGTGCTCGCGCTGCTCGGGTCGGCGCTCGAACTCGCCAACCCGATGGTGATCAAGCTCGTCCTGGACACCGTCGCCGACGCGGGCAGCCTCGTGGTGCCCATCTCGCTCCTGCTCGGGCTGTTCGCCCTGGGCATCGGGTTCGGCCTGTGGCACTGGATCCTCCTCGGCACCGTCGCCGAGAAGGTCGTCCTCGACGCCCGCACCTCCCTGGTGCGCCGCTACTTCCGGGCCGCCCTCATCCCGATGTCCCGGCGCCCTTCGGGCGAACTCGTCACACGGGCCACCTCCGACACGGTGCTCCTGCGCGAGGCCGCCTCCAGCAGCATCATCAGCCTCGTCAACGGCGGTGTCCTGCTGGTCGGGACCCTGGTGATGATGGGGGTGCTCGACCTGGTCCTGCTCGCCGTCACGTTCACCGCCGTGCTCGTCGTCACGATCCTGTTCCTCACCCTGATGCCCGCCATCGCCAAGGCCCAGGAGAAGGCGCAGAACTCGCTGGGACTCATGGGCGGCGTCCTGGACGGCGCCCTGCGCGCCGTGCGCACGGTCAAGGTGAGCCGCGCCGAGGACCGGCTCGGCGGCCAGATCCTGGAGCACGCACGGCAGGCCGCGCACCACGGGGTGCGGTCGGTGAGGCGCGAGGCCGTGGCCTGGACGATCGCCTACGGCGGCATCCAGATCTCGATCATCGCCATCCTGGGGGTGGGCGCCCTGCGGGTGACCTCCGGCGCGATGGAGGTGTCCTCCCTCATCGCGTTCCTGCTCTACGCGTTCACGCTGATGAACCCGGTCATGGAGCTCTCCCAGAGCGTCACCACCCTCCAGTCCGGCGTGGCCGCGGCCAGGCGCATCCGCGAGGTCGAGGCCATCCCCCTCGAGCCGTCCTCCGACGGACCCGACGTCCCGCTCGCCGACCCCGACGGCGCCGGGGACGCGCTGCTGGAGCTGCGCGGGGTCACCGCCCGGTACGCCCCCGGAGCCGAGGCCGCGCTGGACCGGGTCGACCTGAGCATCCCCCGGCGGGGGCACACCGCCATCGTCGGACCGTCGGGCGCGGGCAAGACCACCGTGTTCTCGCTGCTGCTGCGCTTCCTCGAACCGGTGGAGGGGGAGCTCGCGCTGGCCGGGACGCCCTACCCGTCGCTCACCCCCAGGCAGGTGCGCGGCCACTTCGCGTACGTCGAGCAGGACACCCCGGTGATCCCCGGGACCGTCCGCGAGAACCTGCTGTTCAGCAGGCCCGACGCCTCGGAGGAGGACGTGCGCCGGGTCCTGGACGAGGTCGGGTTGGCGGACAAGGTCGACGCCCTGGAGGAGGGCCTGGACACCCAGCTCGACGCCACGTCGTTCTCGGGCGGGCAGCGGCAGCGCATCGCCCTGGCACGCGCCCTGCTGTGCTCCCCGGACGTGCTGCTGCTGGACGAGGCCACCTCGCAGGTGGACGCGATCACGGAGGCGGCGATCACGGAGAGCCTGCGCCGCCACGCCGACCGGAAGGCCGTGGTCACCATCGCCCACCGGCTGTCGACGGTGATCCACGCCGACAGCATCGTCCTGATGGAGGACGGCCGTGTCCGCTCCCGGGGCACGCACCGCGAGCTGCTGGACCGGGACCCCCTCTACCGGGAGCTGGTCGCCGCGCTGCACATCTCCGAGGCGGGGGACGGCGGAGTCCTGGACGAGGGGCTCCCGGTCGGCTCGTCCTGAGCCGCGCGGCCGGTCCCGCCACGGGGACCGGGCGGAGCTCCGGCCGGGCGGCGGCGCCGCTCGGGTTCGGCGCGGCGCGGTGAACACCGGGCGCCCGGGTGACGTGCGTCACCCGGGCGCCCGGTAGCATCCTCCGTGAGCCGGACGGCGCGAACGGTTCGACCGCCCGGGGCCGCGGGCCCTTCCCCCACGGCCCGGGCCTCCCTGTCCGTCCCGTGCGCCGACCGCGGCGCGCGCACCGGGCGCCCCCGGCGCCAGCGAGGGAACGATGAGCCACTTCGCCCAGTACCAGGACGGCGTCTACGCCGACGCGACCAACGGCGACCTGCCGCGCCTGCCCTACCACCACGAGGCCCTGCGCGACCTGGCCGAGAAGGCCATGGAGCCGGGGCCCTTCGGCTACGTGGAGGGGAGCGCCGGCCGGGAGCGCACCGCCGACGCCAACGTGGCGGCGTTCGCCCGGTACGCGCTCCGCCCGCGCAGCCTGCGGCCGGGCGCGGAGAACGCCGGGGACCTGGGCGTCACCCTGTTCGGGGAGCGCTACCCGACCCCGCTGCTCACCGCCCCGGTCGGGGTCCTGGAGCAGGTCCACGGGGAGGCGGAACTGGCCGTGGCCAGGGGCGCGAACGCCCTGGGCGTGCCGATGGTCCTGTCCACGGCCGCGTCCACGCCCATGGAGGAGGTCGCGGAGGCGGCCGACACGTGGTGGTACCAGCTGTACTGGCCCGGCGACGACGCGCTCGCGGAGTCGTTCGTGCGACGGGCGACCGCGGCGGGCGCGAAGGCGATCGTGGTCACCGCCGACACCAAGAGGCTGGGGTGGAGGCCGCGCGACCTGGCCCTGGGCCACCTGCCGTTCCTGCGCAGCCAGGGCATGGCGAACTACTTCAGCGACCCTGAGTTCCGCTCCCGGCTCAAGGCCGACCCGGAGCCCGGCGGGGTGTTCACGGAAGCGGTGTTCCACTTCCTCGGGGCGTTCGCGAGCAGGTCCTTGAGCACGGACAACATCGCGCGCATCCGCGACTGGACCGACCTGCCGGTCCTGGTCAAGGGCGTCGTCCGCGGCGACGAGGCGATCGAGCTGGTGGAGGCGGGCGTGGACGGCCTCGTGGTGAGCAACCACGGGGGCCGCCAGGTCGACAACGCGGTGGCGGCCCTGGACGCCCTGCCCGAGGTGGTGGAGGCGGTCGGCGACCGGGCCGCGGTGCTGTTCGACTCGGGGGTGCGCTCGGGCGCGGACGTGGCCGTGGCGATGGCGCTGGGCGCCCGGGCGGTGCTGCTGGGACGCCCCTGGGTCTACGGCCTGGCCGTGGACGGGGCGGCGGGGGTCGAGCACGTGCTGCGCGCGGTCCTGGCCGAGTTGCAGATCACGGCCGAGCTGATGGGCAGGGACGCCGCCGACCTGGACCGCGACGACGTCACCCGCCGGTGAGTCCCGGCCCCGGACGGGCGGTGCGGGTCCGGGAGGGGCGCCGAAGGAGTGGTGCGGAGGGCACGTCCCGGCTCCGGCCGACCGCGGCGGCGCCGTGGCGGTCGGCCTCCCGCCCCTCCCCCGGAGGGCCTGGCGGCGGGAGGGGACCGGGGTCCTGGACTGCTCCCCGGGCCACTCCCCGCCGCCGTCAGCCCTTCACTGCCCCCGAGGTCAGGCCCGCCACGATCCGGCGCTGCAGGACCAGGGCGAACAGGATGAGCGGTACCGAGACCAGCACCGACGCCGCCATGATCTGGCCGATCGGATTCTCGTAGCCGACCCGCTCGAACGTTCCCACGAACACCGGCACGGTCTGGACGTTCAGGTCGCGCGGCGCGAAGGAGAAGGCCAGCAGGAACTCGTTCGTGGAGTACACGAACGTCAGGATGGCGGCAGCGCCCACGCCCGGCGCCGCCAGCGGCGCCACCACGCGCAGGAACGCCTGGAACGGGGTGGCCCCGTCCACCTTCGCCGACTCCTCGATCTCCCGGGGGATGCCCGCGAAGAAGGTGGCGAGGATGAAGATCGCCAGCGGCAGGGTCAGCGCCACGTACGGGATGATCATGCCCGCGTAGGAGTTGAGCAGGTTGATCCCGGTCCACTGGTTGAGCTTCAGGTACACCTGGTACAGCGGGTTGACCAGTGCCACAGGCGGGAACAGCGTGGCCACCAGGGTGGCCGCCAGCAGCGCGAACTTGCCCGCCATGGGCAGGCGCGCCAGCGCGTAGCCGGCGAGGGACGCGACCGGGATGCAGATCGCCGTGGTCACCGCCGCCACGATGAGCGAGTTTCGCAGGGCGAACTGGAACCCGAGGTCGAAGACCTGCTCGTAGTTGGACAGGCTGAACGGCCCCTGGAAGATGTTCGGGTCCGTGAGCGCCACCGACCCCGACCGGAGGCTGGTCATCCCCATCCACAGGAACGGGAACAGGCACCAGCCCAGCACCAGGAGCAGGCCCAGCAGCTTGAGCGCGTTGACCACCGCCGGGTGCGTCCTGCGGCGCGGCCGGTGGACCGGCCCGCTCGGCTTCACCGTCTCGGCCGTCATCACTTCTCCTTCCGCGCCACGTCGCCGACCATGTGGCGGCCCATGCGGCTGATGAAGGCCAGGCCGACGATCATGACGATGACGAACGTGACGGTGGACAGGGCGTTGGCGTAGCCCAGCTCCGGTTCGGCGACCAGGAAGCGCTGGGCGTACACGGACAGGGTGGCGAGCGAGTTCGAGTACCCGGCGAACACGTACGCGAAGTCGAACATGCGCAGCGCGTCCACCGTGCGGAACAGCAGGGCCACGACGATCGCCGGCCTCAGCAGGGGCAGGGTGATGAACCAGAACCGCTGGACCACGGTGGCGCCGTCGACCCTGGCCGCCTCGTAGTAGTCCTTCGGGATGGTCTGCAGCCCGGCCAGGAGCAGCAGGGCGACGAACGGAGCGGTCTTCCACACGTCGGCGCTGATGATGCCGACCATGGACCACGCGGGGTCGCGCAGCCAGTTGACGTCCGTGCCCAGGACCGAGTTCACGAAGCCCGGGTTGTGGTCGAACATGTACCGCCACACCTGGGCGGCGACGGCCGTCGGGATCACCCACGGCACGAGGATGACCGCGCGGGTCAGGCCGCGGCCGACGAACGCCTGGTGCATGATCAGCGCGAACGCCATACCGACGACGAACTCCAACGACACCGAGGCGACGGTGAAGACCAGGGTGTTCCCGACCGCGTTGAAGAACCCCGCGTCGGTCAGGACCCGCGCGTAGTTGTCGAACCCGGTGAACTCCTGGTGGAATCCGCGGATGCTGTAGAGGCTCATCCCGATCGCGTAGAACACCGGGAAGAGGGCGATGACGGCCATGAACGCGAACGACGGGGCGAGGAAGATCCTGCCCATCGCCCGCTCGCCCAGGCCGCGGCGCGTACTGACGCTCTGGGTCTTCGCCATCGGACCTACTCTTGCTCTAGGGCTTCGTCGGCCGACCGGTCCACGGCCTCCAGGGCCGCGGCCGGGTCCTCCTGCCCCAGGTAGGCGGCGTGCAGGTTCTCCTGCATGACCAGCGACATCGAGTTGTATCCCGGCACCGGCGGACGCGCGTGCGCGTCGCCGAGGATCTCGCCGAGCACCTCCAGGTGGGGGTCCTCCGTGTCCTCGTAGGCGCTCTGCATGGTCGGCGGCAGGCTGTTGGTGGCCAGGATGTCCTGGGCCTCGGGATCGGTGGCCGCCCACAGGACGAACTCGCGGGCCAGGTCCTTGTTCTCGCTCAGGGTGCTGACCGCGTTGTTGAGCCCGCCGAGCGCGCTGGTCGTGCCCTCGCCCGTGAAGGTGGGCAGCGGCGCCACGGCGAAGTCGTCGGCGACCGCGCTCTCCTCGCCTCCCTCGCCCTCCAGGAGCGGGATGGCGTAGGGCCAGTTGCGCATGTACACGGCCTCGCCGGCCTGGAAGAGGGCGCGTGCGTCGTCCTCGACCATGGAGTCGAACCCCTCGGCGTAGAAGCCGCTGTCGTAGGCCTCGGTCATGAAGTCCAGCGCCGTGGTGGCGGCGTCGCCCTCCAGGAAGGTGCTCTGCGACTGGGCGTCGTCGAACAGCTCCCCTCCCGCGGACCAGTACAGCTCGAGGAAGTTGACGACGAGCCCCTCGTACTGGTCGCCCTGGCCGACGTAGCCGGAGATGCCGGCCTCCTCGGCGGCCTCGGTGCCGGTCTCGTACAGCTCCTCCCACGTGGCGGGGGGCTCGTCGACGAGGTCGGTGCGGTAGTAGAGGAACGCTCCGTTGGAGGAGTACGGGAGCGCGTACAGCTCCTGCTGCCACTGCGCGCTGTCGACGGCGCCGTCCAGGCTGACGCCGTCGACCTCGGATCTCAGGTCCTCCAGGCTCTCGATGTACCCGTAGTCGGCGAACTCGCCGGTCCAGATGACGTCGAGGCCGAGGACGTCGAACTCCCCGGCCTGGCTCTGGAGGTCCTGGAACATGGCCTGCCGCTGTTCGTCCGCGGTCGGCGCCAGGAAGAAGATGTCGACCTGCCGGTCGGGGTTCCTCTCGTTCCAGAGGCGGGCGACCTCCTCGTGGACCTGCCGGTCGGCGCCGGTGACCGCCCACACGAACTGCGGGTCCTCGGCGAGTCCCGCGCTCTCCCCCTCCTCTTCCGACCCCTCCCCCGGAGGCGTTCCGCACGCGGTGGCCAGTGTCAGGCCGAGTGCGGCCAGGCCCGCCGCACCGGTGCGCACCGCGTACCTCTTGTGGCGTGAAAGCTCTGACATGACTCTCTCCTTCCGCGCCGGGCGGTGGCCGGGCGCGCGCCGTCGAGTGTGTCCTGGGTCATCCCCCCGGGGTCGTGCGAAAACGATGCCACCGCCATGTGATCCAGTCAACACAAAACTTATCCGGATCTGCCTGCTACAGGGGGAATGGCGTTCCTCGTGTCGGCAGACTCGTTGAAAACGTTGCCATGACACGGGCCACACTCTTAACGTAGGCAGCATGTCCAGCCAACCCGCGAGCATGCGGGACGTCGCCCACCGGGCGGGCGTCTCGCTCTCGACGGTCTCCCGTGTCCTGCGCGGCGCCCCCGGTGTCGCCCCCGACGTGCGCCTGCGCGTCCAGCGCGCCGCGGACGAACTCTCCTACGTGGTCTCTCGGAACGCTTCGGGCCTGGTCACCGGCCGCACGGGCCGGGTCGCGGTGGTCGTCCCCTTCCTCCAGCCGTGGTTCTTCGGGGTGGTCCTGTCGGGGGTCAGCGACGCGCTGCGCGAGGCGGACCTCGACATGCTCGTGTACCAGGTCGGCGAGACCCGGGCCCGCGAGGGCTGGACGCGCGCGCTCCCCCTCCGGCGCAACTCCGACGCCGTCGTCACGGTGTCGATGGACCTGTCCGAGGACGAGTGCCACCGCCTGGACGACGTCGGGGTGCCCGTGGTGCTCGTGGGCCAGTGCGTCCCGGGACGGGCAAGCGTGTACATCGACGACCGCGCGGGCGCCGCCGGAGCCACCCGGCACCTGCTCAACCTGGGGCACACCCGTATCGCCTACATCGGGGCCCGGCGGGAGGAGTGGTCCAGCACCAGCTCCCGGCACCGGCTCGAGGGGTACGGGGCGGCGATGGCCACGGCGGGCCTGGCGCCCTGGAGCGTCGGCAAGGCGACCGGCCACGCGGGGGGCGAGCTCGCCATGGGAGAGCTCCTGTCCGACCAGGACCCGCCCACGGCGGTGCTCGCCGAGTTCGACGACATCGCGATGGGCGCGCACCGGATCCTGCGGCGCTCGGGGGTCCGCGTGCCCGGCTCCATCTCCCTCATGGGGTTCGACAACCACGACGCCGCCGCCGTCCTGGACCTGACGACCGTGGACCAGGCCCCCTACGACACCGGCCTGGCCGCCGGACGGCTCACCGTGGGCATCCTCGACGGGAAGGCCCGGACCGACACGCACGTGGAGATGCCCACCCAGATCATCCTCCGGCAGTCCACCGCGGCCCCCCGGGGCGCGCGCGGGCTGTCCACCTGACCCCGGTCCCCGGGGGCGGGGCAACGGCGTGAGCGCGCCGGGGCGGGGCGCCCGCACGGCCCGCCGACGACCCGCACGACGGCCCGAACACCCGATCAGCGAAGGGGAACCATGCAGCAGTGGTGGCGCGACGCGGTCCTTTACCAGATCTACCCGCGCAGTTTCGCGGACTCCGACGGGGACGGGGTCGGTGACCTCCCCGGCATCACCGCCCGGCTCGGTCACATCGCCGACCTGGGCGCGGACGGGATCTGGCTGTCGCCGTTCTACGCCTCCCCGTGGGCGGACGGCGGGTACGACGTGTCCGACTTCCGGGCCGTGGACCCGCGGCTGGGCACCCTGGAGGACTTCGACGCGATGGTGGCGGCCGCGCACGGACTCGGCCTGCGCGTGATGGTCGACATCGTGCCCAACCACACCTCCGAGGAGCACCCGTGGTTCCGGGACGCCCTGGCCGCCGGCCCCGGCTCGTCCGAGCGCGACCTGTACGTCTTCCGCGACGGCAGGGGCGAGGACGGCGGGCTCCCCCCGACCAACTGGCGGTCGACGTTCGGCGGACCGGCGTGGACGCGCGTGGAGGACGGCCAGTGGTACCTGCACCTGTTCGCGCGCGAGCAGCCCGACCTGAACTGGGACGAGCCGAGGGTGCGCGAGGAGTTCCGGGGCATCCTGCGGTTCTGGAGCGGTCGCGGGGTGGACGGGTTCCGCATCGACGTCGCCTACGCACTGGTCAAGGACCTGCGCGAGCCGCTGCGCGACCTGGTCCTGGTGGACGGCGGCCGGTTCGAGGACATCGCGGCCAACCCCGACCACCCGCTCCTCGACCGGCCCGGGGTCCACGAGGTGTACCGGGACTGGCGCCGCGTGCTGGCGGAGTTCGACCCGCCCCGGGCCACGGTGGGCGAGGTGTGGCTGCCCGGCGACCGGCGGCGGCTGTACACCCGGCCGGACGAGCTCGACCAGGCGTTCAACTTCGACTTCCTGAGGACGGAGTGGGACGCCGACTCCTACCGCCGCGTGATCGACGCGTCGATCGCGGACGCCGCGCACGTCGGCACGGCGCCCACGTGGGTGGTGGGCAACCACGACGTCGTGCGCCCGGTGTCGGTGCTGGGACTGCCCCGCGGGACCGACCAGGGGACGTGGCTGCTCTCGGACGGGCGCGACCCCGAGCCCGACCTGGAGCTGGGGACCCGGCGGGCCCGGGCGCTCGCACTGCTGGAGCTGGCGCTGCCCGGGTCCGCGTACGTCTACCAGGGCGAGGAGCTGGGCCTGCCCGAGGCGGCCGGCCTGCCCGCCGAAGCCCTGGAGGATCCCCGCTGGGAGCGCAGCGGCCGCACCGACAAGGGGCGCGACGGGTGCCGGGTACCGCTGCCGTGGACCCCGGACGGCCCCTCGTACGGGTTCGGTGCGGGCGGCTCCTGGCTCCCCCAGCCCGAGGGCTGGGGACGGTGGTCCGTGGAGGCCGAGTCCGGGGACCCCGGTTCGGTGCTCAACCTGTACCGGAGGGCTCTGGCGCACCGCCCGGACTTCTGCGCGGACCGGACCCTGGTCTGGGACGACACGCTGAACCTGGGCCCGGTGCTGGCCTTCTGGAGGGGGCCCGGGGTACTGGTCCTGGTCAACACGGGCCGGGAGCCCGTGGAGCTGCCGCCCGGCGAGGTGCTGGTGGCCAGCACGGAACTGGACGGGCGGCTTCCCGGGGACGCCGCGGTCTGGCTGCGCCGGGTCTGAGGGGCGGGCGCCCGCGGAACCCGCCCCCGGCCGGTGCGGGCGCCGCACGCGGCGGCCCCCGTCAGAGGACCGTCTCACGCCCGTCCACGACCCCGAAGCCGCCGGTGGTGAAGGGCGCGGGGCGCAGGGTGAGCGAGAGGAGCCCGGCGGGCGTGGCGGCGCTCCCCTCGACGGTGAAGCCGAGCGGCTCCGTCCTCTCGTCGAACAGCCGCTTGCCGTCTCCCACGACCGTCGGGAAGACCAGCAGGCGGAACACGTCGACCAGCCCGGCCGCGTGGAGGGCCCGGGCGAGCCGCCAGCTGCCGTGGACCTGGATCTCGCCGCCCGGGCGCTCCTTGAGCGCCCGCACGCTCCCGAGGACGTCCTCGGCGATGAGCGTGGTGTCGCCCCAGTCCGCGCCCGTCCGGCCCGCGGTGGTCGAGACCAGGTACTTGGGACGGCTGTTGAGCGCCGTGGCCACCCGGTCCCCGGGGTCGGTGACCTCCCGCCAGTAGTCGCGCATCATGGCGTAGGTGGAGCGGCCGAACAGCAGCGCCTCCCCCGCGGCGAACCACCCGTCCACGATCCGGCCCATGTCCTCGTCGGCGTGGGGGACCAGCCAGCCTCCCCTGGTGAAGCCGCCGCTGGTGTCCTCGTCCGGCGCACCCGGCCCCTGCATCACGCCGTCGAGGCTGAGCAAGGTGTTGACGCTGAGTTCCATGGTCTCTCCTGTCCCGCCGACCGGCCCCCGTTCCCGTCTCCATCATGACGCCGTTCCGCCGGTCAGGGCCCCGACATGCCGAAGGGGACGACACGGAGGCCGCCCCCGGCGCCTCGAGCGGGGGCCCGCCGGCGCCTGGAGACCCCTGCCCCGGGGGCCTCACCGCGCCCGGGACGGGCCGTCCTCCACCGCGGCCGTGCAGCGGGCGGCCTGGTCGCGGAAGGCGTCGACAAGTCCGCCCGGGCCGCTGACCAGGGTGAAGTCCAATCCCACCGACGTGATCATCCAGACCAGGTCGGAGGGGGATTCCGAGCCCACGTGGAACAGGCAGCTGTGCTCGTCGACGGCCTCCAGGACACCCATGCCCGGCCACACGCGGTCGGCGGCGACCTCGGAGGAGGCGTGCAGCCTGACGACGGCGCGGAAGGGCCAGGTCTCCGAGGACAGCTGACGGGCGAGGTAGGCGGCCGCGTCGCCGTGGGGAGGCTCGCGGGGGACGAACCGGGGGCCCGTGGGGGTCCGGGGGGTGAGCCGGTCCACGCGGAAGCTTCGCCAGTCCTGCCTGTCGGTGTCGAAGGCGACCAGGTACCAGCGCCGGCCGAAGCTGACCAGGTTGTGCGGTTCGACCGTCCGGACCGTCGGACCCCCGCGCGGACTCGTGTAGCCGAAGCGCAGGAGCTCCCTGCGCCGGCAGGCCTCGGCGACGGCCATCAGCGTCTCGTGTGACACGGTCGGCCCAGGTTCCGCCCCGGCCCGCAGGGTGGCGCCGTGCAGGGTGTCGACCCGGCTGCGCAGACGCGGGGGCAGGACCTGTTCGAGCTTGGCGAGCGCGCGCAGCGAGGCCTCCTCGCCGCCGCTGACGGAGCCGTCGGCGGCGGTGCGCAGGCCCACCACCACGGCGACGGCCTCCTCGTCGTCGAGCAGCAGCGGCGGCATCGCGGCGCCGGCCCCCAGCCGGTACCCGGCGGTGCCCCTGGTCGCGTGCACCGGGTAGCCGAGCCCCCGCAGGCGGTCCACGTCGCGGCGGATCGTGCGCGCGGTGACGCCGAGCCGCTCCGCCAGCTCGGCGCCGGACCGCTCGCGGTGGGCCTGCAACAGCGAGAGCAGCGCGAGCAGGCGCGTCGAGGTTTCTGCCATGGATCCGATTCTCCCCTCCGGTTGGGAACGGATCCGACCTAACCGGTTCCTAGGCTTCCACCCATGACGAACACGGAGCAGGACCAGCAGGAGATCCGGCCCTTCCGCATGGAGGTTCCGCAGGAGCAGCTGACCGACCTCGCGGAGAGGCTGGGCAACACACGGTGGCCGGACGAGGTCCCGGGGGTGGGCTGGGACCGCGGCGTCCCGGTGGGATACCTGAGGGAGCTGGCCGAGTACTGGCGTTCGGCCTACGACTGGCGGGCCTGCGAGGCGGAGCTCAACGCCCACCCCCAGTTCACCACCGTCGTCGACGGGCAGAACCTCCACTTCCTGCACGTGCGCTCGCCGGAGCCCGGCGCCACGCCGCTGCTCATGCTGCACGGCTGGCCCGGGGCGGTCACCGACTTCCTGGACGTCATCGGTCCGCTCACCGACCCGCGCGCCCACGGGGGCGATCCGGCGGAGGCGTTCCACCTGGTCGTCCCGTCCCTGCCGGGGTTCGGCCCCTCCACGCCGCTGGCCGGTCCCGGGATGGGGGCGGCCAGGATGGCCGGGGTCATGGTCGGTCTGATGTCGCGGCTCGGCTACGAGCGCTACGGCGTCCATGGCTACGACACGGGCTCGTGGGTCGCCCCCGAGGTGGGGAGGCAGGCGCCGGAGCGGGTCCTCGGGGTGCACCTCAACGCCATGATCACGTTCCCCGTCGCGGAGGGCGACACCGAGGGCCTGACGGGGGTGGAGGAGGAGCGGTGGAAGTCGATGCAGGACTACAACGACGGCTACCTCCAGTGCAACGCGAAGCGCCCCCAGACGGTGGCCTACGGGCTCAACGACTCGCCCGTGGGTCAGCTCGCCTGGATGGTGGAGAAGTTCAAGGAGCTCAGCGAGCCGGAGGAGGCCCTGCCCGAGGCCGCCCTCGACCGCGACCGGATGCTCACGTGCGTGTCGCTCTACTGGCTGACCGGCACGGCGGGCTCGTCCGCGCAGATCTACTACGAGGAGATGTCCGCGAGCTCCTGGGGTGAGGACTCCGCGAGCGGATGGGACAGCGGGGAGACGGCGGACGGGGGGGCGGACGGGGGGGCGGACGGGGGCTGGGAGGCCGGCGGCTGGGCCCCCGAGCGGGGGACGGTGCCGACGGGGGTGCTGGTCTCCGCGCAGGACGTGACCGTGCGGCGCTGGGCGGAGCGGGACCACCACGTGGTGCGGTGGACCGAGCTCGGCCGGGGCGGCCACTTCCTGTCCATGGAGGAGCCGGAGCTCCTGGTCGAGGACGTCCGCGCGTTCTTCCGGGCGCTGCCCTGACCCCGGTCCCCCCGGGGCCGCTTCCCGCGGCCCCGAGGGGACCCGCCACGGCCGGACGGGCGTCACCGCCGACAGGTGCGGTACCGCCGCCCCGCCGATCACCGCGACCCCAACCCCAGGGGGGGTGCCTCGGGGGGTTCGGGGGGTCTCCCCCCGGCAAACACGAAGGACGACCCGGCGAGCGCGGTCACGCGCGAGCAGGATCGTCCTCAGTCCGTGGAGCTATGGGGATTCGAACCCCAGACCTCCTCCATGCCATGGAGGCGCGCTACCAACTGCGCCATAGCCCCGTGTGGGAGTCGGGGGGCTTTCGCCCTCACGACTCCCAGAACCATAGCGGAATCCGGCGAGAACGTCGAAACGGTTTCAGGCGTCGTCGCTGAGGACCACGGGTTCGGGCAGGCTCGCCGCGTTGTGCTCCATGAGCCGCCACTGCCCCCGGCGCTCCTGGAGCACCGACCAGGAGCAGTTGCTGAGGGGGCCCAGGATCTCGCGCTGCTCGTCGGGGATGCCGAGCATGCGGGCGATCCCGATGCGTACGGCCGCACCGTGGCTGACCACCACGAGCAGTCCCCCGGCCGGGGTTCTGGCCAGTCCCCGGTCGACGGCCGCCCGCATGCGGTCGCCGACCTCGGAGATGGGCTCCCCGTCCGGGATGGCCATCCGAGCGTGCTCGGACGGCCAGCGCGCGGACAGCTCCGCCCCCGTCCGCCCCTCCCAGGACCCCCCGAACCGCTCGCGCAGTCCCTTGTCGAACTCGATGGGCACCCCTGTGGCGCGGCTGAGGTACCCGGCCGTGTCGGCGGCCCTCTTCAGGTCGGAGGCGACGATGACGTCGGGGCCGAGCGAGGCGAGCAGGCCGCCCGCCCGCCGGGCCTGGGCGTGGCCGACCTGGTCGAGTTCGATGTCGGTCTGACCCTGGAAGCGGTTCTCCACGTTCCAGGCCGTGCGTCCGTGCCGCCAGAACAGCACGCGAGGGGTGTCGCTCACAGGGTGTTTCTCTCCGCTCGGGGTGGGTCCGAAAGGGTTACTGCTCGTCGAGGGCGGTGCGCTCGGCTCCGCGCGCCCCTTCGGGGAGCTCGATCTCGGGGCAGTCCTTCCACAGCCGTTCGAGGCCGTAGTAGCCGCGCTCCTCCTCGTGCTGGACGTGCACGACGATGTCGGCGTAGTCCAGGAGCACCCAGCGGCCGTCCCGCTCGCCCTCGCGCCGGAGCGGCTTGACGCCGCCCTTCAGGCGGAGCTGGTCCTCGACCTCGTCGACGATCGAGCGCACCTGGCGGTCGTTGGGGGCCGAGCAGAGCACGAACGCCTCGGTGATGACCAGCTGCTCGCTGACGTCGTAGGCGATGATCTCCTGGGCGAGCTTGTCGGAGGCGGCCTCGGCCGCCACCCTGACGAGCTCAAGAGCCCTGTCGGTGGCTGTCACGTTGTACTTGCTGCCTTTCAGCTGTCCCGGTAGAGCCCGGTCTTGTGGATGTAGCGAACGATGCCGTCGGGGACCAGGTACCAGATGGGTTCGCCCTTGCGGACCCGCTCCCGGCACTCGGTCGAGGAGATCGCCAGCGCGGGGACCTCCACCAGGGAGACCTTGCCCTCGGGCAGTCCTGAGTCACTGAGATGGTGACCGGGACGGTTACAGCCTACGAAATGCGCGAGATCGAAAAGTTCGTCGACGTTGTGCCAGCTGAGAATGGCGCCCAGCGCGTCGGCCCCGGTGATGAAGTACAGCTCCACCTCGGGACCGTACTTGCAGCGCATCTCGCGGAGGGTGTCGAGGGTGTAGGTGGGCCCCGAGCGGTCGATCTCGACACGGTCCACGCGGAACTGGGGGTTCTCCGCGGTCGCGATGACCGTCATCAGGTAGCGGTCCTCGGAGGGGGTCACCTTGGCCGGGTCCTTCTGCCAGGGCTGCCCCGTGGGCACGAACACCACCTCGTCGAGGCCGAAGAGGTGGGCGACCTCACTGGCGGCCACGAGGTGCCCGTGGTGGATGGGGTCGAAGGTGCCGCCCATGATGCCGACCTTGGTGGGGCCGGCGCCGCTCCGCCGTGGAGGGAGGCCTTCACCTGGGAGGACGCCTGGAGCCTCGTGCGCCACTGTGCGCTCCGTTTCGCCGTGGACGTGGGTCGTGTTTGCCGGGATCGGCCAACCGAGGTTAGCCGACGACGGGCACCTTCGGCGGCCTCTTCCTCCCGTTTTGTTCCCTTCAACGGAACAACCGCGACCTTCTCGGCCTGCTTCCCGGGCGTGTCGGAGCACCCCGGCAATCGCGTCATATCTCGAAGGTCGAAACCGTGGCCAAGCGCCATCGGGCCGCATAGCATGCCGATATGGCCAACACACCAGACCGCGTCCGCGTCCGGCTCTCCGAGATCTCACCCCGCGCCTACGAGCACCCCGCCGACCGTGGGGCCCTGGTGGCGCTGCGCTCGCTGCGCGGGTTCGACGAGGTGTTCAAGCGCATGTCGGGGCTGTTCAACGAACGCGCCCTCAGACTGATGTTCCTGTCCAGCGCCGTCCGGGTCGGCCCCACCCAGTTCCCCCACGTCCACGACTACGTCCGCGACGCCGCCTACGTCCTGGACATGGACGAGGTCCCCGAGCTCTACATCCAGATGAACCCCAAGCCCAACGCCATGGCGATCGGCAGCCAGCGGCCCTTCATCGTGATGACCACGGGCCTGTTCGACCTGCTGGACGACGAGGAGCAGCGCTTCGTCATCGGCCACGAGGTCGGGCACATCCTCAGCGGCCACGCCGTGTACCGCACCATGCTGCTGGCCCTGATCAGGCTGGCGACCCGCGTGGCGTGGGTGCCCCTGGGCTACATCGGCCTCCAGGCCATCGTCGCCGCGCTGGAGGAGTGGTACCGCAAGTCCGAGCTCTCCTGCGACCGCGCGGGTGTCCTGGCCTCCCAGAACCCCGAGGCCGCCAAGCGCGCGCTGATGAAGCTCGCGGGCGGCTCGACCCTGGTCGAGATGAACCCCGACGCGTTCCTGGAGCAGGCGCGCGAGTACGAGTCCGGCGGCGACGCCCGCGACAGCTTCCTCAAGCTGATCAGCCTGATGGGACAGACCCACCCGTTCGCGGTGGTCCGCCTGGCCGAGCTGCACCGGTGGATCGAGGAGGGCTCCTACCAGCGGATCATCGGCGGCGACTACCCCCGCCGCTCCTCCGACCGCGAGGCGAGGGTCGGCGCGGAGGCCCGCAGCGCCGCCAAGTCCTACAAGGAGTCGTGGGAGCGCTCGGGGGACCCGCTCCTGGGCACCCTGCGCGACGTGGCCGGAAGCGCGGCCAGCGCGGGCGGCAAGATCTTCGACAACGTCGCCGACCGGTGGCGCAACGGCTCCGCCCGGTCCGACCAGGGCACGAGCGGGACGAACGGGGCGAACGGGTCCTCCTGACCCTGTGCCCCGCGCCCGGGACCCGCGCGGGGAGGCGGGACGACGGACGGGAGGGGGCGGTCCGTGCCGGGCCGCCCCCTCCCGCGTCCGCGGGCGGCGGGCCGCCCGCCGGCCCGGATCAGCCCGTCCGCGCCAGGTACGCGCGGACCACCTCCCAGGCGGGCCCCCGCGGGTCGATGACGGCGAAGTGGTCGGCCCCGGCGACCTCGTGGTACTCCACGGTGCCGCCCGCCGCGCGCACCGCGTCCGCGTAGGCGCGGCTGTGCTCGACCGGGACGCGCTGGTCGGCGTCCCCGTGCACCACCAGCTGCGGCAGGCCGGTCAGCGGGCGCCGTACCGGCGAGCTGACCCGGTAGAGCTCCGCGGTGGGGTCCGGCCCGAGGAACGGGACGACGGCGCCCTCGCCGAGCCCCGCCAGGGCGGACCGCTCCAGGTCGGTGACGGGGGCCAGGGCGACCACCGAGGTCACCGGGGTCCCACCCTCCGCGAGGCCGTTGAGCAGGGCGAGATGTGCTCCGGCGGAGTGCCCCACGCACACCACGCGTCCGAGGTCGTACCGCTCGGGCTCGCGTGCGGCCGCGTCGGCGAGGTACGCCAGGGCGTCGCCGACGTCGTCTAGGGTCTGCGGCCAGCCGCCGCCGTCGTCCCCGGTACGCCGGTACTCGATGTTCCACACCGCCCACCCGGCGGAGGCGAGGTCGCGGGCCGGCGGATCCATCAGGGCGGCGTCGTGCCTGTCGCGCCACCAGCCGCCGTGCAGCAGGACGGCGACGGGCGCGGGTCCGCCGGCGCCCTCCGGCTCCCAGCGGTGGACGCTCCGGCTGGGGTGGTCGCCGTAGGACACGGTGGTGGGCACGCGCTGCTCCTCGCTGTCGGGGTGGTCGCTCCCGGACGCCGGCAAACGGGCGTCCTGCCCCGCCCGGCGCACCCGCGCCCCGGGGCCGCCGCGCGTGCGGCCCGGGCCCGGGCCGCCGCCCGCACCCACCGGCTGCGGGCCCCGGGCCTCCGGCGGCGGTGCCGTGCGGCGCCGGCGTCCGGATCGCACAGCGGTTCGGGCAGGTCGAACCCCGCGCGGGACCCGGCCCGGGCACGGGACGGCGCCGACGGCCCTGGGCCGTCGGCGCCGTCGCGGTACCTGCGTGGCGTATGCCGCTCTAGAAGGCGGGTCCGGCCGCCATGGCCTCGTCGATCGTCTCGGCGCGGGCCGTCTCGACCTCCTCGACCAGGTTCTCCTCGTGCGCCTCGAACTCCTCGGTCACGGCTGCGGCGAGGCTGCGCAGGGCGACCTCCTCCGTGACGATGCCGCCGCGGACGCGGTTGTTGTCGCCGACCTGGGCGGTCGGGGAGTTGTCGGAGGTGACCAGGTCGCCGCCGACGATGTTGTTGTCGACGTAGACGCCGCCGCCCACACCGGTGACGCTCAGGTCGCCGTCGATGTAGTTGACCGAGGAGCAGAAGCCCCCGGTCTCACCGGCGCCGACCGCGACGGGGCCGGTCCCGCCGGTGTAGGTGGCCGCGCCGATGACCTCGCTGTCGCAGAGGATGCCGCCGGCGGTCGGGCCGGTGACGGTCAGCGCTCCGCGCACCACCGAGTCGTAGATGTCGGCGTACTCGACGCCGTCGGCCGTGACCGCGCCGCCGATCCGGGAACCGGAGACGTAGACGGCCCCGACCTCGGCGTTGACGCTCTTCACGGAGGAGTCGACGACGAAGGCGAAGCCGTCGGTGTTGCCGCCCTCGACCGGGACGGTGCGCAGGGCGGCGCCCGTGGAGCTCTCCTCGAGGTAGGTGCCGAAGGAACCGCGGTTGACCACGCGGTCGCCGACGGTGGTGTCGGAGGCGTCGAAGTAGGCGTTCTTCTGGACGATCACCTCTCCTTCGACCTCCCCGCCGACGATGTGGAGGTTGGCGCCCTGCCGGACGGTGATGTCGCCCTGGATGACGGTGCCGTCCAGGAAGCAGTTCTTGCCGGCCGGGACCGCGAGGTCCGTCGGCAGGGTGACCGCACCGCCGTGACCCGAGCAGAGGGTGACCAGGTCAGCCTGGGCCGGTGAGGCCATCAGGGTGACGCCGCCGACGGCCAGGGCTGTCGTGGCGAGGACCGCGACCTTGCTCCGGAGCTTCATGCGGGGGATTCCTTTCGTCGTGACCGTGGGGGCGGCGCTCCGTGAGGAGAGCGGGGAGAGCGCCGTGAGACACCACTGTGAAATTACCGACCTGCCGTCGCTTTGGGAATACTTCCTTTGAGAAGATTCGCTTCTGTCCAGGTTTCCAGCGGGAAAACATTCCAGATGCCAATGGGTCCCGGACCATATGCGGTCACGCATGGTTTCCGAGCGAACACGGAAGGGCCGCCCGGTCGCCGGGCGGCCCTTCGGAGTCCCCCGGCTACTTCAGGTGGCCGTCGCCGGTGACCACGTACTTGGTGGAGGTCATCTCGGTCAGGCCCATGGGCCCTCTGGCGTGCAGCTTCTGCGTGGAGATGCCGATCTCGGCGCCGAAGCCGAACTCCCCCCCGTCGGTGAACCGCGTGGAGGCGTTGACCATGACCGCGGCGGAGTCGACCCGGGACACGAAGTACCGGGAGGCCTTCAGCGAGTCGGTGACGATCGCCTCGGTGTGCCGGGTGGAGTACCGGCGGATGTGCGCGATCGCCTCGTCGATGGTGGGCACGACGCGCACGGCGAGGTCCATGGACAGGTACTCGGTGGCCCAGTCCTCCTCCGTGGCCTCGACCACGTCCGCGCCGGCGCCGTGGGCAGCCGCGGCCTCCAGCACCCGCCGGTCGCCGTGCACGGTGACCCCGGCCCCGCCCAGGGCGTCCAGCACCCGGGGCAGGAAGGCGTCGGCCACGGCCTCGTGCACCAGGAGGGTCTCGGCGGAGTTGCACACCGAGCAGCGCTGCGCCTTGGCGTTGGTGGCGATGGCCACCGCCTTGGCGAGGTCGGCGTCGGCGTCCACGTAGACGTGGCACAGTCCCTCGCCGGTCTCGATCACGGGAACGGTGGAGTCGCGGACCACGGCCCGGATCAGGGAGCCGCCGCCGCGCGGGATGAGCACGTCCACCAGCCCGCGCGCCCGCATGAGCGCGGTGGAGGACTCGCGGGTGCGGCCGGGCACCATCTGGACGGCGTCCTGCGGGACCCCGGTCCCCGCCAGGGCGTCACGCAGGACGCCGACGATGGCGGTGTTGGAGGCGTAGGCGGAGGACGAGCCCCTCAGCAGCGCGGCGTTGCCGCTCTTGAGGCACAGGGCCGCGGCGTCCACGGTGACGTTGGGGCGGCCCTCGTAGATGATGCCGATGACACCGAGCGGAACCCTGATCTGGCGCAGGTCGAGGCCGTTGGGCAGCACCCCGCCCCGCACGGACTCGCCCACCGGGTCGGGGAGCTCGACGATCTCGCGGACGGCGTCGGCGATCGCCTCGATCCGCTCCGGTGTGAGGGTGAGCCGGTCGACCATGGCGGGGGAGGTGCCGTCCCGGCGCGCCCGCTCGACGTCCTCGGCGTTGGCCGCCGTGATCTCGCCGGCCCGTTTGACCAGCGCGTCGGCGATCGCCACCAGAGCGGCGTCCTTGACCGCGCGGCTGAGCGGGGCGAGCTCGGCCGCCGCGTCCCCGGCCCGCTCGGCTACCGCGTGGACCTCGCGCTCGATGTCACTCATGGTGCTCTCTCTTGGTTGGGAGACCAGCCCGGGGAGCGCTCCGCCCTGCCGCGTCGAAGGGAGCGTGGGGCGCCGTCCGGGGTGAACCCCTCCAGCGTATAGCGCGGGCCCGCCCTCCGGCGGGCCGTCCACAGGCCGCAGTCGGCCGTGCGGGCCGCGCGCGCCCGGTCCGGTCCGCCACCTCGGCGTGTCCGGGGCGGGGGCCCGGGCCCGGGCCCCCGCCCCGGTCACCGAGGGTGACCCCCACGAGGGGGGCGAGTGACGAAGGTCACCTTGTACGGGAAAGTAATCGTCCGACTCCGGAAACGGCCCCGACGACGCACGATGACCAATGGTGTCCGCCCGGTCACAGGGGTCTCCGGCAGTCCCCGGGATATCGTCGCATTCTCCTGACTGGATGCCCTGCGAAGGTAGCCGTGCCCCGCACCGCCGGCGACTGGACGACAAATCCAGAACACTTCTCACTTCTTCGGGTTCTTCAACGGCACCGCCGCCGCACGGACGCACATGTTCGACCGCACCCGAATACACCAGGAACGCGAGTGCGACAATGACGACGAATTTCGGTTCACGGACGTCTCACGGTGAGGCGCCGTCCCCGGCGCGGGCGCTGGACAAGCTGTCCAGGATCCCGGTGCTGCGGGAGAAGTACCTCGGCCACACCGCGGGGGGCTCCGCGCCGGACCTGTTCGACCTCCCCACCCTGGGCAGGGACGAACTGGGCAGGGCGATCGACACCCTGGTGCGCACCGACCCGTCCGCCCTCACCCGAGCCTCCCTGCACGTCATGGGCGGCACGCGGTCGACCATGCGCATGGGAGCGGTGCCGGCGGACCTGTACCTGGACGAGATCGCGCCGCACGTGCGCCCTTTCGAGCCGGGCGACCTGTTCACCACCCTCGGCACCCCCTTCCACATGCGGGCCTGCCAGGACCTGCACAACGGACTCGCCGCCAGGGCCGAGGTGCCCACCCTCTCCATGGACGCGCCGACCGACCAGATGATCGACGCCTACCTCGAACTGTTCGAGCGCCACGGGGTCAACGCCCTGGGCACCACGCTCGACACCTTCCGGAGTCTGCTGCGCTACTGCGCCGCGTCCGGGCGTGACCTGGGTTTCCTGCACAAGGTGCTGTGGAGCGGACCGGCCATGGACGCGGCCACCCGCTCGCTGATCCGGACGTACTTCCCCCACTTGCGCACGTGGTCGCTCTTCGGCTCATCGGAGACCTGGATCATCGGGCACAGCGGCCCGGACTGCGCCAACGACACCCTCCACCCGCTTCCCCACCAGTTCACGGAGATCGTGGACGGGCGGATGCTGGTGACCGTCGTCCACGAGAAGGCGGTCGTCCCGCTGCTGCGCTACGAGACCGGCGTGGAGGCCGAGTGGGCGGCCTGCGCCTGCGGACTGCCCGGTCCCGCGGTGCGCACCCACAGCCGTATAGACGCTCCGATGGGACCGCTCAGCCGCGTGGTCTCCCCCCTCGACCTCGTGCCGCTGGCCCTGCGGCTCGACTCGGTCGAGGCGGCCCAGGTCGTCCTCGTCGACCCCCACACCGAGGACGAGCGGCTCCACCTGCGCGTCAGGCTCCGCCCGGAGACCCAGCCCGACCTCTACACCGGCGAGTGGATCCGGCAGCACGTGCTGTCCGAGTCCCTGGGCCTCTCCGAGGCCACGGAGGAGGCGCCCGAGTCCTTCGAGGTCATCGTCTCCCGGCACATGCTGCGGGAACGTCCGGACGGCACGGCCCCCGACTTCCTGGTGCGCGAAGGGGGACGCCTCCAGACCCCATCGATATCGATTCACGATCAGGGTTCTTATGATACCTTCTCGACATAGATTCAGGGGGACAGGTCGCACGCGCCGTCCGCGGCACCCCGGTCGTATCCCCGAGTGGCACCGTCCCTGAGTCGCGTCGAGCACGAGCACCGACCACAGGAGTGCGCATGCGGACTGTTCCGCTGACCACCGAGGGACCCACCGTCTCCGCCCAGGGACTGGGCTGCATGGGGATGAGCGAGTTCTACGGACCGGGGGACGAGGCCGACTCCCTCGCCACCCTGCACCACGCCCTCGACCTGGGCCTCAACTTCCTGGACACCGCGGACATGTACGGACACGGTGCCAACGAGGAGCTGGTGGGCAAGGTCGTCCGGGAACGGCGGGAGGAGGTCGTCCTCGCCACCAAGTTCGGGATCGTCCGCGACAGGGCCACCGGCGCGCGCAGCCACCGCGGGGACCCGGAATACGTCCGCGCGGCGTGCGACGCCAGCCTCTCCCGCCTCGGCATCGAGACGATCGACCTCTACTACATGCACCGGCGCGACGCCTCCGTCCCCGTCGAGGAGACGGTCGGAGCCATGGCCGAGCTGGTCGCCCAGGGCAAGGTGCGCCACCTCGGGCTGTCCGAGGTGAGCGCCGACGAGCTGCGCGCCGCCCACGCCGTGCACCCGATCGCCGCGGTGCAGACGGAGTGGTCGCTCTGGAGCCGCGACGTGGAGGAGTCCGTGATCGGCGAGTGCGCGCGGCTCGGCGTGGGCTTCGTCCCCTACTCCCCCCTGGGCAGGGGCTTCCTCACCGGGGCGCTGCCCCCGGTGGACGAGCTGCCCGCCGACGACTTCCGCCGCGGCAAGCCGCGCTTCTCCGGCGAGAACGCCGTGCGCAACCAGGAGCTGCTCGCCATCGTGCGGCGCGTGGCCGACGCGCACGGAGCGACCCCGGGACAGGTGGCCCTGGCCTGGGTCCACGCCCAGGCCGGGCGCTGGGGACTGCCCGTCGTCCCCATCCCGGGGACCAAGAGGCGCGAACGCCTGGACGAGAACGTCGGCGGCGCGGACCTGGTGCTCTCCCCGGAGGACATCGCCGAACTCGACACCATCGCCGACGCCACCGCGGGCGCGCGGTACTGATCCTCCCCCAGCCGGGGGCGGCCCTGAGCCGCTCCCGGCGCCGCCCCGACGCCGACCTGACGAACGGCCGACGAGCACGGAGGGACGAGCGCCCTGAGATACGATTCCCAGATGACCCAGCTTCCCATGGACCAGCGGATCGGTCATCACCTGAAGCGCGCCGAGCAGGAGCTGATCTCTGCGAAGCACGCCGTTCTGCGGCAGTTCAACCTCTCGGTCCCCCAGTACACGGTGCTCCTCGTACTCTCCGAGGAGCCGGGGGCCTCAGGCGCGATCCTGGCCCGCCGGTGCCTGGTGACCCCCCAGACGATGTCCTCCGTGCTCGCGACCCTGAGCAGGCGCGAACTCATCGAGCGCAAGCCCCATCCGCTGCACTCCCACATCCTGGAGACACGGCTCTCGCCCAGCGGGCGGGAGCTGCTCGCCAAGGCGGACGAGGTCGCGATCCGGGTGGAGATGCGTCTGAGCGAGGCCTTCAGCCGCGAGGAGGAGGGCGAGTTCGTACGCTTCCTCAGCCGGTGCGCGGAGGTCTCGGCCGAGAGCCGTACCGAACTGGCGGACCTGGGCGAGGAGTGAGGCCGGTCCCCGCCGGCGCCCCCTGGGCATCCCCTCCGGCGCGGGCCGGGCGTGCGGGAGCCGCCGGCCCCGGGTCGGAGCGGTCCGCCGCCCGCTCCCCGGGAGCTCCCGGCGGGCCGACGCGGCGGGGGTCCGCGTCCCGGAACCCCCGCCCCTGACAGCGCGCCGCCGGAGACGGTGCCGGGCGCGTCCGCCGGCCCCGCGCGCGAAGCGACGCGGTGACGCGGTACCACCGCGGTTCCCGCAGGCCGACCCCCGGGTTCGGCCGCCCACGACGGCGGCCTCCCGCACCCGTCGGGCGCGGAAGGCCGGCCGGTCTCCACCGGCGGGTCGCACGACTCCGTCTCCGCCCCCGGGGGCGACGGCGTCACGCCGGGACGTGCACCGGGACCGCCCCTCCGGAACGGGCCGGAGCCAGGACGGAGGACGCCTGCGCGGCCACGGGGCTCCACCTCACGAGTGCCAGCCCCACGCTCATGCCGCCGCCGAACCCCGCGAGCAGGACGAGGTCGTCCCGTTCGAGCAGGCCCGCCCGGTGCACGGTGTCGAGGGCGACGGGCACCGACCCCGACCCGGTGTTGCCCTGGGTCTCCACCGTGAGGTGGAGGCGGGCGCGGTCCAGGCCCAGGGAAGGCCAGACGTCGGCGAGCATCGCGCCGTTGGCCTGGTGGGGCACGAAGTGGCGGATCTCCTCCCGTCCCACGCCCATCCCGTCGAGCATCCGGTGGATCGCCTCGGGCAGGCGCCGGGTGACGTACTCCCGCACGCCGCGCCCCTCCATCGTGAAGAAGTGCTCGCCCTGCTCCAGGGTCGCCGGGGACGCGGGCAGCCGCGACCCGCCGGCCGGGACCTTGATCAGGTGGTGGTGGTCCCCGTCCGTGAGCAGCTGGGTCCCGACGACCCCGCCGCGGTCCCGGGCGGGCCCCAGGAGGACCGCCCCCGCGCCGTCGCCGAACAGGACCGCCGTCTTGCGGTCGCCGTAGTCGAGGATGCGGGAGTAGATGTCGGCGCCGATGACCAGCGCGTAGGCCTCTCCGTGGGGTCGCAGCAGGTGCTCGGCCACGGAGAGCGCGTAGACGAACCCGCTGCACACGGCGTTGACGTCGAACGCCGCCGCGGAGGAGGCGCCCAGCAGGTGCTGGGTGATGCTCGCCGTGGCGGGCTGGGGGTGGTCCGGGGTGGACGTGGCGACGATGACGTAGGCCAGGCGGTCTGCGGGGACGCCCGCCTGGGCCAGGGCCCGGCGGCCGGCCTCGGCCGCGAGGTCGGAGGTGGCCTGGTCCGGTGCCGCGCGCCTGCGCTCACGGATCCCGGTCTTGCGGCGGATCCACTCGTCGGTGACACCGGCGGTCTGAGCGATCGGGTCGTTGCCGACCACTTCGGCCGGCAGGTACGAGCCCGTGCCGAGGATGGCGATGGTCATCGTGCTGTCTCCTTCTTGCTGGACTGCGGGAGGGGTTCGGGGCCGCCGCCGCTCCGGGCGGAGGCGCTTTCCGGAGTCGCCCGGGGCCGCGGGCCCCGGAGGGGGCGCCGGCCCCTGCCGCGGACTGCGCGCGCCGGGCGCGGTCCGCGGGCTTCGCGCGTTCACCGGCGGGAAGGCCGGGGCTCCTCTCCCCCGGAGGCGGGGACCGGGTGTCCGGAGCCGGCGGTGACGCGCTCCCACCCGTGGGCCTCGGCGTGCGCCGCGAGCACGGAGTCCTCGCCGACGACCACCGGGCTGCCGACGGACGAGAGCAGCGCCAGGTCGCTGGAGTGGTCCCCGTAGGCGGTGCAGTCGGACAGGGGGACGTCCCTCACCGCTGCGGCGGCCCTGGCCGCGACGCCCTTCGTCGCTCCGATCATCGGGACGAGGACCTCGCCCGTCAGGAGCCCGTCGCGCACGACGGGCCTCGTGCCCAGCGCCCAATGGGCTCCGGCCGCCTCGGCGATCGGGTCCAGGCAGGCGAAGAAGGAGCCCGACAGCAGGACGACCAGGTCGCCCCCGGCCCTGTGGCGGCGCAGCCGCTCCAGCACCGGGGTGTGCCAGAAGCCCGGCGCCCTCGCGGCCTCGGAGAACCACTTCCGTCCGGCGGCTCTCAGCCCCTCGACGGACTCCCCCGCCATGAGGCGGTAGTAGAGGCGGTTCACGTCCTGGCGGGGCACTCCCCGGGCCGCCGCCGCCCGCAGGTGGGCGACGGCGCGCTCGTAGGAGCCCGGTTCCCTGGAGCCGTGCCCGAAGTGGAACTCCAGGAACGAGAACATGCTCTTCGGTCCGATGAGCGTCTCGTCCACGTCGAAGAACGCGATGCCGCGTCCCCGGGGGCCGGATTCTTCGCTCGGGGTGGTCATGGGGTCTCCTGCCTGTAGGGGGTCCGTGGGGTCCGCGTCATGCGGGGAGGCGGACCAGGCCGACGTCGATCCGGCAGATCGACGCGCCCCGCTGGAGCACGTCCACCTCGACGGAGGCCGGGGACTGCTCCGGGCCGCCGGTGGGCGCGATGAACTCCACGATCCCGCCCTGCGTGTAGTAGACCCCTTCGCCCTCCTCCGCGGTCGCCGGAGCGGTGCGGGCCCGCACCTCGGTCCGGGGCTCCAGTTCGCCGAAGCTGGTGAAGGTGGCGGTGATCTCGGCCGGGTAGGCCTTGGCGGGCGAGGTCCCCTGGACCTCCATGAGCGTGTTCAGGGCCAGCTGGCGCCCGGCCTCGATCAGGACCATGCCGGGCAGGTGGTCCTGGGCGTGGTCGAACAGGCTCGGGTGCTGCGGGAGCACGCGCAGGGAGGCCGACACCGCGTCCCCGTCCCCCGCGAGCCCGGTCAGGACCACGTTGTCGCCGTTGGACCGGCCGACGAGGTAGGGGGCGGGGACCTCCCCGGTGACGGCGAAGTCGAAGGTCTCCGTGGAGGGGACCGGGGCTCCCGAGCGGTTGCTCAGGCGCAGCGCCCCGTAGCTCGCCGGGGACTTGAAGCGCAGGCCGACGACGGCGTTGCCGACCTCGGTGCCGTCGACGAACAGGCGGAACCTGGCGTCGTAGCCGACGACGCGGCCTTCCTTGACCCTCTTGTCCTCGACCGAGCAGAGCATCCGGAGGGCGCACGGGGCGGTCCCCACCGCCATCCGCTCGGGGCGCGTGATGTTGATGCCCAGGGTGGTGAGCACGAACTTGTGGTCGAAGGGGACCCCGTAGTGGGTGTGGGCGATGGCCAGGCCCACCTGCCGGCACGCCTCGAGCAGCAGCACCGGGTCGTGGAGGCGGGGGCGGAGAAGGTGGTCGCCGTAGTAGGCGTGCGACCGGGGGAGCTGGGCGGCGGCCGCGTGGGCGTCGCCGCCCAGGGGCTGGGTGTCGGTGACGAAGACCTCCGCCAGCGACTCCCGGTGGACGACGGTGCGGTCGAGGGTCCGCTCGTAGTCCAGGTTCGGACCGTCCGGGTGGGCTGTCGCGGTGTCGGTGTCGCCGTTGAGGAGGTGGCGCACGGGCATCTGCATGGTCTGTCTCGCATTCCTCGGGCTCGGGGACCTGATCTGGCGGGGAGGCCGCGGAGCGGGGAGTGCCTCCCGGGGAGCGTCGGCGGACGGGGCGGGGTCCGGTGGTGGGGTCCGGCGGGGGTCTGGTGGCGGGGTCCGGCGGGGACCTCCCGGAGGGGGCGGTCCGGGGTCGGCTAGCGGAGTTCGCGTTCCTTGACGACGAGGAAGGTGACCACCGCGCCGGCCAGGGCGAGGAGCGCCAGTCCGAGGAACGTGGTGTGCATCGCCGAGGTGAGGCTGGTCGACACCGCGTCCAGAGCGGTCTGGCGGTCTCCGGCGGCGAACTGGCCCAGTGCCGTCTCGAGCCGGCCCTGGGTGGCCTCACCCGCCAGGGTCCGCTCCTGCTCGGGACTGGCGAAGGAGAGGTCGAGCGTGCTCAGCGAGAGGGTCGCCAGCACCGATCCGGCGCCGGCGATCGCCACGCTCTCCCCGGTGATGCGCATGGTGTTGAAGATGCCCGAGGCCATTCCGGCCCGCTCGACCTCCACGGAGCTGAGCGCGGCGTTGTCCATGACGCCGAAGGCGCTTCCCACGCCCGTGCCGAACAGCGCCAGGGGCGCGGCCAGCGCCGTCCAGTGCTGACCCGGCTGGAGGGTCATCAGCCACAGGGACCCGCCCGCGATGAGCAGGGAACTGGTGGCGAGCATGACCCGCAGGGGGAGCCTGGCGGCCAGCTGCCCGGCCAGCATCGGCAGGGCGAGCACGGGCAGGGTCAGGGGAAGGAGCAGGGCTCCGGCCTCGGCCGCGCCGAACCCTCCCACGCCCTGGAAGAAGGGCGGCAGGTAGACGAGCAGGACCACGAAGCCGAAGGTGATGGTGAAGGGCTGGCAGACCACCACGACGAACGTGGGCCGCTTGAACAGCGAGAGGTCGAACATCGGGCGCCGGACCCGCGACTCCACCAGGACGAAGGCCGCGAGGAAGACGACGAACCCGACCGCGGAACCGATCGCGCTCAGGCTGAGCCAGCCCGCCTCGGCCCCCTGGACGAAGGCCAGGGAGAGCAGGAACAGGCTGGTGCTGAAGGTCATGACACCGCCCCAGTCCACCGAGGTGGAGTTGGGGTCGCTCGACTCCCGGATCGAGCGCACCAGGAGCAGGACGACTGCGGCGAACGCGATGTTCATCAGGAACACCATGCGCCAGTCCGCGAAGTTGACCATCAGTCCGGCGACGAACGGGCCCATGGCCAGGCCGAAGCCGAACGAGGTGCCCAGGAGGCCGAAGGCCCTGGCCCTGGCCACGCCGCGGAAGGAGTCGGCGAGGATCGCCGACCCGCTGGTCATGATGCCCGCGGCGCCGATGCCCTGGACCGCCCTGGCGATGTCGATGACGACGATGTTGGAGGAGAGGCCGATCACCGTGGCCATGGCGGTGAAGACGACGAGGCCGATGACGAGGACCCGGCGCCTGCCGAACCGGTCGGCGAGCCCGCCCGCGGCGAGCATGAACGCCGCGAAGGTCACGTTGTAGGCGTTCTGGACCCACTGGGCCTCGCCGACCGTGGCGTTCAGGTCGGCCGCGAGCTGGGTGAGCGCCACTGCCGGAGCGGTGACGGCGAGCGGCAGCATCACGCTGGACAGGGCGACGGCGACGAGTGTGGCCACCGCCTGCCCTCTGGTCAACGGGGCGGGAGCGAGCTGTGCGCCCGGCCGATCCGTTGCGTCTATCGCCATTCCCACACCTCATGATTCGGATTCTTATGACTATCCATTCGTGGATGAACATAAGGTATCTTATGCTCATCGTCAATCTTATAGACCTGGCCGGGTACGCGGTGGGCGGACCCGGGACGTACCACCGCAACAGGATCGATCGGAGCTCCCCGAGATGCCGTTGACCAGTGACGACACACCTTCCACCCGCACAGCCGCCCCGCCCGCCGACGTGCTCGTCGTCGGCGCCGGACCCGTCGGCCTGACCGCCGCGTGCGAGCTTCTGAGACGAGGAACACGCGTCCGGCTCATCGACCGCGCCGAGACCGCGTCCCCCTTCCCCAAGGCTCTGCTGCTCTGGCCCCGCACCCTCGACCTGCTGGACGACCTGGGGGCCCTGGAGCCGACCCGGCACGCCGGCATCGACATCCGGAGGTTCCGCTACTTCTCCTCCGGCGAGCCCCTGGCCTCGTTCGCCTTCCCCGAGCACCTGGCCCCCGTGTGCCTGCCCCAGAACGAGACCGAGCGCGTGCTCACCGAGCGGCTGCACGCCCTGGGCGGACGCATCGAACGGGGGGTGCGGCTGCTCGCCCTCGACGGGCTGGACTTCTCCGGCGACATCACCGCGACCGAGGGGGTGACGGCGATCCTCGAACACTCCGACGGGACCGTCGAGCGCTACCACGCGCCCTTCGTCATCGGCGCGGACGGCGCGGGCAGCGCGGTGCGCGCCCAGATCGGCACCGGTTTCGTCGGAAGCACCTACGAGTCGGCGTTCGCCCTCGTGGACTGCCGCATCGAGGGGGAGCTGCCGACCGACGAGGCGCTCTACTACCAGTCGCCCCAGGGCGCCCTGGTGATCGTCGCCCTGCCCGACGGCGTCTTCCGGTTCTTCGCGAGCCTCCCGCCCGGGGAGAAGGCCGGCGTCGACCTGCTCCAGCGGATCACCGACGAGCAGGGGCCGGGCGGCGTGCGCCTGGTCGACCCCGTGTGGGAGTCCGTGTTCCGCGTGCACCGCAGGCACGCGGACGACTTCCAGCGGGGCCGGGTCTTCCTCGCGGGGGACGCCGCGCACGTGCACAGCCCCGCCGGGGGCCAGGGGCTCAACACCGGGATGCAGGACGCGCAGAACCTCGCCTGGAAACTGGCCGCGGTGGTCGGGGGCGAGGCCCCTCCGGAACTGCTCGGCACCTACGGCCCGGAGCGCAAGGACGTGGCGCGCCAGGTCGTGCGGGACACCGACATCCAGACGCGCGGGTGGATGCTCCAGCACCCCCTGCAGACCGCGGGCCGGGACGCGGCCTTCCGGCTCCTGGAGCCGGTCATGGAGCGCGGATACCTGCCCGTCATGGCCGGATACCGGTTCCGGTACACACCCGCACGGCTCACACAGGACCCCGCCTGGCCGTCCCTGTGCCGGCTCACCGGGCGGCTGGCGGGCGCCGTCCGCACCGGGCACGCCCTCCCCCGCTCCCTCGCGGTGTCCCTGGGGGTCACCGCGCCGCGGAACACGGAGACGGGGCACGGGCGGGCCGGCGACGGGCCGGAGCTGCCCGGCTGGACGCTCGCCGTCACCCCGGACCGGTCCCGGGCCCGGCCCGGGGAGCCGTTCTCCGCGCTCGCCTCCGACCGGCCGCAGGTGCGGACGGTGACGCTGTCGGCCGCACAGGCCTCGGAGCACCGCCTGTGCTCGGCCCCGGGGTACCACCTGATCCGCCCGGACGGCTACGTCGCCGCCCACGGCCACGCCGGGGACCACGCCCGGCTCCGCGTGGAACTGGCCGCGCACCTGGGCCGGGCCCGCGGCCGCCTCCGCCCGTCCGAGGACGCCGGACGGGCCGCGCCGAGCCTCGCCTGAGGGCCCTTCCAGCGCGGTCGGCCGGCCGCTCCCCGGCCGACCGCGCACCGGGGGCGTCGGCGGCGCCGGTGCCCCCCCCAGAGCTCCGCCGCCCCGGCGGCGCCTCCCCGCGGGCGCACGGCTCGGTGCTCCCCGGCCGCGTCGAGCATTCGCTGAAGCCGCGGCTCCCCGCGGGCGCGCGGCTCGGTGGTGACGGCCGTGCCCGGGAACGGCCCGCCCCTCCGCGGGCGCGGTGACGCGCGGAGGGCGCGCCCTGTCCCGCCGGGTTCACGCAGAACGCGCGAGCGGCCCCCTCCTCGCTCCGGAGGCCGGCCGACGCATGTGCGGAACCGGCCCGCCGCCCCCTCCCGACCGGATGCGCGGCCCTCGCCGCCCCGGGGAGAAGACCCGGCCTCCGTCGGCGCGCCGCGCCCCCGACCCTCTCCGAGTGGTCCCGGAGGGCGTCCGCCGGCCTCCCGGGAACCGGGCGGCTCCGCACAGGTGTTCCCCTTCCGACCGTTCGCGGTGAGCAAGATCACTCGACCACATCCGGCCACGGAGGGACCACGCTCCGAGACATCTCCCAACAAGTGAACATGACCTGCGGTGATCGCGCGCTCACTATCGGCGGAAATCTTCGCCATGTCCCGCCGTGAAGGAATCTGCTTTACTGTCCGAACGGCCACGAACCAGCCATGCCGCCACCGAAGGCATTCCCCGAGAAGACTTAACAAGAATTTCAGATTCATTTACGTCACCGCAGCTGTCCCCGGCGGGCTGAACGCAATCCCTAACACCCAGAGATGCGAGCACGAGAATGACGATGAATATCGGAGGAATGGTGGAGGGGCCACTCCCCCTGGCCCAGGCGCTGCAGCGCCTCACGAGGATCCCGTCCATGCGGCACAAGTACGGCCGCTACCTCGGCCTGGGCAGGCGGCCCCGCCTGGTCGACCTGCCGCCCCTCACCCGCGAGGAGCTCGGCGAGGCCGTCGACGCGATGATGAGGGAGAACCCGGCCGAGCTCTCCCGCGCCTCGCTCCACCTCATGGGCGGCACGACGTCCACGAGCCGCATGGGCGCTCTCCCCTCCGACCTGCACGTGGACGAGATCTTCCCCCACCTTCGCCCCTTCGCCCCGGGCGACCTGCTCGCGAGCCTGAGCACCCCGTTCCACCTGCGCGCGTCGCACGACCTCCACAACGCGCTCGCCGCGCGGGCCGGGATCCCCACGCTGTCGCTCGACGCCCCGACGGACCAGATGATCGAACCGTGCCTCGACCTCTTCGAGCAGCACGGCGTGACCGCCGTCGCCACCACCCTGGACACGGTCCAGCGCATCCTCCGCTTCTGCGCCGCCTCGGGCCGGCGCCTGGACTTCCTGAGCAAGGTGCTCTGGAGCGGACCCGCGATGGACGCGGAGACGCGTTCACTGATCCGCACGTACTTCCCACACCTGCGCACGTGGTCGCTGTTCGGGTCCGCGGAGACCTGGATCATCGGCCACAGCGGCCCCGACTGCGCGGTCGACACCTTCCACCCGCTCCCCTACCAGCACACGGAGATCGTCGGCGGGCGCATGCTCGTGACCGTCACGCACAGGAAGTCGGTCGTCCCCCTGCTGCGCTACGACACCGGCACCGGGGCCGAGTGGACGTCCTGCTCCTGCGGCCGCCCCGGCCGGGCCCTGCGGACCCACAGCCGCATCGACGCACCCTACGGGCCGCTCAGCAACCTGGTCGACCCCGCCGACCTGGCGTCGCTCGCCCTCCAGCTCGACTCGGTGGAGGCCGCCCAGGTGGTCCTGACCTCCCCCCACACCAAGGACGAACGACTGCGCCTGCGCGTCAGGCTCCGCCCGGGGACGGAGGCGGACCTGTACACCGTCGAGTGGATACGGCACCACGTGGTGTCCGGCTGCCTGGCGCTGTCCGAGGTCCTCGCGGAATCACCCGAGACCTTCGAGGTGACCGTCTCGCGGAGGCTGCTGGACCAGTCCTCGGACGGCTCGGCCCCGGCGACGGTCGTCCGGTCCGCGGACCGGAGCCGTCACTCCGCGTGATCCGCGCCGGGCCGTCCGGCCCGGCGGGCGGGGTCGCACGGGAATTCCGGACGCGGGTCGCGTGAATATCCCGTGAAATACCCCGGGGAACCGGGTGTCCCGCGAGGGGAATTCCCTCATTTCGGCGCGGGGGTCGGACGCCGCGGTCCGGCCCGCACGGTACGAGGTGTTTTTCCGAACGAGAACATGAAAGTCCGGAGAAAACCGCGCAAGGTCCGAGCCCGCGCCCCTCACGCCTTCTCACCCGCCCCTCCCGGGCGGCCCGCGCACGCCCGGACGGGGCTGCGCCCGGCCCGTCGGCCCTCCGTCTGCGTGTCCGCCGGATCACCGCCCGCATCGGGAGCGCCCCGGCCCAGCCCTCCCGCGGAGCGACCCCGTCGGCAGAAAAAGATATCTTATGCAAATCAGTCTTCTCTTTTGCATAAGAGATCGTATACTCCTCCTAGCTCGATCAGCCAGACCTGGAAGAGGAACACTACGATGTGCGGACCCCACGTGATCCACAAGGCCCGAAAGACTTTCATGACCGCCTCGGGACACACCCCGGAAACGCCCGGGGGCACGATCACGGCCGAGCGCCCGGACCCGTCCGCACGCCTGGTGAGCAGCGGGGTGAACCGGCGCCGCATGCTGACCGGATCGGCCGCCGTCGGCGCGGTGCTGACGGGGATCGGGGCCCTCGGGGGTCCGGTGGAGTCCGCCCACGCCCAGACCATCGCGGACATCAGCCCCTCGCGGCTGAGGGTCACGGACCTCACCCACGTCCTCCACAACGACTTCCCGATCTACCGGCCCTACATCCTCGACCCCAACATCTTCCAGTTCGCGTCGATCGCGGAGGACGGGTTCAACGCGCTCAAGCTGGAGATCGACGAGCACACCGGGACGCACTTCGACGCGCCGTGGCACTTCAACGACAGCCCCGACGCCCTGCACACGCACGAGGTCGACCCGCGCGACCTGGTCTGCCCCCTCGTCGTCATCCGCATCTCCGACCGCGCCGCACGGGACTTCGACGCGCAGGTGGGCGTGGCCGACCTGCGCCGCTGGGAACGGCGCCACGGACGCATCCCCCAGGGGGCCCTGGTCGCCATGGACTCCGGCTGGAGCGCGCGGGTCCTCCAGAGCGAGGAGGCGATGCTCAACCGCGGCAGCGACGGCATCGCCCACTTCCCCGGGTTCGAGCTCGAGGCGCTCGCCTGGCTGCTGTCCGAGCGGGACATCGCCGGGGTCGCCGTGGACACCCCGAGCTTCGACTACGGGCCCGACTCCGCGTCCAACCCCGAGGGGCACGTGTTCCTGCTCGGCGAGAACAAGTACGCCGTGGAGATGGTCGCCCACCTGGAGACCGCCCCGGAGAACGGGGCGATGGCGGTCGTGGGCGTCGCCAACATCAGGGGCGGTTCGGGCGGCCCCGTCCGCCTGCTGGCCCTCACCTGACGCGACGGTCCGCGCCGGGGCCCTCCGCGGGCCCCGGCCCCGCTCCCCGCGCGCCGACCCGGGGCGTCCCGTCTCCCCGCGCGTTCCGGCGGCCGGCCCGCCCGCGCGCCGGGGCCGGGTCTCCGCAGGGCGCGCTCACCCCCGGGGCCACGCCTCCATGGCCACCCCGACCAGCGCCTCCAGGTCGGCACGGTCCGCCCCGTCCCCGGCCTGGACGGACATCCCCTGGATGAGGGCGCCGAAGTACCGCGCCAGAGCCGCGGTGTCGGCTCCCCGCGGCAGCTCCCCCGTGTCTTTGGCGCGCCCCAGGTAGGCGGCCACCGCCTCCATCGTCCGGGCCCGTCGCGCGGCGACCGCCCGCCCGACCTCCGCGTGCCGTTCGCCCACGGCCAGGGCCGCGGTGGAGATCATGCACCCGTGCGGCCGGTCCGGCTCGGTGAAGTCACGCGCCGCGTTCGCCAGCAGCCGCCTCATGCCGTCACGGGACGCCTCGGGTTCGTCGAGCACCTTCGCCGTGCCCGCTCCCACGCCCCGGGCGTAGTGGTCCAAGCACGCCTCGTACAGCCCCAGCTTGGACCCGAACGCGTTGTAGAGGCTCGGCGGCGTCAGCCCCGTGGCCCGCTGGAGCTCGCTCAGACTCGCCCCCTCGAAACCGTGCCGCCAGAAGACGGTCATCGCCCGGTCCAGGACCCGCTCCTCGTCGAACTCGCGCGGTCGGCCGCGCCCCTCGGCCCGCCTTTTTTCCATAGTGACCACTATAGTAATCTTCATTCTGTAGCGATCACTATGAAATGAGGACGGGATGAGCCGGACAGCACTGGTCACGGGCGGTACCCGCGGCATCGGACGGGCGATAGCACTGGCCCTCGCGGAGGACGGCGCCGCCCTCGTGGGGGTGCAGTACCGCGGTGACGGGGAGTCCGCCGCCCGTACCGCGGAGCTGATCGAGGAGCGGGGCGCGCGAGCGGTCACGATCCGCGCCGACTTCGGGGCCGACACCCTGGACGCGGTGGAGGCCACCGCGGGCGCGTTCCTGGAAGAGGCCGAGAGAACCACGGGCCGGAGGGAGGTGGACGTGCTGGTCAACAACGCGGGCATCGGCGAACCCCAGGAACTGGGAAGGATCGACGCGCCCACCTACCACCGGGTCATGGACGTCAACCTCACCGCGCCGCTGTTCCTCATCCAGCGGCTGGCCCCGAGCATGGGCCGGAACGGTCGCATCGTGAACATCTCCACCGGATACACCCGTGTCGCCGCCCCGACCCACCCCGTCTACTCCGCGTCCAAGGCGGCCCTCAACGCCCTCACCCTGGCGCTCGCGCCGGCCTTCGGGCCACGCGGGGTCACGGTCAACGCGGTCATGCCCGGGGTGGTCGACACCGACATGAACGCGGGCTGGCTCGGCGAACCCGGGGCCCGGGAGAGGGCGGCCGGCCTCTCCGTCTTCGGCAGGGTCGGCGAGGCGGAGGACATCTCGGCCCTGGTCCGCTACCTGGCCTCGCCCGAGGCCGGGTGGACCACCGGACAGGTCATCGACGCAACGGGGGGAAGCGCCCTCTGAGGGCGCCGCCGGTGCGGGCCGCCCGGGACCGGGCCCCGGGCGGCCCCGCGGGTCAGGTCCAGCCGTAGCGGCTGCGCAAGACGTCCGCGACCAGCCAGAACATCTCCTCGTCCATGACCGCGGCCTCACGCCGGATGTCGTCCTCGTCGAACTCGAAGAGCCGGTCCGCGCGGAGGAACGATTCGCGCCCCTCCCGGTCCCAGGGCCCCGAGCCGATCGGCAGCCAGTCCTGGCGCTCCCACTCCTCGGGGCGCTGCGAGGACAGCATCAGGCCGTGCAGGCGCCTGCCCCTGCGGCCGACGACCAGCAGCGGGCGGTCCTTGCCCTGCTTCGGGTCCTCCTCGTAGGGCACCCACGTCCACACGATCTCGCCCGCGTCGGCGAGGCCGTCGCGCTCGGGGGCGTACGCCAGCCGGGTGGCGTTCTCTGAGGTGGGGATCTCGCGGACCTCGCCCCGGTGGGGGTGGTCGTCGCCGTGTCGCATCGTTCGTTCGCTCACGCCCCGCATCCTAGGACCTCGCGACGGGTGTGTCGGCCCAGGAGGACGGCGCCCCGCGCCGGGGCCGTGCCGCGCGGCGCCCGCCCCCTCCCGTGTGGTCCGCGTCCACCCCGGCGCTCCCACGCCCGCGCCGTCGCACGCCGCCCGACGGGACCGTAGTGTCGACGCGGCCGGTCCCGCCCCCTCCGGCCCCCGCGGCGGCCGGTGCCCGGCCACACCCCGCCGGGCACGGGACACCGGAACGACGAACACCACGGAGAAGCAGGTATGAGCAAGGGAACGATCCTGATCAGCGGCGCCAGCGCCGGTCTGGGAGCCGAGATGGCGCGCCAGTTCGCCGCCCTCGGCTACGACCTGGCCCTGTGCGCGCGGCGCGTCGACCGGATGGAGGCGCTGCGCGAGGAGATCACCGCGGCCCACCCCGGACGGCGGGTCGAACTGCGCGCCCTCGACGTCACCGACGCCGACGCCGTGTTCTCGGTGTTCGGCGACCTGGCCGACGCCTTCGGCGGTATGGACCGCGTGATCGTCAACGCCGGCCTCGGCAAGGGCGCGGCCCTCGGGACGGGGCGCCACGACGCCAACCGCCGGACGGCGGAGACCAACTTCATGGGCGCCCTCGCCCAGACCGAGGCCGCCATGGGGATCTTCCGCGCCCAGGGGCACGGCCACCTGGTGCTCATCTCGTCCATGTCGGCCCTGCGCGGCATGCGCAGGTCCATGACCGTGTACGCCGCCACCAAGGCGGGGGTCTCCGCCATCGCCGAGGGCCTGCGCGCGGAGCGTGTGCCCGGCCTGGACGTGTCCGTCGTCCACCCCGGCTACATCCGCACCGGTATGAACGAGCGCGTGGAGCAGAGGACGCGGTTCATGGTGGACACCGTGCCCGGCGTCCGCTCCATGGTGGCCGCCATCGAGCGGCGGCGCGTGAAGGCGTACGTGCCCGCCTGGCCCTGGGTCCCCATCGGCTTCGCGATGCGGGTGCTGCCGCTCTCGGTCGTCAGCAGGCTGGCCTGAGCGCTCCCCGCGGGGCCGGGGGCGGCGTCCGCGCGCGGGGGGGCGGCTCCACCCCGCCCGAGCCCTCCGGCACGGTCTGCTCCGCGGCGTCCGCGCGGGGTGGCGGCCCTGGGTGTCCGCGCCCGCGGACGGTCTCACAGGTCCTGGACGGTACCGATGATCGCCGCACGCGCCCGGCTGCCCTCGGGCACCGGGACCAGTGGATACACGTGGAAGGCGCCCGCCTCCTCGTGCAGCTCCACCTCGCCGCCCGCCTCGGTGACGAGGTCGCGCAGGCGGCGGGTGTCGGGCAGGAACACGTCACGGGTGCCGATGTAGAGGTCGATGGGGGGAAGCCCGGCCAGCCGCCCGTTGATGGGGCTGAGCCTGGGCACGGAGAGGTCGTCGCCGCCCGCCCACGCCTTGGCGGCCTCCCTGAGGCCGACCGGGCTGAGCCACGGGTCCCTCCCCTCCACCTCGGCGATGTCGGGGTTGGACATGGTGAGGTCCGCCCACGGTGAGACGAGGATCAGCCGGGCGGGCCGAGGCAGGTCCTCCCCGGGCAGCGTCTGGGCGAGGGCCAGTGCCAGCCCGGCGCCCGCCGAGTCGCCCGCGAAGACGGTCCGCCCCGGGTCTGCGTGCTCCAGGAGTTCGCGGTAGACCGCGTGGAGGAACCCGAAGGCCTCGCGGTAGGTGTGCTCCGGCGCCAACCCGTAGACGGGCACCTCGACCCGGCACCCCGTGTCGGCCATGCGGGAGATCAGCACCCAGTGCCACGGGGAGATCTCGCTGATGTACGAGCCCCCGTGCAGGTACAGGACGGCCTTGTCCGGTTCGTCCTCCCGCTCACGGGGCAGGACGGTGTAACTCCGGAACCCCCCCACCTCGCGCAGGGTGATCTCGTGCCGCTTGGCGACCCAGTGCGGCGGCTCGGGGTCGTCCTTGGCCTCCTCGATGCGCTCCCGTGCGCCCTCCACGGTCTCCATCGGGCGCTTGCGCGCCACCCGGAACGCCACCGCGAGCATTCTCGCCACCAGGCTAGGCATGGATGTCTTCGCTTCTCTCCTCGGGGATGTCCCCCGACCTTGCCACAGGGGTCTCACAGAACGTGCGGACGGCGCGGGAGGGCCCTCCGGCCCGGCCCTTCCGCCGCACTCCCTAGAGGACGACGAGGTCGTCCCGGTGCACGAGCTCCCGCTCGTAGGAGGGCCCCAGCTCACGGGCGAGCCAGCGCGTGGACCTGCCCATCAGGTCGGGCACCTCGGCCGCGTCGTAGTTGACCAGCCCGCGCGCGACCACGGTGCCCTGCTCGTCGCACAGGTCGACGGGGTCCCCCGCGCTGAACTCCCCCCTCACCCGCACCACACCGGCCGGGAGCAGTGACGCCTTCTCCCGTACGACCGCCGCGACCGCGCCCGGATCCAGCACCAGGCTGCCCCGTCCGGCGGTCGCGTGCGCCAGCCACAGCTGGCGGGCCGAGGGACGGCGCCCGCCCCCCGCGGCGAACAGGGTGCCGACCCTGTCGCCCGCCAGGGCTGCCCGCGCGTTGGCCGCGGAGGTCAGCATCGTGTGCACGCCGGCCTCCGTGGCGATCCGCGCGGAGGCGACCTTGGTGACCATCCCCCCCGTGCCCACGCCGCGCCTGCCGGAGCTGCCGATGTCGATGCCGTCCAGGTCCTCGGGCCCGCGCACCAGGCTGACCACGGACGCCCCCGGGTCGGACGGGTTCCCGTCGTAGAGGGCGTCCACGTCCGACAGCAGGACCAGCGCGTCTGCGCGCATCAGGTGCGCGACCAGGGCCGCGAGCCGGTCGTTGTCGCCGAACCGCAGTTCGTGGGTGGCCACCGTGTCGTTCTCGTTGACGATGGGGACCGCTCCGATGTCCAGCAGGCGGCGCAGCGTGCGCTGCGCGTTGCGGTGCTGGACCCTGCGCATCATGTCCTCGACCGTGAGCAGGACCTGGGCGGCGTTGAGCCCGTGTCCGGCCAGCTCGGCCGTGTACGCGGCGAGCAGCAGCCCCTGGCCGACGCTCGCCGCGGCCTGCTGGGAGGCGAGGTCGCGGGGCCGGCGGGCCATGCCGAGCGGGGTCATCCCGGCGGCGACCGCGCCGGAGGAGACCAGGATCACCTCCTGGCCGAGGGCCCGGCGGGCCGCCAGCACCTCGACCAGGTCGCGGATGCGCCCGGAGTCGATCCGGCCCTCGGGGGTCGTCAAGGACGACGACCCCACCTTCACCACGACCCTGCGGGCCGAGGCCACCGCCGCCCGTCCTGCGGTTTCCGCCCGGTCGGACTTCTCGAGTTCTGCGCTGTGCACCGTGTGGGGCTTTCCATCCAGGGCGCGGCGCCCGGGTCGGGCGCCGCGCACGTTCCTGTTCGGCCGGGCCGTCGGTCCCCGCGCGGGTCAGCCCAGCCGGGCGTCGCTTCCGCGCGGGCCGGACGGGACGACCTCGGCGTCCATGGACGGGTCCCAGTCGAAGACCACGGAGTCCTCCTCGGTGCCGATGTGCACCTCGGCGCCCTCGGTGGCCCCGGCCTTGGCCAGCTGCTCCTCGATGCCGAGGCGGTTGAGCCGTTCGGCCAGGTAGCCGACCGCCTCGTCGTTGCTGAAGTCCGTCTGGGCCACCCAACGGGCGGGCTTGTCCCCGCGCACCTGGAAGGCGTTGTTGCCCAGCGGCACCACCTCGAAGGGGGTGTCCCCGATCATCTTGGGACGGATCACGATCCGGGTGGGCTCGGCGGCGGGGGCGGCCCCGCGTGCGGCCGCGACCTGCTCGCCCAGGGCGAAGGACAGCTCGCGCAGGCCCTCACGGGAGGCGGCGGAGACCTCCATCACCTTGTACCCGCGCTCGACGAGCATCGGGGTGACGAGCTCGGCGAGCTCGCGGGCCTCGGGCACGTCGACCTTGTTCAGGGCGACGATGCGCGGCCGGTCGGACAGGTCCACCCCGGCGCGCTCGCCGTAGGCGGACAGCTCCGCCTCCAGGGCGTCGAGGTCGCTCACGGGGTCTCGGCCCGGCTCGTAGGTGGCGCAGTCCAGGACGTGCAGGAGGGTCGAGCACCGCTCGATGTGGCGCAGGAACTCCAGGCCCAGGCCCTTGCCGTCGCTCGCCCCGGGGATGAGCCCGGGCACGTCGGCGATCACGTACTGGGTCGTGCCCGCCTCCACCACTCCCAGGTTGGGGACGAGCGTGGTGAAGGGGTAGTCGGCGATCTTGGGCCGGGCCGCCGACATGGCGGCGATCAGCGACGACTTGCCGGCGCTGGGGAAGCCCACCAGGCCGACGTCGGCGATGGTCTTCATCTCCAGGCGCACGTCGAAGGCCTCGCCCTCCTCGCCCTTGAGGGCGAAGCCGGGCGCCTTGCGCTTCTTGGAGGCCAGCGAGGCGTTGCCCAGGCCGCCGTGGCCCCCCTGGGCGAGGACCAGGCGGGTGCCGTGTCCCACGAGGTCGGCGATGAACTCGCCGTCCGCGCGGGTGACCACCGTGCCGTCGGGGACGGTGAGGACCAGGTCGTCCCCGTTGGCCCCGGCCCGGTGTCCGCCCTGGCCGGGCGTGCCGTTCTGGGCGTTGCGGTGCGGGCGGCGCTGGTAGTCCAGCAGGGTGGCGGCCTGCGCGTCGACCTCCAGGACGATGTCGCCGCCCCGGCCGCCGTTGCCGCCGTCCGGGCCGCCCAGAGGTTTGAACTTCTCACGGTGCACGGAGGCGCAGCCATGCCCGCCGTTCCCGGCCTTGACGTGCAAGACCGCCTCGTCGACGAAGTCAGGCATAGCTCTCCCCGTTGCTTGTCGGTCCCCGTGCGGGTGACCTGGTGGAACACGCGTGTCACTCAGTGACAACGCGAGAGGCGGGCCAGTGTTCCCTGGCCCGCCTCGAAACCACAACGTCCGTGCGCGAACCTACTCGGCGGCGACAGGGACGATGTTCACGGCCTTGCGGCCGCGGAAGTTGCCGAACTTGACCTGCCCGGCGACCAGAGCGAACAGCGTGTCGTCGCCACCGCGGCCGACGTTGGCGCCGGGGTGGAACTTGGTGCCGCGCTGACGGATGAGGATCTCGCCGGCCGAGACGGACTGACCGCCGAAACGCTTCACGCCGAGGCGCTGGGCATTCGAGTCACGACCGTTACGGCTGGACGAAGCGCCCTTCTTATGTGCCATTTCTCCAGGCCTCCTACTTCGCCGCGATGCCGGTGACGCGCACCTGGGTGTGCTTCTGGCGGTGCCCCTGGCGCTTCTTGTAACCGGTCTTGTTCTTGTACTTCAGGATGTTGATCTTGGGGCCCTTGGTCTCGCCGAGGATCTCGGCGGTGACCGAGTAGCCGCTCAGCTTGTCCGCGTCGCTGATGACGTTGCCGTCGTCAACGACCAGGATGGGCTGCCACGTGATGGTGGCACCGGTCTCATCGGAGACCTTGTCGATGTTCAGGACGTCATCGACAGACACCTTCTCCTGTCGGCCGCCCGCTCGCACGATCGCGTACACCGGGTAACTCTCTTCCTGCTCGCTCAACGAATAATGCTCGGGACCATCCCCGAGACGTGAGTTCCGGGGTCCGGGTCCGGCTGTACCTGTGCCCAGGCCAGCCGGGAGGATCGCCCCCATGTGGTTGGGGAGAAGCCTCGTTCCACGATCCACTGATCGCCTGTAGCGGGGCGCGGGGATCTGAGGGAAACAAACCCTGCGTGGAGAGCACTTCGGTGTCGGGGCGCGCGATTGTGGTGGAACGCGCCGACGCACCGTCCATCAGATTACCATCGGCCCGCTACAGGCCTGCACACGTGCCGTGGTTCGGACGGGGTCTCCCCCGTCCGGACCACGGCCGGTATGTACCGCCTCGGTCAGCCCGCGTCCACGGCGGACGGCGGGGCCGCCGCCGTCTTGGCCCGCCGGGTGCGGCGCCGCTTGGGCCGCTCCGCGGCCTCCTCGTCGCCGTTCTCCGCCGGGGCGGGCGTCTCGCCGACGGCGGTGTCGGCGTCGCCTGCGGCGTCCGCCCCACCGCCGTCCTGCACCGCGGCCTCACCCTTGTCGGCCGCCGCGCGGGCGGCCTTGGTTCCGGTGCGCCGGGTGCGGGTCCTCTTCGCCGGGGCCTTCTCGGGCTCGGCGTCCGCGGCGGGGGCGGGCGCGGAGTCCGCCCCGTCCTCCGCCTGGGCCGCCGTGCCGGTGTCCGCCTGCTCGGCGTCCGCCGCGTCCGCGGCCTTGCGGGAGCGGGTGGCGCGCTTGCGGGTCTTCTTGGCGGGCTCGGCCTGCTCCTCGGCCTGCTCGGGCTTGTCGGCCTCGGCCTCGGGGGCGTCGGCGGTCCGCTCGGGCTCCTGCTCCGGCTCGGCCTGCCCGGCCGCGTCGTCGCCCTCGCCCTCGTCGGAGGGCTTCTCCGCCTTCTCCGCCTTCTCCGCGGGCTGGTCGGTGTCGCCCTTGCCCTTCTTCTTCTTGCGCCCGCCGCCGTTGCCGCCCGCGCCGGCGCCCTTCTCCAGGAGGTCGCCGGACAGCACCAGACCGCGCCCGCTGCAGTGCTCGCACGTGTGCGAGAACGCCTCCAGAAGGCCCTGGCCGACCCGCTTGCGGGTCATCTGCACCAGGCCCAGCGAGGTGACCTCCGCCACCTGGTGCTTGGTGCGGTCGCGCGACAGGCACTCCAGCATGCGGCGCAGCACCAGGTCCCGGTTGGACTCCAGCACCATGTCGATGAAGTCGATGACGATGATGCCGCCGATGTCGCGCAACCGGAGCTGGCGGACGATCTCCTCCGCCGCCTCCAGGTTGTTCTTGGTGACCGTCTCCTCCAGGTTGCCGCCCTGGCCGGTGAACTTGCCGGTGTTGACGTCGACCACGGTCATGGCCTCGGTCCGGTCGATGACCAGGGAACCGCCGCTGGGCAGCCAGACCTTGCGCTCGAGGGCCTTGTTGATCTGCTCGTCGATGCGGTAGGCGGAGAAGACGTCGCGGTCCTCGGACCAGTGCGAGAGCCGTTCGGCGAGGTTGGGCGCCACGTAGTCCACGTACTCGTGGACGGTGGTCCAGGCCTCCTCGCCGGAGACGACCAGGCTGGAGAAGTCCTCGTTGAAGACGTCGCGCACGACCCGGACGGTGAGGTCCGGCTCGCTGTTGAGCAGCGACGGCGCGTTGGCCGACTTGGACTTGCGCTTGATCGAGTCCCACTGCTTGGCCAGGCGCGTGATGTCGCGCTCCAGCTCCTCCTCGCTGGCCCCCTCGGCCGCGGTGCGCACGATCACCCCGGCGCCGGACGGCATGACCTTCTTGAGGATCTGCTTGAGGCGTGCGCGCTCCTTGTCGGGGAGCTTGCGGCTGATGCCCGTCATGGAACCGCCGGGCACGTACACGAGGTAGCGGCCGGGCAGGCTGATCTGGCTGGTCAGGCGGGCGCCCTTGTGGCCGACCGGGTCCTTGGTGACCTGTACCAGGACCGACTGGCCGGACTTGAGCACCGACTCGATGCGCTTGGGCTGGCCGTCCAGGCCGAACGAGTCCCAGTTGACCTCGCCCGCGTACAGGACGGCGTTGCGGCCCTTGCCGATGTCGACGAACGCGGCCTCCATGGACGGCAGCACGTTCTGGACGCGGCCCAGGTAGACGTTGCCGACGTAGGAGCGGTGGGTGGCCCGGTCGACGTAGTGCTCGACCAGGATGTCGTCCTCCAGGACGGCGATCTGGGTGCGGTCGCCGGTACGGCGGACGACGAGGTCGCGCTTGACCGCCTCGCGGCGGGCCAGGAACTCCGACTCGGTGACGATCGGGGCGCGGCGGCGGCCCTGCTCGCGGCCCTCGCGGCGGCGCTGCTTCTTGGCCTCCAGCCGCGTGGAGCCGCGGACGGACTGGACCTCGTCCTCGATCGGCTTCTCGGCTCGCGGCTCGCGCACCCGGACCACGGTGTTGGGCGGGTCGTCGGCGGTGGTCTCGCCGCCCGAGCCCCCGCCGGACCGGCGCCGACGGCGGCGGCGACGGCGGCTGCTGCCGCGTTCGCCGTCCTCCCCCGTGTCCTCGTCGGACTCGGCGTCGACGTCGTTGTCGTCCTCGGCGGTGTCGGCGGCCTCGACCTCGGCCGCGCGGCTCCTGCGCCGCTCGGGCTTCTCCGCGGCGGGCTCGGGGGCCTCGCCCTCGGCCTCGTCACCGGAGCGGGACCGGCCGCGGCCGCGGCCGCCCCGGCGGCGGCGACGGCGGCTCGGACGGTCGTCGGAGGGGTCGCCGGTCTCCTCTGCGTCGGAGGACCGGTCGGCCGTGTCCTCGGCCTCCTCGTCGTCCTCGTCCTCGTCGTCCTCTTCCGCGGAGGGGTCGGCGACGGGCGCCGGGGAGGCACTGGCCACCGGCGGCTGGAACAGCATGGCGGGCGCCTGGAAGACGCTGCCGCCACCCTGCTCGGCGGTCTCCTCGTCCTCCTGGGCGGGGATCGCCTCGGGCGTCTCGGCGGCCTCGGACGCGCGCGTGCGCGCACGGGACCGGCCGCGGGTCCGGGCGGACCCCGCGGTGTCAGGGGTGTCGGCGGCCTTGTCGCCGCGCTCGGCGGAGTCCTCGGCCGCGGTCCGCGCGGTCGCGGGCTCCGTGTCCGCGGTGGCGCGGGTGCGGCTGCGGCGCGGGGCCGGGTCCTCGTCGGGACGGCCCGCGGCGCGCACGGTGCGCCTGCGGGCGGTGGTGGACACCGCCGTCTTGACCGTGCCCCCCTCGCCGGAACCGGCGAGCGAGGTGACGGGCATCGAGGGCGGGGTGAAGACGTCGTCCGGCTCCGGGGGCGGTCCGGCCGCGCGGCGGACGCCGCGTACCGGCGCCGGCGTGGTCACACGCACCTCACCTCCCCCGCCGGGGGGCGCCGCCTTGCGAGCGCTTGCTTCAGTTGTACCCGCGGTGCTCTCGGCACCGTCGTTGGGCTCGTTGTCGAGCATCCGGGCGGTCTCCCGTCAAAGTCCTCGGGCGCGCTGCGGCCTTTCGGTCGCCGGCGCGGCTCACGAGAACTGTCGTCGCTGTGTCACCGCCGACGGCACCGGGGTGCCGTCGGGGCGAAGTCCTGTGGTTTCGCCCATGTTCCCCGCTTCGGGGCCGCACATCCGCGCGGTCCCGTCCATGGGCGTTGACGGCCGTGGTGCGTCGTCGCGCCGCTCGTCCGCGTTGTCGTTCGCGGGTCCGGGGCTCGTGAGAGCTTCGGGCCGGTCCTCGGTGAGCGGGTCCGCGATCGCGCCTGTCGCCTCGTCCAGCGGCCCCTGCGCCAGCCGGGTCATCACGGGTGATGACGGCGGCGCGAGGTCGGCCACTCGGAGGAGTCCGGTCAGCACGTCGTCTGGTCGGACAGCAGGTGTCGTGTGCCGTACAACCATCCGAAGTATGGCATATGCCGTGTCGTGTTCCCCTGGGACGCGCCCGTGGGATCCGCTGCACACGTCGATACGAACCACTGCCGGTCGTGTGTCGAAGCGGCGACGACCCTTCTTCGTCATCCGCTCCACCTCGACACTGTCGGCGGCCGCGTAGGCGGCCACCGCCCTGGCGGCGTCATCGGGGTCGACGCCGTCCATCTCCACCTGCCAAGCGGAGGCCTGGAGCCGATCCGCGAGCCCGGCATGCCGGGCCTCGACGACCTCGACCACGTCGATGCCCTCGGGCATCGCGGCGTCGATGTCGGCTCGGACCCGTTCGGGTTCGCGTGCCTCGGCCAGGACGAGTTCAAGGTACTCCGCCTCGCTGGCGACCCCGGTGGGGGCCGCTCCCGTGTAGGAGACCTTGGGGTGAGGCGAGAAGCCGGCGGAGAACGCCATGGGCACGGAGGCCCTGCGCAGGGCCCGTTCCAACGCCCGGGCGATGTCGCGGTGACTCGCGAACCTCATGCGCCCGCGCTTGGCGTAGCGGACACGAAGCCGCTGTCCCGGCTTGGCGGTGGAGGGTGAGGTGGTGCCCTCGGGTGCGGGGGGCAGCTCAACTCCTTTCCTCATGCCCCCAGGTGTGGTCGGCGGAGCGACCTCGAAGGGGCTGTTCCTCGTCCTGCTCAGCGTACGGTGCGCCGTGGTGCACATGCGCCAGCAGGACTACGCATACCGGTATCTCCCCCACTGACCTGCGGTCGAAAAGTCCCCGAGGTCTCGGAGCGGACACTGAACCGGTGTTCACCACCTGAACGCGGAGCCGCCGAAAAAAAATCCGAAGAAAATCTTCTGGAGATGGCAACCCCCCGCGCACCCCGCGAGTCTTATTACTCGTACGGCCCGGCGCGAGCGGGGCGCCGGGCCGTACACCTTCTCCCCGGGCCACTCCCCTCCACAGGGTCGAGAGAGCGCCCGGAGCGCGAATCCTACTCCTGTAGCCCTGACGCCACTGTGAGCGACCCCGCTCTCCCGTGCCATGAGCACCCCTGTTCTCCGCCGTCCCCCGGCGGAGCAGGGGTTCCCCCGTTCCCGGGGGCGTGCCCGGTACGGCGGTCAGGCGGGCGGACGCAGCCCCGCCAGCACCACGGCCACGGTGCGGCGCCGCGCGGCCTCGTCGGTCCCCCCGCGCTCCCTGGTCATGCACCCCTCCATCAGCGCCTTGACGTCGGCGGCGTCCACGTCGTCGCGGACCTCCCCCGCCTCCTGCGCCGCGGCGAGGAGTTCGCCGAGCGCCGCCACCACGTCGTGGCCGGTGCCGCGGACCGCGGCGGCGACGTCGAACCCGCCGCCTCGGAGCGCCTCGCCGAGCCCGTGGTCGAGCGCTCCCTCGTCGACCACGAACGCGAAGAAGGAGGCGAGGGCGTCGCCCGGCGCCTCCTCCTGCGCGAAGGCCCTCGCCGCGCCCACGAGGCGCTCCATCCGGCTGAGCACGATGGCCCCGTAGAGGGACTCCTTGGTGGGGAAGTGCCTGCTGACGGTTCCGGCCCCCACGCCGGCGCGCCGGGCGATCTCGTGGACGGTGACGGACAGCCCCTCGGAGGCGAAGGCCTCGAAGGCCGCGCGCAGGACCTTCTCGCGGTTGCGTCTCGCGTCGGCTCGCACTGTCGCCCCCAGGGCCCGCGCACGGGCCGTCGACCAACGGGATGCCCGTCCCGGCGCCGCCATGGCAACCGGGACAGTCGTCCGACTCTAGCCGGGTCCTCCCGGCCGGCGGCGGAGCACGCGGCTACTCGACGGTCAGCGGGAGCAGGGGGCGCCCCTCGGCCGGCGCGTTGATCTGGATATTGGTGCCCATACTCGGACAGACCCCACAGTCGTAGCAGGGGGTCCACCGGCAGTCGTCGACCTCCAGCGACTCCTCTCCGTGCAGGGAGTCCTGCCAGTCCTGCCACAGCCACGACCGGTCGAGGCCCGCGTCCAGGTGGTCCCAGGGCAGGACCTCCTCCTCGTCGCGCTCGCGGGTCGTGAACCAGTCGAGGTCCACCGGGAGGCCGGCCAGTCCGGTTACGGCCGCCCGCTCCCAGCGCTCGTACGAGAAGTGCTCGCTCCAGCCGTCGAACCGGCCTCCGGAGCGCCACACCTCCTCGATGACCCGGCCCACCCGGCGGTCGCCCCGGGACAGCAGGCCCTCCACCACGGACGGGCGGCCCTCGTGGTAGCGCAGACCGATGGACTTGCCGTACCTGCGGTCGCCCCGCAGCGCGTCGCGCAGCTTGCGCAGCCGTGCGTCCACGACCTCGTGCGGCGTCTGGGCTGCCCATTGGAAGGGCGTCTGGGGCTTGGGCACGAACCCGCCGATGGAGACCGTGCACCGGATGTCCTTGCGCCCGGTCACCTCCCGGCCGGTCCGGATGACCTCTGCCGCGAGGTCGGCGATGGCGAGGACGTCCTCGTCCTCCTCGGTGGGCAGACCGCACATGAAGTACAGCTTCACCTGCCGCCACCCGGCCGCGTACGCGGCGGTGACGGTCCGGATCAGGTCCTCCTCGGTGACCATCTTGTTGATCACCCGGCGCATCCGCTCGCTGCCGCCCTCGGGCGCGAAGGTCAGCCCCGACCTGCGCCCGTTGCGGGTCAGCTCGTTGGCGAGGTCGATGTTGAACGCGTCGACCCTCGTGGAGGGCAGGGACAGGCCCGTGTTGGTGCCCTCGTACCGGTCCGCGAGCCCCTTGGCGATGTCGCCGATCTCGCTGTGGTCGGCGCTGGAGAGCGACAGGAGCCCCACCTCCTGGAACCCGGACGCGGCCACGCCCTCCTCGACCATGCTCGTGACGGTCTCCCGGCTGCGCTCGCGCACCGGCCGCGTGATCATCCCGGCCTGGCAGAACCTGCAGCCCCGCGTGCAGCCGCGGAAGATCTCCACGCTGTACCGCTCGTGCACGGACTCCGCCGTGGGCACGATCGGCCTCTTGGGGTAGGGCCACCCGTCCAGGTCCATCACGGTGTGCTTCTGGACCGTGCCGGGGACCCCGGGCCGGTTGGGCGTGTACGAGGCGATCCGCCCGTCCCCGTGGTAGGCCACGTCGAAGAAGCGCGGTACGTACACGCCGCCGGACGCGGCCAGCCGCAGCAGCAGCCCGTCGCGCCCGCCCGGCCGGCCCTCGTCCTTGAAGGCGCGGACGGTCTCGGTGACGGCGAGGCTGATCTCCTCCCCGTCGCCCAGGACCACCGCGTCCAGGAAGTCGGCGATCGGCTCGGGGTTGAACGCCGCGTGCCCCCCGGCGAGCACGATCGGGTGGTCGTCGGTGCGGTCGCGGGAGCGCAGCGGGATCCCGGCCAGGTCCAGCGCGGTGAGCATGTTGGTGTAGCCCATCTCGCTGGCGAAGCTGATCCCGAGCACGTCGAAGGCGGCCAGCGGCCGGTGGGCGTCCACGGTGAAGTGCGGGACGCCGTGCTCGCGCATCAGCTCCTCCAGGTCCGGCCACACCGCGTAGGCGCGCTCGGCGAGCACCCCCTCGCGCTCGTTGAGGACCTCGTACAGGATCTGCACGCCCTGGTTGGGCACGCCCACCTCGTAGGCGTCCGGATACATGAGGGCCCAGCGGACCCTGGCCCCGTCCCACTCCTTGACCACGGAGTTGAGTTCGCCCCCGACGTACTGGATGGGCTTGCCCACCTTGGTCAGGAGGGGTTCCAGGCGCGGAAACAGGCTTTCGACGGACATGGTGCGGGCCTTCGTTCGGCGGACATCGTGTCAGAACGCGTGTTGTCCCCCGCCGGGGCGGGAGCGGGCGGCGGAGCCGCTGGAGCGCGACCGCCCGGAGGTTCCCAGGCTACCGGCCCGGAGGGCTCCGGCCCGGGCCGTCCACAGGGCCGGTCGGCGTTCCCCGAGGGGCCCGCCGGGACGCCCGCGGGGTGCGCCGCCGGCCGGGACGGGCGGGGCCCGGGGAGGGCGGCCCCTCCCCGGGCCCCGGTCGCGGGCCGCACGACCGCTACTCGAACCCCCGGTCCCGGGAGTTGATCCCCAGCACCAGGCCCAGCCCCAGCATGTTCGCCATGATCGCGGTGCCGCCGTAGGACACGAACGGCAGCGGCAGGCCGGTCACGGGCATGACCCCCAGCCCCATGCCGATGTTGATGAAGGTCTGGAAGCCGAACCACGCCGCCACCCCCACGCACAGCAGGCGGGGGTAGGGCTGGTCGCATCCCAGGGCGATCCGCAGGATCCGCCAGAGGACCACGGCGAACAGCGCGATGACCAGGGCCGCCCCCGCGAACCCCAGCTCCTCCCCGGCGACCGTGAAGATGAAGTCCGTGTGCTGCTCCGGCACGAACCTGCCGTGCGTCTGCTCCCCCTGGAACAGCCCGGTCCCGTTGAACCCGCCCGAGCCCACCGCGATGAGCGCCTGGTTGGAGTTGTACCCGGCGCCCTGCGGGTCCGCGGACGGGTCCACCAGGGTGGCGAGGCGGTCCAGCTGGTAGGGCTCCAGGAGGTCGAACCAGAACACGCAGAACACCGCGGCGACGCCGCACGCGAGCATGCCGGCCACCCAGACGAACGGCGCGCCCGAGAGCGTGAGCATCCCCAGGAAGATCGCCCCGAGGACCAGCGTCGTGCCCAGGTCGGGCTGGAGCATCACCAGGGCCAGCGGCACCGCCAGGACCAGCAGGCAGAACAGGACGTCCCTGGTCATCGGCCTGCTCTCGCCGTCGCGCGGCTCGCCCAGGAGCGTGGCCAGGACCAGGACGAGCCCGACCTTGGCCAGCTCGCTCGGCTGGAACTGGAACGCCCCGACCACGATCCACCCGCGCGACCCGTTGATCACCGCACCCAGCGGGGTGAGCACCAGGACCAGGGCGACCGCCGTGGCCACGTAGACGATGGGCGCGTACGCCCGCACGGTCCGGAAGTCCACCGAGGCGACGACCAGGCACGCCACCCACGCCACCGCCAGGTGGGCCAGGTGGCGGCGGAGGTGGCCGGTGGAGTCCATCGGGTCCCCGCCGTCGCCGGGCAGGGTCGCCGACCACACCAGCAGTGAGCCGATGGCGCAGAGCACCGCCACCGAGACGATCAGGACCCAGTCCAGGCGGCGCGCCGCCCCGGCCGCCATGACGGCGCCGGAGCCGAAGCCGGTCCGGCGGCCCGACAGCGGCGCGCCCGTGTGTGTGCTCATGGCCTACCGATCCAACACTTCGATGGAACCGTCGGAACGCACCACGGGCAGCTCCGAGTAGGGCTTGCCGCCCGGGAGCGCGGGCTCGCCGCCGCCGGAGTCGTCGTCCTTGTCCTTCTTCCCGGAGAACCCGTAGATGCCCTCGTAGATCTTGCGGGCGATGGGCGCGGACGTCTCACCGCCCGTTCCGCCCTGGGAGACGAAGACGACCACCGCGAACTGCGGGTCGTCGGCCGGCGCGTAGGAGGCGAACCAGGACGACACCTGGCGCTCCTGCGCGTCGGCGCTGCCGGTCTTGCCCGCGATGGACACGTCGTCCTGCGGGAACTCCGCGAAGGCTCCGCGGCCGGTACCGGACTTGGTGACCTCGGTGAGCGCCTTCTGGAGGTACTCGATCGTCTCGTCCTTGACGGGGACCCGCCCGGCCACGACCGGTTCGATCTCCTCGACGGAGCTGCCGTCCGCGGCGACCAGCGCCTTGGCCACGCGGGGCTCGTACAGCGTGCCCCCGTTCGCGATGGCGGCGTAGGCCCGGGTCAGCTGCAACGGGCTGACCAGGACGTCGCCCTGGCCGATCGCGAAGTTCACCGCCTCGCCCGCACGCCACTCGAAGCCCTCCACGCACTGCTCGTGGGCGAGGCGCTTGAGGTAGGAGGCGTGCGACGGGTTGGTCTCGGCGACCTCCGGGTATCCGTGCTCGCCCCGGTAGCAGTTGTTCTCCCGGGTCTGCGCCCAGAAGGTGCGCTTCCACTCGCGGTCGGGGATGCGGCCGCCGGTCTCGTACGGCAGGTCGATGCCGGTCGGCGCCCCGAAGCCGTAGCCCCGCGCCATGGTGGCCATGGCCTCGGTCGGCTCGCCCTCGGGCCTGAGCCCGCCGTCCTTGAGCCACAGCTGGTAGCCGAAGTTGTAGAAGATGGTGTTGCAGGAGACAACGATGGCCTGGTGCAGCGACAGCGCCCCGTGGCCGCCGCCCGCGTAGTTCTGGTAGTTCTGGCCGGCGATGTTGACCGAGCCGGGGCAGGCGTAGGTGCTGCGCAGCGAGAAGCCGTTCTCCACCGCGGCCGACAGGGACGAGATCTTGAACGTGGACCCTGGCGGGTACTGGCCCTGCACGGCACGGGAGAGCATGGGCTCGCCCGCCTCCTCGCTGAGCATCTCGTCGAAGGTCTCCTGGTCGATGCCGCCCTGCCAGACGCCGGGGTCGTAGGTCGGGAGGCTGGCCATCGCGACGATGCCGCCGTTGCGCACGTCCATGACGATCGCGGCGCCGGAGTCCGCCCTGTACCTGGGCCGGGCGGCCTCCATCCCCTCCTTCAGAGCCTCCTCGGCGATCTTCTGCACGCCGACGTCGAGGTGGGTGACCAGGTGCGAGCCGGCCACGGGCAGGCGGTCGGAGATCACGTCCATCACCTCGCCGTGGTTGTTCACCCCCAGTGTCCGCAGGCCCGCGGTCCCCCGCAGCTCGGCGTCGTAGACCGCTTCCAGGCCGTCGCGTCCCACCTGGTCGATACCGGTGAACTGCGTCCGCAGCTCCTCCCGGGCGTCCAGTTCCTCCTGGGTGACGGGCTGCAGGTAGCCGAGGATCTGTCCGGCGTGCGCGCCGTAGGGGTACTCGCGGACGGCGTGCGCCTGGGCGGTGACACCGGGGAAGTCGTCGGCGCTCTCCATGATCTGGAGGGCGATCGAGGGCTCCACGTCCTCGGCGAGCGTGACCGGCTGGTAGGGCGAGCCCGGCCAGCAGGGGCGCTCAACCTCGGGTCCGCACAGGCGCATGCGCTGATGGAGCTCGCGCACCGGGACGTCGAGGACCTCGGACAGGTCGGTCAGGACCTTCTCGCCGGAGTCCTCCATGCCCATGAGCTCGTGGTAGTCGGCCGAGACCACCAGCTCGGTCCGGTTGTTGACCAGGGGCCTACCGGTGGCGTCGAGGATCTGTCCCCGCGTCGCGGGGACGATCAGCTGCTGGTGGTGGTTGGCCACCGCGAGGTCGCGGTAGTGGTCGGACATGGGCACCTGGAGGTACCACAGGCGCGCGGTCAGCACGGCGAACAGGACCAGGACCAGGACCTGGGCGGTGATCAGACCGGCACGGCCGAGCCTGGGCCCCGGGAGCGTCGGGTCGAACGGCGGCTTGCGCACGGCTCACCACCCTCCCGGGGCCATGGGGCCCTGGACGGTGGCGAACTCGCTGTCCGCGAGTGTCTCGCGCACCCACAGGACGGGGAGGGTGACCAGCGGTGCGACGAGCACCGTGAGGGCCGCGCCCACCCCGACGCCGGTCCCGACGGCCGCCGGGGTCATGTGCTGGTCGCCCATGAGGAGGCCGACGGCCGCGTACCCGGCCCCCACCCCCAGCGCGGTGGCGGCGGTGGCGCCGACGGCCGCCCAGCCGGAGGTGCGCGAACCCACCGCGCCCGGGGCCCCGGTGTTGCGGCGCAGCAGGGCGACGAGGTAGGCGGCCAGGCACAGCACGAGGGCGTAGCGGCCGACGGCGTGCTCGGCGGGCGGCAGCAGGTCCATGGCCAGGCCCGCACCGAAACCGCACGCGGCCGCGGCGGCCGGGCTGGTGGTCAGGGCGACCGCGACGACGGCCGCGACCACCAGATCGGGGCCGGGGCCCCACGCGAACGGGAGCCGGTTGACGATCGTGGCCTGGGCGAGGACGGCGGCGGCCACCATGACCAGGGTCGCTGCGGACCTCATCACTGCTCTCCCTCGGGCTTCTCGGACTTCTCGGGCTTCTTCGGCTTGGGCGGCAGCACCGAGTCCCGCGGGTCGTCGTCGGGACCCGCCACGACGACGCCCACCACGTCCAGGGACGCGAAGTCCACGGCCGGGGTGAGGCGGGCGATACGGCTGAGCGCTCCCGGCGCGACCTGCACCTCGTCGACGGTGCCGATGGGCACTCCGGGGACGAAGGGCGCGCCCTCGTGGGATCCGAGCGTCACGATCCGGTCGCCGGCCTCCACCGGCGCCTCCATGTCGAACAGCTCCAGGGTGAGGTCGGCCTCGGGTCCGCCCGGGACGGAGCCGCCGTTGACCACGCCGATCTTGCGGGTGGATTCCAGGCGGGCCCCGACCGCCGACTTGACGTCGGTGGCGAGCATGACGGTGGCGGTGCGGGGGCCGGCCTCGACCACGCGCCCCACCAGGCCGGATCCGTTGACGACGGTCATGTCCGGGCGGACACCGGACTCCGTGCCGGTGTCGATGGTGACCGTGTGCGCGTAACCGCGTGCGGTGGACCGGGTGACCGCCTGGGCGGGGACCACCTCGTAGGCGCCGAGGCCGGACAGGTGCAGGAGGTCGTCGAGCTGGTCGGACCGGTTGCGGTCGATGCGGGCGGCCTGGAGTTCGGCCTCCAGCGCGGCGTTGGCCTCCTCCAGCTCGGCGACGCGCGCGGCGGCCCGGGGCCCCTCGCGCAGGCCGTCGTAGAGGGTGACCGCGGGCGCGGCGGCCCAGCCGACCCCGGCCGCGGCGGGGGCGAACACGAGTTCGCCTCCCGCCCGGGCCACGGAGGTCACGGGATCGGCGCCGGGCCGGGCGTCCAGGACGAGCAGGACCACGGCCGCCGCGACCAGCAGGGCGAGGACCAGCCGGGATCTCGGTGAGTCGCGGAGCATGTCATCGCCGCCGTTCCGGGACGAGGACCTGGTGCAGCCTCTCGTAGTTCTCGACGCAGGTGCCGGATCCGACCGCGACGGAGTCGAGCGCGTTCTCGGCGACGTGGATGGGCATGCCCGTCTCGTGCAGGAGCCGGTCGTCCAGGCCGCGCAGCAGTGCTCCGCCCCCGGTCACGGCCACGCCCCGGTCCATGATGTCGCCGGACAGCTCCGGGGGGCACTTGTCGAGGCTGGTGCGGACCGCGTCGACGATGGCGGTGACGGGTTCCTCGATGGCCTGGCGGACGTCGCCCTCGGAGAGCACGACGGTCTTGGGGAGCCCGCTGACGAGGTCGCGTCCGCGCACCTCGGCGTGGAGCTCCTCGGGTCCGGTCGGGTAGGCGGAGCCGATGGCGATCTTGAGCTCCTCGGCGGTGCGCTCCCCGATCATCAGGGAGTACTCCTTCTTGACGAAGGTCATGATCGCCTGGTCCAGCTCGTCCCCGCCGACGCGGATGGACTGCGAGGTGACGATGCCGCCCATGGAGATGACGGCCACCTCGGTGGTGCCGCCGCCGATGTCCACGACCATGTTGCCGGTGGGCTCGTGCACGGGGAGCCCGGCGCCGATGGCGGCGGCCATGGGCTCCTCGATGATGTAGACCCTGCGGGCGCCCGCCTGGTAGCCCGCCTCCTTGACGGCGCGGTGCTCGACCGAGGTGATGCCGCTGGGGACCGCGACGATGATGCGCGGTTTCGCGAAGTGGCGTCGCCGGTGGATCTTCTGGATGAAGTAGCGCAGCATCCGCTCGGTGATCTCGAAGTCGGCGATGACGCCGTCCTTGAGGGGGCGGATGGCGGTGATGTTGTTCGGCGTTCGGCCGATCATCTGCTTGGCCTCGATGCCGACCGCGACGATCTTTCCCGTGGACGTGTTGAGTGCGACCACCGATGGTTCGTTCAGAACGATGCCGCGTCCGCGCACGTACACGAGCGTGTTGGCGGTTCCCAGGTCGACGGCCATGTCCCGGCCGAGAAAAGCAAGGTTGTTCGGCATGTAACGTCCTCAGAGGCGCCGTGTCGGACGTGGTTGCACGGGGCGACCATACGTAGTCGTTCCGGCACGATAGGTATTCAGTCCCCCGCATCGTAACGGTCAGCACTTACTCCGTTACGCAAACACACCGAATTGATGCCTCGTCACCGGACGAACCATGAGAAGTCGACTACCGGGCCGCGGACCCCATGCCGTAGGGTCCGCGGCCGCCCGGCCCCTACAGGTCGGGGAAGAACAGCTTGATCTCGCGCTCCGCCGAGTAGGTGGAGTCCGAACCGTGCACGATGTTCTGCTGGACCTCCAGCGCGAAGTCGCCGCGGACGGTGCCGGGCGCGGCGGTCACCGGGTCGGTGGCGCCGGCCAGGGCCCGGAAGGCCTCCACGGCGCGCTCGCCCTCGACCACCAGGGCGACCAGGGGACCGCCGGTGATGAACTCCACGAGGGAGCCGAAGAACGGGCGCTCCGCGTGCTCCTCGTAGTGCGTCCGGGCGGTCTCGGCGTCGAGCGTGCGCAGCTCCATCGCGGCGAGCTTCAGGCCCTTGCGCTCGATGCGCGAGATGACCTCGCCGACGATGCTGCGGCGGACGCCGTCCGGCTTGATGAGAACGAGAGTGCGCTCCACGTGCGTGTCAACTCCTCACTGGGACTCCGCGTGGCGCGTGGGCGATCGCCCACGGCGTAGGCCGCACGCGGAGGTTCGGGTGGTGGGTCACGGAAGCGGGGCCGCGAAGGGGGAGAACCCTCCCGAGGGGACCGGCCGCCTGTCCGGACGTGCGTCACACTATCGCGTTTGCCGCGGCGACGCGGTGGTCGCCGAACCCTCCCCGCCCCCGTCCCCGGAGGCGGCCGCCTCGGCCTCGGCGCGGGCCGCGTGCGCGGCCTTCATCTCGTCGGTGCGGCGGCCCATGACCACTCCGGTCACCCACAGGGACACGAACACGACCGCGATGAGCATCGCCCCGGACACCAGGAAGGAGGTGAACAGGAACGCGGCCTGCAGCGCCCAGGCGGCGTAGTGCGCCCAGGTGCGCTTCTGGAGGCCGGAGAGCACCAGGGCGACGGCGGCCATGCCGCCCCACAGGCTCGCGGCTGTGGCCGGCTCCATCCCCTCCAGGGAGATGGCGACGGGGATGAAGAGGCCGATCACGATGGCCTCGAACAGCAGGACGACGGCGCAGACTACGCGCACAGCGGGTTCCCTTCGTAGTGTGTCGCCCCGCCCGTCACTCGCCGGAACCGCGCAGCAGGTGGACGGTGTCACCCGCGGTGACGACCGACCCGGTGACCAGCACACCGGTACCGCCGAGCTCTCCGCCCTCCTCGGCCAGGCCGACGGCCCGGTCGATGGCGTCGTCGAGTCGGGGAACCACGTGCACACGGTCGTCCCCGAAGACCTGTCGGGCGAGGTGGCCCAACTGCTCCGGTCCGAGGGAACGCGGTGAGGAGTTACGGGTGACGACGATCTCGTCAAGCAGTGGTTCGAGGGGGTCGAGGATCCCCTCGACGTCCTTGTCGGCCATGATCGCGACGACGCCCACCAGGCGGGAGAAGCTGAAGGCCTCCCCCACCGCGGCCGCGGTGGCGGTCATCCCGGCGGGGTTGTGCGCCGCGTCGGCGATGACGGTCGGGCTGGTGCGCACGACCTCCATGCGCCCCGGGGAGTCCACTCCGGCCAGGGCCTCGGCGACCATCGCCGGGTCGAGCCCCTCGGCGTCCTCCCCCGCGGACGCGAACGCCTCCACGGCGGCGACGGCCACGGCCGCGTTCCCCGCCTGGTGGGCGCCGAACAGGGGGAGGAACAGGTCCTCGTAGTCCCGGGTGAGGCCCTTGAGGGCGAGCTGCTGGCCGCCGACGGCCACCTCGCGGGAGGTGACGCCGAACTCCAGCCCCTCGCGGGCCACCTGGGCCCCCACCTCGGCGGCGTTGCGGAGGAGGACCTCCGCCGCGGACACCGGCTGCTGGGCCAGGACCGCCACGGAGCCGGGCTTGATGATGCCGGACTTCTCCTCGGCGATGCCGTGCAGGGTGTCGGGCAGGTAGTCGGTGTGGTCGATGCCGATCGGGGTCACCACGGCCACGTCGCCGTCGACGACGTTGGTGGCGTCCCAGCGGCCGCCCATGCCCACCTCGACCACGGCGACGTCCACGGGGCTGTCCGCGAAGGCCGCGTAGGCCATCACGGTGAGGATCTCGAAGAACGACAGGGGCGCGTCGTTCATCTCGTCGGCCATGTCGATGTAGGGGCGGATGTCGTCGTAGGTCTCGACGAACCGCTCCTGGGAGACGGGCTCCCCGTCGACGACGATGCGCTCGCGCACGGTGCGCAGGTGCGGGCTGGTGTAGCGGCCCACGCGCAGGCCCCTGGCGCGCATGAGCGCGTCGATCATGCGCGCGGTGGACGTCTTGCCGTTCGTCCCCGTGACGTGGATGACCCGGAAGTTGCGATGGGGGTCACCCAGCAGATCCAGCAGGGTGCGGACGCGGTCCAGGCGGGGATCGATGTCGGACTCGGGTGCGCGGGAGAGGATCTCGGCGGTCACCTCGGCGTAGCGCTGCTCGGCGCTCACGCCGCTCACGGTGTCTCAGTGGTCGGGGTGTACACCCGCGCCAGTGTACGCGCCCCCACCTGGGCCCGGACTCCGGGTGAGGGGTCCGGCGGCCGATGTCGCACAGACCATACTTGGGGGATGCCGAGCCTTGACCCCTTCTTCACCGAGTGGGCGGAACGCCGCCCCGGACAGACACGCAGCCTGGGACGCGCCTCGGCGCTCCTGGCCGCCCTCGGCCTGGACGCCGACCGCACCCCCGTGCTGGGGGTCGTCGGCTCCAAGGGCAAGGGCAGTACAGCGACGACGGCGGCGGCCGCCCTGTCGGCGGCCGGCCTGCGCACCGTCCTGGTGACGGGGCCGAGCTTCCGCTCCTACCGCGAACGCGTGCGGGTGGACGGGACGTCGGTGGACGACGCGGTTCTGGACGCCCTGGGCGCGCGGATCGACGCCGCGCGCCGTGACCTGCCGACGGTGGAGGAGTCGGGGGGCTACCTGGCGCCGAGCGGCCTGTTCCTGGTCGCCGGGCTCCTGCGTGCGCGGGAGGCGGGCGCCGACGTGTGCGTCCTCGAGGCCGGTATGGGCGGGCGCCGCGACGAGCTGCGCCTGGCGGGCCCGGAGGTCGTCGCGCTCGGGAAGGTCTTCGCCGAGCACGTGGGCGTCCTCGGCGCCGACGTGGTCGAGATCGCCCGGGAGAAGACCCTGGTCGCCGGGGAGCGGACCCGGGCCCTGGTGCGTCTTCCGCAGACCCCCGAGGTGGCCGCCGAGATCGACGCGGCGCTGGCCGACGCGACCGGTGGGAGGGTGGGGGCCGAGGTCGTCGATCCGGAGGCGGAGGGGACGGAGCCGCCGCCCGCGCTGCGGCCGCCGGGCCTGTCGGCGGCCTCCGGGGTCCTGGGCACGGCCGCCGCCGCGCGGATGCTGGAGCACCTCGGGATCCCGGGACCGGACCGGAGGACCCTGCACGGCGTTCTGGCGACCGTCCGCCTCCCGGGGCGGCTGTCCCGGCACACTGTGCCGCTCCCGGCGGGGAGGGCGCCCGGCGGGGAGGCCCCGGACGCGGAGGTGGTGGTGGACTCGGCCATCGACCGCGTCGGCGTCGCGGCGGCCCTGGCCCACGCGCGCGGCCTGTGGGGCGGGGTGGACCACGTGCTGCTGTGCCTGCCGGACCACAAGGACGTCTCCGGCGCCGTGGAGGTCCTGGGCGGCCTGCCCGTGACGGCCGTGCGCCTGCCCGAGGCCCACTTGCGCTTCGAGCACGCCCTGCCCCCGCACTGGGGCCGCATGGACGCCGCGGACCTGACCGCGGCGGCCCTGGCGGCGCTCGGCCGCCGGGTCCTGGCCCTGGGCACGGTGTACTTCACCGGCCGCGTCCTGGAGGCGGTGGACGCCCCCACCGACCGGCTGTTCGGCTGACGCGTCCGGGGGACCCGGCCGGGTCCCCCGGACGCGGAACGGGGGCGGTGCCGGGCACCGCCCCCGCCCGGGGAGCCTCCTCCCAGTCCGGACCGGTCAGCCCCGGCCGGGCCTGTACTCGGGCTGGGACTGCGGGTTGAACTCGTCCATGCGCACGCGCTCGGCGGCCCGCAGGCGCGGGTCGTCCAGCTTCAGCACGTCGATGCCCCGCTCGATGTCGGAGGAGTAGACGTAGCCGTTGTAGTAGTACGCGGACCAGCTGTCGTTGTCCTGGACGCCGTCCTCGACACGGGAGTCGATGTCGAAGTAGCCGATCTCCTCGGGGTTCGCCGCGTCGTTGAAGTCGATGACCGAGACTCCGCCCGTGTACCAGGACTGCACGAAGAAGTCCTGCCCGGGCACCGGGATCAGCGAGCCGTTGTGGGCGACGCAGACCTCCCCGCCCTGGTGGCGGTCGATCTTGAAGTAGCTCTGGAACGACAGGTCGGCTTCGGCTCCGTCACCGTCGAGGGAGTAGACGGCGTCGGCGCCGCGCTCCGGGCCGATCTCCTCGGTGCAGGTGGGGGCCCCGCCTCCGCCGAGCTCGTCGGTGAAGACCACGTTCCTGCCGTCGTTGGTGAACGTCGCCGAGTGCCAGAACGCGAAGTTGGTGTCCTGCACGACCTCGGTCACGACCGGGGCGGCCGGGTCCGAGATGTCCATCAGGATGCCGTCGCCCATGCACGCGCCCGCGGCGATGTCCCTGCTCGGGAAGACCGTGATGTCGTGGCAGCCGGAGGTCCCGGTGTTGCCGCCCTCGGGGAAGAGCACGGGGGCGTCGACGAGCTCCGCCGAGGCCGGGTCGTCGACCGGCACCTCGATGATCGAGATCTTGTCGTGCGGCGGCTGACAGTTGGGGAAGCGCTCGGAGGGCGAGTACGACGACACGTAGACGTACTCGTGCTCGCCGTCCTCGCCGGGCACCAGCGTGTTGGTGTGCGAGCCGCAGTCGGTCGCCACGGCCGCCACGTACTGCGGGTTCGCCTTGTCCGAGATGTCGAAGATCCGAATGCCCTCGAAGCCCTCCGGGTCGGTCGTGGGCACCGAGGCCGCACCGCACTCCGTACCGGCGCGCGGGTAGTCGACCGAGAAGTACAGCAGGTCGCCGCTCACCGACACGTCGCCCTGCCCACCGGGGCAGAGCACCTCGGACACGACCTTCGGGTCCTCGGGCTCGGAGATGTCGTAGACGACGAATCCGTCGTAGTTGCCGCCGATGGCGTAGTCGCCCGTGAACGCCAGGTCCGAGTTGGTGCTGCGCACCGCGTCGGGCTTGGGCACGTGGGCGACATGGGTGACGTTGCTGCTGATCTCGTCGGCGGGCGCCTCGTCCGCGTACGCGGAGGCCGGGCTCAGCAGGCCGACGAGGAGCGTCCCCGCGGCGGCGGAGAGGGCGGCCGTGCGCGCGAGGCGCCGACCGGGGGTGGGTGGTGCGGACATGGGGGTTCTCCTGTGCGCTAGGGGGTTGGCGGGGGCTTGTCCCGGGGCCGCGGCGCGCGCCACGCCGCGGCCCCGACGTCCGTGCGCCGGACCCTCCCGGGGACCGGGAGGGTCGCGCGGCGCTGCCGGACCCGGGGGAGGGTCAGCGCCCCTCGCCCCGGCCGGGCCTGTACTCGGGCTGGGACTGCGGGTTGAACTCGTCCATGCGCACGCGCTCGGCGGCCCGCAGGCGCGGGTCGTCCAGCTTCAGCACGTCGAGTCCGCGGGAGATGTCGGAGGAGTAGACGTAGCCGTTGTAGTAGTACGCCGACCAGGAGCCGCCCAGGACGAGCCGGTCGTCGTCGATCGGGTCGCGGTCGAAGTGGCCGATCTCCCTCGGGTTCTCCGGGTCGTTGAAGTCGATGACCGAGACGCCGCCCTGGTACCAGGACTGCACGAAGAAGTCCTGCCCGGGCACCGGGATCAGCGAGCCGTTGTGGGCGACGCAGTTCTCGGTGGCGGTCTGGTGGCGGTCGATCTTGTAGTAGCTCTGGAATTCGAGCGCGTCGTCGCCGATGGCGTAGATGGCGTTCGCCCCCCGCTCGGGGCCGATGGCCTCGCTGCAGGTGGCCGCGCCCCCGCCGCCGAGCTCGTCGGTGAACGTGACCGTCTCGCCGTTGTTGGTGAACGTCGCCGAGTGCCAGAACGCGAAGTTGGTGTCGCGGACGACCTCGGTCACGACCGGGGCGGCCGGGTCGGAGATGTCCATCAGGATGCCGTCGCCCATGCACGCGCCGGCCGCGATGTCCTTGGTCGGGTAGACCGTGATGTCGTGGCAGCCGGAGGTGCCGGTGTTGCCGCCGTCGGGGAAGAGCACGGGGGCGTCGACGAGCTCGGCCGAGGCCGGGTCGTCGACCGGCACCTCGATGATCGAGATCTTGTCGTGCGGCGGCTGACAGTTGGGGAAGCGCTCGGAGGGCGAGTACGACGACACGTAGACGTACTCGTGCTCGCCGTCCTTGCCGGGGACGAGGGTGTTGGTGTGCGAGCCGCAGTCGGTGGGCACGGCCGCCACGTACTGCGGGTTCGCCTTGTCCGAGATGTCGAAGATCCGGATGCCCTCGAAGCCCTCCGGGTCGGTCGTGGGCACCGAGGCCGCACCGCACTCCGTACCGGCGCGCGGGTAGTCGACCGAGAAGTACAGCAGGTCGCCGCTCACCGACACGTCGCCCTGCCCACCGGGGCAGAGCACCTCGGACACGATCTGCGGGTCCTCGGGCTCGGAGATGTCGTAGACGACGAAGCCGTTGTAGTTGCCGCCGATGGCGTAGTCGCCGGTGAACGCCAGGTCCGAGTTGAAGTCGCTCATCGACTCCGTCTTCGGGACGTTGGTCACATGAGTCACGTTGGAGCTGGTATCGGCGTCGCTGACGAACGCGTCGTCGGCGGAGGCGGAGGCGGGACCGAGGAGTCCGGCCACGAGGGCGGCCGCTCCGGCCAGGGTGAGGCCGGTCAGCCCTCTTCGGGCCGAGGCGTATCTGGGGCGGGGGGTCGGGGGGGATGACGCCATACGAACTCCTGATTCTGATTGGAGCGAAACAGGAAGAACGTACACAGTTCAACATCAACATGTATAGGGGGATACAAAAGAAACATGGTTGTTAACACGGTGTCGGCCTGACCCGATCTGGCTGCACAACGCGACTAGCCGCAGGCGGCTGCGGGGCCCGCCAGGTGGACCCGGCGCGCCCCGCAGCCGTCCGTTCTGTCATCGCGGGGACGGAAAAGACGGTTGTGACTGCGGGTTGAACTCGTCCATCCGCACGTTCTCCGCCTCGGACAAACGCGGGTCCGTCAGTTTGAGCACGTCGAGGCCCCGCTGAATATCGGACGAGTAGACGTGGCCCCTGTAGTAGTACGCCGACCAGGAGCCGGCGGTGCTCAGCGTGTCCGGTTTCCAGGGGCCGCGGTCGAAGTGGCCGATCTCCACGGGCCGGTCGGGATCGGTCAGGTCGATGACCGAGACGCCGCCCTGGTACCAGGACTGCACGAAGAAGTCCTGCCCGGGCACGGGAATGAGAGAACCGTTGTGCGCCACACAGTTCTCGGTTTCGGTCTGATGGCGCGGCAATTTGTAGTAGCTCCTGAACCCGAGTTCGGGGGACGCGCCACCGAGGTCCAGCGAGTAGACGGCGTCGGCGCCCCGCTCGGGGCCGATCTCCTCCGTGCAGGTGGCCGCGCTTCCGCCGCCGAGCTCGTCGGTGAAGACCACGTTCCTGGCGTCGTTGGTGAACGTCGCCGAGTGCCAGAACGCGAAGTTCGGGTCCTGGACGCGGTCCACCACCCGCGGCTCGGCCGGGTCCGACGTGTCGAGCAGCAGGCCGTCGCCCAGGCAGGCCGCCGCGGCGATGTCCCGTTCCGGGTAGACGGTGATGTCGTGGCAGCCCGTGGTCCTCCGGTGCCCGCCGTCCGGGAACAGTTCGGGCTCGTTGACCACCGAGGCAGCGGCGGGATCGGCCAGCGGCACCTCGATGATCGAGACCTTGTCGTGCGGCGGCTGACAGTTGGGGAAGCGCTCGGAGGGCGAGTACGACGACACGTAGACGTACTCGTGCTCGCCGTCCTTGCCGGGCACCAGCGTGTTGGTGTGCGAGCCGCAGTCGGTCGCCACGGCCGCCACGTACTGCGGGTTCGCCTTGTCCGAGATGTCGAAGATCCGAATGCCCTCGAAGCCCTCCGGGTCGGTCGTGGGCACCGACGCCGCACCGCACTCCGTACCGGCGCGCGGGTAGTCGACCGAGAAGTACAGCAGGTCGCCGCTCACCGACACGTCGCCCTGCCCACCGGGACACACGACGGTGGACACCAGCCGGGGCCGGGCCGGGACGGAGATGTCGTAGACGCCGAACCCGTCGTAGTTGCCGCCGATGGCGTAGTCGCCGGTGAACGCCAGGTCCGAGTTGTAGGCGGCGTCGCTGTGCAGCCCCTCGGGCTTGGGCAGGTTGGCCAGGTGCACCACCCCGCCTCCCGTGCTCACGCCGTCGGCGGCGCGCGCCCCGGGGACGGCCAGGAGGCCGACGGCCACCAGGAACCCCGCCCCGATGGCCCCCCAGCGGACCCGGCCACCGCGTCCTCGTCCACGCACCACAGCCCACACCCCCAGGAATTACACAAAGATGCCAATTGACTACTTTGTGTTGTACTCCCTTGAGTCACCACACTCCAGACGAAACGCCGAGACCGGACATCTACTGACCAATCCCCAGGAGGCCGCCCTACAGGCACCGCCCGGCGCGGACCGGACGCGTACCGAAGGAAACCCTGTCCTGCCGACACACCCTCAGGGCTGGACAAAACACCCACCGAGTGAGTAGAAAACCCGCAGGACGTTGCCTCAGGGGCACCGGGCCCCACGACACCGCGGATCCGTCCGCGCCACACCCCCATCGGAGGACACCTCGTGCGTCGCCTGGCACTCGCGACCGGAGCAGCTCTCGCGCTGCTCGGAGCCACAGCCTGTACCGGTGACGAGGAAGGCCGGGAGTCGGCCAACGTCATCGCCCCCGGAGCGCCCGGCGAGTCCTCGTCGCCCGCGACCGCCGACCAGATCGCCGCCCTGGCCGAGGAGCAGGGGCACAACGAGGCCGACGTCACCTACCTGGTGATGATGATCGAGCACCACTCCCAGGCCCTGGAGATGACCGACCTGGTCCCGGAGCGCCACGAGCGCGACGGCATCGAGCGCATCGCCGACCGCATCGCCGCCGCCCAGGGGCCGGAGATCACCGCCATGGAGAGCTGGTTGGAGGAGAACGTCTTCGGCCCCGCCCGGGAGAACCCCGCGCACCAGAACTTCTGCGGCCTGGAGGGGGACGGCACCCACCACGGCGAGGACGCCGACGTGCCCGCCTGCGAGCTGGACGTCGACCACGCCGACATGCCGGGCATGGCCACGCCGGAGGAACTGGAGCAGTTGGCGGAGGCCGAGGGCGACGCGTTCGACCGGCTCTTCGTGGAACTGATGACCACCCACCACGAGGGCGCGGTCACCATGGCCGAGGACGCGATGGCCGAGGGCAGGGACCAGACCGTGCTCAGGATGGCCAACGACGTGATCGCGGAGCAGAACGCGGAGATCGGCCGCATGGCGGAGGTGCTGGAGGACGCGTGACGCCCACCCTCCGGCGCGAATGCCCGGCGGCCCGTCCGAGGACGCGAGAGGGGCGCCCCCGGGCCGGGGGCGCCCCTCTCGCGCGTACCGCCGCCGGCGCGGGCCCCGGGGGGCCGCACCGCGGCGGGATCAGGCGGACTTCTCCTGGTGGTCGGAGTCCAGCTGGGCCCGCGGCACGATCGTGGGGTTCACGTTGTCGATCACCGTCTCCCGACTGATGATCACCTGCCCCACATCCTCACGCGAAGGCACCTCGTACATCACCGACAACAACACCTCCTCGATGATCGCCCGCAACCCACGCGCACCCGTCCCCCGAATAATCCCCTGCTCAGCAATCGCCTCCAAAGCCTCCGGCGTGAACTCCAACCCCACACCGTCCAACTCGAACAACCGCTGATACTGCTTCACCAACGCATTACGCGGCTCCGTCAAAATCCGGATCAACGCCCCACGATCCAGATCATCCACACTCGTGATCACCGGCAACCGACCGATGAACTCCGGAATCATCCCGAACTTCAACAGATCCTCCGGCATCACCTCACCGAACAACCCCGACTCCGCCACCTCACCCCGAGGCCGCAGAACCGCATTGAACCCCATCCCCTGCTGACCCGTCCGCGACTCGATGATCTTCTCCAGACCCGCGAACGCCCCACCACAGATGAACAACACATTCGTCGTATCGATCTGAATGAACTCCTGGTGCGGATGCTTGCGCCCACCCTGGGGCGGCACACTCGCCGTCGTCCCCTCCAAGATCTTCAACAACGCCTGCTGCACACCCTCACCCGACACATCACGCGTGATCGAGGGATTCTCACTCTTACGCGCGACCTTGTCGACCTCATCGATATAGATGATCCCCGTCTCGGCCTTCTTCACATCGTAATCAGCCGCCTGGATCAACTTGAGCAGGATGTTCTCCACATCCTCCCCCACATACCCCGCCTCCGTCAGCGCCGTCGCGTCCGCGATCGCGAACGGCACATTCAGGATCCGCGCCAACGTCTGCGCCAACAGCGTCTTGCCCGACCCCGTCGGACCCAACAGCAAGATGTTGGACTTCGCGATCTCCACGCCCTCCGACCCCGGACGCTCACCCTCCGACCGCACACGCTTGTAGTGGTTGTACACCGCCACCGACAAGGCCTTCTTCGCCTGGTCCTGACCGATCACGTACGAGTCCAGGAACTCGTAGATCTCCCGCGGCTTCGGCAACGAGTCCCACGACAGCTCGGTGGCGTCGGCGAGTTCCTCTTCGATGATCTCGTTGCACAGATCGATGCACTCATCGCAGATGTACACGCCGGGGCCGGCGATGAGCTTCTTCACCTGCTTCTGGCTCTTACCGCAGAATGAGCACTTCAGCAGGTCCCCGCCGTCGCCGATGCGTGCCACCCAGCCACTCCTCAAAACTAAGGCCGCCCCGCCGGTGCCGCTCTGACGCGAAACCGCACGGAAGTCGAATCTCCCGTACCCGTCCACGAAGGTCACGGACGGGGCGATCTGTGTGTCGCTCTCCGCCAGACTAAGCGAAAAACCGGACCGGCTTCACCACCGGGCTCCCCCAGGCGGGTCAAGGGCCGGTCCGGCCCACGCTTCACCACTGCCGAGAATCCCCGGCGGAACACCCCGTTCCCAGGGGGCCGCGGAAGGACTTTCGGCTCCGTCACACCCCTACTTGAGGGAGGCCTTGCGGTACGGCAGCACGAAGTCGATGATGCCGTACTCCTTGGCCTCCTCCGCCGTGAGGATCTTGTCCCGCTCGATGTCCTTGGAGACCTGCTCCGGCGTACGACCGGTGTGGCGGGCCAGGGTGGTCTCCAGCTGCGTACGGATACGGGTGATCTCGTTCGCCTGGATCTCGATGTCGCTGGCCTGGCCGTGCATGCCCTCGGTCGCGGGCTGGTGGATCAGGATCCGGGCGTTGGGGAGCGCGCCGCGCTTCCCGGCCGTGCCTCCCGCGAGCAGGATCGCGGCTGCCGACGCGGCCTGGCCGATGCACACCGTCTGGATGTCGGGGCGCACGAACTGCATCGTGTCGTAGATCGCCATGAGGGACGTGAAAGACCCTCCGGGCGAGTTGATGTACATCTGGATGTCCCGCTCGGAGTCGAGCTGCTCAAGGGTGATGAGCTGGGCCATCAGGTCGTTGGCCGACGTGTCGTCGATCTGCACGCCGACGAAGATGATCCGCTCCTCGAAGAGCTTGTTGTACGGATTCATCTCCTTGACGCCGTACGACGTCCGCTCCACGTAGGACGGCAGGACGTAGCGGCTCTGGGGAGCCATCGAGGCCGCGCCGCCGATGAGACTGGGGTTGTACTCGGTCATTTCACGCCTTCCACGCACTGCGCCGTTCCTGGGACCAGGTCCGACGGGTCAACTCTGGGTACGGTCACCTGGTCACGTCGAGGGTGCCCTCGAGCACCTCGTCGATGAAGCCGTACTCCTTGGCCGCCTGAGCGGTGAACCAGCGGTCGCGGTCGGCGTCCTTCTCGATCTGCTCGACCGTCTGCCCCGTGTGCTCGGAGATCTTCTCGATGAACATCTTCTTCACGTACAGCAGCTGGTCTGCCAGGATCCGGATGTCGGAGGCGGTGCCCCCGATACCACCGGACGGCTGGTGCATCATGACGCGGGTGTGCGGCAGCGCGTAGCGCTTGCCGGGGGCGCCGGCGCACAGGAGCATCTGGCCCATGGACGCGGCCATGCCGATGCCGACGGTACGGACATCGTTGGGGATGTACTGCATGACGTCGTAGATCGCCATGCCCGCGGTCACGGACCCACCCGGCGAGTTGATGTACAGGGTGATGTCCCGCTGGCGGTCCTCGGCGGACAGCAGCAGGAGCTCACCAACCAGGCGGTTGGCGATCTCGTCGTCGACCTGCTGGCCGAGGAAAACGATTCGCTGGCGCAACAGGCGCTGAGGCGTCTGCTCAATAAAAGGGGAAATCTGCGACTCGGACGTACGAGCGTCGAATCGCGGGGACTCATCAAAGGTCGGCGGCACTCTCGTCACCTGCTCCGGAATCGAAACGGTTGCGATACAGCGACACTAACGCCGACGGAAGCCGGGCTCGTCCGGATACCGTCCCTGTTCGCTTTGAGCGCAGGGTGGCGCAGGGCCCGTACAGCACTTTCTTCCACCAGCGAACACATCGGGCCCCGACCGGCCCGAGGGGTCGGTCGGGGCCCGTGCACGCCGGGCGCGAAGCCTACTTGGCTTCCTCGGACTTGTCGTCGCCGGCCTCGTCGGCCGCGGCCGCGGGGGCCCCGGTCTCCTCGGCGTCGTCCTCGATGACCTCGAGGGACTCCTCGGCGGCGACCGCGGCGGCCTTGGCCGCGGTCTCCTCGGCGTTCTCCTGCTCGATGACGTTGCCGTCCTCGTCGGTGACCCGGGCGCCGGCCAGGACCAGGTCCATGGCCTTGCCGCGGACGACCTCGGTGAAGGCGACGCGGATCTGGTTGGACTCGACCAGGTGCTGGGCCAGCTGGTCCGGGCTCACGCCCATGCGCTGGGCCTGCTCGAACACGTACTGGCTGAGCTCGCCCTGGTCGGCGCTCAGGTCTTCCTGGATCGCCAGCTGGTCGAGGATGAACCCGGCCTTGACGGCCGAGCGGGCGCCCGTGGTGAGCTCTTCGTCGAACTCCTCCTCGGTCTTCTCCTGCGACTCCAGGTAGGCCTCCTTGGTGAGACCGCCCTGGGCGAGCTGCTGCTCCAGGCTCTGGCGACGGCGGGTGATCTCCTCGTCGACGACCGCGTCGGGCAGCGGCACGTCGACGGACTCGATCAGCTGCTCCAGGGCCTTGTCACGGGCCGCGGAGAGCTGCTGGAGGCGGCGGACCTCCGACATGCGCTTGCGCACGTCGTCGCGCAGCTCCTCGATCGTGTCGAACTCGGAGGCCAGCTGGGCGAACTCGTCGTCCAGCTCGGGCAGCTCCTTGACCTTCACACTGTGCACGGTGACGGTGACGTCCGCCTCCTTGCCCTCGTGCTCACCACCGACGAGGGTGGTCTTGAAGGTGGCCTCGCCACCGGCCTCCATGCCCACGAGGGTCTCGTCGAGGCCCTCCAGCATGGCGTTGGTGCCGACCTCGTAGGAGTAGCCGCTGACCGCCACGTCGTCGAGCTTCTCGCCGTCGATCGCGGCGGAGAGGTCGATGGACAGGTGGTCACCGGTCTCGACGGGGCGGTCGGCCCCCACGAGGGTGGAGAAGCGCTCGCGCAGCGTGCCGATCTGCTCGTCGATCTGCTCGTCGGTGACCTCGGCGCTGTCGACGGTCACCTCGATGCCCTTGTAGTTCTCGACCTCGAACTTGGGGCGGACGTCGACCTCGGCGGTGAACGCGAGCTCCTCGTTGTCCTCCAGCTTGGTGACCTCCACGTCGGGCTGGCCGAGCGCGAAGAGCTCCTCCTTCTGGATGGCTTCGTTGTAGAGCTCCGGGACGGCGTGGTTGACCGCTTCGCTGATCACCGCGCCGCGGCCGACGTAGCGGTCGATCAGCCGCGCCGGCGCCTTGCCCGGGCGGAAGCCCTTGATCCGGACCTGCTTGGCGAGCGACTTGTACGTCACGTCGAAAGCGTGATCGAGCTCCTCGAAGGGCACCTCGATGGTCAGCTTGACCCGGGTGGGGCTCAGCTCCTCGACATCGGTCTTCACGGGGCGGTACTCCTAGGTTTGCCGGCTGGTGTCCGCGTCGGCCCGCAGGCGCACCACACACAACGGCGAAATGCACGAGCGCACCCCGGGGCCATGACGACCACGTTCACACGGGGTGCCCTGCGACGGGCTGGGACTTACAGTTTCCTGCTGATCGCACCAAGTCTAGGGCAGATACACAGGGGGCCACGGCGTACGGCCGGAGGCCGATGCCACGGATGGTTTCGTCGGGGTGGCGGGATTCGAACCCGCGGCCTCATGCTCCCAAAGCATGCGCGCTAACCAAGCTGCGCTACACCCCGTACACCGCACCAAGGATCGCACTCCCGGGATGGGGGTGCGACCACGGCTCGGGAGACTGTACTCTTGTCTCCGTCGGCTCCACGAGTCTAGAGGAAACTCGAAGGCTCCGGCGCCACGCGGGCGTAGTTCAATGGTAGAACCCCAGCCTTCCAAGCTGGTCATGCGAGTTCGATTCTCGTCGCCCGCTCCACCGCTCCACCCCGGGCCCCGGCCCCTCCTGCCGGGCCCTCGCACCGGGGCGCCCCGTCTCCACGGCACGGCACACCCCCGCGCGAACGCCCCGGCCGTCCCACGGACCCGGCGGACCGGGGAGCCCGGCCCTGCTCCCCGGAGGCGGAATACCCGCCCCGAACGGGTACGTTGACCTTTCGGGCGAACCCGTCGGCGCGGATCGGACACGGGGGCCCTCGCTTCGTTGGGACGGGTGGCTGAATGACGGACACGGACGCGACGCACGGCGCCGACACTCCCCTCGGCGCCCACTGGTTCGAGCGGCCCGAGCTCCTGGAGCGGCCCGCCGTCGTCACCGGAGCCTTCGACGTCCTGCACGTCGGACACGTCCGCTTCCTCCGGTCCATCGCCGAACGCGGCCTGCCCCTCGTCGTCGGCATCGAGTCCGACCGCAGGGTGGGCGCCTGGAAGGGGCCCGGACGCCCCGTGAACCCCGCCGAGGAGCGCGCCGAGACGGTGGCCGCGCTCGCCTGCGTCAGCGGCGCCTTCGTCATCGAGGGCCCGCCCGGGGTCGCCGACTGGTCCGCCTACGCCGAACTCCTGCGCCCGCTCGACCCCGCCGCCCTGGCGTACACCGCCGGGGACCGGTACACGCAGGCCAAGATCCGCGGAGCCGACGCCCTCGGCGCCCAGGCGTGGGAGCTGCCGTTCACCCCCGGCCGCTCCACCACGGCCGCACTGGGCCGGCTCGCCCACTCCCTCTGACCCCCCGAGCCGCCGGAGAGCCCCCTGGCACGGCGGCTTCGGGCGGCCCCGCACCGGCCGCCGGCCGGGCGGCGCGCTCTCCCCGGGAAGCCGTGCACGGGCGCGGGCGTTGACGCATGCGTGGCGAAGCAGCGAGAAGAACGGGGCCGCCCATGTCCATGATGTCGGGAAGACCTTCCTACAGGTCCCTGGTCAACGACGGGAGCGCGAAGGGCAAGCAACTGCCCCCCGGCCTCACCCGCCGGATCGTCTCCTACGCCCGCCCCCACTGGCGGGCGATCCTGTGGTTCCTCCTGGTGACATCGGTCGGCTCCGCCATCGTGGTCGCCAACCCCCTCCTGCTCAGGGCCATCATCGACGAGGGCATCCTCCCGGGGGACACCTCCCTCGTGGTGTGGCTGGCCGTCGCCGCGGCGGGGCTGGCCGTCCTGGAGGGCGGGCTGACGCTGCTCGGCCGGTGGCTGTCCGCGCGGATCGGCGAGGGCGTCATCTACCTGCTGCGCACCCAGGTCTTCACCCACGTGCAGCGGATGCCGCTGTCGTTCTTCACGCGCACCCAGACGGGTTCGCTGATCAGCAGGCTCAACACGGACGTGGTGGGCGCGCAGCGCGCGATCACCTCCGTGCTCCAGTCGGTGCTGTCCAACCTGATCAGCGTGGTGGCGGTGCTCGTCACGATGCTCGCCCTGTCGTGGCAGGTGACACTGCTCGCCCTCGTCCTGGTCCCGCTGTTCGTGGTCCCCGCGAAGCTCATCGGGCGCAGGCTCGCCCACATCTCCCGCGACGCGATGGACAACAACGCGGACATGAGCTCCCTCATGACCGAGCGGTTCAACGTCGGCGGCGCGATGCTGGTCAAGCTGTACGGCCGCCCGGACGAGGAGTCGGCCGGGTTCGCGGACCGGGCGGGCCGGGTCCGCGACCTGGGCGTCCGCCAGGCCGTCCTCGGCTCCCTGCTCTTCAGCATGCTGGGCCTGATCACGGCCCTGGCGATGGCGATGGTGTACGGGGTCGGCGGGGTGCTGGCGATCGGCGGGGCGTTCGAGGTGGGCACCCTGGTCGCGCTCACCACCCTGCTCACACGGCTCTACGGGCCGGTGACGACGCTGTCCAACGTGCACGTGGAGATCATGACCGCGCTGGTCTCCTTCGACCGGGTCTTCGAGGTGCTGGACCTGGAACCGGGCCTCAAGGAGGACCCGGACGCGCGGGACCTCCCCCCGGGGCCCCTGGGCGTCGAGTTCGACCAGGTGTCCTTCCGCTACCCGGGGGCCCGCGAGTCCTCGGTCGCGTCGCTGGAGCTGGCCCCGCACGCCGAGGTCGACGACGACACCCAGGTGCTGAGCGGGGTGTCGTTCCGGGCCGCGCCGGGCACGATGGTGGCCCTCGTGGGGCCGTCCGGCGCCGGCAAGACGACGCTGACCCACCTGGTCTCCCGCCTGTACGACCCCACCGAGGGCGCGGTGCGCGTCGGCGGGCTGGACCTGCGCGGGGTGACCGGGGACTCGCTGCGCGAGGCGGTGGGCGTGGTCACACAGGACGCCCAGCTGTTCCACGACACGGTGGGCGCGAACCTCCGCTACGCGCGCCCCGGGGCGACCGACGCCGAACTGGAGGAGGCGCTGCGCATGGCCCGCCTCGGGACGCTCCTGGACCAGCTGCCGAACGGCCTGGACACGATGGTCGGCGACCGGGGTTACCGGCTCTCCGGCGGTGAGAAGCAGAGGCTGGCGATCGCCCGCCTGTTGTTGAAGGCTCCGTCGGTGGTGGTGCTGGACGAGGCCACCGCGCACCTGGACTCGGAGTCCGAGGCCGCCGTGCAGGAGGCCCTGGCGGTCGCGCTGGAGGGACGGACGTCCCTGGTGATCGCGCACCGGCTGGCCACCGTCCGCGAGGCCGACCAGATCCTGGTGCTGGAGGACGGGCGCATCCTGGAGCGCGGCACGCACGACGAGCTGCTGGGGCGCGAGGGGCTCTACACGGCCCTCTACCGGACCCAGTTCGCGCCGCAGTCGAGGGCCTGAGGCCGGGGCGGGGCCGCGTTCCCGGATCCCCTGCGGGTCCCGGCAGGAGCGCGGGTCCGCGCGACGGCCCGCGGGACACGCCCTAACCGCGTGCGGCCCTCTCGGCCTCCTTGCGGGCCTTCTTCGCCTTCTTCTCGGCCTTCTCGGCCTTGTCCGCCTTCTTCTTGGCCTTCTTGGCCTTCTTCTTCGCCTTGTCGGACTTCTCGGGCCCCGTCCGGCCCTCGTCCGACCCCTTCTCCGGCCGGGACGCCCCCTCGGGCCCCTTCCCCCCGGAACCCTTCCCGGCCTTCCTGCGCTCCTTCTTGGCGGCCTTGGAATGCTTGGGCTTCTTGCCCTTCTTCGGCTTCTTGGCGTCCTTGGAGGTGACGTGGTCGGCCAGGACCGCGGGCAGGGGCGCGAGGCCGGGACCGCCGTCGAAGATCCAGTCGTCGATGGCCTCGAGCAGCTCGTCCTCGGTGACCCGCCCCAGCCAGACGGGCCGGCCCCCGGCTGCGCGCCCCTCCCGGGACGGCTGCACGACCACCACGTCGGCCTCGAAGCAGATGCCCAGGCACTTGCTGGTGCGGACGGGGACGGTACGGCCGGAGTGGTCCTCGATGGCGCCGAGGCGGGCGAGCTGGGCCCTGTGGTCCACGCCGGGGACCTTCTTCCGGGTCCCGCAGCAGCACCCCCGGCAGACCGTCAACTGACAGGGCCGCCCCTCCGCAGCGCTCACACCCACCCCTCTCACCGGTTTCGTGAGGTTCGCCTTACCTCACCAGCGTAATCGTCTCCCCCGGACTCCTGACCAGCGGGTACCTCCTCGACCCCGGGGCCCTCGACCACGACGGGCCGCCAGGTCTCCGGCAGCCCCGCCCCGTCGCCCCGCCCGTTCCAGCCCGGGGCCCACACGATCGGCAGGCCCGCCGCGAACAGGGGTCGCCTGTGGTCCATGAGCTGCACCCGCACCTGCGGTTCGGTGCACGCCCCCGAGTTGCCGCACCTGGCCACCACCTGCCCCGCCCGCACCCTGTCCCCGCGGCCGACCGCCAGGGAGCCCCGCGCCAGGTGGCCGAGGAGCAGGTGGTCGCCGCCCCCGACGTCGATCACGAGGTGGTTGCCGAGCATCCCCGAGGGGCCGCGCAGCTCCCGCAGGGCGTTCTCCACCACCGCTCCGAAGAGCCACGGCCAGGAGTTGCGGCTGCGGTGGTCGCGCCGCCCGTCGTGCGCGGTGACCACCGTGCCGTCGGCGGGGGCGTACACGGCCCTGCCGAACGCCGGGAAGTCCTCCGGCGGGCGGCTGAGCGGACGCCAGGCGATGTCGGGCCGGGCCCCTCCCCCCGGCTCGGCGACCAGGCCGAGCGCATAGGTCTGCCCGTAGGCGTGGCTGCCCTGGCTCGGGGTCCCGTCAACGGGGCTCGTGAGCGCCATCCACCTGCCGCGCACCGGCGGCAGCACCGCCCTGGGCTCGCGCCGCACCGTGCCGAGCCGCAGGTACACGGCCAGGGCCGCGACGAGCAGCCCCGTGCCCGCCCACCACGGCACGCCGGCGTAGGCCGCGAGCAGGAGGAGGGTGGCGGCCCACATCAGCGGCATGCGGACCCTGGCGGCCAGGACCGGCAGGCGTCCGCCTCCCCGTCCCGCCCCGGATCCGACCGGGCGCCGGGGGCCGCCGGAAGCCCTCGGGCCCCCTCCGCGCACCGGTGTGTTCGAGGCGTCCGAAACCACGGTGGGCACACGGCTGTCGGCGGGGTCCTGCTCGGTCTCCCGGTCCGTCGCGCCGGGTTCGGCGGAGAGGGTCGCCGGGGGCCGCGGCACGGTCGGCGCCCCCTTCGGGGCGGCCGGCCCGTCCGGGCCGGGGAAGGGGAACGGGGCGGGTGAGGGCATCCTCCATTGTGGACGCACCCCGCCCGCCCCGCTCACGCACGGCGGCCGGCGCTACTTCCTGTCCTCCCGTGCACGCTTGCGCAGGTACTCCGTCGCGGCTCCGGCCCCCTTGTCGATCCTGTCGTCGTGGGCACCTCCCGTAGCCCTCTTCGCGGCGTCGGCTGCCTTGCCGACCAGCCCCTGGGCCTTCTCGGCGTTGTCGTCGACGGCCTTCTTCAGCCGCTTGAACGCATCTCCGGTACCGGACATGGAATCCCCCCTAGATCCGTCCTGCTCCTGACGCGATACCCGGTTCACACCCTCTTCATGCGGATTGTGCAGTCCGGGCGGTCGGTCCCGGCGGATCAGATGCCCAGGACGAGACGGGCGATGGAGAAGTAGATGATCAGGCCGGTGGCGTCCACGAGGGTCGCCACCATCGGTGAGGACACCACGGCGGGGTCCACGCCGACCTTGCGCGCGAGCAGCGGCATGGCCGATCCGATGACCGCCGCCCACGTGCACACCGCGACCACCGAGCACGCCACCACCGCGGCGACGGCGAACCCGACGAGCAGGGAGCCGATGGCCAGGGCGAGGCCCGCGAGCATGACGCCCAGGAGCAGCCCGACCCGCGCCTCCTTCCAGATGACCCGGGGGAGGTCGCGCACCCGCACCTCGCCCACGGCCAGGGCGCGCACGATGGCGGTGGCCGACTGGGCGCCGACGTTCCCGCCGGTGCCGATGAGCATCGGCACGAACATCGCCAGGGCCGTGACCTCCTCCAGGGTGGCCTCGAACGCCTGCATGACGTTGACCGTCAGCGTGGCCGCGACGATGAGCAGCATCAGCCAGACCGACCTCGCGCCCACGAGCCGCAGCACGCTGACGGAGACGTAGTGGTCGCCGACGGGGCTGGCGCCGGACTGCCGGGCCATGTCCTCGGAGTCGGCGGCCTCGATGACCTCCAGGGCGTCGTCGAAGGTCAGCAGGCCCACGAACCGGTCCTCGGAGTCCACCACGGCCAGGGAGACCAGGTTGGCCTCCTGCATCAGGCGTGCGGCGTCCTCCGCGGACTCCGAGGCGCCGACGCGGGGGGCGAACACGTCGACGATGTCCTTGAGCAGCCGGTCGTCTTCGCTGACGACCAGGTCCCCCAGGGTCACCGTGCCGACCAGTCGGCGGCCGTCGCTCACCACCGGCAGGGTGTAGATGGTCTCGGCGTCCGCCCCCCGGGCGCGCACGACCTCCAGGGCGCGGTGCACCGTCAGGTCACGGTGCAGGATGACGGTCTCCGGGGTCATGAACCGGCCGACGGCGTCCTCGGGATACCCCAGGAGGGCGGCGGTCATCTTGCGCTCGGCGGGACTGAGGCCGGCCAGGGCCCGGGTGGCGATCTTCGCCGGCGCCTCCCCGATGAGGCGGGCCCGGTCGTCCGGGTCCATCTCCTCCAGGATCTCGTGGAAGGCGCTGTCGCGGAGGCCGAGCAGGATGGCCTGCTGCTGGCTGGGGTCGAGTTCCTCGAAGACCTCCAGCTCGCGGTCCTTGTCCAGGAGCCGGAACGGGATGATCGCCTCGCCTCCGGCCATGCGTGAGAGTTCGTCGGCGATCTCGTAGGGCCTGTGCTCGGCCAACCAGAGCCGGATGCCGGTCAGGTCGTTGTTCTCGACCAGATCGGTCAGTTCTTCAGCGCGCTCGCCTTCTGACATGCGAAGCACCCCCTCGCGTCTCCTACGCCCTGCGGGAGGACCCGCGGGCGGCACCAGTCTTCGGATAGCGGTGGGCCTGTGGAGGGGCCCCGCTCCGGTCCCGTCGTCACTGGTGTGGTGGGCCGTGGGAGTTGGCGCCCGGGGGCTGCGGGGGCGGGCACGGCGATCCGGGGACGTGTACGGACTGACCGCCGTACGCGGGGACGGGGAGCATTCCGACCCTACCCTCAGGCCGGCTCGGACGCCGCACCGCACACCCCCGCGGCGCGGCACGCGGGGCCCGGGCGGCTCAGTCGCGCCAGAGGACGACGAGGGCGCAGTCGTCGTTCTTGTCCTTGGACAGGGTGTCGACGAGCTCCCCGGCCCCGGTGGCGAACCCGTGGGGGACGAGTCGCTCGGCCTCGCCGAGGAGCCGGTCGATCCCCGCGTCGAGGTCTTCACCAGGGGTTTCGATGAGGCCGTCGGTGCAGAGCATGATGGCGTCACCGGGGCGGAGCTTGCCCTGGACGGACGTGTAGGTCATCTCGGGGATGACCCCGAGGACCACGCCCTTGGCCTCGGTGGTGCTCCAGAGCCCGCCGCCGCTGTCGTAGTGCAGCGCGGGCGGGTGACCCGCGGAGGCGATCTGGTACTCGCCTGTGTCGAGGTCCACACTGAGGTGCACGGCGGTCACGAAGCCCTCGCCGCCGCTGTTGCGCATCAGGTAGTCGTTGCAGTGGGAGAGGAAGTCTCCCGTGGGCACCGCGCCGATGAGTCCGCTGAAGGCCCCGGAGAGCATGAGCGCCCGGGTCCCCGCGTCCACGCCCTTGCCGGAGACGTCCACCACGGCCACGTCCAGCCGGTCCTCCCTGCGGATGGAGACGACGAAGTCCCCTCCGAAGGAGGAGCCGCCGGCCTGGCGGAGGACGGCGGTCCGCCCCCACCCCTCGGGGAGCCGGGGCATGCGGCCCTGGTGCCGGATCCGGTCGCGCAGGTCCAGCAGCATCATCTCGCCGCTGAGGCCCTGCACCCCCAGGCGTTCGCGCACGCCCGACAGCAGGTAGGAGAGGACCGCGGTGACGCCGATCGTGACCAGCAGGCCGGGGCCGACCTGGCCGAAGTCGAGCATGTAGGCGACGAAGACCAGGACGGCGGCGACCACGCCGAGCAGGAAGGCCAGGCTCTTGCGCTTGAGGAGGAGACCGCCCGCGAGGACGGTGAGGATCGTGGAACTGGGCGGGAACCACCCGGAGGGGCCCCACACGGCGCCGACGCCGATCCCCACGGCCAGGGTGACGAGGGTGATGAGGACGAGCCTGTAGCGGAACAGCACCTTGCGCCGGAGCACCGCGACGAGCCTCTGCGCGGAGGAGCGCAGGAGCCGGGTGGTCTTGGCGGTCGGTGTGGGCTTCATGGATCCTCATCATCGGCGCACCCGCTTCACCAGCGGGGTCGCCCTCTCGGGCGGCGCGGTCGGACGGCACGGTCGGACGGCCGCGGGGGCCGCGTCGCCACCGGGCACCTGTTCGGCGGGCCGGGGCGGTGTGGGGCACTCCCCGGTCGTGGTGGCTGGAGACGCCGATCGACGGGCACCACCGTGCCGCGGACAACGAGGGCCCGCCACTGTGCACGAACTGTAGCGCGCGGAATGTCGCCCTGGCACGTGCAACCAGCGGTGTTCTCCCCCAAACCGAGGGTTTGGGTTCAGCCGATAACCGAGCGTGCGGAGTCGGGCACTTCCCCGGTCCCGGGGAACGGCTCTGTTTTCCGGGGATGTACACCCTTCTCGGACACTGTGCGGTGACCGGACCCGCCCGCGTCCGGGTGGCGGGGCGCGGCGCGCGTCCCGGGGGCGCGGCCGGACCCCAGGGTCTCACAGCGCTCGGCGCCCCACCATGGCCGTGCGGCCCGCGGGCGGGCGGCCGGGGCGGACGCGGCCCGGACGGCGGAACGCCCCCGCGCGGGACCGTGGCGGCCGGGCGGGGGCGTGGGACGGGGTTACGGGAGGGGCGGCAGTTCGCCGGTCTGCTCGTAGCCGGTCAGCATCGCGATGCGGCGGGTGTGCCGCTCCTCGTCGCTGTACGGGGTGGCGAGGAAGACCTCCACGAAGCGGGTCGCCTCCTCCGGGGAGTGCATCCGTCCGCCGATGCCGAGCACGTTGGCGTCGTTGTGCTCGCGCGCCAGGCGGGCGGTCTGCTCGCTCCAGGCCAGGGCGGCGCGGACGCCCCTGACCTTGTTGGCGGCGATCTGCTCGCCGTTCCCGGAACCGCCGATGACGACGCCCAGCGAGCCGGGGTCCGCGGCGACGCCCTCGGCGGCGCGCAGGACGAAGGGCGGGTAGTCGTCGACCGCGTCGTAGACGCGGGGTCCCGCGTCGACCACGTCGTGGCCCCGCTCCTTCAGCCAGGAGACGAGGTGTTCTTTGAGCTCGAAGCCCGCATGATCTGATCCAAGGTAAACACGCACGTGTCCAGTCTGGCAGGTCACGGGGGTGACGGGCACGGCGCCCCGCCCCGCGTCCGGGGACGCGGGCGGGGCGCCGTCGTGCACGGGTCCGCTCAGACCGCGCCGGAGGCGGCGGCGGCCACGCTCAGGCCCAGGACGGCGAAGAGCGCCATCGAGATGACGGCGACGGCGTTGTAGACGATCATCGACTTGATGTCCTTGCCGATGGGGCCTGCCTTGGAGACCGCGGGCTTGCTGCTCAACTCACACCTCATTGGGTTCGACCAGGGATGACCAGACGGAATTTTTCCACACCCCACAACGCGGCCGTCACCGGGGCCGATTCCTCGGAAGGGCGGCCGGGGGCCGTGAGACCGCGCACACCGGACGCGGCCCCGGCACCCCGGGGGTCACATCTGGACGGCCTTGACCTCGCAGAACTCCTCCAGGCCCGCCAGCCCCCACTCACGGCCGTTCCCCGAGCGCTTGTAGCCGCCGAAGGGCGCCCGGGGGTTGAGCGCGCCGCCGTTGAGCTCGACCTGCCCCGCCCTCAGTCTGCGGGCGACGGCCAGCCCGCTCTCGCGGTCGGCGGACCACACGGCGGCGTTGAGCCCGTACACGGTGTCGTTGGCGACGGCGACGGCCTCCTCCAACGTGTCGTAGGGGATCATGACCAGCACCGGGCCGAAGATCTCCTCCTGGGCGATGCGCATGTCGTTGCGCACGTCCGCGAAGACCGTGGGCCTGGCGTAGTAGCCCCGGTCCCGGCCCTCGACGGGCTCGGGACCCCCCGTGACCAGGCGGGCGCCCTCCTCCACGCCGAGCCGGACGTAGCCGCGGACCTTCTCCAGCTGGGCGGCGGAGACGAGCGGGCCCAGGCGGGTGGCCTCGTCCTCCGGGTCGCCGGGCACGTACTTGGCGGCGGACTCGGCCGCGAGGGAGACCGCCTCCTCGTAGCTGTCGCGGTGGACCAGCATGCGGGTGAGCGCGTTGCAGCTCTGGCCCGTGTTGCGCATGACGTCGGCGACGCCGCGCTTGACCGCCTTGGCGAGGTCGGCGCCGGGCAGGATGACGTTCGGCGACTTGCCGCCCAGTTCGAGCGCGACCCTCTTGACGGTCTCGGCGGCCACCTGGCTGACCCGGGTCCCCGCGCGGGTCGAGCCGGTGAAGGACACCATGTCCACGCGCGGGTGGGCTGCGATGGCCTCCCCCACGACCGGTCCGGTGCCGGACACGAGGTTGAACACCCCGGCGGGCAGCCCGGCGTCGTGGAACACCTCGGCGAGGGCGTAGGCGCCGAGCGGGGCGATCTCGCTGGGCTTGAGGACGACGGTGTTGCCCGCCAGGAGGGCGGGGACGACCTTGAGGACGATCTGGTGGAGCGGGTAGTTCCACGGCGTGATGGCGCCGACGACGCCGACCGGCTCGCGCACGACCAGGGAGTTGCCGACGGTCTCACCGCCGAAGTAGCGCTCCCCGGCCTCCTCGACCAGGTCGATGTAGGTCCGGAACATGAGCTCGGGCAGGCCCGCCTGCACCCTGCGTGAGAACACCGCGGGCGCGCCCATGTCCCGGGTGAGCCCGGCGGCGATGTCGTCGATGCGGGCGCCGAACAGCTCGTGGGCCTTGGCCAGGTGGGTGACGCGCTGCCCCGGGGTCAGCGCGGACCAGGCCGGGAAGGCGGCGGCCGCGGCCTCGACCGCGGCCCCGACGTCCTCGGCTGTTCCGGCCGGAACGGTGTCGATGACCTGCTCTGTCGCCGGGTTCACCACGTCCAGGGCCTCGTCGGAGGCGGAGTCGCGCCAGGCGCCGTCGATGTAGAGGGATCGCATGGCCCCACTGTGGCAGAACGTGATTCGGGTTGGCCAGGGCGGGACGGGGGCGGGGCCGCGCACCCGTGGTTCCACGGACGGCTCCGGCCCCGGGTCAGCCCCAGTGCGGGGGGCGGTCGGCGATGAGCCGCGCGGTGGAGTCCTCCTCGGAGTCCTCGCCCCAGCCCACTCCGCGTTCGTCGCTGGTGGTGTCGGGCAGGATGTCGAGGTCGTCGAGGAACTCGACCCTGCGGTCGTCGTCGGGTCCGGGCATGTGCGGTCCTTCGCTCTGCGGTGGGTCCGGGCCCCGGCGTCCGGGGACCGGCGGCGCGGACGGGCGTCCGGAGCCGGGCCGGCCCCCGCCGGGCCCGCTTCCAGTGTGCCGTGTCGCCCCGGCCCCCGGGACCGCTCCCCGCCGCTCCGGGCGGCGGCCCGGAGCGCCCCCCGGCTCACCGGGGCCGGGGCGCTCAGTCGAAGACGGGGTTGCGGGTGCGGGTGCGCTTGAGCTCGAAGAACCCGTCGGTCCCGGCGACCAGGCGGACGCCGTCCCACAGTTTCCCGGCCTCCTCGCCGCGGGGCACGGGCGTGACGACCGGGCCGAAGAAGGCCACGTCCTCCACCCGGACGACGGGGGTGCCGACGTCCTCGCCGACCAGCTTCATGGCCTCCGCGTGCGAGGCGCGCAGGGCCTCGTCGTACCCGGTGCCCTCCGCGGCCTCCACCAGGTCCTCGGGCAGGCCCGCGTCCGCGAGCGCGGCGCGGATCGTGTCGGCGGTCCGCGGTTCGGCGCCGTTGTGGAACCGGGTGCCCAGTGCGGTGTACAGGCCTCCGAGGACCTCCGGGCCGAAGCGCTGCTCGGCCGCGACGCACACGCGCACGGCGGCCCACGCCCCGTCCAAGGACGTCCTGTAGTCCTCCGGCAGGTCCCTGCCCTCGTTGAGGACGCTGAGGCTCATCACGTGCCAGCGGACCCTCACCGGACGGACGCGCTCCACCTCGAGCAGCCAGCGCGACGTGATCCACGCCCACGGGCACGCGGGGTCGAACCACATGTCGGCGTACACGGTCTCGGGCCCGCTGCTCGGGTCGGCGGTCTGCGTCATCGCTGCTCCTCGGATCGGTCGGGGGGACGGAACTTCACGTCGTAGGTAGGCAACCCCGGCCATCGGTTGCGCATTCCGCCCGTGCGCGTGGCAGGATCGATGCCGAGTGAAGACGACCCCCGGCCCGACGACGCTCCACCCACGCGGCGGACTCGCCGTGGTCGGCAACGATCCGGCCGGCGGGGACGGCGGCCGTGGAGGGAGCGTGGCGTGGCAGGGAACCTGACACGGGACGAGGCTCAGGAGCGGGCGCGGATTCTCAGCGTCGACTCCTACGCCGTGGAGCTCGACCTGACCACCGGTGACGAGACCTTCCGGTCCACCACCGTGGTCCGCTTCTCCAGCTCGGAGCCGGGTGCTCGGACGTTCGTCGAGCTGGCCGCCCCGAAGGTGCTCACGGCGACGCTGAACGGCGCCGAGCTCGACCCGGCCGAACTGTTCGACGGCGAGCGCCTCGTGCTTCCCGAGGTGGCGGCCGAGAACGAGCTGACCGTCGTCGCCGACGCGGCGTACATGCGCACGGGCGAGGGCCTGCACCGCTTCGTCGACCCCGTGGACGACTCGGTGTACCTGTACACCCAGTTCGAGACGGCGGACGCGCACCGCATGTTCACGTGCTTCGACCAGCCCGACCTGAAGGCCACCTTCGAGCTGACGGTGTTCGCGCCCCCGTCGTGGGAGGTCGTGTCGAACAGCGCCCCCGACGTGGTGCGCGAGGCCGCCGGCGGGGAGCGGGTGCGCTGGCACTTCCCCGCCACGCCGGTGGTGTCCACCTACATCACCGCGCTCATCGCGGGCCCGTACCACGTGGTGCGCGACGAGCACGACGGCATCCCGCTGGGGCTGTACTGCCGCGCCTCGCTCGCCGAGCACCTGGACTCCGAGGCCCTGTTCGAGGTCACCAAGCAGGGGTTCGACTTCTTCCACGGCCTGTTCGACCTGCGGTACCCGTTCGGCAAGTACGACCAGCTGTTCGTCCCGGAGTTCAACGCGGGCGCCATGGAGAACGCGGGCGCGGTCACCTTCCTGGAGGACTACGTCTTCCGGTCCCGGGTCACCGACGCGCGCTACGAGCGCCGCGCGGAGACGATCCTGCACGAGATGGCGCACATGTGGTTCGGCGACCTGGTCACCATGCGCTGGTGGGACGACCTGTGGCTGAACGAGTCGTTCGCGACCTACGCCAGCGTGTACTGCCAGGCCAACGCCACCAAGTGGACCGACGCCTGGACGACGTTCGCGAACGTGGAGAAGTCCTGGGCGCTGCGCCAGGACCAGCTTCCCTCCACGCACCCGATCGCCGCCGACATGGTCGACATCCAGGCGGTCGAGGTCAACTTCGACGGCATCACGTACGCCAAGGGCGCCTCGGTGCTCAAGCAGCTCGCCGCGTACGTGGGCGTGGACGCGTTCTTCGCCGGAGTGCGCGCCTACTTCAAGGAGAACGCGTTCGGCAACACCGAGCTGAAGGACCTCCTCAAGCACCTGGAGGCCGCCTCCGGGCGGGACCTGTCCGGCTGGTCGCGCGAGTGGCTGGAGACCACGGGCGTCAACACGATGCGCCCGGAGTTCGAGGTGGACGCCGACGGGGCCTTCACGTCGTTCGCCGTGCTCCAGGAGGCCGACCCCGGGCACCCGACGCTGCGCTCGCACCGCCTCGCGATCGGGCTGTACGACCGCACCCCCGAGGGCATCGTGCGGCGCGAACGCGTGGAGCTGGACGTCAGCGGCGCGCGCACCGAGGTCCCCGAGCTGATCGGCAAGGCCCAGCCGGACCTGGTGCTGATCAACGACGACGACCTCACCTTCACCAAGCTGCGCCTCGACGAGCGCTCCCTGCGCACGGTGGTGGAGGGCGCCGGCGAGATCCGCGAGTCGCTGCCGCGGGCCCTGGCCTTCGGCGCCGCCTGGGACATGACCCGTGACGGCGAGATGGCCGCCCGCGACTACGTGGCCCTGGTGATCTCCGGGATCAGCGGCGTCGACGACGTGATGGTGGCCCAGACCCTGCTGCGCCAGGCGTCCTCCGCCCTGCACATGTACGCCGACCCCGCGTGGCGCCCGTTCGGCTTCGAGCAGCTCTCCGACCGGCTGCGCGAGCTGCTGACCTCGGCCGAGCCCGGAGGGGACCTCCAGCTCGCCTACGCCAACGCGCTGGCGGGCACGGCCGCGAGCGACGCCCACCTGTCCCTGGTCCGGGGCCTGCTGGACGGCGCGATCACCGTGGACGGGCTGACCGTGGACACGGACCTGCGGTGGACGCTGCTGCGCCGCCTGGTCGCCGCCGGGGAGGCCGGCGAGGCGGAGATCGCCGCCGAGCTGGAGTCCGACCCGACCGCGGCGGGCCAGCGGCACGCCGCCGGGGCCCGCGCCGCGATCCCCACGGCCGCGGCCAAGGCCGCCGCGTGGGAGCGGATCGTGGGCGAGGAGCTGGCCAACGCCGAGTTCCGCGCGGTCCTGATGGGCTTCACCGAGCCCGGCCAGGCCGAGCTGTACCGGCCCTACACGGAGAAGTACTTCGCGCAGCTGGCCCCGGCGTGGGAGAAGTGGACGGGCGAGTTCGCCCAGACCTTCGCCGAGGTGATGTACCCGAGCGGGCTGGTGGAGGAGGCGACCCTGGAGCGCACGGACGCCTACATCGCGGAGGCCTCCCCCGCCCCGGCGCTCCGCCGGCTGCTGATCGAGGGCCGCGCGGGCGTGGAGCGCGCGCTGCGCGCCCGCGCCGTCGACATCGCCGCGGGCCGGGCCCGCGCCTAGGACGTGGTCCGCGGGTCATTCCGGGCTCGCGTCCGCCGGGCTGCCTCTCGCCGCGCCGACTGCGCTCGGACAGCCAACACCGGGCTGACCTTCGCCACTCGTCTTGCGAGAGATGGCCCGGCGACCGCTCGCGGTGGTCGGCGCAAGCGCCGAGCCGACCGAAAGCACCCACGTACCACGCCCTAGAAGCGGACACAACGGCGGCCCCGGGGGTTCCCCCGGGGCCGCCGCCGCGTCCGGTCCGCCTACAGCGCGCGGCCGTGCCCTCCCCCGACCGGTCCGAGGGTGCGGCGTATGCGCGCCACCATGCGGGGGTCGGCCAGCAGCTCGTCCACGAGCACCGGCTCCCCCTCGGCACTGGTGAGCGGGATGCGCCAGTTCGGGTACTCGGTGGTGGTGCCGGGCTGGTTCTGCATCCGCCGCTCCCCCACCACGTCGGTCAGCGCCACCCCGATCATGCGGGCCGGGGTCGCCACCAGGTAGGCGTGCATGGCCGCCACCACCGCGGCCGGGTCGGCCACGGGGTCCACGTCCTCGTCGAGCAGGCCCAGGTCCACCAGCAGCCGCCGCCAGCGCTCGACCCGGGCCTCCGCCCCGGCCCGCTCCTCCTCCACCGGCCGTCCGAGGAGGCCGAGCCGGTCGCGCAGCTCCACGTGCTCGGCGGAGAGGAACGACGCCACCGGGGGCAGGTCGTGCGTGGCCACCGTGGCGAGGCAGTCGGCGCGCCAGTCCCCGGGCCGGCGCGGCTCCCCGTCGCCGTCCTGCTCGGACCACAGGACGGACGTGCCCAGCACGCCGCGGTCGGCGAGGTGGTCCCGCACCCACGGTTCGACGGTGCCCAGGTCCTCCCCGACGACGACGGCGTCCGCCAGGTGCGCGGCCAGGACGAGCGTTCCCACCATGCCCTCGTGGTCGAACCTGAGGTAGGTGCCCTGGTCGGCGGAGGCGCCCTCGGGCACGCACCACAGCCGGAACATGCCCATGACGTGGTCCATCCGGACCCCGCCCGCGTGGCGCAGGGCCTGGTCGAGGATCTGCCGGAACGGCCCGTAGCCGCGTTCGGCGAGCCGCACCGGGTTCCAGGGCGGCCCGCCCCGGTCCTGGCCCAGCCGGTTGAACTCGTCCGGCGGCGCACCGACGCGCAGCCCGGGGACCAGGGCGTCGCCGTACATCCACGCGTCCGCTCCGCCCGCCTGCACGCCGATGGCGAGGTCGTGCACGATGCCGACGCCCATCCCGCCGGCCCTGGCCGTGGCCTGGGCCTGGGAGAGCTGCTCGTCGAGGACCCACTGGAGCCAGCGGTGGAACTCCACGGCGGGCCAGCGGCGCAGGGCCTCCGCGCCCACGGCGCGGGAGCCCGCGTCGCGCAGGTCCCCGGGCCAGGCCCGGTAGTCGCTCCCGTACTCCTCCGCCAGCGCCGACCAGGTCGCGAACTCGACGAGGGGGCGCCCCTCGCGTTCGAGGTAGGCGCGTAGGGCCGCCTCCCGGCCGGGGGCGCGGGGGACCTCGAAGAGCACCTCCAGTGCGGTGCGCTTGGCCTTCCAGACCTCGTCGCGGTCGAGCAGGTCCGCGGTCCGGCCCCGCTCGCGCAGGGGGCGGGCCAGGCGCTGGACCCCCTCCCTCCGGGCGGGGTCGAGCCGGGCGTACTCGGGGACGTCCTCCACCCGGATGTAGAGGGGGCTGGCGTAGCGGCGGCTGACCGGCAGGTAGGGCGAGGGCTCGACCGGCGGCAGCGGCTCGGTGGCGTGCACCGGGTTGACCAGGGTGAAGTCGGCGCCCAGGTCGCGGGCGCTCCAGTCGGCGAGCTCGGCCAGGTCGCGCAGGTCCCCGGTCCCCCAGGAAGCGCGGGACCTGACGCTGTAGATCTGTGCCATGACCCCCCACAGCCGGGGGTGGTCCCTCAGCGCGCCGGGGTCGAGCCGGTCGGGGACGACGAGCAGGGGCGCGTCGTGCTCGACGCCGCCGTCCGTGACGCGGAGCACGTGGGAGCCGAGCGGCAGGCCGGGGTCGAAGGGCAGCAGGGAGCCGTCGGCGGTCTCGACGACGCCGCGCGCGCTGCCCGGGAGCACCAGATCGGGCGCCTTCCCCTCGCGGACGACGACCGCCGGGGGCAGCAGCCCGCGAGGCGCGGCGGCGTCGGGCGCCTCCGGGTCCACCCCCAGGGCCCGCAGTACATGGCGGATGGTGTCGGGGCCGACCGGGACCCGCCGTCCCCGCCAGTCCTCGTAGCTCGTCGCGACCCCGTACTGCTCGGCCACGCGGGCCAGCTGAACGTCCCTCACAGAACCCGATCATGCCCTACCCGGCGCTTCGTACACCGGAGGCCGTCCCGGCGTGGGGCCAGAACGTGTCCGCGGCCCGGGTCGGCGGACACGGCGCGACGAGACTCCGCGCAACGTGACGGCACCGGCCCTGAGCAGGACGCTTATCGAATGGCCCAAAGGGCGATACGTCTGCATAATCGTGGTGTGCTCGCTAACTACCGGCGGCTCTTCGCCGTGCCCCACGTCCTGTCCCTCCTCTCCTGGTCCCTGGCCGCCCGCTTCTACACCCCGGGCCTGATGATCGCGGTCACGTTCCTGGTCGAGGGCTGGACGGGCTCCTACACCCTCGCGGGGCTGGTGGCGGGCGCCTTCACGCTCGGCATGGCCCTCGTGGGGCCGCTGCGCGGGCGCATGGCTGACCGGGGAGGGACCGACCGGCTGGTGCTGGTGTGCGGCCTGGTGTTCAGCGTGGGACTCGTGGCGCTGGCCCTGCTCCCGGGGTCGCTGTGGTGGCTGTCGCTCCCGCTGTCCCTGGTGACGGGGTTGTTCGGCACGCCCGCCAACCAGATCGTGCGGGCCCTGTGGCCGCGCCTGACGCGCGGGCCCGAGAGGCAGGCCGTCTACGCGGCCGAGGCGACCACCCAGGAGCTGCTCTTCATCTTCTCCCCCGTGCTCATCGCCGGCGTGGTGGCGGCGGCCGGTCCGCGCTGGGCGCTGTTCCTCCTCGCCGCGCTGGGCTTCCTCGGCTCCGTGGGCTTCGCGTGGTCGCTGCGCAGGGCCGGGGTGACCGGCCCCGCCCCCGCCGAAACGGACGGGGGCGGGGCAGCGGAGGACACGCGCTCCCGCAGGAGCCTGCTGTTCCACCCCGCCCTGTGCGCGGTCTTCGCGATGTGCCTGCTCATGGTCTCCGGCGTCATCGGCATGGACCTGGTCATCGTGGCCTGGGCCAACGAGCTCGACGCCCCCCAGTACGTGATGGTGATGGCCTCGGTCTGGGCTGCGGGGTCGCTCGTGGGCGGCGTGGTCGCGGGGGCCCTGCGCGGGCGTCCCCGCCTGGCGCTGCGCAGCTTCGCGGCGGCCTTCGGACTGGCGATCCTGATCCCCTTCGTGCCGCCGGTCACGCACCTGCCCAGCCCGCTGTTCATCACGCCGCTGCTCTTCGTGTCCGGGCTGGCCCTCGCGCCGACCCTGGCGGCGGTGATGGGGCGCGTCGGGGACATGGCGCCGTCCCACCGCAGGGCGGAGGCCTTCGGCTGGACGGCCACGGCGATGGGGACCGGCGGCGCCATCGCCGGCCCGCTCAGCGGTGCGCTGATCGACGGCAACGGCATCGTCGGCGGCGTGATCGGCGCGGCGGGCCTGGTCATGGTCGCCGCGGTTCTCAGCCTGTTCCTGCCCCGGCCCGCCCCCGGGTCGGACGACGGCCCGTCGGCGGCCGAGGTCGCCCCCGTCCTGGACGCGCCCCCGGTCCACGGGGCGGCCCCGGGCGCCGGGGCCGCGGCCGCCCCGCACGACGGGCGCCGCTGACACCGCGTCGCGCGCTCAGCCGTTCCAGCCCGGCGGGACCCGGTGGGCCCAGGGCCTGGCCCGCTCGAGCTGGGCCGACAGCGCCAGCAGAACGCCCTCGCCGCCCATCCGGCCGGTGAGCATGGAACCGATCGGCAGGCCGTCCGCCGTCCGGTGCAGGGGGACGCTCACCGAGGGCTGGCCCGAGACGTTGTACACCGACGTGAACGGGGTGAAGGCGGTCATCCTCCCGAACTCCTCCTCCGGCCCGTCCGCGGAGAAGTGGCCCAGCGGGACCGGGGGCAGTGCCAGGGTGGGCGTGAGCACCGCGTCGTAGGGAGCGGTCGCCGCGGCCAGGGAGCGGACCCCGCGCTGGAGCCGGGCGCAGGCCGCGATGTAGACGGGGACCGGCGTGGACCGGGCCCGCTCGCGCAGCCAGCGGTTGAGGGGGCCGAGTTCCCCCTCCCGTTCGGGGGGTACCGGGGACGCCGAGGCCATGGCGGCCCACACCACCTGGAAGTCGTCGGCGAAGGCGCCCCCGAAATGGGCGTCGCCGGGCTCGGAAACCTCCTCGACGTCGTGGCCGAGGTCCTCCAGCAGGCGGACCGCCTCCCCGTGGGCGGCCAGGACCTCCGGGTGGACGGGGATGCCCGAGGACCCCGTGGAAGAGTAGGCGCCGATGCGCAGGCGGCCCGGATCGCGGTCCACGTGGTCGGTGAACGGCCCGTCCGCCGGCGGAGCGGGGTAGAGGTCCCCCGGCCGGGAGAACGCCATGGCGTCCAGGAGGAGCGCGGCGTCCCGGACGCCGCGGGTGAGGGGGCCCGCGGTGGACAGGCCCAGGAGGTCGGGTTTGAACGGCGCCCCCGAGATCCGGCCCCTGGTGGGCTTGAGCCCGAAGAGCCCGCAGGCCGAGGCCGGGATGCGGATCGAGCCGCCGCCGTCGCTGCCCTGCGCGGCCGGGGCCAGACCCGCGGCGACGGCCGCGGCTGCGCCGCCGCTGGAGCCTCCGGGCGAGAGGTCGGTGTTCCACGGGTTGCGGGCGGGCGGCGCGACGTCGTTCTCCGTGTAGCAGCTGGAGCCGAACTCGGGGGTGTTGGTCTTCCCCACCATGACGGTGCCGGCCGCGCGGAGCCTCGCGACGAGGTCCGAGTCGGCGGGCGCCACGGTGTCGCGGTGGACGGCGGAACCCTGCGTGAAGCGGACCCCGGCGACGGGGTCGAGGTCCTTGACGGGGAGGGGGACGCCGAGGAGCGGCGGGAGGGTGTCCGGCGTGTCGCCCATCTGACGCTTCTCCGCGTACCGGGCTTGTTCTAGCGCCATTTCTGACGCGACCGTAATGTACGCGCCATAGTGCGGTTCGTACCGTTCGATCCGGTGCAGATAGTGCTCAGTTATCTCAGGAGGGGACAGTTCGCGACTGCGGACCATCGCCGCGAGCCGGTGCGCCGGAAGGTCGTGGATCTGGGTCATGCCGACCCAGATTAGTGGGCACTACACCGGGCACCACGAAGGAGGACGACAGTTCTCCAGAGAGATCGACGAACCCCTGACCATTCCCTGGTCCGGTGCATTCGACACCTGTCGACACCGAACCGTAAGGGAACAAAAGTGTGAGAAGTAATGCACTAGGACTCGGATATGGATCCAACTAACCTGTCCGACGTGGAATCGGCAACCAGAGCGAAAGACCAGGGCCAAGCCCCCCGGGAAGCGGCGAAGGAGGGGCCCGAAGCCCTCTTCTTCCCCAATCAGCGCAAGAACAAGGAAGCCTCCGGCACCAGAGCCGTGTACGGCGCCCTCAAGGAGAACCAGTCCGCGCGCAAGTGGATCGTCCGCGGGGGCTCCGCGACCGCGGTCACCGTGGTCTTCGGGCTCCTCACCTCCGACTGGCGCCTCGGCGCCACGCTCGGGCTCCTGACCCTGGTCGGCACGATGGTGTACTACTCCCGGCGCGAGTCGGAGATTCCCCATTGGCGCAAGCCCTCGGCCGCGCAGCGGCGCACCGAGGTCCAGCTCAAGGTCATGAAGCAGCTCGGCTACCGGGTGCTCCACGCCCGCGCCGTACCGGGCGGCAACGGCCAGATCGACCACTTCATCGTGGGCCGGCGCGGAGCCTTCGCGATCGACTCCGAGTCGTGGGACAAGCGCCTCCCGCTGCGCAACAAGCTGGAGAAGCTCTACCACGGCAGGTTCAGCAAGAACGAGCGCATCGACGAGGCGCTGGAGGAGGCCAAACGGGCGGAGGAGCTGATCAGCACCGAGCTCGGGCGCGAGATCAAGGTGCGCGCCTCGCTGGCCATCTACGGCCCCGGCATGCCCTGGGACAGCCACCGGCTGCGGGGCGTGGACATCATCACCGGAACGAAGGTCCGCAAGTGGCTGCGCAGCGGCCGGGACCGACTGACGGAGACCGAGATCGAGGAGATCTACAGGGCCGCGGAGAAGGCCCTGCCCCCCCGGTACTGAGCGGGGGGCGCCTCCCCTCGGCGCCCCGGCACCCCTGACGCCGTACGGGCCCGGGACCGACCACGACGCCGTGGCGCCCGGGCCTCCCGTGTGCCCGGACCCGCGCCCGCGGAGCCGCTCCCCCTGCTCCGGACCCGACCGCTCCGGCCTCCCTCCCGCTCGCGGGACCAGGCTCGTCTCACGATCCGGAATACGAGTCTTCCACTCCGAGACCGAAGCCGCTCTCACGAGGGACTACCATCGAGGGGAAACACCCGTAACGATGGGAGCCCACCCCATGCCAGTCCTACGCTCACGCACGGTCACTCACGGCAGGAACATGGCAGGCGCGCGTGCACTCATGCGCGCGACCGGCGTGGAGCGCGAGGACTTCGGCAAGCCCATCGTGGCCGTGGCCAACAGCTTCACCGAGTTCGTGCCCGGCCACGTCCACCTGCGCGAGGTCGCGGACGTGGTCGCCAAGGCGATCCGCGAGGCGGGCGGCGTGCCCCGCGAGTTCAACTCCATCGCCGTGGACGACGGCATCGCCATGGGCCACGGCGGCATGCTGTACTCGCTGCCCAGCCGCGAGCTGATCGCCGACTCCCTCGAGTACATGGTCAACGCCCACTGCGCCGACGCCCTGGTGTGCGTGTCCAACTGCGACAAGATCACCCCCGGCATGCTGCTGGCCGCGCTGCGCCTCAACATCCCGACGGTGTTCGTCTCCGGCGGTCCCATGGAGGCCGGCAAGGTCACGGTCGTCAACGGCACCGCCACGACCGTCCGCAAGCTCGACCTGATCAACCCCATGATCGCCGCCGCCGACGAGAGCGTCTCCCAGGCGGAGCTGGACGAGCTGGAGGAGGCCGCCTGCCCCACCTGCGGCTCCTGCTCCGGCATGTTCACCGCCAACTCGATGAACTGCCTCACCGAGGCGATGGGCCTGGCCCTGCCCGGCAACGGCACCGTGCTCGCCACCCACACCGCGCGCCGCGCCCTGTACGAGGACGCCGGACGCCTGGTCGTGGAGGCCGCCAAGCGCTACTACGAGGACGACGACGAGTCCGTCCTGCCCCTGTCCATCGCCACCCCCGCGGCCTTCGGCAACGCGATGGCCCTGGACGTGGCCATGGGCGGCTCCACCAACACGATCCTGCACCTGCTGGCCGCGGCCACCGAGGCCCGCGTCGGATTCGGCCTGGACGAGATCGACGCCGTCTCACGGCGGGTCCCGTGCCTGTGCAAGGTCGCGCCCAACACCGAGAAGTACCACATCGAGGACGTCCACCGGGCGGGCGGCATCCCCTCCATCCTGGGCGAACTCGCCCGCGGCGGGCTGCTCGACACCTCCCTGCCCACGGTGCACGGCAAGACCGTCGGCGAGTTCATCGCCGAGTGGGACATCACCTCCGACACCGTCCTGCCGGAGGCGGTGGAGCTGTTCCACGCCGCCCCCGGGGGCCGGCGCACCACCAAGGCGTACTCCCAGGACACCCGGTGGGACACCCTGGACACCGACCGGGAGAACGGCTGCATCCGCTCCGTCGAGCACGCCTACACCAAGGACGGCGGCCTGGCCGTGCTGTTCGGCAACCTCGCCCCGGACGGCGCCATCGTCAAGACGGCGGGTGTGGAGGAGGAGCTGTGGACCTTCTCCGGCCCCGCCAAGGTGTTCGAGTCCCAGGAGGACGCCGTCGACGGCATCCTCAACAAGCGGATCGTGCCCGGTGACGTGGTGGTCATCCGCTACGAGGGCCCCAAGGGCGGCCCCGGCATGCAGGAGATGCTGTACCCGACGAGCTTCCTCAAGGGACGCGGCCTGGGCAAGGCCTGCGCCCTGATCACGGACGGCCGCTTCTCCGGCGGCACGTCGGGCCTGTCCATCGGCCACGCCTCCCCCGAGGCGGCCGCGGGCGGGGACATCGCCCTGGTCGAGGACGGCGACACCGTGACGATCGACATCCCCAACCGGGGCATCACCCTGGAGGTCTCCGACGAGGAGCTCGCCACCCGGCGCGAGCGCCTGCTCAAGGAGCTGGGCCGGTTCCGGCCGCGTGACCGTCAGCGGCCGGTGACGGCCGCGCTGCGCGCCTACGCGGCGATGGCCACCTCGGCCTCGACCGGCGCGGCGCGCGACGTGTCCCAGATCGAGGGGTAGGGGCCGGAGCCGGTCCGGGAGCAGTGAGCAGGGGCGGTCCCGTCGGGGCCGCCCCTGCTCGCGCGGCCCTGTCCGCGTCGTCGCTGCGGGCGGACCGGTCGCCGCCGGCCCCGCGGGCGCGGGGCCGGCGCGTGCGGGCTCAGGAGCAGCAACCGCCCCCGCAGCAGCCCCCGCCCCCGGACGGCGCGGGGGCGGAGGCGCGCCCGCCCACCGCCACGGTGGACAGCAGCCGCACGGTGTCGCCGTGCCCCACGGGGCAGGGGGCCGGGTCGCCCGCCTCTGCCATCGGACGGGAGAGCTCGAAGGTGTCACCGCACTCGCGGCAGCGGAAGTCGTATCTCGGCATGCCGCCAGAATACGGCCGCCGCGCCCTCACGTCACCGCCCGCCCCTTCGCCGGGCGGGCGCCTGCGGGGACCGCCGCGGGACGGGCCCCACCGCGCGGGACCGGTGGGGGCGCACCCGGAGGCGCCCCGGGGACGCACGGCCGCCCCCCGACCGCCCGTGGGGGCCGCGCCGGAGGGCGGAAGGACGGCAGGGGCCGGGTGGGACGCCCGGTTCCGGCCCCGCCGGACCGCTGGAGCCCGTTGGCCGGCCCGTGCGTCCGGCCGGGCGCCTACGCCGCGAGGTGGGCCATGTACGGCTCCCACTGGGGGTCGCCGTGCAGGTCACCGTTGATCAGCCGCCAGTGGGGTCCCTTGGGCACCTTGGGGGTGATGTGCAGCTCCCAGCCGAGCTCGTCCAGGAACTTGTCCGCCTTGCGGTGGTTGCACGGCTTGCAGGCCGCGACCACGTTCTCCCACACGTGCGCGCCGCCGCGGCTGCGCGGGATGACGTGGTCGATGGTCTCGGCCTTCTTCCCGCAGTAGCCGCACACGTGCCGGTCCCGTCTCATCAGCGCCACCCGGGTGAGGGGCACCCTGCGACTGTACGGAACGCTGATGTAGCGCCTGAGCCGGATGACCGACGGCACGTCGTAGGAGCGCGTCGCCGAGTGCAGCACCGTCCCCGTGTCGTCCTGGTGGACGACTTCGGCCTTCTCCCGCAGGACGAGGAGAATCGCCCTGCGCAGGGGCAGTGTCGTCAGTGGTTCGAAGCTGGCGTTGAGCAGCAGCACGTGGCGGCGGGCGGTCCCTGTGCCACCCTCCCGGCTGCTTGGGGCGCTCATCGCGTCGCCCCGGTCGCGGTGAACGACCGTGTCTCTTCCCCGGCCAGCCGTTCGGCCAGCCAGGAGACCTCCCTGTGCACCGATCCGAGGATCGGTGTTTCCGTACGCCTTGCCACACGGACCTCCCGGTGGTCCCGCCGAGTTGCGTCCCGCATTCAGTTTGCGTGTTCGGACCGCCCCGGCGCCACCCCAATTTACGCCGGGCCGCACAGAAACCGCGTGTTGACGCTTTTCGTGGTCCTATTGTGCGCCCGACAAACCACGTTTCATCCTGACGCCGCGCCGAACACCCAGTGGTTGATAGCGGTGGATAGAGTGCGAAGTATGCGTGAACTCCGCTACCCCCCGGCCGAACGGCTCGACGTCACAGAGAACCTGCACGGCCACGAGGTCGGCGACCCCTACAGGTGGTTGGAGGACTGCGGATCCACCGCCACGAAGGCGTGGGCGGCGGCCCAGGACGCCCTGTACACCGAGGCCTCCGAGCGCTACACCGCTCGCGAGCGGTTCGCCGACCGGATCCGGTCCCTCCTCGGCGCGGGAGCCGTCGGGGCCCCCGTCTGGCGCGGCGACCGCAGCTTCTTCGTCCGCCGGACCGCCGAGCAGGAGCACGCGGTGCTCTACGTCCGCGACGGCGACGGCCCCGAGCGCGTCCTGGTCGACCCCGGCGCGCTCGACCCCGGGGGCCTGACCACCCTGGACGCGTGGAAGCCCGGCCCCGACGGGCGCCTGCTCGCCTACCAGCTCTCCGAGGGCGGGGACGAGGAGTCCGTCCTGCGGGTCGTGGACGTCGACAGCGGCGACCTGGTGGACGGCCCCGTGGACCGGGCCCGCTACAGCCCGATCGCGTGGCTGCCGGACTCCTCCGCCTTCTACTACGTGCGGCGGCTGCCCCCGGAGGAGGTCCCCGACGGCGAGGAGGCCTACCACCGGCGCGTCTACCTGCACCGGCTGGGGCGCCCGGCCGAGGAGGACGTCCTCGTCTTCGGCTCCGGCAGGGACAAGACGGAGTACTTCAGCCCCTCCGTGAGCCGGGACGGCCGCTGGCTGATCCTCCAGGCGGTCCGGGGGACCTCCTCGGCCACCGACATGTGGATCGCCGACCTGTCCGACGGGGACCTGGAGCGGCCCCGCCTGGTGCCCGTCCAGGAGGGCGTCGACGCCGACCTGGAGGGGCACGTGGGCCGGGACGGGCGCCTGTACCTGCGGACGGACCGGGACGCCCCGCGCGGGCGCGTGTGCGTGACCGATCCGGCCGACCCCCGCTACGAGAACTGGACCACCCTGGTCCCCGAGGAGCCCGAGGCGGTGCTGGAGGACTACGCCGTCCTGGACGGCCCCGCCCTCGAACGCCCCGAACTCCTGGTCTCCCACAGCCGCCACGCGATCAGCGAGGTCACCCAGCGCGACCTGCTCACCGGGGAGCTCCTCGGCGTCGTGGACATGCCCGGGCTGGGCACGGTCGGCGGCCTCTCGGAACGCCCCGAGGGAGGCCACGAGGCCTGGTTCGGCTACACCGACAACACCCACCCGTCCTCGGTGTACCGCTACGACGCGCTCGCCGGGCGGGTGTCCGTGTGGGCCGACGCACCGGGGGACATCGACCTGCCGGACGTGAACGTCGAACAGGTCACCTACACGTCCGGCGACGGCACGCCCGTGCGCATGCTCGTCGTGTCGCCCTCGGCTCCCGCCGAGGGCCCGCGGCCCACCATCCTCTACGGGTACGGGGGCTTCCGGATCTCCCTCACCCCCGCCTACTCCGCGGTGGCCCTGGCCTGGGCCCGCGCGGGCGGCGTGTACGCCGTCGCCAACCTGCGCGGCGGCCTGGAGGAGGGCGAGGAGTGGCACCGCTCGGGGATGCTGGCCCGCAAGCAGAACGTCTTCGACGACTGCGCGGCCGCGGCCGAGCACCTGATCGCCACCGGGGTCACCGCCCCGGACCGGCTGGCCGTGATGGGCGGCAGCAACGGCGGGCTGCTGGTCGGCGCCATGGTCACCCAGCGGCCGGACCTGTTCGCGGCCGCGGTCTGCTCCGCGCCCCTCCTGGACATGGTCCGCTACGAGAGGTTCGGCCTCGGCCAGCTGTGGAACGTCGAGTACGGCACCGCGGACGACCCCGAGCAGCTCGGATGGCTCCTGGGCTACTCGCCCTACCACAACGTCCGCGAAGGCACCCGCTACCCGGCCACCCTGTTCACCGTGTTCGACAACGACACGCGCGTGGACCCCCTGCACGCCCGCAAACTGTGCGCGGCGCTGCAGGACGCCACGTCCGCCCCTGCGGAGGAACGGCCCGTCCTGCTGCGCAGGGAGGCCGAGGTCGGCCACAGCTCGCGGTCGGTGAGCCGCAGTGTGTCACTGAACTCCGAGCAGCTGGCCTTCCTCGCCCACCACCTGGGCCTCTCCGCGGACTGACGTCCTCCTCCCGCGGGTCCGGGAGAGCAACGACACAGGAATCGGACACCCGGGGAGGGGTCCCGCCCCGGGGGGCGTTGAGACAATCGGAGGAGTCGTACGCCCCCCGGGGAGAGCAGCACGAGAGGACCCAGACGTGACACAGATCGACGCCGGAGCCGTCGGCACCGGGTCGGCCCCCGCGCGGCACGTGCACCTCGCACAGGTCCGCTACGCCGACCTCGACCCGCAGCACCACGTGAACAACGTCCGGATGCTCACCTACCTGGAGGACGCCCGGGTCTCGTTCCTGCGCTACGGCGGCGCGGTCGAGGGCGACGAGGTGTTCGGTGCCATGGTCGTGGCCCGCCAGGAGGCGGACTACGTGGCCCCCCTGCTCCCCCGGACCGACCCGGTGCGCGTGGAGCTGTGGGTGACCGAGGTGCGCAACGCCAGTTTCACCCTCGCCTACGAGATCCTGGACGACGACCGCGTGTACCTGCGCGCGAAGACCGTGCTCGTGGGCTTCGACGTGGCCACGCAGAGCGCCCGCCGGCTCGACGCCACCGAGCGCGCCTTCCTCGCCGCCTACGCCTAGGACGTGTTCCGCGGGTCGTTCCGGGCCCGCATCCGCGGGGCCGCCTCCCGCCGCGCCGACCGCGCTCGGACAGCCGACCCCGGGCCGACCCTCGCCACTCGTCCTGCGAGAGACGGCCCGGCGACCGCTCGCGGCGACCGGCGCGAGCGCCGAGCCCGCCGAAGGCACCCGCGGACCACGCCCTAGTCCCGGTCCGCGGCGCCGTCCGCGATGCGGTACAGCACGTTCGGGCGCAGGGGCCCCTCGGGCGCCCGCGGGTCGTCGAAGTCGCCCTCCGGGTCCCGGGTCATGCCGATCCTGCGCATCACCGCCTGTGAGCGAATGTTCGTGACCGTGGCCACGGCGAGGATCTCGGGGAGGGCGAGGGTGTCGAAGCCGTAGGCCAGTACCGCCAGCGCGGCCTCGGTGGCATAGCCGCGTCCCCAGGCCGGCCGGGCGAGCCTCCAGCCGATCTCCGTCCCGCCGAAGGGCAGGCCGTCCTCCACCCGGTCCAGGCCCGCGGACCCGACGAAGTCGCCCGTGTCCCGCTCCTCGACCGCCCACCAGCCGTAGCCCCGCAGGTCGAACCCGTCCCGGAAGCGGGCGACGGAGGCATCGCTCTGATCGCGGGTCAGCGGCTCGCCCAGGTGCTCCCGGACCTCGGGGTCGGCGTTCACGGCCGCCCAGGGTTCGAGGTCGCGCTCCTGCCAGCGCCGGAGGATCAGGCGGTCGGTACGCAGTTCGGTCCGGCTGACCCACGCGGTCCCTGGCCTCAAGGCAGCACCCTCTTCTCCGGTCCGACTCCGCCGAGCGGGGAGTCCTCACGGCCCGAGCACGGGCCGGACGCGCCGGCGCCGGGCCCGTGCGTCCGGGGCTCCCCCTACTTCAGGGAGATGGTAACGGCATCGCCGTCGTCGCCCTCGTCATCCGAGGCCACCGACACGCGTGTCGGACGGGGGACCTCCGGGGGGACGGCGTCCTCCTGGACGTTGACCATGCTGTGCGCGGCCATGACCATGTACTCCCACAGCTGGCGCTCCAGCGCCTCGTGCAGGTCGAGGGAGTCCACGGCGGCGCGCATGTGCTTGAGCCACAGGTCGCGCTCGGCTGCGCCGATGCGGAACGGAACGTGCCGCATCCGCAGGCGGGGGTGGCCGCGCTGCTCGTTGTAGGTGCGCGGGCCGCCCCAGTACTGGATGAGGAACAGGCGCAGGCGCTCCTCGGCCGGGCCGAGGTCCTCCTCCGGATACATGGGGCGGAGCACAGGGTCGTCGGCCACACCCTCGTAGAAGCGGCGAACCAGGCGGGTGAAGGTCTCCTCACCGCCCACGGCCTCGTAGAACGTCATTCGCACGGGCTGCTCGCCCACGCTCTGCTGGTCATCACGCGCGGAAGTCATCGGGTCCAGGGTACGCGACGTTGCACGGACCCCCCATGGGTCCCGGCGCCGGGGAATATCCGCGCGTGCGCCGCTGCGGGAACGCCCGCGGGGGCACCGGTCGTCCGGTGCCCCGCGGGCGCGTGCCAGGTCCCGCGAGGCTAGTCGCGGGTGAGCTTGCGGTGGGTCACCGCGTGCGGACGCGCGGCGTCCGGGCCCAGGCGCTCGATCTTGTTCTTCTCGTAGGACTCGAAGTTGCCCTCGAACCAGAACCAGTTGGCGTCGCCCTCCCACGCGAGGATGTGCGTGGCGACGCGGTCGAGGAACCAGCGGTCGTGGGACGTGATCACGGCGCAGCCGGGGAAGTCCAGCAGCGCGTTCTCCAGGGAGCCGAGGGTCTCCACGTCCAGGTCGTTCGTGGGCTCGTCCAGGAGCAGCAGGTTGCCGCCCTGCTTGAGGGTGAGCGCCAGGTTGACCCGGTTGCGCTCGCCGCCCGAGAGCACCCCGGACTGCTTCTGCTGGTCGGAGCCCTTGAAGCCGAAGGCGGCGACGTAGGCGCGGCTCGGGATCTCGACCTTGCCGACCGTGATGAACGTTTCGCCGTCGGAGATGGTCTCCCACACGTTCTTGCTGTCGTCGATGCGGCCCCGGTACTGGTCGACGTAGGAGATCTCCACCGTGTCGCCGACGGTGATCTTGCCCTGGTCGGGGGTCTCCTCGCCGACGATCATCTTGAACAGGGTCGTCTTGCCGACACCGTTGGGGCCGATGACGCCGACGATGCCGTTGGGCGGCAGGGAGAAGCTGAGGTTCTCGATGAGGACGCGGTCGTCGAAGCCCTTGGTGAGGTTCTTGACCTCGACCACGGTGTTGCCCAGGCGCGGACCCGGCGGGATCTGGATCTCCTCGAAGTCCAGCTTGCGGGTCTTGTCGGCCTCCGCCGCCATCTCCTCGTAGCGGGCCAGACGGGACTTGCTCTTGGTCTGGCGGGCCTTGGCGTTGGAGCGGACCCACTCCAGCTCGTCCTTGAGGCGCTTGGCCTTCTTGGCGTCCTTCTGCCCCTCGACCTTCAGGCGGGCCTGCTTGGTCTCCAGGTAGGTGGAGTAGTTGCCCTCGTAGGGGTAGAACTGGCCGCGGTCCAGCTCCAGGATCCACGTGGCGACGTGGTCGAGGAAGTACCTGTCGTGTGTGATCGCGATGATGGTGCCGGGGTACTTGGCCAGGTGCTGCTCCAACCAGTTCACGCTCTCGGCGTCGAGGTGGTTGGTGGGCTCGTCGAGCAGGAGGAGGTCGGGCTGTTCGAGGAGGAGCTTGCACAGGGCGACCCGGCGCTTCTCACCACCCGAGAGCTGGGTGACGGAGGCGTCCCCGGGCGGGCAGCGCAGGGCGTCCATCGCCTGCTCCAGCTGGCTGTCCAGGTCCCAGGCGTTGCGGTGGTCGAGCTGCTCCTGGAGCTTGCCCATCTCCTCGAGCAGTTCGTCGGAGTAGTCCGTCGCCATCTGCTCGGCGATCTCGTTGAAGCGGGTCAGCATCGCCTTGGTCTCGGCGACACCGTCCTCGACGTTCTCCAGGACCGTCTTGTCCGCGTCGAGCCGGGGTTCCTGCGCGAGCAGCCCGACGCTGAACCCGGGCATGAGACGCGCCTCGCCGTTGGACGGCTGTTCGATGCCGGCCATGATCTTCAGAAGCGTCGACTTACCCGAACCGTTGGGGCCCACGACGCCGATCTTGGCTCCGGGCAGGAACGACCCCGAAACGTTGTCAAGGACGACCTTGTCGCCGTGCGCTTTGCGCACGTTGTTCATGGTGAAAATGTACTCCGGCATGCCTCCAAGCCTAGGGCGTCGCAGCCCATGCCCCCGCCATCGGAGCGCACCCGGGGGCCCGGCGGGGACGGAGTCCGGCGCCGGCCCGGGCCCGTCCCCACCGGACCCGCGCGGCGGCCGTGGCGCTGCGCCCCGGGTCACCCCCTCCGGTCGCCGCCGGCCCCTGCGGTCAGTCCTGTGCCGGGTCCCTCCCCCGGCTCAACCAGCGGGGCGTGAACTCCCGCCAGCGCTCCACCGGCAGCCCCCAGGCCAGGGCCCGGCTCATGAGCACCGCCATGGAGTAGCCGGGATCGGTGGTGAGGGCGACGTCCAGCGCCGCCGCCGCGAGCGCCTCGTCACCGCGCTGCCACGCGGCGACGGCGAGCAGGGAGGCGGGGGCGGCCCTGAGCTCCGAGGGCAGGCAGCGGGTGGCCCGGCTCCACAGCGCCTGGTGGACGGGGGCCGCCTCGGCGGTGATCCTCGCCCACACCTCGTCCCGCACGCCGGTCCCGGTCAGGTGCACGCCCAGCCGGGCCAGTCCGTCCGGGTCGGTGACCGCCCGCCCCGCGTGCTCGGCCCGGACCGCAGCCAGGACCTCGGTGAGGCCGCGGTCGGAGGGACCGCCGCCCTCCGCCCGCGCGGCGCGGGTCCGCGCACGGTCCGCGGCGGCCTCCATCTCGGCCCGCTCCTCCCCGCGGACGGGGGCGAGGAGCGCGCGTATCCGGGCGATGTCGGCCATGGTCGCGTGGAACGGCGGCGCGGGGACGATCCCGTGCAGGACCGCGCTCGCCGGGACAGTGGACCCGTCGACGTTGACGACCGTGCCCTCGGCCGGGCAGCACCCGGCCGATCCGCAGGTGTAGGACCAGTACCGGCCGCCGGTGACCCGGATGGCGTCGACGACCGCGAGGCCGTGTGTCCGGGCGGCGGCGAGGAGGGCGTCGACGTAGGGGGTCACCCGCCCGGGCGGCCCGTACGCCACGACGGCCAGGGCCGTGCAGCCCTCGGAGGCCGCCGCGGCGGCGGGGGCCGCGGCCCGCCCTGCCGGGTCGGGGGCGCCGTCCATCCTGTCCAGGTCGCCGCAGTACACGGAGTGCACGCCGCGGTCCCTGATGGCGAGGACCACGATCCCGGGGTCGGGCGGCTCCCCCACCAGGTACGGGAGGGTGGCGATGATGTCGGTCGGGTTGGTCAGCGTGAGGACGCCGGGGGAGGCGCCCGGCGCGGGGGATCCGCCGGGCGGTCGCGGCCGGGGGGCCGGGTCCGTCGGGCCCGGCCCCCCGCGGGGGGAGCCGGGGTGCCCCGGCCGGTCCGGCCGCTCCGTCCGGTCGGGCGAACGGGCGGGGTCCTGGGGGTCCTGGGGGTCGCGCGGGTGGTGCGGCTGGTCGGGGTGCATATCTTCACGGTGCGTGATCATCCGGTGCCGGACAAGGGGCTTCCGGAGCCTGTGGACGACCGCGCGTTCTCCGTGGGGCCGCGGTTCAGGAGACCTCTCTGGGATCGGTGGGTTCCGCGGGCCCGCCGCGGTCGGTCAGCTCCGCCTCGCGCGGGCCGGGGATCGTGCCGCCGGCGCCGGGGCGCCCCGCCGGCAGGCACACGCGGTTGCGGCCGGTCTCCTTGGCCCGGTAGAGCGCGAGATCGGCCGCGGTGAGCAGTTCGACCAGGTCGTTGCCGTGGTCGCCGATGACCGCCACCCCGATCGAGATGGTGATGCGCACCGGGACGCCGTCGACCGCGATCTCCATGCCCCCGACCTGCGTGCGCAGGCGTTCGGCCGCGCGCCAGGCCTCGGTGGTGTCGGACCCGGGCAGCAGCACCACGAACTCCTCGCCGCCGAACCTCCCGAGCAGGTCGGACTGGCGCAGCTGCTGGGCGATGGTGGTGGCCACCCCCAGGAGGACCTGGTCCCCGAACAGGTGGCCGTGGCTGTCGTTGACCCGCTTGAAGTGGTCGATGTCGACGATGAGCACGGCGGCGCGCCCCCGGGAGGAGCGGGCCCTGGCGATCTCGATCGACGCCTCCTGCTCCCAGGTGGGCGCGTTGAGGAGCCCCGTCTTGGGGTCGGTCCGCGCGGCCATCTGCAACTGCTGGTAGAGGAGGCTGCGCTGGAGGAGGAGGACCGGCGGGACCGCGATGACCAGGAGGAAGAGGGACAGCTGGGCGAGGATGGCGACCGTGACGCCGACACATAATTCGACGGCGTCCACGATGAGCGCCTCGCGGTCCCACATGGGGCGCAGGCTGTTGCCCGGGCCGCTGCTGATCCTCGCGGCCAGGGCGACGAGGAGGGTGTTGAGGACGGTGAACCCCGCGCAGCACAGTACCGCCACGAGCACGCCGGGCCCCGTGGTGAGGGGCTCGCCGGACTCGACGACGCCGCCCAGGCCGCCGACGAGGTCGTCCCCCCACACGCCGTGCCAGACCACCGACACCAGGAACCCCGAGAGCCCCACCGAGGTCGCGTTGAACACCCGGCGGTGCACCAGGGTGCGCCTCGTGCGCTGCTGGACCATCAGGTACACGGGGATGGGGATGAGCAGGGAGTACACCGGCGGGAGGAGGAGCACGACCGGGAACCACCAGGCCCCCAGCAGGTCGCGGTTGAACCCGGCGGGCGTGGGCGTGCCCAGCCGGCGGCTCCCCTCGACCGAGATCGCCGCGCCGGCGACCAGCGCGGTGAAGGTGACCAGGTCCTTCAGTGAGAACACGGTCAGGGCGAACGCCACCCCGAACAGGAACAGCGCGGCGACCAGGAGCAGGCACATGTAGACGATCAGGCCCTGGGGCTCCTGGAGGACCGGCCACGAGGACCGGCCCCCGGGGGCACGGCCGACCGGCGCCGCCGGTTTCTCCGAGATGCTCACGGCTCCCGCCTCCCTTCTGTGTCACGCTCTGCCATTCATCCCCCACACCCGACTCTGATGGGTCCGCCGCCTCCTGCGGTTCTCCGTTCGACGGGATGGATTCGCCCCGCGTTCCCCTACCATGCCACTCGGTGACGACGGCCGGGTAGCCGAACGCCCGAAGTCCGCTCGCCGGACGGGCCCACTCGACACCCCAACACTTTACATCACTTTGGGTAATAACTTAATCGCTTATTGTATCGAGAGTCGCGAGGCCCCCCGTTCCGGGGTGTGCGGAGACCCAGGGGGGTTGGTCGTGCACCGGTTCTGGGGCATTCTTCTGTGGGGCGCGGCGTCAGCCGCTCCGGCACGGACCGCCGACCTCCCGGGGGCCCGGCCGATTCCGCCTCGGCAGCACTCGACACGAAGGAGCACTCACCATGGCGATCGACGGCGCGAGCTGGGTCTGATACCCACGCCTACGCAACACACCCGGGGGCGGGCGGCATGATGCCGCCCGCCCCCGGGCCCCTGGTCCGGCGGACGGACGCGGTCGCGCACCGACCGCGCCGTCGCCGGCCGTCCGCTCAGGTCCCGGTCGCCGCCACGGCCACCTCGTAGGCGGAGCGGAACGCCCTGTACCTCGCCAGCTCGGCCTCCATCGGCTCCACGACCCGCAGCGCGGTGATCTCCCGGACCCGGCCCAGGGCCTTGCGCTCCACGTCCTCGCGGCGCTGGACCGCCGCCACCTCGACGAGGTTGCCGCAGCCCACCCCGGTCAGCCAGCCGACCAGCAGCGCCGCGACCACCAGCGCGCCCGAGTAGGCGGCGAAGACCGGGTCGTCGAACATCGCCAGGCCGGTGATGCCGCCGCCGAGCCGGCTGAGCACGGAGACGACCGTCCAGGCCAGACCGATGCCGACCGCCGTGAGCAGGGCGAACTGCGCGGTGCGGGCGAGCTTCCACCACCCGGGGCTCAGCTCCGGGTCGCCGACGGCCGCCGAGACGGCCTCCCCCAGCTCGGCCGGGAGCTCGGGCACCGCGCTGCGCGCGGCGGTGCGCATCCGGCGCCGCCAGGGCGCCGGCATGCCCTCGGAGACGGTGTCGGCCGCCTCCCCGAGGACGGTCTCCAACTCGGCCACGTGCGCGTCGACGGGGCCCCGGACGCCGTTCTCGCTGTCGCGGCGCAGGAAGTCGAGCTGCACGGCGGCCAGGGGGTCCTTGCGGAGCCTGGCCGCGCGGCGTGCCACGGGCCAACCGACCTTGCGCTTGCCGCGCCTGACGTCGTTGGTCTCGGTGACGTCGGCGACGGCGGTCACCCCCGCGGCGCCGGCCAGCCCCTCCTGGATCCGGGTCCGCACGTCGGCGGGGACCGTCTCGGGGACGTCCCCCTCGCCGTGGAAGTCGGCGAAGGGCTCGACGACCTGGTCGAGGTCGGCGACCAGGCGGTCCACCAGCGCGCGGCGCTCGCGCACCGTCTCCGCGAGGAACTCGCGCACGTCGCGGATGCCCTGGCCGGTGAGCGTGGACGTGGTGATGACGCGCGGGTACACGCCGGACTCCGACTCCAGCAGGCGGCGCAGGTCGGTGAGCAGCTCCTCCAGCTCGTCGGGCTCCACCTTGTCCACCTGGTTGAGGACGGCGACGGTGACCGCCCCGTGGCCGGCCATCCTGGCCAGGTAGCGGTGGTGGACGGCGGCGTCGGCGTACTTCTGCGGGTCCAGGACCCACACCAGCAGGTCGACCGAGCCGATCAGCCGGTCGGCCTCGGCGGTGTGCATGCTGCGCACGGAGTCGTGGTCGGGCAGGTCGAGCAGGACCAGTCCGGTCAGCTCGGAGTTGCCGGCGTCCAGGACGCTGGAGCGCGAGTGCCGGTAGCGGTTGGGGACGCCCAGCCAGCTCAGGAGGGCGTCGGCCCCCTCGTGCCCCCACACGCAGGCGTGCGCCTTGGAGGTGGTGGGCCGGGTGACCCCGGTCTGCGAGAGTTCGAGTCCGCACAGGGCGTTGAACAGGGAGGACTTGCCGCTGCCGGTGCCGCCGGCGAGCGCGACGACGGTGTGCTCGGCGGACAGCCTCAGCCGGGCTCCGGCGTGGTCGAGCAGCTGGGCGGCCCGGGCGGTGATCTCCTGGGGCAGGTCGCCCTGGCCCAGCTCGGTCAGCGTGGACAGGGCGTCCAGGCGCTCGATGAGCTCGGCCCTGCTCGTCGACGGGGTGGTCTCCCACTCGTCGTGGGTGGTGGGGCGGTACTCCTCCTCGTCCTCCTCCCCGGCGCCGCCGTCCGCCGGCTCGGACGCGGTGTCGGGGCCGATCGCGCGGAAGGCGCCGGAGACCGCCGAGGGCCCGGGGACGCGGCGCGGCAGCGGTTCGGGCTCCTCCGGCGCCGGTGCGCCGGACACGTCCGCGGAGGGCGTGCCGCCGTCCGCCGCGGCGCCGTCCTCCCGGTCGGCGGGCGTCCCGGCGCCGGGGGGCTCCTGCGGCTCCGCGCCGCGGCGGGCGCGGGCGGGTTCGCCGGTCCCGCCGCCGGAGCCCGCGCGCTGTCCCACGATAGGGAAGGCGCCGGTGGTGCGCCCGGCGATACGGGTGTCGTCGGCGGCCTCGGCGAGGCTCCCCACCCACCCGGCGAGCCCGTCGGGGTCCTCCGGGGTGATGTCGTCCGGTTCGGCGGCGGGCGCCTCCCCCGCCGGCCGGGCGCTCCTGGCGGACCGGGGGGGACCGTCCCCCCCGGGCGCGGCGGAGTGCCTGGCGTGCCGCCCCGAGCGCCGCGGAGGCGCCTCCTGGGGGCCTGGCCCGGCCTGGGCCCCGCCTCCCTCGTCCGGCGCGCTCCCGGCGCGCTCGGGGGCCTCCCTCGGCGCGGCGGCGCCGGACGGGTCCGGGTAGCCGGTGATGCCGTCGTAGGAGGGTTCCTCCGTGCCGTCCTCCGAGGGGTCGGCGTGCTCGGGGTGCTCGGGAACGGGCATGGTGTACCCGCGCCACGGCCCGCCTCCGGACCGCACCGGTTCGTCCTGCGGGGCGTGCCCGCGGGCGCCGGGGCCGGGGTGCCCGCTCTCGCGGTCCTCGGCCTCGGCGCGGCCGTCGGCCGCGCCGTAGTCCCCTTGCGCCTGCGCGGGGTTCCACTGAGTCGTCATCGTGCTATCTCAAGGTTGTACGTGGCCTGATAGAGCTGGACGGCGCTGTCCTCGGACGGGATCCCGGCCGACGCGAGCGCGCTGTCGAAGGGCACTCGCTCGCGATCGAGCAGCCCGAGGACGCGCCTGCGCAGGTTGTCCCGTGCGGTTTCGCCAATGCTTCGCAGTGACTGGGCGCCGAACAGCCCCTTGAGCAGGCGCTGCGGAGAGGGGCCGGAGGTGTCGGCCGCGTGTGCGCCGCCTCCGGATCGGGACCGCTCGTAGCCGAGCAGGTCGATGATCAGGACCAGGGCGACGATGTCGCGGTCGAAGGTGACGAACCGGGCCACGGAGCGCTTGGTGGCACCGCTGACCGTGGTCATCTCGGCCACGTCGTCCTGCCACTCGGCGATCTCCTGGCGGATCTGCTGTGACAGCAGGCCGGTGCCGGGCTGGTCCAGGGCCTTGCCCGCGAGGTCCCCGCCGCCGGGCACCTCGCGCCACTTCTGTTCGATCTCGTCGGAGGCGTGCTCGCAGGCGGAGACCACCACGGCCTCCAGCGCGTCGCGGAGCGCGCGCTCCAGGGCGCTCACCCGCTGGCCGCGCTCGGCCTGCTCGGCGCGGCCGCTCCGGCGGGTGCGCCTGCCGCGCATGCGCAGGCTCTTGGCCAGCTCGCCGCTCGCGGCGACCTCCTGCCAGCGGGCGAGCAGCGACCCGCGCAGGAGGGACCCGTCGACCAGGCTCGTGTCCACACGGCGGTGGGCGCCCGCGTAGGCGTCGTCCACCACCGTGGAGAGCGTGCGCCCGGTCTCGATCTGGGCCTCCACCTGGCGCGCGAGTTCGGGCACGCGCGTGCGGAAGCTGTCGATGACGCCGATGAACGTGCGCCGGGAGACCCGGTCCCGCTGCTCGGCCTCCCCCGCCACCTCCGCGAGGTAGTCGCGGATGTGGTCGGCGACGTTGGCGGTGAAGCGCTCCCCCTTGACCTGGTCGGTCTCGGGGATCGCGAACCTGGCGGCGTTGCCCAGCCCGTTGGCCTCCAGCATCGCCCCGAAGTGGTCGAGGAGCCGGCGGCGGCCGCGGCGCGGCACCCGGGAGAGCACGACTGCCAGCGAGGTGTCGCGGTCGCGCGCCACCTGGAGGAACTCCCACACACGGGCGTCCGCGTAGCGGGTGCTCGTGGTGACGAACACCCACAGGTCCGCGGCGTCCAGGAACTTGGCGGCGAACTCGTGGTGGGCGGCGACGGCGGAGTCGACGTCGGGGGTGTCCAGCAGGGCCACCCCCGGGGGCATGGCCTCGGTGGCGGCGAGCACCAGCATGCCGTCCTTGCCCGGCATCGCCAGGCCCTGCTGGCGCACACGCGGCAGGGACGGGATGAACGAGGCCTCGCTGAACCAGTCGACGTCGGCGGGGTTGCAGGCCAGGACCGGGCTGTTGGTGGTCGGGCGGCGCACGCCGGTGGTGGTGACCTGTTCGCCGACGAGGCTGTTGACCAGGGTCGACTTGCCCGCACCGGTGGATCCCGCGACCGCGATCAGCAGGGGGATGTCGGGGCGGCGGACCCGGGGCAGGACGTAGTCGGACAGCTGGGCGAGGACGTCGGCCTGGAGGGTGCGGCCCTCCTCGGCGTTGGGCAGCCCCTCGGCGAACTCCAGGTCGCGGATCTGCTTGCGCAGCTCTTCCAGGACCTGGTCGAAACGGTTGTCGTCGGGTGCGGGGGCCCGGTGCTTGGCCGGGCCCGCGGCAACGGGGACCGTGGGGCCTCTGCGTGCCTCGGCGATGCCCTGGGGGTCCGCCCCGGGCACGGCCGCGGAACCCTCGGCGGTCTGGTCTGAGGTGGCGGCCGGTCCGGTTCCGAACCGGTCCGAGGCACCGTCACCCGTGGTGTCCGGTGCGGCCGACGGCCGGGTCATGATCGGTATGCCCTCCTCATCGGTAGTGGCGGTCCCCCACCGGGCGGGCGACGAACGCCGTCGGCGAGGGCCTCACTGGGGATCGCGCCCGGTCGCCAGCCGATGGGACTCGAGCTGGGTTCCCGTGTGCAGTATGTCAAGATCCCGCGCTGTTTTGACCACTTCTCCGATGATCACCACCGCGGGCGGCCGCACTTCGGCCGAACGGGCCGCGGCGGCGATGGTGGCCAGCGTACCCGTCACCGTTCGCTGCCCCGGCAGCGTGGCCTCCTGTACGACGGCGACGGGCGTGTCGGCGGGGCGGCCGTGGGCGACGAGGGCCTCGGCGATCGCCCGGATGCGCTCGACCCCCATGAGGACGATGACGGTGCCGCCCGCCGCGGCCAGGCCCTTCCAGTCGACCGTCGACCGGCTGTCGCCCGGGGCGACGTGCGCGGAGACGATGTGCACGTCCTGCGCGACACCGCGGTGGGTGGCGGGGATCCCGGCGCTCGCGGGGGCGGCCAGGGCGCTGGTGACCCCGGGGACGGCGATGACGGGGATCCCGGCCGCCGCGCAGGCGGCGGCCTCCTCGCCTCCCCGTCCGAACAGGAAGGAGTCGCCGCCCTTGAGCCGGACCACGAACTTCCCCTGCGCGGCACGGGTGACCAGGACCTCGTTGATCTCCTCCTGGGTCATGGACCGGCCGTAGGGGATCTTGGCGGCGTCGACGATCTCCACGTCGGCCGGCAGCCGGTCCAGGAGGGAGGTCGGGGCGAGCCGGTCGACGACCACGACGTCGGCCTGGGAGAGCAGCTGCCGGCCCCGGACCGTGATCAGGCCGGGGTCGCCGGGCCCCCCTCCGACCAGCGCGACGCCGCGCAGGGGCTCGCGTCCGCGCCGGGCGTCGAGGGTGCCGTCGGCGAGGCCCTCCGTGATCGCGTCGCGCAGCCCGGCCGACCTGCGGGGGTCCCCCGAGGCGACGACGCCGACGGTGATGCCGTTCACGGTGCCGCTGGCGGGGGTCCAGGCCGAGGACTCGTGGCGGTCGTCGGCGCGCACGCACCACACCCGGGCGTCCTCCGCCTCCTCCGCGACGGCGGCGTTGACCGCCGGGTCGTCCGTGGCGGCGTGGACGAGCCAGTACGCGGGCGCGTCCGGGCCGGCGACGTCGCCCGGGGCGTAGGCCCTGCGGAGCCAGGTGAGGCGTCCGGCGGCGGCCAGGTCCTCCAGCGCCGCGGACACCTCGGGCGCCACCATGGTCACCCGGGCGCCCGCCTCGACCAGCACGGGGATCCGGCGCTGGGCGACTCTGCCGCCGCCGACGACGAGCACGTCACGGCCTCGTATGCGCAAACCAAGGAGATAGGTCACGGATCGCGCCCCTTCGGTCGTCCTTACCGGCCCCCGGCGACGACGGCGGGGTGCTGGCGGGAAGCTGCGCCAGCCGCCGGCGATGTGCGGCGATTGCTCCGGCTCACCTTGTCAAAGCGGTATTACGCATTGGTAAACCCTCGCGCTCCGGGGGTGTGAGCCGCCACGCACCGCGCGGTGCGCCCCGCGCCGTCCGGTGCTCAGGCGAGGGGCGCGCCCATGGCGTGGTAGCCGCCGTCGACGTGCATGACCGTCCCCGTGATGGCCCGCGCGGCCGGGGACATGAGGAACAGTGCGGGACCGGCGACCACGGAGGCGTCCTTGGTGTCCCAGCCCAGCGGGGCGTTGTCGCCCCAGGAGTCGGCGATCTGGGAGAACCCGGGGATGGAGCCCCCGGCCAGGGACTTGATCGGACCCGCCGAGATGGCGTTGACCCGGATGCCGTCGCCGCCGAGGTCGCGGGCCAGGTACTTCGTGCTGTTCTCCAGGACGGCCTTGGCGGAGCCCATCCAGTCGTAGACGGGCCAGGCGACGCTCGCGTCGAAGGTCAGGGAGACCACCCCGGAGCCGTCGGGGGCGGCCGCCATCAGCTCGCGGAACCCGACGGCGAGGGCCTTGAGCGAGAACCCGGAGACGTGGACCGCGGTGGCGACGTCCTCCCAGGCGGTGTTGAGGAAGTTGCCGCCCAGCGCGGACTCGGGAGCGTAGGCGATGGCGTGCAGGACGCCGTCCACGTGGTCCCAGTGCTCGGCCACGGCCTTCGCGGTGGCGCTGATCTGCTCGGGGTCGGTGACGTCCATGGGAAGGATGTCGACGGGCTCGGCGGGCAGCCGCTTGGCGACCCGTTCCAGGATCGACAGGGGCCGCCCCGGCGGGTTGGTGAGGATCACCGAGTGCCCCTGGCGCATGGCCTCCTCCGTGATCGCGTACGCGATGGAGGACTGGGTGGTGATTCCGGTGATGAGCAAGTTCACGACGTCTCCCTGGCTGGATGTACTCGCTGCCAGTGGAAACGTATCGGCGGCGGGGCCCCGCGTCGCCTGTGGACCGGCACAAGAAATCCGCGGAGACTTTGAAGCCGTGCGCCGCCTCGGCCTCCTCCGGGCCGCTCCGGCCTCCCCGGGAGGCACCGCCGGGCGTCGCGGAGCGGCGGCGCGCGCTCCGGGGACGCCCGCGCGGGCGTCCCCGGAGCAGCGGCCGGTCCGCCGAGGGGCGGGCCCCTCGGCGGACCGGCCCCTCGGCACCCTAGGCGTGGGCGGTGGAGACGCCCGCGTCGTCGAAGGTGGCGACGTCGCGCAGGACCCGCGCGGCGCCCTGGAGCAGGGGGAGTGCCAGCAGTGCGCCGGAGCCCTCGCCCAGGCGCAGCTCCAGGTCGACCAGGGGGCGCAGCCCCAGGTGGTCCAGGGCCAGCGAGTGGCCGGGCTCGCTCGAGCGGTGCCCGGCGAAGCACGCGCCGAGGGCCTCGGGCGAGATGGCCGCGGCGGCGAGGGCGGCCGACCCGGCGATGACCCCGTCCAACAGGACCGGAACGCGCAGCGCGGCGCCGCCCAGCACGAACCCGGCCAGGGCCGCGTGCTCCAGCCCGCCCAGCGCGGCGAGGGTGCCGATGGGGTCGGCGGGGTCGACCGGGTTGGCGGCCAGGGCCCGGCGCACCACGTCGACCTTGTGCTCGAACGTGGCGTCGTCCACGCCGGTGCCCCGGCCGGTGGCCCGCGCCGGGTCGGCCCCGGTGAAGGCGCAGACCAGGGCCGCCGCCGGAGTCGTGTTGGCGATCCCCATGTCACCGGTGACGAGGCACCTGTTGCCTGCCGACACCAGGTCGCGGGCGACCTCGATGCCGCCCTCCAGGGCCTGGAGGGCCTGCTCGCGTGTCATCGCGGGCCCCCGGGTGAAGTCCGCGGTGCCGCGCGCGACCTTGCGGGGCAGCAGCCCGGCGGCTCCGGGCAGGTCGCCGACGACGCCGACGTCCACCACCGTGACTCCTGCCCCCACCTGCCTGGCGAGGGCGTTGACGACCGCTCCCCCCTCCAGGAAGTTGTGCACCATCTGGGCGGTGACCTCCTGGGGCCAGGGGGTCACCCCCTGGGCGTGCACCCCGTGGTCGCCCGCGAAGACGGCGACCGCGGCGGGCTCGGGGATCGGCGGGGGGCACTCCCCGGCCAGCCCGGCGAGCTGCACCGAGATGTCCTCCAGGACCCCGAGGGAGCCCGGCGGCTTGGTCATCCGGTCCTGCCGGTCCCGGGCCTCCTCCAGCACCCGGGTGTCCAGCGCTCCGATGGCGGTGATGGTCTCCTCCAGCAGGCTCGTCGGCTCCTGGCCGGGCAGACCTCGGCGGCCGTAGCGGTCGTGGTGCACCGCCCAGGACAGGGGGCGTTCGTCCGCCCAGCCGGCGGGGGCGGGCTCGGACTCGGCGGGGAACTCCTCGACGAGCCCGACACAGAGGTAGGCGACCACGCCGAGGTACGAGGGGAGTTCGAGGGCGCGGGCGATGTCGGATGCGTCGACGTGGCCCACCCAGGCGACGCCGAGGCCCTCCGCCCGGGCGGCGATCCGGAGGTTCTCCACCGCGAGCGCCGCGGCGTGGGACGCGCTCTCGGGCCTGGCGTGGCGGCCTCGGACGTGGCGGGCGCCGCGGGCGGGGTCGACGGTGACGGCGATGTTGACCGGCGCCTCGAGGACGGCCTCGACCTCGGCCCCGTCGAGGGCGCGGGTTCCGTGCGGTGCGTCCGCCAGGGCCTCGCGCCCGGCGAGGGCGAGGTCGCGCACGCGTGAGCGCAGGGCGGGGTCCTGGACGACGACGAAGTCCCAGGGCTGCGAGTGGCCCACGCTCGGCGCCTGGTGGGCCGCTTCGAGGACCCGGGTGAGCACGCCGTGGGGGACGGGGTCGGGTCGGAAGCGCGTCCGGGCGTCGTGCCGCCCGCGGAGGGCGCGGTAGACCGCGGCGCGCTCGGCGTCGTCGAAGGCGGGGGCCGGCCGGGGGTCGGCCCCCGCCCCCTCGGGTTCCGGGTGCGCCCGCGGGTCCCGGGGCTCCCCGGTCCCGGCGGACGCCGGTGCGGGGGCCGATCGGGCCCGGGCCGGGTCGGAGGCGGGCCGTGACGGCCCGGTGTGCTGCGGCCCGGGAGGGGGCGCGGCTGCTTCGTGTGCGTACATGCCCTGTTCCGGCTCGGTGGTCGCGGGGTGCTGGTCCGCGTGTCCGTGGTTCGTGGTCGGCCCGTCGGGGTCGTGCGGTCCGGTGACGGCCGGCTCCGCGGCCCGGTCGCCCCGGAGGGGGATCACGTTGGGCCGGAGCGGGGGTCCCGAGGGCGGGGGCATGTCCGGGGAGGGCTCGCTCGCGGCGGGAGCCTCCCGGGGCGCGGTGGCGTGCCGGTCCGCCGCGTCCTCGGTTGGGGCTCCCGGCTGCGGCTCCGCCGGGTCCTCGGCCCCGGGCTCCTCCGGTGGCGGGCCCTGCGGCACCGGCTCCCCCGCCTCCGGTCGCGGCGGGGGCTGCGGGGGCGCGGGCTCCCGGAGCCGGAACGGGTTGGCCGGCCCTCCCGCCGCGTGCGGCGCACGCGCCTGGGTGCCGCGTCCGCTCTCCGGGAGCCCGTCCAGCAGGCCGCCGACGCGGGAACCGAGCCCTGGAGCGGGTTTTCCGCTCCTCCAGCGGGACGGCTCGTGTTCGCCGTCCCCGCCGCTCCGGGCGTCCCCGCGGTCATCGTTGGTCATGATCGCTCCCCGAGAGAGGTGTGTCGACTGCCCGTTCCGCTTGCTCCGGCGCAGACCGGTAAGCGTAGTCCGCGGTGTTCGTCCCCCGCGAACGGGTTCCCCGGACCCGGACGGTCGGCCCCGGCTCCGTCGCCGGGGTCCCCAAGTCACCACCAACTGTGCCAGAGACCGCGCGGGCACGCGGGGGGTACGGAGTCCCTCTCCCCTTCCGTCCCGGGCCGGGGCGTGTGCGCCCGGGCCGGTCCGGTGGAGCGCCGCCGCGGGCGTCCACGGCGAAGTCGGGGGCCCGTCGCCGACCTCGGCGTCACCGTGGGTGGCGCAGCTCCGCGCGGGGCGGGGCGCCGCCGGCGGTCCGGCGCCCGGGGCCGCCCGCCCTCTTCACGGCCGCCGCGTTCCGCCACGTCCGAGAACCACGCACATGACGACATGTCAGACATCCTGCCCGCCGAAGACGTCCTCAGCCCCGCCCTCCGTCCTGTCGCGCGTGCCGCGGGAAGCCGTCTGTGCCAGGGTGTGCGCACTCCCCCTGCCCCCGGCGGGCGCGATCCGGAACCGACCGATCCGAACGGAATGGACACACGATGCACAGGCGCACCTTCCTCACCGGGGCCACCGCCGCCGCCGGCCTGGCCGCGCTGGGGACCGCTCTGCCCTCACCCCGCCCCGCCCTCGCCGGGACCGCGTCCGACGGCACGGCCCCGCGGGTCCTGGCCGAGCGCTCCTCCTCCACCGGGCTGGTCAGGCCGGAGAGGCGCTTCGACATGGTGGCGGTCACCGGCGCCCCCGGCGGCAGGGACACGGCGATCCGCTTCGAGACCGCCGACGGCCTCGGGCCGTGGCGCCCCGTCCACCTGCACACCGGGGGGCGTGACGACCGCGAGCCGTCCGCCGTCGCGCTGGTGCGCGCGCCGGAGGGCGCCACCGGCTACGAGGCCGGGCCCAGCGGGCGCACCGCCGCCGTGAACCTCACCGACGGCGAGGAGCTGCGCCTCGGCGGGCCCGGGCGGGTGACGCTGTCCCCCGGCTCCTCCGCCGCCCGCGCCGGTATCCCCTTCCGTACCCGGGCCGGCTGGGGCGCCGACGAGTCGTGGCGCTTCGGCGAGGAGGGTGAGGACCTGTGGGCCCCCGAGTTCCACCCCGTGCAGGCGCTGACCGTGCACCACACCGCCATGCCCACGGGCGACGACCCCGCGGCGGACGTGCGGGCGGTCCACTACCTGCACGCGGTCGAGCAGGCGTGGGGCGACATCGGCTACCACGTGCTCATCGACCCGGAGGGGACGGTCTACGAGGGGCGCCACTCGGGCGGGGACGGTGTGCCCGTCTTCTCCGGGGTCCCGTCCCCGGGCCGGGCGCGCGCGGTGACCGCAGGGCACGCGTTCGGCTTCAACCACGGCAACGTGGGGGTGTGCCTGCTCGGCGACTTCACCGAGGAGCTGCCCACGGACGCGGCCCAGGACTCCCTCGTGGCCGTGCTGCGCCTGCTGTGCGCCGTGACCGGCGTCGACCCGTCGGAGAGGATCGGGTACGTGAACCCCGTCACGGGCGCCGTCACGCCGGGCGACGCGATCTCGCGGCACCGGGACTGGCTGGACACCGAGTGCCCGGGCAACGCGTTCGCCGAGGCCTTCGACACCGCGATCCGCGACCGCGTCGTCGGCGGCCCCTCCTAGGGCCTGTTTGGTAACTGGTGTGATCAGGGATCAAAGCACCGATCCGGTCACGCCAGGCGTGTCACCCCGCACAGCAGCGAAGCCTTCGGTAGACGAGTCAACGACCAAGAAGACCGAGCCCACCGAAGGCTTCGCTGTGACTCTACCCAAACCGGGGCGCGGTGACCTCACCGACGCCCAGTGGGCGCTGCTGTGCCCCCTGCTGCCCGCCCCGACCACGGGCCGCCCGCCCTCGCGGTCCAAACGCCAACTGATCAACGGCATCCGCTGGCGTGTGCGGGCCGGGGCGCCCTGGCGGGACGTGCCCGAACGGTACGGGCCCTGGCAGAGCGTCTACGACCTGTTCCGCCGCTGGTCCCTGGACGGCACCTGGGCCCGGCTCCTGGACTCGCTGCAGTCGGTGGCCGATGCGGCGGGACTGATCACCTGGCAGCTCAACGTGGACTCCACCATCGTGCGCGCCCACCAGCACGCCGCCGGGGCCCAGAAAAAGGGGAAGGTTCAGATCACGAAACGGTGGAGCCCGACGACCACGCCCTGGGGCGCTCGCGCGGCGGGTGGACCACCAAGATCCACCTGGCCTGCGAGCAGGGCCACAAGCCGATGTCGGTGGTGCTCACGGCGGGGCAGCGGGGAGACGCCCCGCAGTTCGAGCCGGTCATGGAGCACGTGCGCGTGGCGGGACGGGGCCGGTCGGGGCCGGCGCGCACCCGCCCGGTGCGGGTGCGCGCCGATAAGGCCTACAGCTCGAAGAGAATCCGCTCCTACCTGCGCAGACGCAAGGTCAAAGCGACGATTCCCGAACCCTTGGACCGGGTGCGCAACCGGGAGCGCAAGGGGCGGGCCGGTGGGCGCCCGCCGGGCTTTGACAAGGTCGACTACCGGGCCCGGCACGCGGTGGAGTGCGGGATCAACCGGCTCAAACGCAACCGGGCGGTGGCCACGCGCTACGACAAGCTCGCCCTTCGCTACGAGGCCACCGTCCGGATCGCTGCCATCAACGAATGGCTCTGACTTACCAAACAGGCCCTAGGCCGGGGTCCGCGGCGGCGGGGAACGCCAGCCGGGCGGTGCGGCCCCTCCGGCGCGTTCCGGTGGACCGCGCCGCCCGCCTCACCCCAGGGGCGGGCCGTCCGCGGCGCCGGCCTCGCGCGCCGCGCGTTCCAGGCGGTCCCGGTACCCCTCCCACCAGGCGCGGTCCACGGCGGGCAGGTTGTCCCCTCCGGCCGCCAGCCCGGCGGCGCCGTCGATGAGCTCCCGGAGGATGTCGGCGTGCCCCGCGTGCCGGTCGGTCTCCGCGATCAGGTGGACCAGGACCAGCCGCACCGTCACCTCGGCCCGGTCCTGCGGCCACCAGGGGACGCGGCCGACCGCGTCCGCCCCCAGCTCGGCGACCGTGGCGTCCCCATGGGCCCACACCCGCCTGTACAGGCCCACGATGTACTCGCGCGACTCGTCGGGGGTGGCCCACATGTCCGTGTTGGGCTCCGCGCCGGGGTCGGCCCAGGGCACCGGCTCCCCGAAGGGGCGGCCGAACACCGTCCCCAGGTAGTCCGACTCGACGGCGACCAGGTGCTTGACCAGGCCCAACAGGTTGGTCCCGGTCGGTGTCACCGGTCGGCGGACGTCGTACTCCGAGAGCCCGTCCAGCTTCCACAGGACGGCTTCCCTGGCTCCCCGGAGGTAGCGCAGGAGCTCGGGGCAGGGGTCTGTCGCGGTCATTCGGCAACGCCTTTCATGAGGGGCGCCCCGCCCGGACGGGCGGGGCCGAGGACTGTTCTGCGCACCACCGGCCCGCGCGGGGGAGCCCGCACCCGGCGCGCGGGCGTGACCGGCACGGACCGGTCCCGGGTGCTCCTCGCGGGCGCGTATCGTGAGCGCACTCCGCACCGATGTCGAGGGGGAACAGCGGCATGTCCACCGTCCAGCAGCACCCGATCCTGCCGTCCGTGATCCTGGAGACCGAACGCCTGCGCCTGCGCGCGTTCGTCGAGGCCGACATCGACGACGTGCACACGAGCTGCACCGACCCCGAGCTCCAGCGGTGGATCCCGATCCCCGGCCCCGGGCGGCCCTACACCCGCGAGGACGCCGAGCAGTGGTGCCGCGAGGTCGCCCCGGGGATGCGCACCGGCGGCGAGGGCCAGCAGTGGGCCGTCGTGGAGAAGGGGACGGGCCGCCTGGTGGGCGCCATCGGCCTGGTCCGCACCCTGTGGCCCGCCATGAACACCGAGGTCGGATACTGGGTGTCCCCCTGGGGCCGCGGCCGGGGGTACGCGACCGAGGCGGCCGTGGCCGTCTCCCGCTGGGCGGTCGACCAGGGCTTCCTCCGCGTGGAGATCAAGGCGGGCACCGGGAACACCGGCTCCCGCCGGGTCGCGGAGCAGGCCGGATTCACCTTCGAGGGCGTCGAGCGGAGCGCGATGCCGCTGCACGAGGGCCGGACGGACCTGGCCGTGTACAGCCTCCTGCCCTCCGACCTGGTCCGCGCCGACGGCCTGTAGCCCCGGGCACGCGGGCGTCGGGCCGCCTCCCGCCGCGCGGACCGCGCCCGGGCGGACGCCCACGGGCCTGCCCGCACCGACCGCCCCCGGGCGGACGGCCGCGGGGCCGCCCGTCCGGTTCCGCGCGGGCGCCGGGCCGGCCGGGAGCGTCCGCGTGAGAGGCCCTAGCCCCACACGCGGGAGAGCAGCCAGGTCCCGCTGGCCGTGTCGTGGCGCAGTTCGTACACGCCCTGGGACCGGGACGTTCCCGCCTCCACCCTCCAGTGCCTGCGCTCGGGCACCTGGGACCCGCTCACCGGTGTCCAGTCCATACGCAGCGTGACCCAGTGGTCGAGGATCCTGCGCACGCCGTACACCCTGCCGTTCCACGTGAACCGGGCCGGGCGCCCGTCATCCTCGACGACGGTGACCTCCGCCCCGTAGTAGCGTCCCACGACACTTCCCCTCAGCATCATCCGCCTCCTGAGCCCCAACGCATGTCGCCGGGACACCCACCCGTGGGGAAGTCGCGGACGAGTGTCGAACATGTGTTCTAATCCTAGCGAAATCAGCGGCCCCGTGGAACTGTTTCGGGAAGTTCCGCATCCCCCCATGTGACGACCGGTCCGGCCCCGCGCGGAACCCCGGCGCGAGCACCGGGCCGTCGGCGCACTGTTCGAGGGCCGCCACCCGCACGGGACACACCCCGGTCGACCTCCGGCCCTCCCCACCACCGCGTTCGGCGTCCGGCCCCGCCCCGGAGCGGCCGAGCGCCGAACCAGTTCAGAACGCGTCGGCGTGTCGGCATCGGTACGCTGTCAGGCGCGCAACACACGAGCCACTACGAGGGACCCCCCACTGTGACGTCGAACGGACACGAGAGCGGCAAACCCCTGCGTGCGGGGGACCCGCGCGAACTGGACGGCCACCGCATCGTGAGCCGCCTGGGGCGCGGCGGCATGGGCACCGTGTACCTCGCCGAGGACCCCTCCGGCCGGTCCGTGGCCGTCAAGCTCATCCATCCCGACCTGGCCGACGACGAGTCCTTCCGCCTCCGCTTCGCACGCGAGGTCGAGTCCGCCCGCCGCGTCGCCCGCTTCTCCACCGCCGGGGTCCTCGGCGCCCGGCTGGAGGGCGAACCCCTCTACATCGTCACCGAGTACGTGCCGGGGCCGAACCTGGACGAGGCGATCCGCTCGGGCGGGCCCATGGGCGGCGGCACCCTCGAGGGGCTCGCCCTGGGCGTGGCCGCCGCCCTCACCGCCATCCACGGGTCGGGGGTGGTCCACCGCGACCTCAAACCCGCCAACGTCCTGCTCTCCCCCGTGGGCCCCAAGGTCATCGACTTCGGCATCGCCCGCGCCCTGGACGAGGCGGGCGGCGGGGTCACCCGCTCCAGCCAGCTCATGGGCACCCCGTCCTACACGGCCCCCGAACTCCTCCTGGGGGAGCAGGCCACCGCGGCCGCCGACATCTTCGCCTGGGGCTGCCTCGTCGCCTTCTCCGGCACGGGCAGGGCCCCCTTCGACGCGGCCACCGTGCCCGCCGTCCTCCACAACATCTCCTCCGCGCCGCCCCGCCTCGACGGCCTCGACCCGGCCCTGCTGGACCTGGTCCGGGCGACCCTGGACAAGAACCCCGCCAACCGGCCGTCCTCCCAGCAGATCCTGGCGCGCCTGACCGGTCAGGCGGAACCGGAGGAGGCGGAGGTCCGCCGCACCATCACGGACTCCTGGGCCCCGCCCAGCGGTGTGCCCGTGGTCGGAGCGCCGCCGCAGGAGACCGGCGCCGGGCTCGCGCACAACGGACCGGCCGGAGGCGGGGCCGCCCCCCGGGGCCCCGCCACACCCCCCGGCGGACAGCCCTCCGAGGCCGGGGATCCCCTGCGGCCGGGGACCGCCGGCGCCCACCCCTTCCAGGACCCCCGCGCGCAGCAGCCGCCGGTTCGACCGGTGCCGCCCACCCAGCAGGTCCCCCCGGACCGGACCCCGCCGACCCGGCAGATGCCCGACGGGCGCGGGCACCCGCCGTCCGGCCCCCAGCCGGCCCAGGGACACCGGGCCGTGTACCCGAACCAGCCCCCGGGCCGGGGGCAGAACCTCCCCGGCCGCTACCCGCCGCCGGGCCAGGGAGGCCCTTCCCTCCCTCCGCACGACCGGCGCCCCGGCACGCAGCAGGCGAACTTCAGCGGCCCCGGCGGCCCGGGAGGCCCCGTGGGCCCGGTGGCGGCCGGCGCACGCCCGAACCCGGGCAGGCGCCGCAGGACGGTCGCGATCGGCGCCGCCGCGGCCGCGGTCGTCCTCGTCGCCGCCGTCGGCGGGGCCGTCCTGCTGAACGGCTCCGAGGAGGTGCCGCCCACCGTCTCCCTCTACGAGATCGACTTCACCACCGACCCGGACTGGGGCTCGGTCTACGACCCCGGCACGGAGGACGGCTACTGGCAGGAGGAGCGCGGCTACCTCCTCCAGCACGACCCCGGGACCAGCACCTACGTCAGCCGCGGCACGAAAGCGGCGATCACCACCGAGAGCGTGCTCCCCGACAGGGTCGTGGTCAGCTCCACCGCCTACGTCGTCGAGGGCCCCGAGCAGGCCGTGTTCGGGGTGCGGTGCTGGGACAACGACGGCGAGGAGTACCGCACCCACTACGAGGCCCTGCTCCGCTACGACGGCAGGCGCGCGGAGATCCGCCGGATGAACGAGGAGGACGGCGACCGCACCCTCGCCGAGACCACCGAGGTCTCCGGGTTCGAGCCCTACCCCCTCTTCGACGAGGAGGTGCGGGACGGTGACTACGACCCGGACCGCCCCTACGTCTTCGAGGCCGACACGGTGCCGACCAACACGGTGACGCTCTCCTGCCAGTACTACGGCGAGGACGCGGAGGACGGGGAGGGGGAGCGCATGGAGCTGTCGATGTGGGTCAACGACGAACACGTGCTGACCACCGTCGACGACACCCCGCTGCCCGACGACGGGGAGGAGGCGGGGGACCGCCGCCAGGTCGGCGTCGTCACCCGCCCCGGGCCCGGCAACGAGCCCCTCGGCGTGCTCTTCACCGACTTCTACCTCGGCGAGGTCACCGAGGAGGGGTAGGGGCGCGCCGCCGGGCGGCGCGCCCCCGCACCGGGGCCCTCGGCCGGGGACCCGGGTTCAGTCCTCCCCGCGCGGCTCCGGCGGCGATCCCGCCAGGCCCGCGCCGGCCCTGCGCACGTCGTCGCGGGCGTCCGCCACGGCCCGTTCGGCGGCCTCCGCCGCGTCCATGGCGGCCTGGGCGGACGAGGACCGGGCCGGGTCGGGAGCCCCGATCCGGGCGGGCCCGCCCTCCTCGCCGCCGTGGCCCTTCTCCGTGGACGGCTTGCGGTCGGCCGCGTCGCCGGCGAAGGCGTGGCTGACGTTCTTGACCGCCTCGGTGAACTCACCGGGGATGACCCAGAACGTGTTCCCCTCGCCCTGCGCCAGGCTCGGCAGGGTCTCCAGGTACTTGTAGGCGAGCAGCTTGGCGTCGGCGTCGTTGGCGTGCACCGCCTGGAACACGCGCTCGATCGCCTTGGCCTCGCCGTCGGCCCGCAGTATGGCGGCCTGCTGTTCGCCCTGCGCCTCCAGGATGGCCTGCTGCCGCGCCCCCTCCGCCTTGAGGATGCGGGACTGCCGCTCGCCCTCGGCGTGCAGGATGGCCGCCCGCTTGTCGCGGTCGGCGCGCATCTGCTTCTCCATCGCCTCCTTGATGGTGGGAGGCGGGTCGATCGCCTTGATCTCGACCCTGTTGACGCGGATGCCCCACTTGCCGGTGGTGTCGTCCAGGACCCCGCGCAGGCGGGTGTTGATCTCCTCGCGGGAGGTGAGCGTCTGCTCGAGGTCCATGGAGCCGATGACGTTGCGCAGGGTGGTGACCGTGAGCTGGTCGATGGCCTGGATGTAGTTGGCGACCTCGTACGCCGCCGCCTTGGGCGCGGTGATCTGGTAGTAGAGGACGGTGTCGATGTTGACCACCAGGTTGTCCTGCGTGATCACCGGTTGGGGGCGCGAGCTGAACACGTGCTCGCGCAGGTCGAACTTGGAGTTGACGCGGTCGACGCCCGGGATGATGAAGTTCAGGCCGGGGCCGAGCGTGCGGATGTAGCGGCCGAAGCGTTCGATGTTGTACGCCCTCGCCTGAGGGACGATGCGGATCGCGGTCAGGGCGATCGCGACGAACAGGACCGCGAGAATGATGAGGGGGATGGCCGGATCGATCATGTCAGCACCTGACCTCGGGGTCGTGGCTGCGGTTCAGGACGTGTGCTCGGGTGCGCCCCCTGGCAGGGCCTCGCGCGGATAGACCACAGCTGTGGCTCCGTCGATCTCCACGACGTCGACGCGTGCGCCGACCGGGATCACCAGGTCCTCGTCGATGCACCGTGCCGACCACTCCTCTCCGGAGAGCTTGATCCTGCCGCTGTCGCCGTCGACCTCCTGGAGGACGACGGCGGAGCGCCCGACGAGGGCCTCCGCGCCCGACCGGGCGTCGGGCCCCCTGTTCAGCTGGCGCCGCATGAGCGGGCGCACGAGGTAGATGCCCGCCGCCGCGGTCGCGGTGAACCCGATGATCTGCGCGGCCACCGGGAGCCCGATGGCGCCGAGCAGGGCCGCGACCAGCGCCGCGACCGCCAGGAGCCCCAGGACGAAGGTCAGTGTGAGGATCTCGACGATTCCCAGGCCGACGGCGAGGACGAGCCAGATCAACCAGGCATCCATTCCTGAGATCCTCCCCCTTCGTTCCGGGTATTCCTTACGCTACCCATACAAGCCCGGCGAAGCACGCGATCCGGCCCGGGTATCCGTGGCGGCGGTCCCGTCACGGACACGCGAACGCGGCCCCCGGTGACACCCGCTCAGGGTCACCGCGGACCGCGTCCGCCCCGCCCGTCCTACCGTCCGCCGGAGAACTGGTAGACGAGCTGGTACGTCGGCCGGTTCTGCCAGGCGATCGGCCACATGCCGATACCGCCCACCGCCTGGTGGATCACCGTGTCGGCGCAGAGCTGGTCGCCCGCCGGGCAGTGGTCGTCGCCCGGGTAGACCTCTCCCGCCGGGGTGGCCGCCGCCTCGGCGAGGGTGTCCAGCAGGACCGTCCGGCAGGCGTCCAGGTCGCCGCCGCCGCAGTAGGCGCCGCCCAGCGACCCCTCGACCTCCTGTCCGAGGACGGACCGCAGGTCCTTGTCGACGTACGACCACCAGCCGTACTGGAACGAGGAGCCCTTGTGCGGCTGCCCCTGGTTGACGCTTCCCGGGGTTCCTCCGCCGGTGGCGCCCGAGGGGGACTCGTCGGTCTGGGCGGCCCTGGTCAGCTGCGTGTACAGGTCCTCGCCCAGCTCCGGCTCGAACTGCGCCCGGACCAGCAGGGGCCACCACGCGTCGAGCGTGCGGATGGAGTCGGCGTACGAGTAGTACCCCGCGTCGCGATGGGGCTCGCGGCGCAGCGAGCCCGCCTCGTTCCACAGCCGCAGCTCCTCCACGGCGGCGGCCAGCTCCGGGTCCTCCACCGGGGCCGAGTCGATGACCTCCAGCATCAGCGGGAGGACCTCCTGCGCGCGCAGGTCGGCCACCCCGGCCTCCATCATGACGCCGGTGAGGGAGGCGGTGGTGAACTCGTGCCCGCTGCCGACCAGCGCCGCCACCCGGCTGTCGAGCAGGTCGCCGCGGTGGACCGATCCGGTCGACCAGCCGGAGGTGTAGCCCTGCGCGGGCTTGTTGTTCCAGTTGACGATGTAGTCCGGGTCGACGGCCTGCGGGTGGTCCTCCTGGGGGTGGTAGTCGGCGCTGTTCGTGGCCGGGTCCCAGCCCGACCAGCCCGCGGCCGAGTAGGCGTCGATGGGCAGGTTGGGGTTGGTGCCCTCGACGCGCACCGGGTTCGCGCCCGAGTTGATGAACGCGATGTCCTCGTCGTCGACGTAGTGCCAGTTGAAGGCGTAGCCGATGTCGCCGGCGGCCTCCGTGAAGGTCTCGGCCGAGGTGACCTCGCCCGGGTCGTTGAACCGCTGGAAACCGATGATGGAGTCGACCTCGCGCATGTACGTGGAGCGCAGGGACGTGAACGCCACCGGGGCCCCGTCCACGGTGGCGAACGACTGCACGAGCCCGTACTCGGAGCGCAGCGACGTCATCGTGTACCCGCCCGCCGGGGTGCCGTCGGCGACGGTGGGCGACCACTCGTTGGTGACGCTCAGCTCCTCGAACGCGGTGCACTCCCCCGAGGTGTCCACGTAGGCGCGCGAGGCGGTGCTCGGGGCGGAGCCGTCCGTCTCGCAGAGCTCGACCGCGAACGTGTCCGTGATGTCCTGGCCCGCCGAGGTGGCGCTCCAGGCGTAGTCGACGCCGCGGCCCATCTGGACGTAGAAGCTCACTCCCGCGAACGACGCGCCGCGCGCGCTGATGCCCGGCCCCTGGAGCTCCTGGAGCATGAGCAGCTGCGGTGAGAAGTAGCCGGTCTGGGGGCCCATCACGGCCACCGGGTTGCCGCTCTCGGTGTGCTCGCCCGAGACGAGCAGCGCGTTGGACATGCCGCGCGGGTCCATGAAGCCCTCGGGGAGCACCCCCTCGTTGAACACGCCCTCCGCGGCCGACAGGTCGCCGTCCTCGACCATCTGCTCCAGCTCGTCCCGCTGTTCCCGGGGCAGGTCCTCGACGGTGGGGGCGTCGGCCCCGTCCTCGGGCCCCCCGACCGCGTCCGCGAGCGGCGCGGGCGCCTCCGCGGTCTCACCGCTCGCCGCCGATCCGTGCTCGTCGTGGACGATGTCGTAGGGCTCGACGGAGCCCGGGTCCGGCGCGACCTCGCCGACCGGGGACTCGGGGGTGCCGGTGTACGGGAACTCCCCCTCCACGCTGACCACGGCCTCGGGGTCGTTCTCCATCCGCCAGGCCCGCCAGAGCTCGGCGCCCTCCTCCGCCCCGTAGCGGTCCTGGAAGTTGGCGAGGACGACGGCCGCCTGGACCTCGCCGCCGCCACCGCCGCCGAAGATCCCGCCGACCATGGCGGCGATGCCGACCACGTCGGTGGGGGTGAAGGGCTCGATCTCCCCGCGGTTGGTGATCGCGTCCTTGTGCCCGGTCAGGACGTACTCGCCGGGGAAGTAGCGGCCGTTGTCGGCCTCCTCGATGTAGGAGTTCACCCCTTCGAGATAGGCGTCGACGTCGGCGAGCGCCTGCTCTCCCCGCTCTCCCCCGGCGGCGACCCGGTCGATCTGGGCCTGCTTGTCCTCCTCGGTGTAGGGGGCGGTGCGCCACAGGTCCTGCTCGAGTCCGCGGTTGCCCTCCGCCCCGCCCGCGAAGGAGGTCAGCTCCCCCCGGCCGACCCTGCGCAGCACGTCCATGAGGAAGAGCCGGTCCTCCGCCGCGGCGTACCCGGCGCCGTACATGGTGCCCTCGCGGGTGGTGCCCTCGATGTGGGGGATGCCGTGGCTCTTGTCCCGGGTGATGGTGACGTCCTCGCGCGGCTGGTACCGCCGGTCCACGTCGCCGGGGTCGACCCCGAAGGAGGCGTCGACGAAGAAGTCGTCCAGTCCCTCCTCCGTGAGTCCGTCGTAGTGGTGGACGAGGTTGTCGTACATGTCCAGCTGGCTGGAGGAGTGCTCGGGCCGCGTCCCGAAGACCTGGTGACCGAGGATCTCGACCAGTGTGGCGCTGCCGTTCTGGCCGGGGGGAAGGATGTCTCGGCATCCCTGCGGAGCGCAGTAGTCGGCGAGGGGTTCGGGTTCGGCCAGGGCCGGGGACGCGGGGAGGGCGGCCGCGGTGGCGGCCGTCACCGCCAGCGCGAGGCCCGAGGCGCCGGTGCGTAGCCGTCGGCGGAGTGAGGGGAACAAGAGCTGTCACCACCTGGGGGTGCGGGCGATGGATCAGCGAATGTTACGCGCGGGTAAGGAAATCGCGAAAGAGTTTCATGTTTGGCGCGCGGGCCGGCCGGCGGAGCGAGCACATCCGGGGTTTGGAGTGACCGGCGACACACGCAGGGCAAACCCCCGGGGGGATCCGCCCCGACGGGCGGACCGGGCGCCGCGGCGTGGCCACAACCGGCCACCGGCCGCCGCGGGTTCCCGTGCCCACCCGGTTGTCGGCGCGCGGGACGGGGAACGGGAGCACACCGGATCCGCCGTCCCCGTCCTCGTCCCCCACGGGCTTTGACACAATCGCGGCATGAACCAGTACCCCGACCCCGGCCCGGGCGAGCCCTGGCACCAGCCCGACGGTCAGACCCCCGGCTGGGGGCTTCCCCCCGAACAGCACCACGGCGGGGTGATCGAGCCGTACGGCGCCCCCACCGGCGGCTACCAGCCCATGGGGCAGCAGCCCCCGCCCGGAGCCGAGGTCCCGCTCGGCACCGTCGGCGAGATCGCGTTCTCCCAGAGCACCGTGATCACCCCGATCGGGCGCTTCCCGATCAGGGGGACGGTGTGGACGGTGAACGACATGAGCCGCACCGAGAGGACCACCCCCACCTGGGCCGTCGTCGTGGCGATCCTCGTGTTCTGGTGGACCTGCCTGCTGGGCCTCCTCTTCCTGCTCGTCAAGGAGCAGAAGACCACCGGCCACGTCCAGGTGAGCGTGCAGGGGCACGACAAGCACTACACGACGTCGATCCTGGTGACCCATCCGGCGGTGGTGGGCCAGATCCACCAACAGGTGAACTACGCCCGCAACCTCGCCTGAGCGCCGCGGCCCCGACCGGCGCGGTCCGTGGCGGCCGCCGTCGCGGCCGCCACGGCGAGCGCGCCCAGGCCGACCGCCTCCGCCAGCCGGACCGCCCGCCGGATGTCCCCGACCCCCGGCGGGGGGCCGTCCCCCATCGTGGGCCGCCGGTCCTCGCGTCCCGCGTAGACGTTGGCCCCGCCCAGCGTCCTCCCCAGCGCCCCGGCGAACGCGGCCTCGCACTGCCCCGCGTTGGGGCTCGGGTGCCGGCCGCCGTCCCGCCGCCATACGCGCCACGCCTCGCGCACGCTGCCCCCGACCACGGGCGCCGCCAGCGCGGCCAGCACCGCGGTCAGCCTGGCGGGTCCCCACCCGGCCACGTCGTCCAGGCGGGCCGAGGCCGCGCCGAACCGCTCGTAGCGCGGGCTCCGGTGGCCGACCATGGCGTCGAGCGTGTTCACGGAGCGGAAGCCGGCCACCCCGGCCACCCCTCCCAGCGCGCCCCACACCAGGGGGCCCACGACGGCGTCGGAGGTGTTCTCCGCGACCGACTCCACGACCGCCCGCGCGACCCCGGCCGCGTCGAGCCCCGAGGGGTCCCGTCCGCACAGGTTCGGGAGCAGTGCACGCGCGCGCTCCAGGTCTCCACTCTCCAGGGCGTCGGCGATCCGCCCGGCCTCGCGCCCCAGCATGCTCCCGCCCAGGGAGGCCCAGGTCGCGGCCGCCGTCGCCGGCGCTCCCTCCAGGAGGAGCCCCGCACCCACGACGGGGGTCACCGCCCCGGCCGCGAACAGAGCGCCGGAGGCGACCGAGTCCCGGTAGACCGCCCTCTCCCACCGCCCCGCCGCACGCCCGTACAGGGCGACCGGATGCCCCCGCCGCGGGTCGGGCACCACCATGTCGAGCAGGAACCCCGCCGTCAGTCCAAGAGATCGCACCCGACCACGTTAGCCGCGTCAGCAGCAACCCCAACGGACACCAAACCGAGGCAAACATGTGTTTGCCACGCAATGTATTCGCCCATACACCCAGGGCACCTTACAGTCGACGGCGAGGGAGACTCCGGTGCTTGTCGGCTGGGTATCGCTGTCGGTCCTGCTGGGACAGTGGTGGATCTTCTGAACCGCCACAGCCGCCGCACGGCGGCACACACCCCGCAGGACTTCGCGAAACGCCAGCAGCGCAGCACCGCACCCGGAGTTAATCACCGGTAACGTGGTGCACGAGGCCCATAGCAACCGATTTGGTGGAACCCGCGTGGTAACGAGAAGCAACTACGAATCACCGTAGTTGGTCAGACTTTGACCAGGTGTGGGCGACATCGCACGTATACCCTAGAATGTCTGCCCAGGACGCCAGCGGCACCACGACACGGGCCCAGCCCGACCGTAGGTCCACCGGCCGTCCCCGCCCCCGCCCCGGCGCGCAGCATCCCACCGGAACCACGGGTCACAACGTGGTCTCGACCTGCCCTGGCGGGCGACAATTGAATCGAGCACCCGTAGCTCAGTGGATAGAGCACCGGACTTCTAATCCGATGGCCGCAGGTTCGAATCCTGCCGGGTGCGCCACAAAACCCCAGGTCATACGGGGTGTTCGAGGACTCCGCGAGGGGTCCTCGTCGTGTTCGGGGCCCATGCGTGCTCCTGGTGTGCTCCGCAGTACAAGGTGAGTGCAGGTGGGGATCCACCTCCCGGAGCACTTTGCCGTCCCGTGACTGTGTGGAGCCGGCCTGGGGCGGCCCTGTGTCCGCCCACCAGCGCCCTGGTAGTGCCCTGACACCGCACGGGGGCGAACATAGCCCACCGGCCATGTCCGCCCCAAACACCACACGTCAAGGGGTTCCCGAGCGTGCCAACCCAAGGGCCCCGGCATGGGCACCGCTCCGGACATAACTTGCGGTCGTTCACACCACCGCTTCTGTCACCTCAGGGAGCATCGGCCTGTAGGTGTCCTGAAAGCGTGGTCGTGTGCATCAACTCGTTCGCACCACCTTCACGCCCGGCTCCGCGGCCAGCGCGAGACACCGCCGTAACGCAGAACGGAAGATGCCAGCCCTGCGTTAAACGCCGCGATCGGTCCGCGGGGGAGCATCTGGCTGCGCGTACACCCCGGCCGGACCGATCACCAAGTGCTGATGGCCCTGCGGAGCGGTCTCGACGGCCTCCTCGATGTGGACGAGAAACAGCCGCAGCGCACCGATCTCAGGAGCAGCGCCGGGGAATAGTTCACTGATGCCCTCCATGGACCGCAGGTGCTCTCCCAGCGTCGGCGGGTCCACATGCAGCATGTACGGCGGGTTCAGGTCACGGCCCTGCCACCGGCGAAGCAGAACACCTCTCCGGTGGGTGGCCTCATCGGCTGAGCCGTCATCCAGGTTGAGACGGTGCACGAGTTCGGTGAACAGGTATGTGTCGTCCATAAGCCCTCCAGCGCCTACCCGCGCCGGGGGTAGGCAGTGATGATGTTGCGTGACTCGTTGGCAACGGAGACCAAAGGCCGGTAAGTACTGACAACGTTTCCGTCACTGTCTCGGATCTGCACTGGCGCCGTGAAAGCATAGGTGTCGTTCCCGGACTTGTAGGTAGCGGATTCAGGCGCGATCAGAATTTGCTCGATCGCGAAGTCAGCGAACGACCTCCAGTTGTCGCCTATCTGAACGGCGATGTTGTTCCAGTCACCCATATGCCTGTCCTGAATGTGTCGATAACCCCAACCCGACGACCCGCACTTGAGATAAGCGCTTTGCCCGGATGGACCACCGTTTTTAGTGAAAGTACGGACAAGCTTGTGGTTGTCGTCCTGCACCCCACAGGCCGCCCATGTCTGAGAACGCTCCTGCGATGGCCGGTACTCGACCCCGTTGATCTCCGCATAGTAGCCCTCGGCCGCGACCAGCGGCAGAACATGTTCGGCATGAGCCTGCGGCATTGGGCCAAGGAGAATGAGTACCATCAGGGCAGCAAGCACACCGGGGACCTTCTTGAGAATTTTGGACGAACTCCTCATATCCCGCATCCGACTAACGAAAGCACACCAATTTCATTCCACAATCCGACGACAAGAAAACCAGCTTCGCGAGACGTGCAACCTTGCGTGCATGACAGCATTTTTCCTTCATAGGGTTTATTCCCACCCCAGAGACACATGACCAGACCACCTGAAAGGCGACCTCGCCACCGCTTTCAGAAGAAAACGGAGTGGTGGCGACCGCAGAACACGGAACAGCCCAGCGGACCTTTGATCCGATGGTCGACCGGCTCCGCCCACGAGAAAGCCCCAGGCCAGGACGGGTCGACCCGTCGCGTGGCCCGGGGCTCAGGGTGTTCAGGTGTTCCTGATGTGCTCCCCCGTCCCACTACCCGGCCGGAACCGGCGCCCTCCCTCCCGCAGGAGAGAATGCCCCCGGCTGTTCGCGGTTTCCTCAGCTCCGCAGCGCCAGATAGGCGCGGATGCGGTCGGTCAGCTCAGCGAACTCGTCCTCAGCCACTTCCGGGACTGCGATTGATGGTGAGGCCGGACAGTCCTCTGGGCCAGTCGGACGGGGGCTCGGAACACCCGTGAGGTCGAGGTAGGGGCGCACCAAGGCTCCAGCGATCAGGTCGGGATCGGCGTCCAACCTGCCCCCCTCCTGGAACGAAGCCGAGTGGTCGCGGTAGGCCTGCTCCTGGCGGGCCGACGCAGTCAAGGCTCCAGTGGTCCAGGTGTCCGGGACAGGGAAGCCGGAACGTTCGGCGAGCAGATCACCTTGCCTGGAGGTGATGGCGGGCGGGGGAGCTGTCGGCAGCGCGCGCGGGACCCGGCGAGGCAACGGGGCCGGCCGAGGGCTGAAGAGTGCGGCCAAGGCAGTGGCCAGAAGCGCGGCGGTCAGTGCCCACACTCGCCCCGCCATGCTGTCGCAGGGCCGCCGGTGACGGCCGGTAGTAGGGTGTTCCACGGTCTCCTCCTGGTTGGTTCAGGTGGTGATCACGCCCCGGTCCGGTGTTCCAGCACCGGTCGGGGCACCTGTTGTTCTTTCCGTTCTCGAAGCGGCTTCTCCTGCGGGTGCTTCTGGCCCGAAGGGCTGCGCTCCCCGCCCGGGCCCGCTCAGGGTTCTCCTGCTGTCGCCAGTGGTCAGGCGCGGTTCCCTGGGCTGGTCGATGGTCGCTCTGCCTCGCGAGGTGGTTCAACCCTCGGCCGAAATCCGGCGTACGCGCAGGTTTTCGTCATCCGTGGGCCGACACCCCGGGCCCACCACCAGCGGTCTGTTCCTCCATCCGGGCTCGGGTCTTGGTCACCCGGGACGCGATCAGCGCACGGCTGGCACCGAAGGACTCCGCCAGAGCCGCGTAGCTCTCCCCCTCCTCGTGCCGCGCCAGCAGTTCGGCGTCGGGCACCCCCAGATCCCGGGGCGGGCGGTGCCCGTAGCGGCGGACATGCCCATCGGCCTTACGCTGCAACGCTCGGCGCTTGCGCAACCGGACCAGGTACATCACGTTCTGGTGCCGCGCCCCGGAGCGGTCGTAGCCCCACAGCGGGGACGGGGTCTCACCCTCGTGCCACAGCGCCAAAAACGCCCGCCGGGCCCGGCCCAGCACCCGCGTGAACGTGACCGGGTCCATGTTCAGGGAGCGTTCGGCGCGGCGCCGGTCGTCGTGTTCGGCCAGGGCGGTGAGCACCTCCCTGTGCGCGGGTTTCAGCGCGGTCCAGATCTGCGCCAGGGCGAGGCGGTCGACGATCTGGTCCTCGTGGGAGTGCGCCGGCGCCGAGGCGCTGGTCCAGTAGCGCACGAACGCCCGGGACAGCAGGGCCTTGTCCTTGCCGCCCAGGCCGCGGACCTTCAGGTCCTGGTAGTGCTGGGCCTTCATCGCCTTCCACCCGACGGCGATCAACTCCGTCTCCTGGGGCCGCTCGGGGGCAAGGTGGAGGTGCTCGGCGATGGCCTCCCACGCGGTCTCCGCACGGTGCACCGGATCCATGGCATCCACCCAGCGGCACTCCCGGGCCGCCCACACCGCCAACCGCACCACCTGGAAGGCCGTGTACCCGTGCCCCACCGGGTCATCGGCGCGCGGCGGCGGCAGCAACGGACCGAACTCACTCGACCCGTGCGGGGCGGTGCTCCTTCGGAACCGGTCCCCCCGCCGTGGGTGGAGGGTGCTGAGGTCGGACCTACTCATGACGACCCGCTGATGCGCCCGGCACGTTCCCCGACCAGCCGGTCGACGCACTCCGCCGGTTCGGTGACGGGCACCTGTACCCGGGGGGTGGTGATGCCGAGGAACGTGTACTGCTCGTCCTGGACCCGCACGGCGGCCTGACCCAAGTACGGGTCACAGCACAGGGTCGGGGTCAACTCGCCCCGGTACACGGTGACGGCGAGCCTGCTGTCCAGTTGCCGGGCGGCCAAGGCGTTCTGAAGGTCCCGCAGAGAGATGACGCGTTCGTCTTCAAGTTCCATGACGCCAGCGTGGCCCGAACAGGCTCCCTTACCTCAGCACGTGCGCCTTTCTCGTAACTTCCTGACAGCATGCGGGAGCCGTGCGTAATATCACGCGTATGAGCGAACCCCTCTTTCATGAAGTGCTCACCACCTATCGCGAACTTGCGGGGCTGACCCAGCAACAGCTGGCCGGCCACCTGGGGTGCTCGGCCGCATCGGTGTCCCGGTGGGTGTGCGGGCACGCGCTGCCGTTCCGGGAGACCGCCGAGCAGTTGGACCGGCTCCTGGACGCCGAGGGCAAGGTCATCTCCGCGTGGCGGATGGCCAAGTCCGGCAAGTCCACACCGGAGTGGGCACGGCCGCTCATGAACATCGAGCCACGGGCCCGGCATGTCCAGGCCGCCTCCCCTGCCCTGGTGCCCGGGTACCTGCAAAGTTCCCTGTACGCGGGGGCGGTGTTCCGGGCCTGGCACCCGGCCGCCTCGGATGCGGAGATCGCGCGGCTGGCGCAGATCCGCACGCAGCGGCTGGGCCAACTGCCCGAGCTGCGCATCACCGCGGTCTTCCCCGTGTACGGGATCACCGGCTTCGACGATGCGGCACGCGCCGAGCAGGCGCGCCACCTGGTCGAGCTGGTCGAACAGGGGCGGGTCCGTATCCACCTGGTCCCGGAGGGGTCGATCCTGCTGAGTGTCACGTCGCCGGTGCTGGTGTTCCGTCTGGATTCGGGGGAGACCGTTATTTCCAGCGATCACATGGACGGTAACGTCATCTACGACGCCGACCGCAATGACAGACTCGCCGCACTGGTCACGGCGGCGATGGCGGAGGCACTCCCCGCCCGGCTCTCCCTCCAAGCCTTGAAGGAACTCGCATGAACACCGACTGGCACAAGAGCACCTACAGCAACACCGGGGGCAACTGCGTAGAGGTCCGCGAGCTGGCCACGGGCGCCCTGGTACGAGACACCCAGAACCGGGAAGCGGGCCACCTGGAATTCCCCGCCGACCAGTGGGCCGGACTGCTGGCCGGGGTACGTGCCGACCAGCTTTGAGCTGAGGTGTCTAACCCTCCTAGGCCGACTCCGTCCAAGCGGAAATCAAGCACAAGCGCGCACTAACCGGAACAAGCGGTCCCGGAAACCTCTTCAGAGCGTCTCCGGGGCTTCTTCATGTGTCGGCTGGTCAGGCCTCCAGGCCTGGACCGAGTGTCCAAGGCAATCGCAAACGCCATGAGTGACGGGAGGCGATCCCGGCACGCGCCGCAGTGGGGAGTTCTGCGTTGTTCGGATTCGTCGATGCCCGGTAGCGTCAATGACATAGGTGACGCTGCCGCTGCGGAGCCGCGCCTCACCGGCGCGAAGGTCGGAGGAGCTGCCGAAGATGTTCCAAGGGCTGGCGCGGTACGTATCTGCGGTGAATGACGCGACGGTGCGCGGCATGGTCTATCCCCGGCGGTCGCTCGTCCTGGTCTCCGGGGTGCCCGGGGCCGGGAAGAGCACCCTGCTGCGGCGGCTGTTCGGACTCCGCGAGAACGAGGAGCGGACCGTGCTCACCGCGGAGGGTGTGCGGGTGATCGACTCGCTGCAGTCGCGGTACCGGCTGGGACCTTTGCTCGGCCGGATTCCCTACCCGCTGTGGCGCTGGGTGGTGCACGTACTGCACCTGGTCCGGGTGGCCGCGGCGCTGCGCGGCGGCCCGGTGGTGCTGCACGAGTGCGGGACCCGCACCCCGGTCCGCGTGCTGCTCGCCCTGCTCTGCCGGCTCCGCCGGTACGAGATGCACGTGGTGATGATCGACGCCACCCCGCAGGAGGCCCGGCACGGGCAAGACGCCCGGGGGCGGCGGGTGACCGAGCGCAGCCACCGGGCGCATTCGCGGCGCTGGCGACGGCTGCGCGCGGCCACCCGGCGCAGGCCGGCGGCGTTCGCGCCGGGCGTGCGCAGTCTGCTCGCACTCGACCGTCGCCGGGCGCAGGAGCTGGCCTGGATCCGTTTCGGTCCCTGCGCGGATATCCGTGGTCCCCTGTACACCGCGAGGGAGTCGCCCCCTGGCGAGCTGGAACTCGTGATGTCCGATACCTAGCGGCACCGGTCGGTCGAACTCACCCCGAGCCGGGATTGCTCGCAGCAGTACGCCGGTGACCTCGGCCACGTCCGGGAACACCGTCCGGCGGGCGTCCCAGGCGAAGGCGTCGTCACACGGTCCAGCCCGGCCGGGCGCACCTTCACGTCCGACCTCGCGGCCGGAACGGGACGCCGCCGCAGCGCGGCCCGGGAGATGTCGTCCCCGTGTCAGACGCCGGGCCCGGGGCGAGGCCCCGTGTAGGGCGGGCCGACCGGGAGGGCGAAAAGCGGGCGGATACGCTGCTGAGCGGGGAAGGCCGCGGATCTTCGCGGTGATGGGTTCTCTGCTCGACTGCACTCTCGCGGCGTACGTCCGCGATCCCGGCGAACGGTGAGGTGGACGGCCATGGACAAGCCGCGTGGGAAGGACTCGTTCTCGTTGCTGTACAGGACGGGATTCCGTATCAACTACGCGCTCCTGCACGTCATGGGCCCGGCGTCCCAGACCCTCGAAACCGATCCGCAGCACCGGGCGAAGAAGGAGTACGAGCGCCGGCGCGGACTCCACCGGGCGTGGAAGGCGCACCGGCGGTCGGAGCAGCACGACCGCGCCTGAGGCGTCCGCCGCCCCCGGCCCCCTGTGAACAGGCAGGGCCGGGCGCCCGGCCGGGCCGAGGTCCGGGATGCGTCCTGTGTCCCCGGTCGGCTCGTCGAACCCACCGGGGGTTCCGGCGTTCGGCGGACGGCGGAGCGGCCCAGGAGGACATCCGCGGGACGGTCGGACCTGCCGGAAAACGGGGTGCGCCGCCGGGCGGGGGGCGGCCAGACTGGGTCGATGGACATGCACGAGGGCCAGGTCGCGGTGTCCGCGGAGGCGGCTGCCCGCATCGTCGCCGCCGAGTTCCCGGAGTGGGCCGGGCTGCCGCTCGCGCCCGTGCTCCCCGGGGGCACGGACAACGCCGTGTTCCGCCTGGGCGAGGGGTTCTCGGTGCGCTTCCCGCTGCGGCCGGGTGACCCCGGGGAGGTCGGCCGCCGGCTGCGGGCGGAGGCCTCGGCCGCACGCGAGCTGTTCGGGCGCACACGGTTCGCCACCCCCGCGCCCGTGGCGGTCGGGGGGCCGCGGGAGGGGTACCCGCTGCCGTGGGCGGTGCAGACCTGGCTGCCGGGGACCCCGGCCGACCGGCTCGACCCGGGCGGGAGCACGGGGTTCGCCCTGGACCTGGCCGAGTTCGTCCGCGGGGCACGGGCCGTGGACACACGCGGCCGGACGTTCCGGGGAGCGGGTCGCGGCGGCCGGATCGCCGACCACGACGCGTGGATGCGCACGTGCCTGGAGCGCAGCGAGGAGCTGCTGGACGTACCGCGCCTGCGCGGGCTCTGGGAGGGGATGCGCGAGCTGCCCCGGGGCGGGGAGCCCGACCTCATGTGCCACGGCGACCTGATCCCCGGCAACCTGCTGGTACGGGACGGGCGCCTGGCCGGGGGCCTCGACGTCGGCGGTCTGGGGCCTGCGGACCCGGCACTGGACCTGGTCTGTGCCTGGCACATGCTCGACGACGGGCCGAGGCACGCGTTCAGGGAGGCCCTGGACAGCGGCGACCAGGAGTGGGAGCGAGGCCGGGCCTGGGCCTTCCAGCAGGCGATGGGGCTGGTCTGGTACTACCGGTACAGCAATCCGGCCATGAGCCGCACGGGGCGGCGGACCCTGGAACGGATCACCGGCGCGACCCGGTGAGCGTGCCGGGCCGGACCGTCTCGCGCCCCGCTCCCGGCGGCGCCTCCCAAAACCGGCTCCGCGCCCCTGCCTGGTGGAACACGCCCTTCTCCCCCGCCTCTGACCAGCGGGACGTTTTGCCTGGATTTTTCGTGGTAGTGGTTAGTCCTGAGGGCAGGAAGAACGAATTCGGACAATGGCCATTGGACAGGAGATCCATGAGCCAAGACAATGGAAGCGAAGGCCGTCCCCCGCCTCGCTCCCCAGGCAGAAAATCAATGATGGAACGCTTGCGGGAGGCCCGGGAACAGTTCGAGGAGATCACCGGGATCGAAGTCGAGAGCGTTTCCAGTTTCGAGCGGGACGGCGAAGGATGGAGCCTGAACCTGGAGACACTCGAGTTACGACGCGTCCCGGACACGGTGAGCATGCTGGCCACCTATTCCGTGGAACTCGACTCGGACGGTGAAATCCAGGGCTACCGGCGCGTGAAACGCTACACGCGAGGCCGTTCCGACGGGACATGACCCCATTTTCTGCGCACTGGACAGGAGTATCTGCCCTTCGGTTCTTCACTGACGAAAAGGAGCACGATTCCGATGACCGTGATGCAGCAGTCCTCCGGCGGGGGCCGGAGTTCCGGCAACCTCTACGAGGTCCTGGAACTCATCCTCGACAAGGGGCTGGTGGTCGACGTGTTCGCGAGGGTCTCGCTCGTGGGCATCGAACTCCTCACCGTCGACGTCCGTATCGTGATCGCGAGCGTCGACACCTACCTGCGCTTCGCCGAGGCGTGCAACCGCCTGGACCTGACCAGCAGCGGCGGAGCCGGGCTCCCCGACCTGGTGAACGGCGGCATGGAGAAGGGCGCGCGCAGCAAGTCCAAGGGCGCGCTCTCCGGCGCCGCCGAGGCCATCTCCGAGTCCTTCTCCAAGGGGCAGGACGACGAGAGGGGTGAGGAGAAGGCCCCGGCCCGCTCCCGCCGCCGCGCCTCCGCCAAGAAGGAGGACGAATGAGCACGTACGTCTACGGCATCGTCCGCGACGACGAGTCGCTCGACCGCCTGAAGCTCACCGGGGTCGGCGAGAGCCCCGCCCCCCTGCGCTTCGTCCGCGCCGGCGGCCTGGCCGCGGCGGCGAGCGACGCACCCGAGGGGCTCCGCGCCAAGCGGCGCGACCTGACGGCCCACCAGGACGTGCTCCAGACCCTGGCCCAGGGGCACGGCGTCCTGCCACTGCGCTTCGGCGCGGTGAGCGCGGACGACGAGGCGGTCGCGGCCGAGCTCGACCGCGGGGCCGACCACTACTCCGAGCTGCTCGCCCGGCTGGCCGAGCGGGTGGAGTTCAACGTCAAGGCCACGCACATCGAGGAGGCGGCGCTGCGGCTGGTGCTCCTCGAAGACGAGTCGCTCCGGGCCAGGAACGAGGCCCTGCGCGCCTCGGGCGGCGGCACGCCCGCCGAGCAGATGGAGTTCGGCGAGCAGGTCTCCCAGGCCCTGGAGGCCCTGAGGCAGCGCGACGCCGAGGCCGTCACCCGGCCCCTGGCCGAGCACGCCGAGCGCGTGGCCATGGGCCCCCTCGTGGGCGGCTGCCTGGCCAACGTCTCGCTCCTGGTCCGGAAGGACCGGACCGAGGACCTCCTCCGCGTCGCGGGTGAGCTCCAGCAGAAGTGGGGGACCCTCCTGGAGATCCGGGTCAACGGCCCGCTTCCCCCCTACAGCTTCGTGACGGCTCCGCCGCGCTGAACCGGGGCACGACCGCCCCGGCCCGAACGAGAGGAGGGCGCATGGGCCTTCTCCGCACGATCCTCACCGCTCCCGCCGTCGCTCCGGTCCGGTTCGCGGACTGGACTGCGCGCCAGGTCCTGGAGGCCGCCGAGCGGGAGGTGTACGACCCCTCGCGGATCCGGCAGCGCCTGGCCGAACTGTCGGAGCGGTTCGACCGGGGCGAGCTGTCCGCGGACGAGTTCGACAGGCTCGAGGACGAGCTGCTGGACGAGCTGGAGGAAGCCGAGAGGTACCAGGGTCTCCGATAGACGACATTGAGGTGTGAACCCGTGAGTGACACGGCGAAAATCGTGGCCGCCGCCGTAGGCGGTTACATCCTCGGCCGGAAGAAGAAGCTGAAGCTCGCCCTGGGGCTCGGCCTCTACCTCGGCGCGAAGAAACTCGACATCAAGCCCCAGATGCTCGCCCAGGGCCTGCTGAAGGAGGTCTCCTCCCTGCCTCTGGTGGGCGAGCTGAGGAACCAGTCGCGGGAGCAGCTGCTCGACGTGGGCAAGGCCGCCGCGGGCAACCTGGCCGGCAAGTGGGCGGGGTCCCTGGCCGACTCCCTCAACGAACGGACCGAGAGCCTCCGGTCCGGCGCCGGGAAGGGCGCGGCGGACACCGTCACCGGCGGGTCGGAGCGGTCCGAGGACGGGGACGGGGCCCGCGAGGACGACGAGGACACCGGCGCGCCCTCCTCCGAGAAGGACTCCGAGGGGGCCTCCCCCGACAAGGGCGGGCGCAAGGCCAAGGTGAGGAAGACGGCGCCGGGGCGGGCCGCGGCGGGCGCCGCCGGGAAGGCGGGCAGCGGTACGCGCAAGGCCGCCCAGCGCAAGCGCCCGGCACGCAAGGGCGGCGAGGAGGACGGTGATGGGCGTGGCTGAGTCCGAGGGCCCCCTGGCCCGCCTGCGCTCCGCCGCCGACAGGAACGAGGGCACCTCCAAGCTCGCCGACGCGGTCCAGGACTACGTCGGCGCCAAGGCGAGCAGTGTGGTGACCGGCGCCGCCCGCAAGCTCGGCAGCACGGTCGGGCGGTTGTCCGGCGAAGGTGTCGCCGGCGCCCCCGTGGTGGGCGAGGTCGGCCGCAAGCTCGTCCAGGGCAAGGGCCCGGCCAAGGCCGTGGTCACCGGCGGGGCCAAGGGCCTCAAGAACAAGGCCGGGAAGGCCTTCGGCAAGGGGGGCGGGGGCGGCAGGCCCTCGAAGAGCGTCAACATCGTCGAGGACATCGACGTCGGCGTCCCCGTGCGTGTGGCCTACAACCAGTGGACCCGCTTCCCCGACTTCGGCTCCTTCGCCGAGGGCGTGCAGAGCGTGGAGAAGACCGGCGACACCACCTCGCACTGGAAGGGCAAGGTCTTCTGGTCGAGCCGGAGCTGGAAGGCCGCCGTCACCGAGCAGGTGCAGGACCACCGGATCGCCTGGTCGACGGAGGCCGCCAAGGGCACCATGAAGGGGGCGGTGACCTTCCACCCCCTGGGGGAGAACCTCACACGGGTCCTGCTGGTGGTGGAGTACTACCCCAAGGGCCTCTTCGAGCGCACCGGCAACCTCTGGAGGGCCCAGGGCCGACGCCTTCGGCTGGACCTCAAGCACTATCGGCGCCAGGTCATGATGATGGCCCTGTCCGAGGCGGAGGAGATGCAGGGCTGGCGCGGGGAGGTGCGCGAGGGCGAGGTCGTCCTCTCCCACGAGGACGCCCTGGAGCTCGAGGAGGCCGGCCTCTCCGAGGAGCAGTGGGACGAGCTGGCGCGGCTGGACGAGGACGAGGCCGCCGAACTCGCGGAGCTGGACCCGGAGGAGCGGGAGCGGCTCGCGGAGCTGGACCCCGGCCCCCCGCACGAGGAGGACCCCGACGACGGGGACGAGCCCGAGGGGGACGAGCCCCGGGACGAGGACTCGGAGGAGCTGGAGGAGGACCCGGAGGAGACCGACGGGGAACTCCTCGACGAGGAGGACGAGGAGTTCGAGGACGAGGAGCCCGTTGATGAAGAGCCTGCGGACGAGGATTCTGATGAGGCGGACGAACAGGACCTGGACGACGACGAGGAGTACGTCGACGAGGACGAGCCCCGCGCCGACGAGCGCTCCTGAGCCGGGCGGCCCCGCAGGTCCGGGGGCCGGGGCGCCGAAGCCGACGGGGGCGTGCCCGTGACCCGCACCCGTGCGCCCCGGCCCGGTGCGGAGGAAGGGGGGACCCGTGAGTGAACCGACACCGTGGCGCGGCGAGCCCCGGCAGATCCGCTCCTCCGGAGGCTCCTCGTCCGCCAACCTCGCCGACGTCCTGGAGCGCGTGCTCGACAAGGGCGTGGTCATCGCCGGCGACATCAAGATCAACCTCCTCGACATCGAGCTCCTCACCGTCAAGCTCCGACTCCTCGTCGCCTCGGTGGACAAGGCCAAGGAGATGGGCATCGACTGGTGGGAGCACGACCCCGCGCTGTCCTCCCGCGCGATGAAGCGGGGGGACGAGGAGCTGGAGGAGGAGAACCGGCTCCTGCGCGAGCGCATCGCCGCGCTGGAGGAGGGGCGGGCGCCCCAGGTCGCCGCGGACGGGCGGGCGGACGCCTCCCCCGAGGACGCGGCCGGCGCCGCCGCGCGGGGAGGCGGGGTCTCCGGGACCGGGGCCGACGGCGAGGAGGAGCATGGACAGGGCTGAGTACGCGAGCTACGTCTACGCCGTGTGCCGTCCCCCCGGGGCCGGTGCGCTCGACGGGGCGACCGGGGTCGGGGGGCATCCGGTGCACCTCGTGGCCGAGGGCGACCTCGCCGCCGTGGTCAGCGCCGTCCCCCTGGACGAGTTCGACGAGGCGGCCCTCCAGGCCAACCTCGAGGACCTGCGCTGGTTGGAGGCGGTGGCCAGGGCGCACCACGGCGTCGTCGACAGGACCGCCCGCCGGACCGTGGCCGTGCCGCTGAGGCTGGCGACGGTCTACCGCGGGGACGGGCGCGTGCGCCAGGTGCTCCGGGAGGAGCACGCGTCCTTCGACGCCGTCCTGCGGCGGCTGGAGGGCTGCGTCGAGCTGGGGGTCAAGGTCTACGCGGAGACCGGCGCGCGCCGTCCCGAGGACGCGCCGCGGGCCGAGGCGGCGCCTCCGGGCGAGAGCCCGGGCAAGGCCTACCTCCGCAGGCGCAGGCAGCAGCGCGAGAGCCGCGATGACGCCTGGCAGCGGGCCGCGCGGCTGTGCGAGGAGGCCGACGAGGCGCTGGGAGCGCTGTCCCGGGCCCGCGAGCACCACCGGCCCCAGGACTCGGCGCTCTCGGAGGCCCCCGGCGAGAACGTCATGAACACCGCCTACCTGGTGGAGGACGCCCGTGTGGAGGCCTTCCTCGACACGGTGCGCGAGCTGGACTCCCGGGCGTCGGCGGGTACGCGGGTCGAGGTCTCCGGGCCGTGGGCGCCCTACTCCTTCGCCTCCCCGGGGGTGGGCGTATGAGCCCGGCGGAGGGCCCGGACGCCCGTGACGGGTCCGCGTCCGGCTCCGCCCCGGGCCCCTACTCGCTCACGCGCATGCTGGACGAGGACCACCCCCTGGCCAACCGCGAGATCTCCCTGGTCGACCTGCTCGACCGCGTCCTGGCCAAGGGGGTGGTGATCACGGGGGACCTGACCGTCTCCATCGCCGACGTCGACCTGGTCCGGGTGTCCCTGCGTGCGCTGGTGTCCTCCATCAACGAGGACGTGCCCTCGCCGTGGGAGCACGGCCATCCCCTGGCCGGATGGATCCGTCAGGACTGACACCCGACCTCACCGAAGGGGGACAGCATGGCAGGAGGGACCGGGGACTCCCGGCAGCACACGGCGGGGGCGGTCGTCCGCGACCTGGACGGGGCCTCCGAAGCCGGTGGAGGGCGCGACCTCCTGGGCGAGCTCCAGAACGCGCTGGACGGCACGGCGCGGGGCGGGGAGGCCGCCTCCGAACCGCGGACGGAGCAGCAGAGGCTGCGCCACAGGATCGAGACCGAACCCGACACGGTGGAACGCGACCTGATCAAACTGGTGCTCACGGTGGTGGAGCTGGTGCGCCAGCTCATGGAGCGGCAGGCCCTGCGCCGGGTGGACCAGGGCGACCTCACCGAGGAGCAGGAGGAGCGCATCGGCATGACCCTGATGCTGCTCGACGAGCGGATGACCGAGCTGCGCGAGCGCTACGGCCTGTCCGCCGCCGACCTCAACCTCGACCTGGGTCCGCTGGGATCCCTGCTCCCCGGCGGAGACGGCTGACCGCCGACCGCCCCGGGGCCCGCCGCAGGCGTCCGCGGACACGCCCCGGGACCGTCCCCCGGGACCGCGACCGCCGGGCCCCGGGGCCCCTCCCACCGCGCCGCCCCGCCCGTGGAACCCGACCGGGCGGGGCGGCGCGCCGTCTGCACGGGAGTCCCGTGCCCCCGCCGTCCGGAGGGCGGCCCCCCCGTGTCCGGGGTCGCGGACGCATCGGGCCTGGCAGAGGCCCCTCCTCCGCGGGACCGGGCGCCCGTCCGACCTGGGGGTGAAGACCCCATGAACCGCAACTTAAATTGCAGAAGGTCATACTCGCGCAATTAAAATTGCTGTAGCGTCACTGTCGTGAACTTCCACGAGCGTGTGAACGAGTACCGCGACCGGCTGACCAGGTCGGACCGCGTCCTCCTCGACGAACTCCTGGCCCACCCGGCGGAGGCCCCGCTGTGGCGGGGCGGGGACGTCGCCCAGCGCGCGGGGGTGCACCCCGCCGCCGCCACCCGCCTGGCGCAGCGCCTGGGGTACCAGGGGTACCTGGAGCTGCGGGACGACCTGCGGGAGGACCGCGAGGCCCACCTCAACGGCGCCGGCGACCGGTTCCGCGCGGAGCTCCGGGGAGAGGGCCGCGTCCTGGACACGCTCCTGGCCACCGAGCTCGAATCGCTGGCGGCCGTCGGAAGGCACGTGGACCAGTCGCAGATCGACGAGGTCGCCGACCTCCTGGTCGGCGCGCGCGTGGTCCACCTCTTCGCACGGGGCAACGCGGGGATCCTGGCCGAGCTCCTCGACGGACGGCTGCGGCGGTTCGGGATGCACTCGGTCAACCTCGTCGGCCCCGGGCGCGAGGTCGCCGAACGGGTGCTGGCGATGTCGGAGTCCGACGTCGTCGTGTCCTTCGCCTTCCGCCGCGCCCCGCGCAACCTCACGGACCTCTACGCCCGGGCCTCCGCCGTGGGCGCCCGCTCCGTCCTGATCACGGACACCCTCCACACCCTCGACCCCGCCCCGACCACCGTCCTGTCCGCCCCGCGCGGACACCAGGAGGGCTTCTCCTCCCTGAGCGTCCCGATGATGATCGCGAACGCCATCGTGCTCACCGTCGCCCAGCGGCACCCCGACGTCATCCTCCCCGCCCTCGACCGGCTGGACGGCCTGCTCACGGACTTCGGCTGACGCCACCGGCCGCAGTCCCACGGCGTCCGTGCCCGCCCCCTCCCCCACCTGCGCGAGAACTGACACAAAGGACCTGTCATGCGCTTTTCGAGAATGCTCTCCGCCTCCGTCGCCCTCCCCCTCGCCGTCTCCCTCGCCGCCTGCGGCGGCGGCGCCCCCCAGACCCCCGCCGCCGACGGGGGCGCGGACCCCCACGAACTCGACGACGCCACCCACGAGGAACTCGTCGAACTGGCCACCGAGGAGGGCGAGGTCACCGTCTACTCCTTCACCTCGCGCATCGCCTCGGTCGAGGAGGCGTTCGAGGCGGAGTACCCCGGCATCGACCTGATCGGCCACGACATCTCCTCCTCCGAGCAGATCACCCGGCTGCGGTCCGAGTCGCAGGCCGGCACCCCGTCGGCCGACGTCGCCTACATCTCCGACGCCCCGGTCGTCATCACCGAGCTCGTCGCGGGCGGCATCCTCCAGAACTACGTCCCGCCGCGGGTCGCGGAGACCGTTCCCGAGGAGTACCGGCAGCCGCTGCTGGCCAACCGCCTCTCGACCAAGGTCCTCATGTACAACGAGGAGGCCCATCCCGACGGCTCCCCGGTCGGGAACCTGTGGCAGCTGACCGAGGAGGAGTGGAACGGCAGGGTCGTCATGGTCGACCCCGCGGTCCGCGGGGACTACCTCGACCTCGTGGCCGAGATCGTGCGGCAGTCCGAGGCGATGGCGCAGGCGCACCTGGACCACTTCGGGACCGAGGTCGTCCTCGACGACGGCGTCGAGAACGCCGGTCAGCAGTTCGTCAAGGACCTGTACGGCAACGGGCTGGTCCTGGTCGACGACACCGACAACGTCAACGCGGCGGTGGGCGCGGCGGGCCAGGACGACCCGCCGGTCGGCTTCACCTCGTACTCCGACCGCCGGGACAACGAGGAGGAGGGGTGGGCGCTCCAGGCCTCCCTGGGGACCGCGCCCTCGCCGGGGATCACCTTCCCGGCCTACATCGGCATGGTGCGCGACTCCGACAGCCCGGCCGCCGCCCGGCTGGTCGCGGACTTCCTCATGGGCGACGACTCGGAGACGGGCGGCCCCGCCTTCGACCCCTTCTACGTCCCCGGCGACTACCCGGTGCGCACCGACATGGCGGCCCCCGGGGGCGCGGTCTCCCTCGACGAGCTCGGCGCCTGGGACATCTCCCCCGAGGAGACGGCGCAGATCCGCGACGACGTGGCCGACTTCCTGCTGACCCTGTAGGCCGCGTTCCGCGGACCGTTCCGGGCCTCGCGAGCGCCGGGCCGGCCGGGAGCGTCCGCGGGACACGTCCGCGGGCGCGCACCGCGAGCGACCTCACCGCTGCACGTCACCGCAGAACACGCCCCGGGACAGGTCCCCCGTCCCGGAGAGAGGACACCATGAAGAGGGCACCCGCCCCCCGCCGCACGACGGTCGGCAGCACGGTGGCACGTGCGCGGACCGCCCTCGGGCAGCCGACCGCCGTACTGGGAGCCGGCACCCTGCTCGTCCTCGCCGTCCTCGTGGTCGCACCGCTCCTCGGGCTGGTCAACACGACCCTGACGGCCGGCAACCGCGAGGCGTGGACGGACGTCTTCGCCAGCCCGATGTCGGAGAACCTCCTGTGGAGGCCGATGGGCAACTCGGTCCTCATGGGGGTCGCCACCGCCGCCGGCTCCACGGTGATCGGCGGCTTCCTCGCCTGGGTGGTCGTGATGACCCGGCTCCCGGGGCGCGGGATCCTCGGCCTCCTGGCGACGATCCCGTTCGCCCTGCCGAGCTTCGCCCTGGCACTGGCGTGGGAGTCGGTCTTCCGCAACGACCTGATCGGCGGTTCCACCGGCATCCTCATGAACCTGGGGATCCCCGTCCCCGACTGGCTGGCCTGGGGGCCGGTTCCGATCGCCGCGACCCTGACGGCCCACTACTTCTCGCTGTCGTTCATGCTCGTCGCCGCCGCCCTGGCGAGCGTCAACGGCGACCTCATGGAGGCCGCGGAGCTGACGGGCGCCCCGACGATGCGCGTGGCCCGCGACATCGCGCTGCCCGTCGTGGCCCCGGCGATGGTCTCGGGCGCCCTGCTCGCCTTCGCCGAGGGCGTCTCCAACTTCGTCACACCCGCGCTCCTCGGCCTGCCCGTCCGGTTCCACACGCTCTCGACCCGCCTGTACGGGGCGATCTCCACGGGCGACGTCTCACGCGGATACGTGCTGTCCATCGTGCTCATCCTCGTGGCCGCGATGATCATGTACGCCTCGACGAGGATCACCGGCGGCAGGCGCAGTTTCGCGACGATCACCGGCAAGGGCGGCCGCCGCCGGGGCGTCGACCTGGGGCCGTGGGCGCGGCCGGTGGCCGCGGTCGCGTGGCTGCTGGTCACCTGCACCACCGTCGTCCCCGGCCTGGTGCTCGTGTTCAGCTCGCTGACCCTGCGCACCAACGACTTCTCGTCGGGGCTGACCCTCCACTACTGGATCGGCGGCTCCGACCCCGCCCTCGCCCAGGGGCAGCGGGGCATCCTGAACAACCCGCAGATCCTCCAGGCCACCTGGAACACCGTGCTCCTCGGGGTGTGCGTCGCGATCTGCGCGGGCGTCCTCGGCCTACTCGTCTCCTACGTCATCACCCGCTCCGGCGGGCCGAGGTGGCTGACGGGGACCATGGGCGTCCTCTCGTTCGTGCCGTTCCTCATCCCCGGCATCGCGCTGGGCGCCGCGTTCATCGCGCAGTTCGGTGCGCCCATCGGTCCGATCCCGAGCCTGTACGGGACGTTCGCGATCCTCGTGCTGGCCGGGATCGCGGCGACGATCCCGTTCGCGGTCCGGTCGGGCACCTCGGCGCTGGGCCAGGTGTCCAAGGACGTCGAGGAGTCGGCGGTGATGGCGGGGGCGGGGCTGTTCCGCAGGATCGGCTCCGTCATCGCTCCCCTGACGGCGCGCGGCCTGTTCACGGGAGGGGTGCTCGTGTTCGTCCAGATGGTGCGCGACCTCTCCCTCGTCGTGCTGCTGGCGACCCCCGCGATGCCCGTCCTGGCCGTCCTCACCTACCAGTACTCGTCGGAGAACTTCACGCAGTCGGCCAACGCGGTCACCGTCGTCATCGCGGTGATATCGGTTGCGGCGACCATCATCGCGCGGCGCTTCGAGGGCGCCGCCCAGCCCTGGAACTCGAACTCATGACCTCCACGATCGGCACCGATCGGGCGGAAAGGACCGGCATGCGCTCCGAGGCGTCTTCGGCCTCCCTGACCATCACCGACCTCCGGAAGGACTTCGGCGGCACCGCGGCCGTCGACGGCATCTCGGTCGACGTCCCGGCGGGCTCCTTCCTCGTCCTCCTCGGCCCGTCCGGCTGCGGGAAGACGACGACCCTGCGGATGCTCGCGGGGCTGGAGAACCCCACCGGCGGCGAGATCCGGTTCGGGGACCGCGTCATCGCCCGGGGCGACGGCACCGCGCTCGTGGCTCCCGCCGAGCGGGGGGCCGGGCTGGTCTTCCAGTCCTACGCGCTGTGGCCGCACAAGACGGTGCGGCAGAACATCGAATGGCCGCTGACCGTCGCGAGGTGGCCGAAGGAGGAGCGCCGCTCCCGGGGCGACCGGGTGCTGTCGATGCTGGCGATCTCCGACCTCGCCGACCGGTACCCGGGGGAGATCAGCGGCGGGCAGCAGCAGCGCGTGGCGATCGCCCGCATGATCGCGCCGCAGCCCGAGGTGCTGCTCTTCGACGAACCGCTGTCCAACCTCGACGCGAGGCTGCGGGTCGAGACCCGCGGGGAGCTCATGCGCGTCCACCGCTCCAGCGGCGCCACGAGCGTCTACGTCACCCACGACCAGGTCGAGGCGATGACCATGGCCACGCACATCGCGCTCATGAAGGACGGCCGGATCGAGCAGTTCGGCACGCCGCGGGAACTGCTGGAGTCGCCGCGCACGGCGTTCGCCGCCACGTTCATCGGCACTCCCCCGGCCAACATCGTCGAGTGCCGGGTCCACGGGGGGAGGCTGCGGGCGTTCGGCGTCGACTGCGGCGCCGCCCCGCCCCCGTCCGGGGGCGGGACCGTCAGGGCGATGTACCGGGCCGGTTCGGTCGGGATCGCCGCCGACGCGTCGGAACCGGGGTGTGTGGAGGCGACGTTCGCCGACCAGGTGCCGATGGCCGACAGGTGGGTCATCGGCGTCGACCTCCCCGACGGGACGCGGATGCACGTCTCCCGCGACACGCCGGTCGGACTGCTGCCCGGTGAGGCGCTCGGCGTGCGCCTGCCGTCGGCGCCGGACGCGTACTTCGACGCCTCCGGTGAGCTCCTGGACGCCGAGGTGTCCGGATGATGCGGCTTCTCCTGGTCCGCCACGGCGAGACCGCGTGGAACGAGGAGCGCCGCCTCCAGGGGCAGCGGGACGTCGGGCTGTCCGAGGCCGGGCGGCGGCAGGTCTCCGCCCTGGCGGAGACGGTCGGGTACCTGGCCCCCGGGTACGTCGTCACCTCGGGCCTGCGCCGCACGCGGGAGACCGCGGAGGTGCTCGGCGTACGTCCGGACGCGCGCGACCCCCGGTTGAACGAGGCGTACCTGGCCGGCTGGGAGGGGCGCTACTCGGCGGAGGTCAGGGCGGAGGACGGCGGCGTGTACGCCGCGTGGCGCGCGGGGCGGTTCCACCCGCCGGGGGCCGAGAGCTTCGGCGAGCTGACCGAGCGGGTGGTCGCCGGGCTCGACGCCGCCGTGCGGCGGGCCGCGGACGGCGGGCACGAGCTGCTCATGGCGGTCACCCACGGCGGGCCGGCGCGGGCCTTCCTGACGGCCGCCGTCGGGCTCGACCCCGCCCGCACGGTCCCGAGCCACCCGGCCAGCCTCAGCATCGTCGACGTCGACCCCGGGGCCGCGTCCCTCCTCGAACCGGGGGCGGCCAGGCTCCGGCTGTTCAACTACTCGCCGGCGATGTCGCCGCTGGACCCGCCGGACTGACGGCCGCGGGACGGGGACCGGTCGGGAGCCCCCCGCCGGGGCGGCCTCCGGTCCGCGCCCCAGGGGCGCGCGGCCCCGACGGCACGGCCGCCGCCGGCGGTGGTGCCGGCCCCGCCGGGCCGGCCCCGCCGCCGTGCCCGGCGGACTCCCCGACAGGCTCCGCGACGGAGAGGTCCTCCCGTCGTGTACGGGGCCCGGCCTCCGGGGATGCAGGCCGGGATTCACGCGGCAGGCCCTCCCGTCGTGTACGGGGCCCGCCCCGTCGGGCGTGCGCCCCGTCGGGCGTGCGCCCCGGAACGGCCCGCGACCCCGGCGGGACGGGGCCGCCTACCCCGCCCGGCGGGCCCTGACCCCGTCCAGCACCAGGTCCAGCACCTGGTCGAAGTAGTCGTTCTCCACGGCGAGGGCGTCCGGCTCCGACACGGCGGCGGCGACCGCCCCGTCGTGCTCGCCCGAGTCCCTGGAGCGCATCGCGCGCACCGCGACCGCGGACGTGGCCGCGCCGAGCATCTGGTTGGACACCGCCCGGATGGCGACCGCCTGCTCCTCCTCGCTCCCCCCGCACTGCTGGAGCGCGGCGATGATCCTCCTCGAGAGCGCGACCGCGTTGGGCCCGACCAGGGGCCGGGCCCCGGCGAACTCCGCGGCCCAGGCGTGCGCGGTCAGAGCCGCGTAGAACCGGTACGCGGTCTCCTTCACCGCGGCGTCCCAGGGGGCGTCGGGGCCCGGCAGGACGGCCGCGGCGTCGGCCAGGATGCCGTCCACCGCCAGGTCGACGAGGTCCTCCCTCCGCTCCACGTACCAGTAGAGGCTCGTCGCGTGCACGCCGAGTTCGGCGGCGACCTTGCGCATCGTCAGCGCCGAGGAGCCCTCCCGGTCCAGCAGCCCGATCGTCGCGGTGACGATGCGCTCCCGGGTGAGCGCCGGCTGGGTGCGGCGGCGGCGCTCGGGGCGGCTGAAGACGCTGTCGAACTGCTGGTCGGATCGTGGTTCTGCCATGTCCGACAGCATACAACGGAACCTACGTTGTATGTCTTTCTCAAACAGTGTATGTTTCTCGGCATGAAGAACGAGCACCTCTCCACGCACCCCCGTCCCTCCGCCCCCACCGCCCCCGCGGTGGACCCGGCGCGGACGACCGTCCTCGCACCGCGCGGCCTCACCGCCTTCCTGGTGATCGCCTTCGCCTTCTCCTGGATCGCCTGGTGGGGAGGCACGCTCCTGCTCGACGGCGCCAACCCGATGCCGGCCGTGCTCGTCGGCAGTTTCGGCCCGATGGTGGCGGCGGTCCTCGTCACCGCCGCGACCGAGGGCAGGTCCGGGGTGGGCGCCCTCTTCCGGCGGTACTCGCCGCTGCGCAGGGGCGGCGTCACGCCCTACGCGATCGCGGTGCTCGCGGTCCTGGCCATCGCGGCCTCGGGCGTGATCGCCGTCCGCCTGCAGGGGGCGACGGTGGACGAGGCCGCGCTCGACGCCGCGCTGATGGCGGTCCCCGTGCAATTCCTGCTCATCGCCCTGGTCGGCGGCGGCAACGAGGAGCTGGGCTGGCGCGGATTCGCGCTGCCGCGGCTCCAGGGCTCGCTGCCCCCGCTCGCGGCGAACGCGGTCCTCGGCGCGGTCTGGGCGGTGTGGCACGCCCCCCTGTTCTCCATGGCCGGCACGGTCCAGGCGCAGATGTACTTCCCCGCCTACGCCCTGCTGTGCGTCGGACTGACGGTCGTCCTCGGCCACGTCTTCAACTCCTCCCGCGGCGGCGTGCTCGCCGCGGTGATCGCCCACACCGCGATCAACGTCGTCTCGGGCCTCAAGGGGGCCGCGGTGGGAGACCCCGCCGGAGCCCCCGAGGTCGCACTGGTCGCCCTCGTCGCGGTGTTCCTCGTGGTGGTCACCCGCGGCCGCCTGGGACTGCGCGGGACCGACGCCCCCCAGCGCTAGAGCCCTCCCGACCGCCCGTGCCGGCGCCCCCGGCCGTCGATCCCGACGGCCGGGGGCGCCCGTGTCCGCCCGGGGGCGGGATCAGCCGCCGACGTAGTCCGCGAGGTGCTCGCCGGTGAGGGTGGACCGGGCGGCGACGAGGTCGGCGGGGGTGCCCTCGAAGACGATCCGGCCGCCGTCGTGCCCGGCGCCCGGCCCGAGGTCGATGATCCAGTCGGCGTGCGCCATGACCGCCTGGTGGTGCTCGATGACGACGACCGTCTTCCCGGAGTCGACGAGCCGGTCGAGCAGGCCGAGCAGGTGCTCGACGTCGGCGAGGTGGAGCCCCGCGGTCGGCTCGTCGAGGATGTAGACGCCGCCCTTCTCCGCCATGCGCGCGGCCAGCCGGATCCGCTGCCGCTCGCCCCCCGACAGGGTGGTGAGCGGCTGGCCGAGCGTGAGGTAGCCGAGGCCGACGTCGGAGAGGCGTCGCAGGACGGCGTGCGCGGCGGGCGTGCGCGCCTCCCCCGAGCCGAAGAACTCCTCGGCCTCGGCCACCGGCATCGCGAGCACCTGGCCGATGTCGCGTCCGCCGAGGCGGTACTCCAGCACCGAGGCCTGGAACCTCCTGCCCTCGCACTCCTCGCAGACGGTGGCGACGCCGGCCATCATCGCCAGGTCGGTGTAGACCACGCCCGCACCCTTGCAGGCGGGGCAGGCGCCCTCGGAGTTGGCGCTGAACAGCGCCGGCTTCACGCCGTTGGCCTTCGCGAACGCCTTGCGGACCGGGTCGAGCAGCCCGGTGTACGTCGCCGGGTTGCTCCGCCGCGAACCGCGGATCGGACTCTGGTCGACGGACACCACGCCCTCACGGCCGCGGAGCGAGCCGTGCACGAGGGAGCTCTTGCCCGATCCGGCGACGCCGGTGACGACGGTGAGCACCCCGAGCGGGATGTCGGCGTCGACGTCGCGCAGGTTGTTGGCGCTCGCCCCGCGGATCTCCAGCGCGCCGGAGGGCTCGCGCACCGCCTCCTTGAGGGAGGCCCGGTCGTCGAGGTGGCGGCCGGTGAGGGTGCCGCCGGCCCGCAGGCCCCCGACGGTGCCCTCGAAGCAGACGGTCCCGCCCCCCGTCCCGGCGCCCGGGCCGAGGTCCACGACGTGGTCGGCGATCGCGATCGTCTCCGGCTTGTGCTCGACGACGAGGACCGTGTTGCCCTTGTCGCGCAGCCGCAGCAGGAGGTCGTTCATCCTCTGGATGTCGTGGGGGTGCAGGCCGATGGTGGGCTCGTCGAAGACGTAGGTGGTGTCGGTGAGCGAGGAGCCGAGGTGGCGGATCATCTTGACCCGCTGCGCCTCACCCCCCGAGAGCGTGCCCGAGGGCCGGTCGAGCGCGAGGTAGCCGAGCCCGATCTCCACGAACGAGTCGAGGGTCCTGCCCAGGGAGGTGAGCAGGGGGGCCGCCGACGGCTCGTCCAGCCCGCGCACCCACGCGGCGAGGTCGCTGATCTGCATGGCGCACGCGTCGGCGATGTTGATCCCGCCGATCTTCGAGGAGCGCGCCGCCTCGTTGAGGCGCGTGCCCCCGCAGTCGGGGCAGGCGGCGAACGTCACCGCGCGTTCCACGAAGGCGCGGACGTGCGGTTGGAGCGAGTCGACGTCCTTGGACAGGAACGACTTCCGGACCTTGGGGATCAGCCCCTCGTAGGTGAGGTTCACGCCCTCGACCTTCACCTTGACCGGATCCCGGTGGAGGAAGTCCCGCATCTCCCGCTCGGTGAAGTCGCGGATCGGCTTGTGGGGGTCGAGGAAGCCGGACTCGGCGTAGGTCCGCACCGTCCACCAGCTGTCCGACTTCCAGCCGGGGATGGTGAACGCGCCCTCCGCGATCGACTTGGAGTCGTCGTAGAGCTGGGTGAGGTCGATGTCGGAGACCGTGCCCCTGCCCTCGCAGCGGGGGCACATGCCGCCGGTGATGCTGAAGTCGCGGCGCTCCTTCACGGTCCGGCCGGCGCGTTCCAGCGTGACCGCACCCGCCCCGCTGATCGAGGCGACGTTGAAGGAGAACGCCTGGGGGGATCCGATGTGGGGGCGCCCGAGTCTGCTGAAGAGGATGCGCAGCATCGCGCTGGCGTCGGTCGCGGTGCCGACGGTGGAGCGCGGGTCGGCCCCGAGCCTCTGCTGGTCGACGATGATCGCGGTGGTCAGCCCTTCGAGGACGTCGACGTCGGGCCGGGCCAGGGCGGGCATGAACCCCTGCACGAAGGCGCTGTAGGTCTCGTTGATCATCCGCTGCGACTCGGCGGCGATCGTGCCGAACACCAGCGAGCTCTTGCCCGAACCGGAGACGCCGGTGAACACGGTCAGCCGGCGCTTCGGGATCTCGAGGCTGACGTCGCGGAGGTTGTTCACGCGCGCGCCCTGCACGCGGATCAGGTCGTGGCTGTCGGCGGCGTGCTGCGCGGGCGGCTGCGTGCTCGCCCTCGGGGCGGTGGTCATCGTCTCTCCATCGTCGTCCGGACCGCCTGCGCGGTCCTCCTCGGCGTCTTCCGGCACGGTCGGGCCGGTGTTTCACGGCGCGTCCGGCCCTTCGGGGCGGCGCGGGGGTGTCGGTCCTGCGCGGGCGCAGGACCTCGTGGCGCGCGTCCGGCCCTTCGGGGCGGTGCGGTGCGGCCGCCGGCTCAGCGCTGCTGGATGCGGATCAGGTTGCCGGCGGGGTCGCGGAAGGCGCAGTCGCGGATGCCGTAGGGCTGGAGTGTGGGTTCCTGGACGACCTCGGTGTCGGTGGCCTGGACCCTGTCGAAGACCTGGTCGAGGTCGGACGCGGCCAGGAGGATCCACCCGTAGGTGCCCTTGGCCATCATCTCGGCGATGGCGGTGCGCTCGGCGTCGGTGATGCCGGGATCGGTGGCGGGCGGTGCGAGCAGGATGCCGGTGTCGGGCTGTCCGGTGGGGCCCACGGTGATCCAGCGCATGTTCCCCTGCCCGACGTCGTTGCGGACCTCGAAGCCCAGGACGTCGCGGTAGAAGGCCAGGGAGGCCTCGGGGTCCTCGTGCGGCAGGACGCTGGTGTGAATGGTGATGTCCATGGCCACCACGCTAGTTCCGGGCCGGTGAAGGGCGCTTCTCGATTCCTGACCGGTCGGGTCACCTGTTCCCCGGGGCCCGGGGGGAGGCGCGGCTCCGCTCCGGCCTCCCGGCGGGCGCCGGGGTGGGCCGGGGAGCCCGGCGCACGGGCCCGTGCGCCGGAGGCACGGGCGTGCCCGTGTTCCGGGCCGCGGGCCGAACGCCTCCGGGCCGGGGCCGACCGTGCGGTCGGCCCCGGCCCGGGCCGTGCCCTCACCCCCGCGGAGGACGGGTCACAGGTCCCACGCGGTCCCGTAGCGCTCCGTCAGCTCGCGCACGTCCTCCGCCGAGAGCACGGAGAACCCGCCTCCCCGCAGCGAGACGACGATGCGCGAGGCCTCCTCCAGTTCCACGGCCCCGTCCAGGGCGGCCGCCGGGTCGGCCGCCGCCATGAGCGAACCGTGGTTGGCGAGGAGGGCGGCGCGGAAGGACCCGGGCAGGTCGGCGAGGTTGCGGGCGAGCCGCTCGCTGCCCGGAGCCGCGTACGGCACCAGGGGCGCCTGGCCGACACGCATCACCAGGTAGGGCGTGACGGGCGGCAGCGCCGACGAGGCCGACCAGGCGGGCAGGCACGAGGCCGCGGTCGCGTGGGGCGAGTGCAGGTGGACGACGGACCCGGCGCCCTCGACCCGCCGGTACATCGCCAGGTGGAGCGGGTACTCCTTGGAGGGCGGCGGGCCGGAGACGTGCTCCCCCTCCGGGCCCAGGACGGACAGGCCGTCGGGGTCCAGGTCCCGGAGGGACACCCCGGTGGGGCTCATCAGGGTGTGGTCCCCGGCGCGCACGGACACGTTGCCCGACGCGCCGGGGCTCAGCCCGAGGTCGACGGCGCGGCGTCCCGCCCGGCACAGCTCCCGCGCGGCCTCGCGTGGTGTGCGGTTCACAGGCCCCCCTCCCAGGCGCGGACGAAGAGGTCCTCGCGGCCGAAGTTCCCGGACTTGAGCATGAGGTGGATGTCCTCGCCGTCCCGGCGCCCGCGCATCCACGCGACGCCGGGGTCGATCTCGGGGCCGAGCGCGAGCGCGCCCACGCCGAGGCGCTGCACGACGGCTCCGCTGGTCTCGCCGCCCGCCACGAGGAGCGCCCGCGTCCCCGCGGCCACCAGGCGCTCGGCGGTCTCGGCCAGCGCCTCCTCGATGAGCGGGGCGTCCGCGGTGTCCACGACGTCCTCGGGGGAGGCGGTCGCGTACACGACGAAGGGGGCGTCCGCGGCCTCCAGCGCGGCGGACACCGCGGCGGACACGGCCGCCTCGAAGTCCTCCCGCAGGTCGGCGGGGCGCAGCTGCCGCCCCCCGCCGACCGCGAGCGCGTGGCGGACCTGGCCCTGGGTGGCCCGCGAGGCGCTGCCGGAGAGCACGACGCGCGGCCCCTCGGGCAGGGCGACCGGCGTGCGCGCGAGCGTCCGGGGACCCCTGAGCCCCTGGGCGAGGGCGCTGCCGCCGGTCAGCAGGCGCAGGTCCTCCGTCGCCCGGGCGAGGGTGGCGAGGTCCGCGTCGGTGAGCGCGTCGACGACCACGAACCGGGCCCCGGCGCGGCCCGCGCGCGCGATGGCCTCGCGCACCGCCTCGTCGCCCCGGGCGACGGTCGGCCACGGCACCAGGGCGACGTCGTCCTCGCCACCGCTGACCTGGGGTGCGAGCAGGCGCAGGAGGTTCGAGTCGGTCATGGGCGTGAGGGGGTGGTGGCGCATCGGGGACTCGTCGAGGGGCTCGTCCCCCACGAACAGGTGGCCGCGGTAGACGGTGCGCCCGTTGGCGGGGAAGGCCGGCGCGACCACGGTGACGGTCTCGCCGAGGGCTTCGAGGACGGCCTCGGCCACCGGGCCGATGTTGCCCGCCGGCGTGGAGTCGAAGGTCGAGCAGTACTTGAGGTAGAAGCGCTCGCAGCCCGCCCGCCGCAGCCTCGCGAGGGCGTCCAGCGAGGCGGCGACCGCCTCGCCGGCGGGCATGGTGCGCGACTTCAGGGCGACGACGACGGCGTCGGCCCCGTCCGCGGCCCCGTCGCCGTCGGGGGCGTCGGAGCCCAGCACGACGGCGGTCCGGTATCCGGCGGACGTGAGGGCGATAGCGACGTCGGTCGCTCCGGTGAGGTCGTCGGCGATCGCGCCGAGGGTCGCCATGGGTTCTCCTGTGGTCGGGTCGGATGGGCGGGGCCGGTCCCGGGCCCGCGGCCCGCGGGCCGTGGGCGCGGGGACCGGCCGCGCGTGGGGTGCGAGCGGTCTAGACGACGCCGGTCGCGATCATGATGTTGAGGACGGCGAACCCGGTGAGGCCGGAGATGACCGAGGCCACCCCGATCGAGCGGATCCCCTGGCCCACCGTCATGTTGGACAGCGTCGTGGTCACCCAGAAGCCCGAGGAGTTCGCGTGCTTCATGAGCTGGGCCCCGGTCGCGCAGGCCAGGTACACCACGATCGGTTCGAGTCCGAGCGCGGGCAGCAGGGGCTGCATGATGGCCGCCGAGGTCATGACGCCGAGGATGTTGGAACCGGTGATGGTGCACACCGCGGCGGCGATGAGGAACGGGATGATGACCGGGGACATCCCGGTGCTCTCGATGCTCGTCGCGATGTTCTCCGCGACGCCCGTCTCCCGGATGATGGTGGCGAGGGCGCCGCCGACGCCGGTCAGTGCCAGGGGCATGGCGGCGATCCTCAGCCCGGCCTCGAACAGGTCGTTCAGGGTGGACTTGTCGCGCCAGCGCCCGCGGAACAGCGGCAGGGCCAGCAGGCAGGCGAGGAACAGCGCCATCGTCGGCTCGCCGGCGAAGAGCACGGTGTCGGTGAACCACGCCCCCTCGGGGAGCGCGGGGCCGGCCAGGGAGGCGAAGACGATGAGGACGATGGGCGCCAGGATGGGCACCAGGGAGCCGAACAGGCCGACCGTGTGCGGCGCGGCCTCCTCGGCGGCCCCGTCCGCGTTCCCGGAGCCGGCGCCGGCGGACGCGGGCGCGTCGGGGCCGCCGACCAGGTGCTCGACGAACTCCGGCTTCGGCGGCACGTGCGTCTTGATCCGCGACAGGTAGATCGTCGCGGCGACCACGCCGGGGACGCCCACCATCAGTCCGTAGAGGATGGCGTCGCCCATGCCGACCTCGAGCAGGGCCGCGGAGGCGAGCGGTCCGGGGCCCGGAGGGACCACCGAGGTCATGACGTAGGCGCCGATGTACAGGATCGGGCCGAGCTTCATCATCGAGATGCCCGTGCGGTAGGCGAGGGCGGAGACGATGGGGATGAGCATGACGACGGCGGTGTCGGCGATGAGGGGGATGCCGAGGACGGTCGAGGCGAGCGCGATCGCCCAGGGCACCTTGTTCCTGGAGAACAGGCTGAGCGCGGATTCGGTGATCTTCAGGGCGGCGCCGCTCAGTTCGAGCATCTTGCCGAGGACGCAGCCGAAGATGATCAGCAGGCCGACGCTGGCGAGGGTGTTCCCGAAGCCGGTCGTGATGAGCTCGACGGTCCCGGTGCCGCCCATGCCCAGGACGAGCCCCAGCGCCACGACCACGATGAACAGCGTGGCCACGGGGTGGACCTTGAACCGCGCGATGAACAGCACGAGGACGACGATGGCGGCGAGGAACGCCAGCAGGGTATAGATGTCCGACATGTCACTGGGTCCTAACGGTCACAGGTGGGTGCGTGTGTGACGCCAGGCGTCCAGGAGGGATTCGGCGGGGTCGGCCAGGTCGCCGAGGCGTACCAGCTCCCCGGCGGCGACGTCCCGGGCCAGAGTGGCGTGGGCGGCCAGGTACAGCGGGGCCACGTCGTCGGGGGCGCTCGCGGCGTCCAGCAGGACGGGGGCCACGCCCCGGACGTCGTGGTGGTGCCCGCCCATGTCGAGGCGGGTCCCCCGGGGGAGGTCCTCCCCGGCCCGGCCCGCGAGGACCGCGTGCGGGGCGGGAGGGCGCGAGGTCACCGCGCGTCGGCGGTCGACCGCGTCGAGCAGGCTCAGGGGCGTCTCGACGCCCATGAGGTGGTAGGGCAGGTAGAGGCAGGCGTAGCGTCCCGAGCGGGAGACCACGTGCCCCTTCTGGGCGAGCAGGTCCCAGGAGACGGGGTCCCCGGTGCGGACGACCACGAACACCCCTCCGGCGAAGGAGGCCTCCTCCGGGAGGCGGAGCACGCTGAAGACGTCCACGGCGCCGGACCGGGAGAGGATGCCCCCGTCCTCGGCGAGGGAGTAGACGTCGGCGAGCTCGGCGACGCGGGCGACCGGGTAGTGCAGTGCCTCCACGTCCGGGACGAGGCCGGTGTGGTTGGCGACGACGCCCATCTCGCAGTAGTCGGCGGCGGCCGAGCGCTTGAGCGCCCCGACGGCCCGGGCGCGGGCGGCGAGCGTGGCGGGCACGTCCTCCCCCAGGGTCAGCAGGCCGGCCAGCTCCGGGGCGTCGACCTCCTGGTCGAGCTGGCGGACGCGCCCCGTCGAGGGGTCGAACACCAGGTCGTACTCGCCGGACTTGCCGATCGCGACGACGTCGAGCCCGAGGACGCGTGCGCGCTCGTACCACTCGATGAGGTTCGCGGGCTGGTCCCCGATCCCCGGCGTGTACACGACGCCCTTCGCCCGGGCCTCGTCGGCGAGGGCGACCCCGGCCACCGAGTCGACCTCCTTGGAGACCATGACCACGTGGCGGCCGGTCCCGATGGCGGTCCGCGCGGCCGCCGCACCCGCCTCGGGGCTGCCGGTGGCCTCGACGAGCACGTCGTAGCCGGCCCCCGCGAGGAGGGCCGCGTCGGCGACGACGGCGATCTGCCCGCCGGTCAGCGCGGACACCTCGTCGGGGCCGGTGCACACCTTGAGGTCCTCGGGCGCGTAACCGAGCTCGGCGCACAGCGCGACCGTTCCCTCGGCGTCCAGGTCGCACAGGACCGAGGGGCGCAGGCGGTCCATCCGCAGCGTCTGGGCGAGCAGTGTCCGGGCGAAGCCGCCCCGCGCCCCGGTGAGGGCGTAGCGCACGGGTGGCGGTGTGGCGGTGGCGTCGGTGCCTTGCATGGTTTCTCCTTCTTCCGCCTCTGAGCGGCGCGTATACGACGAAGCCGCGGCGGCGACCCGCCATGTTTAACACTTACGGAACATATGAGTCAACAATTTTCACGCTTGGGATCATCTGGTAACTATCGGTACCATGGTTCCTCTGGGTGACCCCCCGAAGGAGGACGATGATTCCGGCGCAACGGCGTGACATGCTCCTGCGAGAGCTGCGAGGCACGGGAGTGCTGAGCGTGAAGGAGCTGTGCGACATCCTCGACGTCTCGCACATGACGGTGCGCCGCGACATCACGACGCTGGAGGAGGAGGGGCGGGTACGCTCCGTGCCCGGCGGCGTCGAGCTGGCCTCCCAGGTGCGCTCGGAGCCGTCCTACCGCGACAAGTCGCGCGTGGACGTGGACGAGAAGCGGGCGATGGCCCGTGCCGCGGCCTCCCTCGTGAGCGAGGGGCAGACCGTCTACCTGGACGCGGGCACGACCCTGGGGCACCTCGTGCCGTCGCTGTGGAGCGTCACCGGCCTCACCGTCATCACGAACGACATCACCACCGCGGCCTCCCTCACCGACCACCCCGACGTGACGCTCTTCCTCATCGGAGGGCAGGTCGACCGCGAGAACCGCTCCTCCGTCGGTGACATCGCGGCGGCCACCATCGCCGAGTTCAACATCGACGTCGCCTTCGTATCGACGAGCTCCTGGGACCTCGGCAGGGGGTCGACCACACCGTCGCGGGCGAAGGTGGCGGTCAAGCGCGCGGCCATGGCCGCGGCCTCGTCGTCGGTGCTCGTGGCGGGCGCGGACAAGTACGGCGCGTTCGGCACCTTCAAGGTCGCCGCGCTCACGAGCTTCGCGTCGGTGATCACCGACGACCGGCTCTCCGAGGCGTCCGTGCGCGCGATCCGGGACCTGGGGGTCGACCTGGAGGTCGTGACGCCCCGGGGGGAGGCGGTCGGGGACGCGGAGCCCGCCCCCGGCGCGGAGGAGGCGCCGGCCCCGACGGCCTCCGCCTGACCTCCCCGGGGGCGGACGCGGGGGCCGCCCGGGCAGGACGGCCCACCCCGGGCCGACGGCGCTCCACGCGCCCCGCGCGGCGGCGTGGTCCGGCGCGTCCTCCGGCTCCGCGACCGCGCCCGGACGCACGGAACAGGGCCGCGGGAGCCCCCGCCCGGCTACTCGTACTCCGTGCCGCCCTTGCGCGTGAGGTAGGCCTCGGACACGAACTTCGCGATCGCCCTCCCTCCCAGGACCCCGGACGCGCGTTCGCGCGCCGGACGGACGACGACCCCCTCCCGCATGTGCAGCCCCGAGCCGCTCCAGGTCTCCGCCCCCTGCGCGACCGCCGTGAGCGCGGCCTCGTCGTAGGGGCCGTCGTGGAGCACGGGCACGGCGGGCAGGCCCACCGCGTCCAGGACCCCGGGCAGGTCGACCGCGTCGATCCAGGTGCGGGCGCCGCCGATGTCGAGCGCGATGTCGAACACCGCGTAACCGGGGCGCGCGCCGCGGCCGGACTCGCCGTAGACGAGGTCCTGGACCCCCGCCCCGAAGACCTCTCCGAACACGCCCACCCTGGCCGCGCCGAACCGGTCGGCCACCTCGCGCGCCGCCTCCGGGACCCCGTAGGCGGCCACCGCCCTCCAGTACAGGTTGTCGTCGGCGGGCGCCAACGCGAAGTTGCGCGACCCGTGGCCCTTGGAGGAGACGAACTCCTCCCCCGTCCCCGCGACCAGGGTGAAGAGGCACGCGGTGCCGTGGATCTTCTCCGTCGCCACGACCCGCTCCCCCGGCTCGAAGGCGTCGGGGTAGCGCTTGGCGTTCTCCACCTCGATCCACCGCATCAGGTCGGGCGCGGCCACGAGCTCCCCGCTCATGTGCAGGGGCACCTCCGGCACCCACTTGGTGATGCCCAGGTCCGCCGCGAAGTCCGTCCCCTCGCCGTGCGCCGAGGCCAGGTCCACGCCGGCCAGCCGTCCGGGCCGGCAGACGATGCCCTGCGACAGCTCCCCCCGCAGGCGGACGGCCTTCACCCTGTTGCGCCCGGAACCCGCGAGCCTGCCCGTGAGCCCCAGTTCACCGATGAGGTCGTCGGGCAGCAGGGCGTTCTCGGGGATGTACACCGCCCAGTCCCCGGTCCGGTACGCCCCCTTCGCGACGACCGCCCGGAACAGGCCGACCTGGGCCAGCTCCAGCGCGTCGGCGTCGGGGTGCGGGTGGATCGTGAGGCGCTCGGCGGTGACCCGCAGGGTGGACATGCTGTTCCTCCGTGGTGGTGGGGCGCCCTCGGACGGCGCCCCCGCGACCGGTTCACCATGCCCGGTCCGCCGACGGGCCGACAACGCCTTTTCGGGACGGCCCGGCGGCGCTTGTCACCGCACCGGCCCGTGACCTGGCCCTTCGGCGTCGCAATTGGCAGGAAAAATGATCATTCGCCACCCACCGGGCCACCTGGAAAAAAAGGACCCTTGTCAGGGGGTGCGGGGGGACTTATATTCTTCACGTCGCACCACCGGCGCGGCTTCCGGGAATCCCAGGGAGGACGACACCATGAAGATGCCCTACTAGGACACGCCTTCTTCCTCCGCGAATACGCGGAATGAGCGACTGCCCGGGCCGGGCGGCATTCCATCTCCGCCGCCCGGCCCCTTTCGGCGCGAAGAGCGCGGTGGAGCGCCCGAGGAACGCGCGGCTCGAAGAGGAATCGGAGGACACCCGTGAAGTCCCTCGTGGCGCGCGCGGTCAAGGGCTCCCCCTACTGGCCCGTGCTCACCCATCCGCTCCTGCGGCGCGTCCTCCCCGGCATCGGCGTGTCCGCGCTCGGCGGCGGGATGAGCTCCCTCGCCGTGAGCTGGCTCGCCATGGAGCTGGCCCCGGCCGACCACCGCGCCGCCTGGGTGGCCGCCGCCGTCGCGGCGTACACCCTGCCCGGAGCGGTGGGCGCCTTCCTCCTCGGCGGTCTGCTGAACGGTCGCAGCGGCGCCCAGCTGGCCGGCTGGGACGCCCTCCTCCGCGCCGGAGCGCTGGCGCTGATCCCGCTGGTCCACGTGCTGGGCTCGCTGGACATCCTGCTCTACGTCGCCCTGCTCGGCCTGTCCTCGGTGCTGAGCGCGTGGGGCAAGGCCGGCCGCTACACGATGCTCTCCGAGCTCCTGGACAAGAAGGACCACCTCGCCGGGAACTCCGTCGTCAACGTGATGCTGGAGCTGTCCACGGTCGTCGGGCCGCTCCTCGCCGCGATCGTCATCGACAGGGGAGGGCCCGAGTACGTCCTGGCCCTCGTCGCGCTCTCCTTCGCCGTCCTCGCCGCGACCTACCGGTTCGCGATCCCCCGGGGCTCCGGGCAGGACGGGGTCAGGGCGGGCGCGTCGCGCTCGGAGGGCTTCAGGGCCATCGGCCGCGACCCCGGCCTCCTCGGCCTGCTGGCGCTCTCGTTCGGCTTCTTCCTCTTCTTCGGCCCGTCGAGCGTGGCGATCCCCCTGTACGTGGTGGAGGACCTCCAGGCCTCGGCGGCCACCCTCGCGGGCTTCTACACGGCCTTCGGCATCGGCGCCGTCACGGGAGCGCTGCTCACCGGCTACCTGCGCGACCTGCCGCTGATGCCGACCACGATCTGCATCGTCCTGGGCTTCGGCCTCGCGCTGGTCCCGCTGGGCCTCGGCCTGCCCGTGGCCGTCTCCTGGATCTCCTTCGGCGTGTGCGGGCTCTTCTGGGGACCGTTCCCCTCGACCACGACGGCGCTCTTCCAGAACTCCGCGCCCGCGGCCGCGCTTCCGCAGGTCCTGGCTGCGCGCGGCGCGGTCACCGGGGTCGCCGTCCCCCTCGGAGCCATGGCGGGGGCCCCGATCGTCCTCGCGGTCGGCGCGCAGGGCACACTGCTCGCCTCCGCGGTGTGCCTGACCGCCCTCGGCGCGGCCGCCCTGCTTTTCCGGTTGGTTCCGCGGCGTTCCGTAAAGCGTTCCCCCGAAGAGGCGGGACAGGATATGCGTCCCTGACCCGGACGTCCGATCGCGCTTTCCGCCGGGCCCGCCCTTTCCCGGCCCGGAAACGCCCCCCGGAAGAGGAGAATTCCATGACCGCAATGATCATTGTCAACGTCCCCGAGGAAATGGTCGGCGACATCGGCAGGATTCCCGTGGAGAAGAGGCGGGCCTTCGGCCTCGGCGCGCAGCGCATGCTGTGGTACGCCGAGGACGGGGACGTCCTGGTCCTGCCCTCGCCGCCGAGCACGGACTTCATGGACTACGTGACCGGGCTGACCGGCACCCGCGCCTCGACCCTGCGGTTCGTCATCCCCCCTCCCGGCCGCTTCGGGCCCGACATCCTCACCGCCGACCGGCTGGTCGACCCGGTCTTCCTCCGGGACCTGGGCAAGGCCCTGGCGGACCGGCCGGTCGACCGGATCACCTGCACCTACAGCGACCTCGCCGTGACGGCCATGGCGTCGGCGGTCGGCGTCGAGGACGCCCTGCCGGGGCACGCCTTCAGCGCCCAGGGCGGGGACGCGCTCGTCAACAGCAAGGCGGTCTTCCGCGCCGTGGCCGCGGGGAACGGGATCCCCATCGCTCCCGGCGTGATCACCGACAGGCCCGACCACGCGGAGGGCACGATCGAGTCCCTGCTGGCCGACGGGGCCGCCGTGATGGTCAAGCAGCAGTTCGCCGGCGGGGGCCTGGGGAACGAGATCCTCAGCCGTGCCGAGGGGGTCCGTGCGGCGGGCGCGGGCAGCGTCGTCGTCCTGGCGGACCGGGACGCCGTCCGGCGCTACGTCAGCGACCGGTGGGAGTGGCTCACGGGACACAAGGGGCACAGCCTGATCATCGAGCGCTACTTCCCCGACTCCACGACGGTGTACGCGGAGTTCGTCGCCGACGACGACGGCTGCGTGCTCCGCGGGGCCGGGGAGATCCTGATGGAGCCCGTGGCCACCGGCGAGGTGATCCCGCCCCAGTCGGTCGGACCCGAGGAGGTCGCGGAACTGGTCGAGACCGGCCGGCGCGCGTGCGAGCCCTTCCGGCTGATGGGGTACCGGGGGACGCTGTGCGCCGACGCCATCCGGACCCCCGGGGGCGATCTCGTCTTCACCGAGGTCAACGGCAGGCTCACGGCCTCCTCCCACCTGCACGTCAACCTGATCGACAGGGTCGTCGGCCGCGACCGCCGCGACGACCGCGTGTTCCTGGAGCGCGGGGGCCGGTGGGCGGTCCCCTCCTTCGCGGAGGCGCTCAGCCGGCTCGCCGGGTCCGGGCTCGGCTACGACCCGCACTCGGGACTGGGGGTGGTCGTCACCGCCGACTACACGCCGGTCACGGGCCGGGTGACCTACTGCGCCGTCGCCGAGAACCTGGACGCCGCGCGCGCCCTGGAGGAGCGCGTCGCGAACCTGTTGAGCGACCCGACGGCCTGAGGACCGCGGAACCGACGCCCTCGCGGTACCGGCCCCGGCGGCCGGGCCCCGCGGACGAGAGCCCCGCCCCCGGAAGGAACACATGAGCACTGGAACCGCGGACGCGCCGACGGAGCGTCCGGCACCGCCTCCCCCGCCGGCCGGCGGGCCGAGGCCCGCCCTGCCGGCCGTCCACTCGTGGGACGAGTTCACCAGGCTGAGGGAGGTGGTCGTCGGCGACGCGACCCATTCCCGGGTCCCCCCGCTGTCGGACCCGTCGGCCTGGCTCAACTGCTACCCGGAGCTGACCCCCGCCGAGCTGCGCGGCATCGGCGCGGGGCTCTTCCCCCGGCACGTCATCGAGGAGTCGAACGAGGACCTCGCCGTCCTGGCCGACACGCTGCGCGGCCTCGGTGTCACCGTCCACCAGCCGCCCGCGGTCGACCACGGCGTGGAGTACGGAGGGCCGGGCTGGCGGACGACCGGCCGCAGCTCCTACTGCCCGCGGGACCTCACCCTCGTCGTGGGGTCCGCCCTCATCGAGAGCCCCAGCCCCATGCGGGCCCGCTACTTCGAGGCCTTCGGCTGGCGCCCCCTGTTCCAGGACTACCTCCTGCGGGGCGCCCACTGGATCTGCGCCCCGCGGCCCCGGCTCGACGACTCCCTGTTCGGGACCGACGAGGACGGCTTCCCCGTGCTGGGCGAGGCGGAGCCCGCGTTCGAGGCGGCGAACTGCCTCAGGCTCGGCCGCGACGTCTTCTACCAGGTCTCCCGCAGCGGCAACGAACTCGGGCTGCGCTGGCTGGAATCGACCCTGGGGCTGCTCGGCGACGTGCGGGTGCACCCGCTGCGCGGCGTCTACGAGGGCACCCACATCGACAGCACCGTCTGCCTGCTGCGTCCCGGCCTGGTGCTGCTCAACCCCGAGCGCATCGGCCCGGACACCGTGCCCGAGCCCCTGAAGGGGTGGGACGTGCTGTGGTGTCCGCCCATGACGGGCGGCCCGACCGCGGTCCCGCACACGCTCAGCACCCCCTGGGTCGGCATGAACCTCCTGATGGTGGACGAGGGGACGGCGATCGTGGACGGCGACCAGACCGAGCTCGTCCGCCTCCTGGAGGGACGCGGCATCACGGTGGTCCCGCTCCGCCTCCGGCACTCCCGGGTCCTGGGCGGCGGGTTCCACTGCGTCACCCTCGACACGGTGCGCGAGGGGGGCCCGGAGGACTACCTGGGATGAGCGGCCGTGCGCGGACCCCCCGGGCGGCCGGGGAGGATCCGCGCACCGCCCCCCGCACACCGGGACTCTTGAGGATAGGCTCGCCTAACCCGAACCGAACGGAGTCCCATGTCCCCCGGTCCCGCGCCGCGCGCCCTCGTGTGCGCCTCGCTCTCCCTCGTCCTCCTCTCCGCCTGCGGGGCCGGCGACGGCTCCCCCGAGCCCGAAGCCGCTCCCGCGTCCGACACGGGGGCCTTCCCCGTGACGGTCGACCACGAGTTCGGCTCCACGACCGTCGAGGAGGCGCCCGAGCGGATCGTCACCCTCGGGGTCACCGACGCCGACGCCGTCCTCGCCCTCGGCGCCGTCCCGGTGGGCAACACGGGCTTCTCCTTCTTCGAGACCGGCCTCGGGCCCTGGACCGACGACCTGGTCGGGGACGCCGAGCTGACGCACATCGCGTCCGACTCCGAGCCCAACATCGAGCAGGTCGCGAACCTCGCCCCCGACCTCATCGTCGGCGTCTCCGCGGGGTTCGACCGGGCCGTCTACGAGGACCTGTCGCAGATCGCCCCCGTCGTCGCCCGCCCGGCCGGCGTCGCCGCCTACACCGTGCCCCGGGACGAGGCCACGGAGCTCATCGCCACCGCGCTCGGCCGGCCCGAGGAGGGTGCCGCCCTCAACGAGGCCACCGACGAGCTCCTGGCCGAGACGCGCGCCGCGCACCCGGAGTTCGAGGGACGCGTCGGCGCCGCGGTCCTGCCCTTCGACGGCAAGTACGGCGCCTACCTGCCCGGGGACGCGCGCGGGCAGTTCCTCGCCTCCCTCGGCTTCGGCCTCCCGGAGCCCGTGACGGAGCAGGACACGGGTGAGAGCTTCTTCGTCGAGCTCTCCCCGGAACGGGTGGACATGCTCGACGGGGACCTGCTGCTGGTCTTCGGCGACGACGAGTCCTTCGACATCACCGAGGGCTCCACCGCCTTCGACTCGCTCGACGTGGTGCGCGACGACGCGGTCGTCACGACGTCGCTCGACCAGAGGGGGGCGGTCACCTACAACTCGGTCCTGTCCATCCCCTACGCGGTCCGGACCCTGGTCCCGCGCCTCTCGGACGCCCTGGCCTGACGCCCCCGGCCCCGCCGCAGGGCCGGGGCCCCGCGTCCCCCCGGCCCGTCGGCCCGCGCCGCCCGGCGGCGGGTCGCCCCCGGCCACGGCGGCGGGGAGCGCCCCGGCGGGGGCGGCGGGGAGCGCCCCGGCGGGGGCGGGAGCGACCGCAGCGGTTTCTTTCCGTACGGGGACACGAATCGAAACTTCCCTACGGGGTATCTGTTCCTCTGGCATCTCGCAGCCCCCGCTGTGCAAGGAAAGGACCCCCCGTGAAGACCCCCCGCTTCCTGACGACCCTCAAGAGGCTCGGCGCCGCCGTGGCCGCCGGAGCGCTCCTGACCGTGCTCGCCCCGGTCGGCGCCGCGGCCGACGACCTGGCCGTCACCGCCGTCAACCTGCGCACCCCGTTCGACTGCGGCCAGGTCTGGAACGCCAACACCCGCAGCAACCACAACCCCCAGCTGGCCGTGGACTTCCAACGCGGCAACGCCCAGGGGCAGAACGTCCGCTCCAGCGCGTCGGGCACCGTGACCACGGTCGCCGACCGCGGCAGCACCAGCTACGGCAAGTACATCGTGGTCAGCCACGGCAGCGGCATCACCACCCTCTACGCGCACCTGAGCTCCCAGTCGGTCTCGGTCGGCGACAGCGTCGGCACCGGCACCGTGATCGGCCGGGTCGGCAGCACCGGCGGCTCGACCGGCCCGCACCTGCACTACGAGCAGCGGGTCAACGGCACCGTGGTCCGGGCCGTGCTCAACGGTGTGCGCATCGCCTACTACGGCAACACCACCATCACCAGCAGCACCGGCTGCTGACGCCTCCCGGGCGCCCGACCCGCGCCCTCGCGGTGCGGGCCCGCGGCTCCGCGGGCCCGCACCGCCTCCCCGTCCGCGCCGGCCCTCAGCGGGACGAGCGCTCCCGGAGGGCGCCGGCCGCCGCGCGCAGCGCCCCCGGGCGGGAGCGGGCGGCCGCCACGGCCGCCGCCGTCCCGAGGAGCCCCAGAGCGACCGCCGCGACCAGCAGCGGCGGGGGGCCGGTGAGGTGTCCGTCCGCCCGCACCGCTCCGAGGAAGTCCACCGGCGACACCCCGTTGAGGACCAGGTACCACAGCAGCGGGTAGACCGCCTGGAACGGGCGGCCGACCCGGCTCACCACTCCCAGGGCCAGCGCCAGTCCGGGGACGAACAGCGCCCCGGCCGCCCAGGCCGAGGCCCCGGCGGCGTCCCCGGACGCGACCATGCGGACCAGGGGCCCGGCGCCGACCAGCGCGGCGACGGCCACCCCCGCCGTCCACTCGGCCAGGAAGCGCGCGGCGGCACGGGGGTAGGAGGCGAACAGGACGTCGAGGCCGACCAGCCGGGCCCGGGTCCCCAGGCCCGACCAGACCAGGACGGGCCAGATCCAGGCGAGGAGGAGGACCATGGGCGCCGACCGCGCGGGCAGCAGGAGCGCCGCCGCGGTGATCGCGGCCACCCCGCCCCACCACCAGCGGCTCCGGCCGCCGAGCAGCATCCGCAGCTCTCCCGCGACCAGACGCGGGAACACGGCCCACGCGCCGGGGGAGCGGGTCGGAGAGGGCAGGGGCTCCAGCCGCGGCGGAGCGGTCGCGGAACCTCCCTCCCCGTCCGGGGAGGCGTCCTCCGGCCCCGGAGGGGTGTGCGGCGCGGCTCCCCGCGGGCGGGGCGCCCCGCCCGTGGCGCCCCGTGCGGGGTCGAAACGGTCGAACCACAGTGCGGGCAGCACGGCCAGCGCGACCGCGGCGGCCAGGATCACCAGGCGCGTCGCCATCAGCTCGCCGGACGGCTCCCACCCCGGCCACTCGATCGCGCGCAGCGGCTCGTCCACGTAGGTCAGGCCGAGGCTGAACTCGCCGGCGGACGCGTCGACGCCCTGGGCGGCGAGAGACGTGCGGAAGGACTCCGCCACGCTCGCCGCCCCCAGTCCGCCGAGCGGGGCCCGGGGCGACAGCCCGCCGAGGAGCAGGGTGAGCGCCGCCACCGACCACACGACGTTGCCCGCCCCGCCGCGCAGCACGGGCGCGGTCTCGAAGACGACCGCCGCGGCGGCGGTGAGGGCCATCAGCGGCAGGGCCAGCACGAGGTAGGGGGTGAGCAGCCGGACCGGGTCCACCCACACGGCCTCGCCCCGGGCGATCTGCATCACCGCGGCCGTCGCGGCGAGCACGCCGAGCATCGACACCAGGACGGTGAGGTTGCCGCCGAACTTGGCCAGCAGGTAGGCGGGGGAACGCAGCCGCGTGGCGGCCAGCAGCTCCCCCACCCCGGTCTCCCTGTCCCTGGCGACGGTGTTCCGCACGACGTAGAAGCCCGCCAGGGTCAGCCACAGGGCGCCCGCCAGCGCGGTGACGGTTCCGACGTAGGCGCTGTCGTACACGCCCCGGTACCCCGCGACGTCCACCACCGTCCAGTGGGAGTCGACGGCCGGGACCGCGACGTAGCCCAGGCCGACGGTGGCCAGCAGGGTCACCAGGTAGACCGGCCGACGGACCCGCTCGCGGACGTCGCCCAGCACGAGGCGCGCGTACCCCCTCACCACGACGACCCCCGCAGCGCCCCGGCGGGGCCGCCGGAGGTCCCGGCCCGGCCGGGCGGGACGACGAGGAGGTAGAGGTCCTCCAGGTCGGGCCGCACGCCGACGGCGCCGGCCAGCGGGGCGTGCGGGGAGAGGATCCGGACGCGCACCCCGTCCCCGGTGCGCACCATGCGGCTGACGTGGTGGCGCTCCCGCAGGTCCGCCGCGGCGTCGGGGGCGACGACGGCCTCCCACACCCGGCCCTCGGCCTCGCCCAGCAGGTCCTCGGGGGCACCGTGCCGCAGGAGTCGGCCGCCCGCCATCACGGCCAGGCTGGAGGCGGAGGACCCGACGTCGGAGACGATGTGCGTGGACAGGACCACGATCCGGTCCCGGGCCAGGTCCGTGAGGAGGTTGCGGAAGCGCGCCCGCTCCTCCGGGTCCAGTCCGGCCGTCGGCTCGTCGGCGATGAGCACCCGGGGGTCGGTGAGCAGGGCCTGGGCGATGCCGACGCGGCGCAGCATACCTCCGGAGTACCCGCCCAGTGGGCGCCGGACGGCGCCCGTGAGGTTGACCAGTTGGAGGAGGTCGTCGATCCGGGCCCGCGCGACGCGCGCGGGGAGCCCCCGGGCCGCGGCAAGGTAGCCGAGGAACTCACGGGACGTCAGGTGGGGGTAGGCGCCGAAGTCCTGGGGGAGGTAGCCCAGGCCCGCCCGCAGCGGCCCGGGGCGTGCCACGGCGTCCGCGCCGTCCAGGAGCATCCGGCCCGAGGTCGGCCGGGTCACGGTCGCCATGATGCGCATCAGGGTGGACTTTCCCGCCCCGTTGGGCCCGAGGAGCCCGATCACGCCGGGGGTCAGCCTCAGGGTGAGGTCCTCGACGGCGGCGTGGCCGCCCCGGTAGACCTTGCCCACGCCGATGAGGTCGAGCACGGGCCCCGCGTCCGGCGCACGGCCCTGCGGCGCGGTCGCGGGGAAGGTTCGGTCGTCACTCATGGGGCGTCTCCCCGGTGCGGCGTGCGTGCTGGGGCCCGGGGCCGGTCCCCGTCGTCGGTCTCGTCATGGCACCAGCCTGGCCGTGCCGGAGCCGCCTTCCCATCCCGCTGCGCCCCCTACCGGGGGTGGGGTGCGCCCCACCCCCGGGAGGGTCCCGGTGCGTCGACCGGTCGGCCGGGGGCTCCCCGCACGTGTGGAGGGCCCGCCCGCTACGGGCGCGGGTCCGCGGGGCGCGGCCCTCGGAGCGCCGGGTCCGCGGACCGGTGCAGGAGGTCCGCGAGGGCCGCGGTCCGGCGGGCGAACTCCTCGGGGCCCTCGACCGTGAACGGCAGACCGGTGAGGGCGAGCACGACGGCGATCCACTCGAAGGAGTCCACCCGGGCGGTGTAGCGGGACCGGTCCGCGCCGACCTGCGCGAGGTCGCCGTCCACGCGTGCGATCCGTGCGGCGACCTCCCGGGCGGGGGCGTCGAACAGCACCGACACGGCGTGCCCGGCCCCGCCCTCCCGGAAGTCCCGTTCCAGGAGGGCGGCGAGCCCCTCCCCCGGCTCCCCGCCCGGCATCTCCCTCGGGACGAAGGGGACCCGGGCCGGGACGACCTCGCCGACCCGGTCCAGCCGGAAGGTCCGCCAGCCCTCCGCGTCGCGGTCCCAGGCGTACAGGTACCAGCGCCGCCCCGACATCACCAACCGGTACGGGTCCGCCCTGCGGCGGCGCTCCTCCCCGTCCCGTCCCCGGTGGAGGAACCGCACCCAGTGCCCGGCCGCGACGGCCTCGCCCAGGGCCGTGAGGACGTCCGGCCGGACCCCGGGCCAGGAACGGCGCTCCGGCTCGACCGCCGCCCCCAGTGCCTCGGCCCGGCGCGCCGGCCGGGAGGGCAGGACCTGGCCGAGCTTGGCCAGCGCGCGTTCGGCGCTCTCCTCGACCCCCTCCACACCGCCGGGCCCGCCCGCGACGATCCGCAGGCCGAGGGTCGCGGCGACGACCTCGTCGTCCTCGAGCAGCAGCGGCGGCACCGCCCGCCCCGCGGCGAGGCGGTAGTGTCCGCCGGGTCCCCTGAGGCTCTCCACGGCGTATCCCAGCTCGCGCAGCCTGTCGATGTCGCGGCGCAGCGAGCGGGGGCTCGTGCCGAGGGCTTCGGCGAGGTCCGCCCCGGGCCACGCCCGTCCGGTCCCGAGGAGGGACAGCAGGCGCAGGATCCGCTGACTGGTGTCGGCCATGTCCCCATACTGCCCGCCGCCAGGGAGTTCCCGTGCGGGGGCGGCCACGCCCGGGAGCGCGGACGGCGGCGCCCCGGGGGGCGCGCCCGGACGTCCTGCACGACCCGGGGCCCGGTCCCCGCGGTGTCCGCGTTCCGGCGCGACACGCGCCTCGACCTCGGCGGAAGGGGCTTCGGCCCCGCTGCCGCCGACCGCCTCCGGGCGCACACCGCCGGGCTGCCGGGGACGTCGCGGGGTGGCGGCCCCGAGGCGTCCGCCGACGGCCGGTTCGCGTCCGGCAGGATGGGGGGACCCGGGAGGGCGGTGGACCCGTGCGGAGCGCAGGCGTCGCAGCAGAAAACCGTGCCCCAGGACGACCATCCAGCACTCGATCCCCTTACCAAGGCCTTATCCGTCCTGGGTAAGGGGCCGGGGCAACCTATGAAGTGAGAGAGCGATGTTCGACGACCTGATCGGTTGGTTCAAGGGACTCTTCGGCGGCGCCGCCGAGGAGGTGACCCAGGGGGTGACCGACACCCTGGAGGGCGCGGGCGTGGGCACCGCCGTCGAGTCCGCGCAGGGCTTCGGTGAAGAGGCCTACGGCGGCGCGGTCGAGTCCGCGCAGGCCTTCGGCGAGGAGACCTACGGCGGCGCGGTCGAATCGGCGCAGGCCTTCGGCGAGGAGGCCTACGGCGGCGTGGCGGAGGAGGCCCAGGCCTACGGCCAGGAGGCGCTCGGCGGGGTCACCGAGACCGTCGAGGGGGTCCAGGGACAGGCCGACGCGATCGGCGGCGTCATCGAGGACCCGGGCGCCGCCGCGGCCGACGCCGCCCGCGACCAGTTCTACGGCAACAACGGCTAGCCCCGTGCCCTCCCGCCCCGGGAGGGCGCACGTACAGGCCACCCGTGTCCCGGGGCCCGATGCCCGGGTCCCGGGACACGGTGCGTGCGCGGTGGCGTGCCGCCGGGCGCCGCCGGTCCGGCTCCGCGCACGCGGGCCCGTCTGCCGGTGGCGGCCGGAGCACCCGCCCGGCCGGCGGGCTCCCCGCCCTCCACCGACAGCTCACCGTGACCGGCCGGTGCCCCGAGGCGCGGCCCCGCGCCCGTCCCGTGCTCCGTCCTCCGGGGCCTCCGACGGCCCCCGCCTGCCTCCGTGACGCCTCCGGCCGGTGGCGGCCAGCGCCAGCAGCGCCGCCAGGCACGACCACGCGAAGGCGTCACCGATCCGGGAGTAGAGCGTGGTCACCCCCTCCCGGGGCACGTACGCCACCATGGTCTGCTGCCCGGTGGTGAAGTAGTCGGTCGTGGCCAGTGTCCGGCCCTGGTGGTCGGTCGCGTTCGACCGCCCCCTGCTCGCCTGCCGGAACAGGGACGCCCCGTTCTCCACTGCTCGGAACACGGCGTTGCGGGCGTGCATCTCCTTGATCCCCTCCCAGGTGTTGGCGCCCACGAGGAGGACGTCCGCGTCGGCGGCGCCGGCCTGCCGGACGAGTGCCGGGAAGTCGCCGTCGTAGCAGATGGCGGTGGCCAGCCGACCCGCGGGCGTGTCGGCGACCGGGATGACGCCGTCGCCGGCCTCGTAGGGTTCGAGCACCGGAATGGGACGGCTCTTGTCGTAGGTCCACGCGACGTCGCCCTCGGGGGTGACCATGACCATCTGGTTGCGAAGGTGCGGTGCGTCCTCGGTGTAGACCGACATCCCCGCGTTGACGTACACACCGTGCTCCTCGGCGACCGCGCGCACGCGGTCCACCAGGTGCTCCTTGTCGGCCTCCAGGGTGAAGGCGGCGGACTCCGGCCACAGGACGACTTCCGCGCCGGCCACGGCCTCGCGCTCGGTCCCGGCGAGGAGGTCGTCGTTGACGGGGGCGAAGCGCCCGCGCATCTCCTCGGGATCGGCCGCGACGATCGCCTCCAGCGAGTCGTACTCGCGGAAGGTCGGGACGACCTCCTCCCACGCGTCCTCGGAGGCGGTGACCCCGGCGATCCGCACCGTGTCCGACGAGGGCGGCGCGAACACCAGGCGGGCCCCTCCCACGGTCGCGACCAGCACGACCGTGCCGACCGCCCCGGCGGCGACCGAGCGGGCCGCCCGGTCGGAGAGGCCCCGCTCCCAGAGCAGCACTGCGGCCGACGCGGCCCAGGCGACCAGGAAGCTCACCCCGAAGACGCCGGTCACCGACGCCACCTGGACGAGGGGGAGGTTCGAGGCCTGTGTGGCGCCGAGGACCCCGTGGACGGTCCCGAAGGGGGTGCCGACGGAGACCGCGAACTCCACGGCGACCGTGGCCAGCGGGAAGACCAGGGAGGCCCGCCACGGGCGGTGCTCCCCCAGCCGGGGGGTCAGGAGCCGGTCCAGGGCGAACGGAAGCGCCCCGGCCAACGCGAGCGGAAGCGCGAGCAGGATCAGCGACGGGGAGAGCAGGTCGGCGAGGGCGAGCCAGACGAGGGTTGCGGCGGTGGTGGAGCCCAGCACCCCGAGAAGGGCGGGAAGCGGTCGGCCGGTGCGCGCGAACCTCAGCAGCAGCACCGGGTGGACCCATGCCAGCAGGGCGATGTCCCATGCGGCCTGCATGGCGAAGAGGGAGAGGACGGTGCCGGCGAGGAGCCAGGCGGGGCGGAGGAGGGGAGGGCGGGGGTTCACTGGTTCCACCGTTCGGTACGGAGCGACAGGGGTCGGATTGCTGTGGTGGGTCTGCGCCCGGCCGGGGCCCCACGAACGCTACGGAACCGCGGGGCCCCGGCCCATGGGTGGTTCCGCCCGGTCGCCTGGGCGACCCGCCACCCCCGGTCATGCGGTGTCCCGCAGTACCCGCGCGCCCCACCGGCCGCTACTCTCCGAACGGGCTCCCGGCGCTCCGGGCGCCCGTGGAGAACCGCGTTCCCGGACCGCGGCGCCGCGGTCCGGGACGCCGCTCCCGAGGGCCGGAGCCGGCGGGGAGAGGGAGGACGGACGTGACCACGGACGACGGGACGCGGCCCGACGGGCACGGCGCCCGGCGGCACGGTTGGGCCCGGGCCCTCGCGGGCGCCGCCGCCGGCACGGCGACGGCCGGGGCCGCCGCGGTCCTCCTCGCCCTCCTCCTCGCGGCCTCCGTCGCTGTCCTGCCGTTCCTCGCGCGGCCCGCGGCCCGGACCCGATCGGCCGGCGCCCTCGGCGCGGCCGTCCGGCCGCTGGTCGCCCTGGAGCGGCGGCGCCTGGCGGCGCTGTTCGGCGTCGAGATCGTCGGCCGGCCCGGGACGGCCCGCTCCCTGGCCTATCTGGCGGCCCGCTGCCCCGTGGGACTCTTCGGCGGACTGGTGCTGGCGTTCCTCCCCGCGGGCCTCTACCTGGCGGCGTCCCCGCTGGAGGTGCTCGACGGGAACGATCCGGGGATCGTGCCCGTCGGCCTGGCGCTCGTCTACCTGAGCGCGCAGGGGACCGTGGGCCTGGTGGGCACGGAGGGCTGGCTGGCACGCCGGCTGCTCGGCCCCAGCCGCCAGGACCTCATGGAGGAGCGGATCGGGGTGCTGGTCGCGACCCGGGCCGGGGTCGTCACGGCCGTGGACGAGGAGCGCCGCCGGATCGAACGCGATCTGCACGACGGCGTCCAGCAGCGGCTGGTCCTTCTGGGCATGGCCCTGGGCCGCGCGCGGCGCGACCCGGGCTCGGAGAAGGGCCGGGCCCTGGTCGAGCAGGCGTACGAGGAGACCCGGAACGCGCTGCGCGACCTGAAGGAGGTCGCCTGGCGGGTCTATCCGGCCGCCCTGGCGGAGGAGGGACTGCGTGCGGCGCTCCACGGCCTGGTGGGACGGTCGGCCCTGCCGATCGACCTGGAGTACCGCCTGTCGGCGGCCCCGCCCCCGGCGGTGGAGACGGCGGCCTACTTCGTGGTCGCCGAGGCGGTGACCAACGCGGTCAAGCACGCCGGGGCGCGGCGCGTGGACATACGGGTGTGGGAGAGGGACGACGGGGGGACGAGGTCGGTGGTGGTGCGGGTGAGGGACGACGGGGCGGGTGGGGCCGACCCCTCGGGGACGGGGCTGACGGGCCTGGCCGGCCGTGTGGAGGCGCTCGACGGCAGGCTGTCCGTGGACAGCCCGGCCGGCGGGCCGACGACGGTCACCGCGGAGGTCCCGTGCGGGTGATCGTGGCCGAGGACTCGGCCCTGCTGCGTGAGGGACTCGTGCGGCTCCTGGAGGACGAGGGGCACCGGGTCATCGCGTCGGTCGGCGACGCGGACTCCCTGCTGGCCGCTGTCGCGGAGGAGGCCCCCGACGTCGCGGTGGTGGACGTGCGCATGCCGCCCACCCATACCGACGAGGGGCTGCGCGCGGCGGTGCGCATCCGGCGGGAACGGCCCGGCGTGGGCGTGCTCGTGCTCTCGCAGTACGTGGAGAAGCGCTACGCCACCCGCCTGTTCAGCGAGAACACCACCGGGGTGGGGTACCTGCTCAAGGACCGGGTGGTGGAGGTGGACGAGTTCCTGGAGGCCCTGGTCAGGGTGGGCGGGGGCGGCGCCGCCTTCGACCCGGAGGTCGTACGGCAGCTGCTGGCGGGAAGCAGCCGCCAGGACCCCCAGGGGCGCCTGACCGGCCGTGAGCGGGACGTGATGGACCTGATGGCGCAGGGGCACACCAATCCGGCGATCGCCGCGCGGCTGTTCGTGTCGCAGAGCGCGGTCGAGAAGCACGCGAACGCGATCTTCGACAAGCTGGACCTCGGTGACACCGCGGGGTACAGCCGCCGCGTCCTGGCGGTGCTCCGCTACATCGGCGCTTGAGGCCCCGCGCCGCGGGCCGGACCGCCGGGCGGCCGAGTGCCGGAGAGGCCGCCCGGCGGGGCCGGGCGCCCGGCCCCGGTCGGAGGCGGGTACGACGGGCCCGGGCGGTCGGGGGTCCCACGGTGGTCGGGCCCCGTCCGGCGCGGGGGGACGACCTCCGGGGACGGCGGCCGCGGGCCGGAGCGCCGGGGGCCGACGGCCCCCGGGCCCCGACCGGCCGCCGCCCCCGGCGCGGGAGCGGTCAGCCGAAGGTGACGTCACTGCACAGGTAGTACACCTGGTCGGCGTGCGAGGCCTTCCAGATCGTGAAGACGACGTGGTCGCCGGTGCGGCCCGACGTGCTGACGTCGATCAGGTAGTCGTTTCCGGGCGGGTAGGACCCGGTCTCCTCCACCAGTTCGAGGTCGTCCCATGCCAGGGACTGCGTGGCCGGGTCGAAGCCCTGCTCGGTGACGTAGACCTGGAAGTAGTCCGCGCCGTGCGAGGCCTGGTCGTACAGGTGGATGGTGAAGTCGTCGGCGACGTCGGTGGTCCGCCACGCCCCGGGGGTGTCCATCGAGTCGTAGCGACCCCCCTCGGTGTTCCCGCCGCTGCACAGGGTCCCGTCCGGGACCTGGCCCTGGTGGTCCCCGCCGACGTTGTCGCGGTAGAGGCCGTTCCAGTTCCACATGGCGTTGGGGTTGTCCTGCCACGCCTGCCAGCACATGGGGTCTTCCTGCTCCATGGCGGGGTTCTGGAAGTCGTCCCCCCAGCGCTCGAAGCAGCCGTAGTTGCGGGAGGCGGGGTCGACGACCGAGCCGTGCGCCGACGCGGGCGCGGCCAGCGCGGTCAGCCCGAGCAGGGGGACGGACGCCAGCACGAGTGCGCGTCCGAACCAGCGGGAGTTGCCGTTGGTCTCGTGGGTCTTGCCGTTCATTGCGTTCTCCATCGTTGTCGGCTGGACCAGCCGATCGACGGGAGCGCTCCCAATCGGTGTGTTACCCACCGGAGCAGACCCGAAACGGAGCGCCGGAAAACCTGTGGATCCGAGCTCCTCCGGGGGTTGCGGTGGCGCGGAACGAGGCCGCCCGGACCGACCCCGCCTCGGCCCCGCGTTCACGCGCCTGTGGTGGGCCTCGGCCCTGACCAACCTCGGGGACGGCGCCCTCGCCGCCGCGGGACCGCTGCTCGTCGCGTCCCTGACCTCCTCCCCGGTCGCCGTCGCCGCCTCGGCGGCCCAGCTCCTGCCCCACCTCCTCTTCTCACCGGCCTCGGGCGCCCTGGTCGACCGGTGGCCCCGCCGCAGCGTGCTCCTCGCGGCGAACCTCGCCCGCTGCACCGTGCTCGCCCTGCTCGCCGCCGCACTCCTCTCCGGCGGCACGAGTGTGTGGCCGCTCTACCCGGCCCTGTTCGCCCTGGGTGTCGGCGAGTCCCTCGCCGACACCGCGTACGGCTCCCTGGTGCCGTCCGTTGTCCACCGCGACTCGCTGGGCAGGGCCAACGCGCGGCTCGCCCTGACGTTCTCGCTCAACAACCAGCTGCTCGGCCCGCCCCTGGGCGCACTGATGTTCGCCGTGGCGTGGTCGCTCCCCTTCGGCTTCGACGCCCTCGCCCACCTGCTGGCGGTGGTGGTCCTCCTGCGGATGGCACCGGTCCTGCCACCGCCTCCGGACGGGGCCGCCCCGGCTCCCCTCCCCCGCCGCGGACCACGCTGCGGCAGGAGGTCCGCGAGGGCCTGTCGTTCGTCCTCGGCTCACCCGGGCTCCGCGTACTGTGCGGCTGCATCCTGGTGATGAACCTGGCGGGTGTCGGCGCCTTCGCGGTCTGGGTGCTCTACGCACGGGAGCACCTGGGGCTGTCCGAAGCGGGCTTCGGGCTGTTCGTGGCGGCGGGAGCCGTGGGCGGCATCGCGGGCTCCCGGGCGTACGGGTGGCTGGAGCGCCGAGTGGGCCGGACCTCCCTGCTCCGCTGGGGCCTCGCGGTGGAGGCCCTCACCTACCCGGCCCTGGCACTCACCACGAACCCCCTGGCGGCCGGCGCCGTCATGGTCGTGTTCGGGGTCCACGCCGTGGTGTGGGGGACGGCCGCCACGACCGTCCGCCAGCTGCTCATCCCGGACCGCCTGCTGGGCCGTGTGGGAGGCGTGTACCGGCTGGCCGACCTCGGCGGGGCCGCCCTGGGCGCGGTGCTGGGCGGGCTCGTCGCGGAGGGTGTGGGCCTGTTGGCCCCGTTCTGGCTCGCGGCGGCAGCCGTCGGCCTGCTCTGCGTGATCTCCTGGAAACCCCTGGTTATTACTGAACAGTTGTGAACCAGATCACCACCTGGCCATTCACCGAACGGGGACAGCGTCCCAGAAACCCCGTGGACATTTGGTGTTTACATATCACCATTGGAGAGCTACGGTTCTGAAAAGCGTTCCGAAATAGTCACCCCCCGTAACCACATACGGAACGCCCTTCGCACCCCTTGTCCAGACAACGCCACCCACCATTCCCGCTTACGACTGGGAGCGCTCCCACCCCCCTTCCGGTCACCATCCCCCCGTTTCTCCCACCTTTTCCCAGGAGAAACACGGACGATCAACCGCCAGCCTTACCCCGGATCTCAGGCCCGCCCATGCCCCGCTCACCACCATGAACACCACCTCTCCCCACCCGCCGGTCCGCCGGGCGCCGTGACGCGCCCGGCGAGCCGCACACTCCTTCTGGTCACCCGCTCCCCATGAGGAAGAAAAACACCATGAGAAATTCCCCCCGCGACAAGCAACGAACTCCGTGGGCACGGCGCGGCCTCGCCACCGCTGCCGGACTGGCACTTACCGCCTCTCTCACGGTCGCCGCCACCAGTGCCTCCTCCGCCGCCGAACGCGTGGACAATCCGTATGAGGGCGCGGATGTGTACGTGAACCCGATCTGGTCGGCCAACGCCGCCGCCGAGCCCGGCGGGGACGCGATCTCCGACCAGCCCACGGGTGTGTGGCTGGACCAGATCAGCGCGATCGAGGGCAACGACAGCCCCACCACCGGGTCGATGGGCCTGCGCGAGCACCTGGACGAGGCGGTGGCCCAGGCCGCGGGCGAGCCGATGGTCTTCCAGGTGGTGATCTACAACCTGCCCGGCCGCGACTGCGCGGCGCTGGCCTCCAACGGCGAGCTGGGCCCGGACGAGATCGACCGCTACAAGCACGAGTACATCGACCCGATCGCGGAGATCCTGGCCGACCCGGCCTACGCGGACCTGCGGATCGTGACGACGGTGGAGATCGACTCGCTGCCCAACCTGGTCACGAACGTGTCCCCGCGCGAGACGGCCACGCCCGAGTGCGACGAGATGCTGGCCAACGGCAACTACGTGGAGGGCGTGGGCTACGCCCTGGCGCAGCTGGGCGCGATCGACAACGTCTACAACTACGTGGACGCGGGCCACCACGGGTGGATCGGCTGGGCCGACAACTTCTCGGCCTCGGCGGCGCTGTTCTACGAGGCGGCCAACACCGCCGGCGCTTCGCCGGACGACGTGCACGGGTTCATCGCGAACACGGCCAACTACTCGGCGCTGGTCGAGGACAACTTCTCGATCGGCCAGACGGTGGCCGGAACGCCGGTGCGCCAGTCGCAGTGGGTGGACTGGAACCAGTTCACCGACGAGCTGTCCTTCTCCCAGGCGCTGCGCGAGGAGCTGGTCTCGCAGGGGTTCGCCTCCGACATCGGGATGCTGATCGACACCTCCCGCAACGGCTGGGGCGGACCGGACCGCCCCACGGGCCCCGGCCCCGAGACCAGTGTGGACGCCTACGTGGACGGGGGCCGCTACGACCGGCGGATCCAGTCGGGCAACTGGTGCAACCAGTCGGGCGCGGGGCTGGGCGAGCGCCCGCAGGCCTCCCCCGAGCCGGGCATCGACGCCTATGTGTGGATGAAGCCCCCGGGCGAGTCCGACGGCTCCAGCGAGTTCATCCCCAACCCCGAGGGCAAGGGCTTCGACCGCATGTGCGACCCGACCTATGAGGGCAACCCCCGCAACGGGTACAACATGAGCGGCGCGCTGGCCGACGCCCCGATCTCGGGCCACTGGTTCTCGGCCCAGTTCCAGGAGCTGCTGGACAACGCCTACCCGCCGCTGAACTGATCCCGCCCCTCTCCCCCGGCGCGCCGAGGGGGACCGCCGAACAGGGCGCCCGTCCACCCAGGGGGTGGGCGGGCGTCCGCCACGGCCTGGGATCATGGGCCGGGGCCTTCCCCTGGAGGCCAGGAACCGGATCGGGGAGGAACCGCGTGGCGAACCTGCTGGAGACCGACACCGTCGTGGTCGGCCTGGGGGCGATGGGGGCGCAGGCCCTGTGGCGCCTGGCCCGGTCCGGCGTCGACGCCGTCGGGGTGGAGCAGTTCTCCCCCGGCCACGACCGGGGTTCCAGCCACGGGGAGTCCCGCATCATCCGCACCGCCTACCTGGAGGGCGCCGAGTACGTGCCGTTCGTCCGAGCGGCCTGGCGTGCCTGGTCGGAGCTGGAGGAGGCGTCCGGGGAACGGCTCGTGCTGCGCACCGGGGCACTGATGGCCGGCGCGCCGGACAGTGCCGCCGTCGCCGGGTCGCTGGCCGCGGCCCGGCACCACGGACTCTCCTGCGAGCTGCTCTCCGCCGACGAGGTCCGCACCCGCTTCCCCGGCCACCGGCTGCGCACGGGCGAGGTCGGCGTGTTCGAGGAGGACGCCGGCGTGGTCCTGCCCGAGGCGTCGATCCTGGCGGCCGTCCGGCTCGCCGGGGCGGCGGGGGCACGGGTGCTCACCGGGGCCGTGGCGACCCGGATCGAACCGGATCCGGACCGGCCCCGCGTGGTGGTGGGCGACACGGTGATCCGCGCCCGGAGGGTCGTCGTCACCGCCGGCGCGTGGCTCCCCTCACTGGTGCCCGAGGTGGCCGGCCTGGGCGGGGGGATCACGGTCGAGCGGCGGGTGCTGGGCTGGTTCCGCACCACGGGCGACCCAGCCGCGCACGTGGCCGGTCCGGTGTTCGCCCGGGACGGGGACGACTGCACCTGGTACGGGTTCCCCAGCCTGGACGGGGGCCGGACCGTCAAGATCGGCGTGCACGCCGAGGCCCCCGGCCCGAGGCGCGAGGGGGCGCAGTGGGGTGAGCCGGTGGACCCGGACGCGGGGCCGCGCGAGCCCGGCCCCGCCGACGCCCGCAGGCTCGGCGAGCTGACCTCGGGGCTGCACGGCGTCGAGGCCCTTCCCGAGCGCATGGCCTCCTGCATGTACACGATGACGTCGGACGAGCACTTCGTCATCGGCCACCGCAGGGAGCTTCCCGGGCTGGTGCTCGCCGGGGGCTTCTCCGGGCACGGCTACAAGTTCGCGTCCGCCGTCGGCGAGGCCCTGGCCGACCTGGCCGGGGACGGCCGGACCGACCTGCCGATCGGCCTGTTCGACCCGCACCGCTGGGACTGACGCGGGCGCCGGGGAGGGCTGGACCGGCCGGTCGCGGTGCTCCGTGCGATCATCGCTCACACGCGCGGCGCGAGCGCGCCGACCCCTCCCGGAAGGACCACCATGAACCGTCCCACCGTCCAGCGGACCGCGCTCGTCACCGGCGCGTCGTCGGGTATCGGCGCGGCCGTGGCCGCCGCACTGGTCCGGCGCGGCTACCGCGTGTACGGCACCAGCCGCAGACCCGGGTCGGTGGCCGAGCCGGTGCCGGGCGTGGAGTACCTGGCCCTGGACCTGGCCGACGAGGCGTCGGTCGAGGCGTGCGCCTCCGCCGCCGGCGACGTGGACGTGCTGGTCAACAACGCCGGTGAGAGCCAGAGCGGCCCGTTCGAGGAGTTGCCCCCGGACGCCGTGGAGAGGCTGTTCCGGATCAACGTGTTCGGGGCCGTGCGGCTCACCCAGCTCCTCCTCCCGGGGATGCGCGGGCGCGGGTACGGCCGGGTGGTCATGGTGGGGTCGATGCTGGCGAGCTTCCCCCTGGCGTACCGGTCGTCCTACGTCGCGTCGAAGGCGGCGGTCAAGGGGTTCGCCGACGCCCTGCGCCGCGAGGTGTCCCCGTTCGGGGTGGGGGTGGCCACGGTGGAACCGGGGTCGATCAACACCGGTATCAGCGAGCGGCGGACCCAGTACCTGCGCGACGGTTCCCCGTTCGCGGGCGAGTACCGCACCATGCTCACCGCACTCGACGCCAACGAGTCGGCCGGGATCTCCGCGGGCCGGGTCGCCCGGACCGTCGTGCGGGCGATCGAGGCGGACCCGCCGCGGCCCCTGTACGCGGTCGGCAGCAACGCGCCGGTGGTGTTCGCGCTGCGCAGGCTCTTCCCCCGCTCGCTCGTCCTCGCCGTGGTCGCCCGCAAGCACGGACTGTAGGCGGTCGTCCCGCCGTACCGGAGCGCGACCGGGCGGGGCGCACGGGACGCGGCGCCGGCATCCGCGAGGATGGGGAGCCCGCGACCGAGATCCGAGGAGCACGCCATGAGGCAGCAGGTCCACTTCGTCACGCTCGCCACCCCCGACCTGGACGCGGCCCGCCGCTTCTACCGTGACGGACTCGGCTGGGAGCCGCTCATGGACGTCCCGGACGAGATCGTCTTCTTCCAGGTCGCGCCCGGGCAGGTGCTGGGCCTCTTCGACGCGGAGAAGTTCGACCGGGACCTGGGACTGCCGCCCGGGACGTCGGGGCTGTCGGGGGTGACCCTGTCGCACAACGTCGACGGCCCCGAGGAGGTCGGGCGGACCGTGGACGCGATGGCCGCGGCGGGCGGGACCGTGCTCAAGAGCCCGCGGCGGGGCGAGTTCGGGGGCATCTTCCACGCGCACGTCCGGGACCCCAACGGGGTGGTGTGGGAGGTCGCGCACAACCCGGGGTGGAGCGTGGACGCCTCGGGGCGGGTGGTTCTCGGCTGACCCGCTCCGGGTGTCCGGGGGGGCGGGACGCGGTCGGCTGTTGCCGCGGGGCCGACCGGCGCCGGGGAGGGGGGTGCCCTAGGTTGGGCGGTGAAGGTCGAAGTCAACGGTGGAGAGGTGCCGCGTGAGCAGCGTCGTCAAGTTCAACGTCCTGACCGTCCCCGAGGGTGCCGGGGCCACACTGGAGGAGCGCTTCGCCAAGCGGGCCGGGCTGGTGGAGAACCAGCCGGGGTTCGAGGAGTTCCAGCTCCTGCGCCCGGTCGAGGGCACCGACAAGTACCTGGTGTACACCCGTTGGCGCTCCGAGGAGGACTTCCAGAACTGGGTGGGCGGCCAGGCGTTCAAGCACGGGCACGCCCAGGCCGCCGCCGACGCGGGTCGGAGCGGCGAGGCGAAAGGACACGGGCACGGGCAGGGCGGACCGGCCGCGACCGGCAGCGAGATCTGGGGGTTCGAGGTCGTCCAGCACGTCAGGGCCGGCGCCTGAGTCCCCGGACCGGCCCTCCGCGCCGGACCGCGGTCGCGGGGGCCGGTCCGCCGGCGGGCGGCCTCAGCCCCGGGGCTTTCGGGCCTCGACGAGGAAGCGGGTCGTGGTCGCCGTGAACGCCCTCTCGCGCCGGATGTGCTCGTGCATGTCCAGGAGCCGTTCCCGGTAGGCGTCGACGGTGAACCCCGGCACCATCCAGATCACCTTGCGCAGGAAGTAGACGACCGCGCCGACGTCGAAGAACTCCGTGCGCAGCCGTTCCAGGCGCAGGTCGACGACGTCGAGCCCGGCCGCCCTGGCCGCCTCGCGCGCGTCGTCCGGGTGCCGGGACCGGCGGTCCTCCTCCGGGCGCGGTCCCAGGAAGAACTCCACCACCTCGAACACGCTCTCCGGCCCCACCTGCTGGGAGAGGTAGGTGCCGCCGGGGGCGAGCACGCGGGCGATCTCCTCCCACCACGTGGCGACGGGGTGCCGGGAGACCACCAGGTCGAACGCGCCGTCCGCGAACGGCAGCGGGCGGCCGTCCTCGGTCGCGACCACCGCGACGCCCCGCGGGTGGAGCAGCCGGGTGGCCGCGGCGACGTTGGGCGGCCAGGACTCGGTCGCCACCGCCGTCCTGGGGAGTTCGGGGACACCGGCCAGCACCTCGCCTCCCCCGGTATCGATGTCGAGGGCGGCGGAGGCGCAGGCCATGCGCTCCCCCATCGTGCGCTGATAGCCCCAGGAGGGGCGCTGTTCGGTGGCCCGGCCGTCCAGCCACGAGAAGTCCCAGCCCTCCGTGGGCTCGGCCTCGGCCTCGGCCACGAGTTCGTCGAATGATCGTTCCATGGGTCCATCGTCCCCGGCGGCCCCGTCCGCGGCCACCCGGTTTCGGTCGCCGCCCGGCGGCGGGCCCCGCCCTCCTCCCGCCCCGGAGTCAGCCCCGGGACGGCGGCCGGGCAGGATGGTCGACCATGAGAACCCTCGCCCGCCGCATCGGAAGCGTCGCCCCCGTCCCCGCGGTCGCCGCCGGTCTGATCGCCGTCCTGGTCGGGGTGACCAGCTCGGCGGCGATCGTGTTCACCGCCGCCGAGGCCGCCGGGGCGTCCTCCGGGGAGATCGCCTCGTGGATGCTCGCCCTGGGCGTGGGCATGGCGGTGACCTGTGTGGGGCTGTCGCTGCGCTACCGGGCCCCCGTGGTCACCGCGTGGTCCACGCCGGGCGCGGCGCTGCTGGCGGTGGGCCTGGACGGGGTGACGATGGCGCAGGCCGTCGGGGCGTTCCTGTTCTCGGCCGCCCTGATCACCCTGAGCGGGGTCACCGGCTGGTTCGAGAGGGTGATGGACCGGGTCCCCGTCCCGCTCGCGGCGGGGCTGCTGGCCGGGGTCCTGCTCCAGTTCGGGGTCGGCCTCTTCACGAGCATGGAGGACGACTTCGCGGTGGTGGCCGCGATGTTCGCGGCGTACCTGCTGTCCCGGCGGTGGCTGCCGCGCTACGCCGTGATCCTGTCCCTGGCCGCGGGCGCGGCGGCCGCCGCCGCACGGGGGACCCTGGACCTGGGCGGGGTGCGGCCCGCGCTCGCCGCTCCGGTGTTCGTGGTGCCCGAGTTCTCGTGGCAGGTGCTGGTGAGCGTGGGAGTGCCGCTGTTCGTGGTGACCATGGCGTCCCAGAACCTGCCCGGGGTGGCGGTCCTGCGCGGCGACGGCTACCGGGTACCGGTCTCCCCCGTGATCGGATGGACCGGGGCCACCAACATGGTGCTGGCCCCGTTCGGGTGCTTCGGGATGAACCTGGCGGCGATCACCGCGGCCATCTGCACCGGTCCGCAGGCCCATCCCGACCCGGAACGCCGCTACCTCGCGGGGGTGTGGGCGGGGGTCTTCTACCTGTGCGTCGGCGTGTTCGGGGCGACGGTGGCGTCCCTGCTGGCCGCCCTGCCCGCCACCCTGGTCCTGGGGATCGCGGGGATCGGCCTGCTCGGGACGATCGGGGGGTCCCTGGCGTCCGCGCTGTCGGACGAACGGTCCCGGGAGGCGGCGGTGGTGACGTTCCTGGCGACGGCGTCCGGGTTCACGCTGCTCGGGGTGGGGTCGGCGTTCTGGGGCCTGGTCGCGGGCGTGCTGACGCTGGTGGTGACCGCCTCCCGGCGCGGAGCGCGCGGCGGGGAGGCCTCCCCCGGGCGGAGGCCGGGCGCGTGACCCCGCGGCGGGGGCCGGCCGCGGCCGCCCCCCGCCTCAGGCCGTCGCGAGGATCCGGCCGGCCTCCGCCACCCCCGCGACGAGGTCCTGGGGGTCGGCCGTCATCCCCGCCACCACGAGGTCCACCTCCTCCAGACCCGCCCGGGCCAGGAGCTCCTTGTCGTTGGTGACCCACTCCCCCCGGCCGGCCAGTACCGCGTGCGCCGTGTGGGAGGCCGCCTGGGCGACCAGGCCCGCGGTCTGGGCGACCCTGCCGCGGGGCGCGTGGTTGCGCTCGGCGTAGGCCAGGGTGGCGGAGGCCAGACCGCGCCAGACCGGTGGCGCGGACCGGCGCAGCGCCTCGGGGTAGTCGGGCCGGGGCAGGTCCCCGACGAGGACGCGGCCGATCGCGAGTTCGGCGACGACGAGGTAGCTGGGGATGCCGACCAGGTGGAACATGAGCGGCTCCACCCGGAACCGGCCCGCGCCCGCCTCGGCGAGCTCGTGTTCGACGACGTCGAGGTCGCGGTAGTGCACGTCCACGGCCCGTCCGTCGATCCGCAGCCAGGCTCCGCCGTTGAAGACGCCGCCGCCCCAGTCCCCGAGCTCCGAGACCTCGCCGGGCCAGCCCGTGTCCCGCAGGTCCTGCGGGTCGAACCGGCCCCGGTAGTAGAGGGCCAGGTCCCAGTCGCTGTCGGGCCGGTGGGAGCCCTGGGCCCTGGAGCCTCCGAGGGCGACGGCCCGCACGGCGGGGAGGGAGGCGAGCCGGTCGGCGGTGGCGGCGAGGAAGCGCTCGTCGTCGGAAGTGGTCATCGGACCATCATCGTGCACCCCGACCGGCGGCCTCCACGGGTTTTCCCGCGGCGGACGCGAGCCGTGCTCAGCCGCCGGAGCGCGCCTGCGCCGTCACGGTCGCGGAGCCGGAGCGGGGCTCCCGGTAGGTGCCCCACCGCAGGAGGCGTTCTGCGGGTCCGCGCGCCCCCGTGCGCCGCATGACGTCGGCGATCACCACGGTGGCCAGCCAGACGGCCGCGCCGACCAGGACCGAGCCGAGCTCGGAGAGATCCGACGCCAGGCCGAGCGCGTACGGCGCGAACAGCACGGACCACCCCACCGACTGCAGGAGGTAGCACGTCATCGAGCGCTGGCCGGTGGCCGCCAGTGCCCGGACCACCGGGCCCCGCCGGTCTCCGAGGCGGACCGCGAGCAGGGCGATGAGCGCCGCGTAGCCGAAGCCGCCCGCGTAGCCGGTGAGCAGGTGCAGCCAGGCGAGAGCGGTCTCGGCCGCGCCGGCGGTCTCCCACAGCCCGGCCGAGGCCAGGCCGTACGGCAGTCCCCCCAGAACGGCGACGGGGATGCCGGCGAAGGCGCTCCGGCGCAGCAGGCCGAGGTGGAGACCGGGCTCCTCCATGACGCGGCGGCGGGCCGCCCACACCCCCACGGCGAACGGGAACACCGACGTCATCAGGAGCATCGGGGTCATGACCGGCCACGTGAACAGCCGTGTCACCATGTCCGCCAGCGGGCTCCCGGTGAGGACCCCTCCCCCGGCGGCGGGGTCGGTGAAGGAGGGGAGGGTGTTGAGGAAGGCGTAGACCAGCGTGCCGAGGGCCATCCAGGTGAACCCGTGGGCGAGCAGCCTCCGGTCGCCGACGTGGAGGAGCCCGGCGAACATGAGGGCGATGAGCCCGTAGACGGCGATGATGTCACCGAAGAAGAGCAGGACGGTGTGCAGGACCCCGATGAGGACCAGCCAGCGCCCCCTTCTGCGGACCAGGGAGCGCACCCGCGGCCAGGGCTGCCCCTCGGCCACGCGGCGCAGGTGGATCCGGGCGAGCCCGTAGCCGAACAGCGCGGCGAACATGGGGTAGCCGCGCCCCTCGGCGAACGTCATCACGAAGACCGTGGTGGCGGCGTCGAACGCCGCACCCGGCGCCTGCGGGTCGCCGCCGACCATCTCCTGGAAGATGTGGGCGTGCACGATGGCGATCACCAGCAGCATCACGCCGCGGGACAGGTCGGGCGCCAGGGACCGCCGGCTGAGCGGGACGCCGCCGGAGGCGGTGGTTCCGGGGGGAGGTGGGAGGGACACGGGAAGCTCCGTTCACGCCGCACGGGGCAGGGCGGGGCAAGGTGGATGGGGATTGGATACGATGGCGTATCCAACGACGTTTTTAAGATACGACACCGTTTCTTGTTTGGGAAACCGATTCCCGGCCGGAAGCGGCCAGGGGAGGCAGGGTTGGCGGACGACGCGGCGCGGGACCGGGCCGGGGAGCGCCCCGGCGGACACAAGGAGGCCCCCTCCGGGGGCGGGGGCGCGCGGGACCGCACGCGGCCGGACGCGCCCCGGGCCACGCGCAGGCGCGGGAGGGAACTGCTCGACGCCATCCACGAGGCGGTCCTCGCCGAGGCCGCCGAGGTCGGCCTCTCCCGGCTGTCCATGGAGGGCGTCGCCCGCCGCGCCGGTACCGCGAAGACCTCCCTGTACCGGCGCTGGCCCACCCCCGGCGACATCCTGATCGACGCGATGTACCACACCCTCCCGCAGGAGGTGCCCACGCCCGGGGCCGACGACCTGCGGGGCGACCTCGTCCGCGCCCTCATGCTCCTGCGGGGCGTCATGGTCGACGGCACCCGCGGCCAGGCGATGTTCGCCGTGGTCGCCGAGGCGCAGCACCACCCCGACCTGTACAGGCGGTTCACGGAGGAGGTGTTCGACGCGCGCGGCGGTCGCTTCACCCGCACCGTGCTCGAGCACTACGCCGGGCGGGGCCGGATCGACCCCGCACGGGTCACACCCCTCACCGTCGACATCGGCGAGGCCATGATGATCAAGTACGGCATGGACCACCAGGCCTTCCCCGACGAGGAGTACGTGGCCCGGATCGTGGACGAGGTGATCCTGCCGGCCGTCGGCCAGGACCCGCGCGACGACCCGTCGTAGGTTCCGGCCGACCGCGACCCCGGGGCGCGGCGGCCGGCCCGCCGGGGCGGGACCCCCGCCCGGATCCGCTCACCCGCCGCGCCGCGCCCCGGTCCCCCCGCGGCGCACCCGGGCGCGGACGGCCCCCCTCGTGTCGCGCCGGGCCATCCGGCGGGCCCGGGTGGCGAGCGGGATGTCGCGCGCCCGCCGGACCCCCTCCCCCTCCTCCGCCCGGAGGGAGCGCACGAGCCCGGCCATCATGAAGAAGCCGATCGCGAAGAACGGCAGGCCGAACACGATGATCGTCTGCTGCAGGGCGTCCAGGCCGCCCACGCCCGTCGCGGTGAGGACCGTCGCGGCGACCACGCCCTCGGTGACACCCCAGAACACCCGCTGCCGGACCGGGGTGACGGCGTCGCCCGAGCACAGCATGTCCACGACCAGGGACGCCGAGTCCGAGGACGTGGTGAAGAAGATGACCACGATGAGGATCGAGGCGGCCGAGACGAACGTGGCCATCGGGAAGTGCTCCAGGAACGCGAACAGAGCGCCCGGTATGTCCTGCTCCACGGCCACCTCCCGCACCAGCCCGCCGCCCCGGTTCATCTCGATGTCGAAGGCCGACAGGCCGAAGACGCCGAACCACACGATGCTGAAGGCCGTGGGCAGGACGAGCACGCCGAGCACGAACTCGCGGATGGTGCGGCCCTTGGAGATACGGGCGATGAAGATCCCGACGAACGGCGACCAGGTGATGGTCCACGCCCAGTAGAAGACCGTCCAGGCGCCCTGCCAGCCGGTGTTGCCGAAGGTGTCGTTCCAGAACGACAGCGGGACCAGCCGCTCCAGGTACACGCCGACGGTCTCGATGGTGCCCTTCGCCAGGTAGAGCGGGGAGGACGCCAGGAAGACGAACACCAGCAGGGCGACGGCGAGGACGACGTTGAGCAGCGAGAGCCACTTGATCCCGACGTCGAGCCCCGAGGCCACCGAGGCGACCGCGACGGCCGTGACCACGGCGATCAGGACCAGCTGCGTGAGTCGGCTCTCCTCGATGCCGAACAGCGTGTTGAGGCCGCTGTTGATCTGCATGGTCCCCAGGCCGATGGTGACGGCCACGCCGAACAGCGTGCCGAGGACCGCGACGATGTCGACGGTCCTTCCCAGCGGACCGTCGATCCGGTCGCCGATGAACGGGTGGAAGACCGAACTGACCCGGAACGGCAGGCCCTTGCGGTACACGAAGTAGGCGAAGGCCAGCGCCGGCAGGCAGAAGATCGTCCAGGTGTGCAGGCCGAAGTGGTACAGCGTGAACCCCATGGCCTGCCTGGCCGCCTCCACCGACTCCGGCTCGACGTCGCCCTGAGGCGGGTCCGCGTAGTGGCTGATGGACTCGGCCACGCCCCAGAACATGAGGATGCTGCCGATCCCGGCCGCGAAGAGCATGCAGAACCAGGCGAGGTTGCCGTACTCCGGCGCACTGCCCGGGGGGCCGAGCCGCACACCGCCGTAGCGGCTGCACGCGATCCACACGAGAAAGGCGAGAAAGGACGTCACCCCGAGGATGTAGAGCCATCCGAGATGGGTCAGGATCCATTGCGAGGCGGCGCCGAAGACGGTGTCCACCGTGTCGGTGAAGACGATGGCGCACACCACGAAGACGACGGTCAGTGCGGCGGAGGTGAAGAAGATCGTCGGGTTCGTGTCGAGCCCGAGCACGTGTGCCAGTTTTTTCGACATGCACTGCCCTCTGGTGTTTCGGGTGCTTTCGGCGCGCGGGCGGGACCGGGGTTCTCGGAGCGGCCCCGGGCAAGGATACGCATCGGGAAAGACAGATTCACCCACGTCCATTTCATAGGAAATGACGTCAATCCCGTTTTAAATAAATATCCCTGCCACACTGTGCTCTTTTAGATCAAAAACACCAGAAAAACCTGAAAGGACGGCGCCGCGCAGGTCGGCCGGGAGCACGGCGGAGGCACGCGGAGGGGCCGTCCGTTCGGCGGCGCGGCGCCGGAGGACGGGCGGACGGAACCGGGGGACGCGGAAGCGGCTCACACGTCCGGCCCGCCGCGTTGGCGCGGGGGGCGGGAGCGCGGCGGCGGGGCCGCGCCCGTGTGCGGCGGAAGGCCGCCACGGGGGCGGGTCAGGCGTCGAGCCCGCGCAGCAGCTCGCACACCCTCTCGGGCTGCTCGTACAGCGACAGGTGGCCCGCGCCCTCGATCGTGTGGACCCCGGTGTTCAGGAACCGGCGGGCCGGCCCGTGCAGGCGCGCGGGGGAGAAGAAGGGATCGTGCGATCCGGTCGCCACGGCGACCGGCGTGTCCGCCCAGGCGCGGAACTGCTCGCCGTGGAGCGGGTTGGGCGTGGTGCCCGTGCGGCAGTAGCGGGCCACCATGGTCAGCCACTCGGCCTCGGCGCGGCGCTCGGCGCACTCCTCCGCGGACGGGCCGCTGAGGAACTCGACGAGGCGACCGCTGGTCTGCTCGTTGGGGTGGATCATCCAGGGCAGCGTCGCGCGCATCGACTCCGAGCTGACACCGGCGGCGGTGAGCCCCGCGGGGTTGAGCAGCAGCATCCCCGCGACCAGCGGGGACGGGGTCGAGGCGAGCGCGATGGCGGCGCCGCGCGAGTGTCCCAGCACCAGGACGGGCCCGTCGGTGATCCGGGGCAGGAGCTCGTCCAGCCACGCGCCGTAGGTCTCGATCCTGGTCCCGCCGACCCGCTGGCTGCAGCTGAGGCCGGGCTGTCCGGGGACGTCGACCAGCAGCACCGGCCGGTCCGCGGACAGGGCGCGGGCGGCGGGGACCGTGGTGGCGGCGTTGAAGTTGGTGCCGGACAGGACCAGTACCGGGGTGCCGGCACCGCCTTCGGCGCGAAAGGCCTGAGTGCTCCCCAGACGGGTCTCCACAGGCGGAAGGGGCCCGAGTTCGGGCCACTGGCTCAGGGCTTTGTGGCACCAGGCGTGGACGGAGCGCTCGGCGTTCTCCGAGCGGTACACGCGTGCGGCACGAAGGGGGACGACGGTCATGGATCTGGTTTCGCGTAGAGGAGAGCTGGTGTCCGCCGTCGTATGTTTCCCGGCGCACCAGAGGGACTGTACGCCTCTGTTCGGCACCACGCCACTCGGGGGCGGCGAAGGTCCTGACCCGAGACGTCCAGCAGGTCCATACCCCTTGCGGACCGGCCCTTGGGAAGGGTGTGGGCCGTGGTGCGCGCGCGTACCGTTTCGTCCGGTTCCGGCCATGCGCAGGGCGAGACGTTTGCTTCACGCCCCAGCCGTTTCGTCCCGCGAAAGACGCTCCCGGGCTGTTTCCACAGCCCGAGAGCGTCGGATGATCCCATCCCCGGGCCCGGTCACGGCCCCGGAGGAGACGGCTCTCAGCCGAGGGTGTCGGGGTCCGGACCGATCCGGCCGTCACGGTTCAGCGACCCGATCTTGTCCATGTCGTCACCGGACAGCTCGAAGTCGAAGACGTCGAAGTTCTCCCGGATCCGCGACGGGGTCACGGACTTGGGGATCACGACGTTGCCGCTCTGGATGTGCCAGCGCAGCACCGCCTGCGCGGCGGACTTGCCGTGCGCGGCGCCGATCGCGCCGAGCACGGGGTCCTGCAGCAGGTCCTTGCCCTGGCCCAGGGGGCTCCACGCCTCGGTGACGACGCCGTGCCGGGCGTTGGCCGCCCGCATGGCCTCCTGGGAGAAGTAGGGGTGCAGCTCGATCTGGTTGACGGCCGGGACCACGTCTCCCTCCTCCACGACGCGGTCCAGGGTCGCGGCGGTGAAGTTGGACACCCCGACGGCCTTGGCCCGCCCCTCGGAGTGGATGCGCTCCAGGGCCTTCCAGGTCTCGACGTAGGCGCCCCTCGCCGGCGCCGGCCAGTGGATGAGGTACAGGTCGACGTAGTCCAGGCCGAGCCGGTCGAGGCTGGCGTCGAAGGCCTTGAGCGCGTTGTCGTACCCCTGGTCGTCGTTCCACAGCTTGGTGGTGACGAACAACTCCTCCCGGGGGAGGCCCGACGCCGCGAGCGCACGGCCCGTACCGGCCTCGTTCTCGTACAGCTTGGCCGTGTCGATGCTGCGGTAGCCGCTCTCCAGGGCGGTCTCGACGGCGGCCTGGGCCGCGTCGTCGGCGACCTGCCAGACACCGAACCCGAGTTGCGGCATCGTGAGGCCGTTGTTCAGCGTGACGTACTGCATGGAAGCCTTTCCGTGGTCACGGAGGTCCGTGGTGGCTGCGGGGCGTGTCACCCATGATGGCAACCTGGAGTGCACTCCAGGCAAGGGCTCAGTCGGCGAGGCGGACCAGCATCTTGCCGGTGTTCGCCCCCCGCATCATGTCGAGGAAGGCCCGGACGGCGTTGTCGATGCCGTCGACCACGGTCTCCTCGGTGCGCAGCTCCCCGTCCGCGATCCAGCCCGCCGCCAGCCGGGCGTACTCGGCCGCCAGGTGGGCGTGGTCGCCGACGATGAACCCGCGCAGGTTGAGCCGCTTGCCGACCGCGAGGAACAGGTTGTCCGGCCCCGGGACGGGCTCGGTGGCGTTGTACTGGGAGATCGCGCCGCACAGGGCGATCCGCCCGTGGTCGCGCATCGCCGCGATGGCCGCCCGCAGGTGGGCGCCTCCGACGTTGTCGAAGTAGACGTCGATCCCGTCGGGCGCGGCCTCGGCGAGCTGCCCCTCCAGGTCGCCCTCGCGGTAGTCGATGGCGGCGTCGAAGCCGAACTGCTCGACGACCCGGCGCCGCTTCTCCGGGCCGCCCGCCGATCCGACCACGCGGGAGGCCCCGAGCTTGCGGGCGATCTGGCCGGCGATCGAGCCGACCGCTCCCGCGGCTCCCGAGACGAACACCACGTCGCCCTCCTTCACGGGGGCGACCTCGACGAGCCCGGCGTAGGCGGTGAGGCCGATCATGCCGAGGACGTTGAGGTAGTTCTCGACGGGGGCGAGGCCGGGGTCGACCACGCGCGCAGCCCCGGCGGGCAGGAGTGCGTACTCGCGCCACCCGGCGGAGTGCAGGACCGTGGCGCCGACCGGGACGTCGTCGCTGCCGGAGGCGACCACGGTGCCCACCGCACCGCCGTCCATCGCCTCGCCGAGGCGGTAGGGCGGGACGTAGGACTTGGCGTCGTTCATGCGGCCCCGCATGTAGGGGTCCACGGAGATCCACGAGTTGCGCACGAGGACCTCCCCGGCTCCGGGGTCGCCGACCTCGGTCTCGACGAGGGAGAAGTCGGCGGGCTCGGGCTCGCCGGAGGGGCGGGCGACGAGATGGACTTCCCTGCTGGTGACTGGCATGGCGCAACCTCCGGACGTCGTGTGCGGTGGACCGGGCTGCCCCGGTCCAGGCAGACACTAGTGCGGCAACGTATTCGTCCACCAATAAAATCGGCAAGGTGACCTATAGAGATTCCAATGGATCGGTTGCCGGGTCGCTGGACCTCCAGCAGCTGCGCACCTTCCTGGCCGTGCACAGGTCGGGCTCCTTCACCGCGGCCGCCCAGCTGTTGCGGCTGTCACAGCCGACGGTGACCACGCAGATCCGCTCGCTGGAGCGGAGGCTGGGCCACGAACTGTTCGACCGGCTGCCCCGGGGCGTGGCCCCCACCGCCGAGGCCAACGACCTGGCCGCCCGGATCGCCGAGCCGCTGGACGCCCTGGAGGCGGTGGCCGGGGAGAACGGCGGCGACGCGGCCTCCCCGCCCGTGCCGCTGCGGCTGGCGGGGCCCGCCGAGGCGCTCCACTGCCTGGTCCTGCCCGCCCTCGCCCCGCTGGTGGAGGAGGGGGTGCGGCTGCGGGCCCGGACCGGACCGGCCGACGACCTCCTGGACGGACTCCGCTCGGGCAGGCACGACCTGGTGCTGTCGACGGTGCGGCCGCGCGGTCGCACGCTGGTCGCCGATCCGCTGGCGGACACGGAGTCCGTCCTGGTGGCGTCGCCCGGGTGGGCGCGGCGGATCCACCGCGAACGGCTGGGCCGCCAGGGCTCCTCGGCGCTGTGCGCGACCCCCCTGGTGGCGTACGACGACGACCTGCCCCTCCTGCGCCGGTACTGGCGCCACGTGTTCGGCGTGCGGCTGACCTGCACGCCCGCGGTCACCGTGCCCGACCTGCGCGGGGTGCTGGCGGCGGTGGTCGGCGGCGCCGGGGTGACGGTGCTGCCGCGGTACCTGTGCCAGTCGGCGCTGGAGGACGGCCGCCTGGTCACGCTCCTGGACCCGGCGGATCCGCCCGTCGACACGGCCTACCTGGTGCGGCGCCCGGGAGCGGGCCATCCGCACCTGGAGAAGGCGTGGAAGCGGTTGACGGAGGCCGCCGCCCGGCCGTGAGTGCGGCCGGAGGGGTCGGCCGTGCGCCGCACCGCGCGGTCTCCGCCCCGTCGGCGAGGGGACCGGGCCGCGCGGCTGCCGGACGCCGCGTCGGCGGCGCGGGAGTCGGCGGGCGCGGGGACGCGGGCCGCGTCGCGCCCGGGCCCGCGAGGGTCCGGGCGGGGCCGGGTCCGAGCGGCGTTCCGCGAGGGGTACGCCGAGGGCCTGCGGTGCGGGACCGCCTGCCCCCGGCGGGCCCCGGGGCCGGTGGGATCGCGCCCCGGCGCTCCTGGCGCGGCTCCCGCCGGAAACCGCCCGAACCCGCCACCCCCGGGGGGAGTCCTATCCGGGGCGGGCGCGACCGTCCGCGGGACACGGAGGTCGGGGTCATGGATCAGGTGGGGACACGGGGAACGGCTCCTGCGGCTCCGGCCGCCCGCCGCCGCTCGGCGGCCGTGACCGTCCTGGTCGCGCTGGCGGCGGCGGGCTTCGCGGTGTTCGCCGCGCTGCGGGGGCTCGGCCTGGAGCGGGGATGGCCGCTGGTGCCCGTGCTGGCCTACACCCCGTACGTGCTGGGGGCCGCGCTCCTGGCGGCGACGGCCGCGGGCCTGCTGCGGCGGTGGGTGCCGCTGGCCGTGCTGGTCGCGGCGGCGGCCGTCCTCGCGGCGGCCGTCGTACCGCGCGCGATCCCCTTCGGGATCTCCGGGGCCGGCGGCCCGGAGCTGCGGGTCATGAGCCTGAACGCCCTCGGCGGCGGCGCCGACGTCGCCGAGGTGGTCGCACTGGTGCGCGACCGCGAGGTGACGGTCCTCGCCCTCCAGGAGGTCACACCTGACCTGTTGGAGGCCCTGTCCGAGGCCGGGCTCGACGACCTCCTCCCCCACACCGTCGACCACTCGGCCGCGGGTGTGCACGGCAGCAGCGTCCACGCGGCCCTCCCCCTCACCGACCTGGGCGACGCGGCGGCGGGGACCGGGGCGTTCGCGATGCCCCGCGCCGGCATGGAGGTGCCCGGGTACTCCTTCCCCGTGGAGGTGGTGTCGGTGCACCCCCTGCCTCCCCTGGCCCCCGGGACCATGGACGGGTGGCGGGACGGGCTGCGCGCCCTGTCCGGTCCCGGGGACGCGGAACCCGCGGCCGCGGACCCCGGGAACCGCCTCCACCGGCCGGGTCTCAGGATCCTGGCCGGCGACTTCAACGCCACCCTGGACCACGCCGAGCTGCGCCGCGTCCTGGACGAGGGCTACGTGAGCGCCGCGACCGTCCACGGCCGGGGGCTGGAGCCCACATGGCCGACGGGGGGCGGGCTGCCCGGCGTCACCATCGACCACGTGCTGGTCGACGAGTCGATGGGCGTCGGCGCGTTCGAGGTCGTGGAGGTCACGGGCAGCGACCACCGGGCGGTCCTCGCCCGGGTGACGCTGCCCGAGGGGCGGTGAGGGCCCGGCGCCGGAACGGGCGTGTCCACGGGGCCGGGGGCCTGGCCCGCCGGAGAGGGTCTCCCCGGGAGCCGGCGACACGGTCTACCGTCGGCTCATGAGCGAGCTGACCGAACCGATCACCGGCACCCGCCTCCAGGTGGTGCTCCCCGACGAGTCCCCGGAGATGCCCCCGGGGACCCTGACCGACCTGGGCGTCCGGGCGGAGGAGCTGGGGGTGGACGCCGTGTGGCTTCCGGACCACCTGCTGCCGCCCGCCCCGTACGGGACCACGTTCGGCGGCGTGTACGAGCCGCTGGTGACCCTGGCGCACCTGGCCGCCCGCACCACGCGGATCCGGCTGGGCACGTCGGTGCTGGTGGCGCCGTTGCGGGACCCCCTGGTCCTCGCGAAGCAGGCGGCGACCCTGGACGCCCTGTCGGGAGGGAGGTTCGTGCTGGGGGTGGGCGTCGGCTGGTCCGAGGAGGAGTTCGCCGCGGTGGGGGCCGACTTCGCCACACGCGGGGCCCGGACGGACGAGACGCTGCGGCTGCTGCGGCACCTGTTCGGGGGCGGCGGCCCGTTCGAGGGCCGGTTCCACTCCTACGGGAGCGGCGTGTTCGAGCCCCGCCCGGCGCGTCCCGTGCCGGTGATGGTCGGCGGCGCCTCCGACCGGGCGCTGCGGCGCGCGGCCGAGTGGGGCGACGAGTGGCAGGGCGTCGGACTGACCGCGGAGAAGTTCGTGGCGGCGCGCAACCGGCTGCGGTGCCTGACCGACCGCCCCGTCCGGTCGGGCACCCGGATCGCCTGGTCCGGGGACGAGGAGGGCTTCGGCCGCGCCGTGGAGCTGTTCCGGGAGCTGACGGCCGCCGGGGCGGACTCGGTGGCGGTGTGGTTCGGCGACGCGGAGGGGTTCGGCGGGCGCATGGAGAGGTTCGTGGCGGCGCTGCGCTGACCGAGCCGCGCGGGGCGGTCCCTACTTCTGGGAGCCGAGGACCCCCCGCCCCCCGTACTTCTTGTGGACGGCCTGCTTGGAGACGCCGAGGGCCTCCGCGACCTCGGCCCAGGTGGAGCCCCGGTTGCGCGCCCGGCGCACGAGTACGGCCTCGACCCGCTCCATCTCCCTGCGGACGCGCATCGTGGCGTCGAGACCGGCCAGGGGGTCGTCGCCGTCGGTGGCGCGGGCGAGGGCGATCAGCTGTTCGGTGTCCATGGGTCAACTGTAATTGACCGCCCTCCGGCGGCCGACCGCGGGCGGGGCGCGTCCCGCCCGTTCCGACCGCCGCGCGCCGCACCGGGTTCTGGCACCCTGGAGGAGCGACCGATCCGGAACCGAGGGGGCGACGTGGGCGGCTACGACGGGGCGACGGTGCTGTTCGACCTGGACGGCGTGCTGGTGGACTCCATGGAGAGCGTCCGCGCCGGCCTCACGGCGTGGGCCGCCGAACGCGGCCTCGACGTGGACGAGGTCCTGGAGCACAGCCACGGGCGCACCGACATCGGACTGGCGCGCCTGGTCGCCCCGCACCTGGACCCGGTCGAGGAGGCCCGGCGGATCGAGGCCCACGAGGCCGCCGCGGGCGACGGGGTCCGGGCCCTGCCCGCGGCCCTGGGCCTGCTCACCGAACTCGACGCCCGCGGGCGCCCCTGGGCGGTCGTCACGTCCGGGGGCGACAGGATCGCCCGCTCCCGCCTCGGGACGGCCGGGCTGCCGTTCCCCCGGGTGCTGGTGACCGCCGACGACGTCACCGAGGGCAAGCCCGACCCCGAGCCGTACCTGCTGGGCGCCGAGCGCATGGGGGTCTCCCCGCAGAGGTGCGTGGTGGTGGAGGACTCCCCCAACGGGGCGAGCGCCGGGATCGCCGCCGGGATGCCCGTGCTCGCGGTGGCGACCACGAGCCCTCCGGCGGAGCTCGCGCACGCGACCACGGTGGTGGCGGACCTCGCGGCCGTCGCCCGGCTGCTGCTCTGACGGTGCGGCGCGGGTCCGACCGGTCGGGCGCCCGTGCGGCGGGCCCCGCGGGGGTGCGCACCGGCGGACCCTGTATCCATGGACCGGACGGACCCGTGCCGGTTCGGGGGTGCCGTACCCCCTTGTCCTCCGAGGAGAGCCCATGCCCACCACCCTCGTCATCGACCGCGCCCGCGCCGAGGACGTGGCGGCGATCGTCGCCCTGCTCGCCGACGACGTGCTCGGCTCGCGACGCGAGGACCCGGACGACCACGCCTCCTACCTCGCGGCGTTCGAGGCGGTCGACGCCGACCCCCGGCACGTCCTCGCCGTGGCGCGCCGCGACGGGAGGGTGGTCGCGACCCTGCAGCTGACGATCCTTCCCGGTCTCTCCCACCGCGGCGCGACACGCGCACAGGTGGAGGGGGTCCGCGTGCACGCGGACGAGCGGGGCAGCGGTGTGGGCTCGGAGATGATGGCCTGGGCCGAGGCGGAGGCGCGCGGACGCGGGGCGAAGGTGCTCCAGCTGACCTCGGACTCCACGCGCGGTGACGCGCACCGCTTCTACGCCGGCCTGGGGTACGCCGCCTCCCACGTCGGCTTCAAGAAGCGGCTCGCCTGACCCGTGCCGCCGGCGCGGCCCGTGACCGGTTCCGTCCGGCGGTGGCCGCGCCCGCCCCGCGCGGGCCCGCCACGGGTCGACGAAACCGGGGCGGCAGCGGGCCGGGGCGCGCCCCGGCCCGCGCGGACCGGCCCCTCCGGGCTCAGCCCTCGCGGCGGGCGAGGAAGAGCCTGGACGTGTAGGGGATCCGCACCTCCCCCTCCGGGAAGTGCTCGGCGACGAGCGCGGCGAGGGCGTCGCGGGTGCGCCGCTCCCCGATGTTGCGGACCACCGCGGCCACCTTGCTGGAGGACAGGGCCGTGCCGACGAACCCCTCGGGGTCGAGGACGCGCGTCCAGGAGGCGCTGCTCTCCACCGCGTCGGCCAGGCCGTCGGCGGCGTTCATCTCGCCCGCGGTGTCGTAGGCCCGGTAGTCGCGGCGGTGGTCGTCCCCGTACTCCTCCAGGAGGCCCTCGTAGGCGTCCACGAACGCGCCGGCGGTCCAGTCGCGGTCGTTGTTGAGGACCGCGACGGTCCCGCCGGGCGCGAGCAGCCGCGCGGCCTCGGCGTAGAACGCGGGCCGGTCGAACCAGTGCACGGCCTGCGCCGCGAGCACGAGGACGGCCGAGGAGTCCGGGAAGGGGACCTCCTCGGCCCTGCCCTCGACGAACTCGACCCCCTCGGGGGCGCCCGCCTCGGCCGTGCGCCGCATGGCCCGGCCGGGTTCGACCCCGACGATCCGGGGCGCGGGACCGAACACGCGGCGCAGGGCCCGTGTGGAGATCCCGGTCCCCGCGCCCACATCGAGCATCAGCCACGGCGCGGGCCAGGACCCCCGCTCCCCGGCGCGGACGTGCCCGTCGAGCCGTTCGAGGAGCACCGCGGGGTAGTCGGGGCGGTAGCGGCGGTAGTCGTCGGTGAGCTGGTCGAACGCCTGGGTCCTGTCGGCCACGGGGGTCCTCTCCGTCATGGGCTTCCTGTGCGGAACCTACCGGACACACACCGTGGCGGCCCCGGCGGACGTTCCGCCGCGGCCGGGACCACGCGGGCGAGGACGGGGCTCCGGGGGTCTCAGGACCCGGACGCGGCCCGGCGGTAGGACGACGGGCTCGCACCCGTGTGGTTCTTGAAGGCCGCGCTGAAGGCGAACGCGCTCCCGTACCCGACACGGGCGGCCACCGCCTCCAGGCCCAGCTCGGGCCGGGCCGTGAGCAGGTCCCCCGCGACGGTGAGCCGCCAGGTGCGCAGGTAGGTCATGGGCGGGGTCCCCACCGCCTTCTGGAACCTGGCCGCGAGGGTCGCGCGGGAGACCGCGCACTCCCCCGCCAGGGTGTCCAGGGTCCAGGGGTCGGCGACGCGTTCGTGCAGCGCCTCCAGCGCCCGGGCGACGACGGGGTCGTGCTGGGCGCTCAGCCAGTTCGGCGCGCTGTCCGGGTTGTCCTCCAGCCAGGCCCGTACCGCCATGACCAGCAAGCAGTCGAGGAGCCGGTCGTTGAGGCTCGCCTGGGCGACCCGGCCGGTGGTGATCTCGCGGGCCAGCAGGTCCACCAGCGCGGGGTCGACCCGCCCCGCGGGGAGGAGCGCCAGCGGCGGCAGCGCGGCCAGCGCCAGCCGCCCGACCTCGCTGTCGTCCTCGTACGCCCCGACCACCATCGTGTCCGCGCCGCCGGGGTCGTTGCCCCAGGTCCCGACGCCGTGGCTCATGGCCAGGCGGACCTCCTGCCCGTCCCCGGCGACACAGCGCTGCCCCGGGAGGACGGTGATGGACGGGGCGCGACCGCTCCGGTCCGCGACCGTGTAGGGGGCGGGTCCTCGCACGAGCACGACGTCTCCGGGCCCGGCCTCGGCCTCGGTCCCGGGCCTGCCCACCCAGGCGCGCCCCGAGGTGACCACCACCAGGGCCAGGGCGGCGCCGTCCCGCACGTCGATCGCCCACGGCGGGCTCATCACCGCGCGCAGCGTGAAGGCGCCGCGCGCGCGGGGGCCGTCCAGGAGGTGCACGAGGGGGTCCATACCGGCATCCTAGTCCCACGGATTGCAGTTTCTGGACGTTCTCTTATGAAAATCAGCAGAACCATCATGTTCCATCCGAGTTTGCCGTGGTGGACTGGGGCCATGAACACGAACGACACCGTCCTCGTCACCGGCGGCACCGGCATGACCGGCCGCCGCGTCACCTCCCTCCTCCGCCGCCTCGGCGCACACGTCCGGGTCGGCTCCCGCGCGGGCGCCCCCGCCTTCGACTGGCACGACGCCGCCACCTGGGACGCCGTCCTCGACGACGTCACGTCCGTCTACCTGTGCTTCCACCCCGACCTCGCCTTCCCGGGGGCGGAGCGGGCCGTCTCCGCGTTCGCCGCCCGCGCGGCGGAGCGGGGGGCGCGACGCATGGTCCTGCTCTCCGGCCGAGGGGAGGAGGGGGCCCGGGCCGCGGAGGAGGCCGTCCGCCGGGTGTTCCCCGGGCTGACGGTGCTGCGCTGCTCGGTGTTCGCCCAGGACTTCTCCGAGAGCTTCCTGCTGGGGCCGGTCATGGACGGCACCCTGGCGCTGCCCGTCCCCGACGTGCCCGAGCCCTTCGTCGACCTCGACGACGTCGCGGAGGTCGCGGTGCGGGCGCTGGTCTCGGACGGCCACGCGGGGGTGCTGTACGAGCTGACCGGCCCGGAGGCCGTCACGTTCACCGAGGCCGCCCGGATCGTGGGCGGGGCCTCCGGACGCCCCGTCGCCTACCTCGAGGTCACGGAGGAGGAGTTCGTCGCCGGAGCCGTCGGAGCCGGGGTACCCGTCGAGGTGGCACGGGGCCTGGCGGCCCTCTTCGGGGAGATCCTGGACGGCCGCAACTCCAGTCCGGCGGACGGCGTGGAGCGGGCGCTGGGCCGACCGGCCACGGGGTTCGACGCATACGCCCGCCGTGCCGCGCGCGCCGGGGCGTGGAGCGGGTGACGCCTGCCCCCGGGCGCGGCCCGGCGTCGTCCGCCCCCCGTTCACAGGGCGATGAGGCCCGCCCGGGTGGGGGCGAACCCGCACGCCCGGAGGTAGAAGGGCTCCAGGTGCGGCTCGAAGTCCACGTGCAGCCACCGGCACCCGGCGTCCCGGGCCCGCTCGGTGGCGAGGCGCACCAGCCCGGCGCCGATCCCGGCGCGTCGCAGGCGCGGGTCGGTCACGGTGTCCAGGACGAACGCGTGGACGCCCCCGTCCCAGACCACGTTGACGAAGCCGACGAGCTCGTCCCCCCGGCGGGCGCACACCCAGCCCAGGCTGTGGTCGTTGACGCGCCCCCACACGTCCGCCGCGTCCCCGGGCGCGTACCCGAACCCTCGTGCGTGGAGGGCGTCGACCTCGGCGTTGTCGAAGGCTCCGCGCCAGATGTGCTCCACGGTCATCCGCGTGATCCTAGCGGAGGGGCGTCGCGCCGCAGGGGGCGGGAAACCCCTGGGAGGCGTGCGGCGACTAGCGTGGACACGCCCGTCCCGCCCACCAGGAAGCCGCCGCGTGTCCACGTCAGAGAAGTTCCAGAGTGTGTTCGTGGCGATGGCCGCACTGGGCGGGCTGGGCCTGGGCCTGCTGCTGCCGGTCGGCGGGGCGGCCGGGCACCTCGTGCTGCCCGCCCTGATGCTGATGCTGACAGCGGTGTTCGTGCAGGTCGACGCCGGCCAGGTGCGGGAGGCGCGCTCCGCGCGCTCCGCCGTCGCCGCCGGCCTCGTGCTCAACTTCGTGTTCACGCCGCTGCTCGCGGGCGCCCTGGGCGCCGGGCTGCTCGGCGACTCGCCCGACCTGCGGATCGGCCTCCTCCTGCTGCTGGTCACCCCGTGCACGGACTGGTACCTGGTGTTCACCGGCCTGGCCCGGGGCCACATGGGCATGGCCGCGGCGGTGCTGCCGGTGAACCTGGTCCTCCAACTCCTGCTGCTGCCCGTGTACGTGCTGCTCCTCGGCGGCGACGCGGCGATGGTGGACACGGGGACCCTGGTGGAGGCGGTCCTGCTGGTCCTGGTGGTCCCCCTGGTCCTGGCGGTGGCCGCCCGGTGGGCGGCCCGCAGGTGGAGGGGCGCCGCCTGGCGGGACGGCGTCATGGCGCCCCGGGCCTCCCGCGCGGTGCTCCCGCTGCTGTACGCGGCGGTGCTCGCCATGTTCGCCTGGCAGGCGCGCACGGTCGCCTCCCACCTGGGCGACCTGGCGGGCCTGGTCCCTCCCCTGGTCCTGTTCTTCGTCGTCGCGCCGTCGGCGGCCCTGCTCGCGTCGCGCCTGCTGCGCCTTCCCCCCGACCAGCGGGTCACGCTGGTCATGACGACCGCGGCGCGCAACTCGCCGATCGCGCTGGCGATCGCCGTGGCGGCCTTCCCCGACCGGCCCCTCGTCGCGGTGGCGCTGGTGGCCGGCCCGCTCCTGGAACTGCCGGTGCTGGCCCTGCTCTCCCAGCTCGTGCGGGTGCGCCCGCGAGCCGACGCGCCCGGAACCTGAGCCCCGGGCCGCCTCCCCACCGCGGCCGCCCCGTCCTCGCAGGTGAACGGGGCGCGCACCGGCCGACACCCCGGAACGGGGCACGCCCGCGCCCAGGAACCGACCCGCGTCGGCAACGCAAAGTTAACCAAGGCGTCGCAAAGCACGACAGAGCGTGATCGAATGTCAGGTAAATCTTAAGTTTCCCCCGCGTGACTTGGCCCCCGAACACACCTCGGCGAAAGTTCCTGTGACCCGCCACACAGGACCCTGAAGGAGAGGCCATGCCGAGTTTCGGACGCGCCGCCACAGCAGGGCAGGGCGCCGACAAGGCACCGGCCCCGCCCAAGAAGCCCATCTACCGCCACCTCTACTTCTGGGTGCTCGTCGGCATCGCCCTCGGCATCGCCGTCGGCCTGCTCTTCCCGGCCCAGGGCGCCGAGATGCGCTGGCTCGCGGACCTGTTCATCAAGCTCGTCAAGGTCGTCATCGCGCCGACGATCTTCTGTACCGTCGTGGTCGGCATCGCCAGCCTCGGCAACCTCGCCAAGGCCGGCGGGCTCGCCCTGCGCACGCTCGTGTACTTCACCGCGCTGACCGTGATCGCCCTCGCCATCGGCCTGGTCACCGTCAACATCATGCGTCCGGGCGCCGGCCTGAACATGTCGTTCGACGAGGCCGACGCGGCCGACACCATCGCCGCCGCGGAGGGCGCCGAGGGCGGCATCTCCGGCTTCATCCTGCACATGGTGCCCGAATCCTTCTTCGGGGCCTTCGTCGACGGCCAGCTCATCCAGGTCCTCGTCCTGGCCGTGCTGGTCGCCTGCGCCCTCACCATGCTGGGCAAGCGCGGCCAGACCGCGGTCCGCGCCCTGGACACGATGTCGCACGTCATGTTCGGCGTCATCAAGATCGTCATGTACACCGCGCCGCTCGGCGCGTTCGGCGGCATGGCCTTCACGATCGGCGAGTACGGCGGCCAGGTGCTCGGCAGCCTCGCCTACTTCATGATCAGCTTCTACATCACCTGTGTGCTGTTCATCGTGGTGGTCCTCGGGATCGTCAGCCGCCTGGCCGGGTTCAGCCTGTTCAAGGTGCTGCGCCTCATCCGCGACGAGCTGCTGATCGTGCTGGGCACCTCCTCCAGCGAGTCGGTCCTGCCGCGCATGCTGGTCAAGCTGGAGGCCGCGGGCGTCAAGAAGTCCGTGGTCGGCCTGACCATCCCGACCGGGTACTCGTTCAACCTGGACGGCACCGCGATCTACATGACCATGGGCGCCATCTTCATCGCCCAGGCGACCGGTTCCGACATCTCCGTGTGGACGCAGATCGGCCTCCTGCTGTTCATGCTGCTCTCCAGCAAGGGCGCGGCGGGCGTCAGCGGCGCCGGCCTGGTCACCCTGGCCGCCTCGCTGGCCGCCTTCGGCGACGTCATCCCGCTCGCGGGCATCGCGCTCATCGTCGGCATCGACCGCTTCATGTCCGAGGCCCGCTCGCTGACCAACCTGATCGGCAACGCCGTCGGCACCCTGGTCATCGCCCGCTGGACCGGCGGCCTGGACCGCGACCGCCTGCGGGAGGTCCTGGACAGGCCGAACACCATCGACATGGACGCCCTGATGAGCTACGACGCCGAGGAGGGGGCCGCGGCCCGCGCCCGGGAGGACGGCTCCACGGCGACCGGGTCCGCCGACGCCGACGCCGAGGGGGCCGACGCGGCGCCCGCCGCCGAGGCGACCGCCACGGGCGGGGCGGCCGTGGGCGGCGAGGGCGGGGACCGCACCCCCGCGGAGGTCAAGGGCGGCTAGCCACAGGGCGGGCCGGCCCTCCCGGGACCGCAACCGGCCCGCCGCGGTGTCGCGGCGCCTCCCGAGCCCTCGCTCCGACACCGTTTCCCACCGCCCCGGGCGGGACCCCGTGACCACACGGGTCCGCCCGGGGCGGACCCGTGTCCTGACCGGGGGCGAGCCGCTGCGACCGCCCCCGGTCCGGCGCGTCTGCGCACCGGCCCGGGGCGTCCTGCCGCCCCTCAGGGCCGGGACCGTCCACCGGGAGGGCGGCCGGCGCACGGGGAATCGGCGCCGACCGGTGCGAACGGCCCCGGAAGCGGGTAACGCGCAACCGTGGGTCCCGACCCGCGACCGCCCCCTACCCCCCGGGAGTCCCCGTGAAGCTGTACGCCGACCACCCCGTGCGCGCGTTCGTCCAGATCGCCTCCGACGTGCTCGTCCTGGCCTGGGTCTACGTCTGGGTCCGCGCGGCGCTGTCGCTGCGCGAGACCGTCCTGGCCCTGGACCGTCCCGGCGAACTGCTGGAGGACACCGGCCGGGGGTTCACCGAGCACATGGCCGGCGCCGCCGAGCAGGCCCGGAGGGTGCCCGTCGCCGGGGAGGCGCTCGCCGCCCCGTTCACCGGCATGAGCGGGACCGGGGAGTCCCTGGCCTCCGCGGGCGACTCCTTCCGGGAGTCGGTGGCGTCGCTGGCGCTGACCCTTCCGCTGCTCACCGTCTCGCTCCCCCTGCTGCTGGTCGCGGCGACGTGGCTGCCCGCCCGGGTCCGCTGGGTGCGCCAGGCCGGCGCCACCCGGCGGCTGCGCGGACTCGCCCCTGAGGCCCGCTCGCGGCTCCTGGCCCTGCGCGCCCTGGCGTCGGTGGCGCCGTCGAGGCTCGTCGGCGTGCACGAGGACCCGGCGGGCGCGTGGCACGCCGACGACCGGAGGGCCGTCGACGCGCTGGCCGGCCTGGAGCTGCGGCGTCTGGGGCTGCGCGGGTTCTGACCCGCCCGCCCCGGCCCCGGCCGCGTGCCACGGCGGGCCGGGCGGACACCGGCGCCCGTGCCTACGCTGGGGACGCCACCGACCCACCGGGAGCCGACATGCGCCTCTCCGCCCTTCTGGACCCCGACTCCGTCCCCCTGGACTCCGACGCCACCGTGTCCGTCCTGCTCGACATCACCGCGCCCGGGCGCGCGGAGGACCCCGACACGGCGTGCGCCTCCGTCGCCCGGGAGGCCGGGTACCCCCCGGCCGGGACCGCCCGGGCCGTGTCCCTGCGCGTACCGGTCGGCCCCCGCCTGAACGGCGCCCGGGTCGTCGGGGGGACGCCGTCCCGCCGGTTGCCCGACGGGTCGCTCGTGGTCGAGCTCGGCGACTTCCGCTCGGGGGAGGGCCGGCGCCTCCTCCTGCGCCTGGAGGTCCCCGGCCTGTCCTGCCCGGGACCCGCCACCGTCACCGCCCTCGAAGCCGCCTACGTGGACCCGGCGACCCTCGCCGCGCACACCGCGGTCCTGCCGGTCACCGTCGACGTGGTGCCCGGTGGACGGACGTCCTCGCGGGCGAACCGGTCCGACAGCACCCGCGAGCGGGGACGCGACGGCGCGCCCCCGCGCGAGGGCGTCATCCGCGGTGAGCAGACCGACCGCGGCCGCCCCACGCCGGACCGGGCGCCCCCGGCTCCGGGCGGGGGCGGCAGGCGCGGGCCCGGGACGCCACGGGACCCCGGGCCTCCCCCGAACCGCTGACCCCGCCGGCCCCGGAACGGCCGGCGGACTACGGGACCTGGTAGGAGGAGTCCCTGACGTCGGTGATCGCCATGTGGCCGGGAGCGTGCCCGATCGCGAACTCGGGCGCGGACGCGGTCACCGCGGCCTGCGGGGTCACCCCGCAGGCCCAGAAGACGGGGATCTCGCCCGGGCGCACCTCGACCGCGTCGCCGTAGTCGGGCCTGTCCAGGTCCGTGATCCCCAGCGCCGCCGGGTCGCCGACGTGCACAGGCGCGCCGTGCACCGCCGGGTACCGCGAGGTGATGCGGACCGCGTCGGCGACCTGGTGGGCGGGGATCGGCCGCATGGAGACGACGAGCGGGCCCCGGAAGCGACCGGCCGGGCGGCACTCCCGGTTGGTCGCGTACATGGCCACGTTGCTGCCCGCCTCGATGTGGCGGACCGGGACCCCGGCCTCCAGAAGCGGCGTCTCGAACGTGAAGCTGCACCCGATGAGGAAGGCGACGAGGTCGTCCCGCCACAGGTCGGTGACGTCGGTGCGCTCCTCCACCAGCGCGCCGTCGCGGTACACGCGGTAGGCGGGCAGGTCGGTGCGCAGGTCGCCGTCGAACACCGACGCGTCCACCTGCCCCGGCTCCGTGACGTCCAGGATCGGGCAGGACTTCGGGTTGCGCTGCGCGAACAGCAGGAAGTCGAACGCGTCCTCGCGCGGCAGCGCGATGAGGTTGGCCTGCGCGTACCCCGGGCTGTACCCGGAGGTGGGCGCCTTCAGCCCGCCCCTGAAGAGGGCGCGCGCCCGGCTCGGTGAGAGTTCCGCCGGTGAAGTCATGGTGTCTCCTGCCTCTCGTTCTGGCCTGTGGGAGTACCGCGGTCCCGGACCCGCCTCACATGGCGAACCGGATCCGGCTTCCGGGGCGGGCCTGCGCGGCCTTGGGCAGGTCCGCCGTGCGCACGACGGCCACCACCGGGTAGCCGCCCGTGACGGGGTGGTCGGCGAGGAACAGCACCGGCTCCCCGCCGGGCGGTACCTGGAGGGAGCCCACGACCATGCCCTCGCTCGGGAGCTCGCCGGAGCGCGAGGGCGCGCGTTCGAGGACGGGGCCGGACAGCCGGGCCCCCACCCGGTCGCTGCGGGAGGTCACCTCGTACTCGCCGGAGAGGAGCGTGGCGATCGCGTCGTCGGTGAACCAGTCCTCGCGGGGGCCCAGGTCGACCCGGAGGGTCGCCTCGGGCCCGCCGACGGGTGCGACGGCCGCATGGTCGACGCGGGGGAAGCCGGAGGGGGCCGGTCCCACCGGCAGCACCGCGCCCGGCACGGGCGCCTCCGGTCCGAGCCCGGCGAGCACGTCGGTGCTGCGCGAGCCGAGGACCGGCGGGACGTCCACGCCGCCGCGCACGGCCAGGTAGGTGCGCAGGCCCCGGGAGGGCATGCCCATGGTGAGCTCCGCGCCGTCGGGCAGGTGCAGGACCGTGTTCGCGGCGGCGCCGCGCCCGTCCACCGACAGCGGCGCCTCGGCGCCCGTGACGGCGACCGTCACCGCTCCCCGGGCCCGCACGCGCAGCCCGCCCAGGGTCGCCTCCAGCGCCGCGGCGCCCTCCGGGTTGGCGAGCAGCCTGTTGGCGAGGGCGTAGGAGGCCGCGTCGGCGGCGCCGGAGCGGCCCACGCCCAGGTCGGCGTGGCCGAACCGGCCCGTGTCCTGCACCGTGGTCAGGGGCCCGGTGGCGATGATCTCCAGAGCGCTCATGACGCCGTCGCCCCCGTCCGCGCGTCCGCGCCGGCGTCCGGGGATCCCGCGTCCGTGAAGCGTACGCGGACCCCGGGCCGGAGCAGGCCGGGCGGTTCGCGGTCCAGGTCCCAGACCCTGGCCCCGGTCCTGCCGAGCAGCTGCCAGCCCCCCGGGGAGCTCCGCGGGTACACCCCGGTGAACTCGCCGGCGAGCGCGACCGAGCCGGCCGGGACCCGGGTGCGGGCCTCGCTCCTGCGGGGGACGTGGAGGCGCGGGTCGTCGCAGACCATGTAGCCGAACCCCGGCGCGAAACCGCAGAAGGCGACGGTCCATGTGGCCGCGGTGTGCGCCCTGACCACGCCGTCCCGGGTGAGCCCGGTCAGCTCGGCGACGTCGTCGAGGTCCTCGCCGTCGTAGACGACGGGGATGGTGACCGCGTCACCGGCCGCCCGCTCCGCCCCCGGCGCCGGGGACAGCGCGCGGACCGCCGAGGCGATCCCCTCCGGAGGTGTGCCGGGTTCGATCCGCAGCAGCACGGTGCGGGCGGCCGGGACGACGTCGGTGACGCCGGGGACGGGGTGCGCCTCGAGCGCGGAGCGCAGGGCCATCACCTCGGCCAGGTCCCCGACCTCCACGAGCACCCCGCTGTCGGCACACTTCAGGACACGCAACAAGACTCCTCAACCTGGTGGTGGCGGACCTGCCGGCGGCAGCAGGCCGTCTTCGCGCGAAGAGGTGCGCACGCCCCCGCGTGCGCACCTCCCCGGACGGGAACGGTCACGCGTCCTCCGGGGCGGCCGGGGCCTCCCGGGTGAACGGCGCGACGGCGACCCCGGCGGAGCGGAGCCGGTCCGCGACGGCGCGGGCGATCTCCACCGCGCCGGGGCTGTCGCCGTGCACGCACAGGGAGTCGGCGGCGATCACGATCTCCGTCCCGTCAATCGCCTCGACCGGCAGGCCGCGGGCGATCCGCAGGCAGCGCTCGGCGATCGCGGCGGGGTCGTGGAGCACGGCTCCGGGTTCGCGACGGGACACCAGGACGCCCTCGGGGGTGTACGCGCGGTCGGCGAAAGCCTCCCGGTAGGTGCGCAGCCCGGCCTCCTCCGCCAGGGCGAGGAAGCGGGACCCGGGCAGGCCGAGCACGGGCAGGCCGGGGTCGAAGGCGCGGACGGCCTCGACGACGGCGGCGGCCTGCTGCTCGTGGTGCACGATCGTGTTGTAGAGGGCGCCGTGCGGTTTGACGTAGCGGATGCGGTCGTCGGCCAGCCGGGTGAACGCCGCCAGGGCGCCCAGCTGGTAGACGACGTCGTTGGTGAGGTCGGCGGGCGGGACGTCGACGAAGCGGCGGCCGAACCCGGCGAGGTCCCGGTAGCCGACGTGCGCGCCGACGGCCACGTTCCGCTCCTTGGCGTCGGCCGTGGTGCGGCGCAGCACGCTCGGGTCCCCGGCGTGGAAGCCGCAGGCGACGTTGGCGCTGGTCACGACGGACAGCAGGGCCCGGTCGTCACCGAGCTCCCAGCGGCCGAAGCTCTCGCCGAGGTCGGAGTTGAGGTCGATGCGCAACGTCGGTGCTCCTCGTTCTTCTTCGTGCCTGCCGGGGCGTCCGGACCGCGCGCCTCCGCGCCCGCGGCGCCCGCCGCCCCTCGGCACTGCCGTACTGTGCGGGCCCCTCACGGGGCTCCTACCCCGTCCGGTCCGCGAGTCCCGGACCTGACGGCGCAGGGGGGTGGAACGGGGGGCGCGGCGGGCCCTCGCCGCGCCGCGCCCCCCGGGTCTCTACTGCCAGAGGGCGGCGATGCCGCCCAGGGAGTTGACGGCCATGTACACGGTGAGCAGCCAGGCGGCCGCGCCGATCGCGATCAGCCAGCGCGGGTAGCGGTAACCGCCCAGGAGGTCGTGGGAGCGGCGGGCCGCGACCCACAGCATGATGCCGAGGCCGACCGGGAGGATGACGCCGTTGAGCGCGCCGGCGAGGATCAGCAGCGTGTTCGGGGCCTGGCCCGACAGCAGGAAGATCGCCAGCGAGATGCCGATGAACACCGTGACCAGGACACCGCGGCGCTTCTCCAGCCAGGGGTGGAAGGTCGTCACGAAGGAGATCGAGGTGTAGGAGGCGCCGATGACGGAGCTGACCGCGGCGGCCCACATGATCATGCCGAACAGGCGCATGCCGACCTCGCCCGCGGCCTGGTAGAAGGCCTCGGCCGAGGGGTTGGGGGCCTCCATGATGGCGGCGCCGCCGCTGACGACGCCGAGGATGGCGAGGAAGAGCAGGACCCGCATGACGCCGGTGACGATGATGCCGGTGACGGAGGTCTTGGTGATGGCGCCGGCGTTCTCCTGGCCGCCCTGGCCCGCCTCGACGAGGCGGTGGACGCCCGCGTAGGTGATGTAGCCGCCGACGGTGCCGCCGATGATGGTGACGGCGGCGAGGAAGACGTCCGTGCCGAGCTGGTCCGGCATGACGGACTGGCGCAGGGCCTCGCCGACCGGGGGCCGGGAGACGATCGCGACGTACAGGGTCAGGGCGATCATCCCGACGCCGAGGACGATCAGGATGCGGTCGAGGGCGACGCCCAGCTTCTTCACGCCGAGGATGACGACGGCCAGGAGCGCGGAGAGGACGGCGCCGATCCTCGGGTCGAACCCGAGCATGGCGTCCAGGCCGAGGCCCGTGCCCGCGAGGTTGCCGACGTTGAAGATCAGGCCGCCGAAGACGATCAGGGCGGCCAGGAGGTAGCCCGCGCCGGGCAGCACCTTGTTGGCCAGGTCCTGCGCGCGCATGTCGGCGACGCCGATGACCCTCCAGATGTTCAGCTGGACGGCGATGTCGACGAGGATCGACAGGAGGATCGCGAACGCGAAGGTCGCGCCGAGCTGCGCGGTGAAGGTCGTGGTCTGGGTGATGAAACCGGGGCCGATGGCGCTGGTGGCCATGAGGAACATCGCACCGAGCAGGGTGCTGCTCACCGTGATCCGCCCGAGCCGGGGGCGCACCTTGGGGGGCGCGGGGGGCATGTCGCCCATGGGACTCTCCAGGGAGTGCGAGAAGCGTGCCGTGGCGCGATGATCGACCACGCCGTCGTTGGATTGTTGAACAATACTTCAATCCTACGAGACGAGTAAAGGTGGCGTAAGCAAAAATCCCAGGTCACTGCTGTTACCGAGGACCACACTCAGCCCTCTACGCCCCAGGGGTGTTCCACAAGCCCGCCAGTAATAGGTCCATTCATCCGACGAACGGATGCCTTGGAAGACCCGCCTCCCCAGAGGACCGGCGGGTCGGTCACAATGGAGTAACCGAACGCACCCCCGAGGAGCACATGTGACGGCCACGGACGCCCACACCGACCGGACCCCCGGCCGCAGGCGCCCCCTGCCACCGCTGCCCACCCAGGCCGAGCGTGTCGCCGAACTGCTCCGCGAGTCCCTCATCGACGGCGCCTACCCCCCGCGGCAGCGCCTCTCCGAGGAGAGGCTGTGCGAGGAGCTGGGCGTCTCCCGCAACACCCTCCGCGAGGCCTTCCGGCTGCTGGTCCGCGAGCGCCTGCTCGTGCACCAGATGCACCGGGGAGTGTTCGTCGCCCACCCCACCAGCGAAGACGTCCGCGACCTGTTCAGGACGCGCCGCGTCCTCGAACTCCCCGCACTGCGGGGCGCGGTACGCCCCGGGGAGGAGGCCGTGCGCGCGGTCGGCTCCGCCGTGGACGAGGGCGAGGCCGCCCGCGACCGGGAGCGGTGGAAGGAGATGGGCACCGCCAACATGCGCTTCCACCAGGCCCTGGCCGGGCTCGCCGGGAGCGCCCGGGTCAACGAGTTCATGAGCCAGGTGCTCGCCGAGACCCGCCTCGTCTTCCACGTCATGGACGCCCCCCGCGAGTTCCACGCCCCCTACCTGGACTGGAACCGGCGCATCCACACCCTGCTGGCCGCGGGGGACGTGACGGGGGCCGCCGACGAGCTGGCCGCCTACCTCGACACCTCCGAGCACCAGCTCGTCACGGCCTTCACCGCCCGGGAGCGGGACGCCTGAACCACTGAACCACGCCCCGGCGCCGCCCGCCCCCGGCGCCTCCGGGGGCGGGGGATCCGAGTCCCCCCGGACAGCCTCGGACCGCCGCCGACTTGGGATGAATTGTCCACAGGTCTCGGGAAAGCCGCGTGACGGAGGTCCCGAAGTGCCAGAATGAGGACCCGATGGAACTGAACGGACGCCCCGTCGGCATCGGGGAAATCGCGGGCCTCGCCCTGTACGGGTACGGCCACTTCACGACCATGCTCGTCACCGACCTGCGGGTGCGCGGCCTCGACCTGCACATGGAGCGGCTGACCCGGGACTGCCGGACCCTGTTCGGCACCGAGCTGGACGTCCTCCGGGTCCGCGAACTGGCCCGGAGGTCGGCACGCGCGCACCCGTCGCCCTCCGTGGTACGGGTGACGGTGTTCGACCCCGGCATGGACCTCGCCCGCCCGGCCTCGCGGCGGCCTCCGCAGATCCTGGTCACCACCCGGCCGGCCCCGGCCCCGGACGGGCCCCCGGCGCCGCTCCGCCTGGGCACCCGGCTGTTCGCCCGGGACACCCCCCGGGTCAAGGGCACCGGGATGTTCGGGGCGATCCGCCAGCGGCGCTCGGCCCAGCTGGACGGGTTCGACGACGCCCTCTTCACCGGGGTCGACGGGCGCGTGTCGGAGGGCCCCACCTGGAACATCGCGTTCCTGGACGGCGGCGGCGTGGTGTGGCCCCAGGCCCCCTGCCTGCCCGGGGTGACGGCCCGCCTGGTGGACCGCGCCGCCGACTCCCTGCGGATCCCCGTGTCCACCCGGCCCGTCGCCGGGGCCGCGAGCACCCGCGTGTCGGGGGCCTTCGTCACCAACGCCGCCACGGGCGTGCGGCCGGTCACCTCCATCGACGGGGTCCACCTGCCGCAGTCGGCCCTGATCCGCAGACTGGCCGACGCCTACCGCGCCATCCCCGGCGACGCCCTCTAGCCGTCGGGGACCGAGGGGCGCGCGGCCCCTCCCCCGCGGTCCTGCGCCGCAGGCGAGGCCGGGCTCCGACACCGGCCAGGGGTACAGGACCGTCCGGGCCGGGGTCCCCCACGCCCGACCGGCACCGGTTCCGGCCGGCCACGAGCCGGCGGGGACCTCCGGCGGCCGTCCGCCCCCACCGGTCTCCGGGCCCCGGGGAGCCCCGGGGCCCGGAGACCGCGGACCCTATCCCCGCCGGTCCGCCGGGGCGGTCCCGGCGGCCACGGCCGGCCTGCCGGCCCGCCCCGGCCACCACACACGCGGTCCCACGTCCAGGGACAGCGCGGGCACCAGCAGGGTGCGGACGATCAGGGCGTCCACGAGCACGCCGAACGCCACCAGGAACGCGAGCTGGAGCAGGAACAGCAGCGGGATCACCGCCAGCGCCGCGAAGGTCACGGCCAGGACCACCCCGGCCGACGTGATCACGCCCCCCGTGACGGTGAGCGCCCTCAGCACGCCCTCCCGGTGCCCGTGGACCAGGGTCTCCTCCCTGGCCCGGGACATCAGGAAGATGCTGTAGTCGATGCCCAGCGCGACGAGGAACACGAACGCGAACAGCGGGACCACCGGGTCCGCTCCGGGCAGGCCGAGCAGGTGCTCGAAGACCAGCGTGCCCACGCCGAGCGCGGCGGCGAAGGAGAGCACGTTGGCCGCCATCAGCAGCAGCGGAGCCACCAGGGAGCGCAGCAGCGGGATCAGGACGAGGAAGACCACGACCAGGACGAGGGGGACGACCACGGCGAAGTCGCGCTGGGCGGTCTCCAGGGTGTCCAGGTCGGTGGCGGTCACACCGCCGACCAGGGTGTCGGCGCCCTCGACCCCCCGCAGGGCGTCGCGGAGGCCGCCGACGGCGGAGACCGCCTCGGACGACTCCGGGGGAACGGAGAGGGTCACCTCGACCAGGACGCGCCCGTCCTCCACCAGCGGCGGGGCGTCGGCCCCGGGCGGTCCGGGCTCGGTCACCGCGACCGCCTCCTCCACCTCGGGGAGGTCCTCCGCAGCGGCGACGACCTCGTCGAGCCGGTCGGCGTCGGCGACCACGAGGGCGGGGGCCGCCCCACTGGTGGGACCGAAGCCCCGGGTGAGCTCCTCCTGGGCCTCTACCGCCTCGACCTGCGTGCGGAACACCTCGGACTGGCCGGTTCCCCCGGCGTCGAACTGGGGGGCGAACACGGCCGCCGCCGCCAGCAGGACGGTGGTACCGATCCAGTAGGCGCGGGGACGGCGCGAGACCGTTCCGGCGATCCGGCCCCAGAAGCGGTGCCTCGCGATGACCGCGTCGAGGCCCTCCTCCCCCGGCCCGTCCCCGGCCGCCGCGCCGTCACCGGGCCGGCGCGGGGCGGACGGCCAGAAGACCGCCCTTCCGCAGAGGGCGAGCACGGCGGGCAGGAAGGTCATGGCGGAGAACAGGGCCGCGGCGACGCCGATGGCCACGACCGGGCCCAGGCTGCGGGTGGACGCCAGGTCGGCCGCGAGCAGGCAGAGCAGGCCGAGGATGACGGTCCCCCCGGAGGCCAGGACCGGCCCGGTCACTCCGCGCACCGCGGCCAGGACGGCCTCGGGGACGCGTTCGCGCGTGGTGAGCTCCTCCCGGTAGCGGGCCACGAGGAGGAGCGCGTAGTCGGTGCACGCACCGACGACCAGGATGAACAGGATGCCCTGGCTCTGCCCGTTGAGGCTGACCAGCCCGGTGTCCGCGGCCAGGTAGACGAGCGCCCCGGACAGGCCGAGGGCCAGCAGGGAGGCGAGGACGACCAGGACCGGCAGCAGGGGCGACCGGTAGACGGCCACGAGGATGACCAGGACGGCGGAGACCGCCACGACGAGCAGGGTCGAGTCGATGCCGCCGAAGGCCGCGGTGAGGTCGGCCGCGTACCCGGCCGGGCCGGTGACCTGTGCCTGGAGCCCGGGGACCGGGTCGTCGGCGAGGAGCGCGCGGAGCTCGGCGACCGCGTCGCCGGTGTCGTGCCCCGGGTCGATCGCCACGGTGAACTGGGCGACGGAGGGGTCCTCCGTTCCGGGGAAGGGTCCGATCACCGGGCCGGCGGCCCAGGGTTCGCCGGCCACCCGCTCCCCGACCCCGGCGATGGCGGCCAGGTCGTCCTCGGCGATGTCACCGCCCCCCGAGTAGACGACCACCGCCGGGACGGCCTCCTCGCGGTCGAACCCCTCGGCGATCTCGGAGACCTCGGTGGACTCGGCGCCCACCGGCAGGAACGCCCCGGGGTCGTTGGTCTGCACCTCGCCGAGCCTGCCCAGGAACATGCCGAGGGGGCCTGCGCCGAACAGCCACACGAGGGTGATCAGCAGTGCCGCGCCGGCCCACCAGCGGGTGCGTCGGGGTGGTCGGCCGTTGTCCTTGCGCACGGGTGGCGTCCTTCCGTTGCCATCGATTTTTCACTCGCAATAAGAGTATCTTGGATTTCGAGTTACTTGCGACGCGGGTCCGCTCCGAACGGCCGTGCGGTGGGCCCGGGGAAGGGACAGGAGAGAAGGAGGGACGGGGTGAAGCCCCCGGTTCCACGAGGGGAGGCGGGTGGGCCGCGGCGGCCCGGTAGGGCGAACCCCCGGACCGCCGCGGTCACCCTCGGCGGTAGCCGCACTCGTGGCGGGGGTAGCGCCAGATCGACATCGAGACCCGCTCATCTGGGCCTTCTCCCCGCCGGAGAACGTCACCGGGCCCCCGTCGGGGCGGTGATCTGGGTGTACTCCAGCGTCAGGTCGGTCAGGAGCCGCAGGAGGGTCTTCTCGGGGTGGTTCATTCCTGGCAGCGGCTGCCGCCGCGTGGACCCGGTCGGGTCGGGAGGCCAGCTCGTCCAGCATGCGCTCCCGGGTGGCCAGTTCCTGGGCGATCTGGTCCGGGGTCGGCCCCTTGAACTCGTCCGCGTCTTTGGCCTGTGCGCCGGTGTGGTCGCGCCAGGTGCCGTCGGCGTCCTGGGGGTACTCCACGACCGCGCTGGCCGCGACGACTGGGTGTGGTCGGTGGTGTTCGACCCTGACGGGCAGAGGCTGGCCAGCGCGGGCGACGACGGGACGGTACGGGTGTGCGGTTCAGCCGACGCCCTTCCGTCCAGCGGTCCGCTCGGCTTGGGCGGCGATGTTGGCCGCCATGGACCCGAACACGATCCCGTGGAACGGGGTGACGGCCTTCCAATACAGGTGACCGAGGAGACCCCGGGGATGGAAGAGCGCCCGCTGGTGGTAGACCGTGCGGTCCCCCACCCGCGCCACGCCCATCTCCAGCCAGGCCGGGCCGGGGAGCCGCATCTCCGCCCTGAGCCGGAGCAGCCTGCCCGGCACGACCTCCTCGACCCTCCAGAAGTCCAGGGAGTCGCCCACCCTCAGCCGGAACGGGTCGCGCCGTCCCCTTCGCGGTCCCACCCCCCCGACCGCGAGGTCGATCCACCCGCGCGCCGCCCAGGCCAGCGGCCAGGAGTACCACCCGTGATCGCCGCCGATCCCCTCGACCACCCGCCACAGGTCCTCGGGCGCGGCGTCGACGTACCGGGCGCGGACGTCCGTGTACAGGCTGCCGCCGGTCCAGTCGGGGTCCGTGGGCAGCGGGTCCGACGGCGCGCTCGGCCAGGCGGCCGACGACCACCGCGTGTCCACCCTCGACTCGTTCACCCGCCGCAGTGCGAGCCGCACCGCGCCGTCGAAAGCGATCCGCTGGTGGTCGTCCAGCTGGTCCGACAGGTCGTCCTCCCCAGCGACCGCGTCGTGGCGCAGCGAGTTCACCAGCGGTCGGGCGATCGCGGGCGGCACCGGCGTGATGAGGCCGACCCACAGGCTGGAGAGCCCCGGGGAGAGCACCGGCACCGGGACGATCACGCGCTTGGCGATGCCCGCGGCCCCGGCGTAGCGCTGGATCATCTGCGCGTAGGTCAGGACCTCCGGACCCCCGATGTCGAAGACGCGGTTGGTCCCCTCGGGCAGCTCCGCGGCCCCCACCAGTAGCCTGAGCACGTCCCGGACCGCGATCGGCTGGACACGGCTGCGCACCCATCGGGGCGTGGTCATGACCGGCAGTCGCTCGGTGAGGTGGCGCAACATCTCGAAGGACGCCGAGCCCGATCCGATGATCACCGCCGCGCGGAGCACGACGGCGGGCACCGCCGACTCCAGGAAGATGTCGCCGACCTGCGTGCGCGACGCCATGTGCGCGGACAGGCGGCCCTCCTCGGGAACGAGTCCGCCCAGGTAGACCAGCCGACGCACGCCCGCCCTCTCGGCCGCGCGGGCGAAGTTCGTGGCTCCCTGCGCGTCGACGCTCTCGAAGTCGCGTCCCCCCGACATCGAGTGGACCAGGTAGTAGGCCGTGTCGACGCCCCTCAGCGCCTCGTCCAGCCCGTCGCCGGAGACGACGTCTGCCCGTGCCACCTCGACATCGCTCCTCCAGTCGACGTCGCGGAGCTTCTCCGGGGTGCGCACGAGGCAGCGGACGGCGTGCCCTGCCGCCAGCAGCTCGGGCACGAGCCGTCCGCCGATGTACCCGGTCGCCCCGGTCACCACGGTGCGGCGGTCCCCCGTCATCCGTTCGCCCCGATCGCGCCGGGGCGGTGCGCCCCGCCGCCGTCCCGGCCGTGGTCCCGGCCTTGGTCACGGCCGTGGCGGCGGCGCTCGCGCCGCTCCGCGCGGATCCTGCGGTACGGGTTGTCGCCGGGGAGGTTGCCGCCGACGCGGCCGTACATGCCGAAGGTCATCACCATGATCCCGACCACGAAGCTGAAGATGACGTTGGGCATCGAGAACGCCAGGATGTTGGGTCCCGCGCTCATGAGGTAGAGGTTGACCAGTCCGCTGGCCACGAACGCCAGGCCCACCACCGTGCAGACGGTCGAGGCGAACGAGCCGCCCAGTACGGCCGCGCCGAGCAGCAGCGAGCCGATCGCGATCGAGAGGAAACTGAGCGCGCCGTTGGTGGACAGACCCGCGATCACCTCCCCCCGGGTGTCGAACAGCGGGAGGCGGACCAGCAGGCCCGCGATCCCGAAACCGATGAGTACCAGGCCCGTGAGTCCCGCCCCGACTCTGTAGACCACGCCGAGACGGCGGTCGGCCGGACGTCCGGTGTCCAGATCCATGGTGCTGCCCCTTTCGGTGTCCTCCCAGCTAGAGTCGTGTGTGAGTGGCGCACACCACAAGTCGCGTCGCTTTCGCAACGCTTGGGGCGCCATGTCCGACGCACTCACTCCAGGGGCGACCGCCCGCCTGCTCGGGGTCGCCCCCTCCACGCTGCGCAGTTGGGACCACAGGTACGGGATCGGCCCCCGCGAGCGCAGTCCGGGCGGCCACCGCCGCTACTCGCCCTCCGACGTCGCGCGCCTGCGCGAGCTGTGCCGACTGGTCGGGGAGGGCCTTCCGCCCGCCTCGGCCGCCCGGCTGGCACTCGACCGGGGCCCGAGCGTCCCGGCTCCGAGAGGCGAGGGGCAGGGGAGCGCGGGCTCCGCCGACGCGGCGGCCGGCCCCGCGAGAGTCGGCAGCGCGCGGGGCCAAGGCGACGGGGGCCGCCGTGCGGGTCCCACGGGTCCGGCCCCCCGCCCCGGCGGGGACACCCTCCCGCTCGGCCACGCCGTGCCCACCCTCCAGGGGATCGCGCGCGCCGCCATGCGCCTGGACGCCGACCTGGTCGAATCGCTCCTGGAGGAGGCCCTTCTGCACCACGGCGTGGTGGCGGCCTGGGAGGAACTCGCCATGCCGCTGCTGTACGGGATGGGGCGCAAGTGGGAGGACACCCTGCGCTACGTGGAGGTCGAGCACCTGCTCTCGTGGTGCGTGTCCTCGGCCCTGCGCCGCGTCCCCCCTCCCTGCCGCGCCCGCGCCCCCGGCGGATCGGGCACGGGCCCCGCCACGGAGACCGACCCGGGGTCCGGCTCGGGAACGGGCACGGATCCCGGCACGTGGACGAGCGCCCGGCCCACCGTCCTCGCCTGCGGTCCGCACGAGATGCACGGCCTGCCGGTGGAGGCCCTGGCCGCGGCCCTCCGGGAGCGCGGTGTGCCCCACCGGATGCTCGGTCCGTGCACCCCGGTCGAGGCGACCGTGCGCACGGTGCGCCGCATCGGACCGCGCGCCGTCGTGCTCTGGTGCCACGCGGGCGACCCGGCCGACGCCGCCGCCCTGCGGGGCACGGTGCGCGCGGTGGCCGAATCGCCGCAGTCCACCGCCGTGTACACGGCCGGGCCGGGATGGCGTTCGGTGAACGGGGGCGCGGTCCTCGCGGACGCGCATCTGAACTCCCTGGCCGACGCCGTGCGGGTGCTCGCCACGGGCTGAGCCCCGGCCCGCGCTCCCCGGCTGGAACGCTGACGAGGGCGAGGAAGGGGGCGGGGACGAGGACGGCGACGGCTCGCGGTCCCGGCTCAGGGGCGGCGGACCAGGCCTGTGCGCAACGCGTGCCAGGCGTGCTCGGCCGAGGTCAGCGACATCGCCGCGACGGGCGTGCTCAGCCCCATGGCCAACTCCCTGTGCAGGGGCGATCCCCCGTCCAGGAAGGCCAGCACGTCCCCGAGGCGGTTGGCCGCGAACAGCCCCGAGAAGAACTCCGCGCCCCGCACCCGGCCCGTGTCCAGAGCCCGCAGCATGACCGCGTCCATCACCAGGTGGCGGCGCCGGTGCGGCACCGGCGGAACGGGGACCCGGCCCCGCGCCAGGGCGCGGGCCACCGCGTCCGCCTGGCGGCCCACCCCGCTGAACGTGTACCCGGTCGAGGGCCGGGTCGCGCCCCCCGCCGTGCCCACCCGAAACACGCGGCGCCCCGCCCGGGTCCGGACCGGCGCGTCGGTCATGGGGATGACCCCCTGCTCGGCCGCCGTGACCTCCAACCCGGACAGCCCGAGTAGGTCGCAGTACCGGACTAGGGCGCTCTCGTACTCGGCGGTGGTGAGCGCCTCCCGGCCGAACTCGGTGTACTCCACCAGGGCCTCGCGCGCGGACAGCGGGAGCACGTAGCCGAACGCGACCCCGTTCACGGGCTGGGCCGGGCGCAGGTCCATCAGCACCGCCGAGCCCGGGTCGAAGGCGTCGTGGCCCGCGCGCACGAACCAGCCGCGGAAGTGTTGGAGGAGATGGGTCCGCCCGCGCGGGAAGGGCCGCGGAGGTCGCGAGTCGAACACCCACGAGGCGGTGAGCGCCGACCGCTCGCCGCCGGGCCCGGTCCCCTCGACCTCGGCGTGGTCCTCACCGTCACGGACACCGGTCACCAGGAGCGGGAGCTGGTCCACGTGCCCGCCCGCCGAGGCGCGCACGTGCGCGTCCACGTCGGCCGACCTGAGCATCTTGTACACGTACGGAGCTGCGGAGGACGCGTGGACGGCCCCGTCCGCCCCGACCACGGACAGCCGGTCCCACCGGGCTGCCAGCAGCGCGTCCCAGGGCCCGCCGTCGGGTTCCCAGAAGCACCACGTGCGTGGCGGAGGGGTGTGCGGCCCCGGCGGCGGCTCCACGAGCGCGACACGCAGCGGGCGTCCCCGTCGGTCGTTGATACCACCGAGCCGGTGGGTCAGGGTGAGCCCAGCGGCTCCCCCGCCGATGATCGCCACGTCGTAGTCGGCCATGCGTCCAGCATGCCCCCGGGAGGCCGCCGCGAGCACGCGAACACCCAGCCATCACCGGGAGGGATCCGTGGACACCACCACGCGGACGATGAAGGACGGCCCGGTCACCCGGGAGTTCGACCACGCCGCAGGAGCCTACGACCGACTGGTCGCCGCCAACCCCGGCTACCACGCCCATCTGCGGATCTCGGCGCGGCGGCTGGGACTGCCCGACCGGGGCCGGGGCCTGCGCCTGATCGACCTGGGATGCGGCACGGGGGCGTCGACCGCGGCCCTGCTGCGCGAGGCCCCGGCCGCCCGGATCGCGGGCGTGGACGCCTCCCGGGGGATGCTGGACGCCGCCCGGGGCAAGCCCTGGCCGGACTCGGTGTCCTTCCACCGGGGGCGGGCCGAGGAGCTGACGCCCGCGTGGGCGGAGAAACACCTGGGAGGCCCCGCCGACGCGGTGTTCGGCGCGTACCTGGTCCGCAACTGCCCCGACCCCGACGCCCTGCTGGCCACGGCGCGCTCCCTGCTGAGGCCGGGCGGCAGGCTCGTCCTGCACGAGTACTCCGTGGCCGACTCGGCGTCGGCACGGGCCGTGTGGACCGCGGTGTGCTGGGGGGTCGTGATCCCGGCGGGCCGGATCATGACCGGACGCGCCGACCTGTTCCGCTACCTGTGGCGGAGCGTGCTGGAGTTCGACGGCCGAACCGCGCTCCTGGACCGCATGCGCCGCGCGGGCCTGGAGTCGGTGGCCGACGCCCCGCTGCCGGGCTGGCAGTACGGGCTCACGCACACGTTCGCGGGCGGGCGCCCCCTGACGGAGGGTGCGGCCGATGGGCGCTGACCGCCCGGTGGACGTCCGGGACCCGCTGGCGGAGTCCCTCGCCCCCGCGCCCGCGTCCGGGCCCCGTCCGGAGGAGACGCCCCGCGTGGCCGTGGTCGGCGGCGGCATCGCCGGGCTGGCCGCGGCGTGCGCCCTGGCCGAGCGCGACACGGACGTGGTGGTGTACGAGCGGGAGGACACCCTGGGCGGGCGGCTGAGGGGGTGGGGGACCACGCTGCGCGACGGGTCGCCGGCCACCATGACCCGGGGCTTCCACGCGTTCTTCCGCCAGTACTACAACCTGCGCGGGCTGCTGCGGCGCGCGGATCCGGCGCTGGAGGGGCTGGTGCCGCTCGACGACTACCCGCTGGTGCACCGCGACGGACCGCGCGACCGCTTCTCGGGGCTGCCCCCGACCCCTCCGTGGAACGCGGCGGTCCTCGCCGCGACCAGCCCGAGCTTTCCGCCGCGCGACCTGGCCCGGGTCAACGTGCCCGCCGCCCTGCAGCTGCTGGACGTCGACGTGCCGGGCGTGTACGAGCGCCTCGACCACCTGAGCGCACGGGACCTGCTGACGGCGGTCCGCTTCCCGCCGAGGGCGCGGCACCTCGCGTTCGAGGTGTTCACCCGGAGCTTCTTCGCCGATCCGGGCCGGCTGTCGGCCGCCGAGCTGGCGGTGATGTTCCACCTGTACTTCCTCGGCTCGTCCGAGGGCCTGGTGTTCGACGTGCCGGGATCGCCGTTCCCGCAGGCCCTGTGGGATCCGCTGGAGCGCCGCCTGGCGAAGCTGGGCGTGCGCTTCCGGACCGGCGCCCCCGTCGAGGGGGTGCGGCCCGGCCGGGGGCGCAGGTTCGCTGTGCGGTGCGGGCCGGACGGCGGACCGGACGCGGAGTTCGACGGGGTGGTGCTGGCGGCCGACCCCCCCGGGGTCCGCCGCCTGGTCGCGGGGTCCCCGGACCTGGGGGACCCGCGGTGGCGGGACCGGCTGGCACGCCTGGAGTCCGCTCCCCCGTTCCTGGTGTCGCGCTACTGGCTCGACCGTCCCGTGCGCCCGCACCGGCCCGCGTTCCTGGGCACGGCGGGGTATCCGACCCTGGACAACGTGAGCGTGCTCGAACGCTACGAGGACGAGGCCCGCGCGTGGGCGCGGCGCACCGGCGGCTCCGTGGTGGAGCTGCACGCCTACGCCCTGCCCGAGGACGCCGATCCGGAGCGCGAGCGGGTGCGGCTGTGGGAGCAGGCCGCCGCCGTCTACCCGGAGCTGGGGGCGGCCGGCGTGGTGGACGACCGGCACGAACTGCGCGCGGACTGCCCGCTGTTCGCCCCCGGGAGCCACCGCGACCGGTGCGGGGTGGCCACCCTCGACCCGTTCCTGGTCCTGGCCGGGGACCACGTGCGCACGGACCTGCCCGTGGCCCTGATGGAGCGCGCGGCGACCAGCGGCCTGCTGGCGGCCAACGCCCTGCTGGCCCGCTGGGGGCGGGAGGGGCACACCGTGTGGACGGTGCCCCGGCAGGGCCGTTCGGCTCCGCTGCGCTCCCTCGCGCGGTGGGCCCGGCACACCCCGCGCTGATCCGGGCCGGGGGCGGACCGGAGCTCCGGGACCGGGGACGGACCGGGAACCGCAGGTGGGGGACGGACGCCCGGGGCAGGGGCCTCGCCGCCTCCGGACCGGAGGCGGCGCCCGCACGCCGGTCGCCACCGCCGCGCGGGGAACCGGGGCCGGGAGGGCTCAGCCTGGCCAGCGGCCGGAGGAGCGCAGGAGGTACCGGCGCTCCGCGTAGGCGAGGTCCTCGCGCCACAGGCGGCGCGCGGCCATGCGCATGGCGGGCCGCACGACCGCCCCCGCCACCCTGCGGGCCAGGGCGAACCCGACCCGGTCGGACGTGGCGACGGTGGCCTCGACGACCGCCGTGCGCGGTACGCCGCGGTCGTCGACGCCGAGCGGGGTGGCGTGGGTCTCCACCACGCTCCCCAGCCCCTCCCCCTCGATGACGCGCATGACCACGGTGCGCGGCTCGGGGCACGTGAACTCGGCGCGCACCGGCACCCCGAGTCGGCCCGCCACGCGGAACCCCACGTCGACCACCATGCGGTCCGGTTCCGGGTCGGGCCCCTCCGGCACCTCGGTCACCGTCAGTCCCACGAACGAGTACGGGTGGAACCAGGAGCCGTGCCAGGGGTCCAGCCGGTTGGCCACCACGTCCTCCGGTTCGCACCTCCCCGCCAGGCTCTCCACCGCCGTGATCGAGGCGGCCGCCCCCGGACGCTCGGGGACGACCGGCGCGTCGAGGGGCTCCTCCCCGCCCTCCCGGTCCAGGCGCACCCACACGAGGACCCCGTCGTCGTGCACCGGGTAGGGGCTCCACCCCGGAAAGCCCTCGGCCCCCAGGGAGAGACCGTGCCAGCGGCACACCAGGTTCCCCCCGGTCACAGCGCCCCGGCAGAGCGGGGCCCCCAGGTGCGGGCACGCCCCCGGCCCAACGTGGGCGGCGCCGTCCGGGGTGCGCCAGGCCACGAGTTCGGCGCCGGCGACGACGCGGCCGAAGGGCCGGTCGGCCCGCACCTCACTGCTGGCGGCCAGCACGAACCAGTTGCCGGACGGCCTGGCCAGGGCGCGCTTGAGAGCCGCACCGATGACGGCGGGCGACCCCTCCCGCCAGGTGGGCCTCTGACGGCTCCAGTCGAAGGCGGGCATCCTGCGCAGCGGAAGCCGCCGCGGTTCGGGGTCGGGCAGCGTCACGGAATCTCCTCCAGGGCGTGTGCGCCGCGCTCAGCCGGAGCGGGGGCGCGGCACCGAGCGGGCGAGCAGGGATCGTGCGAGGGCGGGTACGGCCGCGGCGACCTTGCGGGCGTCGGAGACCCGGTGGCGGGTGCTCCACACGTCGAAGTCGGCCGCGCTGATCTCGTCCAGGATCGCCCGGTAGAGCCGGAAGGCGGTGGCGACACACGGGCGGGACACCGGGGAGAGCATCGCGATGCCGGGTTCGGCCTCCCGGTAGATCCCCCTGTTGACCTCGACGAGGTCGGCCACGGCGGCACGGGCGCGCCGGTCGGGCGCCCGTACCCGCGCGCAGTGCTCCAGGAGTTCCCGGTCCACCCCGTGCGCCCCCAGGACGTCCGCGGGCAGGTAGACCCTGCCCCGTCCCAGGTCGTCCGCCACGTCGCGGAGGAAGTTGGTGAGCTGGAAGGCCTCGCCCAGCGCCGCCGCGTGCGGGGCGGCCTCCGCCCGGGGCGCCACCGTCCCCAGGACCGGCAGGACCTGGAGCCCGATGACCGCGGCCGAGCCGTACATGTACTCGCGCAGGTGCTCCAGGTCGCGGTAGCCGGTGACGTCCAGGTCCATGCGCATGGAGTCCATGAACGCGGTGAAGTAGCCGGCGGGCAGTCCGTAGCCCTCGACGGTGTGCGCCAGGGCGCGCAGCACGGGCTCCCGGGGCTCCCGGCCCGACAGCGCGCGCCCCAGGTCCGCGCCGACGGCGTCGAGCCGTTCGCGCACGTCGGCGGCGGTCTCACCCGGCTCCGGCTCGTCGACGATGTCGTCCACCCAGCGCGCGAACCCGTACAGCGCGTGTACTCCGGGGCGCCGTTCCGGCGGCAGGACGCGCGTCGCCGTGAAGTACGTCCGCCCGTGGCGGGCGTGGAGTTCGCGGCAGAGCAGGTAGTCCCCGCGCAGCCGGTCCGGGCCGATGCCGGCGGCGTCGAGTTCGGCGGTCGCGGTCCCCCTCATCGCCGCCCTCCCCCCGCCAGCACCCGCGCGGCGGCGAGCTTCCCGGAGATCAGCACGGTCGGCAGGCCCACGCCCGGTCTGGTCCCGCAGCCCGCCAGCACCGCGTTGGAGGTGCCGGGGACGGTGTTGCCCGGGCGGAAGGGCCCCGTCTGCGCGAAGGTGTGCGAGAGGGAGAACGGGGTGCCGTGGGCCAGCCCCTGGCGCGCCCAGTCCGCCGGGGTGACGAGGTGCTCGGTCCGGACCGAGGCGTCCAGGCCGTCGAGGCCCCGCTCCTCCAGCGTCCGCACCAGGCTGTCCCGGTAGCGCGGCCCCTCCCGGTCCCAGTCGACGTCCCCCGCGGCGAGGTTCGGGGCCGGGGCGAGCACGTAGAGCAGGTGCCGCCCCTCCGGCGCCAGCGCGGGGTCGGTGCGGGTGGGCTGGGTGACGAGCAGGGAGGGGTCGCTCATGGTGCGCCCCTCCCGGATGATCTCCGAGAAGGTGCTCTCCCAGGCCGCGCCGAAGGAGATGGTGTGGTGTCCCAGGGCGTCCCAGGTGCGGTCGGTGCCCAGGTGGAGCACGACGGCGGAGGGCGAGTGGCGGATCCGGACCGGGCGGCGGGGCTCGTGGCCGAGAAGGCGGTGGGCGGCCGGCAGGTCGGCGGTGAGCACGACGTGGTCGCAGGCCAGGCGGTCGCCCCCCTCGGTGATCACGGCGGTGACCCGGTCGCCGCTCCGCTCCAGCCGGGTGACGGCCTCCCCGTAGCGGACGGCGCCCCCGGCCTTCGTGAACGCCCCGGCCAGGGCGTCCCCGAGCGCGCGCATCCCTCCCCGGGGGAAGTACACCCCGGCGACCGTGTCCATGTAGGCGATGACGGCGTAGGCCGCCAGGGCGCGCTCCGGCGCCACCCCCGCGTACAGGGACTGGAAGGAGAAGATCCGCCGCAGGCGCTCGTCCCGGACGCGGCGCCCGACCGCCGGGGCCAGCCGGCCGAAGCCGCCCAGCGCCGCGAGCCGGAACAGGTCGGGCCGGACCAGGTCGAGCGGCGAGTCGCACCGCGCGTCGATGAACGAGCGCATCTCCACCCGGTACAGCCTCGTGAGCCAGTCCCGCAGCCGGAGGTAGCCCTCGGCCTCGCGCTCCCCGGCCACGCGCGCCACCTCGGCGGCCATGGCCTCGCGGTCGGTGTGCACGTCGATCACGGAGCCGTCGGCGAAGGCCGCCCGGTAGGCGGGGCTGAGCGGCACGAGGTCGAGCCTGTCCGCGGTGCTCTCGCCGACGGCGGCGAGCGCCTCGTCGAGGAGTTCGGGCATGGTGAGCACGGTGGGGCCGGTGTCGAGGCGGAAGCCGTCCAGGTCGAGCCGTCCGGCGCGCCCGCCCGGGTGCGGTTCGCGCTCCACGACGACGACCTCGCGCCCCGCCCCCCGCAGGTGCAGGGCGCAGGCCAGGCCGGAGAGCCCCGCGCCGACGACGACCACGCGTCCGGCCCCGGGGGCCGGTCCGCGTCCCGCCGCCCGGGTGCGGCCGCTCATACCGGGTCCGTCCCGGTCCGGGCGGCGAGTCCGCGCAGGCCCTCCAGGACGGCGGGGTCCAGGTCGAGCCCGTCCAGCCTGCCGACCCCCCGTGCCGCCAGCTCCCGGCACCGGCCCCGCACCAGGTCGCGGGCGCCGAGCCGATCCAGGGCGTCGGCGACCTCGGCGGGGTCGGCTCCGGCTCCGACACGGGAGAGCAGGTCGCTCGCGGCTGCGTCCCCCCGCTCCCCGGCCAGCCGCACGCCGGCCGCGAGGAGGAGCGTGCACTTGCCCTCGCTGATGTCCTCGCCCACGGGTTTGCCCGTCCGGGCGGTGTCGCCGTAGACGCCCAGGAGGTCGTCCCTGAGCTGGAAGGCGGTTCCGACGTCCCGTCCGTAGCCGCGCAGGGCGTCCACCGTGGCCCCGTCCGCCCCGGCCATGGCCGCGCCGAGGTGGAGGGGGCGCTCGACGCTGTAGGACGCCGTCTTGAGCAGGTTCACGCGCAGCGCGGTCCCCTCGGAGCGGTCGCGTCCGGCCTGGGCGCGGACGTCGAGGAACTGGCCCGCCATGATCTCGGTGCGCAGGCCCCGCCAGACCGCCCGTGCCCCGCGCGGCCGGGACAGGCCGTCCAGCGCCTCCTCGAACATGTCGTCGGCCCAGACCAGCGCCAGGTCCCCCACCAGGACGGCGAGCGCCTCGCCGTACCGCCGGGGCTCTCCGCTGTGCCCGTTCTCCTCGTGCTCCGCCATGTGGCGGGCGTGGACCGAGGGCCGGCCCCGGCGGGTCGGCGACCCGTCCATCACGTCGTCGTGGACGAGGGCGCAGGTCTGGATGAGCTCCAGGGCCCCGCAGGCCTGGAGGGCGGAGCGGGCCCGCTCCCCGCCGGGGTTCCCGCCGCCGGCCGTCCACCCCCACCAGGCCAGCAGGGACCGCATCCGCTTGCCCCCTGCGAGGGTGAAGCGGACGGTCTCGCCCGCCAGGTCGCGGCCGAACCCCGCGTCGATGCCCTCCGACTCGCGGAGCCGCCGGTGGAGGTAGCGGCGCAGGGCGTCCTCCAGCGCCGCGCGGTGTCCCCCGACCGCGGCGTCGTGGCCTTCTCTGTGGGTGTTCAGGAGCGGATTGACGGCTTCCTCCCGGGGTCGTGCCTCCGGACTTCCCGAAATGACTCGTATTCTGTGAATCTTGTTAAACGAAACACTTCCCGAAGTGCGGCGTCCCAACCATGTCCGCCCCCGGGAACACGGCCGCCGACCGGGAGGGCCCCGGCACCGCGCCCCGTAGACTCACAGGGGAGATCGGACGAACCGATCACGCCAGCGCGAGAGAGAGACCATGGACGCCGTTCCGGCCGCACACTCCGACGGGCTCCTGGACGCCCGCGACGGGGATGCCGAGAGCCGGTCGCGAGGTGAACTCTACGAGTCCCTCCAGAGCGACGGGCAGCGACTCGCCGTGCGGCTGATCCGCCTGCTGCACCGCATGGCGGACAGCTCGGGCATGAACCCCACGGACTTCCAGTGCTACACGCTGCTGCGGGTCAGCGGTTCCATGACCCCCGGCGAGATCGCCGAGAGCCTCTGCCTGTCCACCGGCTCGGTGACCGGGGTCGTCGACCGGCTGGAGGCGCACGGGCTCGTGGAGCGCACCCGCCATCCGCGGGACCGACGCAAGGTCGCCGTCCGGCTGACCGCGGGAGCCGAGCGCCTGGCCGCCTCCACCGCCCCCGGCATGCGCGCCGCGATGACCGACCTGCACGCCGACTACACGCTGGAGGAGCTGACCGTGATCACGGGCTGGCTGGACCGCGTGGGCACCACCCTGGACGACCTCACCGAGAGCCGCGGGTAGCCGCCTCCCCCGGGCACCGCACACGACATGCCGAGGATGTCGTGGACCCCGGTGCCCCGGAAGCCTCCCCGAGCACCGCAGGATGACATGGGGTGACATATCACCTCACCATGCGCGATGACGCTCAAAACACCAACACTCCGCGTTCACGCGGTTCCTTTGCGCCGGTGCGCTCCGCCCCTACCATCCCACGGAAACACGTCCGTGGCCGGAGGAGCTGCAGAGACCGGCCAGTCAACGGCGCACCCGTCCCACCGGGGCCGGGAAGGAGCCACCCATCTCATCCCTACGCCAGTACATCCGACAACACACCAACCCCACCGTCTTCGGTGTGTCCGGCCTCGTCATCATCGCCTTCGTCGTCGCGGGCATCGTGGCCACCGACCCCCTCCTGTCAGCGGCGACGGCCACGCGCGACTGGATCGGCGAGAAGCTCGGCTGGATCTACGTCCTCGCGACGTCGCTCTTCCTCGGCATCGCGATCGTCCTCATGCTGAGCCGGTTCGGCTCCGTCCGGCTCGGCCCCGACGACTCCCGGCCCGAGTTCAACACCCTGGCGTGGTTCGCCATGCTCTTCACCACCGGCATGGGCATCGGCCTGGTGTTCTGGGGGGTCTCCGAGCCCATCCACCACCTGCACTCGCCCCGTGACGCGGAGTTCGTCACCCCGGAGGGGAGCCCCCCGCCCCCGGAGGCCGCGGGCGAGGCACTCGCCCTCAGCTACTTCCACTGGAGCTTCCACCCGTGGGCGATCTACATCGCCCTCGGCCTCTCCCTCGGCTACTTCGCCTTCCGCAAGGGCCTGCCGCTGCGCCCCGCGTCCGCCCTGTACCCCCTCCTGGGGGACAGGGCCTTCGGCTGGCCCGGCAACCTCGTGGACATCCTGGCCGTGTTCGGCACGATCTTCGGACTGGCCACCTCCCTGGGCCTGGGCACCCTCCAGATCAACGGCGGCCTCAACCACGTCTTCGGCATCCCCTCGAACTCCCTGGTCCAGTCGGTGATCATCGTCGTGATCACGGGCATCGCCCTGCTGAGCGTGCTCTCCGGCATCGACAAGGGCATCCGCAGGCTCTCCGTCATCAACCTGTGGCTCGCGTTCGCGCTGCTGGTGATCGTCTTCCTGTTCGGGCCGAAGTTGTGGATCATCAGCATCACGACCACCGGGGCCGGGGAGTACCTCGGCAACCTCGTCCCCTGGAGCCTGTCCTTCCCCAGCCCCCTCGTGGACGAGCAGGCGGCGTCCTGGACGACGACCTGGCCCATCTTCTACTGGGGGTGGTGGATCTCCTGGGCCCCCTTCGTCGGCATCTTCCTCGCGCGCATCTCCTACGGGCGCACCATCCGCGAGTTCGTCCTGGGCGCGCTGTTCGCCCCCGTCCTCGTGTCCATCCTGTGGTTCGGCGTGTTCGGCGGGTCCGGGCTCTACTACGAACTGTTCGGCGACGGCGGGCTCAACGAACTCGCGGAGGAGGACCGGGCCTTCCGCCTGATGGACCTGCTGCCCATGGGGGAGACCGTCGGGCTGGTCGTCTCCGTCCTCCTGATCCTCGTGGTGGCGGTCTTCTTCATCACCTCGTCCGACTCGGGATCGCTGGTCGTGGACACCCTCACCAGCGGCGGAGACCTGCACCCGGTCAAGGCCCAGCGCGCCTTCTGGGCCATCAGCGAGGGCGCGGTCACGCTGATCCTGCTGGTCCTGGGCGGCACCAACGCCCTGTCCGCCCTCCAGGCGGCCTCGGTCGTGACGGGGCTGCCCTTCGCGGTCATCCTGCTGTTCATGGTCTGGGGCCTGGTCAAGGGGCTGGCCTCCGAACCGAAACCGGGGGCTCCGAAACAGTCCCGGGCGGAGGACCGGGGCTCCCAGAGCCCCGCCCGCCCCGACTGACCCCCTCACCGCAAGCGAAGAGAGGAGGCCCCTGTGGCTCCCCGAAAGTTCAACAACCCGTTCCACGGCGTGGTGGACATGATCAGCGAGATGAACCGGATCTCCGACAGCATGTCCTCGCTGGAGAGCGGGCAGGCGGGCGACAAGGAGCGCGGCTACTCGGACGCGTGGAGTCCCCCGACCGACATCCTGGCCCGGGGGAACGACCTCGTGCTCCGGTGCGAGATCGCCGGGGTGCACGAGGAGGGCGTGTCGGTGAGCTTCAACGACGGCATCCTCAGCATCAGCGGGGAGCGCCACCGCGACGAGGACGACGTCGTCTACTACACGTCCGAGCGCTTCATGGGCACGTTCCGCAGGAGGATCAGCCTGCCGGAGGGCGTCAAGGAGGAGGACATCGAGGCCTCCTACGCCGAGGGCCTGCTGGAGATCACGGTGCGCGGCGGGGCGAACGCCCGGGGCCCCAAGCGCATCACGGTGCGCAAGAGGGCGCCGAAGCGCCCCTGAGGCGGCGTCCGCGGCTCTTTCCGGGCCCGCGTCCGACGGGCTCCCGCGGCTCCGCCCGCCGGTCCTGCCCCGCCGTGGCGGGGCGGGACCGCGCCGGCCGCCCCTACGGGAGGCGGCACGGCGGGGAACCGCAGGCGGCGTCCGCGGCCGGCCGCCCTTCCCTGCGGGCCCGGGCGCCGGACGGGCGGCGGGGAACGCGCAGACTCCGGGAACCGAACGGCCCGCGGATCCGACACCAGGGGTGGACGGCCGCGGGAGCGCGGCCCGGAACCTGGAGCGAACACCCGTGAACCCGACCCGTACGTGGGCCGCCACCGCCCTCCTCGCCCTCTCCCTGACCGCCTGCGGAGGTCCCGCGGCCTCTCCCGACGCCACCGGCGCCGCCGACGAGGACGCCCCCTCCACGGCCGCCGCCACCGCCGCCGACTCCTTCGGGGTCACCGACCCCTGGGTCAAGGCCGCCACCGCCGACGACGGCATGACCGCCGTCTTCGGTGAGATCACCAACGGCTCGGACGCGGAGGTCACCATCGTCTCCGCCTCCCACGACGCCGCCGACACCGTCGAACTGCACGAGGTCGTCACCGAGGGCGCGGACTCCACCATGCGCGAGAAGGACGGCGGGTTCGTCGTCCCCGCCGGGGGCGGTCTCCCCCTGGAGCCCGGCGCCGACCACATCATGCTCATGGACCTCACCCGTGACCTGGAGCCGGGCGACGAGACCACCGTGACCGTGGAGTTCTCCGACGGCTCCACCGCCGAGTTCACCGCGCCCGTGAAGGAGTACGCCGGGGCGAACGAGGAGTACGAGGGCGGCGGTCACGGGGACGGGGGCCACTGATGCCGGAACGCGGTGCGGGCGCGGGGCCGCTGAGCCGCCGCCGCCTGATCCTGGGCGGGGCGGCGGGCCTCGGCGCGGCGGGGATCGCCGGAGCCGCGGCCGCCACGTGGGCCGGCCGGTCGGAGGGCGGCCCCGACCCGGCCGCGGACCCCCCGCTCCACGGCTCCAGGACCGTGCCCTTCCACGGCCCCCACCAGGCGGGGGTGGAGACCCCGCCCCAGGCGCACGGCACGTTCGTGGCGCTGGACCTGGGTCCGGAGGTCGACGTGGAGGGGGTCCGGCGGCTCATGCGGCTGCTCAGCGACGACGCCGCCCGCCTGGCCCGGGGCGAGCCCGCCCTGGCCGACACCGAGCCCGAGCTGGCGGAGGTCCCGGCCCGGCTCACCACCACGTTCGGGTTCGGACGGGGCCTGGTCGAACGCGTGGACCCCGGCGCCGTGCCGGACTGGCTGGAACCGCTGCCGGAGTTCGGCCACGACCGGCTCGACGCGGCGTGGGGCGAGGCGGACCTGCTGGTACAGGTGTGCGCGGACGATCCCCTCACGGTCTCGCACGCGGTGCGGATGCTCCTCAAGGACGCGCGGGCCTTCACCCGGCCCCGGTGGACCCAGAGCGGGTTCCGCCGGGCCCACGGGTCCCAGCCCGACGGCACGACCATGCGCAACCTGATGGGCCAGGTCGACGGCACCGTCAACCCCGAACCGGGGACGGCGGACTTCGAGCACCTGGTGTGGGGCGGCGGCGGACCGGCATGGCTGGAGGGCGGCACGGGGCTGGTGATCCGGCGTATCGCCACCCACCTGGACACGTGGGACGAACTGGACCGGCCGGCCCGCGAGGCCGTCATCGGCCGCCGGCTGGACAGCGGCGCGCCCCTGACGGGCGCGTCCGAGCACGACGAGGTGGACCTGGCGGCCGTCGACGCCACCGGGCTGACGGTCGTCCCGGCGTTCGCCCACGTGCGCAGGGCGGTCACCGGCGACCCGGAGGAGCGGATCTTCCGCCGCGCCTACAACTACGACATGCGCGGAACGGGCGGGGAGGAGGCCGGTCTGCTGTTCGCGGCGTTCCAGGCCGATCCCGTGCGCCAGTTCGTGCCCATCCAGCGGAGCCTGGACGAACTCGACCTGCTCAACGAGTGGGTGACCGCTGTGGGCTCGGCCGTGTTCGCCGTCCCGCCCGGCTGCGAGGAGGGGGGATACGTGGGGCAGTCCCTGCTGGAGGGCTGACCGGCGCCCCCCGCCCCCCGTCCGCGGACGGGGGGCGGGGGGCGGGGGACGGGGCGCTCCCTAGAAGACCCGGTCCGCCTCGTACGGGCCGATCACGGCGAGGGCCCGCGGCCGCGACAGCAGCTCGGCCGCCACCTCGGCCACGTCCGTGCCGGACACCGCGTCGAACAGCGCCAGGTCCTCGTCGATCGAGTAGTGGCGCGGCTTGTTGAGCTCGTGCGAGAGCAGCCGCCCCATCCGCGCGTTGGTGCCCTCGCTGCCGAGGACCAGGGAGCCCTGGATCTGGCCCTTGGCCCGGGTCAGCTCCTCGGCGGTGATCCCCGAGGCCGCCACCTTCTCCAGCTCGTCGCGGCACACGCCGATGACCTCGTCGGCCTTCTCCGGCAGGCAGCCCGCGTAGATCTGGAACATGCCGGTGTCGGCGTAGCCGGTCTGGTACGCGTGCACCGAGTACGCCAGGCCGCGCTTCTCCCGCACCTCCTGGAACAGGCGGGACGACATGCCGCCGCCCAGGGCGGCGCTGAGCAGCCGCAGCGCGTGCCAGCGCGGGTCGGTCCGGGTGATGCCCTCCGAACCCAGGATGATGTGCGCCTGCTCGGTGTCGCGCGGCTGCACCACGGTGCCGCCGTTCGTGGCGACCGGACCGGCCCCCGCACGCGGGCGGGCGGGGCGGGCGTCGCCCGCCGCGGCCAGCTGGTCGGCGAACATCGCCCGGACCTGCTCCACCACCTGGTCGTGGTCCAGGCTCCCGGCCGCCGTCACGATCAGCTCCCCGGGCACGTACACGTCCCGGTACTGCTCGGCGATCCGGTCCCGGGGCAGGGCGCGGATGGTGTCGGTGGTGCCCAGGATCGGGCGGCCCAGCGGGGTGTCCCCGTAGAAGTGCGCCGCGAAGACGTCGTCCACCAGGTCGGCGGGCTCGTCCTCGTACATGGCGATCTCCTCCAGGATCACGCCCCGCTCCGTCTCCACCTCCCCCTCGTCCAGCACCGAGTTCGCGACCATGTCACCGACGACGTCGATGGCCAGCGGAAGGTCGCGGTCCAGCACCTTGGCGTAGTAGCAGGTGTGCTCCTTCGTGGTGTAGGCGTTGTGGTCGGCGCCCACACCGTCCAGCAGCGCGGAGATCTCCAGCGCCGACCGGGTCCGCGTCCCCTTGAACAGCAGGTGCTCCAGGAAGTGCGCCGACCCCGCGTGCGCGGAGTCCTCGTCGCGGGAGCCGGTGGTGGCCGAGATCCCGAACGCCGCGGACCGGCCACCCGGGATGTTCTCGGTGACCACGCGCAGGCCGCCGGGCAGGACCGTGCGGCGCACCAGGCCGGAACCGCCGTCGGGCTCCAGCAGCGTCACGGTCGTGCCCGGATCCTGCTCGGCGGCGATGGGGACAGAGCTCATGAATCCTTCTTCTTCGCGTCGGAACATCGGCGGCCGGGCCGCCGGGGGCCCAGCCGAGGATACGCGCCGGGGGCGGCCGCACCCGTGGTGCGACCGCCCCCGACACGCGTCAGTCAGGATCAGGTGTTCTCGGAACGCCCGCCCGAGCTGCGGCGGCGACGGCGACGGGGGGCGTCCCCGTCCTTGTCACCACCGTTGTCCTCGCCCTCGGGGGCCGTGTCGGCCTCGACCTCGGCCTCGACCGCCGGGGCGGCGGAGGCGGCCTCGGCCTCGACGACCTCGACCGGGACGAGCGAGAGCTTGCCGCGGTCGTCGATCTCGCGGATCTCGACCTGGATCTTCTCGCCGATGCCCATGACGTCGTCGAGGTTCTCGATCCGCTTGCCGCCGTGCAGCTTGCGGATCTGCGAGATGTGCAGCAGGCCGTCCTTGCCGGGCAGCAGCGACACGAACGCGCCGAACGTCGTGGTCTTGACGACGGTACCCAGGTACCGGTCGCCCACCTCGGGCATCGTCGGGTTCGCGATCTGGTTGATCGTGTCCCGGGCGGCCTCGGCGGACGGGCCGTCGGTGGCACCGATGTAGATGGTGCCGTCGTCCTCGATCGTGATCTCGGCGCCGGTGTCGTCCTGGATCGAGTTGATCATCTTGCCCTTCGGGCCGATGACCTCTCCGATCTTGTCCACCGGGACCTTGACGGTGAGGATGCGCGGAGCGTTCGGGCTCATCTCGGCCGGACGCTCGATCGCCTCCTGCATCACGTCGAGGATGGCCAGGCGGGCGCCGCGGGCCTGCTGGAGCGCGAGCGCCAGCTGCTCGGCGGGGATGCCGTCGAGCTTGGTGTCCAGCTGCAGGGCCGTGATGAGGTCACGGGTGCCGGCGACCTTGAAGTCCATGTCGCCCATGGCGTCCTCGGCGCCCAGGATGTCGGTGAGGGTGACGTACTCGTCGCCCTCGCTGATCAGTCCCATGGCGATGCCCGACACCATCTCCTTGAGGGGCACGCCGGCCGCCATCAGGGACATGGTGGACGCGCAGACCGAGCCCATCGAGGTGGAGCCGTTGGACCCGAGGGCCTCGGACACCTGGCGGATGGCGTAGGGAAACTCCTCGCGCGCCGGCAGCACCGGGAGCAGGGCGCGCTCGGCGAGGGCGCCGTGCCCGATCTCGCGCCGCTTGGGCGAGCCCACCCGGCCGGTCTCACCGGTGGAGTAGGGCGGGAAGTTGTAGTTGTGCATGTAGCGCTTGGTCTTGTCCGGGTTGAGCGTGTCAACCATCTGCTCCATGCGCAGCATGTTGAGCGTGGTGACACCCAGGATCTGGGTCTCGCCGCGCTCGAAGAGGGCGGAGCCGTGCACCCGCGGGAGGACGCCGACCTCGGCGCTCAGCCCGCGGATGTCCTTGGGGCCGCGGCCGTCGATGCGGACCTTCTCGCGCAGGACGCGCTCGCGCATGACCTGCTTGCTGAGCGAGCGGAAGGCGGCGCCGACCTCCTTCTCGCGACCCTCGAAGTCCTCCGCCAGCTTCTCGCCGGCGATGGCCTTGACGCGGTCCAGCTCGGCCTCGCGGTCCTGCTTGTCCGCGATGGTGAGCGCCTTGGAGAGCTCGTCGCGGACGGCGGCCTCGACGGCCGCGTACGCGTCGTCCTCGTAGTCGAGGAAGATCGGGAACTCGGTGACCTCGCGGCTCGCCTGGTCGGCGACGGCCTGCTGGGCCTTGCACAGCACCTTGATGAAGGGCTTGGCGGCCTCGAGGCCCTCGGAGACGGACTGCTCGTTGGGGCCGACGGCGCCCTCGGCGACCAGCTTCAGCGTCCGGGTGGTGGACTCGGCCTCCACCATCATGATCGCCACGTCGCCGTCCTCCAGGACGCGACCGGCGACCACCATGTCGAAGGTGGCGCCCTCCAGCTCGGCGTGGGTCGGGAAGCCCACCCACTGGCCGTCGATCAGGGCGACGCGCACGCCGCCGATCGGGCCCGAGAAGGGGATGCCGGAGATCTGCGTGGACATCGAGGCCGCGTTGATGGCGACGACGTCGTACAGGTGCTCGGGGTGCAGGGCCAGGATCGTCTCGACGATCTGGATCTCGTTGCGCAGGCCCTTGCGGAACGACGGGCGCAGCGGCCGGTCGATCAGGCGGCAGGTGAGGATGGCGTCCTCGGAGGGACGTCCCTCGCGCCGGAAGAACGAGCCGGGGATGCGGCCCGCGGCGTACATGCGCTCCTCGACGTCCACCGTCAGGGGGAAGAAGTCGAGGTTCTCCTTGGGACGCTTCGAGGCGGTGGTGGCCGACAGGACGACGGTCTCGTCGTCCAGGTAGACCGTCGCCGATCCGGCGGCCTGGCGGGCCAGGCGACCGGTCTCGAAGCGGATGGTACGGGAGCCGAACTTGCCGTTGTCGATGACGGCCTCGGCCGAGTAAACGCCCTCCATGGGCGACCTCCTACTACTACACGTGTTCGCGTTCGTCGCGCCGGGCACGGGCGTGCCCCGGGCGCTTCGTTGTTCGTTTCCCGCGTCCGTGCCCCGGAGTTGATGACGGCCGGTCATCGATCGAAGCCCACGGCACGCCTGGGAGGCGCTGTCCGGGGACCACTACCGAGGACCGGCCTCGACTCTGGTGCCGAGGGAGGGGCGCGGGTGATCTCTGTGAAATTAGGCGGGCGGCGGTCTGTGACCGCCGTCGCGTCACACCTTACTAACAAAGCGGGAGCGGCCGAAGCCACTCCCGCCGTTCACACCTAGCGGCGCAGGCCCAGACGCTCGATCAGCGAGCGGTAGCGGGTGATGTCCTGCTTGGCGATGTACTTGAGGAGGCGGCGGCGACGACCGACCATCAGGAGCAGGCCACGACGGCTGTGGTGGTCGTGCTTGTGGTCCTTGAGGTGCTCGGTCAGCTCGGTGATGCGGTGCGTGAGCAGCGCGACCTGGACCTCGGGGGAACCGGTGTCACCCTCGGTGGTGGCGTACTCGGCGATGATCTTCTCTTTGGTGGCGGTGTCGATCGACACGTCGCTCCTTCGCTGGAAAGTCGGCACGCAGGGCGGATCCCGATACGTGACGGGGATCAGACGCGGTGACCGCGCGTGCGAACAGTCACCGTCGCGTGTGGTGCGCGCGGCCCTCCGCCGACGGCGTGGGCGCACCGCGCTCCCCACGGGTCGGTTCACCGGATCGTGACCGTCCGCGAGGCACACGTGGACGAACCCACCCTACCGCAGAGCACGAGGTGACGGGGCTGACCCGCGGGTGCGCCCCGTCTCCCCGCGCCCCGGTCAGGCCGCGCCGAGGACCTCGCGGCAACGGTCCACGTCCCGGCGCATGGCCACGATGAGCTCCTCGATGCTGTCGAAGCGCTCCTGGCCGCGGATGCGCGCGGTGAAGTCCACGGTCATCCGGACCCCGTACAGCTCCAGGTCGTCGCGGTCCAGGGCGTAGGACTCCACGGTCCGCTCCGCGCCGTCGAACGTGGGGTTGGTGCCCACGGAGATCGCGGCCGGCCAGCGCGTCTCGTGGCCGGCCACCGGCGTGACACGGCTCAGCCAGCCCGCGTAGACACCGTCCCCGGGGACCGCCGTGCCGGGCAGCAGGTCCATGTTGGCGGTGGGGAACCCCAGCAGCTCGCGTCCGCGCGCCGCCCCGTGGACGATCTCCCCCTCGACCCGGTGCGGGCGGCCGAGCAGCCCGGCCGCCTCGGCCACGGCCCCCTCGGCGAGCAGTGCGCGCACCCGCGTCGAGGTGATCGCCTCGCCGTCCGCGACGAGGGCGACCCCGTACGCGGTGAAGCCGAACCCGGCCCCGAGCGCGGCCAGCGCGGCGACGTCGCCCGCGGCGCGGTGCCCGAACCGGAAGTCCTCCCCCACGACCACGGCCGCGGCGTGCAGCCGGTCGACCAGCACCCGGCGCACGAACTCCTCGGGGGCGAGCGAGGACAGGTCCTTGGTGAACCCCAGGACGCACACGGCGTCGGCGCCGTACTCCCCGAGCAGCTCCACCCTCCGCTCCAGCGGGGTCAGCACCGGCGGGGCGGTCCCCGTCAGCACGGCCCGGGGGTGCGGGTCGAAGGTGACCACGACGACCGGGAGCCCGAGCTCGCGGCCGCGACCGACGGCGGCCTCCAGGATGGCCCGGTGGCCCCGGTGCACCCCGTCGAACACGCCGACCGCCACCACGGAGCGCCCCTGCCCGGAGGGGATGCCCTCCAGCCCGTCCCATCGCCGCACGTCCGGCTCCCCTGCTCGTCGTTCCTCATGGCTCCGCGCCGGGCCCCGCCGCCGGGGGCCGCGGGGCTTTCCGGAACCAAGGGTGCCACGCCGGGCGCACCGGCACCGACAGACCGGGGGTGTGGCCCGGCACACGTCCCCGCCGCGGAGGCGCCGCCCTTCTCAGCGACCGCCCGAGTAGTGGTACGCGTCGGCCCTGCCCTGGATGTCGAGCACGGTGACCCGGCGCGCGGCCTCGTCGATCCGGTACCGCACGCGGTAGGAGGAGCGCCTGGCCACCCATTGCCCGGTGAAGGGGGCGTTCAGGGGTTTTCCCACGGCGCGGGGTTTCGTTCCGAGGTCACCGTCGATCAGCTCCCAGACCGCCGAGGCGATCTTGAGGGGGAGTTCGTCGGTGAGCGCCCGTCGCGCCGGTCGCGCGAGCACGAAGGCGTAGCGATCGCTCACCCGTTGTCCTCCCGACGGACCCTCTCGCGCATCAGGTCAGCCATCTCCGCCGCCGTCGTCACGTCCCCGGCCTCCAGGGACTCCTCGGCCTCCTTCAGCCTCCGCTGCTCCTCGGGGCTGTCCAGGAGGGCGAAGGTCTCCGTCATCGACTCGTAGTCGTCCACGGAGATCACCACGACGCTGGGCCTGCCGTTGCGGGTGATGGTGACGGCGTCGTGGGTTCTCTCGACCTCGTCGACGATCTTGGACAGGTGGTTCCTGGCTTCCGCCAGCGGCATCGTCGTCATGGCGTCAATGCTAGCCAACAGGCCATGAGCTGTACATGATTCACGCCAGAATTCCCTCTTTCGTGCCTTCCTGCTGTCCCAGCCGATGCACCGGGTGGTGCGCGGGGAACTGGAGGAAGCGGGGCTGCGGCGGACGTGAGGGCCCGTGCGCGGCGCGTCCGCGCGGTGCGCCGCCCCGCCGTCGGCAGAGCGGGGTTGGCACACGCCTTCGCCACCGCTAACGTGCCCGGATGGCGATGATCGACACGGGAGACACCCGGCTCGCGTACGACGAGGCCGGCTCCGGGCCGGCGATCGTGTTCGTGCACGCCGGGGTCGGTGACCGGCGCATGTGGGACCACCAGTTCGCCGCCTTCTCGCGAACCCACCGGGTGGTCCGGTACGACTGGCGGGGCCACGGCGGTTCGGCCGACCACGAGGGGCCCGTCACCCACCACGAGGACCTGCTCGCCCTCATGGACGGGCTCGGCATCGGGCGCGCGACCCTCGTGGGCGCCTCCTACGGCGGCGCCTGCTGCGCGGACGCCGCGCTGGCCGCGCCCGACCGGGTCGAGTCCCTGGCCCTGGTGTGTCCGGGCCTGTCGGGGCACGAGTGGCCCGAGGTGTTCGTCCGCGAGTCGCGGAAGATGGTCCTGGCCGCCGTCCCCCACGAGCGCCTGGAGGTGTACGCCGCCGGACGCGCGGAGCCCGACCCCGCGGACGTCGCCGCGATGGCGCAGGCCCAGGCCCGCTTCATGGTGCTGGGCCCCGGACGGGACCCCGAGGACATGCCGCCCGAGGCGTGGGACACGGTCCTCCTGATGCTGCGGGAGCTGTTCGCCCGCCGGTGGTCCGGGCCCGCCCTCACCACCCGTTGGCCCGGCAGGCCGTCCAAGGAGCGGCTCGGCGAGATCGCCGCGCCCGCGCTCGTGGTGAAGGGCCTGTCGGAGCCCGGCCCCGTCCGGGAGGTGGCCGACCTGTACGCCGAGGGGGTCCCCGGGGCACGCCTGCTGGAGATGCCGGAGACCGGACACCTTCCGTCCGTCGAGCGCCCGGCGGAGCTGACCGCCGCCCTCGCGGACTTCCTCGGCGTGTCCTGAGGCGCCCGGAGGGTCAGGCCGGCTCGAACACCACCAGGGGCTTCATGTGGTCCCTGCGGTTCTCCCCCAGCGCGATCACCCGGCCGTCGGGGGCGAACATGCCGACCGGCCCGGGGCCGAGCGAGCTCGGCCCGATCCGGTTCCCGTTCCGGACCAGGCGGGTCTCGTCGTCGGTGAGCATGCGCACCGGGAAGGCCACCGCGACCGCGCGGGCCAGCGGCACCTGCGTGAACTCCGCGGCCAGCTGGTCGAGCGTGCGGGCCTGCGACAGGTCGTAGGGCCCCACCCGCGTACGGCGCAGCGCGGTCAGGTGGCCTCCCACGCCCAGGTCCTCGCCCATGTCCCGGGCGAGTGCGCGGATGTAGGTGCCGCTGGAGCACGTGACGGAGGCGTCCACGTCCACGAAGACGCCGTCGGCGTCCTCCACCCTGCGGACGGCGGTGACCTCGAACCGAGCCACGGTGACCGTGCGGGGCCGGAGCACGACCTCCTTGCCCTCACGCGCCGACTTGTAGGCGCGCTTGCCGTCCACCTTGATCGCGCTGACCTGCGGCGGGACCTGCTGGATCTCACCGGTCAGCCGGGCGACCGCCGCGTGCACGGCCTCGTCCCCGACCTCCGAGGCGTCGACCCGCGCACCGGGCTCCCCCTCCGCGTCGTCGGTGTTGGTCACCAGCCCCAGCCGGATGGTCGCCGCGTACTCCTTCTCGGTCAGCGTCAGGTGGCCGAGGAGCTTGGTGCCCTTCTCGATCCCCAGCACGAGGACCCCCGTGGCCATCGGGTCGAGGGTGCCCGCGTGGCCGACCCGGCGCGTGCGTGCCAGCCCGCGCGTCTTGGCGACCACGTCGTGCGAGGTCCAGTCGGCGGGCTTGTCGACGACGACGACGCCGCTCTCGGCCATGGCTCTCCTCGGAGCTTCTGGAGGGAAGGGGACGGCGGCGGCGCGACCGCGCCGCCGCCGGTGGTGCTGGAACGGGGAGGGAGGCTACTCGTCCTCGTCCTCGTCGTCCTCGCGGGGCGCCTTGTACGGGTCGGCCTCTCCCGCGTGCTTGGCGCCGGTCGCCTTCTCGGCCACCTCGGCGTCGGACTGGCGCGCCTTGACCAGCAGTTCCTCGATGTGCTGGGCGTTCTCCTGGACCTCGTCGATGACGAAGGCCAGGCTCGGCGTGTGCCGGATACCGGTCTGGCGCCCCACCTCGCTGCGGATGACGCCCTTGGCGCTCTCCAGAGCGGCGGCGGAGGCGGCCTTCTCCTCCGGGCTGCCGAACACCGTGTAGTACACCGTGGCGTCCCGCAGGTCGGCGGTGATGCGCGCGTCGGTCACGGTGACGAATCCCAGGCGCGGGTCCTTGATCCTCCGGTCCAGCATCTCGGCGACGATGCGCTGGATGCGGTCGGCGATCTTCCGCGCGCGTGCGGCGTCAACCATCGTCAGTCTTCCTCTTCGTTGAAGAGCCGCTGCCTGGCGGAGAGCAGCTCCAGTTCGGGACGTCCCGCGACGAAACGTTCGCAGGTGTCCATCAGGTCACGGGCGTGCGCCGCCGTCGGCGCGACCACCGCCACGCCGACCTTGGCCCGTCGGTACAGGTCGTGGTCCCCGACCTCGGCCACCGAGACGGAGAACTTGCGGCGCAGTTCGGCGATCACCGGCCGGACCAGCGAGCGCTTCTGTTTGAGCGAGTGGACGTCACCGAGAAGGACGTCCAGGGTCAGCGACCCGACGTACAAATGATCACCTGTGGTGTTGTGGGGAAAGAGTGTGGGACCCCGGCCACACGGCCGGGGCCCCTTCGGATCAGACTCCGCGAGGGTCAGTCGCGGGACTTCTCCTGCATCTCGTAGGTCTCGATGACGTCAGCGATACGGATGTCGTTGTAGCCGACACCGATACCGCACTCGAAGCCCTCGCGGACCTCGGTCGCGTCGTCCTTGAACCGTCGCAGGGACTCCACGGTGAGGTTCTCGGAGATGACAACCCCTTCGCGGATGATCCGTGCCTTGGTGTTGCGGCGGATGAGGCCGCTACGGACGATCGAGCCCGCGATGTTGCCGATCTTCGGAACCTTGAAGACCTCGCGGACCTCGGCGCTGCCGAGCTGGACTTCCTCGTAGACCGGCTTGAGGAGGCCCTTGACCGCGGCCTCGACCTCGTCGATGGCCTGGTAGATCACCGAGTAGTACCGGATGTCGACGCCCATGCGATCGGCCAGCTCGCTGTTCTTGCCCTCGGGCCGAACGTTGAAGCCGATGATGATCGCGTCGGCGGACGACGCCAGGTTGATGTCGTTCTGCGTGATCGCACCGACACCGCGGCCGATGACGCGGATGTTGACCTCGTCGCCACCCGAGTCGATCTTGAGGAGCGACTCCTCCAGCGCCTCGACCGAACCGGACATGTCGCCCTTGATGAGGAGGAGCAGCTCGGAGCGCTCACCCTCCTTGAGGGCGTCCTGCCAGGTCTCGAACGTGACGCGGCGGGCCGAACGCGCCTGCTGGGCGAAGCGCTCGCGCGCCTCGCGCTGCTGGGCGATCTGACGTGCCACCCGGTCGTCCTTGACGACCAGGAAGCTGTCGCCGGCGCTGGGAACGTTGGTCAGACCCACCACCTGCACCGGACGGGACGGCTCGGCGCTCTGCACGTTGTTGCCGTGCTCGTCGAGCATGGCGCGCACGCGGCCGTAGGCGTCGCCGCAGACGATCGAGTCGCCGACGTTGAGCGTGCCCCTCTGGACCAGCACCGTGGCCATGGAACCGCGACCGCGGTCCAGGTAGGCCTCGATGGCCAGACCCTGGGCGTCCATGTCCGGGTTGGCGGTCAGGTCGAGCGAGGCGTCGGAGGTCAGCACGATCGACTCGAGCAGGCCGTCGATGTTGTCGCCCTTGAGCGCGGAGATGTCCACGAACTGGACGTCGCCGCCGTACTCCTCGGCGACCAGGCCGTACTCGGTGAGCTGCGCACGGACCCGCTGCGGGTCGGCGCCCTCGACGTCGATCTTGTTGACCGCGACCACGATCGGCACCTCGGCCGCCTTGGCGTGGTCGATGGCCTCGGCCGTCTGCGGCTTGACGCCGTCGTCGGCCGCGACCACCAGGACCGCGATGTCGGTGACCTTCGCACCGCGGGCACGCATGGCGGTGAACGCCTCGTGGCCCGGGGTGTCGATGAAGGTGAGCCTGCGCTCCTCGCCGTCCACCTCGGTGGCGACCTGGTAGGCGCCGATGTGCTGGGTGATACCGCCGGCCTCGCCGCTGACGACGTTGGTCTTGCGGATGGTGTCCAGCAGTCGGGTCTTACCGTGGTCGACGTGGCCCATGACGGTGACCACGGGCGGACGGGGACGCAGGTCCTCGGCCGTGCCGTCGTCCTCGCCGAACTCGATGGAGAAGGACTCCAGCAGCTCGCGGTCCTCGTCCTCGGGACTGACGACCTCGATGCGGTAGCTGAGCTCCTCGCCCAGCAGCTGGAGCGACTCGTCGGGCAGCGACTGGGTCGCGGTGACCATCTCACCCAGGTGCATCATGACCTGGACGAGCGACGCCGGGTTGACGTCGATCTTGTCACCGAAGTCCGACAGCGAGGCGCCGCGGGACAGGCGGATGACCTGGTTGTTGCCGCTCGGGATCTTGACGCCGCCGAAGGACGGTGCCTGGAGGTCGTTGAACTCCTGGCGCCGCTGCTTCTTGGACTTGCGGGCACGCCCGGGACGACCGCCCGGACGGCCGAACGCACCGGCGGTTCCGCCGCCGCGACCGCGACCGCCGCCGCCGGGGCGACCGCCGAAGCCGCCCGGACGACCGCCGCCGGCACCGCCGCCGCCACCGGGACGCGGACCCGCACCCGCGGGGGCTCCCCCGCGACCGCGGCCACCGCCGCCACCGCCGGGACGACCGCCGCCGGCACCGCCGCGACCGCCGCCCGCGGGCGAGGCCGGACGGGACGAGGGCATGTTCATGGGACTGGGACGCGGACCGCCGGGACGGGGTCCGCCGGCGCCGCCGCCGGGACGCGGAGGTCCGCCTGCGGCGCCGCCCGGACGCGGAGCGCCCGCGGCGCCGCCGGGACGCGGGGCGCGCTGGTCGCCGCCGCCCTGCGGGCCGGGACGCGGACCCGGACGGGGACCGCCCGGACGCGGAGCGCCGGCGCCGGGAGCGCCGCCGGGACGCGGGGCGCGCTGGTCGCCGCCGCCCTGCGGGCCGGGACGCGGACCCGGACGGGGACCGCCCGGACGCGGAGCGCCGGCGCCGGGAGCGGCACCGGGACGCGGCGCGGGCTTGGAGCCCATACCGGAGGCGTTGGACGCGAACGGGTTGTTGCCCGGACGCGGACCGGACGTGCGCGGGCCCGGACGGGCACCGCCGCGCTCGGGACGGTCGCCCCGCTGGGGACGCTCGCCGCGCTCGGGACGGTCGCCCCGCGGGGGGCGCTCGCCGCGCTCGGGACGTGCGCCCTCGGGACGTGCGCCTTCAGGACGTCCACCCTCGGGACGCCCGCCCTCGGGGCGGGGCTCCTCGGAGCGCACGCCCTCGGGCCGGCCTGCCGGACCACCGGGCTTGGGCGCACCGCCGGGGCGGGCACCCGCTTCGCCGCGGGGGGCCTTGGGGCCGGGCTTGGGCGCGCCGGGACGCGGGGCGGACTCGCCCTGCGCTGCCGACGGCTTGGGCGCGGCCGGACCCGGCTTCGGGCCGGGCTTGGGAGCGGGCCCCGGCTTGGGGGCCGCACCCGGCTCGGACGCGGCGCGGGGGCCGGGCTTGGGAGCCGAGCCCTTCCTGCCGCCGTCGGAACCGTTGTTGAAGGCTTCTTGGAGGCGTCGCACGACGGGGGCCTCTATCGTCGAGGACGCCGAACGGACGAATTCGCCCATCTCGTTGAGCTTGGCCAGCACGGCCTTGCTCTCTACACCGAACTCCTTGGCGAGTTCGTACACCCGGACCTTCGCCACTACTCTCCTTCAGCTTCGGTCCGGGACATGGGCTTGTGCCGGACCGTCGTTAGCTCGAGTTACTCATCGCTGCGTACTCATCAGGCGCTCATCGCAATCTCGACCTGCTTCCTCATCGCTACACAACAATGGGTCGGTACTCGCGTGCCGACACAGCACTGGTACGCCGACCTCGGTTATGACAACCCGGAGACCGGCCCAGACATTCCAACCCTATCGGGAGCGGTAACCCTATCCGCCACGAGGGGCGGCATCGAGCAGGGCCTCTACGGGTGAGAGGTCCCACCCGGCGTCACCCGCTCCCCTCCGGTAGGCGCGGGACCATACCCTGCGACGCTCGGCGAGCTCGAGGCACCGCCGGTCGTCGTGCAGGTAGGCGCCACGCCCCGGACGTCGACCCCGGGTGTCGGGCATGATGGCCGTGCCCACAGCCACCAGCCGCACGAGGTCGGACTGGACTGCCCGAGACCGGCACCCCACGCATGTGCGCACAGGGCCGTCGGGACCGTCTCCGGCCACCATATCGCGTCGGGGCATCGCCGCGACCCGATTAACCGGCCGCGGCGGCGTCGTCGCCGTCGGTTCCGTCACCGTCGGCGGGACCGCCGGCGGGTTCGGCGTCGGAGCGGATGTCGATGCGCCAACCGGTCAGACGGGCGGCGAGGCGGGCGTTCTGGCCCTCCTTGCCGATCGCCAGGGACTGCTGGTAGTCGGGCACGACGACCCGCGCGACACGCGCGGCCATGTCGAGGATTTCCACGGAGTTGACCCGCGCCGGGGACAGGGCGTTGGCCACGAACGCGGCCGGGTCGTCGGAGAAGTCGACGATGTCGATCTTCTCTCCGTGGAGTTCCGCCATCACGTTGCGGACACGGCTGCCGAGCGGACCGATGCAGGCGCCCTTGGCGTTGACCCCGCCCCGGTGCGACCGGACGGCCATCTTGGTGCGGTGGCCAGCCTCCCGGGCGATCGCCGAGATCTCGACGGTGCCGTCGGCGATCTCGGGCACCTCCAGCTCGAAGAGCTTGCGCACCAGGTTGGGGTGGGTGCGCGAGAGGGTGACCGACGGACCCCGGTGGCCCTTGCGGACCTGGACCACGTAGGCGCGCAGCCGCTCCCCGTGGGTGTAGGTCTCGGTGGGGACCTGCTCCTGCGGGGGCAGGACCGCTTCGAGCTTGCCGAGGTCGACCAGCACGTTCCGGGGGTCCTTGCCCTGCTGGATGATGCCGGAGACGATGTCGTGCTCCCGCCCGGCGAACTCGCCCAGGGTGAGCTCGTCCTCGGCGTCCCGCAGTCGCTGGAGGATGACCTGCTTGGCGGTGGAGGTCGCGATGCGGCCGAAGCCGGACGGGGTGCCGTCGAACTCGCCGACGACCTCGCCCTCCTCGTCCGTCTCGGACACCCACACGGTCACGTGGCCGGTCGAGCGGTTGAGCTCCACCCTGGCCTTCTTGTCGGGTCCCTCTTCGCGGTGGTAGGCGATCAGAAGCGCGTCCTCGATGGCCTTGGCCACCAGCTCGACCGCGATGTCCTTCTCGCGCTCCAGGCTGCGCAGGACACTCATGTCAATATCCACGGGGCTCCCCCTCTAGTCCGCCGCGTCGGTGTCGGCTTCGCGACGGAATTCCACCTGGACCCTGCCCGGGCCGAGCTCGGCGTGGGCGAGGGTGCGGGGCCGGCCCTCGACGTCGAGGGTGACCCCCTCGTCGTCGGCGTCGGTGACCCGGCCGGTGACGTCGCCGCCCCCGGCGAGGGCGGCCTTCACCAGCCGTCCACGGGAGCGCCGCCAGTGGCGCGGCTGCGTCAGCGGACGGTCCACCCCGGGCGAGGTGACCTCCAGGACGTAGGGCAGCTCGCCCATGACGTCGGAGGCGTCCAGCGCGGCGTTGACCTCCTGGCTGACCTCGCCGACCCGGTCCAGGTCCACCCCGTCGTCGGAGTCGACGACGACGCGCAGGACCCGGCGCTTGCCCGCCGGTGTCAGCTCGACGGCCTCCAGGTCCAGTCCGGCCTCGGCCAGTACCGGCTCCAGCAGCTCGGCGATGCGCTCTTCGCGTGCCTGCGCTCCCATGTGGTGTCTGCCCCTCCAGCGGAGAAATCCCGCCCGCTCGGCCTCGGGCCGGTGTACGGGGCGGTCCAGCTCTGTACGTAGTCTGCGACTGAACGGTCCGCCCCCTGAGGGACGCGGACCGACCGCGCGTCGCGTGCGACGGCGGTTGTGCTGCAAGGGTATCCACACCCGGGCGTCCTCCAGGTCGCCGTCGGTGTCGGGGAGGCGCCGCGGAGTGGCCCCGGGAGGCGGGAAAGCCCGCGTGGAGGGGTGTGTCGGCCCGGGCCGGGCCCCGCGCGGGCCGTGGAAAGATGGGGCCGTGGCCGTCCCGGACGGCCGTCGTGCCGGCGAGGGACGGCACGGGGCACGGAAGGAGAGCACGTGGGCCAGGTGAACGGCTGCGTCAGCCGCCGCACGGTGCTGGGCGCTGCGGTGGCCGGAGCGGCGGTCGCGGGTCTGGCCGGGTGCGGCGAGGCGGAGTGGTACCCCGCGGACGTGACCCCGGACGAGTACGTGCTCCGGTCGGTGATCCGGGAGAAGGAGCGGACGGTGTCCCTCTACGAGGCCGCGATCTCCGGCGGGACGGGGCCGGCGGACCTGCTGGAGCGGCTGCTGGAGCACCACCTGACCCATGTGGACGCGCTCGTGGAGTCGCTCCCCGAGGGTGCCTCCCCCACACCTCCCGCCGACCCGGCCGGGGGCGGGGAATCCCCTCCGGAGGGCGGGCCCGCGCCCGGCGGGGTGCTGGACACCGCGGGGCTGCGCCTGCTGGAGTCGGCCGCGACGAGTGCGCGCCTCGACCAGGCCGCGGCCGTGTCCGACCCCGGCCTGGCCCAGCTGATCAGCGGCATCGGCGCCTGCGAGGCAGGACACGCGTACCTTCTGGCCCGGGCCTAGGCCCGGCCTTCCCGCACGGCATCCACGAACCTGAAGGCGGTACTGGTGAGCGAGAGTCCCGTGTCCACCCCGGGCGGGGCGGACCCCGGCGCGGACCCCGGCCCCGACGCGCTGGCCGAGGCGCTGAGCGCGGAGCACGCGGCGGTGTACGGGTACGAGTTCGTCGGCGGTGCCGCCGGGGACCGGGACCGGCGCGAGCGTGCCCTGGAGGCCGCCCAGCAGCACAAGGCCCTGCGTGACGCGCTGCGTGCGGCGGCGGTGGAACGCGGCTTCGGGGCGCCCTCGGCGCTGGCGACGTATCCCCTGCCGGAGGGGCGCGACGACGACGGCTTCGACGCCTTCGCGGTCGGGCTGGAGGAGACGGCGGCGCGTGCGTACCTGTGGCTGACGGCGTCGGGCGACGCCGGTCTGCGGTCGAGGGCCGCGCGCGCCCTCCAGGAGACGACGCTGCGGGGCCTGGAGTGGGGCGGGGAGCTGGACGCCCTCCCCGGCTTCGAGACCGCCTGACGGGAGCACGAGCGAGGGGCCGGGGATCTGCTCCCCGGCCCCTCGACCCCGGTCGTCCCGGCCGCCGCCCGCGGGGCGGGAGCCCTTGGGCGTGTCCGGGCGGCGCCCGCCGGGCGCGCCCTAGCCGCGGCAGGCGGCGACGGTGCGGTCCACGATCTCGGCCAGGGCGACCTCCTCGCGGTCGCCGGTGGCGCGGTCCCGCAGCTCCACCAGGCCGTCCTTGAGCCCGCGGCCGATGATGACACCGGTCGGGATGCCGAGCAGTTCGGAGTCGGTGAACTTGACGCCCGGCGAGACGCCCTTGCGGTCGTCCACGAGGACGCGCAGTCCGCGTGCCTCCAGCTCCGCGCCGATCCGCAGGGCCTCCTCGATCTGCTCGCCCTTGCCGGTGCCGACCACGTGCACGTCGGCGGGCGCGATGGCGCGCGGCCAGACGATGCCCTTGTCGTCGTGGGACTGCTCGACGACGCAGGCGACGGCGCGCGAGACGCCGATCCCGTAGGAGCCCATGGTGATGCGCCTGGGCTTGCCGTCGGCTCCGAGGGCGTCCACCTGGAAGGAGTCGGTGTACTTGCGGCCGAGCTGGAAGATGTGGCCGATCTCGATGCCGCGCGAGGTGTACAGCGTGCCCCGCCCGTCGGGCGAGGGGTCGCCGTCGCGGACCTCGGCGACGTCGATGACGCCGTCCGGGGTGAAGTCGCGCCCGGCCACCAGGCCGATGACGTGGTGGTCGGCCCTGTCCGCGCCGGTCACCCACGCGGTGCCGGTGACCACGCGCGGGTCGACCAGGTAGCGGACCTTGTTGTCCAGCAGGGCGAGGGGGCCGATGTAGCCCTTGGCCAGGAAGGGGTTGGCCGCGAAGTCGGCCTCGTCCAGGAGCGCGACCTCGGTGGGCTCCAGTGCGGCCTCCAGGCGCTTGAGGTCGACCTCGCGGTCGCCGGGCAGGCCGATGGCCAGCAGCTTCCACTCCTCGGCGCCGGGCTCGCGGGTCTTGACGAGGAGGTTCTTGAGGGTGTCGGCCTCGCTGAAGTCGCGGCCCAGCCCGGCCCCGTTGAGGAAGTCCACCAGCGTCTGGATGGTCGCGGTGCCCGGGGTGTGGTGCACCACCGCCTCGGGCAGCCCCTCGACGGGCAGCGCCGGGGGCGCCGGGGTGGCGACGGCCTCGACGTTCGCGGCGTAGTCGGACTCCGTGCTGCGCACGAAGGTGTCCTCGCCGCTCGGGGCCACGGCCAGGAACTCCTCCGAGGCGGACCCGCCCATGGCCCCGGACGTGGCGGACACGATCACGTACTCCAGCCCGAGCCGGTCGAAGATCCGGATGTAGGCGGCGCGGTGCGCCTCGTAGGAGGCCCGGAGGCCCTCGTCGTCGATGTCGAAGGAGTAGGAGTCCTTCATGTGGAACTCGCGGCCGCGGAGCACGCCCGCCCGGGGGCGCGCCTCGTCGCGGAACTTCTCCTGGATCTGGTACAGGACGACGGGGAAGTCCTTGTAGGAGGAGTACTCGCCCTTGACCAGGAGCGTGAACAGCTCCTCGTGCGTGGGGCCGAGCAGGTAGTCGGCGCCCTTGCGGTCCTTGAGGCGGAACAGGGTGTCGCCGTACTCCTCCCAGCGGCCGGTCGCCTCGTAGTACTCCTTGGGCAGGAGGGCGGGCAGGAGGACCTCCTGGCCGCCGATGGCGTCCATCTCCTCGCGCACGACGCGGGCGACGTTGTCCAGGACCATCTTGCCCAGGGGCAGCCAGGAGTAGATGCCGGGGGCGGCCCGGCGCACGAACCCGCCGCGGACGAGGAGCTTGTGGCTCGGCACCTCGGCGTCCGCCGGGTCCTCACGCAGGGTGCGAAGGAACAGGTTCGACATCCGCAGCAGCACGGCCACTCCTCGGTGAACACGCCCGTGGGGCGTGGGGATCAGGACTAGGGGAGTCCCAGGCTAGCGGTAGTGCGGACGCGTTCGCGCGTGGGTTGCGCGAGCGCTCCCGCCCGTACCTAGGCTTGGTGGCCGGCGATCCGGGCGGCGGGCGCGGCCGGCGCAGGGGCCGGCGGACGCCGCCGACGAACGGGGAAGAGCATGGGCAGACGCGGTACTCGGGACACGGGACCCGACGGGGCCGGGGAGCCGGAGGGCGTTCCCGGGACGGAGCTGCTCGCGGACGCGGACCGGTCCGACTCGTGGTTCCTCGTGGTGGAGGGGACGCCGCAGTCCCACGTGGACCTGTCGGACCCGTCCTACCTGGACTTCTCGTACATGCGGCGGATCGCGCACGCCGCCGACCTCGTCGCGCCCGCGGGCGAGCCGATCGACGCCCTGCACCTGGGCGCGGGGGCACTGACCCTGGCCCGGTACGTGGCGCACACCCGCCCCGGCTCGCGGCAGCGCGCGGTGGACGTGGACGCCCCTCTGGTGGAGATGGTGCGGCGGCGGCTGCCGTGGGACCGCAGGGCGCAGCTGCGGGTGGGGATCGGCGACGCCCGCGAGTGGATCGGCGCCCGGCACGCCGACAGCGCGGACCTCGTCGTCAGCGACGTGTTCGCGGGGGCGCGCACGCCCGCGCGTCTGACCTCGGTGGAGTTCTACGGGGAGATGGCGCGCGTGCTGAGGCCCGGAGGCCTGCTGGCGGTGAACATCGGCGACGGCCACTCCCTGGAGCACACCCGCGCGCAGGCGGCGACCGCCCGCGCGGTGCTGCCGCACGTGGCCCTGACCGCCGCGCCCGCCATCCTGCGCGGGCGCCGGTTCGGCAACCTCGTCCTGGTGGCCGGGCACCGGCCACTCCCCTCGGAGGACCTGGGCCGCCGCGCGCACCGCGACCCGGAGATGGCCCGGCTGCTGGAGGGCGGGGATCTGGACCGCTTCGTCTCGGGCCGCGCGCCCGTCCACGACGCGGACGCGGTCGACTCCCCCGCGCCGCCGGACGACGTGTTCTGAGCCCGCCGCCGGTCCCCGGCGCGGACGGCCGGAACCGGCCGCCGCTCCCGGCGGACGGGTTCCCGGGGACGCGGGACGCGTACTCCGGGGGGAGTACGCCGACACGCGAAGTGCACCCCTGAGGAGGACGCGCGACCCCGGGGGGTGACCGTACCGTCGTGGGTGTGGCAGCACTACTCCCGCGCCCGACGCGCACCGACGCCTGGCTCGCCCTGGTCCTGCTGGTCCTGTCCGCGGGCAGCACGCTCGTGGTCGAGTGGGTCGACCCCGTCCCCACCGACCGCGAGCTCTGGCCGTGGGGGTGGGCCCTCGTCCTGGGGGCGTGCCTGCCGCTCCTGTGGCGAACCGCCTTCCCGTGCGTCGTGGGCCTGGTCTCGATCGCCTCCGCGACCGTCTACTACCCCCTGGGCTTCCCGGACGGCATGGTCGTGCTGTGCACCGCCGTCATGCTCTACACCCTGGTCCGCTGGGGCTACCGCGTGTTCGGGTGGACGCTGGGCGTCGGCCAGTTCGCCGCGGTCAACGCCTACGAGCTGCTGGTGAGCGGCGGGTTCCGCTTCGAGGCGGTGGGCATGGTCGCCTGGGTCCTGCTGCTGCTGTGCACGGGCGAGGTCGTGCGCTGGCGCCAGGAGTACCTGCGGGCCGACCGCGAGCGCGCGGTCGAGGCGGGCCGCACGAAGGAGGAGGAGGTGCTCCGCCGGGCGTCGGAGGAGCGGCTCCGGCTGGCCCGGGACGTGCACGACACCGTCGCGCACAACATCTCGCTGATCAACGTGCAGGCCGGCACCGCCCTCTACCTCATCGAGACGGAGCCCGGGCGCGCCGCGGAGGCCCTGGCCACCATCAAGCAGACCAGCAAGGACACCCTGACCGAGCTGCGCGGGATGCTGGGGGTGCTGCGCGCCGTGGACGAGGCCGCGCCGAGGTCGCCGGTCCCCGGGCTCGACCGCGTGGGCGAACTCGCCGAGGGCACGCGGACCGCGGGGCTCGACGTGGAGGTCGAGGTCGTCGGAGCCCCCGCCCGCCTGCCCGTCAGCACCGACTCGGCCGCCTACCGCACCGTGCAGGAGGCGCTCACCAACACCGTGCGCCACTCCGGCGCGACGGCCGTCCGGGTGCGGATCGAGCACGGGGCGTCCTCCCTGGTGGTCGAGGTGACGGACGACGGCCGCGGCACGGTCGGCCCCCCGGTGCCGGGCAACGGCATCACCGGGATGCGCGAACGCGCCGCCCTGGTCGGCGGCACGGTGGACGCGGGCCCCCTGGAGGGGGGAGGATTCCGGGTGCGGGCGCGGCTGCCGTCGGGGCCGGCCGGGCCGGGACAGCCGGACTCCACCCCGCCGGACGTGCGCGGCGCGTCCGGCGCCGACGAAACGAGGACGCCGTGATCAGGGTGCTGCTCGCCGACGACCAGGCCCTGGTGCGCGCGGGTTTCCGCGCACTCCTGGACAGCGCCCCCGACATCGGGGTGGTCGCCGAGGCGGGTGACGGCGAGGAGGCGGTCCTGCTGGCCCGCGCGGAGCGGCCCGACGTGGTCCTGATGGACATCCGCATGCCCGGTGTGGACGGCCTGGCCGCCGCCGGGCGCATCCTCGCGGACCCCGGTCTCTCGGAGACGCGGATCGTCATCCTCACCACGTTCGGCCTGGACGAGTACATCTTCGAGGCGCTGCGCGCCGGGGCCAGCGGGTTCCTGGTCAAGGACACCGAGCCCCGTGACCTCCTGCAGGCGGTCCGGGTCGTGCACGCGGGCGAGGCGCTGCTCTCGCCGGCGGTCACACGGCGGCTGATCGCCGACTACGCCCGCCGCCCGCCCGGCGCCCCGGCCCCCTCGGTCCGCCTCAACGGGCTCACCGACCGCGAGCGCGAGGTGGTCGCGCTGGTCGGGGGCGGGCTGTCCAACGAGGAGATCGCCGCCCGGCTGGTGGTCAGCCCTGCCACGGCCAAGACCCACGTCAGCCGCTCCATGGTGAAGCTGGGCGTGCGCGACCGCGCCCAGCTGGTCGTGATCGCCTACGAGACGGCCCTGGTCACGCCGCGGTGGAGCCGGAACACCTGACCGGCCCGCCCCCGGCCCTCCCCCGAGGGGCGCCGGGGGCGCCTCGGGGTCTCCCCCTACACCCGCGGGAGTACGGGCGGGGCGGCGCGTACCCCGGGGGGCGGCCGCCCGGTGCCCCCTCCGGGACGATGCGCCCGCCGCTGCCGTCGTCGGATCCTTGGCGTGTCCCCACCGCCGAACGCGAGGCCCGACGATGTTCGAAGACCCACTCCTCCTGGCGCGGCTCCAGTTCGCGCTGACCGCCGCCACGCACTACATGTTCGTGGCGCTGACGCTCGGGCTCGCCCCGTACATCCTCACCACCCAGTTCCTGGGCGCCCTGCGCGGCGACCGCTCGCGGATGACCGCCGTGCGCTTCTGGGGAGGCCTCTACCTCGTCAACTACGGCATGGGCGTCCTGTCGGGCCTGGTGATGGAATTCCAGCTGGCCCTCAACTGGAGCGGACTGCACGAGGTGTTCGGCTACACCTTCGCGGCGCCGCTGGCCCTGGAGACGATGACGGCGTTCTTCGTCGAGTCCACCTTCCTGGGGCTGTGGATCTTCGGCTGGGACCGCATGGGCCGGTGGGCCCACCTGTCCTGCTTCGCGGTGGTCACCGTGACGGCCTACGCCTCGGCGTGGTGGGTCCTGGTCTCCAACGGGTTCCTGCGCAACCCCGTCGGGTTCGAGGTCGTGGACGGCGTCGCACAGCTGACCGACCCGGTCGCCCTGATGACGAACCCCGCCGCCACGGCGGCCTTCGGACACGTCGCCGGCGGCGCCATGACCGTCGGCGCCCTGGTGGTGGCCGCCACCAGCGCCTACCACCTGGTACGGCGCGACGACCCGTACGGGATCTTCCGGCGGGGCATCCGCTACGCCGCGGTCGTCATGTGCGTGGCGCCGGTGTTCGTGGTGGTCTTCGGCGGCGTCCAGTTCGAGCTCTTCGGCGAGGCCCCGCCCACGAGCGGCCTGACCCACACCGCCGAGGAGATCGCGGCGATCGAGGCCGCCTCCCCCGGCGGACCGCTCCTGAACGGCGTCAACGCGACCGCCGACGGCCTCATGATGAGCATGTGGGCGGTGATGTTCCTGCTCGGCCCGCTCATGCTGCTGGCCTGGCCCCTCGGCGGCCTGGACCGGTGGCGGTGGTTCCTCGCCCCGCTGGTCGCCACCCCCTTCGCCCCCTACCTGGCGAGCATCGGCGGCTGGGTGTTCCGGGAGACCAACCGGCAGCCGTGGACGGTGGTGCACCACCTGACCACCGCGGACGCGGTGACCCCCATGCCCCCGGGCGCGGCCGTCCTCTCCTTCGCCTTCTTCACCGTCGCGTTCGCGGTCCTGGCGGCCGTCACCTACTGGCTCCTGGTGCGGTACGCCCGGCGCGGCCCCGACGGCGGCCCCCTCGCGGAGCGCCGCGAGGAGGAACCGGGCGAGTCCGCCGATCCCGTCCCCACGTTCTGAACCAGGGAGCACCACCATGGACGTCCTGTCCCTCGCATCCTCCGCCCTGCTCGCCCTGCTCGTCGTGGGCCACCTCGTCCTCGCGGGCTCCGACATCGGCCTGGGCATGCTGATGCCCCACGTGGCGCGCGGTCCCGGGCAGCGCCGCCGCGTGGTCGCGGCGATCGCCCCCTACTTCCTCGCCTCGGAGGTGTGGCTGGTCGCCGCCGTCGGGGTCATGGCGGGGCTGTTCCCCGTGCTGGAGCACCACGTCGTCGCCGAGCTGCGGCCGGTGATCGCGGTCCTGCTCGCGGCGTGGCTGGTCCGGGACGCCGGTCTGTGGCTGCGCGCCCGCGTGGACCGGCCCGGCTGGCGCCTGGCCTGCGACGCCGCGGTCGTCGCGGGCAGCTGGACCGTCGCGGCGATGTGGGGCCTGGCGGTCGCGGGGCTGCTCACCGGCGGCCTCACGGCGAGCGCGTTCACCGTGCTGTGCACACTCGTGGTGACGACCCTGTTCGCGCTGCGCGGGGCGGCCTTCGGCGCGGAGCGCCTGGTCGGTCCGACCGACGCGGAGAGCGCGGACGTGGCGGCACGGGTCACCCGCCCGCTGTCCCGGCTGGCCCTGGGCGCGACGGCGGCGGCCGCCGCGGCCGCACTCCTCCCGGGCGGTCCGGAGCCCGCCCCGGCCCTGCTCGCGGCGGCCCCGGTCGCGGTGCTCGCGGCGGCCCTGGCGGCGACCAGCGGCCTCGCGGGGCCGATGCTCTCCCGGCACACGTCGGCGCTCGCGATCGCCGTTCCGGGCCTCATGGTGGCCTGGGCCGCGCACCTCCCGTCGTCGCCGGTCCCGTCCGTGACCGGGATGTTCGTCTGGGCGATCCTCCTTCCCACAATTCCGGTCATGCTCATCGGCCAGGTTTGGCTCTACCGAATGACGCGCCGACCAGCGGCCGGGGCGACCTTCTTCGCCTGACCCCGGGCGCCGCTGCCTCCCAGCTCGCCGCGGTCGCGGACAGCCGGTGACGGACGTGTGCACGCCGGGTCACGGCCCGGCAGGGCCCCATGGCGGGTTGGGGAGGCCCGGGAGGGGGCACGCCAGCTTGCGGGAGACACGCCCGCGACGCCCCTCCCGTCCCGGGGGGATACCCGGCGTGATCGCGCGCGGGCGCTGCCGAGCCCCGAGGAGTGACTGTGACCTACCCCCTGACCACCCCTCCGGACCTGGCCGGATGCAGCTGCGGCACGGGCTGCGGATGCGGATGCCAGAGCGGCGGTTCCTGCAGCTGCAGCGGCGGCTGCGGCTGAGGACCGCCACGAGACAGCGGGCCGCCCCCTCGGGGGCGGCCCGCCCGCGTTCCCAGCGGGCCACACACCCCCGACAGGTCGCGACAACGGGCGAGTCCGGAGATACGCTGTGTCACTACGTGAAGCTGCGTATCCACCCACCGGGGGAGATCAGCGATGTCACCGTTCACCACGCCGGCGCCGCGGAGGGGCGGCCTCTCCGAGCACGCGAGGCTGCTCCGGTGCGTACAGGGCATCCAGGAACGCTCCGTGCGGGCGGTCCCCTGGGAGCCGGACACCGTCGGCCTCCCGGACGGCGGCTCCGACAGCGCCCTCGCCAGGATCAACGACGTCGCCTTCTACGCGAACGCCCGCGACGAGGTGGCCGCTCTGGCAGGCGTCTGCGCGGACCTGCTGCGGCTGCACCGGCCGGAGGAGCGGGAGGGCGCCGACGGGCACCGCTGCGGGGGGTGCCGCCAGACCTGGCCCTGCCCCACCTTCGCCGAACTCGCCCGCCTCCTGGGCTGAGCGGCGCCGCGACGGACGTCGCCCGCCGGCGTCGGGGCGCGATCCGACGTCGACGGGCGACGGTCCTCTCTCACCTGCCCGTCCGCTGACGACCGGCGACCGAACCGCCGGGCGCCCTCACCGGGCCAGGCATACGCAGAGGTTAATACTGGAACGCGTTCTACCGCAAGACCCGCGTAAAGAACTCGTGCAAGAAGGACATGGGGCCGACTCGACGCCCTGCCGGGTGCAACAGGATCTACCGACGACCGCGGGCGCGGCGGGGCCGGGGGCCGCACGGCGGGCGCCCCGGCCGCACCGCCGGACACGGGCACAACGCCGCGGAGAACGGGGCGGGAAGGGTGCGGGGCGGAGGGTCCGCCCCGGCGGGAGCCCTGTCGGCGCGGGGCGGGCGGGGCGGAAGGCGCGGGGCGGGCGGGGCGGAAGGCGCGACACCGGCCGGAGGGCGGGAGGCGCCGGACCGGAGACGACCGGTCGGCGCGGGGTCGGCGCCGGCTCCCCGGGGGGCGGGGCGGCCGGGCCCAGGGGCGGGGGACAGCCCCTGGGACCGGCTTCGGGGGGCGGCAGGGCGCAGCGGCCCGGAAACCGCCGAGAGTGGTGCCCTCCCCGTGCGCCGAGGCGCGCCCTGCTCCACAGACGTTAACGATTCAGCGGTAACACGAACACCCTCCTTCAGATAACCGGAACGTCTCGATTCCTCCCGGCCATATCAGGAGACACGCGCTGAACTGCGGTGACACAGAGCCATGGCGCCGTTTCACTCCCGAAACCCCAGAAATCACAGAACTCCCGGGAGCCCCGGCGGGGCACGCTGCGGCCCCTTGGGGCGGACTCCACCGACAAAAGGCCGACATCCATAAAACCGGAAAGGGAAACAATCCGCGACTTCCCATGGAAAGGTTGCACGGGGTTGCGATTCCGGATCCGAGCAAGTCGTTTGCACCCCGGGCGTCCGCCCGGGCCGTGCTCAGCTTATTCGCGTGGCCAGCAGATAGGCGGAGGGGTTGTCCGCGTCAACGATATCGGTGACCCTCCACACCTGCCCTCCCACACTGAACACATCTCCTACGTGGACGTCGATCATGGGCGTGGGTCGCCACTCCTTCGGTCCGCCGATCTTGGCCACCGGTCGGCCTTCATCGTCGATCCAGAAGCTTCCCCCACCGACCGGGCCGCCCGCGAAGCGGTCGTTCCGGCCGTAACTGATCTTCTCCTGCGCGCCGACTTCGTGAACCACAGTGGATTCAGTCCCAACCGTCTCGGTTTCCGTTGAAAACGCAGCCATGTTAACGCGGTCCAGGCAATTGCGCATGGCGATTTCGCGTCTGGCCGACGTTTCAGAAGAATAGCTGACAAAGGTAATGCGCGGGCCGGGACCAAAGTCCCGACCCGCGCAGGAAACCGTCCTTGCCGAAAAACCTCAGTCCCGGTCGGCCGTGCCCCGTCCGCCCTTGAGCCGTCCCACCAGGGTCTCGAACGCCGAGCTGAAGGGGTGGTCGTGCACCATGTAGGTCCACGTCATCGACGGGCGCTTGACCCCCACCCCGCTGACGTCGAGCTCGCCGTCCTCGGCCTCCAGCTCCTCGAAGCTCTCCGCGGCACGGGCGCGCGCGTCGTCCAGGAAGCCCTTGAACACCGGCACGGCGTCGCGGTTGAACTCGTCCAGGGGGTCGCGGCGCCCGAGGAACCGGAGGTGGATGCCCTCCCGCAGCTCCGACAGGAACGCGTTGTGGTCGGTCCAGCCCCGGTCCAGGTGGTACAGGGTGATGAGCCGGGCCGCCTGGGCGACCTTCTCCTCCCCCACCTCCTCCACGAGCGCCCCGTGGTGCTTCTTGCGGTCCAGCCCGATGTGCCGGTCGCCCTGGTCCCCGGTCAGGACCATCTCGCGGTGCTCCAGGACCACGTCGCGCTGGACGTCGATCAGCTGGTTGTACCGCCAGGTGTTGCGGTGGATCTCCAGCAGCTGCCCCTCGGCGACCCGCTGCGCGTGGTCGACCATGTGCAGCCATCCGCTGTCGGTGATCTCGCCCTCGGCGGTGGTCTCGTACCCCGTGGTCTCGGGGGCGTTGTTCACCACCAGGTCGTCGTCCATGCTGACGAAGAAGATGGAGTCGCCCGGGTCGCCCTGGCGTCCCGCGCGTCCGCGCAGCTGCCCGTCCAGGCGGCTGCTGGGGTAGCGGCCGAAGCCCATCACGTACAGTCCGCCGGTCTCGACGACCCGTTCGCGGTCGGCCATGTCGCTGCCGCCCAGACGGATGTCGGTGCCGCGACCGGCCATCTGGGTGGAGACGGTGACGGCGCCGTGGGTGCCCGCCTCCGCGATGATCGACGCCTCGTCGGCGTCGTTCTTGGCGTTGAGGACCACGCAGTCCAGGCCGGCGTCGCGCAGGCGTTTGGCGAGCAGCTCGGACTCCGCGACGTCCTGGGTCCCGATGAGGATCGGTCTCCCGGACTTGTGCACCTCCTCCGCCTTCGCGACGAGGGCGTCCTCCTTCTCCTCGCGCGTGGCGTACAGGCGCGTGCCGTGGTCCTCGCGCACGTTGGGCTTGTTGGAGGGGATGACCGCCACCTCCAGCTCGTAGAACTCGCGGAGCTGCTCGGCCACGGCCATCGCGGTGCCGGTCATACCGCCGCGCGTGGGGTAGCGGAGGACCAGCGACTGGACCGTGATGGAGTCCAGGACCTCGCCGGTCTCGCTGACCGCGACCTTCTCCTTGGCCTCGACGGCGGCCTGGAGGCCGTCCGGCCACCGCTGGAGGAGGGCGATGCGGCCCCGGGACTCGTTGATGAGCCGGACCTCCCCGTCGCGCACCACGTAGTGGACGTCGCGCTGGAGCAGCACGTGCGCGTGCAGGGCCAGGTTGACCTGCGGGAGGACCGACGTGTCGTCCTCCGAGTACAGGTCGACCCCGCCCAGGGCCTTCTCGACGGCGTCGATGCCGGCGTCGGTGAGCTGGACGTTGCGTCCCTCGCCGTCGATCTCGAAGTGCAGGCGGGGCTTGAGCCCGCGGACGATGTCCGCCATCTCCACGTCGGCGGCGACACTCTCCGCGGCCCCCGCGAGGACGAGCGGGACCCGGGCCTCGTCGACGAGGACCGAGTCGGCCTCGTCGATGATCGCGATGTTGGGCGGGGGCACGACGCGGTCGCCGATGTCGGTGACCATGCGGTCGCGCAGGACGTCGAAGCCGAGCTCGCTGACGGCGGCGTAGGTGACGTCGCAGGAGTAGGCGGCGCGGCGCTCCTCCTTGGTGGAGTCCTCGGTGATCCACCCGACGGTGACGCCGAGCATGTCGTAGACGGGGCGCATCCACTCGGCGTCGCGCCGGGCCAGGTAGTCGTTGACGCTCAGGAGGTGCACGCGCTGGCCTCGCAGCGCGAAACCGGCCGCGGCGAGGGCGCCGGCGAGGGTCTTGCCCTCACCCGTCGCCATCTCCGCGACGTGGCCGTCGAGCAGCGCCATGACACCGAGGAGCTGCACGTCGAAGGGACGCTCGTCCAGTGAGCGCCGGGCGGCCTCGCGGCCGACGGCGCACAGCGACACGAGGTCGTTGCGATCGTAGGGGAGTTCGGCGTTGCCGAGTTCGATGGCCTTCTCCGTCAGCTCGGTGTCGTCGAGCTCACGCAGACCATCCTCCTCGGCTTCGATCGCCGACAGGAGCTTGGTATAGGGCCGCAGGTCCACCGCACCGGGCTTGCCCAGTAGGCGGCGGACGCTTTCCGCCATTCGTCCGAACACCACCACAGGGTAACGCCGGACACAACCCCTTGGAGAACCCCGGGGCGCCCTCGTGCCGGGCGGGACCGGGGGCCCGGCCCCCGTGCACGGGGCGCCCGCGCGTCACACGAGCTGGCGGCGGGTGCGCTGGCGTGCCTCGACGGCCATGGCGTGCTTGACGAGGGTCATCAGGACCCGGACGACGGACTGCTTGTCGCGGGCGTCGCAGTAGACGACGGGCACCTCCGGGGTCAGGTCGAGGGCGTCGCGCAGCTCCTCCGCGCTGTACGGGGCCTCGGGGTCGAACTCGTTGACGGCGACGACGAAGGGCAGCCGGTACTGGCGCTCGAAGTAGTCGAGCGCCTGGAAGGTGTCCTCCAGGCGGCGCGTGTCGGCCAGGATCACCGCGCCCAGTGCGCCGCGGACCAGGTCGTCCCACATGAACCAGAACCGCTGCTGGCCCGGGGTGCCGAACAGGAACAGGGTCAGGTCGGTGTCCAGCGAGATCCGCCCGAAGTCCATCGCGACGGTGGTGCTCGTCTTGTCCGGGGTGTGGGAGAGGTCGTCGACACCGGCGCTGGCGGCGGTGACCGCGGCCTCGGTACGGACGGGCGGGATCTCCGAGACAGCGCCGACGAACGTGGTCTTCCCGACCCCGAAGCCCCCGGCGATGATGATCTTGGTGGACAACGCGGTGGGGGCGTGGACGTTGTTCGTGCTGTTGGCTGGATCGATCACAGTTAGTCCTAGCGAGAGTGCCGGGCCAGTACGGACGATACGGCTCACACGGCCCGGTCCTGAGGGGTGCGGTGTGCTCCCGGGGTCCGAACCCTCTCGGGAGGCGCCGCCCCTGGAACCTAACACCGGAAAGAGGCCGCTAACGGCGTTTTGGGAACAGTGGTGCAAGAGACCACATTCACGGCTGCGCAAGGCCCTGCGGACCCCGGGACAGCGGGAACGGCCACGGGGCCCGAGCCGTCCCGTGGCGGCGGGTCCGCACCCCAGGACCGGCCGTAACCAGGTAAGCACAGACTTCTACCCCGGAAGGTCGACTTTACGACATTGTGAGCGGTCATTTTCGGCCGCTTTCGGCCGCGCCGATCCCTGTCCGGAGCCGTCCACGGAGTCTACGGTGGAGGACAGGGCCCCCGCGCCACGACGCTGTCGCGGTGCGGTCGCGGTACGGACTCCTGGCACGAGGACGCGACCGCCGCGGGAGCCCCCGCGGCGCCCCGGGGCGGCCGCGCACCGACGTCTCGCTCTTCGGCGTCGGTCCGGTCGACGCCTCAGGTCGGCGTTCCGGCGCCCCACCGGCCCACAACCGTCCACGTGGGCCGGTGGCGGCTGGACCGACCCGCGCACGCCCCCGCCCCGCCCACCGCGAGGACCCCTCCGCGAGGGCCCCGCCGCACGGGCCCCGGGGACCCGGCGCGCCCCGGCCGCTCCCGGGACCGCTTCCCCTGGTTGGCCGTAGGATGGGCTCGCCCTCCCCCCGCCGGACCCGCACGCGCGACCCCGCGCCGCCGTCCGGCCGGGGCGAGCCGAACCGACCCGACCCTCCCAAGGGAGCCGAGAAACCCACATGTCCGATCAGCGCGTCGTCCGCCCCACTCCCATCAGCGGTTTCCCCGAGTGGACCCCACAGGTCCGGGCCGTGGAGCAGCGTTGGCTGGACCATATCCGGGCCGGGTTCGAGTCCTTCGGCTTCGCGTCGGTGGAGACCCCCTCGGTGGAGAACCTCGACGTGCTGACCGCCAAGGGCGAGACCTCCCAGGAGGTCTACACCCTGCACCGGCTCCAGGCCGACGCCGAGGACGACTCCGACGCGCGGCTCGGACTGCACTTCGACCTCACCGTGCCCTTCGCCAGGTACGTCGCCCAGCACTTCAACGAGCTGACGTTCCCGTTCAAGCGCTACCAGATGCAGCGCGTCTGGCGGGGCGAGCGGCCCCAGGAGGGGCGCTTCCGCGAGTTCACCCAGTGCGACATCGACGTCATCAACGTCGACTCCGTCCCCCTGCACTTCGACGCCGAGCTCCCCCGCATCGTCCACCGCGTGCTCAGCGGGCTGGACATCCCCGCCTGGACGCTCAACGTCAACAACCGCAAGGTCCTCCAGGGCTTCTACGAGGGCCTCGGGGTCAAGGACCCGGTCGCCGTCATCCGCGCCGTCGACAAGCTCCACAAGATCGGCGACGGCGGCGTGCGGGACATCCTCCTGGCCGAGGGCCTCGGCGGCGAGCAGGCCGACGCCTGCCTCGCCCTGGCCCGCGTCAAGGGGTCCGGCGAGGAGGTCGCCGCCCGGGTGCGGGAGCTCGGGATCTCCTCCGACCTGCTCGACGAGGGGCTCGACGAGCTCGCCTTCGTCATGGGAGACCTCGCCGACCTGCCCGAGGGCGCCGTGGTCGCCGACCTGTCCATCGCCCGCGGCCTGGACTACTACACGGGCACCGTCTACGAGGCCTCCTTCGACGACGACCCCGGGTACGGGAGCATCTGCGCGGGGGGCCGGTACGAGGACCTCGCCGGGCAGTTCATCCGCCGCAGGCTGCCGGGGGTCGGCATCTCCATCGGCCTCACCCGCATCTTCGCCAAGCTCGTCGCCGAGGGGCGGATCACGGAGGGGCGGACCTGTCCCACCGACGTCATGGTCGTGGTCCCCGGCGCCGAGCGCCGACGGGACGCCCTGCTCACCGGCGAACTGCTGCGCTCCCGCGGGTTCAACACCGAGGTCTTCCACTCCACCGCCAAGGTCGGCAAGCAGATCCAGTACGCCGCCAAGAAGGGCATCCCCTTCGTGTGGTTCCCCCCGTTCAACGCCGACGGCGCCCACGAGGTGAAGGACATGGGGTCGGGCGTCCAGGGTCCGGCGGACCCCGGTACCTGGTCCCCCGACTCCGGCGCGGACAGCGCAGGGTAGTCGACCCGTAGCACCCCATCGACCGGCATGGGCGGTTTCCGGCCGCTCATGCCGGAACCGGCCATCAGCGAGACAGCCCGGGGCGGGGGATGCCAGACTTGGAACGGCTTTCTCCGCGTCGACGCGTCCCCGGGCGTGCCCCGCGGGCCGATTCGGAGTCCTACTGATCGAGGCCATGTCTCATCCTCGCCACAACCTGCCCCTGTCCGCCGGCGAGTTCATCAGGTTCGTCGGGCGCGAGCGCGACATCGTCGACCTGAGCCGCCTCCTCAACACCGCCAGGATGGTCACCCTGACCGGAACCGGCGGCATCGGCAAGACGCGCCTCGCCCTCCACCTGGCCGAACGCGTGATGCGCCGGTTCCCCGACGGCGTCCGCTTCATCGACCTCAGCGAGTCCTCCACCCACGACCAGGCACTGCGCACGGTGGCCAAGAGCCTCCAGGCGGTGGAGGACGACGAGCGCACGATGACCGACGCGATCATCACGTCGCTGCGCACCCGCGACCTCCTGCTCCTCCTGGACACCTGCGAGCACGCCGTGGGGCCGATGGCCCGGCTGTGCCAGGCGGTCCTGCGCGACTGCCCCCGGGTACGGATCCTGGTCACCAGCCGCCAGCCCCTGCACGTCCCCCAGGAGAGCATCTGGCGGGTGCCGCCGCTCTCGCTGCCCGCACGGGCCACGCCCACCGACCCCTACGCGGCCGACCCGGCGCCCATCCCCCGTCGCGACACCCAGCGCTACGAGTCGGTGCGCCTGTTCGTCACCCGCGCGCACGCCGCCCGCGCGGGGTTCGAGATGACCAGGGAGAACTCCGGCTACATCGCGGAGATCTGCCGGATGCTCGACGGGATGCCCCTGGCCATCGAACTGGCGGCCGCACGGGTGCGGGTGCTGTCGGTGCAGCAGATCCTGCGCCGCCTGGACGACCGGTTCCAGCTCCTGACCAGTGACGGCTCGGGCGACCTGCCCCCGCGCCAGCGCACCCTGCGCGCGGTCCTGGAGTGGAGCCACGACCTGCTCACCGAACCGGAGCGGCTCCTCCTGCACCGGCTGTCGGTCTTCTCCACCTGGTACCTGGAGGCCGCGGAGGACGTGTGCTCCGGCGAGGGCGTCGACGCCTCCGACATCCTGCCGCTGCACTTCTCCCTCCTGGACAAGTCCCTGGTGGTGGTGGACACCGAGATCGACGGCACCGCGCACTACCGGCTGACCGAGACGGTGCGCGCCTACGCCGCGGAGCGCCTGGCCGAGGACGGGGACCTGGACGCGCGCTGGGAACGCTACCTCCGCTTCTCCGTCACGCGCCTGGAGGAGGGGGCCAAGAGCTTCCGGGCGCCGCTGGCGTGGAGCGAGCGCCTGTCGTACCTGAGGCTGCTCGACCACCACCGGGAGAACCACTCGCGCATGGTGGAGTGGGCGCTCTCCCAGGGGCGCGTGGACGACGCCCTGAGGGTGTGCGTGTCGCTGCGGCCGTACTGGATGGTGCGCGACCTGGCCTCCGAGGGCAGCCGCGTCCTGGAGCGGGTCCTCGCGGCCGACCCGGACGACCAGTCCCCGTCCCTGCGGGCGCGGGCCCTGGCCCTCCAGGCCGAGCTGCGGCTGGAGCTGGACCCCGCTCCGCGCGTGTCCACGCTCGCCCGGTGCGCGCTGGAGGCCGCGCGTGCCTGCCGCGACGCGGGGGCCGCCGCCTCCGCCCTCACGACCACGGCCTCCCTGGCCCTGCGGTCGGGCCGGCCGGACGAGGCGCTGGAGCACGCCGAACGCGCGGGGCGCTGGGCCGAGCGGGTCGACGACCCGATCACCGAGGGGACGACCCTCGGGGTGCTGGCCCAGGCGGCCAGGCGGGGCGGGGAGCCCGACCGGGCCGTGGCCCACCTGGAGCACGGCATCACGCTGGCGGAGGGCCTCGGCGACCGGTGGAGCGTGGCCCGCGGCCTGCACGGGCTGGGCTCGATCGCCGCGGAGCGCCGGGACCTCGCCCGGGCGCGGGACCTGTTCACCGAGGCGCTGGCGGTCTTCGGCGAGCTGGAGGCGGCCCCGGCGACCGCCCGCTGCGCGCGGGACCTGGGCCGCCTGTTCCTGGCGGGGGGCGAGCCCCTCAAGGCGCGGGAGCCGCTGTCCACGTGCCTGCGGGTGAGTTTCACGTCCGGCCGGCGGATCGCGGTCGCCCGCGCGTTGGAGGCCCTGGCCGAGCTCGCGCTCGCCGAGGACGAGGCCGAGAGGGCCGCCGCCCTGGCGGGCGTGGCCGCCGGCCTGCGCACCTCCCTGGACCGTCCCTCGGCCGAGACGCTGCGGCTGCGCTCCTGTGTGGAGCGCCTCGTGGGCGGCGCCCGGACGTCCGAGGCCTGGAACGCGTGGCGGTCGCTGCCCCTGGAGCAGGTGCGCGACCGGGCCCTCGCCTTCCCCCGGCCTCCCGCCCCGAGGGCCTCGGGGCCGGAGTCGCTGACGCCCCGGGAACGGGAGATCGCCGAACTCGCCGAGCGGGGCCTGTCCAACCGCGAGATCGCCGAGCGGTTGACCATCAGTCAGGCCACTGCGGCCAGACATATAGCGAACATCTTCAGAAAACTCTCGATTTCCTCCAGGACGCAGTTGACCGGTTGGGCTGCTTCCCGCGACGGTGGCTGAGAGGGGCCCGATCGCCCGGTAGCACTTGCACAGTGCGCGTGCACCCGCTAAGACAGAAACCCCGACCTCCACCGCACCCCTCGATGACGTCCCCCTTGCCCACCGACCCCTCAGCCCTGGTGAGGAACCCCCCGACCGCCCCTACCTGTGAAGGCCATGGCACCTTTGACCGCGCCAGCGCGGCACAACCTCCCCCGACCGGGCACCGGCTTCGTCGGCCGTGAGCGGGACCTGAGCGACCTGCTCCGCCTGCTCGGCTCCAGCCGGTCCGTCACCCTGTGCGGAACCGACGGCATGGGCAAGACACGGCTGGCCCTGCGCCTGGCCGAGCAGTCGACCGTGTCCTTCCCCGACGGGGTGTGGCTGGCCGACCTCACCGACGCCCACACGACGCTGGAGGTCTACGCGCGGGTGTGCGCCGCGGTCGGCGTGATCGAGGAACCCGGGCAGCCCCTGGCGGCCACGGTGGCCGAGGCGCTGCGCTCCCGGCGCCTCCTGCTGGTGCTGGACTCCTGCGAGCACGTCCCCGACGAGGTGACGGAGGTCGGCGAGGCCCTGCTGGCGGCCTGCCCGGCGCTCTCCATCCTCCTCACCAGCGAGGAGCCCGTCCGGCTGGCGGGCGGGACCGTGTGGCGGATGACCCCGATGGCGCTTCCGGTGGCCGCGCGCAACGCCCCGCCGCCGGACCCCGCCGCGTCCGACGCGGTCCGGCTGTTCCTCGACCGCGCCCGGGCGCGCGACCCCCGCTTCTCCGCCACTCCGCAGGAGACGGAGACCGCGGCCGTGGTCTGCGACCTCACGGGCGGGGTGCCCCTGGGGATCGAGGTGCTCGGGGCGCTCGCGCCCGTCGTCGGGCCCGGCGCGCTCGCCGAGGGCCTGCGCGCCCACCTGGCCTCGCCCGAGTTCCAGCCGGGGCCGGGCCAGGCGATCTCGCGCAGCCAGGTGCTGCCCCTGGTGCTGGACTTCGTGTACGTCCACCTCCCGGAGCCGGAACGGGTGCTCCTGCGGCGCCTGTCGGTGTTCCGGGGCTGGGACCTCGAACTCGCCGAGCAGGTGTGCGCGGACGAGTCCCTGCCCGAGTCGGCCGTCCTGGATCTCCTGACGTCGCTGCTGGACCGCTCGCTGATCACCGTGACCGGTGAGTTCGAGGGCAGGGTCCGCTACAAGCTGCCGGAGGCGGTGCGCCGCTTCGCCGCCGGGCGCCTGGCCGCGGCGGGGGAGGCCGACCTCTACCACGAGCGGCTGCTGGACCGGATGCTCCGCCTGGTCGAGGACCTGGGCCTCAAGCTGGAGTCGAGCCGGCCGATGCCCTGGAGCGAGCGCGACGCCGGCCGTCAGCGGGTGATCGCCGAGTACGACACCCTGCGCTCCCTGCTGGGCTGGACCCTGTCCCGCGGCGCTGCGGAGTCCGGGCTCCGGCTGTGCGTGAGCCTGGTCGCGCACTGGGTGAGCCACCAGTGCCACGCCGAGGGCGCCCACTGGATGGACCGGCTGCTGGAGCTGGAGGAGTCGGACAAGGCGCCCTCGCGGGCGCGGGCCCTGGTCGCCCGGGCCCAGCTCGCGCGCGTGCGCCGCGACCACGGCCTGGCCGTGGCGCTGGGCGAGGAGGGGCTGCGGCTGTGCCGCGAGGCCGGGGACGACGCGTTCGTGCGCACCGCGCTCAACGTGCTGGCCCTGGTGGAGGTGCGCGACCGCGTGTCGGACCAGGCCGCGGTGCGGGTGGAGGAGGCGCTGAGGCTGTGCAGGGAGGCCGGTGACCAGTGGGGCGAGGCGATCGCGCTGGGGACCCGCGCGGCCCTGGTCGCCCAGCAGGGCGACTACCCGACGGCGGACCACCACTACAACGCGGCCCTGACCCTGTTGCGGGGCATCGACCACCGGTGGGGCGTGGGCGTCACGCTCATCGGGCAGGCCCGGGCCGCGGAGGCCAACAACGACCTCATCACCGCCGACCGCTGCTACCGCGAGGCGCTGGACACCCAGCGGATGATCGGAGCGGCGGCGGAGGAGGCGCGCTGCCTGGCCGGGATCGGCCGTGTGGCGCACGCGCAGGGGTCAACGAGCCAGGCCTACGACTACCTGAGCGAGGGGCTGCTCCTCAGCCACTCGACGGGGCAGCGGGCCGAGGCCGCGCGTGCGCTGGTCGCGATCGCGCGGGTGGTGTTCGGCGCCGGGCTGCGGGAACCGGCCTGCCGCCTGGCCGGCGCCGCGACGGGTGTGCGCGGACAGCTGGGCCTGGCGGTGCACGAGGCCCCGTGGCCGTTCACGGACGTGGAGCGGGTCCGCCGGCGCCGCCGCCAGCTGGTGTCGTGGTGGGAGCAGGGCCGCGGGCTGGACCTGTCCGAGGTGGTCCGCGAGGCCGAGCGCCTGGCCGAGGAGGGGCGGCGTGCGCCGGCGCGCCGGCGCACGCCGCCCGCACCGTCCGCCGCACCTCGGGCGCCGGGGCGCGGTCGCGCCCGCCGGCCCCTGGAGGGGCCCGTCCCGGCGCCCGAGTCGGTGACCCCGCAGCAGCGGTTGACCAAGCGGGAGCTGGAGATCGCGCGGCTGGTGAGTTCGGGACGGAGCAACCCCGAGATCGCCCGGACGCTGTTCATCACCCCGTCGACGGCGGCCAGGCACGTCGCCAACATCAACCGCAAGATGGGCTTCCACTCACGCGCGCAGATCACGGCGTGGATGGAGCAGCACAGAGCAGCGGGCTGATCGCCCGGTCTGCCCGCTTACGCCCTCTCTCGTGCGGGCGCTCTCTCCCCTGCGGCCAGAATCTACATATGCATCTGCATAGCAATATGCATGTGCATCTGACTGTGAACGCGCTAGGGTTCAAGCCATGGGACATCACATTCGTGGCACTCTCGTGACACGGTTCCGTGAGTCCCAGAAGCGGCCGTCGGAGCCCGGGCCGAACACCGGGATCCCGGCGGACCGTCAGCCCCGGGAAGGTTCCCGGGGCCGGTGGGGAACCGCGCCGGAGCGGGGTGCGTCCTGGGGAGGGACGTCGCACCGACCGCCCGGGGCCGCGCTTCCGGGCTCGCCACGTGGAGGGGGCGTGACGAGCCCGGAATGCGGCACCACCGCAGGATGGGCCGACTGGGGGTACGTATGGGGGTAGGGCTGTCTTCAGGAACCGGGCGACCGGGACGCCATCTGCCGCGCAGGGACGACCCGATCGGATCCCTGACCGGCGGCCTGTGCGAGCGGCTGCGGCTGCGCTCGTCGCGGCCGGGGACGCTGCGGACCGCCGGACACCGGGTGGACGCGCTCACGTTCGCCGCCACCGTCGAGCAGGCCGCGGCCGGGCTGAGCCGCCGGGGCATGTGCTTCGGCGACGTGGTGGGGGTTCTCGCGCCGGTCTCACCCGACCGGTTCCTGGCCACCTACACGGTGATGGCCGTGGGCGGCCGGGCGCTGCCGCTGTCGACCGCGTCCGACCTGGACACCCAGTGCGCCGTCCTGACCGAGACCGACGCCCGGCTGCTGCTGGTCAGCCCCGAGCTGGCGCAGACGGCCCTCGAACTCGCCGAGCGCTCGCGGGTGCGGCAGATCATCTCCTTCGGCCCGTCCCTGGGGGCGACGCCCTTCGAGGACCTGTTGCAGCCCAGCCCCGACGGCAACGGGTACAGCCCGGCGCGCGGGCTGTTCGACAACGGCATCCTGGGCTACGAGCAGACCAGCGGCGGACTGCTGACCACCCTCTACCCGCACAACGACCTGATGGCCCGCTTCTCCGAGCTGCGGAACCTGCTGCACCTGACCGCCGACGACGTCGTGGCGGTGGACGAGCGGGGCGACGAGGCCACGCGGGTGGCGCTGGTGGCGCTGGCGCTGTGGACGGGGGCCTGCGTGGTGACCGGCGCGGACTGCCCCCCGCCCGAGGGGCGCCAGGTGACCGTGCTCTGCGCGCCCGAGCCGGCGCGGGTCGCCTTCCCGTACCCCGACAGCGCCGACTGAGGACCCCGAAGGGGCGCCGGGGCCGGGTTCCGGCCCCGGTGTGCGGCGTGCGCGCCGCCGGGGGGGCCGGGGGCCGCCCGGGGTCAGTCCCCGGACTCGGTGAGCTCCGCGACCGAGGACTCGCCGTCGAAGGCGGGGACGGGCACGTGGCCGTCCTCGATCTCGAACCAGGCCACGTGCGTGGCCTCGCTCCAGTACTCGCCGCTGCGGGTGGCGCAGCTGTCGACGATGAGCTTGCCCCGGCCGTAGTCGTCGCCGTCCTCCCGCGTGTGGACGCCCTCGCCGTCGCGCTCGCCCTGGTCGGCCACGGCGACGCGCAGGCGTCCGGCGTCGGAGCGGATGAACAGCGTCATGACGCCTCCGCTCTGCCCGGAGCGGGAGTGCAGCAGCGCGTTGGTCGCCAGCTCGCTGACCGACAGCTCGGCGTCGTCCAGTGCGCCCTCGGTGTGGCCCATGCGGGTGAGGAACTCGCGCACGCGCGCGCGGATCGACCGCACCGCGGTGAGGTTCCCGGCACAGCTCCACACCGTGTGGTCGGTGGACCCTCCCGTGAGGTCGCCCGTCTCGAACCCCGGTGTGGTCGGAACCGCGCTCCCCGGTACCTCCGCGGGCACGTATTCCCGGAGTTGCCTCGCCTCAGCCATCCGGTCACTCCAATCACCCGCGACGGGCGCGCGGGTTGCGCCGCCTGCACTCACCTTAGACAAGGGTGTGCTGGGTCCAGAACAGCACACCTGGGTTCACCCCGCCTGGTATTGGCCACAAAACCCCGTCACGTGTCATCCCCGATGAGGACAAAGGAAACAGTCCGGACCCCAGAGTCGGCCATGTGAGGTGTAACACGTTGGCAATGCGCTCGCGGGCGGCCCGTCCCCCCGACACGGACACGACCAGTAACGATATGCGCTCCCGCGCACCGGCCGGGACGCCGCCCGCCGCGGCGCCCGCAGCCGGAGGCGAGCGCGGGAGGCCCCTCCGCCCACAGGCTTCCCGCCGGCACGGGGCGGCCCTCCCCGCCGCGCCCGGACGGGGTGGGCCGGAGGCGGCTCCGGCCGCCCGGCCGGACCGGGACCCCACCCCGGACCGACCGCCTTCCTCTGAACAGACATATGGCTACATAAGCCAACAAAACGGAAATTGCTCGCACTAAACACCACGGTTTCGCTTCCCCGCGACATCGATTGGAACACAACCCGGACGCCCCCCGGAGCGTCGTTCGCCGCGAACCGGCGGTGGGCGCCATGCGCACACCGCCGCTCGGAGCGCACACCGAACGGCGCGGAAACCCGCAGGCCAGAGCTGGTTCCGGCGGGACGCCCCTCTCTCTCCGCCGTTACGGCCCCGCAACACGGCGTTCACGGCCCGCACCGCCTCCGACCTCGTTTGACGCTCCGTGAAGGGCGAACAAGTATCGATCAGGTCCGATGCCGGGCCGCGCCCCTCCCCGGGCGCCGCCCCTCCCCGGCCCCGAACGCCCTGCGGTTCCCGTCCCCACACGAGGTGTCCCTTGTCGTCCCTGTCCGAAGGCCCCCGCCCCACCCTTCTCTCCGCCCCCAGCCGTCGCTCCCTCCTCAAGGCCTCCGCCGCCGGCGCCGTCGTCGCCCCGGTCCTGGCCGCCTGCGGAGGGGACTCCGGCTCCGGGGGTTCGGGCGGGGGTGAACCCCAGCGGGGCGGGCGCCTGCGCGTCGGCGTCGCAGGAGGCGGGGTCAACGACACACTGGACGCGCACGACCCCACCGACAACGTGGACATCGCCCGCAACTTCGCGCTCTACGCCGGGCTGCTGCGCTACGCCGCCGACGGCGCCATCGAGAACAACCTGGCCGAGTCCGTCGAGCCCAACGAGGACGCCACGGAGTGGACCGTCGTGCTCAAGGAGGGCCTGACCTTCCACGACGACTCCCCCGTCACCGCGGACTCCGTCGTCTTCTCCCTCCGGCGCATCCTGGACCCCGACAACCCGCTGCGCGGCGCCGGCGACATGGACGGCGTCGACGCCGACGGGCTGGAGGCCCTGGACGGGCGCACGGTGCTCATCCGCTGCACCGAGCCGACGGTCACCCTGCCCGAAGCCCTCGCCGAGTACTACAACTGCGTCGTCCCCGAGGGGTACGACCCCGCCGACCCGGTCGGTTGCGGCCCGTTCCGCAGCGTCGAGTTCGTGGCGGGCGAGTACAGCCTCTTCGAGCGGCACGAGGGCTACCACGAGGAGGGCCTGCCCTACGCGGACGAGCTGGAGATCGTCGACTTCCCCGAGGACGACGCACGCGTCAACGCCCTCAACAGCGGCAGCGTGGACCTCATCACCCAGGTCCCGCACGCGCAGGTGGCCGTGATCGAGGGCAACCCCGACCTCGCCGTCATGGAGTCCGAGACCGGCATGTGGCTGCCGTTCACCATGCGGGTGGACCAGGCCCCCTTCGACGACGTCCGCGTCCGCCAGGCGTTCCGTCTCATCGTGGACCGCCAGGAGATGATCGACCAGGCCCTCGCCGGGTACGGCCAGGTCGGCAACGACATGTACGCGCGGATGGACCCGTCCTACCCGGACGACTTCGAGCAGCGGGAACAGGACATCGCGGAGGCCAGGCGGCTGCTGGCCGAGGCCGGGCACGGGGACGGCCTGGAGGTCGAGCTGGTCACCTCCGACATCAGCGCGGGCGTGGTCGCCGCCGCCGAGGTCTTCCAGGAGCAGGCCCGTGAGGCCGGGGTCACCGTCGAGCTCCGCCGCGTCAACCCCAGCGACTACTGGAACGAGGAGGAGGGTTTCCCCTACGCCTTCGGCCAGGACTTCTGGAGCGCGCGCAACTACATCACCCAGGCCGCGCAGGGCTCGGTGGTGGGAGCCCCCTACAACGAGACCATGTGGGGCGAGAACGAGGAGTGGCTCGGCCACCTGGAGGAGGCCCGCCGCACCGCGGACCCCGACGAGCGCAACGAGCTGATCCGCCGGGCGCAGCGGGTCGAGTACGAGGAGGGCGGCTACATCGTGTGGGGCTTCGTGAACCTCCTCGACGGCCACAGCACCGCCGTGCACGGCCTGGAGCCCGCCGTCTCCGGCCACCCGCTGGGCTCGTACGCGTTCCACCGGGCCTGGCTGGAGCAGTAGCGGCTCCCCGGACCCGACCGACCGCTACCGAAAGCTCACCATGACCCGACTCATCGTCGTCCGCCTCCTCTTCGGCGCGCTGACGCTCTGGGCGGTGTCCCTCGTGGTCTTCGCGGCCACGCAGGCACTGCCCGGCGACGCCGCCCAGATGATCCTGGGCCGTGACGCCACGCCCGAGCGCGTGGAGGCCCTCCGCGACCAGCTCGACCTGCACGAGCCGGTGGCCGTGCAGTACCTCAACTGGCTCCAGGGGATCGTCCAGGGGGACCTGGGCACCTCCTACTCCAACCGGACCGAGGTCACCGAGGTCCTCTCCGGGCCGGTCCTGAGCTCGCTGACCCTGATGGGGCTGGCGGCCCTCGCCGCCACCCCCGTCGCCCTCCTCGTGGGCGCGGTCAGCGCGCTGCGACGGGACCGCGCCTTCGACCACGCCTCGTCCATGGGGACGCTGGTCGTGGCGTCCATCCCCGAGTTCGTGGTCGGCATCCTGCTGATCCTCCTGCTGGGGCCCGGCGGACTCGGCTGGTTCCCGTCCGTGTACTCCCGCGAGGGCGGCCCCGACCAGTGGGTGCTGCCGGTGCTGACACTCGCCTTCGCGGTGGCGCCGCCCATCGTCCGCATGATGCGGGCCACGATGATCGAGGTCCTGGAGAGCGAGTACGTCCAGCAGGCCCGGCTCAAGGGCGTGGACGAGCGCGCGGTCCTGTGGCGGCACGCCGCACCCAACGCCATCGGGCCGGTGGCCCAGGTGGTCGCCCTCCAGCTCGCCTGGCTGGCGGGCGGCGTGGTGGCCGTCGAGTTCCTGTTCAACTTCCCCGGTGTCGGCAAGATCCTCATGGACGCGATCGAGAACCGCGACGTGCCCCTGGTCCAGGCCGTGGTCCTGCTCATCGCCGGCATCTACATCCTCGTCAACCTGATCGCGGACGTGATCGGGCTGGCGGCCAACCCGAAGGTGAGGGTGGCGAACCGATGAGCGCTCCCGTGAACGCGGGCGTGGAGCCCGTGACCGTGGTGCCGCGGGGACGCGGCGCCGGCCTGTTCCGGACGGCCTGGGGGTTCGGCCGGACGAAGGTCGGCGCCGCCCTGACCGGCCTGATCGTCCTGATCGCGGTGGTGGGGCCCTTCGTGGCCCCGTACACACCCACCGAGTTCGTGGCCAGACCGTTCGAGACCGGGGTGGACGGCACGCTGTTCGGCGGTGACAACCGCGGCCGCGACGTGCTGACCCGCTTCCTGTGGGGCGGCTGGACGCTGCTGCTCCTCGCGGGCGCCTCCGCGGCGATCGGCGTGGCGGCGGGGACGGTCGTCGGCGTGGTCGCCGGGTACCGGCGCGGCTGGCTCGACGACGTCCTCATGCGCGTCGGCGACGTGCTGCTCGCCTTCCCCCAGCTGATCGCCGCGCTGCTGGTGATGTCGATCGTGGGCCCGAAGGTGTGGCTGATCGTGGCCGTCATCGCGGTGTCGCACATGCCCCGCGTGGCCCGGGTGATCCGCGAGGCGACGCGCAAGGTCGTCGAGCAGGACTACGTGAAGGCGGCCGAGGCCGTCGGCCTTCCGCGCTGGCGGATCATGGCGGTGGAGATCCTGCCGAACGTGACGAGCCCGCTGCTGGTCGAGCTCGGCCTGCGGCTGACCTACTCCATCGGGGTGGTCGCCGTGCTCGGCTTCCTCGGCATGGGGCTCCAGCCGCCGACGGCGGACTGGGGACTGATGATCAACGAGAACCGGCAGGGCATGGCCGTGCAGCCGTGGGCGGTGGCGCTGCCCGTGGCGGCGATCGCCGTCCTGACGATCGGCGCCAACCTGATCACCGACGGACTGTCCCGTGCGGCGATCGGCATCGACCGAGGGGTGGAGAAGTGACGCGGGACGCCGGACGGGAAGCGGACTCCGGAGGCGGCCGGGACACCGGGGCCGCCGTGCTGTCGGTGGAGGGCCTGACCGTGATCGGCCGTCCCTCGGACGTGGAGATCATCAGCGGCGTCTCGATCACGGTGGCGCGGGGCACGATCCTCGGCCTGGTCGGCGAGTCCGGCTCCGGGAAGACCACCCTGGGCCTGTCGCTGCTGGCGCACTGCAAGCGAGCGACGGAGATCTCCGCGGGACGCGTGGAGGTGGCCGGGAAGGACCTGGCCTCGCTCTCCGAGCGGGGCGTGCGCGAACTGCGCGGACGGGCGGTGGCCTACATCCCCCAGTCGCCCGCCTCGGCGCTCAACCCGGCCCTGCGCCTGCGCACCCAGCTGCGCGAGGCCCTGCACGACGCCTCCCTGTCGGCGGCCGACGCCCAGGCCCGGGTGCGCGAGGTCCTGGGCGAGGTCGCGCTCCCCGACGACGACGGGTTCCTGGCCCGCTACCCCCACCAGCTGTCCGGCGGACAGCAGCAGAGGGTGGCGATCGCGATGGCGTTCGTCGGCCGCCCGGACGTGATCGTGCTGGACGAGCCGACCACCGGCCTGGACGTGACCACGCAGGCGCACGTCCTGGAGACCATCCGCCGGATGACCCGCGACTACGGCACGGCGGGGGTCTACATCAGCCACGACATGGCGGTGGTCGCCGACCTGGCCGACGAGATCGCGGTGATGTACCGGGGCGAGGTCGTCGAGCGGGGGCGCACGGACCGGGTGCTCGCGGACCCGCGCCACTCCTACACCAGGCGCCTGCTGACGGCCGTGCCGCTGCTGCGGACCACGGGCCACGAGGAGGGCGGCGAGCCGGAGGGCGAGCCGCTGCTGAGGGTCGCGGGGCTCGACGCGGGCTACGGGCGCACAAGGGTCCTCGACGGGATCGACGTGTCGGTCCACCGGGGCGAGTGCGTGGCCCTGCTGGGCGAGTCGGGGTCGGGCAAGACGACCCTGTCCCGCTCGGTCGCGGGCCTGCACCGCCAGTACACCGGTGAGGTGGTGTTCGACGGGAGCCCGCTGGCCGCCGGGAGCTACCGGCGCACGGCCGAGCAGAGGCGCCGGGTGCAGTACGTGTTCCAGAACCCCTACGAGGCGCTGAACCCGCGCAGGCGGGTACGCGACCAGATCCTGGGCCCCTACCGCCACCTGGTGGGCAGGCCCCGGGACCCCGGGGCCGTGGTGGCCGAGGCCCTGGAGCGCGCCGCCCTGTCCGCCTCCTACGCCGACCGCTACCCGGAGCAGCTCAGCGGCGGCGAGCGGCAGCGGGTGTGCATCGCCCGCGCGGTGGCCACCCGCCCCGACCTGCTGATCTGCGACGAGATCACGTCGGCGCTGGACGTGTCGGTGCAGGCGGAGATCGTGAAACTGCTGCGCGGGCTCCAGGACGAGGGGATGGCACTGCTGTTCGTCACCCACAACATCGCCCTGGTGTCCAACATCGCGCAGAGGGTGGCCGTGCTCCACCGGGGCGTGATCGTGGAACAGGGACCGGTGGGCCGGGTGATGTCGGCCCCGGAGCACGAGTACACCCGGGCGCTGATCGCGGACACCCCGGACTTCGAGCTGTCCTTCGCGGGGGCCCCCGAGCGGCTGGGCATGGCCGCGCAGGACCGGCCCGTCACCGGGGCGTAGCCGGCTGCGGCCGGCCGTGCGGCCCGCGGGGGACGTCCCCCGCGGGCCGCACGGCCGGGGCGGGGGCGTGCCCCGTCAGGCTCCGACCGCCGGTTGGCGCCTGCGCTCGGCGGTCGTGCCGACCAGGACGAGCAGGCCCAGGGACGCGGTCCCGAACAGGACCGCGCCCATCGGCACGGCGGTGCTCTCGTCCAGTCCGACGAGGGGCGCGGCTCCGGCGCCGATGAGCATCGGCAGCGCGCCGAGCAGCGCGCCCGCGCTTCCCGCCCTTCCCTCCTGCCCCTCCATCGCCAGGGCGAAGGAGCTGGTCAGGATCATGCCCATGCACGTCATGTAGACGAAGATCGGCACCACCAGCGCGGCCAGCGGGCCGCCGAGCAGTGTGGCGGCCAGCAGCACGCCGGTGGCCACGACCGCGGTGACCACGGCGAACCGCAGCAGTGCCGGCTCGGTCACCCGTTCCCCGAGGCGCCCCACCACCGCGCTGCCCAGGATGATGGCGATCCCGTTGACGCCGAACAGGACGCCGAACGCCTGCGGTGAGACCCCGTGGAGGTCCTGGTAGACGAACGGCGTCCCGGCGACGTAGGCGAAGCTGCCGCCGTGGAGCAGGCCCACGATCAGCGCGTACCCCATGAAGGCGCGGTCCCGCAGGAGCGCGGCCATGGTGCGCAGGGAGCCGCCGGGCGAGCTGGGGACGCGGCGCTCCGGGGGCAGCGTCTCGGGGAGCCCGAGCATGACGACCAGGACGATCACGACGCCGAGCAGGGCGAGGAACAGGAAGACCGTCTCCCAGGTCGCGAAGGGCAGTGCGAGGACGGCTCCCCCGGCGACCGGCGCGACCATGGGGGCGACGGCGGTGACGGCCATCAGCAGCGCGAAGAACCTCGTCAGCGCGGGACCGTCGAACACGTCGCGCACGACGGCCCGGGAGAGGACGGTGCCGGCCGAGGCGGTGAACCCCTGGAGGAAGCGGCCCGCCACCAGTGTCGTGATGTCGGGCGCCGCGGCGCACAGCAGCGAGGCCAGGACGAAGAGCAGCAGCGACACGGCGAGGGGGCCGCGACGCCCCCGTGCGTCGCTGACCGGGCCGACGACCACCTGGCCGACCGCGAGCCCGATCAGGCAGCTGGTGAGGCTGAGCTGGACCTGGGAGGCCCCGGCGTCGAGGTCGGCGGCGATCTGCGGGAATCCCGGGAGGTACATGTCGATGTTGAGGGGACCGAGCACCGACAGGAGGCCGAGGAGGAGGGCCAGGCCCAGGCGTGCGCGTCCGGTCGGGTTGTGCCGCATCGTGGCTCTCTCGGGGTCGTGGCGGGGGCGCGCGGGACTTCCGGCGCCGACGCGCCGGAACGGGGCCGCGGGGGCGGGGTGCGGCGCGGAGTGCGTCGGGGCGGGCGGGGACGGTGCTTCCCGGCCCTGGAGGGGCGCCGGCTAGAAGAGCACCGACATGACCTCTCCCACCTGGCGGAATCCGACCCGCTGGTAGGTGGCGCGTGCGGGGGCGTTGAAGTCGTTGACGTAGAGGGTCACACGGGGGGCGATCTCGGCGAGCGCGTGCTCGACCACCGCCGCCATCCCCGCCGAGGAGTGCCCCCGGCCCCGGAGCTCCGGGTGCACCCACACGCCCTGCACCTGGCAGGCGTGGCGGGTGACCGCGCCGACCTCCGCCTTGAACACGACCCGGCCGTCCTCGATCCTGGCGAACGCCCGGCCGGTGCGCACCAGCTCCTCCACCCGCGCCCGGTAGAGCGCGCCGCCGTCACCGGAGTCCGGCGGGACGCCGACCTCCTCGGTGAACATGGCCACGCAGGCGGGCACCAGGGTGTTGAGCTCGGAGAGGCGGACCCGGCGCACGAGCGGGTCGGCGGGCACGGCGGGGGGACCGTCGATCTCCAGGACGGGCTGGCTGGCGCGGATGGCCCGGGCGGGCCCCCACACGGGGGCGACCTGCTCCCAGAAGTCGCTGACCGCCGCGACGGGGCCGACGATGGACGAGCACCGGCGGCCCCGCCAGCGGGCGTGGTCGGCGAAGCTGCGGATCGCGGCCGGTCCGGCGTTGACCGGGACCAGGTTGGCCCCGGAGTAGCACATCGCGGTCAAACGGCCCCGCTCGACGTGCCCCCACACCTCGGCACCGTGGGCACTGGCGGCGAGACCGGTGGCCATCAGGCGCGAGGCGACGAAGACGTTGCCCACGGGGTCGGCGTCCAGGAGCGCGCGGACAGCCTCCCGGTCCCGTTCTCCGAGGATCCGTACCGGCGAGGTCCGCAGCATCGCATCTCCCCCCTCTGCCCGGGCCCTCCGGGCTCCGGGACGACTGGCCGAGCCTGTTCGCGCCGATTCCAGCCTATTGGACCGGTTACTCGGATGACCCGGGCTTCCCGGGACTTTCCATGCCGACCGGGCCGAGGCGCTCCACCATCGTCTCAGGTGCGGCCCGGGAGGTGCGCGGCCGGGGCTCGGGACGCCCCTCGCAGACGACGTCGGCGCCCTCGCCCCCGTCCCTGACGGGGACCTCCCCGTCTCGCAGGTAGGCGGTGACGACCTCGTCCACGCACGTGTTCCCGGTGAGGGAGACACCGTGGGTCAGCCCTCCCTCCTCGATCACGAGGCTGGCCCCGGGGAGCCGGTTCCGCAGGGCGTAGGCGCCCTCGACGGGGGTGGCCCCGTCCCGGGTGGCGTGCACGACGAGCGCGTCACCGTCGTAGGCGGGGTGCTCGCCGCGGCCGTCGCCCACCTGGAACCAGTCGTCGGAGTCGCCGTCCCAGGTGGCGCACGGAGCGTTGTACCACATGTTGTGCCAGCCCATGAAGGGCGCCTCCGCGTGGAGCCTCTCGGCGTCCGCGCGCCAGGTGGACCAGTCCTCGGGCCACCGGGCGTCCGTGCACTGGACCGCGAGGTAGCCGCCGTAGCCGCGGTCGGACCCGGCGTCGTCCCCGTAGTCCTCGTGCAGGGAGAGCAGCGGGGCGTCGTCCCCGTCGTTGATCCGGGCGGCGAGCGCCTCGGCGACCCGCGGCCAGGTGCCGCCGCTGTACGCGACGACGATGACGGCGCCCTCCAGTTCGGTGGGGCCCACGGTGCCGGCCGCCGGCGTCGCGGCCAGCTCCGCGCGCAGGGAGTAGTACGCCTCGGAGACCGTGTCGCCGTCGGCGCCGAGGCCGTAGGCGGCGTCGTTGCGGGCCACCCAGTCGAAGAAGCCGTCCGCCGACCTGTCCAGGGCCCGGCTCTGCTCGATGTTGCTCTCGTACCAGGGGTTGTCCGGGTTGACGACGCTGTCCAGGACCAGGGCGCGGACCCGGTCGGGGTAGAGCGAGGAGTAGACCGTGCCGAGGTAGCTGCCGTAGGAGTAGCCGAGGTAGTCGATGGTCTCCTCGCCGAGCGCGGCCCGGATGGCGTCCATGTCGTGCGCGGTGTCCTCGGTGCGGACGTGGTCGAGGAGGCGGCCGGTGTTGGCCCCGCACGCCTCGGCGTAGTCCTCGGCTCCGGCCCGCAGTGCGGCCTCGGCGTCCGCGTCCGCCGGGACGGTGTCGCGGCGGACGGGCGCGAAGAAGGCGGGGTCGCAGGTGATGGAGGGGGTGGACGCCCCGACGCCGCGCGGGTCGAAGGAGACGACGTCGTAGGTCTCGCGCAGCTCCGTGGGCATGCGGCGGTGGGTGTGGGCGGCCCACATGCGCCCGGCGCTTCCGGGGCCGCCGGGGTTGACCAGCATCGTGCGCTCGGCCCGGCCGGTGGCGGGGACCCGGGACAGGGCGAGTTCCACGGTGTCCCCGAGGCCGTGGATCCGCGCGCCGCCGTCGGTGCGGGCCAGGGGAACGGTGAGGGTCGCGCACTCCAGGGTCTCTTCCCCGACGGGTGCGATGTCCTCACAGGGGGCCCACACCAGTCCCCCGGTGTCGGCGGGAGCGGCTCCGGCCGCCGTACCGGTCTGCTCCGCCTGCGCGGGGACCCCCGCGGCGAGGGAGGCCAGGAGCGCTCCGGCGGAGACAGCGGCCAGGGTTCGTGCTCGCACTCGTCCACTCCCTCACACTGTGTGTTCGACCTCATGCATTGTCACTGTTGCGCGACGTGACGGAGGGAAGCGACACGGACCCCAGGGAGGTATACCCCGGTAACATGTGCCCTGCCTGGATCAGACGTGGACAAAGGGGCACAATGCGGCTGGATCGTGTCGATGAGCGGATCATCGCGATTCTCGGCGCGGACGCGCGGATGAGCTTCGCCGAGATCGGCGGCCACGTCGGACTGAGCCCCTCGGCCGTCAAGCGGCGCGTGGACCGGCTGGTGGACTCCGGCGCCGTGCGAGGGTTCACCGTCGTCGTCGAGCCGCAGGCCGTCGGGTGGACCACCGAGGCGTTCATCGAGCTGTACTGCCGCGCCCGCACCTCTCCCGGCGAGATCCGCTCCGGGCTCGCGGGCTACGCCGAGATCACCTCGGCGTGCACGGTCACCGGCGAGGCCGACGCCATCGTGCAGGTGCGCGCACGCGACACGCACCACCTGGAGGAGGTCATCGAGCGCCTGGGCGCCGAACCCTTCGTGGTGCGGACCAAGAGCACACTGGTCCTGTCCCGGCTCGTGGACCAGCCGATCCTCGCCGGGACCGCCGACCTGCCCTGAGCTCCGGGCCCGGCGACCGGCGGGCCGGACGCCCCGGGGAGCCCGGAGCCGCGCCCCCGCGGGAGCGGGTCCCGGGCGGCTGCCGCGCACGCGGCCGGGGGCGTCCGCCCCGGGGAGCCGCGGCGTTCGCCCGCCGGCACGGAAACTCCCGGGTCCCTCCGTTCGTTGGAGGGAGTGGCGCCCCCTGATCCCGGGCGCCAGCGGGGCCGTCCGCCGCGAGGCGGGCGGCCCCTTCCCCGTCCGGCCCGGGCACGGGTTCCGGGCCCGGCCGGAACCGTTGCCGGTGTGCCGCAGGGGGCACCGCCCTGGACGGTCCCGTCCTTGTGGCCGATCCCGGCGCCCGGCACCGCCACGGATACGAGATCACGGCGGAGGGGGAGGACAGCGACCCCCTCCGGTCACCGCGTCAGCCCAGGACCCCCGCGATCACCGTCGCGGTCTCGGCGATCAGCGCGTTGTCGAACTCGTCGTCCTCCTCGTACCGCATGGACATGATCGCGATGACCACGGGGTCGCCGCCCGGGGGACGGACGACGGCGATGTCGTTGCGCGTCCCGTAGCTCCCGCTGCCCGTCTTGTCACCGACCTCCCAGTCCCCGGGGAGGCCCGCGCGGATCACCTCGTCGCCGGTGGTGTTGTCGCGCAGCATGCCGTTGAGCACGGCGCGCCGGTCCTCGGGAAGGGCGTCGCCGAGTGTGAACTCCTCCAGGCTCGCGGCCATGGCGCGCGGCGTGCTCGTGTCCCGGGTGTCCCCGGGGGCCGTCCGGCTGAGGTCGGGCTCGATCCGGTCGGCCTCGATCACGTCGTCGCCGATCTCCTCCATGGCCTCCTCGAACCCGTCCGGACCCCCCAGCTCCTCGAGGAGGAGGTTGGCGGCGGTGTTGTCGCTGTAGCGGACCGCGGCGTCGGCCACCTCCAGCAGGGTCATCCCGGTGTCCACGTGCGCCCCGGTGATCGGCGTGTGGCCGACCAGGTCGTCGGCGGTGTAGGAGACGACCTCCTCCATCTCCTCCAGCGTGTTCCGCCGCAGCACCGCGCCCGCGGAGAGGGCCTTGTGGGTGGAGCAGTAGGCGAAGCGCTCGTCCGCCCGGTGGGCGATCTCCTCGCCGGTGCCCGTGTCCACCGCGTAGACGCCGAGCCGCGCGTCGAACCGCTCCTCCAGCCGCTCGAACTCCCGGAACAGCTCCGGCGCCGCTTCCGGGGCGGCCGACTGCTCCCGGGCGGGCTCCTGCCGGGGTTCCGGCCCGGAGGCCGCGCAGGCGGTGACGGAGGTGAGGGCCAGCGCGGCCAGGGCCGCGCCTCCGGCGCGCAGGGTCGGTGAGGGGGTCATGGTCGTGTTCAGCTCCTGTTCGGGGGGTGCGCGGCCCGGCTGCCCGGCCCGCGCGGGCCGCCCCGGCGGGCGGCCCCACGCCAGAAGTCTGGCCACCGATCCCGATGCCGTCCAAGACGGAAACCGCCGCTCCCATGCACGAACGGCATGATGCGTGCTCGGCCCCGCCGCCCGGGACCGGAGCGGTCGCGGGGGCGGGGCACGGCCGGGCTCAGTCCTCCGGGAGCTCCACGGGGGCGAGTGCGTCGAACAGGTCGCCCGGCCCGGGGTTGGACGCGTCGGTGCCGCCGCCGAAGTGGTGCGCCACGCCCCACACCGCGTTGAGCGCGGTCTGCACCGCGCCCTCCGCCCAGCCCGCCGTCCAGGAGATGTCGTCCCCCGCCAGGAAGAGGCCCCGGTGGCGCTCCGCCAGGCCCTCCTGGTGGAAGTGCGTGAACAGGCGGCGCTGGTAGCGGTAGTGGCCCGGCAGGTTCGCCTTGAACGCGCCCATGAAGTAGGGCTCGTCCTCCCACGACACGGTGACCGGGTCACCGGTGATGTGCGAGCGCACGTCCACCCCGGGGTAGATCTTGGACAGCGAGGAGAGCATGACCTCCAGGCGCTCGCCGGCCGACAGCGGCAGCCACTTGAGCGAGTCGTCGCACCAGGTGTACGACAGGCAGATCGCCGCGGGGCCGTCCGGGTCGGAGCCCTCCAGGAGGTAGGTCCCCCGGGTCATGCGGTCGGTGAGCGTCATGCTCATGGTGTCGCGGCCCGTCTCGGGGTCCTTGTCGCGCCAGAAGGCCCGGTCCACGGGGACGAACAGCTTCGAGGACTCCATGTAGTGGGTGCGCTCGATCGCCGTCCAATGGTCGATCGGCAGCAGGTCGTCGTCGCAGTCGATCTTGGACAGCAGCATCCAGCTCTGCGCGGTGAACACGGCCGCCGGGTAGGTGCGGACGGAACCCGACGCGTCGGTGACCGTGATGTTCCCCGAGGGCGAGCCCTTCGCCGCGGTGCGGCGCAGGGCGGTGACGGCCGGGCGCGGACCACTCCCGTGCAGCGACTCCAGCGTGGTGCCCTGCGCCCAGTGGACGAGCTTGTCCGGGGCGTCCTCCCAGAGCCGCCGGGGAAGCTGCTGGACACCGCCGCGGATGCCCATGTGGTCGTCGTCCGCGCCCGTGTAGGTGACCCGGAGGATCTCCAGGATGGAGTTGGGGAAGTCCGTGTCCCAGCCGCCCGTGCCGAACCCCACCTGCCCGAAGATCTCGCGGTGGCGGAAGGACGCGAACGCCGGTGACTCACAGAGGAAACCGTAGAAGGTCTGGTTGTCCAGCCCCCGGACGAGATCGTTCCAGATCTCCTTCTGGGTCGCGGTGTCGCGTTCGCGGATCGCGCGCTGCATGCGGCTGTGCTGTGCGCCCTCCTCCAGCGTCCGCTCCCAGGCGCGGGCCACCTCGCGGTAGACCTCGGGCAGGTCGGCGAGGGTCGTGGCGTAGTGGGACTCGCCCTTGAGGTCGACCACGGTGCTCGGGGTGGCCGGGGAGAGCGGGTTGGGGAAGGGGGTCGTCTCCAGGCCGACCCGGTCCACGTAGTGGAGGAAGGCGGTGGAAGAGGGCGGGAAGCGCATCGCGCCCATCTCGGCGACCACGTCGTCGGGGCAGCCGGGGAGCTTCTCGGTGCGCAGGCGTCCGCCGATCCGGTCCGCCTCGTACACGACCGGGCGCAGCCCCATCTTCATCAGCTCGTAGGCCGCCACGATCCCGGAGAGCCCCCCGCCGATGACGGCGACCTCGGTCCCGTGGTGCTGCGGGGGGACCTGCCCGAGCCCGGCCGGGTGCTCCAGGTAGGAGTCGTAGGCGAACGGGAAGTCCGGCCCGCACATGTTCAGCGGCGGCGTGCCGGGCGTGGACGGGGTGCCTGCGGCGGTGGGCACTGCGGACGTCATGGAGCCCCTCCTTCGGGTGGTCGGTGATCGGGCTGCGGGGGGCGGGGCGGCGGTCCGGGCGGCCGGGCGCCCCGGACGGCGGCCCCTGCCGCGGTCGGCACGGCCGGCGCCGGGGACGCGTGCGCCCCGGGGAGCGGGTCAGGCGGTGAGCGCCCGGTAGAGGTCGGGCCGGCGGTCGTCCAGGTAGGAGTGCTCCCGGCGTGCGGCGGCGACGGCGTCCGGCGCGACGTCGCCGACCAGGAGCTCCTCGCCCGGACCGGCGCGCAGCGTCTCGGTCCCGTCCGGCCCGATGAGCGCGCTCAGGCCCGCGTAGGACAGGTCGCCCTCGGTGTCGCAGCGGTTCACGTAGGCCACATGGAGCTGGTTCTCCAGGGCGCGCACGGGCACCACCCGGGTGGGGACCTCCGTGAAGGGGAGCATCAGGGCGGTCGGCACGACGAGGAGCTCGGTGCCCGCGAGGGAGTGTGCGCGCACGGCCTCGGGGAACTCCACGTCGTAGCAGATCAGGAGGCCGACGCGGAACCCGTCGAGGTCGGCCTGGACGACCGGGTCGGCCCCCGGGGAGAACGCGTCCCGGTCCAGGTCGCCGAACAGGTGGGCCTTGCGGTAGGCGGCCAGGCGCGCACCGGTGCCGTCCACGAGCTGGACGGTGTTGTACACGGCGCCGTCCGCGCGCTCGGGGAATCCGTAGACGAGGGCGACGCCGGTGTCGGCGGCGATCGCCGCGACGGCGTCCGCGAGGGGCCCGTCCGCGGGTTCGGCCATCCGGGCCACCGTCCCGGCTCCGAGGGCGTAGCCGGTGAGCGACATCTCGGGGCCGACGAGCAGGCGGGCCCCGGCCTCGGCGGCCTGTGCGGCGCGGCCGGCGAGCCGGCCGAGCGCGTCGGCGACGTCGCCGCTGCGACCGGCCCCCTGGTCCAGGGCCACACGCAGTGGTCCGCGCGTCATGGGCCGCCTCCCCCTCGGTCGTTCTCGGGCCGCGTCCACTCTAGGCGGGAGATCGTGTCGGAACGGTGCGCCGGAGCAGTGGAAACGTGCGTCTTTCCCCCGTGAATCCGCTCTTCCTTGCGTGTTGGGGCGCGTTCGTGCGCGCATCGCCGCGTGGACCCGCCACGGCGCCGGGCGCGTCCCGGCGGCCGGGCGCGTCGGCGGACACGGCGCCGGGGCCGGGGAGGGTCCCCGGCCCCGGCGCGGGCATGCGGTGCGGCCTTCCCGCCCGGCCTAGACCCCGGACGCGGGCACGCGCTCCAGTGCGGAGCGGCGCATGCCGTAGCCGAAGTAGACGGCCAGTCCGACGACGAGCCAGGCCCCGAAGGCCGCCCACACGCTCGGCGACATGCTGAACATGAGGTAGGCGCAGGCGAGCACCCCCAGGACCGGCGTGACGGGGGCGCCGGGCACGCGGAAGGCGCGCGGGAGGTCGGGGCGGGTGCGCCGGAGCACCAGCACAGCCACGTTGACCAGGGCGAACGCGAAGAGGGTGCCGATGGAGGTGGCGTCCGCGAGCGGCCCCAGGGGGACCAGCGCGGCGAGGAGCGCGATGAACACGGAGGTGATGACCGTGTTCGCGCGCGGGGTGCCCTTGGCGTCCACGGTGGAGAACGCCTTGGGGATGAGCCCGTCGCGGGACATCGCGTAGAGGATGCGGGTCTGGCTGTAGAGCACCACCAGCACCACGCTCGCCAGGGCGAGGACCGCTCCGGCCGCGAAGACGACCGCCCACACCGGGGTGCCCGTGACCAGGGTGAGGATCCCCGCGAGGGACGTCTCGCCGTCCACGAAGCCGGTCCAGTCGAGCGCGCCGACGGCGGCGAAGGCGACCAGGCAGTAGATGGCGGTCACCAGGATCATCGAGAACATGATCGCGCGGGGCAGGTCGCGCTGGGGGTTCTTCGCCTCCTCGCTCGCGGTGGAGACGGAGTCGAAGCCGATGTAGGAGAAGAACAGGGTGGCGCCCGCGGCGCTGACCCCGGCCATGCCCATCGGCATGAACGGGGCGAAGTTGCCGTCCTGGACGGCGGTGATCGCGATCGCGACGAACATGACCAGGATGGCGACCTTGACGGCGACCATGACCGCGTTGACCCGGCTGCTCTCGCGCACCCCCGCGAGCAGGGCGAACATGGACAGCAGGACCACGATCGCGGCGGGCAGGTTGACCACGCCGCCCTCCAGCGGCCCGGCGAGCACCGCCCCCGGCAGGGACAGGCCGGTGGTGAGGTGGAGGAGCTCGTCGATGTACTGCCCCCAGCCGACGCCGACGGCGGCGACGGACACGCCGTAGGTGAGCATGAGGCACCAGCCGCACACCCACGCCATGAACTCGCCGATGGTGGCGTAGCTGTAGGAGTAGGCGGAGCCGGAGGCGGGGATCATCCCGGCCATCTCGGCGTAGGCGAGCGCGGAGAACAGCGCGGTGACGCCGGCGAGCACGAAGGCGAGGACGACGGCGGGACCGGCCACGGGGACGGCCTCGCCCAACACGACGAAGATGCCCGTGCCGAGGGTGGCGCCGATGCCGATCATGGAGAGCTGCCAGAAGCCCATGTGCCGCTGGAGGCCGGTGCCGTCGCTGGTCTCGGCGACGAGCTTCTCGACCGGCTTGCGCCGGGTCAGCCGCTCCCTCAGTGCGGGCACGCCGACGGGCGCCGCCGCGTCCGCCGGGGTCTTCTGGTCGACCACGTGACTACTCCTCGTTGCTGTGGGCGGGCACACCTGTCCCCCGGGAAGGGATGTGGGAGGTGAAGGGGCGTTTCGTGCCGGAATCAGCCCGAAAACGCCCTCAGTAACCGTAGCTGCGTTACCCAGGTAACATGACCCACATTCGTTGCGTCTGTCCCAGGGAAGCGGCGCATCCTTGCGCTTCCGCGCAAGAAAACGCGGGCGGGTGTGAGCGATGGCACACGCGCGCACTCCGCGCGACGGGGCGCGACGGGGCTCCCGCCGCGTGCCGCCGCCCGGCTCCGGACACGCGAACGGCCGCGCCGCACCCCCTGGGGTGCGGCGCGGCCGTCGTCGGAAGATCCGGGTCAGCCCGCCACGGCGACGGTCGGCCGGCCGGACTCGGCCCCGGCCTCGCCCATCTCCTCGGCGATGCGCATGGCCTCCTCGATGAGGGTCTCCACGATCTGGGACTCGGGCACGGTCTTGATGACCTCGCCCTTGACGAAGATCTGGCCCTTGCCGTTGCCGGAGGCCACGCCCAGGTCGGCCTCGCGGGCCTCGCCGGGCCCGTTGACGACGCAGCCCATGACGGCCACGCGCAGCGGCACCTCCATGCCCTCCAGGCCGGCGGTGACCTCCTCCGCGAGCGTGTAGACGTCCACCTGGGCCCGGCCGCAGCTCGGGCAGGAGACGATCTCCAGGCCGCGCTCGCGCAGCCCCAGCGACTCCAGGATCTGGGCGCCGACCTTGACCTCCTCGGCGGGAGGCGCGGAGAGGGACACGCGGATGGTGTCGCCGATGCCCTCGGACAGCAGCGCCCCGAAGGCGACCGCGGACTTGATGGTGCCCTGGAACGCGGGGCCGGCCTCGGTGACGCCCAGGTGCAGCGGGTAGTCGCAGGCGGAGGCCAGCTGGCGGTAGGCGTTGACCATGACCACGGGGTCGTTGTGCTTGACCGAGATCTTGATGTCGCGGAAGCCGTGCTCCTCGAAGAGGGAGCACTCCCACAGCGCCGACTCGACGAGGGCCTCCGGGGTGGCCTTGCCGTACTTCTGGAGCAGGCGCTTGTCCAGCGAACCGGCGTTGACGCCGATGCGGATCGGGGTGCCCGCCTCGTTGGCGGCCCGCGCGATCTCGGCGACCTTGTCGTCGAACTTCTTGATGTTGCCCGGGTTCACGCGCACGGCGGCGCAGCCGGCGTCGATCGCCTGGAACACGTACTTGGGCTGGAAGTGGATGTCGGCGATCACCGGGATCTGCGACTTCTTCGCGATGATCGGGAGCGCGTCGGCGTCGTCGTTGGTGGGCACGGCCACACGGACGATCTGGCAGCCGGAGGCGGTGAGCTCCGCGATCTGCTGGAGCGTCGCGTTGATGTCGGAGGTACGGGTGGTCGTCATCGACTGGACGGACACCGGGGCGTCCCCGCCGACAGGGACGTTTCCGACCATGATCTGCCGCGTCTTGCGCCGGGTCGCCAGCGGGCGCGGCGGGGTGGCGGGAATACCGAGATCGACGGTCACGCTTGATTCACCTCGTCTGCCGCCGGAGGGGGGCGGCACTTGATTCGTCGGTTATCGGGAAAGGGCGTCCGGCGAGCGCGCGGCGCCGCGTCCGGGGTCACCTCGCGCGGCTGCCTCCGCTGCACCGTCGTTCCCGGATCGCGATCTCCAGGTTACCCGCCCGTGGAAGGGCGCCCCTCGCGAAGCGCGGAACCGGTGCGCCAGCTGAAGATTACCGGCCTCCGGGGGTGGTCGGCGTCACGCCGGAACCGCCCCGCGACCGGGGTGGACGGCCGGTGTCGGCCGGCCGTCCGCCCGCCGTCGCGCAGGTGTGCGTCAGCCGAAGAGTCTGACCGGGTTGAACAGGTCGGCGACGAGCAGGACCACGCTGAACACGAGGAAGCACGCCACCACGACGTAGGCGACCGGTGTCAGCATCGCCACGTCCACCGGGGCGGGCTCGGGTCGTCGGAACAGCTTGGCCCAGCCGCGCTTGAGCCACTCCCAGAGGGCGCCGGCCATGTGGCCGCCGTCCAGCGGCAGGATCGGGAGCATGTTGAAGGCGAACAGGAACAGGTTCACACCGGCCAGGATCTGGAGCATGATCGCCGCGGTGTCCGCGACGGGCAGGCCCTGGGCCATGATCTCGCCGCCGATGCGGGAGATGCCGACGATGCCCACCGGGGAGTCCTGGTTGCGCTCCTCCCCGAGGAACGCGGCGGCGAACACCTCCGGGACCTTGCTGGGCAGGGAGATGAGCGCCTCGCCCACGCCGACCATCATGGTGCCCATCTCGGCGGCGGACTCGCCGACGGTGAGCGGGGCGCGCTCCTGGGCGAAGACGATGCCGAGGAAGCCCACGGTCTCGGTCTGGTAGACCCGGTAGCCGTCCGCGTCGTACACGGGCTCGCCGTCGGCGTCGGTCTCGTAGAGGATCTCGCCCTCGGCGTCGCGGGCCGGGAGCTCGTTCTCGACGACGTCGACGTCGAGCGGGACGCGCTCGCCGTCGCGCTCGACCACGACCTCGGTGCTGCCGAGGGACTCGCGGATCTGCCGGTTGGCGGTGTTCCAGTCCGGGGTGGACTCGCCCCCGACGGAGACGATGACGTCGCCGGGCAGCATCCCGGCCTCGGCCGCCGGGGTGGGCGGCACGTCGGTGCAGTCGGTGACGGAGCTGCCGACCGGGACCATGCACTCGTTGACGAGCCCGATCTCGGTGGTGCTCCTCGGGACGCCGATGCCCATGAACAGGACCGCGAGCAGGATCGCGGCGAGGACCACGTTCATGCCGGGGCCGGCGAACATCACGATGAGCCGCTTCCACGGCGCCCGCTGGTAGAACTGCCGGTCCTGGTCCTGCGGGGAGAGTTCGACGTAGGAGGCCTCACGGGCGTCCTCGGCCATGGCGCGCCAGCGGGACAGCTTGCGCGAGCCGCCGTCAGCGCTCCGGCGCGACGGCGGGAGCATGCCGACCATGCGCACGAAGCCGCCCAGCGGCACCGCCTTGATCCCGTACTCGGTGTCGCCCCGCCGGAAGGACCACAGGGTCCTGCCGAAGCCCACCATGTACTCGGTGCACTTGATCCCGAACATCTTGGCGGTGGAGAGGTGGCCCAGCTCGTGCCAGGCGATCGAGAACAACAGCCCGAAGACGAACAGGACGATCCCGACCACGGTCATCAGGGCGACCATGCAACTCTCCTCTAGGCGGTGTCAGGCCTGGCGCGCGAGAAGCTCGCGCGCACGTGTGCGGGCCCAGGCGTCGGCGGCGTACACGTCGTCCAGGCTCAGTCCCACGCTCTGGTGCGACGCTCCCCCGGGGCGGTCCGTTCGCCGGTGCTCCGAGACTACCCGGGAGACGGTGTCCATGATGGACGGGAACGCGAGGTTTCCGCGGAGGAAGGCGTCGACGGCCTCCTCGTTGGCGGCGTTGTACACCGCGGGGGCGGTGCCTCCCGCGGCGCCGACCTCGCAGGCGAGCCTGACGGCGGGGAAGGCCTCGTGGTCCAGCGGCTCGAAGGTCCAGGTCTGGGCCCGGGTCCAGTCCATGCCGGGGGCGGCGCCCGGGACCCGGTCGGGCGCGCCGAGCCCGTAGGCGATGGGGATCATCATGCTGGGCGGGCTCGCCTTGGCGATGGTGGAGCCGTCGACGTACTCGACCATCGAGTGGACGATCGACTGCGGGTGGACGACGACGTCGATCCTGTCGAAGGGCATGTCGAACAGCAGGCTGGCCTCGATGACCTCCAGCCCCTTGTTGACCAGGGTGGCGGAGTTGACGGTGATGACCGGCCCCATGCTCCAGGTGGGGTGGTCGAGCGCCTCGGCCGGTGTGACGCCGGCCAGCCCGTCGCGGTCGCGGCCCCGGAACGGGCCCCCGCTCGCGGTGACGACCAGGCGGCTGACCTCGTCGCGGCGGGCGTGCACGTGGCCCTGCGCCGGACTGGCGAGCTGCCCCTCGGGCAGGTACGGGAAGCACTGGGCGATGGCGAAGTGCTCGGAGTCGACCGGGACGATCTGGCCGGGCCTGGCGAGGTCGCGCACCAGCGGCCCGCCGATGATGAGGGACTCCTTGTTGGCCAGGGCGAGGGTGGTGCCCGCGCGCAGCGCGGCCAGGGTGGACTCCAGGCCCAGGGCGCCCGTGATGCCGTTGAGCACGACGTCGCAGGGGCTCCCGGCGAGCTCCGCCACGCCCTCGGCGCCGACCAGGACGGCGGCCCGGCTGCCGTGCTCGGCGAGGGAGCGCGAGAGGTCGGTGGCCCGCCCGGGGTCGGCGACCGCGACCAGCGGCACGTCGAGCTCGGCCGCCTGCTTGGCGAGCAGGTCGGCCCTTCCGCCGCCCGCGGCCAGGCCCACCACGCGGAAGCGGTCGGGGTTGCGCTGGACGATGTCCACGGCCTGGGTCCCGATCGAGCCCGTGGAGCCGAGGATCACTACTGTTCGCTGCTGTTCTTCTCGCACGGCTCCATTGTCCCGCACCGGGCGGGCCTCCGGAGGTGCCTGTGGACAACCCCGGACGGGCCGCGCGGGCGCCGCCCGGCGGACCCCGGAGTCACCGGGTCTTTACAACGCGTGCGGGTTGGCCTAACTTAACCCGTGAGTAAGTTACCTCACGGTTGCGTGAGGCGCCGATCACCCCCTCGGCGCCCGCGGACACCGGCCTCCCGATGGCGACACGGCGCGAGGACCCATCGGCCCTCCCCCGTCCCCCTCACCCCCGAGGTCCCCCCATGCGCCCTGTGAGAAGCGCCCCCCGTCCCGCACCGCCGGAGGACGGAGGCCCCCCGGCCCCGACCGCCGCGCGAGGACCCGCCCGCCTGCTGTCCTGCGCGATCGCGGCGGTCCTCGCCGCCGCCGTCCTCCACCCCGCGCCCGCCTCCGCCGCCGTGGGCGCCTCCGTCTCCTACGAGACGATCGTCAGCCACGACGGCACCGAGCTGAGCGCGAAGGTCATCACACCGACCGGTGTCGAGGGCCCCCACCCCCTCCTCGTGATGCCCTCCGCCTGGGGGACGCCCCAGATCATCTACGTCGGGGCGGCGGCCAGGCTCGCCATGGAGTCCGGCTACCAGGTCGTCGCCTACACCTCGCGCGGCTTCCTGGACTCCGGAGGGGAGATCGAGGTCGCCGGCCCCGACGACCGCGCCGACGCCGGCGCCGTCATCGACTGGGCCCTGGAGAACACCGAGGCCGACCCCGACCGCATCGGCATGGCCGGGATCTCCTACGGGGGCGGCATCAGCCTGCTGACCGCCGCCGAGGACGACCGGGTCAGGGCCGTGGCGTCCCTGAGCGGATGGGCCGACCTGGCCGCCTCCCTGTACCCCGACGAGACCGTCAACAGGCAGGCGGCCGAGCTGCTCCTGCTGGCGGGCAACCTCACGGGCCGCCCCGGCGAGGACCTGTCGGAGATGGAGGAGGAGTACAGGCGCGGCAACATCCGACCCGCCCTCGACCTGGCCCCGGACCGCTCCGCCGCCACCAAGGTCGACGCGCTCAACGCCAACGGCACGGCCGTGATGATGGCGCACGCCTGGAACGACGGCATCTTCCCCGTCGGCCACGTCACCGACTTCTACGAGGAGCTGGAGGGCCCCAAGCGCCTGATGCTCGCCCCCGGCGACCACGCCACGCAGGAGGCGTTCGGGGCGCTCGGCCTGCCCGACGAGGTGTGGGAGTCCCTCGGCGACTGGTTCGACCACCACCTCCGGGGACAGGAGAACGAGGTGGACGCCGACGGCCCCGTGCACGTCAGGCCCAACAACGGGAGCGGCGGGTGGACCTCCCACCCCGACTGGCCCTCGGTGACCGGCGGCTCCGACGAGTACTACCTGGCCGAGCCGAGCGGCGACTGGTTCCGCTGGCAGAGCAGCGGCGCCATGGGGACGGAGCCGGCCACGGGGTGGGACTACCGCTTCCGGACCGGGATCGGCACACCGGCGGAGAGCGGCACCGTCCTGCTCTCCGGCGCGCTCCAGCAGTTCTTCGACATCCCGACCGGGGTCCTGCTGCCGACGGTGGACCGCTACCGCGCGGCCGTGTGGACCAGCCCCGCCTACCCGGACGGGGTGCGCGTGGCGGGCACCCCCGAGGCGACGTTCACGTTCACCCCGACCGCGGAGGACCAGTCGGTCTTCCTCCACCTCTACGCCGTCGACGGCAACGGGGCCGGTTCGCTGATCTCCCACACCCCCCACACCCTGCGCGGCGCCGTCCCGGGCGAGCCGGTGACGGTCACCGCCGAGCTGGAACCGGTCGTCTGGGACGTCCCGGCCGGGCACCGGCTGGCGGTCGTGGTCGACAGCCGGGACGCCCGCTACACGAGCGAGAGCGCCCTCGGGGACCGGGTGGACGTGACCTCCCCCGAGGACGCCCCCACACGGGTCACGGTGCCGCTCGCCTGACCGGCGCCCGGTCGGCACCGCCCCCGCTGCGCCGACCGGGCGCCCCCGGGCCGCCTCCGGCACGGCCCCCGCGCCGGAGGCGGCCGACCGCACTTCCCCACCCCCCGAGACACAAACTCAAAGTAGCCGTTGAGTTACCCAAAGTGTGCAAAGATCGTGGGCATGACCTCGTCCACCTCACACAAGATCCTCGCCCCCCTGGCCGCCGTCGCGGTCGCCCTGGGAGGACTGGCCCTCGTCGAGAGACTCCCCGCACCGGCCTCCGCCGCCACCCGGGCCGCCGGGACGCCGCAGCACGCCGCGCCCGCCCGCGCCAGTGGTGAGGCGACGACGCGCGTGGACGGGATCTCCCACCAGACGGCGGCCGTCACGAGCACCCAGCACCGGGCCGTGCTGGACTACTGGACCGCCGAGCGGATGGCCGCGGCCCAGCCCATCACCAGCATGCTGGAGGGAGCCCTCCTGCCGCCCGCGGCGCACCCCGCTCCGGACGGCGTCGACCACCAGGCGTCCCCGCGCGCCGACAGCCGGGGTGAGCGCTGGACCGCCGGCGGCCTGGTCACGAAGACCACCGGCAAGGTCTACCTGACCATGGACGGCCGCGACTTCACCTGTTCGGCCTCGGTCGTGGACTCCGCCAACAAGAGCACCGTGGTCACCGCGGGCCACTGCGCCAAGGACGGCAAGGGGTCGTGGGCGCGCAACTGGACCTTCGTGCCGGGCCACGACGCCGGGAAGGACCCGTACGGCAGGTTCACCGCCCGCGACATGCTCGTCGCCCCGCAGTGGTCGCGCGAGGCCGACGACAGCTACGACTTCGCCATGGTGGTGCTGAACAAGAGCGGCGGGACCGCCGTCCAGGACGAGGTCGGGTCCCAGCGGATCTCGTTCGGCTCCTGGACCGCGGACAAGGTCCGCGACGGCGTGCAGGTGTACACGTTCGGATACCCCTCGGCCTCGCCCTTCGACGGCCAGGACCTGCACTACTGCTCGGGCCGCACCAGGCCGGACACGGGCGGCACCACCGCCAACGGCGTGCGGTGCAGCATGACGCAGGGGTCCAGCGGCGGGCCCTGGTTCACGGGCTTCGACACCTCGACCGGACGGGGCACGATCTCCTCGGTGGTCAGCTTCAAGTACGCCGACGACCGCTCCACCCAGTACGGCCCCCGGCTGGGCGCGGAGGCGCGCAAGCTGTACGACCACGCCGCGGGGCTCTAGGACGTGGTCCGCGGGCGCTTGCGGTCGGCTCGGCGCCTGCGCCGATCGCCGCGAGCGGTCGCCGGGTCCTCTCTCGCGGGACGAGCGGCGAAGGTCGGCCCGGGTTCGGCCGTCCGGGCGCGGTCGGCGCGGTGGGAGGCGGCCCGACGGCCGCCTCCCCGGCCCGGGCCGGGGAGGCGGTGGCCGCCGCTCCGGCGGGCGCACGGGAGGGGTCCGCGACCGGGCGCCGCCGACGGGGCGGCGCCCGGCCCCGCTACAGGTCGATGCCGGTGAGCACCAGGACCCGCTCGTAGGTCAGGTCCGTCATGGCGGCGCGCACGCCCTCCTTGCCCACGCCCGACTGCTTGACACCGCCGTAGGGCATCTGGTCGGCGCGGAAGGTGGGGACGTCGCCGATCACCACGCCGCCGACCTCCAGTTCCCGGTGCGCACGGAACGCGGTGGGCAGGTCGCGGGTGAACACCCCGGCCTGGAGGCCGAAGTCGCTCTCGTTGACCGCCGCGAACGCGGCGTCGGTGTCGGCCACCCGCTGGACGACCAGCACCGGTCCGAACACCTCCTGGCGCACGACCTTCGCGTCGGCGGGCGCGTTCGCGAGCACCGTCGGCGCGACCGTCACCCCGTCACGGGTGCCGCCGGTGAGCAGTTCGGCGCCGTCGGCGACGGCCTCGTCGATCCAGGCGGCCACGCGCTCGGCGGACGCCTCGTTCACGAGCGGGCCCACGTCGGTGGCGGGGTCGGAGGGGTCCCCGACGCCGAGGGCCTCCACGCGCTCCACCAGCCGCGCCACGAACTCGTCGTGGACGGAGTCCTCGACGATCACGCGCTGCACGCCGATGCACACCTGCCCGGCCTGGTTGTTGCCGAACAGCGCGACCCGCTGCGCCGCCCAGTCCAGGTCCGCGTCGGCGAGGACCACGGCGGCGGCGTTCCCGCCCAGCTCCAGGGTGACGTGCTTGCGCGGCGCGAGCCGGGGAAGCTCCCAGCCGAAGGCCCCGCCGGTGAAGGAGATGACGGGGAGGCGCTCGTCGGTGATCAGCGACGCCGCGCGGTCGTTGGGCATGGGAAGCACGGAGAGCATGCCGCCGGGCAGCTCGGTCTCCGCGACGATCTCGCCCAGGATCAGGGCCGTCATCGGGGTGGCCGGCGCGGGCTTGAGGACGACGGGCGCGCCGACGGCGAGGGCCGGGGCGACCTTGTGGGCGACCAGGTTGAGCGGGAAGTTGAACGGCGAGATGCCCAGGACCGGCCCCTTGGGGACGCGGCGGACCACGGCCATCCGGCCGACGCCGCCCGGGTCGGTGTCCAGCCGCTGGAGCTCGCCGCTGTCGCGCCGGGCCTCCTCCGCCGCCCAGCGGAACACGGAGACGGCGCGGCCCGCCTCGGCGCGGGACCACTTGAGGGGCTTGCCGCTCTCCGCGGTGATCGTCCGGGCGATCTCCTCGGACCGCTCGCCGATGCGCCGGGAGATGTGGACGAGGGCGTCGGCCCGTACGTGCGCGGGCAGGGCGGCGGCCTCGGCGGCGACGGCGTGGGCCGCGGAGACGGCCTGCTCGATCTGCTCGGCGGTCGGCACGGCGACCGCGCCGACGGACTCGCCGGTGTAGGGGTTGACGACAGGGATCTCGGTGTCGCCGGTCGCGGCGGTGCCGGCCAGCCAGAACGGGTGCGTGGACATGCCCGTGACGCTAGTGCCCGCGCCTCGCCGCCCGCTTTGTCCATTTTTTCCACTGGAGTGTCGTTCCTTGGCCACAGTGGCGCAACCGGCACGGAGCGCCCCGGTGGGGCCGCCTGAGACTCCTGGGATCCTTGGGATGTGGTCGAGGGATCTTTGGTCAACCGACTGGCGCCGGAGGTCTCCTTCGTCCAAAGTGGGGAGGAGGGCTCTGCCAGCGTGTTCGGGCGGACCCTCGGGTCCGCCGCCGCCGTCGGGAGCCCGGGAGTGCTCATTGCCACTTGTCTACCGCACGCTCGTCGCCGTCCCGGAGCACGACGGCGACCTCATCGACACCACCTCGACGGTGTTGTCCCGCTGGCTCAGCAAACGCGGCAACTCGGGCGCGCGGGTGGACTTCTCGGCCTCGGGGCGCCACGATCTGAGCAACCGCTCCCGGGCCCTGGTGGTCCGGCACGACAACGACGACGAGGGACTGCGCTTCCTCCGGCTCACCACGGAGTCCGACAAGCCCGACGGGGTGTGGCGGACCGTCGCCACAGCGGTCGTGGACCCCGAACTCGCACCGTGGCGGTACGTGTGGATCGACATGGCCGTCGACCCCGCCCCCGCCGAGCGCGCCGCGGCGGACCCTCCCCGCCTGGACGTCATGCCCCCCGAGGCCGCCCGCATGCTCCTCGACTCCGTGGACGCCCACGACGGCGAGCACCCGATGCCCCCCGCCCCCCTGATCGTGCGCGGACGCGACGACGCCCTCATGGACACGCTCGTGTCGGCCATCCGCGACCCCGTCAGACGCATGGCGGTGGTGGCGACCGGGGCTCCCCGGGACGTCACCGTCGCCGACTGGCGCGACGCCATGGCGGGTGCCATGGCGCGCTGCACCGGGATGTGCGCCGCCTACGTGCTCGACGCCGCCGCCCTGGAGCGCGTCGGCTCCCTCCTCCCCCGGGGGCTGGACGTCCCCCCGGGCGGGGTGCGCACGTTCTTACCGGGCGTCGACCTGCTCGACGAGGACGACGCCCCCCGCCACCCCCGGATGAGCCCGGCCACGCTCGACACCGCCCGCGACGGCGAGCGCATCCGCAACTGGGTGGGCGCGGCGCTGTCGCGCCGGGTACGCGACAACGCCCTCGACGTGAGCCTCCCCGACCCCCTCCTCGCGGTCGACGCGCTCCTCTCCGAGGAGACCGACGACCTGCGCGCGGCTGTCCGGGCCCCCTCCCCCGGCCCCGTCCGCGCCGCCGCGCACCGGGCGGTCCCCGGCCCCGCCGCCCTGGCCTCCGAGCAGGAGCGCGAGGCCCAGGAGCAGCAGGTCCAGCGCCTGAGGGAGGAGGTCACGCGCCTCAGTACCCGGGTCGCCGAACTCTCGGAGGAGCGCCAGGGCCTCCTCGCCGAGACGGCCGACCTCGCCGAGGAGCTCGACAGCGCGCGGGACCACGCGCGCGCCGCCGCCTACGAGGTCCGGTGGCTGCGCGACCGGGCCCGCGAGGCCGGGCAGTTCCGGCTTGCGGCGGCCCCGGCGCCGCGCGACCCGCGGCGGCGTCCTCCCCGGAGCGTGCGCGAACTCCTGGAGCGCGTCACCGACGGGACCGCGCTGCCCCACCTGTTCTTCACCATCGAGGCGCAGACGGTGTACGAGCTGTCCGACAGCCGCAAGGAGGCCCTGTGGGTCACCCGCGCCTGGGAGGCCCTGCTGGCCCTGAACGACTACGCGCGCTACCAGTTCGACAACCCCGGCAGCGGGCTCGGGTTCCACTCGTACCTGAAGGAGACGCCCGACGGCTACGAGGTGATCCCGGTCAAGCGCCTGGCCTCGCAGGAGTCGGACCACGTGCGCAACCGGGGAAAGCTCAACGACAAGCGCCTCTTCCGGGTGCCGGAGGAGGTGGAGCCCGGCGGGCGCGTCCCGATGTACGCCCACATCAAGCTGGACATCGAGTACGGGATCTGCCCGCGGCTGTACTTCTACCCCCACCTGGGGCCGGGCACGACCAACCGCGTCTACATCGGCTACCTGGGCCGCCACCTGCCCGTCCAGCAGTCCAACTGAGCCCGTCACCGCGCCGGCGCCGCGGGCGCGGAAGGGCGCTCCCCGCGCCCGCGTACCCTGGGGGCCGTGACGGGAACGAGTACCGGGGCGCCGACAGCCCTCGCCGAGACGGAGTGGCGCGGGCGCGCCGAGAGGCACGAGCGGCGCGTGGACGCGCTGGTCGCCGACCACCTGCGGCGGCGCCGCGAGGGCGTGCCCCACCCGGTGGAGGACTTCCTGTTCACCTACTACAACCTCAAGCCCTCGCAGCTGCGGCGCTGGCACCCGGGCGCCGGAACGGCGCTGCTGGGCGAAGGGGCCCGCGCCCGCCTGTCCGAGCGGTTCTACACGGAGCTGCCCGACGGGGCCGTCGCCGTGGACGCCGGGGAGTTCCTGGCGGCGCGGCCCGTGCTGGGCTTCGTGGAGAAGCTCCTGTCGTCGGTCGCCTCCCGCCCCGCCCACCTGGGCTGCTTCGGCCTGCACGAGTGGGCGATGGTGTACCGCGCGGGACGTGTGCGCCACGGCCAGGTGCCGCTGCGGCTCGGCCACGAGGGCACCGACCGCGTCGTGGAGTCGCACCGGATCCAGTGCTCGCACTTCGACGCGTTCCGGTTCTTCACCGAGGCCGCGCGCCCCCTCAACGCGCTCCGACCGACCCGCGAGCGGCAGTCGGAGCTGGACCAGCCGGGCTGTCTGCACGCCAACATGGACCTGTACAAGTGGGCGTACAAGCTCTCCCCCGCGGTGCCCTCCGAGCTCGTGGTGGACTGCTTCGAGCTCTCGCGGGAGATCCGGACCCTGGACATGCGCGCGTCCCCCTACGACCTGGCGGACTGGGGCTACGAACCGGTGCGCATCGAGACGGCCGGGGGCAAGGCCGCGTACATGGAGGCGCAGAGGGGCTTCGCCGAGCGCGGCGCCGTGCTGCGCGAGCGGCTGCTGGACGCCTGCCGGACCCTGCGGGCGGCCTGACCCCCGGCGGCCTGACCCCGGGCGGACCGGGGCCGGGACGGGAGGCGCCGGGCCGGGGCGGCCCGGCGCGTCCCGGCTCCTCGGGCGGGACGGGCCGTGCTCAGCCCACGCCGTGCACGATGCGCTCGGCCAGCTTCTCGTCCGGCCGGATCTCCCCCGCCAGGATCTGCTCCGCGTAGTGGCAGGCCACACGGTGGGTGCTGCCCTCGGCGGCGCCCCGCACCGGGCGCAGCTCCGGGCGCTCGGTGTCGCACAGCTCCTCCTGCCGCCACGGGCAGCGGGTGTGGAAGCGGCAGCCCGACGGCGGGTTCGCCGGCGAGGGCAGGTCGCCGGAGAGCAGGATGCGCTCGCGGGCGTCCTCCACCTCCGGGTCCGGAACAGGCACCGCCGACATCAGGGACCGCGTGTACGGGTGCATCGGCGTCTCGTACAGCTCGTCGCTGGAGGCCTCCTCCACCAGCGCCCCCAGGTACATCACCCCCACCACGTCGCTGACGTGGCGGACCACCGCCAGGTCGTGGGCGATCACCAGGTAGGTGAGCCCGAGTTCCTGCTGGAGGCTCTCCAGCAGGTTCAGGACCTGTGCCTGGATCGACACGTCCAGGGCCGACACAGGCTCGTCGCAGATGATGAGGTCGGGTTCGAGCACCAGCGCCCGGGCGATCCCGATGCGCTGCCGCTGGCCCCCGGAGAACTCGTGCGGGTACCGGGTGAGCGCCTTCGAGGACAGCCCCACCCTCTCCAGGGCGTCCACGACCCTGCGGTGCTGGTCCTCCAGGACCAGCTTCCGCCGCTCGGACCTCCCGGCGGGCGCCCCGGGGCCGTCGCCGCCCCCGTCGGGGCCGCCGATCCCGTGGGTCTGCAGCCCCTCCAGGAGGATCGAGCCGATGTTCTGCCTGGGGTTGAGGCTGCCCAGGGGGTCCTGGAAGACCATCTGGAGGTTCCTGCGCTCCCGGCGCATCGACTCGGCGTCCAGGCCGGCCAGGTCGCGTCCGCCGAACAGCACCTCCCCCTCCGTGACGTCCACCAGTCGCAGCACGGCCCGGCCCAGGGTGGTCTTGCCGCAGCCGGACTCGCCCACCAGGCCGTAGGTCTGGCCCTCCTGGATCTCCAGGCTGACGCCGTCGACCGCGCGCACGTGGCCGATCGTGCGGTCGAACACCACCCCGCGCCTGATCGGGAAGTGCACCTTGAGGTCGTTGATCCGCAGCAGGCTCATCCCTGCGCCTCCTCGTCGTCGCCGACCACCGCCGGGCTCTCCAGTACCGTCCGGTCCACCACGTCCGCGTGCCGGACGGGGTTCACGCAGCGGTACGCGTGGCCGGCTCCGGCCGCCCGGTCCGCCGCGCCGCCGTCCGCCGCCGCGGCCCCGCCCCCCGCTCCCGCGGTGACCAGCTGCGGCGGGCCCTGGAGGCACTCCATCGTGTAGTGGTCGCACCGGGGCGCGAACGCGCACCCGTCCGTCCAGGCGATGTTGTCGTTGACCGAGCCGCGGATGGGGGTGAGGGCCTCGCCCCGGGGGGCGTCCAGCCGGGGGATGGAGCCCAGCAGGCCGACGGTGTAGGGGTGCGTCGGGTCGGCGAACAGCGGCGCGCGCCGCGCCGTCTCCACCGCCCGGCCGGCGTACAGGACGTTGATGTCGTCGCACAGGCCGGCGACGACGCCCAGGTCGTGGGTGATCATGAGCAGGGAGGTGCCCTCCTCGGTGACCAGGTCCTTGAGCAGCTCCAGGATCTGCGCCTGGATGGTGACGTCCAGGGCCGTGGTCGGCTCGTCCGCGATCATCAGGCGGGGCCGGCAGGCCACCGCCATGGCGATCAGCGCCCGCTGGCGCATGCCCCCGGACAGCTGGTGCGGGTACTCGCGGAGCCTGCGCGTCGGGTCGGGGATGCCCACCCGGTAGAGCAGGTCGGCCGCCTCCTTCGAGGCCTTCGATCCCCGCAGGCCCCGGTGGCGCCGGAGGATCTCGGTGACCTGGCGGCCGATGGGCACCACGGGGTTGAGGGAGCTGAGGGGGTCCTGGAAGATCATCGCCAGCTGGGATCCGCGCAGGTCGCGCATCCGCCTCTGCGAGAGCTTCAGGAGGTCGGCCTCCCCGCCGGGCAGCCGCATCACCGCGCTGCCGCCGACGCTCACCCCCCTGTCGGGCAGCAGGCCCATGAGGGCGAGCGAGGTGACGCTCTTGCCGCAGCCGGACTCGCCGACCAGGCCGGTGACCCGGCCCTCCTCCAGGGTGAAGGACACCCCGTCCACGGCCCGGACCTCTTCCGGGTCGGAACCGCGCCCGCGGAACACCACGGACAGCTCGTCCACCGCCAACAGCGGCGTGCTGGAACTCATGGTCACTTCCTCAGCTTCGGGTCGAGCGCTTCCCGCATCGCCTCACCCAGGAGGGTGAAGCCCAGGGCGGTGACGATGATGGCCAGGGCCGGGTACACGGCCAGCTGCGGGGCGCTGGACAGGAAGCGCTGGGCGTCGGCGAGCATCGTCCCCCACTCGGGGAAGGCCGGGTCCGGGTTGCCCAGACCCAGGTAGGACAGGGCCGCAGCGTCGATGATGGCGGTGGCCAGGGTGAGGGTGGACTGCACGATCACCGGGCCCAGCGAGTTCGGCAGGATGTGCGTGAGCGCGATCCTGCGCTTGCGCACCCCCAGCGCGCGTGCGGCCAGGACGTAGTCGCGGTTGCCCTGGGAGATCATCGCGCCGCGCAGGAGGCGGGCGAAGACCGGGACCTGGGCGACGCCGACGGCGATCATGACCGTGGTGAGGCTCGGCCCGACGAGGGCGGCGACGGTGACCGCGAGGAGCAGCGTCGGCAGCGCGAGCATCATGTCGATGACGCGCATCACCACGTTGTCGAGCTGGCGGCCCCAGCGCCCGCCGAGGACCGACGCGGCCCCGGCGGCGCCGCCCAGGAGCGCGCCGGCGCCGAAGCCGACCAGGGTGGCGACCACGCCGACCATGAGGGTCTGGCGGGCGCCGACGACCATGCGGGAGAACTGGTCGCGGCCGAGGTTGTCCAGCCCCAGCCAGTTCTCGCCGCGCGGGCCGACGAAGATGTTCTGGTTCGGGAACACCTCGTCGCCCCAGGCCTGCGAGGTGGGCGAGTAGGGCGCGATGAGCGGTGAGAGCAGGGCCACGGCGACGAACACGACGACGATCACGGCGCCGGTGATCGCCATGGGGCTGCGGCGCATCCGCGCGAAGGCGGTGCGCCAGATCCCCGAGCCGTGGCCGCTCTCGTCGCGCTCGCCCATGAGCTCGGCGAGGCGGTCGACGCGGGCCGCCTTCCGTCCGAGGAGCGGGCCCCCGGCGTCCGACGCGTCCTCGGCCCGGGACGGGTTCTGGGAGCTCGGTGTCGTTGGCATCACTGGGCCCGCACTCTCGGGTCGAGGAGGCTGTAGGAGATGTCCACCAGGAGGTTGATGAACACGTACATAGTGGCGATGAGCAGGATGAACCCGGTGAGGACCGGGTAGTCGCGGGTCTGCGTGGCCGCGTACACGAACGAACCGATCCCGGGGAACGCGAACACGCTCTCGGTGAGGACCGCGCCGGCGAACAGGCTTCCGGTGAGCAGGCCGATGGACGTGACGACGGGGAGCATGGCGTTGCGCATCACGTGGCGGGTGCGCACGGTGTTGCGGTGCAGGCCCTTGGCGTTGGCGGTGCGGACGTAGTCCTCCTCCAGCACCTCCAGGACACTGGCGCGGGTCATGCGGACGATCACCGCGAGCGGGATCGAGGCGAGCGCGAGCCCGGGGAGCACCAGGTGCGCGAGGGCGTCGGCGACCACGTCGAACTCGCCGGTCCGCAGCCCGTCCAGGACGGCGAACCCGGAGAGGTCCGTGCGGCTGATGCCCGGGGAGAGCCGGAACGCGGACGGGAACCAGCCCAGCCGCTCGGCGAAGACCACCTTCAGGATGAAGGCGAGGAAGAAGACCGGGGTGCAGATCCCGAGGAGGGACCCGCCCACCGCGGCGAAGTCCAGTACGGACCCGCGCCTGCGCGCGGCCAGGTAGCCGAGCGGGATGCCCACCGCGGTCGCGATGAGCATCGCGGTGACGGCGAGCTCGAAGGTGGCCGGGAAGCGGGTGAAGAACTCTTCGAGGACCGGTCTGCCGGTCTGGAGGGAGGCGCCCAGGTCTCCCTGGAGGATGCGGCGCAGGAAGGCCAGGTACTGGACCGTGATCGGTTCGTCCAGGCCCAGGGAGCGCCGCAGCTGGGCTCGTTGCTCGGAGGTCGCGTCGTCGGGGAGGAGGGCGTACTCGGGTCCGCCCGGCAGCCGTTGCAGCCAGACGAACAGCAGGATCGACAGGCCGCCCAGTGTCGGGATCAGCTGAAGGAGACGCCTGACGATGAATCGCAGCACCTTCGCCGCCTTTCGCCAGTGTGGGAACGATGGACGCGAAGCGTCCCCGCCGGGGTGTGGCGGGGGTTCGGGTTGTACGGGTGTCCCGGTCGGCGCGGAGCCGCACGGTCGGTGCGGTCGGGGGGCGCGGCGGCCGTTGGAGGTCGTGCACGTGTGCGGGGATCCGGCCTCCGGAGGCGGAGGCGGCGGCCGGACGGCCCCACGGGCTTCCATGGGGCGTTCTCCCGGTGGCGGCCGGCCCGCGCGGTGCGGGCGGCGGCCCCGGACTGGCCGCGGGCCCGACCGGCCGGTGAGGGCCGGTCGGGCCCCGGTCCCCTCCCCCTGTCAGGGGGCGGGGCGGGCTACTGCCAGGAGGCCTCGAAGAACTTCTCCTGGGTCAGCGGGCTGACCTGGGGAGGGTTGACGTTCTCGGCGAAGGCGATGGACGGCGGGGAGCTGGAGAGGGGCAGACCGGGCAGGATCTCCATGATCTGCTCGTTCAGGTCCTGGTAGGCGGCGACGCGCTCCTCGTTGTCCGGGTTGCTGCTGGCCTCGGCCATGGCGTCGAACAGCTCGGGCTCGTCCATGCCCCAGGCGTCGTTCTGGGTCGAGAACCAGGTGCCGATGAAGTTGTAGGCGTCGTTGTAGTCGCCGGTCCAGCCGAGCAGGTACATCGAGCAGTTCCCGCTGTCGGTCTGCGGGACGTACTCGGTCCACTCGAAGGACTTGGCCTCGACCGTGACGCCGACCTCCTCCAGGTCCGAGACGATGACGTCGAAGATGTCGCGCGGCGCGGGCATGTAGGGGCGGGTGACCTCCGTGGGGTAGCAGAAGTCGACCTCCAGGTCCTCCTGCCCCGCGTCGGCGAGCATCTCCCTGGCCAGGTCCGGGTCGTAGTCGTAGGTCTGGACGTCGGGGGACCAGCCGTCGAGGGTGTCGGGGTGGAACTGGGTCGCCACCTCGCCGCCCTCGGGGAGGATGGTGTCGACGATGCGCTGGCGGTTGACCGCGTGCGAGAGCGCCTGCCGGACCTCCAGGTCGGCGAGGGCCTCGTTGGTCTCCTGCTGGTAGGCCAGGTAGAGGACGTTGAACACGTCCCGGGTGGGCACCTGGAATCCGGCCTCCTCCAGGGGCTCCACGTCGGCGGGGGCGACGAGGTCGTAGCCGTGGATGTCCCCGGCCTCCAGCGCCTGGCGGCGGGCGGTCTCGTCCGGGATGGCCCGCAGGATCATGGTCTCGAAGCCGGCCTCCGTGCCCCAGTAGTCGCCGAAGCGGGAGAGGGTGACCTCGGCCTGGTCGCGGTTCCACTCCTCCACGGTGAACGGGCCGGTGCCGGCGACGGTGCCCACGTTCTGGGTGTAGTCGGGCAGCGAGTAGTTGCCCTCCTCCCCGGTGATCTCCTCGTCGGCGATGGCCTCCAGCGTGGTGGGGCTCATGATGCCGAACGCGGCGAGGCTGAACCCGCCGGGGAAGATCGAGGAGTACTCCGAGATCGTGATGACCGCGGTCAGGTCGTCCTCGGCCTCACAGGAGACGTAGCGGGACTCGGGGGTGTCCTCGCTCTCGTTCTCCGCGAAACCGCCGAAGACCGTCTGCCAGTAGTACGAGTTGTTGGAACTCTGCCAGGCGCCGGTCAGATTGTGCCACCGGTCGAAGTTGGCGCACACCGCCTCGGCGGTCAATTCGTCGCCGTCGTGGAACTGCACGTTGTCGCGGAGGTTGAAGGTCCAGACGGTTCCGTCTTCCGACTGTTCCCAGGTCTCGGCGAGTCCGCCGACGATCTCGCTCCCACCTGATTCGTGGTCGAGAAGGGTTTCGAAGACCTGGCGGCTGTAACGGAAGGTTTCCCCGTCACTGGTGAGGAAGGGGTCGAGGGTCCTGATGTCGCCTGCGGAGGCGAAGACGAACGGGGCGGATTCGTCTGTGCCGCCGCCCTCGCGCGTGCTCTCCGCGCACGCTGTCGCCACCAGCGTGAGCGCCGCCGCGGTGGCCACGAGGGCCAGCGGCTTTCGGGAAGACTTCGTGAACATGGTCCACCTCAATGTGGGGCGGGGGTATGAGGCCCGAGATCGATTGAGTGGACCCTAGACCGGGGGGAGACCGGCAGGGAAGGTAGACGGCTGGGTATTAATACAACCGTTTCAGATCTGTGCCGTGATCCATAGGCGCGTTTTGGCGTGCGCGCTGTCCAACGGACACCCATTACCACGGGAGGCCGCCGTGACGACACCCGTCCCGCTTTCCCCGGGGCTCCCGTGGAATTGCGGAACGCATTAACCGATCATCGGATGAATTAACGTATGCGACACGAAGTCCGCATCGGGACGTTGGTCCCCGATACTCGGACGCCCCCTCGGCAGCCCTATGATCTCCGGATGACCACACCCCTTGACGACGCGGCCCTGACCGCGTTCCTCGAAGGCCAGGAGACCGCCTGGCTCGCCGAGCAGCTCATGCTGATCGCCGACGAGGACCCCATCACCAGGATCCGGCTGACCGGGGCCGCCGGCTCCGAGAGCGCCGTGGACGACGCCCGCGCGGCCGTCCTCTCCGCGGTCGCCGACCACCGCCCGGATGAGGCCGCCGAGGACTCCGACGACGACGCCCTGCACCGGGTGCTCGACCTGCTCGACGACCTCGCCGACTACGGTTTCGAGGACGAGACCTCCGACATCGCCGACGAGGCGCGCGAGATCTACCTGACCCGCCACGGGGAGGACGACAGCGAGCACCTGGCGCGCCTGCACTCCCTCGCGGACGCCGAGGACGAGGAGTAGGAGGCCCCGGAGCGGGGCGGGGGCCCGTGCGCCCCGGCCCCGCTCCCCCGGCCCCGCGGGCGGGTCCTCCCGCCCGTCAGGCGTCCGCCGCCCGCATGCACTCGCCGACGTACTCCAGCGCCTGCTCCGTGAGGGTGTCGACGTCGCTCCGCACGTCGAACTCGCGGCCGGGCTCGTCCGGGCCCAGCCTCTCCAGGGTGGCCAGCTGCGACTCCAGCAGGGCGGGCGGCATGAAGTGGTCGGCCCTGGCCGCCATCCGCTCCAGGATCACCTCGGCGGGCCCCTGCATGTGCAGGAAGCACACCCCGGGCGCCCCTTCGCGCAGGACGTCGCGGTACTCGCGCCTGAGCGCCGAACACGCCATCACCGTCGACTCCCCGAGGGCGTCGTGCGCCGAGATCCACGCCGCCAGGTCGCGCAGCCAGGGCCACCGGTCGTCGTCCGTCAGGGGGACGCCGGCCGCCATCTTCTCGATGTTGGCCCTGGGGTGGAAGGCGTCCGCCTCGGCGAACGGCAGACCGAGGCGCTTCGCCACGTACTCGGCGACGGTGGTCTTGCCGCTTCCGGCGACGCCCATGAAGACAAAGTGCATGGTCTCTCCGTGTCCTGGTGCTCCTGCGGGGACGCAAGCGCCACCACTAATAGTGATATCAATCAATCCGGCTAGGCTTCAGGCTGGAACCCGGCCGGTTGTGGCCGGACCGGACGAGCGCGGAGCACAGGGAGCACGATGGGCACCGACCACCGCACGCTGCACAACCGGGTGCTGGCGGTCCTCGGGCCCGCGATCGCCGCGGACGAGTACGCGACCGGCCACACGTTCACGCTCCAGGGGCTCGAGCAGGACTTCGGGGTCTCCCGGACCGTGGCGCGCGAGGCCGTACGCGTCCTGGAGTCGATGCGCCTCGTGGTCAGCCGCCCGCGCACCGGGATCCGGGTGCGGCCCCGGCGCGACTGGAGCGTCTTCGACCCCCAGCTGATCCGCTGGCGCCTGGCCGGTCCGGGACGTATGGAGCAGCTGCGCTCGCTCAACGAGCTGCGCGCCGCCGTCGAGCCCGGGGCCGCCGCGCTCGCCGCCGCGCGGGGCGGCGAGGAGGAGCGGGCCCAGCTGGTGGTGGTGGCCGACCAGATGGTCCTCACCGGTCGGGCCGGGGACCTCGCGACCTTCCTCGAGCTCGACATCACCTTCCACCGCCGCATCCTGGAGCTCTCCGAGAACGAGATGCTCGTCGGGCTGGCGCAGGTGGTGGCCGAGGTCCTCGTCGGCCGGACCTCCTACGACCTGATGCCGCGCAACCCGCGCCCGGAGGCGCTGCGGCTGCACAAGACCGTCGCCCAGGCCATCCGGGACGGCCTCCCCGACGTGGCCGAGGCCGCGATGCGGTCCATCGTCACCGAGGTCTCGGACGCCCTGGAGCACGACCCGAAGGCGTACCCGGCCCCCTGAGGGGCGGGCGGGCCGGAGCCCGCCCGCCCGCGCGTCACAGCACCAGGCTGAGCCCGAAGGCGAGACCGAACCCGATGAAGCCGATGAGGGTCTCCATGACGGTCCAGGTCTTGAGCGTGGTCTTGACGTCCATGCCGAGGAAGCGCCCGACCAGCCAGAAGCCGGAGTCGTTGACGTGCGACAGGGCCGTGGCGCCCGAGGCGATCGCGATGACGATCAGCGCCAGGTCGATGGAGGTCAGCCCCGGCGCCGCCTGCACGGCCGGGGCGATGAGCCCCGCGGCGGTGGTGATGGCGACGGTCGCCGACCCCTGCGCGACGCGGAGGGCGAGGGCGATGACGAAGGCGGCGACGATCACCGGCAGGCCCGTGGCCTCCAGCGAGCCGGCCAGCGCGTCGCCGATGCCGCTGGTGCGCAGCACCATGCCGAACATGCCGCCGGCGCCGGTGATGAGGATGATGGCGCAGACGGGGCCGAGCGCCCCTCCGACGATCTCCTCGACCCTCTGACGGGTGAAGCGGCCCCGGCGGAGCACCGTCATGGCGACGAGCACGGTGATGAGCAGGGCGATCGGGGTCTGGCCGATCAGCTGGAAGGCTTGTACCCACAGGGCGTCCGCGGCAACGGTACCGGTGGCGGCGAAGGCGGAGACGCCGGTGTTGGCGAAGATCAGCACCATCGGCAGCAGGAGGATGCCCAGGACCGTGGCCAGGTGCGGCGGGTCGTCGTGCTTGACGGTGCCGTCGGACATGACGTCGTCGGGGACCGGGATCTCGAAGCGCTTGCCCGCCCAGAGCCCGTACAGGTAGCTGGAGAGGTACCAGGTCGGGATCGCCAGGAGGAGGCCGACCAGCAGGGTCAGGCCCATGTCCGCGCCGACCTCCACGGCGGCGGTCACTGGGCCGGGGTGCGGGGGCACGAAGGCGTGCATGACCGCGAAGGCGCCCGCGGTGGGCAGGGTGTAGGTCAGGACCGACCCGCCGACGCGCCGGGCCACGCTGAAGACGATCGGCAGCATGACGATGAGGCCGACGTCGAAGAACAGCGGGAAGCCGAACAGCAGCGAGGACACACCGAGGGCGAGCGGGGCGCGCTTCTCCCCGAAGAGCCTGATGAGCGCCCCCGCCAGCACCGCGGCGCCGCCGGTGATCTCCAGCAGGCGCCCGATCATGACGCCGAGGCCGACCAGGAGGGCGACGTTGGCGAGCGTGCCACCGAAGCCGTCCAGGAGGGTCGGCATGACCCCGGAGACCGGGATGCCGGCGGCGAGGGCGGTCAGGACGCTGACCAGGACGAGCGCGATGAACGCGTGCATCCTGAAGCGGATGATGAGGAACAGCAGGAGCGCGATGGCGCCCGCCGCGATCCCGAGGAGCGGACCCGTCCCGTAGACGGGCTCGAAGTTCTCCACGACGGAGCCTTCCAGTGGACTGATGGGGTGGCACACGACCGCAGCATGAAACGGCCTTGACCTGCGCTTGAAACAGGTCTCGGCAATGGTAATACCATTTGTGAGCTTCTGTGAACCACCCGTGCGGTTCTGTTACTCCCGCGAGACACACGTCACCCCGCCCGCGGACCCTCCCCGCCCGCCCGGGTGGGAGCACACCCCCTCCCGGAAGCCCCGCCGCACGGCGAACCCTTGCCAAACTCCCCCCGCCCGGGTAGGAGTTCCTGGCCGGGACGCCCCCGATTCGCCCGGACAAACCGCCATTCCCCATCCCCACCGGGACGAACCTCCCCGAAGGTCCGGTGACATGCCCGCATTGCGGGCCGCCCGAAAACGGTGGCCGCACAGACGGGGACGGCGGCGCCCCACCCCGGGACCCCACCCCGGCCAGGCGTCCGATTCCATTGACAGCATCCTGTCGAAATGACAGCATGTTGTCATGAGTGCAGAGAACAGGAAGACCGTTCACCTCGCCGTCTACGACGACCTCGCCGACTGGGAGATCGGCCACGCGGTGGCCACCATCCGCGGTGGCGAATGGCAGCACGACCCGGGCCGCTACGACGTGGTCACCGTCGGCCTCAGCGGCGCGCCCGTCACGACCATGGGCGGGATCACGGTCCTCCCCGACCTCGCGCTGCCCCAGCTGGTGCCCTCCGCCAGCTCCATGCTGATCCTGCCCGGCGCCTCGGGCTGGGACGCCGACCCGGAGGCGCTCGCGCCCTTCGCGTCCGCCGCGGGGATCTTCCTCGACGCCGGGGTGCCGGTCGCCGCCATCTGCGGCGCCACCGCAGGGCTCGCCCGCGAGGGCCTGCTCGACTACCGCGACCACACCAGCGCCGCGCCCGAGTACCTTCTCGGCACCGGATACGCGGGCACCGGCCGCTACCGCTCCGAGCTCACCGTCTCCGACGGCGGCCTCATCACGGCCGGTCCCACCGCGCCCCTCGAGTTCGCCCGCGCGATCTTCGCCGCCCTCCACCTCTTCACGCCCCGCGTCCTCGACGCCTGGTACAGGCTGCACGCCCGGCACGACCCCGACGCCTACCACGTCCTGCTGGAGGGGTCCTGAGCATGGCGTCGACCGCCGACAGACACTCCGAGCTGTTCACCGGCACGGCGCTCACCGTCTTCCGCCTCAACGGGCAGCTCCTCTCGGTGGCGGAGGAACTGGCCCGCTCGGCCGGTCTGACCGCGGCCCGCTGGCAGGTGCTCGGCGCCGTGACCGACGAGCCCCTGCCGGTGTCGGCGGTGGCCCGCAGGTTCGGCACCACCCGGCAGAGCGTCCAGCGCATCGCCGACCTGCTGGTGGAGAGGAGGCTGGCCGAGTACCGCCCCAACCCGGCGCACAGCCGGGCCAAGCTGCTCGCGCCCACCGAGGAGGGCCTGGAGGCCCTGCGGCGGATCGACCCGGACCACGGCAGGGTCGCCGACGCCCTGGTCGCCGAACTGGGGGAGGACGGCGCCGAGCGCGCCCTGGAGTCCCTGCACCGGCTCTCCCGGGCCCTGGACCGGCTCGGGGAGGGGTGAGGGCGGGGCAGTATCGTCCCTTCCACGGCCCGTCCGGCGCGCCCCGCCGGGCCGGCCCGCCGTCCGTGCCCCGGGTGCCGCGCGCCCGGGGCACGCCTCCGTCCCCGCGGACCGGGGGCGCCGCACCCAGCCGAAGGAAGCCGCCATGATCGACCTGCGCTCCGACACCCTCACCCGCCCCACCCCCGCCATGCGCCGGGCCATCGCCGAGGCGGAGGTCGGCGACGACGTGTGGGGGGAGGACCCGACCGTCCGAGCCCTGGAGGAGGAGACCGCGGACCTGCTCGGCAAGGAGGCCGCGCTGTACGTGCCCTCGGGGCACATGGCCAACCAGCTGGGCCTGTACGTGTCCACCCGCAGCGGCGACGAGGTCTGGGCACACGAGCACCACCACCTCATCGGCGACGAGCAGGGCGCCACCGCGGTGCTGGCCCGCGCCCTCCCCCGGCTGTACTCCGACGGGATCTTCCCCACCGACGAACTGCTGGAGTCGTGGATCGCCGGCCGCGGCGACGTCCACCGGGCCGAGCCCGCCCTGGTGTGGCTGGAGAACACGTTCACCGGGCGGGTGGTCCCGCTCGCCGAGCAGGCACGGGTGACGGGGTTCGCGCACCGGCACGGGCTGCGCGCCCACCTGGACGGCGCCCGGCTGTGGAACGCGGCCGCCTTTCTCGGCACGGCCCCCTCCGCGGTCGCCGACGGGTTCGACACCGTCTCCGTGTGCTTCTCCAAGGGGCTGGGCGCCCCGGTGGGATCGGCCCTGGCCGGCGACGCCGACACGGTGGCGCGCGCCCGGCGCGGGCGCAAGCTGCTCGGCGCGGGGATGCGCCAGGCGGGCGTCATCGCCGCCGGGGCTCTGTACGCGCTGCGCCACCACAGGGAGCGGATGGCCGAGGACCACGAGCGGGCCGCCGTCCTGGCCGCGCGGATCACCGAGCTGTCCGGGCTGCCCGCCCTGGCGCAGACCAACATGGTGCTGGTGCGGACCCCGGCCGGGGAGGCCCGCCGGTACGCCGAGGCCTTCTCGCGCCACGGTGTCACGGGGCTGGGCAGCGGCGCGTCGATCCGCCTCGTGGTGCACCTGGAGATCACCGACCGCGACGTCGAGGACGCGGCCCGGAGGATCGCCGAGGCCGTCGAGGAGCTGTGACCTCACCCTCGGCCCAGGTCGGGGCGGGACGGGCGGCTACACTGGCCCGATCCCGCATGCCGCCGGACGACCGTTCCCCTGCCGGGCATCACATCGCGTAGTAGCATTTCGCGTATGACATTGTCGTACTAGAGAGTGGTAGCACCTCAATGCCGGGAAGAATCCAGTCGATCGAACGCGCGGCGGCCATCCTCCGGATCCTGGCCACCGGCGCCCGGGGGCTGAGCCTGGCGGAGATCTCCCGGTCACTGGAGCTGCCCAAGGGCACCGCCCTCGGGATCCTGCGCACCCTCCAGCACGTGGGGTTCGTCGAGCAGGACCCCGAGTCCGGCCGCTACCGCCTGGGCGGGGGCATGCTCAGCCTGGGCACCCGCTACCTGGACGGCAACGAGCTGCGCACCCGGGCCCTGAACTGGGCCGACAGCCTGGCCTCCCGCAGCGGTGAGAGCGTGCGCATCGGCACCCTGCACAAGCACCAGGTGCTGGTGGTGCACCACGTGTTCCGCCCGGACGCCTCGCGCCAGACGCTCGACGTGGGCACCCTGCTCCCCCTGCACGCCACCGCCATCGGCCGGGTGCTGATGGCCTTCGACCCCCTGGCCGTGCCCGAGGAGGACGCGGACGCCGTCGAGGCGGGCGGGGCGGTGACCCTGCCGTCGTTCACCCGGCACACCGTGACCTCCCCCGCCGTCCTGGAGCGGCTGCTGGACGAGGTCCGCGAGAACGGCTGGGCCTGGGAGGTCGAGGAACTCGTCGACGGAGAGGTGTCGATCGCCGCGCCCATCCGCGACCGGCGCGGCACCACGGTCGGCGCCATAGGCGTCCGCGGCGCCGTCGAGCGCCTGCGCGGCGAGGAGGGCCGGCCCGACATGGAGCAGGTCTCGTACGTGCGCGACGCCGCGAGGGCCATCTCGCGGGACCTGGGCGTCACCCCGTACTGAGCGCGTCCCGCCGCGCCCCGGCCCGGCCGCCCCGCGCCGGTTCCGCGCGGTGGCTTCCGTGAGCCGCCCCTTCCCTGGCACCGTTGCCCGGCAGGCTGCGTGACCCACGCGACACGATTGCGTCACACGGCCTTGACATGGGAAGGAAGAACGGATGAAACTAACGCCTACCCATGCGTCAATGTCGTACAACGTGCGGGGATAACCCGTGTGCGTGTGTGTCCGGCCCCCATCCCGAGCCCTCCACCTTGAAGGCGAGCAACCGATGAGTCAGCAGTACGTCGCCGCGATCGACCAGGGCACCACGTCGAGCCGCTGCATCCTCTTCGACCGGGACGGACGCATCGTCTCCGTCGACCAACGCGAGCACAGGCAGATCTTCCCCCAACCGGGGTGGGTCGAGCACGACGCCGAGGAGATCTGGACCAACGTCGAGGTGGTCGTCCAGGAGGCCCTGGAGAAGAGCGACATCACGCCCGACCAGGTCGCCGCCGTCGGCATCACCAACCAGCGCGAGACCACCGTGGTGTGGGACCGGGAGACCGGCAAGCCCGTCCACAACGCCATCGTCTGGCAGGACACCCGCACCGACGACCTGATCCGCGCACTGGCCGCGGACGGCGGCCAGGACCGGTTCCGCGAGAGGTCCGGCCTTCCGCTGGCCACCTACTTCTCCGGCCCCAAGCTGCGCTGGCTGCTCGACAACGTGGACGGGCTCCGCGAACGGGCCGAACGGGGCGAGGTCCTGTTCGGCACCATGGACACCTGGATCATCTGGAACCTGACCGGCCGCCACGTCACCGACGTGACCAACGCGAGCCGCACCATGCTCATGAACCTGGCCACCCTGGAGTGGGACCCCGAGATCCTCGACGCACTGGGCATCCCGGCGGCCGTGCTGCCGGAGATCCGCTCGTCCTCGGAGGTCTACGGCGAGGCCCGCGGCTACCTGGAGGGCACCCCCGTCGCGTCCGCTCTCGGCGACCAGCACGCCGCCCTGTTCGGCCAGACCTGCTTCGACCCGGGCGACGTCAAGGGCACCTACGGCACCGGCACGTTCCTGGTCATGAACACCGGCACCGAGCCGGTGACCTCACAGAACGGCCTGCTCACCACGCTCGGCTACAAGCTCGGCGACGAACCGGCCGTGTACGCCCTGGAGGGCTCGATCGCGGTCACGGGGTCGCTGGTGCAGTGGCTGCGCGACAACCTCGGCCTGATCTCGACCGCTCCGGAGATCGAGACGCTGGCCCGCACCGTGGACGACAACGGCGGCTGCTACATCGTGCCGGCGTTCTCCGGCCTGTTCGCCCCGCACTGGCGCAGCGACGCCCGGGGCGTGATGGCGGGCCTGACCGGGTACGTCACCAAGGGCCACATCGCGCGCGCCGTCCTGGAGGCCACCGCGTGGCAGACCCGCGAGGTCGTCGACGCGATGAACGCCGACTCGCGGATCGACCTGACGACGCTCAAGGTGGACGGCGGCATGACCGCCGACAACCTGCTCATGCAGATCCTGTCCGACGTCCTGGACGCCGAGGTCGTACGGCCGATGGTCGCCGAGACCACCTGTCTCGGCGCCGCCTACGCCGCGGGGCTGGCGGTGGGCTACTGGCCCGACGTGGAGACTCTGCGCGCCAACTGGCACAAGGCGGCCGAGTGGAACCCGGAGATGGAGCCCGCCGTCCGCGATCGCGAATACCACAACTGGAACAAGGCCGTGCGACGCACCCTGGACTGGGTCGAGCACGAGGAAGCGTAGGCCGGGGCAGGGCCCCGTCCGAACGACCGCCGCCCAGGGGCGCCACGGCTGCCACCTGCTCCCCTGGGAGGCGGTACAGGGGGCGCGACCGCGCCCCCGTCCCATCTCCATCCTGTGACGGGTGTGTCTGATTATGCCCGCGTCCGGCGTGCGGTCGCGCCCCGCGAGCACACCTGACCTCCCGTGACCCGGCTGCCCCTCACCGGGGCGGAGGTCCTCCATGGTGTACCTGGCAGAGTTCGTCGGAACGGCGATCCTCATCCTGCTCGGCGGCGGTGTCGTCGCCGGAGTCTCCCTCGCCCGATCGAAGGCCCTCAACGGGGGCTGGATCGTGGTCACGTTCGGCTGGGGCATGGCGGTCGCGATGGCCGTCTACGTCGTCGGTTCCACGAGCGGCGCGCACATCAACCCCGCGGTGACCCTCGGCCTGGCCAGCATCGGCGAGTTCGCCTGGGCCCAGGTGCCCGGCTACATGCTGGCCCAGCTGGGCGGCGCGTTCACCGGCGCCGTCCTGGTCTACCTGGCCTACTTCGCGCACTGGAAGGTGACCGACGACCCGGAGGCCAAGCTGGGCGTGTTCAGCACCTCCCCCGGCGTGCGCAACCCGGTCGCCAACCTCGTCACCGAGATCATCGGCACCGCGATGCTGCTCCTGGGCGTGCTCGGGATCGGCGCGAACTCGGGCTTCGTCTCCGAGGGGGACGTGGACCTGGGCGGCCTGTTCACCAACGGCATCGCGCCGCTGATGATCGGCCTGCTCGTGCTCGCGATCGGCCTGTCCCTGGGCGGGCCGACGGGCTACGCCATCAACCCCGCCCGCGACCTGGGTCCGCGCCTGGCGCACGCGCTGCTGCCGATCCCGGGCAAGGGCGGATCGGACTGGGGCTACTCCTGGATCCCGGTCGTCGGCCCGCTCGTGGGCGGTGTGATCGGCGCGTGGATCTGGAAGCTGACCGGGTTCGGGGTCTGACCGCCCCGGCCCGCGGTGGAACGGGGGCGCCCGGCGTTCGCGCCGGGCGCCCCCGTCCGCGTCCGCCCGACCGCCCCACCGCCCCGGAGGACGGGAGCCGGTGCTCGGCACGCGGGCCCGACCTCCTAGGCCCCGAGGTGGACCTCACGGAGGTAGTCGAGGGTCTCCCCCGGGCGGAGGGCGACCAGTCGGAGGTGGTTGAGGATGTTCTGGTAGCGCACCACCTCGTCGGGCTCCTCCAGGTAGATGCCGTCGGTGTCGGTCTCCAGGTAGACGACCATCGGGTCGATGGGCTCGGGGAACTCCATGATCACGAAGGGGCCGCCGGCACCGGGGTTGAGCTTGGCCGCCAGGGTCATCTGGACGGTGACGTGGGGGCGCTCCGCCATCTCCACGATGTGCGCCACCTGGGCCCGCTTGGCGTCGGGGAAGTCCCGGAGCCTCAGCAGCGCCCCCTCGTCGAAGACCGCGTACAGCTCCGGCGGGTCCTCGTCGTCCAGAATGCGCTGGCGGGTCATCTTGGCGTCCGTCACCCTGCGGATGTCCTGGGGGTTGGCCATCCCGGCCAGGGCCGTCACCCGCATGTACTCGGGCACCTGGAGAAGGCCCGGCACGACGATCGGCTGCCAGGTGGTGATGGAGCTCGCCTCGGTCTCGAAGCCGACGTAGCGCGCGGCGAGGACGTCCCGGTAGCGGCTCCACCAGCCCCGTTCGAGGGCCTGGCGGCACAGGTTGAGGATCTCGTCGTACTCCTGGCCGGGCCCGACCCCGAAGGCGTCCAGGACGGCTCGGACCTCGCTGAGTCTGGGGCGCTTCTTCACGCCGGACTCGATGTTGGAGTAGGTGGACTTGGACAGGCCCGAGGCGGCGGCGGCCTCTTCGCTGGTCTTCCTCGCGGCCAGCCGCAGCCGCCGGAGTTCGGCGGAGAGGCGGCGGCGCCGGATCGTGGGTGAGTACCTGGTCGCCATGATGCCCCAATCGTAGGACTCGGGATGTCCCTCCGGTGGGGCAATCCGGGGAACCCGGGGTCCGAAACCGCGCCCGGCCCCGGAATCCCGCACCGGGCCCCGCGGGCCCGGTCCCGGAACCCCGCCCGCCGGCATCACACCCGTCCGGGCCCGGGCGCGACCGCCGTCCGGCGGGGCGCGCACGCGAACGGTCGCAAAGTATTCGACAATGCCGCACATCGATCACGAAGCGGGTTCACACAGTGGTCTCTGGTCACACCGGCAGCACGACGCCCCCGTCAGGACCGGCACGGGGCCGACGACACCCCGGACGGATGACCTCAGATCGTGCCGCCGTTCGGCATTGTCGTATTATGCAGGCGACACACGTCTGAAGGGTCTGAGCCCGTTCAGGCGCTTGCGGAGTCCCCGCCATCCCTCCGAACGGACGGAGCACCAGCCCATGACCACCAGCGCCCGCCAGAACGACACCTCCTCCGCCCGCTCCCGCACCCGGGACGAACTCTCCCGGGGAACCTTCGACCTCCTCGTCGTCGGCGGCGGCATCCTCGGCACGTCCGCCGCGTGGACCGCCACCCAGGCCGGGCTCCGGGTGGCCATGGTCGACTCCGGCGACTTCGCCGGGGCCACCTCCAGCGCCTCCTCCAAACTGGTGCACGGCGGACTGCGCTACCTCCAGACCGGCAACGTGCGCCTGGTCGCGGAGAACCACCGGGAGCGCCGCTCCCTCGCCTCCGACGTGGCCCCTCACCTGGTCAACCACATGCCGTTCCTGGTCCCCGTCTACTCGGGCGGGCCCCACGGCGCCGCGAAGATGGGCGCCGGGGTCTTCCTGTACTCGGCCCTGTCCGCGTTCGGCGACGGGATGGGCCGCCTGCTCTCCCCCGCCCAGGCCAAGCGCCTCGCGCCCGGACTGCGCACCGAGGGCCTGCGCTCGGTGGCCGCCTACAGCGACCACCAGATGAACGACAGCCGCATGGCCGTCATGACCGTGCGCGCCGCCGCCGACGCCGGCGCGGTGGTGCTCAACCACGCCGAGGTGGTGGGCCTGCGCACCACACGGGGCAGGGTCACCGGCGCCGACCTGCGCGACCGCGTCGGGGGCCACGAGTTCGGGATCGACGCCCGCCTGGTCCTCAACGCCACCGGGCCCTGGGTGGACGGCCTGCGGCGGATGGAGGACCCGGCGGCCGGGCCCAGCGTGCGCCTGTCCAAGGGCGCCCACCTGGTCCTGCGCACGCCCGAGCCGTGGCGCGCGGCGCTGACCATCCCCGTGGACCGGTACCGGGTCTCGTTCGCCATCCCGTGGGAGGGGAGGCTGCTGCTCGGCACCACCGACGAGGAGTACACCGGCGACCCGGCCGAGGTGGGGGTGGTCCCCTCCGACGTCGAGCAGATCCTGGGCGAGGCCGCGGTGGGCATCGACGCCCCCTACCTGGACGCCTCCCAGGTGACGTACTCCTTCGCCGGCCTGCGGGTGCTGCCGGGAGGCCCCGGCGGCACCAGCGCGGCCAAGCGGGAGACCGTGGTGAGCCAGGGGCGCGGCGGGATGCTGTCGGTGGCGGGCGGCAAGTGGACGACGTACCGACACATCGGCCGCACCGTCCTGGAGGAGCTGCGCAAGGTCTCGGCGGTGCCCCTGGGCGAGGACATGGTCGACCCGCTGCGCACCGTGCCGCTCCCCGGGCTGGCCAGCCCGGACGCGGTGACCCAGCGGCTCATCATCGACCGCGAGCCGGGCGCCCGCCTCGACCCGCTGGTCGCACGCCACCTGGCGTCGCACTACGGAAGCCTGGCGATGGACATCGCGGTCCTGGTCCGGGACCTCCCGGAGCTGGGCGAGCGCATCCACCCCGACGGGCCCGACATCTGGGCGCAGGTGGTCTTCGCGCGGGACCGCGAGTGGGCCGTGACCGTCGACGACGTGCTGCGCCGACGCACCACGGTGACCGTGCGCGGCCTGGACACCCCGGAGGTGCGCGAGCGCACGGAGGCGCTGCTCGCGGACTGACCCGCCTCGCGGCACCCCGTCGGCCGCCGTCCCCTCACGGGGGCGGCGGCCGGTCCCGTGAGGGGGCACGGGGCCCGGGACGGCCGTCCCGACCGGGCCCCGGACACGCGAACGCCCCGGAAGGCGGTGCCTTCCGGGGCGTCCTACGACGTTCTACGTCTTAGAGCGCGACGACGTTCTCGGCCTGCGGGCCGCGGGTGCCGGCGACGATCTCGAACTCCACGCGCTGGTTCTCCTCCAGGTTGCGGAAGCCGCTACCCTGGATGGCGCTGTAGTGAACGAAGGCGTCGGGGCCACCGTCGTCGGGGGAGATGAAGCCGAAGCCCTTCTCGCCGTTGAACCACTTCACAGTTCCCTGAGCCATGTTCTCTCCTTCAGCTCGGTGTACACGAACGCATACTCACGTCCGAGAATTGCCGCGAGCCGACTCCAAGAGAAACCGCCCGCCGGTCACAAACTCCGCGGGCAAGACACCAACTGCGAAATTCAACGACTAACAATCTTCACCGAACTTACCACAGCCCGGCCAGCTCGCGAAGGTTTTCGGTGTGGCAACTCGCACGGCCCCATCAGGAATACCGGCGGGCGGGGAGGGAACCGCGCGCGGCGGACCCCGTGGTCACGGGCGTGTCACGGCCTGTTCGCGGACCCGTCACCGCGATGTCGTTCCCGCACTTCAGCGCGGAGGGCTCCCGGGCGCTCCCCGCACCGGCCCGCCGCCGCCCCCTCGGCGCGGAGCCCCTCCGTGCGGTCTTCCGGAAGGCTCCGCACGCGCCCGGGGACCCCCGAGGAACGCCCCCCGGGGGGCACGATGCGGGGCCTGCGCGCGCCGACGACTTCGCGATCGCGCGCGTATGGGTGCGTATGGGCGCGCAGGAGAACGATCCCCACTGGTTTCGTAGGTGAATTCCGTTTTCGGCCGACGGAGTCGGAGACGGCGGCCGAAGAACCCCGCGGCTCCGGTGGGAGCGGCGCGCGTGCCCGACCGCCCCCACCACGTGCGCCGCCCCGGCCACGCACGGTCCGGGGCGGCGTGGCGGCGCGCACGGGCTACCCCTGGTCGATCCCGACGAAGTGTCCCTCCTCCACCTCGAGCAGCGGAGCGGACTCCTCGTCCGCCGCCACCGGGAGGACGACGTCCTCCGGCGGGTTCGCCGCCAGCTCCGCGTCGACCTCCGCCCAGGTGCGGTGCAGCTGCGGCACGCACGAGAGGAGGTGGCGGCTGTAGGGGTGGAGGGGGTTCTCGAACACCCTGAGCGTGGGACCCATCTCCGCGACGGCGCCCTTGCGCAGGATCACCGACTTGTCGCTGACGTAGTTGCCGAGCGACAGGTCGTGGGTCACGAACAGGATGCCGAGCCCGCGCTCCTTGAGGTCGCTGAGCAGGTTGAGCACGTCGATGCGCGTGGACGCGTCCAGCATGCTGATGATCTCGTCGGCCACCAGCAGCTTGATGTCCAGGAGCAGCGCCCGCGCGATCAGCACCCGCTGCAGCTGGCCGCCGCTGAGCTGGTGGGGGTACTTGCCCAGGACGTTTCCCGGGTCCAGTCGGACCGTGGCCAGCGCGGCCAGGACCCGGTCCCGCCAGTCCGCGTCCGAGACCCCCGGGAAGTAGGAGGTCCTGATCATCTCGAAGACGCGGTCGGCCTTGAAGATCGGGTTGAAGCAGCTGAACGGGTCCTGGAAGACCCCCTGCACCCTGCGGTAGTACTCCTTGCGCGCGGCGTGGCCCCGGATGGTGGTGATGTCGGTGCCGTCGAACGTGATCGTGCCGCCGGTCGGCCTGCTCAGGCCGAGCACCATCTTGCCGAGGGTGCTCTTGCCGCTGCCGCTCTCACCGATGAGCGAGACGACCTCGCCGGGCTCCACCGTCAGGCTGACGTCGCGCACCGCGCGCAGGCGGCCGCCGCCGAACGCGCCGACCCGGTACACCTTGTGCACATGGCTGAGTTCCAGCACGGTCTACCTCACCCCGTCTTCCAGCAGGCGGCCCAGTGGCCGGGTTCGATCTCCAGCAGCGGCGGCTGTTCGGAGCACTTGGAGAAGGCCATCGGGCAGCGGTCCTTGAACCGGCAGCCGGTCGGCGGGTTCAGCAGGCCGGGCGGCGTCCCGGGGATGCCCTCCAGGCGCCCCTGCTCCATGGTCGAGCCGACCTCGGGGAGAGCCGAGATGAGCATCTGGGTGTAGGGGTGGCGCGGCGCGTTGATGATGGTCTTCGCGGGGGCCTTCTCCGCGATGCGGCCCGCGTACATCACCATGATCGTGTCGGCCATCTGGTACACGAGCGAGATGTCGTGGGTCACGAACACCATGCTCTTGACGTACTCGCGGTCACGGAACTCCACGAGCGACTCGGCGACCGACCGCTGCGTCGACACGTCCAGCGCGGAGGTGACCTCGTCGGCGATGAGCAGCGACGGGTTGAGCAGCGTGGCCATCACCATGACGACGCGCTGCTTCATGCCGCCCGACAGCTCGATCGGGAACCGGTTCAGCACGTCCGCGTCGAGTCCGACCAGCTCCAGGCGCCGGGTGAGCTCCTGGGAGATGTCGGCCGGACGGACGCCGCGCGAGCGCAGCAGCTCGTTGATCATCCGCCCGATCTTGCGGGTGGGGTTGAGCGCGCTCATCGCGTACTGCGGGATGAGCGAGATCTCGTGGTAGCGGAGGGGCACCATCGCGTCGTCGTCCGCGATCGGCACGTCCTTGCCGTCCAGGTCGATGGTGCCGCCGACGTGGCGCATCCGCGAGTCCAGCCGGATCAGGCTCTTGCCGAGGGTGGTCTTGCCGCAGCCGGACTCCCCCGCCAGGCCCATGATCTCGCCGTCGGCGAGGTCGAACGTGACTCCGTCGAGGGCGTGGACGTCCCCGCGCAGGGTCTGGTAGTAGACCTTCAGGTCGTTGACGCGCAGGGTCATTACAGCTCCCGCAGCTTGGGGTTGAAGATTTCGTCCAACCCGACGTTGAGGATGTACAGCGAGCTCACGATCACCGTGATGCCGAGGCCCGGCGGAACGAACCACCACCACATCCCGAACTGCAGGGCGCTCCACGCGACGGCGCTCTCCAGCATCAGGCCGAGGGACACCCCGTCCGAGGGGCCGAGCCCGATGAAGTCGAGGCCCGCGGCGATGAGGATGGCGCCGCCGAACAGCAGGATGAAGGACATCACCAGGTAGGAGCTCATGTTCGGGGCGATCTCGGTGGTGATGATCTTCCCCGTGCGCCGGCCGCTGAGGCGGGCCAGGTCCACGTAGTCGCGGGTGGCCAGCGAGAGCGCCTGCGAGCGGACCGCGCGCGCCGCCCACGGCCAGGAGGTGAGGCCGATGAAGAGGCCCTGCACGAACACGCCTCGCGCGTCCAGGTAGGCGATCGCGACGATCAGCACGACCATCGCGGGCAGGACCAGGACCACGTTCGTGAGCATGTTGAGGATCTCGTCGACGATCCCGCCCTTGTAGCCGGCGATGAAGCCGACCGCCGTGCCGATGACGAACGCGACGCCGCCGCCGAACACGCCGATGAGGAACGTGGTGCGGACCCCGAACACGAACTGCGCCCAGATGTCCTGGCCGAAGGAGGTGGTGCCCAGCCAGAACTCGCCGCTGGGGGGCTGGCTCTGGGGGCCGACGTACTCGTTGGGCCCGTGGTCGACGAAGAGGGGGCCGATGAGGCCGAGCAGGAGGAACGCGAGGACGATGCCCAGGCCGATGAGCAGCTTGGGGTTGCGGCGGGCGTAGTGCAGTGTCTCGGAGCCCTTGCGCGGAGCCGCGGGTTCGGCTGCGGGCTGGGCTCCGGGCGCCCCGGCGACGTTGGTCATGACGAGCCTCCCGTCATCTGGACCCGGGTGCGCGGGTCAACCAGGACGTACACGATGTCGATGATGAAGTTGGCGATCAGCACCCCGACGACCACGAACAGGAAGATCCCCTGGAGCAGGAAGAAGTCCCGGCTGTTCAGCGACTGGATGATGAGGGTGCCGAGGCCGGGGTAGTTGAACACGATCTCGGTGAGCAGCGATCCGGCGATGATCGTGCCCAGCTGCACCGCGAGCCCGGTGATCTGGGGCAGCATCGCGTTGCGGAAGGCGTACTTGCGGACCAGCCTGCGCGGCGCGCCGAGGGCCTGGAGGTAGTTCGAGTAGTCCGCCTCCAGCTCGTAGATGATCATGTTCCGCATGCCGATCGCCCAGCCGCCCAGCGCCACGACGAACATGGACAGGAACGGCAGGAACCAGTGGCTGATCAGGTCGGAGATGAACAGCCAGGTGAACTCGGGCCGGAGGGAGAAGCTGTATCCGTTCGCGACCGGGAAGACCCCGGCGACGACGCCCAGGCTCCAGGCGAGCAGCAGGGCCAGCCACATGTAGGGCGTGGCGGTCAGGACGTACCCGAGCGGCAGGATCGTGTTGTCGAGGATCTTGCTCCGGGCGGCGAAGGCCCCGAAGTGGTTGCCGACGACCCAGCTGAGCAGGATCGCGGGGAGCAGCACTGCCAGGGTGAAGGGCACCGCACGCAGGATGACGTCGGTGACGGGTTCGGGGTAGAGCATCACGCTGACGCCCAGGTCGCCCCGGAGCAGGCCGCCCCAGAAGCTGAAGTACTGCTGGTACAGCGGTGTGTCGAGGCCGAAGACCTCGTTGTAGTAGGTGGTCATGCGCTCGAGCGCCTCGGGGTTGCCGACCGAGGCTCGCGCGAGCATGCTGCGGACGGGGTCGCCCGGCATGAAGCGCGGGATCATCCAGTTGATGGTGACCGCGATGACGAACGTAAGCAGGTAGACGAAGAGCTTACGGCCGATGTAGCGCCACACACGTTCCTCCAGGTGATGGCGGCGGACAGGCGGGGTCCCCGGAGGGGCACGGCAGCGGACCCGGGAAGGGGAAGGGGTCCGCCCCGTGCCCCTCGGGGGCTCCCCGGCCGGGCGCGTACGCCGTGCTCCGGCCGGGGTGGGGGGTCGACGGGTGCGCGGAGGAGAGTGTCCGCGTGCCCCCTAGCCGACCGGTTCGATCTCCGCGAGGGTGTAGATGGCGCCCATCTCGAGCCAGCCGTTCCAGAACGTCGCGGCGCTCTGCGGAGCGCCCTCCTGCTCGCTGGGCCAGTTGGTCCAGGTCTCGTTCGTGGACTGCGACCAGAGGCCGTTGTACCAGAGCGGGATGGCCGGGAGCTCGGCCAGCTGGATCTCCTGGATCTGCGAGGTGATCTCGGCCGCGCCCTCCACGTCGTCCGCGGGGACGGCGGCCAGCTGCTCGACGAGCTGCCACGCCTCCTCGTTCTCGTACCGCCCGAAGTTGACGGTGGTCTGCTGCTCGTTGACGGGCAGCTGGAAGAGGTAGTCGTAGTAGGTCCACGGCGTGTTGCTCATCGGACGCTCGTTGTTGATCACCAGGTCGAACTCGCCCGAGTTGCGGTTCTCGGACAGCAGGTCCTCTTCGGGGAACTGGGCCTCGATGTTGATGCCGACCGCCTGGGCGTGCCCCGCGATCAGCCGGGCGGCCTCCATCCAGTCGGTCCAGCCGGAGGGGACCTCCAGGGTGAGGGCGATGGGCTCGCCGTCGGGCGTCTCGACGTAGCCGTCGCCGTCCTCGTCCATGTAGCCGGCGTCCTCGAGGATCGCGACGGCCTCATCGGCGTCGAAGGTGAAGCCCTCCTGCTCGACCAGCTCCTGGTCGATGTACTCGTCCCACTCGGGCAGCAGGCCCGTCGGGCTGGCCGCCTGGACCAGGTCCGTGTAGGGGCCGGCGATGATCTGCTCCATGTCGATGGAGTGGGCCAGCGCCTGGCGGAAGGCCGCGTCGTCGAGCGGCGCGCGCGTGACGTTGGGGACCAGCCACGCGGTGTTCGCGCTCTTCATGTACGGCGGACCGTCGTAGAAGCTGGTGACGTTGGGGTTGCTGTTGAGGATCTGGTCGATCCCCGGGAGGAAGTTGTTCGAGAGGTCGATGTCCCCCTGGTTGATCATGTTCATCGTCACCTCGTTTGAGGCGTTGACGATGTCCACGATGTAGCGGGGCTGCATCTCCAGGTCGAGTGCCTCGGTGCCCCACCACTCGTCGTTGCGCTCCCAGACCATCCGGTCGTCGGTGTGCGACTCGTAGACGTAGGGGCCGGTGGCGACGATGTCCTCGTTGGCGCTGTCCGTGAGCGCCGTCTCCTCCATGTCGGCCCAGATGTGGGCGGGGAGGACGGGGTTGAGGTAGACCCAGTTCATCCACTCCTGGGGGCGGTTCTCCGAGAAGGTGACGGTCACCGTGCGCTCGTCGGTGGCCTCGGCGCTCTCGATGAAGTTCCAGATGTTGCTGTAGGAGACGGAGCCGAACTGGCCCAGCTCCAGGGTCGCGACGACGTCCTCGGCGACCAGGGGCTCGCCGTCCGACCAGGTGATCCCCTCGCGGAGGGTGATCTCGTGGACGTTCTCCGCGGTCCACTCGTCGCTCTCCGCGAGCCAGGGGACGTACTCGCCCTCGTTGGGGTCGTACAGGAAGAGCGTCTCGTAGGCCAGGCCGATCGTGCCGGGCGCGTACTGGCCCTTCATGAGCGGGTTCCAGCTGACCGGCGGACCCCATGCCGTACCCGTGGTGTACAGCGTCTCGCTCCGGGGGTACGACCCGGAGCCCTCCTCGTTCCCGCCGCCACCCGAGCACGCAGTGGCCGTGATGGCCAGTGCCGCGAGTGCCGCCGGAATCCGCAGACTTCTCATCCGGACTCCTCCTTGTCACCCGGTCGGCCTGTGGGGGGGGCGCCCCTCCGGGAACCGGAGGGTTGGGAGCGCTCCCAGCAGAGGGAGCACAGGACCGTTGCTGAACCGGGTAAGTGAGGTTAACAACAACACGCCCACGGGAAGGCCGTCAATCCCCGACACTTCGCTGTTATTCGCTTGTAACAGCGAAGATGCGGGTACGTCAGTAAATTCACCCCTACTGAACCGGTTCCGCACAGGCGTTCACCGGCTCTCGGGCGACGGTCGGCCGCGCCGCACCGTCACGCCCCCATGGGGCCCGTGCTCGCCCTCGGGTACAGCTCGCCCCGCGAGGTCTCCTGGTTGCGCACCGGCCTGCCCTCGATCGCGTCGCCGAGCATGGCCGCCGCGAGGCGGCCGTAGGAGACGATGTCACGGGCGATCGCGGTCAGCGAGGGCCGCACCAGTCGGCACAGGACGGAGTCGTCCCACGCCACGATCGACAGCTGGGAGGGCACGCCGACCCCCATCTCCCGCGCCACGCCGAGGCCGGCCACGGCCATGAGGTCGTTGTCGTAGACCAGGGCGGTCGGGCGGTCCGTCCGTGCCAGCAGCCTGCGCGTGGTCCGCGTCCCGGCCTCGCCGGTGTAGTCGGCGTGCACCGAGTACGCCTCCGCCAGGCCCGCCTGCTCCGCCGCGTCCAGGAACGCCGCGGTCCTCGCCCTGGTGTGCACGAACTCCTCCGGGCCCGCCACCCGCACGATGCGCCGGTGCCCCAGCGCCGCCAGGTAGTGGACGACCTCGCGCATGGCCACGGAGTCGTCGGTGTAGAGGCACGGGAGCGAGCCCGCCCCCTCGGGGCCGCCCAGGACGACCGCGGGCAGCGGCAGGCCCTCCACGAGGCCGATCCGGGGGTCGTCCACCCGCAGGTCGACCATGATCACGCCGTCGACCCGGCGCTCCGCCGACCAGCGCCGGTAGGCCGCGGTCTCGGCGCCCATGTCCTCGGTGACCTGGAGGAGCAGGTCGTTGTTGGAGGAGGCCAGTTCCGTCTCGATGCCGGAGACCAGCTGCATGAAGAAGGGTTCGAGCCCCAGCGAGTGCGCCGGGCGGTCGACCACCAGGCCGATCGCCCCTATCCGACCGCCCGGCGAGAGCGCCCGCGCGGGACTGCTCGGGGCCCAGCCCATGTCGCTGGCGATCGCCAGGATACGCCGACGGGTCTCCTCGGAGACCCCGGGCCGCCCGTTGAGCGCGTACGAGACCGCCCCCTTGGACACCCCGGCGGCCTTGGCGATGTCCACGATCGTCGGACGCCGCATCAACCCCCCCATTCGCCCCCCTGATCACAGAAACTGAACCGGTTAAGCAGACGGCTAGGGAGTGTACTGCATGGCCTGTCGGCGTCCAGATCCCCTCGGCGGCCGGGGCCGGGAGCGGGTCAGCCCCGCTGACATCCCGGGCACCAGTAGAGGGTGCGTCCGGCCAGCTCGGACGCGGCGACGGGCGAGGAGCACACGCGGCACGGCTCGCCGGTCCGGTAGCAGACGTACAGCGTGTCCGGCCTGGGCACGGGACGCGCGTCGGGATCGGGCCGGTCCTCGGGGCGGGTGGTGATGATGTAGCCGTCGCGCACCCCGTCGCGGAGCAGGCCGGCGAGATCCTCCCACAGCGCCGCCCACTGCCCGGCGGTCAGTTCGCGGCCCGGCGTCGCCGGGTCGATCCCCGCCCTGAAGAGCGACTCGGCCCGGTAGATGTTGCCGATCCCCGCGATGACGTCCTGGCGCATGAGCAGCGCCGCGATGCTGGTCCTGGAACGGCTGACCGTACGCCAGGCACGTTCGGGGTCGGCGTCGTCGCGCAGGGGGTCGGGGCCGAGCCGGTCCTGGACGGCCTGCTTCTCGTCCTCCGTGACGACCTCGCAGGCGGAGGGGCCGCGCAGGTCGGCCCACCCGGAGGCGTTGACGAGCCGGGCGCGCACCGCGCCGACGGGTGCCGGCGGCACGACCAGCCCGTCCCCGTCCCGGACGAGGGGGGCGAGGTCGGCGCCCCGCGCGCGGGGCGCGCCGAGGTGGCGTTCGCCGTCCGCGTCACCGAAGGTCCACGCCCCGTACAGGCCCAGGTGCACCCGCAGCCACTCACCCGAGTCGAACCCGAGGAAGAGGTGCTTGCCGTGGGCCTCGCTCTCCGTGAGGACGCGGCCGTCCACCCGCGCGGCACCCTCCGCGAAGCGGCCCTGGGGGCTGGTGGCGCGTACCGTCCCGCCGCCGAAGGCCTTCTCGAAGTGCGCCGCCAGTCGGTGCAGCGTGTGACCCTCGGGCACCGGTGTTCCCCTCTCCCCTCCGCCCGGCGGGCACGCGGATCCTCCGCGTTCCGGGCGTTCCGTCCCAGGGTAGTGCGGCGCGCAGGCCGCCCGGGGCCGGTCAGCAGGCGGCGAGGATCTCCCCGACGAGGGCGCCGGGGTCGGCCAGGCAGCGCCAGGCCGGAACCACCACCACGGGGTCCCCGGTCGCCCGGTTGAGCGCCTCTCCCCTGGCCAGCAGGTGGCGCAGGGCCCTGCCGTCGGGCTCGCGGTCGAGCAGGAGCAGCAGGCGGCGCGAGCCGAACCGGACCACCATGTCGGCCGTCCACCCCTCGACGGTCTGCTGGAGCACGACCCCCGTGCCGACGGCCCGCAGCTCCTCCACCAGCACGGTGGCAGCCGGGTCCGCGCCGACCACGCAGGTGCCCGTGACCATGGCGTCCAGGTCGCCCAGCGGGCCGTCGTCCCCCGACCAGTATCCCCGGTCGCCCACCACGAGGAGCCGCTGCCGGGTCCGGGTGAGCACCGAGGACCACAGGTGGCCCATACCGCGGACCCGGCGCTCGGCGGCCGCGGGCGCGCCGGCGGCGAGCACCGGCGAGAGCACGGTGACGTCCGCGGCGGCACGGTCGCTGTCCAGGAGTTCCGGCCCTCCGACCCTCACCTCGTGCAGCAGGGCGCGCCGGCTAAGCAGCCGGCGGATCAGGGCGACCTGGGGCTGGGTCGGCGCGACCACCGCGACCACCCGCCCCGGGGGCAGGCGGTCGTCGACCTCCCCCACCACCACCGCCACGCGGTACGCCTCGTCGCGGTTGACGAAGGACGCGCCCGGCACCGCCTCGCAGGATCCGGCGACGTCGCGCCACTCGAACGGCGGACCGCAGCGCGGGTCGGGGTCGGTGCGCACCACGATCCTTCCGCCGTAGCAGTGCCGGGACGCGGCCCCGGCGAGCAGGGGCGGGGCGCCGTCGTGCTCGTCCAGCCACAGCATGGCCGGTGCGGCCCGGCGGAGGGCGCGCATCGCGGAACCCGAACCGTGGCGCAGCCCGCGGGCGTCCAGCTGGTCGGGCGCCAGGCCCGCGGCGGCCAGGGCCCGGCGCTCCTCGTCGGGCTCCAGGACCGTGGTCGGCCCGGGGTACGCCGGGTCCCCGAACACCACGGCCCGGCCGGCCCTGTAGAGCGCCGGCAGCAGCTCGGCGACCCGGGTGCGCTCCGCGCCGAGGACGACGACCAGGTCGAACAGGCCCGCCTGCGGCGGCAGGGCCCTGACCTGGTCGGTGCGGCAGGTCCACGCGGGCAGGGCGTCCAACAGGCTGGCGACCCCGGGCCACCCGTTGCCGTGGTGCCAGTCGAGGGTCTCCAGCCGGTTCTCGACGGCCGCCCGGCCGCGCCGCAGGCGGGGTCCGGAGACGGACCGAAGGCAGGCGGCGCTGGACCTGCGGTGCCGGGCGAGGGCGTCGGCCAGCTCGGAGGTGAGCTCTCCCAGGGGCGCGCACCGGGTGCGCCGGTCGACGGCGGAGCGCCACTCGCTCTCCATCCGGGCGACCGCTCCCAGGCGGTCGAGGTTGTCGGGGTCGGTGCTGACGCCCAGTTCGCGGCGGATGGCGCCGCGGTGCTGGCAGCCGACGAGACCGCCCGCACGGGCGCGCTCGGTCCGGTGCAGCCAGTACTCGGGGCCCCCGCGCTCGGGGGTGAAGAGGGCGTCGGGGTCCCAGCCCCGGGCGATGCCGCGTCCGCGCTCCTCCGCGAGCTGGGCGAGGGCGTACCCGCCGGAGGCCATGGTGTCCATGTCCCTCCAGGCCCCGCGGACCCGGGCCCAGTCCTCGGCGAGGGCGGCCCAGTGGGCGGCGGGGTCCTCCCCGGCGGAGCCGGGGCCGGAGGCGGGCAGGCCGCCGGCCTGCTCGGCGAGGAGCCTGGTGAGCATGCGGGCCTCTTCGGCGCGGTGCCCGCGTCCGCCGACGCGCACCACGGGGTGCGCGGGAGAGGTGTCGGCCCTGGCCGCGGTCTCGTCGATGTCGGTCTCCGTCCTCCCGCAGACCAGGACGCGCTGGCCGTTGCTGACGGCGGTGCGGACGATGGCGTCCACCAGGTCGTGGGCGCCGCTCCCGGGCGGGGCGGCGGCCACGGTGATCTGCTCGCTCATGGCGGCGCGCAGGATCGCGTACTGGGCCTGGTCGAGCGGGGTGGCGGAGACCGGGACGGTGGCGTCGTCCGCGCCGTCCGCCTCCGCGGTGTCGCGGGCGGCGCGGCGGGCTGCGGCCCGCCCTCCCCTGAAGAGCCGCCCCGGGGCGTCGGCGGGGTCGGGCCCGGCCCTGCGCCCGGCGGACGGCTGCCCGAGCAGGGGCTCCAGCGCGGTCCCGGTGACGGCGTCGGGGTCGAGGCCGGCGCGGTCGGAGGGATCGAGGTCGGCGAGGACGCCCTCGACCGTCCCGGGTTCGGCGCCCTCGGCCTCGGCCTGCCCGCTGGGCCCGGCCAGGAAGACCACGGCGACGTTGTGCGCCCCTCCCTCGACGGTGCGCGGGGCGCCCCGGGTGGCTAGGGGGTCGATGTCGTCGACCCGTTCGATCTCCAGGCGGGTGAGGAGGCCCCGGACCTTGGCGGCGAGGTCGGCGACCGCGGCGGGGCGGCGCGCGGGGTCGGGGGCGCCGGACCTCAGCCGCGCGCGGAGCTCGAACAGGTCCTCGGGGTCGGTGATGCCCAGGCGTGTCAGGAGGCCGGTGTTGACGTCGGGCGGCCCCACGGCCCTGACCAGGGGCACGTCCGGTTCGCGGCGGCTCTCGTCGATGTCGTCCACGACCCGCACGTCGACGGTCAGCAGGGGCAGCGCGACCCGGTTCCCGCCCTCGCGGAGGACGACGAGCGGGTACCCGTAGCGCAGCGCCTGCCCCCGGCGCCGGCCCAGGCGCAGGACCCTGGCGGCCTCCGGGTGGGGCGGGAGGGTCTCCCCCGCCCCGCTGAACAGGACCTCGGGTCCCTCCGGGAGGCAGGCGCAGGTGTCGGAGTCGAGGCTGTCGGCTCTGACGGCGTGGGTGTGCACGGCCTCGCGGCGCACGCAGGCGCGCAGGTAGGCGAGGAGGGAGCGCACCTCGGAGCGGTCGATGGGCGGCTTCCAGCGGAGCGAGGCGGCGCCGACCCCCGTCCGGCCGGCCGGTCCTTGGACGGGGGCGGCGCCGGGGATCCCCGTCACCCTTCCCGGACCGATCCCCTCGTCGATCTCCTGCGCGTCGTCCCGTAGTGACCTCACGTCGCCCCCCGCACCCCGCCCGTGTGACCAAGCGGTTACACGCTGCTATCGGGGTCCATTGTGGAGGATGGAGCAACCCCGGATCCCGGGAACGCGGGAACCCGCCCGATTTTCACCGTGCGCGGCGTCGGCCGGGCCTACCGGCCGGGAACGCCGCGGAGGCGGAGGGCGATCCAGAGCTCGGCGCGGTGGTCGGGGTCGTCCAGGTCGCCGGGGAGCAGCTCGCGGATGCGGTTCATCCGGTAGCGGAGCGTGTGGCGGTGGACGCCGAGGGCCTCCGCGGCCGCGTCCCAGCGGCCCGACGCGGCGAGGTAGGCGCGCAGCGAGGAGAGGAGCTCGGCGGCGGCCCGCTCCCGGAGGAGCGGCGCGAGCAGGTCGCCGGCCATGCGCGCCCCGGCGGGGCTGTCCGCCAGGCCGAGCAGCCCGCCGGGCAGGTCGCCGGCACGGACGATCCGTTCCCCGGGGCCCCGCGCGGCGGCGGCCTCCAGCGCGCGCTCCGCCTGGGAGAGCGCCGGGGCGAGGTCGCCGTAGGCCGCCGGCTCGCTCACCCCCACCGGCCCCTCCAGGACCTCCCGGAGCACGTCCTCGCCGATCTCCGAGCCCGCCAGCAGGAGCGCGTTCCCGCCGATCTCGGTGACCAGGACCCCCTCCGGGGGGTGCGCCGGACCTGCCCCTCCGGCGGCGGCCACCACGACCGGAGGGGCCGGAAGCGTCTCCCGCAGCCGCTCCGCCCCCGGGTGGAGCGGGTCCAGCGCGCCGGTGAGCAGTGCGGCGAGCACCCCCTCGTGCACCCGCGCGGTACGGCTGTGCGCGGTGCGCTCCAGTTCCAGGGAGAGCAGCGACACCGCGGCATTGACCAGGGTGCGCTCGTCGGGGCCCAGCACGCCGCCGGTGCCCACGACCAGGAAGCCGCGGACCTGGCGGCCCGTCGCCAGGGGTTGGGCGGACACCTGCTCCCCGACGGAGGTCAGGGACACGCTCGCGCGCATGCCCGCGTCCCGCAGCCGGTCGAGCTCGGGCCCCAGGCCCGTCGCGCGTCCGGCCGCCGACGCGGGCGCGGCGTGGCGGACCGAGCCGTCCGCGGACAGCAGCAGCACCCAGGCCCCGAGGTCGCGGGCCAGGAGGTCCACGATCGCCGGAGCCCCCGTGAGGGCGGCGCGGGTGAGCCCCCGCTGTGCGGCGAAGGCCCGGCTGAGGCCTTCGTACTCCTCCTTGGCCAGGAGGCGGGAGACCTCCTTGCCGACCGCGATGAAGGGGGTCTCCCTGCCGACCTCGACCAGGGCGAGCCCGTACTCGTCCGCGGCCCCGCGGAGCTGTTCGGGGGTCTCCTCCAGGACCACGCCGACGGCGAAGCCCAGCGCGGTGATCCCGCGCTCGGCCAGGCGCCGCGTGTAGTCGCGCAGGTCGGGGACCCCGCCCGCCCAGCGCACACCGGTGGTGAGGAGGAGCTCGCCGCCCTCCAGGTAGGGGGTGGGGTCCTCCAGCTCGCTGACGGCGACCCACTCCACGCGCCGGTCCTGGTTCTCCTGTCCCGCGAGCAGGCTCAGCCGCAGGTGCGGCGTCCGCAGCAGGGCTCCCAGAGTCGGGGGCATCCCTGTCTCCCTCCAGACGTGTCCGTCGTCCGAACCCCGCCGCAGTGGCGCAAGGCCCTCCACCGATTATCCACTGTGTCCATGCACACTCCGCCCCGGTCGTCCTAGTGTCAGGCGAGTCGGGGAGCCCACCCCCGGCCGGCCCACATCCGTTCCGCCCCGTGCCCACCGCAGAAGGAGGCAGCCGCATGGCAGCGACCCAGGTCGTCCAGTCCCGCCGGATCGTCACCGAGATCCCCGGCCCCAAGTCCCGCGCCATCCAGGAGCGCCGCAGCTCGGCCGTCGCCCAGGGCGTCGGCAGCGTCCTGCCCGTCTACGTCGAGCGCGCGGGCGGCGGCATCGTCGAGGACGTCGACGGCAACGCCCTCATCGACTTCGGGTCCGGCATCGCCGTGACCAACGTCGGCAACGCCGACCCCCGGGTGGTGGAGCGCGCCGCCGAGCAGCTCGCCCGGTTCACCCACACCTGTTTCATGGTGAACCCGTACGAGGCGTACGTGGACGTGTGCGAGGCCCTCAACCGGATCACCCCGGGGGACCACGAGAAGCGGTCCATCCTCCTCAACTCCGGGGCCGAGGCCGTCGAGAACGCGGTGAAGATCGCCCGCAGCGCGACCGGCCGCCAGGCCGTCGTGGTGTTCGACCACGCCTACCACGGCCGCACCAACCTCACCATGGGGCTGACCGCGAAGAACATGCCCTACAAGCAGGGCTTCGGGCCGTTCGCGGGCGAGATCCACCGCATGCCCATGGCCTACCCGTACCGCTGGCCGACCGGTCCGGAGAACTGCGGCCCCGAGGCCGCCGCCATGGTCGTCGACCAGATCACCAAGCAGATCGGCGCCCGCAACGTCGCGGCCGTGGTGATCGAGCCGATCCAGGGCGAGGGCGGTTTCATCGAGCCGGCGCCGGGCTTCCTGCCCGCGGTGGCCGAGTTCTGCCGCGCCAACGGGATCGTGTTCGTCGCGGACGAGGTGCAGACCGGCTTCGCGCGCACCGGCGACATGTTCGCCTGCGACCACGAGGGCGTCGTCCCGGACCTGATCACGACGGCCAAGGGCATCGCGGGCGGCCTCCCGCTGGCCGCGGTGACCGGCCGCGCCGAGCTCATGGACGCCGTGCACAGCGGGGGCCTCGGCGGCACCTACGGCGGCAACCCCGCCGCGTGCGCGGCGGCCCTGGCGGCGCTCGACGCGATCGGGTCCGACGACCTGGTCGGGCGCGCCCGGGAGATCGGCGAGCTGATGCTGGGGCGCCTGCGCGAGCTGGCCTCCCGGCACGACGTGATCGGCGACGTGCGCGGCCGCGGCGCGATGATCGCGATCGAGCTGGTCGCGGGCGAGGACAAGGCCCCCGCCCCCGAGGCGCTCGCCAAGGTCCTGGCGCACTGCCACTCCCAGGGGCTGATCCTGCTGAGCGCGGGCACCTACGGCAACGTGATCCGCATGCTGCCGCCGCTGGTCATCGGCGACGACCTCCTGCACGAGGGTCTGGACATCCTGGCCGAGGCGTTCGGCCGCCTCTGACCGGTCCCCGGCGGCGCCGGGCCCCGCGGGGCCCGGCGCCGCCGCGTTCCCGGGGCCTCAGCGCTCGTCGCGCACCGAGTCCAGCGACAGGAGCGCCACGTGCAGGGACACGCAGGTCTCCACCGAGTCCAGGTCCGCTTCGAGGACGTGGGAGACGCGCCGCAGCCGGTCGTAGAACGCGGGGCGGGACAGGTGGGCGCGGTTCGCCGCCAGCGCCTTGTTGCGGCCTGCGCCGAGGTAGTGCCGGAGCATGTCGGTGAGGTCGCTCCCGTGCCGGGCGTCGTGGTCCAGGAGGGGGCCCAGCTCGCGCTCGACGTAGGTCTGCAGCCGCTCGTCGTCCCGGAACAGGTGGAGCAGGCCGCGCAGGTGGAGGTCGGGCAGCCGGTAGAAGGGCCGGTCGTCGCTCTGGCGGACGGCCACGTCCCCGACCTGGCGCGCCTCCAGGAAGGAGCGCCGCACCTCCCGGATGCCGTCGACGGAGGAGCCGACGGCCAGCACGGCCGCGTCCCCGATCGCGCCCCGCACCCGTTCGGAGAGCATGTACAGGGTCGGGTCGAGCCGCTGCCTGCCGGGCAGCGCGAGCAGGATCCCCACGCGCAGGTCGTCCAGCGAGCCGACCAGGGCGGGCAGGCGCAGTTCGCGGCACGCGCGCGCGGCCCCCTCCGCCGTGTCGGACAGCCGGGCCTGGGCGGCGAGGCCGGTCCCGCTCTCGCGCAGGCGCAGCACCACCCCCACGAGCTCGCGTCCGTTGAGCGGGACGCCCACGGCCCGGGCCCGGACCAGCGCCTCCTCCGGGTCGGAGTAGGCGCGGTCGATGATGCCGGCGATGATCGTCCGGTGCGTCTGCCGCTCCAGGCTCTCCTCGTGGCGTTCGAGCAGCCGGCCCAGGGCCAGGGTGGTGGCGGCGCGTTCGATGAGCATGCTCTGGCGCGGGGTGGGGCCGGCCCCGGCGACGAGGATCAGCCTCCCCCAGTCCTGCCCGCGCGCCCCGACCGTGGTGACCAGCCACCCGGTGGCGGGCACGTGGACGGTGCGCGAACCCGAGCGGACGGCGCGCGAGCGGCTCTCCCAGGAGGTGAGCAGGGTGCCGGGGTCCTCGCCGTTGAGGTCGCAGGCCAGCACCTGGTGGGTGAGGTTCTCCAGGACCACGGGGCAGCCGGACAGCTGGGCCACCTCGTGCAGGATGCGGTCGGCGTCGGCGCCCTCCACCGACAGCTGGGTGAACACCGAGTGCAGCTTCTCGGACTCGCGCAGCTCCTCCAGCTGCTCGTTCACGACGCGGATGTGCACGGCCTCGGTGATCTCGACGAACCTGGCCTCGCGGTCCAGCAGGACGACCGGCACCCCGGCGTCGCGGGCGGCGTCGAGGAAGGCGGGGGGCAGCTCGGCGTGGTACTTGCGCCCGAGCTCGACCGCGATGCCGCTGACGCCCACGGCGGCGAGGTCGTCGATGTAGCGGCGGAGGGCCTCGGGGTCGTCGGGCAGGGCGATGCCGGTGCTGAGCACCAGCTCTCCGCCCCGGAGCAGGTGGGCGAGGTCGGTGACCTCGGCGATGTGGACCCAGCGCACGGCCACGTCGTCGAGCAGTTCGGCCCCGACCACGACCCGGGGGCGGGCGCGTCGCAGCGCGGGGAGCCGGAGGACCTCGGCGAGGGTGGGGAGCACCGGCCCATTCTAGGAGACCGCCTCGGACGCGGTGTCGGTGTGGGGCCGCCCGTCCTTACACGGTGTCCGCGCCGCGGGCCCGCGTCCCCGGGTCGGAGCGCCACCGACCGTCCTTGACAGAGCGTAAACCCGGCCACCATGTTGTCAACACGGTGATCCTGGCCATCCGGGTGGGAGCGGGCGAGACTGGAGCCATGTCGGAACTTCTCTCGCGCCACCGCGCGGTCATGCCCTCCTGGCTGCCCCTCTACTACGACTCCCCGCTGGAGATCACCAGCGGCAAGGGCGCCCGTGTCACGGACGCCGACGGCAACACGTACCTGGACTTCTTCACCGGCATCGTGACCAACATGCTCGGCTACGACGTGGCCGAGGTCCGGGAGGCCGTCGAGCGCCAGCTCGCCAAGGGGGTCGTGCACACCTCCACGCTGTACCTGATCCGCAACCAGGTCGAGCTGGCGGAGAGGATCGCCGGCCTGTCGGGCATCCCGGACGCGAAGGTCTTCTTCACCAACTCGGGCACCGAGGCCAACGAGACCGCCCTGCTGCTGGCCACGTTCGCGCGGGGGAGCGACGAGGTGCTGGCGATGCGCGGCAGCTACCACGGGCGCTCCTTCGGCACCGTGGCGGTGACCGGCAACCGTGCGTGGAAGAACTCCTCCCTGTCACCGCTGAACGTGCACTACCTGCACGGCACCGACCACGCCGCTCCCGCCTTCCGGAGGATGTCGGACCGCGAGTACGTCGAGGCGTGCGTCGCCGACCTGCGCGACGTCCTGGACACGGCCGCGCCCGGCGTGGCGTGCCTGATCGCCGAGCCGATCCAGGGCGTGGGCGGGTTCGCGATGCCGCCGGACGGCCTGTACGCCGCGTACAAGGAGGTCCTGGACGAGCACGGCATCCTGTTCGTGTCCGACGAGGTGCAGACGGGGTGGGGCCGGACGGGGACGAGCTTCTTCGGCATCGGCAACCACGGGGTGACCCCGGACGCCATGACCTTCGCCAAGGGGCTGGGCAACGGCTTCGCGGTGGGCGGTGTCGTGGCCCGCGGCGACCTGATGGACCGGCTGGGCGCGCTGGGCGTGGCCACGTTCGGCGGCAACCCGGTGGCGATGGCGGCCGCGGGGGCGACCCTGGACTACGTGCTGGAGCACGACCTCCAGGGGAACGCGCGGCGGCAGGGCTCCCTGATCATGGAGGGGCTGAAGGCGCTGACCGCCCTGCCGAGCGTGAAGGACGTGCGCGGCAAGGGGCTGATGTTCGCCGTGGAGATGTCCGACCCCGCCACGGGCGCCCCGGCGCCGGCGCTGGCCGGACGGGTCCAGGAGGAGACCCGGGAGCGGGGACTGCTGGTGGGCAAGGGGGGCGTGCACGGCAACGTGCTGCGGATGGCCCCGCCCCTGACGCTGTCGCAGGAGGAGGCCGTGGAGGGCCGCGACGTGCTGCTGGACGCGGTGCACGCCGTGAACGACGGGGCCTGAGGCCCCCGCGGGGCCCGGTGTGCCGGAGGGGCCGGTGTGACTGCGGGTCCCCCATTCAGGGGATTCCCCGGCCCCCTCCGCGCACGCCCGCGCCCCCGCACCTGTGGACAACGCCTGTGGACGAGGAGAGGGATCACATGAGCAAGCACGTCACCCACTGGATCGGCGGGCGCGCCCACGAGGGGGCCGCCGGGCGACGGGGCGACATCCACGACCCGGCGTCCGGCCGGGTCTCGGGCACGGTCGACCTGGCCGGGGCCGGGGAGGTCGACGCGGCGGTCGCCGCCGCGCGGGAGGCCTTCCCGGGATGGCGGGACACCCCGCTCTCCCGGCGCGTGCAGATCCTGTTCCGCTTCCGCGAACTCCTCGCCCGCGACCAGGACCGCCTCGCGGAGCTGATCAGCGCCGAGCACGGCAAGGTGTTCTCCGACGCCCGGGGCGAGGTGGCCCGCGGCCTGGAGGTCGTGGACTTCGCCTGCGGCATCCCGCACCTGCTCAAGGGCGGATACTCCGAGAACGTGTCCACCGGCGTGGACTCCTACTCGATCCTCCAGCCGCTCGGCGTGGTCGCCGGGATCACCCCGTTCAACTTCCCCGCCATGGTGCCGATGTGGATGTTCCCGATCGCCATCGCCTGCGGCAACACGTTCGTGCTCAAGCCCAGCGAGAAGGACCCGTCGGCGGCCGTGCTGCTGGCCGGCCTGTGGGCCGAGGCGGGGCTGCCCGCCGGGGTGTTCAACGTCGTGCACGGCGACAAGGAGGCGGTGGACGCCGTCCTGGAGCACCCCGGCGTGGCCGCGGTCAGCTTCGTGGGCTCCACCCCGATCGCCCGGTACGTCTACCGGACCGCCGCCGGGCACGGCAAGCGCGTGCAGGCGCTGGGCGGGGCCAAGAACCACATGGTGGTGCTGCCCGACGCCGACCTGGACCTGGCGGCGGACTCAGCGGTGTCGGCCGGTTTCGGCTCGGCGGGCGAGCGCTGCATGGCCATCTCGGCGGTGGCCGTGGTCGACTCCGTGGCGGACGGGCTGGTCGAGAGGATCCGCGACCGGGTGTCCCGGCTGAGGGTGGGTCCCGGCGACGACGACCGCAGCGACATGGGCCCGCTGGTCACGCGGGAGCACCGCGACAAGGTCGCCTCGTACCTGGAGTCGGGGGTCCGCGAGGGCGCGACCCTGGCGATCGACGGCCGGGTGCACCCGGTCCCGGACGGGGATCCCGGCGGCTTCTGGCTGGGTCCCTCACTGCTCGACCGCGTCGGCCCGGAGATGGCCTGCTACCGGGACGAGATCTTCGGCCCGGTGCTGAGCGTGCTGCGCGTGCGCGACTACGACGAGGCGGTGGAGCTGGTCAACGCCAACCCGTACGGCAACGGGACCGCGATCTTCACCAACGACGGCGGCGCCGCGCGCCGGTTCCAGAACGAGGTCCAGGTCGGCATGGTCGGGATCAACGTCCCGATCCCCGTGCCGGTGGCCTACTACTCGTTCGGCGGATGGAAGCAGTCGCTCTTCGGCGACTCCCACGCACACGGCACGGAGGGTGTCCACTTCTACACCCGCACGAAGGCGGTCACGGCGCGCTGGACCGACCCGGGGCGGCGGCCCTCCGGCGGCGTCGACCTGGGGTTCCCCACCAACGGCTAGTCCGAGTTCGGGGAAATACCGGACGGATGTCTCTCACTGACGGTCGGCGGGGGACGACACGGAGTATCGTTGTCCCCGGAAGCCCCTCACGGGGCGTGTTCGGCGGCGTCGGCCGTCACAGGAGACCATCCGGGATAGACGCGCTCATTTCCCCTCCTCCCCGATGGAAGCGGGCGCGTCAGCGGAAGCGCTCCGGGTCCGTCTCTCCCCCTGGACCCGGAGCGCGACCGTCCTGCCGCTCCTACCGCACCGCGAACAGCCGTTCACCGGCGGGTATCCCCGGATCGACGCCGATGATCCCCGCACACTCCTCACAACCGAAGACGCGGCTTCCGTCGGGAAGCTCTCCGAGGACCTTTCGGGGCCGCGGCCACTTGGCGTGGCAGACGACGCAGGCATCCCCCATGCACTGCGCCCCGCTCAGCGATCCCGGGTCGTAGACGTAGGTGTCGTGTGAGTCGTCAGGCAGCGTGTCTGGATCGCACATCGTGCTCGTTCCGCGCAATGTCCTTGCTCCCCCCGTGGTTTAGGACAGTCTGGCGGGCCGATAGTTACCGGCTCTTTATTGAATCAGAAGCGCTGGGCGCCTGGAAGGGTCCGGACCGAACTAAATCACTCCGTGCGGGGAGATCATAACCCTAAGTGATCAAGTCTGGGAAGACCCCTGTCGCCAACTGCATGTTCATACCCTTTGTCTGATATCTACAACGGGCTCGCAGCGCACCCTTCAGCCCGAAGGACGCTCACAGACCGAGAAACGGCGCAGTGACAGCGCGGGATTGATCCCCCGCACTTCCTCGACCCTGTCGGCCGAAACCTGGGCCGTGGCGATCGCGAAGGACTGCTCCCCCAGGGCCGCGACGGGGGTCCCCATCGGGTCGACCACCATGCTGTTGCCCGAGCCCGTCGGGGCCGCCTGGCCGGACGCCGCGACGTACACGGTGTTCTCGATGGCACGGGCGCGGGCCAGCGTCCGCCAGTGCTCCTCCTTCAGCGGGCCGGGAACCCACTGCGCCGCCAGCAGCACCACGTGCGCCCCCGCGTCGACGATCCGCCGCGTCACCTCGGGGAAGCGCAGGTCGTAGCAGGTCTGGAGTCCGAACACCACGCCGTCCACGGCGAAGGTCTCCGGCTCCTCGACGGGCCCGGGCCTCAGCACGTCCGACTCCCTCACGCCGAACGCGTCGTACAGGTGGATCTTGCGGTAGCGCGCCACCCGGTCCCCGTCCGGGGAGAGGGCCACCAGGGTGTTCGTGAAGCGCTCCGGGTCCTCCCCCGCCTCGTTGACGCCCAGGACGACGTGCACGCCCTCCCGGCGGGCGGTGTCCGCGACCGACGAGACGAAGGGGCCGTCCAGGGGCTCGGCCGCCTCGACGTAGCGGTGGTCCATGCGCGACGCCGTGAACATCGCGTACTCGGGGAAGAGGACCACGCGCGCGCCCTCCGCGGCGGCGCGCGCGGTCAGCCGCGCCACCGAGCGCCGGTTCTCCGCCTTGTCCCGCCCGGGGGCGAACTGGGCGACCGCGACCTGCACCATGGACCTCTCCTCGTGGTTGTGGGGGCGCCCGGGGGCGCCGTGACCCGAGTGTACGACCGCTTCCCCGCCCGGCCCGGCGGCGGACGCGGGTGCGCCACGCCCTTGCCGAGCGACCGAACACGCGTTCGGTGTGATGGGCATGTGTCCGGCCACCGCGCCCCGGAGGGGTCGGCCGGGGTGCGCAAGCCGACGGTCGACGGCGCCCCGGCCCTTCCCCGCCGAGGCGTGGACGGCCTCCCGGGCTCTCAGGCTCCGGGGTCCGTCCACGCCTCGGCCGCCTCGTGCAGGCGCAGCAGCCGGTCCCAGTGGGCGGAGACGGTGACCCGCCCGCCGGGGGTGAGCCGGACGGTGGTGCGGGGGCGGCCGTCGGTGCTCTTCTCGATCCCCACCACGCCCCCGGCCGACAGCTTGGACAGGTGGCTGGACAGGTTGCCCTTGGAGAGCCCGGTGATCCTCTGCAGGAACAGGAAGTCGGCGCTCTCGCAGGACAGCAGCGCGCTGGTGATCGCCAGCCGCGCGGGTTCGTGGACCAGGCGGTCGATGTCCGCCATGTCCTCGAAGGGCGTACCCATCGTCGTTCAGTCCGTTTCGTTCGTTCGGGGCGCGGGCGGAAGGGTCCGCACGAGCGTGCGGTGGTCGAGCAGTCCGCAGACGCACAGCACGGTACCCAGGGCCAGCGGGAGCGGCATGGGGGGCGAGTCGACCAGGAACGGGTGCGTCCCCGAGGGGGTGAGCACGCCGAGCGGCAGGACGCTCGCCAGTGCCATGGCCGCGGCAGCGACCGGGTAGTGGGCGCGCATCCGCCACCGGGGGCCGGTGGCCAGGGCGAGGAGGAGGGCGCTCAGGAACCCCGCGACGGAGACCGGCCCGTCGGTCAGCCCGAACACGTTGGAGAGGGTGATGAGGACCAGGGCCAGGGGGAGGAACAGGAGCGGGAGGAGGACCCGGCGGACGACTCGGCCCGCGGTGTTCAGGGGGCGGACGTCGCCGAAGCGCTCACGGTAGTACCGGCCGACCACCAGGAGCAGGCCGGCGGCGAGGAACACCCCGGGGGCGATGAGCTCCCCTCTCCCTGCGGCGGCGAACGCGAGGAACACCAGGAACAGGCCCAGGACGAGGAGGTGGAGCCCCTTGTAGTCGCCGAGGTCGGTGGTGACCGCTCGGACGCGGTGCAGGCGGTCGATGTCGTGCGGGCTGGTCATCCAGGCCTCCCTCACTTTTGGTCTGCGGCGCAAACCTTCCCTCCACGGTACGGCGCGGACCTCTGGTTTGCAATACAGACCGAAGGGGTCGGCAGAAAACGCCGGAGGGCCTCGCGAACCCCGGAGGGACGCGGGCGGTCCGTGCGGGCGCGGCGGCCGGTCCCAGTGGGCGGAGACGGTGACCCGCCCGCCGGGGGTGAGCCGGACGGTGGTGCGGGGGCGGCCCGCGGCGCGACCGGCGGGCCGTGGGCGGCGGGCCCCGACCCGGATCAGGGCAGGAAGGACATCGCCCAGGCGGGGGCGAACACCACGACGAGGAACCGCGCGGTGCGGGTGGCGAAGGTGACCGCGCAGAACAGCACGACGTTCATGCGCACCACCCCGGCCAGCACCGACACCACCACGAACGGCGGGACGCTGGCGAAGGAGCTCAGGGCCACCAGCCCCGCGCCCCAGGCGGGGCGCGCCTCCGCCTTGCGCCGCCATCCCTCGGCGCGCTCCGCCCACTTGCCCGGGGTCTGCGCCTTGCGGCGCATCCACGGCACGGCGATCGTGCCCCTTCCCACGTAGAAGTAGGGCAGTTTGCCGAGGGTCTGCCCCAGCCCCGCGGCGACGGCCATCGCGACGAGGGCGCCGTCGTCCATGGCGACGACGGCACCCACCAGGTAGATCTCGATGTTGATCACCGGGACGGCCCCGGAGACGAGGGCGACCGCGAAGGCCAGCGCTGCCTCGATCACCTGCCGCCCCCGGGCCCGGCCCCGGTCAGTTCTCGGCCGCCGCGAGCTGCCCGCAGGCCCCGTCGATCTCCTGTCCGCGCGTGTCGCGAACCGTGACCGACACCCCGTGCGCCTGGAGCCGCCGGACGAACTCGCGCTCGTCCTCCGGCCGCGAGGCCGTCCACTTGGAACCGGGGGTGGGGTTGAGCGGGATGAGGTTGACGTGCACCAGGTGGCCCTTGAGGAGCTTGCCGAGCAGGTCGGCCCGCCACGCCTGGTCGTTGATGTCCTTGATGAGCGCGTACTCGATGGAGACCCGGCGGCCGGTGGTCCCGGCGTAGCGCCAGGCGGCGTCCAGGACCTCCCCGACCTTCCAGCGGGTGTTGATCGGCACCAGCTCGTCCCGCAGCTCGTCGTCGGGGGCGTGCAGGGAGATCGCGAGGCGGACCTGCATCCTCTCGTCGATGAGCTTGTTGATCGCGGGCACCAGGCCGACGGTCGACACGGTCACGCCGCGCTGGGAGATGCCCATGCCGTTGGGCACGGGGTCGGTGATGCGGCGCACCGTCTGGAGGACGCGCTTGTAGTTGGCCATGGGCTCCCCCATGCCCATGAACACGATGTTGCTGATCCGGCCCGGCCCCCCGGCGACCTCGCCGCGCGCCAGGTCGCGGGCGCTGGCGACGACCTGCTCCACGATCTCGCCCGTGGACAGGTTGCGGGTCAGGCCCGCCTGGCCGGTGGCGCAGAACGGGCAGTTCATGCCGCAGCCGGCCTGTGAGGAGATGCACAGGGTCACGCGGTCCGGGTAGCGCATGAGCACGGACTCGAACAGGACCCCGTCGAACGCCTTCCACAGGGTCTTGCGCGTCATCCCCTTGTCGGCGGTGACGTGCCTGACGGGCGTCAGGAGGGTGGGCAGCAGGGCTTCGCCGAGGCGTGCCCGGGACTCCGCCGGCAGGTCGGTCATCGCTTCGGTGTCCGACTCCAGCCCGCCGAAGTAGTGCTTGGCGAGCTGCTTGGCACGGAAGGGCTTCTCCCCCAGTTCGGTGACGACCTCGGCCCGCTCCTCGGGGCTGAGGTCGGCCAGGTGCCGGGGAGGCTTGGCACGGCGCGGGGCGACAAAGGTGAGCTCGGCGGGCATAGAGAGTCCGTAAGGGGTGGAGTCGATGGTCTCGGCCCGGCGCGGGTGGCAGCGGCTCGGGTCGTTATACGACCTATACGCGGCTGCGGTGCAGCTCCGCCTGTCAGGGCACTACCGTCGATTCTACGCACTGTGTGGACGGCCCGGACGAGTTCGTCCACCAGCCACGACAATCAGGGGATCGGCGCGTTGGAGGGCCGGTGACAGGGATCGACGTCCTGCTCGACGAGATCAGCCCGTACCAGAGCCGCCGTGTCGTGGTGGAGTGCGACTCCCACACCACGGCCGCCTACCTGCTGGACGCCCGGGGCCGCATCCGGGTGCCCGTGTGGCTGGCCAACCACGAGATGGCCCCCCGCACGAGCGAGTCGGGCGGGCTGTACGAGGGCCAGGCGCCCCTCATGCCGGAGGCGTACACCAAGCACCCGCAGGGCCGCCCACGCTTCGACCCCTCGTGCCTGCGCGCGGTGTGGTTCGAGGAGGGCGACGGCGTGGCCCTGGTCGACGAGGAGGGCCTGCTCGCGGTCATCCCCGGCTGGGCCGAGGCGGACAGCGGGCTCCCCGGCTACGCGCGGGAGGCCATCGGCCGCAGCGCCTACGCCTGGGAGCTGGACTCGGTGCGCGGCCAGCTGTGGCCGCGCGTCGTGCACGCCGAGGCCTACTGGGACTGGCGCCGCGCCTCGGGGGCGTGGCGGAGCGTGCAGCGCACCGTCCTGAGCCACCTCAACCGCCGCGTCGGCGAGCCCGGCCACTACTGGGACGTGTCCGACGGGCACCCGCCCCTGCTCCGCGTGTCCGAGCGCCCGCCCACGGCGGAGCGCCCGTTCACGGTCCTGTCCACCGTCGGGATGTGCGGCCAGCGCATGCCCACCCTGGACCGCTACATGGCCAACACCTCCCAGCACGCACGCGTCGAACTGGCCCTGGCCACGACCATGCCCGCCCACCGGGCCGCCAGGATCTTCCGGTGGATCGGCGCGTTCCCCTGGCGGGCGGTCACGTGGTTCGGCACCGGCCACACGGTCAAGTGGCTGGACAACCCCGAGGACCGCGCGATGCGCGGCGGCGCGGGCGCGGTCCTGCTGATGGAGGACCCGGCCCCCCTGGTCGCGCACCCCGACCACCGGCCGCTGGACACCTCCGGGCTCTCCTTCCAGGGGGATCCGGTGCGCTGGCTGTGGATCGTGCCGATCACCCGGCCCGAGCACCTGTTCGCCAAGGAGCACGACAGTGCCACCCTCGTCGAGAAACTGGCGGCCGAGGGGCGCAGCTGGGTCCTGGAGTAGCCCCGGACCGGGGACGCGGCGCCGCCTCCCCGGCCCGCCCGGAACGGCCGTGCCCGGCCCGGCCGACGCCGAACGGGGTCAGCTGGCGATGCCGCGGCGGCCCCTCACCTGGCTGAGCATCTGGTGGAAGCGCACCATGTCCTCGTCGCTGAAGCGCTCCACGAAGCTGAGCAGCGTGGCGCGCGGGTCGGGGCCCGTGTTGAGGACCTCGTCCATCACCCGCGCGGTGTACTCGGCGTGCGTCTCCCGGGGCCAGTACACCCAGGCGCGCCCGCACTTCTCCCGGTCCAGCAGAGCCTTGTGGAAGAGGATGTTCGCGACCGTCATGACGGTCGTGTAGGCGATGTCGCGGTCGTAGACCATGTTCTCGCGGACCTGGCGCACCGAGAGCGGTGTGTCCGACCGCCACAGCGCGTCCATGATGGCCGCCTCCAGTTCCCCCAGCCCCCTCATGGGCCTCCCCTACCCCGCGACATCGGTGTGCTCGTCACCGAGATCGTAGACAGCGCGGGGCCTGTTCCGTGGGAGAACTCCGGAGAGCGCGCAGATCCGCGCATCCTCGGCGTCCCGGACCGGCGTTTCGCCCGTCGGCGGCCCGCGGGGACCAGGGAAAGAGGCGGGACGCCGACCACCGGGCCACCCGGGCACGGGAAGGGGGGTCCGCGGCCGGGCCCGGGTCCCCCGCCTCCGCTGGGAAACGCCGGCGGTGGGACCCGGCCGTCCTGCCCGGCCGCTCACACCCACTCCGACGCGGTCCGGCCGCCGCCGGTTCCCGCCCTCCCCGGACCCCCGAGTGGCACGCGCCACACCCCGGTTGGCCGAACGAGGACAGTGTCTTCACATCTCAAAATCCCCTGAAAGCCACACAAAACAGACGGCATAACAACGCTGCGCTTAGTTACCCGTGCGTAGGGAGAGCAACGATGTGAAACATTGTTACCTATCTCCTAGTTTCAACAACGCCCGGGTTCCCCGCGAGGAGGCCGGTACAAGTAGCCTGGTATCCGACGAGTGCTGGCCAGGTCAGATGCTTCCCGCATGCGCGGGGATGCTCCCACGTTCCTTCGAGCCCGCCTTGCCAGCAGCCACCCGTCTTCATACACATTCACAAGCGAGCTGCGGAAGTGGGCGATCTCCGCCGTGTCGTCTGAGGCGTCTCAACCCCTGACAGACTTCGGTCCCAACGAGTGGTTGGTCGAGGAGCTTTATCAGAAGTACTTGAACGACCCGAACTCCGTCGACAAGGCCTGGTGGAACTTCTTCGCGGACTACAAGCCCGCGGAGACTGCCGGCGCGAAGGGCGGGGGTGCTGCCAAGGCGCAGGACCAGAAGACTCCCGCAGCCCCCGCGCCCAAGAAGTCCGCTGCCCCCCCTGCGCCCGCGCAGGGGAGCAAGGACGAGGCACTCCAGGTCAAGCAGGAGCGTCTGCGCGGTGCACCCGCGCGGACCGCTACCAACATGGAGTCGAGTCTGACCATGCCCACCGCGACGAGTGTGCGCGCGGTGCCGGTCAAGCTCCTGTTCGACAACCGCATCGTCATCAACAACCACCTCCGGCGCGGACGCGGTGGGAAGGTCTCCTTCACCCACCTCATCGGCTACGCGATGGTCAAGGCCGCCAAGGCCATGCCGGAGATGAACTACTCCTACGTCGAGGTCGACGGAAAGCCGGGCGTGGCCAAGCCCGAGCACGTGAACTTCGGTCTCGCGATCGACCTCCAGAAGGCCGACGGCTCCCGTCAGCTCGTGGTGCCCAGCATCAAGGGCTCCGAGGAGATGGACTTCAACGAGTTCTGGAGCGGCTACGAGGACATCGTCCGCAAGGCCCGCGCCAACAAGCTGGGCGTGACCGACTTCCAGGGCACCACGATCAGCCTGACCAACCCGGGCGGCATCGGCACCGTGCACTCGGTGCCGCGCCTCATGCCCGGCCAGGGCACCATCCTCGCCGTCGGCGCGATGGAGTACCCGGCGGAGTTCCAGGGGGCGTCCCAGGACACCCTGAGCGAGCTCGGCATCAGCAAGGTCATGACGATCACGTCGACCTACGACCACCGGATCATCCAGGGCGCGCAGTCCGGCGAGTTCCTCCGCCGGATCCACCAGCTCCTCCTGGGCGAGGACGGCTTCTACGACGAGATCTTCAACTCGCTGCGGATCCCGTACGAGCCGGTGCGCTGGGTGCAGGACATCCACGTCAACAAGGCGACGCAGCTCGACAAGACCACCCGGGTCCAGGAGCTCATCCACGCGTACCGCGTGCGCGGCCACCTCATGGCCGACACCAACCCGCTGGACCACGAGCAGCGCAAGCACCCCGACCTGGACGTGCTCGAGCACGGCCTCACCCTGTGGGACCTGGACCGCGAGTTCCCCACCGGGGGCTTCGGCGGCAAGCAGGTCATGAAGCTCCGCGACGTGCTGGGCGTGCTGCGCGACACCTACTGCCGCACGGTGGGTATCGAGTACATGCACATCCAGAGCCCGGAGGAGCGGGAGTGGATCCAGTCGCACGTCGAGCGCGAGCACGAGAAGCTCGACCGCGACGAGCAGCTGCACATCCTGCACAGGCTCAACAGCGCCGAGGCGTTCGAGACCTTCCTCCAGACCAAGTACGTGGGCCAGAAGCGCTTCTCGCTCGAGGGCGGGGAGTCTCTGATCCCGCTGCTGGACGGTGTGATCTCGCGGGCGGCCAAGGCCGAGCTGGACGAGGCCGTCATCGGCATGGCCCACCGCGGCCGGCTGAACGTGCTCGCCAACATCTGCGGCAAGTCGTACGGGCAGATCTTCGGCGAGTTCGAGGGCAACCTCGACCCGCGCAGCGCGCACGGCTCGGGTGACGTCAAGTACCACCTGGGCACCGAGGGGGTCTTCGAGACCCGCGAGGGCGACAGGATCCAGATCTCGCTGGCCGCCAACCCGTCCCACCTGGAGACGGTCGACCCGGTCGCCGAGGGCATCGTCCGCGCCAAGCAGGATGTCCTCAACAAGGGCCCGCACGGCTTCACGGTGCTGCCGATCCTGATCCACGGCGACGCCGCGTTCGCCGGCCAGGGCGTGGTGGCCGAGACGCTCAACCTGTCGCAGCTGCGCGGCTACCGGACCGGCGGCACGGTGCACGTCATCGTGAACAACCAGGTGGGCTTCACCACCTCCCCGGCCGACAGCCGCTCCAGCGTGTACGCCACGGACGTGGCGCGCATGGTGCAGGCGCCGATCTTCCACGTCAACGGGGACGACCCCGAGGCCGTGGTCCGGGTCGCGCACCTGGCCTTCGCGTACCGCCAGGCGTTCAACAAGGACGTCGTGATCGACCTGGTCTGCTACCGGCGCCGCGGTCACAACGAGGGCGACAACCCCGCGTTCACCCAGCCGCTGATGTACGACGTCATCGACGCCAAGCGCTCCACCCGGAAGCTGTTCACCGAGGCCCTCATCGGCCGCGGGGACATCACCGTGGAGGAGGCCGAGTCGGCCCTGCGCGACTACCAGACCGAGCTCGAACGGGCCTTCACCGAGACCCGCGAGGTCGAGAAGAAGCCGATCGAGCCGGGCGCCGTGGTCAAGCCCGAGGTGTTCACCGAGGGCCGCCTGGACCACTCCGCGGTGGAGACGGCGATCAGCTCCGAGACGGTCAAGCGGATCATCGACACCCAGGTGTCGCTGCCCGAGGGCTTCACGCCGCACCCGCGGCTGGCGCCCCAGCTGACCCGCCGCGCGACGATGGTCGAGACCGACGCCATCGACTGGGCGACCGGTGAGCTGCTGGCCTTCGGCGGGGTGCTGATCGACGGCCACCCGATCCGCCTGATCGGCCAGGACAGCCGCCGCGGCACCTTCGGGCAGCGCCACGCCGCCCTCATGGACCGCGACACCGGCGAGACCTACACGCCGCTCAAGCAGTTCGACGAGGGGACCACCCGGTTCCACGCGCACGACTCGCTCCTGAGCGAGTACGCGGCGCTGGGCTTCGAGTACGGCTACTCGCTGACCCGTCCGGACGCGCTGGTCATGTGGGAGGCGCAGTTCGGCGACTTCGTCAACGGCGCCCAGACCGTCATCGACGAGTACATCACCGCGGGCGAGCAGAAGTGGGGCCAGCGCTCCAGCGTGACCCTGCTGCTGCCGCACGGCTACGAGGGCCAGGGGCCGGACCACTCGTCCGCCCGCATCGAGCGGTTCCTCCAGCAGTGCGCGCAGGAGAACATGACCGTCGCGATGCCGTCGACCCCGGCGAGCTACTTCCACCTGCTGCGCTGGCAGGCCAAGTCGCCGTTCCAGCGCCCGCTGGTGGTGTTCACGCCCAAGTCGCTGCTGCGCCTGAAGGCGGCCACCTCGGCCACCGCGGACTTCACGTCCGGGCACTTCCAGCCGCTGATCACGGACGACTCGATCGCGCCCGACAAGGTGCGCCGCGTGGTGCTGTGTTCCGGGAAGATCTACTACGACCTGGACGCCGCGCGCCGCAAGAGCGGTGACAAGCACACGGCGATCATCCGGGCGGAGCGGCTCTACCCGCTGCCGATCGAGGAGATCCGCGAGCAGCTCAAGGCCTTCCCGAACGCGGGCGAGGTCCTGTGGGTGCAGGAGGAGCCGGCGAACATGGGCCCGTGGCCCTTCGTCGCGCTGGTCTTCTCCGAGCAGCTCGACCGTCCGTTCACCCGGATCTCGCGTCCGGCCTCCTCCGCGCCGGCGGCCGGTTCGGCCAAGCGCCACGAGGCCGAGCAGCGTGCCCTGGTGGACACGGTGTTCCCGCCCGCCGACTGAGGACGGGGCAGAGCGTGTACTACACCGATCGCGGGATCGAGGAGTTGGAGGGCCGCCGCGGCGAGGAGGAGGTCAGCTTCGCCTGGCTCGCCGAGCAGCTGCGGGTGTTCACCGACGTCCACCCCGAGTTCGAGACGCCGGTCGACCGGCTGGCCACCTGGCTGGCCCGGTTGGACGACGAGGACGACGAGGAGTAGTCACCGCCCCTCCGCGTGAGCGGCGGGGTGTGAGGGGCCCGGGTCATGGCGACCCGGGCCCCTTTCCCGTGTCCGGGGCCGGACGCCCGGCCGCCTCGGGGCGCGCCCGGCCGGCGCCGGCGGGAGGCCGTACGCGCGGCCCGCTCCGCCGGGCGCCCCGCCGGAGCGCTCGTCCCCGGGGCCGGACCGGGGCCCGGGCCCCGGTCCGGCCTCGGGGAGAACCCCTGCTCCCCCCTGAACCGCCCCCGAAACTACGCGACATATCTTGAGTTCCCCCCACTCGCGACATATCGTGAAGGCACAGAGCAAGCGAAGGGATCACACGATGGCGCGTTGGACCATCGACAGGCCGATGACCCAGACCCTGGACGGCATCGTCGCGTTGCGGGTCCGGATCATCGGCGGTCACGTCAACATCCTGCCCACCGACGACCCGGCCACCTTCGAAGTCACCGACATCGTGGGCGACCCCCTCCTGGTCACCCAGGAGGCGGGCATCCTCACCATCCAGTACGAGGACCTCACCGGGCCCGGTTTCCTGGACCGGCTCCGCCCGATGCAGCTCTCCGCCTACAAGCGCGTGCAGCACCGCAGGGCGACCGTCAACCTGCGCCTTCCCCACGACTGCCCGGTGGAGGTCACCACGGCCACCGCGCCCATCGTGGCGGCGGGGATCAGCGCACGCAGCCAGCTGCGGACCGCCTCCGGCGAGATCACCCTCGACGAGGCCTCGGGCGAGACCGAGATCGCCACCGTCTCGGGCAACACCGCCGTGCGGGGCGCCAGCGGCAACCTCAAGTTCAACAGCGTCAGCGGCCAGCTGGCGGTGGCCGGCGGCCGCCTCTCCGCGCTGAGCGCCAAGACCGTGTCGGGCCAGCTGCTCGCCGACACCGACATCGCGCCCGCCGGCCGGGTGCGGCTCAACTCGGTGTCCGGGGAGATCGCCCTGCGGGTCCCCGCCGACACCTCGGCGACCGTCGAGCTGCGCACCTCGACCTCGCCCGTGAACTCCGACTTCGGCCTGGACCGGCGCAGCGCCCCGGCCAGGACGATCCTCAGCGGAAAGATCGGCAGCGGTGTCGACCCCGCCTCCATCACCGTCAACTCCGCGTCGGGGCGGACCGCGCTGCTGCGGCGCGCGCCCGAGGCACCGGCCGCGATCCCCGAGGGGGCCTGAATGAGCACCATCTTCGGCCACGGCAGACTGCGGCTCTACCTGCTCAAACTGCTGGACGAGAGCCCGCGGCACGGCTACGAGATCATCAGCCTGCTCCGCGACCGCTTCCTCGGGGTGTACTCGCCCTCCCCCGGCACCATCTACCCGCGCCTCGCGCGGCTGGAGGAGGAGGGCCTGGTCACCCACACCGAGGAGGGCGGCCGCAAGGTCTACCGGCTCACGGACAAGGGCCGCGCCGAACTGCGCGGCCGCAGCGGCGACCTCGACGACCTGGAGAAGGAGCTCACCGACTCCGTCCGGGACGTCGCGCGGGCGGTCAAGCAGGACGTGCGCGCCACCATCAGCTCGCTGCGCGAGGAGCTGAAGTTCGCCGCGGGCGGCGCGCGCCGCCCCGAGCCCCCGGCCGGGGGCGACCGGACCGACGGCGGTCGCGAGGAGGCCCCGGGGCCCGCCCCCTCCGCGGAGGGGGCCGACACCTCGGAACGGCGCGCCCCGGAGGCCGGGGATCCGTCGGAGGAGTCCTCCGGCCGGCAGGACGGGGCCCGGGACAGGCCCGGGGACCAGGGCTGCGAGGACGGCTCCCGCTGGGCCCGCGAGTGGGAGCGCTTCGCCCAGGGCTTCGGCGCGTTCGGCGCGGTCTGGAGCCGCGGTGACTCCGAGCGCCGGGCCGGGGGGCCCGAGTTCGACCAAGCTCTGCGCGACTTCGGCGACAGGGTGCGCGACGTCGTCCGCGAGGCGGGCCACGTCGGCGAGGCGGCGGCGCACGACCTCCGGCGCATCCTGGACGACACGGTCGAGGTGATCCGCAAGGACGCGCGGAACTGGGGCCCGACCGGGGACGGCGGCGCCGGGACCGGGACGTCCGGGGACGCCGCCGAGGAGGCACGGGACGCAGGGGACGCCCCCGGCCCCGAGGGCCCCGGCCCCGAGGGCCCCGGCGACTCCGGCGGACCGGCCGGGACGCACGCGGCTCCCGGGGAGCGGGCCCAGGACGGGCCGGAGGCCCGGCCGATGCCCTCCGCCCCGGGAGGGGACCCCTGGAGCGAGGCCGTCGGCGATCCCGGTGACGGGAACGCGGACGGCGCCGCGGAGGGCGGCGACGCCCCGGAACCCGGGAGCGGCTCCGCCGACGGGAGCGGTGGCAAGGACCGGTAGTCGAACGATCGGGGCCCGGCAGGCGTCGCGGGGGCGCGCCTGCCGGGCCCTCTCGTGTCCCCCCGCCCCGGCGGGGTCAGAGGGAGGCCAGGGCCGCCAGAAGGGCCGTGCCCGCCGCGGCGACGGGGAGCACCAGCACCCACCGCGCCCACCGCCGGGCCCCCCGCGCGGTCGGGAGCTCCGGCCACCGGTACGCGCCCACCGCCAGGGACGCCGCCAGGAGGAATACCCCCGCAACCCATGCCCACGGGGACACCAGGTGCCAGAACCCGGCGAGGCGCGCGTACTCGAGCAGCGCCGCCCCGGCGAGCCCGTGGGCGAGCAGGCCCAGCCGGTCGGTGGGGCGGCGCCACAGGACCCCCGGTCGGCGCCGGGCGGCGAACCCCAGGGCGAGGAGGCCCGGCACGAGCGCGAGAAGGGCGGTGGCCGCTCCGTAGAGCCGCTCCCCCGCCGCGTTGTCCGGGCTGGACTCCTCGACCCCGAGCAACCTGATGCCGATGTCCTCGCTGAACCGGTGCGTGTCGGACAGGACGACGGCGCCCCGGCCGCCGGCGTAGCCGATCCACGCCGTGTGGCCGTTGGTCGTGGCGTTGCCGCCGTGGCCGGTGATCGGCACGCCTCCCAGCGTCTCCACGTACCAGCCGAGGCCCTGTTCGCGCCGTTCGACGTCGCCGGGGGCGACAGGCAGCACCGCCCCGGCGCCCGGGGCCGAGCCGTCCATCACCGCGGCCAGGAGCAGGCCGAGGTCGTACGCGGTCGTGACCAGCCCGCCGGAGGGGCTGTTGGCCTCGGCGCGGTCCGGGACGAGGGGTCGCCCGCGGTCGGCGTCGTGCACACCGAACCCCGGCCCGGCCCCGTCGGTCCAGACCGCGCTGTCGTCCATGTCCAGGGGCTCCAGGATCCTCTCCCGGACCAGGTCCGCGTAGTCGGTCCCCGCGCGGGCCGCGAGGGCGTGCCCCAGCAGGTCGACGCCGGTGTTGGAGTAGTGGTTGGTCCCCCGGAGCCCCGGGTCGACCCTCGCCCGCCCGGCGACGTCCTCCAGGAACTCCTCGACGGAGCCGGGGGGCTCGGGGTGGTGCTTGGCGGCGAACTGCCACAGGGTCTGGGGCAGACTGGTCTCCTCCCTGCTCAGCCCCGCCGTGTGCGTCGCCAGCTCCTCCACCGTGACCCCCGACAGGACCGGGTCGGCGAAGTCGAGGCCGTCCAGGAGGTCGCCGACGCGCGTGTCCGGGGTGAGTTCGCCGCGGTCGACCATGTCGGCGAGCAGCATCCCGGGGAGGACCTTGGCGACCGAGGCGGACCCGAACAAGGTCCGTCGGCCCACCGGATCGCCGCCGGTCCCGGCACCGCCCAGCTCCGCCGTGCGCACGCGGAGCGCGCCGTACCCGTCCGGTTCGACGACGGCGACCGCCAACCCGTGGTAGCCGGTGGGATCGGTGATCCCGTCCCGGACCTGTGCGGCCAGCTCCGTGTCCCCGCCGGACCGCGGTCCGAGCTCGTAGGGGCGCGGCGCTGCCGTCACCGCGCAGACCGCGGCGAGGACGGCGAGAGCGGCGGGCAGCGCCGTCACCGCCCACCGCCCGCGGGGGCGGCGCCTGTGGGGGGCGGGGTCGGGGTCGTTCATCGGCGGCGGGGCTCCTCGCTCGGGTCCGCGCCCTCGGTGGCGCGGGTGACCTGGAAGAACCTACGGCCGCGGCCCCCGGCGCCGCCCTACGCCCCTCCCCCGGTTCCGGGGTGGGGCCGGCCCCACCCCCGGAGGCGCCGGGGCCGTCCGCGCACAGGGGAGGGACGGGCTGCGCCCGCCGGGACCTCGGGGCCGGGCCCGTGCAGGGTCCTCCGAGGCGACTCGACGCCACCGGCCGCCCCGTTCCCGTGTACGGGTCCCGGGCCCCCGCACACGGGAACGGGGCCCCGGCGCGTGCGCGCCGGGGCCCCGTCGTCTCACCGCGGTCCCGCGTGGTGCGTCCCGCGGCCGCGTCCGACCGGCGCCTCCGCCCCGCGGTCGCGGAACGGTGCGCCGGTCCTACGCGCGGACGACCCCGTCCTCGCGGGCCTGGGCGGCGACCGCGGCGGAGACCGCGGGGACCACCCGCGGGTCGAAGGGGCTGGGGATGACGTAGTCGGCGGCCAGGTCGTCGCCGACGAGCCCGGCGAGCGCCTCGGCCGCGGCCAGCTTCATGTTCTCGGTGATGTCCGTGGCGCGGGCGTCGAACGCCCCCCGGAACACGCCGGGGAAGGCCAGCACGTTGTTGATCTGGTTCGGGAAGTCGCTGCGCCCGGTGGCGACGACGCTCGCGTACTTGCGGGCGACGTCGGGGTGCACCTCGGGCTTGGGGTTGGCCATCGCGAAGATGATCGCGTCGTCGGCCATGGTGGCCACGACCGACTCCGGGACCTCCCCGGAGGACAGGCCGATGAACACGTCGGCGCCGGCGAGCGCGCTCTCGATGGAGCCGCGCAGCCCGGCCCGGTTGCTGATCCCGGCCAGCTCCTGCTTGACCGGGTTCAGGTCCTCCCGGCCGTCGTGGATCATGCCCTTGGAGTCCGCGACGGCGATGTCGCCGATCCCGCCGTCGATGAGCATCTTGGTGACGGCGACCCCGGCGGAGCCCGCCCCGGAGACGACGACGCGCAGGTCGGCGAGGGTGCGGCCGGTCAGGCGCGCGGCGTTGTGCAGCGCGGCGACCGTGACGATCGCCGTGCCGTGCTGGTCGTCGTGGAAGACGGGGATGTCGAGGCGCTCGCGGAGCCGGCGCTCGATCTCGAAGCAGCGGGGGGCCGCGATGTCCTCCAGGTTGATCCCGCCGAAGGACGGGGCCATCCGGACCACGGTCTCGACGATCTCGTCGACGCCGGTGCAGCCCAGGGCGATCGGCACGGAGTCGACGTCGCCGAACTGCTTGAACAGCAGCGACTTGCCCTCCATGACGGGCAGGGAGGCCTCGGGGCCGATGTCGCCCAGGCCCAGCACCGCGGTGCCGTCGGTGACGACGGCGACCAGGTTGCTCTTCCAGGTGTAGGTCTCGACGAGCTCGGGGGTCTCGGCGATGGCGTCGCAGACGCGGGCGACGCCGGGGGTGTAGGCGAGGGACAGCCCCTCGTGGTCGTGGACGTCGACGGAGGAGGAGATGTGGAGCTTGCCACCGCGGTGCAGCGCGAAGGCCGGGTCCTCGTCGAGGTGGGAATGCTGGTCTTGGGTACGCGAAACGGTCGTCACTACTCAAACCCCTCGGTGTGCGTGTCCACCCGGCCGTCGGCCATGACGGGGGCGGACCTTGGCAGTGGTGCGAACCGCGCGCGAAGAAGTGAAGGTGCCAGGGGAGCTCTCCTCCGGTGCCGGTCGGCCATGACCGGTGGTGTCGCCGGGGGTGAGTCGTTCTTCGCCGGACTCTTATGCGAGTACTGCGCGGTCGCCTCTCACGGGGATGACCCGTTACGCAATCCTCTCACAACGGTGACCACAGGAAAATCGCGGGTCGGCACGATAGGACGGCACCGACTTATCAGCTTTTGTCGCACAATGATCTCAATAGTCGTTTTGGCTCGGGCGGTGGGGCCACGAACCCGCCTCCGACCAGGCACTCCGTGCTCTGAAGGAGACCCCACGATGGCTCTGCTCAAGCCCCACTCCGCGCCTCTCACCCTGGGCGCCCTGTCCGTCGCCGGCGTCCTGGCCCTGACCGCGTGCGGCGGGGACGGCGGCGCCTCGGAGGAGACCGCGACGCCCGAGGCCCCCGCCGTCGAGGTCGACGAGGAGCTCGCCGCGCTGGTGCCCGCGGACATCGCCGAGGCCGGTTCCGTCACGATCGGCGTCGAGGCCTCCTACCCGCCCGGGGAGTACCTGGACGAGGACGGCGAGACGGCCCTCGGCTTCAACGTGGACCTGGTCACCGCGGCCCTCGGCAAGCTCGGCCTGGAGGCCGAGTGGGTGCCGACCGCCTTCGACTCCATCGTCATCGGCGTCGACACCGGGACCTACGACCTGGGCTCGTCCTCGTTCACCGTCACCGAGGAGCGCATGGAGCAGGTCAACATGATCAGCTACTTCTCCTCGGGCACCCAGTGGTTCGCCCAGACCGGCAACCCGCAGGACGTCGACCCCGACAACGCCTGCGGCATGCGCATCGCGGTCCAGTCCGACACCACCCACGACGCCGACATCGAGGCGCGCAGCGAGGCCTGCGTCGAGGCCGGCGAAGAGGCCATCACCATCCAGAAGTTCGAGAACCAGCCGCTCGCGACCGAGACCGTCGTCTCCGGGGTCAACGACGCGTCCCTGGCCGACATGCCCACCGCCGTCTACGCGCTGGAGCAGACCGGCGAGGGCGTCCTGGAGCTCATCGGGGAGCAGTACGACGCCGCCCCGTACGGCGTCCTCACCCACAAGGAGGACACGGAGCTCGCCGAGGCCGTCGCCGCGGCCTTCAACGCCATCATCGAGGACGGCACCTACACCGAGATCCTGGGCGAGTGGGGCGTCGAGGCCGGTGTCCTGGAGACCGCCGAGGTGAACCCCGAGCTGTAGGGGCACAACCCCCACAGACATCCACCGAGCGAAAGACTGACCTGTGTCCTCACCGACCGAACCGGTGAGCGGTCCGGGGTCGCCGAATCCGACCCCGGGCCGCTCCACCGAGCCCGTCACCGCCGTCCCCGTCCGCTACCCGGAGCGGTGGGTCGCCGCGGCGGTGATCCTGGTTCTCGCCGCCATGTTCGTGCACATGCTGTTCACGAACGACGCGTTCAACTGGCCGTTCATGCTGGAGCACATGTTCTCGGACCCGGTGGTCCGCGGCGTGTGGGTCACCATCAGCGCCACCGTGCTCTCGATGCTCATCGGCATCGTCCTGGGCATCGTCCTCGCGGTGATGCGGCTCTCCGGGAACCCCGTCCTGATGGCGGTCTCGTGGCTGTACACCTGGTTCTTCCGCGGTGTGCCCCGCCTGGTACTGGCGGTGCTCTTCGGCAACATCGCCATCCTGTACACCACGATCGCCATCGGCCTGCCGTTCGACAACTACTGGATGCCGTGGCTCGGGCTGGAGGGCGACGCCCGCTTCTTCGAGATCGACACCCGCACCCTCCTGAGCGGCTACGTGGCGGGCCTGCTCGCCCTGTCGCTCTCCGAGGGCGCCTACATGGCCGAGATCATCCGGGCCGGGCTCCAGTCCGTCGACAAGGGGCAGACCGAGGCCGCGCAGGCCCTCGGCATGGGCCGCGGCAGGATCATGCGGCGGATCACCCTGCCGCAGGCCATGCGGGTCGTCATCCCGCCCACGGGCAACGAGACCATCGCCATGCTCAAGGACACAGCGCTGCTGGCGTACGTGCCGGTCACCATCGAGCTGTTCTACCAGCTCCAGGCCATCGGATCCCGGACCTACCAGATCTTCCCGATGCTGGTCGCCGCCTGCCTGTGGTACCTCACCATCACCAGCGTGCTGATGGTCGGCCAGTACTTCATCGAGCGCAGGTTCAATCCGGGGCAGTACGGCGGTATCCGCGGCCGCATCGTCGGAGGGGCTCACTGATGGGCGAGCAGGTAATCGAGACGGCCGAGGGCGCCGAGCTGCCCGCCGACGCGCTCGTGGTGGCCGACAACGTGCACAAGAGCTTCGGGCGGCTGGAGGTCCTCAAGGGCATCGACCTCCAGGTCAGGCGCGGTGAGGTCATGTGCATCATCGGCCCCTCGGGGTCGGGGAAGTCGACGTTCCTCCGGTGCGTCAACCACCTGGAGAAGCTCTCCGCCGGACGGCTGTGGGTCAACGGGGAGCTCATGGGCTACCGGCAGAAGCGCGGCCGCCTGTACGAACTCCGCGACAACGAGATCGCCGCCCAGCGCAGCGACATCGGGATGGTCTTCCAGCGGTTCAACCTGTTCCCGCACCTGAGCGTCGTCGGCAACATCATCGAGGCCCCGGTGCAGGTCAAGAAGGTCCCGCGCGCGGAGGCCACCGCCAAGGCCCTGGAGCTCCTGGAGCGCGTGGGCCTGCCGGACAAGGCGGACGCCTACCCGGACCAGCTCTCCGGCGGCCAGCAGCAGCGCGTGGCGATCGCCCGCGCGCTGGCCATGGAACCGGCCCTCATGCTGTTCGACGAGCCCACCAGCGCGCTCGACCCGGAGCTGGTCGGCGAGGTCCTGGACGTCATGCGCGACCTGGCCCGGGGAGGCATGACCATGGTGGTCGTCACCCACGAGATGGGGTTCGCCCGCGAGGTCGGCGACTCCCTGGTGTTCATGGACGACGGCCTCGTGGTGGAGTCCGGGGTGCCCTCCGAGGTGCTCTCCTCCCCCAGGCACGAGCGCACCCGGGCCTTCCTGTCCAAGGTGCTCTAGAGTCGGTCTCCTTCCCCGGGCGCCCCGCACCGCCGGTGCGGGGCGCCCGCGTCTTCCGGCCCGGTCCCGGGAGGGCCCGCCCGGGGCCGGAAGGCCGGAACCGGCCGGGAACGCGCCCCGTCTTCCCCTTGACCCGAAGACGGCGGGGACCCAGAGTCGTGGTGTAGGCGCCGCTGCCAGGGGGAGACATGGATTCGCGCACCGAGGACGGCCGCAGGCGCGGGGAGCGGCCGACCGCCCATCACGACCACGGCGGGCGCTTCCAGAGCCCGGCCATGCGCCGGACGCGGGAGATCCTGTGCGCCGGGGCCCGGGGGCACACGCTGGAGGTGGCGGTGGGCGCGGGCAGGAACCTGCGCCACTACCCTCCCCAGGTCCGGCTCACCGGCATCGACCCCGACCCGGAGGCGCTGTCCCGGGCCCGCGAGAGGGCCGACGAGCTGGGCATGCCCGCCCGCCTCGTCGAGGGCGACCCCCAGGACCTGGACTTCCCCGACCAGACCTTCGGCACCGTCCTGTGCACGCTGGCGCTGTGCGCCGTGCCGGACCAGCGGCGCGCGCTGGCGGAGATGTACCGGGTCCTGGTGCCGGGCGGCAGGCTCCTCATGGTCGACCACATCGAGTACGCCCGGCTGCCCGGACGGCTCGTCGAGCAGCGCCGCGAGAACCCGCGCCGCCTGCCCAGGGAGGTCGCCGCGGAGGTCGGCTTCGAGATCGGCCACCACGACCGCCTGGTGCTGGGTCTCGTCGAACGCGTGGTCGCCCACCGGCCATGAGCGCGGGCGGTAGGGCTTCCGGGCCGTGCCGAACGCGCCCGCCGCCCCCGCTCCCCGGCCCCGTGAGGACCCACGGCCCTCCCGCGTGCGGACGGCCGGGCGCCCCGTCCCCCGGCCGCGCGGGCGGCCCACGGGTTCCTCCCTCCCCAGCGCATAGGCTGTGGGTGACCGTGTCCGCCGATCCGCGACCCGAGGTGACCCGATGATCCGTCCCGCCCGGCCCGACGACGTCCCCGTCATCCACCGGATGATCCGGGAGCTCGCCGAGTACGAGAAGGAGCCCGAGGCGGCGGTCGCCACCCAGGACGACCTGCGCACCGCGCTCTTCGGCCCGGACGCGTCGGTGTTCGCGCACATCGCGGAGGACGTCGGCGGGGACGGCGACGCCGTTCCCGTCGGGTTCGCGCTCTGGTTCCTCAACTTCTCCACCTGGACCGGCAGGCACGGCGTCTACCTGGAGGACCTGTACGTCCGCCAGGAGGCGCGCGGCGGGGGCCACGGCCTGGCCCTGCTCCGGACCCTGGCGGAGATCTGCGTGGAGCGCGGCTACTCCCGCCTGGAGTGGTCCGTCCTCGACTGGAACGAGCCCTCGATCCGGTTCTACGAGGCGCTCGGCTCCCGGCCCATGGACGGATGGACGGTGCGCCGCCTGGACGGCGCGGCGCTGACCGCCCTGGGCTCCCCGCGGGACTGAGAGGGGGCGATCGTCTCGCCTTCATTCCGGATCCATCGGACACGATCCGTTCTCCCTGCGTCAGTGGCAGGGTGAAACGAGATACATTGCTTTCAAGCGGCAACCTCGCCCCCCGAAGGAGGGACGTGACCGAAGAAACCGCTGTGCCCACGGCCGACGCCATTGGCGTCAGGGACGCTGTCACCGTCAACATGCCTGCGGACAGCGCTTATCTGTCCGTCTTGCGGACGGCGACGGCCGGCCTGGCCGCGCGACTCGATTTCACCCTCGACGAGATCGAGGACCTGAGGATCGGTGTCGACGAGGCCTGCGCAATGCTCCTCTCCCAGGCGTTGCCCGGCACAGAACTGACCACGGAATTTGAACTCACCCCCGAGGGAATGCGCATCTCCGTCTCGGTGCTCACCGCAGACGGCCGCCTTCCCGCCCGCGACACCTTCGCGTGGACCGTCCTCTCCGCCCTCGCGGGCGAGGTCGACTCGGGGGTCGGTCCGGACGACCGCGTCTACATCGTCCTGTACAAACGCCGCGGCACCCTGGAGTCGGCGTGAGCGAAAGGGGGCCCGCTCTGACAGCGAAGACCGAACACGCGGTGCCCGACCGGGCGCGAGCGAGACTGTTGTTCGAGCGCCTTAACGAACTCGACGCGGACTCCGAGGAGCGCCGTCGGATCCGCGACGAACTGGTGGAGCTCCACCTGCCCTTGGTGGAGTACCTGGCCCGACGCTTCCGCAACCGCGGCGAGTGGCTGGACGACCTCACCCAGGTGGCCACGATCGGGCTGATCAAGTCCATCGACAGGTTCGACCTGGAGCGCGGGGTGGAGTTCTCCACCTACGCGACCCCGACCATCGTCGGTGAGATCAAGCGCCACTTCCGCGACAAGGGCTGGGCGGTGCGGGTTCCCCGCCGCCTCCAGGAGCTGAAGCTCTCGCTCACCAAGGCGGTCAGCGACCTGTCACAGCGGGAGGGGCGCTCCCCGACCGTGGCGGAGCTCGCCGCCCACCTCCAGATGACCGAGGAGGAGGTGCTGGAGGGCCTGGAGTCCGCCAACGCCTACTCGACGGTGTCGCTGGACGCTCCCGACAGCGGTGACGAGGACGCCCCCGCGGTGGCCGACTCGCTGGGCATCGTGGACGAGTCCCTGGAGGGCGTGGAGTACCGGGAGTCGCTCAAGCCCCTCCTGGAACAGCTCCCGCCGCGGGAGAAGCGCATCCTGCTGCTGCGCTTCTTCGGCAACATGACCCAGTCGCAGATCGCCCAGGAACTGGGGATCTCGCAGATGCACGTGTCCCGTCTGCTGGCACGCACACTGGCGCAGCTGCGCCAGGCCCTGACCACGGACGACTGAGCGGACGGCGGTCCGCCGCGGGCGGCCGCGGAGCTACTTCCCCCGCTCCTCGGGGAAGAGCGCCGCGGTCGTCGGCGGCGAGAGCACCGCGGCGGAGGCGCACACGGCCACGCCCAGCAGCACCGCCCCGATCGCGTACTGCTCGCTGGTGAACATGTAGTAGGACACCACCGCGAGGAAGAGCTGCGTGACGAACACCGGCGTCCTGGCCCACTCCCTGAGCTGCCAGAGCCCCCGCGCGACGAACACCAGCAGCGCGCCCACGCCCAGGCCCAGGGCGGCCAGGGGGATCGCGTTGGTGAGGTCGCCGGCCCGGCCGGTGACGGCGATGACGAAGCTGTAGAGTCCGCCGACCGCCGCGGCCAGCCCGATCAGGGCCTCCAGTGCTGCTGCGGCGACGACAGTGACGGGACGAGAAGACACCCGACGAGCCTATACGCGCCCGCGCGGCCCCGCCGCCCGCCCCCGGGCTTCGCGCCCGGCCGCGCGGGCCCTGCGGCGGACGCCCGCGGGGCTCGTCACGGGTACGGCGGGCCCCGTACCCCCCGAACGCCTACACTGAGCGGGTGCGCGCCCTATTCATCGTGAACCCCCAGGCGACCACGACCACGTCACGGACCCGTGAGGTGATCCTGGGCGCCCTGGCCTCGGAGCTGGACATCACCGTCGCCGAGACCGAGTACCGCGACCACGCCGTGGTCCTCGCCCGCGAGGCCGCGGCCCGCGGCTACGAGCTCGTGCTGAGCCTCGGCGGCGACGGCACCGTCAACGAGGTGGTCAACGGCCTCCTGACGGCCCCCGAGGGGCTGAAGCGTCCGCGCTACGCGGTGATCCCGGGCGGCAGCGCCAACGTGTTCATCCGCGCCCTCGGAGTGCCCGGCGATCCGGTGGAGGCGACCGGCGCGGTGCTCGAGGCGGTCCGCGAGGGGCGCGAGCGCGAGATCAACCTCGGGCGGATCACCAGCGACCAGGACGACCGCTACTTCACTTTCTGTGCCGGCTTCGGATGGGACGCCGATGTGGTCCAGCAGGTGGAGCACGAGCGCGCGAACGGCCGCAAGGCCACCCCGGCGCTGTACGCCGAAGTCGCGGTAAAGCTGTTCTTCCAGGGCGATATCCGCGATCCGTCACTAAGCGTGTCCAGTCGCGGAAGGACCCTCGAAGAGGTGTATTTCGCGCTCGTCACCAACACCACACCGTGGACGTACGCGGGCGCCCTCCCCCTTCAGCCGACCCCCGCGTCCCGTTTCGAGCTGGGGCTGGACGCTTTCGCCCTGACCCACTCGTCACACGCGATCACCGGCTGGGTTCTTTCCCAAATGTTCTTCCCCAAAGGCTTGCCCGCGCAGGGGGACGGCTACGCCACGTGGCATGACCAGGACTCTCTCCGCATCACGTCGTCGCACCCCAGGGCGTTCCAAATCGACGGCGAATACCTGGGCGACCGAGAACAGGTCAACTTCCACTCTGTACCGAAGGCATTACGAATCATCTGTTAATTGCGGCGATAGATGCCATTCGCAAGCACTGTGACGCACCTGACACACCGATCAGGACCTTCGGCCTCGGGACCTCTTGCATGCCCCGGGGAACCCTGTCACGCTCAAGATATCGCCGCGAGTTACGGGCGAGTTAATTTGGGCGCTTCCCACATGGCCGTGGGGTGAAACCTGAACCATCTCGGCCTGGACATCCTCCGATGGGACCCATCCATCGGGCGCCCTTCGCACAATCCGCACACGCGCACGATCGTGAAAAGCTTCACAAGCATCCGATCGCCTCACCGTGAGGAGTGGACCGCATGGACTGGCGCCATGACGCAGCCTGCCGTGACGAAGACCCCGAACTCTTCTTTCCCATCGGGAACTTCGGCCCCGCACTGATCCAGATCGAGGAAGCGAAGGCGGTCTGTCAGCGCTGCCCCGTCAGCTCGGCCTGTCTGAAGTGGGCGCTGGAGAGCGGCCAGGACGGCGGTGTGTGGGGCGGCACCAGCGAGGACGAGCGCCGCCTGCTCAAGAAGCGCCGCGGCTCCTCCCACCGCTCCATGGTCCGCAGCTGACACCCCCTCGGCCGCACCCGCGGCCACAGCGGTACACCGCCGCACCGGCGCACCCCCTCCGGTGACACCGGCGGAACCCCCGCGGCGGAACCCGCCGCGGGAGGCGCGTCCCGACGGACGGCGCTCCCCCGTGCGCACACGGGGAGCACGAGAGGTCCCCGCGGCGCGACGGGGACCGCGCGCCTCCCCTTCCGGGGAGACCTCCCTCAGGGCACCTCGCCCTCCTCGCGCTCCAGCGGCAGGCTGATGGCGACCTCGGTCCCGCCGCTCTCCATCGGCTTGATCGCCAGGGTTCCCCCCAGCTCGCCCACGATGAGGGTCCGCACGATCTGGAGTCCCAGGCTCGTGGCGCCCTCCAGGTCGAAGTCGAGGGGCAGCCCGCCGCCGTCGTCGGACACGGCCAGCTCCAGGCTCCCCGAGCCCGGATGGGCGGGCTCCGGGTCGAACCGGCGCACCCGCACCTCGATCCGCCCCGGCCCCTGCTCCAGCCCGTGCTCGACGGCGTTCTGCACGAGCTCGGCGAGCACCATCGACAGCGGCGTCGCCACCAGGGCGTTCAGCAGCCCGAAGCCGCCGACCCTGCGGGGCACGACCGTTCCGCCGGTCGAGGAGACCTCCGCCGCCATCTGGATCACCCGGTCGGCGATGTCGTCGAAGTCCACGACCTCGTCCGGGGTGTGCGAGAGCATCTCGTGCACGATCGCGATGGACCCGACCCGGCCCACCGCCTCGTCCAGCGCCGCCCGCGCCTCGGGCACGTCCAGGCGCCGGGACTGCAGCCGCAGCAGGGCGGCCACCGTCTGGAGGTTGTTCTTGACCCGGTGGTGGATCTCCCGGATGGTGGCGTCCTTGGTCATCAGCTCGCGCTCGCGGCGCCGCAGCTCGGTGACGTCGCGGACCATCACCAGCGCCCCTATGCGCACCCCGTCGATGACCAGGGGGATGGCACGCAGCTGCACGGTGACGCCGCGCGTCTCCACCTCCGCCTCCTGCGGCGCACGGCCGCTCGCGGTGTAGGTGAGCGCCTCGTCCCGCGCCTCCCCCGTGGCGGCCAGCTCCAGGGTGGTGCGGTCCAGGCGCGCGCCCACCAGGTCGGCCGCCAGCCCGAGCCGCCGGTAGGCCGAGAGGGCGTTGGGGCTGGCGTAGACCACCTCGCCGTTCTGGTCCAGCCGCAGGAGCCCGTCGCCCACGCGCGGGGACCGCACCATGAGCGGCCCCTGGTCGCTGAACGGGAACGCCCCCTCGGCGATCATCTGCGCCAGGTCGCCCGCGCTCTGGAGGTAGGTCAGCTCCAGGCGGCTGGGCGTGCGCGCCGAGCTCAGGTTGGTGCTGCGCTGGATGACGCCGATGAGGTTGCCCTCGCGGCGCACCGGGATGGTCTCCTCCCGCACGGGGACCCCCCCGGACCAGTCCGGGTCGCCGTCGCGGCAGATCCGCCCCTCGCTCCACGCGCGGTCGATGAGGGCCCTGCGGCCGACCGCCCGCGACGCCGTCCGCGACGTGACATCCGTCATGTCGTCCAGGAGCACGGCCTCGACCAGGTCGTCCTGGAAGGCGGTCGGGCCGGTCGTGGGGCGCATCTGGGCGATCGACACCCAGCCGTCGTCCTCGCGCAGTCGCACCCACAGCACGAGGTCCGCGAAGGACAGGTCCGCGAGGAGCTGCCAGTCCGAGACCAGGGAGTGGATCCACTCCAGGTCCGCTTGTTTGAGTGACGTGTGTCGCCGGATGAGATCACTGAGGTGAGGCACTCACAAATCATCCCATGAAGGCGTGCATACTCAAGGGGTACGCACTCGACCAGTGGTCCACACCAATCGGCGGCCGCCCGCCCGCCGTACCGGCCACGCCGGCGGGGTGTGTGCGGCAAGCGCGGGACGCGGCGGAGGAGACTGATGACTGGTCAGCGCACACTGGACGGCAACCCCCGGGTGCCGAAGTACTACCAGGTGAAGAAGCAGCTCCTTGAGCTGATCGAGGCGATGCCCGCGGGCAACCCGGTCCCCCCGGAGAGGGCGCTGGCGACCCAGTTCGGCACGTCCCGGACGACGGTGCGCCAGGCGCTGACCGAGATGGTGGTGGAGGGCCGCCTCCTCCGTATCCAGGGCAAGGGCACGTTCGTGGCCAAGCCGAAGGTCGCCCAGGTGCTCCAGCTCACCAGCTACACGCAGGAGATGCGCGCGCACGGCCTGCACCCGGCGACCCGCATCCTGGACGTGAGCTACATCAACGCCGACGACCAGCTCGCCGAGCTCCTCGCGATCCGCTCGGGCGGCCGCGTGCTGCGCATCGAGCGGCTGCGCCTGGCCAACGGCGAGCCGATGGCCGTGGAGACCGCCCACCTCGCCGCACGGCGCTTCCCGGGCCTCCGGCGCCAGTTGGACCGCTACGCCTCGCTGTACGAAGCCCTGGCGAGCGCCTACGACGTCTCCCTGGCCGAGGCGGAGGCGTCGATCGAGACGGTCCTGGCCACCCCCAACGAGGCCCGGCTGCTGGGCGTGGACGTCGGCCTGCCCCTGGTGCTGCACTGCCAGCACAGCTTCGACGGCGACGGCCACCCGGTGGAGTGGGTGCGGTCGCTGTACCGCGGCGACCGCTACAAGTTCGTCACCCGCCTGCGCCCGCCCCTGGACTGACGGGCCCCGCCGCTCCCCCCGCGCCCCGCCGGGGCGTCCGGGGAAGCGCAGGCGGGGCCGTCCCTGCGCCGGGAGGCGGCTCAGACCCGGGCGAGCACCGAGGCCAGGGCGTCGACCACGCGGGGGTCGTACTCGCTGTCGGTGTCCATCCGCAGGCGTTCCAGCACGGCGGCGCGGCGCTCCGCGTCCCCGTTCTCCCCCACCAGGTCGTCGAAGGCGTTGGCGACCTTGATGATCCTGCTGCCCAGGGGCGGCACCCCCTCGTCGCCGTCGCCCGCGAGCGGCTCGCACTGGCGCCGGACCGTCTCCGCGACGTTGTCCAGCACGCCGGTCTCCCGGATGATCGCCGATCCGAGCTCGGCGATCCGCCTCTGCTCCCGCGGGGAGGCGAGCACGGTCGCCCCGCCCGCGATGGGCTCCCGCAGCGACAGCTGGCCGATGTCGTGCATCAGCGCCGCGTACTCCAGTTCCAGCAGCTCGGCCTCGGCCAGTCCCAGCTCGCAGGCGATCCCGTGGGACAGCTGGCTGACCCGGCGCGAGTGGCCGTTCTCGACGTACCCGCCCACCTCGGTCACCCGCGACAGCGCGCGCACCGTCTCCAGGTAGGTCCGCCGCACCTCCGCGTGGCGGCGGAAGGCCGCCTGGGACACCAGCAGGGGCGCCGTGAACACCAGGAGGCCGGCCAGGCCGGTCACCGTGCAGGCGAGCGCGATCAGCACACCGCTGGAGCCGATCGCGGCGCCCGTGGCGAACTGGGCGCGCAGCTCGTCCCGGACGGCGACCATGAGCCTCGTGCGCAGGCGCTCCGCCCTGAGCACGGCCGCGACCAGGGAGTCCGCGAACCAGGTGAGCAGCACCAGTGCGGCCATCAGCAGCGTGGCCGTCACCGACGGCCCCACCAGCCCCAGCTGCTCGGCCAGCGGACGGAAGGCCACCGCGAGCACCGTGGCGGCGAGCACCCTGCGGACCGCGTCCTCGACCCGGGGGCTGCGCCCCACCGCGACGTGCGGGAGCTCCCCCAGTGCCACGCCCAGCGCGACCACCGCCACCACCTGCCAGGCGGAGTGGTGGAGCGGCCCGGCGCCCAGGGTGAGCAGGAAGGCGTAGCTGATCGCACCGGCCGAGGCGATCGGCGCGACCTCGCGCGATCCCGGAAGCGTGATCCTGGCCAGCTCTCCGACCGCGATGACCAGGCAGAAGGCGAGCGCCACGTAGGGTTCGACGAAACCGGTGGCGGCCGTCCACACCAGGGCGGCCAGGGCCCCGGCCCCCACCGAGCCGACGAGCACGGCGCGGAACGGCCGGGCCGTGCGCCAGAGGGGGCCGCGCGGGCGCTGGTGGCTGAGGGCCCCGCCCTCGGGTCCGCTCAGCGCCGGGCGCGACGTCCCCGCGCCGTCGGACTGCTTCTGGGTCATCATCGCTCGCTCCCGCCCGTCACCGCGTCGGCGGGAGCGGCCGTGTCGGCCGCCTCCTCCTCCGGCTCCGGCACGGGCGCCGGAGCCGGCGCCTCGTCGCCGGCCGCGGTGTCCACGGACCCCGGGCAGGTCCGGTTCGTGGGGTCCGCCTCGGTGTAGCAGCCGCCCGGGGGCTCGGCGATGTCCGGCGTCTCCCAGCCCTCCCGTTCGACGGCGCGCACGAGGGCCTCCACCATCCTGGGGTCGAACTGGGTCCCGGCACAGGCGCGGAGCTCGGCGATGGCGTCCTCCGCCGACCACGCCTGCCGGTAGGAGCGCGTGGAGGTGAGGCAGTCGAAGACGTCGGCGACGCTGATGATGCGCGCGGACTCGGGGATCTCCATCCCCACCAGCCCCATGGGGTAGCCGCGCCCGTCGAGGCGCTCGTGGTGGTGGCGGATCCCGGCCAGCGCCTCGTCCAGGAAGCTGATCTCGCGGACGATCTCGTAGCCGCGGGTCGGGTGGAGCTTGATGGCCGCGTACTCGTCGTCGGTGAGTTTGCCCGTCTTCTGCAACACCTTGGTGGGTACTCCGAGCTTGCCGATGTCGTGCAGCATTCCGGCGTACCGGATCTTCTGCACCCGCTCGGCGGGCATACCCAGTTCCCGGGCGATCATGGCGGCGCCCTCGGCGACGCGCATGCAGTGGCCCCGGGTGTAGTAGTCCTTGGTCTCCACCGCCTGGCAGAGGGTGGCGAGGGTCGCCTCGTGGGCGCGCGCCTCGTCCAGCTGCTGGGCGAAGGTCCAGCGGGCGATGAACAGGGGCAGCAGGACCAGGAGCGGGGCGACGAGTCCGACCCCTCCCCAGACGGCCGCGATGGCGAGCCCCAGCATCTGGTAGCCCATGGAGGACAGCTCGACGGCGACCAGGGGACGCCAGTGGAGCCTGCTCCGGCTCCCCGGCCGCACGACCCCGAGCGCCCACATGAGGGTGCCGATGAGGACCGAGTTGACCAGGGAGTGGGTCAGGACGGCGGCGACGTAGGGGAGCACCACGGCCGGGAAGTCCTCCCGGCCCGGTTCCCCCACCGTTCCGCCGAGCAGAAGGTAGACGTGTCCGGCCGCGTAGGCCGCCAGTGCGAACTGCGCGCCGTTGAAGGCCCTCTTGACGAGGTCCATCCTGCGGATCGTGAGGCAGGAGGCGAAACCGACCACCGCCGCACCGACCGGTCCGACCAGGACCACCGCGGCCAGCGAGACGGCCGAGCTCGGTGATATCCCCGCTCTGACGCCCTTGAGGACGGCTGTGCTGATCGACTCCGCGACCACGAAGAGGATCGCGACGAGGACCAGCGTCTGCAGATCGATTCCCGAGTAGGGACCGATGAGCACGATGGCGACAGCACTGACAACGATGATTCCGACGTAGACACGCGCGCCCTGAGGAAGAGCCCGCACCCCCGTTCACCCCCCGCCAATGACGACCGGACTGTCATGGTTTCACCGGTTCTGTTCTACCACCAGGACCACCCGGTGAAGGCGGTTACGACCCAAAGAGCACCGATCGCGGTGTGGAGCATGCTGATGAACATCGTTGTTCCCCTCTCCCCGACGCAGGCGCACCTCCATTCCCCCGGGCACGCCGCGTAAATTACCCCATTCGTTGGATATGGCGACCAGTTTAACGGGCAACAGCAGACTCCTGTTTACCTCCGACCCGAACCACCGTCGATCCGCAACCCCGCGATGGCAACAAGTTCCGGAATGCGGAATTACGAATTCAATTAGTAATTTTATTCTATTACTCTGAGTAACCACTGATCATCGGACAAGCAGGTTGGACTACCCGCCGTCAAGACGATTGCCCTCGGCCCACCCGACCGAGACCACCTCGAACGACTACGGAAAGTAACCATTCGCAACAGTCTGGGGGACTCGGGGGAAAAAACATTCCGAGTCGGTTACGGCCTGGGACGGAGCCGGTGTTCCGGGCGTGTCGAAGAACGCTGCAAGAAGGTTGCCGCGTCCGCACGTGACCAAAACTCCGGCAGCCACGGGGAAACGGGGAAGACATTCACGCAAAAGCCCTAAATTGCCACACAAGGAGCCAGAGTCAGTCAATTCAGAAATGGGGCACAAAATAGACAATGGCGGTACCTGGAATTCCAGGTACCGCCGTCTCGGGTGTCGGAGGCCGAGGACGAGGCCCTCAGGCGGGCGCTCCCGGCGCCTCCGCGCCGGCCTCCTTGGCCAGCTGCTCCGTGCGCGCCAGGGCCAGACGCCCCAGCACCTTGTCGCGCAGGTCCATCGGGACGGGGTCGCAACCGCAGTGCTTGGCCACGAGCTTCTTCACCGCCTCGTCGAGCCCGTACTCCTCCAGGCAGGGGCTGCAGCCGTCCAGGTGCTCCCTGATCTGCTCGCAGTTGCGCTCCTCGAGCTCACCGTCGATATAGGTGTAGAGCTTGTCGAGCACCTCGCTGCACGGGGTGTCGCTGTGTTCGCCGTGACCGCCGCTCATCGCAGATCTCCTCGATCCGACCCGTCCTGACCCCCACCAGCGGACGTTCCCGAGGCGACGCCGGCGGCCGCGGCCGCCCTCGCCGGCAGGAAGCCGCGCTCCGCCGCGTACTCCTCCAGGTGCGACCGGAGCTGGCGACGGCCTCTGTGCAGACGGGACATGACCGTCCCGATCGGCGTCCCCATGATCTCGGCGACCTCCTTGTACGCGAAGCCCTCGACGTCGGCGAGGTACACGGCGATCCGGAAGTCCTCGGGCAGCTCCTGGAGCGCCCGCTTGACGTCGCTGTCGGGGAGGTGTTCGAGCGCCTCGGCCTCGGCCGACTTCAGACCGGCCGCGGTGTGCGACGCGGCCTGGGCCAGCTGCCAGTCCTCGACGTCCTCGGTCCCCGCCTGCTTCGGCTCCCGCTGCTTCTTGCGGTAGGAGTTGATGAAGGTGTTGGTGAGGATGCGGTACAGCCACGCCTTGAGGTTCGTCCCCTGTTTGAACTGGTGGAACGAACCGAACGCCTTGGCGAAGGTCTCCTGGACGAGGTCCTCCGCGTCAGCGGGGTTGCGTGTCATCCGCAACGCCGCGGAGTAGAGCTGGTCGAGGAAGGGGAGCACGTCCCTCTCGAACCGCTCGTCCCTCTCCTCGGCTGTCTCCTGGCCCTGTTCCAAGCCCGTCGGCCTCCTCGCACTGGTCCCAGCTGGGGCATCCATACCCCAACGATACGGTCCCGTGGCCCTGACCCGCGCACCGCCACCGCGTGGCGGCGACGCCGTCTCCCCGCGCTCGAGACATGAACCGGCAGTCGGCATGCTCTGACGACCCTCCTCATAGGACTTTCGTCCGCCCCGGACGTCCGCTTCCGGTGGCGGTGTGGAGGACAACAACGTTCGCGCCGGGCTGATTCCGCGCCACCGGGGGGACGAAGGTCCCTTACCCGCCCGAAATTGTCGTTTGCCTCGGTCATCGGAGGTGAGGCATGGCAGAGTGCGGGTAGGACCACTTGAAGGATGGGAGAGGAGCGCACGTGCAACCGTCCTCAACCCCTGCCTCCGAACGCCCCCGCTCGCCCGCGGCGCAGTTCGCCACCCCCGACCGCCTCTCGGACTACTGGCGGTTCTACTGGGCGGTCGCGGAGGCGCAGATCGCCCGCTGGCTCCCCGAGGCACCCTCCCGGCTCCTCGACGTGTCCAGCCCCGACTACCAGGGCACCCCGCGCGCGGTGGCCGCCGGCCACGACGTCGTGACCCTGCTCCCCTCCGCCGACATGGCGGTGCGCCGCCCGCTCACCCTCGTCAACGGGCGCGCGGTGGTGCCGCGCCCGGCGCGGCGCGGACGCCTGCGCCACGTCGTCGGGGACTCCGCCTTCCTGCGCAACTTCGCCTCCGAGGTCTTCGACGGGGTGATCGCCGACAACCGGGTCCTGTCGCGCCACCTGGCCACCGAGTCCTCCGTCGCGGAGGTCGCCAGGGTGCTGCGCCCGGGGGGACGCGCCCTGCTGTGCGTGGACTCCGTGGTGCTGGGCATGGCGCTGCTCGCCGAGCAGGACTGCTGGCCGGAGCTGAGCCACGCGCCGAGCGCGGACGTGCTCCTGGTCCCCTGGCCCGACGGTTCCATCACCCGGTGCTTCACCGCCGAGCAGCTCACCGAGACGCTCTCGGACGCGGGTCTGGAACTGGAGTGGATCAAGCCCCGCACGGTGCTGTCCGCCTCCACGGTGGAGATGATGCTGGCCCGCGACCCGAGGTCGATGGGACGCCTGGTGGAGATGGAGCTGCGGGCGACCGAGTCCGACGACTACGTCGGCGTGCACCTGGTCGCCAGCGCCCGCAAGCCCGGCTGAGCGGCGTCCCCTCCGTCGCGGACGAGGGCGTCCGCGGGAGCTCACACGTGGTGCGGGGTGGCCGGGGGGACACTCCGGCCTTCCACACTCCGCGAGCGGCCCGCCCCCCGGTCTCCCGGGGGACGGGCCCGGCCCGCGGAGGCCGGACCCGCCGGGGCGCCCGCGGCGCACGCCCTACTCGGCGAGGGGGAGGTACACGCGTTTGCCCTGTTCGGAGAACTCCGCCGACTTGTCGGCCATGCCCCGCTCGATGGCCGCGACGGTGTCCAGACCGTGCTCCTCCGCGTAGCGGCGCACGTCCTGGGTGATCTTCATGGAGCAGAACTTGGGCCCGCACATGGAGCAGAAGTGCGCCGTCTTGGCCGGTTCGGCCGGCAGGGTCTCGTCGTGGAAGGACCGGGCGGTCTCGGGGTCGAGGGACAGGTGGAACTGGTCCTGCCAGCGGAACTCGAACCGCGCCCTGGACAGCTCGTCGTCCCACTCCTGGGCCCCGGGGTGCCCCTTGGCCAGGTCGGCGGCGTGCGCGGCGAGCTTGTAGGTGATGACGCCCGTCTTGACGTCGTCGCGGTCGGGCAGCCCGAGGTGCTCCTTGGGCGTGACGTAGCAGAGCATCGCCGTGCCGAGCCAGCCGATCTGCGCGGCACCGATCGCCGAGGTGATGTGGTCGTAACCGGGGGCCACGTCGGTGGCCAGGGGGCCGAGCGTGTAGAACGGCGCCTCGCCGCACAGCTCCTCCTCCAGGCGCACGTTCTCCGCGATCTTGTGCATGGGGACGTGCCCGGGGCCCTCGATCATCACCTGGACGTCGTGCGCGCGGGCGACGTGGGTGAGCTCCCCCAGGGTGCGGAGCTCGGCGAACTGGGCCTCGTCGTTGGCGTCGGCGATCGACCCGGGTCGCAGCCCGTCGCCGAGGGAGAAGGTGACGTCGTACTCCCGGAGGATCTCGCACAGCTCCTCGAAGTGGGTGTACAGGAAGCTCTCCCTGTGGTGGGCCAGGCACCAGGCGGCCATGATGGAGCCGCCCCGGGAGACGATGCCGGTGACCCGGCGGGCGGTGAGCGGCACGTACCGCAGCAGCACCCCCGCGTGCACCGTCATGTAGTCCACGCCCTGCTCGCACTGCTCGACCACGGTGTCCCGGTAGACCTCCCAGCTGAGCCGGGCCGGGTCCCCGTCGACCTTCTCCAGTGCCTGGTAGATGGGCACGGTGCCGATCGGGACGGGCGAGTTGCGCAGGATGCGCTCGCGGGTCTCGTGGATGCGCCTGCCCGTGGACAGGTCCATGACGGTGTCGGCGCCCCAGCGGGTGGCCCACACCATCTTCTCGACCTCCTCGGGCACGGAGGAGGTGACGGCGGAGTTGCCGATGTTGGCGTTGATCTTGACCAGGAAGTTCTTGCCGATGATCATCGGTTCGGACTCGGGATGGCACCGGTTGGCGGGGATGACCGCGCGGCCCAGTGCCACCTCTGAGCGGACGAACTCGGGGTCCACGCCCTCGCGTTCGGCCACGAAGCGCATCTCGGGGGTGAGGGTCCCGGCCTTCGCGCGGGCGAGCTGGGTGGACGCGCCGCCGGCCGTCCGGTGGTCCCCGGCCCAGGCCAGGCGGGTCGGGGGAAGGCCCCGGTGGACGTCGACGGACACGGCGTCGTCGGTGTAGGGGCCGGAGGTGTCGTACAGGTCGAAGTGGCTGCCGTTGCTGAGTCCCACCCTGCGCCGGGGCACGCGGAGCGTGTGCCCCTCCGGGGTCACGACCTCGCGATAGACCTTGGATGATCCCATGATGGGACCAGTGGTCACCCGGTGAACGGCGGTGGCGGAACCTCTGGTGGAACTGACGTCACGACCGTCGGTAGCCGTCATGGCATGCCTCCCTACGTCGGAATTACCCGAACAGGTTCTGCGGTCGGCGACACCGTCGAGTCGCCCTCTCAGCCCGCCATGGCGCGAGCTCCCGCGTTGCGTATTCACATGTGTGGGCACGTCGAGCGTGCCGCGGCACCTCGATCCCGGTGCCGGGGCCCTTCGGCCACGCACACCATACACAGGGCCGCCCCCGCCGTGTCCACCGTCACAGGGGTCAGAAAAGTGTCCCCGGTTCGCCACCCCCGGTGTCGGTGAGGGGTTCGAGCAGGTCGGGGCGGTTGTTCTTGATGGTGTTGACGTCGGTGGACACCTCGTCGACCGCGAACCGGTCGACGGGGGTCTCCCCCAGCAGGTGCGCGAGCTCGTCGGCGCCCGAGGCGGGGTCCAGCCAGGCGGCCCAGTCCTCCGGCGGCACGACGACCGGCATGCGCTCGTGGATGTGGTCGAGCCCGGGCGCCGCCTCGGTGGTGACGACCGCGCAGCTCCACACCCAGGCGGCGGGGTCGTCCTCGGGCACCTCGGGGTCGCGCCAGCGCTCGAAGATGCCCGCCATCGCCAGGGGGCGGTCGTCCCGGTAGTGGATCGAGTAGGGCTTCTTGTCGGCCTTGGCCTTGCGCTTCTTGTGCTGGGGGTCGGTCGCGGGCGAGGTGCTGGCCTGCACGGTGCCGTCCTTGCCGACGAGCTGCCACTCGTAGTAGGCGTCGGCGGGCAGCAGGCACCGGCGGCGGCGGTAGGCGGTGCGGAAGGCCGGCTTGTCGGCGACCGTCTCGCTCCGGGCGTTGATCATCCGGTAGCCGACGTTGCGGTCCTTGGCCCAGGAGGGGACGAGCCCCCAGCGCAGCGTGTGCAGGGTCCTGGGCCCGGGCGGGCCCTGGTCGCCGGCCCGGGGCGGCGGACCGAGCACGGCGTACACCGGCCTTCCCGGCGAGATGTTGTAGTCCGGCTCCAGCTCCTCCAGCGGAGGCCACGACCGGGGGTCCGCCTCCTCGGGGAGGGCCTGCTCGGGCAGCCCGAAGGCGAGCTGCAGCTGGTGCACGTTCCGGGACTGGGCATAGCGACCGCACATGTGTCCGATACTACGGCGTGGCCTCCTCGCCCACCTCCGGAACACAGGCGTGCGCCGGCGGACGCGGCCCCGTCCGCCGGGGCCCGGTCACCACTGCGGGTCGAGGGGCTCCCGGGCCCGCCGGCGCCCGCGCCTCCGGGCGGGGGCCTCCCGATCGGCGGGGGCGCCGTCCGCACGGTGGCCCCGCCATGCCCCCACCAGGCCGACGAGGACCGCCAGCCCGCCGAGCGGTCCCAGCGCCCAGGGCGCCCAGGAGTCCAGGGCGCGCAGCAGCACCGACCGGACGCGGGCCTGCTCGGCGTAGGCCGAGACCTGGTTGTCCGCCATGACCAGTTCCGCGTACAGGAGCGGGACCTCGCCCCCGCCGTCCTGCGGGCGCAGGGTCTCCGAGCGCGTCTCGTGGGCGTCGACCACGATCCCGCTGACCGGCTCCACCCAGAACGTGCGGCTCACCTCCAGCCAGCGCGTGGCGGTGACCGTCCCCCGGGCGCCGGACCGGAACAGCCCGGCGGGCACCGGGCGCGCCGACTCCGGCACCTGGGAGGCCTCGACCCACTGGCTGTACCGGCGCACGGGGACCCCGGCGACCTCGTCCCACTCCTGGAACTCCAGCATCGGCGCCGAGCGCACCTCGGCGTCGTAGAACGGGTGGTCGCCCTCCTCGGCCCCGGGCGGCCACGAGTACACGAGCCCCGCCTGGCGGACCGCGCGGTCGCCGTCGACGTGCTCGCCGCAGCAGTTCACCGCCCTGCCGGTCTCGCGGTCCACGATCACCCGCCGGCTCCAGTGGTCGATCATCCGGTCGGGCACCGAGGTGTCCACGGACACCTCCCACGCCGACCAGTCCCCGCCGTGGGCCGAGCCGTCCACGCGGGTCACCCGGGTGAGCTCCGCGGCCTCCACCCACCGCCAGGTGGAGGTGTCGAGGTAGCCGGCGTCCTCGTCGACCATCCTGACGTCGAACCGGGTCTGCGCCGGCAGCAGGGCGATCCTGTCGTGCACGTACAGCGGCAGCAGGGCGGCCAGTGTCAGCAGGAACGCCCCCAGCGCCACCATGACGGCGCCCCGCGGCAGGGGGCGTCCGGGGGTCCCGGGCGGGCCGACCTGGCTGTCGGTCCGCGTCCCGGTCGCGCTCATGCGCGGGCCTCCTCGGAGTCGGGCTCCCTCAGGTCGCCGTCACGGGGCTCCGCCGCCGGGGCGCTCCCGTCCGCCCCGCCCGGGTCCGGTCCGCGGGCGGCCTCCGGGTCCGCCCCGGCGGCCGCGCGGACCGCCGGCGGGTCGGCGTCGGCCGGGTCGCCGTCGCCGCGCCGGCCCAGGGCCAGGACGAGCCTGGCGAGCGCGGGCAGGCACAGCAGCTGGGCCGCCCAGCCGCGCAGCGCTCCCCCGAACGCCTCCGTGACGTCGTGGAAGGGCATGTACAGGGCCAGGTGGGTGCCCAGGGCCACGGACAGCCCGGCCAGGCCCAGCGACACCACCGGGGGCCACGGCCCGGCCAGGTGGGGCAGCAGGCGCCCGCCCATCGACGGCCGCCCGGGCCTGGCGTGCCTGAGCCGCCGGGGCGCGCGGCGGCCCAGCCACCACATGCACAGCAGGATCAGGCCGACCAGGGCCGCGCCGACCCAGCCCGCGACCCAGACCCCGTAGGCCAGGCCGAGCGGCAGGACCGCCCAGCGGCCCGGCCACCCGGAGCCGGCCGCGGGCAGGGCCCGGGAGCCGCGCGGGGGCGAGGCCCGGAGGGCGCGCCCGCCCGGCAGGAGCCGGCGGGGCCACAGTGCCGCCGCCACCAGCACCGCGGCCAGGGCGGCGCCGACGGCGAGGGCGCGGTGGTAGGCGGTGTCGGGCGTGTACGTCAGGGTGACCGTGCCCGCGCTGCCCTCCGGGAGCACCCAGGCCTGCTTCCACCCCTCCAGGCGGATCGGCTCCAGCGGCGCGTCCCCGCCCTCCAGGACCGCCCGCCAGCCCTCGTTGAAGTTCTCGTTGACGACCAGGAAGCTGTCCTCGTCGACGTCCACGTCGAACCGGCGCTCGCCCGGCCCCCACTCGTGCAGCGCCTCCACCTCGGCCGTGGTGACCTCGGCCCGGTCCGCGGCCGGCCCCGCGGAGCCGATGAGCGCCGAGCGCACCTCGTAGCGGTTGCCCGGGTCGACCACGACCCGGTTCTCGCCCTCGACCAGGTCCAGGTCCGTGCAGCTCTCGTAGGGCACCGGCCGACCGGTGAGCTGGTCGGCGAGGGCTCCCCCGCTGATCCGGGTCTCCACGCGCTGTCCGTTGACCCGCAGCGTGGGGCCCAGGCCGCAGGCGGTGGACGCGTCGCCCTCGGGCAGCGGGTCGACCGGTTCGACGCCGGGGAGCTCGACGGAGCCGATCTCCAGCGACTGCCCCTCGGGCCGCTCGAACGTCACCCGCAGCGAGGACGCGGTGAACTCGGCGAAGTCCACCCGGCCGCTGCCGTCGAGCCAGCCCTCGCGGACGGTGCCGCCGCCCTCCACGGTCACGCGGATCGGCCGCATCACGCTGTCGGCGCGCGGGAACTCGACGGCCAGGTACCCGATCTCGGCGGGAGTCCCCAGGTCGATGTCGAGCCAGGGGTTCTTCTCCTCCGGGTCCGGGTACCAGACGGTGCTCTCGTCACCGTCCAGGACGCCCCGGCCCATGGCCGCCGGGTGCTCCACCGCGGTGGAGGAGGCGGTCACGTGCGGATGGGGGCCGGCCCGGTTCGCGGCGTTCTCCGCCTCCCTGGGATCGGTGAGCACGACCTCGCCGGTCACGGAGTGCGGCGTGGAGGCCGCGTCCGCCGACAGGTCGAAGGTGCGGTCCAGCCCGCGCGCGTCCTCCCCCTGCACCTGGAGGCGCGGGTTGCAGACCCACACGTGGGAGCCCTCCATGCAGCCGGGCACGGTCCCGGTGGAACCGGTGAACAGCAGCGTCCCGGTGTCCGCGGGGCCGGGCACGCGCAGGGTGCGGTCCGGTTCGAGGCCGGGGACCGAGACGGAGGAGATGCCCACACGGGTGCCGAACCGGTACTCGGGCTCCCAGGCGAGCTCGTCCACGCGCACGCGCAGCGTACCGGTGGGCCCCGGCGGGGCCATGAGCTCCTGCGGCTCCGCCGTCTCGGCGACGGGGACCTCCGCCTCGCCGTTGTCGGTGACCAGCGTGACGCGGGAGGGCGGCGGCTCGCCGGCGAGCTGCTCGAAGGCGATGCTCAGCCCCGTGAGGTCCTGGGGCTCGGAGAACTCGACCTCGATCCACTGGCCCAGGGCCCCGGTGAAGGCGCTGGACCGCCACGAGGTGGTGAGGTCGTCGTCGAGCGCGGCGTGCGGGGCGTGCCCGGGGTCGCGGTCGCCGGCGCGTGCTCCCGCGCCGCTCTCGGACGAGGAGGCCCTCACCGACTCGATCCCGATGTCCTCGGCGTGGGCGACGTGGTCCTCCCAGGCCGGGTCGAGGACGTCGGGCGCGGGGACGTCGCGTTCGAGTTCCTCGTCCTCGGTCAGGGTCGCGGACACGTTGCGGCGCACGTCGGGGTAGACGACCTCGCGGCGGCGGGCGGTGTCGGTGACGATCGTGTCCTCCGCGGCGATCCCGGCGGCGCCGGGGTCGTCGCCCAGAAGGACGGGGCGGTCGTCGGTGAGCAGGCCCTGCTCGGCCAGGTGGAGCACGGACTCGGGCCCGCCGGTGACCCTCAGCGTCCCGTCGGAGGGGACGGTGCCCACGGTCGGGGCCGCCTCCCCGACCTCGTAGACGGTCAGGGCCGGGTACGGCTGGTCGAACCACTGCGAGGCGGACTGGTGGTCGAGGGAGCCGATCACCGGGCCGAACTCGGCGGCCTCGGTGATGCCGGGCGAGTTCCGGAGCGCCTGGTGGACGCGTGCGGGCCAGCCGCCGTTGTTGGCGGTGCGCTGGAGGTCGTTGCGGACCAGGAGGTGGGTGACTCCCATGCGGGCGAGGGTGGCGGAGAGCCCGGCGGAGCCGCGGCCCGAGGAGACCCTCTGGTCGATCTCGTGGGTGATGCGGGAGACGCCCGCCGACCCCCACGGGATGATCTGGTGGTTGGTCCAGGCACCGTCCAGGAGGGGTTGCAGGGGTTCGTCGAGGGGGCGTCCCCACTCGTACTCGCCGCGCGCGGAGCCCGGCAGGGCCATGGTCATGCCGCGCTCGTCGGAGCGCTCCTCCAGCCAGTCGGCCGCCTCGTACCAGTACTCGGGGATCCGCTCGTAGCCCCCGGCGGGAGCGATGCCGACGGCGCCGATGGGCACGAGGGTGACGAGGAAGACGGAGGAGGCGCCGCCCGCGACCGCCCGGCGGACGCGCCCGGGGACGGGGCCCCCGCTGCGGTCCGCCCGGTCGCGCGCCACCACGACCGGCAGGTGGGCCAGCCCCAGGACCAGCGGCAGGCGGATCAGCGCGTCGAACTTGTGCACGTTCCGGAACGGGGAGAGGGCCCCGTCGAGGAGGGTGCGCACCGTCTCCGCGAAGGGCCCGGTGAGGTCGCCGGTGAAGCCCGCGACGATGATCGCGGTGCCGGTCAGCAGGCTCGTGATGAGGAACAGGCGCTCGGGGGTGCGCCGGTTGACCAGCCCGGCCAGGCCGAGCCCGGCGACCACCGCGGTGGCCGCGATCAGCCAGGGGGTGGTGGACAGCTCCGCGCCCGAGGGCAGGGCCGTGTTGCCCTGGTCCGGGAGGAACCCCATCCAGTTGGAGGTGCCGCGCAGCGCGTTGACCAGGGACGTGACACCGGTGGTGACGGCGGCGTCCTCGGTGTAGGGCATGAACGAGTACACGTACCGCGACATGATGAGCAGCGGCGCGACGTACCAGGAGGAGGCCAGGACCAGGGCCGCGGTCCACCACGCCATGAGCCGCCGCTTGCGGGGGCCGTTGGCACGGGTCAGCAGGTAGAGGCCGGGGACGACCAGGACGGCCAGCTCGGAGGCGGCGTTGGTGCCGCCGCACAGGAGGAAGGCCAGGCCGGACAGCAGTGCGGCGCGGGCCGGGGAGTACCCGTGCCGGGCCCCCAGGACCAGGGGCAGCAGGATCCACGGCATCAGCAGCATGGGCTGGAGCTCGGCCGAGTTGTACGACAGCAGCGTCAGCACGCGGGGGGCCAGGGCGTAGGCGACCCCGGCCAGGATGCGCGTGTTGGCGGTGCCGATGCCCAGGGCCTCGGCGACCTTGTACACGCCGGTGAAGGCCGCGACGAGCAGGACCGCCATCCACAGCCTCTGGATGAGCCAGTCGGGCATGCCCAGCGAGTCGAACAGCAGGTGGAAGGGGCCGTTGGGGAAGAAGTACCCGTAGGCCTGGTTCTGGATCTGCCCGAAGTAGGAGGCGTCCCACAGGTGCAGGGCCCGCTCCATGAACCCCAGGGGGTCGGCCGTCAGGTCGATCTTGGTGTCGCTGACGATCCTGCCGGGGTCGATGCTCGCTGCCAGAGCGCCCAGTAGCAGACACACCGTGAGGACCTTGAGCCGTGTGAGCAGCCTCTGGTCCAGTTCTCCGCGGGGGGCGGTCGGTGTGCTGGAATCCTCCGGTTCGCGCCTGGCGGTGGATTCCGCCGAAGTCACATTCGCTCTTTCCTGCCTGCTGCCCCGGCCGGGGCGCCCGGGGTGGTCGTGGTGGCCGGGGCCTCTCCGGCGCCGGGGTGGTCGGGGGTTCCGCCGGGGAGGCCGAGTTCGGCGGCGACCAGCCGGGCCATCCGCGCGCCGCTGGCCTCCCAGGTGAACCGAGCGGCCCACGCGAGGCAGGCGCGGCGCACGGCCTCGGCCCGTCGGGGGTCGGACAGCTCCTCCAGGGCCCTGGCTACCGCGCCGGCGAGGTCCTCGCCCTCGCGGACCAGCCACCCGGTCTCACCGTCACGCACCGAATCGCGAAGTCCGTCCACATCGTAGGCCACGGTGGGCACGCCGAGGCGTGCGGCCTCGATGACGGTCAGGCCCCAGCCCTCGAACTCGGAGGCGGTCACGTGGAGGTCGCACGCCGCCAGGACGCCGTTCTTGTCCTCCTCGGAGAGGAAGCCGTGCAGGCGGACCCGGTCGCCGGTGCCGTCGCGCACGACCTGTTCGGCCAGGTGGTCGCCCTCGGGGCCGCGCCCGATGATGTGCACCTTCAGGCCGGGGTGCGCTCCGCGCAGGCTGCGCGCCAGGTCGACCACCTGCGAGACGCGCTTCTGGACGACGAGGCGGCCGAGGCTGACGACGGCGGGGCTCCCGAGGCCGGTGGCGGGGGCCGCGGGGGGCCCGGGGAGGAGCCGGCCGGAGGGCGCGGTCCGGGGGTGGTGGAGGGCGGCGGGCCGGAGGGGACGCGCCGGGGGTGTGCCCCCGTTGTGGACGATCTCGATGGGCGCCCTCCAGCCGAGCTTCTCGCGCATGGCCCGGCGGGAGGACTCCGACACGGTGACGGTCGTGCAGTCGCGGTACACGCGGGAGGCGACGGCCGACTCGATGAAGCGGCCCACCCGGGCGAGCGGGGCCGCGAAGTAGGCGTTGAACTGGAGGTCGTGCACGTGGTGGACGACGCTGACCACCCTGGTGCCGCGGCGCAGGACGAGCCGGGACAGGAAGGGGATGCCGTTCATGCAGTCGAAGGCGAGCATGTACTCGCGCCGCCACAGGGCGAGCCACGCCATGACGCGCGGGTAGACGGTGAACTTGCCGCCCATGCGCCTGATGACGATGCCGTCCCGGGTCTCGACGCGGGCCTGTTCGGGTTCGCGGCTGGTGAGGAAGGTGACGATGGCGCCGCGTTCGGCCAGGTGGCGGCTGATCCGCCAGGCGTACTCCTCGGCTCCCCCGGCGGCGGCCTGCCAGGGGTCGCGCCAGTTGATCATGACCAGGCGGACGCCGTCGAGGCGCGGTCCGGGGTCGGGGGGCGCCTCCGTGCCGGCTTCCGCCGGGGCGGGTGCGGCGGTGGCGGCCGGGGACGCGGCGACCCGGGACAGGGCGGGTTCCGCCCCGTGGCGGACCTTCTGGAAGACCACACGCTCTCCTTCCGCGCGGAGTCCGGGAGGATCGGCAGCGAGCACCCTCCGCGTACGCCTGGACACGTACGGCGATCACGCGGGGGAAGGGTGGAACGCATGCCGAACAGACCCGTCGACCGGACGTCTGTGGGGGGCGGCCTGGGACGGGGGCCGCGGGGTTTCGGGGGTGGGGCGCCCCGCTGGGGACGGGGCGCCCGCTGTCCTCCGTCGAACTCGGGCTTCCTAGCGGTCGCCGTAGTTGTAGAGGGTTTCGTTCACCGGCTCCGCGGTCGCGGTCGAGTCCGTGGCGAGGCTGGTGGCCAGAACAGTGCCACCCCCCGCCAGGGCCGCGCCGATGACGCAGGCGGCGATTACCTTGATCACTTGGGGATCTCCTTCCGCGCGCCCGACCCCGAACTGGGACCGAGGCACTGGAAAACGAGACTAGAACCTGATCTAGCCATAGACCAGATGATTGCCCCAACTGTAACTAACCCACCGGTAACTTCCAACCCCGAAATGGTGGCTTTGTCTGCCTTGATGTGCTGATCCTGAACCTCCAGAAGCACCATGTCGGCCCCTTCCACCACCACGGACAGTCCGTCCACCCCGGACCAGAACTGGTTATCGACCGGTGCCGACACCGCCACGTACCGCACCCCGGCCCCGGCCAGGACCCCGGGGTCCAGCCGCTCGGGCAGCCCGGTCCCCGGGTCCGGCCGCAGCAGCCCGGCGACCTCCCGGGCCCGGGCGTCCTCGCCGGTCACCACCACCGTGCCGCCGTCCGGCGTGCCGACCACCAGGTCGTCGTTCCACACCGTCCGCCGGTCGAAGAGCCGGGTGGCCGGGTCGAGCACGACGGTCGGCCGACCGGACCAGTCGATCCCCCGGTAGGCGCTCCACGGGAGCACCAGCACCGCCCCGGGGCGCCCGTCCCCGGCCACCGCCCGCTGGGCCTCCAGCCAGGAGGCGGGGTAGTCGGCGGGAGCGAGCACGCCGCCCGCGCCCCACAGGAGACCGGGGAGGGTCACCACGGGAAGGAGCCCCGCGAACACCGCCAGCACCATCCGCCACAGCCCGGCGGGCTCCGGTCGGGAGCCGCCCGCAGGCGGGGGGCCGTCTCCCCCCGGGGAACGGACGGCGCCCGCCACGGGGAGGCCCTGCGGCGGGGCGCCCCCCTCCCCCGCCACGGAGGAGCCCGACAGCCACAGCACCGCCGCGCCCAGCCCGAGCGCCTGCACCAGCGCCAGGGGGGCGACGTAGAGCTGGCCGTCCCGCAGCACCCCGAACCCCGGCCACAGCCCGACCAGCCAGCCCAGGAGCTCCCGGCCGGGAGCGGTGGCGCCCAGCAGGGCGATCGCCAGGCCCGCGGCGGCGGCCGCGGAGAGCCCCGCCCCGAAGGGCGGCCGCCCCCTCCGCAGCAGCCACGCCCAGCCCGCGAGCGCCGCCAGGCACAGGAGCAGCCGCACGGCGGCCGTCACCGGCTCGCCGTAACCCGCCGGGACGGCCCCCGAGTTCCACACCCCGCCCAGGAGCAGCAGGGACACCGCCGTGCCGAACGGGGTGTCGGACCTGGCCGCGAACGCCTCCACCCCTGCCGGGTCGGTCCCCGCGCCGCTCGTCAGCGACGGCAGCAGCCACGGCAGCGCGACCGTCACCAGCGCCGCGAGGAAGAGCCCGGTCCGCGCCCACCGGCGACCGCCGGGACCGCCCGCTCCGGGCGGGGCGCCGCCTGGCGCCCGACGGGCCCCCAGCAGAGCCACCGGGCCCGCCGTGAGCCCGGTCAGCACCACGGACGAGAACCCGCCCACGGCCGCCGGGACGAGCGCGCGCACGACTCCGGCGAACCCCGCCCCCGGCCGGAGCTCCGCCGACCGGACGACGGCCCCCACCACCCACGGCAGCCCCGCGTAGCCCAGGAGCACGGCCCACTGGCCCAACAGCAGGCGTTCGGCGACGAACGGGTTCCACACGTACGCCAGGCCCGCGGCGGCCGAGGCCGCGAGCGTCCCGGCCCGCACCGGCCCGCCTCCCGCCCACGCGCGGGCGAACAGGACGGACGCCCCCGCCCCTCCCACGGCGAACACCGCCAGCAGCGCCAGCGCCTGCACCGCGTCGCCCGGCAGCACGCCCGACAGCGCGGCCACCACCACGTCGCTGGGCACGGCCCGGGGGAAGCCGTCCGCCCCCTCCAGCACCGTGCCCGGGGACAGGTCCGGCACGAACACCATGTCGTAGCGGAGCACGTACCCGGGGCCGAGCGCCGGCCCGAGCGCCAGGACACCGGCGAGCAGGCCCACCGCCCACGGCAGCAGGCGTGCCGCCCACCGGAGCCTCCGGGCGCCGCCCGCGGCACCGCTCCGCACGGCCATCAGCCGCCCCCCAGGAGGGCGCTGTCGGAGAAACCGCCCTCCACGTAGTCCCGGTAGGAGCGGACCACGACCTCGTAGGCGCCCGACACCGTCGCCGTCCAGCGCGGCTCCTCCCCCGCCGAGCCGAGCGTGCGCCAGCCCTCCCCGTCCTCGGGGCCGCGGCCGTCGCGCCGTTCACAGCCGCCGTCCGGCTCCGAGGGGGCGGGCAGCGGCGCCTCGGGCGCCGGGGTCGGGCCGGGGTCCGGCAGGGGCGGGTCGGTGGGAACCGGGTCCGGCGCCGGCGGGGACGGGTCCGCGCCCCCGTCCGGCGGGGCCGCGCCCCCGTCCGGGCTGCCCGGCATCCCGTCCACGTCCGCGGGGACCCCCGGGGACCGCCGCTCGTCGGCGGACACGCAGTCCAGCGGCCGCACCCACACCTCGTAGTGGGAGGCCTCCTCCACCGCGTCCCACACCACCGTCGCGCCGCCGTCCCGGACCCCGATCCCGTCGGGGCCGGGGGGCGGGTCGTCGTCCCACACCAGCTGCAGGGGCTCGGACTCCGCGCCCTCGTCCCTGCCCTTGAACGGTCGCACGACGAACTCGTACCGCGCACCGCTGAACAGCGACTCCACCAGCACGGACCTCTCGCCGCCGTCGTCCTCCACCTCGACCGGCAGCACCGACGCCTCGTCGGGGTCGGGCTCCACCCGGCGCTGCACCACCCGGTAGCCGGTCGCCCCGGGCACGGCCTCCCAGCTCAGCACGAGTCCGTCCCCGGTCTCCTCCGCGACGGGCTCGGGAGCGGTCGGCGGCCCGACCGGCAGGCGCGGGAGCGGGCGCTCGAACGCCCGGCCGACCCCCAGCGGATCGGCGAGCGCGTCGGCGAACGCCGCGGCGATCCTCAGCTCGCCGCGCGCGTTCGGGTGCGCCTCGTCCCAGTTGTCGCGCGCCGGCGCGTACCCGTCGGCGACCCGCGCGACGACCACGGGCGAGTCGCCGGAGGTGAGCTGCCGGGCCAGGTCGACCAGCCCCATGTTGAACCGGGCGATCTCCTCGTTGAACCGGCCGTCGTCGCCGGTGCCCTCCACCGCGGGCAGCTCCCCGATGACGAAGCGGGTCTCGCCCTGCACGACACGGACCGTGGACACCGTCTCGCCGATGCCCTCCAACGCGTGGTCCGCCCCGTGCCCGGCGAGGATGTCCTCGGTCCCGGCGAGGAGCAGCAGGTACTGGGGGGCGTGCTCGGCCGCCACCTCCGCCACACCGGTGGCGAGTTCCCTCGTGGACGTGCCCCAGCGCGCCGCGTGGTCGGTGTCGAATCCGGGGTCCGCGTAGTCACGGTTCCCGGGCTCCCCGTCGTCGAGCCCGTACAGGTCGTCGCGGGGTCCGACGAAGTCGATCTCGACGTCGGCCTCCCGCAGGTGGGACCACAGGTGGAAGCGCCAGGTGTAGTCGCCGCTGCTCCCCTGGGTCAGGGAGTCGCCGACCAGCATGAGGCGCAGCTCGCCCGCGGGCGGCCCCGGAACCGTGACGGGCTCCTCCGCGAGCTCGTCCCCCTCGCCCCGCGCCCCGCCCGAACCGGTCTGGATGAGCAGGAGGGTGACGGCCATCGCCGCGAGCATGACCCCCAGGAGCCCGAGCGGACCGGGCTCGAAGCGCGAGGAGCGGTACCGCCAGGGGGCCGGGCGCGGCCAGGGCAGGTCACGCCACGAGAAGTTCCGCGCGTACCCGCGCCAGGAGTGCGGGAGCAGCTCCGCCGCCCGCGACCACGGCGAGGGGCCCGCCCCGCCGGCCGCGGAGGAGCGCTCCTCCGCCTCCGGTTCCGGGACGCCGTTCGCGCCGTCCCCCGCCTCCGCGCGCGAGGGGCCGACCGCCCCGCCGCGGGGCTCGGAGGTGTCCTCACCGGGCTCGCCTGGGTCCTGCACCATGCCCCATCCCTCGCCGTCACGCCCTTCGGCAGCCCCGGAACAGGTTCTATGCCCACTCCCGGAGCCACACCGTCCCTGGCTGTTCAGACGAGGACATGGGGCTCGTCAGACCAGACTAGAACTGGTTATATGGAGGTCGTCAACCGTCCAAAGTCCTCCGGCGGCCGATGTGGGACCGCGCATCCCGACGTTAGCGCCACCCGTGTCCGCCGAGACCCCCGCCCCGGCGCTGCCGCACCGGGCGCCGACGCACGGGCCCTCCCGACGCCGCCGCCTCCGAGCCGAAAGGCCCCTCCCGTGATCGGACTCCTGGTCGCGCTCCTGTCCGCCGTGGTCTACACCGTCGGCCTGAGCGTGCAGCAGCGTGCTCTGCACGGGTCGGAGTCGATCTCGGTCAACCGCCCCCTCCACCTGGCCCGCGTACTGCTCGGCAACCCCCGCTGGGTGTTCGGCTGCCTCTTCACCGCGCTCGGCAGCGTGGGGCTCATCGTCTCCCTCGGCCTGGCCCCGGTGTCCGTGGCCCAGCCCGCGTTCGCCGCCGGGGTGGCGTGCGGCATCCTCGTCGTCACCCTCGTCGTGGGCGAGCGGATCACCCGCGGCGAATACGTGGCCCTGGCCCTCATGCCGGTCGCCCTGGGCCTGCTCACCCTGTCCACCGCCGACGGCGCGGAGACCGGGACCACCGCCGACACAGGGCTGCTCGTCACCGTCAGCCTGGCCACCGTGGCGGCGTGCCTGGCCGTGGTCGCCCTCACCGGCGGCGGCGGACGGTCCATGTCGGCGGCGGCCCTGGGCGCCGCGGCCGGCTTCGCCCAGGGGAGCGCCGGACTCCAGGGCAAGGGCCTGGGCGGACTGCTGGCCGACCACGGCCTGTGGGCGGCAGTGGCCCCCGCGCTCCTGTCCCCCTACCCCTACCTGTACGCGGTCGGGTGGGCGGTGGGCATCGTCCTCTTCCAGACCTCGCTCCAGCGCTCCCGGGCGTCGATCACCGCACCGGTGTCCAACGTGGCGGGCAACGTGTTCATGGTCGTGATGGGCACGATCCTGTTCGGGGAGCGGCTGCCCGACGACCCGCTCATGCTGGCGCTGCGGATCGGCGGCTTCGCGCTGACCCTGGTCGTGGTGGTCCTGGTGCGCGGCAACGTGGCCCGGGCCGAGGCCGACACCAGCCGCAGGCGGGCGCACCTCGCCGACGCCGCGCCGACCGCCCCCGCCCGGAACGGCACGGACGCGCCCGGGGCCTGACCCCGGCCGTCCCACGGAAGGCGGGGCCCGGCGCCGCCGCCCCGCACCGGAGCCGGCGGCGGGCCCGTGTCCGCGGACACGGGCCCGCCGCCGGCGGACGGCAGGTCCGGGTCAGGCGGCCACGGAGACGGCCTGGCGCAGACCCGGGGCGGCGACGTCCGCCCAGGCCCGCACGACGCTGTCGGGCCGGCCGGTCTCGTCGTCGGCCAGGATCAGGCCGGGCTCGGCCACCCAGGCGCCCAGGTCGGCGAGCAGGATCCGCAGGTCCTCCTCGATGCCGTGGCTGTTGCGCAGGTCGTCCACGACGGCCAGCGGGACCGCGACGGTGTGGCCCAGGCCCAGCTCGGGCAGGCGGTCGAGGAACACCTTCAGCAGGCCGGTGTAGGTGCCGTGCGCCTGCGGGGACGCGACGAGCAGGACGTCGCTCCGCCGCACCGTCTCCAGTGCGGCGTCCACGGCTTCGGAGGACTCGGCGAGCAGGTCGGGGCCCAGCTCCGCGAGGTCGATGACGTCGGGGACGGAGGCGACCCCCGCGCGGGAGGCCACCTCGGAGGCGGCGCGCAGGGCGGCGTCCCGGACGGCGGAACGGGAGCGGGGGGCGGCGACGAGCACGGTGAAGCGGGTCATGCGGAACTCCTGGGTTCGGTCAGAGCGAGCCGGGATCGACCGGAGGAAACGTCGGGGGGCGGCGATCGGGGTGCTGACACCGGAGAGGACGTCGTTCCTCTTACCGACACGGGGAGTGGACCTCGTCGTCCGGGACTCGGTGCGTCGGGCCTGGCAGGGAGGCTCCGCGGGCCGGGGTACGACCCGGGCCCAGAACTGGGAGTGATGAGCGTCCGGTGTCTGCGGTAGGGCACGGTCACGGGAGTACACCCGTGGCGCGGGGCTGCGGCCCCGCAAGGCACTAGCTACGACAGAGCGCGCTCGCCTGCTGTCTCAGATCGACATGCAGGCGCTGGACAAGCAGCTCACCGGCGGACATGCCTCCATCATGAGGCGCGGCGGCCGCTATCGTCAATGCGTGCCGCCCCCCGCCTCGCGACGACAGGCCCCGACGACGTACGGTCCAGCCCTCGGACAGCCGTCCCAGGGTTCGGAACGCCCCAGCTCCGCAGGGGATACGGGGCGCAACGGCGGAAGGCACACCCCCTTCCACCCGGCGCCGACGCGGCGATGTAATTTGCGCCACACAACCTTCGCCCTCCCGTTCACCGGGCGCCGCAGACGCAGAGAGAGCTCGAACATGGCCCACACCCCCGTCACGCTCACCAACGCGCGCGTCGTGACCCCCGACGGAGTCCACGACGGCTGGCTGCGGGTCGAGAACGGCCGCGTGGCCGCGCTCGGCTCGGACGCCCCCTCCTCCGGAGCCTCCCCCGGCGAGATCCGCGACCTCGCCGGCTCGTGGGTCGTCCCCGGCCTGGTCGACACCCACATCCACGGAGGGGCCGGGCACGCCTTCCCCGAGGCCGATCCGGAGGGCGTCCGCGAGATCGTCGCCTTCAACCGCCGCCACGGGGTGACCTCCCTGGTGGGGGGCCTGGTGGCCGCCACCCCCGAGGACACGGTCCGCCAGGTGGCGGCCCTCGCCGAGCTCTGCGACGCCGGGGAGCTCGCGGGGATCTACCTGGAGGGGCCGTTCATCGCCCGCTCGAAGTGCGGGGCGCACGACCCGGAGCTGCTGCGCGACCCGGACACGGTCGAGTTCGACCGCTGGCTGAAGGCCGGCCGGGGGCACGTGCGCATGGTCACGGTGGCCCCCGAACTCCCGGGCGCCCTGGACCTGATCGGCGCGGCGGTGTCCTCGGGGGTGGTGGCCGCCGTGGGGCACACCGACGCCGGCTACGAGCAGACCCTGGCGGCCTTCGACGCCGGGGCGACGGTGGCCACCCACGTGTACAACGCGATGAGGCCGCTCAACCACAGGGACCCGGGACCGATCGCGGCCGCGCTGAACGACGGCCGGGTGACCCTCGAACTGATCATGGACAACGTGCACGTCCACCCCGGCGCGGCGGCCCTGGTGTTCGCGGCCGCGGGCGCGGACCGGGTGTCCCTGGTGACGGACGCGATGTCGGCGACCGGGCTGGGCGACGGCGAGTACACGCTGGGCGACCTGCGGGTGCGCGTGAGCGGCGGAGAGGCGCGGCTGGTGGAGAACGGGGCGATCGCCTCCAGCACCATCGTGCTGCCCCGGGCCGTGCGCAACGCGGTCGAGGGGCTGGGGGTCGGCGTGCCCGAGGCGGTGCGGTCCGCGTCGTCGGTCCCCGCGGCGGCGCTGGGCCTGGCCGGAGCGGGGCGGATCGAGGTCGGGGGCCACGCCGACCTCGTCGTCATGTCGGAGGGGCTCACCGTGTCCGACGTGATGTACCGGGGGGCCTGGACGGCATGACGGCGTGTCGCCATCCGGGTGCGTAACGGTATTATAACCTTGAGTCACAATGGCGGCAGGGCATCGAGGAGAGCACCCGCGCTCGACACGAAAGGATCTGCGCCATGGCCCAGTCGAGACAGACCGAGGACGAGCAGCCGGCCCAGGAGGCCTCCGAGGAACACGGGCACCTCGGCAAACTCGCCGGCGAACTGTCCCGTTACTCCGTCCGGGCGGACGTGGTCGACGGCCGCTCGCCCTACCTTCGGGTGAGCAACCCGGCGTCCACCTGCGCGGTCGAGGACGTGATCTGTGAACGCAGGGAATTCGACTACGCGTTCCTCGCCTCGTTCGGGGTCCACCTCGGCAGCAGCGGGAGCCTCGGGGTCACGGCCCACAAGGTCGCCTGGCTGGTGGGGGCCACCGAGGCGTGAGGACCGCGCGTCCGCGCCGACGGGGGCGGCTCCGCTCGGCGCCGCCCCCGTCCGTGCCCGGGACCGGGCCGCCGGGAGGCGCCGCGGCGACGCGTCCGCGCCGCACGTGGGTACGCACCGGGACCGGCCGCCCCATCGGAACGGGGCATGGCACCCCCTGCGGCCTTTACGACGTAGATTCATCAGGAGCGGACGGCTCGGGACGGCGGACAGCGGCCGCCGGGCCCCGGTGGCGCGGACAGGACCCCTGCCTCAGCCTGCCTCGGACCGGGGCCCACGGGCGGTGACGCGGATCTTGGACTGGCCGTGCGGCCGTTCCTCCCAGTCCTCCATGAAGCGCGCGTCGAGCCCGTGCTTCTCCGCCAGGGCGATCAGCGTGTCGGTGCGGTAGTAGAAGTCCTCGCGCAGCACCTGGTGCTCCTCGCCCTCGGTCCGGTCGAACGTGAAGTCGAAGAACCCGCCCGGCGCCAGGATCCTCTCCACGTTCGCCAGGGCCTCGTCGATCACCTCGATCGGCGAGTGGGAGAACACGCTGTGCGCGTGCACCACGTCGAAGCGGCCCTCGGGCAGGAACGAGAACGTCAGGTCCCGCGTGATCGTCAGGTGCGGCAGCTTGGACTGGAGCCCCCGCTCCACGAGGACCCCCTTGGCGGCGATGAGGATGTCCGGGGAGATGTCGATCCCGTAGTAGCCCCCCTCGTCCAGGTAGTCGATCAGCCGCCACCCCGCCCGCAGGTTGCCGCAGCCGATGTCCAGCATCCGGTGCCCGGGTTCGAGGCCGTGCTCGACCAGGTAGTCGAACTGCATCCGCCCCAGGGCCAGCCAGCGTTCCTCGTTCCGGCTGCCCACCGCGGCCCTGGGGTCCCTGGCCGCGTCGGAGGCCATCACCGCCCGGTAGTAGTCCACGTGGTCGCGGTGGGCCATCCGCAGTCTCCAGTCCCGGACGGACCGGCGCACATAGGGCACCACCCTTCCGGGGTTGCGCAACGCGTAGCGCACCTTGTGCGCCAGGGACGAACGGTTCGCGTTGAGGGACTCGGCTGTCTTGTTCGGCATCGGCAGAACTCTCGTGTCGAAGGCGCTCCGCGTGCCCGCCGGGTCGCGGGCCAGGGGACCACGAGGCTACTTCTTCCGACCCGGCGGCGGAAGGGAGGCCGGGGCGCCGCGGGCGCGCGCCCGGGAGCCCCCTCAGCCTCCGGAGCGCTCCCGCCGGGCCGCCGCCAGGCGGACGGCGCCCCAGACCGGGAGGAGGACGGCGATCGCCCCCACCACGGCCCCGGTGGCGAACCCGGCCAGGTCCGCGGCGCCCTCCGCGTCGGCGACGCCGGACACCAGGTTCAGCACCGACCACCCGCCCGCGACGAGGGCGACCGTGAGGGAGGCTCCGATGACGAGCACCCCCTTGCGGCCGAAGAAGTAGCGGCGTCCGCCGGGCGCCGGCGGGGAGTCCAACTCCGCGCCGGGCCCCGCGGTGACCGCACCGGGACGCTTGAAGTAGGAGAGGACGGACCAGCGCCCGCACGGCTCCCAGCCCCCGGGCGCCAGCCGGTCCCCGAGGATTTCACGGTCCGCGCGCCCGGAGCCGACCTCCTGGCGGTACTCCCACGTCTGGGGCCGTTCCGCGGACCTCCGGCTGACGAAGCGGCCGAGCCTGTCCACCCGCTCCACCTCCCATCCCTGGGCGCCCATCTCGTTGAGCCGGGCGGGCGCCTCGAAGGCGTCTGCGGTCCACACGAGGGCCTCGTCCTCCGGGTCGGCCCCGGTACCGCCGGAGTCCACCTCGCCGGAGGCGCGGGTCAGCGCCGAGGCGAACTCCTCCACCGGGCCGAACTCCTCCTCGGGGTCCGCACCGCTCTCCGCCGCGTGGGCGGAGAGGTCGTCCAGCAGCGCCCGGGACCGCTCACCGTCCACGCCGTGCTCCCGCAGCCGTGCGGCGAGGGCTCCGAAGTAGTCGCTCATGCAGTCTCTCCGTCCACGAGTACCGAGCGCACCGAGGCGTCGAACTCCATCCAGGCCGCGCCCTGCTCCCGCAGGAAGGCACGTCCACCGTCGGTCAGTGTGTAGTAGCGGCGGCCGGGCCCCTTCGGCGCGGCGCGATACTCCGCGACGACCAGCCCGGCCTCTTCCAACCGGTTGAGCACCGGGTAGAGCGTGCCTCCGCGGATCCTGCCGAACCCGCTCCCGTCCAAGCGCTTGGAGATCTCGTAGCCGTAGCTCTCCCCCTCGGTCAGGGTGGCCAGGACCAGGAGGTCCAGCACCCCCTTGAGCCAGCTCGCGCGGCGGTCCATGCGTGCGTCCTCCTCCGTCGGGAACCGCACGCACCGGTCATCCGGAACCTGCTCCCCCTCGCCTCCGCCACCAGCAGTGGCTCGACTTCACTACCTAGACAGTATCGCCACCTAGTCAGAGTTACAACCTAGGTGGCATCGCTGCACAGATACAGGTCCGGGCACACGAAGGGCCCCGGCCCGCCGACTGCGGCGGACCGGGGCCCGGAACGACGGACGGCCCCGCGAGCGCGATCACGCGCGGGCGGGGCCGTGCCGTCATGGAACAGGGGTGACGCGAACCGGCCGCGAACCGCGAGGCGAAGCCTCGCGCCGGGTCCGGGAAGGCGTCCACGGACACAACGACGGGACGGCCCCGCGCGGCGGCATGAGCCGTCGCACGGGACCGTCCCGTCATCGAGTGGAGGTGGCGGGAATCGAACCCGCGTCCTTCAGCACCGAGCCAGGGCTTCTCCGGGTGCAGTCTGCGCTGTCGTTCTACTCGGCCCCAGCGCTTGCACAGACACATCGCTGACAGGCCCAGCCACGAAAATGTCCCGCTCAGGCCCCGTGGCCTGATCTGAGCGGTAAGTCACCTTGTTGATGCCGAGTCCTGGGCCGATGACATGCTCAGGTCGACAGAGACGCTATCGCTTAGGCAGCGAGAGCGAACTCAGTGCGCTTAGAATTGGCACTTGTGTTTATGCGAATGCAGGATTAACGAGGTCACAAACGCAACCCTCGACCCGCTTCCCCTGGAACGACTACCGAAGTCGAAACCGATCACCCCCTGTGAAATTGTCAAAGCCTCCCGTCAGACGGTCGGCCGACACGCGAGCGTCGAACGCCCGTGCGTCCATCACTCTACCCTTACAACGGCACGGGGGCCAAGCTGATTCCCGTCCGGGGCCCCGAATCCTCCCGGACGCGGAGAACCCCCGTGAGCGCGGACGCGAGAAGTGGTCGACGCGGCTCACGGGGGGCGGTCGGCAGGGTCCGGCCGACCTCGTGGGAACCGGCAGGATCTCCCCCGAGATGAGGTCCTGCCCCACGTACTGGTCCGCTACCCCCGTGGCGGTCCCAGTCACAGGGGAAGACGCGAGCGGTCCCCCCGGGAGTTGCCCGGGGGGACCGTTCTTTGCCGCTCCTTGGCCTGCGCGGACCCGCCGCCCGCCGGGGACCGCCGGCCGCGACAGGGCGGGGCCTGCGCCCCGCCGGCCGCTACCAGCCGACCTGCTCCTCGCCGCCGGTGAGCTCGGCCCCGTCCAGCGGGACCGTCCCCTCAGCGGGAGCGCCGGAGGCCAGGGTGTTGAGGAAGACGTTCGTGGCGTCCACCGCGTACTGCGACCACGCGGTCATGCTCGGGTCCACCTCGGCCAGGACCGCGAAGGCGATCCCGTCCTTGTAGCCCACGAACCAGTGCAGCGCGGTGCCGTCCTGCTCGGTGCGGGCGGCCTGCCCGTACACCTCTCCCCCGCCGGCGAGCAGTTCGGGCATCCGGTTGACGACGGCGTCGCGCATCCCCGTGCGCACCACCTCGAGGTGGGCCTCGTCCAGGGCCTCGGCCCCGGCCGGGGACGGGCCCTCCTGCCGGACCAGGGTGGGGGCGTGCCAGGTGCCGTCGGCGACGGCGCCCGCCGCGAGCGCCATGCTCAGCGGGCTCACCCGGACGCCGTGCTCGCCGATCATGGCGGAGGCGACGTCCTCGTCGGCGCCGCCGATGGAGACGGCGCCGGAGGACGCGGGGACGGGCAGTTGCCACTCGGCGCCGATGCCCAGCTTCTGCGACGTCTCGGCCAGGGCGTCGGCCCCCACCTCGGAGCCGAGTTCCACGAACCCGACGTTGCAGATGAAGGCCAGGTTGCGGGCCAGGTCCGGTTCCCCGGACAGGAACCCGCTGCTGGGGTTGACGTAGGTCCGTCCGCCGACCTCGGCCGAGAAACCGCACGGCACGACGCCGTCGGGCGTGGTGGCGCCGGACTCCAGCGCCGCCAGGGCCGACACCATCGTGAAGGCTCCCCCGGGCTCGTAGGAGCCGGTGAGGGCCGCGTCGTCGGTGGTGTTGCCGGAGGCGTTGGCGGCTGCCAGGACCTCGCCGCTGGCGGCGTCCACGGCCACCAGGTAGCCGTTGTCGGGCAGGGTCTCCAGGGCCGTCTCCGCGGCGCGCTGCACGCCCGAGTCCAGGGTCGTGTCGATGACCCCGCTGAGCTCCCCCGCCCACGAGTCGAGGACGTCGGTGACCTCTCCGCCGTCGTCCAGGGAGACGACCTGGGTGGTGCCGGAGCCCGCCAGCTCGTGCTGGAAGATGTTCTGGAGGCCGCTCAGCCCGATCGTGTCGCCCGCCTGGTAGGGGCCCGGCACACGGGCGGACACCCGGTGCTCGGACGTGCCGGCGACCTCGCCCAGCAGGAACGGCGCCATCGACGGCGTCAGGTTGATCTCGACCTCCTGCGTGTCGACGCCGGAGATCCTCCCGGCCTCGCTCAGCAGGTTCTCGTCGACGCTGGAGCCGCGCATGAGCACGAGCGGCTGGAACTGCTCGGGCGGGGCGGAGCGCACGCGGTTGAGGAGCGGGTCGGGGTCCTCCTCCAGGAGTTCGGCGAGCTGGGTGACCCCGGCCTCCTTGTCCTCCATCTCGGCGGGGAACACGCCGAACGCGGTCACGCTGTCCGCGGAGACCAGCGGCTCGCCCTCGCGGTCGAGGATCTGCCCGCGCTCCTGGCTCTCGTAGCTGACCGCCAGCCGCTCGTTCTCGCTGAGGTCGGGGTGCAGGACGCTCGACGACCAGCTGATCTTCCAGCCGTCCGCGCCCCACACCAGGGGCATGCGGCCGGTGTAGTTCCATGTCGGGTCGCCGATGCCGAGGTCCGCGTGCACCTCGAACTCGGCGTCGGCCGCGTCGCCGTCACGGGTGATGGGGCCCAGGCCGAAGCGCAGGGACGCCAGGTCGAGCTGTTCGCGCATGTCCGTGAGCGCGCCCGCGACCTCTTCGGGGTCGCCGTCGGTGTACGCCGCGGCCCCCTCGTGGTCCCCGTCCTGCCAGGCGAGCAGGAAGGACCTGACCGCCACCTCCGGACTGGGGTTCGGTGTGCAGGCGGCCAGGGTGGCGGCGAGGATCAGTGCGCTGCCGACGGCCGTGAACCGGCCAAGGGGACGGGGGGACACCGTGTGTGTTCCTTTCGGGCGCCTCATCGGTTGCGGCGGCGGAGCGCGCGTTCCATGTCCCGCTTCGCCTCGCGCTCGGCGATGTCGTGGCGCTTGTCGTACTCACGCTTACCGCGGGCCAGAGCGATCTCGACCTTGGCCCGGCCGTCGCTGAAGTACAGGGAAAGCGGTACCAGCGTGTGACCGGGCTCCCGGGTCTTCCCGATGAGCCGGGAGATCTGCTCGCGGTGCAGGAGTAGCTTACGCGATCGCCGGGCCGCGTGGTTGGTCCAGGTTCCCTGCGAGTACTCCGGGATGTGCACGTTCTCCAGCCACACCTCGCCGTCGTTGATGTGGGCGAAGCCGTCGACGAGGGAGGCCCGGCCCTGCCGGAGCGACTTGACCTCGGTGCCTGTGAGGACCAGACCCGCCTCGTAGGTCTCGTCGATGTGGTAGTCGTGCCGGGCTCGCTTGTTCTGCGCGATGAGCTTGTGCCCGGTTTCCCGTGCCACAGGTCTGTCCCTTCATACGTCCGGGGGGCACGAGGCCCCCCGGTTGTGGTCTTTCCGCCCCTCGGCGGCCGCGTCAGACCTTCAGGTAGCGGCGCAGGGTGAGGAACGAGGTCACGGCGCACAGCAGCACACCGAGGATCATCGACACGCCGATGACGTACATCAGCGCGCCCGTGCCGAGGGCGACGTCGAACTGGAACCACTCCTCGATCCGGGTGAGCAGCGTGAACCGTGTGGCCACGATGAACCCGGAGGCGATCAGACCGCCGGCGAAACCGGCGATCGCGCCCTCGAGGAGGAACGGCAGCTGGATGTAGAAGTTGGACGCGCCGACCAGCCGCATGATGCCGGTCTCCCGGCGGCGGCTGTAGGCGGAGAGCCTGATCGTGTTGCCGATCAGCAGCGCGGCCGCGGCCAGCTGCACGAGGGCGACGACCAGGGCGGCCCACTTGAGGACGTCCAGCAGACCGAAGAACTGCTCCAGCAGGCCCCTGTCGTTGGAGACGCTGTCGACGCCGGGCGACCCCTGGACCGCCGCGCGCACCGTGTCGTAGTGCGACGGGTCGGTGAGCTGCACCCGGTAGTTGTCCGGGATGTCGCCCTCCTGGGCGGCGCCGGCCAGGGCCTCGTTGGAGGCGCCGAGCCGGTCCTGGAAGTCCTGCCAGGCCTGGGCCGGGGTCAGGTACTCGTAGCCGTCGACCTCGTTCATGCCGTCCAGCTTGGCGGCCAGCTCGGTGCGGTCCTCCTCCGTCGCCGCGCCGTTCTCCTCGCAGATGCTGGTCGGCGAGATGTCGGTGCACATGTAGACGGTCAGCGTGATCCGCTCGTCCCAGTAGGTGCGCATCTCGGAGACCTGCTGGTTGACCAGCAGACCGGCACCGAACAGGCTGAGGGAGATGGCCACCGTCGTGATGACGGCGATGGTCATCGTCAGGTTTCGACGCAGGCCGATCCACGTCTCGGAGAGAACGAATTGTGCTCGCATGATCTGTTAAAGGTCCATCCTTCGGGGCTTTGCCGCGCCGGTCCTCGCAGCAAGGAGGTCAGTACGCCTGGCCGTAGACGCCGCGCGTCTGGTCGCGCACTACCAGGCCCTCTTCAAGCTCGATCACGCGCTTGCGCATCGAGTCGACGATGGCGGCGTCGTGTGTCGCCATGACGACGGTGGTGCCCGTGCGGTTGATTCGGTCCAGCACCTTCATGATGCCGATGGAGGTCGCGGGGTCGATGTTTCCGGTGGGCTCGTCGGCCAGCAGGATCTGCGGGCGGTTGACGAAGGCGCGGGCGATGGCCACGCGCTGCTGCTCACCACCGGAGAGCTCGTTGGGCATGCGCCCGGCCTTGCCCTCCAGGCCGACGAGTTCGACGACCTCGGGCACGACCTTGCGGATGAAGCGCCGCGGCTTGCCGATGACCTCCAGGGCGAAGGCGACGTTCTCGAAGACGTTCTTGTTCGGCAGGAGTCGGAAGTCCTGGAAGACGCATCCGATGCGTCGGCGCAGGTGCGGGACCTTCCAGTTGGAAAGCCGCGCGAGGTCCTTGCCGGCGACGTGGACGCGTCCCTTGTCGGGCTTCTCCTCCTTGAGCACCAAGCGGAGAAAGGTCGACTTTCCGGAGCCGGACGGGCCCACCAGGAAGACGAACTCGCCCTTGTCCACGTCGATGGAAACACCGTCGAGCGCGGGACGCTTCTGGGTCGGGTACTGCTTGGTGACGTTCTCGAAGTGGATCACAGGCGCATCACAAGGCTCTCGAAGGTATGGGCGACCTGGCGGAGGATACTCCGCTCGGGTCGTACCGGCCACATGGCCAACCGACAGTGTAGAGGGGGGAGCGGCCCGGATTGTCCAGGTCGCGTCTCGCCCGCAACGTCAGTGCACTCTCGGACAGCAGCCACGAGCATATCGGAGGTGTCAACCGATGATAACGTTCACATATAGCAACTTCGGTAAAACTGCGGAGTCGTACTCATCACCATTGGGCTACGGTGCCCCCGCCGGCCCCGCACGGACACCCGCGGTACCGGTTCCGGGACCGGGCGTGTCCCCGCTGCGGGGCGCGGCCCCGGGGCCTCCCCGGGCGCGGACCGCGGGTGACGCGGTTCGGCCCGGCGGACGCGGGCCCGGAACGGCCCGCGGACCCCGGCCTAGCCGTCCTGGCGCTCGCGGCTGCGCATCCAGCGGATCTCCGCGTCGATGAAGTCGTCGATCTCACCGTCGAGCACCGCCGACGTGTTGCCGGTCTCCATGCCGGTGCGCACGTCCTTGACGCTCTGGTAGGGCTGGAGCACGTAGTTGCGCATCTGGGTCCCCCAGCTGCTCACCGAGTCGCCGCGGATCTCGTCCAGCGCCGCCTGCTCCTCCTCGCGCTTGCGTGCGAGGAGCTTGGACTGGAGCATCGACATGGCGGTCGCCTTGTTCTGCAGCTGCGAGCGCTCGTTCTGGCAGGACACCACGATCCCGGTCGGCAGGTGGGTGATACGCACCGCAGAGTCGGTGGTGTTGACGCCCTGGCCGCCCGGACCGCTGGAGCGGTACACGTCGATGCGCAGCTCGGTCTTCTCGTCGATGTCGATGTGGTCGCTCTTCTCGACCATCGGCACGACGTCGACGCCCGCGAAGGAGGTCTGGCGCCGGTTCTGGTTGTCGAACGGCGAGATGCGCACCAGGCGGTGCGTGCCGTGCTCGCCGCGCAGGGTGCCGTAGGCGAAGGCCGACTTGACCGCGAAGGACGTGGACTTGATGCCCGCCTCCTCGGCGTAGGAGGTCTCGTAGACCTCCGTGGGGTAGCCGTGCCGCTCCGCCCAGCGCAGGTACATGCGCTGGAGCATCTGCGCCCAGTCGGCGGCGTCCACGCCGCCGGCCTGGGAGTTGATGGTGACGATGGCCTCGCTCTCGTCGTGCGGGCCGTTGAGCAGGGTCCGCACCTCCAGCTCGCCGATCTCCTTGCGCAGCTGCTCGAGCTCGCGGTCGGCCTCGTCCTTGGTGTCCGCGTCGTCCTCGATCTCGGCCAGCTCGAAGAGGACGCCGAGGTCGTCGAGCCGCTGGCTGATGCCGTTGACCTTGTTGACCGTGGACTCCAGGACGGAGAGGCGGCGCGTCACCTTCTGCGCGTTGTCCTGGTCGGCCCACAGCTCGGGGTCCGCGGACTGCTCGCGCAGCTCGGCGATCTGGGTGCCCATCGCCTCCAGGTCCAACACTGCGGAGACGCTCGCCAGGGTCGCCGCGAGTTCTTTGATCTTCTCTGCTGGGTCCATGTCTGCCACGGTCCCCAGTGTAGGTCCCCGGGACGCGGCAGGGCCCCGCGCGGCGTCGCGCGGGACCCTCGGGCACTCCGGGACCGGGGCTCCCGCCCCGGGCCGGGTCCGGCTAGTCGACCAGGGAGCGGAAGGACCGCAGGGCCACCGACAGCGTGGCCAGGTCGAACCGCTCGTGCTCCTGGATCTCCGACAGGGTGATGCCGGCGCGCTCCACCGTCTCGCTGTTCTGCGCCAGCCAGGCGGCGATCAGCTCGTCGGCGTCCTCCGACGGCCCGCTCTCCAGGACCCGGCCGGTGAGGTCGGCGTGCGCGGCGTACAGGTCGTCGCGCAGCGCCGAACGCGCCATCGTGGCCCACCTGTCGTCGCGCGGCAGGTCGATGATGCGCTCGCGCCACCAGCTGATGTTGAGCCGGTCGGCCAGGGCGAAGTACAGCTCCGCGACCTTGGCGACCGGTCGGCCGGTGCGGCGCGCGGTCTCCACCAGGTCCAGGGTGGAGTACGCGGGCACCATGGCGGCGACCCGCTCGGCGAGGCCGGAGGACACCCCCATCGCCATGTAGCGGTCGCGGCGCTCGGTGAACGCCTCGCGGTCGCGTCCGCGGAGCATCTCGACCAGGCGCGGCAGCACCTCCCCGACGCCGTCCGCGAAGAAGCCGATCTCGCTGCGGATGTCGAAGGGGAAGGTGCGGTTGCGCAGCAGCCACCGGGCGGAGCGCTCGGCCAGCTTGCGCGTCTCCAGCAGGAGGGACAGCTGGCTGTCCACCGAGATCTCGTGGTCCAGCTCCTCGACCACGCCCCAGAACCTGCGGAGCTGGAGCACCTCCTGGACCACCAGGAACGCGCGGGCGATGTCCGCGGCGCCGGATCCCAGCTCCTCGTTGAGGCGGAACGCGAACGTCACCCCGGAGCGGTTGACGAGCTGGTTGACGACCTGGTTGACGATGATCTCCCGCCTCAGCGGGTGGGAGGCCACGCCCCGGGCGAAGCGCTCCGACCGCAGGGGCGTGGGGAAGTAACCGGTCAGGGTGTCGGCCAGGTACGGGTCCTCGGCCAGGTCGGACGCGGCGATCTGGTCCTTGAGGCTGATCTTGGTGTACGACAGCAGCGTCGCGAACTCAGGCCCGGTCAGGCCCTTGCCCGCGGCACGCCGCTCCGCGAGGGTCTTGTCCGACGGCAGGTCCTCCTGCTTGCGCTTGAGGACCTTGGTGCGCTCCAGGTGCCGCATGTACCTGCCGTGCACGTGCAGCATCTGCCGGTCCTGCTTGCGCGCGGCTCCCAGGACCGTGTTCTGGGCGTAGTTGTTGTCCAGGACCAGGTCGGCGACCTCGTCCGTCATGTCGATGAACAGCTGGTCCCGGTCGCCCTTGCCGAGGCTGCCCGCCCGCACCTCGCGGTCGAGCATGATCTTGATGTTGACCTCGTGGTCGGAGGTGTCCACACCGGCGGAGTTGTCGATGAAGTCGGTGTTGACCCGGCCGCCCTCCCGGGCGAACTCGATGCGGGCGGGCTGGGTCAGGCCCAGGTTGCCGCCCTCGCCGACCACCTTGACGCGCAGTTCCGTGGCGTCGACGCGGACCTGGTCGTTGGCCTTGTCGCCGGCGTCGGCGTGCGTCTGGGTGCTGGCCTTGACGTAGGTGCCGATGCCGCCGTTCCAGAGCAGGTCGACCGGCGAGGTGAGGATGTGCCGGATCAGCTCGTCCGGGGTGAGCGAGTCGACGTCCTCGTCGATGCCCAGGACCTCGCGCACCTGCGGGGTGACCGGCACGGACTTGGCCGTGCGCGGGTGCACTCCGCCGCCCGCGGAGAGCAGGGCGGGGTCGTAGTCCTCCCAGGTGCTCCGCGGCAGGTCGAACAGCCGCTTGCGCTCCGTCCAGGAGGTGTGCGGGTCGGGGTCCGGGTCGAGGAAGACGTGGCGGTGGTCGAACGCGGCCACCAGCTTGGTCTGCTTGCTGAGGAGCATGCCGTTGCCGAACACGTCGCCGGACATGTCGCCGACGCCGACGGCGGTGAACGGCTCCTCCTGCACGTTGACGCCCATCTCGCGGAAGTGGTACTTGACCGACTCCCAGGCGCCGCGCGCGGTGATGCCCATGGCCTTGTGGTCGTAGCCGACCGAGCCGCCCGAGGCGAAGGCGTCGCCGAGCCAGAACCCGCGCTCGGTGGAGATGGCGTTCGCCGTGTCGGAGAAGGTCGCGGTGCCCTTGTCGGCGGCCACGACCAGGTAGGAGTCGTCCCCGTCGTGCAGGACGGTGCGCTCGGGGTGCACCACCCGGCCGTCGACGAGGTTGTCGGTGACGTCGAGCAGGCCGCTGATGAAGTCCTTGTAGCAGGAGACGACCTCGGCCGTGACCTGTTCGCGGGTGCCGTTCTCGGGCAGGCGCTTGCAGACGAACCCGCCCTTGGCCCCGCTGGGGACGATCACGGAGTTCTTCACCATCTGGGCCTTGACCAGGCCGAGGACCTCGGTGCGGAAGTCCTCGAAGCGGTCGGACCAGCGCAGTCCGCCACGCGCGACCGAGCCGAAGCGCAGGTGCACGCCCTCCACCCGGGGGGAGTACACGAACATCTCGAACCGCGGCCGCGGGTGGGGCAGCTCCGGGATCGCCTGCGGGTTGAGCTTGAGCACCAGGTAGGGGCGCCCCTGGTAGTGGTTGGTGCGCAGGGTGGCGCGGATGACCGCCAGGAAGGAGCGCAGGATGCGGTCGTGGTCCAGGCTGGCCACGGCCTCCAGCTCGCCCTCGACCTTGCGGATGATCGCGTCGGCGCGCTCGTCGCGGCCCGCGTCGGACTGGTCGGGGTCGAAGCGGGCCTCGAACAGCTCGACCAGCAGGTTGGCGATCCCGACGTTGGCGACGAGGACGTCGGCCAGGTAGTCCGGGGTGAACGTGGACCCGGTCTGGCGCAGGTACTTGGCGTAGGCGCGCAGGACGGTGAGCTGGCGCCAGTCCAGCCCCGCCCGCACGACCAGGGCGTTGAACCGGTCGGACTCGCCGAGGTCGCGCCAGGAGGCGTCGAAGGCCTCCTCGAACAGCGCCTTGAGGCGGTCGGGCCGGAGGTCGGACTCGGGGATGGGGCCGAGGCCGAAGTCGTAGACCCACACCTTGCCGACGCCCTGCACGGAGATGTCGGAGGGCCACTCGTCCACGACCTCGACACCGAGGTCCTCCAGGACGGGCAGGACGCGGGACAGCGAGATGGGCTCGCCGATCCGGTAGAGCCGGAACCGCCAGGCGCGGGGACCGTCCTCCTCCCTCCGGTAGAGGCTGGCGGAGAACGCGCCGTGCCGCTCGTCGGGGTCGGTGCGCCCGATCAGCTCCTCCAGCACGCCGATGTCTCCGGCGGCCGTGGCGGGGCCGTTGTCGACCTTGTAGGCCTCGGTGATGCCGCTGCCGTAGCGCTCCTTGTACGCGGTGGCCCGGACGGGGCCGAAGGCCTCCGTGAGGGCGTCGTCGAAGTCGGCGTCCCAGGAGCGGGCGGCGTTGCGGACCTTCTCCTCGAGGGAGACCTGGTCGATGTCGGCGAGGGTCCGGCCGTGCTCCGCGCGGGCCACCAGGTACAGGCGGGCGAGCGGCGCGGCGCCGATCAGCACGTTGTGGTCCATCGTGGCGCCCTGGAAGGCGTCGGCGAGGACCTTCTGGATGTCGAGGCGCACCCGGGTGCTGTACTGGTCGCGCGGCATGTACACGAAGCAGGACATGTAGCGGCCGCCGTACGGGTCACGGCGCATGAACAGCTTGGTCCCGCGGCGGTCGCGCAGGCGCAGGACGCCGCGGACGATGTTGTACAGCTCGTTCACGGGGATCTGGAGGAGTTCCTCCCGGGGGAAGGTCTCCAGGAGCTCGATGAGGTCGGAGCCGTCGTAGCTGTCGGCCTCGAACCCGGCCAGGGCCAGCACCTCGGCCTGCTTGCGCCGCAGGATCGGGATCTGGGCGATGCTGGTGGTGTTGGCCTGGGAGGTGAACAGCCCCAGGAACCGGCGCTCGCCGACGATGTTGCCCTGGGCGTCGAACTTCTTGACCCCGATGTAGTCCAGGTACTTGGGGCGGTGGACGGTGGCCCGCGAGTTGGCCTTGGTGAGGACCAGGATGTAGGGCTCGCGGGCCTTGCCCCGGATCTCGGGGGGCAGGGCGGCGAAGCTGGTGGAGGCGGGCGAGTCCATGCGCAGGACGCCGAGGCCGGATCCGGGCTCTGGGCGCAGGGAGTCGTCGCCGTTCTCGTCGGTGACCAGGGCGTACTCGCGGTAGCCCATGAAGGTGAAGTGGCGGCTGGCCGTCCAGCGCAGGAAGTCGACGCTCTCGCCGATCTCGCGCGGATCGACCCCTCCGGCCGCGAGTCGGTCGGGGTACGCGGCGAGCTCGTCGGCGATCCGGATGGCCCGGTTGCTCATCTTGGCGGCGTCCTCGTCCACGTAGCGGACGTCGTTGAGGACGCTCTCCACGCGGTCGGTGATCTCCTTGACCCGCTCGGGGTCGGACTGCAGGTCGATCTCGATGTGCATCCAGGACTCGTCGGTGGGGAGCAGGCCCTCCCCTCCGAGCTCCGGGTCCACCCTCACCAGGCGGCCGGCGAGGTCGCGGCCGACGGTCATCTGCGGGTGGATGATCAGCCGTGCGCCCGCGCCGAGCTCGTTGAGCGCCATGGTCACGGACGAGACGAGGAAGGGCGCGTTGTCGGTCACGACCTCGACGACGCTGGTCTGCTGCTCCCAGCCGTCGCGGTCCGCGGCGGGTGTGTACACGCGGACCTTGGCCCGCCCCGGGGTGCGCTCGGTGCCGAAGGCGCGGTGGGCGCCGGCGGGACCGCAGATCTGCTCCGGGGTGCGCCCGGCGATCTCCTCGGGGTCCGTGTGGCGGTAGTAGAGGGGCAGGAAGCGCCGCACCGCGTCGGCCTCCTCGGGACTGAGTCGCGTCCCCGGGGACCACTTGGCGGCCGCCTCGCTGAGCAGCTTCTGGAGGATGACGTCGGATTGCCCGGTCATGTGGCTATCTCACTCCTTTGTGAGCAACGTCGCACGCGCACTGGGAGAACACCCGGTCATATGACCTGTGAACTTCTGTGCATAGGTGTGATTCGACGTGAGGACCTTGGGCCGCAAGGAACCCCACGACCATGGTGTTGGGTTGAGCCTGTGCGCACAGGCGGCGGAGTAGCGAGGCGCGGGACCTCGTTGTTCCGGCCTCGTCCGCTGACCAGGCTACTGCTTTTCGGACGCGAGGGCATGACCAACACCGTTACACGGTGGTTACGTACTGTTAGAACTGGATTGCGGTCGTCGTCGGCGGTACGCACGGGGGCCGTCCTGCCCCTCACGGGAACGAACATGCCGTCACCCGGCGGTCGCCTGGTGGACCGCCGTCATCACGGCCCGCGGGTCGGTCAGGTCGGGCAGCACGATGCGGGCCCCGGCGTCGCGCAGCTGCCCCTCGGTGGTCGACCCGTTGAGGACCGCCACCGGGGTGGCCCCGCCGATCACCGCGGCGCGGACGTCGGGGGCCGAGTCGGTGACGAACACCGTCTCCGCCTCCGTGTACGCCCGACCCCCCTCGCCCGCGGCGTGCAGCCTGATGGACTGGATGAGGCTGGACTTGGGGTAGTTGACCGACCCGTACCCGCCGATGGCCAGGTTCAGGTGGGTGTCCAGGCCGAACGCGACCAGCTTGGCCGTGGCGTTCACCCGGGTGCTGCCGCTGACGACGGTCTGGACCGTGTCGGGCAGGGAGGCGACGGCGGCCAGGGAGGCCGCCGCGCCGGGCATGACCCGGCCCCGGGAGAGGAGTTCGTCGGCGCGGTTGCCGAAGGACTCCTCCAGCGAGGCGAGGAACTCGCCCAGGACCGCCGTGTCGGGTTCGACGTCGACGTAGTTGCGGGCGCAGAACTCGAAGAACATCTCCGAGTCGGTCCGGCCCGCCGACGAGGTCAGGTAGACCAGCGGCTCGCCGGTGACCTTCTCGAAGGCCTCGGCGTAGGCCGCCCTCATCACCTGGCCCGCGTCGAGGAGGGTGAGGTCGATGTTCCATAGCACCAGGCGGCTGATGGCTGACTCCTCGGCGTTCGGGGATGGAGGGACGGGCCCATTTTGCCGTATGGGCGTTTCCCGGCGAAAACCACGCCCGCTCCCGGCCAGGGTGCCAGAGCGGGACCTCCGTCCGAAACCCCGCCGAGCCGCCGGTCTCAGGCGGGCGAACCCCGCCCACGGAGGAGTTTTCACCGCCACCACGGGGTGCCGGCGAAAACTCCTCCGTGGCCGGGGTCCACACGCTCGGGACCGGGGCCCACAACCCCCAGGCCCTGAGCGGGGTGCGTCGCCTCCGGGGCGGGACCAGTTGGGGTGCGGGAGGGCGCGACCGCGCGGCCTCAACCCAAAAGGGCTTCGACAGGGCCGGGGATTCGCGAAAGCGAGGACCTGCGACCTCCACCACGGGGTAGTTGAAAGCCTCCACCCCCACGGCTCCGGAACAGCGGGACCCCCAATACCCCGCGATCCGGCGGAGGAGTTGGCGAAGGCCTACGCCGCACTGGAGGACTCGGGGTGGCCCGGGCTGGACGAGGGTGCCTACACCGGGTGGTCCCAGACCCCGAACGCCGTCCGTACCCGGGCGGCGCCCTCCAGGGAGGTGACCGTCCCGGTGGGACCGACCGGGGCAATGGGCGGCGCCGGGAGGACGACGCGCCCAGGAGGGCGGGACGGACCCGCCCTGCCGGGTGCTCCCGTCACTCCCCGGACACGAGGTGGCGGAGCTCCTGGACGGCGAACCACATGAGCTCGTGGTCGTCGGCGGCTCCGGACCCGGGCTCCGCCGCGGCGGCGGCGACGTCGGCGGACGCGGCGGGGTCGTCGACGTGCGCCGAGGCCAGCTTCTTGTAGGGGACGGCGGCGGTGACCCGCACGCGGACCACCCCGTCGGCCGCGCCGCCCTCCCGCTCGACCACGGCGTCGGGCATGTTCGCGGCCAGCACCACCCGGCGGCGGGGCGCGGCGGGGTCGGCGGCCAGCAGGGCCAGGGACTCCTCCGCGGCGGCGTACATGGCCTCGTACTCGGCCTCCTCGGCGTCGCCCTCCGGGCCGGGGTCGGCCGCGAACGCCGTCAGGGGGGCGCCCTCCAGGCGGCCCTCCTCCAGGAGCGCGGCGAGGGCGGGGACGGTGCTGGGCAGGAAGACGTACATGGGCGCGGCTGCTCTCCTGGATGTGGGCGGGACCCCTCGAGTCTGCCAAGGAACCTGAGGTGGACGCGCCGGGGGGCGCGGCGCCGCCGCCCGGTCAGGCCGCCGCGCGCCCCCGGCGGTCGGCCGCGGGCGGCGCGCCGTCGCCGTCCGGCTCCAGGAAGCGGTCGAGCGCCCGCTGCGTCTGCGCCACGTCGGTGTGCAGGATCCCGGTCATGCCGAGTTCCTCGGCGGTGCGGACGTTGTGCTCCAGGTCGTCGATGAACACGCAGTCCTCGGGCCGGAGCCCCAGGAGGTCACAGGTGTGCAGGTAGATGCGGTGCTCGGGTTTGCGCATGCCCACCTCGCCCGAGATCACCACGGCGTCGAAGGTCGACTCGAAGTGCTCGCGCGGGTAGCCGTTGCCCCACGAGTTGGACAGGAGGGCGGTGCCGGCGCCGCCGAGCCGGGCCCCGCGCAGCGCCTCGTACATGGCGTGCACGGGGTCGAAGTTGGAGAACATGCGGTGGATCAGCCCCTCGGCCACGACCGGGCCGCCGTGGGTGGAGCGCAGCAGCGCCGCGATGGCGCGCTCGAACTCCCGCGTGTCGACCTCGCCCCGTTCCAGGGCGTGCACGGGGTTGGCGTCCGCGAGGCTGCCGTCGAAGTAGGGGCGCATGACCTCGTAGTAGTGCTCCACATCGATCCGGTCGGCGTGCAGCCAGGCCCGGATCCCCTCCGCGAGGGGCGGGGTGAGCACGCCTCCCCAGTCGGAGATGACCCCTCGCCGGGTGCCGTTGGTCCGGCCGTCCATCCGATCGCCTCCTTGGCCGTCCGTGTGCCGGGACACCGCCCGGCCTCCCGGACGCACGGAGGGCCGGGCGGGGAACGGTTCTTCCCGTTCCCCGCCCGCTTCAACCACTGCGGTGCTCCCCGGGCCACCAGGTCCGGGGCGGGTTCAGAGGGTGAGGCCGGTTCCGGCGTCGACCCCGGCCCCGGGGATGTCCACGGGCAGCTTGCCGGTCGGTTTCACCCGACCCCCGATCACGCGTGCGGCGGCGTTCGCCGACACGTCCACGGCGGAGTAGACGGCCAGGAAGCCCTCCACCTCGGGGAAGGCCTCCAGGTCGTAGGGGCCGCCCTGGGAGACCACGACGACGGGGAGGCCCCGGGCGCGGGCGGACTCGACCATCCCGCGCTGCTCCTGGGAGCCGCGTGCGCCGTTGGTGCCCACGACCACCACGTCGGCGCCGTCGGCCACGACGTTCATCCCGGCCTCGGTGAGCCCTTCGGAGAGGACGTCCGAGCCGACGCCCTGCACGCTCACGGCGGTCCCCTCTGAGAGGGGCAGCAGGTCGCCCTCGTTGCGCACCAGGGTCGCCGAGGCGTCGGCCACCCGTTGGGCGGCCTCCACGTGGGAGGGGTCGTCCACGACCTCGCCCGCGGCGGCCGGGTCGACGGGGCCGGCCTCCAGCACGCCCCGCTTCTCCTTGAGCGCGAGCACCCGCAGCACGGACTCGTCGATGCGCTCCTCGGTCAGGCGGCCCTCCTCGACGGCGGTCCTGATCGCGGCGACGGCGGCGGCCGGGTCCGGCGGCATGAGCAGCTGGTCCACGCCCGCCTCCAGGACGCGGACGGCGATCTCGCCGTCGTCGTGCCTCTGGCGCACGCCCTCCATGTTGAGGGCGTCGGTGGTGACCACGCCGTCGTAGCCGAGCTCGTCGCGGAGGATGCCGTCGATGAGCGCCGGGGAGAGGGTGGCCGGCTCGGGGTCCTCCCCGCCGTCCAGCCGGGGCATGAGGACGTGCGCGGTCATGATCATGTCGACGTCGGCCTCGACGGCGGCCCTGAACGGGGGCAGGTGCTCGGCCTCCCACTGCTCGCGCGGCAGGTCGATGACGGGCAGGCCGCTGTGGCTGTCGACGTCGGTGTCCCCGTGGCCGGGGAAGTGCTTGACGGCAGAGGCCACGCCGTTCTCGGAGTAGGCGTTCGCCTCGGTGACGGCCATCTCCGCGACCAGGTCCGGGTCGGATCCGAACGAGCGGATGCCGATGACCGGGTTGTTCGGGTCGGTGTTGACGTCCGCGTCGGGCGCGTAGTTGAGGTTGACGCCCAGGGCCGACAGCTCGGCGGCGGTGGTGGACGCGCGCAGGGCCGCCAGCTCGGGGTCCCCGGTGGCACCGACCGCCATGGCGTCGGGGAACCGGGTGCCGACGGGCAGCCTGACGACGAGGCCCTGCTCCTGGTCGATGCCGATGAACAGGGGGATGCCCTGCCCCTGTTCGGCGGCGAGCTCCTGCACCCCGGCGGACATGGTCGCGATCTGCTGGGTGTCGGTGAGGTTCGCGTCGAAGTAGATGACCCCGCCGGGGCGGTAGGTCTCGATCATGAGGGCGTTCTCGGCGGCCGAGGTGCCCTGCGCCGTCAGGACGAGGAGCTGGCCGATCTTGTCGTCCAGGTCCATGTCCGCGAGAAGCCGCGGCGCGAGCACCGGTTCGAAGGGCTCCGCGCTGGGCGACGGCTGGGGTTCGTTGTCCTCCGGCGAGGAACCCACCTCCTCTGTGGAACATGCGGTGGCGATCAGGGCTAGTCCCACGCAGGCCGGGGCCAGGGCGTGCGGAACGGGCAGTTTCATGGCGGGCTTCATCTCCGGCGGATCATGGGGGTTCGCCGCCGGAGACTACCCCCTCCCGGCCGGGGCGGGGCCGAGGCTCCACCGCGGGCGGCCGGGGAAGTTCGGCGCGCGGGCCGTTCCGCCCGCGCGCCGGGTGTTCATCCCCACGTGAAGAGGAGGTCTCCCAGGACGACCCCGCCGCTCGCGACGTCGCCGAGGTCGCCGGGCCGCGCGTCCAGGGCGACCACCGGCACCACCGACGGCTTGCCCTGGGCCGCGACGCTCCCCGGCGACCAGCGGACGACCGGTGTGCCCGCCTCGACCGCGTCCCCCTCGGCGGCGAGGAGCGTGAACCCCTCCCCCGCGAGCTGGACCGTGTCGATGCCCAGGTGGACGAGCACGCCCCTGCCCTGGTCGTGGGAGAGCACGACGAAGGCGTGGGGGTGCAGTTTCACCAGGGTCCCGGCGATGGGGGCGACTGCCTCCTGCCGCCCCTCCTGTCCGCCCTCCTGCCCGGGTTCGGGGTGGATGGCGACCCCCGGACCGACCATGGCCTGGGAGAACACCGGGTCGGGCACGGTGGAGAGGGGTAGCGCGGTTCCGGGCACGGGGGAGAGCACGCGGAGCGCGCCGATCACGTCTGACATGGGGTTTCCCTTCCCTCACGGGGAGAGTTAATCCAGGATGTCGCGGATGTCGTCGGTGAGGGCGTCGGCTTCGGGGCCGACCACCACCTGGACGACGTTGCCCGAGACGAGGACCCCGTGGGCGCCGGACGCCCGCAGGGCGATCTCGTTCACGAGGGAGGGGTCGGCCACCTCGGTGCGCAGGCGGGTGATGCAGGCCTCGATGTCCTCGATGTTGCCCGCGCCGCCCAACCCGGCGACGATCGCCGCTGCCTTGTCCGCCATGTGTCCTCCGTGCTGTGCCGTGGGAACGGGGATGTCCCCGGGACCTGAGGCGAGCTTAGGGGTGGCGCAGGCCACACACCAGTGCCCGGGGGCGGGCCGGGGTGTTGGGGCGGCGCCCGGACCGCGGCGCCGCCCCCGCACCGGGAGGGTCAGCCGGTCTGGGTGACCTTGTTGAGGCCCCGCGGGACGTCCGGGTTGTAGCCCAGGCGCCGGGCAAGGCGCTCGGTGAGCAGCTGGGCGGGCACGATGAGGTTCATCGGCGACACCCACTCGGGGACGTCCGGGACGGGCACGGACACGTCGCTGGCGGCGGCGAGGGAGGCCCCGCCCCCGAAGCCGAACACGGGCGCCCCGGCGGAGCGGGCCCGCTCGGCGAGGGCGACCGTGCCCTCCAGGGTCGGCCCGGTGGGGGCGGCGATCAGCAGTGCGGGGGTCCGCGGGTCCACGACCGCGATGGGGCCGTGCAGGAGGTCGGCGTAGGAGAGGCCCATCGCGTGGAGGTAGCAGGCCTCCTTGAGCTTCAGCGCGGACTCCAGCGCCGTGGAGAAGGCCATGCCCCGCCCGGAGATGACCGCTCCCTGCACGGCGACCATCCGCTCGACGATCTCCTCCAGGGCGTCGGCGGGGGCCGCCAGGGTCTCCTCGATGGCGTCGGGCACGCGCGACAGGTCCGCGGGGTCCAGGTCGGCGCCCAGGCCCAGGGCGAGGACCGCGAGAGCGGCCAGCTGGGTGTTGTAGGTCTTGGTGGCGGGCACCGCCACCTCGCTCCCCGCGCGGGTGACCAGGGCGACGTCCGCCTCGGCGGCCAGGGGGGAGTCGGCGCCGTTGGTGACGCCGACGGTGCGTGCGCCGCAGTCGGCGGCCCAGCGCATGGTCTCGACGATCTCCTCGGTCCTCCCGGACTGGGAGATCGCGACGGCCAGGACGTCGGACAGGTCGATCCTGGCGCCGTAGGCGGTGGCGATGGAGGGCGAGCCGAGGGTCGCGAGGCGGCCCGCGTGCGCCTGGAGGAGGTAGCTGCCGTAGACAGCGGCGTTGTCGGAGGAGCCGCGCGCGATGAACAGCACGTGCTTGGTGGTGCGGCCCAGCGCCTCGACCTCGGAGCGCAGCGGCAGCAGCTCCGCGAAGGTCCGGCGCAGCGCCTCGGGCTGCTCGGCGATCTCGGAGCGCATCACGCTCGTCGTGGTGGTGGTCATGCGGAACCTTCCCCTGATGTGACGGGCGGTCCGGGTCTTGCGCCGGGGGCCGCGCTGGACGCTCCGCACCGGGTGGGCCGCGGCCTGCCGCGATACCGGTTCACACCGCTTGCCGTTGGGTGGATTGACACGCGGATGGAGCTATGGTCTAGTCCGGACTATACCAGTCATGTCCGGCTTCGACCGATGTTCGGGCGGGCCTCCCGCGCTAAGGTTCTGACGCCGACCCCACCCGCCTACCGAGAAGGCCGCTCGCCATGTCGATCGACCCCAACAACCCGCTGCCCAAGTACAGCCAACTCCGCGACCTCCTCCTGGACTGGATCACCGCGGCGGGTCTGGGCGTGGACGACATGATCCCCTCCGAACGGGAGCTCAGCGCGACGTACTCGCTGTCGCGGATGACCGTCCGCCAGACCATCGACCTGCTGGTGGCCGAGGGGCGGCTCTACCGGGTCCCCGGCAAGGGGACCTTCATCGCCCGGCCCAAGATCGAGATGTCCCTGGTCCTGGCCTCCTTCAGCGAGGACATGCGCGCACGCGGCTTCGAGCCGGGCGCGCGCGAGCTGATCCGCCAGGTCATCCCGGCCAGCGGGCACACCGCGCGCATGCTCGACATCGCACCGGGAACCCTGGTCCACCACATCGAGCGCATGCGCACCGCCGACGACGAACCCATGGCCGTGGAGCGCTCCAACATCCCCGCCGCCATGGTTCCGGGGCTGGAGGACTTCGACCTCGCCGAGCGCTCCCTCTACGAAGTGCTGGAAAACGAGTTCGACATCCTGTTGGATTCCGGGGAACAGACCATCGAGGCCGGGATCTGCGACTCGGCCGACTCCCGGCTCCTCGGTCTGCCCGCCGGAAGCCCGGTGCTGGTGATGCAGCGCCGCAGCTTCGCCAAGGGACAGTGCGTGGAACTGGCACTGTCCACCTACCGTGCCGACCGCTACCAGCTGCACTCCCGCCTGGACCCGCGCCGGCACGGCGACTGAGCGCCCCGCGCCCGCGGGGCGCGCGTCCGAGGGAGGACCCCCCACCATGAGTTCGGACCAGACCCCCGCACCACCCGCCCCCGCGGGCGGTGCACGGACCCGCAAGACCGGTTCCTCGGCCCTCGCCGTCTTCCAACGGCTCGGCCGCAGCCTGATGATGCCCATCGCGGTGCTGCCCGCCGCCGCCATCCTGCTCCGGCTGGGCCAGCCGGACCTGCTCGGCGCGGACGGCCTGGCCGGGCTCCGGGGCATGGGATGGATGGTCCCCGTCGCCGGGGCCATCGGCACCGCGGGCGACGCGGTGTTCCAGGCCCTGCCCCTCCTCTTCGCCGTGGGCGTCGCGATCGGCTTCGCCAAGCGCGCGGACGGCTCCACCGCCCTGGCCGCGGTCGTCGGCTACCTGGTGTTCGACCGGGTGGCCACGTGGACGATGGTCACCTTCGACGGCCCCACGGGCGACCTGGGGTCGCGACTGGTCACGTACCCGCTCCCGGTCGACCCGGTGACACGGCAACCGCTCACCGACCCCGACGCGGTGGCCGGTGTGGGCGAGATGATCAACCACGCGGTCAAGAACCCCACCGACGTGCTGGGCGGTATCGCCGTCGGCCTGATCGCCGCCGTGCTGTGGCAGCGCTACCACCGGATCCAGCTGCCCACCTGGCTCGGCTTCTTCGGCGGACGCCGCTTCGTCCCCATCGTGACGGCGCTGGCCGGCCTGTTCCTGGGCGTGGCGCTGGGGCTGCTCTGGCCGGTCGTGGGCGGATGGATCCAGAGCCTCGGCGAGAGCATCGTCGGAGCGGGCGCCCTGGGCGCGGGCATCTACGGCGTCGTCAACCGCATCCTGCTGCCGCTGGGCCTGCACCACGTGGTGAACTCGTTCATCTGGTTCGTGTCGGGCACGTACGAGGGCCCCGACGGGATCGTCCAGGGGGAGATCACCCGGTACTTCGCCGGTGACCCCGACGCCGGGGGCCTGCTGTCCGGCTTCTTCCCGGTCCTCATGTTCGGCCTGCCCGGGGCCGCGCTCGCCATGTGGCTGGCCGCGCACCGGGAGCGCCGCGCCCAGATCGGGTCGATCATGATCCCGGCCGCGCTGACCGCCTTCGCGACGGGGATCACCGAACCCGTCGAGTTCGCCTTCATCTTCGTCGCGCCCGCCCTGTTCGTGGTGCACATCGTCCTCACCGGGCTCTCGATGGCGATCCTGAACGCGCTGGACGCCCAACTGGGGTTCGGGTTCTCAGCGGGACTCATCGACATGCTGCTGAACGCGTCCAAGGACAACACGGAGGGCCTGGGGCTGATCCTGCTCCTGGGACTGCTGTACTTCGTGGCGTACTTCGCGATCTTCTACGTGCTGATCACGCGCCTGCGCCTGCCCACGCCGGGGCGTGAGGCGGACCCGGAGGAGAACGCGGCGGCGCCCACCGTGCCGGGTGCGGCCGGGGAGGCCTCCGGCTCCGGCGCGGACGGCCCCTCCCCCGGGAGCGGCGGACGGGGCTGAACCGTCCCGCGGAGCACGAACGCGTGCGGGCGCGCCCCCTCGGGGGCGCGCCCGCACGCGTGTCGGCGGCCGGGGCCTACCTGGCGGCCGCCGGGTCGCCGTGGCACTTCTTGTACTTCTTGCCCGAGCCGCACGGGCAGGGCGCGTTGCGCGCCGTGCCGGCGAACTCGTCGACCGTCTCGCTGTGGCGCTCGACGGTGCCGTCCTCGCTGGGAGCGGAGTACTGGAGCCTGTCCGGCTGGCCCTCGCCGAACCCGGGGACGACCACGTCCTCGGCCGGCTCCGCCTCCTCGGCCGGGGACGCCGCGTCGGCGGCCTCCTCGTCCTCCTCGACCGCGGTCGCGAGGGCCGTGGCGCCCGTGGCGCCGCCCACGCCCGCCGCGGTCCTGGCCGCGGCCGTGGCGGTGAGGGCGGGCTCCTCCTTCTTGCGCACCTGCACCTCGACGTTGAACAGGTAGCCGACGGCCTCTTCCTTGATGGCCTCCAGCATCTGCTGGAACATGTCGAAGCCCTCGCGCTGGAACTCGATCAGCGGGTTGCGCTGAGCCATCGCGCGGAGGCCGATGCCCTCCTGGAGGTAGTCCATCTCGTAGAGGTGCTCACGCCACTTGCGGTCCATGACCTGCAGCAGGACCCTGCGCTCGACCTCGCGCATGGCTTCCTCGCCGAGGTCGGCCTCGCGGGTCTCGTAGGCGGCCCTGGCGTCCTCGACCACGCGTTCGGCGATCATCTCGCCGGTCAGCGTCTGGAGGTCGCCGTTCTCCTCCACGAACTCGTCGACGGTGAAGCTGATCGGGTAGACCTGCTTGAACGCGCGCCAGAGCTTGTCCAGGTCCCACTCGTCGGGGTCGCCCTGGGAGGTCTCCTCGACCACGTAGCCCCGCAGGACCTCCTCCAGCATGCCGATGATCTGCTCGCGCAGGTCCTGGCCCTCCAGGACCTTGCGGCGCTCGGCGTAGATGACCTTGCGCTGCCGGTTGAGGACCTCGTCGTACTTGAGGACGTTCTTGCGGATCTCGAAGTTCTGCGTCTCGACCTGGCCCTGCGCCGAGGCGATGGCCTTGCTGACCATGCCGGACTCGATGGGCTGGTCGTCGGGGATGTTCAGCTGGTTCATGAACACCTCCAGACGGCTGCTGTTGAACAGTCGCAGCAGGTCGTCCTGGAGGGAGAGGTAGAACCGGGAGATGCCCGGGTCGCCCTGGCGGCCGGAGCGGCCGCGCAGCTGGTTGTCGATGCGCCGCGACTCGTGCCGCTCGGTTCCGAGCACGTACAGGCCGCCGGCCTCGACGACCTTCTCGTGCTCCTCCTCGTAGTCGGCCTGGGCCTTCTCCAGGGCCGCCGGCCAGGCGGCCTCGTACTCCTCCGGGGTCTCCAGCGGGCTCAGGCCGCGCCCCTGGAGCTCCTCGTCCGCGAGGAAGTCGGGGTTGCCGCCCAGCATGATGTCGGTACCGCGACCGGCCATGTTGGTGGCGACGGTGACGCCGCCGAGCTTGCCCGCCCGGGCGATGATCGCCGCCTCACGGGCGTGGTTCTTGGCGTTGAGGACCTCGTGCGGGACGCCCTCGCGCTTGAGCATCCGCGACAGCAGCTCGGACTTCTCGACGCTGGTGGTGCCGACCAGCACGGGCTGCCCGGCCTCGTGGCGCTCGGCGATGTCCTCGGCGACCGCCTGGAACTTGGCGTCCTCGTGCTTGTAGACGACGTCCTTGACGTCCTGGCGCACCATCGGCTTGTTGGTGGGGATGGGCACCACGCCGACGTTGTAGGTCTGGGTGAACTCCGCCGCCTCGGTCTGGGCGGTACCGGTCATGCCGGCGAGCTTCTCGTAGAGGCGGAAGTAGTTCTGGAGGGTGACCTTGGCGAGAGTCTGGTTCTCGTCCTTGATCTTGACGCGCTCCTTGGCCTCGATGGCCTGGTGCATGCCCTCGTTGTAGCGGCGCCCGGCGAGGACGCGGCCGGTGAACTCGTCGACGATGAGGACCTCACCGTCCTTGACGATGTACTCCTTGTCCCTCTTGTACAGCTCCTTCGCCTTGAGGGAGTTGTTGAGGAAGCTGATGAGCGGGGTGTTGACCGCCTCGTAGAGGTTGTCGATGCCCAGGTAGTCCTCGACCTTGGCCACACCGGCCTCGGTGATGCCGACGGTGCGCTTCTTCTCGTCGACCTCGTAGTCGACCTCGCGCTTGAGCCGCGGGGCGATCTTGGCGAACTCCGCGTACCAGCGGGAGTTCTGCTCCGAGGGGCCGCTGATGATCAGCGGGGTGCGGGCCTCGTCGATGAGGATGGAGTCGACCTCGTCGACCAGGGCGAAGTAGTGCTCGCGCTGGACCGTGTCCTTGAGCGAGAGCGCCATGTTGTCGCGCAGGTAGTCGAAGCCGAACTCGTTGTTCGTCCCGTAGGTGATGTCGGCCTTGTAGGCCTCGCGCCGGGCGGCCGCGGTCATCTGGGGGCTGATGACGCCGACCTCGAGCCCGAGGAAGTGGAAGATGCGGCCGAGGTTCTGGGCGTCTCGGCGGGCCAGGTAGTCGTTGGTCGTGATGACGTGGACGCCCCTGCCCGCGAGGGCGTTGAGGTAGACCGCGAGGCTTCCGGTCAGGGTCTTGCCCTCACCGGTCTTCATCTCGGCGATGTTGCCCAGGTGGAGCGCGGCGCCGCCCATGATCTGGACGTCGAAGGGACGCTGCCCCAGGGTGCGCTTGGCGGCCTCGCGGACGGTCGCGAATGCCTCTGGGAGCAGGTCGTCCAGAGACTCGCCGTCCTCGTAGCGGTCCTTGTACTCCTGGGTGAGGTCGCGCAGTTCCTCGTCGGTGAGCTCGACGTAGTCGTCCTCGAGGGAGTTGACCTGGTCCTTGAGCTTGTTCAGCCGGCGCAGGATCTTTCCCTCACCCGCGCGCAGGAGCTTGTTGAGTATCCCTGGCACTTCCTATGCGCTCCTCGCAGATCGCGGTTTGCTCCACACACGTGGAGATCAGATCTAGGCCCGCCTGACCGCTTTCCCGTGGCCGCGGAGGGCGGCGGGGGTTCCTGGGCCCTCGGGCCTACATCCTAGAGGACCCGAACTATACGCCCGCCCTCCGCGGGAGGGGGCGCTCGCACGCCTTTCCCCCAGGGGAACGGATGAAACGCCCCCGAATGTTCCCGCACGTCACCCCCGGTACGGCGGGAAGGCCCGGGACGGAGCCCGGCGCCGGGCTCCGGGGGCGCCCGCAAACGCGTTCCACGGGTTTTCCGTCAAGGCGCCCGCGAACCGGCCCGCGCCGCCGCCGGTCAAAGGCGGGACCGATCGTTGATCGGCTTTTCTTACCCTTTTCCTACGATTCATGAAGCCTCGACCCGATCCCCGGGTACGCCATTCGTAGAAGGTCACGCCGTGGATCCGAACCACGGCCCGCCGAACGCGAACGCGATCGAGGGAGCGACCATGAGGGGAAGCAAGCGGGAGACCGCCGAGGAGGCGACCGGCGCGGGGGAGGGCCGCCCGGCGTCACCGACGCGCAGTCCGGTGGAGGTGCTCGACGACCTGATCACCAGGAGGCGCCACCCGACGCCGGACCCCGACGACGCCGACGACCCGGGCCTGGCCTGGGAACGGCACCGCCCCAGCGACGACGAGCAGCGGCGGAACGGCCGCATACGCGGGTTCCAGCGCCAGGGCGGCAGCCTGGCGCCCACCAGCAACCACCGGGGGCGCGCGGTCTCCTGGGTGGCGGTGGTACTCGCCTGCGCCGGGTTCGCCGTGGGCGGGCTCGGCATCGCCCTGGGGATGTCCGCGGTGCTCCTGGCGGTCGGAGGTGCGCTGCTCGTCGTGGCGGCGGTCGTGGCCATGCGCTACGACCTCCTGAGCGACGTCGTGCTGGACTCGCCGCGCGTGGAGTCCGAGGAGCCGCACGACACACCGCTGCACCGCATCCGGAAGGAAGACCGGGCGGGGTCCTGAGCGGCGCGCGCACGACCGCGGCGGGTCCGGACGGACCCGCCGCGGCGCTGTGTTGTCGGTGGTGCCGGTTCGCCCGGGACGGCGCCCGGAGCCCGTCCTCCCGGACGGGACCGGGCCCGCGCCCCGTGCGGAGGTCCGCGGGGGGAGGCGCGCACCGTGCCGTGCCCGCCGGGGCGCCGCCGGCTCCCGGGCCGGCCCGGAGGGGGCGTGTGCCCGACCGCGGGCCGCCCCTAGTCGACCAGGCGGAGAACGCCGTAGTCGAAGCCCTTGCGGCGGTAGACGACGCTCGGCGCGTCCTTGACCTCGTCGTGGAAGAGGTAGAAGTCGTGGCCGACGAGTTCCATCTCCATCAGGGCCTGGTCGATGCTCATGGGCTTGGCCCGGTGGAACTTCTCGCGGACGACGATGGGAGCCTCGCCCTGGGTGTCGAGCTCGACGAACTCGTCGGTGAACTTGCCGTCCACCGCGGCGCCGTCGATCTCCTCCCCTCCGCTCCGCTGGGCCGGGGGCGCCTGCGTCGCGGTCGCTGTGGTTGAGGGCAGGTCCCCGGGAAGGCCGGCGGTGGCCGCCGCGACGGAGACGGGAGTGTGGTTTCCGCGGTGGACCTTGCGGCGGTCCGCGGACTTGCGAAGACGGGCCTCGATCTTGTCGATCGCGAGGTCGAGGGCTCCGTACCGGTCGGAGGTCGCTGCCTCGCTCCGGATGACCGGGCCGTTGGAGTGGATGGTCAGCTCAACCCTCTCGCAGACGTCGGCGAGCTTGGGGTTGCGCTCCTGGGACACCTCCACATCGACGGTCATCCCCTTGCGCTCCCACTTGGAGAGCCTGTCGAGCTTGTTCTCGACGTGCTGTCGGAACTTGTCACTCACACCGGTGCGTCGACCCTTGACGATGATGTCCATAGGACCCCCTTCATCGCGTGACCGCCGTGAAGGCGACGGCCAGGCTGGCTCTGCATCCCTTCCGCCGTCGGGGGGCGGAGGGGTGTCGCGCGCGTCAACCCCCTTCCGCTCGTGACCTGATCCTGAACGGATCACGTCTCGCTTGGAAGTGCGTATACCCACCAGGGGCACGGTCCTCACCCGCCACAGGGACCCGATTGGTCGGGCCTCTCCGGGCAGGGAGGAGGACTTCTGCCGTGTTCGCGACAAGACGCCCATGACTCGGCCGCTGACGCCCCGGTCGGCCGTGCCGCGGGGGCATGCGCCGGGCGCCGAGCGGTACGGGGACACCTCGGGGGGCGCTGCCCCCGGAGAGGTGGGGCGGTGCCCCCGGGAGCCCGCCGGTGAAGGCGAACTCCCGGAGTATGGCATGCCACCCGTCCGGCCGACCTGGTCTTCGTCCCCACATCCGCCTGCTGAGAGTGTCGCCGCTCTTAGACGCGACTACTGCTCTTCTCCCTGTCATGAGGGACATCTGGACCCTCCGCGGGGCAGGGCTTACCTCTAAGGCGCACCGTGATCGGTCGACGAAAAGTCGCCTTACGTGGGCCGTTTCGCCTGCGCCTGGCATCGGCTTGCCGAAGGGGCGCCCTGGGGTTTCCCAGGGCTCCTGATCTCCGGCGCAACCACGGACCCGGACGGGTGCCATACGGTGACCGTAACCTGTCCTGGCGAGGATGTCAGGTAGCGGCCGGTCTCCCAACCCGCTGACAACTACCGCAAAGCCTTGCATACGTGGACTTTTCACCTGTTCACGAGGGTTCGTAAAACCTTCTTGCCCCCTCGGCCCGAATTCCCTCGCCGTGCGCGGCGAGGCGTTCGGCGAGGACCACCGCCCCCGCCACCCGGATCCCCGCGGCCCTCAGCGCACGGGTCGCCTCGGCCGCCGTCGCGCCCGTGGTGAGGACGTCGTCCACGACGACCGCCGCTCCCCCGGCCCGGTCCCGGGAGGGGGGAACGGCGACCAGGGTTCCCTCGCGGTTGGCGAGCCTCTCGGCCCGTCCCAGGCCGGCCTGGCGCCTGGGCCTGCCCCGGTGGCGCAGGAGCGGCAGGACGGTCCCCGCCGCCGGACCGCCCGCGCGGGCCAGGCAGGCGAGCGCCAGCCGGGTGACGGGGGCGTGCGGGTCGCGCGGCGGCCCGCGGCCCGGCACGGGCACGAGGAGCGTGTCCGGGCCCGCCAGTCCCGACGCCTCGTAGGCGGACGCCAGGCGTCCGCCCAGGACCGGGGCCAGGGAGTCGGCCCGGCCCTCCTTGTAGGCGAGCAGCACCCGGCGGTGGTGTCCGGCGTAGGGGCCCGTCGCCCACACGGGCGGACACCCCGGTCTCGGCGCGCAGCGGTGGGGCCGGCGCTGCAGCAGGGTGAGGCAGCCCGTGCACAGGGGCCCCGAGGGGCCCGCGCACCCGGCGCAGAGTTGGGGAAGGACCAGGTCGAGCAGTGCCGAGAACGCGTCGCGCACCGCGCCGGCCAGGGGTGTCGTGTGGTTCACCCCTCCAGGATCCGGCCCGGCCGGGGCCGGCGCCAGCCCCTCCCCGGACCTGTGGACAGGCCCCGGGGGACGCCCGCGCCGGGGCGGCGCGCGGGGCCCGAGGAGCCCGCGCCGGAGGACTCCGTGCGGGCCCGGCCCCGGGTCACCCCGGGAAGGTGGGCGCTCCGCCCTCCACCACGTTCTGCCAGTTCAGGGGATCGTTGGAGATCCAGATGTTGCCGTCGTCGGAACCGGCGACCAGGGGCTGCCCGGGAGCTCCGGAGATGGTCATCATGCTCGCGACCGGGGTCCCGGCGCTGGCGGGCGGGGTCCCGCCGTCCAGCGAGACCAGGAACGCCTGGGCGGTGCCGCCGTCCCGGCCGCCCAGGACCACCAGCTGGTCGGAGCTGCGCCACGCGACGTCGGTGAGGTCCTGCAGCTCCCTGGCGAGGGTGACGAACGACCCCAGCACGACCTGCCCGTCGGCGTCCTCCACGACCCGGCCCACCTGCAGCGACCGCTCTCCGTCCTCCTCCGTGACCAGCGCGGCCCGGGTGCCGTCGCGGGAGATCTGGAAGTGCACCACGGAGGTGTCGCGCAGCCCGGACACGTCCACGCGCACCACCTCCTCGCCGCCGCGCAGGAGCCACAGCGCGGTCGTCCCCGGGGCGGGGGGCGGCCCCTCCTCGACCGGGTCCTCGGTGTCGGCCTCCTCCTCGGCCGTCTCCTCCGCGTCCGGGTCGCGCTCCGCCGACCCGGCGTCCTCGGTCTCCTCGACCACCCACAGGTTGCCGTCGACGTCCCAGGACAGCTCCGTGAAGACCCCGTCCGAGAGGACCTCCTCGATCTGCGCGCCCGGGCTGGTGAAGCTCGTCACGACCTCGCCCCCGCCCTGGGTGATCCCCGCGACGGTGCTCTCGTCGACGGACACCGCGAACCGCTCCAGGAGGCTGTCGCCGGCCCCCAGGGGGCCCGGCACCCGCTCGACCTCCTCGAAGACGCCCTCGTCCCAGTCCTCCGCGGACCAGAGCTGTCCCTCGTGCGTGTAGTAGGCGCGGACCCCACCAGTGATCGCGCCGGGGTTCACCCGGGACCAGTGGTCGCTGCCGGGGCGCGGCCGGTCGGCGCTCTCGCCGTCGGAGCCCGGGAAGTCCACCTCCGAGCCGTTCACCTTCAGCGTGAACTCCTGGATCTCCGGCAGCTGGCGGAGCGTCCAGGCGATCTGCGCCCCCATGGCGAACTCGTCGACCTCCCCGGAGGCGCCCACGTCGATGACCGCGTGTTCGGCGTCGACCGCCAGGGAGGGCGTGGCCCCCCGGGGGAAGGCGGACTCCACCGCGGGGTCCAGCCACTCGCTGGGGCCGCCGATGAGCTTGCGGAGCAGGCGTTCCGGCAGCTGCTCGTTGCTCACCGGCAGGTAGACCGGGTCCGGGACCAGCGCGCTCCGCGCGGGGTTGAAGAAGTACAGGTTGAAGGGCCGGTGCGTGCGCTCCACGTCGAGCTGGCTGAGGATGAGCTCGTCCGGCAGGCTCCGGATGCGCCAGTCGCCGTCGGGGTCGCCGTTCTCGCGCGCGAGCAGGAACGGCTCGTCGAGCAGGCGCCCGCTGTCGCTGGAGACGTACTTGCCGCTCTCGTCGATCGTGGCGACGAGGGAGCTGCGCATCCGCACGGTCGCGGTGAGCCCGTCGGCGCTGATCTCGGCGTCGAGGTCGACGGTGTCGAGGTCGGCGAAGACCTTGACCGTGCCGTCGGGCGACCAGGTCTCCCCCGTCTCGGGCAGCATGTAGCTGCGCGCCGCCTTGTGCTCCTCCTCGAAGCTGCCCATGTCCTTGAGGAAGCCGCTGACGAGGCCCTCCGGATCGACCCCGGGCTGCGGGCCGGCGGGCAGCAGCCGCACGTAGCCGCCGTAGGGGTCGCCCGCGGAGTCCCCCCCGGCGCCCGGGACGACGGGGCCCGTCGTCGGAACGGAGGCGCAGGCCGCCATGGCCGCGCACACCGCCGCGGCCGCCAGCGAGGCGCGCACGGCACGGCCGATCAGGCCCGGTCCTGTCATGACCCGTCCTCCCCACCCTCGCGCGGGTCGCGTTCGGAACGTACGGCCGTGTCGTCGGCGGCGCCGGACCGCGTGCCCTCCCGGTCGCCCCGGCCCGGGATCCGCTCGGGGCGGGCGTGGCCGTTGGCCGCGGGCTTGGGCCCGGCCGCGCCGTCCTTGTCCCCGAACGCCGGGAAGGTGCGGCCGAGCGCGATCTCGGGCGGTACCAGGGGCAGGGGGGAGCCGCGCAGCTCGCTGCCGGAGCGGCGGGGCAGGGACAGCCGGAACTGGGACCCCTGTCCGGGCAGGCCCCAGGCCTGGAGCCAGCCGCCGTGCAGGACGGCGTCCTCCTTGGCGATGGACAGGCCGAGGCCCGTGCCCCCGGTGGTGCGCACGCGGGCGGGGTCGGCGCGCCAGAAGCGGTCGAAGCACAGGTGCTCCTCCCCCTCCTTGAGCCCCACCCCGTAGTCGCGCACCGCCACGGCGACCGCGTCGCGGTCCCCCGCAGCGGTGACCACCACGTCCCGGCCCTCGCTGTGCTCGATGGCGTTGACGACGAGGTTGCGCAGGATGCGGTTGATCCGCCGTGTGTCGAACTCCGCCAGGCAGGGCTCGGCGGGAAGGCGCAGCACCACCTTGATGCCCCGGCGCTCGGCGATCTGCTCGGCGTCGCCCACGGCCCTCATGACGGCGTCGCGGACGTCCGCCGACTCGATGCCGAGCGTGGCGGCGCCCGCGTCGTGGCGGCTGATCTCCAGCAGGTCGGCGAGGAGCTCCTCGAAGCGCTCGACCTGGCTCTGCAGCAGCTCGACGGAGCGGCGCATGGTGGGGTCGAGCTCGTCCCGGTCGTCGAAGAGCAGGTCACCGGCCATCTTGATGGTGGTCAGCGGGGTGCGCAGCTCGTGGGAGACGTCGGAGACGAACTGGCGCTGGAGCTTGGACAGCTCCTCCAGCTCCTTGATCTTCTCCTCCAGGTTGCCCGCCATGTCGTTGAAGGAGACGGCCAGCCTGGCCAGGTCGTCCTCGCCCTGCACGGTCATGCGCTCGGTGAGGTCGCCGGCGGCCAGCCGCTCCGCGGACTGGGCTGCGGAGCGGACCGGGCTCACCACCTGCCGGGTGATGACGAACGCGATCAGCCCGAGGAGTATGACCAGCAGGACCGCGACCAGCGCGACCGTGTTCTGGACGAGGTCGAGGATCTCCTGCTCGTGCTGGAGCGGGAACAGGTAGTACAGCTCGTAGGCGTGCGTGAGCTGGGCGCCGACGACCAGCGCGGGCTCCTCCTCGCCCTGCTCGGTGGTGACCCGCGTGTACGTGTGGTACTGCTGGTCGTTCGCCTCGGACTGGCGGACCTGCTCGATCAGGCGCGGTGGGACGCTGCCCTCGCCGGTCGCCCACCCGAGCTCGTCGCTCACCGAGGGCAGGATGACCACGCTGTAGAGGCCGGTGTCGCCGCTGCGGCTGGTGAGCTCGCTGGCGAGGTTGTACAGGAGCCGGTCGCGGTCGCCCCCGTCGTTCTCCTGGAGCTCGGCGAGGGCGTAGTTGAGCCCGGCCCGGTGGTCGGTGACCGCGGTGGTGATCTTGGCGTCGAGCAGCCCGCCGCGCACCTGGGAGATCATCGCGTACCCGAGCCCCACCATGACCAGCAGGGACAGCACCAGCGTGGTGGAGATGACCCGCAGGTGGAGCGAGCGGCGCCAGTTGGTGTGCACGCCGCGCACCAGGGCGCGGGCGGCCCTCTGGGCGAACAGGTAGGTGCGGGTCAGGCCGGTCTCGCCGTCACGCCACCGCCCTCCGGGCGCGGGCAGCCCGGAGGGCGGGACGGACCGTTGCCCCTCGGAGTCGGCCCCCCGCTCCTCCTCGGGTGTACCTGCGGTCATGTGCGGCCCTGCGGTATCAGGCGGTTCCGGCCTTGTAGCCGACACCGCGGACGGTCACGACGACCTCGGGGTGCTCGGGGTCCTTCTCGATCTTGGCGCGCAGGCGCTGGACGTGGACGTTGACCAGGCGGGTGTCCGCCGCGTGGCGGTAGCCCCACACCTGCTCCAGCAGGACCTCGCGGGTGAAGACCTGGCGCGGCTTGCGGGCCAGGGCGACCAGGAGGTCGAACTCCAGGGGAGTGAGGCTGATCTGCTCGCCGTCGCGGCGCACGGCGTGCCCGGCGACGTCGATGGTGATGTCACCGATCTGGAGGACCTCGGGAGCGGGCTCCTCGGTGCGGCGCAGCCGCACGCGGACCCTGGCCACCAGCTCCTTGGGCTTGAACGGCTTGACGATGTAGTCGTCGGCCCCCGACTCCAGGCCCAGGACGACGTCGATGGTGTCGCTCTTGGCGGTGAGCATGACGATGGGCACGCCCGACTCCGCGCGGATCTGGCGGCACACGTCGATCCCGTCGGCCCCGGGCAGCATCAGGTCGAGGAGGACCAGGTCGGGCTTGGTTTCGCGGAAGGCCTCCAGGGCCTTGTCCCCGTCATGCACGAACGAGGGCTCGAATCCCTCACCCCGCAGCACGATGCCCAGCATCTCGGCGAGGGCGAGGTCATCGTCGACAACCAGTACACGTCCCTTCATGTGTGTGTCCGGCGCCGGGCGTCAGCACCGCCTCGCGGGCGGATTTCGCGGCGCCTACTCCTCTCTCTGGAACACTCAAGCGGCGTAAACGGTCGGTGCGCCCCTGCTCCTCGACGCAAGGAACTGCTTTGTCCCCCCAACCTTGCCACCTTCGGGCGGGGTTGGGAGAGTGGTCGATGCATTTCGCTCCGTGCGGACCGATTTCGACCACCGGCGGTGTCGGCCCTGGCTGCGCCGGTCCGAAAACCTTCGCGACTTGGCCTGTTGGTAACAGAAAGCATACAAAAGGAATGAAGTGCGTCGGTTGTTGCTGGACGCGCGCCAGGGCCGCCGGGCACTGGTGGGACCGGCCGGTAGGTTGGATTCCAACACGGTAGAAATCGCGCGGATCCGCTCGCGCAGCGTAACCGAACACCACGGAGGGCGGAGCACATGACCCAGGAGGACGACCACCGGGACACGTCGGGAAGCAGTCCCGGCGCCCCTGGCGATGGCGGTTCCTCCGGGGGTGCACCTTCGGAGCCGGGCGGCTGGGCCGCCCCCGGGAGCGCGCCGTCCGCGCCCGAGCCCCCCGCGGGCGGACCGGCGGTCCCGTCCGGCCCGCAGGAGCGGCCGGGCTTCGCCGCGCCGGGTTCGGGCGGGCCCGCCCACGGGGACGTGCCGCCGCAGGACCCGTACGGGGCGCCCGGCGCCGGACCGCAGTCGTACGGGCAGCAGGGCTACGGCCCCCAGCCCGGGTACGGACAGCAGGGTTACGGCCCCCCGTCCGGATACGGGCAGCAGGGTTACGCGCCCCAGCCCGGGTACGGTCCCCAGGGCCACGGACAGCCGGGGTACGGTCAGCCGCCCGGCTACGGGCCGCAGGGGTACGGGCCGCAGGGGTACGCTCCCCAGCCCGGATACGGCTCGCCCCTTCCCCCCGGGATCCCCCGCGCACCCAAGCCCGGTGTCGTCCCGCTCCGCCCCCTGGCCCTCGGCGACGTCTTCAACGGCGCGTTCAGCCTCATCCGGAGCAACCCGAGGACCACGGTCGGCCTCTCCCTGGTCGTCATGGCCATCGCCGCCGTGCTGACCTCGCTGGCCTCGGCCTGGTACCTGGACGACTACACGGCCTGGATGGACGAGGTCCTCGTCGATCCGGCCGCCGTCGACCCGAACGCCCCGCTGTTCCCCGGCTCCCCGCTGACCTTCGTCCTGATGTTCGCGGGCGAGCTCATCGTCTACCTCGGCGGATTCGTCCTCCTGGGCCTGCTCGCCGCCGCCATCGGCATGGCCGTGCTCGGGCACCGCCTCACGCCCCGCCAGGCGTGGGAGGCAGCCCGCGGCCGGATCGGGGCCATCATCGGCCTCGCGCTCGTCAAGCTGGCCATCCAGTTCGTCATGTGGACCGCCTTCGTGGTGGCGGCGACCCTCTCGTTCGTGCTCGGCATCGTCGTGGGCGTCGAAGGGGGGCCGGCCGCCGGCATCGTCGTCGGCCTCCTGGTGTTCCTGCTGGCCACCGCCGTCGTCGTGGCGCCGAGCACGTGGATCTGGGTCCGGCTCTACTACGCCATGCCGATGATCGTGCTCGAACGCCTCGGCCCGGGACAGGCCATGGCCCGCTCCTGGCGCCTGTCCCAGGGGCAGTGGTGGCGCACGTGCGGCTACTGGCTGCTGACGCTGGTGATCGTCCTCCTCGTCGGCTCGATCCTCAACATGCCGTTCGGCATCGCCGCCGGGGTGTTCACCTTCATCGACGCGACCGCGACCTGGACCGTCGTCGCCTCCGCCGCCCTCACCTACGTGGGCACGGTGCTGGTCTACGCGGTCACCCAGCCCTTCTCGGCCGGCGTCACCACCCTGCTCTACGTCGACCTGCGCATGCGCCGTGAGGGCCTCGACCTGAAGCTGCACGAGGCGGCCCGGGCCGGCTACGAGGCCGGACCGGAGATCTACCTGCCGGAGCCGCGGACGTGAGCCTCCACCTCTCGGCCGCCGGCGAGGTCAGCCGGGACGAGGGTCGCAGGCGCGCCGTCGAGGAGCTGAGCGACCCCCTGTACGGGGAGCAGGAGCCGGGCCTCCTCGACCGCTTCCTCGACTGGCTCTCCGGCCTCATCGACGGGCTCGCCGAGGCGGGCTCCGGGGTCTTCGGGGGCTGGGTGGTCCTCGCCCCGCTCCTGCTGGTCGTCGCCGCCCTGGCGGTCTGGCTGATCGTCTGGCTGCGGCCCTCGCGGAGCCGCGCCGCCGGGCCGCCCGTGCACGAGGGCGCGGTCCTGTCCGCGACCGACCACCGGGCCGCCGCCGACCGCCACGAGGCCGCGGGCGAGTACGCCGCGGCCGTCGCCGAGCGCCTGCGCGCCATCAGCGTCGACCTCGAGGACCGGGTGATCGTCGCGCCGCGCGCCGGGCGCACGGCCACGGAACTGGCCGCCGAGGCCTCCGTGCTGCTGCCCGGCGAGGCGGACGGACTGCGCGAGGGCGCCCGGATCTTCAACGACGTGGCGTACGGCGACCGCTCCGCGACCGCCGACTCGGCGCGGACCATGCGCGAACTGGACACGCGGCTCAGGGCCGCCCGCCCCGCCGAGGAGGCGCGAGGATGACGGCCACAGCCCCCGCCGCGCCGCCCCGGACCGGCGCCCCCGGGGACGGCGGCCCGGACGCCCCCCGCGCACTCCGCGTGTGGCGTTCCGCGCGCACGCCCGTCGCCGTGGTCACCGCCCTCGTCGTCGTCTCGGTGCTGCTCTCCCTGGGTACCGAGCGGTTCCCCACCGGCTACCTGGAACCCGGCTCCGTGTCCCCCGACGGCACACGCGCCCTGGTCGAGGTCCTGGGCGAGGACCGCGACGTCGACGTCGTCCGCTCCTCGGCCGCCGCGGGCGAGGCCGTCGCGCGGGCCGGCGGCGACGCCGTGCTCGTGGTGACCCTCGACCACCGGCTGCTGCCCTCCGAACTGGAGGAGCTGGCCGCCCTCGACACGGACACCGTCCTGGTGCAGCCCTCCGTGGCCTCCCTCGCGGCGTTCGCGCCCGGGGTCGAGGTGACCGGGCGGGAGGTGCCCGACAACATCCTGGAGTACGGCTTCGCCCCCGAGTGCGGCCTCCCCGCCGCGGAGGCCGCGGGGAACGCCACCGTCGGCGGCGAGCTCTACTCGGCTCCGGCGGGGGCCGACGCCACCGGGTGCTACCCGGGCGGGAGCGGCGACGCCCTCCTCCGCGTGGAGGACGGCGGGACGGCCACCACCGTCCTCGGCACGGGGACCCCCCTGACCAACACCGCCCTCGACACCGGGGGCAACGCCGCGCTCGCGATGAACCTCATGGCCGCGGACGACGTGGTGTGGCTCCGTCCCGACCCGCCTCGGCAGGAGGGCAGCGCCACCCTGTGGGAGCTCGTCCCGCCGGGCCTGCGCTGGTCCCTGGTCCCCCTGGTCGCCACCCTGCTGCTCCTCGCCCTGTGGCGGGGCCGCCGGATGGGCGCCCTGGTCCCCGAGGCCCTCCCCGTCGTCGTGCGCGCCTCGGAGACCACGGAGGGGCGCGCCGGGCTGTACCAGGCGCGCAAGGCGCGGGACAGGGCCGCGTACGCCCTGCGTTCGGGCTTCCTGGAGCGCACGGTGCCCAAGCTCGGCCTCAGCGCGGAGACGGCGCCGGAGGCGGTCGTGGAGACCGTCGCCGCCAGGACCGGGGACGACCCCGGCCACCTGCGCGCCCTCCTCTACCCGGACGGCCACGACCCCTACGCGGCCGACGACGACGCGCTCGTCCGGCTCGCCGACGAACTCGACGAGCGCACCCGGAGGCTGAGGTGACCCCCGCGGCACCCCGCCGGGCGCCCTCCCCCCGCCACGACACAGTGAACGACCAGGTATCGAGAGAGGTAGACGGCACGTGAGCGCCTTCACACCCGAGGCACCGCCATCCGCCGACGAGGCACGCGCGGCGCTGGTCGCCCTGCGCCGCGAGGTGGCCAAGGCGGTCGTGGGCCAGGACGAGACGGTGACCGGCCTGGTCGTGGCACTGCTGTGCCGCGGCCACGTCCTGATGGAGGGTGTGCCCGGCGTCGCCAAGACGCTGCTGGTGCGCACCCTCTCCGCGGCCCTGTCCCTGGACCACAAGCGGGTGCAGTTCACGCCCGACCTGATGCCGGGCGACGTGACGGGCTCGCTCGTCTACGACCAGCACACCGCGAAGTTCGAGTTCCTCAAGGGGCCGGTCTTCACCAACCTGCTGCTGGCCGACGAGATCAACCGGACCCCGCCCAAGACCCAGGCCTCGCTGCTGGAGGCCATGGAGGAGCGGCAGGTGACGGTGGAGGGCAGCCCGGTCGCGCTGCCGGACCCGTTCATGGTGGCGGCCACCCAGAACCCGGTGGAGTACGAGGGCACCTACCCGCTGCCCGAGGCGCAGCTGGACCGGTTCCTGCTCAAGGTCACCGTCCCGCTGCCCGAACGGGCCGCCGAGGTGGAGATGCTGGGCCGGCACGCGGCCGGTTTCGACCCGGGCGACCTGGCCGCCGCCGGGGTGGTCCCGGTGGCGGGCGCCGCCGAACTTCGGGCGGCCCGCGAGGCCGTGCAGCGGGTGCGGATCGCGCCCGAGGTGCTCGGCTACATCGTCGACCTGTGCAGGGCCACGCGGCACTCGCCGTCCCTGCAGCTGGGCGCGTCCCCCCGCGGCGCCACGGCGCTGCTGCGCACCAGCCGCGCGTGGGCGTGGCTGTCGGGCCGCGACTACGTGATCCCCGACGACGTGAAGGCCCTCGCCAAGGGAACGCTGCGGCACCGGATCGCCCTGCGCCCGGAGGCCGAGCTGGAGGGCGCGACCACCGACGGAATCCTGGACGGTGTGCTCGCCTCCGTCCCGGTACCGCGCTGATGGTGGTCACCGGCAGGGCGGTCCTGCTGGCGTTCCTCGCGACGGTCGCGGTGGCGCTGTCCGGCCTGGTCGGCGCCTGGGCCGCCGTCGCGGCCCTGGTGCTGCTGGCTCTGCTGCTCGTCGCCGACGTGTGCCTCGCCGCGAGCCCTGCGGCGCTGCGGCTCTCCCGGGACGGGGACTCCTCGCTGCGCCTGGGCGACTCCGCGGTGGTGCACGTGACCCTCGCCAACCCGACCCGGCGCAGGCTGCGCGGCTCGGTGCGGGACGCGTGGCCGCCGAGCTCGCACGCGGCGCCGCGCGGTCAGCCGGTCCGGGTGGACGCGGGCGAGAGGCGCCGGGTGACGACGACCCTGACCCCGAGCCGGCGCGGTGACGCCCGGGCCGCCGGGGTGACCGTGCGCACCATCGGCCCGCTGGGACTGGCGGGCAGGCAGCGGACGCTGACCGCGCCGTGGACCGTGCGGACCCTGCCGCCGTTCCACAGCCGCCGCCACCTGCCCGGCAAGCTCTCGCGGCTGCGCGAGCTGGAGGGCCAGCACACGGCGATGGTGCGCGGTCAGGGCAGCGAGTTCGACTCGTTGCGCGACTACGTGCCCGGCGACGACGTGCGGTCGATCGACTGGCGGGCCACCGCCCGCAACGACGGCGTGGTGGTGCGGACGTGGCGCCCCGAGCGGGACCGGCGCATCCTCATCGTGCTGGACACGGGGCGCACCTCGGCGGGCCGGGTGGGCGACACCCCGCGGCTGGACCACGCCATGGACGCCGCCCTGCTGCTGGCCGCGCTGGCGGGCCGGGCGGGCGACCGGGTGGACTTCATGGCCTACGACCGGCGCACGCGCGCCCAGGTGCGGTCGTCCGGCAAGGGCAGCCAGGTGAACCGGATCGTGGAGGCCATGGCCCCGCTGGAGGCGGAGCTGGTGGAGTCCGATCCGGCCGGGCTCGTCGGAACCGTCCTGGGCACCCAGGGGCGGTCCAGGCGGCTCGTGGTACTGCTCACCGACCTGAACGCGGCGGCGCTGGAGGAGGGGCTGCTGCCGAGGCTGCCCCTGCTGACGTCGCGCCACCTGCTGCTGGTCGCGGCCGTGCGGGACCCCGCGGTCGACGGGATGGCGGGGGAGCGCGGCGGCGCCGACGCCCTGTACCGGGCCGCGGCGGCCGAGCGGACGCTGAGCGAGCGGCGGCGGGTGACCGCCGAGCTGCGCCGGTTGGGCGTGGAGGTGGTCGACGCCGACCCCGAGCACATCGCTCCCGCGCTCGCGGACGCGTACATCAACCTGAAGGCGCAGGGGCGGTTGTAGGGCCCGGATTTGTGACCGTGGTGCCCGTCCGGGCCCTCCGTCCGCTTCACGGGACGGCCTCCGGGCGGGCACCATGGCCGTATGCCCATCTCCCCCGGAGCCGCCGACGGCTCGTGCGACGACAGGTCCGCCAACGCCTTCCGGGGCGACGTCCACGGCCAGCTGGTGCAGGCCCGCGACATCCACGGCGGTGTCACGATCCACGCGTCGCAGGCGCCTCCCCCGCCCCTGGTCGACGTGTCGCTGGACGCCCCGCGCCCGGCGACCGCCGTGCGCGGACGCGAGGAGCTGCACGCGGACCGGGCCGGGACCCTGGGCCCCGAGCACCCCGACACCCTGGACACCGCCTACCAGCTCGGCCTGGTCTCGATCCGCCGCGAACGCTGGGACGAGGCCGGGGAGATCCTGTCGGAGGTGAGGGAGGCGCGCCTCCGGGCAGCCGGGGAGGAGGACCCCCTCCACCTGTTCGCCGTCCAGAACCCCGCCTACGTGACCATGCGCCTCGGGGACCCCGCCGCGGCGGAGACCGGGTTCCGCCGTGTGCACCGCGTGCGCGAACGCGTGCTGGGGGCGGGGCACCACCTCACCGCGGACGCGGCCTACTACGTGGGCCGCGCGGCACAGGAGCGGGGGGAGTTCGCCGAGGCCCTCGGGATCTTCACCGGCGTCCTCCGGAGCTGGGAGGAGCAGCTGGGCGAGGAGCGCCCCCGGGTGGAGACGGTCAAAAGGCGCATCGCTGAGGTCGCGGGGCCCGGACCCGGGACGACCCGCTGAGCCTCCGTCTCAGGAGGCGTTGACCGACCGCACCAGGGCCGTCCACTCCGGTGCGTCGAGCCCGAGCGTCCCCGCCCCCCTGTGGGCGGAGTCCCGCACGCGAACGGCGGACGCGGTGACCGCCACCTCGACGCAGCAGGTCTCGGCGGCGCTGTGGGAGCTCGTGAACCACGCGGGCACCGCCTCCCGGTGCCGGCTTCCCCGGACGCCGCCGCGCGGGCCGTGCCGGGGGGTGTCGGTGTCCATGGTGCGATGCTGCCACGGAGAGCCCGGCGGCGCAGGGGTTCTCAGGCGACCGGTACGGCCTCCGGCGCGTTCTCGATGTCTCCGGTCTCGCCCGCCAGGTACGCCCTGCGGCCCACCGTGAACACGTAGAGCACGAACAGCGCCTCGGCGACCACGCCGATGCCGATCCTCTGCCAGGTGACGTGCACCCAGCCGGTCACGAAGCCCTCGATCAGGCCCGAGACGAACAGCACGACCACCAGGCCCAGCACCACGGCGATGGCGGCGCGGGCCTCCTCGCCCAGGGCGCGCATGCGGGTGCGGTCCCCCGGGGAGATGATCGTCCAGCCGAGCTTGAGGCCCACGCCCCCGGCCACGAACACGGCCGTCATCTCCAGCAGGCCGTGCGGGAGGATCAGCCCGAAGAACACGTCGCCGCGCCCGTGGGCGATCATCATGCCCGCCGCCATGCCGATGTTGATCCCGTTCATGGCCAGCACCGCGATGGTGGGCAGGCCGAACGCCACCCCGAAGATGACCGCCTGGGCGGCCACCCACGCGTTGTTCGTCCACACCTGGGCGGCGAACGAGCCAGCGGGGTTCTCGACGTAGTAGTTGGCGAAGTCGTGCTCGACGTACCGGGCCATCGACTCCGGGGTGCCGAGGGCGTGGAGCACGTCGGGGTCGTTGACGATCCACGCGGCCGTGACCGCGGCGACCGCGACCGTGCCCGCGGACGTCCCGATCCACCACCACCGGAGCCGGTACAGCACCGCCGGGAACACCCGGGTGAAGAAGCCCCCGACGTCCCGCCACGCGGACGCGTGGGCGCCGGTCACCGCCGACCGGGCGCGCGCCACCAGTGCCGACAGCCTGCCGACGAGGGCCGGGTCCTGGCCCGAGGAGCGCACGACCGACAGGTGGGTGGACACCCTCTGGTAGAGCTCGACGAGTTCGTCGATCTCCTCACCGTCCAGTGAACGGCGCCTGCGCACCAGATCGTCCAGCCGTTCCCAGTCCCGGGCGTGCACCGCGGCGAACACGTCGATATCCACGCATGGGACCCTATCGGTTCGGCTCGGGGCGGTGCCCGCGAGGCGAACCCGCCGTCCCATGTGGCGGGTAATGTCATGGGGACGGTTTCAGACAGCCCTGAGGGAGCGTGTGCTGGTGTCCTATCCCGGCAACGGTGACACCCGCGGCGACGTGTACGGCGTGACACCACTGGTCACCGGTGACGCGGTGGTGCTCGACCTGCGTCCGGCGGGCTTCGCCACGAGGGCCGCGGCCCTGGCCATCGACGTCATCGTCCAGATCATCGCGCTGATCGCGCTCGGCATCCTGACGTCGTGGATCAGCACCGGCATCGACGCGGCGGCGACGGCCGCGGTCTCGCTGGCGGGCCTCGTCCTGGTCCTGGTCGGCTACCCGACCGTCTTCGAGACGGTCTCGCGCGGGCGCTCGCTCGGGAAGATGGCGCTGGGCCTGCGGGTGGTCGGCACCGACGGCTCGCCCGAGCGGTTCCGGCAGGCGCTGGCGCGCGGGCTGGCGTCGTTCGTGGAGATCTGGATGACGACGGGCACGGTCGCGCTCATCACGTCGATGGTCAACCGGGACGGCCGCCGGGTGGGCGACTTCGTCGCCGGGACCATGGTGGTGGAGGAGCGCGGCGGCAGCCGCCGCGACGAGGTCGTCCCCATGCCGCAGCACCTGGCCGGGTGGGCGGCGGGCGTCGAGCTGTCCCGGCTGTCCGCGGAGACGGCGGCCGCCGCCCGCCAGTACGTGCTCCGCTACGGCGAGCTGGCCGAGCACACCCGCCACGAGATGGGGATCAGGCTGGCCGACGCCGTCGCCGCGCAGGTCAGCCCGCCTCCGCCGCCCGGCACCACCCCTCCGTACTTCCTGGCCGCCGTGCTCGCCGAGCGCCGCCGGCGCCACGAGGCCGCCGCGCAGCCGCCCGACCACGCACAGCAGCCCCCGCAGGGGTATCCGGGACGGCCGGACGGCCACGCGCAGCAGTACGGCGGGTTCGGACAGGCCCCGGGCCACCCGCACCGGCCGGGGTACACGCAGCAGTACGGCGGCCACCCGCAGGCGAGGCCCCCGCAGGGCGGCCCGTACCCCCACCGCTGACGGCCCCGGAGCCGCGGCGCACCGGGGGCTCAGGGGCGCCAGGAGCGCAGGTAGTCCTCCTGGCCCGGGGTGAGCGAGTCGATCCGCACCCCGAGCGAGGCCAGTTCCAGCCGGGCCACCTCCGTGTCGATGCCCGCGGGCACCTCCAGCACCCCCGGCCCCATGTCGGCGTGGTTCGCCGCCAGCCACTCCGTGGTCAGGGCCTGCACCGCGAACGACATGTCCATGACGGCCGCGGGGTGGCCCTCGGCGGCGCCGAGGTTGACCAGGCGCCCCTCCGACAGGAGCAGGACGCGGCGCCCGTCCGCGAACACGTACTCCTCGGCCTGGTCGCGGACCCCGCGGTCGACCGCGACGGCCAGCCGCTCCAGGGCGGCCAGGTCGATCTCCAGGTCGAAGTGGCCCGAATTGGCGAGGATGGCGCCGTCCTTCATCCGCTCCAGGTGCTCGGCCCGGACCACGTCGCGGTTCCCGGTGACGGTGACGAACACGTCACCGACCGGGGCGGCCTCCTCCATCGTCGTGACGGTGTAGCCCTGCATGACCGCGTCCAGGGCCTTGACCGGGTCGACCTCGGTGACGACCACCCTGGCCCCCATGCCGCGGGCCCGCTCCGCGAGCCCCCGTCCGCAGTAGCCGAACCCGGCTACCACGACCGTGCGCCCGGCGAGCAGCGCGTTGGTCGCCCGCAGGATGCCGTCGATGGTGGACTGGCCGGTGCCGTACCGGTTGTCGAACATGCGCTTGGTGGCGGTGTCGTTGACCGCCACCATCGGCAGGCGCAGCTCGCCCTCGGCGCTCATCCTGCGCAGCCTGATGACGCCGGTGGTGGTCTGCTCGCAGCCGCCCAGCACGCCCTCCAGCAGGTCGGGCCGGTCCGCGTGCGCGGTGTTGACCAGGTCGCACCCGTCGTCCAGGATCAGGTGCGGACGCGTCTCCAGGACCGTCACCAGGTTTCGGTCGTAGGATGCCGGATCCATCCCGGCCCATGCGTAGACCGAAACACCGTACTCGGCGACCAGGGCCGCCGCGGTGTCGTCCTGGGTGGACAGCGGGTTGGACGCCGCCAGCGCCACCTCGGCACCGCCCGCGCGCAGGGCGCGCAGCAGGTTCGCGGTCTCGGCCGTCACGTGCAGGCACGCGGCCACGCGCAGCCCCTCCAGGGGGCGTTCCGACGCGAAGCGCTCGCGCACGCTGCGCAGCACCGGCATCGAGTGCTCCGCCCAGTCCACGCGGCGGATCCCGGCACGGGCCAGGCCGAGGTCGGCCACCTCGTGCGCGGTGTCGGTCATGTGCTCACCAGAGTCCCTTCGCCGGTCCGGTCCCCGTTCCCGACCGGGGCCGGAACAGGCCGCGGGCGCCGCCGGGGGTCCCGGCGGCGCCCGGTCGTCCGGCCTCCCGGCCGACGCCCGGCACTAGTAGCGGTAGTGGTCGGCCTTGTACGGGCCGGCGACGTCCACCCCGATGTAGGCGGCCTGCTCCTTGGTGAGCGTGGTCAGCTTGACGCCGAGGGCGTCCAGGTGCAGGCGGGCGACCTTCTCGTCCAGGATCTTCGGCAGCGTGTACACGCCGATCGGGTACTCGTCGGGCTTGGTGAACAGCTCGATCTGCGCGATGACCTGGTTCGTGAAGCTGTTGGACATCACGAAGCTGGGGTGGCCGGTGGCGTTGCCCAGGTTGAGCAGGCGGCCCTCGGACAGCACCAGGACGGACTTGCCGTCGGGGAGGGTCCACTCGTGGACCTGCGGCTTGATCTCCTTCTTCACGATGCCGGGGACCCTCGCCAGGCCGGCCATGTCGATCTCGTTGTCGAAGTGGCCGACGTTGCCGATGATCGCCTGGTGCTTCATGCGGGTGATCTGGTCGGCCATGATGACGTTGAAGTTGCCGGTGGTGGTGATGAAGATGTCACCGGTCTCCAGCACGTCCTCCAGGGTGGTCACCTGGAACCCGTCCATGGCGGCCTGGAGGGCGTTGATCGGGTCGATCTCGGTGATGATGACGCGGGCGCCCTGGCCGCGCAGCGCCTCGGCCGCGCCCTTGCCGACGTCGCCGTAGCCGCAGACCACGGCGACCTTGCCGCCGATGAGCACGTCGGTGGCGCGCATGATGCCGTCCGGCAGCGAGTGGCGGATGCCGTACTTGTTGTCGAACTTGCTCTTGGTGACGGAGTCGTTGACGTTGATCGCCGGGAAGGCGAGGGTGCCGTCACGCTGCATCTCGTACAGGCGGAGCACACCGGTGGTGGTCTCCTCGGTGACGCCCTTGATGCCCTCGGCGATCCCGGTCCACTTGGCGGGGTCCTCGGCCAGGCTCCTCTGGAGCAGGGACAGGACGACCGCGAACTCCTCGCTCTCCGCCGTGGAGGGGTCGGGGACGGACCCGAGCGACTCGAATCCGGCGCCCTTGAGGACGAGCATGGTGGCGTCGCCGCCGTCGTCCAGGATCATGTTGGGGCCGTCGGCGCCGGGCCAGGTCAACGCCTGCTCCGTGCACCACCAGTACTCCTCCAGCGTCTCGCCCTTCCAGGCGAAGACCGGGACGCCCCTGGGGTCCTCGGGGGTGCCGTCGGGGCCGACGACGACCGCCGCCGCGGCGTGGTCCTGGGTGGAGAAGATGTTGCAGCTGACCCAGCGGACCTCGGCGCCCAGGGCGACGAGGGTCTCGATGAGGACCGCGGTCTGCACCGTCATGTGCAGCGAGCCCATGATGCGGGCCCCGCTCAGCGGCTTGCTGTCCCCGTACTCGGCGCGGGTGGCCATGAGACCGGGCATCTCGTGCTCGGCGAGTCGGATCTCGTCGCGGCCGAAGGAAGCCAGGGAAAGATCGGCGACCTTGAAGTCGAAAGCCATGCGTTCCTCACTCGTGGTGGTCGTTGCGACCACGATTCTAGGCCCGCAGGCCCGGCACCAGCACAAAGCTGACAAAGTCCTGTCAGATTCGCGCCGACCGGTGGCGGCGTTCGGTTAGGGTCGCGTGCATGGCCGCCCTCGACGACGCACCGCCCGCCCCCGACCGGACCACCTGGCCGACGGGCCCCGTGCCGATCTCCGCCGCCGCGGAGCGGGTGGGCACCACGGCCCGGATGCTCCGCTACCGCGAGGGGCTGGGGCTGCTGCCCCGCACCCAGGAGCAGCCGACCGGCCGGGGGCACCGGCACCGCCGCTTCACCGAGGAGGACCTGCGCACGATCGGCGTCGGCCTGGAGCTGGAGCGGGAGTTCGACATCCCTCCCGCCGCCCTGGCGTTCGCCCTGCGCGTGCTCGCCGAGCCCGACGTCCTCGCCCGTGTGCGCACGCACGGGGAGCGGCTGGGCAGGCTCGCGGCCGCCCCCGCGCGAGCCCTCGACTTCGAGAAGCAGAAGGCCATGCGTCTGCTCGACGGCCGCCGGTCCTGATGTGACGGGCGTGGACGCGCGTGAACACGAAGGGTTCACACGCGCGTGCGTCCGGTCACGGCCACAGGTGAAGGCGTTCGGCATGTTTTGGCAAACTGCCCACGGGCTACGGAGAGGACGTGGATACCCTACGCAGCGGCGCGGCTCTGGACCGGCTCCCGAACCCCGTGCGCGAAGACCTGATGGACGTCGACCGGCTGCGGGTGATCTGGGCCCAGCACCGCCAGGACCGTCCCCGCGACGCGCGCGGGGAGGCGCGGCGGGAGCTCACCCGGCGCCGTGTCCGGGCGCTGGGCGGCGGTCCGGCCCTGGAGGAGCTCGTCGAGTCCGCCTCGGAGGACCGGAGGTGGGGTGAGCCGGTCACGGCCGCCCACGTCGCGGAACTCGCCGAGCGCGCACGCGCCCTGCCCGGGGACGGTCCCACCCGCTCCCCCGGCCTCGCCCTGGACTCCGAGCACGCGCTCCGCCTGGCCGGGGCCGCCTCCGCCCCCGTGCACCCGGTGGTGCGCGCGGCCCACACGTTCGCGGAGTGCTCCGCGGTCCTGGACGAACTCGCCTCGGTCGCCTCCGGAGACGGCCCCCGGCAGCGGGCGGACCCCGACGACCGGCCCTGGGCCCTGCCCTGGGTGCTGGCCTCGCTGGTGCTGCGGAGGGCGGACTTCCCCCCGCTGGTGCCCGACCGCCTCACGGAGCCCCCGTCCTCGGGTGCGGACCCCGAGCAGCGCTTCGCCGGGCTGGTACGGCACTTCGCCAAGCTGGTCAAACGGTCCCTGCGCGAGGAGCTGAGCTGGTCGTCCGACAGCACCGCCCCGGCGCCGCGTTCGCCGGTCTCGCCGCTGGCCGCCGTGACCCGCCGCCGCGTCCAGGACTACGTGCGGTCGTGCAGGGAGCCCGTCGCCCTGATCCTGCGGGCCCTGGACCCCGGCGCCCGGGCCATCGTGCACTCGGGCGGCTCCGACGCCCCGGCCCCGGAGAGCCCGGTCGCGGCGACCGCGGTCCGGGCCGTGCTCACCCCGGGCGCGGCGCACTGGTGGACGGCCCTCGAACTGGTGGTGGGCGAGGCCTCGCTGTCGCTGTGCGTGGTCGTGCAGGAGATCGGGCGGCCCCGGACCGGTGTCCTGGCGGTGTCCGCCGACGGGCGCCTGACCACGCCGGACGGGGTGAGGGACGCGCTGGGCATGTCGGGGACCGACAGCGTGACCGTGATGCCGACCGACTGCGTGGACGACCGCTGGCCCCAGGTGCGCGACCTCGTGGACGAGGCCGTGTCCCGCGCCATGAACGAGCTCACGCGGGTGTGACGCGCGACCGCGTCCCTCCCCGGAGGGAGGCGGGAGAGGATCGCGCGTGCGCCGCCCCCGCGGGCGGATCAGCCTCCGCCGAGGGCGATCAGGATCAGGAGCAGCAGGAGGATCACGATGGTGATGAGGACCGCCGGGATGACCCAGCTCTGCTGGAGCACGGAGTTCTGCTCGACCGGGCGCGGCATGGGCTGCCGACCGCCGGGGCGGGCGTAGGACTGGTTGGGGGCCATGCCCGTGAGCATCGGGTTGCCCGCGTTGTGCGCGCCGTGGTGCATGGCGTGCGGCTGCTGGTGCTGCGGGTACCCCGGACGCGGGTTGGACGTGCCGGGGTGGCCTGGCCGCGGGCCGGAGGCGCCCGGGTGGCCGAACCCGTGCCGGGGGTCGGGGCCCCCGGGGTAGCCCGGCATGCCGGGGCGCGGGTTGGAGGAGACGGGCGTGTAGCCGACGGCGCCGGCCTGGGGGCCCGTCGGCGGCTGGGGCCGGTACGGCGTCTGGCCGCCGGTGGCCGGGGTCGCCTGGGCGATCTGCTCGCCCTGCCTGACGACGTCGTCGGTGGACGGGCCGCTCGTCTCCGGTCCGTCGTGGCCGAGCAGGCGCATCAGCAGCGTCTGGGCGTTGGGCCGGTTGGCGGGGTTCTTGTCCAGGCACGACTCGACGACGGGGCGCAGCGCCTCGTCGACGCCGTCCAGGTCCGGGGGCGCGCTGACCACGCGGTGCACCACGGCGGGGACGGTGTCCGAGCCGAACGGGGCGCGTCCGGAGGACGCGAACGCGATCACGCACCCCCACGCGAAGATGTCGCACTTGTCGGTGATGCCGCGGCCCTCGATCTGCTCGGGGGCCATGTAGGAGGGCGTGCCGACGATCGAGTTGGTCATGGTGGCGGTGCCGTCGTCGACCCGGGCGATGCCGAAGTCGATCACGCGCGGCCCGTCCGGGCCGAGCAGCACGTTGCCGGGCTTGAAGTCGCGGTGGACGATGCCCGCCCTGTGGATCGCGACCAGGGCGGTCGCGGTGGAGACCGCGAGCCGCTGGAGCGTGGACCCGCGCAGGACCGCGCCCTTGGCCACGGTCTCCTGGAGGTCCTTGCCCGGGACGAACTCGCTGACCACGTACGGGGGGTCGCTGTCGAGCTGGGCGTCGATGATCGCGGCCGTGCAGAAGGAGGCGACCTTCTGGGCCGCGCGGACCTCCTTCTCGAACCGCTTGCGCAGGTCCGAGTCCTGCGACCACTGGTCGTTGAGGACCTTGACCGCGACCTCCCCGCCGTCCGCGTCCTCCGCGAGGTAGACGACGCCCTGCCCGCCCTTGCCCAGCCGTCCGGTCACGCTGTACTCGCCGAACGAGGAGGGGTCGCTCGGAAGCAGCGATTCGGAACCGGGCATCGGGGTCCTCCAGGGAGGTCGTCTTGAGCGGGGCGCGCAGGAACAGGGTACGGGTTGCGGGGAATGCGGGGGTGCGTCCCGTCATGCCCCCAGGAGGGACCTCATCCCCTGCCGCACACGATATGACTGCCGGAACAGCCGTGCCGTTCCATCCGACCTCAACCGATTTTTCGCGCCTCGTCGACGAGCAGGACCGGGATGCCGTCCCGGATGGGGTAGGCGAGACCGCTCTCGTCGCAGACCAGCTCGTCCGTCTCGGGGTCGTGGCGCAGCGGGGCCTGGCTCTGGGGGCAGGCCAGGATCTCCAGCAGCCAGTCGTCGATCTTCGTGCTCATGGTCCTCGTTCCTCGTGTGTGTGCGGGGGCGGGGCGGCCGCCGCGCCGGACGGCGGTGCGGCCGGCCCCTCCCCACCATGATGCCTGTTCAGGCGCGGATGACGGCCAGCACCTCGTCGCGGAGCCCGGCCATGGACGCCTCGTCGGGGGCCTCGACGTTGAGCCGCAGCAGCGGTTCGGTGTTGGAGGCGCGCACGTTGAACCACGATCCGCCGGGGAGGGAGACGGTCAGTCCGTCGAGCTCGTCGACGGTGGCGCCGTCCCTGCCTGCGAACTCGGCGCGCACGGCCGCCAGGCGCCCGGGTGCGTCGGCGACCTTCGAGTTGACCTCGCCCGATCCGGCGTAGCGGGAGTACTCCTCGGTGATCCGGGAGAGCGGACGGTCGTCCGTCCCCAGGACCCGCAGGACGTGCATCGCCGCGAGCATACCGGTGTCGGCCCGCCAGAAGTCGCGGAAGTAGTAGTGGGCGGAGTGCTCCCCGCCGAAGATCGCGTCGGTCTCGGCCATGGTGGCCTTGATGAAGGAGTGCCCGACCCGGGTGCGGACGGGGACGCCGCCCCGCTCGCGCACGATCTCGGGGACGGCCTGCGAGGTGATCAGGTTGTGGATGATCGTGGACCCGGGCTCGCGCGCGAGCTCCTCGCCCGCTACCAGCGCGGTGACGGCGGAGGGCGGCACCGCGTCGCCCCGCTCGTCGACGACGAAGCAGCGGTCGGCGTCGCCGTCGAAGGCCAGGCCGATGTCGGCGCCCGTCTCGCGCACCTTGGCCTGGAGGTCGACCAGGTTGGCCGGGTCGAGGGGGTTGGCGGGGTGGTTGGGGAAGGTGCCGTCCAGCTCGAAGTAGAGGGGCACGATCTCCAGCGGGAGGCCCTGTTCGAGGACGGCGGGGACGGTGTGGCCGCCCATGCCGTTGCCCGCGTCCACGACGACCTTCAGCGGGCGGATGCCCGACAGGTCCACGAGGCCGCGGAGGTAGTCGGCGTAGCCGGGGAGGAGGTCCTGCTCGGTGACGTTCCCGGAGGGCCCGTCGTGGGCGGGGACGCCCTCCTCGGCCAGGCGCCGGACCTCGTCCAGGCCCGTGTCGGCGCTGATGGGCGCGGCCCCGGCCCGGCACATCTTGATGCCGTTGTACTCGGCGGGGTTGTGGCTGGCCGTGAACATGGCGCCGGGCAGGCCGAGGTGGCCCGAACCGTAGTAGAGCAGGTCGGTGGAGCCCAGCCCGGTGAACACCACGTCGAGCCCCTGGCCGGTGACCCCTTCCGAGAAGGCGGCGGCCAGTTCCGGCGAGGAGGGGCGCATGTCGTGCGCGACGACGACGGCCTCACCGCCGACGACACGGGCGAAGGCCGCGCCGATCGCGCGCGCGATGTCCGCGTTCAGGGTGTCCGGGATCACACCGCGCACATCGTATGCCTTGAAGATGCTTCCGAGATCAGCCACGTCTTCTCCGGACGGTCGGTCCTGCTCCACGTTCGTTCCCGCGCGTGTCCTTCCGCGCGGTACCAAGCTAGCAAGCGGCGGCGCGGCGACCCCACCGGCACCGCGGTGTCTAGCGGGGTTCGGACGGACCCGTGTACGGCCGGCCGGCGGGGCCGCCCGGCCGCTGCTGGTCGCCCCGGCCGGGGTCGGACCTGACCACGCGCAGATGACCTCTGCGCAGCGTCTCGGCGCCCTCGCCGACCTCGTCGGGGGGTGTGCTCCGGGCAGGGGGGCGGGCCGCCTCACGCACGGCGTCGGCGAGGGCCTCCAGGTCGTCGCTGCCGGGGCCGCCTCCCGCCGTCTCGACGGGGAGTCGGACGACCTCCCAGCCGCGCGGCGCCGTCAGGCGGTCGGCGTGCATGGCGCAGAGGTCGTAGCAGTGCGGTTCCACGTAGGCGGCGAGAGGACCGAGGACGGCCGTCGAGTCGGCGTAGACGTACGTGAGCGTGAAGACGGCAGGCTGCCGGCAGGCGGTACGGGAGCAGCGGCGAACAGGGCTCACAGCGTTCGACTGTATGCCTTTACTGAGGGACACGCCAGCATCGTTCCACGAGCTGGTCTGTTCGCGCTCCATCCACGGCCCCGCGCGCCGCCCCGGGCGGTCCACGGGAGGGGCCGGGAGGCCCGGGATCCGGGAGTCGGCCACCTTCGCTGCGGAGGGGACTACGCGCGGGGCCCCTGATGGCTTAGTCTCGAAGTGTGCGACGAGTGCGCCTTTCCAGTGGCCAACCAGACCGAATGCGGCGCCGGGACCGCCGCGGCCGAGGCATCCGCGGTCCTCTCGTGCCCTCTGACCTGCCGGTGTTCCGCAGCCGGGCGCAGGCTTTCGACGATCTCGTCCTGGACGCCGTCGAACGCCTCGAACGTCTGTGGGCGCGCGAGCTGGCCAATGTCGACTTCCTCGTGGAGGACGTCCCGCCCATCCCGCGCCACGGACCCCTCTCCGAGGCGATCCCCTTCTCCCGCCTGGAGACCGACCCCTCGGGCCGGTCCCGCATCGTGGTGTACCGGCGCCCGGTGGAGATCCGGACCAAGGATCCCGAGGAGATGGCCCTCCTGGTCCACGAGACGGTGGTCGAGGAGGTCGCCAACCTGCTCGGCGTCGAACCGGAGTCGGTCGACCCCGAGAGCTGACGCCCCGTGCCCGCGGGGCGCCGCCGGCGTCCGTGCGGTCCGCGAGCCCCGGCCGGTCCCGGCGGCCGGACCCGCGACGGGGACGGGGCCGCGGCGAAGCGGCCATCCGTCCTCGACCATGCGGCAGGCCGGCGCCCGGCGGGTTCGGCGTCGGCGTGGGCGGTGGTGGAGCGGGCGTGCACGTCCAGTCCGACGGTCGTAGGCTCGAATGACACCGGGACCTCCCACACATGTAGGCACTACCTTCCAGGTTCTACCTGGTCGGCAACCCACGGCAACGTGTGAGCGAGGTCCCGGCCTTTCAGCGAACCCTCCCTGCATACCGTCTAGGGCCTGTTTGGTAACTGGTGTGATCAGGGATCAAAGCACCGATCCGGTCACGCCAGGCGTGTCACCCCGCACAGCAGCGAAGCCTTCGGTAGACGAGTCAACGACCAAGAAGACCGAGCCCACCGAAGGCTTCGCTGTGACTCTACCCAAACCGGGGCGCGGTGACCTCACCGACGCCCAGTGGGCGCTGCTGTGCCCCCTGCTGCCCGCCCCGACCACGGGCCGCCCGCCCTCGCGGTCCAAACGCCAACTGATCAACGGCATCCGCTGGCGTGTGCGGGCCGGGGCGCCCTGGCGGGACGTGCCCGAACGGTACGGGCCCTGGCAGAGCGTCTACGACCTGTTCCGCCGCTGGTCCCTGGACGGCACCTGGGCCCGGCTCCTGGACTCGCTGCAGTCGGTGGCCGATGCGGCGGGACTGATCACCTGGCAGCTCAACGTGGACTCCACCATCGTGCGCGCCCACCAGCACGCCGCCGGGGCCCAGAAAAAGGGGAAGGTTCAGATCACGAAACGGTGGAGCCCGACGACCACGCCCTGGGGCGCTCGCGCGGCGGGTGGACCACCAAGATCCACCTGGCCTGCGAGCAGGGCCACAAGCCGATGTCGGTGGTGCTCACGGCGGGGCAGCGGGGAGACGCCCCGCAGTTCGAGCCGGTCATGGAGCGCGTGCGCGTGGCGGGACGGGGCCGGTCGGGGCCGGCGCGCACCCGCCCGGTGCGGGTGCGCGCCGATAAGGCCTACAGCTCGAAGAGAATCCGCTCCTACCTGCGCAGACGCAAGGTCAAAGCGACGATTCCCGAACCCTTGGACCGGGTGCGCAACCGGGAGCGCAAGGGGCGGGCCGGTGGGCGCCCGCCGGGCTTTGACAAGGTCGACTACCGGGCCCGGCACGCGGTGGAGTGCGGGATCAACCGGCTCAAACGCAACCGGGCGGTGGCCACGCGCTACGACAAGCTCGCCCTTCGCTACGAGGCCACCGTCCGGATCGCTGCCATCAACGAATGGCTCTGACTTACCAAACAGGCCCTAGGGGACGATCCCCACCATGCTGTCGCGCACCACCGGGAGCGGGATCTCGACCGGGGCGGGGCGTACCGGCAGCACGCTCACGCCGTCCCCGTCGCGCAGCACACGGGCGACGTGGAGGGAGGAGCCCTCCAGGAGTTCCAGGCGGACCGCGTACCCGTCCTCCGGGTCGGCGCCCGGCGGGGCCTCCCACGGGTCCTCCTCCGCGCCGAAGACGACGGTGGTCCCCGCGGCGACCGCGACGCGCACGGCGTCCCCCTGGGTGCCGTCGGCGGTGACCGGCGTGGCCATCAGCGAGGCGTCGCCCTCCACGGCGCTCAGGACGAGCTCCGTGTCCGTGCCCTCGGGGACGTCGGGCAGGACGGCCGTGGCGTCCAGCGGCGGGCCGAGCGGCGGCACGGCGGACGTGTAGGCGGTCTCGACGACGTCGTCGCCGTCCATCGCCTCGGCGGCCACGCCCGCGACCACGGGCACGTCCGACTCCACGACGACCGCCCCCGCCTCGCCCCCCAGGACGCTCTCCAGGGTCACCCAGGCGGCTGCGGCCGGGGGCACGGCGACGACCAGCGGGTCCTCCGCCGTCCCGGAGCCGCCGACGCCGGAGGCGTCCTCCTCCCCGCCGTCCCCGGACGGGGCGACCGCGTGGACGCGCACCTCGGCGGGCTCGTCCCCCGGGGCGGCCAGGACCAGGTGGCGGCGCCCGTCCCCGCCGAGGATCCCCGGCACGACGTGGTGCACGGCGGGCGCCGCCGTGGGCGGCACCCAGTCGGCCCCGCCGGAGGCGTGCTCGGCGAGGAGGGACGCGGCGACCCGGCCCGTGCTGGTGCGGACGTGGACGCCGACGGCCCCCGTGCTCCGGACCAGCTCGGTCAGGTCGAGCTCGGTCGACTCCCCGGCCAACAGGGAGATGCCCCGGCTCTCGGAGGAGTAGGAGGGGCCGCCCTCGGTGTAGACGTCCACGCTGACCGTCGCCCGGGAGTCCTCGGGGTTGGCCAGGAGGGCGGTGATCGCGTCGACCTCCACGGCCTCGCCCCCGCCGGCGCCGGGCAGGGCGAACCACGTGCCGATGGAGGGCTCGACGCAGCGCACCTCGGTGACGGAGCCGCCGGAGAGGGTGGTCTGGGCGGCGTCGAGGCCCGAGGCCAGGGAGCCCTCGGCCCGGACCGCGGTGGGGCCGGAGGCGTCGGAGGCGTCGGCGCTCCACACCCGGCCGGGCTCGGTCAGCTCGTCGCCGAGGAGGTCGCGTCCCGCGGCGTCCTCCGCGTCCCCGGAGCCGCTCCCGTCCTCCGCGTCCCCGTCCTCCTCGGGGGCGGCCGGAACGGACTCCGCCCACAGCTCTCCCTCGTCGTCGCGGCCCACCCGGGGGGCGAACGCGGCGACGGTGCTGTCGCCCTCCTCGTGCGGGGCCGGACAGACCCGCACCGCGTGGTCGGGGCGCACGGCGCCCGGCTCGGTGACCCCCAGTTCGGCGGTCACGGGCCGGGTGGCGAAGGCCACGCCGAACAGCGCGGCCAGGGCCAGCGCGACCAGGCCGAACAGCGCGAAACGGTTCTCCACGATCAGTCGCACGGACTACTCCTCCCGCTCGGTCCGGGACGCTCCGGCGCCCCCGTCGTCGGCCCCGCGCCGGCCACCCGCGCGGCGCCTGCCGGGGGCCTTCCTCCGGACCCCGCGGGCGCCACGCGTCCCACGGCGTTGTCCCCCCTCGGGGGTGACGGGCACGGAGCCCGTGCCCGGTCCGGCGCCGGGCTCCGGCGCGGGCGCGGCCGCGCCCTCCTCCGGCCCGTCGGCGTCCTCCGTCCCGGTCGGGGGGCGTCCCGGGCCCGGGACGGGGCCTCCGCGCCGGGAGCGCCCCCTCCGGCGCGAGTTCACGCGCAGCCGCTCCGGCCGGCGCGGGCGCGGGGCCGGGGTCGACTCGATCAGGCGCACCTCCTCCTCCGTGCGCACGCCCGGCGCGGCGAGGACCGCGGCCGCCAGGAGCAGGATCCCCTGGGTGGCCAGCCAGGCGACGTGGACGGGGTCGGTGTGCCACACGCGCAGCTCGCCGCCGTCCACCGGGAGCTCCCACGCCTGGGTCCCGCCCTCGGTCGCGACCGGGGGCAGTTCGGCCCCGTCGAGGGTGGCGTGCCAGCCGGGGTCCGCGGCCTCGGCGAGGGCGAGGCGCCGCCCGGTGCGGCCCTGGGGCACCTCCGCGGTCCGCTCGTCCCCCGAGCCGCTCACCCGGAGCGGCTCGGAGCCGGCGCCGTCCTCGGAGACGACGCGCAGGGTGCCGGTGGGGACTCCCACCTCCCAGAGCGCGTAGTGCTGGGACAGCGACTGCCTGCCGAGCCCCGGGGTGCCGTCCAGGGTGTCGACCATGGTCGCGTCGGCGGGGCCGCTCACCTCCGGGCGCGGGTAGAGCACGTACTGGACGCCGTGGTCGGCCAGGGTGTGGACCTGGTCGCTGCCCTGGCCCGCGGCGAGCCCGGCGACGGCGCGGTCCATGGCCGCGCGCGCCCCGGCCGGGGGGACGATGCGCTCCTCTCCGAGGCGGGGCTCGCGCCCGCGCACCACGACGTAGTCCACCCCGCCCTCCCCGTCCGGGGTGACCACGAGGGTGCGCGGCTCGGTGCCGCCGCCGTCGGCGCCGGTCAGCGTCCCGGGGACGACGGGGGTCGCGCGGGCGGTGAGCGGCCCCTCCACCCCGTTCCACATCCACAGGGCGGCCGCGGAGGCGGGGGTGGTCAGGGCGAGCACCGCCACGGCCACGGCGAAGACCCGGCGCGCGCCGCCCAGGCGCACCATGTCGCCGAAGGAGCGGGCGGCGGTCGCCGCCGACAGCAGGACCGCCGTCGCGGCGAAGGCGAGGGCGACGCCGGGCCAGACCGGGGCGGGCGGCCCCCCGTAGTAGGGCTCGATGACGACGCGGGCGGTCAGGATGGCCACGAGGACGCCGAAGAGCGCCAGCGACCACCCGGCGGCGACCAGGACGCGGTTGCGGAGCAGGAGCAGTGAGCACAGGGCGGCGACGACCAGCCCCGCCGTCACCCAGAACGGAGGGGTGCCGGGGCCGCCCGGGGAGAGCAGGAGGAGCTCCTGCGGGGCGGCGCCCGGGGCGGACAGCTCGGGGCGGTGCAGCCCGGCCTCCAGCAGCCACAGGGTGGGGTGCAGGAACAGTTCGAGCGACCACGGGAGCAGGACCACGACGGGGAGCCCGAGGCCGATCGCGATGCTGACGTAGACGCGGCGGCCCAGGTGCCCGAAGGCCAGGGCCACGAGGACCCCGGTCACCAGGGACAGCAGCCACACCATGGGGACGAACGCGGTCGCGGCCGCCAGGACCAGGCCGAGGGCCCACGCGGCCCGGCGCGAGGGCCGCGGGGGCATGGCGACGAGCCGCACCAGCAGCAGGCCGAGCACGGGCATCAGGACGTGGACCAGTGCGGTCCCGATCCGGCCCTGGGCGACGGCGCCGGTGGCGACCGGCAGCAGGGCGTACGCGGCCGCCATCCACAGGCGGGCCGGGCGGAAGCCCAGCACCTGCCGGGCGAGGGCGTACGCGGTCGCGCCCGCCAGGGGCACACAGCCCAGGAGGACGACGGTGACGGCCAGCCACGGCTTGCCGAGGGTGACGGTGGACAGCAGGGCGAGGAGCCCGACATAGGGCGGGACGGGCCCGTCGGAGCCCAGTCCGCTGTCGGGGCTGCCGGACAGGTAGAGGGCCCACATGTCGCCGGCGGTGCCCGCGACGGGGGGCAGCGCGCCTCCGGCGAGGAGGTCGCCGAACAGCAGGGAGCGCTCGGCGACGAGCGTGACCGCGGTGAGCCCGAGGAACAGCAGCGCCCCCGGCCGGAGGAGGACCCTGCGCACGAAGCCGTTGCTGTCGGTCGGGGCCTCGTCCTCGTCCTCGGCCGCGGGCGGCGCGGTGACGGCCTGGTGGCGGCCGGGGGTGTTGCGGACGGGCTCACCGGACAGCAGGCCGGTGACGACGTCGTAGAACTGGCGCACCGCCACCCCGTGCGCGAGGAACGGGCGGATGGCGCTGTAGGTGCGGCGGCGGTCGCGGCGGCGCCGGAAGCGGGCCCGCGCGAGCTGGAGGGGCCGCACGTACACCAGTGTGATCGCCGCGGCCTCGTCCAGCGCGTTGGCGGGCTGCTTGATGAGCAGGTAGGTCACGACGCGCAGCAGCGACGCCACGGAGTTGCGGACCAGGGCGCCCACCATGCCGCCGAAGGGCAGGTTGGCCAGGAGGACGAAGACCGCGTGGCGGCGGTCCACCCTGCGCGGGTGGTTGCGTGTGGCGGTGATGGGTCTGCGCCTGCGCGCGGAGGCCTCGGCGTGGTAGGCCACCGCGTCCGTGACGAGCAGGGCGCGCAGTCCGGCCCCGCCCACCCTCCAGCAGAAGTCGATGTCGTCGCGGAACAGGGGGAGCGCCGGGTCGAAGCCCCCGAGCCGGTCCCACACGTCGCGGCGGATGAGCATGCCCGCGCTGGAGACGGCGAGGACCTGGCGGTTGCCGTCGTGCTGCCCGTGGTCGAACTCGCGCTGTTCGAGGCCTGTCTCGCGGCGGCCGGCCCCGTCGATGGTGACGCCGACCTCCACGAGGAGGCGGCGGTCGAACCAGTCGCGGAGCTTGGGCCCGAGGACGGCGGCGCGCGGGTCCCGGTCGGCGGCGGCCAGCAGGTGCGCGAGGGTGTCCTCCTCCGGGGTGAGGTCGTCGTGGACGAGCCAGATCCACTCCGTGGCGTCCTCGTCGGCCCCGCGCACGGCGGTGCTCGCGCGGGGCAGCTCCAGTGCGGCACGGACGGCGTCGCCGTACCCGGTGCGCGCGGGCAGGTCGACGACCGCGCCGGACGGCAGGTGCTCACCGAGGATGTCGGCGCTGCCGTCCGCGCTGCCGGTGTCGGCGGCCACGACACGCTGGACGGGGCGGGACTGGGCGCGCAGGGCCGACAGCGTCTCGGGCAGCCAGCGGGCGCCGTCGTGGGACACGATGACCGCGGTGACGACGTGTCGGTCGGAATCGGGGTCGAGCACGGCTGTGGTGGGATCTCTCCGGGAGAAGGGGGCAGGACCCCGTTCGGGTCCGCGTGGGTCCGGCCGTGGGGCCGGCGGGCGCGTGGGTGCGCCGGGGGCGGCTGGCGCGCGCGGGACATCACGATACGCCACCCGGCGCCATTACGGGTCTATTCGTCTCGCCCCGCCCCGGACCGCCATATCGGCTTATTCACTACCCGGGGGTGTGCGCGGCAATCGTCACCCGGTCGCCCGGAACGGCCGGGAACACGAAAGACGCGCGCCCGGGCCCGTGGCCCGGACGCGCGTCGTGGACGCGTGCCCTAGAGCATGTCCGCCAGGAAATCGAAATCTCCCCCGGCGGCTTTCTTCAGCCTACGGCGCTCGCGTTCGGAGAGTCCCCCCCAGATACCGAAGCGCTCATCGTGCTCCAGCGCGTATTCCAGGCACTCCGCACGTACCTCGCACGACTGGCAGACCTTCTTGGCCTCCCGTGTCGAGCCGCCCTTCTCGGGGAAGAACGCCTCCGGGTCCGTCTGCGCGCACAGGGCACGTTCCTGCCAGCCCAGATCTTCGTCCGAGCCGTGCGCCAGCGGGATGACCTCGCTCATGCGCACCTCCTGTTGCCCCCCATAGATGTCCCCGACCCATTTTCGTCCCCCGGGCCGGGTGGAATCCCACCTTGAAATTACACGCGCGCCGCTTGCTTCGAGTCAAGCGCCCTGCGTGGTAATCCACTGAATATCATGTAACGAACCGCCAACGGCGACTCGGAGATGTCCGTTCTGTGGATTACCACGCAATTCACGGCCTTCCAGGGCGGTGGAGTGCGTGGAGCCCCGATCGGGGATCAGCGCTTGTCCTCGCTGCCGTACCAGCCCTGCTGGCCACCGGTACCGCCCTGTCCTTGCTGGTCAGAGCCGTATCCGGCGCCGGAGCCGTACTGGCCTCCGTACGATCCGCCGCCCTGTCCGGACGCGTCCGTACCGTTGTTCTCGCCCGAGTTAAAGAATGGATCAACTTTACCCTCGGACTGGGCGTCCTGCGCGGGCCGGCCCTGGTCGGCGCCCTGGTACCAGCCGTACTGGATGGCGTCCTGGGCGGCCTGCTCGCCGACGACGGGCATCTGCTCGGTGCTCTGCGGGGCGTACTGGGCCGGGTCGTAGGCCTGGCCGTACTCGGCCTGCTGGGCGGCGGCGTCGGCCTGCTGGCCGTACTGCTGCGAGGCGTCGTACCCCTGCTGGGCGTAGCCCTGCTGCGCGCCCGTCCCGTACTGCTGCTGGGCGGCGTCGGCCGCGTACTGCTGACCGTACTGCTGCGAGGCGTCGTAGGCCTGCTGCTGCCCGGAGGCGTCCGCCTGCTGGCCGTACTGCTGCGAGGCGTCGTACCCCTGCTGGGCGTAGCCCTGCTGCGCGCCCGTCCCGTACTGCTGCTGGGCGGCGTCGGCCGCGTACTGCTGACCGTACTGCTGCGAGGCGTCGTAGGCCTGCTGCTGCCCGGAGGCGTCCGCCTGCTGGCCGTACTGGGCGTAGCCCTGCTGAGCACCCGTCCCGTACTGCTGCTGGGCGGCGTCGGCCGCGTACTGCTGACCGTACTGCTGCGAGGCGTCGTACCCCTGCTGGATCCCGGACCCGGTCTGCGCGGGGTCGGCCGCGGCCGGGAAGCCCGCGTCCTGCACCGGGTACGCGGGCTGCGCGAAGGACTGCTGCGCGCCGGTCGCGGGCGGGTACTGCTGCGGCGGGTACTGGTACTGCTGCTGCGGTGCGGGCCGGGGCACCAGCGTCGGGTCCCCGAAGACCTTGAGCAGGGCGAAGCCGACGATGCCGAGCACCGCGGCGGAGCCGAGCGTGGACACGAAGCCCGCAAAGCCCAGGCCGATGTTCCCGGCGTCGGCCGCGCCGACGAACTCGGTGATGAGGTTGACCGCGGCGAACAGCAGGCCGACCGCGCTCATGATCATGCCGATGAGCACGATCGGCGACGCCGCCTGGCGCGTGCGCTCGCTCGTCAGCACGAGTGCGGCCGCGGCGGCCAGCAGCAGCGGGACGTGGAGGCCGAAGAACGACCCGCTCGCCCCGCCCATCGCGCCGGTGAAGGTGCCCGGGAAGACGGAGCCCGCGATCAGTCGGATGAGGCCCGAGAGCATGGACGCTCCCACCGCGCCGACCAGGACCCAGGCCCCGGGAAGGCGCAGGCGTTCTAGTGTTTCGTTGTTCAAGAGAGGTTCCCCTCTGCTGCTTCTTCGCCGTCGCGTCGGTGGAAGCTTGGCATATCGTCGGACTGTCGGGTGAATCGGCCGCGTCCAGGTGGAGGTGCGGGGGGACACCGGAGCGGGCCGAAGGGGTGAGACGGCGACCTTCGCCCCGGGGTTCACGGACTCCCGGTACCGGAACGGTCACACGAGGGGCGCGAGCCCACGGCGGGGCAGACGACCCATACACGCCCCCAGCCTGCCAGACTTGGACGCATGCGGATAGTCGTACCGGCCGGCGGTATCGGCGGTGCGCGTTTCCTCCGCGGCCTCAAGGCCGCGCTCGGAATCGGCGCACCGGCCACCGACGAGCAGACCACGGTCAACACCATCACCGTCATCGGGAACACCGGTGACGACATCACCCTCTTCGGTCTGAGGATCTGTCCGGACCTGGACACCGTGATGTACACCCTCGGCGGGGGGATCGACGAGGAACAGGGCTGGGGCAGGGCCGACGAGACCTTCACCGTCAAGGAGGAGCTCGCCGCCTACGGGATGAAGCCCACCTGGTTCGGCCTGGGCGACCGGGACACCGCCACCCACATCGTACGCGCCCAGATGATCGCGGCCGGGTACCCCCTCTCCGCGATCACCGAGGCGCTCTGCGACCGCTGGCGGCCGGGCGTACGCCTGATCCCCATGACCGACGACCAGGTCGAGACGCACGTGGTCGTCGACGACGGCGGCGGGCGCCGGGCGATCCACTTCCAGGAGTGGTGGATCAGGCACCGGGCCGCCCTGCCCGCCGAGCAGATCATCAGCGTCGGCGCCGACGCGGCCGGGCCCGCCCCCGGCGTGCTGGCCGCCGTCGCCGAGGCCGACGCCGTCATCATCCCCCCGTCCAACCCCGTGGTCAGCGTCGGGTCGATCCTCAACGTGCCCGGCATCCGCGAGGCCATGGTCGGCAAGACCGTCGTGGGCGTCTCCCCCATCATCGGCGGGGCGCCGGTGCGCGGCATGGCCGACGCCTGCCTGACCGCTATCGGTGTGGAGACCGGCGCGGGCGCGGTCGCCGAGCACCTGGGCCCCGACCTCCTGGACGGCTGGCTGGTGGACGACGCCGACGCCGGCACCGTGGTCGAGGGCGTGGAGGTGCGCTCGCGCCCCCTGTACATGAGCGATCCCGCCGCCACCGAGGCCATCGCCCGGGCCGCGGTCGACCTGGCCGTGGAGCTGGCGGGGCGCGGCGCCGCGGACGGGGGGACCGGGGGTTGAGCGCCGAACTGCGGGTACGCGGCCTCGGCGGCATCCCCGAGGTGCGCGAGGGCGACGACCTGGCCGCCCTGGTCGCCGAGGCGGCGGAGGCCTCCGGGACCCCCCTGGCCGACGGCGACATCGTCGTGGTCACCTCCAAGGTGGTCAGCAAGGCCGAGGGGCGCTCCCGGCGGATGGGCCGGGACGAGGCCGTGGACGCCGAGACCGTTCGGGTGGTCGCCCGCGCGGGCCGCACCCGGATCGTGCAGACGCGGCAGGGCCTGGTCATGGCCGCGGCCGGGGTGGACGCCTCCAACGTCGAGCCCGGCACCGTCCTTCTGCTGCCCGAGGACTCCGACGCCTCCGCCCGGGCGATCCGCGCCGGTCTGCGCGCGCGCCGGGGTGTGAACGTGGGCGTGATCGTCTCCGACACCTTCGGGCGCCCGTGGCGGGTCGGCCAGACCGACGTCGCCATCGGCGCGGCCGGGCTCCCGGCCGTCCAGGACCTGCGCGGCACCGAGGACACCCACGGCAACCTGATGGAGGCGACCGTCAACGCGGTCGCCGACGAGATCGCCGCGGCGGGCGAACTGGTCAAGGGCAAGACGAGCGGTGTCCCGGTCGCGGTCGTCACCGGCCTGGGCGCGCTGGTCACCGAGGAGGACGGGCCGGGTGCGGCCGCGCTGGTCCGCGCCGCCGACGACGACCTCTTCCGGTACGGGTCGCGGGACGTGGTCCCGGCCCGGCGGACGGTGCGCTCGTTCACCGACGAGCCCGTGGACCCCGCCGCCGTGCGGCGCGCGGTGGCCACGGCGGTGACGGCCCCCGCGCCCCACCACACGACCCCGTGGCGGTTCGTGCTGGTGGAGTCGGCGCAGACGAGGAAGAAGCTGCTCGACGCCATGCTGCAGGCGTGGGTGGCCGACCTGCGCGGCGACGGTTTCACCGAGGAGCAGATCGCCCGGCGGACGCGGCGCGGCGACGTGCTGCGCGGTGCGCCGTACCTGGTGGTGCCCTTCCTGGTGGCCGACGGCGCGCACCCCTACCCCGACGCGCGCCGGGCGGACGCCGAGCGGTCGATGTTCCAGGTGGCGATGGGCGCCGGGGTGCAGAGCCTGCTGGTGGGGCTGGCCATGGAGGGGCTGGGCTCGGCCTGGATCTCCTCGACCATGTTCTGCGCGGACGTGGTGCGCGAGGTGCTGGACGTGCCCCGGGACTGGCAGCCGATGGGGTCGGTGGCCGTGGGGCACGCGTCCGAGCCCCCGCGGGACCGCCCGCCGCGCGACCCGGAGGACTTCGTCACGGTGCGGTAGCGGGCGCGGCGCCCCCGGGCGGGACCCGTGTCCACCGCTCCAGGACGCCGGCTCCCGCACCGCGGGGCCGGCGTCCGTCCTTTCCGGGGCCCGCCCGCGGCGGACGGCGCGGGCCCGGGTCCGGCCCCTCCCGTCGGTCCCCCGGCGCGTCCGGAGGCGCCGGGGGACCGACGGCGCGATCCTGGTCCGGCCGGGAGTCGAGCGGGGGGCGCGGGATGGACGTCGAGGAGTACGTGGTCGCCACGCTGGTGATCGTGGTCGCGGTGATCTGCGGCCGACTGGTCGCGGGACGGCTCCGGGTGCCGGGCGCGGTCGTGCTGGTGCTGCTCGGCATGGCCCTGGGGGTCGTGCCGTGGATGCACTCGCTGTCGGTCTCCCCCGAGGTCATCCTCCTCGTGTTCCTGCCGCCGCTGATCTACAACGCGGCGTTCTTCTCCTCGCCCCGCGACATGCGCGACCTGATGCGGCCCATCGCCGTGATGGCGGTGGGGGTGACCCTGGCCACCGCGTTCGGCCTGGCCGCGGTCCTCCACCTGCTGCTGCCCTCGGTGGGGTGGCCCGCCGCGATCGCCCTGGGCGCGGCGATCGCGCCGACGGACGCCGTGGCCGCGTCGGCCATCCTCAAGCGGGTGGGCACCCCGCGCAGGGTGCTGACGATCCTGGAGGGCGAGTCCCTGATCAACGACGGGGTGGCGCTGACCCTGTTCAGCCTGGCCGTCACCGCGATGGCGCGTCCGCTCACGCCGCAGGAGGGCGTGGTGGAGCTGGTGAAGGTCGTGGTGAGCGGCCTCCTCTACGGGGCCGTGGTGGCCGCGGCGGTCGCGTGGTCGCGTACGCGCATGCGGGACCCGTCCCTCCAGCTGATGGTGGTGCTGGTCACGCCGTTCGTCGCGTACATCCCGGCGGAGATGGCCGGGTTCTCCGGCGTTCTGGCGGCGGTGGTCGCCGGGTTCTACCTGGGCACGCGGGGCGAGGGCCTGCTGCCGCCGAGGGTGCGGGTGAACGGGCAGACGATCTGGTCGACGCTGGTGAGCCTGCTGGAGTCGATGCTGTTCGTGGTGCTGGGGCTCCAGCTGGACGCGGTGGCGGCGGCCGTGCGGGACCACTTCGCCCTCCTGGGGCTGCTCGGGGTCGCCCTGGCGACGACGGCCGCGGCGGTCGTCCTGCGCATGGCGCTGATGCTGGCCGTCATCCCGGTGCAGCGGGTGGTGCGGTTCCTCAACCTGGAGGTCTCGTCCTTCCGGGAGCGGATCGTCATCGGGTGGAGCGGGATGCGCGGGGCGGTGTCGCTGGCGATCGCCCTGTCCCTGCCCGCCACGCTGGGCGGGGAGCCCTTCACCGACCGGGGCGCGCTGGTGTTCGTGGCGGGCGCGGTGGTGCTGGGGACACTGGTGGGTCAGGGGATGACGCTGCCGCTGGTGCTGCGGCGGCTGGGCCTCGCCGAGGAGGGCGCCCGGCAGCGGGAGTTCCTGCGGGCGGACGAGCAGATGAGCTGTGCGGCTCTGGGCAAGGTGGACGAGCTCCTCCGCGAGGGGGAGCTGGACGAGAGGACCGCCGACTCCCTGCGCGGCGTGTACGTCCGCCGGGTGAGCCAGGTGCGGGGGCTGCTCGACGCGGGGGACGGCCGGGCCCGGCAGCGGGTGGACAGCGGCAAGGCGGTGCACGCCCAGATCACGCAGGCGCGGCGGGACATGCTGATGTCGATGTACCGGGAGGGCGACATCGACCACGAGGTGTTCCGGGCGATGAGCCGCGATCTGGACATCCGGGACACGGGGACCGGTCCGTACGGCGCTTGAGCGGGGCCGCGCCCGGAGTGCCGCGGGGCCGGCGGGGCCGCCGCGCGGACGCCCGGACGGCGACGCCCCGGGCCGTCGCGCGGTACACGGCCCCGAAGAAAGTGGTACGCGATCCCAAAGAAAACTGCAAACTTTCCTTACCATTTTCATTGACGGAACCGGAAGCCAACTTTAAAGTTTCCTAACAATTAAGCGGCTCCCCCGGGAGCCCCCTTCGTCTCCCCCGCTCGACGAAAGGAGCACCCCCATGCTCAGGACTCATCGCCACAGCCGGTCCAAGGGACGCAAAGCCGCTCTCGCCGGTACCTTCGCGGTTCTGGCGGCCGCACTCGTGGCGGGCTTCACCCAGATCGCCCCCTCTCCCACCGAGGCGGAGACCGTGGCCGACGGCGAAACCGTCCAGACCCAGCAGACCGGGCAGTGGCTCACCGGTTACTGGCACAACTTCGAGAACGGCTCCGGGGTGATGCCGCTGACGGAGATCCCCGCCGAGTACAACATGGTGGCCGTCGCCTTCGCCGACAACCACGCCACCCTCGACGGCGGCATCACCTTCAACCTCGCGAGCAGCGAACTGGGCGGCTACACCGACGCGCAGTTCCGGAGCGACATCGCGGCCGTCCAGGCCCAGGGGCGCAAGGTCATCATCTCCGTGGGCGGCGAGCTCGGCCACGTGAACGTCACCAACCCGACCCAGGCGCGGAACTTCGCCGACACCGCCCACCAGCTGATGCAGGACTACGGGTTCGACGGGGTCGACATCGACCTGGAGCACGGCATCAACGCCCAGCACATGTCCGACGCCCTGCACGACCTCGGCTCCCGGGTCGGTCCGGGCCTGATCGTCACCATGGCCCCGCAGACCATCGACTTCCAGAGCCCCGACCGCGAGTACTACAAGCTCGCGACGGACATCGCCGACATCCTCACCATCGTGAACATGCAGTACTACAACTCCGGGTCGATGCTCGGCTGCGACGGCCAGGTGTACAGCCAGGGCACCCCGGACTTCGTCGCGGCGCTCGCCTGCATCCAGCTGGAGATGGGACTGCGCCCCGACCAGGTCGGCCTGGGCCTGCCCGCGGTGCGGTCCGCGGCCGGCGGCGGCTACATGGCGCCGAGCCAGGTGGTGCGCGCACTCGACTGCCTGGAGACCGGCGCCAACTGCGGCTCGTTCTCCCCCCAGACGCCGTACGGTCCCATCGGCGGCGTGATGACCTGGTCGATCAACTGGGACGCCACCAGCGGTTACGCCTTCGCGAACACCGTCTCCGCCCGCCTGGGCAACCCGGGCGGCGGACAGCCGACGGAGCAGCCCACCGAGCAGCCGACGGAGCAGCCCACCCAGCAGCCCGGCGAGTGCACCGCCTCCGCCTGGTCGTCCGGCTCCACCTACACCCAGGGCGACCGCGTGGCCCACGGCGGCCGCGAGTACCAGGCCCGCTGGTGGACCCGGGGCGAGGAGCCGGGCACGACCGGCGAGTGGGGCGTCTGGACCGACGTCGGCGCCTGCTAGGGCCATAGCCGCGCGGAGCCCCCTCCCCTCCCGCTGCGCGCGGTTCCCGCGGACCCCCTCCCACCACTCCCATCCCTGTGGGGGTCCGCCTCCCAGGAGAAGGGGCGGAGCGCCGTCACCCGGCGTTCCGCCCCTTCGTGCTCCCCCGGCCCCGGGCGCGCCCGCCGGCGGACCCCTCAGACCAGGGGGAGGGACGGGCGCAGGACGCTCGGCGCCACGCCGTCGCTGGCCTCCGCGACGCGCTGCCGCTCCTGCGGCACCTCCCCGTAGAGGGTGGTGCGCTGCCGGACCGGCCGACCGGTCGGCTCGACCATGGAGCGGATGTCGGTGATCGTCTTGTACGACCCCTGCCCCGAGCCGGCCATGCGGCTGATGGTCTCCTCCATCAGGGTGCCGCCCACGTCGTTCACGCCGCCCGCCAGCAGTTGGCGGCAGGTGTCCTCCTCCAGCTTCACCCACGAGCACTGGATGTTGTCGATGTGGCCGTGCAGCAGCAGGCGGGCCAGGGCGTGCACCGCGCGGTTCTCCCTGACGGTCGGCCCCGTGCGGGCCAGCCCGGCCAGGTAGATGGGCGAATTGGTGTGCACGAACGGCAGCGGCACGAACTCGGTGAACCCGCGGCGCCCGTTGCGCTCCACCGACCGCTCCTGGAGGGAGCGCAGCAGCTTGATGTGCGCCACCCAGTGCCTCGGCGAGTCCACGTGGCCGTACATCATCGTCGACGTGGTCGGGATGCCCAGGTCGTGCGCGGTCGTGATCACGTCGATCCACTCGCTCGCGGGCAGCTTGCCCTTGGTGAGGATCCAGCGGACCTCGTCGTCGAGGATCTCCGCGGCCGTGCCGGGGAGGGACCCCAGCCCCGCCTCGCGGGCCCGGGTCAGCCACTCGCGCACCGGCAGGTCGGTGCGGGCGGCCCCGTTGACCACCTCCATCGGGCTGAACGCGTGGACGTGCATGTCCGGGACGCGCTCGCGCACGGCCGACGCGATGTCGAAGTAGGCGGTGCCGGGCAGGTCCGGGTGGATGCCGCCCTGCATGCACACCTCGGTCGCCCCGGCCTTCCAGGCCTCCTCGGCCCGGTCGGCCACCTGGTCGAGCGAGAGCGTGTACGCGTCGGCGTCGGTGCGGCGCTGCGCGAACGCGCAGAACCGGCAGCCGGTGTAGCAGACGTTGGTGAAGTTGATGTTCCTGGTCACGACGTACGTGACGTCGTCACCGACGACGTCGCGCCGTACGCGGTCGGCCAGGTCCGCGAGGGCTTCGAGCTCGGGGCCGTCCGCGTGCAGCAGGGCGAGCGCCTCGTCGTCGTCCAACCCGGCGGGGTCGGCCTCCGCGCTGCGCAGCGCCGCGGCGATGTCCGGGTCGAACCTGCGGGGCACCGCGCCTTCCCGGTCCACTCCGGAGCGCAGTTCGTCCCAGTCGCCGTAGACGGAGTCGAAGTCGCTCCGGCGGTCGCCGGTGCGCCCCTCGGTGTCGATGCCCGTGTGCAGGTCGGTGCGGCCGGAGGAGACCAGGACGGCCTCGCGCTCCTGCCAGGGCCGCCCCTCGATGACCGCGTCCTCGCGGGCCAGGCCGGTCTCCGGGTCGGCGAGCGCGGCGACGTGCCCGGCCAGGCGGGGGTCGAGCCACGGCTCACCCGCGCGGATGTACTCGGGGTAGACGGTGAGCCGCTCGCGGAGCGTGAACCCCTGGCCGGCGGTGCGCGCGGCCAGGTCGTCGATCTGGGGCCAGGGGCGCTCGGGGTTGACGTGGTCGGCGGTGAGCGGCGAGACGCCGCCCCAGTCGTCGATGCCCGCGCGCAGCATCAGCGCGTACTCGTCCACGCCGCCCGACTCCGCCCCGATGAGGTTCGGGGGCGCCTGGATGTGCGCCTTGGGGCCCATGACCAGGCGGGTGACCGCGATCGTGGCGGCCATCTCCTCGCGTTCGGCGTCGGGCCGGTGCATCATCGCGGTGCCGGGCTTGGCGCGGAAGTTCTGCACGATGACCTCCTGGACACCGCCGTGGCGGCGGGAGACCCCGCGTATCGCGAAGACGGACTCGGCGCGGTCGGCGACCGTCTCGCCGATGCCCAGGAGGATGCCGGTGGTGAAGGGGACGCTGGAACGGCCCGCGTCCTCCAGCGCCCGCAGCCGCACCGCGGGGTCCTTGTCGGGACTGCCGTAGTGCGCCTGGCCCTTCTCGGTGAAGAGCCGGGTGGAGGTGGTCTCCAGCATCATCCCCATCGACGGGGAGACCGGCTTGAGCCTCTGGAAGTCCGACCAGGTCATGACGCCCGGGTTGAGGTGGGGGAGGAGCCCTGTCTCCTCCAGGACCATGATCGCCACGGCCCGCACGTAGGACAGGGTGTCGTCGTAGCCGTGCGCGTCGAGCCACTCGGCGGCCTGCTTCCACCGGTCCTCGGGCCGGTCCCCGAGGGTGATGAGCACCTCCTTGCAGCCCGCCTCGGCGCCCTTGCGGGCGATCTCCAGGACCTCGTCGGGCGACATGAAGGGCGAGTCCAGGCGGCCGGGGACCGTCGCGAACGTGCAGTAGTGGCAGCGGTCGCGGCACAGGCGGGTCAGGGGGACGAACACCTTGCGGCTGTAGGTGATGACGCCGGGGCGGCCCGCGGCCTCCAGTCCGGCGTCGCGCACCCTGCCGGCGTGTTCGAGCAGGGTCTCCAGGTCCTCCCCCCTCGCGTGCAGGAGGACCTCCGCCTCGGCGACGTCGAGCGTCTTGCCGTCCCGGGCCCTCGCCAGGGCCCGGCGCATCGCGGAGGGGGTCGGCGGCCGGGAGGCCGGGGCCTGGGAGGACACGGGGAAGGGGTCGTTCGCACCACTCATAGAGCGCACCCTACGCCCCGGCCGTTCCGCCCACGCGGACGCATCGCCGCTCGCGGAGGGGCCGGGGCCGCGCCGGCGGTGACCGGGCCCCGGCCCCTCCCCCGCCGCCCGTGCCGCCCATGCGGGGACACGGGTGCGACCCCGGGCGGGGCGGAAGAGACATAGGGTCGGCAGGTGAGCGAAGGAGGAGTTGCGTGCTGAGTCGGCTGCGCGGCAACCCGTGGGTCCGGTTGGCGCTCTTCCTCGCGGTGTGCGCGTGCGCGGGCGCGGCCCTGCACGCGAACTGGGCGCAGGCCCGGGACGCCGCCGCCGAGCTCCCGCTGTGGGTGCTCCCGGCCGCAGTCCTCTCGGGCATGGCGGGGCTGACCGCCCAGATGCTCGCCTGGAGGGCCCTGCTGGCCGGGCTCGGCTCACCGCTGCCGCGCCGGGTGGCGTCCCGCGTGATGTTCGTGGGCCAGCTCGGCAAGTACCTCCCGGGCTCGGTGTGGGCGTTCGTCGCCCAGGTCGAGCTGGCGCGTGACCGGGCCGTGCCGCGGTCCCGTGGCGCCGCCGCGACCCTGCTCGCCGTCGGCGTGACGGTCGCGGTGAGCCTGGCCGTCGCCGCGGTCGCCCTGCCCCTGTCGTCGGCGGAGGCCGCCCGGCGCTGGTGGTGGGCGCTGGCGCTGGCGCCGCTCCTGCTCGCCGCCCTGCACCCCCGCGTGGTCGGCCTGGGCATCCGGCTGGCCGCCCGCCCGTTCGCGCGCTTCCGGGAGGTGGCGGAGGCCGGTCCGCTCGGTCTCGGCGGGAGGGCGATGGCCTCGGCCGCGGGGTGGACCCTGGTGGCGTGGGTTCCCCTGGGGGCACACGTGTGGTTGCTGACCTGGGCCGTCGGCGGCGACGCGGTGCGCTCTCTGGGCCCGGCCGTCGGCGCGTACGCGCTGGCCTGGACGCTGGGCCTGCTGGTCGTGTTCGCCCCCGCCGGGCTGGGCGTGCGCGAGGCGGTCCTGGTGGTGGCGCTGGCCCCGGTGGTGGACGCCGGGGCGGCCCTGGTGGTGGCGGTGCTGTCGCGGCTGGTGATGACCGCCGCGGACCTGGCCTGGGCGGGGCTGGCGGTCGTGTTGTCGCCCGCGCCGGAACCGGGCGCCGACGCGTCGCACGGCGGCCCCGCACGGGCGCGCTGAGCCCACCGGCCGCAGCCGCCGCCCGCGCAGGCGGCGGCCCCGCGCGGGCGCGCCGAGCCCGGATCCGCGTCCTCCCCCGGCGCCCCGCGCCTCAGGCCCCGAGCAGGCGCTCGGTGTAGGCACGCCAGTAGGGGTCGGCGTCCACCGGACGGACCCCTGCGCGCAGCCGCGCCGGCTCCCCCGGGGCGTAGAACTCGCCGAGCGCGCGGGCCAGGTCGGCCGCGTCGCCCGGCTCGCACAGCAGGCCGTCGACCCCCTCGCGCACGTGGTCGGCGAGCGTCCCGGCGCGGGTCGCCACGACCGGCAGCCCGTGCTCGTGGGCCAGCCACACGTTCTGGGTGGCGGTGGCGGTCCGGTAGGGCAGGACGACGGCGTCGGCGGAGCCGAACAGGCCGGGGAGGTCCTCCGCGGGCACGTACCCGTCGAGGAGCCGGACCCGGTCGGCGATCCCGAGCGCGGCGGCCCGGGCCTCCAGCTCGGCCGTCCCGCCCCAGAACTCCCCCGCGACGGTCAGCGTCACGTCCGGCGGCGCTCCCTCGGCCAGGGCGCGCAGCAGCAGGTCGACGCCCTTGTAGGGACGGACGATGCCGAGGAACAGCAAGTGCCTGCGCTCGCCGCCCGGGGGCACTCCGTCCGCGGCCGCGGCTCCCCCCGTCTCGGGCAGGTGCGGCGGCATCTCGGCGACCACGGGCACGGCTCGGCCCGGGCCGAGCAGGCCCTCGGCGAGGAGGGCCTGTCCGGGCGAGTGCGTGACCACGCCGTCGGTCCGGCGCAGCAGGGCGCGGACCAGGGACACGTCGACCGGCCGCCGCTCGTGCGGCAGCACGTTGTGGCACAGCGCCACCACCCTGGTGGCGCCGCGACGGGACCTCACCCCGGCGAGGATGCCGAGGTAGGCGGGCACCTGGACCGGCGAGAACACGGTGAGGACCACGAGGTCGGCCTCGCGCGCCAGCCGCCGCCCCGCCCGCCACCACCCGTCCGGCCGGTACCAGGCCAGGTCTCGGCGGGTGTCCGGGTACGGCTCCCCCTCGGGGTCGGCTATGGTCTGCCGCCCCGGGTACAGGGCGGCGGGGTACTGGGCGCGCCAGGACTCGATCGCCGTGGGGTGGCCGAGCGCGCTCAGCCGGTGGGCGAGCTCGGTGGTGTGCCTGGCCCCGCCGCCCTTGTACGGGTGTGCGGGTCCCACGAGCGCGACCCGGGCCGGAGCGCCGGTCACGGGTTCTCCCGGGAGCGCACGATCAGGTCGGCCAGCAGGGCGATCGCCGCGATGATCAGGCCCGTCATCAGGATCATGACGGTGTTGTTGGGGATGTACAGCGGGTTGCGCACCTGGTCGAACACGAACTTGGCCGTGCCGAGGCCCAGCAGCACCAGCGCGGGGGGCATGAGGACCTTGAGCGGGTTGAAGTACATGACCATGCGCAGCACCTGCAGGATGTACCGGTAGGCGTCGCTGACGAAGTGGAACTTGGACTTGCCCGCCCGCTTCGCGTACTCGATGGGCACGTACCTCACCGGGTGCTGGTTGGACAGGAACGCCAGTGTGATGGTGGTGACGCAGGAGAACCCGGGCGGCAGCAGCCTCAGGTAGGGGCGGGCGACGTCGCGCCGGAAGACGCGCAGCCCGGAGTTGAGGTCGGGGATGCGGGTGTTCGTGAGCCGCTCGGCGATCTTGCGGATCATCCACTTGGCGGGGACCCGCAGCGCCTTGTGCGAGCCCATCTCCTGGGTGCGGGCGCCCACGACCTGGTCCAGCTCGGGGTCGGCGTCGAGCATGGCGACGAGTTCGGGGATGCGCTCGTTGGGGTAGCTCATGTCCGCGTCGGTCCACACCACGAACTCGCCCCGCGCCCGCTGGCTGCCGAGCCGGCGCACGGTGCCGGATCCGCCGTTGTGCCCGAACGCGATGACGCGCATGTGCGGGTAGAGGCCCTGTACGTCGCGCAGGCGCTCCAGGGTGCGGTCGGTGGAGGCGTCGTCCACCGCGAGCAGCTCGTAGCCGTAGCCGGAGCCGTCCATGGCGGCACAGATCCGTTTGACCTCGTCGACGACGTGGTCTTCCTCGTTGTAGCAGGGCAGCACGATGGTGACCCGCACGGGCGGGGTCTCGGCGGGCCGGCGGATGTCGTCGCTCGTCTGGCTCATGGGTTCTTCTCAGCGGGTGCGGGTGCGGGCGGGGGCGTTGTGGGACCGGTCCGCGGGGGCGGGGTCATCCCCCGGCGGGGAGCACGGTCACCCACACGCTCTCGTTGAAGGTCCAGTGGCCTGTCGGGGGTTCCATGAGGGTACTCGGATCCATCTGCGCCAGGACGTGGAACGGCCGCTCGACGTTCTCCGTGCTCCCGGTCAGGCCCTCCAGCACCTGCCAGTCCGAGGCGGCCAGGACCGCGTCGCGCCCGCGGCCGTGGATCTCGGCGACCACCCGGTCGAGGTCCTCCGGCGTCGGCTCGTCCATCGCCGCGGTGGGGACGCCGCAGACGTTCCGCAGGAGCGGCATGTAGTTCCCGGCCATGCCGGGGTCGACCACGACCACCGACGCGTCCTCCGGCAGCGACGCGCACAGCTCCTCGGTGGCCGCGACCGAGCCCACGTCCTGCCTGTACCCCATGATCCCGGCGGCCGAGGTGGCCGCGGCGGGGAGGAACACCGCCAGGGAGGCGCTCGCGGCGACCACGGCGGGGAGGACCTGGAAGGCCGCCCCGCGCCTCGCCGGGGCCCCGGCGACCGTGCAGCGGCGGGTGAGCCACGCCAGGAACCAGACCGCGAACAGGATGAACGCCGGGATGACCAGCACGATCAGCCGCCTGCTCGCCCAGGGGTGGTCGGGGGTGATGGCGGGGCGCAGGAGCGTGGTCGTGACGGTCCACACCAGCAGCATGGCGGGCAGCAGCCACTGGGGGTCCCGGCGCAGGACGAGGCGGCGCAGCACCAGCGCCACGCCGAGGGAGGCGAAGAGGACGGTGCCCAGGCCCACGTACCAGCCCACCCAGTACAGGCTCATGTCGTAGTAGGTGCGGCTGCCCTCGATGGGCCACAGCCCCTCACGCTCCTGGACCGAGGCCACCCAGGCGTCGGTGAAGTCGCTGCCGTGGCCGTAGTCGGGCCAGAACAGGGGGCGGATCGCGAACCCGACCATGGTGAGGAGGGCGAGCGCGGTCGCCGCGTGGGGGAGCCAGCGGACGCGCTCCACGCGGGGGATCCCGAAGCGCCACAGGGCGGCCGTGGCCGCGGCCGTGACAGCGATGACCGCCGCGCTGATCAGCAGGAGGGGGTTGAGGGAGTCGGACAGGTACTCCAGATAGGGCAGGGACAGCCCGTACCCGGCGTACAGGCCCAGGCCGATGCCGAGCGCGAGCCCTCCGAGCAGGGGCAGCGCCTGCCCCCGCCGGGCCAGGAGCAGGAGGCCGATGAACCCGACCACGGGGAGCAGGTCGCGGATCGCGTCGATCCGCACCACCAGGGCGAGGCCGAACGCCAGCCCCGCCGCGGCGGCGAGGGTGTGGGAGGCCGACCAGCGGTCGGTGAGGGCGGTGCGGCGGACGAGCGCGTCGTAGGCCAGGACCATCCCGCCGATCAGGAGGATCTGGGTCAGGGGCTCGCTGTAGGTGAAGCGGCTCACCCACTGCTGGGGCAGGCACACGGCCAGCACGAGGGCGCCCAGGGGGGCCCAGCGCGCGCCGACCAGGCGCGCGGTGAGCCCGGCGAAGGCGAGCACGCCGAGCGCGCCGAGGAAGGGCGTGGTCACGAGCATCCCGTCGAGCCCGCCCAGCCAGTAGCCGATGGAGGTGACCAGCGGCGCGCCCGCCATGAACTGGGGCCAGATCGCCCCGTCCCGGTCGTAGTGGGCGAGGCTCTGGTAGCTGAGCGCCGGATCGTCGCCCGCGATGAGCTCGCGCTGCTGCGGGATGGGGAGGTGGCCGTTCTCCGCGATCCACACGGTGTACATGGCGTAGGAGGCGGGGTCGCGGCGGATGACCAGGGCCTCGGCGTGGTAGGCGACCTGCACGACGGCGAAGCCGACCGTGATCACCGCGACGAGCACGAGGGGCCACCAGGGGACGGCCTCGTCCTCGGGCGGGTCCGGGACGAACCGCGGCACGAGCACGCAGGCCGCGATCACGGCGGGCGTCCCCAGGACGGCCGCCGCCACAGGGGTGAAGGAGCCGAGGGCCAGGAGGGGGAAGGCCACCAGGAGCCAGGCCGACGCGGCGATCGCGGGGAGCGCGGTGACACGGGCGAGGAGTCGACCGGGGAGCAAGCGCATGGGGCAACTCTGGCAGTTCCCGGCGGGCTACGCACACCGTGCGGCGGTTCTCGTCGGACGTTCCGGTTCCGGAGGCCCCGCCGTGTCCGGGCGGAGCGGGACCCGGGCACGGCGGGCGGGACCGGACGCGGGACGGTGTGCCGGGCGGGGCCGCTCCGGCCGGTGGCGGACCGGCCCCGGCGGTGGTGGGACCGGCGCCCTCGAACGCCGGGAAGGGCGGAGGTCGGACGCCCTAGAGTGGCGGTCATGTCCGAAACTCCCGCGCAGCTGTGGCGCGCACTCGTCTCCGCCGACCCGTCCCGTCCGTTCGTGACCTCCTACGACTCCTCCGGCGGCCGTGTGGAGCTGTCCCGGGCCACGTTCGACAACTGGGTGTCCAAGACCTCGAACATGCTGGTGGACGGCCTGGGCGTGCAGCCGGGCGACCGGGTCGTGATCGCCCTCCCGGTGCACTGGCAGTCGCTGGCGTGGCTCCTCTCGTGCTGGTCGGTGGGCGCGGTGGCGGAGTTCGTCCCGGACGGCGGGGACGTCCCCGCGGGCGCGCAGGTCGCGGTCGCCGGCGCCGGGCTCGTGGAGAGCGCGCTGGACAGCGGCGCCGACGAGGTCGTCGGCACCTCGCTGCACCCGCTGGGCCTGCCGCTGTCCGAGGTCCCGCCGATGGTGCTCGACTACTCCGTCGAGGTCCGGGGGTACGGCGACCGCTTCCCGGCCTACCCGGTCGACCCGGACGGCCCGGCGCTCCGGAGCGCCGGCGCACGCACGGGCGCGGACCTGGCGGCCGGGGCCCGGGAGCGGGCCGCGGCCTGGGGGCTGTCGGCCGACGACCGCCTGGGCCTGTTCCTGGAGTCGGACGCGCCGATGACGGCGCTGGGCGGGGGCGCGGAGCTCCTGCTCGCCCCGGTCGCGGCGGGCTCCCCGATCGTGGTGACCCCGGTGGACCCCGCGGCCCCGGCGAAGGTCGTCGAGCGGGCGGAGATGGAGAAGGTCACGGTGGTGGGGACCGCCGCCGGGACGGCGCCCCTCGACGGGATGCCCTTCCGGTCGGTCGGTCGGGTCTGAGACGGCCGGGGGCGCCCGGCGCGTCCCCCGGGATCCCCCCGGGATCCCCCCGGGTTCCCCCGGCCGCCGGCCCGCCTCAGACGGCCAGGGCGTGCGTCCCACCGCTCCCGTGGTCCGGCGGCTCCGGCCGCCGGGCGCGGTCGGCCCGGCGCCGCTCCGCCCGCTCCCGGCGACTCGCCCCGCGCACGAGGCGCTCCCGGGCCGCCTCGCGCTCCCTCTCGGCCCGGTAGGCCGCGGCGGCCTCGGCTGCGGCGTCGTGGTGGTTCATGGGGCCTCCCTGGGGTCCGTGTGCCGGGAGTCCTCCTCCCGACAGGCTCCAGAGTCGGCCTGAGGCGGCCCCGTCCGCCATCGGGACATCACCCCGAATACGGCGCGGGCCCCGCCTCAGAGGCGGGCGCCACCGCGCACCGCGGCCTAAGAGGGCCTCAGGGCCCGGGGCTCCGGAACCCTCCCGGCGCTCCGCGGGCGGCACGGGCCGCGGCCCCGGCCGGCCCTCGCCGCACCCGGGACCGCGCCCCTGCGTCCTAGTCCTCCCGGTAGAAGGCGTCCAGGGCCGAGCCCGAGCGCTTCTCCTCGTCGTAGGTGTAGACCTCGCGCCCCTCCACGAACACCCTCAGTGCCCGGCTCATCACGTCGAGCGGGTCGCCGGACCAGACGACCACGTCGCCGTCCAGCCCCGGCTTGAGCGAGCCGACGCGGTCGGAGATGCCCATGATCTCGGCCGGGTTGACCGTGAGGGCGCGGATCGCGGACTCGGGCGCCATGCCCTCCTTCACGCACAGGGTGGCCTGGTGGACGAGGAACTCGATCGGGACGACGGGGTGGTCGGTGGTCAGGGCGACCTTCACCCCCGCCCGGTCCAGGATGCCGGGGTTGGCCAGCGTCTTGTTCTTGACCTCGACCTTGGAGCGGCTGGTCATCAGGGGGCCGGTGATGACGGGAATGCCCCGTGCGGCGATCTCGTCGGCGAGGAGGTGGCCCTCCGTGCAGTGGTTGATGATGAGGCGGTAGCCGAACTCGTCCGCCAGGCGCATCGCCGTGTGGATGTCGTCGGCACGGTGCGTGTGCTGGCACCACGGGAGCTCGCGGTCCAGGACCCTGGTCAGCACCTCCAGGGTGTTGTCCCGGTCGAACGGGGTGCCCTCGCTCGCGGCGTGGTCGCGTTTGGCCTTGTAGTCCTGGGCCTTGGTGAAGGCGTCCCGGATGACCGCGGCCACGCCCTGGCGGGTGGAGGGGATCTGGTCCTTCTTGCCGTACACCCGCTTCGGGTTCTCGCCCAGGGCGCTCTTGACGCTGGCCGGCTGCTTGATCAGGCGGTCCTCCATGCTGCGGCCCCAGCACTTGACGGCCACGGTCTGCCCGCCGATGGGGTTGCCCGAGCCCGGCTTGACGACCGAGGAGGTGACTCCGCCGGACAGGGCGTCGACGAAGCCCCGGTCCGCGGGGTTGATGGCGTCGAGCGCGCGCATGCGGGCGCCGTTGGGGTCGGTCATCTCGTTGGTGTCGTCGCCGGCCCAGCCGACGCCCTCCTCGTCGATGCCGAGGTGGCCGTGGGCCTCGACGAAACCGGGGAGCACCCACTTGCCGGAGGCGTCGACGACGGTGGCGCCCTCCGGGACGGGGGTGTCCGCGTCCGCTCCGACCGCGGTGATCCTGCCGTCGGAGATGACGACGGTGCCGCCGTCGATGGGGTCGCCGTCCACGGGGACGACGTATCCGGATGTGATCGCGATATCCATGGCGGGCAACCTAGCCCATGACGGGACGTCGGCCCAAGGGCGGGAGCCCGCGCCCGTCAGCCGGCGGGCCAGCGGGCCGTCAGCAGCTCCGAGCGGGGCGTGAGTTCCACGGTGGCCTCCTCGATGGCCTCGCGGACCATCGCGCAGCGCCCCACCTGCTCGGACTCCGCGGTCAGGTCGCCGCCCTCGGCGGCGAACGCGTACACCATCGTGGGCCGGTCGGCGAACTCCATCATCCGGAACGCGCCGCCCAGGCCGGGGTGGTGCGCGGTCTGCTCGGGGATCACGCCCACGGTGACGATGCCGGCCTCGATCAGGTCGGCGAGGAAGTCCCGCTGGGCGTTGAGGACCTCCGCGCCGCCCTGGGGGCGCTGGAGGACGGACTCGTTGAGCACGACCCGCAGCACGGGGCCGTCCGGGCCCGTCATCGCGGCCCGGTTGGCCATCTCCTCCTCCACCATCAGCTCCACCTCGTCCGGGGACAGGGCGGGGTGGCCGGGGCCGAGGACGGCGCGGGAGTACTCGCGCGTGCGCAGGAACACCGGGACGGCCATGGGCTGGTGCTCCCACAGGTCGGTCGCGTGCACGGCCAGCTCGCGCTCGTCGCCGAACTCGTTGGGGAAGGCCTCCGCCTGGAGGGTGATGGCCCATGCCTCGACCAGCTGGTGGTCGGTGCCGAGGACGTTGTCGACCCGCTCCACCAGCGAACGGGCCGGTCTGCAGTGGGCGTCCTCGACCTCCCGGAGCTTGTCGTCGGTCACGCCGACCGTGGCGGCGAGCTCGGCCCGCGAGAGCCCCCGGTCGGAGCGGGCGCGCAGGATCCGCGCGCCGAAGGGGAGCCACATCGCAGACGGCAACGCACTGTTCACACCCATGTCCCCTCCCGTCGCCTGGCGGGGCCGGCCTCGCATACCCTCGGGTCGACGCCCCGACCTCGTTCCCCGACCCTCTCTCGCGTCGGGGGCGCTGGTCAAGCGACCGTGCGGGTGCGGCGATCCGTGATAAGTCATCACAAGGACTGACAATGCCGCCCGCCGTTCGCGCGATCCCCCGATTGGAAACCCCCGTTGTCCCACCTCGCCCTCCTGCTGTTCGTCGTCGCCCTCGGCGTCTGGATCTACGCCCTGTTCGACGTTGTCGGCTCCGACGCCGGCGCGGTGCGGCTGCTGCCCAAACCCGCCTGGGCCGTCGTCGTTCTGCTCTTGCCCAAGATCGGGGCAATACTCTGGTTCGCCCTGGGCCGGCCCCGACGCGCCCCGTCGGCCGCGCCCGCCGGGCCGCCCCCGCCCTTCCCGGAGTACGACCACCCCCACCGGGCGCGCGCCGCGACCCCGGAGGAGGACGAGGAGTTCCTCCGCCGCTGCCGTGAGCGGGCCGACGCCCAGCGGCGGCGTGCCCGTGAGGCCCAGGAGGCGGCCGGGGGCGAGGAGGCCGGACGGGGTGACGGCGACGGCGGGGAGGGCCGCGACGGGGACGGTGATCCCCGCCCCTCCTGACCCGCACGCCCCCGGAGCCGCATCGTGGTCGAAGCATGACGGACCGTGCGATACCCCAAGACAGGGGTGCTCCACGGTGCGGAGTACGCTATGTGCCGCCCGACCGCGACACTCACCCCGGAAGTGAACCGATGAAGCCTTTCACCCTGTCGGCGACAGCCGTACTCGCCTGCACCGCGCTGCTCGCCACCACAGCCTGCGGCGGCGACGGGGCCCCGGCCGACCAGGGGGAGCCCGCCGGCGGGGACTCCGCGGCGCCCGAGCAGGAGCAGACCGGCAGCCCCGCCGAGGTGGACGTCACCGACGTCGAGGGCGCCACCCTGCACACCAGTGAGGGCGACATCGAACTGGAGCTGTTCCCCGAGGACGCCCCGGTCACGGTGTCCAACTTCGTCGGCCTGGCCGAGGGCGAGGGCGTGCCCAACCCGGTGACGGGCGAGGCCGAGTTCTACGACGGCACCGTCTTCCACCGCGTCATCGCCGACTTCATGCTCCAGGGGGGCGACCCGCAGGGCACCGGCCAGGGCGGTCCCGGCTACACCTTCGAGGACGAGGTCGGGTCCGGCCGGGAGTTCTCCGAGCCCGGTGTCCTCGCCATGGCCAACCGGGGAGGGGGCACCAGCACGAACGGCTCCCAGTTCTTCATCACCGTCGCGGCGACCCCCCACCTGAACGGCCAGCACACCATCTTCGGCCGGGTCGCCGACGAGGAGTCCATGGAGATCGTGAACTCCATCTCCGTCACGGAGACCGACGCGAACGACCGCCCCACCCAGGACGTGGTCATCGAATCCGTCACCGTCAACCGCGCCGGCTAGCCGTACCGGCCCGGGAGGCCGGGTGCACGGGACCCGGCCGCCCCCGCTCCCCCTGCCGTCCCTCCCGGGCCGCCGGGGGCGCGGGGGCGGCGCGGAGCGGTCTGCGCGGCCCGGGACCGGCGCGGGGCCGGCCCGTGCCTCAGCGTCGGCGCTTGGCGCGGGCGGCCCGTGCCCGCTCGACGGCCGGGCCGATCGCCTCCACCAGGGCCCTCACGTCCTCGCGCGTGGAGGTGCGCCCCAGGGACAGCCGCAGGCTGCTCAGGGCGGTGTCGGGGTCCGCCCCCATCGCCAGGAGCACGTGGCTCGGCTGGGCGACGCCCGCGGAGCAGGCGGAGCCGGTGGAGCAGGAGATGCCCCGGGCGTCGAGGAGCATCAGCAGGGCGTCGCCCTCGCAGCCGGGGAACGACAGGTGGGAGATGCCGGGCAGCCGGCGCTCGCGGTCGCCGTTGACGACCACGTCCGGGACCACGGCGCGGACGCCCTCCTCCAGTTCGTCGCGCAGGCACTCGAGGTGCTTGGCGTGCTCCTCGCGTTCGGCGACGGCGCGGTCGACGGCCGTGGCCAGCCCCCTCAGCAGGGGTGTCGAGAGGGTCCCGGAACGGATGTCGCGCTCCTGGCCGCCGCCGTGGAGGACGGGGGTCGGGGCGGTGCCGCGGGCGATCAGCAGCGCCCCGGCGCCGACGGGGCCGCCGAGCTTGTGCCCGCTGACGGTGAGGGCGGTGACGCCGGCGGCGGCGAAGTCGACCGGCTCCGCCCCGACCGCCTGGACGGCGTCGGTGTGGAAGGGGATGCCGTACCGGGCGGCGACGGCGGCGAGCTCCTCGACGGGCTGGACCGTGCCGACCTCGTTGTTGGCCCACATGACGGAGACCAGCGCGACCGACCCGGGGTCCCGCTCGACGGCCTCGCGGAGGGTCTCCGGGTCGAGCCCGCCCAGGGCGTCCACGGGCAGCGCCTCGTGGACGGCGCCCTGGTGCTCGGCCATCCAGTGGGCCGGGTCGAGGGCGGCATGGTGTTCGACGGCGCTGGTGAGGATGCGCCGCCGGGCGGGGTCCTCGGCGTTGCGCGCCCAGTAGAGGCCCTTGACGGCGATGTTGTCGGACTCGGTCCCGCCTCCGGTGAAGACCACCTCGTGCGGGGTGGAGCCGAGCGCCCGGGCGATCCTCTCGCGGGACTCCTCGACGGTGCGGCGGGCGGCACGGCCGTGGCCGTGCAGGGACGAGGGGTTGCCGAGGGAGCCGAGCTCGGCCGCGATGTCGGCGACCACCTCGGGACGGACCTCGGTCGTGGCAGCGTGATCCAGATACACCATGGCGTCACCAAGGATACGTCCGTCCCGGGCCGCCCACGGCCCCGCGGGGCGGCTCCCCCGCCCCGGCCGAGCCGTGGAGGGGGCGTGCCGCCCGTCCCTGGCCGTCCACAGCCCCGCGGCCACAGCTCCCCGCCCTTTTCCGGTCCCGATAACCTTGGGTCATGCCCGACTCCATGTCCTCGCAGCCCGCCCAGACCGACACGACCCCCCGGACCGCCGCCGGCGACGGCGGCCCCCACTGGCCCGCGCCCGTGGCCGAGCGGCCGGTGCGCGCCCGGCTGGCCCTGCCCGGCTCCAAGTCGGTCACCAACCGCGCCCTGATCCTGGCGGCGCTGTCCGAGACGCCGTCGGTGGTGCGCCGGCCCCTGGCGAGCCGGGACAGCGAGCTGATGGTGGGCGCCCTGCGCGCGCTGGGCGTGGGGGTCTCGCAGGTCGGCGGCGACCTGGAGGTCACGCCCGCCGCGCTGCGCGGACCGGCCTCGGTCGACGTCGGCAACGCGGGCACGGTGATGCGGTTCGTGCCCCCTCTGGCGGCCCTGGCCTCGGGCGAGGTGCGCTTCGACGGGGACCCGCGCGCCCGCGAGCGGCCCGTGGGCGAGCTCCTCGGCGCCCTGCGGGCGCTGGGCGCCGACATCGACGACGGCGGCCGGGGGGCGCTGCCCATGACCATCCGCGGCACAGGCGGTGTGCGCGGTGGCGAGGTGGTCCTGGACGCGTCGGGCTCGTCCCAGTTCGTGTCGGCCCTGCTGTTGAGCGGGGCGCGCTTCGCCGAGGGCGTGCACGTACGCCACTCGGGACCGCCGGTGCCGTCCCGGCCGCACCTGGACATGACGGTGGAGATGCTGCGCGCCGCCGGGGTGTCCGTGTCGGTGGAGGAGAACTCCTGGAGGGTCGAGCCGGGACCCGTCCGGGTCTCCGACACCACGGTGGAACCGGACCTGTCCAACGCCGCGCCGTTCCTGGCTGCCGCGCTGGTCAGCGGGGGCGAGGTGACGGTCGAGGGGTGGCCCGGGCGCACGACCCAGCCCGGTGACGAGCTCCGTTCGCTGTTCACGCGGATGGGCGGGGAGGTGACCTGGTCCGAGGGCGGCCTGACCCTGCGCGGCACCGGGGAGGTCCGCGGCATCGAGGCCGACCTGCGCGACGTCGGCGAGCTCACCCCCACCGTCGCGGCGGTGGCCGCGCTCGCCTCCACGCCCTCCCGGCTGACCGGCATCGCGCACCTGCGCCGCCACGAGACCGACCGGATCGCCGCCCTGGCCGCCGAGGTCAACCGACTGGGCGGCGACGTCGAGGAACTGCCCGACGGCCTGGTCATCCGGCCGCGCCCCCTGCACGGCGGGGTGTTCCACTCCTACGACGACCACCGGATGGCCACGTCCGGCGCGGTGATCGGGCTCGCGGTGCCCGGGGTGGAGGTGGAGAACATCGCCACCACGCGCAAGACGCTGCCCGACTTCCCGGGCCTGTGGGCGGAGGCCCTGGCATGAGCCGCACGCGGGGCGGGGGACGCCACCTGGACGAGGACGACATCCGCGTGCGAGCCCGGGGCGGCTCCAAGCCCCGTACCCGCAACCGGCCCAAGCACGAGGGCGCCGTGGAGGGCATGGTCACCGCCGTCGACAGGGGCCGGTACCGGTGCCTGGTCGACGGCGTCCCCGTGGTCGCCATGAAGGCCCGCGAGCTGGGCCGGGGCTCCATCGTCGTCGGCGACCGCGTGGACGTGGTCGGCGACCTGTCCGGCCGGGCGGACACGCTGGCCCGGGTGGTGAGGGTCCGCGACCGCGGGTCGGTGCTGCGCCGCACCGCCGACGACACCGACCCGGTGGAGCGGGTGATCGTCGCCAACGCGGACCAGTTGGCCATCGTCTGCGCCCTCGCCGACCCGGCCCCGCAGCCGCGCTTCGTGGACCGCTGCCTGGTGGCCGCGTACGACGCCGGGCTCTCCCCCCTGCTCTGCCTGACCAAGGCCGACCTCGCCGCACCGGACGAGCTCGTGCGCGTGTACGAGCCCCTGGGGGTGCCCTTCGAGGTCCTCAGCCCCGAGGGCGGTCTGGAGGGGCTGCGGGAGCGCCTCTCCGGCCGGACCACGGTCCTGGTGGGCTCCTCCGGTGTGGGCAAGTCCACCCTGGTCAACCGGCTGGTTCCGGGCACCGACCGGGCGGTGGGCCACGTCAACGCGGTGACGGGGCGGGGCCGCCACACGTCCACGTCGGCCGCGGCCCTGCCCTTCGAGGGCGGCTGGCTGATCGACACCCCCGGCGTGCGCAGCTTCGGCCTGGCGCACATCTCCCCGGAGGACATCGTGGCGGGCTTCGCGGACCTGGCCGAGGCGGCCGAGGGCTGCCCGCCCGGGTGCGCGCACCAGCCCGACGCCGTCGACTGCGCGGTCGGCGCGGCGCTGGGGCGCGGCGAGCTCGACCCCGCCCGTGTGGCGTCCCTGCGCCGCCTGCTCGCGAGCCGCGAGGGGGACACCGACGAGCCGGAGGCCTGAGCCGGCCCGTTCGCGGCGGCGGTTCCCCGCGTTCCGGCCCCCGCGGCGGCCGCCCCCTCCGGGGTCCGGTCAGCCGCCGACCAGTCGGCGGGGGTCCCGACCCCGGGCCCCCTCCCCTGGTTCAGGCGGAACGCCCTTGATGTTGGCGCGCCCCCAGTCGCCCAGCGGGGCGAGCGCGTCGTTCAGGGAGCGGCCGAGCGGGGTCAGGGAGTACTCGACCCGGGGCGGCACCTCGCCGAAGTCCTCGCGGTGCACGATGCCGTCGTCCTCCAGCTCCCTCAGGTGGGAGGCGAGAACCTTCTCGGTGACGCCGTCGAGCGCGCGGCGCAGCTCCCCGAAGCGGTGGGCCCGCTCCTCCAGGGCCCAGAGGATGAGCACCTTCCACTTGCCGCCGATCACGTCCATCGCCGCGTCGATACCGCAGTGGTAGGCCTCCGCCCCTCGTCTGGTGACCATCCCCGCACCCCTTCCGCCTGCACGCTTACCCCGGGGTGAGCACCCACTTCACAGTGCGTACTTGTCGGTCCCCACGCCGTGGACGAGCCTAGTCGACATGACGAAGACCACCGCGGGAACCTCCGCGACCACCACCGAACCACGTATCGCCCTGCTCGGTCTCGGAGCCATGGGCACCGCCTTCGCCCGTGCCTGGCTCGCCGCCGGGTACCCGCTCACCGTGTGGAACCGCACGCCGTCCCGCGCCGAGCCCCTCGCCGCCGAGGGGGCCGAGGTCGCCGCCACCGCCGCGGAGGCGGCCGCCTCCGCCCGCCTCGTGGTGACCTGCCTTCTCGACGACGCCTCCGTGGGCGAGGCCCTGGAGGGCGCCGACCTCTCCGGCAAGGACCTGGTGGACGTCACGACGGGGACACCCGCCCAGGCCCGCGCCCGCGCGGAGTGGGCCCGGGAGCGCGGAGCCCGGTTCCTGAGCGGCGGCATCATGGCGATACCGCCCATGGTGGGCGTCCCCGAGGCGGGCGGCTACGTGTTCTACAGCGGCCCGGCCGGGGTGTTCGAGGAACACCGGGCGGCCCTGGAGGTGCCCGTCGGCGCCCGCCACGCGGGGGAGGACGCCGGTCTGGCCTCCCTCCAGGACGCGGCCCTGCTCAGCGCGATGAACGGCATGTTCGCCGGGGCCGCGCACGCCTTCGCCCTGGTGCGCCACGAGGACGTGTCCCTGCGGGAGTTCGCGGTGCTCCTCTCCGACTGGCTCGCCTCGATGGCCCACGCGGGCGTCCCCGCCATGGCCGGGCACCTGGAGAGCGGCGACTACACCGAGGGCGTGGTCTCCAACCTCGCCATGCAGGTGGAGGGCAACGCGACCCTGCTGCGCACCGCGGAGGAGCAGGGGGTGAGCACCGAGCTCCTGACCCCGTACACGGACCTCATGGCGCGGCGGCTGGCCGACGGCCACCGGGAGGAGGACGGAACCGGGGTCATCGACCTCCTCGCGGTGCCCCGCCGCTGAGGACCCCGTCCCGTGACCGCGCGGCCGGGTGCCGGGGCGCCCGGCCGCGCGGTCAGAGGTCGACCGTGCCGCCGCACCGCCGGTACCGGGTGCGGCCGCACTCCATGAACCCCTCGTCGACCAGCCCCCTCCGGAGGGCGGACACGTCGGCGCTGAAGCCGCGCAGGACCGTGTTGACCTCGTCCCCGCTGTAGCGGACCCCCGGCTCGAAGGCGCGCGCGACCCGGTCGAGCAGGACCAGCCGGGCGGAGCGGCGGACGGGGATCGCGGTGATCCGCCCGTCCTTCATGCAGGAGCGCAGCACCTCCAGGCGCTCGTGCTCCGGCAGGGGTCCGTCCAGCACGCCACGGGCTCCTCTCAGCGGCCGACCAGCAGCATTCCGTGCACCACCGTCTCGACCCGGCGCGCCGCCTCGTCGGGGTCGATCGGCTGGAGGGCGTAGGAGACGGTGAGCCGCACGTTGACGTCGGCGACCGCGTCGGCCACGGACGGGTCCAGGTCCGGGAGCCGCCCGTTCAGCATGGCGGCGATCCGCTCCCCCAGGATGTCCAGCAGCGGGGCCGAGCGGGTGGTGAGCACCGGCAGGAGGTCGCGGTCCCCGGTCACGACGGCGTGCAGCAGGGGGCTGTCCCGGGCCGCCCCCAGCACCAGCCGGGTGGCCCGGCTGACCACGTGGGCGGGGTCCCCGTCCTCGGCGTCCAGCAGGAGCACCACGCGATCCAGCAGTGCGTTGACCTCACGTACCACGATGGCCTGGAGCAGGCCCTCCTTGCTGCCGAACACGTTGTACAGGGTCTGCCGGGACACCCCGGCCGACGTGGCGATGTCCGCCATGCGGCGCTCGGCCCAGCCGCCGGAGACGACCTCGGCGCAGGCGGCGTCCATCAGCCGCTCCCGCGCCGGGGCTCCCTCGGCCCGCGTCCGTCCGCTCACCGTGTCCATCCCCCCATCCTCCCACCCGCGGCGGTGCGCGCCCGTCCCCGGAGGGCACGGCGGCGGCCGGAACGCCGGGTTTCGCCCCCGCGGGGCTCCGCTAACACTCTGATCACGCGCGTGTGCCGCTTTGGCCATGTTCGTGCCGGGGAGGGTAGCGTTACCGGCCATGGCGTCCTTTGACGATGATCTGCGGCTGGCCCACGTGCTCGCCGATGCTGCCGACGACCTCGCGCTCAAGCGCTTCCGAGCGCTCGACCTCGTCGTCGACACCAAACCCGACCTCACCCCGGTCACCGAGGCCGACCGGATGGTGGAGGAGACCCTCCGCGGCGTCCTCTCGCGCGCCCGGCCCCGGGACGCCGTGGTCGGTGAGGAGTACGGCCGCACGGGCAACAGCAACCGGGTGTGGGTCATCGACCCCATCGACGGCACCAAGAACTACGTGCGCGGGGTCCCCGTGTGGGCGACCATGATCGCCCTCCTGGAGGGCGACCGGCCGGTGGTGGGCGTGGTGTCCGCGCCCGCGCTGTACCGCCGCTGGTGGGCGTCCAAGGGCGCCGGAACGTGGCAGGGCCGCAGCCTGTCCAAGGCGACGCGCTGCCACGTGTCGAAGGTGCCGGACCTGGCGGACGCCTCCCTGAGCTTCTCGTCGCTGACCGGCTGGGAGGAGCAGGGCCGGCTCGAATCGTTCCTCGGACTGACCCGCTCGGTGTGGCGCACCCGCGCCTACGGCGACTTCTGGTCGCACGTGATGGTCGCCGAGGGCGTCGTGGACATCTCCGCCGAGCCGGAGCTCTCGCTGTGGGACGCGGCCCCGCTGCCGATCATCCTGGAGGAGGCGGGCGGCCGGGCCACCGACCTGCGGGGTGAGGGCTTCGAGGACGGCGGTCCCCTGGTGTGCACCAACGGTGCGATCCACGACCAGGTGCTGACCTGGCTGAACGGCGGACCCACACCGCTGCGCCGGAGCTGAGCCCCCTCCCCGCACCGCCCACCACAATCACATAATGCACTCACTCGAACACGTTCCGTAGTAACGTGCGTCGTGTGCTGACCATGAAAACCCTCGGGACGGCCCTGTGCGGGGCCGCCGTCCTGCTGGTCACCGCCTGCGGCGGCGGCCACGGGTACAGCCCCGAGGAGCTCAACGAGATGATCGCCGACGCCGTGCGCACCTCGGCCCGGGACGGCGTGGGCGGCCTGGGCGTGCCCGACACGTCCTTCGACCCGACGACGTACATGTGCGCCCCCGCGGTGGACGCCCCGGACGCGGGCTCCTGGCGGACCGAGGCGCCCCGCTCCCCGGCGGACCGCGGGGAGGCGGTCGAGCTGGGCGTCCTGGTGCCCGCGGACGCGGGGGCCTCCTCCCTGACCGCCTCCGTGATCGGGCCGGGCGGCGAGTCCTCCACGGCCGGGGCTGAGGCCGTGCCCGGGGAGTGGAGCCGCCTCCGCTACCCCGACGACTTCGGCGCGAGGGCCGAGAGCGGCGTCCACACCGTGGTCTGGTCCGACACGGAGTCGGGGACACCGCTCACCTGCGACGGCTTCGAGGTGGACTGACCCCGGGGCCGCGTTCTGAGGCCGCGGTTCCGGTCATACCGAACGAAAAACCGCAACAATCCGAAATTACCGCCGTTCGGGGTGAACCGAACCCGCCCTTCCCTGCGATGGCTCTGATGAAACCCCGCTGAACGCGGGCATCCCGGTGCCGCCGTCGCGGCGCCGGCCCACAGACACCACGGAAGGGGCCGAATGCTGCGTTCCCTCATGGCCGGGATCGTGCTGGCCTTCGCCGGTTCTCGGGCCAACGTGGCCAGGACCATCCTCTCCTGCACGGGCATCGTCGTCGGCGTGGGCGCTCTGGTCCTCGTGGTCAGCGCCAGCGACTTCGGCCAGCGGTTCGCCACCGCCTACAGCGAGGCCAACGCCGGCCGGCCGGCGACCCTCGAGGTCAGCGTGTTCGAGGAGACCATCACCGACCGCGCGGCCTTCGAGGAGGACCTCGTCCGCGCGGGCGGTCGGGACGTCTCGCTCTACCAGTCCCCCATGGAACCGCCCTCGATCCGCTCGGGCGACACGGTGGTCACCGAGGCGAGCTTCACGGGGGTCGACCCGTCCCTGGGCGACATCCGGCGGATGAACATGCTGGAGGGCCGCTGGTTCACCGACGCCGACACCGGCTCCCTCGCCCCCGTGATGATCGTCAACGAGGAGCTGGCCGCCGCGATCGGCGACCTCGCCCAGGTCCAGGTCGGCACCGACCACTGGATGGACGTGCGCGTCATCGGCGTCCTGGAGAGCTCCGCGCTCGACTCCGGCTGGTACAGCGCGTACATCCTGCGCTCCCCCGCGTCCGAGGAACTGATCTTCGGCTCCGGCTCCTCCGATGAGGAGGAGGAGTCGGAGGCCGAGGCGATGTACGCGATGGGCGTCCCCACCACGTACCAGGTGCGCATCGACCCGGAGGACCCCGCCGCGGACGACCCCTGGGGGGAGATCTTCACCGAGCGGCTCGGGTCGGCGTCGTGGCGCTGGGGCGTCGAGAACCGCGAGTCGCTCTCGTCCTACCGCTCGGACTACGCGGAGATGACGAACGAGGCCATCACCTACCTGTCGCTGGCCCTCATGGGCATCGCCGCCATCACCCTCACCACCGGCCTGCTCGGCGTGCTCAACGTCGGCCTGGTCACCGTGCGCGAGCGCCGCCGCGAGCTGGCCACCTACCGGGCACTGGGCGCGAGCCGGTTCACCCTGTTCGTGGCCGTGGTCATGGAGTCGGTCGTCGTGTCGCTGGTCGCCGGGATCATCGCCATCGCCGGGTGCTGGGCGGTGCTGTCGGTCGGCGGGGCGGTCCTGGGCTCCTTCGTCCAGCTGCCGGACGACATCCCGCTGAACATCCCCCCGGCCGGGGTACTCGTCGGACTGGGCAGCGCCGCGCTGGTCGGGTTGCTGGCCGGGATCATCCCCGCGATGCGGGCGCTCGGCGCGTCCGTCGTCGCCGGACTCCGGGAATAGGAGACACACGTGAAGAAGTGGATCGTCATCGGTGCGGTGCTGGTCGTCCTCGGAGGGCTGGCCGGCACCGGCTATTTCCTGTTGGGCCGCCTGGGAGACCCCTCCGACGAGATGCTCATGGACCCGAGCGCCATGGACGTCGGCGGGGCGCCGGTCGAGGTCGTGATGGGCGAGATCAGCTCCGTGATGGTGCTGGACGCCGTCGTCGAGGCCGAGCCCGGTGAGGCGGTGAAGGCGCGCGGCGGCGGGACCGTCACCCACCTGTGGGTGGCGGACGGCGCCGAGGTCGAGGAGGGCGCGCCGATCGTCAACGTGAGGGTGCAGGCCGAGGCGGCGCCCGAGGACGGCGAGGGGGCCGCCGACGCCCCGGCGGCCACGGAGACCACCCTGTACGCGCCGACCAGCGGCACGGTGTCCGGGCTGGACGACGTCCTCGTCGGCGACGTGCTGGAGCCCGGGGCCGCGGTCGCCGAGGTCGCCCCCGACCGGTTCCGCGCGGTCGCGTCGATCCCCGCCAACGACCTCTACAGGTTCTACGAGGACCCCGAGGACATCATGCTCAAGATCGACAAGGGCCCGCCGGCCGACGTCTGCGAGTTCCTGTCCCTCGGCGCGGACGGCGGCGGTGGAGGTGGCGGCGAGGACGCCGGCGAGACCGGCGATGAGGGGGCCGGCGGTGGCGGCGGCAGCCGGCTCACCTGCCGTGTCCCCTCCGACCTCCAGGTGTTCGACGGGGTGCAGGGCCAGCTGTCCGTCACCACCGGCGAGGCGGAGAACGTGCTGGTCGTGCCCGTGACATCCGTGCGCGGCACCTCGGAGGAGGGCGAGGTCGTGGTGGTCGCCGGCGACGGCTCCGAGGAGGTCCGCGAGGTCCGGCTCGGTATGTCCGACGGCTCCCTCGTCGAGGTCACCGAGGGGCTGGGCGTCGGGGACATGATCATGGACCCGGTGCCCCTCGACCCCCGGTTCGACGTCCCCGGCGCCGGGGACGCCGAGGAGGACCTGATGGGCGAGGAGGGCTAGATGTCGGTCCACGTACCGGCCCCGGAGGCCGGATCGGCCCCGCCGGACTCCGCCCCTCTGCTGAGCGTGGAGGGGGTGACCCGGCACTTCACCGTGTCGGGGGACCGCATCGACGTCCTGCACGACTGCACGTTCCAGGTGCGGCGGGGGGAGGTCGTCGCGATCGTCGGGCAGTCCGGCTCGGGCAAGTCCACCCTGCTGAACATCCTGGGGCTCCTCGACAAGCCCAGCGGCGGCTCCTACACGTTCGACGGCGTGGACACCACCGCGCTCGGCGAGGGCCGCAGGTCCTGGCTCCGGGGCGAGGGCATCGGCTTCGTCTTCCAGCAGTTCCACCTGCTGGAGCGGCGCACCGCCCTGGCGAACGTGGCGGTGCCCCTGGTGATCGCCGGGGTCCCCCTGCTGCGCCGCCGCGCCCGTGCACGCGAGCTCCTGGAGTCCGTGGGCCTGGGGCACCGGCTGAACTCCGAGCCGCACCAGCTGTCCGGCGGCGAGCAGCAGCGTGTGGCCCTGGCGCGCGCGCTGAGCCGCGACCCCGGGCTGGTCCTCGCAGACGAGCCCACGGGCGCCCTGGACGCCGCCAGCAGCACCATGATCATGGACCAGCTGCTGGAGCAGGCGAGGATCCGCGACTCGGCCGTGGTCGTGGTGACCCACGACCCCAAGGTGGCCGCTCGGGCGGACCGCGTCGTCGAGCTGGTGGAGGGTCGTACCCGCTGACCGCGGTGGAGCCCGGGCGGAATCCCGCCCGGGCTCCACCGCACACGGTGACGGCCGACATACGAGAAAACACCGGGTGGAATTCCACCCGGTGTTTTCCTCGGTAGCGGGGACAGGATTTGAACCTGCGACCTCTGGGTTATGAGCCCAGCGAGCTACCGAACTGCTCCACCCCGCGTCGTGATCTCTATTTTAGGGCTTGTGACCCCGGGTGGCAAATCGGTTTTCCGTGAGGACGACCGGTGAGATCCCACCCTGTGGCCTTCCGGTTTCCCGTCTGGCCTGTGACCACTCTACCAGGCTTCTCTTCCCGGTCGAGCCACTCAAGCGCGCCCTTTCGAGCGTGTTCCCCGGAATCAACCGAAACGGTAATTCCGAGAAAAGCACCGGACCCGGGATTTCTCCCGGGTCCGGGTCTTGGTAGCGGGGACAGGATTTGAACCTGCGACCTCTGGGTTATGAGCCCAGCGAGCTACCGAACTGCTCCACCCCGCGTCGTTGTGTTCACAGACTAGCGTGCCCCGGCCGATAACCCAAATCAGCGTTCCGGGACGCGGGCGACCGGCGTCCTCCGCGTCCCGCGGGGCCTTGCGCACGAGGACGGGGCGGGACCCGAAGGCCCCGCCCCGCCGGTGCGCCCCCGGGAAGGGGGCGGACCCGGTCCTACTCGTTCATCTGCTCCTCGATGGCTTCCAGGGCCTCGCGCAGGCGGTCGTTCGCCTGCTCGTTCGACTCCTGTGCCTCCTCCCAGGCCTCCACGGCCTCGTTGAGGGCGTCGGTGAGCTCCTGGTCGGAACCGCCACCGCCGCCGCCACCGCCGCCGGCCTCGTTCTCCTCAGGGGCCTCCTCGGGCGTCTCCTCGGGAGTGCCCTCGGCGCCCTCGAAGAGGTTGCTGAGCGCGTCCGGCAGGTTGCTGCCGATCGCGACCTCCTCACCGAAGCCGACCATGACCTGCTGGAGCAGCGGGAAGGAGGCGCTGCCGCCTCCGCCGGCCTGCACGTAGAGGGGCTCCACGTAGAGCAGGCCGCCCGCGAACGGCAGGGTGAGCAGGTTGCCGCGCGTCACCTCGGCGTTGGACTGCTCCAGGGGCAGCAGGACCTCCCGGACGTCGGCGTCCGCGTCGAAGGCGTTCTGCACCTGTCCCGGACCGAAGATCACCGTGCTCCGCGGCAGCTCCAGCAGCTTCAGCTGCCCGTAGTCCTCGGAGCGCGGATCGCTGTCCACCGCCATGAAGGCCGCCAGGTTCTCACGGCCGCGAGGCACGAACGTGCTGGTCAGCGAGAAGCTGGCCTCCTCGGCGCCCGGGTACTGGATCGTCTGCCGGTAGGGCGGCTCCGGGGCCTCGGTACCGCCGGTCGGGTCGTTGGGCACGGCCCAGAAGTCCTGACCGCCGTAGTAGGCCGCGGCGTCCGTGACGTGGTACTCGCGCATGATCTCGCGCTGCACCTTGAACAGGTCGTCCGGGTAGCGGACGTGGTCGATGAGCTCATCGCTCATCTCGTCCCGGCTCGTCACCGTGCCCGGGAAGGAGTCCATCCAGGTCTGGAGGACCGGGTCCTCCTCGTCCCACGCGTACAGGGTGACGGTCCCGTCGTAGGCGTCGACGGTGGCCTTCACCGAGTTCCGGATGTAGTTGACCTCGTTGCCCGGCAGGGCGCCGACCTGCTGCGCCGACCCGTCCGTGAACGTGTCGGTCACCGCCTGGGTGAAGTCGATCCGGTTGGCGTACGGGTAGCCGTCGGAGGTGGTGTAGGCGTCGACGATCCAGACCACCTTGCCGTCGACGACCGCCGGGTAGGGGCGGCTGTCCACGGTGAGGTAGGGGGCGACCTTCTCCACGCGGTCCAGCGGGTCGCGCTCGTAGAGGATGCGCGAGTCGCCGGTGATGGCGCTGTTGAGCAGGATGTTCGGTTCCTGGTACTTGATCGCGTACAGGATCCGGTCGAAGAAGTTGCTCAGCTGGACGCCGCCGCTGCCGTCGTAGCGGTTGTAGGCCTGCGAACCGCTGGGGTCGGCCTCCTCCTCGGTGCCCTCGGTCCCGTCGCCGCCCTCGGCGGGCGGGTCCTCGTTCGTGGGCTCCGGGCTCTCCTGGGCGTCCGCGTCGCCCGGCGCCCGGGCCTCGTCGGGGGCGGGGCTGACCTCGGGATCGACAGCGTCGTCCAGGGTCGGGACGTCTGCGGTGTCCTCCTCCGAGTCGAGGGGGTAGTCGTACTCCTCCTCGGCCTGGACGATGACGTACTCGGCGCCCTCGCGGCCGTAGTAGATCCGCGGCTGGTACTCGCCGGTGACCTCGCTCAGCTCGCCCCGCGGCGGGATGTTGTACTCGGTGAAGACCGGGCGTCCCTCTGCGTCGATGTCGCTGCCGGTGGCGGCGACCATGCCGTAGCCGTGGGTGTAGATGAGGTGCCGGTTCAGCCAGTTGTCCTGGTCGTCGGGCGGGCCGTCCAGCTCGCGGACGGCCACGATCGTGTCGATCAGGTTGCCCTCGGCGTCCGGGTAGCGGTCGACCTCCAGGACGTCCGGGAACTGGTAGAAGCCGCGGACCTGCTGCATCTGCTGGAAGGTCTGGGAGACCACCGAGGGGTCGGCCAGGCGCACCTTGGTGCCCTGGGACTCCTCGACCAGGTCCTGTGCGCTGAGCTCGGTGGTGGCGTCGTAGGCCTCGACCTCGGCGTCCGCGATGTCGTACGCGTCGCGCGTGTACTCGATGTTGCGCTCGATGTACGGGCTCTCCAGGCGCTGCTCGTTGGGGTTGACCTGGAAGCGCTGGACGATCTCGGGGTAGGCGACGCCGACCAGGACGGCGGACAGCACCAGGAGCCCGAGGCTGGCCATGGGGACCATGGTGTTCTTGAAGTAGATGTTCGCGAAGAACAGCACCGCGCAGATCACCGAGATGACGGTGAGGATCATGAGGGCGGTCTTGACGGCGTTGACGTCGGTGTAGGACGCGCCGAAGGTGTAGCCGCGCTCGGAGAAGACCAGCCCGTAGCGGTCCAGCCAGTAGGAGCCCGCGCGCAGCAGCACGAAGAGCCCCAGGAGCACCGAGAGGTGTACGCGGGCGGCCGGGGTGGCGCGCTGGCCGGTGTCGTTCTGGAGCCGGACCCCGCCGTACAGGTAGTGCACGATCACCGCGGCGATGAACGCCAGGATGACGGCCGCGTACAGGTAGCCGAGCAGGATGCGCAGGAACGGGTAGGTGAACGCGAAGAACGCGACGTCCATCCCGAACTCGGGGTCGTTCACACCGAAGTCGGTGCTGTTCGTGAACTGGAGGTACGCGCGCCAGTCACCGCTGGCGGCGACCCCGGCCAGGAGCGCCAGGGCCCCGACGGCGATCCAGAAGAAGAGCTTGCGGTGCGGGTCGATGGACTGCCGGTAGCGGTCCAGGCCCTGCTGCTCCAGGCTCATCGGCCGGATGCCCGGCCGGGAGCGGTACGCGAAGTAGACGCTGGCGCCGACGATGACGGCCATCACCAGGCCGGCGACGGCGAACAGGAGCACACGGGTCCACAGCTCGGTCAGGAAGACCGAGGTGTAGCCGACGGAGCTGAACCACTTGTAGTCGGTCCAGAAGTTCGCGGCGAGCATCAGCCCCGCGATGATGACGACCACGGTCGCCGCGACTGGCGCGAGCAACCTTGATCGGCGAGGCATACGCGCAGGTGGTGCGCCGGGCGATCGGAAGCTCACGCCTCCCCCTCGTTCTGGCTTGGTAGGTGCGTTCGGTGCGCGTGTGGCGCCTTGTTACTGAAAACTTAAATGGTGGGTGCCGGGTTCCCGAAATCACCCTCACGCGGGTGACAAGGCTGCATCGTTGCTGTATCGGAGTCGCATCCGGGAGGCTCCGTTGCGACCCTACTGTCCGGGAACGGGAGCCGCGGGGTTCCCACATCGGTCACTATGGAAACGTGTCGAACATTCGCGAAGCCGTCATGGACCTCGAACGCCACACCGCCGAGCAGGGCTGGGACCGGCCGCTGGGGCTGTACGCCCTGGTGCCGACCGCCGAACTGCTGCGGGCGGAGCCGGCGCTGGCCGATCTGCTGGGGATCGGCTCCCCTGCCGATCCCGACGAGTTGACCCCGGTCGAGCAGGAGCCGCTGCCCGACGACCTCCCCCTGGAGGAGGCGCTGGGGCGCATCCTCTGGCCCGAGGGCGTGGCGGGGTGCGCCCTGGTCATGGAGCGCCTGGTGGTGAAGGGTTCGGACGAGACCCTGGCCGCCGGCGAGGACCCGAGCGCGTCCGGCCGGGAGACCGAGGAGATCCGCATGGTCGCGGGTGTGATGCGGGACGGTTCGCGGCACTGCGCGATGCGCATGCGCAGCCACGACAGCGAGTCCGAGGTGCTCAACGGCGCAGACCTGATCCCGGCTCTGACCTCCGCCCTGGCGCTGACCCTGGACCTGGAGGAGGAGCCGGGCGGGGAATGACCCCGGCCGGTCCGCGAGAGTGCACGGGAGGCCCCCGCCGTGACGGCGGGGGCCTCCCGTGCCTTCTCGTCCGTCGCCCGGCCGTGGAGGGCCGGGGTGCGGGGCGGCTCCGGCCGCGCCCGGCCCGCGGCCCCTACTCGCAGCGGGGGAGGTCGTCGCCGCCGCCGCGGATGGTCTCCAGGGCGTCGACCGCGTCCGTGAGGGTCTCGACGCGCACGACGTCCAGCTCGCCGTAGGCGGCCGACTGCGCGACCTGGGAGCAGCTGTCCGCGGCCACGAAGAAGTACTCGGCGCCGGCGCGCTGGGCGCTGACCATCTTCTGCGGGATGCCGCTGATGCCGCCGACCCGGCCGTCGGAGGTGATGGTTCCGGACCCGGCGACGTCGACGCCTCCGGTGAGGCCCTCCTCGCTGAGCCGGTCCATGATCCCCAGGGCGAACATCATGCCCGCGCTGGGGCCGCCGATGTCGCCGATCGTGATGTCCACGTCCACGGGGAAGTCCATCTGGTCGGAGATGAGCACGCCGACCGCGGCGCCGCCCTCCTCGCCCTCCTCGGTGGGGATCTCCACGTCGACCGTCTCCCCGTCGCGCTCCAGGGTGAGCCCGACCGGTTCTCCGGGCTCCCGGTCACCGACCCGGTCCACGACCGCCGAACTGCCGACGGCCTCCTCGGAGCCGTCGCCGCTCACGGTGGGGACGGCCGTGCCGTCCACGGCGAGGACGACGTCGCCCTCCTCGACCTCTCCGTGCGCGGGCATGCCCTCGACGGTCCCGTTGACCACGGGGACCGCCTCGTACTCCATGCCGAGCTCGTTGAGGGCGGCGGCCGTGGCGCTGGTCTGGGAGTCGTTCATCTGCACGGTCTGGCGCTCGCTGACCTCCTCGGGCGTGCGCCCCGCCGGGAACAGCAGCTCCTCGGGGAGGACGGCCTCGGTGGGCGAGAGCCACGCGGTCACGACGCCGAAGAAGTTGAGCCGGTGCTGGGGCCCGCCCGCGTACTGGACGGTCACCATCGACAGGGAGCCCTCGTGCTCGTAGCTCTCGGCCCCGCCGATCTCGATCACGGGCCCCTCCTCGGTCTCCCCGACCGTGTTCACGGTGAGGCCCGGGGCCGCCACCAGGTAGGGCAGCGGGAGGAGGAGGCTGCCTGCTCCGAGCCCGACGAGAAGGGCGAGAGCGACAACAAGGGTCATGACACGACGAACCATGCGCACAGCTTATTGCCGCCGGAGGGCCTGGTGCGCTCGTCCCCGCCCCGGTCCGTCCGGGCCGGACCCGGGCGCCGCCGGGGCGTCTTCCGTGGACGCCTCCGGCGGGCCCGGCGCCCGCGCCGACCGCCGCGGACCCGGGGCTGCCCGCGGAGCACCGCCTACGGCCGGGGCTCGCCCACCCACTCGCCGTCGCCGTCGCTGAAGGCCTGCTGCTTCCAGATGGGCACCTGGGCCTTGAGGTCGTCGATGAGCCTGCGGCAGGCGGCGAAGGCCTCCTGCCGGTGCTCGGCGGCGGCGGCCACGACCACGGCGAGGTCGCCGATCTCCAGGTCGCCCACGCGGTGCGTCGCGGCCATCCGCACGACCGGACGGCCGGGCGCGGACGTGTCCGCCAGGACCTTCTCCATGACGGAGCGCAGCTTGGCCTCCACCGTGGGGTGCGCGGTGTAGGACAGCGCCGCGACGTCACGGCCGTGGTCGTGGTCGCGGACGGTCCCGATGAACACGGCGGTGCCGCCCGCGCGCGGGTCGGACACCGCGGCGAGCACCTCGTCCACCGACAGGGGGGTGTCGCGTACAGACGCCAGAGTGATCTCTTCCACGGTCCGACCGTACCAATCGGGCGTTCCCCCATGTCGCGGCGGGAGTGCGCGTTCCGGGCACGTGTGCGCCCGTACGTGCACCGCCCGCCTCACCCGCCCTTGCGTTTGCGCAGGTGGCGGATGGCGGCGGCGGTGCCTATGGCCGCGGCCGCGGCGCCGGCCGCCCCGGCCGCGGTGATGGTGACCTCCTTGCGGCCCAGGCTGCGCCCCACGAGGGCGTGCTTGCCGCTCCTGGACTCCAGGAGGGCCCTCAGGGCCGCCTCGTTGTCGTGGCCGGGCTTCCAGCCCGCGTCGCGCAGCGCGGCGCAGTCCACCACGCACGGGTAGACGAGGAACTTGAGCTCCCCCTCCGCGGCGGGGGTGATCCTGGCCTGGTGGAGGCGCCGTATCGCTCCGAAGGCCAGGTTGGCGGGCACCTCGAAGTGCTTCATCCCGGCGACGGCCTCCACGTCCTCCTGGGTGAGGGAGCCCTCGCTCGCCACGGCGACGACGCCGTCGGAGCCCTCCACGCCGTGCAGGGCGCAGAAGGCCAGGGCGTCGGCGAGGTCGTCCTCGTGGCAGAACTGCCAGTGCTGCCTGTGCCCCTTGACGGTGAGCAGGCGGGGGGCGGAGAAGTGGCGGCTGAGCAGGGTGTCGAGCTCGGGGCCGACGAGCGGGGCGGGCCTCACCACGGTGACCGCGAGGCTGGGGTGGGCCCGGCGCGCGCGCTCGGCCAGGGCCTCGATCTCCGCGAAGTCGCCCATCAGCCCGTCGCTGTTGTCGGAGACGCGGGTGGCGTTCTCCGGGAGCGGCACGGGGTTGTCGGCGGCGGCGCCGTAGACCATGGTGCTGGTGACGAGGATGACACGGGGGACCCCCGAGGCGGCCGCGGCGGTGAGGACCGTCTGGGCCGCGCGGATGTTGTGCGCCCGGCGCTGGGCCGGCCTGGTCTCCAGGGAGCGGTCGTCCGCGGTGTGCACGAGCACGTCGACCCCGTCGAGGCGGGACACCAGTCCCGGGTCGCACACGTCGGCGATACGCCATGTCACACCGCGCAGGTCGGCGAACTGATCGTCGATCGCGACGATCTCCCGGGGGGCCGTGGAACCTTCCGGCGTGGCCAGGCGTTGCACGAGGAGCCGGCCCACTCCGGACGCGGCACCGGTGACAGCGACCACCGTGCCCGCTCCTCCGGAACGGCTGTGCTCTGGGCGAACCTGGCTGCTTTCGGTATTCACTCCGGGCGACTCCCAGCTAACGTGACAGTGGAGACCAAACCTAATCCTGCCTGAGGTCTGATGTGAGCGACCTGCCTTTCGGTTTCAGCATGCCGAACGATCCCGATGACGAGTCCGGACGCCGATCTGGCGACTCCGGCTCGGGTGCCGGCAGCGGCCGCCCGGGCGGAGGGGACTCCGGAACGCCGGACGGATTTCCGTTCGGCGACCCGCAGCAGATGGCCAACATGCTGCGCCAGTTCGCCGACATGATGTCGGCACAGCCCAGCCCCGGCCCCGGGGGCGGCGGCAGCACGCCGTCGTCCGGGGTCAACTGGGAGATGGCCAAGGACGTGGCACGGCAGACGGTCGCCCAGGAGGGCGACCCGAGCGTGCCGGTGTCCGACTACGCCAAGGTCGAGGAGGCCCTGCGCCTCGCTGACCTGTGGCTCGACCAGGCTACCGACCTTCCTTCCGGTGTCCAGACCGCCCAGGCCTGGAGCAGGTCGGAGTGGGTCGAGAAGACGATGGAGTCGTGGGTCCAGCTGTGCGACCCGCTGACGAGCAGGACCGTGCGCTCCATGGGGCAGAACCTGCCCGAGGAGATGCAGTCCGTGGCCGGCCCGCTGCTGGGCATGATCCAGCAGATGGGCAGCATGATGGTCGGCCGCCAGGCCGGCCAGGCGGTCGGCGAGCTGTCCCGCGAGGTCGTCGGCACCGCCGACATCGGGCTGCCGCTGGCCGGGGAGGGCAACGCCGCTCTCCTGCCGGGCGGGGTCGAGCGCTTCAGCGAGGGCCTGCAGGTCCCCGCCGACGAGGTGCGCCTGTACCTGGCCGCGCGCGAGGCCGCGGTGCACCGCCTCTACGCCCACGTGCCGTGGCTGCGCTCGCACGTGTACCGGCTCGTCAGCGAGTACGCGGACGGGATGTCCTTCGACGTCAGCGGCCTGGAGGACCGGCTCGGTGAGATCGATCTCACCAACCCCGAGGCGCTCCAGGAGGTCCTGGGCGGTGCGGGCGGCGAGAGCCTGCTCCAGCCCGAGGACACCCCTCAGCAGAAGGCGGCCCTGGGCCGCCTGGAGACCACCCTGGCCCTCATCGAGGGCTGGGTGGCGACCGTGGTGTCGTCGGCGGTGTCCGGGCGCCTGCCCCAGTCGGACGCGCTCTCCGAGGCCACCCGCCGCCGCCGGGCGACCGGCGGTCCCGCGGAGCACACCTTCGCGGCGCTGGTCGGCCTCGAACTGCGCCCGCGCCGCCTGCGCGAGGCGTCGGCCCTGTGGTCCGCACTGGAGGAGGCGCGCGGTATCGAGGGGCGGGACGCCGTGTGGCAGCACCCCGACCTGATGCCGACCGGCGAGGACCTGGACGACCCGGACGCGTTCGTCAGCGGCGGCGGGGACTTCGGCGGCGCCGACTTCGACATCTCCTCGCTGACGGGCGACGCGCCGGGGGCGGGGCCCGACCGCGGGGGCGCCCCGGAGGCGGACGGCTCCGAGGACGACGGGGACGACACCCGCGGGAAGGACTCGTAGGTGTCACTGCACGACGACGCCAGGGCGGTGCTGGGCGCGTGGACCGCGCCCGACGCCCGGCAGGAGGAGCTGCGCCGCTCCTACGTGGAGCACCTGGACGGGCACCCGGACGGCATGTGGCGCACCTGTCTGCCCGGCCACGTGACGGCGAGCGCCGCCATCATCTCCGCCGACGGCTCGCGGGTGGTCCTCACCCTGCACCGGATCCACCGGATGTGGTTGCAGACCGGGGGCCACTGCGAGCCGGACGACACGACGCTGGGGGCGGCCGCCCTCCGGGAGGCCGTCGAGGAGTCGGGCCTGCGGGACGTGACGCTCCTCCCCTCCCCGGTCCGGCTGGACCGGCACCGGGTGCCCTGCGGCGGGGGCAGCTTCCACCTGGACGTGCAGTACGCGGCGGTCGCCCCGGCCGATTCCGTGCTGGTGTGCGACCCCGACGAGTCGGCCGACCTGGGATGGTTCCCTGTCGGCGGCCTGCCGGAGCCCACCGACGACTCCGTGCGCGACCTGGTGCGCGCCGCCGCCGGGGCGGTGGCCGCTTACCGCGGCGCCGCGAGGGCCGCGGACGCCTGAGCCCGCGGGCATCCGGCGCCGCGCCTGACGGGTCCGCGCATCCCGGCTCGGAGGGCCCCGCCGACGCGCGGCACCGTCCCCCTCGGACGCGTTCCGCGGGATCCGGGCGGCGGGGGCCGCGCGACGAGGGCGTCGACCGGACGACGGGCATGATGCGGGTTCCGGGCGCTCCGGAGCCGTGCCGCGGCCCGGCCGGGCCGCGGGGGCTACTCCTCCAGGGCGACCTCGGCGATGCCCAGTTCCTCCACCTCGTCCTCTTCCCCGTCCTCGTCGTGGTCGCAGGCCTCGGTCCGCGAGGCGGCGCTGAACCCCTCCAGGTACCCGCGCGCGCGTTCGGCCCGGGGATAGCGGCGTACCAGGGCCCAGAAGTCCCGTCCGTGGTGGGGGATGGACAGGTGCGCCAGCTCGTGGACGAGGACGTAGTCGACCACCCAGGACGGCATCCCGGCGAGGCGGCGGGAGATGCGGATCGTACGGGTGTCGGGGGTGCACGAGCCCCAGCGCGCGTTCTGGTTGTCGACCCAGCGGACGCTGTCGGGGAGTTCGGCGCCGCCGAGGTAGCGGCGGGCCAGTTCCAGCGCCCGGTCGCGGAGTTCGGTGTCGCCGGGGTGCCGGCGCCCCTCCCGGGCCTCCAGCCGTTGCAGCATGCGACCCACCCAGCGCTTTTCCTCTGCGCGGGAGAACGTCGCGGGCACGAGGACGACCGTGGTGTCCCCGTCCCTGTAGGCCGACACCGTGCGTCGGCGACGAGGACTGCGTCGTACCTCGACTTTGGTGTTCGAGGGCACGAACTTTACGGTAGCCGAGAGGAGAGCTTCCGCACAGATATGACTTGTCCTGTTATGTCATTGATTTCCCTCGATCCCCGGAAGGCGGGATCCCACCGGAAATCACGGTCCCGTCGCGCGTTCTGCCCTGACCAGCACGGTCCGGGCTTCGTCCGAGAGCACATCGTCGGGACCCGCGAAGCCCTCCCTTTTCCCGATCGAGACACAAATGAGACCGGGCGGTCGCCCCTCTCGGGGGTCCCGCCCGGCCTCCGACCGGCTCCGTGATCACCACGGGACGCTCAGCGCCCCGTCATCCCGCCGTACCGCCGCTGGTCAACACAGGCGTGACCACGCGAGATCCATGAGTGCCTGTTCGGCACGGCGCTCCTCCCGCTGGCGGGCGCGCATCACGCGGGCCGTGAGCCTTCTGCTCTGCATCTCACGGGTCTCGACGTCGCTCTGTTCGGCAAGGCGCAGGAGTTCCATCAACATCATCTGTCTTCGTCCTTCGGGAGTTCTCGGGGTTGCGGGTGGAGTTCGGGCGAGGCCTCAGGCCGCGACCGGGGCGGGGTTCTTCCGGGGGCGGCCCCTCGGGCGCTTGCGCGCCACGACCTGACCGGAGACGAGCAGCTGCCCGCCCCACACACCCCACGGCTCACGCCGCTCCAGGGCGTCCGTCAGGCACTGCTCCCTCACGGGACAGGCGCCGCAGACGGCCTTCGCGGCCTCGACGTCGGCGGGCGCCTCGGCGAAGAACAGGTCGGGCTCGAGGCGGCAGGGAACTTCGGTGTCGCCCATCCAGGGCGTCTCCAGGACCGACGCAAGCATCGGTGCCCTCCAAGATCTTTGATCGTTTCGTACAACGCGGTCGGTGATGGTCACCGGAACCGGTCCGGTGAGGGACCTGGACTTGCGATGCCGCCGTCCTCTTCCCTCGTCCCTGGGGGACGGGGATCGGACGGAGATACAAAGAAAGCCGCGGCCCCTGTGTCGGGGTCCGCGGCCACGGTCGAAACTCTCGGCCCGTGTAGCTCTAGGCCGGAATCCTCCGTGGACACTCCCCCGATGCGCCATAGAGGCGCCGGGTAGCTTCAGCGTGTTCCGTCATGCGCTTGCCTCGATCAAGGGCGAGCTCAGGGTTGGCGGGCACACCACTGCCGTTGCCGACACCGGTCGGGACGACCGGGGACACCATCGACAGGTCGCGGGACGTGAAGGTCCCCCACCCGTCGCGGTGGTCCTTGGCGCCGTGACCGGCACCGGTGGTGATGAACTCGCCGAATCCGGCGAGGACGCCCGCGTGACCGCTCTCGGCGGTGCCCAGGACAGTCGTCAGGGACTGCTGACGGGACGACACGGCGAAGCCAGCGATGAATCCGGTGGTCTGCGTGGAGTTCGTCATTTGATCGGGCACCTCCTTCTGAGTCGGGCGGCAGGGTCTTCCACCTGCGCCTGGCGCGGTCATTGCGACGGAGTACAGACTATGGGGTGCCCAGCGAAGACGGCAACCTATTTTTGACCAGGGAAAACGTCCGCATCCGGCCACGGGGGGCGGGGAATTGCGCGGGGCCCGGGAGCGTTACCGGGCGGCCCCGCGGGGCCGTTCCCCGAGGGGTCCGGGAGACGGCGCGGGCCCCGCCCCCGGTCGGGAGCGGGGCCCGCGCAGGGCGGTTCCGCGGTGTCAGGAACCCGGAAGCGCGTCGGACCCGCCCTCGGCGTCCACGACGCGGATCAGCCCCTCCTGGACGACGGAGCAGACGAGCCGGCCGTCGCGTGTGTACACGAGCCCCCGGGCGAGGCCCCGGGCGCCCTGCGCGCTCGGGGCCTCCTGCGCGTAGAGCAGCCACTCGTCGGCGCGGAAGGGCCGGTGGAACCACATCGCGTGGTCGAGGCTGGCCATGGAGATGCCCGCGAACGAGCGGCCGTGCCTGAGCAGGACCGTGTCCAGCAGGGTCATGTCCGAGGCGTAGGTCATCAGGCACACCTGGGTGAGGCGGTCGTCGGGCAGCTTGCCGTCCACCTTGAGCCACACCGGGTTGGTGGCGGTCCGCAGCCGCGGGTCGCGTTCGGCCTCGAAGGACAGCGGACCCACCGGGCGCAGTTCGATGGGGTGCCAGCGCACGAACCCCGGCACCTTGCCGAAGGCGGCCTGCAGGCGCTCGCGCGCGCTCGGGAGGTCCTCCGGCGGCGGCACGTCGGGCATCGGGATCTGGTGGTCGAGCCCGGGCTCCTCCTTGTGGAAGGAGGCCGACAGGGTGAATATCGGCTTTCCGTGCTGGACGGCCACCACCCTGCGCGTGGTGAACGAGCGGCCGTCGCGGACCCGGTCCACCTCGTAGACGATCGGCACCTCGGGGTCCCCGGGGCGTATGAAGTACGCGTGGAGGGAGTGCACGTGGCGCTCCGTGGGAACGGTGCGTCCCGCCGCGACCAGCGCCTGGCCCGCGACCAGTCCGCCGAAGACGCGCTGCGGTCCCTCCGCGGGGCTGCTCCCCCGGAAGATGTTCACCTCGATCTGCTCCAGGTCGAGGACGGCCAGCAGACCCTCCAGGGACTGGCCCCGCGTCTGCTCGTCGGCGCTCTCAGTCATCCGCTGCTTCCTCCCCGTTGTCACCGGCCGGGTCGCCCATGACGTCCGCCGGCTCCGCGCCCGAGACCAGCGCGAGTACCGCCTCACCGTAGCGATCGAGCTTGACGGCGCCCACCCCGGACACGGCGGAGAGCTGGGAGACGCTCGTGGGCTCCTGCTCGGCGATGGCCTGGAGGGTGGCGTCGGTGAAGACGACGTAGGCGGGGACCTTCTGCTCCTGCGCGTTGGCGCGGCGCCAGTCGCGCAACCGCTCCAGCAGGGCCTCGTCGTAGCTGGACGGGCAGTCGAGGCAGCGCCCCAGCTTGCGCTCGGCGGTCTCCCCCAGGGCGTTCCCGCACACGCGGCAGCGGGCCACGCCGCCCTTGCGGCGTTCGGCGCGCCTGGCGGACGTGGACGGCGAGGCGGGCCGGAGCCCGTCCAGGAACCGGGAGGGCTTGCGGCTCTTGCGCCCGCCGGGCGAGCGCGCCAGCGACCAGGACATCGCCAGGTGCTCGCGGGCGCGGGTGACCCCCACGTAGAACAGGCGGCGCTCCTCCTCCACCTGCTCGTCGGTCTCCGCGTAGATGATCGGCATCATGCCCTCGGTGAGGCCGACCAGGAAGACGGCGTCCCACTCCAGGCCCTTGGCCGAGTGCAGGGAGGCGAGGGTGACGCCCTCGAAGCCGGGCGCGTGCTCGGTGGCCATGCGCACCTCCAGCTCGTCCACGAGGTCGGCCATGGTGACCGCGCGGCCGTCGGGGGCGGGCTTGGCGGCCATGTCCTCCGCGAGCTGGGCGAGCGCCGCGAGCGACTCCCAGCGCTCGCGGGCCTGGCGGCCCTCGGGGGCCTGCTCGGTCAGCCCGAGTTGTCCGAGCAGCTGCCGGACCGTGTGCACCAGGGGCTCGGGGGCCTCCCCCGCGGCCTCGTGCCGGGCGCCGCGCAGGGTGTGCACGGCCTGCTTGATCTCGGGCCGCTCGAAGAACCGCTTGGTGCCGCGCACCGTGAACGGCACGCCCTCGTCGGCCAGCGCCTGCTCGTAGGCGGCCGACTGCGAGTTGGTGCGCACCAGGATCGCGATCTCGCCGGCGGGCGTCCCGTTCTCCAGGAGGACGCTGATCTTGCGGGCGACCCCGGTGGCCTCGGCGGGCTCGTCCTCGTACTCCTGGTACATGGGGTCGGGCCCGTCGGGCCGCTGCGCCTGCAGGGTCAGGTGGCCGGCCGAGGTGGTGCCGCGGGCCTGGGCGATGACGTGGTTGGCGACCCGCACCACCTGGGGCGTGGAGCGGTAGTCGCGGACCAGCCGGACCACGGTGGCGTGGGGGTAGCGCGCGGCGAACCCGGTGAGGTAGCCCGGGGTGGCGCCCGCGAACGAGTAGATGGTCTGGCTCGGGTCGCCGACCACGCACAGGTCGTCGCGGTCGCCCAGCCAGGCGTCGAGGAGGAGCTTCTGGAGCGGGTTGACGTCCTGGAACTCGTCGACGACGAAGTAGCGGTACTGGTCCCGCACGCGCTGGGCGATGGCCGGGTACTCGTTGATCATCCCGGCGGTGAGCTCGAGCATGGACTCGAAGTCGAGCAGGTTGCGCTCGCGGCACAGCGCCTCGTAGGCCTCGAAGACCCGGGCGATCTCGCCGGGGGGCATGGGGGCCTGGCGGCTCGTCTTGGCGACCGTCTTCTCGTAGTCGGTGGGCCGCACCTGGGTGACCTTGGCCCACTCGATCTCGCTGGCCAGGTCGCGCAGCCCGGTGCGATCGGGCTGCACGCCCACGGAGTTGGCGGCGCGGGCGACCGCCTGGAGCTTGCTCTCGATCAGGGTGGGCTTCTCGCCGCCGATGACCTGCGGCCAGAAGAACGACAGCTGCCTCAGTGCGGCGGCGTGGAAGGTGCGGGCCTGCACGCGGGGGGCTCCGAGCCCGCGCAGCCGCCCGCGCATCTCACCGGCGGCGCGTGCGGTGAAGGTGACCGCGAGCACCTGCTGCTCGGAGACCACCCCGCTGGAGACCGCGTGGGCGATCCGGTGGGTGATGGCCCTGGTCTTCCCTGTTCCGGCGCCGGCCAGGATGCACACGGGGCCGCGCAGCGCACGCGCCGCCTCGGTCTGCTCCGGGTCCAGTCCCTCCAGGACGCGGTCGGGGTCCATGGTGCTCCTGCTGTGGTCGGGGCGGCTGTTCGGGTGCGGGGACGGGGATGATGTCCGGGGGCACACAGTCTCTCAAGTATCGGTTGTGGCGGCGAGCGGATCGGCACTCTGCCCCGATCGAGCGGAATGACACATTCCAGAACCAGTTGGACCTGTGAGGCGTCCCACGTTGTGTCGCACGGTCGCGGGAAGCGGGCCGGACCACTCGGTGTTGAGATGTTGGACCGGACGAAATACCAGCGATCGTAGACAGAAGGACGTGAGCGAGATGACGAGTACGGCGACCGAACAGTTCACGATGTACACCACCCCCTGGTGCGGGTACTGCAAGCGGCTCAAGAGCCAGCTCTCCCGCGAGGGGATCACCGGCGGTGAGGTGAACATCGAGGAGCACCCGGAGGCCGCCGACCTCGTCATGAAGGTCAACGGCGGCAACCAGACGGTGCCGACGCTGGTCTTCAGCGACGGGTCGGCGATGACGAACCCGTCGCTCGCTCAGGTGAAGAAGAAGCTGGCCGAGCTGTCGTAGGACGGTACGCGTGCCGCGGTCGCACCCCGGGGTGTGACCGCGTTCCGTGTCATGGGCCCCGATCGTGACCGACGACGGGACTCCTCCGACGGCACTCGGGCGCTACCAGGGCTCGGACGAGGACGACGGGGAGTGTTGAGTTGGGGGACGACATGAGGTCTCATGACATAGCGGTCGCCGACACGGTGGACACCGGCGTGGTGCGCCGCACCCCGAACGGGTGGCGCGTGGGCGGCGGACAGGAGGTGCCCGACCTGGTGAGCGCGATGGTCCTCGCGGACCTGCTGACCGGTGAGTCGGGGACCGGCCGCCCGCGGTCGCAGGCGCCCGGCCGGGCCCCCGAGGGGGCCTCCGAGGTCGAGCGGCTGCGGCACACCATCGCGCAGCTGGAGCACGCGCTGCACTCGCGCGTGGTCGTGGAGCAGGCGATCGGGGTCCTGGCGGAGCGGCACACGATGGCGCCGCGGGAGGCGTTCGAGCGGCTGCGCTCGTCCGCCCGCTCGCGGGGACGGAAGGTGGCCGACCTGGCACGGGACGTGGTGGAGAGCAGCACGAGCCCTCTCACCTCGCTCCCCGACGAGTTGAACACCTCCCCCGGCTCCGGCTGAGGGGTCGGGGGTGTCCGGCGGCCGGAGGCGGCGGCGGTGCGCGGCGCCCCCGCGCGCGAAGGCGCGCGGGGTGCGTGCGCGACCGCCCCGCCCCGACGGCCGCGTCGCGTGACCGGCCGGCCCGGCCCCGGGGTCCCGGCCTCCCCTCCAGGGTAGGCGCCGCCCGCGGGAGGCGCAGGCCCCTCCGCCCGCCTGTGGACGGCCGCCCCGCCGAGGCCGTGGAGCTGTACTCCGGCAAGGCCCCTCCGCCCGCCTGCGCACGGCCGGGCGCGCCGGTCACCAGCCCCCGGGCAGCTCCGCCCCGTACCAGTGCTCGATGAGGGTGCGGGCGATCGACACCCTGCCGGGCAGCAGGACCTCACCGGTGCGCACCGCCTCGGCCAGCTCGGAGCGGGTGAACCAGCGGGTGACGGCGATCTCGTCGTCGGTGCGCTCGGTCTCCCCGACGGCCCGCGCGGTGTAGCCCATCATCAGGCTCCGGGGGAAGGGCCACGGCTGCGAGGAGAGGTAGCGCGGCCGTTCGACCACCACGCCCGCCTCCTCGGCCACCTCCCGGACGACGGCCTGCTCCAGCGACTCCCCCGCGTCCACGAACCCGGCCAGCACGGAGAAGCGCCGGGCGTCCCAGTGGGGGTTGTTGCCGAGCAGCACCTCCTCGTCGCCGTCCCGGTCCCGGTGCACGAGCATGATCACCGCGGGGTCCATCCGGGGGTACTGCTCGGTGCCCTCCTCCTCGCACACGCGCACGTGGCCGGACGCGGCCGGGGTGGTGCGTGCCCCGCAGCGGGGGCAGAAGCGGTGGGTGGCGTTCCAGTTGGCGAGGGCGACGGCGCGGGTCAGGAGGCCCGTGTCGCGGTCGTCGAGGACCGCGCCGACCTCGCGCAGGGACGCCGGCTCCGCGACGGGGGTGGCGAGCAGCTCCCGCGGGGAGCACACGGCGAAGTAGGCGCGGTCGCCCTCGGCGCCGAGCAGGTAGCGCTCGCCCTCGGGCGCGTCGCGGGTGCCGGTGAGCACGAGTTCGCGGGTGTCCCCGGTGGTGACCAGCGCGCGGGACTGCCTGGCCATGAGCGCCTGCCAGCCGTGGCTGCCCGGGTCTCCGCCCTCCAGCACCAGGACCTGGGAGTCCGGGTCCGCCCACGCCTTGGCCAGCCACTCCTCGTCCACACGCCTGTGTCCGGCGGCGTCGACGGTGGAGCGGGACAGTGAGGGGATCGCGTCGGCGTCCATGGGTCCTTCCAGGGGTCGGGGAGGGCCGTCCGCACGACCCCCGTATACAGGGGTAACACCCCGGGGGGCTCCGTGCATGCCCGTTCCCGGAACACACGCGGTGGCCGCGTGTGTTCCGGGGCGCGGAGGTGAGCTCAGGCCCGGTTCGCGGAGCCCAGTTCCTCCCACAGGTGGGCGATGCTCTCCGCGCCCTTGAGGAGGAGGGGGATCTCCACCTTCTCGTTCGGGGCGTGGATGCGGTCCTCGTCCAGTCCGACGGCGACGAACACCAGGGGCGCGTCGAGGATGTCGGCGATGTCGGCCTCGGGGCCGCTGCCGCCCTCGCGGGTGAACAGCACCTGTGTGCCGAAGGCCCGCTCCATGGCCGAGCGCGCCGCCTTGAGCGCGGCGGAGGACAGGTCCGAGGCGCAGGCGCGGACGCCGGGGCCGCCGAACTCCAGTTCGGCCCGCAGCCCGGCGGGGGTGTTGGCCTCCACGTACGCGCGCACGCGGTCCTGGACGTGCAGCGGCTCCTGGCCCGGCACGAGCCGGAAGCTGACCTTGGCGTGCGCCGAGCGCGGCACGATGGTCTTGCCGCCCGCGCCGGTGTGCCCTCCCCACATGCCGTTGATCTCGGCGGTCGGCCGCAGCCAGATCCGCTCCAGGGTGCTGTAGCCCTTCTCCCCCCAGGTGGCGGTGGACGCGGCGGTCTCCAGCCACTCCCCCTCGTCGAAGGGCAGCCTGGCGATGAGGGCCCGCTCCTCCGGGTCCGCCTCGACGACCCCGTCGTAGAACCCGGGGACCGCGACGCGGCCGTCGTCGTCGTGGAGGCCGGACAGCAGGTCGCTCATGGCCTTGAGGGGGTTGGGGACCGCCCCTCCGAAGGAGCCGCTGTGCAGGTCGCGGGCCGGGCCGTACAGGTTGATCCCGACGTCGGTGACGCCGCGCATGCCCACGCACATGGACGGGGTGTCGGCGGCCCACATGGTGGTGTCGGAGATGACGGCGACGTCGCAGGAGAGGCGGTCGCGGTTGGCTTTCATCAGGTCGGCGAAGTGGACCGAGCCGGACTCCTCCTCTCCCTCCACCAGCAGCTTGACGGTGACCGGCGGCGCGTCGGCCCCGCTGGCCGCCAGGGCGGCGCTCACGCCGAGGGCGTGGAAGAGCACCTGGCCCTTGTCGTCGGAGGCTCCGCGCGCGAACAGGGAGGTGCCGCGCCGGGTCGGGGTGAACGGGTCGGTGTCCCACTCCTCCAGCGGATCGACGGGCTGGACGTCGTGGTGCCCGTAGACGAGCACGGTGGGGGCGCCGGGGTCGGCCGCGGGCCACTCCGCGAACACGGCGGGCAGGCCGGGGGTCTCCCACACCTCGACGGTGGGGAAGCCGGTCGCGGCGAGGTGGTCGGCGAGCCACCGCGCGGACCGCCGCACGTCGTCGTGGTGCGCCGGGTCCGCCGAGATCGAGGGGATCGCCAGCCACTCCCCGAGCGAGGCGAGGAACTCGTCCCTGTGGGCCTCGATGTGGGCGCGCGCGTCCATCTGCCCGTCCTTTCCTAGACGTCCTTGTCGTGAACGAGCCTAGAACCTGGACGAACCGGTCACGCCCGCCCTCGGCGGCACGGTGCGCCCGGGCGGGGGCCGGCCCCGGTCGCGCCCGCCCCCGGCGGGCGGACAGGCGCAACCGGCGCGCGGGGCCGGACGGCCCTGCGGCCCCCGCGCCCCGGTTCAGCTGCCCGTGGCCTCGCGCCAGGCGTCGAGGTACTCGGGGAGGTGGGCGTCGATGTCGTCCCAGTCGGGCTCGAAGACCTCCACTCCCTCCATCAGCTCCTCCAGCGCCTCGGCGTCCTCGCCCTCGGAGGCGACGTCGGTGCGGGCCGGGAAGCCGCCCGCGACGGGGGCCACCCTCTGCTGGGCGTCCTCGGTCAGCAGGAAGTCCATGAGGGCGCGGCCGTTGTCGGCGTTGGGGGCGCCCTCCATGAGCCCCGCGGTGTAGGGCAGGGCGAAGGTGGTGGGGTCGCCGCCCTCCCTCGACGGGAACCAGATCCCGAGGTTGGGCATGGTGCGGGACTGCGCGTAGTTCATCTGGACGTCGCCGTTGGCGACGAGGAGCTCCCCCTTGTCGACCTTCGGGCCGAGCGCCCCGGTCGAGGAGGAGGGGCCGACGTTGTTGGCCTGGAGCTCGCCGAGGTAGTCCATGGCGGGCTCCAGCCCCCCGAAGTCGTGCATCGCCTGGATCACGACCGCGGTGCCGTCCCCCGCGACGCCGGGCGTGGAGTACTGGAGGCGGCCCTCGAACTCGGGCGCGAGGAGGTCCTCCCAGGTGGTCGGCGGCTCGGACAGCTCCTTCGTGTTGTACACGAACGCGAAGTAGTTGTTGACGACGGCGGTCCACTTGCCGTCGGGGTCCTTCACGTCGACGTTCTCGGCGCCCTCGGGCTCGTACGGCTGGAGGAGGCCGAGGCCGTCGGCCTGCTGGATGAAGGGCGGCAGGGTGATCATGACGTCGGCCTGGGTGTTGGTGCTCTCGCGGTCGGCGCGCTGGACCATCTCCCCCGAGCCGCCCTCGACGTACTGGACGGTGAGGCCGGTCTCCTCCTCGAACTCGGCGAAGAGCTGGTCGAGCCACCCCGTGCCCTCCTCGTCGCGCAGGCCGTCGGCGGAGTAGACGGTGACGGTGTCGGCCGCGGCCTCGGTGGGGGCGCAGGCGGCCAGTGCGGCGGCGAGGGCGAGGGCGGACGCGGTGGCGGCGGCCGTCCGGATGCGTGTGGTCATGGCGGTGCCTCTCGGTTCGGTCGGAGCTGGAGGGACGGAAGGGGATGACGGGCCGGGGCGGCGGGGTCGGCGCCGCGCCGGGTCAGCGGAACGACGCCCGGGTGCGGACCCGGGACAGCAGGAGGAGGACGACCAGGGTGGTGGCCATCAGGACGAGGGCGGAGGCCGCGCCGGAGAAGAGGGCCCCCCGGTCGGTGGCGGCGAAGATCCGCACGGGCAGCGGCATCCAGTCCGGCGGGTAGAGCATCATGGTCGCGCTCAGCTCGCCCATGGACAGGGCGAAGCACAGGCCCGCGGCGGCGCCGAGCGCGGGCAGCAGCAGCGGCAGTCGGACCTGGAGCAGGACCCGTGCGGGCTTGGCGCCGAGGGAGGCCGCGACCTGGGAGTACACCGGGTCGAGGCGGTCGAGCGCCGCGGAGACCGACTGGTAGGCGAAGGCGGTGACCAGCACCGTGTGCGCGATGACCACGATGGCCTGGGTGCCGTTGAGCAGGATCGGCGGACGGCTGAACGCCACCAGGAGCGCCAGGCCCACCACGACCGTCGGGACCGCCACGGGCAGCATGAAGAGCGCGTCCAGGACGGCGCGGCCCCGCCGTCGCAGGGAGGTCGCGACCAGGGCCGCCCAGGTCCCGGCGGTGAGGGCCAGGAGGCTGGCCACGGCGGCGGTGACGGCGCTGACCCGCAGCGCCTCCAGGGACCCGCCGCGGGTGACGCCCGCGAAGTTGTCGAGGGTGGGGCCGGAGGGCAGGACGCCGCTCCAGCTGGTGGAGAAGGCCGCGGCGGCGATCACGCCCAGCGGCAGCAGGAACAGCGGCAGCACCAGGGCGGCGAAGAGCCCCCACACCGTCCAGCGGGCGAAGCGGTCATGCACGAGCACGGCGACCTCCGTCGGAGCTCAGGCGGGCGGTGGCCGCCCGGTAGACGAGGTAGAGGGAGACCGACAGGGCCGCGTTGACCGTGGCGACGACGCAGGCCGTCGTGTAGTCGGACCGGAGGATCGCCGCCTGGTACACGAGCATGGGCAGGGTGACGACGTCCTTCGCCCCCGTGAACAGGACGATCGCGAACTCGTTGAGGCACAGCACCAGGACGAGCGCCCCGCCGGCGACCAGGGCGGGCCGTGCCTCGGGCAGGATCACCTCGCGCACCACCCGCAGGGGCCTGGCGCCCAGGGACGAGGCGACCTCCAGCTGCGCGGTGTCCAGCTGGCCGAACGCGGCGAGCAGGGGCCGCATGACGAAGGGCGTGAAGTAGGTGATCTCGGCGAGGATCACGCCCCAGGGCGTGGCGAGGAACCGGAAGGGTCCGCTCTCCGCGCCGGTCAGGTCGGTCCACATCCCGTTGGCCATGCCCACGGTGCCGTAGACGAACAGGAGCGCCAGGGTGATGAGGAAGGACGGGAAGGAGAGGTAGGTGTCGATGAACCGGGCGGTGGCGCCGCTGCCGGGGAAGGGCACGAACGCCACGACGAGGGCGAGCAGGAACCCGAGCACCAGGCAGCCCGCCGTGGAGGTGACCGCCACGAACACGGTGGTGCCCAGCGCCGACCGGAACGACTCGGAGCCCAGGACGTCGGCGTGGTGGGCGAGGGTGAGCCCGCCGCCGGGAGCGGCGACGGACTCCGCCGCGACCAGGGCGAGCGGGTAGAGGAAGACCGCCGCGAGCAGTGCCACCGGGGGCACCGCCCACACCCACACGGGGAGCCGTCGCGGGGCGCGCCCCGGTACGGGGTCCGCCGGGGGCTCCGGGGCGTGTGCCGCGGGCGGCGCGTCCGCCGTCGGGGCCGGGTGCGCGGTCACGACGCCTCCTCCGGGGTGAGCAGGACCGCGTCCCGCCGGGTGAAGCCGAGGGTGACCGTGCTCCCGGGCTCGGGCGGGGCGGGGGTCTCCCTCAGCTCCGCCGTGACCGGGTGGCCGCCCACGAGCGCGGTGACCCTGTGGGTGGAGCCGCGCCACTGGACGTCGGAGACCACCCCCTCCAGGGTGTGCTCGGCCTCTCCCAGGGCGACCCGGTGCGGACGCAGGCACACCCGGAGGTCGTCGCCGTCCGAGGCGCCCGGGGGCAGGTCGGCGGGATCGGCGTCGAGGACGGCGCCGAGGCAGTGCACGCGGCCCCCGGTCAGGCGGGCGGGCAGCAGGTTGGCCCCGCCGACGAACCGGGCGGTGAAGGCGGCCCGGGGACGCCCGTACAGTTCGCGGGGCGTTCCGTGCTCGCGCAGGCGTGCGCGGTCCAGCACGGCGACCCGGTCGGCGAGGGTCAGCGCCTCGCTCTGGTCGTGGGTGACGTAGAGGACCGTGACGTCGGGCAGTTCGCGGTGCAGCCGGGCGAGTTCGGCGAGCATGTCCGAGCGCAGCTGCGCGTCCAGGGCGGACAGGGGCTCGTCCAGGAGCAGCACCCGGGGGCGGATGGCCAGGGCCCGGGAGATGGCCACCCGCTGCTGCTGCCCGCCGGACAGCTCGCGGGGATGGCGGCGTGCGTAGTCGGCCATCCCGGTCATGCCGAGGGCCTCCTCGACGCGCCCGGCGACCTCCCGGCGGGGCACGCCCTGGGCGCGCAGGCCGAAGGCGACGTTCTGGTCGACGCGCATGTGCGGGAAGAGCGCGTAGCTCTGCACCACCATGCCGACCCCGCGGGCGTACGGCGGCAGGTCGGTGACGTCGCGCCCCCCGATCAGGACGCGCCCGGAGGCGGGCCGGACGAACCCGGCCACGGCCCGCAGGGCCGTGGTCTTGCCCGAGCCGGAGGGGCCGAGCAGGGCGGTGAACCCGCCGGGGTCGACGGTCAGGTCCAGGTCGTCGAGGACCACGGTGTCCCCGTAGGCGACGCTGACGTGGTCGAAGCGGATGCCCACGGCTCAGCCCTCCCGGTCCGCGAGGAGCGCGGGCAGGTCGGCGACGCCGTCCAGGACGTGGGTGGCCCCGGCGTCGAGGAGCGTGTCCGCGTCGTGGGCTCCCGTGCGGACGCCGGCGACGACCGAGGCCCCGGCCCGCAGCCCGCTGCGGATGTCGGAGGCGGTGTCGCCGACGACGGCGACGGCGGCCACCGAGCCGACGCCCGCGCGCAGGGCGGCGGTGAGCACCATGTCGGGGTGGGGCCGTCCCCGCCCGCCCGCGTCGGCGGGGCAGAGGGTGAGGTCGGCGATGTCCTCCCATCCCAGGGCCCGGAGGATCCTGTCCTGGGTGTCACGGGCGAAGCCCGTGGTCAGTGCGGTGGTGCGGCCTTCGGCGCGGAGGCGGCGCAGGGTGTCCTCGGCCCCGGGCAGGGGCGCGCAGAGGCCCTGGTCGACGAGCCGGGCGTAGGCGCCCTCGAAGGCCCGGTTGGCCTCCTGGGCGCGCTCCTCGTCACCGCCCGTGAGGTGGCGGAAGACCGAGATCTTGGATTCGCCCATGGTGGCGCGCACGTGCTCGGCGGCCTCGGCGGTGTGCTCGGGCAGCGCGGCGGCGAAGGCCCGCTCCACGAGCCCGTCGTCGGCGACGGTGGTCCCCGCCATGTCGAGGACGACGAGTTCCACGGGCGTGCGGGTTGCGGCTGTACGGTTCACGGTCACCAGTCCAGTTCGTCGGCGGTCGTCTCGGCGATGGCGGGCGAGCAGGTCATGCCGCGCCCGCCGGGCCCGGTGACCAGCCAGGCGTCGGGCCCGACGGAGGCGCGGTGCACGACCCGGGAGGGGTCGGCGCACTGGGCGTAGACGCCCGCCCAGCGGCGGCGGAACGGGGGCAGCGGGCGGCCGAGGAGGCGGCCGGCGACCTCCGCGAGGTGTTCGTAGGGGTCCTCCTCCGTGTCGAAGGAGAACGGGGCGTCGTACTCGTGGGTGTCGCCCACGGTCAGGGAGCCGTCGGCGCGCTGGACCATCAGGAGCTGCATGCGGTGGCGGTCGGCGACGGCCGCCTGGGGCTGGCCGGCGTTGAGCGCGTCCAGCGCGGGCCCCCGGTAGGCCGGGTAGTAGCGGAAGCTGTCGCCGTCGGCGACGGAGGTGGTGAGGGTCTCGCCCAGGGGCGCGGTCTGGGCCATCTGGAGGCGGACGCGGCGGACCGGCAGGTCGGGGGCGAGTTCGCGGACGAGTCCGCCGAGCCAGGCGCCGGTGCACAGGACCACGGCGTCGCCGCGGTGGATCCGGCCGCGGTCGTCGCGGACGGCGCCGGGGCCCGCGAGGTCGCGGACCTCGCACCCGGTGACGAGCGTGTAGCGGCCGCTGCGGGCCAGTTCCCCCTGGAGGGCGGCCTGGGCGGTGCGGGGCTCCACCTGGGCGTCGCTGCGGCACCAGAGTGCCCCGAGGGCGTCGCCGCGCAGGGCGGGGTTGACCTCCCGGACCCGGGCGGCGTCGAGGAGCCGGTAGCCGCGCTCCTCCGCGTCGGGGGCCCCGGCCGCGGCCTCGGCGACGGCCAGCTCCTGCTCCGTGGTGGCGACCGTGAGGGAGCCGGAGGGGCGGAACCCCAGGCCGGGAACCCGTTCGGCGATCTCCTCCCACAGGACGCGTGCGCGGCGCGCGGACTCCAGTTCGGCGCCGGGAGCGCGTCCGCCGACCCAGACCAGGCCGAAGTTGCGGACGGAGGCTCCCCGGGCGGCCTCCTCGCGTTCGAGGTGGACGACCTCGTGTCCCCGGGAGACGGCCTGCCAGGCGTGCATGGTGCCGAGTACTCCGGCACCGACGATGATCACTCTCATGGTTCGAGGTTCGGGGGCGCGGATGGAGCGCACCGAGCGCGGTGGGGACCTCTCGGTGAACCGCGGTCGAACTATGGACTAGACCCGTTATCTTACCGTGACAAAAAAGGACTCTGTCGACGCCGGACGAGCGGGCCGGGGCGCGCGGTGCGGGCGGTGCGGGTCGGGGTGCGCGGTCCCGGCGAGGTCGGCGCCGCGGACCCGGCCGCCCCGCGGAACACGGCTCAGGAGTCCCGGCCGTCCCCGGACAGGCGGGTGGTGAAGCTGAAGCGGTCGCCCCGGTACAGCGAGCGCACACGCTCGAAGGGCCGCCCCTCCCCGTCGCGCGACACCCGGTGGATGAGCAGCATCGGCAGCGCCGGAGGGGTCCCCACCAGGAGCGCCTCACGCGGTGCCGCCAGCACCGTCTCCAACCGCTCGTCCGCGTCGGCGAACGCGATGCCCAGCCTCTCCCGCAGGTAGCCGTAGAACGTCGAGTCCGGGTCGAACTCGACGTCCAGGCGGGGGGCGCGGGACACCGCGATGTAGGTGGACTCCAGGCCCACCCGCTCGTCGTCGGCCAGCAGCACCCGCTCCATGTGCCAGACCGGTTCGCCGACCGCCAGGCGGAGCTCCTCCGCGAGCCGGGGCGGGCACGGCCAGCTGCGCAGGTCGATCAGGGACCGCCCCGGCCTCCGGCCCTGGCGGCGCACGCCCTCGGTGTAGCTGGCCAGGGACAGCGGCTGCTCCAGTTTGGGGCCCGCGGCCACGGTGCCGCGCCCGAGACGGCGCAGCCTGCCCTCCAGCAGCAGGTCGCGCAGGGCCTGCCGGACCGTCTCCCGGGCCGCGCCGAAGCGCTCGGCCAGCTCCCGCTCGGTGGGCAGTGCCTGCCCCTCGGCCAGCTCGGACACCAGCTCCGTCAGCAGTATCCGCACCGCGTAGTACTTGGGGACCCGCCCGTGCTCGGGCACGCCCGCGCGCACCGGTGCACTGCTGTCCTGGGGGATTCCTGGGCTCGACACGCGGGACATTGTCCCGCACGCCGGTGAACGCCCCGGCAACGCCGGGGGACGTTCACGGACGTACCCGCGCCGGGCCCCCGCGGACCGCGGTCCGGCGGCGGACGCGCGGGCCCCTGCCGCACCCCTGTCCGACCGGGCGCGCGGCGCACCGGCTCCCCCCGGCGGCGGAGGGGCGCGGACCGGCGGCGGAACCTTTCCGGGCGCGGGAGACTCAGAGGAGCACGGGGCGGGAAGCGCCCGCCCCACGACGAGAGGACGCACGTGAGCACCACCCCCGCCGAGGCGACCGCCGTGAGGTTCAGCCACCTCTTCGACGCCCTCGACTCCGACCACGACAGCTCCGTGACCTGGGCGGACTACGAGCGCCTGGTCGAACGCTACATCGAGGGCTACGGCCTGGACCGGCAGGAGCGCAAGGCCCAGGCCGTCCACGCGTCCTACCAGATGCTCTGGTTGGAGCTGCTGCGCCACTCGGGCGCCGACGCCGCGCGCCTGGACCGGGAGCGGTTCGTCCGGGCCATGCACGCCGCCGCAGAGGACCGGAGCCGGTTCAACATGACGGAGGGCGTGGCCGAGGCCGTCTTCGACCTCCTCGACACCGACGGCGACGACCGCGTCAGCGCGGCCGAGTTCCTCCACTACGCGAAGGTCCTCGGGGCGGAGGCGGCGGACGCCGCGGACCGGTTCGCCGTCCTCGACCCCAACGGTGACGGGTTCATCAACCGCGAGGAGTTCGTCCTGTCGTCCCGCGAGTACCTCTTCGGCGACGACACGCGCTCGCCGGGCGGGTTCGTCTTCGGCGTGGTCTGAGGACCGCCGCGGCCCCGGACCGGGCGCGGGGCGCCGCCGCCCGGTCCTCCCCCGCACGCGGGGGCCCGCCTCCGGGGTCCCCCCGCGGGGACGGTGCCGGGGGCGGTCCTCCCCCGCGCACGAGGGGCCGACGTCATCAGCGACGCGGACGAACTGAGCGGCTACGATCCTCCCGTGCACGGGGGCCGGCCGCCCCGGTGTCAGCCCGGTTCGGGGACGGCGGAGATCAGCGCCGCCAGGCCGTCGGCGTCGAGCAGGTCGGCGGGGCGCACCGTCCTCCCCGCGAGCACGTAGTGGAACGCGGCCCGCACCTCCTCCGGGCCCACCCCCGCCAGGTCGGCCCAGGCCAGCCGGTAGGCGGCCAGCTGCACGCCCACGGCGCGGCGCTCCGCGTCGTTGCCGGGCGGGCGCCCCGTCTTCCAGTCCACCACGTCGTAGCGGCCCGAGCCGGGGTCGTGGAACACCGCGTCCATGCGCCCGCGGATGAGCCGGTCGCCGATCACCGTCTCGAACGGCACCTCCACCTCGACGGGGACGCGGGCCCCCCACTCGCTCTCCTCGAAGCGGCGCTGGAGCTCGGCCAGGTCCTCGTCCTCCCCCGCGGTCTCGTCCGCCGCGCCCGGCAGCTCGTCCAGCAGGGTCGCACGCTGCCCGAACCTCTGCTCCAGCCACGCGTGGAAGGCCGTCCCGCGCCTGGTGTGCGGTGCGGGCGGGCGCGGCAGCGGGCGGCGGATCTGCCGCGCCAGCGCCGAGGGGTCCCTGGCCAGCCACACCATGGACGACACCGACAGGTGGTCGGGCAGTTCCACCTGCACGGGACCGCTGCCCGGCCCCGCGCCCTCGGCACGGCGGTGCGCCAGCAGCAGCTCGGTGTCGCGCTCCCACCCGTGGAGGCGGCGGCGCAGACCCGCGGGCGGCTCCTGCCCCCCGGGACCGGCCTCCCCGGCGAGCAGGCGCGCGCGGGCGCGCTCGACCAGGGCCGCCCCCTCCCGGATCTCCGCGCGGCGGTCGGCGGCCCCGGCGGCGGGCCCGTCCCCGCCCGGGGGGTCGCCCTCCTCCGGCGGCCACACGGCGGAGCTCTCCTCGTCGTCGTGGGGGTTGGTCTCGTCCTCCCCCGGCGGCGGGGCCCACCCGACGACGGTCCCGGCGCCGTTCTCGCACGCCTCCCGGACCTCCTCCAGGAACACCGACGGCCCGCGCGGGGTGGACCCGGTGCGGCCCCACCAGTGGCCGGTGCACACCAGGGCGAACGAGGCGCGGGTGACGGCGACGTAGGCCAGGCGGCGCTCCTCCATGAGGTGGCGGTCGTGCTCGGCCCGGCGGAAGTCGGCGATGGCCTCCTTGTCGACCCCGGCGAGCCGGGGCAGGCTGTCGCGGTCGCCGCGCAGCGGGTAGGGGAGCAGGTGGTCGGCGCGCGCCCAGGCGAGGGGGTCGCGGGCCTTGGCCGGGAACAGCGGGGACCCCTTGCCGGCGCTGATCCCCGGCACGACCACGACCGGCCACTGCAGGCCCTTGGCGCCGTGCATGGTCATGAGCTTGACGCTGTCGGAGCCGCCGACCCGCTCCCCGGGCGCGAGCCCGCTCTCGTTCTCCTCGGCGGCGTTGAGGTAGCCGAGGAAGCTGCCCAGGGTGGGGTCCTCGCTGTTGCCGACGAAGCGGACGGCGTGGTCCACGAACGCGTCCAGGTCGGCGCGCGCCGACAGCGGGTCGCGGCCGGTCCGGGAGCCCACCTCGATGTCCAGGCCGAGCATCCGCTCGACCTCGGTGACCAGGTCGGGGACCGGCTGGCCGACGAGCTTGCGCAGGCCCCGCAGCTCCTCGGCCAGGCGTCCCAGGCGCTCGTAGGCCGTGTCGGAGTAGTTCTCGGCGGCGCCGGGGTCGTCCACGGCGTCCACGAGGCTGCCGCTCCCGGCGGTCAGGTCCAGGACGGTGCGGCGCAGGAGGTCGTCGTCCGCCCCCGGCCCGTCCTCGCCCGGGTCGGGCGAGGTCACGTCGCGCCGGGTGTGGCGGGCCAGCTCGGTGGCGCGGGCGCCCAGCGCGGCCAGGTCCCGGGGGCCCAGGCGCCAGCGCGGGCCGGTGAGCAGACGGGCGAGCTCGTTCCCGGCGGAGGCGTCGTGGACCACGCGCAGGGTGGCGATGATGTCGCGGACCTCGGGCACCATCATGAGCCCGCCCAGTCCGACGACCTCCACCGGGATGCCGCGCGCCTCCAGCGCCTCGCGCAGCGGCGGGAACTGGGACCGCTTGCGGCACAGCACCGCGACGTCGCCGGGGCCGATGCCGCCGTCCTCGGCCACGCCCGACTCGCCCTCGGGCCAGGGCAGGGAGTCGGGGGCGGTCCGGGCTCCGCCGGGCTGGTCGGGATCGGCGTGGACCAGGCGGTGCACCTGGTCGGCGATCCAGGCGGCCTCCTCGGTCTCGGTGGGGAACAGCGCCGTCAGGGCGGTTCCCCGGCCGCGCCGGGCGGGACCGGGGTGCAGGACGGGGACGTCGCGGGCCTCGGCGCGCAGCTCCTCGGAGACGCGCTCGGCCACCCGCAGGACGCGCTCGCCGTTGCGGAAGCTGGTGGACAGGCGGCGCACGGACGCCGGTCGGCCGGGGGCCGCCGGGAAGTCGGTGGGGAACCGGGTGAGGTTGGCGGCGATGGCGCCGCGCCAGCCGTAGATGGACTGGCAGGGGTCGCCGACCGCCGTCACCGGGTGTCCGTCGCCGAAGAGGGAGCGCAGCAGGACCAGCTGGGCGTGGCTGGTGTCCTGGTACTCGTCGAGGAGGACCACCCGGTACCTTCCGCGCTCGATGAGCCCGACCTCGGGGTGGTGCTCCGCGATGCGGGCGGCCAGCGCCATCTGGTCGCCGAAGTCCATGGCCTCGCGCGCGTGCTTGGCGTGGTTGTAGCGGTCCACCAGCGGCAGGAGCTGTTCGCGCCGGCGCTGGGCGGCGACCAGGTCCCGGGTCTCCTTGGTGGCCTTGCGGGTCATGCCGTCCACGCCCGCCTGGATCCACCGGCCGATGCCGCGCACCCGGTCGGTGGTGGTGAGGTGGTCGGCGATCTCGCCGGACAGGTGCAGGACCCGCTGGGTGACGGTGTCCGCCCCCACGGTCACCAGGTCCATGGGCCCGTCGTACTCTCCGACGACCCTGGCGGCGATCTGCCAGGACTGGCCCTCGCTGAGCAGCCTGGACGTGGGTTCGACGGCCTCGCGCAGGGCGTGGTCGGAGACGATGCGCCCGGCGTACGCGTTGTAGGTGGACACGGTGGGCTCGCCGTCGAGCAGCTCCTCGGGGAACTGCTCGGTGGCGCGCAGCTGCTCCAGCCTCCTGCGCACCCGCTCCGCCAGCTCCGCGGTGGCCTTGCGGGTGAAGGTCAGGCCGAGGATCTGCTCGGGCCGCACGTGGCCGTTGGCGACCAGCCACACCACGCGCGAGGCCATGGTCTCGCTCTTGCCCGACCCGGCGCCGGCGATCACCACGCCCGGTTCCAGCGGCGCGGAGATGACCTGCGACTGCTCCGCGGTGGGCTCGGGCTGTCCGAGGAGGCGGGAGAGTTCGGCGGGGCCGAGGCGGGGAGGGGGTGGGGGGTCGGGCGGGGTCGCGGGGGAAAGGGGATGGGGTTCAGACATGTCGGCCCTCGTCCTGCACCGGGCAGCAGGCGCGCACGGCGCACGCGTTGCAGCCCTTGTTGCGAATGGCGGTGAACCGCGAGCCGCCCATGCCGCCGGCGACGTCGAACACCAGGTCCTGGGCCCAACGGGGGTCGGGGTCCTCCCCGAGCGGCGGCTGCGGCTGTTCACGCGCCTTGTTGGTCAGCGCGGCCCCGCCCACCTGGACGAGCGAGGCCCCGCCGGGCTCGGCCAGACCGAGCTCGGCGAACGCGCCCTTGAGCACGGCCATCTGGTAGACGCCGAGCTGGGGGTGGCGTGCCAGGTCCTCGGCCTTGGTCCGGCCGGTCTTGATGTCCACGACCACGGCGCGGCCCCGGCCGTCGCGTTCGAGGCGGTCCACGCGGCCGGTGATCTCGATGCCGCCGACCTCGACCTTGAACCCCTCCTCGGTGACCACCAGCTCGCGGTCGTTGGACGCGTCCCAGGAGATGAGCTTGCGGACCATCTCGTCGGCGCGCTCGCGCTGCTGGGCCGCCTGCCAGGGGCCGCCGAAGTCCAGGTCGGCCCAGATCTCGTCCATCCGCCCGCTGATCTCGTCGGCGCCGCTGCCCTGGGCGACCAGGACGGCGACGGCGTGCACGACGGTGCCCAGCGCGGACGCGGAGTCGCCGGAGGAGGCCCCGGCGGCGCGTTCGAGGAGCCAGCGCAGCTGGCAGTCGGTGAAGCTCTCCACCTGCGACGGCGAGACGCGGATCGTGTCGTCCTCCCCGGCCAGGGGCCGGTCGTCGCTGAAGGGGGTGAGCGCGTACCACTCCGACGGGTCGGCCCCGCGCACGCCCTCCTCGGCGAGGCGGGCCAGGTGGTCGGCGGCGGCCGTCCGGAGGGGGTCGGGCGCGGAGGGGTCGGTGACCACGGAGCGCAGGTCGGCGACGAGCGCGGGCAGGGACAGCCAGCGGCGGCCCGTGCCGACGGGCTCGGGTTCGCCCAGGCCCATCTCGTTGAGGAAGCGGGAGGGGCGCTCGTCGGCCCCCTCCCCGTCCACGGCGGTCACGACGAGGGTCCGGCGGGCTCGGGTGAGGGCCACGTAGAACAGGCGGCGCTCCTCGTCCATGAGCTTGGAGGCCATGGCGGCGCCCGAGGAGTCGGCGGCGTGCACCTCGGCGTCGACCAGCTCCTCCACGCCGAGCAGGGATCCGCGCAGGCGCAGGTCGGGCCAGGCGCCCTCCTGGACGCCGGCGACCACGACCAGGCCCCACTCCAGCCCCTTGGAGCGGTGGGCGGTGAGGATGCGCACGGCCTCGCCCTCGGGGGCGCGTTCGGCCAGGCTGTCCCCGGGGATCTCCTGCGCGGCGAGGTCCTCCAGGAAGCCGGCGGGGCTGCCGGGGGGCAGCCGGTCGCAGTAGCGGGCGGCGCTCTCGAACAGGGCCACCACGGCGTCGAGGTCCCGGTCGGCCGCCGCGCCGCGGCGGCCTCCGGCCAGGCTCGCGCGGAGCAGCCGTTCGGCGAGCCCGCTGTCACGCCACAGCTCCCAGAGGACCTGTTCGGCGTCGGACCCCTTGGCGGTCAGCTCGCGCACGGTCCTCAGGGCCCGTGCCACGCGCTCGGCCGGCGCGGCGATGTCGGGGTCGACCAGGGCGAGGTCGGCGGGGTCGCGCAGGACGTCCACGAGCAGGCGCGCGGCGGGCCGGTAGGACCCGTCGCCCTCGTGCGCGCGGTCCAGGTCCAGGCGGCGCAGCGCCCGGACGAGCCTGCGCAGCCGCACGGTGTCGGCCTCGCCGAAGGGGCCGGTGAGGAGTTCGCGGGCGGAGTCGTCGTCGAGCAGGTCCGGGGACAGGCCGTAGCGGATGAGGGCGAGGAGGGGCCGCACGAGCGGTTCCGCGGCCACGGGGAGGTCGTCGGCGCCGACCGCGACGGGGACCGACGCGGCGGTCAGCGCGCGCCGCAGGACGGGCAGCTGGCGGGTGGAGGAGCGCACGAGCACGGCCATGTCCGACCAGGGGACGCCGTCCACCAGGTGGGCGCGGCGGAGGGTGTCGGCGATGACGGCCGCCTCCTGGGTCGGGCTCTCGGCGGCCATCACGCGGGCCTCGCCGTCGGGCACGCCGGGCGCCGGGACCAGGTTCCGGTGCTCGTTGACGTGGCCGCGCGCGGACGCGACCGCCGGCAGGCGCCGGGTCAGGGCGCGGGAGGCGGCCAGCAGTGCGGCCCCGCCGCGGCGGGAGGTGCGCAGGGCCACCACGGGCGCCTCGGCCCGCCCGGCGGTCCTGAAGCGGCGCGGGAAGTCGAGGATGTTGTGGACCTCGGCGCCCCGGAAGGCGTAGACGGACTGGTCCGGGTCGCCGACCGCGACGAGGTCGCGGCCGTCCCCCGCCAGGGCCCGCAGGAGCGCCTCCTGGGCGGGGTCGGTGTCCTGGTACTCGTCCACGAACACCACCTCGCGGGCGGAGCGCTCGCGTTCCTGGATCGCGGGGTCGGAGAGCATGTTCGCGGCGACCCTGACCAGTTCGGCGTAGTTGAGGGTGGGCACGGGCGCGATGTCGAACCGGCCCGTGTAGCGGTCGAGGAAGCCCGCGGCGGCCACCCAGTCGTCGCGTCCGCGCTCACGTCCGAGGCGTTCCAGCTCGGCGGGGCCCAGGCCCCGCTCCTGCGCGCGCATGAGGAAGTCGCGCAGCTCCTCGGCGAACCCCCGCGTCTCCAGCGCGGGGCGCAGGCGCTCCGGCCACTCCGCCGCTCCGTCCCCCGCCTCACCCGCCAGCAGCTCGCGGACCTCCATCAGCTGCTCGGGGCCGGACAGCAGGCGCGGCGGCAGGTCGCCCACGCGCTGGAACTCGCGCCGGATCAGCGCGTAGGCGTAGCTGTGGAAGGTCAGGGCCAGCGGTTCGCGGGTGGTGCGGCGCAGCCGCGCGGTGATGCGCTCCCTGAGCTCCTGGGCGGCCTTGCGGCTGAAGGTGAGCACGAGGATGCGCGAGGGGTCGACGCCGCGGTTGTCGATGCGGTCGACGACGGCCTCGACGATCGTGGTGGTCTTGCCCGTCCCCGGCCCGGCCAGGACCAGGAGGGGGCCGCCCGCGTGGTCGACCACGCGCTGCTGGTTCTCGTCCAGCACCGGCGGCGGCTGCACCTGGTTGGCGCGCCGCACGAGTCGGTACGGGGATGTGTTCACACCACCAGTTCACCAGAAGACGGCGACCTTCTCGGACGCCTCCCGGGCTTCCAACCAGCTCCTCAGGCCCCGGAAGCCCCGTCCCAGCGGGCTTTGCGCATGTCCACCCGGTCGCTTCCCGGGCGCATGGGCGTGCTCTCCGCCGCATAGTGGGAAAGCGCACGTACCTCGTGGCCGGACGCCGGGCGCCCGTCCGAGCGCACCACCCGCCACCAGGGCACCCCGCCGCCCCACGCGGACATGACCGAGCCGACCTGGCGGGGGCCTCCCCGCCCGACGTGCTCGGCGATGTCGCCGTAGGCCATCACCCGTCCCGGCGGGATCCGCTCGACCAGCGCGAGGACGTCCTCCGCGTAGTCGTCCGGCCCGCCCTCCTCGTCCGTGAACACCCGCGCAGCCTATCGAGCGCGCGCGGGGGCCGCCCCGCGCCCTCGCGGGTACGGCCCCCGCGCCCCCGGCGGCCCGGCCGGCGGGTCAGGTCGGGATCTCGTTGACGTGCGCGCTCCAGGCCAGGTCGGGGTCGCGCTTGCGGGCCCGGTCGGCCTGCGCCAGGCCGAAGGCCCCGAGCAGGGCGATACCGCCGCCGATGACCCACGCCGACCAGGCGGCCGCGGGCAGGTGGGTGAAGCCCAGGAGCCAGGGCATCGCGAACACCAGCACGCCGATCGCGAGGACCCCCAGCTCGCTCGACAGGGCGCCCGGGCGGGTGAGGGAGAACGTGGCGGCCACGACGACGCCCAGTCCGAGGACGAACATCGCTCCCCCGCTGAACCCGTACATCCCGTGCCAGAGCCAGCTCACTCCCAGGGCCAGACCGGCGGCGACCGCCACCCAGTCGGCCCTGCGTCCCTTCTCTCGCATAACGCCACCTCCCAGCAGCAGGGCCGCCCCGGAGATCGGCCGACGGCCTCTGGGTTCTTGTACCCACTCCCTGCCGGGGAACGCGAACGGCGCCGGGAGGGGTTCCCGGCGCCGTTCGGAAGGGGTCCCCCCGGCCGCTAGTAGGCGGGCAGGCTGGGGTCGACCTGGTTGATCCAGGCCAGGACGCCGCCGCCGACGTGCACCGCGTCGGAGAACCCGGCGGCGTGCACCGCCGCGAGGGCCTCGGCCGAGCGCACGCCCGACTTGCAGTGCAGGACGATGCGCTTGTCCTGCGGCAGCCTCTCGAACGCCTTCCCGTTGAGGAACTCGCCCTTCGGGATGAGCGTCGCGCCCGGGATGCTGACGATCTCGTACTCGTTCTTCTCGCGGACGTCCACGAGGAAGACGTCCCCGGGCTTGTTGTCCAGGAGCTCCTTGAGCTCGGGCGCGGTGATCGTCGAACCGGCGGCGGCCTCGGTGGCCTCCTCCGACACGGCGCCGCAGAACGCCTCGTAGTCGATCAGCTCGGTGACGGGCTCGGTGTCGGGGTCCTTGCGGACCTTGACCTCGCGCCAGGTCATCTCCAGGGCGTCGAAGATGAGCAGGCGGCCCACCAGCGGGTCGCCGATGCCGGTGATCAGCTTGATGGCCTCGTTGACCATGACGGAGCCGATGGAGGCGCAGAGCACGCCGAGGACGCCGCCCTCGGCGCAGGACGGCACCATGCCGGGCGGCGGGGGCTCGGGGTACAGGTCGCGGTACTGGGGACCGTACTCGTTCCAGAAGACGCTGACCTGGCCGTCGAACCGGTAGATGGAACCCCACACGTACGGCTTGTTCAGCAGTACGGCGGCGTCGTTGACCAGGTAGCGGGTCGCGAAGTTGTCGGTCCCGTCCAGGATCAGGTCGTAGGGGGCGAAGATCTCCAACGCGTTGTCCGACTCCAGGCGGTCCTGGTGCAGGACGACCTCGACGTTGGGGTTCACCTCCTTGATGCTGTCCCGGGCGGACTCGGCCTTGGGGCGGCCGACGTCACTCTGCCCGTGGATGACCTGGCGCTGGAGGTTGGACTCGTCCACGACGTCGAAGTCGATGATGCCGAGCGTGCCCACGCCCGCGGCGGCCAGGTAGAGCAGCGCCGGGGAGCCCAGGCCGCCCGCGCCGACGACCAGCACCTTGGCGTTCTTCAGGCGCTTCTGCCCGTCCATGCCCACGTCGGGGATGATCAGGTGGCGCGAGTAGCGGCGCACCTCGTCCACGGTCAGCTCGTCAGCTGGTTCCACCAGCGGCGGCAGCGACACGGTGACTCCTCATGTCTGTTCAGGGTGCTTCGGACCGCCCGTACCGGACCGGGGAGGGTGCGGGGGCGAAGCGTGCTTGCACTTATACCCAACCTAACGGGTGGGGTTTTCCATTCCCACCGCGGGGAGGCGTGGGACACGACACCCGCGCGCCCGTTCCTTCCAGCACCAACGAACGCGTCCCGGCGGTTCATTCCGCGCGGCCCCGTGTGCCGCGCGGACCGGCGGGTAGTGTCGCCTGTACGTTCAGCGACGACGTGGGGAGCACCCCGTGACTTCAGAGAACAGTTCCGCCGACAGGCGTCCGGCCTCCGGCGCCACCGGGGAGCAGGGGGCCGAGGCGCCCGGGGCCGAGACGCCCGGGGTCGAGGTGCCCGAGGCCGACGCGGCCGAGCAGCGCGCGCCCGCGGGCGACGACGACGGCCGCTGGGAGGCCCCCTCCGAGGAGAGCTTCGACCAGGCCGACGAGGGCGACGTGGTGGAGCAGTCCCTGGAGGTCGGCGACGAGGAGGAGCGGCGGTGAGACCGTGCCGGCCCGCCCGCGCCGCGGTTCCGGCGTCCGGCTGCCGTGCCGGCCCGCCGACGGGGAGGGGCTCCCGTGCCCCGATCGCCCCTTCCGTCCCCTTCTCCCCGCCCGCACGGAAGCTACGCGGGAGTAGGATGGGGCGAAAGCTGTGACGGCGCGCCGGTGACCGGCCGCGCCCGGCAGCACTAGCCACGCAGATGTTCGGACATGGCGCGCATCTGCCATGCCGAGTTCGGAGGGTGTGGGTGTGACAGCTCCTTCAGACGCCCGCGCCCGGGGCACCCGCTTGCCCCGGGTCAGGCGGCGCCGCCAACTCCTGTCCGCGGCACAGGAGATCTTCGTCGCCCGCGGCTACCACGCGGCGGCGATGGACGAGATCGCCGACCGCGCGGGTGTCAGCAAGCCAGTGCTCTACCAGCACTTTCCGGGGAAGCTGGAGCTCTACCTCGCCCTGCTCGAAGAGCACTCCGAGGCGCTGGTCGAGAAGCAGCGCGAAGCCCTGGAGAGCACGGACGACAACCGGCAGAGGGTCGCCGCCAGCTTCCAGGCCTACTTCGACTTCGTGGCGGGGGACGGCGAGGCCTTCCGGCTGGTGTTCGAGTCCGACCTGCGCAACCTTCCGGCGGTGCGGGAGAAGACCGAGCAGACCTTCCAGCGCTGCGCCGAGCTCATCGGCGCGGTGATCCGGCAGGACACCAGCATCTCCGACGAGGAGGCGCACCTGCTGAGCATCGGCCTGGTCGGCATGGCCGAGACCAGCGCCCGGTACTGGCTCAACAACCACGGGGCCGTCCCCAAGGACGCCGCCGAGCAGCTCGTCGCCCGGCTGGCCTGGCGGGGCATAAGCGGCTGGGACCTCCAGCGCAGGGCCGACGAGCAGGACGCCTAGAACGCTCGGCGCGCTCCCCGGGACCCGCGGACGCCGCGCCCGCCGGGGCGCGAGGACCCCCGGGCGCACGGCGCGCCCGGGGGTCCCGCGTTGTGGCGGAACCGATCGTCCCGGCGGCATTGTCCCCCCTCACGGCGAATCCCTCTCCCCCTTTTTCGCAAGAAATTCACCAAGAAAAGGCAATCCCCTCGCCCGACGTCTCACAAGCGGTTCGATTCCCGTTCGCCGGGTATCGCCGGAATGAGAAGTAAATGGCTTCTCTTCGCGGAGTCCGCCCGGGCCGAATTCGGCACGCCGGCGGAGTGAGCGATTTGGGGGTGAAGACGTTATGGACATGGGTCAGGGCCTGACGACGGCCTGGCAGGCGGTGGTGGGTTTCGTACCGCTGCTGATCGGCTTCCTCGTGATCCTGGTTCTGGGCTGGTTCATCGCCTGGCTGGTGGGCAAGGGGGTCGCGAAGGGCCTGCACGGCGTCGGACTGGACCGCGCACTGCACCGCGGGGGTGTGGGCGAGTACTTCGAGCGGAGCCGCTGGACCGCCAGCGAGCTGTGCGGAAAGATCATCTACTACGTCGGACTGCTGTTCGTGTTCACTCTCGCGTTCAACGTCTTCGGTCCGAACCCGATCAGCACGCTGCTCAGCGACGTCATCTCCTGGATCCCGCGCGGCATCGTGGCCCTGGTGATCGTCGTGGTCGCCGCCATGATCGCCAAGGCGGTCCGCGACATCATCTCGGGCGCGCTGGGCGGCCTGTCCTACGGCCGGTTCATCGCCAACGTGGCGGGGGTGTTCATCCTGGCCCTCGGTGTCATCGCGGCGCTGAACCAGATGGGCGTCGCCGTGAGCGTGACCATGCCGGTCCTGATCGCCGTCCTGGCGACGATCGGCGGCATCCTCGTCGTCGGCGTCGGCGGCGGCATGATCGAGCCGATGCGCTCGCGCTGGTCCCGCTGGCTCGACGTGGCCGAGCGCGAGACCGGCCGCCTCAACAAGGACGAGAGCTACCGGGCCGGCAGGGAGGCCGCGATGAGCGGTCCCACCGAGCGCAGGGAGGGCGCCACGGCCTCGGGCCAGGCGCCGTCCGCCTCCACCCGGCCCGGACCGGGAGGCGGGCCCGCCTCGTGACGGAAAGGTCCGCGGATCCCTGAGACCGCGGACAGCAGAGGAGGGCGGGGCCACCAGGCCCCGCCCTCGCCGTGTGCGCCGCGCCCTTGCGGGGCGGCCCTCAGAGGAACTCGGAGTCGCGCAGCTCCAGGCGCGACAGGTGCTCGATCCTCCGGAAGGCGAGGACGACGGAGGCGATGATCGGCAGGAAAGCCAGCCAGAAGGCGAGGTTCCCCGGCCCGGTGAAGAACATCGACACCAGTGCGACGACGATGATCAGTGCGAACAGCGCGAAGTCGACGCGGTCCTGTTGGATCAGGACGCCGACCGGTGGGCGCGCAGCCCCATGTCGACCGCTCCTCATTCGCATTCCTTTCTCGCGGCTCTGCGGGCCGCTCCGCCAGTTACGGCGTCCGCCGGTCCGCTCCCGAACCGACATAACACCGCGAATCCCACGTTGCATTCCGCAGTGCCCCGGTCCGACCACGATGCGCCGGGCCGCTTATCGGCCGCCCGGAGCGGCCTACGCCTTTCAGCGTACGCCCGGCGCGGGTTTTTCGCCGGAGAACCGGAACGGCAGGTGCCCACGGGGAACCTCGCGTCGTGGGTCACACCCGCCTGCGGACGTCACCAACCTAGCGGACGAAACCACGGTCCTTGGCCAGTCGGCAGATCGCGAGAATGCGGAGGGTCTCCCAGTCGTATTCGACCGCCTCCGAGTCCCAGCCCCTTTCGAGGCACCCGTCGAGGAAGCCGTGGAGGTAGGTGCCGAGGGTGCGGGCGTTGATCCCGCTCCCCGAGGAGGTGATGCCCTCGCACACCTGTGCGGCGTGCTGGTCCAGCTCAGAGCACATCCAGGGATCGATCGGGCCGCCCAGCGGGCCGATCTTGTGGAAGTCACGGGTGAGTCCGGCCAGCGGATGGCGCACGGAGGTCCCACGGGGCATGGAAGTACCTACTCGCGTGGTCAGGAGACGGGAGACTTCAACGAGTTTACGTGTCCCCACCAACGAATCGTCACGAAAGTGTTGGATATTACCCCCGCTTGACCAAGGGAGCCCCTGGTACGGGTCAAGTGTCCGTGGTGTCCCCGGTCCGGCGCGGCCCGTGTCAGGCGGACAGGCCCATGGCGTCGAGGCGCGCCTTGTGGCGGTCGGTGAGGGAGGCGAACATCCGGCTCACGGCGGCCAGGTCGCCGAGCGCGGTGGCGCCGGCGGAGCCCTGGGGGTCCTCGGCCAGGAGCGCGGCCAGCCGGGGGCGGGCCACCGCCACGTGCTGCGCCTGGCTGAGCGCCTCGCCGACCAGCCGGCGGGCCCACAGGGAGAGCCGGCCGGCCAGCCTGGGGTCCTCCGCCACGGCGGCGCGCACCGCCCCGGAGACGAACTCGGCGCGCCCGGTCTCGGCCAGGACTCCCTCGACCAGGGCCGCGGTCTCCTCGTCCGCCAGCGCCGCGACCTTGCGGTAGAAGTCACCCGCGATGCCGTCGCCGACGTAGGTCTTGACGAGGCTCTCCAGCCAGCTCTGCGCCTCGGTGCGCTCGTGCCAGGCGTCCAGCGGCGCCACGAACGGCTCCATGGCCTCCTCGGGGACGACCCCCAGCTCCTCCAGGCGGTCCCGGAGCGTCTGGTAGTGCGCCTGCTCGGCGGCGGCCAGGGCCGCCAGCTGGCCCTTGCCCCGCAGCGACGGGGCGAGTCCGGCGTCGTCCGCGAGACGGAAGAAGGAACCGAGCTCCGCGTAGGCGAGCAGCCCGAGCAGGTCGATCACGCCGGGGTCGGCAGAGGGGCCTTTGGTCATGCCCGCCAGGGTATCGCCCGGCCGCGGGGCGCGGCACGGGGGTCCACGGGGACTAAACGGGCCGCCGGCACGGTTGCACACGCTGGGAGCGGGTACGGTCCCAGCCGTCCACAGCCGGAGTGAACTGCTATGTCCACCCGGCGCGTCACCAGCTAGACTCTGCGTGATGACCGGCGTGTGCGGTCGACCCGAGACTCTCCTCACACACGCGGGGACGCTCCCACGCCTCGGCGCCGCGCAGGCGGCGCCCACCCGGGCGCGGACCCGCACCACCGACGTGGTCGCCGAGACCGCGCCAGGAAACCACGAACCACGGATGCTCCCCGTCCACGCGGGGACGGTCCGCGATCCGCGGAGGGGGTTCCCCCGCACCGCACGGATCACGCAGGCAGCGCCACCGCGCCGTAACGGCCGCGGTGAGCCGCGCCCATCGCGGCGGCCACGAGCCGACCGCGACCGCACCCCGCCGCGGCCACGCCACGTTGCGGCCCGCCAAGATGGAGGCTTGAGCCCTGAGCACCACAGATGACACGACCAAACCCAAGACGACCTTCCGCGACCTGGGAGTGAGCACCGAACTCGCCGACGCCCTGGAGGCGGAGGGGATCTCGGAGCCCTTCCCGATCCAGGAGCTCGCCCTGCCGATCGCGCTGCACGGCAGCGACATCATCGGCCAGGCCCGCACCGGTACCGGCAAGACCCTGGCCTTCGGCCTCCCGCTGCTCCAGCGGGCGCAGCAGGCCCCCGGCTCCTCCAAGCGCCCCCGCGCGCTCGTGGTGGTCCCGACCCGTGAGCTGGCCATCCAGGTCGCGGCCGACCTGACCACCGCCGCCAAGCGCAGCGGCGGCCGCGTGCTGACCGTCTACGGCGGCCGTTCCTACGAGCCGCAGGTCAACGGGCTCAAGGAGGGCACCGACGTCGTCGTCGGCACCCCGGGCCGGCTGCTCGACCTGGAGAACCAGAAGCACCTGCGCCTGGACGAGGTGTCCGCGGTGGTCCTGGACGAGGCCGACAAGATGCTCGACCTCGGCTTCCTCCCCGACATCGAGCGCATCCTCACCAGGATCCCCGCCGAGCGCCAGGTGATGCTCTTCTCGGCCACCATGCCGAGCGAGATCGTCTCCCTGTCCCGCAAGTACCTGCGCCAGCCGACGCACGTCCGCGCGGGCGACGACAACGAGATCGACGGCTCCGCGATCACCGGACGGATCACGCAGCACGCGCTGCGGACCCACCAGATGGACAAGATCGAGATGCTCGCCCGCCTGGTCCAGGCGGAGGACCACGGCCAGAGCATGGTGTTCTGCCAGACCAAGCGCGCCTGCGACCGCGTGGCCACCGAGCTCAAGACGCGCGGGTTCGCCGTCGCGGCCGTCCACGGCGACCTGGGGCAGAGCCAGCGCGAGCGGGCGCTGCGGGCCTTCCGCAACGGCAAGATCAACATCCTGGTCGCCACCGACGTGGCCGCCCGCGGGCTCGACGTGGACGACGTCACGCACGTCGTCAACTACGAGACGCCCGAGGACGAGAAGACCTACACGCACCGCATCGGCCGCACCGGCCGCGCCGGGCGCAGCGGCACCGCCGTCACCTTCGTGGACTGGCAGGAGATGCCGCGCTGGAAGCTGATCAACGCGGCCCTGGACCTGCCCTTCGCCGAGCCGGAGGAGACCTACTCCACCTCGCCGCACTTCTTCGAGGCGCTGCGGATCCCCGCCGGGACCAAGGGCAAGCTGGCCGCCGACAAGCGTGCCGACCACGCCGGCCTGGAGGCCGAGGAGATCGAGGACATCGGCGACACCGGCATGCCCCGGGGCGACCGCGGCGGGCGGCGTGACGGCGGCCGCGACCGCGGAACCGGCGGCCGGGGCGAGGGCGGCCGTGGAACCGGCGGCCGGGGCGAGGGCGGCGGCGAACGCGGCCGCAACCGCTCGCGCCGCCGTACCCGCGGCGGCCAGGGATCGGCTCCGGCCGAGGGGACCTCGGTCAAGGCGGAGACCACCGCCCCGGCCCAGGCGGAGGCCCCCCGCGGCGGTGCCGCATCCACCGACGAGGGCGCCCGCAGGATCCGGCGCCGCCGCCGCACCCGCGGCGGCACCGCCCACCGGGACCCCGAGAACACCTGACCCCTCCGCCGTGCCGCGCCCGTGAGGACGGGCGCCACGGCGAGCGCACGACGTGCGGGCACCGCGTCTCCCCCGCGGTGCCGGTGTCGGCGGCCGCTCCGCCGGCCACGGCCCGGGGTATCCCGGGCCGGGCCACCGATCGTCTAGGGTGGCCCGACGTGAGTACACCTCAGTTCATCGACCTGCCGCCGGGCGTGCGGCGCGCGGACCTGCCCCTCTCCTACGGTCCCCTCGCCGCCCTGCGCGCTCTTCCCACCTCAGGGGGCACCGAGCTGGCTCCCGCTGTCCTGGTGCACGGTTTCACCGGCAGCAAGGAGGACTTCATCGCCCTCCTCCAGAGCCTCGCCCAGGCGGGCCGGGAAGTGGTCGCGATCGACCTTCCCGGCACCTACGAGTCGCCGGGGCCGGAGACCCTCCGGGCTCCCCCGGGCGTCCAGCTCCCCGACTACCGCCTGTCCTCCCTCGGCGGCGTGGTCGCCGAGGTCCTCCACCTCGTCGGCGGAAGCGGACAGGCCCACCTGGTGGGGCACTCCTTCGGCGGCCTGGTGGCCCGCGAGACCGCCCTGTCCGGGCTCGCCGACCTCGCTTCGCTGACCCTGATGTGCAGCGGCCCGGCGGCCCTGGGCGGCCCGGGCGCCATGACCGCCCGCGGCCTCATCGCCGCCCTCTCCGTCGACCCCACCCCCGAACGGCTCCGCGAGCTGTGGGAGGAGCGGTTCGACGCGGAGGCGCGCAGCCGCACCCCCGACCCGGTGATCCGGGAGTTCCTCCGGGAACGGCTGCTGTCCAGCAGCGCCCTGGGGCTGATGCGCACCGCCGAGGACCTGCTGGGCGCCGAGGACCGGGTCGGCGAACTCGCCGACCTGAAGATCCCCTCGCTCGTCGTCTACGGCGAGAACGACACCGCGTGGACCCCGGCCGCCCAGGACGACATGGCCGAGCGGATGGGCGCGCGAAGACTGGTGGTGCCGGGTGCGGGCCACTCCCCCAACGTCGAGGCGCCCGAGACCACGTCGGGTGTGCTGACCTCGTTCTGGAACGAGACGGAGTCGGTCGGCCGGCGCTGACGGGCCGACCGGAACCGTCGCCGGTGTGACGCTGGGTCCCCGCCCCCGATGATCGTGTACCCGTGGCCGGTCCCGGCACCTCGGGGTCACGTGGTGGTGGCAACGGGGGTCTTGTGGAGTACCCCGGCCGGGACAGCCCGCCCCAGGGTGTGACGGGGGCGGGGCCGCACGGCGCGCCCGCGGGGTGCGCCCGGCCGGGGGTCGGTGGCGCACGCCCCGGCCGCCGCACCGGGGCGGGCCCCGCCCTCGCCCCCGGCTCCCGAACGCGCCGTGCCGCCGCCCCGAGGGGCGGCGGCACGGCGTTGCTCCTGTCCGGGGTCAGACCCAGGAGTCGAAGTTCTTGCTCTCCGCGCCCGAGGTGGTGGACGGACCGCGGTCCGGCAGGATGCGGGTGTCCGGCGGGAGGGACAGCAGCGCCTCACCGATGGAGGCCAGCTGCGTCGTGTAGTCGATGTAGGTGTTGCCGACCATGCCCGGCTCGCCCTTGCGCAGCGCGTCGCCGCTGAAGACGACGCCCAGTTCGGCGATGTAGTAGCCGACGCTGCCGGAGGAGGTCCCGGGCAGGGCGAGGACGTCGATGTGCAGGTCCGCGATGTCGAGGGCGCCCTGGCCCTCCACCTCGATCTCGGGCCGGTGCTCGGCCCCGTGGTGGCGCCGCCAGGCGCGCATCTCGCGGGGGTGCAGCGCGATGTCGGCGTCCGCCTCCTCGGCGACCTTGATGGCCGACTCGATGTGCGGACCGTAGGCGTTGGTGCAGGCCACGAGGTAGATCTCGCGGTCTCCGACGGCCTCCAGGACGGCCTCGGCGTCGTAACCGGGGTCGATGACGATGACGCCCTCGTCGTCCGCCTTCACGATCCACGTGTTGGCGACGACGTCGAACTTCTCGTCGTCGAACTCGAAGACGCCGACGCTGCGCACGCGCGTGATGCCGTCGGGGTCGGGGCCGGTCACGCCGACCTCCTCCGTCTCGTCGGCGAACAGCCCGACGGGCTCGTCCGCCTCGGCCGCCACCGCCTCGGCGTCCTCGTCCGCCTCGGCGGCCTCCGCGTCGGGCTCCCCCTCGCCGACGACGGGCTTCTCGTCGTCGGCGGGCGCCTCGTCGGCATCGGCGTCGGCGACGGGCTTCTCGTCGGTGGAGGCGGCGTCCGCCTCGGCCCCGCCGGGGTCCTTCTCGGAGCCGTCGGCCCCGCCGGGGTCCTTCTCGGAGCCGTCGGCCCGGCCGGAGTCCTTCTCCGAGGCCTCCGCGACCGCGTCCTTCTCCTCGGACGGGTTCTCCCCGGCCGTGCCGGAGTCGGTCGCCCCGGCCGCCGCCTTGTCGTCCACCGCGACCTCCGCAGCGGAATCGGTGGCCTCCGGGCCTTCCTGCTTCTTCGGCTTCCGCTTCCAGAACACGGCGTCAGACCTTTCGGTTTCGTCCAGGTACAGGTAGTTCTGCTGCGACCATTGTCGCGCTACCGCGCAGTGGTCGGTACCGTACCGGACGCCGGAGGGCGACACGCTGGTCACCCCTTGATCAGAGGCACCCCCGTCGCGGGCTCCACGAGCTCGTCGAACGCGTCGGGGGCGGTGGTGTGGCGTCCGAGCCGGTGGCCCGTGAGGCTCCCGTGGTCGTCGCTGGAACCGGTCACCACCACGCCCAGGTCGGCGGCCACGCCCCGCCAGTACGCGGTCTGCTTCCGGTTGTGGGAGGGGTGGTCCGCCTCGATGCCCCCCAGCCCCGCCTCGACCATGCGCTCCACGAGGTCCAGCGGGACGGCCCCGTTGAGGGAGCCCTCCGCGCGGGCCGGATGGGCCAGGGAGCACACCCCGCCCGCGGCCCTGACCAGGCCGACCGCGCGGACGGGGTCGATCGCGTAGCGGGAGGCGTAGGCGGGGCCGCCCGAGCCGATCCAGCGGTCGAAGGCGTCCTGGACGTCGCGGGCGGCGCCGGCCTCCACGATCGCGCGGGCCAGGTGGGGGCGGCCGATCGTGTTGGCGTCGGCGTACTCCGCCCGGCCCGCCCCCGCGATCTCCAGGACCCGCTCCCAGGAGACGTCCACCCCCTGCTCCCTGAGCTTGCGGACCATCTCCTCCGCACGGGAGGCCCTGTCGGAGCGCACCCTGCGCAGTTCGCCGTCCAGGCCGGGGTCCTCGGGGTCGAAGAGGTAGGACACCAGGTGGACGCTGGAGCCGGCGTAGGCGCAGGACAGCTCCATGCCCGGGACGAGCGTGAACCCCGGCGGGAGGTGCGCGGCCGCCTCCCCGATCCCGCCGACGGTGTCGTGGTCGGTGAGGGCCAGGACGTCCAGACCCGCGGCGACCGCGTGCCCGACGACGTCGGCGGGGGCGTCGGTCCCGTCGGAGACCGAGCTGTGCGAGTGCAGGTCGATACGTGTCACCGGGCGATTGTACGTAAGTCCCGGCCCGGGTGCCCCGAACGGGTGGGCCCGCGGGCCCCGGTCAGCGCTCCCGGGGCGCGAGGACGCGGGAGAGGAAGGGGCTCGCCGCCCCGAACGGCGGCTCCAGCGCGACGCCGCCGTCGTTGATGTCGCGCAGGTCCCTCAGGGAGTTGATCTCGCACATGAGGAGGCCGGTGTCGGCGGAGGCGAAGACGATCCACAGCCAGTGGGCGAGCGCCTCGCCCGTGTACACCGCCCGGTCGCGTCCCACCGCCAGGTTCCACAGCGCGATCTCGTGGCCGTCGAACCGCAGTTTGGCGTCGGCCGCCGCCGCGTCGAAACCGTTGCCGGGATCCGGCCCGTCCAGGCCGGCGAGGCGTGCGCCGAGCCCGACGCCGGGGTCCTCGGCGACGATGGCGATCTCGCCGACCCCGCCGAGGGGGTCGGGTCCGGACAGGGCGACGACCGTGGCGAGCGCGCCGCTGCGTTCGTCACCGGCCTCGGCGAACCCGGTGACGACCCAGTTGGCGGGCAGCGGCCAGGGGATCCACACCGGGACGCGCGCCTGGGGCAGGAGTGCCTCGAGCGAGGACGTGCCCGGGGCGCGAACCCCCTGCAGCGGGGCCACGGCTCCGTGGACGTCGCACTGCCAGGCGCTGGTCCACAGCCCCGGAGGCTGGACCGCGCGCCCGCACCGGGGACACGAGGGCTCGGTCTTCATGCTGTTTGCGACCTACCCGGGCACCCCGGCGGGAAAACGCCCGGTGGGCGGGTCGCGTACGCGACCCGCCCACCGTGTGCGACCCCGTACGCCCTACGAGGACTGCTGCTGGCGCTTCTTGTTGGCCGCGGTCCGGCCGCGCTCCTTCTGGTCGAGGACGACCTTGCGGATGCGCACGTGCTCGGGGGTGACCTCGACGCACTCGTCCTCGCGGCAGAACTCCAGGGCCTGCTCCAGGGACAGCTTGCGCGGCGGCACCAGGCGCACCAGCTCGTCGCCGGTGGCCGAGCGCATGTTGGTGAGCTTCTTCTCCTTGGTGATGTTGACGTCCATGTCGTCGGAGCGCGAGTTCTCGCCGACGATCATGCCCTCGTACACCTCGGTGGTGGGCTCGACGAACAGCGTGCCGCGCTCCTGGAGGTTGAACATCGCGAACGGCACCGCGACGCCCGCCCGGTCGGCCACCAGGGACCCGTTGGGACGGGTGCGCAGCTCACCGAACCACGGCTCGACCTTCTCGAAGACGTGGTGGGCGATACCGGTGCCCCGGGTCTCGGTGAGGAACTCGGTGCGGAAGCCGATGAGGCCGCGGGAGGGGACCAGCCAGTCCATGCGCACCCAGCCGGTGCCGTGGTTGACCATGTTCTCCATGCGGCCCTTGCGGACGCTGAGCAGCTGGGTGATGGCGCCCATGTACTCCTCGGGGGCGTCCACCGTGAGGCGCTCGACGGGCTCGTGGACCTTGCCGTCGATGACCTTGGTGACCACCTGCGGCTTGCCGACGGTCAGCTCGTAGCCCTCGCGGCGCATCTGCTCGACCAGGATGGCCAGGGCCAGCTCGCCGCGGCCCTGCACCTCCCAGGTGTCGGGCCGCTCGGTGGGCAGGATGCGCAGGGAGACGTTGCCGACGAGCTCCTTCTCCAGGCGGTCCTTGACCAGGCGGGCGGTGACCTTGGAGCCCTTGACCTTGCCGACGAGCGGCGAGGTGTTGGTGCCGATGGTCATGGAGATGGCCGGCTCGTCCACCGTGATCAGGGGGAGCGGGACCGGGTTCTCCAGGTCGGCGAGGGTCTCGCCGATCATGATGTTCTCGATGCCGGCGATGGCCGCGATGTCGCCGGGCCCAGCCTTCTCGGCGGGCTTGCGCTCCAGCCCGTCGGTCATCAGCAGCTCGGTGATCTTGACCTGCTGGGTGCTGCCGTCGGTGCGGATCCACGCGACCTGCTGGCCCTTGCGGAGCTCGCCCTGCTGCACCCGGACGAGCGCGAGGCGGCCCAGGAAGGGGGAGGCGTCCAGGTTGGTGACGTGGGCCTGGAGGGGTGCGTCCGGGATGTACTCCGGGGCCGGGATGGTCTCCAGGATGGTGCTGAAGAGCGGAACGAGGTTGTCGTTCTCCGGCACGGTGCCGTTCTCGGGACGCTCCAGGGAGGCCTTGCCGTCGCGGGCGCAGGTGTAGACGATCGGGAACTCGATCTGCGACTCGTCGGCGTCCAGGTCCATGAACAGCTCGTAGGTGTCGTCCACGACCTCGGCGATCCGGCTGTCGGGCCGGTCGACCTTGTTGATGACGAGGATGACGGGGAGCTTGGCCTGGAGGGCCTTGCGGAGCACGAAGCGGGTCTGCGGGAGCGGACCCTCGCTCGCGTCCACGAGCAGGACGACGCCGTCGACCATGGACAGGCCGCGCTCGACCTCGCCGCCGAAGTCGGCGTGGCCGGGGGTGTCGATGATGTTGATGACCACGTCCTCGCCCTCGGGCGTGGTGTAGTGGACGGCCGTGTTCTTCGCGAGAATGGTGATGCCCTTCTCGCGCTCCAAGTCGTTGGAGTCCATCACCCGGTCGTCGACGTCCTGGTTCTCACGGAACACACCGGACTGCCAGAGCATGGCGTCAACGAGGGTCGTCTTGCCGTGGTCCACGTGGGCCACGATCGCGACGTTGCGGAGGTCGCTGCGGCGTGCGGAGCCCTCGACGGGCGTAGCGCTGGACATGGGAAAGTCTCGATCTCCTGGTACTGGGAAGAGACCGCAGATTGCCACGGCCCGTTGCCAGTTTATGCGGTCATAGTGGTCTGGTTGGGAAACGTGCGGGTCACCCCGGTCACCCCCGACCGCCCGGCGCCGGCGCCGGCCACCCCGCGTTCACCTCACGGACGGCCGTACCGGTCCGGGAACGGTGGCACGGGGTCGGTCCGCGGAGGTTCCGAGTGCGTCGCCGCGGGTCCGAGTCTTCGACGCGGTGGGACGCCCGGTTCTTCCCCGAGCCCGTTTCCCTCCCGGCGCCGACCGCTCGACCGGGCGAGGGCGGTACCGGGGTGGTGCTCTCCGGCGTCCGCCGGGGCGTGTCCCGGGCGCCGGCGGAGGCCGGGCACGGGCCCCGGTCGCGGACGGACCGATGGGTACAGCCTACGGGTGGACGGCTGTCCCCGGTGCGAGCAGGGGTGCGATCAGGTCGAGGAAGGGGACGTCCGCGGGCAGCCACGGGACGGTGCGCAGGTCGGAGGCGGTGAGCCAGCGCAGGGAGAGGTGTTCCAGCGCCTCGGGCTCGCCGGCGACCAGTTCGACGCGCCAGAGCCGGAGCACGGCGGGCCTCGGCCGGGAGGGGCCGGGAGCGGGGAAGGGCGCGTCCTCACCGATCCTGTGGAGGGGCCGGACGGTCACACCGAGTTCCTCCCGGCACTCGCGGACCACCGCGTCGGCCGGGGTCTCCCCCGGGTCGACCTTGCCGCCGGGGAACTCCCACCTCCCCCGCAGGGCCGGGGGGTCGGCCCGCTGGGCGGCCAGCGCCAGGCCGTCCCGGATGACGACCGCGCCCACCACGACCAGGGTCTGCTGCTCCACGTGTTCCACGCCCGCCAGCCTAGTAAGGCCCGGCGGCGCGCAGGGCGGCGGCTCCGCCCCTCGGGCCGGGGCGGTGGGGAGCCCGCGTTCAGGCGCCCGCCGGGGCCGACCGGAGCCGGTGTGCCAGGGCTGTGTGCCGGTGGCCGGAGGAGGCGTTGCGGACCGCCTGGGCCAGGGCCCGGCGGGACCCCACCAGGACGACCAGCCTCTTGGCCCTGGTGACGGCCGTGTAGAGGAGGTTGCGCTGGAGCATCATCCAGGCGCTGGTGGTGACGGGGACGACCACGGCGGGGTACTCGCTGCCCTGGGAGCGGTGCACGGTGATGGCGTAGGCGTGGGCGAGTTCGTCCAGTTCCGCGAAGTCGTAGACGATCTCCTCCTCCTCGTCCGTGCGCACCGTGATCTCCTGGGCGACCGCGTCGATGCCCTCGACCACGCCGAGCGTCCCGTTGAACACCCCGTTCTCGCCCTTGTCGTAGTTGTTGCGGATCTGCGTGACCTTGTCGCCGACACGGAAGACCCGGCCGCCGAAACGGCGCTCCGGGACGTGGTCGCCCGCGGGGGTCACCGCGGACTGGAGCACCGTGTTGAGGTTGGCCGCCCCGGCGGGCCCGCCCTTCATGGGGGTGAGCACCTGGACGTCCCGGCGCGGGTCGAGGCCGAACCTGCGGGGGATCCGGTTGGCGACCACGTCCACGGTCATCCGCGCCGCGTCCTCGGACTCCTCGCAGGGGAACAGGAAGAAGTCGGCCATGCCCTCGAACCGCGGCGGCTCCCCGCCGTTGATCCTGTGGGCGTTGGTGATGACGCCGGAGTCCTGGGCCTGCCGGAAGACGTGGGTCAGGCGCACGCTGGGGACGGGGGAGCCCTCGGCCAGGAGGTCCCTGAGGACCTGGCCCGCCCCGACCGACGGCAGCTGGTCGACGTCGCCGACGAACAGCAGGTGGGCCCCGGGCGGCACCGCCTTGACCAGCTTGTTGGCCAGGAGCACGTCCAGCATCGACGCCTCGTCCACGACCAGCAGGTCGCAGTCGAGGGGGTTGTCGCGGTCGAAGGCGGCGTCGCCCCCCGGCCGGAGTTCGAGGAGCCGGTGCACCGTGCGCGCCTCGATCCCGGTCATCTCGGTGAGGCGCTTGGCGGCCCGCCCCGTGGGCGCGGCGAGGATGATCTTCGCTTGCTTGGCAGCGGCCAGCGTGACGACGGACGCGACGGTGAAGGACTTGCCGCAGCCGGGGCCGCCGGTGAGCACGCACACCTTCTCCGTGAGGGCCAGCCGGACGGCCTCGCGCTGGGCCTCGGCGAGGTCGGCACGGGTGCGCTTGCGCAGCCAGTCCATGACGACGTCCCAGTCCGCTCCGGCGAAGGCGGGGATGCGGTCGGCCGGGTGGGCGAGCAGCGAGCGCAGCCCCGAGGTGAGGCCGATCTCGGCGCGGTGCATCGGCAGCAGGTAGACGGCGCGGACGGGTTCGCCCGCGGGGCCGGGCACGGTCTCGCGGACCACGCCCTCGGCGGCGACGAGTTCGGCGAGGCACTCGATCACCAGGCCCGCCTCCACCTGGAGGATCTTCACCGCGGCGGAGATGAGCTTCTCCTCGGGGAGGTAGCAGTGGCCGTCGCCCGTGGACTCCGAGAGGGTGAACTGGATCCCGGCCATCACCCGCTGCGGGCTGTCGTGCGGGATGCCCACGGCCCGGGCGATGGTGTCGGCGGTCTTGAAGCCGATCCCCCAGACGTCGGTGGCCAGGCGGTACGGCTCCTTCTGCACGACGTCGACGGAGGCGTCGCCGTACTTCTTGTAGATGCGCACGGCGAGGGAGGTGGTGACCTCGACCCCCTGGAGGAAGACCATGACCTCCTTGATGGCCTTCTGCTCCTCCCAGGCGTCCGCGATGAGCCTGGTGCGCTTGGGTCCGAGGCCGGGCACCTCGACGAGCCTCTCGGGGTGCTCCTCGATGACCTCCAGCGCCTCGGTGCCGAAGTGCCCGACGATGCGCTCGGCCATCTTGGGGCCGATGCCCTTGATCAGGCCCGAGCCGAGGTAGCGGCGGATGCCCTGCACGGTGGCGGGCAGGACGGTGGTGTAGTCGTCCACGTGGAACTGCCTGCCGTACTGGGGGTGCGACCCCCAGCGGCCGTGCATGCGCAGCGCCTCTCCCGGCTGGACCCCCATGAGGGATCCGACGACGGTGAGGAGGTCGTGCGCGCCCCGCCCCGTGTCGACCTTGGCGACGGTGTACCCGTTGTCCTCGTTGGCGTAGGTGATGCGTTCCAGGACACCCTGCACGACCGCGGGCCGGAAGGTTCCGTCGGACACGTGGTCGCCCTCCTCTCCCGTGGACCGGGCGCGTTCACGCCTGTTCCGGTGTCGCCGTGCCCGCCCCTCCGAGGTCCGGCGCGTCGTCGCCGAGCACGGCGAGCACGCGGTCGCGGTCGGCTCTGCGCAGGCTACTCGCCACCAGGACGTAGGAGTGCCTCAGCATCTCCGCGACCTCGTCGTCGGGCACGGTGCCGTCGAGGAGCACGGAGTTCCAGTGCTTCTTGCTCATGTGGTAACCGGGGGTGACGGCCGGGTACCGGTCCCGCAGCTCCAGGGCCAGGCCGGGATCGCACTTGAGGTTGACCGTGGCCGGGGCGTCGTCCTCGCCGCCCTGGTCGGACCCCCCTGTGAGCAGGGCGAACATCTTCTGCCCCGCCACCTTGTAGACCAGGGCGCCGGGACCGAAGGGCTCGCTCTCGTCGGCCTCGGGGAACCACAGCGCCGCGTCGATGAACTGTCCGGGTGTCATGGCGTCGCCTTCCTCTCGCCCTCGACAGTGCCAGAGGGCGACGACGTTCCGGAGGGTCGTCCGGCGCCCCCGGCGGGCGGGCCGCCGGGAGCCGGGGTGCGGCGCGTGCCGACCGGCCCCGAGGGGGCCGCGGATAGACTCCGGCGCAGCAGCCCCCACCGACAAGGGAGCGTCCATGAAGGCCAGAGGCGCACGCAGGCTCGACCCCCTGGAGCCCGGGGACCCCCGCGAGATCGGCGGGCACAGGGTGCGCGGCCGGATCGGCTCCGGTGGCATGGGCACCGTGTACGCGGCGGACTCCCCCGGCGTGCAGGGCTACCTGGCGGTGAAGGTCGTCCACCCGGGTCAGGCCGCCGACCGCCGGTTCCGCGAGCGCTTCGCGCTCGAGGCCCGCCTGCTCTCCAGGGTGAACAGCCCCTCGGTGGCGCGGTTCGTGCGCGCCGACGTGGAGGCGGACCTGCCGTGGATGATCACCGAGTACGTCCCCGGGCCGACCCTGCGGTACCACGTGGAGCGGTTCGGGCGCCTGCGCAGGGGCATGCTGCTGGGCCTGGCCGTCGGCACGGCCGAGGCGCTGCGTGCCGTCCACGCGGCCGGGGTGGTGCACCGCGACCTCAAGCCGAGCAACGTGGTGCTCTCCCCCACCGGACCCAAGATCCTCGACTTCGGCATCGCGCATCCCGTGGAGGACCCCGACCCGACCAAGTGGATCCGGCTGCGCCGGATGCGCCGCGCCTACCGCGACCTCGGGCTGCCCTCACCGGACACCCTGGCGGACGAGCGGGTCTCCTCGACGGTGGACCGGCTGGGAACGCCCGGGTGGATCAGCCCCGAGCAGTACCAGCGCCGGCCCACGACGCAGAAGGCCGACGTGTTCCTGTGGGGGGCGGTGACGGCGTTCGCCTCGGTGGCGCACGACCCGTTCGGGAGGGCGGACGTCAAGGAGATGGCCCGGCGCGTGATGTTCGAGGAGCCCGACCTCCAGCACCTGCCGCCCGGCCTGGAGCGGCTGGTGCTCGCCGCGATGTCCAAGGACCCGGACGAGAGGCCGGACTCCGCGGAGCTGCTCCGGGAGGCGCTGGCCCTGGAGTCCCCCGAGGGCGGGGTGCGCCCGCCGGACGGCGGGGAGGCCTCGCCCGGGACGGGCGCCGCGGCCGTGCGCCGCCTGTTGGAGCGCAGGTGGACGGAGGTGGCGGTGCGCCCGCCGCAGCCCCCGCGCGAGGGGCCGCGCCTGTTCGGCCGCACCGCCCCGGACGCGGGGGCGGACGGGTCCGCCCCGTAGCACCCGCGGCGGCGCGCCCCGGAACGGGCTTAGGGCGTGTTCCGTGGATGCTGTCCGTCGCGAGCGGCGCATCCGGTGCGTTCATCGCAAGGCCGAAGAAGGAGTCGGGGTGGGGTCCTGTCGACAGATGAGAACGCCGCGAGGGGCGTGCCGGGGCGACGCGCAGCAGGGCGAGTGTCCGCGGAACACGCCCTAGAGGAGCCCGTAGTGGGCGCGGCCCTCACGGGAGAACATGTGGGCGATCATCGTGACCGCGAAGCCCAGCGGGACGGCGGCGATCAGGTCGCCGAGGACGAGGTTCCACAGCAGGAGGCCCCCGGCGACGGTCTGGAAGGCCACCACGCCCCAGAAGACGCCGACGGTGCGCTGCCGGATCCGGCCGGCCAGGAGCGTGGACAGCAGTCCGTACACACCGGTGACGGCGGCCATGGTGATCATCATGGAGCGCATCATCTCGACGCTGACCGCGAGCTCGACCCCCTCCTCGGCGGCGAGGTCCGCCTGCTGCCGCAGGGCGTCGGCCATCACCTCCTGGGGCACGCTCAGCCCCAGCAGGAACAGGGCCGTCAGCCCGAGGCCGCAGGCGCCGCCGATGTACATCAGCGTGCGCACGACCGCCACCTTCCTCGGCAGCGGCGCGTCGGGGCGGAGCGCGTCGAAGCGGGCGCCGAAGTCGGGGAGCCCCCGCTGCGGCGGGACGTCGCCTCCGCCCTGCGCCCCGTTGGGGTCGTACGGGTCCTGGCCAGAGGGAAACACTGACGTCCTCCGAGGGTGTCGAGCGAACTTGCCTCCCCCATGGTAGGGGCGGCCGGCCCGCCGGGCGCGGGATCGGGCGGCGAATTCCCCGACACTCCCCCGCGTCGGGGGCGACGGCGGTCACCGGGGGTGATGATGGGGGGCATGAGAAGCTGTACAAGGCGATACGGCTGGGACGAAATCCCCGGTCCGCACCGCAGATTCCGCACATCGTAACCCCTCGGCACGTGCCCGATCCTTCTCACCCCTCCAGGGCGGTCCACCCCGGCCCCCGCCCGCCGCAGGCGGATCCCCCGCCGCTCCCCCGAAGGAGTCCCGCAGACATGTCCAGACTCGTGCGCGCCTCAGCGGCGCTGATGCTGGTGGGCGCCTTCGCGGTTCCGCTGCCGTCGGCCTCGGCCGCGGTCCGGCCCGCGGCCCCCGACGGTCCCCCCGACTTCACACTGACGATCCTCCACGCCAACGACCCCGAGTCCCAGCTGCTCTCCGCTTCCGGCCAGGACGACTTCGGCGGCGCGGCCCGCTTCACCACGCTGCTCGACCGGCTCCGGGAGACCGAGGGCGACGGCGCGGAGGCCGGGGCCGACGAGGCCCGCGAGCGCGGTGTCGTCACCGTCAACTCCGGTGACATGTACCTTCCCGGGCCCGAGTTCGCCGCCTCCCAGGAGGACGGTGCGCCCTCCTACGACGCCATCGCCGCCAACCACGCCCGCTACGACGCGATCTCCATGGGCAACCACGAGTTCGACTTCGGCCCGGACGTGTACGCCGACTTCGTGGACCAGCTCACCGGGGACACGACGGTGGTCGCCGCGAACGTGGACGTCTCGGCCGAGCCGGCCCTGGCGGCCCAGGAGGCGGCGGGCCGGATCGCCCCCAGCACCGTGGTCGAGGTCTCGGGGGAGCGGGTCGGCATCGTCGGCGCCCTCTACCCCCCGCTGGCCACCGTCACCAGCCCGCGCGGGGTGGTGGTCGAGGACCTCGTCGTCCCGGTCCAGGCCGAGGTCGACCGGCTGACCGGCGAGGGCGTCGACAAGATCATCATGATCTCCCACCTGCAGAACATCGCCTACGAGGAACGTGTGGCCCGGGAGCTGACCGGCGTCGACGCCATCGTGGCCGGGGGCGGCCACGAGGTGATGGCCGGCCCCGACGACGTCCTGGTGCCCGGGGACGAGGTCACCGCCCACCCGGAGACGGGTGAGCCGCTGGCCTACCCGCTGGTCGCCACCGCCCCGGACGGCACGGCGGTCCCGATCGTGACCGCCGGGTCGAACTACAAGTACGTGGGCCGCCTGGTCGTCAACTTCGACGGGGGCGACCTGGTGTCGGTCTCCGAGCGCTCCGGGCCGGTGCGCGTGTCCGGTGCGGGCGCCGACGCCGTCTCCCCCCACCCCGGGGTCGAGGCCGAGGTGACCGGGCCGGTCGCCGACCACGTCGCACAGCTCGCCGAGACCGAGGTGGCCCTGAGCGAGGTCGACCTCGACGGGGTCCAGAACCCGGGTGTGCGCACCCGGGAGACGAACCTGGGCAACCTGGTCGCGGACGGGCTGCTGGACACCGGGAGGCGCAACGCCGGCGAGTACGGGGTGCCCGAGCCGCAGATCGGCATCCAGAACGGCGGCGGTATCCGCAACGCGTCGGTGCTCCCCGCGGGGCCGCTGAGCGCGCTGGACACCTACTCCGTCGCGCCGTTCGCCAACCAGGTGGCCGTGGTCCCGGACCTCCCGCGTTCCCAGGTCAAGGAGCTGCTGGAGCAGGGCGTGGCCGCCGCCCCCGCGGCCAGCGGGGCGTTCATGCAGGTCGCCGGGGTCAACTTCGCGTACGACCCGGCGCGCACCGCGCAGGCGGTGGACGACGCGGGCACCGTGACGACCCCGGGCGAGCGGGTGCGCAACGTGATCCTGCACGACGGCACCGTCCTCGTGCGGGACGGCGAGGTCGTCGACGGCGATCCGGTCACGGTGGTCACCAACGACTTCTCCGCCAGGGGCGGGGACATGTACCCGTTCCGGGACGCCCCCTTCACCGTCGTCGGGGCGACCTACCAGGTGGCCCTGGAACGCCTGCTCACCGACACCCTGGAGGGCCGGGTCACGGCGCAGGCGTATCCCGAGGGCGGCTCCGGCCGCATCGTCGTGGGCGAGGAGGCCACGGTGCCGGACGGCGGCGGCACGCCCACCGAGCCCCCGGTCGGGCCGACGGCCGGCCCCACGGACCCCGCGGAGCCGACCGATCCGCCGAGCGCCGGGCCGACCGCTCCGGGAGGGGGCGGGCCGGGCGACGACAAGCCGGGCCGGCCGGACGGGGCGAACGGTGCGCTGCCGACGACCGGAAGCGCGTTGTTCGGCCTGGTCGCCGCGGCCGTGATCGCGGTCTGCGCCGGCGGTGCCGCGCTGTACCTGAGCCGCAGGCGCACGGGCGCCGGCACCGCGTCCGCCGGACCGGAGTCCTGACGGGAGGCGCGCCGGTCCCCCGGGGCCGGCGCGCGGCAGGGGCCCGTCCGGGGCGTTCCCCGGGCGGGCCCCTGCCGCGCGGAGGGCGTCAGCAGCCGGGGAGGCCGGCGACCGGCTTCCAGGGCTCGGCGAGCCGGAGGGCCGTCGCGCTGACGAAGACGTCCCGGTTGGCGCTGTCGTCGGTGAGCACCCACCACGTGGAGTAGCGGCCGTCCCCGTCGGAGTGGGGCTGCCCCTCGGTCTGGCAGAAGAAGTAGTGGCGCCCGGCCGGCAGCACGGTCCCCGTGGGGTGCCCGGTGTCCCGCTGCCGGTAGGTGCGGGCCTCCCGCCAGGTGGAGTAGTAGTGGCGGACCGAGTAGGAGCCCGGGACCACGTGGACGTCGGACGCGCCGTGGTCCGCGGGCGCGGCGGCGGTCTCCTGCGGGGGCGGGTCCGCCGACGCGGCGGCGGCCGGCGCCGCCAGTGCCGTGGGGAGGGCGAGCGCCAGTACCGCCGTCGCCGTTCTCAGGATGCCTCTGTGTGCCATCGCCGTTCCTCGCGTCTTCCGGGACCGGCACCGCCGCGGCGTCACGGAACCGTCGTCCGCAGGAGACGGTGGAACCTGGCACCGGGCCGGGTGGTCCTGGTGGAATGGATGCGGGGGGACCTGAATCCAGGCCAACCCCCTCCAACGCCACCATTGTCACGCAGAGTATTCACATCGTTGCTCAACGACACGAATTCCCCTCGCCCCCGGCCGGGCCGCTCCGACGCCGACCGCACGCCCACGCGTCCCGCCCGGCGGACCGGTGCTCCCGTCAGGGGCAGCCCGCCGCCTCCCGGGTCGCCTCGGCCATGTCGTCGCGCTCACCCTGGTCCATGGCGTCGCCGTCGAACCAGATCAGCACGAAGTGGCAGGCCTCCTGGATGTCGGCGGCGGTGCTGTCCTCGCTCTCCTCCAGGGCCATGGCGGCGAACAGCGCGATCCCTGCGCCGTCGAAGGCGATCGCCCGCATCAGGTTGGTGTCCATGGCGGAGGTGCACTGGAAGAGGTTCTCCTCCTCGTTCTCCGCCGTGCAGATGTCGTCGGTGACGTCCACCCGCGCGTCGATGGGGAAGTCGCGGCGCAATTCGTCGACCAGGTCCTCCGCGGTGATGAGCTCCTCCGCCTCGACGGACGGCTCGTCCGTGGGGAGGGGCCGGCCGGTGGGCGGGGGCTCCTCCGAGGGGGAGGGCCCGGGCGTCGGCGACCCCTCCTCCGACGCCTCCCCGCCGGGCTCCTCGGAGGGCGCGGCCGCGGCGGCCCCGGCCGCGCCCCCGGTCACCCTCCAGCCCAGGGCCATGCCGCCGCCGAGGAAGGACGCGCCCGCCAGGACCGCGATGACGGAGAGGACGGCCAGGAGACCGGTGCCGTAGCGACCGGGCCGGGACGGCTGGGCGGGAGGCGGACCGAACGGCCCCTGCGGCCCCTGCGGCCCTTGGAGGGAGGGTGGGGCCTGCGGGGCCCCCTGACCTCCCTGGAAGCCCTGGCCGCTCGCAGGCCCCTGGGCCCCTCGGCCCCCCGCGAAACCCTGGAAGCCCTGCTGCCCATGGGCTCCTTCAGCCCCCTGGGGCCCCTGGAAGCCCTGCGACCCCTGAAACCCCTGTGTCCCCTGGACCCCATGCACCCCTTGAGGCCCTTGAGGCCCCTGAGGCCCCTGAGGCCCCTGGACCTCCCGGGCCCCCGGCGGAACCTGTCCGTGCGGGGGCGCATGGTGCTCCCCGGGCCCTTGCCCCTGCCCCGCCCCCGGGAGGGGCGGGCCGCCGGCCGGCTGCCCCTGGAGCGGAGGCGTCGGCGGCAGCGGCTGGAACCGCGGCTCCTGGCGGCCGGACCCGGGGCCGGGGCCGGGCGGGCCCCAGGCGGGGCCGGGCCCACCGGGAGGTGCGGCGCGGCGGTCCGACCCGGGGACCCCGGGGAGCCCGGAACCCTCCGGAGTGCCCTGGTCCCCCGGGGGACCGTGCGCCCCCGGGGCTTCCTGGCGGCCCTGCGGGTCCGGCGCGCCCGGCGGCCCCTCCGGCCCCTCGGTTCCGCGCGGCGGAGTACCGGGCCCGCCGTCCGACCCGTGTTCGTTGTGGGGGTTCACGTACAGACTCCTCGCTGTCGGGGGACGCCGGCTCGGGCGGGTTCGTCGGTGGGGCTGCCGGGGCGGGCGGGCGCCGACGGGCTTCCCACCCGCTTCACGACGCCTTACTACCCCTTTTGTTATGAATCCTCCCACTTTCCCATTCGGAGTGACCTTCAGGGGGGAGGCATGGGCGTGCACCCGGCCCCGAGGACCGATCCCGGGGCGCATGTACGACCAAGACTCCCATTTTCAACAAGTAAGTGCAAAGAAAAGTCTCATGAGAGCAAATCGAACCATTTGACTGGTATGGGATTAGAGTATTTTCAGCCAACCTTGGGGCATCCGGCGCGCATAATAGGGAAATGCGCGACCCCGGACCTACGATCGACAACATGACCTGCGTTTTGCTGGCCGAAGACGATGTCTCGATCTCCGAGCCTCTCGCGCGCGCACTCCGTCGCGAGGGCTACACGGTGGACGTGACCGTCAACGGCATTGAGACACTCGACCGTGCCCGTGCGGGAGACATAGACCTGATGGTCCTGGATCTCGGGCTGCCCGAAATGGACGGGCTAGAGGTGGCACGTCGGCTCCGCGCCGAGGGCCACGGAACGCCGATCCTCATCCTGACCGCCCGCGCCGACGAGGTGGACACCGTCGTCGGCCTCGACGCGGGCGCCGACGACTACGTCACCAAGCCCTTCCGGCTCGCCGAACTCCTCGCCCGCGTCCGCGCGCTGCTGCGCCGGGGCGGCGCGGAGGTGCCCGTCGTGCACGGCGTGCGGATCGACAACGACTCCCGCCGCGCCTGGCTGGGCGAACGCGAACTCCAGCTGACCACCAAGGAGTTCGACCTCCTGCGCGTACTCGTGCGCGACGCGGGCAAGGTGGTGACCCGCGAGCAGATCATGCGCGAGGTGTGGGACACCAACTGGTGGGGTTCCACCAAGACACTCGACATGCACATCTCCTGGCTGCGCCGCAAACTCGGCGACGACGCCAACCAGCCCTCGTACATCACCACCGTCCGGGGCGTGGGCTTCCGGTTCGAGCGGGACTGACACGACCTTGGTTTCCGACGCGCTCAGCGCCGGTCGGCCCGGTCGGGGTCGGACGGACATGAGGTGACATGCGCAGGCGGATGGTTTTCTCCACCCTGGTGGTGACCGTCATCGCCGTCATGCTGCTGGGGCTGCCCCTCGGGGCTCTCACGTACAAACTGGTGCACGACGAGAGCAGCCGCCAGCTTCAGGGCGAGGCGGAGCTGATCGGTGCCGAGAGCGACACCATGCTCGAGGTCCACGGGCAGCTCTACCCCGACGAGTTCGACCGCGACCACCCGGCCCGGTTCATCCGGATCACGCCGGCGGGCGCCCCCTCGGGGGCGACGGCGGGGGACCCCGCCCTCGACCCGGAGAACCCCGGCGCGCCCGGTCTGCAGAAGGCCACGGCGACCACCGGCAGGGGGACGCTGGTCGAGGTGTGGACGAGCGCCGAGACGGTGCAGCAGAGCGTCGTGCGCGCCTGGCTGGGCATCGCCTCGCTGTCACTGCTGGCCATCGGCGTCGCCGTGGGGCTGTCCATGTTCCAGGCGCGGCGGCTCACGCTGCCGCTGGCGGACCTGGCCGCCACCGCCGAACGCCTCGGCTCGGGGGTCACCACACCCTGGGGGCACCGCTACGGCATCCCCGAGGCCGACCGGGTGGCGGAGGTCCTGGACCGCAGCGCCGAGCGCATCGCGGGGCTGATCGCCACCGAGCGCCACTTCGCCACCGACGCCTCGCACCAGCTCCGCACCCCGCTCACGGCGCTGACGATGCGGCTGGAGGAGATCATCGCGGAGTCCGGCAACCCGGACGTGGTCCGCGAGGAGGGCGAGGCCGCCCTCGCCCAGACCGAACGCCTGGTGGAGACCGTGGAGAGCCTCCTCGGCAGGGCGCGCAAGAGCCAGAACCCCGAGGTGGAGGCGGTCGAGCTCGACCCCGTCCTCCACCACCTCCAGGCCGAGTGGCAGCCGGTCTTCCAGCAGGAGCGGCGCGAGCTGGTCATCACCGGAGTCTCCGGTCTGACCGCGGTGACGGTCCCCACCGACCTGACGCAGATCATCGCCACCCTGGTGGAGAACGCGTACAAGCACGGCGCCGGGACGGTGACCATCCGGCGCCTGGACACCGGGCAGTCGGTGCGCATCGAGGTCAGCGACGAGGGCGAGGGCGTACCCGAGCACCTGTCCGGGCGCATCTTCGAGCGCGAGGTCAGCGGAGACGGCGGCACCGGCCTGGGGCTGGCCCTGGCCCGCCACATAGCCGAGTCCGAGGGGGCCCGGATCGAGCTGGTACAGACGAGGCCGACCACCTTCGCGCTGTTCCTGCCCGCGGGTGCGGGCGGGCTGTCGAAGATGACCGGCCCGGTCTAGGGCGGTGGCCGGCAGGGTGCGCGGCCCCTCCCCTCCCCCGTGGTCCCGTGCTCATGGCGGCTCCGGGAGCCGAAACCGTCCACGAGTACAGGACCAACGGGGTCGGAGTCCCCCACGTCCCACCGGCCACGGTTCCGGTCGGCCTGCCGCCACCGGTCCCGGGCGCACCGGACCCCGTGCGCGTCCCGGGTTCAGGCGTCCGCGGGCGCGGCCGCCTGCGCCGTGTCCGGCACCTTGCCCCGCACCACCAGGTCGCTCCAGAGCGAGCGCACCCGGCCCAGCCCGTACGCCTCGGTCACCTCGGCGCGCGCCCGCTCGGCCTCGGCCGCGAACCCGCCCCCGCTGACCGTCTCGTGGATGGACTCGGCCATGGCGACGGCGTCGTCGTGGATCCAGTGCGGGTCGTAGATGGTGTCCGCGCCCGGCCACGGCAGCAGCGCGGGGATGCCGCCCGAGGCGGCGCACTCGGCGGGGGCCAGGTGGAACGACTCGTCGTCGCTGGTGGAGAGCATGAACCCCACCCGGCGCAGCCAGGTCGCCACGTCCGGGCCGAACGGGTCGAACACCACCCCGGCCGCGAGCCGCTCGTCGCGCTGGATCCGCCGGTAGACCCGCTCGAAGTAGGCGCGCTCCTCCGGCCGGTTCCAGATCCACCAGTAGTCCCACGGCTGCTTGGTCTTGACCGAGAGCGTGTACCGCGGGTCCATGCGGCGCAGCTCCGCGAGCACGTCGAGGCCCCGGTCCAGCCGCTTGCGCGACGGCGCGATCCCGACCATGCCCAGCGAGTACTCGGCGCCGGAGAGCTTGGGCCGGTCCAGCTGCTCGTCGTCCACCCAGTTGGGCACCACGACGACCTTGTCGGCGGGCCAGCCGGTCAGCTCCCGGGTGAGGTCGGCGTAGTGGGGGCTCACGCACACCACGGCGTCGACCTTGTCGATGTCGAGCTTGCGCGGCCACTCCGCGTACAGCTCGAACCGGTGCAGGCGCACCACCAGTCGCTGGTCGGGGCGCTTCCACTTGGAGTAGAACAGGGCGTTGGGCCCGCACCACTCGCAGATCACCACGTCCGCCCAGGCCGCCAGCTCGCGGGACCGGTACTGGTCGTGGCTGTTCAGCCCCTCCCACTCGTCGATGCGCACGTCCAGCCCGGGCAGGGAGTCCAGGTACTCGGCGAGACGGGTGAAGAACTTCATGTCGTGGCCGGCGACGACCACCTTGAGCGGCCGTTCGGTGTCGACCCCGGCCGGAGCCGGCGGCAGGGCCTCGGTGAGGTAGCCGCGCAGGCGTTCGGCCGCCCGTTCGAGCGTGTGGTCGGCGGCGGCGGCGCGACAGCGCGCGGCGGCGTCGGCGTAGAGGGCCCGGTCGTGGTGGGCGCGGGCGACCACCTCGGCGACGGACTCGACGCCGGCCCCCGCGAACAGCGGGTAGTCGGCGCCGAGCATCGCCTCGTGCATGGGGGTGCGGTTGAGCACCACCGGCAGGCCGAGCGCGCCCAGCTCCAGCACCTTCGTGGACAGCTCCAGGCTGGCGTCCATGGAGGGGTCCCGCCAGGAGATCCCGAACCCGCACTCGGCGGCCTGGCGGAGCGCCTCCGCGCGCGGCATGCCGCCGCGCCAGTCCACTCCGGGGGTGCCCTCCAGCGCCTTGCGCATGCGCTTGGCCCAGTCCGCGGGCTCGGCGTGGATCTTGTCGCCGATCATCACCAGTTCGGCGTCCACGCCCCGCGCGGCCAGTTCGGCGGGGAGCGCGGTCATCTCCAGGGTGTTCCACGCGGGCGCGAACTTGCCGGTGTAGGCGAGGCGTGCGCGGGCGTGGACGGCGCCGTCGGCGCGCACGTCCTCGGGGACCACCACCACGGGCGGGAACAGCACCGAGCGGCCGCAGGCCGCCGACACCGACGACTCCAGGAAGGCCCGCAGCTCCTCCGTCTGGCAGAGCAGGAAGCGGGACGCCACCGCGATCTGGGTGAGTTCGGCGGTGGCGGTCGCCGACAGCTCGCCCACGCTGTGGGGGAAGTCCGTCAGGTAGGTCCACAGCCTGCCCGCCAGCGCCTCCTCCTGCGCCGCGAGCCCGGCCAGGCGGCGGCCGCGCACCACCACCAGGTCGAACGGCTTGCGCTCGTGCTGCCGGGTGAGCAGGGTGACGGCCTGTTCCGGTGTGAGCCCGCGCGGGCCCAGGTCCGGCAGCAGCTTGTCCTCGTAGGGACGCAGCAGGCGGACACCGGGGACCCTGGTGAGGGGCTCGGTCAGCCGGTCGGTGCGCACGGGTGCCTTCAGCAGCAGGGTGACCTCGCATCCGGCGGCGGCCAGGGCCTGCGCCATCGACTGCGCCCAGACAGCGGAGCCGTCGATGATGTTGAGGTCCACGTCCCCGTACAAGAGTGCGCGCGGAGGAGGTGTGCTCACGTTCTTCCCTTCGGATGCTTTCTGGTGGCCCGTGCGGGGCTGACGGCGCTGTCGGTGGGGTCGGGGTTCAACCGACGGCACCGGTGGAGGCGTCCGTGGAGTTGTACACGGCGTCCTCGTCGTCGGCGTCGGGGCCGGCGGGGCCGTTGTCCGGGCCCAGGGCCAGGAGCCTCGTGCCGCGCCGGTTCCACTCGTCCGGGTTCCAGCCGCGCCGCAGGAGGCGGGTGCGGGCGAGTTCCGGGACGACCTCGCTGACGAAGACGTACTGCGGCGCCCCCGTGTCCGGGCGGTCGAAGAAGCCGAGGTCCCCGGCCCCGTCGAGCGGGCTTCCGGGCCCGTGGCCGTCCCCCGCGCTGGCGCCGACGGCGTCGGCGTCGGAGCACTCCACGGCGCACACCAGGTCGGCGAGCCGGGTGGGGCTGAGAGGTCCGTTCCACAGGTGGGCCCAGGGAGCGGTGGCGCGTTCGGCGAGGGCCGCCCAGCGGTCCGGGCCGAGCCCTCCGACGCGCGGGACGGGGGCGCCGGGCGTGTTCCGGGTGAGCTCCTCGGGCGTGTCCGGGGCGCTGAAGCGGACGGTGCGCACGGTGATGCCCTCGGCCCGCAGGCGCTGGATCCCGGGGAGGCGCGACGCCGAGTGGGGCACGACGACCTCGGTGGGCCGCAGGACGGCCCCCGTCAGGTCGGAGGCGAGCAGGTCGGCCTCGGCCTCCCCCGCGGGGTCGGCGAGGACGGCGACGGAGCGGCCCCGGAGCGGGAGCTCCGAGCCGGGTGTGCCGGGCGGGAAGTCCAGGTCTCCCAGGATCTCGGCGAGGCGGACCGGGGTGGCCTCCTGGAGGAAGACCTTGCGGAGCCGGAGGCGCATCGCGGAGGGGGTGACCCGCTCCGCGCGCATGCGCGGCACGGAGACCGCGAGGGCCTCCCCGTGCGGGTTGGCCGCGTGCGGGACCGGGGAGTGGGTGATGACGCCGGCCCCGCATGCCCAGGCGCGGCGGCGGAGCCGGGTGTCGTCGGCCGGGAAGGCCGGGACGACGGCGACGTTGGCGGCGCGCAGGGCGTCGGCGAGGCCGGGCGAGTCGGCGTCCACGACCCCGGCTTCGAGCTCGGTGAGCACCTCGGGGACGGGGGCGTCGGGCGTCTCCCGGACGAACACGGCCTTCGGGCCGGGGGTCAGGTCGGCGGCGACCGGGTTGAACAGGTGCAGCGGGACCCCGGCGTCCCCGCGGTGGACCCGGTCGAAGCCGAGTTCGCGCAGGGCGGGCGGGGCCGGGGCGTCCTCGAGGAGCACCGTGGGGATGCCGCGCGCGGCGGCGGACTCCAGGACCCAGTGCAGGGCGCGGGTGCGGTCGGCGGCCGCCGGGTCCCCGACGTGCGCCCACGGCGATCCGGCGGCCGCGGCCGACGCCGAGACCAGGACCAGGTCGACGTCCACCCCGTCCATGACGATCTGGGCGTCGTGGGGGCGCAGCGGCACGGAGTGCAGGTAGGGGGACACGGCGTCCTGGATGGCGGATCCGACCACGGTGGCGACGACCAGCAGGTCCTCGCTGTTCCCGGCCATCCCGCTCAGGAGCCTGGCCTCCTGGCGGTCGGCGTCGAAGGAGCGGACCGGCTCGGCGCCGGGGCGGCGGCGCTGGACGTGCTGGGTGGTGCCGCTGCGCCGCCAGAGCCGGTAGAGGTCTCGCGGAAGTCTGACGAGGGATCGGCCGGGCCGCTTGGCGGCGGCCGTGAGCGCACGCCCCACCTGGAGTGAGGTGGAGTCCTCCACTGCGGCGAGCCGGGTGCGCGCCTCCTGGAGCTGGGCGTCGCGCTCGGCGAGGGCCTGTTTGAGCTGTTCGGTCTGGCTCTGTTCACGCCGTTTCACGGTCTGCCACCTTGCGTTCTGGTCGGATCGGCGAAACCACCGCGTCCGTCGGGTGTGTCGTGTCCGACTGAGCCGGGTGCTGCTCCCGGCGTGTCCCCGGCCGGGTGCGGATGCCCATGGAGAGGCGCGTCGAGGGCCGGGCGGGACGTCTGGACGGGACGGGGGAGGACGGGTGGGAGTGTGCCATGGGGGATCACCGGGACCGCTGCGCGGGTACCGGGACGACGCGGCGGCCGTCGCGGCGGGGACGCGGGGACGGGATCGGGGCGGAGCGCTGCCGGCCCTCCCTCGGCGGGGGGACCGGGCCGGGCCGTCGTGCGTGCGGCATCGGCGTCACCTGGACCACTGGGTGAGGACGGACGCGATGCGCTCCCCCGCCCGGCCGTCCCACAGGGGCGGGGTGTCGTCGCCGATCCGCTCGGGGGTCTGCCCGTGCAGGACCTTGGTGACGGTGGGGAGGAGGTCGGCCTCCGTGACGAGCTGGTTGGTGCCGTGGGTGATGGTGACCGGCCGTTCGGTGTTGGGCCGCAGGGTGAGGCAGGGGACCCCGAGGATCGTGGTCTCCTCCTGCACGCCGCCGGAGTCGGTGACCACTGCGGCGGCTCCGCGGGTGAGGGCGACGAAGTCGAGGTAGCCGAGGGGTTCGAGGAGGCGCACCCGCGGGTGGTCGCCGAGCCCGGCGCGGTCGAAGGCGGCCTTGCCGCGCGGGTGCACGGGCATGACCACGTCGGCGAGGTCGGCGATCTCGTGGAGGCGGGCGGTGAGGCGGGCCACGTTGTCGGGGTCGTCGACGTTCGCGGGCCGGTGCAGGGTCGCGGCGACGTAGCGCTCCGGCAGGCCGAGGCGGGCGCGCAGGGCGTCGGCGTCGAAGCGGTCGAGGTTGCCCAGGAGGGTGTCGATCATCGGGTTGCCGACCAGGTGGACCCGGTCCGGCGAGATCCCCTCGGCGGCGAGGTGCCCGATGGCCTCGGGGCTCGTGGCGAAGCACAGGTCGCTGAGCTGGTCGGTGACCCTGCGGTTGATCTCCTCGGGCATCGTGTTGTCGAAGGAGCGCAGGCCCGCCTCCACGTGCGCGACCGGGATGTGCAGCTTGGCGGCCACCAGGGCGGCGGCCACGGTGGAGTTGACGTCGCCGTACACGACCACCATGCCGGGCTCGCGCCTGCTGAACTCCTCCTCCAGGCCCACCATGAGCGCGGCGGTCTGCGCCGCGTGCGACCCGGAGCCGACGCCCAGGTCGACGTCGGGGGTGGGCAGGCCGAGGTCGCGGAAGAACACGGCCGACATGCGGTCGTCGTAGTGCTGTCCGGTGTGGACGACCGACTGGTGGGCTCCGCGCCCGCGAAGGGCGGAGACGACGGGCGCGGCCTTGACGAAGTTGGGGCGCGCGCCGACGACGTGCACGATCCCGGTGTCCTGGCTCCCAAGGGGGGCGCTCGTTGCCACGACTCTCACGTTTCCTTCTGTTGGGGTGTTCTTATCGTTGCCGAGGGGCGCGGCGCGCCGGGTCGGGCGGTGTTCCTTGCCCGAGCCGTCCCGTCCGTGTCGCCGTGGTGTCACCACGTGGTCACGTCCGCATGGTTATGTGACTGACCGTGCATGACACCCAGACTCCCGAAACCCAGGTTCCCCGTCCGCGCACCCGCTGGCCGCGGGCGGTGACGTTCACCGTGTCGTTGGCCTGGCGACACCTGCGCTCCGATCCGGCGCGCCTGCCGCTGCTCGCGCTGCGGCTGGCGCCCGGTGCGCCGCGCCGGGCCGCACGCTCCCTGGCCGCCCGCCTGGGCGGCCGGGCCCGCGCCTACGCCCTGTGGGACCAGGGCCGGCGCGCGGAGGCCCGCGAGGCGGTGCTCGACGCCGCGGACGGGGCCTCGCCCCGCCGGGTGGGCCGCCTGGTGGCGGCCTGCCTGGCTGCGGGTGATGCCGATACCGCCCGTGAACTGGTCGAACGCCTCCCCCGGGGTGCGGCCCGCGAGGCCGCTGAGCACCGGACGGCGCTGGCGACGGGACGCGCTGTTCCCGCGTCTCCGTCCCCGTCGGCTGACCATCACGGAATCACGTTAACCCGCGGTGCCCGAACGCGGCCCGACGACACGGTGAACGCTCGGCGACCGGAGGTGCGAACGGGTGAACCGGGGGTCCCGGCCGGTGAACGCCGGCGTCCGGCGGAAGGCGCGTCGGCCCCCGGCGACGGGCTCCGGGTGCTGCACCTGGTGACGAACGCCCTGCCGCACACCAACGCCGGGTACACCCAGCGCACCCACCGGATCGCGGTGGCCCAGCGCGAGGCCGGGATGGACGTGCACGTGGTCACCCGGGCGGGGTACCCGCTCACCAAGGGGGTCCGGGACCCGCGCACGCTGGTGCGGGTGGACGGTGTGACCTACCACCGGCTGATCCCGTGGACGGCCCCCGCCGACGCGGCCGGGGAGCTGGCGGTGGGGGTGCGGATGGCGTCGGAGCTGGTGGAGGCCGTGCGCCCGGACGTGCTGCACGCGGCGAGCAACCACCACAACGCCCGCCTGGCCCTGGAGCTGGGCCGCAGGTTCGACCTGCCGGTGGTGTACGAGGTGCGGGGGTTCCTGGAGGAGTCGTGGCTGTCCCGCGACCCCTCCAGGAGCGTGGACGACGCCTTCTACCGGGCCGAGCGCGCCGCCGAGACGGAGTGCATGCTGGCCGCCGACCTGGTGGTGACCCTGGGCGAGGCGATGCGGGCGGACATCGAGGCGCGCGGGGTGGCCCGGGAGCGCCTCCTGGTGGTGCCCAACGCGGTGGACGCGTCGTTCCTGGAGCCCCTGCCCCCGGGCGACGGAGTGCGGGCCGGCCTGGGGATCGGCGGGGCGGACTTCGTGGTGGGGACCACCACGAGCTGCTTCGGCTACGAGGGCCTGGACGTGCTGCTGGACGCCGTGGCGCTGATGCGCGAGCGCGGGGAGCCGGCCCACGCGCTGATCGTCGGGGACGGGCCGGAGCTCCCCGCCCTGCGCGCCCGTGCGGCGTCGCTGGGACTGGAGGGGGCCGCCCACTTCCCCGGCCGGGTGGCCGCCTCGGAGGTGCGGTCGCACCACGCCGCGCTGGACGTGTTCGCCGTGCCGCGCCGGGACGACCGGGTGTGCCGTGTGGTGACGCCCCTGAAACCCGTGGAGGCCATGGCGGGCGGGCTTCCCGTTGTGGCAAGCGATCTTCCGGCGTTGCGAGAGATTGTGGAACCGGGAGTGACTGGAGAGTTAATTCCCGCGGGCGAATCGGCACGTCTAGCTGATGTCCTGACAAATCTCGCCTACAGTCATGAAAAGCGAGCCGCCTACGGCCTCGCAGGTCGCAGCCTCGTCGGTGCCGACCGCACGTGGGCCGAGGCCGCATACCGCTACAACCAGGCGTATCGGGTTCTTATTCAGAAACTGTCCGAACCAGGCCAGAACCCGTGAGCAGAGGCAACACCTACCTACACTCGGACGCCCCGGGCACTGAGTAATGGCGGTCCTCGAAACTTGCGCCCGTTCACGAAATGAATGCGAGTGTGACCACGAAGTGGATGCCGCAGCCTCCAACCCAGCCCTTGTCCCCGAGCAGCCCGCCGCGGCGGTCAGCGACCTCGTCGTCCTCGGACTCGGTTACGTCGGCCTGCCCCTGGCGGCCGAGGCCGTGTCCGCGGGGCTGAAGGTCACCGGCCTCGACGTGAGCGACCGAGTCGTCGACGGCCTCAACAGCGCGGTCTCCCACGTCGACGACCTCTCGTCGGAAGACGTCGACCGCATGCTGGAGCGCGGGTTCACCGCGACCACGGACCCGGCCTGCCTTGCGGCGGCGCGCACCATCGTCATCTGCGTTCCCACGCCCCTGTCGCCCGAGGGCGGCCCCGACCTGGGCGCGGTCACCTCCGCGGCCCGGTCGATCGCGGCGCACCTCCAGCCGGGGACCCTGGTCATCCTGGAGTCCACCACCTACCCGGGCACCACCGACGAGGTGGTGCGGCCGCTGCTGGAGGAGTCCGGGCTGGTCGCCGGGGCCGACTTCCACCTGGCGTTCTCGCCCGAGCGCATCGACCCGGGCAACGCGACCTTCGGCGTGGCCAACACGCCCAAGGTCGTCGGCGGGCTCACGGAGGAGTGCGGCGAGGCCGCCGCCGTCTTCTACGGCAACTTCGTGGACACGGTGGTGCGCACCCGCGGGACCCGCGAGGCCGAGATGGCCAAGCTGCTGGAGAACACCTACCGGCACGTCAACATCGCCCTGGTGAACGAGATGGCCATCTTCTGCCAGGAGCTGGGCGTCGACCTGTGGGACTCCATCGCGGCGGCGGCCACCAAGCCGTTCGGCTTCCAGGCCTTCTACCCGGGTCCGGGCGTCGGCGGGCACTGCATCCCGATCGACCCGAACTACCTGTCGTACAAGGTCAAGACCCTCGGCTACCCGTTCCGCTTCGTCGAGCTGGCCCAGGAGATCAACAGCCGGATGCCGTCCTACGTCATCCAGCGGGCCCAGGAGCTCCTCAACGAGTCGGGGATGGCGCTGTCGCGGTCCAAGGTGCTGCTGCTCGGCGTCACCTACAAGGCCGACATCGCCGACCAGCGCGAGTCGCCGGCCCGGCCGGTGGCGCGCAAGCTGGCCGCCAAGGGCGCCACCCTCTCCTACCACGACCCGCACGTCGAGTCGTGGCAGGTGGACGGGGTGGACGTGCCCCGGTCCACCGACCTGGACCAGGCCATCGCCGAGGCCGACCTGACGATCCTGCTCACCGACCACGCCGAGTACCGGCCCAAGCGGCTGGAGGAGTACGCGCGACTGCTCCTGGACACCCGCGGCGTCCTGCGCCGTCCCGACCCCGAGGCCGGGACCGCGGCCGTGCCCGCCCAGGCGCGACGCCGTCCGAGGCGCGAGGGGATCCAGGTCCTGTGAACTGAGGCACGGGCCGGGGCGCCCCGAACCGCTCCCGGCCCGTGCGGGCCCCTGACCGGCACGCCGACGCGGACACCCACGGTGTCCATCGGCGTGCCTTGTCGTGTTCACCCGGCGCTCCTGGAAGGTTCACCCGATTCACCCCGCCTGGCCACCGCGCTTTCCTCGACCCGTTTCCGCTGGTGAATACCGTGTCGAACAGCACGTATCGCCATCACAAAGCGGATCATCTTCGTAGATGGCCCCATTCGGTGACACAGGTAGGTGAACTCGATGCACGCGCTTGTGGCCACGGTTGTGCACCACCCGGAGGACGCTCGGATCCTGCACAGGCAGATCCGCGCCCTGTTGGACGCGGGACACACGGTGACCTATGTGGCCCCGTTCCGGGAGTGCGGCGTGACCCCGTGGGCCGAGGTGCGCTCGGTGGACGTGCCGCGCGCCTCGGGCCGCGAACGGCTGACCTCGCTGCGCGCCGCCCGCGCGGTGCTCGCCGAGCACGCGCCCCACGCCGACCTCCTCCTCTTCCACGACCCCGAGCTGCTGCTGGCCCTGCCGGCGAAGCGGCCGGTGACGGTGTGGGACGTGCACGAGGACACGGCCGCCGCCCTGCTCACGAAGCCGTGGGTGCCCAAGCCGCTGCGGCGGCCCCTGGGCGGCGTGGTCCGGGCCTTCGAGCGGCGTGCGGAGCGCCGCATGCGGCTGCTGCTGGCGGAGGAGGGGTACCGCTCCCGCTTCCGGTGCGACCACCCTGTGGTGCCCAACACCACCGAGGTGCCGGAGATCCCCCTCCGCGCCCCCGGGGACGACCGGGTGGTCTACCTCGGGCACGTCTCGATGGCACGGGGCGCACGCGAGCTGGTCGAGCTCGGCCGGACGCTCCGTCCCCACGGGGTGCGGCTGGAGGTCATCGGCGGGGCCGACGTCGGCGTGCGGCCGATGCTCCGCGAGGCCCAGCAGGAGGATGCCCTGGACTGGTACGGGTTCGTGCCCAACGACCGGGCGCTGCGCATGTGCGCGGGCGCCCTGGCCGGGGTCAGCCTGCTGCACGACACCCCGAACTACCGGCACTCGATGCCGACCAAGGTCGTGGAGTACATGGCGCACGGCCTGCCCGTCGTGACGACGGCGAACCCGATGGCGGAGGGCCTGGTGACGGGGCGCCCGGAGGGCCCCGCCGGTCTGGTCGTCCCGTTCGGGGACGTGCCGGCCGCCGCGGAGGCGGTACTGCGGCTGAAGCGCGACGGGGAGCTGCGCGAGCGGCTGGCCCGGACGGGGCACGAGATCGCGCAGGCGTCCTACCACTGGCCGGTCCAGGCCAGGGTGTTCGTGAAGCGCCTGGAGGCATGGGTGGACGAGGCGGCCGGCCCGGTCCCCGTCGTCCCCCTCCCGAGGGGGGCGCAGGGCACAGGGGTCCGTGAAGGAAGCCACACCTACCAGCCCTGAGAAATATCTTCCTAGTCAACTAGGTTGTTGCTCGTGCCGGAGCGCTTTTTCGGCATTCTCCCTGATCACGAGCACGACCGAGGTATGACACATGAGTGAGACGCTGGTTCTCGACAAGGCCGCGCAGGACCTCCTGTTCCGCGACGCCCGCACCGCCAACTCCTTCACCGACGAGCCGGTGACCGACGAGCAGGTGCGCGCGATCCACGACCTCGTCAAGTACGGGCCGACCGCCATGAACAACCAGCCGCTGCGGGTCACCGTCGTGCGCTCGCCGGAGGCCCGCGAGCGCCTCGTCCCGCACATGGCGGGCAACAACGCGCCGAAGACCTCGACGGCCCCGCTCACGCTGATCCTGTCCGCGGACAGCGACTTCCACGAGCACTTCCCGAAGACGTTCCCCGTGGCCCCGGACGCCCGCGACAACTTCGCCGGGATGCCCGTCGAGGCCCGCGAGACCATGGCCGCCCAGAACACCCTCCTCCAGATCGCGTACCTGATCGTCGGGGTCCGCGCCGCGGGCCTGGCCGCCGGCCCCATGACCGGCTTCGACGCCGAGGGGGTCCGCCGGGAGTTCTTCGGCGAGGACTCCCCGCTCCGGCCGCTGGTCGTCATGAACATCGGCAACCCCGGCCCGGACGCCTGGTTCGACCGCCTCCCCCGCCTGGACTTCGAGGAGGCCTTCACCGAGGTCTGACCCGCACCACGGCCGAGGGGCCGGACACCCGCGAACGGTGTCCGGCCCCTCGGCCGTGTCCGGCCCGGCCCGTCGCGACCGCCCTCCGCACGGCGGGGCGGCCGGTCGCCGTCCGGGGTCAGATGACCGGCGGGCGCCCGGCCCGGGTCATCCGCCACGCGGTCGACCAGCGGATCGGGGTGCGCGGGCCGGCGTCCTCGCGCCAGCCCTCGCGGAACCCGGCGAACCACGAGCGCAGCGCGGCGCGGTCGCGCTCGCGCAGCACCGTCAGCCCCACCCAGGTGCCGAGGTAGGCGAAGGCGAGGGGCCACGGGAGGTTGCGGCGGGCCAGCCACACCCGGTTGCGGGCGTTGAGCCGGTAGAAGTTCTCGTGCCGCGTCGGCGCCACCGCGGGGTGGTACATGACCGCGTCGGCGTCGTACTCGATCGTGTAACCGGCGTCCATGATGCGCCAGGCGAGGTCGGTCTCCTCGTGGGCGTAGAAGAAGTCGCCGGGCAGCCCACCGCCGGCCTCGAAGGCCGTGCGGCGGATGGCGCAGGCCCCGCCGAGGAACGTGGTGACCACGCTCGACTCCCGGGAGTCCCCCACGCGCAGGCGCGGCACGTGGCGGCGCTGGTCGGGGCCGCCGTCGGGGTCGGCGATCCGGAAGGACAGCGCGCCCAGCGACGTGTCGGCGGCGAACCGCTCCCGCACGTGGCGGGCCAGGTCGGTCGAGCGGTACCAGCCGTCGTCGTCCAGGAAGAGGATGATGTCGCCGTCGGTGGCCTTGACCCCGTGGTTGCGCCCCTCGGGGATGCCGACGTTCTCCGGGAGGAGCACCGTGGTCACACCCTCGGGCATCTCCGGCAGCTGAGCCCCGTTGCTGACCACCACGACCTCGACGTCCGCGTCCTCCTGCTCGAACACGCTGGTGATCGCGCGGCGCAGCTCGGCGGGGCGGGTGCCCATCGTCAGCAGGACGCAGGAAAGTGTGGGCTTGCTGCTACCGGACACCTGGGCGCGGCTCCGTTCGGCTCTTGGCGCTCGGGAGACCTCAGCCGCGGACGTCGCGGTGTCAGACGCGGGTGGGATCACGGGTGTGGCCATGTTTGCGACCGTTCAGTGGACGACATGCTGCTGGCAGGTGGACACCCGCCAACATTCGCAGAAACAGACTAACGAAAGAATAAAAGGGAGGTGTACGGGGCCGTGGACGGGGTACCCGACCGCGGCCCCGTGGGAGGGGCGGCTCACCGGCGCGGCGGCCGGCGGTTCACTCCAGGCGCCGGGAGGCGAGGACGCTCACGAAGTGGGCGAAGCTCATCACCACGGCCACGAACGCGCACGCCGCCACCAGGAAGCGGGTGGCGGCCAGGTCGCCGAGGAAGGCGTCCACCACGGCGGCCGCCACGATGATCAGGGACAGCTCCACCGCCTGGATGAGCCGGTGGACCTTGAGGGCGGAGGCCAGGCGGCGCGCCAGGCCCAGCCCGGAGGAGCGCGGCCGCATCGCCTCGTCCGAGACCTTCTCGGGCAGCCCGGCCTTGGCTCGGGCCACCACGACGTTGTCGGTCTCGGCCTTGATCAGGGCGACGCCGATCGCCGCGGCCATGCCCAGGATCACCCAGCCGCCCGCCTCCCACTCGCCCTGGGCGCGGATGCCCAGGCCGATGAGGAGCGCGATCTCGGACACGTAGTGCCCGATCCGGTCCAGGTAGATCCCCGCGACGCTGGTGCGCCCGGTGTACCTGGCCACCTCGCCGTCGGAGCAGTCCAGCAGGAGGTAGACCTGGATGAACACCGCCGCGAGGACGGCCGACCACAGTCCGCCGAACGCGACGACCACCCCGGACAGGACCCCGAACGCCATCATCAGGTAGGTGATGGGGTTGGGCGGGACGCGCAGCCGGACGAAGAACGTCGTCAGGTACGGGGAGATGTCCCGCATGTAGAGGCGGCCGGCCCAGTGCTCCTCGTTGGTCCGCTCCTTGATGCCGGCGGGCTGGCCCCCTGCTCGGACCTCAGCGACCGACGGCTTCGACATAGTCCTTGACGCTCCGTCCGATCTCGTCCTCGGAGAGGTTCAGGTGTTCCAGGATGGTGAACCGACCCGGCCGGGTGTCCGGCGCATGGGCCACCGCCCGCGCGAACGCCGCCTCGTCGAGGCCGACGTCCGAGGGGACGACGGGCAGTTCGTGGCGGATCAGGCAGTCGCGGATCTCGTTCATCCGCGACTCCGACCAGCCCAGGTGCCGCACCCGCAGGAAGGACGCGTAGAGCGCGCCCAGTCCGGCGAGCTCGCCGTGGTTGCTGACACCCGGGTGGAGCTGGGTGACCGCGTGCAGGATCTCGTGGCACGCGCCGCTGGCGGGCCTGCTGGACCCGGCGACCGACATGGCCATCCCGGAGAGCACGAGGCCCTCGGCGAGCACGGTGAGGAACGCGTCGGACTCCACCGAGTCGGGGCGGTGCAGGACCGCCTCGGCCGCGACCCGGGCGAAGGTGACGGCCATGCCGTCCACGGGTTCGCCGTTGACGCGGCCGGCCAGCTCCCAGTCCTCGATGGCCGAGATGTTGCTGACCACGTCGCCGATGCCCGAGCGCACCAGGTGCGGGGGGGCCGCGCGGACGTAGTCGACGTCGATGACGACGGCGATGGGCATGGTGACGCCGATGGACGGCTTGCCGCCCTCGTGCTCCAGGGAGCTGACGGGGGAGGCGATGCCGTCGTGGGCGAGGTTGGTGGCCACGGCCACCATGGGGATGCCCGCCATGGTCGCGGCGAACTTGGTGACGTCGATGGTCTTGCCGCCGCCGATGCCCGCGACCGCCTCGTACGCGCCGGAGCGGAGCTTCTTGCCCAGCTCGTTGGCGGCGTCGACGGTGCCCTCCTCGACGTGGAAGACCTCGCAGTTGGGCAGGTCCAGGTCGGCGGCGATCTGCGCGCCCTGCCCCGGGCCGACGGCCACGGCGATGCGGCCCTCGGTGGCGATCCGCCGGTCGGCGAGCAGCGTCCCGAGGGAGGAGACCGCCCCCCGCCGCACGTCGATCGCCAGCGGGGAGGGGAGCATTCGGGCTAGTAGCGGCACGCGATCTCCCTGGCCTTGGCGAGGTCGTCGTGGTTGTCGACCTCGACCCAGTCCACCTCGCCGATGGGCGCCACGGCGACCTTCTCGCCCCGGTCGACCAGCTCCTGGTAGCCGTCCTCGTAGTAGAGCTGCGGGTCGCGCTCCCAGGTGGCCTTGAGGGCGTCGGCGAGGCGGGGGGCCAGGGACCCCTCGATGAGGGTGGCGCCGATGTACTCGCCGGCGGCGGTGGCCGGGTCCATGAGCTTGGTGATGTTCCTGAGGTGGCCGTCCTCGTCGAGGGTCACCTTCATCTCCTCGTCGGCGAGGCTTTTCACGTTGTCCACCGCGAGGAGGAGCTCAGGTCCCCGGGCGGCGAGTAGCGTTTCCTCGACGCTCACCGGGTGGACGGTGTCGCCGTTGACCAGGAGGACGCCCTCGGAGAAGAACTCGCGCGCGGTCCACAGGGAGTAGGCGTTGTTCCACTCCTCGGCCTTGTCGTTGTAGCTGAGGGTGAGCTTGACGCCGTGGCGCTCCTCCAGGGCCTCCTTGCGCGCCTCGACGGCCTCCGCGCGGTAGCCGACCACGACGACGACGTCGGTGAGCCCGGCCGCCGCCAGGTTGCGCAGCGAGATGTCCATGATGGTCGTCTCGCCGTCGACTGGCACCAGGGCCTTGGGCAGGGTGTCGGTGTAAGGACGCAGCCGGCGCCCCGCGCCTGCGGCGAGAACCATTCCGAGCATGAGGGCGTGTTCCTCCTTGTGTCGGGGAGGCTGTCACGCCTCCCCGTTCGTTCCGGCGGCCGGTTGGCCCCCGTCTCCGTCTCCGCTGCCGGGTCGGGAGATCCGGGGATCTCCAGGGCCCGTGTCGCCACCGCCGGGGGGAGCGGTGGTCCTGGTGAGCACGTCGGTCACCGGTGTCGCACTCCAGGTGCGCACGGACTCCCGCACGAGCAGCACCGCCAGGTATCCGGCGAGTATGCCGTAGGCGGGGGTGAGCGCGTGGAGCGCGCCCCCGGCGGCGACGGCGAGCATGCGGCCGTCCCACCCGAGTGCCGCGCCGCGCACCCACGCCGGTCTGGCCGTGCCGGCCATGGGGCGTGCCACGTCGTCGCGATGGTGGCAGACGACTGCCACCAAGAGTACGAACACCAGGGGACCTGGTACGCCGGACGCCAGTCCCAGCACCGCCAGAAAGGTGTACTCGGTGGCACGGAGGACGGGTGGTACGAGCCAGTCGGACCGTCCGTCGTGGGGGTGGCCGGAGGTCAGTCCGGACAGTAGCAGGGCAGCGACCGGTGCGAACAGGGTAATGCCTGCCAAGTGTCCTCGGTCTGCCACGAGGAGTGTTCCGACGACCAGCGCCCCGGCGAGCGCGGGCAGCAGGGGAGGTACGGCACCCGGCGCGATCCGGCCCAGCAGGTACGACATGTGACCGTCATCACGGAGAAATCGCAGGTCCGGAGCGGTGGGGACACGCCCTCCCCCGGTGTGCGCCCCGGTCGCGCCCGCCCCGACCCGGCTCACCGGCGCACCCCGCGCGCGGTGGGGTCGACGAGTTCCCCGGTGACGGCGATCGCGCAGCCCACGATGAGGGTGACGAAGGCGACCCGCGCGTCCCAGACCGTGGCGGTCACCGCGATCACCAGGAAGCGCGTCGGCTGGGAGAAGGCGGTGAGCCGCCGGGCCGGGGCGGTCGGCGCCGGGTCCGGCCGGAGGGCCCCGGTCCGGGCGTCCGGCGCTCCGCGGCCCGCGCCCTCCCCCGCGCCGGGGGCGCGGCGGGGGCCGGCCCCGGCCGTGCGGTACCCGGCGGGTTCGGCCTCACGCGGCCGGGGCGGGACCCCGTCGAGCCGGACCCCCGCGGCGGCCGCGCCGTCGGGGCCCGCCCCCGGGACCCGGCCGCGGGCCCCGGGCGAACGGGGTCCGGGCGAACGGGGCCCCGGGGCCGCGGCGCCGAGCAGCCGGCTCGTCAGCCCGGGGTCGCTGTCGCGCGGGGGACGGGTGGGACAGCAGGGCGCGAATCCACCCAGGAGGCCGCCAGCGCGCCCCTGGGAGGACAGCGGGGCGGGTTTCACGTTCCGCCCCGGAGAGGCCGCGACCGGGGCCTCGTGGGCCGCCAGGAGCGAGTCCCGCAGGGCCAGTGCGACGAGCGCGCCCGCCGCCCAGCCCCACGCGCCCCCGAGGCCCGCCAGGACGGCGCCGGCGGCCAGGCCCAGGTAGACCACGCACTCCCGCAGCTGCGACAGCATCGCCGCCAGCCACAGGGTGAGGGCGTCCCCGCGGTCGGCCCGCATGCGCGCGCGGACGGCGTCGCAGAACAGGACCGCCGCCAGGAAGGCCGACCCGGCCAGGCCGCCGACCGTGTCGGCCCGGGAGAACCAGACCGCGGCGCCGACCGCCCCGACGACGCCGATCCTGGTCACCCCGGCCCGGGTGACGTGTCTGCGTTCCAACATCCGCGCGGCCGACCGCGCCAGCGTGCCGTAGACCATGGGTGCCCTCCCACACTTGGTGAGTGACACCGTCGCCTACGGTGCGTAGTCAATCAAACACTGACACGCACCTTGTGTCCGCTAAGCCGGGGTCCGGCCCCGCAGAGGCCTTTCGTCCGGGCCCCGGAAAGGCCGGGCCCCGGAAAGGAACGTGCGCACCGCCGGAACACACCGGCGATGCGCACCACGGCCTTCCGGGACGGGCCTGTCGGCGGGGCGGACCCGCGCTCAGGCGGTCCTGCCGCCGTCGGCCCCGTCCTCGCCGGACTCCCGGTCGTCGATCTGCTTCTCGGCCTCCTCCGCGCGCTTCTTCTTCGCGGCGTCGCGCTTCTTGCGCTCGGCGATCTCGGCCTTGGTGTCCTCCTCGTACGCGGCCAGGGCGGCGTCGATGTCGGTGTCCAGGGCGAGCCCGCCGCCCTTGACGTACAGGCCGCGGTTGCAGAACCGGCGCAGGTCCCTCTCGCTGTGCGAGACGAGCACCATCGTCCGCTGGTTGGCCAGCATCCGGTCGATGGCCTCGTAGCACTTGCGCTTGAAGGCCTTGTCGCCGACCGCGAGGACCTCGTCGACCAGCATGATCGGGTGCTCCAGCTGCGAGATCAGCGCGAACCCGAGGCGCACCTTCATGCCGCTGGAGTAGTGCCGCACCGGGGTGTCGATGAACTTCGACTTGATCTCGGCGAAGTCGACGATCTCGTCGAAGCGCTCGTCGATCTGCTTCTCGGTCATCCCGTGCAGGGACCCGACCAGGTACACGTTCTCGCGGCCGGTCAGGTTGTCGTTGAACCCGGCCCGCAGCTCCAGGAGCGGCGCGACCTTGCCGTGGACGTGCACCTCGCCCTCGTCGGGCATCAGGACCCCGGCGATGAGCTTGAGCAGCGTGGACTTGCCCGTGCCGTTCTTGCCGACGATGCCGACGCACTCGCCCCGGTTGATCTCGAACGCCACGTCCCGCAGCGGCCAGAACTCGTCGCCCTCGGCGTTGGGGTCGCGCTTGGTGCCGTGGATGAACATCTCGCGCAAGCTGCGCTTGCGGCGGCGGTTCACGGCGAACTTGACGCCGAGTCCCTTGGCCTCGATGACCGGCCCACTGGTCAGCCCGGCGCCGTAGTCGGTCTGCGCCATCACAACTCCTTCAGGACGGACATCTCCAGGCGGCGGAACGTCCAGTATCCGATGATGAGCATCAGGATCGAACCGACCACCGAAGAGGTCAACGCGAGGGTGCTCGGGGTTAGTTCCGCGAACTCAGGGAACCACACCGCGCGGTGCATCTGGAAGATGCCCATCAGCGGGTTGAGCTGGTAGAGGGTCTTCAGCCACTCGGGGATGCCGGAGCTGAGGACCATGGAGGCCGGGAACAGGATCGCCGATCCGTAGAACAGCAGGCGGCTGAGGATCCGCACGAGGCGCTCCACGTCGCGCAGCAGCACGTTGACCGCCGACAGGAACAGGGTCACGCCGAGCCCGAACGCGAACGTCAGCACCACCGCGAGCGGCAGCCAGACCAGCAGGCCCATGAGGGTGAAGTGGCCGCCCAGCGCGAAGACGAAGACCAGCAGCACCGGCCAGGTGAGGATGTACTCGACGAACTTCGTGCCCACCGTGGCCATCGGGAAGATCTCCCGGGGCACCTTCATCGTGGTGATCAGCTTGGAATGCGTGAGCATCGCCCGCGGCGCCTCGTTGAGGATCGCGCCGAAGGTGGTCCACGGCAGGATCCCGGCCACGAGGAAGAGCACGAAGCCGCCGTAGGCCTGAGCCTCCGGGGGCATGCCGCGATCAGCGCTGAGGATGACCCCGAAGACGAAGTAGTAGACCATCGTCAGAGCCAGGGGCTCCAACATCGTCCACGCGTAACCCAGTACGGACTGCTGGTACTTGACCTTCAGGTCGCGCCGGACCAGGAGGCCGACGACCTTCCGGTGCTCCCAGACGGCCAGCGCCCTTGACGCCACCGCCACCTCCAAGGGTTGTTTTCTCGTCCGGTCAGCGAGGTGGCCGGACAGGCGTGTTCGTGTCTCGCCTGTGCGCACCGGTCGACACGCGCGGTCCACCCCGCGCCGGGTGTGCCGGAAACGGGGGAGCGTGTCCGGGCGACCGGGGGATGTCACGGACCGCGCCCGGTTCCCACCGCATCGGAGGAGGTCTGGACCGGGCACGCCATACAGGCGTCCATAGGTTACCGCTGCGGACGACGGGCCGCGCCAACCAGCCCTCCCCCTCCGGGCTGTGCGCGCGGTCACGCCCCGTGTCGCCGCGGCGGTCCGCTAGCCTCGGCCCGAGGGCGGAGATCATGTCCTTTACGGGGAACAACCGGGCACGCGCCCCGGCCGACCGGGGCCGCGAAGGCCGAAGGCCCCGCGCACACGGACGCCGGCAGGGTCCGACGCGTCCTGCCGCGCGGTCCGCCGGCGGCGGCCGGGCCCCGGACGCGCCCCCGGGCGGGCCCTGTGACGAGCGCCGCGGCGAGTGCGGCCAAGGGAACGGCGACACCAGCCGTGGACGGAAGAGGTGGGGCCATGCGCCCGCGTGTGATCGCGGCGGTTCTGGCCGGAGGGGTCGGCTCCCGTATGGGCGCCCCCTCCCCCAAGCAGCTGCTGCCCCTGGAGGGGCGGCCCATCATCGAGCACTCCGTCGCCGCGTTCGAGGCGTGCCCGGAGGTGGACGAGATCCTGGTCCTCATGGTGCGGGAGTACGTCGGGAGGGTGGAGGACATCGTCGCCTCCGCGGGGTTCGCCAAGGTCACCGCCGTGCTCCCCGGCGGGGGGACACGCACCGACACCTCGTACGCCGCCCTCTCCGCGATGGGGGGCGCGGCCGACACCGACCTGGCCCTGCTGCACGACGCGGCCCGGCCGCTCGTGCGCCCCGCCACGATCTCCGCGTGCGTCGCGGCGCTGGGAGAGGCGGGCGCCGTCGGGGTGGCGGTGCCCAGCGCCGACACGGTCGTCAGGGTGGCCCCCGGCCGGACCGGCGGCGAGGCCGTCGCCCAGGTGCCGCCGCGCTCGGAGCTGCGCCGCATGCAGACCCCGCAGGGGTTCCGGCTGGGCGTGGCGCGCCGCGCCTACGCCCTGGCCACGGCCGACCCGGGGCTGGTCGCCACGGACGACTGCGGGGTGGTGCTGCGGTACCTGCCCGGGGAGGAGGTGCGGATCGTGCCGGGTGAGGAGGACAACATCAAGGTGACGAACCCGGGGGACGTGGAGGTCGCCGAGACGCTGCTGCGCCGGGCCCGCGCCCGCGCCGTCCTGGCGGAGGCGGACTCGTGAGCCGGGTCTTCGCGGCCACCGAGGTCATCGGGCACCGCGGCGCGGGGCGCGGCGTGGTGGACGGCGCCCGCGAGAACTCGCCGGAGTCGTACGCGGCGGCGGCCGCGGCCGGGGCGGACTGGGTGGAGGTCGACGTGCGGCGCACGGCCGACGACGCGCTGGTGCTCCACCACGACGCCGCCCTGGCCGACGGCCGGGCGATCGTGGACCTGACCGCGGGGGAGTGCGCCGCGGCGGGGCTGACCGGACTGGACGAGGGGCTCGCGGCGATCCCGGCGGGGGTCGGGCTGGACGTGGACGTCAAGTCGGTCATGGAGGACGCGGTCGACGCTCCGTCACGGCGGACGGCCTCCCTTCTCCTCCCGTACCTGCGCCGTGAGGCCAAACGTCGCCGGGTGTTCGTCTGCTCGTTCGACCCCGGCGTCCTCGTGGCCGTCCGCGGGGGCGCCCCGGAGGTGCCGACGGCGTGGATGCCGTTCGTGCGCAACCCGCTGGACCAGGCCGTGGCGGGAGCCGCCGGCCTGGGGTGCGCGATCGTCGCGGTGGACGCGCGGTCGTTCGGGCTGACCGGCGACGCCCCCCGGCCGGGCCGCCGTTCGGTGCCGTACACCGTGGACCTGGCACACCGGGCGGGGCTGGAAGTGGTCTCCTGGTGCCCGGACCCGGTCGACGCGGCCCGTTTCGCGGAGGCGGGCATGGACGCGGTCGTGGTGGACGACGTGCCCGGGGCGGTCTCCGCCCTCAAGGCCCGGGAGGGCGGGGAGCGCGCGGGGTGCTGAGGCCCCGGGCCCGGCGTGCCGGGTCCGGGAGGGTCAGATCCGGCCGAGGAGCTCGGCCTTCTTCGCGGAGAACTCCTCGTCGGTGAGCAGACCCTTCGCGTGCAGTTCCCCGAGGCGTTCGATCTGCTCGAAGATCCATGCGGTGTCGGCGCCCCCTCCGCGACCGTCCCCGGAGGACCGCCGCTCCCCCGCCGCGGCACCTCCGGCGGCGCCCGCCCCGCCGCCCTCCGCGGTGGCGATCCCGTCGCCGGAACCGTTCAGGGCGAGCGCGGAGCGGCGCACGGCGTCCAGCGCGCTCCTGGCGGTGTCCCTCCACCAGGCGTCGTCGTCCCGTCCGGTCCGGCCGTCGCCCGGTGCGCCGCCCGGGCCGGGCGCGAGTCGCGCCCGCGCGCCCCGGGCCCACACGTGCGCGGTGACGGTGGCGGCGAGGAGGAACACCTGGTGGATCTCGTTGCCCTCCTCCCCCGCGCGCAGCACGTTGAGGTCGTTCCTGGGCTTGGCCGCGGTCTGCTCCGTCCCGCCGGCGGTGATCACCCGGACGAAGCCCCAGCCCCAGTCGTCGAGGGGGGACCACTCGACGGCGGCGATGTCGGCCAGGTCGAACTCGCGGCGCTGCTGCTTCTTCTTGAAACCGCTCGCGTGGCCCCCGCCCCACACCAGGGTCAGGCGTCCGCGGTCGAGGTGGGCGGTGCCCTCGGAGGTTCTGACGTGCAGCGGCAGCGGCGGCACGAGAGCCGTCGGGGTCGCGCCGTCGGGCGCTCCGGCCTGTCCGGCGGCGAACCTCACCTGGTCCGCGAGGTACTCGGCGACCAGTTCCGTCGACGCGGGCCCCGTCAGCCTGAAGGGCTGGGCCCGGTCGTCGAGCATCGCCCCGACCGCGGCGTAGGGGTCCATCCGCTCCCGCAGCCGCAGGTTCATGGCCCAGCCGCCCTTGCGCACCGCCCCGGGCCGGAAGTCCACCTCCTCCACCGCCGCGAGCGGCACGCTCAGGCCGCCGAGGAGTTTCAGGAGGGGGCTCTTGAACCAGCCCTTCGTCTCGTACGCGATCGCGATCGACTCGCCGTCGAACCGCCACGCGGCCTGGTCGCCCCGCAACTCGTCCATGGGTTCCTCTCCGTGTCCTGCTCCCTGGGTAGCAGAGGGGCCGCCCCCGTGCGAGGGCGGCCCCTGGCCGGATACGGCCGCACGTCCGGGACCCGCGGCGGCGGGCGCGTCAGGCGCTGGCGCCCTGCGCGGTGCGCGAGTCCGAGCCGAGCCCGGGGGGGCTGGTGATGAAGCCGGCGCCCCACGACATGTGCATGGTGGCCAGGGCCAGCGGGATCAGCGGCAGGCTGGAGGCCGGCAGCCCCCGGCCGAGGGGCACGGACGCGGCGGTGACCAGCGCCAGGTAGGCGGCGGGGACCAGGAACAGGGGCCAGAACGCGAACCCGCCGACCAGGCCCGCGACCACCCCGGCCAGGGCGACGGGGGGCGCCAGGTAGCGCAGGTTGATGGTGCCCTTGTGCTGGCGGGCGACCACCCTCCGCCAGCGGCCGTAGTGGAAGTACTGCTTGGCGAGCAGCCGCACGTTGCGACGCGGCCGGTAGGAGACCGTCATCCGCGGCTGGAACCACACGGTGCCGCCCGTGGTGCGGATGCGGTGGTTCATCTCCCAGTCCTGGGCGCGGAGGAAGGCCTCGTCGTAGCCGCCGACGCGCTCCAGTGCCGAGCGCCGGAAGACGCCCAGGTAGACGGTGTCGGCGGGGCCGCCCTCGCCCCCGGTGTGGAAGCGCGCGTTGCCGACGCCCACCTTGGAGGTCATGGCGGCGGCGACGGCCTTCTCCCACGGGGTGGTGCCCTCGGCGGCCATGATGCCGCCGACGTTGTCGGCGCCGGTCTCGCGCAGGGTCTCCACGGCCACACGGAGGTAGTCGGAGGGCATCATGGCGTGCCCGTCGATGCGGGCGACGATGTCGTGCGAGGAGGCGCCGATGGCGGCGTTGAGGCCGGCCGGGGTCCTGCCGGTGGGGTTGTCCACCACCTTGACGCGGGGGTCGGCGGCGGCGAGCCCGTCGGCGACCTCGCGGGTGCGGTCCGAGGAGGGGCCCACCCCGAGCACGACCTCCAGTTCGCCCGGGTACTCCTGGGCGAGGACGTGCTCCACCGCCGAGGCGAGGTGGCGTTCTTCGTTGAGTACGGGCATGACGACGGAGACAGGCGGCCAGGACACGGGCACTTCCCAAGGTCAAGACGTGTCGGGGACTCGCGAGGGGCTTCCCTCGCGCGCGTCAACGGTACTGCACCCGTACGGCCCGGAGCGCCCGGCGGGATCGCCGCCGGGCCGCGCCGCCGACGGGTCAGCCCTGGTTCTTGACGGGCAGGCCCTGGGCGTCCTTGAAGTTGCCCATGATGACCATGACCAGGTCGATGAGGGCCCAGACGCCGGCGCCTCCGCAGGTGATCAGCATGAGGACGCCGGTGCCGGTCTTGCCGACGTAGAAGCGGTGGACCCCGAGGCCGCCGAGGAAGAGGCTGAGCAGGAGCGTGGTGAGCCAGTTCTTCGGGGACACGGCTTCGTACTGGGGCTGCTGGTACATGGTTGTACTCCGGGAGGGGGCGGGGAAAGGGGTGTGGACCGGTCCGCGGCGGGCAGGCCGTACGGCGCTCCCCGGAACGGGGGGCCGCCGTACGCGTACCGGAAGCGATCATTTTTGCGCGTAAGTCAGCCCGTGGCCATGGATTTCGGTCACACACTGGTACCGGATACGCCTCAGGACGGCTCCCGGTGGCAGCGGAACCCCGGCGGCTCCGGCGGCGTCCTACCCAAAGCGGAGGACAACACGCCGAGGGTTGACATCCCGCGCTCTTCGGCGGATCGGGTGACAACCTAGGGATAAGGACACCGTGGGTCGGTTGGGACGGGGACGCCGATGAGCGACGACAGCTCGGGAACGCAGGGGCCGGGGGACGGCTTCCGGCGAGAGCGTTCCCAGCCGCTGCCGCCGGAGGACCGCCGGTCCCCCAGGTCCGGCCGGGTGACCGTTCCCAGCAGGGCCGCGCGGCGGCGCCGCACGGGCCTGCTCCTGATGGGCGCCTTCTCCGTCCTGGTCCTGCTCGCCTCGGGCACCTCGTGGGCCTTCACCGGATGGATGTCCGGCTCCCTGAACAGGTTCGACGTGTTCTCCGGCCTGTCCGACGGCGACCGCCCGGAGGCGACCGGCGGCCTGACCTTCCTGGTGATCGGCTCCGACAGCCGCGAGGAGGTCAACCAGGAGGACCGGAACGACCTGAGCGTCGGCTCGACCCCGGGGCAGCGCTCCGACAGCATGATGCTGGTGCGGCTCAACCACGAGCGCGACCGCGTGACCGTCGTCGGCATCCCCCGCGACCTGTGGGTGGACATCCCCGGCGAGGGCGAGGACAAGATCAACGCCGCCTACGCCTACGGCGGGCCGCAGCTGGCCGTCCGGACCGTCGAGTCGGTGACCGACGTGCGGATCGACCACTACGTCGAGGTGGACTTCCACGGCTTCGTCGACGTGGTCGACGCCCTGGGCGGCATCCAGGTGTGCCTGCCCGAGCCCCTCGACGACCCCAAGGCGCAGCTGGACATGGCCGCGGGCACGCACGAGGTGGACGGGACCGAGGCCCTGGCGTTCGCCCGCACCCGCGCCACGTCGCGCGGCGACCTGGACCGGATCGACCGCCAGCAGCAGGTGCTGTCCGCGATGCTCGACCGGGCGCTGAGCAGCGAGACCCTGTCCGACCCCGCCAAGCTGACCGCGTTCCTGGACAGCGCCCTCTCCTCGGTGACGGTGGACTCCGGCCTGGACACCAGCACGATCAACGAGCTCGCCTACCAGATGCGCGACCTGGACATGGGGGCCGTCACCTTCACCCAGGTCCCCATCGCCGACATGAACCACTGGACGCCGCGCGGCGACGTCGCCCTGCTGTGGGACGAGCCGGCCTCCCGGGAGCTGTTCGCCGCGGTCCGCGCCGACCGGCCTGTCGCCGAACCCGGGGAGGAGCCCCGTGACGGGGGGAGCGGCGACCCGGACCCCGGTGACATCCGGGTGAGGGTGTTCAACGGGATCGGGACCCCCGGCCTCGGCGCGCAGGTGGACGAGGGTCTGACCGGGGCGGGCTTCGCGCTGTCCGCGCCCGCCGAGAACTGGAGCAGCAGCGACGTGCCGACGACCGAGGTGAGGCACGGGCCGGGCGACGGGGCCGACGCCGCCTACGTGGCCGGGATGATCCCCGGCGCGGAGGCCGTCGAGGACACCGCCCTGGACGGCGAGCTCCAGATCGTGATCGGATCCGACTACACCGGGTTCCACGCCCCGGACGGCGCGGAGTCCCCCGGGCCGGAGGCGGAGCCCTCCGCCGCCGAGGGCCTCTCCACCTCGACCGCCCGGGACAACGTCTGCGGGTGACCCCCGCGAAGGAAGGACTCCTGTGCTCCGACACCTGGTCGGCCTGCTCGCCGGTATCGCCCTCGCCCCCGTGCTGTGGGTCGCCGTCGCCTGGTCGGCCGAGGCCCTTCCGCGGCTCGCCGCCGGTGACGTGGGCGTCGCGACGGTGCTGTCGGCGGTCGTGTCGTGCCTCACCGGGGGCGTGTGCGCCTACCTGGTCGCGTCCCGGGTGTCCCCGCTGACGGCAGGGGCGTCGGGGGCCCTGCTCACGGCACTGTGCCTGTGGCCGGCCGTGCATCCCGCGTCGATGGGCCCCGCCCTGGCGTGGCTGAACGACGAGAGCTTCCTCTACCCGGCCGGCGCGGGCCTCGCGGTGGGGCTGCCCCTCGGAACGCTGCTGCTGGTCTCGGCGGCCATGCCGGTCCGCTGGCGGACGGCCGCCGGCGCCGGGCTCCCCGCCCCTCTGATCGAGGGCGGTCCCGGCCGGGTCCGGTACCGCGGCGCCGTTCCCGGCGGGGCGGACGGCGGTCCCCGGGGCGACCGCGGTCCCGTGGGCGACACCGTTCCGGACGCCGTGCCCGCACCGCCCCCCGTCCTCGACCCGGACGATCCCTTCGCCGGTGACCCGGACCGGACCACGACCCCCTTCCGGCGGAACGGGTCCGGCGCGACCTGGACGCCCCTGGACGACGAGAGCGGCGGGACGGGCCCCCTCCGGGGCGGTCCCCGCTGAGCCGCGCCCCCGTGGCCGGGGGGCCGCACCCACCGGTAACCTGAGCGCCTGACTGTTCACGCGGTGTTCGGTCATGCGCCACACCTCGGCGCGTAAGGTGATGCATCGCGCCCCCGGGGCACCCCCGTCGGCCGAACCATGTCCGTTTCCTGCCCTCAACCGGGGTGTTGACCGCCTTCTGCGGGAACAACCACCGGCACAGGCAACGGACGAAAGCGAGGAAGGACTCAACCAGTGGTCGAAGCGGACCGTATGCGCGTCTCCGTCATCGGTACCGGTTACCTGGGCGCCACCACCGCGGCCTGCCTGGCCGAGATGGGGTTCGAGGTACTGGGGCTCGACGTCGACGAGGCCAAGATCGAGATGCTCCGCTCCGGCAGGGTGCCCTTCTTCGAGCCGGGCCTCGCCGAGCTGCTCGGCAAGAGCCTGGAGTCCGGGCGCCTCGGCTTCACCACCTCCTTCAGGGAGGTCGCCGAGTTCGCGGACCTGCACCTGATCTGCGTGGGCACCCCGCAGCGCGACGAGTCCGGCGCGGCCGACCTGCGCTACGTCAACGCCGCGGTCGACCAGCTCGCCCCGCACCTGCACCGCCCCACCGTGGTCGTCGGCCGCTCCACCGTCCCGGTGGGCACCGCCGCGACCCTGGCCGCGCGGCTGGCCGCGCTCGCCCCCGTGGGCGGGGAGGCCGAACTGGGGTGGAGCCCCGAGTTCCTGCGCGAGGGCTTCGGCGTCGAGGACACCCTGCGCCCCAACCGGATCGTGATCGGCACCGACTCCCCCCGGGTCGAGAAGGCCGTGCGCGCCCTGTGGCAGCGGCAGGTCGACGAGGGCGTCCCCTTCCTGGTGACCGACCTCCAGACCGCCGAGCTGGTCAAGGTGTCGGCCAACGCGTTCCTGGCCACGAAGATCTCCTTCATCAACGCGATGGCGGAGGTGTCCGAGGTCGCGGGCGCCGACGTGATCCAGCTGGCCGAGGCCCTGTCGTACGACGACCGGATCGGCGGCAAGTTCCTGGGCCCCGGCCTGGGCTTCGGCGGCGGCTGCCTGCCCAAGGACATCCGCGCGTTCATGGCGCGCGCCGACGAGCTGGGCGTGGAGCCCGCCCTGTCGTTCCTGCGCGAGGTGGACGCGATCAACCAGCGCCGCCGCGCCCGCACCATCGACCTCGCCCGCCAGCTGATCGGCGGCAGCTTCGCCGGGCGCACGGTCACCGTCCTGGGAGCGGCGTTCAAGCCGAACTCCGACGACATCCGCGACTCGCCCGCGCTGGACGTCGCCTCGACCATCGCGTCGCTCGGCGCCCAGGTGACGGTGTACGACCCGGTGGCGCTGGAGCGCGCCCGCGCGGAGCACCCGCAGCTGAACTACGCCGACTCCATGCTGGAGGCGGCGCGGGGGGCGGACGTGGTGCTCCTGCTCACCGAGTGGACCGAGTTCCGCGAGGCCAACCCGGAGGAGCTGGCCACCGTGGTGGCCCAGAAGAGGATCGTGGACGGGCGCAACGCCCTCGACCCCACGTTCTGGCGCGCCTCGGGGTGGACCTACCGGGCCCTCGGCCGCCAGTAGGCCCCGACCCGTTCCGGCGGCCGGTCCCCGAGGGGGCCGGCCGTCGGCGTTCCCGGCGCGGGCGCCGCCCCCTGGCGGCCGCGTGGGGCGGGGCATCCCTCCCCTCCTCCGGTCGGCAGTTCCGGCGAACCCCGGACGGTGACCGTCCGTCCGTGCTTCACTTCACTCCGTGGTCGAACGCGGGCGGCCGGCACCGGGTCGGCGCCCGAGGAAACGAACGGAGTCCGATTCGTGAAGCTCTCCGCGGTGGCAGGCGCCGCACTGGCCCTGCTCCTGGTGGCACCGCCCGCCCACGCCGACGTGCTGTCCCCTCCCGGGGCTCCGTCCGCGCCGCAGGCCGACTGTCCGGTGCTCGATCCCCCGCCCACCGAGGAGGACCTGGCGGCGTACCTGTGCGGCGACCGCCGCCTCGGGCCCGCCGAGCTCCCCTCGGAGGGCCCCGTGGGGTCGCTCGTCCGCTCCTACGACAGGTTCGGCGACCTCACCCCGACGGAGTTCCTGGACAGGTGGGCCACCCCCCAGGGCTGGGACTACCCCGATCACATGGGGTTCGTGGTGGTGGACGGCGAGCCGGTGAACGGGCTCCGACGCCTCCGCGAGGGACGGATGCTGGACCGGTTCGGATCGCCGCGGGGCACCTTCCTGGCCCCGGCGGGCGCGCCGTACGAGCGCCGGGCACTGCCGCCGGACTCCCTCAACACCTGGCCCGGCGGGCCCGAGCACAACTACAACTGCTACGAGGTGGCGACGGGGTTCACCGCCCTGGTGGGCCCGATCGCGCCGCACTTCGAGCAGCCGGGCGGCGGTGAGCAGGTCCTCGCACCGGCCGGGGAGCTCCCCGAGGCGCAGGGCGACGGGTACGTGCCGGTGAGCGACCTCCTGGAGTGGGGCTACCTGGAGCAGAGGCCCGCCGAGGAGTGCGCGGCCCCCTGGCGCTACGCCCTCGGGGCCTGATCCCGGTCCGCTGCCGCCCGGGCGCCCACGGCCGGGGCGTCCGGGCCCGCGGCGCCCTCCCCGCCGGGTTCCCCTCCGGCTCCCGGGGGCAGTCCCCGCAGGGCCGCGGCGACGAGGAGGGCCGCGACCGCGAGCACGGCCGCGCCGGTGAGGGCGGCGGTGGAGACCCCGGCGGTGTAGGCGGTGAAGGCCGCGTCGAGCAGGGCCCCGGGGTCCTCCGACCGCGGCGCGGCGGCGACGGCTCCGGCGACGGTCTCGCCGGCGGGCCCCTCCGCACCGGACGGGCCCTCCTCCATGGCCGTGCTGTAGATCCTCGTGGCGGCGGTGCCGAGGACCGCGATGCCCAGGGCCGAGCCGAACTCGGTGCTGGTCTCGGAGACCCCGGCTGCGGCTCCGGCCCGCTCGGGCGGCGCCGTGGCCAGCACGAGACCGTTCGCGAGGGTGCCGACGATGCCGACGCCGAAGGTCGTCACCGTGTACCCGACGATGAGGACGGCCAGCGGGGAGTCCGTCTCCACGGTCCCCACCACGGCGAACCCGGCGGAGCCCGCCAGCAGGCCCGCGGCCATCAGGGGGCCGGGGCGGACCCTCGGCGACGCGGCGCCCGCCAGGACGGCTCCGAGGACGGTGCCGACGAAGACGGGCAGGGACCACAGCGCGGACTGGAGCGGGCTGAGGCCGTGCACGGTCTGGAGGAACGTGAAGACCAGGAGTCCGAGCCCCGCGGCGGCGAACGCGACGGCGGTGTTGCTGCCGACCGCGGCGGTGAAGGCGGGGCGGGTGAAGAGCGCCATGTCGACGAGCGGGTGCTCTGTGCGGCGCTGGCGGACCGCGAACAGCACCAGGAACGCCGTGCCGACGAGCAGGGCGAGGACGCCCTGGAGCTCGATGCCGTGCTCGGCGAAGCGCTTGGCCGCGTAGACCAGTCCGAGGACGGCGACGAGCGAGGCGCCCGCGCCGGGGAGGTCGAAGCCCGCCGCGCCCGGGTCGCGCGACTCCGGGACGAGGAACGGCGCGAGGGCGACCAGCAGGACCATGAACGGCAGGTTGACCAGGAAGGCCGAGCCCCACCAGAAGAACTCCAGGAGCAGGCCGCCGAGGATCGGCCCGGCGACGGCGCCGCCGGTGAAGGCGATGGTCCAGGCGCCGACGGCCGCCCCGCGCTGCCGGGGGTCGGTGAACATGCTGCGGATGAGGGACAGCGTGGACGGGGCGAGGGTCGCCCCGGCGAGGCCGAGGAGGGCCCGGCCCGCGATGAAGAGCTCGGCGCTGGGGGCGAAGGCCAGGAGCGCCGAGGCCGCGCCGAAGAGGACGGCGCCGGTGAGGAGCAGCCTGCGGCGGCCGAGGCGGTCCCCGAGGCTGCCCATCGTGACGAGGAGTCCGGCGAGGACGAAGCCGTAGACGTCCATCATCCACAGCCACTGGGTGGCGCCCGGTTCGAGCGCCTCGGCGATGGCGGGTGCGGCGACGAAGAGGACCGAGATGTCCATGGACACCAGCAGTGCCGGGATCAGGAGGAGGACGAGACCGGCCCAGGTGCGGGGCGCGGCCCGGCGGTTCGCCGTGTTCTGTGGGGTGTGCATGGTTTTGATCGTACGTACGTCAAATTCAGCCGTCAATATGTACGTACGTACAAAAATGCTAGGATCTCCGCATGAGCCAACGAGACGACCTGCTGGCAGGCGCCAGGAAGTGCCTGGTCGAAAAGGGGTACGGCAAGACCACGGCCCGCGACATCGCCGCCGCTTCCGGGGCGCACCTGGCGTCCATCGGCTACCACTTCGGGTCCAAGGACAACCTCATGAACGCCGCGGTGCTGGAGGCGTCCAGCGAGTGGGGCGACTCCTTCCAGGCGGCCGTCGACGCCTCCCGCTCGCAGGAGCCCGAGCAGCGGATGCGCGCCCTGCTGGGCTCCGTCTTCGCGTCCCTGCCGGAGGAGCGCGACCTGCTGGTGGCCAGCATCCAGGCCTTCACCCAGGCCGAGTTCGACGAGGGCGTCCGCGAGGCCCTCGCCAGGGGCATCGCCGAGGGCCGCCGGGAGCTGGCCGCGATGATCCTGGGTGTGGAGCCCGACGAGGTCGACCCCGGCACCGTCGCGGGCCTGGGGTCGCTGGTCTACAACCTCATCGCCGGCTACGTCGTCCAGTTCGTCGTGGACCCGGAGGCTCTGCCCACCGTCGACCAGGCGATGGACGGTCTGCGCGCGCTCGTGCCCGCCTCCGGCTGACACGCGCCCGCCCGACCACGCCCGCCCCCGGGCACGGCGCGGCCCCGGCGCCGCTCGGGACGCCGGGGCCGCGCGGAAGACGGTCTAGAGGCCGAAGCCGGTGGGCCTGCCGCCCTCGGCGACCTCGCGCCGCAGGCGCTCGCCCTTGGCGTGGGCCTGGGACCTGAGCTCCTCCTGGAACCTCTCCATCCGCCCGGACAGCTCCGGGTCGTGCGCCGCGAGCATCCGCACCGCCAGCAGGCCCGCGTTGCGCGCCGCGCCCACGGCCACCGTCGCCACGGGGACTCCCCCGGGCATCTGGACGATGGACAGCAGGGAGTCCATGCCGTCGAGGTACTTGAGCGGCACCGGGACGCCGATCACGGGCAGGGTGGTCACGGAGGCCAGCATGCCGGGCAGGTGGGCGGCGCCGCCCGCCCCGGCGATGACCGCCTTCAGGCCGCGTCCGGCGGCCTCCTCCCCGTAGGAGATCATCTCGTGCGGCATGCGGTGCGCGGACACCACGTCGGCCTCGAACGGCACGTCGAACTCGCGCAGCGCCTCGGCGGCCTCGCGCATCACCGGCCAGTCCGAGTCCGAGCCCATCACGATGCCCACGACGGGGGCCTGGTTGCTCACTGGTCGTCTCCTCGCAGGTAGGCGGCAGCGTCGCGGGCGCGCTCCAGGAGGTCCTGGTGGTCGTCGCCCATCACTGTGACGTGCCCGATCTTGCGGCCCGGACGCACGTCCTTGCCGTAGAAGTGCACCTTCACGCCGGGGTCCTTGGCCATCACGTGCAGGTAGCGACTGTAGACGTCGGGGTCCGTGCCGCCCAGCAGGTTGGCCATGACGGTGAAGGGGGCGTTGGTGCGCGGCGACCCCAGGGGCAGGTTGAGGACCGCGCGCAGGTGCTGCTCGAACTGGGACGTGCGGGCGCCCTCGATGCTCCAGTGGCCGGAGTTGTGGGGCCGCATGGCGAGTTCGTTCACGACGACGCCCTCGGCGGTCTCGAACAGCTCCACGGCCAGGACACCGGTGACGTCGAGCGCCTGGGCGATCTCGATGGCGAGTTCCTGGGCCCTCGTGGCCTTCTCGTCGGAGAGGCCGGGGGCGGGGGCGACGACCTCGTGGCAGATGCCCCCGCGCTGCACGGTCTCCACGACCGGGTAGACCGCGACCTGGCCGTGCGGGGAGCGGGCCACCTGCACCGCGAGCTCGCGGGAGAAGGCGACCTTCTCCTCCACCAGGAGGGGGACGTCCTCGGCGGCGGCCCGGTCCACGACCGCCCGGGCCTCCTCGGCGTCGGCGGCGATCCACACTCCCTTGCCGTCGTAGCCGCCGCGCGCGGCCTTGAGGACGACCGGCCAGCCGGCGCCCGCCTCGCCGTCGGCGAACCCGGTCACGTGCTCCAGCGCGGTGACGGCCCTCCACCGCGGGGACGGGGCGCCGAGCTCGGCCATGCGGGTGCGCATGCGCAGCTTGTCCTGGGCGAAGCGCAGGGCGTCCCGGCCGGGGCGCAGCAGCCCGCCCGCCTCCTCGACGGCGCGCAGGACGGGCTCGGGGACGTGTTCGTGGTCGAAGGTCACCACGTCGTTGGCCTTGGCGAAGGCCATGACGTCGTCCAGGCCGCGGTCGTTCCCCAGCGTGACGTCGCCGCAGACCAGGGCTGCGCTGTCGGTGGGTGCGGCGGCCAGGACGGAGAAGTGGACGCCCAGTCCGATGCCCGCCTGGTGGGTCATCCGGGAGAGTTGGCCACCTCCGACCATTCCCACGCGGGGGACGGTGCGGTTACGCTCGCTCACAGTTCCTCAACTCACATGCTCGTCAACCGCGGTGACGGGACGGCTCCCCTGCGGGGATGCCTGGCCGGTTCGGCTCGGAACCCGCGGCCGGGGCCCTGCTCAAGTCCCCGGGCTAGAGTCTAGAGCGTGCGCGCACGGCGGCCGGAAGCCCCTCTCGCCCCCAGGTCGGCGGCCCGTCCGAAGGCGCACCCCCGACCACACGACTGGAGGCGACGGCCGTGCGCGACTTCTCCGCCCGCCATCCCAAGCTCGCGAAGCTCGCCGCGGAGGTGGGCAGGTTCGGTTCCGTCGGCGCGGTCGCCTACGTGGTCCAGCTGGGCGCCACCAACCTGCTGTGGGGGGCGGGCATGGGCCCGCTGTCCGGACAGGTGGTCGGGACGCTGTGCTCGATCGCGGTCGCGTTCGTCGGCAACCGGTTCTGGACGTTCGGCGACCGGGCCCGCACGGGCTACGGGCGCGAGACGCTGCTGTTCCTGGTGATGAACGGGGTCGGCCTGGCCATCCAGCTGGCCTGCCAGGGGTTCTCCGTCCACGTGCTCGGCCTGGACGGGGTGCTCGCGCAGAACGTCGCGGGCAACGTGGTGGGTGTGGGGATCGGCACGCTGTTCCGGTTCTTCGCGTACCGGACGTGGGTGTTCCCCGAGCGCCCGGAGGCGGTCGCGGAGGGGGCCGCCCGGGAGCCGATCGCCTGACCCGCGGGCCGGGCGGGCTCAGCGCGGTGTGTCGGCGCTGGTGCGGCGCACCCCGCGGCGGCGGGCCAACCAGACCACGCCCAGCGTGTACAGGCCGACCTGGGCCGTCGTGAGGAGCAGGACGAGCGGCGAGCCGGCGCCCAGGGGGAGCCCCGCGCCGACGACGGCTCCCGTGCCGATCTCCGACAGGCGGTCCTCGAAGACGCACAGCGTGAACTGCACCAGGCTGTTGACCGTGTGCAGCGCGATCGCGGCCTCCAGGCCTCCGGTCCGCCAGGTCAGCCAGGCCGCTCCCAGGCCCATGACGACGAGGGCCGCCGCGGTCCAGAGGTCGCCGGGGTGCGTGGCCAGGTAGAGCGCGGCGAACAGCGTCCCGCCCGCCAGGACCGAGGGCCCCGGGGAGCGCAGCACCCGGGCCACCGAGGAGTCGCCGCCCCGCTCGCCGGGGCGCGCCCCGAGCGCGCCGACCATCTGCATGACCAGGCCGCGCAGGGTGATCTCCTCGGCCGCGGACTGGAACGGGACCAGGACCAGGACGACGGCCATCGCCGCCGCGAACACCTCGGTCCCCCCGGCGCCCTGGTGGGGCACCAGGCCGGGCTGGACGAGGCGGGCCAGCGGCAGGAAGGCCGCCACGCCCAGGGCCACCGGCAGGACCGCCGCGGCGGTGCAGACCGCCAGCCAGCCCCAGCGCACGCGGCCCGCGACCGACATCAGGGAGCCGACGCGGCGCCACTGGACCACCCGCACGACGAAGAGGACGATGGGGATCAGCAGCGCCGACGACAGCAGGCCGAAGGCCAGCTGGGCGATCTCGCTGATGCGCACCGAATCGGGGGCGAGCCCGCTGCCCTCGACGATCGCGACGATCGTGACCGCGAGCAGGATGGCCATCCACAGGAAGAACAGCAGGACGGCGAACCCCGCCAGAGCCAGGGGCGTCGTCCACCAGCGGAAGCGGGAGGTCCGGCCCAGCCTGTGATAGGACTCACCCGGGGGCAGTTCCGCGCAGGCGAACTCGTTCGTGCGCACCGGTCTGGGCGGCGGCCAGGCCCACACCCCCGGGTCGGCGTTGACCGCCGGGTGCCCGCCGGGCGGTGTCAGCCGCCCCCCGCCGGGGGGTCCGGCCCAGGTCTGCTCCTGCGCGTAGGCCCCAGAAGCCCGCCCCTCCGGCCCTTCGGGCGCGGCGGGCCAGGACGAACCAGGCGGTGGCGGCACATTTCCCATCGTGCGCCGAGACTACTATCCGGCCATGTATTGCCAGTGTTAAGGCCACGCCGTTATCGCCTGGTCACAGTATGAACAGGGGATGGCGAACGCCGCCGCCGCGAGGAATGGGGGACGCCCCCTCCTCGTTGGAAACGGTGGTACGTGCGGGTGACACCGCAGACCAACCATCCCGCCCCGCTGACCTACGATTGAGCACATGTCCTCCACAGCAACCACCGAGCAGGTGCACAAAGCCCTCGCCACGGTGCAAGACCCGGAGATCCACCGTCCCATCACCGACCTCGGCATGGTCAAGAGCATCGACATCGCCGACGACGGTACCGTGAGCGTCGGGATCTACCTCACGGTGGCCGGCTGCCCCATGAAGGGCCGCATCGAGAAGGACGTGACCGCGGCGGTGACCAAGGTCGCCGGCGTCACCTCCGTCCGCGTCGAGCTCGACGTGATGAGCGACGAGCAGCGCAAGGAACTCCAGACCAAGCTCCGCGGCGGCCAGGCGGAGAAGGAGATCCCCTTCGCCAAGCCCAACTCCCTGACCAAGGTCTTCGCCGTCGCCTCCGGCAAGGGCGGGGTCGGCAAGTCGTCCGTCACCGTCAACCTCGCCGCGGCGCTCGCCGCCCAGGGCCACAAGGTCGGCGTCGTCGACGCCGACATCTACGGCCACTCGGTGCCGCGCATGCTCGGCGCGTCGGACTTCCCGACCAAGGTCGAGGACATGATCCTGCCGCCCACCGCGCACGGCATCAAGGTCATCTCGGTGGGCATGTTCACCCAGGGCAACCAGCCCGTGGTGTGGCGCGGCCCGATGCTGCACCGCGCCCTCCAGCAGTTCCTGGCGGACGTGTTCTGGGGCGACCTGGACGTCCTGCTGATGGACCTGCCCCCGGGCACGGGCGACATCGCCATCTCGACCGCGCAGCTGCTGCCGACCGCCGAACTGCTCATCGTGACCACGCCGCAGATGGCCGCCGCCGAGGTGGCGGAGCGCGCGGGCGCGATCACCGCGCAGACGCACCAGCGCATCGCGGGCGTCATCGAGAACATGTCGTACTTCGTGCCGCCGGGCGGCGGGGAGCCCCTGCACCTGTTCGGCGAGGGCGGCGGCCAGACGGTCGCCGACGCGCTGACCAAGACGCTGGGGACCACCATCCCGCTGCTGGGCCAGGTCCCGCTGGACACCCGTCTGCGCGAGGGCGGCGACGAGGGCACCCCCCTCGTCCTGAGCGACCCGGACACCGACGCGAGCAAGGTCATCTCCGGCATCGCCGAGTCCCTGGTCGGCAAGCCGCGCGGCCTGGCGGGGATGCAGCTGGGCATCTCCCCGGCCGGACGCTGACACCCCTCTCCCGGGCCGCACGCGGCCCCGGGAGGAGAGAACGGCGAAGGCCCCCGGGCGACCGGGGGCCTTCGCGTGTCCGGGGAGGGTGGGCGCGACGGGGGCGCTCCCGGGGGCCTCAGTCGTCGGTCGAGCCGAGGACGATCGTGGTGCTCTCGCGCTCGCCGTCGCGCTCGTAGTCGACGGCGGCCTCGTCACCGGGGGCGCGGCTGCGCAGCATCGCGAGCAGGTCCTCGCCCGAGCCGACCTGACGGGAGTCGAGGGAGACGATCACGTCACCGGGCTCCAGCCCCGCCTCGTCGGCCGGACCGCCCGGCTCGACCGCGTCCGCCCCCTCGGCGATGACCGCGCCCGCGAGGGGGCTGTCCTCGTCGATGTCGGCGCCGATGTCCGCGTACGCGGTCTCGCCGTCCTCCATGAGGCGGTTCACCACGCGCTCCGCCTCCACCGAGGGGATCGCGAACCCGAGGCCGATGTTGCCGCTGGTCTCCCCCATGGCGCCCATGGTCGCGATCATCGAGTTGACCCCGATGACGCGGCCCCGCGTGTCCACCAGCGGTCCACCGGAGTTGCCCGGGTTGATGGCGGCGTCGGTCTGGAGCGCGTAGAAGCGCCCGCCGCTCTCGCCCTGGCCCGAGCTGACCGGCCGGTTGACGGCGCTGATGATGCCCTGGGTGACGGTGCCGTTCAGGCCGAGGGGGGCGCCGATCGCGATCACCTCGTCCCCGACGATGACCTCCTCGGAGTCCCCGAACTGGAGCGGTTCGACGTCGTGGGGGTCCGCGATCGACAGGACCGCGAGGTCCGAGCTGGGGTCGGCGCCGACCACGGAGGCCTCGGAGAGGGTGCCGTCGCTGTACTCGATGACGATGCCGTCCGCCTCCAGCCCGCTGGAGACGTGGTCGTTGGTGACGACGTAGTCGCCGTCGATGACGAACCCGGAGCCGCCGCCCGGGACGCGCGCGTCGGCGCTGATGAGCGAGACCACGCTCGGGCTGACCCGCTGCGCCACCCCGGCGATGGTGTCGGGGTCGCGCTGGGGCGCCTCGGGCGGGGGCTCGTTCATGACCGGGCCGTCGTCCTCCGGCGCGGCGTCGGAGGACGCGGAGCCGTTGAGGAGCCCTCCCGCCACACCGCCCGCGCCGCCCGCGATGAGCGCGACCACGAGCATGCCGGACAGGGCCATCCACACCGGGACGCCGCGTCCGCGCGGCCGGGGCGCGGCGGGCGGCGCGATCCCGTAGGCCGCCTGCCCGGACTGCGGCGCGTGCGGCCCGGAAGGGCCCGGCATGTGCGCGCCGGACGCGTCCGCGGGGACGTACGGGCCGGGTCGGCCCGCCTGCCCCGCGGCGTCGGCGGGGTCCGCCCGGTGGAAGGGGGCCGTGTAGCCGGTGGGGTGGTCGGGGCCCGCCGGGCCGTGGGGCGCGGACGGCCCCTGGTGGGCCGCGCGGCCCGGGCCTCCGGGGGCGCCCGGCCCGTGGCCGGACGCGCTCGGAGGCCCGGCTCTCCCCACGGGGTTCTGGGGGTCGGCGGGGCCTGTGGGCCCGCCAGGGGCCGGGTGGTGACCGGTCCGGTCTCCGGGGTTCGAGGAGGCGCCGGGCTGTCCGCCCTGCCCGGGAGGGGTGTGGTTCATGTGGTCTCCACTGCGGGGAGAGGCGGATGAGGACGGGCCGGGGGCGGCGCCCCGGTCGGTGACGGGGGCCGGGCCCCCGTGGGCCGGGGGGCCGGGGGCGGCCCACCGGGGGTGCCGCCGGTGGGCCGCGGGGGTCCGGCCGGGCGTGGGCGCCGCATCCCGCGGTCCGTCCCCGGGGGGCGATGCGCCGTCCGGCGGGGTCGACCGGGAGGGCCCTGCCCCGTGGTCCGAACGGCCGTTCTCCTCAGTCAAGACCTGCTCCGTGGGTCGCTCTGTCGCTTGGCTCGCGGTCGACACGCGACTCGGCGGGTCCCGCCGCGTGGGCCCCGACCGGGGCGGGCCTCCCGCCGCCCGGCGGGTCCGCCTCGGTCGGAGGGCACCCCTAGAGGAATCCCAACCGGGACATGCCCCGATGCACTCTGGCCCAGAAGCCGGAACTCTCGGGTCCCGGCAGCGCGGTCACAGCGGACGAGGCGATCCCGGCGGGGGCGTCGGCCAGCACCGTGTAGACGAAGCCGCCCGCCTGCCACATGCTCTGGTACTGGCCCACGTCTCCGCCGAAGACCGTGTCGTGTTGTGTTGTGACGCCGCTTCCCCCCATATCGGTTCCGGCGTATCCGTCACGGAGTGAAGCGGCGTGTTTCGTGTCCAGCTTCCCACGCTGGATGAAAACCGACACCTGCGACAACCCGTCCGAATAGATCGCGTGCACGACGCGGCGGCCGGCGTGCTCGGTGGAGCGCGCGTCGACCAGCCTGAGGTTCCAGTGGAGGTGCTCGGGGAGCGTCCACCCGTCCTCCCGCAGACCGTCGCGCTCCTCACCGGTCAGGGCGTCGCCCCAGGGGGTTCCGCCGACGGCCCCCTCGGGCCAGTCGCCCTCCCCCGGCGCGAGGCCGGTCAGGCGGACGCTGAGCGCGGGCTCCCCCGACACCTCGTAGACCGTGCTCCCGACGAGCAGCCCGGTCCCGGTGTCGACCCAGAACCGCCCGGCGACGGTGCCGTCGGCACGTCCGGCCTCCACCACCCGGGCCTCCCGGCCCTCCAGGTCGGCGGTGCCCGCGTCGGTCACCTCGTAGGTGTCCTCCAGCATGTGCAGCAGGCGCTCGTCCAGCGACTCCAGGGCCGAGGACGCCCGCACCACGAACGCGGCCTCCTCCTCCCCCACGGGAGCGAGCGCGAGACCGGCGCCCGGCCGGTGCACCACGTGCACGTGGGACGGCGCCTCCCCCTCCGCCCCGGTCACCTCGCGCACCGCCGAGTAGGCCGTCTCCTTCCCCGCCACCGCGGCCCGGCGCAGCACGGACATGCCGTCGTCGGCCCCCTCGGCGGGGACCTGGTGCGCATCGGGGCACGCGGCCCCGGTCAGCAGGACCACGCACAGCGCCAGCACGGCGACGAGTGTGGCCGGACCGGAGGTGGCGGAGGAGGGTCCCCCCGCGCTCACCGCGTCGTTTCGGTGGAGCCGTACCCGGGCGGGGTCTCGGTCCCCACGGGACGGACCTCCGTCGGGCGGGAGTCCATGACGGGTATCTGACGGCTGGTCACCGCGTGCTCGACGGCGTAGTCGGACAGGCGGGGCTCCACCACGGGCGTGTCCTGCGCGTCTCCGCCCGCGACGAACGCGGTGCCCAGGAGCGCGGTGGCGACCGCGAAGCCGGCGACCGCGTAGCGCCCTCCCGGGAAGTCCGGGAGCAGGTGGGAGAAGCGGTCCCCGCCGCGGCGCCTGACGGGGCGGGCGGGCCGCTCGGGGCGGGCGGGCCCCGTCCGGGCCGACCCGGTCTCCGCCGCGGTCTCCACGGCCGCCGCGCCCCCTCCGGGGAAGCCGCCGAGGGGACGCGAGGACCCCAGCGGCGGGCGGAACCCGAAGCCCGCGCCCCCGGGCGGCGGCTCGGAGGGGCCCCGGCCCCCCGGTCCGGGGTCGCGGGACAGGCTCGTGAGCCGCCCCATGAAGTCCAGGTCGGGCTCCGGCTCGCGCAGACCGGTGAGACGGCGCTTCAGGCGGCGCATCATGTCGGCCTCGAACCGGCACGACTCGCACTTGGCCAGGTGGATGAGGGCGCTCTCGTGTTCGACGGGGCCCAGTTCGCCGTCCACGAGTGCGGAGAGCCGCTCTCCGAGGTGGTCCTTGCTCACTCCGCCTCCCCGTTGCCTGCGTTGCCGCCGCTGCTCACCCCGTGCTGCTCCGCGGCCAGGGACCTCCGGTGCTCCAGGGCCCGCCGCAGCTGGGCGCGGCCCCGGTGGATACGGCTGCGGACGGTGCCGAGCTTGACGTCGAGCGTCGCCGCGATCTCCTCGTAGGAGAGCCCCTCGATGTCGCACAGGACGACGGGGGCGCGGAACTCCGCGGGCAGCGCGTCCAGCGCGGACTGGATGTCGGCGTCGAAGTGCCGGTCGTCGTAGCGCTGGGCGGGGGAGGGCTCACGCCCCTCCAGCCGCTCGTCCGCGTTGTCGGCCAGGCCCTCGAAGCGGATACGGGCCTTGCGGCGGGCCATGTCCAGGAAGAGGTTGGTGGTGATGCGGTGCAGCCACCCCTCGAAGGTGCCGGGGGTGTAGTTGGCCAGGGAGCGGAACACCCTGATGAAGACCTCCTGCGTGAGGTCCTCCGCGTCGTGCTTGTTGCCGGTCAGCCGGTAGGCGAGCCGGTAGACGCGCGGCGAGTGGGTCCGGACGACCTCGTCCCAGCTCGGGGGTTCCCATGCCTCGAATTCCACGGCAGGGCCGGTCTCTGGCACCGCTGCTCCCTTCATCCCGTCGATTCGCCGACTGGCTGGTCGGGGGGAGTTTGCTTCGTGGCGATCAACGTACGTTCATCCCGATTCAACGCCGGGAGGCGTGGATTAAGTTCCCGCCGCCACGCTCGGAGTTCGGTCCGGATCAGGCTAGTCTTCTGCCAGGCGCCGGACCTGGTCGGACCATCATTCCACGGTGGGTGACGGCTTCCCGGTCGGGCCCACGACACGTATGCGACCACAGCAGCGGGAGGCCGTCATCACCGGTCCGGAGGAGACAGCGGCCCGGCTCACCTGGGTCCGCACCGAGCAGGCCCGCTTCGAGCGGGACGCCATGGAGGACGAGCCGCTCGCCGACGCGTACGACGCGGGCCTGCGGTCGACGGCCCCGCCCGTGGACGCCGCCACGGGGGGCGCGCTGCGCTTCCTGGCCGCCTCCATCAGCGCCCGGTCCGTGGTCGAGATCGGGACGGGGTGCGGCTCCTCGGGGATCTGGCTGCTGCGCGGCATGACGCCGGACGGCATCCTCACCACGGTCGACACGAACGCCGAGTACCAGGAGTACGCGCGGTCCGCGTTCGCGAGGGCGGGGTTCGGCGCGGGACGGGCGAGGCTGATCCGCGGAGCCGCCCTGGACGTGCTGCCGAGGCTGACGGACGGCGGGTACGACCTGGTCCTCGTGGACGCCGACACCGTGTCCTACCCCCTGTACCTGGAGGAGGCGCGGCGCCTGCTGCGTCCGGGCGGGATGGTGGTGTTCAACGGCGCCATGGCGGGTTCCTCCGAGCCGGACGGGCCGCTGCGCGTGCCCGACCCCCGGGAGACCGCCGTCCGGGAGGTGATCGGCCGGCTGCGCGCGGAGGAGGCGTCCATCCCGCTGTTCATGCCCGTGGGCGAGGGACTCCTGGCCGCCATCCTGTAGCCGCGGCGCGACCGGAGGGGGAGGGGGCTCCCCCTCCCCCACGGCGGCCCGGCCGCCGTCCGGCACCGCTCAGCGGTCGGCGAGCCAGCGCAGCAGGGTGCGGGTCGTGAACGCCGTGCCGCCCTTGCTGAGCAGTCCGCTCTCCTTCATGGACCTGCCGGGCCCCGCGATGTCCAGGTGCGCCCACGGGACGTCCCCGGCGAACTCGCGCAGGAACAGGGCGGCGTCGGTGGCGCCCGCGGGACCGAAGTCGCGTCCGCGGGTGCCGATGTTGGCCAGGTCCGCCACCCGCGACTTCGTGGTCGGCACGTACTCCTCCGTGAGCGGCATCCGCCACAGGGGTTCGCCGGAGTCGCGGCCCGCCTCCTCCAGCTGGGCGGCGAGCTCCTCGTCGTTGCTGTACAGCGCGCCCGTGCCGGTGCCGAGCGCCACCTTGGCCGCGCCGGTCAGCGTCGCGACGTCCACCAGGACGTCCGGGGCGAGCTCGCCGACCGCGTAGCCCATGGCGTCGGCGAGGACCAGGCGGCCCTCGGCGTCGGAGTTGAGCACCTCGACCGTCGTCCCGGTGTAGGTGGTGAGCACGTCGCCGATCCGGGTGGAGTCGCCGGAGAAGGCGTTCTCCGCCAGGGCCAGCAGGCCCGTCACGCGGACGGCGGCGCCCACGGCCGCCAGGGCCGACAGCACGGCGAGGACGATCGCGGAGCCGCTCATGTCGGTCTTCATCAGCGACATGTTGTCGTTGGGCTTGAGGGAGAGCCCGCCGGTGTCGAACGTGATGCCCTTGCCCACCAGGACGACGTGCGCGGCGGGGTTCTCGGGCGTGTAGGAGAGCTGGACCAGGCGCGGCGGGCGCGAGGAGCCCTGTCCCACGCCGAGGATCGCCCCGAACCCGTCGTTCTCCAGGTCCTTCTCGTCCCACACCCGCACCTGGAGGCCCTTGTCCGCGGCCACGTCGCGTGCGCGCGCCGCCATCCACTCGGGGTCCTTGGTCAGGGAGGGGGTGTTGATGAGGTCGCGGGCCAGGGCGGTGGCCGCGGCCAGGGCCGTGCCCCGCTCCAGTGCGCCGGCCAGGGATCCGTCGTCACCGTCGCCGGAGGCGACCTCGACCGAGGCCGCCGGGCGCCGGTCGTCCGGGACCTCCGAGGTCTTGAGGCTGAAGGTGTAGGAGGCCAGGAGCACGCCCTCGGCGAAGGCGGTGGCGGCCTCCGCGCCGGAGCCGGGCCAGGCGAGGGCCACGCGCTCGTTCCCGCGGGCGGCCCGGGCCAGGGCCGCGCCGGCCTTCCGGAGGTCGTCGGGCGAACCCGATCCGACCCCCAGAAGCGCCAGGCGGACCAGGCCCTGGTCCCGGGGCACCGGGAAGTGGGCCAGCTCTCCGGGTTTCCCGGTGAGCGAGTAGTGCGCGAACAGATCGGTGAGCGATGCCGGTAGGACCTGTGTCAGGCCGCTCTCGGCGACCCCCTCGACCGCCTCGGGTCCGCTGTCTCCCGGAATCAGGGGGAGGACCAGCAGGTCCGCGGTGGAATCGACGAGCTTCCCCGGTACGGGGTGGATCTCCGTGGCGAAAGGCACAGGCCGCTCACAATCGTTCACTTGGGAGGTGTACAACCTCGGGGGTCGTCAGGGCTTTCCGGCCCGGGGTGGGGGACGGTTCACTGCCGAACTAGCCGACGACACCCTTGAGCGCGTCCCGGAGCTCGGACGCCTCGTCTGGAGTCAGCTCGACAACCAGGCGTCCGCCGCCCTCCAGCGGGACCCGCATGATGATGCCGCGACCCTCCTTGGTGACCTCCATCGGCCCGTCGCTGGTCCTCGGCTTCATCGCCGCCATGCCATTCCCCTTTCTAGTGTTCCTCGCGGGTGACCGGGGCCGACCCACAGCACCGGCGCCGATCCGCGTGACCGGTCTCGGCTCCGGAGCCGCATGCCGGTTCCGGGTGACTCATGCCCGTGTGGCTTAAGGGGCGTGAATCACTCTTCGACCATTATCTCGGAGGTTCACCCCTCCGTGTGCGCCAGGCGACAGCGGGGCCGCCGCCGCGAGCACACGCCCACGAGGAATCTTCGGTCAGTAAGGTTATATCGGTCCCGACCGAAACTCGGGGAGTATCCGGGGCGCGGAGAGCTCCGCCGCCCCGGCCCACCGCGCGGACGCGCCCCTTCGGGACGCCCCCGACCTGGGGCCGGTCCCGCGCGGGTCAGCCGAGGTCGCCCGTCGAGATCATCCGGGTCCCCTCCCGGGTGATGGAGGACCACTCCGCCCTCAGCCCGCCGCCGTCGGCCGCCGACCACACGGTCAGCTCGGCCTCGTCGACGCACCGGTCCTCGGGGTCGGCCGTCTCGGTGTAGGCGTAGACGCGGCGGTCGTTGTCGCCGGCCGACAGGACCAGGGTCCCCGAGCAGGAGAAGGTCGTCCAGGCGGTGCTGCCGCGCTCGGCGCCCTCCTCGATCCGGACCTCCGCGTGCCAGTCGGCCACGTGCTCGCCGTCGGTGTCGACCTGGCTCATCTCACCGGACCACGCACCGACGAACGCCTCGGCGGGAACGGACGGACCGCTCTCCTCCTCGCCCGGCTCCGCGAGCACGGCCCACGCCGCGGCTCCGCCGCCGACGAGCAGGACGGCCGCGGCGGCCGCGGCCAGAAGGGTGATCTGGCGGCGGCGCTTCCCGCTGTGCCGGGTCGACCTGGGCGGCGGCCACAGGGACAGCTGTTGCACGGGGTGGGCCGGGGTCACCGAGGAGGCGGGCGCGTCGCGCCTGTCCCCGGCTCCCGACTCGAGTTCGGCTGCTGTGTCCATCCTCGCCATCCTCAACAACGCTGCACCCGCTCCGGCGGAACGGGGGTATCGAGTACAGCGACCGAGAATAGAGCACGCCAACCCGCCGGATCCGCCACAGAACGGCGCCGAGGCTGTGATGCACGGCATAGCGGGCGACGGATCGGCAGGTCGGGCCGGGTGGACACGCGCCGCGATTCCGCGGGCGGCCGCACGCCCCGGAGCGGGCGCACCGGGCTCCCCGGCCCCCGCCGCCGGGTCCGGTCAGCGCTGGTTCCCGCCGACCGCGGCGTCGTCCGAGGCGTCCTCCGACACGTCGTCCGCGGCCTCGCCCCGGGCGGCGTCCCCGGGCCCCGCGGGGTCCCGCTCGGCGTCCCCGTCGGGCCCGCCGTGCGCGTCGGGCCCGTCGTGCGCGTCCGGCCCCTCGGAACCTGCCCCCCGCACCGCGCCGGGTGCGTAGGCGTCCCCGGGCACCGCGCCGGGTGCGTAGGCGTCCCCGGGCAGGTGCGCCCCGGGGAGCGGCCCGGTCCCCTCCGGGACGTAGGAGGGGTCGAGCCGCGACAGGCGCCACTCCAGGTCCTCGATCCGCTCCTCCCTCTCGCGCAGGGTGATGGTGAGCCGCAGCAGCAGCTCGTCCACGGCGCGGACGTGGTAGCCCCACAGGGCGAGGGGGAGCATCACGCGACCGAGGTCGCGCGCCCTGACGGCGCGGTCGTCCGGCAGGGGGAGCGGGGGGTAGTCGGCCTCGAACCGGGCGAGCTGACCGCCCTTGCCGAGCACGACGTAGACCACGCCGACGAGCACGGCCAGCGCGGCCGCGGCAACCAGGATCATGATGAGAACAGGCACGGACCCGATCGTGCCACACACCGGCCCCCGTGGGGAGGCCGGTGGGCGGGCGGCCGGGGGCGGCTCCGCGTGGGGGCGGTCCGCGCCCCGGGGCCCCGCCCGCCCCCGCCACGGCGGGGCGGCGCCGGGCGCGCGTGCCCGGTTCCTACTGCTCGGGCCCCGCCTCGGACCGCGCCAGCTCCTCCTGCTCCCGCGCGATGTGCAGGTGGGACTTGCGGATGATGTCGACGACCTCCAGGGGGTCGTCGACGATCTGGACCAGCTCCATGTCCTGCGGCTTGATCAGCTCGTTCTCCAGGAGGCTGGTGCGGACCCACTCCTCCAGCCCGCCCCAGAAGTCGCGGCCGACCAGGATCACCGGGAACCGGGTGACCTTCTTGGTCTGCACGAGGGTGGCCGCCTCGAACAGCTCGTCGAGGGTGCCGAAGCCCCCGGGCAGCACGACGAAGGCCTGCGAGTACTTCACGAACATCGTCTTGCGGACGAAGAAGTACCGGAAGGTCATCCCCATGTCGATGTGGGAGTTGAGGGACTGCTCGAAGGGCAGCTCGATGCCGAGCCCCACCGAGAGCCCGCCCGCCTCCTGGGCGCCCTTGTTCGCGGCCTCCATCATGCCGGGGCCGCCGCCGGTGATCGTGGCGTAGCCCGCCTCCGCGAGCCTGGCGCCCACCTCGACGCCCAGGTCGTAGTAGCGGGTCCCGGGCTTGATCCTGGCCGAGCCGAACACGCTCACCGCCGAGGGCAGTTCGGACAGGAGCCCGAAGCCCTCCACGAACTCCGACTGGATGCGCAGGACCCGCCACGGGTCGGTGTGCACCCAGTCCGAGGGGCCGCGCCGGTCGAGGAGTCGCTGGTCGGTGGTGGTGCTGGGAATCGAGCTGCCCCGGTAGGTGAGGGGGCCGGCCCGCCTTACGTTCTCGTCTTCGGTCATGTCGTAAAGCTATCCGCGTGGGAACGGCTCACACCTGAACCACACGTGACCCGGCGGTGGCCACGAGCGGCAGGTTTGTCCCGGGACCGCCGTCGCGGCCGGTCACGGCGCCCCGGGACGCCCTGGCCGGGCCCGCGGCGGTCATCGGGCCCCGGTCAGCCAGGCGACCATGCGCTCCTCGGCCTCGCGGATCCTCGCGATCTCCGCGTACTCGTCCCTCGTGTGCGCGAGCACGGGGTCGCCGGGGCCGTAGTTGACGGCGGGCACCCCCAGTTCCGAGAAGCGCGAGACGTCGGTCCACCCGAGCTTGGCGCGGGCCTCCCCCTCCCCCACCGAGGCGACGAACGCCGCCGCCGAGGGGTCGTCCAGCCCCGGGCGCGCGGGCGCCGCCGCGTCCACCACGCGCACCTCGAAGCCGTCGAACACCTCGCGCAGGTGGGCCTCCGCGTCCGCGACGGACAGGTCCGGGGCGAACCGGTAGTTGACCTTCACCACGCACTCGTCGGGGATGACGTTGCCGGCGACCCCGCCCTCGATGAACACGGCGTTGAGGCCCTCGTGGAAGCGCAGCCCCTCCACCTCCGGCTCGCGGGGGGTGTAGGCGCGCAGCACGTCGAGGACGGCCCCGGCGCCGTGGATCGCGTTCTCGCCCATCCACGAGCGGGCGCTGTGCGCGCGCCTGCCCCGGGACACGACCTCCACCCGCATGGTCCCCTGGCAGCCGCCCTCGATCACCCCGTCCGTGGGCTCCATCAGGATCGCGAAGTCCCCGGCCAGCCACTCCGGGTGGTTGCGGGTGAGCCGGAGGAGGCCGTTGCGGGACGCGTCGACCTCCTCGTTGTCGTAGAAGACGTAGGTGACGTCGTGCACGGGTTCGGCCACCAGGGCGGCCAGCTTGAGCTGGACGGCGACCCCGGCCTTCATGTCGGTGGTGCCGCACCCGTAGAGGCGTCCGCCCTCGACGCGGGAGGGGACGTTGTCCACGATCGGGACGGTGTCGATGTGCCCGGCGACGACCACGCGGCGCGGGCGGCCCAGCCCGGTGCGGGCGACCACGGCGTCGCCGTCGCGGGTGACCGCGAGGTGCGGGAGGGCCTTCAGCGCCCCTTCGACCGCGTCGGCGAGGCTCCCCTCGTCGCCGCTCTCGGAACGGATGTCCACGAGTGCGGCGGTCAGGTCCGCCACGTCAGAGGTCAGGTCCAGCATGGTGTCGCCCCGTTTCCGAGCTGTGTTGTGCCGTCGTGCCGCGCGACCCGCCCGCCCACCCCGGCGGGTGCGCGGGCGGGTCGCGCGTACGGCCACCCTAGTGGGCCGGACGGAACCGTTGCCGGTGGGATATGAGGGGTTCTGACCTGGATGATCTCGTACTTGCAGCCGGCCTCGACGCCCCGGGGCCACGTGGCGGCGGCAACGAGGCCCTCGTCGGGTGCCCCGGCCGGGGCGGTCCGCCCATGGGCCCGACGGGGGCGGCCGTGGAGCTCGGCGGCCGCCCCGTCCGACCCCGCCACGGGTACGAGGCCACGGCGGAGGGGGCGGGCCGCCGACCGAGGGTCGGTCCCCGAACGCGCGAGGGGCGCCCCCCGCCTTCGGAGGGCGCCCCTGCCGGACGCGGACGGCGTGCCGCCGGGCGTGTGCCCCGCCGGTCCGACGGACGCGCGTCAGGCGTTGACGCCGTGCTCCCGCAGGAGGTCGTTCAGGGCGAGCTTGTCGTGCTCCTCGCCCTCCTGGAGGCGCTTGAGCACCAGCAGGACCGGCATGCCGAAGTCGCCGCCCGGGAAGCTCTTGGTCCGGTTCGCGGTCACGCACACCGACCAGGCCGGGGCCTCGCCGCGCTCGAGCTCCTCACCGGTCTCGGCGTCGAACACGCGCGTGGAGGAGGTCAGGATGGTGCCCGCGCCGAGCTTGGCGCCGGTGCGCACGCGGGCGCCCTCGACGACCATGCTGCGGGAGCCGAGGAACGCGTCGTCCTCGATGACGACCGGGGAGGCCTGCGGCGGCTCCAGGACGCCGCCGACGCCGACGCCGCCGGACAGGTGGACGTTCCGGCCCACCTGGGCGCAGGAGCCGACCGTGGCCCAGGTGTCGACCATGGTGCCGGAGCCGACGTAGGCGCCGATGTTGGTGAAGGACGGCATGAGGACGACGCCGGGGGCGAGGTAGGAGCCCCAGCGGGCGATCGCCCCCGCGACGACGCGGACGCCGTCGAAGCGGGTCTTCAGGGGCATGCGGTCGTGGTGGCGGAAGTCGCCGACCTGCGACTCCTTCATGTCCAGGACCTTGAAGCCGAGGAGGATGGAACGCTTGGCGCGCTCGTCGACCACGACCTCGTCGGTCGCGGGGTCGACGAAGGCCACACGGGCCTTGCCCTCGTCGATCAGGTCGATGGCGCCGGTGATGGTCTCGCGCGCCTCGGCGTGGGAGGGCGTGAGTTCGGAGCGCTTCTCCCAGAGTTCGTCGATCTGGTCGGGCAGCGGGCTGGAGTACGAGCTGGTCATGTGCACACACGTTAGTGGTTCGCGAAAGGTGCGGGGGTACCCCCCGCCCGTGTGTGCCGGCCGCCTCCGGGGATCCGCCCCGTCCCGCCTCCCGGTGCGGACTACAATGCGGCCTGGGCTCGCTGCGGGCCCCGCGCGGCACGGGTGACGTTCCTCTCCGTGTGGTGCACCCCACCTGCTCCCGACCCTTGGTTCGCCTGTGCCCAGTAAGCGCCGGAGGCTCTCCGCCTTCGTCAAGATCCTGTTGTCCCTCTTCCTCGTGTGCGGCCTCCTCGTCGCGGGCGCGTACTACGTGCTGACCACGTTCGAGCCGGTCGAGACCACCGTCGAGGCCCCCGATCCGGGCTGCCGTCTGCAGCTGTCCGACGGCAAGTACGAGATGGAGATCGCCCAGGCGGTGAGCGCGACCACGGTGGGCGGGGTGGCGTTCAGCCGCGACCTGCCGCCCGAGGCCGTGACCGTGGCGTTCGCGACCGTGTGGCAGGAGACGGCGTTCTACAACCTGGAGTACGGCGACCGGGACTCCCTCGGCCTGTTCCAGCAGCGGCCGTCCCAGGAGTGGGGCGAGCCGGAGGAGATCCTCGACCCGGTCTTCGCCACCCGCGCGTTCTACGACGAGCTGGTGGAGGTGAACAACTGGTCGGAGATCCCGGTGTTCGAGGCCGCCCAGGCGGTCCAGCGCAGCGCGGACGGCTACGCCTACGACCAGCACGAGGCCCTGTCGGCACGGATGGCCGAGGTGACCACCGGAGAGCTCGGACCGAGCCTGACCTGCTGGTACGACGCCGAGGGCCTGGACGCCCTCCGGGCGGGCGACGCGGACACGGCGGGCGCCCAGGAGGAGATGGCGAGGGTCTTCGGCGTGGACCCGGCGGAGCTCCCCCTGAACGCGGACGAGGCGATGAGGACCGGCGACCTCGGCTGGGCCATGGCCCTGTGGGCGGTCGCGCACGCCGAGGAGTACGGGCTGACCTCCGTCGCCTACGGTGACCGGCTGTGGCGTGCGTCGGACGGCCTGGACGGCGCCGAGGCGTGGACGGCGGCCGGGGAGGACACCCGGGGGCGCGTGGTCCTGGGCTGACCGCCGTGTGGCGGCCCACCCCGACCGCCCGGGCAGCCCCCGGGACACTGCGGTCCTCCCGGTCCAGCGCCTCGAAGAACCTCGCCTTCAACCCCTCAAAATCCACGATCCCCGCAACTCCCTGAAATCCAGGGTGCTGCGGGGATCGCCAGAACCCACAACGCGCGCCGGGGCCCTGTGCGTCCGCAGCGGTCCCGGGGAACGGCCGCCGGGCCCGTTCCCCGGGACCGTCCCGCTACTCCGCCAGCCGCTCGACGGCGGCCCCGACGCGCTCGTCGGTGGCGGTGAACGCCACCCGCACGTGTCCCGCCCCCGCGGCGCCGTAGAAGTCGCCGGGGGCCACCAGGACACCGCGCTCCGCCAGGTGCGCGACCGCGCCCCAGGCGTCGTGGCGGGGGTGGCTCGCCCAGAGGTACAGTCCGGCGTCGGAGTGCTCGATCCGCCAGCCCGCCCCCTCCAGGGCCGCGCGGAGCCGGGCCCGGCGGGCCCGGTACCGCTCCTTCTGCTCGGCGGCGTGGGCGTCGTCGTCCAGGGCCGCCCGCATCGCCGCCTGGACGGGCGCGGGGACGATCATCCCGGCGTGCTTGCGCACCGCCAGCAGCTCTCCGACCAGGGCGGGGTCCCCGGCGACGAAGGCCGCCCGGTAGCCGGCCAGGTTGGAGCGCTTGGAGAGCGAGTGCACCGCGAGCAGGTTGTCGTGCGATCCGCCCGACACGTCCGGGTGCAGGATCGACACCGGTTCCGCGCCGTCCCAGCCGAGGTCCAGGTAGCACTCGTCGGAGGCCACCACGGCCCCGCGCTCGCGGGCCCACTCCACGACCTTGCGCAGGTGCGGGACGCCCAGGACGCGCCCGGTCGGGTTGCTGGGCGAGTTCACCCACACCAGTCCCGCCGGGGCCGGGCCCAGCGCCGTCAGGCCGTCGGAGGCGACCGGGGTCGCACCGGCGATCCGGGCGCCGACGTCGTAGGTCGGGTAGGCCAGTGCGGGGTGCACGACCGTGTCGCCCGCCCCGAGGCCGAGGAGGGTCGGCAGCCACGCGACGAGCTCCTTCGAGCCGACGGTGGGCAGCACCGCGCCCTCGGCGACGTCCACGCCGTGGCGGCGCGACAGCCAGCCGCGGATGGAGGCCCGCAGCTCGGGCGTTCCCCAGGTCAGCGGGTATCCGGGCGAGTCCGAGGCGTCGGACAGGGCCTTGCGGAGGGAGGCCGGGACCGGGTCGACCGGCGTGCCGACGGACAGGTCCACGATGCCGCCGGGGTGCGCCGCGGCCGTGCGCTTGTACGGCGCCAGCCGGTCCCACGGGAAGGTCGGGAGCCGGTCCGCCACGGGTCGCCGCTCGGCCATCGGTGCACACTCCATCCATCGGTTTCGGTTCGCACAGCAATCGCGCCGACCCGCCGGAGGGGGTCGGCGCGACACGTCACCGCACGGGTGACCCACGCCCGCGCACCCTCTGCGCCAGGGGGGTGCGGTGGCGGCTCGGCCCCTGTCGGGCCGGAACGCGGACTGCGCGGCTACTCGGCCTGCGGGGGCAGCTTCGCGACGAGCGGGTGGTCGCGGTCGATCTTGCCGACCTTCGAGGCGCCGCCCGGGGACCCCAGGTCGTCGAAGAAGTCGACGTTGGCCTTGTAGAAGTCGGACCACTGCTCGGGCAGGTCGTCCTCGTAGTAGATGGCCTCGACCGGGCAGACCGGCTCGCACGCACCGCAGTCGACGCACTCGTCCGGGTGGATGTAGAGCATGCGGTCGCCCTCGTAGATGCAGTCCACGGGGCACTCGTCAATGCACGCCTTGTCCAGCACATCAACACAGGGCTGCGCGATGACGTAGGTCACGTCGTACTCCTTGTCTCACCCCCGCTTTCCACGGGGGAGGCGGGGACCTTGAGAACCCCGGACCGGGTTCGGCGTGCGGGCGCCTATGCCCTGCTCCCGGGCTCTGCAAGCAAATGGCACAGATGTCGTCCTCCTAGTATGGCGGCGAAGAACAACCTGCGCACAATCGGGGGGCTCGTTCGATGCACATGGGAGGACGTCTCGTCCACCGGATAACCCCGGAGGACGTGGGCCGCCGGGTCTCCGTACGCACAACCCTCCCCGGGGGCGGGTTCACCGATATCGTCGGGGTCGTGGAGTCCTGGGACGGCGGCGTCATCACCGTGCGCCGGCGCGACGGCTCCGCGGTGGAGGTCGAGGAGTCGGCCGTCGCCGCCAGCCGCGTCGTTCCGCCGGTGCCCCCGCGCCGCCGCGGCGGTCCTCCCCCGAGGACGGCCTGAGCCCCGCTGCGGGCCGGACGGCGCCGGGCGCGGCGTCCACACGTGCCTGAGCACAGGCATTCTTCGCCCCGTGCGGGGTAGGAGACGCACAGTCCCGGAGCGGGTCCCGGCCCGACCCTCCCGGGGACAGACGAACGAGACAACGCGCCCCCCGCGGAACACCGCGCGGACGGGCGCGGGTACGCGGGGAGGTGGTGAGCGCCCGTCATGCGCGAAGCAGTAGCGTCCGCCCTCGCCGAGCTGGCCAGACGGGACGAGCGGGCCGCCGACACGGCACGGGCGGCGCTGGACGCCCTGGCGCCGGACCAGGAGCTCGAGAGGCTCAACCAGCACGCCGTCCAGCGGTTCTGCTGGTTCGAGCTCCCGGTCCGCTTCCAGGACTCCGCCGACGAGCAGCTGTTCGCCGTGCGCTCCCTCGGCAGCCTCTTCTCCCTCCTCCAGCTCTACCGGTACGCGCAGATCTGCTCGGCGCAGGAGACCTCCTCCCTGCTCGCCGTCTACTCCGAGGACCACGCGGCGGGGCTGGCCATGTACGAGCGGCTCATGTGGGAGTCCGGGGTCGAGCCCCCGGACCTCCCCGAGCTCACGTGGGGCACCGCGGTCGGCGACGCGGAGATCCGCGCCCGCGACGAGACCTCGGCCGCCCTGGAGCTGGCCATCTCCCTGGGCGACGTCAGGCCGGGAAAGCGCGGGTGGCGTCCGGCCCAGGAGCAGTTCACGCGCTCCTTCCTGACCCGCCCGGGACGGCGGGGCCTGAGCCACCTGGACCTGGTGCGGGAGGAGCGGGTCCGCGCGTGGCTCAGCTCGTCGGCGCACCCGCACCGGCAGCGGCTGTGGCCGCTCGTCGGGCAGATCATCGCCGGCGCGGACGTGCCGCGCGCGGCGGACCGGTCGATGGCGCCGCTGCAACGGCTGCTGGACCTCGCCGCCGACGGCATCGCCCTCACCCAGATCGGCTACATCTCGCCGGGCGTGGTCCGCCAGATGTGCGCGGACTTCGGTTGGCGGACCACCCCGGAACCCCCGCGCAGCGAGACGGACGCGACCCAGCTGATCGCCCTGCACCAGGCGCTGCGGGGCATGCGCGCCGTGCGCCGCTCGGGGCGCCGGCTCGTCCTGACCCGGCGCGGGCGGCAGCTGCGCGAGGACCCCGAGGCGCTGTGGCGGGCCTCCACCGAGACCCTGTGCCGAACCGGCGGACTGGAGCAGGCGGCGGCGGAGACGCTCCTGGGCATGCTGCTGTCCCGCTCCCCGCAGGGCGGCGGTTCGCACGAGCGCCGGCGCGAGTCGGACGTGGAGGCGGCCGAGAGGACGCTGACCGAGTCGGGCTGGGTGCCGCCGGAGCCGCCGCTCGCGTCGGGCCGGCACGCCGCCTCGCACCGGCGGACCGCCGAGGCCGCCTCGGACCGGGTGCGGGCGCTGGTGATGGCGGTGTGCTGGCTGCTGGAGACCCTCGGCCTGCTCGGCGAGGACGACGGCGCCGGGCACCGGGAGCTGACGGCGCCCGGCCGCGCCTTCGCGGTCGCGTGCCTGCACCAGTCGGCGGTGGCCCCCCGGGCGGTCGTGTAGGCCCCCGCGCCGCCCCGCCCCCCCTGTGCCGCACCCGCTGCGCACGGGTCCCGCCCAGGGCCTAATCTGGAGCGCGACCCACCCGCGACCAGCAGGAGCACCATGCCCACGCCCGAACCGCCCCAGAAGGCGGAGACGACCGACGCGCCCGGACCCGACCGGGGCGCGGACGAGGCGCCCGGCGTCGACCCGTGGGACAGGATGCCCGAGGGCGCCCTCAACCGCCCCGACCTGGGCGGGGACGACGACGAACCGGCGTCCTCCGGGGAGGGGGGCACAGGGGCTCCCGGCCCCGGCGGGGACACCGCGGACGCGGAGGACCCCCCCGGGGACGACGGCGCGCCCGCGGAGGGCGCCCCGGCCCCGAGCCGGCTCGACTTCCTGCCCAGCCCGGTGTTCGTCCTGCTGCTGGGGCTCACGGGGTTCGCCGGCTGGCTCTCCTGGCGCGCGGTCGAACTCGACTGGGCCGCCGAGGGCGCGAGCGTCACCCCGCTGATCCCGCCCCTGCTCATCCTGCTCGGGTGGATCGTCTCCTCGGCCGTCCACGAGTTCGCGCACGCGCTCGCGGCCTACCTGGCCGGGGACCGCTCGCTGCGCGGGAGCGCCTACCTGAGGCTCAACCCGTTCGCCTACGAGCAGGCCTTCGCCGGGCTCGTGCTGCCCTCGCTCTACCTGGGCCTGGGGGCCTTCGGCATGACCGGGCCGCCCGCCTACGTCGACTGGGACCGCATCCCGTCGCGCGGCCGACGCGCCGCGGTGGCGCTCGCCGGCCCGCTGGCCAGCCTCCTGCTGTCCGCGGTCCTCGCCGCCGTCGTGACCGTCCTGGTCCCCCCCGGCAACGACACCACCAACTGGGCGATCGCCGCGATGGCGCTGCTGTCCTTCGCGAACCTGACCGCCGCCCTCGTCAACCTGCTGCCCGTCCCGGGCCTGGACGGCTTCGAGGTGCTGGCCGCGGCGGCGCACCGCGCGCCGTGGGTCCCCGCCGCCCGCCGCAACGCCCTGTTCGGCTCCGTGGCCGTGTTCGCCGTCCTGTGGTTCCCCGGGGTCAGGGAGGTCATGGTGAACCTGGTGTACGGCCTGTTCGACCTGGTCCTGCCCAATCCGGTGTTCCCCGGGATCGCCTTCTACGGAGAGCTCCTGCTGCAGTTCTGGGCCTGAGCCCGTACACGGGGAGAGGACCCCGGGGATCGCCCCGGGGTCCTCTCCCCGTGTACGGCCCGACGCCGGGGTCAGTCCCCGTTCGGCGGGTGCGCGCCCGCGGGGGGCCGCTCCTGCGGCCGGGCGCCGCCCTGCGGGGTCGGGGGCAGGAAGATCCCGCTGCGGACCACGGAGATCGCCAGGACCAGCATCGTCCCGAACATGTACGCGTTGTGCATGAGGTGGTTCCTGAGGACGGCGTCACCGCCGGGGAGGTAGCTGACCAGGGCGATCAGCACCGCCAGGAACCCCACCGCGAAGGCCACAGCCCCGGACGGGCCCCGGGTCCCCCACGCGCACAGGCGGCCCGCCCCGTACAGGAGCGCCAGGAAGGCCACCAGCCCCGCCACCGACAGCAGGGTCGCGGGCCGGCCCGCGTCCCAGTAGCGGGTGAGCCAGCCGGCGCCGGTCGTGGACAGCAGGCCCAGGAGGGCGCCGAGCAGCAGCAGGACCGCGAAGGTGGCCGCGGTCAGCAGCGGCGACAGGGACGTCCGGGGCGGTCTCCGCTCTCCGGCCCCGGTGGACTCAGGTGTGCTCACAGCAGACGAGGGTAGACGGTCGCCCGGACCGCCCGGGATCACAGCCCCGAGAACAGGTCCGTCTCGTACTCCCCCGGCCGGACGCGCGGCGCCGGCCCCAGCAGCAGTGTGAAGTACTCGACGGCGTCGATCTCCTGCGCGATGCCGTTCGACAGGGCGAACCGCCCGCCGTCCACGGTGATCTGCGTGGCGTGCGCCCGCATGGCCATCGCCTTCGCCGCCCAGTGCGCCCCCGCGTCGACGCGCGTGGTCACCAGCTCGTCCGGGGTGCCGCGCGCGATGTCGGACACCTGGGCGGGCGGCGTGAACGGGCCCGCCTCCTCGTTGAGCCGCGCGATCGACGCCTCGATCACGGACACCGGCTGGGCGATCGCGTAGAGCTTGCCGACCTGCCAGGGCGTGCCCGCCATGGAGCGCTCACCGGCCCGGGCGCACGCGCGCCGGGTGATCCGGTGCGCCTGGACGTGGTCCGGGTGCCCGTAGCCGCCGTACTCGTCGTAGCTGACCAGTACGTGCGGCCTGACCTCGCGGATGATCTCCGCGAGCATCGTCGCGGCGGCCTCCGGGTCGGCCCCCGCGAACGCCTTCGGGTGGTCGTTGGCGGGACCGCCCGCCATGCCCGAGTCCCTGTAGCGGCCGGCGCCGCCGAGGAACCGGTGGTCGCGCACGCCCAGGGCGACGCAGGCCTTCTCCAGCTCGCCGGTCCGGTGGCTGCCCAGGGTGTCGTCGCGGTCGGCGGCCAGGTGCGCGAGGTCGTCGGGGATGACCTCGCCCTCCTCACCGAGGGTGCAGGTCACCAGGGTGACGCCGGCCCCCTCGGCCGCGTACTTCGCCAGCGTCGCACCCGTGACGATGCTCTCGTCGTCGGGGTGCGCGTGCACCATCATCAGTCGCCTGTCAGTCACATAGCGAACGATACCGGTCGCATCACGACATGGCGTGACCTTCACACACCCGTGTCCGACCGGGGTCCGGAACCCCGCCCGGTGCGACGGGGTGCGGGCGCGGAGCCGGAGCGCGCCTCCTGCGGCGCACGGGGGCGGGGACGCGGCACGCGCGGGGCACCCCCCGGCGGCCTCCGGAGGCCTCCTGAGGCGCGAGAGGGCGGGTGCGGCCCCCGGGACGCCGCCCGGCGCGGACCTCCGCGCGTCGTGGCCGGTGGGGAGGGGACGCGCCCCCGCCCGGGCGCGGCATGGGACACAATCCCCCTATGAGTTTTCCTCGCCAACAGGCCCGTACCCAACGCTTCACGATCGGTGTTCCGCGCGCGTTCCAGATCTCGCCGGACGGACAACGCGTCGCCTTCCTCCGGGGGCGCGACGGAGTAGACACGGGCACGTGCCTGTGGGTGCACGAGACGGAGGCCGGGACCGAGTCGGTGGTCGCCGACCCCAAGGCCCTGGGCGCCGACGACGAGAACCTCCCCCCGGAGGAGCGGGCCCGCCGTGAGCGCCTCCGCGAGAGCGGCGGCGGCATCGTGTCCTACTCGGTGGACGACGCCTTCACCAGGGCGGTCTTCACCCTGTCCGGGCGGCTGTTCTACGTCGACCTGGTCGGCGACGGCGGCGCGCCCCGCGAGCTGCCCGCGGCCACCCCTGTCGTGGACCCGCGGATCAGTCCGGCGGGCGACCGCGTCGCCTACGTCAGCGGTGGGGCCGTGCGCGTCATCGACGTCGCCGCGGCCGAGTCCGACCACGGCGACAGGGTGGTCGCCGAGCCCGACGGCGACCACGTCACCTGGGGTCTGGCCGAGCTGGTCGCCGCCGAGGAGATGGGCCGCTACCGGGGCTTCTGGTGGGCTCCGGACGGTTCCTCGCTGGCCGTCGCCCGCGTGGACGAGTCCGCGGTGAACACCTGGTACGTCTCCGACCCCGGCCGCCCCGGCCAGGAGCCGACGGCGCTGCGCTACCCGCCGGCGGGGGGCGTCAACGCGGACGTGCGCCTGGCCGTGTTCCCGGTCGGTTCGGCGGGGGCGTACCGGCGGGACGGCCGCCCCTCCCCCACCTGGGTGGAGTGGGACCGGGAGGCCTTCCCCTACCTGTCGACCGTCGGTTGGACCACCGGCCCCGACGGCACCCCCACCGTCGTCCTCACCGCGCAGGACCGCGGCCAGCGCTCGCTCACCCTCCTCAGCGCCGACCCGGCCACCGGCCTGGTCGCCGAGGTGCGCACCGACACCGACGGCGTGTGGGTCGAGCTGATGCCGGGCGTGCCCGCCCACACCGCCTCCGGGGACCTGGTGTGGATCGCCCGCGGGCCCGAGGGGCCCGACGGGCCCGGTGAGCGGCGCGTGTACGTCGGCGGCACGCCCGTCAGCCCCGCCGACGTGTACGTGCGCGGGGTCGTCGACGTGGACGGCGACCGCGTCCTCTACACGGGCTCGCCCGCTGGGAGCCCCGGCGACGTGTCCCTGTGGCTGGTGGACCTGGCCACCGGCCTGTCGGCGCCGGTGGAGGTCCCCGGGCACGGCTGCTCCCGGTCCGCCGACTCGGGGGCCCACAGCGGCCTGCGCTCCGGGAGGCTGCGCGGCGGCACCCTCGTCGTCCAGCACCGGTCGATGGACTTCGCCGGGGTGCGCACCGTGGTCGTGCGCAACGCCGACACCGAGACGCGGCGGGCGTACTCCGAGATCCCCAGCCTCGCGGAGGCGCCGGAGCTCCCCGAGCCGAGGGTGGAGTTCTGGCGCGCCGGCGAGCGGCGGATCCCGACCGCGCTCGTCCTGCCGTCCTGGTACCGCGAGGACCTCCGTCCGCTCCCCGTGCTGATGGCCCCCTACGGGGGACCGCACGCCCAGCGGGTCCTCAACGCGCGCGGGGCCTACCTGACCGCCCAGTGGTACGCGGAGCAGGGCTTCGCGGTGCTCATCGCGGACGGCCGCGGCACCCCGGGGATCGGGGTGGAGTGGGAGCAGAGCATCCACCTCGACCTGGCGGCGCCGGTGCTGGACGACCAGGTGGCGGCCCTGCGGGACGCGGCGGCCCGCTTCCCCTTCCTGGACACCGCGCGCGTGGGCATCCACGGCTGGTCGTTCGGCGGGTTCCTCGCCGCGCTCGCGGTGCTGCGCCGCCCGGACGTGTTCCACGCGGCGGTGGCGGGCGCGCCGGTGATCGACTGGGAGCTGTACGACACCCACTACACCGAGCGCTACCTGGGCACCCCGCAGGAGCGCCCGGAGGCGTACGTGCGCAGCTCGCTCCTGGAGGAGGCGGCCAAGCTGGAGCGCCCGCTGATGATGATCCACGGCCTGGCGGACGACAACGTGGCGTTCGCGCACACCCAGAGGATGTCGTCGGCCCTGATGGCGGCGGGCCGCCCGCACACGGTGCTGCCGCTGTCGGGGGTGACGCACTCCCCGTCCGACCCGACCGTCGCGGAGAACCTGATGCTGCTCCAGGTGGAGTTCCTCAAGGAGAACCTCCGGGGCGAGTAGCGGACGCCCCGGGCCCCGGCGATACGCGTGCCGGGGCCCGGGCGCGCACGGTGCGGGCCGGACCCGGCGTCAGTACTGGGGCTCCACCGCCTCCGCCTGGGACCCGGCGATCTCGTCCTCGCCGGGGACCCTGATCTCCACCGGCTCGTTGAACGAGACATACGTGACCGTGGTCGTCGTGGGCACCGGGTCCCACCCCGGGTCCTCCCACTCGTAGTACTTCTGGAAGACCAGCGGGTACCCGTCCCCGTCCAGCCAGACCTCGAAGGTGTGGTCGTGCTCCCCGTAGCTCGTGTCGTCGTACGTGTCCACGAGCTCCCTGGTGTAGGACCCGCTGTAGTGGTGTCCCGTCCGACCGACCAGCCCGCTCAGGTCCGCCACGTCCTCCGTGGTGTCGTCCTCGCCGACCGGGAGCGCGCGCTCGCCCAGGTACTCCACATCGGCGCCGGACTCCGCGATCCACGCGAGGTCCTCCACCAGCGCACCCCGGTCGGGGTCGATCCCGAGGCCCTCGCCGCCCCGGAAGTAGCCCCGGTCCGGGAAGCCCTGGGTCTCCGTGTCGTAGAGGGTGTACCGGTGGACGGTGTCGTCCGGCCCCTCTCCGACCACCAGGAGCTCGTTGAGGGCCGGGCCTCCCCAGGAGGTGCGCTGGTACAGGGGCCGGGGGTCCTCCGTGTACCTGAACCGCGTGGGGTATCCGCCCGGCTGGTTCGTGACCGTGCTCGAGTACGCGTCGAAGCTGGACGCCCCCAGCGCCAGGTCGACGGCCCTGGCGACGCTCCCCGGGCCGTCCTCCACGGAGATCCCCGTGTCGGCGGTCGGGGCGGAGCCCTCCTGGCCGGGAGGCGTCCCGCCCGCCGTCCCGCCGTCGTCCCGGGCATCGGGGCGCGCGAACATCCACACCGCCAGGAGCGCCGGGACCAGCAGTGCCGCCCCGACCGCGGTGAGCGCCCTCCCCGTGCGGAAGCGCCGTACCCGACGCGTCCCGGGCGCGTCCACGCCCCTCCACTCGGTGGCGATCAGGTCGGGCACGACCAGGGTCGGCAGTTCCCGTCCGGCCGGTCGGACCCTGGTGGCGCTCCACCCCCCGGTGAGCTCGGCGAGCGCCTGTGCCGCGGTCGGACGCCGGCCCGGGTCCTTGTCCATCGCCCGCCGCACGAGGTCCAGCAGTTCGGGCGCGACCCCGTCCAGGTCGGGCTCCTCCTTGCGGGTGCGGTGGATCAGGGCCTCCTGGTTCCCGGTCCCGAACGGGTTCCGGCCGGTGGCGGCGAAGGCGACCATCCCGCCCCAGGCGAACATGTCGGAGCGCTCCGAGGCGTCCTCGCCCGCGTACTGCTCGGGGGCGATCCACCCCGGTGTGCCGACCAGGCCGCCGGTCCGGGTCAGCGCGGTCGCGTCGACCGCCCGCGCGATGCCGAAGTCCAGCACCTTGGGCCCGTCCGGCGACAGGATCACGTTGCCCGGCTTCAGGTCCCGGTGCACCACGCCCGCCGCGTGGATCGCCGCGAGCGCCTCCGCCAGCCCCACCGTGAGCGCCAGCAGGAGGCCGCCGTCCAACGCCCCCCGCTCCCGCACGTGCTGCCGCAGCGTGCGCCCCGGCACGTACTCCGTGGCCATCCACGGGGTCGGCGACCGGACGTCCGCGCCGTAGAAGGCCGCCGTGCACGTCGCCCGCACCCGGGACACGAGGTCCACCTCGCGGGCGAACCGGGCGAGGAACACCGGATCGACCGCGAACTGCGGGTGGATCACCTTGACGGCCGCGCAGCCCCCGGCCGGGTCGACGCCCGCGTAGACGGCGCCCATGCCCCCCGTGCCGACGCGTCCGACGACGCGGTAGGAACCGATGGTCTCCGGATCCCCCTTGGCGGGCGGATCGACGCCGTGGGGGAGGCGGTTCCGGTCGAACGCGGGGGGTTGGGCAGCGGTCACCCCGTGTCCTCCGCCTCCGTGCTTCATCCGAGGTCCTCCGCTTCTCCCGTGAAGGCGCAGCTGTGCGCGGCGGCGTCGTCCGGGGGCTCGTGCGCGGCGAGCGTGACGGACTCGGGCAGCCCGGGCACCTCGGGCGTCACCGCCTCGTAGCAGACCCCGCCCGGCTGCCCCCAGGAGACCGGGTCCCCGTCGTCCACGGCCCCGTCCGGCAGGTAGTAGACGACCCCCCTCCGGTCGCCGCCGAGGAAGGTCACCGTGAACTCGGCCTCGGGGTCCTCGGGGGAGACCTCCGCGAGCACGCCCGCGGTGCTCGGAAACGCCAGTTCCGGCCCCTCCCCGACCGCCCCGGCCTCCTCGGTGTGCACGAAGTCCTTGTTGTCGATCCGCAGGCTGCCGAACGCGGGGAGGTACTCGACGCCGACCGTGAACTCGAACCCGGCCGTCTCCGAGCCGACGTACCGGGCATCGGTGAAGGTGACGCGCAGCTGGTCCAGCCCCTCCCCCGGCTCGCCCGGCGCGGGCTCCAGCCTCCGGACGACCCCCGGGCCCGCGTGGGGCGCCACCGTCATCCGCCCGTTCTCGTACAGGTCGCGGTACTCCTCCGGCAGGTCCTCGGCGCCGGCGGCCGCACCGGACCCGGCGGTCCGGACGCCCTCCCCGCCGCCGGTGGGGGGCTCCCCCTCCGGTCCCCCGGAGGACGCCAGGACGCCGGCCCCCGCACCGGCCAGGAGGACGAGGACGGTCGCGGCCGCGCCGATCACCGCCGGGCGGCGCCCGCGCAACGGCCAGGGCCGGGCGGGAGGGGCGTGGCGGCTCCACTCGTCGATCCCGGGCTCCGGTGCCCGGACCCCGGTCCACGCCCGGCGCGCGGCGTCCGCGGCGTCGGACCGGCCGCGCGCCCCGCCCGGCGTCCGCTCCGGGGCGGGCAGGAGCGCCACGGCCTCCCGGGCCGCCCCGGCCGCCCCCGGCCGGCGCGCGGGATCCTTGTCGAGGGCGCGTGCCAGGAGCTCCCGGAGCCCGGCGGGGACACCGCCGAGCTCCGGGGGGTCGTGGAGGATCCGGGAGGCCGTGGTGTCCGTCCCCCCGGCTCCGAAGGGGTGGCGGCCGGTGGCGGCGAAGGCGACGAGCGCGCCCCAGGCGAACATGTCGGAGCGGTCGGTGGCGTCCTCGCCCGCGTACTGCTCGGGGGCGATCCAGCCGGGGGTGCCGACCAGGCCGCCGGTCCGGGTCAGCGCGGTCTCCTCGGCCGCCCGCGCGATGCCGAAGTCCAGCACCTTGGGCCCGTCGGAGGACAGGATGACGTTGCCCGGCTTGAGGTCCCGGTGCACCACGCCCACCGCGTGGATCGCCGCGAGTGCCTCCGCGAGATCCGCCGCGAACACCGTGAGGGTGGGCCCGGTGAGCGGGCCGCAGCGCCCGACGTGCTCGTGGAGGACGGGGCCCGCGACGTACTCGGTGGCCAGCCAGGGCACCTCCGCGCCGGTGTCGGTGCCCAGGAAGCGCGGCACTCCGGCGGACCTGACCCGGCGGACCAGCGCGACCTCGCGGGCGAACCGGGCACGGAACTCGGCGTCGGCCGCGAAGGGCCGGTGGACGCGCTTGACCGCGGCGGGGCGGTCGTGGTCGTCCAGTGCGGCGTACACCGTGCCCATGCCGCCCGAGCCGATCCGGCCGACCACGCGGTAGGGGCCCACCCGGCGGGGTTCGCCGGCGGTGAGGGGGTGCACCCCGGCGGGGAGGCCGGGGGGCGGCGCGGGGTCCGCGGGGAGCGGTGAAGGGGGCATTCCACGGCCGATCTGTGACTCGGTGGGGGTGTGTCCGGGACGGTCCGGGGTCGGCCCCGGGGCCGTCCCCTCCTATGTCGATGCCCCGTGGGCCGGGCGGGTTCGCCCTTCTCCGCCCGCCCGGCGCACGGGCCGGCTCCGCGGGCGCCGCGGCCCCGCCCGGCGGGCCGGGGGCGGGTCCCGATCGTACTGACCGGAAGGGTTGGCGGCCCCCTCCCGGTGCTCTTGCCCCTGGGGCGAGGTTCGGCTCCGGGTACGGGACCACCCAGGTCAGGGGCCCTCACACCCCACCGGCAACGGTTCCGGCCGGCCCGTTAGCCTGGTGGCATGCGTTCGTATGCGGCGCCGCTCGCCTTCGCGGCCGACCTGGTCTGTGTGCTCGTCTTCGTCGTGATCGGCAGGGTCGACCACGAGTCCGGGACCGCCCTCGCGGGGATCTGGGGCACGGCCTGGCCGTTCCTGGCCGGAACGGTCCTGGGGTGGGCGGTCACCCTGGGCTGGAGGGCCCCCGACCGGATCTGGCCGGTCGGCCTGTTCGTGTGGGCCGTGACGGTGGCGGGCGGGATGGTGCTGCGCCTGCTGACCGGCGAGGGCGCGCCGTTCAGCTTCGTCGTCGTCACGTCCCTGTTCCTGGCCGCGGCCATGCTCGGCTGGCGCGCGGCGGCCCTCCTCGTCGCACGGAGCCGGCAGAGCGGCCCGCGGAGCGGCGGCTGAGGGCCTGATCCGGCCACAGACCCGGTGATCGCCCCGAGAGCGGCCGGCGGAGCGGCGGCCGAGGGGACGGCGGCGCCCCGCCGAGGAGGCGCCGGGGGTTCGTAAGCTGGAACGGATGAACGAGCATCCCGCACCCCAGGCCACCCTCCCCTCCTCGGTCGCGTCCGACGCGCCCGACGGCAACGGCGAGGACGAGGCACGCGAGGTCGGTGTGGGCCCCTGGTCCGGACCGTGGCCCGAGGGCGACCACTACGACCCCGACCTCCTGGCCGGGGGCGACCGCCGCAACGTCGTGGACCGCTACCGGTACTGGCGGCGCGAGGCGATCGTCGCGGACCTCGACACCGTCCGCCACCCCTTCCACGTCGCCGTGGAGAACTGGTCGCACGACTTCAACATCGGCTCGGTCGTACGCACCGCCAACGCGTTCGGGTGCGCGGCGGTCCACATCGTCGGCCGCCGCAGGTGGAACAAGCGGGGGGCGATGGTCACCGACCGCTACCAGCACGTCCACCACCACCCCGACACGGACGCCCTGGTGGCGTGGGCCGAGGAGCGCGGGCTCCCCCTGATCGGGATCGACAACCTGCCGGGCGCCGTGCCGCTGGAGACCTACCCGCTGCCGAGGGACGCCGTCCTGGTGTTCGGGCAGGAGGGTCCGGGGCTGTCCGAGGAGGTGCGGAAGGTGTGCCGGGCGGTGCTGTCGATCGCCCAGTTCGGTTCGACGCGGTCGATCAACGCCGGCGCGGCGGCCGCGATCGCGATGCACGCCTGGGTGCGGGCCCACGTCTTCGACCAGCCGGTGTCCGGACAGGCCTGCGCCACACCCGCCGAGGCGCTGCCGTGATGGTTCCGTGATCTACCATGTGCGTGAGGCCGCCCCCTACCAGAGAGCAGTGCGCATGAGCCCGACCGTCACCTCCGCAGCCCGCCCCGCCACCATGGACGACGTCGCCGGCATCGCCCGGGTCCTGAGCAGATCCGCCCACGAGGACCCGTTCTTCCGCTGGCTGTTCCCCGACGACGAACTCCGCATCGCCAAGACGCGGCGCTTCTTCGCCCTGACCGCCGGGTTCGGCTACGTCCCCGCCGGCGGCACCCGGGTCGCCGAGACCCGGGACGACCCGGAGTCCGCGCCGGTGGTGCGGGGCGCGGCCCTGTGGGCGCCGCCCGAGGCCAACCCCGAGGGGCAGCTGGTCTCGCTGCGCACCTGGCCCCACTGGGGCCCGCTGATCGGCCGGGCGCGCCTCACCGCGTTCGTGCGGGTGTTCGCGGAGTGGAAGCTGGCCGCTCCCCAGGAACCCCACCTGTACCTGGCCACCCTGGGCGTGGATCCCGTGGTGTCCGGCACCGGTGTGGCGGGCGGCCTCCTCTCCGACGGCCTGGACCGGGCGGACTCCGAGGGGATCCCCGTGTTCACCCAGACCCTCGACGACAAGACCGTCGGCTTCTACGAGCGGTTCGGCTTCCGCGTGTCCCGCGAGGTGGAGAGTCAGGACGCGGGCACCCACTACTACCTGATCCGCGACCCCTCCTGAGCCTCCGCGGGGCCGGAGGGGACCGTGCGCGGGGCCCGCGGGGCGGTCGGGGACTTCCTCGGAAAACGCCGCACCCGGAATGTTCGCGGGATCTACCATGAGCGTTGACCGGAGTCCCGTGAGAGGGAAGAGGCACCCCCGTGAGCCCCACGGCAGCCGCGGCGCGGACCCTTCGCACCGCGAACATGAACGACGTCCCCGCCGTGACCCGGCTCCTGGGGCGCGCCTTCCACGAGGACCCGTTCTTCCGCTGGTTCTTCCCGACCGAGGAGCGGCGCATGGCGCGGACCGCACGGGCCTGCGCGCTCCTGGCCGGGTTCGGCTACGTCCCGAGCGGCTACACCACGGTGGCCGAGTGCCGCGAGGACTCCGTGCGCGGCCCGGTGGTGCGGGGCGCGGCCCTGTGGGCGCCGCCCGGCGCGGCCCCCGAGGGGTTCGCGGTGACGCTGCGGTCGCTGCCGCACTGGTCCCGGCTGGTCGGCCTCTCCCGGATCCCCGAGATCGCGCGGTACACGGGTGAACTGCGCGCGGACGTCCCCGAGGAGCCGCACTGGTACCTGGCCCTGCTGGGCGCCGACCCCGGGGCCCGCGGGACGGGCGTGGGCTCGCAGCTGCTGCGCGCCGGCCTGGCGAGGGCCGACGCGGACGGCGTCCCCGTCCACCTGGACACGACGAACCCCGCGAACCTCGGCTACTACGAGCGGTACGGATTCCAGGTGGTGCGGGTGCTCAGCGACCCGCGGGCCCCCTCGGCGTACTGCATGGTCCGCCCACCCGCGGCCTGACGGGGGCGCCGGCGCCCCCTCTCCTCCCTCCGGGGCTGACAGGATGGCCGGGTGAACATCAGAGGCGTCTCGTACCACACCGACCACCTTCCGGCCGGTCTGGCCGAGCGCGACATGCGCACCGTCCGGGAGGACCTGCGCTGCACGGCCGTGATGCTGATCGGCGACGACGTCGGACAGCTGGAATCGGCGGCCGGGGCCGCCCTGGCCGCCGGCCTCGACGTGTGGGTGCGCCCCCGGCACGACGGCCGCACGCCCGCCGAACTGGTCGCCCACCTCGCCGCCGTGGCGGACATGGCCGAGGGGCTGCGCGCCGCCCGGCCGGGCCGGGTCACCCTGATGGTCGGCACCGAGTTCTCGCTGACCGTCCGCGGGCTGCTCCCCGGCCCCGGCGAGTTCTCCCGGCTCCAGATCATCAGGCGCCCCCGACTGCTCAGGCTGTTCTCCCGCCGCGTGAACCGCAGGCTCCACACCCTGCTCGCGACCACCGCCGCGGTGGCGCGCGAGCGCTTCCACGGCCCCCTCACCTACGGCGCCGCGGGGTGGGAGCGGGTGGACTGGTCGGTGTTCGACGTCGCCGGGACGAACCTGTACCGGGCGGGCACCGACGACGCCGCCTACGCGGAGGTCCTCGACGCCCGCGTGCACGAGGCCGGGCGCCCGTTCGTCGTCACCGAGTTCGGGTGCGGCGCGTACGAGGGCGCCGGCCTCCGGGGCGCGGGCTCGTTCTTCGCCGTGAACTGGTTCGCCGACCCGCCGCGCCTGCGCCGGGGCACGGTGCGCGACGAGGGCGTCCAGGCGCGCTACCTCACCGAACTGCTCGACCTGTACGAGGACCGGGGCGTGGAGGGGGCCTTCGTGTTCACCTTCGCCATGCCCGGGTTCCCGCACAGCGAGGACCCGGAGTACGACCTGGACATGGCGGGGTTCGGCCTCGTGCGGGCCCCCGCCGACGACCCGGCGGCATGGACGCCGAAGGAGGCCTTCCACGCGGTGGCACGCCACCACCGCGCCCAGGAGTCCGGGGCCCGGTAGTACCGCTCGTCGGTACCACTCCTGGGTACCGTGTTCGTATGAACATGAATCTGCGCCTCCCGGAGGACGTGCACGCCCGCATCAAGGAGGCGGCCGAGGAGGACGGCACCAGTGTGAACTCCGAGGTCGTGCTCGCCGTGAGGGAGTACCTCGCGCGCCGCCAGACCGAGAGGGTGCGCCGGTACGCCCTGGACATCGCCCAGGAGGACGCCGAACTCCTGGCGAGGCTGGCCGAGTGACGCACTACCTCACGAGGGCCGACGTCACCGTGATCATCCAGGCGGTCCTGCCCGCCACCGCGGCCATGAGGGACGTCGGCCTGCTCCAGGCCGCCCTGCTGCGTCCGCAGACGACCGTGTTCGGGGAAGACGCGTACCCGGCCCTGTGGCAGAAGGCCGCCGCCCTCATGCAGTCGGTGCTCATCGGGCACCCGCTGTCCGACGGCAACAAGAGGCTCGCCTGGACCAGTGCCAGGGCGTTCCTCCGGCTCAACGGAGAGGGCTTCGGCCCGGTCGACCAGGATGCGTCCTACGACCTGGTGATCGCCGTCACCACGGGAGAGCTGGTGGACGTTCCGGAGATCGCGGAGCGGCTGAGGAAGCTCCTGGTCCCCCGGCGGTGACCCGTGCACGGGAACGGGGCCGCACCCCCGGGAGGGGTGCGGCCCCGTGGGACCGGACCGGGGTGTGCCCCCGGCAGGGGTCGTGCCTAGCCGATGCCCTTGCTGAGCGAGCCCAGCAGGTCGCGGTTGAGCTGCGAGATGGTGTCCAGCGGGATGCCCTTCGGGCAGACCGCGGCGCACTCACCGATGTTGGTGCAGCCGCCGAAGTCCTCCTCGTCCTGCTGGTTGATCATCTTCACCACGCGCGACGCCCGCTCCGGCTGCCCCTGCGGGAGCATGCCGAGGTGGGTGACCTTCGCCGCGGTGAACAGCATGCTGGACGCGTTCGGGCACGCCGCCACGCAGGCGCCGCAGCCGATGCAGGTCGCGGCGTCGAAGGCGCGGTCCGCGTCCGGCTTCGGGATCGGGTTGGCGTGGGCGTCCGGCGCGGTACCCGTCGGGGCGCTGATGAAGCCGCCCGCCTGGATGATGCGGTCGAACGCGCCCCGGTCGACGACCAGGTCCTTCACGACCGGGAACGCCGTGGCCCGCCACGGCTCGACCGTGATGGTGTCGCCGTCCTTGAAGCTGCGCATGTGCAGCTGGCAGGTGGTGGTGCGCTCGGGACCGTGGGCCTCGCCGTCGATCACGACGCCGCAGGCGCCGCAGATGCCCTCGCGGCAGTCGTGGTCGAACGCGACCGGGTCCTCGTTCTCCAGCGTGAGCTTCTCGTTGAGGACGTCGAGCATCTCCAGGAAGGACATGTCCGGCGAGACGTCGGTGAGCTTGTAGGTGACCATGCGACCCTCGTCGTCACGGCCCTTCTGTCGCCACACGCGCAGGGTGATGTTCACTTGTAGCTCCGCTGCTTCATCTCGACGTACTCGTACTCCAGGTTTTCCTTGTGGAGTACGGGCTTGCTGTCCACGCCACCGAACTCCCAGGCCGCGACGTAGGCGAACTCGTCGTCGTGACGCAGGGCCTCCCCGTCCTCGGTCTGGCTCTCGGCGCGGAAGTGGCCGCCGCAGGACTCGCGCCGGTGCAGGGCGTCGATGCACATGAGCTCGCCCAGCTCCAGGAAGTCCGCCACGCGGTTGGCCTTCTCCAGAGCCTGGTTGAACTCCTCGTTGGTGCCGAGCACCTTGACGTCGCGCCAGAACTCGGCGCGCAGCTCGCGGATGAGCTCGATGGCCTTGCGCAGGCCCTCCTCGTTGCGCTCCATGCCGCAGTAGTCCCACATGATGTGGCCGAGCTCCTTGTGGAAGGAGTCGACGGTGCGGGAGCCGTTGACGGAGAGCAGCTTGTCGATCCGCGCGGTGACGTCCGCCTTGGCCGCCACGGCCTCGGGGTGGGTCTCGTCGATCGGCTCGAAGGGGCCGGCCGCGAGGTAGTCGTTGATGGTGTTCGGCAGGACGAAGTAGCCGTCCGCCAGCCCCTGCATCAGCGCGCTCGCGCCCAGGCGGTTCGCGCCGTGGTCGGAGAAGTTGGCCTCACCCGTCACGAACAGGCCCGGGATGGTGCTCTGGAGGTCGTAGTCGACCCACAGCCCGCCCATGGTGTAGTGGACGGCCGGGTAGATGCGCATCGGGACCTCGTACGGGTTCTCCCCGGTGATGCGCTGGTACATGTCGAAGAGGTTGCCGTACTTGGCCTCGACCGCGTCGCGGCCCAGTCGCTCGATGGCGTCCGCGAAGTCCAGGTACACGCCCAGCCCGCCGGGGCCGACGCCGCGGCCCTCGTCGCAGACGTTCTTGGCGGCGCGCGAGGCGATGTCGCGGGGCACCAGGTTGCCGAAGGCCGGGTAGATGCGCTCCAGGTAGTAGTCGCGCTCGTCCTCGGGGATCTGGCGCGGGTCCCGGTCGTCACCGCCCACCTTGGGCACCCAGATGCGGCCGTCGTTGCGCAGCGACTCGCTCATCAGGGTCAGCTTGGACTGGTAGTCGCCGCTGACCGGGATGCAGGTCGGGTGGATCTGCGTGTAGCAGGGGTTCGCGAAGTGCGCACCCTTGCGGTGGGCCCGCCACGCGGCGGTGACGTTGGAGCCCATGGCGTTGGTCGACAGGAAGAAGACGTTGCCGTAGCCGCCGGTGGCCAGGACCACCGCGTCGGCGAAGTGCGTCTCGATCTCGCCGGTGACCATGTCGCGGGCGATGATGCCGCGCGCCTTGCCGTCCACGACGATGACTTCCAGCATCTCGTGGCGGGTGTTCATCTTGACGGTGCCGGCCGCGATCTGGCGCTCCTGGGCCTGGTAGGCGCCGATGAGGAGCTGCTGGCCCGTCTGGCCGCGCGCGTAGAAGGTACGGGACACCTGCACGCCGCCGAAGGAGCGGTTGTCCAGGAGGCCGCCGTACTCGCGGGCGAAGGGAACGCCCTGGGCCACGCACTGGTCGATGATCTCGACGCTGGTCTGGGCCAGGCGGTAGACGTTCGACTCGCGGGAGCGGAAGTCACCGCCCTTGACGGTGTCGTAGAACAGCCGGTAGATGCTGTCGCCGTCGTTGCGGTAGTTCTTCGCGGCGTTGATGCCGCCCTGCGCGGCGATGGAGTGCGCGCGCCGGGGGCTGTCCTGGTAGCAGAACGAGGTGACCTTGTAGCCCGCCTCGCCCAGGGTCGCCGCCGCGGAGGCGCCGGCGAGGCCGGTGCCGACGATGATCACGGAGAGCTTGCGCCGGTTCGCGGGGTTGACCAGCTTGGCGCCGAAGCGGCGCTTGTCCCAGCGCTCGTTGATCGGGCCTTCGGGGGCCTTCTCGTCCCGGATCGGGGCGCCCTCGATGTACAGGTCGTTCTCAGACAATTAACTCACCAGTCCAAAGGTGACCGCCAGGGGCGGGAGCAGGAAGCCGACGGTCACGACCACGGCGATCGCCATGGCGACCGTGTTGATCTTGCCCTGGCGGCTGGCCTTGTTGAAGCCGAGCGTGGCCATCCCGCTCCACACACCGTGACGCAGGTGGAAACCGACCGCGATCACGGAGGCGAGGTAGAACAGCGTCACGTACCAGAACTCGGGCTGGAATCCGCCCACGAGCCGCTCGTACGGGCTGTCCGACTTGCCGCCGGGAGCGATGACGTTCACCGTCAGGTGCAGGATGTGGAAGATCACGAAGAGCGCGATGAGGATGCCGCCGTAGCGCATGGTGTACGAGGCGTAGGTGCGCTGCACCCGCTTCTTCACCTGGTAGCGGTCGGTGCGGGCCTTGCGCGCGCGCAGCGTGAGGACCACCGCGGAGTAGATGTGGATGAGGACGCTCGCCAGCAGAACGATGCGCGCGATCCACAGGAAGCCGCTCTCGGGCAGGAGCGGATAGCCGAGCTCACGGAGGCCGTGCGCGTAGCCGTCGAAGGCCTCCTGGCCCGAGAAGACTTTCAGGTTGCCGTACATGTGCGCGATCAGGTACAGCACAAGGATCACGCCGGTGACCGCCATCGCGGACTTGAGCGCCACCGTGGACCTGTAGGCCGTAGATCGCTTCTTGGTCAAGGTACTGTTCGCCACAGCCTGCCACTTTAATTTCGGGTTAACTCGGACGTCCAAGTCATCGGGACCCTGGTCTCCATAGCCTTAGGCTATGGAGCATGCAGTTCCAGCAGCTGGCTTACTTCGTCGCCGTGGCCCGCACCCGCCATTTCACCCGCGCAGCCGAGCTTTCACGCGTCGCCCAGCCGAGCTTGAGCAAACAGATCCGCAGCCTTGAGCGGGAGTTGGGCGCGCCGTTATTCAGTCGTGCCCGGGGAAACATCACACTCACCCCGGCGGGCGAGGCGCTGCTCCCGCTGGCCCAGCGCATGCTCACCGACCTGGAGACGGCCCGTCGGGAGGTGGCCGAACTGGCCGGGGTGCGTCGCGGGCGGGTGCGCCTCGGGGCGACCCCCTCGCTGTGCGCGGGACTGCTGGCCGATGTTCTCGCCCACTTCCATACCCGCTTCCCCGGGATCGAACTCCAGGTGGAGGAGAGCGGTTCGCGCGACCTCATCCGGGACCTGGGACGGGGGGAGCTGGACCTGGCGCTGATCATCCTCCCCCTCCAGAGCAGCGACCCCGACTTCTCGACCACGCCGATCCTGAGGGAGAACCTGGTCGTGGTGAGCCCGATGTCGCAGCCCTCCCCCAACGGAAGGGCGTCGATCCGGATCACCGAGCTCCGGGAGCGGGCGCTGGTGATGTTCCGGCGCGGGTACGACGTGCGCGAGGCCACGCTGCGCGCCTGCCGGGCCGCCGGCTTCGAGCCCGACCTGGCGGTGGAGGGCGGGGAGATGGACGCCGTGCTGCGCTTCGTGGAGGCGGGGCTGGGTCTGGCCGTCGTGCCGAGCATGGTGCTCAAGAACCGGCCGGGCCTGCGCGGGACGCCGCTGGCCCGGCCCCGCCTGCTCCGGACCGTGGCCCTGGCGCGGCGCAAGGACGTGGAGCCCTCGCACTCGGCGGACGCCTTCCGCCGACACCTCAACGAGTACCTGCTGGGGATGTCGAAGGAGGACCTGGGCCCGGATCTGGAGGTGCTGATCTCGGACGCGAGCGCGGGCGGACCCGAGGAAGACAGGTTCTCCGGTAGGAATACGGGAGAAATGCCCTGAGCCACCCGAAAACCCCAGAGGGCAATCCCACCCCCTATCGCCACACTTTTGTCAAAAACAACGAACATGACACTCGGGATGTTCGTCTGCTTTTAATGACGAAAGGCCACAAATGAATGACTAAAAGTGGCCTATTTCACACTCGCCTCCCAGGGGTTTCTCCACAGCCGGGACGTGACCGTGATCACAACGTCCTAACGTTGCGTTGCAGACCGGTCCTACAGCTTCTCCCGTAGCCGTGCAGCACTCACGGAGAGCGGTCACCGCCCGGGCCCGGGGTCCCGCACCCCGGTCGGCGCCCGGCCGGCGCCCTCTCCACAGGAGGTGGAGACCTCGGTGACCCCCGACGACAGCGCGCGCACCGGAGCCGTCCGGGCGCGCATCCCCCGACGAACCCTGCGGACCGACCGATGGTGGCTCGGTCCGGTCCTCACGACCGCCGGCCTGGCCGCCTTCGTGGTCTACGCCACCTTCCGGGTGTTCCAGCAGGACCACTACTGGGTGGCGGAGCACCACTACCTGACCCCGTTCTACTCGCCGTGCCTGGCACAGCAGTGCGCGCCCGAGGCCGCGCTGTTCGGACGGCTCCCCGTCGAGTTCCCCCCGCTCGTCCCCTACGCCCTGCTCAGCCTGCCCTTCCTGCTGCTGTTCCGGGTGACCTGCTACTACTACCGCAAGGCCTACTACCGCTCGATCTGGCAGGCGCCCACCGCGTGCGCCGTACGCGAGCCGCACAGCCGGTACACCGGTGAGACCCGGCCGCTGATGCTCCCCCAGAACGGCCACCGCTACTTCTTCTACGTCGCCCTCGCCATCACCCTGGTCAACACGTGGGACACCGCGGTCGCCTTCTTCCACGGGACCGACGGCGGCTTCGGCATCGGCCTCGGCAACCTCGTCATGGTCGTCAACGTGCTGATGCTCTGGGGCTACACGCTCAGCTGCCACTCCTGCCGCCACATCATGGGCGGGCGCCTGCGCAGCTTCGGCAGGCACCCCGTCCGCTACTGGATGTGGAGCCGCGTCTCGACCCTCAACGACCGGCACATGTACTTCGGCTGGTTCAGCATCGCGTCCCTGATGGCCACCGACGCCTACGTCGCCCTGATGGCCAGCGGCACCATCACCGACCTGCGGATCCTCAACTGAGCCCCGGGGAGGGCCGTCCCCTGGAAAGGCACACCCACATGCCCCCCACAGCAGACACCGGCATCACCCGGTACACCTACGACGTCGTGGTGATCGGTGCGGGCGGAGCCGGGCTCCGCGCGGCGATCGCCGCCCGCGAGCAGGGCAAGCGCACCGCGGTCATCTCCAAGTCGCTGTTCGGCAAGGCCCACACGGTGATGGCCGAGGGCGGGGCCGCCGCCGCGCTGGGCAACGCCAACCCCTCCGACGCGTGGCCCGTACACTTCCGCGACACCATCCGCGGCGGCAAGTTCCTCAACGACCCGAGGATGGCCGAACTACACGCCCGCGAGGCCCCGGAGCGCATCCTCGAACTGGAGCACTGGGGCGCGCTGTTCGACCGCACCGCGGACGGGAGGATCAGCCAGCGCAACTTCGGCGGCCACGAGTACCCGCGGCTGGCGCACGTGGGCGACCGCACCGGGCTGGAGATGATCCGGACCCTCCAGCAGCGGATCGTCGCCCTCCAGCAGGCCGACGCCGCCGAGCTGGGCGACCCCGAGGCCCGGCTGCGGGTGTTCGCCGAGACCGCGGTCACCGAGCTCGTCACCGACGGCGGGAGGATCGCGGGCGCGTTCGGCTACCGGCGCGCGGACGGCGGGTTCGTGGTCTTCGAGGCCCCCGCGGTCGTCCTCGCCACCGGCGGCATCGGCAAGGCGTTCCGGACCACGTCGAACTCCTGGGAGTACACCGGGGACGGGCACGCCCTGGCCCTGCGGGCGGGGGCCTCGCTCATCAACATGGAGTTCGTCCAGTTCCACCCCACCGGCATGGTCTGGCCGCCCTCGGTCAAGGGCATCCTCGTCACGGAGTCGGTGCGCGGCGACGGCGGCGTGCTGCGCAACTCCGAGGGCAGGCGCTTCATGTTCGACTACGTGCCGGACGTGTTCCGCTCCCAGTACGCCGAGACGGAGTCGGAGGCGGACGGCTGGTACGACGACCCGGCGAACCACCGCAGGCCCCCCGAGCTTCTGCCCCGCGACGAGGTGGCGCGGGCCATCAACAACGAGGTCAAGGAGGGGCGCGGCTCCCCGCACGGCGGCGTGTTCCTCGACGTGTCCACGCGGCTCCCTGCCGAGGAGATCCGCAGGCGCCTGCCGTCCATGCACCACCAGTTCAAGGAGCTGGCGGACGTGGACATCACCGCCGAGCCCATGGAGGTGGGCCCCACCTGCCACTACGTGATGGGCGGGGTGCGGGTGGACGCCGACACCGCCGCCTCCGACGTGCCGGGGCTGTACGCCGCCGGCGAGGTCGCGGGGGGCATGCACGGCTCCAACCGGCTCGGCGGCAACTCCCTGTCGGACCTGCTGGTGTTCGGCCGCCGCGCCGGCCTGGCCGCCGCCGCGTACGCGGACGGTCCGGGCCGCGGGGCGGTCGCGGGGGAGGCCGTGGACCGAGTCGCCGCCGCGTCGGCCCGGTACGCGCTGGAGTTCCTCAAGCAGGGCGGCGGCGAGAACCCCTACACGCTCCACGCCGAACTCCAGGACACCATGAACGACCTGGTGGGGATCATCCGGCGCGGACCGGAGATGGCGGAGGCCATCGCCCGGCTGGACTCCCTGGGGGAGCGGTCGTCCGTGCTCAGCGCCCCCGGCGACCGCGTCTACAACCCGGGATGGCACCTGGCGCTCGCCCTTCCCAACATGATCCTGGTGTCGCGGGCGATCACCGCGGCCGCCCTGGAGCGCGAGGAGTCGCGCGGCGGGCACACACGGGACGACTTCCCGGCCATGTCCGCGGAGTGGCGGCGGGTGAACCTGGAGGTGCGGGCGGACCGGGCCGACCGGGTGACCCTGGCCCGGCGCCCGGTCGCGGACATCCCGGCCGCGCTCCTCGCCCTCTTCGAGCGCGAGGAGCTGTCCAAGTACCTGACGGAGGAGGAGCTGCCCGGGCAGGACGGGGCGGACGCGGCGGGTGGAGCGCACCCGGCGGACGAGACGGCGGGCGGCGCCGCCGAGGAGGACGGGTCATGAGCGAGCGCGTGTTCAGGGTGTGGCGGGGTTCCGGCGAGGGCGGGCTCGCCGAGTACCGGGTCGAGGTCAACGAGGGCGAGGTGGTGCTGGACGTGCTGCACCGGCTCCAGGCCACGCAGACCCCGGACCTCGCGGTCCGGTGGAACTGCAAGGCGGGCAAGTGCGGTTCGTGCTCGGTGGAGATCAACGGGCGGCCGAGGCTCTCGTGCATGACCCGGATGAGTGTCTTCGACGAGGACGAGGTGGTGACGGTGACGCCGATGCGCACCTTCCCCGTGATCCGGGACCTGGTGTGCGACGTGTCGTACAACTACCGGAAGGCGATGGAGATCCCGTCGTTCGCACCGGACCCGAAGGCGGAGCCGGGCGACTTCCGCATGGCGCAGGTCGACGTGGAGCGCTCACAGGAGTTCCGCAAGTGCATCGAGTGCTTCCTGTGCAACAACGTGTGCCACGTGATCCGGGACCACGAGGAGAACAAGGAGCACTTCTCGGGGCCGCGCTTCCTGATGCGCGTGGCCGAGCTGGAGATGCACCCCGAGGACACGGCCGACCGGCGCGCGATCGCACAGGACGAGTTCGGCCTGGGCTACTGCAACATCACCAAGTGCTGCACGGAGGTGTGCCCGGAGGGCATCCACATCACCGACAACGCGCTGATCCCGATGAAGGAGCGGGTCGCGGACCGCAAGTACGACCCCCTGGTGTGGCTGGGCTCGAAGATCGGGGTCCGCCCGAAGGACACCCCGATCGTCCCGAACGTGCGTCCTACGGCTGACCGGACCCGGACGGACGGCTGACCCGAACGGCGTGCGGGCGGCCGGACGCGCGCCCGTGGTCATCGGCGCCCCCGGGGACGTCCCCCGGGGGCACCGCACGGCCCGGGGCCGGCAGGGGAAGGGCCCGGCCGGTCGGCGCGGCGGCAGCTGGTCCGACGAGCGGGTCAGAACCCCCGGGCGGCCCAGGCGTCCAGGTGCTCGGCGGCCTCGGCGACGGTCGTGGTCTCCCCGTGGCCGGGGTGGACGACGGTCTCCCCCGGCAGGGGCGCCAGGCGGTCGCGGATGGAGGCGATGATCGTCGGGAAGTCCGAGAACGGCTGCCCGGTGGCCCCCGGCCCGCCCGGGAAGAGCGTGTCCCCGGTGAAGACCGCGCCCAGTTCGGGCGCGTACAGGCACACCCCTCCGGGGGTGTGGCCCGGGGTGTGCAGGATCTGGAGCTCCACACCTCCGACCAGCAGCGCCTCTCCGTCCAGCAGCGGCGCGTCCGGTTCGCGGTGGGGGTGGACGTGGTGCCAGAGCTCCGCGTCGTCGGGGTGCAGCAGGATCGGGCAGTTCGCCAGGTCGGCGAGCGCGACGGCGGCGTTGACGTGGTCGCTGTGCCCGTGGGTGGACACGATGGCCATCAGTTCGCGGTCGCCGAGGCCGCGCGCGATCGCCTGGTGGTCGTGCGCGGCGTCGATGACGATCGCGCTGTCCTCGTCGCCGACGATCCACACGTTGTTCTCGACATCGAACTCGCCGCCCTCCAGGCTGAAAATGCCCGAGGTGCGCAGGCGTTGGATGGGAGGAGGCACGCTCACAGGGCTCATCACCTGACGTCTTGTGGGCCGGTACGGCGGTTCCGAGCCTATCCCTCCCGCACCCTCCGCACACGCCTGTTCGGTAAGAGGGGAGTGAGAGTCGGAGCGCCCCCGGGGCCGGGAGCGGCGCGCACCGGCCGGGCGGGTCAGAGTCCGGTGGGCTCGAAGTTGCGGCGCAGCGCGTACGGCTGGATGAGGCCGAGCCCGTGCGCGTGACGCGCCCTCACCCTGACCACCTGGAGCCCGTCCTCGTCGGTGAGGCTCTCGGCGAGGCTCTCGTCGATGAGGACGGTGCCGGGGCGGGCGAAGGAGGTCAGTCTGCTGGAGCGGTTGACGGTCGTGCCGAACACGTCGCCGTGCAGGGTCAGGACCGGCCCCGCGGCCAGGCCGACCCGCACGTCGGGCACCTCCACGTGGGTCTTGACGCCGGAGGCGAGGCGCAGGGCGATGTCGGCGGCCTCGGCCGGTGAGTCGGCCACGTAGAGCACCTCGTCGCCGAGGGTCTTGACGACGCGGCCCCCGCCGGAGGCGACGATGTCGGCCGCGGTGGCCTCGAAGCCCTCCACCACCCCGGCCAGCTCCACCTCGTCCAGCTCGCGGCTGAGCGTGGTGAAGGAGACCAGGTCCGCGAAGCCGACGACCAGCGGGTAGTAGTTGGGCACCCCGTCGGTGCCGTTGGACATCACCGCGAGGGTGCGTGCCGTGGAGGCGGAGAGCTGGCGGCGCCAGATGTGCAGCAGGAGGCGCTCGACGTCCGGCAGCAGCTCCTTGACCTGGTTCATCAGGGGGGTCGCGGAGTCCACGCCCTCCTTGTAGATGAGCGTGCTCAGGATGCTGGTCTGCCAGTCCGCGAGGCGGGCCATGGTCTGGCCCATCGCGCGGGCGAAGCGGACCACGCCCTCCTCGTCCAGGATGCCCTCCTGGAGCAGGCTGTTGGCGATCCGCAGCGACTCCACGTCGCTCTCCGCGAAGGTGACCGTCTCCTCGCCCTGGTTGGGGAACCCGAGGGCGCGCCATATGCGGCCGGCGAGTTCGGGGTCGGCACCGGCGAGCTCGATCGCCTGTTCCCTGGTGTAGACAGGTTCGCCGCCCAGGAGGGCGGCCTCGATCGCTTTCGGGTCCGGACGCGACGGCATACGTTCTCTTTCACGGCTCATCCCCGGATGCCGGGGAGCAATCGCCTCGTCACCGTGCCGGGACGCGGCGCGGATCACCTCCAGCTTACGCCCGTGCCCCCTCCTCGGAAGGGGCGGGCGCGTACCGGAGGCGCATGGTCACCTCTGCGGCACCGCCGACGGCTCCGGTCTCCGGGCGGCGTCGGCCTGTCTGCGGGCCCTGGACCGGGGCCGCCCGGGTCTCGGCGCCCGGCGCAGGCCCCTTCCCCCCTGTTCGGAGGCCGCCTGTACGGACAACGTCCCGTACCGCGGGATGCGTTCCCGGAGGGAGGTGTCGAGCTCCTCGTCGTCAGAGGGGCAGCGGTCCGCGATAGCCATAACGGTGATGATGGCACAAGGCGGTCGGCCGCGGGAGTGAGCGGAAGTCCTCTTGTGGACAACCCCGCCCGACGCTCCGCCGCCCCGTCGGCCGGCCCGGCGGAGCGGGCCGGTCAGCCGCCCGGGCGCACGTGGACGACGTCGCCCGCGCTGAGCGCGCGCTCGCCGTCCGGCCCACGGACCAGCAGCCGCGCCTCGGAGTCCACACCCGTCGCGGTCCCCTCCAGCACCCGGCCGCCGGGCAGGTGGACCCGGACCGGGCGCCCCAGGGTGGCACACGTGTCCCGGTAGGCGGAGGCCAGGCCGCTGGCCTCGGCGTCGCCCCCGGCCGCCGTCCACACCGTGTACAGCTCCTCGAACTCCCCCAGGACGGCGGCGAGGAGCGCGCCGCGGTCCAGGGCCGCGGAGCCCTCGCCGCGCAGGGAGACGGCGTTGTCGACGGGCAGCTCGGAGCGCGACTGGGACACGTTGAGGCCGATGCCGACGACCACGGCGGGGCTCCCGGAGGAGAAGTCGACCTCGGCGAGGATGCCCGCGAGCTTGCCGTCCGACCGCGCCGCACCGGACCGCAGCCCGGCGGGGACGATCACGTCGTTGGGCCACTTCAGGGACGCCTTCACCCCGGACAGGCGGCGCACCGCGCCGACCCCGGCCACGCCCATGAGCGGGGAGAGCCAGCTGAGGGAGGAGACGGGCGCGTCGGGGCGCACCAGGAGCGACACGGTGAGGGCCGCCCTCGGGGGGACGCTGAAACCGCGGCCGAGCCGGCCCTTGCCCGCGGTCTGGTGCTCGGTCACCAGCACGCTCCCGTGCGGGGCGCCGGCCGCGGCGCGCGCGGCCAGGTCGGTGTTGGTGGACCCGGTCTCGGGCAGCACCTCGATCCGCCGCCACAGGCCGCCCGGCCGGACGAGGACGGCGTCGAGTGCCGCCGTGTCGAGCGGCGGTCGCGGGAAGGGGTCGGGTTCGCTGGTCATACGCCCATTACAGCAGCGCCGAAACCCGTTCCGGAAACCGGTGTGGGAAAGAAGCCCGCCGGTTAGTCTGAGAACAGCACATCGGTGACCGTGCCTCGCTACGTTCAGCTACCGGAGGTGACGCGGCAGATGAGTATCGCGGCGGTGGAACCCGAAGCACTGCTCTCCTGGCAGTTCATGCTGCGCACCTGGGAAGAACTGGACGTGCCCGAGGGATGTCGGGCCGAGATCATCGAAGGCGCGCTTGTCCTCGTGACACCCCCGAAGCCCGAACACAGCCAGATCGTATGGCAGGTCGGCAAAGCCCTCACCCGCGAGATCCTGCGCGACGGCAGTTCGATCGCGGAGGCAGAGGTCCACCAGACCGTCGATGTACGTGTGCCCTTCCGGAGCGGCCTGTACATCCCCGACCTTCTGGTCATCCCGCATTCCGTGATGGAGTACGACCCCGAGAACCTGGTCTCCGACGCCCTGCTGGTGGTCGAGGTGACCTCCAGGAGCACCGCCGACCGGGACCGCAAACCCAAGCTCTGGGGTTGCGCCCACGCCGGCATACCCCTGTACCTGCTCGTGGACCGCTGGGACCCGGAGACGGACAGGGGCGAGGTCACCCTCTTCTCCGGACCGGAGAACGGTGTGTACACCGGCGCGACCAAGGTGCCGTTCGGCAAGGAGATCCACCTCCCCGCGCCGTTCGACCTGACGCTGGACACCGGCGGCTTCCCCGCCTGACGCACCGCGCCCGGCCCCGTGACGACCGCGGCGCCCCGCACCCCTCACGGGTGCGGGGCGCCGCCGCGGTCGCGGGGGCCGTGGCGGTCAGCCGGTGTTCTGGAGTCCGGCGGCGACGCCGTTCACGGAGAGCAGGAGCAGCCGCTCCAGGTGCTGCTGGTCCTGCTCGGAGAGCGAGTCCGCCTCCTCGCCCCGCAGCGCCTCCAGGGCGCGCAGCTGGAGGTGGGACAGCGCGTCCACGTACGGGTTGCGCAGGTCGACGGCCCGCGAGAGCACCGCCCGGTTCTCCAGCAGGCGGCTGTGGCCGGTCACCCGCAGGACCAGCTCGCGGGTGAGGTCGTACTCGTCCAGCACCCTCGCGGTCAGCTCCGGCCGGCCGCCCAGCGCCAGGTAGCGCTCGGCGATGGTGCGGTCGGTCTTGGCCAGGCTCATCTCCGCGTTGTCGAGCAGGGACGCGAACATCGGCCACTCGCGGTACGCGGCCCGGAGGGCGGACACGTCCTCGACGGCGGCCAGCCCCGACCCCAGCCCGTACCAGCCGGGCAGGTTGACCCGGGTCTGGGTCCAGGCGAACACCCACGGGATCGCGCGCAGGTCGCCGAGGCCGCGTGCCGCCCCGCGGCGCGCGGGGCGCGAGCCCAGCCGCAGCTCCCCGAGCTCCTCCAGGGGGCTGACCCGGGAGAACCACAGCGCGAAGTCCTCGGTGTTGATCAGCTCCAGGTAGGTCTCCTGGGCCGCTCCGGCGATGGCGTCGGCGACCCCCCGGAACCTGGCCTCGGCGGAGCGCTCCCGCTCCTGCACCGCGTCGGTGGAGGCCATGAGCACCGCGTGGCCGACCTGCTCGATGTGGCGGCGGGCGATGGCGGGCTGCCCGTAGCGGGCGAAGATGACCTCGCCCTGCTCGGTGACCTTGAACCGGCCGCCGACCGACCCGGGCGCCTGGGCGAGCAGGGCGCGGCTGGCGGGCCCGCCGCCGCGTCCGAGCGACCCGCCGCGGCCGTGGAAGAGGGTGAGCCGCACGTCGTGCCGCTCCGCCCACGCGGCCAGCCGGGCCTGGGCGTCGTACAGCCGCAGGGTGGCGCTGACCGGGCCGACGTCCTTGGCGGAGTCGCTGTAGCCGAGCATGACCTCGACGCGGCGGCCGGTCTGTTCGAGCCTCCGCCGGATCTGGGGCACCTCCAGCATGCCGTCGAGCACGTCGGGCGAGGCGTCCAGGTCGGCGCCGGTCTCGAACAGGGGGATGACGTCGAGGACGGGCATCCGCTCGGGCGGCAGGGCGTGGGAGGCCAGCTCGTGGACGGCGGCGACGTCCTCCGCGGTGCGGGTGAAGCTGACGATGTAGCGGCGGCACGCCTCCACGCCGAAGCGCTCCTGGATCCAGGCGATGACCCGGATGGTCGCCAGTACCTCCTCGGTGCGCTCCGAGGGGGCCTTCCCCGCCCTGAGCTCCTCCAGTGCGGCGGCGTGCACCTCGCTGTGCTGGCGGATCTCCAGCTCCGCGAGGTGGAAGCCGAAGGTCTCCGCCTGCCAGACGAGGTGCTGGAGCTCACCGTAGGCCTGGCGGACGGCGCCCGCGTCGACCAGCGAGTCCTGCACGGTGCGCAGGTCGTCGAGGAAGGCGTCGGCGTCGGGGTAGGCGAGGTCGGCGTCGCGTTCGCGGGTGGCGCGCAGCCGGGCGGCGGCCAGCAGCAGGAGCTGGCGGTGCGGCTCGTTGGGCGAGCGCTCGCCGATCCCGGCCATCAGGGCGGGGTGGCCGGCCCGGGCCGCGGAGAGGGCGTCGAGCAGCGCCGGGCTGGCCGGGGTGAGGTTGGAGTAGGCGGTGAGGGTGCGGGCGACCCTGTCCGCGGCGCCCTCCAGCCCGCGCAGCACGTGCTCGGACTGGATGAGCACGGCCTCGCGGGTCACGTCGTGGGTGACGTAGGGGTTGCCGTCCCGGTCGCCGCCGATCCAGCTGCCGTAGCGGACGAAGGGCGTGGCGCGCGGGGGCCGGACGCCGGTGCCGTCGGGGTCGATGGCGGCGTCCAGGCTCCGGTAGACCTGCGGGATGACGGAGAAGATGGTCTCGTCGAACGCCGCGAGGGCGGTGCGCACCTCGTCGAGCGGGTCGAGCCGGGTGTAGCGCAGCTGGGAGGTGCGCCAGAGGAGGTCGATCTCCTCCAGCAGGCGCCGGTGCGCCTCGGCGGCGGCGCTGCTCCCCTCGTGGGAGGCGTGCCAGGCGTCGAGGTCCTCGCTGATCCGCTGGATGGAGGTGGAGACGGCGCGGCGCCGGGCCTCCGTGGGGTGGGCCGTGAGCACGGGATGGAACTCCATGCCGGCCACGAGCTCGTTGAGGCGCTCCTCCCCGCCGTCGGCCTCCCGGATGGCGCGCACGGCGGCGGCCAGGGACTCGCGGGGAGGGTTGGCGGCGTCGTCGCGCTCGCGCAGGGCCCGCATCCGCTGGTGCTCCTCGGCGAGGTTGGCCAGGTGGAAGTACACCGTGAAGGCCCTGGCCACCTGCTTGGCGCGTTCGAGGGGCCAGGCGGCGACGATCGCGGTGATCTCCTCGCCTGTGACGGAACCGTCACGGGCGCCGATCACGGCGTGTCGGAGCTTCTCGACATCGGCGAGCAGTTCCTCGCCGCCGCTTTCGGCGAGGACCGTTCCGAGCATCTCTCCGAGGAGTTTGACGTCATTCCTGAGCTGCTCGGGAACTTCCTGCCGGGCACTGTCGCGTTCTGCGCTTACCGCTGTCATGGGCCCGACACTACAGAGATCGGGCCGGACGACAGGTGCGCGGGGGCGCATTTCCGACGCACTTTGCCCGGGCGTTAAGCATTGTTGCGCAAGGGAAAGGGGCGCACATTTCATCACGTCGTTTCCGCGCCGCCGCGGGCCGGTCCGGCCCCTTCCGGAGGGGTGCGGACAGGGCCGTGCCGAACCGCACCTACTGGCGAGTAACCAGGGCCGCGTGCCCCGGTCCCGCGAGGTCGCGGTTAACCTGCGTAGTTATGGCCACCGAAGCCCCTGAACCGCTGCCCGCGGACGAGATCGACATCCACACCACCGCGGGCAAGCTCGCCGACCTGCAACGGCGCCGGTACGAAGCCGTCCACGCGGGCTCCGCGCGAGCCGTTGAGAAACAGCACGCCAAAGGCAAGATGACGGCCCGCGAGCGCATCGACGCGCTCCTCGACCCGGGGTCGTTCGTGGAGTTCGACGCCCTGGCCCGACACCGCTCCACGAGCTTCGGGCTGGAGGGCAACCGCCCCTACGGCGACGGTGTCGTCACCGGCCACGGAACCGTCGACGGGCGCCCCGTCGCCGTCTTCAGCCAGGACGTCACCGTCTTCGGCGGCTCCCTCGGCGAGGTCTACGGCGAGAAGATCGTCAAGGTCCTCGACCACGCCCTCACCAACGGCTGCCCCGTCGTGGGCATCAACGAGGGCGGCGGCGCGCGCATCCAGGAGGGCGTCGTCGCGCTGGGCCTGTACGCGGAGATCTTCAAGCGCAACACCCATGCCTCGGGCGTCATCCCGCAGATCTCCCTCATCATGGGGGCCGCCGCGGGCGGACACGTCTACTCCCCCGCCCTCACCGACTTCGTGGTGATGGTGGACGAGACCTCGCAGATGTTCATCACCGGCCCCGACGTCATCAAGACCGTCACCGGCGAGGACGTCTCCATGGAGGACCTGGGCGGGGCGCGCGCCCACAGCACCAGGTCGGGTGTGGCCCACTACATGGGCGCCGACGAACAGGACGCCATCGACTACGTCCGCACCCTGCTCTCGCACCTGCCCGACAACAACCTGGAGGAGGCGCCGGTCCTGGCGCCCGAGGACGACCCCGGCGACGAGGTCACCGACACCGACCTGGCCCTGGACACCTTCATCCCGGACTCGGCCAACCAACCGTACGACATGCGGACCGTCGTCGAGGCCGTCCTGGACGACGGCGAGTTCCTGGAGGTCCACGCCCGGTTCGCCACCAACATGGTGGTGGGCTTCGGCCGCGTGGACGGCCGTTCCGTCGGCATCGTCGCCAACCAGCCCATGAGCTTCGCGGGCTGCCTGGACATCGACGCCTCCGAGAAGGCCGCGCGCTTCGTGCGCACCTGCGACGCCTTCAACGTCCCCGTCCTCACCTTCGTGGACGTGCCCGGCTTCCTGCCCGGCACCGACCAGGAGTGGGACGGCATCATCCGGCGCGGCGCCAAGCTGCTGTACGCCTACGCCGAGGCCACCGTGCCGCTGATCACCGTGATCACCCGCAAGGCCTTCGGCGGCGCCTACGACGTCATGGGGTCCAAGCACCTGGGCGCGGACGTCAACCTGGCCTGGCCCACCGCGCAGATCGCGGTCATGGGCGCCCAGGGCGCGGTGAACATCCTGCACAGGCGCACCCTCGCCGCCGCCGACGACGTCGAGGCCGAGCGCGCCCGGCTCGTCCGCGAGTACGAGGACACCCTGCTCAACCCCTTCTCCGCAGCGGAGCGGGGATACGTGGACGGCGTCATCATGCCGTCCGAGACCCGGGGCCAGATCTCCAAGGCCCTCCGGGCGCTGCGGAACAAGCGCAAGCAGCTGCCCCCCAAGAAGCACGGGAACATCCCGCTGTGAGCGCGCCGAAGAACCCGCCGCACCTGGTCGTCGTCCGGGGCGAGCCGACCGCGGAGGAGGTCGCGGTCCTCACCGCCGTCCTCGCCGCGCGCGCGAACGCCGCCCGCGCCGCCTCCGACGCGCCCGGGGAGGACCGGCGCCCCTCGGGGTGGGGGGACCGCTCCCGGAACATGCGCGCCCCGCTGCGCCCCGGGCCCGGGGCCTGGCGCCTGAGCACGAGGTGACGGTCCCCGTGCTCCACCACCACCCAGACGTCGCAGGGAGCGGCCGGTGCGCCTCCGCCCCACGCCACAGCAGAAGGACTTCCCACCGTGCGTAAAGTACTGATCGCCAACCGCGGCGAGATCGCCGTGCGCATCGCCCGCGCCTGCGCGGACGCCGGACTGGCCAGCGTCGCCGTCTACGCCGAGCCCGACCTGGACGCCCTCCACGTCAAGCTCGCCGACGAGGCCCACTCCCTCGGCGGGTCGACCCCGGCCGACTCCTACCTGGACATCGCCAAGCTCCTGGCCGTGGCCGCCGCCTCGGGCGCCGACGCCGTCCACCCCGGCTACGGTTTCCTGGCCGAGAACGCCGACTTCGCCCAGGCGGTCATCGACGCCGGCCTGACCTGGATCGGCCCGCCGCCCTCGGCCATCACCGCCCTGGGCGACAAGGTGCAGGCCCGCCACATCGCGCAGAAGGTCGGCGCGCCCCTGGTCGCGGGCACCCCCGACCCGGTGGAGTCGGCCGAGGAGGTCGTGGCCTTCGCCGCCGAGCACGGGCTGCCCATCGCGATCAAGGCCGCCTTCGGCGGCGGCGGGCGCGGGCTCAAGGTCGCCCACACCCTGGAGGAGGTCCCCGACGCCTACGAGTCCGCGGTGCGCGAGGCCGTGACCGCGTTCGGGCGCGGGGAGTGCTTCGTGGAGCGCTACCTGGACCGGCCCCGGCACGTGGAGACCCAGTGCCTGGCCGATACCCACGGCAACGTCGTGGTGGTCTCCACCCGCGACTGCTCGCTCCAGCGCCGCCACCAGAAGCTGGTGGAGGAGGCCCCCGCCCCGTTCCTGTCCGCGGAGCAGACCCGGCAGCTCTACGCCGCCTCCAAGGCCATCCTGGCCGAGGCCGGGTACGTGGGCGCGGGCACGTGCGAGTTCCTGGTCGGGGTGGACGGCACCATCTCCTTCCTGGAGGTCAACACCCGCCTGCAGGTGGAGCACCCGGTGACCGAGGAGGTCACCGGCATCGACCTGGTCAGGGAGATGTTCCGGATCGCCGACGGCGAGGAGCTGGGCTTCGGCGACCCCGAGATCCGCGGGCACTCCTTCGAGTTCCGCATCAACGCCGAGGACCCCGGGCGGGGCTTCATGCCCGCCCCGGGCACCATCACCGGGCTGAAGCTGCCCGGCGGCCCGGGGGTGCGGGTGGACACCGGCTGCGAGGCCGGGTTCACCGTCCCCCAGGCCTTCGACTCCATGGTCGCCAAGCTGATCGTGTCCGGGCGCACGCGCGCCGAGGCGCTGGCCCGCTCGCGCCGTGCGCTGGCCGAGTTCGAGGTGGGCGGGATGCCCACGGTGATCCCGTTCCACCAGGCGGTCGTGGAGGACGAGGCGTTCGCGCCCGCCGACCCCGCCCAGCCGTTCGGGGTGTACACGCGGTGGATCGAGACCGAGTTCGACAACACGATCGCGCCGTGGTCGGGCGCCCCCGGCGAGGCGGAGCAGGCCGGGCGCGAGAGCGTCACGGTGGAGGTGGGCGGCAGGCGGATCGAGGTGGTGCTCCCCGCGGGGCTGGGCGCCTCGGCCCAGGCCCCCGCCCCGGGCGCGGACAGGCGCAAGCGCTCCTCGCGCAGGGGCGGTGCGGGCGCGGCGGCCGCGAGCGGCGACTCCCTGGTCTCGCCGATGCAGGGCACCGTGGTCAAGGTCGTGGCCCGGGAGGGGCAGAGCGTGGCCGAGGGCGAGACCGTGGTCGTCATCGAGGCGATGAAGATGGAGCAGCCCCTGACCGCCCACAGGGCCGGGACGATCCGCGGCCTCAAGGTGTCCGCCGGGGAGACCGTGGGCAACGGCGCGGTGGTCTGCGAGATCGAGGACGCCTAGGACGCCTGGCCCACGGCCGACGGGAGCACGCGGGGGAGGCGCCGGCCGGCGCCTCCCTCATGCGTCACGCCCCGCCGAGCTCCCCCTCCCGGCACGGGAGACGCGGGTCAGGTCGATGTCCAGGTCGCACGGCGCGCTGGTCCTGAGCCGCTCCCGGTACACGGTCAGATTCCCGTACTTCTTGTTGACCGGATCGAGTTCGTAGGCGTACACCACCGCTTCCATGTGCGCTTCCTCCTCGACGAGCCAGAAGTGGGGGATCCCCGCCTCCGCGTAGAGCTGTGGCTTGCGCTCGTGGTCACGCACCTCGGGCTCCGGAGAGATCACCTCGACCGCCAACGCGACGAGCTGCGGTTCGATCCAGGTGTCGTGCACCCCCTGCCCGTCGCCTTCGCGGACGAGCATGAGATCGGGTTCGGGCCTCTGCCGCTCGGCGAACCTGACCGTCATCTCCCGGTACGTCACCATGTCCTCGGGGACCTGGGCGTCCAACTGCTGTTCGAGCAGTTTGAGCACGAACATGTGAAAGCGCTTCTGGGGGCTCACCAGTACCGGGCTTCCGTCGATGAGTTCGGTGTGCGGCGGAAGATCCGGGATGCGGTCGAGGTCGTCGGCGGTGAAGCCCCGCCGGGGCGGCATCGGAATCGTCACCTCACCGAACTCGGAGACCAGGATTTCGGCCACGGTGGGAACAGACATGTCGCCGCCTCCGTTCGTCGGATCGTTCTCGTCGCCCACGGTAGCCATCACTGTCACTCCGTCACGGTGGTTTCCACGGATCCTTCCCCGGATCCGGCGATCCACGTGATCCTCGCCCCATCCGGACGGAGCGGAAGGTCGAAAAAGCCCACGGTGTCGACAGTGTGGCCCCTGGGACAGCAAGACGTCGACACACATGTATGGAATAAGTAAGGGATCGAGGCTATTGTCCTTGATCGTGACGAACATCTGGGGACTGACACGAAGGTGGCACATCGACCTGTGCCGCCGCGGCTGTCAGGCGTGTAGCTAGGTCCACGCGCGCCCGTCCGGGCAGCGCGCCGCACACCCGTACCCACCATCCGTCACCTTCCCACTGGTGATCCCGCCATTCCCCGAGCCGGGGCCGCGTCCCACCGCGCCGACCGCGTCGTCGTGCGCTCCTCCGGCTGCCTTCACCACCTGGAGTCACATCCCGTGTCCGCACAGAGCACCGAAGCGCCCACGAAGCGCAGAGGCTTCCGTTTCCCGTTCGCGGCCCAGGTCCTCCTCGGCCTGGTCCTCGGCGTCGTCCTCGGCGTCGTCGCCTTCCAGATCGGCCCGGTCGGCGAGGCGGGCGACCCGAACTGGCTCGCCGTCACCCTCGAGACCATCGGCTCGACGTTCGTCACGCTGCTCCGGACGATCGTTCCTCCGCTGATCGTCCTGGCCGTCATCTCCTCCATCGCCAACCTGCGCAACGTCACCAACGCCGCGCGCCTGGCCTGGAAGACCCTGCTCTGGTTCGGCGCCACCGCCCTGATCGCCGTGGCCATCGCCATCGGCCTCGGGCTGACCATCCGGCCCGGCCTCAACAGCGCGGTCGACGGCGCCAGCGCGGGCGACCCGTCCGGCACCGGCTCCTGGCTGGCGTTCATCGAGAGCATCGTCCCGGCCAACTTCCTCGGCCTGGCGGCGGACACCTCGGTCGCGGACGACGGGACCGTCAGCACCTCGCTGGGCTTCAACGTCCTCCAGCTGATCGTCATCGCCATCGTCCTGGGCATCGCCGCCGTCAAGGTCGGCAAGGCCGCCGAGCCCTTCATCGCCTTCACCGCCTCCGCGCTGGAGGTCGTGCTCAAGGCCCTGTGGTGGGTCATCCGCCTGGCCCCGATCGGCACCGTGGGCCTGCTGGGCAACGCCGTGTACAGCTACGGCTGGACCACCATCGGCGCCCTCGGCAAGTTCACGCTGACCATCTACATCGGCCTCGCCCTGGTGCTGTTCGTCGTCTACCCGGTGATCGCCCGGCTCAACGGCCTGTCCCCGGCGAAGTACTTCAGCGGCGCCTGGCCCGCCATCCAGCTCGGCTTCGTGTCCCGCTCCTCCATGGGCACCATGCCCGTGACCCAGCGGGTCACCGAGCAGAACCTGGGCGTGCCGCGCTACTACTCGGCGTTCGCCGTCCCGTTCGGCGCCACCACCAAGATGGACGGCTGCGCCGCGATCTACCCGGCGATCTCGGCGATCTTCATCGCCCAGTTCTTCGGGATCGACCTCGGCGTCACCGACTACCTGCTGATCGTGTTCGTCTCGGTCATCGGCTCCGCCGCGACCGCCGGCACCACCGGCGCGACCGTCATGCTGACCCTGACCCTGTCCACGCTGGGCCTGCCCCTGGAGGGCGTCGGCCTGCTGCTGGCCGTCGACCCGATCCTGGACATGGGCCGCACCGCGGTCAACGTCGCCGGCCAGGCGCTGGTCCCGACCGTCGTCGCCAAGCGCGAGGGCATCCTGGACCTGGACCGCTACAACACCAGCCCCGACGCCTCCGGCTTCGTGCCGCTGGACGAGCCCGCGGCCGGGTCCGACACCGCCGACGCGGACGACGCGGGCACGGAGGCCGACAGGGAGGCCGCCGCGAGCGGCGCCTCCGCCAGGGGCTGACACCCGCACCCCCTGTCGACGGGGCCCGCCGGATCCCGGCGGGCCCCGTCGCGTTCCGGGGCGGGCCCCGTCAAGTTCCGGGGCGGGCGTAGTCTGGTGTGAACGGCTCAGGTGAGAACGGGCACAGCGGGAACTGTCGGGGACCGTCGTTCGTCCGAGTCAGTGAGGTAAGGCGAGAGGAACGACATGTTGCGCCGCTTGGTAACACCCGCAGTGCTGACCGCCGGTTTCACGGCGGCGGTGGTGAGCACCTCGGTGGTGCCCGCCTCGGCCGACGCGCGGCCGGAGCTACCAGAGACCCAGGCCGTCGTCGAGGAGCTCGAGGGCGACGGCGTCTTCATCGACCCGAGCATCGACGCGATCCCCTCCGCCGAGGAGGGCGCCCTGGAGACGGCCTCCGCCGACTCGGAGATCCCCGTCTACTACGTGATCCTCCCCTCGGACGCGGTCGCCTCCCAGACCGGCCTCGACGCCCTCATGAACCCGGTCATGGAGGACGTCGGCGACGGCGTCTACGCCGTGTTCGCCGGCAGCCAGGACTTCGTGGTCCTCTCCCCGAACATCGAGGACACCGCGGGCATCCGGGAGATCGCCGTCCAGGAGGGCCAGGGCAACCAGGTCGACACCCTGGCCGCCGTCCCCGACGCGGCCCAGCAGCTGGAGGACGCCGAGGCCGCCGGCGCCACCTCCGGACTGGTCCTGCTCGGCGTCCTCGTCCTCGTCGTGGCGGCGGGCGCCCTCTTCGTCCGCAACAGCCGCAGGAAGCGCGCCGCCGAGAAGGCCAAGCAGCTCCAGGAGATCAAGCAGATGGCGACCGAGGACGTCGTCCGGCTGGGCGAGGACGTCTCCCGGCTGGAGATCGACGTGTCCAAGGTCGACGACGCCACACGCGAGGACTACTCGCAGGCCATGGACGCCTACGACCAGGCCAAGACGCTGCTCGACACCATCCAGGAGCCCGAGCAGGTCCGGATGGTCACCAGCGCCCTGGAGGACGGCCGCTACTACATGGCCTCCACCCGGGCGCGCATGAACGGCGAGCCGGTTCCCTCGCGGCGCGGCCCCTGCTTCTTCAACCCGCAGCACGGACCCTCCGTGGAGGACGTCGCCTGGGCCCCGCCCGGCGGCGCGCCCCGCGAGGTCACCGCGTGCGCGGCCTGCGCGGAGGCGGTGCGCGTCGGCGGCCAGCCCGACGTGCGCCTGGTCGAGGTCAACGGCGAGCGCCGGCCGTACTACGACGCCGGTCCGGCCTACTCCCCCTACGCCAGCGGCTACTTCGGCACCGACATGATGATGGGCATGTTCACCGGCATGATGATGGGCTCCATGATGGGGTCGATGATGGGCATGGGCATGGGAATGGGCATGGGCGGCGGAGACGTCGCGGCCGAGGGCGACATGGGCGGGGGCGACATGGGCGACTTCGGCGGTGGCGGCGACATGGGCGACTTCGGGGGCTTCGACTTCTGACCCCGCCCGCACCGCGCACCGCGCGTAGGACACCGAGGGCCCCGGGCGCACGCCCGGGGCCCTCCTGCGTCTGCGGGGCTCAGCCCGCGGCGGCCTCCGCCTCGGCGAGCCCCTCGATCCACCGGCACACGGCGTCCGCGGTGTCGGCGGGGGCGGTGTGCGTGGTGTCGACCAGGGTCATCGGCGGGTCCAGGCGTGCGGCCTCGGCCGCCACCCAGGCCGCGAAGTCGGCGTTGTCGTCGATCCGCTCCTCGTCCCACTCCCGCCAGGCGGGGCGGGCGCGCAGGCGCTCGGCCAGGGCGCCGGGTTCGCAGGACAGCGCCAGGTAGTGGATGTCCGTGAACAGGGCGCGCTCCGGCAGGGGCTCGAACTCCGGGGGCACGACGGTTCCGCACAGCACGACGGGGCGCCCGCTCTGCTGCACCATGGCCGCGGTGCGCAGCCAGGTGGAGCGGAAGTGCCGGTGGTGGCCCTCGGGGTCGCGGAGCCCGCTGACCCACAGCAGGTCCTGTTCGAGCACGACGAAGCGGTCCCTGAGGCGTTCGAGGAGCAGTCCGGCGATGGTGGACTTACCGGTGCCGCTCGGGCCGGAGACGCAGTAGAGGGGCATGCGGAGGAAGGGGCGGGTGCGCCCGCAGGAGGCGCAGCGCAGCACGGAGACCCCCGCGCCGGTGTCGGGGGTCTCGTCCCATTCCCCGCAGTGTGTACAGATCAGCGGGTGCATGGATGGTTCGGCTGTACTAGTCGAAGAGTTGTTCCAGGAATCCCTTGCGGCGGCCGCGGTAGGGGCGGGGCGAGTCCCGGTAGCCGCGCGGGGAGTCCTGGTACCCCCCTCGGTAGCCACCGGGGGAGTCGGGGTAGCCCGCTCCGCGGTGCGGCCGGGCGAGTGGCGGGGCGGGGCGCGGGGAGTGGGGGTCGGGCGGCGGTGCGACGCCGTAGTGGCGCTGCTCGCCGTCGGCGATGCGCTCCAGCTCCCCCCGGTCCAGGAAGATGCCCTGGCAGCCGTCACACCTGTCGATGTGGACGCCTTGACGATCAAACGTTCGCATGGTGCTTTGGCACTTGGGACAGATCACGTCAAGACATTACTCGATTCGTGTCAAAAAGGGTTAAGAAACCGGGGTCCACCGCAAACTTCTTCGTGCGGCGGCCCCGGCGGGGCGGCGCGGACCGGCTCCCCTACTCCGGCGAGGCCAGCATCAGCGAGCGGGCCGCCTCGGTCACGCTGCCCGACAGCGACGGGTACACCGAGAAGGTGTGCGCGATGTCGTCCACCGTCAGGCGCTGCTGCACCGCGATGGACACGCCGAGGATGAGTTCGCTGGCGCGCGGCCCGACGATGACGCCGCCCAGCACGATGCCGGTGTGCTGGCGGCAGATCAGCTTCACGAAGCCGTCGGTGACCTCGTTCATCTTGGCGCGCGGGTTGGTGTTGAGCGGCAGGGTGACCGACCGGCCGTCGATCCGCCCGCTGCGCACGTCGTCCTCGCTCGCCCCCACCGCGGCGAGTTCGGGGTGGGTGAACACCGTGGAGGCCACGGTGGACAGCTTCAGGGGGGACACCGCCTCGCCGAGGGCGTGCCACATGGCGATGCGTCCCTGCATGGCGGCGACGGAGGCCAGCATGTTCACGCCGGTGCAGTCGCCGGCGGCGTACACGCCGGGGACCGTGGTGCGGGAGACCCGGTCGACCTCGACGAACCCGCCCTGGCCCAGGCGGACCCCGGCCTCCTCCAGCCCGAGGTTCTCGGTGTTGGGGATCATGCCGACGGTCATCAGGCAGTGGCTGCCCTCGACGGTGCGGCCGTCCGAGAGGGTGACGAGGACGCCCTTCTCGGTGCGCACGACCGACTCGGCCCGGGTCTGGCTGAGGACGGTCATGCCGCGGCGCATGAAGACCTCCTCCAGCACCTCGGCGGCGTCGGCGTCCTGGGTCGGCATGACGCGCTCGCGCGAGGAGACGAGGGTGACGTCCGATCCGAGCGACTGGTAGGCGCTCGCGAACTCCGCGCCGGTCACGCCCGAGCCGACCACGATCAGCCTCTCCGGGAGCTCCTCCAGGTCGTAGAGGTGGCGCCAGGTGAGGATGCGCTCCCCGTCGGGCTCGGCGGTGGGGAGTTCACGGGGGTGGGCCCCGGTCGCGATGAGGACGACGTCGGCGCGCATGCGCTGGTCCCCGACGGCGACGATGTGGGGGTCGACCAGCCGGGCCTCGCCGGTGACGACCTCGATGCCCTCCTTGTGGAGGCGGGCCCGGGTGTCCTCGGACTGCGCCTGGGCCAGGCGTTTGATCCGGTTGTTCACCTCGTCGATGTCCACGCGGACCGGCGCGGTGGCGGTGCCCGGGATGTGGATGCCCAGGCTCTGGGACTCACGCACGTACGTGGTGCGGGTGGAGGTGGCGATGAGGCTCTTGGAGGGCACGCAGTCGGTGAGGACGCAGGAGCCGCCGATGCCGTCGCGCTCCACCACCGTCACGTCCGCACCGAGCTGCGCTGCGACCAGTGCCGCCTCGTAGCCCCCGGGACCGCCACCGATGATCACGACCTTCGTCACTCTGCCTCACTCCCTCTACGTCGGACCCCCCACGCGCGTTCCCGGTCCGGGCGATATTCGGGCATGGTGGGGCACCGCCAGTTTTCATCGCTTCCTCCTATTGTCGGCCATGTCAACTGGCGAAATCCTCAGGTACCCCCGGTCAGCGGGTCTACGATGTTGCCCGTGTCCATCTACGCCGCGTACGGAACCAATCTCGACCCCGCGCAGATGGCCCGCCGGGCACCGCGCTCACCGCTGTTGACCACGGGCTGGTTGGAGGGTTGGCGGCTGACCTTCGGCGAGGGCCTGCCCGCCGACTCCGGCGCCCTGGCCACGCTGGCGGAGGATCCCGGGCAGCGGGTCTTCGTCGCGCTGTACGACCTCATGGAATGGGACGAACCCCACTTGGACTCGTGGGAGGGCGCCGACCGCAGGGACGGGTTCGGCCCGGGCGCGGGCGCCGCCTGCGCGTACCGCAAGGTCACCGTCCGCGCCCGGACGGCCGACATGGGGACGGTGACGGCCTGGGCCTACGTGCTCGACGCCTACGAGGGCGGTCTGCCCTCGGCGATCCAGCTGGGCCAGCTGGCCGCCGCGGCCGAGAAGGCCGGGGCGCCCGGGTCGTACGTGTCCGACCTGCTGGCCCGCGAGTGCCTGCCCACCGAGCTGTGAGCCCCGTGTCCGCCCGCCCGCCGGGCGGGCGTTGCGTTCCGCCACCGTTGCGCTACCCGGGGGTAGCATCCGTCGTGTGAGCGAATCAGAGCAGCGGGCGACGACCACAGGGGAAGCGAAGGAGCTGGCCGCGACCGCGGCCCAGGACCTGCTCGCCCGGACCGGGGCCGACAGCTTCGACGCGATGGTGGTGCTCGGGTCCGGCTGGGCGGGGGCCGCGGAGACGCTGGGCTCCCCCGACATCGAGTTCGACGCGACCGAGCTGCCCGGTTTCCACGTGCCCGGGGCGGAGGGGCACTCCTCCAGGGTCCGCAGCATGTGGGTGGGCGACAAGCGGGTCGTCGTGTTCATGGGGCGCGTCCACCTCTACGAGGGCTACGGCCCGATGGAGACCGTCCACGCCGTGCGCACCGGGATCGCCGCGGGCGCCGGGACGGCCGTGCTCACGGGATCGGCCGGTTCGCTGCGCACGGACTTCGCCCCGGGGCAGCCGGTCGTGGTCCGGGACCACATCAACCTGACGTCGCTCTCCCCGCTGACCGGTCCCTCCTTCGTCGACCTCTCGGAGGCGTACAGCCCACGGCTGCGCCGGATCGCCCACGAGGTGGACGCCTCCCTCGCCGAGGGCGTGTACGCGGCCACGCTCGGCCCCCAGCTGCAGACGCCGTCCGAGCTGCACGCGCTGCGCCGTTCCGGCGCGGACGTGGTGGGGCGGTCGATCGCCCTGGAGGCCATCGCCGCCGTGGAGTCCGGAGCGGAGGTGCTGGGGCTGGCGATCGTCAGCAACGACGCGGTGGGCGCCGTGCTCGACCCCTTCGAGTCCGACCGCGCGCTGGAGGTCGTCACCCAGCGGGCGCGGAGGCTGGGCGGGCTCCTGAACCGGGTCCTCGCCCGCTCCTGAGGGGCCCCTGGACGGCGCAAGGGCCCGGCACATGTGTGCCGGGCCCTGTCGCGCGTGGGACGCCGTGCCCGGACCCCGTGTCGCGGGGTCCCCGCGGACCCCGACCGCGCGGGTCGTCCGAAGCATCGTGAAGTGGTGGGGCGCCTCCGACCGGGCCCGCCCGGTACCGGCGTGGCGAGCGTACACCCCGAGGCCTTGGGATGGACGGTACCGGCCGCGGTCCGGCCGGAGGCAGTGCTTGCCCCGGTGTCCTCTGTCGCGCGGAATCCCCGCAGATCCCGTTGGACTCGCGACTCCGACACCCTTCTGTACTTCCCGATATTCAGTTGAACCGCGCGTCGCCCTCGGACCGGGGTTCCGGGCCGGTGGCCATCCGCGCGAAGCCCGCCCGCCCGGAACCCTCTCCCTTAGGCATGCCTTACCTAACCAGAACAGGCGGGTGGGCGTCAACCCCCCTGGGGGGGGACGCGTCGGACCCGGCCTCCCCTGCGGGCGGGGAGGCCGGGTCCGGTGCGGTCGGGCGCGCCTCAGGCGAGCAGGAACACCGCCGCGAGCAGCACAGCGGTCGCCACGAGGACCACGATCACCTCGACGGGCACCATCGTCTGCGGCTCGTCCTGCGCCCCGAGCGCGGCCGGCCCCGCCTCGCCCGCGTCCCTGACGGGACCGCTGAGCGGACGGGCCTTGTACCGCTCGGCGTCCTGGCGCAGCTGACGCGCGGCCAGGTCGACCGGCCGCATCGACGCGGGGTCCTCGTCGTCCTGTCCCGGGTCGAGGAAACCCGCGTCCCGGCGCATGTTGTCCCGGACCCGCTGCCGCTTGGTCTCGCGGAGCGGCCAGGAGCGGACGATCCGCCCCGGCGTGTGCACCCTCAGGACGTCGGTGACGTCCACCCACACCACGGCGGACCACGGCACGAAGGTCTCCCGCAGCGGGTTGACGACCCTCATCCCGCGTTCCGTGGAGACCACCCGCGGGCGCAGCCACACCAGGTGGACCGCGGCGATGCTCGCGACCAGCAGGGCTCCGGCGATCCAGGACGAGCGCCCCTCCCCGCGCCAGAGCACGTCCAGCAGGAGCAGGACCGCGATGACGATCCACACGATCGCCGCCGCCCGGGAGAAGGTGGAGTAGTGGCTGGTCGGGTTGGGTCGGTCCATCAGGCCGCCGCCCACTTGAGCTGCGCGAACCCCGGCTTGATGATGCCGTTGATCAGCGCCAGGCGTTCGTCGAACGGCAGGAACGCCGACTTCATGGCGTTGACCGTGAACCACTGGATGTCGTCCCAGCCGTACCCGAAGGCCTCCGAGAGCTTCGCGAACTCCCCGGAGAGGGACGTGCCGCTCTGGAGGCGGTTGTCGGTGTTGACGGTGACCCGGAAGCGCAGGTCGTGCAGGAGCCCGATCGGGTGCGAGGCGATGGACTCGGCGGCCCCCGTCTGCACGTTGGAGCTGGGGCACATCTCCAGCGGCACGCGCTTGTCGCGCACGTACTGGGCGAGGCGGCCCAGCCGCGGGGCGCCGTTCCCGCCGGAGTCGATGTCGTCGATGATGCGGACGCCGTGTCCGAGGCGGTCGCACCCGCACCACTGGAGCGCCTCCCAGATGGAGGGGAGCCCGAACGCCTCGCCCGCGTGGATGGTGAAGTGGAAGTTCTCGCGGCGCAGGTACTCGAAGGCGTCGAGGTGCCGGGTGGGCGGGTTGCCCGCCTCGGCGCCCGCGATGTCGAAGCCGGAGACGCCCGCGTCGCGGTAGCGGACCGCGAGCTCGGCGATCTCCGAGGAGCGGGCTGCGTGCCGCATGGCGGTCACCAGCTGGCCGGTGCGGATGCTGCGGCCGGCCTCGGCCGCGCGCTTCTCCCCCAGCTCCAGGCCCTCCTGGACGGCCTCCACGACCTCCTCCAGGGTGAGGCCGCCCTCCAGGTGCTGTTCGGGGGCGTAGCGCTGCTCGGCGTAGACGACGCCGTCCGCGGCCAGGTCCTCCGCGGCCTCGGCGGCGACGCGCACGAGGGCCTCCCGGGACTGCATGACCGCGGTGGTGTGCGCGAAGGTCTCCAGGTAGCGCTCCAGCGAACCGGAGTCGGAGGCGTCGCGGAACCACCGGCCCAGCTCCGCCGGGTCGTAGGTGGGCAGGTCGGTGTAGCCGGCCTCCCTGGCCAGCTCCACGACGGTGGCCGGGCGCAACCCTCCGTCGAGGTGGTCGTGGAGGAGCACCTTCGGCGCCCGCCGGATCTGCTCAACTGTGAGTGGCTGGTTCATGGATTCAGGATGCCACCAGCCCGGGACGGCCCTCGCCACCCCGGGGGCCCGCGGCGGATCCGTCGGACACCAGGTGGGGGCCGGAACGCGGCGGGCGCCCGGCCCGGAGCCGAGGGGTCCCCGCGCCCGCGGGCGCCCGCGCCGCCGGCCGGGGCGGAGGCCCCGGGACGGGCACGGCGCGGGCGCCCGGGTTCCTCAGGCGAGTGCCTCCTGGCTGTCCGCCCGGGCCCGGGGCTCGGCGGCGTGCCCGAGGGCGGTCAGCGCGGTGGTGACCATGAAGCGGGTGCCCACCCCGATCGCGCGCTCGTCCACGTCGAAGGTGCCCCGGTGCAGGTCCAGCATCGGCCCGTCCCAGTCCGGGGAGTGGGTGCCCAGGCGGGCGAGGGCTCCGGGGACGTTCTCCAGGTACCAGGCGAAGTCCTCGCCCCCCAGGCTCTGCGGCGTGGACGCCGCGGCGTCCGGGCCCAGGGCGAGGCCGACCGCCTCGCGCATGATGTCGACGCTGGTCGCCTCGTTGATGGTGGGGGGCACCCCCCGCCCGTAGGTCACCTCGGCCTCGGCCCCGTACGCGGAGGCCACGGACTCCACCAGGCCCTTGATGATGTCGGGGGCCGAGTGCCACGCCTCGTCGTCCAGGCAGCGCACGGTGCCCTCCGCGACGGCGTCGTCGGGGATGACGTTGGGCGCCGACCCGGCGCTGATGCGGCCCCACACGAGGCTGAAACCGGCCCGCGGGTCGATGCGCCGGGACAGCGCGGCGGGCAGCTCGGTGACGACCTTGCCCATGGCGTAGACCAGGTCGGACGTGAGGTGGGGGCGCGCCGTGTGCCCTCCCGGACCCGAGAGCCGCACCATGAGCTGGTCGCAGGCGGCGGTGATGCCGCCGGTGCGCAGGCCGACCCGGCCGACGGTCAGGCGCGGATCGCAGTGCAGGGCGAAGATCCGGTCGACGCCCTCCATCGCCCCGGCGTTGACCACCTCGACCGCGCCGCCGGGGAGCTCCTCGGCGGGCTGGAAGACCAGCCTGACCCGCCCGGGCAGCGCGCCCGCGCGGTCCTGCTGGGCGAGGAAGACCCCCGTCGCCAGCAGGACCGTCGTGTGCACGTCGTGTCCGCAGGCGTGGGCCGCGCCGGGGACGGTGGAGCGGTAGGGGACGTCCTTCTCGTCGGCGATGGGCAGGGCGTCGATGTCGGCCCGCAGGGCCACGAGCGGCCCGGGGCCCGAGCCGATGTCGCAGACGAGCCCCGTGCCCTGGGGCAGCTCCCGGGGAGTGAGACCGACATCACGCAGCCGTTCGGCGATCCGACCGGTGGTGCGGTGCTCGGCGAAGGCGAGTTCGGGGTGCATGTGCAGGTCCCGGCGGAAGCCCGTGAAGTCCCGCTCACGGCGCGCCAGAAAAGCGGTCAACTGTTCCGGCAGGTCACGTCCCTGCATCCGAGGGTCCCCTCTTCATTCACGTCTTGCGTGCACCGGCTCAGCCCCCGACACCGACCTCCGCGTAAGTGGGACCGCCGTGCAGCTCGGCGGCGAGCATGTCCACGACGTCGTCGAGGGAACCGCCCCCGGCGATGACCGCGCGCTGCCGTTCGTAGGAGGCGCCCTTGTCCAGGGTCTCGGAGACCAGGTCCAGGTCCTCGGCGCAACCCAGGCGGGTCGCGACCGGCTTCAGCTCGCGGACCAGCTCATACAGGTCGTCACGGATCGGAACGGTGGTTCCGTGGGCGTCCGTGATGACACGAGCGTCGAGTCCGTAGCGGGTGGCACGCCACTTGTTGTCCTTCACGAGCCAGGACGGCGGGCTGGGCAGGCCGTACCCGCGGTCGAGCTGGCGATCGAACAACTCCACCAGGCTCTGAGAGAGCGCGGCGGCCATTCCCACCTCGCGCAGGGTGGGAATCCCGTCGAACATCCGGATCTCGATGGTGCCGAAATCCGGGTGAGGACGGATGTCCCACCACACTTCCTTGATAGAGGCGATGGTACCCGCCCTGAGAAGCGTTTCGAGGTATTCCTCGAAAGCCGTCCAGTGCGGCAGGTTCGGAGGCGGCCCGGAAGTGGGGAGCGCCCCGAAGACAACGGACCGCGCGGAGGCCAGACCGGTGTCGTGACCACCCCAAAATGGGCTAGAAGCACTCAAAGCAAGAAAATGAGGTAGATACTTCGCAAGCGCATTCACCATGGGTATGGCCTTCTCCTGGCTGCGCACACCCACGTGAACGTGGACGCCGCAGGTGAGAATGCGCCGGGCCAGCCACTGCATCTGCTCGACGAGTTCGCCGTACCTTTTCCCGGGACTGAGCTCCTGGTCCCGCCAGTCGTCGATGGGATGGGTCCCCGAGCAGGTCAGCGTGGTTCCCCAGGGGGTGAGGACCTCCCGCATCCGGTCGATGTTGCGGCCGAGGTCGCTCTTGGCCTCCTCGACCGTCTCGCAGATGCCGGTCACGACCTCCACCTGCGACTGCATGAGTTCGTGCCGCAGCGGGGGCGAGGCGGCGTCGGAACTGAGCTCGGGGAGCTCGGAGAGGAGTTTCGGCGCCTCCTGCCGCAGGTGCCGGCTGCGCCGGTCCACGAGCTGGAGTTCCCACTCCACCCCGAGCGTCGCGCGTTCGGATGACGTGAATGCGATGCCCATCTGCCCTCCGAGGGGGGTTCGCCGGCCTTCCTGGCCGACGCACGTTCGCGCCCCGGCGAACCGGTCAACCGGGACAGGGGAGGACTACCCTCCGCACACCACCCGCATACGGGACAAGAGTCTCGCAATAACGCGGATTCCCGGGAGGTCCGCTCGCCTCAGGCACCGCCCCCGCGACGGTTGCGCAGGGCCCACGCGGCGGTGCCTGCGGCGCCCGCCGCGCCGATCAGGGACAACGCCCCGGCGACGGCCCGCTGCGCCCGCCGGCGGGCGGCCGGCTTCCTCTCCGGGACCCGCAGGACCGGCGCGGGCCGCGTCCAGTCCATCCCGTTCTCCTCGGGCATGGGCAGGGTCCCCGTGTAGGGGGGAGGCATCGGCAGCCACGTCGCGGTCCACGCGGCGCTGAACATGACCAGGCGCATCACCAGGTTGATCCACACCAGGAGCCCCACCAGGACGGCGAAGGAGGCGTAGACGGGGTTGCCGAGCGTCCCCGAGAGCAGCAGAGCGGCGGCGGCCTTGAGGACCTCGAACCCGGCCGCGCCCAGCAGTGCCCCCCGCCACATCATCCGCGTGGGCCGCCCGCTGCCGGACAGGAGCGAGAAGGCCAGCACGAAGATCCCCATGTTGACCGCGACGGCGATGGCGAGGGCCAGGACGCGCAGCGTCAGGGAGGCCAGGAGGGAGCCGTCCAGGCCCACCAGCGCCAGCAGCCAGTGGGTGGCGGCCTGCGCGACGCTCGTGAACGCCACCGCGAACAGCAGCGCCGCGCCCAGGCCCAGCATGACCAGGATGTCGCCCGCCTTGCGCAGCAGGAAGTTCGGGCCCTCCTTGATGTTCTTCAACCAGATCGAGTGGAGCGCCTCGCGGAGCGCCGACACCGAGTTCAGGCCCGCGTACAGCAGGCCCAGCGTGCCGATGACGCTCGCGCCCACGCGCGCGTTCGCGATCTGCTCGACGGGCAGCTGGTCGGAGAGGCCGGGCAGCACCTCGTCCAGGGCCGTCTGGAGGTAGTCGCCCACCTCGACCTGCATCGACGCCAGGAAGCCCACCGCGGCGAAGGCCAGCGCCAGCAGGGGGAAGAACGACAGGAAGGCGAAATAGGTGACCGCCCCGGCCAGCTGGCTGCCGTTGCGGTCGGCGTAGCGCTCGTAGGCGCGCACGAGGTGGTCCGCCGCCGGCCTCCGGCGCCGCAGTTCCCAGTAGGCGTCCATCGCGAGGTTCCGGTAGTGCCGCGCCGCGTCCGCGGCCCGGTCCCGCCCTGAGGCCAAGGTCCCTCCCCCACACCCGTCCGCCGGTGGACCGCAACCCTAGCGGCGCCGCACCGGGTCCGTGAAGCCTCCGCGCCGCCCCGGGCACTCCACCGCCTTGGGCAGACTGGGGGCAGCAGGCCGACGGGGAGAGGGGACAGCGGTGGGGGGCGCGGGGGCGCGGTTGCGCGCGGTGCTGGGTGTGCGGTCGGCGGGGCCACAGGGGGCGTGGCCCGCGGAGGCGCCGGACGCCGACGCCCTGGCGGAGGGTTTCCGCGCGCGGTTCGGCGAGGCGCCCGCGGGCGTCTGGCACGCGCCCGGGCGGCTGGCCGTCATGGGCGAGCACACGGCCGCCGGCGGCGGCGTCGGCCTCTACACCGCGCTGCCCTGGGGGGTGACGGCGGCGGTCGGCCCGGCGCCGGGCCCGGAGGTGCGCGTGGCGACGCTCAGCGGCCCCCTGAGGGCGAGGGAGACCGCCGCCCGGGCCGTGTCCGACGCGGTGGTCTCCGCGCGCCGGGCAGGCGGGCTGGACGCCTCCACGGGCCTGCGGGTGCTCCTCGGCGCGGACCTGCCCGAGCACGCCTCCCTGGGGTACGCGGGCGCCGTGGGCGCGGCGGTGTCGCTCGCCCTCGCCGACCTCGGGGGCGGCCCTCCCCCGGAGGGCGCCACCGTCGACCAGCGGGTGGCCCTGGCCGCGCGGCCGGGGTGCGCGGTTCGCGTCAACCTCAGGAGCATGCGCACGACCGTCCTGCCCTTCGACCTCGCCGGCGAGGGGATGCGCCTGGTCGTCGTGGACACCGGGGCCCTGCCCAGGCGCGACCTCCGGGCCGTCCGCTCCGCGGAGCTGGAGCGGGCCCAGCGCACGCTCGGCCCGCTCCGCTCGGTCCAGGACCTGCCCGGGGCGCTGCGCAGCCTGCCGGAGCCCGCTCTGCGCAACCGGGTGGAGTACGCCGTCACGGAGGTGCACCGGCTCAACGCGGCCGTCGGGCTGCTGCGCGCGGGGAGGTTCGGGGAGACGGGGCCGATCCTGTCGGCCTCCCACCTGTCACTGCGCCGTTTCGGGCTCCCGACGCCCCAGGTGGACCTGGCCGCCGAGACCGCGTCCCGGGCCGGGGCCCGCGGCGTGCGGATGTCGGGGTGGGCCGGGACCGCCCTCGCCCTGGTGGCCGAGGAGCGGGTGGAAGGCGTCGCCACCGCTCTGGCCGGGGAGTTCGCCGCGAACGGCTGGGTGCCTCCGCGCGTGCGCGCCTCCCTCCCCTCGGCCGGGGCGCACCGGCTGCGGTGAGGGCCGCTTTCGTCCCCTAGGGGGGCCCTGGTCCCGGTTCAGGGACATCCGTGTGAACCCGGCTACCCTTTCTGCGATCAGACAGGGTGGAAGCGGCGACGGAGCGCTCCACGGCGCGGAGCAGATAGGCGATTCGATGGCTGACCGACGTAACCGGGGTGACGCCGGCTCGACCGGCGAACACGACCGGCAGGGCGTGTTCAGGCGCGGCGGAACCCCGGGCGGCGCGGACGAGTTCGAGAAGCTCTACCGGTCGCGCGAGTCCGAGCAGAGGGCGGTCGGCGGGACCCGGCGGCTCCCCTCCGCCGACGAGGTTCCCCCGATCCGCCCCGAGCGGCCCAGGCGGCCCGAGCGGCCCAGGCGCCGCACCCACCACGCCGGCCGCGAGTACGACGGCACCGGGACCAAGCGGCGGGCGCGCGAGACGCGGCAGCGGCGGCTCCGGAACACCGTCGTGACCGTCCTCGTGGTCCTGCTCGTGATCCTCGTGGTGCCCCCCGCGGCGCTCTACTTCTGGGCGGACTCCCGGCTGGCCCGGGTGGAGGCCCTGACCGACTACGAGGGCCGCCCGGACCGCCAGCCCGGCACCACGTTCATGATCGTGGGCTCGGACAGCCGCGAGGGGATGGACGAGGAGCAGATGCGGGAGCTGGCCACCGGCAGCGCCGAGGGCCGCCGCACCGACACGATCATGGTCCTGTACATCCCCGACGAGGGCGAGCCGACCATCGTCAGCGTCCCCCGCGACTCCTACGTGCCGATGGCCGTCCCCGGCTACGCCGACAACAAGATCAACACCGCCTTCGCCGACACCGTCTGCGGCACGGACGAGGCCGGCGAGGAGGTCTGCGGCGGCCCGGCCCCCCTCGTGGAGTCCTTCGAGCGCGCCTCCGGCGTGCGGATCGACCACTACGCCGAGATCGGCATGGGCGGCTTCGTCGACATCGTGGACGCCGTCGGCGGCGTGGAGCTGTGCCCCGAGGACGCCATGGCCGACCCCAAGGCCGGGCTGGACATCGAGGCGGGCTGCCAGACGATGGACGGCGGCACCGCGCTGGGCTACGTGCGCACCCGCGCCACCCCCCGCGCCGACCTGGACCGGATCGCCCGCCAGCGGGAGTTCTTCTCCGCACTGGTCGCGGAGGCGAGCGCCCCGTCGACGCTGTTCAACCCGTTCCAGTCGCTCCCGCTGGTGACGGCGGGCACGGACACGTTCATGGTGGACGAGGGCGACCGCCTGCGGCACCTGGGCACCATGCTGCTGGCGATGCGGGGCGGTACCCAGACCACGGCGATCCCGGTGGGCAGCACCCCCACCCTCGACCAGGTGGGCTCGGTGGTGGTCTGGGACGAGGTCCGCTCGGAGGAGATGTTCTCCGCCATGCGCGAGGGCGAGCCGATCCCCGAGAGCGCGTTCGAGGACTGAGGGCCCCGGAGGGGCGGACCGCGGGCCCGGGGCCGGCGGCGCACCGCTCCCGACGGGCCGTCCGGGGAAAGGCGAAGGGCCCGCTGCCGAAGCAGCGGGCCCTTCTTCGTGACGTTCCGTACTGTGCGCGCCTACCCCCCAGCGGGCGCACGGCCGGCACGTCGGTTCGTGGTGTCGAGCGGGCTCTCACCCGCTCTGGCCTGCCGGTTCTCACCGGCGTGTCTCCACAATAGGTCAAAGTTCGCGTAAGGGGCGAATCCAGTTCACGTGTCCTACGTCGCACCGCCACGCCACCCCGCTGATCCGGCACCGCCATCCTCCCACCAGGAGGACCCGCGTGTACGCCGAACACGGGAAACACACCGGGAAACTTCCGCCGGTTTCCTTCCGCAAACCCCCGCGAACACCGCTTTCCCGACGCCTCGGACCCGACCGCGGGCCCGGGACACGGCCACGCCCGGGCGCCCCCGCGGTGGGGACGCCCGGGCGTGGCCAAGGTCTCACCCGGACCCGGCCGCGGACCGCCGGCTCATGGCGGCCCGTGACCCGTCCGGACCACGGCCTCCCGGACACGGGTTCCGGGGGCGCGCGGACTAGGCGAGGCGCTTGGCCAGGTTCTCGTCCAGGGCGGCGAGGAACTGCTCGGTGGTCAGCCACTCCTGGTCGGAGCCGACCAGCAGCGCGAGGTCCTTGGTCATCTGGCCGCCCTCGACCGTCTTGATGACGACGTCCTCGAGGGTGTTGGCGAACTCCAGGACCTTCGGGGAGTTGTCCAGCTTGCCCCGGTGCTCCAGACCGCGGGTCCACGCGAAGATGGAGGCGATCGGGTTGGTCGAGGTGGGCTTGCCCTGCTGGTGCTGCCGGTAGTGGCGGGTCACCGTGCCGTGGGCGGCCTCGGCCTCGACGGTGCGGCCGTCGGCGGTGCGCAGGACCGAGGTCATCAGGCCGAGCGAGCCGAAGCCCTGCGCGACGGTGTCCGACTGGACGTCGCCGTCGTAGTTCTTGGTGGCCCAGACGTAACCGCCCTCCCACTTGAGCGCGGAGGCGACCATGTCGTCGATGAGGCGGTGCTCGTAGGTGAGGCCCGCCGCGTCGAACCGCTCCTTGAACTCGGAGTCGAAGATCTCCTGGAACACGTCCTTGAACATGCCGTCGTACGACTTGAGGATCGTGTTCTTGGTGGACATGTAGACCGGGTAGTCGCGGTCCAGGCCGTAGTTCAGGCTGGCGCGCGCGAAGTCCTCGATCGACTTGCGGAAGTTGTACATCCCCATCGCGACGCCGCCGCCCTCGGGGAAGTTGGCGATGTCGAACTCGACCGGCTGGCTGCCGTCGGCCGGGGTGTAGGTCATGGTGACCGTGCCGGGGCCGGGCACCTTGAAGTCGGTGGCCTTGTACTGGTCGCCGTGGGCGTGGCGGCCGATGATGATCGGCTTGGTCCACCCGGGCACCAGGCGCGGCACGTTCTCGCAGATGATGGGCTCGCGGAAGACGACGCCGCCGAGGATGTTGCGGATGGTGCCGTTGGGCGACCGCCACATCTTCTTCAGGCCGAACTCCTCGACCCGGGCCTCGTCCGGGGTGATGGTGGCGCACTTGACGCCGACGCCGTACTCCTTGATGGCGTTGGCCGCGTCGACGGTGATCTGGTCGTCGGTGCGGTCGCGCTCCTCGATGCCCAGGTCGTAGTACTTCAGGTCGACGTCGAGGTAGGGCAGGATCAGCCGGTCCTTGATGAAGGACCAGATGATCCGCGTCATCTCGTCGCCGTCGAGCTCGACTACGGGGTTTTCGACCTTGATCTTGGCCATGGCTGTGTGGCTGTCCCTTCAGTCTTCGCCACCGCCTCGTGCTGCGGAGGCGGCTTCCGGCCCGTGGCCGGAGCCGGTCCGCTCGCGCGGCGATCCCCTGATCCCGCCCGGCGTCCGTGCCTGCCGGGGATGCGGTGGCTTGTCGGTGTCGCAGTATCTCGACGTCAAGCTTATTAGACGCCTAGGAGGAGAGTTGCGGCGCCACCCACGCCAGCACGATCAGCAGGACCGCGAGGCCGACGAGGGTGAGCAGGTCGATCCAGCGGCGGCGGACCGCGAGCATGCCGATCCAGTCCTTGGGCAGGAACAGCCGGAAGGCCGCCGCCAGCAGCAGAGCGCCCGCGATGATCGCCGGCCCGCGCTTGAAGTAGGCCGCGGCCACGACCACGATCCCGGCCGCCAGGGCCGACATGACGAGCATGTACGGGACCTGGGAGAGCCAGTACGGCACCGCCGGCCCGGCCTGCCCGCCGTCCCCGGCGGCGGGGAGGGCTCCGGCGTCCGCCGCGGGGGCGGGGGCGCCGCCGGGCTCCCGGGGTCCCCCGTCCGGGGGCGTGTCCGCCGCGTCCGCGGCGCCCCCCTCGGGGCCCTCCGCGGAGTCCCGTGCCCCGTCCGGGCCGGCCCCCCGGGGATCCTCGTCCCGGGTCCCGCCCGTGTCCGCCACGTCCGTCCGCTCCACGTGTCCTGCCCGGCTCTTCGGTCCCACCCTGTCCACCGCGTCCCGACCCGTTCGCTTCCGAGGTTGCCTGGCCGCCGCGCGGCTCCGTTCACGGTCCTCCCCGGAACTGGCACAGACCGGCCACCCGCCGAGGCGGCGGTGTCCGAAACCGAACCGCCCCGGGAACGGCTCACGTTCCTGGTGGCTCCGGCGGCACTGTGCCCGAAACACTCCGGTCCGTCCGGAGAAGACTCCGCCCATTGTAGTGATCCGCGTCGCGGTCTCCTCAGGGCTCACGGAAACGGCCCGGCTCTGCGCGCTCGCTTCTCCTGTCCGTTTCCCGCGTCCGGTTCGGCCACAGCACCGTAATTCCGCGTCTTATCCGTCTAACTCCGGAGTAAGCGCGTAGAACGCGTGGCTGCCGGGTAACCCAGCTGGAGATGAGTGCACCGGTGAGCGAGGACCACCCCCATGAAGCCCACTCGACACGTCGACCGAACCCCCGTCCCTCGGCAGCCACCCCTCCCCCACCGTCGCCCGCACCCCCACCGGCAGCGTCACCCCAGCCCGGGAGGAGTCACCGTGGACGGTCCCTACCTCCGGGTCGAAGAGACCGGGGACATCCGTCAGCTCACCGGCGAGGTCACCACGGTCGGCCGCGGTGAGGGCGCCGACATCCGGTTGAACGATCCGAGCGTCTCGCAGCTGCACGCCGAACTGGTCCGCCGCGGACCCTACGTCTACGTGGTCGACCTGGGGCTGTCGCGCAACGGCACCCGCGTCAACGGCCGGCCCATCGCCCGCCGCGTCCTCGACGAGGGGGACGTGGTGAGCTTCGGCACCGCGCGCTGCCGGATCGGCGGCCTGCCCCGCGAGCAGATCAGCCCCGACCTCGAGCTCCGCAGGGGCGCGGCCCCGGAGCTCACCCGGCGGGAGCTGGACGTGCTCACCGCGCTGTGCCGGCCCGCCCTCTCCGAGGAGGCCTTCGTCGCCCCGGCGACCGCGCGCGACATCGCCGAGGCCCTGGTCGTGACCGAGGCGGCCGTCAAACAGCACCTGCTGCGCCTCTACCAGAAGTTCCGCATCCCCGAGGGGCAGAACCGCAGGACCCGGCTGGCCAACGAGGTCGTGGCCCTGGGCCTGGTCAGACCGATGCCCGTGAGCGGTTCGGCCCGCCGGGCGAGCTGACCCGGGCCGCCCGGCGCCCGGGAGCACGGGGGCGGCCCCGGGTCCCCCCGCGGCCGCCCTCGTGCGCGCTCCCCCGGTCAGGCCGCGGCTGCGGCCCGGCGCTCGGCGGCCTCCACCACGTTCACCAGCAGCATCGCCCGGGTCATCGGGCCGACACCGCCGGGGTTCGGGGACAGGTACCCGGCGACGTCCGCGACGTCCGGCGCGACGTCGCCGACCAGCCCGGCCTCGGTGCGGGAGACGCCGACGTCCAGGACGGCCGCGCCCGGCTTGACCATGTCACCGGTGATCAGCCCGGGCACGCCCGCGCCCGCCACGACGATGTCCGCGTTCCTCGTGTGGGCGGCCAGGTCGCGGGTGCCGGTGTGGCACAGGGTGACGGTGGCGTTCTCGGAGCGGCGGGTGAGCAGGAGCCCGAGGGGGCGGCCCACCGTGACCCCGCGCCCGACCACGACCACCTCGGCGCCCCGGAGCGGGACCTCGTAGCGGCGGAGGAGCTCCACGATGCCGCGCGGGGTGCACGGCAGCGGGGCCTCCTCCATCAGGACCAGCTTGCCCAGGTTGACGGGCTGGAGGCCGTCGGCGTCCTTGACCGGGTCGATCAGGCCGAGGACCCGGTTCTCGTCCAGTCCCCCGGGCAGGGGGAGCTGCACGATGTAGCCGGTGCAGGCCGGGTCCTCGTTGAGCTCGTGGACGGCCTGCTCCACCTCCTCCTGCGTGGCGGTCCCCGGCAGGTCGCGCCGGATGCTCGCGATGCCCACCTGCGCGCAGTCGCGGTGCTTGCCGCGCACGTACGAGTGGCTGCCCGGGTCGTCGCCGACGAGCACCGTCCCCAGTCCGGGGGTGATGCCCTTGGCGTGCAGCTTCGCCACCCTCTCGGCGAGCTCCTCGCGAATGGACTTCGCGACGGCCTTGCCGTCCAGAACGATCGCGCTCATGCGTTACCCCTCGCTGCTGTGAAGCGGAATCAGTGGAAGAAGTGGCGGGTGCCGGTGAGGTACATGGTCACCCCGGCGGCCTTCGCGGCGGCGACGACCTCCTCGTCGCGGACGGAGCCGCCGGGCTGGACCACCGCCCTGACACCGGCGTCGAGGAGGATCTGGAGGCCGTCCGCGAACGGGAAGAACGCGTCGCTCGCGCCCACCGAGCCGCTCGCCCGGTCGCCCGCGCGGGTGACGGCCAGCCCGGCGGAGTCCACCCGGTTGACCTGGCCCATGCCGACGCCGACGGTCGCGCCGCCGGAGGCGAGCAGGATGGCGTTGGACTTGACCGAGCGCACCGCCCTCCAGGCGAACACCAGGTCCGCGAGGGTCGCCTCGTCGGCGGCCTCTCCGCTGGCCAGCGTCCACGAGGAGGGGTCGTCGCCGGGGGCGTCGATCATGTCCCGGTACTGCACCAGCAGGCCGCCGCTGATCTGGCGGTTCTCGACCCCGGACCGGAACCCGCTCCCGTCGGCGACGAGCAGCCGGATGTTCTTCTTGCGGGTGAGGACCTGGAGGGCCTCGGGCTCGAAGGCCGGGGCGACGACGACCTCGGTGAAGATCTCGGCGATCTGGCCGGCGAGCTCCGCGCCGACGGGGCGGTTGGTGGCGATGACGCCGCCGTACGCCGACACGGGGTCGCCGGCGTGGGCCTTGAGGTGGGCCTCGGCGTTGTCGGAGCCGACCGCGATGCCGCAGGGGTTGGCGTGCTTGATGATCGCCACGCACGGCTCGTCGAAGTCGTGGGCGGCGCGCAGCGCGGCGTCGGCGTCCACGTAGTTGTTGTACGACATGGCCTTGCCGTGCAGCTGCTCGGCGCCGGCCAGCCCGGTGGCGGGCTCCCCCTCGACCGTGTAGAGGGCCGCCTGCTGGTGCGGGTTCTCGCCGTACCTGAGCACGTCCCGGCGCCGGTAGCCGACACCGGTGAAGTCCGGCCAGCCGGACCCGGCGGCCTCCTCGTCGGGGGCGTAGGCGGCGGAGAACCACCCCGCGACCGCCGCGTCGTAGGTGGCGGTGTGCCGGAAGGCGAGTCCGGCCAGGCGCTTGCGCTGCTCCGGGGTGAACCCGCCGTCGCGCACCGCCTCCAGGACGGAGTCGTAGGCCGCGGGGTCGACCACGACCGCGACGCTCGCGTGGTTCTTGGCGGAGGCGCGCACCATGGCGGGGCCGCCGATGTCGATCTTCTCGATGCACTCGGCGTCGGAGGCGCCCGAGGCGACGGTGTCCCGGAAGGGGTAGAGGTTGACCACGACCAGGTCGAAGGGGGCGATGCCCAGCTCCTTGATCCTGGCGACGTGCTCGGGGTTGTTCTGGTCCGCGAGGAGGCCCGCGTGCACGGAGGGGTGGAGGGTCTTGACCCGGCCCTCCATGATCTCGGGGAAGCCGGTGACGTCCTCCACGGAGGTGACGGGGATGTCGGCGTCGCGCAGCCGTGCGGCCGTGGAGCCGGTGGAGACGATCTCCACCCCGGCCTCGGTCAGGCCGAAGCCCAGCTCCTCCAGCCCGGTCTTGTCGTACACGCTGATCAACGCACGCCTGATGGCCTGCTGGCTCACCGGTTCTCCTTCGTGTCGGTCGCGTCGGCGACGCTCTGCTCGGTGCGGCCGAACCGCACGTGCCTGCCGTCGACGGTCCAGCCCTCGCGGGCGAGCCGGCCGACCGTGTCGACCAGCATCCGCCGCTCCACCGCCTTGATGCGCTCGTGGAGGCTGGCCTCGTCGTCGTCGTCCTGGACGGGGACCGCGACCTGGTCGATGATCGGCCCGGAGTCGACGCCCTCGTCGAGGAAGTGGATGGTGGTGCCGGTGATGCGGACACCGTGGGCGAGCGCGTCACGCACCGCGTGCGCGCCGGGGAAGGAGGGGAGGAGCGCCGGGTGGATGTTGACCGCGGGGTGGCTGCCGACGACGGCGGGCCCGAGGATCCTCATGAACCCGGCGGAGACGACCAGGTCGGGCTCGTACCCGCTGATGTGCTCGGCCATGGCGGCGTTCCACAGGGCGCGGTCGCCGTAGTCGCGGAAGTGGGCGACGAAGGTCGGCACCCCGGCCCTCTCGGCGAGCTCGATGCCGCGGGTACCTCTGCGGTCGGCGCCGACGGCGACGACGGTCGCCCCGTAGCCGGGGTCCTCGGCCGCCTCCAGCAGGGCGGCCATGTTGCTGCCCGTGCCCGATATGAGGACCACAACTCGCGCGGACAAATGCTTCTCCCAGTGTGTAGAGAACGGTGCGGGAGCGGTCTCCCGGCTCCGGGGGCGCCGGGGGACGGCGCAGCATCCGGATGTCGCGTACGCCCCGCACGGAACCCGGGGCCGGGCCCCGCGTCGTGTCGGGGCGCCCCACCCGCACCCCGAGGAGCAGCCTCCACGGGCGGTCGCGGGTGACGGCCGGGCCCGCTCGGCCCGTCCGCGTTCCCACCCTATCGGGCCGGGTAGCGTCTACCCACGGGGAGTCGGCGTTGGCGCCACTGTGACGGGGGCCGCCACGGCTCCCGGACCAGCCCCGGGACCACCGAGACCCGGCATGCTCCGCCCAGGCGTGAGCGGCCCACCACGCCCCGGCGGGGCGTCCGTAAGGAGAGAACCTTGACCGACAACAGCCCGGAACCGCGAACCGAGGGGCAGCCTCCCAGAGTCGAACGAGGCGGCCTGTGGGGTCTGTTCTTCGGAGCGGCCGGCCTGCTGCTCCCTCCCTACGGGGCCGTGCTGTCCGTGTTCGGCGTCGTGCAGGGTTTCCGGGCGCGGAGAGCGGCGAGACGGAACCGCACCCAGGCCCCGGGAGCCCTGCTGAGCGTGGTCGTGGGAGTGCTCGGCGTCGTGGTGTCGCTGGCCCTGACCTCGGTCTTCGTGGTGTACCGCGACCAGGTGACGGAGTTCCGCGACTGCTCGGCCCGCGCGCACACGGTGACGAGCCAGAAGGTGTGCGACGAGGCGTGGGAGTCGTCCACGGGCCTGCCGCCCACGGTGGTCGCGGCCTGACGGCCCCTTCCGGCCGCCCCTCCCGCCGCGGCCGATCCGCCGGCCGCGCCCCCGGCGCGGGACCCGCGCGTCCCCCCTCCGCCGGGCCGCCGGGCGGCCCGCGGCCGCCGCACGCCCCCTCCCCTTCGCGGTACGGGGTCCCCGCCCGATGACCCTGTGTGAGGGGGCGGCGGAAGCCGCCCGGCCGCCCCCTCGGACACCCGCGGACCCCTCCCGCACGCGGGCCGGGCTTTTCCGGCCGCCGCCACGGTGAATCGACTGTTTTCCCCAGTGTCTGCCACCCCCAAAGGGACTACACTTAGTATGCAATCGTTCACTAAAAGTGTTGACCACGCCTGCGCGAGAGGACTCGATGGACAGCGACGTCCCCGGATCGTCCGGACCGGAACTCAGGGAGTACACGGCGCTGCTGCGCCGCCGCTGGCGGCCGGTCTGCGCCGGGGTGGTCGGCGGGCTGGTCCTCGCCACCGCCGCGGTCCTCGCCCTGCCCTCCGTCTACACCTCCGCCACGTCGGTGCAGGTCCGGCCCACCGGGCTGGAGCGGTTCACCGGAGAGCAGTCCGGGCGCCTCGCCGGGGACGTCAACCTCGACACCGAGGCACAGGTCCTGGTGTCGGACCAGGTGTCGGCCGTCGTCGCCCGGACCCTGGCCGGGACCGGACCCGGGCCGGCGCCGACCACGGCCGAACTGCGCGAGCGCGTCGAGGTCAGCGTGCCCCCCAACAGCAACGTCCTGGAGATCCACTACTCGGCGGGGAGCCCCGAGGCCGCCCGGGCGGGCGCGGAGGCCTATGCCGACGCCTACCTCGCCCTGCGCCGGGCCCGGGTCGACGACCTGATCGACAGCCGGTTGGAAGCACTGCGGGCGGAGCAGGAGAACCGCTACGAGGCCCTCGCCGAGGCGGCCGGGGACGGTACGGCCTCCCCGCAGGCCACGGCCCGGGCCGACGCGCTGCGCCAGGAGATCACCGACCTCGGCAACGGGATCAGCCCGCTCAGCGCCCTCCGTGAGACGGTCAGCCCCGGCTCCGTGATCACCCCGGCCGGGCTCCCGGAGAGTGCGAGCAGCCCCGTCCCCGCGCTGTGGCTGGTCGGCGGCGCGGCCCTCGGGCTCGTCGCGGGCCTGCTCGCGGCCGTGGCCCGGGACCGCCTCGACCCGCTTCTGCGCGACACCGAGGAGACCGCCCGCGTCGGGCGGCTGCCGGTCCTGCTCGACCTGTCCGCCCGTTCGTCCCGGTCCCCGTCCGACCGCTCCCCCGGCCTGCTGGGCGAGGAGGGCGGCGGCCAGCGGGTCAACGAGTTCGCGCACCTGGTGCGCGCCCGCCTCGCCGTCCCCGCGGCCGGGCCGGACGGGGAGTCCGGCGGCGCCGGGCTCCCCGAGCGGGCCGGGACCGCCGACGAGGGGCCCGGCCGCGTCATCCTCGTCGCCGCGGGCACACCGGGCCGGGCGGGCGCGGCGACGGCCGTCAACCTGGCCGCGGCCCTGGCCCGCACCGGTTCGGAGACGCTGCTGGTCTGCTCGGACCCGAGGACGGACACCGTCGGCGAACTGCTCGGCCTGCCGGAGGGGCCCGGCCTGGCCGAGGCCCTGCTGGAGGGCGAGGACCCCGGGGACCTGGAGGTGCGCCCCGACGCGGTGCCCCGCCTGCGCGTCCTGCGCCACGGGAGCCCGGGACTGACCGCGCCGGTGCAGGGGACGGCCATGACGGAACTGGTGCGGCTGCTGCGCACGAACGCCGACTACGTGGTCGTGTCCGTCGCGGCGGTGGGCGAGCGCGCCGACGCGCACGCCCTGGCCGGGGCGGCCCACCTGCTCCTGCCTGTGGTCGAACTGGACCGGACCCGGCGCGCGGACCTGGTCGGCCTGCTCACCCTCGCGGACCGGTTCGGGGTGCCCGTCCCGGGCACCGCGGTGCTGCCGGCCCAGCCGCAGGCCGGGCCCGCCCCGGTCGCCTCGGCGGGGCCCGCGCCCTCGGAGGACGGGCCGGCCCCCGCCTCCTCCGAACCGGAGGAGGCGGACCCCGAACCCGGGAACCCGGACACCGGGGACACCGGGCCGGAGACCGCGGTCCCTCCGGGCGGCGAGGGCACCGAACCGGACGTCGTGGTCCCCGCGGACACCGCCGAGGCCGCGGCGGCCGTGAAGTTCGCGTACACCGCCGAGGCGTGGGACGCCCCGTACACCACGGAGGCATGGGAGAGCTCCTACACCGCAGAGGCCTGGGAGACCGCGTACACCGCCGAGACGGCGGAGACCGACCCGGCCTCCCCGGTGGCCGGGGTCCCCGGCGGGTCCGCCGAGACCCCGGAGAGCGCAGAGGGCCCGGAAAACGCGGGGAACCCGGAGAACGCAGGGGACGCGGGGGACGGCGGTCCCGCGTCCGTCGACACGTCCGCCTCCGGAGCCCGGCGCTGATGGCAAGAGACTCGTCCGCCCGCGGCCCCCGGGCGTCCGCGACCGTTCCCATGGGCCCCTGGGCGGTACCGGGTCCCGCCCGGGCGTCCGTAACCGGTCCCCTGCCCGGCGCGGACGCCCCCGGCGCCGCCGGGCGCCCCGTGGTCTGGCTGCTGGCCGGGTACCCGCTCTGGTGGGCGCTGGGAATGGGGCAGTTCGCGTACTGGCTCTTCGCGGTGCCGATGGCCGCCGAGCTCGTCCGCCGCCACCGGACGGCGGGGCTGCGGGTCCCGCCGGGGTTCTGGCTCTGGGCCCTGTTCCTGGTGTGGTCGCTGCTCGGCCTGCTCCTCGTCCCGCTGGACATGCCCGGCACGGTCCCGGGCAGCGGGGGCTACGGCGGCGCCCTCCTGAGGGTGGTCAACTACCTCGTGCTGACCGTGCTGCTGCTCTACGTCGGCAACCTGACCGAACGGGAGCTGCCCGCGCGGGCCGTCGTGTCGGCGCTGTCGGTGCTCTGCCTGGCCACGATCGCCGGCGGCTACCTGGGGATGGCGGCGCCCCGGTTCGAGTTCACCGCGCCGCTGGAGTACCTGCTGCCGCCGGGGCTGGCCTCCGACGCGTACATGCAGGCCCTCGTCCATCCCGCGTCCGCACAGGTCATGGACATCTTCGGATACGACTCGGCCCGCCCCAAGGCCCCTTGGGAGTACACCAACATCTGGGGGTACATGCTCTCCCTGCTGCTGGTGTGGCTGGTGGTGGGCTGGGTGGTCCAGGGGACCGGCTGGATCCGCTGGGGCGCATCGGCGGCCGCCGCCCTGGCGGTGGTCCCCGCCGTGTACTCGCTCAACCGGGCGCTGTGGGCGGGCCTGGCGCTCTCCCTCGCCTACGGCGCCGCGCTCGCGCTGCGCCGGGGCCGGGCGGTGCTCGTGGGGACCTGCGCGGCAGCCGCCGTCGCCGCGCTGCTGGTCCTGGCGGCGTCGCCGCTCGCGGACGTGGTCAGGGCGCGCGCCGACACCCCGCACAGCGACGACGGCCGGGCCGCCACCAACGCCGCGGCCGTGGAGGCGGCCGACCTGTCGCCCGTCATGGGGTGGGGCACCACGAGGGAGTCCCAGGGCAGCCCGGACTCGATCGCGGTCGGCCCCACGTCGGAGTGCCCCGGCTGCGGCCAGCACGTCATCGGCAACGCCGGGCAGCTCTGGATGACCCTCATCACGACCGGCTGGGTGGGCGCCGCCCTCTCCACCGGGTTCTTCGCGTGGGTCGCGTGGCGCTACAGGTCGACGGCCTCACCGGTGGGACAGGGCGCGCTGCTGACCGTGCTGCTGCTGTTCTGGTACATGTTCTTCTACGTCGCGCTGATGTCCCCGCTGGCGGTCACCATGGTCGCCGTCGCCCTGCTGTGGCGGGACGGCGAGCCCGGACTCCGGCGGCGCGGGGCCGCGCGCACACGCGGAGGTCTGCGTTGAACAGCGAGACGACCTATCTGACCGACCTCGCCGCGGTGCTGTGGCCGTGCGGGGGGCTGCTCGGGCCCGGGGACAGGGGCATGCGGCGCCGGGTCCGCCGCGACCGCGGCAACCAGTACCTGCCGGTGCCCAGCGCCCACAACCCCCGGGTCATCCTGCCCGCGTACAACCGCTCGGCCGCCACCCGCGGCATCACGTCCTTCGCGCAGGGGCACTCGCTGCGGGAGAGGGCGCGCACGCTGCTGCTGACGGGGGCGTTCGCCACCGGGATGGCCCCGCTCCTCCTCCGCGACCGCCTGTACGTGGGCGCGGGCCCCGGGATCGAGCACGCGCTCACCGCCGCCCTCGACCGCGACCTGTCCATCGCGATCCACGTCGGTCCGCCCAGGGCCAACCGCAAACCCGTCCTGCTCCTGCTCACACCGGGCGGACGGACCATCGGCTACGCGAAGGTCGCCGTCAACGACCTGACCTCGCGCCTGGTGCGCGCCGAGACGCGGGCCCTGCGGCACCTCGCCGGGACCCCCCTGAGGGACGTGACCGTGCCGCGCCTGCTCTACGAGGGGGAGTGGAACGGCCACCCGCTGCTGGTGCAGGAGGCCCTGCCGGTCGGGGAGCAGACGGACCGGCCCACCCGCCGCCAGCTGCTGCGCTGTGTCACGCAGATCACCGCGGTGGCGGGCGTGCGGGAGCTGAGGCTCTCCACCAGCCCCTACCGGCACTCGCTGGAGGAGCGGATCGTGGCGCTGGGCGCCCGGCCCGAGGCCGCACCGCTGCGCGCCGCCCTGCGGCGGCTGCCGGACGTGCGCGTGCCGTTCGGGGCCTGGCACGGCGACCTCACCCGGTGGAACATCGCCAGCACGGCGCGGCGCGCGTTCGTGTGGGACTGGGAGCGGCTCTGCCTGGACGCCCCGGCGGGTTTCGACGCCCTGCACTACGACCTCAACGAGTGCGTGCAGGCCGGGGTCCACCCCGGCGTGCACCAGTGGCTGGACAGCGGCTCGCGGCTGCTGCGCGACCCGCTCATGTCCGGGACCGGGCTGCGCCCGCACACCGTGTCCACCGTCATGGCGCTGTACCTGATCGACCTGGCCACGCGCTACCTGCACGACCGGCAGGCCGAGAGCGGCGGCCGCCTCGCGGCCGTGGACGACTGGCTGCTCCCCGCGCTGGAAGGGCTCCAGGAGAGAGCCGCCCACGAGGCCGCCGGTCCCGCCTGACCCGGGACCCGCGTCCCCGCGGCGGCGCGGTGAGGGGACCGCGCCGCCGACACGCCACCGACACCGGGCCGCGACGGCCGCCGGCGCCCGCACCGGCGCACGTCCGCGGCGCCTGCCGCCGGAACCGCCCGCCGGGCGCCGGCGGACACCACGTCCGCAGACCAGAGAGGGACCACCCGATGCCGCGGAACACCTCCCCCGCACTGCTCCACCGCCTGGCAGCTCCTGCCCGGCGGGCCCTCCTGCCCCTGGCCGACGGCCTGGGCGGGATGACCAGCTCCGCCCGCGCCGTTCCCGACTTCCTGATCTGCGGCGCCCAGCGCGCGGGCACCACGTCGCTGTTCAAGGCCCTGGGCCGGCACCCGGCCGTGACCGGCCCGACCCTGCGCAAGGGCGTCCACTACTTCGACACCGGGTACGGCCGCGGCCTGGACTGGTACCGGTCCCACTTCCCCCTGCGCGCGACCCTGCGGGCACGCCGGGGGCGGCCCGGGGTGAGGGTGTTCGAGTCCAGCCCGTACTACCTGTTCCACCCCCTGGCCGCCGAGCGCATCGCCCGGACCCTGCCCGAGGTGCGGGTGGTCGTGATCCTGCGCGACCCGGTGGAGCGGGCGTACTCGGCGCACGCGCACGAGTCGGCGCGCGGGTTCGAGACCGAGCCCTTCGCCCTCGCCGTGGAGCTGGAGGCCAAGCGGCTCTCCGGCGAGGAGGAGCGCCTCGCCGGGGATCCGGGGTACCGCTCGCACGCCCACCAGCACCACGGGTACGTGGCGCGCGGGCACTACGCGGACCAGCTGCTCAGGATGGAGCGGCACCTGGGGCGCGACCGGATCCACGTGGTGGACCACGCCGACCTCTTCGACGGGACGGCGCGTGCGCTGGCCGGGATCGAGCGGTTCCTGGGGCTGCCCCCCGGTCCGGGGGAGGCCCCGGGGCGGCACAACGCGCGCGAGCGCGCGGGGATGCCGGAGGGGCTGCGGGCGGAGCTGACGGAGCGGTTCGCCGAGAGCGACGCCCGCCTGGCGGCCTGGTGGGGGCGCACACCCTCGTGGCGCGCGTGACCGACACCGCGGACCGGCGGGACGCGGGCGGGACGGCCGGGCCGGGGGCGGGCCTGCGCCCCGTCCTGCGCGGCGGCGTCGTCAACATGGCGGGGGCCGTGGTCGGAGCCGGGCTGAACCTCCTCCTGATCGTGGCCATCACCAGGGCGTTCTCGCAGGAGACGGCGGGCCTGCTGTTCTCGGCGACGTCGGTGTTCCTGATCGCGGCGGTCGTGGCGAACCTGGGCGCACCGGACGGGCTCGTGTACTTCATCGCCAGGATGCGCGTGTTCGGCCGGCCCGGGGGCGTGCCCCGTCTGCTGCGGCTGGCCATGGGGCCCGCCGTCTGCGCCGCGTGCGTCCTGGCGGGAGCGCTGCTGGTGTTCGCCGAGCCGATGGCCGGCGCCCTGGGGAGCGGGGAGGCCGCGGCCTACCTCCGCCTGCTGGCGGTGTTCCTGCCGTTCGCGGTGCTCACCGACTCCGCGCTGGCGGCGGCGCGCGCACACCACGACATGGCCGGCACCGTGCTGGTGGACCGGGTGGGCCGCCCGCTGGCACAGCTGGGGCTCGTGGCGGGGATCGCGGTCACGGGATCGGCCGGGCTGCTGGCGCTGGCCTGGGCGGGGCCGTACCTTCCCGCCGCGGCGCTGGCGTGGTTCTGGCTCGGGCGGATCCTGCGGGGTGCGCGGCCCGGGGCGGGCCCGGGGCACGGGCCGGGAGCGGGCGCGGACCGGGGGGACCAGGCTCGCGAGGACCCCGCCCCGGCGGGGGGCGCCGGTGCCCCCGGGGCCGCCGGGGCCGAGCCGGTCGCGGCCCGGGAGTTCTGGACGTTCGCGCTCCCCCGCGCGCTGGGCGGGCTCGCCCAGATGGGGGTGCAGCGCGGCGGCGTGGTGCTGGTCGCCCTCTTGAGCGGCCTGGCCGGCGCGGCGGTGTTCACGGCCGCCACCCGGGTCATGGTGGTCGGCCAGTTCGGCACGCAGGCGGTGCTGTTCGCCGCCCAGCCGAGGTTCGCCGAGCAGGTGGCGACGGGGGACCACGAGGGGATCAGGTCCCTGTACCGGGCGGGGACCGCGTGGCTGCTGTGTGTGACAGGGCCGCTGTACCTGTCGGTGCTGGTGTTCGCCCCGGAGGTGATGCGGCTCTTCGGACCGGGCTACGCGGAAGGGGCGACGGCGCTGGTCGTGGTGTGCGCGGGGCAGCTGCTGGGGTCCGTGCTGGGCATGGGCGACCTGATCCTGACGATGACGGGACGCACCGGGCTGAACCTCCTGAACAACATGCTGTCGCTGGCCGCGAACGTGGCCGTGTGCGTGGCGCTCGTGCCGTGGGCGGGGGCCACGGGGGCGGCCGTGGCCCTGGTCGCGGCGGTCCTGGTCCGCAAGGCGCTCCCGCTGTGGCAGCTGCGGTCACAGGTGGTGCTGCACCCGTTCGGCCGGCCGGTGGCGGCCGCCGCGCTCAGCGCCGTGCTGTGGTTCGGCGCCCTGCCCCTGCTGGCGGACGCGGTGGCCGGCGGCGGATTCGCGGCGGCGGCAGCGGCCCTGACCGCGGGCGTCCTGGGCCACGCGGCGACGGTGTGGTCGCTGAGGGGGCTTCTCGGCCTGCGTCCGCGCGGATGAACCGCGCCGCCGGTCCCGGTCGCGGGCGGTTCGGGCGTCCCCCGCGCCCGCGCCGCCCGCCCCGGGCCTTCGGGCCGCGGGCCGCGGGCCCCGGGGTCCGCGCGCCCTGCCCCGGATCCGCCCTTCCCGGGCCGCGTGCCGTGTGGCCGCGCCCCGGCGCCCGATCGTCTCCGGGCGCCGCGGCGACCCGCGCGGCACGGGGCGCCGACCATCCGTATGACTACTCTCAGTTATGGAATGATGACAACATGTCTGCATCCCCGGTTCTCCTGGTGGCCTCCAGCGGTGGTCACCTCACCCAGCTGTGCTCGCTCCGCCCCTGGTGGCAGGGGCGCGAGCGCGCGTGGGTGACCTTTCGGACCCCCGACGCCGAAGCCGCCCTCGACGGCGAGCGGGTGCACTGGGCCTTCCACCCCACCACGCGCGACGTCGGCAACCTGCTGCGCAACGCATGGCTGGCCCTCAGGGTCCTGCGCGAGCGGCGCCCCTCCGCCGTCGTCACGACCGGCGCCGGGGTGGCCCTGCCGTTCTTCGCCCTGGCCTGGCTGCTGCGGATCCCGACCGTCTACATCGAGGTCTACGACCGCATCGACACGCCGACCCTCACCGCGCGCCTGTGCCGGCCCTTCACACGCCTGTTCCTCACCCAGTGGGAGGAGCAGCGGACCTTCATGCCGACCGCCATCACGGTAGGACCGCTCCTGTGACAGAACAGACCACCCGTCCGACCCAGAGGCCCGAGGCCGGCGACCACCCCGACGTGGTCGTCAGCATCGGCACCGACCACCACGCCTTCGACCGCCTGGTCCGGTGGACCGACGACTACGCCCGCCGCCACCGGGACCTGAGCATCCTGGTGCAGCACGGTCACAGCACCGCGCCGGAGGTCGCCGCGGGCACGCCCTTCCTTCCCGGCGACGAACTCGGCGCCCGCATGCGGGAGGCGCAGGTGGTCGTCACCCACGGCGGTCCGGGGACCATCGTCCAGGCACGCCGGGCCGGGCACCTGCCCGTCGTCGTCGCCCGCGACCCCGAGCTGGGCGAGCACGTGGACGACCACCAGCTCCTCTTCGTCCGCCGTCTGGAGCAGGCGGGCCGGGTCCGCGCCTGCTCCAGCCCCCAGCAGCTGTCCGCGCTCATCGACGAGGCCCTCGCCTCGCCGGAGGCGTTCCGCGTCCGACCCTCCGCCGACGGGGGCCCGGAGCGGGCGGCGCTGCGTGCGGGGGAGCTGATCGACCTGCTGACGGACACCTGCGCCGGTCCCGGCGCACCGGAACCCGTCGTGCGGCCCGCCGGCGCCTGGCCCGAGGTGACCGTGGTGGTGCCCACCCGGGACCGCCCCGAGCTGCTGCGCCGCACCCTGCGCGCGGTCGAGGAGCAGGAGTACCCGGGCCGCATCACCACGATCGTGGTCTTCGACAACGACCAGCCCGACCCCGCCCTGGCCCGCGCCGACGGCGAGCGCCCCGTGCGCGTGGTCACCAACACCCTCACCCCCGGCCTGGCCGGGGCCCGCAACACCGGCGTGCTCGCGGCCGACACCGAGCTGGTCGCCTTCTGCGACGACGACGACACCTGGATGCCGGGCAAGCTCAGGGCCCAGGTGGAGGTCATGCGCGCCGAGCCGGGGACCGAGATGGTGTGCTGCGGCATCAGGGTGGTCTACGACCGGGTCGAGGCGGAGCGGAGCCTGGACCGCACCAGCGTCACCTTCGGCGACCTGCTCGCGTCGCGGCTGACGGAGCTGCACCCGTCCACGTTCCTGATCCGCCGCGGCGCCATGCTCGACGGGTGCGGGACGGTCAGCGAGGAGATCCCGGGCAGCTACGGCGAGGACTACGAGCTGCTGCTGCGGCTGGCCAGGCGCGCGCCCATCCGCAACATCCCCGAGCCCGGCGTACGGGTCCTGTGGCACCGCCGCTCCCACTTCGCCGGCCGCTGGCAGACCATCTCCAAGGCGCTGCGCTGGCTGCTGGAGCGCTACCCCGAGTTCCGGCTGGTGCCGCGCGGCTACGCCCGCGTCGCCGGGCAGATCGCGTTCGCGGAGGCGTCGGCGGGCCGGCGCGGGGCCGCGCTCGGGTGGATCGGCGCCACCCTCCGGCACCGGGCGGCCGAGGGGCGCGCCTACCTGGCGCTGCTGGTGGTGTGCGGTGTGCCGCCCGGGTGGATCACGCGCGCGCTCCACCTGCGCGGGAGGGGTGTGTAACCTCGTATGCCGTGTCCCGGGCCCGTCCGGGACACGGACGAGACGGGGGAGCACATGGTCAGGGAAGCTGCGGTCGGGGACGTGGAGCGGGCGGCGGACACGCTCGCCGCGGCCTTCGCGGACTACCCCTTCACACGCCACACCATCTCCGCCGACGACCACGCGGCCCGGCTGAGGGAGTTCCAGCGGCTCTTCCTCGCCGAGATCGGCCTCCCGCACGGCCGGGTCCTGGTGTCCGAGGGCCTGGACGCCGTCGCGGTCTGGACGACCCCGGACTCCGGCGGCGCGGAGGCCGTCATGGAGCGCCTGCTGCCCACGTTCGTGGAGCTCGCGGGCGATCGGGCCGCGGCCTACGCCGCGGCCGAGGAGGAGATGGGCCGCCACCGCCCGGCGGAACCCGTGTGGTTCCTGGGCACGGTCGGCGTCCACCCGGGCTCGCAGGGGCGGGGTCTGGGGCGCTCGGTCGTCGCCGCCGGGCTGCGCGAGGCCGACGCGGCCGGGGTCCCCGCCTTCCTGGAGACCTCCGCGTACGGCAACGTCGGCCTCTACGAGTCCCTGGGGTTCGCCGTGACCGCGGAGTACGACCTGCCGGACGGCGGTCCGAGGACCTGGTCCATGGCCCGGCCCGTCGGGGGCTGAGGCGCCTCCCCCCGGCGGACCGCCCGCGCCCGCCCCGTTTCCCGTGCCGCGCGCCCCGGGTGCCCCGCGGGGCGCCCGGGGCCTCCGGCCTCAGTCGCGCCGGGCGGCATCCTCCGCGAGGCGCCGCACCCGCTCGGGCAGGCGCACGTACGGGTCCTGTCCGGCCAGCTGGAACCCCCGCTGGGCGTACTCGTTGGCCCCGATGCGGAAGTCGCACCCCGGGGTCAGCTCGTTGTCCCACATCTTGACCGCGCGCACCCGCTCGTAGCGGCGCAGGACGTCGGGGATCTCGGAGTACCACTCCAGGGTCTCGCGGGGCCCGATGTCGGTGGTGCCCATCTCGCCGATCATCACCGGCTTGTCCGGGTCGATGCCGTGCGCGGGCCCCTCGGTCTGGATCCAGTCGTAGGCGGGGCGCAGGGCCTCCTCGAACGAGTGGGTCTCGGTCCAGTTCGGCTGGGCGTCGCAGGTGGACATGTTGTACGCCTCCCAGCTGATCCAGTCGACGTAGTCGTTGCCCGGCCAGAGCCCGGGGAGGCGGTCGAGGTTGGCCTCCCACCCGGTCACGTTCCACACCCAGATGGCGTTGTCCGCGCCCTCGGCCCGGTAGAGGTCCACGATGTGCCTCCAGGAGGCCACGAACTCCTCGGGCGTGCCGCGCTTGTTGTAGCGCCTGTTGGCGTCGGCCTCGTGGTCGAAGGTGACGAAGTAGGGCACGCCCAGCTCGGCGATGCCGCGCGCCTGGGACCGCAGCTGCTCGTCGAACTCGCCGTCGGCGATCGACGCGTAGGAGACGGCCGGGTGTCCCGGGCGGGTGAAGCGGCGGGCCTCGATGTTGGTGTGCACGAACTTGCCCTCGGCGGCCATGCTCCGCTCGCGCCGTCCGGGGATGTCCGCCTGGTCGATGCCGCGCCAGGTGTACACGATGTCCATGTCGCGGTCGGCGGCCTGCTCCAGCTGCTCCACCCGGTTCTCGTAGGGGCTGGCCCCCCACCAGACCCCGCAGGAGGGCTCCAGGATCTCCGACACCGTGCAGCGGTACTCCGTCGCCGCGGGCAGTCCGAGGAACGTCGCCGCGTCCTCGGACGGCGTGTCGGGCGGGACGGACCGGCGGTCGGGGGCCGCGGCCTCCCCCGGTGGCGCGCCCGCGGCGCCGACAAGTGTCATGGCGAGGGCGAGTGCCCCCGCGGCCGCCATGGCCCGTACCGGTCCCCTGTCCACTTCGAGCCCCCTAGCCAGAAGAAACACAACCCAGAGTGTTCACTTGACTACTATACGTTACAATTTCGGCACGCAACACCCTCACCCGGCCCAACGCGACACGTCCTCGGAAATCGGACCCCGCCACGGCACAAGCCCCGGGACACGGGACACGGGCGGGAGAAAGCCGCGGACGCGCCGGGAACGGGAGCCCGTTCCGCCACGGGGACCTCAGTATCCGTAGCGCCTGCGGGACGGGGCCGTCACCGCGGTCACCAGGTGGCGCCGCCAGGGCGCCAGGGACTCCCGCCACCCGTGGTCGGCACGCACGCCGATCCGGCCCGCGGTGAACCGCATGGGGTTCCCCGACACCGCGTGGCCCCCGGAGAGCCGGCCGCTCCCCCCGGCCGCCAGCGGGCCGCCCGCACCCCCGGTCTCGCCCGTGTAGCCCGAGAACGCGGCGATGCGGGCGAACTCCGCGCCCGGTTCGGCGACGAAGTCCTCGTAGCGGACCCTCAGGGTGGGGGTGCCGAGCCCGGCGAGGGCGTCGAACGCGGCGTTCTGGGCCATCCACTGGACCGCCGCGCGTCCGGCGGAGTACCTCGCCATCTCCGGTTCGCTGCTGGCCTCGCTCGCGTCCGGGCGGATCGTCCTCTTGCCCCAGGAGTGGGCGACGGCGCGGGGGTCGCGCACCACGTGCAGCAGCCGCATCCGGGAGCCGTAGCGCAGGCGCAGGCACGCGGCCAGGGAGGCGTGCTTGCTGGCGTCCACGATCACGCGCGCGCCGCTGACCCGGGACACGGCCGCGTAGAGGCGGTGGTAGAGCTCCGTGTAGCGGTCGCAGCGGGCGGAGAGGCGGCCCTCGCGCGCACCGTCCAGCAGGGCCGGCAGGAACCGGGTCCGGTCGACCCCGTCCTTGAGCCGCAGCACCTGTCCGGCGTCCAGGCGGCCCCAGCCGCCGAACGCCTCCTCGCCCACGTCGGTCCAGAACCCGCACTCGGAGAACGGCCGGCCGCAGCCGCACCTCTCGTTCTCCACCAGCCCCCGGCGCCACAGGTGCACGATCTCGCCCACCGAGCAGAACCCGGGCAGCTCTCCGAGCAGCAGCTCGATGAGGGTCGACCCGGACCGGCCCATGCCGCCGACGAACACCAACCGATAACCGTCATCCACACCCTCAGACTATTACCACCGGTCACGATCCGACATCGGAACGCGACGACCCGCCGGGGGGCGGGCCCCGGCGGGAAGTCGTTTCCCGGAGACGGCGAACGGCCCCGGTCGGGGAGGTCACGCCCCGACCGGGGCCGTTCGTGCTCTCACTCAGGCGTCATGGGGCGGGCTGTGGACGCGCGGGGTCTCCACAGCCGCTCCGGCTACAGGCCGGTGACGTTGAGCAGGAGGTTGACGGTGCCGGAGGGCACGCCGCTCAGCTTGTCGGCGCTGGCGTTGGCGACGAGCCAGTCCTGGATGGTCGCCTGGTCGTCGTCGCCGACGCTGCTCTTGTAGAGCGCCGCGGCGCCGGCCACGTGCGGGCTGGCCATCGAGGTGCCGTCGTAGGAGTCGGTCCCGCCGCCGGGGACGGTCGACTCGACGTCCACGCCCGGGGCGTAGATGTCCACGTCCTCGCCGAAGTTGGTGAAGTAGGCCGAGGTGTCGGTCGCGTCGGACGCCGCCACCGTGGCCACGCCGTCGGCGCCGCCCGGGGAGACGTTGCCGGCGTCCTGGCCCTCGTTGCCCGCCGCCACGGCGACGAACACGCCGGCCGCGGCGAGGTTGTTGACGGCCTCGTCCAGGGTCGGGGAGACCGGGCCGCCCAGGGACAGGTTCGCGACCGAGTTCGGACCGGCGTTCTCGGCGACCCAGTCGACGCCCGCGACGACGTCGTCGTAGGAGCCCGAGCCGTTGTCGTCGAGGACCTTGACGCCGAACAGGTCGGCGCCGGGGGCGACGCCGTAGGTGTCGGAGCCGATGGTGCCGGCGACGTGGGTGCCGTGGCCGTTGCCGTCGCCGCCGTCGCCGCCGTACGCGTCGAACGCGGACGAGGCGCGGCCGCCGAAGTCCGGGTGCGAGGCGTCGATGCCGGTGTCGATGATGTAGGCGGAGACGCCGGAGCCGTCACCGGTGGTGCTGTACGAGCCGTCCAGGGGGAGGTCCTCCTGGTCGATGCGGTCCTGGCCCCAGGTGACGGTGGTGTGCGCGACGCCGACCTCCTCGACGTAGGCGACACCGTCCTGCGCCCGCAGTTCCCGGACCTCGGAGGCGCTCAGGCTGGCCGAGTACCCGTTGAGGACCTCCTCGTAGGTGTGGTTCACCTGGTCGGAGGAGATGCCGAGGGACGACGCGCTGACGGAGGAGGCGCTGAGCGAGTCCTCCAGGACGACGAAGTAGTCGCCGCCGGCGGCGGCGTCGCTGGTGTAGAGGGGCGCGAGCTCGTCGGCGCTCGCGGAGGCGGCGCCGGAGAGAGCGAGGGGGAGGGAGAGGGCACCGGCAGCGGCGACGCTGATCGCCACACGCCGAGTGGTGTGCTTCTGCACTCTTATTCTCCTTGTTGGGGGTTTGGGAGTGGGAGGTACACAGTGAGGCATAACCGAGTGTGTTCACTCGATTGCACCCTTCCTGCGATTCGCTACCTTAGTAACCTTCTCTCCTTTATGCCAGGGTTAGAGCGAAGTTTTTTTACGTCCAACGAACACGCCACCCCCGCCGCACGGGGCGATCGGCACCGCACCGACCTGCCCACATGCCTCAGCGCATCCGCGTGGACACAGCCCTGTAGTGGGAAAACGCCATTCACTCCACCGCTCGCGACACCCGGTACCACCGACACTGAAACAGGGTTTTACGATCGGAAACCATTTCGTAAGAATCCGAATGTCTCCGCCTTCGTCTCGGAAAACTCCGGCGCCCCGCACACGGGTCGGCCCCGGGTGGGGGCGCCTCCGCGCTCCCCCTCGACCGGTCCGGACCGGTCCTGACCACACCTGACGGAGGGGGTTCCCGGGAACACGGCAGGGGGCCGCCCGAAGGCGGCCCCCTGCTGCGGAGTCCCCGGTCCGCCCCTCCTCCGTCCCCCGCCGCCGGGGGACCGAGGAGGGGCGGACCCTAGTCGGTCTTGACGACCATCCCCGCTCCGACGGTGGTGTTCGTGGCCTCGTCGATGAGGATGAACCCGCCCGTCTGCCGGTTCCGGGAGTACTCGTCGACGAACAGCGGCTGGGTGGAGCGCAGGCGCACCCTGCCGATCTCGTTCAGGGCCAGGTGGTCCGCCTGCTCGTCGCGGTGCAGCGTGTTGACGTCCAGCCGGTAGCGCAGGTCCTTGACGACGACCTTCGCCGTCCGGGTGGTGTGCTTGACGAGGAGCCTGGAGCCCTGGGTGAGCTTGCGCGCGTCCGTCATCCAGCAGACCATCGCCTCCAGGTCCTGCGTGACCGCCGGGGCGTTGTTGGGGCGGCAGATCATGTCGCCCCGGGAGATGTCGATCTCGTCCTCCAGCAGGAGGGTGACCGACATCGGCGAGTAGGCCTCCGCGACGTCCCCGTCCGCGGTGGCGATCCTGGCGATGCGCGTGTTCAGGCCGGAGGGCAGGTGGGTGACCTCGTCGCCCGGCTTCAGGACGCCGCCCGCGAGCTGGCCGGCGTAGCCCCGGTAGTCGTGCAGCTCGGGGTCGTCGGACTTGTGCGGGCGGATCACGTACTGCACCGGGAAGCGCGCGTCGATGAGGTTGCGGTCGGAGGCGATGTGCACGTTCTCCAGGTGGTGCAGCAGGGAGGGCCCGGTGTACCAGGGCATGTTCTCCGAGCGGGTCACCACGTTGTCGCCGTGCAGCGCGGAGATCGGCACGAAGGTGAGGTCGCGGGCGTCGAGCTTGGTGGCGAAGTCGCTGAACTCCGCCTTGATCTCCTCGAACCGCTCCTCGGAGTGGTCCACCAGGTCCATCTTGTTGACCGCCAGCACCAGGTGCGGGACCTGGAGCAGGGTGGTGAGGAACGCGTGGCGGCGGCTCTGCTCCTGGAGCCCCTTGCGGGCGTCCACCAGGATGATCGCCAGGTCGGCGGTGGAGGCGCCGGTGACCATGTTGCGCGTGTACTGGATGTGCCCGGGGGTGTCCGCGATGATGAAGGTGCGCCGGGGCGTGGCGAAGTAGCGGTACGCCACGTCGATCGTGATGCCCTGCTCGCGCTCGGCCCGCAGGCCGTCGGTGAGCAGCGCCAGGTTGGTGTGCTCCTCGCCGCGCGCGGCGCTGGTGCGCTCCACGGCGTCGAGCTGGTCCTCGAAGATCGACTTGGAGTCGAAGAGCAGGCGGCCGATCAGGGTGCTCTTACCGTCGTCGACGGAGCCCGCCGTCGCGAACCGCAGGATGTCGTTGTTCATGCTTGCCTGGTCCAATGTGGGAAGTGTGGGCGGCTCAACAACCGGATGGCGGAGGCGGTGGCCCCGCGCCGGAACGTCCGTCGGCTGGCGGGCGGTCGGCGGGCGGCCGGTTCCGCGGCGCCGGTGTCCGTAGGGATGGTGGAGCCCGGTGGGGCCGGGGCTGTGCCGGAGGCGTCCGGCGGGACGGGCGGGCTAGAAGTAGCCCTCCTTCTTGCGGTCCTCCATCGCGGCCTCGCTGGCGCGGTCGTCGGCCCGGGTCTGCCCCCGCTCGGTGATCCGGGTCGCGGCGATCTCCGCGATGATGTCGTCGATCTCCACCGCCGTGGACCGGACCGCCCCCGTGCACGTCAGGTCGCCGACCGTGCGGTAGCGGACGGTCTCCTGGAACGGGACCTCGGTCTCGTCGCGCCGGATGATCGGCGAGTCGGCGAGCAGGATGCCGTCCCGCTCGAAGACGCGGCGCTCGTGCGCGAAGTAGATGGAGGGCAGCTCCAGCCGCTCACGCCGGATGTAGGCCCACACGTCCAGCTCCGTCCAGTTGGAGATCGGGAAGACCCGGATGTGCTCGCCGCGGTCGATGCGGGTGTTGAACACGCTCCACAGCTCGGGGCGCTGGTTCTTGGGGTCCCACTGGCCGAACTCGTCGCGGAAGGAGAAGACCCGCTCCTTGGCCCGGGCCTTCTCCTCGTCGCGCCGGGCGCCGCCGAAGGCCGCGTCGAAGCCGTTGTCCTCGATGGCCTCCAGCAGCGCGGAGGTCTGGAGCCTGTTGCGGCTCGCCCAGCGCCCGGTGGGCTCGGAGACCTTGCCCGCGTCGATCTGCTCCTGCACCGAGGCCACCACCAGGCGCACCCCGGCCTCGGCGACCCTGCGGTCGCGGAACTCGATGACCTCGTCGAAGTTGTGGCCGGTGTCGACGTGCATGACGGGGAACGGGACGGCTCCGGGCCAGAACGCCTTCTCCGCGAGGCGGAGCATCACGATGGAGTCCTTGCCCCCGGAGAAGAGCAGCACCGGCCGCTCGAACTCCGCGGCCACCTCGCGCATGATGAAGATCGCCTCGGCCTCGAGGACGTCCAGCTGGGAGAGCTGGTAGCGCCCGGGCGCCTGCTGACTCGCCTGACCCATGAATCCGCCTTAGAGATACCGCACGGCCGACGGCGCGGGGGTCCTTCGGTCAGCCCCCCGCGTGCGGACCCGCGCTGTCCAGGTCCGCGCCGTCGCGGATGCTTGCCAACAACATACCCGACAATTCCGATCGGCATACGAGGACATCGGGGAGTAGCGGGTCGGCTACGTTGTAGCGCAGTTCGGAGCCGTCGATCCGGGAGGTGTGCAGGCCGGAGGCCCGCGCGACCGCCACCGGGGCCGCGCTGTCCCACTCGTACTGGCCGCCCGCGTGCACGTAGATGTCGGCGATGCCGAGGAGCACCGCGCAGATCTTCGCGCCCGCCGACCCCATCGGGACCACCTCGGCGCCGAGCTGGGTCGCCATCCGCTGCACGAAGCCGGGCGGCCGGGTCCGGCTGGCCGTGATGCGCAGCCGCTGGCCCGCCGGGCGCTCCTCGGGCAGCCAGGGCGGGTCGACCGTGGACAGGGTGCTGCCCTGCGCGGGGAGCGCCACGGCCCCCGCGACCAGGTCGCCGTCCTCCCACAGGGCGACGTGCACCGCCCAGTCGGTGCGGCCCGCCTCCGCGAACTCCCGGGTGCCGTCGAGCGGATCGATGATCCACACGCGCCTGGCCCGGAGCCGGGAGTGGTCGTCGGCGCCCTCCTCGGAGAGCACCGCGTCGCTGGGCCTCAGCCGGCCCAGCGCCGAGAACAGGAACTCGTGGGAGGTCCGGTCCCCCAGCGTGCGCAGCACGTCGGGTTCGTCGAAACCGTGCCGGGCGCGCAGGCGCAGCAGCAGCTGCCCCGCCTCGCCGGCCAGGTCGCGGGCCACCTCATGATCGTTTCGGATGCTCTTCACCGGCTAGTATGCTCCCGCCCCACGGATCACCGCTGACCACGTCTTCCACAGGATCTGGATGTCCAGCGTCAGCGACCAGTTTTCCACGTACCGCAGATCGAGGCGGACCGATTCCTCCCACGAGAGGTCGGACCTGCCGCTGACCTGCCACAGACCCGTCAGCCCCGGTTTGACCACCAGCCTCCGGCGGACGTCGTGCCCGTACTGGGCGACCTCCTCCGGCAGCGGCGGCCTGGGGCCGACGAGCGACATCTCCCCCCGGACCACGTTGACGAGCTGGGGAAGCTCGTCGAGCGAGTACCGGCGCAGCCATGCCCCCACGGACGTCACCCTGGGGTCGCGACGCATCTTGAACAGCACACCGTCGTGCTCGTTGCGGGGCTGGAGCATCGCCTTCAACGCCTCGGCCCCGACCACCATGGTACGGAACTTGTACACGGTGAACTCGGCGCCACCCCGGCCCACGCGGGTCTGCGTGAACAGCGCGGGGCCGCGGCCCTCCCCCCGGATGAGGACGAACAGCGCCAGGAACAGCGGGGACAGCAGGAACAGGGCGAGCGCGGCGGCGGAGCGGTCGAAGACCGACTTGAGCACGCGGCGGACGCCCGCCAGCTCGGGGTGCTCCACGTGCAGGAGCGGCAGCCCCGCGACCGGCCGGATGGAGGTCCGCGGCCCCGCGACCTCCATCAGCGCCGAAGCGACGATGATGTCGGTGCCGTTCTTCTCCAGCCGCCAGGCCAGGCGGCGCAGTTCGGCCCCGTCCATCTCGGGGCAGGCGAGGACCGCCACGGTGTCGGCCCCGACGAGGGCCGCCGCGTCGGCCGCGTCCTCGAAGGCGCCCAGGACCGGGCAGTCCTCCACCGCGTCCGTCCCCAGGCCGGCGACGGTGTCGTCCGGCGGCAGGCACACGCCGACGACGCGCATGCCGTGGTAGATCTCGTCGCGGAAACGGCGGATCAGGTCCCCCGCTGCGGCCCGGTGCCCGACGACCACGACGCCGCTCATGCACAGTCCGGAGCGCCGCCTCCGGTGCAGGGCCTTGCGGCGCGCGTACCGCAGGGCGAGGCTGACCAGGGGGACGAGCGGGAGCGCGACGAGTGCGTAGCCGCGCGCCAGGTCGAACGTGACCGCGTACGCGCCGATCGCGACGGACGCGGCGAGCGCGAGCCCGGCCGTGGCGACGCGCCGGTACTCCTCGGTGCCCACGCCGAGGAAGCGCCGGGCGTAGCCGCCGCCCAGGTAGACGAACAGGACCCACGCGAAGGGCAGGAGGAGGGACAGCAGGAGGTGGGTGGAGGCGGCGGACGCCCCCGGTGAGCCGTGGAAGCGGAGGACCGTTCCGCCCAGGGTCGCCGCGAAGGCCGCGGCGAGGTCCAGCGCGACGAGGCTCACCACGTACGGCCGCGTCCAGGATGCGGAGCGCGTCCGCGGCCCGGCGCCTCCCCCGGTGAGCAGCGGACCGATCCCGGCGTCCCGTCCGCCGACGCCGTCTCCGGCGCCGACGACGGTGCGCGCCGGCTGTTCACGGACGGCCTTCACCCCGCTGGTGACCATGCTTCCCCCAAGACCACGGCTGTGGAGCCCTACTTCGAGTCATCACCCCGGGCGCCACTGGTAACGACGCAGAGGGCATGAGCGGGGCGTCTGGTCGGGCGCGCACAGGAACGACGACCCGAACAGTAACCAAAAGTAGTGGAAAAGTCGCGCTGGGTTGCTCATTGTCGGGCAAGAAGACCTGGTCAAGCCAAGAATGTGTCTGTTCCGAGACCCGGAACACCCCGGCGGACACGCCGGGGACGGACAGAAGTGGACCCGGGTAGGGGACGACCGAAACCGTGCGCGGGACGTGACGGCCCGCCCGGGGAACTCGGCCCCGGGGCCGGCTCCGTCAGGCGTAGGACGGGACCATCACCCCCGCCAGGCGCAGGTGGGGCGCGGCCGACTCCTCCTCCCCCTGGCGCTGGAGGGTCCGTCCCAGCAGCAGTCGGGCGTAGGCGTCGTCCGGGGCCTCCTCGACCAGGGCCTCCAGTCCTCGCCTGGCGCGGTTGAGCTGCGCGGAGCGGTAGTGGGCGCGTGCGGCGAGCAGGCGCACGCCCCGGTCGGCGGCATACCCGTCGAGCAGCGGCCGCAGGAGCGTGAGCGCCCCGAGCGGGTCGCCCGAGTCCAGCAGGGCCTCCGCCAGGCGGAAGCGCTCGACCTCCTCAGGGAGGACCCGGGGCGCGTGCCCGGCGGCGGCGACCAGGAACTCACGGATCGCGTCGGGGTGCTGCGCACCCTCCAGCGCGCGGCCGTTGGCGACGAGCGTCGGGGAGGTGCGGACCCCGGCCGCCCGGCCGCGCAGGACCAGCTCACGGACCTCCTCCCCTCCCTCCCCGGCCCGGAGGAGGCGGCCGCCGTCCGGAAGGCCGGCCCCCCGGGCGATCCGGTCGAGGACCGGGGCCGAGCCGATGTCCTCGCCCTCCACGAAGTGGGCGCGCAGGACGCCCTCCACGACGGCGTCCTGGAGCCCGGACCCTCCGGCCCGGCCGGCGAGCAGGACGAGCCTGTGGGCGTCATGGCTGCTGACCCTCCAGGCCGCACCCCAGCGGGGCCCCAGGCCCTCGGACTCCGCGATCTCCGCGACGCGGTCCCGGTTCTCCCCCGGTGTGAGGGCGGGCGCGCACGCCCGGAGGGCGTCGTCCACGGAGGGGTCCTCCAGCAGCGCGCCCAGCGGCTCGCCGACCGCGGGGGCGGAGGGGTCGATCCGGTAAGGACGCCAGACCACCTCCACGGACTCCGCGTCGGGCAGGCCGGCGAGGGCCCGCTCCAGGCGCCGCTTGCCGATGTACATCCAGGGGCAGACCACGTCCGCCCAGACCTCGATTCTCATATTCCGGACCATAACCAACACTTGTCGTTTAAGCAACAGGTGTCTTTTAGTCGTCGCGTGTCCTAGCCTGGAACGGTGAACCCCGAAGACCCGCGCGCCCGCCGCACCCGTGACCGGCTGCGCGCCGCCCTCCTCTCCCTGGCCGCCGAGCGGGAGCTCGCCGATGTGACGATGTCCGCCGTGGCTCGGCGCGCCGAGGTGAACCGGGCGACGGTGTACCAGCACTACGCCGACCTGGACGCCCTCGTCGCCGACGCCATGGACGACGCCGTCGCTCACGTGGCGCGGTGCGCGGCGCTGTGTCCGCTGGACGCCCCGCGGGACCGGCCGCCGCAGCCTCTGGTGGACCTGTTCGCCCACGTGGCCGAGAACGCCGTGCTGTACCGGCGGATGCTGTCCGACCAGGGGAGTCCCCGTTTCGCGAACCGCCTGCGGGAGCGCCTGGCCGGGGAGCTGGCCGCGCGCTTCGCGGCCGGGGAGGGGCCCGCGGGGTTCGACGACGTGCCCGTGCGCACGCACGCCGCGTACCTCGCGGGGGCGCTGGTCGGGGTGATCGCCGACGGCGTCCGCGCCGGAACCGGCGGGCCGGGGCCGGCCGGGGGACGGCCGGGCTCGGAGGAGGGGGACGGCGGTCCGGTCGGCGGGGCGCACGCCCTCGCCCTGGCCACCTGGCGGCTGCTGCGCCGCTGAGGGCCGGGGCCGGGGTCCGGGGCAGAGAGGAGAGGCCGCCCGGGTGGAGGTGTCCGGCGGCAGGAGGCGGCCCGGGGAGGAGCGGGCGGCCCGGCCAGGGCGCCCGCCACGGCGGGCGACGCGGACGGGCCCGGCGGGCGGCCCTCCGGCGGGAGGCGCGGCCGGGGCCGTCCGTGACCGCTCCCCGGCCGTCCCTCAGGCCGCGGTGTGGAAGATGTTCTGCGCCCGGCCCAGGCCGTCGCGGAGGACCGTGCGCACGGCGTCCGCGGCCCGCTCGACGTCCAGGTCCAGCTCGGCGCGCTCGGCCGCGGAGAAGTCCTTGAGCACGTACGCGGCCGGGTCCATGCGTCCCGGCGGGCGGCCCACCCCGAAGCGCACGCGGATGTACTCCGGGCTGGACAGGGACGCCGTCATCGACTTGAGCCCGTTGTGCCCGCCGGGCCCCCCGCCCTTCTTGAGCTTCAGCGCGCCGAAGTCGATGTCCATCTCGTCGTGCACCACGATGATCCGCTCGACCGGCACCTTGTAGAACCTCGCCAGGCCGGCCACCGGGCCGCCCGACAGGTTCATGAAGGTCCGGGGCTTGGCCAGGACCACCGGCACGCCCTCCAGGCGCGTCTCCACCACCTCGGCGTGCGCCTTGTGCGCCTTCCAGCGCTCGCCGCCGGCGAGCGCCCCGACCACCAGGAAGCCGGCGTTGTGCCGGTTGCCCGCGTATTTGGGGCCGGGGTTGCCCAGCCCCACGACGAGCCAGCGCTCGGCCTCGCCCATGTCCCCGCTCCCCCCTTCGGCGCTCCTGCCGCCGCTCCCGCCCGCAGTGTCGCCACCGCCGGCTTCCTTCCTGCCCGACAACGCCCTCAACCAGGTCCACATGGGGCACGACCCTACCGATACGGCGAACGCGCGGCCCCCGTGGGAACCGCGCGTTCGTCCAGATCCGTGGACAGCACCACCGCCCTACTCGGCGGCGGCCTCCTCGGTGGTCTCGGCTCCGGTCGTCGGCTCCTCCTCCACGCGGGGCGCGGAGACGGTGAGCACGAGGGTCTCGGGGTCGGTGACCAGGGTGGCGCCCGTGGGCAGCTTCAGGTCGCCGGCGGTCGGGTTGGCCCCGACCTCCAGGCCTTCGATGTCGAAGTCGACACCGGTGGGGATGTTGGTGGCCTCAGCCTCGACGGTCACGGTGACGAGCTCCTGATTGAGCACACCCGGGGCCTTGACCTCACCGGTCAGGTTCACCGAGATCTCAACCTCGACCTTCTCGCCCTTGGACACGACCAGGAGGTCGATGTGCTCAAGGAAGCCCTTGATGGCGTCGCGCTGCACACTCTTGGGCAGGGCGAGGTTGTCCTTGTCCAGGCCTTCGAGGCGGATCAGGACGTTCGGGGTCTTCAGGGCGAGCATGAGCTCGTGGCCCGGCAGGTTCAGGTGGCGGGGCTCGGTGCCGTGGCCGTAGAGGACGGCCGGCACCTTACCCGCGCGGCGGGCGCGACGGGAGGCGCCCTTGCCGAATTCCGTGCGGGGCTCGGCAGCGATACGTACCTCGGACACGACAAAACTCCTCGGGTTCAACCCCGCAGCACGGGGAACACGACTCCAGTAGTACGAACGATTCCCGCCCTCGGCGGAGAATGCGGCGGGGTCTCCCCTCAGGCAGGGGACGCGACCGCCCTGGTTCCAGGCGTGCCCGGCGAGCCGTCACCGGACCCGTCCGGCCCGGGAACGCTCGTCGCGCACCCCTGCCCGTGCTCCTGAGCGAAGCCGAACACGACTCCACCTGGGCACGGGGACACTCGGTCAAGTCTACTGGCTTCACCGACGACTCAGAACACGCCCCGTCGGCGGGCGCCTCCCGGACCGGGAGGCCGTCAACGGGGCGCGCGGGACTTGGCGGGAACTTGGCGCGGGCCTACTCGAACAGGCTCGTGACCGAGCCGTCCGTGAAGACCTCGCTGATCGCGCGGGCCACCAGCGGGGCGATCGAGAGCTGGGTCAGCTTCTCGAAGGCACGCTCCTCGGGGACGGGGAGCGTGTTGGTGATGATCACCTCGGAGATCCGCGAGTTCTGGAGGCGCTCGGCCGCCGGGCCGGACAGCACGCCGTGCGTGGCGGCCACGATGACCTTCCTGGCCCCCTGCTCGAACAGGGCCTCGGAGGCCTTCACGATGGTGCCGCCGGTGTCGATCATGTCGTCCACCAGGACGCAGACGCGGTCCTTGACCGTGCCGACGACCTCGTGGACCTTCACCTGGTTGGCGACGTCCGGGTCGCGCCGCTTGTGGATGATCGCCAGGGGGGCGCCGAGGCGGTCCGCCCAGCGGTCGGCGGTCCGGACGCGGCCCGCGTCGGGGGAGACCACGGTGATGTCGGAGCGCTCGACCTGGCTGGCGACGTGGTCGGCCAGGATCGGCAGCGCGAAGAGGTGGTCGACCGGACCGTCGAAGAAGCCCTGGATCTGGTCCGTGTGCAGGTCGACGGCCATCATCCGGTCCGCGCCCGCGGTCCGGAACAGGTCGGTGACCAGGCGCGCCGAGATGGGCTCGCGGCCGCGGTGCTTCTTGTCCTGGCGGGCGTAGCCCAGGATCGGCGTGACCACGGTGATCCGCTTGGCGGACGCGCGCTTGAGCGCGTCCACCATGATCAGCTGCTCCATGATCGACTCGTTGACCGGGTCGGCGTGGCTCTGGATGACGAACGCGTCGCAGCCGCGGACCGACTCCAGGTACCGCATGAAGATCTCACCGTTGGCGAAGGTGTCGAACCGGGTGGGGACCACCTCGATCCCCAGCTCCTTGGCTACCTCCTCGGCCAGCCCCGGGTGTGTGCGTCCCGAGAACAGCATCAGGTTCTTCTGGCCGGTGGCCTTCATGCCGGTCACGTGTTTCTCCCCCACAGTCACTGCTTGTCGTCGGCTCTGTGCCGATCGGCCTTGTCCGCCGCCTCGGCGGAGGGCGTGCCCGGGCGCTTGCGCCGGGTCCAGCCCTCGACGTTGCGCTGGCGGTGCCCCTCGGAGATCGCCAGCGCGCCGGGCGGAACGTCATCCCTGATCACGGTGCCCGCACCGGAGTAGGCGCCGTCGCCCACGTGCACGGGCGCGACGAAGGTGTTGTCGCTGCCGAGCCGCACGTGGTCGCCGATGACGCTCCGGTGCTTGTCCACCCCGTCGTAGTTGACGAACACGGAGGAGCAGCCGATGTTGCTGCCCACGCCGATGTCCGCGTCCCCGACGTAGGTCAGGTGCGGGATCTTGGATCCGGCGCCCACGTTCGAGTTCTTGATCTCGACGAAGGCGCCGGCCTTGGCCCGCCCGGCCAGGCGGGTGCCCGGTCGGAGGAAGGTGTAGGGGCCCACCGTGGCCCCCGGGCCGATCTCGGCCCGGTCGGCGGTCGTCTCGCGCACCTGGGCGCCCTCGCCGACGACCGTGTCCCTCAGGTCGGCGCGGGGGCCGACGACGGCGTCCTCGCCGACGACGGTGGCGCCGAGCAGGCGGGTGCCGGGCTCGAGCACGGCGTCGCGTCCGATCCGGACCTGCGCGTCCACCCACGTGGAGGCGGGGTCCACCACCGTGACGCCCGCGAGCATGTGCTCGGCGAGGAGGCGGTCGTTGAGGACGCGGCGGGCCTCGGAGAGCTGGACGCGGTTGTTGACGCCCTGCACCTCGTGCCAGTCCTCGGCGATCCAGGCGCCGACCCGGTTCCCGTCCCCGCGCAGGAGCGCGACCGCGTCGGTGATGTACTCCTCGCCCTTGGCGTTGTCCGTGGACAGGCGCTTGACGACGGCGGACAGGAGCGCTCCGTCGAACGCGTACATGCCCGAGTTGATCTCGTCGATCGCGTGCTGCTCCGGGGAGGCGTCGGCGTGTTCGACGATGCCGGTGAAGTCGCCGTCGCCGTCGCGCACGATGCGCCCGTAGCCGTGGGGGTCGGGGACGCGGGCGGACAGCACCGTGACGGCGTTGCCCTCCTTCTCGTGGGCGGCCACCAGCTCCGAGAGCGTGGAACCGCGCAGGAGCGGGGTGTCCCCGCACGTCAGGACGACGGTGCCGGCGAGCTCGGTGCCCTTGGCGGCGAGGTCCTCGACCGCCATGCGCACCGCGTGGCCGGTGCCGTTCTGCTCCTCCTGGACCGCGGTGGCGGCCTCGGGGGCGACCTCCGACAGGTGGGACCGGACCTGGTCCCGGGCGTGGCCGACGACCACGACCGAGTGGTGGGGGTCCAGTTCGCCCGCGGCCGCGAGAACGTGGCCGAGCATGCTGCGGCCGTTGAGCTCGTGGAGGACCTTGGGAAGCTTCGACTTCATTCGGGTGCCCTCGCCCGCCGCGAGGACGATGACGGCAGCCGGACGGTTCACGCTCACTGAAGGAGACCCCTCGTGATAGCTGGCATTGAACTGTCGGCTCACCCTTCGGCGGCTCGACCCGCGTGCCGCGCGGGCGGCCGTCGGATGACCAGCGGCCGACATGGGAAGGATACATGCGTGTCACAGGCGTCCTGCGGGCACGTGACGCCGGGGCGGGGAGCGGGGGCCGGGCCGGGCCTGTGGCGTCGGGTTCCGGGGCGTTCTGTGAGATGCGCCGCGCCACCGGGCCGGGCCCGGCGCCGGGGCGCCCGGGGCGTCCGGGCGCAAGGGCCGGGGTTTCCCTCGCGCGCACGGGGATAGGGGCGGGGAAGGGAACGGGTGGAAGGCTCCCGGACCAGGGCTCGAACCTGGACGATGGGGACCAAAACCCCACATGCTGCCGATTACATCATCCGGGAAGGCAGGGGGCGCGCACACGTCGCGCCCGTACGCCAGGCACCAACATAGCGCCTCCGGTGGAGGGCTTGCCAAACCTACGGGGTCGTAGGTTACGGTTACGTAGGAATAGGTTGGGCCGTCGCGACGGGTGCTCCGCGCCTCTCGGACACCGTCCGACCGCGAGGACCCTGCCGTGACGACGAGGTGTGTACGACCATGACCACTGCTGCCGAGCTACCGACCGAGAACGCCGAGGGGAAGCGCGAGGCGATCCCCGAGTACGAGCCGGAACTGCGGGGCAGGGCCGAGCGCTTCACCGTCTTCGCGTTCGTCTTCGTCCCGCTCATCGCCCTGCTCGCCTCCGTCCCCTTCTTCTGGGGATGGGGCCTGAGCCTCACCGACATCGCGATCGCGTCGGTCTTCTACCTCATCAGCGGCCTGGGCATCACGGTCGGCTTCCACCGCCACTTCACCCACGGCTCCTTCAAGGCCAACCGCCCGCTGCGGATCGCGCTCGCGGTCGCCGGCTCGCTGGCCATCGAGGGCAGCGTCATCAAGTGGGTGGCCGACCACCGCCGCCACCACAAGTACGCCGACGCCGAGGGCGACCCGCACTCGCCGTGGCGCTTCGGGGACGACTGGAAGTCCGTCGCCAAGGGCCTGTACTACGCGCACATGGCCTGGATGTACCTGGACGACAAGAAGACCTCGCCGCGCCGCTTCGCCCCGGACCTGCTCAAGGACAAGGACATCGTCCTCGTCGACAAGCTGTTCCTGCCGATCGTGCTCTTCTCCCTCGGCGCCCCCGCCCTCATCGGCGGCCTCGTGACCATGTCCTGGTGGGGCGCGTTCACCGCGTTCTTCTGGGCGAGCCTGGTCCGCGTGGCGCTGCTGCACCACGTCACGTGGTCCATCAACTCCATCTGCCACACCATCGGCGAGGAGAACTTCGAGGTGCGCGACCGCTCCCGCAACGTGTGGTGGCTCGCCATCCCGTCGTTCGGCGAGTCCTGGCACAACCTGCACCACGCGGACCCGACCTGCGCGCGCCACGGCGTGCTCAAGGGCCAGATCGACATCTCCGCCCGCGTGATCTGGGCGTTCGAGAAGCTCGGCTGGGCCACGAAGGTCCGCTGGCCCAACAACGACCGGCTCGCCGCCAAGCGGGTCAAGGTCTAGGATCGATAGCCATCATGGGAGCAGCCGACAGCGAGCAGAAGGTCCGCGTGCGCCGCAAGCGCATGACGGGCAAGGAGCGTCGGCAACAGCTGTTGGAGATCGGCCGGGAGCTGTTCGCCGAGCGCGGGTTCGACGCGACCTCCGTCGAGGAGATCGCCGCACGGGCCGGGGTGTCCAAGCCCGTCGTGTACGAGCACTTCGGCGGCAAGGAGGGGATCTACGCGGTCGTGGTCGACCGTGAGATGCGCACCCTCCTGGAGATGATGGGCGAGGCCCTCACCGCCGACAGCGCACGGGGCAAGATCGAGAAGGCTGCGCTGGCCCTGCTGCGCTACGTGGAGGAGAACACGGTCGGGTTCCGGGTGCTGACCCGCGACTCCCACGTGGCCTCCGGCACGGGAAGCTTCGCCAGTCTGATCAACGACATCGCCAGCCAGGTCGAGCACATCATGGTCGACGAGTTCGCCGAACGCGGCTACGACCCGGCACTCGCCCCGATGTACGCGCAGGCCCTGGTGGGCATGTGGGCGCTGACGGGCCAGTGGTGGCTCGAGGTGCGCAGGCCCAAGCGCGAGGTGGTCGCCGCGCACCTGGTCAACCTGGCCTGGAACGGGCTCGCGAGCCTGGAGCCCAAGCCGAGGCTGCAGACGAGGCGGCGGGGCGGGGGCTGACCCCCGTCCCCCGGCGCACCGGGGGACGGGTCCGCCGCGGCCCGTCCCCCGCGCCGCTGCCGCGAGCGGGACGCGGGAAGTGCGGCATACCCGCCCCACTATCTTGATGTCAAGAGATAGGCTGTCCCCATGCGCGATGAGGTGGATGGGCTGATCGAGGCGTGGCGCTCCCAACGCCCGGACGTGGACGTGACACCCCTGGAGGTGTTCAGCCGTGTGTCCCGGCTCGCACGCCACCTGGACCGCGCCCGGCGCACGGTCTTCACCGAGCACGCACTGGAGCCCTGGGAGTTCGACGTGCTCGCGGAGCTGCGCCGCTCCGGTCCCCCGTACGAGCTGAGCCCCGGACGGCTGCTGCGCGCCACCCTGGTGACCTCCGGGACCATGACCAACCGGGTGGACAGGCTGGCCGCCGCCGGCCTGGTCAAGCGCCGCCCCGACCCCGACGACAAGCGCGGGGTGCTGGTCCGGCTCACCGAACGCGGCGCCGAGCGCATCGACGCCGCCCTGGAGTCGCTCCTCAGCTACGAGGAGACGCTTCTGGCCCCCATGCCCGACGGCGACCGGCAGCAGCTGGCATCGTTGCTCAGATGCCTTCTGGCCCCCCTCGACAGGGACCCCTCCCGACCGCAGGGCTAGGGCTCGTTCCGCGGAACGTCCCGGGCTCGCGGCGATCGGCGCGCGCGCCGGGACCGCCGGAGGCATCCCCCGCCCCCGGCGGTGTCCGCCCCCACCAGGAGCGCTGCCGGGCGCGCACCGCGTTTCGGGCTCCGGCGGGAGAGAACGGCGTGAGAGCTCGGCGGCCCGCCCCCGCCGCCGCGTGCGGGTCCCTCCTCCGTCCCGGAGAGCGCTCCGAACGGTCGCGGCGGTCCGGGCCCCGAGGCCGGCCCGCTGAGAGACATCTCCCACCCGGACGCTCGACGCGGACCCGCGGCGGCTGGCATCGTGGCCCGGACGCCTTCCGGTTCCCCCACGTGAAGGGCCCGGCGGCACCCGGGAAGGGCGGCGCGCCCGCCCACCGGGCAGCCCCGGGCACGTACCTGCAACCGACCCGGGTGGGAGACAGAGAGTGCGAATCCGCTGGATCGCGGTGACGGCCGTCGCAGTGCTGGCGGCGGGGTGCGCGGGCACCGACGGAGAAGGGACGGCGGCGCCGGGGACCCCCGGCGCCGAAGGGGGCTACTACCTGTCCCTGGGCGACTCGCTGGCCGTGGGCGTGCAGCCCGACGAGGACGGGACGCCCGTCGAGACCGAGGAAGGGTACACGGACGTCCTGTACCGCACCCTGCTCGACGACGACCCCGGCCTCCGGCACGAGCGCATGGGCTGCGCGGGCGAGGACACGACCACGTTCATGGAGGGCGGTCTGCCCGACTGCGAGGAGCGCTACGACGACGGTGAGCAGCTCCGGGCCGCCGAGGACTTCCTCGCGGAGCACGAGGGCGAGGTGGACCTGGTGACCCTCACCATCGGGGCGAACAACTTCACCCGCTGCGTGCAGGGGGTGAACGCGCCGGACGGCCGCGCGGACAGCTCCGAGGACATCGACATCGACGCGGAGTGCGTGGCCGACGGCCTCGACCGCCTGGAGGACGAGGTGCCCGAGATCGCCGAGCGGCTGCGCGCCGCGGCCGGCCCGGACACCCGGATCGTCGCGATGACCTACTACAACCCGTTCCTCGCCTTCCTCCTGCTCGACGACGACCCCGCCGGGCAGGCCGCCGCGTCCGCGGAGGAGGCCGAGGAGGTCTTCCCCGAGCACGAGGCGCGGGGCGGGCTCGCCGAGGAGGCCGTGGAGATCCTCACCGAGGTCAACGGGACGCTCACCGAGGCCTACGAGGCCGAGGGCATCGAGGTCGCGGACGTGGACTCCGTCTTCCAGGCCACCAACAGGGAGGTGCCCGAGGACAGCGGGACCGGCATGCCCGCGAACCTCCAGAACGTGTGCGACCTGACCTGGATGTGCGACGCGGAACGGGGCCCGGACATCCACCCGAACGAGCAGGGCGCGCGGGAGATCGCCTCCGTCTTCGCGGAGGAGGTGCGCTGAGGGGCGCTCCGCCCGCGTGGGGACCCGGCCGGGCGTCCCCTCTCACGGGGGATCGGCGGACCGGGCCGGGGCCCGTCCCCTCCGGTCCGGGCCCGCCCCGGAGGGGACGGGCTACCGCGCCCTCACGCCTCCCCGGGGAGCGACTTCTCGATGAGCGCGACGATGGCGGGGTCGTCCGGCAGCGTGGCCGGGCGGAAGCGGTGCACGGCGCCGTCCGGGAGGACGAGGAACTTCTCGAAGTTCCACTTCACCTTCCCCGCCTGGCCGTCCGCGTCGGGGGTCGCCGTGAGCTCGCCGTAGAGCGGGTGGCGGTCCTTCCCGTTGACCTTGACCTTGCTCGCCATCGGGAAGGTCACCCCCCACGTCGCGGAGCAGTACTCGGCGATCTTGCCGTCGCTGCCGAACTCCTGGAGGAACTGGTTGCTGGGGAACCCCAGCACGGTGAACCCCCGGTCGGCGTAGCGTTTCTGCAACTCCTCCAGCTGCCCGTACTGCGGCGTGAGCCCGCACCGGGAGGCGACGTTCACCACCAGCCTGACCTTTCCGGCCCACTCGCCGAAGGTCGTCTCGCGCCCGTCGATCAGCGTCACCGGAATCTCGTCCAAAGCGGTCATGCGGGTTCACTCCTGTCCACTGGGGGGGTGGCGCCCGGCGTACGGTCGGCCGCGGCGGCCCCATGTTCCCGGAGGCTACTCGACGGCGCCCCGAGCCGCCCGGCGGAGGCGGGGAACCCCTCGCCGGGCCCCCTCGCGGGGCCCCGGCCGGAGGAGCGCGCCCGGCGGTCAGTCGCCGACGATCTCCGCCTGCTCCAGCCAGACCTCCTCCAGCTCGCCGCGCTCGGTCGCCAGGGCCTTGGCCTCGGCGTCCAGTTCGGCGAGCCGGACGTAGTCGTTCGCGGCGGCGGCCATCAGCTCGTGCAGCTCCGCCTCGCGCCTGGTGATGCGGTCCATGCGGCGCTCGACGCGCTGGAGCTCCTTCTGGGCCGCGCGCCGCTCCGTCGCGGACACCGCGGGCTGCTCGGGGGCGGCCCCGGCCGCAGCGGTCTCGGACGCGCCGAGCGGCACCGTGGCCTCCCCCGCGGTCACCGCGCGGCGCTCCAGGTACTCGTCGACGCCGCCGGGCAGGAAGGCGAGGCTGCCGTCCCCCATGAGCGCGAGCACCCGGTCGGTGATGCGCTCCAGGAAGTACCGGTCGTGGCTGACCAGCACGAGGGAGCCCGGCCAGCCGTCGAGGAGGTCCTCCAGCTCGGTGAGGGTCTCGATGTCCAGGTCGTTGGTGGGCTCGTCCAGCAGCAGCACGTTGGGCTCGTCCATGAGCAGGCGCAGGAGCTGGAGGCGGCGGCGCTCGCCGCCGGACAGGTCGCCGATCGGCGTCCACTGCCGGTCGCCCCGGAAGCCGAAGCGCTCCAGCATCTGGCTCGCCGTGTAGTCGCGCTTGCCGATGGTGATGTGCTCGCGGATCTCCATGACGGCCTGGAGCGGGCGCGCCTCGGGGTCGAGTTCGACGACGTTCTGCGACAGGTGGGCGAGCCTGACGGTGCGGCCGGTGCGCACGCTGCCGGAGTCGGGCTCGCGCTCCTCGGCGAGGATCTTGAGGAGGGTGGACTTGCCCGCGCCGTTCACCCCCACCAGGCCGACCCGGTCGCCGGGGCCCAGCTGCCAGGTGAGGTGGTCCAGGAGGGTCCGGTCGGGGACGGCCACCGACACGTTCTTGAGGTCGATGACGGTCTTGCCGAGCCGGGAGCTCGCGAACCGCACCAGCTCGACGGTGTCGCGGAGCGGCGGCTCGTCGGCGATGAGCTGGTTGGCCGCCTCGATGCGGAACTTGGGTTTGGAGGTCCGGGCCGGGGCGCCGCGGCGCAGCCAGGCCAGCTCCTTGCGCATGAGGTTCTGGCGCCGCTCCTCGGAGGCCGCGGCCTGGCGGTCCCGTTCGGCCTTGGCCAGGACGTAGGCGGCGTAGCCCCCCTCGTAGCGCTCGACGGCGCCGCGCCCGACCTCCCAGGTGCGGGTGGTGACGGCGTCCAGGAACCAGCGGTCGTGCGTGACGACCACGAGCGCCTCCGGGCGGCCGCGCAGGTGCTCGGCGAGCCAGGCGATGCCCTCGATGTCGAGGTGGTTGGTGGGCTCGTCCAGGACGATGAGGTCGTGGTCGCCGATGAGCAGCCGCGCCAGTCCCGAGCGGCGGCGCTCGCCGCCGGAGAGCCCGGACATGGGCGTGTCAAGGTCCCAGCCGCCGAGGAGGCCCCGCAGGACGTCGCGGATGCGGGAGTCGCCCGCCCACTCGTGCTCGGCGCGGTCGCCCAGCACGAACCCGCCGACGGTGGTGTCGGGGAAGGTGTCGCGCTGGTGCAGGAAGCCGATGCGCAGCCCGCGGTTGTGCACGACCCGCCCGGAGTCGGGCTCGGTGATGCCGGAGAGCACGGAGATCAGCGTGGACTTGCCGCCGCCGTTGCGGCCGACCACACCGATGCGTTCGCCCTCGTCGACGCCGAGCGACACCTTGTCGAGGAGTACGAGCGGCCCGTAGGCCAGGGACACGTCCTGAAGGTTGACCAGATTCGTCATCACCTTCCATTGTCCCGGGTCCGACCCAGTGCCCTGGCCCCCCCGCCCCGGGGCACGGGATCCCTGTCCCGACGGCGGGGCCGCGGTCCGGGCTCTCGTCCCCCCGCGGGGGCGCGGCGAGCCCGGGCACGGGCGGCGGGTGTGCCTCCCGCGGGGGAGCGGCCCGGGTCGCGGTGACCGAGCACGACGCCGCAGTCGCCCGGCGCCTCACGCGGGGATGCGCCCCGGACGGCGCGTGTCCCCGCACGGGACGCGCCCGGGGCCGCACCACGCAAGGCCCCGGGCGCGTTCCGCGCCGCCGGGTTCCCCGGCCCCGGCCTACGCCAGGAAGAACCCCCTGGCGGCCTCGGCGATGCCCTCCGCGTCCAGGCCGTGCGCCCGCGCGTGCTGCGCGGGGGCGCCGTAGGCGCGCAGTTCCCGGTCGCGGGCCACCCCCAGCCCGAGCTGCCGGTGGCGCCGGTCCACGAGGGCCGCCGCGACCTCGTGCGCGGAGGTCCCGGCGAGGTAGGGCTCCACCACGAGCACGTCGGCGTTGCCCGCCGCCCCGACCAGGGCGCTGAGCCCCGCGCGGTCGAACGGGCGCACGGTGGAGGTGTGGGCGACCGTCACGTCGAGGTCGGCGGTGGCCTCCAGCACGCGGTCCAGCATCGGTCCGACGGCGACCACCACGCCCGCGGAGCGGGGCGACCCCGTGCGCACCGCGGACAGCCGCCCGTCCACGGGCCGGGGCGCGCGGTTCGAGGTCTCCGACAGCCTCACGTACACGCGGTCGTCGCCGGGGATGGCGGACTCCAGGGCGGCGCGGGCCTCGTCCGGGTGGCCCGGCACGTGCACGGTCCACCCCGGGAGGGTGTCGAGCAGGGCGACGTCGCCGGGCGCCTGGTGGGTGCGCCCCTCCTCGGAGGCGTCGTAGGAGCCGCCGATGCTGACCAGGACGGCGCCCACGTCCTGGTGGGCGAAGTCCAGTTTGACCTGCTCGAACGGCCGCTCGACCAGGAACGGGGCGTAGCTGTGCACGATCGGGCGCATCCCGGTCAGGGCGAGCCCGCCGGCCACCCCGATCATGGCCTGCTCCCGGATGCCGACGTCGACCACCCGCCCGGGGTGGCGGGCCGCGGCGGAGCGGAACATGCCCGCCGAGATGGCGGCGAGGACCACCGCGACGCGCGGGTCGCGGTCCATGGCCTCGCTGACGGTGGCGGCGAAGGTTTCTCGCATGGCCTGTCCCCTACCTGGTCCGGACGCGGGCGACGACGGCCAGCGGCCGTCCTGTGTGGGGCCGGGTGAGGGCCTCGTGGAGGGCGTCGTGGTCGCGCCCGGCGACCTCGCGCGCCGCCCACCCCTCCCCCGCGAACCGTGCGGCGACGCCGCCGGGCCAGCCGTGGGTGCTTGAGGCGTTGTCCACGACGACCGCGGTGAGGTTGTCGACGCCGAGCCGCCCGGCGACGGCGATCGCCTCGTGGTTGCTGCCCTCGTCGAGTTCCCCGTCCCCGAGGAGCACCACCACGCGGGGGGCGGCGCCGTCGGGGCGGCGGACGCCCTGGGCGCGCAGGCCGAGGGCGCTGCCCAGTCCGAGGGGCAGGCCGTGGCCGAGGGAGCCGCTGCCGATCTCCACCCCGGGCACGAGGACCCGGTCCGGGTGGTGGCCCAGCGGGGAGTCGAAGGCCGTCCAGCCGCGCAGGGCGGCCACGTCCACGAACCCCTTGGCGGCCAGCACCGCGTAGAACGCCGCGGGCCCGTGGCCCTTGGACAGCAGGAAGCGGTCCCTGGCGGGGTCCTCGGCCGTCGCGGGGGTGACGGCCAGGACGCGGTCGTAGAGGACCCACACCACGTCCAGGGTGGAGTGGGCGGCGCCCATGTGCTTCTCGTCACCCTCCATGAGGCCGATGAGGGCTGGCAGGTCGGCGTAGCGCGACAAGGCGGTTGCGGTCGTCATGCACACCAGTGTTCGACCTCAACCGTGGTTCAGGTCAACTGGGCGAAACCCCCACAGAACGGAAGAAACGACAGTGATTTAGGTCACAGCACAACGGCGCCCGGCACGTCCCCGTGGGCCGTCACCACCTGCTCGCACAGCCCGCTCCCCTCCAGGGCCGCGACCACCGAGGCCTCGCGCTCGGCCACGACGGCGGCGTCCTCCGGTCCCCCGCCCACCAGGAACGCACAGGTGGGCCCCGAGCCCGACACCAGGGCCCCCAGGGCCCCGGCGCCCCGCCCGGTCCCGAGGGTGCGCTCCAGCTCCGGCAGGAGGGACAGGGCGGCCTCCTGGAGGTCGTTGGTGAGCGCCGCTCCGACGGCCGCGGGGTCCCCCAGCGCGAGCGCGCCGGCCAGGGCCGGGTCGAGGCTCGGCGGGGGGGCGTCCGGACGGATCCGGTCGTACTCGCGGAAGACCCGCGCCGTGGACAGGCCGTGCGGCGACAGGGCGAAGACCCAGCGGAAACGGCCGGGGCTGGCCATCGGCGAGAGGACCTCGCCCCGCCCCGTCCCGACGGCCGTCGAGCCCACCAGGGCGAAGGGGACGTCGCTGCCGAGCTCGGCGGCGCAGTCGAGGAGGGCCTCCCGTGACAGGCCGGCGCCCCAGAGCCGGTCGCAGGCGACCAGGGCGGCGGCCGCGTCCGCGCTCCCTCCGGCCATGCCTCCCGCCACCGGGATGTTCTTGTCCAGGTGGACGGTGACGGGGAAGCCCTTCCCCGTGCGCTCGGCCACCAGGACCGCCGCGCGGGCGGCCAGGTTGCTCGCGTCGAGGGGAACGCGGGAAAGGTGGGACCCCAGGCCGCCGCCGGCGGTCAGTTCCGCGACGACGGAGCCGCCCCCGCCCGGGGGACTCGGCCGACGCGACCGGGCCTCCTTGACGGTAACCTCATCGAACAGTGAGACGGCGTGGAACACGTTGACGAGGTCGTGGAACCCGTCCTCGCGTCCGGGCCCCACCGCCAACTGGAGGTTCACCTTCGCGGGGACCCGCACGGTTACGGTGGTATTAACGGTCACGAGTCCCCAATCGTAAAGGAACCCCCACCTTGCGTGAACACGTACCCCGCCAGGGGCGCCGGTGTGTTCACCCCCTCCGACCGGCGCTAACGCCATCGGCGGAAGGAATCGGGAACCAGGATCACGATCCGGGGATCGTCACCACTGTCATGTCAGTCACCGCCTGCCCCCAGAACGGCCCAATCAGGCCGCTGAGTGGGAATCAGGGCACAAACACCGCTACCTTGGGGCAAGGCGGGGTTTGGACACCGTCGGGGAGGGTCGCTTGCCGTCGGATGGGCTCCCGAAGAACCTGGAACCGCTGGCCGCCGGGGATCCGGCCACCATCGGTCCCTACGTGCTGTCCGGCAAGCTGGGCAGCGGTGGCATGGGCACCGTCTACCTGGGCAGTATGTCGGACCGGAACAACCAGGTAGCCATCAAGGTCATCCGTCCGGAACTCGCCTTCGACGAGGCGACCCGGGCGCGTTTTCGCGATGAGATGGAGAACGCCCGCAAGGTCGCCTCCTTCTGCACCGCCAAGGTGCTCGACCACGGGACGTTCGAGAACCGTCCCTACATGGTCACCGAGTACATCGCCGGCACCGCCCTGGCCGAGCACATAGCCGAGAACGGTCCGCTGGACTCCTCCACCCTGCACGGCTTCGCCCTGGGCGTGGCCGCCGCGCTCGCGGCCATCCACCGCACCGGGCTGGTCCACCGCGACCTCAAGCCCGCGAACGTGCTGCTGTCGCTGTCGGGCCCCCGGGTGATCGACTTCGGCATCGCGCGCGCGATGAACACCGCCACGAACCACACCCAGACCGGCATCGTCATGGGCAGCCCCGGGTGGATGGCGCCCGAGCAGCTGTTGGAGGAGCAGGTCACCACCTCGGCGGACATCTTCGCCTGGGGGTGCCTGGTGGCGTTCGCCGGCAACGGCACGCACCCCTTCGGCAACGGCGACGCCATGACGCTGGGCAAGCGGGTGCTGTTCGCCGAACCCCAGATCGGCAACCTGGACAGCCCTCTCGACCGCCTCGTGACGCGTGCCCTGGCCAAGGAGCCGAACCGCCGGCCCACCGCCCAGGACCTCCTGCTGGAGCTGGCGGGCGGGGAGGACAGCACCAACCCCAACGACATGGTGTCGCACGCGCTGCACCAGTCGTGGCGGCCCAACCTGCCGCCGATGCCGCCCGGCCCTCCCCCGGGGATGCGCCCCCAGCAGGGCGGGCCCGGACACCAGACCGTGACGGGCATGCGGCACCCGGCGCCCGGCCAGTACCAGGCGGGCCCGCCCATGCCCGCGCACCAGACGGGCAACTTCCAGCACCCGCAGCCTCCCGCGGGGCCGCCCCCGGGCTATCCCGCGACCGGCCACCAGCCCGGCCCACCGCCGGGCGGCCAGGCGCAGCAGCCCCGGCAGGCGGGTCCGCCCCCGGCCCAGCACCCGGCCTCGACCGGGCCCATCCCGATGGTGCCCCCCGCCGACCAGCAGGCGAACCGCCCGGGGCCGCAGCCGTACGTGCCCCCGGTCCCCCCTCCCCCGCACCGGCCGGCCGCACCGAACCGGCGCCGCGGACTGGTCGTCGCGGTGGCGGTGGGCGCCGCGGTGCTCCTGGTGCTCATGGCCGTCCTGACGATCCTGGTGATGAACCGGGACGACCCGCCGTTCTCCGGCGGGGACGAGGCCCCTCCCGCGGGGGCCGGCTCGGAGCAGGAGGAGGCCCCGGAGCCCGCACCGGACGACGGCGCCGACGACTCCGTCCCCTCGGACGGATCCGGCGGGGTCTCCGCCGACGGCACGGTCGAGTACCGGGTCAACTCCGTCAACTGCGGGATGGAGACGCTGGAGGGCCGATCCGCGCTCCGCAGGGGCGAGTACTGCGTCGTGGACCTGCAGGTCACCAACCTCCTCGAGGGCGAGCGCTTCGTGTTCGACAGCAAGTCGCAGTACCTGGTCACCGAGTCGGAGTCCGAGGTCGTCGCGGCGACCCCGTCCAGGGACGAACAGGTGAGTTCGCTGTGGGACACCGGCGGCCTCGCCCCGGGCACCCCGGCCGCGGGCGAGCTGGTGTTCATCCTCACCGAGGACGAGAGCCCGGTCAGGCTCCTGCTCAACAACACCCCCGGCGGCGCGCCGACCTCCATCGAGATCCGGGACATGGTGACCTACTAGGGCGTGGTCCGTGGAGGCCCGCGGTCGGCCCGGCGCCCGCGCCGATCACCGCGGGCCCGGCACGACCCGCGGAACACGGCCGGGGGCGGTGGGCCGGGAGGGTGCGCGGCCCCGCCCCGTCCGGAAGCGCTGCCGGGCCCCGCGGCCCCGGGCCGGAGCGCGACGGAGGACAAGGACAGGGCCCGGCACACACGCGGTGTGCCGGGCCCGTCCGTGCTCCGGGGAGGGGCGCTCCCCTACTCCCACTCGATGGTGCCCGGGGGCTTGCTGGTCACGTCCAGCGTCACCCGGTTGATCTCCCGGACCTCGTTGGTGATCCGGTTGGAGATCTTCGCCAGCACGTCGTAGGGCACGCGCGACCAGTCCGCGGTCATGGCGTCCTCGCTGCTGACCGGGCGCAGCACGACCGGGTGGCCGTAGGTGCGGCCGTCGCCCTGCACGCCCACCGACCGGACGTCGGCGAGCAGCACGACCGGGCACTGCCAGATCTCGCGGTCCAGGCCGGCGCGGGACAGCTCCTCGCGGGCGATGGCGTCGGCCTCGCGCAGGATCTCCAGGCGGTCGCGGGTCACCTCGCCGATGATGCGGATGCCCAGGCCCGGCCCGGGGAACGGCTGGCGCCACACCATCTCGGCGGGCAGGCCCAGCTCCTCGCCGACCTTGCGCACCTCGTCCTTGAACAGCTCCCGGAGGGGCTCGACCAGGGTGAACTGCAGGTCGTCGGGCAGGCCGCCCACGTTGTGGTGCGACTTGATGTTGGCGGTCCCGGTGCCGCCGCCGGACTCGACCACGTCGGGGTACAGGGTGCCCTGCACGAGGAACTCGACCTCGGCGCCGCCCTCCCCGCCCTCGGCGACGACCTCGCGGGCCGCCTGCTCGAAGACGCGGATGAACTCGCGGCCGATGATCTTGCGCTTCTCCTCGGGGTCGGTGACCCCGGCCAGCGCCGACAGGAACCGCTCCTCGGCGTCCACGACCTTGAGCTTGGCCCCGGTGATCGCGACGAAGTCCTTCTCGACCTGCTCGGCCTCACCCTTGCGGAGCAGGCCGTGGTCGACGAACACGCAGGTCAGCTGGTCGCCGACGGCGCGCTGCACGAGGGCTCCGGCCACGGCGGAGTCGACGCCGCCGCTCAGCGCGCAGATGACGCTCTTGTCGCCGATCTGCTCGCGGATGCGCTCCAGCTGCTCCTCGACGATGTTCACCATCGTCCAGGTGGGACGGCACCCGGCGCCCTCGTACAGGAACCGGCGCAGCACCTCCTGGCCGTGCTCGGTGTGCATGACCTCGGGGTGGAACTGCACGCCGAACAGGCGGCGGTCGGTGTCCTCGAACGCGGCGACCGGGGCGCCGGCGGTGCTGGCGGTCGTGGCGAAGCCCTCGGGGGCCCGCACCACGGAGTCGCCGTGCGACATCCACACCGACAGGTCGGCGGGGGCGCCCGCGAACAGCAGGGAGTCGGTGACGGCCGTCAGCTCGGTGCGGCCGAACTCGCTCAGGTCGGTCCGGTCGACGGTTCCGCCCAGGGCCCGGGTCATCGCCTGGAAGCCGTAGCAGATGCCGAAGGTCGGGACCCCGGTCTCGAACAGCTCGGCGCCGACGACGGGGGCGCCCTCGGCGTAGACCGAGGACGGGCCGCCGGAGAGGATGATGGCCTTGGGTTTCTTGGCGAGCATGTCCTCGACGGGCATGGTCGAGGGCACGATCTCGCTGTGCACATGGCATTCGCGGACGCGTCGTGCGATCAGCTGCGCGTACTGCGCGCCGAAGTCCACGACGAGAACGGTGTCGAACGTGCTCTCAGCACCAACGGACACGACGGAGGACCTTCCGCAGGAAGTACAGGGATAGGCGTCCAGTCTAGGGCGTTCCCCGTGCTCAACCGGTACTCCGGGGTGTGCGGTGGGGCTCAGCTCCCGGCGCCCCCGAAGCCGCCGGGGTTGGCCGACTGCCAGTTCCACGCGTCCCGGCAGGCGTCGTCGACGGTGAGGGCCGCCTTCCAGCCCAGGTCGCGGGCGGCGGCGGAGGGGTCGGAGTAGCACACGGCGACGTCGCCGGGGCGCCGGTCGGCCACCTCGTACGGGACGGGTGCGCCGGTGGCCCTCTCGAACGCGCGCAGGCCCTCCATGACCGAGGTGCCGCGGCCGGTGCCCAGGTTGTAGACGCGGCAGCCCGCGGTGTCGCCGAGGTGGTCGACGGCGGCCAGGTGGCCCTGGGCGAGGTCGACCACGTGCAGGTAGTCCCGGACACCCGTGCCGTCGGGGGTGTCGTAGTCGTCGCCGAACACGGTGAGCCGCTCCCGGCGTCCGGCCGCGACCTGCGCGATGTACGGGAACAGGTTGTTGGGGACGCCCAGGGGGTCCTCGCCGATGAGCCCGCTGGGGTGGGCGCCGATCGGGTTGAAGTAGCGCAGGGAGACGATGTGCCAGCGGGGGTCGGCGGCGGCCAGGTCCTCCAGGACGCGCTCGATGAACAGCTTGGTGGCGCCGTAGGGGTTGGTCACCGAGAGGGTGCTGTCCTCGGTGAGGGGCAGGTGCTCGGGGTCGCCGTAGACCGTCGCCGACGAGCTGAACACCAGGTTCCGGACGTCGTGCTCGTCCATCGCCTCGGCGAGGTTCAGGAGCGCGTCGAGGTTGTTGCGGTAGTAGCGCAGCGGCTGGGCGACGGACTCGCCCACCGCCTTGAGCCCGGCCAGGTGGATGACGGCGTCGACGTCGTGGACGTCGAAGATCCGGCGCAGCGCTGCGGGGTCGGTGCAGTCCGCCCGGTGGAAGGCGACGGTCCGCCCGGTGATGCGCTCGACGCGGCGGACGGCCTCCTCGCTGCTGTTGACGAGGGAGTCGACCACGACGACGTCGTGTCCGGCCTGGAGCAGTTCGACCGCGGTGTGCGAGCCGATGTACCCGGCCCCCCCGGTGAGCAGTACGTTCATCTCTCGCTTCCCTGGCTGAGGAGCGCCCGCCCTCTCGCGGACGCTCCCCAGGATAGGGGGCGGCCGGGTCGGCCGCCGGTGACACGCGCCACCCGGGCACCTGCCGTGACCGGCCGCTCCCGGGCCCGGTACGGCGGGCCGCGGGCGCGCCGAGGGGGCGGGCGCGGCCGGGCGCCCGCCCCCTCCGGTCCGCGCGGGTCAGCCGCGTCCCGGCGGGGTGCTCCGGCGGGTGTCCAGCCACAGCACCTGCGGGTCGTGGTCGCTGACCTGGTCGTGGAACTCGGAGTTGAGCCGCGCGACCGCGTAGTCGACGCGTCCCGCCAGGGCCCGGTTGACCAGGATGTGGTCCAGGGCCTGGGAGTTGCCGTCGAACACGTAGTTGTAGCGCTCCCCCTCGGGCAGGTCCGCCATGGGGTTGTACAGGCGATCCTCCCCGGTGAGGATCTCCAGGGTCCGCGAGAACTGGAAGTCGTTCAGGTCGCCCATGACGACCAGGTTGGCCTGCGGGTCCGCCGCGAGCAGTTCGTCGGCGAACGCCCCGACCAGCTCGGCCTGGGCGTGGCGCTGGGCCTCGCTGGTGCGGTTCGGCGGCTGGTTGACGCCGTGGAGCGGCTCGTCCCCGACCTTGGAGTTGAAGTGGTTGGTGACCACGTAGACGTCCCGGTTGAGGGCGCGGAAGTGGCCGACCAGCGGCTTGCGGCTGGAGTCCCACGCCTCGTCCAGCGGGCTGATGCGGCCCGGGGACACCGACAGCTCGGCGCCCCGCGCGCCCTCCACGACCTCGACGGCGGTGGTGGCGTCGCCGCCCTCGCGGTCCACGAACTCGACCCGCTCGGGGTCGAACAGGAAGGCGTTGCGGATGTTGCCGCCCGGCTGTCCGCCGTCCTGCTTGTCCTCGGGGCTGATCTGCCGCCACTCGTAGGCGGGGCCGCCGTGCGCGGCGACGGCCTCCACGAGCCGGTCGAGGGTGACGCCCGCGTCGACGGTGCCGTCGTCCACGGGGCCGCTGTCGTCCTGGATCTCCTCCAGCCCGATGATGTCGGGCGTGTCCAGGTGGTCGACGATCCCGGCCGCGAGCGCGTCGAACCTGGCCTGGTCGTCACGGCCGCCGAGGTTCTCGACGTTGTAGGTGGCGATGCTGACCTCGTACCGCTCGGTGTCGCGGACCGGGGTGCGCTCCAGGCCGCCCGGGACGTGCTCCCCCAGGGTGGTGGCGCGGATCAGGTAGCCGCCGAACCGGCTGTGGTGGAGGGGGCCCTCGGTGACCCCGGCGAGGGTGTCGCCGACGTTCGCCTCGGGGAAGGGGTGCTCGGCGCGGTCGAGCAGGGACTCGACCTTGACCCGCCCGGAGTTGGGTTCGTCGTAGGAGCCGTAGGCGGTCCCGCCGTTGACGGTGGGGTTCTGGCCGGGATCGGTGGTCACCCACAGGGCGTGGTAGCCGTCCGTGGCGCCCACCACGGGGGCGTCCTCGACGCGGACCGTCATGTGCTCGTGCGCGGCCCAGAAGTCCAGCGCGTACTTGTCGGGCTCCAGCTCCAGGCCGGAGACGTCGCCGCCGTGGTCGGGCGCGTACGCCTCGGGGAGGGCGTCGGCGTCCAGCAGGACGGAGTCGGGGAGCGCGTTGCCGGTGGACAGGACGGTCCAGCGGGCCCCGTCGAGCTGGGTGGTGGTCTGGTGGCCGGCCGCGGGCCGGTACTCGCCGACCCGCCCGGCGACCAGGACCTCGTCGCCGGGGGCGACGGCGGGCGTGGTGGAGCCGGTGAAGACGAAGAGGGCCTCGCTCGTGCGGGGGTCGCCGTCGCCCTCGGTGTCCTGGAACCAGAATCCGCGGGCGCCGCCGAAGGCGTTGACCGCCGTCACCACCCCGGGCAGGCCGGTGACCTGGCGGCCGGCGTACGGGGAGGTGCGGGTGGTGCCCTGCACGTCGTGGACGCGCAGGTCGCCGGGCTCGACGGGCTCCTCCGGCCCGCCGCCGTCGCCCGCCGTCTCGCCCGCCGCGTTGGTGGGCGTGGGGTCCCCGGCGGTGAGGTCGGCGGCGTTGTCGCCCGTGTCGGTGAACGCGGCGTCGCGCGAGGCGGACGCGGTGTTGGAGAGCCCCGTGACGGGCGATCCGGCGTGGACGACGGCGTTGCCGTAGCCGACCACGTCCACCACGGAGCCGTCCTGCGCGCACGCCGCCGCGGTCCGGCAGGAGACCGGCTCGGTGCCGGAGACGAGCAGGACCGTGCCCGCCGTCGCGGACATGTTGGTGCTGCCGGCGGTGTCGGGGGCGGGGAGCTCGACGCTGCCCCCGGCGCCCGCCGCCTGGCGGACGAGGTGGTGGCCTCCCGCCGGGATCTCCCCGGTCAGGGCCGTGACCTGCACCCGTGTGGACGGTCCCGGGGCGGCGGGGAGGTACTGGACGCTCCAGCCGTCGAGGTCGGCGGGTCCGCCGGCCGGGTTCCCGAGCTCGACGAAGTCGTGGCGCAGCAGGGCTCCGCTGTTGCCGCCTCCGCCGTACACCTCGCTGATCACGGGCGCGGCGTCGTCGGCGAGGGCGGGCGGCGCCGCCGCGAGGCCGACGCCGAGGAGGACCGCGGCCGCGGCGGACGTGGACGCGATCAGACGTCCGGGTCGGGTGGGGGACACATCTGCTCCGGGGGTCGCTGGGCAACGGGGGCCCGCACATCATCACCCGCGCGGATGTCCGACCGGAAGAGAAGGCGTGAAATGGAGGCGAAGCGGGCGGCCGCCGGCGCGGTCCGACCGGCGCCGCGCGTCCTGCGCCCGCGCGGACCGCCGGGTCCGGCCGGGGCGCCCGCGTCCCCTGCCGGGACCGCGGGCGCCCGGGCCCAGGAGGTCCCCGCTCCGCCCCGGCCCGCTCCGCTCCCGGCCGCGTGTCCGGCCCGGCGCCCCGGACGGGGCCGCCGGGCCGGGCGTGCGCCTACAGGCGCGGGTCGACCGGCTCGGAGGCCAGTGCCAGGACCGCGAACACGGGCTCGTGCACCCGCCACAGGGGTTCGCGGCGGGCGTGCCGGGCCAGGGCCTCCAGCCCCAGTTTGTGCTCGCGCATGGCCAGGCTGTTCTTGCGGCCGAGGTTGCGGTCCTTGAGCACGGCCAGCCTCTCGGGGTCGGTGTAGTCGGCTCCGTAGACGATCCGCAGGTACTCGGGCCCGCGCACCTTCAGCCCCGGCTGGACCAGGCCCTTGCGGCCCTCGGCCCGTGCGCCCAGGACCGGCTTGACCACCATGCCCTCGCCGCCGGCGGAGACCAGGTCGGTCCACCAGTCGGCGGCCGAGCCGCAGGCCGCCGGGTCGGTGGTGTCGACCACCCGGTAGCGGGTGGGCTGCACCAGTCCTCCGGCCTCCGCGAGCCGTTCGGCGATCGCCATGTGCCACAGGTGGTCGGCGTCGGTGTACTCGCGGCCCTCGGAGGCGAGCACCGCGAAGGGCGCGTACCGGAGCCCCGCGGCGCCGTCGGTGTCCCACGAGTAGCGCCGGTAGACCCGGCTGAACGCCTCCGTCTGCTCCGTCCGCAGGGCGACCTTGTCGGCCAGGCCGTCCACGGGCACACCGCGCGCGGCCGCGGCGCGGAGGGCGGCCGCGGCGGCGGGCAGGGAGGCGCGGGCGGCGGCGCCCACCGACGCGTACTGCTCGCGGATCAGCGGCCGGGCCTTGGCCGACCAGGGCAGGAGCTCACCGTCCAGGGCCACCCAGTCGGTGCCGAGCCGGTCCCACAGGTCCGCCTCGGTCACGGCGCGGCGCAGCTGGTCGACGACCTCCGCCCGGAGCGCGGGGTCCTGGAAGAACGGGCGCCCGGTCCGGGTGTAGACCGTCCCCAGCTCGCCGGGGACGAACCGCCGCTCGGCAGCCTCCCCGTCCCTGCACAGCACGGCGACGGCGCGCGAGCCCATGTGCTTCTCCTGGCACACGACCTCGCCGGTCCCGGCGCCCCGGAAGTACGCGAACGCCTCGTCCGGGTGCTCCAGGAGCCCCGGTGCGGCGGCGGTCGGCGCGGGGGCCATGGTCGGCGGCAGGTACAGGAGCCAGCGCGGGTCGACCGCGAACCGGCTCATGACCTCCAGCGCGGACAGCGTGCTGCCGCTGTCGGTGCGCACGGCCCCGTCCGCGGTCTCCACGTACAGGCCGGGAGCCGAGACGCCGTCGCCGACCCCGACGTCGGTGATGTCGACGGTGTCGTCGGCGCGCCGCTCCCCGTCCTCCGGGGGCGTGCCCGACAGCGGCCGGACCGGCTCGTACCAGGTGCGGTGGGCGTCGACGTCGACCAGTTCGCGCTCCGGGTGGCGCAGCGCGGTGAGCTTGCCGCCGAACACGCAGCCCGTGTCCAGGCAGATGGTGTTGTTGAGCCACTCCGCCTTGACGGTGGGCACGTGGCCGTAGACCACGGCCGCCTTCCCCCGGTACTCGCGGGCCCAGGGCAGCCGCACGGGGAGGCCGTACTCGTCGGTCTCCCCGGTGGTCTCGCCGTACAGGGCGAAGGAGCGCACACGGCCCGAGGCCCGGCCGTGGTACTCCTCCTTGAGCCCGGCGTGGGCGACGACGAGCCTTCCCCCGTCGAGGACGAGGTGGCTGACCAGGCCGTCGCAGAAGGCGAGCACCCGCGCGCGGAACTCCTCGCTCTCCCGGCCCAGCTGCTCCAGGGTCTCGGCCAGGCCGTGGGTGGCCTGGACCTTGGCGCCCTTGAGCGCTCTGATCAGCTTGTTCTCGTGGTTCCCCGGCACGCACAGGGCGTCGCCGTCGGCGACCATGCCCATGACCAGGCGCAGCACGCCGGGGCTGTCCGGCCCGCGGTCCACGAGGTCGCCGACGAACACCGCCGTGCGCCCGTCGGGGTGGCGCGCCCCCACGGGGCGCCCCTCCCCGTCGCGGGACAGCTCGTAACCGAGGACGCCGAGGAGTTCCTCCAGTTCCTCCCGGCAGCCGTGCACGTCGCCGACGATGTCGAAGGGGCCGGTGAGCTCCGTCCGGTCCGGCCAGGCGCGCTCGAGTTCGACGGTGGCGCCGTCGATCTCCTCCGGTCCGCGCAGGACGTGGATCCTGCGGAAGCCCTCGCGGGACAGCCTCTTCAGCCCCTGGCGGAGTTCGCGCCGCTGCCGCCGGACGACGTGGTCGCCGAAGTCTCGGTCGGGCCGCCCGCGGTTGCGCTCCTTCGCCAGGGCCTCGGGAACGTCCAGCACGATCGCGGTGGACAGCACGTTGTTGTCCTTGGCGATGCGCACCAGTTCCCCGCGCACCCTGCTCTGCACGTTGGTGGCGTCCACGACGGTGAGGAGTCCCCGCCGCAGCCGGATGTCCACGACGGTGTGGAGCAGGGCGAACGCGTCCGCGCTCGCGGACTGGTCGTTCTCGTCGTCGCTGACCATGCCCCGGCAGTGGTCGGAGCTGATCACCTGCGTGGGCGCGAAGTGCTCGGCGGCGAACGTGGACTTGCCGGATCCGGACACCCCGATCAGCACGACGAGCCCCATCCTGGGCACGCCGAGCACACGCGGCTCGGGGGTCCGGTCCTCCTCGGTCGTACTCATCGGACGAAGACTCCCATCTGGGTCGGGGAACCGGTCTCCGGGTCCTCGGACCCGACCGGCAGGCGGCGGAGGCGGTAGCCGTACTGTTCGGCGACGCGGTCGCCCCACCGGGCGAACTCGGCGCGCGTCCACTCGAACCGGTGGTCGCTGTGCCGGAGGGAGCCGTCCGCCAGGCCCTCGTAGTGCGTGTTGTACTCGGCGTTGGGGGTGGTGACCACCACGACGCGGGGCCGGGCGGCGCCGAACACGCTCTCCTCCATCGCGGGCAGCCGCGACGGGTCGAGGTGCTCGATCACCTCCATCAGGACGGCGGCGTCGTAACCGGAGAACCGCCGGTCGCGGTAGACCACGGAGCCGACCAGCAGCTCGGGGCGCGGCGGCGCGCCGTTGGCGCCCACCGCCCCTCCGGTGAGGGCGGGCAGCGGCCGGTGGCGCCTGCCCCCGCCGGGGTCGCAGCCCCGGCAGGTCCTGCGGTGGGCGTGTTCGAGGGCGGTGACGCTGACGTCCACCCCGGTCACGCGTGTGAGGGAGCGGTCGGCCGCCAGCCGCGCGAGCAGCCGGCCGGAGCCGCAGCCCAGGTCGATGACGCTGGTGGCGTCCTCCGCCTCCAGCACCGCCATGACCGCCCCGGCGCGCTGCTCGGCCAGGGTGGGGACGCGCTCGTCGTGCCCCTCGGCCGGGGGCGCCGTTTCGGCCTCCTCCGCCGCGGGGTCGTCCGCGCCGTCGCCCTCCGCGAGGCCCTCGGCCTCGGCGATGCGGGCCAGCGCGGTCCGCACGTAGGCGTCGCGGCGGTTGAGGTAGCGGTGGGTGATCCAGTCCCGCTCGGGGTGCCCGGCCAGCCAGCCGACGTCCGCGTCGGGCCCGTCCGTCCCGTCGCCGTCCTCCCCGGGCGCCTCCGGCGCGATCGCGGAGGGCGTCGCCTCCCCGGCCGCGGACGGCCCGTCCACGGCCGTCCGCGGCGCGGCGCCGGGCAGGCCGCCGGCGCGGAGGAGCTTGTCGACCTCGCTCCGGTCGACCCAGTAGTGCTTGCTGCCGTCCATGGCGGGGAGCAGCACGTACAGGTGGCTGAGGGCCTCGGACAGGCGCACGGTCCCGGTGAGGGTGAGTGAGAGGTAGTGGGAGTCGCCCCAGCCGGGCAGGCCGGGGTCGAGCGGGACCGGTTCGGCGTCGACCGTCCACCCCAGGGGCTCGAAGAGCGCCCGGGCGCGCTCCGCACCGGAGCGGCAGGGGACGGCCGGCATCCGCAGCTCCAGCGGGAGGGGCGTGCGCGCCAGTTCGGGCCGAGCCCTGCACGAGCCCCGCAGCGCGGACCGGAACACCCTGCCCAGTGCCACCGTGAACAGGGAGGACGTCGCGTAGGGACGGTCGTTGACGTACTGGGCGAGGGAGAAGTCGGGCGAGCTCACCGACGTGCGCGCCCGCAGGAGCGCCTGGGCGTCGACGTCCAGCAGGAGGGCCGCCGTGCAGCGCTCGCCGGTGGCCTCGGGGTAGAAGACGTGGGCGGTTCCGAAGGACTGCTCGAAGCTCTGCGCCCTGTCCGGGTGCTTGTGCAGCAGGAAACCGAGGTCCGTCGCCGGGGCCGCCGTGGTCGTGATCGTCAGTAGCACCCGTGCATTGTGTCCCCTCGGTCCGGCGCGGGGCCAGGGCTTTTCCGGCGGGGCCGGCGGAGCGGTGCGTCCGGCGGCCGGGTCCCGGGGCCGGGGGACCTCGCGGCGGGCGGCCGTGCGGAGCCGCCGGGGGTCAGCCGCCGGCGCTCTGCCGAGCGTGCCCGGCGGCGTGCAGGCGGGAGGTGACCAGGGCGGCGCCCGACAGGCAGAGCACGGAGACGACCGCGTCGACCGCGCCCATGGTCAGCATCGGGTCGATCTCGGTGTAGGCGGACCCGACCGGGATGGCGGTGTCGATCCACACCCACACCGTCAGGCCCACGAACGACAGGACCAGGTAGGGGACCGCGAAGACCAGCGCGGTGAGACCCGGGTAGGGCAGCCGGACGAGGCGGAGGAGGGGCCAGGCCAGGAGGGGGGCGACGAGGACGGGCACGAACGTCAGGAGCATGCCCGCGCCGATGTTGGCGTCGGGGCTGTCGTCGTGGGCCCCGATGGCGGCCCGCGCCACCCAGGCGGCCAGGAGCAGCAGGACGGACATGGCGAGCGCCGCGGCCGCGGCGAGGAGCATCGCGCGGGGGGCGGACACGGGGGTGTGGGGTCGGTGGGTCATGGTCCCAGCTTCCCCCGCCTCCCCCTCGCCCCGCATGAGTACGCCTACTCACGGGGCCGGGGCCCTCAGGACGGTTCCGGCCCGCCCGTCGTGCGGACAGGGTCCACGCCGAGCTCCTCCATCGCCCGGGCCACCTGGGACCGGGCGCCTCCGAAGAACGACCACGGCTGGTCGCAGTAGACGTTGCCGACGGCGGACAGGTGCCATCGGGCGGCCTCGGTCATGCCCGCGCGGTGGAACGCCCAGCCGAACAGGTGGTGGGCCCGGACGTCGCCGGGGTGCGGCTCGGACGCGGCCGCCCACCCCTGTGCGAGGTCGAACAGCTCCTGCGCCGACCCGCCGTGCAGTCGGCCCAGCGCCTTGTCGACGACGAAGGGGGTGTTGCCCTCGGCGGCCAGCCTCTTCTGCTCGACCCGCACGTGCTCGGCGTGGGCGAGCGCCAGGACGGACGGCAGCGGGTGCCCCTCGGGCGCGGTGTCGGCGGCGGCTCCCGCGAAGGCGAACATCTCCTCGGTGCTGCCGCCCCTGGTCGCGGACAGGGAGCGCGTGCGGACCAGGTGTGCGGGGAACAGGTGCGGCGACCGTCCGGCGATCTCGCGCCAGAGCCGGTCCTTGTCCTCGCGGTCGGCGCCCAGGCCCATCGCGACGGTCTGGAGGCCCGCCCAGGGTGCGGCGTCGTCGGTGCGCAGCCGCGCCGACGCCTCCAGGGGGATGCGGGCCTCGTCCAGGGCCGCGGTGAACGCCTTGCGGTCGGCCTGGCGGGTGTCCGCGCCGCCCGCGGGCCGGCGCAGCGCGCGGGCGAGGAGCGTGTGCCCCAGCCAGAGCAGGACGTCGGCCCGGTCGGCGCCGTCCCCGAGGAGTTCGACGACGCTCTCGGGGCGGTCCGCGGCCGCGCGGCCGAGCACCTCCGCCTGGACCACGCGGGTCTCGGGGTCCTCGCGGGACTCGGCCAGCAGCGGCAGCGCGGCCGAGGCCTCCCCCTCGCGCACGGCCTCGCACCCGGCCCGGAGGAGGGGGTCGGCGCCCAGGGACGCGGACACCAGGCGCGCCTCGATGTCGGCGCCGCGGGGCACCCTTGCCGGATTGCGTCCGAATCGCCACATGTGTGCGAGCGTAGCGGGCCCGTCGTGCCTGGACGACGGGCCCGCCGGGGGGCACGGCGGGGCCGGGCCGCCACCGCCGGGGCGGGGGCCGGGCGGCCCCGGGCGTACCGGGGGCCGCAGAGGGCGCCGCTACCCGGACGCCGGGGCCCCGGCCCTGCCCGCGCTCCCCTCCGCTCCGCCGCCTCCGGGGACCGGCTCGGCCTCCGGAGCGCCGCCACCGCCGGGCGCGTCCGGCGCGGGGACCGCGCCGCGGGCCTTGTCCCTGCGGTGGTTGACGACCTGGAGGGCGATGAGCACGACGCCCAGGACGGAGCCCGCGAGAACGAACCAGTCGGGGTCGACGGACACCGACAGGACCGCGCCGGTCAGGGCGCTCCACTCGGGGGCGATCATGACGAGGGTCGCCGCCAGCGTGAGGGCGAGGCGTTCGCCGAGCAGGGTGCGCCGCAGGAAGTGCCCCTCCAGCGCCATCGCCGCGACCGCCAGGGCGATACAGCCGCTGAGCACGGCGACCACCAGGTTCGAGACCGGCCCCTCGACGGCCATGAGGGCCGAGTAGGCCATCAGGACGGGGATGAGGTACAGCCCCTTGGCGAACTTCCACGCGGACAGGCCCGAGCGCATCGGACTGGCGTTGGCGATGCCCGCCGCCGCGAACGCGGCGAAGGCCACCGGCGGCGTGACGTTGGAGTCCTGGCTGTACCAGTACACGATCATGTGGGCGACGATCACGGCCAGGCCCAGCTCCTCCAGCGCCGGGACCGCCAGCACCGCCAGGACCACGTAGGACGCGGTGACCGGCAGGCCGATGCCCATGACCAGGGAGGCCAGCGCCACCATCAGCAGGGTGAGCAGCAGGCTGCCCGCGAAGGCGGTCACCAGGACGTCGGAGAAGACCAGGCCGAGACCGGTCAGGCCGACCATGCCCACGATGATGCCCGCCACCGCACAGGCGACGGAGACGGACAGCGTGCTGTTCGCGGCGAGGACGAACACCTCCAGGAAGTCCCTGGGGGACAGGCGGCTCCCGGCGCGGAGCATCGCCACGACCAGGAGTGCCCCGCAGGCGTACAGGCCCGCCCGGGTCGGCGGCACGTACTGGAGCAGCAGGACGACGAGCAGGACCAGCGGGGCGAGGAAGTGCCAGCCCGCCTTCATCACCGTGCCCAGGGAGGGCAGGTCGGAGTCCTTCGCGAGGCCGATGCCGTACTTGCGCGCCAGGATGTCCACGAAGAGGAACATGACGCCGAAGTACATCAGGGCCGGGATGATCGCCACCTTGACGATGTCCGCGTAGGGGATGCCGGTGCGCTCGGCCATGATGAACGCGCCCGCGCCCATGATGGGGGGCAGGATCTGCCCGCCCGTGGAGGCCGCGGCCTCGACACCGGCCGCGTCGTGCTTCCTGTACCCGACCTTCTTCATCAGCGGGATCGTGAACGGCCCGGTGCTGACGACGTTGGCGATGGCGCTGCCGGAGACGGAGCCCATGAGGGCGCTGCCCAGGACCGCCCCCTTGGCGGGGCCGCCGACCATGCGCCCCGTGAGCACGTACGCCAGCCCGACGAAGAAGCTGCCGCCGCCCGTCTTGGACAGCAGCGCCCCGAACAGGATGAACACGAAGACGAAGGTGACGACCACTCCGAGGGTCATGCCGTAGATGCCGTCGCCGAGGTAGCTGTGCGTGGCGATGCGCTGGATGGTCGCGCCGGAGTGGCCGAACTGTCCGGGGACGAGCGGCCCGATCCAGGCGTAGAACACGAACACGGCGACCATCACGACCATGACCATGCCGACCGTCCGCCGGGTCGCCTCCAGCAGGAGGAGCATCGCGGCCAGGCCCATGATCCAGTCGGTGTCGGTGTAGGCGCCGGCGCGGGAGGCCAGCTCGGCCTGGAACACCATGGGGTAGAAGCTGACCGCCACGGTGCCCGCGATCAGCGCGAGGTCGAGCACCAGGGCCGGGACGGAACGCCCGGCGCTCCCCTTCAGGGGCGGCTTGACCAGGAACACCAGCACCATGATGAACATCAGGTGGATGAGGCGCTGCTGGCGCGCGTCGAAGCCGGCGCGCAGGGCGATGTAGAGCTGGAAGAGGGTGAGCGCGGCGGCCAGGACCAGGACGACGGCGCCGACGGCGGCGGCGAGGGGGGTCTCTCCCCAGCGGGCCGCGGCGATCCGCCGCCAGGCGGGCCCGGCCTCCCCGTCCTCGCCCTCGACGTCGGGCAGCGCGTCGGCGGAGGTGCCGGTCCTGCGCCTGCCCCTCCCGGGCCGCGGCCCTGTCCCGTCCCCGGCCGGGAGGTCGGCGGGGGCCCCGGCCCGGCTCTCCGGGAACGGTCCGGCCTGCGCGTCGGCGGGGCCGGCGGTCGGGGTGTCGTCCCGTTCCGGCGGGGGTGTCTCGGCCATGCTTCTTCCTCGGTGCTCTCTGGGCTGGTGCGTGCGGGTCGCGGGCGGCGGAGCGCGGTGTCAGCACTCCGGCTCGGGGACGGTGGCGAGGGGCAGGAGCAGCGTGGGCAGCAGCACCGGTTCGACGCGCACGGGGTGCGCGGCGAGGCACGGCGACAGGCGCACCTCGGCCCCCGGGGCGCGGATCCGGTGGTCGACGGCGGGGGCGCCGACCCGGATGGTCAGCTCCGTGCCGATGTCGCGCTCCATGCCCTCCACGACCCACCACTCGCCGTCGGCGCGGCCGGTCCCCTCTCCGGGGATGTGGCCCATGCCCGCGCCGAACTGGCGGACGCGGGTGGAGTCCACGACCAGGCGTCCGTCCCGGACGAGGAGGTTCTCCTCGATCGGCAGGCCGTCGATGGAGTGGACGTAGGAGACCGTGAAGGGCTCGCCCCCGGCGAGGCGGAGGTGGCCCATGGTGTCGCCGCCGTCGCTGAGCCTGAGCGCGGGCCACACGGGCAGCAGGAGGGCGGTCAGGACCGCGCCCGCGCCCAGCAGGGCGGCGGTCCGCGGCCACCGGGGCCTCCCGGCGTCCGCGGGCCGCCCCGCGTGCGGCGGGGAAGCGGTCTCCATCGCGGCGCGCCCCTACGGGAGCAGGTCCCCGGGGATCTCGACGCCCTGCTCCTCGTAGAAGCGGACCGCGCCGGGGTGCACCGGGACCGGGCTGTTGACGATGGTCTCGGGGACCAGGTACTCCTCGCCGGGGGCGTACACGTTGAGGACCTGGTCGATGTTCTCGAACATGGCCGAGGTGATGTCGTAGGCCTGCTGCTCGTTGAACTCGCCGGACACGACCAGGGCGTTCCACACCGCGATGGTCTCGACGTCCTCGTCCACGCCCGGGTAGGTGCCGCCCGCGATGACGTGCTCGGTGTAGCCGCCGTAGCCGTTGACGACGGCGGAGCGCTCGTCGTCGCAGAGCGGGATGATGGAGATGTCGTCGGTGGTGCCGAGCTCGGTGATCCCGGCGTGGCCCTCGCCGACCACCCACGAGCCCGCGTCGAGCTGGTTGTTCTGGAGCGCGCTGGCGGTCTCGGCGTAGCCGAGCTGGTCGATCTCGATCTCGGTGAGGGCGATCTCCAGCGACTCGAAGACCTGGTTGGTGGTGGCCTCGTTGCCGCTGCCGACGTCGCCGACGGAGTAGCGGTTGCCGGCCACGTCCCCGAAGCACTCGAAGCCCCTGGCCTGCGCGATGGAGTCCAGGGTCACCGCGTGGAAGACGTTGGGGTAGAGGACTGCCAGCGAGTAGGTCTGGACGGGGTCGCCCTCGAAGTCCGCGCTGCCCTGGGCCGCCTGGTCGGCCGCGTCGCCCTGGACGATGCCGATGTGGCCCTCGCCGGAGCCGAGCAGGCGGATGTTCTCCACCGACGCGCCCGTGGCCTCGACCGAGCCGGTCTGGCCCTCGACGTGGTCGCCGATGATGGTGCTCAGGGCGCCGCCGATCGGGTAGTAGACGCCCGCGGTGCCGCCGGTGACGATGCTGAGGCGCTCCTGGACGGGGCCGGCCCCGAGCCCGACATCCTCCCCCTCGGACTCGGCGGGCTGGGCGCAACCGGCCAGCAGCAGGGCACCGGCGGGGATGGCGGCCAGGGACAGCATCGTGCGTCGCATGGTCGGGGGTGTCCTCTCGGGGGAAGGCGGGGGCGGTGGCGGAGCGGCTCCGGGCGGAGGCGGATCCGCTCCGAACAGGGCCGATGTGGCGCAGGCCACTCCGCTGTCCTGAAACGTAGCCGTCACGCGCACGCAACCCGTAGCGGGGCGGGAGGGATTTGAGCCTCTCCTGAGGTTTCACGGTCCTTGCTAGTGTTCGGCCCATGGCGCGATCCCCCTTCCAGCGGCTGTCGACGGCCGCGGGGCTCCTCCTCACGGCCGTGGTCGCGGCGCCCCTCCTCACCTGGTCGCAGACGTGGGTGTCCGACCCGCTGCGCCTGTCCGTCGGCACGGGCGGCGAGGGGGGCGTCTACCACGCCTACGGTTCCGGGCTCGCCCGGATCGCGACCGCCCGTCCGGACACCGAGATCACCGCGCTCACCACCGCCGCGAGCGTGGAGAACAACCGGCGGGTGGCCTCCGGCTCCCTGGACGCCGCCTTCACGCTGGCCGACGTCGCCGCGCTGGCGGTCGCGGGGGATCCGCCCTTCGGGGAACCCCTGCCCATCACGGCGATCGCCCGCCTCTACGACAACCACACGCACCTGGTGGTGCGCGCGGACTCCCCCTACGAAGAGGTCGCCGACCTGGCCGGGGCCACCGTGTCCGTGGGCGCCCGGGGCTCGGGCACCGAGATGATGGCCGACCGGCTCCTGGACCTGGCCGGGCTCCGCCCGGAGCCGGCCGGCTCCACAGGCCCCCACCGGGAGGGCGGGACGGTCCGGCTCCGGCTGGGCATCGGGGCCTCGGCGCGGGCCCTGGAGAACGGGGAGGTCGACGCGTTCTTCTGGTCCGGCGGCCTGCCCACCCAGGCGGTCGCCGACCTGGCGGAGCGCACCCCGGTCCGGCTGCTCGACCTGGCCGGGCACGTTCCCGCCCTGGTCGCCGGGTACGGCGAGTACTTCTCCGAGCGGCCGGTGCCCGCGGGCACCTACCCGGGCGTGCCCTCGGTGCGCACCGTCGGGGTCCCGAGCCTGCTGGTCGCCGACGCGTCCATGCCCGACGACTCGGCGGAGGACCTGACCCGCCTGCTGTTCGAGTGGCGGGACCAGCTGGCCCGGATCCACCCGGTCGCGCTGCACCTGGACACCCGGTCGGCGATCGCGACCCTGCCGATCCCCCTGCACCCCGGTGCGGCCGCGTACTACCGCGAGGTCAAATACGCCTACGACGGACCGGTGGGCGGCGGGACGGCGGACGCGCTCAGGCCGGCAGGCGTATCCTCGCGTCGATCCCGTGCGGCGAGGCCGGCCGCAGGGACAGGTGCGCCCCCTGGAGTTCCAGCAGCGTGACGACGATGGACAGGCCGAGCCCGGAGCCGCCCACCCCGTCGTGGCCGTCGCGCCAGAACGGCCGGGACGCCTGTTCCAGCCGCGCCTCGGGCAGGCCCGGGCCGTCGTCCACCACGTGCACGTCCACGTGGCCGGGCCCGTCGGGGCCCGCCTCCGCCCGCTCCACCCGCACCGTGACCCGCACACCGCTCCCGCCGAACTTCAGGGCGTTGTCGATGAGCGCGTCCAGCGCCTGGTCCAGGGTCCCCTCCGCGCTGCGGACCCGCACCCCCTCGACCCCCTCGCGGACCAGCACGGCGCCCGCGCGCTCCGCGATCGGCTCCCAGGACGCCAGCCGGTCGTCGACGACCTCCAGGACGTCCTCCCACACCAGGGACTGCTCCGTGTCCTCCGTCCGGGCGAGGGTGAGCAGGCTGTCGCAGATCCGGGAGAGGCGGTCCACCTCGTCCAGCGCCATCCGGTGGTCGCGCGCCCCCTCCGGGGTGAGGTGCCGCGACAGGGAGTCCACCCGCAGCCGCAGAGCCGCCAGGGGGTTGCGCACCTGGTGTCCCGCGTAGGACACGAAGGTGCGCTGGCTCTCCAGCATGGAGGTGATGGTGTCCGCCATCCGGTTGAACGACTCCCCCAGGCGGCGCAGCTCCTCGGGCCCCTCCTCCGCCCGCACCCTGGTGTCCAGGCTCCCCCCGCTCACGGCGCGGGTCGCCTCCTCCAGGTCGTCGATGGGGCGCAGCACCCAGCGCGTGAGGGGGCCCGCCGCGGCGAACCCGGCGGCCATCAGGACGGCGACCGCCGCCCAGGCCACGCACCACTGCACGAGGGTCGAGCGGCGCAGGGAGCCGGTGGGCGAGGCGGTGACCGCCGCGCCGACGACCTCGCCCGAGCGGCCGACGGGCTCGGCCACGACCAGCGGTCCCCGTTGCCAGGGGTAGACCACCCTGTCGGCGCCCATGCGGTTGCCGGCCAGCGCGGTCCGCACCGCCTCGGGCAGCTCGTCGCCGTGCTGCCCCCACCGCCCGGGTTCCAGGTCCGACAGGTCGGCGACCTCGCGGGAGGAGGCGACGACGGCGCCGTCCCGGTCGACGACGACGGCGGTGATGCCGTACAGCCGGTCGTAGGCCGCCAGTTCGCCCGTCAGGCCCGACGCCGCCCCCGTGAGCACACCCGGTTCGGCGAGGCCGGCGAAGCGGGCGGTGTCGTTGATCCGGTCCAGGAGCATGTCGGAGGTGCCCCGGGCGGCGATGCTCCCGCACAGGGGCAGGGCCAGCCCGAGGCAGGCGGCGACCAGGAGGGTCGCGTACACGGTCAGCACACGTCGGCGCATGGCGGCGCCCCGGTCGGGGCCGGGCCCCGGTCAGGCCCGCCGGGCCGGGGCGGCGGCCGCGGCGGCCCGCTCGGCCGGGTCGGGCCCGCGGGCGGGCTCGTGGCGGGAGGCGGGGACGCCGTGCCCGCCCTCCGCCAGCCGGTAGCCGACGCCGCGCACGGTCTCGATGAGCCCGGGTACGCCCAGCTTGGCGCGCAGGGTGCCGATGTGCACCTCCAGCGTGCGCAGCGTCCCCGGCCAGGTGGTCCGCCACACCCTCAGGATCAGGCGTTCGCGGGGCACGACCGCGCCCGCCTCCGCCGCCAGGGCGAGGAGGAGGTCGAACTCCTTCCGGGTGAGGTCCACCCGCTCGCCGTCGCGGACGACGGCGCGCGTCGCGCGGTCGACCCGCAGGGGGCCGATCGCCAGGGGACCCCCGTCCCGCCTGCGGGTGCGGCGCAGCACCGCCTCCATCCGCGCGCAGAGCTCGTCGACGGCGAGCGGCTTGACCACGTAGTCGTCGGCCCCCGAGCGCAGGCCGCGGACGCGTTCGCGCTGCCTCCCGCGCGCGGTGACCATGATGACCGCGGTGTCGCCGACGTCGTGGCGCTCGCGCAGGAGGCCGCACAGCTCGATGCCGTCCATGTCGGGCAGGCCGAGGTCGAGCAGGACCAGGTCGGCGGGGGCCGCCGCCAGCGCGCCCTCGGCCGTCCGGACCTGGTCGACCGTGTAGCCGTTGGCCTCCAGTGCGCCGGTGAGGGCGTCGGCGAGCCGGACGTCGTCCTCGACGAGGAGCACCTTGATCATGGGTTCGCGTCCTTCGGGGGGAGGGCAGGGGTCGCTACCGCACCCTAGCGGGACGGTGTGCCGCAGGCCACACGCGCGGGCCCGCCGTCCGGGGACGGCGGGCCCGCGGGGCCCCGGCGGGCGGGGGAGCCCCCGCCCGCCCACCGGTCAGTTCCGGGTGACGCGCGCCTCCGGGACGATCTCGGGCGCCCCGTGCTGGATGGCGTCGGCCTCCTGGTCGGTGTCCTGCTCCTGCGCGGCGCGCTCCGCCTCGATCCCCTTGCGGTAGTACTCCACCTCGCGCTGGATCTGCTCCTTGCTCCAGTCCAGCGGCCCGGCGAGGAGTTCGGCGGCCTCCTCGGCGGCGGCGATCCCCCGGTCCCAGGTCTCGAAGGAGATCCGGGTCCGCCGGGAGAGGACGTCCTCCAGGTGGCGCGCCCCCTCCGCCTCCGCGGCGTAGACGATCTCCGCGCGCAGGTAGTCGTCGGCCGCCGCGAGCGGGCGTCCCAGGTCGGGGCGCTCCCTGACGAGGTCGAGCAGGTCGTGCACGCCGGAGCCGTGGCGGCGGAGCAGGTGGGTGATCCGGGAGACGTGCAGGCCCGAGTCGCGGGCGAGCCGGTACCGCTGGTTGTAGAGCGCGGCGTAGCCGTCCGCGCCCACCAGCGGCAGCCGGTCGGTGACCGACTGCGGGACGCTGCTGCCCAGGCCGTGGGCGACCGCGTCCACCGCGTCCTTGGCCATCACCCGGTAGGTGGTGTACTTGCCCCCGGCGATGAGGACCAGGCCCGGCACCGGGTGGGCGACCGTGTGCTCCCGGGAGAGCTTGGACGTCTCCTCGGACTCGCCCGTCAGCAGGGGCCGCAGCCCCGCGTACACGCCCTCGACGTCGTCCCTGCCCAGGGGCGTGCGCAGGACCTGGTTGACGTGGTCCAGCACGTAGTCGATGTCGGCGCGGCTCGCCGCCGGGTTCTCCTTGTCCAGGTCCCAGGCGGTGTCGGTGGTGCCGATGATCCAGTGGCGGCCCCACGGGATGACGAACAGGACGCTCTTCTCCGTGCGCAGGATCATGCCGGAGGAGGCCTGGATGCGGTCGCGCGGGACGACCAGGTGGATGCCCTTGGAGGCGCTGACGTGGATCTGTCCGCGACCTCCGACCATCTCCTGGATGTCGTCGGTCCACACCCCCGCGGCGTTGACCACCTGGCGGGCGCGGATGCGCAGCTCGTCGCCGGTCTCCAGGTCGGCGACGTTGGCGCCGACGACGTGTTCGCCCTCGCGCAGGAACCCGACCGCCTGGACCCGGGACGCGATCCTGGCCCCCAGCCCGGCGGCGGTGCGCAGCACACTGGTGACGAGCCGGGCGTCGTCCACCTGGCAGTCCCAGTACTGGATCGCCCCCGCCAGGGCGCTGCGCTTGAGGGCCGGGAAGACCTTCAGCGCGCCGTTCCGGCTCAGGTGCCGGTGCGAGGGGAGCCCCCGGTTGTTGCGGGAGGACATCGCCAGGGCGTCGTACAGCGTGACTCCCGCGCCGATGTAGGCGCGCTCCCACTGCCGCGCGAACGGGAACAGGAAGGGCACCGGGCGGACCAGGTGCGGCGCGATGGTGGTGAGGAGCAGACCCCGTTCGTGCAGCGCCTCGCGCACGAGCTCGAAGTCGAACTGCTCCAGGTAGCGCAGTCCGCCGTGGATGAGTTTACTGGATCTGCTGGAGGTGCCCGAGGCGAAGTCGCGTGCCTCGACGAGTCCCGTGGACAGCCCGCGCGAGACCGCGTCCAGGGCGATACCGGCCCCGACGATGCCTCCCCCGACCACGAGGACGTCGAGTTCCTCGTCCTTCATCGACGCGAGCGCCTCGGCGCGCCCCTTCGGTCCCAGCCAGGTGGTAGCCATCCGTGGTCCTCCGTCTCGATGGTGTTCCTCCCAGGCGCATACCCACCCGGGGCCCGTGTCCATCGGGGCGATCAGAGGTGCCCAGGCTAGCCGCCCGACGGCGGACGCGCCGTGCGCCCGCCGTCGGACCGGCGTGTCTTCGACCGGCCCGCCCCACCGGCGACACGGTCCGCCCAGGTCAGGCAGCCGGAGTCCTGCGCAGCGCCAGGGCGAGAAAAGCCGCGGCCAGGGTCGCCAGCCCTCCGGCGACCGCGGCGGCGCCGAGCCCGGAGGAGGCGGGACCCGCGGCGGCGTCGGCGACGGCGACCAGCGACGCCAGCCCCACCGCCGCGCCGATCTGCTGGGTGGTGGACACCATCGCCGAGGCGACGCCCTGCTCGTCGTCGGAGACTCCCGCCCCGGCCGCCGCGAACAGCACGGGGTAGGTGGTCCCGGCCGTCACGCCGAGCATGACGACGGCGGGCAGCATGGCCCAGTAGGAGTCGGCGGCGACGGCCACGGCGAAGAGGACGGCGGTGAGGCCCGAACCCGCCACACCGGCGAACAGCGCGCTGCGCACGCCCCACCGGGCGAGCAGCGGGGGCAGGAGCAGGGCCGAGCCGAGCATGGCGGCCAGGCCCTGCGGCAGGAAGCCGAGACCGGCCGCGAGCGGGCTGAGGCCGAGGGTGACCTGGACGTGGGTGGTGTACACGTAGTGCAGCGTGTTCACCGAGCCCATGAGCACGAAGACCAGGGCCATGGTGACCAGCAGCGACCGGTTGGTGAGCAGCCGGACCGGCAGCAGCGGGTCCGCGGCACGGCGCTCGAACAGGAGCAGGCCGACCAGGGTCAGCGCGCCGAGGAGGAGGGCGCCGGCGCTCTGCCAGGAGGCCCATCCGACGCTCTGCCCCAGGGAGATCCCGAGGACCAGCAGGAGGGACCCGGCGGTGACCATCGCCGCGCCGGGGAGGTCGAAGCTCGCCCGTCCGGGGCGGCGCACGTCGGCAGGCAGCACGACGGGAGCCGCGAGCACGACGGCGAGGGTGGCGGGGACCAGGGCCCAGAACACCGCGGGCCAACCGAACGCGCTGGTGAGGATGCCGCCGACGGCGCCGCCCGCCAGCGCGCCGAAGGCTCCGGCGGTCCCCCACACCGCCATGGCGCGGATACGGGCGGGCCCCGCGGGGAAGGCCGCGGTGAGCACGGCGAGCGTGGCGGGGAACAGCGCGGCGGCGCCGAGTCCCTGGAGCGCGCGGGAGGCGACGAGGACGGCGGGGTCCTGGGCGAGGGCCCCGGCGACGGAGGCCGCACCCATGAGGGCGGCGCCGGACACGAGCATGCGGCGGGCTCCGAGCCGGTCGGCGGCACGGCCGCCGAGGAGCAGGAAGCCGCCGTAGCCGAGGGAGAAGGCGGTGACCACCCACTGGAGCGAGGCCGCGGAGAAGCCGAGGGCGTCGCCGATCTGCGGCAGCGCGATGTAGACGATGTTGAAGTCGACCGAGATGGTGAAGTGGGCCAGGGCGAGGACGGCAAGCGCGAGGACGGCCCTGCGGGACCGACCGGGGGCCTCCGGCCCGGACCGCGGTGAGGGTCCGGGGTCGGCACCGGTGGGGGCTGCGGATTCGGTGGGGTTCATGGGACCCGGCTCTCTGGGAGGGATTTACTTCAGCGCTAAATTGTTCAGCACGAGACTAAACCAGAATGCTTCAGTACGCAACATTCCAGACTGGTAGCATTTGCTCATGAGCGAACACTGCGGGATCAGCGCGTCCGAGGAGCGGACCTGGGACGCCGCCACACTGGCCTTCCGGCTGCTGGACCAGCGCGTGGAGCGCGACGTCCAGCAGGAGGTCGACCTCCCCCTGACCTACTACGAGCTGCTCGTCCTGCTCTCGAGGAACGAGCACGGGTCACTGCGGATGAGCGATCTGGCCGAGTTGACCCACACCAGGGCCAGCCGGATCTCGCACGCGGTGCGGAAGCTGGCCGAGGCGGGCCTCGTGGACCGCGTGCACTGCGAGGAGGACCGCCGCAGCTGGTTCGCCGTCCTCACCGACAAGGCCCGCGGGGTCCTGCGGGACGCCGGCGCGAGGCATGTGGTCAGCATGCGGGAGAACCTGTTCGACGTGCTCAGCGCCGAGCAGCGCGACCAGCTGCTCGACATCAGCCGGACGCTGCTCGCGCGGCTCGCCCCCGAGAGCGCGCTCGCCCGGGAGGGCGTCCCCACCCGGGAGGAGAGCGACGCGCTCGCGCGGGAGGGCGCGGGCAGGGCCGGGACCGGCGGCGGGGCGGGGCACGGCGGGGCGTCCGGGACCGGCACTGCAGGCGGGGCCGCGGGGCCCGGCACACCGGAGGGGGCCGGGGCGCGCGGGTGAGTGCGGGCACGGCTGCGCGGAGCGGGTCCGGGGACCCCCCGATTCCAGGGAACCACGCGGAACCGCGCCGCGGGAGGCCCCCGCCGGGGCCTGTGGACGGAACCGCTCAGGCGGACGCGTCGGCGTAGGCGTGCGCGTAGGCGAGGACGTCGTTGACGTACTCCCTGGACCGGTTGTACTCCAGGATCGCGGCCTCCCAGTCGGCCGCGTCGGTCAGGTCGCGGCCCTCCGCGCACAGGTACCGGGCGGCGGCCAGCGCCGCGTCGTCGATGTTGTGCGGGTCGGGGTCGCCGCCCTCCAGCGAGGCGCCCCAGCGCCCCCACGTCGTCGGGATGAACTGCATCGGGCCGATCGCCCGGTCCCACTCGGTGTCGCCGTCGTACCGGCCGCCGTCGGTGTCGGGGATCGCGCGGGTGTTGTTGGTGCCGTCGAGCGGGATGCCGATGATGTCCACGGTCGTGGTGCCGTCCGGTCCGAGCTCGCCCCCGGCGTAGGTGCCGTGGATCGACTCCACCATGCCGATCCCGGCCAGGGTGGGCCAGGACAGCTGGCAGGACGGCTGGTCCTCGGCCATCACCAGCTGCGCGCTCGCGTACCCCTCCAGGGCCCGGCTCGGGATGGTCGTCGCCTCGGCCACCCGCTCCACCCAGGCGCCCTCGGCGCGCGGGGCGGTCGGCTCCGGCGTGTGCCGCTCGTCGGCGCCCGGCTCCCCGGAGGCATCCGGATCCGCCGCGGCCGCCGTCAGCTCGGAGCGGTCCGGCGGCCCCGTGAGCTGGTCGTGCGGCGGCGTCTCGATGGTGCCGGCCTGGGGTTCGGCGGTCTGCCCGGCGGGCGGGGACCACTCGTTGAGGGCGTCGGAAACCCGTCCCACCAGGTAGAACACGCCCCCTGTCACCAACAGGCACAGTGAGAGCGTCACACAGACGACGATCACCGGACCACGACTTCGACGCCTCCCGGTACCGGTGGCCCGTCGCCTGCCCATCTGGCTCCCCGCTCGTCAAGAAAAGGTCAACTGCACATCACGCGTCACCAAAGTACGCGACCAGGGACAGTCGGTGCTCATCGATCCCACCCCCGCCCTTGTTCGCCCAGTTCAGGGACGTGGGACCGGCCCCCGGGCGGCGCCGGCCCGGCCACCGGGCCGCCCGCGGGGCCGTGCGGCGGGCCTGTCCGGCCCCGGGTCCCGGGCCTGTCCGGACGCGCGGCCGCGGGGGGCCGCGACGCGAGGGGGCCGTGCCGGACGGCACGGCCCCCTCGACCCGCTCGGGACGCGTACGCCTAGCGGTGCGGGTTGACGACGACCTCGACCCGCTGGAACTCCTTGAGGTCCGTGTAGCCGGAGGTGGCCATCGTGCGGCGCAGGGCGCCCATGAGGTTCATGGAACCGTCGCTGGTGTCGGCCGGGCCGTGCAGGATCGACTTGAGGTCGCCGATGGTGCCCACCCTGACCCGCTCGCCGCGCGGCAGCTCCTCGTGGTGGGCCTCGCTGCCCCAGTGGTAGCCGCCGCCGGGGGCCTCCGTGGCCCGCGCCAGCGGCGAACCCACCATGACGGCGTCGGCGCCGCAGGCCAGGGCCTTGGCGATGTCACCGCTGCCGGTCATGCCGCCGTCCGCGATGACGTGCACGTAGCGGCCCCCGGACTCGTCCAGGTAGTCGCGGCGCGCGGCGGCCACGTCGCCGATGGCGCTCGCCATCGGCACGGCCACGCCGAGCACGGACCGCGTGGTGTGCCCGGAACCGCCGCCGAAGCCCACCAGCACGCCGGCCGCGCCGGTCCGCATCAGGTGCAGGGCCGCGGTGTAGGTGGCACAGCCGCCCACCACGACCGGGACGTCCAGGTCGTAGATGAACTGCTTGAGGTTGAGCGGCTCGGCGCGTCCGGACACGTGCTCGGCGGACACCGTGGTGCCGCGGATCACGAAGATGTCCACGCCGGCGTCGACGACGGCCTTGTGGTACTGGGCGGTGCGCTGCGGCGACAGCCGTGCCGCGGTGACCAGGCCGGCGTCGCGGATCTCCTCGATCCGGCGGCCGATCAGCTCCTCCTGGATGGGAGCGGCGTAGATCTCCTGGAGCCGCCTGGTGGCCGCGACGTCGTCGAGCTCGCGGATCTCCTGGAGCAGCGGTTCCGGGTCCTCGTAGCGGGTCCAGAGGCCCTCCAGGTCGAGCACGCCCAGACCGCCCTGCTCCCCGACGGCCACGACCGTCTTGGGGGAGGCGACGCTGTCCATGGGGCTGACCACCAGCGGCGTCTCGAACCGGTAGGCGTCGATCTGCCAGGCGATCGACACCTCCTCCGGGTCCCTCGTGCGTCGGGCAGGCACGATCCCGATCTCGTCGAGCTCATAGGCCCGGCGCCCGTTCTTGCCCAGCCCGATCTCCACCTGCGCCAACGTTTCGATCCCCTCTGACGTGCGGCACCGGCTCGTCTACCGGCGTCTTTCCTGCCGCCGAGAGTCTATCCGCCCAAAAGTTGGACCGGGTTTGCCCCGCTCCGCCTGGACTCGCGCAGCGCGGCCGACCGGGTCGCCGCCCCACCGGCCGGGCAGGCCCCGGCGGTCGCACCCGTCCCCGTGGGCGACCGGGTCCCCGACGGTCACGGGTTCCTCGGACATCCGGGCGTCGGAGCCGCCGCGGGGCCGCCGGGGGCGGGGAGCGGAAGGGGGGAGAAGGGGAAGGGCCGCCCGGGAGGGGTCTCCCGGACGGCCCGCACCGCCGACGCGCCGGCGGACCGGCGCGCGGGACGGGTCAGCGCGCGTTGTAGTTGGGCGCCTCGACGGTCATCTTGATGTCGTGCGGGTGGCTCTCCCGCAGTCCGGCGCTGGTGATCCGCATCAGCTGGCCGCGCTCGCGGAGCTCGGGCACGGTACGGGTCCCCGCGTACCACATGGACTGGTGGAGGCCCCCGACCAGCTGGTGGGCGACCGCCTGGAGCGGGCCGCGGAAGGGCACCTGGCCCTCGATGCCCTCGGGGACCAGCTTGTCCTCGGAGGCGACGTCGGCCTGGGCGTAGCGGTCCTTGGAGAAGGAGCGGCCCCGCATGGCGCCGAGCGAGCCCATGCCCCGGTAGGCCTTGAACTGCTTGCCGTTGATGAAGATCAGCTCTCCCGGGCTCTCCTCGACACCCGCGAGCAGGCTGCCGAGCATGACCGTGCTGGCGCCCGCGGCGATGGCCTTGGCGATCTCGCCGGAGTACTGGAGCCCGCCGTCCGCGATGAGCGGGACGCCCGCCGGACCACAGGCCCTGGAGGCCTCCAGGATGGCGGTGAGCTGCGGCGCGCCGACGCCGGCGACGACGCGGGTGGTGCAGATGGAGCCCGGGCCCACGCCGACCTTGACGGCGTCGGCCCCGGCGTCGACGAGCAGCTGGGCGCCGGCCCGCGTGGCCACGTTGCCCGCGACGATGTCGGCGCGGGAGTTGGCCTTGAGCTTGGCGATCATGTCGGCGAGCCCGGCGGAGTGGCCGTGCGCGGTGTCCACGACGACGAAGTCGACCCCGGCCTCGACGAGCAGCTTGGCCCGCTCCTCGGCCTCGGGTCCGACGCCGACGGCGCCGCCGACGACCAGGCGCCCGTCGGCGTCCTTGGTGGCGTCGGGGAACTGCTCGCTCTTGATGAAGTCCTTGACGGTGATCAGGCCGCGCAGGCGGTTCTGCGCGTCGACCAGGGGCAGCTTCTCGACCTTGTGCCTGCGGAGCAGCTCGAAGGCCTGCTCGCGGCTCACGCCGACGGGGGCGGTGACCAGGTTCTCGGTGGTCATGACGTCGCGGACCAGCCGGGCGCGGTCGCTCTCGAAGCGCATGTCCCTGTTGGTGACGATGCCGACGAGGGAGCCGCCGGCGTCGGTGACGGGGACGCCGGAGATCCGGTAGTGGGCGCACAGGCGCTCGACCTCGGCGAGGTCGTCCTCCGGCTTGCAGGTGACGGGGTCGGTGACCATCCCGGCCTCGGAGCGCTTGACCAGGTCGATCTGGCTGGCCTGGTCCTCGGCGGAGAGGTTGCGGTGCAGGACGCCGGCGCCGCCCTGGCGCGCCATGGCCACGGCCATCCGGGCCTCGGTGACGGTGTCCATCGCCGCGGACAGCAGGGGGATGCTCAGGGTGATGTTGCGGGACAGGCGGGTGGTGGTGTCCACCTCGCCCGGCTGGAGGTCGGAGTAGGCCGGTACGAGGAGCACGTCGTCGTAGGTCAACCCCGGCGGCAGCAGTTTGTCCCCGTAGTCGCTGTACTCCTGGCCCATGACACAACCTCCGCTATCCCGGCACACCTGCGCGGTTCGCCCCCGCGTGTCGTCTCATCCTAGGTCGTCGCCCTGTGCGGCCCCGGTGGAATGAGGTGTTTGACCCGTCACCCCGACCCGAAAGTGAGCGGTATCACGGTTTGGGGGCCGTGCTCGGACGGACCTGCCCGCCCCTGCCTCCGGACAACACCGGTCGGCGCCCCGGGCTTCCCTCGGGAGGGTCGGAGGGGCCGTGCGCCACGGGACCGGAGCGTCCACGGGCGGCCGGTCGCCGGAGGGGCCGGGGGTCACGGGCGGCCACCCGGCGGAGGGCGGGGCCGGCGCGCGGTGCGACGCGCTCAGTGCCAGCCGGAACTGCGGCGTCCGGCCTGGCCGGGGTAGCGGCAGCGGCCGTGGACCCGCGGGCGGTCGGGGCACAAGCGGCGCCCGGGACGGGGGCGTCCGCCGTGTTCAGGGGAGGAGGCGGTTCGCCACGGCCACCTGCCGAAGCCGAGCGATAGCTCGGTGCTGGGCGACCCGTACCGCGCCCGCCGACATTCCCAGTACATGTCCCGTCTCATCCGCTGTCAGTCCTGCGATCACCCTCATGACCAGGAGCTTGCGCTGCTGTTCCGGCAGCTCGTCCAGGAGCTCCCTGGCGCGCTGGGCCTCGATCACCCGCACCGCCGACTCCTCCGGTCCCGGGTCGTCGTCCGGCTGCTCGGGCACCGCGTCGGTGGGCACCGTCTCCACCCTGCCCGCGACGCGCAGGGTGTCGGCGACCTTGTGGGCGGCGATGCCGAACACGAAGGCCGCGAAGGGGCGGCCCCGGTCCTGGTAGCGCGGTACGGCCGAGAGCAGCGCGATGCAGACTTCCTGCGCCACGTCGTCGGAGTAGTGGGCCAGGCCCGAGACCCGGGCGAGGCGTGCGTGGCAGTACCTGACCACCATGGGCCGGACCGCGCGCAACAGCGAGTCCATGGCCCCGTCGTCCCCCCGGACGGCGAGCGAGCCCAGATGGTTCAACCCTGTGTCGCGGGCGGCGGAGTCCGCCTGCCCGTGTGTCCCTGGCCGCTGCGCGGTAGCGCCCCCCCGGGCGCCTGCATCCGTCACGTTAGGAATGATGCCCCCACTGCGGGACCCAACCGCTCCAATCGCCAACTACGGAATGGTCACGTTTTGGGAAAAACGTCCGAAAACGCCACACACTCCAGAGGGAAAAGAGGGGCTCCCGTGGTAGTGCGCGGGGGCGGGACACCGACGTGTCCCGCCCCCGGGCCGGATTCACACCCGACCCGTCACCGGGTCCGGGGCGTGGGGTCAGTGACCGTGGCCGTGGCCGTGGTCGTCCGCCTCCTCCTCGGGCTTGTCCGCCACCAGGACCTCGGTGGTCAGGAGCATGCCCGCGATGGACGCGGCGTTCTGGACGGCGGAGCGGGAGACCTTGACCGGGTCGAGGATGCCCTGGGCGGTCAGGTCGCCGTAGGTGCCCTTGGCCGCGTTGTAACCGTGACCGACCTCCAGCTCGGAGATCCGGTGGGTCACGACGTAGCCCTCGGCGCCCGCGTTCTCCGCGATCCACCGGGCGGGCTCGACCAGGGCGCGGCGCACGATCGCCACACCGGTGGCCTCGTCGCCGGTCAGCCCGAGGTCGTCCAGGGCGGACGCCGCGTGCACCAGGGAGGCCCCGCCGCCGGCGACGATGCCCTCCTCGATGGCCGCGCGGGTCGCCGAGATGGCGTCCTCCAGGCGGTGCTTCTTCTCCTTGAGCTCCACCTCGGTGGCGGCGCCGACGCGCAGGACGGACACGCCGCCCGCGAGCTTGGCCAGGCGCTCCTGGAGCTTCTCGCGGTCCCAGTCGGAGTCGCTCGCCTCGATCTCCTTGCGGATCTGGCGCACGCGGTCGTCGATCTCGGACTGCTCGCCGGCACCGTCGACGATGGTCGTCGCGTCCTTCGTGATGACGGTGCGGCGGGCGCTGCCCAGCGCGTCGAGTTCGGCGTTCTCCAGGGTCAGGCCGACCTCCTCGGCGATGACCTGGCCGCCGGTGAGGACGGCGATGTCCTGGAGCATGGCCTTGCGGCGCTCGCCGAAGCCGGGCGCCTTGACGGCGGCGACGTTGAGCGTGCCCCGGATCTTGTTGAGCACCAGGGCGCCCAGCGCGTCGCCGTCGATGTCCTCGGCGATGATCAGGAGCGGCTTCTTGCTCTGGACGACCTTCTCCAGCAGGGGCAGCAGCTCGTTGAGGCTGCTGATCTTCCCCTGGTTGATGAGGATGAGGGCGTCCTCCAGCACCGCCTCCTGACGGTCGCCGTCGGTGACGAAGTAGGGCGAGACGTAGCCCTTGTCGAACTGGAGCCCCTCGGTGAAGTCGAGGTCCATCCCGAAGGTGGGGGCCTCCTCCACCGTGATGACGCCGTCCTTGCCGACCTTGTCGAACGCCTCGGCGATCAGGTCGCCGATCTGGGCGTCCTGGGCGGAGTTGGTCGCCACGTAGGCGATGTCCTCGCGCTCCTCGACGGGGCGGGCGCGCTCCAGGAGGATCTCGGAGACGCGGGCGGCCGCGGCGTCGATGCCCCTCTTGAGGGCGAGCGGGGAGGCGCCGGAGGTGACGCTGCGCAGACCCTCGCGGACCAGGGCCTGGGCCAGGACGGTCGCGGTGGTGGTGCCGTCACCGGCGGCGTCGTTGGTCTTGGTGGCGACCTCCTTGACCAGCTGGGCGCCCAGGTTCTCGTACGGGTCGTCCAGCTCGATCTCACGGGCGACGGTCACGCCGTCGTTCGTGATGGTGGGGGCGCCGAACTTCTTGTCGATGACGACGTTGCGGCCGCGCGGGCCGAGCGTCACCTTGACGGCGTTGGCGAGGCGGTCGACGCCCCGCTCGAGGGCGCGGCGGGCGTCGTCCTCGAACTCCAGGATCTTCGGCATGTGGGTGCTTCCTCTTGAGGCTCGTATAAAACGAGCATCCCGCCCCGCCCGGCGTTATGCCGACCGGTGCGGGATGCCTGGCTCCGAGCCCGGTGGACCGGGCCCCGTCGAGACCTACTTCTCGACGACCGCGAGCAGGTCGCGGGCGGAGAGGACCAGGTACTCCTGGCCGTCGTACTTGACCTCGGTGCCGCCGTACTTGCTGTAGAGGACGACGTCGCCGACCTTCACGTCCAGCGGGATGCGCTTGTCGCCCTCGTCGTCCCAACGGCCGGGGCCCACGGCGAGGATCTCGCCCTCCTGGGGCTTCTCCTTGGCGGTGTCCGGGATGACCAGACCGGAAGCGGTGGTCTGCTCGGCCTCCAGCGTCCTGACCACGACGCGGTCCTCGAGCGGCTTCAGCACGGTCTTGGTGGCGGTCGACACGGTGTGACCTCCCCCTTCAAAGTTTCGGTGTACTGGCTCCGGTCCGCGCTGGCACGCGGACCGACTGCGAAAAAGGGGCGACAGAGGCGGCCTGTCGTCGCGGGTGCCAGACCGGCGTCGTCGCGATTAGCACTCTACCCCTGAGAGTGCCAGAATGGAAATGCGACCGTGACCCCCGGTCGGGGACTTCCGTGAGGAGCCGGGCATCCTGCCCGCGCCGCGGCGGCCCCCACGACGCGCGGGGCGTCCGGGTCCGCCGACACAGACCGCCCTTCGACGTCCGAGGTGAACCCCATGCGCGTGCCCGCCTTCGAGGCGCTGCTCTCCGACGCGGGCCGGGAGGTGCTGGAGGGCGTCGATCCGGGGAGCGCGGTCCGGGACCAGCTCGGCACGGCGTCCCTGCTGCGGTCCGACCCGCGCGTGGCGGCCCTGGACCCTGATCTACCCGTCTCGGAGCTGGTCAACGCGCTCCTGACCCAGGTCTCCCTCCGCGAGCGCGGCCGGGCCAAGTTCGGCGACGCGGCGGGGCGGATGTTCTTCACCCCGAACGGCCTGGAGCAGTCCACCCGGCGCGTCGTGGCCGAGTACCGGGCGGGGCGGACCGCCGCGGTCGCGGGTGCGGTGCCGGCGGGCGGCTCCGCGGGCGACCTGTGCTGCGGGATCGGCGCGGACCTGCTGGCGCTGGCCGGGCGCGGCGTCCCCGTGGAGGGCGTGGACTCCGACCCGCTGACGGTGGCGGTCGCCCGCGCCAACATCGGGGCCCTCGGGCTGTCGGACCTGGCGCGGGTCCGCGAGGGCGAGGCCGGCGCGTCGGCGGTCGGCCGCTACCCGCTGCTGTTCTGCGACCCGGCCAGGCGCGGCGGGCGCGGCCGGGTGTTCGACCCGGCCGCCTACTCCCCCCCGTGGGACGTGGCGACGGGGCTGGCCGGGGCCGCGGAGGCCGCCTGCCTGAAGGCGGCTCCGGGCATCCCGCACGAGGCACTGCCCGAGGACGCCTCCGCCGAGTGGATCTCGGTGGACGGGGAGCTCAAGGAGACGGCCCTGTGGTTCGGCGCCCTGGCGGAGGGCGCGGGGGCCCGGCGGCGCGCCACGGTCCTGCACGAGCGCGAGGGCCTGCTGGCCCGGGAGGGGGCGGCCGCGCACCTGGACGCCGACCCCGGGGCGGGCCCGGCGCCCGTGGCCCCGGCCCGGCGCTACCTGTACGACCCGGACCCGGCCGTGGTGCGGTCGCACCTGGTGGCGGAGGCGGCGGCGCGGGTGGACGGCGCGCTGCTGGACGAGCGGATCGCCTACTTCACCGCGGACACGGCGGCCGTGTCGCCGCTGTGGCGGGTGCTGGAGGTGGTGGAGATGCTGCCGTTCTCCCTGAAGCGCCTGAGGTCTGCGGTGCGGGCGCTGGACGCCGGGACGGTAACGATCAAGAAACGCGGATCGGCCGTGGACACGGAGAAGCTGCGCCGTGATCTGCGGGCGTCGGGCCCCGAGTCGGTGACCGTGGTCCTCACCAGGATCGGCGACCGGCCCTTCTGCCTGCTGTGCCGCGAGGTCGGGACCCCCTCCCCGGGGTGACCCCCCGTCGGCGGCCCGTCGGCGCCCGGGCCCCCGGCACGCCCGGCGGCGGGGGCGCGGACCCCAGATCGTTACCTCTCTCACCCAGATCTTCCGCCGTCCCCTGGGGGCGAAGGGACCCAGGTCGTTAAACTGACGACCGCTGCAGTCCTTCCCTTCTCATGGATTCACCCGGAAGACTCGTGTGAGCGGCCCGCCCCGCGATGCGGTCGGATCTCGGGCCTTGCGCCGTATATATACGGACAGTCACACTCCAGTCACGATGGGGCGGTAACCATCGCGGGAGCGCCGCCCGCCCGGGGACCATCGAGAACCCGACCCGTCCGGAACCGTCCACTCCCCCGTACGGGTACGGGAGCGCCAGAACCAAAGGAGCACCTCGGTGGAACAGACCAATCACAACTTCCTCAACGGGGGAGGCCAGTCCGGTGTCTCCGACCGGATGCGTGACCTGCTCTCCCAGGCCGCCCAGGAGCACGTCTCCGAGCAGAAGTCGCAGGGCGCCGTCAGCGAGGAGATGCGCCAGCGCCTCGAGGGGATGGAGTGGCTGCTCCGCGAACTGCGCGAGCGCGAGCTCACCTCCCTCGCCGAGTCCGTCACCACGGTCAACGGGCGCATCGACGACTTCCTCGCCCGCCCGCCGGAATGGGCCGAGACCCTCGCCGAGCACATCGAGGTCGTCGGCCAGCAGGTCAAGCCGCTGTCGGACATGCCCTCCCTGCGGGCCGACACCCAGCGCATCGCCGGACACCTGGACACCGTGCTCACCCGCCTCCAGCGGATGGCCGAGACCGGCGACCGGACGGCCGACCAGGTCACCGAGCTCGGTGAGCGCCTGAACGGGCTGAGCGAGACCGTGGGCGCCCGCCTGGACTCCCTCGACACCGCCCTCGCCGCGCTCACCGCCAAGGCCGACGCCGTCGAGGCGTCGCTGTCCGCCCTCTCCGAGGTCTCCGGCGAGCGGCACGGGGCCGTCGTCACCGCTCTGGCCGAGAGCCGCACCGAGCTCTCCGACTCCCTCGCCGAGGGGCGCACCGAGCTGGCCGAGGCGCTGGCCGCCGGGCGGACCGAGATCACCGGCGCCGTCGAGGCCGGGCGCGAGAGCCTGGCGGGCGTCGTCGCCGAGAGCCGCGAGGCCCTCACCGCCGCGGGCGCCGCCCTGGGCGAGACCGTCACCGCCAAGGTCGAAGAGGCCTCCGGCGAGCTGCGGACCCTCGTGGAGGAGCGCGCCGGCGACCTCCGGGCCTCCGTCGAGGAGCGGGCCGCCGAGCTCCGCACCGAGGGCGGGGAGCGCACGGCCGAGCTGCGCACCGCCCTGGAGGAGCGCACCGCGCAGCAGCACGAGGCCCTGCTGGCCCGCCTCCAGGAGAACACCGGCGAGCTGGGCGAGCGCACCACCGCCCTGGCCGGGGAGCTCACCGCCCTGGCGGCCGCGTCCGGCGAGCGCCACGAGGCCCTCACCGGCAAGCACGAGGCCCTGGCCGCCAAGGTCGCGGAGAGCGTCGGCTACCTCAGCACGCAGGCCGAGGAGAACCACGCCGAGGCGACCGCCGCCGTCGCCGACGTCACGGGATCGCTCGCCAAGCTGCGGGAGAACCACGAGTCGTCGCTCACCGAGCTGCGCACCCACCTGCGCCAGCGCCTGGCCGAGCTCGGCGAGGAGATGGAGCTGGGCCGTACCGAGACCCGGGAGCACGCCGAGTCCACGTCGGAGCGGCTGCGCGAGGCCCTGGCCGAGCGCACCGACGCCCTGGGCGCCCGGATCTCCGAGGACTCCGAGCGGGTCACCGCGGGCTTCGCGGAGCTGCGCGAGTCCGTCCGGGAGTCCGGCGACAGGCTCTCCACGGAGTCCGAGGAGCGGCACCGGACGCTGGCCGAGGCACTCACCGAACAGGTCGAGGCCCACCGCGGCGCGCTGGACGAGCGCCTGGAGCGGCAGCGCGAGGCGCTGACCGGCAAGGTCGACAACCACCTCTCGCAGATCACCGGCAAGGTGGACCACGAGCTGGGCCGCCTCACCGACCGCTTCGACACCTTCGAGGGGCACTTCGAGGGAAGCTTCGAGTCCGTCGAGGGCAAGATCGACCGCATCGACGGCCGGATGGACGGTGTCAACGGCCGCCTGGACGGCGTGGACGGCCGGATCAACGGCGTCGAGGGCCAGTTCGAGGGCGTCAGCGGGCACTTCGAGGGCGTGGACGGCCGCATGGAGGCCATCGACGACCGGCTGGAGGCGCTCAACCAGCGGCTCAACCAGCTTCCGCAGACCATGGAGGTCAGCGAGCTGCACCGCCGCCTGACCGACCTGGTGGACCGTCCGCAGCTGGACCACTCCGGCAAGCTGGACGAGATCGACGAGCACGTCACCTCGGCGGTGGCCCCGGTGCTGCGCGAGCTCAAGCAGCGTCCGGACCGCCACGAGCTGGAGGAGACCGTCACCGAGGCGGTCGAGAACTCGCACGACGACATCACCAAGCGGTTCTCCTCCCTGGAGGAGACGGTGCTCGCCCTGGCCGAGGCGCTGCTGCGCCCGGGCAGGGACGGCAAGAAGAAGCGCCGCCGCGACGAGGACGAGGACGACGAGTAGCGGGCGGGACGGGGGCGGCGGACGCGCCGTCCGCCCCCTGACCGCCCCCGGGAGGGCCGGGACGCCGCGGGCGTCCCGGCCCTCCGGCGTTCCCGGGGCGCGCGGGCGCCGCGGGGCGTGCGGGCGCCGCGGGGCGTGCGGGCGCCGCGGGGCGTGCGGTGGATCGGCTCCCCCGCCTCCCGGGGCGCGGGCGCCGCGGGGCGTGCGGGTGCCGCGGGGCGCACCGTGCCCCGTCCGTCACGGGCCCGGGGTTCGGCGCGCGTCGAGCATCTCCAGGTAGTGGGAGTTGTACATGACCCCCAGCACGTTGCCGAACGGGTCGACCACCGACGCGGTGACGAAACCCGGGCCCCGTTCCGTGATCGGCTCGTACTCGGTCGCGCCCAGTCCGAGCAGGCGCCCGACGGCTCCCTCCACGTCGTCCACGTGCCAGAACACCACCGCTCCGCCCGGGCCCGGCCTCGCGGGGGCCGGGGCGTACCTGCGGTCGACGATGCCCAGTTCGTGCTGGTGGTCGCCGATCCGGAACTCGACGTAGGCGGGCGGCAGCCCCTGCCCCGGGCGCTCGAAGTACGGTTCGACGCCCAGGACCTCCGTGTACCAGTCGACGGCCTCGGTGACGTCGTCCGCCCACAGGCTGATGGTGCTCATTCCGCGCAGCATGGTGTGCCTCCGTGTCCTCGGCCGGACCCCGCCCGGCGTCTCCGGGACGAAGCTACGAGAAGAGGCGGTCATCCTCTGTCCTCGACTCCGCAACCCCTCGCCGGGACCCGGGACCGGTCGGGCGGTCCGTCCGGCGGAGGGTCCCGCCGGCCGGGACTCCGGGGGCGCGGCCCCCGGGACGGCCACGGCACGCGCCGCCCCGGGCGGAGCCGGCGGACGCGGGTCAGACCGTGAAGACGATCTTGCCGAAGTGGTCCCCGTCGAGCATCGCCCGGAACCCCTCCCGGGCCCGGTCCAGGGGCAGCACCCGGTCGATCTCGGGGCGCACGCCGGTGCGGGCGCACATCCGCGCCAGGGCGTCCAGTTCCTCCCGGGTCCCCATGGTGGAGCCGATGACCCGCAGCTGGAGGAAGAACACGCGGTTGAGTTCGGCGGAGGGGGCGTCGCCGCTGGTGGCGCCGCAGGTGATGACCGCGCCGCCCGGCTTGAGGGAGCGCAGGGAGTGGCCCCAGGTGGCCTTGCCGACCGAGTCGAAGACGGCGTCGACCCTCTCCGGCAGCCGCTCGCCCGTGGGCAGCGCCGCGTGGGCGCCCAGGGCGAGCGCCCGCTCCCTCTTGGCCCCGCTCCTGCTGGTGGCGTAGACGCGGTGCCCCACGTGGGACGCCAGCCGGATGAGGGCCGCCGACACCCCGCCGCCCGCGCCCTGCACGAGCACCGCGGAACCGGGCCGGAGGTCGGCCTTGCCGAAGAGCATGCTGTAGGCGGTGAGCCACGCGGTGGGCAGGCAGGCGGCCTCCTCGAAGCTCAGCTCCGGCGGCTTGGGCACCAGGTTGCGCCTCGGGACGGCGATCTTCTCCGCGAGACAGCCGTCGTAGACCTCCGAGAACAGCGACCGGCGCGGGTCGAGGGTCTCGTCGCCGCCGCCCGCCGCGGGGTCGCCGACGACGCCGTGCACGATGACCTCGTTGCCGTCCTCGTCGGTGCCGGCCGCGTCGGTGCCCAGGACCATCGGCAGGTGCTTCTCGCTGAGCGCCGTGCCCCGCAGGCTCCACAGGTCGTGGTGGTTGAGGGCGGCGGCCCTGACGTCGACCACGGTCCACCCCTCGCGGGGTTCGGGGTCGGGGCGTTCACCCGCCTCCAGGCCGGAGAGCGGGTCCTCGGGTGAGATGCGTGCTGCGGTGATAGCGAACATGTCCGTAGCCAACCACGGTGTCCGTTTCCCGTTCCACCCCGGGCCCGGGCGGACCCCGGCGCGTCGGGGCCCGGGCCCCGCCCCGCCCGCTCCGGGGGCGCCGGGCGCCGCTCCCCCGGCCGCGGGTGTCGCACGACGCGCCGTCCGCCTCACCCGCGGCCGGAACCGCCCCCGGCGCCCCGGCCGGCGATGTCACCGGAGCGCAGGAGCGGCGGGGACATCACGGCGGCCCCGCCGAACCGGTACAGGGCGGCCGGGCGGCCGGTCTCCGAGGTCCGGCGCTCCCCGGTGGGTTCGAGGAAGCCCGCCGTCCTCGTGACCTTGCGGCGGAAGTTGCTGGGGTCCAGCGCGATCCCCCAGATCACCTCGTAGACGTGCCGCAGGTCGCTGACCGTGAAGGGCTCCCGGCAGAAGCTCGTGGCCACCGTGGTGTACTCCAGCTTGGAGCGGGCCCGCTCGACCGCGTCGGCCAGGATCGCCCCGTGGTCGAAGGAGAGGCCGGAGTCCGCGCGCAGGGCCTCCCCCACCGGTGCCCAGAAGGCGCGGGCGGCGTCGGTCCCCGCCACGGGAGCGGGGAGGTCCGGTCCCAGCGCCAGGTAGGCGACGGTGATGACGCGCCCCCTCGGATCGCGGCCGGGGTCTCCGTAGGACCGCAGCTGCTCCAGGTGGAGCCGTCCGCCGTCCAGACCGGTCTCCTCCCGCAGTTCGCGCAGCGCGGCCTCGTCCAGCCCCTCGTCGGGGCGGACGTAGCCGCCGGGAAGGGCGCTGCCGCCGAGGAAGGGCTCCTTGCCCCGCTCGACGAGGAGCACGTGGAGGGCGTCGTCCCGGACCGTGAAGATGACGAGGTCGACCGTCACCGAGACGGGGAACCGGGGAACCGCTGGTGGAGCGCTGTGCGTCATCCGGCCAATCTACTAAAGGTCCCCTTGACCTGAAACAGATCACCCATTATGGTCAGGGTGACTAGAAAGTCTCCTGCCGAGTCGGGCCGGTCCGGAACCCCCACGAGGAGCCCACGTTGACGGAATTCATGCTCGGGGTCACCAGTTCGCTGGCCGCCACGGCCGTCACCGTCGGGCTCGGGGGCCTGCTGTCCCGACGTCTGCGCTGGTGGCTCCTGGCAGCGGTCGCCCGCCTGAGCGGGCTCGGAGTGCTGCGGGTCCACCGGCACCAGGACGACGCGAGGGCCGAGCTGTCCGGCGAGATCAGCCGGGCGCGCTGGCTCCGCGTCATGGTCGGGCGGGGGAACGAACTCACCCGGGACGGCTTCGCGCCGCTGTGGAACGGCGGAGGACGGCCGCCGGACTTCGTCCGGGTGCTCCTGCCCGACCCGGGCTCCGACCGGTCCTCCCCCACCGCCTCCCCGGAGGCGGAGGGGGAGGGTCCGGCGGGGCTCCCGGCCGGGAGCCGGGCCGGGTCCGCCCCGGGCCGCGCCCCCGGGGGCGGGGGTTCCTGGCTGGAGCGGAGGGAGGAGGAGCTCATCTCCCTCGACCCCGGTTTCGGCCGCGGCCTGCTCACCGAGCAGGTGCTGGCCAACTTCCACTACCTGTCCGAGGCCACCCGGGACCGGAAGAACACGGAAATCCGCTTCTACGACCTCCCGAACCTCTACCGTGTCATCGCCACCGACAACCTCGTCTTCCTCACGCTGTACCAGGGCGACGCGCACGGGCGGCACTCCCCCTGCGTGGTCGCCCACCGGTCCGGGGCCCTGTACGACTTCGCGCTGCGGATCTTCGACACCGCGTGGGAGTCCGCCAGGGTCCCCGGCGGCGCCCCCGCCACGACACCCGACCTGTAGGGAGCCCCCGGAGAGACCCGCAGCCCCCGCCCGGCCCTTCTCACGCCCCCATCCGTCCGAGACCGGACACCGGTGACCGGCGTCCGGGATCAGAAGGAGCCCCCGTGACCGAGCACATCCCCGAGCAGAGCAGGCGGCCCGCCGACCGCGTCCCCCCTCCTGCGACAGCGGCCCCGGCCGCCCCCTTCGCCGCGGCCCCCGCCGTGTGGAGCGTCGAGCACGCGGCGGGCGCCCCCGAGTACGACTCCACCGCCCGCCTGAGCTCCGCGGCCTGGCAGGACCCGGCCTTCCGTGCCGACGTCCTGCGCGAGCGGGTGGAGAACCCCTACCGCGCCGTGCCACGGGAGCCGGGCCTGGACGCGGTGCGCGTCGCCGAGGAGTGCCGGAGGGCCCGCCGTGTCCGGGCCACCGCGGGGGCGCTGTTCCTGGGCGCCGTCGCCGTCCTCTCCCTCTTCAACGTCCTGGCCTCGCTCACCGCCCTCGTCCTGGTCGGGGCCCTGGCCGCCGCGGCGCGCCGCCGCCGTGAGGGCGAGGACGCCTCGCGGCGACGCGGGGGGTGCCTGATCCTCCTGGCCGCCGCGGTGACCGCGGTCCTTCTGGTGGCCGTCGTCCTGCCGGTCCTCCTCCTGAGCGAGTCGGCGTTCCTCCTGGGGCTGGACTCGTACGGCTCAGGCCCGACGGAGATCTCCGAACCGGGCGGGCTCGGCGACGTCCTCCCCCTCTGGGCGGCGCTGCTGATCCTTCTCGGCGCCACCGTCGGCACCGGGTTCTGGGTCCGGCGGAGGACCAACGCCGCCCTCCACGCCATCCGCATGCGGGCGGAGCACCCGCGGAGGGACAGCGGTGTGGGCACCGTGCCGGTGGCCTTCTACAACGACCGCACCCCCTTCGTCGGCGTGGGCGAGCCCTACGCCTCCTGGCCCCTGACGCTCAAGCTCTTCCCCGACCGGGGCGGGGCGGAGGCGGCGGAGCACGGCGCCGGGGGCGCGGGGGGCGCGCACGCGTCCGCGGAGGACGTGTCCGCCGGCGCGGACGCGGAGGCCGAGCCGGGGAACGCTCCGGGAGCGGAGGACGCAGGCGCGGCCGTGGCGGGTTCGGCGCTGATCGAACGCCTCTACGACCGGCTGCGCACAGAGGTTCCCCGGCTCACAGGTACCGAGGGCATGGGAACGAGCACCCGCCGCGAGGTCGAGGTGGCCGACTGCGTGTTCCTGCCGGGTCGGCGCCAGGACGACATCACCCGGTTGGCCCCGGTACTGATCGACCAGCAGAGGTGGCGGCTGCGGGAGGAGTGGGTGGCCGGCTTCATCGACGCCTTCCACGAGCGCGCCCGCCACTTCGTGGAGATCGGCGTCAGCATGTGGGAGAGCCAGGTGGTGGTGACCTTCTTCGTCCGGCTGACCACCCAGGGCGGGCTGCTCAACATCGAGGGCGAGACGCTGGTCATGCCTCCGGTCTCCCCCGCCCACCAGGTCCCCGAGGGCCCCCTGCCGGTCGGCTCCGACCCCGCAGAGGTCGCGCAGCTGTTGTGGGCGGCGTTCACCGGGGTCCTGGAGGACCTCAGGGTGAACCCGGCGGAGGCCGTGGCCGCGGTCAGGTCCCGGAGCGCCGCCCTGGAGAACAGGAGGCTGTACTCCTGGGCCCGGGCGAACCGGGAGTTCTTCGACTACTCCCCCACGATGGGCGTCCGGCACCGGTCCGCCGCACCCGACCTGAGGCAGCTGTTCCAGGCCCACGACGTCGAGCGCGTCACCCGCGCCGTCCCGGAGAAGGTGCTCATCTGCGTCCGGGACGTGCTGCGGGAGGCGGGCTACGACACGGAACAGGTGCGCCGCATCATCAACAACGTCAACAACAACTACGGCAACCAGGTGTTCGGGACGCAGAACGCCGACGGGATGAACTTCGGTCCCGGCAGCACCACCGTCGACAAGGGAACCGGAACGGGGAGCGGGAGCGGCCGGAGCACGGTGCCCGCCACCGGCCAGGGGGCCGGCTCCGGGTCCGGCGGGGACGGCTCCGGCCGGAAGTAGGCGCTCGGGGCCGCGCACGGTCGCCCCCGGGCAGGGCCCGGTCGCGGTCCCGGCGGCACGGGCTCGCGGCCCGTCCGGCGGCCCGGCGGCCCGGACGCATGCACAGGGCATGGCAACGGACGAAGGTGTGGAGGCAGGACATGGACGGCACGAACCACGGCAACCAGGTGTTCGGGACGCAGAACGCCGACGGGATGAACTTCGGCCCCGGCAGCACCACCGTCAACAAGGGACCCGCCGCCCCCGAACCGTCGGTGGCGCCGTCCGCCGGTCGGCACGCCCGGCGCGGCACGCTCGCGGACGCGGTGGTGATCACCGCCATCGCGAGCGAGTACGCGGCGGTGGCGGCGCACCTGACCGGCCCGTTCGAGGAGCACGGCGAGAGCGGCACCCTCTACCGGATCGGCACGCTCGGCGGGGAGCGGCGGACGCGCCGGGTCGCCCTGGCCCAGGTCGGGCCGGGCAACGTCGACGCGGGTGTGTCGCTGGAGAGGGCGCGCACGGCCTTCGCGCCCGAGGTCGTCCTGTTCGTCGGTGTGGCCGGCGGCGTCAAGGACGTGCGGCTCGGCGACGTGGTGGTGGCCGACGCGATCTACGACTACGAGACGGGCAAGGAGGACGCGGAGGACTTCCGTTCGAGGGCGAAGACGGCGGCCCCGTCCCACGCCGCCGTGCAGCGGGCCATGGACGTGGTGTTCCGGCAGGAGTGGCCGGAGCGGGTGCTGACGGACCGCCTCCCGCAGCCGCCCCGGGCCTTCGTCAAGCCGGTGGCCTCGGGGAACAAGGTCGTCGCGGACCGGGACGCGCTCACCGCCGAACGGCTGCGCGAGCACTGCGGGGACGCGGTCGCGGTGGAGATGGAGGGCTACGGCTTCCTCCGCAGCGCCTACCTGTCCTCGGGCACCGACTCCCTGGTGATCCGGGGTGTCTCCGACCTGCTCAGCGGCAAGGACGAGGACTCCGACACCCGGTGGCAGCCCGTCGCCGCCGCCCACGCGGCGGCCTTCGCCGCCGCGTTCCTCGACCTCTTCCGATCCGAGGGGTAGGCCCCTCCCGCCGCCGGGTGCGGGGTGTACGCCCCGCGCCCGGCGGTTCCGGGCCGATCGGTCCTACTGCAGGCCCATGACCCCGCTGCTCCCGGAGTGGTCGATGTAGGAGACGGCGACGGCTCCCGGCACGACGACGGTCTGGTCCACCTCCATCGAGGCTTCCGCGTCCCACGAGAACATGACCGGAACGGTCTCCTCGAAGCCCTCGAAGGCGGCCAGTTCCGTCTCCCCCGCCCCGCCTTCGAAGAGGTCGCCCATGTGGAGTACACCGCCCTCCAGCCCGACCGTCTCGACGTCCCCCTGGAGCGCGTTGACGATCGCCGCGCCCGCGCCGGCCTGCTCGTCCCCCAGGCTCTCCCTCACGTCCGCGCCGATCTCCTGGATCCGGTAGCCGCGCGTACGCCCGTCCCACATCCCCAGGAGAGAGCCGTCCTCACTGGCCCAGAGGACTTCTCCCCCTTCCAGTGCCTCGACGTCACCCGTGGCGGCGTCGACGACCTGTCCGACCTGCTCATAGGGGTAGTAGGCGGTGACGATCCCGCTCTCGTGCACGGTGAGGTCGCGCTCGTGGGCGTCTCCGGGGAACATCCCCGCCGGCGCCTCCGTGCGCCACAGCTCGTCCCCCGTCGCCGGATCGAAACCCGCGAAACCCGACACGAACTCCTGCCCCTCGGTCATCTCGACCGGGTCCTCGCCCTCGGGCTGCTCGTAGCACGTGAAGGCAGCCACCAGGACGTCGTCCGTCGCGGCGGTCCGGTCGACGCTGCCGACGTCGTCGCACCCGGCGACGCCCGGGACGGACCATGCGGGCTCGTCGCTGCCCAGCTCATGGGCGACCAGGTCCTCGTCGCCCTCCACCGTGATCCAGTGCTCACCGGTGACGCCGGCCAGACCTCCCCTGACCGGACCGGACGCGCTGTCCCCGTCCCGAAGTTCGTAGTCGTGGACGGACTCACCCGTGGAGAGGTCGACGACGAGCATCCTCGGCGGCGCCTCCGTGTCGTCGGGGTCCAGGACCTGGAGCACGAAGTACCGCCCCTGGCCCGCCACCGCACCGAACACCTCGCTTCCAGGCACCCGGTGCTCCCACATGACTCCGCCGTTCTCCCCGGAAAGCCCGATCACCCCGTCGTCCACGAGGGCGGCGACTCCGCCGGGAACCGCGTGGACGCCGGCGAGGTCGGCGACGCCCTCGGGCGCCTCCCACGTCCACGCCACACCGCTGACGGAGCCCGGACGGTCGAGGTCCCGTATCTCCTCCGCGCCGCCCGACCCTGCTGAGCCGCCCGCACCGCAGGACGTGAGGAGAAAAGTGGTCACCACGGCGACGGCTGCCCCGTATCTCACGGAGGGGTGTCCTTTCGGAGTTCTCATGTCACAGGTGCAGGGCCGGTCCCCGGGCGCCTGGCCCCGGCACGGCCGGGAACGGGAGCCCTCACTGGTAGGCGACCAACTGCGTAGGGTCCGGGGACCTTCCGTCCACCAGCACCACCGCGCCGGGAACCTCGACCACCTGCCCCGTGAACCTGTCGAAGTAGTCGCCGGCCTCGATCGGGAAACCGGGGTCGAGCACCTCGGTCTCAGCACCGCCCCACGGCGTGAAACCCAGAGCCAGCCCGGAGGCGGCGCCGTCCTCCTCCAGACCCTCCACGCTCACCAGGCCGTCACCGAGAGGGAGGACGTCCTCCTCGCTCAGCAGCGACCCGCCCGAACGCTCGGAAAGCTCGACGGACTCCACCGTCTCCAGGTCCATCCCGAGCAGGTCATAGCGATCGCCGGCCGCGAAGTTTCCATCCCAGGCCAAGATTTCACCACCGAACATTCCCACCACGGTTCGCTGAGTGCTGGCAAGGATCTCCCCGTCCGGGACGTTGATCACGTGTGCCTCCGGTAGGTCTCTGCCCTCGAGAAGCAGTGCATTCCCCTCCACCTCGATCGAGGCACTGGGGAAGGTGCCGACCGATTCGTGGGTGAATTCCTTTCGCCACACTTCTTGTCCGTCAGCGAGGTCCAGGGCGACCACCGCCGTAGTCACTTCCAGCGGGTCCTCGAACCGCTCAGGGCTGCATACGACGAGGACGAGCAGCAGCGAGTCGTGGATGAGGGAGTCCGGCTGCTGGGACGCAAGCCCGGGATCGGCCTCACATGTGAGGGGGGCCTCCTGCTCCCATCGTTGATCTCCACTGGCGACATCGATGACCGAGAGAGGTCGGTACTCCTCCACCACACCCGGAGGCCGGTGTACTCGCTCGGCCTCACTCGCCGACCACAAGTCCCAAGGCGCGAACCCTTCACGGACCCGGAACTCACCTGTGGAGTCGCCGCTGTCCGCGTCGAGCATCAACGTCTCTTCAGGCGGTTCGTCGGAACTCGGCCCCCTGGCCACGAGAAGAGAAGCGCCGTCCACGGTGAGACCGGCGGCGAATGCCTCCTGCTCGGGCACAAGGTAGCTCCAGACCTCCTCGCCGGTACCACCGTGGAGAACCGCGACGCCCGTGTCCATGAACACCGCTGCCCCCATGGCAACGGGTTCGACGGCCAGGATCTCTCGCTCGGACGGGGTCTCCCACTCCCAGCCGATTCCGCTCACCGACGCGACGGCCGAGGGTTCTGAGACCTCCTCCGCGCCGCCCGCTTCACCGGGGAAGGAGCAGGAGCAGGTGAGCAGAGAAAAGGAGATCAGCACAGGACCAGCGGCTGAGGCGAAAAAGGGCCTCCTGCCTGAGGAAACCGTATTCACACCACGGGACACCGATCATCCTTTCTCCGCGAAGAGCACTTCTTGGCACAGCACGAGGGGACGGGCCCGCTACGAGAAAGCCTCCTCGACCTCGACCAGCAGAGCCGAGACATAGCCGGGTGCCCCCACCGTCCACTGACGGGGGTTCTGCACGAGCTCACCGTCGATCAACAGAGACTCGTCGATGTCCTCCACGGAGAAGGGAACGCCGTCCTCCTCGACCAGCCACCGGACCGCACCCAGGAGGACATAGTCATGCATGTTTCCCCGCGGGGCCGAGTGCAGGACGAGCTCTCGAGGGGCCGCCTCGAAGTCCTCCAGGGGTTGGGCAGCGTACTCGCCAACCCCCGGCGCGCTCCGCCAGGGCTCGGGAACGAACGGCTCGACGCCATTGGTCTCGCTCCCGTGCACGAAGAGGAACTCACCGCTCAGTTCTTCGTCGAACATCCGGAAGACCGGGTCCTCCGGGCCTCCCGGGACCGTGTGCTCATGCACCACGTTCACCCGGGGCGCCTCGGCTCCCGCCCAGGTCTGCTCCCAGAACGGTTCACCGGTACCGCCGTCGAGCATCGCGGCGTGCGCCGTGCCGTCCGCCTCGCAGGCATAGGCCACCAGCAGCTGGATCCCGGCAACAGCGACATCGATGTCCTCCGCGTCCCCGCCGGAGCACGTACCGGTGAGGCTGTGCTCCCACGCGACCTCGCCGTCAGCGGTCCGCCTGGCCGTCAGTGTCCCCCCGGGGCTGGCCGTCACCCATACATCACCCAGCAATCGGCCCTCACCCGGGACCGCCTCGCCCCGGGCGGTGTAGGACTCCAGGACCCGGCCGCGCTCTGCGTCCAGCACAGTGACCTGCTCGCCGGACACGGGCCCCACGTCGGCCCCGTACCTCACCAGTACGGTCTCTCCGGTGCTCTCCACGGAAACGTCGCTCACAGGCTCGGGGATCTCGTGCCGCCAGGCCTCCGCCACCGGGTCCACCCCGAAGGAGACGACCTGGTCGTCGAGCAGGGCGAGCACACCGGAGCCGGTGGCCAGCAACTCCGTGGCAGGGCCTCGCGGATCGTCCGCCAGGAACTCCTCCACCGCCTCGACCTCGGCCATGGTGAACGCGCCTCGCGCGTCGTCGGCCACCTCGGCATCCGCCACCGTCTCACCCTGAGCCGCACACCCCGCTCCGAGCAGAACCACAGCAAGCCCGGCAGCCGCATATCCCCACCGGTCCACCAGTCGCACCTGCGTCACGCCTTCACCTCAGGTCTCACTGACAACGCCCGCGAGCACGGCCGCTGAGGCAGATCTGGCTCCAAGGGCACAAGCGCCTCGACCGTCCTCTAACGCAGTCCGATGACACCGCTCCGTCCTTCGTCGTCGGTGTAGGAGACCGCGACGGCACCCGGTACGGACACGGCGTCGTGGACCTCCGTCATCTGCGCGTCCCGGTCGATCGTGATCTCGGAAGCACCCTGGAAGCCGGTGAAGTAGGCCAGCACCGGCGCATCCGCCCCTCCTGCGACCTCCTCCGCCAGGTACAGGACTCCGTCCTCCAGACCGAGGAACCCACCGCCGCTGACGGTGGGCTCGGGCACGGCCCCGGTCTCCTCCACGAGGCTCGTGAGAGCCTCACCGGAACGATCCTCGTGTCGGTAGTCCCTGGACTCGGCGTGCCAGACCCCCAGTGTGGAGCCGTCGGAACTCGACCACAGGACGTCGTTCCGCCCGAGATCCGTCACGTCACCGGTGGAGGGGTCGACCAGCTGGTGGACCTCTGCGTAGGGGTATTCGACGACGATCAAACCGCTGTCCTGAACCGTCAGGACCCTGCCGTGTGAGTCTGCCGGGAACAATCCGAGCTGGTCCTCGGACCGCCACAGCTCCTCACCGGTGGTGGGATCGAGCCCCACCAGACCTGAGACGAACTCCTGCCCCTCCGTCATGTCGACCGGGTCCTCACCTTCTGGCTGCTCGTAACAGGTGAAGGCGGCGACCACGACGTCGTCGAGGACCGCGAGGTCGTCGACGGAGCCGACGTCCGTGCACCGCGCCAGGTCTGCCGTGGCCGACGACCACAGGATTTCGCCGTCCTCCCACTGGTGGGCGGTCACACCGGTCTCGTCCTGGACGGCCCAGATGTCGCCCGTGACACCGCTGAGGGACTCTCCGATCTGCGGGGCGAAGCCGACGCGTTCGACAGCCTCGACGCCGCTGGAGTCGAACTCGTGCACGATCTCGCCGGTGCCCGAGTCGAGAACGGTCAGTTCCGTCCCTCCCGTGCCCGCCCCGGTGTCACCCTCCGACCGGAGCACGACGTGGCGGCCGTCGTCGGAGACGTTTCCCGAAACCTCCCTCTCGGAGACCCGGTACTGCCAGAGCTCCTCACCGGTCTCACCGGACAGGACGACGACTCCGGCTGCTTGCAGAACCGCCACACCACCGGGCACCGGGAACACCGCCGACCGTGAGCCGTCCGGCGCGGTCCAGTCCCACGCGACCTCGCTCACGGCCGGCCGGTGATCCAGCTCTACGACGGATTCCGTGACTTCATGCCCTTGAGAAGAACACCCGACAAGGAAAACCGGGAGAAAGAAAATAGAGAATCGAATTCGCACGGAACTTCCAGGTCGATAAAGCCAAGCCATGTCTTGATCCACTCAGTTTTCAGGTCTCCACACAGAAACCGACTCCCATTTGTCACCAGTCCTGTCAAACGCACTCAGATAGTTGTGGACCGCATTCGCCATACTCCCCTCACCGTCCAGCCAGGGTCGCTCGTCCAAGCTGTCGAACACAGTCTGGAATGTGCCGTCTGTATTCTTCCCCTCCCACTGCGCATGGTCTAGAGGAACGTACCGGCTCCCTCCATCGTCCTCCTGAACCGCTCCCGCCTCCACTAGCTCGTCCATGAGATCGGGATCAGCGTTTGCCGCAGCGGAGATGGCAAACCCCATCAGCTTCTCATCATGAGCCCAGTCTTCAATAACGGGAACCCTGGTCCCCTCCGGATTCTCAGGAATCGACAGGGACTCCTTGGCGGCAAACTTTGCCATCTCCACAACGAAACCGGAAACATTTCCATCCCCAGCCAGGCCGCCAATGACATCCACTGCCGCACCCGTCACCTTGTTATGGTAAGCAGCAGCATCATTGTGGACGTCCGAACGAATTGCGCTTTCGTTCATGAGCGCATTATCGACGAGCCCCTGCAGGCTCCCGGCGAGCACCGTGGGCGTATGATCCCTCTCGCCACTACTGTTGGCATAGTCTTCCATCCGCTCCGCCGTGTGCATGGAAACCTCTCCGTACACCCGCGCAGCCGCATCCGGATCGCCCATGATGAACTGAGTGAACGCCAATCGACTCTCCGCCGAGAGTTCAACGCGATCAAGCTCGTCATTCCAACCATGAGAGACATCCTTATTTCCCGGAAGCCCATCCGAATCCGAGAATTCATCCATATAGGAAATAAAGATATCCCCGAACCCGTCAGCCAGTTCTCCGTTCAGGTAACCAGCTGATACGTCCATCCAGAGAACTTCCTCCTCGGAGTCCCCCTCGCCGACGATTTCTTCGAGGTTATGTCCGGTCGCGAAGATGGCTTCCTGGAATGCGGGGTCCTCCATCGTCGCCATCAGGCTCGCGAGGGCGGTCCCCCGGATCTCGTCTGTGACCCCGCCGACGTCCACGCCCCTGCTCTGGCCGATCCAGTCGGTGATGCCGCTCACCGCGGCGCCGTCGTCCGGCCAGTTGTGGGTGTAGAAGGTCTCCAGGATCTTCTCCGGGGTGAGGTCCCCGTGGCTCTCGTGGTGCTGGAACTCGTTGCCCTCGAAGTCCTCGCCCGTCAGGATGATGTAGTTCGCCTCGTCGTTGCGGGAGGCGACGTCGATGACGTTCTGGAAGTGCTCGTCCCCCGGCTCGCCGGCGGCGAAGTAGGGGACGTCGAGCGTGGCGGCCACGGTCCCCATCAGCGTGGTGGAGAACTCCGTTCCGCCCTGTATCCCTGGCCCGGCGCTGTCGAGGAAGTTGCTCAGCGTCGTGAAGGGCTGCCCCCAGTCGCTGTAGGCGTCCATGAAGCCGGAGAGTTCCGAGTCGTGGTTGATGCTGTTGACATCGGGGAAGTCCGGCACGTCCATGACGTCGACGACGTCCTGGGGGAGCCTGTCCATGCCGCCGCCGATGTTCTCGTCGGAGAGCACGAGCATGGAGTTCGCCAGGTTGCGGCTGATGTCCCCGCGCAGCGAGTCGCTGATGTGCTCGCTGGAGTTCACCTGGTCCATGAAGGCGAGGAAACCGGGGTCGTCGCTGTCGACGGCGCCGAGGTCCCCGAAGAGCGTCTCCAGGAACTCGATCTCGCCGTCCAGGAGCTCATCGCCGTTCTGCTGGGCGGTCTGCGCCCGCGCGACCACGTTCCCGATGAGGGCGAGGAACTCGGGGTGGTCCTCCAGCGCCTCGATGCTTCCGTCGTAGCCGTGCAGGACCGCGTCCCGGATGTGGATCGCGATCGTCTCGGCCTGGCTCTCGTCGACGTAGAAGTAGTTCAGGTCGTTGGTGGTGTAGAAGCCGATGAGGCCGTACTCCCCCAGGTGCCCGCCCTCGGCCAGCGCACGGATGTTCTCGGGGGTCGGGCCGCCGCGCAGCAGCTCCTCGGACTCGTCGCAGCGGGTCTCCAGGTCCCGCCACGCACGCTCGGCGTCCAGGTTGTGGGAGTCGACGATCTGCTGAACGATGGTGAGGTTGTCGGGCTCGCTCGCATTGCCCAGTGCGGTCGAGAGGTTTCCCTTGATCTCCTCGATCCTGTCCTCGTACCACTGGACGTCCGTGCTGATCTTGTCGAGCACGCCGTAGGCGTGGGTGCACGCCATCATGGAGCTGCTCCAGGAGGAGTGGTTCTCCTCGGCGGCGCTCCTCAGACCCTCCCCGACCAGGTCCGTGAACTCGAACCCCACCGGCTGGGTGATGGTGTTGTACTCGCCGGATCGGCCGCTGATCGTGGCGTGCAACTCCTCGAAGGTGCTTCTGGCCGACGCGACGACGCCTCGGTCGATCTCGCATTCGGTGTAGCTGAGCGCGGACAAGGGGGACTCCAAAAACGCTGGGGGTACGGGAGGGATGTGGGGTGCGGGGGGCCGAGGAACCCCGGGGGCAGGGGGAGCGGAGGTCGGGGGCGCGGGGCCTCTAGAAGGGCTGTGGGCCGTTGATCGGGATGTGGTACTCCTCCGCCGCTTCGAGGTCCGTCACGGCGGCTTCGTAGGAACCGTCCTGGATGTTCTCCGCGAGGATCCTCGCGTGCTCCTTGACGTCGACCATGTGCTGCGCGTGGTCCTCCCCGAAGGAACCCCAACCGGTGATGCCCGGCGCGGGGCTCACCGCGCTCTTGGCCGCCTGGACCGCCTCGTCGAAGTCGGTCGGCAGGTCCCTGAGCCGGCCCGCCGCGTCCGCCGAGGCCGAGCCGCCCGCATAGGCGTCGTCCGCGTTCACACCAGTGCCACCGGACACAGGCTCACCCACTTCCCTGTTCTGAGTTGCGAAGACGTTCCGGCACAACCGGAACCATCAGCCGTATTCAGTCGATAATCGGAACCCAAGATATCCAGCCCCGAAGGCGGTTCGGGCGGACGGTCCCCTGTTCGGAGGCATGGTTGACGGTGTGGCCGGAAGTGGCCACGGGGATGGTGGGGGCCCGTGTCGCGTGCAAGCACGGAAGGGGAGGGCCGCCCTCACGGCCCTCCCCTCCGTCTCCTCTTCCCCTCCCATGGGTGTCCTCGGGCCGTGGTCAGCCGACTCCGCGCCGGGCCGGAACCCCGGCGGCTCGTCCGCCGACCCCCGGAGTGCCCTGCGGCCCCGCCCCCTCCACCTCGTCCACCGGAAGGGGAACCCGCGGGTCGACGAGCGCCCACACGGTGAGCGGGTGTCCGGGTTCGCCGGTCCACCCCCAGTCGGCGGCCAGCCGTTCCACCAGGAGCAGGCCGAAGCCGCCGCCCACCTCGGGGACGCTGTGCGGCGCGCCCGCGGGGGCGCCGTCGTCGGTCACGGCGACCCGGAACACGCCCCGGCTCTCCGACATCTCCATGCGCACCCGCCCGCACGGCCGCCCCGAGGCGCTGTGGCGCAGGGCGTTCGTGTGGAGTTCGGAGAGGACGGCCATCAGCGGGTAGGCGCGGTCGTGGCCGAGCCTGGTCCCGTTCCGGCACCAGGCGCGCGCGGAGGCCACCTGTTCCGGCAGCGGCCCCCAGCTGACCGTGCGGACGCCCGGAACGCGGGGCGCGATCCTCCGGGGGAGTTCCGCCCGCCACCGGTCCCCGCCGCGCCCGTGCCCGCTGTTCATCGCCGTCACTCCCTTGACCTGGGCTTCGCCGTCCTTGGTCAGCTTGGCGAGGGGCCGTGTCCTCCGCCTCCTCCCGTGGCGTTTCCGCGAAAGTCCATTCGCGCGGATGGAGTTCTTGCGAAACTCCATCGGGTGAACGGAAATCACGGTAGTACCGTTTTGTCCCTTTCTTGTGTGCAAATATCAGGCATGACGAAGGCGATCACGGATGTCCGCGAGCGGTGGGGCGCGATCCTCAAGGAGCGTCGCGACGCCGCCAGACTGACCCAGGAGACGCTGGGCCGGGCCCTGGGTGTGAAGGGTTCGGCGGTGTCCAACCTGGAGTGCGGCCGGACCTCTCCGACCGAGGACGTCCTCGCGACGCTGGACGAGGCCCTGGGCACGGGTGACGAGCTGGCGAGGCTGTGGGACGACCTGTCCAGGGCGGGCAAGATCCCGTGGCTGGGCCAGATGGAGGACCTGGAGAAGAAGGCCGCCTCCATCCTGGAGTTCCACCCGTTCCTGGTGCCCTCGCTGCTCCAGACCACGAGCTACGCGACGGCGGTCATGCGCGCCGTCACGCCGTGGGAGCCGCCGGCCAGGACCGAGGCGAGCGTGCGGGACCGCATCGCCCGGGGCGAGCGCTTCCAGAGTGCGGAGACCCCCGTGATGATGGTGGTGATCGGCCGGGCGGTTCTGATGGAGCCCGTCGATTCCGGGCCGATCATGCGCGAGCAGCTCCAGCACATCCACGCTCTCGCCGGAAGCGAGCGGATAACCTTGCAGATCACGGATGAACCCCTGCATCCCGGGCTGGTCGGCCCGTTCACCGTGCTCGACCCCTCCCCCGACCGGGAGATCGTGTACGCGGAGTCGGCCTACAAGGGCCAGTTCGTGCACGACGCCGACGCCGTGGGAGAGTTCAAACTGAGGTTCCACCGCCTGCAGGCAGCGGCGATGTCCCCGGCGCGGTCGCTGCGGCTGGTCGAAGAGACGATTGAGGGATTCCCGCCATGAGTGACGTCCAGTGGCACAAGAGCAGCTACAGCGGAGGCTCGCACCAGAACTGCGTCGAGGTCGCCGAGGGCCCGGCCGCCACCCTGGTCCGCGACACCCAGAACCGCGACCTCGGGCACCTCAGCTTCGGCAGCCCCGTCTGGTCCGGGTTCCTCGCGACCGTCAAGGGCGACCGCTAGCCGACCCCGTACGACGACGGCCTCCGCTCCCCCCGGGGAACGGGGGCCGTTCTGCGTTCAACACCCCAAGAGACCCATTCGCCACTTTCGCGAGAAATGCTCTTCCACCCACCCCACCTGGGATAACATTCCCCCCGCCAACTTCCCCCGCCTTTCTTCCCCGAAAAGCCCCCACCCCCACCCCGCCCCCTCTACTCTGGCCTCGAACACACAACTCAACAGCCAAATGGCCCCGCGACGGATACAACCGCCCGGGGCCGTGGCCAGCAACTTCAACACTTTTACAGACAAGGATTGCCAGCATGCGCCAGTTTAGCGCTGCCCTTCTGAGCCGTGCCCTCGGCCCGCTCACGGCCCTCCTCACACCCCCGCGCGGACGCCACTCCGCTGCCGCCGCGCGCCGTCGCCGCCGCTCCACCCGCGTCCGCCGCTACGCGCCCGTCCCCGCTCCCGCCCCCGCGACGGTCGGGGCCGTCTCGCCTCCGCAGGCCGTCCCGGTCGCCGGGTCCTCGAATCCGCTCCTCCCCGCGCCCCGCCTGACGCCTCCGCCCGAGCGGCTCCCCGCCGACGAGCTCGCCCCCGTCCGGCCCTACTTCGATGCCCACGAGCACGAACTCGACCGTGTCCGGGAGGAGGCCGCCGCGCGCCTGCGCCGCTGGACCGCCAGGGCCGCTCCTCCGCCCGGGGACCTGCTCGCCACGGCCCCCTTCGCCCCGGCCCCGGCCCCGGTCGCGGTCCCCGCGCCGCGCGCGCCCCTGGCCGCCTGCGAGGACCCCGACGACTGGCGCGCCTTCGCCCGCCTGACCCGCGTCTGGCTCGACCAGCAGGCCCGCAAGGACGTGGCGGCATGAGGCCCCTCGTCCACTGGGAGCACCGCATGTACTCCGGCGACTTCCGCGAACTCCCCCTGGTCCGGGCGCACCTCGCCCACGACCTCGCCGGGTTCGACCCGGACCTGGTCGGGACCCTCCAGCTGTGCCTGTCGGAGCTGTTCGCGAACACCCTCAAGTACACCGACTCCGGCACCGCGCACGGGGAGGTCCTGCGCGCCCTGTCCATGCCCGACCGCGCCACGCTGCGCCTCTCCGTCAGCGACTCGGGAGGCGGTGACGGCGTCCCGCGCATCCCGGCCGGGCGCAGCGACGACGAGTGGGGCCAGGCCGAGGGGCAGCGGGGCCTGCTGCTGGTGGAGAACCTGTCGCGGAGGTGGGGCCATCACCCGCTCGGGCCGTGGGGCGACCTGGGCACCGGCGTGTGGGCCGAGTTCGACGCGGACCCGGACGCCGTCCCGTCCGGCCTGCGCCCCTACGTCTTCACCCACGACTGACGTGCTCCGGGCCGGGCGGGAGCGCGCCCCCGCCCGGCCCGGTCGCGGGGCAGCTGCCCCGCGACCGAAAGGGTGCGAGGCCCCGCGACCGCCCGACCGAAAGGGTGCGCGGCCCCGCCCCTCCTCCCCGCCCCCTCCGCCGTGATCTTGTACCTATAGCGAGATTCGGCGCCGAGAACGTCTATAAGTACAAGATCATCCAGGTCAGGGGCTCACGCGCCCCACCCGCAACGGTTCCGGCCAGCCCCTCAGAAGGGGCTATCGGCCCCGGTCAGCTCCAGGCTCGCCTTCCACAGGTCCTGGACGGCCTGCTCGTCGTAGGCCTGGCCGTTGGCGCGCATCTCCTCGGTGCCGTTGAAGAAGAGTCCCGTGGTCCCGGACAGCTCCGGGTCGGTGACGAGCCGGCGGGTGGCGGCCACCCCCTGCTCCAGGGTGTCGACGCTGTGGTCGGTCATGTCCCGGACGATCTTGGTCGGCATGAAGGTCGCGGGGTGCAGGCTGTTGACCGTGACCTCGTCGGCGGGCAGCCGCGCGGCCAGCGCGAAGCCGGACATGATCTGGGCGAGCTTGCTCTGGCGGTACGCCCGGGTCCCGGTGTAGTCGCGCTCCAGCATCAGGTCGTCGAAGTCGAGCGGGGTCTGGCCGAGGGAGGCGACGTTGACGACACGGGCCGGGGCCGAGTCGCGCAGCAGCGGCAGGAGTTCGAGCGTGAGCAGGAAACCGGAGAGGTAGTTGACGGCGAGGCGCAGCTCGTGTCCGTCGGAGCTGGTGCGGCGGTCGCGCCCGTCCGGCTCCCCGGACCCGATACCGGCGTTGCTCACCAGGACGTCGAGGCGGCTCTCCGTGGCACGGATCTCGGCGGCCATGCGGCGGACCTGGCCGAGGTCGGCCATGTCCGCGACCACCGTGCGCGGCCTGGCCGCGCCGCCCGACCCGATCCGGTCCGCGATCCGGTCGAGTTTCTCCCGGCTGCGCCCGTGGAGGACGAGGTCGACGCCGTCGGCCGCCAGGTCTTCGGCCAGGCCGAGGCCGAGGCCGTCGGTGGCGCCGGTGATGAGGACGGTGCTGGAACGGGTCACTGCGGATCTCCTGATTCGCTGGCTGTACCGGCGGGGGCGGGGCGTCTGCGCGGGGACGGCGGGGCGTTCGTCGGCGGGGCCGTCTCCCGGGCCGCCGTGTGCCCACCACGCGACACCATAAGGCATCGAACCCGTTATCGAGAGCTGTCACCCCCGCGCCGGACGTCCGCGCCCTGATCGGCACGGCGACACGCCGCCCCGGCCCTGGCGCCATCCCCGAGAAACAAGTGGGGGCGGGACGCGTGTGCGTCCCGCCCCCACGTGCGATCGGATATGCGTCCGGCCGCCTACGTCGCCAGCGGGGACTCCACCGGCAGGGACGTGTCCGTGGCCAGGTCGAGCGCCGACGGCGGCAGCCCGGCGGCCACCACCTCCGCGCCCAGGGCGGCGATCATCGCGCCGTTGTCCGTGCACAGGCGGGGGCGCGGGACGCGCAGCTCGATCCCGGCGTCCCGGCAGCGCTGCTCCGCGAGCGCGCGCAGGGCCGAGTTGGCCGCCACGCCGCCGCTGATGACCAGGGTGCTCACCCCGTGCTCGACGCAGGCGTCCACGGCCTTGCGGGTCAGCACGTCCACCACCGACTCCTGGAAGGCCGCGGCGATGTCCGCGACCACCAGGGGCAGGCCCTGGCGGTCGGCGTCCTCGACGTGGCGGGCCACGGCGGTCTTGAGGCCGGAGAACGAGAAGTCGTAGGTGCCGTCGCCCCACTTGCCGCGCGGGAACCGCATGGCCTTGGCGTTGCCCTTCTGGGCGGCCTTGTCGATGGGCGGGCCGCCGGGGTAGGGCAGTTCGAGGAGCCGCGCGACCTTGTCGTAGGCCTCGCCCGCGGCGTCGTCCACGGTGTCCCCGAGGGACACCACGTCGGTGGCCAGGTCGTTGACCAGCAGCAGCGAGGTGTGGCCGCCGGAGACGAGCAGGGCGATGGCGGGCTTGGGCAGCGGCCCGTGCTCCAGCTGGTCCACGGCCACGTGGCCCACCAGGTGGTTGACGCCGTAGAGCGGCTTGCCGAGCGCCATCGAGTAGGCCTTGGCGGCGGACACGCCCACGAGCAGGGCTCCGGCCAGGCCGGGGCCCGCGGTGACCGCGATCGCGTCCACGTCGGACAGCTTGGCCCCGGCGCTGTCCAGCGCCCGCCGGACGGTCGGGGTCATCGCCTCCAGGTGCGCGCGGCTGGCCACCTCGGGCACGACCCCGCCGAAGCGGACGTGCTGGTCCACGCTGGAGGCGACCGAGTCGCCGAGCAGTTCGCAGCCGCGGACGAGGGCCACGCCCGTCTCGTCGCAGGACGACTCGATCCCCAGGATCAGCGGCAGGTCACTCATGGGTCCCCTTCTCCGCGACGCGTCGCATGACGAACGCGTCGGCCCCGTTGTAGTAGCCCCGGCGGACACCGATCTGCACGAAGCCGAACCTCTTGTACAGGTCCTGGGCGCGCGGGTTGTCCGAGCGGACCTCCAGGAACATGTGGGTGACGCCGCGGGCGGCGGCCCGGTCGAGGAGTTCGGTGAGCAGCGCGCTCCCGATCCCCCGGCCCCAGACCTGCTCGGACACGGCCATGGTCTGCACGTCGCCCTCGGGCGGGACGGACCTCAGCCCCGCGTAGCCCACCACGGTGTCGCCGCTCTCGGCGACCACGTAGTGGCGGGTGGGCTCGGCCAGCTCGTCGCGGAGCATGTCCTCGCTCCAGGCGTCGAGCGGGAACAGGGCGCGCTCCAGCGTGATGACCGCCGGGACGTCGTCGGCGGTCATGGCGCGCAGGCGCACGGCGGGCGGGCCCGCGGCGTCCGGGGCCCGGCCGGCGCCGTCGTTCACTTCACCCACTGGCGCACCTTCTTCGGGGCTCCGGGCACGACCGCGTCCGGACGGCGCAGGTAGAGGGGGTTGGGCGCGGGGAGCTCGACGCCCCGGGACAGGCGCAGCAGGGCCAGTTCGGCCATGGCGGCGGCGTCCGGGTGGAGCGGCGCGGGGTCGGCCGTGCCCGCGCCGAGGACCTCCGCGTACATCCGGGCCCCGTCGCCGACCAGAGGGAGTCCGCCGGTGTCCAGTTCGGCGGGCCTGGCGACCCCGACCTCTCCCACGCGGGTGAGGCGGTCGTCGTAGCGCGCCCAGAACACCTCCTTGCGGCGGGCGTCGGTCATCGCGAGGAACGGCTCGGTGCGCCCGGTCGCGAACGCGAGCGCGTCCAGCGTGGTGACGCCGTGGCAGGGGACGCCGAGGGCGTCGGCCAGGGCGTGCGCGGTGGCCAGCCCGACCCGCAGCCCCGTGTAGGGGCCGGGGCCGATGCCGACCGCGATGGCGTCGAGGTCGGCCAGGGTGACCCCGGCCTCCTCGGTCAGCCGCTGGACGGTGGGGCTGAGGAGTTCGCCGTGGCGGCGGGCGTCCACGGAGGAGGCGCCGGCGCGCAGGGTGAACGCCCCGTCGGGGGCGCTCTCCCCGATCGCGGCGGTGACCGCCGGGGTGGCGGTGTCGAAGGCCAGGAGCAGCACGGGTTTTTCCGCCTATCCGAGCCCGGCGTCGGAGCCGGGCAGGTCGATGGGAGCGTCGGCCGGGGTGTCCTCCTCGGAGCCGGCGCCGTCGGCAGCCGCGGCTCCGGGGGACCCGTCGTGGACGGGGGTCGGACCGGAGCCCTCCCCGCGGGGCAGTTCGACCCCGGCCCACCGGTGGCCGACGGCGCGCAGGTGCACGGTGCGGGAGTCGTCGCGGTGCCGCTCGATCCGGATCTCCAGCCGGTCCTCGGACAGCTCCTCGGCGACGCCCTCGCCCCACTCGACCACGGTGACGGAGTCGGGCAGGGTCATGTCGAGGTCGATGTCGTCGATCTCGTCCGGCCCGCCGAGCCGGTAGGCGTCCACGTGCACGAGGGCGGGGCCGCCCACCAGGGACGGGTGGACGCGGGAGATGACGAAGGTCGGGGAGGTGACCGACCCGCGCACGCCGAGGCCCGCGCCGAGGCCCTGGGTGAGGGTGGTCTTCCCCGCTCCGAGCGGCCCGGACAGGATCAGCAGGTCGCCGGGGCGTGTGAGGGCCGCGAGGTCGCGGCCCAGGGCGCGCATGGCGTCGTCCGTGGCGGCGGTGACCTCGCGGACGGTGGACACGGTGGTTGCTGTCACGTCTGTCATCGGGCTCGCTGCTCGTCGTGGGATGTGGTCGGTCGGTGGCCGGGCGCGCCGGGCCGGGGCGTCACGCCGGGGACGTGTCGGCCCGCGGGCGCCGCCCGCACGGGTTCGGGACCGCCGGGGCGCCCCTGCGTCGGGGCGTGCCGGAAGTGACCTCTTCACCCAGGTTAGGCGGGGTGGGGGGCGTCTGTGACCGGTTCTCGGCGACCGGTCAGGATCCCGCGCCGACGTACTCGCGCGGAACCCGGGCGCCCACCCTGGTGACGATCTCGTACGGGATCGTGTCCAGGACCGCGGCCCAGTCCTGGGCCGTCGGGACCCCCGGGGTCTCCCCCGGGTCGCCGAACAGTACCGCGTACTCGCCGGCCTCCACCCTGTCGTCCCCCACATCGAGAACGAACTGGTCCATGCAGACTGTTCCCGCGATGGTGCGGACGCGGTCCCCGAGGAGCACGGGGCCCTTGTTGGTGGCGGCCCGGGGGACCCCGTCGGCGTAGCCGAGCGGCACCAGGGCCAGGGTGGTCTCGCGGTCGGTGACGTAGCGGTGGCCGTAGGAGACCCCGCTCCCCGCCCCCACGCGCTTGGTGAGGGCGACGCGGGAGCGCAGGGTCATGGCGGGCCGCAATCCGGGCAAGGAGAAATCGGGGATTGGGGACAGGCCGTAACTCGCGATCCCGCCGCGCACGAGATCGAAGCGCGTCTCGGGCAGGGTGAGCAGCGCAGCCGAGTTCGCGATGTGCCGGACCTCGGGGGCCAGGCCGACCTTGTCGGCGATCTCCAGCGCCTCGTGGAAGTTGGAGAGCTGGAGGCCGATCGACGGGTGGCCGGGCTCGTCCGCGCAGGCGAAGTGCGACCAGATCCCGGAGACGCGCAGGTGTCCGTCGTCCTCGGCGCGGGCCGCGGCCTCGGTCAGCTCCGCCCAGTCCGCCGCGCTCACGCCGCCCCGGTTGAGGCCGGTGTCGATCTTGAGCTGGACGCGGGCGGTGCGGCCGAGGCGGCGGGCCTCGGAGACGACCTCGTCCAGGACCGCGCGGTCGCTCACCCCGAGGTCGATGTCGGCACCGACGGCCTCTCCGACGGGTTCGCCCGGGGGGATGATCCAGGCCAGGACCGGGACGGTGATCCCGGCCCGGCGGAGCTGGAGGGCCTCGCCGATGAGGGCCGTGCCCAGCCAGGACGCGCCGCCCGCGATCAGGGCCCGCGCGGCGGGGAGCATCCCGTGCCCGTAGCCGTCGGCCTTGACCACACCCATCAACGGGGTGCCGCCCGCGTGCTCGCGGAGCAGGCGGGCGTTGGAGGTGAGCGCGTCCAGGTCGACGCGAGCGTGCGCGAAGTGAGCCATGTCCCCAGTGTTCCACGTGTGGGAGACCCGTGTGGAGCTGCGGGTATGTGGTCCGCGCCCGGGGCCGGGCGCCTCGGCCGGAGGCTGATTCATGCCGGTTGACCAGGTAACTTGCCGTTTTTCATGGTCACTCGTAGTAAACGGGGGAATGCGGGGTATGACCGGCCTCGAAGCCGTATCAGGGGGTACCGGCATGACCGAGTTCGGAAGAGAACGACCCGTCAACACCACGCGTCTCTGGTCGGGTGGCCTCGCCACCGCGGTCGTCGCGGCTCTGGTGATCTTCGCGGGCGCCCTGGTTTTCCGCGGGGTGTTCGACGTACCGGTGCTCGCACCGGAGGAGGCGGGGAACCTGGGCGACGCGAGCACCGTCGCATACGCGCTCATGGCCGCTGTCGCGGCCCTGCTCGCCACCGCTCTGATGCACCTGCTGCTGCTCTCGGCCCCGAAGGCGGGGACCTTCTTCGCCTGGATCGTCGGTCTGGCGACCGCGATCGCGGCCGTGGCCCCGTTCAGCCAGGGCGACGAGACCGCCAGCCAGGGCGGGACGGCGGTGATCAACCTGGTCACCGGCGTCGTGATCATCACCCTGCTGCGGAGCGTGGGGCGCACCTCCACGCTCAACAGGCGGCGGCCCGGCGCGCCCACGACGGCCCAGAGCATGCAGGCCGCGCAGACGCCCGGGGCGACCGTCAGCCCCATCGGGGAGACCCCGCCGCGACCCCGCGAGGACCAGGAACACGTGGTTCCCGCCCACCCCGAGGAGCCTGCCCTGAAGCACGAGGGCATCCTGCCCTCCGTGAGCCAGGAGGAGTACCACCGCACCCAGGTGCGTGCTCAGGACCAGGACGCGGAGGAGGAGCAGGCCAGGGTGGAGCAGATCAGGGAGGAACGGGCCCGCCAGGACCCGAGGACCCTGTAGGCGCCTCCTCCCGAGAGGGACGTGTGGCACGCAGGTGACGAGCAGTGCGCGAGGGGCGGAGCCGACCGGCTCCGCCCCTTCCGCGTGGCCGCTCCCGGCCACACCGGCGTGGCCCGGGACACAGTCCCAGGAGGGTCTCGGGCCGGTTCTTGCCGGTCGGCCCCCGCCTGACCAGAGCCGATGCCGGCCGGGTTCCCTCAACCCCGTATCCGTGGGCGAATCGTCCCCTCCCGTCCGCTCCCCCGGGTGTCGGTGGAGCACGCTAAAAAGGAACTATGCCTACATTCCGTACGTCGCATCTGTCGAACGGTGAAGGCTCACCGCAGTGGCCGGACCGGTCCGCGAGAAGGCTGTCCCACACCTGGAGAGAGGCGACCGCCCCGTGAGACGCACGACGTTCCCGACGCCCCGGAGTCCGCGCACCCCGCCCGTGTCCGTCGTCGCGGCGCCTCCGGGAGGGGGACTCCGGTGAAGTTCGCCCATGTGTCCCCCGACCACGACGGCGGGACGCCGTCCCCGGGCGCACGGGAACGGGAAGGGGACGAGGATCCGGCCGCGGAACCCTCCGCACCGCTCCACGTCCTCGGGCTCCAACGGACCTCCGAGTACATGCGCCTGCGCGCCCGCACCGACCTCGCGCGGACCCGCCCGGCGCTGAACCGGCTGCTCCACGCCGTCGAGGCCGCCCAGGCCCAGGCCGCCCCTCCGCCCGGCCCCGGCGACGCCGCCGACGCGGAGGTGTTCCGTCCCGAGAGCTTCCGTCCCCGCCCGCAGACCCCGCCCCCGTGACCAGTGACCGGAGGACACCGTGACCGCTTGGAACATTCAGCCGGCAGAGGTCGGCGCCGTGCTCACCACCACCATGTCCTACCTCGGCGAGGAGGGAGGGGGCGAGGGCCTGTTCGGTGACATGGAGACGATCGAGCAGCGTGTCACCTCCCTCAGCACACACATCAACAGCGCCCCCATCGGGATCGCCCTGGGTGAGTTCGCCGGACACTACTTCGGCCTCATGGGCGACATGCTCGCCCTGACCTCCAACGCCGTCCGGCAGACCAGCGAGGCCACCACCGCCTACGTCGAGGGGAACCGGACGATGGCGCTGGAGGCCCAGCAGAACGCGGGCGTCGTGCCCGACCCGCCGCCGCCCCCGCCCGGTCCGGGGAACGCCCAGCTCGTCTGACCCCGACCCGTCCCGCCCTCCCCGGAACCCCCTCCCCCGGAGTACACCTGTGCCCCCAGCACCAGACGTGCCGACCTCGACCACGCCCCTGACCACCGATGAGCAGGTCAGCATGCTCACGGACGGGGACGACAAGATCAGCCCCGCGACCTTCCCCGTCCCCACCGCCTCCCCCGGCTACATCGAGACCCTCGCCGCCGCCCTCCGCACCGCCGGCCAGTCGGTGGCCGACACAGGGAACGACATCGACTCGTCCTGGGGCGCGCTCACGTCCAGCTACAAGGCCCCCGAGGCGGACGAGCTCTACACGGTCCTGGGCCCCGTGGCCCGTGACGGCGACGATGTCCTGACCGGTCTGAACAACGCCGCGAACGCGCTGGAGAACTTCGCCGAGGACCTGCGCGGCATCAAGAGGCGCTGGAACTCCCTGCGCACCGAGGCCTACGCGTTCCGGGCCCGCATCGACGCCAAGGGCGACGACTGGCGCGACGCCGAGGGCGTGGCCGGTTTCTTCGGCATCGGCGAGAGCCCCGACGTGGAGGAGAACAGCCGCCTCATCAGCGAGGGCACCGGCATCATCGAGGACTACGAGGCGGCCGAGCGCGACTGCGCCAACCAGATCAACCACTACGTCCCCGACCGCACCGGGTTCGAGGCGATGCCCTCCGGCGGCGGCGAGCTGGACCCCGACGTGTTCTACCACGGGTACGAGGACAGCCTGTCGGACCTGGCCACCGAGTGGGACATGGGCGGGGCCACCACCGACGAGCACTGGTGGGTCGACGCCGGGGCAGCGGTGTGGGACTTCGGGGTCGGAGCGGTCGAGGGCACCGGGGCGATGCTGGGCATGCACAGCTCCGAGGGGTGGTTCCAGGCGTCCTGGGGCGACGCCCTGTGGGAGTACCACGAGGGCAACGTCCAGTCCGTGGCCTCCCTGGTGGGCATGTACGACGGCGAGTCCGACAGCTGGGGTTGGGCCGGCGGGGACGCTCTCGGCTCGGCGTGGAAGGACCTGGCCCACTCGGTGGTGCCCTGGGAGGAGTGGGGCGAGCGCCCCGGGTACGTCATCGGCACCGCCGCGCTCAACATCGTCGCGATGGTCGGCGGCGCCGCCCTGACCGCGACGGGCGTGGGCTCGGTCGTGGGCGTGCCGCTGATGGCCTGGCGCGGTATGGCCATCGTCGACGGTATGGGCGGACGCGGTGGCGGCTCGGACTCCGGTTCGGGCACGGACGTGGAGGTGAACCTGCCCGCCGGGATCCCGAACTACGGGGGCGTGCACTCCCCGATCGCGAGCCTGGACGCGAGCTCCTTCGACCGGGGCGACTACAGCCCGGCGCAGTGGACGGAGCTCCAGACCCACCTGGACCGGTGGGCGTCCGCCTCCGACAGCGGCGGGGAGTCCTCGGAGACCGGCGGCCGTCCCGGTGCGCCGGGCGGGTCCGGACGCCCCGCGCAGCCGCGGAACGACCGCGACGGGCAGGACCCCGCCCGGCCGGTCGATCCCACCGCCCAGCAGCTGGCCGACAGCGAGGCGTTCTTCGACATCGTGGAGCAGCCGGAGCTGGCCGAGGTCGACCGCGCGGCCGATCGGGACAACCGGCAGCGGATCGTGGAGGTCGCGCGGGAGTCCCAGACCGACCCGAACGGCCCCAGGGGCTCCGAGGAGGGTCACTGGACCGCGGCCGAGCTCTTCGACGGCCCCGAGGGCGCCGGCGACCGGGTCCCCGCCGGTGTGGGAGGGCGGGGCGACGACACCCTGACCGCCGGGCGCGACGTCCCCGTGTCGCCCCCCGACCGGACGGTGAACCTGGCCGACAGCACCGGACGCGGATCCGACGGCGACCGGGTGGGGGAACGGGACACGCGTACCGACCCGGATGCGCGGAACCTGCACGGGGACGGCCCCGAGAACCGGCACGAAGTACCGAACGACCGGCACGGGGCCGACATGCGGGACCGGACCCCGGACGTCCGCAACAGCGCCGACGGCGGCGACTCCGCACCAACCCAGGATTCAGAAAACAGCTCTTCCGGCAGTCAGGAAACGCAAAACTCCTCAGAAGGTTCTTCTACAACACCTGCGGAACCGTTGACCGCCAGGTTCAGTCGAGCAAGATTCATCGAGGACTTGGGTGAATCCGGCCCCGGGGTGAACGAAGGGGCCAAACCTGTAAAACCCGAAGGAGACCTGTCGGACGAGCCCATCAATGCAAGCCATGAACTGTCCCCGGCGTCCAACGAGAGATTCGGCGACAACCAAATCCTGTCACCCGACACCAAATACGATGTCTACGACAAGGACGGCAAACATCGGGGCGTCTACACAACAGACACACATGGAGAAATCCGAAAAATTGAAATGCAAGCGCCATACGAAACCAAGGCGCACCCTGAACTAGGAAACCCAAGACCGAACACCGCATATCACATTACAACAAAGAACACCACCTTCGTTTTCGAGACAAATTCACGCGGTCGAAACCTGTTCTTCGACGGGCACTTCACGGAGGACAGAGCGGAGAGGATTTCCAAAGAAGATACAGCCGTCAGAACGGCCGCCGAGCGGTACTACAAGGCCTACAACGAGATCCTGAAGGAAGATTTTTCACAGAATCCGGAAAAATATCCCGGATCAACACAGGCCCCTCAGTTCGAGCTGACCAAGTGGAACGGTGGTCATATTGTAGGAGTTTCAGAGTACGGGGGAATCCCAGAACGCCTAAATCAGGTTGCCATGATGGAGGAGGTAAACAAGCACCAGATGAACGACTGGGCGCTCAATGCCTCCTACAGGAACTTCGAGACGTACATGCTATCCGTCCTGAAGGGCGACTTCGATTACCCGAGAAGCAAGCTCGAAGATCCAGCTTGGCAAGCCGAGGTAGACTACTGGGAGCAATGCGCAAAAAGCGGCCCCCAGCCTCCAAATATTCATGTTAGAGTGAGCCAGGTCTACGACCCAGACTTGCCTCACTTCGAGATAAAAACTAAAAACGGAAAGGTTATGGAAATCCTGGATCCACCACCCAGTGCAATTCTTGTCGAATACTCCATCAACGGCCACCGACAACGACGGCGCACCTACCCAAACGCCCCCGACCTCACATAGGGAGTAAATCGTGTATGGAACAAAAAGAGGCCACATGGGCCCACTCGAACAGCAGGAAGCGCTCGTGTCGATCGCATCCAGCCTTCCGAAATACTTCCCCCCCAACTGGAAGGCAGCCATCTATCACGTAGAAATAATGGGACTTTCTGCCGATGAATTTATTGAGGTCGAGCAGGAGGACGGGGAAATCGTACGAACAGACCTCCCCCCCGACTCGGGGATGAAGTGCATGAAACTTAGGGCCGGGATGTACAAGGAGAACGAAGGAACGTGGTTCTCCTTCAAACTGAAGCTTTGGAGTGAGGGGACTTATCGTTCTGAATTCAACTATGAAGATCCTCCTAAATTCCTCTTTGGCCCAGACCTGAACGAGTACGCCAGAGACATAAAACTCTTTCCCAGGAGCGAAGATTTCACGCCGGCCTGGTTGCAAGAAAAGATCGATGAGGCAAATTCTGCCCGTGGGAACTGAAGCCTTCGCCCTGTTTTAAGCTTTACTCCTCCCAGGAGGAGCGAGTTTCCGTCTCCCCAGTGCCGTCGCCCCCTGGCTCTGACCGGGTAGGTCGGCCAGGGCCGTGGGCGAGTGGAGCGGCCCGCGCTCCGCGTCGGCAGGGCCTCCCGTCAGCCGTTGACGAGGGTGTCGGCGTGGCGGGGGCTCAGGCAGTGCTCGATGACCATGACGGCCGCGCCGACCACGCCCGCGCCCTCCCCGGCCCGGGAGGAGACGATGCTCAGGTGCTCGGTGGCCAGGGGCAGTGAGCGCTGGTAGATGATCTCGCGGACCCCGGCGAGGAGGTGGTCGCCCGCGAGGGCGAGCGCGCCGCCGATCACGATGACCGACGGGTTGAACATGTTGACGGAGGCGGCGAGGACCTCCCCGATGTCGCGCCCGGCCTGGCGCAGGGCGCGCAGTGCGGGGACCGACCCGTTGCGGGAGAGCTCCACGACGTCGCGGGCCCCCGACGCCGGGACGCCCGCCCCGGTGAGCGCGGCGGCCAGGGCCGCGCCGCTGGCGACGGCTTCCAGGCAGCCGGTGTTGCCGCAGCGGCAGGGCTTGTCGCCGCCGCTGGGCACGTGGATGTGCCCCATGTCCCCGGCGGCCCCCTGTGCGCCCCGGTAGACGCTGCCCTCGCTGACGATGCCGCAGCCGATGCCGGTGGCGACCTTGACGAACATGAGGTGGCTGGCGTCCGGCCAGGCGGTGTGGTGCTCGCCGATCGCCATGATGTTGACGTCGTTGTCCACCAGGACCGGCACGTCGAGCCGGCCGCGCACGTGGCCGGGCACGTCGAAGTTGTCCCAACCGGGCATGATCGGCGGGTTGACGGCGCGCCCGGTGGAGTGCTGGACGGGGCCGGGCAGGCCGATCCCCAGGCCGAGGAGTTCGCCGACCCGGCGGCCCGCCCCCTCGAGCAGGTCCCTGCCGTTGCCGACGACCCAGTCCAGGACGGTCTCGGGCCCCAGCGCTATGTCCAGGTCGGCGCGCTCCTCGGCCAGCACGGTCCCCGACATGTCCGTGAGCGCGAGGCGGGCGTGGGTGGCGCCGAGGTCGGCGGCGAGGACGACGCGGGCCCCGGGTCGGAACGAGAAGGTCGTCGGGGGCCGGCCGCCGGTCGAGACGGCCTCGCCCGCGGGGCCGATGAGCCCGCTGGCGAGCAGGGCGTCCACGCGCTGGGTGACGGTCGAGCGGGCCAGGCCGGTCACCGAGGCCAGTTCCGAGCGGGTGCGCGGCCGGCCGTCCCGCAGGAGCCGGAGCAGGGTTCCCGCACCGGGTGCGGCGGTCGGGGCGGCAGCGGCGAGCAGATCCGTCACGCCTCGACTCCCCGGGTCAGTGAGCGCGTCTTCCGTCATGCGAACAGTGAAGCACAGGACTCCGGGCCACCCAGACCGACTCTAATGTTCCCACGTCAGTCAACTTCTGCTTGACGATCGACATAAGTCGGGCGTACTGTTCGCCGCATGTCAGTGAGAAAGGTCACAAGCCTGGGTGAGACAGTCGAACCCGGTACGACCACGCCCAACGCCTACCGCGCCGCGGTGATCGGCACCGGCTTCATGGGACGGGTCCACTCCCACGCCGTCCGTGCCGCCGGCGGCGAGGTCGTCGGGGTCGCGGGCTCCTCGCCGGCCAAGGCGGAGGGGTTCCGGCTCGCCAACGGCATCGCCCACGCGCACGCCGACGCCCTCGAACTCATCCACCGCGAGGACGTGGACGTCGTCCACGTCTGCACCCCCAACCACCTCCACGCCCCGCTGAGCCTGGCGGCCCTCGCCGCCGGGAAGCACGTCGTCTGCGAGAAGCCCCTCGCCACCGACGCCGACACCGCGAGGAGCCTCGTGGCCGCCGCGCGGGAGGCCGGCCGGGTCGCCGTGGTGCCCTTCACCTACCGCTTCCACCCCATGGCCCGCGAGGCCCGCGCCCTGGTCGCCTCCGGGTCGATCGGCCGCGTCAGCCTCGCCCACGGCGGCTACCTCCAGGACTGGCTCCTCTACCCGGAGGAGGACAACTGGCGGGTCGACCCGGAGATCGGCGGGCCCACCAGGGCCTTCGGCGACATCGGTTCGCACTGGTGCGACATGCTGGAGTTCGTCACCGGCGACCGCATCGCGACCGTGTGCGCCCAGACCTCCCGCGTCAACGACACCCGGGACGGCCGCCCCGTCGCCACCGAGGACCTGGTGTCCTTCCAGTTCTCCACGGCCGGCGGCACCATCGGCAGCGCGGTGATCAGCCAGGTCTCCCCCGGCCGCAAGAACCAGCTGGTCCTGGAGGTCTCCGGCACCGAGGGCTCCCTGGCCTTCGACCAGGAGCGGCCGGAGACCCTCTGGGCGGGCAGCCGCGGCCGCACGGGGACCATCACCCGCGACGACCCGGCGCTGAGCGCCGACGCCGCCCGCCTGGTCACCGTCCCGGTCGGCCACCCCCAGGGCTACCAGGACTGCTTCAACGCGCTCGTCCGCGACACGGGCGCGGCCATCGCGGGGCAGGCCCCGGAGGGCCTTCCCGTGTTCGCCGACGGCCTGCGCGCCGCCGTCATCGCCGAGGCCGTCATGGCCTCTGCGCGGGAGCGCCGCTGGGTCGACGTCCCGGAGGTGGACGCGGTATGACCGCCTCCCCGCCGCCCGGCCCCGCGTCCCCCGCTCCACCTCCCCCGGCCCCCGCGGAACCCCTCCTGCGGATGCGGGGGATCACCAAGTCCTTCCTCGGCGTGCGCGTGCTGCACGGCATCGACCTGGACCTGTACCCGGGGGAGGTGCACGCCCTCGTCGGGGAGAACGGCGCCGGCAAGTCCACCCTGATGAAGGTGCTGGCCGGGGTGCACCGGGCGGACTCGGGCACCGTCGAGCTGGCCGGGTCGCGCGTCTCCTTCGAGCACCCCGTGCAGGCCCAGCGCGCCGGGGTGGCCACGGTCTTCCAGGAGTTCAACCTCCTCCCCGAGCGCACCGTCGCCGAGAACGTGTTCCTCGGCCGCGAGCCGCGCCGCAGGGGCCTCGTGGACGGCCGCGCCATGGAGCGGGCCACCGCCGCGCTGCTCGCCGACCTCGACCTGGAGGGCATCGCCCCCTGGACCAGGGTCCGGTCCCTGTCGGTGGCCGAGCAGCAGATCGTGGAGATCGTCAAGGCGCTGTCGCACGACGCGCGCATCATCTCGATGGACGAGCCGACGGCGGCGCTGGCCGACCACGAGGTGGAGGTCCTGTACCGGATCATCGGCCGCCTGCGCGAGCGCGGCGTGGCGGTCCTCTACGTGTCGCACCGCATGAAGGAGATCTTCGACCTGGCCGCCACCATCACCGTCCTCAAGGACGGCGACCTGGTGGAGACGGTCCCGGCGGAGGGGATCGGGCCCGCGGAGCTGGTGCGCCGGATGGTCGGCCGACCGGTGTCGTCGGTCTTCCCCGAGCGCCTGGAGCCCCGCGGCGACCGCGTCGGCGAGGTCAGGCTCTCGGTCAGGGGCGGGGGCAACAGCCAGCTGGACGGGATCGGGTTCGAGGTGCGCGGCGGGGAGATCCTGGGGCTCGGGGGCCTCCAGGGCAGCGGCCGCACCGAGGTCGCCCACGCCCTGTTCGGCATCGCCCGCTTCACCCGCGGCGAGGTCGCCGTGGACGGCAGGCGGATCGATCCCCGCTCCCCGCGCCGGGCGGTGCGCGCCGGGCTGGTCCTGGTGACCGAGGACCGCAAGGCGCAGGGACTGGCGCTGAACCAGTCCGTCACCGCCAACGGCCGCCTCGTCCTGGACGCGGTCCTGCCGTTCGGGTCGGCCCGCCGGGTCCGGCGGCTGCCCGGCATCCTCTCCTCCCTGGAGCTGGTGACGCGCGGCGGCAACGACCAGGAGGTCCGGTACCTGTCGGGGGGCAACCAGCAGAAGGTGGTCCTGGCCAAGTGGCTGGCCACCGAACCCGGCGTGATCGTCCTCGACGAGCCCACCCGCGGCATCGACGTGGGCGCCAAGCAGGCCGTCTACCGGCTGATGCGCGAGCTCGCGGCGTCCGGGGCGGCGATCGTGCTGATCTCCTCCGAACTCCCCGAGCTGATCGGGATGGCCGACCGGCTGGTCGTCCTGGCGGACGGGCGGATCGCGGGCGAGCTCCCCGGGGGGTCGACCGAGGAGGCCGTGATGGCCATGGCCACCGGTTCCCACGGCGACCCGCGGGCGGACGCCCCGGCCGCCGGGGACCCCCGCGCCGCGGCCCCGCTCTCCGGCGGCGCCGCGGCCGGTCCCCGCTCCGGCGACGGTGCCGGCCGGGCCGCCGGCCCCGGCCGCCGCCCCGAGAACGACCTCGGCTCCGGCCCTCCCCCCGGCGCCGTGCGCCACACCGACAGCGGCAGCGGTCCCGGCCCCGACAGCGGCGGCGGCTCCCCCGCACGGCACGAGGAGGCCGCACCGTGACACGCGCCACCACCTCCGTCCGGGGCCTGTGGTCCCGGCTCGGCACCACGGGCCCGGTCTACCTGGCCCTGGTGCTGCTGCTCGCGGCGAGCGCCGTCTACGTCGCCACGCGCGGCGGCAACCTGTTCACCACCGCCAACACGGTCGACCTGTTCACCCGCAGCAGCCTGCTCGGGTTCCTGGCCATCGGCCAGACCCTCGTCATCCTGTGCCGGTCCCTCGACCTGTCGGTCGGCTACGTCGCCGCGCTCTCCACGGTGGTCGCGGCGACCACCATGGCGGGCGACCCCTCCCGGATCCTGCTCGGCGTCGGGGCGGCCCTGGGCCTGGCCGCGCTGATCGGCCTGGCCAACGGCCTCGTGGTGACCCGGCTGCGGGTCAACCCGTTCATCACCACGCTGGGGATGGGGTTGATCATCAAGGGCTACCTGGACACCAACTTCCAGGGCCCCGCCGGGGCGATCCCCGCCGCCTTCCAGACCTTCGGCTACACGCGGATCGGCGTCCTGCCGGTCTCCACCCTCGTCATGCTGGGCCTCGCCGCGGCCGCCGTGCTGTTCCTGCACCGCACCCGCACGGGCTACCACATGTACGCGGTCGGCGGCGACGCCGAGGTCGCGCGGCTCTCCGGCGTCCGCGCCGGGATCCCCACCGTCACCGCGCACGTGCTGTGCTCCGTCACCGCCGGGGTGGCGGGCCTGCTGCTGGCCGCCAGGTTCGGCACGGGCAGCGCCACCGTCTACGGCAACGGCTACGAGCTGGAGGCCATCGCCGCCGTCGTCCTGGGCGGCACCTACCTGCTCGGCGGGCGGGGAGGCGTGGCCGGGACGATCGCCGGGGTGTTCATCCTCGCCACGCTCGACACGGTGTTCAACGTCCTGGGCGTCGACCCGTTCGTCAAGGACGTGATGCGCGGCGTGATCGTCATCGCCGCCGTCGCCGTCTACGCCCGGGGCAGGCACTCGCGTGCCGCCGTCCGGGTCCGCTTCCCCTCCGGCGGCGCCCCGCCGCCGCCCGCCCCCGATCCCGGGCCCCGACCCGAGCCGGAACCCCTGGGAGGCCGCCGATGACCTCGCCCACGACCGCTCCCCCCGCACCCCGCGGACGCGTCCCGGGCGCGCTCGCGGCGCTGGGCCGGGGAGGCGCCCCGACCGTCGCCCTGCTGCTGGCGCTGATCTTCGCGGTCATCGCCACCCAGAACCCGTCGTTCTTCGAGGGCCCGCCGCTGATGGCGTTCGCCAAGAAGGCCGCACCGCTGGTGATCCTCGCGATCGGCCAGTACCTCGTGATCGTCTCCGGCGAGTTCGACCTCTCGGTCGGCTCGCTGGTCGGGGCCCAGGTGGTGATCGCGGCCCGCCTCATCGACGGGGAGGAGGCCATGACCCTGCCGGTGATCGGCGTGATGCTGGCCTTCGGCCTGCTGGTCGGCCTGGTCAACGGCCTCGTCACGACCCTGCTGAGGGTGCCCTCGATCATCACCACCCTGGGCACGATGCTCATCCTGTTCGGGGCCGTCCGGTACTGGACCGGGGGCGCGCCCACCGGCGCCCTGTCGGAGGCCTTCCGCGTCCCCGGCAGGGGCGGCGTCGAGGACCTGCCCTTCCTCGGCCAGCTCCCGTGGGCGCTGGTGATCGCGGCCGTCATCGCCGTCGCCGGGGTGCTCCTGATGCGCTCGCCCTACGGCCGCTCCCTCATCGCGACCGGCGACAACGACGTCGCCGCGGCGTTCTCCGGGGTGCGGGTGTGGCGGGTGCGCACGCTGGCCTTCGTCGGCTCCTCCCTCCTGGCCACCGTCGCCGCGGTCCTCATCGGCGGGTACGCCGGGGTCACGGCGCAGGTGGGGCAGGGCCTGGAGTTCACCGCCATCACCGCCGTCGTCCTGGGCGGGGTGGTCCTGGGCGGAGGCCGCGGCACGGTGGTCGCCGCCGTCCTGGGCGCCGTCACCGTGGAGGCGCTGTTCACCCTGTTCAACCAGCTCTACCTGCCCTCGACCATCCAGCCGACGGTGCAGGGAGTCATCATCATCGCCGCGGTGGCCTATGCGGCCCGCCGGGGCGACCTTCGACTGCCGGAGCGCCTGCGACGGCGACCGGACCATCCGACCGAGCGGCCGCTCGGCACTTCCAGGAGGTAACCATGCGCGTCCCCCGCGTGCTGCTCGCCGGCGCCGCCGGCCTGACACTGATGCTCACGGCGTGTACGACCGACGCGCCGGAGGACGGCGCCGCCGGCGAGGAGGGCGGCAGCGAGCTCGCCCCCAGCGAGGAGTGGTTCGACCAGGCCGAGTACGACGCCCAGCTCGCCCAGCGCGAGATCACCCCGGAGGGTCCCGAGGACGAGCCGTGGATGCAGGCGATCGAGCCGGAGTGGATCGACACCTCCGAGTTCGCCCACGACTCCCCCGAGGACGCCACCCTGTGCTTCTCCAACGCCTCGGTGTCCAACCCGTGGCGGGTCACCGGCTTCATCACCATGGAACAGCAGGTGGAGGCCCTCCAGGAGGAGGGCGCCATCGGTGACTTCCGGGTGTCCGACGCCGCGGACGACGACAACCAGCAGATCTCCGACATCCAGGCGTTCGTGGACTCCGGGGACTGCGACGCCATCATCATCTCGCCGTCCACCACCGCCACCCTGACCCCGGCGGTGGAGACCGCGTGCGAGAGCGGTGTCCCGGTCGTGGTCTTCGACCGCGGGGTGAACTCCGACTGCATGGTCACGTTCATCCACCCGATCGGCGGCTACGCCTACGGGGCGGACGCCGCGGAGTTCCTGGTCGACAACCTGGAGCCCGGCTCGAACGTGCTGGCGCTGCGCATCCTGCCCGGCGTCGACGTCCTCGAGCACCGCTGGGCCGCCGCCCAGGAGATCTTCGGCGCCAGCGAGCTCAACGTGGTCGCCGACGAGTTCACCGAGGGCGACGGGGCCAGGATCAAGGACCTGGTCTCCCAGCACCTCCAGCGCGGCGAGATCGACGGCATCTGGATGGACGCGGGCGACGGGGCCGTCGCCGGCCTGGAGGCCTTCGAGGACGCGGGTCAGCCCTACCCGGTGATCGCGGGCGAGGACGAGCTGAGCTTCATGCGCAAGTGGGACGAGGAGGGCCTCACCGCCATCGCGCCGGTCTACTCCAACTTCCAGTGGCGTACGCCGGTCCTCGCCGCGAGCATGATCCTCGCCGGCGAGGAGGTCCCCTCGGAGTGGATCCTCCCGCAGGCGCCCATCACCCAGGACGAGCTGCCCGAGTACCTGGAGCGCAACGCCGACATGCCGTCGCTGCACTACGCGAAGTTCGGCGGCGAGGACCTGCCGGGCTTCCCCGAGGCCTGGACGGACCGGTAGATGCGCGCGCTGGGGGTCAACACCTGGGTGTGGACGTCGCCCCTGACCGACGCCGGGCTGGAGCGGATCGCCCCCCGCGTGGCGGAGTGGGGGTTCGACGTGATCGAGCTCCCGGTCGAACAGGTCGGCGACTGGGACCCCCGGCGCGCACGGGCGCTGCTGGACGGGCTGGGGCTCGGCGCCACCGTCGTGCTGGTCATGGGACCGGGGCGGGAGCTCGTCGCGACCGACCCGGCCACCCGCTCGGCCACGCAGGACTACCTCAAGCGGGTCGTGGACGCGGCGGCGACGGTCGGCTCCCCCGTCGTCGCCGGCCCGGCCTACGCCTCGGTCGGCCGCACGTGGAGGCTGTCCCCGGACGAGCGCCGGCGGGCCGGTGCGGAACTGGTCGAGGGGCTCGCCCCCGTGGTCGGGCACGCCTCGGCCACGGGGGTCTGTGTGGCGGTCGAGCCGCTCAACCGGTACGAGACGAGCCTGGTCAACACGGTCGACCAGGGCATGGCGATGCTCGCGGACCTGCCGGCCGAGCACTGCGGCCTGGCCCTGGACGTCTACCACATGAACATCGAGGAGCAGGACGTGGCGGCGGCGATCGGCCGGGCCGCCGGGCGGATCAAGCACGTGCAGGTGTGCGCGAACGACCGGGGCGCGCCGGGGGCCGACCACCTGGACTGGCGCGGCATCCTGGCCTCGCTGGACGCGGCGGGTTACGACGGCCCCCTGGTCATCGAATCGTTCACGGCGGACAATGCCAGCATCGCCACGGCGGCCTCCGTCTGGCGACCCCTGGCGGCGTCGCAGGACGCGATCGCCGTCGACGGCCTGGCCCACCTGCGTTCACTGACCTCCTGAAGGGAGACGCCGTGCGTCGGAGCGAACCGCTCGCGGCCGTGACCGCACCACGGACCGCGGCGCCCGGGCCGGGCCGCAAGCCCTCACCCCCGCTCGGTGCCGCGCTCACCGGAAAGCGCCATCTGAAGTCGGGCGGCTCCACTCTTCCCGAGGAGACGTCACGATGTCCACACGCAAACCCCCCTCCGACACGGTGCCCGAGACGCAGGACGGGGCAGCCCCCGCCACGGCCGCCACATGGTGGCTGACGGCCTGCTCGCTCGTCCTGGTCGGCGCGCTCGTCGCCGCCTCCGTGGTCTTCCTCGGCCGTGACGGCGCCGGCTCCGCCGCCGCCCCCGCCGGGGAGGCCGCCGCCGCACCGGTCGACGACCTCGTCGAGCACACCCGCATGGCCGTGGAGGGCCTGACACCGATCGTGGAGGACATGGAGGAGTTCCTGCCCACCGACGGATCGCACCCGCCGCTGGACACGACCGACGCCGCGACCGTCAACTCCTGGCGGACCGGCGTCCAGGAGGCCGCCGGGCACTTCGGCGACCCGCCGTCCGACAGGCCCTCCCACAGCGTCGCCCACACCGGTCTGACCTCGTCCGTCCGCCTCCTGTCCATGGCGGTGGAGACCTACGCCAAGGCGGCGCAGGCCGAGGACGAGGAGCTGCGCATGGACGTGCTGCACATCGCCATGGACCTGCGCAACGAGGCGGTCGTCTCCTGGTCGGCCGCCGCCACCCAGCTCGACCTGCTGAGCCTGGAGGCCGGCGGGGAGCACGTCCACCTGTACCTGCCCGCCGTCCCCGGCGCGCTCCGGCCCGACGGAGCGGAGGAGGGCGGCGGGGACCCCGCGCCCGCGGACGGGCACGGCGACGACCACTGATCCGCAACCCACCGACGACCCCCGACCACGGAGACAGCGAACATGCCGCGACCAGTCACCCTTTTCACCGGCCAGTGGGCCGACCTGCCCTTCGAGGAGGTGTGCTCCCTGGCCTCCTCGTGGGGCTACGACGGCCTGGAGGTCGCCTGCTGGGGCGACCACCTCGACGTCACGCGGGCCGCCGTGGACGACGACTACGTGCGCGACAGGCTCGACGTCCTCGAGCGCCACGGCCTGGGCCTGTGGGCGATCTCCAACCACCTGCTCGGACAGGCGGTCTGCGACGACCCCATCGACCACCGGCACCGGGACATCCTGCCCTCCCGCGTGTGGGGCGACGGGGACCCGGAGGGCGTGCGGCGAAGGGCCGCCGAGGAGATGAAGACGACCGCCCGCGCCGCCGCGAGGCTCGGCGTGTCCACGGTCGTGGGCTTCACCGGTTCGGCGATCTGGAAGTACGTGGCGATGTTCCCGCCGGTGGGCGAGGACGTCATCGAGGCCGGCTACCGGGACTTCGCCGACCGGTGGAACCCCGTCCTGGACGTGTTCGACGAGGTGGGGGTGCGGTTCGCGCTCGAGGTGCACCCCTCCGAGATCGCCTACGACTACTGGTCCGCCCACAAGGCCCTGGAGGCCGTCGGCCACCGGCCCGCGTTCGGCCTGAACTGGGACCCCAGCCACATGGTGTGGCAGGACATCGACCCGGCCGGGTTCCTCTGGGACTTCCGCGACCGGATCTACCACGTGGACTGCAAGGACACCCGCAGGCGCACGGGCAACGGCCGCAACGGCCGGCTCGGCTCCCACCTGCCGTGGGGCGACCCCCGCCGGGGCTGGGACTTCGTGTCGACCGGGCACGGGGACGTCCCCTGGGAGGACTGCTTCCGCACGCTGAACGCGATCGGCTACGAGGGGCCGATCTCGGTGGAGTGGGAGGACGCGGGCATGGACCGCCTGATCGGGGCGGCGGAGGCGGTCGACTTCGTCCGCTCCCACGCCTACAGCCCGCCGGAGTCGTCCTTCGACTCGGCCTTCGGCTCGGACTGACGGCACCGCCCGGCCGCGCCCGCGCCGGGCCCGGAGCCGTCCCTCCCCGCATCCTCCCGGGGAGGGACGGCCCCGCCGCCGTCGGGGGCCGCGGCGGGCCCGGTCACATCATGGGGGCGATCACCACGCGGAAGCGGTCGCCGTCACCGGTGCGGACGTCGCGCCGGAAGTCGTTGACCCGGTTGACGGAGGTCTGCACCGCGTCGCCGCGCAGGGCCCCGGTGTCGGCGGTGGGCAGGTGCTGCCGTACGGCCAGGACCGCCTCGTCGACGGACATGGCCGTCCTGTGCTGCTCTGGGGTGACGTGCAGTCCGTCGTGGGTGAGGCGGCTGATCACGATCCGGAACATACCGGGCTCCCTGCGGCGTCGGGGGGTTGACACCGGCATTCTCCCCCATCGCCTCGGCCCCTGGGAATGCTCAGACCTCCAGATCCCCCTCGATGCCCTTGAGCCTGTGTCTGGCCAGGGCGAGGTTGCCACGGGCGCGGTCCAGCGCCAGGTACAGGAAGAGGCCCTGCCCCTTGCGGCTGGTGAGCGGCCGGATGACGTGGTACTGGCCGGACAGGGTGATGAGGATGTCCTCGATCGCGTCGTTGAGGCCCAACTGGTCCATGGTCCGCATCTTCGCGCGGACCACCTCGGTGTTGCCCGCCGCGGCGACGGTGAGGTCGAGGGTGTTCGTGGACGAGAGGGTGCCCAGCGCCATTCCGCTGCTGTAGTCGACGACGGCGGCGCCGATGGCCCCCTCGATCTGCATCATGTCCTTGAGACCGGATTCGATGTTCGGCATGTCCTTCTCTCTCCTGGGTGTAGGTCGGCGCCGGGCCTTCAGGTCGGCCATCCACCGGCGGGGCCCCTGTACGCCCCGCCGGGGCGAGGCTCCTGAGGTCATGCGACCCCCACGTCCGGCCGGGGACGGTCGGCGGACAGGGTGCGGAGCGCGGTGAGGACCCGTTCCAGGACCCGGCGGTCCACGGACGCGGCGGCCCGGGCGGGGGGACGGGCGGGGTCGCCGCCGCGGCGGGGAGGCAGGTCGCCGTCCTGCCCTGGGCGGGGCGGCGAAGGCACCGCGACCGTGCGGGCGAGCCGCCTCAGGCGCCGCAGGGCGTAGCCGAGGTTGCCCTCGTCCCGTGCCATCCACACCTGGAGGCACAGGTCGGGGTCGTCGAGCACGGCGAGCAGCAGGCAGCGGTCGGTCCCGGTGACGACCATGTCCTCCAGGTCCCCGACGGCCCACAGCGGACCGCCGTGGACGGCCCTCAGGATCGCCTCGGCGTCGTCCGAGCGGTCGTCCGCGCCGACGCGTGCCAGGGTGCGGCCGCCCCGCCAGTCGACGAGGCCGACACTGTGCACTCCCGGGGTCTGGAGCATCTCCCGCATCTGCTGGTCGAAGGCGCGCACGGCGGTCCTTTACGAGAAAGGGGCCGTTCGGCGACCGGCCCGCTGTGAATCAGGCAGTCCTTTGCGGACACCACGAGAATAAGGCTATTCTCGCGAATCTGCAGGTTTTTGCGTCATGTGTTTTGTTTTGCCTGATAGGAGGCCCTGCATGTCATTTACTGCCGAAAATCCCTTGAGGGGAACGTGCCTCCCAGACCCGAGAACGACAGTGATCGACCGGAAGAATCCGGTCGATCACCTTTTTTGTCCTGTGCGGCTTTCAGGCCCTACGCCCCGGAACGGACGCCCGCGGCGTCAGAGCCAGGACACCGCCGAGGTCTCCAGGTCGTACCGGGCGGGGACGATGTCCAGGCGGCCCGTGTCGACCAGGTCGCGCAGGTCGGCGTCCTGGCGGAGCAGGCCGGTGATGTGCTCGGCGTTGGCCCGCACGCAGGCGTCAACGAAGTCGCCCCCGTCGTCCGGCGTGGCGTCGACGACCGGCAGGATCTGCTCCACGAGGTAGCCGACGTGGCCGTGCGGGACCTGCCCGGTGCGGTGCGCCTCCACGGCCGCGCCGACCGCTCCGCAGGAGGCGTGGCCGAGGACGACGATGAGCGGGACCGCCAGGTGCTCGGCCGCGTAGCTGATGCTGCCGAGGACGGAGGAGTCCAGGACCTGGCCGGCGGACCGGATGGTGAAGAGGTCGCCGAGCCCCCGGTCGAAGACCAGTTCCGGGGCGACCCTGGAGTCCGCGCATCCGAGGACGACGGCGAACGGGTTCTGCCCGACGGCCATCTCCGCCCTGCGGGCCGCCCCCTCGTTGGGGTGGCGGGATGCGATGCGCTTCCAGCGGCGGTTGCCCTCCTTGAGGAGCCGGAGGGCCGAGGCCGCGTCCTGGGGGCCGGGGGAGGGCGAGGGCATGGGGACCGCCCAGGCGGAGGCGGGGGCTGCGGTGGCGACCGCTGCCCCGACTCCGCCGATGAGGGATGCGCGTAAGGCGCCGCGACGGGTGATGGCCATGGGGGTTTTCCCTTCTCGACTAGCGACATTAGAGACCAATGCCGCCAAACGAGGACCAAATTACCCTTAAGCCGCTAACCTCTCCAAGTTTTTTAATGGATCCCTAGCGCCACAGAACACCACTCAGGTAACGACAATCACAACCGCCCCCATTCGGACAGGCGAACGGCCGCCCGGAATTCTCCGTGCGGCCGTTCGCCCGTCCTGGTCCACCTGCGCCTTCACCCGGTCCGGGCTCTCGGCGCCGGGATCCCCCCTTCGCCCCCGGACGCGTCGTCCAGCCACTCCACGCGGGAGCGCCTGAGGTCGTAGCGCGCGGGTTCGACCTTCATGCGCCCGGCCGCGACCGCCTCCCGGAGGCCGGGCTCGTGCCGCAGCTGCTCGGCGACGGCGCGGGCGTTGGCCCGCACGCAGGCGTCGAGGAAGGCCTTCTCCGTCTCCTGCTCCGGCACCGTCTCCACGACCTCCAGGACCTGCCCCACGAGGTAGCCGAGGTTGCCCGGCGGCAGTTCACCCGTCCGGAGGGCCTCGACGGCCGCCTTCACGGCCCCGCACGAGTCGTGGCCCAACACGACCAGGAGCTCCGTGTCGAACGCGTCCACCCCGTAGACGAGCGTGCCGAGCACCGACGAGTCCAGCACCTGGCCCGCCGACCGGGTCGTGAACATGTCGCCGAGCCCCTGGTCGAAGACCATCTCGGGCGGCACGCGGGAATCGGCGCAGGACAGGACGGACACCCGGGGCGCCTGGTGTTCGAGCAGTTCGCGCCTGCGGCCGGAGCCCTGGCGCGGATGGACGGAGCCGAAGGTGCGCCACCGGGTGTTGCCCCGGTCGAGCCTCTGCCGCCTGCGGTCCGCGTCGTGGCCCTCGGTGATCGTCGCCCTCCGTGGGGCGGCTTTCTGGACGATCGCCATGCTGCCTCGCTCAGGGTCGGGTGGGCGCGGGCGCGGTACCGCCCGTACCTGTGACGATGAGGCCGAAGCTACGCCTGGTCGGAGCGGCGGACAATCCCGCCGGGGCAATCCTTGGACCAAGCGTGTCTCCCCCGGGCGGCGGGCGGAACCCGTCGGCGGAGGCTCAGGGCGGCGCGGGCCTCCGCGGGCGCGGGCGGCGTCCGCCCGCCATGACCGACCGACCGTCCGGCGGGTCACCGCGTCCTCGCGCGGACCGCCGGAGACGGGGGCGCTCCCGGCCGGACCCGCGCACCGGCGCCCTCCACCAGGTAGATTCGACAACCGTGTCCCGAACTTCCCCTCCCGAACCAGCGTCCTCCCGCCGCGGGGCGGGCCGGCGGCGCTCCGGTCGCCCCGGCCACGACGCCGACTCCGTCCTGCGCGTCGCCGCGCGCGTGTTCAACGAGCGCGGGTACGACGGCACGAGCATGGAGGACCTGGCGCGCGCCCTGGGCGTGACCAAGTCGGCGATCTACCACCACGTCACCGGCAAGACCGAACTGCTGCGCCGCTCCCTGGACCTGGCGATGGACGCCCTGTTCGCGGTCACCCGCGAGGAGGGCTCGACGACCGGCCCGGCCATCGACCGGCTCGACCACGTGCTGCGCGGCAGCGTCCGCGTCCTGGTGGAGGAGCTGCCCCACGTGACCCTCCTGCTGCGCGTGCGCGGGAACACGGAGGTGGAGAAGCGCGCGCTGGAGCGGCGCCGCGAGTTCGACCACCTGATCGCCGACCTGGTGCGCGAGGGGATCGTCGACGGCGACATCCGCAGCGACGTCGACCCGGCGGTCGCCGCCCGCCTGCTGTTCGGCATGGTCAACTCGCTGGTGGAGTGGTACAAGCCGGACCGGGGCCTGGCCTCGGAGGAGGTCGCCGACACCCTCGCCCGGATCGCCTTCGGCGGCCTGCGCGCCTAGCGCGCGCGACGCGGGACCGTCCCCGGCGGCCCCGCCCCCGTGAACGGTCCCCGCACCCGCGCCCGGCACGGGCGCGGGACGGCGGGGCGGGGCGGGACGGCGGGGAGGCGGCCGGCGCTCCCGGAACGGCCTCCCCGGTGTGTTTGGCGTCACACAGCCTGCGGCTACCGTCCGCCACATGCCCTCAGGACCAAGGACCCTTGCGCCGCGACCGCCCACCGTGATCGCACGATGCGGCCCGAACCCGTCCCCGACCGGCACCGGCCTCCCTAGGATTGGCCTGAACAGGACTCCCTCCCCACACCCCCGGAGCCGCAGGCCATGGTCGAGCACTTCACCCACGGGGCCCTGACCCCCGCGGTCGCCTACGCGGTGTCGGTCATCGGCTCCTTCGTCGGCCTCATGTTCGCCGCCCGCGCCCGGAACGCCCGCGGGGCCGGCCGCGCCACCTGGCTGGTGTTCAGCGCCCTCTGCCTCGGCGGCACCGCCGTGTGGTCGATGCACTTCATCGCCATGCTCGGGTTCCACGTCCCGGGCCTGGCTATTCGCTACGACGCGACCCTCACCGTCGCCAGCGGCCTCCTCGCGGTGCTGGCCATGGGGCTGGCCCAGTACCTGACGGTCATCCGCCGCGGGACGGGGTGGCTCCTGGCGGGCGGCGCCATCGCCGGGAGCGGGATCGTCGCCATGCACTACCTGGGCATGGCGTCCATCAACATGCACGGCCACCTCGGGCACGACCCGCTGTTCGTGGGACTGGCCGGCGCCGTCGCCCTGCTCGCCGCGACCGCGGCCCTGTGGTTCACCCAGCGGCTCAGGGGCGTCGTGTCGATCCTGCTCGCCTCCCTGGTGATGGGCATCGCGGTGACCTCCATGCACTACACCGGCATGTTCGGCGTGCACGTCACCGTGGACGACGCCCGGAACCCGGGCGCGGTGCCGGGCTCGACCGCCCCGGAACTGCTCCTGCCCCTGGTCGTGGGCCTGTTCGTCTTCCTCCTGGTGTGCAGCCTCCTGCTGATGCTCGGCGTCGACGACTCCGAGCCGCGCCGCGGGGCGCGGACCGCCCGGCACGACGGCGAACCCGCGCCCGTCCCGGCGCTCCCGGGCGGGGAGAGGGGCCGCTACACCGCGCGCCACAGCACCGGCAGCGCCTGGGACCGCCCCGCCTGAGGCCTTCGGCCGCCGCCGGGTGATGAATGGCCACATCAGGCCACCCGGGTTTTCTCAAACCCCTGGTGTCCCATCCTGAGCATCCCTACTATCCATAACCTGGGTCGATTTGTGACTCAGGTCATAGAAAGTAGCGAGTTGTGGTCGATCTCCCCACCCAGGACTGGCTCACCCCCATCATCGCCTTCACGGTCTCGGCCATCGGTTCGTTCCTCGGTCTGGCTTTCGCCGCCCGTGCCCGCCGGTCGAAGACCTTCACGCGGTGGCAGTGGCTGGCCCTGGCATCCCTCTCCCTCGGCGGCATGGCCCTCTGGTCCATGCACTTCATCGCCATGATGGGGTTCTCCCCCGTCGGCACCTCGATCCGCTACGACGCCCTGCTCACCGTCGTCAGCGGCGTCACCGCCGTCCTGGTCATGGGCGTCGCCCTCACCATCACGATCTCGTGGCAGAGGACGTCCACCCTGCTGCTCGGCGGGCTCGTCGCCGGGGCCGGCATCGTCGCCATGCACTACACCGGCATGGCGTCGATGAGCGTCCACGGCGAACTCCACCACGACCCCGTCTACGTCGCGCTGGCGAGTGCGATCGCCCTGGTCGCGGCCACCAGCGCCCTGTGGTGCGCGTCCCGGCTGCGCGGCATGACCGCCATCCTCCTGGCCTCGCCGGTGATGGCCGTCGCGGTGACCTCCATGCACTACACCGGCATGCTGGGGGTCCACATCGAGCCCTCGCGCCTGAACCGCTACGGCCCCCCGCCCGGGGCGAGCACCACGGACCTGCTGCTGCCCATGATGACGGGCCTGTTCGTCTTCCTGCTGGTCTGCAGCCTCTTCCTCCTCCTCGGGGTGGACGAGGAGCGCCCCGACTACGCGCGGCGCCCGGTCCACGCGACCCCCGCCCCGCCCGACAGCGAGCGCGTGCCCGACGCCGGGTACCGGCCGCGCCACGGCGCGGCCCCCGCGCCCGCGCCCCCGGCCCCGCCGGCGCGGGCCCCGGAGGACGACGTGTGGACCAGGCGGCGCTGAGCCGCCGCACACCCCGGAAAACCACTGGAGCCCGCGGGCCCGCCGGTCCTAGACTCGGCGGGCCCGCGGGCGTCGTGCACCGAACGGCGACCGACGACGGAAGGAAGAGCGATGACCGACTCTGCGAGTACCACCCTCCCCGCCTTCCCGTTCGTCCGCGAGCCCTGAGGGAACCCCCTCCGGACGGCTCGCCTCCCAGAGAGACCGCCGTGAGCACATCCCGTACCGACACGCCCACCGCCCACCCGCTGACCGGGCTGGGCTGGAACCCGCGTGTCGAACACGCCTTCGACTCCCTTTCCCACGCGAGCGGGCACGCCCTGTACCCGGCACGCGTGTCCTCCTCCCGCCGGGGCGGCGCGCTGGTCCGCCTGCCGGGCGAGGCCCACGCCGACTACGCCCCCGCCCTGACCAGGGCCGCGCGGGAGGACCCCTCCACGGCCCCGTGCGCCGGCGACTGGGTCGCCGTACGCCGGTCCGGTGACACCTGGCTCGTGGAGGCCGTCCTCGAACGCTCCACCAGCCTCGTCCGCCAGGGCGTGGCCAAGGACTCCCACGACCAGGTGCTGGCCGCCAACGTCGACGCGGTCCTGGTCTGCGAGGCCGCCGACCAGGGGCCCAACGTGGGCCGCCTGGAGCGCTTCCTCAGCCTCGCCTGGGCCTGCGGCGCGACCCCGGTCGTCGCCGTCACCAAGTCGGAGCTGGCCGGGGACCGGCTCCCCGAGGTCCTCGAACTCGTCCGGACGGTGGCCGCCGGCGCCGACGTGTACGGCGTCAGCGCCCACACCGGCGACGGGCTGGCGGAGCTGGCCCCCCGGTTCCTGCCCGGCACCTCGTGGGTGCTGCTGGGAACCTCCGGGGCGGGCAAGTCCAGCCTGGTCAACTCCCTCGCCGGACAGTCCCTGATGGACACCGGGGAGATCCGCCAGGACAAGCGGGGGCGCCACACCACCACCCACCGCCAGCTCCTGGAGCTGCCCGGCGGAGCACTGGTCCTGGACATCCCCGGCGTGCGGCGCATCGACGTGCCGGGTGATCCCGAAGGCGTCGACCGGACCTTCGCCGACGTCGGCGAACTCGCCGGGCGGTGCCGTTTCCGGGACTGCTCCCACGGGTCCGAGCCCGGTTGCGCGATCACCGCCGCCGTCGACGAGGGCGAACTGGACTCCGAACGGCTGGCCCGCTGGAACCGGCTCCGCCGCGAGGCCGAGTGGAACAGCGCCCGGGGCGACCAGCGCGTGCGCGCCGAGCGCAAGCAGCGGTGGAAGGCCGCCGAGCGGGAGGCCCGCGCGAACGCCCGGCTCAAGCGCGGCCGCTGACCCGCCCCGCGGGCGCGCCGGGCCCTGCGCCCGGCCCCCGAGGCCCCATCGGACGCGACGGGTCCCTTCCCGCCCGGGAAGGGACCCGTCGCCGCCCGGCGGGGGCCGCCCGCCGGGGTCGCACGGGGCGCGCGCCGGACCCCGGCCGCCCCCTCAGAACCCGAAGGCGCGGCGGGCGTTGCCCGCGACGATCCCGGCGAGCTCGTCCTCGTCCATCCCCTTGACCTCGGCCAGCAGGCGCAGGGTGTGCGGGATCAGGTACGGGGCGTTGGGGCGCCCCCGGTAGGGCTTGGGCGTGAGGAACGGGGCGTCGGTCTCGACCAGCACCAGCTCCGGCGGCGCCGCCGCGGCGGCCTCGCGCAGCGACTCGGCGCTGGCGAAGGTGACGTTGCCGGCGAAGCTCATGAAGTACCCGTGCTCGGCGCACACCCGGGCCATGCCGGCGTCGCCGGAGAAGCAGTGGAAGACGACGCGCTCCGGCGCGCCCTCGTCGGCCAGGATCCGGAACACGTCGTCGTGCGCGTCGCGGTCGTGGATCATCACGGCCTTGCCGTGGGCCTTGGCGATGGCGATGTGGCGGCGGAACGACTCCTCCTGCGCCCGCGCCCCCTCGGGCCCCGTGCGGAAGGTGTCCATGCCGGTCTCGCCGACCGCCACCACCTGCGGCAGTGCGGCCAGCTCGTCGATCCCGGCGAGCGCCTCCTCCAGCCCCGCGCGGCCCGCCGGCTCCCTGGCCTTGCCGGCCCAGTCGGTGTCGTCGGGCTCCACGCCGGAGGCTCCGTCGCCGTGCACGATGCGCGGCGCCTCGTTGGGGTGCAGGGCCACCGCGGCCCACACCTTCCCCGGGTGCGCCGCGGCGACCTCGGCCGCCCACCGCGACGACGGCAGGTCGACGCCCACCTGGACGAGCGGGGTCACCCCGACGCCCTCGGCGGCCGCGATGATGTCCTCGACGGCCGGGGTCTGCATGTCCATGTGGGTGTGGCTGTCGGCCACCGGGACGCGCAGGGGCTCCGGTACCGGCGGAGGGGTCTGGTCGTTGCGCTCCCTGACCGCTCTGCCGCTGCGCTTGCCCATGGTGTTCACGTTCCTTCGCGAAGGCGCGCCGACGGGCGTGGCCCGTCGGCGCGGTCGTCCTGCTTCCCGGCCGTCGCCCGGGCCTACTCTGCGGGGTTCTCCAGGCGTGCCAGCTCCTCGTCCACGACGGACGGGTCGAGCTTGGCGAACAGCGGCTCGGGGCGGCCCAGCGGCGTGCCCGGCACGATCGGCGTGGACTCCCAGCGCGCGGCGTCCCCGGCGTAGTCGCCGGTGATGACCAGGTAGTCCACCGCCTCCTCCGAGCCGCCGACGGTGTCGAGCCCGGTGTCGAGCCGGGGCATGCCCGTCCAGGTCCCGGTGCCGCCGAGCATCGCGTGCACCTTGTTGGCCGACTCCGGCAGGTACGGCGTCAGCAGGGTGTTGGCGTCGTGGACCAGCTGGAGGGCCACGTGCAGGACGGTGGCCATCCGCTCGGGGTCGGTCTTCTTGAGCGCCCACGGGGCCTGGTCGGAGATGTACTTGTTGGCCTCGGCGACGGTCCGCATGGCCTCCTGGAGGCCCGCCTTGAACTGGGAGCGCTCCAGGCGCTCGCCGACGCGCGCGAACGCGCCCCTCGACGCCTCCAGCACGGCCCGGTCCTCGTCGGTGAGCTCACCGGCCGCGGGGATCTCCCCGAGGTTCTTGGCGGCCATGGAGATGGAGCGGTTGACCAGGTTGCCCCAGGCCGCGACCAGCTCGTCGTTGTTGCGGCGCACGAACTCGGCCCAGGTGAAGTCGGTGTCCTGGGTCTCGGGCCCGGCGGCCATGATGTAGTAGCGCAGCGCGTCGGCCGAGTAGCGCTCCAGGAAGTCGCGCACATAGATGACGACGCGGCGTGAGGAGGAGAACTTGCGCCCCTCCATGGTGAGGAACTCGCTGGAGACCACCTCGGTGGGGACGTCCAGCCCGCCGAGCGGTCCGGGCTCGCCGCCCCGGTCGCCCCGGCCCGACGCCCCCAGCAGGATCGCCGGCCAGATCACCGAGTGGAAGACGATGTTGTCCTTGCCCATGAAGTAGTAGGACCGGGCCTCGTCGCTCTGCCACCAGCGCTTCCACGCGTCGGGCTCACCGATCCGCTTCGCCCACTCGATGGACGCCGACAGGTAGCCGATCACCGCGTCGAACCACACGTACAGGCGCTTGTTGGCGTTGTCGCTCCAGCCGTCCAGCGGGATCGGCACGCCCCAGTCGAGGTCGCGGGTGACCGCGCGCGGCTGGAGGTCGTCCACCAGGTTCAGGGAGAACTTGAGGACGTTGGGCCGCCACTCGCCCTCCTTGCCCGTGAGCCAGGCGGTGAGCACCTCCGCGAACGCGGGCAGGTCGAGCATGAAGTGCTCGCTGTCCACGAACTCGGGGGTCTCGCCGTTGATCCGCGAGCGGGGGGAGATGAGGTCGATCGGGTCGAGCTGGTTGCCGCAGTTGTCGCACTGGTCGCCGCGCGCGCCGTCGAAGCCGCAGATCGGGCAGACGCCCTCGATGTAGCGGTCGGGCAGCGTACGGCCGTTGGATGGGGACACCGCGCCCTTGGTGGTGCGGGTGAACACGTACCCGTTGTCGTACAGCGTGGTGAACAGCTGCTGGGCGACCGCGTAGTGGTTGCCCGTGGTGGTGCGGGTGAAGAGGTCGTAGGACAGGCCGAGGGCGACGAGGTCCTCGGAGATGATCCGGTTGTAGCGGTCGGCCAGCTCGCGCGGGGTAACGCCCTCCTGGTCGGCCTGCACCTGGACCGGGGTGCCGTGCTCGTCCGTGCCGCTGACCATCAGCACGTGGTTGCCCGACATTCGCTGGAAGCGGGAGAAGACGTCGGAGGGGACCCCGAAGCCGGACACGTGGCCGATGTGGCGCGGTCCGTTGGCGTAGGGCCAGGCGACCGCGGTCAGGATGTGGCGATTCGACGACATGCCCCAAGCCTAAAGCCGCCGGGGGCCTGCCCCGCACCTCATTTCTCCCGCTCGCGCGCCCCCGGCCCCCCGTGTCGCCGCCGATCCGCGCGGCGGCCCGCACCTCTCCCCGCCGGGGACGATTCCCCGGGGAGGACCCGTACCCGTATGCTCTGCTGGACGATCCGCGTGCCGCCGGGGCGCGCGGTGACGGAGACGCCCTCTCCCCGGTCCTTCACCTGAGGCGGTGGTCACCACGGATACCCGTGCCCTACCCCGCCCTGCCCGGCACACCACCGCGCTCCTCACGAGCATGGTGCTGCTGGTCATCCTGTCGTTCCCCGTCGCCTCCGGCACGGGCGGCGGGACGGCCTCCGCCCACCTGCCGCCGCACGGCCTGGCCAGCGCCCCCGACGGCGCCCCGGGCCGCGCCGCCCAGGAGTCGGTGACCCCGCGCGAGCGCGCGAACCTCGCCGAGAACCCCGTGCTCACGGTCGGCCCTCCCGCCACCACCTGCGACCAGCGCTCCGTCCTGCGCGACCTGCCCGACACGGTGCCCGGTCGCGCCCTGCGCCTGGCCGTGTGGGACCAGCCCTGGTGGCCGCTGCCGCCCCCGGCCTCCGACCCCGTTCCCGAACAGGTCGCCTCCGGGGAGCTGCCGCCGACGCGGGCCCCGCCTCTCGCAGCGAACACCGTCATCTGACCGTCCCCGGCCACACCCCCCGCCCGGTTCCTTCCGGGCGTGCGTTCGGCTACCCGTCTTCGCAGTGAGAGGTACCTACCCCTTGTCCAGTCAAACGGGAGCGGGAGCGCGCTGGACACGCGCGCTCATCTCCCTCCTCGTCATCCTCGTCGCGTTCGGCGCGGCGTGGTTCATCCCACCCCGCCTGGGACTCGACCTCAGCGGCGGCACGCAGATCGTGCTGGAGACCCAGGACGGAGCCGACGGCACCCCCGCCGACTCCGACAACACCGACCAGGTCGTCGAGGTGCTGCGCCAGCGCATCGACCGCCTCGGCGTGGCCGAGGCGACCATGTCCCGGTCCGGTGAGAACCGGATCATCGTCGAGCTCCCCGGCGTGCAGGACCCCGCGGAGGCGGCCCAGATCGTGGGCCGGACCGCGCAGCTGTCCTTCCACCCCGTGCTGGGCGTCGGCGAGCAGGGCGGCCAGGGCGTGCAGGCCCCCCCTGCCGGCGACTTCGCGAACGCGCCGGACACCGCGGCCGACGAGGCCCGCGCACCCTCCGACGCCGAGGGCGCCGAGGGCGGCGAGGACGCCGGCGGCGGCGGGGAGGAGATGACCCCCGAGCAGCTGGAAGAGCTCATGGGCAGCATGGGCGGCGACCCCACCGGGGGTCAGCAGGCCCCGGCGGGTCCCAGCGCGGAGAACCCGGAGGACGTCGCCATGACGCTCCCGGACGCCGACGGCACCTACCTCCAGCTCGGTGAGACCGCCATCCGCGGCGACCGGGTGTCCAGCGCCGACGCGGCGCTCGACAGCGTCAACCGCACCCAGTGGACGGTCAACGTCAACTTCCGCGGCGAGGGCCGCGACCAGTGGGCGGAGCTGACCGGCGCCGCGGCCTGCTACGAGCAGGGCGACCCGCGGCGCCGTGTGGCGATCGTGCTGGACGACCAGATCATCTCCGCCCCGGAGGTGAACCCGGAGATCGGCTGCGAGGTCGGTATGCCGGGCGGTTCCACCAGCATCACCAGTCCCACTTTCACCAGTGAGACCGCGGACGAGCTGGCCGTGCTGATCGAGGGCGGCTCCCTGCCGCTGCCGGTCACCGAGGTCCAGCGCCAGACGGTCGGCCCGACCCTGGGCGCCGCCGCCATCGAGGCCAGCGCGATCGCCGCCCTCCTGGGCATCGCGTTCACCGCGCTGTACATCACGCTGGTGTACCGCCTGGTCGGCTTCCTCGCCTCGGTCGCCCTGGCGTTCTACACGCTCATCGCGTACGGAGCGCTGGTCGCGCTGGGGGCCACGCTGACCCTGCCGGGCCTGGCCGGCTTCGTGCTGGCCATCGGCATGGCCATCGACGCCAACGTGCTCATCTTCGAGCGGGCGCGCGAGGAGTACCAGCGCCAGCAGAAGGTGTACGAGTCCAACAAGTCCGCGGGCATGCGTGACGCCACCGAGGACGAGGCCGCCAAGGCCGAGACGGGCGCGCTCGCCCGCCGTCGCCGCAGGGCGGTCCCGCCGAACCTGGAGAAGGCGTTCGTCGAGGGCTCCCGGAAGGCGTGGAGCGCCGTCCTGGACACCAACGTCACGACGCTCATCGCGGCGGCCCTGCTGTTCTTCTTCGCCTCCGGCACCGTCCAGGGCTTCGGCGTGACCCTGAGCATCGGCACCGTCGTCTCGATGTTCTCGGCGCTGGTCATCGCGCGCGTGTTCGTCGAGTGGGCGGTCCGCAGGGCGGTCATCCGCAAGCACCCGGCCGTCACCGGACTGAACCAGATCGGCCCGATCCGCACCTGGCTGGTCGAGAAGAACCCCGACCTCATGAAGCACCGGGGCAAGGCCCTCGTCGTCGCCGCGCTGATCGTGGCGGCCGCGATCGCCGCACCGCTGATCCGCGACACCAACCTCGGTGTCGAGTTCACCGGCGGCCGCGTGATGGAGTACGAGGTCACCGGCGACCCGATCTCGGTGGACGAGGCGCGCGACATCATCTCGGGCCTGAACTTCCCCGGCTCGGACACCGCCGTCGTGCAGGAGTCCGGCGACAGCGACATCGCCGTGCGCACCGGCGACATCTCCGACCCGGAGGCGGAGAGCATCACCGACGCCCTGTCGGAGGCGACCGGCGGCGTGGAGAGGGTCAGCGACGAGCTGATCGGCCCGAGCATGGGCGACGAGCTGCGCAACCGGGCCCTGATCGCCCTGGGCGCCGCGCTGACGCTCCAGATGATCTACCTGGCCTGGCGCTTCCGCTGGTCGTTCGGCGTCTCCACGATGCTGTCCCTGGCGTTCAACATGCTGCTGGTGGTCGGCCTGTTCATCTGGCTCGGCAAGCCGATCGACGGCGTCTTCCTGGCGTCGATCCTGAGTGTCATCGGCTTCACCGTCAACGACACGGTGGTGGTGTTCGACCGGGTGCGCGACGAGTGGGCGAGGGACGAGAAGTCCTCGTTCAAGGAGATCGCCAACCGGGCGGTCCTCAACACCCTGCCGCGTACGGTCAACACCACCGTCGGCGCGTGGATCATCCTGGGCTTCCTCGTCTTCCTCGGCGGGTCCTCGCTCCAGGACTTCTCGATCGCGATGCTGGTCGGTCTGACCACGGGCGTGGTGTCCACGGTGTTCGTCGCCGTGCCGCTCGCCATCTGGCTGCAGAAGTGGGACCGCACGGCCCCGCCCCACGTGATCAAGGACCGCAAGGCCAAGCAGAAGGTGGCGGCCAAGGCCGCCCGCGAGGCCGACGACGGCGCCGTGGTCTAGCCGTGTTCGGCGCCGGGGCCTCCTCGCGGAGGTCCCGGCCGAACGGACGAGGGCCCCGGGAACGTGTGGTGACACGTTCCCGGGGCCCTCGCCGTTCCCCGCCCGGACGGGCGGCGGATCAGCCGGCGGCGACGGGCGCCGGCGGCCCCTCGGAGGCCTGCACGAGGACGAAGCCCTGCCCCTCGAAGGACAGCTGGACCGCCTCGCCGCTGCCGCGGCCGATCAGCGCCCCGGCCTTCATCGTGCGGCGCACGCCGGTGCGCAGAGTGCTGGACCAGGCCACGGCGGAGTCGGTGTCGACGAAGGTGGGCTGGTCGACGTTGATCAGCACGGGAGCGCCGTGGCAGGCGACGGCCACGCGGCCACGCCCGCCGAAGACCGTGTTGAACAGGCCGCCGGCCGCTATCCCGGCCCCCTCGACCCGGCGGATGTCCCAGCTCAGACCCCCCTCGAAGGCCAGCACGTTCTGACCGTTCACGGTGAGCTGCTCGTCCTCCAGGTCGATCAGGTGGACGTCCCAGGCGTCGCGGGCGAGGAACACGTCCCCGCGGCCGGAGACCTTCATCAGCGGCAGGCCCTCGCCCGTGAAGGCCTTCTTGAAGAACTTGCCGACGCCCCCCGCCCCCTCGTAGGAGAAGTCGACCTGCCCCTGGTAGGCGACCATGGCGCCCTGGCGGGCGTAGAACTCGCCGTTGAGGCCCACACGGAGCATCTTGTGGTTCTGGAGGTGCATGCCAGGCTGGGTGTTCTCCTGGGCCTGCTGGAAGAGCTGACTTCTCATGAACGATCCTCGATCGACGGTCACGTGTGCTCCTGGTGAGACGCTCCGGACGCGGAAAGGTTCCGCGTGCCGCCCCTGTTCTCCCGGGCTCCGTCCGCCTGTGCCCCCGCTTCCCCCGGGGCCGGGGGAAGCGCGGGGCGGGGCGCGGGGTCAGTCGGCAGCGACGATCCCGTGCACGAGGTCGTAGACCCGGCGCTTGGGCACGCCCGTCTCCTTGGCCACGCGGGTGATCGCCTCCTTGCGGCGCACGCCCTCCTCCTCCAGAGCGGCGACGGCGCCGGCCAGCTCCTCGTCCGTCGCCTCCCCCGCGCGCCCGCGGGCCCCCTCCACCACGACGGAGACCTCGCCCCGCACCCCGTCGGCCGCCCAGGCCGCCAGCTCCCCGAGCCCGCCCCGGCGCACCTCCTCGTAGGTCTTGGTCAGCTCCCGGCAGACGGCGGCCCTGCGGTCGGCGCCGAACGCGTCCGCCATCGCCCCCAGGGTCGCGGCGACGCGGTGCGGGCTCTCGAAGAACACCATGGTGCGGCGCTCCGCCGCCAGGTCGGCCAGGTACCCGCGGAGCCCCTTGCGGGGCGGGAAGCCCTCGAAGCAGAAGCGGTCGGTCGGCAGCCCGGACACGACGAGCGCGGTGGTGACGGCGGAGGGCCCGGGGATGGCCGTGACGGGGATGTCCTCCTCGGCGCAGGCGGCGGCGAGCCGGTAGCCGGGATCGGAGACCCCCGGCATCCCCGCGTCGGTCACGACGATGACGTCGCGGCCCTCCCTCAGGTCGGTCATCAGCTCGTCGGTGCGCCTCGCCTCGTTGGCGTCGTAGTACGACACCACGCGGGCCCCCTCGGCCCCGCCCAGGCGCACATCCGCACGCGAGGCGAACTGGCGTAGCCTGCGGGTGTCCTCGGCCGCGATGACACGTGCCTCCCCCAGGGCCCGGAGCAGCCGGGGCGGCGCGTCCTCCACGTTCCCGATGGGCAACCCGGCGAGAGTCAGGGTCCCGACCCTCCGCGTCGCAGCTCCGCCCTCAACCACTGTGATCCCCGTCCTGTCACGCTACGGTTGGCTCTATCACGCCACCCGAAACCTGGTTTCGTGGTACGTCCGCAATGGACAACCATCTCCGACCCCAACCTACGAGCCGAGATGACCTCCACCGCACTTTCCTCCGAGGCAGAGCCCTCGACGCCGCCCTCTCCGCCCCGCAGGGTCCCGCTGCGCGCACGGTTCCTGCCCGCCGATCCCTCCCCCTGGTGGCTGGCCTGGCTGGGGGCCTCCCTCGTCGCGCTGTTCGCCGGGGCGCTCAGGCTCTTCAACCTGGGGCAGCCCGAGCGGATCTACTTCGACGAGACCTACTACGCCAAGGACGCCTACGGGCTCTGGCGGTACGGCTACGAGCACGAGACCCGCGAGGAGCCGATCGAGGCCGACGACCTCCTCAACAGCGGCAGCCAGGACATCTTCGCGGGAGGCGGCGACTTCATCGTCCACCCCCCGGTCGGCAAGTGGATGATCGCCCTGGGCGACTGGGTCTGGTCGCTGTTCCCGTTCGGCGCCACGATGACCCCGGAGGGGTGGCGGTTCGCCGCGGCCCTGGCCGGCACGGTCTCGGTCCTCATCCTGGTGCGCCTGGCCACCCGCATGACCCGGTCGCTGCTGCTGGGCTGCACGGCGGGCCTGATCATGGCGCTGGACGGCCTGCACTTCACGCTGAGCCGCATCGCCATGGTGGACATCTTCCTCACCCTGTGGATCCTCGCCGGGTTCACCTGCCTGGTCATCGACCGGGACAGGACGCGGGAGCGGCTCGTCCGGCTGTCGGAGGCGGGGGCGGACCTGGCGGCGGTGGGCTGGCTGGGGATGCGCTGGTGGCGGCTCGCGGCGGGGCTGTGCTTCGGGCTGGCGATCGGCACCAAGTGGTCGGCGCTGTTCTTCGTGGCGGCGTTCGGACTGCTCACGGTGGCGTGGGACTACGGGGCGCGGTCCAGCGTCGGCCAGGTGCGCCCGTTCTGGCGCTGGCTCGGGACCGACGCCGTGCCGGCGTTCCTCCAGACCGTGGTGGTGGCGGGGGTCGTCTACCTGGTCTCGTGGTCGGGCTGGCTGTTCACGCGGGGCGGCTACAACCGCGACTACGCGGACGGGATGCTGCCGGACGTGGTCCCCGGGTTCCTGCACGCCCCGGTGGAGGCGCTGTGGAGCCTGTGGGACTACCACCGGCGGATGATGGGGTTCCACACCGAGCTCACCAGCGACCACTCCTACATCTCCGCTCCGTGGGAGTGGCTCGTCATGCGCACACCGGTGATGTTCCACTACAACGGCGAGGCCGTCGGCTGCGGGACCGGCAACTGCGTGACCTCGGTCGTGTCGATCGGCACGCCGATCATCTGGTGGGTCAGCCTGCTCGCCCTGGTCGTCATGTTCGCCTGGTGGGTGACCTTCCGCGACTGGCGCGCGGGCGCGGTGCTGCTGGCCGTCGCCGCGGGGTGGCTGCCGTGGTTCGCCTACCCGGACCGCCCCATGTTCCTCTTCTACGCGCTCCCGCTCCTGCCCTTCCTCGTCCTGGCGATCGTGCTTGCGCTCGGCCTGGTGATGGGGGCAGGGGACGACAGCCCGCGTTTCGCCCCCTATCTGAGGGCGGGCGGAGGCATCGTCTACGGCGTCGTCCTGTTGTTGATCGTCGCCTACTTCGCGTACTTCTATCCGGTGTTGGCCGCCTATCCGATCGAGGAGTCGGTCTGGCGGGAACGCCTCTGGTTCGACGTGTGGATCTACGGCAACGACGCTTCCTGAACCACCGGTGGAGAACACGCATTCCGCCGATCTCCATTAGTGGCAGAGAGAGCGGAAAGCAACAGTTTCCAGTAGCCGAAACAGGACACCGGGGAAGGGCGGATTCCTGCCGCGAAAGGCTCGGCACGGCACCACCCTCCCTGGTACTGTCTGCAACTGGTTGCTGTTGTAGTTTCCATGGATGCCCGAGGCGCCTCGCGGAACTTCACGTGGGCGCTCGTCGATACGGGGATTACTCGTCGGTTCGGCGCCCGGCGACCCGGGGCCAGCAGGGTGCGGCCCCGCCGTAGTCCCCAAGGGAGAGCACATGGCTCAGGGCACCGTGAAGTGGTTCAACTCTGAGAAGGGTTTCGGGTTCATCGCCGTCGAGGGTGGTCAGCCCGACGTGTTCGTGCACTATTCGGCGATCACGGGCACCGGCTTCCGGAACCTGGAAGAGGACCAGAAGGTCGAGTTCGACATCATCCAGGGCCCGAAGGGCCCGCAGGCGGCGGACGTTCGAGCGATCTAGACCGCCGCACGTGCGTTTCCCCAGCCCTCCGCTCTCCGAGTGGGGGGCTGGTCCGCGTTCCGTCTCCCAGGTGTGACCGGGGCAGGGTTACCGCACCCGGCTGATACCGGTTAACCTGCATGGGGCCGGTAGGTACACCGAGGGACGAGGGTCGCGCATGTTCAACATCAGCGGGGTGGAGTTCGTCATCCTCCTCCTTCTCGCGCTGCTGATCTTCGGGCCCGACCAGCTGCCGAAGGCCGCCCAGCAGGTCGGGCGGGTCCTGAGACAACTGCGGACCATGGCCAACTCGGCGTCCAACGACATCAAGGAGGGGCTGGGCCCGGAGTTCAAGGACTTCGACGTCCAGGACCTCAACCCCAAGCGCTTCGTGCAGAAGCACTTCTGGGAGGAAGAGGAGCAGGAGAGGAAGCCCGCGGCGCGCCTCAACGGCAAGCGCCCGCCCTTCGACGACGAGGCCACCTGACCCCGTCCGCTCCGCAGCCGGCCCTCCCCGCGCCCTCACCCCACGAGCATGAGCACGAACAGGCCCAGGCCGAGCAGGATCACCGAGCCGGTGATGATCGCCGGTGAGCCGAACGCCAGGATGAGCACCTCCACCGCGAGCGCGCCCCCGACGGCGCCCGCCGCCCACGGCCAGCGCGGCGCGGGGTCCCACCCGTGGCGGCGCTCACGCACGACGGTGACCGCGAACGCGACCGCGATGAGCAGCCAGAACACCAGGTGGGCGAAGGCGCGGGTCTCCGGCTCGACGTAGTCGGCCATCCCCCCGACCACCATCACGTAGGTGAGCGTCCCGGCGAGCAGCCGCCAGTGGCCCCCGCTCCTGTGCGCCGGGATCGTCCTGAGGCGGGCCGGCGTGGTGCGCCGGAAGCGCTCCGCCGCGGCCAACGGCCCGCCCTCCTCGTCCCCGGCCGGTCGGACCGTGGTCTCCGGAGGCGGCTGCGGGGGTTCGGGCCGGGGGCCGGGCGGCTCGTACCCTCCGGCCGGAGCCGGTTCCTCCGGGTACTCGTAGCCGCCGGGGGGCTGGGGGGAATCGGGCACGGTCCGCCCCTTCACGGTTGGCGGGACCCGGCCCTGGCCGGACCGGGGGTCGTGTCCGTGTCCCTACCCGGTGCGGTCCGCCGTCAAATCAGCGCGCCGCGAACCGTCGGCCGGCGGAGCGGGGCCGACCGGGCGCCGGAAGGACGAAGGGCCCACCCGATCATGGATCGGACAGGCCCGGGCTTCGGGGTTCAGTGAAACCCGTTCGGCGGACTGGTTACAGCCAGGACCACCCGTTGTTACGGACGGTCATCGCGTGCGTGGTCATGGCATCTACCTTTCGTTTGGCTTCCAGCCCATCCCACGACCACGATGTCGTGGGGTGCTCTGTTCACGCAAGACCCGGAGTGAAACATTCATCGTTTTACGACACGGGGACCGGAAAAATCACCGTGCTCACCTTCCACATAAACGACCTCGACGCGTCTTCGCAGTTCAGAGGGGCTGCTATTCATGTACATGACACTCACCCTGCCCCACGACCTGCCAAAACAAGCCCACCCATCCGCAAAATACATTCCACACGGATAACAGAGAGCGACAGTGGCGAACGTGAACTCCGAGTGAAGACCGGAGCTATTCTTCGACCGACTCCCCCCGAAATCCGCAGGGTGACGGGCGGACACCATCCAGGATCTCACGGACAGAGTGCCAGAAAACGGAGGTATCCACATCTTTTCACCGCGAACTCGTCACCCCTGACGGTGACAGCGCGTCATGGACTCCCTGGCACGCCGGGCGACGACCGTCCGACGATCGGATCTCGGCGCCGAGTTTCGGTCACCCGCTAAGGCTCATAACCATCAGCCCCTTCTGGTCCGCCGCCCCGGGGGGGCCTCCCCCGGGGAGCGCCGGGGCCCCCGCCCCAAGGGGTCGGGAGCGGAGGGGTCGGGAGGACCGCGGGTCCCCCGCCGGGGGCTCCCGCACGCGGGCCCGGCGCCCGCGGCCCGCGCGGTCCCGCCGGACGCCGGGCGCCCCGGAGGAGCCGCCTCCGGAGCCCGCGGTCGGCGTCCTCGACCCGGGGGTCCCGGCGCCCCCCGATGCCCCTCAGTGCCCCTCCGGCGCCCCCGCAGGGGCGCCGGGGCGTCCGCCTCCCGTCACCCGGGCCGCGGAGCCCGCCCGCGGCCGCCGGGCGCCGTTCCGCCGATGCCGGGACCGGGCCCGGCGCGGTCGCCGCAGCAGGGGCCGGCAACGGCCGCGGAACCGCGTCCGGCGGGATCAGCCGGACCCGGTTCCCGGCACTCCCCCCGAGGGGCCGGACACCGGGCCGAACAGGAGCCCCGCGCTCCGGCGTGTGATGGTGAGCAGGTCGGTGTCCTCGAACAGCCGCCGGACGCCGGACCTGTCGAGGTTGCCGGTGAGGGCGAGGGTCGCGATGCCGTGCACGATCGCCCAGCCGGCGACCACGGCCGCGGCGCCGTCCTCGACGGGGCGCCCCTCCTCGGCCAGTGACCTCACACCGCCCTGGAGCTCGGCGAACGCCGCCTCGCGCGCGGCCTCCAGCTCCTCGTCGCCCTCGCCCAGCAGGGTGGGCGCGAACATCACCTGGAAGTGGGCCGGGCGGTCCGTGGCGAACCGCACGTACTCGACCCCCGCCTCCAGGAACCCTCCACCGGCCTCCCGGTCGGCCCTCAGCCGCGCGGCGAGGTCCCGGAACCCCTCGACGGCCAGGGCGTTGAGCACGCCCTCGCGGCTCCCGAAGTGGTGTCGCGGGGCCGTGTGGCTCACCCCGAGGTCGGCCGCGAGCGAGCGCAGGCTGAAGGAGTAGGGCCCCTCCCTCTCGATGACCTCCGCGGCCCGTTCCAGGACGGCGGCCCGCAGGTTTCCGTGGTGGTATCCGTCTGCCATGACTCGAACTGTACGCCGGTAAGTTTCCGGCGTGAAGATGACGGGCGGCTCCTGCCGGGAAACCCCCCGGGAGCCCGGGGGTAGTCTGTGGGGCACCGGCCCGCCCCGTCTCAGGGGATGGACACTTCGCCGGTGAAACTCGGGGCTCCGGTCCGGAAACGACCGCCCGCCGCAGGGAAGAGCAGTGCCCCTCGGTCCGGGGCCGCACGGCAAGGGGTCCGCGTCCGACCGGGCGCGGGCCCCTTCCGCCTCTCCCGTCCAGCGGCGGCCGCGGGCGCCCCGGACACACCGGAGGGGCCGCGGCGGCGGCCCCTCGACGCGCCCTCGGTCGGGCCGCGAAAAAAATCCAGGCGGGCCCGTCCCGAAGGACGTGACCCGCCTGGTCTTCTGGTGGAGCTATGGGGATTTGAACCCCAGACCCCCTCGATGCGAACGAGGTGCGCTACCGGACTGCGCCATAGCCCCGAAGACGAGTTAAACGATAGCAGGAATCCCGGGGTGGTCCGAACCGACCGTTCCACCCCGGGCCGGGATCAGTCCCCGGCGGCTCGCAGACGCGCGTCCGCGTACTGGTCGTACACCTGGCTGCGCCGCTCCTGGAGGGCGATGACCTTGGCCTCGCGCTCGGCGTCGACGCGCTGCTCCTCCTCGGCCCTGCGGGCGCGGAGCACGGCCCTGCGGCGGGCCCGCGCGGCCGCCTCCCGCTGCTCGGCGTCGGCCTTGGCCGCCTCCCGGAGGAGGATCAGGTGCCCGGAGAGCAGGAGCACCGGCGGGGCGATCACCCACCACGGCCCCAGCCCCAGCGAGACGGCGGCGGCCGTGGCGACGGTCACCAGCGTGAGCACGCTGGTGCGGCGCCGGCGGCGGGCGATCACCCGCGCACGCGGCTCGCGGCCGGCCCGGTACTGCTCCCGGGCCCGGTCGATCTCCTGCGCGCCGCGCACCCCGGGATCGGGCTCCAGGTCGTCCCGGTGGATGACCTGGGTCTCGGTCAGGTCGGGGTCTTCGTCGTCGGCCCGGCCGTCGACGTCCTCCCCGGGCCCGTCGGCGCCGGGCTCGCCGGGACCCTCGTCGTCCCCGCGCTGCTCGTCGTAGACGACCTCCGCGGAGTCCTTGCGCAACAACATCGGCACAAGGACTATGAGCCACACCACCACGATGGCCAGGTACAGAGGAGAGCTGCTCATCACCCCTCCTCACGATGACGGCCACTGGACGTTGATCGACACGTCGTCGACACCGCGTCGCGTGGTACCCCCGGTCCTCCCGGATGTAGAGACGTCTCCCGCTGGGACATCGTTCCGGACCCGCCTCGGGTCCGGGGTGATTCCCGGGAGCCATATCCACGCGTTGGCCGCATCGTCAATGCGTCTATGTTCCGCACGGTACGACCCCGTGTCCATAAATGCGCCACATTCCGACCGGAGTGTCGCAAGATTGTGGACCCCCAGTTTCGGCCGCCCGACGCCCGGGGGTAAAAACGCAGGTCAGTAGTTGACTGCGGAGCGCAGTCCCAATTCAACGCAAAGTAATGAGTCAATGTCGCTAAAGCGAGGTTTAGACGCCGAGCGCAACCGTGATCGTGCCACGTTCAGTTCGCCCCGGACTGCGGACTCGCCGGGTCCCGCGGATCTCCGCCGCCGTTCGGGCCCTGTGGCCCCAAAGCGGAACCGGGGCCGGAACCGGACCCCGAGGACGACCCGTCGCGCCAGCGGCGCAGCATTCCCTGGGGGACCTCCTCCGACGTGATCGCGTAGCAGATGTGGTCGCGCCATGCCCCGTCGATGTGCAGCTGGCGCCTGCGCACCCCCTCGTCCCGGAACCCCAGCTTGGCGACCACCCGCCTGCTCGCCCGGTTCTCCGGGCGGATGTTGGCCTCGATCCGGTGGAGGCCGACCCCGAAGAACGCGTGGTCGACCGCGAGCGCGACCGCCGTCGGGGTGACGCCCCGGCCTGCGTAGGCGCTGTCGATCCAGTAGCCGACCTGGGCCGAACGCGCCGAGCCCCACACGATGGCGCCCACCGTGAGCTGGCCGACGAACCGGCCGTCGTAGGTCACCGACCACGGCATGGACAGGCCCTGTCTGGCCTCTCTCCGGATGGACTGGAGCATCGCGACGTAGGGCGCCAGCCCCGTGGTGCGCAGCGGCATCTCGGGATACGTGGGCTCCCACGGACGCAGCCACTCCTCGTTGCGCGAGCGGGTGTCACGCAGTGCGACGGCGTCGCGGAGCCGCAGGGGTCTGAGCGCGACCGGCCCCTCCTCCAGAGTGACGGGCCACCCTTGTCTGCGATTCACGACCGTCCCTTCGATCCCCCCGGCGCCACCGCCCGGGGGCGCGCCACCGGGGACGGAGGCGCCGGACCCCCCGCGTCGGTGACGGGTTCCAGTATTCCACTCCGCACGGGTGACGTGGCGGGCGTCACTCTCACAACGCGGGAATCGGCTGATTCCTAACTCCAATACTCACGCACCGAAAAGCGATCCAAGGTCAAAGAATGATCGAGGGACGGAATGCCCGGCCTGTGATTCCGGTCATTGTTCGGCGTCATTCGGGGCGGGCGTGATCTCCGCCACGCAGTTGGTCCAAGGCATGGCCGAGCACCGGCTCCAGCACGTCCATCCCGTCGTTCGCGCCTCCCCGGGAACCGGGCAGGTTGACCACGAGCATCCGGTGGCCTCCCCTCTCCGCCACCCCGGCCAGCCCCCGCGACAGGATCGCGGTGGGCACGCCCTTGTCACGGCCCGCCGCGCGCAGCGCCTCGGCGATCCCCGGGATCTCGTACGACAGCAGGGGCCGGGTCGCCTGGGGCGTGAGGTCCTGCGGCGTGAGCCCCGTGCCTCCGGTCGTGACGACCGCGTCGGCCCCCTCGTCCAGGGCCCGGGAGATCGCCTCCGCCACCGGGGCCCCGTCCGGAACCACCCACGGACCGACGACCGCGAAGCCCGCGGCGCGCAGCCGGTCGGCGACCACGGGCCCCGACCGGTCCGGGTAGACCCCGGCCGCCGCCCGGTTGGACGCCGTCACCACCGCGACGCGGCGCGTACGGCCCCCCGGCTCACTCACCGCCGCCACCGCGCCTCCAGTGGCCCTTGCGCCCGCCGGTCTTCTCCTCGACCCGCACCCGGGTGACCTCGGCCCCGGGATCGATGGCCTTGACCATGTCGACCAGGCCGAGGGCCGCGGTCATGACGCAGGTGAGCGCCTCCATCTCCACGCCGGTGCGGTCGGCCGTGCGCACCGTGGCGCTGATGTCGACCCCCTCGTCCACGACGGCGAGGTCCACCTCCACGCCGTGCACGGCGATGGGGTGGCACAGCGGCACCAGGTCGGGGGTGCGCTTGGCCCCCTGGATGCCCGCGATCCGCGCGACGGCCAGCGCGTCGCCCTTGGGCACCGTCCCCCCGCGCAGGGCGGCGACCGCCTCCGCGCCGAGCAGGACGCGGCCGGTGGCCGTGGCCGTGCGCGTGCTCACGCGCTTCTCCGAGACGTCGACCATGCGCGCCGCGCCGGAGGCGTCCAGGTGGGTGAAGCCGGAGGGGTGGTCTGCCCCCTCCGTCCGTGGGGTGTCGCTCATCGGTCCGCCAGCTTCTGCGCTCGTACGCGGAACACGGCCGGGACGGCGGTGTCCGGGCGCGCCGCGGCGCGCCATCCACGACCGTACGGCACCCCGGCGACGGTCCGCCCACCGATCCGCGAACTCCCGGACCGCCGCACCCGGGGGAGGCCGGACGCGCGGGCCGCCCCTCAGGCGGGATCGGGGAGGCGCACCACGTCGACGGCTCCGCCCGCGGCCAGCTCCGTGGTCTCCTCCGGCACGACGATCAGCGCGTTGGCCCCGGCGAGCGCGGAGAGCTGGTGGGAGTCCTGGCGCAGGGCCGGGGACACCGTGGGGGCGGCCTCGCGCCCGTGCGGCGACTCCTCCAGGACGCCGCGCAGGTAGGAGCGGCGGCCCTTCGGCGAGGTCACAGGGGCGGTGAGGACCGCGCGCGCGGTCGGCAGCCCCCGGGGGTCGAGCCCGCGCAGGCGGCGCAGCGCGGGGAGGACGAAGATCTGGAACGACACGAAGGCGCTCACGGGGTTGCCCGGGAGGGTGACGATCGGGGTCCGGTCCGGGCCGATCGCCCCGAAGCCCTGGGGCTTGCCCGGCTGCATCGCCACCTGTGTGAACTCCACGGTGCCCTCCCGCGTGAGCACCTCCTTGACGACGTCGTACGCGCCCATGCTCACACCGCCGGTCGTGATCACGATGTCGGCCCGCACCAGCAGGCCCTCCAGCGTGTCCAGCACCGTCCGGGGGTCGTCCCCGACGAAACCGTGGCGGTGGACCTCGCACCCGGCGTCGCGGGCGGCCGCCGCGATCATGAAGCTGTTGGACTCCCAGATCTGGCCGGGCCCGAGCGGGCGCCCCGGCTCGACCAGCTCCTCACCGGTGGAGAGCACGACGACGCGCGGCCGGGGGTACACGGACACCGAGCGGCGGCCGACGGCCGCCAGCACGCCCATCTCCCCCGCGCCGATGCGCCCGCCCGGCCGGAGCACGACCGCGCCCTCGACCACGTCGCCCCCGGCCGGGCGCACCGCGTTGCCGACGCGGACCGGGCGGTCGACGGCCACCGTGGCCACGCCGCCGTCGGTCCACTCGACCGGCACGACCGCGTCCGCCCCGGAGGGCATCGGAGCACCGGTCATGATGCGCGCGCACAGGCCCGGGCGGACCGCCGCGGGGGAGGGGTCGCCGGCGGGGATGTCGCCGACCACCGGCAGGCGGACCGGGGAGTCGGCCGTGGCCGGCTCCAGGTCGGCGGCGCACACGGCGTACCCGTCCATGGCCGAGTTGTCGAAGCCCGGCAGCGACACCGGCGAGGTGACGGTCTCGGCGAGCACCGAGCCGTGTGCCCGGAGCAGGTCCAGCTCGGTGGGCTGCGGGTCGGCGATCAGTGCCAGGACGTCGGCGACGTGCTGTTCGACGCTCTTCACGGGGGTTCCTCCGTTGTCGCGGTTCCTGGGGCGGAGCGTCTCCCCTCCCTCAGGAGTTGATGCGCATCCCATTGTCACCACGTCCGGCCCCGTGTGCGCGGCCTCCCGGCGCCGCCGGGCCGTGCCGGGCCCGCGGGCGGGCGCCCCCGGTGCGGGTCAGGGGCGTCCGGCGTCCTGGCGCTCGACGAAGTCGCGCAGCCACGGCAGGAGCTCGTCCGCGAGGTCGGGCCGGCGGCAGGCGAAGTCCACCACCGTGCGGATGTAGTCGGCCTTGTTCCCCGTGTCGTAGCGGCGGCCGCGGAACAGGACGCCGTGCACGGTCCCGCCGTCCTCGGGCTTGCGCCGGGCGAGCTCGCGCAGGGCGTCGGTGAGCTGGATCTCCCCTCCGCGGCCGGGCGGGGTCTCGTGCAGGACGGGGAAGACCGCCGGATCACAGACGTAGCGGCCGATGATCGCCCAGCGGCTCGGGGCGTGCTCCGGCGCGGGCTTCTCGACCAGGTCGGTGACGGCGACGACGTCCTCCTCGTCGGTGGGCTCGATGCCCGCGCACCCGTACAGGGAGACCTGCTCGGGCTCCACCTCCATGAGGGCGACGACGCTGCCCCCGCGCCTCTCCCGCACCTCGATCATGCGGCGCAGCAGGTCGGCCGACTCGATGAGGTCGTCACCGAGCAGCACGGCGAACGGGTTGTCGCCCACGTGCGCCTCCGCGCACAGGACCGCGTGGCCGAGCCCCCTGGGCTCCCCCTGGCGGACGTAGTGGACCTGGGCGAGGTCGCTGGACTCGCGCACCGAGCGCAGCCGGGCGTCGTCGCCCTTGGCCTCCAGTGCCTCCTCCAGCTCGTAGGCCCTGTCGAAGTGGTCCTCGATGGAGCGCTTGCTGCGTCCCGTGATCATCAGGACGTCCTTGAGGTCGGCGGCGACCGCCTCCTCCACGACGTACTGGATCGCGGGCTTGTCCACGATCGGCAGCATCTCCTTGGGCGTGGCCTTGGTCGCGGGGAGGAACCGCGTGCCCAGGCCGGCCGCGGGCACGACCGCCTTGGTGACGGGCGCGGACGCGGAGGGTCGCTTCTGCTCGGTGGCGTCGTTCATGTCGGCACTTTAGGACAGTCCCCGGCCGTCTCGGCGCCCCGACGCCCGGCCGGGCGCCAAGAAGTCCCCGCTCTTTCGGGCGGCGGAGCGCAAACCGCCACCGGGCGTTCACCGCCCGGGGCAGGCTCCGCCGGACGCGCCCGGACCGCCCCGGCGGGAGCGGCCCCCTCGCCGCCCGGTCCGTCCCGCTGCCACACTGGCCCCATGAGCGGGAGCAGCGGTGACGGCGGTCCGTCGGAGAAGGCCCGGCTGCGCGGGGACGTCCTCGCCCGGCGGCGGGCCCGGGGCGCGGAGGAGCGCGCGCGGGTCGGGTCGGCGGTCCGGGACGCCCTGATGGGCGTCCCGTGGCTCGCCATGGGCGGGACGGTCGCGTGCTACTACTCCGTCGGCGGGGAACCCGGCACCCGCAAGCTGGTGACGGCCCTGTGGAAGCGCGGCACGTACGTGCTGCTGCCCGTGTTCCTGCCCGGCGGCGACCTGGACTGGGCGGCCTTCGACGGGCCCGAGGGCCTGGCCCCGGCCGGGCACGGCCTGGTGGAGCCCACCGGGCACCGCTACGGCCCCGGGGCGCTCGCCCGGGCGGACGCCGTGGTCTGCCCCGCCCTCGCCGTGGACCGGAACGGGAACCGGCTCGGCCGGGGCGCCGGCTGCTACGACCGCGCACTCGCGCACAAGGGCCCGCACACCCCGGCGATCGCCCTGGTGCACGACGACGAACTCGTGGACTCCCTGCCCGCCGAGCCGCACGACCGGCCGGTGGACGCCGTCCTCACACCCGGCGGCGGCCTGCGCGTGTTCGCGGGCGGGGTGTGGCCCGGGGGAGACGACACCGTGTGACGCGGGTCCCCGGCGCGGACGGCGGCCCGCGGACGCGCGGGCCGGGTGGCGGTCCCGCCGAAGGACGGCCCGAGCACGGACGGCGGCCCGCGGACGGGGTGCGGACCGCCCGCCGGGGGCGCCCTCGCGGGGAGGAGCGGTCCGGGAGGGCCCCGGGCAGCCGGCCGGGGCGTCCTTCCCGGCCCGTGGCGGCGGGGATTATCCCGCCCGGGCCGGGCGTTGTCCCTGGCGGTCGCGCCCCGGCGACGCCACCGTTCCGGCACCTGGGCCGCTGCCGCGCGCTCGGCGCGAGGTGCTGTCGCGGCTCCGGTCGGCGAGCGCGTACTATTTAGCAGTCAACGGGCGAGAGTGCCAGCAAGGAGGACCCGGAACAGTGCCTACGTACCAGTACGCGTGCACCGAGTGCGACGCCCAGATGGAGGTCGTGCAGAGCTTCAGCGACGACGCGCTGACCGTCTGCCCCGAGTGCGAGGGACGCCTGCGCAAGGTGTACTCCGCCGTGGGAATCGTCTTCAAGGGCTCCGGCTTCTACCGCACCGACAGCGGCAAGACCTCCAACAGCTCCGTCCTGACCGGGTCCAACGCCGGTTCCGGCGACGGCAAGGACTCCGGCTCCTCCGAGTCCGGCGGCACCGCCTCCTCCGGCACGGACGCCAAGAGCTCCTCCGGCGACTCGGGCTCCAAGGCGGGCACCGGCGCCGGCACGAGCACCAGCACCAGCACGACCAGCAGCACCGCCGCCGCGGCAGGTTAGCCGCAGGGCCGTTGACCGACGCAGCGCCGCCGAACACTCGGCGGCGCTCGGCACGTCCGGCCTGTGGACAACGGCCGCACGGCCCCGCCGCGGCCTAGCGTTGGAACATGACCAGCGCACCACCCCCCTACCGGCACCGCCGGGCGCTCACCCGCCTGCTGGACCGGCACCGGCGCGTCGTCGCCGCCCTCCTCGCGGCCGCCGCGCTCCTCAGCGCCGTTCTGGCGGTGCGCCCGCCCCCGGAGCCGGCCGGCCTCGTCCTCGTCGCCGCCAGGGACCTCGACGCCACGTCACCGCTCGCCGCGGGCGACCTCGCCCCGCGCCCCCTGCCCTCCGACGCGGTGCCGGACGGCGCGCTCCCGGCCGACACGGAGGCGGCGGGCCTCTCCCTCACGTCCCCGGTGCGCCGGGGCGAGGTGATCACCGACGCCCGCCTCTCCGACCCTCCCGCGGGCCCGTACGGGCCCGGCCTGGTGGCCGTCCCCGTACGGGTCTCCGACCCCGGTGCGGTCGGGCTCCTCTCCCCCGGCAGCCGGGTGGACGTCCTCGCCGCGGGGAGCCCCGACGAGTTCGCCCCGGTGCGCGCGGGGCCCGCCGTGGAGGTGGTCAGCGACCGTCCCGTCCTCGCCCTTCCGGCCGAGTCCGACCGGGGCGGCGGGGGAGGTGCGCTGATCCTCATCGCCGCGACGCCCGCGGAGGCCCGAAGCCTGGCGGGGCACGCCACGGCGTCACGCCTGTCCATCACCATTCGCGGTTGACCGATGACGTGTGGTGGTGAAAGCTGGCGGGCGCCGGTGAGCGCCCCTCGGACGCCCCGGCTCTCCCACACACATCGAGTACGTAGGGCTGTTCCATGGAAGGCTTCAAGAAGTTCCTGCTCCAGGGAAACCTGGTGCAGCTGGCGGTCGCGGTCGTGATCGGCACGGTCTTCGCCAACCTCATCACCGCGTTCACCGAGGGGTTCATCACCCCGCTGATCGGGATCTTCGGCGGCATCCCCACCTTCGGGGACCTCTACTTCGAGATCAACGGCAGCCGGTTCATGTACGGCTCGTTCATCGACGCCCTGATCTCGTTCCTGATCACCGCCGCGGTCCTGTACTTCCTGATCGTCCTGCCGCTCGGCAAGCTCATGGAGAGGTTCGTCAAGGCCGAGGAGGCCACCACCCGGGCCTGCCCCTACTGCTGCGTCGACATCGACAAGAAGGCGTCCCGGTGCTCCCACTGCACGAGCGAGGTCGTGCCGGAGACCGTCTGACCGTTCCGGGGCCGGGCCACGGTCCCTCCTCCCTGCCGCGCGGGAGGCCGTGAACGGCCCGGACACAGGTCGGGGGCGGCCCGTGCGGGCCGCCCCCGGGGGTCACCTGCTGTACTCCCAGTGCCAGGGCTCGAAGGGACTGGACTTCGCCCAGGCGGGATGGTGCCAGCCGAAGTCGGCCCCGTTGGCCTCCATCCAGTTCCAGCGCTCGGACCTGAAGTTCTGGATCCCGCAGCCCAGGTCGATCGCCTGCCCCAGGCCGTGGTTGCTCGTGCCGGGGACTGCGGCGAAGCCGGGCGGCTCCTGCGCGTAGACGCGGTGCTGGTTGGGCAGGTCGCGGTAGGCGCTGGTGATGCAGATGTTTTCGCCGAACTCCGTCACGTACCTCATGTTGAGTTCGAGGAAGTCGACCGCGGCGTCGGCGCGCAGCTGCTTGTCGTCGTACAGGTCGCACAGGGCGTCGGACGGCAGCAGGCCGTTGGGCGAGCCGTTCGCCCTCGACGCCGCCGAGGGGTCGCAGTCCGCGGCGGCCATGTAGGCGTCCGGGTCGATGCCCCGGTCCTCCAGCTCCTGGACGAGCTCGTTCATGCTCGTCTCGGACTGCTCGCGCAGCTCCTCGACCTCCGCCGCGAGCTCCACCTGTTCCAGCTGGGTGGTGGTCTGGAGCTCCTGCGCCTGGCTCGCCAGCTCGACCTGCTCCTCGCGGAGGTCGGTGGCGTCCTGGATGAGCGCCTGGTTGTTCTCGGAGATCTTCGCCGCGTAGGACTGCGTCTGGAGGTCGTCGTCGAGCGTGCCCGACGTCAGCATGGTGAGCAGGCCGCCGTCGGGCTGCTGGTACAGGGTGCTGGCGAGGGTGGCCAGGGGCTCGCGCATCTCACCGAGTTCGAGCTCGGTCTGCTGGAGCTCGTGGAGCGTGGAGACCAGCTCCTCCTGGGCGGACTCCAACTCCTCCTGGCGCTCGACGTGGCGCTCGGTGGCCTCCTCCAGCTCCTGCGAGGACGCCTCCGCCCGCTCGCGGAACTCGTCCAGGTCGGCCGCGGCCGGCGCCAGCGCGGCAGGGTGGACGGGGACGACGAGCAGAGCGGTGACCAGCACGAGCGTCAGCGCCTGGACGCAACGGACACGCTGGAACGCCGCGAACGCGGTGAGCGCCCCGCCGCCATCCGGCACGCGGGACCTGCGCCGCGCCGGATCAGAAGTGAACGGCACGAATGATCCTCCGGCTGCTTTTCCTCGAACACCTACCCGTGACCGCAAGGAACGTACTACATGTCCACATGCGGACACACGGAACCGTTGCGCCGGAGGAAGCGGACGCGGTGCGGGCTCGCGCCCGTCCCGCCGCCGTCTTCCCCGGCCGTCGGTGAAGTACCTGGTCATCACTGTGCGGGCCTCACTCCGACCCGCCCTTCAGGGCGATCGGCGCACATATCCGGCCATGACGCACCACGCGTCATGAACAACGTCACAACGCGCCAGGACAACCAATCGTAGGTCAGCGTACTCCGCCATGCACGCAGAGTCCCCCAGTCACACCCCGGGAACACGGTCCGACACCCCATTCACCTCTATCCTGGGTTAGGCTTGGCCCTGCGGCGGGGCAACGCATACCTCCGCCGAACCCATGGCTCCATAGCTCAGGGGATAGAGCACCGCTCTCCTAAAGCGGGTGTCGCAGGTTCGAATCCTGCTGGGGCCGCACGTGTGGATCGGGGTCCCTCCTTCGGGAGGGACCCCGATCCGCTTCCAGGGCCTGCTCCGGATCCCGGTCCACCCGGTCCGCGGAACCCTGTCGGCCGTCGCGCAACGGCGGCTTCCTCCCGCCCCGTCCGGCAGGTACGGCGGCGACGCGGGGGTGCGAGAATCGTCGACACTCCCGAGCCCCCGACCCCCGAAGGACGACCGACATGGACCCCTCCCCGCCGAGGACCGCGGTCCGGTGGCGCGCGTTCCTGAACGAACACAGTTCCGAGTTCCTGGACTCCGCCTACCTGCGCACGGCGGAGGCCGAGGACAGGGCCGAGTGGATGGTGAGCCCCGCCCAGCGCGAGAACCGCTGGCTCGGGTACGAGCCGGCCGCCGAGGAGGCCGTCCTCGCCGCGGAGGAGCGCCTGGGCGTGTCGCTGCCGCCGTCCTACCGGAACTTCCTCCTGGTCAGCAACGGCTGGAGCACCCTGGCCTACACCTTCGACCTGCTCCCGGTGGAGAGGATCGGCTGGTTCCCCGAGGAGGACCCCCAGCTCTACTCCTGGTGGTCGGAACCGCACATGGGCCACTTCGCCGACCGGCTCCGCGTACTGGAGCGCTGCCTGCTGATCTCCGACGACGACGGGGGCAGCGGCGGCATGTGGCTGCTGCACGCCGACAGCGCCGACGGTGACGGCGAGTGGACGGCCTACACGTGGTGGCCCGGCGACGGCGGGGACCCCGAACCGTACGGGGACTTCGCGGCGCTCGTGGCGGAGGCGCCGCGGATCGCCGTCGGCTCCTGACCGGGGCCCGGCCTCGGGCCGCGATGCCCGCCCGTGTGTGGGCCGACGGCCGGAGGATCGACGGAAAGCGCTCTCCCCGCCGCCGGGGGCGTCTTCCCCGCGTGGACGCCTCCGCGCGGCGGCGGTGCGGCGAAAGGCCCGTCCGGCCGCCCCGGAGGGCGCCGGACGGGCGGTGGGGGCCGGACCGGCGTGCGTGCACGGGTCCGCGGCCTCAGGGGCCGGTGCGCGCGTCCGTCGGAGAGCCGGGATCCGGCGGTGCGGCGCGCCCGGGGCCCCCTCCTATCGCGTCACCGGGGTGCCGCCGAAGGTGACGACGAGGGTGCCGTCGTCGTCGAAGGACCAGTCCAGGTCCCCGTCGTAGGACGAGCACCGGGGGCCGTCGGAGCCGGACCAGAACTGGTTCGAGCCGTCGGAGTCGCCGATGATCCGGTCGTTGGAGCCGCTGTCGCACGAGGTGTTGCCGCGGAACACCGAGGAGCCGCCGTCGAAGTTGAAGTTGCGCTCCTCGCTGCCGATGGAGATGTTGTCCGACACCGTCATCGAGCCGACGTTGCGGTTGTACGTGAACCCGTGCTTGCCGTTGTCGTAGGCGATGTTGCCCCGGATGACGTGGTCCACCCCGATGTCCTCGCCCCCGAGCTTGAAGCCGTTGCGGTCGCCGTCGCCCGCCTGGGAGCCGTCGCTGAGGGTGCCGTTCCCGTAGGCGAGGGAGTCCTCGACGGTCACGGCACCGATGGGGCCGGTGTCGGACTTGGTGTAGAGGTCCCAGCCGTCGTCGATGTTGTTGTGGGCCACGGTGTCCCGGAAGACGTTCCCGGGACCCGAGGTGAGCTTGGCCGCGAAGCCGTCGGCGTCCTCGCCGTCGGAGTCGACGTTGTCGTGGGACACCGTGCTCACGACCAGGTTGTTCGCGGGCCACTCGCTCTCGGGGGTGTCGGAGGTCCGGCGGGAGATCTGGAGCCCCGTGTCGCGGTTGGAGCGCGTCACCGTGCGCTCGACGACGTTGTCGCTCCCGCTGATGAAGATGCCGTTGTCGCCGGCGTTCTGGACGACGATCCCGCGGATGTGCCAGTGGGAGCCCTCCAGGGCGAGCCCCCGGTTGGCCGGGTCCTCGCTCTGGGCGGAGAAGTCCAGGACGGGGCTCTCACCGGGGGCGGCGAAGAGCTCGGTGGGGGCGCCGGAGGAGCCGCCGGAGCCCTCCGGGAGGGTGACCGTGTCGGGGAGGTCGTAGACGCCGCCCTGCAGGTAGACCGTCCCGCCCGCGCTGATGCGGTCGATCGCGGAGGTCAGGGTGGTCGGGTCCGACTCCGTGCCGCCCGCGCCGTCGTCGCCGTCCGGCGACGCGTACAGCACGGTGTCCGCCAGGGGGGTCGGCTCGGCCTGCGCCGCGCCGGCGGAGGTGACGCCGAGCGCCGCCGCCAGCAGGCCGGCGCACGCGATGAGGGGTCTGGTTCGCATTCTTCTTCTCCGACTTCGTCCGAGGGTCCGAGGGGGGTGGAACCGTCCCGCCGCGGCGTCCGGACCGTCCCCGGGGTGCCGGGGCCCGCGTCCGCCGCGCGGGTCGCGCCTGCCCCGGCCGCCGCCGTGGCGCCGGTCGAGGTCTTCCCTTCTGTTGGAAAGCGCTTTCAGCACAGAAGGTAGAACGCCGCCCACGGGGTGTCAACGGTCTGGCCGTCATGCGGATTTCATGTTATGGAAACATGCCCGCCATGCCGCGGCCCCCGGCTCGGCCCCTCCGCCGGCGCCCGTCCCGGCGGAGGGCGGCCTCCCCCGGCAGAAGGTCGCGCGCCGGCCCCCGTGTCGGCATGACAATTCGCCCCCGCCGATCGATGATGGACCGGTCGGAGCAGACGTCACAGCAGGTCGGGGGGTATTCGGATGACAGACGGGGACCACGCCCCCGACGAGGGGCCGGACGGGGACGAGGAGACCGGCCCGCCCTCCCGGCAGCGGGGCGGATCCGCCTCGGCCATCGCCAACGCGCTCCACCGCACACCGCACCCCGGTCCGCAGCACTGGGGCGGCCCCAGGCCCCGGAAGGCGGATCCGGACCCCTTCTTCACGACCAGGCTGGGGCCGCCGCCCAAGCGCCGCCGCAGCTGACCCGCCCACCCGGCGCCGCGCACGGACTCGGGACGGGACGGGACGGGAACGGCGGCGGCGCCGCGGCCGATCCGCCGGACCTCCACCGCCGGAAGCGGCGCCCTCAGAGGAACGGGCGCCAGGGTGCGAGCACGACCTCGCTGAACTTGGCCGCGAACGGCCGGCTCCGCCACTCCTCGGCGGTCAGCTCCCGGCAGTTGGTGAGGTCCTTGGCGAAGACGTCCTCCAGGTGAGCCGCCACGTGCTCGTCGAAGATCTCCACGTTGATCTCGTAGTTCCCGGTCAGGCTCAGCCGGTCGACGTTGGCCGTGCCGACCGTCGACCAGCGGCCGTCCACCGTCGCCGTCTTGGCGTGCACCATGGCGTCCTGGTACAGCCACAGCCGCACCCCGCCGCCCAGGAGCGCCGAGTACAGCCCGCGGGCCAGCCAGTCGGCGATGATGTGGTTGGAGTTCTCCGGGACGAGGATGTTGACGTCGACCCCGCGCTCGGCGGCGTCGATCAGCGCCCGCTGGAGCTCGCGGTCGGGGATGAAGTAGGCCTGGGTGAACAGCACCCGGTCCTTGGCCCGGTCGATGGCCTCCAGGAACATGGCCCGGATGGGGTAGATGAGCTGCTCGGGCACGTTGCGGTGCACACGGAACCGCGGGTTCCACTCCGCTTCCCCCAGCCCCACCAGTTCCGGGTGTCCGCCCCGGCGGTTCATGTTCCAGAAGTCCGCGAACGCGTTCTCCAGCTCCCACACCGCCGGGCCGGACACCCGGAGGTGGGTGTCGCGCCACTCGGTGGCGTACAGCGACCCGACGTTGTAGCCGCCGACGAACCCCACCTCCCCGTCGACGGTGAGGATCTTGCGGTGGTCGCGGCCGGACTTGCGGACGTTCAGGAGGAGCACGCCCGGCCGGAACGCCGGGTAGCGCAGGACCTTCACGCTGTCGGGGAAGCGGTAGAACGACCGGGGGACCACGAGGTTGGCGAAGCCGTCGTAGACGACGTACACCTCGACGCCCCGGTGGGCCGCCTCGATGAGCGCCTGCTTGAACCGGTGGCCGACCCGGTCGTCCTTGATGATGTAGGACTCGAACAGGACCCGGCGGCGGGCGCCCCGGATCGCCGCGAGCATGTCCTCGAACACGTCCTCGCCGTAGGTGTACACGGTGGCGGCGGTGTCGCCGACCGGCAGTTCGGCGGGGGCGGTCCGGGGGAAGTTCGCGCGGTGCGGCCGCACCTTCCTGCGCCAGTGGTTGATCCCCATGAGGGTCGCGGCGACCGCGACCTGGGTGGTCACCAGACCCACGAGCCCCCACTTGACCACGGATCTGAGCGTGGAACGTCTGGAGCGTGGCAAAGTCGCCTCCCGAACAGGCCGGCCGCCGCGCCGGGGGCCCGACCCCGGAGGCCGTCGCATCCGGCACAAGGTGGACCCCAACCGTAACCCGGCGCGCCGCCCACCCCCTCACACGGTCGGCACGTGTCCCCCGTCACATCGGCATCACGCCCGCTCGCGGAGGCGGAGCGCGACGAGTTCGGTGGTGGGGCTCTCCTTCCGCCCCCGGACCAGTCGCCGCTCCAGCGGGTAGAGGGCGGCGCCCGCGAGCCAGCCGGTCGGCGCGGTCACCGTGGCGGCGCGCAGGACCCCGCCCCATGCCTTGCGCCACGGCAGGGCGGCGTCGACCTGGGCGTTCATCAGCACGAGCATCGGGACGCGGCGCACGATGTCGAACCCCGCCTTGTCCGCGGTCCCGGCGATCCACGCGAGGGTCCGGTTGACCTGGTGCTCACCGCGCTGCTCCGGCCGCCGGAGGCAGTTCTCGGAGATGACGAGCAGGCCGCCGGGGCGCAGGACCCGCGCGAACTCGCGGACCGCGGCCGTGTAGCGCTCGTCGTCGGTGATGTGGAAGAGCATGTCCATGCAGGAGACCGCGTCGAAGGAGCCGTCCTCGAAGGCGTCCAGCTCCGAGGCGTCCTGGCGGACGAACCGGTGCTCGGGGAACCTCTCGCGCAGGCGTTCGACGGCCGCTTCGGTCATGTCGGAGCCGGTGACCGCGGACGCGCCCAGCCGGTCCCACAGCCGCACGTAGAAACCGGTGCCGCTGCCGACGTCGAGGACGTCGGCCCCGCGCGGCCGCAGGCCCGCGACCTCGCGCAGGAACACCTCCTCGCGCACCCGGTACATCCACGTGTTGAAGGGCCTTCCGAGGGCCCGGTACCCGACGCCGCTCTCGGTCCAGTCGCCTTCGAGCCGGCGTTCCCAGAAATCGCGGAGTTCGCTGTGCGTAGCCATGCCACCACTGTCACACCGGCCACCCGGGCTTGTCCCGTCGCAGCGCCGGTGAGGCCCCGGAACCGCCGCGGCGCCGTCCGCGCGGGGCGGGCCGAGGGGGACCGCCCGTCCCACGGGGCGGGCCCGCTCCGCCCCGTCAGGGCCCCCGGTGGGCGGCGACGAGCTCGACGAACCCCAGGGCGACCCGGTCGTGGGAGTCCACCGTGAAGCCCGCCTCCGCGGCGACCGTCCTCGGGAGCCGCCGCGGGTGCTCCTTGCGCGCCTCCCGGAGGCGGAAGGGCCAGCGCGTGTAGTCGACGTGGTCGACCAGCAGCAGGCGCCCGCCGGGCCGGAGCACCCGGTGCATCTCGTCCAGGGCCCGGCGCTGGTCGGGGATCGTGCACAGGGCGAGCGCGCACACGACGGTGTCGAACTCCCCGTCCGCGAAGGAGAGCGCCTGGGCGTCGCCCTCCCGGAGCAAGGCGTCCACGCCCAGGGCCGAGGCCCGGGCCCGCGCGTGCTCCAGCATGGCGGGGCTCAGGTCCACGCCGGTGACCTCCGCTCCGGCGGGGTAGTGGGCCAGGTTCCGGCCCGTGCCCACCGCGACCTCCAGGACCCTGCCCTGGGCCGGGGCGCACAGCCTCGCGCGGACGCCCCCGAGCACGGCCTCCTGGAGGCGCGCCCCCTGTTCGTACCGCCCCGACAACCGGTTCCAGTCACCGCGCACGCGCTCGGTCCGCTCGTCCATGACACCCTCCCCGTTCCCGCCCTTGACCGGACCTCCAGTCTGGAAGTTAATGTCCACATGAAGTCAAGTGCGTCGGAGCTGTCCATCGGGGAACTGGCCGGGGAGTTCGGCCTGGCCGCCCACGTCCTGCGGCACTGGGAGGCGGAGGGGGTGCTGGAGCCGGCCCGCCGCTCCGGCGACCGGCGCCGGTACGCGCCGGAACAGCGCGTCCAGGTCGCGCTGGTCCTGCAGGCCCAGGAGGCGGGGCTGAGCCTCGCCCAGATCCGCGGGGTGGTCTCCGCCCCGGACGGCGGGTCGCGCCGGGCGCGGCTGGCCGAGCACCTGGCCCTGCTGGACGAGCGCCTGGAGCGGCTGCGGGCCGCCCGCGAGATGGTGGCGCACGTCGTGTCCTGCGGCGCCGAGGACTTTCTGGAGTGCCCGCGGATGCGGGAGATGCTGGAGGCGTCGTCGACGTGTCCCGCCCTCCACGGCCCCGGCCGCACCCCCCGGGAGAGGCTCCCGGACGCCCTCCGCCCCCCGGCGGGCACACCGTGCCCCGGGACCGGGACGCGGTCCGGGCGGCATGTCGTCCCGGACTGCTAGAACGGGTGCCGAAACCCCGGACCGGCCCCTGGAGCAGACGATGCCGAACAGCACCCACCTCACCGAGTACGCCGACCTCCCCGTGGTCGAGTTCCCCGCGACGGAGGCGAAGGAGCCGGCCCCCGGCGAACTGGCCGCGGCGCTCGCCGACCCGGGTTCGGTGGCGTGGCGGCTGCGGGCCGACCCGTACGAGGCGGCGGAGACCTTCCCCGCGTACTTCGCCCGCTTCCTGGCGGACGTGGACACGGCCCGGGTGGGGGCGCTCGTCATCGGGACCTGGGGGGACGGCCCCGAATCGCCGTCGACGGTCCCGCGCGACCTGCTCATCGCCCACGCGGAGGCCTTCCCGTCGCTCCGGGCGCTGTTCTTCGGGGACATCGTCTACGAGGAGAACGAGATCTCCTGGATCGAGCAGAGCGACCTCTCCCCCCTGGCCGCGGCCTTCCCCGCGCTGGAGGAGCTGGCCGTGCGCGGGACCGGCGAGACCTCCGTGGGCGGCGGCAGGCTCGACCTCCACCTCCCCGAGCACACCGGCCTGCGGACCCTCACGGTCCAGAGCGGCGGCCTGCCCGGGCGGGTGTGCCGGGGGATCGCCTCCTCCGGCCTGCCCGCCCTGGAGAACCTGGAGCTGTGGCTGGGGGTGGACACGTACGGGTGCGACACCACGCCGCAGGACCTGGCGCCCGTCCTCTCCGGCGGGGCCTTCCCCGCCCTGCGCTACCTGGGCCTGCGCAACGCCGAGGGGATCGACGACTGGATCGCCGTCCTGGCGGGGGCGCCCGTGACCGCCTCCCTGGACGTCCTCGACCTGTCCCTGGGCACCCTCACCGACACCGGCGCCGAGGCCCTGATCGGCGCCGCCGACGCCTTCCGGCACCTGCGGAGGCTCGACCTGCACCACCACTACGTGTCCGAGGGGACGGCCGAACGCCTCCGCGCCGCGCTCCCCGGCGTGGAGGTCGACCTGTCCGATGTCCAGAGCCCGCGTGCCCACGACGGGGAGTTCCACTACTACACGGCGGTCTCCGAGTGAGCGGAGGCGCCGTCGGCGGTGTCGCACCAGGCTGTTAGACATAGGGGCGTCCGCAATCCCAGGCAGGAGAAACCATTGCCGAACCGCAGCCACCTGACGGAGTTCGCCGGCCTCCCCGTGGTCGAGTTCACGGGGTGGGACGCCCTCAGGGACGACTTCGGGCTCGCCATGTACTGGGCCCGCAACCGCCGCGAGCCGCACACCGAGCACCCGAAGAACTACGAACGGCTCTTCGAGGCCATCGCCGACCCGGGTTCGGCGGCCTGGCGGCTGCGGATGGAGACCCCCTCCTACGGCACGGGCTCCAACGGCCCGATCGACACCCTGGGCCAGTACCTCGGCCGGTTCGCGGAGATCGTCGCGCCCGCGGAGGTGACCGCCCTGATCGTCGGGTACATGGGGGGCGACTACGAGGCGATGCCCCCGGACGAGGTCCGCGACCGGCTGCTCGACATCGCGCCGAAGCTGACCGCCCTGCGGTCCCTGTTCTTCGGTGAGATCCGCCAGCAGGAGAACGAGATCTCCTGGATCGAGCACGGCGACCTCTCCCCGCTCCTCGCCGCGTTCCCGGACCTGGCCGAGTTCACCGTCCGCGGCGGCAGCGCCGGCCTGGGGCTGGCGCTCGGGGAGCACCGCGCGCTGCGCAGCCTCACCGTGCAGAGCGGGGCGCTCCGGCCCGAGGTCGTGCGGGACGTGTGCGCGTCCCCGCTGCCCGGCCTGGAGCGCCTGGAGCTGTGGCCGGGCTCCAAGGAGTACGGCGGTGAGAGCACCCCGGAGGACCTGGCCCCCGTCCTCTCCGGCGAGGCCTTCCCGCGCCTGCGCCACCTGGGACTGCGCAACGCCGAGGAACTGGACGACTGGATCCCCGCGCTGGCCGGGGCGCCCGTACTCTCCTCGCTGGACACGCTCGACCTCTCCCTGGGCACCCTCACCGACGAGGGCGCCCGGGCGCTCCTCGGGGCGCCGGCCTTCCGCGGCCTGAAGCGGTTGGACCTGCACCACCACTACATGTCCGAGGAGACGGCCGCACGCGTCCGCGCGGAGTTCGCCGGGGCCGGGGTGGAGGTCGACGTGTCCGACCCCCGGGAGCCCGACGTCGGCGAGTACGGCGGAGAGACGCACGTCCACCGCTACTCGGCGGTCTCCGAGTGACCCGGGAGCGGCCCCTGGTCGTGGTGGGGGTCCCCGGCAACCGCCGCCTGGACCTGTTCCTCGCGGCGGCCCGGTCCGCGGGCCTGGCGCCGCCCTCGGTCGTGCCGTGGCGGGAGCTGGCCGCCGGGCCGGTCCGCCTGCCCGACGGCGGACTGGTCCGGGTGGACTCCCCCGGCGGCGACGTGGAGACCGAGCGCCTGCTGCGCGGCTGGGACCGCGCCCCGGACCCGTACCGCGCCGAGGGCACCGCCGACCACCACGCCGGGTTCCGGGCCGCCCTGGACCGGCTCTCGGAGGCGGTGGCCGCCGCCCCGGGCGCACGCCTGCTCCAGGATCCGCAGGACCTGGTGGACATGTGCGACAAGCGGCGCTGCCACACCCGCCTGGCCCGCGCGGGGGTCCCGGTCGCCCCCGCGCTGCCCGGCCCGGTCACGGGCTACGCGTCGCTGCGCGCCGCGATGGCCGACCACGGCTGGACACGGGTGTTCGTCAAGCCCGCGCACGGCTCCTCCGCCTCCGGGGTGGTCGCGCTGGCCGTCGCGTCCGACAGCCGGGTCCGGGCGGTGACCACCGCCGACCTCGTGCGCGGCGGGGACGGGTCCGTGCGCCTCTTCAACAGCCTGCGCCCGCGCACCTACACGTCGGAACCCAACATCGCGGCGGTCGTGGACGCCCTGGCCCCCGAGGGGCTGCACGTCGAGCGGTGGGTGCCCAAGGCCGGTTTCGACGGCCGCGTCCTCGACCTCCGGGTGGTGGTGGTCGCGGGGCGAGCCACCCACGTCGTGGCGCGCACGTCGTCCTCGCCCATGACCAACCTGCACCTGGGCAACGCCCGGGGCGACATCGACGCCCTGCGGGAGTCGGTCGGCCCCCGTGCCTGGGCCGAGGCGACGGCCACCGCCGAGGCCGCCGCCGCGTGCTTCCCCCGCACCCTGCACGCGGGGGTGGACCTGATGCCCTCGCCCGGCTGGCGGCGGTTCACGGTCTGCGAGGTCAACGCCTTCGGCGACCTCCTCCCCGGGGTGCTGCACGAGGGCCGCGACACCTACGCGGAGCAGCTGCACGCCCTGGCCGCCGGCCGCTTCCCGACCGGCGCGCCCGCCCCTCCCGTCCCCGCCCCCTGAGGGACCGCCCCCGAAGAGCCGGACCCGCACACCGGGCCTGCGCGCACACCTCCTCCCGAAGAAGAACGATGAGCACCGAACCCGACATGAACGCCGTGGTGGGCACGCACGACATCCTGCTGCTCACCCTGGACACGCTGCGCTTCGACGTGGCCGACGAACTCGCGCGGGCGGGCCGCACCCCCCACCTCGCCCGCCTGCTGCCGGACGGGGGGTGGGAGCGCAGGCACGCCCCGGGGAGCTTCACGTACGCCTCCCACCTGGCGATGCTCGCCGGGTTCCTGCCCACCCCGGCCGCGCCCGGCCCCCATCCGCGCCTGTTCGCCGCCGCCTTCCCGGGAAGCGTGTCCACCGCGCCGCACACCTGGACCTTCGACACCCCCGACCTGGCCTCCGGCCTCGCCGAAGCGGGGTACCACACGGCCTGTGTCGGGGGGACGGGGTTCTTCAACCGGCGGTCGGCGGTGGGGTCGGTGATCCCGGACATGTTCGCCGAGAGCCACTGGGAGGAGTCGTTCGGCGTGGCCGACCCCCGCTCCTTCGAGAACCAGGTGGCGCGGGCCGTGCGGATCGCCGGGGAGCGCCCGGCCGACCGGCCCCTCTTCCTGCTGCTCAACGCGTCCGCACTGCACCAGCCCAACTGGTTCCACCTGCCGGGGGCCTCCCCCGGGGACGGCGACACCCCGGAGAGCCACGCGGCCGCCCTGGAGTACGTCGACCGGCACCTGCCGCCCCTCCTCGCCGCGATGTCCGCCCGCCGCCCGTGCTTCGCGATCGTGTGCTCCGACCACGGCACCGCCTACGGCGAGGACGGGTACACCGGCCACCGGATCGGCCACGAGACCGTATGGACGGTCCCCTACACCCACGCGTTCCTGCCCCGGGGACGCACCGCACCCGTCCACGCCGAGGAGGCGACCCCGTGACCGTCACCCCCGTGCCGCGCCCGGAACCCGTGCGCGAGGACTCCCCGTACCGGTCGTACGTGTACGCCTATCCGCACAAGAGCGCCTACCGGCCCTTCGCGGACCGCCCGCCGCTGGCCGACCTGTGGCGGGACGAGGACGTGAGCGCGCTGTCCCTGTACGCGCACATCCCGTTCTGCGAGATGCGCTGCGGGTTCTGCAACCTGTTCACGCGGTCCACGCCCCCGGCCGAGCAGGTCACCGCGTACCTGGACGCGATGGAGCGCCAGGCCGGGGAGGTGGCCGCGGTGCTGCCCGACGGGTTCCGGTTCGCGCGCGCCGCCCTGGGCGGGGGGACGCCCACCTACCTGACCGCGGACGAACTCGTCCGGGTCTACGACCTGACCGAACGCGCGTTCGGGGTGGACCTCTCCCGGACACCGGTCTCGGTGGAGACCTCCCCCGCCACGGCCACGCCCGACCGGCTGGACGTGCTCCAGGCGCGCGGCCTGACCCGGATCAGCATGGGCGTGCAGAGCTTCCTCGACTCCGAGGCCCACGCCGCGGGGCGTCCGCAAAAACGCGCCGAGGTGGACCGGGCCCTGGCGGCCGTGCGCGGGCACACCTCCGCCGACCTCAACCTCGACCTCATCTACGGGATCGACCGGCAGGACGCCCGCACGTGGGCGTACTCCCTGGACACGGCGCTGGAATGGGCCCCGGAGGAGGTCTACCTCTACCCCCTGTACGTGCGGCCTCTCACCGGCCTGGGCCGCCGCGCCCGGGACTGGGACGACCACCGGCTGGGCCTGTACCGGCAGGGGCGCGACCACCTGCTGGAACGCGGCTACGAGCAGGTGTCCATGCGCATGTTCCGGCGCGCGGACGCGCCCGCCACCGGCGCGGACGTGCCGGACCACTGCTGCCAGACCGACGGCATGGTCGGGCTCGGGTGCGGGGCGCGGTCGTACACGGCGTCCGCCCACTACTCGTTCGACTACGCGGTGGGGGTGGGCCACGTGCGGTCGATCATCGCGGACTACGTGGGACGCGGCGCGGGGGACTTCGCGCACGCGGAGGTGGGGTTCCTGCTGGACGACGGGGAGCGCCGGCGCCGCCACCTCGTCCAGTCTCTGCTGCGGGCCGAGGCCATGGACGCCGCCGCCTACGCGGAGCGGTTCGGCGGCCACCCCGCGGAGGACTTCCCGGAGCTGTTCGCCGCGCTCGGCGCGCGCGGCTGGCTGGAACCGGACGGCGGTCCGGGCACGGTGCGGCTGAGCCCGGAGGGCCTCGCGCACTCCGACGCCGTCGGGCCGATGGCCTTCTCCGCCCGGGTGTCGGCGCTGATGGCCGAGTACGAGGCCCGGTGAGCGCCGTGGAACCCGCCGCGGACCACGGGGCTCCCCCCGCCCGCGCCTCCGACCCGGCCGCGTGCCCCGCCGCGGCCGGGTCGGAGCGTCCCCCCGCCCCGGCCGCGCCCCCGCGGGTGACACCGCTCCCCTGGCCGGGGATCCACGGGGCCCTGTCCCCCGCGCCCCGCGCCCCGGGCGCCCCCGACCGGGCGCGCCCCGCGCCGGAGCTCCCCCCGCACCTCACCCTCCTCTACCGGGGGCCGCTGGCCAGCTGCGACTACGACTGCCCGTACTGCCCCTTCGCCAAGCGGCGCGACGACCCCGGGACCCTGCGCGCGGACCGGGCCGCCCTGGAGCGGTTCGCCGACTGGGTGGCCGACCGCCCCGCCGAGAACCCGGGAACCCGGGTCTCGGTGCTGTTCACCCCCTGGGGCGAGGGGCTGGTGCGCTCCTGGTACCGGACCGCGATCGTCCGGCTCAGCCGCCTGCCCCACGTGGAGAGGGTGGCGATCCAGACCAACCTGAGCGGCCGACTGGGCTGGCTGGCCGACTGCGACCTGTCGTCCACCGCGCTGTGGACCACCTACCACCCCGGCCAGGTGTCCCACGAGCGCTTCCTCGCCAAGGCCCGGGAGCTGGCCGCCGCGGGGGTGCGGTTCAGCGTCGGCGTGGTCGGCGAGCCCGACCACCTGGAGGCGGCCCGGAGGATGCGGGCCGACCTGCCCGGTGACGTGTACCTGTGGGTCAACGCCGCCGAGGGCCGGACCTACACCGACGGGGAGGCCGCGGAGTGGCAGGCCCTGGACCCGCACTTCCACTACAGCCGGCACCCCCACCCGAGCCTCGGACGGCCCTGCCGCACGGGTGACAGTGTGCTGTCCGTGGACGCCGACGGCGGGGTGCGCCGATGCCACTTCGTGGACACCCCGATGGGCAACCTCTACGACGGGTCGTTCGCCCTGGACCCCGGACCGTCCCCCTGCCCTCTGACCAGCTGCGACTGCCACATCGGCTACGTGCACCTGGAGACCCTCGACCTCTACGACGTCTTCCGGGGCGGCGTCGTGGAACGCGTCCCGGCGGTCCTCCCGGCCGCGGCGCCGCCCGCACCGGGCCCGGACGGCGCCACTTCAAACCGTCACCGGAGACAGACATAATGCGACACATGGTCTTTCCCCGGGTCATCGCGACCGACCTCGACGGCACTCTCCTGGGCTCCGGAGGCCTCGTCTCCGCCCGCAACCGACAAGCGCTGGCGGCGGCCGCCGACGCGGGGGTGAGGGTGGTCGTCTCCACGGCCCGCCCGCCCCGGGAGACGTGGCACATCTCCTCCCAGTTCACCTCCGCCGCCGTCCTCTGCGGCAACGGCGCGCTCGCCCACCTCCCCGACGAGGAGCCCCTCGTACGCGCCCTGTCCCCGGAGACGGCGGGCACCGTGGTCGAGAAGCTGCGCGGCGCGCTGCCCGACCTCGGCTTCGGCGTGGAGACGGGTACCGGCTTCTTCCACGAGCCCGGCTACCTGCTCGAACCGTGGGCGCACCGCGACTGGGTGAGCGGGGTCCTGGACTCCGCCGAGGAGCTCCTGGAGCGCACCTCCCCGATCGCCAAGCTGCTGGTGCGCTCCGGCGGCACCCCGGTCCACCTCCTGCACGAGGCGGCCGTGGAGACGGTCGGATCGCTGGTGGAGGTCACCTACTCGGGCGGGCACGGACTGCTGGAGCTGAGCGCGTCCGGGGTCAACAAGGGCACCACCCTGGCACTGGTCTGCGAGCGGTGGGGGGTGGCCGCGGAGGAGGTCGCGGCCTTCGGCGACATGCCCAACGACCTGGCCGCGCTGTCCTGGGCCGGTATGGGCTACGCCATGGCCGACGGGCACCCGGACCTGCTCGATCCCGCCCTGGGCCTGGGCGTCGCCCCGGCGAGCACCGAGGACGGGGTGGCCAGGGTGGTGGAGCGGCTGCTCGCCGGGCGCTGAAAACCGCTGGCGGGGCGCCCGTCCCCTCCGGTCTCATGGGTGCGGACAACCCATGCCAGGAGGAGCACCGTGCCGCACCCCGCCCAGATCGTCTCGTCCCTCGCCGACCCCGACCGGCTCGCGCTCTACGCCCGCGTGGTCGCGGCGGGCGCCGGCGGCGCCGCCCCGGAGGACCTCCGCGCGGGCGGCTCCGCGGCCGTACGGCACCTGCGCCGGTTGGCGGACGCCGGCCTCGTGAGGGAGGAGGGCGGGCGCGTGGTGTGCGTGCCCGGGGTGTTCGCGGCCGCCCTGGAGGAGAACGCCCCCGCCGGGCGCGACCCCGTGGACGCGCTGTTCCACCAGGGACGGCTGACCGCCCTGCCCGTCCGGCGCGAGCTGCGCCGAGGGGTCTTCGCGCGGATCGCGGGGCGGCTCTTCGCGCCCGGGGTGGTCTACACCGAGAAGCAGGTGAACACGGCGATCCGCACCTGCTTCGACGACCCGTCCTCGATGCGCAGGTACCTGGTGGAGGAGGGGTACCTGACGCGCGAGGCCGACGGGAGCGCGTACCGGGTCGCGGCGGACTGAGCCGCCGCGACCCCGCCGCGGGGACTCAGGAGCCGTCGCCGTCCACGCGCTCGTGGTAGGTGCGCCGGGTGCGCTCGGTGTGCTCGCTCATCAGTCTGAGGGCCTGGTCGGCGTCCCCCGCCTCGATGACGTCGACGAGGCTGGCGTGCTCGTCCCAGGAGGCGGCGCCGCGGATGCGGGCGACCGGGGCGTAGTACCAGCGGACCCGCCGGTCCACCTGGGCGGCCAGTTCGGCGAGCACCCGGTTGCCCGAGGCCTCGGTGACGGTGCGGTGGAAGTCGGCGTTGGCCTGGACCACCGCGTCGGTGTCGGCGAGCTCGGTCGCCGCGCGCCCGGCGGCGACCAGGTCGCGCAGGTGGCCGACCTGTTCGGGCGAGGCGTTGGCGGCGGCCAGGCGGGCCGACTCGGTCTCCAGCAGCGCGCGGACCGCCAGGAGCTGGTCGGCCTCGCTCTCGGTGGGCGTGTGCACGAACGCCCCGTAGCCGGGGCGCAGGTCCACCCACCCCTCGTTGCTGAGCCGCTGCATCGCCTCGCGGACGGGCTGGCGCGAGACGCCCAGGGTCTGGGCCAGCTCCGTCTCGACCAGGTGGTGGCCGGGTGAGAGCGCCCGGGTGGTGATCAGGTCCAGGATGGCCTCGTACACGGCTTCGCGCAGCGGTACGGGACGCTGGATCCGTCCTGCGACGGTGTTCAACCCCTGCGAGGCCATAGGGAATCTCCGGAATCCTGGTGCGCGGTCTTTGTAGACAGTGTACAAAACGCAGGACGTGCGTGGGTCACGTCGGAACCTCCACGAGCTCGACCCTTCCGGGGACGCGCCCCGGGACGCGCGAGGGCGGGACCACGGCGAGGGCGTCCGCCGTGGCGGCGCCCCTCAGGTCGGCGGAGCCCGAGACGGGCAGCTCCACCGCCAGGTCCTGGCTCACGCGCACCGGCACCAGACGGGTGTCGGACGGGTGCGGGCCGGTCGGGCCGATGAGCCCGATCCGCCGGCCGGCGTGCGCGGGGTCCCGCCGGTCCGCACGGCCGCTGAGCACCGGAACCAGCAGGGTGAGGGCGGCGGCCAGGGCCGCGCCGGGGTTCCCCGGCAGCCCCACGACCACGGTCCCGGAGGGCAGGACGGCCAGCAGCTGCGGATGGCCGGGGCGGCAGGCGACGCCGTCGACGACGACCCTGGCGCCCAGCCGGGCCAGGACCGGGCGCAGGTGGTCGGCCGGGCCGGCCGAGGAGGAGCCGCAGACCGCGACGACCTCGGCCGGCCCTGCGACGCCGAGCGCCCGCGCCAGGTCCCGGCCCCGGTCGGGGACCCGCACCGCGGGGGCGCAGGCGCCCCCGGCCCAGGCGACGAGCCCGGGCAGCACGGGACCGATCGCGTCCCGCACCGCCCCGGGGCGCGGCGCCCCCTCGACCACGACCTCGTCCCCCGTGACCAGGACCCGCACGAGGGGCCGGACCACGGGCAGGGTGTCGCGGCCCAGGCTCGCGGCGAGCCCCAGGAGGGCGGGGGTGACGGGGCTACCCCGGCGGGCGACCGGCGTTCCCGCCGCCGTGGTCTCGCCCCGGCGGCGGATGTGCCGCCCCTCGCCGATCCCGCCGCGCACGGCGCCGGAGGACTCCGTCGCCAGCTCGCGCGGCAGGACCGCCGTGGTGCCGTCCGGCAGGACGGCGCCGGTGGCGACCTCCACTGCCTCACCGCCCCCCAGCCGGACGACCGGGCACCGCCGCCCCGCGAGCGAGCGCCCGAGGACCGACCAGGGGCCCTCCCCGGACACCGCGTACCCGTCCATGGCGGCGCTGTCGAGCGCGGGGACGTCGACCGCCGCGACGAGGTCGGCGCCGAGGGTGGCGCCGAGGGCGCCGGCGAGCGGCTCCTCGGCCATGGGCGTGCCACCCTCGGCACCGGTCACCCGCGCCAGCTCCCGCGCAGCGGTCCAGGGCAGCGGGGGTCGCGGGTGGTCTCCGACGTGAAGAAGCGGAGAAGTTTCCGGGGAACCCTGGTCGGGCATTCCTTCTCTCCCTACCGACATGTGGAGAACGATATCTCGGAGCATACTGTATACAGTATGTGAAAGGAAGGGAGTCCTCATGCGAATCGCCGTACTCGGCGCCGGAGCGATCGGCGCCTACGCGGGCGCCGCACTCCACAGGGGCGGGGCCGACGTCCACCTCATCGCCCGCGGCGCCCACCTGGAGGCCCTGCGGGAGCGGGGCGTCCGCGTGCTCAGCGCGCGCGGCGACTTCACCGCGCACCCGCACGCCACCGACGACCCGTCCGAGGTCGGCCCCGTCGACGCCGTCCTCCTCGGCCTGAAGGCCCAGCACTACGCGGGCTGCGGCCCGATGCTGCGCCCCCTGATGGGCCCCTCCACCATGGTCGTCGCCGCCCAGAACGGCATCCCGTGGTGGTACTTCCACGGGGTCGAGGGCCCCCTCGCGGGACACCGCATCGAGAGCGTGGACCCGGGGGGAGCGGTCAGCCGGACGATCCCGGTCGAGCGCGCGGTCGGGTGCGTGGTCTACGCGGCCACCGAGCTCGCGGGCCCGGGGGTGATCCGGCACATGGAGGGGACCCGGTTCTCCATCGGCGAGCCGGACCGGTCCTCCTCCGCGCGCTGCCGCGACTTCCAGGCCGCGATGGAGGCGGGCGGCCTCAAGTGCCCGATCGAGCAGGACCTGCGCGAGGACATCTGGGTGAAGCTGATGGGCAACATCGTCTTCAACCCGCTGAGCGCGCTGACCCGCTCCACCATGGCGCAGATCTGCCGGAACCGCTCGACCCGGGAGATGGCGCGCACCATGATGGCCGAGACCCTGGAGGTCGCGGCGCGGCTCGGCGTGCACCCCGCCGTCTCCATCGACCGCCGCCTGGCCGGGGCCGAGCGCGCCGGGGACCACCGCACCTCGACCCTGCACGACCTGGAGCGCGGGCGGCCCATGGAACTGGACGTCATCCTGTCCGCCGTGGTGGAGCTGGCCGACCTGACCGGCACCCCCGCCCCGGCCCTCCGGGCGGTGGACGCCGTGGCCGGGCTGCTCAACGACCGGATGCTCGACGCCCCCGGACCCCCGGCTCCCCCCGCACCCGCGCCGGCCGCCCGGTCTTGACCCATGACTCATGATCGCTAAATACTGTATGCAGTATCCCCGTCAGGCGCCACGGGCGCCGTCGGACCAGGCGAATCCGGCCACGACCACCAAGCGAGGCCACATGCGATCCGACGATTTCTCCGCTCCCTACGACCGACTCACCCGCCCCCTCGTCCGCGACGGCGGCGAACTGCGCCCGGCCTCCTGGGAGGAGGCCCTCGACCGCGCGGCCGCCGGGTTCCGGCGCGGCGTGGACGAGCACGGGCCCGACTCCTTCGGCATGCTCTCCTGCGCGCGGGCGACCAACGAGATGAACTTCATGGCGCAGAAGTTCACCCGCGTCGTCGTCGGCACCAACAACGTCGACTCCTGCAACCGCACCTGCCACGCGCCCAGCGTCGCCGGCCTGGCCGCGGCCTTCGGCTCGGGCGGGGGGACCTCCTCCTACGCCGAGGTCGAGGACACCGACCTCATCGTGATCTGGGGGGGCAACCCGCGCTTCGCCCACCCCATCTTCTTCCAGCACGTGCTCAAGGGCGTGCGCAACGGCGCGCGCCTGTTCGTCGTCGACCCCCGGCGCACCTCGACCGCCGAGTGGGCCGACCGCTGGCTCGGACTGAACGTGGGCACCGACATCCCGCTCGCGCACGCGATCGGACGCGAGATCCTGCACGCGGGCCTGGCCAACGACACCTTCGTCCGGCGCGCCACGAGCGGGTTCGACGAGTACCGCGCGCTGGTCGAGCCCTGGACGCTCGCCGCCGCCGAGGCCGAGACCGGCGTGCCCGCCGAGGCCATCCGCGAGCTGGCGCACGCCTACGCCCGGGCCGAGCGCGCCCAGATGTGCTGGACGCTCGGCATCACCGAGCACCACAACGCCACCGACAACGTCCGCTCGCTCATCAACCTGGCCCTGCTTACCGGGCACGTGGGACGGCACGGCTCGGGGCTCAACCCGCTGCGCGGCCAGAACAACGTGCAGGGCGGCGGCGACATGGGCGCCATCCCCGACCGGCTGGCCGGGTTCCAGGACATCCTGGACCCGGAGGCGCGCGCGCCCTTCGAGGCCGCGTGGGGCCGCGAGATCCAGGGCACCAAGGGCAAGACCCTGACCCAGATGTTCGAGGCGATGGACGAGCGGGAGCTCAGGACGCTCTACGTGATCGGCGAGAACCCGGTCCAGTCCGAGCCCGAGACCGAGAAGACCACCCGCCGCCTGCGCAGCCTGGACCACCTGGTGGTGCAGGACATCTTCCTGACCCGCACCGCCGAGCTCGCCGACGTGGTGCTCCCCGCGAGCGCCTCCTGGTGCGAGTCCGACGGCACCTTCACCAACAGCGAGCGCCGCGTGCAGCTGGTCCGCAAGGCCCTGGACCCGCCGGAGGGCGCCCGCGACGACATCGAGATCATGTGCGACCTCGCGACCCGCCTCGGCGTCGACTGGTCCCGGCCCTCGGCCGAGGAGATCTGGAACGAGGTCCGCTCCCTCTCCCCCATGCACCGGGGCATGAGCTACGCGCGCCTGGCCGAGCTGCACGGCATCCAGTGGCCCTCCTACTCCGAGGACGCCCTGGAGCCGAGCTACCTGCACTCGCGCCTGTGGTCGGAGGACCCCGCCGAGCGCGGCGAACCCGCCCCGTTCGGGATCGTGGGCCACTCCCCGCCGGTCGACCTGCTCGACGAGGACTTCCCGTTCCGGCTGACGACGGGGCGGCGCCTGGACGACTACAACACCGGGGTGCAGACCGGCGGCTTCTCGTCGCCGCTGCGCCGGGGCGAGCTGCTGGACCTCTCGCCCGAGGACGCGGCCAAGCTCGGCGTCGCCGACGGCGAGACGGTGCGGGTGACCTCGCGCCGGGGCTCCGTCCTCGTCCCCGTCTCCGTCACGGAGGCGATGCGGCAGGGGTTGGTGTTCATGACGTTCCACTTCCCCCACCAGGTGGACACCCAGCTGCTGACCATCGACGCCACCGACCCGATCGCGGGGACGGCCGAGTACAAGGCCGCGGCGGTGCGGATCGAGAGGGTGGAGGAACACGCCGGCAGTGCGGCGCCGGCGCCCTGACGTGCGCGGACGGCGGACCGCGCCGTCGCCCCAGCCCCCTGCGGCGACGGCGCGGTCCCCTCCCTGGGCGACGCGTTCGGGCGCGCGCCCCGGGGGCCGGGTCTCCTTACGCGATCTTGGCGCGTACGGGGGTTGTCAACCCGATAACCAGCATCATACTGTCCTCTGTATACAAAATCCTGTGATCTGGATTACACGAGATTGAGGTGACACAGACGTGGACCTGCGATTCCTGGACGAGGCGCCCACCGCCGTCGAGCGCGAAGCCGTCGACAGCGTGCTCGGTCCCCCCGAATCCGGTTGGGACGGCGGCGCCCGCCAGGACGTCGACCTGCGCTACGCGCGGGGAGGCCACACCGCCCGGGACAGACGCGACCTGCTCATGCCCGCCCTCCACGCGGTCAACGACCGGGTGGGCTGGATCAGCAGGCCCGCCCTGGACCACATCTGCCGACGGCTCACCGTCCCGCCGGCGGAGGCCTACGCCGTCGCCTCCTTCTACGCGATGTTCTCCCTGCGCAAGCGCCCCCGCCGGGTCGTGCACCTGTGCACCGACATCGCCTGCGCGGCGGCCGGGTCGTCCGGCCTGCGCGACCGGCTCGCCGAACGCCTCGGCCCGCCCGGCGGACACGACGGCGACACCACCTGGCACGAGAGCCCCTGCCTCGGCATGTGCGAACGCGCGCCCGCCGCCCTGGCCCTCGAGGCCGGCGCCCCGGCACGGTACGCCGTCGCCGCGCCCGCCGCCCCCGGGGACCTGGACGCGCTGGCGGGGGACGCCTCCCCCGGCTCCGCCGCACCGGTCTCCGCGAACGGACACGGCGCCCCCTCCCCCACCACCTTCGGCGCCGATCCCCTGCCCGGCGCCGCCCCGGAGCCCGCCCCCTCGGCGGCGGTCCCCGACGCCGGGTCGCCCGGCCACGTGCTCCTCCGGCGCGTCGGTACCGTCGACCCCCTCAGCCTGGACGACTACCGCGCCGCCGGCGGCTACGCGGCACTGCGCCGGGCGCTGCGGCTCGGCCCGGCCGGCGTGATCCGGGAGGTCTCCGACTCCGGCCTGGTCGGCCGGGGCGGAGCCGCCTTCCCCACCGGCCGCAAGTGGCAGGCCACCGCCCAGCAGCCGGACGGCCCGCACTACCTGGTGTGCAACGCCGACGAGAGCGAGCCGGGCACCTTCAAGGACCGCGTCCTGATGGAGGGCGACCCCTTCTCCGTCATCGAGGCGATGACGATCGCCGGCTACGCCGTCGGGGCGCGGCTCGGGTTCCTGTACATCCGGGGGGAGTACCCCCGCGCGCTGCGGCACCTGGAGAACGCCGTCGCGCTCGCACGGGAGCGCGGACTCCTCGGGCCGGACGTCCTGGGCTCGGGGTTCGCCTTCGACATCGAGATCCGGCGGGGCGCCGGGGCCTACATCTGCGGCGAGGAGACCGCGATCTTCGGCTCCATCGAGGGCTACCGGGGCGAGCCCCGCACCAAGCCGCCCTTCCCCGTGGAGAAGGGCCTGTTCGGCAAGCCCACCGCCGTGAACAACGTCGAGACGCTGGTCAACGTCCTGCCGATCATGCTGATGGGCGGCCCCGCCTACGCGGCCGTCGGCACGGGCGGGTCCACGGGACCCAAGCTGTTCTGCCTGTCCGGCGGCGTGCGCCGCCCCGGGCTGTACGAGCTGCCGTTCGGGGCCACCCTGCGCGACCTCATCGAGGCGGCCGGGGGCATGCCGGAGGGCCGCACCGTCCAGGCGGTCCTGCTCGGCGGGGCGGCCGGGGCGTTCGTCCGCGGCGACGAACTCGACATCCCCCTGACCTTCGAGGGCGCCCGCGCGGCCGGGACGACCCTGGGCTCGGGCGTGGTCCTGGTCCTGGACGACACCGCCGACCTGGTCGCGACCCTGGTCCGGGTGGCGGCCTTCTTCCGCGACGAGTCCTGCGGCCAGTGCGTCCCCTGCCGTGTCGGTACGGTGCGCCAGGAGGAGTCGCTGCTGCGGATCAGCGCGGGGGCAGACGCGGCCGCCGAGGTCCCCCTGCTCCGCGAGGTCGGCCGTGCGATGAAGGACGCCTCGATCTGCGGACTGGGGCAGACGGCCTGGAACGCCGTGGAGTCGGCGATCGACCGGCTCGACCTGTTCGGCGGCCCCGACCGGGCCGCCTCCGACGACATCCAGCAGAGCACCGCCGCGGGCGACCGGGCGGCAACCGAGGAGGCCCGATGACCGTCCCCGTACTCCTGGCCCCGCCCAGGCGGCTGATCGACGCGACCATCGACGGAGAGCAGGTCCGTGTGCCCGAGGGCACCACCGTCCTGGAGGCGTGCGCCGAGCGCGGCACCGAGATCCCCACCCTCTGCCACGGCGACACCCTCACGCCCAGGAACGCCTGCCGCGTGTGCGTGGTGGAGGTGGAGGGCGCGCGCACGCTCGCCCCCGCCTGCTCGCGCAAGCTGGAGCCCGGCATGTCCGTGGCGACCGACTCCGAGCGGGTGCGCCACAGCCGCAAGCTGGTCCTGGAGCTGCTCGGCTCCTCCGTGGACCTGTCCACCACCCCGAAGGTCGCCGAGTGGATGGAGCGCTACGAGGCGGAGCCCGACAGGTTCGGCCCGCGCGCCGAGGCCGCCGCGCTCGGCGTGCGCGACGCCCGGCGCTCCGGCGAGCACGAGCCCGGCGACGGCTCGGTCGCGGCGACGGTCGAGCAGCCCGCGAAGATCGACAACGACCTGTACGTGCGCGACTACTCCAAGTGCATCATGTGCTACAAGTGCGTCGACGCCTGCGGGGACCAGTGGCAGAACACCTTCGCGATCGGGGTGGCCGGGCGCGGGTTCGACGCCCGCATCTCCACCGAGCACGACGTCACCCTGCCCGACTCGGCCTGCGTGTACTGCGGGAACTGCATCGAGGTCTGCCCCACCGGGGCCCTCTCCTTCGGCACCGAGTTCGACATGCGCCAAGCGGGGACCTGGGACGAGGACAAACAGACCGAGACCACCACGATCTGCACGTACTGCGGGGTCGGCTGCAACGTTACGCTGCACGTGCAGGACAACGAGATCGTGAAGGTCACGTCCCCGCACGACAACCCCGTGACCCACGGGAACCTGTGCATCAAGGGACGGTTCGGCTTCCAGCACGTGCAGCGCCGCGGCGGCGACGGCAAAGGCAGTGGCGCCGGCGGCGGCGGTTCCTGAACCGTTCCGCCCCGCGCGGAACCACGAGGATGAGAATCCCGGACATATCGTGTAGAACCGGGGACGGCAGGACACCGGAAGGCGGTGGGGCGGAGATGGGACGGGTCACTGTCCGGGGGAAGGTGCTCCGGATCAAGGACGGGTCCGCGACCGAGCGCGTGGACACGTTCGTCGTGGAGGAGCCGCTGGAGATCAGGCTGGACGGTGAGCCGCTGAGCGTCACCATGCGCACGCCCGGCGACGACTTCGACCTGGCCGCCGGGTTCCTCGTGAGCGAGGGCGTGGTCTCGCGGGCCGAGGAGATCACCGCGATCCGCTACTGCGCGGGCGCGACCGAGGACGGCTCCAACACCTACAACGTGCTCGACGTGTCCCTGGCCCCGGGCGTCCCCCGCCCGGACACGTCGCTGGAGCGCAACTTCTACACCACGTCCTCCTGCGGCCTGTGCGGCAAGGCCAGCCTGGACGCCGTCCGCACCCAGGCCAGGTGGCAGGTCGCGGAGGACGGGGCCCGGATCGGCGCGGACACCCTGACGGCCCTGCCCGACCGCCTGCGCGAGGCGCAGCGGGTGTTCGACCGCACGGGCGGGCTGCACGCCGCCGGGCTGTTCACCGCGGAGGGCGAACTCCTCGCCCTGCGCGAGGACGTGGGCCGCCACAACGCGGTCGACAAGCTGGTCGGCTGGGCGCTGCGCTCCGGCCGGCTGCCGCTGGAGGGCACGGTGCTGATGCTCTCGGGCCGCGCCTCCTTCGAGCTGGTGCAGAAGGCCTGGATGGCCGGCGTCCCGATGATGGCGGCCGTCTCCGCGCCCTCGTCCCTGGCCGTCGACCTGGCCGAGGAGGCGGGCATCACGCTCGCCGGGTTCCTCAGGGGCACCTCCATGAACGTCTACGCCGGAAGGCATCGGATCCTCCTGAAGAAGGCGCTCAGCGCGCCCTCGGCGGCCACGGGAGGCGTCCGCAGTTCGGGTCAGTAGACGCGGGGGCGGTCGGCGCGCTCCAGCCCCCTGCACCGACCGCCCCCGACACCCGGCCCCGTGTCCGCACCGCCGCTCGGAGCGGCGCCCGGACACCCCGGACGTGCCCCCGCGACCGGTCCGGATCCTCCGGCCGGCCGCGGGAGCGGCCGTGCCGGGCCCGGTGCGCCGGGAGCCGTGTCCCGGCCCCGCGCACCGGACCCGTCCCGGGTCCCCCGCCGGTCAGACGCGCCCCTCGGGGCGCAGCGTGTAGTGCGGGAAGTTGCCGGGCAGGCGCTCGGCGGCGGGCCCCCGGGTGACCGCGTGGACGAGGAGCTCCCCGCCGACGAAGGCGCCCCGCCAGGAGTCGCCCCAGCCGCCGAACAGCTCGTCGCGGTCGCCGCGCGAGCGCGGCCGGTTGACGCCGACCTTGAAGGCGCGCACGCCCCCGGCCAGGCGCGAGGCGGTGTCGGGGTCGTCGCAGGAGACCGTGGCGACCAGGGCCCCGTTGCTGGCGTTCATCCCGGCCAGGAGTTCGGCCTCGGTGTCCACCAGCACGATCGAGTCGACCGGGCCGAAGGGCTCGGCGTGGAACAGCGGTGAGGAGCGCGGCGGCTCCAGGAGGGCCACCGGCGCCACGTAGGCGTCCGTGTTCTGGCCCGGGAGCAGGAGGGCGTCGTCCAGTCCGCCGCGGTAGAGGGGCACGGCCCCGCCCGCGACGGCCTCGGCGACGCGGTCGGTGAGCTCCTTGGCCTTGGCCGCGTTGACGAGGGGGCCGAAGTCCAGCTCCGGCAGGTCGTCGTCGGGGGACTCCACGGCGAGCGGGTGGCCGAAACGGACGCCGCGGACCGCGGTGAGGTAGGCGTCGAGGAACGCGTCGAAGCGGGACCGCTGCACGACGAACCGCGGGTAGGCGGTGCAGCGCTGCTTGGCGTAGTCGAAGGTCTTGCGGATCTGGCCGGAGAGGGTCTCCCAGTCGCTGAACTCCCACACTCCCCAGCAGTTCAGCCCCTCCTGTTCCAGGACGTGCGGCCGCCCCAGGTCGGCGACGTCGGCCGCCACCCGGCCGCCGGCGTCCCGGCCTCCGACGAAGGACACGCAGCCGATCTCGGGCCCCTTCACCAGCGCCGGGGACAGCTCGCGCCCGCCCCCGCTGACGAGGGTGAACGGCAGCCCCTCCCGGACCGCGAGGGCCACGGCGAGGGTCAGGCAGACCAGCCCGCCGTCGGTGGGCGTCTTGGCGATCACCCCGTTGCCCGCGAGCGCCTGGACGCACATCGCGTGCGCGAGCACGCTCATCGGGTAGTTCCAGCTCGCGATGTTGCTGACGGGGCCGTCCAGGGGGAGGCGGCCGTCGAGCATGGGCCCGATGCCGTCCAGGTACCACTCCACCCCGGAGATCGCCCGGTCCACGTCCTGGCGGGCCAGCCGCCAGGGCTTGCCGATCTCCCACACGAGGGCGAGGGCGAGGGTGTCGCGGTGCCGTTCCCAGGCGCGGACCGCGGCGCGCACCCGTGCCTGCCTCTCCGCGAGGGGGAGTGCGGCCCACGCGCGGTGCCCGGCGGCGGCCCCGGCCACGGCGAGGGCCGCGGTGGCGCCGTCCAGCATGGGCAGGTCCGCGGTCCGCGAACCGTCCACGGGCGAGTAGGAGGCCCGGGGCTCGCCGTCGGGGCGCCACCGCCCGCCCCAGTGGTTGTGGACGCGGTCCGGGCCGAAGGCCTCCGGGGCGGCCTCCCGGCAGCGGGCGTACAGTGCGGCCCAGGAGGTGCCGGGCTTGGGCATCGTCGTCATGGGGCCGTGGGCGCCGCCGTGGAGAGGGCGCCCGCCTCCTCTCCGCCGTGGGTTCCGCCGAGGACGGCGCGCACGAGGCGGGCCGCTTCGCTGGGGGTCTTACCGACCTTGACGCCGGCGGCCTCCAGGGCCTCCTGCTTGGCCGCGGCCGTGCCCGCCGAACCCGACACGATCGCGCCCGCGTGCCCCATCGTCTTGCCCTCCGGAGCCGTGAACCCCGCCACGTACCCCACCACGGGCTTGGACACGTTGGCCTTGATGAACTCCGCCGCACGCTCCTCGGCGTCGCCGCCGATCTCACCGATCATCACGATCACATCGGTGTCGGGGTCGGCCTCGAACGCCGCCAGCGCGTCGATGTGCGTGGTCCCGATGATCGGGTCCCCGCCGATGCCCACCGCCGAGGAGAAGCCGATGTCGCGCAGCTCGTACATCATCTGGTACGTCAGCGTGCCCGACTTCGACACCAGGCCGATCCGGCCCGGCTTGGCGATGTCGGCCGGGATGATGCCCGCGTTGGACTGGCCCGGCGTGATCAGACCCGGGCAGTTCGGACCGATGATCCGCGTCTTGTTGCCCTTGGAGCCGGCGTAGGACCAGAACGCGGCGGTGTCGTGCACCGGGATGCCCTCGGTGATCACCACCGCCAGGCCGATCTGGGCGTCGATCGCCTCCACGACCGCGTCCTTGGAGAACTTGGGCGGCACGAAGATGACCGTGACGTCGGCGCCGGTGGCGGCCATGCCCTCGGCCACCGATCCGAAGACCGGGACCTCGGTGCCGTCGAAGTCGACCTTCTGGCCGGCCTTGCGCGGGTTGACCCCGCCCACGATGTTGGTGCCCGAGGCGAGCATGCGCCGGGTGTGCTTGGTGCCCTCAGAGCCCGTCATGCCCTGGACCAGCACCTTGCTGTCCTTGGTCAGGAAAATAGCCATGGTGTGTTCCGTCCCCTGTCGAAGTTCGTCCCGCCGGTCAGCCCAGTGCCGCCAGCTCGGCGGCCCGGGCGGCGGCGCCGTCCATCGTGTCGACCCGCCGAACGGCCGGGTGGGCGCGCTCGTCGAGGATCTGGCGGCCCAGCTCGGCGTTGTTGCCGTCCAGTCGCACCACCAGCGGCTTGCCGGTCCCGCTGGAACCCGAATCGTCACCGCGGCCCTCCAGCAGCTCCAGCGCCTGCACGATGCCGTTGGCGACCGCGTCGCAGGCGGTGATGCCGCCGAAGACGTTGACGAACACGCTCTTGACCGCCGGGTCGCCCAGGATGATCTCCAGGCCGTCGGCCATGACCTCGGCGGAGGCGCCGCCGCCGATGTCGAGGAAGTTCGCGGGCTTGACCCCGCCGTGCTCCTCGCCGGCGTAGGCCACCACGTCCAGCGTGGACATGACCAGGCCCGCGCCGTTGCCGATGATCCCGACCTCGCCGTCGAGCTTGACGTAGTTCAGGCCCTTCTCCTTCGCCCTGCGCTCCCGGTCGTCGACGTCGGAGCCGTTCGTGAAGGGGACGCGCTCGGGGTGGCGGAAGCCCGCGCTCTCGTCCAGGGTGACCTTGCCGTCGAGGGCGACGATCCGGCCGTCGGCCGTGCGGACCAGGGGGTTGACCTCGACGAGGGTGGCGTCCTCCCCCGCGGCGACCGCCCAGAGGCGGGTGATCACCTGGGCGGCGCAGTCGCGCACCTCCTCGGGGAGTCCGGCGGCACGGCAGATCTCCAGCGCGGCGGCCTGGTCCACCCCCTCCGGCCCGACCGGCGTGCGCACGACCGCGTCGGGGTTGGTGACGGCGACCTCCTCGATCTCCATGCCGCCCTCCTTGGAGCAGATCGACAGGAAATTGCGGTTCGCGCGGTCCAGCAGGAAGGAGAAGTAGTACTCCTCCGCGATCTCGGAGGCCTCCTCGACCAGGACACGGTGGACCGTGTGGCCCTTGATGTCCATGCCGAGGATCTGCTCGGCCCTGGCCCGGGCGTCCTCGGGGCCCTCGGCGACCTTCACGCCGCCGGCCTTGCCGCGACCACCGGTCTTGACCTGCGCCTTCACCACCACCCGGTGACCGATGCGCCCGGCCGCCAGCCGCGCCTGCTCGGGGGTGTCCGCGATCTCGCCCTCGACGAGGGGGACGCCGTACTCCCCGAAGAGCTGTTTGGCCTCGTACTCGTGGAGATCCACCTGGCCTCCTCATGACGTGGTTGTCGTGTCCCCTTCAGTGATACTCCATACTGTATGCAGTATTCAATACTCCTTCGGCCGAAAATGTGTCCTGTGCCACCCCTTCCCAGGGCGCCGAGAACTTTGCATACTGCATACAAGGAGGTGTCGCCATGCGCAGCCCCCACTCCCCCGGACACCCTCCGCCCTCCGTCCCCGACCGGGAGGAGGTGCGCGACTGGCGCGGCAGGCGCTACTCCGTCGGCCCGTCCGCACGCACGCTGACCGGCGCACCCCGCTCCGTCGTCCTCGCCCGCGCGCTGGTCGCGGCCGCGGCGGTCGGGGTGCTCCAGTTCGGCTACGGCGCGGCGGTCCCGACCCTGGTCGCCGCGCACGGCTGGTCCCCCGCCTCCGCCCTGCTCCCGTTCCTCGTGTGGACCCTGGTCCAGGGCGCCTGCGCCCCGGCGCTGCACCGGCTGGGGAGACGGCGGGAACTGCGGGCCGGGGCGCTGATCCAGACCGGCGCGCTGCTGTGCGCGGCGGCGCTGGTCGTGCTCGGCGCCTCCTCCGGACTCGCCGCGGCCGTCCTGGGCTACGGGGTCCTCGGCGGCGCGGGCGCCGGACTCGTCTACCACTCCTGCACGGACCTGGTCGGCGGCTGGTTCCCCGACCGGCGGACCGTGCGCTCGGGGGCCGTGGGCGGCGCCTTCGCCCTGGGCTCGGTCCCCCTCCTCCCCGCGATCGCGGCCGGGACGTCCCCCGCCTCGCTGCCCTGGGCCTGCGCGTCGCTGGCGGCGCTGGTCCTGGTCCTGGGGGTCGCCGGCGGCGCGGGCCAGCGCTCCGCCCCGCCGCGGTGGTGGCCGCCGGGGGCGCCCGACCCGCGCGCCGTCGCCCTGCGCCGGGGCGCCGACCCGCCCCCGGCCACCGACTTCACCCACGCCCAGGCGTGGACGGCCGGCGGGTCGCTGCCGCTCCTGCACGCGGTCGTCGCCCTCTCCGGGGCCGGCGGGCTGTTCGTCCTCGCCGCGCTGCCGGTGCTCCTCGTGGAGGGCGGCCACCCCCCGACCGCCGTCGCCCCGGCGATCGCGGCCTTCGCCGCCGGCAGCGGACTGGGGCGCCTGGCCGCGGGCGCGGTGGCCGAGCGGACCGGCCGGCGCCGGATCCTCGCCCTGCTGCTGGGGGCCGCGGCGCTCGCGCTGACCGGCCTCGCCGCGCCCACCTCCGCCGGACCCCCCGCCGCCGCGGTGCTCCTGGCGCTGGCGGCGGGCGCGGGCACCGGCTCCTGCTACCCGCTGACCCGCGCGATCACCGAGGGGCACTTCGGCTCGCGGTGGACCGCCGGCATCCACGGCCTGGTCTACAGCTCGAAGGCGGTCGGCGGACTGGTCGGCGTCGGCGGGGCGGCGCTGCTCCTGGCGACGGCGCCGCCCGCCGCCTGGCCGACGGGCCTGGTCGGAGCGGGTGCCCTGTGCGGGGTCGCGGCGCTGCTCGCGGCCCTGCTCCGGCGCCCGCTCCCGGTACGGACCACACCGGCCCCACACGGGGTCTGGACACCGCCGCGACGCCGTGCTCCAATGTGACGTACACGGTATACAGTATCCCGGCAACAGCGTCCCCGAGGACGCAGCCCGCCCGCACCGCACGAAAGGGGTCGTCGTACCGATGGCCGACGGCAAGGGAACCACCGAATCCACCACCAGCGAGAAGACCGCGATCTCCGGAGGCCACCTGGTGGCCAAGGCCCTCAAGGCCGAGGGCGTCGACGTCATCTTCACGCTCTGCGGCGGACACATCATCGACATCTACGACGGATGCGCCGACGAGGGCATCGACGTGGTCGACGTCCGCCACGAGCAGGTCGCGGCGCACGCCGCCGACGGCTACGCGCGGATCACCGGCAAGCCGGGATGCGCGGTCGTGACCGCCGGCCCCGGGACCACGGACGCGGTCACCGGCATCGCCAACGCCTACCGCGCCGAGAGCCCGATGCTGGTCATCGGCGGCCAGGGCGCCCTGAGCCAGCACAAGATGGGCTCGCTCCAGGACCTGCCGCACGTGGACATGATCAACCCGATCTCCAAGTTCGCCGCCACCGTGCCGCACACCGAGCGGGTCGCCGACATGGTCTCGATGGCGTTCCGCGAGGCGAACAGCGGAGCCCCCGGCCCGTCCTTCCTGGAGATCCCCCGCGACGTCCTCGACGCCTCGGTCCCCCTGGACAAGGCGCGGATCCCCGCCAAGGGCCGGTACCGCGCCTCCACGCGGCAGGCGGGCGACCCCGACGCGATCGAGCGCCTGGCCGACCTGCTCGTGCGCTCCGAGCGCCCGAGCATCCTGCTCGGCAACCAGGTGTGGACCACCCGGGCCACGCAGTCGGCCACCGACCTGGTCCGCGCGCTCAACGTCCCCGCCTACATGAACGGCGCCGGCCGGGGCACGCTGGCGCCGGGCGACCCCCACCACTTCCAGCTCTCCCGGCGCTACGCCTTCACCAACTCCGACCTGATCATCATCGTCGGCACCCCCTTCGACTTCCGCATGGGCTACGGCAAGCGCCTCTCCCCCGACGCCACGGTCGTCCAGATCGACCTCAACTACGCCACCGTCGGCAAGAACCGGGACATCGACCTGGGGATCGTCGGCGACGCCGACGTCATCCTGTCCTCGGTGCTCCAGGCCACCTCCGCCTACGGGGACAACGGCTCCCAGAGCCGCAAGACCTGGCTGGAGGAGCTGCGGACCCAGGAGCAGACCGCCCTGGACAAGCGGGCGCACCTGCTCACCTCCGACTCCACGCCCATCCACCCCTACCGGCTGGTCAGCGAGATCAACCAGTTCCTGACCGAGGACTCCATCTACGTCGGCGACGGCGGCGACATCGTCACCTTCTCCGGGCAGGTGGTCCAGCCCAAGTCGCCGGGCCACTGGATGGACCCGGGGCCGCTCGGCACGCTGGGCGTCGGCGTCCCGTTCGTGATGGCCGCCAAGTACGCCCGCCCGGACAAGGAGGTGGTCGCGCTCTTCGGCGACGGCGCGTTCAGCCTCACCGGCTGGGACTTCGAGACCCTCGTCCGGTTCGACCTGCCCTTCGTCGGCATCGTCGGCAACAACTCGTCGATGAACCAGATCCGCTACGGCCAGATCGCCAAGTACGGCGCGGACCGCGGCGAGATCGGCAACACGCTGGGGGACGTGAACTACGCGGAGTTCGCCAGGATGCTCGGCGGCCACGGCGAGGAGGTCCGCGACCCGGCCGACATCGCCCCGGCGCTGCGCCGCGCCCGCGAGTCCGGCAAGCCCTCGCTCGTCAACGTCTGGATCGACCCCGAGGTCTACGCCCCGGGGACGATGAACCAGACCATGTACAAGTAGCCGAGCCAGAGAGGAAGAGCCATGGGCAAGGCACTCGACGGGGTACGCGTCCTGGACATGACCCACGTCCAGTCGGGGCCGTCGGCGACGCAGATCCTCGCCTGGATGGGCGCGGACGTGGTCAAGGTGGAGGCGACCTCGGGCGACATCACCCGGCGCCAGCTCCGGGACCGGCCCGACGTGGACAGCCTGTACTTCACGATGCTCAACTCCAACAAGCGGAGCATCACCCTGAACACCAAGAAGCCCCGGGGCAAGGAGATCTTCCTGGACCTCGTGCGCAGCAGCGACGTCCTGGTGGAGAACTTCGCCCCCGGCGCGCTGGACCGGATGGGGTTCACCTGGGAGGCGCTCTCCGAGGCCAACCCCCGGCTGGTCTACGCCTCGATCAAGGGGTTCGGGCCGGGCGCGTACGCCGACTTCAAGGCCTACGAGGTGATCGCCCAGGCGATGGGCGGCTCGATGAGCACCACCGGGTTCGAGGAGGGCCCGCCGCTGGCGACGGGCGCGCAGATCGGTGACTCGGGCACGGGTATGCATACAGTAGCCGGTATCCTCGCGGCCCTGTACCAGCGCACCCACACCGGGCGCGGCCAGCGCGTGCAGGTGGCCATGCAGGACGCGGTGCTCAACCTGTGCCGCGTCAAGCTCCGCGACCAGCAGAGGCTCGCGCACGGGCCGCTGGCGGAGTACCCCAACGACGACTTCGGCGACGAGGTCCCCCGCTCCGGCAACGCCTCCGGCGGCGGCCAGCCCGGCTGGGCCGTCCGCACCGCCCCGGGCGGGCCCAACGACTACGTGTACGTCATCGTCCAGCCCGCCGGGTGGGAGCCGATCACCCGGCTCATCGACCGGCCCGAACTGGCCGACGACCCCGAGTGGTCCACCCCCGAGGCCCGGCTGGACAAGCTCGACAAGATGTTCTCCCTGATCGAGGAGTGGACCGCCCAGATCCCCAAGTGGGACGTGCTGGCGGCGCTGAACGCGCACAACATCCCCTGCGGTCCGATCATGTCCACCCGGGAGATCATCGACGACCCGACCCTGCGGGCCAACGGTGTCATCACCACCGTCGACCACCCCGAGCGCGGGCCCTACAGCACCGTGTCCTCGCCGATCCGCCTCTCGGACTCGCCGGTGGACGTCGTCCGCTCCCCGCTGCTCGGCGAGCACAACGCCGAGGTCTACCGCGGCGAACTGGGGCTGTCCGACGAGGACCTGGCCGAACTCGAATCGAACGGAGTGATCTGAAGACATGGCCGCCTACAACCCCGAGCGTTCCGACCGGGACCGCTCAGCGGTCCGCGAGGTGCTCGACCGGGCCCGTGCCGAGGGCCGCGCCGCCCTCACCGCCCCCGAGGGCCGCGTCCTCGCCGACGCCTACGGCATCCCGATCCCCGGAGAGGCCCTGGCCCGTTCCGCGGAGGAGGCCGCCTCCCTCGCCCAGGACCTCGGCCTCCCCGTCGTGGCCAAGATCGTCTCCCCCGACATCCTGCACAAGACCGACGCGGGCGGCGTCGAGGTCGGCCTGGACAGCGCCGAGAAGGTCTCCGAGGCCTACCACCGCATCGTCGCCAACGCCCTCGCCCACACCCCGGGCGCGAGGATCGACGGCGTCCAGATCCAGCAGCAGATCGGCGGCGGACCCGAGGTCGAGGTCCTCGTCGGCGCGACCACCGACCCCACCTTCGGCAAGATCGTGGTGTTCGGCCTGGGCGGCGTCCTGGTCGAGGTCCTGAAGGACGTCACCTTCCGCATGGCGCCGATCTCCAAGGAGGAGGCGCTGTCCCAGGTCGGCGACATCCGCGCCGCCGAGGTGCTGCGCGGTGTGCGCGGCCGGCCGGGCGTGGACCAGGAGCGGCTCGCCGAGGTCGTCAGCGCGCTGTCGGACCTGGTGACCGACTTCCCCGAGATCGCCGAGGCCGACCTCAACCCCGTGTTCGCCGGGCCCTCGTCCGCCGTGGCCGCCGACCTGCGCTTCGTCCTGGACTTCACCCCGGCCGAGCGGCCGGCCTCGTTCGGCCGGGACGAGATCCTCGGCGCGATGAACCGGGTCTTCAAGCCCCGGTCGATCGCGATCATCGGCGCGTCCAACGAGGCCGGGAAGATCGGCCACTCCGTCATCAAGAACATCGTCGACGGCGGGTACGCCGGCGAGGTGTACCCGGTCAACCCCAAGGCCCCCGAGGTGTACGGCCGCAAGGCGTACGCGAGCGTCCTCGACGTCCCCGGCGACGTCGACGTGGCCGTCTTCGCGATCCCCGCGAAGTTCGTCGCCGGCGCGCTGGAGGAGGTCGGGGCGAAGGGGGTCGCCGCGGCGATCCTCATCCCGTCCGGCTTCGCCGAGACCGGTGAGCAGGAGCTGCAGGACGAGGTGCTGGCCATCGCCCGCAGGCACGGCGTCCGGCTCCTCGGCCCCAACATCTACGGCTACTACTACACGCCCGAGAAGCTGTCGGCCACGTTCTGCACCCCCTACGACGTCGCCGGCGGCACCGCCCTCACCTCGCAGTCCGGCGGCATCGGCATGGCCATCCTCGGCTACAGCCGCAGCACCAACACCGGGGTCTCCGCCATCGTCGGCGTCGGCAACAAGGCCGACATCGACGAGGACGACCTGCTCACGTTCTTCGGGCAGGACGAGAACACCAACGCCATCGCCATGCACCTGGAGGACCTCAAGGACGGCCGCGCCTTCGTCGAGGCCGCACGCGAGGTCGTGCCGCACAAGCCCGTCATCGTGCTCAAGGCGGGGCGCACCGCCGCCGGAGCCCGCGCGGCCGGATCGCACACCGGGGCGCTCGCCGGGGACGACAAGGTGTACGACGACATCCTGCGCCAGGCCGGGGTGGTCAGGGCGCCGGGGCTCAACGAACTGCTGGAGTTCGGCCGCGCCCTGCCCGTCCTGCCCACGCCCAAGGGCGAGAACGTCGTCATCATCACCGGGGCGGGCGGATCGGGCGTACTGCTCTCCGACGCCGTGGTCGACAACGGGATGTCGCTGTACGAGATCCCGCCGGACCTGGACGCGTCGTTCCGGGCGTTCATCCCGCCCTTCGGGGCGGCAGGGAACCCGGTCGACATCACCGGGGGCGAGCCCCCCTCGACCTACGAGGCCACGGTCAGGCTGGGCCTGGAGGACGAGCGGGTGCACTCGCTGATCCTGGGCTACTGGCACACCATCATCACCCCGCCGATGGTCTTCGCCAAGGTGATCAGCGAGGTCGTGGCCGAGGCCAGGGCCAAGGGCATCGACAAGCCCGTGGTGGCCTCCCTCTCCGGGGACACCGAGGTGGAGGAGGCCTCGCAGTACCTGTTCGACCACGGGATCGTGGCCTTCCCCTACACGACCGAGAAACCCGTGCAGATTCTCGGCGCGAAGTATCGCTGGGCGCGCGCCGCAGGACTACTCTGACCCAGTGCCCGGCCGGCGCCCACCGCGCCGGCCGGGCCCAGGCACCACCGCACCGCCGCACCACCCCCTGATCCCGACGGCCTCGGAGCCGCCGCCACAAGGCCGTCGGGACCCTCCGTCGCGGACGCAGCCACTCACCGGCCGCGACGGTCCGCCCGCACACCGACAGAGAGGTGACCGCACCACCCGGGGGCGCCATGCAAGCAAGCAGCTCGCATCCGCACATCCCACACAGGGAGTTCCACCCATGGATTCCTCACGCCCCGAGACCGGCGGTACCCCGGGTTCCGCCGACAAGTCCCCCACCGACTCGCAGATCCCCTTCGTCCCCGCCCAGCGGCAGCCGAGCACCGTCGAGTCCGACACGTCCTCCACGGCCACCACCGCCGGTGGCGCTCCCCCGCAGGAGGAGCGCGTGTGGAAGGCGGGCCGGCTGGAGCCGATGCCCATCCGCCCCCTCCCGAAGGCTCCCCCCTCGATCCACATCCTCGGGCCCACCGTGTTCCTCGTCGCCCTCGGCGTCGGCATGGGCGAGTCCTACATGTGGCCGAGGCTGGTCCTCGTGTTCGGCCCCGAGATCCGCTGGCTGTTCCTGGTCGGCGTCTCCCTGCAGGCCGTGGTCATGCTGGAGATGTCGCGCTACGCGATGGCGACCGGCGAGAGCATCTTCTACGGCGCGGCACGCGTGTTCAAACCGCTGATGTGGTTCTTCTTCCTCACAGCGATCCTGGTCTACATCTGGCCGGGACACCTCTCCGCGGGCGCCTCCGCGTTCGAGCGGGTGACCGGCATCCCCTGGCAGATGACCGCGGTCGCGGGGATGCTCCTCGTCGGCGTGGTGTTCACGCTGGCGAAGGTCATCTACAACCTGTTGGAGAGCGTGCTCTCCATCTGCATCGGCCTCCTGGTCGTCGGGACGTCCGTGGTCGCGGCGATGGTCGGCAACCTCTCCGACCTCACCTCCACCATCAGCGGCATGTTCGCGTTCGGCTACTTCCCGCCCGAGGCGATGACGGCCGCCTGGTTCCCGATCATCGTCGGCTCCGTCGCCTTCGCCGGACCCTCCGGCATGCAGCAGATGTGGTACACCCTGCACCTGCGCGACAAGGGCGCCGGCATGGGCGCGCACATCCCGCAGATCCGGGGGCTCCGGCACTCCGGCGAACAGGAGACCATGCCCTCGCGCGGCTTCATGTTCGACACCTCCGACCCCGCGGAGATGGCGAAGTGGAAGGGCTGGCGGCGCTGGGTCACCTTCGACGCCATGGTGCTGTTCTGGGGCATCACCATGCTGGTGACGATCTCCTTCACCGTCCTGGCCCAGGCCTCCGCCCGTTTCGACCCGAACGTGGCCGACCTCATCCGGGCCGGTGACCGCGACGCCTCCCTGGACGCCATGGCCAGCTCCTTCTCCGCCGCGGGGAGCCCGGTCCTGGGGACCGTCTTCTTCTGCTTCATCGCCCTCATCGGGCTCAACGCCACGCTGGGCCTGTTCGACTCCTTCTCGCGCGGCCAGGCCGACATGACCTACAACTTCGTGCCGGGCGCCAAGAAGATCGGCGTCTCGAAGCTGTACGCCATGTTCCTGTGGGGCCTGATCGTCTTCGGCATCCTCGTCCTGCTCTTCGGCCCCGCCGACGGGCCCGCGGCGATCCTGGACGTGCTCGCGTTCCTGTCGGCGTTCGCGATGGGCGCGTACTGCGTGGTGCTGCTGCTGGTCAACAACCTCACCCTGCCCAAGCCGATCCGGCCGGGCATCGTCTCCAACGCCGTCATCGCCTTCGCCGCGCTGTTCTACCTCGGCGCGCTCTTCTACTCGCTGTTCGCCTTCGGGGTCGTGGTGGACTGATGGGCGTCCAGGTCTCCCCCAGAACGTCCGGCGCCCTCCTCCACCACGCCGAGGTCGCGGTGCCCGGGGCGGCGATCGGCCTCGTCGCCGGGCTGTTCGCCGCGGGCGTCGGCGCGTTGGCCGGCCTGCCCGCGCTGCTCAACACCACGGTGGGGGCGGCGCTCGGCCTCCCCCTCGCGCTGCTCGGGGCCGGGTACTGCGTGCTGCTCGCCCGAGGCGTGTTCTCGGTCGGCGCGGTGGCCCCCCTCGCGCTGTACTGGCTGGTGGGCTTCCCCCTCGCCCGCCTGTTCGACTCCTACGCCGTGGCACTGGTGTTCGGGAACGACACCGTGCTCCGGGAGCCCCTGCTGTCGTTCCTGACCCTCCAGGCGATGCTCAGCTTCGGCTTCACCATCGGGTTCCTGTGGCTGCACGAGAGGATCGCGCCGCACTGGCTGCTGCGCGTCCGCGGGCACAACCCGGTGGCGGCCGAGCTGGTCGAGCGGTACATGGAGCACGCGGAGCACCTCAACAGGCGTCGGGCCTCCCGGCGCCGTCCCCCGACCGCCCCGTCCTGACGGACACGGCCTGCCCGGTGCGGCGTCCCGCGCCGCATCGGACAGGCCGTCCCATGAGCACCAGGAGTACCGCCCGGCCGGACCCCGTGCCCGGGCGGGCGTACGGCGCGGGCCGGGCACCGGAGCAACGGACCCGTGTCCGCGCCGTCCCGGTCCCCCGCCGACCGGCGGCCCGGCTCAGTGCAGGACCTTGAGCCCGACCACGCCGGCGACGATGAGGACCAGGCAGAGCCCCTTGAGCGGGCTGAAGCCCTCGCCCAGGAAGAACATGCCGACCAGCGCGGTGCCGACCACGCCGATCGACACCCAGACGGCGTAGCCCGTCCCCAGGGGGATGGTCCGCAGCGCGTACGCCAGCCCGGCCATGCTCAGCGTCAGGGCGGCGCCGAAGGCCACCGTCGGCCACAGGCGCGTGAACCCCTGCGAGGCGTGGAGCGCCGCCGCCCACGCGGTTTCCAGAAGACCGGAGATCACCAGTACAACCCAGGCCATCGACCCGTACCTCCATGACGTGCGTGCAGGAACGCGCCGTCTTGTCGTACCGGGTACGGCGCACCTCGTCCGGGGTCTCACGGATCGCGCCGGCGCGGCGGGGCCGCGCGGGCGGTGATGCCTCGCAACCTACAACCCGGGGGCGCGGGCCGGGCTTCCGGGGCCGCTGGAGAGGTACGCCACCGCACGTGGGTGCGGCCCCGCCCGCTCACGCCGCACCGGCGGCGTCTCCGGCCGGTCCGCCCGGCAGCGCGCCGGCCCCGGCCCCCGCCGCGCCCCCTCCGGGCGGACCGCCCGCCGCGCGGGGCCGGACCACGCGGGGTGGGGGACCGGACCGGCGCACCGACCCGGGTGGACCGGTGTCCGGCCGTCCGGCGACCGTTCGTCCCGTGCCGCGACCGTTCGTCGCACGGTGGGCGACCGTTCGACGCTCCGCCCCCGCGTTCGGCGCGCACGCGGGCGCGCCCCCTCCTTGGTCGGAGTGCCACTCCTTACAGTGCCGAGTAATACAGATCACACGAAGGAAGCGCGCTCCCGGCAGCGCGGCCGTTCCCGCCATCCCCCGGAGGTACGACCCAGCATGGCCACACAACGCCCACCAGAACCGCCCACCCCGCCCCCGGGGCCCGGGGAGGGATCCCCGGAAGAGCAGCTGTCGGAGGCGGCCGTCATCGCCATGCACAGCGACCCCCGGTTCCAGACTCTGAAGAAGAGCCTGTACAGCTTCATCTTCCCGATGAGCCTGGCGTTCATGGCCTGGTACCTGCTGTACGTGTTCATGACGGCGTTCGCACGCGACCTCATGAGCACGCAGCTCTTCGGGAACGTCAACCTCGCACTGGTCTTCGGCGTGCTCCAGTTCGTGACGACCTTCGGCATCGCCATCCTCTACTCGTCCTACTCGCGCAAGCGGCTCGACACCGCCGCGGCCGTCGTGCGCGAGGCCCTGGAGAACGGTGACGGGGGGACCGGCAAGTGAACCTCGACAGCGTCCAGTACCTCGCCGACACCGCCGCGGTCAGCGACAGCAGCCGCGCGATCACCATCGGCCTGTTCAGCGTCATCATCGCGGCGACGCTCTACATCACCGTGTGGGCCAGCCGCCGCACCCACAGCGCCACCGACTTCCACTCCGGGGGCCGCGGCTTCAGCGCCGTCCAGAACGGCTTCGCGATCGCGGGCGACTACATGTCCGCCGCGTCCTTCCTGGGCATCGCGGGCATGATCGCCCTGTTCGGGTACGACGGCTTCCTGTACTCCATCGGCTTCCTCGTCGCCTGGCTGGTGGCACTGCTCCTGGTCGCCGAACTGCTGCGCAACTCCGGCCGCTACACCATGGGCGACGTGCTCTCCTACCGGATGCAGCAGCGCCCGGTGCGGACCGCCGCGGCCGTCTCCACGGTCACCGTGTCGATCTTCTACCTCCTCGCGCAGATGGTCGGCGCGGGCGCGCTGATCTCCCTGCTCATGGGCATCCAGCCCGGGGAGACCTACCTCGGCATGTCGGGTGAGACCGCCAAGATCGTCGGCATCGTCGTGGTCGGCATGCTGATGACGATCTACGTGTCCTTCGGCGGCATGAAGGGCACCACCTGGGTCCAGATCATCAAGGCCATCATGCTGATGACCGGCGCCGCCCTGCTGGTCCTGCTGACCCTGTCGATCTACGGGTTCAACTTCGGCTCCCTGATGAACGACGCGGCCGAGGCCAGCGGCCGGGGCGCGGCGTTCCTGGAACCCGGCCTGCGCTACGGCGTGGAGGTCCCGGGCGACGCGCTCCAGACCATGTGGAACAAGCTCGACCTGGTCAGCCTGGGCATGGCCCTGGTCCTGGGCACGGCCGGCCTGCCGCACATCCTCATCCGCTTCTACACGGTGCCCGACTCCATGACGGCCCGTAAGTCCGTGAACTGGGCGATCGGCCTCATCGGCACCTTCTACCTGTTCACCCTGGTCCTGGGCTTCGGTGCGGCGGCGATCGTCGGCCACGAGGCCATCACCACGCAGGACGCGGCGGGCAACGCGGCGGCGCCCCAGCTCGCCCAGGCCGTCGGAGAGCGGTTCGGCGGCGAGATGGTGGGGGCGATCCTGCTCGCGCTCATCGCCTCGGTCGCGTTCGCGACGATCCTGTCCACGGTCGCCGGCCTGGTCATCGCCTCGTCCTCCTCCCTCGCGCACGACTTCTACAACTCGGTCCTGCGCAAGGGGAAGGCGACCGACAACGAGGAGGTCCGGGTCGCGCGGCTGTCCGCCGCGGGCATCGGCCTCGTCGCGGTCGTCCTGGCGGTGTTCGCCCAGGGCCTCAACGTGGCCTTCCTGGTGGCCCTGGCCTTCGCCATCGCCGCCTCGGCCAACCTGCCGACGATCCTGCTCAGCCTGTTCTGGAAGCGGTTCAACACCCGCGGTGCGATCGCCGGCATCTACGGCGGCCTGATCAGCGCGGTGGGCCTGGTGTTCTTCTCGCCGGTCGTGTCCGGCTCCGAGACCGCCCTGATCCCCACCATGGACTTCGCCTGGTTCCCGATGCCCAACCCGGCACTGTTCTCCGTGCCTCTGGGCCTCCTGTGCGCCGTCGTCGGCACACTGACCTCCAAGGAGCAGGACTTCGCGAAGTTCGCCCAGCTCCAGGTCCGTGCCCTGTCCGGCGCGGGCGCGGAGAAGGCCTCCGACCACTAGACCGAGCGGCACACCGCCCGCCACCGGACTCGGGCGGCCGTCGACTCACTCCCGCCGGGGCCCCTCCCGTCCCCGGTCCGGCCGCCGCCCCGAGTCCTCCCGTCCCGGGCCCGTCACCCCTCACCGGGTGGCGGGCCCGAGGCGCGCCCGCGGGGCGAGCACCCGGTCGGCCCTGGCAGAATCAGGAAAGGTGACCCCCGACACGTGAGCGTTGACACATTTTGCTGGGATATGGTCAGTCCGTGTCGTACCGGTGGCTGTCGCGGATATCCCCCTCCCGACGGCGCCCCGCGCCGTCGGAGCAGAGGGCGGGCGTCGATCTGATGCGCCAGGTCCACGCCCTCAGCGTCGACCTCCAGGACGGGCTGCACGGGAGGGGCGTCTTCTCCGCCGCCCGGAGGCTGTCCCGCCTCCTCGCCGCCGACGGCGTCGTCCTCGCCGACCTCGACGGGCCGGTCGCCTCCCACGGCGCCCGGTTCGACGCCGATGACGTGGCGGGGCTGCTCGCCCAGGTCTTCGAGTACGGCGGCAACGCCCGCAGGCGCCTCCCGGAGGGGGCCTCCGTGTGCGCGGTTCCCCTGACCGTGGCCGACGAGCTGGCGGGGGCCCTGGTCGTGTCCGGCCGCCCCGCGGAGGCCGACGTCGAGGCCGCCGCGGCGCTGGTGTCCGACGCCCTCGACCACGCGGCGCTGCGCCGCACCCGCGACCGGATCGCCGCCGCCGACCTGCGCACGCTCCGCGCCCAGATCTCCCCCCACTTCGTGCACAACGCCCTCGCGGTGATCGCCGCGCTGGTGCGCACCGACCCCGACCGGGCGCGCCACCTGCTGTCGGACTTCGCCGACTACCTGCGCTACGGCTTCTCCGAGAAGGGCGACTACGCGACCGTCTCCGACGAGCTGGAGGCCACCCAGACCTACCTCGAACTCCAGCGGGCCCGCTTCCACGACCGCCTGGACATCACCGTGCGCATGGCGCCCGAGGTGCTGCCCGTGGCGATCCCCTTCCTGGTGGTGCAGCCGATCGTGGAGAACGCGATCCGGCACGGGCTGGAGCGCAAGGAGGGCACGGGGCACATCAGCGTCTCCGGGTTCGGCGAGGGACCGCTGTGCGTGATCGAGATCGAGGACGACGGGGTGGGCATGCACCCGGACCTGGCCCGCTCCCTGCTGGCGGGGACCGGGCCCGAGTCGCGCAGCGTCGGGCTGGCCAACGTCGACCAGCGGCTGCGGGCCGTCTACGGACCCGAGTACGGTCTGGTGATCGAGACCGCGCCTGGGGAGGGGACGAAGGTGACCGTGCGCGTACCGAGGTTCACCCGGGGGGTGGTCGCCCAGTGAAGCCCGAGCTGCGGGTGCTGGTCGTCGAGGACGAGGCGTCCACCCGCCAGGAGATGGCGTCGCTGCTGGCCGACATGCCCGAGGTCGCCGAGGTCCACGCGGCCGACAACGGGGCCGCCGCCGTGCGGCTGCTGGGGACGACCACGATCGACGCCGCGTTCCTGGACATCCTCATGCCCGGACTGAACGGCATGGACGTGGCGCGCGTGCTGAGCGTGCTGTCCGAACCGCCCTCCATCGTGTTCGTGACCGCCTCCGAGACCCACGCCGTGGAGGCGTTCGGCATCGGGGCCGTGGACTACCTGCTCAAACCGATCCGCCCCGAGCGCCTGGCCGAGGCCGTGGGCCGCATAGCCCAGCTGCGCCGGCCCGCCGGGGCCGCGCCCCCCGCGGAGGACCTCCACGTGGTGCAGATCGACACGGGGCGGCGCACGGTGTTCGTCAAACGCGACGACGTGCAGTTCGTGGAGGCCCAGGGCGACTACGTCCGGCTCCACACCTCCGACGGCACCCACCTCATCCGCCTCTCCCTGTCCTACCTGGAGGAGGTGTGGGAGTCGGCGGGGTTCGTCCGCGTCCACCGGGGGTTCCTCGTCGCCATCCCGTGGGTGCGGGACCTGCGGGTGACCTCCTCGTCCGGCCTGGTCGCCGGGACCCCCGCCGGTGACGTCCCCGTGAGCCGCCGCCACGGCCGCCACCTCCGGGCCCAGCTGCTGGAGGCGGCCCGGCGCGACCAGCTCGGCCGCTCGGCGAACGCGCAGGGCGCGGCGGTGTCGCGGTCCAGGGACGGTGAGCACGACCAGCCCCACCGGCAGGAGCCATGAGCCCGCGCCGTGAGAAGCTGACCAGCCCGCAGACCCGGATCGCGCTCGCCCGGGGCAACCGGCCCGCCCAGCACCTCCTGCCGATCCCCGGCCCGGTGGACACCGAGGCGGCCCGGAAGCTGTTCCACGCCCAGCGGCGGACCGCCGTGCGCACCGTGGCCCTGCTGACGGTCCTGCTGTTCGGGGTGAGCGGCGCCTTCGCCGCCTTCCCCGTGCTCGGCCACGTCCGGCTGGGGGGCGTGCCGCTGTCGTGGCTGCTCCTGGCCGCGGGGATCTACCCGCTGCTGTTCGGCCTGGCGCTGTGGCACGTCCGCTCCGCCGAGCGCGTCGAGCGGCGTGCGGCACGGGAGGCGCCGAGGCGGGACGAGGACCCGGGACGGAAGCGGTGACCTCCGTCCTGGCGATAGGCCTCGTCCTGGTGACGAGCCTGGTCATCGGTGTCTACGGGGTGCGCGCCGCCCGCTCGACCTCCGACTTCCTGGTGGCCTCCCGCCGCGTCTCCCCCAACTGGAACGCGCTCGCGATCGCCGGCGAGTACCTGTCCGCCGCGTCCGTGCTGGGGCTCTCCGGCCTGCTGCTCAAGAACGGCCTGGGCACCATGTGGTACGCGGTCGGGTTCGCGGCGGGGTACGTCGCGGTCGTGGCGCTCGTGGCCGGTCCGATGCGCAGGTCGGGGGCGTTCACCGTGCCGGACTTCGCCGAGTACAGGCTGGGCGCGCCGCGCCTGCGCAAGCTGTGCGGGCTGGTCGTCCTGGTGATCATGCTGTTGTACCTGGTCCCCCAGTTCAAGGGGGCGGGGGTGGTGCTGAGCCTGGTCAGCGGAACGCCCTACTGGGTGGGCGTGCTGCTCGCGGGGGTGGTGGTGAGCGGCTCGATCGCCGCGGGCGGCATGCGCTCGGCCACCTACGTGCAGGCCTTCCACTACGTCGTCAAACTCGCGTTCATCGCCGTCCCCGCGATCTACCTGGTGGTGCACGCCGGCCCGGAGACCCGGGCGGAGGCGCTCAACCCCGAGTGGGGCACCCACTTCCCGGAGGCGACCCCGGTGGAGTTCACCGTGGACACCGACTTCAGCCTGGACGAGCCCGTGACGGTGACGACCCCCTCGGGCGACGGGGTGGAGCTCTCCGCGGGGGAGCACACGGTCGGGCAGGGCACCGAGTACGTCTTCCCCGAGGGCGCGACGATCCCGCACCCCGACGGACTCCCCGAGCTGGGCAGCGAGCGGTGGAGCACCCCGCTCCTGGACGTGGGGGGCTACCCGCTCTTCGAGACGTGGTCGACGCTGCTGGCGATCACGTTCGGCTGCATGGGCCTGCCGCACGTCATCATGCGCTTCCACACCAGCCCCACGGCGCGCACGGCGCGGCGCGTGGCGGTGGGCGTGATCGCCCTGCTCGGACTGTTCTACCTGTTCCCGATGGTGTACGGCCTGCTCGGCCGGGTGCTCACCCCGCAGCTGGTCCTGCTCCAGGGGACCGACACGGTCGCGGTGGTGCTGCCCGCCCAGGCGGTGCCGGGATCGGTGGGGACGGTGCTGACGGCCCTGGTCGCGGCGGGGGCCTTCGGCGCGTTCCTGTCCACCTCCTCGGGGCTCCTGCTGGCCCTCGCGGGCGGGCTGTCGCACGACCTGTTCCAGGGGAGCGTGCCCAGGCTGCGGCTGGCCGTGGTGGTCGGCGCCGGTGTGGCGGTGCTGCTCGCGCTGCCCGCGCAGATGATCGACATCAACGTGCTCGTGGTGTGGGCGTTCACGGTGGCGGCGTCGACGTTCTGCCCGCTGCTGGTGCTGGGGATCTGGTGGCGGCGGCTCACACTGGCCGGGGCGGCGTCCGGGCTGGCCGTGGGGGCGGTGACCGCGACGGGCGCGGTCGGCTGGTCGATCCTGTTCACGACCCCCGCCGGGTGGGTGACGGTGCTGCTGGCCCAGCCCGCGGCGTGGACCATACCGCTGGCGTTCGGGACGATGATGGCCGTGTCCGGGCTGACGCGTCCCCCCGACTGGGCCGAGCACGCGGTGCTGCGGCTGCACTCCCCCTGAACCCGCGGTTTCGTGGGCGGGGTCGGCGCCGACCCCGTACGATCACTCCATGACCTGATCGCGCCACGAGGAGTAACGTGTTTGCCTCCCGTCACGCCCTTCCCTCCCTGCTCGCGGCGAGCGCGCTGCTGTTCGCCTGCGGCGCGACCCCCTCCCTCGCCGGCGAGGAGAACCCCTCCGTGGACGCGGGCCCCTCGGGGGTGGGCGTGCACGGCGGAGGCGCCTCCGTCGACGTCGGCCCGTCGGGGGTGAGCGTCAACGCCCCCGGCGCCCTGGTGGAGGTCCGGGCGGGATCGTACGTCCTGGTGTGCGCCAACGGCGTGCGGGTGTTGGTCCACCACGGCGAGGCCCCCGCGTGCCCGCCCTACGACCCGCCCCCTCCCCCGCCCGAACCCGAGGTCCCCCCGGTCCCGGAGGAGCCCGAGCGGCCGGAGGAGCCGCCGCCCCCGGAGGAACCGGAGGAGGAGCCGCCCGGCGGGGCCGCGCCCCCCGGGGAGCCCGCCCCGGGGCCGCGGGAGCAGGAGCCCGCGGCGGCGGAGCCCTCCGGGGCGCCCGCGGCGGACCCGGCGGATCCGGCCGACCCCGCGGATCCGGCGGATCCGCAGGACGGGCCCGAGGCGGTCGAGGCCGCCCGCGAGGAGGTCCTCGCGGACACCTCCGCGGTCTCGGCCCAGGACTCCGGCGGCGCCTTCACACCCCTGCGGACCATGGTGATCGTGGCCGTCGTGGCGGTCGCCGCCGCCGCGGGCGGGGGCCGCGCCGCCGCGCGCGCGTCCGCCTGAGCGGGCCGCCCCGGCGGGCGGGGCCCGCCCCGGGTCTGCGGCCTGGTGGCGTGCGGGAGACAGGCCCCGCCCCCGATGATCTTGTACTTATAGACGTTCTCGGCGTCCAACCTCGCTATAAGTACAAGATCACGGTGAAGGGAGCGGGGCCACGGGCGGACGGCTAGCGCGCGCCGATCGCGTCGTCGGCCAGGTCGAAGGCGGCCAGCGCCGCCTCGATCCCCTCGGGATCGTTGGCCAGGACCTCGGTGAACGGGGTGCCCAGGTAGAAGAGCAGCAGGGTCGTGGCGAACACGAACACGAGGTTCACCGACGCCCAGAAGTAGGCCACCTTCGCCCCCCGCTCGATCATGACGAACGGCAGGACCGCGAGGGCCACGGCGGAGACCGCCGCGATGACGAGCAGGATGGACGGGACCCCGTCCCCCGCCGCGTTGCCGCGCTCGATGCGCGCGTCGCTGAGGTTGGTGATCTCCTGCCGGGCGGTCAGCCGGTCCAGGCCGTCCCCCGTGTCGGAGACCGACAGCACCCGGACCGACGCGGCCAGGACGGCGAGGGCGTCGTCGCCCTCGGCGCTCAGCTCCCCGTCCCGCTCCATCCGGGGCCAGTCCTCCTCCACGACGGTGGTCAGGTAGTGGCGCAGCTGGTCGCGCACCACCTCCGCCTCGTCCTCGGGGAAGGCGGTGGTGCTCCAGTACAGCGCCTGGGCCGCACCGGCCTCCGCGGCCACGCCGTCCTCCGCCGCCGTGTAGTCCTCCCAGGCGATCACCACCCCCATGGCGGCCGCCACGAGGTACAGCGCGAGTGCGCAGGGGGCGATGACGACGCCGACGGCGCCGCCCGAGGACTCGTCGCTGACGCGGAACCTCCGGGCGGCGAGCACGGCGCCGCCCACCATGGCGAAGAGGAGGAGAAGGACGAGTGCGAGGGTCATCATGGGTTTCCCAAGGGGGAGAGGGCGGGTCGGTACCCCATCGTTAGCACCGGCCCCCTCCCCGTTGCAGGGAAAAGAGAGAACGTCCCGGTATGTCCACCGACGCCGTGACCAGCGCGGATCACGGCCCGCCGGGACCGTGCACGGGCTCCGCCCGGCTCCTGGGCCGGGACGCCTCCGGGCGGTCGCGTACCGGAGCACGCCGCAGAACAGCGCGGGCGGACGGCCGGACACGCCGAGGGGGCGCGGGCGCCGCGGCGCCCGCGCCCCCTCGACCGCCGGCCCCGTGCGCGGAAGGGGGCGGCTCGGACGCCTACCGGTTCAGTCGGGCCAGCAGGGCGTGGTACTCGTCCCAGAGCTCGTCGGGCAGGTGGTCGCCGAAGGTCTTGAAGAACTCGGGCACCAGGGCGGCCTCCTGCTTCCACACGTCGCGGTCGACGGAGAGCAGGAACTCCAGGTCCCGGTCGGACAGGTCCAGGCCCTCGGTGTCGATCCCGTCGGCGGTCGGCAGGTAGCCGATCGGGGTCTCCACGGCCTCGGCCGTGCCCTCCAGCCGCTCGAAGATCCACTTGACGACGCGGCTGTTCTCGCCGAAGCCGGGCCACACGAAGCGGCCGTCGGCGTCCTTGCGGAACCAGTTCACGTAGAAGATCCTCGGCAGCCCGGCCGGGTCGGCCGTGGCGCCGACCTTCAGCCAGTGGGCGAAGTAGTCGCCCATGTTGTAGCCGCAGAAGGGCAGCATGGCGAACGGGTCGCGGCGGAGCTCGCCGACCTTGCCCTCGGCCGCCGCGGTCTTCTCGGAGGAGACGTTGGCGCCCAGGTACACGCCGTGCTGCCAGTCGAAGGACTCGCTGACCAGCGGCACGGCGGTGGCGCGGCGGCCTCCGAAGAGGATGGCCGAGATCGGCACGCCGGCCGGGTCCTCCCACTCGTCGGCGATGGTCGGGGCCTGGCCCGCCGGGGTGGTGAAGCGGGAGTTCGGGTGGGCCGCGGGCTCGGCGGAGTCCGGGGTCCAGGGGCGGCCCTTCCAGTCGGTCAGGTTGGCGGGCGCCTCCTCGGTGAGGCCCTCCCACCACACGTCGCCGTCGTCGGTCAGGGCGACGTTCGTGAAGATGCTGTTGCCCCACAGCGTGTCGATGGCGTTGGCGTTGGTCTTCGCGCCGGTGCCGGGCGCGACGCCGAAGAAGCCGGCCTCGGGGTTGATGGCGCGCAGCCGTCCCCGGGCGTCGAAGCGCATCCAGGCGATGTCGTCGCCGACGGTCTCGACCTTCCAGCCGGGGATGGTCGGCTGGAGCATGGCGAGGTTGGTCTTGCCGCAGGCGCTCGGGAAGGCGGCGGCGACGTAGTGCGAGGCGCCCTCGGGGGAGGTGACCTTGAGGATCAGCATGTGCTCGGCGAGCCAGCCCTCGTCGCGGGCCATCACCGAGGCGATGCGCAGCGCGTAGCACTTCTTGCCGAGCAGGGCGTTGCCGCCGTAGCCGGAGCCGTAGGACCAGATCTCGCGGGTCTCGGGGAAGTGCGAGATGTACTTGGTGGAGTTGCAGGGCCAGGCGACGTCCTCCTGGCCGGGCTCCAGCGGGGCGCCGACGGAGTGGACGGCCTTGACGAACTCGCCGCGCTCCTCGATGAGGCGCAGGGCGGCCGAGCCCATGCGGGCCATGATGCGCATGGAGACGACGACGTACGGGGAGTCGGTGATCTCGACGCCGAGCTGGGAGATGTCGCCGCCCAGCGGGCCCATGCAGAAGGGGACGACGTACATGGTGCGGCCGCGCATGGCGCCCGCGAAGACCTCGCCGAAGGTGGCGCGCATCTCGTCGGGGGCGATCCAGTTGTTGGTCGGGCCCGCGTCCTGCTCGCGCTCGGAGCAGATGTAGGTACGGTCCTCGACCCGTGCGACGTCGCTGGGGTCGGAGGTGCAGTAGAAGCTGTTGGGGCGTTTCTCGGGGTTCAGGCGCGTGAAGGTGCCCTGCTCGACCAGCTGGTCGGTCAGGCGGGTCCACTCCTCGTCGGAGCCGTCGCACCACACGACCTCGTCCGGCCGGGTGAGTTCCGCGATCTCACGGACCCAGGTGACGAGTTCCTCGTGCTTGGTCGGGGCGGCGCCCACGTCGATACCCACGGCAGTCACAGCGGCTCCTCTACGAAAGTCGAGATCTCTCGCATCATGAACGACGACCCCCCGCAGTGACCAATTGGTATAGGCCAATGGTCTATAGCGGTGATGCCGAAGAGTCGGTTTCCACTGCACAGCAAGGGATTCGGGTGGTCCACCAAGGCGCAGGAAACGTCGCGTTCGCTCTCCGTTCCGACACAGCTGGGAGCCGGTTTCCCCTGTCGGGACGGAGACCGCCCCCTCGCTCCCGACACACCGTGCTCTTCGTCACATACCGGTCTCCGGGTACCGGGGCCGCCACTAGACCTGTGGCGCGGGCGCCTCGGGACCCATCGCGGATCCGCCCATGTGGGCGCGCACGGACCGCCGCGCGGGGCCGGTCCGCCCAGGACGCGGACGGGAGGGGTGGGCGGCGGAGAAGGCCGTCCGGACCGGCCGGACCCGGTCGCGCAGGCGTCGGGGGCGGGGGGAGGCGGGATCGGTCGGAGAGCGCCGCGAGGCGCGCGGAGGCAGCCGGGGCGGCGCACGGAGGCCGGGTCGGGCCCGGGAGCGGGAAGCGGGAAGCGGGGACGCCGCGAGGCGCGCGGGCGTCGGGTCCGGGAGCGCCGGGGCGGTCCGGCGCGGGGGCGGTCAGCCCTGGGGGGCCGCGGCGGGGATGGTGATCGTCCCGCCGTAGACGTCCAGCGCGAACCAGGCCCCGTCGGCGCCCTGGCCGTTGGCCTCACCCGGCGCCGCGTCGCCCGTGTAGGTGTAGAGCGGCCACTCGGCGTAGGTGACCTGGGGCGCCCCGTCCAGCCGGGGAACCGCCGCGACCAGCTCGGGGCGCACGCCCTCGGCGGTCATCGGGACGGCCTCGGTCCCGGCCGCGGTGCGCAGGGGCTCCCACAGTGCGGCGCACTCCTCGACGCAGGTGGGGCCGGCCCCCTCGTCCTCGGTGAACAGGTAGAGCGTGTTGCCCCCGCCGTCGGTGAGCAGGAGGCCGAGCACGGGGTGGTCGGCGGCGGACAGGGTGGCCTGGCCGTCGACCAGTGCCGCCCTCTGCTCCTCCGACTCGGTCGCCTCGGGGGTGCCGGTCGCCGCGACGGGCCCGGCGGGCTCCTCCTCACCGGTTGCGGCGCCGGCGCCGCAACCGGTGAGCAGCCATGACACGGCCATTCCGGCGGCGAGGACGCCCTTCGCGGAACCGTTCACGACTTCCCCCGTCGATTCTCGACTGCTCTGCTGTTCGGCGCGGCCACTGCAAGTGAAAAGAGTATGGACGACGCGGACCTTGTCCCGCGAGTAAAATAGGAAGCCTTTTCCCGGGCTCTCCGCTGAACTGCGGCTTCGCGCGAAAAAACCTGCGCCCCGGGCGCGGGCACCGGCAGTGCGGGCGCCTCCCGCACCACGGGCCCTGCCGCGGATCCGGCCCCTTCGGACCCCGCTCCCGCGTCCCGTGCCGGCCGCCCGGCCTCCCCATTCGATCCGGCCGCCGGATATCCGCAGAATAGGGGCCGCGATTGTTCGGCCACCGGAAATCGTTTCACCGGAGCGAGCCGACGGAAACGCCTTTACGCGGCCGGGACCGCGCCCTTCACGAAGGGCCGCGCCCCGGCGCGCGTCCGCCCCCGGGGGTCACCGCAGGATCGCGACCGGGCCGCGCGCGCCGTGCAGGACGGAGTGGCTCACCGACCCGAGCAGCAGCCCCCGGAACCCCCCGCGTCCGCGCGACCCCACCACGATGAGGTCGGCGGGCGTGGCCTCCTCCAGGAGGGCCACCACCGGGTGCGCGCGCACGACCCGGGTGCTCACCGCCACGCCCGGGTGGTTCAGGCGGGCGTCCGCCAACTCGTCCTCCAGTGCCTGGCGGGCCGCCTCCGCCGCGGTCGCGTCGTCGAACAGCTCCGGCGGGATCGGCCCGGTCGCGGCGGCGAACGCCACCAGGGGCTGCCAGGCGCTCACCGCGACCAGTTCGGCCCCGGCGAACTCCGCCTGCCCGAAGGCGAAGTGCGCCGCCCTCCTGCTGGGTTCGGACCCGTCGACGCCGACGATCACCCGGCCGCGCACCCCGTGCGCCGCGGCGTGGTCGCGGGGCAGCACCACCACGGGGACGGGCGAGCGGGCGGCCAGTTCGATGCCCACGGAACCGACGAACGCCGCGACGATCCCGCTCAGGCCGCGCGACCCCACGACCACGGCGACGGCGCCCTCCGCGGCCGCCTCCGCCAGCAGCGCCTCCACCGGGCGCGCGTACGACAGGCGGGTCTCCACACGGAGTTCGGGGAAGAGCCGCCCGACCCAGTCGCCGGCGTACCCCAGCAGCTTCTCGGTGTTCTGCGTGTCGGTCTCGTCGGGGGGCTCCGCCCGATCGGTCCACCCGTGCCCGCCGAAGACGCCCGCCGAGGCCACCGGCCCGGCGGCGGCGACGATCCGCAGACCGAGACCCCGCAGCGCCGCCTGGTGCGCCGACCATTCCAGCGCGTGGCGGCTGGACTCCGTGCCGTCGACCCCCACGATCACCCATCGCGTCGTGGATGCGCCGTCCATGCGTGCGCCCTTCTCGTCGGTCGTCCCGTATCCCGCGTGTCCGCCGGTGTCCCCCGATGATGCCGGGTGAACACTCAACCGCGGATAACAGTGCCGCCGCGAGTTGGGTGACGTCGGGTCCCGAAAAGCGTAGGGTCCCAGGACAGCGGTGTTTCGACGGCGACCTCGCCGGTGTGTCCCGCCCGGGGGACGGGTGGGACAACCGTGAGAGCAGGGGGCACGATGCCAAACTCCGGGCAGCTGCACTGGGACTCCAGGGACGGCAGGGTCGCCGCGGTCGCGGCCGCCGTCGCCTACAGCCTGTGGACGCTGGAAGTCGTCCTCCCCGGCGGCGGGACGGCCGCCCAGGGCGCGCTGGCGGACCCGGACGCGGCCTTCGGCCGCTTCCTGGACAGCGCGCACCGCGTGGCCGCCATCCTGGTGGTGGTCGCCGCCGCGCTGGGGCTGGCCATGGGAGCCCGGGAGACCGTCCCGTGGCTCACGGTCTCGTGGTGGTCCATGGCCGTGTTCGGCGCCGCCTCGCTGGTGGCGGCGGTGCTGCCCGGGCGGTGCGTGGTGGCCACCGACGCGGCGTGCGCGGCGGAGTCGCTGGCGGAGGGGGCGGGCGGCACGACCGCGGCCCAGGGCGTGTTCGCCCTGGTCGCCATCCTCGCCGCGCTGGTCGGGGTCGCGATGCTGGCGGTGGACCGGTACCGGGCCGGGGACCGGGCGTGGCCGCTCGTCGCGGTCGTGGCGGTGCTCCAGGCGGTGGCCGCCGTCGCCGTCCTGGTCCTGGCCTTCCGGGTGTACGCGGCGGCGGCCGGGGACGGCCCCGGCGCCGCCCCCGGCCTGCTGGAGCGCGCCCACCTGGTGACGGTCGCGCTGTGGCTGCTCGCCGCGGGGCTCCTGCGCGGCCCGTGGAGGCGCACCGGGCCCGCCCGGCCCGCGGACCTCAGCCCGTGACGGCGTCGCGCAGCGCCTCCGGGAGGGGGCGCTCGTGCACCACGTGCAGTGTGCTGACCGCCCGGGTGAGCACCACGTAGAGCCGGTTCACGCCCCGTTCCTCCGCGTCGACCACCGCGGCGGGCTCGGCGACCACGACGGCGTCGAACTCCAGGCCCTTGGCGAGGGACGCGGGCACGGCCACCAGGCGGCTCGCGTCCAGCCCGGCGCCGTCCTCCCCGAGCAGCGGTACGGGCAGGCCCTCGGCGGCGAGGTCCGCCCTCAGCGCGGCGAGGCCGGCGTCGGCGGCGATGAGGCCGACGGAGCCCTCTCCCTCCAGTGCGGTGCGGCACGCGTCCGCCACGGCCGCCGCCAGCCCTCCGGCCGCCGGGGTGACACGGAGCGACCCGGGTGAGCGGCGCACCGCCACCGGGGCGCCGAGCCCGGGGGCGATGGCGGGCAGGAGCCGGGCCGCGAAGTCGATGATCTGGGCCGGGACGCGGTACCCCCGGTCCAGGACCCTGAGGTGGCCGGTGGGCTTGCCGAGGTGTTCCAGGAGCGTGGACCAGTTCGCGGCGGCCGAGGGGCTGGTGCCCTGGGCGATGTCGCCGAGGACCGTGAGCGAGCCCGAGGCGCACCGGCGGCCCACGGCGCGGCACTGCATCGGGCTCAGGTCCTGCGCCTCGTCCACCACGATGTGGCCGAGACCGGCGGGGCGCCCGATCAGGGCCGAGGCCTCGTCGATGAGTGCCAGGTCCTCCTCCGACCAGCGGGCGCTCCGGGGGCCGCGGGGCCGCCCCGGGAGGAGGACGGCGGCCTGCTCCTCCGGGCTCAGGAGGCCGTCGGCGGCACGGGCGAGCCGTTCGGGGTCGGTGAGCAGGCCGAGCACGAGCTTGATCGGGTCGGCCTTGGGCCACATGGCGGTGACCGCGGACCGCACGGCCGGATCGCGGCGCACCTGCGCGTGGGTGCGGTCGTCGCACGCCTCCCCCTCGCCCTCCATGAGGCTCAGGACGGCGTGGGCGATGCGGTGGGAGAGGAGTTCCCGACCGGAGCCGTAGGCGACGCCCCGCTCGGCGAGCTCGTCCAGGAGCGGGCGCAGGTCCTCCGGGTACAGGCGCCAGCGGCGCGAACCGCGGCGGACCATGACGGCCTCCTCCGGGGTGCGCAGGTGGGACCACAGGTCGCGGCGCAGGACCTCGGCCATGCGCGCCCGGCCCTTGACCCGGGCGGCGGCGGGCTCCTCGACCCGTCCGATCCACCCGGCCGCGGGGCGGGAGCGCTCGGGCAGGTCGCGGGTGAGCAGCTCGGTGACGGTGGTCTGGTGGACGTCGACCTCGCCGAGCGCGGGCAGGACGTCGTGGATGTAGGAGAGGAAGGAGCGGTTGGGCCCGATGATGGCCACACCGCTGCGGGACAGCCGTTCGCGCTCCGTGTAGAGGAGGAAGGCGATGCGGTGCAGGCCCACCGCGGTCTTGCCGGTGCCGGGCGCCCCCTGGACGCACAGGGTGGTGCCGAGCGGTGCGCGGACGAGGTCGTCCTGCTCGGGCTGGATGGTGGCGACGATGTCGCGCATGGGGCCGGTGCGGGGGCGCTCGATCTCCGCGTTCAGGAGTTCGCCCCCGCCCTGGCCGGCCTCGGGCGGGGCGTCGGTCAGCGCCTCGTCCTCGAAGGCGGTGAGCAGCGCCTCGGGTTCGGCGTCCGGTCCCGGGGTGACGGTGGTGAAGCCGTAGCGGCGCCGGACCCGGACGGACATCCGGTCCTGGGGCGAGGCCCGGTAGTAGGCGACGCAGATCGGGGCGCGCCAGTCCAGGACCATGGGGCGCCCGGACCTGTCGTGGATGTGGCGGCGGCCGATCTGGACGCGGTCGGCGTCGGCGGAGCCGTCCGGGGCGGGGGCGCCGCCGGGGTCGTCGTCGAAGAAGACGGTGCCGGGGTCGAAGTCGAGGCGGCCGAAGAAGAGGGGCGCGCCCGGCACCTCGGCCAGGGCGGCGAGGCGCCGCTCGCGGCCGCGGCGGAGGGCCGCGTTGGTGACCTTGTCGTTGACGACGTCGCCCAGCACGAGTTCGCTGCCGGCGACCTCCTCGCGCATCCGCCGCAGGGCCTCGCGGGCGGCGGTGAGCCGGTCGCGTTCGGCCTGGAGCGCGTCGTTCGAGGGCACGGAGGGATCGGTGGTGGTCATGACGAAGACCTCGGGAGGTTCGGCGGGACAGTGGCGCGGCGACGCGCGTGCGCTGGTCCCGCCCCGGAGCCCGCGAGGGGCCCGGTTCGTTCCGATCCTTGAGAGCGCACGACACCCGGTGCAGGGGCGCGGCCGAAAAGAGAGACCACACTAACCCGCCGTCCGGCCCCGGCCAAACCGGCCTCCCGCGCAGCGAGCCCGCGAGCTCGCCGAGAACACCGAGGGGCGTGCCAGGGTCCTGCAGGAGGAGACAAGCCGCGAGCGAGGAACGAGCGACAGGCGCAGACGACGAAGGCCCCTGGCTTCCAGCGCCCCGAGCCCGCGCAGCGAGCCCGCGAGCTCGCCGAGAACACCGTCAGGTCTTGCGCAGCCGCACCCGCCGGACGCGGTGGTCGTCCCCCTTGTAGAGGATGAGGGTGGCGCGCCCCCGCGTCGGGCGGATGTTCTCGACGAGGTTGACCTCGTTGATGGTGCGCCAGGTGTTGGCGGCGAACTCCAGGGCCTCTTCCTCGCGGATGGTGGTGGCCATGTGGTGGAAGTAGGAGCGGGGGTCGGAGAACGCGGTCCGGCGCAGTTCGCGGAAGCGGTCGAGGTACCAGTTGCGGATGTTCTCGACCTTGGCGTCGACGTAGATGGAGTAGTCGAAGAAGTCGGCCACGGCCAGGCGTCCCGCGGTGGCGGGCTGGAGGACGTTGATGCCCTCGACGATGAGGATGTCGGGGCGGTGCACGGACTGCCGTTCGCCCGGGACGATGTCGTAGTTCAGGTGGGAGTAGACGGGGATGTCGATGCGGTCGGCCCCGGCCTTCATCTCCGACACGAAGCGCACGAGCGCGCGGCGGTCGTAGCTCTCCGGGAAGCCCTTGCGCCGCATGAGCCCCCGCGACTCCAGGACGGAGTTGGGGTACAGGAAGTTGTCGGTGCTGACCAGTTCCACGTTCGGGTGGTTGGGCCACTGCGCGAGGAGGGAGCGCAGGAGCCGCGCCGTGGTGGACTTGCCCACGGCGACGCTGCCCGCGACGCCGATGATGAACGGCGCCGGGCGGTCCGCCTCGCCGAGGAAGGCGCGGACGGCGGCGTGCCGCTGCTGGGTCGCGCCCACGTAGAGGTTCAGCAGGCGCGACATCGGCAGGTAGACGTCCCGCACGTCCTCCAGGGAGGTGGGGTCGGTGGTACCGCGGAGCTCTGCCAGGTCGGCCTCTGTCAGGGAGAGGGGTGTGGAGGCCCGCAGGGCCGCCCAGGCCGCCCGGTCCAGCTCCACGTACGGTGAGGAGAGGCCGTTCTTCGTCGTGTGAGACACGAATGACCACCCTAGACGAGGGGGTCGTCCGGATTCGGCAGCCGGTCCCCGCTAGCCCCGAACCGGGGCGGAACGTGCCCGAAACCACACGTTCACGGTGGTGTCTCCAAAGGTTTTTCGGCGGGTCGCGAGCCGGGGGAAATCGGTTCCACTCGGCGCCCCCGCATGCCCCCCACCTGCGTGGTATGGCCCCCATGCACCAAATGGTCTATACCGCCACCTGCGAAAACAACCAGTGGTATGGGTAGGTGGTTGGTCGATCCGGCGTCCTTTTTCGCCTACGCTGGCGGCCATGTGCGGAATCGTTGGCTACGTCGGGCCGCAACCGGCGCTTCAGGTCGTCGTGGACGGCCTCGCAAGGTTGGAGTACCGCGGATATGACTCCGCGGGTGTGGCGGTGCTGGGCGACGGCGCCCTGCGCACGGAGAAGCGCGCGGGCAAGCTCGCCAACCTGCGCCGGGCCCTGGAGGAACGGCCGATCTCCGGCGAGGGGGCCGGTATCGGGCACACGCGTTGGGCCACCCACGGTGCCCCGAACGACGTCAACGCCCACCCCCACGTGGACAACGGCGGACGTGTCGCGATCGTCCACAACGGCATCATCGAGAACTTCGCGGCGCTCCGCCTGGAGCTGGAGGAGCAGGGCTGCAAGTTCCTCTCCGAGACCGACACCGAGGTGACCGCGCACCTGCTCAGCACCGAGCTGGCCGAGCGCGGCGACGGGGACCTGCCCGCGGCCATGCGCGCGGTGTGCAAGCGGCTGGAGGGCGCTTTCACCCTGGTCGCGACGTCCGTGGACGACCCCGACCTGGTGGTGGCCGCCCGTCGCAACTCGCCGCTGGTCGTCGGCCGCGGCGTGGGCGAGAACTTCCTGGCGAGCGACGTGGCCGCGTTCATCGCGCACACCCGCGAGGCGGTCGAGCTGGGCCAGGACCAGGTGGTCGAGCTGCGGCCGGACTCCGTGGTCGTCACCGACTACGAGGGCAACCCCGTCGAGGTCCGCGAGTACCACGTCGACTGGGACGCGTCCGCCGCCGAGAAGGGCGGCTACGACTACTTCATGCTCAAGGAGATCGTCGAGCAGCCGCGCGCGGTGGCCGACACGCTCCTGGGCCGCCTGTCGGTCGACGGGCTGCTGACCCTGGACGAGATGCGGCTGACCCCGGAGGACCTGCGCTCCGTCGAGAAGATCGTCATCATCGCCTGCGGGACCTCGTACCACGCGGGCCTGATCGCCAAGTACGCCATCGAGCACTGGTGCCGCATCCCGTGCGAGGTCGAGGTGGCCAGCGAGTTCCGCTACCGGGACCCGATCCTGGACCAGCAGACCCTGGTCATCGCGATCTCCCAGTCCGGCGAGAGCATGGACACCCTGATGGCGGTCCGCTACGCCCGGGAGCAGCGCGCCCGCGTGCTGGCGATCTGCAACGTGAACGGGTCGACCATCCCCCGCGAGTCCGACGGCGTCCTGTACACGCACGCGGGCCCCGAGGTCGGGGTGGCCGCCACCAAGACCTTCATGACCCAGCTGATCGCCTGCTACCTCGTCGGCCTGTACCTGGCCCAGGTGCGCGGGCTGAAGTTCGGCGACGAGATCACGGCGGTCATCGCCCAGCTCGCCACGATGCCGGAGCAGGTCGACAAGGTCCTGAAGACGGTGGAGCCGGTCCGCGAGCTGGCCCGCTCGCTCTCCGACGCCGACACGGTGCTGTTCCTGGGCCGCCACGTGGGCTACCCGGTGGCGATGGAGGGCGCGCTCAAGCTCAAGGAGCTGGCGTACATGCACGCCGAGGCGTTCGCGGCCGGCGAGCTGAAGCACGGCCCGATCGCGCTGATCGAGGACGGCCTGCCGGTCGTCGTCGTGGTGCCCTCCCCGAAGGGCCGCAGCGTGCTGCACGACAAGATCGTGTCGAACATCCAGGAGGTGCGCGCCCGCGGCGCCCGCACCATCGTGATCGCCGAGGAGGGCGACGAGGCGGTGCGCCCGTACTCGGACGTGCTCATCGAGATCCCGGCGGTGCCGACCCTGCTCCAGCCGGTCGTCGCGACGATCCCGATGCAGGTGTTCGCGTGCGAGCTGGCCCTGGCCAAGGGCAACGACGTGGACCAGCCGCGCAACCTGGCCAAGAGCGTCACGGTCGAGTAGGGGGGACATCCCTCCTGGGGGCGCTTCCGGCACGGCCGCCGGGGGCGCCCCCTTCGCGTGCGGCGTCCGGCCGCCGGGGCGCCCGCCGAGGGGGCCGGGTCAGCGCAGGGCGCCGGGCGGGTGTCCGTGGCGGGGCGCCGCGTGGGCGGCGACCGCCGCGGCGACACCGTCGTGGGTCGCCAGGACGTCGCGCAGGCCCAGGACGTCGAGGATCCGCGAGAGCTGGCGGGTGGGCCCGGCCAGGAGGAGGTGGTGCTGGACCCTCGTGGCTCCGCGCAGTGCGCGGACGAGCATGTTGACGCCGGAGGCGTCGATGAACTCCACGGCGGACAGGTCGACGACGACGCAGCCGTCCGCCGTGGCCGCGGCGATCCGGGCGAGCGCCCTCTCCGCGGTGGCGATGTCGATCTCACCGGTCAGTCCGACGACGGTGGTGGTCCCGTCGCAGAGGAACTGGTCCTGTTCCGTGTCCAGCACGGCCACGCCTCGCTCCCGGGATGGGGTGTGGGAAAGTCCTGTCACGACGCGGTCGGTCAAATACCGACATGCGTTGACAGCCTACTCTTCCCGGGCGGCTCCGCCGCGTCGTCCACAGCTCCCGAGGCACCGCGGCCGCGCGGTTGCGGGGTGGGTCAGTCCTCGCCGCCGCACACGGCCCAGACGACCTTGCCGCCGCGGCCGAGCGGGTTCCAGCCCCATTCGCGGCTGAACGCCGCGACCAGTCCGAGGCCGCGGCCGGACTCGGCGAAGTGGTGCGCGTCCATCTTGACCGGCGCCTTCGCGCTCTCGTCGGCGACCATGCACAGGATCCCGCCGCGCTCGCCCAGGCGGCGCAGTTCGACCACCACCGGAACGCCGGCGGGGTCCCCCTCCCCCGCCACGGCGTGGCGGCAGGAGTTGCCGACGAGCTCGGAGACGATCAGCCGGACGTCCTCCTGCACGCCCTCGGCGCCCCACTCCTCCAGGACGGACGCGGCGAAGTCGCGTGCCCGGCGGACCGAGCCGGGGACGGAGCCGAACGCCCTGGCGGCGCCCTCCTGGGACCGGGAGGCCTGGCCGACGGCGAGGCGGCACGGCGGGTGGTTCCACCAGGACGGGAGGTCGTCCGACGCCTCCGCGAGGGAGGGACGACTCCAGGACGGCCCGGAGTCCAGCTCCGAGGACACCAGCTCTGCGTTCATCACGGTCCTCACGAGTGTGATGGCGGGTTCGCGCGGACTTGCCTGACGCGACCCCCTGTGGCTTACATCTGTAAGACACGGATGCACGTGCAGTTCAACGTCCGGGCAAGACTATAGGACGAACGACCCTTATCGGTAGATCCTCGTCAAAGAATTCCCACACGGGGACGCGCGTTTACTCCAAGCCCAGAAGAGGCGCTTAGGCCACGAACCAATCCCCCCTCGCCCCTGTCCGCAACCTCGGACGCGTGGGTATACTGAGCGGTCGCTACGGGCCAAAGCCGCTACACAGGAGGCGATGTGGTCGCCGATCACGCAACGAATCTCCAGGTCACTCAAGATTTTCTGGCCAATTCCAGTGGTGGCCCCACCGTCCTCCGCATTCTCCTCGGAACCCAGCTCCGGCGGCTCCGCCAGGAGAAGGGCATTTCGCGGCACGACGCCGGATACGCCATCCGGGCCTCCCACGCCAAGATCAGCCGCATGGAGCTCGGCCAGGTCAGCTTCAAGCGCCGGGACGTGGACGACCTCCTCCAGCTCTACGGGGTGGACGACCCCCAGCAGCGCGAGGCCCTCCTCGGCCTGATCTCCAGCGCCAACGCCCAGGGCTGGTGGCACAAGTACGGCGACGTGCTGCCCCAGTGGTTCGGCGTCTACGTCGGCCTGGAGGAGTCCGCCTCGATCATCCGCACCTACGAGGTCCAGTTCGTCCCGGGGCTGCTCCAGAGCGAGGACTACGCCCGCTCGGTCATCCGGCTGTCCCGGACGGCCACCTCCGAGGAGGACGTCGACAGCCGGGTGATGATGCGCATGCACCGCCAGCGCAGATTCGTGGAACCCCAGGCCCCGCGTCTGTGGGCCGTGATCGACGAGGCCGTCCTGCACCGCCCCTACGGCGACGCCGAGGTGATGCGCGGCCAGGTCGAGCACCTGATCGAGATGGCCCGGCGCCCCAACATCACCATCCAGATCGCGACCTTCGCGATGGGCGGGCACCCCGCCGCGGGCGGCCCGTTCAGCATCCTGCGGTTCCCCACCCCGCAGCTGCCCGACGTGGTCTACCTGGAGCAGCTGAGCAGCGCCCTGTACTTCGACAAGTACGAGGACACCAACCGCTACTCCCAGACGATGGACCACCTCGCCACCCAGGCGCCGCCGCCCACCGCGACCGAGGAGATCCTCCGCGGCTTCCTGGAGCGCTACCCCTGACCCTCCCCGCCTCCCCGCACCCTCCGCCGCACGCCCGGTCGCTCTCAGCGCCCGGGCGTTCGCTTTGCGCTCCCGGAACGGGTTCCCGGCTGACCGGCTTCGGCCACGAGTGGAGAACGATCCGGCCCCGGAGAACCGCGCGCCTCTCCCCCACGTTAGGTGTGACGTGCGGTTTCGAACCCGAATCACCCGCCGTCCTTGCATAGGTACTTACGGACGTAATCACCAATGCACGTGCATGAGCTACGCTCTGACTCGCACCGGGACGAAACAACCCACCACGGGACGGTTCGCCCCCCACAGGGCGTCCGCCCGCAAGGCGGGCCCGGTGGCGAGACACGACGGGCGCGGTGAAGGATCTACCGCGTGTGGACAGATCCCCGCTCACGAGTCCCCCCGAAGTTCCAGGAGGTTGAGATGCATCCGATCTACAACGGCGTTCCCGCGAGCCGGCTGCCCAAGGTCGTCTGGACCAAGAGCAGCTGGAGCAATCCGGACGGGAACTGCGTCGAGGTCGCCGCGCTCCCGGACGGGGACATCGCCGTGCGCAACTCCCGCGACCCCCAGGGGCCGGCGCTCGTGTACACCCCCGCCGAGATCGAGGCCTTCGTCCGCGGCGCCAAGACCGGTGACTTCGACGCCCTCCTGAGGTGACACCGCCCCGAAGGGCCGCGACCCCCTCGCCGCACCTCCGGCCTCCCCCGTCCCCGCCCCCGGTCCCCCGCGACCGCCCCACCGAGACCAGCCCCGGAAGACGTCCGCGCCGATGGCCCCCGTGACCACCCCGGTTCACGGGGAGGCCTCTCCGTCCACGGCGCGGACGCACGCGGAGCCCGGCACCACGATGTGGTGCCGGGCTCCGTCGCGTCCGGCCGGGGCCGCCGGCGCGGCCCCGCCCCAGGGACGCTCCAATTCCCCTGGGACGGGGCGCCGACGGCCCCGCCGGGCCTCCGCGGTCCTTCCGATGCCCTGTGCCCGGGCCCCGCTCCGCGGACGGGCGGTTCCTACAGGCGGGTGGGGTCCACCGGTCCTCCGCTCCCGCCGACCGGCGGAGCCTCCCACGGGAAGTGGGTGGCGCCCAGGGCGGGCTTGAGGTCGAACAGCCACGCCGCCTTCTCGTCGTACTTGGCGAAGAAGGGGCGGCCGACCAGCTCCGGGTCCCGGGCCTGGATGAAGCGCAGGACGAAGACCTTCTCGCCCGCCACCTCCGCCACGCCGTCCACGCAGACCTTGCCCGGCGTCGCCGACATCGAGGGCCCCCGCACCGTGCGGGCCAGCCCGGACACCTTGGTGTAGGCGCCCCGGAAGATCTCGTAGGCCTCGGCGAGCGGGACCGCGAAGTAGTCCTGGGGACCGGTGTCGCGCTCCACGAACATGTAGTACGGGACCATCCCGTGCCGCAGGTGGGTGCGCCACATGCTCTCCCACACGGCGGGGTCGTCGTTGATCGTGCGGATCAGCGGCGCCTGCGTGCGGATGACCGCCCCGGTCGAGCGGACGCGGCGGACCGCCTCCTGGACCAGCTCGGGACGCATCTCGTTCGGATGCGAGAAGTGGGCCATGAACGCGAGGTTCTTGCCCGACGCGACGACCTTCTCGAAGAGGCGCAGGGTGTCGTCGGCGTCCGGGTCGGTGACGAAGCGCTGCGGCCAGTAGGCCAGCGCCTTCGTACCGATGCGGATGGCCTCCAGGTGCTCGATCTCCAGCAGCGGCTCGATGTAGCGGGAGATCACCCCCTCGCCCATGATCATCGGGTCGCCGCCGGTGAACAGCACGCTGGTGACCTCGGGGTGCGTGCGGACGTAGTCGACCAGCTGGTCGATCTCGCTCGACGCGAACTTGAGGTCGGCGTCGCCGACGAACTGGGCCCAGCGGAAGCAGTACGTGCAGTACGCGTGACAGGTCTGCCCCTGCTTGGGGAAGAAGAGCACGGTCTCCTTGTACTTGTGCTGGACGCCGGGGATGGGCTCCTCGTCGGCCGTCTTCGGCACGTTGAGGTCCATCTGTCCCGCCGGGTGCGGGTTCAGACTCGCCCTGATCCGGTTGGCCGCGTCGTTGAGCTCCTTGCGCGGAGCGCCGGAACGCAGCAGGTCGGACATCCTGGACACGTCGCCCGGGGGCAGCATGTCGGCTTGTGGGAAGACCAGCCGGTAGATCGGATCGTCCGGAGCGGCATCCCAGTCGATCAGCTCGTCGACGACGTAGCTGTTGACGCGGAACGGCAGCACCGTGGCCACCGCCTGCACCGCGAGTCGCTCATCGGCGGCGAGACCGGCTCGCGCGGTGAGCTCGTCGAGGTGTTTCGTCGTGTAGGCACGAAACCGACGTCCGGCGGACGGGGACTGTGCCACGTCTGGCGTAACGCTCACGCTTCTCCTCTCCTGTGTGTGTGCAGGGCCGCCCCCGGGCAATCGGGCAGCCCTGATCCGGCGGCTCCGGTGCGGGTGCACCGGTCGACCTCCGGAACGGTGATCCAGTGTGGTTGTCCTACGCTCTCGGAGCGTGATGAGGCCCTGAGCCAGCGAGCGGATATACCCGGATTAGGGCTTTTGTACCCATCTCACGCCAAGTCCAGCCCTGACCAGGACATACGGGAAGTATCCTCGCATGAGTGGACGAACAGGCCTTACGGCGTCGCCCCGGGAGCGAACCGGTAGCGTGGCACCACACCCTCGCGCGCCCCTGGCCCCCACGTGCCCTCCGGCGCCGCCGGAACAACGGGACCTGCGCGCACACAGTGCGGAACGCCCACCACGACCCGTGAGGGAAGCACCGAGTTGACTGGTACATCCGACGCGGAAGCGCCCGCCCCATCCCGCACCTCTCCGCCGATCATCGCCGTGGACGCCATGGGTGGTGACAACGCGCCCTCCGAGATCGTGAAGGGCGCCGTCATGGCCGTCCGCGAACTCGGGCTCCGTGTGCTCCTCGTGGGCAGGCGCACCGAGATCGCCTCCCTCCTCGCCGAGGAGGGCGCCCTGCGGGACATCCCCGTCGTCCACGCCGAGGACAACCTGGCCATGCACGAGGGCGCCCTCGCCAGCTGGCGCCGCCCCCGCTCCAGCGCGGCCGTCTCCTGCCGCCTCATCCGGCGCGGCGACGCCGACGCCCTCGTCTCCGCGGGCTCCACCGGCGGCATCGTCGCGACGTCCACCGTCCGCCTGCGCACCCAGCCCGGGGTCCTGCGCCCCGCCCTCGCCGTGACGCTCCCCACCGGCGAGACGCCGACGATCATGGTGGACGCCGGGGCCAACGCCGACGCCAAGCCCGAGATGCTCGTCCAGTTCGCCCACCTGGGCTGCGCCTACGCCCAGACCGCCTTCGGCGTGCGCCGTCCGCGCGTGGGCCTGCTGACCATCGGGTCCGAGCCGGGCAAGGGCAACAAGCTCGTCCGCAGGGCCACCGAACTGCTGTCCGCGACGGCGGAGGGCTCCCCGTCCATGGACTTCCGCGGCAACATCGAGGGCCACGACCTCCTCGCCCGCAAGGTCGACGTGGTGGTCACCGACGGCCACACCGGCAACGTCGCCCTCAAGTCCGTGGAGGGCACCGCCGCCTTCGCCATGGACCTCGTCCGCGACGCGCTGACCTCCACCGCCGCGGCCAAGGCCGGGGCCCTGCTCCAGCGCAAGGCGCTCCGCCGCCTGCGCGAACGGCTCGACAGCGAGACCTACGGCGGCGCCGCCCTCCTCGGCCTCAACGGAACCGTGGTCATCGCCCACGGCGACAGCCGGGCCAAGGGCGTCGCCCGGGCCTGCCAGCTGGCGCACGACCTGGCAGGCGGCCGCATCGGCGAGCAGATCCGCCGCCGGGTGCACCACCGCTCCTCCAACTGGCTCCACCGCCTGGCCCAGTCCGAGGCCCCGCCCCCGTCCCCTCCCGGCGCCCTGCCGCCGGCCCCGGAGGGCCGCTGAGCGGGATCCGGGCCGGGCCGCGCGCCCCGCTCCCGGGCGCAGGAGAGGGCCCCGTGCCGTGTCACCTCGCGAGGGGCGGGGACAGGGGGCTCAGGTCGGTACGCTTAGGGGCATGGCCGACCCGCAGGAAGTACTCTCGCGACGGGTCCAGTCCGCCCTCGGCGCCGCCTTCGGCCCCGAGTTCGCCGACACCGACCCCGTCATCCGCCCGTCCCAGTTCGCCGACTACCAGGCGAACGCCGCCCTCGCGCTCGCCAAGCGCCTGGGCCGAAAGCCGCGCGAGGTCTCCGCGGCGATCATGGAGCACCTCGACGTGGCCGACGTCTGCCGCGCCGTCGAGGTCAGCGGGCCGGGCTTCATCAACCTGACGCTGCGCGAGGACTGGATCGCGGACCAGACCCGCCTGCTCCTGGAGGACCCGCGCGTGGGCGTCCCCGTCCAGGAGCGCCTCGACATCCCCCTCGACTACTCCGCGCCCAACGTGGCCAAGGAGATGCACGTCGGGCACCTGCGCACCACCGTGGTCGGCGACTCCCTCGCCCGCACCCTGGAGTTCCTGGGCCACAACGTCATCCGGCAGAACCACATCGGCGACTGGGGCACCCCCTTCGGCATGCTCATCGAGCACCTGCTGGAGGTCGGCGAGGAGTCCGCCGAGGCGGACCTGCTCACCAGCGACCCCAACGCCTTCTACCAGTCGGCGCGCACCAAGTTCGACTCCTCCGGGCCCGGCGCGGACGACTTCGCCGCGCGTGCGCGCCGCCGGGTGGTGGCCCTCCAGGGCGGGGACGAGGAGACCCTGCGCCTGTGGCGCGAGCTCGTCGGGCTGTCCAGGGTCTACTTCAACAAGGTGTACGCCAAGCTCGGGGTGACCCTCACCGACGACGACCTCGCCGGGGAGAGCACCTACAACGCCGTGCTCGCCGACGTCTGCGACGAGCTGGAGGCCAAGGGCATCGCGGAGGTCAGCGAGGGCGCGCTCTGCGTGTTCCTGGAGGGCTTCATCGGCCGCGAGGACAAGCCGGTCCCCCTGATCATCCGCAAGAGCGACGGCGGCTACGGCTACGCCACCACCGACCTGGCGACCGTCCGCCACCGCGTGGAGGACCTCAAGGCCGACCGCATCCTGTACGTGGTCGGCGCCCCGCAGGCCATGCACTTCAAGATGGTGTGGGCGACCGCCCGCAAGGCCGGGTGGCTGCCGGACGGCGTCGAGGTCACCCACGTGCAGATCGGCAACGTGCTCGGCGGCGACGGCAAGATCCTGCGGACCCGCAGCGGCGCGCCCGTCCGCCTGATGGCGCTGCTGGACGAGGCCGTCGAGCGGGCCGCCGCCGTCGTGGCGGAGAACCGCCCCGACCTCGGCGCCGAGGAGCAGGCCGAGATCGCCCGCCAGGTGGGCATCGGCGCGGTCAAGTACGCGGACCTGTCGGTCTCCCACGACACCGAGTACACGTTCGACTTCGACCGCATGCTGGCCCTGACCGGCAACACCGGCCCCTACCTCCAGTACGCGCAGGCGCGGATCCGGTCCATCTTCCGCAAGGGCGGGCTGGACCTGTCCTCGCCCCGGGGCGGGATCACCGTCTCCGAGGGCGCGGAGCGCGACCTCGCGCTCAAGCTGCTGGAGTTCGGCGCCGTGGTGGAGCAGGTCGGCGCCCTGCTCCAGCCGCACCGCCTCTCCGCGTACCTGTTCGAGCTGGCGCAGACGCTCACGGCGTTCTACGAGCACTGCCCGGTGCTGACCGCCCCGACCGAGGCCGAGCGCGAGTCGCGCCTGGCGCTGGTGTCGGTGGCCTTCCGGGTCCTGGTGCAGGGCCTGGACCTGCTGGGCGTGGAGGCTCCCGAGCACATGTAGCGGCGGCGGACCGCACCGGTCCGGCACGCAGCACGACCACCGGACCCGAGGGGGCCGGGGCGGACGACCGCCCCGGCCCCCTCCGCCGTCCGCGGGCACGCCTGGCCGGTTCCGGCCCCGCTCCCGGCCCGGGGCCGCGAAGGGGTGACGTGCCTCGTCAGCGGGGGTTTCGCCGCCGTCGGGGACGACAGAGTCCAATGTCTCGTGCCCGGTCGCGCCAGAACTTCGCGTTCCGGGTGGACGTCAGACCTAAGGTATGTGGACAAAAGCCACAGACCGGACAAATAGGGAGCAAATGGCTATGACATCCACCCCCGAGATCGGACCGGGGCCGGGCACCTGGTACCTGGACCCGCTCCACTCCAGCTTGATCTTCGTCGCCCACTACCTGCGCTTCGGCCGGGTCCAGGGCACGTTCGGACGGGCGCGCGGGCATGTGCTCGTCACCGGGGACCCCGCGCGGTCCGAGGTCGAGGTCGTCCTCGACGCGGCCAGCGTCAACACCGGCGTGGGCGCGCGCGACGCCCACCTGCGCTCGGCCGACTTCCTGGACGTGGACCACCACCCCGAGATCCGCTTCGCCTCCACCGGGCTGGAGCCGAGCCGGCGCGGACAGCACTCCTTCCGGCTGTTCGGCGACCTGACCATCCACGGGACGACCCTCCCGGTCACCCTCGACTCCCAGTGGGTCGGCGAGTCCCCGGACTACGTGTCGCCCGCCGACACCTACGGGCACTTCTTCTCCGCGAACACCCGGATCCGCCTCTCCGACTTCGGCGTGGGCGACGGCGGCGAGGTCCCGTGGGGCGGCCGGCTCGTCGGCGACACCGTCGACATCGTGCTGGAGGTCCGCCTCCAGAACCAGGACCCGCGCCCGTTCCTCCAGCAGATCGGGCACACGGCCTGAGGGGCGCCCGTCCCGGGAACCGCACGGGGCGAGCGCCGACACGTCCCGGGACCGTCCCCCGGAACCCGTCCGCCCCCGCCCCGGACCGGCCTCAGGCGACGCCGCCGAGCAGCGCCTCGACCTCCTCGCGGGTGGGCATGGACGAACTGGCGCCGGGCCGCTGGACCGAGAGCGACGCCGCCGCCGCGGCGAACGCCATCGCCTCCTCCGGCGACCGGCCCTCCGCCCTCGCCACCGCGAACGAACCGCAGAAGGTGTCCCCCGCGGCCGTGGTGTCCACCGCCCTCACCTGCCGTGCGGGCGAGGCCACCGCCGCCCCGCCCCTGCGGCCGTGGAGCGAGCCGTCCTCGCCCAGGGTCAGCAGCACCTCCGGGACCAGCTCCAGCAGGGCGGCCAGCGCCTCGCGCGGGTCCGTGCGGCCGGTGATCGCGGCCGCCTCGTGCTGGTTGGGGACCAGGACGTCCACCGACTCCAGCAGCTCCGCGGGCAGGTCGCGCGCGGGGGCCGGGGTCAGGTAGACCGGCACACCGAGCGCGCGGCCGGTCCGCGCCGCGGAGACCACGGCCTCCATCGGCAGTTCGAGCTGGAGCAGCAGGGCCGCGCTCCCCTCGATGAGAGCCGCGTCGCCGTCGGCCACGCCGGCGACCCCGCCGTTGGCGCCGGGGACGACGATGATCGAGTTGCCCCCCTTGCCGTCCACGACGATGTGGGCGACGCCCGACACCCCGGGGACCGTGCGCAGACCGGACACGCCGACCCCGGCGGCCGCCAGGTTGGCGCGCAGCTCCTCGCCGAAGGCGTCGTCGCCCACCGCTCCGAGGAAGGCCACGTCGGCCCCCGCCCGTGCCGCGGCCACCGCCTGGTTGGCGCCCTTGCCGCCGGGCACCTGGCGGAAGTCGGTGCCCGTCACGGTCTCGCCGCTCGCGGGCACCTCGTCCACGTAGGCGACCAGGTCCATGTTGACGCTGCCGAAGACGGCCACGCGCGGCGCGCCGCCGGCGGCGCCCCCGCCGTCCGTGGTCCCGACCGCTCTGCTCCCGGCGCTCATGCCCCGGCCTCCTTCACCTTGGCGACGGACGCTCCGTCGTTCCCGTCGAGCCCCACGATGACCGGTGCGTGGTCGGAGGCCCCCTTGCCCTTGCGCTCCTCGCGGTCGATGCTCGCGCCGCTCACGCGGGAGGCGAGCGCCGGGGAGGCGAGGACGAAGTCGATGCGCATGCCCCTGCGCTTGGGGAAGGCCAGCCCCTTGTAGTCCCAGTAGGTGTACACGCCGGGTCCCGGGGTGTGCTCCCGGACGACCTCGCGGAACCCCGCGCCGACGAGCTCCTCGAAGGCCGCGCGCTCGGGCGCGGTGACGTGGGTGCTGCCCTCGAACGCGGCCATGTCCCACACGTCGTCGTCCTGCGGGGCGATGTTGAAGTCGCCGACGTAGGCGATCTGCGCGTCGGGGGCCTGCGCGAGGCGCGCGGCGCCCGCCTCGCGCAGCGCCTTCAGCCAGCGCAGCTTGTAGGCGTAGTGGGGGTGGTCGACCTCGCGGCCGTTGGGCACGTACAGGCTCCACACCTGGACACCGCCGCACGTCGCCCCGACGGCGCGCGCCTCGGACTCCTCGGGGTCGCCGTATCCGGGCTGGCCGGGGAAGCCGACCCGCACGTCCTCCAGCCCGACGCGGGAGGCGATCGCGACCCCGTTCCACTGGGAGAGGCCGTGGTGGGCGACCTCGTAGCCGCGGTCGGTGAAGACGGAGGCCGGGAACTGGTCGTCCCTGGCCTTGGTCTCCTGGATGGCGAGGACGTCGACGTCGCTCCGGTCCAGCCAGGCCCCGATCCGGTCGACCCTGGCCCTGGCACTGTTCACATTCCAAGTCGCGATACGCACAGCAGAAGGCTAGGCCATGGAGGGGGCCCGGGTGTTCGACGCGGGCTGTGCACGAGGGGGGAACGCCCAGCTGGGCGGGCAGGAACAGAAGGTGCCCCGGTGCGGCCGTCCTCCGCACCGGGGCGTGTGCGACTCCCGGCACGTGTCCGGTCGTTCGTGTCGCCTCTGTTGTGACGGCCGGGACCCCCTCGGGGTTCGCATTGGGCCAAAGGTTTTTTCCACGGAACCGCCGTGCGCGGCCACGGCGAGTCGTCGATCCGCGCGTCACCGGGCACGACGACAGCGGCCACGTGACGCAGGACACACCGACCGGGGGGCGGGCGCCGGCGCCCGCCGACCTCCCGGCTCCGGCGCCGACCGGTCCGCGGAAGGCCCGTCCCCGCCCCGGCGCCGACCGCGGCGGGCCGACTGTCGCCACCGGGGGCTACCGTGGCGGCATGGCTGAACCGCACCCCCGCCGAGACGCGGACCTCTCCCTCTCCCAGGCGCGCAGGATCGCCCTCGCCGCCCAGGGCTTCGCCGACCCGCGGCCCAGGGGGAGGGCGACCCTGTCCCACCTGGCCCGGGTGGTGCGCCGGGTGGGGATCCTCCAGATCGACAGCGTGAACGTGCTCGCCCGCAGCCAGTACCTGCCCGTGTTCGCCCGCCTGGGGAGCTACGACACCGCGCTGCTGGACCGGGCCGCCACCACGGCCGCGGGGGCGGGCGGCGCGCGCCTGGTGGAGTGCTGGGCCCACGAGGCCAGCCTGGTGCCGCCGGCCACGCGGCAGCTCATGCGCCACCGGATGGACCGCAACCGCGCCCAGACCCGGGTCGGCTGGATGAACGGCATCCGGGAGGAGCGGCCCGAACTCCTGAAGGCGGTCCTGGAGGAGGTCGTCCGGATCGGCCCGGCCACCGCCCGCGGCGTGGAGGCCGCCCTCGCGCACGACGCGCCGCGAGCCAAGGACCACTGGGGCTGGAACTGGTCCGACGTCAAGAAGTGCCTGGAGTACCTGTTCTGGATCGGCGACCTGACCTCCAACGGGCGCAACTCGCAGTTCGAGCGGCTCTACGACCTGCCCGAGCGGGTCCTCCCGCCGGAGGTGCGCGACGCCCCGCCCACCACGCCCGAGGAGGCGCACCGGGAGCTGGTGTCCATCGCCGCGCGCACGCACGGCGTCGCCACCGAGCCCTGCCTCCGCGACTACTTCCGGCTCAAGTCCGCCGAGTCCAGGCCCGCCGTGGCCGGCCTCGTGGACTCCGGTGAGCTGGTCCCGGTGCGGGTGGAGGGCTGGAACCGCCCCGCCTACCTGCACCGGGACGCCCGGGTGCCCCGCTCGATGGCGGCCCGGGCGCTGCTCAGCCCGTTCGACTCCCTGGTGTGGACGCGCGACCGCGCCGAGGAGCTGTTCGGGTTCCGCTACCGGCTGGAGATCTACGTGCCCGCCGCCAAGCGGGTGCACGGCTACTACGTGCTGCCGTTCCTGCTGGGCGAGGACCTGGTCGCGCGGGTGGACCTCAAGGCGGACCGCGCGTCGGGGACGCTCCTGGCCCAGAAGATCACCCTGGAGGACGGCGCCCCCGCCGACACCGTGCCGGAGCTGGTGGAGCAGCTGGCCGGGATGGCCGCCTGGCTGGGGCTGGAGAACGGCGTCGGGGGCCCCGCCCTGGCCCGCCGGTGAGCGGCGGGCGCGGACGGCGGGTCCGGGGCGGGGGCCGCGCGCCCGCGGGCGGGCACGCGGCCCCGGTACTCCGGGTCAGACGCGTTCGATGACGGTGACGTTGGCCTGGCCGCCGCCCTCGCACATGGTCTGGAGGCCGTAGCGTCCGCCGGTCCTGTGCAGCTCGGCGATCAGCTTGGTCATCAGGATCGAGCCGGTGGCGCCCAGCGGGTGGCCCAGGGCGATCGCGCCGCCGTTCGGGTTGACCTTGGCGGGGTCGGCGCCCAGCTCCTCGATCCACGACAGCGGCACGGGGGCGAACGCCTCGTTGATCTCGGTGACGTCGATGTCGTCGATGCCCAGCCCGGCCTTGGCCAGGGCGACCCTGGTCGCGGGGATGGGCGCGGTGAGCATGTACACGGGGTCGTCGCCGACCAGGGCCAGCTGGACGACGCGGGCCAGCGGGGTCAGCCCGTGCTGCTCGATCGCGCGCTCGGACGCGATGAGCAGCGCTCCCGCGCCCACGGAGATCTGGCTCGCGACGGCCGCGGTGAGCTCCCACCCCTCGCGCAGCGGCTTGAGGGCGGCCATCTTCTCCAGGGTGGTGTCGGCGCGGACGCCCTCGTCCCGGCTCACCCCGGCGAGGGGGGCGATCTGGTCGTCGAAGCGCCCCTCCTCCTGCGCGGCGGCGGCGCGCCGGTGGCTCTCCAGGGCGAACTCCTCCAGCCGCTCGCGCTTGTAGCCCCACTTCTCGCACATGAGCTGGGCGCCGCGGAACTGGGAGATCTCCTGGAGGCCGTAGCGCCCGGTCCAGCCCTCGCCGTAGAGGGGGAGGTCGTTGTCGAGGGCGAACTGGACGTTGGCGCCCATGGGGACCATGCCCATGTTCTCGACGCCGGCGGCCACGACCAGGTCCTGGGTGCCGGACATGACGCCCTGGGCGGCGAAGTGGACGGCCTGCTGCGAGGAGCCGCACTGGCGGTCGACCGTGACGCCGGGGACGCTCTCGGGGAGGCCGGCGGAGAGCCACGCGGTGCGGGCCAGGTCGAGGGCCTGGGGACCCGCCTGGCTGACCACGCCCATGACCACGTCCTCGACGGCGGCGGGGTCGACCCCGGTGCGCCGGACGAGCTCCTTGAGCACGTGCGCGCCCAGGTCCGCCGGGTGCACGGCGGCGAGGGCGCCCTTCCTGGTACCGACGGGGGTGCGTACTGCGCCGACGATGTATGCCTCGGCCACGGTGTCCTCCAAGAGCGTGGGTGACGATAACCGAACTGTATTCGGTTCCCTGGATCCGGCAAGCCCCGCCCCCGTGCTGCTACAGCCGGTGGGCCCCCTCGCCGAGGCGCGAGGCGTCCCCCTCGTCGCCGAGGGTGTCCGCGGTCATCCGCTCCAGGGCGGCGACCACCTCCGGGTGCTCCCCGGGCCCGTAGTCGGCCAGCAGCGAGCGCAGCGCGGTGCGCTGGGCGTCGAACACCTGCCGGGCCGCGTCCGCCCCGCGCCGGTTCAGCTCCCAGGCCCCGCCCCCGCCCGTCAGGTATCCGGCCTCCTCCAGCTCCCGGCGCACACCCTCCCAGGCGTCCTCGCCCAGCCCCGACATCCGCGCGAGCTCCGCCCCGGTGAGCGGCCCGGTGACGCCGAGGTGGCTGAGCGCCCAGCACGCGCGCGGCGAGATCTCCAGCCCCGCCGCCTCGCGCAGGCGCCCGTACATCTCGTCCGCGCCCTCCCTGCCGCAGGCCCGGTACACCTCGCGCTCGACGTGCTCCATCGCGCTGCGGCTCCCCGCGGCGACGGGCGGGATCGACTCGTCCAGCCCGGGGGAGCCGACGGTGGTGCGCAGGGGCACCTGCCGCAGGAACAGCGCGAGCACGAACCCGGCCGCCGCCACCGGCACCGCCCACAGGAACACGGTGTCCACGGAGTCGGCGTAGGCCTGGAGGAACGACGCCTGCGCCTCCGGGGGCAGCCGGTCCAGACTGCGGGGGTCGCTCTCCAGGGACGCCGGGTCCACCCCCGGCGGCAGCCGGATCTCCCCGGCGCGGGCCGCCAGGTTCGCCGCCAGCTGCCCGGAGAAGACCGCCCCGAACACGGCCGTGCCGAACGAGCCGCCGATCGACCGGAAGAACGTCGCCGAGGAGGTGGCCACCCCGAGGTCCGCGTAGTCGGCCGCGTTCTGCACGACCACGACCACCACCTGCATCACCAGCCCCAGGCCGAACCCCAGGACGAAGAAGTAGAACCCCATCTCCCAGAGCGAGCTCTCGGGGCCGAGGCGGGAGAGGAGCAGCAGTCCGAGCGAGGTGACGGCCATGCCCACCACGGGATAGGCCTTGTAGTGGCCGGTGCGGGTGACCAGGCGACCGCTGGTGATCGAGGTGAGGAACATGCCCAGCACCATCGGGATCAGGTGGAGGCCGGAGGCCGTCGGGGACAGGCCGTGCACGATCTGGAGGAACAGCGGCAGGAACGCCATCGACCCCATCATCGCGAAGCCCACGCAGAACCCGATGGCCATGGCGACCACGATGGTCGGGTTGCGGAACAGGCTGAGCGGCATGACCGGGTCGGCGGCCCTCCTCGCGGTCAGCCACCATCCGACACCGAGGACGGCGCCCGCGACGGCGAGCCCCACGACCTGGGGCGAGGCCCACGGGTAGACGCTGCCGCCCCAGGCCGCCACCAGGGTGAGGCACACGGCGGTGGCGGCCAGCAGGAGGATCCCGGCGTAGTCGACCCGGCGCCGACCGGTCGGCGTGCTGGCGGGCAGCACCGCCAGCACCGTGGCGAACGCGAGAACCCCCAGGGGAAGGTTCACGTAGAACACCCACCGCCAGGTCAGGTGGTCGACGAACAGGCCGCCGAGCAGGGGCCCCGCCACGCTGGAGATGCCGAAGACGGCGCCGAACAGCCCCTGGTACTTGCCCCGCTCCCGGGGCGAGACGACGTCGCCGATGATCGCGGAGGCGAGCACCATCAGCCCTCCCCCTCCGAGCCCCTGCACCGCCCGGAAGACGATGAGCTGGAGCATGTCCTGCGCGATGCCGCACAGGGCGGAGCCGACCAGGAAGATCCCGATGCACAGGAGGAAGAGCCGCTTGCGGCCGAACTGGTCTCCGAGCTTGCCCCACAGCGGGGTGACGGCGGTGACGGCGAGCAGGTAGGCGGTGATCACCCACGACAGGTGGTTGAGCCCGCCGAGCTCGGACACGATCGTCGGCAGCGCGGTGGAGACGATCGTCTGGTCCAGGGCGGCCAGGAGCACGGTGAGCATCAGCGCGGTCATGATCACCGCGATCCTGCCGCCCCGGTGCTCCCTGCGTTCCCGGCGGTCGGCCTCGTGCTGCGCCATCGGCTCTCCCCCGTGTCGGGCCGCGCACGGCTCACGGCCCCGCTGCGGCCACAGTAGGAACCCGGGGGCTCCCGTGAGCGGGGAACCGCCCACCGGAACAGGAACTTTGCCGTGGCTTGGAGCCGCCCCTTCAAAACCGAATATGGTTCGGTTACTGTGGCGTCAGCCAGTGATCCCCGACACGTCCGGAGCAGAGCATGAAGCGGGAACTCTTCGACGCCGACCACGACCTCTTCCGCGCATCGGTGGCCGAGTTCCTCGAGCGCGAGGTCGTCCCCTTCCACGCGCAGTGGGAGAAGGACGGGATCGTCCCGCGCGAGGTGTGGACCCGGGCGGGCGAGGTGGGGCTCCTCGGCCACGGCGTGCCGGAGGAGTACGGGGGCACCGGCCTGGACGACTACCGGTACAACGCCGTCGTCAACGAGGAGATCTGCCGGGCCCGCGCCAGCGGCCTCGGGATGACCCTCCAGAACGACGTCATGGCGCCGTACATGGTCAAGCTGACCGACGACGAGCAGAAGCGCCGCTGGCTGCCCGGATTCGCCTCGGGCCAGCTGATCGCCGCCATCGCCATGACCGAGCCCGGCACCGGCAGCGACCTCCAGGGCATCCGGACGTCGGCGGTCCGCGACGGCGACGCGTACGTGGTCAACGGCTCCAAGACCTTCATCACCAACGGCGTCAACGCCGACCTGGTGATCGTGGTCTGCCGGACCGACCCCGACGCGGGAGCGCAGGGCTTCTCCCTCCTCATGGTCCAGCGCGGCATGCCCGGCTTCAGCCGTGGCCGCAACCTGGACAAGATCGGCATGAAGGCGCAGGACACCGCCGAGCTGTTCTTCGACGACGTGCGCGTCCCCGCGGCCAACCTGATCGGCACGGAGGGCCAGGGCTTCATCCACCTCATGGAGAACCTGCCGCAGGAGCGCCTGTCCATCGCCACCTGCGCGGTCGCCTCCGCCGGCGCCGTGCTGGAGCACACCGTCGAGTACTGCCGGGAGCGCACCGCCTTCGGGCGTCCGATTGGGCGGTTCCAGAACAGTCGTTTTGTTCTGGCCGAGATTGCCACCGAGGTCGACATGGCCCGCACCTACGTGGATCGGGGCATCCAGCTGCTCAACCGGGGTGAGCTGACCGTCGAGGACGCCGCCATGGCCAAGTGGTGGACCACCGAGATGTGCAACAGGGCCGTGGACCGGTGCCTCCAGCTTCACGGCGGGTACGGGTACATGATGGAATACCCCGTGGCACAGGCTTGGCAGGACACCCGCGTCCAGACGATCTACGGTGGCACCACCGAGATCATGAAGGAGATCGTGGGACGCGGCCTCGGCCTGTGACCTGACAACCCCCTGGAAGGGTCGGAGCAGTCATGAGCGGTGCGTGGGACGGCCTCATCGTCATGGGCCTGCTGGTCGTGCTGCTCGTGATCGGCGTGCGCAGACTCCGGCCCAGGATCCACATCCCCTGGGCGACCAGCGGGATCGTGGTCTTCTTCGTCTTCGTGTGCCTGCTGCTCTGGGCGTGGTCCTGGCGGTAGGGACGGCGCGCCGCCTGCCCCGCCACGGCGGGGCGGAGCACGGACGCGGCCGGCGGGTGCCGCCCCGTCGCGCGACGGGGCGGGCACCCGGCGACCGCGGTCTAGGCGTAGGGATCGAACTCGATGCCGTCGGGCTGCGCCCTGGCCAGCGCCCCCGGGAACGAGCCGTCCCTGAGGTCGAGCTGCGCGCTCCCGTAGTCCGCCGACGTGAACGCCTCCCGGATGCCCGGCGGGTAGTGGTCCCAGCTCACCAGGTCCGGGTACTGCCACACGCCGTAGTGGTTCTCCGGCGGGTCGTCGTGCCCGGCCGCGAACCGGAAGGCGTGGGTGGAGGCGCCGTCCTTGTGGTAGACGATCTTGGGGTGGGTGCCCTCCCACAGCACCTCGGACGCCGGCCTCGTGTCGTAGTCGCCGTGCGCCGACGCCGAGACGTGGCGCGCCTCGTCGTCGAACACCCACACCACGACGTGTTCGAGGTCGTGCCGGTGTCCGCAGCAGCCGTGGACGGTCTGGTCCTTCTCGAAGTAGAGCGCGTACATGTACGCGCACCATCCGCTCGCGTCGCACTTGGAGCGCGAATACGAGTTCGTGTTGTCGAGGTCGGAACGGTCACGGCAGTTGCCGTTCAGGGCCCCGGAGGTCTTCAGCCCCTCGGCGACGGTCCCGTCCGATCCGATGGCGGGGGACGAATAGCAGCCGTCGGTGTCGTAGTCGAAGGCGGGCTGCCATTTCCCGTCCGCCTCCGCGTGGCTCGCCGGAAGCGCGGGGGGCGGCGCCGCGAAGGCGTGGGCCGGGAGCGCGACGACCAGCGCCAGGGCCCCGACGAGGGAGCGGAGGGCCAGGCGCGGGACACGGCGGCCTGCCCTCCTCGCGGCTCCGGCCCCCGTGGCGGGGGAGGGAGCCCTGCGGACCGCCGGGACGCGTGGGGAACGGGGACCCACGCCCCTCCGGGCGGACTCGGCGATTCTCGGACCTGCAGAATTGGTACGGGGAACCACTTCTGCTTCTTCCATCGATGTCCTCCACTCCCTGTCCGGGAATCGGTTCATCTTTTTCTGTTGTCGTCGGACAAATTAACCGCGACGGTCGTCCACGACAAGAAGGGCAGGGCGGAAAACGCCTTGTTCGCCGGGAATTCGACGCCCGGCCGACCGCACGGCGGGGGACGCCCGGGGGGGCGGGCGGGGGGAGCGGGCGGGGGCGGCGCCGCGTCCGCCGGGTCCGGGAGACGGCGGGAGGGGCGGGGCCGCAGGGGCCCGCGGAACCGCTGGGACGCACGGGGCCCCCGCGTCACGGAACCGGGCGGGCCGACGGGGTCGGCCGCCGCGGCCCGCGGGAGGGCTCAGCCCTGCGAGCCCTCCTCGTCCTCACCGTGCATCGGCATCTCGAACCAGACCGCCTTGCCGTCCGGCGTGGGACGGGAGCCCCACCGGCTCGCCAGCTGCTCCACCAGGTAGAGGCCGCGACCGCCCTCGTCGTCGGCGGCCGCGCTGCGGATGCGGGGCAGGCGCAGGTCGTGGTCGAAGACCTCCACCCACACGGCGGAGGCGCCGCGCCGCAACCGGAGCAGGAACTCCTTGTCGGCGGTGTCCTCGGCGGGTTCGTCGTCCTCCTCGGCCGCCGCCTCCAGCAGGTCCGTCCAGTCCTCGTCGAACTCGTCCGCCGCCGACCCCGCGCCGAGGGGCGTCTCCGAGTCCAGGACGCCGTTGCCGGTGAACTCGCGGTGCACGGGGTGGGGGGTCGCGTGGATGACGACGTTGGTGACGATCTCCGAGACCAGCAGGCAGGCCAGCTCGGACTGGTCGCGGTCCATCCCCCACTCGTCGAAGGTCTTGGCCGCCAGGTGGCGCGCCTCGCCCACGGTGGAGGCCTCCGAGGGGAACCAGCCCTCGCGCAGGGCCAGTGCGTCGGAGTGGGTGCGCACGACCAGCAGCGCGGTGTCGTCGTCCAGCTCGCCGGGGACGCCGTGCAGGGCCGCCTCGGCGATCTCGTCGACGTCCTTGTCCGCGACCTCGGAGACCCGCTCGGCCAGCCTGGCCAGGGCGCGCTCGGGGTCGGGCGCACCGCCGACCGGGTGCCGGTTCACGAGCCCGTCGGTGTACATGACCAGGGTCGCGCCGAGCGGGAGCCGCAGTTCGGCCTGGTGGTAGACGACGTCCTCGGCCGCCCCGCCCTTGGCCCGCACGCCCAGCATGCGGTCGGCCGCCGCCAGGTCGAGCTTGTCGACCGAGTCGGAGGTGACCAGCAGCGGTGTGGCGTGCCCGGCGTTGGCGTAGGACAGCTCGCGCGACCACGCGTCGTAGACCATGTACAGGCAGCTGACGCTGGGGATCCAGGTGCCGCCGCCGTCCTCGTCCGGCTGGCCGAGCTGGCGGACCCACTCGTCGAGTTCGCGGAGGATGTCCGCGGGCTCGCGGTCGGCCTGGGCGAAGGCCCGCAGGGCGGCGCGCAGCTGCCCCATGACCGCGGCGGCGTGCGGACCGCGGCCCTCCACGTCGCCGATGACCAGCCCGACGCGTCCCGCGGAGAGCGGGATGGCGTCGTAGAAGTCGCCGCCGACCTGGGTCTGCACACCGTAGCCGTGCGCCTGGAGGGGCCCGGCGGGCTGGTAGCGGTGGGCGATGGTCAGCCCGTCCAGGTGCGGGAAGTGGTGCGGGAGCAGGCTCCGCTGGAAGGCGAGGGCGGTGCTGCGCTCCTCCTCGAACAGGCGCGCGTTGTCGATGGTCAGGGCCACCCGGGAGGCGATGGCGCCGACGAGGTCGCGGTCGAACCCGCCGTAGGTGCTCTTCTGGCGGGGGGAGAGCCCCGAGAGCGCCAGGGTGAGCACGCCGAGGACCTCGCCGCGTGCCCGCAGGGGGGCGGCGATGGCGGAGGTGACGCCGACCTGCCGGGAGACGGTGTCGGAGCGGGTGCTGGGAGAGTTCTCGAACAGGTAGTCGCTGCTGACGACGGTCTCCATCCGACGCAGCGCCTGGGTGACGAAGTGGCGTTCGGGGTAGCGGACCTCGTCGCCGACCCCGAACCACGTGCGGGGCGGCGGCGTCCACCCCTCGGCGTGCACCGACACCTGTCTGACCAGGCGGTCGTGGTCGTAGAGGTCGATGAAGCAGTGGTCGGCGAACTGCGGCACCAGGATGCCCGCGACGCCCTTGACCGTGGAGTCGAACTCCAGGGAGCTGGCCAGGCGGCTGCCGATGCGTTCGAGCAGTCCGTACTGCTCCTCCACACGGCCGCTGCGCAGGGCCTCGCGGGCGATGAGGGTGATGCCGTCGATCTCGCCGGACTCGTCGCGCATCGGCACGGCCTGGGCGCGCACGTGGATCCACGTGGAGTCGCCCTTGAGGACGGCGAACGTGCCCTCCCAGTGCTCGCCGCGCAGGACGCGGCGGGCCAGCTGGGAGGCGTGTTCGCGGTCCGATTCGTGGATGCCGATGTCGAGGAGGGAGAGGCCGACGTAGTCCCGGCCGCCGACGAACCCGAAGAGCTCGCGGGCGAAGGGGTTCCAGTAGCGCAGCAGGCTGGACCTGTCGATGACGACGATGGCGATCTGCGCCTGGTCCACCACAGCGGCCGTGGTCAGCGCGCCGCTCTCCCGGAAGGGCTCACCCCACCGTGTCATCTAGCCGCCACCTCGCCGTCATGAGCTGCATACATGCCCGCTCCGGGTACCCCGAACGACCGCACCTTGGGGCGAGCGTAGCAACACCGTCAACGTTCCCGCAGCGCAATGTGACAATCCCGATGAGCAACCAATCAACGTGTTCGCGTGGTTCACGGCTTGGCGACGAAGATGTGTCCGGCGACGACCTCGGAGAGGTCGGTCCCCTCGGACTCGCCGCCGATCACGTGGACGCCCCCGTCGGAGGCCCTGAGCACCACTTCCTGCCCGGGTTGTACCCCGGATTCGCGCAAGGTGAGCATGATGTCGGCGTCCGACTGGATCTGCTCGCTGATGCGCCGTACCATCACGGTCGTCTCGCTGTTGCCCGCGACGTCGATCATCGGAACGATCGAGTCGTCGGTGAAGGGCTCGGGCGAGTAGTTCTCCAGGCCGAGCTCGTCCAGGCCCGGGATCGGGTTGCCGTGGGGGCACACCGAGGGGGCGTTGAGCAGCGTCACGAGGCGCTCCTCCACCGCCTCGGAGATCACGTGCTCCCAGCGGCAGGCCTCGATGTGCACGTCCTCCCAGGGCAGCCCGATGACGTCGACGAGCAGGCGCTCGGCGAGCCGGTGCTTGCGCATGACGTGCGTGGCCAGTCGACGGCCCTCGGCCGTCATGACGAGGTGCCTGTCGTTCTCGACCCGCAGCAGGCCGTCGCGCTCCATGCGGGCCACCGTCTGGCTGACCGTGGGTCCGCTCTGGTGCAGGCGTTCGGCGATACGCGCCCGAAGCGGGACGATGCCCTCCTCCTCGAGCTCGAAAACCGTCCGGAGGTACATCTCCGTGGTGTCGATCAGCCCGTGTGCGGTCAAGTCTCCCCTCCCAAGGCTCTGCGCCCGACGCGCGGTCGCGAGCGGGCACGGCAGGTCTCTCACAACACAGGCCGGGACCACGTGATTCCCAGGGGCCGAGTGGGGACCGGGGCGTCCGCAGGACCGCGGGAGCGACCACCGATACGGCAAGCATATCGCGCATCGGCGAGCCCGAATTTCTCCACCGTCCCACAATGTGGACAGCGGAGGGGCGTCGTCCGCCCCTCGGCGCAGGAGTCGCTGGTCCCGGCCCCTCCGGGCCGTTCGCCCCTGGAGGAATGCCCGACGGACCCTTGTGAAGGGCCCTCCGGCGCCACACGGGCCCGGTGCGCGCACCGGACGCGACGGGGATCACTCCGGGGGCGCCCGCACCGGCCCCTCCGCGGCGGGGTTCAGGGGGACAGGCGGTCGATCTCCCACGCGTCCCCGTCGCCGCGCAGGTAGCGGAAGCGGTCGTGCATGCGGTCCGGGCCGCCCTGCCAGAACTCGACCTCCTCCGGGACGAGGCGGTAGCCGCCCCAGTAGGAGGGCCTGGGGACCTCCTCGTCCTCGGCCCACACCGTCTCGAAGCCCCGGTACAGGCGGTCGAGCTCGGCGCGGTCCTCCACGGTCCGGGACTGGCGCTCGCTGGCCCAGGCCCCGAGCTGCGAGCCGCGCGGCCGTGTGGCGAAGTAGCGGTCGTTCTCCGCGTCGGAGAGCCGTTCGACCCGACCGGCCACCAGGACCTGCCTGCGGATGGCGTGCCAGGGGAAGAGGAGGCCGGCGCGGGGGTCCGCGTCCAGCGCCTCCCCCTTCCTGGAGGTGTAGTTGGTGAAGAAGCGCAGCCCGGTCCTGTCGTAGCCCTTCAGCAGCACCGTCCTGGCCCTGGGCATCCCCGAGGGCTCGACGGAGGCCAGGACCATGGCGTTCGGCTCGGCCAGCCCCGACTCGTAGGCCTCCTCGAACCACAGGTGGAACTGCGTCATCGGATGGGCGGCGAGGGAGGAGCGCACCAGGGGTTCACCCGTGTACGGTTTCCGCAGTTCGGCGGGGTTTCGGTGGTCCACAACGGGCATCTTCTCGCGTCGGGCGGTCCCGCGCCACCCCGCCCCGCCCCCCGCTCCCCCTCATACGCAGCCGGGGTCGGCCGGGGGCAGGTCCGCGCTGCTCATGCCGCACCTGTGGATGACGTGCTGGCGGTCCCCGCCCGAGTCGGGTCCCACCAGGACCAGCTGCACCAGGCGCTCCGGGAACCAGTGGCCGTCGACCGAGCTGTCGAACTCGAGGTAGCCCGACATGCCGGTCAGGCCGCGCGTGTCCCGGATCCCGCCCAGGAGCTGGTCGCGCTTGGCCTCGTAGTCCTCCTGGGCCCGGAGGAACGGCCGCCGTTCCAGTCCGACGAACCCCAGCGGCCCCCGCGCGGCGAGCTCCTCGGGGGTCAGGCCGGTGTGCGGCATCGCCCGCGAGACGACGAGGAGGGCGTCGCTGGCCACCGCGGCGTGCGCGATCGACGGGAGCTCGGTCCGCGGGACCGGTTCCCCCTCCTCGTCCCCGTCCTCCCGGTACAGCTCCTCCACGAGGTCGTCCACCGCCGTGTAGAACCCCTGGGAGTCCTCCTCCGCCAGCGCCTCCGACTCGCCCCAGGACCCGCTGGCCGCGAGCGGCGTGTAGAACACGGGGTGCTGGAGGGACTGGCTGATGCGGTCCTCCTCGTCGGCGACGAACTTGGCGATGTCGTCCCCGCCGAGGATGGTCATGTCCCCTCCCACGCACGCCGCGCCGCCCGCGGTCCTGAAGTAGTCGTGGAAGGCCGTGAAGTCCGCGGAGCGCCCGGCGAAGTAGAGCAGGTCGGGCGGGTCCTCCGTGCACAGCCGGTCGAGGTGGTCCCGGAAGGTGGTGTCCTCCTCCAGGTCGCCGCTCCCGTACAGGAGGGTCCCGTCGGCGTACTCCTCCGGCCCGAGCCCCCGCGCGCCCTCCCAGACGGATCCGCCCTCCTCCTGGAAGGCCGCCATGAACAGCTCGGCCAGGTGCGGGCCGTACTGCTCGTGCGCTCCCCCGTCCTCCGCGGCCCCCGCGCTCGCGATGGCCACGGCCGTGCGGGCGGGCTCCAGCCCGTACTCCACCCCCCGGTCGCCGGTCCACGGCACGCCGTTGTAGGCCCAGTGCGCCGCCTGCTCGGCGATGCGGCTGTTGGCGGGGGCGACGGGGAAGAAGAACTCGTTGTGCTGCCGCTCGCCGGACCGGGCGACGTCGTCGTAGGTGGCGGTGGTGCCGACCATCGGTATCCCGGCGTCGCCGACGATCCGGATGGCCTCGCTGTTGGGCGCGACGCTGTGCCCGAAGCCGACGGCGCCGATCGGGCGGTCCATGCCGAGGTACGTGTTCCCGGACCGCGCGGCGATCTCCCGCGCGGTCTCCTCGGCGTGGGCCCACGCCTCCCCCGCGTTGCCGATCAGGATCTTGATCTTGGGCGTGCCGTCCCTGCCGACCAGCTCGTTGTGCTGGTCCTGCTGGAAGGCCAGGCCCAGCAGCTCACCCTGGACCCCGGAGAGCGAGGGGTCGCCGGGGTCGGCGATCTCCAGCTCGGCGATGTAGGCGATGGTGACGTAGGGGTCCCCGCTGTCGTCGACCGCCCGGTTCTGGTCCCGGATGCGCTCGGTCACCTCCTCCAGCCGCTCGTGGAACACGAAGTCCCCGAAGGAGACGCCGACGCACTGGCCGTTCCTCGTGTCGATCCCGGCGGGGACCACCAGGCCCCGCTGCACGCAGGGGTGCAGGGCGGGGACGACCACCGTCCCGAGGAGGACCGCCAGGACGACGCAGGCGGCGGCGCCCGCCGTCCAGAGCCCCGCGAGGGCGGGGGCGGTGAACACCCGGACGGGTTCGGGCCGCAAGGAGCCCCGGGGGCGGTCCCCGCGCAGCGGAACGACGTCCAGGGCGACGAGCCGGTGGGCGCCGAGCCGCCCGGCGGCGTGGCGCGCCCTGGTCCAGCGGCCGACCTCCGGGGCCCGCTGCGCGGCGCCCTCCCCCTCGGGGAGGGAGGGGTACCGGGCGGTGTCCACCCCTCCCCGCACGAGCGGAGGGGTGGAGCCGCACCGGACCTGCACGATCAGGAGGGGGTCGGGGAAGCCGCGGCGCAGCCGCTCGTCCTCGACGAGGAGGACGAGGTAGCGGGCCACCGGGTCGAGGCGCTCCTGTTCCAGGAGGAGCACGGGGCGCTGCCTGCGCTTGCGCCTGCGGCGCCCGGCCGCGCCGTAGGCGCGGTGGAGGTCGTCGAGGAAGGCGTTGACGGCGAGCCGGTGGACGCCGGGAGGCCTGGTGTCGGCGCTGATCCGCCCGCCCCCCGCGTCGCGGTCGTTGAGCTGGTTGAGGACGTGGATCCCGCGTTCGCGGTGGTTGGGGAGGGCCTTGTCGCCGCCCGCCTCGTGGGTGACGTAGCGGTGCCGGTTGAGCCAGCGGTAGGGCCACCAGGGCAGGAGCACGAAGAACGCGACGACCGCGTAGGCGGCCGTCAGCGCGACGCCGGCGAGGAGGCCGATCAGCTCGTTGACCTGCTGGGCGACCAGGCCCAGGACGGCGAAGGGCGTGGCGGTGACGACGAGGGAGACGACGAAGGCCAGCGGGGTGAGCAGTCTCTCGTCGAGCTTGCCGAAGGTGACCCGGTCGGAGACGCGGGTCGCCCAGCGGGAGGTGCGGGAGGCGGCGGAGGCGAGCCAGCGCCGGCGCACGACGAAGGAGAGCCGGGACCGCTCCCACCGTGACGGTGCTCCGGCCGGGGCGCCGTCGTCCCCGGTGTCCGGGTTCCGCCCTCCGGCCGCGTCGAGGAGGCGCTCGCGCCGTTCCCTGGCGCTGTCCAGCCGGACCCGGCGCAGCTCGTTGATGACCTCCACCTGGGTCTTGCTGTCGCTGGTGAGCGCGACGCCGTCCTGGGGGACCTCGGAGCCGGACACGTTGGCCTGCACTGTGGCCGGCTCGCACCTGCGCAGCCACAGCAGGGAGCTCAGGCGGGCGAAGCGGGGAGGGGAGGGGGGCTTGTGGTACCACTTCTGCCCGGGCTGGTCGCCGAGGCGGGCGAGGCGGCCGTCGACCAGGCGTTCCATCAGGTCGTAGAGCTGGTCGGTGGTGACGGGGGCGTCCTCGCCCGGGGGGCCGGCGCCCGGAGGGGCGGCCAGCGGTGCGCCGGTGCTCTCGACGCCCGGGTGCGGCGCGGTCCGGCGCCGCCCGAACCGCCTCCCGGCCCCGTTCCCGGAGGGAGGGCCGCCGTCGCCGGGCCGAGGAGCGGCGGCCGCCCCTCCGGCCTCCGCGCTCCCCCCGGCCCCGCCGGACGGAAGCGGCTCCGCGGGCTCCTCCGCCTCGGGCAGGCGCCACACGAGGTTCGCCCCGCCCCGCTCGACCAGCATGCGCAGGACCTCCGAGCGGTCCGCCGTACCGCGCACGGCCAGGTCCAGGACGGGGGGCGGCTCGGCGACGTCGCCGCGCTGGAGGCCGTCGTGCTTGTCCGCGGGGAGCCGGCGGGCCACGCGGCGCTCCATGCGGGCCAGGAGGGTGTACCTGCGGCGTGGGGGGCGGGCCCGCAGCGCGTCGAAGACGGCCAGGAAACGGGGCGGCGCCCCGGGGGCGGCGGTCCGGTCGCCGGACTCGTCGTCAACCACTCGCGAAAACCCCTTCACGGCTCGTGTCGGTCCCGTCACTCCCCCCGAAGCTGTTTCTCATTAGACAACAAGGGCTTCGGAAGATTCATCCGTTTTGGCGGAATTGACACTGACCCATACCGGCCAGAACTTCTGAGAATGTGACAATTCGATCCTCCGGTCACGCGCATGCACGCCGTGAACGGAGGCCCTGACCGGCTGCGTCACCACTCCCACCACTACCCTGGGGACCGTGACCGACGAGATTCAGATCCCCGCGAACCTGCTGCCCGCCGACGGCCGTTTCGGCAGCGGCCCGTCCAAAGTGCGCCCCGCGCAGCTGGAGGCCCTGGCCTCCTCCGGCTCCCGCTACATGGGGACCTCCCACCGGCAGAAGCCGGTCAAGTCCCTGGTCTCCCGGGTGCGCGCCGGCGTGAGCGACCTCTTCTCCCTGCCCGACGGGTACGAGGTCGTCCTCGGCAACGGCGGGACCACCGCCTTCTGGGACATCGCCGCGCACGGCCTGCTGCGCTCCAGGTCCCAGCACCTGTCCTTCGGCGAGTTCTCCGGCAAGTTCGCGAAGGTCGCCAAGGGCGCCCCGTGGCTGGAGGAGCCCACCGTCATCAGCACCGACCCCGGCAGCCACGGCGAGCCCGTCGCCGAGGCCGGTGTGGACGTGTACGCCCTCACCCACAACGAGACGTCCACCGGCGTGGCCGCCCCCATCAAGCGGGTCGCGGGCGCCGACGACGACGCGCTCGTCCTGGTGGACGCCACCAGCGGGGCGGGCGGCCTGCCCGTCGACATCACCGAGACGGACGTCTACTACTTCGCCCCGCAGAAGAGCTTCGCCGCCGACGGCGGGCTGTGGCTGGCGGTCATGTCGCCCCGCGCCCTGGCCCGGGTGGACGAGATCGCCGCGAGCGGCCGGTACATCCCCGAGTTCTTCTCGCTGACCACCGCGGTGGACAACTCCTGCAAGGACCAGACGTACAACACCCCGGCCGTGGCCACGCTGCTGCTGCTCGCCGAGCAGCTGGAGTGGATGAACACGCGGGGCGGGCTGGAGTGGACGGTGGCGCGCACCGCCGAGTCCTCCTCCATCCTCTACGACTGGGCCGAGAAGTCCCCGGTCGCGACCCCGTTCGTGACCGACCCGGCCAAGCGCTCCCAGGTGGTCGGCACCATCGACTTCAGCGACGACGTCGACGCCGCCGCCGTCGCGAGGGTCCTGCGCGCCAACGGCGTCGTCGACACCGAGCCGTACCGCAAGCTCGGCCGCAACCAGCTGCGCGTGGCCATGTTCCCGGCCGTCGAGCCGAGCGACGTCCAGGCGCTCACCGCGTGCGTGGACCACGTGCTCACCGAGCTGTCCTGACCCGTTCGCCCCACGTTGCACAATGGTGGCCGACCCGTGTTCCCACGGGTCGGCCACCCTCTTTCCCGGCATCTCGGCTTCTCAGGACGGTTCGGCTGTGCGCAGGAACAAGAACAAGCAGGAAATCCCCATCAAGATCATCTCCCACCGGGGTGCGTCGGGGCACCGTCCCGAGCACACGCTGGCCTCCTACGAGCTGGGCGCCCGGTACGGCGGCGACTTCATCGAGATCGACCTGGTCGCGACCCGGGACGGGAAGCTGATCTGCCGCCACGAGCAGGAGATCGGCGGCACCACGGACGTGGGCGAGCGCCCGGAGTTCGCCGACCGGCGCACCACCCGGACCGTGGACGGGCGCGAGACCACCGGGTTCTTCGCCCAGGACTTCACCCTGGAGGAGATCCGGACCCTGCGCGCCGTGGAGCGCATGCGGGACGTGCGCGCCATGAACGCCCTGATGGACGGGGACTACGGGATCCCGACCCTGGACGAGGTGATCGGGCTGGCCTTCTCGCTCACCGAGGAGCTGGGGCGGCCGATCGGGATCTACCCCGAGACCAAGCACCCCGCGTACCACGCCGCCCAGGGCCTGGAGCTGGAGCCGGCCCTGATCGGGGCCCTGCGCGAGGCGGGGCTGACCGGCCCCGAGCCGGCCCTGCCGGTGTTCCTCCAGTCCTTCGAGGCCGAGAGCCTGCGCAAGCTCGCCGGGACGGAGCTCCCGCTGGTGTTCCTGCTCGGCACCGAGGACCGCTGGCTGCACTACACGACCCCGGAGGGCCTGGCCGAGGTCGCGGCCTTCGCCCGGGCCATCGGCCCCGCGAAGGGCCTGGTCATCCCCACCGACGAGGACGGCAACCTCGGGGAGCCCACCGACCTCGTCGAGAACGCGCACGCGGCCGGCCTGCTCGTGCACCCGTACACGTTCCGCAGCGAGAACCACTTCCTGCCCCCCGACCTGCGCTCGGACCGCGGGCCGAGCGACTACGGAGGCTTCGCCGCCGAGTACGAGGCGTTCTTCGAGCTCGGCGTGGACGGCGTGTTCACCGACTTCTCCCGGCACGCGTTCCTGGCGCGCGAGCACTTCCTCGACCCCCAGCCCGTCGAGGACTGACGGCCGCGACCGCCAGGCCGCTCCGGCGCCGGCCCCGTGTCGCGGGAGGCGCGCCGCCGCCCGGCCCCGGGCGGGCGTCACTGCACGTCGAACTCGTTCCCCTCGGGGTCCCGCATGGTGACGTGCGAGGCCCCGGGCTCGTCCACGGCCCGCACGAAGGTCGCCCCCAGGCCCTCCAGCCGCCTGACGGTGTCGGCCCGGCGCGCGGCCCCCACCTTCAGGTCGACGTGCAGGCGGTTCTTCACGGTCTTGGACTCCGGCACGACCTGGAAGAGCACGCGCCGCCCCAGCCCGATGCCGGTGCTGCCGTCCACCGGGTCGTCGGGGTGGCGGATGGCGACGACCGTGGCGAAGACCTTGCGCCCGTCCACCTCCCGGAGGTCCCCCTCCTTCACGAGCCCCTCCGCCAGCAGGCGGTCGATGAGCACGGTGTTGTCCTCGGGCTCGTACTCCATCGCCTGCGCCCAGAACAGCGAGAGGGCGACGGGGTCCGCGCAGTCCACCACGAGCTGCCATTCGACTGCCATCGGGGTTCTCCTCGGCTCTGTGGCGGGACCTTCCGGACATGGCCCCGACCGTTGATTCCAGTTATAGTGGTTACATGACCCGGGACACAACAGGCCTGCCGATGCGCCCCCTGCACGGCTCCCCCTTCGTCTTCGACCCCGGCGCCCTGTGCCTGGAACTGCTCGTCACCGGCGCCCCCGGCGCGTACGCGCACTACGAGATCCTCCACGGGCCCCGGGACCTCGCCGACTGGCTCGCCCTGTCCCGGCTCCGCCTGGACCCGGAGCTGGTCGGGGTCACCGAGGCGGAACTCCGTGCCGCACGGCGCCTGCGCGACTCGCTCTGGCGCCTGGCCGACGCGCGCACGGGCGGCCGCCCCCTCCCGCCGGAGGACGTCGCCGAGGTCAACCTGGCCGCGTCCCACCCTCCCCTGGTCCCGGCCATGGACGCCGGCGCGGGCCGGTCCTGGGTCCAGCCGGCCGGTGCGACCGCCGTCCTGTCCACCATCGCCCGCGACGCGGTCGACCTGTTCACCGGCGACCACGCCGACCGGATCCGCGAGTGCGGCTCCCACGACTGCCGGCTGGTCTTCGTGGACACCTCGCGCCCGGGCCGGCGGCGCTGGTGCTCGATGGAGCGCTGCGGCAACCGCCAGAAGGTCCGGGCGCTGCGCGCCCGCAGGGAGGGGGCGGAGGACCCGCGGTGACCGCGCGGCCACCGCGGTCCCGCGTCCGCGACGGGAACCGGCGGTGGGGAGCGCCACGGGCGGGATCCTCGGGACCGGTGTCCGCGCGGTGCGACGTCCCCGCCGCGTGTCCCGGGACCGGGCGTCGGCCCGCTGCGTCCCGGGGCCCGGTGTCAGCCCCGCCGGGCGAGCAGGACGATCCCGGCGATGAGCACGGCCGCGACGCCGGCCCCTCCCAGGATGAACGGCAGCGCGCTCCCGTCCCCGCCGCCGCCCTCCGCCGCGGTACCGCCGTCCTCCCCGTCGGAGGGCGCGGCCTCCGCCTCGACCTCCACCGGTTCGTCGGTCAGGTACCGGTCCTCCAGGGGGATCCGCCACACGGGGGCGTGCGGCCCCTCGGTGCCCGCCATGAGCGCGGTCCCGTCGGGGGTGAACGCCACCGACTCGCCCTGGTCGGACTCGGGAAGGTCGAAGGAGCCGATCGGCCGCCCGGGCACCCCGTCGGTGGAGTCGTAGACCGTGGCGCCCCAGTAGGTGCGGATCACGTAACGGGTGCCGTCCGGGCCGAACGCGGCGTCGGTGGCGAACAGCGGCGCGGAGTCGATCCGCTCCAGGACGTTCGCGCCCTCGGGGTCCAGGACCTCGGGGGCCGCGTAGAGGCCGCCGGAGAACTCCTTGGACACCACGTACACGCGCCCGTCGCGGGGGTCGATCATCATCGACTCCGCGTCCCGGCCGCCGTCCGCGTACGTGAAGGTGAGCGTCACCGGCTCGACCGCCCCGTCGGCGAGGACCGCCGGCTCCGGGAACCGGTACACCCTGTACTCGGCCCAGCTGCCGCCGAAGTTGTCGCCGATGTCGGCCACGAAGACCGCCGGCTCGCCGTCGGGCCCCTCCGCGACGGCGACCGCCTCCCAGTCGCGCCGCTCCAGGCCCAGGGAGAACGTGGCGAGCGTCTGCCCGTCCCCGTCGACCGCGTACACCTCGCTCGGGTGCTCGCCGCTGTCGTTGTGCGTCCACCACACGCCCTCGTGCAGCGCGGAGGGCGCGATGCCGCTGGACTCGGAGATCCTCGCGTCCTGGAACTCGAACGCCACCTCCGAGCCCTCCGGTCCCTCCCCGCCCCTCGGGTAGTCGACCCCGCCGCTCGGCGCGCCCGGGTCCTCGGGGGACGCCGAAGCCGGGGCGGCGGGAAGGGCCGCGAGCAGTGCGGTCGCGACCAGCGCGAGCGGTCTTCTCATGGACGACATCCTGCCAGGGGACGGCGGGGGTGGCTTGCGCCCGGGTGCGAACGGGCACATTCGGCTTACGGAGCGCCGTGAGGAGAGCCCATGAGGATCGTCGCCTGCCTGAACGGGGACCGCCGCCCCGGAGCGCACCCCGCCCTGCCCGTGTCCGTCGACCAGCTGGTCGCGGACGCCCACGCCGTGGTGGCCGCCGGCGCGGACGCCGTCCACGTCCACCCGCGCGACCCCGGGGGCGCCGAGTCGCTGGAACCGCAGGTCGTCGCGTCGCTGATGGAGGCGCTGCGGTCCGAGGGGCCGGACGTCCCGGTGTCCCTGACCACGTCGCTGTCGGCGGAGTCGGACCCGTGGCGCCGCTACGACCTGGTCCAGAGATGGGCGTCCCCGCTGTTACCCGACTCGGTCACGCTGAACCTGCACGAAGCCGGCTCGGTGGACCTGGCCCACCTCCTGGAGGACCGCAGGGTGGACGTGGAGGCGGGCGTGTGGACCGTGGAGGCGGCCCGGATCCTGGTCGCCACGAAGATGCGGGTGTCCGCCGTCCTGGTCGAGCCCACCCAGGTCGCGGTGGAGGACGCCGAGCGCAACGCGAACGCGATCCTCTCCCTCCTGGACCGGGCGCGGGTGGGCGCCCCCCGGATGCTGCACGGGACGGACGCGACCGCGTGGCCGATGCTGGAGGCCGCCGTGGCCTCGGGCCACGACCTCCGGATCGGCCTGGAGGACACCATGCGCCTCCCGGACGGCACGGAGGCGTACGACAACGCGGCGCTGGTGGCGCACGCCGCGAGCCTGGCCGCCGCGGCCGCCTGACCCCGGCCGGACCGGTCCGCCGGACGCCGCTCCGGGCGTGCGCGGGCGGCGCCCGCGCCGATCCCCGGGTCCCGGGCGATCTCGGGGAGGAGTCCGGCGACGACGGGGTCGTCGGCGCCGATCGCGAAGGCGGTGGGCGTGAGGCACACCGGCCGGCCGGAGCCGCCGGGAACGCGTGTCCCGGTCGTGTGTGGAGTCATGGCGGCACGTTAGAACCCTGACGCAGGCGTCAAGGTCAAGCGCCGGCCGGGCGGGGCTCAGCCGAGGAGGGCGCCCAGGACCACGATCAGCATGATGGAGCCGAGGACCACGGGCAGCAGCCACCGCTGCTTGCGGTTGTTGGTGAGCATGCTCATGACGTGCTGCGCTCCGGTGGTCGGGTGGGATCCGGCTCCCAGCCTAACGCCCAGGTCCGGACGGTCCGGTAGCGGTCCGCCGACTCGGGCCGGCTCTCCACCAGGTGCATCTCCTGCGCCTCCCACCTGCGGCTGCGCAGGGTCCCGAGGGAGTGGACGGTGCCGGAGAGGTCCCGCGCGGGGCGGCTGCGGGCGACCGTGATGTGCGGCACGTACGGGCGGTGGTCGACCTCGATCCCGATCCGGTCGGCGGCGGCCCTCAGGCGGCCGACGAGGATGCCGAGCGCCTGGGTGTCGCCGTTGACGCCGGCCCACAGCACGGAGGTCCGGGCGTTGCTGCGCGGGAAGGTCCCCCAGCCGCGCGCCGCGAGCTCCAGGGGCCGCCGGTTGCGGGCCACCCTCCCGAGCGCCCCGGTGAGGCCGGGCAGCAGGTCGTCGTCGACCCGGCCGAGGAAGAGCAGGGTCAGGTGCCATTCACCGGGAGGCGTCCACCGCAGGTCGGGGGTGTGCCTGCGCCCCCGGTCGACGGCCTCGCGCACCGTCTCCACCACGTCCGGGGGAGGCGCCAGGGCAACGAACAGTCTCATCCCCCCATCCTTCCCTCCCGTGTCCGCGTCCGCATCCCGGGGAGTAGGGTCTGCGGGTCCCCGCCGCAGCGCCCCCGGAGCCGCCCGCCCATGCTCGTCATCTCCTGTGTCTTCGTGGTCCTCGCCCTGGGGTCCCTGGTGCGCACCACGACCGGCTTCGGCTTCTCGCTGGTGGCGGTGCCGCCGCTGGCCCTGCTCGCGGACCCGGTGACGGCGGTGGTGGTGGCCGGGCTGATGTCGGCGCCGGTCAGCGTGTGGATCACCGCCCGGGACCGCCACCACGTGGACCGTCGCCTGGCTGCCCTGTTCCTGGGGTTCGGGCTGGCCGGGGTGCCGTTCGGCGTGTGGCTGCTCGCCGTGCTGCCCGAGCGGGCCCTGATGGTGGCGATCGCCGTGATGGTCCTGGTGGGGACGTTCCTGGTGTGGCGGAGGACCCCCATCCCCGGCGGGACCCCGACGCTGGCGGGGGTGAGCGCCCTGTCGGGTGCGTCGTTCGCCTCGACGGGCATCGACGGCCCGCTGATGGTGGCGGCGCTCCAGGGGAGCGGGCTGGAGCCCCGCGTGCAGCGGGCGACCCTGTCGGTGATGTTCTCGGCGACGAGCGCCGCCTCTCTGGCGGGGTTCTGGATCAGCGGCAGGCTGACGCCGGAGGTCGGCTCGCTGCTGCTGGTCGGGGTCCCCGCGATGCTGGTCGGCATGGCGGTGGGCGAGCGGGTCTTCCGCCGGCTGGACGCCGAGCTGTTCCGCCGCGCGGTCCTGTGGCTGCTGCTGATCAGCTCGGTGTCGGTGGTGACGCGGGTGGTCACCTCCTGACCGGTCCGGCGCGGTCGGCGGGACGCGGTCTCCGGCCGTGCCCCGAGGACGGCGGGGCACGGCCGGGGTCTCAGGTGCGGGTGACCGCGTCCTCCGGGGGCCGTCCGAGGCCGCCGGTCCCCCGGGCGGGCCCGGCCGCGGTCGCGCCGTCCGCCTCGTGCCCGTCCGGGGCCCGTCCGGCTCCGGCCTCCTCCGCCGGGGCCGGTGCGGCCGCGGCGGTCCGCCGGCGACCCGGCAGGAGGTCGCGCACCCTGACTCCGTGGACCCTGAACAGCGGTCCCGTCAGGGCGGCGACCACCAGCACGGTGACCGTGCCCCCGATGACGAGGCTGGCCTGCGGGCCGAACGCGTCGGCCAGCAGCCCCACCACGGGGGCGCCGATGGGCGTCACGCCCATGAACACCAGCAGGAACATGCTCATGACGCGACCGCGCATCTGGGGGTCGACGCTGAGCTGGAAGGTGGCGTTGAGCGTCGTCACGTAGGTCAGGAAGGCCATGCCCATGGGCACCAGCACCACGACGAACGACACGTAGCCGGGCATCAGCCCCGCCGCCACCTGGAGCAGGCCGAAGGCCATCGACCCGATCAGCACCAGGCGTATCCGGGGCCGGTCGCGCCGGGCCGCGAGGAGGGCCCCGATGAGGGCGCCCACGGCCAGGAAGGCGGCTGCCACCCCGAACGCGGCGGCGCCGGCCTCGAAGACGTTGTTGACCACCAGCGCGATCTGGTTCTGCCCGTTCGCCCCGAAGAACTGGGTGGCGGCGGCGAGGACCAGCAGCAGCACGAGGTCGCGCCGCCCCCCGATGTAGCGCAGGCCCTCGCGGATCTGGCCCTTGCCCCGGGGCACCGGCTCGGTGGTGGTGAGCTCGGCGGTGCGGATCATCGCCAGGGCGATGATCGTGAACCCGAACGAGGCTCCGTTGATCAGGAACACGGGACCGCTGCCGATCAGGGCTATGAGCAGCCCCGCGATGGCGGGGCCGGTGACCCTGCCGAGCTGGAAGCTGGCGCTGTTGAGGGCGATCGCGTTGGACAGGTGCTCGCGGTCGACCATCTCGGGGACGAAGGCCTGGCGGCCGGGGTTGTCGAGCACGGTGACCAGGCCGAGGGCGAAGGCGAACACGTACACGTGCCAGACCTCGGCCGCGCCGGCGGTCGCGAGGACGCCCAGGGCGACGGCGAGCGCTCCCATGACGCTCTGGGTGCAGATCAGGAGCCTGCGCTTGTCCAGGCGGTCCACCAGCGCGCCGCCCCACAGCCCGAAGAGGAGCAGGGGCAGGAACTGGAGCGCGGTGGTCATGCCGAGCGCGATGCCGCTGCCGCCGCTGAGCTGGAGGACCAGCCAGTCCTGGGCGATGCGCTGCATCCAGGTGCCGGGGTTGGAGAGTAGCTGGCCGAGGGCGTAGAGCCGGTAGTTGCGGACGGCCAGTGAGCGGAACATGGCGATACGCCGCATCAGTTCCTCCCCTCCCGGACGGGTCGCCGGGGAGGGACTGATGCGGCCACCGACCCATGGTGCGGACACATAAGTAAACGGCGTTGACTCATCACTCGGGTCAACGCCGTCCACTGTCGCAGGAATTCCCGCCCCCGCGCGAGGGCGGCGCGCGGGATCAGCCGATGAGCGCGTAGATCGGGGCCTCGGCGAAGTGGAGGAGGAAGACCGCGGAGACCACCCACATGAGGGGGTGGACGTGGCGCGGCCTGCCCTCGACCAGGCGCACGAACGTGTAGACGATGAACGCCATCCCGATGCCGTTGGCGATCGAGTACGTGAACGGCATGATCACGATCGCGAAGAACGACGCCAGGCCGACGGCCGGGTCCGTGAAGTCGATCTTGCCGACCGGCAGCAGCATCATGAAGCCGACGATGACGAGCACCGGCGTGGCGGCCTCGAACGGCACGATGGTGACCAGCGGCGCGAAGAAGGTCGCGACGACCATCATCAGACCGGTGACGATGGGCGCGATGCCGGTGCGCGCGCCCTCCGCGACGCCCGCCGCGGACTCGGCGTACACCGTCGCGATGGACGCGGAGGCCGCGCCGCCGAAGATCGTGCCGAAGGCGTCCATGGCCAGGACCTCGCGGGTCCGGGGCAGGTTGCCGTCCTCGTCGGTCAGCTCCGCCTGGTGGGCGACGCCCACCATGGTGCCCATGGTGTCGAAGAAGTCGGCCAGCATCAGGGTGAACAGCAGCATCACGACGGTGGCGACGCCCACGTCGGACCAGCGGGCCGCGATGTTGAAGCCGCCCTCGGCGAACAGGCCGATGAGGGAGAAGTCGGGGAGGGCGACGACGTCGCCGACCGAGGTCGGCAGGCTCGGGGTGGAGCCCGGAAGCTGCCAGGCCAGGCCCTCGCCCCGGTCGCCGAACAGCGCCTGGACGACGATCGCGGCGACCGTGGAGACGATGATGCCCAGCAGCATCGCGCCGGGGACCTTGCGGACGTAGAGCGCGATGGTGACCAGGAGGCCGATGACGAAGACCAGCAGGGGCAGGGTGTTCAGGCCGCCGCTGCCGAGGCTGACGATCGTGCCGCCGCCGCCCTGGATGAAGCCGGAGTTGACGAAGCCGATGATCGTCAGGAACAGGCCCACGCCGACGCCGATGGCGATCTTCAGCCCGCCGGGGATCGCGGCGAAGACGGCGGTGCGGAAGCCGGTCATGACCAGGACCGTGAGGATGAGGCCCTCGACGATCAGCAGGAGGAAGACGTCCGACCAGGCCATCAGCGGGGCGACCCCGTACGCGACGACGGCGTTCAGGCCCATGCCCGCGGCGAGCGCGAACGGGTAGCGGCTGACGATGCCCATCAGGATGCTGCTGATCGCGGCGACCAGGGCGGTGACGGCGACGAGCTGGGGGACCTCCAGGACATCGCCGTTGACGTCCGCGGTGCCGTTCAGGATCAGGGGGTTCAGCACGATGATGTAGGCCATGGCGAAGAAGGTCGCCAGACCGCCGCGGATCTCGGTGCCGAACGTGGAACCGCGCTCGGAGATGTGGAAGAAGCGGTCCACGCGGCCCCGGGGTGCGGAGGCCGCTCTGTCGTCGGTGGGGGATGGAGTTGGTGCGTTCACGTCGTCAGCCTGACCTGGTCGTGTTACCGGACAACAAGGATTCTGCGCCAGATTAGTTGCATCTTCATACAACAGCTGACACTCGTTTCACGGGAGTTTCATAGAAATCGCCATATGACCGGATGATCGGAGCAGGGAGTGTGACGAACGCTTCCCTGGTCGGAGCGGTCGGCGCCGACACGCCGACGCCGGCCGCGTGCGAGCGGATAGCCTGGAACCGTGCGCACACCTCGCCGGCCCGATCCCGAAGTCCACGAGAGCGACTACCGCGTGCCCGCCGCCATCGGCACCCTCGCGTGGGCCGTCGCCCTCGTCGTCCTCGTCGCCATGGGCGACTCCCTCCCCCAGGCCGAGCGCTGGTGGATCGGCGTCTGCGCGACCGGCGCCGCCCTCGGGGTGTTCGGCTACCTCTACATCCCGCGCCTGCTCCGCAAGAGGGACGAGTCGGCCGAGCGCGGGGCCGCCCGCTTCTCCGAGCCCTCCTGACCAGGCCGGACCGCCTGTCAGCGGGGCACCGCCGTTCTGCCTGATAATGGGCGGGTGTCTGAGACTGAATTCCCGCGCGGCCTCGCCGACCGACTCCGCGGCATCCTCATCGACGCCGACTACACGGTGTCAGGCGTCCGCGACCGGCTCGGCGACGCCGCCGCCCGAGCCCTGGCCCGTGAAGAGCTGGTGCCCGCCCTGCGCGCCACCGGCGGGGAGGAACGGCTCGGACTGCTGCTGCGCCTGTGGTGGCTCCGATCGCCCATCCCCGCGCGGGCCGCGCGGGCCGTCCTCCCCGTGGACGAACTGGCCGAGGCGGGGCTCGTCACCGTCGAGGAGGGACCCCACGGGACCGTCGTCCGCGCCCTGGTCCACCTCGGACCGTGGGACCTGGAGGACGGCCGGCCCGGCTTCGTGGTCTCCGACCCCAAGGTGCGCCCGGGCACCGGGGCCGTCCCCCGCCACGACCACGTGGTCGGCGCGGGCAACGCGTCCGCCACCCTGTCCCAGCTGATCGTCGACGGCCCGGTCGACCGCGCCCTGGACGTCGGCACCGGCTGCGGGGTGCAGGCGCTGCACCTGGCGTCGCGGGCCCGCGAGGTGGTCGCCACCGACCTCAACCCGCGCGCGGTGCGCCTGGCCGGGATCAGCCTGGCCCTGTCCGGGGTCGCGGGCGCCCGCCTGGCCCAGGGCTCCCTCTACGAACCGGTCGAAGGCGAGCGGTTCGACCTCATCGTGTCCAACCCCCCGTTCGTGATCACCCCCGACTCCTCCCGGTACACCTACCGGGAGTCCGACCTGCCCGGCGACACGGTCTGCGCCGAGCTGGTGCGGCAGGCCCCCGCGCACCTCACCGAGGGCGGCTGGTGCCAGATCCTCGCGAACTGGGTGCACTCCGACGGCGACGACTGGGAGGACCGCGTCGGCGGCTGGGTGACCGGGACCGGCTGCTCGGGCTGGGTGGTCCAGCGCGACGTGCAGGACCCCGCCCAGTACGTCGAGCTGTGGCTGCGCGACTCGTGCGAGCACGGCACGCCCGAGTACACGCGCCGCTACGACGCCTGGCTGGACTACTTCGAGCGCGAGGGCATCAAGGGCATCGGGTTCGGGTGGATCAGCCTGCGCAACGACGTCGCCCAGGACGCGACGGTGCGCGTGGAGGAGCTGCGGCACGACATCGAGCAGCCGGTCGGCCCGTACCTGCCCGACGTCGTGGACGGGGCGATGACGGCGCTGCGGCTCACCGACGCCGCACTGCTGTCGGCGCACGTCGCGCTCGCCCCCGGGGTCGTGGAGGAGCGGGTGGGCAGGCCGGGCGCCCCGGACCCGGAGAAGATCGTGCTGCGCCAGCAGAACGGGCTGCGCAGGGGCGCCCGCGTGGGGACCGTCGAGGCCGCCCTGGCCGGGGTGTGCGACGGCACCATGCCCGTGGGGCCGCTCCTGGACGCCATCGCCCAGCTCATCGGCGAGGACCAGGCGGTCGTGCGGGAGCGGACGCCGGACGCGCTGCGCACCCTCATCTCCGAGGGGTTCTTCCGGGTCGCCCGCTGACCCGCCGTCCGCTCGCGCGGGGGCGCCCGCCGGTCCCGGGCGGCGGGGCCGGAGACGACCACCGCCGTCCGCCCGGGCGCGGGCGGCCCCGGCCCGGCGGCCTCAGGCCGGGCCCTCCTCCGGCGGCGCCGTGTAGAAGTCGATGGTCCGGTCCGCCGCGGCCTCGGCCCGGTCCGGGTCCTCCCCGGACTCGGCGTGCGCCGTCGCCCAGCGGCGTCCGCTCAGCTCCGTGAACCGCCGCGCGTCCTCCGAGCCCGCCCACTCCCCGGCCTCCGGCGGGACGCTCGCCCCGTGGAGCAGGTGCAGGGTCAGGCCGAACAGCCCCAGGTCCCACCCGATCCCCCCGGCCCCGGGGCCGTACCGCTCCCAGAACTCGTCGAGCGGCGCGGTGTGGGACAGCTCGAACCGCGAGCGGGTGGCGGTCTCCGCGGTCAGGCGGACCTCCACCTCGCTGCTCTCGCCGCCGTACTCCCAGGTGACCCGGAAGGAGTGCGGCGGGTCGCAGGACAGGACGCGCCCTCCGGCGTTGCCCTCCAGCTGGTAGGCGCCGCCCTCCCGGAGGTCGCCGGCGACCGGCAGGAACCAGCGCGGGATGCGCTCCGGGCTGGTGCAGGCGTCCCACAGGTCCTCGACCGGGACGTCGTAGGCGCGGCTGACCGTGACGGTGCTCTCGGCGCCCGAGCCGGTCCGCCGGACGCCGACCGACCGGCCGACCGCGTCGATCTCGTGCTCGATGTCCATCGTGCTCCTCCTGGGTGTGGAAGTCATGGCTCCCGTCCGGGGCCCGCGCGGTCGCCGGAGCGGCGTTCGCGCCTCCCCCCGGCAGGCCCGGTGTCGGGCGCCGCCGGGTGCGGCTCCCAGCTCCGCGGACGCCCCGTCACTCCTCTCCCGTGGGGACCACCTCACCCGTACCCCGCTCGACGCCGTCCTCCACCAGGGCGAACCCGGGGTCGTCCACCGGGACCGCGACCTCGGAGCCGCACTCCAGCACGATCGTGTGGGTCTCCCCCGGCGGGAACTCCCGCAGATCGACCGGCAGGTGGGCGCCGCACTCGACGGCCGGTCCCCCGTGTCCGAACTCGATCGAGGGCCGGTACCCGGAGAAGAACGGCGTCCGGCGTCCGTCCTCGCCGTCGTACATGGTGAGCTCCACGGTGATCCGGTCCCCCGGGGCGAAGACGTACTCCGTCGGCTCGGCCTCCGCGGTGGCGGCGGGCGGGTCCTGCGCCTCCCCGCCGCCGCAGCCGGCGGCGAGCAGGAGGGCGCCCAGGGCGAGGAGCGAGGGGGTGGCGCGCATGGGGGGATCCCGTCGGTGTCGGAGGGCGGTGCGGGGGAAGAGGAGGCTACCCGGTCCGGGCCTCCCCCGGGAGCCGAGGGCGGGCCGGACGGTAGCGTCTGCCCATGGCCCAGATCTCCGAACTCGTCCACTACCCCGTCAAGGGGTGCGCCGGGACCTCCCTGCGCTCCGCCCTCGTGACCCCCGCCGGGATCGCCCACGACCGCACGTTCATGGTGGTCGACGGCGGCGGCGGTTTCCGCAGCCAGCGCAACGACCCGCGGCTGGCGCGCGTGCGCGCCGGGATCACCGGCGACGGGGCCCGCCTGCGGCTGGACACGGACGGGTTCGGCCACGTCGACGTCGGGGTCGACCCCGGGGGGCCCCGGCTGGACGTCGTCCTGCACGGGAAGCCGTTCGTGGGCGTGGACCAGGGGGACGAGGTCTCCGGGTGGCTGACCGAGGTGCTGGGCGCGCCGAGCCGCCTGGTGCGGGTGCCCGACGACCACGCACGCCTGACCGGGGGGAGGACCCCCGGCACCAGCGGGTTCGCGGACAGCACGGCGGTCCTGATGGCGTCCGCGTCCTCCCTGGACCTGCTCGGCGCGCGCATCCTGGAGCGCGGCGCCGAACCCGTGCCGATCGACCGGTTCCGGCCCAACGTCGTCGTGTCGGGGTGGGAGGAGCCGCACACCGAGGACCGGGTGCGCTCCGTCCGCCTGGGGGACGCCGAGCTGGGCTACGCCAAGGTGTGCATCCGCTGTGTGGGGACGACGGTGGACCAGGCGCGGGGCGAGAGGAGCGGCCCGGAGCCGCTGCGGACCCTGGCGGGCTACCGGCGCGCGGACCGCGGCGGGGTGTCCTTCGGCTCCCTGTTCGCCGTCACCCGGCCGGGGAGCGCGGCGGTGGGCGACGCGGTCGAGGTCCTGGAGTGGGACGAGCCGGAAGAGGGGCTGGGAGAGCGCCTCGCCGAGGTCCTGGCCTGACGCGGCCCCCGGGGTCGCCGGGGGCCGCGTCCCGCCCGGAGCCGCGCTACTCCAGGTCGGCCTCGGCGAGGAGCCGGGCGGCGGCGGACGGGTCGCGCAGGGCGGCCGCGACCAGGTGCCGGCGGGACCACTGCCCGGCGCGCCAGCACAGGGCCCGCGCCAGGCCGTCGGTGGTGGACGCGTGCGCCGTGCCGTCGCCGACGTACCACTCCAGCTCGACGCCGTCCACGGTGAGCGTCCGGTGGTGCATGTAGGTGCGGTCCGGCTCCCCGACGGGGTCCAGGAACAGGTCGGCCTCGCCGGGGACCGGGCGGACCTCGCCGGCCGACCCGACCTTGCCGGTGACCGTCTCGCTCGCCAGGTCCAGGTCGAGGACGTCGGCCAGGGCCTCGGCGGAGTCGTCCGGGGCCAGGACCAGCGGGCGGTCCTCCAGCAGCGGCAGCAGGTCCGGGGAGTCCACCACCACGGCCTCCTCCGCGTCGGCCACCACGATCGCGCCGCCGCGCACCGCCCGCACGCGGGAGGGCGGGGTCACCAGCTCCGCGTCCACGAGGGCGAGCGCGGTCCACACCAGGCGGAGCGAGGCGCGGTCCACGTGGCGGTCGGGGTCCGCCAGGCGGGCGAGCAGGTCGTCCGGCCCCTCCGGGTCGTTGATCAGGTCGGCGAGGGTGGCGCGCACCCCCAGCGCGCGGGCGAACTCGGGGTCGACGTCGGCCGGGACCTCGTCGTACAGGCCGGTCAGGGACGGGTCGGCGTCGGCGGTGCGCAGCTCGACCGGCGCGCTGCCGCCCAGCAGCGCCCGGGACCGGAGCCACCACGCCGTGTACGAGGGCACGTCCACCACGCGGCCGTCGGGCATCAGCAGCCGCGCGGGCTCGGTCACGGCCTCGCGCAGCGGGCCCCGGGACAGCATCGCCAGGGCCTGCGGCCAGCTGTCGTCCGCGACGCAGTCGAGGTCGGCGACGACCACCAGCTCGGGCACCACCGGGGGCAGCTCGGGGTCGCCGACGCGTTCGAGGACCTCGTCGGCCCAGTCCTCCAGGCCGTCCGGGCCGTCCTCGCCGGCGGCGCCGTCGAACTCCGCGACCAGGTCCTCCCCCAGCGCGGCCTCCTCGACCCGGACCACGCCGAGTTCCCAGAGGGCGCCGACCGCGCGCAGGGCGTCGGTCCCGTGGCGTTCGACGAGGTCCTCGTGGACGGTGCCGAAGGGGGCGTCGTCGACGAGCAGGTCCGCGAGCGGAGCGCCGGGGACGAGGAGTTCGGCGGCGACCGAGTAGCCGTCCTCGTCGTCGCGCAGGGCGAGTTCGGCCAGCCAGGGCGCGTCGGCGACGGTCGTGCCGGAGGCCGCGACGAGGTCGAGGACGGCCTCGGCGATCGGCTCGGGGTCGTCGGCGTCGAGGGAGTCGCGGACGGCCGCCTCGGTCCGGGGGTCGGACAGGACGGTGGCCGCACCGGCCTCCACCGCGCCCAGGCGGCGCAGGAGCGGGTCGACGGCCTCGGGGTGGACCACGCGCACGCCGAGCGCGGCGACGGTCTCCGCGGTGATCCCGCGGCCTCCGGCGCCGTCGGCCCCGGCCCAGTCCTCCCCGGGGAGGAGCAGGGAGCGGGGACCGCGCACGAGGCGGCCGTCCGCCAGGGGCACCGGGAGGGAGCCGAGCTCGTCGAGGTCGGCTCCGCCGCTCCCGGCGGTGTCCAGGGCGGCGTAGAGCGAGGCCCACCAGCGCGGCGGCCGGTCGGTGTCCGCGAGCAGGTCGGCCACGTCGGCCAGGCCCAGGCGGTGGACGCGCAGGGCGGCGAGCGCCGGGTGGCGCGGACTCCACGAGCCGGGGAGCAGCTGGGGGACGAGTTCGGCGAGGACGGCCGCCAGGTCCGCGGCGCCGCCCGACCCGCCGGTGTCGAGCAGGGCCGCGTCGCGCGGGGCGACGGGCGCCCCGGAGGCGGTGCTCAGGAACGCGGTGTCCCGGAGGGGTTCGGCGACGCGCGCGCGGAAGAGGGCGTCGACGGCGCCGCCCCCCACGCGGGTGCCGGGTACGAGGTCGAGGGCGGCCCGGCCGTCGAACCGGCGCAGGAGCGCGCAGTAGGCGTGGGCCGCCTCAGTGAGCAGCAGGTCGGTGGCCGCTCCGGGTTGGACGCCGCGCCGGTCGCTGCCGAGCGGGAAGCTCCCGATGAGGACGGCGGGGAGGGCGAGCTCCGTGTCGGTGGGGGTGGGCGCGTGGACGACGTTCTCGACGTCGGCGGGCAGTGCGGCGACGGTGCCGTCGGGGGCCACGGGGACGGCCCAGGTCAGCGACCAGGAGGTGCGGTCGCGCTCCTCCGTGGGACGGTCGGCCAGCAGGGAGGCGTCGAACTCGCCCGAACGGCCGAGGACCCGCCACAGGGTGGTGCGCGTGCCCTCGGCGTCCCGGCGGCCGGTGACGAGGTCGGCGACACCGGTCCCCGCCACCGGTGTGGCAGATGTGGTTGCGGGGACGGAAGCGGCTCGTGATGCGAGCGAGGTCGCGTCGGCGGGGCCCCCGGGGAGGGGCGGCGCGGTCGTGCCGGGGACGTCCGGGGCCGACGGGTCCGCCGGGACCTCCTGCCGGGTGAGGACGTGCTCCTCGCCGTCCACGTCCACGCGGACCTCCGCGAGACCGGGCAGGGCGAGCAGCAGGGCCTCGCCGGTGCGGCCGAGGAGTTCGCGCACGCGCAGGCGGACCTGGTCGTCGCGGAGCAGGAGGGTGACGACGGTGTCGTAGTCCCCCGGGGCCGCCGCCCGCGCGGGGAAGGGCAGCCGCAGCATGGGCACGTGCCCGGAGCGGCGCCCCACCTCGTCCGCCAGGTCGGCGTGGGCCCCGCCCCCGGCCAGCAGCTCCGCGACGGCCTCGCTCGCGGCGTCGGCGCTGAAGCGGACCGCCGCGCCGCCGGAGTCGACGGTGACGTCGTCGCTGAGCGCCGCCACCGCGGAGAAGCCGACGCCGAAGCGCCCGGTCGCGCCCTGTTCGCCGCGCTTGGTGGAGGCGCGCAGGGTCGCCAGCGACTCGACCCCCTCGGGGGTCAGCGGCGAGCCCGTGTTCTCGGCGGTCAGCCGGAGGCCGTCCAGCGCCAGGCGCAGCCTTCCCGGGACCCCCGCCCTGCGCGCCGCGTCGGCGGCGTTCTGGGCGAGTTCGACCACGACGCGGTCACGGTAGCCGCCGAGGGCGAAGTCCTCCTCCGCGTTGGCGTCCTCCCGGAACCTGGCCGGGGCGTCGGCCCACGCCGCGAGGACGCGTCGGCGCAGTTCGGCGGTGTTGTAGGGGTCGACCGCCGAAGCGGTCACCGGCTCGGCCATGGTGGGTTCCTCCTGCGCTGCGGGCACGACCCGGCACGGTGCACCCGGGGCGAGGGTGGGTGCGGTAGGAAGACCCTAGCCCACCGGGACGGGGGGCCAGGGTCCGACAGCGCGGCGGGGCGTGCTTTCTCCGGAGGAGGACACGGCCCGTCAGGACTCGGAGGAGACGAGCTCCAGTTCGGCGGTGTCGTCGAAGACGATGTGGTCGTAGCCCATCTCGTCGACGACCGGGCCGCTGGGGCCGGCCTGCGGCTCGGGACGGCGCACCTCGGAGTGGGCCCCGCAGCCGTGGTCCATGGAGACCACCCGGCCGTCGTCGGGGGCGTACTCGTTGGTGCACACGCCGAACATCTGGCGCAGCTCACCGGCGAGGGGGGTCATGAAGCCGCAGGTGATGCAGCGGTCCGGAGCGGCCGCGGCGATCGGGCTGCGCGGCCCGGCCTCGCCGTTGTACCAGCGCTCGGCGGCCTGCTCGCGTCCGACCTCGGAGAGGACCTGGCGACGGCCCAGTCCCAGCTCCCAGACCATCTGCTGGTCCACGCCCTCGGCGTCCAGCTCGCTGTCGGGCACCTGGGCGTAGCCGGGGATGAGGCGCTCGTCGTCCTCCTCCGTGGGCAGGAGGTCGCCGACGCCGAGGTCGCCGGGGAGCAGCCGCTCCTTCCAGGGCAGCCATTCGGGCGCCACGAGGGCGCCCTCGCCGGGGAGCAGAACGACCTCGTTGACCGTGACGTCCTTGGCGCGCGAGGCGCGGACGACGGTGACCGCGTAGTTCCACCCCGGGTAGGCGGGGTCGAGGCAGGTGAAGTAGTGGGTGACCAGGCGCGTGTCCTCGACCTGGGGGGTGAGCGCGTCACCCACCCATTCGGGTCGCCCGGCCTCGGCGGCCACCGAGCGGGCCAACTCCACCGCGTCGACACAGGCCTTGTCCGGTACAGGAGAACGTCGAGAAGGGCTCACGTTCCCCATTCTCACTGATCGCGAGCACCGATTTGACCATAACGCGGGTCAAGGTTCGCCCGATACATCCTCTTGATCAAGTCTTGTGGTGTCGGAGGGGCCCTCCCGGGGGCGGACGGAAGGGCCCGCGGCGGTCAGGCCTCCAGGTCGTCGGCCACCGCGCGCAGCACGGAGGAGATCCGCGCGGCATCCCTGCGCTCCGGATGGCGGCCCCTGCGGTAGCCGGTGGAGAGGCCCTCCATGAGCTTGATGAGGTCCTCGGTGAGGGCCACCATCTCGTCGGGCGACTTGCGGCGGGCCCTGGCGACGGAGGGCTGGGTGTCCAGGAGCACGACCTGGAGCGCCTGGGCGCCCTTGCGGCCGTCCGCGACGCCGAACTCGACCCGCTGCCCGGGCCGCAGCGACACGGTGTCCGGGGGCAGGGACGAGGAGTGCACGAAGACCTCGCCGCCGTCGTCGCGCGTGAGGAATCCGAAACCCTTGTCGCCGTCGTACCACTTGACCTTGCCGGTGGGCACGTAGAGACCTCGTGCTTTCGCTGGCGGGCCCCGGGGCAGGGGGCGGCAAAGGCGCACAGGCGGCCCCCGGCCCACCCGTCCGTCCCGGGCTCCCGTGGTTTCCATGGGCTTACCAGGTTAGTGCGGAAGGGCATCCGGACGCGAGGGCATAATTCTCCGCCTCCGGGAGGCGGGAGGAACTCCCCACCGAACACGGAATGGCTCCCCGGGAACGGGAACGAGGCCCGGATACGGCTCACCCGGGCCTCGTGCGGTGCTGGCGGCCCCCACCGCTGGGTGCGGAGTGTGGGACGGGACTCGGCGGTGAAGCGGGCCGCCTCGACCGAAGTGGCGCCCGAACTGGCCGTCGGGCCACCGTTACCGATACGACCGCCGCGAAGCGAAAACGGCGGTGTAGTGACATGCCTACCCGAATCCGTGGTCCAGGACTCGTAGTAACGGGCGGACCGTAAAAGGTTATTCCCCAGCGTTTGCCAAGCAATGACCAGCCGGAACGGCGCGACCGCGTTCCCGTCCCGCTCCGGAGAACGCGGGAAGGGGCGACGGGGGCGAAAGCCCTCGGCGGCCGGGGCGTCATTCCCGGGCCCGGCGCTCCTCCGCGCCGGCGGAGCGGCGCGCCCTCGGGTACAGGTACACGACGCCCACCAGGGAGCCCACGGCGAGGCCGACGACGCCCGTGGCGGCCAGGGACTCCTGGACGTACTGGTCGACGAACTCGGCCTCCCCCGACCACAGGGCCATCCCGACGAGGCAGGCCGCCAGGGGCAGGCCGACGCCGACCCACTTGTCCACCGCGCTCCACACCTGGCTGAGCACGACGAGCACGGCGCCGAGCACCCACAGGTAGGCGAGGTTCAGGGACCACGGCACCGTGAGCAGCATCAGGCCCAGGGCGGCCGCCTCCGCGGGGTGCCGGCGCACCAGCGCCACGACGCCGGGCGGACCGCTCCGGCTCCCGGCGTTGCGGGCGGCGCGTTCCGCGCGGTCCGCGCGGCGGCCGGTGACGTGGATGTCCGTCTGGCGCGGGCCCTCCACGAGGGACATCAGCCCGCGGCTGGGGCCGCCCCGCCACGGCGGCGGCGGCCGGTCGGCGTGACGCGGCCTGGGCGGGATCAGCTCCGTGTCCTCGATGTCGAGGTCGCGTCCGGCGATCTCGCGTTCCACCAGGTCCTCCGGGCTGCCGAGGCCCCGGAGGATTCCCCGCACGGCCTCGGGGCCGTCGCCCTCCGCCGCCGCGCGGCGCGCGTCGATCCGCGAGCGGAGCTCCGCGAGGAAGGCGGTGCGCTCCCTCGCCGACATGCGACCGTGCAGGACCAGGCCGACCTCGGACAGATAGTCCAGTACCAGTTGTTCCGAGCGCTGGGTCATGACTCCAATATTGGCCGACAACGACCTGGCATTTAACCCCCCTTCCCAATTTCGGTCACCGAATCGTCTTCGGATACGGACTCACCCTCGGTGACGGGTGGTGACAAGGGGGAACCGCCGGGACTCACGCGAACACGGGACCCGGCATCGCTTAGCGTGGACCCGATGACCGAGAACGCAGCACCCGACGAGCACGTGCCCGGCGGGGGGAGCCCCGCGGCCCCCGCCCCGGGACGTCCCCCCACCTTCACCTCCTGGTTGCGCAGCCGGTCGGACGGGGAGCTCGCCGCCCTGCTGTCCGCCCGGCCCGACCTGGCACAGCCGGTCCCGTCCGACATCGGCGCGCTCGCGGCCCGCGCGACCAGCCGCAACGCGGTCCTGAGGGTCCTCGAACGCCTGGACCGGTTCACCCTCCAGGTGCTGGAGGCCGTCATCGCGCTCGGCGACGACCGGCTGTCCGAACCGGTGGGCGTCCAGACCGTGGACCTGGCCGGGGCGCTGGGCACGCTCCCCCTCCCCGGCGCGGCGGACGGCGGAGGGGCCTCCGGGTCCCAGGGGGGCGCGGCGGAGGACGGCCCCGCCGGGGACCCCCTCGCCGACGCCCTGGACACCCTGCTCGAACTGGCCCTGGTCTGGCCCGACAGGGGCAGGCTCCGCCCCGTCCAGGTGCTGCGCGACCTGATCCCCCACCCGGCACAGCTCGGACCTCCGGCGCGCGTGCTCCTCGCCGGCCTTCCGCACGGCGCCGCCGCGCGGCTCGCCCGCGACCTGGTCCCCGACAGCACCGCGCACACGCCCGTCGAGACGGTCGCGACGCTCCTGGCCGACCCCGGGCGCGTCCTGGGGCTCATCGGGCAGGTCGGCCCGCAGGCGCGCAGGCTGCTCGACGGCATGGCGTGGGGTCCCCCCAACGGGACCGTCTCCGACGCCCGCCGCGAGGTCACCCTCGCGGTCGCCTCCTCCCCGGTCGAGACGCTGATCGCCCGGGCGCTGCTCCTCCCCAGCGGGGACGACACCCTCACCCTGCCGCGCGAGGCCGCCCTCGCCCTCCGCTCGGGGCTGCTGTTCCGCGAGGTCACCACCGCGCCGCCGCCGTTCGAGGGCACCCCGAACCCCGGCGAGGCCGTCACCCGGGCCGCCGCCGGGCAGGCGTTCACGGTGCTGCGGGCGATCGAGGAACTGCTCGAACGCTGGTCGCAGGAGCCGGCCGCGGTGCTCCGCAACGGCGGCCTGGGGGTACGCGACCTCCGCCGCGCGGCCCAGGCGATGGACACCGACGAGACCACCGCCGCCCTGTTCGTGGAGGTCGCCCACGCCGCCGGGCTGCTCGGCGCCGACGACCGCGTCGAGGGCGAGTGGCTGCCCACCCGCGCCTACGACCTGTGGCGGGAGACCCCGCCCGAGCGCCGCTGGCTGCGGCTCGCCTCCGCCTGGCTGGACTCCGACCGGGTCGCCTCCCTCAACGGGTCGCGCGACTCCGGCGGCCGGGTGCGCAACGTGCTCGGGTCCGGGCTGGTCCGGCCCGCGGCCCCCCAGGCCCGCCGCGACCTGCTGGGCGAGATGGCCACCGCCCCGCCCGGGTTCGCCCCGCTGCCCGGGTCGCTGGCCTCGCGCCTGTCGTGGCGCCGCCCGCGCCGCCAGTCGCCGGTCTACGCCGAACTGGTGGAGATCGCCGCCGCGGAGGCCGCCGCGCTCGGGCTGACCGGGCGCGGCGCGCTGGCCGGGCACACCCGCCCCCTGCTGGAGGGGGAGGACGACGACGCAGCGAGGGTCCTCGCGGCGGAGATGCCGAAGCCGCTGGACTACGTGCTGGTGCAGGGCGACCTGACGGCGGTGGCCCCCGGCCCCCTCGTCACCGGTCTCGCCCGCGACCTCGCGCTGGTCGCGGACGTGGAGTCCACCGGCGGCGCCACCGTGTACCGCTTCACGGAGGAGTCCGTGCGCCGCGCCCTGGACGCGGGGCAGGGCGTCGCCGACATCACCGCCCTGCTCGAACGCCACTCGCGCACCCCCCTTCCGCAGGCGCTGCGCTACCTGGTGTCGGACGTGGGGCGCCGGCACGGGCGGCTGCGGGCCGGTTCGGCCTCCGGTTACCTGCGCTGCGACGAGCCCGCCCTGCTGGAGGAGCTGCTCGGGGACCGCCGGGCCCAGGACCTGGGACTGTTCCGGCTGGCCCCCACCGTGGTGGCGAGCCGCTCCAACCGGGCCGCGCTCCTGGAGCGGCTGCGCCAGCTCGGCTACCACCCGGTGCCCGAGAGCGGCGACGGGACCATGCGGCTGAGCCGTCCCGAGGCGCGGCGGTCCGACCCGGCGGACGTCCCGCCGCCGCCCGGGGGGTCGTTCCGGGACATGGCGCGCGCCGCCGTGCGGGCCGTGCGGGCCGGGGACGAGGCGTCCAACGCGGCGCGCACGCCGATCCCCCTTCCGGAGGACGGGCCTCCCGGGTCGAGGAACGCGGCGGTGCTGGAGGCGCTCACCCGGGCGGCGAAGGACGGCCGCCGGGTGTGGATCGGCTACACGGACACGGACGGACGGCAGGTGAGCCGGATCGTGGAGCCCTCAAGCGTGGACGGGGGCTTCCTCACCGCCTACGACGCCACGCGCGCGTCCGTGCACCGGTTCGCCGTGCACCGGGTGAACGCCGTCGCCGAGCTGGACGGGCCGGAGCCCGGCGGCGGGAACGGCGTCCCCGGCGGCGACCGGCGAGGGGCGGCGGGGCCGCACTAGGGTGTCCGGTGGGTGCCGCCCGTCGCGAGCGGCGTATCCGGTGCTTTCCCCGCGAGGCCGAAGAGGGAGTCAGGGTGGATTCCTGTCGACCGATGAGAACACCGCGAGGGGCGTGCCGGGGCGTCGCGCAGCGGGGTGGGTGCCCGCCGGGCACGCCCTCTAGTGTGGGTGCGAGCCGGTCCGCCCACCGACAGCGAGAGACACCCCCATGAGCGACACATCGCTGCCCCCCGGGGCATCGTCCCCCCGCGACCACGGACGCGACGACGACCGCGACGGCGGCCGTGGGCGGAGCCGCGGGGCGGGGCGCCGGGACCGCCCCCGCGCCGACGAACCGGACGGGCGGGAGGAGTGGGACGGGCGCGACGACGACCGCGAGGGGTCCCGGACGCCGCTCCCCGGCGGGGCCAACAGTTCGACGATGGCCCTGATCCTGCACGCGCTCACGTTCCTGTGCTGCGCGAACTGGCTGTTCGGGGTCGCCGGGATCGTGTTCGCGGTGCGCGCCGCCCACGCGCGCGACCGGGGCCGCCCCGTCCAGGCGGAGACGCTCACCCGCTACTCCTGGTACTGCCTGGGCGCCGCCGGGGTGATGTTCTTCGTGATGCTGGTGCTGACGTTCGTGATGTTCACCCAGGCGGGCTCGTGGATCCAGGGGATCGTCCCGGTGACCAACTACTGACCGGTGTTTGACGAACCGTGCCGCCGGGCGCCGGGTCCGCGCGCGGCGGGCTGGGTATGCGGCAGTATGGGACGGCCGCGAGGGCGGCTCGGCGACGACGGCCCCCGCGGCCGACGGGAGGCGGACGAGCGGTGATGAGCGGCCAGGGCGGACCCAAGGCCTTCTGGGAGCGCGAGCAGGGCTCCACGCTCGGCTCGGTGCGGCCCCCGGGGCCGGCGGGCCCTTCGCGTCCGGCGTCCGGCGGGCCGTTCGGCCACCGCCCCGGCCCCCGTCCCGGAGCCGGCCCCGGAGCCGGCCCCACGGGCCCCCCGGCCCGGCTGGGGGGAGCGGTCGCGGCCCTGGTGACGGCGCTGCTCAGCCTGGTGGTGCCCGTCCTGGGCCTGTACCTGGGCATGTGGTTCTTCCTCCTCGTGGCGAACCTGCCCGGCATCGGCTTCGGGGTCATGGCGGTCAGGCGCTACCCGGACGCGGCCGAGGTCGAGCGCCACCTCCGGTACGCGTGGGCGTGCAATTTCGCCTACGCCGCGCTGTCGGTGGTGTTCTTCATCCCGCTCATGCTCCTGGCGGTGGTGATCCTCAGCGTCTGACCGGGCCCGCAGGTACCGGCGGACCGGCCGCGCGAACCGGTTCCCGGCCCCCGGCGGCGGACCGGCCCCGAGCGCCGCCCTCCCCCTCCCCGCCGTCCCCGACGGCTCCCCCGTACACCGACACCTCCCGGAGGTCACGACCTTGAGCGAGAACTGGCAGTCCGGTCCCAACGACCCCTACGGCGACCCCTACGCCGGGCAGCCCCACCCGCAGGGCGACCCCTACGGCAGCCCCTATCCGCAGCCGCCCGGCGGCTACGGCGACCCAGCGGGGTACCCGCCGCCCCCGGACGGCTACGGCGGCCCCGCCGCCGGACACGCCCACGGCATGGAGCCGTACGCCGCCCCGTACCAGGAGGCCCCGCCCAGCCAGACGAGCGCCATCGCCGCCCTGGTGGTGTCGATCCTCCTCGTGGTGACCTGCTGCGGGTTCCTGGGCGTCATCGGCCTCGTGTTCTCGGCGCTCTCCCTCACGGAGAAGATCGACCGGGAGAAGGCGCGGCGGCACCTCCGCTACGCCTGGATCTCCAACGGGGTGATCCTGGCGATCATGGCCGTCCTCGCGTGCCTGATCGGCTTCGCCATCGCCACCTCCGAGACCTGACCGACCGCGCCGCGCGGGCCGCGCCGGTGCGGCGGACACGGCCACGCGGACCCGGGGCCCGGCCCGGGACTCCACGCCACCCGAACAGCGGCGGACGCGGGCGCGCGGACCCTGGAGGACGCCGTTCCGGCGGCCGGGAACGGGGCCGGGCGGGCATTTCGGCGGCAGGGCATGATCAGGGGCCCGGACGCGTTGCACCTGAGGCCGCCCCCGCCCCGCGAGATTGAAGGTCCGTGTGTCCTGCCTGATCGTCCAGTCCGACAAGACGCTCCTGCTCGAGGTCGACCACGAGCTCGCCGGCGAGTGCCGCCGAGCCATCGCGCCCTTCGCCGAACTGGAGCGCGCACCCGAGCACGTGCACACCTACCGGATCACTCCGCTGGCGCTGTGGAACTCGCGCGCCGCCGGACACGACGCCGAGCAGGTCGTGGACGCGCTGATCCGCTTCTCCAGGTTCCCGGTGCCGCACTCCCTGCTGGTGGACATCGCCGAGACCATGCAGCGCTACGGGCGCCTGCGCATCGTCGGTGACCCCGTGCGCGGGCTGGTCCTGGAGTCCTCGGACAGGGCCGTCCTGGAGGAGGTCGTCCGGGCCAAGAAGCTCAAGGGCATGCTCGGCGAGCGGCTGGGCGAGGACTCGGTGGCCGTGCACCCCAGCGAGCGCGGCAACCTCAAGCAGGCGCTGCTGAAGATCGGCTGGCCCGCCGAGGACCTGGCCGGGTACGTGGACGGCGAGGCCCACGCCATCGACCTGGACCAGGACGGCTGGGAGCTGCGCGGCTACCAGAAGGAGGCCGCGGAGAGCTTCCACGCGGGCGGCTCCGGCGTCGTCGTGCTGCCGTGCGGCGCGGGCAAGACCATCGTGGGCGCGGCGGCGATGGCGCTCACCGGGGCGACCACCCTCATCCTCGTGACGAACACCGTGTCGGTCCACCAGTGGAAGACGGAGCTGCTGCGGCGCACCTCCCTCACCGAGGACGAGATCGGCGAGTACTCGGGGACGCGCAAGGAGATCCGGCCGGTCACGATCGCGACCTACCAGGTGATGGCCGCCAGGCGCAAGGGCGTGTACACGCACCTGGAGCTGTTCGACGCCCGCGACTGGGGGCTCGTGGTCTACGACGAGGTCCACCTGCTGCCGGCGCCGATCTTCCGGATGACGGCGAGCCTCCAGGCCCGGCGCCGCCTGGGGCTCACCGCGACGCTGGTGCGGGAGGACGGCCGGGAGGGCGACGTGTTCTCGCTCATCGGCCCCAAGCGCTACGACGCCCCGTGGAAGGACATGGAGAACCAGGGGTGGATCGCCCCCGCGGACTGCGTGGAGGTCCGGGTGGACCTGTCGGAGTCCGAGCGCCTGGCCTACGCGACCGCCGAGCCCGAGGACCGCTACCGGTTCTGCGCCTCCTCCGAGACGAAGACCTCGGTGGTGCGGCAGATCGTGGAGCGCCACCCCGAGGAGCAGGTGCTGGTCATCGGCTCCTACATCGACCAGCTGGACGAGCTGGGCGCCTCCCTGGACGCCCCCGTGATCAAGGGCGAGACCAGGAACAAGGAGCGCGAGAGGCTGTTCGACGCCTTCCGCTCCGGCGAGCTGCGCACGCTGGTGGTCTCCAAGGTCGCGAACTTCTCCATCGACCTGCCCGAGGCGGGCGTGGCGGTGCAGGTGTCCGGCTCCTTCGGGTCCCGCCAGGAGGAGGCCCAGCGCCTGGGCCGGGTCCTGCGGCCCAAGACCGACGGCCGCGCCGCGCGCTTCTACGCGGTGGTCGCCAGGGACACCCTCGACCAGGACTACGCCGCGCACCGGCAGCGCTTCCTCGCCGAGCAGGGGTACGCGTACCGGATCACCGACGCGTCGGACCTGCTGTCCGGCGAGGAGATCTAGGGGCGGGCCCGGGCGGCGGGTCCCCGGTCCCCGTCACCGGGGACCCGCTGTGCCCGACCGGGACCCGCTCACTCCGAGCGCAGGCCCTCCGGGCGCATGGTCCGCAGCAGCGCGGGCACCGCGAGCAGGGTGGTCAGGGCCGCCACGCCCACGCCGGCGCCTGCGATGACGAGGGTCTCCACCGGGATGAAGCGCACGGGGAGCCCGGCCACCCTCTGGACCATGACCCCGAGGGCTGTCCCGACCGCCGTGGCCAGCACGATGCCCAGGAGCACGGGCAGCGTGGTCTGCCACACCACCGAGGCCACCAGAGTGCTCCGCCGGGTGCCGAACGCGGTGAGCACCGCGTGGACCCGCCGGCGCTCCCGGACCTGCTCGACCGTGCCCACCACCAGCCCGGCGGCGATCACCGTCAGGCAGGCCAGGGCTCCGGCCACGAGCGCGTCACGGATGTCGGCCATGGCCGGGTTGACCACGGTGGTGATCGGGACGGTCAGGCGCGAGGTCGGGTCCAGGGACCCGACGGTGTGCCTGAGCCCCTCCTCCATTCCGGAAACGGCCGGGTCGGCCCTGATCCAGACCGTGCTCCGGGCGGCGATCTCCGCGGGCGCCGCGGCGGCCTCCGGGGTCGCGAGGACGACGTCCCGCGCTGTGTGCCCCGTGGCGCTCCAGGGGTGTTCGACCAGCGCCCCCTCGAAACCGGAGACCGGGGGCAGCACCCAGGGGCTCTCCGTCGCGTCCTCCCTCGGGCGGACCATGAGGGTGTCGCCGGCTCCCAACCCGGGCAGCGCGCTGAAGACGTCCCCGGGGGAACAGGCGGGCAGGTCGGCCATCTGCCGCAGGACGTCGCAGTCGGCGATGTGGACCGGGACGTCGGTGCCGTCGCCGGTGGTGCCCCACACCGTACGGAAGGCCGCCGCCGCCTCCACACCGGGCACCCGCGCCACGGTCCCGGCGGGGTCGTCGTCGGCGGGGGGCATCCACAGCTCCGCCTGGACCTGGAACCGGGACGGACCGAACTCGTTCTCCGCGTACGCCTCCTGGGCGGTGTCCGCGAGCGTCACCGACGCATCGGCCCAGGCGTTCGCGAACAGGCTCTGCAGCGCGATGGCCCCCGCGACGGTCACCACGATGCCGCTGACCGCCCGGGTGGGCCCGCCGCCCGCCGCCGCCAGCCGACGCTGGGCGAGCTGGAGCGCGAGGGGGCCGCCCGAGGCGCGTCGGAACAGCCGGTCCACCAGCCAGGGCAGCACGGCGGTCGTGCCGAACAGCGCGGCCAGGAGCCCGATCGCCGTCATCGGCAGCCCCCCGCCCCCGGGCAGGCCCAGGCGCCCGGCCGTCCGGAGGTCCATGCTCAGCCAGATCAGGACCACGCCGAGCACCAGGAGCAGCAGACGCCACCACACCCTGGGGCGCGGCCGTTCTGCGCGGCGCACGGTGCCGAGCGGTTCGACCACGACCCCGCGCAGGGAGGCGAGCACCACCCACAGGGCGAGCAGCGGGACCCCGGCGAACACCAGCGCGCCGAGCACGGGGTGCGGTGCCACGTCCCCGGCGTAGAGGCCGGGCCCCACCCCCACCGTCTCCACGATCGGACGCCCGGCGTAGAAGAGCACCGCCCCGAGCACCAGGCCGAGCCCGACACCGGGAAGGGTCTCGCCGGCCGCGACGCGCCGGACGGCCCGGCGGTCGGCCCCCATGAGCCGCAGTGCCGCCAGGCGGCGCTCACGCTGTTCGCCGCCGAAGCGCACCGCCGCGCCGAGGAAGACCACGACGGGGGTGAGCATGACGACCACGCCCACCAGGCCGAGGAGCACGACGACCGGCCCCCGCACGACGGGGCCGGGCTCCCCTCCGAACGCGGTGATCCGGATGCCGGCGTTCTCCACGGCCAGGTCCTCGCTGCCGAGGTAGTAGGCCAGTTCGTGCGGTCCCAGGAGCCCTTCGGGGCCGATCTCCCCGACGACGGGGTGGTCGAACCGGCTCCGGAGGGCCTCTGTGCCCGGGGCGTCGAGCAGGTCGGCCAGCGCGGGGGAGAGGAGGAGCTCGCCCGGCCCGGGGATCTCGGTCACGCCGGGGGGGAGCGGGGGGTCGGAGCCCTCGGCCCGGAGGAGCCGCCCGTGGACCTCCTGCCCCGCGTGGAGGGTGGTGGCGATGCCGATCAGCAGGGTGTCGTCGCCCGACGGGGGCACCGGGTGGGGGGCCACCTGGTGGTCCATGCGGGCCGCGTTCCGCTCGGCCAGGTGGTCCAGGGCGGTCGGCAGGCCGGCGGCCAGGAGCAGCCCGGCGGTGGCCACGCCGACCCCGATCGCCGTGAGGACGCTCCGGAGGACGACCTCACGGCCTCCGCGCAGGGCGAGCTGCGCGCCCAGCAGGAGTTCGCCTAGGGGGGACGGGCGGTCGCGTTCCGGGCCGGTTCCGGCGGGGGCTCGGTCTCGCGGGCTCATCCCGGACCTCCGGTGTCGAGGGTGCGGCCGTCCCGGCAGACGACCTCGCGGTCGGCGTAGGCGGCCACCCGGGCCTCGTGCGTCACCACGACCACGGCGGCCCCGGACTCCCGGGCCGCCTCGGTGAGCATGCGAATCACCCGTTCCCCGTTCAGGGAGTCGAGTGCGCCCGTGGGCTCGTCGGCGAACACCACCCGGGGGCGGGTGATGAGGGCGCGGGCGACCGCGACCCTCTGGCCCTGGCCGCCCGAGCACTCGCCGGGGGTCTTGTGCGCGAGTTCGCCCACGTCCAGCCGGTCCAGCCACTCGGCGGCGGCGTGCTCCGCCCGGCGGCGGGGCCGCCCGCCGAGCCGCAGGGGGAGCGCGACGTTCTCCAGGCAGGACAGTTCGGGGACGAGCTGGCCGAACTGGAACAGGAAGCCGAACTCCGAGCGGCGCAGCGCGCTGAGCCGGGTGTCCGAGGCGGCGACCAGGTCCTGTCCGTCGTACTCGATGGTCCCGGCGTCCGGCCGCACCACGCCGGCGAGGCAGTGCAGGAGGGTGGACTTCCCCGAGCCGGAGGGGCCCATGACGGCGACGACCTCGCCGGGGTACAGGTCGAGGGAGGCGTCCTCCAGTGCCTGGGTGAGGCCGAAGGACTTGCGCAGGCCGGAGCCGGTGAGCAGGGGGGTGCCGGGGGCCTCGGGGAGGCGGTCGGAGAGGGCGCGGGGGGCGGGTCGTCTCATCGGCCGCGCACCTCGTCGGCGAGGTCGTTCAGCCGGGCGGCGGTCAGTTCCAGCCACCGCAGGTCGGCTTCCAGGTGGAACAGGGCGTGGTCGCAGATGAGCTGGTCGGACAGGTCCCCGGCGGTCTTGCGGCGGGTGAGCTCGCGCATCAGGCGCAGGTGCTCGGCGCGCTGGACGTCGAGGATCCCGTCGGCCGGACGGCCGGTGAGCAGGGCGAGTACGACCTTGGTGTACAGGGTGCTCTGGAGGTAGGGCTCGGGGCTCTCCGGTGTGGCGAGCCACCGTTCGACGTCGGTGACCCCGGAGTCGGTCACGGTGTAGCGCTTGCGCTCGGGGCCCGCGCCGGCTTCGACCGCCTCCACCTCCACCAGCCCGTGCTTGAGCAGGCGGGAGAGGGTGGCGTACACCTGCCCGTAGGCGAGCGGCCGTTGGCCGGCGAAGCGCTCGTCGTAGGCCCGTTTGAGGTCGTATCCGTGCTGGGAGCGGGTTTCGAGCAGCCCCAGGAATGTCTGGCCGAGAGTCATGTCGGTGACTATACACGCCGCGTATACACGACGAGTATAGAGTGGTGGCCGCACAGGCCGACGGGAGCGGGCCGCACACCTACCCACCCCCCGACCTACCCCCCGACCTACCCCCCGACCTACCCCCCGACCTACCCCCCGATGATCTTGTACTTATAGACGTTCTCGACGCCGAACCTCGCTATAAGTACAAGATCACGGCAGAGGGGGGCGGGGGCGAGTGGGGCGGGGTGGGGACGCCGGGCCCGGTGCGTCCCCTCCGGGGACGGGAGCAGGGCGCGCCCTCTCCGGGCGCAACGGCGGAGGCGGAGCAGGGCGCGCCCTCTCCGGGCGCAGGGCCGGGGCCCGGGGCCGTCAGACGGAGGGCAGCCCGCCCATGACGTAGGTGCCCGCCGCGATGCCCCACGCCACCAGGGAGTAGCTGAGGGTGCGGGTGCGCAGGATCCGGTCCCCGCGGACGGACGGGGCGGTGAAGGCCGTGATGAGGAGTGCCATCCCGAGGAGTGCGGGGATGGCGGAGGCCAACGCGAAGAGCTGGGTCTGGGCGGCGCAGGCGGCGTAACCGGCGGTGCCGGGATCACCACAGAACACGTCGTCCCCCGATCGGATCGTTCAGTGCGGGCGGTACTCCCCGACCGTACCGTTTCGGCGGGGGGCGGCTCGCCGTGATGCCGACCGGGTCGCCGCTCGGAGAGGCGGCGTGCCGTACGGGAAGGCGAGGTGCCCTTCCGACCGAACCGAATTCGGTTATCGCCGCACGGATGCCGCTCAGCCCCTTTACACGGGAGCCTTCCGTGTCCAATCATGAGGGCAGTCCACCCCCCAGGAGGTCCTCCCGTGCCCGACGAGCCCGCCCCCGCCACCGGAACGCCGACCCCCGCCCCCTCCGGACACCGGACGGGGTTCCACACCCTCCGGAACGGCGGCCTGAACTGGGACTCCCTGCCCCTTCGGCTGTTCGCCAAGGGCAACGCCCGCTTCTGGAACCCGGCGGACATCGACCTCTCCCGGGACGCGGAGGACTGGCAGGGGCTCGGCGGTGAGGCCCGCGAGCGCATCCTCAGGCTGTGCGCGTTCTTCGTGGCGGGCGAGGAGGCCGTGACCGAGGACCTCCAGCCGTTCCTGCGCGCGATGGCGGCGGAGGGCCGGCTCGGCGACGAGATGTACCTGACCCAGTTCGCCTTCGAGGAGGCCAAGCACGTGCAGGCGTTCCGGCTGTGGCTGGACGCCCTCGGGGTGCACGAGGACCTGCACGGGTACGTGGACGACAACCCCGGCTACCGGGCGCTGTTCTACGAGGAACTGCCCGGTTCGCTGGAGGCGCTCCTGGAGGACCCCGGCCCGCGCAACCAGGTGCGGGCGTCGGTGACCTACAACCACGTCATCGAGGGCTCGCTCGCGCTCACGGGCTACTACGCCTGGAACCACGTGTGCACCGTCCGGAACCTGTTCCCGGGGATGCGGGAGATCGTGCGGCGGATCGGGGACGACGAGCGCCGCCACATGGCGTGGGGCACCTTCACGTGCCGCAGGCACGTCGCGGCCGACGACACCAACTGGGACGCGGTGCGGGAGCGGCTGGACGAGCTGCTGCCGCACGTGATGTCCACGGTGGAGCGGGGCGAGGAGTTCCCGGGGACTCCGGGGTCCCGGCGCTACGAGCTGCCGCCGGGCGAGCTGCTGAGGTACGCCGGCGACCGGGCGCTGCGGCGGCTCGGCGCGATCGAGTCCGCGCGCGGGGTGCCGCTGTCGCGGATCGACGTGGACGCCGCCCCGGAGGAGCTGGAGGAGAGGTTCGGCGAGGAGGACCGGCAGGCCATGGCCGGGCTGACCGGCGGGTAGGGACGCGGCGGCGTGCCCGGCCCCGGTAGGGGCCGGGCACGGGGGTTCACCGGTATCCGAGCAGTCGCCTGACCTCGCTCTCGCGGTAGCGCCGGTGGCCGCCCAGGGTCTTGACCGAGGTAAGGCGTCCGGTCCTGGCCCACTTGGCGACGGTCTTGGGGTCCACCCGGAACAGCCGCGCCACCTCGGCGGGGGTGAGCAGTTCCTCGAACTCGGTCGCGGTCACCGGGGCTCCCCGGGGCGGTGTGCGGTCCACAGGACGGCCTCCGGCTCGCGCAGCCACACGGACCGGCTCCCCCTCGCGTCGTCCACCGTCAGTCCGAACTCCGCGACGCCCGGCTCCCCCTGCTCGCGCCACCGGGTGAGCGCCTCCTCGAACTCGTCCACCAGGCGCCGGGGCCCTCCGCCCTGTTCCACCCGCCCGTCCGGGTGCAGCCGCGCCCACGCCCCGCAGCGGGTGGACACCACCCACATGAACAGGTCGGACGCGCCCGGCTCCCGGCCCATGCCGTGCGCCCAGTCGGGCACGAGCAGCGCCAGGAGGAGGCCGCCCTCGCCGTCGAGGAGGTAGCGGGGGTCCCCCTCCGCCCGGGTGGTGCGGTCGGGGACCGCGTCCGGGATCCGTCCACCGGGCCTGGTCTGGCCGCGCGCCCACATGAACGCGAGGCTCCCCTCGAAGCGGCCCTCGGCCGGAAGCCCCCCGCCGCGCTTCTCCAGGACCGCGAGCGCGCCGGACGGCGCGCCCGGGGTGGGCGCCCACGGGGTGACGAGCAGACCGCGCGGGTGGAGCTGGGCGAGCCAGCCGGACGGGACGTCCGCCACCTGGCACGTGGCGACGACCCGGTGGAACGCCGGAGCGCCGGACAGGCGGGCGTGCTCCGCGTCGGCGTGCACGGCCTCCGGCGCGTACCCGGCGGCGTGCAGCGCCGACCGGGCCGAGGCGGAGACGGCCGGGTCGATCTCCATCGTGGCCACGCGCTCGTCCCCGACCAGTTCGCACAGCAGCGCGGCGTTGAACCCTGTCCCCGTACCGATCTCCAGGACCGAGTGGGCGGGTTCGATCCGGGCGGCGGCGAGCATGCGCGCCATGATCGTCGGCGCGGAACTGGAGGAGGTGGGCAGGCCCATGCCGCCCTCCCGGCCCCCGTCGCGCTGGGTGGTGAGCGCCTGGTCGGTGTAGGCCGCGCGGAGCCAGGCGTCGGGGTCCTCTGCGCGGTCGTAGCGGGTGCGGTCCTCGCCCCACACCACGTCGGGCAGGAACTCGTGCCGGGGCACCCGGAGGAACAGCGACGCGATGTGCTCCGGGGCGCCGCCCGCGCGGAGCCGGTCGGCCAGGGACCGGGCGAGGGGGAGGTGGTCCCTATCAGGAGTGTTCCTCATCAGCGCACCTTCCCCGTGCCGCTGCAAATCGTCGCTGTGGTCGTACCTGTGATGGTCATTGTGGCTGTGGTCATGCTGACCTGCTCTCTGGTCGGTCACCCTCGGGTGACGGTGACGCTGTCGCCGCAGTGGCGGCACCGCATGGTCCGGATGTCGGGGTACCGCGGATCGGCCGGGTCCGCGATGTAGTCGTGCTGGCCGCTGGTGGTCTTCTCGCACCTGGTCCTGCCGTCCACGCCGTGCTCCTCGGGGGAGGTGTGGAGGGCGCGCCCCGGCCCCCGGTCGGGGCGCGCCCGGTCTCAGAGGAGGGGGACGGCGCGGATCGCCGCCGCCCACACCGCGCGAAGGCCCCTGGCCGGGACGCAAAGGTCACCGGACGGGTCGGGGTCGCCGGATCGGGCTGCGGGAACGCGGACGGCTGCCCCTGCGGCCCCCGGAGACGCGTCGGCGGGAAGGGTCTCCAGTGGAGACTGCCAGGTCAGCGGGTGCGGATGGGGGTCCGGTCCGGGGACGGTCACCACCCGGGTCACGGGTCCCCGGCGGGCCGCGTAGACCGCATGGCCCTGGAGGTCGGGGCCCAGGTAGGTGACGGCCGCCCCGTGGGCGGTGGCCCACGCGGTGAGCGCCGCCATGGTCGGAAGCTCGCGAAGGTCGCACACCCGGGTCATGCCAGGACCTCCAGTCGGCGGAGGCCGTCGAGCACCGCACCGAGGACGTCCAACGCCGGAACGGCGACGGGAACGCGGAAGGCGGACGGCTCGGGGACGTAGTGCCTGACGCGGGCCGCGCGCCGGGGCCGACGGGCCCTCATCGCCTCGGACGCGAGGTGGCGGACGGCGACGAGCGCCGAGGGGTTCAGGTAGCGCACAGGGCAGCCTCCTGGGTCTGCGGCTGGTCAGGCCGCGTGAGTTCTGGTGCACCCATAGTGACGCCCCGCATCCAAATTTTCAATACAAAGCTTTGGATTGATGAGATGCTGCCTTCAAAAGTTTCGCGAAAGGGGTGATCTACCATCGGGACAGACCGACGAACCCGCAGGAAGAGCCGAGGAGCGCGCGCTGTGACGGATCGCTACAGCCCCACGATCAGGCGCCGCCGTCTCTCAGCCGAATTGAGACGTTTGCGCGAGGCCTCCCGCCTCACTGCCGAGCAGGTGGGAGACAAGCTCGGCTGGTCGCGCGGGAGGCTCACTAACATGGAGCTGAACAAGTGGAAGCGGCCAGACCCGGTGATCATCCGGGCTCTTGCCACCCTCTACCAGGCACCACCAGACGTCACCGAGGGGCTGGTCCTGCTCGCCCGGCAGTCCCGCGAAAAGGGCTGGTGGACCCGCTACGGCGATGTATTCACCGATGCCTACGTGGGGTTCGAGGCAGAGGCGTCCGCTGTGAGCACGTATCAGACCATGGTGATACCGGGTCTACTTCAGACCCAGGAGTATGCTGCGGCATCGACACGGAGCGGCCGCTCTCGGTCGCCGGAGATCATCGATCGCGTCGTCCAGGCTCGACTCGTTCGCCAAGAGATTCTCGACCAGGATGAGCCGCCGAAGGTGTGGTGTGTGCTGGATGAGAGTGTTCTGCTGCGCCCGGCTGGCGACAGACAGGTTATGCGCGACCAGATCGCCAAGCTCATGCACCTCATCGAGACAGCGGACCACATCAAAATCCAGCTGCTCCCGCTTGAAGTGGGACTGCACCCTGGAATCGCGGGAAGCTTCACCATCCTGGACTTCACGAATCCGCTGGACCCCTCCATCGCCTATATCGAGACACGTACCGACGGCCTCTACCTCGAGGATGATGACGAGGTCCAGGTGTATCGGGGTGCCTGGGACGAAATCCGGGTGATGGCCCTTCACCCAGATGCGAGCGCTGACCGTATGGGTCAGATCATCAAGAAGTACGAGTAGGAAGCCAACGTGTACCAGAACCAGAACGACCAGATGACCTTCCGCAAGTCGTCCTACAGCGCAACCGCGAACGAGTGCGTGGAGATCGCTGACCTACCCGACGGCGCCGCTGTCCGGGACACCCAGAATCGTGGACTCGGGCACATCGCTTTCGGCGGCCAGGAGTGGCAGGCCTTCCTGAGCACTTTGCTCCAGAAGTAGCTGTAGACGACGAGAGGCCCCGGTGACCAAACCGGGGCCTCTTCGTGTACCAGAACGCTGCAACTCTACCCCCCATGCTCCGAAGCTCGGTAGGACTCGAAGTGGGTCACCACTGAGCCTCACACCAACGAAGCCAACCCAGCTATCCAGCCAGAGCCCACTCCCCCGCGACGGGCCCCAGCTCGCCGGTCCCTGACCGCATCTGGCCACCGACACCACCACGTCAGCGGGTACATCCCGGAGATGAGCGAACTCCCGCCCCTCAGGTCCGGTTCCAACGAAGCCACCCCGCAGAAGCTCGTGGACGTTGCCTTCCACAAGTCCAGCTACAGCGACCGCAACAACTGCGTAGAGGTCGCCTTCCGTAAGAGCAGCTACTCCGGTGCCCGCGACCAGAACTGCGTCGAGGTCGCAGACGTGCACGGCGCGAGCCTGGTCCGCGACACCCAGAACAGGGAACTCGGCCATCTCTCCTTCCCGTCCTCCGAATGGCGGGCGCTGCTCGGCACCGCCCGGCGCGAGGAGTAGCCGCACGCGCGCAAGCCCTCCCTCGGCCGGGCGAGGGCTTGCGCGCGTTCACCCCTCTGCGTCGCGCCAGAGGTCGCGCCGGCCGCGCTCGGCCTCCAGGGCGATGCGTCCGAAGGGCTCGGTGCGCCAGTCGCCGTCCCTCAGATGGTTCGCGTAGAGCACGTCGCCGTCCCGGGAGAGCACGTAGAGGGAGTCCGCGAGCCGGTGGGTCTCCAGGAACTCCACCGTGTTGGGCACGCCCAGGTAGAAGCGGTCGTGGTGCGCCTCCGACATGACCCGGCCGAAACCCTGGTGGGCGCGGGCCCGCGCGAGACGGTCGGCGAGCGCGAAGCGGCTGTTGGAGGAGTGGGTGGCCACGAACGCCACCTCGACCCGGTACCCGGCCTCGCGGAACCCCTCCACCCAGGAGGCCGCCCAGTCGGCGCGGCCGAGGGGGTGGCTGCACACGACGTCCGACCGCCCCGACCGCACGTGCTCCAGGGCGAGCCCGTGCAGACCGGCGACCTGGCGTGCGAGGGAGTCCGAGGCAACCGCGTCGTCGGCGGCCATCGCCCACTCGTAGTCGGGCGCGAGCCTCAGCAGGTCGTCGCCGTCGTAGCTGACGGTGCCCTCCGGCAGAGCGGGCAGGAGCAGGCGTTGCAGGGTGGACTTGCCCGCCCCCGGCTGGCCGCCGAGGAGCAGCAGCCGAGGGTGCTCCCGCGCGCCACCCGTGAGGCGGTCGCGCAGGGCCAGGTCGAACAGCGCGCCCAGGTCCGCGTCGTCCATGACGCGTCCGGGGTCCCGGGGCGTGGCCCCGTCGGGGACCGGCACGGGCTCGGCGCGCAGCGCGGCGAGCACGGCGGGCAGTTCCGCGTTGACGGCGTCGATTTCGTCCGGGGAGAGGAACGGCAGGCGCGCCTCCTCCGCCAGGAGCGCGGCCGCCCGCTCCCTGAGTTCGGGCCGGGTGTCCGCGCGGCTCAGGCAGGCCCCGACGGCCGCGCTGTACAGGTTGTACGCCTGTTCGCGGGCCTCCCTGTGGGCGTCGGACTGCGGAGGGATCCCGCCGCCTGCGGCGATCTCCGCGAGGAGGGGCCCGGCGATCGCTCCTGCGGTCCCCGCCGGGGCCGTTCCCCGGGTCCGCGTCTCCATGCCGTCCGTCCTTCCCGGGCCCCGGGGCCCGCTGCCGTCCGCCGCTGACTGGATGCTAGTGCGTCAGGTCACCCCCGGGGCACGGGTTCGGCGGTTCCCTCCCCGTCCTACAGTGGGCCCATGACCTCGACTCCGCCGGCGCAGCCCGGCACCCCCGCCGTGATCGACGCCCTGGCCTGGGTGCATGTGAAGGACGGACGCCTGCTGTGCGTCCGTACCGAGGGCGTCGACCGGTTCTACCTCCCGGGCGGCAAGCGCGAGCCCGGCGAGAGCGACGAGGAGGCCGTGGCGCGCGAGACCGACGAGGAGGTCGGCGTGGTGCTCCGCCCCGGAACCTTCCGCCTCGTCACCGTCATCGACGAACTGGCCTACGACAAGGCGCCGGGGACGCGGGTGCGGCTTTCCTGCTACTCCGCCGAGCACGACGGCGAGCCGACCGCCGACAACGAGATCGCGGAACTGGCGTGGATCGGCTTCGCCGAGCGCGAGCGGTGCGCCCCGGCGGTGCGCCGCCTGGTGGAGCTGCTGCACGCGGAGGGCTCCGTCAGGTGACCCCGGCGGGCGCGGGCGCCCGGCGATGACACCCCTCCCGAACAGGCACGATACCCCTGGCCCGTCCCGGAAAAATGAGTGGACCCGCCCCGGTTCTCTGGTTACAGTCCGAGAACTGTGCGCGTACTTCCTCAGCCTCCGGGCATTCCCGACCACCGTTCGGCCAACCGCTTCCTGCTGTGGCTCGCCCGATCGGAGTGGCGCCCGCTCGCGTGGGCGGGGGGCGTGGACAGCGCCTACAGGCTCTGCGGCGTCCTCATGTCCGCGGCGGTCGGCGCCACCCTGGACTCCGGCGTGGTGGAGGGCGACCCGCGGTCGCTGCTCCTCTGGTTCGGCGTCCTCACCGGCCTGACCCTGCTGAGCACGGCACTGGTGCCGGTCGGCGTCCGGGCGATGGCGTTCAACTGGTACTCGTCCGCGTACCGCACCGTGCAGGTCGTCATCGCGCGGTCGGTCGCCCTGGGCCCCACCCTCACCCGGCGGCTCCCGTCCGGCGAGGTGGTCGCGGTCGGCACGGACGACATCGACCGGGTGGGCGACTTCTACGAGGACTCCGCGCTCGTCCCCGCGTCGGTGGTGACGATCGGCGCGGTGAGCGTCCTCATGCTGTCGTCGCACGTCACGTTCGGCCTGATCGTGCTCGTCGCGGTGCCGGTCATGGTAGTCGGCATGGTGCCGCTGCTGCGCCCGTTCTCCCGGCGCCAGGAGCACCACCGCACCAGGCAGGCCGAGCTGACCACGCGGGCCACCGACCTGGTCTCCGGGCTGCGGGTCCTGCGGGGCGTGGGCGGGGAGCGCACCGTCGGCGACCGCTACCGCGAGGAGTCCCAGCGCGTGCGCGCCGCCGGCGTGCGGGTGGGGTGGATGGACGCCGCCCTCCAGGCCGTCCGCGAGCTGTATCCGGGACTGCTGCTGGTGGGCATCGTCTGGTACGGCGCCCGCCTGGCCCTGGCCGGGGACATCACCGTGGGCCAGCTCGTCGCGTTCTACGGATACACGGGCAACCTGGCCGTGGCGATCCGGTACCTGATGCACGCCTCCTCCCTGTTCATCTCCGCCCGGGTGGCGGCGGACCACGTGGTCCGCGTGCTCTCCCTGGAGCACGACCACCCCGACCCCGAGCACCCCGCCGATCCCCCGGCCGCCCCGTGCGACCTGCGCGACCCCGCCAGCGGGGTCGTGGTGGCCGCCGGGCGCACCACCGGCGTGGTGTGCTCCGACGCGGCCGGGGCGACCGCCCTGGCCGAGCGCCTGGGCCGGTACCGCGAGGACGAGGGGGACGGTGCGGACACCCTGCTCGTCGAAACGGCGACCGGCCGCGAGGTGCGCCTGCGCGACCTGCCGCTGCGCGACGTGCGCCGCCGCGTGCTGGTCGCGTCCAACAGCGCCCACCTGTTCTCCGGAAGGCTCCGCGAGGAGCTGTCCCCGGACGAGGGGCTGTCCGACGACCGCCTCGCGGCGGTGGTCCGGGCCGCGTACGCCGACGACGTCGTACGGCAGTCCCCGGCGGGGTTCGACGCGCTCCTCACCGAGCGCGGGCGCGAGTACTCCGGCGGCCAGCAGCAGCGGCTCCGGCTGGCGAGGGCGTTCGGCCTGGACCCCGAGATCCTGGTCCTGGTCGAACCCGCCTCCGCCGTGGACGCCCACTCCGAGGCGGCCATCGGCGCACGGCTGGCCGCCGAGCGGAAGGGGCGCACCACCGCCCTGATCACCACCAGCCCCCTCCTGCTCGACCACACCGACCACGTGCTGTTCGTGGACGGCGGGCGCGTCGTAGCCGAGGGCTCCCACCGGGACCTGCTCGCGAGCGCCCCCGGCTACGCCGACACCGTCCTGCGCACCGTCTCCACGAGTGGGAAGCCATGACCCGGACCACCGAACACGTCCTCCCCCGTACCGACGACCCCGAGCTCCCGATGCCGGCGGAGACCGCCGCCCTGCCCGTGGCGCCCGTGTCCATGGTCTGGACACGCCTGCGCCGGGCCGGTCGCGACCACGGCGGGCGGCTGCTCGCCGTCGTGGCCCTGTACGGGATGGCGGCGCTGGCCGCGCTCGTCGCCCCGTGGGTGCTCGGCATGGTCATCGACGCGGTCCGCGGCGGGGCCGACCCCGGCCGGATCGACCTGCTGGCCGTGGTGATCGTCGTCGGCCTGCTGTTCCACGCCGGGTTCACGCTCGTGTCGGTGGCGCAGTCGATCCGCTTCGGGGAGGGGGTGCTGGCCGAGCTGCGCGAGGAGTTCGTGCGCGCGGTCCTGCGCCTGCCGCTCGGAACGGTGGAGAGGGCCGGGACCGGCGACCTGGTGGCCAGGTCGGGCCGCGACATCGGGCACCTGAGCCACACCGTGCGCCACTCGGTGCCGGTGATGGCGGTGAGCACGGTGACGGTGGCCGTCATCGTCACCGCGATCGGCCTGCTGCACCCCGCGCTGCTCCTGGCCTGGGCGCCGACCCTGCTGATCATCTGGGTGTCCACCCGCTGGTACGCCCGCCGCGCCCCCGACGGCTACATCCGGGAGCTGGCGACCTACTCCGACCTGACGCAGAGCGTCACGGACACCGTCGAGGGGGCACACACCCTGGAGGCGCTGGGACGCCAGCTCCGCCAGACCGCGCGGGCCGACGCCAAGATCCGCCGCGCCTACCGGGCAGAGCGGTACACGCTGTGGCTGCGGTGCGTGTGGTACCCGCCGCTGGAGTTCGCCTACCTGTTCGCGACCGCGTGCACGTTCCTGGTCGCGGGGTACCTGCACGCGAACGGCATGCTGACCGTCGGCCAGATCGCCACGGCCGTGTTCCTGTCCGTGCAGATGACCCGGCCAGTGGAACAGCTGGTGGACCAGGTGGACAGCCTGATGATGGGCTTCACGAGCCTGCGCCGCCTGCTGGGCGTGCGGCTCGCCGAGGAGCGGCCGGGGGTCTCCGAGGCGGACGCGGACCACGTGCCCGGAACGGTGGAGGTGCGCGGCGCGCGGTTCGGCTACACCGACACCGAGGTCCTGCACGGGGTGGACCTGGTCCTGCGCCCCGGCGAGCGCCTGGCGGTGGTCGGGCCGAGCGGCGCGGGCAAGTCGACCCTCGGCAAGCTGATCGCGGGCGTGCACGCGCCGACCTCCGGGAGCGTGCGCGTCGGCGGGGTGGACATGGCGGGGCTGTCACCGGAGCTGCGGCGCGAGCGGGCGATCCTGCTGAGCCAGGAGAGCCACGTGTTCCGCGGCACCGTGGCCGAGAACCTGGCGCTGGCCCTGGACGCCGCCGAGGTGGACCGGGACCGGCTGTGGGAGGCCCTGGCCGCCGTGGACGCCGACGCCTGGGTCCGGTCGCTGCCGGACGGGCTGGACACGCGGGTGGGGTCGGGCGACCTCACGTTGGACCCGGCCCACGTGCAGCAGCTCGCGCTGGCCCGGGTGGTGCTGGCCGACCCGGAGGTGCTGGTGCTGGACGAGGCGACGTCGCTGATGGACCCGGGTTCGGCCCGCCACCTGGAGAGGTCCCTGGCCGGTGTGCTGTCCGGGCGGACGGTGGTGGCGATCGCGCACCGGCTCCACACGGCGCACGACGCCGACCGGATCGCCGTGGTGGAGGACGGCCGCGTCAGCGAGCTGGGCAGCCACGACGAGCTGCTGGCCCGCGGGGGCTCGTACGCCGACCTGTGGCGCGCCTGGCACGGGGCCGTCTGAGCGCTTCAGGCGTCGCCCTCAGGACGGCCACTGGTCGGGACGGGGGAACCTGGAGGTGTCGATCTCCAGGCCGAAGGGCTCCGGCAGGCCGATCTTCTCGCCGAACTCCACGGTCGTGGCGTGGTTGTACCGGCCGTTGCCGGGCTGCTCGTAGAGGGTGACCGACGGGCCCATGTCGTCCCAGGCGTCGATCAGCAGGTAGAGCGGGACCGGGGCGTGGGCGTAGCCCCACAGCTTCTTCCTGCGGTCGACGTCCATGCTGCTCCTGGACACGATCTCGACCACCAGTTCGGCCTCCTCCGCCGGGCAGGGGCTCACGGACGGATCGAGGACGACGGACTCGGGCATGACCACCAGGTCCGGCACGTACAACCGCTCGACGACCGGAAGCTGGATGCCGAGGGTCTGGTACACATCCCAGTCGTCCGGGATGACATTGCCGAGAGCACGGTTCACCCGGACCGCGATGTAGTTGTGTGGGTCGGAAGGGGGGGCCACGAGCACGACTCCGTTGTCATCGATGATCTCGGCCCGCCAGCCGTCGGGCACATCCAGCTCTCGCCAGGTGCGCAGCACGTAGTCCCATCGCGACAACCCCACCGCCGGGGCGGCTTCCGTCATGGCCAGACTCATCTCGCTCGCACCTCCGGACAGGAAGCGTAACGCTCCGTACCCCCGTCCGCCCGATACTTCGCAGAATAGCCACGGCCCCCTCCGAAGGACAGTCCCCGTGCCCGGCACCCCTCGAGCCGGAGGCACCGGCACCGGCCCCGGGAACGGCGAAACCGGGCGGCCCCGAAGGGCCGCCCGGTCGTCGCGGGCGAGGTCGCGTACCGGACCCCAGAACTCCAGGAGGTCCTAGAAGTCCATGCCTCCCATGCCACCGGTCGGGTCGCCGGCGGGAGCCGACGCCTTCTCCGGCTTCTCGGCGATGACGGCCTCGGTGGTCAGGAACAGACCGGCGATGGAGGCCGCGTTCTGCAGGGCGGAGCGGGTGACCTTGGTCGGGTCGATGACGCCGTCCTTGAACAGGTCGGTGTACTCACCGGTGGCGGCGTTGAGGCCGAAACCGGGCTCCAGGTTGCGGACCTTCTCCGCCACGACGCCGCCCTCGAGGCCGGCGTTGATGGCGATCTGCTTCAGCGGCTCCGCGATGGCGCGACGCACGATGTCGGCGCCGATCGCCTCGTCGCCCTCGAGGTCGAGCTTGGCGAACGCCGGGACGCTGGCCTGCAGCAGCGCGACGCCACCGCCGGGCAGGATGCCCTCCTCGACCGCGGCCTTGGCGTTGCGGACGGCGTCCTCGATGCGGTGCTTGCGCTCCTTGAGCTCCACCTCGGTCGCGGCGCCGGCCTTGATGACGGCCACGCCGCCGGCCAGGCGGGCGAGACGCTCCTGGAGCTTCTCGCGGTCGTAGTCGGAGTCGGTGCGCTCGATCTCGTTGCGGATCTCGTTCACGCGACCGGCGATCGCGGTGGCGTCACCGGCGCCGTCCACGATGGTGGTCTCGTCCTTGGTGACGACGACCTTGCGGGCACGGCCGAGCATGTCGAGCTCGGTGTTCTCCAGCTTGAGGCCGACCTCCTCGGTGATGACCTGGCCGCCGGTCAGCACGGCGATGTCGCCGAGCTGGGCCTTGCGGCGGTCACCGAAGCCCGGAGCCTTGACGGCGACGGACTTGAAGGTGCCGCGGATCTTGTTGACGATCAGCGTCTGGAGGGCGCCGCCCTCCAGGTCCTCGGCGATGACGACGAGCGGACGACCGGCCTGGAGGACCTTCTCGACGACCGGCAGGAACTCGTTGTTGTTCGAGATCTTGGAGTTGACGATGAGGATGTAGGGGTCCTCGAGGACCGTCTCCATGCGCTCGAGGTCGGTGGCGAAGTAGGGCGAGATGTAGCCCTTGTCGAAGCGCATGCCCTCGGCGAGCTCCAGCTCGAGCCCGAAGGTCTGCCCCTCCTCGACGGTGATGACGCCTTCCTTGCCGACCTTGTCCATCGCCTCGGCGATGGTCTCGCCGATCTGGGTGTCGCCGGCGGAGATCGAGGCGGTGGAGGCGATCTGCTCCTTGGTCTCGATGTCCTTGGAGAGGTTGCCGAGCTCCTCGTTGATGCGAGAGACGGCGGCCTCGATGCCGCGCTTGAGGCTGATCGGGTTGGCGCCGGCGGCGACGTTGCGCAGCCCCTCGCGGACGAGGGCCTGGGCGAGCACGGTGGCGGTGGTGGTGCCGTCACCCGCGACGTCGTCGGTCTTCTTGGCGACCTCCTTGACCAGCTCGGCCCCGATCTTCTCCCAGGGGTCCTCGAGCTCGATCTCCTTGGCGATGGAGACACCGTCGTTGGTGATCGTGGGGGCGCCCCACTTCTTCTCCAGAACGACGTTGCGGCCCTTCGGGCCGAGCGTGACCTTGACGGCGTCCGCGAGCTGGTTCATGCCGCGCTCGAGGCCGCGACGGGCCTCCTCGTCGAACGCGATCAGTTTGGCTGCCATTGGATTCTTGTCCTCCCGTGACCGGGCTGATACGCGATGGGACGAGGCATGCGCCCGCGACGGACGACCGGAGCGCTCCGACAACCCTGCTGTCGGGAGCCACGGTCTCGCAGCCTCGATCCGGTTAGCACTCAAGGAAGGCGAGTGCTAACCAGGTCCCTTTTTAGCACTCGACCATGGAGAGTGCAAACGATGTGGTCACGATTTCCCCTCCCCTCCTACCAGCATCTACCTGCACATACACCCCGTGATGAGCGGTTTTCCGCGCTCAGCGGACAGGCTCCGGCACCCTCCGTGCCTGCGCGAACGGCCCGCTCCGGCCCGGGGCCCGGTGCAGGCCCCGGGCCGGAGCGGAGGTCCGGAACGGGCACGGGCCGAAGCGGAGCGGAGGCCCGGAACAAGCACGGCCCTCAGGAGCTGAGCCTGCGCATCGCCCGCGAGCCGAACGCCAGCGCGACGACCGCCAGCGCGACCGCGACGGCCCAGCCGATCCCGACCGACAGGCCCCAGTCGCCCGCGAACAGGGCCCGTTCGGCGTCCACCACGTACGCCACCGGGTTGAGCCGGGACAGGCCGTAGAGCCACGACGGGGCCAGCTCCATCGGCAGCAGCACGCCGGACAGCAGCATCAGCGGCATGAGCACCGTCTGGAGCACCGGAGCGAACACGTAGGTCTGCTTCACCGCCATGGCCGTCAGGTACGACAGGGTGGACAGGCCGATCCCCAGGACGGCGAGCAGGAGCAGGCCGACCACCGCGCCCGCCACGGAGATCCGCAGTCCGAAGGGGATCACCAGCACGATGATGAGCACCATCTGCGCCATCATCTGCGTCACGTCCCGCAGCACCCGGCCGAGCAGCAGCGACACCCGGCTCGCCGGGGTGGCCAGCATCCGCTCGTGCGCGCCGGAGGCCATCTCCGGAAGCAGCCCGAACCCGGCGAACCCCGTGGTGAACAGGGCGACCATGACCAGCAGGCCGGGCACGAACCACTGCCAGGGGTTCTCGCCCTCGGCCCCCGCGAGCCCGGTGAGCAGGGGCGCGAACAGCACCAGGTACAGGATCGGCTGGAGCATCCCGAAGCCCAGGAGCAGGGGCCGGTGCAGCAGCGGGCGCATCTGGCGGACGAACACGGTCCAGGTGTCGCGCGCGACGCCCGACCCGCGCGCCGGGGCCGCCCCGGTCCTCGGCTGTTCACTCACGGTCATGCCTCCTCCTCGCGCAGGCTGCGCCCGGTCAGGGTCAGGAACACGTCGTCCAGGGTCGGCCGCTGCACCCGCACGGAGAGCAGCGCGACCCCGGCCGCGTCGAGGGTGCGCAGCAGTTCGGGCAGGACGCCGTCCCCGCGCTCCACGCGGAAGCGCACCTCCGGGTCCCGGCCCACGGCGGCGACCACCTCGGCGGGCCCGGCGGAGGGCACCCGCTCGGCGATCCCGGCGCCCGTGCGCGCGTCCTCCTCGCTTCCCACGGAGAAGGTGACCAGGTCCCCGGACACCTTGCCCTTGAGCTCGTCGGCGGTGCCGTCGGCGATGACGCGTCCGTGGTCGATGACCAGGACCCGTTCGGCCATGTCGTCGGCCTCGTCGAGGTAGTGCGTGGTGAGCACGACCGTGGTGCCGAGCCGTTCGCGCAGCCGGGCCACGTGCTCCCACAGGTTGGCGCGGCTGTGCGGGTCGAGGCCGGTGGAGGGCTCGTCCAGGAACAGCAGGCCGGGCTCGTGGACGAGCCCCATGGCGATGTCGAGCCTGCGGCGCTGGCCGCCGGAGAGCTTGCCCGCCTCCCGGTCGGAGGCGCCTCCCAGGTCCAGCAGGTCGAGCAGCTCGTCGGCGCGGCGGCGCGCGGTGCGGCGGTCGAGCCCGTACAGGAGTCCCTGCGTGCGCAGCTCCTCCCCGACCCGCTGGTCGCCGCCGGCGCCGTTCCCCTGGCCGACGAACCCGATCCGGCGGCGGACCTCGGCGGGCTCGGTGCGGATGTCGCGCCCGGCGACCGTGGCGGTCCCCGAGGTGGGCTCCAGCAGTGTGGTGAGCATGCGCAGCGTGGTGGACTTCCCGGCCCCGTTGGGCCCGAGGAGCGCGACGAGTTCGCCCTCCTCGACGTCGATGTCGACGCCGCGCACGGCCTCGACGACGTCCTTGCCGACCCGGAACGTCCGGGCCAGCTCGTGCGTGTGGATCATCCCGCCTCCTTATTCAAACTTGAATGCGGCGACGAGTCTGCCCCATCCCCGACAGATGTTCAAACTTGAATATTAAAATCGGCGACCGTCCCTGCTCAGGCGCGCGGGGCGGTGACGGGACCGGGGATACGGGGCTCGGAGGCGGGTTCCGCCGGGCCGGACACGGAGAGCACGAGGAGGGGCGCCCGGGAAGCGAGGGCCGGAACCAGTCCCCCGGCCACGCCCGGGAAGGGTGAGGGGCGTCCGTGTCGCCGGAAGCGCGGCGTGCGGGGGAAGCGCGGGGCGGAGTCGTGTCACGGGGCGGCCGTGCGCGAAGGGGCCGAGGATCCGGGACCGGGCACGGTCGCCACAGGAACGGCGTGCGAGCGGGTCGGCGGCCGGACGGGCGCCGTGGGCCTTGCGGCCGGAGGTCAGGCGTCGTCGCGTACCGGCGGCAATCCGAAGGCGCGGGGGCTGTCGTCGGCCATCGTGTACTTCCCGGCCTCCAGCGAGGCGATCAGCCGACGGGTCCACTCGGCGCCGGCGTCCGTGGTGAGCCGCCACAGCGTGAACAGCTCGCGCACGTGCGGGGGCTTCCCCCACTCGGCGTCCGTGGCCCGGACCGCGTCGCCCAGCCCCGGGGACGCCTCCTCCAGTGCGGCGAGCCGCTCCTTGAGCAGCCCGACCGCCTCCGCGCGCGGCAGCGAGGTCATCAGGGTGATCCCGGCGCACAGCAGGCCGTGGTCGTCGCCGGTGTGGCGCAGGGCCTCGCCCATCAGCCGGCGGAGTTCGGCCTCCCCCTCGTCGGTGAGCGCGTAGGAGGTGCGGCCCACCTCCTCGTCGCCGGGGGCGGTGAACTCCCGCAGCCTGCCCTCGGAGGTGAGCTTGTTCAGCGCGTGGTAGATGGACCCCCACTTGACGTTGGCCCACTCCTTGGCGCCCCAGGACATGAGTTCGCGGCCCACCCGGTACCCGTGGGTCCCCCCGTGGATCCGCACCGCGCCCAGCACCAGCAGCCTCGTCGCCGACATCGCCGTCCTCACTCGTCTCCGCCGTCCCCAGGATACGAGCAGTGACGGGACCGCCCCTCCCGCACGGACGACCGGGCCGACCGGAGCGCGGGCGCGGGGCGCGAACGGACGCCCGCCGACCGCGACCGGCGGGCTCGGGGAGGGCCCGGAGACGCCGCGAGGGGGCGGCCCCGCCCCCGCGTTTCGCGGCGGGCCGGGCCGCCCCCTCGCGGGCGGTGGCGGGCGGCGCCGGGACGGCGCGCGGCGAGCGGTCAGCAGCCCCCGGCGACGGCCGGGATGATGGAGACCTTGGCGCCGTCGGCGATCTCGGTCTGGAGGCCCTTCTCGAAGCGCACGTCCTCGTCTCCGACGTACACGTTGACGAAGCGGCGCACCTTGCCGTTGTCGTCGAGGATGCGGGCGCGGATGCCCGGGTAGTTGGCCTCCAGGTCGTCCAGGAGCTCGGCGAGGGTGCTGCCCTTCGCCTCGACCTCGGAGGCGTCGTCGGTGTAGGTGCGCAGGATGGTGGGGACGCGGACGCTGGCGCTCATGGCGGTGTTCTTCCTTCTGCTGTGGGTCGGCGGGCCGTCGCACGGCCCCGCCGGGACGGACTGTGCTTGCGGAGCGGCGGTCAGACGAGGCCCGCGTCGGTGAACGCGCTCAGGGACGGCTTGATCGTGGCCGTCACGCCGGCGTCCACCGCGTTGAGGGTCTTGAGCCCGTCCCCGGTGTTGAGCACCACGGTCCGCGCCTTCGGGTCGAGCCTGCCCTCGCGCACCAGCTTGCGGAGCACGCCCGTGGTGACGCCGCCCGCCGTCTCGGCGAACACGCCCTCGGTGCGGGCGAGGAGCTTGATGGCGTCGACGATCTCGTCGTCGCCCACGTGCTCCACGGAGCCGCCGGTGCGCTGGGCGATGTCGAGCACGTACGGCCCGTCCGCCGGGTTGCCGATCGCCAGCGACTTGGCGATGGTGTCGGGCTTGACCGGCTGGATGACGTCGATGCCCTTCTCCCATGCCTGCGCGACCGGGGAGCAGCCCGTGGCCTGGGCGCCGAAGATCCGGTACGGGCGGTCCTCGACCAGGCCGAGCTCGACCAGTTCCCGGAAGCCCTTGTCGATCTTGGTGAGCTGGGAGCCGGAGGCGATCGGGACGACGATCTGCTCCGGCAGCTGCCAGCCGAGCTGCTCGGCGATCTCGTAGGCCAGCGTCTTGGAGCCCTCGCCGTAGTAGGGGCGCAGGTTGACGTTGACGAACCCCCAGCCCTCGCCGGCCGGGTCGCCGATCAGCTCGGAGCAGAAGCGGTTGACGTCGTCGTAGTTGCCGTCGATGGCGACGACCTTGCCCCCGTAGACGGCGGCCATGACGACCTTGGCCTCCTCCAGCCCCGCGGGGATGAACACGCAGGAGTCGAACCCGGCGCGCGCGGCGGCGGCGCCGACCGCGCCGGCCAGGTTGCCCGTGGAGGAGCAGGACAGGGTGGTGAAGCCGAAGGTGCGCGCCGCCTCGACCGCGATGGCGACCACGCGGTCCTTGAAGGAGTGCGTCGGGTTGCCGGAGTCGTCCTTGACGTACAGGGAGTCGATGCCCAGCTCGGCGGCGAGGCGGTCGGCCTTCACCAGCGGGGTCAGGCCGGGGGCCATGTTGGGCAGCTCGGCCACGTTGTCCGGGACCGGGAGGAGGGAGCGGTAGCGCCAGATGCTGTTGGGGCCGCTCTCGATGTCGGCGCGGGTGACGTCACCGAACTCGTAGGCCACCTCGAGGGGGCCGAAGCAGAACTCGCAGGCGAACTTGGGGGTGAGTTCGTAGCGCCGGCCGCATTCGCGACAGGAGAGCGCGGTTCCGGGGCCGAAGGCGCGGACGGAGGTGGGTTCGGCGGCAGTGATCGCCATGGCGAGGCGTCTCCCCTCATCTTCCCTGGCGGACACCTTGTCCCCAGGCCGGAGTTGGCACCTGCCCCAGCCGCCTCACGGGTTCGTGAGTAGTGCGTGCTGGGATGGTTGCCGGGGCTTCGCAGGGCCGGTCCCTCCACCCCTCTGGATGAGCAATATGAAGTTGTGGGCGGTCCTGTCGGATCCGCACGGTCACTGTAACGGACTCGTCGGCCGGTTTTCCACGGCTGGTGATCCGGGTAACACTAACCCGCTCACATGCTGAGACGTCGCCGGTCGGCGCGCCGGGGGCGCGCGTGGCCTGTTTCGGGAGCGTGACGCCCGGCACCGTCGGCCCCGGAGGGGTTTGGGGCGGCTGTCGACCGGCGAGACATAAGGTGCGATCCGCTTCCGCGCAGGCCGCGCCCGACCGCCCCGGCGGCGGCGACGGCCCATCCGCACCTTCGAGAGGACGACCACGTGGACAAGGCCCAGATCCTCATCGCCTCCAACCGGGGACCGGTGTCCTTCTCCACCGCCGACGACGGTTCCCTGGAACAGCGTCGGGGCGGGGGCGGACTCGTGTCCGGCATGATCTCCGTCGCCACGGAGATCGACAGCCTCTGGGTGTGCGCCGCCCTGTCCGACGCCGACAGGCGGGCGGCGGAGGAGGCGCCCGGGGCCAGGCTGGACCGCGCGCACGACCTCGGCGGCATGCGGGTCCACATGCTGGACATCCCCGAGCGGACCTTCCAGGGCGCCTACACCGGGGTCGCCAACTCGACCCTGTGGTTCGTGCAGCACATGCTGTACGACATCCCGAACAAGCCGTCGTTCGGCTCGGAGTTCCGACGGCAGTGGGACGACTACACCGCCTACAACAACGCGTTCGCCGAGGCCCTGGTCACCGGCGCCGCGGACGGCGCCCGCGTGGCCGTGCAGGACTACCACCTGGCGCTGGTGCCGCGCATCCTGCGCACCCGCCGTCCCGACCTGCGCATCGCGCACTTCTCGCACACGCCGTGGGCGCCGCCGGAGTACTTCCGGATGCTGCCCGGGCACGTCGCCCGCGAGCTGCTGGAGGGCATGCTCGGCGCGGACCGGATCGGTTTCCTGAGCCCCCGCTGGGCGGACGCGTTCCTGCGCTGCTGCGCGGAGATCCTGCGCGCGGAGGTGGACTTCGCCCGGCGCACCGTGGAGTACGGCGGCCGGCTGGTCGGGGTGGGCGTGCACGCGCTCGGCGCGGACGAGGAGGGGCTGCGCGCGAGCGCCGCCGAGCCGGCCGTGGCCGCGCGCCGCGAGACCCTGCGGGAGGCCGTCGGCGACACCCGGCTCATCGTGCGGGTGGACCGCACCGAGCTGTCCAAGAACATCGTGCGCGGGCTGGAGGCGTACCGGGAGCTGCTGACCTCCCACCCGGAGTGGCGGGGCCGGGTGACGCACCTGGCGTTCGCCTACCCGAGCCGCGGGGACGTGCCCGAGTACCGCGAGTACACCGACGCGGTGATGCGGACCGCCAAGGAGATCAACGAGGAGTTCGCGACCCCCGAGTGGACGCCGCTGGTGCTGGAGGTCAACGACGACTACCCGCGGTCGCTGGCGTCGTTCCAGATGGCCGACGTCCTGCTGGTCAACCCGACCCGGGACGGCATGAACCTGGTGGCCAAGGAGGGGCCGGTGCTGTCGGAGCGCGACGCGGTGCTGGTGCTCTCGCGCGAGGCCGGCGCCGCCGACGAGCTGGGGCGGCACGCCCTGCTGGTCAACCCCTACGACACGCTGGAGACCGCGGAGGCGCTGCACCGCGCCCTGTCGATGCCCGGGGACGAGCGTCGCAAGCGCCGTGAGGGGCTGGCGGAGGCCGCCGTGGCCCTGCCGCCGCGCCGGTGGTTCCAGGACCAGCTGCGGTCCCTGGACTGACGCGGCCAGGCCGTGCCACGGCCACCGCCCGCAGTCCCGTCGACAACGGCCTCGCTCAAGCTGCTCGACGTCCGTAGGGGCATCCGGGGGCGGTGGACGCGTCCAGCGGCCCCGGGCCGGACCGCGAGAGGCCCCCGGGTGCGGATTCCGGGGCGGACGGCGCGGGTCCTGGGGCGCGGGCCCCCGGGGCCCGGACGCCCGACGGGGCCGCAGAGCGCCTCCGTCCCGGCCGGGGCCCGTCGTCGGGGCCCGGGGCGGCCTGCTGAGGACCGGCGGCCTGCCGGAGGGGGCCGGCGGGGCGCTCCGCACGGGTTCGCGCCCCGCGCCGCGCGGATCAGTCGCCCGGGGACGCCGTCCGCCGCGCCCGCGCCTCGTCGAGGAGCTGCTCCACGACGGCGGTCTTGGCGTCGGAGTAGTCCTGGATGCGGTCCCAGGTGCGCTCGGCCAGCTCGCGTTTGACCGCGGTGTAGCGTTCGCGCGCCCCGGCGTCGGCGATGAGGTGGTCCCGGAAGAGGCGCATCCGCTCCACCTCCTCGCAGCCCTCACCGAACACGTGCAGGTTGAGGTTGATGTCCGGCCCCTTGAGGACCCGGTGCTCGTACCAGTCGGGCTCCCTGATCACCACGGAGTAGCCGGCGGCCAGCAGGTCGGGCAGGTAGGAGGGCTCGTCGGCGGGGTCGGCGACGACCAGCAGCAGGTCGACGCACGGCTTCGCGGCCATGCCGGGGACCGCGGTCGATCCGACGTGCTCGAAGAGGAGCACGCGGTCGCCGAGGGCTGCGCGGACCTTCTCCGACTCGCGTTTGAACAGGTAGGGCCACTTGGCGTCGTACTGGGAGATGTGGACGCGGCCGTTGACGAGGTTGCGGGAGTCGGGGGAGGCGACCGGCGGAGCACCTCGTGAGGGCAACGGCGATGCTTCGAGGGGAGACATTCTCCAAAGCCTTGTCCCCCTGGGAGCCCGCGTCAAGAGCGTCCGAGCGTGCTTACATATGCACGCGCAGACGTCACATCACGGGCTGTGGGCCGGGTGTGACGAGCGGCGACGCTTCTCGCCCCGAAGGGCCGGAAGGGCCTTCCGGGAGGGCTCCGCGGGGGCCCGCGCGCCCTCGGGCCCCGGCTCCGGCGCGGCCCTCCACGCGCCTACCGGCGCACTGTCGCCCCGGTGCGGATCCGTGCCGCCGCCCGCGCGGTGGTGAGCCCTGCTCCCACAACTCCGAGGGCGCCCACCAGGACCGCGAGTGCGGGGAATAGCCAGAAGACGTCCACCGGGACGTAGCTGTTGTCCTGAAGTGCGGGAGCGACGAAAAACAGGAACACCGCCAACGCCGGGGCGACGCACTGGGGAAGCAAGCGCAGGGCGAACCTCCAAGCGGGCCAGGCGGCGCGGCGCGCGGCCCACCGCCGAGATCGCCACAGGCCAAGGGCGCCCAATGCCACGACGGTGACGGTGACCCCGCCGAGGACCAGGTCGATCACGGTCGCCGTTGCCCTTCCGGGATCGGTGGTGCGGTCCTCGGTCAGGTCGATGATGCCGGAACTGATCTCGTAGGCGTTCTCACGGGAGGGGGTGAAGCTGTTCAGCAGGACCACGACGCCGTAGCCGCTGCCGGGTACCAGGTCCTGCTGGGCGTTGTAGCCGGAGACGATGCCGCTGTGCGAGATCCGCGCGGGTGTCACCTGCGGTCCGCTGTGCCTCCAGCCGAGCCCCGCCCGTGTGGTTGAGGGCTGCTCCGTGTGGGACTCCTCGATGAGAGAGGCCGATAGCAGGCGCCGCCCGTCCGGGCCGATCCCCTCCCGCTGCTGCATGGCGAGCCAGGCCGCCATATCGTGCGACGTGCTCACCACTCCGCCGGCTCCGCTGTTCATCGCTTCCGGGGTGGGCGCAGGGAAGGCGCCACCGTAGGCGGTGATGTGCCCCCTGGAGAGCCCGTCGACGGGGTCGCGCGTGGTGGTGGTGGCGACGGTGTCCTCCATCCCCAGAGGGGTGAAGACCTCCTCGGCGAGGTGGTCGGTGAAGTCCCGGCCGGAGACCCGCTCCACGATGAGCGCCGCCATCCAGTAGTTGAGGTTGCTATAGAGGTAGGAGGTGCCGGGTTCGGCTGCCGGGGGCAGGCCCTCGATGCCGGCGACGCCCTCTTCCAGTGACCGTGCGGGGCCGACAACGGTGGGGTTGGGCAGCCCCGAGGCGTGGGAGAGGAGCTGGCGGACGGTGACGCCGTCAGGTGCGGCGTCGGGCAGGTACCGTGCCGCAGGCGCGTCGAGGTCCACACGGCCCTCGTCCACAAGCCGCAGCACGGCGAAGGCCGTGATCGACTTGGAGGCGGAGCCGATGCGCAGCCGGGTGTGCTCGGTGATCGGTCGGCCTTCAGCATCCTCGCCATAGCCCGCCTCATGCACGGTCTCGCCGTCCTTGACCACGGCGACGGCGGCCCCCGGTAGGCCGTGGCGGTCGAGGTAGGCGGTGACGAACGCGTCCACCTCTGCCGGGTCGAAGCCGTCCCGGGCGTGGGCGGGAGCCGCCACGGTGAGGAGGGCCGATATGGCCAGCAGCAGGCAGAGCAGGGGCGTCGGACGCATCGGATTCTTTCGGGGTGTCGGGAGCGAGGTCGGCGCGGAGGCGGATGGATCAGGGGCTCATCCGTGCATGCGTCACTCAGGCGCGACCGTACCCCCGGTCCGCAGTGCCGCGGATCAGGAATTTCCCTGGTTCCGTCCCCGGTTCCCCCGGGGCCGCCGCCAGGGGGATCCCTGATGGCCAGGCCACGTAGGGTCTCTGGCGCTCTCTGGGGGGCGGACCGAGTACGCCGGAAAGCGGCAATGGGCTGACCAACACCCCCGAGGAGCTGTTCGCGGTGGTGCTCGCGCTGAAGTGCTACCGGAAACAACAGCGCCAGCACTACCTCGGGGCCGGGCCGAGCGGGTCCCGGTCGCAGTGGCGCAACCCCGAGGACGGGCCGCCCTTGGATCGGTACATGGTCGCCTCCTGGCTCCGGCCGGCGCCCGGTGCGCCCGCTCGCAGGGCGGCCCGCCCCGCGTTGTCTCCGGGCCGGCCCAGGAGAGCGCTCGCTCACTCCGCCTTGCGGAGCTCGGAGTGGTGAAAATGCCACAGGTCCGCGAACGAGGCGACCTTGGTGAACTGCCACAGCCCCGGCATGAACTCGTAAGCGGACCACTCTCCGTCCGGCCTCACCTCGTTCGCGCACAGGAGCCAGAAGTCCGGACCGTGGTTGACCTTCAGAGCCGCGCCCAGCAGCAGGGAGTACTCGTCGTCGTTCTCTTCGCAGTACTCGGCGTAGAGCCCTGAGTACTCGCCCAGCCATTGGAGTTCGTCCAGTGAATCGACGCTCTCGATCCACCCTCCGGCGTCGTCCCAGCCGTTGGTCACCTGTAGGAAGGCCCGGTATGAGGGGGGCAGGGAGACCTGAAGGCCCAGCCGCCTTTCGGCCTGCTCCACCTCCTCGGCCGTAGCCGGGGCGCTGCCGAGCCAGCGGTCGGGCTGGCTGCCGACGGCCGCGGCCTCGGCGATGTGTGCGTCCAGGTGTTCGCGCCACTGGTCCGGTGTGGTCAGCCGGGGACCGAGAGGGGCGGCGCTGAGGTTCTCGATCACGATCGTCGTTTCCCGTTCCGGGGCTGGGGCGAAGAAGGTTATTGAAGAATGCGACGTGAGAACCGTGTTCCGTCGATCGGTCGAGGCCCGCTCGGCGTGCGCGTCCTGCCGCTGCCCACAACGTAGCGGCAGGCACCGACAGCAGAACCGGGGATTTTCAGGATGTCCTGGACAGCCGTGCGGGTACTTCGGGAGTGTTTTTTGGAGGCTTTCGGGTCGGCGAGCGGCCGTCCAGGCCATCTCTCGCAAGCCGATGTGCGAAGTTCAGCCTGGTTGTGCTTAACGAGCGCAGAGGCGCAGCGAGAGGCAGCCTGGTGGACGCGAGCCCGGAAGAATCCACACAACACGACCTAGGCGTCGCGGCTCTCGGTGCGCTTGCCCATGGCCTCTACCTACCCCGCTGATCAGCCCGTTGCCGCTTTCCGGTGTACTTGGTCCACCCGCCTGCAGCGATCCTCCTCGCCCCCCAAAGGCGCCCGGACACACCGGCGCCCGCCCCCGGGCGGGGGCGGGCGCGGGCACGGCGGGCGTCGGCCCGGATCAGTCGCCGCGCGTCTTGCGGCGGCGGCCGCCCCTCGGCTTGCGGCGGCTCGCGGGACCGGCCTCGGCGGCCCGCTCGGCGGCGATCTGCTCGTCCTCCTCGCGGCGCTCGGCCTCCACCCCGTAGGGGTCGGCCGTGCTGCGGCGGATCCAGACGACCAGCAGGACGACCCCGAGGACCACGACGGCGCCGACGGTGACGAACCACGCCCAGACGGGCACTCCCCCGGACTCCTCCCCCTCGTTCACGAGCTCCTCGTCGATGAGGGGGATGTCCTGCGCGATCCCGGCCGCCTGCGTCTGCGCGCTGGGCAGGTGCAGGGCGGGCAGTCCTCCGGGACCCTGCTGGGCGCCCTCGACCAGGGCCTCGCGGACCTGTTCGGGGCGCAGCTGCGGGAAGTCCGCGCGCAGGAGCGCGGCAGCGCCGGCCGCCATGGCGGCGGCGTACGGGGTGCCGGTCACCTGGACCTGCCCCATGTCGGGTCCGGCGGTCTCCAGGTCGGCCCCGGGGGCCGTCAGCCCGACGCCCGCGGCCTCCGGCGAGCCCGGGATGAGCTCGCCGCTCTCGGCGGTGCCGGCGACCGTGAGGACGTTCGCGTCGTCACGGCCCCCGGCCGGGCCCACGACCAGGGCGCCGTTGCGGACCGCGTCCTGGGTGGCGCCGGTCAGGTCCACCGACGCGTCGGTCTCCGGGAGCAGGATGACCTGGGCGCCCTCCTCCGCGGCGAAGCGGATGGCGGCGGGCAGCTCGTTCCCGGTGGGCAGCACCAGGAGCTCGGAGGCGGGCGCCACCCCCAGCACGCCGCCGTCGGCGTCCATGCCGTGGCCGTGCCCCGCGACCAGGGCGGCGGCGCCGCTGCCCTCGTCCCGGTCGCCGTCCTCACCGAACTGCGTGTCGACCGTGACGTTGTCCACCAGGTCGGGGTGGTCCTCGTAGACGGCGATCCCGGGCAGCGCCACGGTGATGCCCTGGCCCTGGGTCTCCTCCCAGAGCTCCCGGGCCCCGAGCGCCTGGAGGCCCCACTGCTCCGGGCTCAGGTCCGGTTGGCCATCGGCCGCGGCGGGGACCGCCGTCAGGCCGAGGACGGCGACGGCCGCGCAGGCCGCGGCGGTCCCACCAAGAACATGGCGTGTGTGTGTCCTGTCACGACTGTTGCCCCCGAGCACGTCTGGCTCCCTCGAACGATGCGGTCGACGTTCCACGCGGCCCTCCCCGGACCTCCCCAATCCTGTCATGAGCACAGGATTCAGGCGTGGACAAGTGACCCCAGGGGTAGAGAACGTAACTGTATCCCTGCTGCCAGTCCTGTGTTTTCGGGTCCGCATACGGCATGTCGAGTCGCTAGCATGAGTCGCGCCGATCCGGACAAACCAATTTCCCGTCCAGGGGGTGTCCCATGCCGAATATCGGTCCGACCGGAGACGGTCAGTCGGCCCTCGCCGAACGCGAACAGCGCATCCTCGCCTTCGAACGCCAGTGGTGGAAGTTCGAGGGCTCCAAGGAGCAGGCGATCCGTGACGAGTTCGGGTTCTCCGCGACCCGTTACTACCAACTGCTGAACGGGCTGGTGGAACGCCCCGAAGCCCTGGCGTTCGACCCGATGACGGTCAAGCGCCTGCGCCGGCTGCGCGCCGACCGCCGCCGCCAGCGCAACGCACGTCAGCTGGGCATCCAGCTCTGAGCCCCTTCCGCCTTCTCTTTTCGGTCACGTGAACGCGGTACCCGCCCGGGGCGACGACCTCACCCCGCGGGCAGCGTTCTCCACCGGATCCCCCGGGCGTGTCGCACCGGCCGATCCCGGCGCACCGCCCCTCCCCGGCCGGGGACGCCGACCGCCGCCGGGGATCCCGCCGCAGACCGGGACTCCCGTCACCGCGGCCCCGGCCCGGACCGGGCGCACGGGCCCTCCGGCTCTCCGGCGCTCCACCCGCCCTGATCCGCCCGCCCCGCCCCCGTGCGCGGCCCCACCGGAAAGGCCCTCCATGACCCTGCCCCGACCGAGCACGGACGCCGGACGCGCCGCGCTCGACGCCCTCGTCACCGACCCCGGACGCGCCCTGGCCGCCTTCGACTTCGACGGCACGCTCTCACCGATCGTGGACGACCCGCGCGAGTCCGCGCCCTACCCGGGGATCGTCGACACGCTCGCCGACCTGGCCGGGCTGATCGGCTCGGTCGCGATCATCACCGGGCGGCCCGCCGCCGCGGCGGTCGCCATGGGCGGGCTGGAGCGGGTCCCCGGCATCACCGTGCTCGGCCACTACGGCGCCGAGCGCTGGGAGGGCGGAGAGGTCCTGGCCGCCGACCCGCCGCCCGGCGTGGCCCTCGTCCGGGAGGAGCTTCCCGGCCTGCTCGCACGGGTGGGCGCGCCGGAGGGCACCTGGATCGAGGACAAGGGCCGGTCGTTGAGCGTGCACACGCGGCGCACCGCCGATCCCGACGGCGCGCTCGCCCTGGTCGCCCCCGCCCTGGCGGAGCTGGCCGAGCGGGCGGACCTCCGGCTGGAGCCGGGGCGGATGGTGGTCGAGCTCCGTCCACAGGGTGTGGACAAGGGTGCGACGCTCACCGCGCTGGTCGAGGAGACCGGTGCGGGCACGGTGCTCTACGCCGGGGACGACCTCGGCGACCTGCCCGCCTTCGGGGCCGTGGCCGCCCTGCGCGGGAAGGGCCTGCCCGGTCTGACCGTGTGCTCCTCCTCCGACGAGGTGACCGCGGTGGCCGAGGCCGCCGACCTGGTCGTGCCCGGCCCCGCCGGGCTGGCGGAACTGCTCGGGGAGCTCACGGCGGCGATCCGTGGGCCTGGGGCGTGAGCGCCGAGCGCGCCGCCGAGCGCAGATCCCCCAGCCCGACCCGGTCGCGCCCGTAGTGCACGGCGTTGGTGAGCACGCCCACGTACCGGCCGCTCTCCGGGTGCAGGAACAGGCTCGTCCCCGTGAACCCGTTGTGGTGGACCACCCCCTCGGGGGTGATCAGCCAGCCGAGCCCGCGCCACAGGCGCTGACCGGCGTCGACGTGCGGCTGCCAGCTCTCCCGCACGAACGGCGAGGGCACGGGGCCGGACCCGCCCCCGTGGAGCCGCAGCACCTCCCGGGCGTACGCGCCCAGGTCGATGGCGGTCGAGAACACGCCCGCGTGCCCCGCCACACCGCCCATCAGCGCCGCCGCCTCGTCGTGCACCACGCCCCAGGCGGGCGCGGCGCCCGGCAGGCGGCGCTCGGTGGGCGCCACGGCCGGTGACCGCGCCAGCGGCCCGTAGGCGGTCGAGCGCATCCCCAGTTCGTCCCAGAGGTCGCCGGCGAGCCGGTCCAGGCCGGTGTCGTAGAGGCGTTCCAGGAGCAGGCCGAGCAGGATGAACCCCCGGTCGACGTAGCGGTACCCGGGCTCCTCCAGCGGATCGGCGAGGATGGCCTCGGCCAGGTCCTGGTCGGCGCCCACGTAGCGCTCCAGCCACGTCACCGGGTTGAGCCTGGCCGTGTGGGTGAGGATCTGGCGCGTGGTCACCGAAGCGCCCGGCAGCCCCTCCGCGTCCAGGTATTCGGACATGGGGGCGTCCAGGTCCAGCACCCCCTCGGCGACCGCCCGGCCGACCAGGGGCCAGGTCGCCATCACCTTCGTCAGGCTCGCCACGTCGTAGGCGACGTCCGGAGCGGTGTCGCTCTCGCCGTCGGTCCGCCCCACCGCGACGAACTCCCACATGCCGCCGGTGCCGATGACGGCGGCGCCGCCGGGCAGCCATCCGGCGTCCACCATCACCTTCAGGACGCCGCGGATCCGCGCCCCGGTCTCCGTGAGCCAGTCACCATCACGCACAACACGTCTCCCCCCGGTCTGCTCCCCCTCGGCGGATACCCCGTTATCCGGTCGTTGTCACACGGTCGCCCAAGGGACACAGGACGAAACCCGTGCAGGTCAAGACCGTAATGCGGCCCCGTGTCCGCGAGGGCGCGGACCGGGGCACGGGGCGCGTCCGGCCGCGGGGCCGCGGAGTAGTGTGGCGCCGGAGAAGCCCCGAGGAGGACCATGAGCAGCCAGACCCCCGTACCCGCCGGATTCCGCGGCGTGGCCGGAAACATCGGGATCAAGGACCCGAAGGACGACTTCTTCGCGGTCGTGTCGGAGGTCCCCGCGAACGTGTCGGCCGTGTTCACCAGGTCCCGGTTCGCCGGGCCGAGCGTGCTGCTCAGCCGCAGGACGGCCGCGGACGGCCGGGCGCGCGGCGTCACCGTGATCGCCCGCAACGCGAACGTGGCCACCGGCCGGGTCGGCGACGACCACGCCCGCGAGCTGCAGGAGGGCGTGGCCCGCGCCGCCGGGGTGGCCCCCGAGGAGATCCTGGTCGCGTCGACCGGTGTGATCGGGCGCCCCTACCCGATGGAGAAGGTGCGCGCCCACCTGGAGGGGCTGCCCGCGGAGTTCCCCCCGGCGGACCTGGACCGCGCGGCGGGCGCGATGATGACCACCGACACCCACCCCAAGGCCGCCTCCGCCCGGGTGGGCGGCGCCACCGTCACGGGCATCGCCAAGGGCGTCGGCATGATCGAGCCGAACATGGCGACCATGCTGGCCTGGTTCTTCACGGACGCCGAGCTGGAGCAGCCGGTGCTCGACGAGGTGTTCCGCAGGGTGGTGGACCGGACGTTCAACGCGCTGAGCATCGACACCGACACCTCGACCAGCGACTCGGCGGCGGTGTTCGCGAACGGGCTGGCGGGTCCGGTGGACACCGCCGCCTTCGAGGCCGCCCTGTACGAGGTGGCCCTGAAGCTGGTGCGCATGATCGCCTCGGACGGCGAGGGCGCGGGCAAGCTCCTGGAGGTGCGCGTCACCGGTGCGCGCGACGACGCGCAGGCCAAGGTCGTCGCCAAGGCCGTCGTGAACTCGCCCCTGGTCAAGACCGCCGTGCACGGCGCCGACCCGAACTGGGGCCGGGTGGCGATGGCCGTCGGCAAGTGCGAGGAGGAGACCGACATCCTGCCGGAGAACGTGCGGATCGTCTTCGGCGACGTGGAGACCTACCCCGCCGAGCCCTCGGACGAGGTCCTGGAGCGCGCCTCGCAGCACATGAAGGGCGACGAGGTCCTGATCGGCGTCGACCTGGGGATCGGCGGCGGGGAGTTCACCGCCTACGGCTGCGACCTGACCGAGGGCTACATCCGGATCAACGCCGACTACACCACCTGAGCCGGCGGGGCCGGGCGGGGACCGCCGTCCCGTCCCGGCCCGGTCCGCGCGGGGCGGGCTCTCGGCGGAGGTCCCGCCGGGCGCCCGCCGTCCCGCGCGCGGCGGGGCCGGAGCCCCGCCGGGCGGGCTCAGATGTGCACGGCCGGACCGTCGGTCATCCTCCCCGAGCGCATGAGGAGCGACAGCGCCGCCGCCGCCAGCATGACCGCGGCGGCGATGGTGAAGGCCAGGTGCAGGCCGTCCATGAAGGCGAGGTTGCTGGCCTGGGTGACGGCGGCCGCGACCTCCGGGGAGGCCCCCTCCGGCAGGACCGCGCCGCCCTGGGCCACGACGCTCTGCATGTCGACGAGGTCGTCCGCGGAGGGCTCGGCGAGCCCCGCGCCCGCGAAGTGGCCGGGCAGGGTGGAGACGATGGTCGCCGACATGACCGCGCCGAGCACCGCGGTGCCGAGGGAGCCGCCGAGCTGCATGGCGGCCTGCTGCACCGCCGAGGCGACCCCCGCCAGGCGCACGGGCGCGTTGCCGATGATCGCGGCGGTGGCGCCGGTCATGATCAGGCTCAGTCCCGTGCCGAGCAGGACGAAGGCGGCCGACATGAAGACCACGCCGGTGTCGGTCTCCAGCCGGGACAGCATGAACATGCCCGCCGAGGCCAGCAGCAGGCCGACCGTCGTGGGCGGACGGGCTCCGACGCGGTCCAGGACCCGTCCGGCGATGGGCGAGGTGACCGCCATGAGCGCGGTCATGGAGATGAGCTGGAGCCCGGTCCGGGCGGGGCTCATGCCCTGGATGCCCTGGAGGTAGAAGGTGATGAAGAACAGCGACCCCATCAGGCTCAGCGCCATGGCCACCGTGAGGAGCGTTCCGATGGAGACCGAGGGGTTGGCGAACAGCGCGAGGGGCAGGAGCGGCTGTTCAGGTCGGCGCTCCCAGAGCAGGAAGGCGCCGCCGAAGAGGACCGCGGCGGCGAGCGAGCCCAGTGTGACCGGGTGGCCCCAGCCCGCGGCGGGCGCCTCGACGAGGGCCCAGACCAGGGCGAAGATGGCGACGCTGATCAGCACGATGCCGGGGACGTCCATGCGGCTGCCGGGGTCGGTCGCGCGGTTGGCGGCGAGCAGCCACAGGCCGAGGGCCAGGGCGGCGGCGCCGACCGGGACGTTGATGTAGAAGACGGCCTCCCAGCCGAAGGCGTCCACGAGGATGCCGCCGAGGATCGGGCCGCCGGCCGTGGCCGCCCCGATGAGGCTGCCGAAGACGCCGAAGGCCCGGCCCAGCTTGCTGGGCGGGAACCCGGAGCGCAGCAGGCCCATCGCCGAGGGCAGGAGCAGGGCTCCGAAAACCCCTTGCAGGACGCGGAAGGCGATGAGCATGGCGACGCCCGAGGACAGCGCGATCGCCACCGAGCTGAGCACGAAGCCGACCACGCCCACCAGGTAGGTGTTGCGGTGGCCGAACCGGTCCCCGATCTTGCCCGCGGTGATCAGGAAGACCGCCAGTCCGAGCAGGTAGCCGTGGGTCACCCACTGGAGCTCGGCGAGCGAGGCCCCCAGGCTCGCGCCGATGGCGGGGTTGGCGACGGCCACGATGGTGCCGTCCAGCGCCACCATCATCACCCCGAAGGCGATGGCGACCAGGGTCGCCCAGGGGCTCTCCCGGAGCCGTCCCCGCGGAGCGGGCGGACCCGCGCCCTCCGCTCCCGTGGTCACCGGTTCCGTCGCCGCCGTCATGTGGCCCCCCGCTCGTCGTCCGCTTGCGAGCGTGATTATGACAGTGGCTGACAGATTACAGCAACTGCTTTTTGTCAGTGACTGACGTAATCTGTTTCACTGTTGTATCCTCGTGGCGAAGCAACCGACACGTGGGAGGCCGCTCCATGGCCGCGACGAGCGCCGAGCCCTGCCAGACCCCGGCGGAGGCCGGGCTGCGCGAGCGCAAGAAGGCCCGGATGCGGGAGTCCCTGCTCGACGCGGGGCTGCGGCTGTTCCACGAGCACGGCTACCAGGGGACCACCACCGAGGAGATCGCGGCCTGCGCCGGGGTCTCCCAGCGCACGTTCTTCCGCTACTTCGCCTCCAAGGAGGACGTCGTCCTGGAGGCGGTCGAGGGCGTGGACGAGTACCTGTACGCCGCCCTGCGCTCCCGGCCCGCCGACGAGCCCCCGTTCACGGCCCTGCGCAACGCGATGCACGAGCACTGGGGCTACCTGGACCGCGAGTCCCTGCACATCCAGGGCAGCGCGATGGGCGTCATCACCGGCAACCCCGAGCTGATCGACCTCAACGCGCGCTACTGCCTGAGCAGGCAGCTGCGGCTGGCCGGGGTGATCGGCGAGCGCACCGGCACGGATCCGGACACCGACCCGCGCCCGGGCGTGCTCGCCGCCGTGTTCCTCTCCGTCATCACCAGCGCCCACCAGGCGTGGTGCGGCTCAGGGTCCAGGGACACCGACGACCTGGCCGAGGCGATCCGCGACCGGCTCGCCCTGGTGCCCGAGGTGGTCTGCGGGACCTGGGAGCCCCCCGCCACCGCGTCCTGACCCCTGGGGGCGGGCGGCGGGCCGGGTGCGGGACCCTGGCGGCGGCTTCCGGCCGGGGTCCCGGGCGCGGTGGCGCCCCGGCACGCGGGGCCCGGGGCCGACCGGTCCGGCGGCACACGAGAGCGCCCACGTCCCGGCGGGACGTGGGCGCGTGGGGCTCCGGACCGGTGTCAGCGGATCAGTCCACGGTCTCCGGGTGGGCGGCCGAACGCACCGCCTCGCGCGCCCGGCCGGCGCTGGAGGCGGCCGTCGCCAGCTCGGCCAGGCGGCGGCACTCCCCCTGGCTGTGGCGGGCCAGGGCGTGGCGTACCGCGGGGAGCGCGGGGGCCGACATCGACAGGCTGGTCGCCCCCAGGCCCACCAGCACCAGGGCGAGGAGCGGGTCGGCGGCGGCCTCGCCGCACACGCCCACCGGGCGCCCCGACCGCTCGCCCGCCGCGCCCACGGCGCCGACCAGCGCCAGGAGGGCGGGCTGCCACGGGTCGAGCAGGTCGGGAAGGGTGCCCAGGGTGCGGTCGGCGGCCATCGTGTACTGGGCGAGGTCGTTGGTGCCGATCGACACGAAGTCCACGCGGCTCATCAGCCGGTCGGCGAGCAGCGCCGCCCCCGGGACCTCGATCATCACACCGGCCTCGCGGATCCCGGCCTCGCGCGCCAGCGCCACGAAGTCGGCCGCCTCGTCGGGCGTCGACACCATCGGCGCCATCACCCGCACCCGCGCGCCCGTCTCCTCGGACGCGGCAGCGATCGCGGCGAGCTGGTCGGTCAGGAGGCCGGGGTGCACGCGGGAGGTCCGGAACCCCCGCACGCCCAGGGCCGGGTTGTCCTCGTGGCCCGTCTCCACGAACGCCAGCGGCTTGTCCGAGCCCGCGTCCAGGGTCCGCACCGTGACGGTCCGCCCCGAGAACTCCTCGAACAGCCGCGTGTAGGTGTCGGTCTGGGCGGCCACCGTCGGCGGGTCGGCGCGGTCCAGGAACAGGAACTCGGTGCGCAGCAGGCCCACGCCCTCGCTGTCGTGCGCGCCCGCCTCCTTGGGGTCGCCCTCCCCCGCGTTGAGCAGCAGGGCGACGGGGACCCCGTCCTCGGTCCGGCCGGGGCCCGTGGACTCCGCGAGCAGGGCGCGCCGGCGCTCGGTGCGCCGCAGCATCCGGTCGGCCAGCTCGGCGTCGGGCTCGGGCTCGACGGTCCCCGCGTCGCCGTCCAGCGCCACCGGGACCCCGTCGCGCAGGGTCTCGGCGCCCGGACAGCCCACCACGGCGGGGATGCCGAGCGCGCGGGCCAGGATCACGGTGTGGCTGGTGGGTCCGCCGAGTCGCGTGACGATCCCGAGCACCTGCTCGGGGTCGAGCCGGACGGTGTCGGCGGGGGCGAGGTCGTCGGCGACCAGCACGTGCGCGACACCGGGGTCGGGCAGACCGGGCATCGGAAGGCCGAGGAGCAGGGCGGTGGCGCGGTCGCGGATGTCGGCGAGGTCGGCGGCGCGCTCCGCCAGGTAGCCGCCGGCGGCGAGCATCAGCTCCTGGTAGGCGCCGCACGCGGAGTGCACCGCCCATGCGGCGGGCTCGCCGGCCTCGGCGCGCTCCTCGACCCGCCGCCCCAGCTCGGGGTCGCGGGCCATGAGCGCCAGCGCGCCCAGCACCGCGGCGGCCTCGCCGGTGAGCTGCGCGGCCTGGGCGTCGAGCAGGTCGGCGACCTTCTCCAGGGCCCCGCGTGCGGTGGACGCCTCGGTCCGGGGGTCGCCGGGCTCGGGCCGCTCCGCCGGGAGGGCGGGCGGGTCGGCCATCCGGGCGACCGGGCCGACGGCGACGCCGGGGCTGGCCGGGATGCCCGACAGCCGGGTGGCACCGGCGGTGGGCGAGGGGTGTTCGGTCTGCGCCATGGTCGCTCCGTACGTCGGTGGGCGGTGGGCGGCCCGGGGGGACGGGCCGAGGGATCTGTGCCCCGGATCGCGCCGCGGGACTCCTGGACGGGTCGGGACGGGTGCGGTCGGGGGTGGGGAGTGGGGGCGGGCTGGGCTGTGGTGCGGTGCTGGGCTGTGGTGCGGTGCGGTGCGGTGGTGCGGGGCCGGATCGGTATGGGCCGGGTTGCCTGGACCGGTACAGGCCGGGTTGCCTGGCGGGCGGGGACCGGAGCCGGGTCGGTGCGGGTCGGGCTCCCGGGCCGGGCCGGTGCGGGGTCAGGGCACCGGAGGGGCCGGGAGGAGGTCGCGGGTCGGGGGACCGGGGCGCTCCGCCGGGTCGGCGGCGGCTGCCGGGCAGCACGGTGCCGGACGGGCCTTCGGCCCCCCTGTATCAAGCAAACCCCGGAACGGCCGCGCCCGGTAGGGGCTGTGGACAACCCCGCCGGGGGCCGGGCCGTAGGGGCCGCCCCCGGCGGGGTGGCCCCTACGGTCCGGCCCCGGGAGGAGGCCCGTCACCGCCTCCGTCCCGGGTCCGCGCCCGTGCGGGGCCTACGGCTGGATGGTGACCTTGATGGCGGTGCCGGAGGCGACCGTCTCGATGGCCTTGTGCACGTCCGACAGGGCCATGCGCTCGGTGATCAGGTCGGCCACGGGGACGGCGCCGGACGCGATCAGCTCCAGGGCGCGGCGGTTGTGCTCCGGGCTGGAGCCGTTGGCCCCGAAGATGGAGATCTCCCGGTAGTGCACCAGGTTGGAGTCCAGCTGGATGATCGGCGCGTCCTTGGGCAGGCCGCCGAAGAAGCTGATCCGGCCGCTGCGCGACACCATGCGCAGGGCGTCCTCCTGGGCGCGCCCGGAGGCGGCGGCGGTGATGACCACGTCGGCGCCCCGGCCACCGGTCAGCTCGAGGACCGTCTCGACCGCGTCGACCTCCTCGCCGCAGATGGTGGCGTCCGGCTGGACGATGTTCGCGGACATGTCGAGGCGGCCGCGGTTGATGTCCACCAGGTACACCTTCGCGGCGCCCTTGGCGCGCGCCAGCCGGACGTGCAGGCAGCCGATCGGGCCGGCGCCCATGACGACGACCGTGTCGCCCTCTCCGACCCCGGCGATCTCCTGGCCGTTGAGCACGCAGGCGAGCGGCTCGGCGACGGAGGCCTCCGCGAGGTCGATGTTCTCGGGCACCCGGTTGACCCCGTCCACGGCCAGGACCGACTCGGGGATGATCATGTACTCGGCGAAACCGCCGTCGTAGTGGTAGCCCATCGACTCCTGGTTGGAGCACACCGTGAAGCGGCCGTCGGCGCACTCGACGCAGGTGCCGCAGGGGATGGCCGCGATGACCTGGACGCGGTCGCCCTCGGCCCAGCCGCTGACGCCCTCGCCCACCTCCACGATGCGCCCGGCGATCTCGTGGCCGATCACGCGGGGCGGACGGATGTGGTGGTGGCCGTGCCGGGAGATCTTCACGTCCGTGCCGCAGGTGGAGCAGTTGACGACGGCGATCTTGAGCTGTCCGGGTCCGGCGGTCGGCTCGGGGGCCTGCTCCAGTCGGATGTCACCGGGCGCGTAGAAGCGGGCGACGAGCATGTTCGGGCCTTTCTGGTGGTGCCCCGCCGGGCCGGGACCCGGCCCGGCGGGTGAAGTGGTGGACTGACCGGCCGGTGGGCCGGCGCGGGGGGCCTCGTGGGTGGGGCCGCTCAACCGCTCCGGCCGGGGCCGAGCAGGTCGATGACCTCGTCCGGGGTCGCGGCGGAGCGCAGGCGCGCCGCCTTCTCCGGGTCGGTGAGCACCCCCGCCAGGGACGAGAGCACGCCCAGGTGCTCCTCCCCGGAGGCGGCGATGCCGATGGCCACGTACACGGTGGGCCCGTCCCAGTCGACCCCGTCGGGGAACTGGAGGACGGCCAGCGCGGTCTCCTTGACCAGGGCCCGCCCGGCGTCGGTACCGTGCGGAATGGCCACTCCCTCGCCCACGAAGGTGGGGACGGACGCCTCGCGTTCGTGCATGGCGGCCACGTAGCCCGGCTCGACGGAGCCCAGTTCGACCAGGAGCGCACCGCACTGGTCGATGGCGTCGGCCTTGTCGGCGGCGACGCGGCCCAGGCGCACCGCGTCGGCGGTCAGGGCGAGGTCAGTCGGCAAGGGTCTCCCCGTTCCGGATGGCCTGCTCCAGACGCGCGAAGGCGGGGTCGCCCAGGAACATCTGGAAGCCGACCACGACGGTGTCGGGCACCCGGGTCTTCGCACGCGCGACCAGGCCCGCCTGGCACAGGACGACGTCGGCGGTGTCCGGGATGCGGTCCACCGCGGAGTGCTCGACGGTCACGCCGTGGGGCGAGAGGGTCTTCTTCAGCTGGGAGGTCAGCAGGACGCTGCTCCCCATGCCGGCGTCGCAGGCGACGACGACCTTCTTGATGTCCGACCCCTGGATGCTGCTCATGCTGTGGTCTCCTGGTTCTCTGCAGCGGCCTGCTTGGCCTTCTCCTCCTTCGCCGCCTTGCGCTCGGAGCGGCCGAAGCCGAGCAGGAGCGAGGCGAGGACGAACGAGACGATGGTGGCGGCGACGACACCGGCCAGGACGCCGAGGTGGCCTCCGGGCGGGGTGACGGCCATGAGGGCGATGATGCTGCCGGGCGACGCGGCCGAGACGAGCCCGGCGTCCATGACCATGAAGGTCGCGACACCGGACATGCCGCCGCCGATCACGGCGAGGATCAGCTTCGGCTGGGCGAGGATGTACGGGAAGTAGATCTCGTGGATGCCGCCGAAGAGGTGGATGACGATCGCGCCGGGCGCGGTGGCGCGGCTGACCTTCGGGCCGAAGAGCATGCAGGCCAGGAGGATGCCCAGACCGGGGCCGGGGTTGGCCTCGATGAGGAACTCGATGGCGCTGCCCTCGGCGAGCGCGCGGGCCGAGCCCAGCGGGGTGAAGACGCCGTGGTTGATGGCGTTGTTGAGGAAGAGGACCTTGGCGGGCTCGACGATGATCGACACGAGCGGCAGCAGGCTCATGTCGATGAGGAACTGCACGCCCGCGCCCAGGGCGTCGGCGATGGTCCGGACGACCGGGCCGATGACGTAGGCGCCGAGGATCGCCAGGAGCGCGGCGAGGATGCCCGCGCTGAAGTTGTTGACCAGCATCTCGAAGCCGGCCTTGATGCGCGGCTGGACGAGCCGGTCGAACTGCTTCATGAGGTAGGCGGCGAGCGGGCCCATGGCCATCGCGCCCAGGAACATGGGGATGTCGGCGGAGACGATGACGCCCATGGTGGCGGCCGCGCCGACGACGCCGCCCCGCTGCTCGTACACCAGGGTTCCACCGGTGTAGGCGATCAGCAGCGGGAGCAGGAACTTGATCATCGGGTCGACGAGCTGGCCCAGGTACTCGTTGGGGAGCCAGCCGTCGGGGATGAACAGGGCGGTGATGATGCCCCAGGCGATGAACGCGCCGATGTTGGGCATCACCATGCTGGCAAGGAACCCGCCGAAGCGCTGGACGCCGGAGCGCACCGCGGTGAGTCTGCCGCTGCTCTGCTGTGTGGACATGGGGGACCTCCTGGGAGGTTCGACGGGCGGTCTGCCGCGCCGGTGTGGGGAGAAGGTGACGGGGTGGGGCGCCCGGGAGGGACGGGGCGGCCGGTTCAGGACGGTGAACCGTCGTCCCCGGCGCCGTGCCGGGCGCCCGGTCTGGTCAGACCACCTGGACGCGGGGTCCGGAGGCCTCCAGTTCTTCGGCGAGCCCTGTGGCGAGCCCGGTGTCGGTGATGACCAGGTCGAGGTCCTCGACCGCGGCGAAGCGGGCGAAGTGGTCGTTGCCGACCTTGGTGTGGTCGGCGAGGAGCACCGAGCGCCGCGCGGACTTGATCATGGCGCGCTTGACCTCGGCCTCGGCGGGATCGGGAGTGGTGAGCCCGCGTTCGACGGAGACGCCGTTGCTGGCGATGAAGGCCACGTCCACGTAGGACTCGGCGAGGGACCTCAGTGCCCAGGCGTCGACGGTCGCCTGCGTGCGTGTGCGCAGTCGGCCGCCGAGAAGCATGAGGTTGATGTTGGTGCGCGGAGTGAGCGTCAGCGCTATGGACAGGGAGTTGGTGACGACGGTGAGCTCCCGGTCGGCGGGAAGCTGTTCGGCGAGGCGTCCCGTGGTGGAGCCGGCGTCGAGCAGGATCGCGCCCTCGTCGGGGAGTTCGGCCAGGGCGGCCTTGGCGATGCGCTCCTTCTCCTCTGTCATCACGGAGTCGCGCACATTGAGCGTGGGCTCGAAGCCCAGCCGCTCGACGGGGATCGCGCCACCGTGGACCCTGCGCAGCACACCGTGGCGCTCCAGCGCCGTGAGGTCGCGACGGATGGTCTCGTAGGTCACGTCGAACTCCGCGGCGAGCCCCGTCACGTCGACCCGGCCGTCACGGCGGGCGCGCTCGAGGATCACCTTCTGGCGCTCTTCCGCGTACATGTTGGATCACCTGTGTTTCGGTGTGGTTTTCGGTGAGTTTAATCGTGTTGCCTGGGACACACAAGGGGTACCCCTACCCAATATCGCAGCAATCTCGCCGAAGCCCCACGCCCGGAGCGCGCCGATCGGGCAGTCTGACCAGGGAGAGCGGAGCGTGAACATCTGAGCACCCCTGGAGGCGTCCGGGCCGCGAACCACACATCGCACCCGACGCCCCGCCTCCGAACCGGAAACCCGGACACAATAGTGTTGACATACACAGACAAACACACATAATCAAAGGCAGTCCCACATCCGGGCCGGGCTGGGCGCGGACACCTCGAAGAGAGAACCGATGATCCTGACCCTCACCCCCAATCCGAGCGTGGACCACACCCTGGAGGTCGAGCGCCTCATACGGGGCGAAGTCCTGCGGGTGTCGGCCACCCGTGCGCAGGCGGGCGGCAAGGGCGTCAACGTCGCAAGGGCCCTGCGCGTGGCGGGCGTCCCCACGAGGGCCGTCCTCCCCGTGGGCGGAGGCGGCGGCGCCGAACTCGTCACCCTGCTCGGCGACCTTCCCTGCGTCACCGTCCCCATCGCCGGGGAGACCCGGGCCAACGTCGCCGTGACCGAGACCGACGGCACCACCACCAAGCTCAACGCCCCCGGCCCCACCCTGACCCCCGGGGAGACCGACGCGCTCCTGGCCGCCCTGGAGGACGAGCTGTCCGCCGGTCCGGAGTGGGTGGTGGCGAGCGGCAGCCTCCCGGCCGGCGCGCCCGACGACCTGTACGTGCGCGTGGCCGAACTCGCCGCCTCCTACGGGGTGGCGCTGGCCCTGGACACCTCGGGCAAGCCCCTGGAGGCGGCGGCCCGAGCCGGGTCGGTGTCGCTGCTCAAGCCCAACCACGAGGAGCTGGCCGGGCTCATCGGCCGGGAGCTGCCGACGGTCGGCGACGTCGTCGGCGCCGCACGCGAGGTCCTGGGGTGGGGCAACAGCTCCGCCCTGGTGACCCTGGGGGGCCACGGTGCGATACTCGTGGACCCCGAGAACACCTGGTGGGCACGCGGACCCGAGGTCCGCACGCGCAGCACGGTCGGCGCGGGCGACTGCTCCCTCGCCGGGTTCCTGGGCGCGGGCGACTCCCCCGTCGAACGGCTGCGGCACGCCGTGGCCTGGGGCACCGCCGCGGTGTCCCTGCCGGGAACGACCGTCCCCTCCCCCGGGGACGTGGCCTCCGACTCGATCACCGTGGTGGCCGACCCCGACCCCCTGTCGCCGGTCGACCAGCTCTGACGTTCCGAAACCGTGAACAGGCCGGGACCTCCCCCGGCCGACGACTACTCCCCGAGGACTGACATGCCCCAGCGCACCGTGGCCATCGGCTCGCCCCAAGGCCTGCACGCACGCCCGGCCTCCCTGTTCGTCCAGGCCGTCAACGCGTCCGGCCTGCCCGTCACCGTCGCCCGCGAGGGCGGCGACCCGGTGGACGCGCGCAGCGTGCTCGCGGTGATGGCGATGGGCGCGAAGCACGGCGAGACCGTGACCCTCGCCGCCGAGGAGTCCGAGACCTCCGACAAGGTCCTGGACGAACTGGTGGAGATGCTGGCCACCGACCTGGACGCCTGACCCGGGTCGGGACCCCGGAGCCCGGTACCGTCGCGCGGCGGCACCGGGCTCCGGCCTGTCCGGGGTGCCGGGGATGCCCGGGATGCCCCGGGTGCCCGGCGGCACCGCGCCGGGGAGGGCCGGTTCGCCCTGGCCCCGCCCGCCCGCCGGGGCTACGGTTGCGCCATGGACTCCTCGCGTGACGACACCGCCCTCCGACCCTCCGGGATCTGTCGGCGTGGGCACCACGACTGGAAGCACGACGCCCCCGGGGCGAAGCGGAAGATCTGCACCCGGTGCCGTTCCATGTCGATGACGAACTACTGCGACTGCGCCGAGTGCCAGGCCGCCGACCCGGACGGCACCGCCGGCCCCGTCTTCTGACCGGGTCCCCGCCAGCGCCCGCTCTCGGCCCCGCGTGTGCGAGGAGCACGGCCCTCATCTTCTGGAGGCAGCGGGCCGGTACCCACCCGGTGGACGTGCCCGTGTGGCTCAGGCCAGGCGCAGTTCCTCGACCAGGCGGGCCACCTGCTCCCGCTGGGCGGCGGCGAGGCCCAGGAGCGGACGCGGCAGACAGTGCGGGGGGACCAGCTCCAGGTGTTCGGCGATCGCGGCCGTCACGCGCAGGCTGCCGTGGGCGGCGAACATCTCCCACAACGGCCGCAGGCGATCGGACTCGGCGACGGCGGCCTCGGAGTCACCGTTGAGAGCGGCTTTCACCAGGGGCAACACCGTGTTGGGCACAGTGCCGCCCAGCACGGAGAACCAGGTCCGGCAGCCGGCGTTCAGACCGGTGGCGGCCGCGCCGTCACCGGAGACGCCGATGCTCACGTGGTCGGGAACAGCCTCTCGGACCGCGGCGACGTGCTCGCGGGCGGCGGCCGGGTCCAGCGGCACCGGAGGGATCTTGATCGCGGCCACCTTCGGCAGCGCGGCGATGCGCGCGTACAGCTCGTTCGAGAAGGTGAAGTGCGTCGTGCCCGGGTTGTCGTAGACCACCAGCGGCACCGACAGCTCCGCGGTGACCTCCTCGTAGAGCCCGAACACGTCGTCGTCGGTGAGCGCCTGGTAGCTCATCGGGGCCAGCAGCACACCGGCCGCGCCGGCTTCCTGAGCGTCCTGGGCCAGCGCCCGCACATGGGAGGTGCGCAGCGCTCCGATGCCGACGATCACCGGGGTGTCGCCCGCCGAGCGCACGGCGGCGCGGGCCACCCGGCGGCGCTCCTCACGGTCGAGGTAGGCATAGGAACCGGTCGAACCCAGCGCGCCGATCGAATCGACGCCCGCCCGGACCAGGCGGGCGATGAGCCCGGCGTAGGCGCGCTCGTCGAAGCGGTCGTCGTCCAGCGGGGTCAGGGGGAAAGCGCTCAGTCCTGTGAACACGGTGTCTCCTGGTCGATCGGGGCGAAGGCGGTCGCCGGGCGGGCGGTGAAGGCGTCGACGTTCTCACGCCAGGTCTCCGACCCGCGCTGCTCCATCCAGTCGCAGCGCGCGGTGATCATCGACGCGACGCCGGGGGTGTCGTCCTCGGTGGCGGGACGCATGGTGAACACGGCTGATCCTCTCAGCGCAGGAACGCGGTGGCGGACAGGTGCAGGCTCAGGACTTCCAGGATCTTCGCATCGCGCTTTTCGAGGTGGCGTCAGGGCGTGACGGGGTGGTCCCAGTGTCGGCCGGCCGCCTCGCACGACACCCGGTAGAAGTCCGGTCCGGGGTCGGCGTCCAGGGTGAAGGCGTCCAGTGCGGGAAGACCGGCTTCCCGGAGCCGCCGGTAGGCGTCCGCCAGTTCTGCGCCCAGGTCGCGGTCGCCGCCGCCGGTCACGGTGCCGTCCGGCCACACGTACGCCCACGCCGGTCCGGCGCCCGTCCACACGATGCGGCCGTGGCCGCCCCGGAAGGGGCGGACCCCGGTGCCCAGGCGCACGCCGGGCAGCATGAGCATGAGCCGGGTCAGCGTTCCCGAACCGATGAGTTCGCCCGAACCGACCGGGAAGCCGGGGGCCTGTGCCGGCGGTTGTCCGAGGCCGGGGAAGGGCAGGTCGCCCGGACGCTGCGTGCGGTCGCGCATGAACGCCGCCTCGCGCACGAACGGCCCCGACGCGCGCCCACCGCGCACCGTCAGGGCGGCGATCGGCGTGCTGTGCGCGGCCGGGTGCGGGCTCCAGGGGAGCACGAGCACCGCCCCGTCATCTGCGGCGGTGAGCCAGGCTCGCGGCGTTCCAGCCGGTACCGGTGCCGATCTCCAGGACCCGCCTCCCCTCGCCCACTCCGGCGGCGGCGATCATGTCCGCCATGACCTGGGGTGCGGAGGAGGACGAGGTCGGTTCGTTGCGCGGGCCGCCCCCGCCGTCGTTGGCCTGGGTGGTGACCGCGTCGGTGCCGTAGACCAGTCGCGCCCACCTGTCGGGGTCCGCGGTCCGGTACAGGGGGAGGCCGGTCGCGTCGGGCCAGACCATGTCGGGGATGAAGCGGTGCCGGGGGTGGGCGGCGAACGCGGCGCGGATCGCCTCGGGGGTGTCGAGGCGTTCCACCAGGACGGAGTGGAGGGCGTCGAGGTCAGCTGTCACTTCTCTCCCGTTCCCTTGCAGCCGGAGCATGTGACGACGTCCTGGTGCGACCAGCCGCCACCACTGCCGTCACCGTCGGTGTTGATGACGACGGTTCCTTCACCATTGCGCATGGAGCACTTGGCCACGGGGATTCTCCTGCTCAGTCGGGACGCTGCGGTCCTACCCCGGGGACGGGTCCGGTGGGGGATCTGGCCGGACCCGGAGGTCAGACCGCGCCGCCGGTGTTGCCGATCATCCGCCGGAGCACCTTGAGCGCGGTGACGTAGTCGGCGTCGTCGATGCCCTCGTGGATCGCGTCGCGGATCGCCGGGGCGTTCCGCTTGAGGCCGACGCGGGCCTCCTCCCCCGCCTCGGTGAGCCACAGCCGCCCCTCGCCGTCGCGGGTCAGCCAGCCGCGCCCGAGCAGCGGCTCCGCCTCTGCCGCGAGATCGTCCTCGGGCCTGAGGTAGGAGGCCATGGCCTCGCGGAGCTCGGGAACGGTCCTCCCCTGCCCGTCGGGCGAGAGGTCGTTCTCCGACAGGTTGCGCAGCAGCCAGAACTGGGGCTGGGTGTAGCCGAGTTCGGCCTGGCGTGCTCGGGTGAACGCGATGAGGGACTCGTAGGCGACCCCGGTCCAGTACGCGGCCGGCTGGGCGGCGAGTCCGGCGTCGGAGGGGTTCTGCGTCGTCATGGCGGGGGCCTTCCAAGGAGGATCGGGCGAGACCCCCACCGTAAAACCTCAACATTAGTTGACATCAAGGCCCCGGTCCGGCCCCGCTGCGGCCCGGCCCCGGCCGGGGCCGGGCCGCAGCGGTCGCCGGGTCAGCCCTTCACGCGGTGGACCTTGTGCTGGGCGGCCTGGGCACGCGGGCGCACCACCATGAGGTCGATGTTCACGTGCGGGGGCCGGGTGATCGCCCACACGATGGTGTCCGCGACGTCCTCCGCGCTGAGCGGGTCGGGCACGCCCTCGTAGACCGCCGCGGCCCTGTCGGCGTCCCCCCGCAGCCGGTTGAGGGAGAACTCCTCGGTCATGACCATCCCGGGGGCGACCTCCAGCACCCGGACCGGCTCCCCGCACAGCTCCAGCCGCAGCGTGGCGGCGACGGAGTGGGCTCCGTGCTTGGCCGCCACGTACCCGCCGCCGCCCTCGTAGGCCACGTGCCCGGCCACCGAGGACACCACCAGAACGGTTCCGTCGCCACCGGCGATGAGCTTGGGCAGCAGCGCCTGCGTCATGTTGAGGACGCCGATGACGTTGACCTCGTACATGGTCCGCCAGTCGGCGGGATCGGCGGTCGCGACGGTCTCGGTGCCGATGGCGCCGCCCGCGTTGTTCACCAGCACGTCGCAGGCGCCCAGGGACTCCGCGAAGGCGTCCACCGCCGGGCGGTCGGTGACGTCGAGGACGTGGGCGCGGGCGCTGTGGCCCTCCTTGACCAGTTCGTCGGCCAGCGCCTCGATGCGGTCCGCGCGGCGGGCCACGAGGACCACCTCGTAACCCTCCGCCGCCAGTCCGCGCGCGGTGGCGGCCCCGATCCCGCTGCTGGCTCCGGTGACGACCGCGGTCGCTGTCATGGTGGTTCCCTCCCCGCGAAACTGCTTGTCGCGCCGAGCGTATCCGGTGGCCTCCCTGGTCGATCCCGGCAGGTCGGACCCACCGGGCCGGGACCCCGCGCCCGAGGCCCCGCCGCCGAGGAGCCCGCGGCCCCGGGCGGCCCTCGGCGGGTCCGGAACCCCGCCCCTCAGCGGGGGTTCGACGGGGCCCGGCCCGCCAGGGCGACCACCAGGGCTCCCAGGACCAGGGCCCCGGCCAGCCAGGTCACCGGCGCGGTCCCGGCCGCGTCGAGGACGCGCCCGCCCGCGAACGCGCCCAGCGCGATGCTGGCGTTGAAGACCCCGACGAAGACCCCGGAGGCGGTCTCGCGCTCCCCCTGCGCCGAGGCCATCAGCCAGGACTGGACGCTCACCGACACTCCCCCGTAGGCCAGCCCCCACACGGCCACCAGCGCCCCGGCCGCCATGGCGCCCCCGCCGAGGAGCGGCACGAGCAGCACCGATCCGGCCAGCAGGGCCGCGATCACCGCGACGGTGGCGCGCGGCGCCCGTGCGGCCCGGGGACCCGCCGCGAAGTTGCCGAGCACGCCGGCGACGCCGTAGACCAGCAGCATCGTGCCGATGAGCCCGGCCCCGAGTCCCGCCGCGTCGGCCAGGACCGGCCGGACGTAGGTGTAGGCGGCGAAGTGGCCGGTCACCAGCAACCCGGTGACCAGGAAGGCGGTGACCACACGGGGGTCGCGGAACAGGCCCGCCGCACCTCCGGGCCGCGCCGCCCCCTCCGGGGGGAGCGCGGGGAGGAGGAGCGCCAGGGCGACCGCCACCAGCAGGGCCAGCCCCGCGAACGCCGCGAAGGCCGCCCGCCACCCGGCCAGGGCGCCGACGAACGCGCCGACGGGCACCCCCAGGACGGACGCGACCGCGATACCGGCGAAGATCACGGTCGTGGCCGCGCCGACCGACCCGCCGGGCACCAGTCGCGGGGCGAGCGGCGCGGCCAGCGCCCAGACCCCGCCCATGCCGACGCCCATCAGGACCCTGGCGGCGACCATCACCGCGAAGTCCGGCGCGAGCGCGGACACCAGGTTCGCGGCGCAGAGCAGCAGCAGGAACCCCACGAGGGCCGTGCGGCGGTCCGCGCGGGCGACCGCCGCCGGGACGAAGGGGGCGGAGGCCGCCGCCACCAGGCCGGTGATCGTCAGGGTGAGCCCCGCGGTGCCGCCGGTGACGCCCAGGGAGTCCCCCATCGGCGTCAGCAGTCCCACCGGCAGCATCTCGGAGGTGACCGCGGTGAAGGTCGCGGCGGCCACGGCGGCGACGGCCGCCCACCCCCGGGCCGGGGAGGACGGAGGCGGGGGCGGGGCCGCCGGGCGGCCCTGGTCGGACGGAACAGGTGGTCGGGGCTCGTGACGCTGCCCCTCGGGGTTCTCCCCCGTACGCGCGGTGGTCATGGGCACCAGCCAAGACCCGGGAGGCGGCCGGAACAACGGCGAACCGCTCATGCTTCCATGAGGGAGGTTCATCGATCCCGGTGCGCGGCCCCGGGACGTGACCGGCGCCACGACGGCGCGCACACGAGCGGGGGCGGGGCCTGGTGAAGGGCATCGAGATCCGGGAGCTGGAGTGCTTCCTGGTCCTGGCGGAGGAGCTGCACTTCGGCCACGCGGGCGAGCGGCTGTTCGTGTCGCAGAGCAGGGTCAGCCAGCTGCTGCGCTCGCTGGAGAACCGGGTCGGCGCGCCCCTCGTGGACCGGACGAGCCGCCGCGTGTCGCTCACGCCGTTCGGCGAGGAGTTCCTCGCCGCGCTGGGGCCCGCCTACCGCACCCTCGCGGCGGTGGTGGACGGGGCCCGCGAGCGCGCCCGGGACGGGCGGCGCCGGTTGCGCCTCGGCTTCCAGTGTTGGGTGAACGGCCCCGTGGCCACGGCCGTCCGGGTGTTCGAGGAGCGGGCCCCCGACTCCCGGGTGGACATCGTGGAGATCACGCTCTCCGACCCGTTCGGGCCGCTGCGCGAGGGCGAGGTCGACGCCGCCGTCGTGCTGCTCCCCGTGCGCGAGCGGGACCTGGTGGTGGGGCCGGAGTTCTCCCGGCAGCCGCAGCGGCTCGTGCTCTCCGCGGACCACCCGCTGGCCTCGCGGTCCCGGGTCGGTGTGGAGGACATGGCGCGGGTGCCGCTCGTCCCGGTCCGGAACGCGCCCGACTACTGGCTGCGCGTGCACTCCCCGACCGCCACCCCGCTCGGCCGGACGATCCGGCACGAGTCCGGGGTGGACACGCTCCAGGAGGGGTTGTCGCTGGTCGCCGCGGGCCGGGGCGCGATGCTGCTGTGCGGGTCCACCGCGCGGTACCAGGGCCGGGAGGACATCGTGTTCGTGCCGGTCAGCGGACTCCCCGAGTCGTCGTTGGGGCTGGTGTGGCCGCGCGGGAGCACGCACCCGGGGATCCCGGTCCTGGCGGGGGCCCTCGCGGACACCCTGACCGGTTTCTCACAGGAAACGGCTGTGGATAAATCAGTCGGCTGACAGGGTGAACGCGTGTTAGTTTGGCCGGAATTCACGCACGGGAACGACACCCCCTGACAGGAAAGCACCTGCCATGACCGTCGCGCCGTTACGGGAGAACTCCCTCCTCCGCCGTTTCTCCGTTTTCGTCCTGGCCGCGGCCGTGGCCGATTTCCTTTTCGGCGCGGTCTTCGTCACGATCCTCCTGGAGCGCGGGGTGGACCCGTGGCTCCTGGGCTCGGTGCTCGCCGCGGCGCACCTGGTCGGCCTGGTCGTCGAGGCGCCGAGCGGAGCGCTCGGCGACCGCTACGGGCACCGCCGGCTCATGGTGGCGGGACTGGCCCTGTGGGGAGCGGGGTTCGCGGCGTTCGGACTCGCCGACGCGCTCGCCACGACGGCGCCGGCCCTGGTCCTGTGGGCGTTCGGCTACCACCTGTACTCGGGGACGCCCACCGCGCTCGTGGTCAACCGGATCGGCAGCCGGGACCGGGCGGCCCGGATCGCGCGGACGGTCCGGTACGAACAGGTGGCGAGGAGGAGCGGCGCGGTCCTGGGGGCGGCCTCGGTCATGGTGGCGGGCGCCTGGCTGCCCGCCGACCTGCTGGTCGCCGCGGGTGGCGGACTCCTCGTGCTGCTGGCGGCGCTCGGCCCGGTGTGCTTCCCCCCGTCGCCGGGCCAGCCGGGGCGCCGGGTCCTCGCCATCGTCGCCGAGTCGGCCTCACTGGTGGCGGGCGTCCGGTTCCTGCCCCTGGTGGCTCTGACGGCGTCGATGGCCGTGGGCACCGCCCTCCTGGTGGTGTCCTGGCAGCCGATGCTGGTTGCCGCGCACGGCGACGACGTGCGGCTCAACGGGCTGATGCTGCTGGTGATGACGGCGGCCCTGACGGTGGGGGCCCTGTGCGCGAAGTTCCTGGACCTGCGGGACCCCCGGCTGTGGGGTCCGGTGTGCGCGACCCTGGTGGGCGCGCCCGTGGCCCTGGCCGCGCACGGGTCCGTGCCCCTGTGGGCCGGCCTCGTCGCGGGCGAGTTCCTGATCGGGCTGGCGGGCGTGCTGACGGGCGTGTGGCAGCAGACGATGTTCACCGACGCCAACCGCAACACCATGTTCTCGATGCTGTCGATGGTCGCCGGAGTCTTCCTCATGGCGACCACGCTGTCGTTCGGGTGGCTGTGGGAGCTGTTCGGCCTGCCCCGGGCGACGACGGCGCTGGCCTCGGTGGGCGTGCTCCTGGCGGTGGCGTCGGCGGTGCTCGCGCGGATCGTTCCGGACCCGGCGCGGCACGCCGAGGGGGCGCGGCCCGCGGAGGGGGCGGAGCCCGCGCCGGAGGCGGACGGTCCGCGCGGGTGATCCCGGCGGCGTCCCGGCCGCTCGGAGAGGGGCGGTGCCGCCCGGGCAAGCGCGCCGCGGGCAGCCTCGAAAGGGCGCCCCGCCACCGTTCCCCGGCCCCGGCAGCAGCGCGGGAATCCCCGCGAAAACCATTGTTGTGACCCGGGACACCTTTCTCGGAAATGCGCCGCTCCGAACGCCGGGCGTCCGCGCGTTCCCGAAAAACACCGGTCGGTAGCATTTCTCCGGCATCCGGGAGATCCGAGAACCGGGAGAAGTGAGGGACACATGAGTCTGACGGAACTACTGCGGGAGCGCCCGGTCGTCCAGGCGCCCATGGCGGGCGGCAGCTCCACGCCCGCCCTGGCGGCGGCCGTGGACCGCGCGGGCGGGATCGGACACCTCGCCGCCGGGTACCTGTCGCCCGACGCGGTCCGCGACCAGATCCGGCGGGTGCGCGAGGCCGGCGCCGAGGCCTTCGGGGTGAACGTGTTCGTGCCCGGCCCTTCCTCCGACCCGGCGACGGTCCGGGCCCACCGGCTGCGGCTGGAGTCCGAGTCCGGGCGCCAGGGGGCGGCCGTCGGCGAGCCGGTGCACGACGACGACGCGTGGGAGGCCAAGATCGACCTGCTGGTCGAGGCCGCGGTCCCGGTGGCCGGGTTCACGTTCGGCTGCCCCGGCGCCGCCGTCCTCGCCCGGCTGCGCGCCGTGGGGACCGCCACCGTGGTCACGGTGACCACGGCCGAGGAGGCGCGGACCGCCGTGGAGCGCGGCGCCGACGGGGTGTGCGCGCAGGGCCTGGAGGCGGGCGGGCACCGGGCGTCGTTCGACCCGGTCCGCGGCGGGGACCGGCCGCTGCTCGACCTCGTGGCCGACGTGGTCGCGGCGGTGGACGTGCCGGTGATCGCCGCCGGCGGCCTCATGACCGGGGAGGGGATCGCCCGCGTCCTCGGCGCGGGCGCGGCGGCGGCGCAGCTGGGGACCGCGTTCCTGCGCTGCCCGGAGAGCGGCGCCAACCCCGCGCACAAGGCGGCGCTCGCCGACCCCGCCTTCGATCGGACCGCGGTGACCTGGGCGTTCACGGGGCGCCCGGCGCGGGGGCTGGTCAACCGGTTCATCACCGAGCACCCGGAGAGGCCCTACGCCTACCCGGACGTGCACCACATGACCAAGCCGCTGCGCGCCGCCGCGGCGAGGGCCGGGGACACCGGGGGGATGGCCCTCTGGGCGGGCCAGGGGTTCCGGCTGGCCTCGGAGGACCCGGCGGGCGAGGTCGTGGCGCGGCTGCGCCGGGAGGCCGCCGGGGCGGGCGTCCGGATCTGACGCGGCTCCGCGGGGCGCCGGAGGGGCGACCACGGGGCGGGCGGCCGTCCCGCACCGCGCCGTCCGGGCCCGGCACGCGGGGCGAGGGACGGGCTCTCCGCGCGGCCGTCCCCGGTCACCGTCCTCGGCGCTCCCAGTCGGAGGTGAGGAAGACCAGCCCGTCCGGCAGCCCGGCCCGCCAGCAGGCGCGGTCGTGGCCGCCGTTGTACTCGGTGAGCACCACCGATCCGGGCTCCCGGCCCAGTTCGGCCCCGCGCGCCGCCAGGGCGTCGCGCAGGCGCCTGTTGGCGTCGAGCAGGGCCCACTCGTTGAGGCCCGCGCTGAGGTGGACCCGGCCGGGGACGGTGTCCGCCCCGGCGACCAGGCCCGCCATGCGCTCGCTCTCCCCGCCGGCCACGGCGACGTTCGGCCACCAGAACGAGCCCGACTGGGACAGGACCCGGCCGAACCGGTGCGGTGCGCGGTGGGCCGCGTAGAGGGCGGTGAGTCCGCCCAGGCTCTGCCCGGCGACGAGGGTGCGCCCGGGGTCGGAGGCGACGTCGTGGCGGTCGCCGAGCCACGGGAGGAGCTCGTGCCCGAGGAAGTCCACGAAGGCGTCGTCGCAGGCCAGCTCACGTGTCCGGGTGGCGGGGTCCAGGGAGTCGACCATCACGGTCAGGGCCGGGGGCAGGGTTCCGTCGGCGATCAGCCCGTCGAGGAGCGGGGCCAGGGGCAGCGTGTGCCAGTCCTGGCCGTCCAGGAGGACGACGACCGGCCAGGGGGTCCCGTCCGGCGGGGCCTGGGCGGGCCGGTGGACCCACACGGTACGGGTGTTGCCCAACGCGGCGCCGGTGAGTCGCGCCGCGGTCACCGTGCCGGCCCCCGCCGGGGCCTCCCCCTCGGTGCGGGCCGCGCAGACCCGTCCGCCGGACGGACGCCACAGCTCGGGCGGGGCGCCGGGCAGGGAGACCACCGACGCGGTGGCGTCCAGCCGCTCCCGGGCGAGGGGGTCGGGGACGGCGTGGGCCAGGGCGTCGAACCAGCGGGCGACGGCGGGGCGGTCCTCCGGGTCGGCGACGGCGAGGGCGCGCTCGCGCCGCAGCCGGGTCGTCGCGGACAGGGCCCCCTCGGGTGCGGGCGCGCCGTCGGCGGGCACGGGGGCGACCGTGTAGGAGGCCCGCCAGTCGTCGCGCATCCGGTAGGTCAGGTGCCACACGTCGGTGCCGGGGACCCGCTCCATGCGGTTGTGCTCGCAGGAGTCGGCGTCGGCGATCTTGTTCGCGACGAGGACGACGTCGGCGAGTTCGTCCCCGCCCCGCCACAGGAAGGTCACCGTCCGGTGGCCCGTGCCGTCGTCCCCGCCCACCACGGGGGTGCCCCCCGCCTCCACACCGCGCCAGAACGCCTCGGGGGCGCGGGCGGCCCCGTCCACGCCTGGTGTGGCGACCCGTTCGGGGCGGACGGTGCGCTTGAGGCGCGGGGGGATCGTGTAGGTGGCGGGCTGCGGCATGGGCGGTTCGGCCTCTCCGGCTTCTCGTGTCGTGGGCGGGGCGGACGGGACGGACGGAGGCGTGCGGGATCCGGGCGACGGAGCGGACCGGGCCCGTTCCCGGGGCAGGCAGGACCGGGAACGGGCCCGGGTGCGGACCGGACGGCGGCCGGCGTCAGTCCTCGGGGGCGGCCTCGACCTCGGCGAGGAGCCCGTACAGGGCGACCACCTCGTCCTCGGAGAGGGCCGTCGAGAGCGGCGACCGGGCGTTCAGCCCCGCTCCGATCGCGTCGACCACGCGGCTGCCCTCCTCCGTGGGGCGGGCCACGCGCATGCGCCGGTCGCTGACCGCGGCGACCCTGCGCACGAGCCCGCGCGCCTCCAGCTCGCCCGTGACGATCGACACGCGCGAGGCCGTGCAGCCCAGCTGCCGGGCCAGCGCGCTCTGCGACGCGGTGTCGTGCAGGGCCCGGAGCGCACGCGCCTGGAACACGGTGAGGCCGTGCTCCGCCGCGAGACCGCCGAGCAGCCGCTCCAGGCGCTGGGCCACGCGGAACAGGGCCTCGCCCGCCGCGCGGGCGGACGGCACCCCGGTGTCCTTGCGGGCCGGAGGGGTGCTTCGGGGGGACGGCCGTGACGTGGTCATCGTTCCTCGCACTCTACCGGATTGACATTTAGGATAGCCATACCTAACTATTCTTGTCATGAAGCAAGCACCTGTCTCCGCCACCCTAACCACCGGCGCGGCCGCCGCGACCCTCGTCCTCCTCCTCGCGGGCTGCGGCGCCGGGGACACCGCAGTGTCCCCCGCCGGCGAGGGGGAGACCCGCACCGTCACCCACCTCTACGGAGACACCGAGATCCCCGCGGAACCCGAGAGGGTCGTCTCGGTCAGCGTCACCAGCACGCCCCTCCTCCTGAGCCTGGACGTCCCCGTGGTCGCGTCGGGCGTCACGGGCACCTCCGCCCTCACCGACGACAAGGGCTTCTTCGCCCAGTGGGCGCAGACCGCCGACGAGCGGGGCGTCGAGCCCCTGCCCGGCCCGGAGGTCGGCCTGGAGGCGGTCGCCGCCGCGGAGCCCGACCTCATCGTCGGCAACGGGTTCGGCGCCGACACCGTCCCCGAGGAGCTGTACGAACAGCTCTCCGGAATCGCCCCCACCGTCGTGCACGGCGAGTCCGACACGGCCTGGCTGGACACCACCGACCAGTACGCCGAGACCTTCGCGCGCCAGGACCGGGCCGAGGAGATCACCGCCGAGTACGAGGCACTGGTCGAGGAGGTCTCCGCGGACCTGGACACCGCGCACGACGTGGTCATCCTGACCGGCACCCCGAACGGGTTCAACGTGTTCACCGAGGAGTCCGCGCAGGGACGCCTGGCCACCGACCTCGGGCTCACCGTCCACGCACTGCCCGACGACGTCGCCGCACCGGGCGGCCAGGGCGGGGAGCGCGGCGACATCGTCGAGCTGTCGGCCGAGCGCGCCTCGGACTTCGGCGACGCCACGCTGCTGTTCGTCAACACCCAGGGCCAGGAGATCGAGGACTACCTGGAGGCCTCCCCCACCCTGGAGAACATCCCCGCCTGGGAGGAGGACCGGGTGTTCACCCTCGGCGCCGCGTCCTTCCGCATGGACTACTACAGCGTCCCGATGGTCGCCGAGCGCCTGGCGGAGGTGCTCGGCTCCTGACCCCCTCCGCGGCCGGGGCGCGAACCACCCCGGCCCGCGCCGGCGGGGCCGCCGACCCGGGCGTACCAGTTGGTAACGACTTGGGCCCACACATGCCGACCACTAGAGACTGTGACCTCGGGCACTCTAGGGTTCCGCCATGGGTGTAATGCGTAAGCGTGTGCTTGTTCGTGTACTTCTGGGCTTTCTGGCGACCGTGACGGCCCTGGTGCTCGTCGCCGCGCTCCTCGGGGTCTGGACCGTCCGGAGATCCTTCCCCGAGACCTCGGGCGAACTCGCCCTCCCGGGGCTGGAGTCACAGGTCACCGTGCTGCGCGACGGCAACGGCGTCGCGCACGTCTACGCCGACAACACCCGCGACCTCTTCATGGCACAGGGGTTCACCCACGCCCAGGACCGGTTCTGGGAGATGGACTTCCGCCGCCACGTCACGGCGGGGCGCACCGCCGAGCTGTTCGGCCCCGACCAGGTGGACACCGACGTCTACCTGCGCACCATGGGCTGGCGGCACGTCGCCGAGCAGGAGTACGAGCTCCTGACCCCCGAGACGCGGGGCTACCTCGACTCCTACGCGGACGGCGTCAACGCGTGGCTGGACGGGCACGACGGCGCGGCGGCGAGCCTGGAGTACGGCCTCCTGGCCGTGCTCAACGGGGGGCACGGCATCGAGGAGTGGAGCCCCGTCGACAGCCTCGCCTGGCTCAAGGCCATGGCCTGGGACCTGGGCGGCAACATGCAGGAGGAGACCGAGCGCGCCCAGCTCCTCGACGCCGGGCTGACCGAGGAGCAGGTCGAGGACCTCTACCCGGCCTACCCGTTCGAGGAGCACGAGCCCATCACGGACACCGGCGAGCACATCGTCCCGGGCGAGGAGGGCGGGTCCGGGGACGGTCCGCCGGAGGGCGACGAGCGCCGCGCCCCCGAACTCCCCGAGGGCGTCGTCCCGGCCCTGTCCGGGGTGGCGGACGCCGCCGCGTCGCTGCCGCGCATGCTCGGCCCCAGCACCAGCCCCGACCTGGGCTCCAACTCGTGGGTCGTCGGCGGCGAGCACACCGAGAGCGGCCTCCCGCTCCTGGCCAACGACCCCCACCTGGGCGCGTCGATGCCGTCCACCTGGTACCAGATCGGGCTGCACTGCACCGAGATCACCGACGCCTGCCCGTTCGACGTCAGCGGGTTCAGCTTCTCCGGGCTGCCCGGCGTGGTGATCGGGCAGAACGAGTCGATCGCGTGGGGGTTCACCAACCTCAACCCCGACGTCATGGACCTGTTCGTCGAGGAGATCGACGGCGACGGCTACGTGGTCGACGGCGAGACCCTGCCGCTGGAGACCCGGGAGGAGACCATCCGGGTCGCCGGAGGCGACGACGTCGACATCGTCGTCCGCTCCACCCACCACGGCCCGCTGATGTCCGACACCGCCGTGGGCGAGGGGCTGGCCGCCGTCGCGGAGGACGCCGGGCCGGAGGGCGCGGACGGCGGCGAGTACGCGGTCTCCCTCCAGTGGACCGCGCTGAGCCCGGGCACCACGGCGGAGGCGATCTTCACCCTCAACCGGGCCCGCGACTGGGACGGCTTCCGTGAGGCCGCGAGCCAGTTCGACGTCCCCGCGCAGAACCTCGTCTACGCCGACAACGAGGGCAACATCGGCTACCAGGCGCCCGGCGCGGTGCCGGTCCGCGGCAGGGGCGACGGCCGCTACCCCGCCCCCGGGTGGGACTCCGACTACGACTGGGAGGACTACATCCCCTTCGACGAGCTGCCGAGCGTGTACAACCCCGAGTCGGGCGTCATCGTCACCGCGAACCAGTCGGGTGTGGACGCCGACTACGAGCACATGCTCACCGACGACTGGGACTACGGCTACCGCTCCCAGCGGATCAACGACCTGCTGGACGCGGCCCTCGCGGACGGACCGGTCGACGGCCAGGACATGTCGGACATCCACATGGACTCCTACCACGGCGGGGCCGTCGACGTCGTCCCGCACCTGCTGGAGGCCGAGGTGGACGGCGTCGCCGCCCGGGCCCAGGAGCAGCTGCGCGACTGGGACCTGTTCACCGACACGGACTCGGCCGGGGCCGCGTTCTACCAGGCCACCTGGCGGCACCTGCTCCCCCTGCTGTTCGACGAGCTGGAGCCGTACGCGATGAGCGGGAACTCGCGCGGGATGTACGTGGTGGGCGGCCTGCTCGACGACCCCGACTCGGACTGGTGGCGGGGCACGGAGGCGAGCGGGCGCGACGAGGTGCTGGCCGCCGCGATGGACGCCGCCGCGGCGGAGCTGACGGAGCTGCTGGGCGACGAGCCCGCCGACTGGCGCTGGGGCGACCTGCACACCCTCACGGCGACCCACGAGTCGTTCGGCACGTCCGGGATCGGACCGGTCGAGTGGCTGTTCAACCGGGGCCCGGTGGAGAGCTCCGGCGGCTCCGGCATCGTGAACGCCACCGGCTGGAACGACGCCGAGGGCTACGGGATCACCGCGGTGCCGTCGATGCGGATGGTGGTGGACCTGTCCGACCGGGACGCGTCCACGTGGATCCACCTCACCGGGAACTCCGGCCACGCCTTCCACCCCCACTACGACGACCAGCTGGAGCCGTGGAGCGGGGGCGGGACCCTGCCGTTCGTCGTCAGCGAGGAGGCGGTGCGGGAGGCCGCCGTCGACGAGCTGGTGCTCACCCCGTAGCGGGGCTGCGGACGACGGAGGGTCCCGCCGGGTTCGGCGGGACCCTCCGTGCCCGGGGCCGGTCCCCGTGTTCCGGGCGGTCCGCTCAGCCGCGGTCCTTCGGCCGGAGCGGGAACGCGACCCCGGTCAGCTCCTCCGACAGCGCCCAGAGACGCTTGGCGGCGCGCCCGTCCCAGGCGGCCTCGCTCCGGCTGGAGAGCGCGGGGGCGCCGCGCAACCCGCCCATGGCCTTGGGGCCGGCGAAGGCAGCGCCCGGCACGTCCTGGGTGGCGGCGAAGATCGTGGGCAGCGCGCCGTGGGCGGGGCTCTGGGCGAGGACCCGGTTGCCAAGGAGCAGGAGGGCTCGGGAGACCGGGTTGGCGCCGTGGCTCTGGAGGCCGGTCGCCGCGTAGCCGGGGTGGGCGGCCGTGGACAGCACCGGGGAGCCGGCGTCCTCCAAGCGGCGCTGTAGCTCCAGCGTGAACAGCAGGTTCGCGAGCTTGGACTGGTTGTAGGCCCGGTAGGGGGTGTAGCCGCGCTCCAGGTTGACGTCGTCGAAGTCGATGCCCGGCGCACTGCGGTGCAGCCCCGAGGAGAGGGTGACGACCCGGCCGGTGATGTGCTCCAGGAGGAGGTTCGTGAGCGCGAAGTGGCCGAGGTGGTTGGTGCCGAACTGGAGTTCGAAGCCGTCCCTGGTGGTCCCCTGCGCGACCGCCATGATGCCCGCGTTGTTGATCAGGAGGTGGAGGTCGCCCTCCCAGCGGTCGGCGAACTCCCGCACGGACGCCAGGTCGGCGAGGTCGAGCCGGCGCACCTCGGTGTCGCCGCCGACGCTGTCCGCCGCCGCCCGGCCCTTGACCTCGTCCCGCACCGCCATGACGACGCGGGCCCCCGCCGCGACCAGCATGCGCGTGGTCTCGACCCCCAGGCCGCTGTTGGCTCCGGTGACGATCGCGGTGCGGCCGCCGAGGTCGGGGATGGTGACCTGTGAGGTGTCCATCCCGCCACGGTAGGCGAGCCCCCGACAAGTTGTCAATGACAACAATGGGGGGGACGTCGACACCTCCGTTTATGCTGGGCGGCATGGCCGACCGCCCCTACCACCACGGAGACCTGCGCGCCGCACTGATCGCCAACGCCGAGCGCGCTCTCGCCGAACGCGGTCCGTCCGCGCTGTCCCTGCGCGAGCTCGCCCGCGAGGCGGGGGTGAGCCACGCCGCGCCCGGCCGCCACTTCAAGGACAAGCAGGCCCTCCTCGACGCGCTGGCGCTCACCGGGTTCGACCGACTCACCGGACGCCTCGAAGACGCCCTGGCCGCCGTCGGGGAGGACGGCGTCCGGACCCGCGTACTGGCCCTGGCCCGGACCTACGTGGGGTTCGCGATCGACAACGCGGCACTGCTCGACCTGATGTACGCGCGCAAGCACGACCCCCGGTCCTCCGCGCAGCTGTCCGCCGCCATGGAGCGGCTGCTCGACACGGTGGTGCGGCCCATCGTCGACGGCCAGTCCGACGGCGAGATCGCCGGGGGCGACCCCTGGCCCGTCGCCATGACCGTCTCCGCCGCCCTGCACGGTTTCGCCACGCTCAAGGCCGCGGCCCCGCCCGAGAAGGTCGAGGAGAGCCTGGCCGAGGTGGTCCGGGTCCTCTTCGAGGGCCTCGCCCCGCGCTGAGCCCCGGACCGGGACGGCCCGCGTCCGGAACCGCCGCCGGGCGGTGCGCGTCCCGTCTCGCGCGCCTGCCGGGCGCGGTCGGCGGGGGTGCCCCGCCGCCGGCACGTTCCGTGCGTCCGCCCCCTCGCCCCCTCGCCCCCTCGCCCCCTCGCCCCGAAACAGGAGAAGGCACCCGATGGAGTTCTTCGGCCACTTCGAGACCCACCTGACATTGGCAGCGCCGACCCCGGAACACGTGTCGGGGGCCGCCCGGTGGGCGGAGGGGGTCGGGCTCAAGTTCACGCACATCGAGCTGGACCGCGGGGAGTCGCCCTCCCAGCCGATGGTCACGTTCCACGGCAAGGGCACCCTGGAGGAGGCGATCGCCCTGGCCGAGCGGTGGGCCGGACGGCTGGCGGAGGCCGGGTTCGCGGTCGTCCGCACCAAGATCGAGGTGCCCAGGGAGAACGCCGGCGTCCCCGCGACGCGCGGGGCCGCGGCCGTACTCCCCGGAGGGACCTACTTCGAGACGCACGTCAAGCTGCTGCTCCCGTCGGGGGCCGACCTCGGCGCGCTCTCCGCGGTCGTGGAGCCGCACCGGGCCCGGCTGTCCCGCAACGCGCGCAGGATCCGCGAGGACGGCCGCCAGGAGCGGTTCGTCACCCAGCGGTGTTCGCGGGTGGGCCGCCGGGAGGCGCAGCGCCTCGAGGACACGCTGTTCCGAGCGCTCCAGGGCGCCGGCGTGTCGATGGAGCGGGGGGAGGGGCCGCGGCCGCGCGTGCTGTCGGTCGAGCGCGAGTTCGTCGTGCACGACACCGCGGTGTCCCTGGACGCGGGGTGGCTGGGGGCCGCCCCGGTCCCCGAGGGCGAGGAGGTCCCGCCGGGAGGCGACCCCGTGCACGACCGGCTCCCCGCCACGTTCCTGCCGAACACCGCCGGGTCGGCCGCCTCCCAGGAGGAGGTGTTCGACCCCGCGCTCAAGCAGTTCGACCGCGCCCTCAGGGCCGGGGAGCCGGTGTTCGCCGACCCCGCGGCCGGAGACCGCTGGTGGGACGCGAACCGGCGGGCGATGGAGGCCGCCCTGCGGGCGATCGCGCGCACACCCTGGCGCGACTCCCTCGTCCTGCGCGGCAGCATGGCCATGCCTGTGTGGGCGGGGGAGGCCGCCCGCCGCCCGCGCGACCTGGACTTCGTGGTGGTCCCCGCCGAGACCGCGCCGTTCGGCGAACCGGCGGACCGCATGTTCGCCGACCTCGTCGCCGCGGTCGCGGGCGCGGACGCCGAAGGGATCTCCTTCGACGCGGGCGGTGCGCGGACCGAGGGCATCTGGACGTACGAGAGGGCCCCGGGGCGCCGCGTCGTGGTCCCGTGGAGCGCCGACGGGGTGCCGCCGGGCACCGTGCAGGTCGACGTGGTGTTCAACGAGCTCCTGCCCGTCCCGCCCGTCCGGGCCGTGGTCGCCGGGGCGGAGGTGCCGGTGGCGAGCGCGGAGCTCTCCCTCGCCTGGAAGGTGCAGTGGCTGTACACCGACACCTACCCGCAGGGGAAGGACCTGTACGACGCCGTCCTGCTGGGTGAGCGCCACAGGCTCTCCCGCGAACTGCTCCTGCCGCTGCTGCGCGCGGAGCTGGGCGAGGCGGCCGACGGCCTGGACGAACGGCGTCTGCGCGAGGGCGCGGGCTTCACCGGGGACTCCATGGCGCACGAGTGGGAGCACTTCGTCCGCGACTGCCCGTGGGTGGAGGGCGGCCCCGCCGACTGGGTGGCCCGGTTCGAGGCGGCCCTCGCGCCCGCCTTCGACCGCGGCTGAGGGGGCGTCGCCCGCAGCGGCCCGGGGCGGCCCGGCAGGCCGCCCGAACCGGTCCTTCCCCTCGCGAAAGCGCCACCGCAACACGGATATAAGTGACTTAAGCCACAAGTCAGACATTGTACCCTGACCTGCGATTCTTCCGACTTCTGCCATTGACCGGAACCGGCCCACGAGAACCTTTTCCGCCCGCTCCGCCATCACATACGCTACTGAAACACAAACCCGAACCAGGCGGGCGCGGACCCCGAACGGATCCAACAGGACATTCGCGCCCAGAACCCTCCCAGAAACGACCTTCGCGGGAGAAATCGGGTGGGACTCCGTACCAGCGCCCGGGGAAGCGCTGCCCACGGCGGGGTCCGACGGGAATCGCCTGACCGGGGGGTGGCGTGAACGCACAGGAACGTGAGGACCTCCGCCGGGCCGTGCCCGGACAGCTTCCCACCGGTCGTCCTCGGGGCCCGGATCCGCGGCCCCGAACCGCATTCACGTCCCCTTACACGACAGGTCCTCTCGTGACGCGCTCAATGAATGGACACGACCATCCTATGCATGGTAAGGATTCGGCCTTCCCCGAGTGGGAGAACGGCGTTCTGCCGCCCTTCCCGGAGAACTCCCACGCCGATTCCTTTCTGAGAAGGACCCCCGAACTGGTGGGGCGCCTCTCCACCCGCCTCTTCGCGGAGCACAACCCGCTGAGGACCGATCCGGAATCCTGGCCGTACGCCTCCGCGTGGGCCGCCTCCGTCATCCGCGACAGCGCCTGGAGCCTCCACCACGGCCGCCCCTCCCAGCGCGTCAACCGGATGACGGAGACCTACTGGGCCGAGCTGGAGGGGGAGTCCTGGGCCATCCACCCGCGCCACACCGGCCAGGCGGCCCGCTTCCTCTTCGAGGAGATCACCGCCGCGCTGCCGCCCGACGCCCCGTCGGCCGGGGTGCGGGCCGCGCTCGTCACCGCCCAGAACGAGACCACCCTGCGCATGGAGGCCGCCCAGATCCGTGCCAACGCCCGATTCCTGAGCCAGGAGCAGGCCGCCAACCAGGAGTTCCGGCGCTTCCTCGCCCGCGAGCTGCACGACCGCCTCGGCAGTTCCGTCAGCCTGGCCAACCGCCAGCTGGAACTGTACGAGCTGCTCTCCGCCCACAAGCCCGACGCGAAGGCCCACGGGCGCCTGCGCGCCCTCAAGGGCGCGCTCCTCGAACTCAACCAGCAGCTCCGCGTGCTCATCTCCGACCAGCGCCGCAGCGAGCGCGCCGGGTCGCTCGAAACCGCCCTGCGCTCCTACGCCGACTCCCTCGACCTGACGGTCCCCGAGGTCCGGATGGACTTCTCCGGCGAGGAGTCGTGGGTGCCCCCGCACTTCCTCGACGAGCTGTTCCTCGTGCTGCGCGAGTGCCTGCGCAACTCCGTGCGGCACGCGGGGGCCGCCCAGGTGCACATCGCCGTGCGCCTCGACCGTACCGAGGTCCGGGCGATCGCCTCGGACGACGGCTCCGGGTTCGACGTGGAGGCACAGCTGGCCCGCGGCTCCGAGGACGGCGCCTCGACCGGCCTGACCTCCCTCTCCGAGCGCATCACCGCCCTGGGCGGGCGCGTCCGGTTCCTCAGCTCGCCCGAGGACGGGACCCGCACGATGATCCTCGTCCCCATCACCACCCCCTCGATCGGAGCGGAGTCCGCACGATGATCCGGATCGCCGTGGTCGACGACCACCACCTGCTGCGCGAGGCCCTCTGCGACCTGTTACGGGCCCAGCCCGGACTGGAGGTGGTCGCCAGCGTGGGTTCGGCCCGCTCCCTGGTCCCGACCGTGGTCGCCGCACGCGCCGACGTCGTCCTCCTCGACCTGGAGATGCCGGAGCACGACCCCCGGCACACCGTGCGGGAGCTGCTGAACCAAGCGCCCGACACGCACGTGGTCATCCTGAGCATGCACGACGACTCGGCGCTCGTGAGCGACCTGCTCTCCCTCGGCGTGCGCGGGTACCTGCACAAGACGGTGGACATGGTGACCCTGGTCGCGGCCATCCGGGGGCTGCGCGACCCCGACCGCACGACGGTCGTCGTCTCCTCCCCGAACTGGCACCGGCCGCCGACGACCGACTCGACGCTCACCCCGCGCGAGGTGGAGGTCCTGAGGCTGGTGTCCGAGGCCATGAGCAACCGGGAGATCGCCCGGAGCCTGGACATCACCGAGGGGACCGTCAAGCGGCACATGCGCAACATCTTCGAGAAGCTCGACGCGGTCTCGCGCATCGACGCCGTGAACAAGGCGGTGGAGACCGGGGCGCTGCCCTCGCACCGCAAGAAGGCCGAGCCGCGCTTCTGAGCCCGGGCGGCGCCCCTCCGCCGCCCCTCCCCTCCCCCTCGACGCCCGGCCCCGCGCCCCCGTCCCGTACCTCCTTCGAGGTAGAGGCCTGGCACCTTGCGGACAATCCGCTTGTGGACGCCCGTCGGCGGTCCTAGATTTCCCCTGTGACCGCAGGTCAGAACACGGTTTCCCGGTACCGGACCGGGACGGGGGCGAGCGGGGGCCGCCCCCGGGCGGCCGGCGGTCCCGGTCCCGAGGCCCCGGGAGCCCGACCGGAGCGCGGCCGGGGCCCAGAACGAGAAGGAGAGACGCGATGACCCGCTTCAAGATCCTCGGTCCCCTGGAGCTGGAGTCCCGCGGGGGCGAGGCGCTCCGCCGGGGCCCCAAGGTCGCCCGGCTCCTCGGGCTCCTCCTCGTCCGCGCCAACCAGACCGTGGGCGTGGACACCCTGATGGACGAGCTGTGGGACGGCGAGCCGCCGACCACGGCCCTCAAGACGATCCGCACGCACGTCTACCACCTGCGCGGCGCCCTGGAACGCTCCTGCGGGGCCGACACGGCCCGCCGCGTCCTGCTGACCCGGGGCTCGGGGTACCGCATGGACCTGGCGCCGGAGGAGCTGGACCTGTTCGCCTTCCAGCAGCTGGTCGGCCAGGCACAGGTCCTGTGGACCGAGCACCGCCACGACGAGGTGGTGGACCGGGCCGAGCAGGCGCTCTCCCTGTGGCGGGGCCCGGTCCTGTCCGACGTCCGCCCCGGCCGCGTCCTGGCCGGGCACGTGGCGCGCCTGACCGAGACCTACACACGGGTCAGGGAGCTGCGCGTGGACTCCGCCCTCCGGCTGGGCCTCCACCGCGAGGTCCTGCCCGAGCTCCGGGACCTCGTGAGCGTCTACCCCCTGCACGAGGGGTTCCACGCCCGGCTCATCGACGCGCTGAGCCGGTCCGGACGCCGCGGCGAGGCGCTGAGCGCCTTCCGGGCGGCACGGGACACCCTGCACGACCAGTTGGGACTGGAGCCCTCCGAGGAGCTGTGCCGCCTCCAGCACGCCATCCTCACCGGCGCGGCCGGGACCCGGAGCGTCCACGGCGGCTCCGTCGGCTGAAGGCGCGATGCCTCTTTCGTGGTATGTCCGGACGTTCTCCGGGCTGGTTGAGTGGACCGAGGGAATGACGCGGCGACACCGCCCTCCCCCGTGTCATCACTGACCGCGTTCGATCAATCACACAAGGGCCCGGCGTGCGGTCCGGTCCCCCCAGGGTCCCGGGCCGACGCCCCTCGGAGCGGAAAGCGAGCCACCTGTGCGCATCTCGGAGCTGAGCGACCGGGCCTCGGTGCCCGTGGCCACGGTCGAGTACTACCAGCGGGAGCGCCTGATCTCCCATCCCTCCGAGAGACACGGGTACAGCCCCGAGGATCTGCGCCGCCTGCGCCTGGTCCGCGTGCTGGTGGAGGTGGGCGGGCTGGACCCGGACCAGGTGCGCGGCCTGCTGGGCGCCATGGCGGGCGGGACCAGGACGCCGCACGAGACCTTCGGCATGGTCCTGCGGACCCTGGAGGGCTCCTCCTCCGCCCCGCACACCGACGTCGAACCGGCGGACGACGAGGCGCTGGCCCTGGCCAGGAGGGTCGCCGACCGGCACGGGTGGACGGTCGACCAGGACACGGCGTCCTGGCGCACGCTGGTCAAGCTGCTCAGGACCCTCCACTGGCTGGACGACGCCGACACCGCGGTGGTGGTGGAGGCCTACGCGGCCGCCGCCGACCGGATGACCGGCGCCGAGATAGGGGTCCTGGGCCTGTACGCGGACGAGGACGCACTGGTCGAGCGGCTGGTGCTGTGGACCGTGTTCGGAGACCCCCTGCTCGCGGCGCTGCGGCGGATCGCCCGCCAGCACACGTCCGGGAGGGTGTTCGACCGGGAGTTCTCCCCGGCCGACCGCGGGTCAGCGATCTGACAGCACGACGCACGAGGGGCTGGCCACCGGGACCGGCGCCCCCACGGGGGTGAGCCGCCCGGCGGCCGAGACGCGGTGCACGGTGACGGACTGCCCGGCCTGGTTGGCCGCGTACACGTAGCGGCCGGAGGGGTCCAGGGCGATGCCCCGGGGCCAGCGCGTCCCCGGACCCTTGGTGGTGACCGGCTGGGACTCCACCAGGTCCAGGGAGGCGCCGCCGTCGCGGACCGCGTAGGAGACCACGGTGTCCAGCCCCCGGTCGGCGGTGAGGACGAACCGGCCGCCGGCGTCGACGACCACGCCGGAGGGCGCGTTGCGCGGGTCGGCGCCCGGGGCGGCCACCGACACCGACTCGCCGGGGGTCAGCACGGCGCCGACGGGATCGTAGGCGAAGGCGGTCAGGGTGGACCCGAGCTCGTTGGAGACGTACAGGTGGCGGCCGGAGGGGTGGAGCGCGGCGTGCCGGGGCCCGGCCCCCTCCGCGACGAGGGTGCGGCTCCGCTCGGTGAGCCTCCCGGTGCCGGGGTCGAGGGAGTAGACGTACACGTGGTCGTTGCCCTTGTCGGGGACGATCACGTCGTGGGTCCCGGGCACGAAGAGGCACATGTGCGGGTGCGGGGCGGCCTGCTCCACCGGATCGGGGCCGGAGCCCTCGTGCTCGACCAGGTCCAGCAGCGCCCCGATCGAGCCGTCCTCCGCCAGGGCGTGGACGGCGACGCCCGCCGAGTCGTAGTTGGCGGTCATGAGGAACCGGCCGTCGGGGTGGGCGGCCAGGTGGACGGGGGCGGCGCCCTCGGTGGGCGCGGCGTTGAGGGGCTCCAGCCCGCCGTCGTCCCCGATCCGGAAGGCGTGCACGTGGCCGTCGCCGGTCTGGCTGACCGCGTAGAGGACGTCGCCCCGGGGACCCGCCGCCAGGTAGGAGGGGTTGTCGATGCCCTCGTGGTAGCCGTCGATCCGCAGGGAGCCGTCCGCGCCGACGCTGCCGATCCCGATGCCGGGGAGCCCCGGCAGCCCGTACTCGCCGGCGGTGAACCCGCCGATGTAGGCGCGGCGGGCCGCGGGAGGGGGCGGGGCGGCCGTCGCCGGGCGGGCGGCGAACCAGGCCAGTCCGCCGATCCCGGCCGCCGCGGCGGTTCCGAGGAAGGCGCGTCTGCTGGGTGCGGGACTTCTTCCGGTCATCGTCTGTCCTCGGGGGTGTGAAGGTGCGGGCGGCCGGTGCGGGGCGGGCCGGGGTCAGACGTCGGAGCCGACGACCAGGCCGGAGAGCAGGACGACGGCGAGCCCGGTCCCGCCGACCGCGAGCAGGAGGTGGGACCACAGGGGCCACCCGCGGGTGGGCGGGAGCGCGCGCAGGGCCGCCGCGACGGCGACGGCCGCCGCCCACCCGGGGACCACGAGGCGCAGCCCGACCTCGCCGTTGAGCAGGAGTTCGTCGACGGGTGAGGCGCAGGCGAGCGGGGAGCAGTCGCCGGGGACGTCCGTGCCGAGCAGGTACGCGCCCGCCCCCATGACCGCCGTCGGGAGGAGGAGCAGGGCCGCGGTGAGCGCGGCGTACGGGGAGCGCCCCCGGGTCCGCGCCCCGCCGGGGTCCCCGGCGGCCGGCGCCGCCCCGGGGCGCGGTCCCCCCGCCCCGGCGGGGCCCCGCCGGGCCCCGGGGGCCAGGCGTTCGGCCGCCAGGACGGCGACCGCCGCGGGCGCCCCGAACAGCAGGCCGAACAGGCCGCCCTGCCCGGTCTGGGCGAGCAGGTGCCACACCGTCGCGGCGGCCCCTCCCGCGGACCCGCCGGCCAGCAGGCCCGCGGCGGCGCCCGCCAGCCCCGCGGCGGCGAACGCGGCCACCGGGACCGACCAGGCGCCGGGAAGGGTGTCCGTCCGGGCTCCGCGGCGCAGCAGGGGGTGCAGCGCGGCGACGAGCACGGCGGTCAGGACCGCCAGGTCCGGCCACGGGGTGGTGACGGCTCCGGGCAGGGGGAAGCCCCGGCCGGTCACCGCCCCGGCGAGGGGGCCGACCAGGGTGTCCCAGTCGGCGAACAGCGCCGCGGTGAGGGCGACGGCCGCGGCGCCCGCCGCGGCGCTCCACGGGAGGCCGGGGGCGCCGGTCGCCGGACCGGCCCCCCGGTCCGGGCGGCGCCGCCCCGTGGCCGCGGGCCCGCTCCCCGCGCCGTCGGCCGGGGCGTCCTGCGCGCCGCCGCCCCCGGCGGGGACGGCCGCGGGGGCCGCCGCCCACCGCCCGTGGCGGGACGTGGTCCTGTCGGCTCCTGCGAACACTGGCGCTCCTTCGTGGTGCCTCCGGGGCCCGCGCGGTGCGGGCCCGGAGCGGGGGACGGGTCAGGCCGCCCCGTGGGCGGCGGGGACCGGCGCGCCGTCCTCCCGCGCCGCGCCGACGGCCGCCGCCAGGGCGGGCACGTGGTCGGGCGCGGAGACGGACAGGCGGCCGGTGCGGGGGCTGATGCGCCGGGTGAACCCGGTGAGGACGCGCCCCGGCCCGATCTCGACCAGGAGGTCGGCGCCGAGGTCCCCGGTGAGGGTCCGCACCGCGTCGAGCCAGCGCACCGGGCGGGTGAGCTGGTCGAGCATGAGCCCGGGCCACAGGTCCGGGCGGGTGTGGGGGCGGGCGTCCACGTTGGCGACCACGGGCACGGCGGCCGTGCGCAGCCCGGCCCGGGCGAGGGCCGCGCGCAGTCGGGCGCGGGCGGGCTCCATCAGCGGACTGTGGAAGGCGCCGCCCACGGGGATGTCCACGACCCGGGCGGCCCCCTCGGCGAGGGCGGCCTCCGCGCAGAGCGCCACGCCCTCCGGGGCTCCCGAGAGGACGCTCTGGCGGGGCGAGTTGAGGTTGGCGACCCACACGCGGGCGCCGTCGCGGCGGAGGCCGGCGGCGATCCGCTGTACGGCGCGGACGTCCAGGCCGAGGACCACGCCCATGGTGCCGGGGGTGAGCTCGGTGGCCCGGCGCATGGCCTCGCCCCGCGCGGCGACCAGGCGCACCCCGTCGTCGTAGGCGAGCGCTCCCGAGGCGACCAGTGCCGTGTACTCGCCGAGGCTGTGCCCGGCGACGGCGACCGGCGCGGCCCCCGGCAGGGCGTCGCGTACCTCGCCGTGCGCGACGCAGGCCAGGACGAACGTGGCGAGCTGGGCGTTGTCGGTGCGGCGGAGCGTGTCGGCGTCCGCCCCGAGCAGAAGGCCGGCGACGTCCCGGCCGCTGACCCGCGACGCGCGCTCCACGAGACCCCAGGAGGGGGTGTGCGCCCAGGGGGCGCCCATGCCGGGCTCCTGTGACCCCTGGCCGGGGAAGACGTAGGCGATCCTGGGCACGGCGTGCCCTCCTTCGTGGTCGGCGCGGCCCCGGTGCGGGGCGCGGGCGCGGGGACCCGGGCGGACCCGGGTCCCCGCCGGCGGTCAGGAGGAGACGGGCTCCTCGTCGGGGGTGAAGGGGCGCAGGTCGAGCTGGACGGCGCCGATCTGGAGCATGAGGAACAGGTCCTGGCGGCAGCCCCAGTGCTCGACGACCTTGCCGTCCCGGACCCGGTAGATGTGCATGTGCTCGAAGGCGACGTCGGCGCCGGTGGCCTCGATGCCCAGGAACTCGCGGACGTGGCGGCCGGTGAAGCGCAGGTGGATGACGGCCCTGTCACCGTCGGCGAAGCTGTCGATCCGGTCCCACCTGGCGTCGGCGAAGACGCTGTTCATCCACTTCGCGGTGCCGAGGTAGCCGTCGGGGCCGCCGGGGGTGCCGGGAGGGGCCTCGTGGTCGACGAACTCCGGGGCCACGTACTTGTGGGCGACCTCGGCGTCGAGCCCGTTGAAGATGTCGCCCATCTTGTGGGCGATGTCGAGGGTGGTCTCGGTCTGGGACATGGGTGTCTTCCTTCGCTGTGTCGGTCCGGCGGCGCTGCGGCCGCCGGGCTGTCGTTCCGTTCCGTGGTCGGGGTCCGCGGCCGTCCCGGGTACGGGGGCGGTCCGCGGCGGGCGTGCCGGGTCAGCCGACCTCGGCGCCGCCGTTGACGGGGATGTTCGCCGCGGTGACGTAGCCCGCCCCGTCGGAGGCGAGGAAGCGCACGGCGGCGGCGACCTCCTCGGGGGTCCCGGCGCGGCCCACCGCCGTGCGGCCGATCAGGGCCTCGCGGCGCGGGCCCGCGAGATCGGAGGTCATGTCGGTGTCCACCAGCCCCGGGGAGACGACGTTCGCGGTGATCCCGCGCTTGCCGACCTCTCGGGCGACGGAGTGGGCGAGGCCGATGAGCCCGGCCTTGGACGCGGCGTAGTTGGCCTGGCCGGGGGCTCCGACGAGGCCGGTGAGGGAGGAGACGTAGACGAGGCGGCCCCACCGGGCGCGCACCATGTCGGTGAGGACCGCGCGGGTGACGCGCAGCGCGCCCACCAGGTTGGTGTCGACGACCTCCGTGAACTCGGCGTCGCTCATGCCGAGGAGGAGGCCGTCCCGGGTGATCCCGGCGTTGGAGACGAGGACCTCCACGGGCCCGTGGTCCCGGCGGACCCGTTCGACCGCCTCCTCGACGGAGCCGGGGTCGCGGACGTCGCAGCGCACGCCGTCGAGCCCGTCGGGCGGCGACCCGTCCCGGTGGGTGACGACGACCTCGTCCCCCTGGGCGGCGAACATGCGCGCGACCGCCAGACCGATGCCGCGGTTGCCCCCGGTGACGAGGACGCGGCGGCTCATCGGACGGCGTCCTCGGGCGTGCCGACCAGGCGCGCCAGCTCGGCGGCGGCCTCGGCGGTGTCCCCGAAGCGGATGGCCCGCCAGCCCGCCGCGAGGGCGCCCTCGCAGTTGCGCTCGTTGTCGTCCACGAGCAGGCACTGCTCCGGGGGGACGCCCGCGCGCCGCGCGGCCAGGTCGAACACCGCGGCCTGGGGCTTGCGCGCGCCGACCTCGAAGGACATCACCACGTCGTCGAAGAGGGCGTCGGCGTCCACCATGCGGCGCCAGTGGGCGTCCCAGGTGGGGACCATGTTGGAGAGCATCCCGACGAACACGCCCCGGGAGCGCAGGGCCTCCAGTTCGGCGACCCAGGCGTGGTTGGTCTCGCGGTCCTCGAACCAGTCGTCGGCCAGGGTCGTGATGCGGCGGTCGATGCCGTACCGCTCCCGCAGAAGGACGCCGATGCGGTCCAGCCACTCGGCCTCGGTGACGAGCGGGGTGTCGATCGGCTCCATGTAGTCGTCGGTGCCGAAGCCCTCGGTGACCTCGCCGATGACCGTGAGCAGGGCGTGCGCGTCGATGCCCGTGCGCGCGCAGAACTTCTGCATGGTCTCGGCGATGGGCGGGGTGAGGACGCCGCCGAAGTCGGTCCACACCGCGGTGACGCGGGAAGTGCTCATCGTGGGGTCTCCTCCGTCCCGAGGCGGGACGTGTCGGTGACGGTCAGGGTGGTGTCGGCGATCCGGGCGCCGTCCTGCTCGAAGCGGACGCGGCGCTCCCCGGTCGCGGCCCCGTCCGCCGGGGTGGAGGCGAGCACGGGGGAGGTCAGCTCCGCGAAGCCGGTGAAGCCGGCGCGGACGCCCGTGACGCGCCGGGCCCCCGGGGTCCCGGCGCCGCCGGGGACGGGCACGGCCAGCGCCAGCTGGCGGGCCGCCTCGGTGAGGACGGCCGCCGGCAGGTGGTCGTAGGGGTGGTCGAAGAGGGACGGGTTGTCCCAGCGGGGCCGGACCTCGGCGGTGAGCGCGCCGTCGCGGGCCACGGGGGCGCCCAGGACCACGTTCAGGGGGTTGGTGCGGCCGACGGTCCGCGGCTCGACCCCGGCCGGCGCGGCGGTCTGCCCGCTCGTCAGCGGCGCGGGCCCGCCCAGCTGGGCGTGGCGGACGGCCTCGTACTCGCCCGGCGTCAGGAACAGCACGTCCATGGTGTGGGTGCCGGCCCGGACCCCGTCCACGCGGAACACCTGCTCCACGCGCCCGGCCCGGACCCGGTCCCTCCTGCGGCGGACGACGGTGAACCGGTTGTCGATCACCAGCTCGCCGGGGCGGTCGCCGCACAGCAGCGCGGCGGGGTCCGTGTCGATGGCGAACCGGTCCACGATCATCTGCGTGCCGGCCCTGGCGCCCATGTGGGCGTGGGTCCCGGCGATGGCCGCCTGCCGGCCCGCCTCCAGCAGGAGGAGCACGTCGAAGACGGCCGGGCTCCGCCCGTGGTCGCTGAAGTAGCCGTGGTTCAGGGGGAGCTGGGCCGCGGCCACGACGTCGGTCTCCGACACCGGGCGCAGGTCGGTGACGAAGACCTCCGAGACCGCGCTCCGGTGCACCAGCGTGCGGTCGAGGGTCGCCCTGAAGCCGAGGTCGGCCGGAATGTCGATGTCCATTTCCGCGACGGAAGCCATTGCACCACCTCTCGCAAATTCATTGACCTTTGACAACAGCCTTGCACCGCCGAATAAAACACCGATCAATTTTCGATCAAAGTTGACCGCATGTCACTTTCGATGAATACGGGAGGTACAAAGGCGCAGTCTTATTGCGCGGCCCGCCGGGCGGTGGCCAAGCTGGTGGAAGACCGGCCCGAACAGCGGGCCCTCCGATCCGAAGGGAACCACGATGACCGAGAGGACGACCGTCGAAGAATCCGGCGCGATGATCGGGAAACTCCGCGAGATCGTCAGCCAGGAACTGGAACTGGAGGACGGAGAACTCACCCCCACCGGGCACTTCGTGGAGGACTACGAGGGCGACTCCCTCTCCCTGATCACCGTCGTGGCGCGCATCGAGAAGGAGGTGGGCGTGGTCATTCCCAAGACCGACCTGCCGCAGCTCCTCAACTTCGAGCTGCTCGCCGCCGCCGTCCGGGAGTACGGCGAGGTGGCCCGTGCCTGAGACCAGACGCGTCGTCATCACCGGCCTCGGGGCGGTGAGCAGCGTCGGCATCGGCGCCGACGCGTTCGCGGCGGCCATCCGCGGGGGCCGCAACGGCACGGCCGAGATCACCTCGTTCGACGCCTCCGGGTTCCCCTACCGGATGGCGGGCGAGGTCCGCGGCTTCGCGCCCCGCGAGATCCTCCGCCGGATCGACCCCGACCGGTGGGGCCGCAGCGGCCAGCTGGCCGCGGCCGCGTCCCGGCTCGCCCTGGAGGACTCGGGCCTGGAACCGGAGGCGGTGTCGCACGGCCGTTCGGGCGTGATCATGGGGACGACCAGCGGCGAGGCCACCGTGTCCTCCGTGCTCGGGGAGCAGTGGGTGTCGGGGCGGATGAAGGAGTTCTCGTCCCGCGTGGTCGCGCAGGCCCCGGCCAGCCAGATCTCCGCGGCGGTCGGCGCCGAGCTGGGCCTGGGCGGGGACACCCTGACCGTCCCGACCGCGTGCTCGGCCAGCAACTACGCCCTGGGCCACGCGTTCGACCTGGTGCGCACCGGCGAGGCCGACCTGATGTTCGCGGGCGGCGCCGACGCGGTGAACCGCTTCACGCACGCCGGGTTCCACGCCCTGGGCGCCCTCGCCCCCGACGTGTGCCGGCCCTTCGACAAGGACCGCGCGGGCATCATCACCGGCGAGGGCGGGGTCTCCCTGCTCCTGGAACCGCTGGACTCCGCGGTGGCGCGAGGGGCCCGCGTCTACGCGGAGATCCTGGGCTACGGGGTCAACTGCGACGCCAAGCACATGGTCCACCCGGACCCGGGGAGCATCGCCGCGTGCATCCGGGACGCGCACGCCTCCGCGGGGATCACCCCCGACCAGGTCGACTACGTGTGCGCGCACGGCACCGGCACCCCCACCAACGACGCCACCGAGGTACAGGCGGTGCGCGAGGTGTTCGGCGAACGCGTGCCGCCCATCAGCTCCATCAAGTCGATGATCGGCCACACCATGGGCGCGGCCAGCGGGTTCGGCGCGGTCGTGTGCTGCAAGGCCCTGCACGACGGGTTCCTACCGCCCACCGCGAACGTCGGCACGGTCGACCCGGCCCTGGGGCCGGACCTGGACGTGGTCCCGGGGCGCGGGCGCGACGCCGCCCCCCGGATCGTCCAGAACCACGGTTTCGCCTTCGGCGGCAACAACGTCATCACCATCCTCGGGAGGCCCGCATGACCGTCCTGGCGACCGGACCGGGCACCGCGGAGCGGCCCGCGCTCCCCGCCGCCGTCCCGCTCGCGATCACGTCCGCCGGCGTGGTGTCGGCGGCCGGGCTGGGCCTGGAGTCCCTGGGCGGCGTGCTCGACTCCGGCGGCATCGGCCACTCCGCCCCGGTGGGCGACGACGCCGACGACTACCCGCCGCTCGGGGTGCGCTCGGTGGAGGGGTTCCGCCTGCGCGACCACGTGGGCCGCAAGGGGACCCGCAACCTGGACCGGCTGACCGGGTTCGGGCTGGTCGCGGCCAAGCTGGCCCTGGCCTCCGCCCCCGCGGGGGCGGCGACCGACCGCACCGGGGTCGTCGTCACCACCAGCACCGGCAGCACCCAGAGCCTCATGGACCTGGCGGGCGACACGCTCCTCCAGGAGCGCCCCTACCTGGTCAACCCGTCGCGCTTCCCGAACACGGTACTCAACTGCTGCGCCGGCCAGATCGCCATCTGGAACGGGCTGCGCGGCGCCAACGTCACCCTCGCCGCGGGCCAGGCGTCCGGCATGAACGCGTTCCGGCACGCGCGGATGGTGCTGTCCCTCGGCCGCGCCGACCGACTCGTGGTCGGCGGGGTGGAGGAGCTGAGCGCACCGCTCGCCTGGGGCTGGCACGTCTCGGGGACCCTGGCCGAGGGCACCCCGATCGGCGAGGGGGCCGCCGCGTTCGTGGTCACCACCTCCGAGGCGGCGCGCGCCGGCGGCGCGGGGATCGCCGCCGAGGTGCTGGGCGTGGAGGTGGGCTTCCACCCCGCCTCGCGCGGGGACCGGGCCGTGGCCGTCGCCGAGCACGTGCGCCGCGCCCTGGACCGCAGCGGCGTCGCCCCCGGGGACGTCACGGAGGTCTCCCCCGGGTCCACCGGCCTGGTGGGCGTGGAGCGCGCCGAACGCCGGGGGATCTCCCTGGCCCTGGGCGGCCTCCCGCCCGTCCGCGACGTGACGCGGGCCGTGGGCCAGTGCTACAGCACGGCCGGCGCCATGCAGGTCGCGGGGCTGCTCGCGGCGTGGCGCGGCGACCCGGCCGACCGTCCGCGCCTGGCCCTGGTCACCGCCGTGGGCCACGACGGCAACATCGGCGCGCTGGTCCTGCGCGAGGGGGGTGGCGCCTGATGCGCCCCGAGGGGACCCGGCACCGGAGAGCGGCCCCGGCCGGCACGGCGGTCCCGCCCCGGTCCGCGGGAACCGGACACCACCACGCGAGAGGAGGCACGCCATGGGACTGAACAGCGCACTGGTCGGCCGGGTCTACCGGTCCCCGGACACCTACGAGGTGGGCCGGGAGAAGATCCGCGAGTTCCGCGCGGCCGTCGGGGCGCCCGGGGGCGACGACGCCCCGCCGACCTTCCCCATCGTCCTCGCCATGAAGGCGCAGGAGGCGGCGGTGCTCGACCCGGAGCTGGGCTTCGACTTCTCCCGGGTCATCCACCGCGACCAGTCCTTCCGGCACACCCGCCCCGTCCGCCCCGGAGACGTGCTCACCGTCGAGGTCCGCGTCACCCGGGTGGAGACCCTGGGCGCCAACGACCTGGTGGCGCTGCGCAGCGACATCCGCACGGCCGGGGGCGAGGACGTGTGCACCGCCACCACCACCCTGATCACCTGGGCGGACACCCCATGACCACCCCCACCGCACCCCTCCCCGACGTGTCGCACGCACCCGGCGCGCGGCTCCCCGAGCGGCGCTTCGCCCTCACCCGCGCCGACCTGGTCCGCTACGCGGGCGCCTCGGGCGACTTCAACCCCATCCACTACGACGAACGCGCGGCCGGGGCCCTGGGCCTTCCCGGGGTCATCGCCCACGGGATGCTCACCATGGGCCTCGCCGCGACCGCCGTCACCGGGTGGTTCGGCCCCTCGGCGCAGGTCGCCGAGTTCGAGACCCGGTTCGCGCGCCCGGTGGTCGTACCGCCCGGGGAGGGCGTGGAACTGGCGGTCTCCGGCCGCGTCGACGCCGTCCTGGACGGCTCCCGCGTCCGGGTCGTGCTCACCGCCCTGTGCGGCGGCGAGCGCGTCCTGGCGCGGGCCCGGGCCGTGGTGGTCACGGGCCGATGAGCGCACAGGGCACCACGCACGCCTCCCCGCTGGTCCGCACCCGCCGGGTCGGGTCGCCGGAGTTCCGGCTGTTCCTGCTGCACCACGCCGGCGGTGCGCACACCGCCTTCCGGGGGTGGGGCCGCCGCTTCCCCGAGGGCTGGGACGTGTGCGCGGTCGAGGCCCCCGGCCGGGGCAGGCTGCTCCACGAGCCGTTCGCGGCCGGGATGGGACCGCTGGTCGACCGGCTGGCCGGGGCCGTGGCGCCGCTGACGGACGTCCCCTTCGGGGTGTTCGGGCACAGCATGGGCGCGGCCGTCGGGTACGAGCTGGTCCGGGAGCTGGCCGGTTCGGGCACGGCCGAGGCCGCCTGGCTGGGGATGTCCGGCTATCCGGCGCCCGGCCCGGGGGCCGACGACGACCCCCGCCGGCTGTCCTCCGACGAGCTGCGCGCCCGGGTCGGCGGTCTGAGCGGCATGCCCGCCGAGGTGCTGGCGGACGACGCCCTGTGGGCCCTGTTCGAGCCGCGCATGCGCGCGGACCTGGCCCTCGTGCGCAGCTGGCGGGCGGCAGGCCCTCCCGGCCCGCAACCGGTCCCGGTGACCGTGTTCGCCGGGGAGTCGGACCCCGTGGCGGGGCCGGAGCTGGTGCGGGGCTGGGCCGGCGCGGCCCCGCGCTTCCAGGGGCTCCGGTGCTTCCCCGGCTCCCACTTCTACCTGAACCGCGCCCGCGACGCGGTGATCGGGGCGATCACCGAGGAGGTAGCCCTGGCGACCGCCGCCCGCGGCGCGGAGCCGGTCCCGTCCCGGACCGGTGCCGGGCCTCCGGCCGCCGGGGAGGCCGCGGTCCCGGCGGCCCCCGGACCGGACCGCGCACGGCCCTCCTGAGACCACCCGGGTCCCGCGCGCCCCTCGGCCGGGCGCACGGGGCCACCCCCTTGGCACACCCCCGCACCACCAGAGAAACGGAAGGACCCGACATGACGGACAGACCAGTGGCGATCGTGACCGGAGGATCCCGGGGCATCGGCCGGGCCGTCGCCCTGCGCCTCGCCGACGACGGCTACGACATCGCGTTCTGCTACCGCAGCGCCGGCGAGGCCGCCGCGAGCACGGCCGAGAAGATCCGCGCGGCCGGCGCCGCCTGCTACAGCGCCGCGTGCGACGTCGCCGACCTGGAGGCGGTCCAGGGCTTCGTCGCCGGCGCCAAGGCCGCCCTCGGCGACCCCGAGCTCCTCGTCAACTCGGCGGGCATCCTCCGCGACGCCCCCGTGGCGGTGATGGACGCCGCCGACTGGAGCGCGGTCATCGACACCAACCTCACCGGCACGTTCAACCTCTGCCGCAGCACCGTCTTCGACTTCATCAAGAACCGGCGCGGCTGCGTCGTCAACATCTCCTCCGTCATGGGGATCCACGGCAACGCCGGCCAGGGCAACTACTCCGCGGCCAAGGCCGGGATCAACGGCCTCAGCAAGGCCATGGCCAAGGAGGTCGCCCGCTACGGCATCCGCGTCAACGCCGTCGCGCCCGGCTTCATCGAGACCGACATGACCCGGGGCCTCAGCGAGAAGGTGCGCGACAGCGCCCTCGCCAAGGTCCCCCTGCGCCGCCTGGGCAGCGCCGAGGACGTCGCCGACCTGGTCTCGTTCCTGGCCTCCGACCGGGCCTCCTACATCACCGGCCAGATCGTCCAGGTGGACGGCGGCGTCGTCATCTGACCCGGCCGGGCGCGCCCCCGGGCCGCGCCGCCCGCACCGTCCCCCGGACCCGAACCACCGCACCGTTTCGCGGCCACCGCGAACAGCACCCACACCAAGGAGAGACGCCATGACCGCCACCGACACCGCCCTCATCGACGAACTGCGCGAGATCGTCGCCGACGTCCTGGAGGTCGAGCCCGAGGAGATCTCCGAGACCGGCCTGTTCTCCGAGGAGCACGAGGCCGACTCCCTCCAGGCCATCGAGGTCCTGGCCCGCATCGAGAAGACCCTGCGGATCGCCGTCCCCCAGACCGAGCTGCCCGACATGGGCAGCCTCGACGGCGTGTACCGCGTCGTCTCCCGGTACACGGAGGGGAACGCCTGATGCGCCGGGTCGTCGTGACGGGCCTGGGGCCCGTGTCCAACGTGGGGACGGGGGCCGCCGCGTTCGGCGCCGCCGTGCGCGCCGGACGGTCCGGCGTCTCCCCCATCACCTCCTTCGACGCCTCGGGGTTCCCGCACCGCAACGCGGGCGAGGTGCGCGACTTCGCGCCGCAGGAGATGGTGGAGCGGCTCGACACCGCCGAGTGGGGCCGCTCCAGCCTGTTCGCGGCGGCCGCCGCACGGCTCGCGGTCGCCGACGCCGGGCTCGACCCGGACGAGCTGTCGCGTGCCGGGGCCGGCTCGGTCATGGGCACCACCAGCGGGGAGTCGCAGATCATCGAGCGGCTCACCGAGGAGGAGGTCGCCGGGGGCTGGGAGAGCCTCAGCCCCCACCTGCCCCGGCAGGTCCCCGCCTCCCGGCTGGCCTACGCGGTCAACCGGGAGCTGGGCCTGACCGGTGAGGCCATGACCCTGGCCACGGCGTGCTCGGCGGGCAACTACGCCATCGGGTACGCCTACGACCTGGTCCGCACCGGCGCGGCCGACTACATGCTGGCGGGCGGCGCCGACTCGGTGCTCCGCTGGGCCCACGCCGGGTTCTTCCGGCTGGGCGCGGTCGCCGAGGACGTCAGCTCCCCCTTCGACCGCGACCGCTCCGGCATCATCACCGCCGAGGGCGGGGCGGCCCTCGTCCTGGAGAGCCTGGAGGGGGCGCTGGCGCGCGGCGCGCAAATCTACGGCGAGGTGCTGGGCTACGGGCTCAACTGCGACGCCGACCACATGGTGTCCCCCGACCCGGTCGGCATCGCCGAGTGCATGCGCCGGGCCCACGCCAACGCCGGGATCGAGCCGGGGGACGTGGACTACATCTGCGCGCACGGCACGGGCACCCCCGCCAACGACCTCGCGGAGGCCACGGCGGTCCTGGACGTGTTCGGCGGCGCCCCGCCGCCGATCAGCTCCGTCAAGTCGATGCTGGGGCACACCATGGGCGCGTCGAGCGCGTTCGGCGCCATCGCGTCGCTGATCGGCATGCGGGAGGGGTTCCTGCCGCCGACCACCAACTTCTCCCACCACGACCCGGCCCTCGGCGGGATCGACCCGGTGCCCAACGAGGCGCGCCCGGCCGACGTGCGGATCGTGCAGAACAACGGGTTCGCCTTCGGCGGCAACAACGCCATCACCGTCTTCGGGAGGGTCTCATGAGCAGCACACGGGGCGGGTCCCCGGTCCTGGCCGTCACCGGCTGGTCGGCGGTGTCACCGATCGGCACCGGGGCGGCCGGGTTCACCGAGGCGGTGCGCACGGGCCGGACCGGCGGCGCCGACGTCAGCGGGATGTTCGACGCCCCGCTGCCCACCGGCCGGGCGCACGCCATCCCGGACTTCCGGGCCGCGGACCACCTGGGCCGCAAGGGCACCCGCCACCTGGACCGCAGCACCGCACTGGCGCTGGTGGCGACCAAGCTGGCGCTGGAGTCCACCGACGCCGCCGTGGACGGCGACGCCGCGGGGCGCGCGGGGCTCGTGCTGGGCACGACGGCGGGCAGCATCCGCACCACCAGCGAGTTCAGCCGGGACACCCTCGTCGAGGAGCGGCCCTACCTGGTCAACCCGGTGATGTTCCCCGGCGCGACGATCAACTGCCCCGCGGGGAGCAGCGCCATCCGGCACAAGCTGCGCGGGGTGAACGCGACCGTCGCCGGCGGCCAGATGGCCGGGCTCAACGTGCTGCGCTACGGCGCGCACCTCATCGGCGGCGGGCACGCGGACGTGCTCCTCGCCGGCGCCGTCGAGGAGTTCAGCCCGCACATGGCGTGGGGGCACCGGGCCCTGACCGAGGGGTACGACGTGCCGCTGGGCGAGGGCTCCGCCGTGTTCGTCGTCGAGGACGCCGAGCGGGTCCGCTCCCGGGGTCGGACCCCGGAGGCGGAGGTCCTGGCGTCGGCGTTCGGCACCGGCGGGCCCGACGACACCGCCCGCACCCTGGAGGCGAGCGTCGTCCGGGCCCTGCGCCTGGCGGGCGTGGGCGCCGACGAGGTGTGGGGGGTGGCCACGGGCGAGCACGGCGTCGAGGGCCTGGACGGGGCCGAGGACGCGGGCGTGCGGGCGGCCCTGGGCGACGGGCCGGTCCGCATCCGCGTCAAGCGGCTGGTCGGCGAGTGCAACAGCGCCTCCGGCCCGTTCCAGCTGGCGGCGCTGCTGGCCCACCACCGGACCGACCCCGGCCTGGACGGGCGGGTGTCCGTGCTGACCTCGGTCTCGGCCGACGGCGCCGCGGGGGCGGCCGTCGTCCGCGGACACCGCCTGCCGGACGGCACCGTTCCCGCGGAGACGCACGACGAGGAGGGTGACGAACTGTGAGGAAGCCGCCGAGACTGTACTTCGCGTTCCGCAGCCCGTTCTCGTGGATGGCGCTGCGCCGCCTGGAGGAGCTGTACCCCGAGGCGGTGGACACCGTCGAGTACCGGCCGTTCTGGGAGCCCGACGCCGACCTGCTGGCCCGGCTGCGCGCCGGTGGCGGCGAGTTCCTGTACACGCCCATGAGCAAGGCCAAGCACCTGTACATCCTCTACGACACCAAGCGGTTGGCGGCCTCGTTCGGCTACACGATGTCGTGGCCGGTCGACGTGGACCCGTGGTGGGAGGTCCCGCACCTGGCGTGGCTGTACGCGCGCCGCGAGGGGAAGGAGCGCGAGTTCTACCGCGCGGTCACCGAGGCCAGGTGGGAGCGCGGCGAGAACGTCTGCGACCCGGCCCTGGTCAAGGACCTGGCCGCGTCGGTCGGGCTGGACGGCGAGACGGCCGCGTCGGCCGCCCACGACCCGGACCTGCGCGAGGAGGGCCTGAAGGCGCTCCACGACCTGTACCAGGACGACGTGTTCGGGGTCCCCTACTTCCGGGTGGGGCGGCACCGCTTCTGGGGGCTGGACCGGCTGGACGCGGTCACCGACGCGCTCGGGCTGGAGCGGGAGGCGCGGGCCGCCGACCCTCCGTCCCTGGCCCGGGTGCCCGTCCCCGACCTGTCCCCGCCGCCGACCGACCTCGACACGGACACGGCCGGGGGCTGCGGATAGGACGGCGGCCGGGACCGCCGCCCGGGCGGGGCCGCGGACACCCCTTCCCGGTCCGCCGCCCTCCCGGACGGGCCGGGAGGGCCCGCGGCGGCCCCGGCCCCCGCCGTCCGGCTAGCCTGTGCGCATGCGGGAAGGCACACGCGAGACCGTGCTCCGGTGGGGCCGCCCGGCCGCCGGGGCGGCCCTGTGGACCCTGCTCGGGGCGCTCACCGTCGTCGAGCTGTTCGACTCCCGCGACCGGCCCCCGGTGTTCGAGGCGCTCGCCCTGGTCCTCGCCCTGGCCGTCTCCGCCGTCCTGTCCCGTCCGCACCCGCTGACCGCCCTGGCCGTCATGCTCTGCGCGGCGGTCCTCCAGATGACGGCGTCCGGGGTGCTCCTGGTGGAGACCTTCGTCCTCACGCCGTGGCTGGCGCTGCTGCCGCTGGCGTTCCTGGCCGGGCTGCGCTCCGAGCGGGTGCGCCCGGTGACCGCGATGGTGGTGGCGGCGTGCGTGTTCACCCTGGCCGTGTTCGCCGCCGCGGGACTCCTGTCCGGGTACGACACGCGCACCTTCCTGTCCCGCTCCGTGGACTGGCTGGGCGGGGCGCTGACCGTCGCCCTGACCACGGTCACCCCGTGGCTCCTCGGCCGCTACCTGCTGCTGCGCGGACGCCTGGCGCGGGACGGCTGGGCCATCGCCGAGCGGATGGAGCGCGCCCGCGCCGCGGACGCCGACCGCGCCCGCCTCCGGGAGCGGGCCCGGATCGCGACGCGGATGCACGACTCCCTGGGGCACGACCTGGCGCTGATCGCGGTGCGCGCCGCGGCCCTGGAGATGTCCGCGCCCGACGGCTCGGACCGGCGGAACGCCGCCGCCGAACTGCGCACCGCCGCCCACGAGGCCAACCTGCGCCTGCGCGAGGTCATCGGCGTGCTGCGCGAGGGCGACGGCGACGCGCCCGCCGAACCGGTGTCCGCCCTGGTACGGCGCGCCGCCGACGCGGGCATGCCGGTCCGGCTCCTGCGGGAGGGGACCGACCCCGACCCGGGTTCGCCTGGCGGCGCCGCCGTGCACCGGGTCGTCCAGGAGGCGCTCACCAACGCGGCCAAGTACGCGCCGGGGTCCGAGATCACCGTGAGGGTCGTCCGGGAGGGCGGGCTGACCCGGGTGTCCGTCCTCGACACCGGGCCTCCGGGCGCGATGCCGGCCCTCCCGGCCCGCCGGGGTCCGGAGGGGTCCGGCCTGGCCGGGCTGCGCTCCCTCGTGGAGGGGTTGGGCGGGGAACTCGCCACCGGGCCCGCCGACGGCGCCCCCGGCCGGGGGTTCTCCGTGCGGGCGACCGTCCCCGACGCCCCCTCCGGCGGGGACGGCGCCGTGTCCGCGCCGGGGGACCCGGCCGGGGCGGACGCGCCGTCGCAGACGCGGCGCGCCCACGCCGAGGCCCGGGCCCGCGCCCGCCGGCGGCTGGTGGCCGCCGTGGCCGTCCCCGCCGCCCTCGGGGCCGGGGCCGCCCTGGCGGGGTTCGCGCTGCTGTGGTGGGTCGGGACGAACAGCGTCCTGCCGCCGGAGGCGTACGGACGGATCTCCGTCGGCGACGACCGGGCCCTGGTCGAACAGGAGCTGCCCCGCTTCGCGTACCCCCGCCAGTCGGTCGACGACCGGCCGCCCGACCCGCCGGGCTCCGTGTGCTCCTACTACCTGGTCCGCCACGAGAACGGGCTGCCGCCGGTCTACCGGCTGTGCTTCGCGGACGGCGTCCTCGTCGCCAAGGACGAGATCCGGCGCTTCGAGTGAGGGGGCGCGCCGCCGGTAGGGTGTCCGGGTGAACGCGACAGACGGTGGACGCGACGCGGGCGTCGCGGGCACGACGCTGCGCGTCGTCCTCGCCGACGACGAGGCGATGATGCGCGCGGGCCTCCGCGCCATCCTGTCCTCGGTGCCCGGCATCGAGGTCGTGGGAGAGGCCGCCGACGGCGCCGCCGCCGTGGCCCTGGTGGCGGAGCACCGGCCCGACATCGCCCTGCTCGACGTCCAGATGCCCGGCACGGACGGCCTGGCGGCGACGGAGGCGATCGTCGCGGAGTACCCGGGGACGGCGGTCGTCGTCCTCACCACCTTCTCCGAGGACGCCTACATCGGCCGGGCCCTGGCGGGGGGCGCCGACGGGTTCGTCCTCAAGAGCGGGGACCCCCAGCAGCTGGTGGCGGGGCTGCGCGCCGTCGCGGACGGCGGCGCCTACCTGTCGCCGGAGGTGGCGCGCCGGGTGATCGACGAACTCGACGCCTCCGGCCCCCGCCTGTCCCGGGCGTCGGCCGCCCGCGAGCGGGTGGGCCGGCTCACCGCGCGCGAGCGCGAGGTGCTGGCGCTGGTCGGCGAGGGCTGCTCGAACGACGAGGTCGCCCGCCGCCTCGCCATCGCCCCGGGCACCGTGAAGGTGCACGTGGGGGCCATCCTCACCGGGCTCGGCGTCCGCAACCGGGTCCAGGCCGCCGTCCTCGCCCACGAGGCCGGACTGCTCCGGGGGCGCTGACGCCGCCCCGGCCGGGCTCTGCTGCTCCGCGGCTCCGCGCCCCTCCCGCGACCACCGGGCGGTCCGCCCCGCCGGAGCCGCCGACCCGGCCGCCGGGGAGGCGCGGCCTTCCGCCCGCCTACCCCTTTGTGCCTATCCGCCCGCTGCCGTCCAGGCGATGTGCGGGGGCGCCCCGGAGGGCGAGGATGCTGCACATGATCAGCACTGGCTCCGCCGGGAGGAAGCGCGCGCTCGCCTACGGGTCCGCCGCGCTCGTCCTCACCGCGACGTTCTCCGCCCCCGCCGCCATCACCGCCGCCACCAACCCGGGAAGCGTGGTCCTCCACCCTCCCGAGCCCACCGGTCCGCACCCGGTCGGCCGCACGGAACTCCACCTCGTCGACCCCGGCCGCGGCCACCCCTGGGCGGAGGGCTCCGACGACAGGGACCTCACGGTGAGCGTCTGGTACCCGGCCGTGGACGGCGGGGAGGAGCGGGCCCCGTACATGACCAGGTCTCTCCAGGGAACGCTGCGGAGCGAGCTGGAGCAGGTCGGGCTCCACCGCGACACCGTGGACCTGGAGTCGTCCCGCGCCAACGCCCTCCTGGACGCGGACGCCGCGGTTGACGCGGGCCCCTTCCCCGTCGTCCTCTTCTCCCCCGGCTTCCGGATGAACCGGTTCCTCAACACCTCGAACGCCGAGGAGCTCGCCTCCCACGGCTACGCGGTCGTGTCCATGGACCACACCTACGAGACGCCCGCCGTCGACCTGCCGGACGGGCGCGTCATCCGGACCCGGGTCCCGGACACGGAGACGGAGACCTACCAGGAGGCCATCGCGGTCCGGACGGCGGACGCCCGCTTCGTCCTGGACCAGGTGGCGGAACTGGCTGCCGGGCGCAACCCCGACGCGGACGGCCGGGAACTGCCCGCCGGCCTGGGCGGTTCCCTCGGCACCGACGCCCTGGGCATGTTCGGCCACTCCGCCGGGGGCCTGACCACGGCCGAGACGATGCTGGTGGACGACCGGATCGACGCGGGCGTCGACCTGGACGGCACCCTCTCGTACCACACGGGCGACGGGGTGTGGGCGGACTCCACCCTGGAGGGGGCGGACCGGCCGTTCGCGATCCTCGACGCCGGGCTGTCGGGTATCCGGCGCCTGCCGCACAACAGCGGGTACAACGAGGCCTTCCAGAGGTTCGTGCAGGCCTCGTCCGCCCCCGTCCTGGAGCTGTACACGGCCGACGGCGAGCACATGGGCTACACGGACCACCAGTGGATCCTGCCCGCCCTCGCCGAGGTCCACCGCCCGGACTCGAACGCGTGGCACGAGGCGGTCGAGGCGGGCATCGGCACGATCGACCCCGAGGAGTCGGTGCGGACCCAGCGCGCCTACATCACGGCGTTCTTCGACGCCCACCTGCGCGGCGAGGACGTGCCGCTGCTCGACGGGCCCTCCGCCGACTTCCCCGCCGTGGAGTTCGTGGAACAGCCCTGACCGGCGCCCGCCCCGGGCGAGGGGTCGGGCGGTCGCGAACCCGGAATGATCTGCGGCCGGGGCCCTGATTCGTGAATTGGTCGGCAATGCGGGGAGGACGCGCCGGGGCGCGGGACGCACGGAAGCGGACGGCGCCGCCTCCGCCGCGGACCGCCGCAACGGAGGCGGCGCGCACGGGCACGCGCCCCGGGCCCCGCCGATCAGCCCGCTAGACGTCGCGGACGCGCAGCTCGGTGCGGGCCACGATCTGCGCGGCCACGGCCCAGCCCACCACCGCCAGGATGTTCACCGGTCCGTCGTAGGGCGCCGTGTAGAACCCCACGTCGCCCCCCGCGTAGAACTCGACGCCGGCCAGTCCCGGCATCAGCGACGCGGCGTCGTTGATCGCCTGCACCTGGGACAGCTGCATGACCATCGGCAGGCCCAGCAGCACCAGGAAACCCAGGGTGATCGTGCCCGGCATGCTCCGCAGGGCCGTACCGACGCCGGTGAACAGCACCGCGAACAGTGCCATGCACAGGCCCGCGCTCAGCGCCGCCACCGCCGCCTCCGGCACGTCGACGCCCGTGTACGGGGCCACGAACCCCGCCAGCACCGTCACCCCCACCAGGGTCGAGAGCACCCCCACCGCGAAGGCCAGGACCGCGGACACCAGTGTGCGCGCCGCCAGCACCACTCCCCGCCTCGGCCGCCACAGCAGCGTGCTCGTGACGCTGTGGTTGGCGAACTCACCGGTGGAGGCGAGCGCCGCGAGGACCAGCACCGCGAACTGCACCAGGTAGTAGTGCCCCTGGGAGGTGAGGCGCATGAACGCGGCGCTGTCCGCCTCGTCCGGGTTCTCCAGGATGCGCGTCAGCTCGGTGTACCCCATCAGGGCCGCGAACACGGCCATGCCCGCCAGCGCCACCGCGACCACCGCCCAGGTGGACCGCAGCGACGACTGCCGGACCCACTCGGCCCCGGTCTCCCGGAGGAGTTCGGCGCCGGCCCGGGGCGGCCCCTCCCCGCCGACGCTCCGGGGCGCCCCGGCCCCCGGCCCCCTTCCGCGGGCGACCGCTCCGCCGGTCTCCTCCCCCGGAGCCCCGTTCCCCCGCCCGGCCCGTCCGACCCTGCGCGTACCGCTCATCCCGTCCCGTCCTCGCATTCCGCCGCCTCCGGTGCCCTCTCCGTCCCGCCGCCGTCCCGTCCGCATCAGGCCGCCGTCCCACCGGTCCCGACCGGGGACGCCGGACCCGCCGCCCCGGCGCCGTTTCCCGTGCCGGAGGCCCCGGCGGACCGCCGCGCGGTCCCCGCCGCACGGGAGCCGTACTCGACGGCGTCCCCCGTGAGCTCCAGGTAGGCCTGTTCCAGCGACGCCTCCACGACCCGCAGGCCGTGGACCCGCGCGCCCGCCGCGTGCGCGTGGTCGCCGACCTCCTCCGCGCCGAGTCCGAACACGCGCAGCCCGGCGGCGGGGCCGCCGCGCTCCCCCGCCGCCCGTCCCCGGCCCGGTGCGCCGGGGACCGCCTCCCCGCCGGTTCCCTCCCCCTCACCGGGGCGTTCCGCGCCGACCGCGCCCCCCGCCCCGCCCCCGCCGTCCCCGGACACGTCCTCGACGCGCACCCCCGGGCCGGCCTTCTCCAACCGCTCCCGCAGCCGACCGGCGTCCGGACTGTGCACCAGGACGTGCTTGCGCGACCACGCCGCGATCACGTCGTCGAGGGGGGCGTCCGCGATCAGCCTCCCCCTGCCCACGACGACCAGGTGGTCGGCGACCATCTCCATCTCGCTCATCAGGTGGCTGGAGACGAACACCGTGCGGCCCTCGGCGGCCAGCCCCCGCGTCAGGTCGCGCATCCACCGCACGCCGTCCAGGTCGAGCCCGTTCACCGGTTCGTCGAACAGGAGCACGCCCGGGTCGCCCAGCAGGGCGTCGGCGACGCCCAGCCGCTGCCTCATGCCGAGCGAGTACCCGCCGACCCTCCTGCGGTCGACCTCCGCCAGCCCGACCTCCCCCAGGACCTCGTCCACGCGGCGCCGGGGGATCCCCGCCCCCACCGCCTTCGCGGTGAGGTGCGCGCGGGCGCTGCGGCCCGGGTGCGCGGCGTCCGGGGACAGCAGTGCGCCGACCTCGCGCGAGGGGCGCGCCAGCCGTTCGTAGACCCGCCCGTTGACCAGGGCCTCCCCCGACGTGGGCCGGACCAGGCCCAGCAGCACCCGCATCGTGGTGGACTTCCCGGCGCCGTTGGGGCCCAGGAACCCGGTCACCCGCCCCGGCTCGGCCGTGAACGTCAGCCCGTCCACGGCCTTCCCCCTCCCGTAGCGCTTGGTCAGGTCTCGTACGGTGATCACCGCGTCCCCCTCTTCTCTCCGGAACCTCGGTGCACCACGCTAGGAACCGGCGGCCCCTCCCCACATCTGTGGTTCGTCGGGGCCCGACTACTCACTTGTGCCTAGAGTCCGGAGGCGCCCATGCGCGAGACCGACCGCCGCCACGCGGAACTGCTGTGGAGGCACCACCTCATGGGTCACGGGACGCGCCCCGCCGACATCGCCGTCGCGCTGGGCAGCACCAACCTGGGGGTGGCCGCCCACGCGGCCGGGCTGTACCACCGGGGCCTGTTCCCGGTCCTCGTCCTGAGCGGGGGCAACAGCCCCTCGACCCTCGCCCGGTTCCCGCGCGGGGAGGCCGTCCACTACCGCGAGCACGTGCTCTCGCTGGGCGTCCCGGACGAGGCGGTGCTGGTGGAGCCGGACTCCGCCAATACCGGGGAGAACATCGCCTTCACCCGCGACCTCGTCGCCCGGAGCGGGCTGGACCCGCAGACCGTGCTGGTGGTCTGCAAGCCGTACATGGAGCGGCGGGCGTACGCGACCGTCCGCAAGCTGTGGCCGTCCGTGGAGCCCGTGTGCTCCTCCGCCCCCCTCTCGCTCGACGAGTACATCGCGGACATCGGCGACGCGAAGCTGGTGGTGGACATGGTCGTGGGCGACATGCAGCGGGTGATCGAGTACCCGGCGCGCGGTTTCTCGATCCCCCAGCCGGTGCCGGAGGACGTGCTCGCGGCCTTCGACGCGCTCGTCCGCGCCGGGTACAACGGCCGACTCATCGCCCCCTGAACGACCTGGCCGGTCGGTCTCCCCGGTCGGTGGGACCGGTCCCGGACCGGCGGGCCGCCCGGGAGGGCCCCGGTGTCCGGGGTGCGCCGGCCCCGCCCGTTTCACGGGGCCGGGACCGCGGGTAGGCCCCGTTCGAGGCCGGACCGACCCGGCCGGAACGGGGGAGGACATGCGGGCGTCCGTCGGCGACCACGTGCACATGCACGGCGTCACCAGCACAGAGGGGCAGCACACCGGGGAGATCGTGGAGGTGCGCGGGGCCGAGGACGGCCCCCCGTACGTGGTGCGGTTCCCGAACGGCCAGGAGCGGTTGATCTACCCCGGCCCGGACACGGTGGTAGAGCCCCGCAACCCGGTGGACTGACGGCGGCGCGGGGCGGCGGGGCGGCCGCCCGTCCGGGAGCGGGACCCCGACCGCCCCGCACTCGGTGGTCCCGCCGTCCGGTCATTCGGTCATTCGGTCACGCGGTCACGCGGTCACGCGGTCACGCGGTCCAGGAAACCCGCCAGGTTGGTCGTGGCCCGCTCGATCTGCTCGTCCACGGTGAGGGACTCCTCGAACCGGCCGCCGGTCTCCGGCGCCTTCTTGCCGCGCACGTACAGCGAGCAGGCGAAGTCCGTGCACATGTGCAGTCCCACCGTGTTCCCCTCCCGCCCGGCCCGCCCCGCCCGGGGCGCGGCCATCAGGGTCACCCCCTGGCCCGGGTGCGTCGTCAGGCACACCGAGCACATGCTGCGGCGCAGCCCCGTTCGCACGCTCGGCAGCCGGAACGCCACCCCCACGAGCCCCTCGTCCCGTTCGATGACCAGGTAGGCGCGCTCGTGCGCGGTGTGGTCACGCCAGCCGAGGAAGTCCAGGTCCTCCCACGGACGCGTCGCGAGGTCGCGCGGCAGGGCCAGCCTCGTCGCCTCCCCCTTGGAACAGTTGACGAACGATCCGCGGATCTCCTTCTCGGTCACAGCTCTCATGGTGGAAACGCTAGACCTGCGCGGACGTCCCCGGCAACGGGATATCCACCGCGGGAGCCGGGCCCCGTGCCGTCAGGCGTCCGGGGGGACACCCTCCCGGCCCCACGCGGCCAGCACCCGGTCGATGCGGTCCGCGATGCGGGAGCGCGCCTCCTCGCGGGGGACGCCGGCCATCAGCAGTTCGTCGTAGTCGGTGTCCTCGTGCCGGATCGACGCCACGACCGCGCGGCGCACCGCCCCGGGGTCCAGGGCGCGGCCCGCCGCCGACCGGCCCACCCTTCCGCTGCCGCGGGTGCCCGCGTGCTCCGCGATCCGCAGCGCGCGGCCGTCCGGGCACCCCGGGAACCTGAGGGCGATCTCCTCGGCGAAGCGCCCCTGGAACTCCACGTCCTGCGCCGCGCGGCGGACCGCGTCGCGCTCGCGGCGGCGCTCCCGGACGTCCTCGTCCGCCAGGCACAGGGTCTCGGCCCTCTCCAGCGCGCGCTCCTCCACGAGCAGGCCCGTCCTCCGGTGCTTGCGGCGGGAGGGGACCCAGCGCATCACGACCGCCGAGAGCCCGCTCTCCTTCTTCGCGCGGCGGGTGAGCGCGGCGTCGCCCGCCGGCAGGAAGACGAGGTGGTCCATGTCGGTGCAGGACAGGCAGTGCGCGGCATCGTCCTCCACGCACCGCAGGTCCGTCCCGGGCTCCCCGCAGGAGGCGCACTCCCACGGCCCCGCGGACTCCAGCACGACGAGGTCGGGGGCCTTGGTACGGCGCTTCTCCTCCCGCTTGCGCTGCGCCCCGGTCGCGTCGGGCGATATCCAGTGGGAACGGAAGGCCTCTTCCCAGTGCGGATCCCCGTCGGCCGTGAACCGCAGGTCGCGCCGCTCACGGGACGCGGCGAGGTACTCGCCCTCCTCCCGCGTCATGCGCTGCCGCTCGGCCCACGCGCGCAGGAGCTCGACGGCCTCGCGCTGCCGGGCGGCGGGCGCCTGGACGAGCGCGTCGAGGGAGTCGGCGCGCCCCTGGCGCCAGGTGTCGAGGGCCTTGTCCGTGACCCATCCCAGGGAGGCGAACGCGTCCAGCACGGACACCGCCCCGCGCCGTGCGACGGCGCCGGTCGCGGCGGCCTCCACCCTGCGTCCCAGCTTCGTCCCCAGATCCGGCTGCATGCCCGTGTTCCCCGACCGTTCCGCTCATCCGACGTCTCGGCGCACCAGCCTAGTGTCGCCTCCGCCCTGGGCGGTCCGGCCTTCGCACCCGGCGGCCGGGGCGGCGGGGCGGGGCGCCGGGACACCCGTCGACGTGCCCGGGGGCGCGGCGGAGCCGGGGCTCAGTCCCGCCCGAGGAGGCGGGCGACGTGGAGAACGGCGCCGGAGGCGAGGGCGGCGAGTGCCAGCGAGGCGGCGAAGGAGGCGCCCCAGAGGACGACGCCCTCCAGCGCGACCCACTCCTCGAGGGCGCGGCGGGTGGCCTCCCGGGACACCATGAACACGAGCACGAAGACCGCGAAGGAGACGACGGAGGAGATCCTCACCCGGTTTCCTCCCCACTGTCCGGTGCCGGCGCAGGCACGGCGCACACCCTATCGGGGGCGCACCGGAGGCCGTGAACCGGGACGCCGCCGCGACCGGCCCCGCCCGCCGGGCCGGGCCGACCCGGCGGGCTCCGCGATCCCGGAGACCTCCGCCTCCTCCTCCCGGGGAGCCCCGTCCGGAGCACGGCCGCCCCCGCCATGACCGGGAGCCGACCCCGCACCGTTCCACCGTCCCCGCATCCGGTGACGCAGGTCACGGTCGCCGACACCACCATCCCGCCATCACCTTATGAATATGCTTGGATACTAATAGTCATGAAACATGACGGCGTCCTCCCCCTCGCCTCCCCCGAGCCCCTCGTCCGGCCGGCCCCGGTCGCCGACCCGGACGAGGAGCTGCGCGCGCAGCTCACGCACACCCTCTACGGCCCGGCCCCGGAGTTCGCCAGGATCCACGCCCCCTGGCGCGCACTGGTGGCCGCACCCGCGTTCGGCCCCCGTCCCGGACTCGGCCCGCAGGAGCGGACCGCGCTCTCCTACGAACGCCTCCGCCTGCTCAACGACACCCTGGGCTCGGCCCGCGACCTCGCCGCCTGCCCGGACCGCCTGGCCTCCCTGCACGAGTGGGCGTCCTTCGTGGACGGCGGTCTGACCACCGTGGCGGGCATCCACTACAACCTCTTCCTCGGCAGCCTTCTCGACCACGGGCACGAGGCGCTGGACGGGTTCGGGGACATGCACCGGATCGGCACGTTCCTGTGCACCGAGCTCGACCACGGGAACGACGCCGCCTCGCTCCGCACCACCGCCACCCGCGACCCGGACACCGGCGGATTCGTCCTGGACACCCCCGCGCCCGGGGCCCGCAAGTTCATGCCCAACACCGGCGCGGCGGGCGGCCCCAAGTCCGGGGTGGTGGCCGCGCGCCTGGTCGACCGCGGGCAGGACCTCGGGGTGTTCCTGTTCCTCGCCCCCCTGACCGGGGCGTCCGGCCCGCTGCCCGGCGTCACCGTCGAGCCCCTGGACGACAAGTCCGGCAGCCCCGTCGACCACTGTCTGACCTCGTTCGACGGCGTCGTCCTCCCCGCCGCCGCCATGCTCTCCGGCGAGCACGGGCGCTTCGACGGCGACGTGTTCACCAGCACCCTGGGCAACCGGCGGGGGAGGTTCCTGCGCGCCATCGACCGGGTCACCGTCGGCAAGCTGTGCATGAGCGCGGCGGCGGTCGGCGCCACCAGGGCCGCCGTCGCGATCGCCGTCGCCCACGGCCTGGCCCGCGAGGTCACCGCACCGCACGGCGGGAGGCGGATCCCGGTGTTCGCGATGCGCAGCCACCACGGTCCGCTCGTCGGGGCCGTCGCGACCGCCTACGCCATGACCCTGCTCCACCGGGCGACGTGCAGGGCCCACCGGGAGGGCGCGGAGCACGCCGAACGCCTCGCCGCGGTCACCAAGGGCTGGACCACCTGGAGGGCCCGGGAGGTGGTGACGGAGTGCCGCGAGCGCACCGGGGCCCGCGGCCTGTTCCGCGCCAACCGCCTCGCCGACCTGCGCACCGATATCGAGGGGATCGTCACCGCGGAGGGCGACAACGTCGCCGTGTGGGTCAAGGCCGGCGCGCAGATGCTGCTCGACCACCCGCTCACGCCTCCCCCCGCCGCACCCGCGGGCCGCGACCTCTCCGACCCCGTGTTCCTCCTCGACCTGCTCACCGCCGTGGAGTACGTCCACCTCTCCCGCGCGCGCCTGCGGCTGCGGCGGGCAGCCGCGGGCGACCCCCTGAAACGCTGGAACGCGGCGGCGCCCCACGCCCTGCGGGCCGTCGACGCGCACGCGCAGCGGCTCGCGGCCCGGGAACTCCTGGCGGCCGCCGTGGAGGGCCCCGCCTCTCCCGTGCTCACGGACCTGTTCCGGCTCTTCGCCCTGGAACGGCTGTCCCCGCACACCGGCGACCTGCTCGCGGAGGGGTACCTCTCGGCCGGTCAGGTCACCGGGCTGCCCGACCTCGCGGAGGACCTCGTCGGCGCCCTCGCGCCGCGCACGGAGGTCCTGGTCGCGGGGTTCCACATCCCCGCCCCGGTCCTGGCCGCCGTGCCCGTCGCCGACGGCCGCGCCGACGAGGGGCTCCTGTCGCACCGGCGGTGACGGAAGCCGGGCGGCACGCGTCCCGGCCGTGTCACACCCCGGCCCGGCCGGGGCCGCGGGCACACACTGGGCACGGGCCCGGACACCGCCGGGCCCGCGTCGAGGAGGACACATGGAACTCGGTCTGCACATAGCCGACTTCACCTGGGCCGGCGGGGCCCCCGCACTGGGCCGCACGCTCGCCGAGACGGCCCGCCACGCCGAGGCGGCGGGGATCGCCCGCATCACCGTGATGGACCACCTGTGGCAGATGGGCGACGCCACCGGCCCCCGCGAGAACGACATGCTGGAGGCCTACACCACCCTCGGGTTCCTGGCCGCGAACACCGAGCGGGTGCTGCTGCACACCCTGGTCACGGCGGCCGTGTACCGGCATCCCGGCGTCCTGGCCAAGCAGGTCAGCACCCTGGACGTGCTCTCCGGCGGCCGGGCCGGGCTGGGCATCGGCGCCGCCTGGTACGAGGACGAGGCGCGCGGGCTCGGCATCCCGTTCCCGCCGACGGCCGAGCGGTTCACACGCCTGGAGGAGACCCTCCAGATCTGCCTCCAGATGTGGGGCGACGGCGACGGCGCCTACCAGAGCGAGCACTACCAGCTGGCCCGCACCCTGAACTCGCCGCAGAACCTCTCCGTCCCGCACCCGTACCTGATGGTCGGCGGCACGGGCGAGCGCAAGACCCTGCGGCTGGTCGCGCAGTACGCGGACGCCTGCAACCTCTTCGGCGGCCCCGAGGCCCGGCACAAGCTCGACGTCCTCAGGGGCCACTGCGACGCGGTGGGCCGCGACTACGACACGATCGAGAAGACCGCCACGTTCCCCTTCACGCCGAACACGACCCGGGGCGCCCTGGTCGGACAGCTGCTGGACCTGCGGGAGGCCGGGTTCACTGTGGCGTACGCGTTCGGCCAGGGGTTCCCGGACCCCCGCCGCGCGATCGACCTGCTGACCTCGGCGCTCCCCGAGGTCGCCGAGGCGTAGGCCGCGCCTCCGCGGCCCGGCCCTAGCGCTCCCCGGCCTCCAGGTCGGCGACGATCCCGGCGACGGCCTCCTTGGCGGTGCGGCCCGCGCCGATGAGGGTGGCCGAGGCCGCCCCGGTCCAGTCGCCGTACCCCAGGAGGGTCAGGCGCGGCTCGTCCGCGGAGCGGGTCCCGTCCAGGGCGATCCGCCCCTCGCCGGCCGACGGCACGAGCGGGGCGAGGTGGTCGAGTACCGGACGGAAGCCGGTGCACCACAGGATCGCGTCGCAGTCCAGGACCGTGCCGTCGGCCCAGGCCACGCCCGTGGCGGTGACCCGGTCGAACATCGGCTCCGCCTCGAGGGCGCCTCGGGCGCGGGCCTCGCGCACGCCCGGCACGGCGACGATGTCGCCGAGGTCCCCGGGGCCGGGGGCCCCGGCCCCCGAGCCGTCGCGAACGGCCCTCTGGCGCCGGGTGGCGATGGCGAACAGCGCCCGGCCGTCCACGTCGTCGGGCAGGAACCGCGGCGGCCGGGAGGTCGTCCACGTGGTCGTGGCGACCTCGGAGAGTTCGGCGAGGATCTGCGCGGCCGAGTTGCCGCCGCCGACGACCACCACCCGCCGCCCCGCGAACGCGCCGGGGCCCCGGTAGTCCGCGGTGTGCGCCTGGACGCCCCCGAAGTCCTCGCGGCCCGGGACGGAGGGGATGTACGGGGCCCTCCACGTCCCGGTCGCGCTGACGACGTGCCGGGCGTGCCAGGTCCGCGTACCGGCGCGGACCGCGAGTCCGCCGGGTTCGCGCTCCACGCCCGTGACGGTCACCGGGCGGCGCACCGGAAGCCCGTAGCGCCGCTCGTACGCGGACAGGTACCGGGCGACGTGCCCGGCCGAGGGGTACTCCCGCCCCTCCTCCCGCGGCATCCACCAGCCGGGCAGCATGCTGTGCTCAGCCGGGGAGAACAGCCGCAGCGACCCCCAGTACTCGTTCCAGGACCCGCCCGGCCGCCTCCCGGCGTCCAGGACGACGAAGTCGGCCCCCGCCCTCCTCAGGTAGTACCCCGCGGCGAGCCCGGCCTGGCCTCCGCCGACCACCACCGCGTCGAACCTGTGGTCACGCGCGTCCATCCCGTCCCCTCCGTGCTCCGTCCCACCGTGCCCGTCCCCGCCGCCCGGTCCTCCCCCGGCGGCCCTCCTACCTCCGACCGGGGGCGAACCTCCGCCGCCAGGCCAGGGAGACGTAGACCAGGGCGATGAGCACGGGTACCTCGATGAGGGGGCCCACCACTCCGGCCAGGGCCTGGCCCGAGGTGACGCCGAAGGTCGCGATCGCCACCGCGATGGCCAGCTCGAAGTTGTTGCCCGCCGCGGTGAAGGCCAGCGTGGCGGTGCGGTCGTAGTCCAGGCCGATCGCCTTGCCGAAGGCGAAACTGCCGAACCACATGAGGGCGAAGTAGGCCAGCAGCGGAACGGCGATGCGCACCACGTCCAGCGGCCGGCCGGTGATCCTGTCCCCTTGCAGGGCGAAGAGCAGCACGATGGTGAACAGCAGCCCGTACAGGGCCCAGGGGCCGATCCGGGGCAGGAACGCCGACTCGTAGCGCTCCCGCCCCATCCTCCTCTCCCCGAGCAGGCGGGTCAGGAACCCCGCCGCCAGGGGGATACCGAGGAAGACGACCACGTTGAGGGCGATCGGCCAGGGACCGACGTCCAGCCCGTCGGTGTCCAGGCCCAGCCACCCGGGGAGCAGGTCGAGGTAGAACCAGCCGAGCACGCCGAACACGAGCACCTGGAAGACGGAGTTGAGCGCCACCAGGACGGCGGCGGCCTCGCGGTCGCCGCAGGCCAGGTCGTTCCAGATGACGACCATGGCGATACAGCGGGCCAGGCCGACGATGATCAGGCCGGTGCGGTACTCGGGCAGGTCGGCCAGGAAGATCCAGGCCAGGGCGAACATCACCGCGGGGCCCACGACCCAGTTGACCACCAGGGAGGACACGAGCAGCCGGGTGTCGCGGGTGACGGTGTCCAGCCGGTCGTAGCGGACCTTGGCCAGCACCGGGTACATCATGACGAGCAGGCCCAGGGCGATGGGCAGCGAGATCCCGCCGACCTCCATCGCCGCCAGGGCCCCGTTCAGCCCGGGGACCAGGCGGCCCAGGCCCAGGCCGACAGCCATGGCGAGCAGGATCCACACCGCCAGGAACCGGTCCAGGACCGAGAGCCCGGCGGCGACGGACCCGTCCGTGCCGCCGGCCGTCTTGTCGGTCGGGGTCATCAGCACGGCCTCCGGTTCCCGGCCGCGCCGGAGGAACGGGCCGTGGCGGCCAGTCCGGCCAGCCCCTCGGAGAGGGTCTCCAGGGCCTCGGGGCGGAGCCGGTAGTAGGTGAACCGGCCGCAGGGCTCGGTCTCCACCACCCCCGCCTCGCGCAGGATCCGCAGGTGGTTGGACAGGTTGGTCTGCCGGGCCCCGGTCTCCTCCACGAGGTGGGTCGTGCACAGGGTCTCGCGGGCCAGCAGGGTCACGATCCTCAGGCGCAGGGGGTCGGAGAGCACTCTCATCGAGTCAGCATTCACTGATATCAGCACATGCTGATACTATCGCACCGTCAGCTCCCGAGCACACGTGCCACCGCACCCGGAACCCGACAGGGGCCATCACCATGGGCGACCACGACAAGCCGTCGGTCCTGTTCGTCTGCGTGCACAACGCCGGACGCTCCCAGATGGCCGCGGCCTGGCTCCGCCACCTGTCCGGGGGCCGGATCGAGGTCCGCTCGGCGGGCTCCGCCCCCGCCGACTCGCTCAACCCCGCCGTCGTCGAGGCCATGGCCGAGGTCGGCGTCGACATCACCGGCCAACGCCCCCGGGTCCTCACCCCCGAGGCCGTCGAGGCCTCCGACGTGTGCGTCACGATGGGATGCGGCGACGCCTGCCCGTTCTTCCCCGGCAAGCGCTACCTGGACTGGGACCTGCCCGACCCCGCAGGCCGGGGCGTGGAGGCCGTCCGCCCCATCCGCGACGAGATCAGGAGGCGCGTCGAGGCCCTCGTCGGCGAGCTCGTGCCCGGCGGAGCCTGACCGCCGCGCCCCTCCAGCCGGGACCGCCGCGGCGGGATCCCCCCTCCGCCCGGCGCCCGCCCCGGACGCCCGGGTATCGGACCCGCGCTGCTCACACCGCGTGCATGACCGATACACCGCGCCCGCCGGGGGCCTTGCCCCGGCTTCCCCCGGTCTGCACCCGGCCCCGGGGCCCGTGACGGGCGGCCGCGTTTCCACGGGCACCGTACGGCGCAGACCCTTCACACACAGCAACCGATGTGAAGGATTCCCTTGCGCCCGTCAGCTCTCACCGCAACCGCCGGCGCCCTCGGCCTCGCCGTCCTCGCCCTCACCCTCTCCCCCGCCACCGCCCACGCGGCCGCGCCCGTCCCCCTCGCCGACGCCGTCGCGGCGCTGCCCGTCGCCGGCGAGAGCCGGGAGGGCTACGACCGCTCCCTGTTCCCGCACTGGACCGACCAGGACCGCGACGGCTGCAACACCCGTATGGAGGTCCTGATCGCCGAGGCCACCACCGCCCCCGAGGCCGACGAGCGGTGCCGCCTCACCGGGGGCGAGTGGCAGAGCTACTACGACGACCGCGTCCACACCGAGGCGCGGGGGCTCGACATCGACCACATGGTGCCCCTCGCCGAGGCCTGGGACTCCGGGGCCTCGGAGTGGACCACCGAGCGGCGCCGCGCCTACGCCAACGACCTCGACGAGGAGGTCGCCCTGGTCGCGGTCACCGCGGGGGAGAACCGCGCCAAGGCCGACAAGGACCCGGCCCAGTGGCTGCCCCCGTCGGAGGCCGCCCTGTGCAGGTACGTCACCGAGTGGACCACCGTGAAGACGCGCTGGTCGCTCAGCGTCGACCAGGCCGAGGCGGACGTGCTCGCGACGACCGCCGCGGAGTGCCCCGACGCCGTGGTCGACACCGTGCCCGCGGCCTGACCCGCCCGCCCGGGCGGGCGGGTCAGGCGTCCGCCTTCTCCCGCTCCGCCCGGGCGGTCCCGCGCCGCGCCCTGAACAGCTTCTGCGCGAGCGGGAGGAGGACCACGACGGCCAGCAGCAGGAACAGCGTGCCGGAGATCGGCCGGGTGAGGAACCCGGTCGGGTCCCCGTCGAAGACGAGGAGCGAGCGGCGCAGCGAGGTCTCCAGCAGGGACCCGAGGACGAACGCGAGCACCAGCGGGCCGGGCTCGAAGCCGAACTTCTTCATCAGGTAGCCGACCAGGCCGAACACCACCACGAGGGCGATGTCGAAGACGCTGTTGCGGACCGTGTAGACGCCCACCAGCGTGATCAGCACGGTGATCGGGGCGAGGATGCTCCCCCGGACCCGCAGGATCTTCACGAACAGCCCCACCAGCGGGATGCTCATGATCAGCAGCAGGATGTTCCCGATGTACATCGAGTTCACCACGCCCCAGAACAGGTCGGGGTCCTCGGAGACCAGCTGCGGCCCGGGGGTCACGCCCTGGATCATGAGCGCGCCGAAGATCATCGCCATCGTGGCGTTGGCGGGGATCCCGAGCGTGAGCAGCGGGATGAAGGAGGAGGTCGCGGCCGCGTTGTTCGCCGACTCCGGCGCGGCCACGCCCTCGACCGCTCCGTGGCCGAAGCGCTCGGGCGTCTTGGACCGGCGCTTCTCCAGCGCGTACGCCGCGAGGGACGACAGCGTGGCGCCGCCGCCGGGGAGGATGCCGAGGAAGAAGCCGAGCACGGAGCCGCGGCCGATCGCCCCGGACGACTGGCGCAGGTCGGCGCGGGAGGGCCACGCGTTGGCCACCCTGGCCGGGGCGACCGCGCCCTTCCTCCGCTCCTCCAGGTTGTAGAGGATCTCGCCGAGGCCGAAGACGCCCATCGCGATCGGGACGAAGTCGAGCCCGTCCGCCAGGGAGAGGGACTCGAAGGTGAACCGCTCCGCGCCCGTGAACATGTCGCGTCCGACCGTGGCCAGGAGGAGGCCGAGGCACGCGGCGACGATCGCCTTCACGCGCCCGCCGTTGCTGACCGTGGCGACCAGCAGGATGCCCAGCAGGGCCAGCGCCGTGTACTCCGGGGGACCGAAGTCCAGGGCGAAACCCGCGACCACGGGCGCGAGCAGCGACAGGGCCACGATCGACACCGTGCCGCCCACGAAGGACCCGATCGCCGCGATGCCGAGCGCGGTCCCCGCCCTGCCCTTGAGCGCCAGGGCGTGGCCGTCGAAGACGGTCACCACGGAGGAGGCCTCGCCGGGGAGCCGGAGCAGGACGGAGGTGATGGTGCCGCCGTACTGGGCCCCGTAGAAGATGCCCGCGAGCATGATGATCGCGGTCACCGGCTCCACCCCGAAGGTGAGGGGCAGCAGGATCGCGATGGTCGCCGCCGGGCCGAGTCCGGGGAGCACGCCGACCAGCATCCCGACCACGACGCCGAGCAGGCAGTAGAGCAGGTTGGCCGGTTCGAGGACGACGCCGAACCCGTCGATCACGGGGGTCAGGAAATCCATCGTCGCTCCTAGAAGAGATGGGGGATCGGCACTGCCAGGACAGCGACGAAGAGCAGGTAGAAGGCGACCACGATGCCGAGGCTGGTCAGGACGGACAGGCGCCAGGACTCGCCGCCGATGAACCGCAGCCACACGAAGGCCAGCACCGCGGCCGGGATCTCGAAGCCGATCACCCCGACGAGGGAGGCGAAGGCCGCCATGGTGGCCAGGCCGGCCAGGACCGCCCAGCTGGACGAGGAGAACCTCTCGGCGTCCCGGGTCCGCCGCGCCTGGAACACCAGGGCGGCGCCGAGGCAGGTGATCGCCGCGCTGACCAGGAACGGCCACATGCCGGCGGAGGGGGCCGACGCCTCGCCCAGGCCGAGCGACCACGAGCCGGCCAGCCCGGCGGCGCCGAGGGCGACGACCACGAGGGCGACCACGATGTTGGTCACGGGTCCCGCGGGGGGCGGTGCGGGCTCCTCGGCCGTCTCCGGTTCGCCGGGACCGGGCCCGGACGGTTCACCGGTCTCCGCCCCGTCCGGGCCCCGCCGTCCGTCGGGGGCCTCCGTCGCGCCGGAGGCCCCGGCGCCGCGGCCGGACCCCTCCGGCGCCCCCGGCACGGCGGCGGTCCCCTCAGCGCCCGCGCCGGCCTCCGGGCTCCCGCCCCGCGAGGTGATCACTGCGAACCGCCGAGGTCGATGCCGTACTCCTCCGTCATGGACCGGTACGACTCCAGGGAGGACGTCCACTCCTCGACCACCTGGTCGCCGGGGATCTCGTGGGCGGTGAGCAGGTTGTCCTCGTTGAAGGCCCGGTACTGCTCGGTGGCGAACGCGGCCTCGCACGCCTCGCGCAGGCGCTCCAGGACGTCGTCGGGGGTACCGGAGGGGGCGACGAGCGCGCGGTACTGGGCCACCTCGACCTCGTACCCCTCCTCGACGGCGGTGGGGGTGTCCTCCAGGAACTCGTTGCGCTCCGCGGAGAAGGTGAGGAGGGCGTTCAGCTCACCGGCCTCGATCTGCCCGATCGCCTCGCCGAGCTGGATCGCGGCGACGTCCACCTGGTCGCCGAGGACGGCGGTGAGCGTGGGCGCGCCGCTGTTGAAGGGGACGGCGGTGCCGGAGATCCCGGCCTGGTTGAAGAGGAGCTCCTGGGCGAGCTGACTGCCCGTGCCCACCCCGGTGGTGCCGAACTTGAGGTCGTCCCCGGCGTCCTCCAGGTCCGCGAGCGTCTCCAGGCCGGAGGCGGGGGACGAGACCAGCACGTAGTCGTCGCGGGAGATCCCGGCGACCACCTCGAAGTCGTCGATGGCGACGGCCTCGTCCTCGGAGACCGCGAGGGGGGTGATCGCGGTCAGGGAGGCGTTGACGAGCAGCAGGTTCTGCCCGTTCGGCTCCTGGCCCGCGACCTCGTTGGCCGCCAGGGCGCCGTTGGCGCCGGGGGTGTTGACCACGGGGGCGGCGACGCCGAGGTCGTCCGTGAGGCCCTCGGCCAGGGCGCGGGCGATCAGGTCGGTGCTCCCGCCCGGGTCCTGCCCGACGGCGATCGTGATCGGCCCGCTCGGGAACTCGCCCCCCGCCGCGCCGCCGGACAGGTTCCCGCCGCACGCGGCGACGGAGAGGGACAGAGCCGCGGTGAGCCCGAGGACCGCCCCTGGACGTGTGGTTCTCTTCCCTGGCGCCTGGGTCATGCGAACTCCTTCGATCCGGCGGGTGCCCGCCACTTCGTGCACTGTGAGTGCCGTCACGTTCGTGAGTGTCTGGCAGCCTAAGAGGAGTCATCCATGCATGTCCAAGGCAAATACGGCATAAGATGATACCTTTCTGGCATCATGTTCTCCTTCGACCAGCTGCGCGGTTTCGTCGCCGTCGCCGAGGAACTGCACTTCGGGCGGGCGGCCGAACGGCTCTCCATGACGCAACCCCCTCTGAGCCGCCAGATCCAGAAGCTCGAACGCACGGTCGGCGTGCAGCTGCTGGAGCGCGACCGCCGGCGCGTGTCCCTGACCGCGGCGGGCGAGGCGTTCCTCATCGAGGCCCGCCGTCTGCTCACCCTGGCGGAGAGCGCGCCGGACCACGCCCGGCGGATCTCGGCGGGGTCGAGCGGGACGCTCAGGATCGGGTTCACCGCGGCGTCGTCCTACGGCCCCCTCGGCGGGCTCCTGAACCGCCTGGAGGAGGTCCTGCCGGAGATCAACATCGAGCTGTTCGAGATGGTCACCCGCGAACAGGTGGCGGCGCTCCTCAACGAGGAGGTCGACCTCGGTCTGGCGCGGCCCCCCTTCGACACCGAGCTGTTCGGCTCCCGGGTCCAGCACCGCGAGCGGATGCTGGTCGCCGTGCCGGAGGGCCACCCCCTGGCGCGGCACGCGGGCCCCGTGGCCGCGGAGGAGCTGGTCGACGTGCCGCTGATCATGCACTCGCCGACCAGGGCCCGCTACTTCTACGACCTCGTGGTGCGCCTGGTCCCCATCTCCCACCAGAACGTCGTGCACACGGTCAGCCAGGTCCTGACCATGGTGTGGCTGGTGGCCGCGGGGAGGGGGGTCGCGTTCGTGCCCCGGTCGGCGACCGGGCTGGGCATCGACGGCGTCGTCTACCTGGAGATCGCGGACCTGCCGGAGGACCCGGTCGAACTCCACCTGCTGTGGCTGCGGGAGTCGCGCAACCCCGCCGTGCGGCGGGCCCTGGAGGCATGGCCCCCGGAGGGGGCCGCCTTGCCGTGATACCCGTCCGGTATCAGTTAATGCCCAACAACTCTTGGACAGCATCGAACGCTTCTCCGTACGGTAACGGCAACACCGCCCCGGCCCCTGCCAGGGAGACCCCGACCTGCCGACCTAAGGATGACGTGTGACTCTGATGCACCCCGGTGAGCTGGCGACCCGGCTCAAGTCCGGCCTCCTCTCGTTCCCCGTCACCCACTTCGACCAGGACCTCGCGTTCGACGAGACCCGCTACCGCGAGCACCTCGCGTGGCAGTCGGGCTTCGGCGTGGCCGGGCTGTTCGCGGCCGGGGGCACGGGTGAGGGCTTCTCGCTGACCTCGCCCGAGATCGACCGGGTCGTGCGCGCCGCGGTCGACGAGGTCGCCGGGGCGGTGCCCGTGCTCGCCCCCGCGACCGGCGGGACGGCGACGGCGAAGGCGCAGGCCAGGTCCGCCCAGGAGGCGGGGGCGGACGGGATCCTGCTGCTGCCCCCCTACCTGACCGAGGCCGGGCAGGCCGGGCTGGTCGAGCACGTCACGGCCGTCTGCTCGGCCACCGACCTGGGGGTCATCGTCTACAGCCGCGCCAACGCGGTGTTCACCGACGAGAGCGTCGCGGCCCTCGCCGACCGCAACCCCAACCTGATCGGCCTCAAGGACGGCGTCGGGGACGTCGAGCTGATGACGCGGATCTACGCCAAGGTCGGCGACCGGCTGATGTACGTGGGCGGGCTGCCCACCGCGGAGACCTTCGCCCTGCCCCTGCTCCAGCTCGGGGTCAGCACGTACTCCTCCGCGCTGTACAACTTCCTCCCCGAGTTCGCCCTCGGGTTCTTCGAGTCGGTGCGCGCCCAGGACCGCGAGGCGGTCTACCGCAAGCTCAACGACTTCGTGATCCCCTACCTCGACATCCGCGACCGGACGCGCGGCTACGCCGTGTCCATCGTCAAGGCCGGCCTGAACGCCGTCGGCCGCGACGGCGGCCGGGTCAGGCCGCCCCTGAGCGACCTCAGCCCCGCCGAGACCGACGAGCTGGCCGCTCTCATCGCCAAGGTCTCCTGAGCCGGAACCCCGGACAGAACCCGCCGCACCCCTACCAGGAGGTACCGCAGTGCCCGTCGAAGGAAGATCGCTCGTGGCCGGGGAACCGGTCGAGGGGAACGCCGGTTCCCTCCTCGCCACCGACCCCGCCACCGGTGAGGAGGTCGGACCGGCCTTCGGCCTGGTCGGTTCCGCGCAGATCGAGGCCGCGACGCGGGCGGCGGAGGCCGCCTTCGACGCCTTCCGGGCCCAGACCCCGGCGGAGCGGGCCGCCTTCCTCCGCAGGATCGCCGACAACATCGACGGGATCGGCGAGGAGCTGACCGCGCGGGCCGTGCGGGAGACCGGCCTCCCGGCGGCGCGGCTGGAGGGCGAGCGGGGCCGCACCGTCGGCCAGCTGCGGATGTTCGCCGACGTGGTGGAGCAGGGGGACGCCCTCCAGGCGCGCATCGACCCCGCCCTCCCCGACCGGCGCCCCGCCCCCCGCCCCGACATCCGCCAGGCCCACGTGCCGCTGGGCCCCGTGGTGGTCTTCGGGGCGAGCAACTTCCCCCTCGCCTTCTCCACCGCGGGCGGCGACACCGCCTCGGCGCTCGCGGCGGGCTGCCCGGTCGTGGTGAAGGCCCACAACGCCCATCCCGGCACCGCGGAGCTGGTCGGCCGGGCGGTCGCCCGGGCGGTCGCGGACAGCGGGCTCCCCGGGGGCGTGTTCTCCCTGCTGTTCGGCGAGGGCAACGGGATCGGGCAGGCCCTCGCGGCCGACCCGCGCGTCAAGGCCGTGGCGTTCACGGGCTCGCGCGCCGGGGGCCTCGCGCTCATGCGGACCGCCGCCGCCCGTCCCGAACCCGTCCCCGTGTTCGCCGAGATGTCCTCCTCCAACCCGGTCGTCGTCCTGCCGGGCGCGCTGGCCGGCGGCGCGGCCGAGGAGCTGGCGGAGGCGTACGTGGGCTCGCTGACCCTCGGAGCGGGCCAGTTCTGCACCAACCCGGGGCTCGTCCTCGTCCCCGCCACGCCCGACGGCGACCGCTTCTTCGCCGCCGCCGAGCGGCTGGTCACGGAGGCCACCGGGCAGACCATGCTCACCGGCCCCATCGCCGCCGCACGCGCCGCGGGCACGGACGCCCTCGCCGCCGAGCCCGACGTCGAGACGGTCGCCACCGGGACCGACGGCCCCGGCCCGAACGCGCTCGCGCCGATGCTCCTCGCCACCGGCCTGAAGTCGTTCACCACCCGGCCCCGCCTCCAGGAGGAGGTCTTCGGCGCGGTCGGCCTGCTGGTCCGCTACCCCGCGGACGGGCTGTCGGCCGAGGCCCTTGCGGAGTCTCTCGCCGAGGCGCTGGAGTCCTTGGAGGGACAGCTCACCGCCACCCTGCACGCCGACCCCGCGTCCGCGGACGACGCCGTCGCCGTGCGGCGGCTGATCCCCGTCCTGGAGCGCAAGGTCGGCCGCATCCTCTTCGGCGGCTGGCCCACCGGGGTCGAGGTCAACCACGCGATGGTGCACGGCGGCCCCTTCCCCGCCACGTCGGACCCGCGCAGCACCTCCGTCGGCAGCCTCGCCGTCCACAGGTTCCTGCGGCCGGTCGCCTACCAGTCCGTGCCCGACGCGTTCCTCCCGCCCGCCCTGCGCGAGGCCAACCCGTGGGGACTGAGCCGCCGCGTGGACGGCTCCGTCGTACCGGCGGAGGGGCGAGCATGAGCCCCCGGACCCCGACCGTCGTGGACGTCGAGGTGGTGCCCGTCGCCGGGCACGACAGCATGCTGCTCAACCTCAGCGGCGCCCACGGCCCCTTCTTCACCCGCAACATCGCGATCCTGACCGACAGCGAGGGCCGGACCGGGGTCGGCGAGGTCCCCGGCGGGGAGCCCATCCGGCGCACCGTCGCCGACGCCGCCGGGATGGTCGTCGGCCGCCCGGTCTCGCACGTCCACCAGGTGCTCCGCGAGATCGGGGAGGCCTTCGCCGGACGGGACGCGGGCGGGCGCGGCGAGCAGACCTTCGACCTGCGGACCACCGTCCACGCCGTCACCGCCGTCGAGTCCGCGCTCCTGGACCTCCTCGGCCAGCACCTGGAGGTCCCCGTCTGCGATCTGCTGGGGGAGGGCCGGCAGAGGGACCGGGTCCCCATGCTCGGCTACCTCTTCTACATCGGCGACCGGGACCGGACCCCGCTCCCCTACCTCGCGGAGGCCGACCCGAAGGACGACTGGGAGCGCCTGCGACGCGAGGAGGCCCTCACCCCCGACGCGGTGGTCGCGCTCGCCGAGGCGGCGCGCGAGAGGTACGGCTTCCGCGACTTCAAGCTCAAGGGCGGGGTCCTCGCCGGGGAGGAGGAGGTGGAGACGGTGCGGGCCCTGGCCGCCCGCTTCCCCGACGCCCGGATCACCCTGGACCCCAACGGGGGCTGGCTCCTGGAGGACGCCGTCCGGCTCTGCTCGGGGCTGGACGGGGTGCTCGCCTACGCCGAGGACCCGTGCGGGGCCGAGGGGGTGTACTCCGGCCGCGAGGTGATGGCGGAGTTCCGCCGGGCCACGGGCCTGCCGACGGCGACCAACATGGTCGCCACGGACTGGCGGCAGCTCGCCCACAGCGTGCGCTCGCACGCGGTGGACATCCCGCTCGCGGACCCGCACTTCTGGACCATGCGCGGATCGGTGCGCGTCGCCCAGCTGTGCCACGAGTTCGGGCTCACCTGGGGCTCGCACTCCAACAACCACTTCGACATCTCCCTGGCGATGTTCACGCAGGTGGGCGCGGCGGCGCCGGGGAAGATCACCGCCCTGGACACCCACTGGATCTGGCAGGACGGCCAGGCGCTCACCCGCGAGCCGCTCCGGATCGCGGACGGCGCGATCGAGGTGCCCACCGCCCCCGGGCTCGGCGTGGAACTCGACAGGGACGCCCTCGCGGCCGCCCACGAGCTCTACCTCGAACACGGGCTCGGGGCGCGCGACGACGCCGCGGCGATGCGGTACCTCGTCCCCGGCTGGTCCTTCGACCCCAAGCGGCCCGCGACGGTCCGGTGAGCCCCGCGTCCCCCCGGGGCCTCCCCGGACCCCGCACACACCCGGGCCGCTACGGTCGGGGCGTGTACGCGCGGCGGGACCCCGCCGCCGCAGCCCTCCCGCACACCCACACCCTGGAGACACGATGACCGCCCAGCCCGGAACCGACAGCGGGACGAGCCCCCGCGCCCACGCGGCCGCGGACAGGATCAGCGAGGTCACGCTCTCGCGCGTCGACCTGCCCCTCGCCTCCCCCATCAGCGACGCCAAGGTGCTGACCGGGAGGCAGAAGCCGCTCACGTCGGTGTCGATGCTGTTCGCCGAGATCCGCACCGAGGAGGGCCTGGAGGGGGTCGGCTACACCTACTCCAAGCGCGCGGGCGGCTTCGGCCAGTACGCGCACGCCCAGGAGATCGCCCCCGAGCTGATCGGCGAGGACCCCAGCGACATCCAGCGGATCTGGACGAAGCTGGTGTGGGCGGGCGCCTCGGTCGGCCGCAGCGGACTGGCCACCCAGGCGATCGCGGCGATCGACATCGCCCTGTGGGACCTCAAGGCCAAGCGCGCGGGGCTGCCGCTCGCCAAGCTGCTGGGCGCCCACCGCGACGCGGTGGACTGCTACAACACCTCCGGCGGGTTCCTGTCCACGCCGCTGGACCAGGTGCTCGACAACACCCGCGCCGCGCGCGCCAGCGGGATCGGCGGCATCAAGATCAAGGTCGGCCAGCCGGACTGGCGCGCCGACCTGGCCCGCGTCTCCGCCGTCCGCGAGGAGCTGGGCGACTTCCCGCTGATGGTCGACGCCAACCAGCAGTGGAACCGCAGCACCGCCGTGCGGATGGGCCGGGTGCTGGAGGAGTTCGACCTCATCTGGATCGAGGAGCCCCTCGACGCCTACGACTCCGAGGGCCACGCGGCGCTCGCCCGGGAGCTGGCGACGCCGATCGCGACCGGCGAGATGCTGACCAGCGCGGCCGAGCACGAGGAGCTGATCCGGGCGGGCGCCGTCGACTTCATGCAGCCGGACGCCGCACGCGTCGGCGGGATCACGCCGTTCCTGAAGATCATGGCCCGCGGCCAGCAGGCGGGGATCCGGATGGCGCCGCACTTCGCCATGGAGATCCACCTGCACCTGGCCGCCGCCTACGAGATCGACCCCTGGGTGGAGCACTTCGACTGGCTCCAGCCGCTGTTCGACGAGCGGCTGGAGATCGAGGACGGGCGCATGCTCGTCCCCGGCCGCCCCGGCCTGGGCTTCACGATCAGCGACCAGGCCCGTGCCTGGACCGACCAGAGCGTCCGCGTCGACGCCGACGGGCGCACCACCCTCTCGGGCTGACCCCGCCCGGCAGGACCGGCCGGGGCCCGCCCCGGCCCGCGGGGCCCGCGCGACACCGCGCGGGCCCCGCGGCGTTCCCGCCCGGAGCCGTCCCGGAGCGGTCAGTTCTCGCCGTCGTACCGCTCGCGTGCGCGCTCGACGCCGTCCATGTTGTCGGTGGTCCAGCGCAGGAGCGCGTCGATCAGGTCCTGGAGGGTCTTGCCGAGCGCCGTGATGCGGTACTCGACGGCGATCGGGCGCGTGCTCGTGACGACGCGCTCGACCATCCCGTTGCGCTCGAGGCGCCGCAGCGCCGCCGTCAGCGACTTCTGCGTCACGACGGGGATCGCGCGGCGCAGCTCGTTGAAGCGCTGGGGCTGCTCGCACAGCTCCTCCATCACCTGGAGCGACCACTTGTCGAGCACCTGGTCGAGGAGCTCTCGGTGCGACGCGGTGATCCCGGAGGCGTAGGAGGCGAAGGGGGCGGTTTCCTGCATGACACCTGGTCTCGTTGAAGTTCCCTTTGTGTACCTAGTAGACATGGGATACCACCAAGGCGCAACCGGAGGGATCTCCCATGACCGTTCAGCTGTTCTCCCCCGAGGGCATGATGCAGCCCGTTCCCTACAACCACGTCTCGGTCGCCACCGGCAGCCGCCACGTGCACGTCGCCGGGCAGATCGCGCGCGACGCCGACGCGAACCCCGTCGCGACGGGCGACCTGGCCGGCCAGGTCGCGCAGGCCCTGCGCAACACGGCACGCGGCCTGGACGGAGCCGGGGCGACCTTCGGCGACGTCGTGCGCCTCAGGTTCTTCGTCACGAAGTGGCAGCCCGAGATGATGGACGACTTCATGGCGGGCGTCGAGAGCGTCGCCGGGGAGCTGGGCCTCCCGCAGCCCTTCCCGCCCGTGTCGCTCATCGGCGTCGACTACCTCTTCGAGCCCGACGTGCTCGTCGAGGTCGAGGCGTACGCCGTCCTCGACTGAGCGGACGCCGGCGGCCCCGCGTCCCTCCGGACGCGGGGCCGCCGGCGTTCGCGGGGCGGGGCCGCCGCGGGCGCGCTCCCCGTCCCCGACGGTCACCCCCGTGGGCGATGCTGGAGTCATGACCGACCCTGACCAGCCGCGCATCCCCGAGCCCGACGTCGAACACCTGGCCGCCACGCTCCGCCGGCGCCGCGAGGAGCTCGCCCACGCCTCCGGCGTCCGGATCGGACGCGGGGACGTGGTGCACAAGCTCGCCACGCACATGTGGGCCGGTGTGGCCGTGCCCGCCATCGCCTGCCACGCGGCCGTCGACCCCCTCCGGCTGACCGCCGCGGCCGGCCCCGTCACGTGCCGCCGCTGCCTGGGGCGCGGCCGCGGCGAACGCGACCGCCAGACCCCGGGCCAGACCGTCCTGGACCTCTGACCCGCGCAGGCGGGAGGGCGCGGCCGGAGGGCCCCGTCGGGGCGTGCAGCGGGAGGAGCCGGGCTCGCCGGCGCCCTCACGGGGGAGGTGGGCGGAGGTTCCCCGCCCCGGCACTCCGGGTGCGGTGGCCGCCCCCGTACGCACGGAGGGCGGCAGGGCGCGGCCGAGCCGCCCGACAACGCGGCACCGGGGCCCGTGACGTCTCAGGCCTCCCTGGCCGCCCCACCAAGGGCCCTTGCCGCCGGGGGCGGCCTCCTCTCTCCGACACGGGGTCGTGACCTGCGACTTCGTTTTGAAAAGGTCTGCTCATAGGCGCACACCGAGCAGCTTCCCGACCGGGGATCCCGAATAGTTTCTCCTTTTCACTCTAGAGAACCATACGCCGGATATGGTAACTTCCTGATCTCGTAGGGGTTAATGCACGCCCCCGGCAGCCCGACATCGCCCCCTCGTCCAGAACGGCCTGGCCGATATCAGCGCCCCGCGGTCAGATACACGCAGAACCACAACTGTCTCAGGAAAGGTTCCACCATCCGACCCCAGCCGGAGTGGAGCCAATGCGCCTTCGAGCAGATAGGTTTGCCGAGCTTGAACAGAATTATGTCTGTGCATCCTCGTCCGGCTTCCACCCGGGGAGGTCGTGTTGATTGACGGTCGGCCGAGCGCCGTGCTGTTCGATGTAGGGTCCACCCTGATCCATATCGATCCGGCGGTCCTGACCGCCTGCCTGACCCGGCACGGCGTCTCCGGTGTCGCGGAGCACGACGCATCGGCAGCCTTCCTGCTGTCCCTCGAGGCGAGTCGGGAGCGGCTTCCGCTCGGGCAGGACGACCTCGGCAAGGAGGCGATGCGCTGGGCCCAGCTGCTCGACGTCCCGAGCACCCCGGCATGCGCCGCCTTCAAGGAGGCGGTACAGCGACCCGATCTGTACAGCCGTCTCGCACCGGACGCCAAACCGGTGCTCGCCGCGCTGCGGGCGTCCGGAGTGACACTGGTAGCGGTGGCCAACGACGACGGCGGCCTCGCCGCACAGCTGGCCAGGACGGGCCTGGCCGAATTCTTCGGCGCCGCAATGGACTCAACGGTGTTCGGCGTCGAGAAACCGGACGGCGAGATCTTCCGGGCCGCCTGCCACACGGCTGGCGTTCTTCCGTCCGAGGCGTGCTTCGTCGGTGACGGCCTCATCAACGACCTCCTCGGAGCCTGGGCCGCCGGCATTGGCAGATGCCTGCTGTACGACCCTCACCGCCTGAGACCAGAGATCCCCGAAACCCTACGCATCAACAGTTTGACCGATATTTTAGGCATCGTGTCCGCAGCCAGCGACGAACGCCCCCGAGGGGAAATCCGATGACCGGGAAAACCACTGTCATAGTCGGATTCGGGCATGTGGCGCGAAACGCTTACCTACCCCTTCTCGCCAAATCGGACACCCGCGTGAAGGTGGTCGACACTTCCGAGGACGCGCGTGCCGATGCCACGCGAATCGGGCTTGATGCATTGGCCGAATTACCGCCCGCAGCACCAGGCGACCAAGCGATTATCCTTTCCCCCATTCCCAGTCACCTCACGTTGGCCGAGGCCGCTGTGGCCCACGGCTACCACGTCCTGGTCGAGAAGCCGCCGGCGCCCACCGCCCGGACGTGGCTCGACCTGTGCGCCCGGGCCCGCGCCAGGGGCCTCGCGGTGGCAGGAGCACCGTTCACCGCCTCCGGTCGGAGCATCGAAACGATTCGACGACTCTGGGGGGACGGAAGTCTGGGGCAGATCACCGACGTCAGAGTCGACTTCGCCAAGACCGGACCCTACGTGAACGGCGCCGTCGAGCCGCGGCGGGCATGGTTCCTCGGCCCCGGGGCCGGACCCGCGCGGGATTTCGGCCCCTACCCGCTCACCTTGTTGGTGGGCCTCTTCGGACCCCTTCAACAGGTGGCATGGGAAGTCGACGACACCCCCGAAGCCGGACACGTACTGACGGGCAGCTTCAGCGTCGAAGGAACCTCTGTACCGCTGCACGCCGACTTCCGCTACGCGGAGCCACGCGGCGCGCCCCCTGTGGTCATCACCGGCTCACGCGGCCGGCTGGTGCTCGACAGCGAAATGGTCGACGGGCCGCTCCTGGAGACCCCTCCTGCCCCCGGCCACACGCCGTCGGCGGTTCCGCGGTCGAAGTACCGGCTCGCTCTGGACCGGTTCGAGCACCTGATCACCGACGAGGCGGCCCTGCTCACGCACCAGCACCTGGTCGGCGAAGTGCTGAACGTTTTACACAAGCTCGACTCACCTGTGGGAGACGCCCGTTGACCTCATACGAAACCCGAGAGCCGACGGCGGTGGCGTCCCATGAGCTCTCCCTGGACGAAGCCGACGTCGACGCCGTGGTGGAACGGATGAGGTCGGCACTCACCGGGGGGGACCTCACCGCGGGACCGCAGGTCTCCGAGTTCGAGGGTGCGCTGCGCGAGTACACCGGCCGGAGAGCCGCGGTCGCCGTGGCGAACGGCACCGCAGCACTCGAGCTGGTCCTACGCGCCCTCGGGGTCGGGCCCGGACACGAGGTCCTCGTCCAATCGGGCAGCTTCATCGCCAGTGCCGCGGCCGTGGCCTCCGTCGGCGCCCACGTGAGGTTCGTCGACATGGCCCCGGACCAGCTCGGGCCGACAGCCGCCCAGGTGGAGGCCGCGCTCGGACCGGCGACCGCCGCCGTGCTGGTCACCCACCTGGGCGGACTGATCAGCGGACACCTGGACGACGTGGCGCGGCTGTGCCGGGAGAGGGGGCTGCGGCTGATCGAGGACGCGGCACAGGCCCTCGGCAGCCTGCACGACGGACGGGCGCCGGGAAGTTGGGGGGTGGCGGCGACCTTCTCCTTCTACGCACGCAAGGTACTGACCACGGGTGAAGGCGGCGCCGTGGTCACCGACGACCCCGACCTGGCCCGACTGGTGCGGCTGTTGGGCGATCAGGGCCGCTCTCCGGACGGGGTCCACCGAATTTTCGGCACCAACGCCAGGATGACCGAGTTCCAGGCCGCCCTGGGGCTGGTCCAGTTCGACCGACTCGACGAGCGCCTCGCCGCACGGCGGGCCATCGCCGCCAGGTACGACGCCGCCTTCGGTCCCCACCGCCGGCCGGTCCCCCCGCAGGTCCGGCCGAACCACTACAAGTACTGGCTCGAACTCCCCACCGAGCGGCACCGCGACGACTTCGCGGCAGCGCTCGCCGAGCAGCTCGTGGAACTACCCGGTCCGCTCACCGGTCATGCCCTGCCCATACACAGGCAACCCGCGTCCGCCGACCGCTCCACGCCCGAGGAGCTACCGGAGACCGACCGCTTCGCGAGCACGCATGTCTGCCTGCCGGTGTATCCGGGGTTGACGGAGGATCGTGTCGAACGGGTCATCGCGGCCGGGAGACGCGCGCTCGACGGCGTCGGCTCCGGGAACGAGGAGGAGTGAGGCATGAGAGGCGCACACGGGGGAAGAATCGGCTACCTCGTCCTGGGCTCACCACGCACGGGTACCAACCTCCTCTGCCATGCCCTGCACGCCACGGGACAGGCCGGTGAACCCGCCGAGTGGTACGGGACCTCCTCCCTGCACGAGAACCTGGCCGCCCAGGAACTCGCGCATCCGGACTCGCGCCCGGGGGCGCCCAGAGCGACGGACTGGGCGGCCTACCAGCGTGCGCTGCTCGGCCGGACCGGTTCCGGAAACCGGTTCGGGGTCAAGGTCTTCCTCTACCACCTGGAGCCACTGCTGAAAACCGGCCAGATGGCCTCTCCGGTCGACCTGCTCCCCGACGGCTACCGCGACGACGTCCGCATCATCACGGTCAGCCGCAGGGACGTGGTCGCCCAGGCGGTCTCGATGATCATCGCGAGCCGAACCGGAATATTCGTGGATGTGCCGGGGGTGGCACCGCGGCGGGTCCCCACGACGACGACCTGGTGGCGCGAGGGTCCGCCTGCGGCCCTCGTCACGAACCCGGAGGAGCTCACCGCGGACCTTTTCGATTCGGCCGAGGTGCACCAACTCATCACCGCGATCCGGCGGCATCACTCCACCTGGTCCGACTGGCTCGCCGATACCCGGTTCCCGACGCTCAGCGTGACGTACGAGGACCTGGTGGACCGGCGAGAATCGGTACTCAGTTCCACCTTTGAGCTGCTCGGCATCCACACACGTGCAGCAGAGTTCACCGACCCCGGTCCACGACGCCAGGCCACGGCCCTCAACGACGAGCTGGCCGCACGGTACAGGCTCTGGCTCGCCGACCGCCCGGGGGCGGCCACCACCACAGGGAGGCAGCTGTGAGCAGTCAGGGCGGCAGCGCGGACAGCGCGACGAAAGCGATGCTCCTGGCCCCCGGGGACCTGGCCGACCGCGGCGGCGGAGCCCCCATGCGGTGGCGCGCTCTGCACTCCGCGCTCTCAGCGTTCCTGCCGACCGAGTACTACCCCGTGACCTGCGCGTCCCCTGACCTCATGTGTCAGCACCCGAAGGGGGACGTCCAGGACATCGACGGCCTCGAGGACCCGTTCGCCACCTCCTACTGCCCGATACAGAGCGAGCACCTGGTCTCACGTGTGGTGGCCGAGGCCCCCTCCTTCGTGGTTGCCAGTGAGCTGCGGCTGCATCGGTACGCCGAACAGATCAGACTCCGCACCGGTGTCCCGGTCGTGGACGACATGCACAACGTCGAGTACACGCTCCGGCAGGAGCTGGCTGCCCACCGGATGGCAAGCCGGTACACGGAGGAGCACACCCGGCAGATCTTCGCGGTCGAGGAGAAGGTCCTGCGGCAGGCCGCCGGGGTCTGGGTCTGTAGTGGGCACGACCGGGAAACGCTGCTGAAGCTCCACGGCTCCAGCCGATCCGACGCCGTCCACGTGGTGAGCAACGCGATCCCGGTGACGACCGCCACCGTGCCCGAGAACGAGATCGAGGCCGCCGCCTTCACCGGCCTGATCAGTTACGGGCCCAATGAACAGGCCGTGCGCACACTGGTGGAAGAGGTCCTGCCGCTCCTGCGCGGGGCCCCGTCCGCACTGCCACTCGTCATCGCGGGCGCGCGCTGCCCGGACTGGTTGTCACAGGCCGTGGAGACGACACCGGGCCTGCGTGTTCTCCCCGACCCCGACGACTTGAGCGAGCTGATCGGACGGAGTGCGCTCCTCATCCCGCTTCAGGTCGGCGGAGGCACCAGGTTCAAGGTGCTCGAGGCGTTCGCGCTCGGCGCTCCCGTCGTCTCGACGGCCAAGGGCGTGGAAGGGCTCGGCCTCGTCCATGGGCTTCACTACCTGCGGGCCGACCGACCGGACGAGTTCGCGGCCGCCTTCGAGCGGTTGCGGTCCGACCGAGCGCTCACCCGCCGGCTGCGGACCGCCGGACACGAACTCGTCACACGACGCTTCTCCTTCCAGGCGGTCACCGCCCAGGTGGGCGCCGCCATCTCCGCCCTGCCCGGTCCACCCTCCACCGGAACCACCCCCGAAACGACGAGGAGCGCCCTGTGAGCCGTCCCTCCACCGGAATCGCGGTCGTCGGATGCGGCTACGTATCGGACTTCTACCTGAACCCGCTCATCGACCACCCGGAGCTGACGTTGGTCGGAGTGCACGACCGGATCACAGAGCGAGCCGCCGCCGTCGGCGAGCGGCACGGCGTCGAGGTCTACCGCACGCTTTCCGAACTGCTGTCCGACGACCGGGTACAGATCGTCGTCAACCTGACCAACCCCGAGAGCCACGCCGACGTGACGCTCGCCACCCTCGCCGCGGGCAGACATGTGTACACGGAGAAACCGCTGGCCACCGACGTGGCTGACGGGCGGCGTATCGTAGAAGAGGCCGACCGGTCCGGCCTGCTGGTGGCGTGTGCCCCGGCGAACGTCCTCGGTGAGGCCTTCCAGACCGTGTGGCGCGAGGTCAGGAAGGGCTCGGTCCGCACCCCACGCCTCGTCTACGCCCAGCTCGACGACGGCGCCGTCCACTTGATGGACTTCCCGACCTGGCACAACAGCACGGGCAGCCCCTGGCCCTACAAGGACGAGTTCGCCCTGGGCTGCAACATCGAGCATTCGGCCTACCACCTCTCCGCGCTGACGACCCTGTTCGGCCCCGTCGACCGTGTTGTCGCGGACCACGCCACCCTCATGCCCGACAAACTGCCTCCGGGCGAAGAGGGGGGCGTCGGACCCGACTACGTGACGGCTTCGCTGAGATTCGGTTCCGGGGTCGTAGCCCGGCTGACGTGCAGCATCGTCGCGCCTCCCGACCGCTCACTGACCGTCGTCGGGGACGGGGGCGTACTGCGCCTCGACAACTGCTGGGACTTCGGATCGCCGATCACGCTGCGGACGGCCACCGACCCGGGGCACGACTACCTCCTGCCGGAGAACGAAGTCGAACACGTACGCCCCTTCGTCTACCGCAAGCACTACTCGGCCGACCACCGGATGAGCTTCCCCCGGGGCATCGCCGACCTCGCGTCGGCAGTGGAAGAGGGACGGACCCCGCGGCTGTCCGCGCGGCAGGCGCTGCACGTCCTCGAGGTCACCCTCGCCATGACGTCCCCGACCAACGTCACCGCGATCTCCTCGCGGTTCGACGCACCGGAGCCGCTTCCATGGGCTCTGTGAACATCCCGGGGCGCGCATCCGGACCGAAGGCCGCCCCGACGGTCTCCTGCGCGATCATGGCGCACCCCGCCCGGCGTGCCTCGGCGGAGGAGATCGCCCGGCGCCTGAGCGCGCTCTCGCCCCGGATCGTGTACGACCCCGACCCGACCGGCCCCAGGTCGACCCTGCGCACCGCGCTCGCCGCGTGGTCCTCCACCGGCCCCGGCGCCACCCACCATCTCGTCGTGCAGGACGACGTCCTACCCGTCGACGACTTCGTACCGCGGCTGCTGGCCTCGGTCTCCCAGCATCCGGACAAGGTGCTCTGCACGTTCGCGGAGTGGGGCTGCCAGACGGCGACCATGATCCGCTGGGCCGCGCTGCACGGCGTGGGCCTGGCCGAATGCATCGACACCTACGTGCCCACACAGGCCACCGTGCTTCCCGTGGCCGACGCTCGGGCCTTCGTCGCGGACGCGGCCGCCCACTTCTCCCCGGACGTACCCGACGACATCGCCCTGCGCCGCCACCTCGCGGCCCAAGGGCGGTCAGCCTACGCGCTCGCGCCCCAACTGGTGGACCACGACACCGTACCGAGCCTGGTGGGAAACGAATCCGACGGTGTTCGACCGGCCACGTGGCTGCTGGAACCCGAGGCCCCGGAACCCGCTCCGGGAGTCTTGCACGCTCCGTTCCGCATACCGACCCAGACATGGAGCAAAGGGCGGTCCCTGTGCTTCTCCTACGACCCCAGAACCCTGCGCATGGAGGACGAGGGACCGACCCGAAGAGAGCTGGCGGAGCTCGGCCTCCCCCCTGCGGAGATCGCGGCGGGGCTGGACCGGGAGCTGGAGCGCAGCCGCGGAACCGTCGACCTGGAGCTACGCCTCGGCTACGGTCTGCTTCACGAGTTGTGGATCACGGCGATCGCGCTCGGGGCGCTCCTGCCTCCGGCACCCGGCCCGCCCCCCCACCGCGCTCCGTCCCCGGGAGCAGCCCCGCGCCAGGCACTGCGCACGATGGGCCCCGGAGCGATGCGCCGCTTCGCCGATACGGCGGTCCTGAACGCATGCGAGGAGCCGCTGACCGATCTGGTGGTGGAAGGGGTGAGCTGTGGGCTGGCGATCCGCAATCGTCTCTAAGCGGACCTTCGTCCGCTCCGTGGGCGCCGAATTGCGCCAGATCGCCGGTCTCCTGCCCCAGGGCGGCCCGGGGCCGGTGCTGGCCGTCATCGTGTGCAACGTGCTGCTCGGAGCACTTCCGGTGCTCTTCGTGGTCGGCACCAGCGTCATGCTCGGGTTGATACCCGCGGCCGCGGAGGCCGGTACCGGCTCGGCGCAGTGGTCGGCCGTGGTGTTCGCCTTCGTGCTGGCCTCGGTCGCGTTCACCGCCCACCAGGCACTGGCTCCGGCCCAGAGAACACTGGGCGACCACCTGGCCCGGCGCATCGACGGACGGCTCTTCGACCGGATCATCACCGCTTCGCTGCGGGGGTCCGGCCTTGCCGCCCTGGAGAACCAACACCTGATCGAACGTCTCGGAGAGGCGAAACAGGATCTCGAACTCGGCATGGACAGCCCTGGCAGGGCATGTGCCGGCGCGCTCCACCTGATCTCACGAGGCGTTCAGCTGCTCGGCTACCTCCTCGTCATCGGCATCGGCTTCTCCTGGACGGCCGGGGTCGGCGTGGTGGCCGCCGTGCTCATGTTCCGCTACGGGCTGCGCAGCGGTCTGCGCAAGTACAGCGAAAGCTGGGAGAGGCTGACGAAGGAGCGGCGTGAGGCACGCTACCTGCGGCAGCTGGCCATGGGCGCGGCGGCCGGGAAGGAGATCCGGACCTTCGGACTGGTCGAGTGGTTGCGCGATCGCCACCGAGCGGTCTACCTGCGATGGCTCGCACCGACGTGGGCGGAGCGGCGCCGGCTCCTGCTCTGGCCCTACCTCAGGTACACGGCGCTGGGACTGGGGATCACCATGGGGGTACTCGTCGCCGTCGCGAGCGCCGGCGCCGGCGGGGCGTCCCTCACCTCCCTCGCGCTGGTCACCCAGGCGGTGCTGAACTGCCTCAGACTCGGTGAGTTCTACCCCGAGTCGGACATGCAGACCCTGCACGGCATGAGGGCCTACCGGGCGCTGACCGAGTTCGAACAAGGCGCGGAAGCGCTCAGGAGGGCCCGGGAACCCGTGGCCGCCGGCGGGACGGCGGGGTCCGGCGCCGCCGATCCCACACCGCGTCAGGAGATCAGGTTCTCCCACGTGTCCTTCCGCTACCCGGGCGGGAAGCACCAGGTGTTCGACGAACTCGACCTGAGCATTCCCGCGGGGATGTGCACGGCGATCGTGGGAAGCAACGGCGCCGGCAAGACCACCCTGATCAAGCTCCTCACACGGTTGTACGAGCCCGACGAAGGCACGATCACGATCGACGGCGTCGACCTGGCCTCCTTCCCCCTGGACGCCTGGCGGTCCCGCACCGCCGTGGTCTTCCAGGACTTCAACCGCTATGAGACCAGCGCCGCCGACAACATCGGCTTCGGCGACGTTCGGCACGGGGACGTCGCCGGTGATCGCGACGAGATCCGTGGAGCCGCCAAGGACGCCGGGATACTCGACACCATCGAGGTCCTTCCCGACGGACTCGACACACCGCTGGCGAAGCACATGGCACGAGGGGTCGACCTGTCCGGCGGACAATGGCAGCGGCTCGCACTCGCCAGGGCCCTCTTCCGGCTCCGGCACAACGGCGGAGTGCTCGTACTCGACGAGCCGACGGCAAGCCTCGACGCGCGCGCCGAGGCACGGTTCTTCGAGGAGTTCGTCCGGCCCGCCAACGGTGCGACCACCCTGCTCATCTCGCATCGGTTCTCGACGGTGCGACACGCCGACCACATCGTCGTGCTCTCGGACGGCCGCGTGACCGAAGCGGGATCACATGACGAGCTGGTCCGGGCCGACGGCAAGTATGCCCGCATGTTCCGGCTGCAGGCCGCCCGCTTCACCACGGCGACCTCCTCATCGACCGACGAATCGGAAGGGCACGGATGAGACGCCTCCTCATCGCCGCTGGCGGCCTGCTGGCCATGTGCTGGCGGCAGAGCCCGGGCAAGACCCTGGCGGCGGTGGGCCTCATGATAGCCAGCGGAACCGCGATGCCACTGGCCGGCATCAGCCTCCGCCAGTTGGTCAACGCGGCTCTCGACGGCAGGATCGGGGAGGCCGTGCTCCTGGGCGTCCTGATAGCGGTGCTGCTGATCGCGGCGCTCACCTGCTCGCATTTCGCGCACATCGCGTACTACGAGCTCGCCGAACTCAACATGCTGCGTTACAACCACCAGCTGATCACCCTGGCCAACGGCTCCTCCAGCCTCGAGGCACACGAGAACCCCGAGTACGCCGACCGGCTCACCGTGCTGGAACGCGAGGTCCTCCAGACCCGCAACACGCTCCAGGCACTGCTCGCCACGTCGGGGCTCGCCTTCGGGATGCTGCTGACCGCCGTCATGCTCGCGTTCCTGCACCCGGTCCTGTTCCTCCTGCCGCTGCTCGCGGTACCCCCGATCCTTGCGGGGCGCCGAGCCGAGCAGATCGTCGACGCCTCCAGGGGCAGGACCGCGGAACCCACCCGGCGAGCGCTCAACCTCGTTCACCTGACCACGGCCTCCGCCACGGCCAAGGAGCTCAAGGTCTTCCAGCTGGAGGACGAGGTGCGACGGCGGCACTCGGAGCTCTGGGATCTGACCAGCGGCGACCTGTGGAGAGCACAGCGCCGTGCCACCCTTCTGCGCGCCCTGAGCCAGCTCGTCTTCGCCACCGGATACGTGAGTGCGGTGCTGTTGGTCGCCCACGGAGCGATCACGGGCCGCAGCACGGTGGGCGACGTGGTGCTGGTGGTCGTTCTCGCCTCACAGGTCAACTCCCAGGTGGCCCAGGTCGTCGCCCTGGTACCCGACCTCCAGAGGCTCAGCGGCGTCGACCGCCGGCTCCGCGAACTCCAGGACGCCCTGGGCCGACCGGCTCCGGCCCCCCCACCGGCCCCGGACGCCGGGACAGCGGCCCCGGACCGCCTCCGGAGCGGCATCACCCTCAGGGGGCTGTCGTTCGCCTACCCGGGCACCGAGGCACTCGTGCTGCGCGACGTCGACCTCCACCTACCGGCCGGTGCCACGGTCGCCGTCGTCGGCGAGAACGGGGCGGGCAAGTCGAGCCTGGTCAAAATGCTCTGCGGGTTCTACCGGCCCACGCACGGCGACATCCTCGTGGACGGCACCCCTCTACGGGCCATCCCCTCCAAGACGTGGCACGCGCGCATGTCGGCCGGATTCCAGGATTTCGCCAGGTACGAGTTCGTCGTCAGGCAGACCGTGGGAGTGGGCGACCTGCCACGTGAATCCTCCGAGAGCGCGGTCGTGGAAGCACTGCGTCGCGCACACGCGGAGGACGTGCTGGCCCCGCTCCCGGACGGCCTGGGGACCCAACTCGGCAAGAGCTACTCCGACGGCGCGGAACTCTCCGGAGGCCAGTGGCAGAAGCTGGCGCTCGGTCGCGCGTTCATGCGCGACCGGCCGCTCCTGCTCGTACTGGACGAACCCACCGCGGCACTCGACGCCGAGGCGGAGGACGCCCTCTTCAAGCGCTACATCACCCAGGCGAGGAAGATCGCAGCCGATGGGGGGATCACCCTGCTCGTCTCACACCGGTTCTCGACCATCAGCACGGCCGACATGATCGTGGTGGTGGCGGACGGCCGTGTCGCGGAGGCCGGCGACCACGGTGAGCTGATCCGCCGAGGCGGGCTCTATGCGGAGCTGTACGCGCTCCAGGCCCGGGGCTACCGGTGAACCGCCCCCCTCCGAACACCGGAGCCGGCCCCCAGAGCCCAGCCCACCGCCTCACGGATGTCCGAGGCCACGAAATCCGCCCGGGTGTCGTGGGGTCCGCACCCCGGAGGACGGATCAGGACGGTGGCAGAGCCGGCCGTGCGGCCGGCTTCGACATCGGTCGCGGAGTCCCCGATCAGACAGGACGCGGCCAGGTCCAGTCCGAGATCGGCCGCAGCACGCACCAGCATGCCCGCAGCCGGTTTCCGGCAGTCACAGCTGTGCAGCGGGTGCGGGCAGACGTAGCGGGCGGTGAGCCGGGCGCCGTGCTCCATCAACAGGGCGCTCAGCCTGGCGTCCACCGCCTCGTAGGCGCGCCTGTCCGCGGCCGGCTCCGAGAGCCATCGCTGGTTCGTGACGAGTACCGCGTGCACACCCGCCTCGTTGATGTGGCGGACGGCCTCCGCCGCTCCCGGTAGCAGTTCCAGGTCCTCAGGACGGCGAACGTACTGGCCGGGAGCGGCGGACCTGTTCAGGGTGCCGTCCCTGTCCAGGAAGACGGCGCTCCTCAACGGCATCGGACGCTCACAGCATGCCGAAGTGCAGTGCGTGCAGGAGAGCGACCGAGGTCAGCGCGCCCGGCACCTTTCCGTCGCGGAGCAGCGACGACAATTCGTCGGGACGGAACCAGACCCGTGCGGACGACTCGTACGCGTCGACGGGCTCTCCGGTCTGTTCGTCCGCTGTCGCCAACACGAAGTGGAAACGCTGGTCGCTGACCCCGTCGGAGGGGTTGCAGACCAGCATGCGGCTCATGTCCCGCACGGTCCACCCGGTCTCCTCCAGCACCTCGCGGGCCGCGGCGTCCTCGACGCCCTCGTCCTCGTCCAACGCGCCCGCCGGGATCTCGAAACCGGATGTGTCGGTGATGAATCGATACCGGTGGAGCAGCAGGACCCCGCGGTCGGGGTGACGCAGCACCACCCCGACCGCGTCGGCGACACGAGCCACGTGGTGCTCATAGGGCTCCCGTCCCGGCGGGACCACCTTCACAAGGTCGAGGCCTATCCAGGGGCTGCTGTACAAGGAGCGGTTTCCCAGCACCTTCCAGCGTTCCGGCTCGGGCAGCCGGTCGCCGTCGGCGGACCCGAAGTCGTTCTGCATCCGCGGTTCGTTCCTCTCGGTCATTTCCCCGGTCACCGGGCTCCGGTCGTGGGGCGCCGGGTGGCCAGGAGCGCCCGGGCCGTCTCCCTGACGGCCTCCTCCGACGTCGACCGGGGCCGCCAGCCGTGCTCCTCCAGCGCCTCCGGCCTGATGAGCAGGGACGGGATGTCCCCGCGCCAGCCCTGGCGCCCGCCCTCGTATGTGATCTCCGGTGTGCCGTCAGGGAACTCCTCGGCGACGATCTCCGCCACACGGTGCGCGCTGATCGCGTCCTGGTTGCACACGTGGAAGACGGAGAAGTCCCCGCCGTCCGACTCCGCTGCCGCGGCGACGGCACGCAGGGCCGCCACGCAGTCCCGGACATGGAGATAGCTACGGGTCTGTCTGCCGTCCCCGAGCAACCTGATCTCCCCCGGATCGTCATGCAGGCGTCGGACCAGATCGGCGATGATGCCACGTCCCATCCCCGGGCCGACGACGTTGGAGAGCCGGCCGACGGCGGCCTGCAGCCCGCACTCGTTGGCGTAGGCCTCGAGGAACGCCTCCGCGGCGGCCTTGCCCGCGGCGAAGCGGGTGGTGGGCCGCAGCAATCCGCTCCCCTCGGCGACCGTGGTCCCTTCGGGCACCGGGCCGTAGACGAGCTGGCTGGACGTCATCACGACGTTCACGGGACGCGGAGCCTCCCTCAGCGCCTCGAGCAAGGCGATGGTCCCGCCGACGGTGTCGGTGAAGTCGGCCGTACGGCCCGCCCTGTCGGACCTGTTCTCGGTGTTGGCCGACAGGTGGTAGACATGCGTGGTTCCGGAGAACAAGGGTTCCAGCTGCTCGATGTCGCGCATGTCGGCGGCGTGGTAGGTGAGTTCGCCCGTCCCTGCCAGTCCGTGGAGTCGCACCGCGTCCTGCCAGGGTGCGCGGTCGACCACCGCCACCGGTACCCCGTCGTGCAGGAGCGCCGACACGAGGGCCGCGCCGATGAAGCCGGCCCCTCCGGTGACGACAGCCCGTCCTTCTCGTGTCATATCCCTGCTTCCTTCGCCGTTCCTGCCGAGAGATGGGTGGCCAGTGCCTGATGGCGCCGAGGTGTTCCGATGTCGAAGAACCGCTCCCCGGTGACGGCGGCCGCCAGGGCCCCCCTCCCCATGAGGGCGTGGAACAGCTCGTGCAGGTCGGTTCGCTCCCGTGCACGCTGCAGGACGTCGAGTGCCGACCTGCGCAGCAGCGTGACACCGGTGTCCGTCAGGCCCCCGGGGACGCCGTTCTTGTCGTAGGCGGTGACGGTGCCGTCCCGTACGCCGACGTTGGGGAGTACGTCGTTCGACGCCCGGGTGAGGAGCATCATCCCGAGCGAGTCGGGCGGGAACCGGTCGAACAGGCCGCCGTAGTCGGTGTCCAGGTAGGTGTCTCCGAGCAGGACCATGAACTGTTCGTCCAGGTGGCCGACGCTGTGCAGCAGGGCGCCGGCCGTCCCCAGGGGGGCGGGTTCCGTCTCGGCGGTGGTCTCCCACTCGGCGGGCAGCGTCGCGAGGTGGGCGGCGACCCGGGGGGCGAGATGGCCGAGGCAGAAGTGGAACCTGCGCAGGCCGCTCGCCGCCACGGGCTCGAGCATGACGTCCAGGAACGGACGGCCGAGGACGTCCTGCAGCACCTTCGGCCTGTCCGCGCCCATCGGCCCCAGGCGCGTGCCGAGTCCTCCCGCCAGGACCACGACCTGCTCGCTGCGGGGCTCCGTCATTCCCCTGTCCGCGAGGCCGGGCCGGACACGCCGCCGAGGAGTTCGGACACGTCCTCGCGCAGCAGGAGGTCGGCGCAGAACTTGAAGTGGCCGTCCTGCCCCTGCGGGTCGTAGGCGTTGCTCGCGATGATGCCGTAGACGGCTCGGTACAGGGCCATGCGCTCGGGGGGGCAGCCGAACCGTTCGACGACGGCGGCGTCGAGGTAGGCCTCCGTCTCGTGCGCCTGGGGGCCGTACATGTCGAAGATGCTGGCCGTCAGCGCGGCGTCGAAGACAGGGTCGCCGACGGTGGAGAGGAACCCGAAGTCGAGCGTGCCGACCACCTGGCACTCGTCGTTCACGAGTACGTTGTCGGGTACCAGGTCCCCGTGCATGAGGCCGAGCGGCACATCACCGAGATCGCCGACGAGTTCGAGGATCCGGGCCAACTTGCCGTCGAAGCCCGGAACCGCGGCGCGCAACTGGTCCCCGAACAGGGCGAGCCTGCGGTGGATCAACGCCGTCAAGGCGTCAGGCCAGGAGGTGTGCCCCTCCCAGAAGGGCGAGGCCTCGTCCAGGACGGCGAGGCCGCGCAACGCCGGGGAGTCCGCTGTCGAGATCTCGCCCAACACGTCGAGCATGCATGCGGCGGCTTGCGGCCACAGCTCGGGGCGCCGCGGGTCCATGTCGGCCAACGGCACGCCGGACAGCCTCTGTTCGATGCTCACGAAGCGCCCGTTCTCGTACAGCACTTCTTCGATGCGCGGCGTTCGGAAGGCCAGCTGGGCCTTGGCCAGATCGTCGTAGAAGCGCTGGAGCCGTTCCAGCTCCTCCCCGGACCGCACACCCCAGACCTTGGCGACCAGGTCGTCGTTCAGGGCGTAGACGGCCCCCTCCATCCCCGCCGCTAGTTCCGCCGCCTCGGGGTACCCCTTCGCCTCGAAGAAGCGAACCCAGGCCTCGTCGTGCTGCTGCATGCCGATCTCTGCTTTCCTTGTCGTGGTTTCCGTTGCCGGACGCCGTTCTTCCGGCACCTGCTGCTCCTGGCGCCGGACCGCCCCCGCGGAGGGTTTCGCGCGGTGTGCACTCCTCACAAGGGCGGGGAACCGGTACTGCGGTCCTGAAGGTCGGGGCCGGGAGGCGCGCTCGACACCGTGTGGAGCATCGCCGGGTCGACCGGGTCCTGCTGACCGGCGCAGATGTCGAGGTAGAGGGCTCTGACGCCCTCGGCCACGGGCCACGTTCCACCTCCGATCGGCACGGCGTCGACGCTGCTGACGATCCGCACCTCGTCGAGCGTGCCGCACACGAACACCTCGTCCGCGACGTACAGTTCGGAACGCGGCACGGAGCGCTCGACCACCTTCATCCCCCACCGCGAGCGGAGGAGGTCGATGACGATCCCCCTGGTGATGCCGTCCAGCACACCATCGGCGAGCGGTGGTGTGACGACCGTGTCTCCCCGCACGAGGAAAACAGCCGCGCCTCCGGTCTCGGCGACCGTGTCGTTGGTGTTGAGCAAGATCGCCTCGTCGGCTCCCGCCATGGCCGCCTCGATCCTCGGCAGCCGGAACGCCTGATAGGCCGCCCCGACCTTCGCCAGGGGCGAGACGGCGAGGTCCGGAGAGCGCCGCCATGAGCTGACCACGCAGGACATGGGCCGATCCACACGCGGGTCGGTGGGGTAGCCGGCGATGTAGCAGCCCAACTTCACCTGACCCGAGCGCCATCCGTAGCGGCCCTCGTCGATGTACAGCGTAGGTCTGAGGTACAGGTCGCCCCTGTGCCGGAGGGCCCGGATCAGCTCCGGCACTCCGTCGAGCAACCGGGCGACCGACTCCGCGCTCTCGGCCTGCGGCAGCCTGATCAGCCGAGCGGACTGTGCGAGCCTGGCGAGGTGCCGGTGCAGATGCACGACGACGTGCTGCTCCGACTCCGGCTGCCAGTACGCTCGCAGCCCCTCGAAGACGTTGGTGCCGCGCATCGCCACCTCCGAGGTGACGTGCACGCGGGCCCGGTCCCACGGCACCAGGCTCCCGTTCCACCAGATGGTCTCCGGCGCCTTCTCATACATGTCCGGCCTCCCGCCGGGTCGACCGGGTGAGCAGGACCGACTCTGTTCGCTCCACCATGCGCTGTTTGGAGAACGAGCCCACCACGTGCTCGCGGGCGGCCTTGCCCAACCGCGACCGCTCCTCGGCGCTCCCGGCGAGCTCGATGAGGACGTGCGCCAGCGGTTCCGGGGCACCCGGCGGGACCACGCGCGCGACACCGGGAGCGGTGAGCAGTTCCCTGACACCGACGATGTCCGTCGTGACGACGGGTTTGCCCATGCTCATCGCCTCGAGCACCGAGATCCCGAGCCCCTCCTCGAAGCTGGGTTGGACGACGACGTCCGCGGCGGCCAGGACTCCCGGCATCCGATCGAAGGTGACCGTTCTGTCGATGGTCACGGTCTGTTGCAGGTCCAGTGCGGCGATGTCGGCGTCGAGCTGGGCCGAGTAGTCGAGGGAGGCCGAGCTGACACTGCCGACGATGAGGAGCCGGGCCCCCGGACAGGCACGGCGCACACGGTCGAAGGCACTGATCGCCTCACGAATGCCTTTGCGCGGTTTGAGCCTGCCCGCCAGGACGAACAAGGTCTCCTGGTCGGTGAGGCCGTGGTGCTCCCGCACGGGACGCCCGTCGATACCCGGGTGGAAGCGCTCGGTGTCGACGCCGTGGTAGATCAGTTCGACAGGGTTTCCGGGACCCCACTCGGCGGCGCGTTCGGCGTAGAACGCGCCCCCGGCGAGAACCAATGACGGCTTGAGGACGCCATGGACCAGCCGGAGCCGCCCGGCCCCGAGCGGCTCGTCCTGCGGGGAGTGCTCGTGGAACGTCGCCACCCAGGGAATGCCGCGGTCGAGGGACACCGTCTTGCCGAGCAGTGCTGCGTCCATGCTGTTGGTGAGCACGAGGTCGGGACGGAATTCGTCGATGACGTCGCGTATCTCCGGCATCAGGCCGTAGGCCATCTGTTCCCAGTGGATCTTGCTCGGGTCGGCGAGGATTTCGTGGTACCGGCTGAGTCGGCGCACATCGACCCCTTCGGGATCGCCTGCGAACACTTCCCCGGCATGGTGTCCGCGGGGGAGGTCCGTGACGACCACGACGTCGTGTCCACGAGCGGCGAGCCCCTCTGCCACCTCCCAGGCATAGGTCTCCGCACCGCCGATGACCGGATGGAAACTCGAGGTGATGATCAGCAGCCGCACCGCGACCCCTTCGGCTCGTAACGTGTGCTCACCGGTATCGGCACCGAGATGTGAGCGCCCTTCTTCCGAATTCCTCGGGATGCCGCTCATTTGACCGCCACGAGAACGCACCTGTCGCTCTCCTCGGTCAGGGGACCACCGTTCTCGTCGTAACCGCGGACCGAAACGAAACCGGCCTGCAGGGCGAGTGCGCGCATCTCAGGGAAACCATACCGGCGGACGAACGAAGTCCTCTCGATACGGCGTCCATCAACGAGAAGCGTCTGCCGGCTCTTTTGGACTCCGTTCTGGGCATCGTAGGTATGGTACTCGACAAGGAAGTCATCGCCCTTGGAGCGTACCGTAACGGGATCGAACCGACGAGCCATTCTGTCCCAATGCCGCGTCTCCAGCAACAGACGGCCACCCGGCTCCAGACAGCCAAATATCTGACGCAGCACCTGAGCGTTTTCCGCGTCGCTGAAGTAGCCGAAACTGGTGAACCACAGCAGTGCACAGGCAAAGCCGTCCATACCCCACAAGTTGCGCATGTCCCGCTGGCGGAAGTCAGCCTGGACATCCAGCGCGCGAGCCCGCGCCCGTGCCTCGTCCAACAGGAAAACGCTCAGATCCACCCCGGTGGCATCGAATCCGGACACCGTAAGGCTATTCGTCATCCGCCCGTAGCCGCAGGCCACGTCCAGTATTCGGTCGCCCGGTCGCAGACCGGCGAGCTCCAGCACGAGGCCGACATCGCGCTTCAACCGGTCATCGGCCAGCTCCCCTTCCCAGAAGCGCAGGTAGTACTCGTCGAAGAGTTCCGACGCAGACGTGGCCTGCGAACGGCTATCGGATTCGGACTCGTGCACTTTCGACTGCCCCTCCCCTTGAACTTCTCTTCTGGGTGGAACTTGGGTATGACGCGGCGAAACGCCGCGCACACCGAGTTCATGCCTGGCCCTCACAGGGGAAATTCCACGGCAGTTGTACCGGTGTCCGCGATCGAGAACTCCAATTCCCGAGAACCGGCTGCCGACATGGCCTTCCTCAGCCGTTCCTGTTCTCCTTGGCGACAGCTGAAAAGAAGGAATCCGCCGCCGCCCGCACCCAGGAGCTTCCCGGCCTCAGCACCCGAGTCCAGAGCAAGTCGGTGGAGTTCGTCGATGCGCGGCAGCGACACCGTCTCGCTGAGGCGGGACTTGGCCAGCCAGTGCTCCGCGAGGACGTGGCCGATGGACTCGACCCGGTCCTCGCGCAATTCGTCGAGCAGGGTGTCGGCGAGCGCCCGGATGGAATCCAGGCGTCGCAGCACCCCCGGCCCACGCGCGCGGGTCAGACGGTCCTGGGCGGCGAGCATCCGTCCGGCGTCGCGGCTGACACCCGTGGAGAACAGGAGGAGCCGATCGGCGACATAGGATCTCAGGCGGTCCGTGATCGGCAGCGGCGTCTGGCGGACACGGCCCTCCGGCTCGAAGGCCAGGGCCCTGAGACCGCCGAAGGCCGCCATGTAATGGTCGTGCTTCCCGACCGGACGCCGCAGGTCGATCATCTCCACCGCACTGGCGTCCTCGGCCAGCGACACGGGGTCGTCCCCGCCGATCCCGTCCATGCGCCGCACAGCATGGAGCATCGCCACGGTGAACGCTCCCGAACCGCCGAGCCCACTCCCGCTCGGCACGTCGGAGAACGTACCGATCCGGACTCCGCCGCCGGCGCCGGACCTGGAGAGCACGGCCCGGGCGAACGGGTTCTGCAGCAGGTCGGCATCCGTGGCGCTCTCGGCGTTCCCCGGGTCCTCGAGGTCGGCGAACCCGATCCGGGCAGTGCCGTCGGACACCCCGGGATGGGCGGCGACGCACACCCACCGATCGATCGCCAGGCTGATCACCAACCCCGTACGCAACCCGGAGTAGCTGGGCAGATCGGTTCCGCCACCCGCGAGCGAGACTCGCAGGGGTGCCTTGGCGACGATCATCCGCGGCCTCGCCCCCTTCACCCGGCGCCCGCCTCGGGGAGTGGCCCCGCATCGCGACGGTCTCTCGCGCCGATCAGCCCTCCGTGGACGAGGGCTCCCGGTGGGACGACCGCGCCGGGCAGCAGGACCGTGTGCGAGAGTCCGGCCCCCGAGCCGACGCGCGTTCCGGCGCCGATGACGACCGGCCCGCGGAAGACCACGTCCTCCCCCAGTTCCGCGGTCGGGTGGACGAACACGGGGGGCTCACCCGAACCGGGTCCACCGGCACCGCTCCCCTCTGGAAGGAGCCGGGGGATCCGGCCGCTGACCGCGTCCAGGTTGGCCCCGAGCAGAGAGTCCGGCGTACCGATGTCACGCCAGTAACCGCGGAGGGGGTGGCCTGAGACCCGGCGTCCCCCGGCCATCAGGACCGGGGCCAGGTCGCGGGCGTAGTCGACGCCGGGCATGCCACCCGCCAGAAGATCGGCTGTCACCCCGACGAGTCCCGTGTCGAGGCAGTAGGCGCCGGCACTGATCCAGTGTTCCTCCTCGTCAGGGACGTCCGGCTTCTCCACAGCCGAGAGAACCGTTCCCTCGCCGTCCAGTTCGAGGACACCGAACCGGCGTGCTCCCCGGCTCCGGGTGACACCGAACACGAGATCGGCCTCACCGCCGGCACAGGCAGCGGCCAAGTCCTCGAAGCCACCGTCCGACACGATGTCCCCCGAGACCACCAGGACCGCGTCGTAGGCGGCCAGGGTGTCGGCGAAAAGGGTGAGCGCACCGGCAGGTCCGGTCAACTCCGGCTCGACCCGGTGGTGTACCGGCACGCGGCAGGCGCGGGTGGACAGATAGGACGCGACCCGGTCCGCTTGATGGTGGAGGTTGACGAAGACCTCCTCTGCGCCCGCCGCCGCGAGTTGGTCGAGGAGCTCACCGAGAAGCGGGCGGTCGAGCACGGGCACCAGCGGTTTGGGGATGTCGTCGGTGAACGGGGCCAGCCTGCTGCCCACGCCGGCGGCGAGCACCATACCCGCCAGCCTCATGACACCCCCCTCTTTCCGTCCGTGTCCCTTCTCTTCGCCCACCGGTTCGGGGTGGCCTCGTCCGGCCGGTACACCTGGGGGACACCGCCCTGCATGGCTCTGACGACCATGTGGTTGACGGCGATGTGCAGGTCCTCGGCCAGCCCGTAGTCGCCTTCACCGAGCTCGATCCAGGTGTCGCAGAGATTCGCCAGTGCTCCGGGATATCCGACGAGTGCGAGCACTCCGATGTCCAGGGCCCTCGCCGACTTCACCGCCCGCACGAGGTTCGGGGACTGGCCGCTGACACTGAGCAGCACCAGCAGGTCACCGGGCCGCCCCATGGCTTCCACCTGGCGCGAGAACACCTCCTCGAAGCTCGTGTCGTTGGCCAGCGAGGTCAGCCGGGCCGTATTGTCCGACAGGCAGTGGACGTTGACCGGTCCACCCAGCATGTTGGTCGCCGCGGCCCAGTCACTCGCAATGTGGGAGGCGGCTGTCGCACTGCCGCCGTTGCCCGCGACGAAGATGCCGCGGCGCTCGGTCAGCGCCTCGACCACCGTGACGACGAAACGTTCGAGCGCCGCGACGTCGATCCTGGCGATCGCGTTGGTGAGGTCTGCCAGGTACGTGGCGGCAGGACCGATGTCCCGTGAGGCCCCAGGCTCGTGGGGAGCGCTCCCATTCACAAGCGGATCGATTCGGTCTTGACAGCAGAAGGTCGGTAGGCGATGGCCGCACGCGGGTTCGTGGAGAAGACCGTTCTGATCTCGTCCTCCGCCAGACCGATGTCGATCATGTTGCGGCGCTGCTGCTCGTATCCCTGCGATCCGGCCGCGACCGCCCCGTCGTCACGACACCAGAGTTCCTGGCTGCCGATACGTGAGAGTTGTTCACCGGCCATGACATCGACTTCGGTGTGGTCGGTCAGCGCAATCAGGTTCTCCGGCCCCAGATAATCGACGGTGCGGCGGCAGATTTCAAGGTCGACATGCCTGCCATCGAAATTAAGGCAGGGAATGAGGCGCTTCGCCCGAGCCTCGTTCAAGAGGGTGGCAGGGACGGGACCGAGCAGCCTTGACACGTTATCCTCCACCCATTCCTCCTCCATCACCGCCGATAACTCGCGATCACGACGACCCCATTCCTCCGGTGTCCGCCAGGCGTGGGAGAAGTTCCTGGGCATGTCGTTGTAAAGATGATCTGTCAACACAAGGTACGGTGAGGACTCATAGTGCCCGTGCAGGAATTCAACGACATTGAGTGTCAGTTCCGAGCTTCGCCTCGGGTTATCGTGATGAAAATGACCCAGGGCAATCTTTATTCCGTTTTCATAGAAACTCAGCATGAGGTCCGAGAAAAGCAGTCCGTCGTCGATCTCCTCATCGAGCTCCATGGCATCCGGGGCTATCACCACATACCGGAGACCATGCTTCCCCAGCTCAGAAAGCTTCTGCCACTCCTCGGCCGAGGGAAGCCACTTCCCGGACCTCGGAATACCGCCATGCGGACCCAGAATGGGTCCCTCGACGGCAAACCCGGCCACATTTGGAAGAAGCCCCTTTGCGCTCTGCTCTCCGAACGCGCGAACCACCTCTAAAAATTCTTCCTGCTTTTCGCGCCCGAGGAAGGCCGTCGGAAGAATCTCCAGGTCGCGCTCTTGAGATAATTTCTGGATCCCCGAAAGGTCCTCAGGAACCAGGGAAGAGAAGTCGTATTGGCCTATCCCGTGCGAATGGTAGACAAACGCTTTCATATCATCCTTGCTGATCTTCTCATCCGAAGCCGGACAGTCGATCGCAGAGGAACGGCCGCTCAGCCTTTAAATAGAAAAAAACCAGGGAAGCAAATTTATGACCCGCAGAAAAAAATTTCCACAGAGTCAAACGGTCTCAGGATCCAATAAGGCCAGAAATTAACACGTTGAAGCAAGGGATGTCAATAGGTTCACGGCTTCGGTCCGAAAGATGCCGGATCCGGCCACTTCGGAAGCCGACTGCCCGGCGGGAACTGTGTCAGCGAAGCGCAACAAAAACGCAGGCCAAAGGTGTCGGACAGGGTTGAATGGAGCAATCGCCGACGCCATGGGCTCCGGTGGGAACTACCGCGGTCGGCCGAGGTGTACCCGTCGGCGGTGATGAGGGGCTCGCCCCCGGCCCGTGGGGACAGCGGACCGGGAAGGGTGCGCCGTGCCGCTCGGCGGGTCCGCCGCCCGGCACGGATCGCCCCGGGGAACGGCGCCGAACGGACCACTGCCGAGCGGACCGGTCTCCGGACGCCGGGGCCCGGGCGGGGGCGACAGCCTTTGGCACCAGGTCCCCCGCAAGCGTGCGGGGGCGTCACCGTCGGCAGGGGAAGCGAGCCAGGCGGCGAACCCGTCCACGCACCGGCAGGGAAAGGCTCCACGGACGTCCTGAAGGACGTAGGAAGCCGCACCGCCCCCGTCCGCGTCCCGAGGAGAACAGGGGCGCCCTGACGTCGGTCATGTCCGAGACCGGCGAGGCACGGTCCCTGCAGTTTCCCCGCAGGACGCGGGCCGTTCGCCGACGGCCGCACCCACCGGCCGCCCGACCTGCCGCTTTGTCGCTCAAGAGAGCCGACGAGGGGACTTGAACCCCTAACCTATCGCTTACAAGGCGATTGCTCTGCCAATTGAGCTACGTCGGCCGACCGCCCGGGACCCCTGGCCCCGGGTGCGTCCACCCGAATGGTACCGGTTCGGACGACGCCTGGCCCACTCGGATACGGAACGGGCCCGAAGTCTGCCGATACGTCCCCACCTGGTCACCCGTGGCGACGGGGCGGACACGAACGGGGGCGCCCAGGCTACGAACGCACCCGATCCGGCAAAAAGACGCCCGGAGCGTTTCGACGTCCGATTAGCCACCTTCTCCCCCGGAAACGGGAGGGGGACATGCCCCTGCCGCGGGGCGGAGAGGTGGGAAGGACATGGCCGGCAACAGAGGCGTGGTGTACCAGGGACCCGGCCGGGTCGAGGTCGCCGACATCGCCTACCCGGAGTTCGTCCTCAGGGACGGGCCCGGCGTCAACCCCGCCAACGTGGGGCGGCAGCTCCCCCACGCGGCGATCCTCAAGGTGGTCGCGACCAACATCTGCGGGAGCGACCAGCACATGGTCCGGGGCCGCACGACCGCACCGCAGGGCCTGGTCCTCGGGCACGAGATCACCGGCGAAGTGGTCGAGACGGGGCCGGGCGTGGAGTTCGTCGGGGTCGGCGACCTCGTCTCGGTCCCGTTCAACATCTCGTGCGGCCGGTGCGTGAACTGCAAGGCGCGCCGGACGGAGATCTGCCTCAACGTCAACCCCGACCGCCCCGGCTCCGCGTACGGCTACGTCGACATGGGCGGCTGGGTGGGCGGCCAGGCGAAGTACGCGCTGGTGCCCTACGCCGACTGGAACCTGCTGAAGTTCCCCGACAGGGACCGGGCGCTGGAGAAGATCCTCGACCTGACGATGCTCTCGGACATCTTCCCGACCGGCTACCACGGCTGCGTGACCGCCGGCGTCGGCGTGGGGTCGTCGGTGTACGTCGCGGGCGCGGGGCCCGTCGGGCTGGCGGCGGCGGCCTCGGCCCTGCTCCTGGGAGCCGCGGTCGTGATCGTCGGCGACATGAACGAGGCACGGCTCGCCCAGGCCCGCGGCTTCGGGTGCGAGACGATCAACGTCGCGGAGGGCGACCCGGGAGACCAGATCGAGCAGATCCTCGGCGTCCCCGTGGTGGACTGCGCGGTGGACGCCGTCGGCTTCGAGGCCCACGGGTCCGGGAAGGACGCCGGGAAGGAGGCGCCCGCCAGTGTCCTCAACACCGCGATGGAGGTGACGAGGGCGGGCGGTTCGATCGGTATCCCCGGCCTGTACGTGACCGGTGACCCCGGCGCCGCCGACGAGGCCGCGAAGGTGGGCTCGCTGTCGATCCGGTTCGGGCTGGGCTGGTCCAGGTCGCACGCCTTCTTCACCGGCCAGTGCCCGGTCATGAAGTACCACCGGGAGCTGATGGCGGCGATCCTCGCCGACCGCGTGCGCATCGCCGACGCCGTCAACGCCGTGGCGATCCCGCTGGAGGAGGCCCCGCAGGGCTACCGCTCCTTCGACGAGGGCGCCGCGAGCAAGTACGTGCTCGACCCCAACGGCTATCTGGGCGCCGCCGCGTCCTGAGCCGCCCGAACCCGGGGCGGCGCCCGGCCGCCCCGGCTCAGGCGTCGGGGTGCTCGCGCAGCAGGCGCAGCACCTCCGCCTCGACGGGGCCGCGGGTGGCGAGTTCCCCGACGGGCGTCCTCCTCCCCAGCTCGGTGAGGGAGACGTCGACGGTGATCCCGCGCTCGCGGAGGCGGAAGACCCGGGGGTCGATGTAGGAGGCCCGGGCCACCGCCTCCGTGTTTCCCAGGTGCTCGGCCACCTCACGGGACACGTGCGCCGCCGGCCTCCGGTGCGCCGCCTCGCCGTCCGGGTCGGCCGCCACCGCGAGGCCCACCGCCGCGAGCACCGTCGCGTGCCACGTGCGGAACCCCTTGACCGTGCAGTCGCCGCCGGAGACCTCCCGGAGATAGGCGTTGAGGTCCTCACTGCGCACGTCGTGCCAGCCCTCCGGCACGCGGTGGGCGAACAGCCCCTGCCCCGGCGAACGGGCCCGCCGGAGGGAGGCGACGGCCCGGCACACGCCCGGTTCGGCGCACTCGAAGCGCTGCTCCCGGCCGGACTTGCCGGGGAACTCGAACACCACGGCGCCGCCCTCGCGGCGGGCGTGCTCGCGCAGCAGGGTCGCCACGCCGTAGGAGTCGTTGCGGGCGGCGTACTCCTCGCCCCCGGCGCGGAGGAAGCCCAGGTCGATCAGCCGGACGGCCGCGGCCAGGACGCGTTCGCGCCCGAGTCCGCGCCCGGCCAGGTGTTCGGCGGCCCTGTCCCTGATCCCGGGCAGGAGTTCGGCGAAGTCCAGCATCCCGTCGTACTTGGCCTGCTCGCTGCGGTGCCGCCACTCCGGGTGGTAGAGGTACTGGCGGCGTCCCGCGTCGTCGGTTCCGCACGCCTGGACGTGCCCGTCCGGCGAGGGGCAGATCCACACGTCCCGCCAGGCCGGCGGCACCGCGATCCCCTTGACGCGCCGCACCTCGTCCGGGTCGGTGACCGGCTCCCCGGAGGCGTGGTGGTAGCGGAAGCCGCGCCCGCGCCGTACCCGGGTGATGCCCGGGGCGTCCGTGTCGCTGCGCCGCAGCCGGGGCCTCCCCGGCCGGGACGGCGGGTCGGCCCGGCCGCTCACGGAGCCGCCCGGGGACGGTGCCCGGTTCCGCCACGGGCGGCCGCGTGGACCGCCCCGTCCTCCGGCATCGCGCTCAACCGCCTCCTCGTCGTCCGGGAAGGATGTGGGTGCACAGCTACCCGGGCCGCGGAGCGTGAAAACGGGACGGCCCCCACTGCCGGACCCGGCCCCGCGGCGGCGGGCGGCGGGCGCGCGCCCCCGGGACCGGTGCGACCGGCGGGCCTGCGGCCCGGGACGCCGACGGCCCCCGGTCGGGGTGACCGGGGGCCGTGCTCACGCGTGCGCGGGTCAGACCGCCTCGGCGCGGCGGCGGGACACCGCGTAGAGGGAGACCCCGGCGGCGACGGAGGCGTTGAGCGACTCGGCGTTGCCGATCGGGATGCTCGCGACGACGTCGCAGGCCTCGCGCACCAGGCGCGACAGGCCCTTGCCCTCGGAGCCGACCACGATGACCAGCGGCCCGGTGGCCAGTTCCAGGTCGGGGATCTGGGCGTCGCCGCCGGCGTCGAGGCCGACCACGAACAGCCCGGCCTTCTTGAAGCCCTCCAGCGCCCGGGTCAGGTTGGTGGCCTGGGCGACGGGCAGCCGGGCGAGGGTGCCGGCGGAGGTCTTCCACGCGGTCATGTTGACACCGGCCGAGCGGCGCTCGGGGATGACCAGGCCGTGCGCGCCGAACGCGGCGGCCGACCGGGCGATGGCCCCCAGGTTGTGCGGGTCGGTGACCCCGTCCAGGGCGACGATCAGCGGAGGGGTGTCGGAGTCCTTCGCGGCGTCCAGCAGGCCCTCCGGGGCCCAGTACTGGTACGGGCGCACCTGGAGGACGAGCCCCTGGTGGACGGCGCCGGGCTGGCCGTTGCTCTCACAGCGGCGGTCGAGCTCGGTCTTGGTGACCTCGACGACGTCGATGCCCCGGGCGCCGGCCATCTTCGCGGCCTCGTTGACGCGGTCGTCGGGGTCGAGGCTGTTGGCCAGGAACAGCCGGGTGGCGGGCATTCCGGCGCGCAGCGCCTCCACCACCGGGTTGCGGCCGACCAGCAGGTCGGAGCTGTCGGACCGGCGCTCGGAACGGGCCCCGTCCTGCTGTCCGCCACCGGGACCGCGCTTGGCGGCGCGCTGCCGCTGCTTGCCGTCGTACCAGTGCCGTTCCGACGCGGGCAGGGTGCCGCTCTTGCCCTCCAGGGACCTGCGGCCCTTGCCGCCGCTGCCCTTGGTCGGACCCTTCTTGCTCTTCTTCGCCGTCATTGGTCGCCGCTTCCCCGTACGTGTTGCGAGCATGCCGGAGGCGCGCTGCATCCGGCTGGTGGAATATCGCCGACCAGCGCGAGGCGCGGCGGCAAACTCCCAGAGTAGTGCCGCCGCGCAACCGCACGCGTCCGGTCAGCCCCGACGCAGGTCCCATCGGGAGCCCTGCGGGGTGTCCTCGACCACGATTCCCGCCTCGGCGAGCTGGTCCCTGATGGCGTCGGCCGCCGCGTAGTCCTTGCGGGCGCGGGCCGCCTTGCGCTGTTCGAGGGCGACCGCCACCAGGGCGTCCACGACCTCGCCGAGTCCCTGGTCCGCGCTCGACCACTGCTCGCTGAGCGGGTCGAGGCCCAGGACGGCCAGCATGGCGCGCAGTTCCCCGGCGATCTCGGCGGCCTGCTCCTTGCCCCCGGAGGCCAGGGCCGTGTTGCCCTCGCGGACGTGGCCGTGCACGACGGCGAGGGCCTGGGAGACCCCGAGGTCGTCGTCGAGGGCGGAGGCGAACCCGTCCGGCACGCGGTCGGCGGGGGCGACCTCGCCCAGCACCTCGACGGCGCGGGTGAGGAAGCCCTCGATCCGCTGGTAGGCGGCGGCCGCCTCCCGGAGCGCGGCGTCGGAGTAGTCGATGGTGGAGCGGTAGTGGGCCTGGCCGAGGTAGTAGCGCAGTTCGACCGGGCGGACCTTCTGGACCATCTGCGGGATGAGCAGGGAGTTGCCGAGCGACTTGCTCATCTTCTCGCCGCCCACGGAGAGCATGCCGTTGTGCAGCCAGTACTGGGCGAAGCCGTCGCCGGCCGCACGGGACTGGGCGAGCTCGTTCTCGTGGTGCGGGAAGATCAGGTCCAGCCCGCCGCCGTGGATGTCGAAGCTGGGGCCGAGGTACTTGGTGGCCATGGCCGAGCACTCCAGGTGCCAGCCGGGCCGGCCGCGCCCCCACGGGGTGTCCCAGCTGGGCTCGCCCGGTTTGGCGCCCTTCCAGAGGGCGAAGTCGCGGGGGTCGCGCTTGTCCCGGTCCGGATCGGAGTCGGAGGACTCCATGACCTGGTCCAGCCGCTGGTTGGAGAGTTCGCCGTAGGACGGGTAGGAGCGCACGTCGAAGTAGACGTCGCCGCAGCCGTCGTCGGAGGCGTAGGCGTGGCCGTCGTCGATGAGGCGGCGCATGAGGTCGATCATCTCGGGCACGTGGCCGGTGGCACGCGGCTCGACGGTGGGCGGCAGGCACCCGAGGGTCTCGTAGGCCCGGGTGAACGCGCGCTGGTTGCGCTCGGTGACCTGCCACCAGGGCACGCCCTCGGACGCCGCGACCCTGATGATCTTGTCGTCGATGTCGGTGACGTTGCGGCAGAAGGTGACGTCGTACCCGCTGTGGCTCAGCCACCGCCGCAGGATGTCGAAGTTGACCCCGGAGCGGATGTGGCCGATGTGCGGGGGTGCCTGCACCGTGGCACCACACAGGTACAGGGAGGCGGATCCCTCGCGCAGGGGGACGAACTCGCGGACCTGTCGGGCACTGGTGTCATAGAAGCGCAGACTCACGTTGTCAAGCCTATCCGCTTTCCCCTCGGGGCCGCGTCACAAACCACGAACTCCCACGCCGGTCGTTCCCCCTTCGGTCATCCCGAAGTGCGTATATGTGTTAAGCCGTATTTGGGAAGAGGGGGCACGGGAAAACACCTCCCCACCGCCCGCCCCCGGGGATCAGCAGGCCGCCAGACCCTGCATATTCCGACAGAACACCCCAGAACACCCCCGAGTGTGCCGGTCGGGAAGCAACCGTAATCGGTCGGAATCTCGTGTTAGCGGCACCGACTCGACTACGCTGCGGTGGCGATGGCCCCTTACAACAACACCCCCGGATCAAGGACACGGAACGGTCGGCCCGCAGGTCGCGTCACGGGAGCCGGAGCTCTCGCGGGTGGTGCCCTGTTCGTCGGGCTCATCGCACTGTGCGCCCTCGTCATCTCCTACAACGGCATCTTCCAGTTCGCCGAGTACGGCGGCCACGCGGGCAGCGCCCTGGCCCACGTGTTCCCGGTGACCTACACCCTCCTGCTGATCATGGCGTGCTGGGTGAGCTACCTCCTGCGCGGGGCGCACCCCCGCGAGCGGCTCTGGGTGGACCTGGTCCTGATCCCGGCACTGATCATGTTCGCCACCGCGGCCATGCTGCTGAGCAACCTCGAACTCGTCGAACGGGTGCCCGAGGGGATCGCCCGGGTCGTCGTCGCGGTGGCCCCGCTCGCCGCCCTGCTCGTGGCGTTCCTGCTGTGGATGACCGTCCGGGCGCACATGCGCAGACGCCGCCGCACGCCGACCGCCCGGCCCCGCCCCTCCGACGACCCCGCCACCGTGCTGCAGGCGCGCGCGGTGGTCTCCCCCGCCCGCGTGCCGGACGAGCCGGACGACGCCGCTCTCAGAACCCGGCTGCTGCGCCTGGGCCCCGACGACCGGGACACGGAAGCCGCGGACGGGGCACGGTCGCACGAGGCCGGGGAGTTCGTCCGGATCCGCCCCCGGTCCGAGGCGACCGCCGTCCCGGAGCGGAACGACGACGGCTCCGAGGCGACCGGGGACCTCCGGCACGACGAGCCGGACGAGCCGGACGAGATGCCGGAGGACGACCGGGAGGACGGCCCGGAGGAGCACCGGAACGCGGCGGGGCCGATCGCCGCACCGGTGCCGGTGCAAGCGTCCCCTCCGGGGCACGGCCGCCGCGGCGACGAGGACGACGAGGCGTCGGCGCCGACGTTCCCGCTCCCCCGGCGCTCCCGGAGCGGGCACAACCCGATCAAGCTGGCCGCCGAGCAGCCCCCCGTGGTGCCCGGCGCCGCGGCCCCCGGGCCCGAGTTCCCGGAGGACCGGTCCGGTGGCGCGGCCGCCCACGCCCACGCCCACGCCGACGCCGGCGGGCCGGTCGAGGCGGTCCCGGACCACCTCGCCGACGAGGGCTTCGACCACGAGCCGCCGCCAGGCGACCCGGCCTCCGACGAGGCGGAGGCCCCCGCCGCCCTCCCCGTTCCCGGAGGGGAGCCGGAGGCGGTCGGCGGCGAGGGGTCCGTGCCTGTGGCGGAGACCGCGTCGGCCCCCGCCGCCCGGACACCGGCGGAGAGCGCTTCCCGGTCGGAGGACCCGGACCACGGGCCCCACGGGGAGGACCGCGGCTACGCGGAGCACGAGGGCTACGGCGGGGACGGGCCCGACCCGCACGGGGCCGTGCGGGGGGCCGTGCCCGCCCCCGTCGCGGGAACCGGTGCCGGGACGCCTTCCGGGACCGGTGCCGACGGTGCCATCCGTGCCGCCGGTGCCGACGCCTGGGACGAGACGTCGGACCGGTCGGCGGACGGGCTCACGGACGGGCCCGCCGACGCGGTGGCCGACGCGGTGGCGGAAGGGTCGTCGGACCTGTCGGTGGACGGGCCCGCGGACGACGGCACCGGCCCCGGGGACGGCCGTGTGCCGGCGACCGCCCTCTGGGAGCCCCCTGCGAGCGCCGACACGGGGGCCGGGGTCCTGTCGGACTACGTGCCGCCGGTGTGGACGCCTCCGGAGGACGACGGGCCCGCGGACGAGGACCGTGTGGAACCGGATCCCGAACCGGCGCCCGTGCTCGACCACGACACGGGGCCGACGGTGCGCGCGGCGTTCCGGATCCCCCAGGCGCCGCCGGAGACCGTCGGCCCGACGCCGGCGCCGACAGCACCGGAACCCGCGGAACCGCACCCGGCGGAGGCCGCCCCGGTACCGGGGACGGGGGACGTGTCGGCCCGGGAGGGCGTGCCCGGTCCCGGGCCCGGGGCCCCGGAAGGGGAGCCGGACGTGGAACCCGGGGAGGAGCCCCTGCCCGAGGTGGAGGAGCTTCCGTCCGCCTTCGGCCCCGGCGCCGAACCGGAGACCCGGGCCCCCTCGGACCGGGAGGCCCCGGAGGACGGGGCCGGGTCCCGCGCGGACCGGCCCGGACCGGAGCGCCTGCCCCTGACGAAGCGGAGCGTGCGGACGCCGGTGGAGAAGCGCCCCATGGTGCTCAAGCCGCCCCGTCCGCCGCTGCCCGACTTCGCGGCGGGACCGCCGTCGCGGCGCGTGCGCAGCGAACCGCTCCGCCCCGACGAGTGAGCCGTGCGCCCCGCCCGGTCGTCCACAGCCCCGCGGAAGGGGTGGCGGACGGCGACCGGGCGGGCCATGCTGTTGCCGGGGGCGCGTGAGCGCCCCGCGGGGAGGGGTGACCCCCATGCCAGAACATCCCCCGCCCGTCCGGCGCCAACCACCCCCGCACGCCCTGTGGACGACCTGGACCCCCGGGCTCCCGGTTTCCGATCGGGTGCGAGGCGCACCCCGGTGTCTCCTGCGTCCCGTTCAGAGCCTCGGGCGGGCTGCCGCGCGAGGGTCGGTGCACGAGGACCGGCGCCCTCCGCCGCGAGGACCGGCGCCCTCCGCCGCGAGGGCTACTGCCCCGGTGTGCCCCCGGGTCGACCGGCGGTCGCGCCGCGCCACCGGGAACACGACCGGCCGAGCGCGACGCCCCGCCGCCGGCCGCGCCGTCCGCAGCACCGGACGGGGGCCGGACCTCGGGGACGGACCGCGGGGCCGCCCGCTCACGGCCCCCGCGTACCGGCCGGTCCCGGACACGCCCCCGGACACCGGCACGCCCCCGGACACGACGAAGGTCCCGCACCCCCGGGTGCGGGACCCCTCTGTTCGCCGTTCGTCCCCTCGCCGCCCCTCTGGGGGCCGGGCCGCACCGGAGCCGTACAGGCCCGGCGCCGCCGCCGGCGAGCGGGTCAGTCCACCGCCGCGCACAGGGCCGTGGCGACGGCCGCGATGCCCTCGCCGCGGCCGGTGAGGCCCAGGCCGTCGGTCGTGGTCGCGGAGATGCTTACCGGCGCCCCCACGACCTCGGAGAGCGTCTTCTCGGCCTCGGCGCGCCGGGGCGAGAACTTGGGACGGTTGCTGATGATCTGGATGGCGACGTTGCCGATCTCGAAACCGGCCGCGCGAACGCGCGCCGCGGTCTCGGTGAGCAGCGCGGCGCCCGAGGCGCCCTTCCACCGCGGTTCCGCCGTGCCGTAGTTGGACCCGAGGTCCCCCAGGCCGCAGGCGGACAACAACGCGTCGCACGCCGCATGGGCGGCGACATCGCCATCCGAATGGCCGCTGACACCGTCTTCACCCGGCCATTCCAAACCGGCGAGAAAAAGTGTCCGTCCAGGAGAAAACGGGTGGACGTCCGTTCCGACGCCCACCCGAGGCATATTCGTCATGAATGACGCGATTCCGTGACTGGAGTTCAGGTCGTGAGAACCTCGTCGAGGAGGGCCTCGGCCTTGTCCTCGTTGGTCTTTTCCGCGAGGGCGAGTTCGCTGACGAGAATCTGGCGCGCCTTGGCGAGCATCCGCTTCTCGCCGGCGGACAGACCGCGCTCCTTGTCCCGGCGCCACAGGTCGCGAACCACCTCGGCGACCTTGTTGACGTCGCCCGACGCCAACTTCTCCAGGTTCGCCTTGTAGCGCCTGGACCAGTTGGTGGGCTCCTCGGTGTGCGGTGCGCGCAGCACCTCGAAGACCTTGTCCAGGCCTTCCTGCCCCACCACGTCACGAACGCCGACGTCCTCGGCGTTCGCGGCCGGCACACGGACCGTCAGATCGCCCTTGTCGACCCTCAGAACGAGGTAGATTCTGTCCTCGCCCTTAATGGTGCGAGTCTCGATCGCTTCAATACGAGCAGCCCCATGATGGGGGTAGACAACAGTGTCGCCGACCTTGAAAGCCATGTGACAGGTACCCCTTCCGCTACCACAAGGATACCACGAATCTGTGACTTAACGTACCTATTAGGTTTGCGAACACGCAGGTCAGGACCCCCTTTTCGGGGGTTGACAAAGTGTACCCGAGGCCTGTCGCGGGCCTGGTCAGGACGTGTCCGAAAGGCTTCGGAGCCCCCTGGCCAGCGGAACCGCGCGCCCTTGGCGAAGGGTCGGGAGAGGTCGGGCGCGGCCCGGCTCCGCCCCTCTTCGGAGGGGTCGAAGCGACGGATGTCACGATTTCGCGCCGACCGGAACCCCCTTTGTTCCGGCAGCGCCCCGCAGCCCCGCCGACGGCCCCGCGCCACCGGCGCGAACCCCCTCCGCCACACGGGCGCCACGGGTCTCCCCGGGGATCAGCCCTCCGGGTCGTAGTCCTCGCGCTTCTCGCCCGTCACCATGTAGACGAGGTTGTCGGCCACGTGCACCGCGTGGTCACCGAAGCGTTCGTAGAAGCGTCCGACGAGGGTCACGTCCATGGTCGCCTCCACCCCGTACTCCCACCCGGGGGCGAGGATGCGCTGGAGCAGCTTGCGGCGCAGGCGGTCCATCCGGTCGTCGTCCTTGTCCAGCTCCAGGGCGGTGTCGGGGTCCCTGTCGACGATGACCTCCCCGGCCTTCGTGACCAGCAGCTCCGCCTGGTGGCCCATCTCCAGGACGATCGACCGGACCGGCTTGGGGATCGCCGAGTCGGGGTGCCTGCGGCGCGCGATCTTGGCCAGGTGGACGGCGTGGTCGCCCATCCGCTCCAGGTCGCCCCGCATGTAGAGCGCGGTGATGATGGTCCTCAGGTCGGAGGCGACCGGCTGCTGCCGGGCCATCAGGCTGAAGGCCGTGTCCTCGATGTCCTGGTCGAGGCGGTTGATCGCCTCGTCGCCGGAGATGACCTCCTGGGCGGCGTCGATGTCGCTGTCCAGCAACGCCGTGGTCGCGCGTGCGACGGCGTGCCTGGCCAGTCTCGTCATCTCGACGAGGCGTTCGGTCAGACTGTCAAGGTCCTCGTGGTACGTATCGCGCATGGCGTCAATGCTCCCAGTGGTTGTTTGAAGAGTCGGCCAAGGTTTGGTGAACGATGGAAGAACCTCGGTTGTGTCGTCTGCCCTGACCGGGTAAAGCTCCAGTCCGCACGTTTACGATCGAATCGTGCAAGGGGAACTTCTCGCCGCTGTGACCGGCATCTTCGGACTCGTGACGGGCGTCGTCATCGGCGTCCTCGCCGGTCATTTCTTCCGTACGGGTACCAACGAACGCCGTCAGGCCCCGGTGCCCCAGCGCCACGACGGCACCACCCTGCCACCGGGGATCGCCGAGGTCCTCTCCGCACTTCCCTCCTCCGCAGTGGTCCTGGACTCCGCCGACAGGGTCCTGCGCGCCTCCTCGGCCGCCCGCGCCTTCGGCCTCGTCCGGGGCGAGGAGCTGGTCATAGGCGAGCTCCTCGTCCTGGCCCGCAAGGTGCGGCGCGACGGGGTCATCCGGGAGACCGACATCGAGGTGGCCGTGCGCAAGTTCGGCCCCGACGCGACGTCCTTCGCGGTGCGCGTCGCCCCCCTGGGGGGAACCGGCCTGGTGCTGGTCCTCGCCGAGGACCAGACCGAGCACCGGCGCGTGGAGGCGGTGCGCCGCGACTTCGTGGCGAACATCTCCCACGAGCTCAAGACCCCGGTCGGCGCGCTGTCCCTTTTGGCCGAAACCGTACAGGACGCCAGCGACGACCCGGAGGCGGTGCGCCGCTTCACCGACCGCATGCAGACGGAGGCCGCGCGGCTGACGGCGGTCATCCAGGACCTCATCACGCTCTCGCGGATCCAGGGCGCGGAGCCGATGGCCGAGCCCACCAGGGTCGAGCTCGGCGGCGTGGTGGAGGAGGCCCTGGACGCGGTGCGCATGCCCGCGGACGCCAAGGGGATCGAGCTGGTCGGCAGCGGCGCCGAGGGCGTCACGATCCTGGGCGACGAGGGCCTGCTGGGCACCGCCCTGCGCAACCTCATCGCGAACGCCGTCGCCTACAGTCCCAAGAACACCCGGGTCGCCGTGTCGGTCGGGGTGTCCCGCTCCAGCGTGGACATCAGCGTCGCGGACCAGGGGATCGGCATCCCCCAGCAGGACCGGGAAAGGATCTTCGAGCGGTTCTACCGTGTGGACGCCGCTCGGAGCCGGGCCACCGGTGGTACCGGCCTCGGCCTGGCGATCGTCAAGCACATCATGACCCACCACCGTGGAGAAGTGACCGTGTGGAGCAAGGAGGGGTCGGGGTCGACGTTCACACTGCGTCTGCCCAGACCCGACGACCGGGGGCCCGACGCCACCCGGAACACCGATCAGCAGGAGGCGGCACAGTGACTCGTGTACTTGTTGTCGAGGACGAGGAATCGTACAGCGACGCCCTGTCGTACATGCTTCGCAAGGAGGGCTTCGAGGTCGCCGTGGCGCCCACCGGAACGGTGGCGCTGGAGACCTTCGACCGCACCGGGGCCGACCTGGTGCTGCTGGACCTGATGCTGCCGGGCCTCTCGGGAACCGAGGTGTGCCGGACGCTGCGGCAGAAGTCCAACGTCCCCGTGATCATGCTCACCGCCAAGGACTCCGAGATCGACAAGGTCGTCGGTCTGGAGCTCGGCGCCGACGACTACGTGACCAAGCCGTTCTCCTCCCGCGAACTCGTGGCCCGTATCCGCGCGGTCCTGCGGCGCCGGGGCGAGGACGAGGTCGTCCTCCCCGCCGCCCTCGAGGCCGGTCCCGTCCGCATGGACGTGGAGCGCCACGTGGTCACGGTCCGCGGCGACAGCGTGCAGCTGCCCCTGAAGGAGTTCGAGCTCCTGGAGGTGCTGCTGCGCAACGCCGGGCGGGTGCTGACCCGGATGCAGCTCATCGACCGGGTGTGGGGCGCCGACTACGTCGGTGACACCAAGACCCTCGACGTGCACGTCAAGCGGCTGCGCGCCAAGATCGAGGAGGACCCGGGCAGCCCGCGGTACATCGTGACCGTGCGCGGTCTGGGCTACAAGTTCGAGCCGGTCACGGTCGACGTCTGAGGGCACGGGACACCCGCGGGGCCTCCCCGTCCCCCGTCGCCTCCCCCTTCGTTCCCGTGCCCCGGGCCGTGGACCGGCCACGGCCCGGGCGGCACGCCGTTCCCGCCCCCTGCGGAGCCGGGGGCCGCTCGGGCGTACCCGCGGGCCCTCGGGAGCGGTGCGGCGATCGCCGCCGCGTCGGCGGCCCCCACGTCCGGCCCGACGGGGCGCACCACGGGACGGACCGCCCTCCGGGGCCGTGTGGCGGCCCCAGGGCCGCCGCGAGTCGATCCGCCCGGAAATGTACCCGCGGGCGGCCACGGGCGGGCACAGGGGCCCTCAGACCTCCAGGACGACCGTGAACGGACCCTCGTTGGTGAGGGCGACCGACATCTTCGCGCCGAACACCCCGGTGGCGACCGTGGCGCCCAGCCCGCGGAGCTCCTCGACGACCGCGTCCACCAGGGGTTCCGCCACGGGCCCGGGGGCCGCGGCCTGCCAGGTGGGGCGCCGCCCCTTGCGGGCGTCCCCGTAGAGCGTGAACTGGCTGACCACGAGGATCGGCGCGCCGGAGTCCGAGCAGGACAGCTCGTCCTCCAGGATTCTCAGCGTCCAGAGCTTCTTCGCGATCCTGGCGGCCTCGGAGGCCGTGTCGGTGTGCGTCACCCCCACGAGCGCCATCAGCCCGGGCCCGGTGATCTCCCCGACGACCCGGCCGTCGACCGTCACCGACGCGTGTGAGACACGCTGCACGACCGCGCGCATGGTTCCCCCTCGTTCTTCTCTTCCCCCGCGCCCGCCGTCCGTCGGGCCGCCGTTCGCCGCCCGGTCCGCGCTACCGCGACCGCTGGAACTGGTTGAGCGCCCGCAGGCGCCGGGTGTTGGTGATGATGCCGGTCAGCGACACCACGAACGTGGTGATGGAGTCGGCGAAGTCCTCGATCCTCCACTCGCGGGGGCCGGTGTACCAGGCGAGGCCGTCGCCGGTCAGCTCCTCCGGGGTGAGGTCGGCGAGCGCGGCCGAGGCCAGGATGTTCGCCCACCGGTCGACGTCGTCGAAGATCACCGCGTACGGCAGGTAGCGCGAGTAGAGCTCCACCCTCCGGCCGGGGAGGGCCCGTTCCGCCCGGGGGCTCAGCAGGAAGTCGCGGAAGCCCATCGTGTGCGCGTACACGCTGCTGCCCAGCTTGGTCTTGGCGGGCATGTACTGGGCTCCCGCCGTGACGGCGGCGCCCGCGATGACGACCGCGAGGCCGGAGAAGGCCGCGCCCGTGAAGACCGCGAGGACCCCGGTCAGGACCACGCCGGCCGCCGTCAGCGCCATCCCGACCGTGCTCCAGCGGGTGCGCACCTGGCTCGGCGACCGGGCGAACCACTTGAGCCGCACCATGTCCCGGTACAGCTCCTCGCGCACGCGGTCGATCCTGGCGGGGAAGTCGGCGGAGGCCCGCGGCGACCCCAGCTGCGACAGCCGCACCGTGCGCCGCTCGCCGAAGAGGGCGTCCAGCAGCAGCCACTCGGAGGCCAGCAGGGTCTCCCCCGGGGGGCCGTCGAGCCGCACCAGGCGCCAGTCGACGGACGTGAAGTGCTCGTGCGGCAGCTCCTCCAGCCGGATGTAGCCCCGCACCGCGAGGTCGAGCACCGCCCCGGTGAGGTCGGCGATGTCGACGCGTTCGTCGATGAGGGTGCCGATCTGGCCGGGGTGCACGTCGTCCGGGGGCGCGAACCTCAGCTGCCCCCGCTCGCCCTCCTCGACCGGCGCGTGGTCGCCCTCGGAGGCCTCCCGGCGCAGCGCGCGCTCGTCCCGTCCCCGCACCCGGATCAGCACGGCCAGGCCGCCGACCAGGACGACGAGGAGGAGGCCGAACACGCCGGCGGTCGCCGGGGTCACCGCGAAGGCGGACGCGAGCGACCACCTCCGGGTGAGGATGGGTTCGCCCTCGGCGGTGCCCGAGGGGTAGTTGACGACGATGTCCAGCCGGTCGTCGGGCTCCATGTCCGCCTGGAGGAAGTGGGCGACGCCCGCCTCCGGCCCCATGTCGGACGCGGTGCAGTACATGGCGCTGCGCGGTTCGCCCGCCAGGCACGAGAGCGCCTCGGGCGGCATGGGCGCGGTCACGGTGACGTCGGTGGACTCCACGGTGTGGCTGTAGGCGCCGACGGCCCTCCACTCCATCTGGACGCCCTGGGTGACCTCGCTCACGGTCCCGCCCACCCTGTAGGTGAGCACCACGCCGGCGGTGGCCGCGGTGGGGATCCGCGCGTACAGCGTCCCGTCCGTCTTCTCGACCTCGACGGCCAGGGGGCTGCCGTCCAGGTCGGTCGCCTCGACACCGGTGACCTCGAACTTCCTGTCGTGGTCCGTGTCGTAGAGCATCGTCTCGGTGAGGGCCCTGGTGAACTCCGCGGGGGCCCCGCCGCTGAAGGTGATGGTCTCCTCGCCGTGGAGGACCCCCGCGCGGTCGAGCTCCAGTCTGACGTCGTTGGTGATCAGCGGATCGGCCGCGCTCCCGAGGCCGACCGCGCCGGTCCGGTCCGGCGCGCCCCCCGGTACTGTGGTGGCCGGCGCGGCTGCCGTCGCGGCGTGGGCCTCCCCTTCCGGCCACACGACGCCAGGCGCCGTGACCAGCACGGAGCACACCGAGAGGACCGTCGTCGCCACGACGGCCGGGCGCCAGGAGCCGACCCACCACATGACGCGAGAGCCTATCCGGTCCCCCCGCGCGCTGTTGTCACAGGGCACCGCGGGCGGCTCCGTGCTCCCGGCCCCCGGGAGGCGGCCGTGGTGAGGCGCGGGCCGGCCCCGGTCCCGGAGTTCTGGTCGGAGCGGCCCGGGTTCTTCCAGCGGATGGGGCTCGGCGTGTCCCTCACGCTCGGAACGGGGCTGGCCGCGGTCGCCTTCACCGGTTTCCTGGCGTTCTCGGCGATGCTGTCCTCCTCCGACGCCGCGTGGTCCCACCCGGTGGCGTCGGCCGGCCCGGCCGACGGGGGCGGCGAGCACCAGCGGGCCGTGTCCACGGGAGGGGACATGCTCGGCGACAACCCGCTGTACCGGATCGGGGAGCTCGGCGAGGTCACCTGCGAGGCCCCCGAGCTGGACCCGGAGGACCCGGAGTCCGTGGAGGGGTTCGTCCACGAGATCGCCGACTGCCTCGACCGGGCGTGGAGCGCCTACTTCGCGTCGGCGGGGATGGAGTTCTCGTCCCCCAACCGCGTGTACTGGTACTCGGCGGGGCACAGCCCGTGCGGCGCGTTCCCGACGCAGGGCACCGCCGCGTTCTACTGCCAGGCCAACCAGGGCCTCTACCTGGGGGTCGAGGACATCGTGGAGGCCTCGGCCGGGAGCGACAGGCCCGAGGCGTACACGTTCCTGCTCAGCCACGAGTACGGGCACCACGTGCAGGGCCAGTCGCGCATCCTCGCCGAGTTCCACGAGGCCCGCGCCGGGGTGGACCGCGAGACCGCCGACGAGCTGACCAGGCGCAACGAGCTCCAGGCGAACTGCCTGGGCGGGGTGTTCCTGGGCGCCTCCGGCCCGGGGCTCGGCCACGGCGGGGCCGAGCGGGAGAATATCCTCGACGACGTCGGCCTCCGGTCCGACCGCGGCGGGGACCACACCCACGGCTCGGCGCGCAACGGCCGCCTGTGGACGGCGCACGGCATGGACCGCGTGGACCCGGGGGCGTGCAACACCTGGGACGCCCCCGAGGACCTGGTCGAGTGAGGCGCTCGCGGGGGCGCGGACAGGGGCCTGGCCGTCCGGCCCGGCCGACGGCGACGACAGGGCGGGCGGACAGGGGTGTACGCAGGGTTCGGTGAGTCTCCCCGTTCGGCACCGCCCGGTCAGGCGCGGCGCGCCGACCGGCGGGCGCTCGGTATGGTGACCGCCCTCGTGGTGGTGCTCCTGGCGCTGGCGATGCTGTCCTGGACGACCGTCAGCGAGGAGGCCTCCGGTTCCGGCGCGGCGCCCGAGGGGGGCGGTGACGGCTCGGCGCCCGACACCGACTTCGACGACAAGCCGGGGCAGAGCCCCTCGGGGGACGCCGCGGCCACCGGCCTGGCCGACCCGTTCGGGCAGCGGGAGAGCCCGTCGGGGCACGAGGCCCTGGTCGCGAACCCGCTGTACGGGACCGGCCGCCTGAGTCCGCGCCCGTGCCCGGCGCCCGGGCTGGACGTGGACGACACGGAGTCGATGAAGGGCTTCCTGGACTCGGTGGCGGACTGCCTCGACGACGCCTGGGCGACCCAGTTCGCCCGCGCGGGCATCCCCTTCACCCCGCCGGAGCGGGTGTTCTGGGACGAGCCCGGGGTGAGCCCGTGCCGCCCCTACCCGTCGCAGGCGGGCGCGTTCTACTGCCGTGCGAGCACGAGCATCTACATCGGGACCGCCGACGTGGTGGAGAAGTGGAACGGCGCCACGCGGCCGGTGGTGTACGCGTCCCTGCTGGCCCACGAGTACGGCCACCACGTCCAGGGCGAGTCGGGGCTGCTGGAGTACTACCACGAGCAGCGCCAGCTGGAGGAGGACCCCCTGGAGCGGAACGCGTGGACGCGCCGCAGCGAGCTACAGGCGAACTGCCTGTCCGGTGCGTTCCTGGCCTCCGTCCGCGTGAGCTTCCCGCTGGACGAGGACGACTTCGAGGCGGTCCTCGGCGACGCCAGGGCGACCGCCGACCGCGAGGACGGCGGCGAGGAGGAGCGCACGCACGGGTCGGCGGACAACAGCGTGCACTGGACCAGCCGGGGCTGGGAGGAGCAGACTCCGGCCGCCTGCAACACCTGGGACCTGGACGACGAGACGCTCGTGCACTGAGCGCCGGCTCCGGACGCGCGGGCGGTGCGCCGGACCGGGCCGCCCGGTGCGCCGGACCGGCCGCGGGCCCCGCGTCCCGGGCGGCACGGGCGCGCGGGACGGCGCGGAAGCGCTGCGGGACAGGGGATCCGCGCGGTCGGCCCGGCCCGTCGGGGCCGTCCCCAGGTCTTCTCCGGTGCTGTCGCTCGGACACGCAGCGTGGCAGGATGCTTGACATGTCGGACCTCACCGCCCCCCTCAGCGCCCATGAGCCTGCCCCGACCGCCCCCGTCCCCCCCGTCGTCGTCTCCTCCCCGTCCGCCCCCGAGCCCGCCTCCGCCCCGACCGCACCGGGCCCTGCCGCGCACAACTGCGTGGAGCTGCGCGTGCACGGCGTCAGCGGCGGCCAGGCCGAGGAGCTGCTGGACGTCGAGCCCGCCATGCGGGTGGGCGGCGACCGCCTGGCCGGTTTCTTCCGGTGGCGGCGCAAGGCCGACACCGAGACCGTTCCCGGGGTGCGCCGGGAGATCTTCGCCTGGGGCAACCTCACCTCCGGCAGGTCCTCCCGGGCGCTGTGGCTGCTCCTGCTGCCGTTCATGCTGATCAACGTCGCGTACTGGATGCGGCCCGGGCGGATGGACCGCTCCCCCACGGGCGTGCGCCGGCTGGCCAACAACGCGTACGGGGCGGGCGTGCGCCTGCTGGCGCTGACGCTGACGATGCTCATCACCCTGGCCGCCGGGGGGATCGGCATGGACCTCGTCGCCTGGCAGTGCGCCGCCGGGCAGGGCGAGGAGTGCGTCCGGGTGCTCCCGTGGCTGGCGTTCCTGGCCTCGCCCGCGTCGCTGCTGTCCGCGCCGGGGACGGCCCTGCTGGTCGGCGCCGTGCTGCCGGTGGCCGTGGTGCTGGTGCTGTGGCGGCTGTCGCGGCGCACCGCCGCCGACTACGAGGTGGTCTCCCCGGCGGTGCCGCCCCGGGAGAGCGCGGCGGCGCCGCTGAGCCACGCCGACTTCTGGCGCAACAGCGAGACCATGGCCAGGCTGCGCTCGGCCCACATCTCGGTGGCGCTGGGGACCGTCGCCGCGCTCCTGCTCGTCCCCGCCCTCCGGCACGACCTGATCTCCCCGTCGGGCGGACCCGGCGGCGACTCCGTCCTGTGGGGGGCCGGGACCGTGCTGGCGGTCCTGCTCTCGGCGGTGGTCGGGGGGAGCGCCCTGAGCGTCCTGGTCCCCGGCGTGGACCCGCGCTGGAACGCCCGGGCCGACCGGGTCTGCCGCCTCCTGCGCGACGCCACCCTGGTCCTGGGCATCGCGGTGGCCGTGTACACGGCGTGGCCGCGCCCGGAGTGGGCGGCCGCCGGACGGCTGCCCGGCAACGGGGCGATCCTCAACACGCTGTTCGCCGTGCAGGCGTCCCTGGTCCTGCTGATGCTGGCCGCCGCGCTGGTGCTGTTCGCCGCCGACCGGGCCCACGACGGGGCGGCGATGCGCGGCCTGGCCGGGCCGGCCACGGCCGCCCTGGGCGCCCTCCTGGGCGGCGGCTTCTCCGCGGCCCTGGTCTACCAGGGCTCTCTCTGGCTGAGCGGCTGCGGCTCCCTGTCCGCGCCCGGCGCCCCCTGCCTGCCCCTGTCCGCGCCCTCGGCCTACTCGTGGCTCCAGCTGACCTTCGCGCTGGAGGCGGCCATCGCGGTGGGGCTGGTGGCGATGCTCGCGCTGGAACTGCGCCGGAGCACGCGGGCGCACCTCCCGAAGGTCGCCGAGGACTACGCGCGCAGCGTGCTCGACCGCCGTACCTGGGAGATCGCGCGGGCGCGGGCGGCGGGGCGGATGACCGAGGTGCTGCCCTCCGTGATGGTGGCCCTCCTCCTCCCCGCGGGGGCGCTGGGGGTCCTGGCGCTCTACTCGACCCTGACCGGCAACCTGGGGGCCGGACCGGTCCCCGCGGCGACGGCCGTGGCGGGCGGGGCCCAGGGGGTCGCCCAGGGCACGGTGTCGGGTCTGATCGGCGTCGGTTCGCTGCTCGGCGGGGCGTCCCTGGTGGCGCTGGCGCTGATCGGGCGCAGCGCGTACCGCGACCGGCCGACGCGGCAGGCGGTCGGCGCGCTGTGGGACGTCGGCACGTTCTGGCCGCGTGCGGCCCACCCGCTGGCGCCGCCGTCCTACGCGGAGCGTGCCGTGCCCCAGCTGTCCGCGAGGGTGGCGAGGATGACCCGGGAGGACACCGACGTGGTGCTGTCCGGGCACTCACAGGGTTCGGTGCTGGCGGCGGCGACGGTGTGGCAGCTGCCGTCCGACTGCCTGGGCCGGATCGCGCTGATCACGCACGGCTCACCGCTGGACCGCCTGTACGCCAGGTACTTCCCGGCCTACTTCGGGCCGGGGCCGTTCGCCGACCTGCGGGAGCGGGTGTCGGTGTGGCACAACCTGTGGCGCGTCACGGACGCGATCGCCGGACCGGTGCGGTTGCGGGACGCGTCCGGAGGGGAGGGGGACCTGCTCACCGTGGAACAGGCGGAGCCGATCCCGGACCCGCGGGGCTACGACGCCCCGCCGGGCGAGGCCAGGAGGCCCGAGATCCTGGGCCACTCGGACTACACGGGCGACCCGGCCTACGCCGGGGCGCTCTGGCGTGTGATGGGCGCCATGAACTGCGCGGACGCCCCCCGGACGGACGCGGCCCCGGAGGGGCGCCCGTGACCGCCGGGCGGAGGCGGCGCCGGCCTACCAGGGACCGTAGGGGCCGTTGTTGCGGTTGCCGCCCACACCCTTGACCGCCGGGCGCACGTCGAGGAGGAAGACCAGGGTGGCCACCAGGCCGAGGATCACGAACATCCCGCGGCCGGAGAACACCGCCAGCAGGGAGAGGCCCGAGGCGAGGCCGGTGAGGACGATCCACAGCTTCTTGGTCTGCTTGTCCATCAGCTCGAACGCCGCGGCGGGCGTGCGGATCGCCTCGATCAGCGCGTACAGACTGGCCACGAAGGTGACCAGGTAGATGGCCTGCCAGATCAGTCCGAACAAGACGCACACTCCCGAAGACGTTCCGAGCGGGGGGACCGCCCGCTCTCCACCGTAAACGGATCGCGGGCGCCGATCGTGCCCGCGGAGGTTCGGATCACACGTGTCGCGCGGCCGGGCGCACGGCCGGGTGGACCGGTGGCGCCCGCGGAGGCGGATCCGCGACCTGCGGGGCCGGAGGTCACACCGGGATGTGCCAGAGGCAGGTGACCGCCGCCAGGAGGAACGCCGAGCCGCCCATGATGACCGCGCCCGCGTGGTACGGGAGTTCTTCGGCGGGGCTCAGGAGCCGGTTGACCCGCTGCATGACGCCGGGTTCGGCCTCGCTGACCGCGGCCATGGCCCCGGCGGGGACCGGCGCGGGGCCGGCGGCGCCGAAGCGCAGCAGTGCCATGGCGAGCTCGCGGGAGGAGCTGCGGCGGCTGGCCTGGTCGTCGGCGCACATCTCGATGAGCAGGGCGACGGTCTCGTAGTAGGTGCGGACCAGGCGGACCCGCGGGAACGCGCGCTTGAGCGACGAGAACGGCAGGAGCACCAGGTCGTGGCGCTGGCGCAGGTGGGCGTGCTCGTGGGCCAGGACCGCGGCCAGCTCGCGGTTGTCGAGGACCGCGAGCGCTCCGGCGCTGATGACGACCTGGGAGCGCAGGACGCCCGGCAGGCAGTAGGCGGCTGCGGCCGGGTGGTCGACCACCCGGGCCCCGGGCACGTCGGGGTGCTCGCTCGCGACGAGTTCGAGGAGGTCGTGGTGGCGCCGGCGGACGCGGACGACCTGCACGAAGGAGGAGACGAGGCCGTAGAACAGCACGAGGGTCAGTACGAGGGCGAGGACGACGGCCACGACGTGGCTGACGCCCTCGACGCCCTGGGAGAGCTCCGTGAGGATCAGCCGACCCGTGACGAGGTCGGTGGCGAGGGCCAGGGAACCGCCGGCCGCGCCGAGCTGGTAGGAGGACAGCCCGAAGGCCAGGAGGGCGCCGATGGTGGACACGCCCCAGGCCAGGCCCAGGGTCTGCCAGGTGATCACCGCCGTGTAGGGACCACGCGAGGGCCACTTGGCCCGGTGGAGCGCCTCCATGGCGATGAGGCAGCCGACCGCGACGAGGGAGAGTAGGGCGGCACTGACCATACGGACTAGTTCCTTGGCTGCTCGATTTCCGAGAGTGCGCGCCGGAGCGCGGCAGCCTCCTTGCCGTCCATGGACTGGACGAAGGCGGCCAGGGCGGCGTCGCGGTCACCGGTCTGTCCGAGCGCGTCGAACATCAACTCGGAGACGTAGGCCTCACGGCTGGCTGCCGGACGGTATCGCCACGCACGACCCTCGCGTGCCCGGGTGACGACCTTCTTCTTGGCGAGCCTGTCGAGCACGGTCATGACGGTCGTGTGCGCCAGGTCGCGCTCCGCGAGCGCTTTGCCGACCTCACGAACCGTCATCGGTTCATTCCGTGCCCACAGTACATCCATCACCGCGCGTTCGAGTTCGCCGAGCCGATTCATGACCACGAGTCTACTTGGGGTCGTACTACAGGCCGTCGTACCCCCACGTTAAATCCTCGTCTCCTGCGGGACAAGGGATTGCGCCCTCCGATTCCGGGCCCCGGGCCCGGCGCCGGAGGGGTGCGGGACCGGTCCGGGGCGCCGCCGCCCCGCCCGGAGTGAGGCGGATCGCGTTCACGGGGACCCTGGTCAGGGGCCCGGGGGCGGTGGCGGGTGCCGGCGGGGCGGGTGGGACGGTCCGCCGCGGGGCGCGCGTCCGCGCCGGGCGCCGGTCGCACGGGGCTGTCCGGCGGGGGTCGGGGCGCGCGGGGCGTCCGGGGTGCGAGGGGCGACCGGTGCGATACTGCCCCTCCGCACCGGAAGGAAGCACCATGGGTTCCCCAGAGCGCCACCGCGTCGACCTCGTCCGCGGCGACATCACCGAGCAGGGCGTCGACGCGGTCGTCAACGCCGCCAACAGCTCCCTCCTGGGCGGCGGAGGGGTGGACGGCGCCATCCACCGCAGGGGAGGGGAGGCGATCCTGGCGGAGTGCCGCGCGCTGCGCGCCGGGCACTACGGGGGCGGTCTGCCCGTCGGGCAGGCGGTGGCGACCACCGCGGGCAGGCTGCCCGCGCGGTGGGTGATCCACACCGTGGGACCGGTGTACAGCTCCACCGAGGACCGGAGCGCGCTGCTGGCCTCCTGCTACGGCGAGTCCCTGCGGGTCGCCCACGAGCTGGGGGCGGAGTCGGTCGCGTTCCCCGCGATCTCCACCGGCGTCTACCGCTGGCCGGTGGACGATGCGGCGCGCGTGGCGGCGCACGCGATCCGCACCGCGCGGCCGCGTGTACCGGAGATCCGGATGGTGCTGTTCGACGACGCGGCGCTGGCGGCCTTCCGGGCGGCCTTCGAGGCGTCCTGACCGTCGCGGCCCGCTTGCCGGAGGGCGCGGGACGGCCCGTCCGGGAGGCCGCCCCGCACCTCCACACGCCTACGGCCGGGGCGGCCGTCCGGTCGCGGCCCCCTCGGCGGTCCGCCCGGGGGAGGCGACGCCCGTGGGGAGCCCCGCGCGGGCGACCCCCGGCAGCGGGTTCCGGAGGCCCGCCGCCGGCTCCCCCGCGCACGCGGTGCGCTCGTCCGGTCGGCCGCGGGCCCGGACGGGCCGCTGTCCCGGCGCCCGGGCCCGGAGCCGCCCCCGGGTCAGTGGCCGGGGTCGGCGATCGGCGGCGGATAGCCCTCCGGGGGCGCCTCCTCCCTCCAGGGGGTGTGGGCCCGGGCCCCCGGAAGATCGGCGAGTTCGGGCAGGTAGCGGCGGACGTACACACCGTCGGGGTCGAAGCGCCTCGCCTGGCGGAGCGGGTTGAACGACCGGTTCGGCCGGGTGTCGTTGCCCGTTCCGGCCACCCACTGCCAGTTCCCGTAGTTGTTCGCCACGTCCCCGTCGAGGAGGTTCTCGAAGAAGTGGTCGGCACCCTCCCTCCAGTGCACGCGCAGAGTCCGGGTGAGGAAGGCGGCCGTGATCATGCGGGCCCTGTTGTGGACGAACCCCTCACGGAGCAGCTGGCGCATGCCCGCGTCGACGATCGGCACCCCGGTGCGGCCCTCCTTCCACGCCGCGAGGGCGTCGGGGTCGCGCCGCCACTCCTTGCCCCGCGGCCGGTAGTCGCGGACGTTCACGGCCGGGAAGGCCGCGGTGACCTGGTGGTGGAAGTCGCGCCATGCGAGCTGGCGGACGAACTCCGACCCCCCGGGGCGCCCGTCCGCGGCCAGCGCGGTCTCCAGCGGTGACAGGCAGCCGAGGCGCAGGTCCGCGGACAGGCGGGAGGTGGCGTCGCCGGCGAGGTAGTCGTGGCGGTCGGGGTAGTCGGCCAGGCCGTGCAGCGTCCAGTCGGCCAACCGCTTCCGGGCCGCGCGCTCACCGCCCTCGGGCAGCTCCCCCGCCAGGGCGCCCCTGCCCCGGCCGTCGTCCCCGGGCAGGCGGCCGGTCCGCACGCCCTTCGGCAGGGCCACCCGGTCCGGGGCGGGGAGCGGATCGCGCCACGTGTGCGCCTCCCAGGCCCGCCAGTAGGGGGTGAACACCTTGTAGTGGTCCCCGCCCGCCGGGGCGACCTCCCCGGGCGGGACCACGGTCAGGCCGGGGAAGCACTCCACGGCCAGGCCCGCCGCGCGCAGGCGGCCGACCCGGCGCGCGGCGAGGGCGGTGACCCCGGCAGTCGTGTGAACGGTGTCCGCACCGACGGCCCGGGCCAGGGCCGAGACCTCCTCGGCGGTGTCCCCCCGGAGGACCGCCAGGTCGCCGCCGCGCTCGCGGAGGCCGGCGCGCAGGGAGGCGAGCGCGTCGGCCAGGTGCGCGACCCGGTTGCGGGCGGAGCGGTCCGCGACGGCGGGGTCGAGCACGAACACCGGGACGACGGTCCGGGTGCGTTCGATCGCGGCCGTGAGCGCGGGGTGGTCGCGGACGCGGAGGTCCTGGGTGAACAGGACGAGTGTCGGGGCGGACAAGCGGCGCTCCTTGCCTGGATCGTGCAGAACACTACGCAACGTGTTCATCCGGATACCCTAGAGCCACGGAACGCCCCGGGAGAATACCGGTGGCGGTTCCCCGGACCGGGTAGGGATGACGTATGACGACACGCCTTCCACCTGCACAGACCACCGCGGAGACCCCTCCGCGTCCGCTGGTCGGGGTGTCCAGCTGCCTGTTGGGGGCGCCGGTCCGCTACAACGGGGGGCACTCGCGCTCACGCTTCCTCACCGACGAGCTCGACCGGCACGTCGGCTGGCTCCCCGTCTGCCCGGAGGCCGAGATCGGCCTGGGCGTCCCGCGCCCGACGCTGCGCCTCCAGCGGCGGGACGGGGAGGACAGGGTGGTCTCCAGCAAGAGCGGGGCCGACGTCTCGGAGGAACTCGCGCGGACCGCCGACCGGCACCTCGCCCAGCTGCGCCGCCTGGACGGGTACGTCCTCAAGAACAAGTCGCCCAGCTGCGGGCTGTACGCGCTGCCGGTGTTCGACGAGGACGGCGGCCGCGTGGACGGCAAGGGACGGGGCGCCTTCGCCCGCAGGCTGACCGAGCTGCTGCCGTCCCTCCCCGTGGAGGAGCAGGGGCGTTTGTCCGACCCGGTCCTGCGCGAGCTGTTCGCCCAGCGCGTGTTCGCGCACGCGAGGCTGCGGACGCTCTGGGAGTCGCCGTGGCGGACCCGCGACCTGGTGGAGCTGCACGCACGGCACAAGTTGCAGCTGATGTCCCACTCCCCCGAGGGGTACCGGGAGACGGGGCGGATCGTCGCCCGCGCCGGCACCGCCGAACGGGAGGAGACCGTCGCCGCGTACACCGAGGCCTTCCACCGGACGATGGCGGTCGTGCCGAGCCGGGGCAGGCACGTCAACGCCCTCCAGCACGCCTTCGGGATGCTGAGCCCCCTCCTGGACGACTCCCGCAGGCACGACCTGCTCGAGGCGATCCAGGACTACCGGAGGGAGCAGGTGCCGCTGAGCGTCCCGGTGGCGCTGCTGCGCCACCACTGCGCGGGGGAGGACGTCGCGTGGGTCAGGGATCAGACGTACCTGCGCCCCTACCCCGACGACCTCCGGCTCCGGCACGCCATCGCGGTCTGAGCGGCCGGTCCGGCATGCGGCCCGAAGCCCTGCGCGGGCCCGGGTCCGGTGCGCAGGCGGCTCCCGGGGCTGCCCCGTCCGTGCGGATGACCCCGCGCCGCCCCCTCCGAGGCGGTGCCGGGGCCCGTTCCTCCGACCGGCCGCCGGGCCCGGAGGGGCGGGCGGCGCCGGGTTCGCTCCGGTGGCCGGCCTCGACGACCGCCCCCCTCCCGGGGAGGGCCGTGTCCGCGGCCGGACCGACCGCCCCTCCCTCCTCCTCGCCGCACGCGGTATGACGGTGGCCACAGTCCGTCCCGGCCGGGGGAACGGCTCCGGCGCGTGCGAGCGCGGCTTTCCCACCACGGCGGACCTCCCGGCCGCGGGCCGGTCCGCTACACCTCGGATGCCGAACGGTCAATAGCAGGCCCCTCGGACAATCCGGGCGGGAACAGTGTGTACCTTCGTCGCTGTTGACGACAGCGGCTGTATACGCGATCTGAAGGGACCCACCGGTGTCTGGAATCGTTCCCGTGGGAGAACAGGCGGCGGTCCCTTCCCGAGTCGCGACCGTCAGTCTGCACACCTCGCCGCTCGACCAGCCGGGCACCGGTGACGCCGGAGGGATGAACGTCTACGTGGTCGAGGTGGCCCGCCGGATGGCCGAACGCGGCGTGGCCGTCGACGTCTTCACCCGCGCGACCGAACGCGACATGCCCCCGGTCGTGGAGCTCGCCCCGGGCGTGAACGTGCGGCACATACCCGCCGGGCCCTACGGCCGCCTGGACAAGAACACCCTCGCCGAGCACCTGTGCCCGTTCATCTTCGGCCTGCTGCGCGCCGAGGCCCAGGGCGACCCCGGCCACTACGACCTCGTGCACGGCCACTACTGGCTCTCCGGCCGCGCCGGTGTGGTGGCCGCCCGCCGCTGGGGCGTGCCGATGGTCCAGTCGATGCACACCATGGCCCGGGTGAAGAACGCCGCCCTGGCGGAGGGCGACGTGCCCGAACCCGAGATGCGCGTGCGCGGCGAGGACCAGCTGGTCCACCAGGCCGACCGGCTGATCGCCAACACCGAGGACGAGGCCCGCCAGCTCCGCGAGCACTACGGCGCGCGCGACGGCCAGATCAGCGTGATCCCGCCCGGGGTGGACCTGGAGGTGTTCAGCCCCGGTTCGCGCCGGGACGCGCTGACCCGCATCGGCCTCCCGCAGGACACCGAGCTGCTGCTCTTCGTGGGCCGCGTGCAGCGGCTGAAGGCCCCGGACGTGCTGATCCGCGCGGCGGCGGACCTCCTGCGGCGCGACCCCTCCCTGCGGTCGCGGCTGGTGGTGGGCGTGGTCGGCGGCCTGTCCGGCGGCGGGATGCGCGAGCCCCGGATGCTCACCGACCTGGCCCGGTCCCTGGGCGTGGCGGACGTGGTGCGGATCGAGCCGCCGCAGTCCCGGGAGCGGCTGGCCGACCACTACCGTGCGGCCGCGGTGACCGTGGTGCCGTCCTACTCCGAGTCTTTCGGCCTGGTGGCGGTGGAGTCCCAGGCGTGCGGCACCCCGGTCCTCGCGGCGCGCGTGGGAGGGCTGACCACGGCCGTGGCGGACGGGGTGTCCGGGGTCCTGGTGGACGGGCACGACCCGGCGGACTACGCGGCCCAGCTGCACAGGATGATCAGCGAACCGGCCTGGCGTGCCAAGCTGGCGTTGGCGGCGCCCGAGCACGCCGCCACCCTGGGCTGGTCGCGGACGGTGGACGAGCTGCTGGACGTGTACAGCGCGAGCATCAGCCCGCCCGCGCTGCCGCTGGCCGCGAACAGGTGACCGAGTGAGGGAGGCGTACCAGGTGGGTACCGATGGGGCGCGCGAGGCCGCGGTCGCGGCGATCACCGCCGCGGTGACCGAGTCGGGGCTGGAGGCGGAGTGCCCGCGCGAGGGGTCGTTCCTCGTCACGCTCCCGGGCAGGGCCAAGCTCAAGACCCTCGTGTGGCTGGAGACCGGTCCGCACAGCCTCACCCTCACCTCGTTCTTCTGCCGGCAGCCGGACGAGAACCACGCCGACTTCTACCTGTGGCTGATGCGCAAGAACTCCGACATGTACGGGATGGCGTTCGCCGCGGACGAGGCCGGCGACGTCTACCTCCGCGGCCGCCTCCCGCTGGAGGGCGTCACCCCCGACGAGGTCGACCGCCTGCTCGGTTGCGTGCTCACCTACTCGGACGAGAACTTCAACGGGGCCCTGGAGCGCGGGTTCGCGTCGGCGATCCGCAGGGAGTGGAAGTGGCGCGCCGAACGGGGCCACGACATGCGCAACCTGCGGGCGTTCGCGCACCTGGCCGAACCCGCGGACGACCTGTAGGGCGGCCCGGCCCCGCGCCGCCGGGTCCCGGGTCCCGTACGGGGCGCCTCCGGCCGCGCCGTCCGGGCCGGGCACGGCCCTATCCGCAGGCAGCGCCGCCGCGGCCCCCAGGTGGCGGGCGGGCGACCGGGCCCGGTCGCCGGGTGGCTAGGCTTGCCCCCATGGGAACTCTGGTACTTCTGCGACACGGTGAGAGCGTCTGGAACGCGAAGGGCCTGTTCACCGGCTGGGTGGACGTCGACCTTTCCGCGACGGGCGAGGACGAGGCCCGCCGGGGCGGGGAGCTGCTCAAGGACGCCGGTGTGAGGCCGGACGTCCTGCACACCTCCCTCCTCAAGCGCGCCATCCGCACGGCGAACCTCGCCCTGGACACCGCCGACCTGCACTGGCTGCCCGTCGAGCGCAGCTGGCGCCTCAACGAGCGCCACTACGGCGCCCTCCAGGGCAAGGACAAGGCGCAGACGCGCGAGGAGTACGGCGACGAGCAGTTCATGATCTGGCGCCGCTCCTACGACACCCCTCCGCCGCCCATCGCGGACGACGACCCCTACTCGCAGGCCGGTGACGCCCGCTACGCCCAGCTCCCGCCGGAGCTGCTGCCGCGCACGGAATGCCTCAAGGACGTCCTGGACCGCGCCCTGCCGTACTGGTACGACTCCATCGTCCCGGACCTCTCCGCGGGGAAGACCGTACTGGTCGCGGCGCACGGCAACTCGCTGCGCGCACTGGTCAAGCACCTGGACGGCGTCAGCGACGCCGACATCGCCGGGCTGAACATCCCGACGGGCATCCCGCTGGTCTACGACCTGGACGACTCCTTCGAGCCGACCAACCCGGGCGGCACCTACCTCGACCCCGAGGCCGCCAAGGCCGCCATCGAGGCCGTCGCCAACCAGGGCAAGAAGTAGCTGCCACTCCGCCTTCCCGTGCCCGTGCCGCCGTCGGCGGCACGGGCACGGCCGCGTCCGGACCCGGTCAGTACACGAGGGCCTGCGCGCCGTCCTGGACCGCCTCCTCCACGAAGGAGGGGGCCCCGGCGATGCGCACGCCGTCCAGGAGGTCGCCCGGGGCGAGCTCCCGCCGGGCCGCGCACTGCGTGCACACGGTGACCCGGCCCGCGGCGAGCACCGCGTCGAGGAGGTCCTTCAGGGGAGCGGCGTGCGGGAGGGAGAACTCCTCCGCCCGGCCGGGGACGGCGAACCACGCGGACTCACCGGTCAGCCAGAGGGAGACGCCGACCCCGCTGGCCAGGGCCGCGGCGGCGACCGTGAACGCCTGGTTGCACCGCTCCGGGTCGTCCTCACCGGCGGTGACCTTGATCACCAAGGAACGAGACATGGTCGTCAGCCTACTCACAGGGCCGTGAGGGTCAGTATCGCCCCCGCCACAGCGCAGAAGCCGAAGGCGGCGGTGAGGACCATCGCCTCCGTCCTGCGGGGCGACACACGCACCGGCTGCTCGTCCACACCGTGCTCGATGGTGATCGAGCCGTCCTCGGGCGCGGTCAGGAGCACGCGTCCGTCCCGTACCCGGAGCTGCCCGGTGACGCGCACGCGGGCCCCGGGCCGGATCACCCACTCCCGGTACTCGAACTCGATGGTCTCCCCCCGGAAGACACCCGAGATCCGCCCCCGCACGCGGGGCAGCAGGTCGTCGGCGGGCGATGCCACGCCGGGCTGGGGGCGGCCGACCAGGCGCTTCAGGCAGAGTTCGGCGCCTTTGGGGCCGGTGTCGCCCGGGACGACGAAGACGCGGTCGGCGTCGCCCCCGCGCCCCTCGGCGACCAGACCGAACAGGTCGTCGGAGCCGTAGTCGGCGATGGAGTCGCAGGCCCGTTCGCGGACCGCGCCCTCGGTCCGGTCGCGGTTGAGCGGCCAGTAGTGGCGGAGCACCTCGTGGCCGTGCCACACGCACTCCACGCCCGCGAGACCGGAGGTGATGGGGCCGTCCGGCCCCGGCGCGGCCACTCCGGTCAGCGTGACCCGCCGGCCCTCCTGGGCGGTGAGGGCGCCCGGCCGGAGCTGGGCGAGTCCGCGCTGCCGGAGCCAGCGCCGGAGGGCGAGAACGGTCAGCGGGAGGAGGACCACCGCGGCCACGAGCAGCGCCGAACCGATCACCAGTAACACAGGCCGCCCCTTATGGAAGTGCGTCGGAGGTCTTCGTCGGCGGTTGGCGTAACACCCCGTGGCCACACCGCGTTGCTGACAATCTTTACCAGTTCTCCGGGAAAGCGGGGCCAATTGGGCATGTCCGGACCACGGCACGGGAGTGGCCGGAGCCGCCGCTCGCACGGCGGTGGTCACCGCCACTCGTCCGCCGCCGCTACGCTCTGGTGTCATGGACGCTGAGGCACATCCCGATCTGGCGAAACTGTCCTTCCTGATCGGTCACTGGGAGGGCGTCGGCGTCGCCGGTTACGCCGACGTGGAAGAGTTCCAGTTCGGACAGGAGATCGAGTTCACACACACGGCCGGTCTTCCGTACCTCGCCTTCACCAGCAGGGCCTGGCGGATGGGCGCGGACGGCAAGCCGGGCGAGCTCGTCGCCGAGGAGTCGGGGTACTGGCGCGCGCGCCCGGACTCCGATGCGGGCAAGCGCGAGGACGGCGAGCAGGTCGTGCACCTGGAGGCGCTGATCTCGCACCCCGAGGGCTTCATCGAGGTCTACCTGGGCAACGTGTTCGCGAACCGGGTGGAGATGCACACCGACGCGGTGGTGCACACCGAGACCGGTATCGACGCGACGGCCTCGCACAGGCTCTACGGCCTGTTCGGCGACGACCGGGACACGCTGGGGTACGCCTGGGACCTGGCGGCGCGCGGCCACAGCCTGCGCTCGTACATGTCGGCGCAGCTCAAGCGGACCGGCGCCGGCAAGTAGGGGCGGGGTCCGGGCAGGGACAGACCCCGGGCTGGTTCCCGCCGCGGGGGCGGGGCCGGTCGGACGAGTCCGGCAGCCCGGGGTCCGGGTGTCCGTCTGGGATTCGCTGCGGGCGACGCCGCGCGAACGCGAGCGTCGCCCTAGCGGACGGCCACCTCGCCAGTCCTGAGATCAATCACTCTCAGACCACCTCCTTTCTTGCGTGACACCGACGATACGTCCCGCGGCGGGCCCGGGGCAAATGTTTTTCCTGTGCGCGAAACCGCAGGTCAGAGCGGTGTTTTCGGACTCTTTACGGGGCGGCTAGTCTCGGCTGTATGACTTCGCCGCTGATGAGCACACCGGGCGCCGTGGGCGCCGAGTCCCCCGACTCCGGGGTCGCCGCGCACTACGGCGACCCGGCCCACGAGGGGCGCGCCATGGAACGTTCGAGCGCGTGGGTCGACCGGAGCAACCGGGGCGTGGTCCGGGTCGGCGGCCCCGACCGCCTGGGGTGGCTGAACGACCTCACGAGCCAGTCGACCAAGGGCCTGGCCCCGGGAACCGCCACCGAGGCCCTGATCCTGGACACCCGGGGCCACCTCCGCCACCACCTGTCCCTCGTGGACGACGGCGAGGCCGTCTGGATCCACACGGAGCCCGGCGGCGGGGCCCCGCTGGCCGCGTTCCTGGACTCCATGAGGTTCATGCTGCGCGTCGAGGTGGAGGACCTCGGCGACTCCCGCGCGGTCCTGACCGTGCTCGGCCCGGACCGTGCGAAGGCCGTCGAGGCCGCCTCGCTCGGCGACGTGCCCGTGCGCGCGGCGGAGGACGGCACCGACCTGTTCCTTCCGGTCGAGCGCCTCTCCGCCGCCGCCGAGGCCCTGACGGCCGCCGGGGCGCGTCCCGCGGGGATGTGGGCGTACGAGGCGCAGCGGATCGCCGGGCACCGGGTGCGCCCCGGGCTGGACACCGACGACCGCACCATCCCGCACGAGGTGGACTGGGTGGGCAGGGCCGTCCACCTGGAGAAGGGCTGCTACCCGGGCCAGGAGACGGTCGCCCGGGTGCACAACCTGGGCCGGCCCCCGCGCCGGCTGGTGATGCTGCACCTGGACGGCACCGCGGAGCGCCTGCCCGAGGTGGGCAGCCCGATCGAGCTGGAGGGCCGCCCCGTCGGCCGGGTGGGCACCTCGGCCCGGCACCACGAACTGGGACCGATCGCCCTCGGCGTGCTCAAGCGCTCCGCGCCCGTGGACGCCGACCTGGTGGTGGAGGGCATCGCCGCCGGGCAGGAGGTCGTGGTGGACCCGGACACCGGGGCCAACGCCCAGATCACCCTCCGCAGGCGCCCCCGCTAGCCGTCGGCCCCGGCGCTGTCCGGCCGCGCCGACGGCGCCCGCGTGCGGCGCGGCCGGTCGACCGTCAGTTCGGGCTGAGCCTGACCTCCCCGTTGATCAGGACCGAGGAGAGCTCGGTCCCGGCGGGGACCAGGAACAGGATGTGGGTGGTGACCGTCTCCCCCGGGGCGAGGTCGTCCCAGAAGTAGTCGTGGGCGACCGTGTACTCGGCCCCGGGGTCGTTCGTGTACTCGCTCCCGTCGGTGGCCAGCCCGAGCGACCCGACCGGGTCGAAGGCCGCCGGCGCGGACCCCGCGTTGGTCACGTCGAGGCGGAGGATGAAGTACTCCCAGCCCTCGGGCGCGGTGTCGTGCATGCCCATGCCGTCCGTGATGGTCGCGTCGGTGTAGGCCGTCTCCACCGTGACCGCGAACTCCCCGACCGCGACGGAGACGCCGTCGTACGATCCGGGCGGGACGGACCCGGTCCCGCCGCCGGTCTCCGGCTCGGCGGTCTCCGGCTCCTCGGGGCCGGCCGTCCCGGATCCGGGCGGCTCCGCGGCCCCGGGGTCGCCCTCCTCGGGCTCGCGGCCGGACGACGGGCCGGGTTCCTCCTCGCCGACGGTGACCCGGACGTCGGGTGACGGGACGCTGTTCAGGGAGACGACGGTCCCCACGCATCCTGCCGCCGCCAGGAAGACCGCCACCGGGACGGCAAGCGCCCGCACGACGGAACCCCGCCCGGACGGTGACGGCCGTCGATCACTGGTACCCATATATATGTGACGCAAGTCACTTGCCCGACATTCCGGAGTTGTGACCTCTTTGCCCGGGGAGCCCGGCCGCCCCGTCCCGGGCCGGCGGTACCAGGGGGCGAGGGCCTGCGCGGACCGCGTCCGCGCAGGCCCTCGGCGGACTCCGGGGCTCCTGTGCCGGTCAGACCGTCAGGACGATCTTCCCCCGGGTCCGGCCGGTCTGGCTCAGGCGCCAGGCGTCGGCCGCCTCCGTCAGGGGGAACGCGCGCTCGACGTACACGGAGACCTTGCCGTCGTCGATGAGACGGGACAGCCCGACGAGGTCGGCGGAGTCGGGGCGCACCCACACGTAGTGGCCGCCCCTCTCCAGGACGTCGGCGTCCGCGACGGAGGCGACCCGGCCCGGGCTCCCGACCAGCGGAAGGGACTGCTCGGCCGCCCCGCCGCCGGCGAAGTCCAGCACGGCGTCGACGCCCCCGGGCGCCAGGGCCCGGACCCGGTCGGCCAGGCCGTCGCCGTAGACGACGGGCTCGGCCCCCAGGGAGCGCAGGTAGTCGTGGTTGCGCTCGCTGGCGGTGCCGATGACGCGGGCGCCCCGCGCCACCGCGATCTGGACGCCGAACGACCCGACGCCGCCGGCGGCGGCGTGGACGAGCACCGTGTCACCGGCTCCCACGCCGACGCGCCTCGACGCCTGGTAGGCGGTCAGGCCGGCGAGCGGGACCCCCGCGGACTCCTCCCAGCCCAGCGACACCGGCTTGGGGGCGAGCATGCGCACGCTCGCCGAGACCAGCTCGGCGTAGGTGCCGTTCTTCGCCCAGTCCTTGCGGAGGTACCCGTAGACCTCGTCCCCGATCCCGTACTCGGTCGAGTCGAACCCGACCGCCTCGACGACGCCCGCGACGTCCCACCCCGGGATCAGCGGGAAACCCGCCTCCATGACGGGGTCGAGCCCTCCGGCCGCGAGCTTCCAGTCGACCGGGTTCACCCCCGCCGCCTTCACGCGGATCAGGACCTCCCCCGGCGCCACCTTGGGCTCGGGAAGCTCCACGAGGGCCAGGTCGTCAGCGGAACCGTACTGGTGCAGTGCCATTGCCTTCATGCCCAGGGCAGCGTTGTGGGGGGCCTGTTCATTCCACGGGCCCCGCGGCCGCGCGGGCGCCGGGCCCCGCCCGCGCCCCGGCCGCACGGGCGGCACACCGGCGCGGACGCGGGCGGGGCCCGGAGGACAGGGAGTGGTTCCGTGTCCGCCGGGCCCCGCGGCCGTGCTCCGTGCGCGGCGCTACTGGCGCAGCGCCGCGGCCATGCGCTCGTCGTGCAGCCGCTCGCCCCAGGACGGCGCGAGCGGGGCCAGCTGGCCCACGCGCCAGCGCAGCAGCAGGTCGGCCAGCTGCGGGTTGCGGGGCAGGGCGGGTCCGTGCAGGTACGTGCCCAGCACCTGGCCCTGGTAGGCGCCCTCGGTGCGGTCGTCGTTGCCGATGCCCCGGACCGTGGTCGACAGCGGGCGGGCCGAGGGGCCGATGGCCGTGCGGCCCTGGTGGTTCTCGAAGCCGGTGATCCGTCCGACGCCCAGGGAGGGCTCGACGTCGGCGACGATCTCGCCGACCGCGCGCGCCTGGCCGCGGCCGCTGCGGATGTCGAGGATGCCCACGCCCGGCAGCGGGTTGGCCTCGTCGTCGCCGTAGGTCTCGCCGATGATCTGGTAGCCGGCGCACACCGCGAAGACGCACGCGCCGCGGGCGGCGGCGCGGGCCAGCCCGCCGTCGGCGCGCAGGCGCTCGGCCGCGAGGATCTGCGGCCGGTCCTCGCCGCCGCCGAGCAGGTAGATGTCCCCCTGCTCGGGCACCGAGTCGCTGGAGTGGACGTGCACGATCTCGGTCGGGATGCCCCGCAGTTCGGCCCGGCGCTTGAGGATGAGGACGTTGCCCTGGTCGCCGTAGGTGCTCAGGAGGTCGGGGTAGATCCACACGATCCGCAACGCACTGGTGTTCGTCATGACTCTCCCCTACTGGACGCGGCCGTACGCCGTGCGGATCTGCTGGAAGGCGGTGTAGTTGGCGATGAGGTCGACCTTGGTGATGTCGGGCTGCTCGGCCTTGAGGCGGCCCAGCACCTCGTCCACGCGGTCGGCGATCTCGAACCGGACCCCGTCGGTCTCCAGGCGCAGGGCCAGGTCGGTGCGGCGCTCGCCCATGACGAACACGCGGCGGTCGCGCAGGACCGTGTAGTCGACGTCCCACAGCCAGGACGTGTCCTTGCCGTCGGGGATCTGGGCGTTGACCGCGAGGATCACCGGCGTCCGGGGCGGGTCCAGCACGGCGAACGACTCCAGCCACCCGGCGGGGTTCTTGGAGAGCAGCAGCCGGACCTCGACGCCCATGGTCACCACGGACGTGTAGCGGCCCGCGACGGAGGTGACCTCGCGCAGGCGCTCCACGGTGCGCTCCGGGTGGATGCCGTACCCGGCGGCGGTCGCGGCGGCGATCGCCGCGTTGGCCCGGTTGGCGTCCCCGGGCAGGTTCATGCGCAGCTTGATCCTCTGGCCCTCGGGCGTGACCAGGGTGTCGGTCTCGTTCTCGACCGCCCAGCTCGTCCGGGGCCGCGCCAGACCGCACTCGGGGCACTCCCAGTGCGGGTCGGCCTCGCGCCGGAGGTGGCCGCCGCACTCGGGGCAGCACCAGGAGTCCTCCTTCCAGCGCTGGCCGGCGGAGACCCAGGTGGCGTTGGGAGCGCCCAGGCCCGCCCAGGCGACGAGGGGGTCGTCGGCGTTGGCGATGACGTGCGCGTTGCTCTTGCCCAGGGCGGTGCGCCACTTCTTGGCGAGCAGGTTGATCTCCGAGGCGCGGTCCATCTGGTCGCGGCTCAGGTTCATGAGGACCACGAACGCCGGCTGGGTGGCGAGCAGCACCTGCGGGAGGTACTTCTCGTCGACCTCCAGCACGCCGTTGACGGCCGAGCGGTTGTCGGACAGCGCCGTGATGTGCCCGGTGGGCATGTTGGCGCCGTACTCGTTGGTGGCCACGTCGCCGAACTCGCGCAGGGCCTGCGCGATGAGCCTGGTGGTGGTGGTCTTGCCGTTCGTGGCGCTGACCAGGGCGAGCCTGCGGCCCCGGGCGAGCTTGGCGAGCAGGTCGGGTTCGACCTTGAGCGCCACCCTGCCACCGATGACGGAGCCGTCTCCCCGCCCGGTGGCGCGGGACAGGCTGGCTGCGCTCCTTCCCAGAACCGATGCCAGTTGGGCGCGCAAGGGAAGCTCGCTCATCTACTCTCCAGAATTGCTGGATCACCCGCGCCGTTCGCTCCTGGGAGGCGGCGGGCGATGTGTCGGGCCAAGCTTATTGTCCACCTGGGATCAGACCCGCCAGTCCAGCCTCTCCGGCGGCGGTCCCAGGTTGGGCGGTACCTGCCCCCGGGACTCGCCCGCTCCCGCGGGAGCCGGCGATCCGTCGCGGACCGCGGTGCCGTCGGGTGTGTCGGAGGCGGCGCCGGAGACGTCGGCGCGGGGGTGACCGCCCTCGGCGTGCCGTCCCCTCCCGCCCCGGCGGCCCTCGGCCGCCCCGGTGCCGCGTACGGCCGGCGGCGTGGTGCTGGAGTTCTGGGAGTCGTCCACGGTGGCCAGTGTGGCTGTGGACAGGGTGAGGATACCCGGGTTGGTGTCCGCGAGGACAGGGCCGTCGGCGGTCAGGACCACCGCGGCGGTGGGGGGAAGTCCGCGGAGCGCCCCGGCGTCGAGCAGGCTGACGCGGACGAAGGCGTCCTCTTCCTCCCCGTCGGCGCCAGGTGCGTCGATTCCCGCCGCCTGGGCGGTGGCGCGACCCCATGACGTGGCGGATCTCACATGACGAACCAGGTCCAAGGGGGCGATAGCGGCGGCGGCGTTGCGGATGACCGCTCCGGACTCGGTGTGGGGGGAGGCGAAGAACCGGTCGTCGGCCTCGATCTCGTCCTCGGCCCCCTCCTCCGCGCCGGGGGGCGGGCCGCCCGCCGCCTCGCCGACCGCCTCGGTCAGGCGGTGCAGCCTCATCCGCGCGGGATCGTGCGGGCCCGGGGCCGTGGCCACCGCCCGCTCGACGGTCTCCGCGGACTCCCCGTGCTGGCGCATCACCACCGGCAGGCAGGCGGGGTCCGCGAACCTGGCGAGGGCCGAGGTCGAGGGCGTGCGGAACATCAGGACGACCTCCACCCCGCTGTCGGCCCCGGCGGAGAGGACCTGCTCGACCTCCTCCGGGGGGAGTGTCTCGGCGCCGCAGACCACGACGGTCCGCGTGCGGTCCTGCCGGCGGCCCCGGCCCCCGCCGCCGGGGGGCGGGGCCGCCCCCTCCAGGAGCTCGCTGAGCGCGGAGACGGCGTAGGTCCCGTACACGCGGGCCGCGGCACGGCCGGAGGCCCGGTCGGTGGAGATGATCTTGACCTGCGCGTACTCGCCGTCGTCCGCCCGGGTGCCGACGGCCTCGAAGGGGCTGAGGCGGCGTTCGAGCTCCCAGGCCCGTTCACGGACGTCGGGACGGTCCGCGCAGCGCTCGCGCACCCGGACGCGCTGGTCGGGGGTGAGCAGGGCGAGTGCCGGGTCGTCCTCGGCCGCGTCCTCCAGAGGGGTGATGAGGGCGCGCAGGCCGCCGATGAGCTCGGCGATGCCGACGCGCGGGCCCAGGACCTCCAGCAGGCGCAGGATCAGGGTCTCGTCGGCGTCCGCGTCGTCGGCCTCGCCGGACGCGGCGGCGACGGCGGACAGGATGCGCGCCCGCTGGCCCGCGTCCAGGTTGGTGCCCAGCGTCATCCGGGGCAGGTCGGCGGGCAGCACCCAGCGGCGCGGGTCGACGGCGCAGCGGCGGGCGAGCCGGACGAGCTCCCGGGCCACGGAGCGCCCGGTGAGGTCGACGACGGTGAGGTCGCCCCCCTCCCGGAGCCGGGAGACGCCGACGGTGGCGAGCAGCGCCGACCACCCCGCCTCCGTGCCGCCGACCACGACGACGGCTCGGGCGTCGGCGGGGACGGTCACCCCGTACCAGCGGGGCTGGGCCTCGTAGGCCCGGGAGGCCGCCTGCCACTCGGTGTACCGGCGGGCGTGGTCGCGCTGCTGCTGGTGCAGCACCCGCTCGCGCTCGTCGCGCTCGGCCGCCAGCCGCTCACGGGCCCTCTCCAGCCGCTCCGCGACGACCTGCCGGCTCTGGACCAGGGCGAAGACGACGGGGGCCGCGACGGCGGCGCACGCGAACACGCCGCCGAGGGCGAAGCTGCCGGGGAGGATGCGCAGGCTCCACAGCAGCGGGCACAGCAGGGCGAACAGGCCGAGCCCGCCCAGGGCGTAGTAGAGGGGGCGGTTGGTCTGGGCCTCGCTGTCGCGCTGGGCGGCGATCCACTCCTCGCTGACGCTCTCGGAGTCGGCGGGCACGGGCCTGCGGGGTGCCGGTCCCGGAGGCGGGAGGAGCACCGCGTGGCGCCAGCCGACGTAGGTCCGCCCGGCCTCTCCTCTGGCCGTGCCGCCGGTTCGGGGGTCGGGCACCGTCCTCACACCTCCTGACCGGCCGCTGGGGAGGGAGCGGCCGGGGTCGTTCACGCGGGACCCCGGCGGTGGCCGGAGCGTGGGCCCGATGCTGCCAGCTGCCCGGCGTGCTTGTCACGGTCCCACCGCGGTCGACACGCTGTCGGACGCCGGTACCGGCCGGGCGGCCGACCGGGCCCCGCGCTCCCTCCAGTGAAGCAGGACCCTGAACGGCCTGCCAGACCAGGACGCGCCCTGTGGACGAACGCGCGACCGCCCCGGCCGCGGGGCGGCTCCGGAGCCCCCCGGGCCGGGCGGGACGGCCGTCCCCGGCGCCCGGCCCCCGACAGCGCGGAGCGCCGGTCCCGGACGGTCTCCCGTCGGTACCGGCGCTCCGCGCCCGAACTGTCGTGTCGGCCGTGGGTCAGGCCTGGACCCGGAGGTCGATGACCTTGCCCACCTCGGCCCGCACCGGGTACTCGCCGGTGAAGCCCTTGGACGCCAGGACGCGGACCTTCCAGTCGCCGTCGGCGGCGAAGAAGCGGAAGGTCCCCTCGTCCCCGGTGGCCACCTCGCCGACGAAGTCGTCGGAGGCGTTGAGCAGGCGGGCGTAGGCGCCGCGCAGCGGCTCGCCGTCACGCGTCACCGTGCCCTGGATGACCGCCTGGTTCCCCGCGTCGACGTCGGCGAGGGCGACCCCGCCGACCGGCGCTCCGCAGCTGTCGCTCACTTGGCCTCCGCCTCTCCGAGCTCGACGGGCACGCCCACCAGGGACCCGTACTCGGTCCAGGAGCCGTCGTAGTTCTTGACGTTCTCCAGGCCCACGATCTCGTGCAGGGCGAACCAGGTGTGCGAGGAGCGCTCGCCGATGCGGCAGTAGGCGATGATGTCCTTGTCCAGGTCGACGCCGGCCCCGGTGTACAGCTCCCGCAGCTCCTCGGCGCTCTTGAACGTGCCGTCCTCGTTGGCGGTCTTGGCCCACGGGATGTTGCGCGCGGTCGGGATGTGGCCGGGGCGCTGCGAGGTCTCCTGCGGCAGGTGCGCGGGGGCGAGCAGCTTCCCGGTGAACTCGTCGGGCGAGCGGACGTCGACCAGGTCCTTGGTGCCGATGGCCTCGACGACCTCGTCGCGGAAGGCGCGGATCGAGGTGTCCTGCTCCTTGGCGGTGTACTCGGTGGCGGCGCGCTCGGGCACCTCCTCCACCAGCTCGCGGGAGTCCAGCTCCCACTTCTTGCGCCCGCCGTCGAGCAGGCGGACGGCGTCGTGGCCGTACAGCTTGAAGTACCAGTAGGCGTAGGCCGCGAACCAGTTGTTGTTGCCGCCGTACAGGATCACCTGGTCGTCGTTGCCGATGCCCTTGGCGGACAGCAGCTTCTCGAACCCGGTCCGGTCCACGAAGTCGCGGCGGACAGGGTCCTGGAGGTCCGTCTTCCAGTCGATCTTGACGGCGCCGCGGATGTGTCCCTTGTCGTAGGCGGACGTGTCCTCGTCGACCTCGACGAGGACCACGTTGTCATCGTCCAGGTGAGCCTCCACCCAGTCGGCGTCCACGAGGACGTCGGAGCGGCTCATAGGGAACCTCCTGTGTTTCTTGTGCGGTGTCGCGTGTGCGGTCGGTGCTCCCGGGGTGCTGCCGTCCCGGGACGCGTGGGGTCGAGCCGTCCTGCCCGACGCCGTGCGGCGGAGGGCGAGAAGGTGCTTCCCGCAGCCGTGGCGGAGGCCGGACGGCCTACGGGGAGGGCTGCGGGGGGTGCGGGGGCGGACGCGGCGATACCGGGCCGCTCCGTGCCCGCCGGGTGACCGGCGGGTCCGGGAACGGCGGAGGCGTGTCCTGCTCCCTGTGCGGACCGTGGCGACCGGCCGGCCCCCGGTTCGGCCGGTGGGCCGGAACGGGGGCGTACGGAGGCGGGGAACGGCAGGCCGGGCGGCGGGTGGGCCGCCCCGGCGACCACCGCGAACGCGAGGACCGGTGCCCGGAGGCCGTGGACCCCGGGGTACGCGGCGGCCGTCACGGGTGCGGTCGGGACAGCGGTTGAGCACTGCCCGCGAGGGTCGGCCTGCATGGTGTGTCGTCCCCTGCTGCGTACACGGTGGAAGGCCAGTCGCACGGAGGGAGCGGGGGTCGGGAAGCCCGTCCGCCCTAGGGACACAGACAGAGCGCGGCGGCGACGCGGCAGAAGTCCACTGCCCGTCGCTTCGTCAGATACGCGCTCGTCAAGGAAGTCACGTTCTAGACGCTACAGTCCCCGTGACGCGTTTGTCACGCGTGGGGTAGATCACAGGGGGAACGTTCGCGCCGGGGCGTACGGGGACCCCCGATCAGCGGACGGCCCGGCCGAGCGCGGCGATGACGTCCGCCTTGCGCGGCTGGCCGCCGGCCCGGCGCACGATCCGGCCCCCGGCGTCGAGGACGAGGACCGTGGGGGTGCCCGCGACGTCGAGCCTGCGGACGAGGTCGAGCCGGGCCTCGGCGTCGATCTCCACGTGGGCGACGCCGTCGACCATCCCGGCGACCTCGCCGAGGACCCGCCGGGTGGCGCGGCAGGGCTGGCAGAAGGCGCTGGAGAACTGGACGAGCGTGGCCCGCTCGCCCAGTTCGGCGCCGATCTCGTCGGAGGTCAGCGCGTCGGCCGCACCGGGCCGCACCGCGGCGGGCCGGTCCCCCGGCGTGCCCTCGTCCCGTGTCGTCACCGCTCCGTCCTCCTCCTGGTGTGCCGTCGGCGCGCCCCGCGCCGTGCGTTCCCGGCGGCGCCCGGAACCCCGCCGCCGGGTGCGGGCCGTCAGGCCGCGTCGGCCCCCATCAGGGGGACGTCGGACCCGGTGCCGGTGATCCGCAGCCCGGTGGAGGTGGGCTCCATGTCGGTGACGGCCAGGCCGAAGGGAAGGGCGGGCGCCTGCGCGCTGAAGGTGAGGGAACCGGAGACCAGGCCGCTGACGTCGCCCGGGACACCGTCGACCTGGATGTCGTCGGGGGTGAAGGACAGCGTGTCGCCGTCCACGCCGAACTCCCCGCCCGCGTTGACCGAGGTGCTCAGGCCGAGCTCCGGGAGGGCGAGCTCACCGGTGATCCGGGGCTGCCCGTTCTCCGTCGTGATGGTGATGCCCTCGGGCAGGTAGGCGTTGAAGTAGGAGTAGGGGACAACGGCCGAGCCGTCCAGCTGCCCCGCGACCACACTGGGCTGGTCGAGCATGTCCGCCAGGGGCGCCCGCACGCCGGCGGCGGTCGCGTCGATCTGCTCGAGGGTGACGCCGTTGAGGGTGGCGGTGTCGGCGGTGATGCGGATCTCGGAGTACTCGCCCCCGAACACCTGCGGCAGGAACGCCCAGCCCTCGATCTCGACGGTCGGCTCCTCCGCCATCTGGAGCTGCTGTGCGAGCTGGCGCGCCACGGCGCTCTGCGCGAAGCTGCGTCCCCCGACGTCGGCCGCCACCACGAGGGCGACCAGGAGGATCAGGAGGACGACAAGAAATTTACGCATCGGGAATCCCAGCACACTTTCTTTCGCTCCGGCGCGCCTCTCGGCTGGGCTGTCCGGCCGGTCTCGGTCACACGCCATCGGTGCCCGACGGGCACCGGTCAGGAGAAACCTGTAGGGAAGGGTACTTCACCCGGGGTTGGACGCCGGGGCCCCTCGACCGGTTCGGCGTTCCGGGGAGAAGACACCGGTTCGAGACCTCCCCTGGTGGGGGCCAGGGGCCGCACCGCCGTCCGCCCTTGCCATGCGGGCCTTGAAGGCGCAGGTCAGCGGGGCATCAGCAGGCCGGCGAGGCCGTCGCTGGCCGAGGCGCCCGCCAGGGAGAGTTCGATCACGTTGGTGGCGACGACGTGGTTCGCGCCGATCCGGGCGAACTCCACGACGTGCGGCTGCTGCTCGTGCTCCTCCTGCGCCAGCTCGTCCCGGTAGATCGCGTAGACGATGCGCTGCGAGGGCGCGCTGGGAACCGTGTGGCAGGCGAACAGCAGGGTGTCCGGCTCACGCTCGGCGACCTGGGCGACGACGGCGTCGGCGAGGCGGTCGAAGCCCGGGCCCTGGCCGTCGGCGAGCGTGTAGATCGTGATGACGCCGCGCAGCTTGGCGGGCGGGGCCTGCCGGGTCGGCGGACCGTCGTAGTAGTCGTCGTAGGGGTCGGCGTTGCGACGCTTGCGGCGCACGGGCTCCTCCGGGAGTTCGTCTTCGGTGTCCTCGGCCACGTCGTCGTAGTCGTCGTAGTAGTCGTCGTCGTCGTAGGGGTCGCGGCGGGGGCGCGCGACCATCGCGGCGGCGCACCACAGGGCCGCGACCGCGCCGAGCATCAGCAGGGGCCCGACGAGGCCGAGCCCGAACCGGCCGACCAGCACCGAGAGCACCGTGGCGAGGGAGACCAGGCCGAGCACCGCCAGGTCGGCGTTGCGGTGGGCGGAGGCGCGCCTGGCCACCGCGACGACCGCGGTGACCAGCAGGACGGCGGCGACGACCTGTGTGACGTTGACGAGCGAGCGCGGGATGAGGTCGTAGTGGTCGCCCAGGGCGGGGAAGGTGTCGCCGAACCGGGTGCTCACCCGGTCGACGGACAGCACCACCAGGGGAACGATGGTGAACGCGCTCAGCAGCAGCCGCGAGGTGAACACGCCGCGGGGAGATCGGACGCCGTACTCGAAGGCGCCCCAGGCCATGTAGAGCGGCCCGAGGAGGCTGATACCGATCTGGAGCAGCCGGAAGGTGAGTTCGCCGAAGTCGAACATCGCCCCGATCACGGCCGCGCTGAGGCCCACCGTCATCCCCAGTGCCGCGACGAGCCACCCGATCGCGGCCACACCGGGACGGCGTTGGGCGTACGCGGCGAGCGCGGCGGTGGCGCTCCAGCCCACCAACGCGCTTATGAATGCCAGTCCTACCGTCACCATCCCGACAATGATGCTGCACGCCAACGGGTGGATGTGCACTTTGACCAGAATGGCGGGGGCAGTTTCGGGGAAGATCCCGCAGAGTGGGGCCCACAACAGGGATTTACACTGTGAGCTTCATCACCTGGTTTGTCACCGCATCCCAGCGGCCCCGCACGACCCGCGGGTGGTCGTAGGCTCGCACTACGCGGGGCTCGCCACCCCGACACCGGAGGGCCGCCTCCCCCACCCAAGCCAGGAGAGAACCGTGTCATACGACGCCGTGTCCCCGACTCCGGTCGGTCCGGGGGCCGCCTTCTTCGACGTGGACAACACCCTGATGCGGGGCGCCTCGATCTACCACTTCGCCCGGGGCCTGGCGGCCCGCGACCTGTTCACCACGCGCGACCTGATGCGTTTCGCGTGGGGGCAGACGGTCTTCAGGGTCACCGGGAGCGAACAGCCCGAGCACATCAACGCCGCGCGCGAGGCCGCCCTGGCGTTCGTCGCCGGCCACGACCTGGCCGACCTGGTCACCCTGTGCGAGGAGATCTACGACGACACCATGGCCGACCGGATCTGGGAGGGCACGCGCGCGCTGGTGCAGCGGCACCTCGACGCCGGCGAACCGGTGTGGCTGGTCACCGCCACCCCGGTGGAGCTCGCGCAGATCATCGGGCGGCGGCTCGGCCTGACCGGCGCCCTCGGCACGGAGGCGGAGAGCGTCGACGGCGTGTACACGGGACGGCTCAACGGGGACCTCCTGCACGGGCCCGCCAAGGCCGTGGCGGTGCGCGCGCTCGCCCGCAAGGAGGGCTGGGACCTGGCCGCGTGCTCGGCCTACAGCGACTCCTCCAACGACCTGCCGCTGCTGTCCCTCGTGGGACGGCCCCACGCGGTCAACCCCGACGGGGACCTGCGCCGGTACGCGCGCACGCACGGTTGGCCGGTCCACGACTTCCGGCGGCACCGGGCCGCGCTGAAGGTGGCGGTCCCCGCGGCGGTGGCGGGCGCGGTGGCGGGCGCGGTCGCCATGCGCGCGGTCAGACAGCGCAGAGCGGTCTGAGGCGAAGCGGGAGGCTCGCGGCCGGGCGGGACCGCGCGTCACGGCCCCCGGAGGCGTCCACGACGGCCTGCGCGCGGCGGGCACGGGCCGCAACGGGGTCGCGGGGACCGCGGCGGAAGCCGCCCGGACGGCGGTCGGGGCACGCGGAGGACGACCGGGGCGGGTCGGGGAGACGGTGGGTGGGCCCGGGGCTCCGGCGCGGGGACCGCGGCTGCACGCCCAGGGCGGCGGGGCCGCGGGCCGGGAACCGCTCGGGGCCGGAACGGCGGGGGTCGGCGGGTCCCGTGCGGAACGGGCGCGCGGACACCGTGGGAGGGGGGCTCAGCGCCCCAGCGTGGCCCGGGCGAGCGCGAGCACGTGGACCGGGCGCAGTCCGTGCCGCGGCGAGGACGACGCGCGGCTGTGCGCGTAGGACTCGAAGGCCTCGGCGGAGGAGTACGCGGGGGACCAGTCCAGCACCCGCTCCAGGGAGTCGGAGTCCATCCCCGCGGTGTGCAGTCCCGCGTGGACGGCACGCGTCGTGCTGGAGCTCGCGTAGCCGATGCGGCCGTGCTTGGCCAGGCCGCTCAGCACCTTGAGGCCGCGGGCGGGGACCGGCAGCCGCTGGCCGCCGACGCGGCGCAGGCACTGCGAGAGCGGCACGGGATCGGCTCCGGCCACGTCGAAGAAGCCGGTCCCGTCGCTGAGCGCCATGCGCACCAGCGCCTCGGCGCCGTCGTCCTCGTGCAGGAAGCGCACCCGCGGGTCGTTGCCGAGCACCGTGGGCACGAGGCGCGAGTCGAGGTAGCGGGTGAGGGGGGTGTCGGCCGAGGGGCCGATGAGGTTGGCGAACCTCAGGAGGGCCACCGAGAGGTCGGGGCGGCGGCGCTGGAGGCCGCGCGTGTGGCGCTCGACCTCGGCCGCGTCGTCGGCGTCGAGGGTGGCGCTGGAGCGCACCACCAGGCGCCGGACGGAGGTGGAGCGCTGGGCCGCGCCCAGCACCCGCATCGTCCCCAGGAGGTTGTCCTCCCGGTTCGGGGCGCCCTCGGTGTCCAGCCCGAGGTGCAGCACCAGCTCGGCACCGGAGTCGGTGACGATCCGGTCGAGGCTCCCGTCGTGCAGGTCGACATGGGCGTACTCGATACCCCGCGTGTCCTGGGGCGGCGGCGACGAGTCGGCGCCGATCACCCGGCGGACACCGGGCTCCTCGCTCAGGGTCTGCGCGACCCTGGCGGCAAGGGGGCTGGACACCCCGGTGACGAGTACGACACGAGCCATGGCGACACGTTCCTTGGAAGGAGACGGGAGCTGTTCCGGGAGGTCCGCGGACCGTTCACCACGAGGGTGAGCCGGCGACCGCGACCCGTGAGGCACAACAGCGCCTCACCCAGAAAATTCCATTGCGGCGGCAAAGCGCGCGCAAAGGGGGAAGGTGTCTCCGCGTCCGGGACGAGCCGGGGGCACGCCCACGCCCGCGGAGAGACGACTTCGCCGCGACCGTTCCTACTTCTTGTTGCGACGCGCGATACGCGTGCGCTTGAGCAGCTTGCGGTGCTTCTTCTTCGCCATCCGCTTGCGACGCTTCTTGATGACGGAACCCATGGGATCACCTTCTCGCTCACGATGAGTACGGACATGCCGAACCGCTGGGCGGTGAAAACCGGCAAGGGGTTCGGATGCGGCTGCTGGGCCCGCTGGCACCGACGCGCTCAGGGCGCGGGGTGGCCGATGCGACCGGGGCGTGCCCCGGGAAGGCCGAACGCCGGAAAAGCGCACGCCTACCGCACCCGAAGCACCAGCTTACCGCTACGGGTACGCGCTCCGTGTCACGCCCCGGGCACCGACGGCTCGTCGCGGTACAACTCGGCGGCCGGCTCGGCGTAACTGACGCTGGCCAGCCGCTGGTCGGCGAAGGTCAGGGACGTGACGCTCGCCAGATTGCACTCGCGCAGGTCCGGCCGGTGCCAGAGCCTCTTCGCCTCGGCGGCGCGGCGGACCATCCAGATCGGCAGCTGGTGGCTGACGAGCACCGTCTCGCGCCCCCAGGCCGCACGGCGGGCGACCTTGACGGCGGAGACCATCCGGGTGACGATCTCGGAGTACGGCTCCCCCCAGGACGGCAGGAACGGGTTGTAGACGCGGCTGAACACGCGGGGGTCGCGCATCGACCTCCGGGACAGCGCCATCCCCTCGAACTTGTTGGCCGACTCGATGAGCCGGTCGTCGAGGGTGACCGGGAGGCCGAGCATCTTCTGGAGCGGGACGGCTGTCTCCTGGGTCCGGTCCAGCGGGGAGGAGAACAGCGCGGCGATGTCGTGGCCCTCGAACCACTCCGCGGCCATCTCGGCCATCTGCCGGCCCCGCTCGCTCAGGTGGAAGTCGGGAAGCCTTCCGTAGAGCACCTTGTCCGGGTTGTACACCTCTCCGTGCCGCAGCAGGTGCACGACGGTCGTCGTCGTCATCGTGTGAGTCTTTCTTTCGGGGTCATGGGGCGGACCGCGGGGGGTCAGCCCTGGGCCTCTGCCGCTGCCTGGGCCGCTCGGGGCAGTGCCGAGACCACCCTGTCCACGGCCGCCTCGTCGTGCGCGGCGGAGAAGAACCAGGCCTCGAAGGCCGCGGGCGGCAGGTACACGCCCTGGTCGAGCATCGCGTGGAAGAACGCGGCGAACACGCCCGTGTCCGTGGTGCGGGCGCTGTCGAAGTCGACGGCCTCCCGGTCGGTGAAGAACACCGTGAAGAGGTTGCCGCCGCCCTGGACCCGGTGGACGACCCCGGCGGCGTCGAGCGCCCCGGAGACCTCCGCCCGCACCTGCGCGGACACGCGGTCGATGTGCTCGTACACCTCGGGGGTCGCGCCGCGCAGGGTGGCGAGCCCGGCCGCGGTGGCGAGGGGGTTCCCGGAGAGGGTGCCCGCCTGGTACACGGGGCCCCCGGGGGCCAGCCGGTCCATGATCTCGGCCCGTCCGCCGAACGCCGCGGCGGGCAGGCCGCCCCCCATGACCTTGCCGAAGGTCATCAGGTCGGGGGCGACGCCCTCCAGGCCGTACCACCCGGACGCGCTGACGCGGAATCCGGTCAGGACCTCGTCGAGGATCAGCAGGGCGCCGTTGGCGTGCGCGATCTCCTTGAGGCGGGCGTTGAACCCGGCCCGGGGCGGGACCACGCCCATGTTGGCGGGGCAGGCCTCCGCGATGACGCAGGCGATGTCGTCGCCGTGCTCGGCGAACGCCCGCTCGGCGGCCTCGGCGTCGTTGTAGGGCAGCACCAGGGTGTCGGCCGCGCTGGCGCCGGTCACGCCCGGGGAGTCGGGGAGCGCGAACGTCGCGAGACCGGAGCCGGCGGCGGCCAGGAGCGCGTCGACGTGGCCGTGGTAGTTGCCCGCGAACTTGACGATCTTGCTGCGGCCGGTGAATCCCCGCGCGAGGCGGATCGCGGACATGGTCGCCTCGGTGCCGGAGTTGACCAGGCGGACCTTCTCCACGGGGGTGCGGCCGACGATCAGCTCGGCGAGCTCGACCTCGCCCGGCGTCGGCGCCCCGTAGGACGTCCCCGCGTCGACCGCCGTGTGGAGGGCGTCCACGACGGCGGGGGCGGCGTGCCCGAGGATCAGCGGTCCCCACGAGCACACCAGGTCGACGTACCGGCGGCCGTCGGAGTCGGTGAGGTAGGGGCCCTCGCCCCGGACGAAGAAGGGCGGGGTGCCGCCGACCGCGCCGAAGGCGCGCACGGGCGAGTTCACGCCACCGGGAACGACGGCGGCTGCCCGCTCGAAGAGCTCTGCTGAAGTCTGTTGAGTACCCACCTCACCAGTGTGTCAGCTGTGCCCGGTCACGGAACCGTGACCCGCCTCCGAGGTCAGGGGCGCAGGACGGCCCCGACGAGGAGATGGACCCGCGTCCCCGGATCTCCCCCGGGCGGAAGGCGTTCCGCCCGCGCACAGGCGTCGCGGAGTCCGTCCGAGAAGTCCTCGAAGCGCGTCCCGCCCTTGCTCCACCGGGGCAGGAGCGCCTTCAGCGCTCCCGCGGCCCGGGCCCCGTCGACGAGCGCGGACCGGTGGTCCTTGAAATGGAGGATGAGCCAGGTCTCGAACGTGGGGGTGGAGTGGGCGGCCTCGACCCCGGAGCGCCGGGCCTCCGCGACGAGGGAGGCGACGTCCTCTCCGTCGGTGTCGAACACGGCCCAGATCTGCGTGTACTCGTCCCGTCCTGCCTCGGCCGCGCTCCGCACCACGATTTCGCGCTGGGGATGCTTGGACCTGCGCACGTGCAGCGTGTGCATGTGCACGTCGGGGTGCCTCTTCATGCCGTCGAAGCAGGCCTTCTCGGTCCCGCCCTCGCAGACGACGAGGTAGACGCGCCGTTCCTCCCGGTGGGGGCGGCGGCGTTCGAGCCTGGTCTCTCGCTCCCTCTTGGCCCTCTTGCTCACCGGCGTGCCGCCCCTTCCCCGTCCTCGGCCGGGTGCCGTTCCCTCCTGGCGAGGGCCTCGCGGAACAGCTCGTCGTCCACGTCGGGGACGGCCCCGTAGCGCCCGGTGAGGTAGCGCCTGGCCCGGTTGTCGTCGCCCCTGGGCTTGAAGTCGCTGAGCGGGTAGAGGGACGTGCGGCCCTCGCCGTCCTTGTCCACGAACCAGATGTGGTCGCGCTTGAGGACCTCTGCTCCCCGGACCCGTCCGAGGAGTGCGGCGTCGTGGCTGGTGAAGACGAGCTGTGCGCCCGCGGGGTTCTGCTCCTCGTCCTGGAAGAGCGAGATCACCCGGGCGGAGAGGTAGGGGTGGAGGCTGGCGTCGATCTCGTCCACGACGAGTACCCCGCCGCGCTCCAGGACGCGCTGGGCCTCGAAGCCGAGTGCGGCGAGGGCTCTGGTCCCCCTGGACTCCTCCTCCCATCGCAGGGGGCGGTCGGGGGCCGTGCCGCCGTGGTTGAACACAGGCGTCGGCGGAAGGTCCCTGCGGGGGCGTCTGCCCTGCGGTTCGACATCCCCGTCCTGGGCGAGCCGGGCCTTCAGCAGCTCACGGAAAATTCGCTCCGTAGAGGTGTCACGTGTTCCCTGCTGACGGCTCAGGGCCCGGTCGAGGAGGTCGATCGGTTCCTCCTCCCTGAGCTCGACGCTCCGGATACCGGTGTCGGCGGACCTCAGGAGGTCGGACAGAGCGTTCAGTGCGTCTTCGGGAACCCCACCGCGCCGCAGCCACAGGGGGCGTCCGGGAAGACGTTCCGCCGCGAAGACGAGGCGGTCGGAGAACCACCGGTAGACGGGGTCCACGACCTCGTTCGAGGCCCGGGCGGCAACGGTGAGGAAAAGGACGTTCTCCCCGGTGATCTCCGCGACCTGCCGCAGCTTCCCCGGAGCGTGCTCCCCGAACTCGAAGTCACTGCCCTCACGCTCGAAGACGACCCGCTTGCGCTGTTTCGGATAGCTGTAGAGCCACTCCTCGGTCACCCTCCGGTCGTCGATCGCGAAACCGTAGGTGTACCGGACTCCGTCGGCCTCGAGATCGACCACGAACGTCGTGGGCTCTCCCCGGGCCCCGCCCAGGGCGAAGGGATGGCGCCGCATCCCCGCTCCCGGCTCGTTGTCCCGCATCGACCAGCGGACCGTGTCGCGCATCAGCGAGAGGGAGTCCAGGATGTTGGACTTGCCGGAGGCGTTGGCGCCGAAGATCCCCGCGACGGTGGAGGCCTCCCAACCGGCCTTCTCGGGGCGGGCGTCGTCGTAGACGGGGGTGAGGAGGAGTTGCTGCTCGTCCCGGATGGACTTGTGGTTCTCGACGCGGAAACTCAGCAGCATCGTGGCCTTCTCCCCCATTTTTCAGTGGCTCGACCGCGTTCTGCGTGGAATACCCACACACGCCAAGCATGCCACGACCCCGTGGCCGCGAACATGGACCCCGTCGACGGGCGCGGCTCCCCCGCTTCGGGGGCCGGGCGCCGTCCGCCCCCAGGGGTTCTCCGCCCCTGGCCCGGACCCCGGGCACACGTGTGCCCCGTCCCGGGGCGGGACGGGGCACGGTGAGGAAGGGTCAGGAGCGCGCGTAGGTGTTGCCGGACGCCGGCTCCGCGGGCGCTTCGGCGCCCTCGGCCCGGACGAGGGGGCGGAGGCGCTCGGTGGCGGCGATGCGGTCGACGACCGCGGTCATCGGGCGGGCCATGGCGAGGGAGGCGAGGGTGGCGACGGCGGCTCCGACGAGCAGGCCGACGGTGACGTCGTGGGGGTAGTGGGCGCCGACGAAGACCCGGGAGAAGGCCTCGAGGACGGCGAACACCACGGCGACGACGGCGAAGCGGCGCCAGGCGACGACGACGGCCGCGGCGGCGGCGCCGGCGATGGCGGCGTGGTTGCTGGGGAACGACCAGTCGCCGATGGGGTCGCAGGTGGCGATGGTGGTCAGGTCGGTCATGGCCTGGCAGGGCCGCAGCTGCTCGAAGAACGACTTGACGGTGCGGCTGACGGCGTAGGCGACGACGGTGGCGACGGGGGCGAACAGCGCCAGGCCGACCGCGCGGGAGCTGTGGGACCTGGCGCGCCACCAGGCGGCGAGGAAGAGCACCGCGAACACGCCGAGGAAGAGGTCGGTGCCCAGGTAGGCGGCCTGCTGGACCCAGGGGTCGAGGCCGGCGGTGAACTCGATCACGGCCCGGGACCAGGCGGCACTGACGGCGAAGATCTCGGAGACCATCTCTCTCCAGAAGAAGTCGTACGGGGAGGGTCGCGCGCGAGCAGGGGGAAGGGCCGGGCGACGTCCGGTCGGCGGGTGACGGGACTCCCACGAGGTGATGACGGGAAGGTCCTTATCCTGTCATCAACTTCGACCGTTCAGGGCCGGAGAGGCGGCCCCACAGACGAAAGAGACGTTCCGGACCGACGAAAGAACTCCGGGCGCCGGCGGGTAGCTTCGACGGTGCCCGCCCACGACCCGAACCGGAGCCGACATGACCCCCGACTTCTCCACCGCGGACCTCGTCGACGACCACGGCGACACCCTGCGCAGCTGTTCCACGCAGTTCCGCCGGTACGGCGGGCGGGCGGTCTTCTCGGGCCGCATCCGCACCGTCAAGTGCCACGAGGACAACGGCCTGGTCAAGCAGGTCCTCGACACCCCTGGTGAGGGGGCGGTACTGGTCGTGGACGGCGGCGGCTCGCTCCGGTCCGCACTGATGGGCGACATGATCGCCGCGGCGGCCGTGGAGAACGCGTGGGCCGGCGTCGTCATCCTCGGCGCGGTGCGCGACACCAGGGCCCTCGGCGGTCTCGACCTGGGGGTCAAGGCCCTGGGATCCAACCCCCGCAAGTCCGCGAAGGACGGCGCGGGGCGCCTCGACGTGCCGGTGGCCTTCGGCGACGTCGTGTTCGTCCCGGGCGAGTGGCTCTACAGCGACGAGGACGGGATCGTGGTGAACGCCACGGAGATCTAGGACGCCCCCGGGCCCAACAGGACGCCGACGGAGGGGGTCCGTCCGATGACCCCCTCCGCCGGTTTCTCCCGGCGCCCCTCCCCTCAGACCTCCCGGGCGCCGAACCCGCGCACGGCCAGCGCGAGGAGGGCGGCGGTCCCCACGAGGGTGCTGACCGCGGCGGGCAGGAAGTCGGTGACCGGCGCACCGTCGGGCAGGGCGGCCTGCGCGGCGAAGAGGGTGGTGGGCGACCACTCCCCCACCACCGGCAGCTGGCCCAGCAGGACGAGCAGGACCAGTGCGGCCACGGAGAACCCGACCGTGGGCAGGAGGCCGCCGGCCCGACCGGCGACCAGCGCCGTCACCGCGACGGCGAACACCAGGAACAGCCCCGTGAACAGCGCGCCCGCGAGGGTGGCCCCGAGGGGGAGCTCCCCGATCAGCAGCAGCGTGGTCGCCCAGGCGGCCACGGCGCCGGCCGTGTACGCGGCGACGGCGGCCATCGCGGGGACCGCGAAGCGCGGCAGCACCAGCGCGGCGGGACCGGGGACCCGGACCCGGTAGAACGTCGAGCGGCCGACGCTGCCGTCCAGCGCCAGGGCGCCCGCGGCCACCAGGAGCACGAACAGCACGCCGAGGATCTGCGCGTTCTCCACGTAGGAGCCGAGCGCGGCGACCGGGGTGGCCTCCGGCATGAGGTCCGCCATGCCGGTCTGGACCCCCTCCACACCCTCCATGGCCGCCAGCAGGTCGGGCAGGAGGAACACCAGGACCGGCGAGGCCGCCCCGAAGAAGACGAAGAACGCCATGAGCCCGGCGAGGGTGTGGGTGCGCGTCATGCGCCGGATCTCGTTGCGGTAGAGCGCGGTGTTCATCGGGTGCTCCCGTCGGTGGCGTCCGTCGAGGTGAGGGAGAGGAAGGCCGACTCCAGGTCGGCCTCGTAGCCGTTCATGGAGACCAGCGGGACGCCGTGCTCCACGAGCGTGCGCGGGATGCCGGTCTCCCCGTGCTCGGCGGCGACGGCCTCGACGAAGACGAGGTCGGGTTCGGCCTCGACGGGGGTCGCCCGGGTCACCCACGGTTCGGCGGAGAGGAGCTCCACGACCTCCCGGGCCGTGCCGCGGACCCGCACGTGCCAGGCGCTGGGGCGTCCGCGGTCGGCGATGTCGGCGACGGGCCCCTGGTAGACCACCCGCCCCCGGACCAGGACGGCGACGTCGTCGCACACCCTCTGCACGTCGCCGAGCAGGTGGCTGGCCAGGATGACCGTGCAGTGCTCGCGGAGGGAGCGGATGAGGGCGAGCACGTCCACCCGCCCCCGCGGGTCCAGCCCGGAGGCGGGCTCGTCCAGGATGAGCACCTCGGGCCGGCAGACCAGTGCGGCGGCGAGGCCCAGCCGCTGCCGCATGCCCCGGGAGAAGCGGGCGTTGCGGCGGTGCGCGGCCTCCGTGAGGCCGACCCGCTCCAGGGCGAGGGCCGCGTCCTCCGGGGTGACCGGGACCCCGGCGGCCTCGGCGCTGAGGACGACGACCTCGGCGGCGGTGAGCCAGGGCTCGAAGTCCGGGACGTCGGGGCAGAGCAGGACCCGTCCGCCCGCGGTGTCCACGCGCACGTTCCCGCTCCCCGCCCTCCTGAGCCCGGCGAGGACGGAGAGGAGCGTGGTCTTTCCGGCCCCGTTGGGGCCGACGAGTCCGAAAACGGTTCCGCGCGGAACGGAGAGGTCGACGTCGAAGACTCCCGCGCCGTTTCCGTAGTCTCTGGTGAGTTTCTCGGTGGTGATCACAGGCGTGCCGTTCATCGGCGTCCGTGTGTCCTTTCGGGGTCGGGTCGGAATCGGGTGCGGAGCGCGGCGGCGCCCGCGACCCCCGTCCGCGCTGCGGGGACGGTCGGGGCGTCGGGTGAGGTCAGCGGCGGATCCGGCACGGTCGGCGCGCCGGCGTACCGCGAGGTCCCGTCCGCCGGAAAGGCGGTGTCCACCGAGGGGGAGGGGACTTTCCCGTGTTCGCCGAGGCCGTTCTCCCGCGCTTTTCCCCTCCGCCGCCTGCCTTTCACGGAGAACATTAGGGAAAGGCGCGGAACGGCCGCATCGACCGTGCGGCACGGTGCGGTCATGGCGTTCTCCGCGTCCGGGGCATGCCGGAGGTCATGGCCGGAACGTGCTCCGGACATGACCCCGGGCCACTCCGCCCACCGTCGGGGCGTGGCTACGCTCGTGGGATGAACACGTCCGGTTCGCTCCCCGACCTGTCGGCCTGGGTCACCCTGTACAGGGACCGCCCGCCGCGCATGCTGCAGCTGCTGTTCTGGGGTGCGACGGGGATCGCGCTCGTGCTCCAGACCATGGGCCTCGTGTTCGACATGGGCCTGGCGGACGAGCCGCCCGCGCTGAGGGCCATGGTGTTCGCCAGCTTCGGCGCGGCGGTCGCCTCGTGCGCGCTGTGGCCGTTCCTCGCCTGGTCCGCGGACTCCCCTCCGCTGCGGCGGGCGGCCAGCGTGGTCTTCCTGGTGCTGACCGTGCTGTGCCTGATCACGAACAACTACACGATGTTCCTGCTGGTCTGCGTGGGGACGATGAACGCGGTGGCCGTGTTCGGCCTCCTCGGCGGGGTCGGCTACGGAGCCTCCGTCTTCGCGCTCAGCGTGGTGCTCGCCCTCTTCCTGCCCGGGGTGGTGCCGCTCTGGGCAGGGCTGGTGATGGGGACGAGCCTCCTCTTCATCGTGGCCGTGTCGGGCATGGCCTTCGTGGGGCTCGTCGTCGCCGGGGAGCGCGCCGAGCGCACCACGGCCCTCCTCGCCGAGCTGGAGGAGGCCCACGAGGACCTGCGCCTGCGCGCCGCCCGGGTACGGGAGCTGACCGTGGCCGAGGAGCGCGCGCGCATGTCCCGGGAGATGCACGACAGCACCGGCCACTACCTGACCGCGCTCGCCATGTCCCTGTCCAACGCGCTGCGCTTCCGCACCGCCCGTCCCGACCGGGCCTGGGGCGAGGTGGAACAGGCCAGGGAGCTGGCGGGCGAGGCCCTCACCGACACGCGCAGGTGGGTGCGCGCGCTGCGACCGCTGCGGCTGGAGGGGCGCGCGGGGGTGGCCGCCATGCGCGCGATGGCGGACTCGTTCGACGGCGGGGGCATCCGCATCGCCTTCACCGACGCCGGCGACTGGCCGGAGCTGTCGGAGGAGGCCGAGCTGGTCTGCTACCGCGCCCTCCAGGAGGGCCTGACCAACGCGATGCGCCACTCGGGCGCGGACCTGGTGGAGGTGGAGGTCGCGGCGGACCCCGCCGGGGTGGCGGTCACGGTGGCCGACAACGGCGCCGGGGCTCCGCAGGGGGCGGCGCTCGGCGGGTTCGGCCTGCGCGGGCTGGCGGAGCGGGTGGCCTCGGTCGGGGGCGCGTTGGAGGCCGGCGACGGGGGCGGGGCCCGCGCCCCTGGCACGGAGCAGGATACCGGGGGCGGCCGGGCCGGGGACCCGCTCCGGGAGGGCGCGGGGAAGGACACGGGGACGCGGCGGCAGGGCTTCCGGCTCCGGGTGTCCGTCCCCGCGCTGCGCACCGAACGGGAGACCGTTCCGACCACCGCTGGAGGCACCGCGTGACCACCGTCTCGGTTCTGATCGTCGACGACCAGATCCTGCTGAGGCAGGGCCTGCGCAAGCTGCTGGAGATCGAGGAGGGCATCGACGTGGTCGGCGAGGCGGCGAACGGGGTCGAGGCCCTGGAGTTCCTGTCCTCGGCCGTCCCCCTCCCCGACGTGGCCCTCGTGGACGCCCGCATGCCCCTCATGGACGGGGTGACCCTCATCGGCCGCATGCGCGAGGAGTACCCGGGCGTTCCGGCCGTCGTGCTGACCACGTTCGACGACGACGAGCTGATCTTCGGCGGTCTGCGCGCCGGGGCCCGCGGCTACCTGCTCAAGGACGTTCCGCCGGAGGAGCTGGTCTCGGCGCTGCGCCGCGCCTCACGGGGGGAGACCGTCCTGGGCGGGCCCGCCGCCCAGCGGCTCGTCGCCGCCCTGGACCCGGCCCGGGCCCCCTGGGCGGGGCCCGCCACCGGGTCCGCCGCGCCCGCCGCGTCCCCGCTGTCGGAGCGCGAGGAGGAGGTGGCGAGGCTGGTGGGGACCGGGGCCACCAACCGGGAGATCGCGCGGACCCTGTTCATCACGGAGGGGACCGCGAAGAACCACGTCACCAGCATCCTGCGCAAGCTCGGCCTGCGCGACCGGACGCGGCTGGCGCTGTGGGTGCGCGAGCGCGGAGGGGCCTGATCCCGCCGCCCCGGGACGGCGGGGCGCCACGGCCCGGGGCCCCGTGCCCCGGGCCGCCGTGTCGGTGCCGGGCCGCGTGCGTCAGCCCGAGAACTCGGCGCTGGCGTCGGCGAGGATGCCGAGCACCGCGATCGGGTCGGGGAGCGGGACCGGTTCGCCCGCGTCGAGCGGTGTGCGGATCCAGGTGACCCGGCTGCCCGAGGGCAGCAGGGACGGCGCGCCGAGGACGAAGCTGTCCCGGCAGTGCCAGCGCAGGCCCGGCATCTCCTCGACGTCCTCGGGCACGCAGTCCAGGTGGCAGGACCACCACTCGTCCTCGTCGACCGGGGAGCGCGTGGCCACGAAGAACAGGTAGCGGGAGGAGTCGACCGCCGCGACCGGCCCGGCCGGGACGCCCGAGCGGCCCATCCGTGCCAGGGCCATCACGCCCGCCTCGCGCGGGACGTCGAACACGTCGAAGACCCGGCCGGTCGGCAGGATGACGTTGGCGTCCGGGGTGGCCGTCCACCAGCGCCGGAGGGTGGCGGCGTCGGTGCTGGCCTCCACCCCCCAGGCCATCGTGACCGGGTGCGCCGCCGGGTCCGGACAGCCCATCCGGTCGCAGCTGCACGCGCGGTCCTCGCCCGGCGCGGCGCCGCGCGCGACCGGCCAGCCCAGCCGCGCGTAGCGCAGGGCCGCGTCGAGCATGCTGTCCGTCGCATGTCGGCGCCTACGTCGGTACAGTACGTCGGCCATGGGGCCTCCCCGGTGGTCGTGCTCGGCTCAGGCGCGGCCTCGGTCCGGGGCCCCGCGCCCGGCGACCGCGACCGGGGCGAAAGGCCTGGTCGCGCTACCGCAGCAGGAGTGCCGCCTCGGTGGCCCAGTACGTGAGGACCTGCTCGGCCCCCGCCCGCCGGTACGAGGTCAGGGTCTCCACGATGGCCCGCTCGCGGTCGATCCAGCCGCGCTCCGCCGCCGCCTCGATCATCGCGTACTCACCGCTGACCTGGTAGGCCGACACGGGTACCGGGGACGCCTCCGCCACCTTGGCGACGATGTCGAGGTAGGCCAGGCCGGGTTTGACCATGACCATGTCGGCGCCCTCCGCGACGTCGAGGGCGACCTCGCGCAGGGCCTCGCGGACGTTGGCGGGGTCCTGCTGGTAGCCGGAGCGGTCGCCGAACTGCGGGGCGCCCTCGGCGGCCTCACGGAAGGGGCCGTAGAAGGACGACGCGTACTTGGCGGCGTAGGCCAGGATCGGCACCTGCCCGAACCCCGCGCGGTCCAGCCCGGCGCGGATGGCCGCGACCTGGCCGTCCATCATGCCGCTGGGCGCCACGACGGCCGCCCCCGCCTCCGCCTGTGCGGCGGCGACGGACGCGTAGCGCTCCAGGGTGAGGTCGTTGTCGACGTGCCCGCCGGTCTCCAGCGGCCCGCAGTGGCCGTGCGAGGTGTACTCGCACAGGCACAGGTCGGCCATGACCACGAGGTCGTCGCCGACCTCGGCCGCGAGGTCGCGCAGGGCCGCCTGGACGATCCCGTCGGGGTCGTCGGCGCCCGAGCCTCGCTCGTCCTTGTGCGCGGGGATGCCGAACAGCATGAGGCCGCCGACCCCGGCGGCGGCGGCCTCGTGGGCGGCCTTGCGCAGGCTGTCGCGCGTGTGCTGCACCTGGCCGGGCATCGAGGAGATCGCCACGGGTTCGGTGATCCCCTCCTTGACGAACATCGGCAGGACCAGGTTGCGCGGGAGCACCCGGGTCTCGGCGACCAGGCGACGCAGCGCCGGTCCACGGCGCAGGCGGCGGGGACGGGCGGCGGGGAAGGCGGCGTCGTTTCCGGATGCGGTCATTGCGGGCTCCCGTACGTGGGTTCGCGGGGTGGACGTGTGGTCTGGGCCCGGCCTCCCGGGGCCCCGCGCGTGCGGGGCGGACCGTGGACACCGTCGGTTCGGCACCCCCTGCGGCCGGGGGCACCGGCCTGCACGGCGTCCGACCGCGTGGGCGGTCTACAGTTTGCGTCGGCGTCCGCGGCGCTTCTGGCTGGGCTTGAGGACGGGCTTGCCGGACTCGACGGCTTCGCGGCTCCTGGCGGCACCGTACTCCGAGAGGGCCCGGGCGAGGGCCGAAACCGAGGCTTTGGGAGCCACCACGTCGACGCGCAGGCCGAACTCGACGGCGGTCCGCTCCGTCTCCGGGCCGATCACCGCGATGACGGTGGTGTTGTGCGGCTTGCCCGCGATCCCCACCAGGTTGCGCACCGTGGAGGAGGACGTGAACATGACCGCGTCGAAACCACCGCCCTTGATCGCCTCCCGGACGGGCGCGGGCGGGGGGGCGGCGCGCACCGTGCGGTAGGCGGTGACGTCGTCGGTCTCCCAGCCGAGGTCGGTCAGGCCCGCGACGAGGGTGTCGGTGGCGATGTCGGCGCGGGGCAGCAGGACCCGCTCGATCGGGTCGATCTCGTCGTCGTAGGGCGGCCACACCGACACCAGGCCGGCGCTGGACTGGGCGTCCTCCGGCGGTGTCAGGTCGGGCTGGATGCCGAACTCGCGCACAGCGTCGGCGGTGGCCTCCCCGACGACGGCGACCTTGACCCCGGCGAACGCGCGCGCGTCGAGGCCGTAGGACTCCAGGCGCTCGCGGATCGCCCTGACCGCGTTGACGGAGGTGAACGCCACCCACTGGTAGCGGCCGGTGACCAGCCCGCGGACGGCGCGCTCCATCTGCTGCGGGGTGCGCGGCGGCTCCACCGAGATGGTCGGCACCTCCTCCGGCACCGCGCCGTAACCGCGCAGCTGGTCGGACAGGGCCGCGGCCTGCTCCTTGGTGCGGGGCACCAGGACGCGCCAGCCGAAGAGCGGGCGCCCCTCGTACCAGGACAGCTCGGGCCTGCGCGCGGCGCCGGGTCCGACGATCATGAGCGCGGGCGCGGTGGCGTGGTGGTTCTTGGCGTCCTTGGCCTTCAGGTCGGCGACCAGACGGGCCAGGGTCGAGGTGACCGTGGTCTGCCGGGTGGTCCCGCCCGCGCGCACGACGGAGACCGGGGTGCTCGCGGGCCGGCCGCCCGCGACGAGGGTCTTGCAGAGCACGTCGAGGCCGGGGCCGCGGTGTTCGGGCGGCTCCTCGGCGGGGGCGTCTCCGCCCATGATGACCAGGGTGGCGTCGCTCGCGGCGGCCTCGTTCCAGTCGACCTCGGCCTTGCCGTGCGGGCGGGCGTTGAGGATCCGCACCTCGGGGACGCCGTCGCCCATCAGCGGAAGGCCCGCGAACGTGGGGACGGAGGTGACGGCGGAGACGCCCGGGGCGACCTCGACCTCGACCCCGGCCTCCTCGCAGGCGGCGACGAGGTCGGCGCCGCGGCAGCCGAAGAACGGGTCGCCGGAGTACAGGCGCACGACCCGCTGCCCCTCGCGGGCGCGGGCGACGGCGAGGGCGTTGAGGTCTCCGCCGCACTCGTCGGCCTGGAGGACGGAGACGCCATCGGAGCAGTGGGAGAGGAGTTCCTCGCGGAAGCCCGCCAGCTCCTCGGCGGCGGGCTCCCGCAGGGTGACGACCACGTCGGCGCGCCTCAGCAGCTCGGCGCCGCGCAGGGTCAGCAGATCGGCGCCGCCCGGACCGGTCCCGACCAGGGCGACGTGCCCGGACCGGGCGGCGGCGCGGGGCTCCTCCGGCTGGGAGTTGGCGTTGGCGTTCACGTACTGGCTCCTCTGTGTGGTCGCCGGCGTCCCCGTGCGCGGAGTTCTCCGGGGCGCCGGCGGGTGCGGCGGGGTGCGGCCGAGGCGCCCCGCCGTCGACTCCTGGTCAGGGTGTGTCCCTCTCGGCGAAGGCCTCGGCGACGATCCGGTCGGCGCCCTCACCGATCATGCTGCGTGCCAGGTCGCGGCCGAGCGCGGTGGCGGCGGCCAGGTCACCGGTCGAGGCGAGGTCGGCGGTGCGCTCGCCGCGCACGGAGGCGGTGCCGTCGGTGGAGACGACGGCCGCGCGCAGGCGCAGGCTCCCCGTCCCGGCGTCGTACTCGGCGTAGGCGCCGACCGGGGCGGCGCACCCGGCCTCCAGCTCGGAGAGGACGGTGCGCTCGGCGACGACGGCGACGCGGGTGGCGGGGTGGTCGACGGTGGCGAGGTAGGCGAGGTCGCCGTCGCGGCGCTCGGCCGAGCACTCCACGGCGAGGGCGCCCTGTCCGGGAGCGGGCAGCATCTGCTCCGGCTCGAAGACGTCGGTGACGTCGTCCATCCGGCCGACGCGGCCGAGGCCGGCGTAGGCGAGGACGACCGCGTCGAGCTCGCCGGAGGCGACCTTGCCCAGGCGCGTCTCGGCGTTTCCTCGGATGGGCAGGTAGGTGAGGTCCGGGCGGAGGGCCGCGAGCTGGGCGACCCGGCGCGGGGAGCCGGTGCCGACCCTGGCCCCGGCGGGCAGGTCGGCGAACGCGAGCCCGTCGCGGGCGCACAGGGCGTCGCGGGGGTCGTCGCGCTCGGGCACGGCGGCGAGGACGAGCCCGTCGGCGGGGGCCGTGGGCAGGTCCTTGAGGGAGTGGACGGCGAAGTCGATGGTGCCCGCGACGAGTTCGTCGCGCAGGGCGTTGACGAACACCCCGGTGCCGCCGAGCTGGGTCAGGTGGGCCTTGGTGACGTCGCCGAAGCTGGTGATCAGCTCCAGTTCGATGGCCTGGCCGGTGCGCTCGGTGATCGCGTCCGCGACCATCCGGGACTGGCTGGTCGCCATGGTGCTGCGACGCGTGCCGAGTTTGGCGGGAGTGCCGGTCATGCCTTCTCCTGTGCGGACCGCGCCGCGGTGCTGGGACCGCCGGAGGCGGTCAGCGCCTCCGGGGTCTTGGGGTCGAGGTCGAAGAGTTGCCGCAGGGCCGCCTCGTAGGACTCGCCGTCCGGCGCGGCGGCCAGTTCCTTGACGCGCACGGTGGGCCGGTGGAGGAGCTTGTCGGCGACCCGGCGCATCGCGCGGGTGATCTCCTCCCGCGTGCGGTCGTCGATGTCGTCGGGCAGGCGGCCGTGGAGTCTGGACAGCTCCGCCTCGACGACGTCCCTGGCCTGGGAGCGCAGGGCGACGACGGTGGGGGTGACCTGGTTCGCGCGGCGGACCGTGCGGAACTCGGTGACCTCCTCGTCGACGATCCCGCGTACGAGGGTGAGGGCGCTGGAGCGGTCGCCGCCCCCGCCGGCGGAGCCGGTGGCCGCGGCCAGGCGCAGGTCCTCGATGTCGACGAGGCGCACACCGGGCAGGTCGCGCACGGCGGGGTCGATGTCGCGGGGCAGCGCGAGGTCGAGGAAGACCAGGGGCCGGGTGCGGCCGGCCGTGGCCTCGGCGACGGCGTCGGCGGTCAGGACCAGGCCCTGGGCCCCGGTGCAGGAGATGACGAGGTCGACGTCGGCGAGGACCCCTGCGGCGTCCGCGAAGGGGACGGACCGGGAGCGGACGGTGTCGTAGGCCTCGGTGAGGCACTCGGCGAGCCGGGCGGCGCGCTCGGGCGTGCGGTTGGCGACGACGACGGTCGCGGCGCCCTGGCGGGAGACGGTGTTGGCCGACAGCGCGCTCATGGACCCCGCGCCGAGGACCAGGACGCGCAGGCCGGAGAGGGGCCCGCGGGAGGGCCGGGCGAGCCCGGGCCCGTCGCCGGTGTCGCCGGCCGACGCGGACATGGGGCAGCCCACGGGCGGGACCGCGCCCACGGCGGGGACCGTCCGGTCGGCGGTGGTCTCGTCCGCTCCGGTCGGGCCCAGGCCCAGGTCGCGGGCGGCGACGGTGAGGCCGAAGCTGACCATGTCGGCGCCCGCGTGGTCGAGGTGGGTCTCGGTGTGGGCGCGCTTGCCCACCCGCAGGGCCCTCTGGCCGAGGTCGTTGAGGACGCGGCCGACGGAACCGGTGTCCTGTCCCTCCTTGAGGGCGTCGCGCACCTGTCCGAGGATCTGGCCCTCGCCGACGACCATGGAGTCCAGGCCGCACGTGACCGAGAACAGGTGCTGGACGGCGCGGTCCTCGTAGTGCACGTAGAGGTGTTCGGAGAGTTCCCCGAGCGGCACCCCGCTGTGCCAGGAGAGGAGTTCGGTGATGGCCGCCACTCCGCCGTGGAAGGCCTCGACGTCGGCGTAGACCTCCGTCCGGTTGCAGGTGGAGACCACCATGACCTCGTTGACGGAGTCGGAGCCGACCATCTCCCCGACCGCCTTGGTGCGCGCCTCCCCGTTCAGCGCGACGCGTTCGAGCAGCGCCACCGGCGAACTCCGGTGGCTCAACCCCACGGCCAGGACACTCATCCGCATTCTCCTATGCAGGCACGACACAGCGTCTCTCTATGCTCCGGCACGTCGGCCGGCCCCCGTGGCCAGCCCCCCGGAACGCGGCGCACGCTCGCTCTTCGCCCACCGCTCCGACCGGCTTCTCCGGCCGGTACCCGTCTCATGTCAGTTCCAGTCCCGCCCGTTCCGCGGCACGGCCGTCGCCGTCCGCCCTGCGCTGCGCGTGGAAGGCGAGGATCTGGAGTTCGATGGACAAGTCGACCTTACGCACATCGACCCCGTCCGGCACATTGAGCACGACCGGCGCGAAGTTGAGGATGCTGCTCACCCCCGCCTCCACGAAGCGGGTGGCGACGCCCTGGGCCGAGGCCGCGGGCGTGGTGATGACTCCTATGGAAACGCCCTTGGAACGGACGACGTCCTCCAGGTTGTCAATATGCCTCACGTCCAGGGACGCCACGCTCTGCCCGACCATCTCGGGGTCGGCGTCGAGGAGGGCCGCTATGCGGAAGCCGCGGGTGCCGAAACCCCCGTAGTTGGCCAGTGCGCGGCCGAGGTTGCCGATGCCGACGATGGCCACGGCCCAGTCCTGGGTGAGACCAAGCTCACGTGAGATCTGATAGACGAGGTACTGGACCTCGTAGCCCACCCCGCGGGTCCCGTAGGAGCCGAGGTGGGACAGGTCCTTGCGGAGTTTCGCGGAGTTGACGCCGGCGGCGGAGGCGAGGTCCTCGGAGGAGACGGTGAGGGTGCCGCGGTCCTGGAGGGACTGGAGCGCGCGCAGGTAGACGGGGAGCCGGGCGACGGTGGCCTCCGGGATACCCCTCTCCCGGGGCCGTGGTGGACGACTGATCACAGGCGGGCGCTCCTGAGCGGCGGTCGGTGCGGACGGGGCACGGGGGCGGGTGCGGGTGCGCGGCCGGGTCCCGGGATACGCGCGAGTGTGCTCCCGACGGGGGCTGTGGACCTAGATTACGTGCTTGTGAAAGCACGCACAAAGTGGGGCCCGCTGTGACTCCGTGATCAGAAGTTCCCATGCGCGGGGTTCTCCGGGAACCCTCGGAAAAAGGAGGGAGCACGCTCACCGATTCAGGACAGCCGGAATGGCACGGGCGGGGGTATTCGCGGACGAAACCGCTCGGCCCCCGGAGAATCCGCCCTTCAGCCGCCGAGCGCCGAGCGCAGCCGGTCCTCCCGGACACGCCAGAAGTCGTGGCGCCTCCCGTCCACGAACGTGACCGGGATCTTGTCCCAGTACTCCTCGCGGTCGGCCTCGTCCACCCCGTCGAGGTCCACCTCCGCACGGCTCGCCCCGACCTCGTCCGCGACGGCGCCGATGGTCCGCCACGCGTCCTCGCACAGGTGGCACCCCGCCCTGCCGAGCATCACCACGCGCGCACGCCCAGCCCATTCGGGGATTTCCGTCATGTTTCCTCCTGATTGCGTCTGATTCCGGAACATCTCAGCCGCCGGCGAAGGGCGGTAGGACCTCGATCACAGTCCCGTCGGCGACCGCGACCGCGCCATGGGGCCGCGCTCCCACGGGCCGCTCGTCCACCAGGAGCGACGAAGCCCCGAGTACGCGCAGGAAGCGGTCGTCGGGGTGCAGACGACACGCCGCTTCGAGCGCTTCGGCCAGAGTGTCCGCCTCCACGTCCTCCTGCGCTGTTCCGGCCGCTTCCTTGGCCGCTGCCCAGTACCTGATAGTGCACTTCGCCATCTGTTGATTATCCTTGGTGTTGCTCGGAGGCGACGTATTAGACAAATCTTCACCGGGGGCAATGGCGCCTTCGATCGTCCGCATAGCGCGGGTTGACGAGAAGAGACGCATGAGCCATCTGCTGCTGTTGACGAACTCCAACGAACCGTCCGACCACGTGCTGCCGGCCCTCGGACTCCTCCTGCACTCCGTGCGGGTGGCTCCCGCGGAGGCCGGAGCCCTGCTGGCGTCAGGAGTGAGCGGCAACTCGAACTCGCCCGTCGACGCCATTCTGGTCGACGCCCGTACCGACCTCGCCGCGGCCAGGAACTTCTGCCGCCTGCTCGACACCACGGGGCTGGACTGCCCGCTGCTCGTCGTCCTCACCGAGGGCGGCGTCGCGGCGCTCACACCCGACTGGCAGGTCCACGACTTCATCCTGACCTCCGCCGGCCCGGCGGAGGTCGAGGCACGGCTCCGTCTGGCCGTCGGCTCCGCCGAGGCCGGGACCGACGACCCCGACGAGATCCGCCGGGGCGACCTCGTGATCGACGAGGCCACCTACATCGCACGGCTGAGGGGACGCATCCTCGACCTCACCTTCAAGGAGTTCGAGCTCCTCAAGTTCCTGGCGCAGCACCCCGGCCGGGTGTTCACCCGGGCCCAGCTGCTCCAGGAGGTATGGGGCTACGACTACTTCGGCGGCACCCGGACCATCGACGTCCACGTCCGGCGCCTGCGCGCCAAGCTCGGCTCGGAGTACGAGTCGCTGATCGGCACCGTGCGCAACGTCGGGTACAGGTTCGTCCCCGACCCGGTCGCCAAGGCGCCCGTGCCGCCGCCCGAGGCGGCGGACCCGCTGCCCGCGGCCCGGACCGCCGAGCCCAGCACCAAGTAGCCCCGCACAGGAGGGCCGGGACACCACGACCGTGAGCACTCCGGGGCGCCGCGCACCAGCGCACGGCGCCCCGGGGTCGTCCGCGCACCGCGCGCGGAGAACCCGGCCGGACCGATGACATAACGGCATCACCCGGACACTCGTCTTCCGTGGCCGCAGGTCCTAAGATCGTGGGGCACCCGAACCCCGGGGTCGGTCAGGCGCGGCGAGCTCCTCGCGGCCGGGTGCGGCCGAAGCAGCCTTGGCGCGCCACCCTGAGGAGTGAATCGCCCCGATGCCCCTGAACGCCGCGAGTTCCCCGCCCTCCCACCGCCGCCGTACGGGTGTCGTCCTCGGCGCCGTCTTCGTCGGTTCCGGCCTCGTCGCCGTGATGTCACCGGCGTACGCGGACCAGACCGGTTCCGAGAGCCCCTCCCCCGCCCCCGTCCCCTCCGCCGTCGTCGCCTTCGAGAACAGCGCCAGCGAGGTCGAGCCGGGCAGGCCCGCCCCTCCCAACGCGGTCACCGCCGTCAACACCGGCGGCCTCGCCGTCTGCCTGCTCGACCTGGAGGTGCGGGGCGAGGACTTCACCTCCTCCGGGTTCGCCCGGCAGGAGGTGGCGCCCGGGGAGAAGGCGTCCGCGGGTGTCGTCACCGGCTCGCCCCGCCGGTCTACCGACGTCGTCGCGACCCTGACCTACGCGCTCGCCGAGGAGGGCGCGGACTGCTCCGTCCTGGAGCCCTCGGTCACCCACACCGTCTCCACCGGGACGTGGTCGGTGTCCATGGCCAAGCCGGACCCCTCGCCCTCCCCCACCGGCGGGCCCACCGGGACTCCCACCGAGACACCCACCGGAACGCCCACCGAGGAACCGACCCGCACCCCGTCGGACCCGCCTTCGAGCTCCGACCCGGCCCCCACCCGGTCTCCCGGTGGCGGTGGCGACGGCCGCGACCGCGACCGCGACCGCGACCGCGGCTCCAGCAGCCCGACGGCGAGCCCCGGTACCCCCCGCGGCGGCGTGGGCGACGTGCCCACCACCGGCGCCGAGATCCCGACCCTGCCGCGCAACGACGCCGACCTGCCCGAGGTCGCCCCCGGCTCCGAGGACCTCGCCGAGCTGCCGCTGGTGTCCCCCCCGTCCGACGACGACCTCGACGGGACGGAGGTGGCCGCGGACCACGGCGACATGGGGCCGAACATGGCTCCGGCGGTGCTGCTCGCGGCGCTCCTCCTCGCGCTCCTGCTCGCCGCGCCGCTCGCTCCCGTGCGCCGCGTCCGCATCGGCGGCGGATACCAGGGCAAGCGCCGCAAGGGGTGACCCCGCTGACCGCGTGGGTCCCCTTCACGCCGGGAGGCGCCGGAAGCGTCCCGGGCCCCGGCACGCCGTTCCGGGCCCGCGCCGCCGGAACAGGAGCGCGCCACGCGGCCCACATCCCGGGTTCCGAGCCGCTGAACAGGACAAAAGCCTCCCTATGCGAGGTTGACGGAACCTTTATGGGCGTCCCGTCGTAGGCTTTCCGTCCATGAGCACCCCGCTAGTCACCGATGACCTGGCCTCCGGCCTCGCCGACCAGGTCCTGGCACTCTCCGAGTCCGCCCGCCGCGCGGACGGTGTCGCTCCGCTGTCCGAGCACACCCTGCTGCGCGTCCGCCACGGCGCGCCCTCCGGGAGCAGCCGCTTCCACGTCGTGACCGAGGACGGCCGCGTGGTCGGTTTCGCGTTCGTCGAGCGGGTCCCCGGCGAACCCGACTCCGGCGAGGTCGTCGTCGGCCCCGAGTACCGGGACCGCGGACACGGCACGGCCCTGCTCCGCTCCGTCGACCGGGACGCGGGCCCTCGGGGGGTCCGGGTGTGGGCCCACGGACGCACCCCGCAGGCCGTCTCGGTCGCGGAGGGCGACGGCTGGACCGCCGTCCGCTCCCTGTACAAGATGCGGATGCCGCTGCGCGACATCGCGGCCGACGAGGCCGGGGGCCCCTGGACGGCGCCCGAACTCCCCGAACCCGCGCTCCGGCCCGACGTGGCCGCCGCCGTGCGGGTGCGGGAGTTCGTCGTGGGCCAGGACGAGGAGGCGTGGCTGGCCGCCAACGCGCTCGCGTTCGCCGACCACCCCGAGCAGGGCCAGCTCACCCTGGACGACCTGCTCCAGCGCGAGGTCGAGGACTGGTTCGACCCGCGCGGCTTCTTCCTCGCCACCACCAAGGAGGGGAAGGTCGCCGCGTTCCACTGGACCAAGACCCACGCCGACGGCGCCGGGCTCACCGACGGCGAGCCCGTCGGCGAGGTCTACGCGGTGGGAGTGGCCCCGTCGTGGCAGGGCAGCGGCCTGGGGAGAGCCCTGACCCTGGCCGGTCTGCGGCACCTGCGCGACGCCGGCCTGCCGTGGGTCCACCTCTACGTGGACGGTGACAACGAGGCCGCGGTGCGCCTGTACGAGTCGCTCGGGTTCGGCATGTGGGACACCGACGTCATGTATGCGCCGCCCGCCACCGGTGACCGGCGGCCTCCCGCCTGAGTGCGGCTGATCACATTCACCGGGCAATCGCCCTTCCGCCACGGTAGTGCGACGCCTCGTTCACCCCACGTTCACCTTCTCTGGGACAACTGGTCACCTCCTACGCCTACCTTCACAATCGGCGCGGAACGACCATTTCGCGCACGGTGGACGTGAGACCGCGGCCGCCGGACGGCCAGGAGCGGGCACGGCGCCCCCGGCGGGGACGACCCCGCGCGGGGAGCGGCGGAACCGCCCGGAACAACGAGAACAGGCGCACACGGGGGTGTCCGGTGCACACCGCGCCACCCCGGCGACCCGCACTGCAACCCTTCCGAACCGGAGCCAATCCATGACGACCACGGACGCGCCCAAGGCGGCACCCCCGCCCACGGGCAAGCGCCGGATGGGCGACGTCGTTTTCGCCGGCACCGCCCGAGGCTCGGGCATCCTGATCCTGCTGATCCTCGCCGGCGTCGCCGCCTTCCTGATCGTTCAGGCCTGGCCGTCCCTGGCCGCCAACACCGCGAACTTCCTGACCTCCCAGGAATGGGAGGCCAACGTCCGCGAGTCGCCCGCGTTCGGCGTGGGCGCGCTGGCGTTCGGCACCGTGCTCGCCGCCGCGATCGCGCTCCTCCTGGCCACCCCGGTCGCGATCGGCATCGCGCTCTTCATCGTCTACTACGCGCCCCGCAGGCTGGCGTCCCTGCTCGGCTACCTGGTCGACCTGCTCGCCGCCATCCCCAGCGTCGTCTACGGCCTGTGGGGCATCGGCTTCCTGGCCCCCCAGCTCGTGCCCGTGTACGAGGGCATGACCCGCTACCTCGGCTGGATCCCCCTCTTCGCGGGCCCCGCCTCCACGTCGGCGCGCACCATCCTGACCGCCGGCGTCGTCCTGGCCGTGATGATCCTGCCGATCATCACCGCGATGTCCCGCGACGTCTTCCACCAGGTGCCCCAGGGGCACCGCGAGGCCGCGCTCGCCATGGGCGCCACCCGCTGGGAGATGATCCGCCTCGCCGTCCTGCCGTTCGGCAAGTCCGGCATCGTCGGCGGCGCCATGCTCGGCATGGGGCGCGCCCTCGGCGAGACCATGGCCGTCGCCATGATCCTCTCCCCCTCCCTCGCCGTCTCCTGGAACCTCCTCCAGAGCGGCAACCAGACCATCGCCGGGCACATCGCGCTCCAGTACCCCGAGGCCACCGGCTACGGCGTGTCCGCGCTGATCGCCGCCGGACTGGTGCTGTTCGCGATCACCCTGGTTGTCAACATGGGCGCACGCTACGTCGTGGCGCGTGGGAACAAGGAGTCCTGATGAGCCTGACGACCACGCCGCCGCCCGGGCCCGGGATGAGCGCCACCGCGAACGACCTGCGCCGCGGTTCCCTGCCCCACCACTTCCCGGCCCTGCTGCTGGCCGCGACCGCCGCCGTCGTGGCGGGGGTCCTGCTGGCCTTCTCCTCCTTCGGGTTCGTCCTGTGGGGGCTGCTCACCGCCGTCGCGTACACGGTGATCGTCGTGACCGCGTCCGCCCGGGTCGAGGGCGGCCGCAAGGCCAGGGACCGCCTGGTCACCTCGCTCGTCTACGGCTGCTTCCTGCTCGCGATGCTGCCGCTGGTGTCCGTGCTGTGGACCGTGCTCGGCAACGGCCTCGCCCGGTTCGACCCCTACTTCCTGTCGGTCTCCATGAACGGCGTCCTGCCGAGCATGGACGCGGGCGGCGCCTACCACGCGATCGTGGGCACCCTCGCGATCACCGGCATGGCCACGCTCATCTCGGTGCCGATCGGCGTCATGACCGCCGTGTACCTGGTCGAGTACGCCGAGGGCCGCATGAAGCGGACCATCATGTTCTTCGTCGACGTCATGACCGGCATCCCGTCGATCGTCGCCGGTCTGTTCGTCGTGGCCCTGTGGATCATCCTCTTCGGACCGGGCGCGACCAACGGCGCCGCGGGCGCGATCTCGCTCGCCGTGCTGATGATCCCGGTCGTGGTCCGCTCCAGCGAGGAGATGCTGCGGCTGGTGCCCCAGGACCTGCGCGAGGCCTCGTACGCCCTCGGCGTCCCCAAGTGGCGGACCATCACCAAGGTGGTGCTCCCCACCTCGGCCGCCGGGCTGACCACAGGAATCATGCTCGCCATCGCGCGTGTTATCGGAGAGACGGCGCCCCTGATCCTCACCGCGGGATCGTCGGCGGTGTCCATCAACTGGAACCTGTTCGACGGGCAGATGATGAGCCTTCCAGTGTTCATCTACTCCCAGGTCCGCATGGGCGGCGCCGTCAACTACGAGAGGGCCTGGGCCGCGGCGCTGACGCTGATCCTTGTGGTCATGCTGCTGTTCTTCCTGGCCCGCATGATCGGCCGCCTGTTCGCGCCGAAGGCCCGTTGATCCCTACACCCACCGCCCACGTCCCGCGCGTGGAGCAGACTCACGAGGAATTTCCAGTGGCGAAACGAATCGACGTCTCCGGCCTCAACGTCTACTACGGCGACTTCAAGGCCGTCGAGGACGTGTCGATGACCATCGAGCCGCGGTCGGTGACGGCGTTCATCGGGTCGTCCGGCTGCGGCAAGTCCACCTTCCTGCGGACCCTCAACCGGATGCACGAGGTCACCCCGGGCGCCCGGGCCGAGGGCAAGGTCCTCCTGGACGACCTGGACGTCTACGGCCCCGACGTGGACCCGGTCATGGTGCGCAGCGAGGTCGGCATGGTCTTCCAGAAGGCCAACCCGTTCCCGACCATGTCGATCTACGACAACGTCATCGCCGGCGCCCGCCTCAACAACCGCCGGATGAGCCGCTCCGAGGCCGACGAGCTGGTGGAGCGGTCGCTGCGCGGCGCCAACCTCTGGGAGGAGGTCAAGGACCGGCTGAACAAGCCCGGTTCCGGCCTCTCCGGCGGCCAGCAGCAGCGCCTGTGCATCGCCCGCGCGACGGCCGTGAAGCCGTCCGTGCTGCTGATGGACGAGCCGTGCTCCGCCCTGGACCCGATCTCGACCCTGGCGATCGAGGACCTCATTCACCAGCTGAAGGAGGACTACACGATCGTCATCGTCACCCACAACATGCAGCAGGCGGCGCGCGTGTCCGACCGGACCGCGTTCTTCAACCTGTCGGCCCCGGGCAAGCCGGGCAGGCTCGTCGAGATGGGCGAGACCAACCAGATGTTCACCCGGCCGGAGAAGAAGGAGACCGAGAACTATATCACTGGGCGTTTCGGCTAGAAGAAAAGCCAGCCCGGTCCAGACGGACGCCCAGCGATGGTGGGGCGCTTCGGTCAAAGAGAACCCGCGCCACCCAGAACGAGCGCCCAGCGATGGTGGGGCGCTCCGGCTAGAAGAAAAGCCAGCCCGGTCCAGACGGACGCCCAGCGATGGTGGGGCGCTCCGGCCGAAGGGCCCTGGTCGGGGTCGGCGCCTGCAACCGACCGACCCCCTGTGCATCCCCCGCGGGGGACCCGAAGGAGAAGAAGGCGTGGCCACACCCCTGGTGATCGACACCGACACCGCGCAGGACGACTGCGTCGCGCTCCTCGTCGGGCTGCTGGACCCCGGGGCGGACCTGCGCGCCGTCACCATGGTCGCGGGGAACGTCGGCTTCGACCAGCAGGTGCGCAACGCCTTCCTCACCCTCAACGTGGCCGGGCGCCTGGGCGAGGTGCCCGTGTACCTGGGCTGCCGCCGCCCGCTGACCCGCCCGTGGGTGAGCGCGGAGAACGTCCACGGCGACGGTTCGGGCGGGCTGTCGATGGACCAGGCGGGACTGGAGCCGGAGTCCGAGCACGCGGTGGACGCCCTCGTCCGGCTGGCCGCCGAGAACCCCGGCGAGCTGTCCGTGGTGGCGATCGGTCCGCTGACCAACATCGCGATGGCCGTCGCCAAGGACCCCGGCTTCGTCCGCAACGTGCGCGCCCTGTACGTCATGGGCGGGTCCAACAACGGGCGCGGCAACATCACGGCCGCCGCCGAGTTCAACTTCTACGTGGACCCCGAGGCGGCCAAGGCCGTCTTCGGGGCGGGCTTCGACGTCACCGTGGTCCCGTGGGACCCGCTGACCCTCCGCCAGGCCGTGTTCGGCCAGGAGCGGCTGGACGCCCTCGCCGCGATCGGCACTCCGCTGGCCGACTTCTTCGGCCGGGTCTGCTCCGCCACGCTGGAGTTCGACCGCAGGGTGGGGATCGACGGCACCACCCACCCCGACTCGCTGACCGCCGCCGTCCTGCTCCGCCCGGAGCTGGTGCGCCGCGCCGGGCGCTACCACGTGGACGTGGAGACCGCCGGGGAGCTGACCCGCGGCTACTCGGCCATGTCCTGGGGCGTGCACGGGCTGGAGCCCAACGCGACGGTGATCGAGGAGATCGACGCCGAAGGGTTCTTCGACCACCTCGTCGAGGTGCTGTCCCGGCGCACCTCCCCCGCCCGGGCGATCACCGGGCTGTAGGACGCGGCGGAGACGTCCCGCGCCCCCTCACACCTCGGCCCGCCGCGTCGCGTCGCTCGTGCCCAGCAGCGCCAGCGCCTGCGCGCTCCTGCTCCCGGGCTCGGCGTGGTAGATCACGAGCTGCTGGCCCCGGGCCCCGCGCACGTCGAAGGACTGGTAGACCAGCGAGAGCGCCCCGACGTCCGGGTGGACGAACTCCTTGGCCTCGCCGGTCTTGCCGCGCACGGTGTGGGACCGCCAGAGGTCGGCGAAGTCCGCGCTACCGCCGGTCAGCTCCGCGACCAGCGAGACGAGCCCGGGGTGGTGCGGGTCCAGCCCCGCCGCGTGGCGCAGGCTCGCCGCCGTCATGCGCGCCGCCCGCTCCCACCTCGCGTAGAAGGAGCGTGCGGCCGGATCGAGGAAGACCATGCGGGCCAGGTTGTCCGCCCTCGCGAACGGCGAGAACAGCGCCCCGGCCAGCGCGTTGGCGGCCAGGATGTCCAGGGCGGGGTTGAGCACGAACGCCGGGGTGTTGGGGTACCCGTCGAGGAGCTGGCGCAGCTCCGGGGCTACCGTCTCCACCGCGTCGCGGCGGCGCGCGTCCTCGGGCACCGCGCCCGCCAGGCGGTACAGGTGCTCCCGGGTGTCGTCGTCGAGCCTCAGGACCGCGCTGACGGCCTCGAGCACCTGCGCCGACGGGTTGCGCTCCCTCCCCTGCTCCAGTCGGGCGTAGTAGTCGCTGCTCATGCCTGCCAGGACCGCCACCTCCTCTCGGCGCAGGCCCGCGACCCTGCGGGGTCCGTAGGTGGGCACTCCGGCGTCCTCCGGACGGATCCGGGCCCTGTGCGCGCGTAGGAGGTCTCCGAGGTCGTTGCCGCTCATGCGCCCAGGCTACGCCGGAGTCCGGCGGGCTGCCTGGGTGTGCCACTCCCTGGCACGGGGCGTCCTGGCCGGTCCGGTCCCGGCGCCCCAGACTCCGGGGGAACCGATCACCGAGGAGGCACGGGACAGTGGCGACGAACACGGAGAGCACAGCGGGAGCGAACGGGGAGCGGCGGCCGGACGTGGTGGGCATGTGGACGACCGCGGACGGCCACATCCGGCAGGAGCTCCGCCCCGACGGGCGGTACGACGAGGCGCGCGGCACGAGGCGCAGTGCGTACACCGGCCGCTACACGGTGACCGGGAACCACATCGACTACGTGGACGACACGGGCTTCACCGCCACCGGCGACATCCGGGACGGCGTGCTCCACCACGAGCACCTGGTCCTCTACAGGGAGGCGTGAGCGGCTCCCCGGGCGGGCGGGGGCACGGCCCTCCCGCCGGCCCCGCGACGGGCGGGGAGGGCGTGCCCGTCGCCCGCTCCCGCCCCGGCCGCGTGTCGTGCCTCACAGCCGCCGGCCCTTGAGTGTGCCGTGAGGGCACGGGGTCTCGTGGTGTCCGGACCCGCGTCACCGGACACGAACGAGAGGGGCCTCTCATGGCACCGCCCGCCCTGACCGCGACGGAGGGCCTCCCCCCGTCGCCGGAGCGCACCGGGAGCTTGCCCGGCCGGTCGCCGGACCCCGGTCCCCGGCGACCGCCGAGGCACGTGGCGACCACCGGTGGGAGGTGAGGCGGCCGTGCGCCGCAGCTCCGCGGTCTACTTCGCCTCGTACGCGCTGTCCCTGCTGGGCAAGGGCATCGCCGCTGTCGTGATGCCGCTGCTCGTCCTCGACCGCACCGGCGACGTCCTGGCCGCGGGCGTGCTCGCGACCGCGGCGACGGCGGCCTCCGCCGTGACCGGGCTCGTCGCCGGGCTGCTCGTCGACCGGGTCGACCGCCGCAGGGTATCGGTCGCCTCCGACCTGCTCGCCGCGCTGACGGTGGCGGCGCTGCCGGTCGTCGACGCCCTCCGGGGCCTGGACATGGCCTGGTTCCTGGCGCTGGGAGTCGTCGGAGCGGTGGTCCGGGCACCGGGGATGACCGCCCAGGAGACGCTGCTGCCCGCCCTCGCCGCGCTCGGCCCCGCCGGGCCGCGCCGGCTCGACCGGCTGATCGCCACCCGCGAGACGGTGGGCAACGTCCTGCTGCTGGCCGGCCCCGGCCTGGGCGGACTCCTCGTCGGCCTGCTCGGACTGACCCCCGCGCTCCTTCTCGCGACCGCCGCGACGAGCCTGCTCGCCGCCGCGACGACGCTCGTGCTCGATCCCCGGGCCGGAGCCGTCCCGGAGCGGCGCCGCGACCCGTCCGCCGCCGGCGGCGCGGTGCGCCGGGCCGGGGCCGACCTGCTGGACGGGTGGAGGTTCCTGGGCCGCAGCCGCCTCGTCCTCGGCGCCACCCTGGTCACCGCGATGCTCGTCGCCGTGCTGAGCTCCCTCCAGACCACCCTCATGCCCGCCTACTTCACCGGTGAGGGCCTTCCCGAGCTGACCGGGCTGACGCTGAGCGCGATCGCCGCCGGGAGCATCGCCGGATCCGCCCTCTACGCGGCCACCGCCGGGAGGGTCCGCCGCCGCAGCTGGTTCGTCGTCGGCATGCTCGGCACGCTGGTCGGGTTCGGCGCGGTGGGCAGCATGGCCTCCCCGTGGCTGGTGCTGGGCGCCGCCGCCCTGGTCGGACTCACCTACGCCCCGGCCTCGGCCGTGCTCGGCGTCCTGACCGTCGAGGCCACCCCCGACGCGATGCGCGGCCGGGTGCTCGGGGCCCAGAACACCGTCATGCTCTCCGCCCCCGCCCTCACCAGCGCCCCGCTCGCGGCCGTCGCCACCGCCGCCGGCCTGCCCGTCGCGGGAGCGGTGGTCGCCGCGCTCGCGGGCGCCACCGCGATCGCCGCCCTCCTCGCGCCGGCGTTCCGCTCGCTCGACGCCCCGGGCCCCCGGGAGGCGGACGGCCGTCCGGAGCGGTCGCCGGAGCCCGGCGGCCGCGATGCGGACGGCGACCGTCCCGAGGGGGCGGGCGGCCCGGCGGAGCGGCTCCCGCGCCGGCAGGCCCCGGGGTAGGCGTGCGGGCCCCGCACCGGGGTCCGGGGCCGTGCGGAACGGGAAGGAGGACCATGCGCCGTCACCGCCCCCTCCCCGGACCGCCCGGGGGGAGCCGGACGGGGGTCCGGAAGGTGTGCGGCGGGAGGGAGGGCGCGTACGCGGGAGCCCCGGTGACGGCAGGAAGGGGGACGGGGGACGGGGGAAGGGATCTCGGGCGCGGGGGCCGGGTCAGCTGTTCTTGACGACGATGGTCTCCACCGTGTTCGCGACGTGCTCGAAGGCGTCGGCGGCGGTCTCCAGCTCCTCGATGACGTCCTTGAGCTTGAGCACCGTCAGGGCGTCGTACTCCCCGCTGAACAGGTGGGCGAGGAGCTTGCGGTAGATGCGGTCGGCCTGGTTCTCCAGCTGGTTGATCTCGATCCAGTACCGGGTCAGGTCCTCCAGGGAGCGGAGCCGCGGCATCGCCTCGGCCGTCAGCTCGGCGGCGCGTTCGAGCACCTCGATCTGGTCGATGATCCCCTTCGGAAGCCGTTCCAGGCCGTAGAGGCCGATGAGGTCGACGGCGGCGTCCATGGAGTCCATGACGTCGTCCAGGTTCGAGGCCAGCCGGTAGATGTCCTCCCGGTGGATGGGCGTCGCCGTGCTCTTGTTCAGGCGGCGCATGATCGCGTGGGTGGCGTCGTCGCCCGCGTGTTCGCAGGCGCGCATCTTCTCGGTGATGGCCTCCCGGTCGGCGCCGTCACTCATCAGCTCCACCAACAGGCGCGCACCGATGACCAGGTTGTTGGCCGAATCGGTGAACATCTCGTAGTAGCTGTCATCACGCGGGCGCAAGCTCAGGCGCACGTCGTTCTCCCGATGGTGCGGTGGTGTTCCTTCGTGGATGTTAAGCGCGCCGGGCAGCTGGTCCAGCGCGGGTGCGCGGCGCGGCAGGGGCCCGGGAGCGGGGAGGGCGGGCGGGTGCGGGCCCGGTCACCCCGCGTTCATCTCCTGAAGCCGACGCGTGGAACTGCTTGGGGCGCGGGTTCCATCGCAATCCTCCCAATCTCGGCGACACCGGGACGGTTCGGGACGCTACCGTGTCCCGCTCCCGCTGGCCAGCGGAGCGCTGAGACAGGAATCACCCAATCGAGCGGAGACCGGTGGACAGCTCCACCGGCGTTCTGTGATGTCCACCTTCGGGCCATTCCGCCGCTATGACAAGTACCCCGTCGGTTCACACTTGCGATGACCCCGGATCCGCGCCGCACGGGCCCCTCTAGGCTTCTGTCCATGCCATCCGCTCTGAGCGCGAGCGCCGCCAGGCGCCTCCGCGAGTCCCTGGACGAACAGCTCTCGGCCCTGGGGGAGGCCCCCTTCGAGGGCGACGACGAGGCCGCCGTCGCCGCGTGCGCGCGGGCGGTGCTGCGCGCGGAGGAGCCCCTGAGGGGCGCCGTCAAGGCCGCCGTGAGGGGCACGCTCGCGGTGCTGGCCGACCGGGCGCCGGGACGCAGCCTGGAGGTGCGCGTGCCCCCGCACGGCGCCGTACAGGTGATCGAGGGGCCCCGTCACACCCGCGGCACCCCGCCCGGGGTCGTGGAGACCGACCCGCTCACCTGGCTGCGCATGGCGACCGGCCACACCTCCTGGGAGCAGGGGGTTTCCGAGCACCGGGTGCAGGCGAGCGGCGCCCGCTCCGACCTGTCCGGACACCTGCCCCTCTGGCCGGCCCCTCCCCGGGTGGTGCCGTGCTGACAGGCAGGCACTAAGCTGTGGGTGTGTCGTACTCCGACGGCCGGCTCTCCATGGACCTCGATCCGCTCGAACGCGGCCCGCAGGACGCCTGCGGCGTATTTGGGGTCTGGGCACCCGGCGAAGAAGTCAGCAAGCTCACCTATTTCGGTCTCTACGCTCTGCAACACCGCGGCCAGGAATCCGCGGGCATCGCACTGAGCGACGGGGAACGGATCGTCGTCTACAAGGACATGGGGCTCGTCTCCCAGGTCTTCAACGAGGCGACCCTGGACTCCCTGCGAGGCCACCTCGCGATCGGCCACTGCCGCTACTCCACGACCGGGTCGCCGGTGTGGGAGAACGCACAGCCGACCTTCTACACCGCACGCGAGGGGGGTCTCGCGCTCGGCCACAACGGCAACCTCATCAACACCCCGGAACTGGCCGCGATGCTGCCGGACACCCGCCGCGGCGCGACCACCGACACCGAGGTCCTGACGAACCTGCTGGCCGACCAGGCCAAGCGCGGGAGTTCCGTGGAGGACGCCGCCCTCGAGCTGCTTCCGAAGGTCAAGGGCGCTTTCTCCCTGGTGTTCATGGACGAGAACACCCTGTACGCGGCACGCGATCCGCAGGGCATCCGCCCGTTCGTGCTGGGCCGCCTCGGCGAGACCTCGGGTGCGGGCGGCTGGGTCGTCGCCAGTGAGACGGCCGCGCTGGACATCGTGGGCGCCACCGTCGTCCGCGAGATCGAGCCCGGCGAGCTCCTCACCATCGACGAGCGCGGGGTGCGCTCGCGCCGCTTCGCCCCCGCCCGCCGCAAGGGCTGCCTGTTCGAGTACGTCTACCTGGCCCGCCCGGACACCACCATCGCCGGGCGCAACGTCAACTCCACGCGCGTCGAGGTGGGCCGCCGCCTCGCCAGGCAGCACCCCGTGGACGCCGACCTGGTCATCCCGGTGCCGGAGTCGGGCACGCCCGCCGCGGTGGGCTACGCGGAGGCCAGCGGCATCCCCTTCGCCCAGGGCCTGGTCAAGAACTCCTACGTGGGCCGCACCTTCATCCAGCCCAGCCAGACCCTGCGCCAGCTGGGCATCCGGCTCAAGCTGAACCCGCTGCGCGAGGTCATCCAGGGCCGCCGCCTGGTGGTCGTGGACGACTCCATCGTGCGCGGCAACACCCAGCGCGCCCTGGTCAGGATGCTGCGCGACGCGGGCGCCGCGGAGGTGCACGTGCGCATCTCCAGCCCGCCCGTGCTGTGGCCCTGCTACTACGGCATCGACTTCGCCACCCGCGCCGAGCTCATCGCCGCGAACCTGGGCGTGGACGAGATCGCCGCGTCGGTGAACGCCGACTCCCTGGCCTACGTGAGCCTCGACGAGCTCATCGCGGCCTCCGAGGTGCCGAAGAACGAGCTGTGCCGGGCCTGCTTCGACGGCGTGTACCCCATCGAGGTCGACGCCGACTCCAGGGGCAAGTTCCTGCTGGAGAAGTCCTGCGGGACCCCGGAGGGCTCGACGCTGGCGACCAGCGACAAGTAACCACCGCGCGGCGGGCCGGTCGGGCCCGCCGCGCGTTCGCTCCGCCGTGCCCGCAGACGGGCCGCGGGGCGGCCCAACCACCGCAACACAGCACGAGGAGATCTCGCGTGGCAGCCGACAGCACAGGGGCGACGGGCGCGTACGCGGCCGCGGGCGTCGACATCGCCGCCGGTGAGCGCGCCGTCGACCTGATGAAGCGCCACGTGGCGCGCACCCGCCGGCCGGAGCAGGTCACCGACGCCAGCGGCTTCGCGGGCCTGTTCCGCCTGGACGTCGGCAAGTACAAGGACCCGGTCCTGGCGACCTCCACCGACGGCGTGGGCACCAAGGTCATGCTGGCCCAGCAGATGGACAAGCACGACACGATCGGCATCGACCTGGTCGGCATGGTCGTCGACGACCTCGTGGTGAGCGGCGCGGAGCCGCTGTTCATGACCGACTACGTGGCCTGCGGCTCCGTGGTCCCCGAGCGCATCGCCGAGATCGTCGGCGGCATCGCCGAGGGCTGCCACCAGGCGGGCTGCTCGCTGATCGGCGGGGAGACCGCCGAGCACCCGGGCGCGATGGAGCCCGGCGAGTACGACCTGGCCGGCGCGGGCACGGGCGTGGTCGAGGGCGACGCGATCCTGGGCCAGGAGCGGGTCCGCGAGGGCGACGCGGTGATCGCGATGGCCTCCTCCGGCCCCCACTCCAACGGCTACTCCCTGGTCAGGCACATCGTCGACCGGGCGGACCTGGACCTGTTCGCACACGTGCCGGAGCTGGACGGGGTCCTGGGCGAGGTCCTGCTCACCCCGACCCGGGTCTACGCCAAGGACTGCGTCGCGCTGACGGGCGAGGTCGAGGTGCACGCCTACTCGCACATCACCGGCGGCGGCCTGGCGGCGAACCTGTCCCGGTCCCTGCCCGGCCACCTGGACGCCGAGCTGGACCGCTCCACCTGGGCGCCCGCCCCCGTGTTCGGCTACCTCGCCGACAAGGGCGGCGTGGGCCGCGAGGACATGGAGGCCACGTTCAACATGGGCGTGGGCATGGTGGCGATCGTCGCGGCGGAGGACGCCGCACGCGCGCTGGAGGTCCTCGCGGACCGGGGCGTCCCGGCCTGGAGGCTGGGCACGGTGACGGCCGGTTCCGGGCGTTGCGCCCTGACCGGCGAGTACCGGGACGCGTGAGAAACGGACGCGAACATAGCCGGTGCGAACCACCAGAGTGGTTCGCACCGGCTATATCCACCTGTCCGCGACGGCTTCCCCGCGGGCAAGCCGTAACCGCTACAGGTCAGCGGTTGTCGTCCCGAGCGACCAGAAGTCTCGGCCCACTCCGTGCTACTTGTCGGAGTCCGAGTACTTGTCGGCAAGATCCGCGTAACGGTCGACCAGATCGTCCTGAGAATCCGTGTGGGACTCGTCCGGACCCAACGGCCCGGAGGGAGACCCCTCGTCCTCAGCGACACCCAGCTCCGACCGCAGCCGATCAAGGTCGGTCCCACCGGAGCTGTACTTGAGCTTCCGGGCGACCTTCTGCTGCTTGGCCTTGGCTCGGCCGCGCCCCATTGGCTCGACCCCCTCAACGATTGGGTTCCGACGAACCCGAGATCACTTACTAACCCGCACTATCGGGCTGACGGCCGTCAAACGCGACTGACGACAGGCGTCAGCTTACGTACACACACAACCGTACCTGGTCGGCCCCCGTCGTGCCTACGCCACCCGGGTGTGACGGATGTGGTGCGCGCACGGATCGCGGGCCGGAAGGGCGTTCCGGAGGTGAGTGCCACACGCAACGATATGTGCCACGATTCGATCGTGCTGCCCTACACCGCCTACCTCCGCGTCTACCAGCCGATCGAGTCCTTCCCTCCGCGCGACCGCAGGTACTGGGAAGCCTACGCGACCTCGCCCGGCAGGCCCCGGCGGGTCAACGCGCTCGCGGCGGAGCACACCGAGAGCCTGAACCGCCTCATCACCACGCCTCCGGTGGTGGCGCCCGAGGAGGAGAGCCGTGACGCCTACCTCCGCCGGGTGGACGAGCGCCTGTACGTCTGCCCGTGGCAGACCCGGCTGCGGTCGTGGCGGGCCTTCGCCGAGTTCAGCGCCGCGACGCCGGTGGCCCTGAGCGAGGCGTTCGTGCCCGGGCCGGAGGCCGAGCGGGCGGAGGACGGGTACCGGGAGTGGCGCGACTCCGGCGGGACGGTGCGGCCGGGCATCCTGTCGAGCAACTGGACCATCCCGGTCCCGTGGTTCGTCCCGTTCGAGGAGCGGGAGCGGTGCCTGGTCCTGTCGGCGAACTCCACCCGGACGCTCCTGTACCTGACGCGGACGGCGCTGGCGAAACGGCGGCTGGAGCACACCGCGGCGGTGCTGCGGGAGTACATCGGCGAGCACGCCGTGTCGGCCTCCACCGAGCAGCTGGTGGACTGGCTGTCCCTGACCGCCCACCCCGACTCGCTGCTGGAGCTGGACTACGGCGGCCTGCCCCACCTGCTCAGCGACGACCACCTGGGCGAGGACCGGTCGGTCGCCGAGGTCGCGGGGGCGGTGGAGGCCCTGGCCAAGGGGGACGCCGAGCGCGTGCTGGAGCTGAGGGAGCGGATCACGCGGCGCTGGAAGTCGGTGCGCGCCCTCCAGCACGCCAACTGAGGGTCATGTGTTGTGCACACTTTCGTGGACACCCGGGGGTGCACTGTCGTCATCCGAGGCGCCGAACACAGGTGCGCCACGCCGGACGCCAACCTGGTACACCAGGTTTCTCACTCCCCCCGCAAGCTTTTTCGCACGTGAAAACGGTGCGAGATCCGGCGTCGCCCGCGCACGACATCAAGCATGGTGAAACTGGGCATAACGCCCGATAGGGATCGGCATAGACTGTAGCCAGTCGATCACTGAGTGCACTCTCAGTAATCAGAAAACCCTTGCCACGCCGGGAATCCACGCGGCCCGACCCGTCGGCCGACCCCCGCGGGACCCGCCTCCACCGACGCACACCACTTCCCTCCGCACGGCGACCGGCCGGGGACCGCACCACCCGAGCACGAGCTCGGAGAGCGGGTTTCGGTCAGGCTTCCGTAGCACTTCGGGAACTCCGGATAGAGAAAAACGAGGCCGGAGAACGAAGTTTTGACCGAATACGCCACATGCCACTAAACGTGTCGCTAGAATCACTTAGCGTGACGCGGCCACGGGCGGCTTTCTTTGGCCTCCCACGTGCAAAGTTGCTTGGAGTGGTCGCACAATCACCTCGGGTGATGCCAATATAGACGTAGTGCAAATATTGGACATCCGGGCCAAGTGCCAGGATTAAGGCTCAAGGATCGGCACACAGATCCAGGAGGAGAGGCCGTACACATGTCAACTCGCACGCCCGAGGCGGAGCCCCTGTTGACCCCCGCCGAGGTTGCCACCATGTTCCGCGTGGACCCCAAGACCGTGACACGCTGGGCCAAGGCGGGCAAGCTGACCTCGATCCGCACCTTGGGCGGACACCGCCGCTACCGCGAGACTGAGGTCCGCGCTCTGCTGGCCGGAATCCCCAGCCAGCGTACGGAGTGATCTCCCCGGTCTGTGCCGATTCCGGGGGGAACGGCCGGACTCACTCCGGCTGCTGACAAAGGCTGACACGAATCGAGGGCGGGTCTCCCGAGAAGGGGGCCCGCCCCGCCGCGTTCCCCCGGCCCGCCGCGCCCTCGCCCCGCCCTCCTCGGGGAGCGGAAGGGAGGGCCGCCCGTGGACCGTCACTCTCCGCGCACGCCCGTCCCGCTCCTCCGACGGGTGGACGAGAGTCGTCCACAGGCTGTGGACGGGCCTGGCGGTGCAGGAGCAGGCGGTGTCGGCTTGTATGACAGGGCCCGATGACAGGGGGTCCCGATGACAGGGGCCCGCGGGGCCCGGCGGCACCGTGCTGCCCCGACACGGTCCGCAGCGGTACCGCGTGCCCCCGACCCGGTCCCGCCCCGCACGGACCCGTTCCCGCGGGGGCCTTCCGGCAGGGGGTCGGTCACGACAGCGCACCGGCACGGGTACGGCCGGCCTACCGCCGCTCAGCGGAAGTCGTCGGCGTGGTCCCGTGCCCACTCCGCGAAGGTCCGTGCGGGCCGCCCGGTCACCTCGCCCGCCGTGGCGGGCGCGGCCGCCGCCGCGGCCTCCCCGACCGCGTCAACCCAGGCGCCGGGATCGGTCCCGTCCCCGGAGTAGTCCGTGAACCCGAGCAGCATGTCGGCGTTGTCGGCCGCGAACCCGCCCTGCGCGCGGTAGTGCCCGCGCGCCTCCTCCGGGGTGACCACCTCGAAGCGGATCGCGCGCCCCAGGGCCCGGGAGATCGCCCCGACCTGCTCCCGGTGGCTGATCAGCTCGGGCCCGCCGAAGGTGTGCGCGGTGCCGGCGTGCCCCTCCCCGGTGAGGGCCGCCACGGCGACGTCGGCGATGTCGGCCTCGTGCGTCGGGTACCAGGCCGCCTCCGGGGCGGGGTCGCGGACGACGCTCCCGGCGCGGATGGAGGGTCCCCAGAGCCACAGCTTGTTGAGCGCGAACTCTCCGGGGCGGACGTGCGTCCACTCGGCCCCCGAGCGCTCCACGGCCTGTTCGACGGGTAGGTGGAAGTCGGTGTCGTACCCGCCCGTGACGGCGCCCGAGGAGAGGGTGACGATACGGCGCACCCCGGCCTCCACCGCACGCCCCACAACCTCGGAGGCGGTTTCGGGGACCGGGAAGAGGTAGAGCCGGTCGACGCCGCGCAGGGCCTCGGAGAGGGTGTCGGGGGAGGCGAGGTCGCCGCGGACGGCCTCGACCCCTGCGGGCAGGTCCGGGCGCCGGGAGTTCCTGGTCATCGCCCGGACCCGCACGCCCTCGTCGTGCAGCCGCCGGACGACGAGCCTGCCCACGTTCCCCGTCGCGCCGGTCACCAGCACGGTCATCGCTTCCCCCTCGGTCGACGTGCCGCCCGGGTCCCGGTCGGACCGGAGACGGCCCGTGCGGCCGACCCGTTCTATCCGCCTCCGCGGGGGCTGGGCAAACGTGAACATGCTGTTCACATTCGCCCCTGACCTGGGCGGACGAGAAGCCCCGGACGAGACCCGGCGGACTCCGCCCCAGGTGGGGCCGGGCACGCGGGAGTTATGGATTCGTTGCGCGGAGGCTGTGGCCGGGAGAGCCGCCCGACACGCGTCCGGCCCCGCCCCCCGGGGAGCGGGGCCGGACGCGGACGGCGGCGGTCAGTCCCCGATCCGGTCGTCCATGGCGGTCGTGCGCTTGCGTGCGAGGAAGGTCGCGGCGGCGCCGCCGCCCACCGCCACCACGGCGGCCGTGATCAGCCCGGCCAGGGACCCGCCCGTGGTCGCCAGGCGGTTGTCCGGCCTCGCGGCCTCCTCCTCGGCGGCCTCGCCCTTGTCCCCGGGCACGGGCGGTGCGCTCGCGGCGTAGGTGGAGCCGAGCGCCCACGAGTCCGCGAAGTCCACGGCGAACTCCTTCTCCTCCTCGGGGTCCCCCACCTGGACCCACACGGTCATCCAGCTGCGGATGCCCTTGCCGTCCCACTCGGCGTCCTCGTCCTCGAAGGTCGCCTCGTTGACCACGAAGCGCACGCTGACGGGGACTTCCAGGGCCACGTCGCCGCTCTCGTCGAAGAGTTCGACGACGTCCTCCACGACGACCCCGTCCGCGCCCACGGGCCCCACCGGGACGCCGAACGCGGTCAGGCGGCCGTGCTCGAAGGTCGCCTCGGTCACTCCCCCGTATCCGGCGCTCGCCGAGCTGGACGCGTCGGCGAGGGTGAACTCCACGGCGTTGCCGTCGGCGGCGACGGTGCCGGAGTTGGTCTCGTCCAGGACGAGCAGCTCGTCCTCCTCGCTCGGGGACTGCTCCGGTGTCTCCCTGTGCCCCTCACCGGGCGTCTGCGGGCTCTTCTCGGGCTCCGGGAGCCGTCCGCCCTCCTCCTCGGCCGCACCCGGCTCCCCCTCCCCGCCCGTGGCCCCGGGGCTGGGCTCGTCCTGGAAGGGCGTGCCCTCCCCCGTCGGCTCCTCCTGCGGCTCGCCGGAGGGCTCGGACAGCTCCACGTCCGGCGGCACGTCGACCATCCCGTGGGCGGCGAGGTCGGCGACGTCCATCCGGAAGGTGGCGGTGTCGACGGTGGCCGCGGCGAGGGCGCCCTCGCCGTCGACGAGCGTGTGGCTCTCCCCGTCGATCTCCACGTAGTCCGCCATCGGGCCGAAGAGGTCGTCGGTGTCGGCGCTGGCCTCGGTCTCGCCGCCGAAGCTGACGGCGGTCGAGTACCCGGTGACGACGTCGCCGTCGGCGACCCACGCCTGGGCGTTGCCCCAGACCATGGGGGTCGTCGAGGCGGAGGCGGTCGAGGTGAGGACGGAGGCGGGGCCGATGGCGCCGAGCGCGGCGAACAGGACGCCTGCGCCGACGAGTCGGCGTGCGATCGGCTTGGCGGGAGTCACCACAACACTCCTGTTGTATCTGGGGGATGTCCGGCCGCGCGGGCCGGCCTGCGCCGGGAGCGGTCCTCAGGATCGCCGGGGCGGTCAGGGCCGGTCCGGCCTCGGTGCGGGGCGGCGATAGGGGGGCCTTCCCACCCCGGGAAGGAACTCCGACGCGCGGCGCGCCCGTAGGGCGAGCCTAACCGCTGGATCACAAAACGGAAACCGTCCTACGTTCGACTATCAGCCGACAAATATTTATTAACCCTCAGATAACGGAACAGATGTCGGGGAAGTTCCGGGGCGGTGGTCCCCGGACCGCAGCCCTTCCGGGCGCCGGGCGCAAGCGGGCCGGGCACACGGAAGGGCCCCGGGGGACGCGTCCCCCGGGGCCCGGTCGGTCCGGTGCCGACCGCCGCTACGGCTAGCCCTCGCTGCTCTCGGCGGCGGAGTCGGCAGCGCTCTTCCTGCGGCGCGCGAAGTACGCGGCCGCGCCGCCGCCGGCGGCGATCGCGGCGCCGGCCGCGATCAGCCCGGCGAGGGGGCTGCCGGTCGTGGCCAGGGCCTCGGTCGGCTTCGGCTCCGGCTTCGGCTTCGGCTGGTCCTCTGCGTCGCGGGACGGCGGGTTCTTGTCGTCACCGCCACCGTCACCGCTGCCGCCGTCACCGTCGCCGCCGCCGTTGCCCGCGTCGTCGGCCGTCACGCCGACGCTGGCGTAGGTGACGCCCAGGGCGTAGGTACCGACCTCGGGCTGACCGGGGACGCTGATGTCCACGAGCAGCGCGGTGTAGGCGTCGTCCCAGTCGAAGCCCGCGTCGTCCGAGGTGTAGGTGCCCTGGTCCTGGTACGGGTCGCCGACCACGGCGTCGAGCTCGTTCACCTCGTAGGAGACGGCGCCCGGGACGACCGAGTGGGAGACGGAGCCGTCCCACGCCTGGGTCGTGGTGACGCTCGCGCCGGAGATCGTGGCGGACAGGACGATCTCGTCGTCCGCGGAGGAGAGCTCGATGTCGTCGGCGTCCAGCTCGACGAGCGGGGCCGCGGCCTCCTCGCCGGACACCTCGCCGCCGTCGGCGGCGGGGGTCTCAGGGACCTCAGGGACTTCAGGGGCCTCGGGGGTTTCCGCGGGCGGGTCCGTGGGCTCGGCCGGAGGTGTCCCCGCGTCCCCGTCGCCCTCGCCCTCACCCGGAGCGGTGGACTCGTCGTCCCCGGGCTCCTCCGAGGGGGTGGCGGTGGGGTCGTCGTCCGCGTCCGACTCCTCGTCGTCGGCCTCCTCGTCCTCCGCCCCCGCGATGATCTCCTCGACGTCGGAGGCGGTGAGCCGGATGGTGGCGCTCGCCACCGTGGTGGTGGCGGTGGCGCCGTTGCCGTCGACCGAGGCCGAGGTGGAGGCCTCGATGCTGAAGTACTCGTCGAGGGCGCCGGAGAAGCCGCTGGAGTCGCTGTTCGACTCGCCCTGCGGGGTGATGTAGGTCTCCGCGATGCCGTACCCGTCGGCGACGTTGGCGTGGGCCCAGCCCACGGTCTGGGTGTCGGCGGCGGCGGGGAGGGCCGTGGCGACGCCGAGCGCGCCGAGCGCCGCGAAAGCGGCGCCGCCCTGGAGAATGCGGCGCGCGGTCACGCGAGTGTTCTTCAAGTCAATCCTCATTCGGATCACCACAGTCCGAGACTTCTCGGACCGGCCTGGATGCGCGCACAACCGCCGACAGCGGGATTTCGGGGGCGCGGAACACGAACCAGGGTCGGATGGGGGATGGCAGTGGGCACACAGAAGCCCTCTGCCTGCGGAAACGGGGAAAACGCGGTCGCGGCCACAGAACGGTGGGTCGGCGGAACCGAGTCGGAATGACTTCCCGTTTCCTCACTCGAACCTTACATCGGACGAAACAGGAGAATCAGCCGAGATCCCATCACGAACAGATCACGATGAAGAAGGGCGTCACTCTGAGCAATGGATTCATTCTCTTCAGGGTTTTTTCCCGAACGGTGTAAACCTCGCCCGGGAACGGGCGTCCTACAAGAAAAGGCGCACCCCGTGAAGGGCGTTCCGCGAGGCGCGGCACACCCCCGGGCGCCTCCGCGGCGACGGGCGACACATCCCCTTTTGTCGGGCCCCTCTCCCCTGCCGAACACCTTTCGTCGGGATATGAGTCGGTATGCCCCGGGTACCGCGAGCGACTAGGTTGTGGGCATGCCCGTCTCCGCACCGCCAGGGCCCCGGAGCCGCGCCACCCGCGCCCTGTCTCTGGCGTCCCTCGCCCTCCTCCTCACCGCCGCCTGCTCGGCCTCGCCCGGAGGGGCCTCCGGCGGCGACCCCACGGCGGCGCCTCCCCTCCCCGGGCCGCAGGACGGCGGCGACGCCCCCGACGGCGACCGCGACGCCGCACCCGGGGACGACGCGCCCGACGACGGCCCCGTCGGCGAGGGCCCCCTCGGCACACGCGTCGTCGTCATCGACCCGGGCCACAACGGCGGCAACGCCTCCGCGCCGAGCGAGATCAACGCGCTCGTCCCCGCCGGCCCCGCGGAGAAGGCCTGCGACACCGTCGGCGCCGAGACCGGGGACGGCTACCCGGAGCACGAGTTCAACTGGGAGCTCTCCCTCCTGGTCAAGGAGCGTCTGGAGGCCGACGGCGCCACCGTCCTCCTCACCCGGGAGGACGACGAGGGCGTCGGTCCGTGCATCGACGAGCGCGCCGGGATCGGCAACGAGGCGGAGGCCGACGCGGCCCTGTCCATCCACGCCGACGGCGGGCCCGAGTCCGGTCGCGGGTTCCACGTGATCATGCCCGGCGAGGTGGACGGCTTCACCGAGGAGATCGTGGAGCCCTCCCGGCTGCTCGCCGAGGACGTCCGCCGCGCGTACCTGGAGGGGAGCGACATCCCCTACGCCGACTACCTCGCCGACGAGGGCCTGGACGAGCGCACCGACCTGGGCGGGCTGAACATGTCCACGGTGCCCAAGGTGTTCCTGGAGGCGGGCAACATGCGCAACCCCGAGGACGCCGAACTCCTGTCCGACCCCGCGTGGCGCGAGCGCGCCGCGGACTCCATCGCCCAGGGGATGGCCGCCTACCTCATGCGGAGCTGAGGACCGGCCGGAACGTCCGCACCCGGCCAAGACCGCCCGTTCGTATGGCGGGGGCCGCCCCGCCTCGGCATAATGCGTGCATGACCTCCCCCCGCCCCGCGCAGGGCCTGCCGGAGGCCCCGGCCCCCGGCGCGGTCCTGCGCGGCTTCCACCGCGCCCGGGCCGAGGACGTCCTCGGCCGGGCGTCCTTCGCGGTGGCCGCGCCCCACGCGGGCGCCCCCTTCCCCGGCCCGCCCGGGGACCGGCGGCCGGCGCCGATCGGCGCCGAGGACCGGCCCCGGCCCTGTGCGGGTACGGCCGCGGACGGGTACGGGAGGTCCTCGCCAGTCTCGTCGAATCCGCCCTCGGACGCGGAATCACGCGCGGGCCGGGGATGACCGCCACGAGAACCTCCTGAACTGCACAATGGGGACCATGCCTCTGACACCGGCGGACATCCGCGAAAAGAAGTTCCACACGGTGCGTCTGCGCCCGGGCTACAACGAGGAGGACGTCGACGCGCTCCTCGACCGGATCGAGGCGACTCTCGTCGCCCTGGAGGGCGGGCCGCGCACGGGCCCGCTCATCACGGCCGACGAGGTGCGCAACTCACGGTTCCGCACCACGAGGCTGAGCCCGGGGTACCGCGAGGACGAGGTCGACGACTTCCTCGACGTCGTGGTCGCCGACCTCGCCGGACGCGGCCTCGGCCGGTTCGGCGACCGGACCACCCCTCCGCTGCCGCCCCGGCCGGGGGCCTCCCGGGCCGGTGCGGCCGAACGGCAGGACCCGCCGGAGGGCCGGCGCCACACGCCTCCCGGCCGGACCGGCCCCGCGGGGCCGCCGCACAGGTTCGGGATGACGCCGGAGGACATCCGTGAGCAGCAGTTCGCCACCACCCGGTTGACCACGGGCTACAACGAGCAGGAGGTCGACGACTTCCTGGACCGCGCCGAGTTCACGCTCGACGCGCTCCAGCAGGGGCTCCCGGACCGCGCGACCCTCACGGCGGCGGAGGTGGAGCGGGTCCAGTTCGCCACCACCCGGGCGCGTCCGGGGTACGACCCGGCTCAGGTGGACCGGTTCCTGGACGCGCTGGCGGAGGAGCTGCGCCGCTACGAGCAGCAGTAGTCGGGGCGGTCCTGGCGCACACCGGACGCGAGGCGCGGGGGCGGAGCCCGGCCGGCGGGACCGGCCGCGCGTACCCTCCGGTCCCCGGCGGCGCGGACGGGGGCGGGCCCGTGGAGGGGGCCGGTCCCGCCCGGCGGGCGGGTCCGCGCGGGGACGGGGCCCGCGGCAGGCGCGCGTCCCGGGCGGGGCCCGGACGTGACGCCCGGGCAACCAGTACCGACCCGCCTCTTCCGGACACGCCGTAGCGCACGAACCCCATCCCCGGGGAAGCGGAAAGTAATATTTGAACACAGCGAGTAGTCGACCCTGCTGTCTCACTGACCGTGACCCGAGGGGAGGCAGGATGTTCCACCCGACGTGCCCGGAGGGCCGCGCCGCCGCCTGGCCGGTCCGCGGCGCACCCGGCCCCACCGCGCCCTCCGGGGCGGGGGCGCGGCTCCCGCCGGTGGCCGGCCGCTCCGCCGACCTGGTCCCGTGCGACGCGGACGAGGAACTCGTGCCGACGCCCGCGCACCCGTGGGAGGGACCGCTGCTGGCGGCGTGCGCGGCCGTGACCCTCGTGATGGCCGCGGTGCTCGCCCGCACCGTGTGGGCGGCGACCGGGTCGTGGGAGTGCGTGGTCTGCGCACTGGCGGCGGTACCCGTGGTGTGCTGGGCGGCGCGGGGGCTGCTGTACGCCCGGCGCCGCGCGGAGTCGGTGAAGATCTCGCCGACGCAGTTCCCCGAGGCGTACCGGACGGTGGTGTCCCTGGCCGCCGACATGGGTCTGCCGAGACCCCCCGAGGCGTATGTCCGGATCGGCGGCGGGCCCTGCGGGACGGACGCCTCCGGCCACGGGCGGCGCCGCTACCTCGTGCTGTCGGACGCACTGTTCGACGGCGGTGGAGGGCTGCGCGACCCGGAGGCCCTGGCGTTCCTGGTCGCCCACCAGCTCGGCCACGTGGCCGCCGGCCACACCGGTTTCTGGCGGCGGATGGCGACGATCGGCGGGGACCTCGTCCCGGGGCTCGGTTCGGCGCTGTCCCGCGCGATGGAGTACACCGCCGACGACCACGCCTACTCCCGCTTCCCCGAGGGGGCGCACGCCGTCAGGCTCCTCGCCGGGGGAGCCCGCCTCTACACCCGGGTGAACATGGGGGAGATGGCGGACCGGGCCCGCACCGACCGGGGCTGCTCCCTGCTGCTGTACCACCTGCTGATCCGCCGCCCCAGCAACACGCGGCGGATGGCGGCGCTCCGCGACCGCACCCGGCGCGGACGCGTCTTCCTCTGACCGTCGGGACGGCCGTCCGCCCAGGAGCGCGCATCGGGCCGACGCCGGGCGTCCGGCGGGTGTGGGACGGGCGCCGCCACAGGCGGTGTGGGGCACCGGGGGCCTTCCGGTACGCCGGTGCGGACGTCGCGGTCCACACCGACACCGGAGGCCCTCTCGTCATGTGTCAGGCGGGGTGGGTGTTACCAACCTCCGTGGTCAGTACACCTAGCTCCACTGGCGGCGCATGGTCCAGCGGTCGGACGCTACGTCGCGGGTGATGTCGATGATGCTGGGCTCCCCCGCCTCGGACTCGGCCGAGACGCGGAGCAGGTGGACCTGGGTGGCGGGTGTTCCGGGCACTTCGGGGCGGGCGGGCCAGTCCCCGATGATCCTGCGCACCCGGAAGGTGCGACCGCGCCAGGTGAACCGGGCGGGGGTGCCGCCCCGGGTGGAACGTACGTCGATGTGTTCGTTCAGGAGACTCACGCGGGCAGCCTATCGAACTCTTGTTCGAGAAAGTCAAGCCTCTCGAAACGGTCGCCCAGCCGGGCGGTGTCGGACCCGGAACACCCTAGGGGCGCGGGCCGCCCGGGGCGGTGGACCCGCCTCCGGCGTGTCGCGGCGCCCGGGCGCGCGGGGGCCCGGGACCGGAGTCCCTACACGACGAAGTACGGGGCGGGGTCGTCGGCGCGGGCGTTCGCGATGCGGTCGAGGACGCGCTGCGACATGTCCGGCAGCGCGTCCGGCGGGAACCACCGGACCTCCAGGGTCTCGTCCCCACCGGCGTCGGGGGCGCCGCCGACGACGCGGCAGCGGAAGGCCAGGTCGAGGAACTGGACCCGGTCCCCGTTGGGGTAGGTGTGGGGCTCCTGGCCGACCACGCTGGCCAGCCTCTCGACCTCGACCTCCAGGCCTGTCTCCTCCCACACCTCGCGCACGACCGCGCGGGCGGGCTGCTCCCCGGGTTCGAGGATGCCGCCGGGCGCGGCCCAGCGGCCGTCGTCGGCGCGCCTGTGCAGGAGGATGTCGCCGTTCTCGCCGATCACCACCCCCGTGACCCCCACGAGCGGGAGGAGACCGTGGCCGACGTGGTCGCGCAGCGCGAGGAGGAAGTCAGGTACGGGCATGCGCACGAGCCTACGAGACCGGCCGGGACGGCCGCCGCACGCCCCGCGCCCCTCAGCGCCCCCGGGAGGCGCGCAGCTCCTCGTACTCCTCGGCGAGGACCGACATGAGGACGGCGTCGTGCCACTCCCCGTTCCAGCGCAGGCACTTGCGCCGGACGCCCTCCCTGACGAAACCGGAGCGGGCGTAGGACTTCTGGGCGTTGGCGTTGAACGCGAACACCTCCAGGCCCACCCGGTGCAGACCGGCCACCGTGAACGCGTACTCCAGCACCAGGCCGGTGGCCTCGGTCCCGTAGCCCCTCCCGGTGAAGGCCATGTCGTTGAGCGCGATCCGGTACCCGGCGCAGGCGTTGTCCGGGTCGAGTCCGAGGAGAGCGCAGTCGCCCACGGCCGTCCCGTCCTCCCGCGACACGATCACCCAGTCGGCGCGGTCGTGGTGGTCGGGGCGGGCGGCGTACCACCTCCGCAGCACGTCCTCGGTGAACCGGCGGTGGGTCCCCGTGAACCTGCGGACCTCGGGGTCCATGTCCACCGTCGGACCGACCAGGGCCTCGCCGCTCTCGGCGTCGAGGGGCACGAGCCGGACCTTCGTCCCGTGGAGCGCGGGCTGGTCGCGGAAGACGTCGGGGGGAACCATGGTCGGGATTCCACCAGAGGGCCGGGAACGGCGCAACCGGGTTTCCGCGCCCCCTCCGCGGCCCCTGTACGATCCGGGCACGGCGCGCGGCGCCGGCGACGCGAGGGGGACCCGGTGACGGTCGGTTCGGGAACGGTCAGCTTCCAGACGGTCCGCGAGACCAACCTGGGCGTCGTGCTGCGCACGGTCCGCGAGCTGGCCCCGTGTTCGCGCTCGGCGGTCGCGTCCGCGACGGGCCTGAACAAGACCACCGTGTCCAGCCTGGTCGCCGACCTGATGGCGCGGGGGCTGGTCCTGGAGACCGGGGAGACCTCGCGGCAGAGGGTGGGCCGTCCGGGCGTGCTGCTGGCGCTGAACGACTCGTCGGTGGCCGCGGTCGGCCTGGAGGTCAACGTCGACTACCTGTCGGTGGTCGCCGTGGACCTGCTGCGGAACGAACTCGTGGGCCGCCACGTCCCCTTCGACGCGCGTTCGGCGGGGCCGGAGGCGTGCGCGCGGCGCATCGCGCGGACGCTGCGGGAGACCATGGAGTCCCCGCAGCTCAGCGGGCGCGCCGTGGTGGCGGCGGGTGTGGCCGTGCCGGGGCTGATCGACGCGCCCGCGGGGACCGTCACCCGCGCGCCCAACCTGGGCTGGCAGGGCGTGCGGTTGCGGGACCGGGTGGAGGACCTGCTGCGTACGGCGGGGGCGGGTGAGGTGCCGGTCCACGTGGACAACGACGCGAACCTGGCGGCGATGGCGGAGTACCGGGTGGGGTCCTTCGCGGGCACGCCGGATCTGGCGTACGTGACCGGCGAGGTGGGGATCGGCGCGGGCATCCTGGCCGGCGGCGAGCTGTTGCGGGGCGCGGGCGGGTTCGCGGGCGAGGTGGGCCACCTGGCGCTCGCCCCGGACGGCCCGGAGTGCGCCTGCGGACGCCGCGGCTGCCTGGAGTCGCTGGCGGGCATCGGCGCGATCGTGCGCGAGGCCGTGCCCGACCGCGTGCCGGACCGCCCCCTGTCGGGGAGCGACGTCGCGGAACTGGTGTCGGTGGCGGTGGAGCGGGCCGGAAGCGGTGACGGCGTCGCCGTGGGCGCGCTGGAGCGGGCGGGCATGTGGCTGGGCCGGGGGCTGTCGACGCTCGTCAACGTCACCAACCCGAGCGTGGTGCTGCTGGGCGGGTACTTCGTGCCGATGGGACCGTGGCTGCTGCCCGGCTGCCGCGCGGAGGTCGTGGCGAACGTGTTCGCTCCGGGGGCGGGCGGCTGCCGGATCGAACTGTCGGCCCTGGGCCTGAGCGCGGCGGCCCGCGGCGCGGCCGCCTCGATGATCCACGCGCTCGACGTCGGCCTGCTGCCGCTCCCCGCGCCGGGGGCCGCCCGGGCGGCGGCGGTCCCGGGCGGCTCGTAGGCGGCCCCGCGGTCCCGCGGACCGGCGGGCGGCTCCGCGGGCGCGTCGGTCCCCCTCCGGCCGGGCCCGGGGACGGACGCGTCCGTCCCCGGGCCGGGGCGCCGGGCGGCGGGTCCCGCCCGGTGTCAGTCCCGCGAGAACCCCAGGGTGGCGACCGCCGTGCCGGAGCGCTCGAACACCAGGTAGACGTCGCGGATCCCGCGGGCGGGCACGCCGTCGGGGACCAGGGGCGCGCGGACGGCCGTGAAGCCGTAGCGGTCCTGGTCCGCCGGAACGTCCACGACGGCGAGGGTCGGCCCGTCGCCGGGGTCGTCCAGGCGCAGGCGCACGGTGGCGGCGTGTCCGGCGTTGACCGACAGGTGGCAGGCGGCGGCCCCCGTGCCGAGGTCCACGTCGTGGAACGCCGCCCAGGCGCCGTCCGCCCGCGCCCGCACCGCGTCGCCGCGTTCGGGGGTGAGCGGGCACAGCGCGGTGCCCCGGGCCTCGTCGTACCCGGTGGCCGACCACGGTGCGTACGCGTCGCGGGGAGGGATGGCCTCCCCCGGGACGTTCAGGGCGGCCGTGGTCCGGATGTCCGTGGCGGAGCGCCCGACGAGCACCTCGCGCGGCGCCTCCTCGACGACGAACCTGTCGCGGGTGGTGTCCCACAGGGCGAGGTCCTCCACGTCGAACGACACCGTGGCCACGGCGCCGCCGCCGGGTTCGACGCGGACACGGGTGAAGCCGCGCAGCGCGCGCAGCGAGGTCCGCACCCGGGAGGCCAGCTGCCGCGTGTACACCTGCACGACCTCGTCCGCGGGGCGGGGTCCGGTGTTGACGACCATGACGGTGACGGTGACCCGGCCGCCGTCGACCGTGACGGCGGGGGCCGCGTACTCGACGTGTGTGTAGCCGAGGCCGTGACCGAACGGGTAGAGGGGGTCCCCCTCGAAGTACAGGTACGTGCCGCGCGCGCCGATGATGTCGTAGTCGAGCGGGCCGGGGAGGTCGTCGGCGGACCGGTACCAGGTCTGGGTGAGCCTGCCGGAGGGCTCGGCGTCGCCGAAGAGCACGTCGGCGAGGGCGTTCCCGTACTCCTGGCCCCCGTGGGCCGACCAGAGGATCGCGGGGAGGTGGTCGTCGGCCCAGGTGACGCCGAACGGGCAGCCGCTGCTGAGCACCAGCACGGTGGCCGGGTTGGCGGCGTGCACGGCGCGCAGGACCCGCTCCTGCGCGGCGGCCAGGTCGAGGTCGGTCCGGTCCTCGGTCTCGCGCCCGTTCACCATCGGGTGGTCGCCCGCGACGACGACGGCGGCGTCGGCGGACGCGGCGGCCCGGGCGGCCTCCGCCGCCCCCGTGCCCAGCCCCGTGACCCGGAACCCGGCGGCCCCGGCGGGGTCGTCGGTGAGCCGGAGGACCCCTTCGGCGCCGACGGCGACACGGCGTCCGCTGTGGACCTGGACGAGGCAGGCCAGGCCGTCGGCGCGCTCCTCGAACCGGAAGGTCTGGCGGACCTCCCAGGTCCCGGGTCCGGGCGCGGTGCAGGCGAGGGTGCCGTCCGGCTGCTCGTCCACGTACAGGCCGGTCCCGGAGGAGCGCAGCGCGCGGGCTCCGCCGCCCCAGTCCAGGAGGTCGAAGCCGGTTCCGTCCCCCTGTCCGGGGGCGGCCACCTCCAGGGGCCCGCCGCCGGCCGGGGCGAGCACCCGTCCGCCGTCGGTGTCGAGCGTGATCCGGTCGGCGCCCTCGCAGAAGACGGTCTCTACCCGTTCGGCGATGCCGGCCCGCGCGGTGACGGCGTAGGGCAGGGTGCCGCTGTACCAGTCCTCCAGCACAGTGTCGCCGAGCTGGCCGATGACGGCGACACGGCGCACGCCGCGCAGCGGCAGCAGCCCGTCGTTGCGGAGCAGGACGAGGGAGCGGGTGGCGGCCTCGCGGGCGAGCGCCCGGTGCGCGGGGGTGTCGTCCGTGTACGCGCCGGCGGGTGGGGCCCCGCCCGGCCGCTCCGCGGCGCCTCCGCCCCCCTCTGCGCGGTCCCCGGCGCCCGGGTCGCCCCCGCCGTCCGGGCCCGCCGGGTGGGCGGGGTCGAACTCGCCGAGCCTGAGCCGGATCGACAGCACGCGGCGGGCGGCCCGGTCGATGTCGGCCTCGGTGAGCAGTCCCCGCCTCAGCGCCTCCCGGACGTGCCCGAGGGGGCCGTCGGGGCGGTCGTCGTCCTGGGTGAGGCTGTCGACCCCGGCGCGGAGGGCGTGCGCGTAGGCGGTCGGCGGGTCGGGGTGGAAGGCCTGGAGCCCGGCCAGGTTGGCGGGGGCGTAGGCGTCGCTGACCACCAGGACGTGGTCCGGGGCGGCCGGGCGCAGGATCTCGCCGATGAGCGGGCTCAGGTGGGCGGGACGCCCGTTGACCAGGTTGTAGGAGGGCATGACGGCGACGGCCGCCCCGTCCTCCAGTGCGGGCAGGAACGCGGGCAGCTCGTACTCGCGCAGGACCCGGGGCGGCAGGTCGCTGGAGGTGACGCAGCGGTCCTCCTCGTTGTTGTAGCCGAGGAAGTGCTTGAGGGTCGGCGCGGTGCGGAGCCGGGCGCCGTTCCCGGCGAGGCCGCGCGCGTGGGCGGTCGCCAGGAGGCCGGTCAGCCACGGGTCCTCGGAGTACCCCTCCTCGTTGCGCCCCCAGCGGGGGTCGCGCAGGGGGTTGACCACGGGCGCCCACACGTTGCGTCCGGCCCCCCGGTCCAGGCTTGCGAGCACCGCGTCGGCGGTGGCCTCCCCGACCCGGCGGAGCAGGTCGGGGTCCCAGGCGCTGGCGAGGCCGAGGGCCTGCGGGTAGACGGTGGCCGGGCCGAGCCAGGCCAGGCCGTGCAGCGCCTCGGTGCCGGTGCGGAAGGGGCCGAGGCCGACGCGCTCGACGGGGGCCTGGTGCTGGTGCAGGAGCCCGATCTTCTCGTCGGTGGTGAGGCGGCTGAGCAGGTCGTCCAAGCGGAGTTCGTCGGGGAGGCCGGGGTCCCGGTGGGGCGGGACGGTCGCATGCGTGCTCATGGGGGGTTCCGTCTCTCGTGCGCGGAGGCAATGCCCCTCGAAATCGAACCGCTTCGACTTCGACGTCGAAGGGATCTTGTGTGCCACATCACAGTGCAGTAATTTGTTTGTCTAAACGGCCAACTAATTCATAGCAAAATGGCCCTTCGTTTCCTACCCCCCTGGGCTCCGGCCTGCTCGACCGAAGGAACGACGCTATGCCCCCCACCCCCCTGCTTCCCATGCCCGGCCGCCGGCGCTTCCTCGGCCTCATGGGGGCCTCCACCGCGGCCGCCCTCTCGGCGGGCGTGCTCTCCGGTTGCTCGTCGGGATCGGGCGGCGGAGGCGGCGGCTCCGCCGCGGCCGCCACCTCCCTGGACGACCTGATCCCCACCTACATCCCCTTCGAGGGCGTCTCCCCCGACATCGAGGGGCTGCACGGCGCGCCCTCCGGGTTCACGGCCTACCCCGACACGTTCCTCCGGGCGGTGTCCGAGCCGCGGGGACGCGGCGGCGAGTACACGGCGATGACCCCCATGTGGGGGCCGATCCCCCCGGGGCTGGGCAACAACTCGTTCTTCGACCACGTCAACGGCCGGCTCGGCTCGACGGTCAGGTTCAACTTCCAGGACGGCAACACGATCATCGACAAGATGAACGCGGTGATCGCCGGACGCGACGTCGCCGACATCACGATGTTCCCCGACTGGGTCATCAACCTGATCCCCCAGTTCAACCGGGCCGTGGGCGAACTCTTCGAGGACCTGACCCCGTACCTGGCCGGCGACGCGGCCGCCGCCTACCCCCTGCTGGCCAACCTGGAGAGCGACGCCTGGCGCTGGAACGTCTTCAACGGGCAGCTCCAGGGCGTGCCCTGGCCGTCCGAGCCGTTCAGCAACTGGGTCCTGTACCGGCGCGACCTGCTGGAGGAGTACGGCCTGGAGCCGCCCACCAGCCCGGACGACCTGTTCGCGATCGGCGAGGAGATCAACGACCCCGACGGCAACCGGTGGGCGTTCGGCGACTTCAACCTCAGCATCCGCCAGGTGTTCGGCGCCCCCAAGCAGTGGCGCTACGAGAACGGCGAGCTCATCCACATGTTCGAGACGGACGAGTGGCGGGCGAGCGTCGAGTACATGCGCAGGATCTTCGACGCCGGACTCGTCCACCCCGACATCGTCGCCCAGGCCGACAACTCCAAGGAGCTGCTCAACTCCGGTCAGATCGTCTTCAACCAGGACGGCATCGGCGCCTGGCACGAGGCGTACGCGGCGATGCTCGGCGACCACCCCGGCTTCCGCCTGGACCTGATGCCGGTGTTCGGCGACTCCGGCCGGGACCCCGTCATGCACACCGCGGACCCCTCCGCCCAGTCCGTGTTCGTGCGCAGGGGGATGGAGCCGGAGCAGATCGAGGAGGTCCTCGGCATCCTCGACTTCTGCGCGGCGCCGTTCGGCACCCAGGAGTACATGGACTACCGGTACGGCGAGGAGGGCGTCCACCACGAGCGCTCCGACCGGGGGGCGCCCCAGCTGACCGACCTGGGCAACGGCGAGGTCAACGACGGCTACTACTTCCTGAGCGGGCGCCCCCAGGCGATCACCGAGAGCCAGTACCCGGACTTCGTCGAGTGGAAGACCACCTGGTACAACCACGCCGCCCAGTTCACCGAGGAGGACCCGTTCGCGGGCATCCGCATCCAGCGCCCCGAGCGCTTCTCCGGCGCGGAGACCCCCATGACCGACAAGGTCGAGGACATCATCCGCGGGCGCGAGGACCTCGGACAGCTGGACCGGGCCGTCGCGGACTGGCGGCGCGACGGCGGGGACGAGGGCCGGGAGTTCTACATGGGGGTCCTCCAGGAGCACGGCCGTGACTGAGCGGACCAGCGCCCCCGTGGACGGCCTCCGGCACGGCGCCGCGCACGGCCCCGGGGCCGGCCGGGGTCCGCGCACGCCGCGGACGGCGGCCCCCGCGTCCCGGAAACGCGGGGGCAGGGCACGGGCCCGGACCGTCCCCGACGTGAGGCGCCCGACCCGCGCGCCGCTGCGCGCCCGACTGCGCCGCGACTGGCAGCTCCTGCTGATGACGGTCCCGGCGCTCGGGCTGCTCGCCGTCTTCCACTACGCGCCGACGCTCGGCAACGTCATCGCGTTCCAGGAGTACAACCCCTGGGACGGCCTCCTCGGCAGCCCGTGGGTCGGGTTCGCCCAGTTCGAGCGGCTGTTCACCGACCCGCGCTTCTGGAGCGCCGCGGGCAACACCCTGGTCATCGCCGCGGTCCAGCTGGTGTTCTTCTTCCCGATCCCCATCGCGCTGGCGATCCTGCTGGACAGCGTCATGACGCCGAGGCTGCGGCTGCTCCTCCAGAGCATCGTCTACATGCCGCACTTCTTCTCGTGGGTCCTGGTCGTCACCCTGTTCCAGCAGATCCTGGGCGGGGCCGGGCTGTTCTCCCAGCTCCTGCGGCAGAACGGGTACGCGCCGCTGGAGATCATGAGCGACCCCGACGCGTTCCTGTTCGTGGTCACCTCCCAGATGGTCTGGAAGGACGCGGGGTGGGGGACGATCATCTTCCTCGCCGCGCTGGCCGCCATCAACCAGAACCTCTACGAGTCGGCGGCCGTGGACGGCGCCAACCGCTGGCAGCGCATGTGGCACATCACCCTGCCGGGCCTGAGGCCCGTCATCGTCCTGCTGCTGATCCTCAAGATCGGCGACATCCTCAACGTCGGGTTCGAGCAGTTCTACCTGCAGAGGGACGCCTTCGGCGCGCAGGTCTCCGAGGTGCTGGACACCTTCATCTACCACCAGACACTGGTCACGGGGAACTTCAGTGCGGGAGCGGTCGCGGGCCTCGTGAAGGGCGTCGTCGGCCTGGTCCTGATCCTGCTGGCCAACAAGCTGGCCCACAAGATGGGCGAAAACGGAATCTACCGACGCGCATGAGCACACTGTTCAAGGACCGCCCCGTGTGGGCGGAACGCCCGAGCCTCCCCGCCCGCGCAGCGAAGAACACCACGCTGGCGGCGATCGCGGCCGTCATCGTCTTCCCCCTCTACGTCGTGGTCCTGACCAGCCTGTCCCCCGCCTCCGCGGTGAACGCCGCGGGCGGGCTCGTCATGGTGCCCCAGGGCTTCTCCCTCCAGGCCTACGCCGACCTGTTCGGCGGCGGCGTCGTGTCCCGGGCTGTGCTGGTGAGCCTGGGGGTGACGGCGGTCGGCACCGCCGTCAGCCTGGCCGCCACGGTCCTGGCCGCGTACGGGCTGTCCCAGCCGGGTTCGCTGTGGCACCGGCCGCTGCTGTTCGCGGTCCTGCTGACGTTCCTGTTCGCACCCGGCATGATCCCGCTGTACCTGCTGGTCGGCGACCTCGGACTGATCGACAGCTACTGGTCGCTGATCCTGCCGACGGCGGTCAACGCGTTCAACCTGGTGGTGATGCGCGCGTTCTTCATGAACCTGCCGGGGGAGATCGCCGACAGCGCCCGGGTGGACGGGGCCGGCGAGTGGACGATCCTGACCCGCCTGGTCCTGCCCATGTCCAAGGGGGTCACCGCCGTCGTCGGGCTGTTCTACGCGGTGGGCTACTGGAACGCCTTCTTCAACGCGATCCTCTACATCAACGACAACGCCAGGTGGCCGCTGCAGCTGGTGCTGCGGCAGTACGTCCAGCAGGGACAGCAGATCAGTTCGAGCTCGGTGATCGGCGACGCGGTCCAGGGGACGGCGTCGGCGCCCAACCTGGCCATCCAGATGGCCATCGTGGTGGTGGCCCTGGTGCCGGTCACGTTCATCTACCCCCTGGTGCAGAAGCACTTCACGAAGGGCGTCATCATCGGCGCCGTCAAGGGCTAGCGGGGCCCCGGCGCGCCCGTCCCGGCCGGACTGGCGCGCCGGGCGCGGATCGTCCGAGAGCCCCGAGCGGCTTCAGAGATCCTGCCGGTGGACGTCCCGGCGATCGCCGACCGTGATGACCCAGACCCACACGATCGGCTGACCGTCGTCGTCCTTGTCCAGGGTGCAGACGGCCCGGTAGGCGCCGACGCACAGTCGCCACCGGCCCTGGTGGCCCGGCAGGGGCCTGATGTCCAGAGCACTGGTGTCACCGTCGTCGAGGGCGTGCTGGAGCTCGGACAGTCGGCGCAGGATCCGGACGGCCTCGTCCCGGGGGATCCCGCGCATCCTGCGCCGGGCCGCGGGCGTGAAGCGGGTGAGGTGCCTGATCACGTGTCCCCTCGGGCGAGCTGAGCGGCCATCTCCTCCAGGGAGACGGACTGCTCCCGTCCCTCGAGCTCGGCCTCGTCCGCGAGCCGGTGGAGCCACGCGTCCTCGGCCGACCGCACGATGTGGAGCATGCGGCGGTACTCATCGGCGTCGAGCAGGACCGCTGTGGTCCTGCCCCGCTGGGTGATGAAGGTCGGTGTGCGGTCGTGGCGGGCACGGTCGATGGTGTCGGCGAGGTGTCTGCGCACCTCCGACATCGTGGCTGTCACTGGCTCGTTCATGCCACCAATGTACTGCATGTACATCCGTTGCCGTCGTGGTGTGGCGGAGGCGCGGGGGCCGGGGAGAGATCCCCGGCCCCCGCGCCCCGTGCGCTAGGCCGGGTCGCCGTAGACGATGCCCCGGCCGTTGGTGCCGATGTAGACCCGGCCGTAGACGTTCGGGTCACCGGTCACCACGGCCCCCGTCCAGCCCCACTGGTGCCGGTCGTCGTTGATCCGGACCCAGGTCGCGCCCGCGTCGTCGGAGCGGAAGATCCCCCGCACGCCGTCGATCCGCGAGCTGGTGTAGACCGCCGGGTAGTCGGACCCCGGCGCGGGGGCGCCGAAGCCGACCGCGTCGCCCTCGTCCACCGCCTCGACGCGCTCGAAGGACGTGCCCGCGTCGGTGGTGCGCCACATCCCGTAGTCGTCGCCGGCCCCTCCGGCGACCCACACGTCCCCGGTGTGGCCGGGCACCGCTCCGAAGCGGATGTTGCCCTCGGCGGGCAGGCCGTCGAAACGCGCCGTGAAGGCGGCCCCTCCGTCCGTGCTGGTGTAGAAGGTTCCCCCGGCCACCGCGTAGAACACGTCCGGGTCCACCCTGTCCGCCTCGACCCGGGCCCCGGCCGGGACCCCGGTGGAGGCCGTCCACGACGAACCGCTCGTGGTGGACACGTGCACCCCCGTCCCGTCCGGGCTCCAGACGATCGACGAGCCGTCGGCCCCGACCGCGACCGTGCCGCCGCCGGTCACCCCGGCGGGCTCCTGTCCCGCCCACCAGCTGTCGCCGCCGTCGGTGGACAGGCCGATGGCGGCGTCGTCCGCTCCGCCGCCGACCCTCGCGATGGTCGCGGGGGCGAGTTCGGCGAAGTCGAGAGCGGTCCCTGCGCCCCAGTGGGGCTCGTGGAACATCCGGTCCGGGACGGTGTCCAGGTCCTCGTGGGTGAAGCCGCCGAGATCGAGCATCGCCGAGTGGAGGGGCGCCCCCTCGGGCGGGCTGATCAGGTCGTTGACGGCGGTCTCCTCGATGCCGTGGGCCTTCACCTCGATGTCGAAGACGGTGTCGTCGTCCCAGTTGGTGAGGTTGTCGCTGCCGTAGACGGTGGCGCCGGTGCCGTACATGAACCGGTCGGAGTCGAACGGGTCGATGGCCATGGCCTGGGTCATCCAGCCGAGCTTGGGCTGGGTCTCCGGGGGCGTCCCGGCGCCTCCCCAGTCGAGCCAGGGCGCGGTGGAGATGTCCATGTCGTAGCGGGTCTCGCGCTCGGGGTAGGAGCTGTACTCCCATGCCTGGGTCCAGGTCTGGCCCCGGTCGGTGCTGCGGTAGATCTGGATGTCCGGCCACCAGGAGATCTGGGTGGCGACCATCAGCGTGTCCGGGTCCTGCCGGTCGACGGTGAGTCCGCCGTAGCCGAAGTAGTTGTCCGCGGAGTCGGAGGGCACGGGGCTGATGCGCGTCCACCCGCCGCCGGCGGTGTCGAACCGCCACACGTCGCCGGAGTCGCCGTCGTAGGGGCCGGGCGTGCTGGTGGTGGCGAGGTAGAGCTGCCCGCCCTCGTGGTCCACGACCGCGTGCGCGGGCAGGAACCCGGTGGGCGCCCCGGGGACGGGTTCCCAGCTCTGTCCGCCGTCCCGGCTCCGGTAGAGGGGGTCGTCGAGGTCCCCGACGCCCGCGTAGACGTCCTGGGTGGGCTCGCCGGGCGTGCCGCTGGACGGGTCGAAGACGACCCAGGTGACCCCGGTGACGTCGCTCGCCATCCCGGTGCCGTCGGAGGGGTCCTGAACGTAGTCGCCGGGGTTGGGGAACTCCTCCACCTCGGCCCAGGTCACACCGAAGTCGGTGCTGCGCCACAGCCCGTGGCCGCCCCGGGCCCCGAAGTACACGATGCTGTTGTCGTTGGGGTCCACGGCGAGGCGTTCGCCCAGGCCGCGACCGGGCATGTTGCCGCCGAGCTTGAACGGCAGCTCGGTGGCCTCCCAGGTCTCGCCCCGGTCGTCGGAGCGCAGGATGGCCCCGTTGTTCGGGTCCCAGTCGTTGGTGTAGGTGCCCGCGGCCGCGTAGACGCGGTCGGGGTCGACGGGGTCGGTGGCGATGCTCACCACGCCCGTCCAGCCCCAGTCGTCCCAGCCCACCCAGTCGAGCAGGGGGTCCCAGCGCTCGGTGGCGGTGTCCCAGCGGTAGGCGCCGCCGATGTCGGTGCGGGCGTAGGCCAGGCCGGGTTCGGTCTCGCTGAAGACGATGCCGGGGACGAACCCCCCGCCGGCGATCTGCGCGTTGTCCCACGTGTACGCGTCCTGTGCGGGGGACGGCCCGGAGGGGGCGGCGTCGGCGGTGGTCACGGCGGCCGCGGCGGCCGTCGCGGCGAACACCGTCGCGGCGGCGGCGGCCAGGAACCGCCGCGAGCGGGTGGAGAGTTCGGGGGGTTCGGACGGTTCGGGGGGTCCGGACGGGTGCGGAGGCATGTGCGGGCTCCTCGGTGGGGGGAAACGTCCGCCGCCGGGAAATCCGGGGCCCGGGGGCAGGCGCGAATTCACCATGAGTCTGATGAGGCGACCAAGTAGCGGCAAGGGGTGTTGTGGCATTAATTTCGAAGCGCTTCGACTACGGCGCGGAACCGCCTCCCCGCGCCCGGCCCCGCCGGTCCTGGGGACACGTGGACGGAGTGCCCGCGGGCCCCGCGCCGGGACGGCGGGCGCCTCCGGCGCCGGCCCCTCCCCCTCAGGGGCGCGGCCCGGAGCGGCCCGGGGAGGCGCCCGCGGGGCCGTGGCCGACCCCCGTCCGGAAGACGACCCCGACGGCCCGTTCCGGTCCGACCCGGACCGTGCGCCGGGTCCCGTCGGGGAGGCCGACCACGACGGTGCGCGGCTCCACCGAGCGCAGCTCGGCGCGGGCCGCGCCGCCCTCCCAGTCGAGGCTGTCGACGATGATCCCGCCGCGCGCCCGCAGGCCCTCGACCCGTCCGCCCGGCCAGTCCGGGGCCAGTGCGGGAAGGAGGTCCAGGCGGCCCTCGCAGGAGCGGACGAGCATCGCGGCGACGACCGCCGGGAACCCGCCGCCGATGTCCACGTTGAACAGCGCTCCCCTGTTGTGGGTGGGGACCAGGGTGGGCCGCCAGTAGCGGGTGGCGAGCAGGCCGAGGGTTTCGTGCGCCTCCCCGGCCAGCCCCAGGTTGGCCGCCGCCAGCCCCAGCTGGACGAGGCCGAACGCCATCTCGTCGGCCTCCTGGCCGCGCCACCATCCGAGGCGGGCGCGGACCGCGCGGACCGCCGCCGCCCGCAGGCGGGGCGAGGCGAGAGCCGGGTCGGTCTCGTACCAGAGCGGATAGAGGTGGGAGGCGTGGCGGTGGGCGTGGTTCTCGGTCTGCTCGACCGCCCCGGGGACCGCGGGTCCGGCCCACTCGGCGAGTTCACCGCCGCGGGCGACCCGGTAGCCGGGCAGGCGGGCCCCGAGCTCCAGCCAGCGGCGGGCGCCGCGGTTCCTGCGGCCTCCGGGCGCGGACCCGTCGAGGACGCGGTGGGCGCGTACGAGGTTGCGGACCAGGTCGCGGGCGGCGGCGACGTCCATGGTGGCGTTGACGGCGGCCTGGCCGTCACCGTCGCCGGGGGTGTTCTCCGGGGAGTAGGAGGGGACGAGGCCGTCGGCGGTGACGAAGTCCTCGTAGAACTCCCCGGCCGCGGTGAGGAAGGGCAGGGCCCGGTCCCGCAGGAAGGCGCGGTCGCGGGTGTGGGAGTAGTGGTCCCAGTAGAGGCGGGACATCCACGCGGCTCCCGCCGTCCAGCAGGTGAGGCACCACTCGGGGCCGAAGTGGTTGTGCCGCCCGGAGGTGGAGGCGTGCGCGGGGAGCACCGCCCCCCGGCAGCCGTGGAGGCGGCGGGCGTTCTCGGCGAGGTCGTCGGCCATGCCGTCGAGGAGGTCGAACACGCCGGTCATCAGCTCGGGCGTGCCGGTGGCGTGGAGGGCGGCGACGGCGGAGGGGAGGTTGCCGTCGAAGGTGTACCCCGAACGCCACGGCGGGTCGTAGGTGCCGCTCCACACCCCCTGGAGGGTGGGCGGGAGGTCGCCGCAGCTGGAGATGACGGCGTACCGTCCGGCGTCGACCAGGCGGGCGATCAGGTCGGGGGTGGGGCCCGCCTCCAGGAGGTCCTCGCCGAGGGGCGCTCCGCCGGCCCCGCCGACGGCGGCGCCGTCGCGGTTCCCGGCGCGCCCGGGGGCGGGGCGTCCTCCGGAGCCGCCGAGGCGGAGCCGGAACCGGTCCATCAGCTCACCGTGCACGTCCCGGTTGCGGGCGAGGATCCCCTCGAAGTCCACGGCGGGGGGAGCGCCGGGAGCACCGGAGGCCGGAGTGCCGCGGGGGACGCCGGGCCCGGCGGTCCCCGGGACGGCCGGCACGGGCGGGACGCCGACGGCCCCGTGGTCGGACGGGGGCCCCGGGCGGGACGGGGGCCCCGGTGCCGGTGGCGGCCCGGGGGCGGGCACGTGCACGCGGGCGAGCAGCCTGACGCGGGTGGCGCCCCGGAGTTCCAGGCCGTCCTCCACGACGCGGACGCTCCCGCCCTCGGCGACGACGTCGCAGGTCACCGTGTACCCCGGCAGGGTTCCGGGCGGGCGTTCGGGGAAGCCGACGCGCAGCGCCATCAGCCCGGGGGCCGTCTCGGACTCCACCGCCAGACGGACCGGCGGGCTCTCCTCCAGGAGGGTGAGACGCAACAGCCCGTCCAGTCCGCCCCCGCCGGTCCCGCCCTCGGAAACGGCCGCGGCGGGCACGTACCCGGGGTCCGCCGCACCGCCCCCGGCGCGGTCGCCCGCCCCCGGGCCGTCACCGGGTCCCGCGCCCGTGAGCGCCCCGGCGGAGGTGATCTCCACGGCCACCGCGTGGTCGGGGCGGGAGGCGAGGACCCGGTGCACGACACCGCCCGGCAGGTCCTCGGTGACCAGGCCCGTGTCCAGGTCGCACCGGCGCTCCACCGGGCCCGACCGCGGCCTGAGCGGGACGAACGACAGCACGGCCGCCCCCACCAGCGGGTCGATCCACCGGGTCTGCGCGTACCCGGGGTCCTCCTCGGCCGCCGTCCGGACGATGAGCGCGGCGGCCTCCCGTGAGCGCCCGCGGAGCAGGAGCCGCCGGACCTCGGGCAGGACCCGGGAGGTCCGCGGGGCGGGCAGGGACTCCGTGACGGGCAGGAACAGCCGTTCGTGGCTGAGGGTGACGCGGGTGCGGCCGGCCGTGGAGTGCACGAGCGCGCCCAGGCGCCCGCTGCCGGTGACCAGCGCGTCCTCCCAGTCCGCGACCGGGTGGCGGGTGCGGACCTGACGTGTCGCGAACATGCGGGCTCCTCGCGTGGGGGTGTCGCCGGGGGACGCGGTATCGCCATACTTTGTTGGCCCACGCGCCGAACCGGCCCGCGCCCACCCTAGGAGGAGCCCCCATGCCCACCCCGCCGTCGCCTCCCCCGGACCGCCCCGACCCGGCGGGAAGCCCGCACGGGGCCCCGCCGCCGGCACCGCCCTCCACCCCGCCCGCAACGCCTCCCGCCGCGCAGCCCCCCGCCCCGGCGGCCGCGGTCCCTCCCTCCTCCCGGCCCGCGGCCGCGCCGCCCACGACCCCGCCCGTCACACCCCCCGTGGCGCCCCCGGCCCGGCCCGCGGCCTCTCCCGGCGCGCCCTCCGCCCCGGTCTTCCGTGCCGCCCCGTCGTCCCCGCTGTGGTTCGGCGGCGACTACAACCCGGAGCAGTGGCCCGAGAAGGTCCGGGAGGAGGACGTCGACCTGATGCTCCGCGCCGGGGTCAACCTGGTGACGGTGGGCGTCTTCTCCTGGGGCCTCCTCGAACCCCGCGAGGGCGAGTACCGGTTCGAGTGGCTGGACCGGACCATGGACAGGCTCGGCGAGGCCGGGATCGGCGTCGCGCTGGCCACGCCGACCGCGTCCCCCCCGCCGTGGTTCACCCTCGCGTACCCCGACGCGATGCCGGTGACCGCCGACGGCACCCGGCTCACGCACGGCAGCCGCGACACCTACGACGTGTGCGCCCCGGCCTACAGGGAGGCTTCGGCACGGATCGCGCGCGCCCTGGCGGAGAGGTACGCGGGCCATCCTGCGCTGCGGATGTGGCACGTCCACAACGAGTACGGGTCGTGGTCGCACTCGGACCACACCGCGCGGGCGTTCCGCGACTGGCTGCGCAGGCACCACCACGACCTGGGAAGGCTCAACGAGGCGTGGACGACGGCGTTCTGGAGCCAGCACTACTCGGAGTGGGAGCAGATCCTGCCGCCGCGCGCCACGCAGTACCTGCCGAACCCGGCGCACGTGCTGGACTTCCGGCGGTTCCTGTCCGACGAGATGCTCGACCACTTCCTCGACCAGCGCGACGTGCTGCGCGAGGTGCGCCCGGACGTGCCGGTGACCACGAACCTGGCGTTCGGGGACTGGGTGCCGGTGGACCCGTGGCGCTGGGCGGAGCACCTGGACCTGGTGGCGGTGGACGACTACCCCAGCCTGACGGGGCAGGGCGGCGCGGAGCAGACCGCGTTCGCGGCCGACCTGGCGCGCTCGTGGGCGGCCCGGGTCCCGGGAGGGGGCAGGCCGTGGCTGCTGATGGAGCAGGCGGCGGGTGTGACCTACACGGGCGAGCTGACCCGCCCGAAGAGCCCCGGCGAGACGGTGCGGCACAGCCTGGCGCACGTGGCGCGGGGGTCGCGGGGGGCGATGTTCTTCCAGTGGCGGGCCTCCCGGGGCGGCGCGGAGCAGTGGCACTCGGGGATGGTGCCGCACGCCGGCCCGGACTCGCGGATCTTCCGCGAGGTGTGCGAGCTGGGAAGCCTGTTGCCCCGTGTGGCTGAGGCGAGCGAGGCGGAGGTGGTCGCGGACGCCGCCGTCACCTGGGACCCGGAGTCCTGGTGGGCGCTGGGAAGCCCGTCGCTGCCCTCCCGGAGCGTGGACTACCTGGAGTCGGTGCGCCAGGTGCACCGGGTGCTGTGGCGGTCGGGCCGCACGGTGGACTTCGTGCGCCCCGACCGGGAGCTGCCCCGGGTCCCGCTGCTGGTGGTCCCCGCCCTGTACCTGCTGTCGGACGCGGCCGCGGAGCGGTTGGCGCGCTACACCGAGGGTGGCGGGACCCTCGTGGTGACCTACCTGAGCGGGCTCGCCGACCCCTCCGGGACGGTGCGGACCGGCGGGTACCCGGGGGCGCTGCGGGACCTGCTGGGGGTGCGGGTGGAGGAGATGTACCCGATGTTCGCCGGGGAGACGGTCGGCATGGACCTGGGGATGGTCCGCGAGGAGGTGACGACGTGGAGCGAGCACGTCCACCTGGCCGGGGCGGAGGCCGTGGCCAGGTACGCGGGCGGGCCCCTGGACGGGTTCCCGGCCGTGACGCGGCGGCGCTACGGGGCCGGTGAGGCCTGGTACGTGTCGGCCCGGCTCTCGGACCGCGGGTTGGGCCGGGTGGTCTCCGAGGCGGCGGGCACGGGCCCGTTCCCCGAGGACGGGTTGGACGTGGTGCGCCGGGTCGGCCCGGACGGGGCGTGGGTGTTCGTGACCAACCACGACGACCGGCCCCGGCGCATCGACCCGGCCCGGCTGGGGTTGGGGCCGGACGCCGTGGACCTGCTGTCGGGTGCGTCGGCGAAGGGGTTGAACCTGCCGGGGGGCGGGGTCGCCGTCCTGCGCGGGCATCCGGTCACCGGCTGACCGGTGCGGGGCGGGACCGCGCCCCGGCGCCGCCCCCGCCCCGCACCGGCCCACGGCGGGAACGGGTCCGGAACCCGGCCGGGCGGGGCGGGTCCCCGCCACCGGACCGCACAGGGCCCCCGACACCGGACCGCCGCACCGTTGACATTTAGTTGTCTGTCTAGACAAACTGATCGGAGGCCCCTACCCCCAGGAGACACGTCATGAGCGACTACCGGCCCGTGCCCGCGGACAGGTTCACCTTCGGCCTGTGGACGGTGGGCTGGCGCGGCGTCAACACGTTCGGCGACGCGGTGCGGCCCCCCCTCGACGGCGCCGACGCGGTACGCGCGCTCGCCGGCCTCGGCGCCCACGGGATCACGTTCCACGACGACGACCTCGTCCCGCCCGGGAGCTCGGACTCCGACCGCGAGGCGATCCTCAAGCGGTTCCGGGCCGCGCTGGAGGAGACCGGGCTCGCGGTGCCGATGGTGACCACGAACCTGTTCACGCACCCGGTCTTCCGGGACGGCGGGTTCACCTCCAACAGCCGGGACGTGCGCCGGTACGCGATCCGCAAGGTGATCCGCAACATCGACCTGGCGGTGTCCCTCGGCGCCGAGACCTACGTGTGCTGGGGCGGCATGGACGGCGCGGAGTCGGAGGCGGGCAAGAACGACCACGCGGCCCTGGACCGGCTGCGCGAGGCGTTCGACATCCTGTGCGGATACGTCATCGACCAGGGCTACGACCTGCGGTTCGCGATCGAGCCCAAGCCGAACGAGCCGCGCGGCGACGTGCTGCTGCCGACGGTCGGGCACGCGCTGGCGTTCATCAACGAGCTGGCGCACCCGGAGATGGTGGGCGTGAACCCGGAGGTCGGACACGAGCAGATGGCCGGGCTGAACTTCACGCACGGCGTGGCCCAGGCGCTGTGGGCCGGGAAGCTGTTCCACATCGACCTCAACGGGCAGCGCGGGGTGAAGTACGACCAGGACCTGAGGTTCGGCGCGGGGGACGTGAAGGAGGCGTTCTTCCTCGTGGACCTGCTGGAGAGCGCCGGGTACGAGGGCCCCCGGCACTTCGACTTCAAGCCGCCCCGGACCGAGGACATGAGCGGGGTGTGGGAGTCCGCCTCGGCGTGCATGCGCAACTACCTGATCCTCAAGGAGAAGGCCGCGGCGTTCCGCGCGGACCCGGAGGTCGTGGCCGCACTGGAGGCCTCGCGCGTGCCGGAGCTGTCGGTGCCGACGCTGGGCCGGGAGGAGAGCCTGGCCGACGTCCTGGCGGAGGAGATCGACCTGGCGGAGGTCGGGGAGCGCGGTTACCACTTCGAGCGCCTGGACCAGCTCGCCCTGGAGCACCTCCTCGGCGTCCGCTGACGCGGCCCCGGGCCGGGCACCGCGGAGCGCGGAGGGCTCCTGCCGCGGACGGGCCGACGGGTGTTCGCGGTGGAACCGGGCCGACCGGGGCGGCCGTCCGGCAGAGGGGCGGCGTGACCTCGGGCGAGTACGGGAAGCGACCGCGCCCTGACGCTCCGGGAGGGGACTTTGGTCACCGGCACAGGCGGTGACCTGCGGGTAGCCTGGTCGAGCAGAACACGACCGCCCCCTGCCAACAGCCCTGGCAGGGGGCGGAACTGTGTGCGGGACTACTGACCGCTGAGTGCGAGACGCAGTGCGTCCCATTCGCGGACCGGCACCGACAGGTGGCCGGACCCGCGGTTCTGCGTGTCGCGCAGGAGCACGCGCGAGGCGGCGGAAACGGTCCGGGCCTCCACGCAGTGGCCGCCGTTGCCGTTGCCGTAGCTGGACTTCTTCCAGGTCTCGCCCATCGCGTGAACGCGTGCCTCCACGCAGTTCCCGCCGTCGCCGTTGCTGTAACTGGACTTCTGCCAGCTCTGGCCCATCATGCGCTATCGCCTCGAATCTGTTCCATCAGAGACCGTGATGCGGGAACCGGCAGGGCGGCGCTCCTCAGCTCCGCGAAGGTCCGGTCGTAGCTGGCCACGATCTCCGGTTCCTTGAGGGACATGCCCGCTTTGTGGCCTTCGACGTAGGCGAAAGTGCCACGGTCAGGGGCAGAACTAAGCATAAACGCGCCCCCCAGACCGGCGTGGCCCTCTGTGCACATCGGGACGACCTGGAGGGTGATCCGGGGCCGGTGCGACGCCTTGATCAGATGGGTGATCTGGGCCGGCATCACGCCGGGGTCCGAGAAGCGGCGGAGCAGCAGCGTCTCGTCCAACAGCACCGTCACCCTGGGGGGATGGGGTCTCTTGAGGATCTCCTGCCGTTTCAGCCGCGCCGCGACGATCTGCTCGATGGCGTCCGGGGAGGCGTGCGGCGAGCCGATCTGGATGACGGCCCGGGCGTACTCCGCCACCTGGAACAGGCCGGGAACCAGCCCCAGCGCGTACTCCCGGATCTCCACCGCGACCTGCTCCGCCTCGGCGACATCGCGGAAGTAGGTGTTCATCCCGGACGGCGAGAAGGCCGTGTCCCAGGAATTGACGAGAACGTCGTGTGCGATAAGCGCCCTGTCGATGCGTACCACTTGCTCACGCCGTGTCCCTTTGATACCACGTTCCAACTCGCTGACCGTACTCTGGGCGATCACGGCAGCCCGAGCCAGTTCGTGTTGCGTCATACCTGCTTGCAGGCGGTATTTGCGCACCAGTAGACCGAACCGCTCACGTGCGGAATCCACTTCTCCACACCTCATCGCTCATATCGCTGGATTATCGTTTGTCATCGCACGGCATACGAAAGGCAACGTCTTTCCTAATGAATGTAGACCAGGAAATGCCACAAGTGGAAGAGTCGTCGCCGGGAGGGGCCCGGACCGGCCACGATGCGGCGGCACGGGGTGCTCCCGGCCACCCGTCCACCGGTCGGGAGGTGCGCATCCGAGCCGGAAGGACCGGACACGCGGGGCCGCTTCGTCCACCGAGGAACAGGGTGGGGCGGCCCCCCGGCACGAGTTGGCCCGGAGGCCGGGGACGCAGACGGCCGCCGGGACCAGGGCCCACCTGATGACAGAGACCACGAGGTGAGACGTATGCAGCCTGCCGCCGCACCCCCGGCGCCTCCAGGCCCGGACCCCGAACCCGTTCCGTACCCGCACCGCCTCCGCTTCGAGGAGCGCCACCGGAGCGGCATCGCCCTCGGCCCCGAACCCGACTACCGGACCCTGGACTCCTGGGTGCGCGGAACCGTCCTCGGCCCCGCCTCGGACAGGGTCGCACGCGTCACGGCCGCCCTCGTCTCGAACGCCCACCGCCACTCCCTCAGCGGCGAACCGGGCGGAAGCGTACGCATCGTGATCGACCAGAACCCGTTCCTGCTCACCGTGCGCGTGACGGACGACGGCCCCCGGCCCGGCGCGGAAGTGCCGTATCCGCGCCTGGGAGAGCCCGGCCGGGCCCCGCTCGCCGGCCTGCGCCTGGTCGACGAGCTGACCGTGTACTGGGACTGGGAGTGGGAGTGGCGGGGCACCACGATGGGCCCGCTCACGATCCGCGCCGTGGTCGAGACCCCCTGAGCCGGGTGCGGCGGTCGAGCCCCCACGGCCCCGCCGCCGCATCCCCGCGCACCGACGCACCCGCAGACGCGGGAACCGCACCCGCACCGCCCACCGACCGAGGAGACCGCTCCGTGCCCGCCCCTTCGTCCCTGCCCGACCTCATGGACACCGCCGAGGACCTCCTCACGCCCGGCGAGGTCGCCCGCCTGTTCCGCGTGGACCCCAAGACCGTCGCCCGCTGGGAGAAGGACGGCCGCCTGTCCTCGGTCAAGACCCTGGGCGGACACCGCCGCTACCCCAGGTCGCAGATCACCCACGTCCTGCACGCGGGGACGGGCAGCGGCGAGGTCGTCCGCGCCCTGGAGCAGGTCCACGCCCTCGCACTGGAGGTCGGGGCGGTGGGCGACGCCGGACACGTCGCGGCCCTCATCGAAACCCTGCGCACCGGCCACCGCTGACCGCGCCGGGCGGGAACACGTACCACCGGGCCCCGCTGCCGCATCGCCCGGGCCGTGGCCGGGGCCCACAGCCGGAAAAGGTCCCCATCCCCCACACTGTTAACAAAAGTGGCCAATACCGACACCAAGCATTGCCGGGGCAGGGACGGGAGAACCATTCCTTCTTTTCCGAACTCCCTGAACTGCGAGAATCCGAAGGGGCATGATTTTTTTCGCCTCTTCCACGAAAAGCAGCCTCCCCCTCGCCTTTCTCCTCTATCCTGTGACCGAACAGGCATCCCCATCCGCACAATGCCCCGACCGCGTTTGATCGGCACCCGGCGCCGGGGACGGCGAGCCCGACCCCTTTCACCCGAAAGGATTGTCGGCCCGCACCGTTCGGCGCCGTTCTGCCCCGGGCGGGAGCGCGGTGTTCAGGGCCGGGGCGCGGTGCTCTGCCTCGTGGTCAGCCTCGGCACCTGGAGGGTCACCCCCGGGTGCGCGGGCCCCTCGATCTTGTCCATGAGCAGGCCGACGGCACGGGCGCCGACCTCCTCGGCGGGGAGGTCCACCGAGGTCAGCGGCGGGACTCCGGGCGGCACCGGCCCGATGGCGACGACGGACAGCCCCGGGACGGTGCGCCCGTGCTCCGCGAACGCCTCGAGCAGCGGGCCCACCGAGGGTTCGTTGTGCACGATGAGGCCGGTGACCCCGGGGTGCTCCCCGACCAGCGTGCCGACGACCTCGCGGACGGTGTCGGGGGAGCAGGGGTGCGAGGTGGCGACGACCCCGCGCTCGGCCGCCGCCTCCTCGAACCCGGCGACGGTGCGCTCGGCGAACCCCGTGCGCCGCTCGTACACCGATGGGGGCTGGCCGACGAACGCCACCTCGGTGTGTCCCAGGTCCGCCAGATGGTGCACGCATGCCGCACCGGCGGCCGCGAAGTCCAGGTCCACGCAGGTCAGACCCTCGGTGTCCTCGGGGACCCCGATCAGGACGGACGGCAGGTCCAGGGAGCGCAGGACGGGCACGCGCGCGTCGTCGGCCTCCACGTCCATGACGATCACGCCGTCCACCATCGCGCTGCCGGCGACCCGGCGCAGCCCGTCGGGCCCCTCCCCCTGGGTGAGGAGGAGGACGTCGTGGTCGAAGGCGCGGGCCGCGGTGACCACGGAGACCGCGAAACGCATCGCGACGGGGACGTGGACGTCCTCGCGCAACGGGATGACCAGGGCGATCACGTTGCTCCGGCGGCTGGCGAGCGAACGGGCGCCGGCGTGGGGCTGGTAGCCGAGCGCGTCGATGCTCTCCCGCACCCGGCGCGTGGTGGCCTCGGAGATCGAACGCTTGCCGCTGAGGACGTAGGAGACCGTGCTGGGCGACACTCCGGCGTGCCGGGCCACATCGGAGATCCGCAAGTGCCGTCCCGTCCATCGTCGAACCGGTTCGAAGAGATGTTACGCACCGCGCCGAACCGGCGCAATGCCACGCCATCATGGCACGGAGCCGGTGTTTCCGGGGTGGACCGGGGCGAATCCGGCGCCCGGCGCGGAGGAGGCCGGCCGCGGAACGGCGTGCCGATCGGGGCCGCGGGTCGGGAGCCGGACGCGCATGCGGTGCCGGGGTGGAGGCCGGTGCGGTCCCCTGTGGCCGGAATCAGCCAGAACCGGGTACGGAGCACACACCCGTCGTTAGGGTCGGGATGTCCTGCCCCTCGGAGGCCCCATGTCCAGCACCCCCCTGCTCACCGTCCTCCTCTCCGCGCTGACCGTCCTCCTGTTCGCGGTCCTCGGCCTCGTGGTCCTGGTCCTCGCCTTCGCGGTGCCGTCCGGCCGCAAGGGGCTGGTGGCCGCGAGCGGCTCGCTCATCACCGTCGGAGCGCTCCTGGGCGGGCTCGTCCGGGCCGGCGGCCACTACGTCTTCACCGACCCCGGGTACGGCGCCGTCCCCCCGCTCCTGTTCACCCTGGTCTCCCTCGTGCCCGGCCTCGTGTCCGCGGCGGGGCTGCTCCTCCTGGTGGTCGCGGCGACCAGGCGCGTCCCGGACCCGCACGGTCCCCCCGGAACGCCGCATCCCCCTGTCCCTCCGACACACCGGGCGTCCTGAGGAGGCCGACGTGTACATCCTGAGCATCCTCGTCACCGGCGTTGTCGTCGCGGGACCGGTCGCGGCGGTCGGGGTCGTCGCCCTCGTGCGCGCCCGCAGGGCGCCCCGCTCCCCCGGCACGGTGCGGACCGCCGGCGCCCTGTTCCTCGCCGCCGCCCTCCTCCAGGCCGTCGGCGCCCTCCTCCCCCCGGTACTCATCGCCTCGGGGCTGCCTCCCGACCGGTACCTCCTGCTCAGCGGCATCGCGCCGATGGCCCTCGACGTCCTCGACGCCCTGCTGGTCTGCGGGGCCGTCGTCCTGCTGGTCGTCGCCCTGATGCGGGCGGGGCCCGGTCCGGCGCGGGGACCCGGGTACCCGGGGGCGCCGGCCCCGGGGCCGGGACGGCGACCGCGTCCGGGTCCCCGGGGGCGGCCGAGCCCCGGCCACGCGGCTCCGGGCCGTGCGGCCTCCGCCGGGTACGGCCCGCAGCCGGTGTACGGCGCTCCGGGCCCAGGCGTCCCGGGCCCCGACCGCGGTGTGCCGTACGGCGACCGCGGCACGGACACCGGCGGGAGCGGTGGCGACGGCGGCGGTTCGGGCTGGGGCGGCGGTGACGGCGGCGGACACAGCGGCGGCGGTGGCGGAGGAGGCGGCGGGGACGGAGGAGGAGGCGGCGGGGACGGAGGAGGAGGCGGCATGTGACCGCCCCGAGCGGGTGCGGGGCCGGGGCAACGGGTGACGTCCCCCGGCCGGGCTCCGCCCCGGCCGACCCCGGACACCCGCGCCGACGGACCGGCGCACCCCCTCCTCCGGCCGCCGGGTCCGCTGCCGGGGGCGGGCGTGACCGCTACCGGGCCGGATCCTCTCCGGCACGCCGCTCGTAGCGCGAGCGGGCCAGGCTGTGGGCGGTGACCAGCAGGTCCCGCACGGCCGGCTCCGTTCGCGGACCCGGTTCGACCACGGACAGCCACCCCAGTGCCCCGTAGACGGGGTGGGGGACCAGGGCGTCGGTCTCGCTCGGGTCGGCCCCGTCCGCGGCCGCGTCACGCGGCTGGCGTCCCGTCCGCTCGACGAAGGCGTCCTTGCCGGCGGAGATGTTCAGGCGGAAGGCGCCGGGGCGGTCCAGGCGCGACGACGTGTCCTCCGGGTAGTCCTTCGTCACGATCGTCGCGAACGGCTGGGTCGTCCGCGGGACCTCGCCGTCGGGAGCGTAGTAGAAGAACGTGTCGCCCCAGCTGAGCTCGGGCGAACCGTCCCCGGGCCCGGGCCGGAGGGTCAGAACCCCGTCGAGGCCGCCGACGAATCCCATGATCTCTTCTGTGGTCATGCCTTCTAGTATTTACTTCATGTGCTTGTGGAGACTTGGCCCCAAGGAAGCCCAGGCAGTCCGGTGAGAAGTCGCAAGTCGGCTGTTCTGCGAACCGTGGACGTCGCACGCCGTGCCGGGTACTCGGTCCAACAGGTGCGCAACCTCGAACGGGACGGTGTGCTGCCGCCGGTGCCGCGCACCGGGTCCGGCTACCGGGTCTACGACGCGTCGCACGTGGGTTCCGCGCTCGCCTACCGGGCTCTCGCGCACGGCACGGGGCCCGTGGAGGCCAAAAGGATCATGCGGGCGGTGCACGCGGGCCCCGGCTCGGAACCGCTCGCACTGCTCGACGCGGCGCACGCGCGGCTCCACACCGAGCGCCGGGACCTCGCTCTGGCCAGGACGGCCGCCGGCCTGATCTCCGCCGAACCGATCGGTGACGTGCGCCCCTCGGACGCCATGGGCATCTCCGAGCTCGCCGCCGCACTCGGCGTGCGCCCCTCGACACTGCGGCACTGGGAGGCCGAAGGCCTCGTCGCGCCGCCCCGCTCCTCACCGCGCGGTCCGCGGCGGTACCTCCCCGACGACGTCCGTGACGCGCGGATCGTCCATCAGCTGCGCCTGTCCGGCTACCGTGTCGCCACGCTGCGGGCGATGATGCCCGAACTGCGGCACGCCCGCCGGTGGGAGGAGGTGGCGACCGCGCTGGACGCCCGGGACGCGAGCATCGACGCCCGGTCGAGGTCCCTCCTCGACGGCGCCGCCGCCCTCGCCGCGCTCGTCGTCCGGGTGGGGGAGCGGCCTCCCGGGGCGGACGGGGACCGGCGCGGGTGAAGCGGGCCCCGTGCGCCGCCGGCCACGGGGGTGGGGGTCCCCCGCCCCCTCCCCTCCCCCCGCCCCCCGTTCCTCAGTCCTCCAGCCGGATCGTGCCCGCGCCGCCGTCGATCGTGATGGTCCCTCCGTCACGGACCAGCTCGGTGACGCCGGGCACGCAGATCACGCAGGGGATGCCGTACTCCCGGGCCACGGTCGGTCCGTGCGCCACCGTCGAACCGGTCTCCACCACCACCCCGCCCGCGGTCATGAACAGCGGTGTCCATCCCGGGTCGGTGGTGGGCGCGACCAGGATCTCCCCCGGCCCCAGCGACGCCCCGACCGGGTCGTGGACCACCCGGGCCACACCCGTCGCGGTGCCGGCGGACGCGGCCACCCCGAACAGCACACCGTCTCCCGCGTCCCCCGTGGAGAGGGCGGGGAGGGTCGTCTCCACGTCCGTCCCGTCGGACAGCAGCACGGGGGGCACCCTGCGGCGCCGCCGCTCCCGCGTGTACACCGCCCGGCGCTCGGCGACGAGCTGTCGCCGGTCCGCCCCGTCCAGCGCCGCCCGGGCCTCCTCCAGATCGAGGAACATGATGTCGTCGGGAGCGTCCAGCCTCCCCTCGGCCACCAGGGCCTCCCCGACCAGGAGGAGCTGGCGCCGCATCTCCCCGATCGCGAACAGCCACGCGAACTTGGGGTACTCGCGGAGTCCGGACAGTGCGCGCGCCCGGTCGAAGAAGAACGCGGCCAACCGGGCCCGCACCGGTCTGGACTCCATCGCGCGGCACACCAGCTCGTCCCGCATGCGTTCGGCCTCCGCCGCCGCGCGGGCGAAGCGCCGGTCCGGCGCCTGGTCGGGGTCGTCCACCCGCAGGTAGTTGGCGATCACCCCGAACAGCGGCGCGGGGTCCTCCGCCCAGCGGGGCACGCCGACGTCGATCTCGGCCGCGCCCCGGTGGCCGTAGCGTTCCAGGAAGCCGCCGAGCCCGAACTCGGGCAGCTCCCCGGCGCGGTACAGCTCGGCCAGCCGCCCGGGGGGCGTCTCCCCGAGCAGGGCGCGGTGGGGGCCGGCCTCCTCCGCGAGGCGCCACAGCGCCAGGTCCATCTCCGTGGTGACGTTGTGCGGCATGCCCCCGAGGACGGTGGCGACCTCCCCCGGGGCCGCCACGCCCCGGAGCAGGAGCTCGGGTGCCTTGGCGGAGAGGATGCCGGTGTACAGGGCCCCCAGCATGGGGGTCATACCGCCCGTCATCACCGGGACCTGAACCCCCTCCGCGAAGGCCAGGCGCTCGCCGGCCGTGACGACGCCCCTGGAGGACTCGGCGATCTGCCGTCGGATCTCGGGCCCGGCCCGCAGGACCCGGCGCCTGGCGTCGTCGGGGAAGGCGAGGGCGGTCGCCGCCCCCGCGACGAAGTCGCGTGTGAGCGGCGCGACCCCGGCGACGATCCGGGCCACGGCGCGCGGGTCGACGCGCCCGCCGCGCCGGGGCGCGAACCGGGGGTCGGCGAGGAGCGCGCGCACGGACGCGGCGGTCCGGGGGCCGTAGACGTTCATCAGCCCCGGCAGGAGACCCCGGATCACCCGGTTGCGCAGGAACGGCGTGAGGTCGAGGTAGAACCTCCCGCCCACCTCGGCGACCGACCGCTCCCACGCGCCGCCCCTCGACGCCCCCACCGCGCGGAACCACGCGAGGCCGGCCACCCGGAGCCCGGAGAACCCCATGGGGGTGAAGGGCCGCAGCATGCCCTGCATGTTGCCGGACTCGAGGTAGGCGCGCGGCCCGTCGGAGGGCGGGGGGAGGGGGAACAGGGTGGTGATCGGGCGGGACTGGAGGATCCAGGCGGTCCCGTCGTGGTCGACGGCCCACTCGACGTCCTGCGGAGCGCCGAAGTGGGCCTGGAGCCGTGTGCCCGCGGCCCGGAGCCCGTCCACCTCCCCGGGGGAGAGGCAGCCGTCCGGGGGCCCGTCGGTGCTCCCGTCGGGGCGGACGACGTAGTGGTCGGGCTCGGCCCTGCCGTCCACGACGGCCGTGCCGAGCCCCGGCACGGCGTCGAGGACCGTCTCCCCGCGGGTGCCGGTGACCGGGTTGGCGGTGAACAGCACCCCGGCCGCCCGGGGGCGCACCATGCGCTGGACGATGACGGCCATGCGCACGGAGGCGTCGTCGATGCCGAGGTCGCGCCGGTAGGCGACGGCGCGGTCCGTCCACAGGGAGTCCCGGCACCGCCTGACGGCGTCGAGCACGTCCTCGACGCCCTCGACGTCGAGGTAGGTGTCCTGCTGTCCGGCGAAGGAGGCTTCCGGCAGGTCCTCGGCGGTGGCGCTCGACCGGACGGCCACGGGCCCGCCGCCGAGTGCCGTGTAAGCGGCGGCCACCTCGTCCTCGGGCACCGCCCCGGAGGCGTGCGCCGCGGCGGTCACGCAGAAGCCGGGTGGAACCCTCTCACCCGCCCTGATCACCTCGCCGAGCCCGGCGGCCTTGCCGCCGACCGGCCCGGCCGGGTCCGCGTCGATCCGATCCAGTGGAATCACCGGCACGGCCGTCACCTCCGTCTTCCCGTCCTCCTCCATCCTTCCCCGCGGGAGGGGGGTGCACCGGGTTTTCCACAGGACGGGTTCGGGTCGTCGCCCCCTCCCCCGTCGCCGGGCGGGCCGGGACGGGAGGGGAGGGCCCCGCCCCCGGCTCCCCGGGGAGGGGGCGGCTCCGCCGCGCACGGCGAGGGGAGGGCGGCGGCCCGGAAGGCACGGCACCGCGGAATCCATGGAAGCCGCGGGAGCCGCGGACGGACCGGGGCCGCCCGTACCGGAGGGGATACGGGCGGCCCGGCCTCACCGCACGTCCTCCAGCTCCTGGAGGAGGCGGCGCCTGGAACGGGCCCCGACCATCGTCATCACGGGCGCGCCGTCGCGGAAGACGAGCATCGTGGGCGTCCCCATCACCCGGTAGGCGCGCGTGGTCCCGGGGTTGGCGCCGACGTCCAGCCTGACCACCCTGATCCGGCCGGCCGTCTCGGCGGCGACCGCGTCCAGCACGGGCACCATCTGCCTGCACGGCGGGCAGTGGTCGGAGGTGAACTCCACCAGGACCGGCCGGTCCGCCCCCAGCACCTCGTCGTCGAAGGTCGCGTCCGTGACCTCGTCCAGCCCGGTCGTACCGTTCATCCGTGTCCCCTCGTCTGGCACAGCGGCTCGGGCGCGGCGGACCTGTCCGCCTCGGCCCGGGCCAGCTGTGCGCCCACCTGGGCGCGTACCGCCCCCAGCCGTCCGATCAGCGCGTCGAGCTCGGCCAGTTTGTCGCGGTAGACGTCGAGCGAGGCGGGGCAGGAATCCCCTGTCGGGTTGCCCTCCCGCAGGCACTCCACGAACGGCCGGGTCTCCTCCAGTCCGAAGCCGAAGTCCTGGAGCGTGCGGATCTGCTCGACCAGCCGCAGGTCCTCGTCGTCGTAGACGCGGTAGCCGTTGACCGCGCGGCGGGTGGGGAGCAGCCCCCGGGACTCGTAGTACCGCAGGGTCCTCGTGCTGACCCCCGCGCGTTCCGCGAACTCTCCGATGCGCATGGACGCCACGCTAGACCTTGACGTCCGCGTCAGGGCAAGGGAGTTCGGGGCCGGTCCGCCCTGCCGCGGCCGGGGCGGGGACGGGAGGAGGACCGGGGACAGGACCGGGGCGGGCGCCGGGACGGGAGGAGGGCCGGGGGCGGGACCCCGGGTTCAGGCGGGGCGGTGGTACACCAGCGAGTACCGCCAGAACAGCAGCCTGCGCAGCCGGGCCCCGGGCAGGTGCCTGTCGACCGCCTCGGCGATCTGGCCCATGTCCATGTCGGGCTCGCGGACGGGCATCTCGGCCGTGGGCCCCACCTTGTGCAGGTCGGGCGTGCCGGTGAGGACGCGCGCCAGTCCCAGGCCGACGCCGATCGCCCACTGCGGGCCGAGCGCGGCCAGGCCCACGGCCGCGTCGGTCCCGCCGCGCTCCCGGTAGTGGCCGAGGACGGCCAGGGTCCCGCCGGGGGCGAGGGCGGACGCCATCCGTTCGAGGGACGGCCCGAACGGCATGTGGTGGATGCTGGAGACCGCGCTGACGAACCCGTACCCCGCCGGGTCCAGTTCGGCCTCCTCCAGGGAGGCCACCCTGTAGTCGACCGGCAGCCGGGGCGGTGTCAGCGTCCGTGCGAGGTCGATCATCCGGCTCGCCGGGTCGATGGCGTCCACGGCGAACCCCCGGGTCGCGAGGACCCGGGCGAACCTGCCGCCGCCGCAACCGACGTCGAGGGCCCGGGGCCGCGCGCGGAGCGCGTCGCGCGAGGGCCCCGGGGCGCCCCGGCGGCCGGCGGGCGGGCCGTGCCCGGGCACCTGGCGCAGGAGGTGATCGTGGTAGTGGCTGTTGTGGTCCCACGAGAAGTCGACGGGACCCAGGGGGAGAAACCGGCTCATGCGGCCGGAGACTACCCGGCCTGCCGCTTGGCCTCCAGTGCCTCCATGGCAGCGACGGCGGTGGCCACGGTCTGGTGGACCGGGACCTGGCGGTGCAGGCCGACCAGGCGGACGACCTTGGTGACGCGTTCGTTGAGGGCGGCCAGTGCCAGCGATCCGCCCATCTCGCGAACGGTCCGGTAGGCGTTGATGATGACGTTCAGGCCGCTCGAGTCCATGAAGTCCAGACCGGACAGGTCCAGGATCAGCCACGGACCGTGGTCCTTGACGGCGGACTGGACGTGTTCCTGGAGGTCGGCGGCGGTCGCGATGTCGAGTTCTCCCTCGATCGCGACGATGACGCTGCGGCTCTCTACCCGCGTGCTCAGCCCAAGCCTGTGCACGTTCACTCCTCCCGGCCCCACATTGAGATGGTGAGGGGTCCCTCGCTTAACCATACGCAGACAGGCGAGTCGCGCCCACCCGGCCCGGCGCCACTCCCACAGAACCGGACCACCGGGGGCAGGACGCTTGCGCGTCCGCGAGTCTGGTAGGTCGTTGGACACACACGGTATAAGCGAACCGCCCGTTCGGGAATGGCATAGGGCAAGAAATTTTCGCCTCGTGGGCACGAACCTCCCTCCGGCCAGGTGGTATCACCCGTTTACGCTGGGTCATTTCACGACATGGAGCCCCTGCGGCCGCACCCGCGTCGAGCACCGGCGCCGAGACCCCCGATCCGGTCACCGTGTGTTCACCCCTTCGGGGAAGCGTCACCCTGGGTGAAGGCCTCCAGCAGGGTGAGCGCCGCGAGGGTCGCCGTCGTCTCCCCCGAGCGCACCCCCTCCTCCGTCCCCGGGATGAGGGAACTCACCCCCGGGTCCCTCAGGAACGAGTCCATCAGCCTGTCCCGCACCTGGTCCCACATCCAGCTGACGCCCTGGTCCCGGCGGCGCTCCCCGAGGGCGCCGTCGGCCTCCAGCGTCCGGCGGTGCCGCAGGACCGCCTCCCACACCTCGTCCAACCCGTCCCCGGTGAGGCCGCTGCACGTCAGCACCGGCGGGCGCCACCCCGGGTGCACCGGCTGGAGCAGGCGCAGCGCGCGCGACAGCTCGCGGGCCGCCTTGCGGGCGTCGTCGGCGTGGGGTCCGTCGGCCTTGTTGACCGCGGCCACGTCGACCAGTTCGAGCACGCCCTTCTTGATGCCCTGGAGCTGGTCGCCCGTGCGGGCCAGGGTGAGGAAGAGGAAGCAGTCCACCATGGCGGCCACGGCCACCTCGGACTGGCCGACGCCCACCGTCTCGACGAGGACCACGTCGAACCCGGCCGCCTCCATCAGCAGCATGGTCTCCCGGGTCGCCCGGGCGACGCCGCCCAGCGTCCCCGCCGTGGGCGAGGGCCGGATGAACGCGTTCGGGTCGACCGCCAGGCGGGCCATCCGGGTCTTGTCCCCCAGGATGCTCCCGCCCGACCGCGTGGACGACGGGTCGACGGCGAGGACGGCCACGCGGTGCCCGGCGCCGGTCAGCCGGGTGCCCAGCGTGTCGACGAAGGTGGACTTGCCCACGCCCGGCACCCCGGTGATCCCCACGCGGTGGGCCTTCCCGGTGTGCGGGAGCAGCCGGACGAGGAGTTCCTGGGCGGACCGGGCGTGGTCCGGACGGCGTGACTCCACCAGGGTGATCGCCCGTGCCAGCGTCGGCCGGTGCCCGGACAGGACCCCCTCGGCGAGGGCGGCCACGTCGACCGGCCGCCTCCCGCCTCCGCGCGCCCCCGGTGCGGATCCCTCGTCGCCCACGCCTTCTCCCCTTCCGGCCCCTCGGCCCCCGTCGCCGTGCCGCCCGCGCTGCCGACGGCCCGCTACAGCTCCTCCCCGTGGCCCCCCAGCCGCTCCTCCAACTGGTCGAGCAGGTCGACGGCGGCCTCCGCGATGACCGTCCCCGGGGGGAAGATCGCCGCCGCGCCCGCCTCGCGCAGGGCCGAGAAGTCCTGCGGGGGGACGACCCCGCCGACCACGACCATGATGTCCTCCCGCTCCAGGGCGGCCAGCTCCTCGCGCAGGGCCGGCACCAGGGTCAGGTGCCCCGCCGCCAGCGAGGACACGCCGACCACGTGCACGTCGGCCTCCGCGGCCTGGGCGGCGACCTCGGCCGGGGTCTGGAACAGCGGACCGACGTCCACGTCGAAGCCCAGGTCGGCGAACGCGGTCGCGATGACCTTCTGGCCGCGGTCGTGGCCGTCCTGCCCCATCTTGGCGACCAGGATCCGGGGGCGGCGGCCCTCCGCCTCCGTGAACTCGTCCACCCTCCGGCTCACGCGCTCCATGAGCCCGGCCGCGTCCGCGCTGCCGGCGGCCTCGTTCCTGTACACACCCTGAATCGTACGGATCTGCCCCGAGTGGCGGTCGAAGACCTTCTCCATGGCGTCGGAGATCTCGCCGACGGTGGCCTTGGCGCGTGCCGCGTCCACGGCCGCGGCCAGGAGGTTGTTCGTCAGGGACTCGTCCGCCCTGGACTCGCGTCCCGCCGCCTCCGTGAGGGCGGCCAGGGCGCGGCGCACCCCGTCCTCGTCCCGCTCCTCGCGCAGGCGGCGCAGCTTGTCCAGCTGCTGGGCGCGCACGCTGGAGTTGTCGACCTTGAGGACGTCGATCTCGTCGGCCGTGTCGGGGCGGTACTTGTTGACGCCGATCACGGGCTGGCGGCCCGAGTCGATGCGCGCCTGGGTGCGTGCGGCGGCCTCCTCGATGCGCATCTTGGGCAGACCGGCGTCGATCGCGGCGGCCATGCCGCCCGCGCCCTCCACCTCGCGGATGTGCGCCCACGCCTTCGCCGCCAGCTCCTGGGTGAGGCGTTCGACGTAGTAGCTGCCGCCCCACGGGTCCACGACCCGCGTGGTGCCGGACTCCTGCTGGAGCAGCAGCTGGGTGTTGCGGGCGATCCGCGCGGAGAAGTCCGTGGGCAGGGCCAGGGCCTCGTCCAGGGCGTTGGTGTGCAGCGACTGGGTGTGCCCCTGGGTGGCGGCCATCGCCTCCACGCACGTGCGGGCCACGTTGTTGAACACGTCCTGGGCGGTGAGCGACCAGCCCGAGGTCTGGGAGTGGGTGCGCAGGCTCAGCGACTTGTCCCCGGTCGCGCCGAGGTCCCTGACCAGGCGCGCCCACAGCAGGCGCGCGGCGCGGAGCTTGGCGACCTCCATGAAGAAGTTCATGCCGATCGCCCAGAAGAACGAGAGGCGCGGGGCGAAGGCGTCCACGTCCAGCCCGGACCTCCGGCCGGCGCGGATGTACTCGACGCCGTCCGCGAGGGTGTACGCCAGTTCCAGGTCGGCCGTGGCCCCGGCCTCCTGCATGTGGTAGCCGGAGATGGAGATGGAGTTGAAGCGCGGCATCCGCTGCGACGTGAACGCGAAGATGTCGGAGATGATCCGCATCGAGGGCTGCGGCGGGTAGATGTAGGTGTTGCGGACCATGAACTCCTTGAGGATGTCGTTCTGGATGGTCCCGGACAGCTTCTCCGGGGGGACGCCCTGCTCCTCCGCGGCGACGATGTACAGCGCCAGGACGGGCAGCACCGCCCCGTTCATCGTCATGGACACGCTCATCCGGTCCAACGGGATGCCGTCGAACAGCTGGCGCATGTCGTAGATGGAGTCGATGGCCACGCCCGCCATGCCGACGTCGCCCGCCACCCGGGGGTGGTCGGAGTCGTAGCCGCGGTGGGTGGCCAGGTCGAAGGCGACGGAGAGCCCCTTCTGCCCGGCGGCGAGGTTGCGCCGGTAGAAGGCGTTGGACTCCTGGGCGGTGGAGAAGCCGGCGTACTGGCGGATGGTCCAGGGCTGGTTGACGTACATGGTCGGATACGGGCCGCGCAGGTACGGCGGGATGCCGGGGAGGCCGTCCACGAACTCCAGGCCCGCGCGGTCCGCGGAGGTGTACAGGGGTTTGACGGCGATGCCCTCGGGGGTCTCCCACTCCAGGGCGTCCGCGGCCTTGCCGGTGGCGGACTCGACGGCCTCCCGCCAGGCGGCGGGAGCGGTGGGGACGGCGCCGGACGGTTCCGGGGCGACGGCGGAGAAGTCGGGGATCATGCGTGCGCCCCCTGGGCTTTCGCGGGTGGAACGGGCGGCTCGGTGGCCAGGACGTCGACCAGGTCCGTGAGCAGGGCGACCGCGTCGCAGCCCCGGTGGGCGAAGGCGTCCACCCCGGCCTCGCGGTAGGCGTCGCGCGGCGGTCCCGCGAGCAGCACCCTGCGGGCCCCGGCGCCCTTCAGCGCCCGCGCGACCGCCTCGGCCTGCTCGCCGTACACCCTGTCCGAGGAGCAGATCACCGCGACCCTGCACCCGGAGGCGGCGAACGCCCCGGCGGCGGCGTCGGCGTCGGCCAGCGGTCCGGGTTCATGCACCCCCACGCCGCCCGCGGCGAGGAGGTTCGCGGTGAACGACGCGCGGGCCGTGTGCGCCGCGACGGGCCCGAGCGTGGCCAGGAACGCCGTCGGACGCGTCCCCGTCCTCGCCTCCTGGGCATCGCCGCGGTCCCGCAGCGCCTCGAAGTCCGCGGCGTACCGGCGGACCGGGAACCAGGTCCCGGCCACCGCGGCCGGGTCGGGCTCGCGGACCAGGCGCTTCTCGGCCGGGTCGGGGTACTCGCTGACCCCTGTCAGCGGCGCCCTCCGGTGCGCGAGGTCGCGGCGGCGGCGCTCCCACACCTGGTCGACGCGCTCGCGCAGCGAGCCGTCCGCGACGGCCTCGGCCGCGCCGCCCGCCGCCTCGAGCTCCTGGAAGAACTCCCAGCCCGTCCGGTACAGGTCTCCGGTCAGGGCCTCCACGTAGAACGAGCCCCCGGCCGGGTCGATCACCCGCGCCAGGTGCGACTCCTCGATCAGGAGCGACTGGGTGTTGCGGGCGATGCGGCGGGCGAAGTCGTCCGGCAGGCCCACGGCCGAGTCGAACGGGGCGACGGTGACCGCGTCCGCGCCGCCGACCCCGGCCGCGAAACACGCCACGGTGGTGCGCAGCATGTTCACGTGCGCGTCGCGGCGGGTCATCATCGCCGCGGACGTGGCGGCGTGCAGGCTCATGGAGCGCCGGCCGGCGGGCACCCCGCTGGCGGCGAGCACCTGGTTCCACATGCCGCGGACCGCCCTCAGCTTGGCGATGACGCTGAACTGGTCGGCGTTCGCAGCCAGGCGGAAGCCGATCCGGGAGGCCGCCTCGGCGACGTCCAGCCCGGCCGCGTGCAGGGCCCGCAGGTAGGCGGTGCCCGCGGCGATCGCGAACCCCAGCTCCTGCGCGTCCGAGCCGCCCGCGTTGTGGACGAGGGTGCCGTCCGCGACGAACAGGCCCAGGCCGGGACGCTCCCGGGAGAGTTCGGCGGCGAGGCGGGCCGGGTCCATGACGTCGGGCCGCTCGCCCGCGCGCGCCGCCACGGTCAGGGGGTCGATACCGAGGTGGGAGACGATCCGGCCGTCGGGCACCCCCGCGTCCGCGTGCGCGCCGAGCAGCGCCGCCGCGGCGTCGGCGTGGTCGGCGCCGGGTTCCAGGACGACGGGCGCGAGGTCGAGGTGGACGTCGGCGAGGGCCTCCCCGAGCGCCGGGGGCGGCAGGCCCGCGCCGCCGACGGCGATCCACAGCGAGCCGACACCGTTCATGAGGTCGGCGTGCAGCCGGCGGCGGAGGACGGCCGGGTCGGCGTCGGTGTGGCGGGCGCGGATGTCCCAGCCGTCGGGCCCACTGCCGCCGGGCCGGTAGCCGCGGGTGAAGGGGGGCAGTCCCGGGAAGCCCGGGTCCGCGGCCGGGGGCTCCGAGGTGTAGAGGGGCTCGATGTCGAACCCGTCGTAGGTGTGCGTGGCCAGCGCCGACTCGGGTGCGTCGGCGAGCTTCTCCTCGGGGACACCGCTCTTGCGCAGCACCCCCGCGACGAGTTCCCGCCACCTTTGTGGGGTGGCGTCGGGAAACCCTTCGGCCAGGTTCGGGGCGCCGGTTCCGGCGGCCCCGCTCTCAGGGACGTCCATACACCGGATGGTAGAGAACCGCGTTCGGTCGCGGGGCCCCGGGGCCCGTGCCGGGCGTGTCCGCGCGGCGGCCGGGTGCTGTGCCCGCGCCCGCACAGCTGGCGGGCGAGGAAGCGCCCGGCCCCGCGGCGGAACGCACCCCTGTTCGCGGGGCCGACGGCGGCGCCCCCTCGGGGGCCGAATGCCCGGCGCGGGCTCCGCGGGCGGGCGGCCGGGAGGAGACCGCCGTCGGTAGCATGACGCGCGTCACACGGCGTCCCGCGCGGCCGCCCCCCGCGGTCCGCGGGACGGAACACGGAGGAGACCCAGTGAAGACCCGCGCCACCACCCTCACCGCCCTCGCGGCCGTCGCACTCGCCACGGGATGCTCCGCCGCCGACACCGGCGGCGCCGGGAACGCCCCCGACGGGGAACAGGTCTCCGGTAGCCGGCTCGACGAGATCCTGGAGAGCGGCACGCTGCGCGTGTGCACCACCGGCGACTACCGGCCCTTCACCTACCTCGACCCCGCGACGGACGATTTCACCGGGATCGACGTCGACATGGCACGCGATCTCGCCGACGACATGGGCGTGGAGGTCGAGTGGGTCCGGACCAGCTGGGACGACCTGATGGGCGACTTCCTCAGCTCCTGCGACATCGCCGCGGGCGGCATCTCGATCAGCACAGAACGCGCCCGGCAGGTGTACTTCTCCGCGGCGCTCATGGAGGACGGCAAGACGCCCATCACCCTGTGCGAGAACGTCGACGACTACCGGACGATCGAGCAGATCAACCAGCCGGGCGTCCGCTCGATCATGCCCAGCGGGGGGACCAACGAGGTCTTCGCCGAGGAGCACTACCCCGAGGGGGAGCTCATCCGCCACGACAACAACACCGTCTTCGAGGAGATCATCGCGGGCAACGCCGACGTCATGACCACCGACGCGTCCGAGACGCTCTGGGCGGCCAACGAGCACGAGGAACTGTGCGCGGTCCACCCGGACGAGCCCTTCGACTACTTCGAGAAGGCCTTCATGCTGCCCCTCGGCGACGAGGTCCTGAAGCACTACGTCGACCAGTGGCTGAACATCGCCCTCAACGACGGCACCTGGGACGGGATCGTCGAACCGTGGTTCGGCGAGGACGTGGAGCTCTGACCCCGGCGGCCGGGGCAGCGCGCCCGCGCCCGGCCCCAGGGGCGCCGGAACGCCGGGTCCCACGCCCTCGGCCGCCCCTCCGGAGGCCCGGTCGTCCCGCCCCGGACCCTGTGCGGGAGCCCGGTAGCCTACCCCCGTGCCCTTCACCCTCAGCCACGTCGCGGCCGTGCTGCCCCTGGCCCGCACCCGGCTCCCCCCGGCCGCGCTGGTGGTCGGTTCGGTCGTGCCCGACCTGCCCTACTACCTGCCGCTGCCCCTTGCCGCGACGACCACGCACGCGCCCGCCGGGCTGTGGCTGGACGTCCTGCTCGGCGGCGCCGTGCTGGCGGTGTACACGTATGCCCTCCGGCCCCCTCTGCACGCCCTGGCGGGCCGGGGACCCGCGCCGGGGCCCGGCGGGACCGGAGCCGGGCGGCCGGTACACGCGGCGGCCCTCGCCGCGGCCGCCCTCGCCGTGGGCACGGCCACCCACATGGCCTGGGACTCCTTCACCCAGACCGGGGGCGCCCTCGTCCGGGCCTGGCCGGTGCTGAGCGCACAGGTCGTGGGTCCGCACCTGCTCTACAACGTGCTCATGTACGCGAGTTCCGCCCTGGGCCTGGCGGTCCTGGCGTGGTGGGCGTGGCGGAGGCGCGGTCGGGTCGGGAAGGGGGACGCCTCCCCCGGAGCGTGCGGCCCCGGCACGGAACGCACACGTGGCCTTCCCGCACCGCGGGTGCGCACTGCCGCGCTCGCCGCCGTCGCCGTGTGCGCGGTGGCGTGCGCCGCACTGAACGGCCTGTCCGAGCGGGCGGCGGTGAGCGGCTACGACCTGGTGCGCTGTCTGCTCGTCGGCGCGGTCACGGGCACCGCGCTCGGTCTCACCGCGTGGACGGCCGCGTGGTGGGGGCGGTTCGTCCCGGCGACACGGGCGGGAGGCCCCTGACACGGGAACCGCCCCTCGTGCGGAAGCCCGTTCGGGGGAGCCGCCGTGCCGGGGTCAGCCGCAGTTGGTGCCGGTGCGGACGCCCCAGCTCCCGGTCGCCTCCGCCGCACCGCCGTCGAACCAGACCGCGACGGGCAGCGAGTCCCGGTTGCCCGCCACGGCGGCGCCTCCGACGGCCGCCCCCGCGAGCAGGAACAGGGCCGCGGCGACGGCGAGCACGGACCACGCCCCGGAACGCCGTCCCCGGGAGGTCCTGCGGGAAACCGTGACCTCGCGCTCCTGCGGCATGTGCACACCGTGCCAGCCCGCGTGGAGCGTGGTGGCCACGGCGTCACCCGCCCCCTGCGGCCGGGTGACCGGGGTTCCGCCCAGGTTCGCCGCCGCCATCACCCCGGTCACGAGGGCCAGGGCTCCGGGCCTGCGCCCGGCGTCCTTGGACAGGGCCCGCCGGGCCAGGTCCGCGAGCGGCCCGGAGAAGCCCTCCATGTCGGGTTCCCCGCTCAGCACCCGGTGCGCGACGGCCGCCGGGTCGCCGCCGCCGAACGGGGGACGGCCGGTCGCCGCGTAGGCCACCGGGGCGCCCCAGGCGAAGATGTCGTCCGCGGTGCTGATCGGCTCGCCCCGGTAGTGGGCCGGGCTGATCCAGCCCGCCGACCCCAGCAGCGAACCGGTGCGGGTGAGCGCCGTCTGGTCCAGTGCCCGGGCGATGCCGAATTCCAGGACCCTCGGGCCCCCGGGGGACAGGATGATGTTGGCGGGCTTGAGGTCGCGGTGCACCACCCCGGAGGCGTGGATCTGCGCGAGCGCCTCGGCGATGCCGACGGCCAGGCCGTATCGGAGGCCCTCCGGCAGCGGCCCCCTGTTCTCCTTCAGGTACGCGGAGAGGGTGAGGCCGCGGATGAGCGGCGGGCCAGCCACGGCTGCTCCCCGCGGGTGTCGGCGGCGAGCAGGGGGACCGCGCAGGCGCCGCCGACCCGCGAGAGCATCTCCACCTCGCGGGCGAAACGATCCCGGAACTCCGGATCCGCCGCGTACTCGGGGTGGACGACCTTGACCGCGACGAGCTCGCCGTCGTCGGCGCGGGCCGCGTACACCACACCCATGCCCCCGGCGCCCAGCCTCTTGAGCGGCGTGTAGGGACCGACCGAGGCGGGGTCCTGGGGCAGCAGGTTCGTGGCCGTCGCCGGAAGCGACGCGGAGGGGCGTGCGGGAGACATGGTGGCTCACAGGTGAGGGTGCGTGGGGCCGGGATCGACGCTTCGGAGGCAGGGGGCGTCGGAGAATCAACCGGACAAGGCATCTTGGCGCCGCGCCCGGAGCGGCGGTACGGCAGGGCGTTTCCACCTGCGAGAAGAGTCCTGTGACCGGGGCCGACCGGGCCGCAGGGCGCGGGGCGGTCCAGGGCCCGTACGTCGCACGGCGCCCTTTCGGCCGGTCCTGGCGCCGTGTTAACATCCCGCCCGTCTCGAAGGCCGGTACCGTCTCCCGGACCGGTCGCAGAGCCGCCTGCTCTCCCTGCTCCGTTGAGCGCCTGACGCACATCGACGACTTCGCAACAGGAGAAACCCGGCATGGCCACACGCAAAGAGATCAAGGACGAGCTGAAGAGAATCCAGGAGCAGAACGCGCCCACCTCCCTGGCCGCGCACCTCAAACGCTCCGTGAAGTCCGTCGGGCAGAGCGACCTGGGCAGCAGCGGGGCGAGTGCGAGCAGGAGCCAGAAGTCCGGCAGGCTGTCCCGTAAGAAGGGCAAGAGCGCATAAACGCCCGTCGGGCCTGAACGGCGCGGGCCCGGCGGGGAAACGCCCCGCCCAGGCCCGCGTACGCTCGCTTCCGGGTGAACAGGCCATGCACTAGGCTCACCCACGCACCACCGGGGCTCACAGGGCGCGTCCTCGCCCCGTCCCGCCCCCTCTCCCTGCTCCCGTCGGACGGGCCGGTGGTGTTCCGCCGTGCCCCCTCCCCAGGTCCCCGTGACGCCGGGGCGGAGACCGGAGGTCACGGGCTCCACCAGGAGGGACGCCATGAGTAGGACCAGCCGCCGCGAACCACCGCCGCCGTTCCCGGGCATGCGCGACCTGACGACGCTGTACTGCGGCAGGAGCGCACTCCTCTACCGCGCCGAACGCGAGTCCGACCGTGCCCCGGTGGTGGTCAAGCTGCTGGGGCGGGGTCCCGGCACGGCCGGGCCCGACGAGGCCGGGCTCTGGGACCGGCTCACCCCCGTGCCCGGTGTCCAGCCGCTCCTGTCCTCGGGAGTCACCGGGGCGGGCCGTGCGTTCGCCGTGACGGAGTACCGCGGTGAGGGCGACTACGCCCGCGCCCTGGCCGAGGACGGGCCGCTCGCGGTGGACGAGGTCCTCACCGTCGGCCGGACCGTGGCGCGGGCTCTGGAGGGCATGCACGAGCTCGGCCTGCTCCACCACGCGGTGACCCCGGCCAACATCCTCCGCGGGGCGTCCGGGCCGACCCTGACGGACTTCGGCTCGACCCTGCCCCTGGACCACCCGTTCCCGCCCGTGTACTACACGCGGGCGACCCTGGACCACGCCCCTCCCGAGGAGGTCGCCGGTTCCCGCCCCACCCCCGCGTCGGACGTGTACCGGCTGGCCTCGACCCTCTGGACCCTCCTGGCCGGGCACGCCCCGTTCGCCGGTCCGGGGCAGGAGGAGGCCGGCCCGCGGGAGTACCGCTCCCGGCTGCTGTCGGGCACGCCGCCTGAGATGGACCGCGAGGACGTCCCGGACCGGCTGCGCGCCGCCCTCCTCCGGGCGCTGGCGACCGATCCCGGGCAGCGGACGCCGACAGCCGCCGACTTCGGAGAGGCTCTGGAGCCGGGGCCGGCCGAGCAGGGCATCCCCGACGCGGACCTGGACCGGGCCGCCGCCGCTGCGGGGTCCGCGGACGACGGGCCCGAGGCGTCGGCGGTCGAGTCCGTCCCCCTCGCGGCGGCAGCGCTTCCCGCAGAGGCGGGCACCGGGGCGAGCGCGGACCCGGCCTCGGACGACGCCGGGGCGGAAGAGGTCGAACCGGAGACCGCGACCGGGACGACCGAACCGGAGTCCGGTGCGGAAGGGACGGCGAACGGGTCGGAGGTCTTCACCGAGGAGACCGTCGAACCCGACGAGGACACCGGCCACGGCCCGGACGACGACGGGTACACCGACGGCGCCTGGTACGACGACGATGACGAGGACGGCGCCTGGTACGAGGTCGACGACGTCCTGGGCGAACACGGGGACGGCGAGGCCCCGGACGGCGCCGGGGAACCGTCGTCGGCGGACAGCGGACCCGAGGCGGACGCACCCCTCGCGGCGGACAGCCCCTCCGGGACGCACGGGGCGGCCCCGGCCCCGGCGGCCGGACCGGGGGAGACCGGAGAGCCGGTTGCGGCGGCCGACCCGGGCGACGAGCTCCCGGACGGTTCCGAGGTGCACGAGGCGGCCCCGACCGTCCCCCCTGAACCGGTCGCGTCCTCCACGACCGGGCCCCCGTCCCACACCTCCTCGCCACCGGTTCCCGACCGCGACGAGCCGTCCTCGGACGCGGGGACCGGGGGCCCGGCGTCCGTCCTCCTCGACTCGTCCGCCCTTTCCGCTCCCACCCCGGTCCTCGGCCCCGGACGCGTCGGGGAGGCCAGCGGGGACCCGCACCCGGGCAGCCGTCCGCCGTCGGCGGAGAGGACCGCCCCCTCTCCCTTCTCCTTCGAGGCCATCACACGCGGGGCGGAGCCGCTGACCAACCGGTCCGCGCCCCCGGAGCGGACGTGGAGCGCCCCGAGCGCTCCCCGGACGTCACCCCGGACCGCCGACGCCGGCTCCGCCTGGACCGACGAGCGGCACGCGCCCGCGAACGCCACGGCGTGGGCCCCGCCCTCTCAGCCGGAGCGCCACCGCACTGCGGTGCTCCTCCCCGTCCTGATCGGCCTCGTCCTGGTCACGGTCGTGGCCGTCGGCGCGCTCCTGATCACCGGCCGGGACTCCGGCGCCCCCTCCGCGGAGACGCCTGCTCCGGCCGGGGGCGGAGGGGCCGCTCCGGAGGTTCCCGGGGGCGCCGCGGGAGGGGACGGGCCCGCGGAGGAGGCGGACCCGTCGGCCATCGCCCCGACGGGGGTGGAGGTCGCCGACGACCTCGTGGGCGTCTCGCTGTCCTGGACGGACAACACCGGCGGCTCCGCCCCGCACTTCGTGGTCGGCGGTCCTGTCGGGGCCCGCACCACGTCGATGGCGAACGTCCCGGCCGGGGCCTCCACCGTCGATGTCAGCGGCCTCAACCCCGAGGTCGAGTACTGCTTCCGGGTCGTCGCCGTCCGGTCCACGGACGTCATGGCCCCCTCGGAGGAGGTCTGCACCGACCGGGGCGCGGCGGGCGGCTGACCCCTCCCCGGGCCCTTCGGGGTGGGGACCGACGGCCCGCGCACGAGCCGTCCGCGCGGGCGCTTCTCACGTTCGGCCTGCGGGGCGGGGGTCTGCTGTCTTCGGCGACGCTTCTTCTCCAGGCGGGATCGGGCGGCGTCGGGGGCACTACGCTGCGGCCACCGCCTCGGTGACACGGGGCACGGCGGAGGCCTCGCGGTCGACGTGCTCCCACGCGGCCTCCCGCTCCGCCGGTCCGGCTCGCCGGGCGCGCCTCGCGTACCCGGCACCCAACGCGTCCGCCGTCTCCGCGAGCACGTAGTGCAGGACACCGTCCGGCACGGCCGCGTGGAGCTTGTGGGGACGTGCGGTCCGAGGAAGGTGACCACGTGGACCTCCGGGTGAGGGTGAGGAGGGATGCCGAGGGGCACCGACATCTCGGCGGTACGCCGACGCGGCTGGGCCGAAGGGGGCCCGACGCTGATGCGTCTTCTCCTCGCACCGCCAGAAGGACAACGGAAGACGAATACTTTGGTGCATTGATTCACCTTCATGCACTATTGACCGCACCCCTTCGCGTGAAGGACGGCGCGGCCCTCTCTGCCCCATGCCATCGAAGCAAAGCTGGGATTTCCGACACGCCATAGCGAACACGACTCGCGCACATCGCTGCCAGTGGCCGAGCGGAACACTTTCGCAACAACGGCTGCCACTGCGCGTGCGCGACCCATGACAACACGCCATGCCTCCATGCTCCACCCAAGTTCGCCCCCCGGCGCCACCCAATACCAGAACACAGAGACCAGGAAGGTGATTCGATCCCACCCAGCCCCTTGGAGTTATAAAAAAGTTACATTCGCCTTCTGTCCTTCTCTGCGGCGGGGGCCTAATCTGGTCCCCGACAACCACAGGCACAACATTTATTTGACCAAGAATGCGAGGACCCACGTGGGGGGCGGATGGTTTCTCGGGGCACTTCCCATCGCTTTACAGCTCATCGTCTGGTCGCATACCGTTTTTGGAGGAACCGCACTCACTCTCAGGTTCGCCATTACCTCGATGATCGACACGGCGACCACTCTCACCGACCGCGCCCTGCAAGACGTTCTGAAACCAAAGGATGCCGATAGGTTCTGGCCCGGAACAAAAACAAAAATAAAAGATATCGGCATCGTCCCCAAGAGCAAGCTGCATAAACTCGATATCGAGAAGGCCGAACTGGAGAACGGCCTCAAACCACTTCGGGGAGAGGCTGCAGAAATTAAGCTCCACGCCGATAATGCCAAGATTGAAGAATCACTCATCGAAACCACTTCCAAAAGATACACCAAAGCCCTCGGCGACATAGACAAGATCTCAAAGGGCTTGGGGTGGGAACCCATTGGCGGGAATAAGGAAACCACGACTCCACCCGCAACAAGGGCCCCCCGAAATCCGAATACAACGAGAGTGACTCGGGGAAATAGAAGATACCCCCTCCAAAGAGGAGGAAGAAGGCCCTGATCTCCCCCAAGGCACGAGAAGGGCACCCACACTTCTACAAGAAAAGACCTCATGGACTTCGGTGCGGAAATAATTATCCCTGCTGTCGCGATTTCAACCCTGGCAATTCAGGGCGCCATCCACTTCTTCGCCATGCGATTCGGAATCTATCTGCCAAGTCGAGATCGTCTTGAGAAGGAACCTGATTCCGACGAAGTTCTCCAGGCCCTCCTGCGTTGCAGGTCCCTCCTCCGAGAGAGGGAAGCAACCACTCGGCCCGAGCGCTCACACAATCCTGAAGGAGAATCTGAATCCATTCGACACGGACCATCGGAGGCCGAGAGGTCCAAGAAGTCGAAAACAGTTGAATCCAAGGCTGCAATAGCTGATTTCGCGACCATGACGCCCCCCGCGAAGAGGGAATACAGAGAAACCGCAGTCTGGCCATTTCTCATTCTCGCCATCACCGTTTCCGCCGCCCTCGGATTGTAGTAAGGATGCAACCCATGGTTTTGATCCTGGTCACCACCCTCCTGACCGTGGCGATTTCCCTACTCATTTGGGCTATTTCAGTCCAAGTGATAAACGCCCGCAGGAGGGCAGAGGTCAAGGAAAGAGATAATCTCCTCACGGCCAAGATGAGCCCCCTGAGGGCGGCCACGCTCCGGACTGACATAGCGGAACTCAAGAATGAGCCTCACGTACTGGCCTCCACCAACAAGAAAAACATCGCCGACCAGTTCCTCTCAAGCCAAAAAGGGAAATTGCATGCAAATGAAATCAAGCGAACACAAAGCACTTTGGATCCCGAGATCCAACGCTACGAGAAAGCCGGGATCATCTCCACAAATTTCATCATAAACACGAGCTTGGACTCCACGGAGGAGCAGCGAGCGGCCGCCAGTAGGTGGATCGCCGAAAAAACACGTCTGAGCAATTCCGGAGAAAGCACCCTCCCGGCCGACAATGAACTCAGGAAACTTGCCGAGGCCGGAATCGTCATCAAGCAGCACAGCGAGGGGCCGAACGCAGACCTGGTCGGCGCAAATAAACCAATCCTCGCGATATTCATCGCCACAGTAAACGATATGAACACCTTCGTCTCAGCCATGCTGAAAAAAGCACTGACAGATCGACCAAAACAATTGGAAGATATCGCCGAGAAGCACGGCATCACGCTTCCTTTCCAGCTGGCCCCGAACCAAAATACCCCCGAAGCGACCAAGAAGGAGGGCAAAATTACGGCCCTTGCGGTCGATCCTCAGCAAGCACTCCCGTCATCCGTTCCCTCTTATCTGGCTCCCGCCATAGGGGTCTCCGAGGCCGTGCAATCCCGATCGGCTCAGGAATCGGAGAGGCCCGCCCGGGGTCGACCGGCTTCCCCTGCCAAGACCAGGCCGACCAACGGCCAGACCTGAAGTCCCAGACAGGAACGGACCACCATGGTTCTCATTCTCTGCTTCCTCGCCGGTGCGTTCGTCTTCACCACCTCGTTCCGCAGAGTCGTGGAGTACAGACTGGACGCCCCTTATATCGTGGCCCGCCTCTCAGAGGATCGCGAGCGCACTCGCGTCGCGTTGGTCGGTCTCCGTCGGATGGACGCCCTGCTGGACGAGTGGAACGCTCCTGGGACGGGCCGGAACGACGCCACCGCGGCTCCAGAACGGCCGACGGCCGAGGAAAGGGTGAATCGGATCGAGGCGGAACTCTCCGACAGCCTCGCGGAGGCGGAACGGGCCGCCGACACCGTCCTGGCCACTCTGCCCCTTCGGGAACGTGTGAGGCCGTTCGTGCTGGTGGCGGACGTCTTGTTCCTCGTCATCGGGGCGGTACTGATGGTCGTCAGCCCGATCCTCGGTATCTCCACGATCCTCTGACCGGCCAGGCTGCGACCGGGCCCCGCCTCGCGGTGCTCGATCAGGGCCGGGTCGGGGGCAGAGGCCGCAGCCGGAGCCCCTGGTCCAGAATCTGCCCCAACAGGACCTCACACCCCGCAGCCCTCTCGCCCGGAGCGGCGGAGGAAGTCGGCACCGGACCGTCAGAGCAGCACCGCGACGGCCCCGCCCACGGCCACCCCCGCAAGGAGCACGGCGGCTCCCGCGCACGCGACATCCAGCCGCAGCGCCGAGGCCCGCGCCCGGTCCGAGCGCTCCCGACGGCCGGTGAACGCGGCACTCACCATCTCGACCCGCCGCGCCTCCTCTGCGTCCAGGTGCGCGAGGTCGCGGTCCAGGGCCGCGACGACCGCCACAGGGTCGGGGAGGTCGCCGTCCGCTGCCGTCCGTGCGCCGCCCGGGACGGGCGCTCCCGGACGGGCACCACCGCGTACGCCGCCCCAGGCAGCTTCCACCAGGGAGTACCGGCGCTCCAGCACTCCCCGCCGGAGTGCGAGAACCTCCTCCTGCTCCTCCGTGCCGAGCAGAGCCGCCGAGCGGTCGAACCGGTGGCCCAGCAACCGTCGGACCGACTCCCCGCCGACCCACGCGCACACCGCCACCACGGCGACAGCGACCATCAGGACGACCCCGTCACCCGCTTCCAGCGAGCCCATGACCGTTCCCTTCCTCTCGTCGCACCGCTTCCCGCCGGGCGTCGGCCCCACGGTCCCCTGCCGCGCCGGTGCGGCGCTGCAGGCCCTTGCGCCCCCGCACCGCCTCGGCCATGCTCCTCGGGCTGTCGGTGAGCAAGTTCCGACCGGACACCGCTCCCCGGGTGCGCTCGCGGATCCACGTCTCGTCGACGCGTCCGGCACGGTCCAGGCCCTCCCGGAGAGCCGTGGCCCGTTCCTCCGTGAACGCCGGGGCACGCAGGGGGCCGCTGATCCCGTCCTCGTGCCCGTTGACCCGGTACCACTCCAGTTCCTGGAGGTGACGCCCCACGACCGCGGCCTCCGCCCGCGCCGCGGCGGGAGAGCGGGAGGCGTCCACCACCGGGCCCGCGGCGGTGTCGCGGAGCAGACCGGTCTCCCGGAGGGCGCGGAGGAGTTCTCCCTCCCGGTCCAAGGCGGTGTTGAAGGACTGCGCCGCGCGCCGGGCCCTCTCCTCCGCCGCCGACTGCCGCGCCCGGAGGTCGTCCGCGGTCCGGTGCAGCGTCCCCGCCCTCCGAGCGCTCTCGACCTCGACACGAAGCCGGGGCAGCAGGGTCTCGGCCTCGCGCAGCCTCCGGTTGGCGGCGGCCCGGATACGCTCCGCCTCCGCCTCGACGTGCGCGACTCTTGCCTGTCCGCCCCGACGTGCCTTCTCCAGGCTCCTGCGGAACACGACGGCAGCGGTCGTGAGGACGGACCCGAGGACCGTCCCCGCCGCGATCAGCCACTCCACGGGCCGCTCCCCCCGGAATCCACACCTGCCGTCCCGGCCTCCCGGCTCTCCGCGAGGGGGGAGAGCGCGCTCCGGAGCCGTTGCTCGGCGGAGTCGGGTTCACGCCGACGGTCATCCTCGGCCTCGGCCGTACCGCCCCCCGGTGGCTCCGTGTCCGCGCCCGACAACGCCGCTGCGGTGTCGGACAATAAGTCGCGCCAGGCCCAGAGGTGCCCTTCGAACGCACCGAACTCCGCCGCACGTTCCAGCGAACGCCCGGCATCGGCCGTCAGCGCCTCCTCGGCAGTCCCTCCCGGCGAGTGCACGCCGCGATCCGGGTGCCGTCCGTTCAGGAACAGGCGCGCGGCGGCCAGGAGCGCGGCCGCGACGGCGAGTACCGCGGCGGCGGTCACACGCCCGCCCCCCGGCCCGCCGTCTTCGGGGGAGCGAGGCGCTGCCCACCCCGGAACGGCCTCGCCACTCCGCGGCGCACGCTCCGCAGGGCCCCGCGCACACCCCCGGGCCGGTCGAGCAGCACGAGCCGCCCGACGGCCCGCTCGGCATCGCCCAGTTTCTCGTAGTGCGCCTGGACCCTCTTCTCACGGGTGGCGGCCTCGTTCTCGGAACGGCTGACCCCCTGCGCGGCCGCGTCGAGCTCCTTGCTCACGGGGATGTCCGCGGAGCGGTAGGCGTCCAGAGCCGCCTGGAGGGCCGTCGCCTCGACCACACGGGGGTCCTGGGAAACCGCTAGGTCGTAGCGCTTGGCCTCCGCGAGCTGTTGATCCGCCTCGCCCCTCCCCTCCCAGCGGGCGCCGAGCGCTACCGAGGCGATGAGCAGGCCGGTCGCGCCGATGAAGGCGCTGCCGATCGTCAAAGCCGCTTGCAAGGGGTCCACCAGCACGCCTCCCGGTCCCGCCCCGCCGGTCCGTCGGGACAGGACCTGTCTACCGGCGCGGCCGGACGGGCCCGGCCTGTGCGGACGTCCGGGCGGTGACGCCGGGGTGAACTCTCCCCCGGACAGGAGGGAGGGGGCTCGCCGCAGGTGTGGGCGGGTCCCCCCGTTCCGTCACCGTGTTCGGGCGGCGGTCACCACTCGTCCTCGAACCAGCCCTCGGGGGACGGGTCGGCGGGGAGGGGGCGCGGGTCCTGGTGGCGGCGCGAGGTGCACTCTCGGAACGGCCCGTTGTCCCCGAGGATGATGCTCATCTGGAAGTCGAGGTGGTCCCGGTACCAGACCGCCATCCCGGTGCCGGCCTCCCACCGCAGGACCTCCCACGCGTGCCACAGCGCCTGGAAGCGCGACACCGCCTCGGCGTGCCGCCACCACTCCTTGCACCAGCGGAACTGTCCGCCCTCGGGGCGGACGTAGACCGGCAGGAAGCGCAGCCGCACGAACTCCTCGACGTTCTTGAACACGGGTTCCGGCGCGGGCTCGCCGTCGTCCTCCGCTCCGTCGTCCACCCCGGCGACGGCCGAGGTGACGTTCGGGGCCTCGCTGGTGAGGCCCCCGCCGACAGGCGCGGCATCCCGGGACTCCTCCTCCAGGAGGTCCGCTGCGTGGTCGTGGGGTTCGGTGCTCATCGTCGGGGCCCTCTTCGCGTTCGTGGTGGTGTCGGCGCCGTAGTGCCGTCGGGGTCAGGAGAGCGGGCGGGCCGCTCCGCCGGTCACCTGGCCGTGGTGGTCCGGGTGTGCGTGGTGGTGACGGAGTGGCGCCTGCGCTGTCCCTCGTGCACGGCGGTCAGCCTCCCCGCCGCGCGTTTCTGCTGGGCCCGGTTCGTGGGAAGGCTCGGTGAGTCGCCGGCCGCGGCGCGGGCCGCCTCGCCCCGCCTGTAGAGGACGCCCTGCGCGCGGGTTCGCGCGACACGGTCGCGCTTGTCCCGGCTCTCGCGCCGCTCGGCCACCCGGGCCTCCGGGTGGCGGGCCCCGTGACTCCCGGCCCCGCGACCGCTGGCTCGGGCCTCGCCCTCCCCGTTCTGGGCCCCGAGGGCACGCGCCTCGTCGGGGCGCAGGACGGCACTCCCGTTCTCACGCTGGGCCCGTCCCAGCTGGGCGCTGGTCACGGGGAGGCGGGAGTCTCCGAGGACCAGGTGCGGCCCCAGTGGCTCTGCGGCGTCGTGCGCCCGCAGGCCCCCCTTGGCCGCGTTGCCCGCGGCGACGGTCTCGGCCCGGTCGGGAAGGCTGTTCGTCGGATACCCGCGCGCCTGGTCCAGGGTGTCGAGCAGAGCGTCCCCCTGGGGGAAGGTGTTCACCGCGCCCGCGGACTCGCGTGCCCGCGCCACCTCCAGGTTCTTCCTGAGGTTCTCGCCCACCCCGGGCAGGTTCTTGTTGGCGGCCAGGTTGGCGTACATGTCACCCATGGCGGACTCCGGCAGCGCGCCGTTCAGTACGGCGACGGACACCGACTCTGCGTCGTCCCGGAGCTTGTTCAGGTCGGCACGGTTGTCCTTGAACCAGGGGACGGCCTTCGCCCAGTACTGCTCCATCGACTCCAGCGGACGGCCGTCGGCCTGCGGTGACGCTCCCGCCATGACGGAGTTGGCGTCGGCTCGGGAGCCCTGCTCGTGCCGATCCACGGAGTCCGCGAGCTGGGGATGCTCCTGGGCCAGCTTCTCGCGGAACCTGTTCTCGGCCTCCCTCGCCCCGGGCTCGTTGGAGTTGGCGGCGCTCAGCTGGTGCAGCGCCAGCTCACGGGGGTTCATCCGGTCCAGGTCCAGGGTCTCGTCGAGCCCGCGCCGCCACAGGTGCTCCGGGGGCGTGTCGGGATCGGGCCCCTGGTCCTGCATGCTGACGCGCGCGGCCTGCTCGATCCGCCCGGAGTGGTAGTCGGCGCGCAGCATCTCGTCCACGTCCTGGGGGCGCGTGTTCGCCTGGACCTCGCGGACCCTCTGGACGTCGACGCCCAGGACGTCCGCGACCAGGCGGGCGTCGGCCTGGCGGAGGAGGCCGAGGCCGCCCATCGCGACCTCGGGCAGGTACCCGACGTGCTCCTCCGCGAAGAACTGCTCACCCCTGCTCTGGCTGCTGCGCTTGCGCAGGAAGTGGAACACGCTGCCCCTGGCGAGCGCCCCCGCGTTGCTGATCCCGCCGGGGCCGACGGAGGAGCTGATCGCCGCGAGGAACAGGGCCTCGGCGATGTCCTTGTCCCCGCCTCCGCCGGACTCCGGGCCCGAGGGCGTGAGGAGTTCGGTGAGCCGCGCGCGGTTGCGGCGCAGCTCGTCGGCCTTCTTTCCGCTGATCTGGCCCTTGGGCCGCTGGGGGCTCATACGGTCCTCCTGTCGGGTGGGGTCACGGGGTCGCTGTGCCCTTCCGGCCGACCGTGCGGCCGCTCTGGACGTGGTGGGGCGCGGGGGCGGTGGCCGGGCGGGCACGCCTGGCGCCCACGTTCCCGATCCTGCGGGAGCGCAGAGAGGGCCTGGTGTTCTGCGTCGGCCCGGAGGAGGAGGGGAGACGCCCCACGCGGGTGCTCTGGGCCGGTTTCATCCGGGAGGACCGCAGATCCGGGCTCGCGGGGTCCGCCGCCTTCATCTCCCTCTCGAACTGCTTCCGCTGGCCGGACGCCTTCGCGGCGTCCCAACGCAGGATCTCCTTCGCGTCCTTCTTCGGCACCTTCCGGTCCTTGGCCAGGCTCTGGAGGTCCTTCACACGGTCGGCGATCCCGTTGGTGTACGCGTCGTGGGCCGTTGTCGCGGCGTCGACGGCGCGGTCTCTGCGGTCCACGGCCGCTCGCACCTGCCCGTCCCGTTGCTGTTCGGCCGCGTGCGTCAGGACGGTGCTGTGCCGCGATGCGGCGAGGACCCGCACGACGCCGGCCTGCACCGCCGCCCGCACGTCCGCGTCCCCCCGGCTCATCGCCTCGGCGACGGCCTTCCTGCCCAGGATCCTCGCCCGTTCCACCTTCTGGGAGTTCCGATCCTTGGCCTTCTGCACGAGCGCCTCACCCTGGGCACTCGCGTCCCTGACAGCGACGGAACCCTTGCCGGCGGCGTCCGCGACCAGCTTGTCGCGCTGAGACTCCGCCCTGCGGATGTTCGCGGAGCCGGTTCGCCGGACCTGCGCCTTCAGACGTTCGGTGCGCTGCCGGGCGTTCGTGATCCGAGCGTTCCGCCTCTCCTGCGCCGCCGCCACGTCCTCCTTGGCCCGGGTCATCGCCTGATGCACCATGAGGGTCCCCGTCTGCTTCGCGGATCGCACCATGCCCTCGCCTCGGGCCCGTGCTCGGGCCACGTGCGCGTCGGCTCGGTGGACGACCTGCCTGAGACGTTCGTCCGCCCTGGCCTGGGCCTTCTTGGCCTGCCGGAGACGGGACCTGGTCCGCATCCGGGTGGGGATGAGCCCGTTGCGGATGCGCCAGCGGACGAAGCGGAAGGCGAGCCGTGCGAGCGGGCGGACGACGAGCATCATGGCCAGGCCTGTGACGGCCCGGAAGAGGGCCTGGGCAATCCGCACGAGGTAGTCCAGCACCCATGCGTTGAACCTGGTGATGGAGGAGAGCGCGGCCCCGGTCTCCGACGCCACGTCTCCGGCCCCGCCGGCGCTCTGGGGCGCGTCCGGGGCCGCGAAGGCCTTGTTCCGGTCGTGGGTCGTGGGCTGCTTGGCGGCGGGCTCGTTCCCCACCTGGGGAGGGGGCGGTTCAGCGGTGGCTGTCGGGGAGGCCATGGTCCCGCTCCTTGCCGGTCGGTGCTGCTGGGTCGAAGGTTCCGGTGCGCGCGGCGGAGGGCGTGTGCTCAGGCACCCGTTCCCCTCCCGCGCCGTCCCGCCGGACCCCGTCGTCGTGCCGCGGGCTGGACGGTGGTTTTGCCGGTGGCGGCCCCGGGCGCCCTCCCGGGCCGGTCGTGCAACGCGGGGCGGGGGTCCGGCACGGGACCGGTCACCGCGCGCGCTCCCGGCACGTCCGCCGCACGGGGCACGAAGGGGTCCCCCGTTCTCTGGCCGGGATCCAGGTGCACACGGCTCTTCAGGGCGCTCATCCGAGCTTCGTACTTGCGCCAGGCTTCATCCGAGGCATCCCTGTCCTTCCGGATGAACGTGTTGGCGTCCTGCGCCGAGGACCATCCCGGCTTGCCCCAAGTGCGCGCGAGCTCCGCGACATTCCTCTCGCGGTTCTCGATACCTGTGCGATGCCCTCTGTGCACCGCTTCTGCCTCCCTGACCACCTCGGCGCTCAGGACCTCGGCCTCGGGCGCTGACAGGGGGTTCTGCCTCCGCACGGCCTCCACGAAGCTCTCGGCGGAGATCCGGACGTCGTCAAGCATCTCTGTCGACCTCAGCAGCTCTCTCCGGATCACCAGCAGCCGCCTCTCGAGGACCTCGTTGAGGGGGGTGAGACTCCGCGGTAACAGCGAGTTCAGCGCTTTCGTCCTGCGATTGATGTCCGCCATGGTCCTTCTCCTCGTCCGCGCCGTTCAGGTCGGGCGCGTCGGTCGTCGACGCCTGTTCACACGGCGGGAGGCGTGTGCTCAGGCACTCGTCCCCTTCCGGCGCCGTTCCGTCGGATTCCGTCGTGCCGCGGGCTGGACGGTGGTTTTGCCGGTGGCGGCCCCGGGCGCCCTCCCGGGCCGGTCGTGCAACGCGGGGCGGGGGTCCGGCACGGGACCGGTCACCGCGCGCGCTCCCGGCACGTCCGCCGCACGGGGCACGAAGGGGTCCCCCGTTCTCTGGCCGGGATCCAGGTGCACACGGCTCTTCAGGACGTTCATCCAAGCTCGGTACACATGCCGGGCCTCCCTCGTGCCGGCCCAGTCAGTCAGGATGAAATCGTAGGCCTTGTCCGCCGACGGCATGCCCGGCTTCCCCCATGTGAACGCGAGCATCTCGAACTCCTCCCTGCGTTTCTCGATGCCTGAGCGATAGAGCCCGTACACCGCCTCCGCGTCCCCGACCACATCGGCGCTCAGGGCCTCGGCCTCGGCTGCCGACAGGGGGCTCTGATTCCGCACGGCCTCCAGGAATCTCGTGGCAGAGTCCCGGACCCGCTCGATCTCGACTTGCGCCAGTCGAAGATCGACCTCGATCCCCGACAGCCGCCTCCTGATGACCTCGTGGAGGGGGGTGGCCTCCCGCGGTAACAGCGAGTTCTGCACTCTCGTCCAGAGACTGATGTCCGCCATGGTCCTTCTCCTCGTTCTCGCCGATCAGGTCGGGCGCGTCGGTCGCCGACTCCTGTTCATGCGCCCCGGGGCGCGTCGTACCTCGCACGGGCCCCGGTGGTGATCAGCTCCTCGGCGTCCTTGATCGCCGCGGTGACCAGCCTGGCCCTGTCGGTCCTGTACCAGGGGCGCATGCGCAGGATCGTGGGCCGGGCGGCCGTGGCGAAGAGCAGGCACTCGCCCTTGTCGATCTGGCGGATGTCGGACCCCTGCATGATCTCCTGCCTGCGGAGCTGCACGGAGTGGTTGCCCTTGCCCTCCCCGTAGCTGAACGACGTGGTGGACACGTCGTGCTGGCCGATCAGTTTGGACAGGGCGTCCACGATCTTGTGGTCGTCGAGGCCGGCGCCGAACACCTTCACCGTGGCCGCGGACCACATCGCCTCCATGCCGTTCTCGGTCCAGACGCGCACGCCCTGCCGGTAGCTCTGGAGGATGGTGACCGGGACGATGCCGCGGGACCCCAGGTGGGAGTACATGTCGGGGAGGTCCGCGATCTTGCAGATGTTCGCGGCCTCGTCCAGGACGGCCACCAGGGGCGGGTCGAGCCGCCCGCCCTGCGCCTCGGAGGCCTCCTCCCCCGCCAGGAAGATCGCGTCGGTCAGGGCCGCGATGAGCGGCGCGGAGGCAGCGCGTGACTTGCTGAGGAGATGGAGCGTCTGCTTGCTGGTGACGAACGACCGCGGCTCGAACTCGGGGAGCGGCCGGTCCCCCGGAGGGGTCACCCACTCCATGATCCGGGGGTCGTCGAGGCAGCGCGCGGCCGTGCGGGCCGTGGTGTAGATGCCGTCACGGGTCTCCGCGACGATGTTCTGGGTCTCGCGCAGGGCCTCGGCGTAGGCGGTGAAGCCGTGCTCGAAGAGGACGTCCACCGGCTGCGGGAGCTTGGTGTCGTGCAGCCACTCCCCGACCGTGGACAGCGACCTGCCCGAGAGCGCGGCGGCGAGGATGAGCTGGGAGAGGAGCGCGCGGGCCGCGGGGCCCCACATGTCCTTCTTCGAGTCGTCGTCGATGGTGAGGACGAAGTGCCCGGCGAGGCGGTAGGCCTCCTCGACGCCGCGGACGTCGGTGAGGGGGTTCCACCAGAACTCCTGGCCCTGGTGGGTGACCTGCTGGGGGTCGAACAGCCACACGCGCTCGCCGGTCGTGTGCTCGCGGATCCGCGCGGTGGCCGACCACACGTCGGCCTTGTTGCTCGTGGCCAGCGCCGGTCCGGGCGCGTCCAGGACGTAGGGGATGGCCATCGCGGTGGTCTTGCCCGCGCGGGGGGCCATGAAGGCCAGGACGGTGTCCTCCCACGACGCGAAGAGTCTGGCGCCCGTCCGGTTCCCGTCGCCGCGCATGTCGCCGATGGTGAGGCCCACGTCCGCGTCCTTGAGCCCCCTGCCCCTGCGTCCGGCCAGCGAGGTCCTGCGCAGCCGCACCGCCTTGTCGGCGGCCTCGGGCCGGGCCAGCTCCGCGACCGTCTCGTTGTCCTTGTTGAGTGCGCCGATCGCGTCCGGCTGCCCGTACAGGGCGTTCCGGACACGGTGGAGGACCCACCAGAGGAGCGCCGCCGACAGCGCGGCGAAGACGCCGAACAGCAGGACGACGGGGAGGGTCGGCGTACCCGGCCAGACCGTGCCGGTGTCCCAGACGACCAGGGAGACGACCCACTCCATGCCGAACCCGCCGACGGTCCCGCCGGTCAGGGAGGCGACGATCCGCGCCGCCAGCCAGAAGAGGAAGAAGAGCCCCACCGTGCCCCAGAGGGCGATCAGTACCAGCAGGGGCGGCGCCCCCGCGGCGGCGGCCCCGCCCTTCACCTGGTACTTCGGGCGTTCACGTGACATGGTCGTCCTCACTCCCTCCGGATGGCCTGGTCCGTGTCGTACAGGGTGAGTTCGTCACGGGTGAGCGTCATCTGCACCGGGATGCCGAGCCGCTCGGCGCCGGTCTTGATCAGGTACTTGCCGCGTCCGGGGTGGCGTGCGCCCGGCTGCCAGGAGTCGGGGGAGGACCACGAGGCGACCAGTCCCTGTTCGGGGCCGGTCATCGGGGTGATCCGGTTGACCGAGGCCAGTTCGCGCGGAGGGAGCCCGGCGAGGACGGTGATCGCGGAGCGGTCCACGAACCCCCGGGCCTTGGCCCGGTCCTCCTCGGTGGCCAGGGCCTCCAGGTCGCCGAGGGAGTGCGTCACCATGACCGAAGCCATGCCCTTGGAGCGGTTGAGCCGGGTGAGGGAGTCGGCGAACTCCACCAGGCCGGGGGCCCCGCGCAGGGCCCGCCACAGCTCGTCCATCACGCCGATGTAGGACCGGCGACGGATGAGGCCGTGTTCGGCGAGCACGGCCGCGGCGTCGACCATCCCGAAGCCGTAGCTCCACGTGCACAGCATCGCCGCGGTCAGCAGCTTGTCGCCGGCGGCTCCCACACGGGAGATGTCGACGCTGATCCCCGGCGCCTCCATGTCGAGCGGGCTCGTGGTCTCGCCGTCGAAGACCCCGGCCAGGGAGCCGGTGCACAGCAGGCGCAGGGTGAAGACGAGGTCGTCGACGCGCTTGTCGTACTGGTCCCTGGTGTCGGCACGGGCGAACGACCGCAGGGACTCGGGCCCCTCCTCGACGACCTGGAGGACGTCGATGACGTTGGGCTGGCGCGTCCCGGCCAGCCGCTCGTCCAGGAGGTCGACCGCGGCGCCGAGGACGACCTCCTCGGCGTTGGCGATCCTGTCCTCGCGGACCAGCGTGCACAGGGCCATCAGCAGGGAGATGCGGCGGGAGCGCACCTCCCAGCGCAGCTTCTCCCGCTCCACCTCGGTGAGCCGGCCCATGACCCCGCCCAGGGGTCCCGCGTCGAGCGGGTTGATCCGGTCCAGCCCGCGCCCGATCCGCACGACCTGCCCGCCGAGGTGGCCGATCAGGTCGGTGTAGTCGGGCTTGGTGTCGCCGAGGATGATGGCCTGCGACCCGAAGGCCACCGCCCCGGTGACGAGGCGCTTGACGAACGTGGACTTGCCCGTACCCGGCTGTCCCAGCACGAAGCACCCGGGGTTGGTGATCAGCCCCGCGCGCAGCCAGGCCATCGGGTCGAGGCAGACGACCTCTCCCGACAGCAGGTCGCGTCCGATCGGGGTGCCGATCGAGGGCGGCTTGCTGCTGGTGACGAACGGGAACAGGCCGCACGCCTGGGCGGTGGTGGCCTGGTACTCGACCGCGTTGGGGATGTTCGGCGAGGCGCCGCCGCCCCGGTGCCGCCAGCCGAGCAGGGGGGCGATGACCTCCCTGTCCCTCTCCGCCGACCGGTCCGGCCGCTCCGCCTTCTCCTTCTGCTCCTGCCTCTGCTTGAGGCGTTTGCGCTCCGCCCGCTGCTGGCGGCGCTCCTCGCGCCGGCTCTGCCGGTCCACGATCGCCATCGGTGCCCCCTTCTAACCCATACCGCGTTGGACGAGGAACGGCGGGCACACGCCGAGGGGCAGGGTCGTGGCGAACGCGACGTCCTGGCTGCCCCAGGCCCTGCGCAGCCGGATCCGGGAGGTCTCGGCCGCCGACTCGGTGTGCGCGACGGCCTGCTTGAGCCTCTGCTCGTCGTCGACGGTGGCCGTCGTGTACAGGCTCACCTGCACCAGTCCGGCCCCGCGCGTCTCCTCCTGGGCCGCCTGCCGGGCGTAGGCGAGGTCCTGGCTGTCCCTCGCGCTCACCCGGTGGCGGACCCGCCAGGACAGCTCGCTCTTGTACTGGGCCGCCGAGTTCTGGCTCTCCAGCGCACGCGCCGCCGCGGCCGCCGGCCAGGGCCGGAACAGCAGCGTGGTCCGCTTGGCCCAGCGGGTCGGGGAGAGGAGCTCGGCGAGCACCGTGCTCGTGACGTGGGTCCTCGGCGCCTCCTGCCAGATCCAGGAGACACTGGTGCCGCTGTCGTGGGTGTAGCGGTCGTGGTGCGCCTCGGCCTCGACGGGGGTCGCGTCCGTCCAGTCGAGCGTCCCGATGTCCTCGGGCGTCGAGTGCAGCAGGGAGCTGAGGTCGTTGAGCGCCGTCGGGTCGTAGGCGGTGCGCACCATGGCGACGAGCTGCTCGGGCGTCGCTCGCCCCAGCACGGACACCCCCGTGGTGGCGAGGCTCGACTCGATCTGGTTGAGGTAGCCGCTGATCTCCACGGCCGCCTGCATGCGGTCCTTGGGGGCCACCGGGAACTTGCGGGGGTCGTAGGTGATGCTGATCCGCGTCTCGACCTGGGCGCTCACCGTGGGGGCGCTCAGCACGAGGTCGCGCATGATCTTGCGGGCCGCCGCCGGGGACTTCGGGTCGATGTCCGCCTCGACGTTGGTGCGCAGCGCGCTCCCGGGGTCGGGGCGCGACTCGACGGTGACCGTGACCCACTGGACCCACGGCATGTAGCCGAGGGAGGCCAGCCACTGGTGCCAGCTCGCCACCCAGGTGTCGACGTCGGCCGGCTCGGCGAGCCACACCGAGTTGGACGAGACCAGGACCGTCGCGGTCATGTGTCCCAGCCGCCGGTTCCAGGCGAGGCCGAACCGCCCTCCCTTGCCGTCCTCGCAGGAGAGCAGGGTGACGGGGGCGAGGATGCCGGGCAGCTGGAAGGCCCGCGGGTGCTCCACCATGACGCCCGCGCGGTAGCGGGTGTGCCCGAGCACCTTGGCCCACCACCACCGCAGGCGGGTGAGCAGGAAGCTCAGCAGCGACTCCCCCTGGACCGGCACCGCGGCGAACACGAAGGCCACCGCCATGACGGGCAGGAGGTAGAGGGCGAGGCCGGGCGCGAACATGCCCGCCAGCATCAGGACGATCAGGCCTCCGAGGAGGACGAGCGTCGCGGTGAGGCCGAGCCCGAACAGCCCGATGCTGCGCCGGCGGCGCCACCCTCCGTACGTGCGGACCACTTAGACCATCCTTCCGTCGGCTCCGTCGGCGAACTGCGCCCCGGACGCGCCTTCCGGCGACACCGCTCCGGCGCCGCCCGGGTACCCGCCGCCGGAGGCGCCGCCCGACACGGCTCCGGTGTCGGCCGCTCCAGCGCCCGCGGGGGCGTCCCCGACCGCGCCGGGGTCGGAGCCGCCGTCACCGCCCGCGCCCGACGCAACCGTCTGGCTGTACCCCTGCTCCGAACCGCTGACGGTCGTGGAGCTGACCGACTCCGTCGCGCCCGCGGCGGCCGCGGCCCCGCCGTCCTGCGCGCCGCCGCCCTCGGGACCGCCCATGGCGCCGTCCACGCTCGCGGTCCCGTCCGCGCCGCCCAGGGGGCCGCCCGCACCGGTGCCGAGCCCGCCCTGCGTGCCCATGGTGCCGGTGTCGACGGCGCCCGTGCCGGCCGCACTCGCCGCCACCGCCGAGGACCCGCCGCCGGCGGGCTGTCCTGCGCCGCCCTCGTCGAGGTTGCGCGCCACTCCGGCGGCGCGCTCGTTGGCTCCGGCTGCGGCGGCCTGGGCCCCGCCGTCGGCGGACGGGGCGCTGCCCGCGGAAGGGGAACCGGACGCCGACGAGGGGGACGCGTCGGCACCGCTGCCGTTCCCTCCTCCGCCCCCGCCGCCCCCTCCGCCGATGGAGCTGATGCCGCCCGCCGCGAGGGCCATCATCCAGACGCTGCCCGAGCTCATGAGCTTCATCAGGACGGGGAGGGCGCCGGTGGCCATGAGCATGACCGCCGCCCCCAGGAGGTACCTGGACAGGCCGCCCTCGGCCTCGGGTTCGGTGGTCGCGATGAGGACGAGGCCGGACAGGTAGACCAACAGCAACAACGGTTTGTACAGGAGGCAGGCGAACAGCCAGCCGATGACCTTCGGAAAGATCTTCAGACCGGGGACCAGCGAACTCGCGGCGGCCAGCGGCAGAAGGCAGGAGAGCAGGTAGACGATCGACTTGAGCATCGCCAGGACGATCATCTGCGCGATGAGGCCGAGAGTCACCGCGAGGCTGATCAGATAGGTGACGGCCTCGCGCGCGGAGTCCTCGGTGAAACCGAGGTCGTTGCCGCCGACGCCCACCCGCATGATGCTCGGATAGACGGTCTTCGCCGCTTCGAGGAAATTGACCTGTTTTGTCCCGGGCGCGCCGTTCTCCAGAGGCGCGCGATAGGACCCGGTCTCCAGGATCATCTGGGTGAGGCCGCTGCTGAACCCCGACAGGACGTAGACGAAGAAGAGTCCGGCGAACGTGGTGATGATGACCGTCAGAAGGCCCCGGACCAGGTCCATCATGGGATCGAGCCGACGGGTCCAGAGCAGGCGGACGGCCGCCAGCAGGATGCCCAGCGTGGCCAGGAACAGGATCAGCGGGTTGAAGACGTTCTGGAGCTGCAGCACGCCCTGATCGACGACGAGCTGGTTGCTCCCGTACTCCCGCTGGAGGGGTGCCCCGCTTCCGCTGTTGATCAGCAGCGTGAACATCCGCTCGATGATGCCCTGAAGGCTTTCCGTGATCCAGTTCGCCGTTTCCTCGTTCTCCATTCAATCACCCCGATCCCCGGCTGTATTGCTAATCTTCATCCGGAGTGTTTCCCACCCCGGGGCAGAAATTGATTCTGATGCCGCCTCTTCCCTCGTTGGCCGCGGCCCACGCGGGGAATTCCTCACAGATGTACTGCCAGCGCCACGGCTCCACCGGCGGGGGATTCCTGCCGCCGGGGCGATATTTCTCCGGGAGATCGTCCGTGCCGTCCGCCAGGTTATCGCCCTTGCAGGCGTCGATTTCCTCGATCATGTCCCTGTTGAGCTGGGGGCAGTGGTACGCGGCCCAGGGCCAGCCACTCTCGGACATGAGGTCCCGGAGCTCCCGTTCCGGCGTACACGGAGACAAGGCGTGATTGGTGGGACCGCCCGCGTACATCGAATCCTGGAAACAGTACTCGTAGCAGTCCTCCTTGCCGTCGTACGTGCACCGCTCGTCGTCGCGTCCGGTCAGCGGCACGGTGTGGGAGAGCCGGTCCCACCCGTCGGCGCCGGGGCAGAGGACATTCCGGGTCTCGGGGTCCCGGAGGGCCCCGTCGCAACCGGCCGCCTCCCGCTCGATCTCGTCCTGCTCGGCCGCGACCCCCTGGAAGAGGGTCCCGAGGTCGTTCTCGGTCTCGTGGTAAGAGCCCTGGAGCAGCGTCCCGGCGAGGGATCCGGAGGCGATGAGCAGGACCACCCCGAGGACCACCCAGGGGAGTTCGGCCATGCCGCGCGCGGCGATCCAGGGGTCGCCGGTGAAGTTGGCGTGGATCATGCGCCCGCCGATGATGATGAGCGCGAGGACGCCGACCACGGCCCCGGCCCACGCGACGTAGCCCAGCACCTCGTTGCCGGTCTGCTGGAACTGCGCCATCGCCAGCGTTGTCTGCGCCGCGTCAGCGACGGGGATTCGCTCGTACGCCATTCCGCTCTGCCCCCCGACCTCTCACGATCCGGTTCACGACCCGACGAGTGTGGTGACCACGGAAACGGCGACCAGCATCAGCGAGACGCCCATGACGGTCCACAGCACTCCGCCGACACCGTCGGCCGCCACCTCGGAGCGGCCCAGCTTGCCGATGGCCATCTTCGCGGCCGAGTACAGGATGCCGATGACCCCGATCACGACGACGACGCCCTGGGCGATGTTGAGGAACCGCCCGATCGGGTCCCCGTCGGGGTCCTGCGTCCCCCCGACCCCCCAGTCCGGCATCCGCGGCCGCACCTCCCACGTCACCTCCGCGGGAAGGGCCGCGGCCAGGTGCGCCGCGTCCGCCGCCGCCGACAGGAGTTCCAGCGGCATCGTCAGCCGCCCGCGACGTCGGCGACCGCCAGGATGACCGGGATGGCGACGAGCATCAGGGAGATCCCCATGACCGTCCAGACCAGTCCGCCGACACCGTCGGCGGCGAGGTCGGAGCGGCCGAACTTGCCGATGGCCATCTTGCCGGCGGCGAAGAGGATGCCGATGATGCCGATCACGACGATGATGCCCTGGCCCCAGCTGAACACCTGCTGGATCGGATCGTGTCCGTCCTCGAAGGCGGGCAGGTCCGGGTTGGTGTCCCAGCCGAAGGCGCCGTCCATCGGGACGGCGGCCATGTGGGCGACAAGGTCGTTGGTGGCGTTCAGAACATCCATGCGTATCCAGTTCTCCTTACCCTGAGGCCTGGCGCGCCAGGGTCTCGGTCGCCGCTGCGAGGCACGCGTTCCTGATCTGCTCCAGGGCCCGCCGCGCCCTCGCGGGAAGTTTCACCCGGTCCGCCTCGACGGCGTCCACGTAGCGCAGGGCCGGGACGAACGGGAAGCGGACGAGGAGGCCGACCCGGTCGCGCACCAGGCCCAGGCGCGCCGCGGACTCCGCGGGCTCGGGCCCGGAGCCGTCCGCCGCGACCACCAGCGCGGCGGGCCGGAGGCCGTCGGCCTCCAGGACGTTGATGACCTCGGCGGCGCGGGCCGTCGAGGCGACGCTGTTCCGGGAGACCAGGACCAGGGGCCGTCCGAAGGCGCCGATACCGCCGCGGTCGGAGGAGTAGGCACCGAGGTCCCAGGGGGTGTTCAGCAGCACGCGCAGCGTGGTGGTGCCCGCTCCGCCGTGGCAGCCGAGCACGACGGCCTCCCCTGCCCAGTCGGGCAGGGGCGGGCCAGCCGGTTCGCCCTGGTCCGTGCCGCCGGCCTGTCGCCTCCCCATGTGGTCCCCCCGTCCGTGTCGTGAAGGCGCCGCCTCCCCGGCGGGGTCGGCGCTCCCCGCGCGGCCCGTGTTCCGGGACGCCGCGCCGGGCTGGGGCACCGGGGACCGGAGAGCGGTCGTCCGCCCTCGGATGCCTCCGGCAATCCCGCCGCACCGGGGGGTTTCGCATGACGACGCGAGAATGCGGTGACGCCGTCGAACCGGGTTCGGGGGCCGAACAGCAGGCTATATATACCGCACCGAATCGAATCCGATCAAGTGACCGTTTTCATTCCTACTACTTTGCGTGACCGGTCGGACATTGGAAACACTGGAAAGTGAACGAGGCCGATCTTCTTTCACGAACGCAAAAGAGCCGATCCACTCTTCTGAGTGATAAGCCTTGATCAATGCCATTGCTGCGCACCGCCGCCTCGGAGATCTCGACCTTTTTCCACGGGAGAACCCGCAGGTCTCCGGCCGAAACGTTATCGAATATCACCCTTCGTGACCCCCCTGTCGCACCAACCCCATTGCGCTCCCGGTGCGCTCCCTGTACGCATGGGTGCATCTGTCCGCCCTCACGACTGGTGGGTACCCATGATCAGAACAGCGTGGCCGTCATGAGCGACTTCGCCGGCGGCTCGCGGGAGAAGACGATCGTGTTCGGGATCCTCGCCGTCCTGGTCGTCGTCCTGGTCGTCCTCGCACAGCAGCTGCTCTCCGGTCAGGACGACGGGGAGGCCGCGTCCCCGGCGGAGGCGTCCGCCGGGTCCGGGGGGAACGGGGGCGGAGGAGAGCCCGTCGGCGACGTCATGGCGCTGATGCCGTACTCGGAGGCCGAACTGGAGGCCGCGGCGGAGACCGCCCGTGCCTTCGTCGCCGCCTACAGCGAGGTCGACCCCGGGGAGAGCGACGACGAGCGCCTCGCCCGCCTCTCCCCCCTGCTCTCCGAGGACTTCTTCGGCGCCGTCGAGGAGTTCGTCCTCAGCACGCCCAACAGCGGGGCCTCCCGGGGGACCCCGCGGCGCGTCACCGCGGAGGCGACGGCCACGGCGATCCGCAACGTCGGCTCCGGGTCGGTCATCGTCGAGGTGGAGGCGCGGTTCATGACGGAGACCGGCGACGACGGCGGGACCGAGCCGGCGTCGTACGCGGTCACCGTGGTACCCGGGGGCGAGGGCTGGGCGGTCTACGCCTTCCAGGACGCGGCGGTCGGGAACATCGCCGAGGAGGGCGCGTGACGGGCGCCTCCGGCGGCGCCGCCGGGGTCCTGTGGGCGCGGGCCCGCGCCTTCCTCCTCCCCCGGCGGGGACGCGGCGGGGACCGGGGCAGCGCGACCGCGCGCGTGGGCGGGGGCGTCACGGCGCTCGCGGTCATGGGGGGCATCGCCTACGCCGCCACCGTGTGCGGCCCGGCGGGCGGGGCCGCTCCGAGCAGCGCCGACGGGGGCGGCTCGTCGGGGGGCGTCGTCCAGGCGTCCGCGAACACGTCGAGCGAGACGATCAGCATCAGCGCGCACGGGGAGCCGGGTTCCTCGCAGAAGTCCGTCCGGGTCGACATCCCCGACAACGTCCTCCGTGCGCACCGCATGGCGGCCGAGGCCTACGGCCTGCCCTGGGAGCTCATGGCCGCGATCGGCGCGATCGAGACCCAGAACGGCCAGTACGTCTCGACGGACCCGAACTGGCACTCCGGCCTCCGGGAGGGTGAGCGCAACCCCTACGGCGCCGCCGGGATCGTCCAGTTCGGCGTCCAGGACCTGCGGACGGGACAGGTCGGCGGCCGGCTCGGCAGCGCGGGCAACTCGTGGGGCGGGAAGCCGAAGGAGTCGGTCGAGGACCGCCGCTTCCACTACGAGGTGGGCGAGATGCCGGGCAATCCGACCTACTTCGGCATCGACGGCAACGACGACGGCGTGGTCAACGTCTGGGATCCCTGGGACAACGTCACGTCGGGGGCCTTCCGGATCGCCTACTACGCCAACCAGGCGGAGGAGCGGGGGTCGGGTTCGGTCTGCGGGAGCGGGCGCTCGGACCTGAGCCCGATCGAGTGCACGGTCTACAAGCACAACCCCGCCCGGTGGTACGTCGCGCAGGTGCTGGAGGTGGCCGAGTACTACAGCGGCTCCGGCCTCGCCCCGACGTCCCCGTCCCTCGAACTCCAGCAGGCCTCCTCGACCTCGGGGCAGGGGCGGGACTGCGAGGAGCAGGGCGGCAGCGCGACGCAGGCCGCGTTCCTGGGCGACGTCGGCGAGGAGCACCGGACCGCCGTGGAGTTCGCCCGGCGACAGATCGGCAAGCCCTACGTGTGGGGCGCCCGGGGGCCCGACTCCTACGACTGCTCGGGACTCACCCAGGCCGCGTGGCGCGCGGCGGGGGTGACGATCCCCTGGGTGACGACGACGCAGTGGGACCCCGACAACGCCGAGTACCGAGGGGGGACGGCCCGGCGCGTTCTGGAGGGGGACCTGGACATCTCCGTCCTCCAGCCCGGCGACCTCCTCCTCTTCCACACCAGCCCGAGGTACGCGAGCCCGTCGCACGTCGGCATCTACTCCGGCGGAGGCCGCATGATCCACGCCGCGAACCCGAGCAAGCCGATCGAGGAGGTGTCGATCGACTCCGGGTACTACCGTTCCTCCTTCGTGGGGGCGGTCCGGATCAGCCCCGACTCCTCGGGCGGCGAGGACACGGCGCAGGTGTGACCGGACTCTTCCACGAACCACGAACCGACAGAGAGGATGATTCGCATGGTCGCACCCATCATCGCGGTCCTCGGGGGCACCGCGCTCCGCGCGGGAATCTCGAGGATCGCCGCCACCCGGGGCGGAACCTGGCTCGCTTCGAAGGGCTCGGCCTGGCTCGCCGCGCGAGGCGGCTGGACGGGGCTCGGCTGGGGCACCGCCAAGGGCGCGACCAAGCTAGCGGGAAAGGGCCTGTTCAACGGCGCCAAAGCCCTCGGCGGCCTGGCCATGAGCGCCGGCGGGGCCGTCCTGGCCGCCGCCGCCAACAACCCCACCGGGCTGCTGGGAGTGATCGCCGCGGCCGCCGAAGGCGCCGTCAGCGCGTCCCAGGCCTACGGGATGGGAGCCCCGAGCGTGGGGTTGCGGAAGACGGTCAAGGGTGGGCAGGCCTTACCCGCCTGACTCCGGCTCCCCCCGGACCGCTCGCGAAGCGGCCGGGGGGAGCGTTCCGCCCGATCAGTGCCCACTCATGCGGTTTCTCCGCGATCGCGCTATCTTCACGCCGGTGAGCGCCTGCCCCGAGTGCTCCCGCCCCGCCTCCCCGCCGCCGTGAACGGCGGTGGCGCTCCACCCCCAGCACTTCACGCGGAAAGACGCCCTCTCCATGAACACCCACGTCTCTCCCCCCTCGGACGCCCCCCTGTCCTCTGACGACGCGGTCATCCGCGCCGACGAGTTCGACGGCGTCGCCGCCTCCGTCGAGGCGGCGGTCCTGGGCAAGTCCGACGTCGTACGCCTGGCCCTGGTCGCGATGCTCACCCAGGGCCACATCCTGCTGGAGGACGTCCCCGGCACCGGAAAGACCACCCTGGCCCGCGCCATCGCCGCGAGTGCGGACGGCGTCTGGCGGCGCATCCAGTTCACCCCGGACCTCCTGCCCTCCGACATCAGCGGCGTCACGATCTTCCACCAGGGGACCCGCGAGTTCGAGTTCCGTCCCGGCCCCGTGTTCGCCAACGTCGTCATCGCCGACGAGATCAACCGGGCCTCGCCCAAGACCCAGTCGGCCCTGCTGGAGGTCATGGAGGAGCGGGCGGTCACCGTGGACGGCGTCCGGCACGGCGTCCCCTCGCCCTTCCTCGTCGTGGCGACGCAGAACCCCGTGGAGATGTCGGGCACGTACCGCCTGCCCGAGGCCCAGCTGGACCGGTTCCTGATGCGCCTCACCCTCGGCTACGCCGACCCGGCGTCCGAGCTCGCGATCATCCGGGGCGACCGGCTCGTCACGCCCGAGGACCTGGAGCCGACCGTCGACGCCGAGCGGATGGCCGCCATGCGGCGCGACGCCCGGCGGGTGTTCGTCCACGACTCCGTCTACGAGTACGTGCTCAGGGTCGCCCACGCCACACGAGACCACCCGGAGCTCAGCGTGGGCCTGTCGACCAGGTCGACGGTGGCCATGGCGAGGACGGCCCGGATGCTCGCGCTCGTCTCGGGCCGGCCCTTCGTGGAGCCCGAGGACGTCAAGCTCCTGGCCCAGCCGGTCTGGGCCCACCGCCTGGTGCTGTCCCCGGAGGCCTCGGTCGGCGGGCGCACCGGGGCCGACGTCCTGGACGGGATCCTCCGTGAGACCCCCGCGCCGTCCCCGGGCGCGGCCGGGGTCCCGGCGGTCCGCTGATGCCGACCGTCCGGGGGTGGCTCGTCGCCGGGGCGGGCCTGGTGCTCCTCACGGTGGGCGTGGTGTCCCAGTACCAGGAGCTGGCGCTGCTCGGCGGCGTGGCCGTGACCGCGGTCGCCGCGGCGTCGCTCGTGGTGGGGCGTCCGGCCGCCGTGGCGGTCCGGCGCTCGCTCCCCTCCCCGCGCACCTCGCCGGGGTCCGCCCTGCGCGTGCGCCTGGAGATGCGCAACCCCGGCCGGCGCTCCGTCGGCGTGGTCGAGCCCGTGCGCGGTCACGGGGGCGAGCGGCCGGTCCGGCTGCCGTCCCTGGGAGCGCGTGCCGCGGGCGGGGCCGAGTACCGCGTCCTGGCGGCCCGGCGCGGGGTGGTCTCCCTCGGCCCCCTCCGGGTCGGGCGCGCGGACCCGCTGGGGCTCGCCGCGGTGTACCGGGAGTCCGGCGGCGCCGACCGGGTGTGGGTCCATCCCCGGTGGGAGCGCCTGCGCACCGTCCCGGTCGGCCGGGTGGCCGACCCGGAGGGCACGGCCGACGGCGCCCCGGCTGGCGCGCAGACCTTCCACTCGCTGCGCGACTACGTGCCCGGCGACGACCTGCGGCTGGTCCACTGGCGCAGCTCCGCACGGCTGGACAAGCTCGTCGTGCGCGAGTACATCGACACCTCGCAGCCGCGCCTCCACGTCATCGTCGACGACCGGCCGACGGCCGGGGGCGAGGACCGGCTGGACGAGGTGGCGAGCGCGGCCGCCTCGGTACTGGCGACCGGGGTGCAGGCGTCGCTCCACTGCGAGGTGAGCCTGGTGAGCGGTCGGGGGCGCGACAGCACCGGAGGACTGCCCCCGCTGCTCGACCTCCTGGCCGAGGCGCGTCCGGCGCCGGACGCCGACCTCCCGCAGGCCCTCCGCCTGGCCCGGACCCGGCCCTCAGGGGACACGGCCGTCCTGGTGAGCGGTGCGCTCACCACCGCCGACCTGCGGTCCTTCGGAGAGCTCGGACACCACTACTCGGCCCTGGTCGCAGTGACCGTCGGCGCGGAGGACCGGCCGAGCGCCCCCGCTCCGGTCACCCTGCTCGCCGCCGGAGACGCGGCGGGGTTCGTCGAACGCTGGAACGAGACGTCATGGCCACGCTGACCCCGCCGCGCCCCCCGGAGACCGTGCCCGCCCCCGGGCGGGGGCCCGGTACTCCGCTCCGCGCCGTCCTGGCCCCCGTCGGGCTGGTCATGGCCGCCGCGGCGGGGGGAGTCGCCCTCGCGCCCGGTTACGCCGCCCCGGCGCCGGTCTACGCGGTGCTGCCGCTCTGCGCCCTGCTCTCCGTCGCCGTGACCCTGGCGGCGCGGGCCCGGCTGTCCCCGCTCGCCGGGATCCTCGTCGGCCTCCCCCTGCCCCTGGCTGGCGTGGTGGTGTGCGCGGCCCGGATACCCGGCCAGGGAACGGGCGTGCTGGGAGGGACGGTGGAGGCCCTCCTCCACTCCGGGGCGCGCATCCTGACGAGCGCGGCGCCCACCCCCCTGAACGCGGACACCCTGACGCTGCCGATCCTGGCCACGTGGCTCACCGGTGTGGCCTCGGTGCTGCTCTGGCAGGGGAGCCGGCCCGCGCTGGCCGTCCTCCCCGGCCTCCTGGCACTCGTCGGCGCCGTCGTCCTGAACGGCCCGGTGGCCCCGCCGGGGTTCCCCTCCATCGGCCTGGTCGCGGTCGCCGCGGTCCTGCTCATGGCGGCGTCCTCCGACGTCCGGACGGCCGCGCGGGCGCGCGCCGGGTCGGAGGACCTGCGGATCGAGGTCGACGCACCGGAGACACAGACCCTCGGGCGGCTCGGGCGGATCCTGGTGACCGCGGTCGCGGCGGCGCTGGCTGCCGCCGCCACGGTGTTCGGCGGCCCCGTCCTCCTCGCCTCCTGGGAGGCGGACCCGGGCGACCCGCGCGAGGCCGTGCGTCCGCCCCTCGCGCCGGAGGCCGCCCTCAACCCGCTCGGCTACCTCGCGGCCTGGGCCGCCGAACCGGACGACCCGCTGCTCACGGTGCGCTCCGAGGAACCGGTGGACCTGCGGTGGGTCGCCCTCGCGGAGTTCACCGGGACCACGTGGCTGCCCGAGGGCGGCTACCGCGCCGCCGGGGAGGTGCTCCCCGACCCGGTGCCGCCGCCCCCGCACGCCACCGGCGTCCGCGCGGAGATCTCCGTCGGCGACGACCTTCCGGGCGGCTGGGCGCCGGTGGTCGGGGTTCCGCGGCGGGTCGGGCTCCAGCCCCTGGGCTACGACGCCGTCTCGGGGACGGTGGTGAGCGCGGACGGCGGCATCGCGGGCGCCCGCTACGAGGTCGCCGGCGACGTGGCGGACTGGAGGGCGGCCGAACTCGCGGACGCGTCCGTTCCGGCCGACGCGGTCTTCGACCGCTACCGCGAGCTGCCCCCGGGGGCGCCGCCGGTCCTGAACGACGTGGCGGCGGCCGTCGCCGGGCAGGGGTCGCCGTACGAGCGCGCCGTCCTCCTCTCCGAGTACCTGCGGGAGTCCCACTACTTCTCGGCGGAAACCCCCGGCGGCCACGGCTACGCCAACGTCGCGGACATGCTGGCCCCGCCGGGGCAGCAGGGCGGCGGCGGGACCTCCGAGCAGTTCGCGAGCGCCTTCGCCATGCTCGCCCGTGCGGCGGGCCTGCCGAGCCGCGTCGTCGTGGGGTTCGGCTCCGGCCACGACGGGGGCGACGGCGTGCGCACGGTGCGGACCGGCGACGCGCTGGCATGGGGCGAGGTGTACTTCAACGGAGCCGGGTGGGTGCCGTTCTCCGTCACTCCCGGGGAGGAAGGGGAGGACGAGGCCGAGGAGACGTCCTCCGCCGCCGCCGAGGCGCAGACCCCCGAGGACGGCGACGAGGCGAACAGCCTGGAGGACGACGCCGCTCCTTCCCCGCCGAACCGCGAGTCGACGCCGCTGTGGCCGTTCCTGACTGTCGGCGGCGTGCTTCTCGCCGCGGTGGGCGCGGTGCCCGCGCTGCGGCTGGCGCGGAGCCGGTGGCGGCTGAGGCCGGGGGTACCCGAGCGTCGTGTGCTGGGCGCCTGGCGGGAACTGCGCGACCACCTGCGCCAGCGCGCGGACGCGCCGAAGCCGGGGGACACCGTGGGCGACACCGTGGCGCTCGTCCAGGGCCTCCTGCCCGAGGAGGGCCGGGAGTGGGCGCGGATCGACCTGCGGCGCCTCGGCGGGGCGGTCAACCGGGTCGGCTTCGCCCCGGGCTCCGGGGTGTCCGAGACGGAAGCGGCGCACATCGCCGACGGGGTCCGCCGGCAGTCCCGGGCCCTGCGGCGCACGCTCGGCCGCGGCAGGCGGCTGGCCTGGTGGTTCGATCCCCGTCCCCTGTTCTGGCGGGCGCCGTGACGCCCGCCTCCGACCGTCACCCGCCGCACGGCGGGGAAGGGGCGTTCCATGAGTAGCACCGGGTCCGCGAGCGACACGGGGACCGGCGGCAGCCTCGTCCCGGGGTTCCACTCCCTGGAGGTGCTGCACCGCGGCACCGCCTCGACCGTCTACCGGGCCGTGCCGGACGACGGCGGCGACCCGGTCGCCGTCAAGGTCCTGCGCGGCCCGGACGGCGGGGCCGAGTCCGAGCGCCTGCGCCGGATGTCGGACGTGCCCGGTGCGGTGCGGGTCGTCGGCCACGGCTCGACCACGTCGGGCCGCCCTTTCGTGGCCATGGCGCACCACGCGGGCAGGGACTACGGGCGCGTCCTGCGGGACCGCCACCCGCTGCCGGTGGAGGAGGTCGTGCGCGTCGGCCTGGACGTGGCCGGCGCGCTGGCGGGGGTGCACGCCCTGGGTCTGCTCCACCACGCCGTGGAGCCCTCCAACATCCTGGTGGGAGCGGAGGGGGCGGTGCTCGCGGACGCGGGCGCGTTGCTGCCGGAGGGCGTCCTGCCCCCGTCGGCGGGGCCGCGTACCGACGCTCTGCTGCACGCCCCGCCGGAGGCGGTCCGGGGCGAGTCGCCGAGCGCCGCCTCCGACGTCTACCGCCTGGCCGCCACACTGTGGGAACTGCTGGCGGGGCGTCCTCCGTTCGGCGGCGAGGCGGAGGCTTCCGCCGACCCCTTCGGCTACCGGGAACGCGTGCTCGGCGGCGGAGCGCCCGGGCCGCCGCGTCCCGGCCTGCCCGCTCCGCTGGTCGCGGCGCTCGCGCGGGCGCTCGACGGGGATCCCGGGGTCCGCTTCGCCGACGCGGAGGGCTTCGCCGCAGCCCTGGCCTCGGTGGACCGCGAGGAGGGGACCGCGTCCGCCGCCGCGGCTTCGGCGAGCGGTGACGCCACCGTTGCGGCCGACACGGACCCCGCGCTGCCCCCTGTACCCCGCGGGCCGGAGGGGCCGGACCCGTCGGCGGCCGGGGACCTGACACGGCCCGGGGAGACGGCAGGAGCCGAGCCGGTGGCAGCGCGGGACGCGCCCGGCGCGCCCGCCACAGCCGGCGGATCCACCGCACCCCCCGAGGACCGGACGCGGGAGGTCGATCCTCCGACGCCGCCCGCACAGGCTCCGGGCAACCCGGTCGCCGCTCGGGAGGACGGCGCGCCTCCGGCGGACCCGGTGCGCGCCCACGACCCCGTCCCCCACCACCCGCGGGGCGGCGGGGCCGCCGGGTCTCGCTCCGGCGGATCGGAGCCGGGAGGAATCGCGGACGCCTCACCCGATGCGCCCCCGGTCGACGCCGGGGACCCCTGGCGGGGGCTGGTGGAGTGGGATCCGCCCCGGACCGCCTCCGCGCCTCCCGCACCGGCTACGACGTCGCTCCCGCCCCCGCCGCCCGCTCCGGCGTTCGGCGCGGGCACGCCCTACCCGACCCCCGCCGGGCACGAGGCGCACCGCCCGGCCTCCGCCGAACGCGCTCCGTACCGGTCCGCCCCCAGCCGACAGGCGCCGGTCCGCGGGTCCGTGCCCCCGCCGCACGCCGACGACGCCGAGGAGGCGCGCTCGCGACGGCTCCGCCTGGTGCAGGTGATCGTCTCCGCGACGGCGATCGTCGTCATCGCCCTGGGGCTGGTGGCGTTCGTGTACCCGGGGCCGGTCGCCTCCCTCCTGGCGGCGGTCGGACTCGCCGAGCCGCCCGCGGACGTGCCGGCCGAGGACGGGCCCCCTCCTGCCGACCCGTCCTCGGCACCGCACGCCGCGATCTCCCGGGAGGCGGCCCCCTCGGACGTCGCGATGGAGGACTCCGGTGACACCGTGGTCCTCACGTGGACGGACAACGCCGGGGAGGGCACGCCGCACCACGTGGTGGGCGGACCGGCGGGCGGGGCCTACGCCGCGCTCGCCGAGGTGGAGCCCGGCGCGGCGGAGGCGCGGGTGACCGGCCTCGACGCCGCCGGGGAGTACTGCTTCGTCGTCATCGCCGTGCTGAGCGCGGACGAGGTCGCCCCCTCGGAGGAGGCGTGCACGGAGCGCGGAGCGGGGTAACCGGACGGCCCGCGGGAGCGGGCGCGCCGGGGTCCACGGGAGCGGCCCCCTCCCGGGGGCCGACCCCCGGGAGGGGTCCGGTCAGGCCCCGCAGTTGGTGCCGAGCCAGGTGGCCGACCTGTCCCCGGCGGCCCCCGACACATCGACGCACACACCCTGCGCCTGCACGTAGACCGGCCCGGCGGTGCCGGTGCCCGTCCGCCACTGCGCGCCGCCCGCGCCGTCGGAGCGCCGGAGGCCGACGTCCGCGTAGCCGTTGTTACTGATCGTCACCGCGCAGTTGTACCCGGTCTGGTGGTCGTAGTAGAGGTAGACGCTGCCCTGCCCGTTCGGAAGGGGCTTGGGCCAACCGTCGGCGTCCCTGGTGTACTCCAGACCGCCGCCCGGCTTGGACGCGTTGCACAGCGCCATGGGGTCGGCCCCCTGGGCGGCGGTGGCCGAGGACATCACCAGGACCGCGGCGGCCACGACCGCCGCGCCCGCCCAGGTCCTGCGGGCCCGCTTCCGGCGGAGGGTCATCTGAACTCCTGTTCGCACCTGGACTGGCTGCTGGTACTGGACTCGGCTGCGGTCCCGTCCGCCCCCACGGCGACCACGGTGAAGGAGTAGCAGCGTCCCGTCCCCCCGCGCCCGAGGGTGTGGGAGAGCTGCCCGCCCCCGGCGGAGGACCCGGTCACCGTCACGGCCCCGAGCCCCCCGTCGCCGCGCGGCGTGATCGTGTACTCGGCCGCGCCGTCGACCTGGGCCCAGGTCACGGTCACGTTGTCTCCGGAGACCGTGTGCGAGACGCCGGACGGGGCGCCCAGCTGCACCTCGGGCATCGTGAGCGGGGCGCTGTCGGTCGACCCCCCGCTCACCATGCCCTCCGTGCGGGCGGTGACCGTGAACGTGTAGGTCTCACCGGGCGAGAGGCCCGCGACGTCCACGGACGTCTGGCCCGAGGTGCGGTCGCTGGGGTTCTCGCCGGATGCGGCCCTGGTGGCGACCAGGTAGTCGTTGGCGCCCTCGACCGCGCTCCAGGAGACGGTGGCCGTGCCGCTGCCCGACGCCGTGGCCGTCACGTCGGCCGGGGCGTCCGGGACCTGCGGGCCCGGCACGATCTCGGAGGTCTGGGCGGCCGGGCCGGTGCCGTGGGAGTTCACCGCGCGGACCATGAACCGGTAGGTGGTTCCGTTGGTGAGGCCGGTCACCTCGGCGTCCAGCTCGTCCCCGCCGACGGTGACCCTGCCGTCCTCCCAGGTGATCCGGTACTCGTCCACGGGTGCGTCCGGGGAGTAGGCCTCGGGCCAGCTCAGGAACGCGGAGCCGTCCCCGGCGGTGACGGACACGGGCGTGGGCGCGCCGGGCGCCTCCCCGGCGTCGGGTTCCCCGTCCGGAGCGGGGTCCGGCTCGTCCGTCCCCGCGGGGGCGGGCTCCGACTCCGGCGCGGACGGCTCCTCGGAGGCCGGGGTCCCGGGGCCCGGGTCGGGGGCGGCGCCTCCGGTCTCCGGCTGCTCTCCCACGTTCCCGCCCGGCAAGGGCTGCGGTGCGGGGGCCCCGCCGTCCGCGTCGCCCGGACCGGGCGGCGGATCGGCCTTGTCGACGACGGTCGCCCCGCCGTCCGGGTCGACGATCGCGGCCACCCCGGTGTGGGGGGAGTTGATGTACAGGCGCCCCTCCCGTACCTCCAGCTCCAGGGGGCCCTCGGCCCCGGGCAGGGAGACGGGGTTGAGCTCGGCGCCCTGCGCGTCGAACACGCGGACCGTCCCCTCCTCGGGGAACGGCACGTAGACGCGGCCCTCGTAGGCGGTCGCCGTGCCCCCGCCGTCGCCCGCCGGGAAGTGCCCGATCCCGGCGGATCCGGCCGGGTCGGAGACGGTGAGGACCTCGCCGGTCCCGGGGAGCGTCACGGCGACGACGTCGCCGTGGGTGCGGACGGGCATCTCGGCACCCTCCAGCTCCACGGGGACGTCCGTGGCCACGGGGTCGCCGTCGCCGCGCACGGCCACCACCCGCCCTCCCCCGGGGTCGGTCACGAGGGCGCCGTCGTCGAGGACGGTCATGGCGATCTCGGTCCCGGGCTCCGCCACCGCCAGCGTCTCCGTGATGGCGGCGTCCTCGCCCTGGATCCGCACGCCGACGGCCGTGCCCTGCGTGGGCACGCCGAGCCAGAGGGTGTCGGAGTCGTCGAACGCACCGCCGGTCAGGGGCGCCGGGACGTTGAGGGTGGCCCCGGTGGGCTGGAGGGTGGCCGGATCGACGGCCTTGACCTCGCCCGTGGCGCGGTCGATCACCGCTGCGGTCTCCTCCCCCAGGACGAGTCCGAAGTCGCCCCCGCTCCCGAGCTCCAGCACGCCGGAGTACCCCATGCGCCGGAGGTCGACCGAGGTCACCTTGCCGCTGGCGGGGTCGTAGAGCAGGAGGTACTCGTCGTTCTGGACGACCTGGACGTCCACGCCTGCGGCCTCGGGCAGGGACGCCACGAGGTCGACCGCGGCGTTGTTCCCGTTGACCCGCACGGCCTCGCCGACGGGGCTCGTCCACAGCCAGACTGTGCCGTCGGACATCTCGTCGGCGCGACCGACTGCCCCGGTCCCGAGGACGGAGCTGACGACGGCCGCCGCCAGGAGCGTGACGGTGATCCCGGAGGCGTGGGAGCGGGTGCGCTCGCCGGCCGCCCGCGCCCAGCGCCGCAGGAGGGCGGGGCGGGGAGCCGGCGGCGCCGGGTCGGAGGAGGGGTCCACCATGCTTGGCTCCCGTTTGCGAGTGGCTCACCATCCCGTCGGCCGGCGGGGGCCGGAGCGTCGACGGGGGGTTCGGCGCGGATCAGGGGCCGGGGAGAGGATGAAGGCACAGAATGTCTACCAGGGCGCCGATAGCAGAGTCAATGTCGTTACTGTGCTGTTCTGTACGGTCACCGGTGCCGGAGCCCCTCCCGGGCGCGCGCCCCCGGGACGCGCTCCTGCGGGCGGCCTCCGGGGCGGCGGGCGGCCTCCTGCCGCACGCGCCCCTCCCCTCCGGCCGGTGCGCCCGGCCCGGTCAGCCCCCGTCGCCGGGGGACCCGGACGGGTCGCCGCCCCGCTCCGGGTCGCCCGCCGGCGCCTCCGAGGGGCCCTCCTCCGGCGGGGGGCCGTACACGAAGCGCTGCCGGTCGTGGACGAGGATCGCGTACCCGTCCTCGGTGACCGCCTCCACGTACGCCGACAGGTCGTCGCCCACCACGTCCATGGTGACGGCGTCGAGCACCAGCTGCTCGTCCGCGCCGGTGCTGCCCCGGGAGTCGCCGTAGACGAGGCCGTCGAAGGCGAAGGCGGGGGAGATCGATCCGGCCTCCTCCTCCAGCCCCCAGAGGACCTCTCCCCCGGCGAGGTCGACGGCGACCGTCGTGGCCTCCCCGCTCGCCTGGGGCAGCAGGAGGACGCCGGTGGAGGCGTCGTACAGGTTGCCGACGGTTCCGGCCGGGTCGAACGCGCCCGCGGTGGGGTTGGCGCCCGGCTCCTCCAGGGTCCACAGCAGGTCCCCGGTGGCGGGGTCGTGGGCGGAGAGCGTGGAGGGGGCCTCGGGCTGGGCCCAGCGCAGGAGCACGACCGCCTCGTCCGCGCCGTCCTCGTCCGCGCCGTCCTCGTCCGCACCGTCCTCCTCCCCGGCTTCCCCGTCCGCGGGGTCGGCCCCGCCGCCCTCCTCCTGGCCGGGCAGCGGGTAGACGCCCATCACCTGCGGTGAAAGGACGGGCCCGGAGGCGTCCAGGCCGGCGTCCTCCCCGTCGACCGTCCACAGCTCCTCGCCCGCCGTGTCGGCGGCCACGGAGCGCGCCTGGAGCGAGGGGCCGCCGGACGCGAGCACCACCATGTCGCCGCGGGCGGCCACGGGCACGCCCAGCACGGGTTCCCCCGCGCCACCGTCCCCGTCGGCGCCGTCCCCGCCCTCGACGGACTCCTCGGGCTCCTCGGACTCCTCGGACTCCTCCGGTTCGGCGAACTCGTACGACCACAGCTCGCCGCCGTCGGCGTCGAGCAGCGTGAACTCCCCGTGGGGCTCCTCCGCGCTCCACCCCTCCGGGCGCCGCACCGCCAGCCCGTCGAGGTAGGCGTCGCCCTCCTCCTGCGGCTCCCACACCGGTTCGCCGCGGGAGTCCAGGACGAACGGGACCCCGTCGGCGTCCGCCATCGACAGGACCCGGGCGCCGTCGGCGGCGGAGTCGAAGCCGCGGAAGCGCGCCTCGCCCTCCCACAGGGTGTCGCCGGTCGCGGCGTCGTGCAGGAGGTGGCGGTCCTCGCCGCCGGAGCTGATGAGGAAGGACTCGCCGACCGGGCTGATCCGCACGCCGAGGGGGTCGTCGAGGATGTCGTGGGCCTGCGCGGAGTCGCCGTGCAGGTACCGCAGGACCTCGCCCTCGACCCCTGGCGGTGCCTCACCCGCGAACGAGGTCGGGAGCGGGGCGGGCTCCGCATCGGGGGAGGGCGCGGAAGGTTCCGGGTCGCCGGTGCAGCCGGCCGCCAGCAGCGCCGCGAGGCCGCAGGTGAGGGCCTGGGGCACCCGTGAGCTGCGCATGGACGGTTTCTCCCCGGGAACGACGACGTATACGGCAAATCCTAAGCTGCCCCGTCGTCCGCCGATACACGTGGACCGCCACTGTTACAGCCACGTGAACGTGGCGTCCGGCGGGATCAGGGCTCGACCTCGACGACGGTGGCGCCTCTCACCTCGAACTCGGCCCGGCCCCCGGTCATCTCGGCCAGGCGGAGCCCGAAGCCGTCCAGGTCGGACTCGGGGAGGGCCACCTCGATGCGGACCCGGTCCTCGTAGGCGACCCCGCGCACGGTCAGCGACGAGTCGCGCAGGTCGCTCTCCAGCCGTCCGCCGAGCACGTAGTCGGCGAACACGTCCACGAGGAGGAGGCGCCGGCGTTCCAGGACCCCCACCCGGTCCACCGCGGCGGACACGGCGCCGCCGTAGGCCCGGATGAGCCCCCCGGCGCCGAGCTTGGTCCCGCCGAAGTAGCGGGTGACCACGGCCACTGTGTCGGTGAGCCCGCGGTGGCGGAGCACCTCCAGCATGGGCACGCCCGCGGTGCCCGCGGGTTCGCCGTCGTCGCTGGAGCGCTGCACGCCGCCGTCCTCGCCGAGCACGTACGCGGTGCAGTTGTGGGAGGCGTTCCAGTGCTCCTTGCGCCGCTCGGCGATGAAGGCGCGGGCGGCGTCCTCGCCGTCCGCCCTGGCCAGGGCGCAGACGAACCGGGACCTCTTGATCTCCAGCTCGTGCTCGCCGCCGCGTCTGATCGTTCGCATGTCGCCTGTTCGGCAGGGGTCGTGGTCTGCGACCAGTGTCCCATCCCGCCGCGGCCCCGCCCGCCCGGAGGGCGGGGGGCCGCGGCGGAGGCCGGGGGCCGGCCGCGCCGGACCCCGGCGACCCCGTCAGGAGCCGAAGACCCACATGACGGTCGTGTACATGCTCAGCATGATCATGACCAGTGCGACGACGTTGAGCAGGACGCCCGCCTTCACCATCTGGCCGATCCGGATGTGGCCGGTGCCGAACACGATGGCGTTGGGCGGTGTGGCCACCGGCAGCATGAACGCCATGGACGCGGCGAGGGCGGCCGGGACGACCAGGGTCATGATGGGCAGCCCCAGTCCCAGCGCGACGCCGGCCATCACGGGGATGAAGATGGAGGCGGTGGCGGTGTTGCTCGTGAGTTCGGTGAGCAGCAGCACGATGGCGGCCACGATCAGCACGAACACCCAGCCGGGCACGTCACCGAGGTCCGCGACCAGGTCGCCGATCCACAGGCTCAGGCCGCTGGAGCCGAACTGGCCCGAGAGGCTGAGCCCGCCCCCGAACAGCAGCAGCACGCCCCAGGGCAGCTTGCTCGCCTGGTCCCAGTCGACGGCGCGGACCCCGCGGGCCCCGTCCACGGGCACGATGAACAGCACGATGGCGGCGGCGATGGCGATCCCGCCGTCGGTGACGGAGGCGAGCCACGGCAGCGCGGCGCTCACCGCCGCGCTGTCCGCGAGGAACGGCACCGTGACCCAGGCGACGGCGGTGACGACGAACACGGCCAGCACGGTCCACTCGCCGCGCGACATGGGCCCCATCTCGCGCAGCTCCCGGCGGATGTGCTCCCTGGCCTCGCCCATGTCCCCGGCGGCCGGCGGGTAGACGACCTTGGTGAGCAGGAGCCAGCAGACGACGAGGAAGACGGCGGCGAGCGGCGCTCCGACCAGCATCCACTGGCCGAAGCCGATGTGGATGTCGTGCTCCTGCGCCAGGTACCCGGCCATCAGGGCGTTGGGCGGGGTCCCGATCAGGGTGGCCACCGAGCCGATGGACGAGGCGTAGGCGATGCCGAGCATGAGCGCGGTGGCGAAGTTCGGGTCGGCCTTGCCGCCGCGCAGCTGGGCGACCAGGCCGATGACCGCGAGGCCGATGGGCAGCATCATCATGGCGGTCGCGGTGTTGGAGACCCACATGGTGATGAAGCCGGTGGCGAGCATGAACCCGCCGATGATGGTGACGGGTCCGCTGCCGACGGCGGCCACGATCGCCAGGGCCACGCGCCGGTGCAGGTTCCAGCGCTGCATGGCCAGGGCGATGATGAACCCGCCCATGAACAGGAAGATGATCTCGTTGGCGTAGGGGGCGGTGACGTCCCCGATCGGGACGCCGTCCAGGAGCACCGGGAAGAGTGCGAGGGGGAGGAGGGCCGTGGCGGGGAGGGGCAGCGCCTCGGTCATCCACCAGACGGCCATGACGACGGCCACGGCGGCGACGATCGCGGCGTTGGAGGAGACCTCGCCCTCGGGGACCATGACGCCGTCGCCCCCGTCGACGGGAAGGGCGATGCCGGGCATGGCGAGGTAGGCGGCGAAGCCGAGGACGGGGCCCATGAGGAGGCCGACGACCTTGCGGACGACGGTGCGCCGGCTGTCGGTCGTGTTCTCGTCGACGGTGGGGGATTCTGGCGACGTCCGGGGGGACGCGCCGGTTTCACTGCTCACAAATCAGTCCTCCGATAATGGCTCTCATTGTGACGACAGTCTCATACTGTCCATTTCGGGACAAACAAACCCGACTCCGACCTGCACCGGCGCACGCCGGGCGCGGGCCGGGGTGCGCCCCGATCCGCGGCGCACCGCCCGCGCGGGACACCCGGTGCGCCGGGTCGCCCACCCCGGGTGGGCGCTCCTGGTTCCGCGGCGGCCTCCCGGCGGTACGATCCCCACTGTCAGGGGACCGGAAGGCGTCTCGACCTGGTGCGCGAGAACAGCCCCTCCCCCGCGGCCCTCACACCCAGGACGGCCTTCCCGCCTCCGACGCATCACGTTCCGCACAGCTGGTCATACCTTTGTCACCTTGGGTAATGTTGCGGACGACCGTCGAGAACACACCGGGAGTTCCGTCATGCGCACGTCACCGCTCACCATCGGCCTGGCCCTGACCGCGATCCTCGCCACCGGGTGTGCGCAGGAGGAGTCCGGGACCAACGGCGGATCGGCCGCCTCGGAGCCGCCCGTCGCCCAGCCGACCGCCTCCCCCAGCGTGACCGCGTCCATCTTCATGCTGCCGGCAGAGGGGGTGGGGGCCGTCACCTACGACGAGACCGCCGTGCCCGAGGGGGCGACCTCCGACGTGCAGGTCCGCGTCCAGGACGGCCAGACGCACGTGCAGTTCACGGGCACCAGCCTGGAGGCCGACCGCGAGTTCGGCGCCCACGTGCACACCCGGCCCTGCGGCGAGCGGCCCGAGGACGCGGGTCCGCACTACCAGAACGAGCCCGACCCGGCGGCGACCGAGGACGAGCCCTCCTCCGACCCCGCCTACGCCAACCCCGAGAACGAGGTCTGGCTCGACTTCACCACCGACGAGGGCGGCAGCGCCCAGTCCACCGCCACCGTCGACTGGGAGTTCCGCGACGGGGAGGCCCGGTCCCTGGTCCTGCACGAGCAGCACACCATGACCGGGCACGGCGAGGCGGGCACCGCCGGGGACCGCCTCGCCTGCGTCACCGTCGAGTTCTGACCCGCGGGACGCGGGCCGGCCGTCAGTCCGGGAGCAGACGGCGCAGCAGGAGCCGCTCCCCCAGGGCCCACGTCGTGGAGGTCAGCAGGTAGAGGACCGCGGCGAGCGGCACGAACGCGGCGATCACGACGGTCGTGTACTGCATGTAGGTGAGCGGGCCGGTGATCTGCGGCATCCCGGGGTCGGCCGCCGCGTTCGCCCGCATCACGGGAAGCATCAGGTAGCGGCGGTTCGCCCACGCCACGAGCGCGATGAGACCGACCAGGACCGCGAACACCGGGGCCACCATGAGCCCGTCGGCGCTCGACGCCATCGTCGCGCCCAGCCCGACGCCGCCGAACGTGTGCGCCAGCATCGGGTCCTCCGTTCCCCCCGCCCCGATGAACACCCCGTAGAGGGCGATGACCACGGGCATCTGGGCGAGGGCGGGCAGGCAGCCCGCGAACGGCGAGGTGCCCTCCTCGCCGTACACCCTGCGCTGCTCGGCGACGAGCTTCTCGGGGTCGTTCCGGTGCTTGGCGGTGATCTCCGCCAGGCGCGGGGCGATCCGCGCCCGCGTCTTCTCCGCGCGGACCTGCATCACCCCCAGCGGGACGAGCAGGAGGCGGACGACGACGGTCAGCGCCACCACCGCGAGCCCGGTGGCCAGGCCCCCGGTGAGCGGGGTGAGCAGGGTGGTGAACGTGGCGAGGATCGCCGAGAGCAGGGTCATGCCGGCCGCGATCGGCCCGAAGCTGTACAAGGTGGGTCGGCCCTTCGTCTGGGGTGGAAGACAGACGTCAGGCCGCTCGGACCGCGCCCGGGGGCGCGGGCACACGCGTGGAACGGTTGTCGTACGGGTGTGCCGTGACGGTCAGCGAGCGGCCGGAAGGGCCGCGCCGGGAGCCCTGGGACGGGGCCGTCCGGCCGCGTCGGGGTCCCGGAAGGTGAGCACGGGAAGGCGTGCCGACCTGCGGCGCATCGCGTGCGCGGCGCCCGTGGCGGTGTCGCCGACGGGCCACAGCGCGGTGCCGTGGAGGACGAACAGGGCGATGGCCGCGCCGACGGCGGCGACCAGCAGCGCCAGGGAGCCGGGCGCGGGCAGGAGCTCGGAGGGCACGAAGCCGACCATGAGGAACTCGAAGAACGCGAGCACGAGCCCCATACCGGCCTCCTTCCCCGTTTTCTCCGCACATGCCGGTCGGGACGCATCCTATCCGCGGCGGTACGGTCCGACAACGCCCCGGACCGGGCCCGAGAAATCCGCCGACACTCCGCCGGGGCTCCTCACCTTTCGCGGGGCCCTGTAGCTAAATGACACGGAGTAACCATCTCCGCACTCGCCAGGCGCCGTCGTGCCCGTGCGAACCCGGTCGAAAAGGGGAGTCCCGTGCCGATCCGCCCTGCGAACCTCGCCACCATGTCCGCCACCATCGCCGGAGCGATCGCCGGGCTGTCGAGCAGGGACGACCAGGCGCCCCCGGTCAGAGTCACCTTCGAGTCGGGCTACCAGCAGACCGTGGAGAACGGCGGGTGCCGCACCCTCAAGACGGGGCAGGGCGGCGTCACCGAGGTCTCGACCGAGGCGAAGGTCAAGTTCGCGCTGTTCTCGGGGACGAGCTGCCAGGGGAGCCGCGCCCTGGCCTCGGGCCACGGCACGGTCACCTTCGGCGACCCGGTCCTGGCCGGGGCGATCGTCATCGGCTGAGGACGCCGCGCCGGCGGCCGGCCGCCCCCGGCGGGAGGGTCCGCGTGCGGCCGGCCGCCTCTCACAGGGCGGGTGACGGGGGCCGCCCCGGAAGGGGGCGTCGCGGGGCCCGCGAAGGGCCCCGCTACCCCTGGCCCGCCTCCCGCCCCCCGTCGTCGGGCACCCAGCGCAGGACGTCGCCGGGCTGGCACTCCAGCGTGCGGCAGATCGCGTCGAGGGTGGTGAACCGCACCGCCTTGGCACGGCCGTTCTTCAGCACGGCGATGTTGGCCGGCGTGATCCCGACGGCCTCGGCGAACTCCCCGACCGACATGCCGCGCCGGACGAGCAGGAGGTCCAGGTCGACGACGATCGCCATCAGACCACCGCGGAGAGCTCGGTCCGCAGGTCCGTCGCCTTGCGCAGGAGGCCGCGCATGAGGACGAGCACCATCGAGAACACGGTGCCCGCGCACGTGGTCACGAACGCCGCGCCCAGGGCGGCGAACAGGTCCATGCCGTCGTCCGGCGAGGGGATCTCGGCCACGAACAGGTGCACGGTCACCCCCGCCGTGAGCAGCGTCGCCACCACGGTGGCCCCGATGACGACGTCCACCCGGACGAAGGCCCTCCCGTCGAAGATCGCGTCGCGCTCGACCATGCCCAGGAGGGTCCACACCGCGATGAGCGCGACCTGGACGCAGGCGACCCCGAGGATCGCCACCGTCACGTAGGGCACCTGGAGCGGTGCGTAGGGCGGGAAGTACGCGACCTCGTCGGCCGCCGCCCCGGGGATGACCACGAACTGTCCGAAGAGTCCGAGCAGGAGGACCATGGCGATCGCGGCGCGGAGGAGGAAGGTGAGATACCTGTGCATGTATCGATAATCGATTGTTTTCTATCGCAAGTCAATACCTTCCTGCCATCTCGAAGGTCCGGGACCGGAGGCGCAGCCGCACCGCCCGCGCCCGGACGGCCGGACCCGGGCCGGCCTTCGCCGCCCGCCCTGCGGGAGAGGACCCGGCGACCGCTCCCGGAGACCGGCGCGAGCGCCGAGCCCGCCGAAGGCACCCGCGGACCGCGTCCTAGTCCCCCGGGGCCTCCACGGCGCGTCCGCGGATCCCCGCGAGGCCCTCGGGCAGGGTGTCCAGCGTGTCCCCGTGGGAGCGCAGGACCGCCCCTGCGACCGCGTGGCCGAGCCGCAGCCGCCGTTCGGCGGACAGCCCGTCGATCAGCCCGGACAGGAACCCGGCGGCGAAGGCGTCACCCGCGCCGACCGCCTCCACCACCTCGACCTCCGGGGACGGCTCGAAGACCGCTCCCGTGCCCTCGAAACACGTCGCGCCGTGCTCCGCGTCCTTGACCACCAGCGTCCCGACCTCGGGCATCACCGCGCGCACGTCCTCGGCGGTCGGTGTGCCCCAGAGCCGCTCGGCCTCGTCCCGGCCCACGAACACCACGTCCGCGCGCCGGGCGAGGTCGAGGAGCACGGGCGCGGCCACCCTCGCGGGCCACAGCGCGGGCCGGTGGTTGACGTCGAAGGACCTCAGCGCCCCGTCGCCCGCCCGCCGGTCCAGCAGGCGCTCGACCAGGGCCGAGGCGCGGGCGGACAGGGCCGGGGTGATGCCCGACAGGTGCACGGTCCGCGCGCCCCGCGACCACACCCGGTCGGCGTCGGCGGCCGAGAGCGCGGACGCCGCCGACCCCGAGCGGTAGTAGAGGACCCCGGCGCCGCCGGGAGCCGTGTCCTTGACGTACAGGCCGGTGGGGAGCACGGGGTCCACGACGACCCCGCGCACGTCCACGCCCCACTGGGCCACGGCGTCGGTGACGATCCTGCCGAAGGGGTCGTCGCCGACCCTGCTCACCCAGGCGGACGCGTGCCCGAGCCTCGCCAGGGCGACGGCCACGTTGGACTCGGCGCCCCCGGTGCCGACACGGAGCAGGGTCCCGGCCGCGAGCGCCTCGGGCGAGGTGAGCACCGCCATGGTCTCGCCGACGCAGACCGCGTCGACCCCGCCCGCCACCGCTCCCGGCGCCCCTTCCGTCCCGTCCGCCTCCCGCGCGGTGTGCTCGCTCACCCCCGGTTCCTCCGGACGGACCTTCCGGGCAGGCGGTCGGTGCGGCGCCCGTCCCTGACGGTGAACTCCCCGGAGACCAGGACGTGGTGGATGCCCACCGGCGACCGCCGGGGCTCCTCGTAGGTGGCGAGGGCGTCCACGGTGTCGGGGTCGAACACGACCAGGTCGGCGACGGCCCCGGCCCGGATGACGCCCCGGTCGCTCAGCCCGAGTCTTCGGGCGGGCCTGGAGGTCAGGTGGTGGACGCACTCCTCCAGGGTGAGGACGCCGAGATCGCGCGCGTAGTGGCCGAGGTACCGGGGGAACGTGCCCCAGCCGCGCGGGTGCGGCTTGGCGCCGACGAGGATGCCGTCGCTCCCCCCGGTGTGGGAGCTGTGACGCATGATGGTGCGGATGTTCTCCTCGTTGCCGACCTGGAGGAGGCAGCCGCTGCGCAGCCCGTCGGCGACGAGCAGGTCCATGTAGAGGTCGCCGGGCTGCTCCCCGCGCTCCTTGGCGAGGTCGGCGACGGACGACCCGACCGCCCACGACAGGGCGGGGTCCGCGACGCCGGTGACGACGATGGCCTCCCAGTCCATGGGGACGCCGTGGTTGCCGTCGGTCCCGTCGACCTCGATCTCGCGCAGGACGCGCGCGCGGGTCGGCGCGTCGCGCAGCCGGTCGAGGGTGGCGGCGGTGCCGCCGGTCTGTGCCCAGCTGGGCAGCGGGGCGCCGAGGTAGGTGGCGCTCGCGCGGTAGGGGTAGCTGTCCAGGGTGACGTCGAGCCCGTGGCGGACCGTGGCCTCGTCGATGGCGTCGAGGACCTCGGGGGCCCGGCCCCGGTTCTGCGGGAAGTTGACGTGGCAGTGCGCGAGGTGGAGGGCCACCTGGGCGCGGCGGGCCACGTCGAGGCACTCCCGGTAGGACTCCACAACCCTGGAGCCGTAGTTGCGGTGGTGGGGGCAGTAGTAGCCGCCCGCCGCCCTGACCGGGGCGAGCAGGGCGACGATCTCGTCGTCCGTGGCGTACATGCCGGGGGTGTAGGTGAGTCCGCTGGAGAGGCCGTGCGCGCCGTCCTCCATGCCGCGGGCGACGATCGAGCGCATGCGGTCGAGTTCGTCCGGGGTGGGCGGGCGGTCCTCCCCTCCGAGCACGGCCATGCGGACGTTGCCCTGGGGGACGAGGTAGGCGGCGTTGACGGGGGCCCCGGCGTCGACGCGGTCGAGGAACTCGCCGACGGTGCGCCAGGAGTGGTCGAGGTCGGGGGCGCCGTTCCATCCGGCGAGCTGGGCGCGGAGCTCGTCGGCGGTGTCGTCGGTGACGGGTGCGTAGCCGAGGCCGTCCTGGCCCAGGACCTCCAGCGTGACGCCCTGGAGCGTCTTGGCCTCGTGCGCGGGGTCGGCGAGGACGGCCAGGTCGGAGTGGGAGTGCATGTCGATGAACCCGGGGGCGACGGCGAGCCCGGTCACGTCCACGGCGGTCCCCCGGCCGCGGGCCCCGCCGGGCGGGGCGACGCGGGTGATGCGCCCGCCGCGCAGGACGAGGTCGGCCTGCCTGGACGGCCCTCCGGTGCCGTCGATGACCCGTCCGCCGGTGAGTACGGTCTCAGGCTGCACTGTTCCTCCGTTCGGGGGCCCGGCCCTCCGGTCCGGCGTGCCGCCGGGCGGTGACCGGTGTGACCCAAGATACGCTGCCCCGAGGGCAATTGGTAACTTTGTTGCCAATAATTCTGCCGACGACCGCCTGCGATTCTGTACGAGCACCGGCGCGCGCACGCGCCACCCGACCAGAGGAGTTCCCCGATGTCCAAGAAGGCGATCCGTACCGACAAGGCCCCCGCTCCCGCCGGCGCGTACAGCCAGGGGGTCGTGGCGGGCGGGTTCCTGTACACGGCGGGCTTCGGCCCCCAGGACCCCGAGACCGGCCGGGTGGCGCCGACCGTGGGCGAGCAGACCGCCCAGGTCCTGGCCAACGTCTCCGCGGTCCTCGCCGAGCAGGGGCTGACCCTGGACGACGTCGTCAAGGCGACCGTCCACCTGGAGAACCTCAAGGCGGACTTCCCCGAGTTCAACGCCGTCTACGAGGAGCACTTCTCCGCCCCCTACCCCGTGCGCACGACCGTGGGCTCCGACCTGGCGAACATCCTCGTCGAGATCGACGTCGTCGCCAAGCTCCGCGACTGACCCGTCCCGCCGGGTCGCGCCGCCCCGCCCGGGGGCGCGACCCGGCGGCGGGCGGAGAACCCCGCGACCGGCCCCGCACCCCTGGGCCGGGGGCCGGCGCGGGCGGCGCGGGCGGCGGAGGCCGACCGTGTCGAAGCGCACGGCCGGCCGCCGCCCGCGGGGCCGCGCCGCGGTGCGGCCCCGGAGCCTGTCAGGGCTCCCGGCGGGCCCGGAACACCAGGTCGTGGGTCGTGTAGGTCACGCCTTCGAGGGTCTGCTCCCCGCGGCGGGCCTCGTCGACCAGCACGGTCCACCCGCTCTCCGGCAGGGCCGCGGCCAGCTCGTCGCCGGTGTAGAACATCTCCTCGATGGGCGGGCGCGGGACACCGTCCTCCAGGTCGCGCGGGTGGTGCGCGACGATCAGGAGCTCTCCCCCCGGCACGACGGACGCGGCCAGACCCTCGACGAGACGGGAGCGCGCCTCCGGGGGCAGGTGCATGTACTGCGCCGACACCAGGTCGAACGCGTCGGCGGGCGGTGTCCACGCGGTGATGTCGGCCTGGCGCCAGGTGATCCTCCCGGCGACGTCCGGACCGTGCTCCGCCGCGTGGGCGGCGGCCCGCTCCAGCGCCACCTCCGAGATGTCGACCGCGGTCACCTCCCACCCGCGTCCGGCCAGCCAGGCGGCGTCCGCGCCCTCGCCGCTGCCGACGTCCAGCGCCCTTCCGGCCGCCAGCCCCTCCGCCTCCGCCACCAGGTGGCGGTTGGGGTTGCCGCTCCAGAGCGCGGGGGCCGCGGCGTACCGCTCGTCCCAGTCCTGCGCCGTCACCGGCACACTGGGCGCCCCCGTTCCGGTACCGTGCCCGTGCCCGTGCCCGTGCCCGTGCCCGTGCCCCGTGTGTTCGTGGTTCATGTCGACCACCTCCGCCCCCACTCTTCACGTGCGGGACGCCGAATCCGAAATCCTTTGCCGGAACGGCAAAGCGCGTGTCGGCGTCCACGCGGAAAAGGCACGGTCCCGAAAAACGCCGTTCCCGGGAAAACGGGAACGGCGCGGAGAAGGGCGGGCGCTTCCGGGCACGGGAACCGGATCCGCGGACGTGCTTTCGGCCACAGGGGAGGGCCCGGGGACGGACGGCCGGGGTGGGCCCCGACGCCTGCCCGGCGACAATCCGGCCCTACGCCCCGGGGTCGCCGAAGTCCTCCAGGCACAGGTCCAGCAGGGCCTGGATCCGCGCCGTGAGCCGTTCGCGGTCGAGCGCCCGCAGCGCGGTCGCGCCCTCCACCAACCGCACCCGGCTCAGCCCCAGCATGACCGCCGCCACCAGTGAGGCGTGCGACCGCTCCCCCTCCCCGCCCAGGTAGGCGGAGAGCGGGTCGATCATCGCCGTGGTGATCCGCCCCTGGTAGACCGCCTGGAGGTCGGGGTCGCCCGCCGAGTCGTCGAGGGCGCGCTGGAGCGCGGTGCCCTCGCCGTGGAGGCGGCTCACCGCGTGCTCGGCCAGGCGACGGGTGAGGGTTCCGTGGTCCCCCTCGATGAGGCCGGGGAAGACGCCGTCCTCGCGCAGGATCTCGGTCAGGAGCCCGCGCTTGGCCCCGAAGTAGCGGTTGATCAGGGCGACGTTGACGCCGGCGTGGGAGGCGATCATCCGCGAGGAGACGGAACCGTATCCCTCATCGGTGAACAGTTCCCGGGCACTGGCGAGAATGCGCGCCCGCGTCGCCTCCCGGCCGCGCGTCGGCCCGGCACCGCTTCCGGTTTCGTCCGGACGGTCCATCTGCACACCCCTCGGCGGCCGCGATCTGGCTTTCAGGTTTCCAGGTTGGCACCTCGGAAGGACCCGCGCATACCGAAACGGGAGCAGAGATACCGATTTGACAGGTCAACACCGTTTACCTATACCAGAGGGAGGACGTCGCCCCCGGCAGTGAGCCGCGGGGCTTTCGTGCGTCCGTGATCGGGGGGCCTGTGGAAGAGTCGTTGCGTCGAGAAGGAGAAACCGGGAGCGCCCCCTCGAAGAAGGCGCCGACCGCCATGACGGGCCCTGATTCCTCCGACCATCCCACCACTGGAACCCCCGACGCCTCCGCCGTCCGCACGGCCCCGAGCCCCGCGGTCGCGCCGGAACCCCCCGCCGACGACGACCCCGCGCTCCCCCCGAAGCGCGTCGTGCACCGCATCATGGTCGGCCTCGTCCTGGCCATGCTCACCTCGATGCTCACCAACTCGATCGTCGGCACCGCCCTGCCGACGATCATGGGAGAGCTGGGCGGGCAGGACCGGCTGGCCTGGGTGGCCACCGCCGCGCTGCTGACCATGACCGCCTCCACCCCCGTGTGGGGCAAGCTCTCCGACCTCTGGGGCCGCAAGCTCCTCTTCCAGGTGGCGCTGGGCATCTTCATCGTCGCCTCGGTCGCGGCGGGCCTGGCCCAGGACATCAACTGGCTGATCGCCGCCCGCGCCCTCCAGGGGCTGGGCGTCGGCGGCCTGGCCACGCTGCCCAACATCATCCTCGGCGACGTCGTCTCGCCCCGCGAACGCGGGCGCTACAGCGGCCTCATCGGCATGGTCTTCGGTGTGTCCACGGTCCTCGGCCCCCTGGTCGGCGGGTTCCTGGTGGACAGCCCGCTCGGTTGGCGCTGGTGCTTCCTCATCACCGTGCCGCTCGCGGTGGTCGCGTTCGTCGTCATCCAGTTCCTCTTCACCATGCCGTTCGTGCCCCGGCGCGACGCACCCGTGGACTGGGCCGGCGCCGGCCTGATCTTCAGCGCCGCGAGCACCGTGATCGTCCTGCTCAGCCTCGGCGGCACCCAGATCGCGTGGAACTCGCCGCTGTCGTACGCCCTGGGCGCCGCCGCCGTCCTGCTCACCGCGGGGGCCGTGCTGGTGGAGCGCCGTGCCAGGGAGCCGATCATCCCCGCGCGCCTGTTCCGCGACCGGACCTTCGTGCTCGCCTCGCTCGGCTCGGTGTGCGTCGGCATGATGATGTTCGGACTCATCATCTACATGCCGCAGTACCTCCAGATGGTGCACGGGATGTCGCCCACCGTGTCCGGCCTGATGACGCTGCCGCTGGTGGCGTCGTTCCTGTTCACCTCGATCGGCTCCGGCTACGCGGTGAGCGGGAGCGGCCGGTGGAAGGCCTACCCGGTCGTCGGCATGCTGCTGTGCGTGATCGGGTTCCTCGCCCTGAGCCAGGCCCACCTCGACCCGGGGCTGACCACGGTCGTCGTCGGCCAGGCCCTGGTCGGACTCGGCTTCGGCCTGAACATGCAGCTCCTCCTCCTGGCCACGCAGAGCTCCCTGCCCGTCGCGGACATGGCGTCGGGCACCGCCTCGGTGGTGTTCTTCCGCAACCTGGGCGGCGCCACCGGCGTCGCCGCGTTCGGCGCGGTGATGGTGGGGCGGCTCGACACCGAGCTGGCGGAGGCCGCGGCGGCCGCGCGGGCCCAGGGCGCGGCGGACGCCGAGGCCGGGGTGGAGTCGGGCGCGTCGGAGCTCTCGGTCGGCCTGGCCGACGCCGCCGAGGCGGCCCAGGGGTCGCCCGAACTCGTGCACGCGCTCCCCGAACCGGTGCGGGACGTGGTCGTCACCGCCTTCGACCACGCGATGCAGGGCGTGTTCACGGCCGGTGTGCCGATCGCGGTCCTGGGGCTGGTGGCCGTGGCGTTCATGAGGGGCGTGCCGCTGCGCGGCGGCCGGGCGAAGGCGCCGAAGCCGGCGCGGAAGGCGCGTCGGGCACGGACGTGACGTCCGGCCCCCGGACCTGCCCGGGGGCCGGGCCCCGGGCCGCCTCAGAGGTAGCGGCGGAACCCCTCGGCGGAGTTGTCGAACCCGAGGGCCGCGTAGAACCGGTGCGCGCCGTGCCTGCTCTCGTGCGACAGCAGTTCGACCTTGTAGCAGCCTGCCTGCGTGGCACGGTCGAGCGCGTCCTCCATCAGTGCGCGGCCGATGCCGCGCCCCCGGGTCAGCGGGTCCACCACCAGGTTGTCCACGACGGCCCAGGGCTGGGCGTCGTGCGTGAGGTTGGCGACGACCAGCAGGTCGAGGGTGCCGATGATCTGGCCCCGCTGCTCCGCGACCAGGACCGTGCGGTCGGGGTCGGTCTCCATCCTGGTCCACGCCCTCACCGCCGCTGAGGACATGCGGACGTTCGCGCTCTGGGTGTCGGTGGTGTCGCCGAGTTCACGCAGAAGACGCAGGATCGCACCGAGGTCGGACCGGATGGCCGCGCGGATAATCATGGCTTCCGGAATCGTAGCCGACAGCCCGCGAAAGGCGGACGTCCCCCTACAACCAGGACAAAACACCGAAGGGCGGGGACTGTGTCCCCGCCCCTGGAACCCCTGCTCCCCGGGGCCGGCGCACCGGTCGCGGAGAGGTGTCGGGGCCTACGGCTTCCGGATGACCCTGACTCCCTCGTCGCCCGAGGGCGGCTGGTTCTGACCCGACTCCGGACGCCGGTAGACACCGGTGATGCCGGGGTCTCCGCCCGCCGCGTCACCGGCCGGAGCCTTGGCCTGCTGCCCCGGCTGGGCCTGCTGCGCCTGCGGCCGGCCCTGGGGCCCGTCCGGCGCGGGGCCGGTGAACCGGGCGCCCTGGGGCGGGCGGGGGGCCGAACCGGCGTCACCGCCGCCCCTGGCCCCCTCCTCCTCCTGGGGACCGCCGGCCGTCTTCGGCCCGGCCTGGTCGGCCTGGTCCGGCCTGATCACCGGCTTGATGCGCACCGTGGCCTGGTCGGTCTCCTGCTGGAGCGGAGGCAGCTTGGTGGTGGCCTCGTCCTTCTGCTCCGGCGCGGGCCGGGGGCCGGGCCCCGTCTCGGGCGTGACCGCCCGGGCGGCCTGGGCCGCCTCGGACCGGACCGGCTGCGAGCCCTCCGCACCGGGTCCCGCCGGCTTGGGAGCGGGCTTGGCCGCGGGCCTCGCCGCGGCGGGCTTCTGCTCGGCGGCCGGGCCGGAGGCGTCCTCCCGCGACAGGCCGGTCTCCAGCGCGCCCGCCTTGTCCTCGGCCTCGACCAGGTCGGCCAGGGTCGAGTGCATGTCCTTGAGGCGGCGCAGCGCCTCGGCGTGCGTGGCGGTGAGCGTCGCGAGCCGACGGTCCGCCGTGTCGTGGATCTTCTTCGCCCGCGCCTCGGCCTCGCCCAGGCGGCGGTCGCCCTCCTGCTTGGCCTGCTCTCGGAGCTGGTCGGCCTCCTGCTTGGCGCCGGAGACCATCTCGTGCGCCTCGGCACGCGCGGAGGACACGATGCGCTCGGCGTGCTCCTCGGCGTCCTTGCGGTGCTTGGCGATCTCCTCCTGGGCCGACTTCTCGATCTCCTTGACCTCGGACTCGACCTTGGAGCGACGCTCCTTGGCCTCTTCCTCGGCGATCCGGAGGATCTCGGCCATGCGCGCGCTGATCTGCTCGTGCTCAGGCTTGACCTGGGCCTTCTCGCGGGCGATGGCGAGATCGCGCTTGTACTGCTCCAGCTCGTCGTCCATCCGCTGCAAGCGCTCGCGGATGCTCTTGAACTGGTTGTCCATGCGTACGTAGTAGTCGTCGACGTGCGCCTTGTCGTAGCCGCCCTTGCGCACCGTCGGGAATCGGTCCTGTTGCAGTCCGCCGCCCGGCAACATATCGCTCATGTGCCCTTCATGTCCTTACACCGTTTGACTGCACGTCGTACAACGTGAGAGTTGCCCCGTACCCCATTGTCCTAGGAACACCCGTCGAGTCCTGGAAACGACATCCACTCGATTTTGTCCCTTTTGCCCTGGTACGGCCGCATGAGGGGCACCGGCCGCGAGCAGAGTATGACGCCGCGGACACCGTCCGGACGACCAAGGCGGGCACGCGCGGCTCCGCGGCGTCAGGAGTCCCGAGGGGTGGATCGCCGCGCGGACCCCGGTCACGTTCTTACTAAGGTATGCGCGATCATCCCCGTACGGGGGCAGAGCGGTCAACTTCCCGTCGACCTCACCGTGCGCGGGGACGAGAAGCACAGCCGGAGGACGTATGGAGGGCCACGACATGGGTAGTGCGACGGACGGCCAGACGGAGGACGGGGCCCTCGGCCCCCGGATCGGCGGCGCGGCCTTCGGGAGGCCCGAGATCCACCCGACCGCGTGGATCGCCCCCGGCGCCACCGTGGTCGGCCGCGTGCGCCTGGGCGCGGAGAGCAGCGTCTGGTACGGATCGGTGCTGCGCGCCGACGGCGAGGACATCGTGGTCGGGGACAGGGTCAACATCCAGGACCAGTGCGGCATGCACTCCGACCCGGGCCAGCCGGCGATCCTGCACGACGACGTGAGCCTCGGCCACAAGGCCATGGTGCACGGGGCCGTCGTGGAGGAGGGGGCGCTGATCGGCATCGGCGCGATCGTGCTCGGCGGCGCCCGCGTGGGGCGGGGCGCACTGGTCGCCGCGGGCGCCCTCGTCCCTCCCGGCAAGGTGGTCCCGCCCGGCACCCTCTGGGCCGGCGTCCCCGGCAAGGTGGTCCGCGAACTGAACGACGAGGACCGGCTCGTCCTCGCGCACACCCCCTCCCACTACGCCGCACTCGCCGTCCAGCACCAGGAGGTGCTCTGGGCCTGAGCACCGGACCGGCCCCGGGCGGACGCGGCGCCGCAACCGTCGCGTCCGCCCCTCCCCCACCTCCGGACCACTGGAGCGATGGGGTATTCGGGACTTCTGGCTAACCCGGGTGACCCCCGCACTGGTCCTCACGAGTCATGCGCGACCGATACGCCCCCGCGTAGCCTGAAATCCTCACGCCCGTGGGGCCGGGTTCGTCGCGCCCGCAACCACGAAGGCCCGGTCCGGGGGCCACCGGCACACGCTCGCGACACCCGGGAGGTGGGCGCGCGTGGAACACGACACACACCCGCGACCGATGGTCCGCTCCTCCCTCCACGACCGCGTGGCGCTCGACGAGATCGACCTGTACTCGGAGGTCCTCATCGCCGTGGCGTGCGCGGACCACCCGCTCAGCCCCGCCGAGATCGACCGCGTGCTGGGCCTCTCCCCCGGGTCCTCCGGGGACGGGCCGCAGGACGCCGCCGGAACGGCCGGCCCCGCGTCCGCCCCGACCGGCCCGGCGCCGCGCACACGGCCGGACACGGGCGGGGCCCCGGGGGAGGACCCCCTCCGCGAGGGCGGATGCGCGGCCCAGGGCGCCGGGGGCGCGCGGGACGTGCAGGGCACCGCTCCGGCGCAGCGCAAGGGCGGCGCCCCGTCCAGGTCGGCGAGGCCCTCGCCCCGGGGCCGGGTCCCCGAGCAGGGCCGGCCGCCCGAGGCGCCGCTCTCCGGCCCGCGGTTCCTCCCCCGCCAGCGGCCCGCCCCCAAGCCGTCCCCGCTCCCGCGCTCGGCGCCCTTCACGATGCGGGCACTGCCGCGGCTGCCCCTGCCCCCCTGGACGTACTGAACCGGCCAAGCGGTTTTCCCCTGTCCGCTCCTGTTCACCCGAAATCGGCCTGATCCGGCCACGTCCTTCCGCTCCACCGCGGCCCGCACGGGGTATTGGCCTCTCGGGACCCCCTTCCGTCCCCCCGAGGCGCACACCCTTCCAGGAGCCGCAGATGTACCCAGACGAACCGGACCGCCAGGAGCCCCAGGGCGGTGTGGAGTCGCGTTCCCGGCGCAGGCCAGGAGGGGAGGAGGAGCCCGCGCGCAAGGTGACGCTCGCCATCGCGCTCACCGTGACCTTCGTCTTCCTGCTGGCGACCGCGGCCGGACTCGGCTGGTTCCTGTCCGACGGCGGCCCCTTCTCGGGCGGCGGCTCCGCGTCGGAGGAGGACGGACGCGCCGCCGACGAGACGGGGGGCGACGAGGCGGGCGGGGACCAGGCAGGCGGGGACGCCTCCCCCGAGGGCACGGTCGAGGACCCGCGCTCGGGACTGACCTACCAGCTCCCGGGGGAGGGCTGGCAGCGGCTCGGCGACGACGAGGTCCCCCCGGAGTACTACTCGTACGCCGTGTACGGCTCGGCGGAGGACCCGGACGCGATCATCGTCACCGGCAGCGAGCAGCTCCACGCGGCGGAGCCGATGGCCGTGGCCGGGGTGCGCCTCGCGGTGGAATCGCTGGGCGGCCTGGTGACCGACGTCGCCTCGCTCGAGGTCGAGCCCTCCGGCGCGACCGACGTGGGCGGCTCCCCCGCGTTCGGGGTGGCCGTGGACGGCGGCGGGGACGAGGCGTCCTACGGCCGGTTCCTGCTGGTGGAGACGGGTGACCGGAACGGCGCGTTCATGCTCGGCATCAACACGGACGGAGGGGAGGAGGCGACCGCGGCGATCGACGAGGCGTTCGCCTCGGTGGGAGTCCTCTGACGGGCCCGCGCCCTCCTTGCGGGGAGAGGGCCCCTCGCCCACCTCCACGATGCGCCCGGCGCCCACCCGTCCCCACCGCGCGGGAAGAGGGCCGGCCCGCGCGGGGTCCACGGGCGCCGGACGAGCGGCTCCGCCGGACACGGCGGCGGCGCCCGCCGGGGCGGGCGGACCGGCGGGCCCCTCACAGGGGCAGGACGGCCCGGAGCAGGAAACCGCCGCCCTTCGTGCGCACGGCCGACAGGGAGCCGCCGCCCAGGGAGACGCGTTCGGACAGGCCCGCCAGCCCGCTGCCCGAGGAGGTCCCGCGTTCGCCGCCGTCGCGCGCCCCGTCGTTGGACACCTCCACCACCAGGGCCCGGCCCATGGCGGTGTCCTTCGCCCGGGTGAAGGCGATCTCGCACGCGGTGGCGTCGCTGTGCCGGAGCACGTTGGTGACCCCCTCCCGCACCACCCACGCGGCCAGGGACTCCCGGTCCGGCGGCAGGGACAGGCCCTCCAGGCCGGTGACGGACACGGCGGTGCCGTTGGCCGCCAGGACCGCGCCGACCGACGCCACCTCCTCCGCGAGGTCCACCTCCCGGTACCCGCTGACAGCGGTGCGGACCTGCTGCAGCGCCTTGCGGGCGAGTTCGTGCACCTCCTCCATCTCGGCGGCGGCCCGTGCGGGCGCGCGGTCGACCAGCCTGCTCGCCAGCTCCGCCTTGACCGCCAGGGCCGACAGGCTGTGGCCGAGCAGGTCGTGCATGTCCCGGGCGAACCGGAGCCGCTCCTCGGTCACCGCCAGCTGCGCCCTGGCCCTCTGGCCCTTCACGGCGTCGTTGGTGACGTCCCACAGCCAGAGGGACGCGAGCGAGCCCGCGGAGAGCAGGAGCGCCCACCCGATCGAGAAGACCCAGGCCAGGAGAAAGGGGATGAACTGGATATCCAAGGGGCTGAACGGGATCAGCGCCCAGGGGAGCGCGAGAAGGAGCGCGCTGACGGCCGCTCCACGCCTCCGGGAGGCCACGAAGACCCCGACGGCCCACCACGCGCCGAGGAAGAACATGCTGCTGACGGGGACCTGGAGGGCCGCGGCGGCGACCGCCGCCATCGCGATCGAGCCCCAGTAGAGCCAGGGCCGCGGGTCGCGCCGCCCGTCCATCCGGTCCCGGAACATGGCCATCAGGGCCACGCCGAGGGGGACGGCGACAGCCTCCGCCAGGACGGTCCTCCACAGCGTGACCTTGTCGGTGCCGAGCCTGAGCTCCGTCAAGGGCATGCCGACCAGGATGAGGAGGATGAACAGCATCGAGCCGAGGATGATGCGCCGGGCCACGCGGAGCTTGCGCTCGGTCCGCCGGCTCCCGGCGGGATCGACCCCGTGGTTCATCGACGGCCCTCCCCGTGCTCGGAGGAGGCCCCCGCACCGACGGGCCCCGTCCCGGCCCCGGCCTCCAGGGGGAGGACCGCCCGGAGCAGGAAGCCGCCGTCCCTCGTGCGCGCGGCCGAGAGGGACCCGCCGCCCAGGGAGACGCGTTCGGACAGGCCCGCCAGGCCGTTGCCCGAGGAGGACCCGGGTTCGCCGCCGTCGCGCGCCCTGTCGTTGAACACCTCCACCACCAGCGCCGTCGGCCGGTCGGGCCGCCCCTGCAGCCGGGAGAACGAGATCGCGCACCGGGAGGCGTCGCTGTGCCGGAGCACGTTGGTGCCGCCCTCCCGCACCACCCACGCGGCCAGGGCCTCGGTCCGCGAGGGCAGGTCGGGGCCGTCCAGGCCGCTGACGGCCACCCTGGTCCCGTTCGCCTCGAGGACACCGCCCACGGAGGCGACCTCACCGGCCAGGTCCACCTCGCGGTAGCCGCTCACCGCCCCGCGCACCTGCTGCAGTGCCGCGCGGGCCAGGTCCTGCACCTCGGACATCTCCGTCCTGGCCCGGTCCGGGGAGCGTTCGGCGAGCCTGCCGGCCAGTTCGGCCTTGACCGCCAGGGCGGACAGGCTGTGGCCGAGCAGGTCGTGCATGTCGCGGGCGAACCGGAGCCGCTCCTCGCCGACGGCCAGCCGGGCGCGCGCCGCCTGCCCGCGGATCGCGTCGTTGGTGATGTCCCACAGCCAGAAGGTCGAGGCGAACAGGAACCGGAACAGCAGCGCGAAGCCGACGCCGAACATCCAGGTGAAGGTGAAGGCGAGGGGCGGGATGCCCAGGACCAGGGGCAGGGTGAGCGCCTTGAGCCAGCTCAGGGCCGCGAGCGCCAGGCCCAGGTTCCGGCTCGTCCTGGACGGCACGGCGTTCGCGACCACCCCCCACCAGGTCGCCAGGACCAGGGCGGAGTTGAAGAGGCTCTGGACCAGGGCGAAGGAGGCGCAGCTCAGGACGAGCGACCAGACGACCAGGCGGCGGTCGGCGGCGCCCGTGCCGTCGACGCGTCCCCGGATGAGGAGGACGAGCAGGACGCCCGAGCCCAGCGCCGGGACAGCCGCCACGGCGGCGATCCACGGGGGGAGGCCGACGTCCGACAGGTAGCCGGCGTCGATCACGGCCCAGAAGGCCTGGGCCAGTGCCAGCGGGTACGTCGACCAGACGGTGATCGCCCGGGCGATCCTCAGCCGCCTCGTGTTCCTCGCGCTCACGCCGTCCAGGCCGACGTCCCCTTCCACCATGCCCACGGTCCCCTCCGCGTGTCCGACCCGGCGTCCCGGCCTGCGCCGGCCCCGTCGTCCACAGGCTCCGGAACGCACTGGTGCGGCCCCCACCATCCTGCCAGGGTGGTGGGAGGAGCTCCGTGACGGGAACCCACCGCCGGTCGGGGAGAGGGGGTCGCCGGACGGCCCGCCCGCCGCCGTGCCCGTCCGCGCGGGGGCGCAAGGGTCCTGCTCATGGGCGGGGTCCGCTCCATGGACCGCCGCGCTCGCCCGCTTGGGCCCCTGGGCGCCTACGGCCGCACCGCCGTCCGAACTGCTGTGCCCGCCCGAGCGGGGAGCGGGGGCGGCCGTCCGTCCCCGGCCGCCCCCGCTCCCCGGATCCCGCCCCGGTCACGGCTGGCGGGGGTCCCACTTGAAGAACCTGCGCACCAGCAGCGCCAGGACCGCGGTCCACGCGAGCACGACGCAGATCGAGGGGAGCGCGGCGGCCCACAGCCCGAGGTAGCCGGGCTGCGTCGCCGCCTCCAACCCGCCGAACACGTCATAGCCGGTGAAGGCGGCCTGGGCCATCAGGGTGACCGGCGCGACCGGCAGCAGCATCATCGCTTCCCGCAGGGGGTCCGGCAGCATGCCCAGCGGGATGAACAGCCCTCCCAGGAACAGCAGGATCATCATGGGCACCATCGCCGCCATCTGGGCGGCCTCGGCGTTGCGCACCATCGGGGTGACCAGCAGGCCGAGCAGGGTCATCGGCACGGTGCTCAGCAGCACCGCCACCAGCAGCATCACCGGGTCCTGCGGCATCGATCCGGTGAACGCGGAGGTCACGGCGGTCATCAGCACGGCGACCAGCAGCGAGAAGAGGGCCACCACGCCGATGACGGCGCCGAAGATCGCCGCCTGCGGCACCCCGCTCACCCGGAGCCGCTTGAGCACCAGGGCCTCCCGGCGCGCCGTGAACACGTTGGAGGCGTGCCCGAGGCCGACGATCAGGCCGATGCTGCCGAGCATCCCCGCCATCGACATCGCGGTGCTGTCCACCCCGGGGAAGACCTCGTAGGACTCCATCCCCAGGGAGACCACGAGCAGGAACATGGGCAGGGCCAGGAACATCCACGCGGTCTTGTACCGCACGAACAGTGTGAACTCGGTCCGGGTCAGGCGCGCGGCCTGCCGGAATCGGCCGGTGGTGGGCCGGGGCCGCCCCGGGGCCGCTGCGGCCGCGGTGGGTGTGGTCATGGTGTGCTCCGTACGTCGTGGGGTGGCCCGGGGGCCGGGGGTGTGCTCGGCGGCCGCTCACGCGGCGCGGGGTGCTCAGTCCCGGACGAGGTCCGCCGCGCCGTCCGCGACCCGGAGGAACACGTCCTCCAGGGAGGCGCCGCGCACCTGGAGGTTCTTGAGCGTGGTCCCGTTCCCGGCGGCCCACCCGATGAGCGCCGCGACGGCGTGGTGGGCCCGGTCGGAGACGTCGCCGTCCAGGACGGTGTACGTGGCCCACAGGGAGTGGTCGCGCGTCTCCACGGCCACCTCGGCCCCGGGCAGGCTCGGCAGGTCCCCCGTGCGCACGTCCTCGGGGAGCAGGAAGCTCACCCGGTCGCCCCACCCGGCGAGGACCCCGGCCAGGGTCCCCTCGACCCGCACCTCGCCCCGGTGCATGATCGCGAGCCGGTCGGCGAGCCGTTCCGCCTCCTCCAGGTAGTGCGTGGTGAGGAGGATCGCGACCCCGTCCCTCTTCAGGTCGCCGATGATGCGCCAGGTCTCCTGGCGAGCCTCCGGGTCCATGCCGGTGGTCGGCTCGTCCAGGTACAGGACCTCGGGGCTGGTGACGAGGGCGAGTCCGAGGTCGAGCCGGCGCTTCTGGCCGCCGGACAGCTGGCGGACGGCGACCCGGCGCTTGTCCAGGAGGTTCACCAGGCCCAGGACCTCCTCGGCGTCGCGCGGGGCGGCGGCGAGGTCGTGGGCGAGGGAGACGGTCTCCCCGACCGTCAGGTCCTCCAGCAGGCCGCTGCCCTGCAGGACCGCGTTGGTGCGCTCCCGGACGCCGACCGGCTGGCCGTAGGGGTCGGCGCCGAAGACCCGGACCGTGCCGGAGCTGGGCTTGCGGAAGCCCTCCAGCGTCTCGATGGTCGTGGTCTTCCCGGCGCCGTTCGTGCCCAGCAGGGCGAAGAGCTCTCCGGGGTGGATCTCGAAGGAGACGCCCCGGACCGCCTCGAAGGTCCCGTAGCGCTGGCGCAGGTCCCGGACGACCACCGCGGGCCCGGTGGCGTCCGGGGCGGTGTCGTGGGCCTGGGCTGGGTTCGCTGTCGTCGTCATGCGACCAGGTTCCCGCGGGGACGGGCGCCCGGGACAGACGCCGTTGTCACCGGCTGCCGGTGCGGAACCTCCCGGCCCCCGCACTGACAAATGTCATCCGGGCAGGCCGCGGGGCACGACGCGGCCGCCCGCACACGTCCGGTTCCCCGGCTCGCGTGCGGGCGGCCCGCGGTGTCAGCGAGCGCGCCCGGCCCCCTCATCACTCGCGTCGGGCGTGTCCGCTGACCCCGGGTTCCCGGCCTGTGCACCGACCGGTCCCCTCCCCCGCCGGGCGGGTCGGCCGGACCGGTGGGGTGCGGCCCCCGACCACGTCCCCGTCCTGTATCCGACCGTGTCCACCCGAGGGCGGTTTTGTCCGTTCCGGCATGCTCGAAACGGACCGACACCTGCGCGCGGTGTCGACAAGAGTTCTACACGAAGATCGGCTTCCGCGTAGGGAGAACGGCATTCATGAGAAAGTTTCATGCGCGGAATCCCCGTACCGGTGAGTTCGTTTCGCGGAAAACGTCCTCCCGGGGAAACCGGTCCGGTGCGGAGCGTCCGCGCGACCGTCCTGGAGACACCGCGAGTACCGACCGCCCACGCACCGGGGGCGGTCCCGGTGCAGCTCCCCGGGCCCCGGCGGCCCCGGACGACGGCTTCCGACCGGCCCGCCGCCGCTGTCGTCCGCCTTCTCGGCGGGCCCGCCCGAAACGGCGGTCCCGAACGCTGCTCCGGGGCCGGGCGCCACCCGCCCCCCGATTCTTCCGAGCCGCGCCGAAGGGCTGGCCCTCGGCGAAATGGATCCGTTCCGCGAAGGGCGCCGCACCGGAACGCACCGAATTTCACGGTGCCGCCCCGAGCCCCCTGCCTTTTCTCCGGAAGGGTGCGATCCGGGAGCCGGCCGCGCACGGGGGCTGGCACGCCGTGCCCGTGGCGCGGAAGCTCTCGCGCCACGGGCCGGAGGGCCGGTCACGGCGGCGCGGGGTTCACCAGGCGCGGAGGTGGTCGCGCAGGGAGCGGGCCACACGGGCCATGAGCGCCTCGGCCCCGGGCTGGTGGACGGCGGGCACCCGCGACTCGGTGAGCACCGACACCGCGAACGCCTGGCCGTCCGCGTGCTCGACCACGCCGAACTCGTGGCGCAGGTTCAGCAGGGTGCCGGTCTTGGACGACCAGGTGGACGCGTCGGAGGTGAAGTCCGGGGCGAGGCGGTGGCGCAGCACGTTGCTGCGCATGAGCTCCCGCACCCGCGCGGCGATCCCCGGGTCGATCACCGAGGGCCGCCACAGGGCCTCCAGCAGGTCGGTGAACGCCCGGGCCGAGCCGGAGTTGGCCCGGGTCACGTCGAGCTGCGGGATGCGGTGCCCGCGCCCCGCCGTGCCCTCCCCGATGGCCAGGGAGTGCGCCAGGTGCACCTGGTCGGGTCCGAGCCGGTCCGCGGGGGTCTCGTTGAGGTCGCGGAGCTTGTGCCGGACGGTGATGCCGCGCAGTCCCGCGGAGCGGAGCCAGGCGTCGACCCTCTCGGGCGGGGTGACCTCGAAGAGGGTGTCCGCGGCGGTGTTGTCGCTCAGGCACGTGCTGAGGTACAGGAGGTCCTCGACGCTGACCTTCGCGGGGTGGCGGAACCTGCTCATCCCCGTGTGCATCGGGAGATCGCTCAGGCCCGGCTGCACGAGCACCTGCTCGGCGCCGTCGATCTCGCCGACCCGGATGCGTTCGAGCGTGGCGATGGCGAGCGGCACCTTGACGAGTGAGGCGGTCGAGAACTCCAGCTCGGGCTCGATGCCCAGCTCCTCGCCCGTGTCGAGGTCCCGGACGAGGAACGATCCCCGCAACCCGCCCTCGTCGAGTTCGCGGCGCAGGTCCCGGACCAGTGCGGTGGCGCTCACCCGGACTCCCCCTGCCCGTCCGGCGCGCCCAGGCAGCGGGCTATGCCGTGGCCGAGGAGCGAACGCAGCCGCTCGGCCTCCTCACCGGTGTCGGCCGCCACGTCGTATCCGCGGGCGAGGCTGATCCCGCCGATCGGGCGCCAGTGCAGTCCCAGGTCGACGGCCTGTCGGCGGGAGCACAGGAGGAGGTCGTCCGAGCCCAGCACCTCGGCGGCGGCGGAGGCCAGGGAGGCGGCCACGGAGACCTGGGCGGGTCTCAGCCCGACGGCGTCCCGCAGGCGGTTGAGGGGGTCGCGGACGTGGGGGACGTCGTCCTCGGGCTGGATCCAGACGCGTCGGCCCCGCGTGGCCGACCTGCCGCGGTCCACGCGCAGGGTCTCCACGTGGAAGGAGCCGACCCGGGGCTCCACGGCGCTCGCCAGTCCGAGGGGCACCGACCAGGCCGCCTCGCCCGGCGGGGCGCCCGTCAGCGCGGCGCGGACCTCGCGAGAACCCAGGAGCTCGGTCCGGACGGCCGGCGGCGCGGGCCGGAAGTCCAGGTGCACGCCCTCCCTCCGGGCCTCGGCGCCGAGCGCCGCGAGGTCGCGGGTGGCGCAGATGTCCGGCACGGCGAGGCGCAGCGGGCGCAGCGCGGCGCGCTCGGCGTCGTGCTCCATCTCCTCCGCCAGCTGGACCAGGCGCCGGGCGGACGGGAGCATGTCGCGCCCGAAGCGGGTGAGGACGGCCCGACGTGTGGAGCGGTCGAACAGCCGCGCCCCCAGGTGGCTCTCCAGGGCCGCGATGCGCCGGCTGGCCACGGGCTGGGGAATGCGGGCGGCGGCGGCGCCGAGGGTGAAGCTGCCCCTGTCGCTCACGTTCACGAAAGCCTTGCAGGCGCCGACGAGGTCCATGCCGGCCACCCTATGCCCTTTCGACATGGAAAGGACCCCTGCCTCCGGGGAGCGCATCGACCGGCGGGCCCGGGCGGTCAGCCGGGGGTGGCGGGGCCGCCCGGCGGCCGGGGGGCGACGGCGCGGACGGCCGCGTCGATCGCCCTCCGCTGGGGATCCAGGGACGTACCCGGCGGACGGCGGGCGGCGCTGAGCCAGATTCCGTCGACGAGGACGAGCAGCAGCTCCACGAGGGAGTCGACGTCCTGGCCCGGCGCGAGCTCCCCCTGCTCCGCGGCGTACCCGAGGGCGGCCCGGAGGGCGGTGCGGGCCTGGGCGTCGAGCTCGGCGAGGACCTCGGCGAAGTCGGCGTCCACGGAGGCGCGCGCGTAGAACGCGGACCAGACGCGGGCCTCGGCCAGGCGGTCCCCGTCCGTGGGCAGCAGGTCGAGCAGGACCTGGCGCAACCCCTCGGCGAAGGTCAGCTTCCCGGGGCCGATGCGCACACGGGAGATCCGGGCGGACACCGCCGCCAGCGCCTCGCGGAGCGCGAAGCGGAGCAGGTCCTCCTTGGTGCCGAAGTCGCGCTGGACGGCCCCCGCGGAGAGTTCCGCCTCCGCCGCGACGGTCCGGATGCTGACGCCCTCAAGACCCTCGCGGGCGGCGATCCGGTGGAGCGCCGCGGCCACCCTCCGGCGGCGTTCTTCCCTGTCTACGTACCTGGGCACGGCCACATTGTGACACACCCCCACGATTCGATACACTCGTATCGATACGAACGTATCGAATGGAGGACGCATGGACCACCCACACGAACGCGGCGCCGGCCGGCGGCCGACCGCCGCCGTCGGACGCAGAGCCGCCCTCGCCGCCGCGTGCATCACCGCCCTTCCGGGAGCGGCGGCGGCCGCACTCGTGCTGCTGCCGCCGCCGTCGTGGGACGCGTGGCAGTACGCGCTGCTGGCGCTGGAGTTCAGCCTGGTGTTCGCCGTACCGGCCGCCGCGGGGCTGCTGATCGCCCTCACCGTCCTGTTCCGCGGCCGGCGCCGGAGCCCCCGGGAACGGGACGGGGCCCCGGCGCCGGGCCCCTCGGCCGGTCGGGGGCGGCGACTCGCGGCGGTCGCCGCCGCGGCCAACGCGGCCGTGCTCGCCGCGGCCCTGGTGCCCCCCGCCGCGATCTGGTCCACCGCGCGCGCCGAGGGCGCGCGGCTCAGCCTCGCCGAGTACACCGCGGGCCTGTCCACCAGCGCCGACCGTGAACCCGAGACGCGCGTCTACCTGCGGCTCGACGAGTCCGGGGAGGAGATCGCCGACCCCTCGGGCAGCGGCGCCCCCGAGGCCGCGGAGGAACTGGTCCTCGACGTGTGGGAACCGGAGCGGAGGGAGGACGACGCACCGCTGCCCATCGTGGTGAACGTCCACGGAGGCGCCGACGACCTGCCGCAGAGCCTCCTTCCCCGCTGGGACACGTGGCTGGCGGACGGCGGTCGCGTGGTGTTCGACGTCGACTACCGGTACTTCCCGGACGGTGACTGGTCCGCGCCCGTCTCCGACGTCAAGTGCGCCGTCGGCTGGGCCCGCGCGCACGCGGAGGAGTACGGGGCGGACCCGGACAGGATCGCCGTCACCGGTCAGTCCGCGGGGGGCCTGCTCGCGCTCCTCGCCGGGTACACGTCGGCGGAGGAGATCCCGCCGAGCTGCGACGTTTCCGAGACGGCCCCGGACGCGGTCGTGGCCTGGTACTCCGTGGCCGACGGAACCGACGGGGCCCCCGAGGTGCCGTGGCGGCAGCGCCACTCCCCCGTCGGCGACGACCTGGACGAGGGCTCCGTCCGGATGATGGGCGGGACCCCGGAGGAGGTCCCCGAGGAGTACGAACTCATCTCCCCCCTCCACCAGGTGTCGGCCGACAGCCCGCCCACCCTGCTGGTCATGTCGGGCCACGACCTGTTCCTGGGCACGGAGGACAACCGCCGCATGGCCGCCCGGCTGGACGAGGCCGGGGTCGCGCACCGATACCTGGAGATCCCCTGGGCGGAGCACATGTTCGACCTGAACTGGGGAGGCTTCGCGAGCCAGCTCACCCGGCACACCCTCGACGGATTCCTCACCGAGCACCTCGCCCCGTGACCCCCGGGGCCCGGCCCGTCCCGGAGAGCGGCGGGCCGGCGGTGGACCGAGGACCCCGCGGGCTCCGGACCGCGGAGCCGCGTGCGCCTCTGCGCCGGACACGGCCGACGCGGATCGGGGCGAGGCGGCACGGAGCGGGTCGGGTCGGGGTGAAGCGGGGCACTGTCCACAGGCTGTGGACGACGCCGCCGGGCGACCCCGACCCCGGGCACGGGGCGCCCTCCCCGCCGCCGGACGGGCCCCGCCCCTGCCGCGACCCGCACCCGGCATGCACACCCCGTCATGGCGTCCGCACTGCCCGGCGCCGCTCCGCGCGGGCTGCGCGGGCGTCGGGGAACGCCGGAGGGGCCGGGCTCCGGTCGCGAGACCCCCCGCGACCCGGGCCCGGCCCCTCCCCGCCCCCGCCGACGGCGGGAGCGCGTGCCGACGGTCAGGCGTCGGCGGCCTCGGCCTCCTTGGGCGCCTCGCCCCGGACCGAGCGCAGGAGCAGCTGGGAGACGTCCACGACCTCCAGCGTCTCCTTGGCCTCGCCCTGCGACTTCTTCTCGTTGATCGCGTCGCCGAGCATGACCTGGCAGAACGGGCAGGCGGTGGAGACGGTGTCGGGGTTGGTGGTCAGCGCCTCGTCCACCCGCTCGGTGTTGATGCGCTTGCCGATCCGCTCCTCCATCCACATGCGGGCGCCGCCCGCGCCGCAGCAGAAGCCCCGCTCCTTGTGGCGGTGCATCTCCTGGGTCTTGACCCCGGGCACCTGGGCCATGATGTCGCGCGGCGGCGTGTACACCTTGTTGTGGCGGCCCAGGAAGCAGGGGTCGTGGTAGGTGATGTTCTCGTCCACGGAGTTGACCGGGGTGAGCTGCCCCTCCTCCACCAGTTTGGCCAGCAGCTGGCTGTGGTGGACGACCTCATAGGTGCCGCCGAGCTGCGGGTACTCGTTGGCGAGGGTGTTGAAGCAGTGGGGGCAGCTGGCCACGATCTTCGTGACGCCGGCGTCGTTGAGCGTCTCCACGTTCTGCTGCGCGAGCATCTGGAAGACGTACTCCATGCCCAGGCGGCGGGCGGGGTCGCCGGTGCAGGCCTCCATGCCGCCCAGGACGGCGAACTTGACGCCCGCGATGTCCAGCAGTTCGGCGATGGCCTTGGTGGTCTTCTTCGCCCGGTCCTCCAGCGCCCCGGCGCAGCCGACCCAGAACAGGTACTCGGTGCCCTCGGGCAGCTTGTCCTCGACGACCTGGACCTCGACCGGGTTCTCCTGGGAGGCCAGCTCGGCGATCCAGTCCATGCGCCGGTCCTCGGCCATGCCCCAGGGGTTGCCCTTGTTCTCCAGGTTCTTGAGGAGCGTGTTGGCCTCGGACGGGAAGTTGGACTCGACCATGACCTGGTAGCGGCGCATGTCGAGGATGTGGTCGATGTGCTCGATGTCGACCGGGCACTGCTCGACGCAGGCGCCGCAGTTGGTGCAGGCCCACAGCTCGTCGGGGTGGATGACGCCGCCCTCCTCCTCGGTGCCGACCAGCGGCTTGTTGAGGAGTGCGAGGACGTCCACGCCCGCGTGGCTCTCGTCGGGCTTCTCGGCGAGGGTCTCCTCGGTGATGCCCTGGAGGAGGTACGGGGCCTTCTCGTACGCGTGCCGCTGGAGGTCGAGGATGACCTTCTTGGGCGAGAGGGGCTTGCCGGTGTTCCAGGCGGGGCACTGCGACTGGCAGCGGCCGCACTCGGTGCAGCTGCTGAAGTCGAGGAGACCCTTCCAGGTGAAGTCCTCGATCTTGCCCGCGCCGAACGGGTCCTCGTCCGGGTCGGCCTCCTCGAAGTCGAGGGGCTTGGTGCCGGACCTGTCCATCATCTGCTTGGCGGCGCCGAGGGTCGGCTTCCCGTCGGCGTTGCGCTTGAAGTAGATGTTGACCGGCGCGATGAAGCGGTGCCAGCCCACGCCCATGGTGAGCTTGAGCGCCAGCACGACGAAGAACGCGTAGCTGATGATCAGCTTGAACGCGGCGACCAGGGCGATGCCCGGGTCGGCGATGCCCGGGTCGCCGGGCAGGAGCGCGCCCACGGCGTGGGAGATCGGGGTCGCCCAGACCGGGAACGGGAAGGTGTCGGAGGCGACCTTGAAGCCGCGGATCACGAAGATCGCGAACAGCAGGCCGATGATGTAGGCCTCGACGTAGTAGCCGGTCCACTGCTTGGAGTTCATGAAGCGGGACGCGCGGCCGATCCGCGCGGGGCGGTTGACGAACCGGTAGGCGGTCAGGCCCAGGATGCCGACGAGGCTGGTCCCGGCGATGAACTCGATCGCCAGGCCGTAGATCGTCCAGTCGGCGATGACCGGCAGCGTGAAGTGGGGGTCGAAGACCTCGCCCTGCGCCTCCACGACCGTGAAGGCGAGAAGGGGGAAGGAGACCATCACGAACCAGTGCGCGACGCCGATCCACGGCCGCTTGAGCATGCGCCCGTGCCCGAGGATCTCGATGACCGTCATGGTGAACCGTTGTCCGAACGGCCCCTTGCGCTCGGGCTCCACCGCACGGCCCACACCCACGGTTCGCACGATCTGGCGGACGGCCAGAGCGAACATGGTGAACGCGACCACGGCGAAGACCGAGGTGATGATGCCCAGCGTCAAGTACAGAGGATGCATCGTCCGTGGCCTCCCATCCTGCTTCTCGTCGACCGGTGCGCCACACACCGGCGGTCGGAACTTATGTTACTAGCGGGTAATCGCGCGCCCGCCACCGGATCGCCCCGCCGCCGGGCGCGGACCCGGCGGGCGCCCCTTCCGGCGCGGACCGGGGCCGCGGCGCCCGCCCGCGCCGAGGCCCGCGGGCGCCGACGCAACAGAACCACGGGCGTGCGTCCGGGACGACCCCGGACACACCGCGCCTCCCCTATATGTAGCGGACCGCGGACACCGGCGGGCGCCCCGGGCATCGGTGGGACCACCGGGATTCTCCCCCGATCCCAGGTTGGGCCACAGCGGAGGCGGGGGCAACCGGGAACCCGCGGCTGTGGACGGCCGGGCCGGACGCCCCGCCCCCGGCGGGGAACCGCGCCCCCGTCCCCGCCGCCCGGAGCCGCCGGGATTACCCCCGGACGCCCCTGACCTCCCCTGGTTTCCAGGTCAAGGATGTCCCCGAGTTGTCCCGGGGTTCCCCCATCTTCCTCGTGGGGAGTGCCCAGGTCGGGAACATCCCGGCTTGTCCGGCCGTTGTCAGGGCGTAGGAACCAACTTGAGTCTGATCGACTCAACTGACTTGACAGCCCTCGCTCGACGAAGCAAACTTACGCCTGAACGACTCAACTTTGACGGAGGAAGCAACCATGGCTCGTGCGGTCGGAATCGACCTCGGTACGACGAACTCGTGTGTCGCGGTCCTGGAGGGCGGCGAGCCGACGGTCATCGCCAACGCCGAGGGCTCCCGTACCACCCCGTCCGTCGTCGCCTTCGCCAAGAACGGCGAGGTGCTCGTCGGCGAGGTCGCCAAGCGCCAGGCGGTCACCAACGTCGACCGCACCATCCGCTCGGTCAAGCGCCACATCGGCACCGACTGGACGGTGAAGATCGACGACAAGACCTTCAACCCCCAGCAGATCAGCGCCTTCGTGCTCCAGAAGCTCAAGCGCGACGCCGAGGCCTACCTCGGCGAGGACGTGACCGACGCGGTCATCACCGTCCCCGCCTACTTCAGCGACTCCCAGCGCCAGGCCACCAAGGAGGCCGGCACGATCGCGGGCCTCAACGTCCTGCGCATCATCAACGAGCCGACCTCGGCCGCCCTCGCCTACCACCTGGAGAAGGAGGAGGAGGCGACCATCCTGGTGTACGACCTGGGCGGCGGCACCTTCGACGTCTCCCTGCTGGAGGTGGGCGACGGCGTCGTGGAGGTCAAGGCGACCAACGGCGACAACCACCTCGGCGGCGACGACTGGGACCAGGCGATCGTCAACTGGCTGGTCGAGCGCTTCAAGAACTCCAACGGCGTGGACCTGTCCAAGGACAAGATGGCCCTGCAGCGCCTGCGCGAGGCCGCTGAGAAGGCCAAGATCGAGCTGTCCAGCTCCAGCGAGTCGGGCATCAACCTGCCCTACATCACGGCCTCGGCCGAGGGCCCGCTGCACCTGGACGAGAAGCTCTCCCGCGCCGAGTTCCAGCGCCTGACCTCCGACCTGGTCGAGCGGACCAAGACGCCGTTCCAGCAGGTCATCAAGGACGCGGGGATCAGTGTCGACCAGATCGACCACGTGGTCCTGGTGGGCGGCTCGACCCGTATGCCCGCCATCGCCGACCTGGTCAAGGAGATGACCGGCGGCAAGGAGCCCAACAAGGGCGTCAACCCGGACGAGGTCGTGGCGATCGGCGCCGCGCTCCAGGCCGGCGTGCTCAAGGGCGAGGTCAAGGACGTCCTGCTCCTGGACGTGACCCCGCTGTCGCTGGGCATCGAGACCAAGGGCGGGGTGTTCACCAAGCTCATCGAGCGCAACACCACCATCCCCACCAAGCGCTCCGAGATCTTCACGACGGCCGACGACAACCAGCCGTCCGTGCAGATCCAGGTCTACCAGGGTGAGCGCGACATCGCCCAGTACAACAAGAAGCTGGGCGTCTTCGACCTGACCGGCCTGCCCCCGGCGCCGCGCGGCGTCCCGCAGATCGAGGTCGCCTTCGACATCGACGCCAACGGCATCGTCAGCGTCACCGCGAAGGACCTGGGCACCGGCCGCGAGCAGTCCGTCACCATCTCCGGCGGCTCCGCGATGTCCAAGGACGACATCGACAAGATGGTCCGCGACGCCGAGCAGTACGCGGAGGAGGACCGCAAGCGCCGCGAGGAGGCCGAGGTCCGCAACAACGCCGAGTCCCTCGTCTACCAGACCGAGAAGGTCATCAAGGACAACGAGGACAAGATCCCGGCGGACGTGCGCTCCGAGACCGAGGCCGCGGTGGCCGAGCTGAAGACCGCACTCGAGGGCACCGACGTCGAGGCCATCCGCTCCGCGAGCGAGAAGGTCGCGCTGGCCAGCCAGAAGATCGGTTCCGCGATCTACAGCCAGGGCCAGCAGGGCGGTGCCGAGGGCGACGCCGGCGCTTCGGCCTCCGACTCCGCCGACGACACCGACGTCGTGGACGCCGAGATCGTCGACGAGGACAACGGCAAGGGCAACCAGCAGCAGTCCTGAGCCCCAGGTCGAGTCGAGGAAGGAGGGCACGCCGGACATGGCACCGTCGGACAACAACACGAACAACTCCGACACCGGTGACGGTGAGGAGAAGCAGGGCCCGGTGATCCGCGACAACCGCCGGATCGACCCCGAGACCGGTGAGGTCCGCGAGCCCAAGGGGGCCACCGCCCCCGAGGAGCCCGCCGCCGCGCCGGACGACTCCGACGAGGACGTCGTCGAGGCCGAGCTGGAGGACTTCCCCGAGATTCCGGACACTCCGGAATCCGTGGTCACGGACGCGATCAACGCGGACGAGCGGGTCATCGAGCTGACCAACGACATCAAGCGCGTGCAGGCGGAGTACTCCAACTACCGCAAGCGCGTCGAGCGCGACCGCGTCGCGGTCCGCGAGACGGCGACCGCCCAGGTCCTCGGCGAACTCCTGCCGATCCTGGACGACATCGGCCGGGCGCGGGACCACGACGAGCTCAACGGCGGGTTCAAGGCGGTGGGCGAGGCCCTGGAGGCCTCCGTCACCAAGCTGGGCCTGGAGCGCTACGCGGACCAGGGCGACGAGTTCGACCCGAACATCCACGAGGCGCTCACCCTGGTGCCGGTCCCCAACATCTCCGTACAGTCGGTGATCGAGGTGTTCCAGCCCGGGTACCGCATCGGTGAGAGGATCCTCCGTCCGGCCCGCGTGGTCGTCGGGGACCCGGTCGACGGCGGCGAGGCCCCGGCCGGCGCCGCCGAGGACGGCGGGACCCCCGGAGCGGACGAGGCCGACACCGCGGCCGAGTCCGGTGGCGAGGAGAACAGCAAGTAGCGGGCACGCCCGTGACCTCCGGCCGTGACCTCCGCGCGAGCGGCGGTCACGGCCGGAGTCGGACCCCGGCCCGCCACGGGCCGGGGTCACGTGGAACCATCGGACGCAACCGGCACCAGCGGGGAGAAGGCACCAGTCGATGAGCACCAAGGACTACCTGGAGAAGGACTACTACAAGGTCCTCGGAGTCTCAAAGACCGCCTCGAAGGACGAGATCAAGCAGTCCTACCGCAAGCTGGCCCGGGAGAGCCACCCCGACGCGAACACCGACGACCCCAAGGCGGAGGACCGCTTCAAGGAGGTCTCCGAGGCGTACAACGTCCTGTCGGACGACAAGCGCCGCAAGGAGTACGACGAGGCGAGATCGCTGTTCGGGGGGTCGTACCGCCCGGGCGGCGGCACCGGGCCGGGCGGGTTCGACATGGGCGACCTGTTCGGCCAGGGCACCTCCGGGGGCGGTGGCGGCGCGGGCGGTGAGCGCCTGAGCGACATCTTCGGCGGCCTGTTCGGCAACCGCGGCCGGGGCGGCGGGGCGACGCGCAGCCGGCGCGGCGCGGACGTCGAGACCGAGACCACGCTGACCTTCCGCGAGGCGGCCGACGGGGTCACGCGCTCCTTCCAGCTGACCAGCGAGGAGGCGTGTCCCACCTGCAAGGGCACGGGCGCCAAGCTCGGCACGGCCCCGCGGATGTGCCCGAAGTGCTCCGGCACCGGGCACGAGAACACCAATCTGGGCGGCTTCTCGCTGTCCGAGCCGTGCAGCGAGTGCAAGGGCCGCGGCCTGGTCGTGGACGACCCCTGCGCCACCTGCAACGGCAGCGGGCGCGGCAAGAGCACCCGCACCATCCAGACCCGTATCCCGGGCGGGGTGACCGAGGGCCAGCGGATCAGGATCAAGGGCAAGGGCGCGCCGGGTGAGAACGGCGGTCCGGCGGGTGACCTCTACGTCGTCGTCCACGTGAAGGAGCACCCGGTGTTCGGCAGGAGCGGCGACAACGTGACGATCACCGTGCCGGTGAGCTTCCCCGAGGCGGTGCTCGGCGCGGAGGTCCGCATCCCGACGCTCAACGGCTTCCCGGTGACCGTGAAGGTCCCGCCGGGCACGCAGAACGGTCACAAGCTGCGGGTGCGCGGCAAGGGCGCGACCCGCAAGGACGGCACCGCGGGCGACATGCTCGTCACGATCGAGGTGGCGGTGCCGAAGACGCTCAGCGGGGACGCGCGCGAGGCCCTGGAGAAGTTCCGCGCCGCGACGTCCGACTACGACCCGCGTGACGGACTCGAGGCGCGGGCGAAGGGTGCGTGAACGACGTGAACGACTCCTTCGGCGCTGACGCCCCGGTCTACGTGATCTCGGTGGCCGCCGAACTCGCGGGGATGCACCCGCAGACCCTGAGGCAGTACGACCGGCTGGGGATCGTCTCCCCCGGCCGGGCGTCCGGCCGGGGGCGCCGCTACTCCATGCGCGACGTGCAGACGCTGCGCGAGGTGCAGCGGCTGTCCCAGGAGGAGGGCATCAACCTCGCCGGGATCAAGCGGATCCTCGAACTGCAGCACGAGGTCGAGCAGCTGCGCGAGCAGATCTTCCATGTGGCGAACGAGCTGGAGGCGGCCCGGCGGGCGGTGTCCAGGCGCGGCAGGCCCGCCCGCCCCGAGCCGGGGCCCGCGGTCCGCGGCGAGCTGGTGCGCCGGACCCGTGTGACCATCTTCAACACCGCCGAGCCCTTCGGGGCCGCCGGGGGCGACGAGGAGCCCCGCGACGCGGGGCCGGGCTCCCCCGGCCAGCCGGGCGCTCCGGGCCGGGGCGCCGCCGGACCGGGGGTCCCCGGGCAGGGCGGTCCCGGGCAGGAGGGCCCGCAGCGCGGGACCGGCGGCACCGAGAGGGGCCGCACGGAGAACGGGCGGGACTGAGGGACGTCCGCCCCACCGCCGGGGGCCGAGGCCGGCCACTGATCATCACTGTGAGTGACATTAGTTTTTCTAGGAGTCACCGGACATGAACTACAAGCTCACCCAGAAGAGCCAGGAGGCTCTGTCGGTGGCCATCCGCCGCGCCACCACGGACGGCAGCCCCCAGACCGAGCCCGCTCACCTGCTGGCGGCCCTCCTCGACCAGCCCGAGGGGATCACCCGTCCTCTGCTCAAGGAGGTCGGCGCCAACCCCGACACCCTCAAGGACAAGGTCGAGGCCGCCATCGGCGCCCTGCCCAGGGCCGCGGGGTCCACGGTCAGCTCGCCCAGTTCGTCGCGCCAGCTGATCGTCTCCATCAACACGGCGGCGCAGCGCGCCCAGCAGATGGAGGACGAGTACGTCTCCACCGAGCACCTGCTGGTGGGGCTCGCCACCGACGGCGGTGAGGCCGCACGGCTGCTCACCGAGGCGGGGGCGACCCCCGACGCGCTCCTGGAGGCGTTCGAGCGGGTGCGCGGGACGGGGAAGATCACCACCGAGAACCCCGAGGACACCTACAAGGCGCTGGAGAAGTTCGGCGTCGACCTCACCGAGCGCGCCCGCGAGGGCAAGGTCGACCCGGTCATCGGACGCGACGGGGAGATCCGCCGGGTCGTCCAGGTGCTCAGCCGCCGCACCAAGAACAACCCCGTGCTCATCGGCGAGCCCGGCGTCGGCAAGACCGCCGTCGTCGAGGGGCTCGCCCAGCGCATCGTGGCCGGGGACGTGCCGCAGTCGCTGGTCGGCAAGCGCCTGGTCAGCCTGGACCTGTCCGCGATGGTGGCGGGCGCCAAGTACCGGGGCGAGTTCGAGGAGCGGCTCAAGTCGGTGCTCTCCGAGATCAAGGCGTCCGAGGGCCGGGTCATCACCTTCATCGACGAGCTGCACACCATGGTCGGCGCGGGCGCCGCCGAGGGCGCCATGGACGCGGGCAACATGCTCAAGCCCATGCTGGCGCGCGGGGAGCTGCGCATGGTCGGCGCGACCACCCTGGACGAGTACAGGGAGAAGATCGAGAAGGACCCCGCACTCGAACGCCGGTTCCAGCAGGTCATGGTGGGCGAGCCGTCGGCGGCGGACACGATCGCGATCCTGCGCGGGCTCAAGGGCCGCTACGAGGCCCACCACAAGGTCCAGATCGCCGACGCGGCGCTGGTGGCCGCCGCGACCCTGTCCGACCGCTACATCACCGCCCGCTTCCTGCCGGACAAGGCCATCGACCTCATCGACGAGGCCGCGTCCCGGCTGCGCATGGAGATCGACTCCAGTCCGGTGGAGATCGACGAGCTCAAGCGCACCGTCGACCGCCTGAAGATGGAGGAGATGGCGCTGGAGAAGGAGTCGGACCCGGCCAGCGTGCAGCGGCTGGAGCGGCTCCGCTCCGACCTCGCCGACACCCAGGAGCAGCTCACCGGCCTCGTGGCGCGGTGGGAGCAGGAGAAGGCCGGGCTCAACCGGCTCGGCGAGCTCAAGGGCCAGCTGGACGACCTGCGCACGCGCGCCGAGCTGGCGCAGCGCGAGGGCGACTTCGGCGAGGCCTCCCGGCTCATGTACGGGGACATCCCGCAGCTGGAGAAGCAGGTCGAGGAGGCGTCCAAGGCCGAGGAGAGCGCGGCGCCCCAGGGCGGCGACACCATGGTCAAGGACGAGGTCGGCGCCGACGAGGTCGCCGACGTGGTGTCCGCGTGGACCGGCATCCCCGTCGGGCGGCTGTTGGAGGGCGAGACCTCCAAGCTGCTGCGCATGGAGGACGAGCTGGGTTCGCGGATCATCGGCCAGCGGGACGCCGTCACGGCGGTGTCGGACGCGGTGCGCCGGGCTCGGGCGGGGATCTCCGACCCGGACCGGCCGACGGGTTCGTTCCTGTTCCTCGGGCCGACGGGCGTGGGCAAGACCGAGCTGGCCAAGGCGCTGGCGGAGTTCCTGTTCGACGACGAGCGCGCGATCGTGCGCATCGACATGAGCGAGTACTCCGAGAAGCACTCCGTGTCGCGCCTGGTGGGCGCGCCCCCCGGATACGTGGGGTACGAGGAGGGCGGCCAGCTGACCGAGGCGGTGCGCCGCCGCCCGTACACGGTCGTGCTGCTGGACGAGGTGGAGAAGGGGCACCCGGAGGTGTTCGACACCCTGCTCCAGGTGCTGGACGACGGCCGCCTGACCGACGGGCAGGGCCGCCAGGTCGACTTCCGCAACACGATCCTCATCCTCACCTCCAACCTGGGGTCGCCGTTCCTGGTGGACCAGTCGCTGGAGGAGTCGGTGCGCCGGGACCGCGTCATGGACGTGGTGCGGGCGACCTTCAAGCCGGAGTTCCTGAACCGGCTGGACGACGTGATCATGTTCGACGCCCTGTCCACGGCCGACCTGACGCGGATCGTGGACCTGCAGGTGGACAAGCTGGCCGGGCGCCTGGCCGACCGGCGGTTCGGCCTGGACGTCACACCGGGCGCGCGGGAGTGGCTGGCGCTGACGGGCTACGACCCGAACTACGGCGCGCGTCCGCTGCGCCGCCTGGTGCAGTCCACCATCGGCGACCCCCTGGCGCGTGAACTGCTGTCGGGCTCCCTGTCCGAGGGCGACACGGCGGTCGTGGACGTGGACGACGTCTCGGACAAGCTGCGGGTGACCGTGCGCGGGGGCGACGCTCCCGCGGCCTGACCGGCCCCCGCGCGCGGGGGCCGCGGGGCCCGGCCGGGACGGGCACGGAGCGCAGGCGGTGGGGGGCCGTCCCCGGCCGGGGGCGGCCCCCTCCGCGTGCCGGACGCCCCGGGAGGGGCGGGCGTCCGCCCCCGGGCCGGGACACACCGCAGCCCCTCTGCCCACCGGGCGGCGAACCACCGGACGATGCGTGATCGTGGAAGGCGCAGGTGTCCATGTCGTACGGCACCGACGACATCCGTTCGAGCGAGGGCTCGGCCGGTCCGAAGCCGGGCTGCCCGCCTCCCCGGTCTCCGGGCGGGACGCAAGCAGGGGTGAAGCCGACACGAAGCGGCCTCTGTCAGCCTCTCCCCGCACCCGCACCACGAAGGGCGCCCCGGTGACGGGACCGACCGGGGCGGTCCGGCACTCCGCGTATCCGCTCGGGCCCACGATGGGACACGAATCATGAGGAAGCTCCTCCGCAAGACCGCCTCCGTCGCCGCCGCCCTGGGCCTCGCGGCGACCGGCCTGCTCGCCACGGCCGCGCCCGCCGCGGCGGCCACCTACGGGGGCGAGTGCGGCAGCGGCTACTCCGTGGTCAACTCGGCCGCCGTCGGGACCAAGGGCACGGTCTTCCTGACCTACAACAACTCCAACGGCCGCAACTGCGTGGTCACCAAGCGCAACGCCGCGGGGGCGGCCGTCATCATCGAGGCGGGCCTGTCGATCAGCCCGGCGGGCGGCCACTGGGACGTGTACGAGGGCGACTACTTCACCAGCTACGCGGGCCCGATCTACCTGAACGCGGCCGGGCGGTGCGTGGACTGGATGGGCCGCATCAGCGGCACCGAGGGCGGCAAGCGCGGCACGAACTGCGGCTGACCCCGCTCGGGCGGCCCGGGCGCCGGGCCGCCCGGCTCCGCCGGATCACTCCCGTACCGGTTTCACTCCGGCGGTGAGCACAGCCGTCCTACGGCCGAAACCCGATGACGCAGGTCAACATTTGGCGCATTCCGGACCTGTTGCGTGTATGCGCGACGATCTGTGGACTGGGCCGCACAGCGTGTCGTATGCTCCGCCACGGCCGTGCGGCGCAGGGGTCGCCGCGGGGCGAGGGGGCGCGGGGTGCAGACCAACCTGTCAGTGATCCGGTACCGGCTGCTCGGCTCGGTCGAGGCCCACTCCGGGGGGCGGCGCGTCGCACTCGGCGGCCCCAAGCGCAGAACCGTCCTCGCGGCCCTGCTCCTGCGGCCGAACACGGTGGTCGCCGACGACAGGCTCGTCGACCTCGTCTGGGGGGACGACCCGCCGCGCAGCGCCCGGCCCCAGCTCCAGGTGCACATCCACGAACTGCGCAAGCGCCTGGGCCCCGCGACGATCGTCCGGCACAGCTACGGCTACCAGCTGCTGGCGGCCCCCGGGGCCACCGACGCGGAGGAGTTCCGGCGGCTCGTCGCCCTGGCCCGGGTCCACCGGTCCGAGGGGCGCCGCGACGAGGCCGCCCGGACCCTGCGCTCGGCGATGGCGCTGTGGACCGGCCCGGCCCTCGGCGGGGTCACCGCGCCGCTGGAGGAGAAGGCGCGCCCCGCCCTGGAGGAGTCGCGGCTGTACGCCCTGGAGGAGCTGTACGGGGTGGAGGTCGAACGCGGACGGGGCTCCTCCGCCGTGCCCGAACTGCGCACCCTCTGCTCCGAGCACCCCACCCGGGAGAGCCTGGTCGCCCTGCTCATGTCCGCCCTGCACTCGTGCGGGCGCACCGGCGAGGCGCTGGAGGCGTACGCCTCGCTGCGCGACCTGTTCGCCCGGGAGATGGGGATCGCCCCGGGCGCACAGCTCCAGCGGCTCCACCTGGGGCTCCTGAGCCCGGAGCGGGAGGAGGGGCGGGCCCGCCGCAGGCCGTCGGTCCGCCCGGCGGAGCTCCCCCACGCCGTCCGCGGGTTCGTGGCGCGGGACCGGGAGCTCGCCGTCCTCGACGCCGGACGGGAGGGGCGGGCCTCCCTGTTCCTCGTCACGGGGGTCGCGGGCGTCGGCAAGACCGCGCTGGCCCTGCACTGGGGCCACACCGCGCGGGAGGACTTCCCCGACGGACAGCTGTACCTGGACCTGCGCGGATCCGCGTGCGGCGAGGCTCCGACGCAACCCGACGACGCCCTGCGCCAGCTGCTGCGCAGCCTCGGCGCCGACACGCGCGACCTGCCGGCCGACGCCCCGGGGCTCGCCAAGCTGTTCCGCTCGATGACGGCCGACCGGCGGCTGCTGATCCTGCTGGACGACGCCGCGTCGGCGGAGCAGGTCGTCCCGCTCCTCCCGGGCGGCCCGGACAGCACGGTCCTGGTGACCGGCCGCCGCGACCTCCCCGACCTGGTGGCGCTGTTCGGCGCGGTCCGGATCCGGCTCGACGTGCTGTCGGAGGAGTCCTCCGTCGAGCTGTTCCGGTTCGTCGCCGGGGACGCCGGGCCGGCCTCCGGCCCCTCGGCCGCCCCGGCGATCGCGGGCGACTGCGGCGGACTCCCCCTGGCGCTGCGGATGGCCGCCGCCACCATGGGCGCCGTCGGCCCTCCCCGGCCGGTCTGACCGGCGGGCACGCCGCCCCGTCGCTCCCGGCGGAGGAGCGCCGCCTCGCCCGCGGGGCGCGCCGCGCGGGTCACCCGGCGGCGAGCACGCGTGCCTCGACCTCCGGGTCCAGCCCCGGGCTCGGGCGGTCCGTGCGCTGCGGGGCCTCTCCTCCGACGGACAGCAGCCACTCCCAGGTGTCGGTGACGGTCTCGGCCACCGGGCGGCAGCGCAGACCGGCCGCGACCGCCCTGGCGACGCCGGCGCCGTGCAGCGCCTCGTGCATCTCGCCCGGCGGCAGCCAGACCGGCAGGTCCGTCCACGGCCGGATGCCCGCTTCCGCGACGACATCCGGGTCGGTCCAGCGGAACTCCGCGTCGGAGCCCGTGGCTGCGGCGCAGGCGGTCAGCAGCCCCTCCATGGTGGTGTGCCCCGGCGGGCTCACCAGGTTGTACGGGCCGCCCAGGCCCTTCTCCGCCGCGTCGAGGGTCCACGCGGCGAGGTCGCGCGCGTCCACGTACTGCAGGGGCAGGTCGCGCGGGCCGGGAGCCAGGACCGGACCGCCGCGGGCGACGCGGTTCAGCCACCAGGGCAGGCGGCCGACGTTCTCGTGCGGGCCGAGGACGAGTCCGGCCCGCACGGACAGGGCCCGGTCCCCGAAGGCCCGCTCCGCGGCCAGCTCCCCGCCCCGCTTGTCGTTCGCGTAGTCGGTGGCGCCCGCGTCCGGAGCCCCCTCCACCACCGGCCAGTCCTCGTCGGAGCCCGCCGGTGAGGGGTAGGTGTAGACGGAGCGGCTGGAGACGTAGGCGTAGTGCCCGGCACGGTCCGCGAGGAGGTTCGCCGCGGCGGCCACGGCGCTCGGCGCCGCCGACCAGGTGTCGACGACGGCGTCCCACTCCCCCGTCCCCAGTTCCGCGAGCCCGCCCTCCGCCAGCCGGTCGCCGTGCAGCACGGTGGCGCCCTCCGGCGCCGGCCGGGTCCCCCGGTGGAACACGGTGGTGTCCCACCCGCGTCCCAGCGCGTCCTCCACGACGGCTCGTCCCACGAACTCGGTACCGCCCAGTACGAGAAGTCTCATGGGGAGGAGTCTGGCGTCCCGCGCCCCGGCACGCCAGAGGTGACTGCTCTCGGCAGAACCGGAAATGACCGGATGCGCCGGCGTGGCCCGGGGCACGCCGCACGGTTCGGCCCGGCCCCCGGCTCCGTCCGGGGCTCCGGCTCCGCCCGGGTCACCGGCCGCGGGGAGGGCCCGGCCCGGGCGCCGCGGTCAGCCCGCGCAGGAGACGGCGCGACCGCGGAGGTGGTCGCGCTCGCGCTCGTTGAGGGTGAGGTCCGCCGCGCGCTCGAACTCCTCCCGCGCCTCGTCCGGGCGCCTGAGGCGCAGCAGCAGGTCGCCCCGCACGGCGGCCAGGAGGTGGTAGCCGTCCAGGACCCCGGCCTCGCTCAGGGAGTCCACGATGTCCAGCGCCGGTCCCGGCCCGTCCGCCATGGACACCGCGACGGCGCGGTTCAGTTCGACGACCGGGGACCGGGTGACCGCGGCCAGCTCCGCGTACAGCCCCGCGATCCCGGCCCAGTCGGTGTCCTCCACTGCCGCGGCCTGGGCGTGCTTGGCCGCGATGGCCGCCTGGAGCGCGTAGGGGCCGCGCGGTTCGGCCGGGTCGGCGGAGAGCGCGTGCCTCAGCGCCCGGAACCCCCGCAGGACGAGCCTGCGGTCCCAGCGGGTGCGGTCCTGCTCGGCGAGCGGGACGGGCTCGCCGCCCGGCCCGACACGGGCCCGGAACCGCGAGGCGTGCAGTTCCATCAGCGCGACCAGGCCGTGCACCTCGCGCTCCCCCGGCAGCAGCGCGGTGAGCACCCTTCCCAGGCGCATGGCCTCGTCGCACAGCTCGGGGCGTATCCAGTCACCGCCGGAGGTCGCGGCGTAGCCCTCGTTGAACACCAGGTAGACGACCTCCAGGACGGAGGCGAGCCGGGCGTCGCGGTCCGCCCCGACCGGTACCTCGAAGGGCACCTGCCTGGCGGCGAGCGTGCGCTTGGCGCGCACGACGCGTTGGGCGACGGTGGACTCCGGCACCAGGAAGGCGCGGGCGACCTCCTCCGTGGTGAGCCCGCCGAGCAGGCGGAGGGTGAGCGCGACCCTCGCCTCGGTGGACAGCACGGGGTGGCAGCACACGAACATCAACTTGAGGAGGTCGTCGCCGTAGTCCTCCTCCAGGACGGCGTCGAACTCGGCCTGTCCGTCGTGCCCGGCGATGTCGCGGCCCAGGTCGGCCATCCGCTTCTGGAAGCGCTCGTCCCGCCGCCAGCGGTCGAGCATCCGCCGCTTGGCCACGGTGGTCAACCACGCGCCGGGGTTGTCGGGAACCCCCTCGTCTGGCCACTTCTCCAAGGCGCTGACCAGGGCGTCCTGGGCGAACTCCTCGGCGAGGCCGACGTCGCCGACCATGCGGGTGAGCGCGGCGACGAGGCGGGCCGACTCGATGCGCCAGACCGCCTCGACCGCGCGGGTTGCGTCGGTGTGGCTCACGGACCAATGACAGCACCATGAGCCACACCACCGCAAGCCCGGACGAACCGGCCCCTCAGGCCTCGTGCTCGTTGTGGGCGCGCATCTGGCGCTCGCGCTCCTTGAGCTCCTCGGGCATCTCGTCGCCGAAGTCGTCGGTCCCCATGATGCGCCGCAGCACCAGGCTCATCTCGCCGGTGTCGCCGTGCGGGCAGCGCCTGGCCCACTCCACGGCCTCCTCGTGCGAGGACACCTGGAGGATCCAGTAGCCGGCGATGAACTCCTTGGCCTCCGCGAAGGGGCCGTCCGTGACGTTCGTCCGGCCGTCGGAGAAGGTGACCCGGGTCGCCTCCTCGGAGGGGGCCAGGCCGTCGCCGGCGAGGAGGACGCCGGCCTTGACCAGCTCCTCGTTGTAGTCGGCCATCGCCTGGAACATCTCCGGCGTCATCTCCGTGTCGGCCTCGGCCTGCGGGTCGGACATGATCGACATCATGTAGCGCATGGTGTTCGCCTCCCGTGCGGCGGAGGAGCCTCTCTCCCCCGCTCTCGTCTACACGTCGAACGGAACGGCGGGGAATCGACACGGCGGCCGAACTTTTCTCCGACTTTTTTCGGGGAGTCCCGCCCGGGCCGCCGCCCCGGTCTCGTCGATCCGCCTCACCAGGCCTTACTACCCGGAACGGCGGGGATGACCGCGGAATCCGCGACCGCTCGCCGCGCACGGGACGGTCCGCCTCCGGACGGGCCGCCGCCCGCCCCGCGGCCGGGGGCGCCCTCCCCCCGCCCCCTGGCCACAACCGGTCATACCGGTGACCGCCCCGGAGCCCGACCCGGGCCGTTCGGTAGAGTTCCGGCACGGTCGCGCCGGGCGGCGGTCGCGGAGCGAGGGGGCGGTTCGGGTGGGCTTGTTCTTGGACACCGCCCTCGGGTTCCCGACGGTGCTGCTCACCCCCGCACTGGTCGTCGTCGCGGGCTACTGGCTGTTCGTCGCGGTCGGCGCCGCCGACCTGGACCTCCTCGACGGCGTGGACGCCGACGGCGACGCCGTGGGCCTGAGCGCCTTCATGGGCAGGGTCGGGCTGGGAGGAACGGCGCCGAAGGCGTCCGTCGAGGGCGGCGGACGACGGCCGGGCGTCCCGGTCACGGTCGCGCTCACCGCGCTCGTCTGCGTCGCCTGGTTCGTGAGCATGATCGGAGGCATCATGACCAACCTCCTGGACACCGCGTCCACCCCCCTCCTGCTGGTGCTCGGCGCCGTGGTCCTGCTGATCGCGCTCGTCGCCGCGTGGGCGGTCACCAGCGGACTGGTCATGTCACTCCAGCGGTTCCTCCCCCGGCGCACCGAGGATTCCAAGCACGAACTGGTCGGGCGCACCTGTGTGATCCGCATCGGCGACGCGGACGAGTCCTTCGGCCGGGCCGAGATCACCACCGCGGGCGGGGCGTCCATCTCCATCCCGGTGCGCACCACCGGCGGCGAGGTCCTGCCGCTGGGCAGCACGGCCCTGATCTTCGACCACAGCCCCGAGGGCGACGTCTTCCTCGTCACGCGCTTCGACGCCGCGCTGGACCCCGACCGGCCCTGAGCCCCCGGCCCCGGGGCTCCGCCTTTCCCGGGCGGGCCCCTCCCGAACGGGGCGGGCCGGTCGGAACGGAACCGTTTCGGATGGGCCCGCGTCCCATGTGTACGAGCGTCCCTCCCCGGGGCGGCCACCCGCAGCCGTCCCGTCCCCCCGAAACGCTCGCTTCCCCCGTACGCCACTCGCGGAAAGAGTCCCCCACGTGTTGCTGAGTGCTACCACGAACGGCCAGGAGGCGGCGGACGCGGCCTTCCTCACCGTCGGTGTCGCCGTGGCCGTCGGCCTGGTCGTCCTCCTCGCCCTGCTGCTGATGGTCACGCGCCTCTTCCGCAAGGTCGAGCAGGGCAAGGCCCTGATCATCTCGAAGGTGAGGGACGTCCACGTCACCTTCACCGGAGCGATCGTCCTCCCGGTCCTGCACAAGGCCGAGATCATGGACATCTCCCTCAAGACGCTGACCCTCGACCGGCGCGGGCGGGAGGGTCTCACCTGCAAGGACAACATCCGCGCGGACATCAAGGTGTACTTCTACGTCCGGGTCAACGAGACCGCCGAGGACGTCAAGAAGGTCGCCAAGTCGATCGGCACCGCGCGCGCCAGCGACCAGGACACGCTCCAGGAGCTGTTCAACTCCAAGTTCTCCGAGGCCCTCAAGACCGTCGGCAAGCAGTTCGACTTCGAGGAGCTGTTCACCCACCGCGAGCAGTTCCGCCACGCGATCGTCTCCCTGATCGGCACCGACCTCAACGGCTACAGCCTGGAGGACGTCGCCATCGACGAGCTGGAGCAGACGCCGCTGCACCAGCACGACAGCAACAACATCCTCGACGCGCAGGGCATCTCGAAGATCACGGAGCGCACCGCCAAGGAGCACAAGCGCACCAACGAGTTCGAGAACGACCGCAAGAAGGAACTCGACCGGCAGAACACCGAGACCGCCGAGACCCTCGCCGAGCTGGAGAAGCGCCGCGAGGAGGCGGCCGCGAAGGCCAAGCGCGAGATCGAGATCATCCGCGCCCGCGAGGAGGCGGAGACCGCCCGCGTTCAGGCCGAGGAGCGCCTGAAGGCCGAGACGGCGAACATCCGCACCTACGAGGCGCTGGGCGTCCAGACCCAGAACCAGCAGCGCGAGATCGCGGTCGCCGAGAAGAACCGCGAGCGCGTCATCGCCATCGAGAGCGAGCGCATCGAGAAGGACCGCATGCTGGAGGTCATCGGGCGCGAGCGCGAGACCGAGCTGAGCCGCATCTCCAAGGACAAGGAGGTCGAGGCCGAGCGCCGCGAGGTCGCCGAGGTCGTCCGCGAGCGGATCGCCGTGGACCGCACCGTGGCCGAGCAGGAGGAGGCCATCAAGCGCCTGCGGGCCGTCGAGGAGGCGGAGCGCCAGCGCCAGGCCGTCATCATCCACGCCGAGGCCGAGGCCCAGGAGAACCTGGTCAAGGACATCAAGGCCGCCGAGGCCGCGGAGGCCGCCTCCAAGCACCGCGCCGCCGAGGAGCTCACCCTCGCCGAGGCCCGCCAGCAGGCCGCCGAGCTGGACACCCGCGCCAAGATCCGCCTGGCCGAGGGCACGCAGGCCGAGGCCGCCGCCGCGGGCCTGGCCGAGGTGCAGGTCCGCCACCAGGACGCCGAGGCCATCGAGAAGGTCGGCCGCGCCGAGGCCGTCGTGGCCCGCGAGAAGGCCCGTGTCGAGGCCGAGGCCGTCGAGCAGAAGCTGCGCGCCGAGGCCGCCGGCCTCACCGACAAGGCCGAGGCCATGGCGGCCCTGGACCAGGTCAGCCGCGAGCACGAGGAGTACCGCCTGCGCCTGGAGGCCGAGAAGGAGGTGCGCCTGGCGGGGATCAACGTCCAGCGCGAGGTCGCCGAGGCACAGGCCACCGTCTTGGCCACCGGTCTGGAGAACGCCGACATCAACATCGTCGGCGGCGACGGGGCGTTCTTCGACCGCATGGTCGGGGCCATCGGCCTGGGCAGGTCGGTCGACGGGTTCGTCAACAACTCCGAGACGGTGCAGGCCCTGGGCTCGGGCTGGCTCAACGGCGAGGGCGACTTCGGCGGGTCGATCCGCAAGGTGCTGTCCTCGGTCGACACCGAGGACGTCAAGAACCTCACCGTGTCCGCTCTGCTGCTCAAGCTGATCAGCGCCGGCGGTCCGCAGACCGACAAGCTCAACGGCCTGCTCGGCACCGCCCGCTCCCTCGGGGTGGACCACCTGCCCGCGGCCGCCCTCGCCGGCGCCGAGCGGTGAGGCAGCCCTCCGTGGCCGAGACCGGAACCCAGGAGAGCGAAGGCGCCGGGCCGGACGCCGCCGACGCGCAGTCGCTGGACGCGGGCGCCTACGAGGTGCTCCGCGCCCGGCTGCGCGAGCAGTCCGGCGAGCTGGCCCGGCGGACCGAGGAGCTGAACGCCCGCCGGCTGGAGGTGTTCGGCGGCACCGAGATGACGCTCCTCGGCACCGAGCGCATCCGCACCGAGCACAACTGCGTGCCCCGGGACATCGTCAGCGTGGGCGGCTCGGGCGCCGACGACGTGATCCTGTTCGGCTACAACGTCTTCATCGGCATGCAGCGGGAGACGCACGTCTCCGACGTGTTCTCGCTGCACCGGTACGAGCACGGCGGCGACGGGTTCACGTTCGCCGACGCCGCCGGGGACGCCGTTCCCGGGCTGCTCCCCGACGAGGCGTTCCGGCAGGACTTCGCGAAGCTCTACCGCTACTACCGCGACGCCCGCCTGCTCCAGCTGCGCCGGATCGAGGACCGGCTGCTGGCCGTGTTCCAGACCGGTCCGCGCACCGAGGACGTGCGCGTGCTGCGGTGGTCGGTGGAGCCCACGGGTGGGATCGCCTACCTCGACGACCGCGGCGAACGCGACCACGTGTTCCCGCCGTCGCACGACTTCACGTGGGTGGAGACCACACGCGAGGACCACGTGCAGGGCCGCCACCCGCACATCTCCGTCCTCGACGAGCTGTTCGTCGAGACCGTGGGCGGCGACCTCACCATCAAGGTCGAGAACAACACCGAGGTCGGCGAGGGCGTCTACAGCGAGCCGGTGGACGAACCGCTCCAGAGCCTGGCCGACGCCTCCGTGTCGTACGCGAGGGTGGGCGCGCTGATCCTGCTGCGCGTCCTCCCGTACAACGAGACCGCGTGGCGCCACCTGGTCTTCAACACCCGCACCAAGGAGGTGGAGCGCCTCGACGGCATCGGCCAGGCGTGCCAGCGGCTGCCCGACGACCAGGGGCTGATCTTCCCCGGCGGCTACTACCTCGCCACCGGTGCGGCGCGGACGTTCGACACCGACGTCACCGACCTGGAGTTCGAGCGCGTGGTGCGCTCGCCCAACGGCGAGGACGTGCTGTACGTCTTCCACTCCCGCGCGGACGGCCGCAGCCTCCTGCTGCCGTACAACACCATCCGCAAGGAGGTCGCCAACCCCGTCGTCTGCCACGGGTACTCGCTGTTCGACGACGGCACCATGACGGTGTTCAGGAGCGACTCGGGCGAGCCGACCCGGGTGCATCCGATGCAGGTGTGGCAGACCCCGTACGTGTCCGACGTGTACGCGGCGGCGCAGCCGGCGGGGACCGGCCCCCTGGAGCGGATCGGCAACGCCGAGCTGGTGAGGGGTGTGTCCGAGGCCCTGTCGGTGGCGCGGATGACCACCGACATGCGCCCCTCCACAGAGGTCTTCGAGGCGCTCATCGCCGCGTGCCGCCGGGCGCTCGACCGGTTCCACTGGCTGGGCGAGGAGGAGCTGGGCGACCTGGCGACGCCGCTGGCGGAGGTGCAGGACACCGCCCGGCGGGTGCTGGAGGAGTTCGAGACCGTCCAGGCGCTCACCCGCCAGGCGGCCGAGGCGCTGGCGGGGGCCGAGGACCGGGCGGCCGCGCTCGTCCGCACGGCCCGGGGCGAGGCCCCGCGGTCGGCCGAGGGGTGGGTGGCGCTGCTGACCGGGCTGCGCCGCGCCCAGGGGCAGGCGGCCACGCTGCGCGAGACGCGGTACGCGGACACCGCCCGCCTCGACGCCCTGGACGGCAGGATCGGCGAGGAGATCACGGCGGTCGGCCGCCGGACGGTCGCGTTCCTGGAGCAGGACGACGCGTTCGCCGGGTACCACTCCGAGGTGGACCGGCTGGTCGCGGACGCCGAGACCATCGACGCGGTCAGCGCGGCCACGGCCGTCGGCGAGCGCATCGCCGAGCAGACCGAGGGCCTCCAGGTCGTCACCGAGGTCGTCGGCTCCCTGGACATCGGCGACGCCAAGGTGCGCACCCGCATCCTGGAGCGGGTGAGCGAGGTGCTGGCCGGGATCAACCGGGCGCGCGCCACGCTGGAGGCCCGGCGCACCGAACTGCTGGCCCTGGAGGGGCGGGCGGAGTTCGCGGCCGAGTTCGCCCTGCTGGGACAGGCCGTCACGGGCGCGCTGGCGGCGGCGGGCTCCCCCGAGCGGTGCGACGAGCAACTGGGGCGCATCATGCTCCAGCTGGAGAACCTGGAGTCGCGGTTCGCGGAGTTCGACGACTTCCTCGGGGAGCTGTCGGACAAGCGCGAGGACGTGTACGAGGCGTTCTCCACCCGCAAGCAGTCGCTGGTGGACGAGCGGGCGCGGCGGGCCGACCGCCTGGCGTCGTCGGCCGCACGCGTACTGGAGGGGGTGAACCGCAGGGTCGCGACGCTGGCGACCCTGGAGGACGTCAACACCTACTTCGCGTCGGACGCGATGGTGGCGCGGCTGCGCCGCACCTCCGAGGAGATGCGCGCGCTCGGGGACACCGTGCGCGCGGAGGAGCTGGACGGCCGGATCGCGGCCGCCCGGCAGGAGGCCGGCAGGACCCTCCGGGACCGCACCGACCTGTACGAGCGCGGCGCGGGCGGGGAGACGATCCGGCTGGGCAGGCACCGCTTCGCGGTGAACACCCAGCCGATCGACCTGACGCTCACCCCGCACGGCGGTGGGATGTCGGTGGCGATCACGGGCACGGACTTCCGGGAGCCCGTCACCGACGAGGCCTTCGGGCGGACCCGACGCCTGTGGGACCGGCTGCTGGTCTCCGAGAGCCCGGAGGTGTACCGGGCCGAGTTCCTGGCGACGTCGATCCTGGCCGCCGCCGAGGAGGGCGCGGACGGGCTGTCGCTGGAGCGGCTGCGCGAGGCCGAGCTGGACGCGGACGGGGCCGGCCTGGCGGGGCTGGTGCGCGAGGCCGCCGAGGCCCGGTACGACGAGGGCTACGAGCGGGGCGTGCACGACCACGACGCCGCGAAGGTGCTGTCCGCCCTGCTGCGGCTCCGCGCGGGCGCCGGACTGCTCCGGTACCCGGGCGCGGCACGGGCCGCGGCGCAGTTGTTCTGGGCGTTCGGGGCCGGGAAGGACCGGCGGTCGGCGTGGGCGGTGCGGGCCGCGTCGCTGGCCCGCGCCCGCTCGGTGTTCGGGGCACGGCGGTCGGCGGCGATCGACGGGCTGCGCACGGAGCTGGCGGGGGCCGTGGACGCCTTCCTGACCGACAGCGGGCTGCACCAGGACGCCGACCTGGAACTGGTGGGCGAGTACCTGTTCGAGGAGCTCGCGGCGGACTCCCCCGCCGAGCGCGGGTTCGTGTCGGGCGCGGGCGCGCGGAGGCTGCTCGACCGGTTCCACCGGACCCTGGGCAGCACCCGGGAGACCACGCGGGCGGCGTTCGCGGAGGACCTGCGCAAGCTCGACGGCGACCTGGCCGCCCGGCACCAGCTGGTGTCGGCGTGGCTGGAGGCGTTCGCGGGCACCCTGGACGGGGTGGACCCGGGCGACCTCCCCGAGGCGGCGGCGATCGAGCTGACCGGGTCCGGCGCGGACCGGTACGAGTCGTCGGCCGCCGTGGCCGAGACGGTCGGCGGGATCCTGGGGGCCCACCCGCGCGTGCGCGAGCGGTCCCTGGAGGTGCGGTTGGACGAGATCCTGCCGCGCACCCGCCGGTTCCGGCTGGAGGAGGTGCCCGCGTACCGGGACTTCCAGCGGCGCCGCAACGAGCTGGTGGCCGCGGAGCGCGAGCGCCTGCGCCTGGAGGAGTACCGGCCGAAGGTGATGAGCGGGTTCGTCCGCAACCGCCTGCTGGACGAGTCGTACCTGCCGCTCATCGGCGACAACCTGGCCAAGCAGCTGGGCGCGGCCGGTGACGACAAGCGCACGGACCAGAGCGGCCTGCTGCTCCTCATCTCGCCCCCCGGGTACGGCAAGACCACGCTCATGGAGTACGTGGCGAGCCGTCTGGGGCTGGTGTTCGTGAAGGTGAACGGGCCCGCCCTGGGGCACGCGGTGACGTCGCTCGACCCGGCGGAGGCGCCCGACGCCACGTCGCGGCAGGAGGTCGAGAAGATCTCGTTCGCCCTGGAGATGGGCGGCAACACCATGCTGTACCTGGACGACATCCAGCACACGAACCCGGAGCTGCTCCAGAAGTTCATCTCGCTGTGCGACGGCCAGAGGCGCATGGAGGGCGTGTGGAACGGGCGTACCCGGACCTACGACCTGCGCGGCAGGCGGTTCGCGGTCTGCATGTCCGGCAACCCCTACACCGAGCAGGGCAAGCGGTTCCGGATCCCGGACATGCTGGCCAACCGCGCCGACGTGTACAACCTGGGCGACGTGCTGTCGGGCAAGGAGGAGCTGTTCTCGCTGAGCTACATCGAGAACGCGCTCACCTCCAACCCCACCCTGGCGCCGCTGTCCACCCGCGAGCGGGAGGACGTGTACCGGTTCGTGCGGATGGCGCAGGGCGACGACTCGGTGGGCACGGACCAGCTCGCGCACCCGTACTCGGCGGTCGAGGTGGACCGGATCGTGTCGGTCCTGCGCAAACTGCTGCGGGTGCAGGAGGTGGTGATGGCCAACAACCGGGCCTACATCGCGTCGGCGGCGCAGTCCGAGGAGGCGCGCACCGAGCCGCCGTTCCGGTTGCAGGGGTCGTACCGGAACATGAACCGGCTCGCGGAGAAGATCGTGCCGGTCATGAACGACGCCGAGGTGGAGGCCGTCATCGACGACCACTACCTGGGCGAGGCGCAGACGCTCACGTCGGACGCCGAGGCCAACCTGCTGAAACTGGCGGAGCTGCGCGGGGTGATGACCCCCGGGCAGAGGGCCCGCTGGGCCGAGGTCAAGGAGGGGTACCGCCGGGGACGCGCGCTGGGCGGAGCGGACGACGATCCGCTGACCAGGGCGATCGGCGCGATGGGGCTGCTCGCCGACCGGGTCGGCGAGATCGGCGCCGCCATCGACCGCGGCCGCGAGGGGTAGCGCGGCGGTCGGTCGGGCGACCGGCCCCTCTGCGCGGAAGGGCCGCCGCCTCCCGGGGACACCCCCCGGGGGGCGGCGGCCCTTCCGCGCGGCGCCGGAGGATCCCGGCGGGGTCCCCCGCCGTTGCGGGGGTTGTGGGGCGGCTGCGGGGAATGTAGTTTTCCTTCCACTTTCGCCCTGAGCCGCGAAGGATACCGCCGCAGCCCCGGGTGCACGGTCGCACAAGCGCGGCCCCCGGGGACGCGGCCCACCCCCGCCCCCTCCCCCCGCTCGCGAGAGGTGCACAGACATGAGAACGACCCCCGCCGGCCGCGCCCGGCCCCGGTTCCGCGCGCGACCCGCCGGACGGCTGATCGCCGTGCTGGCCTCGGCCGCACTGGTGGCCGCCCTTCCCCAGTCCGCCCTCGCCTCCGGCGCGGACCCCGGCGCCGACCGCCCCGTCACCGCCGAGGAGCAGGAGGTCATCGACCTCAAGCTGGCCAACTCGCCGGTGAACCCCGGACCGCTGGTCTTCGGCGCCCAGCCCCTCCAGGACGTCAGGACCGCCGCGGGCACGGCCTCGGCGGACGCCTCGTGCGCGATCACCCCGCAGGAGGCCACCGCCATGACCCTGGCCCCGGTCTGGCCGGAGGTCGGGGCGGGCTCACCCGGCGCCCCCTCCCCCATGACGCTGTCCCGGTACGACAACCAGGACACCCTGTACGACCCGGCCCGCCGCGACGGGCTGTTCTTCAACCCCGGCGTCGGCCTGTGGCAGATGGACTCGGCCGGGCTCGGCGCGCACAACACCGCGGGCGAGGCGATCGACACCGCGTGGGTCGCCGGGTTCGTCGCCCCGTACATCGTCGACCGGTACTGCGCCGCGATCAACAGGGGCTCGACCGCGCCCGCCGCCCGCGCCACCGCGTGGCGCGACTGGAACGCCTGCGCGGACGGCTCGTGCGACAACGTCTACTGGCGCGCGTACAACAGCGGCGTGACGCCGGACACGGGCGTGGGACGGCTCGGCGGCGCCGAGCCCCGCACCTGCGTCTTCGAGGGCGTCGGCCACGACTGCCTGTTCGTGGACACCGCCGCCGCGGAGGGCGGGAACTGGTGGACCCGGCCCGGCAGCGGGCGGTCCCCCGTGCCCCACCCCTTCTACGTGTTCCGGAGCGAGGCCGGGGGCGTCACCCGGGAGGTCCGCAGCTGGCTGGCGGAGGACTCCGGGGCGGGCACGCACGTGACCGTCACCCGGCCGTTCGGCGCGAACGCCCGGGGCGGCCTCACCTGGGCGGACGGCGCGGGCGTCTGCGACACCACCGCCGACCGCGGCGACTGCTGACCGGTTCCCGGTCCCGGTGCGTCCCCGCCTCCGCGGGCGCCGGACGCGCCGGGCCGGCCGCGGCCGCGGGTCAGAGCCGGACGGCGTCCCGGGACGGGTCGGTGAGCATCTTCGGGTCCCGGTCGCGCAGGAGCGCGACGAGCGGGGCGGCCGTCCCGGCCTCCTGGACGGCGGCCCCCTCCTCGGCCTTCAACCCGACGAGCTGGAAGAAGAGGACGATCCCGTTCGGGGTGTCGATGGCGCGGATCTCGACGTCCGGGACGATGACGAGGGACGTCATGTCGCCGTTGGCCGGCTCCCCGCCGAGCGGGGACGGGGTGACGATCCAGTGGCCCACGTCCAGGTCGATGCCCGCGAGGAAGCGGTCGGCCAGGGCGTGGAGGACGCGCAGGACCCAGGAGGGCACGGCCTCGTCGCCGTCCTCGCGCGGGACCCTGCAGGTGAACTCGAAGCCCGAGCCGGAGACCCGGGCCTCCTCGCTGGTCTTCTCCCCGAGTTCGGTCAGGCCGAAGGTGACCAGGAGCCAGTGGCCGTCCAGGGGGTAGGCGAGCACGCCGTCGAGCCCTCCCCCCGACTTCCCGTCCGCCGCGAACTGGACGGTCAGCGGCTGTACCTCGGGGTACCGCTCCGCCCACTCCTCGTAGATCCGGACGAGTCCGGGCAGCATCTCCAGCATCGCGTCGTCGCTCTCCAGGTCGGTGGTGGCGGCGGCCGGCTCCGGCGGCCCCCGCGGACGGTCCGGGCCGCCGGAGCCGGCCGCCGCCGGTGATCGTCCAGGTCCGAGGATACGAGCGCGCGGCGGGCGCCCGGTCCGGCGACGATCCGAGCACGGCGCCCACCGGCGGCCGACCCGCACGGGGCCGCCCGACAGGCCCCGAAAAACCGCGGAACGCGAGAACCCCACGGCCCGCACAGCCGTCTAAAGCACCCCTTCCCACAAAAGGGTAAGACGGAAAGCACCAATACAAAACAAGAGTGATCTGACTCACAGTAACAAATAAGGAAAACCTGCACCGCCCAATCAAAACCCTTCCCCATATCTCGAAACATTGGTCGGTTCTTGTCAGAACTTTTCTCGGTGAAACACACCGTGACCGATCGGACACGCGAAAAGTGATCCATCCACGAAACCCACACAGGGCTTGACCTGGCCTTACAGGGGAAGCCGCGTCCGACCTCCCGGGTTCTTCGCCGCCAGGCCCCACACCGCGACCCGCCCCTCACCGCAACCCGACCCGCATCGCGGACCACTCGCACCCGAGGCGAAACAAGGGCTCTCCGAAACACGGGAATGCGGAATTCGGTGATACATTCAAGGAGTTATCAGGGCGGGCGCGGTTCCCATGCCCCTGTAACTCCCTCCCTCACCTTCGCCAAGCGTTTCGGGAAGCCCCGGCAAAACCGCTGAAGCGGCAGACCAAAGCTCTCGAACCCCGGCGTGAACGTTCCTCGCACCTGCTCCCCGAAAGAAACGAACATGATGAGCCGCAGCACCCGCTCCTCCCTCCTGGCCCTTCTCACCGCCGGCCTGATCACCCTCGGCGCGACCGGCTGCTTCAGCCCGGACGCGGTCGACGCGGAGGCGTTCGACGCGGAGGCCCAGAGCGCCGAGAACAACGGCGCGGAAGGGGTGACCGCGACCTTGGCTGGCGAGGTCACGTACCTGTCCCCGAACGAGTACCTCGTCGAGAACCAGGCGTTCCACGTCGACGAGACCACGCAGGTCCTCGGCGGGATCAGCGTCTGCCCCGCCGAGGACGGCGTCGACGAGGGCGGTTACGGGATCGTGGAGTGCTCCTACGAGGAGCTCGACGCCGCCCTTCAGGGGGGAACCGTCGTTCTCGCCGAGGTCGCGATCGTGGACGGGTTCGCCGAGTCGATCTCCGAGTACCAGACGGACGGCCACGGGGATCCCGACACCCCGGAGAGCCCCGACAACGGTTCCGCGGGCGGGGACTCCTCGAACGAAGGGGTGAACACGACCCTGACGGGCGAGGTCACCTACCTGGCCCCGTACGAGTACCTCGTCGGCAACCAGGCGTTCTACGTCGACGAGACCACGTCGCACGTCGGCGGGATCTACGTCTGCCCCGGCGAGGAGGGCCTCCACGAGGACGGTCACGGAAACGTGTCGTGCCCCTTCGACGAGCTCGAAACCGCCCTTGCGGAGGGAACCTTCGTCTACGCCGAGGTCGTGATCGTGAACGGCCTCGCCGAGGTGATCACCGAGTACCAGGTCTGATCTCCGGAACCCGGGAGAGCGGGCGACCGGGCCCGCCGGGGCGGCACTCCTCCAGGGGTGCCGCCCTTTCCGTGTCCTCAGCCGGTTTCCGGCGTTCCGTGCGGAGCTCAGGGGCTCCGGTGGACGGGATTCCCCCCGGGGGCGCTTCCGCGGCTCACCGGTCGACGTCCGGGACGGCGCCGGGGCTCGGGCCTACGCTGGCCGGGTGACCGGTCTGCCGAGGACCTGCGACGTCGTCGTGGGAGCGGGAGCGGCCGGGCTCGTCGCCGCCGCGGTCCTGGCCGACCTGGGCCCGGGCCGACCGGTCCGACGAGAGGAAGGGAGACCACCATGCCCGGGTCACAGCGGGGACGGCCCCTGGTCGTCCACATCGGCCGCGAGGAACTGGTCGTCCGCCGCCGGTACGAGGCGCTGAGCATCGCGAACGACACGCTCATCGCGCTGTGGTTCATCACGGGCAGCATCATGTTCTTCCTCCCGGCCTGGATGACGGTCGGGACGTGGTGCTTCCTGCTCGGCAGCGTCGAACTGCTGATCCGCCCCGTCATCCGGCTCAGCCGACTGGTCCACGTGCGGAGCATCCGTGCGGCCGGCGGCCCCTCGACGGCGCCGGCGGAGTCCTCCACGGACTTCTGACCGCCGCTCCCGGCCGCGTCCCCGGAGCGCGGCACGGGACGGGCCCGCGCCTCAGCCGGACAGGACCTGCGGGGAGAGGGCCTTGAGCATGCCGTCCGCCCAGTTCATCTGCCGCACCGTCTGCGGGTGGCACCGCCGGGTGAGCGCGAGCAGCTCGGTGTCGGCGAGCGCCTGGGCGCCCTGGCCGAGGAGCTCCCAGTCCACCGACACCCCCGCGGCCATGCGGTACAGCCTCCTCGGGTCGGCCAGCAGCAGGAGATCCGGATCCGAACGGGCGTCCAGCGGCTCCCCCGGGTCCTCGCGCGTCCCGCCGAGCGGCTCCGGGCCGCCCTCCGACAGGTTCTCCGGCTCCAGGCCGTGGCGGGGGCCGGTCGCGGCGAGCTCCCGCACGTGCTCCCGCGACCACGTGGCGAGGTCCCCGGCCACGTGGTGGATCTCGGGTTCGTCCCGGTGGCGTTCGACCAGGGCGAGGAGCTGGTGGAGCAGGTGGCCCTCCGAACGGTGCAGTTCCCGCAGCGCGATCGCCATTCCCATCACGAACCGCCCTCCACCCGTTCCTCCGCCATCGCCCCCGGTCCACCCCGGGTCTCGGGCACCCCCTCGCCGACGGGCCGGGACGCGGTCGTCGTCGGCGCGGGCGCAGGCGTCCCGCCGCCGAGGTCTTGAAGAGGGGCTGCCTGGGCACCGGATCCCAGTCGGTGACGGTCATCTCGTTGGCCGCCCGGTCCTTCGGGACGCCCTCTCCCCCGCCGCGGTCCTCCGAGTCCCAGTAGCCGTAGTGGAAGGGGACGAACAGCACGCCCGGGCGGATCCCGGCGATGCGCGCCCGCGCCCGGACCGCTCCGCGCGGCGAGACCACCTCCACCAGGTCCCCCTCGCGGACCCCGCGTCCTCCGCGTCGGAGGGGGCCGCCTCCACCCAGACCTCGGGGGCCGCGCACCGCAGCTGCGGGACGAGCCCGGTCTTGGTGCGGGTGTGGAACTGGTAGAGCGTGCGGCCGGTGACGAGGGCGAAGGGGTACTCCCCGTCCGGCGCCTCGTGGGGCTCCAGGTGCTCGGCCGCCCTGATGACCGCACGCCCGGAGGGGTTCATCGCGGCGTACCCGGTCGCGTCCGCCGGAGCTCCGGTGACCAGGTCCCGCCCGTAGCCCTCGCACCGGTCGGGCACGGCCCAGAACCGTCCGTCGGCGTAGAGCCGCGCGGTCCCGTCCGGGTTGTCGGCGTTGCGGGGCCACTGGACGCCGCTCCCGCCGCGCAGCTTCGCGTAGGTGATGCCCGTGTAGTCGCACGGCCGCCCGGCGCTGGCCCGCTTCCACGCCTCGAAGGCCGACTCGGGGTCGTGCCACTGCGGGAACGGCTCCCAGTCCCTGTCGCGGAAGTCCATCCTGCGCGCCTAGTCGAGGAAGACGTCCAGGTCGGGCCGGGCCTCGCCGGGCGGGTCGACGGCCTTCTCGGACAGGTGGACGGTGCGGTCGCTGCTTGGTGAGCGTGCCCGTCTTCTCGCCCCAGGCCGCCGCGGGGAGCACCACGTCGGCGAGCTCGGCCGTCTCGGTCATGAAGATGTCCTGCACCACCAGGAACAGGTCCTGCCCCGCGAGCAGGGACCGGATCCGCCGCAGCTCGGGGAGCGACACCGCCGGGTTGGTGGCACTGACCCGCAGGAAGCGCACGGAGCCCTTCTCGGCGTAGCGCATGATCTGCATCGCGTGGGTGGGCGGCGCGCAGTGCGGGATCCTCTCGGGGTCGAGGTTCCACACCGCGGCGAGGTCGGCGACGTGGGCGCCGTTGCTCCAGTTGCGAAAGCCCGTGAGGTCGCCGTCGGCGCCGCACTCCCGCGTGTTCTCCGCCGTGGGCAGCCCGTTCATCCGGAGCACGCCGGCGCCGGGCCTGCCGAGCATCCCGCGGATCGGGTGCACGTTGTTGACCTGGACGGACGCGGCGGTCCGCGGTTGACGCGGTCGGCCGCCCTGCCGCGCACCCCGACGACGCGGTCACCCCGGACCGCGATGTCCAGCGCGTCGCCGTTCGAGTGCAGGACGGTGGCGGACTGCACCCAGCGCTCCACCTGGTCGGGCGTGACGCCCTCGGCCAGGTGGCCGTCCACCCTGACCGGCCGCTCCTGCCCCGGCCCGCAGGGGTCCGCGGGCCGCCGACGGGCCGGGGCAGGCGGCCCCGGCGCGCCCGGCGCGGAGCCGCGACGAACGGCCGGACACGCGGGTTCGGCGCCCCGGACGGGGGCGGCCCCACGGCGCCGCGCCGGGGCCCTCCGCTCCCCGGGACCCCGCGTTCCGCCACTTCTGGGTGTCTCGCGGGCCACAAGTCCCTCGCGCTACTGGCGTAGGGATCTACTCGGTAGTAACATTGATTTGTTACTAGTCGGTAGATCCGCGTGTACAGACACCGCGGCCAGGACACAGCGGAGCTGTCCATGACGCATTACAAGAGCAACCTGCGCGACATCGAGTTCAACCTCTTCGAGGTCTTCAGGCGCCAGGACGTACTGGGCGAGGGCCCCTTCGAGGAGCTCGACGAGGAGACCGCGCGCACCATCCTGGCCGAGGTCGACCGCCTCGCCACCGGCGTCATCGCCGAGTCGTTCGAGGACGCGGACCGCAACCCGCCGGTGTTCGACCCCAAGACGAACACCGTCGCCGTCCCCGAGAGTCTGAAGAAGTCCTACCACGCCTACATGGACGCCGGCTGGTACAACCTCGACCTCCCCCAGGAGCTGGGCGGCCTCGGCGCCCCCCGCTCCCTGGTCTGGTCCGCCGCGGAGCTCGTGCTCGGCGCCAACCCCTCCGTGCACATGTACTCCGCCGGCCCCGGCTTCGCGAGCATCCTCTTCTCCGAGGGCAACGAGAAGCAGAAGGAGTTCGCGAGGCTCGCGATCGAGCGCGGCTGGGGCGCCACCATGGTGCTGACCGAGCCCGACGCGGGGTCGGACGTCGGCGCCGGCCGCACCAAGGCCGTGGACCAGGGCGACGGCACCTGGCACATCGAGGGCGTCAAGCGCTTCATCACCTCGGCCGAGCACGACATGTCCGAGAACATCTTCCACCTGGTGCTCGCCCGCCCCGAGGGCGCGGGCCCCGGCACCAAGGGCCTGTCCCTGTACCTGGTCCCCAAGTTCCTGGTCAACGAGGACGGCTCCCTCGGCGAGCGCAACGGCGCCTACGTGACCAACGTCGAGCACAAGATGGGCCTCAAGGCCTCCACCACGTGCGAGCTGACCTTCGGTGACAAGCACCCCGCCATCGGCTACCTCGTCGGCGACAAGCACGACGGCATCCGCCAGATGTTCCTCGTCATCGAGTACGCGCGGATGATGGTCGGCACGAAGGCCATCGCCACCCTCTCCACCGGCTACCTGAACGCCCTGGAGTACGCCAAGGAGCGCGTGCAGGGCAACGACCTCGCCGGGTCGAAGAACTCCCCCAAGGTCACCATCACCCACCACCCGGACGTGCGCCGCAGCCTCATGACGCAGAAGTCCTACGTGGAGGCGATGCGCGCCCTGGTCCTGCTCACCGCCACGCAGCAGGACGAGATCCAGATCGCGCACTCCAGGGGCGAGGACGTCACGGAGCTGGAGGCCATGAACGACCTCCTCCTGCCGATCGTCAAGGGCGTGGGCTCCGAGCGCTCCTACGCGCTGCTCGCCGAGTCCCTCCAGACCCTGGGCGGCTCCGGGTTCCTGCAGGAGTACCCGATCGAGCAGTACATCCGGGACGCCAAGATCGACACCCTCTACGAGGGCACGACGGCGATCCAGGCCCAGGACTTCTTCTTCCGCAAGATCGTGAAGAACGGCGGCCAGGCGCTGGGCGCCCTCTCGGGCGAGATCAGGGCCTTCGCCGAGAGCGAGGCCGGCAACGGCCGCCTCAAGGAGGAGCGCAAGCTGCTCCTGGAGAGCCTCGGCAACGTCGAGAAGCTCGTCGAGCTCATGGTCGGCCACGCGATGGGCTCCGCCGAGAACCCGCGCGAGCTGTACAAGGTGGGCCTGAACTCCACCCGCCTGCTGATGTCGTTCGGCGACGTCGTCCTCGCCTGGCTGCTGCTGCGCCAGGCCGAGGTGGCCCTGAACAGCATCGACGGCGCCGGCGAGGCGGACAAGGACTTCTACACCGGCAAGATCGCCGCCGCGCGCTTCTTCGCCGAGCAGTTCCTGCCGCGCATCGCCGCCGAGCTGCGCGTGGCCGAGGGCGTCGACCTCGACCTGATGGACGTTCCCGAGTCCGCCTTCTAGGGCGAACCGGACCCGCGACGGGCGGGGCGGCCTTCCGGGGCCGCCCCGCCCGTTCCGTGTGCGCGGGTCCCTCCCCCGCCCCGACTCCGGAGAGCGGGCGGACCGAAAGAGGAGTCCAAAGCAGAAACTACTTTCCAAAGCAGAAAGTACATGCCATCCTGGACACTTCAAGGAACCACCGACGGCGGGAGGCGCCCATGGAGCAGGACCTGGACCGGAGAGAAGCGGCCGAGATCCTCGACCACGCCGACGCGGTGGGCCGGAGGATCCGCGGCCGGGCGCGCTGGCCGGCGCTGACCGTCACGGGCCTGGGCGCCCTCATGGTCTGCGCGGTCCTCGTGGTCGGCCTGGCCCCGGTCGGGCCCGCCCCCCGCGCCGTCGCGTACGCGACGGCCGTGCTCACCCTGATCGCGATGAACTGGTACGCCTACAGCCGCCCCGTCGCCCTGCGCCGCCATCTGACCGTGCACTACGTTCTGACCGGGGCGGGCGTCCTCCTCCTCACCGTCACGGTGTCCATGGGCCTGACCGTGTTCACCGGCTCCGTCGTCTGGTGGTCCGTCGGGGCGGCGTTGAACGGCCTGCCCTTCCTCGCGGCGGTCCTGGTGAACCTGGTCGGCGTCCGCAGGGCCACCAGGTGAACGACCGGCGATCCGGAGAACGACCATGAACCACCCGCGCAAGTCGCTCGACCCCGTCATCCACGCACCCGTGCGCCTCTCCATCCTCGCCGCGCTGGCACCGGTGGAGCAGTCGGACTTCGCCTCGCTGCGCGACGCCGTGGAGGTCTCCGACTCCGCACTCTCCAAGCAGATCACCACGCTGGAGAACGCGGGCTACGTCGTCGTCCGCAAGGCGTTCGCGGGCAGGCGGCCGCGCACCTACCTGTCGCTCAGCCGGGAGGGGCGCGACGCGCTCACGCTCCACCTCAGGGCGCTGCGGCAGATCGCCGAGGGCGTGGAGGGGCAGGTCTGACGGGCGGGGCGGCCTTCCGGGGCCGCCCCGCCCGTTCCGTGTGCGCGGGTCCCGCCCCCGGGCGGGGGCGGGCGGACCCCGCGGCTCAGGCCGGGGACCAGACGTACGGGGTCGTGGTGGTCACCCCCTCGAAACCCAGGCGGCGCAGGACGGGCGCGCTGGCGTCGGTGGCGTCGACCCGGAGGTAGCGGACACCGCGTGCCGCGGCGATGTGCGCGCGGGCGGCCACCAGGGACCGGTAGATCCCCTTCCCCCGCCACGAGGGCAGGGTCGAGCCGCCCCAGAGCCCGGCGAACTCGGTACCCCTCAGGAACACCAGCCACGCGGCCGACACCACCTCCCCGCCGGCCTCGGCCACGAGGACGGCGATACCGTCCGGGTCCGCGGCGGTCCGGGCGATCAGGTCCTCGCCCAGCCAGCTCCAGTCGCCGCCCCACACGCGCGACTCCATGTCGGCGACACGGCGCATGTCGTCCGGTTCACCGACCCGGCGGAGGGCGACCCCCTCGGGCGGGGCCGGGGCGGAGACCACGTCGGTGCGGCCGATCAGCACGGTCTCCCGTTCCTCGGGCGCGAACCCGGCGGCGCGGAGGCGGTCGGGGAGGTCCTCCGGCCGGTCGTGCCCGTGGGTCTTCCACTCCACCGCCTCGCCGCGCGCCGCGAAGCGCTCCCGCTGCCGGGCGATCAGCCGGTCCAGTTCGTCCCCGCGCACGCCCGGGTCGGGCGGCGCGGTGACGAGCCCCCGGCGCTGTCCCACCAACCGCGTCACCGGTCCGTCCCGCTCCACCGTCACCCCGTCGGGGAGGTCCGCTGGGGCGCCGCGCAACTGCTCGTCATAGGCCGCGAGCAGGCCTTCGATGTTCGTCACAGGCCATGACACCACGGGACCGGCGGGCGCGGTCAATCCGTTTTCCGACGGGAACCCGGACCACGGCGCCGCCCGGACGCACGTGTACGGAAGCACCCACCGGGTAGCCGGGACCCCGAGTGCGTGCGCCCGGCCGGGCGCAGGGAACAAGGGGGTGCGCAGCCATGGAGCAACGACGTGACGACGCCCGCGTGGACGGGGTGCGCGAGTTCGACGGCTACGACCGGGTGGCGGTGGTGACCGGCGCGGACAGCGGGATCGGGCGGTCGACGGCGGTCCGCCTGGCGCGCGAGGGCTTCGACCTCGGCATCACGTACCACTCGGACGAGGAGGGCATCCGCCGGACGGAGTCAGAGATCGGGGAGGCCGGACGCCGGGCGGTGGTGCGCAGGCACGACCTCTCCGACCCGGTGGGCGGGTCCGAGGCCGTCGCCGAGCTGATCGGGGAACTCGGGGGCGTCGGGGTCCTGGTCAACAACGCCGGGACCGGGTCGGACGAACCGCTGCTGGAGACGGACTACGAGCGCTGGCGCGAGGTCCTGGCCGTCGACCTGGACGGCCCGTTCCTCTGCTCCAGGATCGCGGCGACCCACATGCGCGACGCGGGACGCGGCGGACGCATCGTCAACATCACCAGCGTGCACGAGGAGTTCCCCCGGGTGAACGCCGGGACCTACTGCGCCGCCAAGGGCGGCCTCAAACTCCTGACCCGGGTGCTCGCCCTCGAACTGGGGCTGTACGGCATCACCGTGAACGCGGTGGCGCCGGGTGAGATCGCCACGCCCATGACCGGGCAGCACGAGGAGCCGCCGGGACTGGACACGCGCGGCGGCTACCCGATCCCCCGCCCCGGCCACGCCGACGAGGTGGCGGACGCCGTGGCCTTCCTCGCCGGGCGGGGGTCGTCCTACGTCACCGGGGCCTCGCTCTTCGTGGACGGGGGGCTCTCTCTCATGGGCCCCCAGGCGGGAGGAGCGCTCCAGGACGGCACCTGGCGCGCGGGCTAGACGGCCGGGCCCGGGTTCTCGGCGCCCTCCCCGGCACGTGCCGGGGAGGGCGCCGCGCGCGGCGCCCGGACACGGCACCCCGAAGGGCCCCGGGGGGCCGGAACACCGGCGTCGCCCGACCGGGCCGGGGGCGGTGTCCGGCCCCCGCCCGCACCCCTTCGTCCCGGCCCTTTTCCGGGAAGGGCAGCCGCCGGGACGCCTCGGGGCACCCCCTCGGACCGGAACGGGAAAAGGCCTTCCGTGGCACGGGTACTCCGTTCCGACAGCGCCGATAAAAGCGATGTAAACCTGGAAGCAGACGCGGACGACAACCCCCACACCCCTACCCGGGCCATTGTCAAAACGGCATAAAAAATCACTTCCCTCGAAAATCAAAATACTTTCACCTGGCGGGAAGCGCCTAGCGCCACCGCCCCGAAGCAGGGCAGCAGTGTGTTTCACGCCACGAAAGGTGCCTCTCCGAACGCCAGGGCGAAACACGGAGCGTGACTTCACCGACTCCTACCAGGGGAAGGACAAAAAAGTTTCGGTCCGCACTTTTAAGCGCTGCACTGAGGGAAGGAAGAAGGTCCACGAAGTTTTTCCTCCAACCCTCCCACCCACCCACCCGAACGGAATTCCCCGTCGACGCCACCGGCGCTCTGTCCGGACCCACCAGACCACCGGGAGCTCCCTTGCCGAACACCGCCACCACCCCGAAGACGCCCCGGACCGCCCGCAAGCGGACCCGCCCGCTCTCCCGCCCCCGCACACGCACCCCCGGCGAGAACGCCTCCGCCGAGGAGCTGCTGGCCGCGGCGAGGCGCCTGGGCGAGGGCGACCCCCGTGCGGACCGGCTCCGAGAGCGCGTCGTACTGCTCCACCAGCCCCTGGCCAAGAAGATCGCACGCCGCTACCAGGGCCGCGGCGAACCGCTGGAGGACCTGTACCAGGCCGCCATGGTCGGCTTCACCAAGGCGATGCGCGGCTACGACCCCTCCTACGGCAAGCCGTTCGTCGCCTACCTGGTCCCCACGGTCACCGGAGAGGTCAAGCGCCACTTCCGCGACCACACCTGGGCGATGCGCGTCACCCGGACCCAGCAGGAGGAGCGCAGCAAGCTGCGCAGAGTGTCCTCCGACTTCCAGCAGGAGCACGCGCGCACGCCCACGACCGCGGAGCTGGCCGAGAGGATGGACATGTCGGAGGAGGAGGTGCAGCAGCTCGTCCAGGCGTCCAACGCCTACCAGTGCCTGTCCCTGGAGGCCCCGGACACCTCCGGCGGCGAGGAGGAGCCCATGCGCCTGGAGGACCACCTGGGCAGCGAGGACCACGGCCTGGAACTGGTGGACCAGCGCGAGAGCCTCAAGCCGGCCCTCGCCCGCCTTCCCGAGCGCGACCGCCGGCTCCTGGGCCTGCGCTTCTTCTGCGACCACACCCAGACCGAGATCGCCGACCGGATGGGCTGCTCCCAGATGCACGTCTCCCGGCTCCTGTCCGGGGTGCTGGACCGGCTCCGAGCCGAGATGGGCGAGACGACGTCGCAGGCCCGCGCCTGAGGTCCGTACCGCGGGCAGGTACCGGGGGCGCGCGGGGGCCGTGCCCGGCCCCTGCCCGCGGTTCGGGGCCCGAGGGGCCGCCCCCGCTCGGGGCGGTCCCTCCCGTGCACACGCGGGTCCGGAGGGCCGCCATGGGCACAGTCTCCCCAGGCGTCTCCTCCTCGCGCGCACGCGCGCGCGAGGAGGAGCAAGGGGGGAAGGGGAGCCGCGGGCCTTCGGCCCCGTCCTCCCGGAGAGCCCCGCGGGGCCTACGCCCGGGGGCGGGACAGCACGAAGAAGTACAGCACCGCGGTCGCGGCGACCGTCGTCACGCACATCGGCACGAACGCGATCTGGTAGGACTCCGGCTCGTCCGGAAGCGCCTGGAGGATCGCACCGGCGGCGACCGTGCACAGCACCGCGGTCGTGAAGCCGCTCATGTTGACCAGGCCGGAGGCGACACCGGTGCGGCTGGCGGGAATGCCGTCGCGGGCGAAGTCGAAGGAGATCGTCGGCGCGAGGGTCTGGCCCACCGCGCTCACCGCCATCACTGTCAGCCCGGCCGCGACGGGCGCTCCCCCGGGCCACACGACCAGCAGCACCCAGCCCGCGCTCAGCACCGCCCCCAGGGTCAGGGCCAGCCACCGGCGCGCCCGGGGGTGCCGGCCGACCAGGAGGCCGACGAACGGGGCCACCCACAGGCCTCCCGCCGCCAGACCGGTCAGGGTCAGCGCCGCGGTGCCCTCGGCCAGACCCAGCCCGTTCACGAGATACGGGTAGCCCCACAGCACCATCATCATCGTGAAGGGCGCCATCACGGCCGCGTGGTGCGCCATGCCGATGAGCGGGCCGCGCGCGCGAAGGGCCTCCTTGAGCGCCTCCCACACGGAGATCGGGTCGGCCACGGTGGACCGCCCGGCCGCGTCGGCGGGGCGGTCGCGCACGACCAGCAGCACGAGGAGCGCCATCAGCGCGGTCAGGGCCGTGGTGGAGAGGAAGGCGGCCACCCAGCCGACCTGCCCGAGGGCCCACGCGAGGGGCGCCGCGCTCGCCACCTGGCCGATGCCGCCGACCACGCCGGTGAGGCCGCTGACGAGGGCGTAGCGCGCACGCGGGAACCACAGGGCGGCCAGCCGGATGACGTTGAGGAAGACGAGGGCGTCGCCGAGGCCGATGAGGAACCGTCCGGCGACCGCGGTCTCGATCCCGGGCGCGAGCGCGAACAGGCAGGAACCGACCACCATCGCCACCATGCCCATGGCGAGCGTGTAGCGGGGGCCGAGCCGGTCGGCGAGGAGGCCCGCCGGAACCTGGAGGAGGACGTACACCAGGAGTTGGAGCATCGGCAGCAGGGACAGCAGCGCCGGGCCGACGTCGAACCGGGCCTGGGCCTCCAGGGCCGCGACACCGAGGCCGTTGCGGTGCAGCATCGCCAGGAAGTACCCGGCGACGGCGACCGCCCACACGATCCACGCGCGGGCGCCGCCCGCGGGTTCGGCGGGCACGGTGCTCCCGTCCGGGGTAGTCCGGTCACCGGATGTCTGGGTCTGTGTCACTGGACGACTTCTCTCCGTTTTGTACGACCTCTCCAGTGTCCTCCAGAGACCGGACCATCCCTTACACCGGGGTGACAGGGTGCGCAAAACCGGCCGACGCCCGTGTGCGCCGCCGGACCCGGCATCGGCAAGACCCGCGCTTGACAGAGTCAAGAACGCGTAACCAGCAAGAAGTCACCACGAGTCACCAGAAGCACGCCAGGAGTTGCCAAAACGGGTGAGACTCACGACAGCCAGGACGGGACTCAGAGGCCCTTATTCGACCCGCGCCAATCGAACACAGGTACGGGAAAACCCCTCTGACCAGCAGGTTCTCGGTTTTGCCCAGTCGATACGGTTTCGTTAATTGTGACATTGGTCACTCGCAGAAGCCTCGACTGCAAGGGGTGAGTTGCTGCTAGCATCCGGAGCGCAAAGAATAACTACGAGGTAACGACACCGTTCACACCTCACCAACTTTGTGGAGGGAACCCGCCAAGGTCCCAGGACGGGCGGAAACCCTCGAACCGCGGCGACTGTGGCCGCACCGAGCACACGGTCAGCACCGCGGCAACCGAGACCCACTGGAGACGACCTTGAGTCACTGGCGCCTGAACAACCCCCGGGCCTCCCGGGCGAAGTCGGCTCTCGCCAGACGAATCAAGCACAAGCCCCGCCACGCCTTCTGCGCCGAGCGCGCGATCACGGCGCTCCTGGGCGAACTCGTCTCAGCCACCCAGCGCCAGTTCTACTGGTCGGGCACCACCGACATGGCCGTCATGTCGGTCCAGCGCGACGTCAACGTCTGGTGTCGCGACGGGCGCTTCTTCTGGAACGACCTGTTCCACGGGGGCACGGTCTCCCATCCCGCGAGCGACCCGGTCGGCGCCGCCGAGCTCCTCAACCCCTTCGCCCGGGGCCCCGAGCCCGTCTACAGCCACGGTTTCGGCGCCGCACGCCAGCCGGTCGCCGCCTGACACCGCGCCTCCTCTCCCCGCTCCACCGCCGCCCGGCCCCGGTCAGCCGTGCGCTCCGCACCCGCGGTGCTCTGGAAGACTGGGACGGGGGGACACGACGTGTCCCCCCGCGCAGTGAACCGAGCACAGTGAGGAGACCGGGAACCATGATCCTGATCGTCGTCAAGTACAGGGTCAGGCCGGAGGCCGTCGACCGCTTCCTCGACGAGGTCGCCGACTTCACCGCCGCCACCCGGGCCGAGCCCGGGAACCTGTGGTTCGAGTGGTCCCGCAGCGTCGAGCGCGACGACGAGTTCGTCCTGGTCGAGGCGTTCCGGGACGGCACGGGCGAGGCCCACGTCAACAGCGACCACTTCCGCGAGGGCCTGGCCCGCATGAAGCCGCTGCTCGCCGAGACCCCGCTCATCGTCAGCCGCTCCGTGGAGGGCGAGGGCTGGGACCGCATGGGCGAGCTCACCGTCGACGCCTAGGCGTGTCGGCCCCCCGCCCCCTCGGGCGGACCGCCGGGCGGGTTAGTCTGCCGGTCGGTCATCCGACGAGGGGAAGGCGGTCCGTGGGCACCTACGTGGCGAGCGAGGATCGGTACGAGACGACGGAGTACCGCAGGAGCGGTGACAGCGGGCTGCACCTGCCCCGCCTGTCGCTGGGCCTGTGGCAGAACTTCGGCGCGGACCGCGACCAGGAGAACCAGCGCCGCATCCTGCGCAGGGCGTTCGATCTCGGCGTGTTCCACTTCGACCTCGCGAACAACTACGGACCGCCGCCCGGGGCCGCCGAGGAGAACCTCGGCCGCGCCCTGGCCGAGGACTTCGCCCCCTACCGGGACGAACTGGTCATCACCACGAAGGCCGGGTGGGTCATGGGCCCCGGCCCCCACCAGCGGGGCGGGTCGCGCAAGTACCTGCTCTCGTCGCTGGACCGGTCCCTGGCCAGGATGGGCCTCGACCACGTGGACGTCTTCTACAGCCACCGGCCCGACCCGGACACGCCGCTGGAGGAGACCATGGGTGCCCTCCACCACGCCGTGGTGTCCGGCCGGGCGCTGTACGCCGGCATCTCGTCGTACGGCCCCGCCGCGACCAGGGAGGCCGCCCGCATCATGCGGGAGCTGGGCACCCCGCTGACCGTGCACCAGCCGTCGTACTCGATGCTCAACCGGTGGGTGGAGGGCGGCCTGCTGGAGGCGGCGGCCGACGAGGGCATGGGCGTGGTGGCGTTCTCGCCGCTGGCCCAGGGCGTGCTGACCCCGCGCTACCTCGGCGGCGAGGTGCCACCGGACTCCCGCGCGGGCGTGGGCCGCCCGAGCTGGCGCGACAACATGCTGTCCGAGGAGGTCCTGGAGCGGGCGCGCGCCCTGGACGCCATCGCCTCGGAGCGCGGCCAGACGCTCGCCCAGATGGCGATCTCCTGGGTGCTGCGGGACCAGGGGCCGCGCACGGTGACGACCGCGCTCATCGGGGCGTCGAGCGTGGAGCAGCTCGAACAGAACCTCGCCGCGCTGGACTCCCCCGGGTTCAGCGACGAGGAGCTGCGGCGCATCGACGAGTGGGCCGTGGACTCCGACGTCAACATCTGGTCCGGGGCCACCGCCTCCCGCCCGTAGGGCGTGTGCCGGGGGCCGCGCGGCGCACGCGGCTCCCCGGGGCCGCCCTTTGGGGCCCGTCTGCGGCGGGGTCCCGGGCGGTCCCTTTTCCGGGCGTCGGGGGCGGGCGCGCGCGTTCACCGGGTTTCGCGGCGAAGTCGGGCACAACAGATCTTCGGATCCGAACCACCAAAGGGTGACATAAGGGCACACACCCTCCGTGAACCGGTCGGAAGCGTGCTCTATCAGCGATCTTCTCGGGTTACGGTGACTCCTGAGAAACCTCCGGCAGACGCACCGGGCCGTCCTGGCGGGCCCCGAGGCGTCCTCCGCCCCTGGCCCCCCAGAGGACCCATGCGCCCCCTCAACCCCGACGAGCCCACCCAGCTCGGGGAGTTCCGCCTCATCGCCCACCTCGGCTCCTGCGGCATGGGCCGCGTGTACCTGGGCGCGGACCCGCACGGGCGCCCCGCCGCCGTCACGGTCGTCCGCGCCGCGTACGCCGTCGACCTGGACTTCCGTGCCCGCTTCGCCCGCGAGGCCGCCCTCGCCCCCCGGACCGTCGGCCGCTTCGCCCCGCCCCTCCTCGGCCACGACCTGTCCGCCCCCGTCCCCTGGACCGCCACCGCGTACGTCCCCGGCCCCACACTGCGCGAGCTGGTGGAACGCACCGGGCCCCTCCCCCCGGCGGCGGCGGCCGTCCTCGCCCGGGGGATCGCCGAGGCCCTGGACACGGCCCACGGCGCGGGCGCCGTGCACCGGGGCCTCACACCCTCGACCGTCCTGGTGGACGCGCACGGCCCCCGGCTCATCGACTTCGGCGTCGCCAGGGCCGTGGACGAGGCCCGGCTCACCCGCCCCGGCGAGGGCGTCGGCTCCGCCGCCTACACGGCGCCCGAACTCCTCTCCGGCGGCGGGGCCGCCGCCGCCGGCGACCTGTTCTCCCTCGGCGGAGCCCTGCTGTTCGCGACCACGGGGGCCGACCCCTTCGGGGAGGGGCATCCCTCGACCCTGCTGTACCGGGTCCTGCGCGAGCCGCCCTCCCTGGACGGGGTCCCGGGCCCCCTGCGCCCGCTCGTGGCCGCGTGCCTGGACAAGCTCCCCGAGAACCGGCCGACCGCGCAGGAGGTCCTCGACCACCTCGGCGGGCCGCTCCCCGAGGAGCCCCCGACCGCCCCGTGGCTGCCGCCGCGGGCCCGCGCCGCGGTCGCCGCGGCCGAGGAGTCCTACCGCTCCGCGGTCGGCCCCCGGGCCGGCGGCCCCCCGGCCCCCGATCCCTGGGCCGCGCTCGCTCCGGGCGCCCGGCCGGCGCCCCCCGCACGCACCCCTCCCCGGCGGCGGGGCAGGGCCGTGCTGCGCGTCGCGGCCCTCCTGGGCGTGGCGGTCCTCCTCGCGGGCGCGGGCCTGTTCGCCGTCGCGGCCCCGGCGTGGGAGGCGGCCGGGGGGACCGGCGCCGCCCGCGACTGCTCCGCGTCCGGAAGCCTGGCCGGGAACCTCGCCCTCACCGGCCCGCCGCAGGTCATGTTCCCCCCGGACGTGCCCCTCGAACTCTCGTTCTCCCCCGACGGCACCGTCCTGGCCGTCTCCCAGGTCGACCGCGTGACCCTGTGGGACTGGGAGGGGTCGCGGCCCCTGGCCCGGATCGACAACGAGGAGGCCACGGTGCCCCCCACCCCGGCCGCTTTCAGCCCGGACGGCTGCCTGCTCGCCTACGGCACCCTCCACGGGACCGCCGTCACCGACCTGTCCACGGGCAGGGCGTGGAACGTCGGACCGGAGCAGGCCGTCCGGTCCGTCGCCTTCAGCCCCGACGGCTCCTCGCTGGCCGTGGGCGTGCGGAGCGACCCCGGGGCGCGGTTCCTGCACCTCTACGAGACGGAGCGCTGGAAGCTGACGGCCGCCCTGCCCGGCTCCGGGAGTCTCGGCGCGATCCAGTACTCGCCCGACGGCACCACCGTGGCGGGCGGCGAGGTGGGCGGCGGCGTCGCGGTGTGGCGCACGGGGGCCGGGGGGCTCGACCGGCTGGGCCTGGTCGACGAGCGCGCGCGGGTGGGCGCGGACGCCTTCGACATCCTCCCGGACGGCTCGGGCGTCCTGCTCATCCGCTCGGACCGCGTCCTGCTGGTCGAGCCGCAGAACGAACGGGTCCTGCGCGAGTTCGTGCCCGACGACGAGGACCACTTCCTGGTCGACGTCGCCTACAGCGAGGCGAGCGGCCGGGTCTTCGCCGCCATGCTGGCCCCGGGCGCCGGGTCGGGCAGCACGATGGCGTGGGACTACGGCGACGCGGCCAGCGCCCGGCTCGGCCCGGACCTGCCCCGGCTGTTCCCGCTCGTCCTGTCCCCGGACGGGTCGCGGCTCGCCGGGCTGCGAGCGGACACCGGCGACCTGGCCGTCTACGACACCGACCTGTCGCTGCTCGGGGTGATCGGCGACTGACCCGGGCGGGCCGCAACCGGTCACTCGTCCGGGCGGTCCGCCCACGAACCGCTACATTGGCGGAGGAACCCTCCCGAGCACCGCCCCGACCCCGCGCGACCGCCCCCGCGCCGGTGCCCTGACGCAGTGAGGAACGCGTACCCGCCGTGCAGCCCCTCGCCTCCGACGACCCCCGGCACATCGGCCGCCACAGGCTCCTCTCCCGCATCGGCGCGGGCGGCATGGGCAGGGTGTACCTGGCGCGCACCCCGGACGGCCACCTGCGCGCGCTCAAGGTGGTCAAGGAGGACCTGGCCCACGACACCGGGTTCCGGGACCGGTTCGCGCGGGAGGTCCGCGCCGCCCGGCGGGTGCGCGGCCCCTTCACCCCGGCCGTGACCGACGCCGACACGGACGCCGACGTCCCGTGGATGGCCACCGAGTACGTGCCCGGCCCCACGCTGAAGGAGGCCGTGAGCGCGAACGGCCCCTTCCCCGGCCCCTCGCTGCTGGTTCTGGCCCTCGGGCTCGCCCGGGCCCTGGAGACGGTCCACGAGGCGGGGCTGATGCACCGCGACCTGAAGCCGGGCAACATCCTGCTGTCCCCGCGCGGCCCGCAGGTCATCGACTTCGGCATCGCCCGCGCCGTCGAGGGCACGGTGCTCACCCGCACCGGGCAGACCTTCGGCACACCCGCCTACACCTCGCCCGAGCAGATCACGGGGCACGGCGTCTCCCAGCTCAGCGACCTCTTCTCCCTGGCGGGCGCGGTGGTCTTCGCCGCCTCGGCGGAGCCCCCGTTCGGCTCCGGGCGCCCGGTCGACTCCCTGCGCCGGATCATGGCCGACGAGCCCGCCCTGGGTGCGGTCCCCGAGGGCCCCCTGCGCGACGTGCTGGCCCGCTGCTTCGCCAAGGACCCCGCCGGACGGCCCGACGCCGCGGAGGTCCGGGGAGAACTGTCCGCGCTGCCCCTTCCGTCGGCCGAGCACGGCTGGCTTCCCGCCCCCGTGACGGAGCAGATCGACGCCCGGGAGGGCGAGGTCCGGAGGGCGGAGGAGGCCGGGCGCACCACCGTGGACCTGGGGGGCGGGGCCCCGGCGCCGCCGCGCGGCGGCGCCGGGGCCGACGGCACGGGGCACCCGCCCCCCGGGCGTGAACCACAGGAGGGGGCGCCGCGGGGGGAGCCGCGGTTCCGCCGCCGCGCCGCGGTCCTCGCGGCGGCGTCCGCGCTGGTCGTCGCGGGAGGGGCGGCCCTCGCTCTCACCGCGCTGCCGGGCGGCGGGGTCCCGCGGGATGCGGCCGGGGGCGGTCCCCCGGCCCCGCCCGGCCCCTCCGCCTCCCCCTCGGCGCAGGGCGCGCCGGAGGTCGACCTGGAGGGGTGGATCTACGAGGTCGACTTCTCCGTGGACGGCGAGTCCCTGTACGTGTTCGGCACGTCCCTGTCCAGGTGGGACTGGCAGGCCGGGGAACCCGTCGACGTGTTCGAGCCCGCCCCGTCCGCGGCGGACATCGGGCCCGACGACCACGTCGCCGGCGCCTACGGCGACCAGATCCGCGTGTGGGACGGCGGCAGCGGCGACGAGGTCAACCGGTTCGGCCGGGACAACGGCGGCCGCGGGTTCTACGACATGCCCGCCCTCTCCTCCGACGGGTCCCGGGTGGCGGTGCTCGCCGCCGAGAACGGCGACCCCCGCGAGGAGCGGGTCGTCCAGATCTGGGACGTGGCGGAGGGGACGCCCGGCGTGGAGTTCCCCGCCGGAGGGGTCCTCACCGACCTGAGCTACACCGCCGACGACTCCCTGCTCGTCGGCACGGTCATGGAGGAGGGGTTCGACGCCTACGTCGGGGTGGCCGTGTGGGACCCCGCGACCGGCGAGCGGCTCCACCTGTTCGAGGGCGGGGACCACTACGCGTTCGCCCTCGCGCCCGACGGGCGGACCATGGCCCTCCAGAGCGGCGCGAGGCGGGTCGACATCGTCGACCTCGGCACCGGCGGGGTCGTCCGCCCCCTCGCGGAACCGGACGCGAGCCACGAGTCCGTCACCGGCATCGGCTACTCCTCGGACGGCGAGCGGGTCCTCGCGGGCTCCTTCGGCTGGGACGACGACCGGGGAAGCGTGTGGGACGCCTCGACGGGCCAGCTCCTCCGCGACGCCGACGTGATGGTGTACGCGCCCATGGGGTCGCACCCGGAGGACGAGTACCTGGCCACGGTCGCCGACGGCGGCGGACGCGTCCTCGTCCTCGACGCCGACTACACCGTCGTCAACGAGCTGAGCTGACCGGAGGGCCGCCATGCAGCACCTCGCACCCCGCGATCCGCGCCGGGTCGGACCGTACCGGACCGTCGCCCTGCTGGGCGCCGGCGGCATGGGCCGCGTCTACCTGGGGATCGACCGGGAGGGCCGCACCGCCGCCGTCAAGGTGGTGCGGGCGGAGTACGCGTACGACCCCGACTTCCGGGAGCGGTTCGCGCGCGAACTCGACCTCGCCCGCCGGGTGCACGGCACCCACACGCCCCGGGTGCTGGACGCGGACACGTCCGGCCGGACCCCCTGGATGGCCACCGAGTACGTGCGGGGCCCCTCCCTGCACGACCTGGTCCGGTCCGTGGGGCCGCTGCCCGAGGACAGCGTGCGGTTCGCCGCCCGGGGCGTCGCCCAGGCCCTGGAACGGGTGCACTCCCACGGGCTGGTGCACCGCGACCTCAAACCCGGCAACGTGATGGTCTCGGCCGCGGGACCGCAGGTCATCGACTTCGGCATCGCCGCCGCGCTGGAGGACGCCGGGCCGGACGGGGACGGGCGGCTCGTCGGCACCCCGGGGTACATGGCCCCCGAGAACATCCGCCGGGAGCCGGGCGGCGCCGCCGCCGACGTCTTCGCCCTGGGCGGGATGATCGTGTACGCGCTGACCGGCACCGGGCCGTTCGGCGAGGGCCACCCCTCCGCCGTGATGTACCGCATCACGAACCAGGACCCCGTGCTGACGGGCATCCCCGAGCGGCTGCACGGCCTCGTCTCGGCGTGCCTGGACAAGGACCCCCGGGAACGTCCCTCCGCGTCGCGGGTGCTGCACGCCCTGGGCGGTCCGGCGGCGCCTCCGACGACGGCGTCCGCCTGGCTGCCCCCACCCGCCGTCCACACGCTCGAACGGATCGACGGCGAGTACCGGGACGCCGTCGCCGCCGCAGGCCCCGGGGCCGCGGGCGGCGCCCCCGCCTCCCGGGCCCGGCGGCGACCACTGCTCGTCGGCGCCGCGGGGGCCGCGCTGCTCCTCACCGCCGGGGCGGGGACGTGGGCCCTGGCCGGCCCGTTCGGCGGCGGGACCGCGGAGGAGGACCCCGGCCGCCGCGTCCGGTGCGACCTCACCGAGCACATCGCCCCGGAGCTCGCCGAGGCGGCACGGCCCGTGCCGAGCATCCCGTCGTCGTCCGTCCCTCCCGGCACCGTGTTCTCCGCCGACGGCCGGGTCCTCGTCGTCGCCGGGAGCCAGGGGCTGGCCCTGTGGGACTGGGAGGAGGGGACCGAGATCGCCCGGATCGAGGACGAGGTCCCCGGCCTGTCGCCCACCCCGCTCGTCAGCCCGGACGGCTGCCGCGTCGGCTACAACGGGACGGGCGTGCACGTGTACGTCGCCGGGACGGGCGAGCACACCGTGTACCGGGGGGACGTGGAGGTCGTCGCCTCGGCCTTCGACCCCGACGGCGAGGGCCTGTACCTGGTCGAGGGCACGGGGGAGCCGGAGTCGGCCGTGCTGCGCGTCGACCTGGAGACCGCCGAGGTCACCGACACCTACAGCGGGACCGACGGCGCCCACACGATCGCGGTCTCCCCCGGCGGCGGGTATCTGGCGGCCGTCGACTACACGGGGCAGGTGCGGGTCTGGGACACGGAGAGCGGCGGGACCCTCTTCGAGGCCGGGGGCGCCGAGCCCGGGTACGGGTCCAACCTCGAACTCCCCGACGAGGACGGCGGCCTCCTGTACATGACCGGGGACGGGGTCGTGCACGAGGACTTCCTCGACGGGGGCCCGCCCCGCACGTTCGCCCCGGCCGCGATGCCGGAGAACGGGCTCAGCGAGTTCGTCCTGAGCCCCGGTGCGGACCGGCTGTACGCCCCGTACACGTCCGGCGAGCTGATCGTCGACGAGGACTCGGAGGGGTTCGGGATGAAGGTCTGGGAGTTCTCCACCGGCGAGGAGCTGACCGGGGAGGAGGACGAGGGGTACGTCAGCCGGCTCGGCATGCACCCCGACGGCCACGTGTTCACGGGGGTCCCGCTCCTCGACTCGGACGTCTGGATCGTGGACGCGGAGCGCCTGCGCCTCCACAGCCGTATCGGCTGACCAGCCGCGGCCCCCTCCGAACGGGTCCCGGGACCCGGCTCCGGCGGCCCGGCCGCCCCCGCACGGCGCGGTCCCGCACCGGACACGGGTCCGCTCCACCCGCACCGCACCACACGCCCCGCCCGCACCGCACGCCCCGCCACGACACCGGTAAGGCCCATGCTCCCTCTCCACCCCCACGATCCCCCGGCCGTCGGCCCCTACCGGCTCCACGCCCGCCTGGGCGAGGACGCCTGCGCGCGCGTCTACCTGGGCTCGGTGCCGGGGGAGCGCCCCGTGGCCGTGAGGGTCGTGCGCTCCGGGTACGCCGCCGACCCCGGGTTCCGGTCGGCGTTCACCCGCCTGGTGGAGAGCGCGTACGGACCGGACGGCCGCCACGTGTGCGGCGTGCGCTCCGCCGACCTGGGCGGAGCCGTGCCGTGGGCGGCGGTCGACCGGCCCCCCGGCCCGGCCCTGGCCGACCACGTCCGCGAGCACGGCCCGGTCCCCGCGGACGCCCTCCACGCGCTCGCCCTCGCCCTGGCGCAGGGGCTCGCCGAGCTGCACGCCCGGGGCCGCTCCCACGGTGCGCTGCGGCCCGACGGGGTGGTGCTCACCCGGGAGACCGCGCTCCTCGCCGACGCCGGGCTGGAACGGGCCGCGTCGGACGCCGGTCAGCGCGCTCCCCACCCCTCCTTCTCGGCGCCCGAGGGCGGCGCGGCCCCCGCCGCGGACGTGTTCTCGTGGGCGGCGACCCTGTCCTTCGCCGCGAGCGGGGCCGAGGGGGCTCCCGGCCTGCCGCGCGTCCCGCTCCAGCTCCGGGGGCTGGTCGACGCGTGCCTGCGCCGGGGCCCGGACCTGCGCCCCAGCGCCGCCGACCTGGTGCGGATGCTCGGCGGCCCCGCCGACCCGGGCCCGTGGCCGCCGGGGTTCCTCGCCCGGCTGGAGGAAGCCGCGGCACGGCAGGAGGCGGCGGTGGCCGCCGACGGGCCGGGGCGGGCGGAGCGGCCCTCCGGGACCGGACCGGGGGAGGCGGGCGTGCCGGACGGGAGCACCGGGGCGGACGCCCGGGGGCGCCGGAACGGCCGGAGGGCGGTCGCCGCAGCCGCGGCGGTCCTCGCCCTGGCCGCCGTGGCCGGGGCGGCCGTGTGGGGGCACCGCCTGTCGACCGGGGACGGTGGCGCGGCGGGGGAACCGGACGGGGCGGACACCGCCGGGCTGGTCACCGGGGGCGGCTGCCCGGACGGCGGAGGGTTCCCGCCGCCCGGTGAGGACGTCGACGGCGCGCGGACCACGGTGTGGGAGACCGCCTTCAGCCCGGACGGCGACCGCCTGGCCGTCACCACCGCCGAACACGGGCTGACGGTGTGGGACTGGCGGGTCGGGGAGGAGGTCGCCAGGCCGGCCGGGTCGGTGGGGCTCGCGGTGGGCCCGGTGTTCGCCCCGACCGGGTGCACCCTCGCCGTGACCGTGCCCACGTCCTACGAGGGCCGGGGCGACGAGCAGGTGCGGGTCGCCCGCACCTTCGACCTCGCGGCCGGCACGTCCGCCGAGCACCTGGGGCCGCAGGAGGGGCCCGTCGGGACCGGGGGGACGTGGACGGCCAGGCCGCGCCACGCGGAGGGCCTCGCGTTCAGCCCCGACGGGTCGCGGCTGGCCGTCTCGCTGGAGCGGGCCGACGACAGGCCGAGCGTCGCCGTCATCGACACGGGGACCGGCGCCCGGGTGTCCGAGATCGCGGAGGCCCCGGTCCACGGGACGGCCTTCGCGGACGCCGGGCGCGTCCTCACCAACGACGGGGGGACGATCACCGTGTGGGACGCGGAGAGCGGCGAGGAGCTGCACACCGTCCGGGGGACGTCGCACCGCCTGTTCGCCGCGGTGCCCGGCGCCGACGAGGTGGTCCACCTCGTCGGCGACCGGATCGTGTGGTGGGACTACGCGGCGCGCTCGGAGGTGCGGTCCTTCGAGCTCACGGGCTTCGCCGACGCCGAAGGGCCGATCCTCGTGGACCTGGCGCTCTCCGCGGCGCTCGACCGCGTGTACGTGAGCTGGCTGGCCCCCGGGGACGGCCCCCTGGAGGACGGCGCGTACACGACCCACGCGTTCGACACGGAGACCGGCGAGGACCTCGCGGCCGGCGGCCGTGGAGCTGACGGGCTCCAGGAGGTCTCCGTGCACCCCGGGGGCGAGGTCCTGGCGGGCGTCTCCGCCGAGGGGCGCGTCGTCCTGGTCGACCCCGACACCCTGGAGCCCGCCGAGACGCTGTTCTGACGGGGCTGACGGGGACACCGGGACGGTCGGCACTGCCGGGGGCAGGGGGCGTCGGGGTGCCGGGACCGCGTTCGGCCCGCGCCGTCCGGGGCGCGCCGGAAGGACCCGGCTCCTCACGGCGCCGCCCGGGCGCTATAGCGTGAAAGCCCGTGCCCGTACCCCGAGAGGACCAGAGGCCATGCCGGAAAACGTCAGCAGCCGCATCCGCGAGGCGGCCTCCGGCCGCCGCACCAGCCCCGCGCTGTCCGTCCTGTCCGACCTGGTCCGGAGCACCGGGGCCGCGGCCAGGTCCGCGACAGTCTTCGGCGACCCGGTGGTGTCGGGGGGTTCCACGGTCGTCCCGGTCGCGAGGATCACGTCCCTCACCAGCTTGGGCGGCGGTTCCAGCCGCCTGTTCGCCGCGGGAGGGGACGGCGCGGGCGGCGGCGGGTTCGTGCGCGCACGGCCCGCGGGGTTCATCGTCCTCGACGAGGCCGGGGCGCGCTTCCACGGCATCCGCCAGCCGGTGACCATGCTCGTCCTCCCGCTCGCCGTGGTCGCCGGCCTCACCGCCGCGCGCATCGTCGGGGTCTCGCTGCGCGAGGCGCGCCGGCGCCGCAGCCTCCGCGCGCGCTGCGAGCCCGCCGCCGCGCCCCCGGCCGAGGTCTCCGTCTCCGAGGGCTCCGCGGCCGGGGAGGAGCGGAACGCCTGACCGGTTCCGGCCATCTCCCCGTCCCTCACGGCCGACCCCGCGACCGCCGGGGCCGGGGAAACCGGCCCCCGGCGGACGCCGGCCCGCACCCGGGGGCGCCGGGCACGGGCCCTCGGACGGCGCACCCGGGGCGGCGGCGCCGGTCCGCCGTCCGTATCCCCCGCCCTGCCCCTCGTCAGGAGCCGTTCACCGCGGCGAGCAGTTCCTCCGCCGCCAGGAGCGCGCCGTCGAGCATCGCGTCCGCGTCGCCCGATCCCATGCGCGAGTAGTGCACGTCCACGAAGACCTGCCCCTCGACCGCCGTGACCTGCGCACTCCCCGCGTCGTTCTCGGAACCGGCCACGGCGAGGTCGCCGACTCCGAGGTCCGGGTCCGCCTCCTCCGCCGTGAGGTCCGGCGCGGCGCTGTCGGTGTAGGGCCCCTCGTGGATCTCCATGTCGTACCGGAGGGTGAAGCCGCTCAGCGAGAGCAGCATGCAGTTCATCCTCAGGCGCTGGTCGCTCTCGAGCGTCCCGGGGTCGGGCCGCCCGGTCGTGCTCGGTGAGTCGTCGCGCATGTCCTCCGCGCCGAGGAGCTCCTCCAGGACCTCCTCCGGGAGCACCGTGCACAGGTCGTCGGGGGCCATCTCCATCGGGTCGCGCAGCTCGATCTCCGCCTCGGCGGGCTCTTCCATCACGTCAGCGGGCTCGTCCTGGGCTCCGGCGGCGTCCGGGGCCTGCGGCTCCTCCTCGGCGGCGCTTCCGCAGGCGCCCAACATGAGCGTGAGGACGAGACCTGCTGCGGCGGCCGGGACGCACTTCTTCGGTTCGGGCACGGGAGATCCTCTCGGGACTGTCGGGTCGGCGGACACCCTAGCGTCCGGCGCACACGAACCGTCACGCACCGTCCCCGAGCTCCGGTCCCGGCCGTTGGCCCGCCCCGGGGCGGGGTCCCGCGGACGCCCTCCCCGCCGGGCGGCGGGCGGCGGTCGGCGGTCGGCGTCCGCGGAACGCCGCCTAGCCGGTCATGCGGGCGACGAAGGCGAACAGCCCCATCGCCCACGCGAACACCGCGGACATGCCGATGATGACCAGGACCTCGGTCCAGTTCAGGAGGCGGCGCAGCGAGGCACGGGGCACGTCGGTCAGCCGCACCCAGCTCAGCACCCCGAGCACGATCCCGGCCAGGAGCACGATCAGCGGCAGCCAGGGGCCCATGAACGGGTACTCGCCCACGACCGCGACACCCGTGGCCCCCACGCCCAGCACCCCGGCCAGACGCAGCGGCAGCACGTGGCGGATCCGGTCGAACAGCCGCGAGCGCAGGACCAGCAGGACCGAGAGCAGCCCGCCCAGCAGCAGGTCGGGCAGCCCCTGGGCCAGGACGGCGAGGAGCACGGTGACGGCGCCGCCGCTCACCGCCGCGCCCAGCACGATCCCCAGCAGCAGGCGGTCGGTGTTGCCGTACGTGTCCTCGAACCGCTCCGTGGGCACCTGGCCCGAGCGCCCCACCTCGTAGTCGAGGCCGGACAGGCCGCCCATCACCATGGCGACGCGCGGCAGGGCCCCCACGCACAGCGCCAGGGCGATGCCCATCGAACGCACGCCCTGGACCGGCTCGGTGAAGATCCCCACCACGACGAGGACGGCCGCGGCCACCGCGACGACCCCGAGCCCGGCGATGTACGCCAGACCCGTCTCGTGCATGGCCCAGCCGATCACCGCGACCAGGAGCGCCCCGGAGAGCGCGAAGGCCGCCGTCACCAGCGGGTTCGTGCTCGTCACCAGGGCGGCGGCGAGCACCGCGGTGACCGCGCCCCACACGCAGGCCGCCGCGAACAGCACGTGCGCGACGGCGGGCAGGGGCCTGCGTGCGGCGAGCAGCATGACGGCGACCGTGAACAGGGTCCCCACCGCGGCGACGCCCAGGTGTCCCGCCGAGGGGAGGAGCCGCATCATCAGCCCCAGGAGGACCAGGGGGCCGATACTGGCCACGAGAAGGCCGAAGGACAGCGTCGTCGCGGGGTTCCAGATGCGCGCGGTGTCGTCGACCCTGTCCTCGACGGCGCCGCGGACGTCGTCCACGTGGGAGGGGCGGCTCGGGGCGGTGCGGCGGTCCAGCAGCAGGACGTCGCCGTCGTAGACCCCGGCGCTCTCCAGGGGTTCGTCCGGGTGCACGGGCGACCCGTCCACCGTGGTCAGAGACCAGGCGGCGGGCTCCGTCCGCTCCTCGTCGGGCGCGCAGACCTCGATGATGCGCGGCATCAGGGTCGCCACGGGAACGGTGCCGGGAAGTGCCAGATCGGCCCAGCGCTCCGGTCCGGTGACGGTGACCCGGCAGTATCCACTCACACCAATGGTTCCTTCTGTCGTCGTCGTGGGCGGCATTCGCCGCGAAGGGGGAGGACGGACGCGAATTAGGTGATTCGCGGGGTTCGCGAGATCATTCCTAGCGTAGTCACCCAGACACCAACCCCCGTAGGTGGACGGAAAGAGATCGCTGTGGCGACGAGACCTGTGCCCCGCCCTGCCCGCAGTGTCCCTCCTGCTCCCGGGAACACTCCCCTGGTCATCGCTGCCCCGCCGCAGCTGCCCGAGAACGCGCCGGCGTCCAGCTCGGGGGCGATGATCATCATGCCGATCATCACCGGTTCGGGTTCGCTCCTGATGTCCATCACCATGGGTCACCGCCCCCTGATGGCCGTCGCCGGCGTCATGATCATGATGGCCAGCGTGGTCGTCGGCATCATCATGTTCGTGGCCCAGCACAACGGCCCCCGCAAGCGCATGCGGGAGCAGCGCGAGCGCTACGTCGACTACCTCGACCAGCTCCGCGAGATCGTGCGGGACGTCGCCTCCACCCAGCGCGCGGACAACGCGTTCCGCCACCCCGACCCCTCACTCCTCACCGAGCCCGCCCGCTCGCGGACGAGGAGGTGGGAGCGGCGTCCCGCCGACCCCGACTTCCTCGACGTGCGCGCGGGCACGGGCACGCGTCCCCTCTCCCGGCGGCTCAGGCTCAAGGTCGACACCTCCTCCCCGCTCATCGAGTACGACCCCGTCTGCCAGGGCGCCGCCGACCAGCTCATCGAGCTGTACGCGGACGTCCCCGAGATGCCGCTCGTCGTCCCGCTGCGGGAGCACGGAGTGGTGTCGGTCGTCGGGGACCGCGAGGCGGGACGCGGGCTGGTCCGCAGCATGATCGCCCAGATGGCCGCCTTCCACTCCCCGCACGACCTGCGGATCGGCGTGGTCCGGGACACCAAGCTCCGCGACCGGTGGGAATGGCTCAAGTGGCTGCCCCACAACACGTTCGACGACGCCCAGGACGGGCCGATGCCCGCCAGGTTCGTGTCCGCCAACACCGTGCAGGCCGGCGAACTGCTCGCCGACGAGATCGAGCGGCGCACCGTCGACCTCCAGCGGCGGCGCGGCAAGCCCCCGGGGCCCGGGACGCAGCGGCTCGTCGTGGTCCTCGACGGCGAGCACCAGTCGACCCTGTCCGGCCTGCACGCCGAACCCCCCGTCGCCTCCCTCTCCGACCTGGGCATCCACATCATCGCGCTGGTGGCGGACCGGCGCGAGGAACCGGAGTCGGTGGACCTGCGCCTGAACGTCGACGCCGACGGCACCCTCACCGAGGACACCGAGCTCCCGGGCGCCGGCGACAACCCCGACCGCACGCCGCTCCGGGGGACCGCCGACCGGTCGGACGTCGCCCACCTGACGAGCCTGGCCCGCATCCTGGCCCCGTACGGCATCGCCGCCTCCGACGGCGACGACGCCATGCACGCCACCGTGGGCCTCCCCGAGATCCTGGGCGTGTCCGACGTCGCCCAGCTGGACACCCGCCGCACCTGGCGCAAGCGCAGCACCGGCGACTACCTGCGCGTCCCCATCGGTGTGGGCCCCAACGGCAACGCGGTGCTGCTGGACCTGAAGGAGTCGGCGTTCGGCGGCATGGGGCCGCACGGCCTGGTGGTCGGCGCGACCGGCTCCGGCAAGTCGGAGATGCTGCGGACCATGGTGGCGTCGCTGGTCATCAACCACTCCCCCGAGTCGCTGGCGCTGCTGCTGGTCGACTTCAAGGGCGGCGCGACCTTCGCCGACACCGACCGGCTGCCGCACAGCACGGGGCTGATCACCAACCTGGCCGACGACGACTCCCTGGTGATGCGGTTCCGGGAGGCCACCTTCGGCGAGCTGACACGGCGCCAGCAGATCCTCAAGGACGCGGGCAACCTGCCCAACCTGCACGCCTACGAGGCGGCCCGGGAGGAGGACCCGGGCATGGAGCCGCTGCCGCACCTGCTGATCATCATCGACGAGTTCTCCGAGCTGCTCACCGCCCACCCGGACTTCGCCGAGCTGTTCGTGGCCATCGGCCGGATCGGCCGGTCCATCGGCGTGCACCTGCTCCTGGCCACGCAGCGGCTGGAGTCGGGCAAGCTCAAGGGCCTGGAGTCGCACCTGTCCTACCGGGTGGGCCTGCGCACGTTCTCCGAGGCGGAGAGCCGCGAGGCCATCGGCGTCGGCGACGCCTACCACCTGCCGCCCGAGCCCGGATCGGGCTACCTCAAGGTGGACACCTCCGTCTTCGAGCGGTTCAAGGCCGCCATGGTCTCCCAGCCCTACGAGCCCCCGGCCGAGGAGGAGAAGGAGGAGCACGAGCCCGTCCTCCCCCTGCTGTCCTACAACGGCCTCAGCAAGGTGACCGGCGAGGGCTCGCTGGTGGAGTCGCTCATGGCGTCGGTCCGCGCCAAGGGCGAGGAGTCCAGGCCCAGGAAGGACAAGCGCACCACCCTTCAGGTGACCGTGGACCGGCTGGTGGCGTCGGGAGCGGAGAAGGTGCGGCCGATCTGGCTGGAGCCGCTGCCCGAACTGCTCACCCTGGACACCGTGCTCGCCGACCTGGGCGAGGGCGACGACCTGGAGGGCCCCGGGACCGAGCCCCCCGCCGCGGAGATGCGCGCGGTCCTCGGCCTGACCGACATCCCCCGCGAGCAGCGGGTCGTCCCCGCCGAGATGGACTTCACCGGGGCCGAGGGCAACGTCATCGTCCTGGGCGGCCCCCAGTCCGGCAAGTCCACGATGCTCCGCACCCTCATCGCGAGCCTGGCGTGGCGGTACCCGCCGGGCCGGGTGGGCGTGTACGCCATCGACTTCGGCGGCGGCGCGCTCCAGGCCATGGAGGACCTGCCCCACGTGGCGGGTGTGGCCGGGCGGGCCGACCCCGAGAAGGTGCAGCGGGTCCTGGTGGACGTGCGCGCCCAGCTCGACCGGCGCCAGCGGGTGTTCCGCAAGTACAAGCTGGACTCCCCCGCCGCGCTGCGCCAGGCGCGCGCGGACGGGAAGGTGGCCGGGAACGTGGTCGGCGACCTGTTCCTGATGATCGACGGCTGGTCCTCGGTGCGCGACACCTTCGACGAGGCCGACGAGGTCCTGATGGACATCGCGACCCGGGGCCCCTCCCTCGGCGTGCACACGGTGCTGACCGGCGCGGCGACCTCGCAGGTCCGCTCCCGGCTCCAGGCCCTGTTCGGCGGCCGGTTCGAGCTGCGGCTGAGCGACCCGATGGACTCGGGGATCGGCCGCAAGGTCGCCGACGAGATCCCCAAGGACACCCCCGGGCGCGGCCTGACCTCGGCGGAGCACCACACGCACGTGGCGCTGCCCCGGGTGGACGGGGTCGCCTCGGACGAGGACGTCACCGACGGCATCCGGGACCTGGTCAAGCGGGTCGGCGAGCGGTGGCCGCAGAAGGCCGTCCAGGGCGTCAAGACCCTGCCCGCCAAGGTCGAGCTGGACGACCTGCTCAAGGGGCGCCGCACCCCGCGGGGCCGCCGCGACACCGAACTGGTGCTGGGCATGGCCGAGAGCACGCTCGCCCCCGTGGCCACGAACCTGGACCGGGACCCCCACCTGGTCGTGTACGGGGACCCGCAGACCGGCAAGACCGCCCTGCTGCGCGGACTGGTCAAGCAGATCGTGCGCCGGCCGGCCGACCAGGTCGGCGTGGTCATGGTGGACTTCCGCCGCAGCCACCTGGAGCTGGTCCCCGAGGAGCACCTGCTGGCGTACTGCACGAGCGCGGAGCAGACCAAGGCGGTCGCGGCGAACCTGGCCGGGTCCCTCAAGGAGCGGATGCCGGGACCGGACGTCACCCCGAAGCAGCTGCGAGAGCGCAGCTGGTGGAAGGGCCTGGACCTGTTCATCGTGGTGGACGACATGGACATGCTGGGAGCGCGGTCGAACCCGCTCGCACCGCTGGCCCCGTTCATCCCGCAGGGCGCGGACCTGGGCCTGCACGTCATCGCGGCCCGGCGCACGGGCGGTTCGGCGCGGGCGATGTTCGAGCCGGTGCTCCAGGCGCTGACCGACATGGCCACGCCCGGCATGCTGTTCTCCGGCGACCGGATGGAGGGGCGCCTGGCCAACGGCACGGCGTCCAAGCAGCTCCCGGTCGGCCGCGCCCAGCTGGCGCGTCGGGGGCAGCGCCCCGACCTGGTGCAGGTCGGCTGGAGCGACTCCCCGGCGTAGACCCGGGGGCCCGTGCACCCCCTGAGGTCCCGGGGATGCACGGGCCCGGGGTCCGCCGTGTGCGGCCCGGGCGTGCGTGGCCGGATGCGGCCACCGTCACAGACCCGCCGCCCACCTGCGGGTTCGCCACCCCGGCGTGCCCGGCCGCGCACCTGTCGTGACATTCGTCCGGTTCAATGTCCCTCGTCCCCGGAACCGTGCCGGTACGGGCTCCACCGCTCCGACACGGCGGCGGAAGACCCGAAGGCCGGGCGGGGAGTGTCCCGGCCTGCGATCGTGGCCGCATCCCCCAGGACGGCGAGAAGACACCTGAGAGCGACCTGGTTGACCATGAACAGAAGAACCGGCTGGTCCGCCGCGGCGGCGACCGCCGTGCTCCTCCTCGGGACGCCCGGATGCGGGATCCTCTCCGGCTCCGGACAGCAGGTCCGGGAGCTGGCCGGACACGAGGTCGTCCACGAGATGTCCGGGGACGACCTCGAGGAGCTCGCGGTGCCGACCACGGTCTCCGAGGCGTCGTGGGTCTGGGAGGGCCCTCGGGACGGGGAACTCGTGGGGGTCCACCCCGTGCCCACCGGCGCGGTTCTGCACCTGAACGACGGTGTGGTGGGCCTGGACACCAGGACGGGGAAAGAGGTGTGGAGCTACCGCCTCCTGGGCTCCGAGGCCGAGGCCGCGGTCTCCCCCGACGGGACGTTCGTGGCCGTGAGCGCAAGCGGCTCCCTCGTGCTCCTGGACTCCGGCACCGGGGTGGAGACGCTCGTGCTCGAACACGGCGGCGCCGGGACGGACCGGCTGTCGGTCCAGCACGCCGGCCTCGTGACCGACGACGGCCTGGTGACGGCCGGGCCCGGCGACGGGGGCGGAGTCGCCGTCTCCTTCTCCCCGTGGGACGACGAACCGGGGTGGCGCGGCGAGCGCCTGCGGTGCCCCGGCGGCGCAGGGGACCCGCGGGTCGAGGACGGCTTCCTCACCCCCAGCGGCGTCGTGGTGGTCTACGCGTGCGACGGCTCCGACCTGCGCCTGACGAGCCTCGACACCGCCACCGGGGAGGAGCAGTGGAGCCTGGTGCGGGGGCAGGACTTCGAGGACGCGGCCGAGCACCCCGAACAGCTCGACGAGGAGACGTTCGCCGCCGCGGGCGACGTGGCCGTGCTCCAGAACATGGCGCTCATGCGCGGCACCGTCGTGATCGACACGGTGCGGGGGGAGGTCCTGTCCGAGGCGCTCCCCTCCGAGCCGGAGGACACAGTGCTGCGCGTCCTGCCCCACGGCTACCTGGCGGTCCGCTCGGAGCGCCTGGAGAACGGGCAGTGGGAGGACCGCTTCGAGGTCAGGGACTTCTCGGGCACCGTGAAGGACACCGTCGTCACGGACGAGAACAGCGTGGGAAGCACCGTCTCCGGCCAGCTCCCCCTCAAGGACTCCCTGCTCAAGCCGAGGTGGTCCGAGGAGGAGGACAACATGGAGGTCGCCGTCTTCGGCTGGGACGCGGAAGGCCCCGAGGAGACGATCGCGCTTCCCGTGGAGGTCGACCTCGGCGGGATCGACAGCGTCTGGGAGGTCGAGGAGGCCCTGGGCCCGGGGACCTTCCAGGAGGTCCCCGGCGCCGTGCTCGTGCGCGAGCACGCGCGCGGGGAGCCGGTCCCCCGTGTGGCGGGGCTGACGTGACCGCGCCGGAAGCGCGCGACCGGGCACGTCCGGCGGTCCGCTGCGCGCTGCGCCGCTCCCGGGAGGAGAACGGCATGGACCGCGCCCCCGTGACACCGACCGCAGGGACGGCCGCCTCCCTGACGGGCGCTGCCGCCCCGGTGCCCGTGTCCCGGGCGAACCCGGTCCTGGGTGCGCTGTCGGGGAACGAACCATGACACCCTCGGAGTGATCCCACCCTTCTGTCCCCGCCCCCGTGCACCCTCCCCGGCTCCCGCCACCGACCTTCCCCGAAAGGCAGCTCCATGCGGCGTTCCCCCGCCCTGACCCCGGCCGTGTGCCTGCTCGCCCTCGCCGCCCTCACCGCCTGCACGGACACGTCCGGCGGCTCCGACGGACCCGCCGAGACGGTCGAGGACCTGGCCGAGGAGGGGCTGACCGGGCTGGCCCTGCTGCACCGGGGGTTCGAGGGCGGCGACCCGGAGACCGACCAGGTCCTCGTGTTCCACGACCCCGCGACGGGGCAGCCGACGCACCGGATCGAGCTCCCCGACGGGGCGGTCGACCCCATGGCCCCGTCGGTCCCCGTGCACGCGCAGTTCTCGGAGGACTGGGCGTTCTTCGCGTACGCGACCACGGAGCCCAACGCCGTGAACGTCGCCGTGCTCACCGACCCGGAGGACGCCGGGCAGGCCGACGTGGAGGAGATCTCCTACCAGCCGGTCGAGACCGTCACCCCGGCCGCCGGCGAGGTCCTGTCACAGCCGGTCATCCACGGCGACCGGCTCTGGTTCGTGTCCGACAACGAGCAGGACGGGGCTCCGCCCCAGGTGCTGTCGGTGCCGCTGGACGCCCCCACCGGCACCCCCAACCAGGAGGGGAGCCTCGCCCTGGGCGAGGCCCAGCGGCCCAGCGACTGGACCCTCACCCCCGAGGGGGCGCTGCACATCCGCAACAGCGTGCAGACCCAGCAGATGAACGCCTCCGACGGGGGCAGCCTCGTGGTGCGGCAGACCGACGGCAGCGTGGTGAACGCGACGCTCAACGTCGACGGCGGCCAGTGGCAGACCTTCGACGGGGCCCCGGTGTGGGGCGAGGGCACCGCCCTCCTGCGCCCGGACGCCGTGGGCGGCGCCGACACGCCGCCGGGCGCGTACCTGGTGACGGTCGAGGGCCAGGGCCACCGGGCGACCCGGCTGCTGGAGGACGCCGACGGTCCGGTCGAGCAGTACGCGCCCGCCCCCGGGCGGGAGGCCGTCCTGCTCCAGACCGGGGAGGCCTGGTTCCGGGTGGACCTCGCGGACGGCTCCGTGGAGGAGACAGCCGAGGCCTTCCCGCGCTTCCACGACGCGTCCATGGACGGGTGGCCCCTCGCGGTCCGCTGGGCGACGGAGCCGGCGACCGACGGTCCCAGCGCCGATCCCTCCGGGTCCCCCTCCTCCTGAGGCCCCCGGTGCGGCCGCCCGCACATGGCCGGAAGCGGCCAGCCGCATCCGCCCCCGCTCACGGGCGGACCGGAACGGGACTGCGGGAAACCCCCGTCCGGGGTGGCTCGATGCGGATCCGGGCCGCCGGGCCCCGCGAGAACCCGGTCTTCCTGCACGGCGTCCGAGGTCACGAGACGCGCACCTCCGTTGACCGAGAGGTGGGATCCTTACTATCGTCCGTATCCTCCCCTTCCTCCTGTGGCCACACGCATCCCCGTGCGAACAGGGGCCGGAGGGCGAGCCCCCACCCGACTTTCCGGAAAGGTCCAGATGTCGCACGTCGGTCTTGAAAACGTCAACAGCCTCTCCACCGGCGGTGAGCAGCTCGGGCAGGAGTCCGACGGCCTCCGCACCCAGATGAACCAGCTCATCCAGGACATGGTCAACGACGCCGACTCCCTCCAGGGCCAGGCGCTCACCGACTTCCGCATGGCCCGCGAACAGCTGACCGAGCGCTTCGACGAGCTCATGACCTGGTGCAGCCAGAACGGCATCAAGCTCAACGAGGGCCAGCAGGAGTTCAACGTCACCGACACGGACTCCAGCGCCGAGTACTCGCAGGCCGGGAACGACCTCGGCGGCCTCAGCCGCCCGGTCAACGTCTGAGCCCCCGCACCTCTCCCCGCTCCTCCCTCCAGAAAGGCTTTCCCCCATGGGTTCCCAGTTCGACGTGTACGGCGACGTCGCCGGCCTCCAGGGCCTGGCCGAGGACCAGCAGGCCCACCTGGGCCGCTTCTCCGCGATCATGAGCCAGATCAACGAGCAGTCGGAGTCGACGGTCAGCCAGTGGGAGGGCTCCGGCAGCGCCCAGTTCCAGGCCAAGGCGTCGGAGTTCGACACCCAGTTCTCCGAGGTCAACTCGGCCTTCGCGAAGGTGATCGCGGCCACCAGCAACACCGCGGACAACTACGGTCGGCTGACCAAGTACCTCGACGGTCTGTTCTAGTAGGCTGAGCGGCGATGTCCTCCCCGACCCCGACGTCCCCGCCTGCCTCCTCCGATCCGGACCCGCAGCTCCCCGAGGCGTTCCACTACACGCCCAACGAGGAGAAGTACGTCCTCCAGGCGGACGCCCTGCGGCACCGGCAGCTGCGGTCGGCGCTGCTGTACGGGTCGAGCCGCTACTGGCGCCGCAGGCAGCAGGTGTGGCCCGCGGTGATCGGCGGGCTGATCCTGGTCGCGCTGATCTGCGGGGTCATCGCCCTCATCGGGGCCTTCGGCCGGCAGCAGGAGGTCAACGAGGAACGCGGGTGGGGCAACACCACCCGTCAGCAGATGATCCAGAGCCCCCTCACCGACGTGTCCCCGTTCCCGTAGCACCCGTGACACCGGTGCCTCCGGGGCCCACTCCCCCACCGCCCGAGAGGCGGCGGGGATCCTCCACCACGAACGCCACAAGGGGGTCGCTCTCCCGTGTCCGGCTCCGAGCACGCCCCCTGGGCGCCCGGGTACGACACGTCCGCACTGCTCCACCAGGGGCGGCGCGCCCGGATCATCCGGGCGACGCGCTCCACCAGCGGTGCCGACGTCGTCCTCAAGGTCCTCCCCGAGGCCCTGGGCCGCGCCGAGCTGAACCAGCTCCGCGACCTCGCCGGGGTGCCCGGCGTGGTGCCGCTGCTGGACGCGGGGACCACCGCCGACGGTGACGTGTTCGTGGTCCTGCCGTTCTACGCGGACGGCTCCTTCGGCGACATGCTCGTCCGCAGGGGGCCCGCGCCGGTGCAGGAGGCCGCGGCCGTCGCCCGTGGCGCGGCGGCGGCGCTGGGGTCGATGCACGGGCGGGGCCTGCTGCACAACGACGTCTGCCCGGGGAACGTCCTCCGGGCGGGACGGACGCCGGTCCTGACCGGTTTCGGCTCGGTCCGGAGGTCCGGTGAGGCCCTGCCCCCGCCCGCCCCCGGCACGGAGGCCTTCCTGCACGCGGCGCCGGAAGTGCTGCGCGGCGAGGCCCGCACGCCCGCGACCGACGTCTACCAGCTGGCCTCCACCGTCTGGACGATGCTCGCCGGGCACGCGCCGTTCTCGCCGACGGACGGCGGCCCGTTCGACGCCCGGACGTACGCGGAGCGGGTCCTCTCGGAGGAGCCGAGCCCGGTCCCCCGGCCGGACGTCTCCCGCAAGCTGCGCGGTGTGCTCACCCGGGCCCTGGCCAAGCTCCCCGAGGAGCGCTTCCCGAACGCGTCGGCGTTCGCCGCGGCGTTCGAGCAGGCGCGCACGGCCCGGTCCGCCGCGCCGTCGGCCGGTTCCACCGGCGGCCAGGCCCCCTTCTCGGGTACGCGGGAACCGGTGGGCGGGGCACCCGCTCCGGCGACCGGACCCCAGGCGCCCCTGTCGGGACCGCAGTCCCCGGCCGCGCAGTGGTTCCCCAGCGGTCCCCAGGCCTCGCACGCTCCGGTGGCCCCGTGGGCCACGGGGCCGAACACCCCTCCGCACGCCCCCGCCGACCCGTACACCGGTCCGCAGGGTTCCCACGGCGCGCGGCAGGCGCCCCCCGTCTCCCCCGGGGCGGACCCGGCCCCGCCCACGGGAGCCGAGGCGCCGCCGTCCGGCCCCCCGGCTCCCACCACGGGACCGCGTGCCCCCCTCTCCGCGCCCGGCGGAGCGCAGAACCCCTATTCCGTGCCCTCGGGGCCGTGGACGCCCCCGGCGGCGCCGTCCGGCCCGCAGGTCCCCCACGGTGCGCCCTCCGGACCCCAGGCCACTCCCGGGGCCCCGTGGCCCTCCGGCGAACCGTCGGCCCACCGCGCACCCTCCGGACCCCACGCCCCACCGAACGCCGCGCCCACCGGTCCCCGGGCGCCGCAGGCCGACCCCGGGCGGCCCCCGTACCCCGCGTACGCGCCGTCCGGCCCGCAGGACCCCCACGGTGCGCCCTCCGGGCCCCAGGCCACTCCCGGGGCCCCCTGGTCCCCCGGCGACCCGCCGACCCACCACGCGCCCTCCGGACCCCAGGACCCACCGGCCGCCCAGCACGGACCGGCGGCGCTCCCCGTCGCCCCCTCGCCTGCCGCGGGCCGGCCCGGCACGCCTCCGGGCGGCGCCCACCCCCCGGCCGGTCCCCAAACCCCGCGGGAACGGCGGGCGCCGCTGCGCCGCCCCACCGGCCTGGAGGGCAGCAGGCTTCCGGCCCTCGACGCCGGCGGCACGGCCGAGATCATGATGGCCAAGATGCGCGGCGAGGAGATCTCCCCGCTGCGCGCCTGGTCCCGGCTGGAGGGGTGGACCGGCACCGCCGAGTCCTCCTTCCTCCCCGTGGACCGGACCCCGGACGAGAAGGACGACGTCCCCGTGTGGTCCCCCGCGCAGGACGGGGACCGGGGCCAGGCGCGCTGGCGCCGCCACCTCCACATCGGCGTCACCGTCTGCGGCATCCTGCTCGCCACCAGCGTCTCCGGCGTGTTCGCCGCGACCGGCCCCGAGGAGCCCGTGGTGACGGCCGCGGCCGAGGAGCCCGAGCCGGAGGCCCCGGCCGGGGACCCCGCAGCGGACGAGGTCGTCGCGCCCGAGGCCCCGCCGGAGGTCTCCGCGCCGTCACAGGTGCTGTTGTCCGACAACTACGGCTCCGTCGAGCTGGCCTGGACGGACAACAGCGGGGGCACCGCCTCGTTCTTCGTGTTGGGCGGCCCGCAGGACCACCCCCGGGCCACCCTGGCCAGGACCGGCCCCGGCGTGGTGTCCGCCCAGGTCGTCACGGCCGTCACCGCCGTCGAGTACTGCTTCACCGTGGTCGCCGTGGACGGCGCGTCCGCCCCCTCCGACGAGGTGTGCACGACCCGCGCCGCGGACCGGGCGGAGGCCGAACGCCTGGAGGAGGAAGAGGAGGAGCGGCAGCGCGAGGAGGAGGAGCGGGAGGCGGAGGAGGAGGCCGAACCGTCGCCCTCGCCCAGCCCCGGGGCCGCCGACTGACCCCTCCGTCCCGGCCGGGGCGGCGGGTCCGGCGGCGCCGTGCCGCCCTGTCCGACCGTCCGCCTGTGACGGGGGGCATACCGGGCGAGAACGTCCTCGGATAGCGTTTGCTGACTTCAGCCGCGCGTCTACTCTGGGAGCCGTCCCTTGTCCGGGGTCATCATCGGGTTCGGCGTCATCGCCAGCATCGTCGTCATCGGCTACATGTTGGGACGTCTGCCCATCCTGGGTCCTGGGGCCAAGGAGGTCCTCAGCAAGCTGGCCTTCTTCGTGGCCGGCCCCGCGCTGATGTTCACCATCCTGGCCGACACCGACCTCTCCCTCCTCGCCTCCGGTCCGGTCCTGGTCAGCGCGCTCAGCGTCGCCCTGGTCTCCGTCCTCTTCATCGCCGTGGGCGCGGTGCGGCGCTGGGGCGTCGGTCTGACCACCGTCGGCACCCTGTCCGCCGTCTACGTGAACGCGGGGAACCTGGGCATCCCCATCGCCGCGTACGTCCTCGACGACGCCTCGCTGGTCGCGCCCATCCTGCTCATGCAGCTCCTCTTCCTGGCCCCGGTGGCGCTCACCGTCATGGACCTGAGCCGGGGCGAGGTCCGCGGGTTCGGCCCGGTGCTCCGCCGCGCGCTGGGCACCCCCTTCCGGAACCCGGTGGTGATCGCCTCCCTCGCGGGCGTGCTGCTGTCCCTGTCCGGCTGGGAGCCGCCCGCGCCCCTGCTGGAGCCCTTCGAGCTCCTCGGCGGCATGGCGGTCCCGGCGATGCTGCTGGCGTTCGGCATCTCCCTGCACGGCGGGGGCGTGCCGGGCCGGGGACCCGACAGGGCGAAGGTCCTGTTCGGGGTCGTCCTGAAGTCGGTGGTCCTGCCCCTGACCGCGTGGGCCCTGGGCGCCCTGGCGTTCGGGCTGACCGGGCCGTCGCTCTTCGCCGTGGTGGTGCTGGCGTCCCTGCCCACCGCCCAGAACGTGTTCACGTACTCGGTCCAGTACGGGGTCGGCGAGAACATGGTGCGCGAAGTGGTGCTGCTGTCCACCTTCCTCACCGTCCCCGTCCTGGTCACGGTCGCGTTCCTGCTCGGTTGAGCCTCCTCGGTGGTGCTGGCTGTAGTACGGGGACGCCCGGACGCACCAGTGTTTCCGGGAGCCCGGAAACCTAGGTTCGAGGGGTAGGAAGACCACCTCCCGGGAGCACACATGCAACGAGTCCCCCGCGCCCTCCCCCTTCTGGCCGCGCCCCTGATGATCGCCGCCGCGCTCCTGCCCGGCGCGGCCCCCGCCGCCGCCGCGGTCGGAGCCGTCCCCGCGGCCGAGCCCGTCCCGCTGACCGCCGAGAGCGCCCGGGAGTTCGTCGACACCCGTGTCGCCGAACTCCTGGAGGAGCACGGCGCCCCCGGGGTGGCCGTCACCGTCGTCGGCGGCGGGGAGCAGCTGGCCTCCGCCTCCCACGGCTACTCCGACCTGGCCGAGCGGACCCCGCTCGACCACACCGCCCAGGTCTTCCCCCTCGCCTCGGTCTCCAAGTCCCTGACGGCCGCGGCGGTCCTCACCCTGGTGGACAGCGGGGAGATCGACCTCCACGAGGACGTCAACGCCTACCTGCCCGAGGACGCCCGGCTCGCCACCGACGGCATCACCATGCACCACCTGCTCACCCACACCGCCGGCTTCGCCGAGCTGGTCGACATCCCGTTCGCGAGCGACACCGCCGCGCACCTCACCCTGGACGGGGTCGCCCGCACCAGGGAGCCTGAACAGCTCAACGAGCCCGGCCGGTTCCCCGCGTACTCCAACCACGGGTCGGGGCTGGCCGGGTTCATCGCCCAGGAGGTGAGCGGGATCCCCTTCGACGAGTTCGTGGAGCAGACCGTCTTCGGACCTCTCGGCATGGCGGACAGCGGGTTCGTCCAGGTCCACGAGGCCCGGGGGACCCTCGACCTGCCCGCGTTCCACCTGGCGGACGGCTCGGTCCCCGAGGACCTGCACGTGTCCGCTTCCCCCGCCGGCGCCGCCCTCGCCACGACCGACGACATGGCCCGGTTCATGCTGGCCCTGCTCGGCGGGGGTGAGCTCGACGGCGAACAGGTCCTGCCGGAGAGCGTCCCCGCACTGATGACGGACCGGCAGTTCGAGGTCCACCCCGAGCTGGCATCGATCGGCTACGGCACGTACCAGTGGCGCGGCGGGGACTCCCCCGTCCTCGGCCACGGCGGGGACCTGGTGGGCATGCACACCGGTTACACGCTGGTCCCCGCCATCGGCGCGGGCCTGTTCGTCGCCGTCAACGGCGACGACACCTCGCCGGAGACACAGGCCAACCCGCTGCTGGACCTGCGCATGGCCGTGGCCGCCGCGTTCTCCGAGACGTTCGCCCCGCAGGCCCCTCCGTCCGGCGAGGCCGACCCGGGGGCCGACCTCGGCCCGTACACCGGCAGCTACATCACCAGTCGGCGCGCCGGGAGCGGGCCCGCCCAGCTCACCGTCCTCCTCGACAACATGGTCGTGCGGGACGGCGGGGACGGGACGCTCTCGGTCGGCGGCGGGATGGCCCTCGACGACCGCTGGCTCCCCGCGGGGGAGGGCCGCTTCGTCGCGGAGAACGGCGAGGACGAGCTGGTCTTCCTGGAGGAGGACGGCGAGGTCGTCGCCCTCGCCACCGGCTCCAACCCCACGCAGGTCTACGAGCGGACCTCGTTCCTGGCCAGCCCCCTCACGCACGGCGTCGCCGCGGCGGCCTCCCTGCTGGTCCTGTTCACCGCGTTCGTCCAGTTCCGCCGGGCCCGCGACCGGTTCACCGTCGTCGCCCGGGTGCTGGGGGCGCTGACCGCCCTGGCCTGCTACGCCGGCGTCGGGATCCTCGCGTACGGGCTGTTCGTCGCCCCCCACAAGGTGGAGGAGTGGGTCTTCGGGGGGTCCCTCATGCTGACCGCGCCCCTGGCCGCCGCCGTCCCGCTGGCCCTGGCCACCGCCGCCGTGGCCGCGACCGCATGGGCGCGGGGACGGCTGAGCGCGGCCGGGCGGGTCCACCTCTCCCTGGTCGCGGTGGCCGCCGCCGTGTTCGTCGCGGTGGGCGCCCAGTACGGCTTCGTGTGGGGGCTGTCCTGACCCGTCCGGGGTCTCGGGGCCCCGGGGCCGGGTTCCGGACAACGGAATCCCGCGTGTCGGCGGGGCTCCCGGGGGAATACTGACGGTGCGGGCCCGCCCCCTCCCCCTTGGGGGGCGGGCCCTCCTCGCGGGAAGGGGCCGGTGCGCTCGCGCACCGGCCCCTCACCCCTGCTGTGTGCCCGCGGTCCCTCCCGTCCGTGGCCGGGCGCCCGGCCACGGCTCCCCGGACCCCGGAGGAGCGGCCCTGCCCGCCCGGTCCCGCGGGCGCCCGAGCCGGCCGGGGCCGGGTCGGGCGCCGACCGGGACGGGGCCTACCCCCAGGCCAGAGCGGTCAGCTCGGGGTCCTCCAGCGCGGTGCCGATGTCGCGCAGCACCTTGGAGCCCAGCTCGCCGTCGACCAGGCGGTGGTCGAAGGACAGCGACAGCGTCGTCACCTTGCGGACCTTGAGCTCACCCTTGTGCACCCACGGCATGTCCCGGATCTGGCCGAAGGCGAGGATCGCGGCCTCGCCCGGGTTGAGGATCGGGGTGCCCGCGTCCACGCCGAACACGCCGACGTTGGTGATGGTGATGGTGCCGCCGGACATGTCGGCCGGACTGGTCTTGCCCGCCCGCGCCGTGTCCGTCAGCCGTTTGAGCCCCGCCGCCAACTCGGACAGCGTCATGGCGTCGGCGTCCTTGACGTTGGGCACCACCAGTCCGCGCTCGGTGGCGGCCGCGATCCCCAGGTTGACGTAGTCCTTGACCACGATCTCCTGGTTGTCGCCGTCCCACGTGGCGTTGATCTCCGGGTGGCGGCGGACCGCCATGAGGAGCGCCTTGGCGACCAGCAGCAGCGGCGACACGCGCACGTCGGCGAAGTCGGGCCGCGCCCGCAGGCGCGCGACCGCCTTCATCGTCTTCGTGACGTCCACCTGGAGGAACTCGGTGACGTGCGGCGCCGTGAACGCGCTGCCGACCATCGCCGCGGCCGTGTGCTTGCGCACCCCCTTGACGGGGATGCGCCGCTCGCGGGCCGACCGGTCCGCGGGGGCCGCCGGCGCGGACTCCGGCTGCGGCTCGGCCTGTACCGGGGCCCGGACGGCCTCGGCCGCGGCGCGGACGTCGTCACGGGTGACGATCCCGCCGTCGCCGGTGGGCGCGACCGACCCGAGGTCCACTCCGAGGTCCTTGGCGAGCTTGCGCACCGGGGGCTTGGCCAGCGGACGGCCCGCGGGGCCGGACGCCGGAGCCGGGGCCGCGGGTACCGCGACCACGGCGGGGGCGGGCGCCGGAGGCGCCGCCGACGGCGGGACGGGCGGTGACGACGGTGCGGACGGGGCCGGGCGGCGGCGGGCGCGGCGTTGCGTGGAGGCCGCCTTCTCGCCGTAGCCGACCAGCGGCTTCTCCCGCACCTCCGTGTCCCCGCCGTCCTCCGCACCGGGGTCGGCGCCGGACGCGGAGCCGCCGGTGCCGTCGTCCACGGTGATGATCACCGCGCCGACGTCCACCGTCTGGCCCTCCTCGGCCAGCAGCTCCCGGACCGTGCCCGCGAACGGGCTCGGCAGCTCGACGACCGCCTTGGCCGTCTCGATCTCGCAGATCATCTGGTTGACCTTGATCTCGTCACCCGGCTTGACGTACCAGCTGAGGAGTTCGGCCTCGATCAGGCCCTCGCCGACGTCGGGCAGCCTGAACGACTGCACGCCGTCGACGGCGGGCGCACTCTTCTGAATCGCCATGTGCTTCGGTTTCCCCGATCCCTAGTACGCGAACGCCCGGTCGACCCCGTCCAGAACCCGGTCGAGGTCCGGGAGGTAGTACTCCTCCAGACGCGACTGCGGGTAGGGGGTGTCGAAGGCGGCGACGCGGATGACCGGCGATTCCAGGTGGTAGAAGCACTCCTCGGTGACGCGGGCCGCGATCTCCGCGCCGGGGCCGCCGGTGAGGACCGCCTCGTGGGCGACGACCAGGCGCCCGGTCCGGCGCACCGACTCGACCACGGTCGGGTAGTCCACCGGGGAGAGGGAGCGCAGGTCGACGACCTCGATGGAGTGCTCGGTGTCGGCCTCGGCCGCCTGGAGCGCGGTCTTGACCATCGGGCCGTAGGCGAGCAGGGTCACGTCGGTGCCGGGCCGGGCCACGCGCGCGGCGCCCATGGGGGTGGCCTCGGCGATGGACGCCCCGGTGTCGACCTCGGACTTCTCGTAGTAGCGCCGCTTGGGCTCCAGGAAGATGACCGGGTCGTCGGAGCGGACGGCCTGCTGGATCATCCAGTAGGCGTCCTCGGGGTTGGCCACCGTGACCACGCGCAGGCCGGAGGTGTGCGTGAAGTACGCCTCCGGGGACTCGCTGTGGTGCTCGACGGCGCCGATGCCGCCGCCGTAGGGGATCCGCATGACCACGGGCATGCTGAGCTTGCCCGCCGAGCGCCTGCGCATCTTGGCCAGCTGGGTGAAGGTCTGGTTCGCCGCCGGGAAGAAGAACCCGTCGAACTGGATCTCGACCACGGGGCGGTAGCCGCGCATGGCCATGCCGATCGCGGTGCCGACGATGCCGGACTCGGCGAGCGGGGTGTCGATGACCCGGTCGGCGCCGAAGTCCTTGTACAGGCCGTCGGTGACCCTGAAGACGCCGCCGAGCCTGCCGACGTCCTCGCCCATGACGAGGACCTTGGGGTCGTGCTCCATGGACGCGCGCAGGCCCGCGTTGATGGCCTTGCCGATCGTGAGGCTGGTTCCCATGGCCTAGCGGCCCCCTTCCGCGCCGGCGCTCTCGAAGGAGGCCAGGTAGTCGGCGAACTCGGACCGCTGCCGGTCGATGTGGACGTTGGGCTCGGCGTACACCTCGTGGAAGATGTCGAGCGGTTCCGGGTCGGGAAGCGCACGGCACTCGGTGCGCACCTGCTCGCCGATGGTCTCGGCCTCGGCGTCGACGGAGGCGAAGAACTCCTCGTCCGCGAGGCCGTTGAGCTCGAGGTGGCGGCGGACGCGCAGGATCGGGTCCTTGGCCTTCCACTCGTCGAGTTCGGCGGAGGCCCGGTACCGGCTGGGGTCGTCGTTGGTGGTGTGCGCGCCCATCCGGTAGGTGAACGCCTCGACCAGGGTGGGGCCGTTGCCCTCGCGGGCGTTGTCCAGGGCCGCGCGTGTGACGGCGAGGACCGCGAGGACGTCGTTGCCGTCCACGCGTACGCCCGGGAAGCCGAACCCGGCGGCGCGTCGGTAGATCGGCACGCGGGACTGGCGCTCCAGGGGCTCGGAGATCGCCCACTGGTTGTTCTGGCAGAAGAACACGACCGGGGCGTTGTTCACGGAGGCGAAGTTGAACGCCTCGTTGGTGTCGCCCTGGCTGGTGGCCCCGTCGCCGAAGTAGGAGATGACGGCGGTGCCGTCCTCGCCGAGGGCGCCGTCGCGCTGGACGCCCATGGCGTAGCCGGTGGCGTGCAGCGCCTGGCTGCCGATGACGATCGTGTACAGGTGGAAGCCGTGCTCGTGGGGGTCCCAGCCGCCGTTGGTGACGCCGCGGAACATACCGAGCAGTTCCTTGGGCTCGATGCCGCGGCACCAGGCGACGCCGTGCTCGCGGTAGGAGGGGAACGCCATGTCGTGTTCGCGCAGCGCCCGGCCGGAGCCGATCTGCGCGGCCTCCTGGCCGAGCAGTGAGGCCCACAGGCCCAGTTCTCCCTGGCGCTGGAGGGAGACGGCCTCGCTGTCGACCCTGCGTACGAGGACGAGGTCTCGGTAGAGCGCGCGGATCTCCTCCGCGCCGATGTCCAGGGGGTAGTCGGGGTGCCCCGTGAGCTCCCCTTCCGGTGTCAGGAGCTGGATGAGCTCCGGTTCCTCGTGCGCGGTGGTGTCCGACACGTCGCTCCTCGGGTTCTCGGGGCCGGGTTCGCGTGGGTGAACGCTGATCGGCCGTTTCACGGTCCGCCTCACCCGGGGGTGGTGGGTGAGGGCGGACAGCCCTCCCCATATCGTGACAGACCTCACTATGGAGAGCGCAAGCCCTCGGCGTCACCTTTTACGCTGTGGCCCCCATGATCCACGACGGCCGGCCGACCCGATTACCAGGGCTTCCTAGCATGTACAAGGTCTTCCAACAACTTTGTGGACGCTTGTCGGAGCCGAGCGCACGACGCCCGGACGGTCCCTCGGCCGGGGCCCGTCCGGGCGTGTCGGAAGAGGCGGTACGGACCGGCCGGGACGTGCCGGGCGCGAGCGGCGCCGGGGGCCCGCCGACGGGCGGCCGGCGCGGGCGTCGCCCCCGGTACGCGGGCCGCAGGCGCGTCGGGAGCGGACCGCCGGAGCGCGAGAAGGCGCGCGGGCGGGACGGGCGCGCGGGTCCGCAGGAGCGGTGGTCCAGGGGTCGCCCCGGGAGCCGGGGCCGGTCGGGGCCCGGCTCGCCGGCCGACGGGGAGGACTCGTCGGCGGTCGGGCGGCGGGTCGGCCCGCCGGGCGATGACGGCGCTCCCGGCAGGCGTGTGCGCCGACGGGGCTCGGACCGGGCGGCTCACGGCCGGGACCGGCCACGGGGGACGGGTACGGGGGACCGAAAAGGCCTCGGGGCGGGTTTCCGGCCCGCCCTCGACCGGGCTCGCCGGTGTCGCGCGCGGCCTAGTCGGCGGCCTGCGCCGGAACGCGCATGCCGCGGTCGCGGGCGTAGTCGGAGAGCATCTCGCGGAGCTGGCGGCGGGCCCGGTGCAGACGCGACATCACCGTCCCCAGCGGGGTCCCCATGCGCGCGGCCACCTCCTTGTAGGCGTAGCCCTCGATGTCGACGAGGTAGATGACCTCCTGGAACTCCTCCGGCAGACGGGCGAGCGCCTGCTTGATGGCGGAGTCCGGCAGGTGGTCCAGGACCTCGTTCTCGGCGGACCGCATGCCCGAGGACGTGTGCGCCTCGGCGGCGGCCAGCTGCCAGTCCTTGATCTCGTCGGTCGTGTCCTGGCGCGGTTCGCGCTGCTTCTTGCGGTAGCTGTTGATAAAGGTGTTGGTCAAGATCCGGTACAGCCAGGCACGCAGATTCGTACCCGCACGGAACTGGTGGAAATTGGCGAACGCCTTGGCGAAGGTCTCCTGTACGAGATCCTCGGCGTCCGCCGGGTTGCGGGTCATCCGCAGGGCCGTGGGATAGAGCTGGTCGGCGAACGGTGTGACCTCGGTGGCGAAGTCCAGCGTCTGGTCCTCGCTCCCGGGTCCACCGGTCGTGGAGGCCTGGTCCATTTCGATAGTCGTCAAGATTCCCCCTCCGTGACGACCGGACGATCACTTCCACACTGTTAGACGCCACCACGTGCTCTCAATGATGACATCAATGCACGTGATACGAGTCACGAACGTACCGAAAACGTCCCCGGCACTGTTAAGCGTGCGGTAAAAGCCCGGCGTGCCGCCTGGTCAGAACCTGGTCCCGAGCCATACCCGTTCCCGCGTGCCGTACGCTTGCGTCGCCCCCTCCGGCCGGTCCGGGGAGTGTGGCCCGCCAGCCGCAGGCACATGCGGCACAACCGTTTCCTTGTGGAGGACCCTGTGGCCCGCGTCGTTGTGGACGTCATGCTCAAGCCCGAGATCCTGGACCCCCAGGGCCAGGCCATCGCCGGGGCCTGCCCCCGTCTCGGCTTCGAGGGGATCGGCCAGGTCCGCCAGGGCAAGCGCTTCGAGGTGGAGGTCGAGGGCGAGGTGGACGACGCCAGGCTCGCGGACGTCCGCCGCCTGGCCGAGACCCTCCTCGCGAACACCGTCATCGAGGACTTCGAGGTCCGCGTCGAGGCCTGAGCCCCCGGTCGGCCTCCCGTGAGATCCGGCACACCGGACACCGGTGTCACGCCGGCGACCGGCCCGGACCTCGGAAAACGGGTGGCACCGAGCAGGCCCCGAGTGCCCCGGGTGTCGGAAGTGTCCAGAAACCACCAGTCGCGTCCCCAGGGGGCGCGGCTGTTCGTTTTACTCCGGCCGCCCTCGGGAAGGTTCTTTACCGTGCCGGGCTGCATACGACAACGGAGTACGAGAGGTTTACGGATGGACACCGTTTTCTCGATCTCCCTGCCAAGGCAGGCGTACACGGTCTCCGTGGTACGCGACGTCCTCGGCACCTTGCTCCACAGGGCCGGTCTCTGCCGGAGCTGCGCCGACGACGTCCTGCTGGCCGTCTCCGAGGCCAGCGCCAACGCCATCGACCACGGCGGCCCCGCCCGCGACTACGTGGTCGAGGCGGAGCTGGGGGGACGCTGGTGCGAACTGCGGATATCCCATACCGGTAGGGCGCCGGACCCCGAGGCCGTCGCCGAGCGGTTCACCACGGACAGCATGCCCCTCCCGGGTCTGGACTCAGAATCCGGAAGGGGCATCCTACTGATGCGGTTCCTGATGGACGAGGTCGCCTTCGAGGGGGAGCCCCGCACGACGGTCCTGCTGCGCAAGCGGGTCGCCCTGTGCGACGAGGCGTCGGAGGCGTCGGCCGCGGGCCGCGTCCCGGAGGCGAGATTCGCCCTGCTCTGAACCAGCCGAACCCCGCGCACCGTCCGCGCGGGGTCCGGTGCGTCCGGAGCCGCCTCCCCGATCCGCGACATGTGTCGCACACCACGCGGAGGCCCCGTCCCCCGCGCCCCGCGTCGCGGCCGGGACCGGACGCCCCTGACCGTCCCCGCGCGGGGCCCGGTTCCTGTGGGGTCGCACACGCGGACCCCCGTCCCCGGGGCCCCCACTGGGAGGATCACACAGGAGCGGGCCGCCCGGAGGGGGTGACCGTCGTACCCGAGCACAGGTGAGCGGGTACGCTGCGGAGTGCGGAAGTCCCCGCCCCCGGTTGGCGGGGCCAGGCACCGGCATCTCCTCGCCGAACGCTCCCCGTGCACGCGGGGGGCGGATCCCAACCTCTCGGAGTGTGCTCATGACAGCCCGTGTGGGCGTCGTCACCTTCCCCGGCTCCCTCGACGACAAGGACGCCGCGCGCGCCGTCGCGCTGGCGGGCGCCGAACCCGTGTCGCTCTGGCACGCGGACGCCGACCTCAAGGGCGTGGACGCGGTCGTCCTGCCCGGCGGCTTCTCCTACGGCGACTACCTGCGCTGCGGCGCCATCGCCCGGTTCGCGCCGCTGATGTCCGAACTGGTCCCGGCCGCCCGCTCGGGCGCGCTGCCGGTCCTGGGCATCTGCAACGGCTTCCAGATCCTCTGCGAGAGCCACCTCCTCCCCGGCGCCCTCACCCGCAACGCCTCGCTGCGGTTCGTCAACCGCGACCAGGTGCTCCGGGTCGAGAACGCCGGCACCGCGTGGACCGGCGACTACACCGAGGGCCGCGAGATCCTGGTCGTCCTGAAGAGCGGCGAGGGGAGCTACGTCGCCGACGAGGCCACCCTGGACGAGCTGGAGGCCACCGGCCGCGTCGTGGTCCGCTACGTCGGCGGCAACCCGAACGGGTCCCGCCGGGACATCGCCGGGATCACCAACGAGCACGGGAACGTCGTCGGCCTGATGCCGCACCCCGAGCACGCCGTCGAGGCCCTCACCGGCCCCTCCACCGAGGGACTCGGCTTCTTCACCTCGATCCTCAGCCACATGGCCGCCGGTTCGCCGGTGAACGCCTGACCCGCACACCGAACAGGGGACGGTCCTCGCGATGATGGCGCTGCTGCGCTCCCGAAACACGATGTTCGTCCTCGCCGCCGTGGTCATCGTCGGCCTGGTGGTCTCGGCGGGGCTCGGCCTCTTCAACGCGATCGGCTCGGCCCCCACCGCTCCCGCCGCCCCTCCGCAGGGGCAGGGACAGGAGGGGCAGGGCGGCCAGGGCACCGGCCCCGCCCCCGACGCCCCGCCGGACGTGGACGTGCTCGGACAGGCCCCGGCGGGCCTGTCCTACGTCTCCGACCCCGAGGCCGACGTGTACTGCGAGCAGAACGAGTGCGTCCGCCTCGTGATGGTCCTGACCGAGGGCGGCGAACTGCCCGAGGACTCCCGCGAGTCCGTCGAGACGGTCCTCGCCCACCTCGCCGAACACGGGTGGGAGGAGCAGAGCCCGCAGGGGGCGCCCGAGGGCCGGGCTTTCCTCACCGACGGTGACCACCTGCTGGCCGACACCTCCTCCCACGACACGGCCGACGCCTCCGCGATGCTCATGCTCGGCAACGCCGAACAGGCTCCGGCCACCCCCTGAACACGACCTTCCGCGCCGGTCGGCGGACGCCGCGGCCCGGGCCACATCCGCACATCCCGAACGGAACCACGCATGTCTGAAGTACCTGGTCTCGACACCGTCGCCGTGGCGCACGAGAACCCGGACACCCCGCAGCCGTACGCCGAGCTGGGCATGGCCAAGGACGAGTACGAGCGGGTCAGGGAGATCCTGGGGCGCAGGCCGACCTCCGCCGAGCTGGCCATCTACTCGGTCATGTGGAGCGAGCACTGCTCGTACAAGTCGTCCAAGGTGCACCTGCGCCAGTTCGGCGAGAAGGCCCCCGAGAACGACGCCCTCCTCGTCGGCATGGGCGAGAACGCGGGCGTGGTGGACGTCGGCGACGGCCGCGCGGTCACGTTCAAGATCGAGTCGCACAACCACCCGTCGTACGTGGAGCCCCACCAGGGCGCGGCCACCGGCGTGGGCGGCATCGTCCGCGACATCCTCACCATGGGCGCCCGCCCCGTCGCGGTGATGGACGCGCTGCGGTTCGGTCCCGCCGACGCCGACGACACCAAGCGGGTCCTGCCCGGCGTGGTCTCCGGCATCTCCTTCTACGGCAACTGCCTGGGCCTGCCCAACATCGGCGGGGAGATCGGCTTCGGGGCGGGCTACATCGGCAACCCGCTGGTCAACGCCCTGTGCGTGGGCGTGATGAAGCACGAGGACATCAAGCTGGCGCAGGCGCCGGGCCCGGGCAACAAGGTCGTGCTGTTCGGCTCCACGACCGGTCCCGACGGGATCGGCGGCGCCTCGGTGCTGGCCAGCGCCACGTTCGACGACGAGTCCCACGCCAAGCGGCCCAGCGTCCAGGTCGGCGACCCGTTCATGGAGAAGCTCCTCATCGAGTGCAGCCTGGAGCTGTTCGAGAAGGACATGGTCGTCGGCATCCAGGACCTGGGCGCGGCCGGCGTCTCCTGCGCCACCACCGAGCTCGCCGCGGGCGGCACCGGCGGCATGAACATCCAGTTGGACCGCGTGCCGCTGCGCGACCACCGGCTCACTCCCGAGGAGATCCTCATGAGTGAGTCGCAGGAGCGCATGATGGCGATCGTCGAGCCCTCCAAGATGGAGGAGTTCCTGGCGGTCTGCGACAAGTGGCAGATCCTGGCGACCGAGATCGGCGAGGTCACCGACGTCACGGCCGAGGAGGCCGCGCGCGGCGGCCGCCTCGTGATGACCTGGCACGGCGAGACCGTGGTGGACATGCCGCCCCGGACCGCCTCCGACGAGGGCCCCGTCTACGAGCGCCCGTACGCGCGCCCCGCCTCGCAGGACGCGCTCCAGGCCGACGACGCCGCCGGCCTGGCCCGGCCCGGCACCGACGCCGAGCTGCGCGATCAGCTGCTGCGCGTCCTGGGCGCCCCCGGCGTGGGCGACCCGACATGGGTCACCCAGCAGTACGACAGCTACGTGCGCGGCGACACGGTGGTCTCCACGCCCCACGACGCCGGGATGATCCGCATCGCCGACGACTCGCACCGGGGCGTGGCCCTGTCCACCGACGGCAACGGCCGCTTCACCCGCCTCGACCCGTACGCGGGCACGCAGCTGGCGTACGCGGAGGCGTACCGCAACGTCGCGGCGACGGGTGCCCGTCCGCTGGCCGTGACCAACTGCCTCAACTTCGGCTCGCCGGAGGACCCCGGGGTGATGTGGCAGTTCGCCGAGTCCACCCGGGGCCTGGCCGACGCCTGCCTCCAGCTGGGCACCCCGGTCACCGGCGGCAACGTGAGCTTCTACAACCAGACGGGCGACGTGGCGATCAACCCGACGCCGGTCATCGGCGTGCTCGGCGTGATCGACGACGTGCGCTCCCGGCTGCGGACCGCCTTCGGCTCCGAGGGCGCCAGGGTGTTCCTGCTGGGCGAGACCAGGCCCGAGTTCGGCGGCTCCGCGTGGGCCGACACGATCCACTCCCACCTGGGCGGGCTGCCGCCCCGGGTGGACCTGGCCGCCGAGGCCGCGCTGGGCGAGGTGCTGGCCGCCGCCGCCGAGCGCGGGCTGGCCGACGCCGCGCACGACCTGTCGGACGGCGGCCTCGGGGTCGCCCTCGCCGAGTCGGCGATGCGCGGTGGCCGCGGCGTGCGGGTGACCGTGGACGGCGACGTCTTCACGGCCCTGTTCAGCGAGTCCGGCGCCCGCGCGGTCGTCGCGGTCCGGCCGGGCGAGGAGGAGGCGTTCGTGGCGCTCGCCGGCTCGCACGGCGTCCCGGTCGAGCAGATCGGCGTGGTGGGCGGCGACTCCCTGTCGGTCACCCACCCGGGCGGCGCCGTGGAGGTCCCGCTGGCCGAGCTCCGCGAGGCCTACGAGGCGGCGCTGCCCGCCCTGATGAGCGGCGTGTAGCCACGGTTCCGCGGAGGCGGGGGCGCCTGTCGGGCGCCCCCGCCTCCGCGCCTCAGCCGACCTTCATCTGCTCGTCCCCGAAGTCCGCGATGATGAGCAGCGTCCCGCCGAGCGCGGTCACGTAGCGGTCTAGTACGTCACGGGTGGAGAGGTCCCCGGATTCGATCTGCGACACTCTCGCAACGGACACCCCCATCCTCTGGGCCACCTGCGACTGACTCAGCTCCCGGTGCTTGCGCATCTCGACCAGGCGCCAGGCCCTCGCCCGATCGCGAAGGCGTGTGACCTCCTCCTCGAACTGCTCCTGCCCCCCCGAGGACTCCACGGCCTTCTCCAGATGGCCGCTGTCCCGCCAACGCCGGTATCCGCTCATCGCCCCACCTCTTCCCGCCGCTCCGTCAAGTAGGACTCGTAGAGACACTCCGCCCGAGGTATCGCCTCTCGGTACCAGGTCTTCCATCGCCCCGATTCGTCCCCCGCGACCAGCAGGATCGCGGAGCGCCACGGATCGAAGGCGAACAGGATCCGGACCTCTGTTCCCGAGGAGGAGCCGGGCCGAAGCTCCTTCAGATTGGCGACAACCGACCCCGCCACCGTGTCGACCAGAGGTCTTCCTTAAGCAGGACCACTCTGTTCCAACACGAGAATGGCCTGGTTGACCAACCTGTGGGTCTTCTGATCCGTGGTGTGGAGAACATCCAGGAACTCCTCCACTTCCCCGGTCATGAGAATCTCCCACGAACCCAACGACACTCACCGACCTTCAGATTACCGGCTCTTAAGGAAATCCTAAAGAGATCTGCTCGTGCGTATACGGGCTTCTCGAAAGTCGGCGGCGCGTCCGGAGGGGCCGGGGCGGGTGAGGGGCCGGGCGGTCCTGGGGTAGGACTGGTGGAGGGAGGTGGTGCGGTATGCGACGAGGCAGGTTGAGGGGACCGCTCGGCAGTCCCGAGCGCCCCGCGAGCGCACTGGGGTTCCGACTGGTCCTGGCCGTGTTCGGCGCCCTGGTGATGCTGGTCGGCCTGGTCCTGGCCCTGGCCTGGGACGCCGACGCGTGGCTGGTCGTCCTGCTGGTCGCGGGGTTCGTCGGCACCTGCGTGAACGTGTACTGGGTGGACCGGCGCCTGAGGTACGAGCGGCCGCGCTCCTGACGGTCGGCCCGGGGCGCGCGGCGCCGCCGTGCGGGGCTGCGGGCCGGGAACCGTCCCGGTGACGGCGGACCGCCGGGGCGGGGCCTCCCCCGTCCCGGCGGCGGACCGTGCGGCCGGCAGCCCGCGGTCAGCGGTCCGCGCGGCCCTCCGGGAGCCAGGGCTCCCACACGTCGCGGTTCCCGTCCACCCAGATCTCGGCGGCCTCGGTGGGGTCGAGCCCCTCCTCGGCGATCATCCGGGCGACCTCGTTCTGCTGCTCGTTGGTCCACGTCCAGTTGTCGAGGAACTGGTACGAGGGCTCGTCCGCCTCCACGAACCCGGTCCGGAAGATCTTGTTCATGTCGTAGACCGGGTAGTCGCAGGGCACCCACTCCAGGTCCTCGTCGCACCCGGGCTCCCACGCGGGGAAGTCGACGCGGACCAGTTCCAGCTCCTCCTGGAGCCACTGCGGGTCGTAGAAGTAGAAGAGCACGGGCTCCTCCTCGGCGTAGCGCCGCCGGACCTCGGTGATCTGCGAGGCCTCCGACCCCGCGAAGACGATCTCCAGGTCCAGGTCGAAGGCGTTGACCATCCCCTGGTCCTGGGTGACGAAGCCGGGGGCCCCGCCCAGGAACTCCCCCCGGTCCCCGGTCTCGGCGGTCCGGAAGAGGTCCGTGTGCTCCTTCAGCCCGTCGACGGCGGCGATCTCCGGGTACTCGTCCACCACGTAGCCGGGGACGTACCAGCCGATGCCGCCGACGTTGCCGTTGGGGCCGCCGTCGACCACGGTGCCGTTGCCCTCGGGCCCGTAGAGGTCCATGAGGTCCTCGTGGCCCCAGTTCTCGACGATCACGTCCAGCACGCCCTGGTCCAGGGCCTGCCACGACGGCTGCTCGTCCGTCCGGACCAGCTGGACGTCGTAGCCCATCTCCTCCCGGAGGATGTACGCCAGCACCTCGGCGCTGGCCTCGTAGCCCACCCAGCCGTTGAGGGCCATGCGGACGACGCCCGGGTCCCGGGCGATCTGGTCGGTGCGCACCGCGCACGCACTCACCGCGGCCAGGGCCAGGCCGACCGCGATCCCCCTCACCAGGAGGGAGGCGCGGCGGGGCGCGGGCGCGCCCGGCCCCCGCCGCGCGGACCGGGGCGCGGTGCGGGCCCCCGTCCCGAACAGCGCGCGGACACGGTCGGGGAACGGGCCCCGGGGGTCCTGTCTAGGCACGGGGTGCCCTCCTTCCCTGCGTCAGGCGGTCCAGGAACAAGCCCAGGCAGACGATCGCCAGCCCGGACGCCAGGCCGAGGCCGAGCTGGTTCTGCGCCAGGCCGAACACCACGTCGAAGCCGAGCGAGCCGGCCCCGACGAGGGCGCCCATGACCACCATGGACAGCACCAGGATGATCCCCTGGTTGACGGCGAGCAGCATCGAGCCGCGCGCCATGGGCAGCTCCACCTTCGTGAGGAGCTGCCACTTGGTGGACCCCTGGGAGCGGGCCGCCTCCAGGGTCGGGGCGGGTACGCCCCGGATGCCGTCGTCGACCAGCCGGATCACCGGCGGCAGGGCGAAGACGACCGCCGCCACCAGGGCCGGGACGCGGCCGATCGAGAACAGCGCCACCGCCGGGATCAGGTAGACGAACGGCGGCAGGGTCTGCATGGCGTCGAGGACCGGCTTGAGGATCGCGGCGAGCACGTCGTTGCGGGACATCAGCACGCCGATCACCACGCCGAGCGCGATGGTCAGGGCGGACGCCACCAGCACCTGCGAGAGCGTGTCCATGGCGTTGTCCCACACGCCCAGCAGGCCCGCCCCCACGAACGCCAGCCCGGACACGGCGCCCGCCCCGAAGCCGGAGAAGATCCACGCCAGGGCCGCCGCGGCGAGCGTCACCAGCCACCAGGGCGACCCCGTCAGGAGCGAGCCCAGCGGCCCCAGGACCCAGTCGAGGGTCCATGCGCCCAGCGCGGCCGTGGTCGGACCGATCGCCGCCTGGACGGCCTCGTAGACGGCGTTGACCGGGGCCGCGAGGTCGACCGCGACCTCGCGCGGCCACCCGCGCACGCCCATGAGCCGCGCGACGGCGACCACGGCGACCGTCAGCACGAGCCCGCCGCCGAGGAGCGGCAGCCGGAGCCGCTCGGGGACGTCCGGGGTGCGCGCGCCGTGGCCGACCGCGCCCGTCACACGGTCCAGGGCGATGGCGAGCATGACGATCGCCAGGCCCGCCTGGAACGCCTGGCCGACGTTCACCTTGGAGAGCGCCTGGTAGATCGCGTCGCCCAGCCCGCCGGCGCCGATGACCGACGCGATGACGACCATGGACACGGCGAGCATGATGGTCTGGTTGACGCCGAGCAGGATGGTGCGCCTGGCCAGGGGCAGCTGCACCTTGGTGAGGACCTGCCACGGCGTGGACCCCAGCGACGTGGCCGCCTCGACCGCACCCCCGGGCACCTCGCGGATCGCCAGCGCCGTGATCCGGACCACGGGCGGGAACGCGTACACGGCGGTCACCACGGCCGCGGCCGGGTTGCCGATGCCGAACAGCAGCACGAACGGCAGCAGGTACGCGAACGCGGGCATGATCTGCATGAAGTCCAGCACCGGGCGCACGCCCCGGTGGAACCGGTCGCTGCGGCCCGCGAGGACGCCGAGCGGGATGCCGAACAGCAGGGCGATGAACACCGACGCGATGATCAGCGCCAGGGTGGTCATCGACTCGTTCCACAGCCCGGTCAGCGCGAACACCCCGAAGGCGGCGAGCACCAGGAGCGCCACGCGCCACCCGGCGACCCGCCAGGCGGTGAGCACCCCGAGGACGGTCACGCCCGGCCAGGTGAGGAAGCCGAGGAACTGGTCGATCAGCACGACGGCCGACCCCAGTCCCACGGACACGTAGTTGAAGAAGTACAGGAACAGCGGGCTGTCGTTGCGGTTGACGACGATCCACCCGTACACGCCGTCGAGCCACGCCATGAAGGCGTCCCCGACGGCGGTCGGGAAGGGGCCCGCCCACGCGGGGCCGCCCAGCGCGCGGGTCGCCCAGTACCCGGCCACGAGGACGGCGACGACCGCGGCGGCCTGCACCCACGTGTTCCGCAGGAGGGAGGGGCCTCCTCCCCCGGCGCCGCCCGGGGCGGCCTTCCCGGAGCCGGCGGCGGGTCGGGTCACAGCGGCCATGTCACCCACCGCTCCCGGCCGTGGCGGACCCGCCGGGCCCACCGTCGTCGCCGAGGTCCGCGACGTGGCTCGCCGACGCCGGGTCGGTGGCCCCGTCGGACAGCTCCTCCGACGTCTCCCCCTCGATGGCGGCGGCCGCCGCGGCGTTCTCCAGCTGGTCCTCCGCGATGGCGCGCAGCACGTCGTCCCGGCCCACGTAGCCCAGGAGGGTGCCGCCCTCCACGACCCGGACCGGCGCGGTGCTCGCGGCGAGCATCGGCAGGACCTCCGCCAGGACCGTGCCGGGTTCGGTGGTCGGTCCGTCCGTGCGCTCCCCCGGGAAGGGCTCGCGCACCAGCCACCGGGCGGTCAGCACGGTGGTGCGGGCGACGTCGGAGGTGAAGTCGGCGACGTAGGCGTCGGCGGGGCGCCCCACCACCTCCTCCGGGGTGCCGACCTGGACGAGCTCGCCGTCGCGCATGATGGCGATGCGGTCGCCCAGCTTGAGCGCCTCCTGGAGGTCGTGGGTGATGAACACGGAGGTCTTGTGCAGCTCCCGCTGGAGCCGCACGACCTCGTTCTGCATGTCCCGGCGGATCAGCGGGTCCAGCGCGCTGAAGGGCTCGTCGAACAGCAGGACCTGCGGGTCGACGGCGAGCGCGCGGGCCAGGCCGACCCGCTGCTGCATACCGCCGGAGAGTTCGCCGGGCCGGGAGTTCTCGTAGCCTCCCAGGCCGACCATGTCGATCATCTCGCGGGCCCGCGCGTAGCGGTCGGGGCGCGGCATGCCCCGCACCTCCAGGCCGTAGGCCACGTTGTCGATGATCCTGCGGTTGGGCAGCAGCCCGAAGTGCTGGAAGACCATCGCCATCCTGTGGCGGCGCAGCTCGCGCAGCCTCTGCGGCCCCGCCTCCCCGATGTCCTCGCCGTCGAGGAGCACCTGCCCGGAGGTGGGCTCGATCAGCCGGGTCAGGCACCGGATCAGCGTGGACTTGCCGGAGCCGGACAGGCCCATGACCACGAAGGTCTCCCCGGTCCGCACGTCGAAGGAGACGTCGCGCACCGCCACGGTGCAGCCGGTCTCGTCCTTGATGCGGTCGCGGTCCGCGTGCTCCAGGTCCGTGCCGATGACGCTGTCGGCGTTCCTGCCGAAGATCTTCCACAGGTGGCGCACCGAGAAGGTGGTGTCGGAGGCGCCCTCCTGCGGGACGGCCTCCCCCTCCGCGCGCGTGCTCATCGGCTCTCCCCGTCCACGGCCCGCCCGTCCTGCCGGATCAGGTCGGCGGCCCGCTCCCCGAGCGCCAGGACCATGACCATGGGGTTGGGGGTGGGGAGGGTCGGGAACACCGAGGCGTCGGCGACGCGCAGTCCGCGCAGCCCCCGGACGCGCAGGCGCGGGTCGACCACGGCGGTGTCGTCGGAGGCCGCTCCCATGCGGCACGTTCCCGCGGGGTGGTAGACGGTGTGGGCCGCGCGGCGGCCGTACTCGGACAGCTCCTCGTCGGTCGTGACCGCGGGGCCGGGGGCGACCTCGCGTCTGATCCAGGAGCGGAACGGCTCTGCGGCGGCCACCTCGCGGGCGATCCTCAGGCCGTCCACGACGGTCTTCTCGTCGTACCCCTCGGGGTCGGTGAAGTACCGGAAGTCCAGGGCGGGCGGGACCGAGGGGTCGGCGCTGGTGAGGGAGAGCTTGCCGCGCGAGCGGGAGCGGGGGATGTTCGGCGTCATGCACACCGCCCAGCCGTCGGGCGGCGACTCGTAGCCCAGCCGCTTCGTGTTGTCGTCGAAGGGGATCTGGTAGATGTGGAACATCAGGTCCGGACGCGGGTCGCTGTCGTCGCGCCGCACGAACAGGGCCGCGTCCGAGTGCATCACCGTGTTCTGCGGGACCGGCCGGTCGGTCTCCCACATGATGATCGACTCGGGGTGGTCGAGGAGGTTCTCGCCCACGCCCGGCAGGTCGTGGACGGGTTCGACCCCCACGGCGCGCAGCTCCTCGGCGTTGCCGATCCCGGAGAGCATGAGCAGGCGGGGGGTGTCGACCGCCCCGGCGCACAGGACGACCTCGCGGCGGGCGTTCACGGTGAGGCGCGTGCCGTCCGCGGCGGTGGCGCGGACCCCGGTGGCGCGGTCGCCGTCGAGGAGCAGCCGGTCGACCCAGGTCTCCAGCATGACGGTGAGGTTCTCCCGCACGTCCATGATCGGGTGCAGGTAGGCCACCGACGCCGACGAGCGGTGGCCGGTGTAGGGGTCGTAGGCGATGGACAGGAACCCCGCGCCCTCGGCGAAGCCGCCGCCGTGGGAGGTGAGCGCGTTGAAGTCCTCGACGACCGGGACGTCCGCGGCCTCGGCGGCCGAGGCGACCCAGTCCCGGACCATGGCGTTGCGGTCCTTCTCGGCGATCGGGACGATGTTGCACCTGATGCGGTCGGCGTAGGACTGCACGGTGGCGTTGTCCCAGCCCTCGGCGCCCGCCGCGACCCAGTCGTCCAGGTCCTCGGCGAAGGGCCGGAAGCTGATGAGCGTGTTGTGCGAGGAGCACCCGCCGAGCACGCGGGCCCGGGAGTGCAGGATGTCGGAGTTGCCGCGCGGCTGCTCGACGGTCGTGTACCGCATGTCGAGGTCGCCGCCGAGGACGCTCAGCCAGTCGCGGAGCCGGAGCACGTGCTCCAGGTCGCGGTCGTCGGGGCCGCCCTCGATGAGGCACACGGTGGTGCCGGGATCCTCGGTGAGGCGGTTGGCGATCACCGAGCCCGCTGTGCCTCCGCCGACGATCACGTAGTCGTAGGTGGTCTCTGTGGCCACGGTCCGATTCCTCTCGTTGTCTCTGGCCCGGGGGATGCCGGGGAAACCGACCTGCGCGGGTTCTGCTGTCGTGCGGATGCGGGGCGGGGGTGCTCCGCGGTCGTGGGGGCGGGGCCCGCCGGCGCGGAGGACGGAACGGCGCCGGCGGGCGTCGGACGCCCCGAGGGGCGGGGCAGGGGCCTCAGCCGAACCAGCGCTGCGGTTCGGGCGCCAGGTTGCGGTAGATGTGCTTGGCCTCGCGGTACTCGTCCAGGCCGGCCGGCCCCAGCTCCCGGCCGACGCCGCTGCGGCCGAAACCGCCCCACTCCGCTCCGGGGAAGTAGGGGCCGTAGTCGTTGATCCAGACGGTGCCGTGGCGCAGGGCCGCGGCGACGCGCTCGCCGCGGGCGGTGTCACCGGTCCACACACCCCCGGAGAGCCCGTAGTCGGTGTCGTTGCCGAGCTCGACCGCCTGGGCCTCCGTCTCGAACCGCTCCACGGTGACGACCGGGCCGAACACCTCGTTCTGGACGATGTCCATGGACCGGTCGCAGTCCACGAACACGGTGGGCCGGTAGAAGTAGCCGTCGGCGAGCCCGGGGTCCTCGGGCCGCCTGCCCCCGGCGATGATGCGGGCGCCCTCCTCGACACCGCGCGCGACGGCGGCCTCGACCTTGGCGCGGTGCTCGGCCGACACCAGCGGTCCGCAGCGCACCCCCTCGTCCTGCCCCCGGCCGATGCGGATGGCCTCGGCCCGGCGGGCGAGCTCGGTGGTGAAGGCGTCGTGGATCGCGTTGTGCACGATGAGCCGCGCGCCGGCGGAGCACACCTGCCCGGAGTGGAAGAACGCGGCGCTGAGCGCGTAGTCCACGGCGGTGTCGAGGTCGACGTCCGGGAAGACGATGTTGGGGTTCTTGCCGCCCAGTTCCAGGGCGATCTTCTTGACGGTCCGGGAGGCCGCCGCCATGATCCGCCTGCCGGTGGCCAGACCGCCGGTGAAGGAGACCAGGTCCACGTCGGGGTGCTCGGAGAGCGGTGCGCCCGCGTCGGGGCCGCTCCCCGTGACCAGGTTGACCACACCCGCGGGGATGCCCGCCTCGGTCGTGAGCTCGACCAGCTTGGCGGTGGTGACGGGGGTGATCTCGCTGGGCTTGACCACCATGGTGTTGCCCGCGGCGATGGCGGGGGCCATCTTCCAGGCGAGCTGGAGCAGCGGGTAGTTCCAGGGGGTGATCATGCCGCAGACGCCGACGGGCTCGTGGACGACCTTGCTGTGCACCCCCTCGGGCGCGGAGACGAGGCGGCCCGCGTCCTTGTCCGCGAGTCCGGCGTAGTAGCGGAAGACGTCGGTGACGTCGTCGACGTCGATCCCGCCCTCCTCGATGGTCTTGCCGGTGTCGAGCGACTCCATGACCGCGATCTCCGCGCGGTCGCGCTGGAGGAGGTCGGCGATGCGGTCGAGGACGCGCCCCCGCTCCCCGGCCGTGGTGCGGCGCCACTCCCCCGTGTCGAAGGCGCGCCGCGCGGCGGCGATGGCGTCCTCGGCGTCGGCGCGGCCCGCCTCGCTGACGATGGTCAGGACGGAGGCGTCCGCCGGGTCCAGGATCTCCCGGACACGGCCGTTCCGCGCCGCGCGCCACTCGCCGTCGATGTACAGGCTGGTGGCCGTCGCGGAGCCCGGTTCGGACAGGTACGGCACGGACGGCAAGGTTACGTAGGGTTCGTTCACGGGTCCGGTTTGCCCAAGATGCGTACTCACAAACTGCCTCGTCTCTAAGACGCACACGTCACAGCGCCCCCACAACCCCGACTGGGCTGGAGGAACTCCCCGGCCTTCGGGGACAGCCGTCGGCACGCCTCGCGCCGCACACAGGCAAGTAACTACGCCGAGTGACGGCAGCCCCCGGGACGAACACCCGCACCTGGGGAATACCGGCCACAGTCTTTGACGTACATTGAGGTGTACCTAAGTGGGTTCGTCCGCACTTCGGCGCTCTCACGACACGGCCCGCACCGGAGCCGCGCCCGACCGCGCAACCCGTGAGGAAGCATGCTGCTCGAACAGGAACGCCGCGACGTCTGCCTGACCGCCCGCGCCCTCGCGGACGGTCCCGGCACCGCCCCCGGGGAGGCGGGAACCGTCAGCGTCCGCAGCGGCGACCTCGTCGTGGTCACCCCCCACGGAGTCCCCCTCGACCGGCTCCAGCCCGCCGACTGCCCGGTGATGTCGCTCGACGACCGGGTCCTGGAGGGGCGCCGCGACCCCGCGGCCGAGGCCACCCTGCACATCGCCGTCCACCGCCGCGCCGCCGAGGGCGGGCGCGACGTGACGGCCGTCGTGAACGCGTTCACCGCCGACACCGTCGCCGTGTCCTCCGTGCTCGCCGAACTGCCGCCGATCCACCACCGCGCCGCCGCCCTGGGCGGGGCGGTCACCGTGACCCCCTACACGACCTACGGCAGCGGCGAGATCGGCGACCTCGCGGCCAAGGCCCTCAAGGGCCGCGACGCCGCCCTCCTGGCCGACCACGGCGGGCTCGCCCTGGGCCGCGACCTGGCGCACGCCCTGGAGAACCTCCGCCTCCTCGACTGGCTGTGCGCCGCCTACGTCAGGGCCCGCCGGATCGGTGAGCCCCGCGTGCTCTCCGAGGACGAGCTGGCCCAGGTGCGCCGGCGCGACGCCTACGGGTGGGCCGGCCCCGACGTCTGGTAGCCGCCGCGCCCCTCGGAGTTCCGTGTCGCCGCCGCTCCGGGGCCGGGGTCCCGTGGGCGACGGACCGGATGCGCGCACCGGCCGTCGGAGCGGAGCCGTTCGCCGCCCCGGCGGGGCCGCGCCGTGACCGGGCCCACGCGAACCCGGCGCGGATACCCGGTGACATGCCGCCCGGAAACGCCACAATGGTGGGGACGACCAACCCCGGCCGGTGGGAGGCTCCATGCGCTGCAGCTACATCAGGCTCCTCGTCAACGACTACGAGGCCTGTTTCCACTTCTACTCCGAGGTCCTCAGGCTCCCCGTCCTCCGAGGGGACGAGACGAGCCGCTACGCCGAGTTCGACGTGGAATCGGGGACCCGGCTCGCCATCAACCAGCGTGAGGTGATGGCCGAGGCCCTGGAGACCGACACCGCCGACCCCGCACTCCCCCACCAGGACCGGATCGCGGTGATCTTCGAGGTGGACGACGTCGACGTGACCGCCGCCAAGCTGGTCGCGGACGGCGCCCGCCAGGCGATGGAGCCGCGGGACTGGACGGCCTGGGGCGTCCGCGCGGCGCACTTCCGCGACCCCGACGGCTACCTGCTGGAGATCAACCAGCCGCTCCTGCCCGACCTGGCGCTCTGACCCCGGGCGCCCTGCGCCGGGCGCCGGTCCTCCGGGGACGACGGCCGCCGGAACCGGCGTGCGGCTCCGGGCCGGGAGCCCCGGGGCTCCCGGTTCGCCCCTCAGCGGACGATGTGCTCCAGCAGCAGCTCGTTGACCCGGTCCGCGCGCTCCACCCCCAGCAGGTGCGCGGCCCCGGGGACCACCTCGAACCGGGCGTCGGGGAGCCCGTCGGCGAGCCTGCGCCCGTGGCCCGGGGGCAGCAGCGGGTCGTGGGCGGCCGACGCGACCAGGGTGGGCACCCGCACCTCGGCGGCCAGGTGGCGCTGGTCCAGCTTCGCGACCGCGTCGCACACCGAGGCGAACCCGCCCGGGTCGAGCCGGCCGAAGTCCTCGGTGAACCTGGCCACGACCTCGGGGCGGTCCTCGGCCATGTCGGGCGTGAACCACGGCCGCACGACGTCGGCGGCCACCGACTCCAGGCCGACCTCCCGCACCCGCGAGGCGATCCGGTCCCACCTGTGCACGGCGGGCGTGCGCGGGGCCGCGGCGAGCAGCGCCAGGCGGTCCAGGCTCCGGGGCGAGTTCGCCGCGATCCACACCAGCAGTGCGGACCCCAGCCCCGCGCCGACGGCCGACACCCGTGAGAAGCCCCGGTCCTCGAGGACGCCGAGCAGGTCCAGGGCGAGGTCCGCCACCGTGCAGGGCCCCGCGGGGGCCGGTGAGGAGCCGTGGCCGCGGTGGTTGACCCGCAGGACCTGGAGGTCGCGGGTGAGCTCCGGCATCTGCGGCTCCCAGACCGACATCGTCGTGCCGAAGGGTGGCACGAGCAGGACGACGGGCGCGTGCCTGGGGCCGTCGATTCGGTACTGGAGCGGGATCAGGGCCATGGAACCTCCGGGTCGCCAGAACGCCAGGTTATCCGGTGTCCTCTCGGGGGTTCCAGGAAAGCCCCTGCCTACCGCGCCAAGTGGAGGACAGTACTTGACCTCCATGGTTCCTAGGGTGGTGACCACGAGCTTCGGTGCGACGGAAAGCGGTGGTCATGATGGCGACGACGACGGAGAAGGTCCTGGACGCAGAGCGCGCGTCCCTCCTGCGCGCCCTGGGGGAGCAGCGCGACTTCCTGCGCTTCACCCTCCGGGGGCTGGACGACGAGCAGGCGGCGCGGCGCACCACGGTGAGCGAGCTGACCCTCGGGGGCCTGCTCAAGCACGTGGTGTCGACGGAGCGCAGCTGGGCCGACTTCATCCGGAACGGCCCCGCGCCGACGGAGGTGGACTACGACGACCCGTCCACCTGGCAGGAGCACGCGGACAGCTTCCGGCTGCTGGACGGTGAGACCCTCGCCGGCGTCCTGGAGGACTACGAGCTGGCGGCCGGGGAGACGGAGCGGCTGGTGGCCGAACTGCCCGACCTGGAGGTCTCGCACCCGCTCCCGAGCGCGCCGTGGTTCCCCGAAGGGGGGGCCTGGACGGCCCGCGACGTGCTGCTGCACATCCTCCGCGAGACCGCGCAGCACTGCGGCCACGCCGACATCGTCCGCGAGGGCCTGGACGGCCAGAAGACCATGGGCTGACCCCGGTCCCGGACCGGCCGCGGACACGCGGCAAGCCGTTTCATGGTGATGTCCATGGCATATGCTCAACATGTACATCACCATGAAACGGAGTCCGACATGAGCCTGACCCAGGTCGACATCGACGACGAGGCCCTTCGTGAGGCCATGAGACTCTCCGGCGCCTCGACCAAGAAGGAGACGGTCAACCTCGCCCTCAGGGAATACGCGGCCAGACACCGTCGCATAGCCGCCCTGGAACACTTCTCCGCACTCGCACGGGACTGGGATTACGAGAGCTGGCAGAAGAGGCGCTCCGCCGAGAAGGGGGATGGGGAGTGATCAGGTACCTGATCGACTCGTCCGCGCTGTGGCGGGTTCTGAGGGACCCGAAACACAGGGATGCCTGGCGCGACGTCGTCGTCGAGGGGGCGGTGGGGTCCTGTGCCGTCCAACGTACGGAATTCCGCCGTTCCGCACGCAATCTCGACGAGTACGAGCAGTTCAACGAGATGTTCGAGACCCTGCACCCCGATGTGCCCACGCCGAAGAGCGCCTGGCAGTGGGTGGAGTCCGCGCAGTACCGGCTCCTCCGGGGCGGCGCGCACCGGGCGATGTCCTCGGTGGACCTGCTCATCGCCGCGACGGCGGCACACCACGGTCTTGTCGTCCTGCACGACGACAACGACTTCGCGACGGCGGCACACCACCTCACCGACCTGCGCGAGCGATCCGTCCGGAACACACCCTGAGACCGGCCGCGGGCACGCGACGGGGCGGGCCCACCGACCGGTGGGCCCGCCCCAGAAGAAAGGTGGCGAGGGTCGCTCCCGCATCCCCCCTCAAAGTACGGAAGCAACCCTCGCCTGGGAAGCGGCCGGCGACTCCTCCCCCCGGGAGTCGCGGCCTGTAAGGTCTGCCGCGGATCGACCCTGTCGTTCCGCGTTGATGACGACACTACCCACCCCAACCTCGAAGAACAACCCTCAGTCACGAGAAACTACTTAAAGTGATCGTCATTGCTGGGCAGGCCGCAGCCCAAGGGCTTCGGGACATCGTCAACCAGGGGTCATGACGGCCCGCCCGGAGGCCGCGCATAGCCTGGACCGGTGAGATCTCCGCTCCTCAGCCCCCGCTGGCTCGGCATCCACCTGGTCGCCCTGCTGGTCGTCCTGGTGTGCGCCACCGGCACCTCGTGGCAGTTCGTCCGCGCCTTCGAGCCCGACCGGGAGGTGATCACCAACCCGGTCGAGGACCTGGCCTCCGCCCGCCCCGTCGAGGACCTGCTGGAACCCGGCGCGTACATGCACCCCGACTCCTTCGCGAACCAGGCGGTCGAGGCCACGGGACGCTACGACACCGCCGAGCAGCTCCTGGTGCCCCGGGTCGTGGACGGGGTCCTGGGGCACGACGTCATCCTGCCGCTGGTCACCGCGGACGGCAGCGCCGTCACCGTCAACCGGGGCTGGGCCGAGGAGGGGCAGGACGTCCCCGAGGCCCCCGGCGGCGAGGTCACCGTCACGGGCTGGCTGCTGCCGCCCGTCGGGGCCGAGGGGGTCGTCCCCGTCGAGGTGACCGAGGGACAGGTCGAGCGCATCGCGGCCTCCGTCCTGGTCCAGGAGTGGGACCACCCCCTCTACGAGGGCTACGTCACGCTGCCCGGGCAGGACCCGGCCACGGACTCCCTCGTCCCGGTGCCGCCGCCCGAGCCGCCCACCGAGGTCGAGGTCAACTGGCGCAGCCTCAGCTACACGGTGCAGTGGGCGATGTTCGGCGTCTCCGCGGTGGTCTTCTGGATCATCCTCATGCGCCGGGAACTGGCGGAGGCCCGCTCCCGGCGGGAGCGGGCCTCCGACGGGGAGGAGCAGGAGGGTCAGCCCGCGGTCGCGGGCTCCTGAGCCCGCTCGCCCGCGGCAGCCTCCTTGGCCTGCTCGGACCTGACGATCCGGTGCTCGACGACGAACCCGACCACGGGGACGGTGCCGGCCAGGGCCACGCCGAGGGTGCGGGCGGCGCTCCAGCGCCGGTCCAGCGCGACCCACAGCACCGCGAAGACGTACACCATGTAGATGTAGCCGTGCGGCATGGCGATGAAGAGCATCAGCGGCGACTCGGGGCCGAACCAGTGCTCCAGCCCCTGCGGCGCCGGCATCAGGGAGAAGCGGGCCGTCTCACCGACCAGGTACTTGGCGGGCATGGCCACGAAGGTCAGCCCGATCAGGAAAACGCCGGTCACGTACGCGAGCACCCTGTACAGCCCGAACGACACACGCCTCTTGTCCACCGCTACCTCACACGCTTCGTCAGACTTCCGCCCCGAGGAGGGTCGGGGTCCCTCCTCGAGGCTAAACGCTGCCCGCGGCCACGGCCCCCCGGGGTGGACGAGGCCGGACAATCTCACATCGTCGCAGTTCAGCTCTTGTTGGACGTGCGGTCCGGGCTGCTCCACCGACCGTCGGAGTCGGTGGTCCACGCCTTGGGGACCATACGCAGCGACAGGTAGGCGTCCACCAGCCTGATCGGGAAGAAGAACAGGCCGTACAGCAGGTAGGACGGCCGCCGCCGGACCACGGTCAGCAGGCAGGTGAGCATGTAGTCCGGGATGAACAGGCCGATCGCGATGGCCGTCAGCGGCAGGAGCGCCGACACCGCCGTGAAGGCCCCTCCGAAGAACGGCAGCGTCCCGAAGGGCTCGCCGCCGAGCGTTCCCACGAGCACGAACACCCCGAGCAGCGCGGTGAGCAGCAGGACCAGGGAGACCAGCACGACCTCGACGACGTAGAGCGCGAGGAACGCCCAGAAGACGCTCGGCCAGATCCCGTGCCTGCGGATGGTCTGCCAGAAGCCGAGCGTCCACCGGCCGACCTGCTTGTAGTAGTCCCCGAACGTGAAGGGGTCCTGGCTGTAGGCCTTGGTGTCGGGGTTCATCGAGATGCGCCCGAGGCGCTTGTGGTGCACCTCGAAGGTCATGTTGAAGTCCTCGATCACCAGCCCCGGGGGGTTGACGTCGATCTCCCGCAGGGCCTCGCTGCGGTAGACGCTGGCGAAGCCCGGCACGATGAACGCCGTGTTGGCGTGCCGCCAGGTCTGCCCGAACCGCATGAGGTACTGGAGCATGAAGTACAGGCGGTCCCGGTAGGCGGAGATGGTCCTGCCGACGAGGGTCCGCTCCTGCGGCTTCCACTCCGAGACGACGAAGCCCGCGACGGCGGCGACCGAGGGGTCCTCCAGCTGGCGCCTGGCCCCCTCCACGTACCCCGGGTCGAGTTCGGTGTCGGCGTCCAGGATGAGGACACCGCCGTAGTTCTCGGTCAGGGAGAACTCCTCGATGACCGCCTCGATGGCGCCGGCCTTGCCGCGGTTGGTGAGCAGTTCGAGCACGTTGACGCCGGTCCTGGCGGCGATCTCCGCCGTGGCGTCCTTGGAGGAGTCCGAGACCACGTAGACGTCCCAGCGGTCGAACAGGCTCAGCGCCGATCCGATGGCCGCGTGGATGACGGGCTCCTCGTTGTGCGCGGGGATGACGACCGCCAGGGAGATACCGGGGTCGTCGCCCCGCGCGCCCCCGGGCCGCCCGGAGGCGTGACGCCCCGCCGGTCGGACGGGGCCGCCCGACCCCGGGGGGCCTGCATCGGACGCGCCCACCTCGGAGGCGCCCGCGGCGACCAGGACCCGCTCCGGCGGGGCGGCCCCGACCGCCCGGCCCCGGCGGGCGCGCGGCCGCACCACCGCGCGGATCGAGTCCTCGCCCAGGCGCAGGAGGCCGGCGGCGGTCCACAGGAGGAGGTTGGCGCCGAACGCCAGCCACAGGAACACGTAGCCGAACGCGCCCAGTCCCGCGGCGGCCGCCATGTCCGCGGCGAAGGCGAACCAGTAGACGAAGAGTGCGACAGCAAGGACCAGGGCGATCAACCCGGTCAACAGGCCACCGATGAAACGAGCGATACGCACAGCCCTGGGACCCCTCCGAAAGATATCGGTTTTCGGACCGACATGAACCCGCACATCCAGCGTTAGGTTGACGCCCTACGGCACTGAGTGGTTGCCCCTGGTTCGCGTCCTATGTAGGCCACGCAAATCGTATACACGGGCTTGCGTCAGGTGGTACCCATTAGAAGATATTTGTGAGGAGGACCGGGGTGGCGCGGTACGCACTTCGGTTTATACCGGACTGCCCGAAAACTCGGACAATCCTCACCAAAGGTGCCCCACGGAGAGAAGGAGAACGCTCGGCGTGATCGGCGGCTTACCCTCCCCCTCGCCTGATCCGACCCGCGGCAAGCAGGACAGCAGGCCCATGAGCAACACTGCCACCAGCAATGACATCGGGGAACTCGACTCGGTCATGCGGGTGGCACTCCACCAGCCGCACTACCTGCCCTGGCTGGGCCTCATCGACAAGATCGACCGGGCCGACCTTTTCGTCGTATTGGACACGGTGCAGTTTGAACGGCGTGGTTGGCAGAACCGGAACTACGTCGCGGGGCGTGACAAGCCCGTCCTGCTCACCGTGCCGGTCAACCAGGGCAACCGCGATGATCGCATACTGGACAAGCGCATTGACAACGGGCGCCAATGGCGGATCAAGCACTACAAGGCACTCTCGGAACACTGTTACCGCAGAGCGCCGTACTGGCGCGAATACCGCGATGAGATCGCCCATCTGTACGAAACGGAGTGGGACGGCCTCGCGGAGCTCGCCACGGAGACGACCCGCATGCTGATGCGCTGCTTCGGGATCGACACCCCGGTGCTGCTCGCCAGCGAGATCGGGGACTTCCCGGGGCGCAAGAGCGAACTGCTCGCCCAGATCTGCGCCAAGACCGGCGCGGACATCATGCTCTCGGGGGACGGTGCCAGGGACTACCTGGACACCGGGGCCCTGCGCCGCTACGGGATCGGCGTCGAATGGCAGGACTTCCGGCATCCGGTCTACCCGCAGCACCTGCCCGCCGGAGCCGGCTTCGTGCCGCGCCTGTCGGCGATCGACCTCCTTCTCAACGCCGGGCCGGACGCGCTCCAGGTGCTCCGGCAGGCACAGACCCGGAGCTGACCGCGTGTCGGCACGCGGGTCGGCACCCCGCCCGCGACCGCGGGCACGGGACCGCTCCACGGGTTCGGGACAACCACGATCGCCCCCACCTCGGCAAAGGACGGCACACCGGCATGACGACGGACTGGTCCCAGGAACGGATCCTGGTCTACGCCCCCCACCCGGACGACGAGACGCTCGGCTGCGGCGGCCTCATGAGCAAGGCCAAGAGCGCCGGAGCCGAGGTGTTCGTCCAGTTCCTCACCGTCGGGGACACCGCCGACCAGTCGCCGAAGGGCTTCTCCACCGCAGAGGAGCGCTACGCGGAGATCAAGAAGGTCTCCGACCACTTCCGCTGGGACGACTGGCACATGGCCCTCCCCGGTGACGCCCACCACCTGCGGCTCGACACCGTCGCCCGGGTGGACCTGACCCGGCTGATCGAGCGGGAGAGCCCCCTGTCGGTCGAACGGCTCCGGCCGACCGTGGTGCTCGCGCCGCACCGCACCAGCTACAACCAGGACCACCAGGCCACCGCCGAGGCCGTGCACACCGCCCTGCGCCCCTCCGACACCGCCCTGCGCCACCACCCGCGGCTGGTGCTGGCCTACGAGGAGGCCGCCGACCAGTGGCGGTCGGAGCCGGTGGCGCCGCCGAACCTCGTCGTCGAACTCGACGAGTCCCAACTGGCGGACAAGCTCCACGCCATGGAGCTGTACGGCTCGCAGAGCCACAGGCACCCGCACACGCGCTCCGAACCGACCCTGCGCAGCCTCGCCGTGCTCCGCGGCATGCAGGCCGGGGTCGCGCTCGGGGAGGGGTTCCACGTGCTCCGCTGCCTGGCCTGAACGACCGGGCCCCGCCCCGGTCCACGCACTTCTCCGACACGCGCCCCGCTCGCGCAACGCTGGAAGCACCTCAACGCACACCGCTCGTAGTGGAGGGGAAACCATGAAGGCTGTAGTGACCGGAGGAGCCGGGTTCATCGGCTCTCACCTGTGCGACCACCTGGTCGCGCGGGGACACCGGGTGACGGTCCTGGACGACCTGTCGACCGGTTCCGCCGCGAACCTCTCCCGGGTGGAGGGCTCACCCGGATTCCGCTTCGTGCGCGGGGACGTCCTGGACAGGGAGCTGGTCGACGCGCTGGTCGCGGAGGCGGACACCGTGTTCCACCTCGCCGCGGCCGTCGGCGTCTACAACATCGTCGACAACCCGCTGCGCTCCCTGCGGATCAACCTGCACGGGACGGAGAACGTGGTGGAGGCGGCCGTCGCGCACCGCGTGCCGTACATGATCGCGTCCACCAGCGAGGTCTACGGCAAGAACGACGCCGACGGGCTCAAGGAGGGCGACGACCGGATCTACGGGTCCGCGACCAGGAGCCGGTGGTCCTACGCCGCGGCCAAGGGGCTGGACGAGCTGATCGCCTACGTGCACGGGACCGAGTCCGGCGTCCCGTGCGTCATCGCCCGCTTCTTCAACGTGGTCGGCCCCCGGCAGACCGGCCGCTACGGCATGGTCGTCCCCCGGTTCGTCGACCAGGCGATGGCCGGGGAGCCGATCACCGTGTACGGCACCGGGACGCAGCGCCGCTGCTTCGGCTCGGTGTTCGACGTGGTGCCCGGCCTCCTCAGACTGATGGAGACCCCCGAGGCCTACAACCAGGCCGTCAACCTGGGGGGCCACGAGGAGATCTCGATCAAGGGCCTGGCCGACCGGGTCGTCGAGCTCACCGGTTCCGCGAGCCCGATCACCTACATCGACTACGAGGAGGCGTACGGGGAGGGCTACGAGGACATGCAGCGCCGCTACCCCGACACCTCCCTGGCCGGGCGCCTGGTCGGCTACCGGCCCGAGCGCGACCTCAACGACATCATCCGGTCGATCGTGGAGCACCGGAGCACGGCACCGCCCGTGCCCGCCCCCGCGTAGGAACCCGGCCGGTCCGGCACGGGGCGCCTCCCCGCCCCAGCCGGCTCCGACTCAGGGACCCCGGACACCGCGCCCGGGAGGGGTGGCCGCCCGCTCCGGCGGACCCCCGGCGCGCACCGCGCCCGCGGAGGGACAGGAGTGACGGCGCCGGACCCCCGCCGACCAGCCCGGCCAGGGCATAGGGGCAGGACGCCAGAGGACGCCGGAACCGGCCCCTCAGGAGCCCGCCAGCACCGTCAGCACCAGGACCACGCTCAGCGCGAGCACCGACGAGCACAGGAACGCCATGGCCCACGGCCTGGCGACGGCCGACGGGGGCCCGCCCGTCCCCGGGTCCCGGGTGCCGTAGCCGATCCGGCGCCAGCGCCACCACAGGTGGAAGGCGAGCACGGCGCACACGGCCAGCAGCGCGGCCGCCGTGGCCACGCGCACCGGCGGGGACGCCTGGAGGACGCTGTCGACGTCGTTCGTGAGCGAGCCGCGCATGAACAGCAGGCCCACCACGGCGAGGAGGATGAGCGTCCGCTGCCACGACATCAGGGTGCGTTCGGGCTGCAGCCCGGGGTCGTCGCGGTCGACGGGCGCGTTCACAGGAGGTTGCCCAGCAGGACGAGGGCGCACACCAGCCCCACCGCGAACGTGGTGACCAGGGGGAGCAGGCTCAGCCGCAGGGTCCCGCCCCGGCTCATGATCCTCTGCACGCGGTACCAGCGCAGCGGCGCGTAGACCGTGATGACCCCGGCGAGCGCCGCGAGCAGCAGACCGACCGCGGTGCGGGGCCACTCCGCCCATCCCAGGGGGAGCAGGTGCAGCACCGCGACGGCTCCGGCGAGGAGGGCCAGGGACGTCCTGACCCAGGCGAGGAAGGTGCGCTCGTTCGCGAGGGTGAACCGGTAGTCGACGTCCCGCTCCCGGGCGCCGTCCCCGGGCGCCGCATCGTCCTTCACGGCCACCCCCGTCCACCTGGCGCTCCGCGCGCTCCGTCCCCGTCCGGCCACGGTTCCCCACGAGGGATCCGCGCCCCTCCGACCGACCCTAGCCGCCAAGCTCCTTTCCTCCCAAACAGGTATGCAACACGTGTTGTGTCGGAAACCTCTTGTCCTGGACACGGGTCCGTGGCCCCGGGAACGCATGCGGAACAAACGAGTGGGCACGACCGCTGTAGGACTGAGAGATGGCGGTTGGCCGACGGTCGACACCAACCAACGAAGAGATCAGGAGACCACGTGCCCACGGTCGAGCTCACCAAGGACAACTTCGCGGAGACGCTGAAGGACAACGACTTCGTCCTCATCGACTTCTGGGCGGACTGGTGCGGTCCCTGCCGGCAGTTCGCCCCGGTCTTCGAGAAGTCCGCGGACACCCACACCGACATCGTGCACGCCAAGGTGGACACCGAGGCGCAGCGCGAGCTGGCTTTCGAGTTCAAGATCCAGTCCATCCCGACGCTGATGATCGTGCGCGAGCGCACCGTCATCTACAACGAGCCCGGCGCTCTGCCCTCCGAGGCGTTGGAGAGCCTGATCACCCAGGCCAAAGAGCTGGACATGGACGAGGTGCGCCAGAAGATCACCGAGCAGGGCGGCGACGCCCCGGAGTAACCGGGCGGCGCCGGGAAGACCCCGCGCCCGGCCCTCCCGCGACGACGGGAGGGCCGGGCGTTCGCATGTCCGGGCACGGGACCGCCACGTCCGCCCCCTCCTTCGGTGACGGAAGCGCAACGTTCCGCGTTCGGAACGCCTCCGAGTTCACCGCCCACGTTCACCTTCGCCACGAGGATCGTTCACTCGGCCTTCATGTGGACGGATTTGCATGGTATTCGACCGCGCTCCGCCGGTTCTGCCCCCCATGACCGCGCAAGCACCGTCCGACCCGGAAGTGGACCCATGTCTGTCAGCAACACCGCGTCCCCTCGCGGCACCGAGTCCGGTCGCGGCGTCGCACCCGACACCGTCCGGTACAACCGCGAGGTCCCCGACCTCGGAGACCCCGTCTTCGACGTCTCCGGCCTCTCGATCTACTACGGGTCCAACAAGGCCGTGCGCGACGTGAACCTCAAGGTCGGGCCGCGCCAGATCACCGCGATGATCGGCCCGTCCGGCTGCGGCAAGAGCACCGTCCTGCGGACCCTCAACCGGATGAACGACCTCATCCCCGGCGCCCGCATCGAGGGGCGGGTGACCTACCACGGCGAGGACCTGTACGCCTCGGAGGTCGACCCGATCGAGGTGCGCCGCCGGATCGGCATGGTCTTCCAGAAGCCCAACCCGTTCCCGAAGTCGATCTACGACAACGTGGCCTACGGCCCGCGCATCAACGGCGCCCGCGGCAACATGGACGACCTGGTCGAGGAGACGCTGACCAAGGCCGCCCTGTGGGACGAGGTCAAGGACAAGCTCAAGGAGAGCGCGTTCGCCCTCTCCGGCGGCCAGCAGCAGCGCCTGTGCATCGCGCGCACGATCGCGGTGAACCCCGAGGTGATCCTGATGGACGAGCCGTGCTCCGCGCTCGACCCCATCGCGACCCTCAAGATCGAGGACCTGATGTACCAGCTGGCCAGCGAGTACACCATCGTCATCGTGACCCACAACATGCAGCAGGCCGCGCGCGTGTCCGACCGGACCGCGTTCTTCACCGCCGGGGTGGACGACGCGGGCGACCGCTACGGCAGCCTCGTCGAGTACGACGAGACCACCACGATCTTCAGCAAGCCGTCCGACCAGAGGACCGAGGACTATATCGCTGGTCGCTTCGGCTGATCAGCCCCAACCGTCCCCACCCGGGCGACCAGCGATGGTGGGTCGCTTCGGCTGATCAGCCCTAGCTCTGCGGCCCCACCGGGGCGACCAGCGATGGCGGGCCGCTTCGGCTGATCAGCCCTAGCCCTGCGGCCCCACCGGGGCGACCAGCGATGGCGGGTCGCTTCGGCTGATCAGCCCTAGCTCTGCGGCCCCACCGGGGCGACCAGCGATGGCGGGCCGCCTCGGCCGATCGGCTCTGCGGTCCTGACAGCCCCACCGGGGCGACCGGCGATGGCGGGCCGCCTCGGCCGGTCGGCCCGGGCGGCCGGCGACGGGACGGTCGGCCGGATCGGCCGCGACGGGGCCGCCCCTCTCCCGCACCTTCGACGAAGTGGACCCCCATGCCCGCGCTCACGCCCTCCGCGTCCGTCCCCTCTCCCACCCCGGGCGCCCTGGGCGACGCGGACCCGGTCGAGCGCCCGGAGCGGTGGGAGGGCCCGCTTCGGGTCCTGCTGGTCGAACCGGAGTCGGAGCAGTCCCACCAGCTGGTGCTGTCGCTGAGCGGCCACGACGTGGACATCACGGTGTGCGTGGACGGCGCGGAGGCGCTGCTGCGGGTGGGAATGATGCGTCCGGACACGCTGGTGACCAGCGCGAACCCGCCCGAGGTGGACCTGGAGACGCTGGTGCGGGTCACCCGCCGGGCGACCGAGATCCCGATACTCATCGGGGTGGGGCCGGGCGACTCCCAGCGGGCGATGAGGGCGCTGGCGGCCGGCGCGACGGCGTGCGTGAGCCGCCCCTACCGGATCCCGGAACTGGCGGCCCTGCTGCGCGGTTCGCTCCCCGGCGCGGACGGGGGCGGACCGGACAGCGGGGCGTCGCCGTCCGCGCTCCGTTCGGGGGCGCTGGAGCTCGACGCCCTGGGACACCGGCTGTTCGTGGACGGCAACCCGGTCAACCTGGCTCTGCGTGAGTTCGGGATCATGGACTTCCTGCTGCGCAACAACGGGCGGGTGGTCAGCCGCGAGGAGCTGTGGACCGAGGTGTGGCACAAGCCCCTGCCTCCGGTGAACAACACGATCGCCGTGCACATCCGCCGCCTGAGACACAAGCTGGGCGACTCCGAGGCCCAGCCCCGGTTCATCCACACGGTGCGCGGAATCGGCTACCGTCTCGATACCGCGAATGGTGGCTGACCACATACAAAAAGCTACCGACGAACATCCAGGGTCCTCCAGCAGGCGCCGGAGCGACCCATTGTTCATGTAGGCGTCACTTCGCCGATCGACACACGTGAAGGTGAACCGAAGGGCAACCGGACACGTCACCTTCCTTGCCGGTCGGTCACGGCGAAACCCGCACAGGAGTCGGCATACCCGCAGGTCATCACCGTGAGTCCCGGGCGCATGACAGAAGTCGACAACCACGGAAACGCCCCGCCGTTATTAAACGGTTACCCCCATTCACTTCGCATTCACCCGCCTTCTACCAACCGGCCTCCATTTCGATGTCAGCGCGACTTTCTGCACGCTTACTGTCGTTTTACGTCAGCCCCGACAGCGGTGATTCAACGAGGAGAACTACGACATGCGCAACGGGCGTTCCAAGCTCGCCGTCCTGGCAGCCATCCCCCTGCTCGCCACGGCGTGCGGTGGCGGCGGCGACGCGGCAGGCGACGGTGCAGACGGTGGTGGCGGCGGCGATCTCAGCGCGCAGCTGACCGGCGCCGGTGCCAGCTTCCCCGACCCCCTGTTCCAGGACTGGATCTACGAGTACTCCAACGGCGTGCAGCCCGGGGTCAGCGTCAACTACCAGAGCGTCGGCTCCGGTGCGGGCGTCGAGCAGTTCCTGGAGCAGACCGTCGACTTCGGCTCCTCCGAGGAGTTCCTGGGCGAGGAGGACCTCGCGGCCGCCGCCGAGGCCCGCGGCTGTGAGGCCGTGCAGTTCCCCGTCGTGTTCGGCGCGGTCGTCATCGCCCTGAGCAACCCCGACCTGGACGGCCTCGTCCTGGACGCGGAGACCCTCGCGGGGATCTACTCCACCGAGATCACCACGTTCGACGACCCGGCGATCGCCGAGCTCAACCCGGACATGGACCTGCCGAGCGACGAGATCATCCCGGTCCACCGCTCCGACAGCTCCGGCACCACCTACGTGTTCTCGCACTACCTGACCACCGAGGTCGAGTCGTGGGCGGACGAGTACGGCGAGGGCAAGGAGCTGGACTGGGCCGACGGCCTGGTCGGCGGCCAGCAGAACGACGGCGTCGCGCAGGGCATCACCCAGAACCCGGGCGGCCTGGGCTACGTGAACCAGTCCTTCGCCCAGGAGGCCGACCTGGCCGTCGCCCACATCGTCAACGAGGACGGCACCCCGATCGAGCCGACCCTGGAGTCGACGATCGCCGCCACCGGCGAGGCCGAGATCCCGGACAACTTCCAGTTCTCGATCGACAACATCGGCGGCGAGGGCTACCCGATCGCCGGATCCAACTGGATCTTCACCTACACCTGCGGCTACGACCAGGCCAACGCCGACGCGATCATCGACTTCTGGACCTGGGCCCTGACCGACCAGGGCGCCCAGGACCTGGCCGGCGAGCTGGGCTACGCCCCGCTCAACGAGGAGCTGACCGAGCGCGTCATCACCGAGCTGGAGAAGACCAACTCCGAGAACGGCGGCGGCGACGCCGACGCCGACACCGGCGCCGAAGAGGACGCCGAAGCGACGGAGTAACCCTCCAGCGGGGCCGGGGTACCCGTTACCCCGGCCCCGCCCCCATCCCCTCCGTCCCGAGGCGCCGGGGCGGGCCGCTCTCCACTCCCACGAAAGCCACAGAGGAGAAGCACATGTCCACCGAGGCCCCCGAGGCCCCGCAGGCCCCCGAGGCCCCCCGGCGGGGGACGCTCACGTCCGGCAAGGGGCGCCTGGCAGACCCGATCTTCAAGTGGGTCGTCGCGGCCTGCGGCACCATCGTGCTGGTCATCCTGGCGCTGATGGTCATCCGGACCACGACCGAGGCCTGGCCCGTCTTCGCGAAGGAGGGGTTCTTCGGCTTCCTCATCGGGGAGGAGTGGACGGCCGGCGGCTCCCGCACGGAGATCACCGGCACCTACGGCGCCTGGCCGTTCATCTACGGCACCCTGATCACGTCGGTGATCGCGATCGCCATCGCGCTGCCGCTGTCGATCATGGTCGCCGTCTACCTCACCCACCTGGCGCCGCGCCGCATCGCCAAGCCGCTCTCCTACACGGTCGAGCTGCTCGCCGCGGTGCCCAGCGTCATCTTCGGCCTGTGGGGCCTGCACTGGTTCCTGCCCAACGTCATGCGGCCGTTCTTCGAATGGCTCGAAGGCGCGATGGGCTGGTTCTTCCTCTTCGAGGGCCCGGTGCGCGGCGTCGGCTACCTGCCCGCCGGCATCGTCCTCGCCATCATGATCCTGCCGATCATGACCGCCATCATCCGCGAGGTCGTCGCCGTCCAGCCGCTGGAGCAGCAGATGGCGGCCTACGCGCTGGGGTCGACCCGGTGGGAGGTCATCACCAAGGTGGTCCTGCCCGCCAGCTTCTCGGGCATCGTGGCCGCCGCGATGCTGGGCCTGGGCCGAGCCCTGGGCGAGACCATCGCCGTGCTGATGCTGATCGGCGGGTCCCAGGGATGGGGCGCGAGCCTGTTCGGCACCGGCAGCAGCATGGCGTCGCACATCGCCGCGACCTTCGGCGAGTCCTCGCCGGAGACCAGGACCGGGCTGATGGCGATCGGTGTCGCCCTGTTCCTCGTCACGATGATCGTCAACATCCTGGCCCGCGTCATCGTGTGGCGCCTGGGACAGTTCACGGGAGACGCCGCCGTATGAGCACCACGACCACCACCCCTCCGGCCGCACGGCCCGCCCCGCTGAGCCAGCGTCCCCCCGGCTCCGGGTTCCGCAGGTTCAAGAACCGCTCCGCGACGGTGGTCCTGACCGCCGCGATGGTCCTCGCCATGATCCCGCTGGTCCTCATCATCTTCGAGGTCACCCGGCGCGGCATCGGCGTGGTCAACCTGGACTTCTTCACCCAGACCGAGCCCCCGCCCCGCCGCGAGGGCGGCGGCTACGCGGCCGGTTTCGTCGGCACGCTGTACATCATGGCGCTGGCGGTCCTGATGTCGATCCCGTTCGGCATCGCGACGGCGGTGTACATCGTGGAGTACGGCCCGAACAGGCTGACCTCCTCGATCCGCTTCTTCACCGACGTGATGACGGGCATCCCCTCGATCTTCGTCGGCCTCTTCGTGTACGGCCTTCTGGTGATCGGCTGGGGCGGGATGGGCTTCGGCACGTTCGTGGGCGCCGTGGCGATCGCGGTGATGATGCTGCCGATCGTGACGCGCTCGGCGGAGGAGATGCTCCGCCTGGTGCCCAACGAGCTCCGCAACGCCAGCTACGGCCTCGGCGCGCGCAAGTGGCAGACCATCGTGCACACGGTGCTGCCCGCCGCCGCGCCCGGCCTGACCACCGGCTCGATGCTGGCGATAGCCCGCGGCATCGGCGAGACGGCTCCGCTGCTGCTGACGGCCTTCGGCTCGGGCCTGATCGTCACGGCCATGCAGGGCGCGCCGCAGGGCGCCGTGCCGATGCAGCTGTACCGGGGCGCCGGCCAGCCGTTCGAGGCCGGCATCGACCGCGCCTGGGGCGCGGCGCTGTGCCTGTTCGTCCTGGTCGTGCTGTTCACCATCGTCGCGCGGTGGATCGGCTCGCGGGCGTCCGTGGGCTCCCGGTAGGAAGACGCCGGGGAGCAGGGATCCAGGGGCCGCGCCGGTGTGCGCGGCCCCTTCCCGTGTCCGGGGCGTCCGGCGCTTCCCCGGAGCGCCGGGCCCCCGGTAGCCTTTCGCCGAACACACCCCGACCCCTGGAGCCACAGATGCCCACCACCGAGTACGCGGCCACGTTCGCCCTCGTCGACACCGACGGCGACGGGCGCATCTCCGCCCAGGAACTGGCGTCGCTCATGCACAACCTCGGCGACGAGTGCACCGAGGAGCAGGCCGCCGAGGTGGTCCGCTCCATGGACGGCGACGGCGACTCCCGCATCTCCCTGGAGGAGTTCGCCCGCTACATGGCGCGGAACAGGGCCTGAACCCGCCCACCGCCGGGGGCCGGCGCGGCCGGGCCGGCCCCCGGCGGACCGGTCACGGGGCCTTGGGCCCGCTGACCAGGTAGACCACGTCCGGCACGCTGTGCGAGACCGTCACCTCCATGACCTCGACCTCCGCGAAGTGCCCGCGCAGCAGGACCTCGAAGCTCTCCACCTCGTTGGCGCTCCAGAAGGCCAGGACCCCGCCGGGCGCCATCAGGCGGGCGAGCTGCTCCAGTCCCGCCGCCTCGTAGAGGCGGTTGTTGTTCTCGACCACTGTCCAGTCGGGTCCGTTGTCGGTGTCCAGGCAGATCACGTCGTAGCGGGGAGGCTTCTCCTTCGCCGACGCCGCCCCCAGCCACGCCACGATGTCGGCGTTGTGCACACGGCACCGCGGGTCCCGGTGGACGTACTCGGCGGCCTCCCCCAGTTCGCCGTCGTGCCAGGCGATCACCTGGGGTTCGAGTTCGACGACGTCCACGAGAGACACCTTGGGGTTCTCCAGGGCCTCCCTCGCCGAGAAGCCCACGCCCAGCCCCCCGATGAGGACGCGGGCACGGGAGCGGCCGTCCGGGAGGGCCGCCAGGCCGGCGCGCACCATCTCCCTCTCGGAGGTGCCGTCGCGGGTGTCCATGAGGAACACCCCGTTGCTGTAGATCTCGTAGTGGGCCCCCACGCGGCGGAGCACGAGGTCGCCCCCGGTCTCGCCGGTCACCCTCGCGAGGGTGACGGCACCGTCTTCCAGTGCGGAGAAGTCCGTGGAGGGGGCGGTGTCCGGGATTCGCTGGTTCATCTCCACATTGTGCCCGTGCCGCCCCGCACCGCCGTACTCCTCCGCACCGGCGAAGGCCCCGGACACCCGGAAACACGTGTTACGGGAAAGTTCCCCGGGTGTTGAATCCGTGATCCAATCGGTGTCTTTGTGACGCCGGCTACAACGCCTCTCCTGGGCACGATGGTCGCTACCAGACCACCGGATCCTCCCTGGTGGTTGCCAGCGAGAAGAGGAGAATGATCGGATGTCCTCTGTTCCGATCAGTAGGCAGGCGGCGCAGCCGCCCAAGCCGAAATGGACACCCCGGAGCATCGCCCTCTGGATCGCCGTCGCCCTGGTGGGAGCACTCGCGTGGGGCGTCATCGCGATCAACCGCGGCGAGGAGATCTCGGCCGCCTGGCTGATCTTCGCCGCGCTCTCGTCCTACGCGATCGGGTACCGGTTCTACGCGCGGTTCATCCAGTACAAGGTGCTGCTGACCGACGACACCCGGGCCACCCCCGCGGAGCGCCTCAACAACGGGGCGGACTTCCACCCGACCGACCGCCGGGTCCTGTTCGGCCACCACTTCGCGGCCATCGCGGGCGCCGGTCCCCTGGTCGGACCCGTCCTGGCCGCCCAGATGGGCTACCTGCCGGGCACGATCTGGATCATCCTCGGCGTCATCTTCGCCGGCGCCGTGCAGGACATGGTGGTGCTGTTCTTCTCCACCCGGCGCAACGGCCGCTCGCTCGGCCAGATGGCCCGCGAGGAGATCGGCCCGGTCGGCGGCATCGCCGCGCTGGTCGCCGTCATGGCGATCATGGTCATCCTGCTCGCCGTGCTCGCCATGGTCGTGGTCAACGCGCTCGCGGACTCCCCGTGGGGCTCGTTCTCCTTGATCATGACGATCCCGATCGCCCTGTTCATGGGGGTGTACCTCCGCTATCTGCGGCCGGGCAAGGTCATGGAGACCTCCGCCATCGGCGTGGTGCTGCTCCTGCTCGCCATCGTCGGCGGCGGCTGGGTGGCCGAGCACGCGGTGCTGCGCGAGGTCTTCCTGTTCACGCCGAACGAGCTGACCTTCGGCCTGATCGTCTACGGCTTCGTCGCCTCGGTCCTGCCGGTGTGGCTGCTGCTGGCCCCGCGCGACTACCTGTCGACCTTCATGAAGGTCGGCGTGGTCGTGCTGCTCGCGGTGTCGATCCTCGTGGCGATGCCGAAGCTCCAGCTCCCGCAGTTCACCGAGTTCGCGTTCAACGGCCAGGGCCCGGTGTTCGCCGGTTCGCTGTTCCCGTTCGTGTTCATCACCATCGCCTGCGGCGCCCTGTCCGGCTTCCACGCCCTCATCTCGTCGGGGACCACCCCGAAGCTCATCGAGAAGGAGGGCCAGGTCAGGATGATCGGCTACGGCTCGATGCTGACCGAGTCGTTCGTGGCGATCATGGCCCTGATCGCGGCCTGCATCATCGACCCGGGCGTGTACTTCTCGATGAACATGCCCGCGACCGCCCTGGGCGACAGCGTGGAGAGCGCCGCGCAGGCGGTGAGCCAGCTCGGCTTCTCCATCGACGCCGCGACGCTCCAGCACACGGCCGACCTGATCGAGGAGGACTCGATCCTCGCGCGCACCGGCGGTGCGCCGACGTTCGCCCTCGGCGCCGCCTACATCTTCTCGGAGGTGTTCGGCGGGGACGCCATGATGGCGTTCTGGTACCACTTCGCGGTCATGTTCGAGGCGCTGTTCATCCTCACCACCGTGGACGCCGGCACCCGGGTGGGCCGCTTCATGCTCCAGGACACCCTGGGCAACGTGTACAAGCCCATGCGCGACCCGAGCTGGAAGCCCGGGGCGTGGTTCTGCAGCGCGGTGATCGTGGCCGCGTGGGGCTACTTCCTGTGGGCGGGCGTCAACGACCCGCTCGGCGGCATCAACCAGCTGTTCCCGCTGTTCGGCATCGCCAACCAGCTGCTGGCGGCGGTCGCCCTGGCGGTGTGCACGACGCTGCTGATCAAGTCGGGCCGCGCCAAGTACGCGTGGGTGACGCTGGTGCCGCTGGCGTGGGACGCGGTGGTCACGCTGACCGCCAGCTACCAGAAGGTGTTCTCGGCCGACCCGAAGATCGGCTTCTTCGCCCAGCGCCAGCAGTTCTCCGACGCCCTCGCCAACGGGGAGACGAGCGTCGGCGCCATCCAGGGGGAGGAGGCGATGCGCCAGGTCGTGGTGAACACGACCGTGGACGGCGTCCTGTCGGCCCTGTTCGCGCTGCTGATCGTCATCATCCTGGTCGACTCGGTCCGGGTGTGGATCAAGGCGCTGCGGGCCCCCGACGGTACGCTGCCCCTCACCGAGGCCCCCTACGAGGAGTCGAAGATCTGGGCGCCGTCCGGTCTCGTCCCCACCAGGGCGGAGAAGGAGTTCTCCGAGCGGCTCGCCGCCGTGGGCGCCGAGGGCGCGCGGGGGACGGACGGGGAAGCCGGGGGCGGGTCCCCGGAAGCGAAGAAGGAGTAGGGCATGCGGGCACGCCCGGAGTTCGGGGCGAACCTGGCGCGCGGTCTCCGGGAGGCGTGGCAGATCGCCCGGGGCGTCGTGGGCGCGAGGGCCTACGAGATCTACCTGGAGCACCACGCCCGGGAGCACCCGGGCGAGGAGCCGATGACCGAGCGCGTCTTCTGGCGCCACCACACGGACAAGGGCGACACCGACCCCGGTGCGCGCTGCTGCTGAGGCGCCGGTCCGTGAGGGCCCCGGAACCCCCTTCGGGTTCCGGGGCCCTCGGCGTCGGGGGAGGTCCCGCACCGGCGCGGCCGGGATCCGGGCGGTGGGGCGGAGCGGACCCCGCCGGTCGCACGCGGACCCGGGGCGGAGCGGGCCCCGGAGGCTACCAGCGAGTAGTTTGAGGCTGACCGGCGCGGACCCCCAGCCCAGAAGGAGAGACCATGACCCCCTCGAAGCGGACCGGCGGCCTGCTGTCCAAGGTGCGCGGAGTCGCCCCGTACGCGCTCGGCGGCCTGTTCGTGGCGTCGGGCGTACTGCACTTCGCCGCGCCCGGGCCCTTCCGGGCGATCATGCCCCGCAGCCTGCCGAAGCCGGAGGCGTGGGTGTACGGCAGCGGCACCGCCGAGCTGGTCTGCGGGGCGGGCCTGCTCACGCGCAGGCGGTGGGCCGGTCCGGCGAGCGCCGCGCTGCTGCTCGCCGTGTGGCCCGCCAACGTGCGCATGGCCCTGGACTCGGGGTCGGGCAGGCTGCCCGGTCCCGCCGACGGCAAGCTGGTCGCCTGGGGGCGGGTGCCGCTCCAGATCCCGTTGATCTGGGCCGCGCTCCAGTCACGGCCGGCCCCTCACCGGGCCGACGGCCCGCGGGACTGAGGGCCCGCGGGCGCCGGGGATGCTCCTATGGATGTCAAGCAGCTTGAGCGAGGCCGCTGTCGATGGGACTTCGGTTGGTGGCCGTGTCACGCACCGACCGCGTCAGCACGCGGTAGACCTCCCGGGCCACATGGCGTTTGAGACAGCGCATGATGTCCTTCTTCGACAGGCCCTGCCCGGTGCGCCGCTCGACGTAGGCGCGGGTGCGCCCGTCCCAGCGCATCCGTACCAGCACGATGGTGTGCAGGGCGTGGTTGGCGGCCCGGTCACCGCCCCGGTTGAGCCGGTGCCGGTCCCGCCGCCCGGACGAGGCCGGCACCGGCGCGACCCCGCACAGGTGCGCGAACGCCGCTTCCGAGGCCAACCGGCCGGGGTTGTCCCCGGCCGTGGCCAACAGCTGCCCGGCCACGTCCGGCCCCACCCCCTTCAACTCCAGCAGCTCCGGGGCCGCCCGACGGGTCAGGGCCCCGAGCTCGGCGTCCAGACCGGCGAGCTCCTCCTCCAGAGCGATGATCCGCCTGCCCAGACGGCGCAGCGCGAACTTGACCGCCTGGGCGGGGTCGGCCAGATCCGCACCGGGCCGCAGTCGCGCGCACGTGGTGGCCAGCACCTTGGCCGAGAGCCCGCGCAGCCCCGCGCGCACCTGTTCAGGGGAGGTGATGACCAGTTGGCGGGCCTGGTTGATCGCCTGGGTGCGGGCCTTGACCGCCGAGCGGCGCACCACCCGCAGGGAGCGGACGGCCTCGACGACGCCGTCACGGGTCTTGGGGGTGCCGCAGGCCCGACCGGAGGCCACCGCGGTGGCGGCGGCGTAGGCGTCGATGGGGTCGGACTTGCCCTTCATCCGCCGCGTTTTGCGGTCGGGGCGGTCCACCTCCACCACTCTCAGGCCCTGGCGGGCCAGGTGACGGGAGAGCTCGGCGCCGTAGGCGCCGGTGCCCTCGACCCCGACCGCGGCCACGGTGCCGTGGGAGGACAGCCAGGACGACAGGTGGCGGTAGCCGGTGCCGGTGGCGGGGAACTCACGGTCGGCCAGGTGGCGGCCCAAGGGGTCGATCACGGCGGCGTGGTGGGTGTGGCCGTGGGTGTCCACGCCCGCTGTGACAACGAGGGGCTGATCGGTCATGCTGGTACCTGCCGTCCTGTCGCTGATCCCGGTGGGTGGCACGCGCCGGCCGGGCGGGCGGACAAGACTGTGGCGGGGCTTTTCGACCAAGCTCCTATGAGGTCACGGTCGCCCGTCCGGTCGCGTGCGGTGGCTTCCCCGGGCAGGCCGACGAATCCCCTGAAGGACAACCTGTCGGTGTCGGTCAGTCCGTGAGTCAGACCTACCGGAGAAGCCACCACACATCTTCACAGTCAGTCCTTCCAGGAGGGACCCCAGCCGGAGCTGTCCGAGACGCCCTCGGGGAGCGGGTCCATGTGGACGGCGCCCGGGGGCGTGGTCGCCGCGTGCGCGGGGACCGGACGGGCGCTCCGGTCCCCGGGTCCCGCGCCCGGCGGAGGCGGCGGAACGGACTCCGGGGGTTCCCCCGCGAAGTCCTCACCGGGCCCCCGGGGGTCCCCCCAGGACCCGTGCGGGGCGGGAACCGTGCGCTCGTCCGCCGGCGCGTCCCAGGTCTCCGACGGCACAGGCGCGTCCCACGGCTCCGGCGCCCCCGCCCGGTGACCGGACGCGGCGCCGGGGGCCCCGTGCCCCGGGGCGCCCCCGCTGTCGGTCGGCGGCTCCCCCCAGGACCCGTGCGGGGCGGGGACCGTGCGCTCGTCCGCCGGCGCGGCCTCCCCCCGCCCGTCGTCCCGCGAGTGCCGCGCGACGCGGGCCGGGGCAGCCGTGTCCGGGGACCCGGTCCCCGGTGCGCGGTCGGACCCCCCGTGGTCCGGGAGGGGCGGGGGCACGAAGTCGTGCCGGTACGCCTGGGGCACGCCCCACGGCTCCGCCGGGGCCGGCGGGGCCCCCGGACCCGGTTCGGGCGCGGGCGGCGGGGCGGGGAGCATCGGGTGCACCACGCCGCCGGGCGGGTGGGCCCGTTTCCACCACTGCGCCCCCTCCTCCGGGGACAGCTCCTCCTCGACCCGCAGCCAGCCGTCGATGTGCGGGTGGCGGCGACCGGTCCGCCAGCTGTGCGGGAGCGAGATCGGCTCCAGCACCACGGCGCGCTCGCCGTCCACGACGGGGACCGCGCCCGGGGCCGCCTCGCGGTCGACCCAGGTGCCGCCGACACCGACCAGGTCCCACTGGCCCTCGACGATCGACGTGCGCGGGTCGTCACGGAGGTCGGTGGCGGAGGCCACCCACTCCGGGAGCGGGCGGCGTCCGGGGACGGCGAGCCCCTGGTCCCCGATCAGCGCGTCCTCGAGCAGGGTGTGCAGCTGGAAGTTGTCCGAGACCCCGTCGAACCGGACCCGGAAGACGCGGGCGGACTGCCGGTGGAGGACCACCATGCGGTCGGCCTCGGCCATGCGCAGCAGTTCGGCGATCTCGCCGTACTCCTCGACGTGCGGACCCAGCTGCCCGGCGATGACGACCAGTTCCCCCAGCGTCCGGGGGTCCTCGCGCAGGGCGGCGCGCACGCCGGGGTCGCACAGCATCGTCTTGGCGGCCAGGCCGTAGCGGTGCGACACCCACCAGCCGGTGGTGGCGAGGGGCGCCAGCTGTTCGAGCTCGGGCGTGACGCGCTCCTCCGAGGCCTCGCCGACCTCGCTGGGATGGGGCGGGGCGTCGTCCCCGGTCTTCTGCCACACGTGCAGGAAGACCCCTGCCAGCTTGCCGTACTCGGCGAGCTGGCGCATGACCTCGACCCCGGCGGGCCCGGCGGGGACGCCGCTCTCCACCAGCGCCCCGCAGAGCAGGGCGATGTCGGCGGCGACGCCCGCCGACCACTGGTGGGCGCGCAGGGTCTCGGTCAGCACGGCTAGGCCCTCGACCCGGGCGTCGGCGGGAACCCGGTCGGCCAGTCGGAAGACCGCGCTGACGGCGGCGCGCAGCTGGGAGGGCTGGTTCTCGGCGGCTTCGGCCACGGCGCTGACGGCACCGCGGAAGTCTTCGATCATTCGGGCATCCTGACACAGACCACCGTCAAGCAGACTCGGCGGCCTCCACCGTCGCGCCCGCGCGGCGCCCCGCCCACGCTCAGGGGTCCGGCCCGCGCAACGGGCCCCGCGACGGTCGTCGCGGGGCCCGTGTCAGGCGTGTGCCGCCGAAGGGGTCAGAGCCGGCAGGCGTATATGTCGGTGACCAGGATGGCGCGGGCCCCGAGCGTCCACAGGTCGTCCATGATCTGCTGGGCGCCCTTGCGCGGCACCATCGACCGGACGGCGACCCAGCCCTCCCGGTGCAGCGGGGAGACCGTCGGCCCCTCCATGCCCGGGGTGAGCGCGACCGCGGCCTCCAGGTGCTCGGCGTGCACGTCGTAGTCCATCATCACGTAGTCGCGGGCGACCAGGACGCCCTTCAGCCGGCGGATCAGCGTCTCGATCTTGGGGTCGTCCCCGGCGCCGGTCGGCCGGATGACGACCGCCTCGGACACCAGGATCGGCTCGCCGAAGGTCTCCATGCCGGCCTGGCGCAGGGTGGTCCCGGTGGAGACCACGTCCGCGACGGCGTCCGCCACGCCCAGCTGGACGGAGCTCTCGACCGCGCCGTCCAGGTGGATGACGCGGGCGTCGACGCCCTTCTTCGCGAGGTGGGCGCGCAGCAGCTCGTCGAAGGAGGTCGCGATGCGCTTGCCGTTGAGGTCGGCCAGCGTCATGCCCGCGCCGTTGGGGGCGGCGAACCGGAACGTGGAGCCGCCGAAGCCCAGCGCCAGGACCTCGTCCACGGGCGCGCCGGAGTCCAGCAGCATGTCGCGGCCGGTGATCCCGGCCTGGAGGATGCCCTCGCCGACGTAGACGGCGATGTCCTTGGGGCGCAGGAAGAAGAACTCGGTGTCGTTCTCCGGGTCGACCATGACCAGGTCGCGGCTGCTCTTGCGCTGCCGGTACCCGGCCTCGCGGAGCATCTCGACGGCGGGTTCGGAGAGCTGGCCCTTGTTGGGCACGGCGATTCTCAACATGTCGGGCATGTTCATGGCTTTCTGTGGGCTGTGCGTACGGGTGCGGAGACGTCCGGGCCGGTACGCGCCGCGGCGGGCGCGAGGACCGACCTACAGATGCTTGTAGACGTCCTCGAGCCGCAGGCCACGGGCCAGCATCAGAACCTGGAGGTGGTAGAGGAGCTGGGAGATCTCTTCGGCGGCCTGCTCGTCCGATTCGTACTCGGCGGCCATCCAGACCTCTGCGGCCTCCTCGACGACCTTCTTGCCGATGGCATGGACGCCGGCGTCGAGCTGGGCGACGGTCCCGGACCCCTCGGGGCGGGAGCGCGCCTTCTCGGACAGCTCGGCGAACAGCTCTTCGAAGGTCTTCATGGTGTCTTTCCTCGACCGACAGATGCGGTACCAGGGTAGGCGCTCCGGAGGCCCGGCGCCGCACCGGCCCGGGGATGTCTCAGCATGTGGGCGGCGGTTTTCGCCACACCGCCCTCCGCCCGCCCCGCCGCCCCCTCACCAGACGCGGCGGGCGGTGGCGCGTACGAGCGTTCTGGGCAGGAGCCGGAGGATGCCGCTCGCGGCCTTGTACTGCCCGCCGGGGACCACGCTGGGACGGCCCGCCGCCCAGGCGACGAGCGACTCGCGGACGACCTGGTCCTTGGGGACGAACGCGAACGCGGGCAGACCGCTCTTCTGGACGCCCAGGGTCATGTCGGTGCGGACGAAGCCCGGCAGGACGACGGTGACGTGCACGTCGTGCCGTGAGACCTCGGCCGCGACGCTCTCGCTCCACAGGGTGACGAACTTCTTGCCCGCGCCGTAGACGGAGCCGCCGGGGTTCGCGGCGATCTCGCCCGCGAGGGAGGACACGTTGATGACGCCGAGCCTGGTCCGGGTGTCGCCGGCCTCGCGGCGGGCGATCTGCACCGGCAGGACCGCGCGGGCCAGGTGGAGGACGGCGCGCACGTTGAGGTCGAGCATGGAGTCGATCTCGTCGGGCTCCTGCTCGGCGAAGGTCCCGCCGTCCCCGCGCCCGGCGTTGTTGACCAGCAGGTCGACGGGGGGCTCGGCCCCGCTGCCGTCGGCCCGGAGCCGCTCGACGACGGGGGCGAGCCCCTCGTCGGTGCCGAGGTCGGCGGCGAGCGGCCGGACGTCCACGCCGTAGCGGTCGGCGATCTCCCCGGCGAGCGCGTCGAGGACGTCCCCGCGCCTGGCCACCAGGACGAGGGAGTAGCCGCGTTCGGCCAGCCTGCGGGCGTACTCCTCCCCGATACCGGTGGAGGCTCCGGTCACCAGGGCGGTCCGGGTGCGGGCGGGGGGCTCGGGGGACTTCGCCGGTTCGCTCATATCCCCAGGGTAGGGCGTTGCCGCGCGGGGGGCCGGGGCGCGGTCCGGGTCGCGCGCGCACGTGCGGGACGAGAGGCCGGGGGTTCCCGATTTCCCGGTGTGGTTCTGCACACCCTGCCCTGACCTGGTATTCCGCCGGAAGGCGGTCGCGTCGCCTCCCCCTCCGGGGGCCGGAGGCGTTAGCGTTCGGGTATGTCCGAGATCCAGAGCCCCGCCGGACCACTTTCCTCTCTCAGGCTGGAGGAGCGCCTGCGCGACACCAGGCTGTTCTTCAGCCAAGCGCTACGCACGTTCCACGCGACCGGTTCCATCCTTCCCAGCAGTGCCGCGCTGGCGCACTCGATGGCGGAGTACGTCCGCAGCCGCCCCGTCCCCGACAAGCCCGTGCGCATCCTGGAGGCGGGCGCCGGGACCGGCGCGATCAGCCGGGGCATCGCGGCCGCGATGATCCCCGGCGACACCCTGGACCTGGTCGAGTCCAACCCCGAGTTCGCCGCCCATGTCGAGGAGCTGCTGAGGAGCGACCCGGCCATGTCGCCGGTCGCCGACTCCGCGACGGTGCACGCCAAGCTCGTCAACGACATGGGGAGGGACCGCAGGTACGACGTGATCGTGTCGGGCCTGCCCTTCGCCAACTTCACGGCGGACGCGGTCCGGGACATCCTCGACTACTACTTCGAGGTCCTCGAACCGGGCGGCACCCTCTCCTTCTACGGCTACCTGTACACGAAGGAGGTCAAGGCGGTCATCGCCCGGCGCGAGGACTACCTCCGCCAGGCCCGCACGAGCTGGCTGGTCCAGGACTGGATCGACCGGTACGGCATCCGTTCCGACAAGGTGTTCGCGAACGTCCCGCCCGCGTGGGTGCACCACCTGCGCAAGCCCGGGAAGACCGGCTGACCCCTCCCCGACCGCTCCGTCCACCGGGCCCGCCGCAGCCGCGGCGGGCCCGCTCACGTGTCCGGGTCCACCGCGCGCCCCCGGCGGGGCCGCACGGGGATCCGGGGGTGCGGCGGGGCGGTCCCGCCGCGTCCCCGCGCCGGTCACCCGGCCCCGATCCGCCCGATCGCCTCCCGCACGTCGTCCACGAGCCGCCGGTCCCTCAGGGCGTCGCGCCAGCCCGCGTCGGTCCAGCTCGGCAGCGCACTGCGCCCGGAGTCCCGGAGCGCGCGCAGCGGTGGCAGGGCCTCGGCCGCGTCCGGCCCGATCCGGCCCAGCAGCCGCACCGCCGGAGGGCCGACGCGGGTGGCCGCCCACGTGGTCAGGACACGGTTGCGCGGGGAGAGCAGGCACCGGAGGACGAGCGGGGTGTCCCCGGTGGTGCTCCACAGTGCGCTCAGGGCGCGCGTCTCCCTCAGGCAGCCCGATGCCAGGTGGTCCTCCAGGTGTTCGCGCAGGTGGGGGGCGAAGCGGTCCGCCGGAGGGCCGATCCCGTCCAGGAGCACCTGGACCCGCTCGTCCCGCACGAGCTGCCGGCTCGGGGGCCCGAGAAGGTCGAGGGCGGTTCCCGCGTCGCCCGTGATCCGGTGGTGGGCGTGCGCCGCCTCCACCCCGCCCGAGGCCCGGACCCGGTCGGCGTGGGCGGCGGCGGCCGGACCGATCCCGGCCAGCACCCGCAGGGCCGCGCCGGCGAGCGCGCGGTCGTCGAGGAGGGCGGCCACGTCGTCGGCCAGCGGCGCCGCGGCCGGCCCCCACCCCGCCAGGGAGCGGAGCAGGACCTCCGTGTCCGCGTCCCCGCCGCGGAGCCGCTCGCGCAGGTGCGGCAGCAGGACGTCCGCGTGCGCCGGGAGCCGGCCGAGGACGTCCTCCGGGCCGGGCCCGGAGGTGTGGTGGGGTCCGCCCCGGCCGAACCCGAAGCGGGGCCGGTCGGCGCGCGCCAGGAGCAGCGTGGCGGCGCGGGCGTCGCCGACGAGCGCGAGGGTGAGCAGCGCCGTGTCGGAGCCCTCCCCGTCCGCCTCGGCGATCGCGGCCAGGCGGTCCGCGCAGGGTCCGGCCGCACCACCGGCCACGGCCAGGAGCTGGAGGCTCCAGGTGCGGACGCCGGGGTCGGGATCGTCGAGCAGCGCGCCCGCCGGCCCCGCCCACCGCTCCCCGGCCGAGCGGTACTCGGCGACGAGGTCGCGTGCGAGCCGCACGGCGCCGAGTCGCACCGGGGCGCGCGGGTGGTCGATCAGGGCGTCGACGATCCGCTCCCTGCCCTCCCGGTCCCCGGCGAGGGCCCGTGCGACGAGGCGGAGCCCGTGCCTGACCCGGAGGGCGTCGCCCGCCGGGGCGAGGGCGGCGACCTCCAGCCACAGCGGCCTCCCGGCGGCGGGGCCGGCACCCTCCCCGGCGATCCCCTCCAGGACCAGGGGCAGTGGGTCCTCCGGGACGAGGGCCGGGGACGCGAACGCCACCACCATGCGCTCGTCCAGGTCCCCGCGCTTTCCGCGGTCGAGGAGCCAGGACCTGACGTCCGGCGGGGTCGGCCCGGGGACGGAGTCCAGCAGCCGGACGGCGCGGGTCAGCAGCCGGAGGCGGGTCCGCCGGTCGGCCGCCTCCCCCGCCCCGGTACCCGCGCGGTCGCGCCGCGGGGGCGCTCCGGCGCCCCCGGAGGCGTCCTGTGCGCCGTCCCCGCCGTCCCCGCCGTCCCCGCCGTCCCCGCCGTCCCCGACAGCCTCCCAGCGGTCGCGCAGCACCCGGAGCAGGCGGGGCGCCGTCCGGGGCTCGCGGGCGAGCGCGTCCACGGCGAGCAGGAGCACGGACGGGTGGGGGTCGCCGAGGAGGGCTTCGACACGCGGCCCCTGGTCGGCCCACGCCCCCGGCCACGCGGCGTCCAGGTGCTCCGGCCGGACCCTGTGGGCGAGGTCGGCCAGGTCGGCCACCAGGTTCAGCGCGGCCACACGGGCCTCGTCCGGGCGGTCGCGGTCGGAGGCGATCCGGACGAGGAAGGGCAGCAGCGCGGGGACGGACGAGGTGAGCACGTCGGGTTCGGGGACGGGGACCCACAGCCGCACCGTGGTGTCGACGCGGTCCGCGATCTCCTCGACCGCGTCGACGGCCTCCTGCGGGGAGGGGTCGAACGCCTGGACCAGCAGGCCCGGGATCCCGGTCGCGGGCCCGTCCAGGTCCTCCAACGTGTCCCATGGCACGTCGTGCACGTCGGCGGCCCAGGTGAGGGGGTCGGTCATGGCGGATTCCTCCGTGGCGGCGGCTGATCGGGGGAGCGCGCGACCCGGTCGCGCGGTGTCCCGCACGACAGAGTGACACATTTGTGACCTGCCCCACTTAATCGTCATGCGCGCAGACCCTTGGGGCGCAGGTAGTCTCGCGTTGACTTCCCAAGGGGCGGATCTTTGCGACTGGCATGACCAGATTGCCCGCACACAGGCTGAAAGTTCCTGAAATCCGGCTGAAGACCCTTGAAGTTCATCCCGCGCCACAAGCCCCGGATCTACCTTCATCACACCAGTCACGTGTGAACCGGAAGCATGCTCGCGGAACACTACATTTCACCCATTTCCCCAGGTCATCGTGGACCGACGGAGGAGGCAGCGTGACGCTCACCCAGGCGGTGGAGACGGCCCAGGAGACGCCGGAGGGCGGCATCGTCCCCGAAGGCATGTCCGTGGACGTCCGGCAACGCGTCTCAGCCCTGGCCAGAACCTCACGCCTCCTGGTCGCCTGCGACTACGACGGCGCCCTGGCCCCGTTCGACCCCTCCGACGGCGCGGGCGCCGCCAGGCGCCGCCCCGTCCCCGAGGCCGTCCGCGCGCTGCGCGACCTCGCCGACCTGCCCGGCACGGTGTGCGCGGTCATCTCCGCCCGCCCCCTGCGCGACCTCGCCGCCCTGTCCCGGCTGCCCGCCGAGATCCGCCTGGTGGGCGCCTACGGCACCGAGTTCGACACCGACCTCACCATCGAGCCCGACAGCCTGGAGACCGGCCCCGGCGCCCCTCCGGCCGACAAGGCCGCCGCCCTCGGCCTGCTCCGCGAGCAGGTCGAGGCCACCGCCACCCTGTACATCGGGGGCGGCGAGGGCGAGGAGCCCGTGTTCATGCAGCTGACCGGCGCCGACGCGGGCGTGCGGGTCGGCGCGGAGCCCACCGTGGCCTCCCACCGGGTGGCCGACACCCCGGCCGCAGCGTCCCTGCTGTCCGCGCTCGCGGCCGAGCGCCGCTCCTGGGTGTTCGGCGAGCGGCCCACGCCCATCGAGCGCATGTCGATGCTGTCCAACCAGGCCTCCGTCGCCCTGGTCGGCCCGGACGCGCGCCTGCTGTGGTTCTGCCACCCCGAGCCCGACTCCAACGCCCTGTTCGCCGAGGTCCTGGGCGGACGGTCCGCGGGTGTGTTCGCCATCGCGCCCGCCCACGGCGGACGCCCGCTCGGCCAGCGCTACCTGCCCGGAACCATGACGGTGCGCACCCGCTGGTCGCGGATGGACGTCACCGACTACCTCGCGCACGGCACCCCCCGGGGCCGCACCGACCTGGTCCGGGTGATCAGCGGCGTCACCCCGGCCACCGTGGAGTTCGCGCCCCGCCCCGACTTCGGCAGGGCGCCGGTGAGCATGTCCGTCCAGGAGAACGGCCTCCTCGTGGAGGGCGCCGACTTCCCGATGGCGCTGTACTCCCCCGGCGTCGAGTGGGAGATCGACCAGGACGACGCGGGCGACATCGCCCGGGCGGTCGTGCACCCCCGCTCGGAGAGCCCCGTGGTGCTGGAACTGCGCTGCGGCACCGACTCGCTCGTGCCGGGCACGCTGCCCGAGTCCGAGCTCCAGCGCACGTCCGGCGAGCACTGGTCCGCGTGGCTCGACGGCCTCAGCCTCCCCGAGACCGCCCGGCAGCTGTCGGCGCGCTCCGCCCTGACGCTGCGCGGCCTGTGCACGCCCTCCGGCGGCGTGATGGCCGCGGCGACCACGTCGCTGCCGGAGGAGATCGGCGGCGTCCGCAACTGGGACTACCGGTACTGCTGGCTGCGCGACGGCGCGCTGACCGTGCAGGCGCTGGTGTCCCTGGGCTCGACCGCCGAGGCGGAGGGCTTCCTGGACTGGGTGCACGGGGTCGTGGACTCGCTGCCCAGCCCCGAACTGCTCGCGCCCCTGTACTCGCTGCGCGGCACCTCGCTGGGGCCGGAAGAGGTCATCGAGTCGCTGTCCGGCTACGCGGGATCGCGGCCGGTCCGGATCGGCAACCTCGCCGACCGGCAGGTGCAGCTGGACGTGTTCGGCCCCGTCGTGGAGCTCATCACGCGGCTGTCGGCGGTGCGCGGCACCCTCGCGGACCGGGACTGGAACCTGGTGCGGGCGATGGCCGAGGCGGTGGCCCGGCGCTGGTTCGAGCCCGACCACGGCATCTGGGAGGAGCGGGACGAGCCCCGCCAGCGCGTGTACTCCAAGGTGATGTGCTGGGTGACGCTGGACCGCGCCGTCTCCCTGGCCGGTTCGTACGGCCGCGAGGCGGACCCCTCCTGGCGCGGGCTGCGCGACGAGATCGCGGCCGAGGTGCTGGAGAAGGGCTGGAACGAGGAGGCGGAGTCCTTCACGACCGCCTACGACGGCACCGACCTCGACGCGGCGTCGCTGCACATCGGCCTGTCGGGGCTGATCGACCCGGCCGACGAGCGGTTCCAGGCGACCGTGACGGCGATCGAGGCGGAGCTGCGCAGCGGCCCGACCGTGTACCGGTACCACCGCGAGGACGGCCTGCCCGGCGGCGAGGGCGGCTTCCACCTGTGCACCACGTGGCTCATCGAGGCCTACCTGCTGACCGGGCGGCGCGCCGAGGCCGAGGAGCTGTTCAAGCACCTCGTGGACGCCGCCGGTCCGACCGGGCTGATCCCGGAGGAGTTCGACCCGGTCACCGAGAGGGCCCTGGGGAACCACCCTCAGGCGTACTCGCACCTGGGCCTGATCCGCTGTGCCCAGCTGCTCGACCGCCTGTAGGCGGACGACGCGCGTACGAGGGGGCCCGACGTCCGACTGTCGGGCCCCCTCGCTATGTTCCGGCCATGGCGGAATTCGTGTTGGCGGCAGGGGCGTGGCCGGGCTCGCGGGCATGGGACGGGCTCTTCCCGGAGTTGCGCCCGGCCGGGCACGGTGTGCCCCCGACGGCCCCGGCCGGACCCCCTGGGAGCCGCGGCGGGAGGGCCGGACGGAGCGTCCGCGCCCAGGACGTCGTGGGCGGGGTCGAACGCCCGGACCTGCGCCACGCGGTCCCGGTCGGCGCGGCTCCCGGCGCCTGAGAGGCGTCCGCTCCCGCCCGCCCCGGGGCCGAGCGCCGTACGGGTCGCACCCGCGCACCCGCCCCCGGGGAACGCGGTGGAGCGGCGGGGCCCGCCCGGCATGAGCGCCCCCGGCCCCGCGCGCCGCATGCGCGGACGCGCCCGTGGGAGCCGCCCGGTCCGCACGCGGACCCCGCCGCGCCCCGCCCCGATCCCACCCCGGCTCCGCGCGCACCCGTCGCGCGGACGGAGAACCTGGAGGACGACGATGTACGCGATTTCCCTGGACGACAAGGGCTCGGAACTGCGCCCGCTGGAGCCGTGGCGGGCCGAGGAGTTCCTGGAGCACATGGACCGGGGCCGGAAGTTCATCGGCCGCTTCGTCGGGCTGGCGGACGCCGTCACGGACCTGGATTCGAGCCGGAGGTTCCTCCAGGGATACGCCCACAAGGCCGCCAACGACACCGGGCGCCTCTACGGCATCTGGACCGGCGGCGAGCTGGTCGGCGGGGTGCTCTTCCGGACGTTCGACACGAGATCCGGCGTGGCCGAGGCCGGCTGCTGGCTGGAGCCGTCGGCGGCGGGCCGTGGGCTGGTGACCCGCGCCTGCCGCGTGATCATCGACTGGGCGATCGAGGAGCGCGGCATCCACCGCGTGGAGTGGCACGCCGCCTCGGGGAACGCGGCAAGCATCGCCGTGGCCCGCCGGCTCGGGATGTCGAGGGACGGCGTACTCCGGGAGAGCTACCCGTACAGGGGCGAGCGGCACGACATGGAGGTGTGGTCCGTGCTCGCCCCGGAGTGGCGGGCGGCCGACCGGACCCCCTGAGCGGCGCACGGCGTGGTCCGGGCCGCGGCGGAGCCTCCGTCGGGAGGCGCGACGCGGCCGGGGGCCGGCCGGCTCCCCACCGGCGCCGGGACCGGGGCGGGCGCGGTCAGACGAGGAGCACCGCGAGCAGGGCCACGGCCAGGAGCACGACGTAGGCCACCGCGTGGACGCGGTCGGGGATGCGGCCCACGACCCGCCGCGCGAGGGCGATGGTCGGCAGCGACCCGGCCAGGAGCGCTGCGACGGCCACCGCGTCCACGTAGCCGACCTGCCCGGACGCGCCCCCCGCCGCGTCCGCGCCGCCCGCCAGGGCGTACACGGCCGTGCCGACGACGGCGACCGGGAGGCTGAGCGGGTTGGCCATCGCGGTGGCGTGGGCCATGGGCAGCCCCCGGCGGCGCAGGAGCGGGACCGTCAGCACGCTGCCGCCCACGCCCAGACAGCCGGCCGCGGCGCCGATGCCGACCCCGCCGACCGTGGTGGTGACCGGCCCCAAGCCGCGCGGCTCGGTGCCCGGTCCCGTGAGGAAGCCCTTCCGGACCACGCTGTCCACGATCGTCACGGCGAGGTAGGCGGCGAAGAGGAACCGCTGCACGGTGTCGCCGACGGCGAGGGCCCCGGCCGCGCCGAGGAGCGCCCCGAGGCCCACGTAGAGCACCAGCGGCCACAGGTACTCGCGTCTGAGGCGGCCCGCCCGGTACTGGGCCACGGTCGCGCCGAGGGAGTTCACGACCATGACCGCGGTCGAGGTGGCGACGGCGACGTGCATGGGGTCGCCGCCCGGCCCGCTCTGCGCCTGGGCGAACGCGTACACGACCGGCACGGTGACGAAGCCGCCGCCGAACCCGAAGAGCACGGTGGTCAGGCCGGTCAGGACGCCGAACGCGAGGAGGGGGAGGACGTGGTCGATCACCCGCTCCACGCTAGGGGCGCGGGCGCTGTCCGGCATTCGACGGAACGACGTGTTCCTTCGCGGAACGGACAGCGCGGGTAGACTCGCCCGCGTGCGGAACACCCCTGTGGACGAGGTGGACGGGATCGACCGCCCCGTCCTGGCCCTGGGCACCGACTACCCCACCGGCCACGTGCTGGAGTTCCACCGGCACCGCCGTGTCCAGTTCCTGTACGGGGCGACGGGGGTGATGCGGGTGGAGACGGCGGACGGTTCCTGGACGGTTCCGCCCCACCGCGCCGTCCTCATCCCCGCGGGGACCGGGCACCGGGTCTCCATGACGGGGGTCAGCACCCGGAGCCTGTACGTGGAGCCGGAGGCCGTGCCGTGGTTCCCCCGGACGTGCCAGGTCGTGGACGTCTCGCCACTGCTCCGGGCACTGCTCCTGTCGGCGGTGGACATGCCGCCGAGGTACGACCCGCACGGCCGCGACGGCGCCCTGGCGGCGCTGCTGCTGCACGAGATCAGGGGTCTCGTGCCGCTTCCGCTGGACCTGCCGCTCCCGGAGCACGCGGGGCTCAGGTCGCTCTGCGAGCGGTTCGCGGCGGCTCCGGTGGTCCACGAGCCGCCCGCCCGCTGGGCGGAACTGCTGCACGTGAGCGAGCGCACCCTGCACCGGATGTTCCTCGCCGGGACGGGGATGGGGTTCGCGCGGTGGCGGCAGCGCGCCTGCGTGCTGCACGCCCTGCCGCTCCTGGCACGGGGCGTGCCGGTCGCCAGGGTCGCCTCCGACCTGGGATACGCGAGCCCGGCGGCGTTCGCGACGATGTTCTCGCGCGTTCTCGGTGCGCCTCCGCGGGACTTCCGCCCCGCCCCCGGGTGAGCGGGACGCTCCACACCTCCCGGACCGGCGCGCGGCGGGCCCCGCCCCGGCGAGGGCCCGCCGCCCGGCTCCGAAGCCCTGCTCCGGTGCCGCCCTTCGGTACCGGAAGGCTCGGGCCCGCTCGCCGGCCCCGCGGGGCCGGCGCTCCCGCAGGGAAGAAACCTGGTCGGCCAGGTGCGGAAATGCGGAGGCACGAGGGTTCCGGGGCGTCCGGAGAGGAAACATCCTAGGCGGCCACGTCGAGTGATGACCGTGGCACTCACGGTCCCCCACTCCTCGGAAGGAAGCCCCCCATGCCCCCTCCGCTCCGCGGCACGTGGCGTCGGCGGTCGCCGCCGTCCTCTCGGGCACGCTGCTCGCCCCCGCAACGGCGTCCGACGCGGCGCCCGGCTGCGACACGTACACACACGCGAACGCCCCGGACCTGGGGATGGCCGCCTGTGGCGACCCCATCGGCCAGGGGCAGACCTTCCGCGCCGCCGTCACCTGCGGCCGGGCCCCGGACGTGAAGGGCGCGTGGGCCACGGTGGGCCGGGGCGGCCACGAGGTGTCCCGGGGCAGGTGCGCCCGGTTCGGCAGCGGCGTCGGCGCGAACGGTGTGGACGAGCGCCCGGTATGAGAGACAGGGCCGCGCCACCCGACGGGGCAGCCTGGCCGACCACCTGACCAGTGAGGTGCCGGCCGCCCGGAGGACGTTCGGAGTGCGGTCCGGCGGGTCGGCCCCTACTGGGGCGGGGGCCGACCCGCCACCCCGGTGCCGCCCGTGCCCGACCGTCCCCGGTCGCGCGCCGGTGGGGCACGGGTAACCGCCCGGCCGTGGCCGGGAGGGCCCCGCGCAGGCGGTGCGCGGCAGGGTGTGGGGGCGGTGCGGGGTCGGCACGGAGCCGACGCGAGGCCGATGGAACATCACCGGACAAGGCCGCATATAGGGTGCGGCCATGCATCAATGGTCCCCTCATCACCAGTACCAACACGGCTACCACCAGGGGCCGCCGCCCCCGGCCGGACTCGCCGGGACCCCGGTCTGGTTCGACACCCGCCCGTTCCAGCAGGTCAAGGAGAACGTGTGGGTCGACGCCGCAGGTGACGCCGTCGTCCTCGACCGCTTCGACATGGCGCCGAACCTCCCCGCGCCCCTGGAGGACGTGGCGGCCCTGCGCGCCCGGACGAGCGCCAACACGGCGCAGGCGGGGATGGGCCTGGTGGACCTCGACGTGATCGGGCTGGACGGGATGGCCGCCATCCGGCAGATGGTCAAGGGCGACCACCCCCACCAGGAGCGGGGCACGGCCTACCTCGGGACGTACACGATCCCGAGGGTGGGCTCCAGTGTCGTCGTGAAGGTCCAGTGCCTGGAGGGGCAGCCCACGGGCGTGCGGGAGGCGTCCGTGCTGCCGGGGTTCCTCCAGCAGTACAGGGGCGGCCAGGCCTCGCCGGAGGAGGCGATGGCGGCCTGGGCCCAGCACCCCTACGCCTACGGGATCACGGGCGGAGTCCCGCGCAACCACGCCGACGACCCCGCGTGGGACCCCCACTTCCCGGACCACCCGCTCTCGCGCGCCCGGAGGCTCCTGGGGTCGCTGGCGTACTCGATCAGGATCGACGCGGCCTTCAAGGCCCAGCCCGCGTTCTGGCCCCGGTACTGACGGACGTCCGACCGGCGCGGGGCACGGGGACGGCCCGTCGCACGACGGCACGAAGGCACGAAGACACCGACAGATGATCACCCAACGGAATCCCATGGACACACCGGGTGGTCTACAGTGCTGTGTGCCCCCTGCCGCGGTGGCGCGTCCGGTGGCCTGCCCCCGCACGCCCCCGGCGTCGCGCCCGGCACACGGGCGGCCCGTCCCCCGTGCCGGACCGGCGCGCCCGCGGGAGCCCGGCGCGCGGAACGCGCCCGGCCCGCGGGATGGCCGGGACCTCCCCGTCCGGCCGCCGGGGCCGCGGAACGAACGAGGAGGACGAGGATGCACGTGATCGGGGCGGGTCTCCCGCGCACCGGGACGACGTCGATGAAGGCCGCACTGGAGCAGCTCGGCCTCGGCCCCTGCCACCACATGTTCGAGGTACTGGCCTCACCGGACCTGGCCCGGCGCTGGGCCGGCACCGTGCCGCCGGTTCCGGGGGGCATCGACTGGGGGCACGTGCTGGAGGGGTGGCCGTCCGGGGTGGACTGGCCGCTGTCGTTCTTCTGGCGCGAACTGGCGGAGGCCTACCCCGACGCGAAGTTCGTGCTCACGGTCCGCGACCCGCACCGGTGGTACACGAGCATGCTCACCACCATCTTCGAGCTGACGCGCAAGGCCTGCGCGGAGGACGCCGACGCCCGAGTCCCCGTGGAGTTCCGGCGGATCCGGCCCCTGCTGGACCACATGTGGCAGGCGTCCTTCGGCGTTCCCTGCGGTGCGGTGCCCTCGGAGGAGGTCGCCGTCGCGGCCTTCGAGCGGCACGCGGAACAGGTGAGGGCCGAACTCCCGGCCGACCGGCTCCTGGTGCACCGGGCCGGGGAGGGGTGGGAGCGGTTGTGCGCATTCCTCGGGACAGAGGTCCCGGACGGGCCGTTCCCCCACCTCAACGACACCGAGGCGATGCTCAGGCAGCATGAGACGTGGTTCGGCGGCACCACCGCCCTCTGAGCCCGGACGGGCAGGGGCGGGGCGGCGACCCCCGGCGGAAGCCGCCCCGCGTTCGGGGCCGGGCTACGCGGAAGGCTCGGCGATGGCCGCGACGAGTCCGCCGTCGATGATGAGGTCCTGGCCGTTGACGTAGGCCGCGTCCTCGGAGGCGAGGAACGCGACCGTCTTCGCGACGTCCTCCGAGGTGCCCAGGCGGCCCGCCGACACGGCGGCCACGACGTCGTCCTGCTCCTCCTCGGGGATGGCCTCGTGGAACATCGGGGTGTCGATGTAGCCGGGGCTCACGGAGTTGACCCGGATGCCCTTCGGGCCCAGCTCCGCGGCGAGGGTGTGCGAGAGGTTGTGCACCGCCGCCTTGGTCGCCGCGTACAGGGAGGCCCCGGCCATGCCCCGGTGCAGCGTCCACGACGCGTTGATGACGATCGCCCCTCCCTCCGCGAGCAGGGGCAGGGTCTTCTGGACGGTGAAGAACACGCCCTTGAAGTTGATGTCCGCGACCCGGTCGAACTCGGCCTCGGTGATGTCGCCGATCGGCAGGAACGAGCCGACGCCCGCGTTGGCGAAGACCACGTCCAGGCGCCCGAACCGGACCTTGACGGCGGCGGTCAGCGTGTCGAGGTCGTCGAGGTTCGCCGCGTCGCCGCGCACCGCGAGCACGCGGTCGCCGCCGTCGAGGTCCTTCACCGCGGCGTCGAGGCGGCCCTGGTCGCGCCCGGTGATGACCACCCGCGCCCCCTCGTCCAGGAACCTGCGCGCCGCCGCCTGGCCCATGCCGCTCGTGCCGCCGGTGATGAGTACGGTCTTGCCGTCGAATCGTGCAGTGTGGTTCGTCATGGGTACGAGCGTTCCAGCACCCGTGCGAAGCGAACAGGGCTCGTTTATCAGGGGTGTGCGACCACCAGGCTCGGGCCCCGGCCCGGCCCCGCGTCCCGGGGCGGGGTGGCGCGTATGGGCGCCCCCGTGCTGTCACCCTTGCGGCCTTCTGTTTCCATCGACAGAAAGGCTACGTTGCATACACATATAGAGAAACACCATCGTCGCGACACACGGGCGTTTGCACAGTCTAATTCCACGGGTCCGTTGCATTTGACCAACGGTCAGCGCAACACCGCCATCACGCACGTTGCAACGAATGAGCGCTGGACGCTAGGGTGGGCACCCCCACGGACCACGGAGGAGCCCGCGATGCCGGGAGGCAGACTCACCCAGCAGGAACGCCGGCAGATCGCCCTGGGGCTGGCCGAGAACCTGGCCTACGCGGAGATCGCCAGGGGCCTGGACCGCCCGACCTCGACCGTCACGCGCGAGGTGATGCGCAACGGCGGCCCCACCGCCTACCGCGCCGACCTGGCCCAGCGCGCCACCGAGCAACGCACCCACCGGCGCAGGAGGACCGCGTCCCCGGGGACGCAGGCGCCCCCGCAGCCCCACGGGCGCGACGCCGAGGCGGTGCGCGAGTACGAGGAGGCGTTCGCCACCGTCTTCATGGAGGCGGGCCTGCCCAAGATGACGGCCCGGGTGCTGGTCAGCCTCCACACCGCCGACTCGGGCAGCCTCACCGCCGCCGAACTCGTCCAGCGCCTCCAGATCAGCCCGGCCTCGGTCTCCAAGGCGGTCACGTACCTGGAGGGCCAGGGCCTGCTCCGCCGTGAACGCGAAGAGCGCCGCGAGCGCTACGTCGTCGACGCCGACGTCTGGTACCAGTCGATGATCGCCACAGCCCAGGCGCACACACACCTCATCGAGGTCGCGCGCCAGGGCGTCGGCCTCCTGGGTCCCGGAACTCCGGCCGCCGCACGCCTGGAGAACATCGCCCGCTTCGTCGACTTCGTCCGCGAGAACATCATCCGCGCCGCGGAGCAGGCCCGCGAGGTCCTGCACACGAAACCCGGAACGGACACGCCCGACGGCACCGCCGAACCGGGCCCGGACCGCAGCTAGGGCGTGTTCCCGGCGGGCGGCGGTGCCGAAGGTCAGGCCGAGGTGGCGGCGGGAGCGTGCGCCAGCAGGGCGAGGCGGTCCTCCGTCCCGGTGCCCGGACGCGGGTTGTACAGCTCAAGGGTCCAGTCCGGGCGGTCGGCCACCGTCAGGGTCGTCTTGTCGAAGACCAGGTCGCCGGCCTCGGGGTGCAGCACCGCCTTCACCGTCTGGACGTGGTCGCCGACGTCGTGGCGCGCCCACAGTTCGGCGAAGTCGGGGCTCACGGTGCTGAGGTCGTCCACGAGCCGGCCGAACTCCGTGTCGTCGGGGAACCGGGCCGCGTCGGCGCGGAAGGCGGCGACGACGTCCGGTGCGACCGACGCCCAGTGGACGCGCATGGCGCGGTACCGGGCGTTGGTGAAGAACGTGACGAGGCAGTTGTGGTCGGTGTCGCCGTAGCCGAACACCGTCCGGGCCGTGCCGTTGAGGACGAGCAGGTTCCAGTAGCGGTCCCGCAGCATCGCCGGGCGCGGCATCCACGCCTCGATGAGGTTGCGCAACTCGGGGGTGACGGAGGTGGCCCGGGGCCCGCCGTCGCGCGGCGGGTTGACCCCGGCGAGCGTGTACAGGTGGATGCGCTCGGGGCCGTTCAGGCGCAGCGCCCCGCTGATCGCGTCGAGCACCTCGACGGAGACGTTGATGTCGCGGCCCTGTTCGAGCCACGTGTACCAGGAGACCCCGACCCCGGCGAGGACGGCGACCTCCTCGCGCCGCAGGCCGGGTGTCCGGCGTCGACCCCCGGCCGCCATGCCGACGTCCTCGGGGGTGAGCCTGGCCCTGCGGGTACGCAGAAAGTCGCGGAGCTGGTCGCGGCGGGTCCGGGCCGCTGCGGGGGTTTCGCTGGCCATGCGTCATGGTAACCGGGCGGTGCCGGGCAGCCGGTGACCGGGAAGCGGCGCGGGGCGGCCGTGGGCACGGACCCACGGCCGGTGCGGGTGACCCGACCGTCAGTCGAAGAGCTGCCCGGGGCTCTGGACGCTGACGGCCTTGGTCACCCAACTCTCCAGGACGTCCAGATCGGAGCAGGACTCGATCCGCTCCCGGACTTCGTCGGAAACCGTGAAACCGCGCGCGACCAGGACCGCGATCACGCTGCGAACCACACCCTCCTCGCGACCTTCCTCACGGCCCTCCTCACGGCCTTCCTCGCGGCCGAGACCGACGTACTTACGGGCGAAGTCGCTCTGCCATTCGTAGGTGTCCACGGACATCAAGCCCTCCAGGTCCTGACGGGCGGCCTCGTTGAGACCGGCCAGTACGTAGTCATAGTAGAACGCGCGGTGTTCGGGAGCGGTGGATTCCAGCGCCTCCACCACGGCTTTCAGGGTTCCCGGCTGGGTGTTGCCGTGCGCGTAGGCGGAGAGCACGGCGAGCTCGGGCAGTGCGCGGGCCTGTTCCAGGTCGGTGACCACGGGGGTGGTGCCGGGGCCGATGACCAGAGGGGTCAGCACGAACCCGGGGTGCCCGACCTCGATGGGTGTGGCGCACCAGCGCACCATGGCCTCGTCGGGGCACAGGACCACGAGTACGGCCGGGCACTTGAGGCGAAGGTTGAGGGTGGTCAGGTAGGCGGGCCAGCTCGCCCGCTTGCCGGAGTCGCGCCCGTGCTGGCGCTCCACCACCACGGCGAGGACGTGTCGGGTGCCGTCACGGAGCAGGGTGGCGCCGTCGCTGTTGAGTTCCTTGGGGTCGCAGTTGGTCAGGACCGAACTGGTGGAGACGGCCTCCGTGTGGTGGGGGACGTCGATGCCCAGGGACTCCCTGAGGAGCACGGGGACCATCGCGGGCTGGTTCTGGATGATCCGCAGGGGGATCTCGTGGGCTCGGCTCGGCATGTGGTTCCTTCGCCATCGGAGGAGCTTGGAGGGGTGGAGGGCCGGGGAGGGTCTCCCCGGCCCGGCGGGCGGGTCAGGCGGTGAAGGTGGCTTGGACGAGGGTTCCGAGACCCGACCGGGGCGGCCAGGAGTAGTGGCCCCAGGTGGCGGCCAGACGGGTGATGAGGAGGAGGCCGCGCTGGCCCTCGGCCCCGGTCCCACTCGGTGGTGGTGCGCTCCACGGGCACCCTGGGCACGGGCGGGGCGGCGCCGGGGGCGTGCCTGTTGTGGACGGTCAGGGTCAGCGTCCCGTCGTGGGCGCGGAACAGGTGGCGGACGACGGGCGCGTGCGGGTGGCCGTACTTGCAGGCGTTGGCGTGGAGTTCGTGCAGGCACAGGCGCAGGGTGTCGACCAGGTCGGGGTCCAGGCCGGGGGCCAGGGCGTCGAGGTCGAGGGTCAGGTCGCGGCGGGCGGTGGACAGGTCGGCGAGCGCGCGGGTGTAGGTGCGGGTGAGCATGCGGGTGGTCAGGGAGATCACGCGGCCACCCCCGTGCTCCGGTGCGGCGCCTCGCCCCGGGGCCGGGCCCGGCGGTGGTGTTCCCGCTGGGCGAGCCAGGTGCGGGTCAGACGGGTGAAGGTGCGCCAGTCGTCGGGGTCCTCACAGTCGGGGTGCGGCGCCCGCGGGGCGGGGACCGCCACGGGTGTCGGGTCGGGGGCCAGGAGGTCGCCGCAGGGCGGGACCTCGCGGTGGGCCCAGTCGCAGAGACGGGCGGTGGCGGCGGCCCGGACGCGGTCGAGTTCGCGTTCGCGGGCACGCTCACGTGCGGTGGCGCCCCGGTGCTCCCACGCGGAGTAGTAGGGCCTGACCAGGACGGGGTCGTCGGCCGGAGGCGGTGCGGGAGCGGGAGCCAGGCGGGGCGCCGGGACCCGGACGGGGTCGGGCGCGGGGGGAGGGGACGCGTTCTCGCGCGTCACGGCCTGGGGGAGCGGGGCGTAGCGGCGCACCCGGGTCGAGCGGTGGCGGCGGGCGTGGCGACCACGGGGTGCGAGGAAGAGGGCCTTCACGACGCCCAGGGCAGGGCCGAGGAAGGCAGCGCTATACTGGCGCATGCTGGCAATTCCTTTGGTTAAAGGTGTGAAGTTGCTGGCCACGGCCCCGAACGGATCTAACCGTTGCGGGGCCATCGTGTGGATTGAGTTGTGTGAGTGGGATAAATGCTAGGGCATGGGTGGGGTGGGTGTGTGCATTACCGGGAGGTAATGTGTTCGGATTTTCGAGTTGCCGCGTTCCACCAGGTCGAACATGCGGAGTCCACCCTTTTCACTTCGGTGGAATTAGTGACTTTCGCCCGAATTAACAGCTTTTTCCGGACTCACTGAACGGCGGTAAACGGCCGCTCTGTTTCCGCACTCCACTCCGGCCCAGAACCCCCGCCCGGGGCGGAAACCCGGCCGCCCGTCCACCGGGACGGCGGACCGGCCGATGGACCTTGCGCGCCGCCGCCGGACCTGCCTAGCCTGGGAGGCCGCGCGCGGGCGGTCCCCGTGCGTGCCCCGCCCCCGGGCCTCGGGGACGGCCCGGAGCCGGACCGACCCCGGCGCGACGCCCCCGCCGGAGACCGGCGGACGACCTGAGGAGAGTGACGTGATGGGCCTGCCAACCTAGCCGCCCGCCCGGAGAGACCGGGAGCACGGGCGGCGGTTCGGGTGAGGAAACCATGTCCCGTACGGACAAGACGAAGCCGGTGTGGGTCCGCTGTGCCGAGCACGACCCCAGGCCCGTCCACGATCACCGCCACGGCGGCTGCGACCTGCCTCCCGCTCCGGCCCGGGAGGACGCCGGCACGCGCTGCCGGTGGGAGCACAGCGCCGGCATCACCTGCTGCCTGGGCCCCAACGGCCGTGCAGCCAAGAGGGAGATGGGCGAGATGAACCGGGCCGAGAACCGCAGGAACCGCCAGGCGGCCCGTCGCGAGGCCCGCCGCCGCGCCGCGGACGAGAACGGCGGCTGATCCTCCGGCCGCGTTCCGGAAGGCGGCGTCCCGCGACCCCGCCGGGACCGCGGGCCGCCGCCTCCGGGCGGCGGCCCCGCCCGTCCGTGCGAAGGGCCCCGGGAAGGTCCGCGCAGGCCCGCGGCCCGGCGCGCGAAAGACGCCCGCGATCCGCGAACCCCCGGCCGGTAGCCTGGCCCCATGCCGGAACCACCTCCCTTCAGCCCCACCGTCGCCCTGCTCACGGTCGGCCGCGTGTGGGAGGCCTCCTTCAACCAGGCCCTGAAGCCCCTCGGACTGACCACCCGCAAGTACGGGCTCCTGGGACACGTCCGCGGGACCCCGGGCATCTCCTTCAGCGAGCTGGCCCGGCGCTCGCGGATCACCGTGCAGAGCGCCCACTCCGCCGTCGCCGCGTTCGTCCGAGCCGGTCTCGTCGACGACGGGACCGCGCACGCCGGCTCCGCGTCGAGCCTGCGGGTCACGGCCGAGGGGGAGGCCCTGCTCGCCCGCGCCGCCGAGGTGGTGTCACGGCTCGACGCGGAGTTCGCCGAGCGGCACCCCGAACTGACCGAGGCGCTGCGCGTCCAGATGGCACGGGTGGTGTCGGGCCCCGACTGACCTTCAGGTAGCCTGAAGGTTATGGAAGCCTTCTTGCTGTCCGTCCATGTCGTGGCGGGCATTCTCTTCGTCGGCCCCGTGGCCGTGACCACCAGCCTGTTCCCCCGGTACGCGCCTGTGACCGCCGCACCCGCGGGAGCGGACCGGGCGGAGCGGAGCACCGACACCGCCCGGCTGCTGCACCGCATCACCCGCGTCTACGGCGTCCTGGCGCTCACGGTCCCGGTCGTCGGCCTCGTCCTCGCCTTCGTCCAGGGCCGCACGACCGAGATCTGGATCGTCGTCGCGATGGTGCTCACCGCCGTCGCCGGCGCGCTGCTCGCCCTACGGATCGCGCCGCTCCAGCGGGAGGCGCTCGGCTCCCCCGACGACGGCGCCCGCCTGCGACGCCTGGGCATGCTGACCGGCCTGTTCAACCTGTTGTGGGTGGTCGTCGTGGTGCTCATGATCGTGCGCCCCGGATCGAGCTACTCGTGACCCCGCTGCTGCGCACGCTCTCCGTGCTCTCGGCACTCGAACTCGTCAGCGTCCTCGGGCTCCTGCTGAACCTCGCCACCGTGCACCACGACGCGGTCGCGAGCGTCCTCGGCCCGACCCACGGCGCGCTCTACCTGGCCACCGCCGTCACGGCGCTCCTCGGCGGCGGCCTGGCGACGCGGACCCGCCTCGGCGCGCTCGTGCCGGTGCTGAGCGGCCCGCTCACCATGGTCAACGTGCGACGGGAGGCCCGGAACCCGTGAGCCTGCGACACTACCTGCGCCGTCCCCCGGCCGTCACCGCCGCCGAAGCGGTCCGCCTCGTCGCGGAGGGCGCGCTCGTCGTGGACGTGCGCCGCGAGTTCGAGTGGAGGCGGACGCACATCCCGGGGGCCGTGCACATGCCGCTGGAGCAGCTGCCCGAACGCTCCGTGGAACTCCCCGAGGACCGCCTGCTCATCACCTTCTGCACCGGAGGCATCCGGTCGGCCGGAGCGGCGAACCTGCTGGTGGAGTACGGTTTCGACGCTGTCAACATGAGCCGCGGCCTCGTGGACTGGCGCGCTGCCGGCGGACCGCTCACCGACCGGTGAGCGATCGTGTCCCCGGGGTCGACCCCTCCCCCGCGAGGACACAGAAGAATACCGAAGCGCTTCGCGACGGAACCGGCGCCGCTTTCACCCGGTCTGTTCCCCCGTCAGGTCCCACAACCTTCAGGAGGCCGCGATGCGGCAGACCAGACGTCAGCGAGTCGTCACCGGAGCGGTTCTGGGCGCCCTGCCCCTGCTCATGGCCACCGGCTGCTCCTTCAGCTTCGGCGGCCCCGGCGCCGTCGACGCCGAAGAGGTCGCCCAGAGGTCCGGCGAGATGCTGGCCGAAGAGGTCGGCCAGACCCCCGACGACCTCACCTGCTCCGACGACCTCCCCGCCGAGGTGGGGGCCGAGATCCGCTGCGAGCTGACCAACGGCGGCGAGACCATCGGCGTGACCGTCACGACGACGGCGGTGGACGGCTCCGACGTCCAGTGGGAGGTCCAGGTCGACGAGCAGACGGCCGACGACGCCTCCGTCGAGGACGAGGCCGCGGAGGAGACCCCGGCCGCCGGGGCGAGCGGTGGCGCCGTCGACGCCGCCCAGGTCGCCCAGAGGTCCAGCGAGATGCTGGCCGAGCAGGTCGGCCACGCCCCCGAGGACTTCAGCTGCTCCCAGGACCTCCCCGCCGAGGTGGGCGCCGAGATCCGCTGCAACCTCGTGGACGGGGGCACGAACTACGGGGTGACCGTCACGACGACCGCGGTCGAGGGCACCGACGTCCAGTGGGACATCCAGGTGGACGACGCGCCCCTGTAGGGAGGCGGGAGGCCGGTCCCCGGGCGGCTCCGCCCGGGGACCGGCCTCCCGACGACCACCGCGGTTGACCGCCTCGCCGGTCGGCCGCGGTGATCCAGGCCTAGGAGGCCCCGCTCTTCACACCTCGGAGGAAGTCGGACCAGGCGCCGGCGGTGTACTCGACGTGGCCGAGAGGGCGGTTCCGGGTGTCACGCACCAGCACCCGCTCCCCCTCCGCCACCTCCACACAGCTTCCCTGTCCCGAGCTGTGGCTGCTCTTGTGCCACACGTGCCTGTCGAGGCCATGCTCAATCATCAATGCCCTTCCTGACCTTCCTGACCAGTTCGACGGAGGCCGCCATCGGCAGCGCCTCGGCTTGCAGGAAACCGAAGATGGTCATGCACTTCTGCACGGTATCCAGGTCATCGATCAACACCTCGCCGGCCGTGTACTCGGCTGAGGCCAGGGCCGGCCTGTCGGGGAAGGTGTAGATCCGGAACGGGCCGGCCGTCCCGTAGTGGTTCCGAACATCCGTCGGCACGACCTGGAAGCGGATCTTTCCCCTCTCCGCAAGCTCGAGCACGCGATCCAGCTGGGCAGCCTGAATACTTTCGTCCCCTATCGCACGACTCAGGACGAACTCCTCGACCACGATGGTCACCAGTGGGGAGCCGTCCTTCGCCAGGAGGGACCGGCGGCCCGTGCGGGATGTGACCATCTGCTTGACCTCGGTGTCGGAGGCCCACGGCAGAGCGTCCCTGATGGCCGCCCGGGCATAGGCGTCCGTCTGGATCAGCCCCGGGACGAGCTGGCACTGGTACTCCCTCAGCTCAGAAACCCGCTGTTCGATTTCAGGAACCTGCTCGTACCACTTTGGGAGATTTTCAGGCGTTTCCGTATTCTCGTACACCCGGACGAGGCGGCCGTTCGCATTGAGCGCGCGATCGAGGGCGAGCGCCTGCGCCGCGCTCATCCCCCGAATGCCGTTCTCCCACGCCGACACCTGGGCGGGAACGACCCCGGCGTGGGGCGCCACGTCCTTCTGCCGCAGGTTCGCACCCGTGCGCAGGGCCCGCAGCTCACCGCCCACCTTGCGCCATTTGGCCTTGCCGCGCTTCTTCTCCATGTCCGCCCGATCGCCCGAGGGGAAAACCAGTGGGACCACACTGCCGTAGACCTGCAACCGGCAACAACCGATTCCCTGATCGCGCACCAACCTGGTTGTTTCCCTTTCCCTCCCGGCCGGGACGGTCCATTGTGTTTCCTATGGGCCGGACCCCATCCGCACCGCCGACGTCAGGGCAGCTCACAACCGGCCCTCCACCAGTCGGGAACTCTCGGGCCCCGCATTTCGGAGGCCCCGAAACGGGGATTCAAGTGGGATCAGTGATCCGTATGGAGCAACGGCGGGACAACCAGGTGGAGAGCGGCGCCCCTCCGCGCCTCCCCCGGAGGACCACCGATCCCCGCGACCGCGCGGCCATCCTGGTGGAACCGGATCCCGTGGGCATCGGCCACTCCCTCACCCTCGCGGGGGTCCCGGAGACGGCCTCGATCCTGCGCCGGCGGCTCGCCTCGCTCGCCTCGCTGCCGCCCCGGTCCACCGAACTGCTCCAGTGCCTCGCCTCGGAGCTGTTCAACAACGCGATCACCCACTCGCTGAGCGGCGCCGAGGGCGGCGAGGTCGTCGTCACCCTGCACCGGCTCCGGGGCCGGGTCCAGGTCAGGGTCACCGACCAGGGACCGCGCACCGAGGGCGCCGCCTCCCCGCACGTGCGCCCCCTGGCCCCGGACCGGGTCGGCGGCCGGGGCCTGCGCCTGGTCGCGTTGCAGTCCGATCGGTGGGGCACGCTGCACGAGGACGGACGGACCACCGTGTGGTTCGAGCTGGACCGCCCCGGAGCCCCCACAGCGCGCCACCCCTCCGCCCCCGGGGCCGCGGAGGCACGCGGGACCATCAGGGGCGCCGGGACCTCCGAGGCCACGAGGACCGCCGGGCCCGTGGGAGCCGCGCCTCCCGGGCCGGCGTCCCCCGCCTCCGACAGCGGTGGCGGCCGGTGAGGGCGGGCAACGGCCGCACCCCCGGAACGGACGCCCAGGGAGGCAGGACGACGGGAGGCGGGGAGGCGGGCTGGGGCTGACGCGGGCGCCGCCCCGGCGAGGCCCCGCCCCGACCGGGACGCCGCCGCGCCCCCGGGCCACACCCGCGACCGGTGGGCGCCGACCGGGGCGAACAAAAAAACCACTGTGTCCAAAACGACCAAAAGTCATCCTTCCAGGCAATCCGTAGGACATGCTCACGCAACCGAAGCGAAATGCGACCGGCGACACGTAGACGTGTAACGGCCGCCACTGCCCGCCTCGGGAGGTCCGCCGGCCCGCGAGCGCCCGCACGCGCCGCGGACCGGTAGCAACGGAGAGAGCCAACCCATGAGCATGCAGCGCATCCTGCGCGTCGGCGGCGCGGTCGCGGCGGCCGTCGTCATCGGCGCCGCGGCGGTCAACGCCTCGTCGACCGGCGGCGACGGCGGCGAGGCCGTGCGCAGCCGCCTCACCACCATCGTGCCCGCCGCTCCCGGCGGCGGCTGGGACCTGGTCGGACGCGAGGGGCAGAACGCCCTCCGCGAGGGCGGCATCGTCGCCAACAACCAGGTCGTCAACGTCCCCGGCGCGGGCGGCACCATCGGGCTCGCGCAGGCGGTCCGCCAGGAGGGCCGCGCCAACACGCTGATGGTGACCGGCACGGTCATGATCGGCAGCATCATCGTCAACAACTCCTCGCACGACCTCCGGGACGTCACCCCCATCGCCCGGCTGGCCGACGACTACGAGGTGATCGTGGTCCCCGCCGACTCCCCCTACCAGGACATGGGCGACCTGGCCGAGGCCTGGCGCGAGGACCCGGGCGGCATGGCGGTCGGCGGCGGCTCCCTGGGCGGCACCGACCACCTGCTGGCCGGACTCGTCGCCTCCGAGGTCGACGTCGATCCCCGCGACGTCAACTACATCGCCTTCTCCGGCGGCGGCGAGGCGCTGACCTCGCTGCTGTCGGGCAGCGTCGACGTCGGCATCAGCGGCTTCAACGAGTTCAGCGACCAGATCGAGGCGGGCAACGTGCGCGCCCTGGGCGTCTCCGCGCACGAGCGCGTCGAGGGCATCGACGTCCCGACGCTGGCCGAGCAGGACATCGACGCGGTCCTGCCCAACTGGCGCGGCCTCGTGGCCCCTCCCGGCATCACCGAGGCCGAGCGGGCCGAGCTGACCGAGATCGTCACCGAGATGCACGACACCCCGGAGTGGGCGCAGACCCTGGAGCGCAACCGCTGGGACGACACCTTCCAGACCGGCGCGGAGTTCGAGGAGTTCCTCGCCCTGGAGACCGAGCGCATCAACACCATCACCGAAGAACTGGGCCTGTCTTGAGTACCGACGCCACCACCCCCGCACGGGCCACGGAGCCCGACGCCCCGCCCCGGCCGCCCTGGTGGCAGGGCAGGTCCGAACTGCTGGTCGCCGCCCTGGTGCTGGGCATCGCCGGGTTCATCGCCGTGCAGACCGCCGCCATCCCCGTGCCGACCGGCACCGAGCCTCCCGGCCCGCGCTTCTTCCCGACCCTGGTCGCGGTCTTCATGGGCGCCGTCGGCCTCGCCCTGGCCGTGCAGGTCGTCCTGCGGCCGGCCCGCCCCGCGCAGGCCGCCGAGCAGGCCCCGGGCGCCGACGCCGCCGAGGACGCGCCCGTGCGCATCGACTGGCGCTGCCTGGGCATCGTCGTCGCCACGATGACGGTGTTCATCGCCATCCTCCAGCCGGTGGGCTGGCTCCTGTCCGCGGCGCTGCTGTTCTTCGGGATCGCCTACGCCCTGGGCAGCCGCCGCCTCCTGTTCGACGCGGTGCTGTCCCTGACGTTCTCCTCCCTCATCCAGCTCGCCTTCGTCGCCGGCCTCGGCCTGAACCTGCCGGCCGGAATCCTCGGAGGCATCTTCTAGATGGACGTCGTCGACAACCTCATGGCGGGGTTCGCCAACGCGCTGAGCCCCGAGTACCTCTTCCTGGCCCTGGTGGGCGTCGTCCTCGGCACCGCCGTGGGCGTGGTGCCCGGCCTGGGCTCCTCCATGGCCGTCGCGCTGCTGCTCCCGGTCACCTTCCACCTCGACCCCACCGGCGCGTTCATCATGTTCGCCGGCGTCTACTACGGCGGGCTGTTCGGCGACTCGACCGCCGCCATCCTCATGAACACGCCCGGGCAGGCCTCGGCCATCGCCACCGCCATCGAGGGGCACAAGATGGCGAGGCGCGGGCGGGCGCCGCAGGCGCTGGCCACGGCGGCGATCGGAGCCTTCATCGGCGCGATCGTGTCCACGGCGCTGGTGGCGTTCTTCTCCCCGGTCATCGTGGAGCTGGCGCTCCGATTCGGTCCGGCCGAGTACTTCGCGCTCACGGTCTTCGCGTTCGTCGCCACGTCCGCCGTGGTCTCGAACTCGGCCGTACGCGGCCTGATCGCCCTGGGCATCGGCCTGGCCATCTCGATGGTGGGCATCGACAGCCTCAGCGGGGCCGAGCGCTTCACCCTGGGCGTCCCCCAGCTCTTCGAGGGCTTCAGCATCATCACCGTGACCGTGGCGCTGCTGGCCGTCGGCGAGGTGTTCCACGTGGCCGCCACCGCCCACGCGGGCGGCGGGGTCGGCGGCTCGCTCCGACGGGCCGGCACTCCGTGGCTGGGCCGCGCCGACCTGCGGCGCACCTTCCCGGCCTGGATGCGCGGCACCCTGTTCGGCCTGCCGTTCGGGTCGATCCCGGCGGGCGGCTCGGAGATCCCGACCTTCCTGGCCTTCGGCGCCGAGCGCAAGCTCGCCGCGCGGCGCGCCCGGCGCGGCACCGGCGAGGACGAGTTCGGCAACGGGGCGATCGAGGGCGTGGCCGCCCCGGAGGCCGCCGCGAGCGCGACCGCCGGAACCGCCATGGGCACCCTGCTGGGGCTGGGGCTGCCCACCTCGGCCACGGCGGCGATCATGCTCGCCGCCTTCCAGCAGTACGGCATGCAGCCCGGGCCGCTGCTCTTCGAGCGCAACGCCGACCTGGTGTGGGCGCTCCTGGCCAGCCTGTTCATCGGCAGCGTCATGCTGCTCATCCTGAACCTGCCCTTCGCACCGCTGTGGGCGAAGCTGCTGCTGGTCCCCAAGCCGTACATGTACGCCGGTATCGCCGTGTTCTCGTCCCTGGGCGTGTACGCGGCCGCCTCCTCCATGGTGGATCTGTGGCTGATGCTGATCCTGGGTCTGGTGGCGCTGATGATGCGCCGCTTCGACATCCCGCTGGCCCCGGTGCTGATCGCGGTCGTCCTGGGACCGGTGGCCGAGACCGAGCTGCGCCGCGCACTGGCCGTGGGCCAGGGTGACGTGTCGGTGCTCGTGGACGGCGGAATCACCCTGGGGATCTACGGGCTGCTCCTGGCGATCGGCCTGGTCGTGGCCGTCGGCCGGCTCCGCGCCCGGCGGGCCGCGGGCAGGGCCGCCCCACCGGTGGAGGCCGGCCGCGGCTGACCCCTCCCCGACCCCTCGCAAGGCGGCGGCGCGGACCCCGGTCCGCGCCGCCGCCGCGTGCGCGGGGTCGGCGGGAGCCGCGGGCCGCAGGGCCTACCGGGTGCGCGGTCCCCCCTCCAGGCGGGCCCGCACGTCCGGCCACTCGGCGCGCAGCACCGAGTAGTACACGGCGTCGCGGCGCCGCCCGCCCGGCATGACGTTGTACGAGCGCAGCACGCCCTCCTCCGTCGCGCCGACCGCGCGCAGGCCCCGGCGGGCCCGCTCGTTGAGCACGTCGGTCTTGAACTCCACCCGCTCCGCGCCCATCCCCTCGAACGCGTGCCGCATGAGCAGGAACTTCGCCCAGTGGTTCACGCCCCGGCCGCGGAAGTCGCGGCCCAGCCACGAACTGCCGACCTCCAGGCGCAGGTCCTTCTCCGCGAGGTTGCCGTAGCTCATGCTGCCCGCCACGCGTCCGCTCGCCAGGTCGGTGACCGTGAACGTCGTACGCCTGCCGGCGTCGCTCGCGGCCAGGTAGGAGTCGAAGAACTCCTCGAAGCCCGCCTCGTCGTCCACCCTGGTCACGAAGTACGTCCAGATGTCGGGGTCGAGCGCCTGCGCGCGCCACCCCGCCCTGTCGGCCTCCACGACCGGCGTGAGCGACACGTGCCCGTTCTCCAGCCGCACCCTCGACCTCTCGGTCCACGACATGCGCCCTCCCCTGCTCCGACCGGTGTGTCCGTGCCGGATTGTAGTGTTCGACCACCAACCGGATCCCGGAGGAGCCGAGCGATGGCCACCACCCGCACCGTCATCTCCCGGCGGGCGCTCAACCGCGCCACCCTGGACCGCCAGCTCCTCCTGCGGCGGGTGGACCTGCCGGTCACCGACGTGGTCACCCGCCTCGCCGGGCTCCAGGCGCAGACCACCCACACCTGGTACGCCGGGCTGGAGAACCGGATCGAGGGCCTGGCCCCCGAGACGGTCGGCCGCCTCCTCACCGACGGCGCGCTCGTCCGCGTCACGCTCATGCGCGGCACCCTCCACCTGGTCACCCCCGAGGACTGCCGGTTCCTCCGCCCGACCGTCCAACCCGGCGTCGACCGGGTGCTCGCGCACAGCACGCACGGCCGGGCCGCACGGGGGCTGGACCCCGACGAGGTCGCGGCGGCCGGGTACGAGATCCTCACCCGCGCCCCGCTCGACCTGCGCGCGCTCGGCGCCCGGCTCAACGAGCGGTGGCCGGATGTGGAGGGCGCCCACCTGGCACAGGTCGTCAAGGCCCGCCTGCCCGTGCTCCAGATCCCGCCGCGCGGCGTGTGGGGCGCCTCCGGCCCGGCCGTGCTCGCACCCGCCGACACCTGGACGGGGCTGCCCATGGACGCCGCGCCGGACCCGGAGGGGATGGTGCTGCGCTACCTGGCCGCGTTCGGACCCGCCGGGGTGATGGACGCGCAGGCGTGGTCCGGGCTGACCCGGCTGGGCGAGGTGTTCGACCGCCTGCGCGACAGGCTCGTGGTCCTGCGGGGGGAGGACGGCAAGGAGCTGTTCGACCTCCCCGACGCCCCGCGCCCCGACGGGGACACCTCCGCGCCGGTCCGCCTGCTGTACGACTTCGACAACCTGCTGCGCGGGCACGCCGACCGCAGCCGGGTCGTCTCCGACGAGGACCTCGGGCGGCTCACCTCCCGCAACGGGATGCCGCCCGCGACCGTGCTGGTCGACGGGGAGGTGCGCGCCTCCTGGAAGGTCGTGCGGACCGGTCGGAACGCCGCCGTCGAGGTGGTCCCGTTCGCCCCGATCAGCGGGGCCGACCGCGACGAGGTGGAGGCGGAGGGGCTGCGGATGCTGCGGTTCCTCGCCGCGGACCGGGGCGGGCACGAGGTGCGGTTCGCCCCGACGGCCTGAGTGCCTCCGAACACCCTCCGCGCGACCCCCCTGCGGCCTCCGAACGGACCCGGCCGGGGAGCCCCGCCTCCGATCCGGGCGGACACCGCGCGACCGCCGCACGAACCAGCGGGGACGGGCCGGGAAGTCCGCTATCAACGCACGTGGGCGACCACGGACACAACGTGCGGGTATGGAAGGATTCACGGGTGACTGATGAGTTCCGCGCCGCGTTCCAACGGGTGCTCGACACCGCCGCCAGCCAGGCACCCGGGTTCCCGGCAGCCGTGCACGACGTGTTCCGGCTGTCCTCGCAGGTGTCCAAGGAAGAACTCGCGATCGCACTGGAGGCGCTCGCCCCCGTGCTCGGCGACTCCGAACGGGTCGCGGGCATCGCCGCCGACCTCTCCGTCCTGGCGGGGGCCCTGGTCGAGTCCGGCGCCCCCGCGGGAGAGGTGGGACTGGAGGTACTCCGACAGCTCGGAAGTTACGGTCAGGCCGCGGTGGCGTTCATGCACGCCTGGGACAAGACCGGCGGCGGCCCCCTCCCCGCCCCCGCCGACGTGTCCGAACCCGAGGAGCAGCGCGTCGAGGAGGTCCTCGGCGACAACGCGCCCCTGGCCACCGTCGGCTGGTGGACCTCCCTCCGCTACGGCCTGGCGGCCAAGGCCATGCTCGGCGACCCCGGGGTGCGCGCCGCCGTGCGCGCCGACACCAGCGCCCTGGACGGGCTCAGCCAGATCACCCGGGCCCTCTCCACCCAGCTCACCGAGTTCGCCGAGGTGAGCGAACTCCTGCGGATGGCCGAGGCCGACACCGTGCTCGTGCTCGACCGCGCCTCGTGGCGCGGCTTCCGGGTGCGCTTCGACGGCATCGGCGACAACTTCCAGCTGCACACCCTCCTCGCGGACGCGCTCATCGGCAAGGAGGGCCGCCTCGTCCCCGGCACCCGGCCCGACCCGCGGTGGACCTCCGCGTGCCTGGACACCCCCGCCGACCCCCTCGCGGACGTCGTGCGCGGCGAGTGGGACCTGGTCGGCGGCAACGGCGAGTGGGTCGGCAACGAGGCCCTGCCCGGCGACATCCCGGTGGTCGACGGCGAACGCGTGCTGGTCCTGGAGCCCCAGACGCTCACGCACTCGTGGAGGGCGGGGCGCAGGCACCCGCACATCCCCGGCTCGCTGGAGGTCGTGGCGGAGCTGCGCCACGACGAGGCGGCGGCCTGGTGGGCGCGGATGCACCCCGCGGGGTCGGTGCGCCACCCGCTGGCGCCGCCGATCGAGAACGAGGACACCGGCACGCACCGCAGGCCCCCGCGCCATTTCGGGGTGGCCGCTCACTACGCCGAGGTGGACTCCGGACCGATGTCGGCGGCGTTCGCCGCCCTGGACCCGGAGAGCCTGCGGGAGGACCCCTTCGCCACGGGCGCCGCCGACCCCGCCGGAACCGCGGGCGGGGACGCCGACGACCGCCCGGCGCGGGCGGACGTCCCTGCCGGGGACGCGGCCCCCTTCGGAGGCGGGGAGCCGCTCCGGCCCGGGGACCCGTCGTCCGCGTCCGCTCCCCCTTCGGAGGACCGGTGGGAGCTGCCGCCGGAGTTCCGCGACGACTACGGCCGCGCGTCCTCCCCGGAACCCGACCACGGGGGGGACGACGACCCGCTGTTCGGTTCGCCGCCGAGCACGCCGACCTCGTCCGACCCGTGGGAGGCGCCGCAGGGGCGCACGGGCGGTTTCGGCGGCGGCGTGCCCGTAGACCCGCCCGGGGCCCGTGACGAACTGGGGCTGCGCGACGAGTCCGCCGACCGGTTCGAGCCGGGCGAGGGCGACCGCTTCGGGTTCCGCAACGGCTCCTCGTACGACGGCGCCCCCGACGGCCCGGAACCGGCCGGGGCCCGCGACGGATCCGAGCCGTTCGGGTGGGCCGCCGACCCGCCGCCGCCCGCCCCGGACCCTGTCGGGGACGGGGACGGGGCCCCGTCCGAGCAGGACGGCTCCCGCCGCCCGCCGGGCGCGCACCTGCTGCCGCCGATGCCCCCGGGCGTCTCGGACAGCTGGTCGTGGGCTCCCGGCTGGAAGTGGCCCACGCCGCCCGAGCGCTGAGGGCGACCGCCACGGGCCCGAGGGCCGCGACCCGTGGCCGGCCCGGGTCCCCGGCGCTCGCCGGCGCCGATCCCGTCGGCCGGGGCGTCGAAGTTCTGGACCCTCAGCAACTGCGGCATGTGCTCCTCCTGCTGTCGTCGACACCGCTGGTACGGACCCGCCGGACGGGCGAAACTCATCGCGGTGTCCGCGACCGCCGGCGGGACCCGGTACCGCACATGACACTTGTCATCGGCGACCGGTTGCAGCTCTCACACGGACGCCGTGACTCCTACGACTTCCGGGCCGACCGTCCGGCAGGGGATCCTTGGTCCATGGCGACCACGCAGAAGCACACCTCCGGGAACCCGGACCGCCCCGCCCCCGGCACGGCGGCGGGAGCCCCTGACGCGACCCCCGGCGCGGGTTCCGACGAGGCCGACGGCAGAACCGCCGAGCAGATCGAGAAGGAGCGCAAGCAGGAGGAGGCGATGGAGGTCCTGCGGGCCATGAAGCCCTGGAAGGGCAAGGCGACCCGCCAGGACAAGGCCCTGCTGTTCACGGTCGTCGCGATCCCCCTGTTCTTCATGGCGCTGACCCCGCTGAAGCCCTTCCTGATCGCCGAACACCCCGTCGGCCTCGCGTTCGTGACCGGCAGCAACGCGGCGATCGGCGCGGCCTCGGCCTTCGCCCGCATCGGGGAGATCCCCCTGTGGCTCGTGGTGCTCGCGGGCGTCGTCGGCAAGGTCAAGGTCGACTGGCTCTTCTGGTGGGTGGGCAGGCGCTGGGGCCGGGGCTTCGTCGACCTCATCGCCCAGGGCGACAAGGCGCAGCGGTTCGCGGACCGCGCCGAGGACATGAACCCCTGGATCATCCGGGCCGCGATGCCGCTCTCCTACCTCCCGGGCGTGCCCGCCCTCTTCGTCTACGTCGTCGCGGGCTGGACCGGCATGCGCCTGCGGACCTTCCTGCTGCTGGACGCCCTCGGCGCGCTGCTCCTGACGGCCACGGTCGCCGGCGTCGGCTACGCGGCGGGGCAGACCGGGGTGGACATCGTCCTGGCGGTGGACAGGTACGCCCTGTGGGTCACGCTCGCGATCGTCTTCGTGATGGCGTTCGTCCCGGTCGTCAAGCAGATGCGCCTGGCCAGGGCCGAGGAGGCCGCGAGGGCGGCCGAGGCCGCCGGGACCGCCGGGGAGCGGTCCGGGAAATCCGCCGCCACCGGCGCCGAGGACGGCTCCGCCGCGACCCCCGCGGGCGGGGAGCTCGCCGGCGCCGAAGGCCCCGCACCCCGCGCCTGACGGGCGGAAACCCCCGGGGCACCCCTGTGACCAGCCGCGACGCCCGAACGCCCGACCGGTCCCGACCTGGTCACACACCCGGTGGCCTCACGCGACTAGGCTGGCGTTCGGCAATCGGACACCCCGGGCAAGCCGTCTGCGCTGGGTGCGTCACAAACACACTCAAGGAGATCCCGTCATGGGACAACGACACTTCGATCTGGTGGTCCTCGGCGCGGGGCCGGGTGGTTACGTGGCGGCCATCCGCGCCGCCCAGCTCGGCCTCAAGACCGCCGTCATCGAGGAGAAGTACTGGGGCGGCGTCTGCCTCAACGTGGGCTGCATCCCCTCCAAGGCGCTCCTGCGCAACGCCGAACTGGCCCACCTCTTCAACAACGAGGCCGACTTCTTCGGCATCAAGGTCGACGGCAAGGTCGAGTTCGACTACGGCAAGGCGCACAGCCGCAGCCGTGAGGTGGCCGACGGGCGCGTCAAGGGCGTCCACTTCCTCATGAAGAAGAACAAGATCACCGAGATCGACGGCCGCGGCACCTTCACCGACGACCACACGGTCGAGGTGCGCGGCGAAGACGGCTCCACCGAGACCGTCACCTTCGACCACGCCGTGATCGCGTCGGGCTCCTCCACCAAGCTGCTGCCCGGCACGGAGCTGTCCGAGCGGGTCGTCACCTACGAGCAGCAGATCCTCGACGAGAACCTGCCCGGGAGCATCGTCATCGCGGGCGCGGGCGCCATCGGCGTCGAGTTCGCGTACGTCCTGGCCAACTACGGCGTGGACGTCACGATCGTGGAGTTCCTGGACCGCCTCGTCCCCCTGGAGGACGAGGAGGTCTCCAAGGAGCTCGCCCGCGCGTACAAGAAGCTCGGCGTGAAGGTCATGACCTCCACCCGCGTGGAGTCGGTCGAGGACACCGGCGAGGGAGTCCGCGTCCACGTCACCGGCACCGACGACAAGAAGCAGACCCTGGAGGCCGACAAGCTCCTCCAGGCCATCGGCTTCGCCCCCAACGTCGAGGGATTCGGCCTCGACAAGACCGGCGTGGAGCTCACCGAGCGCGGCGCCGTCGCCATCGACGGCCGGGGCCGCACCAGCGTCCCGCACATCTTCGCGATCGGCGACGTCACCGCCAAGCTCATGCTGGCCCACACCGCCGAGGCCATGGGCATCGTCGCCGTCGAGACCATCGCGGGCGCGGAGACGCAGGAGATCGACTACAAGTTCATCCCCCGCGCCACCTACTGCCAGCCGCAGATCGCCAGCTTCGGCTACACCGAGAACGAGGCGCGCGAGGCCGGGTACGACGTCCAGGTCGCCAAGTTCCCGTTCATGGCCAACGGCAAGTCGCACGGGCTCGGCGACACCCGCGGCTTCGTCAAGGTGCTCTCCGACGCCAAGTACGGGGAGATCATCGGCGCCCACATGGTGGGTCCGGACGTCACCGAGCTGCTGCCCGAGCTGACCCTGGCCCAGCAGTGGGACCTGACCGTCCACGAGGTGTCGCGCAACATCCACGCGCACCCGACGCTCGGCGAGGCCGTCAAGGAGGCCGTGCACGGCCTCTCCGGGCACATGATCAACCTGTAGCCCCGCCCGCGGAGGTCCCCCGCCGCGCCCCCGGGCGGCGGCGGGGGGCCCTGCCGCGCGGTCAGCGGATCAGGTCGTCGACGACGTTGCCCAGTCCCACGCTCTCGTAGTGCGCGCGGGCCATCTCGATCTTGGTGAACACGTCCTCGTAGCCGGTCTGGACGCCGTCGTCGTCCACGTAGACCATGGCCCCGCTGATGTTGAAGAACGTGACCATGTGGTCGCAGTCCTCGGGGACCGCGAGCGTGTGGATCTCGCCCGGCGGCTCGTACACGAAGTGCCCGGCCTCGGCCACCCAGGGGTGCTCGTGGTAGTGCCACTTGCCCTCGATGACGTAGCCGAACACGGCCCCGGGGTGCCGGTGCCGGGACACGATCCCGGACGCGGTGACCTTGAGCAGGTTGCACCACTGGCCCGTGACGGTGTTGAGCATCAGCGGACGGAACCAGACGTTCGGCGCCTGCGGGACCCACATGCGCGGGTCCTCGGGGACCGCGGGGATCGCGATCTCGGCGGGGATGCCCGGCGACGGTGCGATGCGCACGGGCTCGTTGGCGGATGCGGCGTTCGGTGACACGGTGTCCTCCCTGCTGTGCCGTCCGGCCCTGGGGCCGGCGCGGCTCGGTGTGGCCGGTCCTGCTCTGCTGCGCCTGGTCGCGGCGCCTGCCGTTCTTCCTTCGTGGAAGGCACCTGAGGAGCTGTCCGCCCCGCCCCACCGGGTGACCGGTGACGGTGGGAGCTCCCCAGGGCGTCTGTGGGGCGCGGTCGCGGGGCCGCGCCGCCCCGTGGGGCGCGGGCGCGTGCGCCCGCGATCCGGTGGGTGGTCTTGTGGGGCCTGTGTGACCTGTGCGGCCGGTAGGGGCGGTGGGCCGTGGCCCGGTGGGCGCCCGTTCCCGGTCAGGCCGCCAGGTACCCCCCGTCCACGGGCACGACCGCGCCCGTCACGAACCCGGCGTCGGGTCCGCACAGGAAGTCCACGGCGCCCGCGACCTCGCTCGGACGCCCCCAGCGGCCCATCGGCGTCCGGTCGAGGATGCGCGCCTGGGCCTCGTCGTTCTCGCGGATCCCGGCGGTCAGGTCGGTGCTGATCCACCCCGGCGCGACCGCGTTGACGCGGATGCCCTCCGGCGCCCACGCGACGGCGAGCGACCGCGTGAGCTGCGAGATGCCGCCCTTGCTCGCGCTGTAGCCGGGCACCAGCGGTCCGCCGAAGTAGCTCAGCATCGACGCGATGTTGACCACGCACCCGCCCGAGGCGGCCAGCGCCGGGCGGGCCGCCACGCACGAGCGCATCACGGACGTCAGGTTGACCTCCACGACGCGCGCGAACACGGCCGGGTCGAACTCGTCGCCGCGCCGGATGATCCCGACCGCGTTGACCAGCGCGTCGATCTCCGGGAACCCGCCCAGGTAGTCCTCCAGGGCGTCGCCGCCGGTCACGTCGACCTCGGTGACCGCGGCACCCCCCCGGAGCGCCGGCGGGGCGTCGCCGGCCCGCAGTCCGCCGACGGCGACCCGGTCGCCGCGCTCGACGAACCGCTCCGCTATCGCCGCGCCGATACCGCTCGTGCCGCCGACGACGACGACCGTGCGGGGGCGGTGCGCGTCGCCCCGGCTCCCTGCGGGGCCCGGCTGCTGGCCTTCCATGGCTCCTCCGACTCTGCGGCCGGCGGGTGGCCGCCGGCGTGGGGTGTGGACTCGGTCTCTGGTTCTGGACGGGTGGTCCCCGGGGCACCGCCGAGGGGGGAGCCCCCGCGACAGCGGTCCACTGGGAGCCCGGTACCGCCGCGGGTGCCGGGTGTCTCTCGACGTCGATGTGGTTGTGGTCGGGGCGGGCCGGGGCCGCCGGTCCCCGCCCGCCGGAGCCGCCGGCGTGGACGGCGCCGGCGGTTCGCGGGGGCCTACTCGGGCTCGGGGGCGACCAGGGCTTCGATCCAGTACTCGCGCGCCAGGGCGTCCACCCCCGCGGGCGAGACGCCGCGCAGGTGGACGACGGTGTCGTCGGTGCCCGCGATGCGCCCGTGGTTCTGGAGCTGGAGGATGTGGTACCGCTCGGGCACGAACCCGAGGACCACGTCCACGTCGAACCTGCCGCGCTCGTCGGGGGCGTCCCCCAGCCCCGGCTCGGCCTTGCCGATCGCCTGGAACCCGAGCCACCCCTGGTAGAGGAGCACCGCCAGGACCACCACGGCGATCCTGCGCAGGGTCGCGCTCCTGAGGGCCCTAGACCACGTCGACGGGGCTGTCCGAGTCGACACGGGCCCCACCCCCCGTCCCGGCCCCGCCGGAGAGCAGGTCGTTGATCCGGGCGACCTTGTCCCGGAACTCCGGGAGGTCCACCGCCTCGCGCCAGGTGCGCGGACGGGGGAGGTCCACCGTGACGATCTCCTGGACCGTGCTCGGCCTTCCGGAGAGGACCACCACCCGGTCGGAGAGGAACACCGCCTCGTCGATGTCGTGTGTCACGAAGAACACCGTCGGCCTCCGCTCCTCGAAGATCCGGGTCAGGTCCTCCTGGAGCCTGCGCCGGGTCTGCGCGTCGATGCTCGCGAACGGCTCGTCCATGAGCATCACCGCGGGCTCGTTCGCGAGGACCCGGGCGACGCCGAGCCGCTGCTGCATGCCGCCGGACAGCTCGTGCGGGTACTTGCGCTCGAACCCGCCCAGCCCGACCAGCTCCAGGTACTCCCGGCCCCGGCGCTCGCGCTCGGCGCGCGGCACGCCCTTCATGCGCAGGCCGAACACGGCGTTGCCGAGCACGGTCTTCCACGGGAAGAGGGCGTGGCTCTGGAACACCACCCCCCGGTCGGGCCCCGGGGCGGAGACCGGGCTCCCGTCCACCTCGACCACGCCGCCGGTGGGCTCGACGAAGCCCGCGACGGTGTTCAGGACCGTGGTCTTGCCACAGCCGCTGGGGCCGAGGACGGAGACGAACTCACCGCGCTCCACGGTGAAGGACACGTCGCCGATCGCGGTGACCTCCTCCCCCGAGTAGGCGTCGGTGTAGACCTTGTTCAGGTTCTCGATCACCAGTGCGGTCATCCGTCACCCTCCATGCTTCGCACCATCCCCCACCGTTCGACGGTGGCCTTCTCGAACGGCGCCAGGATGAGCGCGTCGAGCATGTACCAGAGGACCCCGAGCACGATCATGCCGAGGAAGACCTGGCTGACGTCGCCGACCCTGCGGGCGTCGAACATCATGAATCCGATACCGCTGGTGCCCACGATGATCTCCGCGGCCACGAGCGCGCGCCATCCGTAGCCGAGCCCGGTGCGGACACCGCTCGCGACCGCGGGCAGCGCCCCGGGGAGGATGACCTCCACGAACACCCGGACACGGCCGGCGCCCAGGCTGCGGGCCGCGCGGACCAGCTCGCCCGGCACCTGCTCGACCCCCGCCACCACGCTGAGCATGAGCGGGAAGACGATCGTGTACACGATGACGAAGGTGACGGAGGTCAGGCTGAAGCCGAACCACACGATCACGATCGGCAGCCAGGCGATGTCCGCGATGGCCTGGAAGAACAGCAGGATCGGCCAGACGGCCTTGCGGACCCTCAGGGACATCGCGGTCAGGAACCCCATCGGCAGGCCGATGAGGAGGCCGAACCCGACGCCGTAGCCGAGCCGGGTCAGGGAGTCGGACAGGTAGCCGGGCAGGATGCCCTTGCGGAGCAGGTCGCCGACCTCGGCGACGACCCTGTCGGGGCCGACGAAGAAGGCGTCCGGGAAGACGCCGGCCTCGGCGACCAGCCACCACAGGGCCACGACGGGCACGAACGGCCCGAGGGTGCGGAACGCGCTGTTGCGGGACAGCCTGGCCCAGAACCGCCTGGCCAGGGGTGCGCGGCGGGGCCGCGGCCGGGCGCCCGGGGACGCGTTCCTCTCGCGGGTCGCGGTCATCGCGCACCTCCCGTCATGCCCCAGCGCTCGATGGTGCGCCTCTCCAGCGGTGCCAGGAGGAGCCGGTCCATGATCAGCCACAGGACGCCGATGACGACCATCGAGGCGATGATGACGTCCGTGGAGAAGGTCTTCTGGGCCAGGAAGAGCGCGTAACCGAGACCGGCGCTGCTCGCGATGATCTCGGCGGCCACCAGGCCGCGCCATCCGTAGCCGAGCCCGATCCTCAGGCCGCTGACGACGCTGGGCAGCGCCCCGGGCAGGAGCACCTCCCAGAACATCCGCCACCGGCTCGCGCCCATGGACCGGGCGGAGCGCAGCAGGGTCGCGGGGATGCGCCGGACCCCCAGCATCGTGTTGTAGGCCAGCGCGAAGAACATGGCGTTCCACACGATGAAGATGACGGCGCCGTCGCCGTAGCCCAGCCACAGGGTGGCGATGGGGATCCACGCGATCCCCGCCAGCGCCACGGAGAACCGCAGCAGCGGGGAGAAGAACGCGGACAGGGCCGGGCTGGCGCCGAGGGCGATGCCGAACGGGAGCCCGGTCGCCACGGCGATGGCGCTTCCCATGAGCACCCGGTACAGGCTCGCGCCGAGGTGCCTGGCGAGCTCACCGCTCGCCGCCATGTCGGCCAGGGCCGCGGCGACGTCGTCCACCTGCGGGAAGATCCGCCTGGGGACGCCGGTGAGCTCGACGGTCACGGCCCAGACGGCGACCAGGACCACGAACGGGAGTGTGAACCAGAGCGTCGCTCCGACGAACCCGGGCCCGGAGCCGCGTCGGGCCCTCCGGGCCGCCCGGCCGCCGGGCGCGGTGCGCCCGGCGGCCGGCACAGGGTCGGGGGTCATACCGCGCACGACTCCTGGGCGATCTCACGCACGAAGTTGTAGTCGGCGTCGATGGCCGCGGCGTCGGGGATGTCCTGGAGGTCCTCGAACAGCTCGGGGTTCTCCTCCATGACCGACACGATCGGGCCGGGCTCGAAGTAGTCGTTGATGTCGAAGTCGAAGTCGATCTCGCCCTGGTTGGCGAGCAGCTGCCCGACCGTGTCCAGCGCCAGGTAGTTGCAGGCGGAGAAGCGGGGGTCGAGCTGCGCCACGTTGTACTGCATGGCCTCCTGGGCGACCTCGGGGTCGGTGCCGGTGAGCCACTGGACGGCCGAGGAGGCGGCCTCCTCGGGGTTCTCGCGGATCCACTGGTCGGAGGCGGCCCGTGCGGCGAGGAACTCCTCGACGGCCTCGGGGTTCTCCTCCAGGAAGGTCGGCGTGGTGACGATGTAGCCGATGAAGGGGATGTAGCCGCCGCCCCTCAGGACGATCTCCGAGCCCTCGACCTGCTCGGTGATGGTGATCGGCCACGGGTCCCAGATGACGGCCGCGTCGATGCCGCCGGTCTCCAGGGCCACCGCCATGTCCGGCGGGGCGGTGTTGACGAGCTCCACGTCGTCCGTGTCGATGCGGAGGTCCTCCAGCAGCCCGAGCAGGTAGAGGTGGTTGATGGAGCCGATCGAGACGCCGATCGACTTGCCCTCCAGCGTGGACAGGTCCTCGCCGTCGATCTCGGAGCCCTCGGCCGCGACGATGGCCGCGGTCTCGTCGATGCTGCGCTGGGTGGCCGAGCCGGTGTAGTTGCCGACCAGGCTCAGCTCGGCGCCCTCCTGCGCGGCCGCGATGGCCGGGGTGCCGACCTGGATGATGTCGACGTCGCCCGCCTCCAGGGCGTTGATCGCGTCGACGCCCGTGGGGAAGGGCTCGGCGAGGGTGACGTCGAGGTCGCGCTCCTCGAAGAGGCCCCGCTCGGTGCCGATCGGCAGGCCGATCTGGTCGATCGCGGAGACGTAGCCGGCGTTGATGCTCGTCAGCGAGCCCGAGCCCGCGTCGGCGCCCTCGACGTCGTCGTCGACGGTCGAGCCCCCGGTACAGGCGGTGAGCAGAAGCACCGACGAACATGTCGCGGCGAGGGACAGCTGGGAAAGTCGAGGCATGGACTTCTTCCGATCACACAGGGTGGCACCCCCGCGAACCCCGGCTCACCCCGACCCACCAGGGGAGATCGGGGAATGGCTGTCGCCTGTCACGAACGGGGGTAGCGGAGAGTGAAAAAGGGGGAGCTCGGAAGGGGATGACGGTTCGCGCCGGTCTGAATCCCCTCCGCCGTTTCGCGTGGTTGACGCTACTATCCGCGCCACCCTGGCGTTAAGTCCTATTCCCTGATGACGGTATTCGAGAAGTGAATACTGTGTCGGATGAACGCTTCCGTGGCGAGATGACTCTGACGGTGCCTGTGGGACTCGGCTGTTCGGTGATGGTCCGCAGGACGCTGCGGGCGGCCGGGGTGAGGGGGCGCGTCGAGTCCCAGCACACGGCGACCCGCCGCTCGGGGGGCCCTTCGAGCCGCCTGATCCGGACCCCGCTGGTGTCCGCGATCGACGCCGCCAGCCAGTTCGTGACGCCGACGCCGATGCCCTCGGCGACCATCGACACGAGCGTCTGCGGCTGGTTGGTGGCCTGGATCGGGTCGATCTGCAGCCCCCGCTCCTGGAACACCCGGTAGGACTCGAACTCCGAGGTCTCCGGGGCGTCGAGACGTCCGATGGACACGATGGGGTGTTCCGCGACGGCGTCGACGGGCACGGGGTCGGGCACGTCCCCGAGGGGGTGGCCCTCCGCGTGCAGGACCACGAGCGGCTCGGACCACAGGGGCAGGCTGGTGACCGAGGGGGACGTGGGCCGGGGCGACATCGGCCGCAGGTAGAGGTCGATCCCCCCGGACGCGAGGGCCTCGTCGAGTTCGAGGGTGGAGCGCTCCACGAGGACGACCTTGACGTCGGGGTCCTCGGCGATGAGGTTCTTGAGGAGGCCGGGGACGAACGCTGCGCTGGCGCTCGGGTAGGAGCCGAGGGAGACGATGCCGCGCGTGCCTCCGCGCCAGGGGGCCATGGCGGACTCGGCCGCCTCCAGCGCGCGGAGCACGTTGCGGGCCTGGACGGCGAGGGCGTCACCCGCCTCCGTGAGGCGGACCGGGCGCTTCTTGCGGTCGAAGAGGGGCTGGCCGATCTCGCGTTCGAGCGCGGCCACGTGCTGGCTCACGCGCGGCTGGGACCTGCGGGTGGACTCGGCCGCGGCGACGAAGCTCCCGGTGTCGATGACGGCCAGGAAGGAGACGAACCACTCCAGGCGGATGTCCGCGTCGAGCATGGACGGGTCTCACTCTCGAAGATGTTCGGACGGGCGGGGGAACCCGCCCCGGACCGGGTCGGCGGGCGTCGCGTCCGGGAGGTCCGGACCGGGGAAAGGAACGGCGGGAAAACGGATACGTCGAGATCAGGGGCTTGGAAAAGGGGGGTGGGGGAGTTCTGGAAGGGGGGTCGGGGTGCGGGGGAAAACCGGCTCGGGGAGTTCGGGGGCCAGGGCCTCCGAGAGGTTTCGCATGGAACGGGCGTGACACACGTTATAACCACCGGAACCAGAAAGAGTTCACCGTTTCGCCACATAAGTACATAAAACGGACCCAACGGTGCCGACTATCCAGGATCCTGATCCCGGTATGCCGAAAACACACGCGGAATCCGCCGCCGGGGACCCGCGCCGGACCGTCCGCCGCCCCCGCTCCGGGGACCGGGCGGGGCGGGGCGCCAGGGGTCCCGGGGACGGGCCGCCGCCGTGTGCGGCCGGCGCCCGGGAAGGACGGGGCGCGGGCGGGACGGGGGCCGGGCGGGACGGGGGCCGGGACGGGGCGCGGCGGTGTCCGATCGATGGGGGGACGCGGAACTTGCTAGGTTTCCGTGTGTCCCCCGTCGGCGCCACTCCCGTCCGCCCGGCGCTCCCCGAACCGAAAGCCACCCATGCGACTGATCCCGTCCTCCCCCCTGTCGTGCCTGGGCACGGCCGCCGTCGCCGTCGTCGTCGGCGGATTCGTCCTCGTCGGCTGTGACGTGGTCGACACCGACGAGTTCGACATGGACTTCAGCTTCTTCTCCGCAGACGGCGAGGAGTCACCGGACGAGGACCCGAGCGCCGAGCCCGGCGCCGAGGAGGGGGAGGAAGAGGAGACGGAGCAGGAGGCCTCGTCCTACGGGCTCCCCGATTCCTGCGCCGCGGCCGGGGCCGCCGAGGTCGTCGGCGACCTGGCCCCGGGACCCGTCCTCGCCGAGGACGCCGGCCCGGTGGAGGGGATCGACGGCGCCGAGCAGGTGGTGTGCTCCTTCAGCGACGGGAGCGGCACCGCGGGCGCCCCCTCCCTCACCCTGGTCTTCACGTCCGGCGCCGACCCCAGCGCCAACCCGGACGTCGTCCAGGTGCCCGGCGCCGAGGAGGAGATGAACTGGGAGGTGGACATCGACGTGGACGTGGACACCTACCACACCGACGAGTCCGACTCCCTGGGCGGCGACCTGGAGTACGTGGGGACCGTGGACGGTTCGAGCCGCAACCTGTACCTGTCCCTGCCGGGCGACCTGTACGTGACCGTGATCGCCTACGGCGAGGAGGTCCCCCGCGAGGACCTGGAGCGGATCGTCATGCAGGCCGCCGAGCGCGTCCGCGGCTGACCGCGCGCGGGGCCGGGCTCCGGACGCCGCACACACGACGAGGGGCCGTCAGCGTCGCGCTGACGGCCCCTCGCGGCTTCTGCGACCCCGGCCCAGCCCCCGCGGCCGTCCCGGACCCTCCGGGGCTCCAGGGGCTCCAGGGGCCCCGGAGGCCCCGCGCCGGGGGCCCCGGAGGCCCCGCGCCGGGGGCGGGGTCCGGCGGGTCCGGGTCTCCGCCGCGGCCCGCCGGGCCCCACCGCACCTACCGGAGCACCGGGGGGCGGGGCCTCCGGCCGGCTAGTACTCGACCGGGACCTCCTCGAACTCACCGAACGGCCCGGCCCGCAGGGTCAGCTCCTCCACGTCCACCGGAGGCGCCGGGAACACGGCGACCAGGTTGTAGGTGTTGCCGGGCTGGAGCATGTGGACCTCCTCGGCGAAGCTGCTGTAGCGGCCCTCGCCGAAGTCCATCTGCGCCACGTAGCGCACCAGCCCGCTCTCCGGCTCCAGCAGCTGGAAGCCGCCGAGCGTGCCCTTGTTGAACTGCTCCGGGCCGCCGGCCTGCACGGCCTCCTGGCCGCCCAGATCGGGGATGGTCGGCTCGCCGGTGGTGTTGGTCAGCGCGACCGTGCCGATCACGTACGCGCCGTCGCGGCGCAGGGGGTAGACCTCCAGGCGCACCCCGTCCAGCTCGCCCTCGGCCACCACGGACCCCGGGTCCGCGTCGTAGGGCGCCGGCCAGGTGACGTTGCGCTGCGCGACGCCCAGCCCGTCGTCGTCGTACTCCTCTTCCTCCGTCGCCTCGACCGTCGTGTTGAACACGTAGGAGAACTCGACGCGGCGGTTGCGGGCGCGGGCCTCGTCGTCGTCGGGCCCGCCCTCGCGGGCGACCGGCTCGCGCTTGCCCCGGCCCTCGACCTCCAGGGTGAAGTCGGTGCCCAGCTCCTCGGCGAGCAGGTCGCGGACGCTCTCCGCCCGCTCGACCGAGAGGTTGTCGTTGTAGGAGTCGTCGCCGATGCCGTCGGTGTGCCCGATGACGGTGATGGCCGGCTCGTCCGGATCGACGTTCGCGGCCAGCGTGGTGGCGGCCCGGCGCACCACGTCCTCGGCGTCCGCCGTCAGGTCGGAGCGGTCGAACTCGAACATGACGTCGGAGTGCAGGGAGATGATCTCGCGGTCGCCGTCCCGCGTGGTGGAGGCGATCTCGGAGTCCACGAAGCTCTGCACCCAACCCTCGTCCGCCACCGCGTCCTCGTCGGGGCGGCGGTTCACGAAGGTGAGGTTCTCGCCGCGGGGCGGCGGAGCGTCCAGGGTGAGGTGGTCGGGACCGTTGGGGCTCTCCGGGTCCGGCCGCTCCTCCTCCACGTCCTGGACGGGGATGCCCGTCATCGCTCCGAGGCCGCTTCCGACGAAGGTCACCTGCCGCACCTCGTCGGGGATGCGGGGGAAGTAGCGCACGTACTCGTTGGTGACGCCGTCGTGGACCGGGTACAGGCCGTCCTGGTTCGGGCTCTCCGACCCGTACTTGAGCCCCTCCCCGTCCAGGAACTGGCGGTAGACCCGGCCGCTGAGCGGGTCCACGAGGGTGTGGGCCATGCTCAGGTTGCGGTTGGGCCCGGAGAACTCGTCGGGGTAGGTCACCTCGTAGTACATGACGGTGTAGTCGTCGGTGCGCTCCAGGCCGGTGACGGCGAAGTGCATCTCCGTGTCCTGCCCGGTGTCCTGGAAGATGCGCCCCTCGCGGACGTAGGGGAACTCCTCCCTGACCGTCGGCGGCCCCGACGCGTCTCCGAACGTCTCGGACCACCAGTCGGATATGTCCGCGGTGACCGTGCAGCCGCTGAGCAGGAGACTGCCCGAGACCATCAGCGCGACCACGGTGATGGGCGTCTTCCGCGCCATGTGGGGGAACTCCGATCGTTGAGGGAGGCGTACCGGCAACATCCTCCAGCACTCGGAGGGCCGAACCGACCGCCACGTCCCCGGTTGGCGGGATACCGGCCGCTCGGAGGGGGGATGTCCGGGAATCGGGAGGGCGGGACCGGCACAGGAGCCGACAGGCGCCGTCGGGCCGCCCGGCCCCGCTCTCCGCGGCCCCGCCGCCGGAGGCCGGGACGGCCGACGGCCGGAGGTCCCCCCGCGCCTCCTGGAAACCTTCTCCCGGAAAGCTCAGAAAACTACAGTGGCTGGAGTAGACATGCCCCTTCAGTGCTGCTAGATTTCCTGTCGTAGCCACAGAGATACACGGCTGGACCACCGGATACGCCGGTGGAACGCAGGACGGCCCGACGGTGTGCACGTGCTTCAAGACACCGGGAGCCGGTAGGACAGCAGCACCGCAGTACGCAGGACCGGCATCCCGCTCATCCAGGGGACGCCGCAGCAGGACGAAGAACGCGGTAGGGCTCGACCGGCGCGCTCAGCGGCACGGCGCCGGGAGCCGGTAGCACCGCAGTACCGGTGTCCCGCCCGTACCGGGGAACACCGCGCAGGAGGTAACGCAGGACGGCTCGACGGTGTGCACGTGCTTCAAGACACCGGGAGCCGGTAGGACAGCAGCACCGCTGTACAAGCAGTACGAGCAGCACCGCAGTACGCAGGACCGGCATCCCGCCCGTCCAGGGGACGCCGCAGCAGGACGAAGAACGCGGTAGGGCTCGACCGGCGCGCTCAGCGGCACGGCGCCGGGAGCCGGTAGCACCGCAGTGGAAGACAGTGCACGCAGTGAGATCGAGAGGAGTAGGTGCCATCAGGACCGCCCGGCGCGGAACGTTCGCCCGGGCACCGCAAGGCCCGGTTCGGAAGAAGGTGGTCCACGGTCACACAACCGCGATCCCCGCGATCCCGTCCCAGCTCGACTTCGGGCAGCGGAAGACCGGCAGCGGCCGGTAGGTGGTATTGAACTCTCGGGCCCCAGCGCCGTTCGGCGCTGGGGCCCTCGACGTGCGTCCAGGAGGCGCCCGGCCCCGCCGTGGACGGCGACGGCTCTGGCGGTGAACCCCCGGGTGGGGGATTCTTGGTGGCATGTCCGCGAAGAGGTCCCCCCGGTCCGCCGATCCCGCCTCCGGCCCGAGCACCGCCGGAACGGGAGAGGGCACAGCGCGCGCGAGGCCGTTCCCCGGCCGGTGGACGGGACCGGTCGTCGGCCTGCTCGTCGTCGGCGCGGCACTGGGCGCCGCACAGCTGGCCGCCGCCGCGGTCCGGTCCTCCCCGCCGGTGGTGGCGGTGGGCGACGCCGTCGTGGAACTGAGCCCCACGTGGCTGGTGGAGACGGCGATCACGCTGTTCGGGACCGCCGACAAGGCCGTACTCCTCGCGGGGATCGTGGCCGTCCTGGCGGTGTCCGGGGGCACGCTCGGGGCGGTGGCGCTGCGCCGCCCCTCCGTCGGCTTCGCCGGGTTGGCCGCGTTCGCCGCCGCGGGGCTGGCCGCGACGTGGCTGCGCGGGGCCGACGACCCCGGTGCGGCGCTGTCCGTGGTGTGCGCCGCCCTCGCCGGGGCCGCCGCGCTCGCGGTGCTGCTGAGGAGCGCGGGCGGGACAGGGGGAGCCGCCCCGCCGGCCGGGGCGGACGGGCGCGACGCCTCCGGGAGGGGGCCCGGCGGAACCGGGGACGCGGCTCCCGGCACGGCCCCGGGCCCGGTCACCGACGCGGACACGAGAACCCCCGGGGCCGATGAGGGCCGAGGCGCCCGCCGGCCCGCAGGGGACGACGGGTCCGGCGGCCCGTCCGCGCCCGCCGGGGGAGACGGGTCGGCGCCGACCGGCGCGGGGCGGCGGTTCGTCCTCACCGCCGCCGGGGTCCTCGCCGCCTCGGGCGCGGCGGGCACGCTCGGCCTCCGGCTCCCGGCCCTCCTCGGCGGTCCCCCCGGGCGACCCGCCCCGGCCCTGCCGGCCGCCGCCGTCCCGCTGCCCGCGCTGCCCGCCGGAACCGACCTCGGCATCCCCGGCCTGACCCCGTTCAGCACCCCCGCCGACGAGTTCTACCGCATCGACACCGCCCTCACCGTCCCCCGGCTCGACGCCTCCCGGTGGGTGCTGAGGGTCCACGGGAGGGTGGAGCGGCCGTTCGAGATCGACATGGAAGAACTCCTCGGCCTGCCCCTCGTCGAGGCCGACATCACCCTGTCCTGCGTGTCCAACCCGGTCGGCGGCGACCTCGTCGGCAACACCCGCTGGCTCGGGTACCCCCTCGCGGACCTCCTGCGCCGCGCCGGAGTCCGCGCCGGTGCCGACCAGATCCTCAGCACCTCCCACGACGGGTGGACCTGCGGCACCCCCACCGAGACCGTCATGGACGGGCGCGACGCCCTCCTCGCCGTCGGCATGGGCGGCCGTCCGCTCACTCACGAGCACGGGTTCCCGGCGCGCATGGTCGTGCCCGGCCTCTTCGGCTACGTGAGCGCCACCAAGTGGGTCACCGACATCGAGCTCACCCGGTTCGCCGACAGGCAGGCCTACTGGTCCGACCGCGGGTGGGCGGAGCGGGGACCGGTCAAGACCATGTCGCGGGTGGACGTGCCCGGCGACTTCACGCGGACCGCCGCCGGGGACGTCGTCCTGGCCGGTGTGGCCTGGTCGCAGCACACCGGGATCGACGCGGTCGAGGTCCGCGTGGACGACGGCGAGTGGTGGCCGGCCGAACTGGCCCGGACGCCGGGCGCCGACACCTGGGTCCAGTGGGTCGCGGAGACGCGGGTCGGCCCGGGGATGCACGCGGTGGAGGTGCGCGCCACCGACTCCTCCGGGTACACCCAGTCCTCCGACGAGGTGGAGACGATCCCGGACGGGGCCGAGGGGCGGCACCGCATCCGCTTCACCGCGGAGTAGTCCCAGCTCAGGACCCTCCTCGAAAAACCTCGGAAAAAGTTCCCGGCCGACCCATCCGCCCGGCCTCCGGGTCCGAATACCCCATGTGACCACCGAGACACGCGGGACGAGAAACCCGCCACGCGACAGGCGACGGACCGTCGTCGGGACGGTCGTGGGGCTCCTCTCGGTCGGCGCCTCACTGGGCTCCGCCGAGCTGGCCTCCGCGCTGGCCCGGACCGCGCCACCGGTGATCGCTGTCGGCGACGCCGTCGTCGACAACACACCGCCGGCCCTGATGGAGCTGGCGATCTCGCTGTTCGGAACAGCCGACAAAGTCGTACTGCTCTCCGGAATCGCGGTCGTCCTCCTCGGTGTCGGGGCCGTGCTCGGCGTCGTGGCGCTCCGGCGCCCGGCAGTCGGGTACGCAGGGCTGGCGGTGTTCGCGGCGGCGGGGATCGCCGCCGTGCTCCTGCGCCGCGCCGACGAGCCGGGGGCCGCGATCCCCGTACTCGTCGGCGCGGCGGCAGGGGCCTCGGCCCTCGCCCTTCTCCTCCGGAGCGCGCGCGGGTACCTCCGCCCGGCGGCGGAGGCCGCAGCCGGGGCGGACGGGCCGACAGGCGCAGGCCCGCAGGCGCCGGCGGACGCGCAGGACGTCCCGGACGCGCAGGGCTCGCAGGACGCCCCGGACGCACACGGCACCGGGGGCGCGCAGACGGCGCACGCTCCCGAGCCGGGACCCGCCCAGGGGCCCGGGAGGCGCGGCTTCGTCCTGACCGCGGCGGGGGTCCTGGCCGCCTCCGGGACGGCCGGCGCCCTGGGCCGCCTGCTGCCGTCCGCCCTCGGCGGCACGGGCGGGCGGTCCGCGATCGCCCTCCCCGCCGCCGCCGAACCCCTCGCCCCGCTGCCCTCCGGCACCGACCTCGGTGTGCCGGGCCTGTCCCCCTTCAGCACCCCCGCGGAGGACTTCTACCGGATCGACACAGCCCTCACCGTCCCGCGGGTGGACGCCTCCCGGTGGACCCTGCGTGTGCACGGCATGGTCGACCGGCCGTTCGAGATCGACATGGAAGAACTCCTCGGCCTGCCCCTCGTCGAGGCCGACATCACCCTGGCCTGCGTGTCCAACCAGGTCGGCGGGGACCTCGCGGGCAACACCCGCTGGCTCGGCCACCCCCTCGCGGACCTCCTGCGCCGCGCCGGAGTCCACGCGGACGCCGACCAGATCCTCAGCACCTCCCACGACGGATGGACCTGCGGCACCCCCACGGAGGTCGTCATGGACGGACGCGACGCCCTCCTCGCCGTCGGCATGGGCGGCGAGGCCCTGACCCCCGTCCACGGGCACCCGGCCCGCATGGTCGTCCCCGGCCTGTACGGGTTCGTCAGCGCCACCAAGTGGGTCACCGACATCGAGCTCACCCGGTTCGCCGACGAGCAGGCCTACTGGGCACAGCGCGGCTGGGCCGTGCGGGCGCCGATCAAGACCATGTCGCGGGTGGACGTGCCCGCCCCCCTGGGGCGCGTCGGCTCCGGGGAGGTCGTCCTCGCCGGGGTGGCCTGGGCCCAGCACCGGGGGGTCGACGCCGTCGAGGTCCGCGTGGACGACGGCGCGTGGCAGACCGCCGAGCTGGCCCGGGTTCCGGGCATCGACACCTGGGTCCAGTGGGTCGCGGAGACCGTCGTCGACCCCGGGCGGCACACCGTCGAGGTCCGCGCCACCGACTCCGCCGGCCGCACCCAGCCCCCGGAGCGGGTCGACCCGGTCCCGAACGGCGCCACCGGGTGGCACCGCGTCCGTTTCACCGCCGAGTGACCACGCTTCCGCTGCCCCCGGGCAGCGGTTCGAGACAACCGAAGTTCACCCAGTTGAAGGAGAGAACCATGATCCGCAAGAACGCTCTCACTGCCACCGCAGCCGCCGCCGTCCTCGCCTTCGGCCTGTCGGCCTGTGGCGGGATGGAAGGGGACACGGAGGCCGAGACCCCGGCCGCGGGCGGCGCCGAGGAGAGCCCCGCCACGGAGGAGAACGAGGGCTCCGGCGGGATGCAGGAGGCCGGGGAGAACTTCGGCCCCGGCTGTGCCGACGTGCCGGCGGACGGCGACGGCAGCTTCGAGGGCATGGCCCAGGACCCGGTCGCGACGGCCGCGTCCAACAACCCGCTGCTGTCCACCCTCGTGACAGCCGTGAGCGAGGCCGACCTCGTCGACACCCTGAACTCGGCCGAGGACATCACCGTCTTCGCGCCCAGCAACGACGCCTTCGAGAAGATCCCGCAGGAGGACCTGGACGCCCTCCTGGCCGACCAGGAGCAGCTCACCGAGGTCCTGACCTACCACGTGGTCGAGGGACGCCACGCGCCCGCCGACCTGGAGGAGGGCACGTTCACGTCGCTCCAGGGCGGGGACGTCACGACCGCCGGGTCCGGCGAGGACTACACGGTCGACGACGACTCCGCCGTGGTCTGCGGCAACGTCCAGACCTCGAACGCGACCGTCTACATCGTCGACACCGTGCTCATGCCCTCCTAGGGGGTGCTCTCCGGATGCCTTCGCCGGTGTCGGCGAATCCGACACCGGCGCGGGCGGCCGACCGGGCGGTCTCCCGCAGGACGATCTGCGAGGTCCAGACTGGTCGTGCTCCACGGGCGCGGAGGCGCCGCGTGAGGAGGCCCGGTGGACGCGAGCGCGGAATGATCCGGAAAACACGACCCAGGCTCCGAGCACGACGCACCCGGGCGGCCCGCGCGATGGCGCCGGGCCGCCCGGGCCCGTGCGTCACACGGCCACCGGGCAGGAGCCGTAGGAGCACGACCGCGTACCGACCAGGAACGAGGAGCGGATGAACGAGGAAGCCACGGCGCCCCGTGGTCCCCGCCGCGTGGAGGGGGCGGCGGCCCCCGCCCCGTCCGACCAGGGGCTCACGCGGCTGCTCCGCGAGGTGGCCCGTGGCGACGAGGGCGCGTTCGGCGAGGTGTACGACCTGGTCAGTCCGGCCGTCTACGGTCTGGTGCGACGGGTCCTGAGGGACCCGGCCCAGTCCGAGGAGGTCGCGCAGGAGGTCATGGTGGAGGTGTGGCGCACCGCGTGCCGCTACGACGAGCGTCGGGGGAGCCCTCGCGCGTGGGTGATGACGCTCGCCCACCGGAGGGCCGTGGACCGGGTGCGGTCCGAGCAGGCGGCCACGGACCGGGAGGCACGCGCGGTGGCGGCCGACACGCACCGCCCCTACGACGAGGTGGCCGAGGAGGCCACCGACCGCCTCGAACGGGAGCGGGTGCGCCGGTGCCTGGACACCCTGACCGAGCTCCAGAGCCAGTCCGTGCGCCTGGCCTACTACGGCGGGTACACCTATCGTGAGGTCGCCCGTCTGCTGTCCACGCCGTTGGGCACCGTGAAGACGCGGATGCGCGACGGGCTGATCCGGCTGCGCGACTGCCTGGGGGTGGAGTGGTGAGCAGGAGACTGGGCCAGGACCTGCACACGCTCTCGGGCGCCTACGCACTCGGCGCGCTGTCGCCGGGTGAGAGCGTCCGGTTCGAGGACCACCTGGCCGACTGCGACTCGTGCGTGCAGGAGGTGCGGGGCTTCGCCGAGACGACGGCCCTGCTGGGTTCCGCCGCGGCACTCACGCCCCCGGCGGAGCTGCGCCGGCTCGTGCTGGAGGAGGTGGCGAGGACCCGCCAGCTCGCGCCGCCGCCCGAGCCACTGCCCGAGCCCCGCCGCAAGCGGTGGAACTGGGGCACGGGGCTGGTACTCGCGGCGTGCCTGGTGCTCGTGGTCGCCCTGGGAGCGGTGGCCGTCGACCAGATCCGCGAGGTGGAGCGCCTGCGCCAGAACGAGCGGCAGATCGCCGCCGTGCTGTCGGACCCGGGCGCCGACCACACCACGGCCGAGCCCATGGAGGGCGTGTCCGTGACCGTCGTGCACTCGGAGGCCAGCGGGCAGCTGGTGTTCAGCGCGCACGGGCTGGAGCGGCTGGAGGACGAGGACTACCAGCTCTGGCTGACCCGCCCCGACGGCACCGTCTCGTCGGCGGGGGTCCTGTCGGTGGACGAGGCCGGGTTCGTGCTGCCGGTGCTGGCGACCCCGGAGGACGAGGACACCGACGGCGTGGCGGTCACGGTCGAGCCGGAGGGCGGCTCCGAACAGCCGACCTCGGACCCGCTGATGGCGATGCCCTTCGAGGGCTGACCCGGGGCCGGACGAGTCCAGGGGACTGTTCCGGTGGGCGGCGGGCGCGCGAAGGGATCGGACGGGGCTCCCGCGGGGGCGGGGCCCCGCCGTCCTCCGCTCGAACCCGGGCCCCGGCCCCCGTGCACGACGTGCCCGGGGGCCGGGGCCGTCTCACGGGACGTGGACGCTGAAGGTGGAGAGGCTGTTGTCGAACCGTTCGGTCGCCTGCGGCCCGACCTGCCCGACCACCTCCCCCGAGCAGTCGCGTTCGTAGTGGACGGTGACCGTCTCGTCCGTCAGGTTGGTGACGGTCTTGGCCTCGAACGGCCGGAAGTTGTAGCACCCGCTCGGGTTCTCGAAACTCCTCGGGCCCAGTTCGAGCGTGCCCTGGGCTGCGTGGGCCGGGGCGGCGGCGGTCAGTGCGAGTCCGGCGGCGGCGAGGACGGCGGCGATACGTTTCACAGTTACCCCATCACGGAGAGTCACGAATACCTGAGGGTGTAGTACCCCCCGTCCTCGGAGCACATAACACCCTGAACTCCATATATGGGAAAAACGTGGCCTCGTGCCGACATCCGGCCCGGTCGGTCGGCGGCCTCCGACCCCGGGGCGGGTGGGGTCCGGCCTCCGCTCTCAGGTCCCGGCCAGCTCCTCCGGGCGCGGCAGGTCCCGCATCACCGGCGAGAGGGTGAACAGCGCTGCGAGCGCCGACAGGCCCGCCATCGCCAGGAACACCCAGGTCGGCCCCGCACGGTCGAAGACGATCCCGATCCCGAGGATGCCGACCGGCTGGGAGACCAGCGCCATGAACATGACCGCCCCCAGCACCCTGCCCTGGTAGCCGTCGCCGACCGACGCGGCCACGTAGCCGTAGAACAGGGCGTTCACGCACGGAACGACGGCGAACACGAGACCCAGCAACACACCGAGCGACACCGCGTTCGGCGCGACCGCCAGTCCGAGGGCGCACAGCGGAGCCGACCAGGCCGCGGCGAGGAACGCGGAGGAGGGACGTACCCACCTGAGGACCGCGCCGGCGGCGAGGGCGCCGACCAGTCCGCCCGATCCCGCCAGGGACACGGTCAGGCCGATCTGCACATGGCCCGCGCCCTGCGCCTCCGCTGTCGCGATGAGCGCGAGGAACGCCCCCGACTGCGAGAAGGCCAGGTTGAACCCGACGATCCACAGGATCATCGGTCGCAGGATCGGGTCCGCCGCCAGCAGGGAGAACCCGCCGACCGTGCCGCGCAGGGTCCAGCGCTCGCGCGCCGGAGCGCGGCAGGCCTGCATCGGGCGGCGGATGAACAGCACCAGTGCCGCCGACACCAGGTAGGCGAGGGCCTCCGTCACGAAGGGCAGGGCGCGGCCCAGGCTGAACAGCGACCCGGCGATGGGCGCGCCCAGGGCCGTGGTGGTGGAGAAGCGGATCTGGTTCTGGGCGGCGGCCCCGGACACCTGCGAGGCCGGGACCAGCTGCTTGACGGAGGCCATGGCGACCGGGTTGGAGACGCCCATCATCGCCGACGAGCCGACCGCGACCGCCACGATGACGGGGAACGTCACCTTCCCCGTGAACAGCAGGAGCGCGAAAAGGGCGAGCAGCGCCAGGCGTCCGAGGTCGCAGAACAGCAGGACGGTCCTGCGGTCGGCCCGGTCTGCGAGCACTCCCCCGGCCACGGCGGCGACCATGGCGGTGGCCGCCTGGGCCGACCCGATGGCGCCCGCCTGCGTGGCCGAGCCGGCGAGGAAGAGGACGAGGAGCGGGTAGGCGACCTCTCCGCTCTCCTTGCCGAGCCCGGCGAAGAACCGGCTGACCCAGAGCGTCTGGAAGTCGTGGTTGCGGATGAGCGGTCGGACCTCCTCCGCGCCGTTCACCGGGGGGACCGGGCCGGGGGGCGGGGGTCGGCGATCCCGATCCGCTGTCATCGCGGTCGGGGGACCCGATCACGGGCCGCTGGGGACGGCCTGTCGAGGGGTGGGCTTGTCATGACGTCATTATGCGCGTCTTGCCCGTATTAGTGAGGTTTGGTGTTTCTGCCCCGCACACCGGCGGACCGACCGGAAACCCCCTCCGCCGACGGCGCACTCGCGGCTCTCCGGGCCTGCGCAAAGGCCTGGCGGGGACCACCCCGGACCGCCTCCCACGCCTCTGACCAGGACCGATCATCTGGGCCACCCGGTTGCGCCCCTCCGGGGACGCGGCCCGGCCGGGATCGGCGGGCGGCCGGGGCCCCGGCCGCGCTCGGGGGAGACAGCGACCGGACCCGGCCACCCGGTGCACGTGCACCGGGTGGCCGGGTCCGGCCACCCGGGCCTTCCCCGGCCCGGGGCCGCCCACCGGCACGCCGCCCGCGGGGGCGCCGGTCAGCCGGGACGGCCCCCGGCCGCGGCCGCGGCCGCCTCGATGGTCCACGGCGTGCGCTCGACGTGGGCGACGACGAACGCCACCGCCAGCGACCCGCCGGCGACCAGTGCGTACGAGGCGGTCCAGCCCCCGGTCAGCTCACGCAGCAGCCCGAACAGCAGAGGGCCTCCCAGGGCGATCCCGCTGCCCGCGCCCTGCACGAACCCGGACAGGGCCGCCGAGCCCCGCGCGGTGGTGCTGCGCGCGTTGATCATCGTCATGGTCACCACGAACAGGCTGGTGCCCAGGCCCAGGCAGACCACCCACAGCGGCGCCAGCTGCGGTGCCGCCGCCACCCCCAGGTAGCCGACCGCGTAGCCGGTGAGGCCGAGTGCCACGATCGGGAAGGTGTTCACGGCACGCAGGGTCAGGGTCGGCGCGACCAGCCCGAACAGCAGGCTGGAGCCCACCATCAGGGACACCATGGCACCGGCAGCGGCCGGGGAGTGGCCCGCGCCGGTCAGCAGCGCGGGCAGCCAGGTGAACAGGGTGAAGACGTTCCAGGTGACCATGCCGAACAGCAGGGCCATCCGCCAGGCCGTGCCGACCCGCCAGATCGGGCGGGCCGGTCCGGCGCCGGCGGCGTCCTCCGGCCCCGCGCCGTCGGCCGGGACGGCGCCCGACCGGCGCCCGGAGGCGGCGACGGCCGGGGCGTCCCGGCGCACCCGGCGCCCCTGGAGCGCCCACAGCAGGGCGGCCGCCAGGGCGAGCACCGACCAGGCGCCCAGGGCGAAGCGCCAGCCCATCGTCTCGGCCAGGGGGACGGCGACCAGCGGGGGGAACAGGGCTCCCGCGTGGATGGCGACCATCTGGACCGTGCTCAGGGCCGCCAGGCGGTCGGGGAAGTACTGCTTGATCAGCGGCGGGAGCACGACGTTGCCCAGCGCCGCGCCGGTGAGGGCGATGCCGGTGAGGACCAGCAGGGTCCCGGTGTCGGGGGCGAAGGAGCGCACGACCTGTCCCGCCCCGGTCAGGAGCATGCTCAGAGCGGCGGTGGCCTCCGGCCCCAGCCGGCGCATGATCGCGGGCGTGACCAGACCGAACACCGCGAAGGCGATCAGGGGCAGGGTGCCGAACACGCCGACGACGACGGCGGTGAACCCGAACTCCTCCCCCACCGTGGCGAGCAGGGGGGACAGCGAGGTGACCACCAGGCGCAGGTTGAGCGCCGCGCAGACGATCGCGATGAGGGCCAGGGTGCGGCCACGGGTCCGCGGGCGGGCCGACGGTCGGTCGGCGGCTGCCGGGACAGAGGAAGGTCTCACGGTACGGACGTCCCTTGTGTTCTGCGGTGGCGCGTCCTCGCGCCAGAGCTGGGCCGAACGGCGGGGCGACGGTGCCTGCTCCGGAAGGATTACTTCCTCGGCGAGCCAAATACGACCTTTTCTCTTAAATGTTAATCATAGAGCGGGTGTATACACAACATTCCGTATTTAATACGGCTACAATGCACCCATGCCTGATCTTGACGAACTTGATACGGCGATTCTGGCCGAACTCCAGTCAGACGCACGAAAAACCAACCGGGACGTGGCCGCCGCGGTCGGCGCATCGCCCACGACGACCCTCGACCGGACCCGCGCGCTGCGGGAGAAGGGTGTGATTCGCGGCTCGATCCTGGACGTGGACCTGGAGAAGATCGGCCGCCCGGTGCAGGCGCTCATCACCGTGAGCGTCGTGAAGCCCTCACGCCACAACATCGAGGCCTTCCGGGACTGGGTCCGCTCCCTGCCGGACACCCTGTCCGTGTTCGTCACCTCGGGCAGCGAGGACTTCCTGGTCCACGTGGCCCTGCCGGACAACAACAGCCTGTACGCGTTCGTCGTCGACAAGCTGACGGAGAGACCCGAGGTCGCGGACGTGCGCGCCTCGATCGTCTACGAGCACCTGCGCAACGACCGCATCGCGCCGACCACGGCGCGCACCCGGCGGCGCTGACCCGGACGCACCGGCCGGGCCCTCCGCCTTCCCGGGAGGGCTCCGCCGGAACGGCGCGCCGAGGGTTCACGGCCCGGGGCGGCTCCGCGGCGACCGAGGTCCCGGCATCCCCCGACCCCGCCCCCTCGGCCCCCGTCTTCCGCGAGCGGCCCGGAGTTCCCCGCAGGGCCAGCACGAACAGCGGGGGAACGCCCACGTATCGTGTCAGGTGTGACACGAGTCTCATCCGACCCCGCGTCCGGGTCCGCCGACGTCCACACGGTCTGGCGGGACCTGGGCCTCCCGGGGCTCATCGACGTCCACACGCACTTCATGCCGCACAACGTGCTGCGCAAGGTGCGGAACCACTTCGACGCCCTCGGAGACCAGTGGCCCCTCGCCTACCGGGGGGACGAGCACGAGTGCCTCGACCTGCTCAGGGGGTTCGGCGTCCGCCACTTCACGGCGCTCTCGTACCCGCACCGGCCGGACATGGCCGTGTGGCTCAACGACTGGGCGGGCGGCTTCGCCGACGACAACCCCGACTGCCTGCGCAGCGCCACCTTCTACCCCGAGCCCGGCGCCGGCGACTACGTGGCCGCCGCCGTCGAGGCCGGCGTCCTCGTGTTCAAGGCCCACCTCCAGGTCGGCGGCTACGACCCGCGCGACCCCCTGCTCTCCGACGTCTGGGGGAACCTCGCCGACGCCGGGACGCCCGTGGTGGTCCACTGCGGTTCCGGCCCCGAGCCGGGCCGCTTCACCGGTCCGGGCCCCTTCTCCGAGGTCCTGAGCGCACACCCCCGGCTGACCGCCGTCATCGCGCACGCCGGGGCGCCGGAGTACGTCGAGTTCCTGGGCCTCGCCGAGAAGTACGGCCGCGTCCACCTCGACACCACGATGGTGTTCACCGACTTCGCCGAGGCCCGGGCGCCGTTCCCCGCCGACGCCCTCCCCCGCCTGGCGGACCTGGGCGAGCGCGTCCTGCTGGGCACCGACTTCCCGAACATCCCCTACCCCTACGCCGAGCAGCTCCACGCCCTGACCCGCCTCGGCCTGGGCCCGGACTGGCTGCGGGCCGTCCTCCACGGCAACGCGGCACGGCTGTTCGGACTGTGACCGCCCCCAGCCGGGAACCGCCGCGGACACGGGCCCGCCGCGGACACGGACCGGCCCAGCACAGAAGGAAGGCACCATGGAACTCGCACTGACCCCCCTGGAGTTCGCGCGCCGGACGCGCAGACTGCACCCGGACCGCGAGGCGGTCGTCGACCGGGGCCTCCGGCTGACCTACGAGGAGTTCTTCGACCGGTGCGACCGGTGGTCCTCGGTCCTCCAGGGCATGGGGGTGGCCAAGGGCGACCGGGTCGCGTACATCTCCCCCAACACCCACGCGCAGCTGGAGTCCTTCTACGCGGTGCCGCAGCTCGGCGCGGTCCTGGTACCGGTGAACTTCCGCCTGTCCGCCGACGACTTCGCCTACATCGTCAACCACTCCGGGGCGAAGGTCCTGTGCGTGCACGCCGACCAGCTCGACACCGTCGACGCCGTCCGCGACCGGCTTCCGGACGTGGAGCGGTTCGTGGCGCTGGAGGGGGCCCGGTCCGGCTGGGAGGACTACGAGGCCCTGGTCGCGGAGGCCTCCCCCGAGTTCGTGCGCCCGGTCGTCGAGGAGACCGACCTCCTGACCGTCAACTACACGAGCGGGACCACCGCGCGCCCCAAGGGCGTGATGATCACCCACCGCAACGCGTACATGAACTCGGTGGGCACCCTGCTCCACCTGCGGATGGACGTCGGCGACCGGTACCTGTGGACCCTGCCGATGTTCCACGCGAACGGCTGGACCTACACGTGGACGGTGACGGCCGCGTCCGCCGCCCACGTGTGCCTGCCCGCGATGGACCCGGCCACCGTGTACGACCTGATCCGCGACGAGGGCGTCACCTGGCTGTGCGCGGCGCCCACCGTGCTGATCATGCTGGCCAACACCCCGGAGGGGGTGCGCGGCGAGGTCCCGCCCGGCGTGCGCGTGGTCACCGCCGGGGCCTCCCCGGCCGCCGACACGATCGAGCGCCTGGAAGACGGTTTCGACTGGACCGTCACCCACGTCTACGGGCTGACGGAGACCGCTCCGTTCATCACCGTGTGCGAGCCCCGGCCGGAGCACGGAGGGCTGTCCGGCCGCGACCGCGCCGCCGTCAAGGCCCGGCAGGGGGTCGAGCTGCTCACCTCCGGCGAGCTGCGCGTGGTGGACACCGCCGGCCGGGAGGTCCCCTGGGACGGTACGACCGTCGGGGAGATCACCGTGCGCGGGAACGTGGTCATGAAGGGCTACTACGACGACCCCGAGGCCACCGAGGCGGCCATGGGCGACGGCTGGTTCCACACCGGGGACGCCGCGGTGACCCACCCGGACGGGTACGTGGAGATCCAGGACCGGATCAAGGACGTCATCATCTCCGGCGGCGAGAACATCTCGTCCGTCGAGGTGGAAGGGGTCCTCCTGCGGCACCCGGCGGTGCTGGAGGCCGCGGTGGTCGGGGTGCCGCACGAGCGCTGGGGCGAGACGCCGAGGGCGTCCGTGGTGCTGCGCGAGGGTGCCGAGGCCACGGAGAAGGAGCTGATCGGCTTCGCCCGCGACAACCTGGCCCACTTCAAGGCGCCCACGCAGGTGGAGTTCCTCGACCAGCTCCCCAAGACCGCCACCGGCAAGATCCGGAAGTTCGTCCTGCGCGGCGGAGCGTCCGCCGTGTCACGGCAGTAGGCGGCGGAGCGGGCCCGGCGTCCCCCGACCGGGCCCGCGCGGGGCCGGTCGGCGGGCCGGTCCGGCCCGCGGGGGCGGCTCACACCGACGGGCCGAGGACCATGAACCCGGCGCCGAAGGGGTCCGCGCAGTTCGCGACCCGCCCCACGCCCGGCGTGTCCTCCGGCTCCGTGTACACCTGTCCGCCCGCGTCGGCCGCCCGTTCCGCGGCGGCGTCGCAGTCGTCCACACGGAACACGGGGATCCAGAGCGCGGTGCCCGCGTCGTCGGACAGCCGGGACCTGTCGACGGGCAGGATCCCGCCGTGGGCGGCCTCCTCCCCCGTCCCCTCCGGTCCGACGAGCGTGTACTCATGGGCCCCGGCCAGGGCGAAGGAGTGGAAGGACCATCCGAAGAGCCCGCCGTAGAAGGAGCGCGCCCCCGCCCCGTCCGGCGACCACAGTTCGAGCCAGCACAGGGTGCCCGGGCGGTCCGCGACGTCGAACCCGGCGAACCTCCCCTCCTGCCAAACGGCGAAGTGCCCGCCCCGTGGATCCAGGAAGTGGGCCATCCACCCGAGTCCCATGACGTCCAGCGGCTCGACGAGTACGGTGCCGCCCAGTCCGCGCACCGCCTTGGCGGCGGCCCCCGCGTCCGGGACGGAGAAGTAGGCGGTCCACGCGGGCTGCTCGCCCTCCTCCATCAGCGGGCCGAGCCCGCCGACGTCCTTCCCGTCCAGGCGGGCGAACCGGTAACCGCCCGTGTGCGGTCCCGCCGAGGTGTCGGTCCACCCGAACATCCGCCGGTAGAAGGCGGCGGCCGCGTCGACGTCCGGTGTGCCCAGCTCCAGCCAACAGGGGGCGCCCGGTGTGAAGTCGGTGGTGATCATGGCAGTGGCCTCCGTGTTCCTTGCGGCCGCGGTCCCCGCCGGGGCCCGGCCCCGAACGGGCGCGGTTTCACATCGGCGAGGGCGCGAGCAGGACGAACCCCGCGCCGAACACGTCGGCGCACAGGGCGAGCCGCCCCACCCCCGGTGTGCTCTCCGGACCCGTGTACACCCGGCCGCCCGCCGATCGGACCCTCTCCACGGCCGCGTCGCAGTTCTCGACCGCGAACACCGGGTGCCAGTCCGCCGCGCCCCCGGTGGCGGCCAGCTGAGCGGGATCGACCGGCATGATCCCGCCGTGCGCCCGGTCCCGCCCCTGCCCGGCGGGGGTGACGATCGTGTACGTCCCGGCCTCCCCCGGCAGGGAGAAGCCGGTGTAGGACCACTTGAAGAGCTCGGCGTAGAAATCCCGCGCACCGTCGCCGTCGGGGGTCCACAGCTCGACCCAGCACAGCGTCCCGGGGCGGTCGGCGGCCTCCATCCCCCGGAAGGCCCTCGCCTGCCAGAGCCCGGCGTAGCCGCCCTGAGGGTCGGTGAACTCCGCCATGCGCCCGCGGTGGAGGACGTCGAACGGCTCCACCACGAGGGTTCCGCCGAGGTGCTCCACCGTGAGGACCGTGTCGTCCACGTCGGGGTCGGAGAAGTAGACCGTCCAGGCGGGCCTCTCACTCTCGCCCATGAACGGCACGAGCCCGGCCACGGCGGCGCCGTCCAGGAGCAGGTACCGGTACCCGGCGCTGTCGGGGCCTCCCTCGACCGCCTGCCAGCCGAACAGCTCCCGGTAGAACGCGGCCGAGGCCTCGACGTCGGGCGACGACAGATCGGTCCAACAGGGTGAACCGGGCAGGAAGTCGGTGGTGATCATCAGAACCCCTTCTCCATCGGACGCACACCACTTCCGAGTGTGACCCGGCCGACCGGCCCGTCGGGGATCGGGGCGGCAAAGACTCTCACAACTCACCTTGGCCGGCCCGGCCGCTCCGGAACGCGGTCGGGGAGGCGCTCAGCGCCGCACCTCCAGCGGGAGCTCCGCCAGGACACGCGTCCCTCCGCTCAGACGTCTGGTCACCGTCAGACGCCCTCCGACGGATTCGACCCGTTCGCGCATCCCGGCGATCCCCGAGCCCGCGCTCCCGCCGGCCCGGATCCCGACGCCGTCGTCGTCGACCCGGACGACGAGCTCGCCCCCGACCGGCGCCAGCATGAGCTCGCACCGTTCGGCCGCCGCGTGCCGAACGATGTTGCTCAGCGCCTCCTGGACGACACGGGTGGCGACGAAGGCGGCTTCCCCTCCGTGTTCCGGGAGGTCGATGTGGGCATCCACCTCCAGGCCGCTCACCGTCGCCGCCGCGACCAGCTCACGAAGCGCGGCGGCGTGGTTCCCGCCGCCGCCGAGCGGAGCACGGTCACGTCGGCGCAGCGCCCGCACCAGGTCCTGCACCTGGACCAGGGCCGAACGCGACCGGTGCTCGATGTCCTCCAGCGCCTCGAGGAGCTCCTCCCGCTCCGAGGACGACACGGCCCGCGCGACGGCGGCTTCGGCGCTGATGGTGCTCAGCGCGTGGCCCACGACGTCGTGGACCTCGCGGGCCATGGCGGCCTCCCTCCGGACGTGCTCGAACTCGGCCTGCTGGCGTTCGGCACGACGCACCGCACCGAGCCGCTCCGCCTCGGCTCGTCCGAGGAGCCAGGCCACACCGATCGCGCCGAGGCCGAACACGACCCCCTGCATCGCGTCCTGTGCCGATGAGCTGACCCCCAGCACGAGGGACACCAGGACGAGGACCCCCAGGACGACGGAGCCGGCGTCGCGTTCCCGGGACCCGCCCCGCAGCGCCAGGGGGTACAGGCACCAGGCCGCCCCCACCATGGGATCGGTGGTGGCGGAGAGCAGCCATCCCACCGCCGTGGAGGCCAGCGCCACGGACACCGCGGCAGCCGGGAACCTCCACCGGAGCAGCACGGCGCCGCCCACGAGCAGCGCGAGGCAGGAGCCGAGCAGCCGGTCCCCTCCCGGGGCTAGGCCGAGCACCGGGGGGATCCAGAAGACCAGCACGACGGCCGCGGACACGGCGGCGTCCACCAGCCGTGAGGCGGCGGAGCGCCGACCCGACGCCTCCCGAGCATCTCTCAACATGCGTCGATCCCACCACAGCGGCCCGCACCGCCGGCCACGGCGCCCCACCCTCCGCACCCGTCCTCGGCGAGCGCCTTTCCAACCGCCACCGTACGGAGGCCCGTATCAGGGTGGTGCGGGCCCACCCGGGCTCTGATGGAGGAGTACCCGTCCACGAAATCCCTCCTTCACCCCCCTGCTCGGAAAACTTTGGTTCACAAATTTCTCAATTTCACCTTGAACAACATGCGTCCATTCACGCATGCATAGACATGCGATTCAGCAGCAGGCGGCCCGACGACGAGGCGAATAGGATTGATGACGCAACGGAAACGATTCATTGCAGAACGTACCCGCCTCCAATACAAGATCATTTGTTCATGATTATCGAACCTGTTTCCTCATGTCTGTTCCAGTAACCCCAGTTCAATAAGGGTAGAACGATTACCGCAGAGCGCCCACGAAGCCCCGGAGGGCGCCTCATCCCTGATTCCTTCGAAGATTTCTGCAAGAACACTCCCCCACCAGGGGTTTCTTTCCCCGAGTGAAGCCCGGGGCGAACGTTCACAACGCCGTGACCTGCACTTCCAGAAGGAAAGACATCCACCGTGGCGGCGGAGGTTCATTGACTTGGGCGGGAGAACTCACTTAGATTCCCTACGGACGGACAAACGTTCGTCCGCATACCGGGGCCGGCGGATCAGCAGGCCTGCCTACAGCCCTTTCCGACCAAACAGCCACGGTCATTGGGGAAGCCATTGCCCCTTCGGGGGCATCCTACGACCTGTATTGGCGCCCGTGGAAGACTGAAGGAAGCTGCCCCGCCGGATCCGCCAGTTCTCCAAGAAAGGAAAGACCATGAAGAAGTACACCTCCCCCTCTCTTACCCACATCGGTTCGTTCAAGAAGCTTACGAAGTCGCTGGGTCGCCTGAGCTGCAATGACATCCTCGGCTTCCGCGCCCTGTGGACGACCAGCCCCGCCTGCTGAACGACCTGAACAAGTACGGGGCAGCACTCCTGGAGTGCTGCCCCGTACTCCCATGCGAGATCGGAGAATACCGCTCTACAGAAATTCAGGACGAGCCCCGAGACGCAAAATGAAACCACCGGCACGAGAGGAGTGATCGTGGCGCTATTCATCCTCCCCGACACCGATATTCATGAGCGCACCCTGTCGCTGTTCCAGGACACAGTGGGTCCTGTGCTCTGTCATCATCGCTCCGGACGCCCCTGGATACTGGGCAGTCCAGCCAGCGGCGTGTTCTTGACATCGCACAACAGGAATTTAAACTTCGTCGTCACCGGCCACGCCTGCCTAAAAGGCGGGGATCTCACACAGAAAACGGACAGGATCTCCTCCCTTTCACAGACGAAGGACCTCGCCGACGAGCTCGTGGACTTCGATGTCCTCCTCTTCGCCCACAACGGCGAGGAACTCCACGCCTATGCTCCAGTCTTTCAGTCGAGGTCTCTTTTCTGGACGCGGTTCGACGGGCTTGTGGTAGTGAGCGACGAACAGTATCCACTCGCCGCTCTCAACGGTTTCGAGTTAGATCACAGCGTACTCGCCACGCGCCTCGCCAACGCCGAGGTGTCCCACCCCTTCATGCGGCGGCCGATATGGCTCAACGTCGACGCCTTGGGGACTGCAGAATACCTACACATCGCCAAAGATTCCGAACCCCGAAGAAGTCTGTGGTGGCGCCCACCGAAGGCTGACCAGCCGCTGGATGAACTGAAACACAAGCTCTCCACAGGGATCGAGACAGCACTGAGGTCACGCACAGAAGGCCGTCCTGCAGTCAGCGCCGACCTTTCAGGGGGCTTGGACTCCACAACGCTGGGCTTTTTCTTGTCCAGCATCGGACTGAATCTCCACACCTTCTTCATGGAGTCGAGGGATAAATCAAACAACGACTGGTCGTGGTCGGACCGCGCAGCGCGTGAGATTTCCTCCCATCATTTAAAGGTGCCCTACCAGTCGGTTCTGGACCACATCACGGGGGAGATCCCGGCCTCACCCTCTATCTTTCCGGAGGGGCCTGGAGCACTGTCGACAGCCATAGCATCGGCTTCCACCATTGAGAAGCATATCGGGGGTACCGGAAGCACCCTACATCTGAACGGACACGCAGGGGACGCCCTTTTCGGGCAGGTATCAAGCATGATCTGGTCCTACTTCAGGTCGGGTGGGCGGGGCAGGTACGCCTGGATCTGGCGGTACCGGACGATGAACCGCATCCCTGTACCAGCGTTGATCAGAATGCTCTTGGATCGGAGGACCTTCTCCTATGAGCTCGGCCGGATCGCCTCGGGGAACTTCTCGTATCCAGCTCACGATGCATCTGATTACTCGAGCTGGATCCAGGTGCCACGGTTCCCCAGCTTCTTCACCGAAGCAACCAGGGAGCAGGTGAGCAACCTCGCCCTGTCCGAGCTCCGGAAAGGAGTCGCCGAACTGTCCCCGGACCGGACAGCCCATCAAATACTCTCCTATCTCACCGTCCATGGGGCAGTGAACAGGAGGATGAACTACGTGTCGGACAAGGTCCAGTTCGACAGCCCGTATCTCGACAGAAGAGTCGTCGAAGCAGCACTTTCCCTCAATCACAGGGATCGAACGCGACAGTATCCGGCCAAGCCATTGCTTGCAGCAGCGAGACCGAAAGAGATGGGCCTCGACTACTTTCTGCGCCGCGACAAGGGGGACTACACACCTGAGGTGTTCGACCACCACCGGACGATACTCGACCGCGCACACGACACCTTCTCCGGCGGGTCGCTACTCGGTGACATGGGGCTCGTGAAGAACGAAGAGGTGGTGAGAGCATCTGATTCCTACTCGGCAGACGGGATCGCATATTCGGAAGTCGTTGACCTCGAATTCGCCGAGAGATGGCTTCGGAACGTCCGCGAAGAAAAGATCAGAATCGCCGCGGGAGGAACACAGGCATGGTAAAGCTCAAATCCACGGTCAAGATCAGCGCAAACGAGGAAGGCGCTCTGCTGCTGGACACGAAGAGAGGAACCTACTGGCATCTGAACGCGGTTGGCATACGACTTGCCGAGGCCCTCGACGTAGAACGGTCGGTCGATGAACTCGTCCTGACCGTCACCACTGATTTCGACGTGCCCCCGGACGTCGCGCGACGCGACGTCCGCAAGCTTCTCCGGGACATGAAAAAGGCGCGTCTCGTCGAGGGGAGGATAGCGTGAGCAGCCCCGTCCTACCGGAACCGGCAGCGGAGTCCGCCTCCCGCGGAGCGCTGCTCCGTTCTCGCGCCTGTGTGGGGTTGGCGCTCGTCGTCAGCCAGCTCAAGCCGCATCGGATCAAGCAGCTCATGAGCCTGGTCGTGCGCAACGGCGGGAGACCAGCGGTGGAGGACGTGGAACACCACCGGGGACTGGTCGTCTCCGTCAGCACGCTGTGCGCCGGTGAGGGCTGTCTGCCGCGGTCGATAGCCACCGCGCTCCTGGCGAGGTGGCACGGCTACGGCGTCACCTGGTGCACCGGCGTCCAGGACAGGCCCTTCGCCGCACATGCCTGGGTCGAGATCGACGGTCGCCCCGTGGGTGAGTCCGCCGATCTGGGCGGGTTCCGCAAGATGCTCGTGTGCACCCCGGAGTACGCCTCCTCAGGCGGTGAGAAGAATTGACCGTCTCGGACACGGACACAGACCCCCGAGACCCGCTCCGTTCCGGGGACGGGGGCGCGCCTGGCCCCTCGAACGGCCCGGTCGCCGGTTTTCGTGACGTCCTGCCGCTCCTGAGGCCGTACCGCGTTCCGCTCGGCATCGCCTTCTTCCTCGGCACCCTCGGCACCGCCGCCGGCGCGGTCCAGCCTCTCGTGGTGTCCAGGATGGTCGACACCTTCCAGAGCGGCCTCCCTCTGGGTGAGGCGGCTCTGCTGGTCGTGCTCCTGCTCGTCAGCGCAGTGCTGACCGGGGTTCGCGAACTCGTGATCGAACGAACGGGGGAGAGGTTCGCCTATGATTCCCGCGAACGGCTGGTGAAGCACCTCTACTCGCTGCCGATGGCCAGGCTTGACTTCCGGGACCGGGCAGACCTGGTCACGCGGGTGACGACAGACGTCTCCGAGACACGGACCTTCCTGACATCTGGCCTGATCGACCTTGCCATCAGCACGATCACCGTATTGATATCGCTTGTCATGATGGCGTTGATCGACCCCGTACTGCTCGGCCTTTCCTTCGTGGCGGTTCTGGTCGTGTTCGTCGTCGTCCTGGCTCTCGGCAGGAAGACCCGGCCGGTCGGGCTCCAGATGCAGAACGCGCTGGGTGCTCTCGCGGAGAGCGTCTCGCGCTCGCTGGGGTCCATGAAGACTGTGCGAGCCGCCCGGGCGGTCGGCCGGGAATCCGACAAGGCCATGGCGATGGCCTCGGAGGTCCGCCGAGCCGGCCTCAGGGCAGCAGGTCTGCGCGCGCTGCTGCAGACGGTGTCCGGTGTGGCCGTGCAGGTTCTCCTGATCGTGATCGTCGGCTTCGGCGCCCTGAGGGTCGCGTCGGGGGAGCTCACCACCGGTGAACTGAGCGCATTCATCATGTACTTGATGCTCATGGTGACCCCGATCGCGATGGTGGGGAATGTCGTGGCCTCCCTCGGTGAAGCTTTCGGCGCCTTGGCGCGCATATTAGAGATAAAGTCCGAGCCCACAGAACCGGACATCCAGACTGCAAACAGCAGTATCCTCGCCGGGCATGCGGACGAAGTCTTCCGATTCGAAGGCGTATCGTTCCGGTATGACCGACCGACGTCGAGCGTCCCCGACACCACAGAATTGACGCTCTCCAGCGTCTCGTTCTCCGTCGCACGGGGGGAAACCGTTGCCCTCGTAGGGCCGTCCGGCGCTGGCAAATCAACCCTGTTCTCACTTCTTGAGCGATTCTACGAACCGACCGATGGTCGGATACTCTTCCATGGACAAGACGTCATGGAATTATCACGCGATAAACTCCGGAAGCAGCTAGCATATGTCGATCAAGACGCCGTTGTACTTTCCGGGAACGTGAGAGAGAACCTGATGCTGGCTGACACAGAAGCGACGGACACCGAGTGCATCGACGCTCTGAGACAAGTCGGGCTCGTGCAGGACCGCGAGGAAGGACGCCGTTATCTCGAAAAGCAGATCGGCGAAATGGGCATGCGCCTCAGTGGTGGACAGCGCCAGCGTCTGGCAATCGCCAGGGCTCTGCTCTCCGGGAACCCCGTGCTGCTGCTGGACGAGGCGACATCAAATTTGGACAGCCGCAACGAGGCCCTGATCCGGGATGCCCTGGACCTCTCGGCAATCGACCGGACAACGCTGGTGATCGCCCATCGTTTCTCAACCGTGGTCTCGGCGGACAAGATCATTGTCCTCGACATGGGACGCGTCATCGCCCAGGGAACCCACCACGAACTGATCCAGAGCTGCGAGTTGTACAATGAGCTCGCAAAGCACCAGTTCCTCTCGGGGCACGCGGAGAAGACATGAGCTCGCAGGTGTATGAACCCTCTCCTCCCGCCAGGGAGGACATCGCCGTCGTCGACGCGGCCGGGGCCGGAGGACCGACGCACCCCGGGTCCTCCATCAGGGTCTTCATGGCGGACGACGACGACGGATTCCTGCGCGCCTACAAGAAATTCTTCGCGAAGGTTCCCGATATCGACCTGGTCGGCACAGCCGACACGGGAGAGGGAATGGTGAAGCGGCTGGCCGCCTCGGAGCCGGACGTCCTGCTGCTCGACATCGAGATGCCGGGGCCGAGCGGCATCGACGTCGTCCGCGATTTGCGACGGAATTCGCTTTCGACGAGAACCGTGATGCTCACTTCGTTCGACCACGACGAATACGTTCACGAGGCCCTGCGATTCGGCGCTTCCGGCTTCCTCCTGAAGAGCGCTTCGCCCGTCCGGATACTGAGCGCGATCAGAGCCGTCCACGCGGGACACGCGTCCTTGGCGCTGGACGTGACGTCGCGGTTGTTCGGTCGCCTCTCCGCCAGGGGCGGCGCCGCCCCGGCCGGACCGCCTGACGGCGGACACCCGTCCTTCACCGAGCAGCAGATCAAGATCTGCCGTCTCCTGGCAGCCGGCCACAGGAGCCAGGACATCGCAGCAGAACTCCATCTGAGCAACGAGACCGTGCGTACCTACCTTCGGCGCATGTTCGAGAAGTTCGGCGCCAAGAACCGGACCCACCTCGTCGTCCTGGCCTACGAGGCGGGCGTCCTCGGCTGAGGCCGGCCCCGCCCGGACGGACCGGGGCCGCCAGGTGTCCACTTTCGGGTGTCAGCGCGGCGGGGCCCGGCGTGTGAAGCTCGATGCGCACGGAGGAGGCGGTCGACACAAGGGGTCTGGTGCCGGTGATCGAAGTCAAGGACGTTTCGAAGAAGTACGGTCCCAAGGTGGCCGTCGACCGGGTGAGCTTCAGCGCCGCCCCCGGACGGGTCACCGGTTTCCTCGGCCCGAACGGGGCCGGGAAGTCGAGTACGCTCCGCGTTCTCCTCGGGATCGACCGGGCCACCTCCGGTACGGCGCTCATCGAGGGCCGGCCGTACACATCGCTACGGCAGCCCCTGAGGACAGTCGGTGCGATGCTCGACGGCGCCTCGGCCGTGCCGGAACGCCGGGGAGTCGACCACCTTCGCTGGATCGCCCAGTCCAACCGCATACCGTCCCGGCGGATCTCCGAGGTCCTGGAGACGGTCGGCCTCTCCGAAGCGGCGAAGGTGCGGGTGGGCAAGTACTCCCTGGGCATGAAACAGAGGCTGGGGCTGGCCGCGGCCCTGCTCGGAGAGCCGCGGATCCTCGTCCTCGACGAGCCGGTCAACGGCCTCGACCCCGAAGGCATCCGGACCATCCGTACCTTCCTGCGACGGTATGCCGACCAGGGCAACACCGTGTTGCTGTCCAGCCACCTCATGGGCGAGACCGCGGAGACGGTCGACGACATCGTGATCATCGACAAGGGCCGCATCATCGCGAACGGCTCCCTGAGCGAGATCACCGAGGGGCACGCCTCCCTCGAAGACGCGTTCTTCTCGTTGACGGGCAGCCAGCCCGGGCAGAGTTGGTGATCGGCGTGCTGAGCATCGTCCGATCCGAGTTGACGAAGGTCCTGACCCTCCCGAGCGTCTGGGTGATCACGGGCGTCATCCTCGCCCTCAACGTCTTCTTCCAGTACCAGACTCTCGGATTCAACATCGACACCGTCGCGAACGTGCGGCCCGACGGTATGTCCGAGGTCGATGGAAGGGCCGTTCACGCCGAGACGGAACTCCGGCAGACGCTCGGTGTCAGCGTCTTCAATCCGGGCCTCCTCTTCCCGATCCTCGGCGCGGTGCTCGCGGGTACGGAGTTCCGGGCGGGGCAGCTCGGCCTGAGCTTGGTCGCCGTTCCCCACCGCCTCCGCCTGGTCCTGGGCAAGCTCTCGGCCATGACGGCCTACGCGCTCGTGCTCGGGCTCGTGTGCATCGCCATGGCCAACGCCTTCATGTACATCGCTGTCCGGAACTGGAACCCCGGCATGCTGTGGAGCACGGACATGCTGGCGGCCGAGGCCGCCCTGCTCCTCTTCACCGTGACGTTCACCCTGATCGGCGCCGGGATCACCCTCATCACCCGGCGCACTCTGACCGGGATCATCGCGACGGTGATCCTGATCATGCTGACCATGGCCCAGGTGGTCGCGATGGTTTCGCCCGCCGTGGACGCGTTCCTGCCCCTGAGCGCGGCGCGCAACCTTCTGCTGCAGGGACGGGACGCGGGCGCGCCGCTGACCGGCAGCGCCGGGCACGGCGCGGCAGTCCTGGCCGGCTGGGCGCTCGTCACCTCTGTCGTCGCGACGCTCGCCGTCAAGCGGAGGGACGCAAGGTGAACACGAGGACCGAGCCGCCCGTGATCCGTCGACGCGACGTCACCGCCGCAGAGATCACCAAGATCATCACGAACCCGGTCGGCATCACCATGCTCGCCGTCACCCTGGCCGCGAACACGCTCCTGGCGGTGATCGAGGCGTCGGGGGTCACCTTCTACACCGGAGGCTCCCAAGGGCCCTCGACGCTGTCCTCCTTCGGCACTCTCATGCTCGCCCCGGTGTACGCGTTCCTGGTCCTGCCCGTGCACGCCGCGGCGAGCGAATACCGCGGAGGCCAGCTTCGCATGAGCCTCACCGCGACCCCGGACCGCCGCGCCCTGGTGCTCGGGAAGCTGGGAGCGATGGTCACCACCGTGCTCACCGCGGCGGTCGTCGTGCTCGCCCCCGCGCGACTGCTCATCGGGGTCTCGGCCGGGTCGGGGGCGGGAGAGCTTCTCCTCGACCTCGGACGGTGGATCGCGGTGTACGCGTTCATGTCGGTGATCGCCTTCGGCCTCGCCGGCCTCCTCCGCAGCACGATCACGCCCCTGGGGATCCTGATCACCCTCCCCCTGGTCGTCGCCACCGGCGTCCTGCAGTGGCCGGAAGCGCTCAGGCTCCTGCCCGACCAGGCCGGCCTGAGCCTGATCGGAGCCCCCGCCTACGACGTGCATGAGCTTCCACCCGGAATCGCCGCGCTGACCCTCGCGGTCTGGGCTCTCGTGGCCCTCGCCGTGTACGCGGTCTTCCTGGTGCGCCGCGACGCCTGAACCGTTCGGACGAGAACTCCCCGGCACCCCCGCGCCGGGAGGCACCTTAACAAACACGAGGAGAGGTATACCGAATGAAGCAGGGAACGAAGACCGTTGTCTGGTCGATTGCGGGCGTCATCGCCCTGGCCCTGATCATCACGTTTCTCACCCTTGGCGGTTGATCGCCGGGAAAGCACCCCGGTGAAAACCCGTCGGACCGACCGGGCGTCCCGCCAGGAGTAATCGGTACCGACCCCGGGGCCCTCGGAACCGCCCGGCCCCGAACGGGGCAGGGCCGCCCCGCCGAACGGACGACTCGGTGGAAACGGGCGCCTTGCCGGGAGCACCGGCAGAACCGCCCCGCTCCGAAGTGAGGCTGCACGGCGGACCGGACTCCGGGAGCCCCTGGCACACGGGGCACCACTGCCCCGCCACCCTGTATCGGACAGTCAAGGCCGCACGGAACACCAGGAAGGGATTTTTCTGTTGGCAAACTATTTATTGTTCGACAGCAGCTGTGCAAGGTGCGGAAACCTGGCTCGAACTGTCGAGAAGATCGGAGGCGGATGGCTGGAGAGCCGAAGCCTCGAAGATCCGCATATACAGGAGATGCTCTCCCAGGCCAGACCCGGCTGGGACTGGAAGCCGATGTTGGTGACGGTCCGCCGAGAACGGGTCCGCGTCTACTCCGGGATATGGATGGTGCTGCGCCTGGGTGTCGGTCTCGGTCCGCGGAAGTCGTTCCGGATTCTGACCAGCGCCGCCTGAGCCCGGAGCGCCTTTCGACGTGGCGCCCCTGGTCGAACGACGGCCACGCCCCCGGGAAACCGGCATGCAGACCCCCACCCTCCGGGACACTCCGCCCTGCCGGGGAACGGCGGGGCAACCCACTGTGTCCTCCCTCGTCACGGGCCCTCAAGACTCCCGGTGGCCCGTAGCAGCCCGCTCACGGCACGGGGCATCGCACGGAGCGGCCGTGCTCGGACCGCCCCGGGTCAGCGCTTGAAGTGGATGAAGAGACGGCCGAAGTTCTTGGAGTCCTTCTCGACCCGGTGGTAGCGGGCCTTGACGTCCTTGCGGTCGAGGTAGCGCAGCACCCGCTTCTTCAGCTGCCCCGACCCCTTGCCGGGGATGATCTCCACGGTCCTGGCCCCGGTGCGCTCGGCCTCGTCCATGATGTCGGCGAGGGCCCTGTCGATATCGCGGCCCTTGTTGAAGATGTCGTGCAGGTCGAGTTTGAGCCGCACCGTGCCTCCTCCGCGTCCGGTCACACGGATGATACGGGCCGACCGGCCGCGGAGGCCGCTCAGGCCCGCCCGGTCGCCCGGTTCCGTTCGCGGCCGCTCCCGCCCCCGCGTCTGCGCAGCGCCCACCACAGGCCCGCCGCGGTCGCCGCGGCCAGCAGTGCTGCGGCCAGGAGGGTGACGGCGTCCGGGCGCACGACCGACTGGCCCCGCAGCGCCTGCCAGGCGGTCAGGACCAGGAGCGCCGCGTGGGCCGATCCGACCACGGCGACCACGCGCAGCCGCACGGCGTCCGGCTCCAGCCGCGGGTGGCGGCGGCCCAGCGCCACCAGGAGCAGGGCGAGCAGGACGAGCGCCTGGAGCCCGTGGATGCCGACGAAGTGGGCGACCCGCAGGTCCCCGGCGACCGTGCTCCAGCCCACGACCGGCAGCCCCGGCCCGCCGTCCGCCACGCCGACGGTGTGCGCCCCGATCACGTCCCCCGGTCCGCCGTTCTCCAGGGCGACCATCTGCTGGTCGGACGGGACGGTCATGAAGAAGGCCGCGGCCATTCCGGCGAGGGCGATCCCCGTGCCGATCCGCACCGCCCAGGTGGTGGAGCGCTCGCCGACGCGCTGCACGAGCAGCAGGACGCCGATCCCGAGGTTGGCGGTCCACGCGGTGACGATCATGGCGGCCATGGCGTTGTAGACGGCCGCGTCGAACGGGGTCGCGTAGTTGTAGTGGCTGAGCTCGCCCCGCCAGGCCTGGAGCCCGATCGCGGCCAGCTCGCCGAGGACCATGGCGGAGAAGAGCGTCCCGAGCCACCACCCGGTGCGCCGCCACCGCACGAGCAGCGAGAGCAGCCACGCCAGGGTGACGTTGTAGACCGCGATCGACAGGGCGAACTTGGCCGGCTTGAGCCAGATCGGGCGGCCGACGAGGGTGCGGTCGTCCACCGCGAGGCCGACGAGGGCCGCCGCCAGGACGACCGCGCACAGGGCGGCGGTCGCCATGAGGGGGCGGTGCCAGTCCGGCGCGGTCCGCAGGAACGCGCCGGGGGCGGGGCGGGGGGTGGTCGGGACGTTCACGCTTCTCCTTTTTGGATACTTCCACTATCCATTACGGATACCTTTACTATCCATGAAGCACCGGGACGTGGCAAGGGAAAGAAGCGAGGATGGGCCCATGCGTATCGGCGAGCTGAGTGAGCGGTCCGGGACCCCGGTGCCGACGATCAAGTACTACCTCCGCGAAGGGCTCCTGCCCCGGGGCGAGCGCACCGGCCCCAACCAGGCGAGCTACGGGGAGGGGCACCTCCACCGGCTGCGCCTGGTCCGCGCCCTGACCGACGTGGGCGGCCTGCCCATCGCCACCACCCGCGAGATCCTCGCCCGCGTCGACTCCCCCGACCCTCCGATCACCCACGAACTCCTCGGCCACGCCATGCACGTGCTCCCGCCCGCCACGAAGGGCGTCGCCACCGCCGAAGAGGAGGACCACGGCCGGGTGCGGGCCCTGTTCGAGCGGCGCGGCTGGCACGTCCACCCCCAGAGCCGCGCCGCCGCCGACCTGGCCGAGGTGGTCGCCACCTACCGCCGCGCAGGGCGCCCCCTCGACGACGAGGCCCTCGACGGCTACGCCGCCACCATGGAGCAGGCGGCCCGGGTGGACCTCGACGTCATCGGCCGGGTCACCGGCACCGACGAGATCCTGGAGAGCGCCGTCGTGTACTCGGTGCTCGGCGACACCCTCATGGCGGTCCTGCGCAGGCTCGCACAGGCCGACGAGTCCGCCCGGCGGGCCGGCGTGGTGCCCGGGGACTGACGCGGACCCGCGCCGGGCGCGGGGTCACAGCGCCCCCGCGAAGGCCTCGCGCACCGTGTCGTCGCGGTCCAGGATCGCGAACACCACGTGCTCGAACATCCCGGCGAACCCGCCGCCCGGCCTCAGGTGCCCCGCGAAGGCCGCCGCCACCTCCGACGGGTGGTTGCCGAACACGCCGCACCCCCACGCCCCGAGCACCAGCCGGTCGACCCCCTGCTCGGCCGCGACGGCGAGCACGCCGCGCGCCCGCGCGGCCAGGACGCCGGGGACGGGGTCGGCGGGTTCGACCCGGTTGCGCTCGATCATCCGCCGGTTCGGCGCCGCGCAGGTGAGGAAGGAGACCAGCAGGGGCTCCGGCAGCCACCCGCCCCCGTCGTCGCGGTACACCGGCACGCCGGGCGACCAGATCACCCTGTCCGTGTAGAGCAGGCTCCCGTGCTCCCGGTGGTGGTCGTAGTACTCCGGGCACAGCACCAGGGAGGCGTACAGGGCGCTCGACCTGGCCAGGCTCTCCTCCTGCGCACGCGCGCCGTTGGCGACGCCGCCGCCGGGCCTGCGGGCGGACGCGAAGTTCAGCGCCGCCACATGGGTCCGCCCCGGCCCGGACGCCAGTCGCCCGGCCGCGGCGAGCGTGCTCTCCCGGGTGACCTCGAAACGGGTCGTGCGCCGCATCCCCGGCCCGGAGGGGGCCGCCGGCTCACCCGGCAGGTAGAGCCGCGTGCCCGCCCGCATCGCGGCCAGGTCCCCCGACAGGTCCACCAGCCGCTCCCCGACCCGGTAGTGCCCCTGCTCGAAGGCGTCGCGGGTCTCCCGCCACACGGCACGCAACCTCTGGGACACGGGGCCCTCCTCCTGTGGTCCACGGCGCGGGCCCGGCCCGCGGTCCCTGGAGGCGGACGGTCGTCGGCCGAATACCGGTCGAACTACGCAAACTACTCCCCCGGACCCGAGCCTCCAAGAAGATTTCCGCATCCGGACAGCCCGAAAACCCCTGGCACGCGACGGCGGGCGCACGGGATCATCCCTATGTGGAAAGACCGGCGAACACACGCATGAACACCAAGGAGAGGGTCCGCGCCTCCAAGTTCCTGGCGCGCGTCCTGCGCCACGACCCCGGCCTCGCGGGGCTGCGTCTGGATGCCCAGGGGTGGGCCGGGGTGGAGGACCTCCTCACGGGCTGCCGCGACGCCGGGATCCGCCTCTCCCGGGAAACCCTCGCCGAGGTGGTCGGGAACAACGACAAGAAGCGGTTCGCCCTCAGCCCGGACGGCACCCGCATCCGCGCACAGCAGGGCCACTCCGTCGATGTCGACCTCGGTTGGGAGCCGAGCGTCCCCCCGGAACTGCTCCACCACGGAACCGTGGGCCGGTTCCTGCCCGCCATCGCCGCCGAGGGCCTGCGTCCGATGAACCGCCACGACGTCCACCTGTCCCCCGACACGGAGACCGCCCGCCGGGTGGGGGCCCGCCGGGGCACTCCCGTGGTGCTCTCCGTCGCCGCCGGGCGCATGCACGCCGACGGCCACGTCTTCCGTGTGACCGGGAACGGGGTCTGGCTCGTCGCCGCCGTGCCCCCGGAATACCTGGGCGGGTCCGCCGCGCCCGGCCTCTGAGGCGGGGCGTCCCGGCCGGCCCTCAGCCCTTCGGCCTGACCGCGGAGAAGATCGCGGTGCCGGGGATCATCCGGCCCCGCACCGGCCCCCAGCCTCCCCACACGCGGTCGAGCCCCTCCGGCCACTCCGGTTCGACCAGGTCCTTCAGCGTCAGCCCCGCGCGGGCGATCCCCCGGACCCAGTCGCCCACCGTGTGGTGGTGCTCCACGTAGACCGCGTTGCCCTCGTCGTCCTCCTCCACGTAGGCGCGGCGGTCGAAGTAGGACTGGTGGACGGTGAACCCCTCCTCGCCGGGGTCGTCCGGGAAGCTCCACCGGACCGGGTGCGTCACCGAGAAGACCAGGCGCCCGCCGGGGCGCAGGACCCGTGCCGCCTCACCGAGGGCGTCGTCGGCCGAGGGCACGAACGGGAACGCGCCGAACGACGAGAACACCGCGTCGAAGGAGGCGTCGGCGAAAGGCAGCCTCTGGGCGTCGGCCTGCACGGTCGGCAGGCTGTGTCCCGTCTCGGTGTCGATCCGCCGCGAGTGCTGCAGCTGCCGGAACGACAGGTCGAACGCGACCACCTCCCGCACACCCCTCGCGCGCAGCCACCGGCCGCACTGGCCCGCACCGCAGCCGACCTCCAGGACCCGTGCCCCCCGCAGCTCCGCGGGCTCGCCGAGCAGCCTCGCCCGCTCCTCGGTCAGCCCCTCCGGGCACCACACGAAATCGGCGTCGCCCAGGAAGCCGCCGTGTTCGGCCTGGTAGGCGTCGGCGGCGCCGTCCCACCACAGGCGTCCGGCGCGGGCGCTCTCCCCCGCGTCGACGTCGCGGCGCTCCACGTGTCCGGGCGCCGGGTAGTCGGTCTCGTCGTGCATGGGGCTGGCTCCTCGTGCCGTGGACGGGGACTCAACGGTCGGTACCGCCACCGGTCCCGGCGGCGGCCTCCGACGGCTCCTGCCCGGGCGGCCCCGCGGGGGCCGCCTCCCCCGGACGCCCGTCCTCGCGGGCCTCTCGGGCCTCGCGCAGTTCGCGGCGGACGAGGAAGATCCAGCCCGCGACGGCGACGACGGCGAACACCCACCACTGCACGGCGTAGGAGGCGCTCATGCCGGAGTCCACCTCGCGCAGCTCGACCGGCTCGGGGGCCGGATCGGGCGCCGGGTCCTGCCGGGTGAGCTCGACGAATCCACCGTAGACCGGGTAGGGCAGTCCGTCCGCGATCATGTCGACGTCGACCATCATGAGCTGCCCCTCGGGCAGGTCGTCGCGATTGCGCAGGCCGCTGTTCTCCTCCGTCTCGGAGAAGTGCAGCCGACCGGTCACGTCCACGGTCCCGCCGGGGGCCGCCGGGGGCTCGGGGGCGTCCAGCGCGGTCTCACCGCGCTGGATCCATCCGCGGTTGACCAGGACGGCCGTACCGTCCTCCCCGACCAGGGGGGTCAGGACGTGGTACCCGACGCCGCCGGATCCGTCGCGGTTGCGCAGGAGGATCTCGTGGGAGGTGTCCCAGGTGCCGGAGGCCTCGACGGTGCGCCACCGGTCGCCGGGGGCGACGTCCTCCCCGACGGCGGCCAGCTCCGAGACGGGAACGGGTTCGGCGGCGAGGTTGTCCTGCTGGAGGTTGACGGACGCGCTGCGCAGCTCCCAGCGGTCCAGCTGCCAGAAGCCCAGCCAGACGAAGCTGGGCACGATCACCAGGACGAGCGCGTGGAACGCCAGCATGCGTTGCGACAACAGGACCTTGAGCACGTCTTCGAGGTTATGAGACGCTCCGGGCCGCGCCGCACCGCCCCTCGCGAACGGCCGCGGGGCCGCCGGCTCCGGCGGCCCCGCGTGGGCGCCCGGGGCGCGGGGAGCCTCCCCTCCCCGCGCCCCGACCCCGGTCCGGACCTGCCGGACCCGGGCCTCCTACTCCTCGTGGCCGGCGGCCGCGGACGCCTTGCGCTTGCGGGCGAAGTACAGGCCCGCGCCGCCCGCGCCGATCGCGGCGACCGCGGCGGCGACGAGGCCGCCCAGAGCGGTACCGGTCACGGCGAGCTGCTCGTCGGCCTGCGGCTCGGGGGTGGCGGGCCGGTCGCCGCTGACGCTGGAGTCGTCCTCGCCCCTGTCCTCCTCACGGGGCGCCTCCGGAACGGTGGGCTCCTCCTCGGGGGCCTCGGGCTCCTCGGGGGTCTCGCCACCCGGCTCCTCGGGCTCCTCGGGGGTCTCGGGGTCGGGGTCCCCGCCCTCGGAGATGGTCTCCATGCAGGCGGACTGGGCGAGGCCGAGCACGGAGACGGCGTTGCCGCAGATGTCGACGGCGGCGTCGACGGGGACGAGCACCTGGTTGCCGCTGGCCACACCGCCCGCGCCGCTGGTGGAGGGTCCGCCCTCGTTCTCGGGGGAGGCCTGGATGATGTTGATGATGGTGGTGCACTTGGCACTGGAGCCGCCCAGGACGGCCACCGAGTTGCCGCAGACGTTGATGGCCGCGTCGACGGGGACGATGATCTGGTTTCCGCTGGCCACCCCGCCGGAGCCGTCCGTGAGGGCACGGGGCGCGTCGGCGCTCTCCTGCTCCAGGACCTCGACGACCTCCAGGCACTCGGCCTCGGAGATGCCGCCGACGGCGACGGAGTTCCCGCACGCGTCGACGGCGGCGTCGACGGGGACGATGATCTGGTTGCCGCTGGCGATGCCGCCGGCGCCGCTGGTGGCGGCCCCGCCCTGGCCGCTGACCTCGTAGAGGACCTCCGAGACCCGGGTGCACTTGGCCGAGGAGATGCCGAGCACCGCGAGCGAGTTGCCGCACAGATCGGCCTCGATGTCCACGGGGACGACGATCTGGTTGCCGCTGCCGATGCCGCCGGAGCCGTCGGTGGTGGTGTCGGCGAAGGCCGCCGTGACGGGGGCGATGACCAGCCCGGCGGTCATCACGGTGGCGAAGGAGTAACGGAGTGTGTTGCGCATGTGCGGCTAGGACCTTTCACGGAGACAGCCTGGGTTGCGCCGGTCGTGGCGCTGGTGGTCGTGGGCGGACCGGGTGTCCGCGTCGCGGCGGAGCACTCGTGCGGTCCCGCTGCCACGACCGTGCGGGTCCGTCACCGGCGAGCGGTGGAACGGCGGGGTGACCCGCGCACGTGGGAGTCGTGGTCCGGCGTTCTCCGAAGTGGTTTTCCGGGGACGAACCGCCGACGGACCGAAACGTTAGCAAGCCACTGCGGGCTCGCACGCGTTTTCAGGCAATGTCCGCCATCGCCATAAATACCCTCCGCTCACAGTATGTCACTCTGAGAGATATCAGCTGCTCGCAGGCGTGGGGACGACTACTCAGGGTACACACAAAACAACAGAGAGCCATGAAAGATGATGAATTTTTTTCAGGTAAACCCCCGTACGTAATCCACTAAGCACCTTCGTTGATTAGTTTGACCGGTCTTCGAGTACGCCTTATACCCCAAGGCACCCCCTTGCGCCCCATGAGAACAATGCGGCGTTGGAGAGAAAAGAGCGGATAGACGTGCGCGACGCACGGAACTCCCGGAGACGGAAGGACCCTTCGCACGACACCCCCACCCCCTCCGATGCCGGCGCCAAGGAAAGAGAAAAAGGAACTCACAGCAGCCGAAATGATGCTTTCGCTGTCCCAATACGACCTCTACCGCAACTCAGGAAACTCTCACCCCACTCACGGCGGCCTCGACCGAACCCGCTGGCCATGAGCGTGCGATCGACGGCGGGCGGCCGAAAACCGACCGGAATACAGCCGATGTCGTACCGACGAAAAAGGGACCGCCGGCCCTACTCTGAGCACTGCCGGTGATCACCGGTGACGGGTCGGCACGCCCATGTCCGCCAATCCGTTCATGAAGGCCAACTGGAAACGCATGATGTGCGTCCTCTTTTCAGGACATGCCCTCCGTTTCCCCCGCCCCCACTGGAGCATGCAATGCAGTCCGTACCCCCGTGCCCCCGCACGCGCACGCGCACGCGCACGCGCACGACACTGTCGGCCGGCGCCGCGACACTCGCCCTCCTCCTGGCCGCGACCGCCTGCTCCTCGGGGGGTGACGGGCAGACGCAAGAGGTGGAGGGCGCGGTCGCCCCCGGGGCGGAGGCCTCCGCCCCGCCCTCCCCCGACACGGAGTCCGAGTCCTCCCACGAGCCGTTCACCATCGCCTTCGGCGGCGACGTCATGTTCGAGGGGATGCTCGAACCCCGCCTGGCCGACCCCGCCACCGCGCTCGGCCCCGTCTCCGCGCAGCTCTCCGCCGCCGACCTGGCCATGGTCAACCTGGAGACCGCCGTCACCGAGGGCGGCACCCCCGCCCCCGACAAGGAGTTCCTGTTCCGCTCGCCCCCGAGCGCCCTGGAGGCCCTGGCCGCCGGAGGCGTGGACGTGGCCACCGTCGCCAACAACCACGGCATGGACTACGGCACGGACGGACTGATCGACACGCTGGAGAACGGCGAGGCCTCCGGTGTCACGCTGGTCGGCGCGGGCCGCGACGCCGACGAGGCGTACACACCCCATGTGGCCGAGGTCAACGGCCAGAGCGTGGCCCTGTTCGGCGCCACCGACGTCATGGACGACCACCTCGTGGCGGAGTGGACCGCGGGTGAGGGCAAGCCCGGCATGGCCTCCACCAAGAACGAGATGCGGGAGCGGATGCTCGACGCGGTCTCCGGGGCCGCGGCCGAGCACGACAACGTCGTGGTCTTCCTCCACTGGGGCCTGGAGGGCGCGCACTGCCCGCTGCCGCACGCGCCCTCCCTCGCCGAGGAGCTGGTCTCGGCCGGGGCGACCGCCGTGGTCGGCGGCCACGCGCACGTCCTGTCCCCGGGCGGGTTCACCGGCGACTCCTACGTGCACTACGGGCTGGGCAACTTCGTGTTCTACAACGTCGAGGGGCCCACCGCCGAGACGGGGGTGCTCACCCTCACCTTCGACCGGGGCAGTGTGACCGGGGCGGACTGGGCGCCGGCGCGGATCCAGGGCGGCGTGCCCGTCCCCTACGAGGACGAGGCCGCGGGTCAGGCCGCCCAGACGTGGCTCGACATGCGCGCCGGGTGCGGGCTGCCCCTGACCGACTCCCCCGCCTAGGGCGTGTTCCGCGGACACTCGCCCTGCTGCGCGTCGCCCCGGCACGCCCCTCGCGGCGTTCTCATCTGTCGACAGGACCCCACCCTGACTCCTTCTTCGGCCTTGCGATGAACGCACCGGATGTGCCGCTCGCGACGGACAGCATCCACGGAACACGCCCTAGCGGACCGGACGGGCGTCCGCCCCCCTCCGGCGGGGCGGGCGCCCGTCGGCGGGCCCCGGTCCGGACGTTCGGCCGGCCGGGGCCGCCGCCCGGGAGGAGTGACCCGCGCGCGGACCGGGGACGGGGGCCGACCGCAGCCCCGCACCTCAGCTGACGTGGACGACCGGGCGCCGTTTGGGGTCCTCCTCGGCCTCGCGGAGGATCTCCCGGGTGAACGACGCGGTCTCCCCCTCCCCCAGCACGCCGAACCTGAACAGCAGCCGGATCGGCGACCCCTCCGACCAGGCGAAGTAGCAGTGCGGAACGGCCCCGGTCCGGTCACGGAGGCACAGGAGGACCGCCGCGAGCGCGTTGGGGGCCGCCGGGCTGCGCACCCGCAGGACCCGGTGGCCGTCCACCTCCACCCCGCGCACCCGCAGGACGCTCGCGAACTCCGACGGGTGGTGCACCTCGACCTCCACGAACAGCGGCGGCGTCCGGAGCGGGATCGGGTGCAGGAGCATCTGCTCGCGCTCGATCTCCCCGTACCCGGCCGCCCCGCCGGACCCCGGCCGGTTGGCGAACAGGTGCAGCCGGCCCCGGAGCACCGCCTCCAGGGCGAACCTGACCGCCGTCTCGTCCAGGTGGACGCTGCTGGTCCGGAGTTCCGTGCTCCTCAGCGCCCGTGAGACCAGCGACACCAGGACGGTGCCGGCCACGAACGCCAGCGCTATGAGCAGCCCGTCCGGCCTGGCCGCGACGTTGTCGGCGAGCGCGTAGCCGAACACCGCCGTCAGGAACCCGAACCCGGCCACCGCCCGCCGCCGCCCCGAGCGGTGGGCGAGGATCGTCACCGCCAGGGCCGAGGTGACGAGCATGGCGAGGATCCCGGTGGCGTACGCACCCGACTGGGCGGTGACCCCCGCGTCGAAGGCCACGGTGATGGCCATCGCGACGGCCGTGTACACCAGCACCACGGGCCGCACGGCCAGTCCCCACGCGGGCGCCATCCCGTAGCGCGGCAGGTAGCGCGGCACGATGTTGATCAGGCCCGCCATGGCCGAGGCCCCGGCGAACCACAGGATGAGGACCGTGCTCACGTCGTAGAACACGCCGAACCCGTTGCCGAGCAGGTCGTACGCGAGGTAGGCGAGCACGCGGTCGGCGGCGGGCCCGCCGGGCTCCACCGCCTCCCGGGGGACCAGGACCCCGGAGACGAACGTCGTGGACAGCAGGTAGACGCTCATGACCACGGCGGCCGTGGTCAGCATGGTCCGTGTGTCGGCGATCCGCGACCGCAGGCGCTCCTGCCCGGTCCCTCCCCCCGTCCGGATCAGGGGCATCATGCTGACGCCCGTCTCGAACCCCGACAGGCCGAGGACCAGGAGGGGGAAGGCCACCAGGACGGTGGCCGCCATCGACGGGAGCCCCCGGCCGCTCCCGAGGAGCGCGCCCTCCCAGTCGGCGAGGGTCGACGGGTCCACCGCGATGCGCACCAGCGCGGCGACCACCACCACCGCGTTGAGCAGCAGGAACACCAGCACCAGGGGGACGGCGATCCGGACCGCCTCGCGGAACCCGGCCAGGAACACCGCGCCCAGGAGGGCGAGGAGGACGAGGGTGACCGGCACCGGGTGGTCGGCCACGGCGGCGGGGGTGTACGGGTTGGCGGCCAGGTGCGCGGTGGCGTCGGCGGTGGACAGGGTGATGGTGACGATCCACGACGTCGCCACGAAGCCCAGCAGGCACAGGACGAGGAACTTGCCCCTCCACTCGGGGAGCAGGTGTTCCAGCATCGCCACCGACCCCTGGCCGTGCGGGCTGCGCTCGGCCACCCTCCGGTACACGGGCAGCATCCCGCCCAGGGTGAGGACGACGATCAGCAGCGTCGCCACGGGTGAGAGGGCGCCCGCGGTGAGGATCGCGATCGCCGGGAGGTAGCTGAGGGTGGAGAAGTAGTCGACGCCGGTCAGGCACATGACCCGCCACCAGGAGTGCTGGCGCTCGGCGTGCGGCGCCGACCCCGGGCCGCCCACCTCGTCCACCCGCCTGGCCAGGAGCCACCGCGCCAGGGCGCCGCGCGCGCGGGAGCCGTCCGAGGGAGGGACCTCCCACACGTAGGGGCCGGTGTCCCCGCCGCCGGCGCGGGCGGCGCCCGTGTCCGCACCGGCGCCGCCCGCGGCCGCCCGGCCGGGCTCCCCGGCGCCCCCGCCGTGGCCGGAGCCCCCCTCGGCGTTCCCGCCGGAGTCCCGTCGCATCGCGTCTCCCCCCGGGGCCGGGCACGGGCACTGCCGTGCCCGGCGCACCCCCAAGTCTCCTGCTCGGGGGCGCTTCCGGGGGTCAGCCCGGCGACCGCGTGTCGGCCGGAGCACGGCCGGATCCCCGCGCCCGGGTGCCCGCGGGTTCTGGAGGCGCCGCGGACGGGTTCGCGGGGGACGGGCCGATCCGGCGGGGGCTCCGAAGGTCCTCGCGCTCACAGGCGGCCGCGGTGCCCCCACGACACCGGGGCCGCAGCGGAGCGGAGGTCCGGGAGGAGCAGGGTCCCTAGAGGCTCCCGACCCCCACCCCGTGGCGGGCGGCGACCTCCTCCATCTCGGCCAGCAGGGCGCGGCGGTGGGCCGCCCCCAGGTAGGAGGCGTGCACGGCGTTCGCCGCGAGGCGGACCAGGTCCCCGGCACCCAGTCCCAGCCGGTGGGCGGTGGCGTACTCGCGGTTGAGGTCGGTGCCGAACATGGTCGGGTCGTCGGTGTTGAGCGTGACCAGCAGCCCGGCGTCGAGCATGCGGGGCAGCGGGTGGTCACCGATCGCCTCCACGGCGCGGGTGCACACGTTGGAGGTGGGGCTGACGTCCACCGGGACCTGCTCCTCCACCAGCCGGGCCACCAGCTCCGCGTCGCGCATGGAGTCGATGCCGTGCCCGATGCGCTCGGCGCGGAGCGCGTCCAGGGCCTCCCGCACGCGCTCGGGTCCACCGTGCTCACCGGCGTGCGGGAGGCTGGCGAGCCCGGCGGCGCGCGCCCTGCCGAACACCCCCGCGTACTGCTCCAGGGGTGTCTCCACACCGCCCACCCCGAAGCCCACCACGCTGGGCGGGCCCTCCGCCAGGACGGCCTCCAGCGTGGCCTCGGCGCTCTCCAGACCGAAGTCGGCGGGGAAGTCGGGGATCCACCGGAGCCTGATGCCGTGCTCGCGCTCGGCCTCGCGGCGCGCGTGCTCGATCCCGTCGAACACCACCCGCGCGGGCACACCGCGCATCAGGTGCGTGTAGAGGCTGACGTGCACCTCCGCGTAGCGGACGTTCTGCGCGGCCAGCCGCCCGGCGACCGCCGAGGCGAGGACGGCGAAGTCCTCCTCGTCCCTGAGGGTCGTCACCGACGCCAGGTAGACCTCGATGAAGTGGGGGAAGTCGGTGAAGGCGTACCAGTCCCGGAGCTTCTCCAGGGTGTCGGGGACGCCCTCGGCCGCGTGTTTGCGGGCCAGGTCGAAGAGGGTCTCGGCGGGCATCGAGCCTTCGAGGTGGACGTGCAGCTCGACCTTGGGAAGGTCCCGGACGAGCGCGTCGACGCCGGTCCCGGCGGGGGCGGTGTGGTTCTCCATGGCGCGAGGTTACGCGCGGTCACGCGCCCGCCCAACCCCTTCCGGACGAACCTGACGACGGCCTGTCAGCCTCTCCCCCCTGCGGCCCGTCCGCCGTCGTGGTGCGCCGGGCCCCCGGTCGGGGCGACCGCGACCGGTCGGCGAACCACAGAGGGGTACATTGCGGACATGATCCCCCAGGGCGCCCCCCACCCCTCCGTCCCCCGTCCGCCGCGCCCCCGCTGGGCCGCCCGGCTCCGGACCTACCGCGCCGACCACCCGGGCGCGTTCGCCCTCCGCGCCTCGGCCGCACTGCTGTTCGTGATCGCTGCGGCCGGAATCCTGGGCTTCTCCACGGCGACCGGCGCCTGGCTGTTCGGTGCCCTCCTCACGATGGGCCTGCTGTTGGTGACCGGAACCCTCGCGATGGCCGCGGTGGTTTCGGGGGCCATATCCCCCGAGGCCAAGCGGGCCGGGCGCGCACTTGAGGCCGCCAAACTGAAGAACCTCCCCCTGGGCACCGACCCCGCCAAGCTCGCGGAGGCCTGGCGACTCGTCCGGAAGGGGAGACTCGGCCCGGACCCGGAGACCAACCGGCTGGGGCGAATCGTCGTCGAGGGGCAGCTGTCCAGCGGAACGCCGGTCGCCTTGGCCGTCGTGTTCGCGACGATGGCCCTTCTCAACGTGTTCCAGGTCGTCATCCGCATCCTGGAGAGCGGGGTCTCCGGCTTCCCCATCCTGCTCCTGGGACTGTCCGCCCTCCTACTGGTGCTGGCGTGCATGACCCCCTCCATGATGAAGCGCCGGCGGCTCCGCGTGGAGGCGTTCCGCGACGCCTACGACGCCGCCCACGGCGACGGCGCGGACGAGGGTTCCGACACCGCGGCGTGAACGCGGCCCGGGCCCCCGGGCACGACGTGACCGGGAGCGCCGTCCCGGCGGGCTCTCACTCACGGAACCGGTACCGGGGCCGTGAGTACGGGCCCCGCGCATCGGGCTTCACGCCCCGCGCCGGGCCGGGGCCCCGCCCACGCGCCCGGCCGAGCGGCCGGACGCCCAGGGCCCGGGCACGGGGACGCGGTGCCGGGGGCGGGGCCGGGCGCACCCATCGGAGCGCGCCCGGCCCCGGCCCGGACGGCATCAGACGGTGGGCGCGGCCCCGTTCACGCGGCGGGGCACGCCCAGCGGGTTGTCGTCGCGCAGCTCGCGGGGGAGCAGCGACTGCGGCACCGACTGGAAGGACACCGGGCGCAGGAAGCGCCGGATCGCCGTGGTGCCCACCGACGTGTGCAGGGGCGCGGTGGTCGCCGGGTAGGGGCCGCCGTGGGTCATGGCGTACGTGACGGCCACCCCCGTCGGCCATCCGTTCCAGACCACCCGCCCCGCGACGGACGCCCCCAGCGCCAGCAGCGCGGGCGCCACCGGGTCGTCCTCCTCACCGTGCACGGTGACGGTGAGCTGGCCGCGGAGCACCCCCGCCGCCTCCAGGAGGCGGCGCTCGTCGGCGTACGCGACCACGAGGGTCGCCGGCCCGAAGCACTCCTCCAGGAGGGTGTCGGCGTGCTCCAGCAGGGAGTCCAGGTCGGTCCGCAGCAGGCTCGGGGACCAGTCGTCGCCGGTGTGCCTGCCCTGGACGAGCACCTCGGTGGCGGGGTGGCCGCTGAGCGCGTCCAGGCCCCGCTCGAACCCCTCCGCCACGCGGTCGTTGAGGAGCGGGCCCGCCGCCCTGTCGGCGAAGTCGGCGACCAGGGCGCCGAGGTCGGCGTCCTCCGGCAGGAACACCACGCCCGGCTTCGTGCAGAACTGCCCCGACCCCATGGCCGCCGAGTCGGCGTAGCCGCCGAGGATCTGCTCTCCGCGCGCCGCCATGGCGGCGCGGGTGACGAACACCGGGTTCACGCTGCCGAGCTCGCCGTAGAAGGGGATCGGCTCGGGCCGGGCCGCGGCCAGGTCGAACAGGGCGCGCCCGCCCGGGATCGACCCGGTGAACCCGACGGCGCGGGTGAGCGGGTGGGTGACCGCCAGCCTGCCCGCCTCCATGCCCTCCACCAGCGCGAAGGAGCCCTCGGGCGCCCCGGCCCCGGTGAGCGCGTCGACGACGACACCGGCGGTGGCGCGGGCCAGCTCCGGGTGGCCGGGGTGGGCCTTGACGACCACCGGGCACCCGGCGGCCAGCGCCGAGGCGCTGTCCCCGCCGGCCGTGGCGAAGGCGAAGGGGAAGTTGCTGGCCCCGAACACGACGACGGGGCCGAGCGGGACGAGGATGCGGCGCACGTCCGGGCGCGGCGTCCCCCACTCGGGGTCGGCGGGGTCGACGGCGGCCTCCAGGTAGGAGCCGTCCTCCAGGGTCTGCGCGAACAGCCTGAGCTGGAAGGTGGTGCGGCCCAGCTCTCCCTTGCAGCGCGCCTCGGGGTAGTGGGCCTCCTCCGCGGCGAGGGGCACGAGCCGGTCGGCGGCGCCGTCGAGGGCGTCGGCGACGGCGCGCAGCAGGCCGGCGCGCTCGCCCGGGGTGAGGGCGGCCAGGAGCGGGGCCGCGGCGGCGGCCCGTTCGAGGACGGCGTCGAGTTCCTCCGGTGTGGTGTCCGGGGCGGTGGTCATGGCTCAGCCTCCAGGAGGGGTGCGTGCACTGCGTCGGGCACTGATCCAACCATGCCACGCCCTCCGTTGGAAAGCGCTATCCTGAGCGGCCCAGGCGACCGGGTCCCCCTGCGGCCCCGGGCCGCGAAACAGACACGGACCGACGAACACGACGAACGGCGCCGGCGCCCCCGTCCGCACCGCCCCGGACCCGGGCGACGCCTCCGGCACAGGTGGACCGGACACCACGGGAAGGGGTCGGGGAACGAAACTGGAATTTCCCCGGAACCAGGTGATTCCGGAAAGGCATCATAGGAGCCGTGACGACAAATTCCCGAAGCTCAACGCCCCCGCGGTCGCGACGCTCCCCCGGTCCAGCCGGGAGCGCCTACGCGCCGCGCGAGAGCCGTGGACCGGCCGGCGTCGCCCACGACGAACTCGCGTTCGCGCAGGCCCCCCTCCGGAGACTTCCGGCCCAGCAGCGCAGCATGCTCAGAGTGCAGCGCATGCTCGACTGCTGCGCCGAGCTCCTCGACGAGGTCGGCTACGACAACCTCTCCACCACACGGATCGCCGAACGGGCCGGGGTCGCCATCGGTTCCGTCTACCAGTTCTTCCCGGACAAGAAGGCCATCACCCAGGCGCTGGGCCTGCGCTTCCTCGACCAGTTCGGCGCCCGGGTGACCGAGCGGATCGCCGACACGTCGTTCAGCCACTGGACCGCCGCCGTCGACGCCGTCGTCGACGAGTACATCGACATGCACCGCCACGTGCCCGGCTTCCGCAGCCTGCACTTCGGCGACATCGTCGACACCCGCCTCCTCAACGGCGGGGCCGACAACAACCGCGTCATCTCCATCCGCCTGCGCCGGATCATCGTCTCCGTCACCGGCATCCCCGACGACGACGCACTCGACCGGGCCGTCCACGTGGCCGTCGAGGCCGCCGACGCCGTCCTCAAGCTCGCCTTCCGCGACGACGCCGACGGCGACACCAGGCTCATCGGCGAGGCCAAGCGGCTGGTCAGCAGCTACCTGTCCGACTTCTCCGAGCGCAGCGGGGGCGACCACCCGTGGTAGCCGACGCCGGAACCCTCACCGGCCCCGTCACCGGAACCGCCGCGGGGGTGCCCTTCCTCGCCCTGCCGCCCGCGACGGGCGACCTCCCGGCCCCGCTCGTCGTCGGCCTGCACGCCTTCGAGCCGCCCCGCGCCGAGGCCTCCCTCGCAGGCACCCTGCCCATGGCGGCGCTCCCGGCCTGGCGGATCCACCTCGGGCTGCCGCTGTTCGGCGCCCGGCTGCCCGAGGGCGGCGTCCCCGAGGTCAACCGCCGCGGCGAGCGCGACCACCTCGTCGACCTGTTCGCCCCGGTGGTGGAGCAGGCCGCCGCCGAGCTCCGCGCCGCCGTCTCCGAGCTGCGCTCGGCCTTCCCCGTCACCGACGCCCCCGTCGGCCTGGCCGGGGTGGGGGCCGGGGCCGCCGCGGTCCTGCTCGCCCTTGCCGAGGGCCGCATGCCCGTCGGCGCCGCCGCCGTCGTCAACCCGGTCGTGGACCCGGCCCTGGTCGTCACCGCCCGCGCGCGACGCGACGGAACGCCCTACAGGTGGACCGACCGGGCCCTCCAGGCCCGCGCACGGCTGGACTTCGTCGGCCGGGCCGACGAGATCTCCCGGGGACGCGTCCCCCTGCTGGTCGTCAACGGCGGGCTCGACGACGTCGTGGCCCCCGAACAGGGCGGGGCGCTGTGCGACGCCCTGGCCGGGCACGCCCCCGAGCATGCGCTCCGTCACATCGTGGTGCCCGATCTGGCACACGCCATCGGACCCGAGCCCGGACTCGAACCCGGGCGGCCCACCCCGGCGGGAGTACTCGCCGACAGGGCCCTCACCGAGTGGTTCCACCGCCACCTCACGTCTTCCACGCAGGTCCGGGCATCCGCGGAGGCCTAGTCACGGCCCCCGGGGCGCCACGCCCCCGGCAGGGGCCGCGGGCACGCCGACCGTTCACCGCGTACACTCCGCCGCCTCGCCGCGCGTCCCCTCGACGTACGCCGACGCGACAGTTGGTACGCGTTCCATGGGATCATCCAGTGGCGACCGCACCGAGCGGTCCACCTGACCGTTTCGACTCATCCTTCAGGAGGGCGAACCACGTGACGGAACCGGCACCGGTCTTTGCCAGCGGGGTCGACAACGAGCGGTTGAACGCACAGCTCCGCTTCCTCCTGGAAGTCGACAAGCTCAAGCGCATCCTGCGGCAGAACCTGCTGGTGGACGGATCACGGCGGGAGAACTCGGCCGAGCACTCCTGGCACCTGGCCCTCTCCGCCCGCACCTTCGCCGAGTACGCCCCCGAGGGCACCGACATCGACCGCGTCGTCGAGATGCTCGTGCTCCACGACATCGTCGAGATCGACGCCGGGGACACCTTCCTCTTCGACAAGGTGAACTCCGAGACGCAGGAGGCGCGCGAGCGGGCCGCGGCGGCCCGCATCTTCCCCCTCCTCCCCGAGGACCAGGCCGAGCGCGCCCGCGAGCTCTGGGAGGAGTTCGAGGCACGCGTCTCCGCCGAGGCCCGCTTCGCCCGCGCCGTGGACAGGCTGTCCCCGATGCTCGCCAACTGGCACAACGAGGGCGGGACCTGGGTCCGGTTCGGCATCACCCGGGCACAGGTCATGGAGAAGGTCAAGCTGATCCAGGAGGGCTCCGAGGCCCTGGGAGCCTACGCGGCGGCCCTGATCGACGACGCCGACCGGCGCGGCTACTTCCGCACCTGAGCGCCCCGCGGGGCAGCCCCCGCCGCGCATCCGTGCCCGGACGGCGGGCCGGCCGGGCACGGGGAGCGGTCAGATCCGGCCCATGACCAGCTGGACCGCCGCCGTCAGCCCGACGACGACCAGGCACACGCGCAGGGCCGCCGGGCTGAGCCTGCGGCCGAAGTTGGCCCCCAGGTAGCCGCCCATGACGGTCCCGGCCGCGATGAGGCCGACCACCGGCCACGACGGCGAGGCCAGCACGATGTAGAACACGGCGGCGGTGCCGTTGGCGATCGTGGTCAGCGCGTTCTTCAGCGCGTTGAGCCGCTGGAGGTCGTCGTCCAGGGACGCGCCGAGGATGCTGATGAGGATGATCCCCTGGGCCGCGGCGAAGTAGCCGCCGTAGGTGCCGGTCGCGTAGGCGCCCAGCGGCAGCAGAGGTCCCCCGTTCTTGGAGGCCGGTCGGCGGGAGCGCGCCCACTTGGTGATCCGCGGCTGGAGCAGGATCAGCACGCACGCGCCGCCGATCATGAACGGCACGACGAACTCGAACACGCCCGCGGGCAGGTAGATGAGCAGGAGCGCGCCGGTCATCGCGCCGAGGAACGACATCCCGCCGAGGCGGAGGATCCGGCCGCGCTGGCCGGCGAGCTCGCGCCGGTAGGCGATGGTGCCGCTGAGCGTGCCGGGGGCGAGCCCGATGCTGTTGGACACGGTCGCGGTGACGGGCGGGAAGCCGAGGGCGAGGAGCACGGGGAACGTGAACAGGGTCCCCGAGCCCGCGATCGCGTTGACCCCGCCGGCCGCCACACCGGCCAGCAGGATGACCGCCGCCTCCCAGAGTTCCATGCGACCAGCTTTCCGGATCCCGCTCCCCGACCGTCGAGGGCGTCAACAGACTACGAGAGCCGGTCATCGGCGCCCCACGCCGGGGATACGTGATCCAGGGCATAGCCGGACCCCGCCGAACGGTGCGCGACGGGCCCCGGAACGCGCCCCGCCCCGCAGGTCGGGCGCCGTGAGCGCCGTCCTGCGGGGCGGGGAGGAGGGCCGGGTCCGGGCGGCCCCGGGTCAGGGAGCCCGCACGACCTCGTCGCGGAGCCGGTCGAAGGCCGTGCCGACGCCCTGGAGGGCCCTGCCCATCTCGGACGGGACGATCCAGACCTTGTTGGCGTCGCCCTTGGCGATCTCGGGCAGCTTCTGGAGGTACTGGTAGGCCAGCACGTCCGGGTCGACCCGGCTCGTGTGCAGCGCCTTGAACACCATGTGGATGGCGTCGGCCTCACCGCGCGCCCGCAGCGTCTGGGCGTCGGCGTCGGCCTTGGCGGTGAGCATCTGGGCCTCGGCCGAACCCTTGGCCCGCAGCACCGCCGCCGCACGCTCGCCCTCGGCGCGCAGCACGGCGGACTGCTTCTCGCCCTCGGCGCTGAGCAGCTGCGCGCGCTTCTCGCGGTCGGCGCGCATCTGCATCTCCATCGCCTCCTGCACGGAGGACGGCGGCTCGATGCCCTTGAGCTCGATGCGGCTGATCTCGATGCCCCAGTCGCGGGTGGCCTCGTCCAGCACCGCCTTGAGCTCGCGGTTGATCTCGTCGCGGGAGGTGAGCGTGCCCTCCAGGTTCATCCCGCCGATGACGTTGCGGAGGGTGGCCAGGGTGAGCTGCTCGACGGCCTGGATGAAGTTCGCGACCTCGTAGGTGGCCTTGTAGGCGTCCCGGACGCGGATGTAGACGGCCGAGTCGACCTCCACCGCGAGGTTGTCCTCGGTGATCGCCGACTGCGGGGGGAAGCTCACGACCTGGACGCGGCGGTCGATCCGCTCGCGCACCTGGTCGACCCCGGGAATGACGACGTTGAAACCCGAGCTCAGGGTCCGGTGGAACTTACCGAACCGCTCGACGACGTCCTCCATCGAGTGCGGAACGATACGCACGCTCCGCCAGAAGATGAGCAACAGGACCGCGACGAAAAGCGCCACGATGATGATCATGGTCATCGGCGCACCCCGGTCTCCGAACAAGGGGCGGCGTTCAGTATCGACATCTGGGCAGCTCCGGATCTCCTGACGGGGGTGGCAGGCGGTGCGGACGGACCGCGTCCACCGGCGGACCCGCCCACCCGAAGATCTCCAAGCGCGCCGAAATGGAGCGATCCGCTCACCGACCGTTGACGCTACCCCATATACGTCGGGGCGACCACATCTGGACAGGAATACTGTTTATGGTCAATCGATTTGTGTTATTACCGCAATCCCTATCGGCGACTTCCCGCTCGGAATGCCCTGGTCAGACCGCGCGCGCGTTCCAGCGGTCGCCGTCGCGCTCCACCTTGAGCGGCAGGCCGAAGGTCTCCGACAGGTGCTCGGCGGTCAGGACCTCCTCGATCGGCCCCGCCTGGACGACGCCGCCGCCACGGAGCAGCAGCACGTGCGTGAACCCCGCCGGGATCTCCTCCACGTGGTGGGAGACCACGACCAGGGCGGGCGCGGACTCGTTGCGGGCCAGCCCGCCCAGGCGGCGCACCAGGTCCTCCCGGCCCCCCAGGTCCAGACCCGCGGCGGGCTCGTCCAGGAGCAGCAGCTCCGGGTCGGCCATCAGCGCGCGGGCGATCAGGACGCGCTTGCGCTCGCCCTCGGACAGGGTGTGGAAGTCCCGGTCGGCCAGGTCGGCGACCCCCCAGTGGCCCAGCAGCGCGCGGGCGCGGCCGTAGTCCGGGCTGCCGTACTCCTCGCGGAACCGGCCCACGTACCCGTAGGCGGCGCTCAGCACGATGTCGAGGACGGGGGTGCCCGCCTCGATCCGCGAGGCCACCGAGGCGCCCGCATAGCCGATCAGGGGCCGCAGCTCGAAGACGTCCACCCGTCCCAGGCGCTCGCCGAGGATCTCCACGTCGCCCGCGGTCGGGTACAGCTGGCTGAACGCCACGTTGAGGAGCGTCGTCTTGCCCGCGCCGTTCGGCCCGAGGACCGCCCACCGCTCACCCTCCAGCACCGACCAGTCCACGCCGTCGACCAGGGTGGCGCCACCCCGTCGGACCGTGACCCCGCTCAGGCCCAGAACCCGCCCGTCCATCGTCCTCCCTCACATCACGCCCCACGCCGGTGCACGGGCCGACCTACCCTGAAGCAATGCAACTCACGTCCGCACCACTCGTCGCCTGGGGCAACGCCTGGCTGTCAGGCCACGTCGGGCTCGACGACGCCGTCGACGCGGTCGAACGGCGCGGCGGCCCCAACCTGATCGGGACAGTACCTGTCGCGGACCTGCCCTTCGACAGCGGCGTACCGCTGCGGTCGGCACTGGTACGACTTCGTGGCCTGGGACTGTCCGCGTTCCGGCTGTCCCTGCCGACCTGGGGCGACCCCCTCGGGCTCGTGGGCCCGAAGGAGCTCAACCAGGCCGCCATCGAGGCCCAGGAGGGGGTGCTGGTGCAGCTCGCCGGCCAGCAGATGGGCATGGTGCCCTCCCCCGACCGGCGTGGTTCATCCTATGTGGGCGTTTCGTGGGCGCCGTATCGGGCCGACCCGGCGCCCCCGCAGGTTCCCGGTCTGGCCGAGGCGGAGCAGACCCTGAAGCTCACCCTGATCGAGGTCGCCAGGACCCTGGAGGGCGTGGACGACATCGCGGCGTTCGCCCCGGGCGTGCACCGGGAGCTGGGCGACCTGGGGGGCCGCGAGGCGCCGCCGCTGGCGCACGGCTACCCGCCCCGTGCCCACCGGGTGGCGGCCCAGGCGGAACGGCTCGCGAAGGTGGTGAGGCTGGCCGAGCCGGCGTCGGGCCGGGGGATGGACGCCCGTCAGGCGGCGGCGCGGTCCGACGCGCTGCGGAAGCTGGACGCCGCGGTGCGGCGGGCCAGGGTGGCCGCCCACGCGGCCATCGCCCTCCCCGGGCACGCGCCGAACGGCCGCTGAGCCGGACGGGGCGGGCACGGCGAACACCGGGCCGGGCTCCGGGTTCGGGCTCCGCCGGCGCCGCTCCGACCCCGTGGTCGGGGCGGAGGGCCCCGCAGCGGCCCCTGTCGGAGCGGTCGGACGGATCTTCCCCGGGACCGCGCCCCCTCGGCGTCCCCGGGCCGTCTCACCCGGCGGACGCGGCCTCCCCTTCCCCCCGCCCGGCCCCGGCGGCGCGACCGCCCCGTGTCCGGCGGCGCAGCGCCGCGAGGCGGACCGCCCGCGCCGAGACGACGGCCGCGCAGGCCAGGGCGACCACGGCGAGCGCCGACCAGAACGACGTGAAGAGATAGGGCACCTGGAACCACGCCACGTCCCTCCCCCGGAACAGCCACCCGACCACCTCGTGCAGGACCACCAGGAGCAGCGGCGGCCCCGCGTAGGGCAGCAGGCGCGCCGCCACCGCCCACCGGGGGCCGCCCTCGCGCGCGAGGGCCCAGTCGCGCGACCGCCGCACACCGCGCCAGGCGAGCGGGACGGCGGCGGCTCCCGCGGCCAGGAGGACCGCGTCGACGGCCACCGGCCCGGCGCCCGTCGGCGGCCCGGGTGCGGAGCCCGCGTCGACCAGCTCGACGAGCGCGGAGGCCAGGGGGTGGGCCCCGCCCCACGAGGACCCCGTGTTGGCCATGACGGCCACGCCGTACCCGCTGTCGGGCAGCAGTGCCTGGTGCGCCGTCGCGGTGAGCAGGTCTCCCCCGTGCTCGACGACCCGCGAACCCGACGCGGTCTCCCCCAGCGACCACCCCAGGGCGTAGGACCCGGAGGCCGCGGAGGGGGTGTGCAGCGCCCGGACGCCCTCCTCCGACAGGATCCGGACACCGTCCGGCCCCAGCCCGCCGCCGGTGTGGGCGACGAGCCACGCGCCCATGTCGGCCGCGGTGCTGACCACGCCGCCGGAGCCGTTGCCGAACCCGGGGGGCTCGTCCGCGGGGAACGCGCGTCCGAGCACGGAGACGTGCCCCCGCGCGCCGGACGGCAGGTCCAGGTCCGTGTCGACGGTGGTGCTGTCGTCCATCCCCAGCGGGGAGAACACCCGCGCCTCCAGGTGATCGGCGAAGGGCCTGCCGCCGACCACCTCGACGAGGCGGGCGGCGACCTGGAAGTTCGGGTTGTGGTACTCCCAGCGCGTGCCGGGCTCGGCGGCCAGGCGCGCGCCGCGCAGGTCCGCCACGGACTCGCGCAGGGTGAGGGTGTCCCTGCCGCGGCTGTAGGACGCGAACTCGGTGTCGGACATGCCGGAGGTCTGGTCGAGCAGCTGGCGCACGGTGATCCGCTCCGCCCGGGGGTCGGCCATCGTGAACTCGGGCAGGTGCTCCCGCACCGGGTCGTCCAGGTCGAGCTCCCCCTCCTCGGCCAGCTGGAGGACCGCCAGCGCGGTGACCGACTTGCTGAGCGAGGCCACCGCCATGGGCGTGTGCTCGGTGACGGCGGCGCCGCCCGGGGTGGTCCCGTACCCGCGGGCGTGCACGACCTCCGTGCCGCGGGTGATCACCACGGCGGCGCCGGGAAGACCGGTGGCGCGGCGGTACTCCTCCACGACCGCGTCCACCTCCCCGGGGGACGGGGCCGGAGGAGCGGCCCCCGGGGTGAGCGGGGCCGTCCCGGCGGAGCCGGGCGCGGCGGGGAGGACCAGCAGCGCGGCGGCGCCGAGGAGGCAGAGGAGCGCGGGGACGGAGCGCCCGCGCGGGGGGACGGGTGCACCGCGGAGGGTGGAGAAGGCCATGGCCCAACGCTAGGAGCGCTCCCCCCGCCGGACCACCGTGCGCGCCTCCGACCGCACCTGGGGTTCTCCGCAGGGCGCCCCTGCGGCCACCACCACGCCGCGCCGCGCGCTCCGGGCCCGAGAGGGGCGGGGGCGGGGGCGGAGGCCCGGGACGCGGAACCGTCCCGGCCGGGCCCCGCCAGGGTCGGCCGCAGGGTGTTCGACTCCGATGTCCTCGACTGTGCGGGTTCGCCGAACCGGGCGCCCTGTCGACCGCCTTCCTGCGCCGCACCGGTGTCCGCCCCTCGGCCTACCGCGGTTCCCGACGGGCCCCGGAGGACCGGGCCGGGACCGGGGACGGAGGCGCGAACGCCCGGCGCTCCGACGCACCCTGGTAAGGGGCGCGGGAATTCTCGGGGTAGGTCCAGGGGATATACCTGATCCATCGTGACGGGAGAGTGCCGATACTGGGTGTGTGGCGCCGGGCCCCGGCCCCACCGAGTCGACGAGGAGAACCAGTCATCATGCAGCCCGAGCACATCCGAGCCTCCGACGCGGACCGGGACAAGGTTGCCGAGCGGCTGCGGGAGGCCGTGGCTGAAGGTCGCCTCACCCCGGTGGAGCACGAGGAGCGCCTGGACACCCTGTACAGGGCCAAGACCGTCGGGGAGCTCGCCCCGATCGTCTCGGACCTGCCCGTCACCGGCCAGGGGTACGACTACGCGGCCATGGACCGCCGGTCGTCCGAGCCCCCTAACGGGATGGAGATCCTGGGGAGCGAGGCCCGCGACCTCGCCGGCCAGAGCAAGGGCTCCGAGAACCTGGTCGCGGTGTTCGGCGGCTGCGAGCGCAAGGGCCGCTGGCTGGTCGAGCCCCGGACCAACGTGTCCGTGCTCTGCGGCGGGGTCGAACTGGACCTCCGCGAGGCCGTCCTCAGCCAGCACGAGGTGACCATCCAGGTCGCCGTCATCATGGGCGGGGTGGACATCACCGTGCCGCACGGGGTGAGAGTGATCAACAACACCTCGGCGATTCTGGGCGGCGCGGACATGCACGGGACGGACCAGGTCACGGACCCGAACGCCCCGATCATCCGGTTGACGGGCACGTGCATGCTCGGCGGAGTGGACATCAAGGCCAAGGGTCCGCGCCGCAAGAAGAAGAACCGGGGCAACCGGTAGGCGCCGGAGTGACCTACACCTCTCCTCCAGCCGTCCACATGGTGAACTAGCTGGGCGAAGAGCCCTCCCGGCTCGACCGGCCCCTCCCCCGGCCGAGTACCGTGGAAGACGCCATGAATGATGATTCCACGTTGTTGGTGACAGTGACCGGGCACGACCGGCCCGGCATCAGCGCGCGTCTCCTGAGCACCCTCTCCGTCTTCCCGGTGACCATCGTCGACCTCGAACAGGTCGTTCTGGCGGGACGCCTGGTGCTGGGGACGGTTCTCGGGGTCGACGAGCGCGTGGCCCCCGGCGTGAGCCGCCAGCGGGTCTTCGAGGAGGTGCGCAGCGCCCTCGACAAGACCGCGATCGACCTCGACATGGAGGTCGAGTACGGGGACGGGGACGGCAACGGCCGCGTCAACGACTTCGCCTCCGGCCGCCTGCACGTGACCGTCCTGGCCGACCCCCTGCGCCCCGGCGCCCTCGGCGCGATCACGTCGTGCGTGGCGAGGGCCGGAGCGAACATCGACCGGATAGAGCGGCTGTCGAGCTACCCGGTGACCTCCGTGGAGATGGAGATCTCCGGGGGCAGCGCCGAGCAGCTGAGGGCCGAGCTCGCCATGGAGGCCTCCACCCAGGGCGTCGACGTCGCGGTGCAGCCCAGCGGCCTGCACCGCCGCGCCAAGCACCTCATCGTCATGGACGTCGACTCCACCCTGATCCAGGGCGAGGTGATCGAGCTCCTGGCGGCCCACGCCGGCTGCGAGCAGGAGGTCGCCCGGGTCACCGAGGAGGCCATGCGCGGCGAACTCGACTTCGAGGAGTCCCTCCGGCGCAGGGTGTCCCTGCTGAAGGGCCTCGACGCCTCCGCCATCGACGCGGTGCGCGAGGAGATCCAGCTGACCCCCGGGGCCCGGACCCTGGTCCGCACCCTGAAGCGCCTGGGCTACGAGTGCGGGATCGTGAGCGGCGGCTTCACCCAGATCACGGACGTGCTCGTGGAACGCCTCGGGCTGGACTACTCCGCGGCGAACACCCTGGAGGTCGTGGACGGGACGCTGACCGGCGAACTGGTCGGCCCGATCATCGACCGGAAGGGCAAGGCCACCACCCTGAAGCGGTTCGCCGCCGAGGCCGGCGTGCCCCTGGAGCAGACGGTCGCCGTCGGCGACGGCGCGAACGACCTGGACATGCTCCAGGTGGCGGGACTGGGCGTCGCGTTCAACGCGAAGCCGGTGGTCCGCCAGCAGGCCGACACCTCCGTGAACGTGCCCTACCTGGACACGATCGCGTTCATCCTCGGCATCACCCGCGAGGAGATCGAGGCCGCCGACCTCCACGGGCTGGCCACCGAACCGGCCTCCCCCTCCTCACCCGCCACCGCAGGCGTCTGACACACCGACGGGGCCCGCGGACGCGCTACGGGGCGTCTGCGGGCCCCGTGTCGTCCACAGGCGGCATCCTCCCCTGGCGCGGCACACCCCCACTCCGCTTTCCTGGAAACAAGGGGGACCACCCCACCCCCCGCCACCACTCCTGCCCACCACCCGATTCACAAACGCACAAGCATGCGCGCAAAAAAGGAGGGGGCCGCCCACAAAGCAACCCCCTCCCCTACAAAAAACCGTGGCAGCGACCTACTCTCCCACCCCACCACAGGGCAGTACCATCAGCGCAAGGAGACTTAACGACCGGGTTCGGAAAGAGACCGGGTGTGACCCTCCAGCAATAACCACCACGGAAACCAACAACCCACCAGACCCACACCCCACACCACAACCCAGTGCAAGGGGATCACAGCGAGCCGAAACTCCGTGAAAAGTGTGCGCGAACATCCAATTATCTGCAGCGGACAAGCCCTCGGCCTATTAGTACCGGTCAGCTCCACCCCTCACAGGGCTTCCACACCCGGCCTATCAACCCCGTCGTCTACAGGGAGCCTTACCCTCTCAAAGGAGGCAGGAGACCTCATCTCGAAGCAAGCTTCCCGCTTAGATGCTTTCAGCGGTTATCCCTCCCGAACGTAGCCAACCAGCCATGCCCTTGGCAGGACAACTGGCACACCAGAGGTTCGTCCGTCCCGGTCCTCTCGTACTAGGGACAGCCCTTCTCAAGTCTCCAACGCGCACAGCGGATAGGGACCGAACTGTCTCACGACGTTCTAAACCCAGCTCGCGTGCCGCTTTAATGGGCGAACAGCCCAACCCTTGGGACCAACTCCAGCCCCAGGATGCGACGAGCCGACATCGAGGTGCCAAACCATCCCGTCGATATGGACTCTTGGGGAAGATCAGCCTGTTATCCCCGGGGTACCTTTTAGCCGTTGAGCGACACCGCTTCCACACGCCGGTGCCGGATCACTAGTCCCAGCTTTCGCTCCTGCTCGACACGTCCGTCTCACAGTCAAGCTCCCTTGTGCACTTACACTCAACACCTGATTACCAACCAGGCTGAGGGAACCTTTGGGCGCCTCCGTTACTCTTTGGGAGGCAACCGCCCCAGTTAAACTACCCACCAGACACTGTCCCCGAACCGGATCACGGTCCAAGGTTAGATGCCCGAAACAGTCAGAGTGGTATTTCACCAACGCCTCCACCGCCACTAGCGTGACAGCTTCACCGGCTCCCACCTATCCTACACAAACCATCCCAAACACCAATGTCAAGCTATAGTGAAGGTCCCGGGGTCTTTCCGTCCTGCTGCGCGAAACGAGCATCTTTACTCGTAGTGCAATTTCACCGGGCCCATGGTTGAGACAGTGGGGAAGTCGTTACGCCATTCGTGCAGGTCGGAACTTACCCGACAAGGAATTTCGCTACCTTAGGATGGTTATAGTTACCACCGCCGTTTACTGGCGCTTAGATTCCCAGCTTCGCAGGAGCGAACTCCCACTAACCGGTCCTCTTAACGTTCCAGCACCGGGCAGGCGTCAGTCCGTATACAGCGTCTTACGACTTCGCACGGACCTGTGTTTTTAATAAACAGTCGCTTCCCCCCGCTATCTGCGACCCCACCCAGCTCAGACCGCAAAGGCCATCACCAGACAGGGCTCCCCTTCTCCCGAAGTTACGGGGACAATTTGCCGAGTTCCTTAACCATGGTTCACCCGAACGCCTCGGTATTCTCTACCTGACCACCTGCGTCGGTTTAGGGTACTGGCCACACACGAACTCGCTAGAGGCTTTTCTCGACAGCATGGGATCACTCACTTCACCGAAAACGGCTCGGCATCACGTCTCAGCCTCAACAGGGGGCGGATTTGCCAACCCCCCAGCCTACACGCTTACCCCCGGACAACCACCGCCGGGTAGAGCTACCCTCCTGCGTCACCCCATCACTTACCTACTACAAGCTCGGATCCCAGACCAGCCACAAACAGAACCCGAAGGTCCCATAAGGAGCCGGCGTGGTTAGCATCACCTGATTCGATACTGGGCGCTCGTGCACGGGTACGGGAATATCAACCCGTTATCCATCGACTACGCCTGTCGGCCTCGCCTTAGGTCCAGACTCACCCTGGGCGGATTAACCTGCCCCAGGAACCCTTAGTCAATCGGCGGCAACGTTTCTCACGTTGCTTTCGCTACTCATGCCTGCATTCTCACTCGCACACCCTCCACCACACGATCACTCGGCAGCTTCACCGGATGCACGACGCTCCCCTACCACACCAACACAAGGTTGGCATCCACAGCTTCGGCGGTGTGCTTAAGCCCCGCTACATTATCGGCGCAGAACCACTTGACCAGTGAGCTATTACGCACTCTTTAAAGGATGGCTGCTTCTAAGCCAACCTCCTGGTTGTCTCAGCAACTCCACAACCTTTCCCACTTAGCACACGCTTAGGGGCCTTAGCTGATGATCTGGGCTGTTTCCCTCTCGACTACGAAGCTTATCCCCCGCAGTCTCACTGCCGCGCTTCACTTAACCGGCATTCGGAGTTTGTCTGACGTCAGTAACCTTGTAGGGCCCATCAGCCAAACAGTAGCTCTACCTCCAGCAAGAAACACGCGACGCTGCACCTAAATGCATTTCGGGGAGAACCAGCTATCACGGAGTTTGATTGGCCTTTCACCCCTACCCACACCTCATCCCCCAGGTTTTCAACCCTGGTGGGTTCGGGCCTCCACGAGGTCTTACCCCCGCTTCACCCTGGACATGGGTAGATCACTCCGCTTCGGGTCCACAGCATGCGACTCAAACGCCCTATTCAGACTCGGTTTCCCTACGGCTACCCCACCCGGGTTAACCTCGCCACACACCATGACTCGCAGGCTCATTCTTCAAAAGGCACGCCATCACCAAAGACAAGCTTCAGCTCTGACGGCTTGACAGCACACGGTTTCAGGTACTATTTCACGACCCCTCACCGGGGCACTTTTCACCTTTCCCTCACGGTACTAGTGCACTATCGGTCATCAGGACGTATTTTGGCTTAGCAGGTGGTCCTGCCAGATTCACACGGAATTTCTCGGGCTCCGCGCTACTCGGGAGAACACCAACGCCTAGACTCTTCCTTCACCTACGGGACTCTCACCCACTACGGTTCCGCTTCCCAACGGATTCAGCTAAAAGAATCACTCAGCGCTCCACGTCGGCAGACCTGGAAAGGTGCATCCCACAACCCCGCACACGCAACGACTGCCGTCTATCACACGCGCACGGTTTAGCCTCTTCCCCGTTCGCTCACCACTACTAGGGGAATCACTGTTGTTTACTCTTCCTACGGGTACTGAGATGTTTCACTTCCCCGCGTCACCACCAACTACCCTATACATTCAGGTAGCGGCAACCCGACACAACTCGGGCTAGGTTTCCCCATTCGGACACCCACGGATCAAAGCTCGGTTGACAGCTCCCCGTGGCCTATCGCGGCCTCCCGCGTCCTTCATCGGCGCCTGATGCCAAGGCATCCACCGTGTGCCACTATCACTTGGCCACTACAGATAACAAGATGCTCGCGCACACTATTCACAAGTCAAAACACCAACCACAATCCCCACTACCTCACACCGGGAAACAAAACCCGAGAGTTCGCAGAGGTGGTCCGCGGGAAACAAACCGACCACCCGCCCCCACAAGGAGAGCCAGATGGTCGAGGTTGCTTCCTCAGACACCCAACAGCGCGCCCCCCGACGCTTCTAGTCGCCGGAGGCAAAGCCTGATTCCCTTACAGCCACTCCCGAAAACAGGCGATCCGAAGACCGACCCGAACGGGTCCACTTACGAGTCCGACCAGCCATAGGAAGAGCTGGTCTTCAAAGACTCCTTAGAAAGGAGGTGATCCAGCCGCACCTTCCGGTACGGCTACCTTGTTACGACTTCGTCCCAATCGCCAGCCCCACCTTCACTCATTCCCTCCCCGAAGGGTTAGGCCACAAGTTTCGGGTGTTGCCGACTTTCATGACGTGACGGGCGGTGTGTACAAGGCCCGGGAACGTATTCACCGCGGCGTTGCTGATCCGCGATTACTAGCGACTCCACCTTCATGGGGTCGAGTTGCAGACCCCAATCCGAACTGAGACCGGCTTTTAGGGATTCGCTCCACCTTGCGGTCTCGCACGCCCATTGTACCGGCCATTGTAGCATGTTTGCAGCCCAAGACATAAGGGGCATGATGACTTGACGTCGTCCCCACCTTCCTCCGAGTTGACCCCGGCAGTCTCCTATGAGTCCCCACCATGACGTGCTGGCAACATAGAATAGGGGTTGCGCTCGTTGCGGGACTTAACCCAACATCTCACGACACGAGCTGACGACAGCCATGCACCACCTGTCACCCACCAACTAAATGACCCTGTATCTCTACAGGTCCACGGGCGATGTCAAACCTTGGTAAGGTTCTTCGCGTTGCGTCGAATTAAGCAACATGCTCCGCCGCTTGTGCGGGCCCCCGTCAATTCCTTTGAGTTTTAGCCTTGCGGCCGTACTCCCCAGGCGGGGCGCTTAATGCGTTAGCTGCGGCGCGGAAACCGTGGAAAGTCCCCACACCTAGCGCCCAACGTTTACGGCATGGACTACCAGGGTATCTAATCCTGTTCGCTCCCCATGCTTTCGCTCCTCAGCGTCAGGTAAGGCCCAGAGACCCGCCTTCGCCACCGGTGTTCCTCCTGATATCTGCGCATTTCACCGCTACACCAGGAATTCCAGTCTCCCCTACCTACCTCTAGCATGCCCGTATCCACTGCAGAACCGGAGTTAAGCCCCGGTCTTTCACAGCAGACGCGACACGCCGCCTACGAGCTCTTTACGCCCAATAATTCCGGACAACGCTCGGACCCTACGTATTACCGCGGCTGCTGGCACGTAGTTAGCCGGTCCTTATTCCCCACCTACCGTCAACCCCCAGAGAACTGGGAGCCTGCGTTGGTGGTAAAAGAGGTTTACAACCCGAAGGCCGTCATCCCCCACGCGGCGTCGCTGCGTCAGGCTTTCGCCCATTGCGCAATATTCCCCACTGCTGCCTCCCGCAGGAGTCTGGGCCGTGTCTCAGTCCCAGTGTGGCCGGTCGCCCTCTCAGGCCGGCTACCCGTAATCGCCTTGGTAGGCCGTTACCCCACCAACAAGCTGATAGGCCGCGAGCCCATCCCCGACCGAAAAACTTTCCACACACCGCCATGAGGCGGTGTGTCGTATCCGGTATTAGACGGCGTTTCCACCGCTTATCCCGGAGTCGGGGGCAGGTTGCTCACGTGTTACTCACCCGTTCGCCGCTCGTGTACCCCGAAGGGCCTTACCGCTCGACTTGCATGTGTTAAGCACGCCGCCAGCGTTCGTCCTGAGCCAGGATCAAACTCTCCATAAAGGTCATACCATCCGTCCCGGCGACCGTGAGGTCGGCCTGGGGCGGATAAACCTAGAAGTAATCCTGACCAACCAGGTTGCCCTGGTTAATCAAAGGAACCCTTCACACCGAACCACTGTTCGGGTGACGGGGCCAAAACAAACATGGCTTAAAGAAAATCAAACACGCGCTGTTGAGTTCTCAAGAAACAACCGCTCTTCCCGTACAAGCGCCAGCCGTTCCGGCCGTCTGCTCTTCCGTGGAAGGCGTCTGCGTTTCCGCTTTGTTGTGTCTTTACTTTATCAGGTGTTCCGCGCCCCGCCAAATCGGCGGTTTGTGGTGGTTCTGATCGGGGTAAAGCCCGTTTGCTTCGTCTGCTTTTGTCCGAATGGACTGGGCTTTTGAAGCGACTCCCTGAGTTTACATGGCCCGAACAGTGCTCGAACCGCGAGGCTCGAAAGTTCGTTCTGGTGAAAACCGAGGTTCCGGCACGGCCGCGAGTGCGTCCGTTTCGCCGGAGGGGAGTGCCGCCGCTCCTCGTGGCCTTGGGCCGGTCGGAGGCGACTCGGAGAACATTACCCCCGGACGAGGGGGCTGGCAACCTGACGGGGGCGTGTCCTGGGTCACATCAGTTGAGCAGGATGCCCGCGCCCGTTCCGGGCGCCGCGTAGAGCCACTCGACCTCCAGGTCCACGGCCGCGATCGTGCCGGGAGCGTAGGACACGAGGGCCTCGTTCCCCACGAAGCCGGCGGCCACCTGGGCCACGGTGGGGTTGTGCGCCACAACCAGCAGGGTGCGCACTCCGGCGTCGACCCGGTTCACGAGTTCCAGGAGCGTGTCCACACCGGCCGAGTACGCCTCCTCCGAGTAGTCGACCTCGGGCCGGGGCCCCGGCTCCATCGCGCCGAGAACGCCGTCCAGGGTCTGCCTGGTGCGCCTGGCGCCGGAGCAGATGACATGGTCCGGCGCGTATCCCCGCCGGGAGAGCATCCGCCCGACCGCGTCCGCCTGAGCCCTGCCCAGATCGGTCAGGCCCCGCTCGTAGTCGGCGCCGTGCCCGTTCTCCGCCTCCGCGTGCCGCATCAGCAGCAGTGTGCGCGCCCCGCTCACGGCATCAGGCTGGTCGCGACGACGGCGAGAACGCCGATGAACCCCACCATGACCGCCAGGATGGCGAGCAGGCCCTTCAGCCCTGACATCACAGAACCCCTTTTCTGCCTCGTCCGCGCGGGCAGCACACCCGCGGAACCAGGTTAGGCGCCCTCCCGCACACGGCGGCGGCCGCCCGGGTTCCCGGGCGGCCGCCATCTGGGGATCGCGCTACTTGCCGTCTCCGGCGTGCGCCTCCTCCCTGCGGTCGGACTCCTTCTGGTCCGTCCCCTCGTCCTGTGCGGCTCCCTCCGTCGCCGGGGCCCCCTCTCCCGGAGCCGGGGCGCCGCCCCCGGCCTCGGGGGCATCCTTGGGGGCGGACTGCCCGCCCAGCTCCGCGAGCTGCGTCTCGGTCCCGGAGCCGCGGCTCTTGGACCAGAGGATCGCGCCGACGAGCACGCCCACGGCGAGCACGGTCACCACGGTCCGGAGGACCACGTTGTCCGCGTAGATCACCACGCTGGGCGCCACGATCAGCGCGACGAGGTTCATGACCTTGAGCAGGGGGTTGATGGCCGGCCCCGCGGTGTCCTTGAACGGGTCGCCGACGGTGTCCCCGATGATCGTGGCCTCGTGGGCGGCCGAGCCCTTGCCGCCGTGGTGGCCGTCCTCGACGAGCTTCTTGGCGTTGTCCCAGGCCCCGCCGGAGTTGGACAGGAAGACGGCCATGAGCACGCCCGCGGCGATGGCGCCGCCGAGGAACGCGCCCAGGGGGGCGTAGCCGAAGGCGAACCCGACCGCGATCGGCGCCAGGACCGCGAGGAGGCCAGGGGTGACCAGTTCGCGCAGGGAGTCCTTGGTGCAGATGTCGACCACCCGCGCGTACTCCGGCAGCTCGGTGCCGTCCATGATCCCGGGGCGCGTGCGGAACTGGTCGCGCACCTCCATGACGACGCGGCCGGCGGCGCGGCCGACCGCCATGATGGCCAGGCCGGAGAAGAAGAACACCACGCTGGCGCCGATGATGACGCCGACGAGCACGTCCGGCTGGTCGATGGAGAGCGAGAACGCCTGCTCGCCTTCGCCGAGCTGCTCCTGGACGGAGGTGCGGAAGGCGCCGAACAGGGCGGTGGCGGCCAGCACGGCCGTCGCGATCGCGATGCCCTTGGTGATCGCCTTGGTCGTGTTGCCGACGGCGTCGAGCCCGGTGAGGATCTCGGCGCCCCTGCCCTCCACGTCGCCGGACATCTCGGCTATGCCCTGGGCGTTGTCGGAGACCGGGCCGAAGGTGTCCATCGCGACGATGATGCCGACGGTGGTGAGGAGCCCGGTGCCGGCGAGGGCGACGGCGAACAGGCTCAGCGTGATGGAGCCGCCGCCGAGGAGGAACGCCGCGTACACGGCCCCGGCGATGAGCAGGGCGGAGTAGACGGCGGACTCCAGGCCGACGGAGATGCCGGAGAGGATGACGGTGGCCGCGCCGGTCTCGGAGCTCGCACCGATGTCCCGGACGGGGCGCTTGTCGGTCTCGGTGAAGTAGCCGGTGAGCAGCTGGATGGCTGCGGCGAGCACCAGGCCGATGAGGACCGCGGCGATCGCGACGAACCTCGGGTCGGGGGCGGTGCCCGCGGCCTCGATCTCGGCGAGGACCTGCGGACTGACCCCGGACAGCTCCTCGAAGCTGCCGGGCAGGTACCAGAGGGAGGTGCCGACGACGAGCAGGGCGGAGATGCCCGCGGAGATGAAGAAGCCGCGGTTGATCGCGGTCATCGCCGACCGGTCCCGCGCTCGGGGGGCGACCAGGAAGATGCCGATGATCGCCGTGATGACGCCGATCATGGGAACGAGGAGCGGGAACACCAGGCCCTCGGTGCCGAACGCCACCCGGCCGAGGATCAGCGAGGCGACGAGCACGACGGCGTAGGACTCGAAGAGGTCGGCGGCCATGCCGGCGCAGTCGCCGACGTTGTCGCCCACGTTGTCGGCGATGGTGGCGGCGTTGCGGGGGTCGTCCTCGGGGATGCCCTGCTCGACCTTGCCGACGAGGTCGGCGCCGACGTCGGCGGCCTTGGTGAAGATCCCGCCGCCGACACGCATGAACATGGCCAGGAGGGCGGCGCCGAAGCCGAAGCCCTCCAGGACGATGGGGGCGTCGCCCCGGTAGAGCACGACGACGAGGGCCGCGCCGAACAGGCCGAGGCCGACGGTGATCATGCCGGCCACGCCGCCGGTGCGGAAGGCGATCCGCATGGCCCTGTGGTTGGACGCCTCGTCGCCGCCGCGGGCCGCCGCCGCGACCCGTACGTTGCCGCGCACGGCCAGCCACATGCCGATGAAGCCGGTGGCGGACGACAGCACGGCGCCCAGGGCGAAGAAGACCGACCGGCCGATCCGGATGTCCCACGAGTCGGCGGGCAGCAGGAGGAGCAGCAGCGGGATGACGACGACGAAGACCGCGAGGGTGCGGAACTGTCGTGTCAGGTACGCGCTCGCGCCCTCCTGCACTGCGAGCGCGATGTTGCGCATCCGCTCGGTGCCCTGTTCCGCGGCGAGGACCTCACGTACCAGCATCCCCGCGACGGCGAGGGCCAGAAGCGCCACCACCATGACGATGATGACGAGTGTGAAGTCGGTGCCTGCCAGCGATAGGGCCGTGCCGCTTGGCGCGGCGAGGTTGAGCCCAGACAATCCGTCCTCCTTGAGACGGGCACGACCTTTTCGGCCCCGTCCATGGGAAACGCGGGGGAACGGTTCGCCGCGTGGACGCCGGACCAGCGCGCCGCCGTGGACGTACCGCCGTCCGGAAGGAGCCTGAGCTGGCCCGACAGCACGCTTGGCGGGGTCGAAGCGGTGCCACCTTTGGTTGTGGTGCACACCGTCCGCGCTGCTCGCTCACGGGCGGTGATCCGGGGATTCTACGCACGATCCCGAATAAAGGTGAGTGTCGTTTCGCGATTTCCCCAAGACAAACCAAAGATGTGATCTTACGGTGATCCCAGAAGCGGGATAATTTTCCTTATCGGGGATTTTCGTCTTGAATAACATCGCATAATGCATTAATGCTATGTTAACGCTAAAACACACATAAAGGAATGAAACGGGAATCAGCCTCATCAGCCACACTGGTATCCCCAGCCACGAGAGAACATGGTTCTCCCCTGGAGGGCCTCCGTGCCGTCGTGCGCTGTCCGGGGCGGCGCGGTCCCGGGCCGCAGCCTCCGGCGCCGCCCGCCTACTCCCCGAGCAGGCGCATCCCCGCCGGGTCGATCGCGTCGCCCCGCTCCGCCCGGCCGGCGTCCAGGTCGTCCGCCAGCCCCCGGGCGAAGGCCGCCACGCCGGCCGTGTCCACCCCGTGCGGGGCGTCCGGACCGAACCCCTCCACCCGGTCCGCGCCCCGCCTCAGCAGGCGCGCGGCGCCGACGCCGTTCCCGCGCTGGGCGTGGGTGACGCCCACGGCCACCTGGGCGAGGCCCCGCCACAGCTCCCTCTCGGGCTCGGGCGAGGACTTCCACACGGCTTCGAGAACCTCGTGGGCGGTGAAGGCGTACCCTCCGTCGAGCAGCCGCTGGGCCTCCGACAGGCCTTCGGCCGCGGAGAACACGGCGTCGTCGGGCACCCGGTCGACCTCGCCCGCGCTCCCGTGCGGCAGCGGCCGCCCGTAGCGGTCGCGGGGACGCTGGTTCTGCGCGCGCCCGGTCTCGTCGCGGTCCCGGCCGGACCTCTCCCGGCCCTCCGACGCGGATTCCGTCGCCATCACTGCCTCACCGCCGTTCCCCGTCGCCCTTCCGGGCTCCGTCGACCTGTCCGCCGCCGAGCCGCCCCAGCCACCCCACGAGCTCGCGGGAGACCTCCTCCGGGCGTTCCTCGTGCGGGAAGTGTCCCGCACCCGGGATCGGCGCCCAGCGGTGGGCCCCCGCGACGGCGCGACGGGAGGCGCGGGCCGCCTCGGGCGGGCACACCGGGTCGAGCTCGCCGTGGAGCTGGAGGACGGGGACGCGGACGGGCGACCGCATGCGCGCGTTGTAGCGGAGCCCGTCCGGGCGCCACCGCGAGCGGAAGATCCAGCGGTGGTACTCCAGGGAGCAGTGGGAGACCTTCGGGATGGCGAAGGCCTGCCGGTAGGCCTCCTCGGCCTCGGCGCCGGGCCAACCGGGGGCCGACCACTCGCGCAGGAGGTCGCCCACGCGGACGCACCCGTCGGCCAGGAGCCTGTGCTCCGGAAGGATCGGCACCTGCGCCCGGAGCATGTGCCGGACACCGGGTCCGCCCGAGGCGACGATCCGCGCGGTGCGCAGCGGGTGCGGGGCGGAGACCGCCGCCAGGGCGCGTACCGCGCCGGGGTGGTAGGCCGTCATCGTCCAGCCGACGAGCCCGCCCACCCCGTGTCCCACCACCGCGGCGTCCTCGTACCCCAGGGCCCGCACCAGGCCGGCGGCGTCCTGGGCGAGGGTCACGAGGTCGTAGCCGCGGGGGGTCTTGTCACTGGCCCCGTAGCCGCGCATGTCGACGGCGACGGCGCGGAACCCGGCCTCGGCGAGCGGTCCCAGCTGGTGCCGCCACGCCCACCAGAACTGGGGGAAGCCGTGCAGGAGGAGCACGAGGGGGCCCTCACCGGCCTCCGCCACGTGGAAGCGCGCGCCCGCGGCCTTGACGGTCCGGTGCGTCCACGGGCCGTCGAGGTAGGCGGCGGAGTCGTCCAACACCGTGTGCGGCTAGCGCGGCGCCGCCGCGGTGGCCCCGGCCGTGTCGGCGCCCCCGGCGGTGTCGAGGTCGTCACCGGTCCTGGGCGGCCGGATCTCGCCGCGCAGGATGCCGGCGAGGCGGGAGGTGGTCAGCGCGGTGCGCTGGAGGCCCTGGCGCTTGCGGAAGTTGACGAGGCCGTACAGCCCGAAGACCACCGCGAGGAGCAGGTAGAACAGCGTGACGATGCCGAGGCACGCCCAGGCCGGGAGCGCGAACAGCTCGTAGAGCGCGAAGGCGATGGTCACCGAGAGCAGGATGACGAAGATGTGGGCCAGGACCGCGACGACCGCGAACCCGGCGACGCCCTTGCCGATCCTGGCCGCGTCGGCCTTGGCCTCCAGCTTGGCGAGCTGGATCTCCAGCCGCACCAGCCGGGAGAGGTTGTCGGTGGCGTCGGAGACCAGCGCGCCGATGGAACGGTCGGTGCCGGCGGCGTCGGGCTCGCCGGTACCCGGCTTGTCCACCATCGTGGGGGTTCCCTTCTCTCGGTCCGAACACGCGGATGATCCTCCGCATCCTCGCACATGCCCCGCCACCCATGTCCCTCACGGCACGCACAACGGCAGAGGTCCGTTTCGTCACGGGGGTGAGTGCGCGCCCGGCCGCGCGGCCGGGCAGTGCGACCGGAAGGCGGCGGCGCCCCGGCCCTCGTCCGGGCCGGGGCGCCGCGTCCGCCGGAGCGCCTCGCCGCAGGTCCTGTGACGGGCCTGCGGCACGTGTCCTAGTCGTCCCCGCGGGCGGACGGCAGCTGCTTGGCGATCACGTCCATGATGGAGGAGTCGGTCAGCGTCGAGGTGTCGCCGACCGCCCGCTCCTCGGCGATGTCGCGCAGGAGCCGCCGCATGATCTTGCCGGAGCGCGTCTTGGGCAGCTCCGGCACCGCCAGGAGCCGGGCGGGCTTGGCGATCGGGCCGAGCGAGGTGCCGACGTGGTTGCGGAGTTCCTTGACCAGCTCCTCCGGAACCTCCTCGCCCCCGTCGCGGAGGATCACGAAGCCCACGATCGCCTGGCCGGTGACCTTGTCCGCGGCGCCGACGACGGCGGCCTCGGCCACCCTCGGGTGGGAGACGAGCGCCGACTCGACCTCGGTGGTGGAGATGTTGTGGCCGGAGACGAGCATGACGTCGTCCACGCGGCCCAGCAGCCACAGGTCGCCGTCCTCGTCCTTCTTCGCACCGTCGCCGGGGAAGTACAGGCCCTCGAAGCGCGACCAGTAGGTGTCCTCGTAGCGCTGGGGGTCGCCCCAGATGCCGCGGAGCATCGCCGGCCACGGCTCACGGATGACGATGAAGCCGCCGTCACCGTCGGGAACGGACCGGCCCGCCTCGTCCACCACGTCGGCCACGATGCCGGGAAGGGCGCGCATGGCCGCGCCGGGCTTGCCGGAGGTCACGCCGGGCAGGGGGCTGACCATGATGGCGCCGGTCTCGGTCTGCCACCAGGTGTCCACGACCGGGGTGCGGTTGCCCCCGATGTTCTCCCGGTACCAGATGTAGGCCTCGGGGTTGATGGGCTCGCCCACCGAGCCGATGACGCGCAGGCTGGACAGGTCGAATTCGGCGGGGATGTCGTCGCCCCACTTCATGAAGGTGCGGATCGCCGTGGGCGCCATGTAGGCGATGGTGACCCCGTACTTCTGGATGATCTCCCAGAAGCGGCCCCGGTGCGGCGTGTCGGGGGTGCCCTCGTACAGCACGGTGGTCGCGGCGTTGGCGAGCGGCCCGTACACGATGTAGGAGTGGCCGGTCACCCACCCGATGTCGGCGGCGCACCAGTAGACGTCGGTCTCGGCCTTGAGGTCGAACACCGCCCAGTGGGTGTAGGCCGCCTGGGTGAGGTAGCCGCCCGTGGTGTGGAGGATGCCCTTCGGCTTCGCCGTGGTGCCGCTGGTGTACATGATGTACAGCGGGTCCTCGGCGTCGTGCGCCTCCGGGGTGTGCTCGGTGCTCTGGGACTCCACGGCGTCGTGCCACCACACGTCGCGGTCGGTCCACTCGACGTCCTGGCCGGTGCGGCGGACGACGAGGACGTTCTCCACGGCGGGCCGGTCGGCGACCGCGGCGTCCACGGCGGGCTTGAGGGCGCTGGCCTTGCCGCGCCGGTAGCCGCCGTCCGCGGTCACGACCAGCTTGGCCCGGCTGTCGTCCAGCCGCTGGCCGAGCGCGTCCACGGAGAAGCCGCCGAAGACGACCATGTGGACGGCCCCGATGCGGGCGCAGGCGAGCATCGCGACGACGGTCTCGGGGATCATCGGCATGTAGATGGCGACGCGGTCGCCCTTGCCGACCCCGAGGCCGGTCATCGCGTTGGCCGCCTGGGAGACCATGTCCTTCAGCTCCGCGTAGGTGATGCTGCGGGTGTCGCCCGGCTCGCCCTCCCAGTGGTAGGCGACCCGCTCGCCCAGCCCGTTGGCGACATGGCGGTCCACGCAGTTGACGGAGGCGTTGAGCTTGCCCCCGACGAACCACTTGGCGTAGGGCGGGTCCCAGTCCAGGACGGTGTCCCAGGGGTGTTCCCACTGCAACCGGCGGGCCTGCTCCTCCCAGAAGCCGAGACGGTCCTCGGCGGCCCGCTCGTAGGCCTCGGCCTTCACGTTGGCCTCGGCCGCGAGTTCGGGCGGCGGGGGGAAGCTGCGCGTCTCGTGGAGAAGGTTGGACAGTGTCTCCTGGCTCGGGGGAGTGCTGTCGGCCACTGTGATTCTCCTTACGTCGACTGGTTCACACCCAATTAATCATGCGGTCCATACCGCGTGAACAGCCGGGGTGCAGCGCGTCGCCGGGGACCGGCGGGCGAGCGGCGAACGGCCGGTGAACGGTCGCCGGTCAGCGACGAGCGGTCGGTGCGCTCCTACCCGCCGGGGAGGGGGCGGCCGGTGTTACCGGCGCGTAGTGTTGTTCTCCGTGAGCGAATCGACTTCTGCCTCCCCTTCCGACCCCCTGGCCCGCGTCGCGGCCCTGCCCGGTGTGAGCGACGCGGTCGCCGAGACGCGGACCCTGGTCGACCGGCTGCTGGGGCACCGCATCCTGCGACGTCGCAGCAGCGACGTGTCCATGGAGTCCGCACTGCGCGGCGCGTGCGCGTCGGCGGCGCTGGAGGGCGCCGAGGTCTCGATGGAGGAGATCCGCGAGGGGCACGTGTACGACACGCGCATCAAGGGGGCCCTGCGGGTGTCCGGCGAACTGGGGTCCCTCGTCGACACCTGGCCGAAGGCGCCGCGCCAGGCCCTCGCCCGTCTGCACACGCTCGCCGCGACCGAGGCGGTCTCCGAGGACGCCCTGGGGCGGCCCCGGCTGGCGGGGGAGCGCGTCGAGGACCCGCTCTCACTCGGTCCCGCCCCCGCGCCGGAGGCGGCGCTCGCCCGGCTGGAGGGCCTGTACGCGCTTCTGGGCGCGCGCACGTCCGTCCCGGCCCTGGTGACGTCGGCGCTGGTCCACGGCGAACTGATGGCGATCCGGCCGTTCGGGTGGGGCGACGGCCTGGTGGCGCGCGCGGCCGAGCGGCTGACCCTGGTCGAACGGGGCCTGGACCCGAAGTCGCTGGTGCCGTCCGAGCTGGGCCACCAGACCTTGCGGGACGAGTACGGACCGGCCCTGCGCGGCTACATGGGCGGCACCCCCGAGGGCGTCGCGGAATGGGTCGTCTACTGCTGCCGGGCGGTGCGGGCGGGGGCCCAGGACTCACTGGCGACCTGCGAGGCCCTCAAACGCGGGTGAGCCCCCGAAAAGGTTGAATCGTCGACCATTCCTTTATCAACCAACAGTGACACAATCGTTGTTGGCCACGGGCGATCCGGCCGGGCGCGCATTTCCGCGGGTCGCCCGGCGCGTCCGGACGAGCACGTGGAACGGCGCCCCGCGTGACTCTCGGGGCGCCGTCTGCGACACGTTCCACCGGGTTAGCAAGCGACCATTTCCATAGTCTGGCCAGGCAGTACATCCGGTTGTCCGACCTAGACGGGCCACACGCGGCCGGGTGGTGCGTGGGTTCCCGGGTGCCGTGTCGGGGTGGTTCTCAGCCACCGTCTGCTTTCTTTGTACTCCCGCCACCCCTCTGGGAAAAGGTGGTTGACCCGACTTTTCCGCCTGGATTCCCGAACCAATACGCGGCACCGCGTGGTAGCGTCTGTTCCGTCGTCGACCAGGGGTCCCGCCGTACCGGAAGAACCCCGCCGCGAAACCCGTCCCGGTTCCCCGGTGCCCGGTTTCCGGGAGGCGCCGACGACAAAGGTCTTTCGGCGGTCGTGGGAGCACGTCTCTCCACAGGCCCTTCCGGAGGACGGGCCCGGTCCTCCCCCCAGGGCCGGAACTCGCGTGGCGGCCTTCGCTCCCCCTGCGGAGGCGGACCCCGCGCCCGCTCCTCACCGCCTGCCGGGCGGGCATGCGTATTCGCCCCCGTGTACGCACCCCGCCCGCCAGGTGGGCCTCCTCCGCCCCGCCGTGGCACCCCCGCACGCCCCGCTCGGGGCTTCTGCGCTCCGCGCGCCGCCGACGGCGTTGTCCACAGCTCCGGACCGGGGCTTCTCACGAGCGCTCCGGTCGGGGAGGGTCGAAGAAAGACCCCACCCCCCCGGAGAGTCCGATGGACACCCGTCCCCTGCCGCTGATCGCGACCGCCGACCCCCTCCTCCTCGACGACCTGCTCAGGCTGGCCACCGCCGCCGCCACCGAGGTCGCCGTCGCCCGCACCCCCGACCGGGCGCTGAGCCTGTGGCGGCACGCCCCGCTCGTGGTGGTGGGCGCCGAACTGCGCGCCTCCCTGCGCACCGCCGACCCTCCCCCGGGGCGCCACGTGTTCGTGTCGCGCACCGACGGGGGCGGGGACCCGCACGGCCGGGAGGGCCGCCCGTACGGTCAGGACCCGGCCCACGGAGGCGCAACGGCCACCGAAGGACCCGGCACGCTCCTCCTGCCCAGGGACGAGCCCGTGCTGGTGGACCTCCTCACCCGAGCGGCGTCGCCCACCTCCGCCCCGGCCCCCACCGTGTCGGTGATCGGAGGGCGCGGCGGAGCCGGTACCAGCCTCCTCGCGGTCGCCCTCGCCCTCGCGGGCGCCCGCGCCGACCGGGACACCGCCCTCCTCGACGCCGACCCCCTCGGATGCGGATCCGACCTCTACCTCGGCTGCGACGGCGCTCCGCCGCGCACGCCCGAGCGGCGCACCGGCTGGGGCGACCTCGTCCGGCGCCGCGGCCGCGTCCGCTGGCAGGACCTGCGGGCGGGGCTGCCCGGCACGCCCGGGGTCTCGGTGCTGACCTGGTCCCGCGAGCCGGGACCCGCCGCCCCTCTGCCCGTCGGCGCGGCCCGCTCCGCCCTGTCCAGCGCGCGGGACGGCGCCGACCTGGTGGTGGCCGACCTGCCGCGCTCGTTCGACCCCGCCACCGTCGTGTTCCTCAACCGCTCCGACCTCGTGCTCGTCGTGGTCCCGGCCGACGTGCCCTCGGTCGTGGCGGCGACCCGGGTGGTCTCCCGGCTGCGGGAGGAGGCCGCGGCCGTCCGGGTCGTGGTGCGCGGTGCCCGCGGCGACCTGAGCGCCGACGTGGTGGCGTCCACCCTCGGCCTCGACCTCGGCGCGGACCTGCCGCAGGAACCCAGGCTCGACCGGATCCTGGCGGCCGGAGACGTCCCCGCGCGCCACCCCAGGTCCCCCCTGGCCCGGTTCGCCGACCTCGTGGTGGCGTCCCTCCCGTTCCCGGAGCCCGTCCCGTGAGCCCGCTCGTGGAGGCGGTGCGCAACCGCCTCGTGGCTTCCGGGGCGCCGGTGAGCCCGGCCAACGTCGCGGCGGCACTGAGGGCCGAAGGAGGCCTGCTGGGCGACACCGAGGTGCTGTCCATGACCCGGCGGCTGGCGGCCGACCTGTCCGGGGCGGGGCCGCTGGAGGAGCTCATGTCCTCCTCCGGGGTCACCGACATCCTCGTCAACGGGCCCGACGAGGTGTGGGTGGACGACGGCGGCGGCCTGCGGCGGGCCGGGGTGCGGTTCGAGTCGGCGGACGCGGTCCGACGGCTGGCCCAGCGGCTGGCCGCGCAGGCGGGTCGGCGGCTGGACGCCGCCGTCCCCTACGTGGACGCCAGGCTCCCGAGCGGTGCCCGCCTGCACGCGGTGCTGCCCCCGGTGTCCCCCGCCGGCGCCTGCGTGTCCCTGCGCCTGCCGCCCCGGCGGGTGTTCTCCCTGGAACGCCTCACCGAACACGGCACTGTCACCGGTCGCGGCGCGGCCCTGCTGCGGGCGCTCGTGGCGTCCCGTGCGGCCTTCCTCGTGAGCGGCGGAACGGGTACCGGCAAGACCACGCTGCTGTCGAGCCTCCTGTCCCTCGTGGACCCGGGTGAGCGCCTCGTGCTCGCCGAGGACTCCCCCGAGCTCCGCCCCGACCACCCGCACGTGGTGCGGCTCCAGACCCGCCCGGCCAACATCGAGGGGAGCGGAGAGGTGTCCCTGGAGGTCCTGGTGCGGCAGGCCCTGCGGATGCGGCCCGACCGGCTGGTGGTGGGCGAGGCGCGCGGGCCGGAGATCGTGTCCCTGCTGGGAGCCCTCAACACCGGTCACGAAGGCGGCGCCGGCACCCTCCACGCCAACGGCGCCGGGGACGTCCCCGCCCGGGTGGAGGCGCTCGGCTGCGGTGCCGGGCTCGACCGGGCCGCGGTGCACAGCCAGCTGGCCGCCACCAGGGTCATGGTCGTGCACCTGGTCCGGGACGCCGGAACCCGTCGCCTCGCCGAACTCCGGGTGCTGCGCCGCGACCCGGCCGGGCTCGTGCACGCCGTGCCCGCGGTGTCGTTCGGCCGGGACGGCTCCTGCCGGGAGCACCCCGGGGCCGAGGAGGTGGCGGCCCGGCTGGGCGACGGGTGGCGACAGCGGTGACCGCGCTGGCGGTGTGCGCGGCGTGCGCGGGGCTCCTGGTCCTGCTGTTCGCGGTCCCGGCGCCTCAGCGCATCCGCCTGGGCGCCGTACTGGACCGACCGCGGCGCCCTGTGCGCGGGGAGTGCCCGCGGTCCCTGGTGCCCCGTCCCGGGAAGGCCTCCGAACGCCGGCGGGCCGTGGTCGTGCTGTGCCGGGTCCTGGCCGCCGAACTGCGTGCCGGGCAGCCCCCGCAGGAGGCGCTGCGGATCGCCGCCGCCGAGGCCGGACCGCTGGTGGGCGCGGTGGACGACGCGGAATCGCTGCGCCGCGAGGCCGCCCGTGATCCGGACCTGCGCGCGCTGGCCTACCTGGCCGTGTGCTGGGAGGTGGCGGCCGACACCGGCGCCGGGCCGGCCGAGGTGGTCGACGCACTGGCCGCCAACCTCACCGAACAGGAGGAGCAGCGGGCCGAGGCGGAGGCGCGGACGAGCGGTCCGCGCACGACCGCGATCGTCCTGACGTGCCTCCCGGTGGCCGGGGTGCTGATGTCCTCCGGCCTCGGCGGGTCGCCGTTGGAGTTCCTGTTCACGACACCGCTGGGGGTGGCCTGCCTGGTGTGCGGCGTGTTCCTCGACCTCCTGGGTTTCTGGTGGGCGCTGCGCATGCTGCGCTCCGCGACAGCTCCACCGTGACCGGGCGCGGAGAGGGGGAGGACGACCGCGACCGCCGGGGGCAGAGGCGGTGTGGGGGCCGGCTGAGGGGCGGGGCGGCCACGGCCCCGTACGGGAAACGGTGTGGAAGGGGAGTGGACGTGATGACGGTGGTGACCGCGGCGCTGTTCGGCGCCGCCGCCGCGTGGGTGGCGACGGGCCGGGGAGGCGCCCCGGGGACACGGCTGGCGGGCGCCGGGACGGAGGGCGGGCCGCCCCTCCGTACCGGTCTGCCTCTGCGGGCCCTGGCCCTGACGCTGGCGGGCGTGCTCGCGGTGGCCGCGTCGGCCACCCTGTTCGGCCCGGTCGGCGGCGTCGTCGCGGTCGGGGGGTGCGCCGTGCTGTGGGTGCGGGCCCGCCGTGCCGGGGAACGACCCGACCGGCTCCCGGTGACCTCCGACCTGCCCGTGGTGATCGGGCTCATCTCCTCGGGGATCCGCGCCGGGGCGACCCTGCCCGTCTGCCTCACGGCGGTCTCCGGGGCGGCGGGCGGAAGGCTGGGCGGGGAGCTGTCAGCGGTCGCCGAGCAGCTGCGGCTGGGGGCCGATCCGGCGTCGGCCTGGAGCCGCTCCTCCCTTCCCGCCCCGCTGACCGCGGCGGGAAGGGACCTGGCCCGGGCCGCCGACACCGGCGCGCCGGTCGCCGATCTCCTGGACCGCCACGTGGTCGACCTGCGGCGGGCCCTGCGCACCCGCGCGACAGCGCGGGTGGAGCGGTTGGGGGTGCTGGTGGTCGCTCCTCTGGGCCTGTGCTTCCTTCCCGCCTTCGTGCTGATCGGCATCGTCCCGATGGCCGCCGAGCTGCTCTCCCGGGCGCTGGGGGGCTGACTCTCCCCCGAGCGCGCTGCCGCCCCGGCAGGAGGCTCCCCCGGAAGCCCGGGACGGGCCCCCGGGACCGCGCGTCCGAGGACGGCGGCCGCACCGGCCCCCGCTCGGGTCACCCGGCCCGGCCCCTCGTCCGGCGCCCCGCCGGGCCCCGTGACGGTCCGCGGGCCCCACCTCAGGCCTCGTCCTCGCAGAGGCCGTCGATGATGTCGTCCAGGACGGACGCGCGGTCGGCCGTGGACATCAGCCGGAGTTCGCGGAGCGCGGGCACGGTGTCCACACTGCTCCCCCGTGCTCCCGCGACCGTGCACACCCTCATGCAGTGCTGGGTGGGCTCCCGCCAGAAGTCCCGTTCGTCGACGGGCGCGAGGCGGTACACCGTGGCCGGGTACCGGGGGGATCGGCCGGGCACACGCCACTGCTGCACACGCGCGAGCACGAAACCGGTGAGCAGCGAGTCGAAGACGCCCTCCGAGGCCAGGTCGGCCAGCGCCTCCCGGTCGCCCTCCCCGCGGCACTCCTCGCACCCGGCAAGCTCGGCCCGCAGGAGCCAGCGGGCGCGCGCGTGGCCCACCTCGGAGTTCTTGAGCCTGCTCGGGTGTCGGTGTCCCATACACCGGAGGGTACGAGGGTTCCGCACCCGCTGTGCGGGGGGTGTGCGCAGGTCGTCCGGGCGGGGGCGGCGGTGCGGGGCACACGCCCGGGCGGGACCCGAACCCAGGACCCGTCCGCGGGGTCCCGCCCGGGGCCGACCCGGACGGGACCCCGCGGTGTCAGTACTCCTCCCGGTCGAAGCGCCGCTGGCCGAGGTACGGGGTGGGGAAGCGGGGCCAGCCGACGGACAGGCGCATCGCCAGCACCGCGATGCCCAGCAGAACCAGGACCACGGTGGAGGTGTGTCCCACGGCACGCGCGAAGGTCGTGGCAGGGGGTGCGGCCTCCGCCGTGTAGTGGACGACGGGTTCGTGCACGGGCGGCGGAGCGGCCGCCGCCCGGCGGGCGGAACCGACCGAGGCCTCCGCCGGGCGGGCCCCGGCGGCGGGCGAGGGCGTGGGGCTCGCCGATGGGGAGGCGCAGGGGTCGGGGTCCTCGGCACCGCCGTCGCGCACGGCGGGTTCGGCTGGTTCGGCGGAGGCCGCGCAGGGCGGAGGGACGTGGTCGTCGGACTGGGGAGGAGCTCCCAGCAGGAGGGCGCACAGCAGTACGGAGACGGGGGCGGGGCTCATTCCACTTCCTCGCTGGAGACGGCTTCGTGGACCGGCCCGGCGCGGGCGCGCGCCAGGACGTCGCGGTCCGCCAGTGACGACGGAACCGAGACCACCACCTCTGCGGTGGAGCCGGTGATGACGCAGGATTCGAGGGAGGCCTCGTTGGCCTCTGCGGTGTCCCGGGCCTCCGCGCAGGCTCGTTCCGTGCCGTGGACGAGTCGGGCGGCGGCCGCGAGTGCGGCGAGATCGGCGGCGGTGGTGGCGCGGTCCCGGTCGAGTCGTGCCGCCGCCGTCACGAGGACGGCGAGGGTGACGAACCAGAGCAGGGCCCCCAGGCTCGCCCACCAGACGGTGGCTGAGCCGGAGTCGGAGTGCACGTGGTCAGCTCCCCGGTTCGAGGAGGACGGCGGCGCTGCCGTCCACCCCCAGGGGAGGCGCCAGTGGGCCGAGCCGCAGCTCGACCCGTACGGTGACGCGGGCTGTGTGCCCGTCATCGGCCAGGCCGACGTCCGCGCCCCGGGGCGCGGCGGTCAGCGCCAGGCTCCGGGCCCGGTCGTCGGGTTCGCCCCGGGCGAGGGCCCGCGCCCCCACCCGCGCGGCGTCCGCGCAGGCGAGCTGGGCCGAGGCGGCCTGGACGGCCCCGAAGGACACGGCCAGGACGAGCAGCAGGGAGGGCAGCGTGAGCGCCGCCTCCACGGTGACCGATCCGCGGTCAGAACCCCGAGCTGAGCGCATCGACCACGAGCGCGGTGAGGGCCTCCCTGACCTCACCGCTGGTGATGATGACGTAGAGGACGCCGGCGAACGCGGCGCCGATGACCGCGCACAGCGCGTACTCGGCGGTGGCCATCCCGTCGTCGCCTCCGGGCTGCGCGCTGCGAGCGGGTGGCGGGCCGGTGAGAGCGAACATGGAACCTCCCTGGTGAGGGGCGGACGGGGTGTCGGCGCCCGATTCCAGGTTCCGGTGGCGGAGTGCGGTCCCGAAAGCCCCTTTCCCAGCCTGTGGAAAACCCCGGGTGCCCCGCACCGGTTGCGGGAGCCCCATTCCCCGGCGCCCGGCCGCCCGTGGCCCCGCACCGGCTGCGGAAGCCCCGCTCCCCGCGGCCCGTGGCCCCGCACCGGCGGGCGGCGCACGGCCCCCCGCCTGTGGCGTGCCCCTCGCCCCGGCACGCGGGATCCGCGGGCTGTCGGCACGGCGCTCCCCGGTCCCGTCTCGGACGGGCCGGTCCTGCGACCCGGTCCCCGGACGGCACCGCGGAGAACCCGGCGCCCGCAGCCCGCGGACGGCCCGCACCTCCTCCGGAAGGCGGCTCTCAGGCGCCCTCCGCGCCCGTGCCGCCGTCCCCTCCGAGGACCTCGTCGAGAAGCCTCAGCGCACCGGACTTGCTCAGGGGCTCGTTGCCGTTGCCGCACTTGGGCGACTGGATGCACGAGGGGCACCCGTGGTCGCACTCGCAGTCGGCGATCGCGGCCCGGGTCGCGGTGAGCCACTCGCGCGCCGCGGAGAAGCCCCGCTCGGCGAAGCCCGCGCCGCCCTCGTACCCGTCGTAGACGAACACCGTCAGCCTGCCCGTGTCGCCGTGGACGGCGGTGGACACCCCGCCGATGTCCGAGCGGTCGCAGGTCGCCAGCAGCGGGAGCATGCCGATCGCGGCGTGCTCGGCCGCGTGGGCGGCGCCCAGCAGGCCCACGTCCTCCTTGCGCAGCCGGGCCTCCCCCTCCGCGGGCAGGGTCCACCACACCGCGCGGGTGTGGAGCGTGCGCTCGGGGAGTTCGAGCGGCTGCTCCCCGAGAACGGAGCCGGTGCGCACGTCCCGCTTGAGGAAGCCCACCACCTGGCGGACCACCTCCACCTCGCCGAAGTACGCGGTCGCGCCGCTCGGCCACTCCTCCTGGCGCCGCACCGAGCGCACGGTGATGTCCGTGGTGTCGCGCGCCCAGGTGCTGTACGGCGGTTCGGCGCCGTGGACCAGTGCGACCCCCTCGTCCAGGTCGAGGTCGTCCACCAGGTACGTGGAGCCCTGGTGGAGGTACACCGCGCCCGGGTGCACGGTGCCGTGGGACGCGGCCTCGTCGATCTCGCCGAGGAGCTGCCCGCTCCCGGTGTCCACGATCTGCACGGGGGGACCGCCCGCCCCGCGGATATCGGCCAGGTCGCTGGCCCGTTCATTACTGGTCCAGAACCAGCCCCGTGGGCGCCTCCGCAAGAGTTTCCGCTCCACGAGATCGGCCAGGCGCTCCTCGGTGGTTTCTCCGAAGAGGGCGAAGTCGTCCTTCGTGATCGGTAGCTCCTGGGCGGCCGCACACAGGTGCGGACCCAGAATGTGGGGGTTTTCCGGGTCAAGGACGGTGGTCTCCACAGAGCGACCGAAAATCGCCTCCGGGTGGTGCGCGAGGTACGTGTCCAACGGGTCGTCCCGGGCGATGAACACCGCCAGGGCGTCGTCGCCGCGCCGCCCCGCCCGTCCCGCCTGCTGCCACAGGGACGCCAGGGTCCCCGGCCATCCGGCGATGAGGACGGCGTCGAGCCCGCTGATGTCCACGCCCAGTTCCAGGGCGTTGGTGCTCGCCAGCCCCAGGAGCTCCCCCGTCCTCAGGGCCTCCTCCAGCTCCCTCCGCTCCGAGGGCAGGTAGCCGCCCCGGTAGGCGGCAACCCGGGCGGCCAGGTCGTGGTCGCCCCGCTCCGACAGGAGCCGCTGAGCTGTCAGCGCGACCACCTCCGCGCCCTGCCGCGAACGCACGAACACGAGGGTCCGCACCCGGTCCCGCACCAGGTCGGCGAGCATCTCAGCGGCCTGGGACGGCGCCGTCCGCCTGATGGGCGCCCCCTGCTCCCCGGTCAGGTCGGTGAGCTCCGGCTCCACGAGGGCGACGGACAGCCCCGGACGCGGGGACCCGTCCTCGCTGACCGCGGTGACGGGCACGCCGGTCAGCCGGGTCGCGCTCTGCGCGGGGCTGCCGGAAGTGGCCGAGGCCAGCACGAACACCGGTTCCGACCGGTAGCGGGCGCAGATCCTGCGCAGCCGCCGCAGGATCTGGGCGACGTGCGAGCCGAAGACACCGCGGTACCGGTGTGCCTCGTCGACCACCACGTAGCGCAGCCTGCGCAGGAAGCGCGACCACGCCCCGTGGCGGGGGAGGATCCCGTGGTGCAGCATGTCCGGGTTGGTGAGCACGTAGTTGCCGTGCTCGCGTACCCAGGACCGCTCCTCGACGCTCGTGTCGCCGTCGTATACGGCCGCACGCATGCCCGCGAGACCCAGGTCCGATATCCACCGCAACTGGTCCTGGGCGAGCGCCTTGGTCGGGGAGAGGTAGAGCACGGTCCCGCCCGCGTCGACGGCGTCCACAGCGGGTATGAGGAAGCCGAGTGACTTCCCCGAGGCGGTACCCGTGGCTATGATCACATCACGGCCCGAGCGTGCGAGGTCGGCGGCTTCAACCTGGTGGGACCACGGTCGTGTGATCCCCAGCTCGGAGAGCCGTCCGACCAGGTGGGGCGCGGCCCATTCCGGCCACTCCCCGCCCACTCCCTCGTTGCGGGCCACATGCTCGATGTGGGTCACCTGCGGGTACCGGGTATCGTCACGCCACACACCGGGGAGCACGGGCTCCGATCGCCTCATCCGAGACCCCTCCTCACAGGCGCGTGTTCGGTAGTCATGACGCCCTCAGACGAAGGGTGTCGCACTGGGACATCGGTTTCAGTGTGACATCCGGGGGAAGAGTGGCGCGGTGTCACGGTTTTTCTGTGCATCACAGGAAGACGCACTCGACACCCGTGGTTGAATGCGTGCTGGTGGGGTAACGCCCGGCAGAGATCATTCGCGATTTTTTCGCGGTTCGGCGCTGGAGGACTAGTGGACTTGAAGCTTGATCATTACACCGAGGGCGACACCGAGATCGTCGTCGTTGAGGGTGAGATCGATGTCTATACCGCGCCCCGGCTCCGCGAGCTGCTGATCGACCTGGTCAACAAGGGCAACTTCCACCTCGTGGTCAACATGGAGAAGGTGGAGTTCCTGGACTCGACAGGCCTCGGTGTGCTTGTGGGCGGGCTCAAGCGCGTCCGGGCCCACGACGGGACCCTCGACCTGGTCTGCACCCAGGAGCGCATCCTGAAGATCTTCCGGATCACCGGTCTGACCAAGGTCTTCGGTATCCACGGCTCTGTTCAGGAAGCCATCGACAAGCGTTCCGCGAAGTAGCCCAGAGCGAGCGATGGCAACCATCACGCTCACGATCAGCGCGCTTCCCGCCCACGTGCGCACGGCGCGGCTCATGGCCGCGACCGTGGCACGGCGGGCGGGTATCGCCGCCTCAGCGATCGACGAGATCAGGCTGGCGGTCGGTGAGGCGTGTTCCCGGGCGGTGGCCGCACACAAGCTGCACTGCCCCACACAGCCGATCCTGCTCCAGCTGATCGACGGCAACGGGCCTGACCCGGGGTCGGACTCCCGCACCGACGCCACGAGCCCCGCCTTGCGCGCCAACGGGAGCGCGACACAACGTTTCGAGGTCGTCGTCTCCGACCGTGCCCCCGCGAAGGACACGGTGGAGACCGTCAACCCGTCCATGCTGGACGGGCTCTTCCTCGACGGTGAGGACACCCCTCCCGGCGGAATCTCCGGGTTCTCCCCCGGCCTCGGCCTGGCGGTCATCACCGGTCTCGCCGACGAGGTGAAGATCGACCCCAGCGACAGGGGCACCGTCGTGCGCATGAGCTGGCCGTTGACGAACGAGCACACGCCGGACCCCAGCTCCAACTAGGGCCGGTCCACAGACGTCCGAACGGGCGCCCTCCCCGCGGGGAGGGCGCCCGTTCGCGTGCGGGGGCGCGGGCGCCGGAGCGCGTGACGGGTCGGGGCCCGGGGTCGCCCGCCCCGCGTGGCGCCTCCGCCGCGCGGGGCGGGCGGCCCCGCGGACGGCCCTGTGGGCGTCCCGCGGACCCCGGGCAGCACCGTGCCGGCCGCCGCGGCGGTCCCCCTGTACATCCAGTGAACCGTGGGGGACGGGTCCTGTGAAGGCCCGGCGTCCGCCTGTGGACGGGGGTCAGTCGCAGGTCTGGGAGGAGACCTCCGCCGCGGACTCCAGCCCCGAACCCGCGTTCTCCGCCACCTCGTCGGCGGTGAGCACGTAGCCCGTCTCCGGCTCGTTCGTGGCCGCGGCGAACACGACCCCGTAGACGGTGCCGTCCGGGGCGAGGAGCGGGCCTCCGGAGTTGCCGGGGCGCACCACCGCGCGCACCTGGTAGATCTCCCGGCTCACCTGCTGCGAGTGGTAGAAGTCCGGCCCCTGCGCCGTCTGGCGGGCCCGTACGCGCGCGGGGACGGCCGTGAAGCCGCTGTTGCGGGGGAACCCGGCCACCACCGCGTCCCCGCCCTGCGGGGCCTCGTGCGTGAACTCCAGCGGCTCCAGGTCCAGCCCCGGGACGTGGAGGACCGCCAGGTCCTGCTGCGCGTCGAACAGCACCAGGGTGGCGTCGAGCTGGTAGCCCTCCCGGGTGACGATCCGCAGGTCGTCGGTCACCCCGGCGACGACGTGCGCGTTGGTCATGATCCGGTCGTCGGCGTAGGCGAAGCCGGTCCCCTCCACACGGCGCTGGCAGGACGGGGCGGTCCCCAGGACCTTGACCACGCTGCGGCTCGACTCGATCAGCTCCGGGGTGGTGAGAACGTCCGGGTCCGGCGGCTCGACCTCGGCCAGCTCACCGGTCCCGAGGCCGCTGAAGACCTGTGGGAACGCGCTCTGGTCCACGACCCTGCGGAACGTGGAGAAGCCGCTGTGGGCCGACTCCGGCATGAGCGCGTCCACCGACTGGAGGATGCGCGAGTCCTTGACCTGCCCGGCCACCAACGGCAGCGCCGAGTTCGCGACCGTGCTGCCGATGAACCAGGCGACGAGCAGTACCGAGAGCCCGCTGACCAGGGCTCCGCCCACGGCGTCCACGACGCGGGCGGAGTCCCACGTGACCCTGTTGCGGACGAGGGTGCCCAGGTAGGAGCACAGGAACTGGCCGAGCGCGGCGGCCAGGAAGACCACGGCGATGGCCAGGAGCGCCTGTCGGCCGGGATCCTCCACCCACGCCTGGATCAGGTCCGGGGCGGCCAGGGCGGCGAGGACGCCCCCGCCGATGAAGCCCACGAAACTGAAGACACCGACGATGAAACCCTGGCGGTACCCGGTCACCGCGAACAGCAGCAGCAGGACGATCAGGACCACGTCGAGCACAATGCCCTCCAAGAATGAGCGCTACCCGACCGGCCGCAGGCCCTGCGGGGTGGCTTCGAACACGTCGGTGAGACCCTCGTGGCGCCAAGGAAGTTCCCAGCCGCCCATGGTGAGCAGGCTGTCGATGATCGCACCGGTGAAACCCCACACGAGCATGCCGTCGACCCGGAAGCCCGGCCCCCACCGGGTCCCGCCCCCGTAGCGCACCATGACCCGGTTGGCCGGTTCGGCGAGGTCGGCGACCGGGACCCTGGAGACCGCGGCGACCTCGCCGAGGTCGGTGGGGCGCACCTCGGAGGGCTCGCGCCACCAGCCCAGGACGGGGGCCACCCGGAAGTCGCTGAAGCTCAGGTACAGCTCGGGGAGGCGTCCCACGACGTCGACGCCCGCGGGGACCACCCCGGTCTCCTCCTCCGCCTCCCGGAGGGCCGCGGCCTCGACGGAGGCGTCCGTGGGCTCGATCCGGCCACCGGGGAAGGCCGGCTGCCCGGCGTGGCGGCGCAGTCCGGCGTTGCGCTGGATGAGGAGCAGGTCCGGCCCCTTGTGTCCGACGCCGAAGAGGATGAGGACGGCCGACTCGCGGCCGCCGTTCGCGGGGGGCCGCATGGGGCCCGGCACGGTCATCGTCTCGGCGGCGTCCGCGAGCGCGGCGAGCCAGAGCGGGATCGGGTTCATACGTGAAGCCTGTTCCGGGGGTTGTCGCGCCGTCGGTGGACCGGTGCGGCCGCTGGCGCGGGCCGCACCGGGATGTTCCCGGGATTTCCTGGGCGGGCCGGGAGCGCGGGGCCCGGGGCCCGCACCGCTCCCTCGGGTCGTCATGCGGTGGAACCGTGTCCGGCGGTCCCGTGCGGGGACTCCCTCGCGGGAACCGCTCCCGGGGGCGCCGCGTCCCCCGCGGGGCCCCGGTCTCCGGGTCCGCCGGCCGGCACGGCGTCCCCGGAGGCGGTGGGACCGCCGGGGTCGTCCCGGCAGGGGGCCGCCGCCGCGTCGCGGCGGTACCGCGGAGCGGCGCGGCGGAGGCGTCCGCGCGGACGCGGCGGCCGTGTCGGGACGCCGGTGTCAACGATCACACCATCAGAGTACAAAGCGCCGCAGGCGCCCCCGCCGTCCGCCGCCTCCGGGCCGGCCGCCGCAGGGGCGGGGTCAGGCGAAGGAGCGCATCCGCAGCAGCCCGGCGGCCGTGTCCGGATCCGTCGGGCCCTCCCCGAACGAGGGGCACCAGCGGGCCAGGTCGCAGGCGCCGCAGGCGGGCTTGCGGGCGTGGCAGACCCGCCGCCCGTGCCAGACCACCCGGTGGGAGAGCATCGTCCAGTCCCTCGGGGGGAACAGGTCGCCCACCGCGTGCTCGACCTTCACCGGGTCGACCTCGTCCGTCCACTTGAAACGGCGGACCAACCGCCCGAAATGGGTGTCCACGGTGATCCCGGGCACATCGAAGGCATTACCAAGCAGTACATTTGCGGTTTTTCGTCCTACACCGGGTAGTTTGACCAGGTCGGAGAGGTTCCCCGGAACCTCTCCGCCATGCTGTTCGCACAGCGCCTGACCGAGCCCGATGAGACTGTTCGTCTTGGCGCGGAAGAAGCCGAGCGGACGGATGACCTCCTCCATCTCCTCCCGCCGGGCCGAGGCGTAGGCCTCGGCGTCGGGGTAGCGGGCGAAGAGCGCCGGAGTGACCTGGTTGACCCGTTTGTCCGTGCACTGCGCGGACAGGATGGTGGCGACCAGCAGTTCCAGCGGGGTCGTGAAGTTCAGTTCGCAGTGGGCGTCCGGGTAGAGCTCGACGAGTTCCCGGTACATCCTGCGCGCGCGGCGGACCAGCGCGAGTCGGCTCTCGCCGGTGGGCGTGGGGTTCTCCGCGGGCGCGGACGGCGCGTCTGGCGTGTCACGGGGCATCGTCACAGGGTAGGCGTCCCGACGGGGCGGGCCTCCGTGTTCACCGAAAGTTCGGCATGCTTCCGGGAGCCGGCCGTCGTTTCGGCCGGTGACCGGGATTATGTAACCAATGTCCGATGGCGCGGCGCGGACAGCCCTTGATACAGGCTGATTACGACTAAGATCGCATGGGCTGACGTCGGCTGTTGTGGGCACGTGGTCTCCCGGCGGCAAGCCGCGGTAACGACCTGGTTTCACACCCGGGTGCGATATACGTCACACTGTTGACGGTCAGGTTCTGAGGAGGACGTGTGGTGGACGAGATCAACGAGGTGCTGCGGAAGGCCCCTCTGTTCGAGGCTCTCGACGAGGAGGACACGGCGGCGCTCCGCTCATCGGTGAGCGAGGTACGCCTCGGACGCGGGCAGACCCTGTTCAGCGAGGGCGACGAGGGCGACCGCCTGTACGTGATCCTCAGCGGGAAGGTCAAGCTGACCCGCACGGCCGTGGACGGCCGCGAGAACCTGCTCGGGGTGCTCGGCCCCAGTGAGATGTTCGGTGAACTGTCGCTGTTCGACCCGCGCCCGCGCACCGCGAGCGCCGTCGCCGTGACCGACTCGGTGCTCGCCGGGCTGGGCCACGACGACCTGCGCCCGTTCCTGTCGAGCCGTCCGCACGTCTCGCTCCAGCTGCTCAAGGCACTGGCGGCCAGGCTGCGCCGGACCAACGACGTGATGGCGGACCTCGTCTTCACCGACGTGCCGGGCCGTGTGGCCAAGGCGCTCCTGGAGCTCGCCGACAAGTTCGGCAAGGAGGGCGAGGACGGCCTGCACGTCCACCACGACCTCACCCAGGAGGAGCTCGCCCAGCTGGTCGGCGCCTCGCGCGAGACGGTCAACAAGGCGCTCGCCGAGTTCGCGCTGCGCGGCTGGCTGCGCATCGAGGCCAAGGCCGTCGTCCTGCTCGACGTCGAGCGGATGCGCCGCCGGGCCCGTTAGAACCTCCGGCGCCCGGACGGGCGCCCGGCGGACACGCTGTGTGGCCGCTCTCCCCCCGGGGTGGGCGGCCACAGCGCTGTCCGGACCCCGCGGCGCGCCGCCCCTCTGCGGCGGCTCGGAAGGCCCCGTGCGCGCGCCTGCCGGGCGGTGCCCGTCCGCCCGGGGCTACGGCTCGTTGCCGACCGGGAGCTCACCGAGCGAGGCCAGGTAGCGCAGCTGGGCGCGCACCGACGACTCCGCGGCGAACCGGATCTGCTCGTCGACGTCGGGGTAGACACGGTCCACGACGGCGCCGACCCCGGTCGCGCCGGCGTTCACGGCCTCCCGGACCTGCTCCAGGCGCGACTCCCGGTGCGCGATGTAGGAGGACAGCGCCTCCGCGGGCGCGGTCAGGATCGGTCCGTGCCCGGGCAGGAGGGTGCGCACACCCTGCTCCCGCACGAGGTCCCGCAGCCTGTACAGCGAGTCCATGTAGGGACCGAGGCCGTCGTCGCCGTCGATCACGGTCGTGCCGTGCCCCAGGACCGTGTCCCCGGTCAGGACGGCGTTGTCCGCGCCGACCAGGAGGCACACCGAGTCGTCGGTGTGCCCGGGGGTGGCGACGACCGTCAGTACCAGGCCGTCGGCCTCCAGGGTGTCGCCGTCGGACAGGCCGTGGCCGCCGACCCGCACCTCCGGGTCGACCGCGTGCACGGGGGCCCCGGTCAGCTCGGCGAAGTAGCGGGCGCCCTCGGCGTGGTCGGGGTGCCGGTGGGTGACCACCGCCATCTGTACCTGCGCGCCCTGCTCCTGCACGGTCCGCGCCACCCTCTCCAGGTGGCGCTCGTCGTGGGGGCCGGGGTCCACGACCACGACCCCGCGGGCGCCGGGCTCGCGCAGGATCCAGGTGTTGGTCCCCTCCAACGTCATCGGGCCAGGATTGGGGCACAGCACACAACTGGCGCGCAGCGTCCCGGAACCGTCGATCCTCATCGCACCTCGCTTCGATCGCCGAGACCGGACCGGTCCGGAGGACCGCGGGCGGCGAACCCCGGAACCCGTCCCGCGGCCACGCGGTCCGCACGGTGACGTGCGCACCCTCACGGGGCCGCACCGGGATTCGGCAGGGGGTACTCCACCCCGTCGGGGGCGACGACGCGGATCCGACCGTTGACTTCCCGAACTTCCGGTTCAAAGGGGACGATATCCCGTCGCGCCTTCCGTACACCCTCCAGGGTCCGGCACTCGGCGAGCTCGGCGCACGTGACCACCGTGGGCGGCAGCATGGGCATGCGGCCCGCCGCCCATTCCGGGGCGACCAGGGACGGATCGGTCCAGGCCGTGAGGTCGGCCTCGCCGCCGACGTCGCGCGAGGCCTGGCCCGGCGGAAGCTCCGCGGCGAAGAACCAGGTGTCGTAGCGGCGCGGCTGGGCGCGGGGCGTGATCCAGCGCGACCACGCCCGGAGCCACTCCGACCTGAGCACCAGCCCGCGCCGGGAGAGCACCCCCGTGAAGGAGCGGGAGCGGTCGATCAGCCCCAGCCGGTCCCTCTCCCACTCCTCGGACGCCGTGTCGAGGGTGATGGCCGGCTCCCCGGCGCGCTCCGGCGCACTCGCCAGCAGCACGCCGGTCTCCTCGAAGGTCTCGCGGACGGCGGCGCACACCAGCGCACGCGCCATCCGCACGTCGGTGCCGAGTGTCCGCGCCCACTCCAGCGGGGACGGACCGGTCCAGGGAAGGTCCCCGTCGGCGTCCCTCTCGTCCACTCCTCCGCCCGGGAAGACGTAGGCGCCCGGCGCGAAGCCCATGGAGCGGACCCTGCGCATGAGCAGGACCTCCATCGGCCCCTCCCCGCGCCCGCCCCGGGCCTGGCCGCCCCGCGCGGGGCGCAGCAGCATCACCGTGGCGGCCGGCCTGGGCCGGGCGGCCCCTCCCTGCTCCGGCATCGGCATACCCTCCCGGGTCTCGGGGCCGGAGGCCGCGCCGCCGACCGGCGCGGCCTGCCCGGCCTCACGGGGAACCGCTCAGCGGACCTCGACGATCATGTCGACCTCGACCGGGGAGTCGAGCGGCAGGGCCGCCACCCCGACCGCCGCGCGGGCGTGCACCCCGGCGTCGCCGAAGACCCGGGCGAGCAGGTCGCTGGCGCCGTTGATCACACCGGGCTGGCCGGTGAAGTCGGGGGTGCTGGCCACGAAGCCGCCCACCTTGACGATCCTGACCACGTCGGACAGCTCGCCGACCTCGGCGCGCACCGCGGCGATGGCGTTGAGCGCGCAGAGCGCGGCCAGATCGCGGGCGGCCTCCGGGGTGACCTCCGCGCCGACCTTGCCCGTGGCGGGCAGCTCGCCCTCCACGAACGGCAGCTGACCGGACACGTACACGTGGGCCCCGCTGCGCACCGTCGGCGTGTAGGAGGCCACCGGGGCCGCCACCTCCGGCAGGGTCAGGCCCAGCTCCGCGATCCGCTCCTCGGGGGTGGCCATCAGAGCTGGCGCTTCATGTAGGCGACGTACTGCTGGTTGCGCGGGTCGGTGCCCTCCGGGAGCGGGGCGGGCACGACGGAGACGAGCTCCCACCCGTCGGAACCCCAGTTGTCGAGGATCTGCTTGGTGGCGTGCGACAGCAGCGCCACCGTCTGGTACTCCCACTTGCTCATGCGTCCAACCCCTATCGGTCACCGGCGTCCCGCCACCGAGGCGGGGCGCCGCACGTCAACGCCGCCACACTACTCACCCGTGCTCCTCCCCGCCCACACAGACGCCTCTCCCCACCCGTCCCCGGAGGCCCACATAGACTCCCTGGGGTGAGTGATCGTGAGCACGGACCACAGCATCCGGGGGATGCGTGCGCGGGAGCGCGACTGCACATCGTCACCGGGAAGGGCGGGACCGGCAAGACCACGATCGCCGCGGCGCTGGCCCAGGCGCTGGCCGCGGACGGTGGCCGCGTGCTCCTGGTCGAGGTGGAGGGGCGCCAGGGCGTCGCTACCCTCCTCGGCAGCCCGCCGCTCCCCTACGAGGAGCGCGAGATGCTCTCCGTCCCCGGCGGCGGGAGCGTGTCCGTCCTGGCGGCCGACGCCGAGGCGGCGCTCCTGGAGTACCTGGAGATGTTCTACGGCATGCGCCGGGCCGGGCAGGCGCTGAACAGGCTCGGGGCCGTGGACTTCGCCACCACCATCGCCCCCGGGCTGCGCGACGTCCTGCTCACCGGCAAGGCGACCGAGGCGGTGCGGCGCCGCCGGGGCGCGCGCCGCAGGCCCTCCGCCGCCGATCCGTCCGCGCCCTTCCACTACGACGCCGTGGTGATGGACGCCCCGCCGACGGGGCGGATCTCCCAGTTCCTCAACGTGAACTCCGAGGTGGCGGGGCTGGCCCGGGTGGGCCCGATCCGCAACCACGCCGACAAGGTCATGGAGGTCATCCGCTCCGACCGGACCCTGGTGCACTTCGTGACGCTCCTGGAGGAGATGCCCGCCCAGGAGACCCGGGACGGGATCGCGGAGATCTCCGAGCTGGGGCTCGCGGCGGGGATGGTGCTGGTGAACATGGCACGCCCCCCGCTCCTCGACGACGCGTCCCTGGAGGCCGCCGCGAGCGGCGGCCCGGACCTCGACGCACTCGCCGCCGGGTTCGGGGAGGCACGTGTGGAGAACCCGCGGGAGCTCGCCGCCTCCCTGGCCGGCGAGGTGCGCGGGCACGCCCTGCGGGTCCGGTTGGAGCGACGCGTGCGGTCGGACCTGGAGGACCTGGGCCGCCCCCTCCTCGAGCTCCCCCTCCTCGCGGGGGGCGTGGACCGGGCGGCCCTGGACGAACTCACACGGCGGCTGGCCGAGCAGGGGGTGCGCCGGTGAACCCGGGACCGGAGGACGACGGCCGCGCGAACCGCGGGGGGACCGGTGCCAAGGCACTCGACACCGACGCGCTCCTGGACGACCCGGGGACGCGGATCATCGTGTGCTGCGGGGCCGGCGGGGTCGGCAAGACCACCACCGCCGCCGCACTGGGGCTGCGCGCCGCGGAGCGCGGGCGCCACCCCGTCGTGATCACCGTGGACCCGGCGCGGCGCCTGGCCCAGTCCATGGGAGTGGAGGCGCTGGACAACACCCCGCGCCCCGTCCCCCTGCCCGAGGGCGCCCGGGGCAGCATGCACGCGATGATGCTCGACATGAAGCGGACCTTCGACGAGGTCGTGGAGGAGCACGCGGACCCGGAGCGGGCCCGGCAGATCCTCGCCAACCCCTTCTACCAGACCCTCTCCACCAGCTTCTCCGGCACACAGGAGTACATGGCCATGGAGAAGCTGGGACAGCTGCGGCAGTCGGGGGACTGGGACCTGATCGTGGTGGACACCCCGCCCAGCAGGTCCGCGCTGGACTTCCTCGACGCGCCCGAGCGGCTGGGCCGGTTCCTGGACGGCAGGCTCATCAGGTTCCTGAGCGCCCCGGCGAGCACCGGCGCCTTCCGGCTGCTGGGGGCCGGGTTCAACCTGGTGACCTCGACGATCGGCAGGATCGTGGGGAAGCAGTTCCTCGACGACCTGCGGTCGTTCGTGTCCGCCTTCGACACGGTGTTCGGCGGGTTCCAGAAACGGGCGGAGCGCACCTACCGCCTGCTCCGGACACCGGGGACGGCGTTCGTGGTGGTCGCCGTCCCCGACACGGACGCGATGCGCGAGGCCTCCTACTTCGTGGACCGGCTGGCCGGCGACGCCATGCCGCTGGCCGGGGTCGTCGTCAACCGCACCCACCCCCTGCCGGAGGGCGCGGGCTCGTCGCTGGGCGCGGCGGACGCCGAGTCCGCCGCCGCCTCGCTGGAGGAGGGGGGCGTCCACCCGCTGGCGTCCGCCGCACTGCGCCTGCACGCGGAACGGGTCCGTGTGCGCGGGCGCGAGGTCGGGCTGCGCGACGCCCTGCTGTCCTCCCACCCGGACCTGCGCGTGGCCGAGGTGGCCGCCCTGCCGGAGGACGTGCACGATCTGGAGGGGCTGCGCCGGATCGGCGGCGCCCTCGCCGCCGCGGCAGGAGGACGCTAGCGCCGGGGTTCAGGCGGAGGGCTCGCCGACGCCCGCGCCGAGGGTGTCCGCGTAGTGGGAGAGGTCTCCCCCGCCCTCACGTCGGGCCTCCTCCAGGAGCGGCCCCCAGTCGGGGACGCCGGGGTGCTTGCGCAACAGGGCCCGCCGCTCGCGTTCGGTCATCCCGCCCCAGACACCGAACTCCACCCGGTTGTCGAGGGCGTCGGCCAGGCACTCGGTGCGCACCGGGCACTCCTGACAGATGAGCTTGGCCCGGTGCTGCGCCGCCCCCTGGACGAACAGAGCGTCCGGGTCGACCTCTCGGCAACGTGCCATCGTCGTCCACTGGTTGGTCCACATGTGCCCTACTCCCCTGTGTGCGCACCCGAATCGTGCGTCAGCGGGGTTCCCGGGGTTCCAGACACTCGCGTGCTCTGGTTGGGTGGGAAGAACACGGTACGCTCCCGCTGCCGCGTGGGGTGCGGTGGTTCCACGCCCACCCCTGCCGTCTAGAAATTACGGATCCGGACGCCGCACCAACAGAACCCACTCGACCCACTTCCCATCCCACTGAAGATGGCCCGCTCGGGCCATTGCGTAAGGACGCGGTAGCGCTCCGCGTCGGATGGGCGGCATCCCCTGCTGCGTCGAACCGCGCAACGAGTGGTCAGCGATAACCGTGAAAAGATGGCATGGGGGCACCGCTCGCGCGACAGTGCGGGCATCTCAGCGCGCTCGCGCACAAACCGGTTCAGATCGCACCACTGTGCGCGTCCGTGGTCACTTAGTCTGATGGGGTGGGTCAGGGGACATTGCTTCAAAGAATCAGCCAACTGGTCGTCGTAGGCGTCATCGCGGGCCTCCTCGTCGCCGCGCTCGCCCTTCCTGCCGTCGGTGGTCTGGGCATCACCGCGCGCAACGTCGCCAGCGGCTTCCTGGACATGCCCAGCAACCTCGAGACTCCGCCGCCCCCTCAGCGGTCCACGATCTACGACAGCGAGGGCGGCGTCATCGCGGAGATCTTCGACCAGAACCGGGAGCTCGTCGAACTCGACGACGTCTCACCGCTCATGGTCGACGCCATCCTCGCCATCGAGGACGCCCGCTTCTACGAGCACGGCGGCCTCGACGTGTCCGGCACCCTGCGCGCGGCAGTGCGCACCATGGGCGGCAACACCGAGGGCGCGTCCTCCATCACACAGCAGTACGTCAAGAACGTGCAGATCGAGGCGGCCACCTCCCAGGAGGAGCTCGACCACGCGCGTGAGGAGTCCATCGCCCGCAAGATCCGGGAGCTGCGCTACGCCGTGGCCCTGGAGCAGAGGATGTCCAAGGACGAGATCCTCGAGGGCTACCTGAACATCGCCTACTTCAGCGACGGCGCGTACGGGGTCGAGTCCGCCGCCCAGCACTTCTTCCAGGTGCCCGCCAGCGACCTGGAGCTGCACCAGGCGGCGACCATCGCCGGCCTGGTCCGCTACCCCTACCTGTACAACCCCCGCTTCTTCCCCGACCAGACCATCGAGCGCCGCAACGTGGTCCTGGACCGCATGGTGGCGACCGGCGCCGTCACCGAGGCCGAGGCCGAGGAGGCCAAGTCCGAGGGCATGGACCTGGACCTGGACACCCCGCCCAACGGGTGCGTGCCCAGCGACCAGCCCTTCTTCTGCGACTACGTCGTCCAGGAGATCGAGCAGGACGAGCGCTTCGGCCCCAACGAGACCGAGCGGGCGCGCTGGCTGCGCACCGCGGGCCTGGAGATCCACACCACCCTGGACCCGCAGACCCAGGAGGCCGGGCAGGCCGCCGTCGACAAGTGGGTCCCCCGCGAGAACGAGTCGCGCAAGGTGGCCGCCGAGGTGGTCATCGAGCCCGGCACCGGACACATCCTCGGCATGGTCCAGAGCCGCAACTACGGGCCGGACGAGAGCAAGCTCGGCGAGACGTCCATCAACTTCGCGACCGACGCCGACCGGGGCGGCAGCAGCGGCTTCCAGGCCGGGTCGACCTTCAAGGCGATCACCCTCGCCGCGGCACTGGACGAGGGGCTCCCCTTCAGCACCTCGTTCAACTCGCCCACCAGCGTGTCCGTCTCCGGCCAGCGCAGCTGCAACGGCGGCACCCTGGCCACGTGGACACCGAGCAACTCGGGCGACACCAGGTCCAACACCACGCACAACATGGTCTCCGGGACCAAGGCGTCGTCCAACACCTACTTCGCCCAGCTCCAGAGGCAGGTGGGGATCTGCGACGTGATGGAGATGGCCGAGACGCTCGGACTCCAGCGCGCCGACGGCACCAAGTTCACGGAGAACGAGAACTCGCTCGCCAACAGCAGCTTCACGCTGGGCAGCGAGGAGGTCTCCCCGCTCCGGGTGTCCAACGCCTACGCGACCTTCGCCTCCGGCGGGATGTACTGCGAGCCGCAGGCCATCTCCCAGATCGAGGACCGCCAGTCGGGCACCACGATCGACATCGAGCCGGAGTGCTCGCGGGCGATCGACGAGGATGTCGCCGACGGCGTGGCCTACCTGCTGTCGCAGACCTTCAACGGCGGCACGGCGAGCTCGCTCGGCATCGGCCGTCCCACGGCGGGCAAGACCGGTACCACCGACGGTTCGGCGGCGGCCTGGTTCGCCGGGTTCACCCCGCAGATGGCCGGCGCCGTCTTCGTCGGCGACCCGCGCGGCCCGCAGCAGCACCCGCTGCGCAACGTCACCATCGGCGACCGGCACTTCGGCGTGGTGTACGGCGCCACGATCCCCGGGCCGATCTGGCAGGAGACCATGCGCGGCGCCCACGAGGGCGTCGAGGTGGAGCAGCTGCCCTCGGCTCCCGGCAGGTTCGGATCGACCTCCGGACCCAGGGCTCCCGAGCCGGACGACGAGGCCAGCCCCGCCAGCGACGACGGCGGGGTGCCCAACGTGGTCGGCCAGCCGGAGAACGACGCGGTGGCCGCCCTCCAGGCCGCGGGCTACTCGGTCAACGTGTCCCAGACCCGGGTCCGGTCCGGCGAGCCCGAGGGCTCGGTGGCCGCGGTCAACCCCGACCCGGGCACGCGGCTCCCGGAGGGGGCCACGGTCAACGTGTTCCTGAGCAACGGCGGCGGTACCGCCAGCGGCACGGGCCCCGACGAGGACTGGCTCCCCGTGCAGCCCGCGCACCTGCCCCACGGCAGGGACGGGGACTGACCCGGGCCTGTGACGGAACGAGGGGGCGGCGGTGGAGACACCGCCGCCCCCTCGCGCGTCCACGGGGCGGACCCGGCCGCGGGGGCCCGCCCGCGTCGAGCGGGCCGCACCCCCGGCGGGGAACCGGTCAGCCGGCGAGCCGGCGCTTGACCTCGGCCGCCACGCGGGAGCCCTCGGCCCGGCCGGCGATCCTCGGGTTGAGGACCTTCATCACCTGGCCCATCGCACGGGGGTTGTCCGCGCCGGTCTCGGCGACGGCGTCCGCCACCAGCGCGGCGAGCTCGTCGTCCGTCAGCTGGCGGGGCAGGTACTCGGAGATGACCGCGCTCTCGACTCGCTCGGCCTCGGCCTGGTCGGGCCGACCGCCGGTGTCGAACGCCTCGGCCGCCTCCCGGCGCTTCTTCGCCTCGCGGGTCAGCAGCTTTATGATCTCGTCGTCGCCGAGGGAGCGCTGCGAGGAACCCGCGGCCTCCTCGGTCGAGATGGCCGCCAGGACCATGCGGAGGGTGCCGGTGCGCACCTTGTCACGCGCCTTCATGGCGGTGGTCAGGTCGTTCTTGAGGCGGTCTTTGAGTTCGGACATGCACCGATCCTACGGCGGTATCCGGCGGCGCCACCAACGGTTTGCGCGCGGGGGCGCCCCGGGTCTGCGACGATCGGTCCTACAACGAAGGAGGGCCGGATGGGCGTCGACAACAGACAACTCCTGCGCCGCGTGGGGCGCGCGGCGGCGATCACTGGCGCGGTGGGGGTCGCCGGCTTGACCTATGCCTCGGTGATCGAGCGCAACTGGTTCCGGCTGCGCCGCTACGAACTGCCCCTGCTCCCCCCGGGGAGCCCGCGCCTGCGCATCCTGCACCTGTCCGACGCGCACCTGACGCCGGGCCGCAGGATGCTCATCGACTGGATCCGCGGGCTGGACGCCTACGAGCCGGACCTGGTCGTCAACACGGGCGACTCACTGGCCCACCCGGACGCGGTGGGGCCGTTCATCGACGCCCTGGGGCCGCTGCTGGACCGGCCCGGGGCATTCGTGTACGGGTCCAACGACCTGTTCTCCCCCCAGCTGAAGAACCCGGCCCGCTACCTCTGGCGGACCAGCAAGACCGACTACAACAAGCGCCGCGTGCCGGACCTGCCCTGGCGCGAGCTCGGCGCGGCCATGTCCGCGTCCGGCTGGCTGGACCTGAACAACCGCAAGGGCTCGCTGAAGGCGGGCGAACTCGACGTCGCCCTCGCCGGCGTGCACGACTCGCACATCAAGCTCGACCGCTACGAGAAGGTCGCCGGGGCGGCCGACCCGACGGCGCACCTGCGCCTGGGCGTGCTCCACTCCCCCGAACCGTCCAACCTCGACCGGTTCGCCGCCGACGGCTACCAGCTGCTCCTGGCCGGGCACACCCACGGCGGCCAGCTGTGCCTGCCGTTCTACGGGACGCTCGTCACCAACTGCGGGATCGACCGGCGGCGGGCGTGGGGCCTCCACGAGTACGCGGACGCGTGGCTGCACGTGTCCGGCGGCCTGGGCACCTCCCCGTACGCCCCCGTGCGGTTCTGCTGCCGCCCGGAGGCCTCCCTGCTGGACATCGTGGCCCCCTCCTGACCCACGGCGGGCCCCTCCCCCGTCCCGACCGCAACCCGTTCGCGCGCACTCCGTACGTCCGCTAGACTTGGGCTCGTTGCTTCGGGGTGTAGCGCAGCTTGGCAGCGCGCTTCGTTCGGGACGAAGAGGTCGTGGGTTCAAATCCCGCCACCCCGACAAGTGACCAGGGAGTGTTATACCTGGTCAAAGGTGGTCACCTAGTAGATATCAGCTACTGGGTGGCCACTCTTTTTTTGTCCCGCGTGCACTGTTGTGCACTGTCGCGCCGTGGTTGCCATGAGTCGACGTTTCAGCCGGCCGCTCGTCGGCGCGCCCGCGCCCCGGACCACCCGGGCCCGGACACGGGGCGGGCCCCGGTCCGGCCGTGGGCCGGGCCCGAGGCCCCGGTGCAGCCGCTCGGGCTAGCTGCGGATGTTGACGTCGACGCAGGAGTAGAAGGCCATGGGGGTGTCGGCGACGTTCCACACGGCGAGGACCTTCTGGCGTCCGTTGTAGCCGGACAGGTCCACGTTGTGGCGGACGGTCGACGGCGGGCGGGCGCCGTTGTCGTTGAAGCTGGCGACGCGCTGGCCGCCGACGAAGTACTCCCACGTGGCGGTGGAGTGCATGGCGGTGAGGGTCCAGGTGAAGGTCAGGTTGGTACCGACCTCGGTGACGTTCCAGCCGAGGCTGTCGTCCCTGAGCTCGGCGAACCTGCTGTTGCCGCCCGCACAGTCGGTGAGGCCCTTGGGGCCCTCGACGCTCTGCGGCTCCCACTGGATGTCACCGCACTCGACGACGCCGGCGGCGCACTGCGCCTGGCGGCTGGCGGGGGCGGAGACGTAGCCGTGTGCGCTGGCGGTGCCAGCGGGCATGAGGGTGAAGATCATCGCGGTGGCGGCGGCGACGGCCGAGGCGGAGCGGATTCTGTTGCGGGTCTTCATGGGGGCCCTTCTGTTCGGGTCACGATCCCCTGCCGGCCCTGCGGCCCGGTCGGGTCTCGTAGCGGGGGTGACCCGGACCGTCTCCGGTCCAGGGGGGCGGAGGGCGTCCACGAGGGCTCGGATATTCCCTGCGAACGTCGGACAGCTCTGTCCTGGAGACTCCGGGCGTCCCCGGAATGTCCTCTCCAACCGTTGCGGAAGACGGTAAGCACCCCGTAACCGGACGTCAAGACTCCTGTTACGAGGGGGTACCGCGTCCCACCCGTACCGCTGGGACCGCCCATTCGGCCCGGTCGCGGGCTGGTCCTGCCGTCGCCTCCACGGCACCAGAGCCATGAACTGGAAAGATACTTAACAGAATGGGGCCGCGGTCTGCCGCGTCACTGCTATACCAATGTCCCCAGGTGGGACGTTCAGCACCAGACCTGTCCTTGAAGACATAATTTTCTTACCCCGCCCCACGGGCCCCTCTCGCCCCGCACCGGGACGGGACCGCGTCGGCCTGCGGGCGGTGGACCCGGTCGAACCCCGTCGCCCTCACGGCAGCGCCCGTCTAGGCTCACCGGCATGCCGCCAGACTTCCTTCCCGGCCTCGACCTGTCCCGCGCCCTGTACTCGGAGGCGGTCGCCCCGCTCCTCCGGGCCGAGCACCCGGACCTCCCGTACGCCGCCGCGCTGGTGGGTCCCGGCTCGGAGGTCCTCGGACTGGACACCGCGCGCTCCACCGACCACGGCTGGGGACCGCGCCTCCAGCTCTTCGTCTCCGACCCCGGCGCCAGGTCCCGGGTGCTGGAGCTGCTCGAGGAGCGCCTCCCCGAGCGGGTGCGCGGCTGGCCCGTCCGGTTCGCCCCCGGCGACGGCCCTCCGCAGACATGGCTCCCGGACGCCGACCACCCCGGCGGGCACCACCGGGTGGAGGTCGTCGACCCCGGCGCCTGGTTCGGCGCCCACCTGGGCTTCGACCCCCGGTGCGGGGTGTCCGTCAGCGACTGGCTCGCCACCCCCACGCAGCGGTTGGCGGAGGCGGTGGGCGGCGCCGTCTTCCACGACTCGGCGGGCGACCTCACACGGTCCCGGCAGGCCCTGGACTGGTATCCGGACGACGTGTGGAGGTACGTGCTGGCCTGCCAGTGGCAGCGGATCGCCCAGGAGGAGGCGTTCGTCGGCCGCTGCGCCGAGGTGGGCGACGTGCTCGGCGCGCGGGTGGTGGCCGCACGCCTGGTCCGCGACCTCATGCGTCTGGCCCTGCTGCTCGCCCGGCACTACCCGCCGTACCCGAAGTGGCTGGGCAGCGCCTTCTCCCGGCTTCCCGACACGGCCGAACTCACCCCGCTCCTGACCCGGGGGCTGGACGCGGACCCCGCGGCGCTCGCCGACGCCTGCGCCCTGGTCGGCGAGAGGCAGAACCGGACAGGTCTCGCCGCGCGCCTGGACACCCGCCCCCGCCCCTTCCACGACCGCCCCTGGCCCGTGCTCGACGCCGCCCGGTTCGCCACCGCGCTGTCGGAAAGGGTGGCGGACCCGGAGCTCGCGGATCGGCCGCCGGTGGGCGCGGTCGACCAGCTCGTGGACAACACCGACGCCCTGACCAGCCCCGGGGTGTTCCGCTCGCTCGGCCCTTGAACAGCGTGCGCCCGCCCTGCCACCCCGGCCGCGGACCGGGCGTACCGCCGGGCGGACGGACGCGCGTCCCGCACAGGGCACGGCCCGTTGTCGTACCATCCCAGGCATGGGCCGATCATCCGATGAGACACCCCTGCGCCGGGCCGGCGGGGAGGCGTGCGCCCTCGGCGGCGCGGGCTACGCCGTGCTGCTCCAGATCGCCCACCCCAGCGTCGCCCGGGGGGTCCACGACCACAGCTCCTTCGCGTCCCGGCCGTTCGCCCGCCTGCTCGGCACGCTCTACTTCGTGTACGGCACGATCTACGGCACCGAGGAGGAGAAGCGGCGCCTGCACGCCATCGTGCGAGCCATGCACCAGAAGGTGACCGGCCCCGGCTACCGGGCTCTCGACCACGACCTGCTGCTGTGGGTGGCCGCCACCCTGTTCCACTCCTCGTCCCGGCTGAACGCGATGGTGTTCGGGGAACTCGGTGCGGAGGAGTACGCCGCCTTCCTCCGCGAGGCGTCGGCGTTCGCCACCGCGCTGGGCCTGCCGGAGGAGGAGTGGCCCGCCACCCCGGCGGAGTTCGACGCCTACTGGGAGGCGGGCATGCGCGCTCTCCGCGTGGGAGAGGAGGCACGGAGCATCACCCGGGAGCTCTTCCACCCCGCCTCCGCGCCCCTGCGCCCGCTGATGAGGGCCCAGCTGCTGCTGGCCGGCGGGCTGCTCCCCCCGGACCTGCGCGAGCAGTTCCGCATCCCGTGGTCGGACGCACGGCAGCGCCGCTTCGACCGGGTCGTGCGGGTGGCCCGGGCGGTGTACCCCCGGGTGCCCCGGCCCGTGCGCTTCCTGCCCGTCACCCTGTCCCTGTGGTCCATGCGCCGCAGCGGCGGGTGGCTGGGACCGCGCCGTGCGCGGAGGCTCCGGAGGATCGTCAGCTGAGGGTCTCGGAGAGGGCCGCGAGGGTCTCCCGCGCCTGCTCCGCCTCGGGCAGGCCCAGCTGCGTGAAGATCTCCTCGGCCTCCCGGAGGAGCGTGTGGGCCCGGTCCGGGGCCACCGCGGGTGCGGGCAGCCCGCCCAGGGCGAGCGCGGCGCAGGCGATCGTGTGCGTCTCGTTCCTGTCGACGGCGACGGCCCGCGACCTCTCCAGCTCGACGGCCGCCTCCTCCGGCCGGCCCGCGACCGCGTAGGTGACACCGAGGTCGTGGAGGATCTCGGCGTCGCCGCTGTGGTCGCCGGACTTCTCCGCGAGGGCCAGGGCCTCCGTGTGGGACGCGATCGCCTCGTCCCAGCACTCCGCCGCCCGGTACGCCCGTCCGAGGGAGTTGCGGACGAAGATCTGGTGGGCGACCAGGCGCAGCCGCAGGGAGAGTTCGAGCGCCTCGTTGAGGTCCCGGAAGGCGAGCTCCAGTTCGCCCAGGCCGGTCCTGGCCTCCCCGATCACGCGCTTGGCCACCACCCGCGTCTCGGCCTGGTCCTCCTCCACCGACTTGAGGATCGCCTGCTCGGCGCAGCGGATCGCCTCCCGGTGGTCCCCGAGCGTCTGGCGCAGTACGGCCAGGTTTCCCCACTGGAGGGCCTCGATCCGGTCGTTGCCGAGCTCCGAGGCGTAGTCCAGGACCCCCTGGATGGCCGCGGCCGAGTCCGCGAAGCGGCCCATCCTCTCGTAGACCATGCCGAGGTTTCCCAGGGCGCGGATGATGCCCCTCCGGTCCCCCACCGACTCCAGCAGGCCGTGCGCCTCGGTGAGGTAGGCCATGGCCTCCTCGAAGCGACCGGAGATGTAGTGGGCGATCCCCAGGCCGATGAGGGTCACGGCACGGCCGCGCTGGTTGCCCTGCTTGCTGTTGATCTGGAGAGCGCGCTCGTGCGAGCTGACCAGCAGGCCCATCTCACCGTGGAGGGCGTAGAAGCGCCACACGGCCTCGGCCATCTTCCAGGCGCGGTCCTCGTTGTCCTTGGAGGCGAAGTACTCGATGGTGTCGGCGAGGTTCTCCTGGTGGAGGGAGAACCAGCCCTCCGCGTCCTCCCTGCCGCCGAGGTCCGTGCGGTATCCGGGGCGCTCGTCCTCGGCCGCGTCCCGCACGCGCGGACCCAGGAGGGAGGCCGCGTGCTGCGCCGTCACCAGGTAGTACTCGGCCAGGCGGGCCCTGGACCGGTCCGCCGTGGCCCCGTCGAACTCCGACGTCGCCCTGTCCAGGGCGAACTCCCTGATCAGGTCGTGCATCCGGTAGACGTCGCCCTGGGGCTCGTCGAGCAGGCACATCCCGACGAGTTCCTGGAGGATGTCGTCGGCGTCCTCCACCGTCATGTCCAGGAGCGCGGAGGCCCCGGCCAGGTCGATGGTGCTCCCGATCATCAGGCCCAGGGTGAGGAAGGCGTGGCGCTGCCCGGGGTTGAGGCTCTGGTAGGAGAGGTCGATGGCGGCCTCGACGCTCTGGCCCTCGACCTGGAGCTCACGGAACTTGCGGTTCTGCTCGCCCAGCCTCCTGGCCACGTGCAAGAAGGACCACTTCGGCCGGCTGAGCATCCGGCCGGCGATGACCCTGAGCGCCAGGGGCAGGCCCCCGCAGATGCGGACGATCTCCCGGGCCTGCTCCGGCTCGCGCCGGACGCGCTCCTCGCCCAGGATGCGGCCGAAGAGTTCCAGCGACGACTCCTCGTCGAACATGCCGAGGGAGAGGAACCGGGCGCCGCTGAGACCGGAGAGCTCGTTGCGGGTGGTGATCAGCGTGAGGGCCCCCGGCGAGGACAGCAGCAGGGGGCTGACCTGCGCGTAGCTCGCCGCGTTGTCCAGGATGAGCAGCGCCTTGCGGCCCATGAGGGTCGCCCGCCAGAGGGCCGACCGCTCGTCGAGCGACTCGGGCACCGCCTCGGGCTCGACGCCGACCGCGCGCAGGAGGGCCCCGAGGGCCGAGGAGGGGTCCAGGGGCTCCTTGTTCGAGGTGTAGCCGTACAGGTCGAGGAACAGCTGGCCGTCGGTATAACGTTTCGCGGCTTCGTAACCGAAACGGACCGCGGTGGTGGTCTTCCCCTCGCCGCCGGCTCCGGTGATGACGCAGACCTTGGCCCTTCCGTCGCCGGTGACGGCCATCTCCTCGAGCTGGCGCAGGGGACCCTGCCGCCCGGTGAAGTCGGGGAGGTCGCGGGGGAGGTCGTTGCGGACCAGGTAACGAAACCCTGATTCCGTTGGCGCTCCGGCCGCCGGCTCCTCCCGGTCGGCGTCCTCCTGGAGGATCCGGGCGTGGAGGGCGGTGAGCTCGGGGCCCGGGTCGACCCCCAGTTCGTCGGCGAGCCGGGAGCGGAACTCCTCGTAGACGGCGAGCGCCCTGGCCCGCTCGTTGTCCCGCCACAGGGCGGTGATGAGCAGGTGGTGCAGGCGCTCGCGGAACGGCTCCTCGCTGACCAGGGGGGTCAGGCGGGAGGCCACCTCCGCGTGGCGGCCGAGCTCCAGGGAGCAGGTGGCCCAGCCGACGACGGCCGACCACCGCTCCTCGCGCAGGGGGGCGACCACGGAGTAGTCGAGGTATTCGGAACCGACCCCGGAGAAGGGCACCCCGCGCCAGCACGAGAGCGCGCGGTCGAGCAGGTCGGCCCTCTCCTGCGGCTCGGCCTTGGCCGCGGCGTCCCGGAGGCCCCGGAACCGGTGCAGGTCGACCGTGTCGGGGGCCACGTCCAGGGCGTAACCGCCCGAGGTGGTGGCGATGCTGTCGGGGAGGATGCGGCGGAGGTGGGAGATCTGGACCTGGATGACCGAACGCGCGGTACGCGGCGGGTCGTCGCTCCACAAGTAGCCGATCAGCTGGTCGACGGTGACCTCACGCCCGAGGTGGACCAGCAGGGCGCCCAGTACACAGCGCTGGCGCGGACCGCCGACCGGTATCGGTCGGCCTCCGGACCAGACGGTGATGGGGCCAAGCACGCCGAATTCCACAAGCAGCAACCCTAGCAAGCGACATTGCGGAAAAACGGGATGCGGACATGCCAACGGCTCCGAGTACCCCCCTCCACCCAGGTACTCGGAGTGACCGCTGGACCACCCTGCCGGACGCTACTCGTCCTGGCTGGGCTTTTCCTGCTCGGGAGCACTCTCGACAGGCTTCTGCTCGGCCGGGGGCCTCTGCTCGGGGTCCGGCTCGCGCAGCGGATTCATCCTCGCCACAGGAGTCGCGTCGGCGATGATCGCCTCGAACCGCTCATCCACGGTCAACATCTCCGGCACACGAACTCCTCTTCTCACCGCACTCGTGTAGAGCCGCAATGTGGCCCTACGTCGCCTGTGAAGCATCAAACGGACTCACCGCCCTCCGGCGGACCGGCCACCCGCGGCGAGTCCCGCCTCAGAACACACCACGGGTGGCATGTGTCCAACGAACGTCGCGCTGGTAGGCGACCATGAGCCGTCCTCTCATGGAGGCCTTCGCGTCGAACGAGTTCCACACTAGAGAGATCTTCTTCCACCACGCTTTCAGTCTTCTTTCAGCGCCGGAATCGGTGTGGCGTCGGCCGTTGTTCGCATGCCGTTCACTCTTACCCCGTCCCACCGGCTCCTCACCACCGCTTGGCCGGTTGCGGACCGCCGACGCAGGGCGAAGACCCCCACACCGTGGCGTCATGGAAGGTGGGAGCCCCTCGACCCGGGACCGGAAGGGGCTCGCCTTCCCACGGGAAACCCCGCGACTTCCGCGACGCGCCCGCGTCCCCGCACCCGTGCCGAAAAGCACGAAAAAGCAAAAATCCCCACGGGGAAGGCGATACCGCTTCCGTATATGCTCCCGGTATCCCGATAACGGCACCGCCTCCATTCGTCTCCTCCGGGTCCAGCGCCGGCCTTCGCGCCCGCGCCTCGCGGTCCGCCGCGGCCGTGCCCCCGGGACCCCCGGCTCCCCTCCCCCGCACGAGCCGCCCGTCCGGGCGGCGGCACGCGGTATCCGCCCCGTACAACGGAGAAGTGCTGCGGAGGCCTCCGGGCGGGCCATAGGTTCGGAGGAGCACGGGCATGATCGCCCGTGTCCGATCGTTGTGCACGGGAGGACGGACGTCACCCGTGGTCCGGAAGGGAAGCCGATGTGGAGGACGTGATGCTGGAGGGCGACGGAAACGGCTGGGTCAGTCTGCCCGACGGTTCCCGGCGGTGGGGGGTGTACGGCGCGGCCGGCCTGCTGCTGTACACCACCGACGTGGCCGGAACCGGCCACGTGCTGCTCCAGCACCGGGCCGGGTGGACGCACATGGGCGGGACCTGGGGCATCCCCGGAGGCGCCAGGAACAGGGACGAGACGCCGCTGGAGGCCGCCGTCCGGGAATTCCGGGAGGAGATCGCCGGCGACCTGGGCGAGTACACCCTCGTGGGCGTCCACGAACAGGACCTCCAGGTGTGGCGCTACGACACGTTCCTGGCCAGGGTCGCGGAGATGACGCCGTTCCGGCCGGGCAACACCGAGAGCAAGGAGGTCCGGTGGGTCCCGGTGGACCGCCTGGAGGCGCTGCCCCTGCTGCCCGCGTTCCGCACCGCCTGGCCCCGTTTGTCCGCGGACCTGTCGGCGTCCTCCGACGGGAACCCCGGTGGTCCGGGCACTTCCGCGACCGGCTGATCGTTGCCCCTCCGAGGGCTCCCGTCACCCGGTGCCCTCGCTGCCGCGGATCCGGCGATGTGCCGGGGCGCGGACTCGGGGGTAAGTCAGGGACGGGCCCTGATGCGCGTGGAGCCCCGAGACTGCATGCTGGAGCGGACGGCCCGTCGAAGAGCGGTCGTCACGCGATTCGACTGGAGCAGTGGACATGACGCTGGAGCGCGGTAACGCATTCACTCCCGTCGCCTCGGCGACGATGATCTGGCCCTGGACCACCTCGGTCCTGGGGGGCGCGGCCGGTGGTGCCCTCTTCTTCCTGCTGAACCTGGGCGCCGGCGCCCTCTCGTCCGGGCTGACCGCCGCGGTGATCTTCTTCGCACTGATCGGCGGCGTCGGCGGTGTGATGCGCCAGAAGGCCGACCGCCGGGGCAGGCGCTACGCGGCCACCTACCCCTTCCGTTACGCCGCCGTGCCCGCCGCGGTCGGCGGTGCGGGCTACGCGATCGTCAGCTACGCGACCTCGATCCTGGCCGCCCCGATCGCCGGGCTGTTCGGCGCCCTGTTCGGCGGGTTGCTCGTCGCGGCGGCGATCTGGGTCACCGTCGGGCTCATCGCGATGGTGGTCGGGAACAAGAACGCCTAGGCTCGGTGTTTCCCGCCGGTGGCGGGAACTGGACACTCACCGACGGGAGACAACCGGGCGCCGATGACTGAAGCTGCTCGTCAGAAAATGGTCGAGCGGGTCCGAGGGCTCCTCCGCATGGCGGAGGACCCCTCGGTGACTGACGCCGAGAGCCAGGCGTTCACCGCCAAGGCCGCCGAGCTGATGACCCGCCACGCGATCGCGGAGGCCGAGGCCCGCGCCGAGAGGGGCGAGGAACCGGACGCGATCAGCCGCATGGACTACACCGTCGCAGGGGTGGGCGGCCACGGAAAGGCCCGGGTCCGGGCACTGGCCGACATCGCCGCCGCCTACGGCTGCCAGTCGGCGGTCAGAGGCAACAACTCCGAGAACACCGACCGCGTCATCATCCTGGTGGGGACGGTGAGCGCGCTGGACGCGCTGCGGATGCTGATGCCGTCGATCTCCATGCAGATGGAGTCGTCGGCCAAGTTCATGAGTTCGTCGCACGTGGCGGACATCCGCGAACTGCGCAACTACACCAGGTCGGAGCTGGAGACCGAACGCAAGCGCTACTACCGGTCGTTCGTGCGCGCCTACGGGCGTGCGGTCGCGGAACGCATTCGGGAGTTCCGGGCGCGGTTGCAGGAAATGGCCGCTCCGGGGGGTTCCGACGGGTCCAGTGAGAGCGTCGACGCGGCCCGCGGAGCGGAACTGGTCCTGCTCAACGACGTGAACCGCGTGCGTGAGGAGTTCCAGAAGCAGTTCCCCCAGTTGCGCAAGCACCGGCCGGAGCGTACGCACAGCGCGGCGGGCTACCGCGCGGGGTACAGACGGGGACGCCAGGCCGAACTCGGGCTGGACACCCCGGTGAGCCGCGGGGGGACGTCCACCCTGGCAGAGGGTGAATAGGGCTCACCGCCCCACGTTGTCCACAGGCTGTGCACAGAACCGCCCCTCGTGATGTTTTCGCATGTCAAAGCAGAAATGCGAGAGTCCACCAGGGGTGGTTCGGGTGTTCTCTGCAGACGATTACCCCGGGTTATCCACAGGAAGTCCGCCTTCCTGTGGATAACTCTGTGGATAAGGCGCGGCCGACGTGGGAAAAGGCCTCAATCCCTGTTCAGGACACCCGCAACGGTTGAACCAGATAGCGGAAGGACGGGTTCTCCCCCTCCTCGGCGGGAACGTCGGTGAACACGGCGGGTTTCGTCTGCTCGGTGAAGTTGAGGTACGCGGTGTCGGTCTCCACCGCCGTCAGACCGTCCATCAGGTAGTCGGGCCGGAAGGCCATGCGCAGCGGCTCCCCCTCGTAGGAGACCTCGATCGCCTCCACCGCCTGGGCGTCGTCCCCCGAACCCGCCTCCAGGAGGACCTCCCCCTCGGTGAACGCCAGCCTCAGCGGGGTGTTGCGGTCCGCGACCAGCGCCACCCGCTTGACCGCCTCCGCCAGAGGGCCGACCGCCACCTCGGCGCGGGCCGAGAACTCCTGCGGGAACCACGAGGCGTACTTGACGAACTCGCTGTCGATCAGCCGGGTGGTGGTGCGGCGCTCACCGTTCCCGAAGCCGATCATCCCCTCCCCCGGCGACAGGCCCGCACCCCCGCCCGGCGTCCCCGAGGACAGGGCGATGTCCACGTCGGAGCGGTTGACCAGTCCGCGCACGGTGTCGTACAGGGTGCGCGCCGGCACCAGGGCCGCGGTGTCCACGCCCTGGTCGGAGGGGTTCCACCGCAGGTCGCGCACGGCGATGCGGTAGCGGTCGGTCGCGACCACGCTGAGGGAGTCGCCCGTGAAGTCGAGGTAGGCGCCCGTGAGCATGGGAAGCGTGTCGTCCCGGCTCGCGGCCGGGGCCACCTGGCGCACGGCTGTGGTGAAGGCGTCCGCGGACACGGAGCCGATCAGGCCGGGCATGCCGGGCAGGGAGGGGTAGTCCTCCAGCGGCATGGTGATGAGGGTGAAGCGGGCGGCGCCGCCGACGACCCGCAGTTTGGCGCCGTCGGTGTCGATGTGCACCGAGCCCGGGGGGAGGTTGCGCACGATCTCGGCCAGGAGGCGGCCCGGGACGAGGGCGGCTCCGGACTCCTCGGAGAGGACGTCCACGGACGCGCGCGTGGAGACCTCGTAGTCGAACCCGGACAGGTGCAGCGCCGAGCCGTCCCCGGAGACCTCCATCCGGATCCCCGCGAGCACGGGCACCGCGGGACGGGTGGGCAGTGCCCTCGCGGTCCAGGCGACCGCCTCGGCGAACGCGTCGCGATCCACTCGCAGTTTCACGGGTCGGCCTCCTCGTAGGTGTCGTACAGCGTCAACCTACCCAGGGGCTCCGACAAGCGACCGGCCCCGTCGCCGGGGTCGGACCTGTGGAGACCCCGGTCGGACCGTGCGGAAGGGGTGGTGCGACCGGGACCGGACCGGGGCGCCTCCGCCGTAACGGCGTTCGTGTCCGCCATGCCCCCGCAGTCGCTGCCGGGCGGCCCCCGGGCCCCGCCCTCCCGTGCCGCCGACCACCCCGGAACCGGAGCGGGAGATCCCCGCGAAGCCGCCCGTCCCCGTGGGCTACCATGACTGGCGGAGAGTCACTCTCCCGGGAGGGTTCGCATAGCGGCCGAGTGCAGTGCTCTTGAAAAGCACCAAGTCCTTGACGGGGCTTCATGGGTTCAAATCCCATACCCTCCGCAGAACCCGCAGGTCAGCAGCTTGTGGGAGAGGCAGAGAAGGCCGGTCGCCCGCGTCCATCGCACATTTATCGCACATGGACCGAGCCACCGGCCTTCGTCCTTCCCGGGGTCAGGCAGCAAGGACCCTCTGCCGAGCCGCGTCCATCGCGTCGGCGACCTCGTCCAGGCGGTCGGGGAACAGGTGCCCGTACCGGTCCAGGGTCATGGTCGCGGTCTTGTGGCCGAGCATCGCTTGCACGACCTTGACGTCCGCGCCGGCGGCGATGGCGAGTGACGCGGCCGTGTGCCGGAGCTTGTGGGGGGTCAGTCCCATGTCTCCCAGTTCCGCCGCCTGCACGGCCAAGGCGAACTCACGGTTGCGCCAGTTCCGGATGCGCAGTGGGGCGCCCCGCCTGGTCGTGAAGAGCAGAGCGTCCACCGGTCGCCCCTCCACGAAGGGACGCAGCTCGGAGACGAGCGACCGGGGCACCGGCACGGTCCGGAACTTACCGTTCTTCGGAGCCTGCTCGACGAGCTTCCCGTCAACCTCGGCGAAGGTGACCACGACCCGCACACGCCTCCTGTCGAGATCGACCCTGCCCACGCGCAGCGCGGCTGCCTCACTCCACCGCATACCCGTGTAGGCCAGGAGCAGGATGAGCGTGCGACTCACCCGTGCCGAGGCGAGTTCCTGCCCGTACTTCGTGCGCAGCGTCAGGGAGGCGTTGGCCAGCTCTTCCACCTGGGCGTGGTTGAGATAGACGTGTTCGGCCTCGGATGGCCTGGGCAGCGGTACGCCCTTGGCCGGGTTGAAGGGGATGCGGCGAGGCACGCACCATCCCAGGACCATGGACAGCACGACGTGAGCGTGCCGAGTCTGGGAGGCCCCGAGGTTGCTACCGCCTTCGTCCCGCGGCTTCTGGAGTTGCGCCACCCACACGGCGATGTCCTCGGAGTGGACTGCGGAGAGGGAGAGCGCGCCCCATCGCGGCAGGACGTGGTTGTCCAGGACGGCCCGGTACTGCCACCAGGTCGAGCGCTTGATGTCGGTGCGCGTGACCAACCACTTCTCCGCCATCTCGCCCACGGTGACCTTGGCTTCCCGAGGGTTCCGGTACGTGCCCTCGTGAAAGCTGTTCTCGATCTCGGTCTGTTTCTTCTCCGCGTCCGGCTTCTTGCGGAAGACCCCACCGCTCTTGACCATGCCGGAGGGATCGTAGTACCGGACCCACCATCGACCGGGAGGCGTGCGTTTGGAGGCCTTGGCCTTCTTCACCGCCTCCACGAACGCCTTGTCCTTGTTGCGGTCGTACACCCACGCGCGAGCCATCGGGGGTTGTCTCCTTTCGTGGGTTACTGGTCGCAGACCCAGGTGTGGACCTCGGAGGGCACGTAGCGCACGTAGCGGCCCACGCGGTGGGACGGCGGTCCGTCGCCCTTGTAGCGCCACTCGTAGAGCGTCTTGGCGGGCACACGGAGATAGGCGGAGGTTTCAGCGACCGACCACAGGACAGCGTCGGACCAGGAGCGGGAGTCCGTTGGTGAAGTAGGCATGGAGGTCATGCGGCCCTCGTCTCGTCGGTTGCCGAAAGAGCGTTCTGGCGTACGGCGTCGAGTTGTGCGCGGCGTCGGAGGGCTTCGCCGACGGCCCGGAGCAGTCGGCGTTCGCGCGGGGCGACGTCGGGGTCGGTGGGTCGGGCGAGTTCCCACTCGAAGGAGCCGGAGGCTACCGAGGAGAGCGCCGGAGGGCGCGGGTTGTCCTCGTCGCCCTGGCCGTCGTCGGTGGGGTCGATGCCGAGGGTGTTGAGGACCCAGGTGAGGCGGTCGGCTTTGTGGTCGGCGAGGGTCTTGCCGGACCACTTGCGCGAGACCAGGACGCGGCGCCCGGCGTAGCCCAGGTGTTCGCGGCGGTGGGCCTTGGATCGGCAGAAACCGGGACGCATCCCCGCTTTGGCCTGGTCGGGTTGGATGCCGTAGCGCAGCCAGTTGGCGCACCGGGGCGAGCACGGTTCGAAGCGCAGTGTTTCCATGAGCCGGTCCACGTGCTGTTCCTGCCGAGCGGTCTCGGCCGCGTGGCAGTCGGCGATGTCCTTGGTCAGGTACTTGGCGAGGTAGCGCACGCACCGGGCGGCGTCCTCGGTCCCGGCCACGACACCCTTGGCGTCCACCTGCTTCCCGAACCGGACCACGTGGAAGGGTTCGGCGTCCGGGTCCTCATCGAGGGCGTCCAACGCCTCGTCCCACGTGGGCAGGACTTCCCCGGTGCCGGGGTCGAGGTAGGTTCCCACGTCCGTGTCCCAGAGGGGGACGTGGTCGCCCTCGAAGACGACGCGGTCGGCGGCCGGCCACCAGACCTGGTGGTAGGTCGCGGCGGCGATCTGGCGCAGTTCGGCCCGGGGCAGTGTGCCGCGTGTGGCCATGTGCAGGTGCGGTGCCAACCTGCGTTGGGGTTCGACGGCGGCGAAGTACTGGACCTCGAACCCGGCGACCCGGCGCAGGTTCTGCACGAACCGGTCCACGAGCTTGGAGAAGTGCAGGGTGTCCCGGGCGGCACGACGGTAGTCGTAGGTGGAGAAGTCGACGGGTGTGCCGTCCGAGCGGACCCGACCGTAGGAGTCCAGGGTCAGGGTGAGGAACAGGGAGGGTCGGAACACCTTCCCGGAGTCGGGATCGGTGAAGGCCCGCCCGACCGTCTTCCTGGTCATGGGCCGCTTGGGAAGGTCCGGGGCGTCCTGACGCCTTTTGGTGGAACGCACCCGGCGCGTCCCGGAGGAGGTCGGGGAGTCGGCGGAGCGGGTGACCGAGCCCCGCAGGCCGGAGGCGGTGATGTCCTCGTCCAGCCCGGCGATGGCCGCGTCCAGGGCTGCGAGCTGTTCGGGGTCAGCGTTGCCTGTGGAGGCAATCCGGTCCCGTTTAGCGGTCACCATCGCACGCTGTTCCACCCAGGCCCGTTGCTGTTCAGTCGGAGGGTCGGGTTCCACGACGGGTTCAACAGCGAGGTGCCAGCCCTCTTCGCACTGGGTCCGCCGAAGCGACCTCTTGCGCTTCGCGCAGGCCGGGCACCGGGATTCCAGGGTGGACCCGCAGGGGACGTCGATCACCTCGGTGGCACCGGTGGCGATGTTCGTGCGTCGGAGAGAGACGGGGCGGATGCATACGCCGTGGTCGGCGGCGACCTGTTCGGCCACCTCACGGGCCAGGGGTTGCGCGAGGCGTTCGGCCCGGGTGGACTTACCGGTAGGCGTCGGCATCAGCCCACCCCCACAACCACAAAGCGGGAGTCCCCCACCCCATGCAGCCCGAACGTCCTAAGTCGTGGCCCCTGGTGGTCTTGACCGCCCTTTTCGTGATGAACGTCGTCTTCGTCTTGACGCCACCGATCATCGGCGGCAAGCCGTACTGGATGGTTGTCGTGTTGGCCCTCATCTTGGGGTTCGCGGTCAAGGTGCACCGTGCGATGTGGGCCCAGTACCGCGCGTATCAAGAGGATTCACCACCCGAGAAGGAAGCCGAGCCGTAGGCGTTGGTCATCGCGGTGATGTCGTCGTCGGAGACGTAAGCGGCGCGGACCCGCACCGGGGCCGGTGAGGTCTCCATGCGGACGTAGGCGACGCCCGGCAGGGTGGGGTGGATCAGGTGGGCATTGCCGCCCCGGTCCCGCGCCCCCTCTCCGAGGATCATGTCGACCTGGGATGCCTCGTCCAGGCGCAGGGCGACCTTGTCAGGGAAGAGATTGCGCAGGTTCATCACCTCCTTTCGGGGGTCCTGGAGTGCGGCCAGGACGGAGAAGCCGACCGAGCGTCCCTGTGAGGTCAGGGTGGCGATGGCGTTCTCGGCGCGGCGGCGCACGTCCCGGTCGGGGTGGTAGGCGGTCAGGAACGCGACCTCGTCGATCACCACCAGGACGAAGGGGTCCTTCCTGCCGGGCACGTGGGAGCGCTGCTTTCCCGCGTAGCGGCGTGCCCGGTTTTGCATGTCGGCCACGGCCAGTTCGAGGAGCGCCACCGCGGATTCGCCGTCGTCGGCGTAGTGGGCGAACAGGTCCCGCCCGTAGGACAGCTCCATCCGCTTGGGGTCCAGCGCCCACACCTGCACCGTCCGGTCGGCGATCGCGGGGAGCATCGCACGCACGGCCGACCAGATCACTGAGCCCTTTCCAGAGCCGGTGACTCCGGCTGCGAGGACGTGGGTTCCGTGCAGGCGCAGCAGCCAGGGTGAGCCGTCCTCACAGCGGCCGACGGGCAACGCGGTCAGGTCCGCCGTGTCCGGGACGTCCAGGGCGTCGAGGGGTTCGGCCAAGGTGTCGTGTCGGGGGAACTCCAGCGTGATCCGGCGGGGGCCGTCCACCACCACCCGGCAGGAGGGAGCCTGGAACCCGTGCGCGAGTTCGGCCACCCTGGTCTCGAAGTCGGCCGGGGCGGTGCCGGCGACCAGGGTGACGCGGACGTAGTCCGCCCACTCCGAGCAGGTGACGCGGCGAATCCTGGGGAGGTAGCGGCGTTCCTGGTAGGACTCCGCGAGCCCGGAGATGACCAGGACCGGTTGCCAGTGGCGCCGGTAGACGAACACGTGCCGCCACCAGGCCAGCAGACGCAGGGTGACCCAGGTCCGGTAGGTGTCGGGCCAGGCACGCCACCACACCAGAGAGACCACGGCAGCCAGGCCCCACAGGGAGGCGGGTCCGGGCCAGTCGAACCACCACCAGGCCCCCGCAGAGGCGGACAGACAAGCGACCGTGACGGGGAACCGGAACGGCAGCGTCACCAGGAACCGGACCAGCCGCCAGATCCATGAGCCCAGCACCACGATGCCGGGGGTTTCCACGATCGGGGTCGTCCACCGCACCCCGTGGGCGGGAGTGGGCAGGGTCGGAGAGGTCTGAGCGGAGCCCACCTTGGACTGAGGCATCACCGACCACCCCGCTTCTCGTCCTCGAGCCGGGACAGGAGCCGGTCACGGTCGGAACGGGCACGGGCGGCGATCGCCTCGGCGGTCGGGTTCTCGTCCCGGTGGGCGAGGGTCGCGAACACCCGTGCCTTGAAGTCGAAGAACTCCACCCGTTCGGTATCAGTGGTGGGCGGGGGGTTGGTCGCGTCCAGGAGCAGGCGGACCAGTTCCGGGCCGCTCAGGCCGGACAGGTCACGGGGGTAATCGGACATACTGAAGACACCTCTTCACGAAGCTTTCGCAGGGTTCGCGTGGGGGTTTAGGGGCGGCTCGGTGTTGGCGCACCAGGCCGCCCCGCTTTTACGTCTTGTGGCGGGTCAGGCGGCTTCCTTGGCCGGAGCAGCACGGCGACCACCAGCACCGGGAGCTTTCACACCACGGGCGCGCAGGGAGTACGCCACCCGGGGGCGGCGACCGGAGTCGTCCACGTAGGGCATGACCGCCATGGACTCGAACTCGATCGGGCGGAACGGCAGCCCCGGAACCTCGTCCGGCAGAGTCGGGCACACCTCGGCGGCGACCTTGACCTTCACCGACTTGGCCTTACCGCGCGCCTCGGGGTCGGCGTCGATCACGTCCACCGCCCACAGCGGCAACCCCGAGTCCTTGTCCGTCTGCGGACGCTTGGTCTCGAAGTCGGTGATCGCCTCCACCCCCAGAGCGAACGCACCGTGCGGGAACACCGTCCCGAACGCCACCGGCAACGCACCCTGAATAGCCATCTGGTCAGTCCTTTCTCATCGTTCACGCAGGTCATGACCCTTGGTCGGATTCAGATCCGACTCTCCCGACCAGGAATCGATACATGTATAGCATGTATCGAATCTGGCGACCAGAGTTCACCGGACGCCGTGGTCTGCTGTTGTCGTCTCCGCCCCCTGGACGGGTTCTCGGTACGGTCCCACTGTGGCCCGCAGGGCCGGGACGAGATCACTACATGGCTGGACGTGTTCAGGACGTCTCGATAATGTGAGCGCGTCCCCAGACATCCTGCGAACCTGAGGTACATGCCGAACGAGAGGTTGCGAGCCGCGCTGCTCCAGCGGGGGGTCACCCCGGCCCATGTGGCCGACGAGGTCGGCGTGGACGCCAAGAGCGTGGAGCGCTGGATCACGCAGGGGCGCACCCCCTACCGTCGTCACCGCTACGCGGTCGCGGCTTTCCTCGGCGTGGAGGAGACCTACATCTGGCCGGAGGCGCTCAGCCCGGACCAGAGCAAGGCCGCTTCACAGAGCGAGATCGTGGAGATCTACCCGCACCGGTGGAGCGTCCCGCAGGACCTGTGGAAGCGCGTCTTCGAGAGCGCCCAGCAGGAGATCTCGATCCTCGTCTTCAGCGGGTTCTTCCTGGCGGACGACCCCAGCATGATCAAGCTGCTGGCGGACAAGGCCAAGGCCGGCGTACGGGTGCGCTTCCTCTTGGGGGATCCCGAGAGCGAAGCGGTCGCCCAGCGCGGCCGGGACGAGGGCATAGACGAGCTCCTGGCCGCGAAGATCCGGAACGTGATCCTGCTGTACCGGTCGCTGCGCGCCGTCGAGGGCACGGAGTTCCGCCTGCACGGAACCACCCTGTACAACTCGCTCTACCGCGCGGACGACCAGCTGATCGTCAACACGCACGTGTACGGCGCCATGGCCTCCGAGGCCCCCGTCTTTCACCTGCGCAAGATCCCCGGCGGGACCCTGTTCGGCACCTACCTGGAGAGCTACGAGAAGGTATGGGACCAAGCATCCCCTCTTGAGTGACCCAGGAGCCCTGACCATGTTCGAGCGGTTCACCGAACAGGCGAAGGACGTCACCGTCCTGGCGCGCGAAGAGGCCATGGAACTCAGGCGCAACCACATCGGCACCGAGCACCTGTTGCTCGGTCTGCTCCACGAGGACCACGGCGCGGCGCTTCCCGTGTTGCGCGGTCTCGACGTTTCCCCGGAGCTGGTCCGTGAGCAGGTGCACGGAGTATGGGCCCATCTATCGAAGCAGATCCAGGAGCAGGCACATGGGCAAGCGGATTGACTACTACGACGACCCCAAGGCGCCAGCGGCGAACAGCCTCGTCCCGTCCGTGAACGTGTTCGTGGTCAACGAGCGCGACGAGGTACTCATGATCCGCCGCACCGACAACGACAACTGGGCGGTACCCGGAGGCGCGTTGGACCTGGGCGAGTCCGTGCCCGAGGCCGCGGTGAGGGAGACACTGGAGGAGACCGGGATCCACTGCGAGATCACCGGCACCATCGGCATCTACAGCGACCCCAAGCACATCATCTACTACACAAGCGACGGCGAAGCGCGGCAGGAGTTCTCCCTGGTGTTCGCGGCGCGCCCGCTCTCCGGCGAGCCCACACCGAGCGACGAGTCCAAGGAAGTCGTCTGGGTGCCCAAACACGAGCTGACCGGCTACCGGATGGACCGGTCCATGCGGCTGCGCGTGGAGCACTTCCTCGCCGGAGGCCCGACCCACATCGGGTGAACGGTCAGCCGATCTCGGCCAGGCGCCGTTCCACGGACCGCACCGACGTCGTCAGCAGCGGTGAGGAGCGGGTGATGGAGCGGTGGACCAGGTCCTCGGGGGCGTAGCGCTCCAGGATTTCCGCCAGCCGGCGCTCTACAGGCAGGTGTGTGCCGTCCGGGCCGGTGGTCATGTCCGAGTAGGTGAGGGCGTCCAACAGGTCATCCGGTGGAGCGGCGAACTCGTCCTTGAGGAGAGCCAGCAGGCCGCGTTCCTCGGCTTCAACCACGGCGCAGGAGTGATAGGCGACCAGGGAGACCAGGGACTCGTTTGCCGCTTGGACGCGGCGCAGGTACCGGGCGCCGTCGAGGGGATGGAAGCCCGTCGTCGCCAGGTCCGGGGAGTACCCGATGTCGTGCAGCCAGGCGGAGGCTTCGACCAGGTCGGCGTCATCACCGAGCACCGCACGCAGGGAGCGCGCCTGTTCGGCTACCCCCTGGGAATGCGCCCAGCGACGGGGAAGCGGTCCTTCGAGCAGTTCTCGCGCGAGATCCCGCGCCCAGTGAACATGTCCCACATGTACCAGGCTAGCTTGTGGACGTTTCCGACCCCTGGACGAACCGGCCCTTGCCGTGGACGGCGATGACGAGCCCGGTCCCCTCCAACTCGGAGAGGGCTTGACGGGCCGTCCCCCGGGAGACGCCGTACTGGCGAACGAGTGCGGCCTCACTGGGCAGGGCGTCCCCGGGGGCGAGGTCACCGCCAGCGATCCGCTCCCGCAGCTCCGCGGCGATGCGCCGGTACTGGGAGGGAGGCGGCCCGCCACCGGGTGTCCTCTCGCGTTCCTCGGTGGTGCACACGACGCGGCCGGTCCCCGGGACGGCCCTGATCAGCCGCTCCGACTCCAGTTCAGCCAGGGCCCGACGCACCGTCGTGCGAGCAACCCCGAACTCCCTGCCGAGAGCGGCCTCGGAGGGGACCGCGTCGCCCGGGGCCAGCTCCTTGCTGGCGATGCGGGAGCGCAGGGCATCCGCGATCTGGTGGTACGTCCCCCACGGGGTGCGCGGACTCAAGCGGGTGCCTCCAGGGCGGTCACGGGAACCATCGGCGACTTGTAGAAGCTGCTTTCGAAACTAAGTTTCGCAACTCTGTATAGATACCTGGTTTGGCATGAGGACCGTGCAGACGCTCGCCGGTTCAGATGCCTGTGAACGCTTCGGCTGCGCGGCTGAAAGGACGATGGGAGACCAAGGGCCTTCGACCGCGCATGAGCCTGGTTGTCGTTGGGATCAGCTGGCGTTGTTGACGGTGGTCCTGCCGTGGTCGAGCAGGGCGCGGACCTCGTTCTCGCGGTAGCGGTGGTGCCCGCCGGGAGTGACTAACGAGGACAACCTCCCCAATTGGCCCCATTTGCGGACCGTCTTGGGGTCCACCCGGAACATCCGGGCGACTTCTCCTGGAGTAAGCAGCTCTTCGGCCACGGACATCAGCGGCGGTGGTTCGCTCACGTGCTCTCACCATCCTTGGGTAGCTTGGTGTCTTTGGTCTGGGCCGGGCGGGCGCGACGTGTGTCCTGTTCGTTCTGCCAGCTCAGATAGCGGCCTTGCTGCTCCACAGCTGCCTCTTCCTCAGCGGTCAGGGGTGCGTCATCGGAGCTGATCACAACGACCTCCGAGGAGTCGGAACCTCGGGTTGAGCCTTCCCTCGGGTGTGTAGCCGTTCCTCCAGCAGGGCCGGCGTGGGTTCGACTTCAGTGCGCCAAGGAGATGTACGAGAGTGAGCGGTGGCGACCCAGAACGACCCCGTCCACGCGATCTGGTGGGTACGACCCCAGGTCTGGTTCAACCGCTCCAAAGTCAACCCAGGGGGCTCCCAGTACTCGCCCTTGAGGTCCTGGTGGTCACCTTCGTGGCCTCGTTCAAGGACACAGGTGCGGCGGCATCCGGATTCATCCAGGCGGCTCTCTGAGCACAGGGGCGGCATCACCAGGCCACCCCCACGCCACGCAGACCGTCCATGACCGCGCCCAACACACCTTCGGTTGGAACCGACGGGAGTGCTGAGGACGGGTTGCTGTAGGCCCGCACCCTGGAGGCCCGCCGAGGCCGACGGTGGCGCAACGTCTCCGTGGCCAGGAAGCGGACGGCCAGCAGGGTTGAGGGGTTCAGGTAGCTGGCGCTCATGGTGCCGCAGCTTCTGTCACGGGCCGCTTCACGAGCCTGGCGCCCCGATGCCCTGTTAGCCCGCGTGTCCAAGGGTGTGGGATCAGGTTCCGCATGTTCCTCCCCGCTCAGATCGGGTGAGGCTCACGGCAACATCACAGGATGCTCCGGAGCCCTCGTACATGCAGAAACGATGCTCTGAGTGAGCGGACATGTGTACCACGTATCGGACAACTCGAGGGACGTCTAGGGACGTCTTCTGTTATCGTCGGGTTCCCGACCTCGGAGGGCACCGACGTGAACGCTGCACTGCGCAAGGCACTGGCCGCAGCCCAACTCACCGAGACCGACGTGGCCGCACACCTCGGCGTCGACCCCAAGACCGTCCGCCGCTGGCTCTCCGGCCAACGTCCCTATCCCCGCCACCGTTGGGCGTTGGCTGATCTCCTCCAGGCTGGCGCAGATGACCTTTGGCCGCAGGACAGCCAGGCCGCCGAGGCGCAGGTCCCCACATCCGAGCACGTGCAGCGCGTATACGCACACCGCTGGCAGGTCCCACGTGAAGTGTGGTGGGACCTGTTCAGTTCAGCAGAACAGGAAATCGGCATCCTGGTCTACAGCGGGCTATTCATAGCCGATGACCCGAGCATCCTGGAACTCCTGGGAGCGCGAGCCCGAGACGGGGTGAACGTCCGGATCCTCCTCGGCAACCCAAAGTCCCAGCCAGTACAGCAACGCGGACACGACGAGCAGATAGGCGGCACACTGTCCGCCAGGGTGAGCAACGCACTACTGCTGTTCCGAACGCTCCTGGACATCGACGGTATCGAGATCCGAACGCACTCCACCGTCCTGTACAAATCCGTCTACCTGACGGAGAAGAAACTCCTCATCAACCAACACATCTACGGTCTTTCGGCCGCGAAGTCCCCCGTGGTCGAGGTCAACCGCGAGCTGTCCCCGAACATGGCCGAGACCTACGCACGAAGCTTCCACCTGGTCTGGCAAAATTCTAGAAGCATTGATATGTAGATCTAAATTAAAACCAGCCGCCATCCCACAAATCGAATCACAAGGATCATGCAACTTAAAAACAGAAATAGCCAAGTCAATTTTCACCATAAAATACTCAAACAAGGACAAGGCTCACATTTTTCTCCACTCAAGGTGATGCACTGAGCACGCTCCGAATTGCTCTCCCTTTGACCCAGGACACCACATGGCAAGTTCTACGAATTTGTGATATCTAGACTAGCAAAGAGTGCTTCTCCTCCCCAAAGACTAGGCGCGCGCTCTCCTCAGTCGACAGCCACAACTTTCTAGACCCCTAAAGGGAGACTTAATGGAGATTGAGAGAAGAACAAAAAAAGTTGAAACATGGCCTTCATGGAATGGTGAAATGGGGGACATGAAAAAACTTACCGCTCTTGTTTCAGGAGCGTACAAGGAGCAAGACAGCGAGATCAGGAGACGCCAAGAGGAAGCACAGAAAGCAAGAGAAGACTCAGGGATAATAATTGGGAACATCCACTCCAGCACTCTACACTTCTACAGCCACGAAGGCTCTGGAGGCATAGCCCCCTCATATCCTTTTTTAGGAATAGTGCTCACCGACGACGAAATAGTAACCGGAAGTATCGATGATGTATTTCCAGAGATTGACCGCAGAAGCTTCGAAAAGATAGAAATAATAGGCGCGCAATCGCCAAATAACTACGTCTCCATTTCCTTCAATAGGAAGATGGATCCTGCCGTCCGACTAACGGTCGATTCTCACGACACAAGTTGGGCAAGGCAAACTTTTGTGCGCATATCAGACGAAATTTATAAGGGGGTACCACGGTGGGGCTTCATGAGGAACACAACCCCCCTCCCCCTATTGATAAAATCTTTCTTTGGAATCTTGCCAACAATCGGTACGCTACTCGCACTTCCATCAAATATTATTTCCGATGCCTTCTTTCCAACTGCATTTATTGGGCTCATTTTAACAATTTACTTTATTTTTTCAGAAAAACTTACCAACTTCTTCTTTCCATTGATAGAAATAACCGGAGAAGGCTCTCAATCAACTGGAGCCAGGAGAATATCAGTGCTTTTAATAACCCTCTCCTCGATACCAATCGGGGTTATGGTAAACCTGGTCACTTGACCAAACTATGCACTGCCGAGTTTGGCTGTATGGGATCAAGGCGACGGCGCGAGCGCCGTCGCTGCGACCGGTGGTCGCGCTCGGGCTGCGGGCTGACGCCCGGTCCCGAGCGCGACCACCGGTCGTTCTGTTGCGAGCTTGACGTGCTCCCACGACGAACGGTTGCGATTTCCCCGAAAACAATCGACAGCACCATTGACCGCGTTGTATCAGTGCTGCTCAGGGACTGGTGGTACCAAGGGGCTCGCGCCCCCTGGACCCCCCGAACCCACACGGAACCTGGCGCGACACAGGACGTGCAGGAGTGCCGGCCGATCGCGCCAGAACCCGTGCGGGACCATAACCGTGGTGACCCACCCCGGATGGTGCTGTGGTGGTGTCCAGGGTGAGCGCACCGGACACCCGCCCGAGGAGATACTCCGTGCAGCCCGAACACCAGGGAGTGACCGTGCCCGAGAGGTGGGACCATATCGACGAGCTTCTCTTCCACGGACACAGGATCCAGGCGGCGTACGCGATCAGGGAGCAGTTCGGCCCCATGCCCCTACGAGCCACCATCGAGGCTGTGAGCGAGCGCTTCGAGCACCTGCGTGCCACTCGCCCCGAGGACTTCACTGTGAGCCTCGGTGACTACTGGGACGGCTTCTACTCGTAGTCGTTGCCGTGCCACACACGTGCCACACGGGGCGGGCAACACCGGGGTACCACAGGGAATCACGGGGAGACGGGACGCATCCGCGCAGGTAGACAAAGCATCAGCTCAGCCATCAGAAGCGTTCTCGGCTTCCCAAGCTGAGGACGTGCTCAGATCCCAAGGCGGCCCACGTAGAAACGTTCGGGAGACCACGGGCCTCGGCAGCAGATCCACCCCCAGTTCCATCTCAGGTGTCGCCTACCGCATCTACGCTGACGTCATGCCCCTGACGGACATCACCCGGGACGCAGTCCTCCAGGCGATCGCGGAGTACGACGACCGCGGCCAGGACGACTTCCTCACCAGCTACGGCTTCAAGCGTGCGATCTCCTACGACCTCGTCCACAACGGCAGAACGTACGACTCCAAAGCCATCTGCGGCGTCGCCCACAAATACGTCTCCGGACAGGCTCTCCCCGCCTCGGAATTCTCCGGCGGAGCGGCCACCGTGGGCAGGAAGCTCAACGCACTCGGCTTCGAGGTCCGCTCCAACCCCAGCCTCCCCTGGACCTGGGACGAACTGATCCTGGCCTGCGACCTGTTGGCCCGACACGACTGGACGCCGCTGGACACCTCCAGGCCCGAAGTGGTCGACCTGTCCAGGCTCCTGCAGCTTCTCCCCCTGCATCCGCAGGAGAAGCGCCCCGCCAACTTCCGCAGCCCCTCTAGTGTCCGTCTGAAGATGGCCAACATCCGCAACTGGCACAAGGCCAACACGAACAAGAAGACCAACGGAAGCACCCTGGACCGCAGGATCTACCAGGCTTTCGTGGAAGACCCCGAGCGGATGCACGCCGCGGCCAGGAGGATCCGCGAAGGCATCCTCTCCGGGGAGCTTGCCGAGCTTCCCCCCTTCGAGGAGGAAACGGAGGAGGAGATCAGTGCCACCGAGGGCCGTCTTCTCGTCCGCAAGCACTACGCCCGCGAACGCAGCCGCACGCTTCGGACACAGAAGATCAAGCAGACCCGTGCTCAGGGCAGACCCATCGCCTGCGAGGCGTGCAGCTTCGACTTCGCCGAGATCTACGGCGCCCGCGGAGACGGCTACATCGAGGTGCACCACATCGTCCCTCTCCACCACGCAGGAGAGAGCACGACACGCCTTGAGGATCTGGCCCTGCTGTGCGCCAACTGCCACCGCATGATCCATGTCTCCAAGCCCTGGCTGAGCGTCGACCAGCTGAGCACCCTCGTGGCGAAGCAGCGCCCCAAGGAAGACTGACCCAGACCCCGGGCCCCGGCTCCATCGCACATTCATCGCACATGGCTCCGGGAAGGGGCCGGAAGTGCCGGGAAGGCACCGGAACATCAGCGCAGGTCAAAGGGCACTTCGCCGCTTTGTCGACAGGTCGTCAAGGCCCCTCGGCACAACGGGGCTTCATGGGTTCAAATCCCATACCCTCCGCAGAACCCGCAGGTCAGCAGCTTGCGGGAGAGACAGAGAAGGCCGGTGGTTCCGGGCCGGTGCGCACACGGCGCACACGCCCCCGGGGCCACCGGCCTTCCGCGTGTCCGGGTCCGGGTCCGGTCACCGCGGCCGGCGCAGTGCGGAACGGGCCCGCAAGGTCCCCGTCGACGTGTCGACAGGTCGACGGGGCCCGACCTCCGGAGGGGGAGGCCCTCCCTCCGCGCAGGCAACGCCGCAGCCGGACAAATCCGTGGACAGTCAGCGGGGCGGTCGAGCATGCTGCCTCACGGACGGCGCACCCGGCCGACCGCCCCCGACCCACGGAGGACTCATGGCATTGGTACGCAAGGGCTCACGCCGTATCAGCGTGGACGGCACGGACTACCGCTGGCGCGTACGCCGCAGGCCGACCTACGCGCAGGGGGTGGGTGAGAGCCCCATGACCTTCGCGGCGGAGCTCGCGGACTCCCCCGGACGGGTGCTCGTCGTCGCGACGCCGCACCCGCACCCGGGCCACTACCGGGTGGGACCCGGCGCGGCCGTCCCCCTCACCCCGGCCGTGGTCGCGACCGCCATCCGCCGGGCCCGGGACGAGGGGTGGAGCCCTTCCTCACCCGGCTCTCCCCACCACCTGACCCTCTGAGGCCGACCCCGTCGGAGCACCCGAACCGGGGGCGGCGGCGTCACGGGCCCCGGGCCGGTCCTCGGGGGCCGGGGCCGGGGCCCGCCGCCCTACTCGTCCTCGTCGGCGTGCCTGGGGAGGACGACCACGGGGATCCTGGAACGGTGCAGCACGCCCTGGCTGACCGAGCCCAGGAGCAGGCCGCGCACGGTGCCCCGGCCCCGCGAGCCCACCACGACGGCGTCCGCGCCCTCGGCGGCCTCCAGGATCGCGCTCACCGGGCTGTTCTGGGTCCGCACCACGCTGACCTCGACGTCGAGGTCCTCGCGCCTCTCGTCGACGACCTCGGCGAGCAGGCCGGCCACCAGTTCCTCGGACTGCCTCTCGAACAGCTCCTCCTGCGGCTGGTACCCGGCGGCGGTCATCGCGACCGGGTCGTAGGGGTAGGGAACCTCCCAGCTGTGGACCACGACCAGTTCGGCACCGCTCTCGGCCGCCAGGTCGTAGGCGAGGCCGAGGGCGCGGCGCGCGGTCTCGGAGCCGTCGACACCGACCACGATCCGGTCCATCGACGTGGTCGCGGGCTTGCCCTTGCGCGAGGGGACGACCACGACCGGGCACGGCGCGTGGGCGGCCACCCGGACGCTGACCGAGCCCACGAACACCGACTTGAACGTGCCCATCCCCCGGGTGCCGACCACGATCAGGTCGTGGGGGTGGCTCTGCCGGATGACGGCCAGCGGCGCCTCCTCCATCGCGGTCACGGCCTCCGTGACCACGGTCGGCCGGAGCTCGCGGACGTGTGCCTCCGCCTCGCCCAGCACACCGGTGGCCTGGCCGTGGATCTCCGGCGTGGGCTCGAACCGCGCGGCGCCCCCGTGGGCCGACACGATCAGCGGCATCCCCAGGGCGTGCACGATGCGGAGCGGGGCGTCCCGCCGGGCGGCCTCCGCCGCCGCCCACTCCAACGCCGCCCGTGAGCCGTCCGATCCGTCGATCCCCACGACGACCCGGGCCGGGCGCACCTCTTTGCCTGCCATAGTTCCCCCTTAGCACTGCGACAGCACTGCGGACCATCTTCGTCGAGTAGACCAGCGCCCCGCCGGAACGGCGCAGGCCGAAGGTCGCCGTTCCGTCCGACCTACGGCCCCGGCGCGCATGCCCGGGACCGGCCCGGAACGGCGGCCGACGGCCCGGCGCGGCACCGCGGAGCACCTGGTGCCCGGATTCCCTCCCCACCATTGTCCGGAAGCGGGTCCCGTAAACCGGAGAGGCGCCCTCCGCGCGTTGTGTCCCGTCCCGACCGTCCTCACCCGCGCCAGGCGAACGCCTCCCCGACCGACGCCGCCAACTGGAGGTAGGCGTCCCGCGTCGCCGGGGCGAGCTGGTCGAGGTCGACCTCGGCGCCCTCCTCGAGGTGGCCGTCCCAGGGCACCCGGACCACGTCGCGGCACCTGCTCGCGAAATGGCCCTCCAGCCGGTTGAGGTCGACGCTGCTCTTGCTGTTGGACCGCACCATCGACAGCACCACGACGGCGCCGCGCACGAGCGGCCCGTGGCCGTGCGCCTCCAGCCAGTCCAGGGTGGCGCTGGCGCTGCGGGCCCCGTCCACGGAGGCGGAGCTGACCAGGACCACCTGGTCGGCGAGCCCGAGTACCCCGCGCATCGCCGAGTGCAGGAGGCCGGTGCCGCAGTCGGTGATGCAGATGGAGTAGAAGTGCTCGACTATCCGGGCCACCTCGCGGTAGTCGCCGTCGCTGAACGCCTCGGAGACGGCGGGGTCGCGGTCGGAGGCGAGGATCTCCAAGCGGCTGGGCGACTGGGACGTGAACCCCCGGATGTCGGCGTAGCGCGACACGAGGTGGCGCTCGTTGAGCAGGTCGCGGATGGTCGCGGCGGTCTCCAGCCGCACCTTGTCCGACAGCGTGCCGCGGTCGGGGTTGGCGTCCACGGCGAGGACCCGGTCGCCGCGCAGCGAGGCCAGGGTCGCGCCCAGCGCGACCGTGGTGGTGGTCTTGCCCACCCCTCCCTTGAGGCTGAGCACCGCCACCCGGTGGTGCCCGGTCGCGACGGGGGTGCAGGCGCGGGCCACCAGTTCGCGCCGGCGCAGGACCTTGGCGGACTCCCCCGGGTTGACGAGGCCGAGGGTGGCGGAGTGCACGGCACGGCGCCAGCCACCGCTCGGCCCCTGGCGCCGGTTGCGCACCAGCGTGGCCGCGTTGAGGGCGTCGGCGGTCTCCCCCTCCTGGTCGGGGCGCCTCTGGGCCTGCTGCCCGGAGGGGCGCGCGGGCGCGGGCGCGAGTCCGGCCCGCGGGCCGGTGAGGGTGGGCGGGGGTTCGGGGCCGCGGCGCGGCAGCGGCTCGGACCGCACCGGGCCGGGGTCGGAGGACCCCGCCCCCGCGGGACGGAGGGGGTCGGTGCGCTCGTCGTCCGCCCACGGGCCCGCCACCGGCCCGGGTTCGGGGGCCGGCTCCGGGGTCCGCGTCGGCCCCGACCCGGCTCCGAATCCGTCGGCCCCGTGGCCCGGCGCCGGTCGCGCGTCCGGTGCGGAGTCCGGTCCCGGGGTCCCGTCCGCCCCCGGGACCGGGCCCGCACCGGTTTCCGTGCCGTCCGCCCCGGAGGGGTCCTGGCGTTCGGTGTCGAGCGGCGGTAGCTGCTCGGGCTCGGGGACGTCGGAGTCGCCCCGGAGCCTGCGCGGTGCGAGGGGGTCCGGCCCCCCTCCGCCCGGTCGGGCGGGCCTCTGGGGTCGCTGGGGCCGTTGGGGGCGCTGCGTCCGCCGGACCGCGCCCGGCAGGAGCCGGACCGTGGAGCTCCGCGTCTCGTCGTCGGAGTCCGCGGTATCCTCCGGGGCCTCGGGGCGTTCCGGGGCCCCGGGCCCGCCCGGACCGTCGTCCTCGTCCGGCGGCGGCGCCTGGTAGCCGGTCCCCGGCAGCGGGGGAGGCGCGTCCTCGGGCAGCCGGGCGTAGGGGGGCGGGGGCGGGGCCGCCCCCTCGAACCCGCCGAACCACTGCTCCCTCGGCGTGGGCGCGGGCGGCTCCGGAGCGGCTTCGGCGGACGGTTCGCCGGTCCCCTCGGCGCCCCCGTCCGTACCCTCCCAGAGGGACTCGGGCCTCTCCTCGGCCTCCGAACCCGTGCCCGCCTCGGAGCTGCGACCCGTCCCATGCTGTTCCTGGTGTGCCACCGGAGTTCTCCTGCGTGAAGGGGGTGTGCTGTGGAGGAAGGGACACTCCACAAGGGAGAGGCGGGATCCGCTTCCTGGTGTCACTCATACCCGCCCCACCCCAGGGAAGCATCCCCCGGGGGTCGGTGGACAGGGCAATCCGTAGCACCGTCCCTGAACCTCCCCGGGTACTGTCTGGCTCATGCACGCGATCCGTATCACCGCACCGGGAGGACCCGAGGTCCTCGCCTGGTCAGAGGTTCCCGACCCCGTCGCAGGAGAGGGGGAGGTCCTGGTGGACGTGGCCGCCGGCGCGGTCAACCGCGCCGACGTCGCGCAACGGCAGGGCACCTACCCGCCCCCACCCGGCGCCTCCGAGTACCCGGGCCTGGAGTGCTCGGGCACCGTGGCCGCGCTCGGCCCCGGCACCGAGGACTCCGGATGGTCCGTGGGCGACCCCGTGTGCGCCCTCCTGTCCGGGGGCGGCTACGCGGAGAAGGTGGCCGTCCCCGTGGGGCAGCTGCTCCCCGTGCCCGAGGGCGTCGGCCTGGCCGAGGCCGCCGCCCTGCCCGAGGTGGCCGCCACGGTGTGGTCCAACCTCGTGATGGTCGGCGGGCTGCGCGAGGGGGAGACCGTCCTCGTGCACGGCGGGGGCAGCGGCATCGGCACCTTCGCCATCCAGTTCGCCCGGGCCCTGGGCGCCCGCGTGGCGGTCACCGCGGGCAGCGAGGAGAAGCTGGCCCGCTGCCGCGAGCTGGGCGCCGAGATCACCGTCAACTACCGGACCGAGGACTTCGCCGAGCGCATGCGCGAGGAGGGCGGCGCCGACCTCATCCTCGACATCATGGGCGGCTCCTACCTCGACGCGAACCTGCGTTCGCTGGCGACGAACGGCCGCATCACGATGATCGCCCTGATGGGAGGCCGCCGCGCCGAGGCCGATCTGGGGCGTATGCTCGCGAAAAGGCTCTCCGTACACGCGACGACGCTCCGCTCCCGTCCCCTGGACGAGAAGGCGGCCATCGTCGCGGGAGTACTGGAGCAGGTGTGGCCGTTGGTAGAACAAGGAGCCATCCGCCCCGTCGTGGACCGTTCTGTACCGATGCGGAACGCGGCGGAGGCGCATCGCGTCATGGAATCGAGCGCGCACACCGGAAAGATTCTCCTCACCCTCTGACGGCGTGCCGGTACATCCACGTAAGGGAACTGATGAGCAGCGCAGACGACCAGAAGGACGAGCCCCAGGTACTGGTCATGGGGGTCGACCAGCACGACGGGGCCGACGACGACGGCGCGGAGGAGCCCCGCTCCCTCGCCGACATGGTGGAGCAGCCCGCCAAGGTGATGCGGATCGGCAGCATGATCCGCCAGCTCCTGGACGAGGTGAAGGCCGCTCCGCTGGACGAGGCCAGCCGCACCCGCCTCAAGGAGATCCACACCTCCTCGATCAAGGAGCTCGAGGACGGCCTCGCCCCCGAGCTCATCGAGGAGCTGGACCGGCTGACCCTGCCGTTCGCGGACGGGTCGGCGCCCAGCGACGCGGAGCTGCGCATCGCCCAGGCGCAGCTGGTGGGCTGGCTCGAGGGCCTGTTCCACGGCATCCAGACGACCCTGTTCGCCCAGCAGATGGCGGCCAGGGCCCAGCTGGAGAACATGCGCAAGGCGCTGCCGCCCGGCCTCTCCGGCCTCCAGGCCCAGGACGGCCCGTCCGTGGCCGGCGACGAGCCGCACGGATCCGGCCCCTACCTGTAGCCAGGGCCCCGAACGCGAGGAGCCCCCGCCCTTTGTGGGCGGGGGCTCCTCGCGTACACGGGTGCTACTTGGCGTTCACCGGCTCCAGGACGTCGAGGCCCAGGAAGGGGCGCAGCGCCTCGGGGACGACCACGGAGCCGTCCGCGCGCTGGTGGTTCTCCAGGATGGCGACGATCCACCGTGTGGTGGCCAGCGTCCCGTTCAGGGTGGCGGCGAAGCGGGGCTTGCCGTCCTCCCCCCGGAACCGCACGTTGAGGCGCCGGGTCTGGAAGTCGGTGCAGTTCGAGGTGGAGGTCAGCTCGCGGTAGGTCTCCTGGGTGGGGACCCACGCCTCGCAGTCGAACTTGCGGGCGGCGCTGGTGCCCAGGTCGCCCCCGGCGATGTCCACCACGCGGTAGGGCAGCTCCAGCTTGTCGAGCATCTCCCGCTCCCAGGCGAGGAGCCGCTCGTGCTCCTCGTGCGCCCGGTCCGGGTGGGCGTACACGAACATCTCCACCTTGTTGAACTGGTGGACCCGGATGATGCCCCTGGTGTCCTTGCCGTAGGAGCCGGCCTCGCGGCGGAAGCACGTCGACCAGCCCACGTACCGGTTGGGCAGGTCGTCGGCGGCCAGGATCTCCCCGGCGTGGTACCCGGCCAGCGGCACCTCGGAGGTGCCCACGAGGTACAGGTCGTCCGCGGCCAGCCGGTACACCTCGTCGGCGTGCTCGCCGAGGAAGCCGGTGCCCTCCATGGTCTCGGGCTTGACCAGGACCGGCGGAATCATCGCGGTGAAGCCCGCGGCCACGGCCTGGTTCATCGCCATATTGAGCAGTGCCAGCTCCAGCTGGGCGCCCACGCCGGTGAGGAAGTAGAAGCGGGATCCCGAGACCTTGGCGCCGCGCTCCATGTCGATGGCGCCGAGCATCTCGCCCAGCTCCAGGTGGTCGCGCGGGGTGAAGTCGAACTCGCGCGGCGTCCCGACGGTCTCCAGGACCCGGAAGTCGTCCACGCCGCCCTCGGGCGCGTCCGCCTCCACGATGTTGGGGACGCGGGCCAGGACGGCGGCCAGCTCCTCGGCGAGGCGGCCGGCCTCGGCCTCGGCCTCCTTGACCTCGGCCGCGAGCGACTTGGCCTTGGTCAGGAGCTCCTCGCGGTCCTCCGCGGAGGCCTTGGAGACGGACTTGCCCACACTCTTCTGCTCGGCGCGCAGCGTCTCGAACCGGGTCAGCGCGGCGCGGCGGCCGGAGTCGAGTTCGAGCAGCCGGTCCGCGACGGAGGGGTCCTCCCCGCGGGCGCGCTGCGAGGCGCGGAGTCGTTCGGGGTCTTCTCGAAGAGCGCGAAGGTCGATCACGTCTTGCAGGTTACCGCCCGGGCTCGGCGGCGGTCACATCGTTTCCCCGGACCGCGCCGCCGACGCACGGCGGCGGCTTCCCCGCCCGCGTGCGGGGGGACCTCGTTCTTCGGCATCCTGGTGGGGAACATCGCCCGGCCTCCCCGCCCTCGTGCGGGGGGACCTCGTTCTTCGGCATCCTGGTGGGGAACATCGCCCGGCCTCCCCGCCCTCGTGCGGGGGGACCGCTGTGGAGGAGGCCGCCGCGGGGCCGCCGGCCGGGACGGCCGGCGCGGTCGTCAGTCGACGTGTCCGGCACGGATGCGCGCCAGCCACTGCTCCGCCTCCGCGAACTCCGCGTCGGTGGCCGGACGGGGCCGGAGCGGGGGGTCGGTCTCGACGGCCTCGCCGCCCCGCGGGTAGCTGCCGAGGAAGCGCACGTCCCGGCAGACCCTCCGGATGCCCATGAGGGCCTCGCCGACGCGGGCCTCGGCCACGTGGCCCTCCGCGTCGATGCAGAAGCAGTAGCTGCCGAGCTTGTCCCCGGTGGGGCGCGACTCCAGCCGGGTGAGGTTGACCCCGCGGACGGAGAACTGGCTGAGCACCTCGATCAGGGCGCCGGGGTGGTCGTCGGAGATGAAGGCGACCAGCGAGGTCCGGTCGGCCCCGGTGGGCGCGGAGACCGCGCCGGGCCTGGACAGGTAGATGAACCGGGTGGCGGCCCCGCCGCGGTCGCCGATCCCGACGGCGAGCGCGTGCAGCCCGTACCGCTCGCCCGCGATCACCGCGCAGATCGCCGCGTCGTAGGGCGCGCCGGGTTCGGAGACCGTGCGGGCGGCGGCGGCGGTGGAGGAGACCGTGTGCGTTTCCGCGTCGGGCAGCCGTCGGGCGAGCCAGCCTCGGCACTGGGCGAGGGCGTGGGGGTGGGTGGCCACCCGCTTGACGTCCTCCAGGACGGTGCCGGGCCGGGCGAACAGCGCGAACTCGACCGGGATCGCCGTCTCACCGGTGATGAGGAGCGGCTCCCCGTTGACGAGCTCGGCGATGGTGGCGGTGACGCCGCCCTCCACCGAGTTCTCCAGCGGGACGACGCCGCCGTCCACCGTGCCGGTCCGGACGGCGTCGAAGACCGCGGCGACGCCGTCGCACGGGACGCGCGCCCCGTCGGGCGCCTCGGGGCGCAGCGCGCGCAGCGCGGCCTCGGTGAAGGTGCCCTCGGGGCCGAGGTAGGCGTAGCGGTTGGGCATGGTGCCAGGCTATACGGACCGGTGGGCGGCGCGTGGCCCCTGGGGACACGCACGTCGGCCGGGCGGCGGGTCACCCGCGGGCGGAGGTGCTCCCGTCCACCTTCTCCTTCAGGGAGCCCGCGCCCCCGGACGTGCGGCCGGCGCGCGCCGCGGCCTCCGGGACGCCGTCCCCCGCGTCCCCGACCGAGGCGCGGATCCCGGCTCCGTCCTCCTGCCCGGAGCCCTCCCCGTCCCCGGAGCGGTCGTCCGCGTCGCAGCCCTCCGCGTCGTCCATGTGGTCCGTGTCGTCCATGTCCTCCACGGCTGACAGCACCGTGACCAGGGAGTCCGCCGCGGGCTCCGCGCCGCTGCCGTCGGAGCCGGCCACCGCGGCCCCGGCAGCCGCGGTCCCGACCGGGGCCGAGGGCGCGGGCACGAGGGCGCCGACGCCGTTGCCCAGCCGGGCCGACCGGACCACGCGGTCCTCCTCCGGGCTGAGCAGGACGCGGCCCTCGCCGCGCACGACGGCCTTGGCGTAGGTGCGCGACTCGGTGCGGCCGTTGATGGAGGTGAGGACGACCCCGTCGCCCTGGCCGTTGAGCAGTGCGAGGGAGAAGGAGCGGGTGCCCGACATCTCCTCCAGGGCGTCGTAGTGCAGTACGGCCACGTCACGGACGGCGAACGGGTCGACGCCCGAGGCGCCCACCGCGGCCGTGCGGGTGGCCAGGACCTGGGATTCTTCGCCGAGCGCGCGGGCCCTGTTCAGGGCGTATCCGCCGAGGGCGAGTCCGCCCAGGCCGGCGATCAGACCCAGCGAGGCAATGAGCGTAGTGAACACAGCGCGAGCGTATCGCTACGCAACGCACCTATGGTGTCACTCCTGGCTATTTCCCCGATCCCTGTGCCCGAATTTTCGCGACATTTGCCGTCGCGTGAACGTCGTGCGCCCCAGGGCCCTGTCCCATCCGCGCCGGACCGCGGGCCGGAACCCCCTGGCCATCAGGGCCCTCGCCACGTCCGTGAACTGGTGCGCGCGGTGCATCTGCGCCCTGAGGTCGGTGCCGGTGGCCCGGTGCTCCAGCGGCACCTCCACCTCCTCCACGCGAAACCCCGCCCGGAGCACGTCGATGGTGAGGCCGGTCTCGACCCCGAAACCGGGCGCCAGCGGCCTGGCCGCCTCGAAGGCCGCGCGCGTCAGGCAGCGCTGGCCGTTGAGCGGCTGCTCGGGCTCCCAGCCCGTGGCCCGGCTGACCCCGCCCCGGGCGAGGCGCACCACGAAACCGTGGCCGCCCAGGCGCATGCGGGTGGCGGGGAAGAGCGCGATGGTCATGTCGGCCTTCCCCGTGCCGACCGGTTCGATCAGCGGGGCGGCCCCCGAGGCCGTGCCCTCCAGGTCGGCGTCGAGGAACAGCAGGTGCCGGGGCGGGCGGCGCGTACCGGCTTCCGCCTCGTGCTCCTCGATGAGCCGGACGCCCTCGGCGCCCGTCTCCATCGCCGCTCCCTTGCCCCGGTTGCGGCTGTGCCTGAACACGCGCGCGCCGGCCCGGAGCGCGACGTCCGCCGTCGTGTCCGCGGAACCGTCGTCGACCACGACGACCAGGTCGACACCGGGCAGGTCGCGGGCGGCGCGCACGGTGCAGCCGACCCGTTCGGCCTCGTCCTTGGCGGCGATCACCACGGCGACCCCGGTCTCCTCCGGGCCGCCGGCCTCCTCCTCGCGCACCTCGCCCCGTCTACTGGGCCTTGCCGGTCCCCGCGGCCACCGGCAACGCGTCGAGATCGGCGTGGATGACGAACACCTCGACCAGTCCGGTGACCTCCAGGACCTTCATGACGGCCGGTTTGGGCGCCACGAGCTCCAGTTCACCGCCCTTGTCACGGGCGCGCTTCATGGCGGAGAGCAGCACGCTGATGCCCGTCGAGTCGCAGAACTCCGTCCGCGACATGTCGATGACCAGCCGCCGCGCCCCGTCCTCCAGGGCTCCGACGAGCTCGCTGCGCAACTGGGGCGCCGTGTACAGGTCGATCTCACCGCCCACGGTTACCACCGCGACGTCTTCTTGAGATCGGCTTGATATCTTCAACTCCACGGACGTGACTGTAGCGCCCCGTCCACCCCCGGGCCACTTCGGTGACGGTGTGTTGACGGTGTTTCGCTACATCGGTCACGTTCCTCCGGGTGCCGACGCCGGAGTCCCCTCGCGGGGCGCCTCAGAGCAGCGCGCTCCGGGCCCGCTGGTCGTCACGGAGGTGGAGGCGCAGCTCGACGACGTCGGCGGCCCTCCGGTCCACGAGCTGGTCGACGACACCGCAGCCGCGGTCCGTGTCCGTCCCCCGCTCCGCGCGGCCGACGTCGTCCGCGGAGAGCTCCAGGACCGCCCACACCGTGGTGGTCGTCGCGTCCATCTCGGTGCCCCAGCGGCCCGACAGGGTCTGGACGATGCCCAGGCCCCGGCCGCCCAGCCCGGACACGGAGGGCATCGCCACCCGGGGCATCGTGCTGGACCCGCCGTCGCGCACCGAGATCTCCACCCAGCCCCCGGGGCGCGGACCGCGGTCCACCTCGACCCTCCAGGACACGCCGACGGAGTTCTCGGGGTTGCCCGGTGTGGGCAGGGGGCTGGCGTGGCGGAGGGCGTTGCTGACGAGTTCGCTCAGAACGAGGGCGGCGTCGTCGACGCGGTCCTCACCGAGTTCCATCGCGTGCAGGTCCCCGCACAGCCGCTGCCGGGCTCCCGCCACGCTCGCGGGGTCGTAGGGGAGTACGACGCTCCGCTCGACCTGCTGCGGGCGGTCCCCGGAATCACCTGGGGTGCTGTCACCTGACACGTTCTGTCCCTGCGCGTTCGTGCTCTCTCGGGCGGACCGGAACCCGCCCGAAGTGTGGCAGCGAATTCCACCAGGGGTGGAAATGCCCCGATCACCTCGGAAGGAAACCCACGTCGAGATGAATCACGGGGTGGGGCTGGCGCTCCGGCGCACGGATCGCTGTCGTGACAGGGATTCGGGGGTTGAAGAGGTTTTTGTAGTTTTTTGGGACGCAGGTGGCTGGTGGGAGATGTCTGTCACCCGCGCCCCACCAGTGACGCCCGTGCGCACCGCGGCCGCCACAGGGGACTCCTCCGCCCCGGCGTCCTCTCCCTCCTCGGGATCCGGCGCCTCGCCACGGTGCAGCGGCACCGTGAAGCGCATCCTGGTCCCCCGCTCCAACCGCTGGGCGGTCACGTCCCCGCCCTGGTCGCGGGCCAGCTGCCGCACGATGTACAGACCCAGCCCCAGCCCGCCGAAACCGGTCTCCCCGTCCCCGCGCGCCCCCGCCTGCACGAAGCGGTCGAAGATCCGCTCCTCGTCCCCCGGGCGCAGCCCCACGCCCTCGTCGTCCACGGTGACCGCGACGGCCTCCTCCTCCGCCCGGGCGGTCACGTGCACGTGGCCGCCCTCCGGCGAGAACTTGAGGGCGTTGTCCAGCAGCTGGTCCATGATCATGCCCGTGGCCAGGGAGTCCCCCGCCGTCGCGGGGAGCTCGTCGGGCCCGTCCAGGGAGACCTCGTGCCGGTCCGAGAGCGGCCGGAACGCGCTGACCGCCTGCCTCAGCACGTCGAGCAGGTCGAACCTGTCCCGGCTGACCCGGATCTCCCCGCGCGAGACGTCCGATCCCAGCTGGAGCCGGTCCACGAGGGTCACCAGTGCCGAGGACCGGTCCGCGATGGTGCCGACCGCCTCGTACTGGGAGTCCGGGGTGAGCCGCGCCCACTTGCGCATGAGGGTGGTCGCGTAGCCGTGGATCACCGTGATGGGGGTCCGCAGCTCGTGGCCGCTGGTGGCCAGGAAGTCCTCGCGCTCCTCCTCCATGGCCTTCTGCGCGGTGATGTCGCGGAAGTCCACCACCCACTCGTGGGTGCGGGGGATCCTCGCCATGAGGATCTCCAGCCAGCGGCCGTCCTTGAGCTTGTGCTTGACGGGCTGGCCGTGGCACGCGGGCAGGGGGAAGGGCGGGTGCCGGCCCTCGACCGCCTCCAACGGGTAGCCGGTCAGCTCCACCGCCGAGCGGTTCCACTTGCGCACCCGGCCGCCGAAGTCCAGCACGGCGATCCCGTCGGCGCTGGAGTCGGCCACGGCCTGTTCGTGGACGCGCTGGAGGTTGAGCTCCTCGTAGGCCAGGGCGTTGCCGATCGCCACCCCGGCGTGCGCGGCGAGGAGTTCGAGCAGCTCCAGCTCGATGTGCCCCACCTTGCGCTGGCTGTAGAGCGCGTAGAGGGCGCCGTACGGGCGGCCGTGCACGTTGGTCACGCACAGGGCGATGGTGTGGAGGCCGGGGAGGTCGGCCCAGACCAGGTCCTGGAGGCCGCGGGTGTCCTCGTTGGCCAGCAGGACGGACTTGCCGCTGCGCAGCAGCTCCCCGAACAGGCTGTCCTCCAGCGGGGCGGTGAACCCCTGGAGCTCGTCGGACAGGGCCGAGATGCTCACCAGCTCCACGCGGTCCTCGTCGAGGAGGACGAACCCTCCCGCGTCCGCGCCGGTCAGCTCGGTGATGCCCCGGGAGATCCGGTCGAGCACCGACTTGAGGCTGAGGTCCGCGTTGATGTCCACGACCACGTCGGTGAGCCGGCGCACCAGCCTGGCCCGCTCCATGGCCGAGCGCTGCGCCTGCACGTCGTTGTCGGAGGGGTGGATGTTGAGCACCCAGCCGAGGAACCGGCCGTCGGCCCCGGCCACCCGGTTGGCGCCGATCCGGACGTCGAGGACCGTGCCGTCCCTGCGCACCCGGCGCGTGTACACCGCCAGCGGGTTCCCGGCTCGCACCTGTTCGAGCACCGCGCCGTGCTCGCCCTTCAGCTCGGCGGGGACGATCGGCAGCTCGCCGCCGAGCACCTCGTCCGCGCTCCAGCCGAACATGCGCTCGGCGGCCGGATTCCACACGGTGACCCGGAGCTCGCTGTCGAGACCGACCACCGCGTCCGCTGACGAGGCCAGCACGGCTTCGGCGCTGAGGGGCGCGCGCTCGGAACTCACGACGTCATAGTGCCACCCGAAAGCCGCCGAGTGGCAGGGCTTTGCACAATCCGATCAAATTCCGCCCCGAAGGAGACTCACAGGACCCTCGGCTCCTCGCCGGAGCCCGCCTCCATGGCGCGCCCGGCGTGCTCCCAGGCCCGCATCCCGCCGGACACGTTGACCGAGTCCCAGCCGGCCTGGTTCAGCGCCGCGACGGCCTGGGCGGAGCGGCCGCCGACACGGCAGACCACGTAGACCCTCCTGTCCTGCGGGACCTCGGAGGCCCGCTGCCCCAGCTCCCCGAGCGGGATGTGGACGGCCCCGGGCGCGCGGCCCGCGTTCCACTCGTCGTCCTCGCGGACGTCGAGCAGGTAGGCGCCCTCGGGCACCTCGGTGGCGCCGGTCTCCGGAACACCGTTCCCGAACATTGTGACCCCCTGTGTCGTGATGATGTGAAAAATGTGAGGAACCGGGGAACCCGGCACGGGCGCGCCACGTCGAAGCGGTATGTCACTGCACACCCTCGCGACGGCTCTGCCGACCCGCCTCGCCGCTCTCGCAGCCCTCGGCCTGCTTATCACGGCCTGCGGCAACGATCCCGCAGAGGTGAACGCTCCGGCACCCGAGTCCGACCAGACCACCGAACCCTCCTCCCCCGGCGACGGGGAGGAACAGGGAGACGACGGCGCGACCGGCGGCGGCGACGCCGAGGTCGAGCTGACGATCGAGCGCTCCCTGAACGACGAGGAGTCGCTGTCGCCCGAGTCCGGCTACGAGGAGGGGACCTGGACCCTCACCTGTGCGCCGGTCGGCGGCGACCACCCCGACCCCGAGGCGGCGTGCGCCCGGATCGACGAGGTCGGCGCGGAGCCGTTCGTCCTCGACACCAGCGACATGATGTGCACGATGATCATGGGCGGCCCCGAGGTCGTCCGCGTCACCGGGCACGTCGAGGACACCGAGGTCGACACCGAGTTCAACAAGGTCGGCGGCTGCGAGGTCGACCGCTTCGAGTCCGTGGACACGGTCCTCAACCCCTGACCGGGGCGCCGGCGCGCGGGGGCCCGGCCCCGGGGCCCCGGCTCCCGCGCGCCGTCAGGGTGTCCACGGGGTGGCCCAGAAGGCGACCTCGTGGCGCATGCCCTCCAGGAAGAAGCGCTCCGCGCGCTCCGGGTCGGGGCGGGCCTCCTCCAGCATGCGCCCGTACCGCTCCGTCAGCCGCGTGAAGCCGGGATCGGCGTAGGTGTCGACCCACCGCCGGTAGCGCGGCTCCTCCGGGCGGTTCCCGGCGAGCGCCAGCCCCAGCTGGTTGTAGCCCCACATGCAGGGGTAGACGGCGGCGAGGCCGTCCCGGTAGTCGGCGGCGGCGTCGAGGAGCCACGACGTGTACGCGGCGCAGGCCGGGCCCTTGTCCTTCACGGTCAGGTCCGCGCCGAACTCCCCGGAGAGGGAGCGGTGCAGCTCCAGCTCCTCGTTGAGGGTGCTGTGCGCGATGCCGACCAGGTCGGCGAGGTGGCCGTCGGGCGCCTGCCAGGCCAGGCGGGAGAAGGCGCGCGCGTAGTCGAGCAGGTAGAGGTGGTCCTGCTCCAGCCAGTAGCGGAAGGCGCGGTCGTCGAGGTCTCCCCGGGAGATGCCCGCGACGGTCGGGTGCGCCAGCTGCTCGGCGACCAGCGGTCGCCCGATCTCGTGAAGTCGTTCGGTGATTCCCACGCCCGAAGTGTCCCATCCGGGCGTATCCGTGCGTGCGGCGGCCGTCCCCGGCGCCACACCGTCCGATCGGACTCCCGGTGACGATCGGTTCACGATCTCCCCGCCCGGGACCGCCGTCCGGGGCGGAGCCGCGCCGGACCCGGAAGGCCCGCCGACAGCGAAGCGGCCCTGGTCACCAGGTCTACTGGTGGCCAGGGCCGCTTCGGATAAAGTGGGCGAGGAGGGATTTGAACCCTCACATCCTTTCGGACACACGGACCTGAACCGTGCGCGTCTACCGTTCCGCCACCCGCCCGGATGACTCGCATTCAGTTGTGTGGCCAGGTGATCCGGGCTTTTCGTCCGTTTCCCCTGGCGACATGGATAAGGCTAGCACGGTCTGAACGTGGGTCGCACACCGATTTCGGCCCCTCCTCCGGGGCCTTCCCGGACCCCCTCCCGGGGGTGCGCCTGAAACCAGGGACACCCGGGCCCGGTTACGATCGTCTACACATACGAAGTGGAGTACAAAAGGGAGGTACCTCGTGGGAGTGCTCCAACGCTTCGAGCGCAGGCTTGAGGGCATGATCGAAGGCACCTTCGCGATGGCCTTCAAGTCCGAGCTCCAGCCGGTCGAGGTGGCGAGCGCCGTCCAGCGTGAGATGGACGAGCGGGCAGCCATCGTCGCCCAGGGCCGCACCCTGGTCCCGAACGACTTCATCGTCGAGCTCGCGGCCAGCGACAAGGAACGGCTCGAAGTCTACGCCGACAGCCTCGGCCAGGAACTGTCCAAGCTCGCCCGTGACTACGCGACGGAGCAGGGCTACTCCTTCGTCGGTCCGGTCCGGGTCCACTTCAGGTCCGACGAGGGCCTCAAGACCGGCCGCTTCCGCATCCGCTCCGGCGTCGTGCGCGGCACCATGGTCGGTCCGGAGGGAGAGGTCCGACAGCCCGTCGGCGACCCCGGCCAGCCCGCCGGCCAGCAGCAGAGCGGGCGTCCGCGCCTGCTGATCTCCCCGGGCGGCGCCACCGCGGAGGGCAGCATCGCCAGCCACGGCATGCAGCAGTCCTTCGAGCTGACGACCCCGGTGACCCTCCTGGGCCGCGGCACCGACTGCGACCTCCGACTGGTCGACAACGGTGTCTCCCGTCACCACGTCGAGATCCGCCTGGACGGGGACGAGGCCGTCCTCGTGGACAAGGGGTCCACGAACGGGACCTTCGTCAACGGCCAGCAGGTCAGGCAGGCCCGTCTGGTGGACGGCAGCAGGATCAGCCTCGGCCGCACCACCATGACGTTCCGACGCGACTGAGAACCCCGCCACAATCGACCGATCAGGCCCGGCGCGAACCGCAACCAACACCGTTCCGTCGGCGTCTGACAGGTCGTACCCGGGGCGGGTCGAATACGGACCTGCTGTCGGATATCCGGTCGGGAAGGTAGTCTCCGCGAAGACCTGACCGATCGGGCACACGGACCGCGGCCGCAGGCCGCGACCAGCGACCTCGACACTCACCGACCCGAAGGTGGGGAAGACACGGTGGCGGCGCCGATGACCGCTACCCCGGCCGAAGCACGACAGGGGCTGAAGAGCAGTTCGATGTCCAACTTGACCCTCATATTGATCAAGATCGCGTATCTCGCGGTGCTTTGGCTGTTCGTCCTCACGGCGGTCGGCGTCATTCGCACGGACCTCTTCGGCCCGTCCAAGAAGAAACCGCGGAAGAAGCCCCGGCCCGGCCCGCGCCCCGCCCAGCGCAGGGAGGCGCCCGCCCCCTCCCACTCCCAGGCCCGGCCTCAGCGCAAGCGCCGCAACGAGCCGACCGTGCTGGCCGTGACCCAGGGGTCCCTCTCCGGCACCACCGTCGACCTGGGGTCCCAACCCATCACCATCGGACGCGCCCCCGACTCGACGCTCGTCATCACCGACGACTACGCCTCGGGCCGGCACGCGCGCGTCTACTCCGAGAACGGCCGCTGGTTCGTCGAAGACCTCAACTCGACCAACGGCACCTACCTCGGCCAGCAGAAGCTGAACCGCCCCCAGCCCATCACGGTGGGTCAGCCCATCCGTATCGGCAAAACCGTCCTGGAACTGCGCAAATGACAATCGCTCTCCGATACGCGGCGTACTCCGATGTTGGATGCCTCCGCGAAGGCAACGAAGACTCCGGCTACGCCGGCCAGCACCTCCTCGCTGTGGCCGACGGCATGGGCGGTTACGCGGGCGGTGAGGTGGCCAGCTCCATCGCGATCTCCTCGATCCGCCGCCTCGACTCCGAGACCCACACGTCGGACGAGATGCCCGAGGTCCTCCAGCGCGCCGTCGAGCAGGCGAACGCCTCCCTCTCCCGCCGGATCATGGAGGAGCCGCAGCTGGAGAACATGGGCACCACCCTGACGGCCATGCTGTGGTCCGGCGCCCGCGTCGCGCTCATCCACATCGGCGACTCGCGCGCCTACCTGCTGCGCGGCCCCCGCTTCGAGCAGATCACCCACGACCACACCCTGGTGCAGACCCTGGTGGACGAGGGCAAGATCACCGAGGAGGAGGTCGCCACGCACCCGCAGCGGTCCCTCATCCTGCGCGCCCTGGACGGCAAGAGCCCGGTCGACCCCGACATCTCCATCAACGACGCCAAGGTCGGCGACCGCTACATGCTCTGCTCCGACGGGCTCTCCGGGGTGGTCAGCAAGAAGACCATCCACGAGACCCTCGCGACCGAGTCCGACCCGCGCGGGGCGTCCAAGAAGCTCATCGAGCTGGCCATCCGCGGGGGCGGCCCGGACAACATCACCGTGGTCGTCGCCGACGTCATCGAGACCGACACCGACCGCGAGGGCCCCACGCCCGCCGCCCAGGTCGTCGGCGCCGCCGACCAGCAGCCCGACGCCGCGGAGCAGGGCAACGACTCGCCCGCGAGACGGGCGCAGGAACTGCGCGGCACCGGCGGGGACACCGCCGAGATGGACCCCGTGCGGGACGACGCCCCGGGCGAGCCCGCCTTCCAGGAGCAGTACGGCGGCTACGACGGCTACGAGTCGCCGCCGGCCGACCGGCGGGGCCGCTCCGAGCCCGACGCCGAGTACCGCACCAGGCGCTGGTGGCCGATGGTGCTGGTGTTCGTGGTCGTGGTCGCGGTCGTCGCCGGGGCCACCTACTACTTCGGCCGCCAGTACGTGGACAGCCAGTACTACGTCGGCCCGTCCTCCAGCGGCAACGTCGCGATCTACCAGGGCATCAACACCGACATCGCCGGCTTCAGCCTGTCGGACGAGCTTGAGGACACCGAGATCGCCCTCGACTCCCTGGCGGACGCGGACCGCGACGCCGTGGAGAACACGATCCCCGCGGAGAGCCTCGAGGCCGCGCGGGAGAGCGTCGAGAGGCTGAACCAGGGCTCGGGCCCCGCCGGCGGCGACCGGGGGACCGGCTCCGAGGAAGGGACCGGGTGAGTCCGGCTTGAGCAGCACGTCAGCACCGGAGGCGCCGACCGCGCTGCCCCCGGTCAAACGGCGCAACGCCGAACTGGTCCTCACCGTCATCGCGATCCTCATCACGATGGCGGGCATCGCGATCGCCGGACTCAACCTCAACGGCAGGGTCCCCTCCGCGATGTGGACCGTGGGCCTGACCTTCGGCGCCCTCTCCGCCGTCGCCCACGTGGCGATGCGCTTCCTCGCCCCCTACGCGGACCCGCTGATCATGCCGTGCGCCCTGTTCCTGAACGGGATCGGCGTGGCGATGATCTGGCGCCTGAACGCCTCCCACGAGGAGAACATCGAGGGCGCCGGCGTCGGCATGCAGCTTGTCTGGACCGCGGTCGGCCTGATCTGCTGCTTCCTGATCATCGTCTTCCTGAAGGACCCCCGGATCCTTCAGCGCTACACCTACATCAGCGCCCTGGTCGCGATCGTGCTGCTGATGCTCCCGATCATCCCGGGCCTGGGCCACGCCGTCTACGGCGCCCAGCTGTGGATCAAGATCGGTCCGTTCACCATGCAGCCGTCGGAGTTCGCCAAGATCGCCCTGGTGATCTTCCTGGCGTCCTACCTGATGAGCAAGCGCCAGGTGCTGCAGATCGTCGGCAAGCCGATCAAGGTCGGCCGCTTCACCCTCATCGAGCTGCCCCGCGCCCGCGACCTGGCCCCGATCCTGGTCGGCTGGCTGCTGGCGATCGGCATGCTGGTGGTCCTGCGCGACCTGGGCACCTCCCTGCTGCTCTTCGGCACGTTCCTGGCGATGCTGTACGTGGCCACTCAGCGCTCCTCGTGGGTGACCATCGGCCTGGTCATGTTCGCCGGCGGCGCGACGCTCGCCTACTTCCTCTTCTGGCACGTCCGGGCCCGCGTCAACATCTGGATCAACACGTTCGACCAGGAGGTCTACGAGGCGGTCGGCGGCAGCCAGCAGCTCGTGGAGGGCCTGGTCGGGATGGCCTACGGCGGGCTCTTCGGCACGGGCATCGGCGGCGGCCAGGCCCACAACACCTTCGCCGCGGACAGCGACTTCATCCTCGCGTCCATCGGGGAGGAGCTCGGTCTGACCGGTCTGCTGGCCGTGCTCATGGTCCTCGGCCTCCTGGTGGAGCGCGGCATGCGCATCGCGCTCGCGGCGACCGGACCGTTCAACAAGCTTCTGACGAGCGGCATCGCGTTCGTCCTCGCATACCAGGTGTTCATCGTGCTCGGCGGCATCTCCCGCGTCATCCCGCTCACCGGTTCCACCACGCCGTTCATGGCCGCCGGCGGTTCGGCGCTGATGGCGAGCTGGATCATGATGGGCATCCTGCTCCGCATCAGTGACAACGCGCGCCGCCCGGCACCGCAGTCGATCCAGGACGAGGGCGCGACCCAGGTGATCCGACGATGAACACACCCATCCGCAGGCTGAGCGTCTTCGCCCTGATCCTCATCGGGATCCTGATGCTCAACATCACCTGGATCCAGGGCTTCCAGGCGGACTCCATCCGCGCCGACCCGCTCAACCGGCGCACGTACAGCGAGCGCCTCAGCGAGCCGCGCGGCCCCATCCAGGTCGCGGGGGAGAACGTCGCCTTCTCGGAGAACGTCTCCCCGGAGGGCGAGCCCGCCCGCTACCAGCGCGAGTACACCGGCGGCGGCCTGTACACGCCGATCGTCGGCTCCTTCCGCACGTACGGCGCCTCCGGTGTCGAGGACACCGAGAACACCCTGCTCGACGGGTCCGACGACCGCCTGGCCGTGCGCAACTTCCGCGACATCATCACCGGCCGCGAGCCCGAGGGGGCGCAGGTCCAGCTGACCCTCGACCCCGAGGTGCAGGAGGCCGGCTACGAGGCCTTCGCGGGCCTGGGCGGCAAGAACGGCGCGGCCGTCGCGATCGACCCCAGCACCGGGGCGGTCCTGGGCGCGGTGTCCTACCCGTCCTACGACGCCAACGAGGTCGTCAGCATCACCGACCTCGAGGACGCCACCAACAACTACGTGGCGCTGGAGAACGACCCGGCCAAGCCGCTGCTCAACCGGGCCCTCAACGAGCGCTACCCCCCGGGGTCGACGTTCAAGGTGGTGACCGCCGCGGCGGCCATCGAGACCCTCGACGCGAGCCCGGACAGCACCATGGACGCGCCCGACCGGCTGTCGCTGGGGCACGACCTGCCCAACGCCACCCCCGGCGGGACCTGCAACGGCGGCCAGCCCGACACCCTGGCCCACTCCATCCAGATCTCCTGCAACACCTCGATGGCCAACTGGGCGATCGAGATGGGCGGCACCGCCCTCTCGGAGCAGGCCACCAAGTTCGGGTTCAACCCGCCGGAGGGGGAGGAGCTCGAGATCCCCCTCGGCGTGACCCCGAGCTTCGCGCCCCCGGAGGAGGACCGCAACATCCTCGGCCGCGCCGGCATCGGCCAGTCCAACGTCGAGGCGACCCCGCTCCAGATGGCGATGGTGGCCGCGGGTGTGGCCAACGGCGGCGAGGTCATGCGACCCTACGTGGTGGACGCGGTACGCGACTCGGACCTGTCCGTGATCACGCAGACCAGTCCGGAGAGCTACTCCCAGGCCGTCAGCGCCAGTACCGCCCAGGACCTGACCGAGATGATGGTCCTGGTCACGGGCGAGGGCGGTTCGGGTACCAACGCGGCGATCCCCAACGTCCAGGTGGCCGGCAAGACCGGCACCGCCGAGACGGGCACGGAGAGCACACACAACTGGTTCATCGGTTTCGCCCCCGCCGACGACCCGCAGGTCGCCGTCGCGGTCGTCGTCGAGTTCGGCGGCGGCAGCGGAAACGAGCTCGCCGCTCCGATCGCCCGTCAGATGATGGAGGCAGTGGTTCAGTAGTGAGTGCCTACGAGCCGTCTTCCCGGAACGGTCCCGGTGATCTCACCGGGACCGTTCTGAGCGACCGTTACCGCCTGGAGGAACAGGTGGGTTCGGGAGGCATGGGTACGGTCTGGAAGGCCACCGACACCCTGCTCAACCGGCCCGTCGCCGTGAAGCTCCTCCACCCCTCGCAGATGGCCGAGCCCACCGCGCGGGAGCGGTTCCGCACCGAGGGCCGGATCACCGCCGGCCTCTCGCACCCCGGGATCGCGCAGGTCTTCGACTACGGCGAGGAGGACGGCCGCGCCTTCCTGATCATGGAGCTGGTGGTCGGCAACCCCCTCTCCCAGGTCCTGCGCGAACAGGGCCACCTCAGCCCGGACCAGACCCTCGACTTCGTCTGCCAGGCGGCCAAGGCGCTCGCGGCGGCGCACGCACGCGGTGTGGTGCACCGCGACATCAAGCCGGGCAACCTGCTGGTCACCCCGGACGGGCAGCTCAAGCTGACCGACTTCGGCATCGCCCGCGGCGACATGTCGGTGACCCTCACCCAGACCGGCATGGTCATGGGGACCGCCCAGTACATCTCGCCCGAGCAGGCGTCGGGCCGCCCGGCGACCTCCTCGTCGGACCTGTACGCGCTCGGCGTGGTGGCCTACGAGTGCCTGGCCGGGACCCCGCCGTTCACCGGCGACAGCCCGGTCGCGCTGGCGCTCGCCCACACCCGCGACGAACCGCCGGAACTCCCCGACGACATCCCGGCCGACATCGACGACCTGGTGACCTCCCTGCTCCTCAAGGAGCCCGAGGAGCGACCGGCCTCGGCGAGCGAGGTCGCCCACCTGGCCGCGGTCATCCGCTCCAACGCGGGCACCGGGCCACCGACCCCCTCCGCGGGGTTCAACGGCATGGCCCAGACCATGGTGGTGGGCGCGGTCCCCGACCCCGGGACGGGGCCGGTGTCCCGGCGAACCGCCGGTCAGGCGGCTGTGACCCCGGTGGGGGAAGAGGACTCCGCTAGGCTTGCAGGGTCCTCCGAACGCCGGATCAGCGCCTCCGTGGTGCTCGCCGCGGTCGCGGCGACGGTCCTGATCGTCGCCGCGGTGGTGGCCGGCTTCCTCTACGGGGGCAACCGCGAGGTGGACCCCATGCGTGACGCGGTGGAGCCGCCGGCCACGAGTCCTTCGCCGTCCTCCTCACCTTCGGAGGAACTGGAGGAGTCCGCCCCGGTGGACGTCCCCGTGGTGCCGGACAACCAGCCGGACTGGTCGCCGGAGACGGAGTCGTCCCCGACGACGGAGCCATCCCTCCCGGAGGAGGACGAAGAGGAGAGCAGTCCTCCCGAGGGCGGCGAGGACGACGGGTCGGAGGAGGAGACACCGGGCGAGGAGGAACCCCCGCCCCCGGACCCGGGTGGCGAGGACAACGGCGGAGGACCTCCCCCCGACAGCATCTCGATACCGAGGCAATGAGCGAGAGACGCTCAGGGTAGGCGGCGGCCCACGGGCGGCTTCCGGAAGACACAAGGATCAGTGCACGACATGTCCCAGCCCCGGCTCCTTGGCGGACGCTACGAGCTCGACGTCGTCGTCGGGCGCGGTGGCATGGCCGAGGTCTACCGCGCGCGCGACCTGCGGCTCGACCGGCTCGTCGCCATCAAGACCCTCCGACACGACCTGGCACGCGACCACGTGTTCCAGGCGAGGTTCCGGCGTGAGGCCCAGTCGGCCGCCTCGCTGAACCACCCGGCCATCATCGCCGTCTACGACACCGGCGAGGACATGGTCGAGGGGGTGTCCATCCCCTACATCGTCATGGAGTACGTGGACGGGCGCACCCTCAAGGAGCTCCTGGACGACGACCGCAGGCTCCTGCCGGAACGCTCCGCCGAACTGGTCGACGGCATCCTCAAGGCGCTGGAGTACAGCCACGACAACGGGATCGTCCACCGCGACATCAAGCCCGCGAACGTGATGCTGACCCGCAACGCCGAGGTCAAGGTGATGGACTTCGGCATCGCCCGGTCGATGAACGACGACCAGGCGACCATGACCCAGGCCTCGCAGGTCATCGGCACCGCCCAGTACCTGTCGCCCGAGCAGGCGCGCGGTGAGCGGGTGGACCCCCGCAGCGACATCTACTCGACAGGCTGCGTGCTCTACGAGCTCCTCACGAGCCGGCCGCCGTTCACCGGCGACTCCCCCGTGTCGATCGCCTACCAGCACGTGCGCGAGGACCCGGTGCCGCCGACCGAGGTGGACCCGCAGATCCCCGACTGGCTGGAGGACATCACCCTCCGGGCCATGACCAAGGACCGCGAGGAGCGCTACCAGAACGCCGCCGAGATGCGGGCGGACATCCAGCGCGGCCTGGCGGGGATGCCCACGCAGGCGGGCACCATGGCGATGGCCACCGCCGGGGCGACGACGGCGCTCCCCCCCGCGAACGACCGGTACGACGACTACGACGACCGGTACGAGGACGACCGCTACGACGACGATCGGTACGACGACGACCGGAAGAAGGGCGGCGCCGGCAAGGCCGCCCTCTGGGTCCTCCTCGCCGTCGGCGTGATCGCCTCCCTGATCCTGGTGTTCGTCCTGTTCAACCGGGGTCCCGCCGAACCGGAGACGGTGCCGGTGCCGTCGGTCGCCGGATCCACCGAGGAGGAGGCCCGGGCGGCCCTCACCGAGGCGGGCTTCGAGGACGTCACCTCCGAGCCCCGGGCCGACGACGAGGTCGAGGAGGGCACGGTCATCGAGACCGACCCGCCCGCCGAGAGCGAGACCGCGGTGACGGAGGAGATCGTCCTCTTCGTCTCCTCCGGGCCTGGCGACGTGGCGATCCCCTCCGTGGAGGGCCAGAGCGAGGCCGACGCCGTCAGCACCCTGAACGAGGCGGGCTTCGAGAACGTCACCCCGGAGCAGAGGTCGGACGACAGAGTCGCCGAGGGCAGCGCCATCGGCACCGACCCGCCCGCGGGCGACGACGCCTCCCCGGACACGGCGATCACGCTGTACATCTCCTCCGGACCCGAGCAGGTGGCGGTGCCCGACCTCCGCGGCATGACCCGCGGGGGAGCCGAGTCCGCCCTGGGCCAGGTGGGCCTGACCGCCTCCTTCCAGGAGCAGGAGACGGCGGACGAGCCGGAGGGCACGGTCATCTCGCAGTCGCCCGAGGCGGCGCAGATGGTCGCGCCGAACACCACGGTGACCGTCACGATCGCGACGGCCCCGGCGGAGGAGGAGCCGCCGACGGAATCCGAGGAGCCCCCGCCGGGCGAAGGGGGGACCCCGCCGGGCCAGGGGGGGACGCCGCCGGGGCTGGAGGGGCCGGACGGCTTCGTCTTCCGCCCGCAGGACTTCCGTCCGCAGGAGTGGCACCCGGCCTGGCAGTAGGAGCTCCGCAGAGCGGGACGGCGGGCCGCACCCCGAGGGGTGCGGCCCGTCCGCCGTTCCGGCCCCGTGTGGCCTGGGGCGTTCCGGGGCCGGCGGCCGCGCCCCGGATCCCGGGCGTCCCACCGGTGACGGGGGCTCCCCCCTGGGCGTAGACTGTGTTCTCGTTCCGAACCGCCCCACCGTACTGGAGCAGCGACCGTGCCCAAGTCCCGCAACGATCGCAAGAAGAAGGCTGTCTACACTCCGCCTCCTTCCAAAGAGAAGCCGAAGGTCAGTCCGCGTTGGCTCGTGCCGACGATGCTGGGCTTCTTCGCCCTCGGCATTCTCTGGATCGCGGTCTACTACATCGCGGGCGACCACGTCCCGTACATGCAGGACTGGCACAACTGGAACCTGCTGATCGGCTTCAGCGGGATCATCGTGGCCGTCGTCCTCTCCACGCGCTGGCACTGACCCCCGCCGAGCGAACGCCCGACCGACCCGACGCCCCCGGGGCGAGCGGTGTCTCGGACGTGCGCGGAACGCAGCCGTCAACGGTCGTGCGAGCCGCGCCCCTTATAGGGCCTGAACAGCCCATATCCATGTTTTCCACAGGGTTATCCACAGGCTGTGGGTAGCTCTGTTCGCCATGCCCGCACCGGGGTGGACCCACGGAACGACGTCGGCCCCGGAGGAGAACCCCCCGGGGCCGACGAGGCACCGGCCCTCAGCCGAGGACGATCACCGGCGCAGCGGCCACCAGGACCGCGAGCAGGGCGACGAGCGCGGCGACCAGGAGGGCGTGCGTCAGCGTCCGGGACGACGCCTTGGCCTGCCTGCCCGGCAGGTAGGCGAACACGGCGCCGACGGCGAGCCCGGCCACCAGCCCTCCGATGTGCGCGGTCCAGGAGATGTTCGGGACCACGAAGGTCAACACGAGGTTGACCCCCATCAGCACGAGCACCATCCGCAGGTCCAGGCCGAGCCTCTTGCCGATCACGAGCACCGCGCCGAAGAGGGCGAAGATCGCGCCGGAGGCGCCGACGGAAAGCTGCGTGGGCGCCGCCAGGAGGCTCAGCACCGAACCGGAGAGCGCGCCGACCACCCACAGGGCGAGGAACCTCCCGTGGCCCAGCCAGCGTTCCAGCTGCGTCCCGAGGACGTACAGGGCGTACCCGTTGAACAGCAGGTGGAAGATGCTGCCGTGCAGGAACGCCGCGGTGATCAGCCGGTACCACTCGCCCGTCATCACACCGCGGAGCGTCCCGTCCTCCCACCGGCCGAAGCCGAGCATGGCGAACTCCCGGATCAGCCCGGAGTAACCCGCCTGACCGATGGGGTCGGACGTGCCCAGCTGGGCGATGAACCCGGCCGCCATCAGGCCCAGGAGCGTCCAGGTCACGTAGGGCTTGGCGACGGTCCGGCCCCCGAAGGGCGTCCGGGCCCGGCGCACGCCCCGGTTCCCCTCCGCGACGCACCGGGGGCACTGGAAGCCCACCGACGCCTCCACCATGCAGTCCGGGCAGATGGGCCGTTCGCACCTGGTGCAGCTGACCCCGGTCTCCCTGTCGGGGTGCCGGTAACAGGTGCGCGGGGCCGTCGGCCCCGGTTCCGGTGCCGCACCGGACGGAGGCGGGGGCGCGGTCATGGTCTGTCTCTCACTCCTCGGTGTCCTGGCCTGCTCGTCGGTCGGCTAGCGGGTGATCTCGATGCTGTTGATCACCACGTCCTCGCGGGGACGGTCCTGGGAGTCGGTGTCGACCTTGGAGATCGCGGTGACCACGTCGTCCCCCTCGACGACCTCACCGAAGATGGTGTGGCGGCCGTCGAGCCAGTACGGCTTCTCCACGGTGACGAAGAACTGCGAGCCGTTCGTGCCGGGGCCGGCGTTGGCCATGGCCAGCAGGAACGGACGGTCGAAGCGCAGCTTCGGGTGGATCTCGTCCTTGAAGGTGTAGCCGGGGCCGCCGCGGCCGGTGCCGAGCGGGTCCCCGCCCTGGATCATGAAGCCGTCGATGACGCGGTGGAAGATCGTGCCGTTGTACAGGCTGCTGTTGGACGGCTTGCCCGTGGTGGGGTCCATCCACTGCTTGGTGCCCTCAGCCAGGCCGATGAAGTTGGCGACCGTCTCCGGAGCCTCCTCCTCGAACAGCTTGACGACGATGGTTCCCTTGGAGGTGTTCAGCCGCGCAGTGGGCTGACCGTTGGAGTCCGACACCTACGTGCCTTTCGGTCGACTTCGTTTACGTGCTCACGTTACCCGTCCGCTTCCCGGGCTCGTCCGAAACCCGGCGGACCGTCCCGGAGCCGGGCAGTGTGGGGCGGAGCATGCCGGTGTGGTGTGAGGGACGGCGATACGTGGGAAGGAGGGGACGGAGAAGAATCCGTCCGTTGGTGTCGAAACTCCGATCGCCGACGGAGAGGACGTATGTTGAGATAACACCCGGATAACGGGGAAGGACGACGAGGAGCCGCCCATCGTGGCTCGACGCGTCGGCCACGCCGGGTGGGGACCGTAGGAACCGGTGAACGATCGAAGGAGCTGACGACGTGCCTAACACTGCCAAGCGTCGCAAGGAGGCCGAGGCGACCCTCGCCCGTCTGCAGGACCTTGCCAAGGAGCAGGCCGACCGGCTCGGCCCGTATGCCGACCAGGCACGGGACCAGGCTTCCCTGAGGCTCCTCCAGGCGCGTGGCTGGACCGCCCCCCGACTGGAGACCGCCGCGCTGCGCGTGGAGGACACCGTGGCGCCCCGCGTGGCCGGGCTCCTCAGCGCCGCGGCGCAACGCGTCGACCCGAACCCGGGTCGCAGAGGGCTGCGGCTGCTGAGCCGCGGAGGCCGCCGGATCCCCCGCGGGCTCCTGATCGGCGGCGCCGCCGTGGTCGGCGGCGTGGTGGTGTACTCGCTGATCCGCCTGCGGCAGGCGTCGCAGGACGCGGAGTGGCAGGAGCACCTGGACCAGGCCCGCGACCAGGTCCGCGAGACCCGCGAGAACCTGGAGGAGAAGGCCTCCGACGCGGCCGACAAGGCCACGGAGACCGCCAAGGCCGCCAAGGGCAAGGCCAAGGAGACCGTCCGCGCCGCCTCGGGCGACAACCGCGCCAAGGAGAACGGGCGCCCCGGCCGGTAGAGGCCGACCGACGGGTGCCCGGCAGGACGACGACACGACGACAGACGGACCACCGCGTCCGGCGGCGAGGGCGACCGGCCCCCGCCGACGCGGCGGTTTCATCCCTTCCGGCCGGGGCGGGTCCTCCCGCCCCGGCCCCGTCGTGCCGGGACCGGGGACGTGGGCCGGCTCAGTCGTCCTTGAGGAAGCGGTAGGGCGTCGGGTAGCGCCAGTTCCGCCCCGTGAGGCTGGCCACGGACGCGATGACCGGCAGGACGGCCCAGCCCAGGGCGATGGCAACGACCACGACGATCGGCAGGACCAGCCAGGCGAGCAGGAGGCTCGCGATGCCTCCGACGAGGCAGAAGAGCTGGAAGTTGAGGGACTCCATGGCCTGGCGCCGGACGTACGGCGAGATCTTGTCGCTGGCCAGGAACAGCACCAGGGGCGCCACCACGGGGAAGAGGTAGTTGCCGCCGTGCCCGACCGCGGCCACCACGCGTTCGACGGGGGTACTGGGCAGGGGCTCCCTGGGTCCGGGCCTCTGCCCGCCGCCTCCGCCGGGCGAGCCGAACGGGGACGCCCCCGATCCGGCGGTGGAGCCCTGAGGCGCCACTCCGAGGTCCTCGGTCAGAGGGGCCAGGTCGGCGCCGAACTTGGCCTTCATGGCCTTGCCGGTCCGCTCGTCGAGTTCCTCCTCGTCGAGCTGGCCCTGGCTGAAGGCCTCCTGCAACACCTGGATGACGGAGTCGCGTTGCGCGTCGGTGAGGCGAATCTGCGGCTGGGCCTGCGGTTCCCAGGGGCGTCTCGCCGGATACTGAGGGTCCTGCACAGCCACTCCCACTCCCAACGACGACGGGAGCACGGCCCAGTTCAGCCGTACTCCCACCATCATGCGTCACAGGTTCGGCCACCGCCATCGGGGCCGTCCCTGATCCTCCCCTGATCCTGCCCTCCCCCCTGGGGTGGAGGCGGACCACGACTTTCGTCTGCCCGACCGGGTCCGGGGACGCCCCTTCCCCGGAGGCCGGTCCGGCTCAGCCGCCCGCGCCGCGGATCAGGCCCGCACCACGACCGGGACCGGGGCCGCCTCCGCCACGTGGACCGGAACGGCCACGGGGGCGGCATCGGCCTCCGCGGCAGGGGTCTCCGCGGCGGTGCCGACCGGCGCGACGGCCCCCGAGCGGAGGTCGTCCTGCCGGGCCTGCTCCGCCTCGTAGCGGCGTTCGGCACTGGTCAGCAGCTCGTACCAGTTGACCACGTCCTTGCGGCGACGCAGGAGGGCACGGCGCTCGCGTTCGGTCATGCCTCCCCAGACACCGAACTCGATACGGCTGTCCAGCGCCTCCGCCAGGCACTGGGTACGCACCGGGCATCCCCGGCAGATCAGCTTGGCGCGGTTCTGCGCCGCACCCTGCACGAACAGGGCGTCAGGATCGATCTCCCGGCATTTGGCACGGGCTGCCATCTTCTCATTCCACATGTTGCCCCACTCCCAAGATCAGCATGTGTGGTGATCGGAAATCCGCCGACCGGCGCGACCGTCGGCGGTGAGGAGAAGCGGACCGATCCGATGACGGGGCCGGAGCACGTACGGGGGGCCGTACGGGCCGTCTTCGGCGGTCGATCGTTTCGGCGCGGTGTCTTCCTCGTTGTCGCTGGTGTCGAAACTACGGATCGTCCCAGTTCACCAACAGACCCCAAGAGGCCTATTTCTCATATGGCCCAGTAGGACCATTGCACTGAGAGGGAGTGTCATCATACACACACGCAGAGTCACCGCATGTGGTACGGGCGGGTCCACGTAACCGGAATGAAAGGTCATGGGCAGACCATTCACCGACAAGCCCTATGACCTGCGACTTCATGCCATCCCATGAGTGACTGGCCCCACCCGGACGCGCACGGCCGAAGTGGACTCTCCGTCATCCTTCTCACCCGAACGGACTATAGGCACTCCGGGTTCGCACGCGGGCCACCTCCCCAGGGCCCCCCTTTTCACATCACGGACGGCCGAACTTTGCGCTACTCATTGGTAACCGAACACAATTCCTACTTTCGAACCCCAGGTCCCATTGAATACGGGCACATGTCCCCATTCGGGTTTTTCTCCTTATAGCACTCATAGGGCGAACACCGGTCGACGGAACCGGCGGCTGGTCGGCCGGTCCGGCGGGCGCCTTCCCCGCAAGCGCGCCCGCACCGCGCCGTCCGTTCCCGCACCACGAGGTGAGCACCGTGACCAGCCCCGACCCTGACGACGCACCGCTCACCGACCAGGGAGAGGAAGCCGTCGACCACCAGGGCGACCACATGCACCGGCAGGACGGAGAGGGGGAGAACCGGTGACGACCGACCAGATGCCCGATCCCGGCCCCCTGCTCACCCCGGCGGAGGTCGCCCGCCTGTTCCGGGTGGATCCCGAGACGGTCACCAGGTGGGCGCTCGCCGGGCGGATCGGCAGCCTCATGCCCCCGGGCGGTCACCGCCGGTTCCGTGAGTCCGAGGTGCAGGCGCCCTCGCAGGGGCACCGCACGTGACCCCCACGCGGTCGGAAGAGCCCCGGACAACCCGGCAGGCGGGACCGGACGGTCCGCTCCTGCGCCGGACGGGACGCCGGCGTTCGCGTCTACATGAGGCCGGCGCGGCGGGCCAGGATGTGGACGGTGACGACGCCGACGGCGACCAGGGCCAGGACGGCCCAGATCCACCAGGGGGTGCCCTGGGAAAGGGTGCCGATGACGGCGGTGACCAGGGCGAGAGTGAGGGTCGCGTAGGCGATCCGGACGGCGGTCTTCGTGCTCATGGTCTGCCTTCCTGCTCGGGGGGTGGTGTGTGCGATCCTGAGAGGAGGGGCGGACCCGGGGTATCTCTCTTACCCCGGGCCCTCCCGTCAGCGCTTGTTACGGCGCTTGCGGCATGACCGACGCCGTCCGGTCCACAACCGGTCCAGGGACCGGAAACGCGAAACGGGGACCCCCGGTAGGGAGTCCCCGTCACAACGTCTGGTCTGCGCGTTCTCGCTGTGGAGCCAAGGGGAGTCGAACCCCTGACCTCCGGTATGCAAAACCGGCGCTCTGCCAGCTGAGCTATGGCCCCGCGGAACCCGGGCTTCAGGCCCGGGCCGCTATGCAGAGCATACCGTCCTCGGAGGCGTCTGCGATCATGCGGTCGCCGGGGAGGACCCGTGACAGCACAAAGCCGTGGGTCGCGCCACAGGATTGTCGGCCCACCCACGTCTTCGTGTCACTGATGAGCGGGATCCGGGACGGCGCGCGCCGCGCCCACCCCCGGTTCGCCCGATGGCGCCCACCCGGCCGCTCGCGGCTGCCGGGCGGCCCGGTGGTCAGCTCTCGCTGGCCGCCGTGGCCTCGGTCCACAGGTCGAGCTCGGCGCGGTCCGCCTGGATCTTGCGGTAGACGGCGAAAGCCCCGAGGGCCACCAGCGCCAGAACGATGATCTTCTTCACTGTCTGGACCCTTTCGTTGATCCGGTGCGTGCACACGGGCTCCCGTCAGGGGACGGGGGCTCCGTGGAGAACTTTATGAGGTTGTCACCTAGCAGACTAGCAAGCCATCGGGGGCGGTCCCTGCCACGGTGGACCGATTCGCACCAACTTCTGGCGTCGATCCCCCTGCCGGGGCGCCGACGGGGTCAGGTCAGCAGCGCCATCCTCCGCAGGATCCCGATGGTGGCCTGCGGAGACGCCGCTGTGCCGGTGAGTTCGGACCATACCTGTTTGCAGGCGCGGACGGATTCGTCCGACTCCACGATCGACCCTCCCTGGGTCGCGTCGACGTAGGCGAGCGCCGACTCGTCCTCGTCGAACTCCAGGACGGAGAAGGGGCCCGCCACCCCGCGGTGGGGCCCGGCCGAGGTGGGCAGCAGCTGCACCGTCACCCGGTCGGACCCGGTCGCCAGCTCGACGATCCGGGAGGTCTGCGCCCGCAACAGCTCCAGGTCGGAACCGATCCTGTGGAGGGCGTCCTCCTCGAGGACGGCGTGGTAGCGCTCGAGTCCGCCGTGGTCGAGGACCTCCTGGCGCTTGAGGTAGGCCGCGACCATGCGGTCGGCCCCCCGGTCCCCGTGCCCCAGGGCACGGGCCACCGAGGCGGTGTAGTCGGGCACCTGGAGGAGGTCGGGGACGAGGATGCCCGCGTACGTCTGGACGGACACGGCCCCGGCCTCGTTGCCGACGTAGGCGGAGGAGAGGACGTCCTCGTACTCGGTCCACCAGGGTCGGAGCCGGGACTCCCGGACCAGGGTCAGGATGGCCTCGCGCTGACCTCCCGTCACCCCGTACAGGCGGAGGAGGGCCGCGATCTCCATGACGGAGGGCCACTTGCGGATACCCGTCTCGATGTGTCCGAGCTTGGCCGGGGACCACTCCAGCTCCTCTGCGACATCGCTGAGGGTCAGGCCGGCCTGGACTCGGCGGCGGCGGAGTTCGGCGGACAGTCGCCGACGACGAACCGTGGGGCTGGTCATGAGGCTCATCCAATGACGCAGAGCGAAGATGGTAGGACACCAGCGAAACACGGCGCCTAGCATCTAGCAATGCGTTTCTAGAAAAGAGCAGCAGATTCGATGCATTACAGGTTCCCTCCTTCCACCCTCATGGGCGGCAAACCTGCCTTTTGTCACATTAAGTAGCCAGGTTGAGGAACTGGGAGGCGCATGTTCATCATCGAACACTCCAGGTTTTGTCCTTCTCCTCAGTCACAGTGACAACATGGACCACTCAGGGTCGAACAACACGGACCGACGGAGGCAGCCGAGGAGAACACCGGCACGAAGGGACGGGAGACCGCTGGAGGGCGACCCGGGCGGAGACGGGGTTCGGCATCGCCTGTCACCTATGTCTCACCCCGATACCAGCGGGAAGAAACCGCGTACGATGCTTGAGGTGCCTGCTGCGGCAGGCGTACCCGCACACATAGAGGAAACCCATGAGCTACCCCATTGACGACGCCGAGCAGCTGATCGCGAACGCGGAGGCCCAGATGCCGCCGAGTACCCGGTCCCGTCTCATCGCGAAACTCCGCATGGGGAGGCACATCGACGAAGCGGCGACCGAACTGGGCATCACCCCGAAGCAGGTCTTCTCGACCGCGCGGGTCCTCACAGCCTTCGGCGACCAGCTCGACTTCACGCTCACCGAGCAGCGGGACCCCTCCCTGCCGCACGGCACCGTCACCGGGTACAACAAGCGGTGCCGCTGCCCCGAGTGCCGGAGCGCCCTCCAGCAGCGCGTCTGAGACGTGGCGGGGGAGGAACCCGGAAAAGGTCCGCGAGGGGCTCAGCCCCGCTTGTCCACGGTTCCTCCACCTGCGCCAACGCGGTGTTAACCCAGTCTTCTCAAAGCAATTCGGCCACCGCAGGCTTATTGGTCCGCAGGCTGGGAAAACCGCAGAGCATGAACGAGCACGTGGACTGGTCGGCGATGAGCGAAGAAGACTTCGTTGCGCTGCTGCGGCAGCTCATCGACTCCCCCGAAGCCGACGAGGACTGAGAAAAAGCGGCTCCCCAATTCCGGCCGCCTCCCCCGCGCACTTCCGAGCGCCCCACCCAGGCGCTGTCTGTGCGGGACCCCGCCCCCTGGTGCATCCGGTCCCGCTGCGACGGGCGCCTCCTCCCGGTGCCCGCGGCCGGGTCCGGGGATGAGGCGCTTCCTGTGGTGCCCGTGCCGAGATCCCGAGCACGGCAGGCACGGTCACCCCGTGCGGCGCCCCCGCCGGCCGAGGTCGGCCCGGCACCGCTCCGGGACCGCCCGCGGGACGCGGAAGAGGGCCGGTGGCGCGTCCTGCCCCCCGAAGGCTCACGTCCCCCCGACGGGCACGGGCGGGGTCGTCGGGTGTGCGGCCCCGGCGACGCGCACGGAAAGCCCTCACCCGCCTCCTGGAGGCCGTGAGTGCCTGCGGGCCCCGTGTTGTCCACAGGCGGCAGCTCGTCCACAGGCGGCATCCTCCCCTGGCGCGGCACACCCCCACTCCGCTTTCCTGGAAACAGGGGGGCCACCCCACCCCCCACCACCACTCCTGCCCACCACCCGATTCACAAACGCACAAGCATGCGCGCAAAAAAGGAGGGGGCCGCCCACAAGGCAACCCCCTCCCCAACAAAAAACCGTGGCAGCGACCTACTCTCCCACCCCACCACAGGGCAGTACCATCAGCGCAAGGAGACTTAACGACCGGGTTCGGAAAGAGACCGGGTGTGACCCTCCAGCAATAACCACCACGGAAACCAACAACCCACCAGACCCACACCCCACACCACAACCCAGTGCAAGGGGATCACAGCGAGCCGAAACTCCGTGAAAAGTGTGCGCGAACATCCAATTATCTGCAGCGGACAAGCCCTCGGCCTATTAGTACCGGTCAGCTCCACCCCTCACAGGGCTTCCACACCCGGCCTATCAACCCCGTCGTCTACAGGGAGCCTTACCCTCTCAAAGGAGGCAGGAGACCTCATCTCGAAGCAAGCTTCCCGCTTAGATGCTTTCAGCGGTTATCCCTCCCGAACGTAGCCAACCAGCCATGCCCTTGGCAGGACAACTGGCACACCAGAGGTTCGTCCGTCCCGGTCCTCTCGTACTAGGGACAGCCCTTCTCAAGTCTCCAACGCGCACAGCGGATAGGGACCGAACTGTCTCACGACGTTCTAAACCCAGCTCGCGTGCCGCTTTAATGGGCGAACAGCCCAACCCTTGGGACCAACTCCAGCCCCAGGATGCGACGAGCCGACATCGAGGTGCCAAACCATCCCGTCGATATGGACTCTTGGGGAAGATCAGCCTGTTATCCCCGGGGTACCTTTTAGCCGTTGAGCGACACCGCTTCCACACGCCGGTGCCGGATCACTAGTCCCAGCTTTCGCTCCTGCTCGACACGTCCGTCTCACAGTCAAGCTCCCTTGTGCACTTACACTCAACACCTGATTACCAACCAGGCTGAGGGAACCTTTGGGCGCCTCCGTTACTCTTTGGGAGGCAACCGCCCCAGTTAAACTACCCACCAGACACTGTCCCCGAACCGGATCACGGTCCAAGGTTAGATGCCCGAAACAGTCAGAGTGGTATTTCACCAACGCCTCCACCGCCACTAGCGTGACAGCTTCACCGGCTCCCACCTATCCTACACAAACCATCCCAAACACCAATGTCAAGCTATAGTGAAGGTCCCGGGGTCTTTCCGTCCTGCTGCGCGAAACGAGCATCTTTACTCGTAGTGCAATTTCACCGGGCCCATGGTTGAGACAGTGGGGAAGTCGTTACGCCATTCGTGCAGGTCGGAACTTACCCGACAAGGAATTTCGCTACCTTAGGATGGTTATAGTTACCACCGCCGTTTACTGGCGCTTAGATTCCCAGCTTCGCAGGAGCGAACTCCCACTAACCGGTCCTCTTAACGTTCCAGCACCGGGCAGGCGTCAGTCCGTATACAGCGTCTTACGACTTCGCACGGACCTGTGTTTTTAATAAACAGTCGCTTCCCCCCGCTATCTGCGACCCCACCCAGCTCAGACCGCAAAGGCCATCACCAGACAGGGCTCCCCTTCTCCCGAAGTTACGGGGACAATTTGCCGAGTTCCTTAACCATGGTTCACCCGAACGCCTCGGTATTCTCTACCTGACCACCTGCGTCGGTTTAGGGTACTGGCCACACACGAACTCGCTAGAGGCTTTTCTCGACAGCATGGGATCACTCACTTCACCGAAAACGGCTCGGCATCACGTCTCAGCCTCAACAGGGGGCGGATTTGCCAACCCCCCAGCCTACACGCTTACCCCCGGACAACCACCGCCGGGTAGAGCTACCCTCCTGCGTCACCCCATCACTTACCTACTACAAGCTCGGATCCCAGACCAGCCACAAACAGAACCCGAAGGTCCCATAAGGAGCCGGCGTGGTTAGCATCACCTGATTCGATACTGGGCGCTCGTGCACGGGTACGGGAATATCAACCCGTTATCCATCGACTACGCCTGTCGGCCTCGCCTTAGGTCCAGACTCACCCTGGGCGGATTAACCTGCCCCAGGAACCCTTAGTCAATCGGCGGCAACGTTTCTCACGTTGCTTTCGCTACTCATGCCTGCATTCTCACTCGCACACCCTCCACCACACGATCACTCGGCAGCTTCACCGGATGCACGACGCTCCCCTACCACACCAACACAAGGTTGGCATCCACAGCTTCGGCGGTGTGCTTAAGCCCCGCTACATTATCGGCGCAGAACCACTTGACCAGTGAGCTATTACGCACTCTTTAAAGGATGGCTGCTTCTAAGCCAACCTCCTGGTTGTCTCAGCAACTCCACAACCTTTCCCACTTAGCACACGCTTAGGGGCCTTAGCTGATGATCTGGGCTGTTTCCCTCTCGACTACGAAGCTTATCCCCCGCAGTCTCACTGCCGCGCTTCACTTAACCGGCATTCGGAGTTTGTCTGACGTCAGTAACCTTGTAGGGCCCATCAGCCAAACAGTAGCTCTACCTCCAGCAAGAAACACGCGACGCTGCACCTAAATGCATTTCGGGGAGAACCAGCTATCACGGAGTTTGATTGGCCTTTCACCCCTACCCACACCTCATCCCCCAGGTTTTCAACCCTGGTGGGTTCGGGCCTCCACGAGGTCTTACCCCCGCTTCACCCTGGACATGGGTAGATCACTCCGCTTCGGGTCCACAGCATGCGACTCAAACGCCCTATTCAGACTCGGTTTCCCTACGGCTACCCCACCCGGGTTAACCTCGCCACACACCATGACTCGCAGGCTCATTCTTCAAAAGGCACGCCATCACCAAAGACAAGCTTCAGCTCTGACGGCTTGACAGCACACGGTTTCAGGTACTATTTCACGACCCCTCACCGGGGCACTTTTCACCTTTCCCTCACGGTACTAGTGCACTATCGGTCATCAGGACGTATTTTGGCTTAGCAGGTGGTCCTGCCAGATTCACACGGAATTTCTCGGGCTCCGCGCTACTCGGGAGAACACCAACGCCTAGACTCTTCCTTCACCTACGGGACTCTCACCCACTACGGTTCCGCTTCCCAACGGATTCAGCTAAAAGAATCACTCAGCGCTCCACGTCGGCAGACCTGGAAAGGTGCATCCCACAACCCCGCACACGCAACGACTGCCGTCTATCACACGCGCACGGTTTAGCCTCTTCCCCGTTCGCTCACCACTACTAGGGGAATCACTGTTGTTTACTCTTCCTACGGGTACTGAGATGTTTCACTTCCCCGCGTCACCACCAACTACCCTATACATTCAGGTAGCGGCAACCCGACACAACTCGGGCTAGGTTTCCCCATTCGGACACCCACGGATCAAAGCTCGGTTGACAGCTCCCCGTGGCCTATCGCGGCCTCCCGCGTCCTTCATCGGCGCCTGATGCCAAGGCATCCACCGTGTGCCACTATCACTTGGCCACTACAGATAACAAGATGCTCGCGCACACTATTCACAAGTCAAAACACCAACCGCACACCCTCGCACCACATCCCCCACCACCGGCCGGCACACTCACGTGCACCCACCCGCAACGAAGAAGAGTTCCTCGGGGCGGTCCGCGGGAAACAAACCGACCACCCGCCCCCACAAGGAGGGCCAGATGGTCGAGGTTGCTTCCTCAGACACCCAACAGCGCGCCCCCCGACGCTTCTAGTCGCCGGAGGCAAAGCCTGATTCCCTTACAGCCACTCCCGATCAGCAGGCTCACCCCCGAGGGGGCGGCCGGCGCTGCCGGGTCCACTTACGAGTCCGACCAGCCATAGGAAGAGCTGGTCTTCAAAGACTCCTTAGAAAGGAGGTGATCCAGCCGCACCTTCCGGTACGGCTACCTTGTTACGACTTCGTCCCAATCGCCAGCCCCACCTTCACTCATTCCCTCCCCGAAGGGTTAGGCCACAAGTTTCGGGTGTTGCCGACTTTCATGACGTGACGGGCGGTGTGTACAAGGCCCGGGAACGTATTCACCGCGGCGTTGCTGATCCGCGATTACTAGCGACTCCACCTTCATGGGGTCGAGTTGCAGACCCCAATCCGAACTGAGACCGGCTTTTAGGGATTCGCTCCACCTTGCGGTCTCGCACGCCCATTGTACCGGCCATTGTAGCATGTTTGCAGCCCAAGACATAAGGGGCATGATGACTTGACGTCGTCCCCACCTTCCTCCGAGTTGACCCCGGCAGTCTCCTATGAGTCCCCACCATGACGTGCTGGCAACATAGAATAGGGGTTGCGCTCGTTGCGGGACTTAACCCAACATCTCACGACACGAGCTGACGACAGCCATGCACCACCTGTCACCCACCAACTAAATGACCCTGTATCTCTACAGGTCCACGGGCGATGTCAAACCTTGGTAAGGTTCTTCGCGTTGCGTCGAATTAAGCAACATGCTCCGCCGCTTGTGCGGGCCCCCGTCAATTCCTTTGAGTTTTAGCCTTGCGGCCGTACTCCCCAGGCGGGGCGCTTAATGCGTTAGCTGCGGCGCGGAAACCGTGGAAAGTCCCCACACCTAGCGCCCAACGTTTACGGCATGGACTACCAGGGTATCTAATCCTGTTCGCTCCCCATGCTTTCGCTCCTCAGCGTCAGGTAAGGCCCAGAGACCCGCCTTCGCCACCGGTGTTCCTCCTGATATCTGCGCATTTCACCGCTACACCAGGAATTCCAGTCTCCCCTACCTACCTCTAGCATGCCCGTATCCACTGCAGAACCGGAGTTAAGCCCCGGTCTTTCACAGCAGACGTGACACGCCGCCTACGAGCTCTTTACGCCCAATAATTCCGGACAACGCTCGGACCCTACGTATTACCGCGGCTGCTGGCACGTAGTTAGCCGGTCCTTATTCCCCACCTACCGTCAACCCCCAGAGAACTGGGAGCCTGCGTTGGTGGTAAAAGAGGTTTACAACCCGAAGGCCGTCATCCCCCACGCGGCGTCGCTGCGTCAGGCTTTCGCCCATTGCGCAATATTCCCCACTGCTGCCTCCCGCAGGAGTCTGGGCCGTGTCTCAGTCCCAGTGTGGCCGGTCGCCCTCTCAGGCCGGCTACCCGTAATCGCCTTGGTAGGCCGTTACCCCACCAACAAGCTGATAGGCCGCGAGCCCATCCCCGACCGAAAAACTTTCCACACACCGCCATGAGGCGGTGTGTCGTATCCGGTATTAGACGGCGTTTCCACCGCTTATCCCGGAGTCGGGGGCAGGTTGCTCACGTGTTACTCACCCGTTCGCCGCTCGTGTACCCCGAAGGGCCTTACCGCTCGACTTGCATGTGTTAAGCACGCCGCCAGCGTTCGTCCTGAGCCAGGATCAAACTCTCCATAAAGGTCATACCATCCGTCCCGGCGACCGTGAGGTCGGCCTGGGGCGGATAAACCTAGAAGTAATCCTGACCAACCAGGTTGCCCTGGTTAATCAAAGGAACCCTTCACACCGAACCACTGTTCGGGTGACGGGGCCAAAACAAACATGGCTTAAAGAAAATCAAACACGCGCTGTTGAGTTCTCAAGAAACAACCGCTCTTCCCGTACAAGCGCCAGCCGTTCCGGCCGTCTGCTCTTCCGTGGAAGGCGTCTGCGTTTCCGCTTTGTTGTGTCTTTACTTTATCAGGTGTTCCGCGCCCCGCCAAATCGGCGGTTTGTGGTGGTTCTGATCGGGGTAAAGCCCGTTTGCTTCGTCTGCTTTTGTCCGAATGGACTGGGCTTTTGAAGCGACTCCCTGAGTTTACATGGTCCGAACAGTGCTCGAACCGCGTGATCCAGAGAAGAGATTGTGCCGCCGAACCCGGCCCGGTTCCGAGCCGACCCTGAGGCCCGCTCGCCGTCCCGTGGCGACTCGGAGAACACTACCCCCCGCCACGGCACGCGGCAAACCGAACGACCTGTGTCGCCACTCACAGCCCGACCGCGGGATCCGTTGCGCACCCGGGGGCCGGGGCACGCTCTTCTCGCGCGCGCACGCGCGCGAGAGAACGGCGGGGGCCGCCCTCCTCCTCCGTGCCGGCGCCCCCGGTTCCGCCGGACCCCGCGCGTGGTCCGTCCACTCACCCGGCTGACGAACCGCACCCCCGAACGCACTCACCGAAATGACAAGAAACGGACCCAACCGCTTCCGGAAGGCGATTCGCTCCGCAGCGGAACACACGAATTGCCTCCCGCCTCCAACCTCGGCAATTCCCGTGTTGTCCCACGTCACAGCCCTGTCGGGACAAGGCAAGATCATTCCGGGGAATCGTGAGAAACGGCGGATAATTTTCCCCCGGACTCTTGAAATCCCCTCGACACCGATACATGATGTGCAGCGTCAGGGAAACTGGTCCGGAGCCGCCCCGCCCGGGGGCGCACGGCCAGGCCGCGTGCCGGATGTTCGGGGGGACGGCAGGCGCAGCGCGGCCGTTCACCCGGAAGGACACGCATGGACACCGCATCCCCCGACGTGGCCGACGCGTCCGCGAGGACCCCCGAGAGCCACACCAGCTGGAAGCGCTTCGCCCTCTTCTCCGTCCCGGCCGGCGTCGCCGTGGGCGGGATCCTCGTCGCCATGGCCCAGGGCGCGCTCGCGGCCTCGTTCACGGTCTCGGGCCAGGAATTCAAGATCTCGGCCGACGAACTGCGCGGTGAGGGCTTCGTCCAGTACGGCTGGCTGGACCAGACCGTGCGCGAGGAGGCCGTCCCCGTCGCCGTCGCCGGTATCGAGAGCGCCGAGATCGACGGGCTGTGCCAGTCGGTCCTCACCGAGTTCCCCCTCATCGGGACGATCTCCCTCGAACTCACCGCCGGGGACCAGGGCACGCCCGTCCAGGCGGAGAACCTGGTCATCGACATGTCCCAGATGGACGGCAACGCCGAGTTCGAGAACATCGAGATCGGGCGCGACGCGGGCACCCTCGACAAGGGACCGTCCGGTGCACAGGGCTTCAACGACCTGTTCGGCATGCAGTCCGACGTGATCGTCGTGCAGGACCTGGAACAGACGGCGAGGGCCGCCAGCGCCGGGACCTTCCGCCTCTCCGGCCTGAGCCTCGGCCTCAGCCTCGGGGAGAGCGAGTGCTTCTGAGGTCGTTGCGCGGGCTGGGGTCCTCCTGGCGCGGCTGGCGCAAGCGGCGCCCCTTCGCCGGCGGGCTCCTCATGATCCTCTCCGGCGCCGTCATGGCGTCTCTCGTCGCGATGCCGGTGGAGCTGATGATCCAGACCGGTGTCGGCGGGGTCTCCTCGCTGATGTTCGGCGGGATGCTCGCCGTCCTCGGCCTGGTCACATGGTTCACCCCCAACCAGCACGTCGTCACGGGTGCGCTGGCCGGGTTCCTCGGGCTGGGCGCCCTGATCCTGTCCAACCTGGGGGGTCTGGTGGTCGGCACACTGCTCGCGCTGGCCGGCGGCGGTCTGGCGTTCGCCTGGCGGCCCGTGGCGCGGCCTCCCCGCAGGGGGCGCCGCCGCGGGCGGCACTCGCCGACAGCGGCGACCGTTCCGGCAGGGGAGCCTCCCGCCCGGGAACCCGCCCCCGGCGGCGCCCCGGCTCCTCCCCGCCCCGCCCCCGACCAGTGATCCCCGTGGCGGCCTGAACGGTCCCCGTACCCCCGGGGAGCCCGCACGGGCTCCCCGGTCCACCAGGAAAGCCATGTCTACCGAGTCGGCGCGTACCCCCAGTTCCCGCCGGTCGGAGCCCCCGCGCGCCCGCCGGCCGTCACACACGAGGAGTACCCATGTCGGTTCCGCGACCGAGACCCCGTCCCTTCCCCGCCCGCTCCCGCACGGCCGTCGCCGTCGCGGCGGCGGGGGTCCTGGCCCTGTCCTGGAGCGGCGGCGCCCTCGCCGCCCAGCAGGCCTCCACCACCGTCGACCCCGCGGGGGCCGCCTTCGAGGCGGTCCTGGACGGCACCGCGACCTTCACGGCGGGCACCGTCGTGGTGACCTGCCAGGTGTCGTCCACCTCTCCCGGCGGTGGCAACAACCTGGTCCCGGCCGCCCCGGGCAACCACAACCCGAACGGAGCCGTCTCCGGCCCCATCAACTCCCCGGACTTCGGCAGCTGCTCCACCAACGTGCCCCTGGTGAGCGCCACCGTGGCCGTCGCCGATCCCGTCTGGGAGATGACCATGCAGTTCGGGGCCCCCTCGGTCGGCACGATGGTGGTGCCCGCGGGCGGCATCGTCGTGACCACCAGGGGTCTCGCCTCCTGCACCGCCACCGTCAGCCCGGACGCCCCGGTCCCCGTGGGCGGCACGTGGACGAACGGGAACCCGGCGTCGACGCTGGCGTTCGACACGACGGCCCCGGTCGAGGTGGAGGGCGGCTTCGGCTGCCCGACCAGCGCGACGACGTCCGACTTCACCGCCACCTACCTGGTGACGAACGCCGACGACCCCGCCGCGCCGATCACCGTGTCCGGCTGAGCCGGGTGGCCGCCGGGCCGCCCGACCGGGCGCCTGGGCGGTAGGCCGACATGTCGGCCGGGGGCCGTCGCGCCGTGCGCGGCGGCCCCTCCGCCTGCACTCCCTCCCGCGGGCCCGTCCGCGACGCCCGCGTCGCCGGACCAGCGGGAGGGCGGGGCCGCTCCACCGGACGGGCGGCACGATTCGTACCCCGGTGACAAGGAACCGGGAGCGGGGACTCACCCGGGTGCGCAGAAACACGGGGGGTTCGTCGCCTACGGTCGCAGTACTTCCGGGGAGTCACGCGGCGAAGGCTCCCCGGTGAGGCGCGGAACGCTTCGCCCGTCCCCGTCGCCCTCCCGGAGACACCATGGCGCCCAACGCCGTACCGCCCGCCCCTTCACGACTGCGTCGAACCCTCAGGACGGCGCGTGTCCTGGTCCGCGCCGGTGTGCTCAGCGCCGGCCGCCCCGATCGGATCGTCCGCCAGCTCCGGGCCCTGCGCACGTGGGGCGCCACGATCGCCGGCGGGTACGCGGCGGCGAACGAGCGCGCCCCGGGCGCCGTGGCCGTCATCGACGAGCGCGGGCCGACGACCTTCGGTGAGATGGATCTGCGCGCCCGGCAGCTGGCCCGGGAGCTGCACGGGGCGGGTGTGGTCCAGGGGACGCGCGTGGGACTGCTGTGCCGCAACCACAGTGCCTTCGTGCAGACGATGGCGGCCTGCGGCCGTCTCGGCGCGGACACCGTCCTGCTGAACACGGGGCTGTCCGCCGGCCAGCTGTCGGCGGCCGTGGCGGACAACGAGGTCGCGGTGCTCGTGGCGGACACCGAGTTCGAGCCCCTGTACGCCGGGCTCCCTGCCGAGGTGGCACGGGTGACGGCGTGGGGCGAGCCGTCGGGGCCGGGGCCGGTGGTGCCGTGGGAGGCGCGGGAGGGCACAGGCACGGAGCCGGGACCGCCGGAGCGGCCGGGCAGGCTGATCGTACTGACCTCCGGGACGACGGGCGCCCCCAAGGGGGCGCGGCGGCCCACGCCGAAGGGCCCGCAGGACGCGGCGTCGGTGCTGTCCCGCATCCCGCTGCGCTCGTCGGACCGCATCCTGGTCTCGGCGCCGGTCTTCCACACGTGGGGCCTGGCCGGGGTGCAGCTGGGCATGTCGATGCGGGCCACTCTGGTGATGCGGCGGCTGTTCGAGCCCGAGGACGTGCTGCGGACGGTCCAGGAGCAGCGGTGCACGGTGCTGTTCGCGGTACCGGTGATGCTGCGGCGGATCATGGACCTGCCGCGGGAGACGCGTGCCGGGTACGACACCTCCTCGCTGCGGATCGTGGCGTGCAGCGGTTCCGCGATGAGCCCGAAGCTGATCACCGCCTTCATGGACGAGTTCGGGGACGTGCTCTACAACCTGTACGGGTCGACGGAGGTGTCCTGGGCGACGATCGCGACACCGGAGGACATGCGGCTCTCGCCGACGACGGCGGGGCGGCCGCCCCTGGGGACGCGGATCGCGGTCCTGGACGCGCAGGGCTCCGAGGTCCCCGACGGGACGGAGGGGTCGATCCACGTCGGCAACGACATGCTGTTCGACGGGTACACGAACGGGCGGAGCAAGAAGCTCGCGAACGGCCTGATGGAGACCGGCGACCGGGGGCACGTGGACGCGAACGGGCTGCTGCACGTGGCGGGACGGGACGACGACATGATCGTCTCCGGCGGGGAGAACGTGTTCCCGCGGCCGGTGGAGGAGGCGATCGTGACGCTCCCCGGGGTGCGCGAGGTCGTGGTGACGGGTGTGCCGGACGAGGAGTTCGGGCAGAGGTTCGCGGCGTTCGTGGTCCCGTACGAGGGCGTCGAGGTGGACCCGAACAAGGTGCGGATGCATGTGCGGTCCGTGTTGGGCCGGTTCTCGGTCCCCCGTGACGTGGTGGTGCTGGACGAGCTGCCGCGCAACGCCACCGGCAAGGTGGTCAAGCGCAGACTGCCCCACCGGGCGCCGCGCCGGTAGGGGGTCCGGTGTGTGGAAGGGAGGTTCCGTGCCGCGGTCCCGCGTGCCGAGGGGGCCGTGCCCCGGCGGTCCGGGGTGCTCCGTCCCGGGCTTCCTCGCGTGCGAGGCAATCGCGGGCTTTGACATCGGGTAGGAGGTAACTACGATGTTGCCGATGCCTGACCGTTCCCCCGCCCCCGCGGGCGACTTCCCTCTTCCTCCCGTCGACGAGCAGATGTGCTTCGCGCTGTACGCGGCTTCTCGCGCGGTCACCAACCTCTACCGGCCCCTGCTGGAGCCGTTGGGGCTGACCTACCCCCAGTACCTCGTGATGATGCTGCTGTGGGAGCGCGGTGAGTGCTCCGTCAAGGAGATCGGCGCCGTGCTCCAGCTGGACTACGGCACGCTCACCCCGCTGCTCAAGCGGCTGGAGGCCAGGGGGCTGCTCGACCGCGTGCGGGACCCGCGCGACGAGCGCTCGGTCCGCGTCATCCTCACCGGGGAGGGCGCGGAACTGCGGACCGGGGCCGAGGGGATCCCGGAGGCGATCGGCGCCGTCATCGACCTTCCCGAGGAGGAGTTCGAGGCGACGAGGCTCGCGCTGCGGCGGCTGACCTCGAACGTGCTCGCGGGCGAGGCCCGGCTGCCCGCGCGGGACTGAGCGGGCGAAGGACCGGGTTCCGGGGCGATGAGCTCCGGCCACCGCATCCGCCGTCGGGGGACGACAGGCGGCGGCGGTGGCCGGTGAGCACGGGCACCACGGGGGTCGTGCCCGTGCTCCGGGTGTGGGCGGACCGTTCCGCGGTCCGCCCACACCCGTGTCCGGCCCCCTTCCGGAGCACTGTGCCCGTGACCCGCGCGGACGTCCCGCGGACCCGGGGCGGTCCGTCCGCGTGCCGCCCCGCGCGTTGTTTCCGGCCGGGCTCCAGGGACGGGAAGCCCGACGGGAAAGGGGATCCGGGGGCCCTCGCAGGGTTCTGCGGGCTACTGTGGGGGCATGTCGATCTGGGCGTCGGACAACCGCAGCGGGCAGATACGCGAGGCGCTGACCATGCTGCTGTCCCAGGGGGTCATCGACGACTTCCGCATCAGACCGGAGGACGAGTTCCCGTTCCGGGTGACCGTCCCCGCCGGCGTGGTGCCGATGACCGAGCACCAGGCGGCGCACTTCGCCCTGGGCGCGGCGGTGGGGCACTTCGGGCGGCTCGCCCGGGGCGAGGACGCCCGGGGGTAGCGGGCGGTCGGGGTCGGCGCGGGTTTGGCCCCAACACTTGACCTCAACATTAGTTGAGGCATGAGTGTGGGGCGCGGGCAGCCGACCGGCGCCCGACCGCACCGCGCAGGGGGAGACACCATGAACCGACCGATCCTGGTCACCGGGGCCACAGGGGCCACCGGACGCCACGTCGTCGCGGGGCTGATCGCGGAGGGCGTCCCGGTCAGGGCACTGGTGCGCGCCCCCGGGACGGCCCGCCTCCCGGAGGAGGTCGAGGTCGTCCGCGGCGACATCACCGACCCGGAGGCCGTCGCCTCGGCCGCCGAGGGGACGGCCGGCGCCTACCTGCTCTGGCCCGGGTTCGACGGGGACGGTGTGGAGGAGACCGTGGCCGCCCTCGCCCGACACGCACGACGGATCGTCCACCTCTCCGCCTCGCACGTCCGCGACGACCGCCCGGCGGAGGAGAACGGCGTCTGGGGGCGGGTCGAGGCCGCGGTCCGGGCGGCCACCGACGAGTGGACCTTCCTGCGCGTGACCGGCCTCGCCACCAACACCCTGTTGTGGGCCGACCAGGTGTCCGGCGGCGTCGTCCGCGCGCCCTACGGGGACGCCTCCCGCTCCCTCGTCCACGAGAAGGACGTGGCGGCCGCCGCCGTGCGCGCCCTGCTCGACGACGGGCACACGGGCAGGAGCTACGACATCACCGGCCCCGAGACCCTCACCCAGTCCGACCAGGTCAGGATCATCGGCGAGGAGACGGGCGTCCCCGTGCGCTGGGAGGAGCAGCCCCTGGAGGAGGCCCGGGAGGAAGTGGCGCGGGCCATGGACGACCCGGGCTACGCGGACGCGGCCCTCGCCCACTGGGCCGGGCTGGCCGTCGTCCCCGAGCCGGTCGGCGACGGGGTGCGGGAGGCGACCGGCCTCCCTCCGCGGACCTACCGCGAGTGGGTGCGCGACCACCTCGCGGACTTCACCTCCGCCCCCTGACCGGCGGGGCCGGGTCGGGACGGACGGTGCGCGGGACCGGTCAGCAGGAGCCCCGGTCCTCCCAGACCCCCCACTCCTCGCCCATGGTCGGCGGGACCCCCTGGATCCACCAGCGCGCCTCGTACACGCGCCCCCGGTAGTTGACCTGGTCCCCGGTGTCGTAGACGATGTCGCCGTCCCAGGCGGCGACCGCGCAGGAGGCGGCGCCGGAGTTTCCCCAGCCGTCGTCCCCCCGGTCCCCGCCGTCACCGCCGTCCCCCCGGCCGCCGTCCCCCCGGCCGCCTTCACCGCGACCGCCGCCGTCGTCGGAGGGGGAGCCCTCGCCGGGTTCCCCGACCCCGTCCTCCTCGGTCTCCTCGTCCTCGGGCTCCGGCCCGAGGGAGACCGTGAGGGTGACGACGCCCTCCTCGGGGAGGATGGTGCCGGGTTCGGGCGTCTGGCCCGCGACCTCGCCCTCCGGCGCCGTGCCGTGGTGCGCCTCGGCGACCTCGAACACCAGCCCCAGCCCGGTGAGGGCCTCGCCCGCCTCCTCCCGACCCATGCCGAGCAGCGTCGGGACGATGACCCCCTCGCTGACGTGGACGGTCACCGCCTCGGCCCGGTCGCCCTCCTCACCCGTCGCCGGGACCGTCGACAGGACCGTCCCGGGCGCCTCCTCGGCGGAGTGCTCCTGGAACACCTCGATGTGGGTGAACCCGGCCGTGCGCAGGGCGTCGCGCGCCGCGTTCTCGGTACCGCCGACCACGTCGGGGACCTCGGCGAACTGCGGACCCGCGGAGAGCCAGAGCATGACCTCGTCGCCCCGCTCCAGCTCGGCGCCCGCCTCCGGGGTGGTGTCGGCGACGGACCCGACCGCCTCGGTGTCGCTGTAGGTCTCGTCGAACGCGACGACCAGCTCCAGGTCGAGCTCCGCCAACCGCGCCTCGGCCGCCTCCGGGTCGCTGCCCAGGACGTCGGGGAGGGCGGCGCCGCCCGCGGGGACGAGGGCCCACCCGGCCGCGAACAGCGCGAGGACCAGCACCCCCGCGGCGACGAGCACCGGTGGGCGGCGCCACCGCGGAACGGCGCCGCTCCGGCCGTCCCCGGCCGCGCCCGCCGCGCTCTCGACCGGGAGGTCCGCGACGACCGGGATCGGTCGGGTGTCGCCCTCGCGGTCGCGGTCGGTGCGGGGGAGCGACCGCATCACCTGCTCGACCAGGGTCAGGTACTGGCCCGCGTCGCGCGGCCGGTAGCGCGGGTTCGGGTCGGTCGCGTTGGCGACCAGCATGTCCAGGTCGGGCGGGAGGTCGGGGAGCGCGGCCGAGGGCCGGAGGGGCCGTCCCTCGTCCGCGACGGCGGAGTCTCCGGTCATCAGCCTGTGGAGCAGCACACCGACGTCGCGCACGTCGGTGCGGCTGTCGGGCCCGGCGTCCTCGGCGGCGTCGAACAGCAGCGGGAAACCGGTGACCCGCGCCCGTCCGCCGTCGTCCATCACGACCTTGTCGGGGGCGATCTCACCGTGCACGACGCCCAACCGGTGGGCTGTGTCGAGGGCGGCCAGCACGTCGGCGACGATCGACAGGGCCATGTGCGGCGAGTACCGCAGCGTCTCGCCGTCCCCCAGTACCTCGGCGAGGGTCTCCCCCCGCAGGTATTCGGCGACCGCGTACACGTACGCCTCGTCGCGCCCGTGGGCCAGGACCCGCGCCAGACCGGGGTGGGCGACCGCCTCCAGGGTCTGCGCCCGCCCCAGGAAGGCGTGCACCGCCCCGTGGTTCCCCATCAGCCACGGGTGGAGGACGGTGACCGCGACGGCCCGCTCCTCACGGAGGTCCTGCGCTGCGTAGACGGTCCCCGAGGCGCCGCTGCGGACACGGGTGCCCAGGACGTAGCGCCCGTGCAGTGTGCGGCCGGAGAGGGGGTCGGGAGTGGGGGTCTCCATGGGACGGATTCTACGGCTACGCACCATCACGTTTCGTCCCCGTCCGGGCCGGATGCGGACAGTTCCTGTGGATAGGGTCGAGTCGCAGTCCCCGGTACCCAAACGTTGCGAGGCCCCCGTGAACCTGCCCCCTCCCGGAAGCGCGGACGACCGCGCCGCCGGCGTCCTCCTCGGCGCGGCCTGCGGCGACGCCCTGGGGGTGCCCTACGAATTCGGCCCGGCCCTGGCGGCGGACCACGTCCCCCGGATGGTGGGCGGCGGGCTCGGGCCGTACGCGCCGGGGGAGTACTCCGACGACACCCAGATGGCGGTGTGCATCGCCCTCACCCTGCGCGACCACGCGGACCCCCTGTCGGACGAGGCGCTGTGCCGTACCGCGGACGCCTTCCTGGACTGGGCGCGCGACGGCGCCTCCGACATCGGGAACCAGACCAGCGCGGTGATGCGGGGGTCGGGTCACGCCTTCGGGACGCCCCGGGTGGCCGAGGTGATGGCGCGGTTCTCGGCCCAGCGCTTCGAGGAGGGGGTCCGCAGTGCCGGGAACGGGTCCCTGATGCGCACGGGCCCGCTCGCCCTGGCCTACCTGGACGACCCGGACGGTCTGGCGGTCGCCGCCGACAGGTACAGCAGGCTCACCCACGGGGACCCGCTGGCCTCCGAGGCGTGTGTGCTGTGGTGCGAGGGCGTGCGGCACGCGGTCGTCCACGGCGACACGGCCGGGGTCCGCGGCGGCCTGGAGCTGCTGTCGCGGGACCGGCGCGGCCGGTGGTCCGCCTGGCTGGACGAGGCCGAGGAGCACCCGCCGCACTTCTTCGGGAACAACGGTTTCGTGGTGAGCGCGCTCCAGGCGGCCTGGTCGGCGGTGGTGGGCGAGCCCGACGGGTTCGTGCCCGCGGTGCGGGCCGCGGTCCGGGCGGGCAACGACACCGACACCGTGGCGGCGATCGCCGGGGCCCTGCTCGGCGCCCGCTGGGGCGCCTCGGCGATTCCGGCGGAGTACCTGGAGGCGGTCCACGGCTGGCCCGGGTACCGGGCCGAGGGGCTCGCGGAACTGGCGCTGGGCGCCGTCTCCGGGCCGGACGGCTCCCGGGGGCGCCGTCGCGGCGGTCCTCCGGCCTGACCCCTCCCGCCCGCGCCGGTCCGCCGGCCCGGGGGGCCGACGCGCGCCACCAGGGGCGAATCCAGGATCTCGGTCCGGACTGCCGGTCCGGGCGGGGGCCGACGGGCTCGCTAACCTGTCCCTGTCCTCCATCCGACGACCTGAGGTGTGTCATGTCCGCCGAACTGCACTGGGTGCCCGCCGACGAGCGCCCCGACCTGCTGGCCGCTCCCGTCCTCGACGCCGTCCGGGGGGCCGGTGAGGTCCGCGTGGCGGAGATCGACCCGGGTCTCGCCGACACCGCGGAGTTCTGCGAGGCGTACGGGATGCCCCTGGGGACCAGCGCGAACTGCGTGGTCGTCGCCGCCAAGCGCGGTGGCGAGCTGTCCTACGCGGCGTGCATGGTGCCCGCCGACCGGCGCGCCGACGTCAACGGGGTCGTGCGCCGCCACCTGGGCGCCCGCAAGACGTCGTTCGCCCCCATGGACGAGGCGACCGGGCTGACCGGCATGGAGTACGGCGGGATCACCCCGCTCGGCCTGCCCGAGGGGTGGCCGGTCCTGGTGGACGAGGCCGTCGCGGCCGCGGCCGAGGTGGTCGTCGGCAGCGGCCTGCGCCGCTCCAAGCTCCTGGTGCCGGGCAAGGTGCTCGCCGGGCTCCGGGGCGCGGAGGTGCTCGCCCTCACGAGGTGACCGACGACGCCGTAGGTCGACACAGCGACACGGCAACACGGCGATACGGCGGCCTGCCGGCTCGCGGGCGGTGCGGACCGGCCGCGCCCCGGCCGGGCGTTCCGCTCGAAATGTCGACATGGCGACGAGTCGTTTCGGCGTCCGGCGCCCGGGTTCCGTACCGGGCCGCAGCCGGTTCGGGACCGCGCCCCTGCCGGGTTCGGGACCGTCCGGAGCGAGTCGGGACGGTCCCGGAGCGGGGGCGGGGGCCGTGCGCGCGGCCCCGCCCCCGCCGGGGGTCACGGCGTGTCGCCGACCTCCGGGACCCACGCGGACTCCACGAGGACCGTGTAGTTGTTCACCCGGGGCAGCTCCGCGTCCGGCTCGGACGGCGACTCCACGGTGAGGGTCTCGTGGTAGAGCGGCTGCCCCGTCCCCTCGTCGAACATGATCCGACGCTCCAGGAGGGTCCCGCCCCCCTCGCTCTCCTCGACGACGAACAGCAGGCCCTCCCGGCCCTCGCGGTCGCGCGCGGTCCCGGCGAACATCACGTCGTCCTCCTCGGCGAGGACGCGGAGCACCGCGGCCTGCACCCCGGGCTCCACCGGCGCCTCCCCGTACAGCTGCTGGAGGGCGTAGAAGAGCCTCGCCCCGGACCCGGTGTCGGCGAGGTCCGAGCCCGCCCCGTGCAGCTGGTCGGCCAGCACCCCGGGGTCGGTGGAGAGGGAGCCGGGCTCCACGGAGAAGAACATGCCGTTCCCCCCCTCGCCGCCGCCCCACTCCCACTCGGTGGGCCCGTCCTCGAACAGGCGCTGGACCGGGTTCGGATCGCCGCCCAGGTGGTCGGGGACGCTCGGGGTCTCGATCTGCAGGCCGGACTCGTGGGGGGTCCGCCACACCTCGTCCCGCACGGGGAGGACGCCCCACCCCTCCTCGGCCGTGTCCAGGTCCTGCGAGTAGGTGAGGGTCCACTGGGAGGTGCGCACGTAGGCGACGTCCCCGGGCCTGGGAGGAGCGGGCTGCCCCTCGGCGGCCTCGGCCAGGGCGAGCAGCCGTTCGCTCCCGGGCTCCAGGTCGGTCAGGGGGACCTCCAGCGGTGCGGGCGGCGGCCCGGCGTACGCGGGCTGCGCGGAGCCGAACGCGAACGGCACGACCACGGCCACCGCCGCGAGGGCGGCGACGGCGCCCAGGGCGACCCGGAACACGGGACGCCGGGGGACGAGGCGGTACACGCGCCGCTGGCGGTGGACCGAGGCGAACGCCTGGTTCCGGGAGAGTGCGCGGCGCGCGGGGTCGGAGCGGACGGATGCGGCGGGGTCGTGCGCGGCGAGGAGCGCGCGGACGGCTTCGGTGTCGGTGCGGCTCATGATTTCTCCACGGGGACTCTCGGGGCGGTCGGGCTGTGCGCGGGAGCGGGTGGCGGCGGATCGAGGAGCCCCTCGATCCGGCGGCGGGCGCGGAAGAGGCGCACCCGCGCGGTGGCCGTGGTGCAGCCCAGGACCCTGGCGGCCTCCGCCAGCTCCAGGCCCTCCCAGGCGAGGAGCATCACGAGTTCGCGGTCCTTGTCGCTCAGCCGGCCGAGGGCGCGGAGCGCCTCGTCGCGTTCCTCGACCCGGCGGGTGGTGTCCGGTTCCGTCGGCACCAGCGCGGACGCCTCCTCGAAAGGGAGGGACACCTCGGCGCGCCGGCCTCCGATGCGCGACCGGGCACGGACCACGTTGCGCGCCACCCCGTACAGCCAGGGGAGCGGCTGGTCCTTGGGCAGGTGGTCGAACCTGCGCCAGGCGACGCCGAAGGTCTCGGAGGCGACGTCGTCGGCGTGGTCGGGGCCGAGACGTCGGAGGGCGTAGCGGCGGACGTCGTCGTAGTGCCGCTCGAAGAACCGGGTGAACTGCCCTTCGGCGGACTCCCCGTCGTCCCTGTCTCTGGTCATCGGCTTCCTTCCGTGCGGTGTCACCTACTTCTGTCCGGCGGGGGCCGGATGTTACAGGGCGGCTCGGGGCCCTCCCGCACCCCCGTGGGAAATGTCGACAAATCGACGTGTCGTTTCGGCGTGCGGTGTCCGGGTTCGGGCCCCGACCGGAGCTGTTCCGGGCCGGGGACGGTGCGGGGTTCGTGCCGGGCCGCGACCGGGGCGGGTGGGACGCCCGGGGCCGGGGGAGCGGGTGGGCTTCCACTCCGCCCGACGGAGGGGCCCGGCCTGCGGTGGACGTGCGTGAAATCCCTGGTGGAGGACGGACGCCCCCCTCGATTCCTATTTACTGAACGATCGGTCTGTAATACTGTTCCGGAAGACCCGCAGCCCGAGGAGAGGACCGTCACGTGTCCGAAGTACTGGAGAGCTACGCGCAGGGATCGTGGTTCGCCCCCGCGGACGAGGGCGTGCCCCTGGCCGACGCGAACACGGGGGAGACCGTCGCCCGCATCTCGGCCGCCGGCCTCGACGTCGCCGGGATGGTCGACCACGCCCGCCGCGTCGGCGGCCCCGCCCTGCGGCGGCTGACCTTCCACCAGCGCGCGATCATCCTCAAGGAGCTCGCCAAGCACCTCACCGAGCACAAGGACGAGTTCTACGCGCTCTCGTACCGGACCGGCGCCAACAAGCGCGACACCATGGTCGACGTCGACGGCGGGTTCGGCACCCTCTTCAGCTACTCCGGCAAGGGCCGGCGCGAGCTGCCCAACGCGACGGTCATCCTGGACGGTCCCCTGGAACAGCTGGGGCGCCAGGGCACCTTCGTCGGCCAGCACGTGTACACCTCGCGGCCTGGCGTGGCCGTGCAGATCAACGCCTTCAACTTCCCCGTGTGGGGCATGCTGGAGAAGTTCGCCCCCGCGTTCCTCGCGGGCATGCCGAGCATCGTCAAGCCCGCCAGCCAGACCGCCTACCTCACGGCCGCGGTCGTGCGCCGCATGGTCGGGTCCGGGCTCCTCCCCGAGGGCTCGCTCCAGTTCCTCGCGGGCAGCGCGCGCGGCGTGCTGGACCACCTGGGCGCGCAGGACATCGTCGGCTTCACCGGCTCCGCGGCGACCGGCGCGACCCTGCGCAGCCACCCGAACGTCGTCGGCGGCGGCGTGCAGCTCAACGTCGAGGCCGACTCGCTCAACTGCTCGATCCTCGGTCCGGACGTGACGCCGGAGGACCCCGAGTTCGACCTGTACGTCAAGCAGGTCGTCACCGAGATGACCGTCAAGGCCGGCCAGAAGTGCACGGCCATCCGCAGGGTGATCGTGCCCGAGGCGATGGCGGACGCCGTCACCGGGGCCCTGGTCGACCGCCTGTCCAAGGTGGTCGTGGGCGCGGCCGACGACCCCGAGGCCCGGATGGGGCCGCTGGCCTCGCTCGACCAGCGCGAGGAGGTCCGCAAGGCGGTCAAGGCGCTGCGCTCCTCCAGCACGGTCGTCTTCGGCGACCCCGACGGCGTCGAGGTCGCCGGGGCCGACGCCGAAGCGGGGGCGTTCATGTCACCGGTCCTGCTGCGCGCCGAGCCGGGGGCCGCGGAACCGCACGACGTGGAGGCGTTCGGGCCGGTCAGCACCGTGATCACCTACTCCGGCGTGGCCGACGCGGTGGAGCTGGCCGCGCGCGGCCGGGGCAGCCTGGTGGGCTCCCTCGTCACCAACGACCCGGACGTCGCGCGCGAGGTCGTCCTCGGGCTGGCCCCGTGGCACGGCCGGATCCTGGTCCTCAACCGGGACGACGCCAAGGAGTCCACGGGCCACGGCTCGCCGCTGCCCGTCCTGGTGCACGGCGGACCCGGCCGCGCGGGCGGCGGCGAGGAGCTGGGCGGCGTGCGCGGCGTCAAGCACCACATGCAGCGCACCGCGATCCAGGCCCCGCCGGACATGGTCACCGCGATCACCGGCCACTGGACCACCGGGTCCCGGCGGACGGTGGACGACGTGCACCCGTTCCGCAAGGACCTGACCCAGCTGCGGATCGGCGACACGATCGCCTCGGCGGAGCGTACCGTCACCCGCGCCGACATCGACCACTTCGCCGAGTTCACCGGTGACACGTTCTACGCGCACACCGACGAGGAGGCCGCGGCGGCCAACCCGCTGTTCGGCGGGATCGTGGCGCACGGCTACCTGGTGGTCTCGCTCGCGGCGGGCCTGTTCGTCGACCCGGCGCCGGGCCCCGTGCTGGCCAACTTCGGGGTGGACAACCTGCGCTTCCTCACCCCCGTGAAGGAGGACGCCACCATCCGGGTGACGCTGACCGCCAAGCAGATCACCCCGCGCTCGAACGCCGACTACGGCGAGGTGCGCTGGGACGCCGTGGTCACGAACCAGGACGACGAGCCCGTCGCCACGTACGACGTTCTCACCCTGGTCGCCAAGGGCGAGGGGGAGTAGGGCCGGCGCGGGTCGGTCGGTACGTCGCCCGGGAGGGCGGCGTGCCGGTCGGCCGACGGGGCGGGATGTCGACATGTCGGCAGGCGGGCGTCCACGGCGGAGCCGCCGCTGGGGGCGCCGTCTCCTGCGCTGGGCGACGCACAGCCGGGCAACTCCGCGGAACCGGTTCCGTGGGACAGCCGGATCGGTCGGCCCTAGAGTTGGCGCCATGCCTCTCTCGCGCTTCACGGTGCAGAACTACCGGTGCTTCCCCGACGAGCAGGAGGTCGAGCTGGGGAAGATCACCGTCGTCCTGGGACGGAACAACTCGGGGAAGAGCGCTCTGGTCAGGGCACCCCTGGTGATGTCGACGGGTCTCCTCACGGGGGCCCGGCGTTTAGACCACTCGATCCAGCCCCTCAACCTGGAATGGCTGGGGGACGACGCCCCTAGTTTCCAAGACCTGGTACACGGCCAACGGCCGCACCAGCGCGTCACCTTCACGATGGACCTGGTGGACCGTGAGGGTGGGGAGAAACATTTCGAGGTCTCGCTCCAGGACGTGGACGAATGGCACGCGCAGGTCGTGGAGAGGTTCTCCTGGAGCGGGCAGGACGAGAGTGTCGACCTCCGCTGGAGACCGGACGAGTCCTCGCCCTGGGGAGCTCCTCAGCAGTATGAGGTACGACAAGGGGACGAGGTCTCCGTCGAACGACTCAAGTTCCGTGGGATCGCCCCGGGGTCACACTACGTTCCGGATTCATCGAGCCTGTACTCACAGGCGCGGAGATCGCTGATCCAGGGGTTCGACGAGATCCGGTACATCGGCCCCTTCAGGAAACGCCCCGAGAGAGTCCGCCGACTGCCGTCCGGCGCCCCGCGAACCGTGGGAGCGACGGGCGAGGACGCCCTGGACATCCTCGCGAACGACGCCGTGCGCGGCCAGGGGAAGATCCTCCGCGCTCTCAACCGCGTCCTCGCCGAGAACATCCTCGGGTGGGAGGCGGGCATCACCGACCACGGGATCGGGATGTACTCCGTCCACCTCACCTCCGTCCACGACCCCTCTGTACAGGTCAGCCTGGGAGACGCCGGGACCGGCGTCGTCCAGATGCTGCCCCTCCTCGTCCAGCGCGCCCTGGACGAGGTCGGTCCTCGCCCTCTCTTCCACGATGTCCTGGAGATCGTCGAGGAGCCCGAACTCCACCTGCACCCGTCCGCGCACGCCGATGTCGCCGACCTCTTCCTCTCCGCCATCAGCAGGAGAAGGACGCGCTTCCTCATCGAGACGCACAGCGAGACCTTCCTCCTGCGCATCCGCAGGCGTATCGCGGAGGGCAAGGTGGACCCCGACGACATCTCCCTGTACTTCGTGGAGCACGCCAACGGGTCGGCCTCAGCTCGCCGTATCGGCATCGACCGTCTCGGCAACCTGGACTACTGGCCCTCGGGCGTCTTCACCGAGGATTTCGAGGAGACGCGCGCACTGGCCAAGGCGCAGTCCGGGAGATTGGCGTCCGATGATCGTTGAGGTCGACTCCGGCGTCTTCGCGGAGCACGCGAACGCGGCCGACGTGATCAGGCTCTTCGACCTCTTCATCCGGGAGGTTCACGCCTGGGCACCGGACATCTCCCAGATCGAGGACGTGGACTCCTTCTTCGGCACCCATGTGCCGATGATGCGGCAGACCTACCGCAGTCTCGCGGAGAAGACCGTCTCCGCCTCCCCCTGGCAGCCCGTGAACAGCGCGCCGACGGTGCAGATCACCGTGGAGTCGCTCACCGACCACGTCCACGACCTCAGCGTGCCGGCGGTGCTGCTGGTCGAGAACAACGCCTCGGACAGGTCCTTCCTCCGGGCCGTCGCGATGGTCCTCGACGGGGACGACGTCCTCACCGCCATCAGGGAGCGGACGCTGGACATCCGCCACGGAGGGGGCAAGCACGACGCGGGACGGCAGGCGCGCGAGGCCGTGGACGACTTCCGACGCCTCCCGAGGGTCGCGCTCCTCCTCGACAGCGACCGGATGCGCCCGGGGGAGGCGACCAAGTGCCACCAGATCGCCGAGCGCGCACGCGAGCAGGGGGTGGCTGTGCACGTCCTGGAGTTCCGCGAGACGGAGAACTACGTCCCCAACCGTGTGCTGTCGCTGGCCGTACGCAGGGGCGGGCCGACCGATGCCAGCAGGAAGCTCACCGCGCTCAAGGAGCTGTCTCCCGACCAGCGCGCGCACTTCGACATGAAGCACGGGTTCAGAGCACAGCGGGGGGAACCCGTCGTACCGCACCGCGCCCATGGGGACCTCTACGACGGTGTGCCGTCCAGGACCCTGGTTAAGCTCTCCGAGGGTTTCGGTTCGGATCTGACCGAGCGCATGGAGACAGCGGCCGCCCAGGGGCATGTTCGCCGGTCGGACCTGTCGTCCCTGGGAGAGGGCGTGGTGGAGGAACTACGCGGCGTCCTCCACATGCTTCGCACGATCGTCTGAGGGTGGCTGTGGTGAAGGTCAAAAACGTGGTCGGCACGACCGTGGAGGGGCGTTCCCTGGAGGAGGTCCTGGGATGGATCGACAGGGGTGAACTACGGGTCCCCGCGTTCGGACGGGGTTTCGTGTGGGGGACCGAAGAGCGGTTAGCCCTCTTCGAGAGCGTCGAACGCAACCACCCCATCGGGAGCGTCGTCGTCCTGGACGCGGCGGAGGAGATCCCCAGTGTCGCGGAGTTCGCCGGTCGTTCCCTCCCCGACGTTTCCGAGGAGGGGGCCGTCTCGTACCTGTTGGACGGGCACCAGAGGCTGGCCACCCTGTACGGGGGCCTCCAGCCGCAGGCGAGGGTCCGGACCGGGAACGACGAGGATCCGCGGTGGCGCGTCCATCGCAGACTCGGGGACTCCGAGGACGGCGAGAACCCCTACCTGCAATGGGAGGACGGGGACGCCATCCCTCCCCATCTCCTGCCCATGAGGTCGGTGCTCCGGACGATGGACTTCCTGGCCTTCGTCCGCGGGCTCGAAGACCGGGGGGAACTCCCGGTGCCGGAGTTCGTGGCGGAGGCCGAGGAGGTCGCCCGGCGCTTCAAGTCCTACCGGCTTCCCGTCGTGCGCATGCGCGGCGGGGGTGCCGCGCAGGCCAGCCTGGTGTTCCAGAGCATCAACCATGGGGGACGGCACCTGTCCGCCGAGGAGGTCCGGGTGGCGCGGGAGTCGAGGGGGTCGTAGGCGCCCTCTCCGGCGGCGTGCCGACAGGTCGGCATGTCGACACGGCGGCAGGCGCGTGACGGCGTCAGCGCTTGATCTCGTGGAAGCCCGGGACGCCCGCCAGCAGGAGGGCGGCCCGCCACAGCCGGAGGGCGTCGGCCGGCTCCGGGAGCTCGGAGAGGACCGGGCCGAAGAAGGCGGGCAGCTCGCCGCCGGGCACGGTGACGGCGAGGACCGGCGTGCCGATCTCGGCGTCGACGCGGCCGACCCCGTCCTCGTGGGACGCGCGCATCGCGGCGTCGTACCCGTCCTCCCACCCGGCGGAGGCGAGGCCGTCGGGGAGCCCGCAGCGGCGCAGGGCGTCGCCGAGGTCGCCCGGCCACTCCCGCTGTGTGCCGTCGGGGTCGGTCCAGAGGGCGTCGTGGAAGGCGCCGAGCGCGGCGCTCCCGTGCTCCACCCGCACGGCGGTGGCGACGCGCGCGGGGATCCGGAGGTAGCCCTCGTCATCGCCCTCGGGGTCCACCTCGCGGTGCTCGTTGAGCAGGAACAGGCTCATCACGTGCCAGCGGACGTCGAGGGGCACGTCCCCCGCGAGCGAAGTGATCCACCGGGCGGTGGTGCGGGTCAGGGGGCAGGAGGGATCGAGCCAGAAGTCCACGGTCCACCGCTCGTCCGCCACGGCCGCCTCCGTCCCGGGCCGTGCGGTGTGGGCCGCCCCGGTTCCCGTTCGCCGATCGCCTCGCGGCGCTCACGGCCCCGATCGTACAAGGGCCGCCGGGGAGGGTCCCGGGTCTCCCGGGCCGAGGCGGGCGGGCCGCGGACCGGCCGCCGGGAAGGACTCCGGCCCGCCGCCACCCCCTCCCCGTCGAACCCTCCGAACACATTCAGTCACCCTCAGTGGCTACGCTGTTCGACGGCGCCGCGTTCCGCGCCCGGGGCTCCCGGGCCGTCGGCGCCGCGTCCCGCACGGCAGGCGAGCCGGAGGAGCAGGGTGACCAGGACCGCTTCCACCACCCCCCGGGCGCCCGTGCGCCTGCTCCTGGGCGTGCTCGCGTTCGTGGAACGGGTGGGGAACAGGCTTCCCCACCCCTTCTGGCTGTTCACGGTCATGGCCGGGATCGTGGTCCTGTTCAGCGCGCTTCTGAGCGCCCTCGGCGTCTCGGCCGTCTCCCCGGTCGACGGGGAAACCGTCCGGGTCCGCAGCCTGCTCTCCGCCGAGGGCGCCCGGGTGGTGTTCGGGGACGCGGTGGCCAACTTCGCGGCCTTCCCTCCGCTGGCGGTCATCCTCGTCGTCATGCTCGGGGTGTCGGTCGCCGAGGCGGCCGGTCTGCTCGGCGCGCTGCTGCGCGGCAGCGTCACCCGGGTCCCGGCCCGGTGGCTGACCTTCGTCCTCGCCCTGACCGGCGTCACCGGGAGCGTCGCCTCCGACGCCGCCTTCGTGGTGCTCATCCCCCTCGGCGGGCTGGTCTTCGGCGCCGCGGGGCGCAGCCCCGTCCTCGGCATCGTCGTGGCCTACGGCGCCGTCGCCTCCGGGTACAACGCGTCCCTGCTGATCACGCCCACCGACGCGCTGCTGGCCGCCCTGACCACCGAGGCCGCCGGGCTGGTGGACCCCGGTTACGTCGTGACCGCGCTGGACAACTACTACTTCTCCGCGGCCTCGGCGGTGGTGCTGGCGGGCCTGATCACCCTCGTGACCGAGTTCGTCCTGGTCAAGAGCGTCGGAGGGGCCGATGAGGGCTGCCCGGACGCGCGGGAGGAGCTGGGCTCCACGGCCCTCACCGACACGGAGAGGCGCGGCCTGCGCAACACGGGCCTGGCCCTGGTCGCGGCCCTCGCCCTCCTCGCCGCCGCGCTCCTGCCGACGGGTTCACCGTTCCGGGGCCCGAGCGGGGGAGTGCTCGACTCACCGCTCGTCACGGGGGTCGCCTACGTCCTCGGGATCCTCTTCCTGGTCCTGGGCGTGGTCTACGGCCGCACCGTGGGAACCCTGCCCCGCGCCAAGGACGTCCCCGACGCCATGGCGGCCGGTGTGCGCGACATGGCGCCCGTGATCGTCCTGTTCTTCGCGGCCTCGCAGTTCCTCGCCTACTTCGGCTGGACCGGTATCGGGGAGGTCGCCGCCATCCGCGGCGCCGAGGTGCTGGACTCGGCGGGCGTCCACCCGATCCTGCTCTTCCTGGGCATGATCGTGTTCTCCACGGTGCTCAACCTGCTCATCACCAGCGGCTCGGCGCAGTGGACCCTCATCGCCCCGGTGTTCGTCCCCATGTTCATGTTCCTCGACGTGCCGCCGGAGACGACCCAGGCGGTCTACCGGATCTCCGACTCCGCCAGCAACGTCGTCAGCCCCATGAGCCCCTTCTTCGTCATGGTGCTGGGCCTCCTCCAGCGCTACCGGCGGGACGCCGGGATCGGCACGCTGATCTCGCTCACCCTGCCGCTCTGCCTCACGGTCCTGGCCGGGTGGACGCTGCTCTTCCTCGGCTGGTGGGCGCTCGACCTCCCGCTCGGGCCGGGCACCCCGGTCCGCTGACGCCCGGGCCCCGGGGGCGTCGCCGCCCCCGCTCCCCGCCGTCGCCGGACGGCCCGGGCCGACACCGCTCCCACCCCGCGAACGGGCCCGCCGCGCGACCGCCGGAGCGGAGGGCGCGGCGGACCTGTGCGGGCCCCGGCCTAGAGGCGGGCGATGGCCCCGGCCGGGTTCTCCATGGCGTCCGCGACCACGCGCATGAACCCCGCCGCGACACCGCCGTCGCAGACGCGGTGGTCGAAGGCGAACGACAGCTGCGTGACCTTGCGGACGGTCAGCTCCCCGTCCACCACCCACGGCCGGTCGATGATCCGGCCGATGCCGAGGATCGCGACCTGCGGGTGGTTGATGATGGCGGCGCTGCCGTCCACCCGGAGCGAGCCGTAGTTGTTGAGCGTGAAGGTGCCTCCGGTCATCTCGGCGGGGGTCGCCCTCCCCTCGCGGGCGGCGGCGGTCAGGCGGCGGATCTCCCCGTCCAGCTCCAGCGTGGTGAGCCGGTGCGCGCCGAGCACGGCCGGGGCGACCAGGCCCCGGTCGGTCTGCACGGCCAGGCCCAGGTTGACGCCGTCGTACTGGACCAGCTCGCCGCGCTCGGTGTCGACCAGGCCGTTGAGCTCGGGGTGGGCGCGCAGGCCCGCGAGGACGAATCGCGCCACGTAGGACAGCAGTCCCGGCCCCGAGGGGTCGGATTCGCGGAGCCGGACCAGTTCGGTCGCGTCCACGTCCACCCACACCGTGGCCTCGGGGATCTCGCTGCGGCTGCGCGAGAGCGAGGCGGCGACGCTCTTGCGGAAGCCGTTCATGGGCGTGCGCCGGGACTCGGCCAGCCCCGTGCGGGCGTCCACCTCCGCACGCGGGTCTCCCGCGTCGGGAGCGGACGCGGACTCGGTGGCCACGGGACGGCCGGGGTCGATCGGCGTCACCGTGGCGAGGTCCGGGGCACGGGAGGCCTCGATCGCCGCGGCCACGTCGCGCCGGGTGATGAGCCCTCCGGGACCGCTGCCGGCGACCTCGGAGATCCGCAGTCCGGCCTCGCGGGCCATCTGCCGGACCAGCGGCGACGTCACCAGCGGGGGCCGCCCGGTCCCGCCGGTCGCCGGAGCCGGGGGAGCGGCCGGTCCGGCCGGGCGCGCTCGCGGTCGGCGGCGGCGCCCGGCGGTCCTCCCGTCGTCGGGGGTGCCGTAGCCGATGAGGACGTTGCCGGAACCGGCGCGCTCCTCCTCCCGGTACCGCTCGCCCTCCGCCGACACCGGGGCGCCCGCCTCGCGCGCGGCCGGGGCGTCCGCCGCTCCGTCCGCACCGCCCGGAGCGTCGGCGGCGATGCTGATCAGCGGCTTGCCGACCTCCATCACCTCGCCCTCCCCGCCGTGCAGCACGCTGACGGTGCCCGCGAACGGCGTGGGGACCTCCACGATCGACTTGGCGGTCTCCACCTCCGCGATCGGCTGGTCCACGGCCACCGTGTCGCCGACGGCGACGAGCCAGCGCACCACCTCGGCCTCGGTCAGTCCCTCTCCCAGGTCGGGGAGTTCGAAGGTCTGCGTCGTCACTGGTCCTCCCACTGGAGGTCGTCGACCGCGTCGAGGACGCGGTCCACACCGGGCAGCTGGAACCGCTCCAGCTTCGGCGGCGGGAAGGGGATGTCGAAGCCGGTCACCCGGCGGACGGGGGCGGCCAGGGAGTGGAAGCAGCGCTCGGTCACCCTGGCGACGATCTCCGAGGCGACGCTCGCGTACCCGCTGGCCTCGGCGACCACGACGGCGCGGCCCGTGGAGCGGACCGCCTCGCACACCGTCTCGTCGTCGAAGGGGACGAGGGACCGCACGTCCACGACCTGGAGGCTGCGCCCCTCCTGGGCGGCGGCGTCGGCGGCCTCCAACGCGGTGGACACGGCGGGCCCGTAGGCGATGAGGGTGGCGTCGGTCCCGGGACGGCGCACGACCGCCCTGCCGATGCCGGGCGCGGGCGAGGCCGGGTCGACCTCGTCCTTGCCCCAGTAGAGCTTCTTCGGCTCCATGAAGACCACCGGGTCGTCGGAGGCGATCGACTCGCGCAGCAGGTGGTAGGCGTCGTGGGGGGTGGAGGGGGTGACCACGGTCAGGCCGGGTGTGTGCGCGTAGTAGGCCTCGGAGGAGTCGCAGTGGTGCTCGACCCCGCCGATCCCGCCCGCGTAGGGGACCCTGATGACGATGGGCAGGCCGACCCGTCCGCGCGTGCGGTTGCGGGTCTTGGCGACGTGGCTGACGATCTGCTCGAACGCCGGGTAGGCGAAGGCGTCGAACTGCATCTCGACGACGGGCCGCATGCCGTTCATCGCCATCCCCACGGCCATGCCGACGATGCCGGACTCGGCGAGCGGGGTGTCGAAGCAGCGGTTCTCGCCGAACTCGGCGGTGAGGCCGTCGGTGATGCGGAAGACGCCGCCGAGGGGGCCGACGTCCTCGCCGAAGACGTAGACGCTGCCGTCCTCGGCCATGGCGTCCCGCAGCGCCCGGTTGAGGGCCTGCGCCATGGAGAGCTTGGTGGGGTCGGTCGCCATGTCAGCTGCCCTCTCTGCTGAGTTCGTCGGCCAGGAAGGCGGCCTGCTCCCGCAGCTGCGGGGTGGGGGTGGAGAACACGTGGGCGAACAGCTCGGACGGGTCCGGCTCGGCGTCGCGGGAGACGCCCTCGCGCATGGCGGCGGCGACGGCCTCGGCGCGTTCGGCGAACTCCGTCCGGCGGGCCTTGGTGAGCAGGCGCTTGCGCTTCAGGTACGCCTCCATGCGCAGCAGCGGGTCCCTGGCGACCCACGGGCCGACCTCCTCGTCGCTGCGGTACCGGGTGGCGTCGTCGGCGTTGGTGTGCGCCTGCATGCGGTAGGTGTGCGCCTCGACGAGCTGGGGCCCCTCGCCCGCGCGGGCGGCGGCCACGGCGCGGTCCAGGACGGCGAGCACGGCGGGGGTGTCGTTGCCGTCGACGCGCTCGGCGTTCACCCCGTAGCCGACGCCCTTGTGGGCGAGGGAGGGGGCGGCGCTCTGGCGGGCCAGCGGGACGGAGATCGCGTACTCGTTGTTCTGCACGAAGAAGACGACGGGGGCCTTGAAGACTGCGGCGAAGTTGAGCGCCTCGTGGAAGTCGCCCTCGCTGGTGGCGCCGTCGCCGCACATGGCCATGGCGACGGTGTCCTCCCCGCGCAGGCGGGCCGCGTGGGCGAGGCCGACGGCGTGCAGGAGCTGGGTGGCGAGCGGGGTGGCCTGCGGGGCGACGCGGTGCTCGTAGGGGTCGTAGCCCGCGTGCCAGTCGCCCTTGAGGAGGGTGAGCACCTCGACCGGGTCGACGCCGCGCGCGACGACGGCGGCGGTGTCGCGGTAGGTCGGGAAGAGCCAGTCGCCCTCGGCTAGGGCCAGGGCGGCGCCGGTCTGGCAGGCCTCCTGCCCGTGCGAGGAGGGGTAGACGGCCAGGCGTCCCTGGCGGACGAGCGCGCCGGCCTGGTCGTTGACGCGGCGGCCGACCACCAGGGAGGCGTAGGCGGCGAGGAGCCGGTCGGCCGTGGGGAAGGGCAGGGCGGCGCCGGCCACCGGACGCCCGGTCTCGTCGAGCAGCCGTACCGGCTGCTCGGAGGGGAGCAGGTCCTGGGCGTCAGCCATGGCCTCTACCTCCTGTGTCCGAGGGGTGTGTACAGACACATGGTGCAGTTTGTTGCCATCTGTTCGCCACAAAGGGGTGAGAATCAAGAAAACGTCGGTTTCTGACCCCAGATCGGTGACCGTTCGTCCATCTATGTGACCCAGAACACCCCCTCGCGTGGACAGGTGGTCGGAGCGCCGGTCCCGCGAACACTGCACCGTCCCGTCACCGGGCCGACGCGCCGCCCGGTCCGCACGCCGACGGGCCGCCCCCTGCGCCCCACCGGGCCCACCCGGGTGACGGGGACCGGTCCCGGGCCCGGCGGAGGAGCGGCCCGGCCTAGGGGCGGCGCCACGTGCCAGGCCGCCCATGGTGGGAGCATGGGCCGCACACCACCCCACCGCGCAAGGAGGAGGCCCGCCCGTGAGCGACGAGCGCGAGAACCTGACCTATGAGCTGTTCGGCACCGCGATGCGCGACCTGGCCCGCACGATCGCCGACGACGGCTTCGAGCCCGACATGATCCTCTCGATCGCGCGCGGCGGCCTGTTCGTCGCCGGGGGCCTGGGGTACGCGCTCGACGTCAAGAACCTCCATGTGATGAACGTGGAGTTCTACACCGGGGTCGGCACGACCCTCGACATGCCCGTCATGCTGCCGCCGGTCCCGAACCTGGTGGACCTGAGCGACAAGAAGGTCCTCGTCGCCGACGACGTGGCCGACACGGGCAGGACCCTCAAGCTCGTGCACGACTTCTGCGCCGAGCACGTCGCCGAGGTGCGCAGCGCGGTCGTCTACGAGAAGCCGCAGTCCCTGATCAAGTGCGAATACGTGTGGAAGCACACCGACCGGTGGATCAACTTCCCGTGGTCGGTGGAGCCGCCCGTCGTCGTCCGAGCCGACCAGGTCCGGGACTCCTGACGGAAGGCTCCCGGGTGTGGGAAACCCGGTCGCAGACCCCCGGGGCCCCGGCGCGGCGGCGGCCTGGCATGGGAACGCGCGCCCGGGCCCGAAGCAGCCGGGCGCGCGATGGTCTACTTGCCGTCGCCACCCGAGAGGAGCGCACGGACCTCCGCCTCGCGGAACCGGCGGTGCCCGCCCGGGGTGCGCACGCTGCTGAGGCGGCCGGCCGCCGCCCAACGGGTGACCGTCTTGGGGTCCACCCGGAACAGCCTCGCGACCTCGGCAGGGGTGAGGAGTTTTTCCGGAAGGGTCTCGATCATGGTGTCCTGCTTTCTGTGAGGGGTCACCCGCGGGTGTGGGTGAGGGTGTCGCCGCAGTGGCGGCACGTCTGCGTGCGGATGTTCGGCCATCTGGGGTCGGCCGGGTCCGGGATGTAGTCGTGCTGGCCGCTGGTGGTCTTCTCGCACCTGGTCCTGCCGTCCACGCCGTGCTCCTCGGGGGAGGTGTGGAAGGGCGCGCCCCGGCCCCCGCTCAGGGCGCGCCCGGTCTCAGAGGACGGAGACGGCTCGGACGGCCGCCATCCACACGGCGCGCAGGCCCCCGGCCGGGACGCCGGGGTCGCCGGACGGGTCGGGGCCGCCGGATCGTGCTGCGGGAACGCGGACGGCTGCCCCTGCGACCCCCGGCGGCGCGTCGGCGGGGAGGGTCTCCAGTGGCGAGTGCCAGGTCAGCGGGTGCGGGTGGGGGTCCGGACCGGGAACGGTCACCACACGCGTGACCGGCCCCCGGCGGGCCGCGTAGACCGCATGGCCCTGCAGGTCGGGCCCCAGGTAGGTGACGGCCGCCCCGTGGACGGTGGCCCACGCGGTGAGCGCCGCCATGGTCGGAAGCTCGCGGAGATCGCACACGGTGCGGCGAACGGCGCTCATGCTGCCGCCCCCCGCTCCTCGGACTGCCGGGCCAGGGCGATCAGGACGACCAGGCCGCGCCGGGAGGCGTCCCGGCGGGCGCGACGCCGGTAGGGGTCCAGCGGTACGACGGGTGCGAGGCCGCCCACGCGCGGGCGTTCCGGCGGAGGTGTCGGGGAGGAGACGCCGGTCGGGCTGATCGGCCGGACGATCGGAATCGGGCCGGTGACCACGTGCGGCCGGGGAGCCTGGGGCCTTGCCGCGTACCGGCGGACACGGCCGGAACGTCGACGCAGGGCATCGAGCACGTAGGTGCGCGTGCAGGAGAAGGGGGCCGTGTCAGGTCCGTGTGCCGGGAAGACCAGGGTCGGCAGTGGGGCCAGTACGTGCCGGAGTTCCTGCACGTACTGGCGCACTCCGGATGCGGTCTGCAGCCGAGGCCATCCGAGCAGATTACTCAAAATGGCCAGCGCCGACAGGATCACCGAAGTACGGTGACCGAAAGTCAGGATTTGCATGAACTGTGCTCCTCACCGTGAGTTCCTAGGCACAGCTAGAGTTTCATGCAGATCCCACAGAATCAAGGTTTTCTCGTGATCTGCACGAAAACGCGTCGCTAGACTCGCGGCATGGATCGTCGAGCGCACTCTCCTACCGTCCGACTGCGCAGACTCGCGCGGCTCCTGCACCGCGCACGAGTAGATGCCGAGTACGGGGTCACCGAGGCCGCGAAACACCTTGGGTGGTCAGGTACAAAAGTCGGAAGGCTAGAAGCTGCGGAGACACGCCGGATTCAGCCTGCCGACATCGACGCGCTCGCCGACCTGTATCGGGTAGACGCCACCAGTCGCGCGGAGTGGACCGCGCTGGCCGCGCAGGCGAAAGAACGCGGTTGGTGGGCGAAATACCAGAAGTCGGGTGTGTTCACTGACGACCTACCGGGTTTCGAGGCTGAGGCGTCAGTCATCCGCACGTTCGAGCCCCAGGTCATCCCGGGCCTTCTCCAGACTCCCGGGTACGCGGAAATGATCCTCCGCGGCGGACAGGCGCAGGACGACGCAGCCGTTGCCGCCCGCGTGGACGCCCGTATAGAGCGGCAAGGCATCTTGCACCGCCACGACCCGCCGGACTACTGGGCCGTCATCGACGAAGCTGCCGTTCGTCGCGGCGCCGAGGCGGCCCCAGAGATCATGGCCGACCAGATTCGCCACCTGCTCCGGATGGCAACCCGCGCAGGTGTCACCATCCAGGTACTGCCGTTCTCAGCCGGGGCGCACGCGGCAAGTACGGGTGCCATCGTCGTGATGGACTACGCAGAGCCTCTGGACCCCTCGATTGTCTATGTGGAGCACTACGCCGCTAGCCTCATGCTGGAGGAACCCGACGAAATTTCGCTGGTCACGAACGTTTTCGCGCACGTGTCGGCGGCGGCCCTGTCCGGGGCCGACAGCGCCGGATTCCTTCGCACCGTCCTCGCATCCCTGGAGACCGAAACCGATGAGTGAGACCTACAGCCACCCTTACCGCAAGAGCAGCTACAGCGGCACAGGGAACAACTGTGTCGAGGTGGCGGACACGGACCAGGACTCAGCGATGCGGGACACCCAGAACCGCGATGCCGGGGCTCTGTCCTTCCCACGGCCCGAGTGGTCCGCACTGCTTTCCACTGTGCGCCAGAAGTAGGGCCGAGAAACCATACGGCCCCCCGGTCGAATGACCGGGGGGCCGTATGTGCCTAGAAACGGTGCGGTGCACCGCGGCCACTCTACCCCTACGCTCCCGGAATGCACCCTCTTCAGGGGTTTCGGACGAGAATGAGTTAGTGGTGTCGTGAAGTGGTGGGCAACGCGAAGTCCTCCACCTGGGTCGGCACCGCCCCCCGGCACAACCGCCGATCAGCCAGCTCTCACCCCCGGGCGCTGCGCAGGCGCTCCCCCAACCACGGCGGCACCCGCCCCGAGTCCCTGGGGTAGTAGCGGGCGTCCAGGGCGTAGCTGAACGCGGGCGGCGGCACGGAGAAACGGGGCTCCCCGTCCCGGTCGTAGACGATCCGCCACCCCCCGTTCCTCTCCAGGACCAGCTCCGCGCCGAACCAGGCGCCCCTCCCCTCCGAATAAGTGACCGACCGCAGGAGCGCCATCGCGGCGCGCAGGTCCTCGTTCAGTCCCAGTTCCTCTTCCCCAGCCGGCCCGGTGGCCACGAGGGTTCCGCCCGCGTAGCCGACGAGCGCCCGGTACGACAGCCGCAACCGCTCCCAGTCCCGCCGCCCGGCCGCGGCACGCAGCAGAACACCGATCCGGTCGAGCAGGGCGACCCGCCCGGCCGCGTCCGGCCGCGCCGGCGGAACGCTGGGCCGCCCGGGAGGGCCGGGCCAGGGCGGATCGAAGGCGGACGCCTCGTCCAGCAGCGCGGCCCACGCGGGACGCCACGCGGGGGAGCGCGCCGCCATCTCCTCCGCCAGGAACTCCAGGTTCTCGGGGGTGCCGTCGCGCCGCCCGCGCTCCCAGGACGGCCAGTGGTCGTACACGCGCTCCAGGACGACCTCTCCGCCGGAGACGGTGATCCGGGCGAAGAGCCACCGCCCGCGCTCGGGGTGCGCCTCCTGCGAGCGCAACCGCTCCAGCAGTTCGGGCAGGCCCGTCCCGGCGGGGGCAGCCGCCCCGTCGTCCAGGGTGAGGCCCCCGGGGCGGGGCGCGCGGAAGACCAGGACGAGGGCGCCGCCGTCCGCGTTCCGGTCGCGCACGGCCGCCGCCGACGCTGCCACCTCTGCGAGCAGCGCCGCCCCGGGCCCGCCCGCGCCCTCCGGGCCCGGGTCCGCAGCCGCGCCCCCGGCCCCGGGGGGCGGGAGGGCCGTCACCGTCCCGGGGCGGTCGAGCTCCCCGGCCGACCGCATGGCGTCGCCGACCAGCAGCAGCCGTTCGCCCAGCCCGATGAGGGGCCACCCCCCGGACGCGGGCCCGCCCTGCCCGGCCGGGATTTCCCGGGGCTCTTCGTCCCCCGTGAGCCCGAGGCCGCGCGCACACTCCAGCGCTCGCCCGGTACGGGCGTCCCCCGTGTGCTCCTCCAAGTGCCCGAGCACGGTCTCCAGCACACGGGCGTCCACCGTGCGCTCCTCGGCGCGGGCCACCAGGGTCTCCAGCGCGTCCCTCAGCGGACCCCGGCCGAACCCCTCCGTGTCCGGGTCCAGGATCTCCATCCGCCACACCAGCAGGTCGGCGTCGGCCCCCTCGACCGCCGGTCCGAGCCCGTCGTCGTCCCAGTCGTCGGGGTAGTCCGTGCGGGCCCAGACGCCGTCCCACCAGTAGGCGAAGTCCGGGCACGGCCTCCGTTCCAGCCACTCCCACGGCAGCCAGTCGGGAGCGCCCTCGAACGGGTCCACCGGGCGCGACCACCCCCGCTCCGGCGAGTCGAGGCCGTGCTCGCCGACCAGCAGGAAGCGGTCCCCCGCCACGCGGACGAGCTCGAACCCCGCCCCGGCCCCCGCGCCGCCGCGCCGGACGACGGGCCCCTCCGCCACGCAGTCCGTGAGCCCCAGCCCGGCGCACACCGAGGCGTACGCCCCGGCCCTGGCCCACAGGAGATCAGGTTCGGGCAGGTCGAAGGGCAGTCCTGGCCGGTGGAACGCCATCGTCGGGCCTTTCTGGGGATCCGTCCTGGGACCGTCTTCCTACCCCGTGGCGGGGCAGGCGCTCACCGCCCGCCCCCGCCGCCGGGACCGGCTCACGCCCCGGCGGCCCCGCCTCCGGCGCCGCCGGACCCGGCCCGCCCCGCGGTGCGCCCGGCCGCCTCGGCCCGGGCCTCCTGTTCGGCGGCGGGCTCCGCGGCCCGCTCGGCCATCCGCCTGCGCTGGGGCACCACCGTGTACTTCGGGTCGGCGGCGGACTGCTTCCCGGCGTGGAAGACCCCCAAGCGGGTACACGCCGAACCGGCGAGCAGTGCGGCGCCGCTCAGCGCGGACACCGCCCGGCTGCGGCGGCCCAGCACGGCCCCGGCCGCGCCGGCCAGGGTCAGGGCCTTGGCCGCGCGGACGAAGACGCCCGCCGTGCCCAGCCGGTAGGGCTCCCCGGCCAGTCCCATCCGGTGCTCCATGGCGGTGGACACCGCCGTCTCCACGAGCGCACCGCCAACGGCGGCCCGGCGCGCGGGGCCGCTCTGCCCGAGGGGCGAGGCCACCAGCCCCGCCCCTCCCGCCGCCGCCGAGGCCGAGGCCGCGAACAGGAACGGCATGTACCGGTACCCCTCGTGCCAGGACGGCACGGCGGTGTCGCACACCAGGGGGGCCGTGTAGGTGGCGACCAGGGGCCCCACCGCCGCGGCGCCGAGGGTGGCCGCCCGGCCGATCCGCGGGAACCACCCGGTCGCGGCGGTCACCGCGGCGACCCCGGCGAGCGGCCCGTACGCCGTGAGGATCCACGTCCCCACGCTCATCGGCGAGGTCGGCTTGACCACGCGGAGCATGTTCAGGAAGCGCTCGGGCCGCCCCAGGTCGTGGACGAGCGCCACCACGGACCCGGAGATCGCGGCGAGGGCCGTGTACTTGAGCGGGCGCGCCATGGCGTCCCGGCCGGTGAGCTCGGCCCCGGCCGCGAGGACCGACGACGCGCCGGCCAGCCCGCCCAGGAACAGGTACCCGCCGATGTCGGAGGCCTCCCACACCACCTGGTTCAGGACCGGCCGCCCGTAGTAGGAGCGGAACTCGGCGTCCGGCACCCGCGTGGGCCCGCCGCGCCGCCCGCCGTGCCGGCGGCGCTGTCCCTCCCCGACCACCCGTGCGCTCCCGGTGACCGCGTCCCGTCCGGGCCGCTGTCCCCGTACGCCCTCCCTCGTCACGTCCGACGTGCTCACCGTCGCCTCCCCGCGAACGCGGCGGCCGATCCGACCAGCAGCGCGGCGGCCGCCAGGCCCGCGTGCGCCCACATCGACGGCAGGTCCCGGGTGGTGACCACCGGGTCCGGCGGCATCCCGTAGACCTCGGGCTCGTCCAGCAGCAGGAAGAAGGCCGCGTTGCCGCCCACCCCGTCGCCGGGGTCCTCGCCGTACAGCCGGGCCGAGGAGACCCCTGCCCCGTGGAGGTCCTCCAGCCGCCTCGCCGCGCGCTCCCGCAGCTCGTCCAGGTTCCCGAACTGGATGGAGTCGGTGGGGCAGGCCTTGGCGCAGGCCGGCTCCATGCCGTCGCCGATCCGGTCGTAGCACATGGTGCACTTCCAGGCCCGGCCGTCGTCCTCGCGGCGGTCGATGACGCCGTAGGGGCAGGCCGAGACGCAGTACCCGCAGCCGTTGCAGATGTCCTGCTGGACGACCACGGTGCCGAACTCGGTGCGAAAGAGCGAGCCCGTCGGGCACACGTCCAGGCAGGCGGCGCTGGTGCAGTGCTTGCACACGTCCGAGGCCATGAGCCACCGGAACTCCTCGCGCTCCTCCACGCCGGTGTAGGCGCCGGGGAGTTCCGTGGACGGCATGCCGAGGTCGACCGGCGCGGGGCGGCCCACGCCCGCGTCCTGGTGGCCCAGCGGTCGCCGCTGCTCGACGAAGGCCACGTGGCGCCAGGTGTCCGCCCCCAGCCCGACGCTGTTGTCGAACGACATGGCGGTGAAGTCCAGGCCGTCCTCGGGTACGGAGTTCCACTCCTTGCAGGCGACCTCGCAGGCCTTGCAGCCGATGCACACGCTGGTGTCGGTGAAGAACCCGACCCGCTCCCGCTGCTCGTCCCCGTACCCCTGCCCGGTGCCGCTCTCCCCCGGGTCCCCGTGTCCCCGCGCGCTCCGCACGACCACGGTCACACCTCCGTTCCGGTCCGCTCGGTGATCCCGGCGCGCTCGCGGTGGGAGCGCACCAGCTCCTCCCTGTCCGCACCGCGCGGCCGACGCCCAGGGACGATGTCGGCGGTGAGCGCCTTGACCTCCTGGATGTGCGTGTTGGGTTCGAGCGCGATGGACATGAGTTCGTTGGCGGCGTCACCGGTCGTGTAACCGTTGGGGCCCCAGTGGTAGGGGAGGCCGATCGTGTGGACGACCCGCCCCTGGACGCGCAGCGGCGCCATGCGGTCGGTGACCAGCACCCGCGCCTCGATGGCGGCGCGGGCGGTGACGAGGGTGGCCCAGCCCCCGTTCTCCAGGCCCCGCTCGGCGGCCAGCTCGGGGCCGACCTCGCAGAAGAACGCGGGCTGGAGCTCCGCGAGGTAGGGGGTCCACCGGCTCATGCCCCCGGCCGTGAAGTGCTCCGTGAGGCGGTAGGTGGTCACCAGGTAGGGGTAGACCTCCGCTCCCGGGGTCCCCGCCTGCGGGTGGTACCGGTTGTACTCATGCGGGTACAGGAGCCGGGTGGGGTTGCGCTGCCGACCGTAGAGCGGGTTCTCGAAGGGGGTCTCCTGCGGCTCGTAGTGGGTGGGCAGCGGCCCGTCGTGGAGGCCGGTCGGCGCGTACAGCCACGCACGCCCGTCGGCCTGCATGATGAACGCGTCGGTCCCGCTGAGGGCCTCCACGCCCCGGGCCCCCTCCGGCGGCCGGTAGTCCGGCGCCTTGTGCAGCTCGAAGTCGGGGACGTCGTGTCCGGTCCACTCACCGCGCTCCGCGTCCCACCACACCAGCGCCTTGCGCTCGCTCCACGGCCGGCCCTCCGCGTCGGCCGACGCCCGGTTGTACAGCAGCCTCCGGTTGGCCGGCCAGCTCCAGGCCCACTCGGCGGCCACCCAGTCCTGCTCCGACCCGGGCTTGCGTCGCGCCGCCTGGTTGACGCCGTCGGCGTAGACCCCGCAGTAGATCCAGCAGCCGCAGCTCGTGCTGCCGTCCGCCCTCAGCTCGGTGTAGGAGCCGAGCGGGGCGCCGTCCGGGCCGCGGCCGTTGATCTCGGCCAGGACCGCCGCCGCGTCGGGGTCGCCGTGCTCGTCGGTCGGGTAGTCCCAGGTCAGTTCGAGCAGGGGCAGGTCCCGGTCGAGCCCCGAGTCGGCGAGGAGCGCGCGCAGCATCGTGCCGAGCCGGTGGACGAACCACAGGTCGCTGCGCTGGTCGCCCTTGGGGAGCACGGCGCGGTCGCGCCACTGGACCGTGCGGTTGGTGTTGGTGAAGGTGCCCTCCTTCTCCGTGTGGCAGGCCGCCGGGAAGAAGAACACCTCCGTGGCGATGTCCTCCGTGCGGAGCTCGCCGGACTCGATCTCGGGCCCGTCCTTCCACCACGTGGCGCTCTCGATGAGGGAGAAGTCGCGGACCACCAGCCATTCGAGGTTGGCCATGCCCATCCGCTGCGCGCGGCTGTTGGCGGAGCCCACGGCCGGGTTCTCGCCCATGAGGAAGTAGCCCCGGCACTCGCCGCGGATCTGCGCCATGACCGTGTCGTAGGTGCTGTGCGAGCCGGTCAGGTGCGGCAGGTGGCCGAAGCGGTAGCCGTTCTCCTCCGTGGCGTGGTCGCCCCACCAGGCCTTGAGCAGGCTGACGGTGTAGGCCTCCATGTTCGTCCAGAAGCCCTTGTAGGAGGCGCCGTTGGTCCTGATGTACTCCTGCAGGGACCCCTCGTGGGCGGCGTGGGGCATCGGCAGGTATCCGGGCAGCAGGTCGAACAGCGTGGGGATGTCGCTGGACCCCTGGATGCTGGCGTGCCCCCGCAGCGCCATGATGCCGCCGCCGGGACGGCCGATGTTGCCCAGCAGGAGCTGGAGGATGGACGCCGTCCGGATGTACTGGGAGCCGACGGTGTGCTGGGTCCAGCCCACCGCGTAGCAGAACGCCGAGGTGCGGTCCCGGCCGGAGTTGCGGGTCAGGTGGTCGCAGACCCGGGCGAACACCTCCCGGGACACCCCGCACACCTCCTCGACGAGCTCCGGCGTGTAGCGCGAGTAGTGCCGGCGGAGGATCTGGAACACGCAGCGCGGGTCGGTCAGCGTCCGGTCCTCGCGGGGGACGCTGCTCATCACCGCGCCGCCCGACCCCTGCTGCTCGGGCCGGCCCGTGCCCCGCACGCGGTCGAAGTTGGCGCGGTCGCCCGCCGCGGCGGCGACCGACGCCCCGTCGTACATCCAGCTGGAGGTGTCGTAGCACCGGCCCTCGGCGTCGAAACCGGAGAAGAGCCCGTCCAGGTCCTCGGTGTCCCGGAACTCCTCGGAGACGATCGTCGCCGCGTTCGTGAACTCCAGGAGGTAGTCGCGGAAGTACTTCTCCCCGGTGAGGACGTGGTTGACGATCGCCCCGAGGAAGGCGATGTCGGTACCCGCCCGGAGGGGGACGTGCAGGTCGGCCAGCGCGCTGGTGCGGCTGAACCGGGGGTCCACGTGGATGACGACGGCGCCGCGCGCCTTGGCCTCCATCACCCACTGGAAGCCGACCGGGTGCGCCTCCGCGAAGTTGGACCCCTCGATCACGATGCAGTCGGAGTTCTGGAGGTCCTGGAGGAAGGTGGTCGACCCGCCGCGGCCGAAGGAGGTGCCGAGCCCGGCGACCGTGGAGCTGTGGCACACGCGCGCCTGGTTCTCCACCTGGACCACGCCCAGCGCCGTGAACAGCTTCTTGATGAGGTAGTTCTCCTCGTTGTCCAGCGTCGCGCCGCCGAGGCCGGCGATGCCGAGGGTCCGCGCGACACGGCGCCCGTCGACCTCCTCCTCCCACGTCTCGTCCCGGGTGCGCGCCACGCGCTCGGCGACCATGGACATCGCCGTGCCGAGGTCGAGCTCCTCCCAGTCGGCGCCGTACGGGCGCCGGTAGAGGACCTTCTCCTCGCGGGCCGAACCGGTGGTGAGCTGGAGGCTGGCCGAGCCCTTGGGGCACAGGCGCCCCCGGCTGATGGGGGAGTCCGGGTTCCCCTCGATCTGGATGACGCGCTCGTCCTTGACGTACACGTTCTGACCGCATCCGACGGCGCAGTAGGGGCAGACCGACTTGACGACACGGTCGGCGTCGGCGGTGCGGGGCCGCAGCTCCTCCGTGGCCCCGGAGCGGGCGGCGGCGCCCCGGCCGAGGCGGTCCCCGCCGGTGGCCTGCCGGTACACCGGCCACGACTCGATCCACGTGCGTACGCCCATGCTCGCCCCCGAACCGGCCCCGCGGGCCCGTCGACCTCTCCCGCTGACCCGCGGGCACACGGCTCCACCGTCCGCGAGGCGCGGGCGGCGGCGGGGGAGGACACGCCGCCCATGGGACAGTCATGGAACTCGCCTGGGGCTGGGGTTCCACGGGCCCGGACGTCCGGATGTTTCACGTGAAACACGGAGGTCGGCGCGGGCGGGAACCGCGCCTCCCGCCCGCGGCCTCCGGCCGGAGGGACGGTCCCGACACGCCCTCCGCCCGGTAAGAAATGCCTTTGCCCTGCGTTAGCGGGCCCGGAGTCGGGCAGGTGCGAGGCTGTGAGGGACACATCATGACGACAGGCGGGGGACCAGTCACATGACCGACGTATCCAGCCAGGGCTCCTTTCCCGGGGACGACCGCGAGGTGCTCACGAACAGGCAGGGCCACCCTGTCTACGACAACCAGAACCAGCGCACGGTCGGCGAGCGGGGGCCCGCGACCCTGGAGAACTACCAGTTCCTGGAGAAGATCAGCCACTTCGACCGGGAGCGCATCCCGGAGCGGGTGGTGCACGCCCGCGGCGCGACCGCGTTCGGATACTTCGAGTCCTACGGCACGTGGGGCGACGAGCCGATCGACCGCTACACGCGGGCCAGGCTCTTCCAGGGCAAGGGCAAGCGGACCGACGTGGCGCTGCGCTTCTCGACCGTCATCGGCGGCCGGGACTCCTCGGAGTGCGCCCGCGACCCGCGCGGATTCGCCATCAAGTTCTACACCGAGGACGGCAACTGGGACCTGGTGGGCAACAACCTCGCGGTGTTCTTCATCCGCGACGCCATCAAGTTCCCGGACGTGATCCACGCCCTCAAACCGGACCCGGTCACCTTCCGTCAGGAACCCAACCGCATCTTCGACTTCATGTCGCAGACACCCGAGTGCATGCACATGCTGGTCAACCTGTTCAGCCCGCGCGGCATCCCCGCGGACTACCGGCACCAGCAGGGCTTCGGCGTCAACACCTACAAGTGGGTCGACGCCACCGGGAACACGGTCCTGGTCAAGTACACGTGGATGCCCAAGCAGGGCGTGCGGAGCATGACCGAGGCCGACGCCGCCAACATCCAGGCGACCGAGACCGGGCACGCGACCAAGGACCTGCACGAGGCGATCGAGCGCGGCGACCACCCCGAGTGGGAGCTGCTCGTGCAGATGATGAGCGACGACGAGCACCCCGAACTGGACTTCGACCCGCTGGACGACACCAAGACGTGGCCGGAGCAGGACTTCCCGCCCAAGCCGGTGGGGAGGATCGTGCTCGACCGCAACGTCGCGAACAACTTCGCCGAGAACGAGCAGATCTCCTTCGGCACCGGTGTCCTCGTGGACGGCCTGGACTTCTCCGACGACAAGATGCTCGTCGGGCGCACCTTCTCCTACAGCGACACCCAGCGCTACCGTGTGGGGCCCAACTACCTCCAGCTCCCGGTGAACCAGGCCAGGAACGCGAACGTGCGGACCAACCAGCGCGACGGCCAGATGAACTACTACCAGGACCCCGCCGGGGAGAACCCGCACGTCAACTACGAGCCCTCCATCACCGGCGGCCTGCGCGAGGGGCAGTACCCCACGCACGACGACCAGGGCCCGGAGATCCGGGGCAGGCTCACGCGGGCGCGCATCTCCCGCACCAACGACTACAAGCAGGCGGGCCAGCGCTACCTCCTGATGGAGCAGTGGGAGCGGGACGACCTCGTCCACAACTTCACGACGCTGCTCTCCCAGTGCGACCGCCCGATCCAGGAGCGCATGGTCTGGCACTTCCTCCTGGTCGAGGACGACCTGGGACTGCGCGTCGGAGAGGGGCTGGGCATCGGCCCCGAGGACGTGTCCCACCTGAAGCCGCTCCAGAGCCAGGACCTGACCGAGGAGGACCGCGAGCGCCTGGGCCGCCTGGGCCGGAACGGGGCCCGCGACGTGTCGGGGCTGACCATGACCCACTGCGTGCCCAACACCCGGCACGTGGTCGAGCGCTGAGGGCGGCGGCCGTGGACATGGGGAGGGCCCTCGGGAACGCCTCGTCGGCCGTCGGCCGGGGCCTGCTGGCAGGGCTGGTCGGCACCGCCGCCATGACCGTGTCCAGCACGGTCGAGGCACGGGTGCGGGGCCGCGCCGACAGCTCGGCCCCGGCCGACGCCGCCGGGAGGCTGCTCGGCGTCAGGCCGAGGGACGACGCGGGCGGACGCAGGTTCGGCGCCCTCGTCCACTGGGGCTACGGGACCTCCTGGGGAGCGGTCCGCGGGCTGCTCGGCGCCGCCGGCCTGCGCGGCCCCGGAGCGGCGGCCGTCCACCTGGCCGCGGTGTGGGGAGGCGAGCAGGTCGTCCTGCCGGCCACCGGCACGGCGCCTCCCGCCTGGCGGTGGGGGGCCGGGGAGATCGGCCTGGACCTGCTGCACCACGCGGTCTACGCCTGCGCCGCCGGAGCCGCCTACGAGTGGCTCGACCGGAGCTGATCCGCCGGGACCGCGACGGGCCCCGGCCCCTCGTCGGGGGTCGGGGCCCGTCGTATGAGCCCGTTCCGGCTAGCGCCGGGCCCTGCGCGAGGGCGCCAGGAGCAGGCCGAGGGCGATCATGCCCACCCCCAGGCCCAGGTGGAGCCAGTTGTCGGCGTCGTTGAGCGGCACGAAGTTCGCGGCACTGTCGAAGTCGATCACCAGGCCGTAGAGCCACAGCACCAGGTAGATCACGCCACCGCCGACGAGGAAGAGCTTCGCCGAGGCCGCGGTGCGGGCCATCGCCACCCCGGCCACGCCGAAGAGCAGGTGGACCAGGTTGTGCAGGATCGACACCTGGAAGAGGCCGAGCAGGTGCGCCTCGGAGTGGTGGCCGGCGAACTGCAGCTGGTCGGTGTTCGTGGTCAGACCGGGGATGAACCCCATGATCCCCACCAGCAGGAAGACGATGCCGACGATGAGGGCGGCGAGTCGGATCGGCTGCCGGGACAGCCGGGTCACGCCCTGGGTCGGAGTCCGATCGGACATGATTCCTCCACATTGGTCGGATTAGCCCCATCCGCCCCTCCCCTTCCGGCGAGGGGTATCGCCCCCACTACCCGAAGTGATGTGGAAAACACACCCGGGAGACCCCCGCGCGGCATGCCGACACCGGCGAACGGGCAGGTCAACCGCCTGGAGGCCCCGGGGACCGGAGCCGGGCGGGGACACGGCGCGCCCGCCGGGGGACCTCCGCCGCGGCACGCGGCCGGCGGCACCGTCCCGGCGGACACGCCGCGAGCGCCCCGGGGCTCCCTGTCGGTCTGTCGGTCTGTCGGTCTGTCGGTCTGTCGACAAACGGTCCCGCGGGGGCGACGCTACGCGTGCAGGTCCCCGGGGATCTCGGCGGAGAGCGTCAGGTCGCGGAAGACGGCCCGGAACCCCTCCCGCTCGGGCGAACAGCACATGACCCCGACCTGGCAGGACTCCGGCAGCGGCAGGTACCCCAGCCGCAGGAGGCGCCAGCCCGCGTCGCCGTCGAGGTACTGGACGTTGAGCGCGTCGCCGGTGCGGATCACGCGGAGGGTGACCTCGCCGGTGTGCGCGAGCGGCACCACCGACCAGTCGGAGTGGCCGCGGGTGAGGACCGTGCTCAGGGTGAGCGCGCCCTCGGTGAACTCGACGCCCGCCTTGACCCAGTGCTCCTCGTCCGCCCGGACCATGAGGCCGACCTGGTCGTACTGGACCTCGTAGCCTCCGCCGAAGGTGGCCTGGAGGGTGAAGTCCCCGGTCGCGGTCGCGTGCCGGAAGTGCCCGTCGTCGTGGACGAACCCGTAGTGGGTCCGGCGCCAGAAGTCCGTACGGCTTCCGGTCGTGACCGTGAGGACGCCGTCGTCCTCGGTCCAGTGGGGAGGTTCGTTGAGCCAGGTCATCTCGGGGAGCACGGCGCCACCTCTCGGGTCGGGAGACGAGAAGTCTATGGGAGGGCTCCCACGCGGACGGATCGCCATGTCCACAGGTCGACACGGCGACACAGTGACACGGCGACAGGGCGACAGGGCGACAGGGCGACAGGGCGATACGGCGACACAGAGATGAGGCGGCCGGGAGACCGGGCGGGGAAGCGGTTCAGGGGCGGAGGGCCGGCGTACCGGCCCTCCGCCCCTGGCGCCTAGGGGGCGGGGGTGGGCTCGGCGTCGTCCACGTGCAGGTCGACGCCCATGGGCTCCTTCACCATCGAGACGGCGACGAAGGAGACGGCACAGGCCACCACGATGTAGGCGCCGATGGTCCACGAGGCGTCGAAGCTGGTCAGCAGCAGCTCCGCGATCATCGGCGCGAACGCGCCGCCGAGGATGGCGCCGAGCGCGTAGCCGATCGACACGCCCGAGTAGCGGATCTCGGCGGGGAACATCTCCGCGTACAGCGCCGACTGGGGGCCGTAGCTGAGGCCCATGCCGAGGGTGAACACGAAGACCGCGACGAAGTACATCAGGACGTTGCCCGTGTCGATCATGAACCACATCGGCACGGCCCAGGCGGCCAGCATCGCGTAGCCGATCTGGAAGGTGCGCACCCGGCCGATCCGGTCGCAGAGCCATCCGCCGTACAGGGTGGAGATCAGCCAGCCGAACGAGGCGAGCGTGGTCGCCAGCAGTACCGGTCCGCGCTCCATGCCCAGGCCGAACTCCTCCACCGGGCGGGACGCGTACGTCGCGAGGAACGCGATCACGAGGTACCCGGCCGCGTTGTTGGCGAGGAAGATCAGCGCGGAGAGGACGACCTCCCTGGCGTTGCCGCGGAACAGCTGGCGCAGCGGCGCGGAGGCCTTGGCCCGGCGCTCCTGCATCAGCTTGAAGACCGGGGACTCCTCCACGGACTTGCGGATGAGGTGGCCGACGATGATCAGCAGGAAGGACATCAGGAACGGGATGCGCCAGCCCCAGGCCAGGAACGCCTCCTGGCCGATGACCACGGTGATCGCCCAGACGACGAAGGTCGCGAGGATCATGCCGCAGGGGACGCCGATCTGCGGGTAGGCGCCGAAGTAGCCGCGCTTCCCGGTCGGCGCGTGCTCCACCGACATCAGCGCGGCCCCGCCCCACTCGCCGCCCGCGGAGAAGCCCTGGAGGATGCGCAGGAGGATCAGGAGGACGGGCGCCGCCACGCCGATCTGGGCGTAGGTGGGCAGGGCGCCGATGAGGAAGGTGGCCAGGCCCATCATGACGAGGGTGGCGACGAGCACCTGCTTGCGGCCGAACTTGTCGCCGAGGGCGCCGGCGACGATCGCGCCCAGCGGCCGGAAGAGGAACGAGATGCCGATGGTGGCGAACGAGAGCACCTGGGCCACCGCGGGGCTGGTCTCGGACAGCGGTGCGAGGAACAGCGGTGCGAGCACCAGGCCGGCGGCCTGCGCGTAGATGAAGAAGTCGTACCACTCGATGGTCGTGCCGACCATGGTGCCCGCCAGGACGCGGCGGCGCTCCCTTGTCTCGACGGCGTCGGCCGGCACGGGGGCCGCGGGGTCGGAAGGTGCCATTGCTGCTCCGTAGGTTCTCTGCCGACCGGGGGTCGGGTTCTGCTGAGGGGCTCGGCCCTCGGTGGCCGGGAGGACGGTCACCGGTCCGGGACGCGGTCGCGCGCGCCGGACACGTCGTCCGCGTCCTTCGCGGGGACGTGACGGGGCACACAGACCATACGGACACCATGCCATGTGACTCAAGGCACTTTTGACAAGGGGGTCCCTTTATCGCAGATGAGAGGCCCTAACCTGACCGAACGGTCGGTGAGGATTCGGGCACGGAGCGGACAACCAGCCCCGGCCGGAGGGCGCCCGCGGCCCTCCCGGGACGGCGGCCCGGAGCCCGTCGGCGCGGCACCGCCGGGAAGGGGGCGCGGCGGCCCCACACGGCGGAGGGGCCCACCGGTTCCTCCGGTGGGCCCCTCCGCCGCCGACGGTGCGCGGCTCCCGCGTTCCGGCGGCGTCCGGGTCACACCCGGGGCAGGCCGAACTCGTCGTCCAGGGCCGCCAGCTCCTCCTCGAACCGGGTGCGCAGGGCGGCCTTGCGGTCCGCGGGGAGCCAGCACGCCTCCACCCCGGCCAGGGCCATGGCGCGGAGCCGGTCCGCGGTCGCCCCGATGTCCTCGGACATGATCCGGTACTCGGCGGCCAGGCTCGTCGGGAACATCCCCGGGTCGTCGGAGCAGGGGACGACGTTCAGCCCCGCGTCGAGCATGGCGCGGATCGAGGCGCGGCGCCACGGACGCCACGAGCGGCGCGAGGTGGTGGAGGCGACGGTGAACGCGACCCCCTGCTCGCGGAGCCGCTCCACGACGGCGTCGTCCTCCAGGACGTAGTAGCCGTGGTCGATGCGGTCGCAGCCGAGCAGGTCGAGGCAGGTGACGGTGTTGACCGCGGTGGGGACGTGCTCGGAGGAGTGGGCGGTGCGCCCCAGCCCCGCCCGGCCCGCGAGGGCGTACGCCTCGGCGAAGCGCTCGGGCGGTCCGGCGGTCTCCAGGTTGTCGAGCCCGATCCCGGCGACGTACTCGTGCGGGTGGTCGACCACCTGCCGCACCAGGGCGAGGGCGTCCTCGCCGCTCCGGCTGCGGTCGATGCCCTGGATCAGGAAGCCGCTCATGCCGAAGTCGCGCTCGGCCATGCGGATGCCCTCGGCGTAGGCCTCGACGCAGCCCGAGTAGCCGAGCCCGGCCAGGTGCGCGGGCGGCGCGTCGAAGAAGAGCTCCAGGTGGCGGGTGGAGCTGGTCCGGTGCGCGTCCTCGAAGGCCTCGTAGACGATGCGGGTCAGGTCGTCGGCGTCGCGCAGCACCTCCGTGACCCAGCGCGAGACCTGGAAGAGCGAGTAGGACACCTCCGGCTCGTCGGGGGACCTGTCCTGGGGGACGGGGATGCGCGTGTTCCGGTACAGGTCGGGGTCGGGCGGCAGCGAGTTGATGTCGGCGTACACGCGCTCGGGCTCCGCCGGCAGGTCGAGACCCTCCCTCCTGGCCAGCTCGGCGAAGGTCGACGCGCGCACGGTCCCGATGAGGTGGCAGTGCAGCTCCGCCTTGGGCATCCTGGCGACGTAGTCGGCGGGAAGGCTGTGCGGGGTGTTCATGGGCTCCCGGTCTGGTTGGAAACGGGTGGTACGGGTCGGGCCCCGCTGCGCGGATCGCGCCGCGGGGCCCGTGGGCGGCGCTCTCAGCCCGCGGTGACCTCGCGGGCGAAGCGCTCGACCCACTCGCCGCGCGTGGGGACGAGCTCGGCGGGGTCGAGGGTCCCGTAGCCCGCGGCGATCGGGTCGTCGGCGACGTCGCCGACCACGTCGGTGATCGTGGCGGGCACGGTGGCGTCGGGGTGCACCGGCATGTCCCCGACCAGTTCGGCCGAGGCGGTCTGGGCCTCGGGCGACAGCAGGTAGTCGACGAAGGCGTGCGCGTCCTCCGCGTGCGCGGCGCCGACGGGGATCATCGCCCGGTTGGTGGCCATGTAGGACCCGCTGGCGGGCGGGGTCCAGGCGACCGGCTCTCCCGCGGCGACCATCTCCGTCGCGAAGCCGCTCAGCGCGTCGGCGGCCACGATCTCGCCCTGGGCGAGGAGGTTGGTGACCTCCGTCGTCGACGTGTAGAACTGGAGCACGCCGGGGGCCCAGCCGCCCAGGGTGTCGAGGGCGGTGTCGATGTCGTAGGGGCCCTCGCCGTAGGTCTCGGCCACACCGGAGACCATCAGCTGGCCCGCGGTGACCGAGATGTCGGGCAGGGCCAGCCGCCCGGCGTGGGCCTCGGAGCCGTAGAGCCCCCAGTCGGCGGCCTCCTCGGCCCCCAGCTCGTCCGTGTTGTAGAGCGTGCCGTTGAGCTGGTAGCTGTACGCCGGACCGGAGTAGCCCTCCTCGACGGCGAAGTCGGCGATCTCCGCGAGGTGGGGGACCTGCTCGGCGTCCACCTCCTGGAAGAGCCCGCCCTCCTGGCCGAGGGCGGCGTAGTAGTCGGAGATGAGGACGACGTCGGACCCGCCCCCGCCCTCCAGGTCCAGCTTGGAGAGGCGGTCGGAGTTGGAGCCGGTGTCGAGGACGACCTCGATCCCGGTCGCCTCCGTGAAGGGGTCGACGACGGCCTCCTGGAACTCCTCCACCCCGAACGGGAAGGTGCTCACGACGAGGGCGTCCGCGCTCTCGTCGTCCGAGGAGGAGCAGCCGGTGAGGACGACCGCGGCCGCGACGCCCGCGGTCAGGATCGGGCCGGGGCGGCGGATGGCGTGGGACATGGCGTGCGGTTTCCTCTCGCCGGACGCCCGGCGGATCCGGGCGGTTCGGAGCGGGCCGGGGTTCCGGTCCGCGGGGGACGGGGTCAGTCGGGCAGGCGCACCAGGGCGCCCTCCCGGGCGTCGACGGTCACCTCGCCCCCGGGCGAGAGGCCCTCGGCCGCACCGCCGCGCACGTCGCAGAGCAGGCGCACGGCCGCGCCGGTGTCGTCGGTCGCGTCCACGGTGACCAGGAGGTCGGCCCCGCGGTAGGCGATGTGGGCCACCGTGCCCCGCAGGAGCAGCCCGCCGGGGCCGGCCGGGGCGTCGGCGTCCGCGGCCCCCGCGGCGACGCGGAGGTTCTCGGGCCGGACCGTGAGGGTCCGGCCCTCGGCGTCGGCGAGGAAGTTCTCGTAGCCCAGGAACTCGGCGACGAAGCGGTTGGCCGGAGCGGGGAAGACCTCGCGCGGCGGTCCCTGCTGCATCACCCGCCCCGCCCGCATGAGCACCATGTCGTCGGACATCTCCAGTGCCTCGTCCTGGTCGTGCGTGACCAGGACGACGGTCAGGCCCGTCTCCGCCTGGATGCGGCGGATCTCGGCCCGCATCTGCACGCGCAGGCGCGCGTCCAGGTTGGAGAGGGGCTCGTCGAGCAGCAGGAGCTTGGGGCGGATCGCGATGGCGCGGGCGAGGGCCACGCGCTGCTGCTGGCCGCCGGAGAGCTTCTTCGGCCTGTTCCCGGCGAGGTGGGCCAGGCCCACCAGCTCCAGGGTCTCCATGACCCGGCGCCGCCGCTCCTCCTTCGCGACCCGGCGGAGCTTGAGGCCGTAGCCGACGTTGTCCGCGACGGTCATGTGCGGGAAGAGCGCGTAGGACTGGAAGACCATGCCCAGGTCGCGCCGTTCCGGCGGAACGCGCGTGCAGTCCCGTCCCGCGATCCGGATGGTCCCCGCGGTGGGCCTGGAGTACCCGGCCAGCATGCGCAGGCTCGTGGTCTTGCCGCAGCCGCTGGGTCCGAGGAGCGTCGTGAGCCGCCCCTCGGCGATGGTCAGGCTGAGGTCGTCGACCGCGGTGAAGTCACCGAACTTCTGGCTGACGCCGACGAACTCGGCAGCGCTGGTCATCGGTTGATACCTCCGAAGATCTTGGCGAAGCCGACGGTGCGTTCGGCGAGGACGGCGAGGACGACGGTGCCCGCGAGGATGAGCGTGGCCATCGCCGCGACCATGGGGTCGTAGCTCTGCTGGACGTAGTCGAGCATCGTGACGGGCAGGGTGCGGAACTCCCGGGTCTGGAGCAGCAGGGAGAGCGGCACGTTGTTGAAGGAGGTGACGAAGCTCAGGAGCGCGGCCGAGAAGATCCCCGGGCGCAGCAGCGGCAGGGTCACCGTCGCGAAGGTCCTCAGGGGCGAGGCCCCGAGGCCCCGGGCGGCCTCCTCGACGTGCGGGTCGGCCAGCGCCAGGGACGCCCCCGTGACGCGCACCGCGTAGGGGATCATGAGCGCGGTGTGCCCGAGCGTCAGCGCGGTGAGGCTGTCGAGCCCGAACCCGATCATGAGCTGCTGGTAGAGGGCGAGCCCCACCACCAGTTCCGGGACGATGAGCGGCGACAGGAACAGACCCTCGACCAGGCCCTTGCCGGGGATCCGGCCCCGGTGGATCGCGACGGCCACGGGCACGCCGATCAGCAGCGCGAGCGCGGTGGCCAGCGCCGCCAGCTGGAGGCTCGACACGAGCGCGGTGAGGAAGGGCTCGTAGCCCAGCGCCTCCTCGAACCACCGGGTGGAGAGCCCCTCCGGCGGGAAGCGGAGCGTGCTGCCCGCGGTGAACGCGGTGACGACCACGAACAGGATCGGCACGAGCATGACGACGTATCCGGCGACCGCGAGCGCGGCGGCGACGGGGCGGCGGGTGTTCACGCTGTGGCCCCCTTGCGGCCGAAGGCGGAGGACAGGCCGGAGACGAGGAAGACGAGCACCGTCATGACGAGCGCGGTGGCCGAGGCCGAGGCCCAGTCCACCGTGACGCTGGAGTAGGCGTAGAGCTGGGTGGCGAGCATGCGCTGGCCCGAGCCGCCCAGGAGGTAGGGAGTGGTGTAGGCGGTGACGGCGCCGGCGAAGACCAGGGTGGCCGCCACGACGATGCCCGGCGACGAGAGCGGCACCACGACGCTCCAGAAGGTGCGGACCCGGCCCGCGCCCAGCCCCCGGGCGGCCTCGTCGAGGCCGGGGTCGACCTGGGCGACCGCCGAGTAGCAGGAGATGACCGCGAGCGGCAGGAACAGCTGGGTGAGGCCGAGGACGATGGCGAGCTCGGTGTAGAGCAGCTGCGGCGCCCTGTCCACGAGTCCCGTCGCGACGAGGGCCTGGCCGACGGCGCCGTTCGCGCCCAGGATGACCAGCCACCCGAAGGTGCGCACGACGTTGCTGAGGAGCAGCGGGAAGATCGCGAGCGCGAGCAGGACACCCGCCCAGCGCGAGGTGGAGCGGGCCAGCAGGTAGGCGATCGGGAACCCGAGCCCGACGCAGAGCGCCGTCACGATCAGCCCCAGGCGGACCGTGCGCCAGATGATGCGCAGGTCGTAGGGGTCCGTGAGCATCCGGCCGAGCCGGGCGAAGACCTCCGCGGCTCCCGTGCCCGGCGGGGAGAAGAGCATCAGCAGCGTCGGGACGAGGAACCCCACGAGCAGGAAGGCCAACCCGGGCACGAGCAAGAGGGCCGACTTGCGTGAGTGCACGGCCTTCCTCCTTCGGGCGTGATGAAACCGGTTGCACAACCGGTTTCACACACCCTAGGGTGCGAAGACGCGTCCACGCAGCATCATCCGTGTAAACACCGTGTAACAACCTGCGAGACCCGGTGGCCGGGCCCCTGCCCCGCGACCGGGCTAGGGTTGACCGACGAGACCTGGAGGCGAATCCGTGCCCACTCTGGCCGACGTGGCCGCGCTCGCCGCGGTGTCGAAGGCGACCGCGTCCCGCGCGCTGAGCCGTGAGGAGCTGGTGGCCCCCGAGACCGCCGCCCGGGTCAGGGCCGCGGCGAAGCAGCTGGGGTTCGTCCCCAACCGCGCCGCACGCCAGCTCGCGCGGGGGCGCACCGGCATCGTCGCCCTGGTGGTGCCCACCCTCGACAACAGCTTCTTCACGCCCATCATCGGCGGCGCCCAGGCACGGGCGGGGGAGGCCGACCTCCAGCTCACCGTGGCGGTGCACCCCCTGGACTCCCCGGACGCGCCGGGGGCCTTCACCCGCCTGGCCAGCCAGGTCGACGGCTTCGTCGTCGTGGCCCCGCGCGGACCGGACGACGTGGTCCGCGCCGCGGGGGAGCTCAAGCCCACCGTGCTGGTCGACCGCGAGATCGAGGGGATGACCTCGGCCGTGGCCGACACCGCGACCGCGTTCGGCTTCCTGGTGTCGCGCCTGGTGGACGACGGCCACGAACGGATCGTCTACGTCGGCGGACCGGCGGGCTCCTGGCAGGACCGCCAGCGGACGGCCGCCGTCACCTCCGCCGCCTCCGGCCGCGCCGAACTGACCGTCCTGGGACCCCACCCCTCCACCTTCGCCGCGGGGGTGGCGGTCGCGCCCTCCGTGCGGGACTCCGGCGCGACCGCGGTGGTGCCCTACGCGACCGCCATCGGGCTGGGCCTGATGTTCGCGCTGGCCGCCGAGCCCGCCGGACGCCCCGTCACGGTCAGCTCGGAGCGCATGGTCGTGGAGTCCCTGGCGATGCGCGGCGTACCGGCCATCGACGTCGACGGCGCCGAACTCGGCCGTGAGGCCGCGGACCTGCTGCTCGCCCGGATCGCCGCCGACCCCCGGCACCCCCTCCCGGCCGAGCGCCGGCGCCTGCCCGTGCCGGTGCGCTGGCCCGACACCGCGGAGCCCGTGGACGCGTGACCCGGGACGGCTTCCCCGTCCCGGCCGCGGAGCGCCGCAGGGTCCGCCACCGCGGCGGCGGTGGCGGACCCTGCGGCGCCCGGACGGAGGACGGCCCCGCCCCGGGCGCCCCGTCCCCGGTCAGACGTCCGGGTGGACGCCGCGCGGGGTGAACACCACCTCGCGCGCCCGGCTCGGGGTGACCGCGCCGCGCAGGGCGGGGTCGGTGAGCAGGACGACCGGCGCGACGCGGTTCGGCGAGACCGGGTACCACTCGGCCAGCGCCTCCTCGATGACGGCCCAGGCCTCGTCGCCGGCACCCCGCGCCACCAGGGCGCGGGCCCGGTCCAGGGCGCGCTCGAAGGCGGGCGGCTCCGGGGCCCGGCGGGAGGCGAGCAGGGCGTCCCGCTCCTCGTCGGTCGACGGCAGCTCGAATCCCGTCGCCCCGCCGCCCAGCGCGCGGACCGCGAAGGCCGTGCTCCCGTGGGCGTCCAGTCCGGCGCTGTACAGGTAGAGCGGAAGGGCCTCGGACTCGATCTGCCCGACACCGACCTCGGCCACCACGTGGGGCCGGTGCAGGAGTCCGCGCAGCTCGTGGTGGATCCCGTTGACGTCGAGGAAGGCCGAGAGCACCGCCCTGAGGTAGGCGGCGGCGCCCGACCCCTTCTCCTCGGCCTTGCGGAAGGTCTCCATCGCGTCGGTCACCCGGCCGCGCAGCGCCGCCGCGCGCCCCCGGGCCAGGAGGTCCTCGGCGCCCTCCGGGCGCACCGGCCGGCCCTCCGACCCGCTCAGCTCCTCGAACGAGGCGCGCTCGGCGACGACCAGGTCCGCGAAGGAGCGGTGGCGCTCGCCCAGCCCGGGGTACCAGCTCGCCCACACGTAGGCGGCCCACTCTCCGTCGGGGGAGACGTCCCCCGCGTCGAGCAGCCAGGTCTGCGCGTCGCTGGCGCCGGAGACCACGAGGAACGGGCCGACCAGTCCGTCCTCCCTCAGCTCCTCCTCGTCGAGCATCGCCTCGTCGTGGAAGTCGTCCGCCCAGCCGGCCTCGTCGGCGGAGAGGAGGGCGTACATGAACATGCCCATCCTGGTCCAGCCGTCGGAGGCCCCGAGGAACGACCTGTAACTGGGCGGCAGCGGGGTCCCGAGCCTTTCCTCCAGGGCCGCGATCCGCTCCTCGGAGGCGCCCTCGTAGCCCAGCCAGGACGCGGCGCGCTGTTCGCCGGTCGTCTCCACGAGCTCGCCCGGCTCCAGGACCCGCAGCATGTCGGCGCTGTACTCGGCGAGGAAGGACCGCCAGCTCCCGACGGTGTTCGGGGCGCCCTCCACGAGCTCGGCGGCGATGCCCGCGTACGGCGCCGGCGCCTCCCCGGCCGCGTAGCGGTGGCCGGTGAACGCCTCGTACGAGCGCCTGCCGGAGAAGAACCGGACCCGGCACAGCTGGGTCTCGCCCCCGCCGGAGTTGCGGGTGATCTCCAGCCTCAGGAACCGGTAGGACTCCTCGGAGGCCTCGCCGGTCACGTGGAAGTCGCGGGCGTGGTGCCGCTGCGGGAAGGTCTCGTCGGCGCGCGCGTCGAGGTCCACCCACGTCCGGCCGTCCTGTGAGCCCTGGAGCACCCAGTCCCGGGGGTCGCGGTCGGCGAAGTCGTTGGCCGACTCCAGCGCGTAGTGCCGGACCCGGACGGGCTCCTCCATGGTGAACTCCAGGAAGTCGGCGTCCCGCCAGGAGAGCCACTTGGCGGCCGTCGCGTCGAGCACGTTGAGGGCGACCTCGCCCGCCCTCGCGTGCTCGTTCCCCGCCCGCACCTCGCGCACCCGGTCGGTGATCTCGACCATCGAGGCGGACTCGTCCAGGTCCACGGAGCGCAGGAGGACCGAGCCGCCGCCGCCCTCGCGGTCGGCCCAGCCGAACCGCGAGACCGGCGCCCCGCCGTCCTCGACGAGCAGGCGCAGCTCCTCGTCCGCCCGGCCGCCCGCGACCAGGAAGCGGTGGGGGCCGGCCGAGGTCCGCTGCACCAGACGGCCCCGCCACTCGTAGGAGGTGCCGTCCGCGGCGACCCGCAGGCCGACGAAGGCGGTCATCCCGGGGTCGAACCCGATCACCGCCTCGGCGCCGTCGACGTCCCGCCAGTCGAGTCGGGCGAGCGGCACGGCCGGACCGGCCTCGAACCCGACGACCAGTCCGTGGTCGGAGGTCCACCGCCCCGTCCCGCTCCTCTGCCGTTCGGTGAGGAAGACGAGGGCGGGCATGTGCTCCGGCATGAGGGCTCCAAGTGAGGGGAGGAGGGGAGGGGTGCTGTCCGGCTGCGCGGACGACCGCGCCCCGGGGACGGGGGAAGGCTACGCGCGCGGGCCGACAGTCGGAGCCGCGCGGAACACACGGCGGCTCCGGGGTTCCCGGCCGCTCCGGCGGGCGCCGCGACGGCGGGGCGGCTGGGCAGCTGGGCAGCTGGGCAGCTGGGCTTGACCATGCCGTAGGGGCATGGTTTCCCATGGGTACCGTCGGCGCGTCCGCGCCGGGGGGCGCGAACTTCGAGGAGGGACGGGCATGGCCTGGAGCACCCGGCAATTGGCGGAGCTCGCCGGCACGAGCGTGCGGGCGGTGCGGCACTACCACGAGGTGGGCCTGCTGGAGGAGCCGGAGCGGCGCTCCAACGGCTACAAGAGCTACGGGGTGGCGCACCTGATCCGGGTCCTGAGGATCAAGCGCCTGTCGGAGCTGGGGTTCTCCCTGGCCCAGATCGCCGACATGGGCGAGGCCGAGTCCTACCCCGACGAGGCGCTGCGGAGCCTGGACGCCGAGCTGGAGGCCACGATCGAGCGGCTCCAGCGGGTGCGCCTGGAGCTGGCCCTGGTCCTGCGCAAGTCGGCGCCCACCGAACTCCCGCCCGAGATGGCGCTCGCCACCGCCGACGTGGACATGAGCGAGGCCGACCGCTCGTTCGTCGTCGTCATGACGCGGTTGATGGACCCCGCCGCGATGAGCTCCTACAGCGAGGCGCTCAAGGACCGCCGGGTCGTCGAGGAGGAGTCCGATTTCGACGCCCTGCCCGAGGACGCCGACGAGGAGACGCGCCGCGAGCTGGCGGAGCGGCTCGCCGGCCCCGTCCGCGGCCTCCTCGCCGACCACCCCGTGCTGGGGGACCTGAACAGGATCGCGCCGAAGCGCCCCCGGTACGCCGCGGAGACGAGCGTGACCGCGCTCAAGGACCTCTACAACCCCGCCCAGGTCGACGTCATGATGCGCCTGGGGAAGATCCTGCGGGACGACCCGCCCGCGTCCTCGCGGGACGAGGGGGCCTGACGGCGCCCGCGCCCGGCGCGGCGCGGCACGGGAGGCGTGCCCGCCGCCGGGGAGGGTCGACAAGTGGACGGATCGACGTGTCGGCCCGGCGCCTTGCCGGCTCGGGGACTTGTCGGCGCAGGTGAACGGAGGCCGTGCCGTCCGGGGGCCGCCCCTGTCCCCCGTGCGAGCGACAAGCAGGTGTCCACCGTGTGGTGACGACGCCGACCCGCCGCGTCCGTAGCGTTCTCCCCAGTCGCCGCGTTCCGTCGGGCCGCGCGGTCCGTGCCGCGGTGAACGGCGCCGACGCCCCTGGCGACGTCCGCCCCCTCAACCCGTTCCTCTGGAGGACCCCATGCCCCGCACCGTCCGGGCGACCGCCCTGACCGCACTGTGCTGCACCGTCGCCGTCACGGCGCTCACCGGATGCGGGCCGCTCTCCGACGTGCGGTCCGGCCTGGACGAGGTCCGGACCGACCTGGAGACCGCCGCCGAGGACGTGATGACCGACGGAGAGCTGTTCACGGGAACCAAGACGCTCGAGGTCGGGGGCGGCTCCGTGAACGTGTCCTGTTCCGGCCTCCCGGCGGACGACCGGCCGGTCGTCGTCCTGATGGCCGGGATGGGCGACGGGCTGGACACCATGGCCGACCTCCAGGAGACCCTGAGCGACGGGGACCGGGTCTGCTCCTACGACCGGTTCGGCGAGGGCGCGAGCGACCAGCCGGAGGGCCCCCAGAGCATCGCCGACGTCGGCGAGACCCTGACCGCCGTCCTCGACGACATCGCCGGCGACGGCCCGGTCGTCCTGGTCGGCCACTCGCTGGGCGGGCTGATCGCCGCCCGCTACGCCCCCGACCACCAGGACAGGGTCGCGGGACTGGTCCTGCTGGACGCCACGTCCCCGACGATGCTCGACGACATCACCGGCGTGATCCCCGAGACGGCCACCGGACCGGGCGCCGAGGTGCGCGCCCAGAACCTCGCCGTGTTCGAGGGTGAGAACCCGGAGCAGATCGTCATCGAGAGCAACCCGGAGGTGCGCTCCGCCGGGGACATCCCGACGGAGATCATCCAGCACGGGGTGCAGTACCTCGGGGAGATCCCCGAGTACGGCGCCGACCTGGAGCGCGTGTGGGCCGAGGGCCAGGAGAAGTGGAGCGGGGTCTCCGGCCTCAGCGAGCTCAGCACCGCCGAGGAGAGCGGTCACTACATCCACGTCGACCAGCCCGGGATCGCCGTCGAGGCCGTCCGGCGCGTCACGGACCAGGCCGCCGCCTGACGCCGGGCGTCCGCCCGGCCGCGCCGCGGCCGGGCGGGCGGGCCGGAACGTCCCCGCCGGAACCGCGCCGCGTGTGCGGCGCGCGCCCGCCGGGGACGCCGGCGCGTCCGCACCCGCCGAACGCGCCGCCCTCCGCACCCGGGTCGGCGTGTCGATCAGGGCACCTGTCGACACGGCCGCTTGTCGACACGGCGACATGACGACCCGTCGATGCGGACCCCCCGCCACAGCCGGATCAGGCCGACCGCGGACCCGCACACCGACGTTCACGACGACAGCACGGTGGAAGCGCTCGAGCGGCTCGGAGGAAGCATCGGCGGAGGATGGGACCGGCCCGGATAAAGGCTCTACGAGCAGCTGATGCCGTACTTTCCAGCAGTACGCAAAAGGCCCCCCGGGTGACCGGGGGGCCTTTTCGTGGGTGGGCGTACCAGGACTTGAACCTGGGGCCTCATCCTTATCAGGGATGCGCTCTAACCGACTGAGCTATACGCCCTCGTTCCGAGGAAACTCTACCGCACCCACCGCACCCGGGCGAACCGGATACCTGACACGGAAGCGAAGGGAGACGCGGCCTCCGCGCCCCTCTTCACTTCCCATTTTACCCCTGGCCGGGAGTGCTCCGTACGCGCTTCGGCCCGGCCCTCCGGGGGAGGGCCGGGCCGGCGCCAAGGGCCTACTCGGCCTCGGACAGCGTCACGTCCACGCCGCCGACCAGGTCGGCGACCAGGTTGTAGACCATCGCGCCCACGGTGGACAGCGCCGTGATCAGCACGATGTTCAGCGCGCCGACCACACCGGTGTAGCCGAGCACGCGTCCCGGCGAGAACCACGCGGCCGGGTTCAGACCGAGCTCGCCATCACCGCCGTCGCCCTCCAGGAGGGCGTCGATCATGCTGGTCAGCTCCTCGAAGACGCCCAGCATCGACAGCGTCGCGTAGATGACGGCGATCGCCACGAACAGGACGATGAAGCAGACCAGGGAGACGACGAAGCTGAACTTCATCACCGACCAGGGCTCCACACGGGAGACCGTCAGGTGCGCCTTCCTGCTGGACAAGGTGGCCTTCACGGCGTTCGGGCCCTCGGGCACCGAGGCCTTCGTTTCGGTCACTGGCGTTCCCCCCGCCTCAGCGCGGTCCTCCGTCACGGGCTCCTCCTCCGCCGGCTCGGCCGGCGCGGACACGGGGGCGACGGGCTCCTCGACCGCAGCCGGGGCCTTCCCGGACTCCGGCTCCGCCTCGGGCTCGGCGGGGGCCTTCGCGTCGTCTCCGGACTCCTCGACGCCCTCGCTCGCGGGCGTCCCGGCGGTCCCGGTGACCTCCGCCCCGACAGTGTCCCTCTCGGCCGTCTCCATGTCCTCGACCCCGGCGGTTCCTGCCGTGTCCGAGTCGGATTCGTTCGTGGTGGTGTTCCGCTGGTTGTCAGACATAGAAACGTTACCGCTGGACTTTCGTTGAGAACGGGTGTTTGAGGCGCTCGGACCCCGTGGGGTTCGCGAAGCGAACCCCACGGTCCTTATCGGGCTTAACGCGCAGTCTAGGCCTCAGGGTTGCGATCCCCGTCGACCGCGTTTCCGTCCGTGTCGGCGGTGGCCTCGGCGGCCTCCGCCACCTCGGCGGCGACGGCGTCGGCCTCGGCCTCTTCCGCGGCCTCGGCGTTGCGCGCCACCGCCACGATCTTGTTGCCCTTGTCGAGGTTCATCAGACGGACGCCCATGGTGGTGCGGCCCGACTGCTTGACCTCGGCGGCCCCGGTGCGGATGACGCCGCCCCCGGACGTGATCGCGAAGATCTCGTCCACCTCGGGGTCGACCATCATGGCGCCGACCAGCTTGCCCCGTGCCTCGACGACCTTGGCCGTCAGGACGCCCTTGCCGCCCCGGTTCTGCACCGGGTACTGCTCGGAGGGGGTGCGCTTGGCGTAGCCGTTCTCGGTGGCGACCAGGACGTCGGTGGAACCGTCGTCCGGGCGGATGACGTCCATGCTGAGCAGGTAGTCGCCCTCCAGGAACCGCATGCCGATCACACCGCTGGTGGCCCGGCCCATCGGCCGCAGCGACTCGTCGGAGGCCGGGAAGCGGATCGCCTGGGCGTCGCTGGAGATGAGCAGCAGGTCGTCGTCGGGGAAGACCAGGCGGGCGGCGATCAGCTCGTCCTCGTCGCGGAGGTTGATCGCGATGATGCCCGCCGCGCGCGCCGAGTCGAAGTCCTCCAGGCGGGACTTCTTGACCAGGCCCTCACGGGTGGCGAGCACCAGGTAGGGCGCGGCCTCGTAGTCGCGCAGCGCCATGATCTGCGCGATCTCCTCGCCCGGCTGGAACGGCAGCAGGTTCGCCACGTGCTGGCCGCGCGCGTCGCGCGCCGCCTCCGGCAGCTCGTACGCCTTCGTCCGGTACACCCGGCCCTGGTTCGTGAAGCACAGGATCCAGTGGTGGGTGGTGGTGACGAAGAAGTGCTGGACGATGTCGTCCTGCTTGAGCTGGGCGCCGCGCACGCCCTTGCCCCCGCGCTTCTGCGCCCGGTAGTTGTCGATGCGGGTGCGCTTGGCGTATCCACCGCGGGAGATCGTGACGACCACGTCCTCCTCCGCGATGAAGTCCTCCATGCGCATGTCGCCCTCGAACGGGATGATGTGCGTGCGCCGCTCGTCGCCGTACTTCTCGACGATCTCCCTGAGCTCCTCGCGGATGATGCTCCGCTGGCGGACGTCCGAGGCGAGGATGTCGTTGTAGTCGGCGATCTGGGACATCAGCTCGTCGTACTCGGCGGTCAGGGCGTTGCGCTCCAGCGCGGCGAGCTTGCGCAGCTGCATGTCGAGGATCGCGCGGGCCTGGATGTCGTCGATCTCCAGGAGGCTCATCAGGCCGGTGCGCGCCTCGTCGGCGGAGGCGCTGGCCCGGATGAGGTTGATGACCTCGTCGATGCGGTCCATGGCGCGCAGCAGCGCGCGCAGGATGTGGGCCCGCTCCTCGGCCTTGCGCAGCAGGTACTTGGTGCGCCGGACGATGACCTCGACCTGGTGCTTGACCCAGTGGCGGATCATCTGGTCCAGGCGCAGGGTCCGCGGCACGCCGTCGACCAGCGCGAGCATGTTCGCGCCGAAGGTCTCCTGGAGCTGCGTGTGCTTGTAGAGGTTGTTGAGGACCACCTTGGCGACGGCGTCGCGCTTGAGCACGATGACCAGCCGCTGGCCGGTCCGGCCGCTGCTCTCGTCCCGGACGTCGGCGATGCCGGTGATCTTGCCGTCCTTGACGAGGTCGGCGATCTTCAGGGCGAGGTTGTCCGGGTTGACCTGGTAGGGCAGCTCGGTGATGACCAGGGTCTGGCGTCCCCGGCGGTCCTCCTCGACCTCGACCACGGCCCGCATGGTGATGGAGCCGCGACCGGTGCGGTACGCCTCCTCGATGCCGCGCTTGCCGACGATGAGGCCGCGGGTCGGGAAGTCGGGGCCCTTGACGCGCTGGATCAGCGCGTCGAGCAGCTCCTCGTCCCCGCTCTCCGGGTTGTCGAGGTACCAGTTGACCCCGTCGGCGATCTCGCGCAGGTTGTGCGGCGGGATGTTGGTGGCCATACCGACCGCGATACCCGAGGAGCCGTTGACCAGCAGGTTCGGGAACCGGGCCGGGAGGACGACGGGCTCGGAGGAGCGGCCGTCGTAGTTGGGCCGGAAGTCGACGGTCTCCTTGTCGATGTCCCGGAGCATCTCCATGGCCAGCGGGGCGAGCTTGCACTCGGTGTACCGCATGGCGGCGGCCGGGTCGTTGCCCGGGGAGCCGAAGTTGCCGTTGGGGTCGACCAGCGGCATCCGCATGGACCACCACTGGGCGAGGCGCACAAGGGTGTCGTAGATGGCGCTGTCGCCGTGCGGGTGGTAGTTGCCCATCACGTCGCCGACGACGCGGGCGCACTTGAAGTAGCCGCGGTCGGGGCGGTAGCCGCCGTCGTACATCGCGTAGAGCACGCGCTGGTGGACGGGCTTGAGGCCGTCGCGGACGTCGGGGAGGGCACGGCCGACGATGACCGACATCGCGTAGTCGAGGTAGCTGCGCTGCATCTCGACCTGGATGTCGACGGGCTCGATCCGGTCCGTCGTGCGCGGGAGCGCCTCCACCGTGGAGTCCGCTCCCTCAGGGGCGTCCGGGTTGTTCGCATCCGTCACGGATGTCGATCCCTTCTACGAAGCTTGTGTTGAGCGTGGTTCACTGCCCGGGACCTCGCCCCGGGCCCGGTCCCTCTAGATGTCCAGGAAGCGGACGTCCTTGGCGTTGCGCTGGATGAAGGCGCGCCGGGACTCGACGTCCTCGCCCATGAGCACGCTGAACATCTCGTCGGCCTGGGCCGCGTCCTCCAGGCTGACCTGGAGCAGCACCCGGCGGTCGGGGTCCATCGTGGTGTCCCACAGCTCGTTGGCGTTCATCTCGCCCAGGCCCTTGAACCGCTGCACCATGTCGCGCGGGCGCGGGTCGCGCTTCCCCTCGGCGATCCCGGCCTCGATGACCCGGTCCCGCTCGGCGTCGGAGAAGGCGTAGCTCGCGTCGCTGCCCTTCTGGTCCCACTTGATCTTGTACAGGGGCGGCGCGGCCAGGTAGACGTTGCCGGCCTCGACCAGGGGCTTCATGAAGCGGAACAGCAGGGTCAGCAGCAGTGTGCGGATGTGCTGTCCGTCGACGTCGGCGTCGGCCATCAGGATGACCTTGTGGTACCGCAGCTTCTCGGCGTCGAACTCCTCGTGGATGCCGGTGCCCAGGGCGGTGATGATCGCCTGGACCTCGTTGTTCTTGAGGATGCGGTCGATCCGCGACTTCTCGACGTTCAGGATCTTGCCGCGGATGGGCAGGATGGCCTGGTTGTGCGGGTTGCGCCCGCCCTTGGCGGAGCCGCCGGCCGAGTCGCCCTCGACGATGTAGACCTCGCACTCCTCCGGGTTGGTGGACTGGCAGTCCGACAGCTTTCCGGGGAGGGAGGTGGTCTCCAGCAGGGTCTTGCGACGGGTGAGGTCGCGCGCCTGCCGGGCGGCGACACGGGCCCGGGCGGCCTGGCTGGCCTTGGACACGACGTCCTTGGCCTCGCCGGGGTTGCGCTCGAACCAGTCGCGCAGGTGCTCGTTGGTGACCTTCTGGACGAAGGACTTGGCCTCGGTGTTGCCGAGCTTGGTCTTGGTCTGGCCCTCGAACTGCGGGTCGGCGAGCTTGACCGAGATGATCGCGGTCAGACCCTCGCGGATGTCGTCGCCGGTGAGGTTGTCGTCCTTCTCCCGCAGCAGCTTCTGGTCGCGGGCGTACCGGTTGACCAGTGTGGTGAGCGCGGAGCGGAAGCCCTCCTCGTGGGTGCCGCCCTCGGCCGTGTTGATCGTGTTGGCGAAGGTGTGCACCGACGAGGTGTACGACTGGTTCCACTGCATGGCGACCTCGACCGCGATGCCGTCGCCCTCTTCCTCGAAGGAGATGATCGACGCGTGCGCCGGCTCCTTCTTGGCGTTGATGTGGCGGACGTAGTCCGAGAGGCCGTCCTCGTAGTGGAAGGTGTTGACGGTCGGGCCGCCGTCGGTGTGCTCGGGCCGCTCGTCGCGGATGGTGATGGACAGCCCCTTGTTGAGGAAGGCCATCTCCTGCATCCGGCGGGCGAGGGTCTCGAACGTGAACGTCGTCGTCTCGAAGATGGAGCCGTCCGGCCAGAACGTGATCTGGGTGCCGGTCTCGTCGGTCGTCTCGCCCTTGACGAGCTCGCCCGTGGGCGCGGTCATCTCGTAGTGCTGGCGCCACACGTGGCCGTGCACGCGGATCTCCACGTCCAGTGCCGTGGACAGCGCGTTGACGACGGAGACGCCGACGCCGTGCAGACCGCCGGAGACGGCGTAGGACTTGCCGTCGAACTTGCCGCCCGCGTGGAGCGTGGTCAGCACGACCTCGACCGCGGGGCGCTTCTCCACGGGGTGGAGGCCGACCGGGATGCCGCGCCCGTTGTCGGCCACCCGCACCCCGCCGTCGGCCAACAGGGTGACCTCGATGGCGTCGGCGTGCCCGGCCAGCGCCTCGTCGACCGAGTTGTCGACCACCTCGTAGACAAGGTGGTGCAGGCCCCGCTCTCCGGTGGAACCGATGTACATTCCGGGGCGCTTGCGAACTGCCTCAAGCCCCTCGAGAACCGTGATTGAACCTGCGTCGTAGGCCAAGTGGGAACACCCTCCTGCTGGGGACGCCTGCCGGCCGTGGCCGGGCGGACGACGGTTGGCCCTCGGCACGGTGATCGAAGGGCCGAGATGCCGCGACACCTGGGGGATCACCGTTCGCCGCACGGGCCGTCCGCCCACCCTCTCCTGGGGGCGTGGTACCGGCTACAGGCGTCTGAAGAACCGTCTCCATGATACCCCGCGCGGTACGACAAAGTGGCATTGGCGGCCCTGTGCCGCATCACAACGAACGTTCAGGGAGGGAGCCGACTCCCTACACGCGGGAGGGGTCTCCCGCAAGTCCCGGCGCGCTTCAGTGGCGTTGGGCCGGACGTCGGGGACGTGCCGCCCGCCCCGGATCGCGCACCCCGCACCACGTACCCCCGGTAGCACACCACCCCCGGGAGGACCGCGTTCACCTGCGGCTATCCACAGCCTGTGGACGGTCCGGGCCTCCCCCTCCGCGGAGCGGGAGGCCCGGAAGGCCGTTCAGCGGCGCCGGAAACCGGGGCCCCGGACCTTGATCGCGACGACCGTCCCGTCGCCCAGCTCCTCGTTGAGGCGGCGCATCAGATCGCGCACCATCGCTCGTGCGTGGGCTGCCATCGTCGGCGAATCGGCCACCACGACCAGTTCGCCCTCCGAATAACTTTCGGGGCGCAGATGCTCGGCATTGAATTCGCCCACGATGTCCGACCAGCGGCCGAAGACGCCCCCGATCGCCACCTGTTCCTGCCACCCGTGCTCGATGAGCCAGGTCCGCACGGCCTCGCCGAACAGCTGCGGCTCGTTGCGTGACCGCATCCGGCCACGCCTCCGCGAGCGCTGGGATCCGCGGGGGACGGCGCCGCGGTCGCGCGCCTCGGCCCTGGCCCTCGCGAGAGCCTGGCGCGCGAGGTCGGCCCCGGACGCCACGGGCTCGGCGGGCGCCGCGGGGACGGGCGGGGAGGACGGTGCGGACGGAGCCGGGTCGGGGGGCCGGAGTGCTCCGTCCACAGCCTGTGGACGGAGCGCGCCCCCGCCGAGGACCGATGCCCCCGCCCCCGGGCCGGGGCCCGGGGATCCGCCCGGCGTGTCCACAGGCTGTGGACGGTGGTCACTCACCCTCGACGGCCCCCTCGCGCACTCCGAACCGCGCCCCGTCCAGCTCCTCGGGGATGTCCTCGGCGACGGCGGCGGTCACCAGGACCTGCTCGGCGTCGCGCACGCGCTCGGCCAGCCTGCGGCGCCGCTCGCTGTCGAGCTCCGCGAACACGTCGTCCAGGATCAGCACCGGGTCGTCCCCGTCCGCTCTCAGCAGCTCGAACGCGGCGAGCTTGAGGGAGAGGGCGTACGACCAGGACTCGCCCTGGCTCGCGTACCCCTTGGCCGGCATGTCGCCGAGCTGGAGGTGGAGGTCGTCGCGGTGCGGCCCCACCAGGCTGATCCCGCGCTGGAGCTCCTTGTCGCGCGCCTCCGCCATGGCCGCGCGAAGGGCGTCCGCGAGCCGGGGGCGGTCCTCGGGAAGCCCGGCGCCCTCCGGCGCCGCGGAGCTCCGGTAATGGGGGACCGCCGGCCCGCCCGAGTCGGTCAGCCCGGCGTAGGCCGCACCGATCCTCGGTCTCAGCTCCTCCACCAGTGCCAGCCGCGCCGCCAGCAGCTCCGCCCCCGCCTCGGCCAGGTGGTCGTCCCAGACCTCCAGCGTGCTCAGGTCGGGCGCCGCGCGCTGCTTGAACATGCGGCTGGAGGCCGACTTGAGCAGCGCGTTGCGCTGCTTGAGCACCCGGTCGTAGTCGGAGCGCACCCCCGCCATGCGGGGCGTGCGGGCCACCAGGAGGTCGTCCAGGAAACGGCGCCGCTCACCGGGGTCGCCCTTGACCAGGGCCAGGTCCTCCGGCGCGAACAGCACCGTGCGCAGGATCCCCAGGACGTCGCGCGGCCGGCCGGCCGCGGCCTGGTTGATCCGGGCGCGGTTGGCGCGGCCGGGGTTGAGCTCCAGGTCCACCACCATGGACCGGTCGTCACGGACGACCTTGGCCCGGACGATGGCGCGGGGCGCGCCCATGCGGACCAGCGGGGTGTCGGAGGAGACACGGTGGCTCCCCAGGGTGGCCACGTAGCCGATCGCCTCGACGAGGTTGGTCTTGCCCTGGCCGTTGGACCCGACGAACACGCTCACGCCCGGAGCCAGCTCCAGCAGCGCGGACTCGTAGGAGCGGAAGTCGGCCAGTTGCAGGTGGGATACGTACATCCGGCCTTCCTCCTGGGGCTGGAGCGCGGACTTCGGGCGGAGAAGGGTGCGGTGGTCCCGGGGACGGGCACGAAGGCGCGTCCCCGGGGAGGAGCGGTGCGGGAGCCCCGCGCCCGGGCGGGCGGCGTACGGCACGGACCGTGCCGGGGCGCGGGCGCCTCGGGCCCGGGGGAGAGGGGCGACGCCCTAGGGCTCGTCGTGGTCGTCGGCGGCGCCGGCCTTGGTGACGGCGTGGCCGCCGAACTGGTTGCGCAGCGCGGCGACGACCTTCATCGCGGGGCTGTCGTCCTGGCGGGAGGCGAACCGGGCGAAGAGCGCCGCGGTGATCGCCGGGGCCGGGACGGCGAGGTCCACGGCGGCCTGGACCGTCCAGCGGCCCTCGCCGGAGTCCTGGGCGTAGCCGCGCAGCTCCGCCAGGTCCGGGTCCTGCTCCAGGGCCCGGGAGAGCAGGTCGAGCAGCCACGAGCGCACGACCGTGCCCTCGCGCCAGCTCTCGAACGTGCCGGGCACGTCGTCCACGACGTCGGAGGCGGCCATGAGCTCGTAGCCCTCGGCGAAGGCCTGCATCATGCCGTACTCGATGCCGTTGTGGACCATCTTCACGAAGTGGCCGGCGCCGACGCCGCCGGCGTGCACGAAGCCGCCGCCCTCGTCGGGGGTGAGGGAGTCGAAGACCGGGCGCGCCCGCTCGATGTCGGACGCCGCGCCGCCGACCATGATGCCGTAGCCGTTCTGACGGCCCCAGACCCCTCCGCTGACACCGGCGTCGACGTAGCCGACGCCCCTGGCCGACAGGGCCTCGGCGCGGGTGCGGTCGTCGACGTAGTGGGTGTTGCCGCCCTCGATGACGAGGTCGCCCGCCTCCAGGAGGTCGCCGAGTTCGGCGACGGTGGCGGAGGTGGGCTCCCCCGCGGGGACCATCACCCAGACGGTCCGCGGAGCGGCCAGTCGGCCGACCAGCTCGGCCAGGGTGTCGACGTCGCGCTCCTGCGAGGCGACGTCGTAGCCGATGACCTCGTGGCCCTTCTCCCGGAGCCTGGCGGCCATGTTGCCGCCCATCTTGCCGAGACCGATCATGCCGATCTGCATCGTTGTACTCCCCTTCGCCACCTGCGGATGGAAGCCGACCGGCCCGGGGCGGAAGCCGCGGGCCGGGTCCGGCGGACGCCAGTCAATCGAACCTGTCCGGATCAGCCGGGCTGGCGCACCGGCATGATCAGGTAGCGGTACTCGGGGGCCGAGCCCTCCTCCGCCGGCTTCCCGGTGAGGATCGACGGCTTGGTCGAGGTGGTGAAGTTCATGCGGGCGACGTCGGTGCCGATGGCGCCGAGCCCGTCCAGCAGGAACCCGGAGTTGAAGGCGATCTGGATGTCGTCGCCGTCCAGATCGGCCTCCAGGACCTCGACCGCCTGGGCCTCCTCGCCGGTACCGGCCTCCAGGACCAGCTGGCCCTGGGTGAAGGAGAGTCGCAGCGGGGTGTTGCGCTCGGCGACGAGCGAGACGCGCTTGACCGCCTCGACGAACTCGGCGCGCCCCACCTCGGCGACCGAGTTGAACGTGTCCGGCAGGAGTGCCCGGTACTTGGGGAACTCGCCGTCGAGCAGGCGCGTGGTGGTGCGGCGGCCGCCGCCCTCGAAGCCGATCATGCCCTCGCCGGAGTCGCTGCTGGCGAGCGCGATGGAGATCTCGGCGCCGGAGGTCAGCGACTTGGCGGTGTCGTGGAGCGTCTTGGCGGGGACCAGCGCGACCGCGGAGAGGTCGGGGTTCTCGGGCTTCCAGGTCAGCTCGCGCACGGCCAGGCGGTAGCGGTCGGTGGAGGCGAGCGTGATCGTCTCGCCCTCGATCTCGACGCGGACGCCGGTGAGCATCGGCAGGGTGTCGTCGCGCCCGGCGGCCACGGCCACCTGGCTGACGGCGGCGGCGAAGGCGTCGCTGCCGATGGTCCCGCTCACACCGGGCATCTCCGGGAGCGTGGGGTAGTCCTCGACCGGCATGGTGTTCAGCGTGAACTTCGCGCTGCCGCCGGTGACAACGACCTTGGAGCCGTCGGTGGCGACCTGCACAGCCTGGGGAGGGAGGTTGCGGGTGATCTCGGCGAGGAGCTTGCCGGTGACCAGGACCTGGCCGGGCTCCTCGACCTCGACGTCGACCGCCGCCTGGGTGGACACCTCGTAGTCGAAGCCGGACAGGCGCAGCTGCTGCCGGCCCTCGAACTCGCCGGCCTCCAGCAGGATGCCGACCAGGACCGGCACCGAGGGGCGCGTCGGCAGTGTGCGCGCGGTCCAGGCGACTGCCTCGGCCAGGACGTCGCGTTCGACCCGGAACTTCACTTTCCGACTCACTTTCCGCACGACCGGCAGTACCGGTCGAAGCCTCAACGTTGCAGCTCGTGGGGTGTCTGTGGGTCTGCCGGAGTACTCCGTCGACAGGGCTGTGGACAGCGCCTGGGAGCCGGCTCGGATCCCGTAGGGGCCACCGCTCGGATGTGGGCGGCGGAGGACAGGGGCGAGACCACACGTTACCCGGATTCCTCCCCTGCCGCTGACAGCTCGGCACCGGTCTGTCGTCGCTGTCGTCTCGGGGCTTTGTCCACAGATTTTCCGCGAAGCTGTTGTGAAGCCACTCTTGGGTTAATGAAGGTGCGCCGTAGTAGTAGGGCCTGTGGATAGTGTGGATAACCATCATTGTCGCAGGTCAGACTGCGAATTTTTGTCCACAGGTCCTGTGTGTAACCCTGTGCGTAAGTCGGGCCCCTTGTGGACAACCGAGGGGCCCCTCAGGTTGTCCACACCGCGTCCACAGGTTCGTCCACAGGTTTTCCCCAGCTTGTCCACAGTGGGGCGGGGTGTGGACGGGAAGGGGTCGGCTTCGGCGTCCACAGAGAAGGGGTGGGTTACCCACAGCTTCGACGCGGTTGTCCACAGCTTGTCCACAGGGTTGTCCACAGATTTCGACCCTCTCCTGTGGATAACTTCCGCGAGAATCCGCCAAAGTTTTTTTCCGACACCCTCCACAGACCACCCGAACGCGGACAAAGAGTCTGTGCACAGGTTTTTCCACAGGGCCTGCCTCCGCCATGTGGCGTGAACAGGGGCGGAGCGCCGCCAGACGTCCGCGGACGCCGGTGTGGGGAGGGCAACAGCGGGGGCGCCGACCCCGGAACCAGGCGAAACGAAGAGTGTCGCGGACGGACCGCGGCGGCCCCGCGCAGGGGCCGTGAACCCCGACAAGGCGGGGCGTTCGTCCCCACAGGCCTGTGGATAACTCCGGGGGAGGCGGCGGGCGGGGCGTCCGCGGACGACAAGTCGCCATGTCGCCCCGTCGACGGGACGACATGTCCGCAGGAGCCGGGGCGCGGTCCCGCCCGGTCCGTGCGGGAGCGTGAGGGGGAGCCGTCCGCCCCCCGGGCGCCCGCCGGGGCCGCACGGGAGCGGGACGGGGGCGGCCCCGTACGGACAGGGGCGGGAACCGTGGAGGGGCCCGCCGGTCGGCGGGCCCCTCCACGGTCGGGAGCGGGATCAGGGCAGCGAGGGCTGGTCCTTGATGCGGCTGGTGAGCTCGTGCACCTGGTTGTAGATCGACCTGCGCTCGGCCATCAGCGCGCGGACCTTGCGGTCGGCGTGCATGACCGTGGTGTGGTCGCGCCCGAACTGCTGACCGATCTTGGGCAGCGACAGATCGGTCAGCTCCCGGCACAGGTACATGGCGATCTGCCTGGCGGTCACCAGGACCCGGGAACGCGACGTCCCGCACAGGTCCTCGACCGTCAGGCCGAAGTACGCGGCCGTCTGGGACATGATCGCCCCGGCCGTGACCTCCGGGACCTCCGTGCTGGGGACCAGGTCGCGCAGCACCTGGCTGGTGAGGTCGAGGTCGACCGACTGCCGGTTGAGGCTCGCGAAGGCGGTCACGCGGATCAGCGCGCCCTCCAGTTCGCGGATGTTGGTGGAGATCTTGCTGGCGATGAACTCCAGGACCTCCGGCGGGGCCGCCAGCCCCTCCTGCGCGGCCTTCTTGCGCAGGATCGCGATCCTCGTCTCCAGCTCGGGCGGCTGGACGTCGGTGAGCAGGCCCCACTCGAACCGGCTGCGCATGCGGTCCTCCAGCGTGGTCAGCTGCTTGGGCGGCCGGTCGCTGGAGATGACGATCTGCTTGTCGGAGTTGTGCAGCGTGTTGAAGGTGTGGAAGAACTCCTCCTGCGTCTGCTCCTTGTTCTCCAGGAACTGGATGTCGTCCACCAGGAGGACGTCGATGTCCCGGTAGCGACGGCGGAACCCGTCCGCCTTGCCGTCCCGGATCGAGTTGATGAACTCGTTGGTGAACTCCTCGGAGCTGACGTAGCGCACACGCGAACCCTCGTAGAGGCGGTGCGTGTAGTGCCCGATGGCGTGCAGCAGGTGCGTCTTGCCCAGGCCGGAGCCGCCGTGGATGAACAGCGGGTTGTACGCCTTGGCGGGCGCCTCGGCCGCCGCGACCGACGCCGCGTGCGCGAAGCGGTTGCTGGAGCCTATGACGAAGGTGTCGAACGTGTACTTGGGGTTCAGTCGCGCGTGCTCGCCGGGGGGTACCTCCGGCGAGCGCCCCGGCGGCGGGGCGGGGGAGGGCGCGGAGGGCCTCGGCGACGCCCGGACGGGCTCGGGCGGGGGCTCGGGGGCCGGGTCCTGGTCCCGGGAGGCCTCGTCCGGCTCCTCCTCGGGCCGCCGGTCCCCGGCCGCGAACTGCTCGGAGCCGGCGGCCGGGCCCCGCGGGGTCTCCCAGCGGTTGGGCTGGTCCCAGCCGGGCCCGCTCCAGCTCTGCTGCTGCCACGACTCCGGTTCCCGTCGGCCCTCCCGGGCGGAGGGCTGCTCCCACAGGGGGGAGGTCGGGGTCTCCTGCGGTGTGGCGAACGTCTGCTGGACCCAGGGCGCCGGGACGTCGCGGGCCGCGTACGCCGACGGGTCCTGGCCGTCCTGGCCGGGGCCCGCGTGCGGGTCCGCCTGGCCGGTCACGCGGCCGGCCGGGGGGACGGGACCGCCGTCCGCGGCGTAGGCGTCCGGGGAAGGGGTGGGACCGAGCAGGTCGGCGTGTCCGGCCTCCCCCGACGGTCCGGAGGGCCACTGCCGTCGGGCCGTCGGCGGCGCGTGGTGGGCGCCCGCTCCCGCGGCGGCGTCCTCCCTGGTGTGTCCGGACGGGGCGCCCCCGCTTCCCGGGAGCCTGTCCTCCTGCGACGGGGCCGGGCGCGCGTGCTGGCCCCGGGCGCCGGCCCGCGACTGCGGGGTCGGGCCGTGGGGGGTGGCGGGGGCCGTCGGCGAGGACGGCCCGGCCGAGGCGACGCCGGGCGTGCCGGGGGAGAAGGTGTGCCCGCGGTCGGCCTCCGCGCCCCGCGTGGCCGAGGGGCCGTAGGAGGCCGACGGCGCGGGGGTGGGGGGCGGGGTCGGCACGGCGGTCGGGTCGACCGTCACCGCGACCCGGATCTCCCGTCCCAGGTGGGCGGAGAGCGCCTTGCTGATGGCGGGGTAGAGGCGCGTCTCCAGCACCTTCTTGGTGAACTCGTTGGGCGCCGCGATCAGCGCGGTGTCCTCGATCAGGCCCAGTGGCCGGGTCTGCGGCAGCCATGCCCTCTGGTGCGCTGGCAGGGAGTCGTTGTCGATCCCGTCCAACACGCTGGACCAGACCATTGCGAGGTTGACCTGTGCGTCAGCCAAGGTGACCTGCCATGGGTGCTGTCCCTTCGGTGCGGATCAGTGCGTTGCGGGTGGAGCAGGAGGGGACGGGGGA